>OY970184.1:0-4800000 GCA_963708125.1 uncultured Alphaproteobacteria bacterium
TTCCAAAGGCCCCCATACAAGTGACGACCTTCAGGTCGATCCCGTCAGGCTTTACGGTGCCGTCCTTGAATGCGCGCATGATCTCGTAATCGCCGCATGCCACGGTCAACTCGACTTTGGTGGACAGTGATACGGTTCCCGGAGGCTTTGCGGGATCGAATTTGGCAGGCCGGATCGGCAATGGAAAGCCGGTCGGCAGGATTGCGCCTTGTGGGCGTTGCCGATGGCGGATTGCGATTAGCGCATGGAACGAGAGTTGGACCTGCCCTGCCTTGGCCGGCGCATCTCTGCGGTCCGCTCATGTTCGATAGTGGGCGTGAGGAAGCCACTCACGACATTATCCGATCTCTAAGACGGCTATTCGGCCGCCTGCTGCGCGTACATCGCCTTGAGCGCGTCGAGATCGTGCCGGCGGGTAAACGCGAGGAAGGTTTCCTGCGGCGAGGCGCGGTGAGCGAGGTAAGCCTTGAGCAGGCACTCGACGACTTGCGGCGCATCCTCCGCCTTGACGCCGTGAAAGATTTCGCGGCCGCACATGGCGTCCGGGCCAAAACCGCCGCCGACATGAACGTGGTAACCCTCGACCTGATCGCCCTCTTCGGAGACCTGCACCTTGACGCCGAGCAAACCGATATCGCCGATGTAATGCTGCGCGCACGAGTTCGGGCATCCGGTGAGATGAATGTTGATCGGCCCGTCGAGCCGCACGCTCGCCGCACAGCGTCTGGCGATCTCTTCGGCGTGACGCTTGGTATCCGACATGGCCAGCCTGCAGCCGGCGTTGCCGGTGCAGGCAACGAGGCCGGCGCGGATCGAGTCTGCCGTGGTCGACAGACCGCTCGCCGCGATCGCGGCTACGGCGTCGGCGGCGCGGTCTTCCGCCACACCTGAGATCAGCAAATTCTGCCAGACCGTCAGCCTGATGTCGCCGTCGCCAAATTCGTGCGCGGCGCGCGCCAGCGCGCGCATCTGCGCGGCCATGAGCTTGCCGACCGGCAGCGCCACGCCGATCCAGAACAGGCCCTTCTGCTTCTGCGCGTGGACGCCGATATGGGCGAGCCGATCGAAGGCCGGGCGCGCAACCATGGCCGCGACCGGCGCACGTACGAGTTTCTCGCCAAGCTTTTCTTCCGTCGCGGCAAGGAATTTGTCAAAGCCCCAGGCGTCGAGCACGTATTTCAGCCGGGCCTTGGCGCGATTGCTGCGGTTGCCGTGGTCAATGAATACGCGCACCACGGCGTCCGCTACCCTGGTGGCGTCGCCAGGCCTGACGATCACGCCGGTATCGCGGGCAAAATCTCTGTGTCCGGTAATGCCGCCGAGCATCAGGCGGAACCAGATTCCCGGTTCGATGCCAAAACCGTCTTTCACCGCGACGGCCTGGAAGCCGATGTCGTTCGTGTCCTCGAGCACCGCAATGGTGCCGCCGCCGTCAAAGGCGACGTTGAACTTGCGCGGAATGCCGTAGAGCGAGCGGTCATTGAGGATGTGGAAGTGCCACTCGCGCGAATAGGGCCGTGTGTCGATCAGCTCCTGCGGGTCGATGCCGGCGGTCGGCGTGCCGGTGACGTTGCGGATATTGTCGGCACCGGAGCCGCGCGAGCACAGGCCGAGGTCCACGATCGCCTCGACCATGGCGACCGCGTTCTTCGGCTCGACTTCGCGCATCTGCAGATTGGCGCGCGTGGTGACATGGGCGTAGCCGCCGGCATAGCGCTCGGCGAGATCGGCAAGGCCGGCGAGCTGCCAATGTTTGAGAATGCCGTTTGGGATGCGCAGCCGGCACATATAGGCCTGCTGCGTCGGCGCGCAGTAGAACAGGCCGAAAAAACGCCACCGAAAATTATCATCGGCTTTCGGCGCTTCGTTCTTGGCCGCTTGGTGCTTGAGCTTCTCGTAGCCGTCAAGCGGATTGAGCTCGCGCTTGAATTTTTCCGCATCGGAGAGCTTGCCGCCGGCCTTGAGCACGCGCTCCTGCGCGCGAAAAGCGGCGGCGTCGGGTCCGATCGGCTCCCCCGACGCAGCTGCCGCAAGACCGTCCGCAGCGCGCGCGCTTTTCGCGATCTGCAGACCGGTCATGAAGCCTTCGAGATAGCGCTTCTGTTCTGGTTCAAGATCGCCGGGCATGGTGTCCGTTCGTGTTTTCGGCATTCAGCTTGCAGCGTCATTGGCAGCCAACCGGTCCGGCATCGAACTGGCCGGCCAATGGTCAGCTCGCAAAGGATCGCGCTCGTTGCTACTCGGCCGGCACGGCGCTCGGTGCTCCCCCGCGCGCCGGCTCGGCGCAGGGCCGCGGCTTGTAGGTGGCGTAGAGCGCCAGCCCGGTGAAGGTGAAGCCGCCGACGATATTGCCCAGCGTGACCGGGATCTGATTCCACATCCACCACTGCGCGACCGAGACCTTTGCGCCCATCATCATCCCGGTGGGAATGATGAACATGTTCACCACCGAGTGCTCAAAACCTTGCGCGAAGAAGATGAAGATCGGCATCCAGGCGCAGGCGATTTTGCCGATAGTCGAGTTGGTGGTCATGGCGAGCACGATGGCAAGGCAGACCAGCCAGTTGCACAGCATCGCCTTGACGAACACGGTGACCATGCCGGCGGTGCCCAAAGCGGCGTAGCCGATGGACTTGGCTTCGGCGAGCGCGATGATGCGCGCGGCGACGCCGGCGGGCACGCTCGTCCCCATATTGGTGAGCACGATTGCGAGCAGCGCACCGTATGCAACGCTGCCGATCAGATTGCCGATGAACGCCCAGCCCCAATTGACCAGTACCGAACCGAAGCCGGCCTCGCGGTCGAGCCAGGGCAGCGGTACCAGCGCGAAATTGCCGGTGACCAGTTCAAGCCCGAGCAGCACGATGCTGATGAAGCCCACGGGAAAAATCAGTGCGCCGACCAGCAATTGCCCGGTCTGCACCGCGCCTGTCACAGCAAGGCTCGTGGCCACGCCCAAAATGGCGCCGGCCAGCATGCCGCGAATGAGAAGGTCGCGCGGGGCAAGCGCGAGCTTGCGCCTGCCTGTCTCGAGCATTGCCGCCGCAACATCGGCTGGCTTCACGTAATCCATCGCCGGTCTCCCGCTAAATGAATGGGCAGGCCAGCGCGCGGCAAAATCCATGCCACCGCTCGCAATCGGGACAAGCTGAGAGTCTTCAACGACTTCGGGGATTTTAGCGCGCGCCGGCTAAGCCGCCCGTGAGCCGGGGCTGCCCGCTTCCTCTGCAGGCCGCATTGCGATTGTGCAATGCACAAAGAATATGCAATTTACGGAGCCTGGGCTGTCACCGGCGAAATGGCGCGCTCGGCCTGCCAATCCTTGCCCAGGCCGGCGCTGGTGGGGAAGATCAGCGATTTGATCACAACCGGCACGGCCCCGGATGTATCGAGAATGGCGCCGATATCGATGTAGTCGAATTCCTTCAGTTCAAGCCCGTCGATCGAGACGATCGGATTGTTGAACTTCATCTCCTCGCAATAATGGATGCCGATCAGGCCGCCGACATCGCCGTCGCCGGCGAGCACGATCGGATGGCCGTGCCCGATCACCGCCTCGAGGCCATCGGCGACGCCCTTGCAGAAATCGTCGAGCCGGCGAAACGTGGCCGATCCGCGCCAGGGCACGAACACTGCGACGGGCCTTTCGCCGCTGCCGAGATCCAGACGCTTGAGCGTGCTTTTAATCGATACCGAAACGGCAGCGGAATCGATGCTTTCTTGCTCGAGCGAAAAATTCGGCGCAATCACCGGCACGTTGCGCAGCGGCAGCGTGGTGAGCGGCCAGACGAAGATGGTCGAGCCGGACACCTGCATGGTGTATTGCGAGGCGCCAATTACGGTGGCGCGGATGCGCGCCTCCGGCCGTGCCAGCTCCGGGCCCCAATGGCGCAGCCGCGCGCGCATTTCGGCAGCGAGCTGCGGGCCGATATCGCCGAACGCCTTGGCCTCACCGCCATAAATGTATTCCGACACGCCGCCGGAAAAACTCACGTCGGCAAGCGTGCCGCGCCAGCTCAGCGGATCGAGCCGCAACAGCTCGGCGCCGTCGGCGCGCGGCGAGCGGCCCTCCATAGCTTCAAACAGGCGCTCGGCCATGCGCGCAGCGAGCGCACGTGCCTGTTCGTCGGTGAGCGCAAAACCTAGATCGAGTTTCAGGCCGAGCTCGGCGCCAAAGCGGCGCCCGGCCTCTTCCAGGCGCATGATGCGGTTGCCGGCGTCGAGCACGATGAGCCGGGCGCCGACATCGACCGCGGTCACATCGAGCACCTTGCCGTCGGCGCACACCGCGATTTTCGAGGTGCCGCCGCCGATATCGACATTCATCACTGGCGCGGCGTTGCGGATCGAGCGCGCCGCTGCCCCCGAACCGTAGGCCGCCATCACCGTCTCCAGGCTGTCGCCGGCGCTCACTGCCACCATTTTTCCTGCCTGCGCGGCGAACAGTTCGCCGATGCGGCGGGCGTTGCGCCGGCGCACCGCGACGCCGGTAAGGATCAGCGCGCCGGTGTCGATCTCATCGGGCTCGATCTTGGCGTCCTTGTACTGGCGCTCGATGAAGGCGCCGAGCGCTTGGGCGTCGATCGTCTCTTCGGCCGAGTAAGGCGTAAGCAGAATGTCGGACTGATAAAAGCTTTCCCGCTCGGTAACGACATAGCGGCTGTCGAGCCGCTCCAGCACGATGCGGGAAAAGACCAGGTGCGAGGTGGACGAACCGATATCGACGCCAACCGAAAGGACACACAGCTCGTCCTCCTCGCCGAAGGTGCGCCCGGTCGAAGAAAAGAAAATACGCCCGCCTTGGGCTTCTTCGCTCATGTGCCATTCCTCGTCGTCGTCCGCGCAAGCGGCCGATCCATCAATCGTCGATGATCAGATAAAAGTGGTGCGTGAGCGACGCTGACGCCGCGTCCCGGATGCCCGCCTTGGCAGTGCATGACGGTGCGGCGGATGAGCGGAAACGCCGTCATTCCTGCGGCAACAGCCCGCGGTAGTCGCGCTCGTAATATTCCGGCCGCATGCGGTTCTCCGCGCCCTCGCGCTTCATCCGCTCGGCATATTCCTGGCGAAGGAACGGATCCTCCATGTAGTAGGGGATCGCGGTGCCGCCTTCGGTAATATCCATGGCCGTGTAGTCGGTGTGTTTTTCCCCGGGCGGTCCTGGTTCGCGGCCGGGATTGTTCGGCCCGAACCAGGCGGTGAGCCGGAACGGGTCTTTGGAAGCGCCAAAATGCTGGTGATACCAGCGTGCGCCGCCTGGGGCGGCCGATACCATCCCGACCGGCTCGTAGTCGACGCGCTTGACCTCGTCGGCTTTGCCGTCCTTCCAGGGTGAAATGCCCAGCCGTTCCGGCCAGGTATAAGTGTAGCCCTTGCCCTTGATGCAGATCAGCACTGCGGCCGAGGTATGGGCGTGCGCCTTCGAATAATGCCCGTTCTCGTGCTGGCCGATCCACAGATAAAACGTATTGCCGGTCATGAATGGCTCGACGCGCCGCCAGCCCGGCGAGCGCCGGTTGTCGAGCGGCAGGTCGCAATTGACGATGTCGGGAATGAAGTTGGTGCGGCGCATGGCCAACCCGCGCACCGGATCAGGCTCGATGTCGTCCTTGTATTTGTAGAAATCATCGGCGCCGGAGAAGCGGTCGCGGAACTGATAGGGGCAGTTGAAGATCGCGTCGGTGTTGTTGATGAGATTGATCAGGTTCGGCGCGGTGGTGCCGCCTAGAAGCAGTGCCGGCGACGAACTGGCGTTGACGATGCGGTGCATGGCATTGACCGGAATCGAGAACAGCGATCCCTTTTGCCATTCGAAGACGTGCCGCTTGTTGTCGCCCTCGAGCCAGACCTCGGTCGAGCCGCGACCCTCGACGACGAGATAAACCTCTTCGTACATGTGCTTTTCGGGGTTGAGTGCGCCGGCGCCCGGCACCTCGACCACGTAACAGCCCCACTTGCCCTCGGTGCCGTGCAGCTGAATATAGGTACCCCGACCGCCCATGCGCTTCCAAGGTTGCAGCGGCAGGTTCTGGACCTTGCTGACGCCGATATCGCGGTAGATCGGAATCTCCTCGGATTCCATGAACAGGTCGTAAGGGGCCTTCGGCCGGTTGAATTTGCCGAAACCGGCACGCTTAAAACCTGACGGCTCGTGCCAATGAACCTGACCGGCGATTTCGTGCATGGCGGGGCTCCTGTTTGCGCGACGAAGAAGGCCGCACCCCGCAGCGGAACGCTGCCCCGTCGCGATCTTTACTGTCGCTTGTTTGCGCGCTGTCCCGCTCCATGTACAATGCGCTTCCACCCATTGCAACGGCCGCTGCGCGGATCGATCAGCGCGCCAAAACTTCAGCGGTCAGCCCGCCCCACCGGCGGCGACTCCGCTCCCGCCATTTCGGAGGCACAGTGGCCGCGCGCAACTTTGCTCTCGTCCTTCACGCCGGCGGCGAGGCACACCGGCGCGACGTTCCGGTGAGCCGGCTCGTGGTCGCCGGTTGGACCGGACGCGACAAGGCAGCGGTAGAAAAGCATATCGCCGAACTCGCCGCGATCGGCGTCAAGCCGCCCACCACCACGCCGATCTTCTATCGCGCCGCCGCGGCGCGGCTCACGCTCGATGACGAAATCGAGGTGCTGGGCGAGGCCTCGAGCGGGGAAGCCGAATTCGTGCTGTTACAGCACGGCGGCCGCCTGTGGGTCGGCGCCGGCTCCGATCACACTGACCGCGAAGTGGAAAAGTACGGCGTCTCGGTCTCCAAGCAGATGTGCGACAAGCCGCTCGCGGCGGAATTTTGGGCCTACGACGAACTCGCGCCGCACTGGGACAAGCTCGTTTTGCGCGCACACATCTTCGAGGCGGGGCGGCGTGCACTCTATCAGCAAGGCCCGGTCGTGGCGATGCTCGATCCGCTGTCGCTGGTCAACCAATTCGCCGACAAGAGCGCGCTGGAGGACGGGACGCTGATGTTCTGCGGTACGCTCGCCGCGCGCGGCGGCGTGCGCTCGTCGGAAATCTTCGAATTCGAACTCGACGACCCGGTTCTTGGGCGCAAAATTAGCCACCGCTACCGCCTACGCACGCTTCCGGTGCTCGGGTGAGAATGGAAAAGAAGGTGCCATCATGCCTATGAACAAGCCACATCTCGAATTCCACAAGATCGACATGAAGGATGGCTGGGCGACGCCGCCGGGCTATCCGGCCGGCATCGAGCAAAAAATTCTGGCCAGCGATCTCGACGAGGCGCACAAGATGGGCAGCCGCACGCGGCTCTTACGCTTTGCCCCCGGGGTATACACCAAAGCGCCGTTCGTCCACGACCATTGGGAGGAAGTCTATCTGGTCTCCGGCGATCTGATCGTCGGCAATGACGCGCAGGGCAGGGGCGGCGAGCCGTTCGATGCGCCGACCTACGCGTGCCGGCCGCCCGGGGTCCATCACGGCCCGTTCAAATCTCAGCACGGCTGTCTACTCTATGAGATCCATTATTATGACGAGAGCAAAAGGTAGACCGTCACCGCCGAGGGAGAGAATCCCGCAATCCATGATCTCTGGTCTTGAGGGGCATGGTCGCGGCGCGGCTGCCTGTTTTCGTAGATGCCGGTTCTGGATCCGCGGGGCAGCGCCCGCGACCCGGAATGATCCATAGAAGGAAGCGCCATGCCCGAATCCGAACAAACAAAACCGATGATGCGGTCGTACCTCGCCGCGGCGCAGACCCTCGCATCGGGCGCGCAGACCCCGCGGCAGTTCCTTGAGCGCTCGCTTGCTCTGTTCGACCAATGGGAGCCCAAGATCGGTGCCTTCGTCTGCACCAATCTGGATGCGGCGCGCGCGGCCGCCGATCGCTCGACCACGCGCTGGCGTGACGGAAGACCGCGATCGCCGATCGACGGCATGCCGGTCGCCATCAAGGACATTATCGAGACCGTCGATATGCCGACCGAAATGGGGTCGCCATTATTCGCCGGCTGGCGATCGGAGAAGGACGCCGCCAGCGTGCGCGCGTTGCGTGACGCCGGCGCCGTGCTCATCGGCAAGACGGTCACCACCGAGTTTGCCGCCTCTGAACCGCGTGGCACGCGCAATCCGTGGGACCTCGCGCATACGCCCGGCGGCTCGTCGAGCGGCTCGGCGGCCTCGGTCGCTGCTGGCATCGTGTCCGCCGCCCTCGGCACGCAGGTGATCGGCTCGACCATCCGCCCGGCAAGTTTTTGCGGCTGCTTCGGCTTTAAGCCGAGCGTCAACGCGCTCAACCGCGAAGGCAGCCACGATTATCAGAGCCAGAGCTGCACCGGGATTTTGGGCGCTTCGCTTGAAGACGTTTGGCAGGTCGCTTGCGAGATCGCTAACCGCGTCGGCGGCGATGCCGGCACGCACGGCCTGCAGGGGCCGCATAGCGCGCCGCTGCCGCGCAAGCCGCAGAGCTTGGCCGTTCTGGAAACGGCCGGATGGGACGCGGCGTCGGCCAACGCCAAGGCGCGGCTCGCCGGTTGCGCGGGGCGGCTGCAATCGGCCGGCCTCGATATCCGCACGCGCCACAACAGCAAGGAAATCGCGGCTCTTGAAAAGGAGCTGGTCGGCGCACAGGAATTATCGCACCGTTGCAATGGCTTCGAGGGGCAATGGTTCTTCCGCAGTATGCGCGAGCGCGACGCAAGCAAGCTCGGCCCAATCACCAGACAGCGCACGGAAAAATACGACAAGCTGACGCTCGCCGAATACCGCGCCGACCTTAAAGAGCGCGCGCGCATCCGCGCCGTACATGCCGAACTTGCGTCACTCTGCGATGCCTGCGTCAGCCTCGCCGCGCCCGGCGCTGCGCCGAAGGGGCTCTCCTCGACCGGCAATCCGGAATTCGCGGTGCCCGCGTCGCTGCTCGGCGTGCCCGCTGTGTCGCTGCCGCTGTTTGAGGATGATGGCATGCCGCTCGGGCTGCAGGTGATCGGCTATTTTGACGGCGACGCGGACGTGTTTGCCGTCGCGGCGTGGATCATGCAGATGGCGCAAGCGTAGGGTCGGCGAAAGCGCGCTGTGAAGCCGTTCTCCGTCGCAAAATCGCTGGCAGTGCCGTGACGACGCTGTCCAGCCGAGCAGGCGGTTCCCCCTAAATTGCGAACGAAGGAAAATGCATGCGCCATATCGATGCGTTCAATCATTTCTTCCCGAAGCGCTATTACGACGCGCTGTTGGAAACGCCGGCGGGCGCCAAGGATCTCGGCAAGCGCGTGCGCGGGATTCCCGCTCTGTCCGATCTCGACCTGCGCCTGCGCATCGTCGAGTTGTTTCCGGATTACGCGCAAATGCTCTCGCACGGGTTGCCCCCGCTGGAGCGGCTCTGGGGGCCGGACAAATCGCCGGAGATGGCGAAAATCGCCAACGACGGGCTCGGCGAAATCGCCGCCAAGCATCCCAAACATTTCGTCGGCTGGTCGGCGCTGTTGCCGATGAACGCGCCCGAGGCGGCCGCCAGGGAAGCCGAGCGCGCGCTCAACGGCGGCGCCAGGGCCGTACAGCTGGCGACGAATGCCAATGGCGTGCCGCTCGACGCGCCGCAGTTTTTGCCGACCTTTGAGATCATTGCCAGATCCGGCAAGCCGATCCTCTTGCATCCGGCGCGCACCCGCGAGATGCCGGACTACCCGACGGAGAAGGTTTCCAAGTACGAAATCTGCAGCGTGCTCGGCTGGCCTTACGAGACCGCGGTGACACTGGCGCGCCTCGTCTTCTCCGGCATCATGGACCGTTTTCCCGAGCTGAAAGTCATAGCCCATCATCTCGGCGGCGTTATTCCTTATCTCGAAGGTCGCGTCGCTCATTCGTTCGACCAGCTCGGCGTGCGCACCTCGGACGAGGATTACGGTGCGCTGTTGAAATCGCTAAAAAAGCGACCCTACGATTATTTCAAGGATTTTTATGGCGATACCGCGGTGGAAGGCGCGCGCTCGGCGACCGTATGCGGGCTCGATTTCTTCGGCGCCGACCACGTGCTGTTTGCGTCCGACTGCCCGTTCGACAAGGAAAAGGGCCCGGGCTACATCCGCGATACGATCAAAGTGCTGGATTCGCTGCCGCTGTCGCAGCCGGAGCGCGAGAAAATCTGCTGGCGCAATGCGGTGAACCTGTTCGGATTGCACGTCTGATGCCAGCGGCTGCTAAGCGGATGATCCAGTAACCGCTGTTCCGCACCAAGTGAAAATCACAAATCTCGTCGATGCTCCCGGCGCAGAGCGAAGCGGCTGAACGTTGCGAGGATCCATTTGCCGAGACGACAGTAAAGATGGTCGAGATCCGACGGGCTCGCGCATCGTTTGCGCCGTTCGTTCTGTGCCGGGCGGCGAGGCCGCACGCGATGGACCAGACCGCGCCGATGTCGAGCGCCTCTAATAATGTGGCGTGGAAAACGAGGCGGCCCCTTTGATATCGGGCCTATTCCCGGATTTCGATCATTCCTCCGGGCAGGAATTCTGATTGCCCTAAAACTTGATCATGTCGGTCCGGGTCAGCGTCGAGGCTTGCGAGAGCGTGGGCGCGTTCACGAAGGTGAAGGCCGTGGACAGGTCGGCGAAGGGATCGACCGCCGACATGCCGTCGACCGGGACGATCACCTTCATGCCGCGAAAAGCGGCACCGGCGCCAGTGAACAGTACCGCCCCGTTCGATGCCGTCCCGGCCACGATCACCGTCCTGATGCCTCTGTCCTTGAGGATTTTGGCGAGATCGGTGTTGATGAACTTGTCCGGGCCGGAGCGCACGAAGGACTCGCCGGAGATTGGCGCCACGTCCTTGAGTACGTCAGCGGTTGTGGTGGTGCCGATGCCACTATAGAGCACCATCGCTTCGGCGGCGCGAGCTTCGCCGAGCAGCTTCTTCATCGCCGGAAGGCTTGCCAAGCAGGTCGGCCGCTTGCCGCAATTCTGGTGGAGAAAGTCAAGCATCAGCAGCGCCGTGGTCCGTGGATCGAGCGTGACCGGCTTGAGTGCCGGCGCCGCCGGCATCTTGACCGAACGCCAATTGGCAACGACGTCGGCGGCGTTTGACGGAACGGCGGCGATGCAAATCGCCGCCACAGAAACCCCAAATGCTGCAACCAATGCTCTGATCCGTGCTGCGATTGGTGCTGCGAACATCCGTGAGCGCGCCATCTCGGTCCTCCCCTGGTGCCGAACCGCTCGTCCAGCTCGGCACAGTGGCATCGATAGAAAGTGCGCGCACATTCGAAGCCATTTGTGGCGGCAGATGCAATGGCTAAGTTCGCCTGGCAAGTTCGCTAACCCACAGGCGTGAAGAGGTATGGTGTGAACTCATGGACGAAAATCCCCGCGCGCGCCAATATCGACCCCGGTTGGCGCGGCGGAATCAACCGCCGGCATGAGGAGGACCGAATGGACATCAAGGTGGGCCGGCAGGCGATCGACGACGCGACGGAAAAGCTCAAGAACTGGGGTCGCTGGGGCAAGGACGACCAGATCGGAACGCTCAACCACGTGCGGCCCGACGACATTATCAAAGCGGCAAGCCTCATTCGTAGCGGCAAAGTGTTTGCGCTCGGCATTCCGCTCGACGCCAACGGTCCGCAGACCGGGCTGTTCGGCGGCCGCTTCAATCCGATCCACCAGATGCTGGCGACCGGCACCGATGCGGTGGCGGGCCGCCAGGATTGGAACAAGATCCGCTACGCCGATGACACGCTGACGCTTTGCGTGCAAGGCGCCACGCATTGGGATGCGCTCGGCCACGTGTTCTACGAGGACAAAGCCTATAACGGCTACGACGCCAAGCTCATCGATTCCAAGGGACTGAATGTGCTCGGTATCGAGCATTCCAAGAACAAGATGGTCGGGCGCGGCGTGCTGCTTGATATTGCGCGGTTCCGCGGCGTGCCGTGGCTGCAGGATGGCGAGGGCATTTCCAATGACGAACTCAACACGTGCGCCAAGGCGCAGAATGTCTCGATCGGCCGTGGCGACTTCGTGATCATCCGCACCGGCCAGATGGAGCGCTGCCTGTCCGAAAAGAATTGGGGCGGCTATGCAGGCGGCGACGCGCCAGGTGTCAAATTCGAGAATTGCTATTGGTGCCAGCAGAAGGAGATCGCGGCGATCTGTTCCGACACCTGGGGCGTAGAGATGCGGCCGAACGAGACCGGCGAGGCCAACCAGCCGTGGCATTGGGTGGTGATCCCCGCCATGGGGCTGTGCATGGGCGAGATTTTCTATCTCCAGGAGCTTGCCGAGGACTGCGCGGAGGACGGTATCTACGAGTTCTTCTTCTGCGGCGCGCCGCTCGTCATCACCGGCGCCACCGGCTCTCCCATAAATCCGCAGGCGATCAAGTGACACCGCAGGCGTCTTCCCGGTCGGGCGTGATCGTCGAATGCGAGCGCGAGGAGATTTATAGCAATGCCAATAATTCCACGAAGCTAGATGATCCATTTTGACCGAGCGTCATTGCGAGCGAAACGAGCTTTATCGGCGGCGGTGAAGCGCTCGTGCAGTTCGCTATGGCCTTGGAGATGATATCGACGTTCGTGGTGGCGGCTACGTTGCGGGCGAGGTACTCGTCGGGCAGCATGATGACAGGCGGCGCGCCAAGCGACGGCCTTGGGGCGTTGCCCAAGGTGCAGCAAATGTCCGACTCCGCCTTTACCGCGGCCGAGTATTGGCATAGGCCACGATCGGCAGGCCCCCGATAGTTTGCCGCAGCAGCAGCTTGCCGCTGGCTGTCGCAACCGCCGTCCTAGGCCGAAATCGGGTAGATCGCCTTTTCGCCCGAGAGCACTCGCGCCACGTCGCTTGCGCATTTGCTTTGCAGTTCCTCGAGGGCCTCGACCGAATAAAACGCGGTGTGCGGCGTGAGGACCACATTGTCGCGGTGCAGCAGCGGCGAGTCGTCGCCGAGCGGCTCGGAGGTCACCACGTCAAGCGCGGCGCCGCCGATCTTTTTGGCATCGAGCGCGGCGATGAGCGCGGCCTCATCCACGAGCGGTCCGCGGGCGGTGTTAATGAGAAAAGCGCCGTCTTTCATTTTCGCAAAAGCCGCGGCGTTGATTAGGCCGCGCGTCGCCGGCAAAAGCGGCGCATGCACCGAAATGAAATCGGAGCGCGCGAGCAGATCGTCGAAGCTCACGCGCTCGACGCCGGCCGACGCGTGGATGGCCGGCGTCACGTACGGATCGTGACTGATGACCTTGAGGCCGAACGCCCTGGCCTTCGGCGCGAGCACGCGAGGGATGTGGCCGAAGCCGATCAGCCCGAGCACCTGTCCCTCGAGCCGTCGCAGCGGCACGATCGGCGGCACTTCCCAGCGGCCGGATTGCACGAGCGCGTTGGAAACCACCACCTTGCGCGCGAGCGCGAGCAGGAGCGCCATGGCGTGATCGGAGACCTCGCGCAGGCAATAATCGGGTACGTAATTGACGGCGATGCCGAGCTCCCTGGCTGCCGCCAAATCGATGTTGTCGACGCCGAGGCCGAACCGGCCGATCGCTTTGCAGTTCTTGAGCTGTCGCAGAAGATCGCCCGGCAACTTGGCATAGGTGACAAGGATGGCGTCGGCGTCGCGAGCGACGGCGAGGATGTCGTCGGCCGCTGCACTCTTGGCCGTGCGGTATTCAGGATCGAGCCGCGTTAGCGCCTTCTTGGCCGGCTCGAGCGAGGGGAAGGGGCTGTCGGTAATGGCTATCAGGGTGCGGGGCATGGCAGGGCTCCACTATCTTATCTCTCCCCGTGCTAGCGGCGAGACCGAAGGTGAGGGAACGTCGGCACTGCTTAAGGCGCCGCCGCAAAGCTTCAAGCGGTCGGGGCACCGCCCCTCACTCGCGCGCTTCGCGCGACAACCTCTCCCCCCTCAGCGGTGAGAGGTGATCCATCACAAAGCCACCTGCGGGTTTACGCAGTTCGGCAGTTTGTGGCCGCCAAGAAAGGCCAGAATATTGTCGACCACGATGCCCGCCATGGCTTCACGTACCTCCGGGGTGGCGCTGCCGAGATGTGGCGTGAGCACCACGTTCAACGTTGTCTTAAAAGCCGCGTCGATTTTCGGCTCGTGCTCGAACACATCGAGGCCGGCGCCGGCGATCTGCTTCTTCTGCAGCGCACGCACTAGGGCGGCCTCGTCGAGGATGGCGCCGCGCGCCGTGTTGATGATGTAGGCCGTCTTTTTCATCAACGCGAATTCGCGCGCGGAAATCTGATGTCGGGTCTCCTGGTTAAGCGGCGAATGGATGGAGACAAAGTCCGATTCGCGCAGCAATTGCTCGAGCGGCACGTAGGTGAGGCCGGCCTCGCGCTCTTCGTGTTCCGGCTTTCGGCGCGGTGTCCAGTAGAGCACGCGCATGGAAAAACCGTGGGCGCGGCGCGCTACCGCCTTGCCGATCAGGCCGCCGCCGCCGATGAGGCCCAATGTCTTGCCCCACACGTAAGCGCCCATTAGATGCGCCGACTGGCCGCCGGGAAATTTTCCCGCACGCGTCAAACGGTCGCCTTCCAGGATGCGCCGCGCGACCGCGAGCATCAGTCCGAAGGTGAGGTCGGCGGTGGCCTCGGTGGTGATCGGGGCTGTCACGGTCACCGGGATGCGCCGCGCGGTAGCGGCTTCGACGTCGATGTTGGAAGGTGTGATCGATTGCGCCGCGATTAGCCGCAGATGCGGATTGGCTGCGATGACGGCGCGGTCGATTGTATCGTGCAGGAGGCAGAACAGAATATCCGCCTTGCGCACTTCGGCAATCAGGGTGCGGTTCGGAATGATCCGGCTCGAATCGGCAAACACCGTCACCCGCGCCACCGCGCGCAGGCGCTCGAGCGCCCGCTCGGAGACCGGCTGGGTCACGAAGATGCGCGGGCGTGCGGACTTTTTTGCCATCAAGCCAGCCACCGCACGATCCCGGCGATGCCGTCAACGGCGACCTGCGCGCCGTCGGGGATGCGCCGTGTCGCCTCGTTGACGCCAAGCACCATGGGAATGCCGCGCTCGCGTGCGAGCGAAGCCAGATGCGAGGTCGAGCCGCCGAGTTCGGCGACGACGCCGCTGACGCGCGGCAGGATGTGCGACAGCGCCGGCCCGGCGACGCGCGTGACCAAAATGTCGCCCGGCGCCACGCGCGACAGCTCGCATTCGCAATTGATCACGACCGCGCGGCCGCTGCCCCAGCCGATGCCCGCAGGGTGGCCGGACAAGCCCGGATGCTTGAGCCAGATTTCGTCCGGAACCGGCGCCGTTTCGAGGCGCAGCGCCCGCGCCTGCAGCAGCTTGCACCCAGCCTCGTCGAGCGCCCATTCGATCTCGACCGGCGTGCCGAGCACGTCCGCCGCCTTGCGCATCAGGCGGCCCAGCGCGGTCGCTTCGCCGGCCTGCAGGCACGCGGCGCGCTGCAATTCGGCCGGGACGGCCTGGGTGCGCGTGCCGGCACCCTGCATACAGGCGTGGCGATGGCCTTTGCGCCCGGCTTCGTTGGTGCGCACAAAACCGTGGCGGCTGAGCACGATGCGGTCGGGAACCACTTCGCCTTGCGCGATCGCCGCCCCGAGGCCCCAGGTGGCGGAGAGCAGCATCTGTCCGTCGGCGCTCTCGCTCAAACCGCCGCCTGAGGCGCGCGCGGCCACAAGCGGTTGCACCATGACCGCCATGGCGGTCGCTGAGGGATCGAGGTCGTGGAGGCCCATCTCCTGCCGCGCCTTCGTGGTCCATAGCGCCGCCCAGCAGGCGCGCAAAGCGGTGAGGAATTCAGCGTCGTCACTAAGTCCCAAAAAGCTTTCGAAATGCCCGGCAAAGCTTGAACCGGCGCGATCCTCGATCAGCGCCGACGAGCGTACGGCGGCCGGTTTTTGCTGCCGCCGCCAGGCGGGGAGAATTTCGGCCAACAAATCCGGTGCAAGCTCGCTCTGATAAAGCGCAAGCCGGATCTCGACCGAGAGCCGGCGCTGCGTGCTTTCGTGCGCATCCGCGTAGACGCGGATCATGTTGGCGAGGCCGAGATGGCACACCTGGCGGTTATAGGCATCCGCCGTGATGCAAAAGCCGCCCGGTGTCGGCAGGCCAGCATGCGCGAGCCTTGCGAGGTTCGCTGCTTTCGGCCCGACGCGGTCCGCCTCGGTCGCGGCGCGGTCGCTGAGCGGGAGCATGAAACGAGACATTTGAACCTGGAGCCCGTGAATGTTGAGTTTCGCCGGCGTGAAATTCGCGTGCGAATCCCTTCCCCACACAGGGCAGCGGGTCGGCGCCGAGGCGGATTTAGCGTCTGAGCAAAAATTCCGGCTTTCCGAACCCCCTCACCCAGAGCGCATCTTTGATCCAAGCCGATCGAATAAAAGCCAGCGTCCTCCTCATCTCACGTGATTGCCGTAACCCGGCAGCGGATCGACCACGGTAATCTGTTTGACCGGAAAATTGGAGACGATCTCGATCTTATCCTTGTGCACGATCAGCATTTCCTCAATGCGTACGCCGTAATGGAATTTCTTTCCATGCTGGGTTTCGAGTGCAAAGGTCATGCCCTCTTTGATCTCCACCGGATGATCGAGCGACCAAATGCGCGAAATCACGGGTGGGTCGTATTGCGCGAGCCCGAGCCCGTGGCCCCAGAGATTGGCAGCGGCCTGGTCTTCGTCCTCGTAGCCCCAGGTCTCCATCGCCGAGGGCCACTGCAGCGCGATGTCGCGCGTAGTGGCACCGGCCCGCACCGCGCCGATCGAATCATAGAGCCACTTGAGCGCGATCTCGTAGGTGTCTTTCTGCTCCTGAGTGGGCTCCTTGCCGACGCAATAGGTGCGGTAATAGCAGGATTTGTAGCCGTTCCAGGTGAGCGCGGCCAGATCCATGAACACGATATCGCCGGGTTGAATGATGCGGTCGGAAAAGTTGCGCCAGTTCGGCCAGGTGTTGGGGCCGGAGGAGACGATCACGTCTTCGACGTCCTCCATGCCGGGAATGTTATAGAGGTACTGCATCAGATGCGCGGTCACCTGGTTCTCGGTGATGCCGGGACGCAGGAATTTCATGCACTCCCAGTGGGTAGCGTCGCCGATGGCGCCGACGATCCGGAAACATTCTTGCTCGTCCTCGCTTTTGACCGCACGCGCCTCCATCATGGCGCTCATGCCATCGGTCCAATTGATGTTGTTCTCACGGAAAATATTTATCATATTGATGTCGATGAAATCGACGCCGAGCTTTTCGCCGGCGACGCCGTTTTCCCGCATGGCCTGCAGGACCGCTCTGGTGAATTTGTTCACCTGCTGGGTCGAAGCCGGGCCGGCGGCGCCTTTGATCCAGGCGAAGGAGTGGCGTACGTTCTCCTTGGGAAGCCACGGCGAATGACGTTCGACCTGAAAACCGAGGTCGCCCTGCTCGAACAGGATGGGGGCGCCGTCGCCGCACAGCATGGCGTAGCGCAACCCCGGCTTGAGCCTGTTCCAGCCTGGGGTAAGCGTGCCGGTCAGGTAGCGGACATTCTCATCATACATGCACAGGAGCGCGCCAAGGCCGTGCTTTTTCATCATTTCGCGTGCCCGCTCGGTCCGGTATTTGCGCAGGCGGTCCCAATTGATCCGCTGCTGCCAGTCCATTCCGGCGATGCCGAAATTCGCTCCCATCGTGTTCTCCCACTGCGTCTGTGCGCTTGTTCACCCGCAGTCCACCTAGTGTCCGAAAAAGCACGTTGGCGCAAGGTGCGGGCGCCATGCTGCAGCTAAATTTCTGTATCAATTCGAAGCCGCAGGCTTTTGCATTGACTCGCCTCCTCGGCATCGTGCTGCGGGCGGTGCACAGGCAAAGCGTAAGGCTCTTGGCTCCGCGTCGTTCTCGCGACAGCGGAAATCTTTAGTCAGTAGCTGAGCGGCTTGGATGGCGTGATTACGGGTGCCCGCAACGGGGCGCCCCATGCGCGAGTGCGATTTGAGGACGCGGCGCCGAGGGATGTAAGCCATCGGCGGAGGCTTGCATCAGGTCTTGAACTTCACCACCTTCTGCCGCTGCTCGCCCAAACCCTCGATGCCGAGGCTGACCACGTCGCCGGCTTTCAAGAATTGCGGCTCCGGCTTCATGCCCATGCCGACCCCGGGCGGCGTGCCGGTGATGATCACGTCGCCTGGCTCGAGGACGAAATATTGCGAGCAGGCCCACACCAGGTGGCGGCAATCGAAGATCATGGTCGCGGTGTTGCCGCGCTGGCGCTTCTCGCCGTTGACGTCGAGCCACATGTCGAGGTTCTGTGGATTCTTGATCTCGTCCTTGGTGACGAGCCAGGGCCCCAACGGGCCGAAGGTTTCGCAGCCCTTGCCCTTGGTCCACTGGCCGGCCCGCTCGAGCTGAAAGACGCGCTCGGAGACGTCGTTGGCGAGGCAGTAACCGGCGACCACATCGAGCGCCTTGTCCTTGGCGAGGTAGCGCGCGCGGCTGCCGACGACGATGCCGAGCTCCACTTCCCAGTCGAGCTTGGACGACCCTTTCGGGACCATGGTGTCGTCGTACGCGCCGCAAATCGAGCTCGGCGCCTTGTTGAAGATGATCGGCTCTTTCGGGATCGGCATGCCGGCCTCCGCGGCGTGGTCGGAATAGTTGAGGCCGATGGCGATGAAATTGCCGACTTTGCCGATGCATGGGCCGATGTGCGGCTTGCCTTTCACCAGCGGCAATTTTTCCGGATTGAGCTTGCGCAGCTTGGCGAGGCCCTTGGGCGAGAGCACGTCGCCGGCGATGTCCGGCACGATTTTGGACAGATCGCGCACGCGCCCCTGCGCATCGATGAGGCCGGGCTTCTCACGGCCGGGCGCGCCGTAGCGGACGAGTTTCATGAGAATCTCCTTAATTTAGAAGGCGCCCGGAAAGACGCCGCCGTCGATCAAAAAATTTTGGCCCGTGATATAGCCGGCATGCGCGGAACACAAAAACGCGCACGTTGCGCCCAATTCGTCGGGCTCGCCGAACCGGTTTGCCGGCACCGTAGCCATACGCTCCGCTCGCGCCTGCTCGCAGCTGATGCCTTTGTTCTTGGCGGTCGCTTGGATATTGGAGCGCAGCCGGTCGGTTTCGAACGTGCCGGGCAGAATGAAATTAATGGTTACATTCGACGCCGCGATGGTGCGCGCGATGCCGGCGAGGAAGGCAGTGAGCCCGGCCCGCGCGCCGGACGACAGATCGAGGCCGGCCAGCGGCATTTTTACTGAACCAGAAGTGATGTTGACGATGCGACCGAATTTTTTGGCGAGCATCGGGTCGATCGCCTTCTGAATGAGCTCCACCGCCACGATCATGTTGGCGACGACGCCGTCGATCATCTTTTGCCGGTCGAGCTCACGGAAGTCGCGAAACGGCGGACCGGCATTGTTGTTGACCAGAATGTCGGGCTCCGGGCAGGCGGCGAACAAGGCCTTCTGCCCCTCGGGCGAGGCAACGTCGGCGATTACGGGAATGATCTTGGCGCCGGTGGCCTTGTGCAGTTCCTCGGCGGAGGCGGCCAGCTGTTCGCCGTTGCGGCCATTGATCACCACCTCGCAGCCGGCCTCGGCCAGGCGCTCAGCGCAGGCGCGGCCGAGCCCTCGGCTGGAGGCGCAAACAATGGCCTTGCGGCCGGCGATCCCAAGGTCCATCCCAAACTCCGTCACCGTCGCTTCCGGCGGCAGCACGCGTGCCGGCCTCTGCGCCTTTTCTCGTAATAGAACAGCTTTTAGTCAACGGCCGAATCCTGCGGATCCTGCTGATGCCGCTTGTCCCCGACGTCTCCGTGACGCAGTTCGCCTTGATCGTGGGCTTGGCCGGGTTTTCCGGAATCACCGGCGGTATCGCCGGCTATGGCACCGGCGCGCTGATGCCGCTGGTCCTGGTGCCGCTCGTCGGCGCCGCTCCGGTCGTGCCGATTATCGCGATTTCGGCCATGTCCACCAATTCTGCGCGGATTTTCGCCTTTCGCCGCCGCCGTGCCCCGGGCGCAGATCGGCGCTCGCCTGCGCGCTGCCGACCTGGGTGTTCGGCGCCTGGCTCTATACGCTCTTGTCCGGCCGCGGCGCGGCGCTCTACGGCCGCGGGTTGTTAGGATCTGAGCCATAAGGTCTACGCGGCGGGCGCGGCCCTTTGGGGCATCCTGGTGGGGGGCACGACCGGAGCCGGCGTGATCATGTTGTCGCTCTTGATGGCCGCCGGTCTGGAAGGCGCAGCCGTGATCGCCACCGACGCCATGATCTCGGTCGCCATGGGGGTCATCAAGCTCTCGGTATTCGGCGTCGCCGGCGCGATCACCTCCACCGTGCTGACGGTCGGTCTCGTGATCGGGATCATCGGCTTTGGCTGTACGTTTCTCGCCAAGATGATTGTCGAGCGCCTGCCGATGTGCGTACACACGGCGATCCTCGACGCGGTGGTCATTATCGGTGGAGGCATGATGGTTTACGTCGCGGTGCGATGATCGTGGTCGCTACGGCCACTTCACGACTGGGGGCATCGAGGAGAGGATCGACTCGACATTGCCGCCGGTGCGCAGGCCGAAAATGGTGCCGCGGTCGTAGAGCAGGTTGAACTCGACGTAGCGACCACGCCGCACGAGCTGTTCCTCGCGTTCGGCCTCGCTCCAGGGCTTGGCGAAATTTTTTTGCACCAGGTCCGGGTAGATGCGGAGCAAGGCGCGTCCGACTTCCTGGGTGAAGGCGAAATCGGCGGCAAAATCGCCGCTATCGAGCCAGTCGTAAAAAATGCCGCCGATGCCGCGCATCTCACCGCGGTGCCTGAGCAAAAAATAGTCGTCGCACCAGGCCTTGAATTTTTCATACGGCGCGACGCGGGCGTGCGCGGCGCACGCCGCCTTCATGGCGGCGTGAAAGGCGATGGTGTCGGGATCGTGCTGGCTGCGGCGGGCCTGGAGCAGCGGCGTGAGGTCGGCGCCGCCGCCGAACCACGCTTTGGTTGTGACGACGTAGCGCGTGTTCATGTGCACGGCGGGAACGTGCGGGTTGTGCATATGCGCGATCAGCGAAACGCCGGTGGCGAAGAAGCTCGGATCGTCGGCGGCGCCAGGGATCTCCTTGCGCAATTCCGGTGGAAATTCGCCGAACACGGTGGAAACGTGGACACCCACTTTCTCGAAGACGCGGCCCTTCATCATCGCCATCACGCCACCGCCGCCGGGTGCGCCGCTATGGTCAGCGCGGCTCCACGGCGCGCAGCTAAATCGCCCTGGCGGGCGATCCGCCAGCGGCGCGCTTGCCGGCAGCGCGTCCTCGAGTTCCTCGAATGCTGCCACGATCTGGTCGCGCAGACTTTCGAACCAGGCGCGCGCGCGCGCTTTGCGATCTTCGCTCAGAGCGTCGCCCATCACCGCAGGTCGCGTTCGACGGGCATTGCTTGCCGTCGACCTTTTCCGCTGGCCGCACGTTGATGAATTCTCGTTTGACCGGGAAACAGGGTGAACGTCACGTGCAGCAAACGGCCGCCAAG
Source organism: uncultured Alphaproteobacteria bacterium (assembly GCA_963708125.1). Lineage (GTDB taxonomy): Bacteria > Pseudomonadota > Alphaproteobacteria > Rhizobiales > Xanthobacteraceae > BOG-931. The sequence continues at coordinate 21,425 of OY970184.1, forward strand.
GCTCCGGCCTATGGGCTTGACGACGCGGCTCGTCCTGACCGTGCCGACATCCTCCACGATCAAGAAGCCTTGAGTCGGCAAAGGCCCCTTCGGCCTCGGCTTTGGATAATGAATGTGTTTCCGCGTGTTTGGAGAGAAGGCGACAAGTCGCCCAAAGTCGAGCATGCCTGTATATTGCGATAATATACCGGCGATTCAAAGTCTGGGCTCTGTTCCCATTTGGCCGGTCTGCCGCAGCGCCTCGCCGACGACCATGGCGGCCGCGAGCGCGACGTTAAGCGAGCGCAGGCCGGGGCGCATCGGGATGACGAGCCGGGCGTCGGCGGCCGCGTGCACCTCCGGCGGGACGCCGGCTGATTCGCGGCCGAGCAGGAGCACATCGTCTGCCCGGTAGCGGAAATCGAGGTAGGAACGTTCCGCTGCCGTCGTGAACAGCACCAGACGACAACCCTGCGCCTGCTGCCAGCCGCAAAAGGCCGGCCACGAAACGTGGCGCACGATCGTCACCGCATCGAGGTAATCCATGCCGGCGCGGCGGAACGCGCGGTCCGACATCGGAAAGCCGGCTGGCGCGATCAGGTGCGCCTCGATGCCGAGGCAGGCGCACAGCCGCAAGATGGTTCCGGTGTTTTGCGGGATGTCGGGCTGATAGAGGGCGATGCGCATCGGGTCTGGGGCAATCTGACGCGAGACTTGCACTCTACGGACAAGGATGCCAATAGACAGCCGCCGGTAGCATCGCTGCCGACCTTCCCCAGGCCGGTGCGATCGAAACATCCGCTGCCCTGTCCTATCTCCTCTCAGACCGGGAGGACGGTATGGAGAGGCGGGGCCTGCCAGCTGCGGATGGTTGAGCGGCAACACGAAGGGTCGTGACGGTGGAGTTCGATCGCAAAGGCGGATCCAGCGCGCTGCGACTTCCGTCCTGCTCACCGGCTTCGGCTGAGCCCAGGGTTCATTAAAGGTTTCGATCTAAGGCTTGATTAATGAGCGGATATCCCAGCTACCAGCCGACCAGCCCGTTCATGAAGTGGATGGAACGGCGGCTGCCGATCGCGAGCCTCGTCTATTCCTCGTTCATCACCTATCCGACGCCGCGCAACCTAAACTATTGGTGGACGTTCGGAGGTATTCTCACCTTCATGCTCGGCGTGCAGATCGTGACCGGCGTGGTGCTGGCGATGCACTACACGCCGAACGTCAACCTCGCCTTCAACTCCGTCGAAGGCGTTATGCGCGACGTCAATTTCGGATGGTTGCTGCGCTATATCCACGCCACCGGTGCCTCGTTCTTCTTCGTTGCCGTTTACATCCATATCGCCCGCGGCATGTATTACGGCTCCTACAAGGAGCCGCGCGAGGTGCTATGGATTCTCGGCGTGATCCTCTTTCTGTTGATGGTGGTCACCGGCTTCATGGGCTACGTGCTGCCCTGGGGGCAGATGAGCTTCTGGGCGGCGACCGTCATCACCAACTTATTCTCGGCCATTCCTGGCGTGGGCGATCCGATCGTCACTTGGCTCTGGGGTGGTTTTGCCGTCGGCAATCCGACGCTCAACCGCTTCTATTCGCTGCACTACCTGTTGCCATTCGTGATTGCCGGCGTGGTCGTGCTGCACATTTGGGCGCTGCACATGGCCGGCCAGAATAATCCGACCGGGGTGGATCCGAAGAGCGAGAAGGACACGGTCGCATTTACTCCTTATGCAACCGTCAAGGACGCCTTCTTTATCGGTGTCTTCTGCATCCTCTTCGCCTGGTTCATCTTCTACATTCCGAACTATTTGCTCCATGCGGACAATTATATTCCGGCCAATCCGAGCCAGACGCCGACCCACATCGTGCCGGAATGGTACTATCTGCCGTTCTACGCGATCCTGCGCGCGATCCCGAACAAGCTCCTTGGCGTGATCGCGCTCGCCACCTCGATCATCGTGCTCGCCTTCATGCCGTGGCTCGACACCTCGCCTGTGCGCTCGGCGAACTACCGGCCGCTCTACCGGCAATTTCTGCTGATCTTTTTTGCCGCAGTAATCGGGCTTGGCTATCTCGGCTCGCAGGAGCCGGTCGGCGGCTATGTGATCGCAGCACGCTTGCTGGCGGCCTATTATTTCGGGTTTTTCTTCATCATCCTGCCGCTTCTGGGCTTGTTCGAGAGAACCAAGCCGCTGCCGAATTCGATCTCTGAATCGGTGCTGCGTAAAGGCCTTCCAGCCGGCGCGTCGGGACCGCTGCCGTCCGGCAGGAAAGTTTCGTGAGGGGCAGGGGAATGCTCAACCGCATCAGCACCGCGTTTGTGCTCGCGGCCGCGCTGTCAAGTATGATGGCGCCGAGCGCGCAGGCCCAGATAGAGGCGGCGGCGCCGCCGCTGCAACACTGGTCGTTCTGGGGGCCATTCGGCCAGTACGACCCGCAACAACTGCAGCGCGGCTTCAAGATCTATCGCGAGGTCTGCTCGACCTGCCACAGCATGACGCTGCTGTCCTTCCGTAACCTCGCCGATTCCGGCGGCCCTGGCTTCACCGCGGCGCAGGCGGCCACGATCGCCTCCGGCTTCCAGGTCACCGACGGGCCGAACGATCAGGGCCAGATGTTTAAGCGCCCCGGCAAGATTGCCGACTATTTCCCGCCGCCCTTCGCCAACGATCAGGCGGCGCGCGCGGCGCTCGGTGGCGGACTGCCCCCGGATATGTCCACTCTCGCCAAGGCGCGCACCTATGACGAGGGTTTCCCTTGGTTTATCATCGACGCCTTCACAATGTATCAGGAGCAGGGGCCCGATTACATCCACGCCCTGCTCAACGGCTACACCAAGACGCCTGCCGGATTCGCGCTGCCGCCGGCCACCTATTACAACGAATATTTCCCCGGCCACGCCCTCAAGATGCCGCCGCCGCTGCATGACGGGCAGGTGAAGTACACCGACGGCACGCCGGAAACGGTCGACCAGTACGGCCGCGACGTCGCCGCCTTCCTGATGTGGGTGGCGGAGCCAAAGCTCGATGAACGCAAGCGGCTCGGCTTCCAGGTGATGATCTACCTGATAGCCTTGACGCTCCTTCTCTATTTCACCAAGAAGAAGGTGTGGCACGAGGTCGAGGCGCACCCCGAACTGGAGCAGCCGCGGCCGGGGCCGGAGTACCAGCGCTGACCATCGCCGGCGCGGGGCGGGCAACAGGGGCTCCAGGTATGACCAGTGCCGGGTTGGAGAATGATCTAAAGGCCGCGATCCGTTCGATTCCGGATTATCCCAAGCCGGGCATCATCTTTCGCGATATCACGACACTGCTTGGCGACGCGCGGGCCTTTCGCCGCGCCGTCGATGAGCTGGTGCAGCCCTGGGCCGGCGGCAAAATCGACAAGGTCGCCGGCATCGAGGCGCGCGGATTCATTCTCGGCGGTGCCGTCGCTCATCAGGTTTCGGCCGGCTTCGTTCCCATCCGCAAGAAGGGCAAGCTTCCGTTCAAGCGCGTCTCCATCGGCTATTCGCTGGAATACGGCATCGATGAGATGGAGATGCACGAGGATGCGGTGATGCGCGGCGAGCGCGTGATCCTGGTCGATGACCTGGTCGCCACCGGCGGTACGGCCGAGGCCGCCGTCAAGTTGCTCAAGCGGATAGGAGCCGATGTGCTCGCCGCGTGCTTCATCATCAACCTGCCGGAACTCGGCGGTGCCAAGAAGATCGAGAAACTCGGCGTGCCGGTGCGTACGCTGATCAGCTTCGAAGGGCATTAGCCTTCCAGGTCAACCCCACTGGAGCATCGCTCGTGCACACGCCGATCGATATGCATCGGCCAATTGAGTGCGTTACTGTCCGCGCGGCCGCGGTTTGCCGGCGGCCTCGCCGTCCGAAGGACCGAGCGATTTTGCCGCCAGCTGCCAAATTATTTCAAATATTGCCATGGCGACGAGCAGCGCGAGCGAGGCGCTCAAGAGACCGATGCCGAACTGCGCAAAGCCCGTGCCGCGGCTCGCAGCAAAAACAATCGCCGAGCCGGCAATCAAGGCCACCCACCACCAGACAATGGGCATATTGTTCTTGAACCAGTGCATCATGGTCGCGCCCAGGTCTGCGTCGTGAGAGATCCATTATAACGCGGCGCCGAACTTGCAGTTCCGATTTTTGAAAATGTGGGCACCGGGCGGCAGGGTTGTTGTTGATCCAGGAGCAGCGCCGCGCGAAGCCGTCGAGCCAGTTCTTTGCGATCCAGCGTTCGCGCAGTGCGGCATTCTTGGCTGCGACGATTGGCGTCATACCGGCGGCATGCGGCGCGGCCCGCGCCTTCGCGCGGCGAGCACGTAGCTGAGCCGTCGCATCAACTGCCGCAAATCTCGAACTCGCGAAATTCGGTGAAGATGCCGTCGATCCGGCGGACATAGCCGCGCAGCACGAACGAGTAATTCGCCGATTCGCCTTAGGCCGCCTTGGCCAGGGAGAAACGACACCGGAGCGACTCCAGCTGCTCGTCGGCCATTTCATTGAGCTTGGGGACCGTGATCTGATCGCCTCCTTGAGTTTCTTAAAGGAACTGGAGTGTGTGGCCTGATCGTAGGTTGAAACGGTTCTTTCGGCCACGACGTCGCTGGACCTCCGGATGAAAGCGCTTGAGCGTGCTATCGGCGCTGCCGCATCGAAAGCGCGCGTGCGGCTGTGATGAGCAGTGAAATAATCGAGCAGAGTGCGCGAAACTCTGCTTTTGCCGACGCCACCTCATCCGGCCCGACCAGAATAACTGCTGGCGTTGCCATCGTTGTGTCATCGCTGACACGGCGCGAAGCCGGCGTCCTCCAACAAATGGGCGCCAAAGCGGCCTAGCCGAGTGCGTCGTATTCGCCAAACCATTTCTTATAGCACAGCCAAGTTCGGAAGCCCGATTGCGGCGGTTTGGCCAAGTGGTGCCCGTTGCCGCCCTTCGGCTTGGGCCAATTGCCACACGATAAAACCGCGGTTTTTCCGCCTAGGTGCTGTGGGGTCCCCACGGACCGGCAGGCGTTTCGGATGCGGGCGCGCCCTTTGGCGCCGGACCACGCTCGTCGCCATCTTCCGAGCGGCCCCAGGGGCCGTCCGCGGGCGTCGGCTCGGACTGACCGCCTTCGATCTCTTCTTCAGAAAGCGCGAGCGGACCGGGATCGTGGCCACCAGCATATTTGACCAGCGCGGCGACCCGGTTTTCCACGCTTGGATGGGTGTCGAACAGCTCGCCGAAACCTTCGCGCGGATTGTCGACGCACATTTCCATCACCGCCGAGGTGGCATCCGGCAATTCGCCGCGGCCCTCGATCTTGCGCAGCGCTGAGATCATGGCGTCGGGATTTTGCGTGAGCTCCACGGATCCGGCATCGGCCAGGTATTCGCGCTGGCGCGAGAGCGCTAGGCGAATAAGGAACGATAAGATGTAGGCGACGACAAGCAGCACGATTGCGATCAAGATGGCGACCCCCGCACCACCGCCCCCTCCGCGCTCATCGGAGTGCGAACGGCCGAAGCTGAAGCCGTTATAGAACCACAGGCGCGCGACCAGCTCAGCGACGAAAGCGATCGCGCCGGCGATGATCACGGCGGTCACCATCATGCGCACGTCGCCGTTGCGAATATGTGACAATTCGTGACCGAGCACGGATTCGACTTCGGCATCGTCGAGACATCGCAGAAGCCCAGTGGTGACCGTGACCGAATATTGCTTCTCGTTCATGCCGGTGGCGAAGGCATTAAGCGCGTCGGTATCGATGATCTTGAGCTTGGGCATCTTGATGCCGCGGGAGATGCAGAGATTTTCCAAAATGTTGTAGAGTCTTGGCTCCTCCATCCGCGTGACCTCTTGGCCGCCGGTCAGCGCGTCGATCATGTTCTGGTGGAAATGATAGGCGATGACGATCCAGAGTGCGGTGCCGATCGTGGCATACGGCACCGCCCTGATCAGATCGCGGAAGGCCAATTGCAGCAGCGTATCGAGATCGGCATTGATCGACATCGCCGCAGCGACCAACGCGCCCGCATAAACCAGCACGTAGACCAAGAGGAACAGGCCGATGAGAAGCGCGATCGAGCGGCGCCGGTTTGATTCGATATGTGTGTAGAGACCGTAAGCAGCCATGGTACGATTTTATTCCGGGGGCGCGGCTGCCAGCCGCAAAATCACGGGGGGAGGGTTTTGCAGAGGCGGCCCCAGGTGAATGCGATGGTGTTTGTCAACTCCGTTCGCTGCCTCGCCGAGGCGGCGAATAAGGCAGCTAAAACTTGACCTGTGGTGCCTGCAACTCGGCCTGGCGATCGCTGCCCAAATCGAAAAAGTCCTTCGGTGCGAAGCCGAACGATGCGGCGAACAAAGCGGCGGGAAAGCGCTGAATCCCGGTGTTGTACTCCTGCACCGCATTGTTGAAGAAGCGGCGCGAAGCGGCGATCTTGTTCTCCAGATCACTCAATTCCGCCTGCAGTTGCTGGAATTGGGTGTTGGCCTTCAGATCGGGATAGGATTCTGAGAGCGCGAAGACTTGGCGCAACGCGCCCGTGAGCGCATTTTCGGCCGCGGCTTGCTGCGCTGGCCCCTGGGCCGAAACCGCCGCATTGCGCGCCTTGACCACCTCGTCGAGCGTGCCGCGCTCGTGCGCCGCATAGCCTTTTACGGTTTCCACGAGGTTAGGTATCAAGTCGTGGCGCTGGCGCAGCTGAACGTCGATGTCGGCGAACGCCTCGTTGACACGTTGTCGCATGGCTACCAGTCCATTGTAGGAGCCGATCGCCCAGACAACGACAAGGACGATGATGGCCAGGACAATGAGTGCAGTGATGCTCATAGCAGCGCTCCTTTGCTGGCTGCACGAGAACAGCCGCAGTCGAGACGGCCGGAGCGGCGTCCGAAACAGAGTCCCCGTGCGCGCAACGCCGCACATATAGGCGCTTCTCGCCCCAGAGATAAGGTTGGCACCAAGAAGGTCGCGCCAGCCCGTGCGCGCATTTAACAGCTCATCGCGACGACGATCATCGACGGCAGATCGAACAGTCGCTCTGCGGGAGCTATAAACGCAAACCGGCATGCGTCGTTGGCCAATCGCCGCAGCCGCGGAAAATCGCGTGTTCTCGAGCAAGCGCCCTAGTCCCGGCGCGCTCGCGATCGGCTGCCGAGCCCGCGGCCGCCAGCGCGCTCGAAGAGACGCGGCGGCTGGCGCGGCTAAGGTGCCGTGTTAAGATCGCCGTTAAAGGTTTAACGAGCAGCGAACGCACGCGGAGGCACGATGCAGGGCAAGATCGCACTCGAGGAGCATTTTGCGATCGAGGAAACCGCCGCCGATTCGATGGGCTACTTTCCGGAGCCGGTGCGCAAGGAAGTGGCCGCGCGCAACGCCGATATTCATGGCCGGCGGCTCGCGCTTATGGACGAGTACGGCATCGAAATGATGCTCTTATCCCTCAACGCGCCCGCCGTGCAGGCGATTCCCGATAAGACGCGCGCCGACGAGATCGCGCGCAAAGCCAATGACTACCTCGCCGAGCAGGTGCGTAAGCGCCCGGGTCGCTTTCAGGGCCTCGCCGCGCTCGCCATGCAGGACCCGGAGCTCGCCACGCGCGAGCTCGAACGCTGCGTCAAGCACTTGGGCTTTCGCGGCGCGCTGGTGAATGGTTTCTCCCAGGTCGGCGACGTGGAGACCGTGGTCTATTACGACCTGCCGCAATACCGATCGTTCTGGGCTATGGTCGAGCGGCTCGACGTGCCCTTCTATCTGCACCCCCGCAACCCATTGTCGCGCGACGCGCGCATTTATGACGGCCATCCGTGGCTGCTCGGGCCGATCTGGGCCTTCGGTCAGGAGACGGCGGTGCACTCGCTGCGGCTGATGGCTTCGGGGCTGTTCGACGCGCATCCGCGCCTGCAGATCATTCTCGGCCACATGGGCGAAAATCTGCCCTATGCGATGTGGCGCGTGGACAACGCCAATGCCTGGATCCCCAATCGCAACAGGTGGCCGGCGAAGCAGCGGCTGTCCGAATATTTCTGCCGCAATTTTTATCTCACCACGTCCGGCAATTTCCGCACCCAGGCGCTGATCAACGCCATGCTGGAAATCGGTGCCGATCGCATCATGTTCTCGACCGACTGGCCGTTCGAGAACATCGATCACGCCGCCACCTGGTTCGACAATTGCCCGATCAGCGAGAACGATCGGGCCAAGATCGGCCGCGGCAATGCGCGGCGACTGTTCAAGCTGGCCAATGAGTGAGCGCGCGAAGCATCAGGCCGCAGGACCGCTCCTATCCTGCTCGCCTTAAACGCGGTGCGCCGTCGATCGCAGCAGTTTCCTCGTTCGCATAAATCAGGATGCCAACAGCACGCCGCTGCGTGGCGTCGTAGGCGCTCCATCCGGATCCGCTTCGGAAATTTTAGCCTACCCTTGCGACCAAGGCGCGCTCCCGTTTTTCGCGAGGCGTTCTCTCCCGGCGAGATTGTGTCCTAGCGCCAAGCAATCAGATTGTGGACGGCGTAGATGTAGGGCGCCACCCAAATGGCGGCCCACATGATCGCGGTCAAAGCGATGATGCGGCAGGTCATTGCATGCCTCCAATTAACAGCGGTCTCGGCGACCGAATGGCCCGCGGCCGATTTTCCCGCGGCCGCGGCCGCGGCCGTCGGCAGCCGCGACGCTCCGCGGTCCATTGGCCGGAGCCCTCGCCCAAGGACGTTTGCCAAAGCCCGCGCCCGACATGGCGCCGCAGGCGGCTGATCCGCCGCCGGTATGCTCGCCCAGCCGCACCCCGTTCTCGAGACTGCGCACCATTTTGCTCACGCGCGCCGGCGACAGACCAGCGGCTCGGCCGCCCTGGTGAAGCTTTTCTGCTCGGCCGCCGTGACGAAGGCATTGCCGTCCGGCCAGGCTCGGTGATGCGTCGGTGCCGCCTTGCTGTTCGGCAAACAGCGCGAAAACAGCGAGCAGCCGGCCCCATGCGCAACTGCAGCTCGCGATGATCATCCATAGCATCAGGCTGGGGACCGCTCTCAGGAGCGAAGGACATGCCGCACAATTCGGTACCCGGCGCCCTCCAGCGCTCTCTAGGCTGCGCGGCTTACACCTGCGATCGGGTGACACCGCCCTGACGGCAGGCGTCGAGAAAGAAAGCAACGCTGCGGGCCACATGCGGACCGATCTCCGCGCGCAGCACTTTGAGCTTTTCGCCGAACAGGGCGCGGATGATCACCGGCAAGAAGATTAAGCCCGTAAAGAATTGTGTTGTGGCAGCAAGCCGGTCTGGCGCGAATGCCGGCAGGGCGTGGAGCGAGTCCGATTGCGCGGCCTCACCCAGGAGCCGGGCTACGGTCTCCTCGGCGCGCTGGCGTGCCATGCGGTGCACGGTGGTTGCGAGATCCGGGAATCGGGCAGCTTCGGAAATGGCTACCCGCATCAAATCGACGGTGTCGCCGCCTAAAACCCAATTCAGGACGGTTATGCCCAGGCCAGTGAGGCGCTCGTCAATGGTAGCCCCGGCCGGAATATGACCTTCAAATCTGGCGCCCGCGGCAGCAACGTTGCGCATCACCACGGCGGTGAATAGCGCCTCCTTGCTGGCAAATCGGGCGTAAATGGTAGGTTTGCCGGCGGAAGCGAGGCGGGCGATCTCATCCATGCTGGCGCCTGCCAACCCGCGCTCCAGAAAGACCCGCCGCGCGGCGTCCAGAATGCGGGCGTCTACCTCTCCGGCCAATTCCCGCGGCGGCCGCCCGATGCGCACGGCAGGGCGCCCGCGGACCGCTGTTTTCTTCGCTCGCATCGTACCCATGGCGCGATCCTGACGTTCTCGCGACTGCATCCGCCCGGGACCGCCGAAAGGCGGCGCGCCTCTTGACCTAACGCAGGAAGCGACCTAAGTAAAGAAACAAAACCGTTTCGTTTTATTTGTGGCAGGATTTTGGCTAAAGGCGGAGGCGCAAGGTGACCTTTGATGACGTAGGGGAGTGGCAGGCCGGTGAGGAAAAGCTGCTGGAGCGCCCGCGGTCGAAGTCCTCCCGATCCAGATCGCCGAAGGCAGACGACAATGACCAGCGGCCGGCTGATGCCGCCCAGAACGAGGACTCCGTCCGGGCGCGGGAGCCTGCGACGCAAGAAGAGCCCTCCGCTGAGGGCCGCATTGTCAGGTCGCCGCCGCTCTACGGGGATCAGATCCCGGAGCACGAGGCGGACGCCGAACACAAGCCGCCCGGCCGCCGCCGCTCGAGCCGGCGTTGGCTCGCTTTTGTGCTCGGGCTCATTGTCCTTATTCCGGTTTCCGCGGCCGGCTATCTGTACTGGGACAATGCCGGGCATTTCCAAACGACCGACGACGCCTTCATCGCGGCGCGGCACTTTTCCATTGAACCGCAGGTCTCCGGCTACATCACCGCCGTGCCGGTGACCGACAACCAGCACGTCGACGCCGGCGCCGTGATCGCGCGCATCGACGATCGAAACTACCGTATCGCGGTCGACCAAGCCAAGGCGCAGCTCGCGCATGATCAAGCTGTACTCAAGCAGGCGCAGATGGACCTCGCCCGGTATCAGACGCTGCTGCGCCAGAGGTCGATCGCCGGGCAGCAGGCCGAGGATCAGGTCTACGTGGTGCAGCAGAATCAGGCCACTGTCGCCCTCGATCAAGCAAACGTCGATACCGCGCAGCTCAACCTCGATCATACCGTCGTCAAGGCAGATCAAGCGGGGCGCGTCGTCAGCCTGAGCGCCGCCGTCGGTCAATACGCGCAGCCCGGCACGACGCTGACGATGTTTGTCCCGGATCAGATCTGGGTCACGGCGAACTTCAAGGAAACGCAGCTCGATCAGATGCGGCCTGGGCAGCCCGTGACCATCCACATCGACGCCTATTCGGGCCGCACCATTCACGGACATGTCGCCAGTGTGCAACCCGGGTCAGGCACGGCCTTCTCGCTGCTGCCGCCGCAGAATGCGACCGGCAATTGGGTGAAGATCGTGCAGCGCGTGCCCGTCAAGATCATCATCGCCAACCCGCCCGCCGATGTGGCCCTCGGACCTGGCATGTCCGTCGAGGCAGCGGTGCGGACAAACCCGAACCCACCGCTTTATAAACGGCTCGAAGGTTGGTTCGATGCGCACGCTCGGCTATGAGCGCCGCCGTAACCGCCGCGCGAGCTCGCGCTGCGGCGAGCAGCGCCGCCACCAATCCGTGGCTGATCGCTCTACTGGTCGCGCTCGCCACCTTCATGGAAGTGCTCGACACCACGATCGCCAATGTGGTGCTGAACTACATCGCCGGCGGCATGGGCGTGAGCGAGGATGAAGCGTCCTGGGTGGTGACTACCTACCTCGTGGCCAACGCCGTCAGCCTGACCGCAAGCAGCTATCTGGCGCAGCGGTTCGGCCGCAAGCCGTTCTTTCTGGCGTGCCTGTCGCTGTTCACCGTCAGCTCGCTGCTGTGCGGCTTTGCGCCCAATCTTCAGGCGCTGCTCTTGTTTCGTCTGCTGCAAGGTCTCGCCGGTGGCGGCATGGTGCCAGTCTCGCAGTCGATTTTGGCGGATTCGTTTCCACCGGAGAAGCGGGGTCAGGGTTTTGCGCTGTTCGGCATCGCAGTCGTCGTAGCCCCCGTGGTCGGGCCGACGCTCGGCGGTTTGCTCGCCGACAATTTTTCCTGGCAGTGGTGTTTTGCCATCAACGCTCCGGTTGGGATCGCAACCATCGCGCTCATTTCCGCGCTCTTCCAAGAGTCCCCCGCCGCGCGCGAAGAGCACAGGCGCTTCAAGCAGCAGCGGGTCGGCTTCGATCTGGTCGGCTTCGTGCTGATCGCCACTTTTCTCGGCGCGCTCGAACTCGCGCTTGACCGCGGCCTTGAGGACGACTGGTTCGCCTCGCCCTTTATCGTCGCGGCCGTCCTCATCTGCGCGCTCGCCTTCGTGCTCATGATTCCATGGGAGCTCAGCCGCCGTAATCCGATCATCGACGTTCGCATCATCGGAACGCGCCAGTTCGGCTCCTCTTTCATTGTGATGCTGGCGAGCGGCGGCATCCTGCTTGCGACCACCCAGTTCCTGCCGCAGCTGGTGCAGCAGGAATTCGGATATACCGCCACATGGGCGGGCCTCGTGCTCTCGCCGGGCGGACTGGTCACTGCAGTCATGATGCCGGTGGTCGGCAGCCTTTCCGGGAAGGTGCAGCCGCGCATCCTGATCGCGATCGGCGCCGCGATCACTGCGTTCGCAATCTACGCTATGACCAGGGTCACGGCTGATACCGACTTCTGGTACTTAGCCGTCTCGCGCATCTATCTCGGCATCGGGCTGCCCTTGATCTTCCTCCCGGTCATTGCCGCCGCGTATGACGGGGTTGCGCGCAGCAAGACCGACCTGGCCTCCGCCTTGCTGAACGCCGCGCGCAATACCGGCGGCTCGATCGGGATCGCGCTTGCCACCAACGTGCTCTGGCACCGCCAGCAGTTTCATCAGAGCCGATTGGTCGAACTGGTAAACCCGTCGACCGTCCAATACCGGCACACGCTCAAAAAAGCGACGGACTACTTCGTGGCTCAGGGCAGTTCGCTCGCACACGCGCAGCAACAGGCTGTTGGCTGGATCGGCCAGCAGATGCAGACCCAGGCAGCCTATCTCGGCTACATCGATGTGTTCTGGCTGCTAATGCTGATTTCCTTGGCCGCTGTGCCGCTCGCGCTGACCCTGCGCAAGGTGAAGCTTGGCGGGCCCGCTCCAGTCGGACACTGACGCCTGTCAAAACCGTCAATTTCGCCCCACGACCCGAGCAGCTCAGGTGCAGAGAACTTCGTGTTCAGCAGCGAAAACGTCGATTTTTGAGAATTGTGAATCATATCAGACGGTTGCTCAACTCGCCGGTGCAAACTTCGGATTAGTTCAAACGTGGCCAGAGCTGCGAAACGCGGTTGGCGATAAGTTACCTCACGGCCGGCTCATCAGGCCCGCGTCTTGTGGAGGTGCGGTGGGCGGCTGTTGAGTATAGCTACGCGCCGATTTTTGTGCCCTACTCTCGTCTTTACAGAGATCAGAACAACAACTAGCTAAAAGTCAGCTTCAAGGTGCTGGCATGCCAGAGTTCGCGTTATCGATTGTGCTTGGCATCGCGCTGGCCGCTGCGACCGGCTTTCGAGTATTTTTGCCCATGCTCGTTATGAGCGGCGCCGCTTATACCGGACATCTCTCGCTCGACAACAGCTTCGCGTGGCTCGGCACGCTGCCGGCGCTGATAATGCTTAGTGTTGCGGCAGGTGCGGAAATCTCGGCTTATTACATCCCTGTCATAGACAATCTGCTCAACTCATTGGCTACACCGGCCGCGGTTGCTGCAGGAACGATTGCGTCGGCGGCGGTCATGGTCGACGTGCCGCCGATGGTGAAATGGACTGCCGCCGTCATTGCGGGTGGCGGAATTGCCGGGCTGACGCATGGTCTGACCGGAATGGTCAGGGCTCATTCCACTGTTTTGACCGGCGGTCTTGGCAACTCGTTGCTCGCGACCGGGGAGCTTGGTGGCGCTCTCTTGGTTTCTTTTTTGGCGCTGGCTGCGCCGGCCGCCGCGTTCGCACTGGTGGTTCTTTTGCTGTGGCTGGCGATACGTCTGCTGCGCCAGCTTCGGGGGGCAAACTCTTCGGGCGACCCAAAGCCATGAGCGCGGCCGGCACGAGCCGCATCCGATTGAGGCTTTACCTCTTGCCCTCAGCGTAAAACCTGGGCTGCGGTCGCTGCTATGGGCCAGGAGGCTGTGTCGCGTCCGCCCACGCCTTTGGGCGACGATTTCCATCTGAGCCACGCCCGGCCAAACGCCAGCCGCACCAAGGTTGGACAAGATTCGACTGCATGGCGACGGGGCCGCTGATCGATCTGCTCTTCCCAAGCATCCATCAACTTACCGACGGGTTGCATCGGCATATTGCTGACCGCTTATATCTTTGCCCGCTTGTAGCTAGCCGGTCTAATCAGCGATCCGAGCGCCGGCGCGGCAGCCACTTGCTCAAGGCCTTTCTCACCTCGCTGTGGTTGACGCTATATCCGCTAGGGCGATGGCTCAGACGGCAGCTTCACTGCGCTACCTGCTTCATCCGAAAGTTGGGTGCGGAGTGCCGAGGACGAACGCATCAGGCACGACGCAGCCCGATCGTGCCGATGCCTATACCCCGCTGCCTCGGGCGCGGGCCACTCATTCCGCTACGACGATTCTCAGTCTGTCGCTGTTTGCGCATCACGGCCTCCCAGAATACCTGCCGCTCTGCTCACAACATCTGAGACAGCTCCGCCATCGTGGGGAGACGGCCATTAGGTGTCAGTTTGTCGACCACGCCAGGCAGCGTCTGTGAGAGCTGTTTGCGCAGCTCGTCCTCTGAGAGACCGGATTGCTGGGATAGCCGCTTTATGACATCCGGGCCAAGCGCTGAACTGAGTTGATTTGCCGACACCGGCTGGTTTTGGCCGGTGCCGACCCAGGAGTCGGTCGCATTGCTCAACCCGCCCTGCTGCAGCTTGTCCAGAAGACCGCCTAGGCCGGAGAGCAGTCCGCCCGCCTCAGGCGCCCCCGTAGAGGGCGATTGTGACCCCGCCGGCGCGGATTGCCTGGCACCGCCGCCTCGGAACAGAACACCAGAGGCCAGCAACGCTCCAAGGGCAATCATCAGGGGCTTGCCGATATTGCCGCCGGGAGCCGACGAGCGAACCAGGTCTTCCAGGCCTGCCATTCTTGCCTCCCTTTGCGTGTCGTTGAGGCGGTTTCTCTGGGCGCGTCACGCACTGCGGCGGCCCGCCACCGCGTTGTAGATCAACAGCACCACAATCGAGCCGACGATGGCCACCAGCAGACTGTAGAGGTTTAGGCCGGTGACGCCGCCCGCCCCGAACAGATTGAACAGAAATCCGCCGATCAGAGCGCCGACAATTCCGAGCGCGATATTGAGCCAGAAGCCCTGGCCGTGTTTGTCCACGATCTTGCTGCCGATGAATCCAGCTATCAGACCGAGGATGATCCAGCTGATGATGCCCATGCATGTAACTCCTTTCTGATTTCTGAAGGAATGCGGAGCAGACGGTTCGGTTCCCTTGTTAGCGCCATTCGATTGTGTGTCGCGCCCAACCTGTTAGGCTGTCAGCGGCGCGAGCTTCGCTTTCACGGTGTCAATCGTGGGCTTCAATACCTGGTCCACTCCAGGGATCGCCAACACTTTGTCGAACAGTTGATTAACCGCCGGCATCGTCGGAGTGACCATGTCGGCGAGGGCCTTGCGCTGGTCTGCCGACAATGACCCGATCATCCCATCAGTTTTGCCAAACTGATCGGTGACCTGTTGCAGCTTCGGCAGCGCCGCCTTGGCGGAGTCGACGTCGGTCACGCCGGAGAGTGTCGTGCGCAGGCTGCTGAGGTTGTCATTGGTTTGTTTGCCGACATCCACTCCGCCCACTGTCAGGTTTTGCGCGCTCGCCGGGTTCTGCTGGACCGCATGCTGCGGCGGCCCGTTAAGCCAATAGGCAAGCCCCGCGGCAATGAGTGCGGCCGGGATGAGCCAGAGCCATCTGGCCGCCGCCGGGGCGGCTCTGGGAACTGTGCGCTGGCCGGCGGTATAAGCTGCCGATCCAGCAGTCCGCGCCGCTTGATCTGCGGCCCCTGCTGCATCGCGACCCGCACCGCCAATGGAGTCGAGCAAGCCTGTGCTGCCGAGCAGCCTGCCAAAGCCTGCGGGCAGCGCCGCTGCAATGTTGTCCTTCTGGCCGGCAAACAGGTTCGCCATGCCGTTCGCATTGAGACTGCCCGGCTGCTGAGCGATGGTGCCCATCACAATTGGTGCCAGCATTCCGAGCAACGAACCGCTGTTGCCCTGACCCATTCCGGTAAATCGACCAATCGCGTCGGTGAGCGCATTCTGATCGCGCGAGCCCAGCAGCGATCCCAGCAACTGCGACCCACGGGCAGTAACCGAGGATTGACGGTCGCCGCCGAACATCTCGCCCAATCTTCCCAACGTCCCGGTCTCCTGTTTGGCGGCTTCGACGAGCTTTTGCGGGCCACCGGGCAATTCGGCGACGCCGGCAAGCCCGGCCAGCAACCCCGGAACCCCTGCGCCGACACCGGACTGAACTTTGTTGCTGTCAAGGCCCAGCGCGCCGGCAATGCGTCCGATCATGTCCGGCGTCAGGAAATCCATGATGAGAGAGACGAGATTGATAGCCATGTCATTCTCCTTTCGAGGTGCCGCCAGCGCTCACGAAGGGAACGCCGCCTTCGTGAGGCCTTCGGTAAAGGTCTCTACGAAGGCTTTGGAATCGCCGGTGATTGTCCGGAACAAAGACCGCCCGCAGCCCATGCCGCAAAGCCTCTGGCGTGCGCGGGGCAAGCTGAAGCTGAGCCCAAACTCGGAGCATCGCATTCTCCCTACAGGAGAATCTGCACCCTGTGCCCCTCATGAGCTTAGCGCTGAGGATTATTAACCGGCTTGTCGGTGGCTGGCAAGCGAACTTCAAGTGTGACGCGGTATGTTGATACCGCTTTCGCTATGAACATTAGCCAGACGTTATCAGGAGCAGATAGTACCCAACGGCAACCAAATAAAATGACAACGCCTTCGTCAAAATCAACAGATACACATCGCCAAGCGCAGAAAGCGAAAACGGCGAAAGCTAGCTAATGGCTCCCGAACGGCAGGCGTTCGATGTCGAGCTCTGCATTCATGATCTTGTGGTGGGCGCGATCGAGATAGGGCTGGAGCTTGGCGACGCGCCGCGCGACGGCCGCGAAGTCGAGGCTGAATTTCCCAACGACCGCTTTGACCGCTTCATAGATCGTTGCCTCGTCAAGCGTGGTCAGTTGCCGATCGCGCACCACGATCCTGCCATCGACAATGACGTGGCGCACGCCCCGTCCGGCCTCGACGTGCACGAGCTGGCGCGCCGCGCTGTTCAGCGGCGACCAGGTCGGATCCTTCATGTCGATGAATGTGAGGTCGGCCTTGTAGCCGGGCGCGATGCGGCCGAGCCTGTGTCCAAGCCGCGCGCCCTCGGCACCGCCTTGCGTCGCCGCCTGCAACGCCGCGATCGCCTGTGGCGGCCCGCGGGTCGCGTCGGTGACGGCTGCGAGCAACGTAAAAAGCTTCATCGCCACGAACATGTTCTGCGCATCCGAGCAGCTGCAATTGTCGCAGCCCAGGCCGATGCGCACACCTGCCTGCTGCAGCAGGCGAATGGGCGCAATTCCGCATTTCATTTTCAGATTGCCTTGCGGATTGAGAACGACGCCGGCGCCGTGTTCGGCCAACATTTCGATCTCTGCTGGCGCGAGCCAGACGCTATGGGCGAAATTGAGCCTCGGATCGAGCACGCCCTCCTTGGCCAAGCGCTGGATCAAGAAGCCGCTATATTCCGGGAGGGTCAGGCGCGCCTGCAGCGCCATGCCGCGCAATTCGTAGATATGGGTATAGACCGGAACGTCGTAGCGGCGGGCCAGCGCGATCGTCCGCTGCAGCATGTCGGTGGAACACCGCTCGGGCGATGAGGGCCCGAGCGCCCACGATAAGCGTGGCCGCGCCGGTGCCTTGAGGCGCGTCTCCTCGAAATGACCGATCAAATCCAGCTGCCGTTCCGGCTCGGTGGAGGTCGAGAGCAGCGGATGCAGCTCGGCCGGAAAGGTGTCTTTCCAGAACGGGATCGTGTCGATGCCCTTGCGGTCGGCATATTGCAAGGCGAAAACGACCCGGATACCGATCTGATCGTAAGCCTTCATCACCGTATCGAGATGGCGCTCCTGATACGGGTAGAGCGTCAGCATGTCCTGGATGGTCGTCATGCCGGACCGCAAACACTCCAGCGCCCCCAGCAAGGTCCGCGCGTAAACCTCCTCCACCGACCGCGGCGGATATTGTGGGGGCAGCGCGTAGAGCCGCCAGGTCTCCAGCGGCACTTCTTCGAGCATGCCCTTGGCGAGCACGTCGTGCGAGTGGTAGTGCGCGTTGATGAAGCCGGGCAGCACCAGGTAATCGCGCGCGTCGATCACTTCGATATTTCGATGCTGGCCAGCCTCGTACTCAGCAGCGATGCCGACGATCGTGTCGGCGGCAATGGCGATATCGACTTGCGGCGGATCGTGCCAATCGGCGTCGGGCGTGAGCGCCCGTCCACCTTTCAACAGCAGCGACGTGGCATCTGGAACTGCAAGTGCGGTCATCGAGTCTTACTCGTTTTTCGTGGCAGCCAACGTGTGACGCGCGCCGACGCCGAAGCTTTATGCGGACAAAGATGCATGCATGACTGGAGGTGAAACTGCCAGTGTTTCGCAGTGGCCGGCAACAAACGTCCCCAAGAGACCTCGCCTGTGTCCTGCTTTACCAGCGCCCGGTAACTGCCGTTTAGCGGGGTAGCCGCCCGCAAGATTGCGGCGGCGCAACCTCGGTCTTGCTCTCGCCGGCGTTTCAAGCCGGCAACTGTGTCCTGCGGCTCTGCGAGCGGTCACATCGAACGAACGTGATCAATGATTGCCGCTGCGAGGTCCAAATCCAGCGATTTCCTGGGCTGCCGATGCTTGCCGCATCGAGGCCCTCATTGCCGGTACACGCAGGCTCGCGTCAGCCCGCCTCGCGTAGTCTCACTGCGCCTTCGAGGTCGACCGAGACAACCTGCGAGACCCCGCGCTCGGCCATGGTGACGCCGAACAGGCAATTCATGCGCGCCATGGTGATGGGATTGTGGGTGATGATGATAAAGCGCGTATCGGTCGACTGCGTCATCTGATGTAGCAGATCGCAGAAGCGCTCGACATTGTAATCGTCGAGCGGTGCGTCGACCTCGTCAAGCACGCAAATCGGCGCCGGATTTGTGAGAAACACGGCAAAGATCAAAGCCAGTGCCGTGAGCGCCTGTTCGCCGCCGGATAGGAGAGACAGCGTGGCGGGCTTTTTGCCCGGCGGCTTGGCCAAAATTTCCAGACCGGCTTCCAGCGGGTCCTCGTGCTCGATCAACTGCAGCTCGGCCGTGCCGCCGCCGAACAATTCAGTGAACAGTCTTTTAAAATTCTCGTTCACGCTGGTGAACGAGGCGAGCAGCCGCTCGCGCGCCTCATGGTTGAGGCTGTGGATGCCCTGCCGCAACCGGCAAATCGCCTCCACAAGATCGTCGCGGTCGCCGGCCAGTTTCTGGTGCTGCGCCTCGACCTGATTCAATTCCGCCTCGGCGCGCAGATTGACTGCGCCGAGCCGTTCGCGTTCGCGCCGGATGCGGTCGAGCTTTTCTTCGACTTCGGCGATACCCGGCACTTGGCCCTCGGGCTTGAGCTCGGCGAATTCGGCCGTGGCGGGGGGCTCAATGTCGAACGCCTCGCGGATTTCATGCTCGATGTCCGCGAGCCGGCGCCGCGCGCCGTCGCAGCGCTCCTCGCCGCGCGCCGCTTCGGCGCGCGCCTCGCCGACTGCCTCGAGTGCTGCGCGCGCGACCTTGTCGGCTTCGGCGAGCGCGGCCTCGGCTTCGGCGAGGCGGTCGGCCGCCGCGCGGCGCTGCGCCGTGGCGGTCTCGAGCTCGCCGATCAGCGATTGCCGCCTTTCGGCGAATTTCTCCGGCGCGCTTTTGAGCTCGTTGCGTTCGCTCTCGGCCTCGGCGCTGCGCTCGCCGATGGTTGCGATCTGCGCCGCGGCATTGTCCTTGCGCTCGCTCCATTCGGCGCGCTCGCCGGCGATCGCCTGCAGCCGTCGGTCGGCGATTTCGGCCTCACGCGCGATCGCCTGTGCCTCGACGCGCGCTTGTGCGCAGGCGGCGCGCTCGGCCGCGATCACCTCGTTGATCGCCGTCAGCCGCGCTTCAAGATCGCTGGAGGGCGGCAGCGCGCTGAGCGCGCGCTCGGCCTCAGCACGCGCGGCGAGCGCCTCGTCGCGGCTGGTGAGCGTGCGCTGCTGCGCTTCCCTGAGGGCGGAAATACGCGCGGCGTTGCGGCTGATCTCGCGCTCGGCGGCGGCGCGATTTTCGCGTGCCGTATCCGTTGTGCGCTGCGCCTCACGCCAATGGGAGCGGGCGCCACTTTCCGCCGCCGCCGCCGCGCTAAGTGCGGCCTCGGCTGCAGCGGCCACGCGGCGCTTGCATTCGACGTCGGCCTGCGCCGCGGCGAGCTCGCCCCGGATCGCCTGCAAGCGGCCGCGCTCGGCGAGCCGCCGCGCCGCCCCGGTTGGTGCATGCGCGGCCATCGTAAACCCATCCCAGCGCCACAGATCACCCTCGCGCGAGACCAGCCGCTGGCCTGGTTTAAGCATCTTGGCGAGCCGGGGCCCGTCGGCACACTCGACCACTCCGATCTGGGCGAGGCGCCGCGCCAATTGTGCCGGACCCTGGACGAATTGCGAGAGCGCCGCGACGCCCTCAGGCAGAATCGGATCGGCCGGATCGCTCTCCGCACCCGCCCAGCGCATTGGCGCCGAATCGCCCACCGGCGCGTCGAGGTCGTCGCCGAGCGCGGCTCCGAGCGCCTTTTCGTAATCGGTTGCCACCCCCATCGCGTCCAGCACCGGTGGCCAAAGGGTTTTGCTCTCGACGGCCAGCAGCTTGCTGATCGTTTTGGCTTCAGTCTCCAGCCGTTGCACGCCGCGCTCAGCGCTCACCAGCGGGGCCCGGGCTCTCTCGAAATGTTCGCGCGCGGAAACGTGGGCAGCTTCCGCCGCGCGCGCCGCGACCTCGGCGTCGGCCAGCGCTGCCTGCGCTCCGGCAAGCGCCTCGGTCAGCGCTGGAAGTTCGGGTTCGCCACTGCCGGTCGCGGCCAACGCCGCTTCGATCTCGATCAGTTCAGAGTTTAGCTTCTCGACGCGCTCGCCATGCTCCGGCAACGCCGCCTGCAGCTGATTGCGGCGCGCCGCAACATCGGCAAGCGCGCCGGTGAGCTCGGCGAAGGTTTTTTCCGAGATCGCCAAGGCCCGATCAGCCGTATCCACCCGCGCGGTGACGCCGGACAGCCGGGCGGCGTTGGCCTGCACCTCGGCTTTCAAGCTGGTCTCTTCGGCGTTGAGCCGCTCCAACGCCGCCGCCGCATCGGCCGCAAGCGCCTGCTCGCGTTGGAGATCGGCCGCGAATTGCTCGAGCCGACGATCGAGTTCGCCGATGCGTTGCTTGGCCCGGGCCTCCTCGCGCTCGAGCGTTTCGCGGGCAACCGTGAGCCGCTGCAGCGCAGCGGCGGCCTTGGCCTCGGCCTGGCGCAAAGCAGGCAGGCCGGCGGCGCATTCGGCCTGCCGAGTCGAGGCCTGCGCCTGCTCGCTGATGCGCGCGGCGACGTGGCGCACCGCCTCGTCCTGGCTGCGCTCGGCCTCGGTGAGTTCCGCCCGCACGGTGATCCAGCGCACGTGCAACAATAGCGCCTCCGTGCGACGCACCTGCCCGGAAACATTGCGGTAGCGAACGGCCTGCCGCGCCTGCGTCTTCAACGCCGCAATCTGCGAGCCAAGCTGGCCGAGCACGTCTTCGACCCGCGCCAGATTGTGCTCGGCGGCCTTGAGTCGCAGCTCCGCCTCATGCCGACGGGCATGCAGTCCGGATATTCCGGCTGCCTCCTCGAGCACACGCCGGCGCTGCTCCGGCCGCGCCTGAATAATCTCGCCGATGCGGCCCTGATGCACGAGCGAGGGCGAACGCGAGCCGGTGGAGGCGTCTGCGAACAGCATCGCGACATCACGCGCGCGCACTTCGCGGCCGTTGACGCGAAAGGTCGAACCCTGCTCGCGAACGATGCGGCGGGAGACTTCCAGCATCTCGGAATCATTGAATGCAGCCGGCGCCTTGCGTTCGCTGTTGTCGAGGAGGACCGCGACCTCGGCATGGTTGCGCGCCGGACGCTCCGTATTGCCGGAGAAGATGACGTCCTCCATCTCCGAGGCGCGCATGGCCTTGTGAGAGGCCTCGCCCATCACCCAGCGCACCGCCTCGACCAGGTTCGATTTGCCGCAGCCATTCGGGCCCACGACCCCGGTCAGGCCGGGTTCGATTACAAAGTCGGCCGGCTCGACGAAGGATTTGAAGCCAATGAGGCGCAGCCGCGTAAGCTTCATTCAAATCTTCTGGTCGTCCCGCTTGCTGCGGCGGCAAGGGAATCGTTACAGGATCACAGCACCCGGAACGCGCGTGCTGGAGCATGCCGCATCGGCGGGAGAATGAATCACGCCGCCGGAGAGCGCAACAGCGAAGCCGGTTTTTTGAGAGGCTGCAAATCGCGAGACCCGCAAAAGCAAGCGCAAACAGCGCTCCCCGGGGCTCTGGGCGGGAGCAAAAAACCCTTATCCCGTCTTGAGATGAGGGTCGATCTCCTTGGCCATTGCGTCGATGGCCACGTCGCCGACGATCTTCTTGCCGTTGATAAAGAAGGTTGGCGTGGAATTAACGCCGAGCTTCTCGACCGCGCGGTCACGCACCGCCTGGATACCGTCCAGGACCTTCTGATTCGTCAAGCAGGCCTTGAACGAGTCGGCGGTGAAACCGAATTGCCTGGCGATGTCCTCAAGCGGACCCAGCGGCTTTTCGACTATCCATTGGTTCTGCTTGGCGAACAGCGTCTCGACTACCGCCATGTATTTGTCGCTGCCGCCCGCTGTATTGGCGCAGCGCGCCAGCATGAAAGCGGCGGCCGCCAGCTTATCGAAGGGAAATTCGCGGAAAATGAAGCGCACCTTCCCGGTATCGATGTAGCGCTTCTTGAGCTCCGGAAAGGTGGTCTGCGAGAAATGCGCGCAATGCGGGCAAGTCATCGAAGCATATTCGATGATCGTGACCGGCGCCTTGGGCGAGCCGAGCACAATGTCCCCGTCCGGTCCGGGCTTTGCCAGCTCGGCCAGAAAATCAGAGCTGGTCGCCGGTGAGGGCGTCGTCGCCGGCGCCTGGGTGGTGGCAGCCGGATCCGCTTTGGCCGAATCGATCAGGTGCGGCAGCTCTGCCCCCGCAAGTCCCATGGCGGCGAACGCAAAAACGCCGCCGGTCATGAATAATGTGCGACGAGTAAGCGACAAGGGCAGCTCCTACTTCATGACGGAATTCACGGGCGGAAATCTTTTCCGCAGGAATCCTGGAAGATCAATGTGGCATTAGCTTGCCCGGGTGCCAAGTCCCAGGCGCCTCCCGGGTGCCTCCCGGGTGCCAAGTCCGTGTTGCCAAGTCGCGGGTGCCAAGTCCGCGTTGCCAAGTCCCTGGTGCCAAGTCCCTGGTGCCAAGTCCGTGTGGCCAAGTCCCTGGTACCAAGTCCGTCGTGTCAGTCCATGCGGCACCGCGCGATCAATGTCTTTTGATCGCCGCGCCCAATCGTGCCAACGCCTGGCGCAGGCCCTCATCGGCAATCTCGGGGAGCGCCGCGGCCGCGCGCGCCACCGCGACCGGATCGCAGCCGTGCCGTTTTCTGGCGTGAATTCCGTGCCGTAACGGCGCCTGGCGGAAAGCAAGGCGGGCGACACCCCGCCAGCCCAAAAAGCGATTGACACGCTCGCAGATCACTGGGGCGGAATGCTGGATTTCGATTGCCGCGGGCCCTTCAACCCGAAGCACCAATGTGCCCGGCTCCTGCCCGTCTCCGACACTCGCGCCGATGGATCTGCCGAACGATTTGGCGGGCCGATGCGACCATTGGATTTTGATCGGCTCGCAATAGGCGGCGATGTCAGCACCGACGATCTCGGTCCATCGGGTCACCAGTTCGGCCGAGGCAAAACCCTGGCGACGGAACGTGTCGCCGACGATCTTGGCGGCAAGATCGCGCAAGGGCTTGGCGAACGCGCGTCGGCTCTTGTCCCTGGAGCGATGCTCTGTCATCGGTTCACGGCCACGGTGGGTGCGATGAGCGTAGCAGCGAAAGCGCCGGGACAGAAGGCGGCTCGCGGTCGGAAAGCTGTAGATTTGCCGGCTGCGCGGTCCGCCGCGCTGCTGGCTTGGTACGATCGCCATCGGCGTGCGCTGCCATGGCGCGCCCCGCCCGGCGAGCGCAGCGATGCCTATCGAGTGTGGCTTTCCGAGATGATGTTGCAGCAGACCACGGTGAAAGCCGTGGCACCCTATTATGGGCGCTTCCTTGCGCTGTGGCCCGACGTGCGTCCACTCGCCGCGGCGCCACTCGAGGAGGTGCTCAGAGCCTGGGCCGGGCTTGGCTATTACGCCCGCGCCCACAATCTGCACGCCTGCGCGCGGGCCGTCGTCGAACGGCATGGCGGCAAATTCCCAGAAAACGAAGAGCAGTTGCGGGCACTGCCCGGCATCGGCGCCTATACGGCCGCTGCCATCGCGGCGATAGCCTACGATGTGCCGGTCACTCCGGTGGACGGCAATATCGAACGCGTGATCGCCCGCCTCCACGCCGTCGAGCGCGCCTTGCCGGCGGCTAAGCCGGAGATCCTTCGGCTTGCGCGCGCGCTCACGCCGGCGCACCGGGCTGGCGATTTCGCGCAAGCGCTGATGGATCTCGGCGCCACGATCTGCACGCCGAAAAACCCGGCCTGCGCGCTGTGCCCGTGGAATGACGGCTGCGTCGCGCGGCGCCGCGGCGCCGCGGAGGCTTTACCGCGGCGGGCGCCCAAGCGCGAAGGCACCCTCCGCCGCGGCGCCGCCTTCGTGGCGCGGCGAGCGGACGGCTTTGTGCTCGTGCGCACGCGACCGAGCAAAGGCCTCCTCGGTGGCATGACTGAAGTGCCCACCGGCCCATGGTCGAGCGATTTTGATGAAAGCGCCGCGCTCGAGAGCGCACCGTGTTTGGCCTCACCGGTCTCCTGGCGCAAACTGCCCGGCGTGGTGCGGCACGCGTTCACTCATTTCCCGCTCGAATTGGTTGTGTGCGCAGCCGAAGTGCCGGTGCACACACCCGCTCCCCCAGGCGCGCGCTGGCTTGCGTTCGCCGATCTATCGCGCGAAGCCCTGCCAACCCTGATGCGCAAGGTTGTTGTGCATGCACTAGGGGGAGTTTTCAGGCCGCGCGCATCTTCGCGCGCAGCTGGGCGCGCAGCTCGTCGATTAGCGTAAGCCCACGCGGCGTTTCCACGTGCCAAAACGTCCAGCCGTTGCAAGCTTCGAGGCCTTGCGCCAGCGCGCCGATGCGGTGGATGGAACCGACGGCCTCGCCGAGCGCGAGCGCGCCGTCGGCGCGCACCAGCGCGCGATGGCGCCGCTTGGCGTCGACGAGCTTGATGCCTGGAATGACGAGGCCGCGCTCGATCAACGCCGAGAACGGCACACGCGGTGCCTGGCGCGCGGTCACAAAATCGGCGACCGCCGGCTCGGGCAGGGGTTCGATGGCGGCGATCCGGCGCTGCGCCGCCGCGGCGTACTCGCGCCCGCGCTCGATGCCGATGAATCGGCGGCCGAGCCGATGCGCGGCGGCGCCAGTGGTACCGGTGCCGCAGAACGGGTCGAGCACAAGGTCATTCGGCCGCGAGGAGGCGAGAATGACGCGCGCGAGCAGCGCTTCCGGCTTTTGCGTGGGGTGCAGCTTTCTGCCGTCGCACCCCTTCAGGCGCTCTTCGCCGGTGCACAGCGGGATGAACCAGTCGGAGCGCATCTGAATGTCGTCATTGCCGGCTTTGAGCGCCTCGTAGTTGAATGTGTAATCGTGCCTTTGCGCGTCGCGCGCCGCCCAGATCAGGGTCTCATGTGCGTTGGTGAAGCGGCGGCCGCGGAAATTCGGCATTGGGTTCGATTTGCGCCAGACGACGTCGTTGAGGATCCAGAAGCCGAGATCCTGCAACATCGCGCCGACGCGAAAGATATTGTGATACGAGCCGATCACCCACAGCGTCGCGTGCGGCTTCATCAGCCGGCGACAGGCAATGAGCCAGGCGCGCGTGAAATCGTCATAGGCGGCGAAGCTGGAAAACTTGTCCCACGCATCGTCGACGGCGTCGACGCGGGAATTGTCGGGGCGCTTGAGATCGCCTTGGAGCTGCAGATTGTAGGGCGGATCGGCAAAGACGAGATCGACGCTTGCTGCCGGCATTTTTGCCATTTCGGCTACGCAATCGCCGATCAGGATGCGCGAGCATGAAGCGGACTGGAAATTCACGCGGGGCGTCCGCATGGACGCCCCGCGACGCGACTCAACCATGACTTAGGACTCTGACTCAGGCGACGCGGCCGGCGACGCGGGACCTACGACCGACGGGCAGCAAGATGACCGCCCGAGGTAAAGAACGGCTTAATCGCCTATGAAACAAGGACCTGACGCAAAATAATCGAATCGGGCAAGCCTGCGACTGCCTGGTAAGTGCGTAAACGGACCCAGGGCAGCGCCCGAGCGACAATATCGAAGACCACCGCGAGCGAGGCCAGCGCGCGGCGGATTTCCGGCGGCGCGACCGGCCGGTCGGCCTTGACCAGCAGGTATTTTCGGCATCGGCCCTAGCGTGCCGCTCAGCGGCGCGCAGCTGAGCGGTCCGACCACTTGAACAGCTTCAAAGGCAGGCGACCTGGCGCGCCGCGATACCTTCTTGGCGGCTTTCATTGCAGCGTCCTGCCGGGGGATGTCTGACAAATTTGCAGGCTGCCCGCGCAGCGGCCCCAGCCACCTGGTATTGGCATGAGCCGGCTGGCGGCCGTATTCTGTTAGGAACCGGAAGGCGAAAGGCCATGCCAGGAATTGACGAGAACAAACAATTCGTTCCGTTGAAGATCGCGGTGCTCACGATTTCCGATACACGTTCGCTCGAGGACGACAAGTCGGGGTCGCTGCTGGTGCAGCGCATCCTGGCCGCCGGTCACGCGGTGGCGGAGCGCAGCATTGTGCCCGACGACGTCGAGGCCATTCGCACGCGTGTAAAGGGCTGGATCGCTGACCCCGAGATCGACGCCATCATCACTACCGGCGGCACCGGATTTACTGGCCGCGACGTCACCCCGGAAGCGCTCGAGCCGCTGTTCGAGAAGAAAATGGAGGCGTTCTCGGCCCTGTTCTTGGTGGTGAGCTTTGCCAAGATCGGCACCTCGGCCATCCAGTCGCGCGCCACCGCTGGGGTCGCGGGCTCCACCTACATCTTTTGCCTTCCGGGCTCGCCAGGCGCCTGCAAGGATGCTTGGGACGAGATCTTGGTGCACCAGCTGGATTACCGCTACCGACCGTGCAATTTCGTCGAGATCATGCCGCGGCTCGACGAGCATTTGCGGCGGCCGAAAGCGAAGGGCGCCACAGCATGAAGTAAGGGAAGATGCGCCTGACTGCATCATGGTTCGGATCCAGGTCCGCCGAATGGCGCCGATCACTCGTGCCCTGGCGAGCTCCCCTCAGGTCGTTCCTAAAAAGAAACCTGGGCAGTGCGTCGAGGTCATGCGGCTTCTGGCAGCGGACGAAGCTCGACCTGGTAGCCGAGCTTGGCCGACCGCTAACACCCATGATGTCGCTGATCACCATGTCGAACTTGATGTTGGATGAAATCTAGTGACTGTGCTCCCAGGGCGGCGATGCCGCCCCTTGGCTTCAATGGGGGTGATCGAGGTGCCCCGGGTCAAACTCTCAGACGGGCTCTTCCGCACCAAGAAAAGACCGACCTCCGTGCCGACAGTGGTAAAATCATATGACAGATCGCTCGGTAAAAACCCGTTTCATGCAGGGCGATCGGCCAAAGGCCGGTGGAGAACTCTCAGGAAAGCGAAACCCGACGCATTGAATAATTTAAGCGGCGATTCACAACACTGGCCCAATATTAGTTTAAGTTCCACCGGGGGGTCGACCTACAGCGCATGAAACTTGCTAGTATGCGTCGTCGTCGGCCTCCGAGGTGCCCGCATTCTCAGAACCAACCAGCTTTGAAGGTGCTCATTTCTGCAAAGCCAACTCAGAGTGACGACTGCGCAATCTGTAAATACTTGAGATAGTCAGGTACGGGGCCGGGCGGCCTGGGCTGTCAGCGTGATCAGGCGCCGCCGGCCAATGCGGCGGATGAGGTCGGCTTCGGCATCCGCAGCCACCTCGGAATGGCCGCCGAGCGCGTCGTAAAATTTCTGCGCGACCAATAGGCCCTGTTGCGGGTGCGGTCGTGCGCCCAGCGCGGCGACGAGGCGCAGCAAGGCTTCACGCAAGGGCGCCTGCGTGTCCGCGGCGTGCGCGAACGCGGCGGCGCGTGATTGGCCGGTCGGTCGCTCCAGGAAGCGCCTTGCTTCGCCCGCCCATTGCGCGTCGAGAATTGTTCCCGGCTGCAGGAACAACAGAAACGGCGCACGCGCGTCGCTCGCCGCCGTCTTCAGCCGGCGCCCGACGGCGCCATCGACACTAATGAACTTGCACCCGGCGGTATCGGCGACGCAAGCGGTACCATCGCGAGAGCCGCCATCGGCGATAATCACTTCGCGGACTAGCCCGTCCAGGGCCGCCGGCACGAGCGCGGCCAAGGTCGGTAGCAGCGCGCGCTCGCAATTGAGAGTCGCGATAATGACGCTGATCATCAAAAAGCCCCGCTGCAGCTCGCGCTGGACGGGCTGCTCGTCGAATTGAGCAATCGTCCGGGAGCCTATGCGGAGCGATTGCACGTGCAAAACCTTGCGGTCATTCGTTACCAGTGCCGCGGCGTTGATCGCAAGCTGCTCGCGGCGGCGTCCACAAGCGCAGCAAACGCGGCCAGGGATCGCCCGTACCTGGTTCGGACAGTTGGGTGGGGTACGGCCCGCAAAATTGTTCTTGTTTTGTTCGCAAAGTCCCGCTATTTTAGCCCCATGAGTGGTTCATCCGCCGTCCGACGCCCGCCGGCGCCGCTGCCCTCCGCGCCGGCGGGCGAGTTGGGAACCGCGATCGAACGCGAACGCCGCCGCGGCCGTGGCACGCTGTCGAACGCGTCCGGACGCTATGAACCACTGGCGCGCATGGCTTTCGACGATGGCTGGCAGACCGTCGACGAGTTGCCCCCGTTTCAAACCACGGTAACAGCCGATTCGACGCGGAAAATCATCACCCGCAACGATTTACCGGACATTTCGTTCGATCGCTCGATCAATCCTTATCGCGGCTGCGAGCATGGCTGCGTCTACTGCTTCGCGCGCCCGACCCATGCCTATCTGGGCTTGTCGCCAGGGCTCGACTTCGAATCGCGACTATTCATGAAGCCGAATGCCCCGGCACTCTTGGAGCGGGAATTGTCGGCGCCCGGTTACATGCCGAAGATCATCGCTATCGGCACTAATACCGATCCCTACCAGCCGATCGAGCGCCGCTTCAAGATCATGCGCGGAATCCTCGAAGTTTTGGAAAGTGCTGGTCATCCGGTTGGCATCGTTACCAAATCGGCGCTGGTGCTGCGCGACCTCGACATTCTCGCGCGCATGGCCAAACGCGATCTCGTGAAGGTCGCGCTGTCGGTGACGTCGCTCGATGCCAAGCTCGCCCGCGCCATGGAGCCGCGCGCGCCGACACCGGCGCGCCGGCTCGAGACCTTGCGGCAATTGGTGCAGGCGGGCGTGCCGACATCGGCCATGGTGGCGCCGGTAATTCCGGCGCTCAACGATGTGGAGATCGAGCGCATTCTCGAAGCTGTGGCGACGGCCGGCGTGTGCCATGCCGGATATGTGCTGCTGCGCCTGCCGCTCGAAGTCCGCGACCTGTTCCGGGAATGGCTTCTGGAAAACTATCCCGACCGGTATCGTCATGTTTTCAAGCTCATTCGGGACACCCGCGGCGGCAAGGATTACGATTCCACATTCGGCAAACGCATGACCGGCTCCGGGCCGATCGCCTGGATGATTGGCCGCCGCTTCGAAATCGCCTGCGAGCGCCTCGGCTTCAACAAGACGCACGTGAAGACCACGACCGAGCATTTCCGTCCGCCGCGGCCGCCTGGGCAGCAGTTGGATCTGTTTTGATCTGAAATATTGAGTCGCGCCCAAGCGGTCAACGCGACAAACTGGCGGAGCGTTACCAGCTTCTCACTTGTCCGCGAACCGATCGCGGCCCACGCTGCTCGTGCCAGTCCTGCGGGATGCCTGTGACGGAGGGGACTAGCAGGCGGCGCGGCGGCTTACGTTGGCGTCGGCGTAAAAGCGCTACACGCCGGGATCGAGCGGGCATCGCCTTCATACCGGGGCTGTCATAGAGACGCCCTATGCGCCGCGCGCCGGCCTCAACATGGGTGCCGCGTGTGGCGTGGCGAATGAGCATGGTTGGAAGATTTGCGGGCTGCGCGCGGCATGACGAATATCGAATTTGTCGAGGAAGTTTGGCGGCGGTCTCAATCCCAAACGGGCCAAATTGATCCCGCTAAGGGGTCACGTCTCGGAGCGTAACAAGTATCGCATGTGGTGATTGTTCGAAGCACGCCTTGTTCGCTTTGGATTTATTGTTCGATCGCTCTATGCCGGGGCATGGTGCCGCGCTTTTGCTGTTGAACCAAGAACAATTGTCCCCCGAGCAGGAGATGGTGCAGGATCCATTGCCTGTCGCGCATTGCTTTTCTGCGCGCCTGTCCGATCCGTGAAACTCAACGAAGCGTTGGCAGCGGATACCGACAAGTGATTCTCGGTCACACCATGGGCTCGATCCGACACCCGGCCGGGCGTTTTCGCCGCGCAAGCCGATGGCGAGATCGCCGAAGTCACGTGGGGGGACTTTCCGCCTCTATTATTGTGTGTCGAACCGCGAACCCAACCCTGTGAGTACATGTTGCACACGTCAAAGCAGGGCGATTTGGAATAGCAATCGCTTGAACGGAAACGGATCTCTAGCGAGCCGCTGCGCGGTCGATATGTAAGGGAGTCTCGCGGTTTGTCCGGCTACTTCAGGGCGGCGCTTGCGACGTGTCCACAGTCCGCGATTGCGCTCACCCCGCCGGTCTTGGCGGCAATAGCGTTGCCGCGCCCGGATCTGCTCGGCGGGCGTTGCGATTGGGCCCGGTCCATGTCCATCATGGGCGCCATGAGTCGGAACGGAACTGGCCGCGATCAAACCGGTCGCAACGGCACTAGGGGCAACAGTACCGGCCGCAAGCAGGCCGAGCCCGCTCGCCTGCCACTCGAGGAGGAGATCGCGCGGCCGACGTTCCGGCGCGAGCGCGCCGCCTTAAAGCGCGGCGTGTGGCCGATCGCCGGCTGTGACGAGGCAGGGAGGGGGCCGCTGGCCGGACCCGTGGTGGCCGCGGCCGTCATTCTCAATGCCGACGACGTGCCGCGCGGGCTCGATGATTCCAAGCGGCTCACACCGGAGCGGCGCGAAGTGCTCTACGCGCGCATCTGCGCACGCGCGCAAGTGGCCGTGGCGTTGGCGCCGCCTGCGCGCATCGACCGCGATAATATCCTGCGCGCCTCGCTCTGGGCGCTGGCGCGGGCGGTCGGCGCTTTGCCGGTCAAACCGCGGCTTGTTTTCGTCGACGGCCGCGACCGCATCGATTGCGGGTGCGATTGCCAAGCCATCATTGGCGGCGACGGGCTCGTCGCCTCGATCGCGGCGGCTTCCATCGTCGCCAAGGTGACCCGCGATCGGCTCATGGCCTGTCTGGGCGCCACCCATCCCGGCTACGGGTTCGAACGCCACATGGGCTACAGCGTGCCGGAGCACTTCGCGGCGCTCGACCGGCTCGGCCCCACCATCCATCACCGCCGCTCGTTCTCGCCGGTGGCCGTCGCGTTGGGCCTACTCGACGGCAATCCGGATGACGCCATCTCGGACGTCTTGCCTCTCTTAGGGCCCGTATAGGCCTCGGCACCGTCCATATTGGCGTGCGTACTGTGCTCGATGCTCTCCGTCCCGCTCTATTTTGAAACGATACGGTCGCGCCCCGCGCTGGCGTTCTGGCTGGCCACGCTGACGCAGGCGGCGTTGTGGCTCGCAGTGCCGCTCATCTTCTATTCCGCCCCGCCCGCCGGGCTGGCGCAGGTGCTGGCTGTTGGTCATCAGTTTCAATTCGACAGCGATGTCGGCCCGCCGCTCGCGTTTTGGCTGGCTGAAATTACCTTTCGGCTCGGCGGCCGGTTCGGCGTCTATCTGCTCTCGCAGATCTGCGTGGTGACCACTTATTGGGGCGTCTTCAAGCTCGGCAGCGCCACCGTGGGTCCGCAGCAGGCCGTGCTCGGCGTGCTGCTGATGGTCGGGGTCGCGCCGTTCACAGTCCCGTCGCCGGATTTCGGCCCGGCGATCCTGACGATGGCACTGTGGGCCCTCGTCCTCTGGTATTACTGGCGGGCGGTTGCGCAAAAACGCAGCGCCTCCTGGTATGCACTGGGCGGCGCCGCGGCACTCATGCTCCTGACCAGCGAGGCGGCGCTCATCCTGCTCGGCACGCTGGGTTTGTTCACTGTCCTGACCGCGCGCGGCCGCGCCGCGTTGGAGCGGATCGAGCCCTGGATCGTAGTCGCGATCCTAGTCGGCGTTCTCTTCCTGCATCTGCTCTGGCTCGAAGGCGCAAGCGACAGCCTTACGCCCACTTTCCACCGGCTGCGCGAGATCGCAACGGCGGGACGCAATACGATTACTTGGCTGCAGCTTGTGGCCGCCCTTCTTCTTGCGCATGCGGGCCTGGCGGTCCTCGTGGCGTTGGCGCGCGGATGGCCAAGCGCCGTCACCGCCCCAACGCCAGCGCTCACGCGCGGCAGGGTCGGCAATTTTGGTCGCTCCTTCGTGAAAACATTCGCGTTCGCGCCGGCCTTGCTGTCGAGCATCGTTGCCGTCGTGATCGGACGAGCGACGCCGATCGGAGGGGCAGCGCCGCTCCTGGTGCTTTCGGCGCTCGCCGTGGTGCTGTTCGCCGGGGACGGCATTGCGCTTTATCATCAGCGCATACTCGGGCTCGCCTGGGCGAGCTTGTTGGTGCTGCCGGCACTCTTGGTGCCGGTGGTGATGGTTCTTTTGCCTTGGACGCTCGGGACTGAGCTCACGGTTGCCGAACCGGCTGCAGCTATGGGCCGGTTCTTTGCCGATTCCTTTCTGAAGAGGACCGGGCGGCCGCTGGCCGTGGTCACCGGCGAAATCGGCACCGCCGCAATCGTGGCGCTCGGTGCGCCGAGCCGCCCAAGCGTCTATTTCGACGACGATCCGCAGCGTTCGCCGTCGGTCACGCTGGAAGCGATCCGCAGGAAGGGCGCGGTCGTGGTGTGGCTCGCCGCTGACACGACGCCGGCCCCGCCCCCCGCAATCAGGGCGGTTTTTCCCGACCTCGTGGCCGAAGTGCCGCAGACCTTCGAGCGCTCGGTGCAAGGCCGCACGTCGTCCTTGCGTGTGGGTTGGGGCGTGATCCGGCCGCGGGCCGCAGCGCCAGCACCGGCGCAAACAAGGCGGCCTTGAGAATCAGCGGCGCGGTTATCCGCGGAAACCAACTCGTCTAGGCACTCGCTCCATCAATCGCTGTGGACTACCCTTATTCAAGCGCCTTTTCGGCATCATCGCGCGCCATGACGGCTGACCGCTTTAGATCGAGGGACGCCATGAACCAGAGCGCCGCTGCCAGCCAAAGCCCGCCGCCCGTTCTGGATCGGCTGTTCGAATTGAGCAAGTCGGGCAGTACCTTGCAGACCGAATTTGTCGCCGGCCTGACCACGTTCCTCACGATGGTCTACATCGTATTCGTTAATCCGCAGATTTTAGGTGGTGCCGGCATGGACAAAGGGGCAGTGTTCGTGGCGACCTGCACCGCCGCCGCCACGTCCACGCTGGTGATGGCGCTTTATGTCAATTATCCGATCGCGCTCGCTCCCGGTATGGGGCTCAATGCGTTCTTTGCCTTCACCGTGGTCCTGGGCATGAAATACACGTGGCAGCAGGCGCTCGCTGCGGTGTTCTGCTCGGGCGTGATCTTCTTTCTGATTTCGATCCTCCGCGTTCGCGAATACATCATCAATTCCATCCCGAAAAACCTAAAGCTCGCGATCTCCGCCGGGGTCGGATTGTTCCTCGGCATTATCGCGCTCGAAGAAGCGAAGATCGTCGTGGCCAGTCCGGCGACGCTGGTCACCCTCGGCAATCTGCGCAATCCGCCGGCGATTCTCTGCCTGGTCGGCTTGGTGCTGATCACGGCGCTCAATTATCGGCGTATCACCGGCGGCACGCTCATCGGCGTTCTCGCGGTGACGCTGGTCGGCATACCGTTCGGGCTCGCGAAATTCGGCGGCGTGGTCGCGATGCCGCCGTCGCTCGCTCCGACCTTCCTCAAGCTCGATTTCTCCCGCATTGGCGAATGGTCCTTCTTCATCGTGGTGTTGAGCTTCTTGTTCGTCGACGTGTTCGACAATGCCGGCACGCTGATTGGCGTCACCCAGCGCGCCGGTTTGACCGATGCCGCCGGCAACCTGCCGCGCATGAAGCAAGCGCTGGTCGCCGACAGCTTTGCGGCAATGTTCGGGGCGCTGATCGGCACCTCGACCACGACGAGCTATATTGAGAGCGCGGCCGGCGTGTCCGCCGGCGGACGCACCGGACTGACCGCCTTGTTCGTCGCCGTCTTCTTTCTGGCGGCTTTGTTCTTTGCACCGCTTGCCGGCATGGTGCCGGCCTACGCATCGGCGGCGGCGCTCCTCTATGTCGCCTGCGTGATGGCGCGCGGCCTTGCCGAGATCGATTGGGAGGACATGACCGAAGCCACTCCGGCCGTGATCGCTGCCGTATCGATGCCGCTCACCTATTCGATCGCGACCGGAATCGGACTGGGCTTCATCACCTATGCGCTTGCCAAAATTATCGCCGGCAAATTCGCCGATGCCAAACCCGCCGTGCTGGTTTTGGCGCTCATCTTCGCCGTTAAATTCGCGGTGGGATGACAAGGCGCGGCGAGCCGCCTGCGCGCGCTACGGTTCCAGCGCTTTTTTGATCGCCAGAAAATCGCGCCAGGCGAACCGCTTCTGCAGCGGCTGGCGCAATAGGTAGGCGGGGTGCAGCGTAGCGAAGGCGCGAATTTCGCGCGTGCCGGTATCGTATTTGAACCAGCGGCCGCGCGTGCGGGTAATGCCTTCCTTGGTGCCGAGCAGCGTCTGCGTCGCCGGCTGTCCGAGGCACACCAGAATGTCGGGATTGGCGAGTTCGATCTGGCGGTGGATGAACGGCAGGCAGATCGCGGTTTCCTGTGGGGTCGGCGTGCGGTTGCCAGGCGGCCGCCACGGAATGACGTTGGCGATATAGGCCTTGCCGCGATCGAGCCCGATCGCTTCCATCATGCGGTCGAGCAGTCTTCCCGAGCGGCCGACAAACGGGCGCCCGCTGATGTCTTCTTCGTAGCCGGGAGCTTCGCCGACGAACATGATGCGCCCTTCGGGGTTGCCGTCGGCGAAGACCAGCTGCGTTGCCGTGGTCCGGAGCGCGCAGCCCTGAAAGCCTTCGAGCAGCAGGCGCAGCTGGTCGAGGCTTTGCGCTGCGGCGGCAGCCTCGCGCGCCGCCATGACGGCAACTTCCGGCGGCGGCGGTGCGGCAAGCTGTGCAGCGATCCTCGCCTTCGCAGAAAGCGTTGCGGCGGTGGCAGAGCGCGCGGCGGTTTCGCTGCCCTGCCGCGTCGCCGCAGCGTCGCCCGTAAGCGGGGAGGCGGCGGCGTCAGCGCTCGGCGCGGCGATGTCGTCGGCCATGCGGTCGATCGGCTCCTCGCCGACGAGCGCATCGACCCCGGCCGCGGCATAGAAGGCGAGGAGTTCTCGGGCTTGCAGTTCTCGAGCTTGCTTGGGTTCGTCATACATGGGTGAGACGATTCATAACCTTTGAACCACCGGCTTTAGCCGGGGAGGAGGCGCGAGTAGCTTTTGAGTGCGAGCTGCCGAATGCAGTGTAGGCCTCGTGATGCTGTCCTTGCGGGCAATTTCCCATCGAATGGTTCAGAGCGCTTGCGCAAGACCCGTTCCTCCCAGGCTTGCCTCTGCTTGCTTGCCTTCGAGAAGTCCGAACCGAGCCGGCGTTCGGACGTCGGCCTTGAAGCTGTCTGCAACATAGGTCTGGAGCCGAAAGTTTAGCCTTACCCTGGTTAAACCACCGCGTTTCGATATGGAGGTTGGTAGCAGTCTATGCCCGCACCCCAAATCATGAAACATTCGGGCTCGAACGGAGCAAGCGATGAACACACCGGATTTGCCGGCCAACGAAACCATGAAACGCGAGACGATGGAGTTCGACGTCGTGATTGTCGGCGCGGGCCCCGCCGGACTGGCTGCGGCCATCCGGCTCAAGCAGCTCGCACCGGAAAAGTCCGTGGTTGTCGTGGAAAAGGGCTCCGAGGTCGGTGCCCATATCCTCTCTGGCGCGGTGATCGATCCGCTCGGGCTCGATCGACTTATTCCGGAATGGCGCGGCGAAGACGGTTTCGTAAAGACCGCAGTCAGCGACGATCGCTTCTATGTGCTGCGCGCCGGCGGCGCCTGGCGGCTGCCGAACCTGCTGATGCCGCCGCTCCTGAGCAACCACGGCAATTTCATCGTCTCGCTTGGCGAGGTCTGCCGCTATATGGCGCGCAAGGCGGAAGCCTTGGGGGTGGAAATCTATCCCGGCTTTGCCGCCGTCGAGGTGTTGTTCGAGAACGATGCGGTCGCCGGAATTACTACCGGGGACATGGGAATCGCCAAGGACGGCCACCGCAAAGCGGGCTTTGCCCGCGGCATGGAGCTGCGCGGCAGATACACCATATTTGCCGAGGGCGCGCGCGGCAGCCTTACCAAGACGCTGGTCGCGCGATTTGAGCTTGCGCAAAACTCCGAACCGCAGAAATTCGGGCTGGGCGTCAAGGAGCTGTGGCAGGCGGCCGCCGACAAGCATCGACCCGGCATGGTGCAACACACCGTCGGCTGGCCGCTCGACGACCGCACGGGCGGCGGCTCGTTTGTCTATCATTTCGCTGACAATCTGGTGGCTGTAGGCTTCGTGGTCCACCTCAACTACGAAAATCCCTATCTCTCTCCGTTCGAGGAATTTCAGCACTTCAAGACGCACCCGCTCATCCGCGATACGTTCGCCGGCGGCAAGCGCATCTGCTACGGCGCGCGGGCTATCGCCGAAGGCGGCTGGCAGTCGGTGCCGAAGGTGGCGTTCCCCGGTGGCGTTCTGGTCGGCTGCTCGGCCGGTTTTCTCAACGTGCCGCGCATAAAGGGCAGCCACAACGCCGTGCTCTCGGGCATGCTGGCGGCCGAGCACATCGCGGCGGCGCTCGCTGCCGGCCGCGGCAACGACGAGGTTGCGAGTTACGAGGCGGCCTGGCGCAGCTCGCCAATCGGCCACGACTTGTGGCGGGTGCGCAACGCCAAACCGTTGTGGTCGAAATTCGGCACGCTTGCCGGCATCGCACTCAGCGGTTTCGACATGTGGGCGAACACCGTCGGGTTTTCGCTGTTCGGCACGGTCAAGCATGGCAAGCCGGATTTCGCCACGCTGAAGCCGGCAGCGCAATGCCGGCCGCCCGTCTATCCCAAACCGGACGGCAAGATCACCTTCGACCGGTTGTCATCGGTGTACTTGTCGAACACCAATCACGAGGAGGATCAGCCCGTGCACCTTTTGGTGCGCGATGCTGCCTTGCAAAGATCCTCCGAGCACGACGTCTATGGCGGCCCATCGGCGCATTATTGCCCGGCGGGCGTCTACGAATGGGTCGAGGAGGCGGGGCAGCCGCGTTTCGTCATCAATGCGCAGAACTGCGTCCACTGCAAAACCTGTGACATCAAGGATCCCAACGAGAACATCACGTGGGCGCCACCGGAGGGCGGTGGCGGTCCGAATTATCCGAATATGTGAACAGGCTCCGTCTCATCGCCCTGCGCGGCCGCGGGCGCTCGCGCCGAGCGGAAAGGGGTCACAGCGACCAGTCCTTTGCGGGCACGGCGAATGGCCGGATTCGCGGCGCTGAAAGCAAGCTCAGCTACAGCGGTGCAGGAGCCTGTCCGCTATTTCCGAGCGCGTCGGCAACGCCCCAGCATGCCGCGACCTCGCCTATCAGAGCGCCGGGCGGGGCGCGCACCGCCTGAATGAGGGCACCGCCGCGATTTCGCCGCCGTTGAAGCTTAGACAGCGCGCAACCTTGCGCCCCGGCCGAGGCAGCGCGTTCCGCATCCCTTGCCGGGGTATGGCAAAAAGGCCATGTTGGGCGCGCGGCGTCGGGCGCGCGATGCCCGGTCCGCAATCAATCTGCCGATGGAGCTCTCGTGATTCATTCGCTGCTGTACCGGCATGCCGCCGTCACCGGCGCTGTCGTTGTGTTGAGCCTCGCCTCGGCCCGCGCCGCGCAAGCGCCGAGCCCGGACGATCTTTTACGCGACAATCCGGCCGGAAATTATCTGGCCGCCCGACATGCGGGCGAGGAGCGCGATGCCGCGGCAGCGGCCCGCTACTACCTCAATGTGCTGAAAACCGATCCGCACAATCCTGATCTGCTCAGCCGCGCCTTCCTTTCGGTATTGACCGACGGCGACGTCGATCAGGCGAGCAAGCTCGCCGACAAATTGCTCGCGGTCGATCATAACGATCGCGTCGCGCGGCTCGTGCTCGGGGCGCGGGCGCTTAAGCAAAAGCAATATTCGCTCGCGCGGCAGGATTTTAATCAGTCGGTGCATGGCCCGGTCACCGATCTGACCGCGGCGCTGCTATCGGCGTGGGCGATCGACGGTGCGGGCGATTCGCGCCAGGCGGTCGAGGACCTCGACCGGCTCTCAGGTCCGGATTGGTACGGCGTATTCAAGGACCTGCACGCCGGTCTCATCCTCGATCTCGCCAACCGCCGCAAGGATGCAGGCAAGCGCTATGAAAGCGCCTACAAGGTCGACCCGACCGCATTGCGCACCGTGCAGGCCTACGCCCGCTATCTCTCGCGGGTCGGCGGCAAGGATGGCGCGCTCAAGGTCTATCGGGAATTCGACAAGGCACTTCCGGATCACCCGCTAATCAAACAGGAGATGACGGAAATCTCACAGGGCCAGAGATTGCCGCCCCTGGTCAATTCGGTGCAGGCCGGGGCCGCAGAGGCGCTCTACGGCATCGGCGCCTCCATCGGGCGGCGCGGCGGCGAGGATTTGGCGCTGGTCTACCTGCAGCTTGCGCTTTATCTGCAGCCCTCGCACGCGATGGCGCTGCTCTCACTGGCCGATCTTTACGAATCGCTCAAGAAGCCGGACCTGGCGATCAGGGTCTACGAGCGTGTCCCGCAGAACTCGCCGCTTTACCGCAATGCCCAGATTCAGCTCGCCATCGATCTGGACGCGGTTGACAGCACCGGCGAGGCGGTTAAACGGCTCGATCGCGTCATCGCCGAGCATCCGAAGGACACCGAAGCGCTGATGGCGCTTGGCAACATTCAGCGCGGACGCAAGCAATTCCAGGCCTGCGCGGACACTTACGGCAAGGCAATCGACACGATTGCAAACCCGGACAAGTCCAAATGGGTCGTGTTCTACTTCCGCGGCATCTGCTACGAGCGGTCCGATCAATGGCCCAAGGCCGAAGCAGATATGAAGAAGGCGCTCGATCTGTATCCCGATCAGCCGCTGGTGCTTAACTATCTCGGCTATTCGTGGGTCGATAAGGGCGGGCATCTCGACGCCGGCATGGACATGATCCGCCATGCCGTCGAGCAGCGGCCGGACGACGGCTACATCGTCGATTCGCTGGGCTGGGCCTACTACCGCACGGGCAATTACGATGAAGCGGTGAAAAACCTTGAGCGTGCCGTTCTGCTCAAGCCCGACGATCCGACGATTAACGACCACCTCGGGGACGCTTATTGGCAGGTCGGCCGGAAGCTGGAGGCGCATTTTCAGTGGGTGCAGGCGAAGGATTTTAAGCCGGAGCCGGACGAGCTCGCCAAGATCGACGAGAAGCTGAAAAAGGGCTTGCCGCTCCCCGAGACGTCCTCCCCGTCCGCCAACGCCCTCAAAGCAAAGAAGGCGGGTAACGGCGGCTGACGTTCCGATGCGAGCTGCGTCACCGGCGCGGCGTAGCTGTAGCTGCCTCAGGATCGCCGATGGCAGCGGCCTTGGTGTCGAACTCCGCGCCCCATGGGGCATCGGCCAATTCCACGGCCACGCGTCCTTTCCAGGCGTTCGGGACCGCAACGGAGCGATTGCTTGCTCGCGACCGATCGGCTTCGGCCTTGAAAGGTTAAGCCGCTCTGGTCGTCACCCGCGCGTCACGCTACAATTCGCTCAAGTCGCTTACCTTTCGCTCGACCCGCGGCGTGCATCCAAGTTGGGCAGCGGCGGGTCTCCGACCTGCAGCGCTCTGCGGTGTCCGAACCGTTGATCCGTCCAGAAGAATGCAGTGAATACTCGTGGCGGCTTCGTTACGCGATAGAGCCCCGGCCAAGGTCAATCTGACGCTGCGGATCGTAGGCCGCCGCGCCGACGGGTATCATGAGCTCGAGAGTCTGGTCGCCTTTGCCGATTTGGCGGACGGCTTGAGCTTCACGCCGGGCGGCGAACTGGCGCTGAGCGTGGGCGGGCCGAGTGCGACCGAGGCCGGCGAGGGGGCCGACAATCTCGTGCTCAAGGCAGGCCGTGCGCTTGCCGCATGCGTTCCCGGCCTGACACTGGGGCTTTTTGCGCTGGACAAGCAGTTGCCTGTCGCGGCCGGATTGGGCGGCGGCTCGGCCGATGCGGCCGCGGCCCTGCGTCTATTGGCGCGCGCCAATGGCCTCGCGCCGGACGACGCGCGGCTCTACGAGGCCGCGCGCGCCACCGGTGCCGACGTGCCGGTGTGCCTCGATCCCCGGCCGCGGCTGATGCGCGGTGTGGGGGAAATTCTCTCCGCGCCACTGCCGCTGCCGCCGCTTCCGGCGGTGCTGGTCAATCCCGGCGTCGCGCTGTCCACCAAGGCCGTCTTCGCCGGCTGGACGGCCGCCGCGCACTCGCTGCCGTTCGACCTTGCTCGGGCCCTCAATGCGGATAGTCGCGAGCAGCTCTTGCGGCTCCTCCTGCTATACGCCAACGATCTTGAGCCGGCGGCGACCGCGCTCGCGCCGGCCGTGGGCGAAATGCTGGCGATCCTGCGCGGGCTGACCGAGTGTCGCCTGGCACGCATGTCGGGATCCGGCGCCACCTGCTTTGCGCTGTTTTCCTCGGCGGCCGCAGCGATCGCCGGCGCGGAAGCCTTGGCTGGCAAATACCCGCATTGGTGGGTGCGCCCCACCAAGCTCGGCGCGATACCAGCGGCCGACGCGTAGCGGCAGCCCTTCGGTTCGGCCGTCGCGCCTGCGTCGTCAGTGCGTACGCGCGATGCAGAAATCCACTGCTTCGGCCAGTGCGGCCTTCATCGCTGATTCGGGAAACAGCGCCAGGGCATCGCGGGCGATGGCGCCGTAATGCTGCGCCCGGCCGAGCGTGTCTTCCAGCGCGCGATACTTGGCCATCAGTCCGATCGCATGTTCGAAGTCCGCGTCCGAGGTTTCTCCCCGTTCCAGGGTGCGGCGCCAGAACTCCCGCTCGGGGTCGCCGCCGCGGCGGAAAGCGAGCACCACCGGCAGGGTGATTTTGCCTTCGCGGAAATCGTCCCCCACGTTCTTGCCCAGATTTTGCGCCGTGCCCCCATAATCGAGCACGTCGTCGACGAGCTGGAAGGTTATTCCCAAATTCATCCCGAACGAGCGGCAGGCGGCCTGTTCGGCCTTACCCCGCCCGGACAGCGCCGGACCGACCTCGCAGGCGGCAGCGAACAGCTCCGCTGTCTTGGCGCGAATGACCGCGAGGTACTCGTCCTCGGTCGTCGCCGTATTCTTCGCCGCGGCGAGCTGCATGACCTCGCCCTCGGCGATTACCGCGGCGGCAGAGGAGAGGATTTCCAGTGCTTTGAGGCTGCCGACCTCGACCATCATCTTGAAGGCTTGGCCGAGCAGGAAGTCGCCAACCAGCACGCTCGCCTCGTTGCCCCACAGCATGCGCGCGGCGAGCCGGCCGCGGCGCAGTTCACTCTCATCGACCACGTCGTCATGCAGCAGCGTCGCCGTGTGCATGAATTCGACAGCGGCGGCGAGCTTGATGTGTCCGTCACCCGCATACCGGGTGAGCTGGGCCAAGGCTAGGGTGAGCATCGGCCGCAGCCGTTTGCCGCCGGAATTGATAAGATGCTTGGCCACTTCCGGGATCATGGCCACTTCGGAACCGGTACGCGCCAGAATGGCCGTGTTGACCCGTTCCATGTCGGCCGCGACCAGCTCCACCAAGGGATCGATCGAGGGCTCGAGGAGGCTTTCGAACGGGAGAACGACGGCCACCAATGCTTCTCCACGGGCGGGCGAACATAGAAACCGTTGATGACGGCAAGACGGCCTGCCGGTCACGCCATGGACGTGGCTGCGCTGAGGAACAATGTCAAGCAACCCGGATCTTGCCGAACCCACCGTGAAGCTTTGCAGCTGCAAGGTTTTGCTGCTGGTTCCGCGCCACAATGAGCGTGCGGCCCGGCTTGCGCTGGCGCGCTATGCTCATCCTTGATGCACTCACGCGCGCGCGAGGGAAGGCGCAGGCTGTAGGGGACGTCGGAGTGAATATCTCCCATTACCAAAGCGTGCTATGTTGCGCGGAACGAGAAAGTACTGCAGCGCCCGAACGCTCGCTCGCTGCACTCGTTCGGCCTCTCTCCTTCTGGGAGAGGTCAGCCTTTAAACGAATGACGGTGAGTGGTAGGCCTTGCGCGAGCTTGTTCGCACCAACGATGCGGTGGTGATCTCGGCCATCGAGGCGCTGCTTAGAGGAGCAGGCATCGACCATCTGATCGTTGATCAGAACATGAGCGTGCTGGAAGGCTCGATCGGCATTTTTCCGCGGCGCATTCTGGTTGCCGAGGACGAAGTGGCGAGGGCACGCCGGCTGCTTGGGGAGGCCGGCCTTGCCAAAGAGCTGCGCCACGATGGCAGTTGACGGCATCGCCACGAGCGAAGACGCGGTGCTCGGCGGCCGTCTAATCCTGCACCAGCCGCGGCGCGGACACCGTTTTGGCCACGACGCTCTCTTGCTCGCCGCCGCGGCCGCCGCCCAAGCGGGCGAACATGCAGTCGACCTCGGCGCCGGCGTCGGCCCCGCCGGATTGGCCCTGGCGCGTCGCGTCACCGGCGTCACGGTCACCCTGGTCGAGATCGATCCAATCTTGGCTGGCCTCGCCAAGCAAAATGCCGAGCGCAACGGCCTCGCTGACCGGGTGCGGACCGTGTGCCTTGATGCTGCTGCGCCAAGCCTCGACTTTGCGGCGGCTGGGCTCGTGGCCGGATCGGCCCACGGCGTGCTGATGAATCCACCCTTCAATGCGGCGGGGAATCCCTCGCCGGTAGCAGGTCGCCGGCTGGCGCATTCGGGCGGGCACGACACGCTGCGGCAATGGACCCACACCGCGTCGCGGCTGCTGCGGCCGAGTGGCGTGCTGACGCTGATCTGGCGAGCGGACGGTCTAGGCGAAGTGCTCGACGTCCTGGCCTCGGGCTTCGGCGCAATAGCCATCTTGCCCGTTCATCCCAAGCCGGCTGTGCCGGCCGTCCGCGTGCTGGTGCGGGCCGTCAAGGCAAGTCGCGCGCCAATGCAATTGCTTCCCGGATTGCTGCTGGCCAACGACGAGGGAAAGCCCAGCGACGCCGCCGAGGCCCTGCTGCGCGGCAGCGCCGTGCTGCCGCTCGCCGAGGCCCGATAGAAATCCGAAGCTCAGCCCACGCGCGAAGAGTCAATTCGCAGTGAACGACGCAGAAGCGCGCGCGGCGACTTGGCTTCGTGGGACACCGGAAGGTACGAAACGAAGACAAAAATGCTCATGAGCATCAAGAGCATGTATGTTTTCATCGCTTGGCTTTCTCCGGCATTTGAACGCAGTACAGCCGAGCACTGAAATTGGGAATTTGCTGTGCAAAAAAAGCAGTTCCGAGATTAAAATTTAGT
Source organism: uncultured Alphaproteobacteria bacterium (assembly GCA_963708125.1). Taxonomy (GTDB): domain Bacteria; phylum Pseudomonadota; class Alphaproteobacteria; order Rhizobiales; family Xanthobacteraceae; genus BOG-931. The sequence continues at coordinate 65,119 of OY970184.1, forward strand.
TACTTGAGTGCCCCGATCGCGCGGCCTATCTGCCAACCATGAGCCCGCCGTCGACTACCGTATATATCCGCGAGTTCTACACGCGAGCTGTGGCCCAATTGCGGCCGCTCGTTCCGCAGCGGTTTCGCGCTGGCGAGCCAGTGATCCCGGTGGTGCGGCTTACCGGGATAATCGGTTTTTCGACGCCGCTGCGTCCCGGCCTGACGCTTGCCGGCGTGGCCCGCACGCTGGACCGAGCCTTTGCCATGCGTCATGCGCCCGCCGTTGCGCTGGCGATCAACTCCCCAGGAGGTTCGCCGGTCCAGTCGCATCTGATTTATCGCCGCATTCGCCAGTTGGCGGCCGAGAAGAGCCGCCATGTCATCGCCTTCGTCGAAGATGCCGCCGCGTCGGGCGGCTACATGATCGCCTGCGCGGCCGATGAAATCATTGCCGATCCGCATTCCATCGTCGGCTCGATCGGCGTGGTCGGCGGTTCGTTCGGCTTCGACAAGGCGATCGGCAAGCTCGGAATCGAACGGCGGCTTTATACGTCGGGCGAACGCAAGGCCATGCTCGATCCGTTCCTGCCGGAAAACGCGGACGACGTGGAGCGGCTGAAGAAACTGCAGCAGGAGATCCACGACAGCTTCATCGCGCTGGTGAAATCGCGCCGCGCCGGGAAGCTCAACGGTTCCGAAAGCGACTTGTTCTCCGGCGAATACTGGGTGGGGCAACGTGCTCGGGAACTCGGCCTCATTGATGCCATCGGCGATCTGCGCGCCGTGCTGCGCGAACAATTCGGGGACAAGGTGGTTACTCCGCTGATTAGCGCCGAACGCGGCTGGCTCGGCCGGCGAGTTCCCGGTATTGGCGGTGAAGCTTTGACCCAGGGCGGTCTTGCCGATGAAGTGATCTCGGCGATCGAAGCGCGCGCGCTGTGGGCGCGCTATGGACTGTAATTCATTAGGGGTATGATCTGACATCAGTCCGCAACGGCTCGGCTGGACCATCGCTGCCGGTGCTCGCGACGAAGCATAGCCAACTGGAGGCAATGAGCGATGGCGCCGGTATTCGCATTGGCGGTCGGACTGATGGGGGCAGCGGCGTTGGTGCGCTGGTGCGCCAAGGAAGTGCAACGCGTCAATGCCGAGCTCGATAACGTTCGCAGCAACGCCAGCGTAGAGCCGATCGATCGCGAATCCCTGCCCACCCTCAAGCGCGATCCGCAAACCGGCGAATACCGGCCGGGATAACGTCGGCGGAACAGGCACGTGTTTACGGCGCTTCCGTAATGTGATGGGCGGCGACCACGCGCCCCCATTTCTCGTATTCGGCTTTCAGGAACGCGCCAAGGTCCTGTGGTGTGCCGCCGACTGGAATGGCCCCGGACTGAACGAGCTTTTGCCGGACTTGCGGATCGTCGAGCGCGGTATTGACCGCGTGATTGAGCTTGGCGACCACCGCCGGCGCCGTTTTCGTCGGAGCCAGCAGCGCATACCAGTTCGAGGCTTCGGTATTAGGGTAACCTTGCTCGGCCAGCGTTGGAACGTCGGCGAGAATGCGATTGCGCTTGTCCGCGGCGACGCCAATCGGCAGCACGGTGCCGGCCCTGATCTGCGAAATCACCGCCGGCACGTCGGCGGCGAAGACCTGCACCTGGCCCCCGAGCAGATCTGTCAGCGCCGGCGCCGCGCCGCGATACGGCACGTGCAGGAATTTAACGCCTGCGGAATCGGCGAAGAGAACCTGTGTAAGATGCGGCGGCGAGCCGATGCCGGTCGAGGCAAAGGTGACGCCGCCCGGTTTGTTCTTTGCCAGCGCCACAAGCTCTTTGGCATTCTTAATGCCAAGCTTCGGGCTGACCACCAGAACCTCCGTATTGGTGACCACCTCGGCGACGGGGGCAAAATCGAGCAACGGGTCGTAGGGAAGCTTTGGCATAATGTGCGGAGACACCGTCACCGCGCCGGCGGTGGTGAGGAACAGCGAATAGCCGTCCGGGTCCGACTGCGCGACGTTGGCGCCCCCGACCGTGCCGTTCGCTCCGGGCCGATTCTCGATATAAACTTTCTGGCCGAGCAAGCCGGTCATCTTGTCGGCGATCAGCCGGCCCACATAATCGGTCGGCCCGCCGGGCGGGAAGGCGACCACGACCCGGATCGGCCGCGTTGGAAAATCCTGTGCGTGCGCAAGCTGTGTGCCCGCCAGCGCCGCCCAGGCCGCGCAGGCGGTAATCAAAATGTGTCGAAACACGGCACCGAGCCCATCTTTCCTTTAGGGATCAGGGCATCAGAACGAGAAGCGCCGAGGTTTACTGGCTCCTCCAGGCCTGCTCGCCGACCCTGATGCCTGATCGACCCCCCGTGATCCGTCTTTACTGACGCCCTGGAAAGCATAGCGCGCGGACTTTCGCTCGTCACCCGCGGCCCCTACGGCGCACTTGACCTGAGCAGGCCCTTCCACCAACAACGCGCGGATGAACAACGCGCTCACCAGGCAAATCGATCTGCCGCCGCATCTGCGGCCGGAGCGGTCTTTCCAGGGGCTGATCCTGGCGCTGCAGCGCTATTGGGCCGATTGGGGCTGCATCATCCTGCAGCCCTACGATATGGAGGTAGGTGCCGGAACCTTTCACCCGGCGACCACGTTGCGTGCCCTCGGGCCAAAACCGTGGAACGCGGCCTATGTGCAGCCGTCGCGCCGCCCCAAGGACGGCCGCTACGGCGAGAATCCCAATCGCCTGCAGCACTACTATCAGCTTCAAGTGATCCTCAAACCGTCACCCGACGATCTGCAGGAGCTTTACCTGAAGTCGCTCTACGCCATCGGTATCGATCCGAAGCTCCACGATATCCGCTTTGTCGAGGACGATTGGGAGAGCCCGACGCTCGGCGCCTGGGGCCTAGGCTGGGAATGCTGGTGCGACGGCATGGAGGTGTCGCAGTTCACCTATTTCCAGCAGGTCGCCGGCTTCGAATGCGCGCCGGTTTCCGGCGAGCTCACTTACGGCCTGGAGCGGCTCGCGATGTACGTGCAGGGGGTGGAGAACGTCTTCGAACTTAATTTCAACGGCCGCGACGGCGGGCGGAAGGTGACCTATGGCGACGTGTTCCTGCAGGCGGAGCAGGAATATTCGCGGCATAATTTCGAATACGCCGATACCGACATGCTGTTCGAGCTGTTCCGCATGGCGGAAGCCGCGTGCTTGAAATATCTCGACGCCGGCTGGCAGGCCGCGCCGCCGGCAGCGATCAGCAGGCAGCGGGCCGAGAAGGGCGGGGAGCGCGCCAGCAAACTCGGCGGTCACCTGATGGCGCTGCCCGCCTACGACCAGTGCATCAAGGCGAGCCATGTCTTCAACCTGCTCGACGCGCGCGGCGTGATTTCGGTCACCGAGCGGCAAAGCTATATTTTGCGCGTGCGCGAACTCGCCAAGGCGTGCGGCGAGGCATGGTTGGCAACCGAAGGCGGAGGCATTGAAAAATGAGCGACATGCCAGAGATCGGCGCCGGCGGTCGCTCAGGATCGAGGACGGCAGCCATAAGCGTCTTTCGTCGAGTCTGTTCGCCGCGGGCGGAGATTTTCATTATGCTGTTCTGGACCGTATCGCTATTTCTGCTGCGACGGCGATTTATGCGACCGTGGGCTTAGACCACCCGGTGCACGCGCGCCAGATCTCGCCATTTTCGCCCCGTTGCGGCGATCTTCCGGGTGGTGGGCGCGGCCTGGCGGCCGGCTCGCCGGCGTGGTGACAGCGGCCAACTGCCTTGCTAGGCACGCTCGACCGACGGCGAAAGTCTCGTTATGCCCGACCTCTTGTTCGAACTTTTTTCCGAGGAAATTCCGGCCCGCATGCAGGCGCGGGCGGCAGAGCATTTGCGCAAGGCAGTTGCCGACCGGCTGGTCGAGGCGGGGCTTGGCTACGGGGGCGCCAAGGCGTTTGTGACGCCGCGGCGGCTCGCGCTTTCGGTGCACGGCGTGCCGGTGCGCCAGCCGGATTTGCGCGAAGAGAAGAAGGGCCCGCGCCTCGGCGCGCCGGCAGCCGCGCTCGCTGGGTTCCTCAAAAGCGCTGGACTAAAGTCTATCGACGAAGCCAGGGTGCAGCACGACAAACGGGGCGACTTTTACGTTGCCGTGATCGAGAAGCCGGGACGCGCGGCGATCGAGGTCATCGGTGAGATTCTGCCTGAGGTGATCAAGACCTTCCCCTGGCCGAAATCGATGCGCTGGGGCGCGCGGTCGAAAGAACCGGGGGCGCTCGGTTGGGTCCGTCCGCTGCATTCCATTGTCGCCACGTTTGGGCCCGAGACCGAGGATCCGGATATCGTGCGGTTCTCGGTCGACGGGATCGCCGCCGGTAACCAGACGCGCGGCCATCGTTTCCTGGCGCCACAGCCGTTCACGGTGCGGCGGCTCGCCGATTACCAGCAGAAGCTGGAAAAGGCCAAGGTAGTGCTCGATGCCGCGCGGCGGCGCGACATTATTTTGACCGAGGCGAAGCAACTCGCGTTTGCGCAGGGGCTCGAATTGGTCGAGGACGAAGGGCTGTTGGCCGAAGCGGCCGGACTCGTCGAATGGCCGGTGGTGCTGATGGGCGCATTCGATGACAGTTTCTTGCAGATCCCCGAAGAAGTTGTTCGCGCCACTATCCGCAACAACCAAAAGTGCTTCGTGCTGCGCGGCGCCGCGCCCGCCAAGCTCAGCAATAAGTTCCTGCTGGTCTCCAACATGGAGGCCGAGGACGGCGGCCGAGCGATCGTCGCCGGAAACGAGCGCGTGATCCGCGCGCGGCTCTCTGACGCAAAATTCTTCTACGAGACCGATCTGAAGACGCGGCTCGAGGACCGGCTGGCGAAGTTCGTGGGCATCATCTTCCACGACAAGTTGGGCACGCAGGCGGAGCGCATTGACAGGATTGAGCGATTGGCCGCTGAGCTGGCGCCGGTCGTCGGCGCCGACGTGGAGAAGGCGCAGCGCGCCGCGCGCCTATGCAAAGCCGATCTGCTCAGCGAAGTGGTCGGCGAATTTCCCGAGCTGCAGGGGACGATGGGCAAATACTACGCCGAGGCGCAGGGCGAGGACGAAGCCGTCGCCCATGCGATCGAAGACCACTACAAGCCCAAGGGGCCAGACGATTTCGCGCCAGTCGAGCCGGTGACGATTGCCGTCGCCCTGGCGGACAAGATGGATACGCTGGTTGGATTCTGGGCAATCGATGAAAAGCCGACGGGAAGCAAGGACCCGTATGCGCTTCGCAGGGCGGCGCTAGGGGTCATCAGGATCGTCATGGACAATAAAATTCGATCGAGATTGCGGCCAATAATCGCGCGGGCTCACGACTGCCATCTGCGTCAAAAGCGAAACTGCTTGCGTCTCATCGTTCGCGATGCTCGCAATCGAAAATTCGTGTACCTGCCAACGTGGGAGAACGCTGCCGATTGGTCATACACCGACGCGGATGGTAAGCCTGAAGTCAATCCGCAAAACTGGAGTTTGCCCGCTGACGCGGAATTTAGGTTTTATCGGGGCTCGAGCGAAAGAGACGCTCTGTCGTCTCGCTTCCTATCCGTGAAGGGTAATCAGCCAAACTATGCCGAGATCGAACGAGAATCCTATTCGCTAGGAAATCCCTCGACGCTGCCAGACGATCTTCTTTTCTTTTTGGCTGACCGCCTCAAAGTTCAACTGCGCGAACAGGGTGCGCGACATGATCTAGTTGATGCAGTATTCGCGCTCGAAGGCCAGGACGACCTCGTTCTCATCGTGCGCCGTGTCGAGGCGCTTGCAAGGTTCCTCGATACCGAGCATGGCAAAAACCTTCTTTCCGGCTACAGGCGCGCGACCAACATAATCCGCATCGAGGAAAAGAAGGACAAGCGCGAATATACTGAACCGCCCAAGTCGAATCTTTATCGGCAGGACGAAGAAAGGGCGCTTGCGCAGGCGATCGCGACGGCGAAGGCGGAGGCCGAGCGCGCCGTCGCGTCGGAGGATTTCGCGGCGGCCATGCGTGCCATGGCCAAATTGCGGCCCTATGTCGATGTCTTCTTCGACAAGGTCACCGTCAACCTCGAGGACCAGGCGTTGCGCGAGAATCGGCTGAAGCTCCTCAACGAAATACGTGCCGCAACGCGCGCCGTTGCCGATTTTTCCAAGATCGAGACGTGATATACAAATTACCTGGCGCGCAGAGGTCGTCCGCACGCCGCGGGATGAGCGGGGTTGCCGATGAGCGCGATTATCGTCTCTACCGACCCCCCGGTTGGGTGGGGGAGGCAGAAGCGAGCTCCTTGCGCGGTGCAAGCCGCGTGGGCTTGGCAGCGGCGGCGCCTAGAACCGAACGGCGGTCTGCCCGTTATGGATAGGCCCCCGCCCGCCGCGTCTGGCGCATCTTCATCAATAAGCTCCATCCATTTCAAAGCCGAGGAAAATCGATGATTGTCACCCAGGCGCAATTCACACCGATCGTCGCGATCGTGGCGGGGATTCTGATTCTGATCGTGCCGCGGCTCTTGAACTACATCGTCGCGCTCTATCTGATCTTCATCGGCTTCGTGCAACTCAATGCCACTCATCATTGGGTCCGTTTCGGCATGGCTACGCGCCTGCGACCGGCGATCGTGCTGGTGCAGAACCAACCGAGCCCGAAACCCGTAATCCACGTCATGGCGTCCCCGAATCCACAGTCGACGATCCATGACCGCGTGAATCAACATCCGATGCTCGAAACAGTGTGATGCCATGGTCAAATTGCGCTCCAAATCGTCCAGCCGGCCTAGCAAGAAATCGCCGGCCCGCACCGCTGGCAGCGGCGGGCGAAGTAAATCCGCACCGGTGCGCGCCAGGGTGAAAACCGCCGGCGCGAAGGCTTCAATGACCCGCCGCGAAGCTAAATGGGTGTATGCCTTCGGTGGCGGCAAGGCCGAGGGGCGTGCCACCATGCGCACCCTCCTCGGCGGCAAGGGCGCCGGGCTCGCCGAGATGGCGCAGCTCGGCCTGCCGGTGCCGCCCGGCTTCACCATCACCACCGAGGTCTGCACGTATTTCTACGAGCACGACAAATCCTATCCGGCGGACTTGAAGCCGCAGGTCGAGGCGGCGCTCGCGGACGTCGGCCGCATCACCGGCAAAAAATTCGGCGACCCGGAAGATCCGCTGCTCGTCTCGGTGCGTTCCGGCGCGCGCGCCTCGATGCCGGGCATGATGGACACGGTGCTCAATCTCGGCCTCAACGACATCACGGTCACCGCGCTCGCGGAAAAGTCCGGTGACCGGCGCTTCGCCCAAGACAGCTATCGCCGCTTTATCACCATGTATGCGGACGTGGTTCTGGGCGTCGGGCACCATCATTTCGAGGAAATTCTCGACGACCACAAGGAGCGCAACGGGCACACGCTCGACACCGACCTGAGCGCCGAGGATTGGGAGCGGGTGATCGCCCGCTACAAGGAACGGGTCGAGGAGGAGATCGGAAAACCATTCCCGCAGGACCCGCACGCGCAATTGTGGGGCGCCATCGGCGCGGTGTTCGGCTCATGGATGAACCAGCGCGCTATCACCTATCGCCGCCTGCACCGGATTCCGGAGAGCTGGGGCACCGCGGTCAACGTCCAGGCCATGGTATTCGGCAATATGGGCGAGGCCTCTGCCACCGGCGTTGCCTTTACCCGCAACCCCTCGACCGGCGAGAAAAAGCTCTACGGCGAATTTCTCATCAATGCTCAAGGCGAAGACGTGGTCGCCGGCATTCGCACGCCACAGGAGATCACCGAGCAGGCGCGTAAGGAGGCGGGGGCCGACAAGCCATCGATGGAGGCGGCGTTGCCGGAAGCCTTTGCCGAGCTCGAGCGTATTCAGGCGGTGCTGGAGCGCCACTACCGCGACATGCAGGACCTCGAATTCACCGTCGAGCAGGGTAAGCTGTGGATGTTGCAGACGCGCAATGGCAAGCGTACCGCCAGGGCCGCGCTGCGCATCGCCGTCGAGCTTGCCAACGAGAAACTGATCTCGAAAGACGAGGCGGTGGCGCGCATCGATGCGGCCGGGCTCGACCAATTGCTGCATCCCACAATCGATCCGGCCGCCGAGCGCCGGGTCATTGCCACCGGCCTTCCGGCTTCGCCCGGCGCCGCCTGCGGCGAGATCGTGTTCTCGTCCGACGAGGCGGAAACACTTAAGAGCCAGGGCCGCAAGGTCATTCTGGCGCGGGTGGAAACCTCGCCCGAGGACATCCATGGCATGCATGCGGCCGAAGGCATTTTGACCACACGCGGCGGCATGACTTCACATGCCGCGGTGGTCGCGCGCGGCATGGGCAAACCGTGCGTTTCCGGCGCCGGCGCGCTGCGCGTCGATTATCGCACGCAGACCTTGGACGCCGGTGGCGTCACGCTCAAGAAGGGCGACATCTTGACCATCGACGGCTCGACCGGCCAGGTGCTGGCCGGCAAGGTGGCGATGCTGCAGCCGGAGCTCGCCGGTGAATTCGGCACGCTGATGCAATGGGCCGATGCGGTGCGCAAGCTGCGCGTGCGTGCCAATGCCGACACGCCGGCCGATGCCCGCGCCGCGATCAAATTCGGCGCCGAAGGCATCGGGCTCTGCCGCACCGAGCACATGTTCTTCGACGAGGACCGCATCCAGGCAGTGCGCGAAATGATTTTGGCTGAGGATGAAAAGGCGCGCCGTGCGGCGGTGGCAAAATTGTTGCCGATGCAGCGCGCCGATTTCGTCGAGCTGTTCACGATCATGGGCACGCTGCCAGTCACCATCCGACTGCTCGACCCGCCGCTGCACGAATTTCTGCCGCATACCGAGGCCGAGATTGCCGCGGTCGCAAAAGCCATGGGGGCCGATCCGAAAAAACTCGCCGACCGAGCACGGGAATTGCACGAGTTCAATCCGATGCTCGGCTTCCGCGGCTGCCGGCTCGCCATCGCCTATCCGGAAATCGCCGAAATGCAGGCCCGCGCTATCTTCGAGGCCGCGGTGGAGGCCTCGCGCGCCACCGGCAAGGCGGTGGCGCCGGAAATCATGGTGCCGCTGATCGCCGGCAAGGCCGAGCTTGATCAGGTCAAGGCTCGCATCGACGCCGTGGCACAGATGGTCGCCTCCGAAGCCGGCAGTCCGGTCAAATATCAGGTCGGCACCATGATCGAGCTGCCGCGCGCGGCGCTCAAAGCCGGTGAGATCGCCGAGAGTGCCGAGTTCTTCTCGTTTGGCACCAACGACCTGACGCAGACCGTGTTCGGCATCAGCCGCGACGACGCCGCGAGCTTTCTTGGCATCTATACGTCGAAGGGAATCCTGGCCAGCGACCCGTTCGTGTCGATCGACCAAGACGGCGTCGGCGAACTCATGCGCATCGCCGCCGAACGCGGCCGCAAGGCGCGGCCGAAACTGAAACTCGGCATCTGCGGCGAGCACGGCGGCGATCCCCCTTCGGTGGCTTTCTGTCACGAGTTGAAGCTCGACTACGTGTCGTGCTCGCCGTTTCGTCTTCCCATTGCGCGGCTTGCCGCGGCCCAGGCCGCACTCGGCAAGGCCGCCGGAACGGACGGTTAAGTTTTCATTGCCTGCGCGCTGCGTTCGCCGGCTCCGTCACCAAAGCATCGCCCCAACGCGATCGCGAGGTTAATTCGGCAAAAGGCAAGGTGTCGCATACGCGCTGCTCCGTGGTGCTTCCCGAGCTGCGCGCATGTCCTTGCGTTTGGGTGGGGGAACGCTGGCGTCGGGGCGTTCGCTCGGTTCCTGACGATGCCAATGGCCGACCAGTAGCGGCGAGAGAAGGAGGGCCAAGGTAGGCGCTACGTTGGTAACGACGTGTTATGGAATCAATTGCCGCAGCGTGGCTTCGATCTGAAACGGCAGATACGGCTTGGCAAAAAAGCGAACCCCGCTAGGTAGCTCAGTTTCTGTGACGCTGGATCTACCGGAACTCAATAAGTGCAGCAACAGCCAGCCACCGGTGCCGCACGAGCCAGCCTCAAGCCGAGGCCATCCATCGAGGGCCCGGCATCTGAACATCTGTGAAGACGGCGCGGATATCGTCGCGGATTTCCAGAACACCTAAAGCCTCATCAGCATTGGATACGCCAACAGCTTCAAAGCCGGCCTCTTCAACCATGGCTATAGTGCTGATCCTTGCCAGCGGCGACGGCCGGCTTGGAGACTGGCACGGTTCGAGTCATCCTTATACAGTATCGTTCGCTTTGTGAGCGCTCTTGGTAGCGTCCAGGATCATCGTGCCAATATTCACGGGAGGGTTGTTTCGGAAAGCGAATTCGCTTGCAGTCCGCCAACATGCCCGATAGATGGCGGGGTCAAAAGAGCCAGCGAGAATCCGCGGGCTCCGAGAGAACTGGGGTCGTGCTGTCCTGAATTGTGGGCGGCGCGTTAAGGCGTTGACGAATTGTCTGAGAAAATGGTGCGTACGCCGGCGATTTTCCACATTTCGCACTGCGATCAAGAAAGGCCATCGAGCGTGTCTGTTGTAAAGTATTATCCGAACACGAGTGAATTCGTGGTCGAGGAGCCTCCCTCAGCCGATCCCGAGGCAGAGGTATCGGTGGAGGGACTACGCCAACGAATCCGACAACAGCAGATCCTTGCCGATTTTGGCGTACTCGCGCTGAAGGGTACGCCTCTTCCACGATTGCTCGACGAGGCAACTCGAGTGGTCGCCGACGGGCTCCAGGCGGAGTTTGCCAAAGTGCTTAAGCTCATGCCTGAAGACGGCAGGTTTCTCGTATGCGCGGGCACGGGATGGGACCCTGGAGTCATCGGCACGGCAACGATCGGCGCCGATACGGCGTCTCCTGCGGGATATGCGCTAAAGACGGGTAAGGCGGTCATCTCCAACCACCTCGATATTGAAGAGCGATTCCGAACTCCCGAATTATTGATAAAATATGGCATTCGCCGCGCGATGAACGTCATTCTCGAGGGTGACAGCACTCCTTACGGGGTACTTGAGGTCGACAGCCGGTCCGAAGGCGAGTTTAGCCACAGCGACATTGTGTTCCTTCGCGGGATCGCCAACATCCTTGGCATGGCCATCGAGCGGCAACGCATCGAACAAAGTCTTCGCAAGGCGGTCGAGCGGCAGCAAATGCTGATGAGGGAAGTCAATCACCGGGTCAACAACAGCTTGCAAATCGTTGCCTCGATGTTGCACCTGCATTCTTCCGTCGCCGAAAGCGAAGATGTGCAGCGCGAGCTTCGCCAGGCCGCCAGCCGCATAGCCGCTGTCGCCCGTGCTCATCAGCGTTTGTACAGTGGCGACGACATAGAAGCGCTTGATCTGGGCGCTTACCTTCGGGAGGTGTGCGGGGACATTGCCGCAGGGATGCCTGGGTGCGAGATCAACGTCAACGCAAGGCAAGGCATGGTCATTCGCACCGACCGGGCAGTTCCAGCTGTTCTCCTCGTAAACGAACTGATTACGAACGCTGCCAAATATGCCTATCCTGGGCGTGATTGTAGGGTGTGGGTGACATTGGCCCGCGGTTCGGAAGGCTTGGTGGTAATCTCAGTGAAAGACGAGGGCGTCGGGCTTCCTGCCCAATTCGATCTCAAATTGGGACGTCTCGGAATGCGCCTTGTGAATTCCTTTGCGCAGCAACTCCGGGGAGAACTGCAGGTTTTCCGCAAAAACCCGGGAACGGAGTTCGTGCTGAGCTTTCCACTGTATATATCTGAATAATTACGGTTGCCTCGCGTGTTCATTCGCGGCGCGAGTCATGGTCGTTTGCGCAGCGCGGCGCGCGATCGCGCTGGCGCGCTTTGTTGCTGATTATGGGGGTGCAAGGTCGAAGCCGGCTTTGCGCTTGACACATTCGTTCATCAACATTTCTCAGTGCCGCCAGAGGGGCCGACCGTTCACGCCGCTCGCCAGTCGACCCGATCATCCGAAAGTGCACAGCTCCGGGACGCCCTAAACCCCCAAAGCGAGGAGATGTCGGGCCATTCGTTGCTAATACGCCCGTGGCCGATTTCCGTGGACTGTGCTCGGCCTCGTCGCCAGGCGCCGTGGGTCGCGGTGCGCGATGACGCCGGCAATCGCCACGAGCTCGTTGGCACACAGAGACCGGCAAGCCGTCGCACCTTCTCTCGTTTTCAAGTGGTCCGGCGGTAATTTTCCGCGGCGAGGGCGCGACCACCGCGTCCCGCCGGGGCGCGCCGCCGCCGCTCGGCCGGGTTGCGCTTTCGCACCTTATGCGGTGGCTGTTGCCGCCGTGATCCCCGAGCATGGAAAGGCCGATGTCGATGCGGCGCCGAGGCGACCCGACGCGATCATTCCGCAGATCACGTGACGAAACGATCGCCAGACCATCTGGCTGCCCGCTGCCCGGATTTGCTGCGATCTGCTCGCAAATTAGGCGCAGGTTCGGCGGAGCGCCTGGGCGCTGTGCCTGAGCCAAAATCGCTTCCATAAATATCAATGGCTTAGGCGGTCCCTCGACTTGGCACATGGTTTGCCGTGACCGCTCTCGACGAACGCGGTCGTGCCGCGTCCACAGAGAGGTCAACCATGTCCAACATTTCGACGCGCCCGTCCCCGGTCAGCCGCCGCCGCCTGCTTGAGGGCGCGGGCGGCCTGGCGCTGGGGCTCATGTCGCCGATGCGGGCCTTCGCCGACGACACCACCAAAGTCGGCATCCTGCATTCGCTGTCCGGCACCATGGCGATCAGCGAGACGACGCTTAAAGACGTCATGCTCATGCTCATCGCCGAGCAGAACAACAAGGGCGGCCTGCTCGGCAAGAAGCTTGAGCCCGTCGTCGTCGACCCGGCGTCGAACTGGCCGCTCTTCGCCGAGAAAGCCCGCGAACTGATCAGCAAGGACAAGGTCGCCGCCGTGTTCGGCTGCTGGACCTCGGTGTCGCGCAAGTCGGTCCTGCCGGTCTTCAAGGAGCTCAACAATATCCTGTTCTATCCGGTCCAGTTCGAAGGCGAAGAAGGCGAGCGCAATGTCTTCTATACCGGCGCCGCACCGAACCAGCAGGCAATCCCGGCCGTCGACTATCTGATGAGCAAGGACGGCGGCTCGGTGAAGCGGTGGGTACTCGAAGGTACCGATTACGTCTATCCGCGCACCACCAACAAGATCCTCGAAGCCTACCTCAAGCTGAAAGGGGTGGCGGACGAGGATATGATGATCAACTACACGCCTTTCAGCTTCTCCGATTGGCAGACGGAGGTATCGCGGATCAAGACCTTCGGTTCTGCCGGCAAGAAGACCGCGGTCGTGTCGACCATCAACGGCGACGCCAATGTGCCGTTCTACAAGGAGCTCGGCAACCAGGGAATCAAGGCAACGGATATTCCAGTCGTGGCTTTCTCGGTCGGCGAGGAAGAATTGGCCGGGCTCGATACCAAGCCGCTGGTCGGTCACCTCGCCGCCTGGAATTACTTCGAATCCATCAAGACTCCGGCGAACGCCGCCTTCATCAAGGCCTGGCACGCCTTCACCAAAGCTCCGAAGCGCGTCACCAACGACCCCATGGAAGCCCATTACATCGGCTTCAATATGTGGGTGAAAGCGGTGCAGAAGGTCGGCACCACCGATCCCGACAAGGTGATCGCCGCGCTGCCCGGCACCAAGCAGGCCAATCTCACCGGCGGCATTTCGACGATGCTGCCGAACCACTACATCAGCAAGCCGGTTTTCATCGGCGAAATTCGCGCCGACGGTCAATTCGACGTGGTGTGGAAAACCAAAGGGCTGGTGCCGGGCGATGCCTGGTCGCCGCATCTGGTCGGGTCAAAAGATCTGGTCGCCGACTGGGTTACGCTCAATTGCGGAAACTACAACAAGGTCACAGGGAAATGCGGCGGCTCGTGAGCGGCAGCGGCGCCGCGTCGCTTTGATAGGTGCGGGAAGCGCGATTTTGCCTTCCCGTGACAGGTCCGGGAAGTTCGCGATGCGATTTGGCGGAGCCTGGCTCATTGCTTGGCTATTTTGCTGCGGATGCTGGGCGAGCGTCGCGGGCGCACGCGCTGCGAGCCTCGATCAGGCGCTGGCCTATTTCACCGCCGACGATTTCGAGCAGACCGAAACCGGCATCAAGGCGGTCGCCGGCGGCGGCAGCCCACGGGCCGAGATCATTCTGCGGGCGCTGAAGAACGATCGAACTCATGTTCAGCGCGGCAGGCAAGGCCGTTTATATCCAAGACGATGCCGGCAAGCTGTTCGACGCCGCGACCGGTCATCCGCTCCCCGACGCGCCGCCTGACGATCTGGACGATGTCCGCATCAACAATCAGCTGCGCGGAAGCATCGATGCCGCGATCGGCACGCTGACGCTGCTCTCGAAGAATGCCGACACGCGCTACAAGGCCGCGCAGGCGGCGTTCAAAGCGCACCAGGCGGGGGCGCGCCCGGCGCTGGAAAAAGCGATCGCGCAGGAGACCGTCAGCGGCGTCAAGGCGGCGATGGAGCAGGCGCGCGCCGCCATTCTGCTCAACACGGCCGACGTCACCGACGCACAAAAGCTCACCGCCATCGCGGTCATGCGCGGCCGTGGCGATCAGGAAGCGCTTGCGCTTCTTGCCACGATTCCGGGGCGCCAGTCGCCCTCGGTGGCGCGCGCCGCGAGCGAGGCCATCCATTCCATCCAGACCCGGCTCGCCGCCTGGGACGCGGTGCAGAACGCCTGGTACGGCATTTCCCTCGGCTCTGTGCTTCTGCTCGCCGCCATCGGGCTCGCCATCACCTTCGGGGCGATGGGCGTGATCAACATGGCGCACGGCGAAATGGTGATGCTTGGCGCCTATGTCACCTTCGCGGTGCAAGAGGCGATCCGCGGCTATGAGGCGGCGCTGTTCGACTATTCGCTCGCTATCGCCGTCCCGCTCGCCTTCCTGTTCTGCGGCCTGGTCGGCATTCTGATCGAGCGCGGCATCATTCGCTTTCTCTACGGCCGGCCGTTGGAGACGCTGCTGGCGACCTGGGGCTTGTCGCTGGTGCTGCAGCAGGCGGTGCGCACCGTGTTCGGGCCGGACAACCGCCAAGTCGGCAATCCGTCCTTCATGAGCGGCGCGTTCAGTCTCGGCGGCATTACCATCACCTACAACCGCCTTTGGATCGTCTGCTTTGCGCTCGTCGTGTTCGTGGCGCTGATCGGCATTCTGCGCTTGACGCGGTTCGGCCTCGAAATGCGCGCGGTGACGCAGAACCGCGCCATGGCGGCTTCGATGGGCATCCGCACCAGCCGCATCGACGCGCTCACCTTCGGCTTGGGATCGGGCATCGCCGGCATTGCCGGCGTGGCGCTCTCGCAGATCGACAATGTCAGCCCCAATCTCGGCCAGGGCTACATCATCGACAGCTTCATGGTCGTCGTGTTCGGCGGTGTCGGCAATCTGTGGGGCACGTTCGTCGGCTCGTTCGTGCTCGGCGTCGCCAATAAGTTCTTGGAGCCCTATGCGGGTGCGGTGCTCGGCAAGATCGCCATCCTGGTGCTGATCATTCTGTTCATTCAGAAGCGGCCGCGGGGCCTGTTCGCCCCCAAGGGGCGGGCGGTCGAGACATGACCTCGGCGCCGCACCACATTCTCATCCGCGCCCTCGACCGCGGCGCCGTGCTCTTCATCGCCGCGACGGCGGCGATCGCGGTCCTCGTGCCGCTGCTCAACCTTGTTGTGCCGCCGTCTTCGGCCTTGCACGTGTCCTCATATCTCGTGGCGTTGTTCGGCAAATACGCCTGCTATGCGCTGCTGGCGCTGTCGATCGATCTGATCTGGGGCTATTGCGGTATCCTCTCGCTGGGTCACGGCGCCTTCTTCGCGCTCGGCGGCTACGCCATGGGCATGTATCTGATGCGCCAGATCGGCACGCGCGGCGTGTATGCCAATCCGATCCTGCCCGACTTCATGGTGTTTTTGAACTGGCACAGGCTGCCGGTCTACTGGTACGGGTTCCAGCACTTCGCCTATGCGGCGTTCATGGTAGTGCTGGCACCCGGCCTGCTCGCCTTCGTGTTCGGCTGGTTTGCCTTTCGCAGCCGGGTCACCGGAGTGTATCTGTCGATCATCACGCAGGCGCTGACCTACGCGCTGATGCTCGGGTTTTTCCGCAACGATTTCGGTTTCGGCGGCAATAACGGGCTGACCGATTTCAAGGACATGCTCGGCTTCAACATCGAGGCCGAGGCGACGCGCGCCGCTTTGTTCTCGATCTCCTGCCTCGCGGTGATCATCGGCTTTATTGTCTGCCGCGCCATCGTGACCTCCGGGCTCGGCAAGGTGCTGATCGCGATCCGCGACGCCGAGGCGCGCACGCGGTTCCTCGGCTATCGTGTCGAATCCTACAAGCTGTTCGTGTTCACCTTGTCGGCCTGTATGGCCGGTATTGCCGGCGCGCTCTACGTGCCGCAGGTCGGCATCATCAATCCGGGCGAGTTCGCGCCGGGCAACTCGATTGAAGCCGTGATCTGGGTGGCGGTCGGCGGCCGCGGCACGCTCGCCGGGGCGGCGCTCGGCGCGGTTCTGGTCAATTACGCAAAGACCTATTTCACCTCTTCGGCGCTGGCCGCCTATTGGCTCTATATGCTCGGCGGCCTGTTCATCGGCGCGACCTTGCTGTTGCCGCGCGGCGTCGTCGGCAGTCTGCGCCATCGGTCGGCGCTTAAGCGCGATCGGCGATCCGCGGCCGCGGAGGAGGGCGCCTCGCCCGAGGCGCTGCCGGCGGAATGAGGAGCGGTCGATGAAGCTTCAGGAGCGGCTGGCGCAGCTCGAAAAGCAGGCGATGGAAGCCTTCGCACGCACGCTTCTCTATCTCGAGGGCGTAACGGTGTCGTTCGATGGTTTTCGGGCGCTCAACACTCTGTCCTTCACCGTCGAGCCGGGCGAAATGCGCGCCATTATCGGCCCCAACGGCGCCGGCAAGACTACTATGTTGGACGTGATCACCGGCAAGACCCGCCCCGACTCGGGCGCCGTCATTTTCGACCGGCTACACGACCTGGCGCGGCTCGACGAGACACAGATCGCCGAGCTCGGCATCGGCCGCAAGTTTCAGAAGCCGACCGTGTTCGACGGCCACACAGTCTACGACAATATCGCGCTCGCGCTTAAAACCGACCGTCGCGCGCGGGCCGCGCTGTGGCGGCGGGAAACTCCCGAAGAGCGCAGGCGCATTGAGGCGATCCTGCAGCCCATTCGGCTCACCGCCGTGCAAGATCGTCTGGCCGGAAGGCTGTCGCACGGACAAAAGCAGTGGCTCGAGATCGGCATGCTGCTGGCGCAGGATCCGAAACTGCTTTTGGTCGACGAGCCGGTCGCCGGCATGACCGACGTCGAGACGTGGCAGACGGCGCAGCTGCTCAAAGAGATCAATCGCGAGCACACGGTGATCGTGGTCGAGCACGACATGGCCTTCGTGCGCGATCTCGGGGTCAAGGTCACGTGCCTGCATGAGGGCTCGGTGCTCGCCGAGGGCTCGATCGAAGAGGTTTCGCAGAACGAGCGGGTTGTCGAGGTCTATCTGGGGCGCTGAGCAATGCTCGAGGTCAATGCCATCGACCTGCATTATGGTGCCGCGCGCGCTTTGCGCGGCGTCTCGCTCAAAGCGGAGCCCGGAAGGGTGACCTGCGTGCTCGGCCGCAACGGCGTCGGCAAGACTAGTCTGCTCGAGGCCCTAGCCGGCCGGCATCCGGTCAGCCGGGGCACGATCAGCTGGGAAGGCCGCGACATCACGGCGCTGCGGCCGGCGGAACGGGCCCGCCGCGGCATTGCCTACGTGCCGCAGGGCCGCGAAATCTTTCCACTGCTCACGGTCGAGGAAAACCTCAAGACCGGTTTTGCGCCGCTGCGGCGCCAGGACCGCGCGATTCCTCAGGAGGTGTTTTCGCTGTTTCCGGTCCTGCAAAGCACGCTGCGCCGGCGCGGCGGCGATTTGTCCGGCGGCCAGCAGCAGCAACTGGCGATTGGCCGAGCGCTGGCGATGCGGCCGCGGCTCCTGTTGCTCGACGAGCCGACCGAAGGCATTCAGCCGTCGATCATCAAGGACATTAGCCGCGCCATCGCCTGCCTGCGCTCGCTCGGCCGGATTGCCATCGTCCTGGTCGAGCAGTATCTCGACTTTGCCCGCGAGCTCGCCGACCAGCTCGCGGTCATGGACCGCGGCGCCGTCGTTTATTCCTGCAGACGTGACACTCTCGACCAAGAGGCGCTGCGGCGGGCCATTGCGATTTAGCGGTCGCAAATTTCGATACGCCTCGACCTCTCGCCTGCGGCAGAGGTCAACAGCGGAGCAACCATAGCGTTAGCCGGAGCCGCCCAGCATGCAATTTCCCGGAGATCCGGCAACGCCGGCGGGGACACCGTCTGCAAGCGAGATCTTTGCCGGCAACCGCGCTACCGGACGCATCGCGCTGTCGGTCAAGGCCGAAGCGGGCGCAAGCCGCCGCCGCCGCGTGCACGAAGACGGCATGCTGCGGGTACGCTTTCCCCGTGCCGAGACCACAGGTGTGCTCGATGCGGTCATCATCAACACGGCCGGCGGCATGACCGGCGGTGACCGCTGCCGCATCGACGTTAACGTCGAGGCCGCTGCCGCGGCAACCGTCACCACTGCCGCAGCCGAAAAGATGTACCGCTCGCTCGGGCCGGCGGCCGAAATAAAGGTGCGGCTGGAGGTTGGCTGCGGCGGCACGCTTTCCTGGCTGCCGCAGGAAACCATTCTTTTCGACCGGGCTCGCCTGCGCCGCACGATCGACGTTGCGCTCGAGCGCGACGCGCGGTTGCTGCTCGCCGAGGCGGTTGTGTTCGGCCGTGCGGCCATGGGTGAGACGCCGCGCGCGGGGCATTTTTTTGACCGCTGGCGCGTGCGCCTTGACGGCGTTCTGGTTTTTGCCGAGACGATCCGGCTCGATGGCGCGATCGCGGAAAAACTGGCGGAGCGGGCGATCGGCAACGGGGCGACCGCGCTGGGGAATCTCATTGCCATCCCCGGCAATGACGAAACCGTGGCCGCGATCCGCGCGAGGAGCTTTGTCGGGGAGGTCGGAGTCTCGGCATGGAACGGACTTGCGGTCGTGCGGCTCTTGGCCGGCAGTGGAGCGGCGCTCCGTCGCGACCTGGTCGGCGTCAGCGAAGCGCTCGGCGCGCCGCTGCCGCGGCTGTGGCTGAACTGAAGTCGCCATGCAGCTCACCCCGCGCGAAAAGGACAAGCTGTTGATCGCCATGGCCGCGATGGTGGCGCGGCGGCGGCTTGAGCGCGGCGTAAAGCTCAATCATCCCGAGGCGGTGGCGATGATTTCCGATTTCATTCTCGAAGGCGCGCGCGACGGCAAGAGCGTGGCCGAACTGATGGAGGCGGGCGCTCATGTGCTCACGCGCGCGCAAGTGATGGACGGCATCGCCGAGATAATCCACGACGTCCAGGTGGAGGCCACCTTTCCGGATGGCACGAAACTGGTCACGGTGCACGAACCGATCCGATGAATTTTCCGTTCGTGCCGCGGTGGGAGAGGGGGCCGAAGGTCGAAGGCGCGTGGGCGCTCCTCGGGCGGCCCTTCGGCCACGGATAGGACGACGATTACAGAAAGGCAATGCAGATGATTCCGGGGGAATACTTCATTAAGGAGGGCGAGATCGAGTTGAACCGGGGCCGCGAAACGGTGACGCTTTCGGTCGCCAATAGCGGCGACCGGCCGATCCAGGTCGGCTCGCATTATCATTTCTGCGAAACCAATCCGGCCCTGAAATTCGACCGCAAGGAAGCGCGCGGCATGCGGCTCGACATTCCGGCGGGCACGGCAGTGCGCTTCGAGCCCGGGCAGACGCGCCAGGTCACCCTGGTCGCGCTCGCCGGCAAGCGCGCCGTCTACGGATTCCGTCAGGAGACCATGGGGAGGCTGCGAAAATAACATGAATCATGACGGGCGAGCTGCGCCGGCTCGCCCGTCACGTTCTCAGCGCTGCTACCGGCCACTGGGAACCAGAGTCAAATCACCCCTTTGGTGCGACGTCGGTAGCGACTTAAGCACGCAAGAGCCGATCCGACCTGGTGATCTCTCGTATCCGGCTGAGCCAAACGCGAGCGATCTGAAAGCGATGATAGCGCGCCGACTTCAGTTCGCAAGTTAAAGTGCACGGGAGCGCTCATGCGATCGTTTGGGGATAATTCTGGGGAAATACTATGCCGTCGAAAATCAAACGCGCCGTTTATGCCGACATGTTCGGTCCAACCAAGGGCGACCGCGTGCGGCTTGCCGATACGGATTTGATCGTCGAAGTCGAGAAGGATTTCTGCACTTATGGGGAAGAAGTGAAATTTGGCGGCGGCAAGGTCATTCGCGACGGCATGGGACAGAGCCAGATCACCAACAAGCAAGGTGCCGTCGACACCGTGATCACCAATGCGCTCATCGTCGATCACTGGGGAATCGTCAAGGCCGATGTCGGCCTCAAGGACGGCTATATCGACGCCATCGGCAAGGCCGGCAATCCCGATATCCAGCCGGACGTGACCGTGGTCATCGGCCCGGGGACCGAAGTGATCGCCGGCGAGGGCAAGATTCTCACCGCCGGCGGTTTCGATAGCCACATCCACTTCATCTCTCCGCAGCAGGTCGAGGAGGCGCTGGTGTCCGGCGTCACCTCGATGCTCGGCGGCGGCACCGGGCCGGCGCACGGCACGTTGGCGACGACCTGCACGCCGGGCCCGTTTCACATCGCCCGGATGATCCAGGCCGCCGATGCTTTTCCGGTAAATCTCGGCTTCGCCGGTAAAGGCAACGCTTCGCGGCCGGCGGCGCTGACGGAAATGATCGAAAGCGGGGCCTGCGCGCTCAAGCTGCACGAAGACTGGGGCACGACACCGGCGGCGATCGACTGCTGCCTCTCCGTCGCCGACGATTACGATGTGCAGGTGATGATCCACACCGACACGCTCAATGAGTCCGGCTTTGTCGAGGACACGATCGAGGCGTTCAAGGGCCGCACCATTCACGCCTTTCACACTGAGGGTGCGGGCGGCGGACATGCGCCGGACATCATCAAGGTGGCGGGCCTGAAGAACGTTTTGCCCTCCTCGACCAATCCGACGCGGCCTTATACCAAGAACACCGTCGACGAGCATCTCGACATGCTGATGGTGTGCCACCACCTCGATCCGTCGATTGCCGAAGACCTGGCGTTCGCCGAAAGCCGCATTCGCAAGGAAACCATCGCGGCCGAGGACATTCTTCACGACATCGGGGCGCTGTCGATGATGTCCTCGGATTCGCAGGCCATGGGACGGGTCGGCGAGGTGATCATCCGCACCTGGCAAACCGCCGACAAGATGAAAAAACAGCGTGGCCGGCTGCCACAGGAGCAGGGCGACAACGACAATGCCCGCGTCAAGCGCTATGTGGCGAAGTACACGATCAATCCCGCGATCGCCCACGGCGTCGCCAAGCTGATCGGCTCGATCGAAAAGGGCAAGCTCGCCGATCTGGTGCTGTGGTCGCCGGCCTTCTTCGGCGTCAAGCCGGATCGCGTCATCAAGGGTGGTTCGATCGTTATTGCGCCCATGGGGGATGCGAACGCCTCGATACCGTCGCCGCAGCCAGTGCACTACCGGCCGATGTTCGGCGCCTTCGGCCGCGCCCGCACCGCCTCGTCTGTGGTGTTCACGTCAGGCGCCGCAGTCAAAGCCGGTCTGGCCAAAAAACTCGGCATCCAGAAAAAGCTCGTTGCGGTGGCAAATACGCGGGGCAAGATTTCGAAGAAGAGCATGATCCACAACGACGCGACGCCCAATATCGAGGTCGATCCGGAGACCTACGAGGTGCGGGCCGACGGCGAGCTGTTGACTTGCGCGCCGGCCGAGGTGCTGGCGATGGCGCAGCGTTACTTTCTGTTCTGATCTGCGGCCGAATTCGATGCGCGCCATCTCGATCAGGCAGGCTTCGACATGGTCTGGCGAACCCGCCGACCGCGTGGTGCTCGATTTCGATGATCGTCATCGCCGCCGCATCGCCATGACCGGCAGCAAGGGCACGGCCTTCCTGCTCGATCTGCCCCCCGGCGCCCGGCTGCACGGCGGCGACGCGCTGGTGCTCGAAGACGGCAGGCTGATCGAGGTCATCGCCGCGGTCGAGCCTCTCCTGGAAATTCGCGGCGACGACGCAAAACATCTCGCGCGGCTCGCCTGGCACCTCGGCAACCGGCACCTGCCGGTGCAGGTGCTGAATGATGCGCTGTGCGTCCGCCGCGATCACGTCATCGCCGCGATGGCCGTAAGCCTCGGCGCGCGCGTGATCGAGATCGACGCGCCCTTCGAACCCGAAGGCGGCGCCTATGAGCGCCCGCATGCCCATGCGCACGAGCCTCGCTAAGCCGCGGCGCCCGCCCCGCGCCTTGCGGCGAAGGCGCGCCGCGCGGCCGGGCGCGGACCCAGCGGGGGGCGAGGATGCGAGCCGTTCATGCCTCGAGCCGGCGGTGCTCTGCCGCCTGATGACCTGGCTGTCGTCGGCCTATCCGGTCGGCGCGTTTTCCTATTCGAGCGGCCTCGAATGGGCTGTCGAAGCTGGCGACATCAACGACGCGGAGACGTTGCGGCGTTGGATCGAGACGCTGCTGAGCGATGGCGTCGGCATGAGCGACGGCATTCTCTTTTGTTCGACCCACCGCGCCATCCTCGCCGCCGACGATGCCGCACTTACGCTGGCTGCCGAATTGGCGGTCGCCTTTGTGCCGACGCGCGAGCGCTATTATGAAACGACCGCGCTCGGTCGGGCATTCGTTGAAATCACCCGCGCGGCCTGGCCCTGTCCCGGGCTCGATCACCTCGTGGCGATCTGGCGCGGAGCGTTTGCTTACCCGGTCGCCGTGGCCGCGGCCTGCGCCGGTCACGGCATTGCGCTTGGCCCGGCCCTGCACGCCTTTCTCACCGCAATTGCCGCCAACTGGATATCCGCAGGGATACGCCTGGTGCCGCTGGGGCATACCGAGGGCCAGCAGGTCCTGCATGCGCTCGAGCCGGCCATTGCGAGCTCGGCGCAACGCGCCCTGGCTGCCCGGCTCGACGACGTCGGCACGGCGACGTTCCGCGCCGACCTTGCCGGCATCAAGCATGAGACGCAGCACACTCGCCTGTTTCGCAGTTGAAAGTGGCAAGCGACCAATGGCCAACGAAGAGGAAAACAATGACTAGCCCGAACGGGCCGTTGCGGGTCGGAATTGGCGGGCCGGTCGGCTCCGGCAAGACCGCGCTGATGGACGCATTGTGCAAGGCGATGCGCGATACCTACGACATCGCCGCGGTAACCAACGACATCTACACCAAATGGGACGCCGAGTTTCTGGTGCGCTCGGGGGCGCTCGAGGCCGATCGCATCGCCGGCGTCGAAACCGGGGGCTGCCCGCATACCGCGATCCGCGAGGACGCCTCGGCAAATCTTGCTGCCATTGCCGACATGCAGGTCAAATTTCCTGATCTTGATCTGGTGCTGATCGAATCCGGCGGCGACAATCTGGCGGCGACTTTCTCGCCGGAGCTCGCCGACCTTACGATCTATGTGATCGACGTTGCCGCCGGCGACAAAATCCCGTCCAAGGGCGGACCCGGCATCACCCGATCCGATCTGCTCGTGATCAACAAGATCGACCTCGCCCCCCATGTCGGCGCTTCGTTGGCAAAAATGCAAGCGGATGCGAGGCGCATGCGCGGCGAGCGGCCATTCGTGATGGCCAACCTGCGGCGCGGGGAAGGGCTGCGGACAGTCGTCGAGTTCATAGAAGAAACCGGTGGACTTGCCGCCGCTAGATCGCGGACCGAGGGCCGGATCAAACACGATCGGAGGTGACCGGCGCGTGCGTTCTGACCAGCGCCGATCATCGGCTCCGCAACGTTGAGAGCGCCAAATCGGCGCGTTTTTCTGCATCCGCTTTGGGTAGGAGATGAACATCGTAGCCGAGCGCCGGATCGACGGCGCAAAGCCTGTCGAACTCAGCTACACCGGCGGTGGAGCTGTAGCGCCGTGACCCTGTAGATTTCAGGCCACGGCGGCGTCATAAACACACGGCGGTTGTAGCGATCTGAATGCCGAAGACGCGGCAGCACGGCTTCGCCGGTCAGGTGCTGGGGGGCGCCGCCATCGATCAAGCCTCGATCAAAAAAAGCACCAGGCCAGACGCTGATTGAGCGTCAGCACGGTCGGCATGCGCCATCGCCGGCGCGCGCCGTGCCAAAGCGGGCGCATCGATCCACGGCAGCGCGGCACCGGCGCGGTCCATCTCCTCGGCAACGCCCCGGCGGCCCGGCTCTTCAAGCACTTGATGGCCTGGCCGCTTCAACTCCTCGGAGAGCGTGGACTTGCCTGCAGGCGAACATCCCGAGATGCTAACGAAGCGGTGCAACTCGATCCTACCGGCTTAGCCGGTCGAGCGACTTCGGTGGATTGACTGCCTGCCCCAATTAGGATCGTGTGGTCAGCCAGTCAGCGTGGCCGACCGTTGCGACCGTGCGTCGTCTCCTCAGATGCGCGATCGGCAGTCTCACATCTCGATATCGAGCCCGATATCGAGGTTCTGCACCGAGTGGGTGAGCGAGCCGGAAGACAGATAATCGACGCCGGTTTCGGCAATCACGGCCGCGGAATCGAGCGTGATGCCGCCGGAGGCTTCGATGAGCACGCGCCCCGCGGCCATGGCGACGGCGCGCCGCATCGATTCGAGGTCGAAATTATCGATCAGCACCACGTCGGCGAGGCCGACCTTGAGCACCTCGTCCAGCTGGTCGAGTGAATCAACTTCGATCTCGATCTTGACCAGGTGCCCCGCGGCCGCCTTAGCGCGGCGAAGGACCGCGCCGATGCCGCCGGCGACCGCGATGTGGTTGTCCTTGATCAGCATGGCGTCATCGAGGCCGAAGCGGTGATTAAAGCCGCCGCCGCAGCGCACGGCGTATTTCTCGATCGCGCGCAGGCCGGGTGTAGTCTTGCGCGTGCAGATAATGCGCGCCTTCGTGTGGGCGACGCGTTTGACGAAAGCTGCCGTCGCCGTCGCGATGCCGGAAAGATGGCCGATGAAATTGAGCGCGGTGCGTTCGGCCCCAAGGATCGCACGCGCGTCGCCTTCGACCGTCATCAGTTTGGCGTCGGCGGCAAACGAAGTGCCGTCGCGCGCGGAAGGCACGATTTCGATCTCGCCCGAGAGCCGACGGAAACAGATCTCGACCAACGGCAGCCCGGCGATGACGCCCGGTTTGCGGGCGACGACAACCGCGCGGCCGCTCGTCTCCTCCGGCACGGTGGCAATCGAGGTGATGTCGCCCGCCCGCCCCAGATCTTCACTGAGCCCACGCGTGACCGCCGCTTCGATCTCTAGCGGAGAGAGGAAGGCGTCGGGACAAAGCAGGGACGGGGTGTGGGACATGGTGGGCAACATGGCAAGCGAGTTCGCAGACAATCCATAACCAGTGCCCGCGAAGATGGCAAACCCATGCGCCTCGAGCCAGGCCAGCCATGCGGGGGTGACCGCGCAAGAACCCACTTTTTCTGTTTGGGTTACGCGGATCAGCAGCCTATTGTGTGCCGCGATTGTGACATTGGTAGCTGCCGGGGGCGGCAAGATGACGAGTCTCGATGATTAAGTTCATGCGCCACGATAAGAAGCTTTACCCGCCACACAGGGCTGCTCCGGTTGGCCGCTGGCGAACGCCCGCGCTGATCGTTGGCTTTGCCTGCCTGATCGCGCTGACGAATTTCGGCCCGCGTTCGGCGCTCGGCTTCTTTCTGGCGCCGTTGTCGTCCGCCCATCATTGGGGGCGAGACGTGTTCGCCTTTGCGCTCGCCCTGCAGAATTTGCTCTGGGGCGTCGGGCAGCCGCTGGCCGGAATGATTGCCGACCGTTACGGGACCGCGCGCGTCCTTTGCGGCGGCGCGCTCATTTATACGCTCGGACTCGTGCTGATGGCCCATGCCGACAGCGCGCCGATGCTCGACCTTTCGGCCGGCTTTTTGATCGGCTTCGGCGTTTCCGGCTGTTCCTTCATGGTTCTGCTCGGGGCGCTCGGCAAGCTGCTGCCGCCGCAATGGCGTTCGTTGGCTTTTGGGCTGGTGACGGCGGCGGGCTCGTTCGGACAGTTCCTCTATTCGCCGGTTGCGGTCGCCTTGATGGACGCATTCGGTTGGCAGCAAGCGCTGATGATCTTCGCGGTGACGACGCTCGCCATCCTGCCGCTGTCGACCGCTTTGGTGACGCCGACTGCCGGCGCGATTAAGGAGGCGGCGCCGCAATCCTTGCGGCATGCGATCGGCGAGGCGTTCGCGCAACGCTCGTACCTGCTTCTTGTGCTCGGCTATTTCACCTGCGGCTTTCAGCTCGCCTTCATCACCGTGCATCTGCCGGCCTATTTGGTCGACCGCGGGCTGACGGTCGAAATCGGCGGCTGGACACTGGCGACGATTGGCTTGTTCAATATCGGCGGATCAGTGCTCTCTGGCTGGCTCGGCGACCGCATGCCGAAGCGCTATCTGCTGTCGTTCATCTACTTCGTCCGTGCCGCCGCCATCCTGGCGTTCATCTTATTTCCGACGACGCCGTTCACCTGTCTCGCATTCGGCGCCACGATGGGCTTGATGTGGCTGTCGACCGTGCCGCCGACCAACGGCATCATCGCGTTGATGTTCGGCACGCGCTGGCTGACCACGCTGGCCGGTTTCGCCTTTTTCAGTCACCAGGTCGGCGGTTTTCTCGGCGTCTGGCTGGGCGGCTTCGTGTTCGACCGCTATGGCTCCTATAATCCGGTCTGGTGGCTCGCCATTTTGTTCGGAATATTGTCAGCGATCATCAACATGCCGATCGTGGAGCGGCCAGTTGCGCGCCTTGCCACCGTGCCGGCCTGAGCGGAGGCTGCTATGGCAAATTTCAAGGCGGTCGTCCTCGACAAGGCCGATGGCGGCCAGACGGTGCGACTTACCGAGTTCGACGAAAAAGATTTGATGGACGGCGACGTCACTGTCGGGATCGCGTGGTCGACGGTGAACTACAAGGACGGGCTGGCGCTCACCGGCAAGGCGCCGGTGGTGCGCCGCTTCCCGATGATTCCCGGCGTCGATTTTGCCGGCACCGTCGAATCATCCGCTCATCCGCGCTGGAACGAGGGCGACAAGGTTATTGTCAACGGCTGGGGTCTGGGCGAGACCCATCTCGGCGCCTATGCCGAAAAGGCGCGCGTCAAAGGCGACTGGCTGGTGCGCCTGCCGCCGGGGCTGAGCGCGCGCGATGCCATGGCGATCGGTACCGCCGGCTACACCGCCATGCTGGCGGTCATGGCGCTTGAGCGCGCCGGCCTAACGCCGGCGCGTGGGCCGGTGATCGTCACCGGCGCCGCCGGCGGTGTCGGCTCGGTGGCGGTGGCGCTGCTTGCCAAGCTCGGGTACGCGGTGACCGCCTCGACCGGGCGACCGGGCGAGGCCGCGTATCTCAAAGCGCTAGGCGCTGCCGAGGTGATCGAGCGCAAGGAGTTGACCGGCCCGCCACGCCCGCTCGGCAAGGAGCGTTGGGCCGCCGGCATCGATGCGGTCGGTTCGACGACGCTGGCCAATGTGCTTTCCATGACACGGTATGGCGGGATCGTTGCGGCCTGTGGGCTCGCCGGCGGAATGGACTTGCCCGTCACGGTCGCGCCGTTCATCCTGCGCGGGGTGTCGCTGATCGGAATCGACTCGGTCATGTGCCCGCTGGGGTTGCGCGAGCAGGCCTGGGATCGCCTTGTTACCGATCTCGACAAAAGCAAGGTTGCGGCAATGACCAGCGAAATCGATTTGGCCGATGTACTCGAGACCGGCCGCCGTATCATCGATGGGCAGGTGCGCGGACGCATTGTGGTAAAAATTCGGTAAGGGCGTGCACAATTTCGCTAAAAAATTCGGCCATCAAGAACCATCACTATGGTAAGGGAACCGTTGGGTTGATCTTGCGGCTAGGACGATAGACGGGGCTGCAATCCACTATGCAAGTCGATGGGCAGGGGAGTCGCCGATGTGGGTCCGCGTTGCCGTTCTCTGTGCATGTGCGTTGGCTGTGACTTCAGCTCTCGCCGAGGATCTTACCCCCGAAAAGGCTCGCGCCTTCATCGCCGGCAAGTTGTTCGCCTACAATTGCTTCGACGGCACCAGCGGCATGGGGCGGATTTCCGCTGATGGTTCGGTGATCGGCACGATCCGGCCGCCCGGCAGCAGACAACTGCGATTCGCCAATTTGCCGCCTGGCACGATCACGGTTACGCCCACCTCGGTATGCGCCCACCTAGCCGGCCTGCCGATCAATCCCTGCTTCCGCGTGCAGAAGATCGATTTCCATAGCTTCCGCGGTTCGATATCGGGCCTGAGCTTCGCTTATTGCGACTTCCATCAGCGCAATCCGCGATCCGCGCTGACCCGCCGTCGCGCACGACGCGCTTCGCCATCGGCTGTGGCGACGGTGCGCGGCGAAGAGTAGCGTTCTTGCGAGAGGGCCGAAGCAATCGAGTCATTCCGGTTGTGGATTGTATCGTCGCCTCTTCGGGGCTCCTCGCCATGATTGGCTTAATCACTCCACATCGAGCCGGAACGGCGCCGCCACATCGGTGACGATGCCGCGGCCAATGGTTTCGACCGCTGCGACCATGCGCCCTTGCCGGCCGAGCAAACGGTCGGCAAGCGAGACGATGCGGGTGTTGGGCGTCGCGGTCGGCGAGGCGCGTCGCAGCGCCCGAGCGACCCCTTCCTCGTCGCGGTGCGGGCTAAGCGCACAGACGCTGGCGAAGGCGCTCGCGGTCGAGCGACTGATGCCCATATAGCAGTGCACCACGAGCGGCGTGCGCCGGTCCCAGGCGCGCACGAACTGCAACAGGTCGGCGACGTGCGCCTCGTCTGGGAGAATGTAGCCGTCGAGCGGCACGGCAATGTCATGCAAGCGCAGCAACAGGTGATTTTCGGGGGCTATGCCATTCGGCCGCTCGAGACGGGCTTCGTCGCCAATCAGGGAGATGATGTGACGCGCCCCGGTGTGCTCAACTGTCTCACGCAGGCGGGCGAGCGAACAGACGTGTATCATGAATTCCTTTAGTTGCGAGGTCTACGCCGCGGAATGACAACCACGGCTCGACACAGATATATTACAGATATAGTCAGAACCTGTTTCCTCCGTAAGACATTCATTGACCGACAAGCTTGTGGACCCGGTCCAGATAGCGCGCCTGCGCGGTCTCGGCGGGCCACGGCTTCAAATAGTCGCGTTCCATGCCGGCGCTGATCGGCGGCGGCCGCCCGAAGAAGCGCCGCGCTTCGGCGGCGCCAAAGCCGGCGAGCCGGGTGGCCTCCAGATACGCCGCCTGCCGGTCCGCGGCCTTGATCAGCAGCTCGAGGTCCGGCACGTGCGCTGGCAGGCCGAAACGCCGGTGAATGGCGGCAAGCAGACGCCGCTCGACCGCTTTATAGGCGTCGCCGATGACCGCCTTGAACGGCGAGATCATGTCGCCAATCACGTATTCGGGTGCGTCGTGCAATAGCACCGCGAGCCGCTGGGCGGCATTGAGCCCCGGCGTTTTTTGCCACGCAAGCGCCTCCACCAGCAGACTGTGCTGGGCAACCGAAAAGATGTGCGCGCCGGAGGTTTGTCCGTTCCAGCGCGCCACGCGGGCGAGCCCATGGGCGATGTCCTCGATCTCGATGTCGAGCGCCGACGGATCGAGCAGGTCAAGCCGCCGACCTGAGAGCATGCGCTGCCAGGCGCGTGGATCGGATGCTTTTTTGGCAGGAGGGGTCGCCATGTCCGGCATCGCCTCACGATTCAGATTGCGCTAATAGGCGACTCCTCGCCGGGTTTGCCCTGCAATCGGAGTTTGCCATGAAGCTTCCACGCCGTCGATTTCTGCACCTGGCAGCAGGTGCCCTGGCCGTTTCGTCCCTGCCGCGGGCGGCGATGGCGCTCGATTATCCGACGCGCCCGGTGCGCGTGCTTGTCGGCTACAGCGCAGGCGGCGTGAGCGATATTCTGGCGCGGCTGTTGGCGCAAAACCTGACCGACCGGCTCGGTCAGCCCTTCGTGGTGGACGATCGTCCGGGCGCAGCCAGCAATGTCGCCGCCGACGCGCTGGTGCATGCGCCGGCTGACGGCTACACGCTGCTGCTTGCCGGCATATCGAATGCGATCAACGTCGCGCTCTACCACAACCTGGATTTCGACTTTGTCCACGACACGGCACCGATCGCGCTGATCAGCCGCTCGCCGCTGGTCATGGAAGTGAGCCCCTCGTTTGCGGCCAAGACGGTTCCCGAATTCATCGCTTACGCCAAGGCCCATCCGGGAGCGCTCAATATGGGCTCGGCAGGGACTGGAGGGGCGACCCACGTGGCTGGCGAGCTGTTTCAGATGATGGCCAGGGTCAAAATGCTGCACGTTCCCTATCGCGGTTCGCCTCCCGCTTTGTCCGATCTGATGGCCGGACGCGTGCAGGTCATGTTCGACAATGTGGCGTCCTCGATCGCTCTCATTCGCAGCGGAAAATTGCGGCCGCTCGCGGTCAGTTCGCGCACCGACGCGCTGCCCGGCGTGCCGGCGATCAGCGATTTCCTGCCGGGTTACGAGGCCTATGTGTGGAACGGCGTCGTCGCGCCGAAGAATTGCTCACCGGAGATCGTCGCCAAATTGAATGTCACGATCAATGCCATCGTCGCGGATCCGACGTTCAAGGCGAAGCTTTCCGATCTCGGCAATACCGCAGTTTCAGATACGCCGGCCGAATTCGGCAAGCTCATCGCCGCCGACGCGGAAAAGTGGGTGAAAGTAATAAAGTTCGCCGGCATCAAGCCAGAGTGACTTTGCCACGCGCTCCATCGCTTTGCTTGGTTCGGTGTCACCGAGCGCGCGGTCGCATCGCGCTCGCGCCATGGGTGCTTCGCTGTGGGACCGGCAATGACGGGCACAAAATTGAACGCAGGTGTCGCTGAGGGGGAAGCTCGGTTCGGGCAATCAGCCGGCGAGGTTCGAAAGGGACTCGTGTCGGTGACAGGTGATCAGATGATCGTTGACCATGCCGGTCGCCTGCATGAAGGCATAGACGATGGTGGGGCCGCAAAATCTAAACCCGCGCTGCATCAGTTCCTTGGAGATCCTGCGCGAGGCGGCAGTCTCCACTGGGATCTGCGAAGTCCTGCGATAATGATTGATCTTCGGCTTACCTCCGACGAAGCCCCAGAGCATTTGGGAGAAGCCGGGACCCTTCTCCATGATCTCGAGCCAGGCGCGCGCCGAGAGCACGGTGCCCTCGATCTTGGCGCGATTGCGTACGATGCCGACATCCTGCATCAGGCGCTCGATCTTGGCCGGCCGATAGCGAGCGATCTTCTCCGGAACGAAGCCGTCAAAGGCCCGGCGGAAATTATCGCGTTTGCGCAGAATGGTGATCCAGGACAGCCCGGCCTGAAAACCGTCGAGCATGAGCTTTTCGTAAAGCGCGCGATCGTCGAATTCTGGAACACCCCATTCATCATCGTGATACGTGATATAAAGGGCATCATTCTTTGGCCAGGGGCAGCGCGGCAGTTCGTCGTCGTGCGGCGCGGGCCTCATTCGTCGGCCTTGCGTGCTTGCGGGAAGGCGAAACGCGCCCAGTCCGGTTTTATCGGACGGATTGGCAGCTCGGCGGCCAAGAGCGGCTCGCCGCGCGCGAGCGCGTCCGCGACCCGGTCGAGGCGCAATAGTGCAATGGCCTTCCCTGCAGCCGCCGACCCTATGGTCCCGAGCTGGCGCCCGCCGGCGGTGATCGTGCTGCCTGCGCGCGGCGCGGCGCCGTCATAGCGGATCAGCACGGAGCGGGTGCGCGCGGTGCCGCGATGCTCCATGCGCGACACCACCTCCTGGCCGACATAGCAGCCCTTGCCAAAGTCGACGCCGGCAAGCTGATCCATATCGGCTTCGTGCGGGAATGCCTCGCCATAGGCGAAATCGACACCGCCTCGCGGTATTCCGAGCGCGATGCGGTGCGCCTCATAGTCCGCGGCGTCGACCAGTGTGGCGCCGAGCGCGGCAGCGGCTGCATCGGCGCGATGCGGCGACAACATCATGCGGATCCCGAGCGCGGGCAGGCGCGGGTCAGCGTAAGCAAGACCGATCATGCCGCCGCTCTGCGCTGGCGGGGGGACGGCGCTGCCATTCCATGCCGCCAGCACGCCCAGTACTTCCGACAAATCCTCAATGATGAACTTAGCGCGTAGCTTATAGCGATTGAGCCTTTCCACCACACTCCCACACAGCTCCCGCGGACAATCGAGAAAAAAACCGCCGCCGTCCTTCGCGGACGCCTCCGTGACCAGAAAATCGGCAATGATCTTGCCCTGCGGCGAAAGCAACGCGCAGAACCGCGCTTCGCCCGGCTGCAGGCTCAGGATGTCCGCAGTGAGGAGACCGTGCAGAAAATTGCGCGTGCCGTCGCCGGCTACCTTGACGACGCCGCGCTCGGCAAGAAGGGTGGCTCTCATCGCAGAACTTTCCAGATCGAGCGAAAACTTTCACAGTGCAAGCAGCATACGCTTGTGCGGCACTATATAACGATGTGTGTGGGTCGGGGAAATACAGGTTTGGCCCACAATTCTTCTCTGACGCGGATGTAAGAGCCATGGGATGAATGGCCCGCTTCGGTCCGCTTCTCGATGTACCGGCTGATGATAGCCGAACAGACATTGCCGTAAACTCGTCCACGGACTCGGCAGCTTGCGGAGCACCGCATATAGCCGACGTATAGCCGAGGTGCCCATTTGGGCGACGCAGACAACATTGTGGACGGTCGGAACGGATTGTAATGGGACGATCGTAAAGTCAAGCGCCGCCGCGACCTCCTGAGTAAGTGTTGCAATCACCCGGCAACTCCACCAACGAACACGGCCTGAAGGAGATCGAGTCGAAGGCGCGTAACTTCAGGGCTTTCCCATCGAATCGCAAGAAGCGTGTCGACTTGCTCGCCGGTCGGCATGAACTGTGCGGCGCTTGGAATGAGGACGACCGTCAGCCTCGCACCACCCGGTCACGGGCCGGCTACTGCCGCGACAGCTCCACGGAGAATTCGCCGTTGCGAATGCGTTCGCCAAGGCTTTCCGCGTAGCGCGCCGCCGCCTCCTCGCCGTAGGTCGAGATCAGTTCCGCAAACGCGAGAAACAGCGCGGTCTGAGCCAGGCAGTCGCCCTCGATACCGTCGAGCCGCGCCTCGACCCAAGCGTCCTGCAGATAGCCGAGCGCGAGACGCTTCTGCTCACGGTCGGCCACCGGCTCCCGTCCGGAAAGGATTGTCGCCATGCTCATGCCGATCACTGATCGCCGCGGCGCGACGTTCCCGCCCAGGCATATTTAGCACGGGGACGTTCCAGCCAAGATCGAACCTTTAGGCAGGGTTAACATGCCCGCTTTGGACTCTCTCCACCCGGATCGCGGGCGAGCGAGTTGATTGACGTCGCGGGGGAATTTGGGCCCCCTCAATTGGCATAGCGTGCCGTGATGTCGCGGGCGATCCGGGCCCCCTCTTCGAGGTAGCGACGGATCACGATGTGAGCGGCGGGCGTGCAGGTGCGGTAAACTGCCTTGTAGCCGATATAACCGCGATTGAAGCTGTCCACCATCTTGTCGTGCCGGGTGCCGGTCGGCGCCTCGGCCGCGATTAGCGCCTGCGCCTCGTCCCGCCACTTTGGCCCCTCGTTCGCGCCGCATAGATTGCGCAAAAAGTGCAGGGTGCCAAGGATTTCGGCGAGCCGATCGAGGTCCGGATCGTAGGGCGTCGTGGTTTCCGGCGGCGCCTCGACGTCGGGCTCGGTTTTTGGGGGTTTGGGCGCAACGTGGTGTCGCGGTTTCGGCGCCGTCTGCGGCTCCGGCCGCCGCCCGAAGAACGGAAATTGAAAGAATTGGGCGTGTGCCGGTGCGGCACCGAGCGAAAGCGCCAGTGCGACGAGGATAAAAATGCGGCGCATTGGCATTGCGGCAATAGCGGTCCTGAAAGCCCTTGTTCAGCACAATCGGCACGGAAAAGCGGCGCAGCCGAGGCGCCTATGGCCTCGCGGCTCAGCGAGCTTCGGCAATGCGCTCGGCGGCGGCGACGACCTGGGCCAAGCCCTCGGTCGTCGTCAACCGCGGAAGCTCCGCGGGGCTAAGCCAGTGTGCTTCTGCCAGTTCCTCGTTGAGCGCAATTTCGCCGGAAATCCAGCGCGCAGCAAAGGGCAAAATGACGAAGTGGCGTTCGACCCGCCCGGCGTCATCGCGCGCGATCGCCTGGCGATAGCCGGCCAACGCAATCGGCGCGATGCTAATCCCGGTCTCCTCTCGCACCTCGCGGACCACC
The DNA here is from genome assembly GCA_963708125.1 of uncultured Alphaproteobacteria bacterium. Classification (GTDB taxonomy): domain Bacteria; phylum Pseudomonadota; class Alphaproteobacteria; order Rhizobiales; family Xanthobacteraceae; genus BOG-931. Next base: position 99,406 of record OY970184.1, read on the forward strand.
GCTTCTTCCAGCGTCTCGCCGAGCTCGACGCCGCCCCCAGGCAGCGTGTACAAACCGCTTGCCGGCGGCCGCGCCCGGCGCACGATCAGGACCCGTCCCGCACGAAATATGGCCGCGCTGACCGCCAGATACGGTCGCGCCGGATAGGTCCGCGCCAGCTCGCTGTCCATGGGGCGTGCTGCATTTCCGGGAGGAAAGTGCGGCTTTGTCCTCGTTTCGCGGGCGATGGCTATCTCACTTCTCCCATGTGCGGGCGGCAAGTCGAATTCGACAAGTGGACCATGGTACGAACCTCCCGTCCGCGCAGCAGCCACTTTCCAGCTGCCTAGCCCCTACAGCACCTTGCCGGGATTGAGAATGCCCCTGGGATCGAGCAGGCGCTTGATATCGCGCATGAGTTCGAGCGCGACCGGATCCTTCACGGTCGGCAGCAGGTCGCGCTTGATCACGCCGACGCCGTGCTCAGCCGAGATCGAGCCGCCATATTTCTTCACCACTGCGAAGACGACCGCGTTCACCTCGTCCCAGCGCTTGAGATATTCGTCCTTGTCGGCGCCTTCCGGCTGGGTGACGTTGTAGTGAATATTGCCGTCGCCCAGATGGCCGAACGGCAGCGGCCGTGCCCCGGGAACGAGCGCGGTGACGGCGGCGTCGGCCTCGCGGATGAAGGCCGGCACCGCGGCAACCGGCACCGAAACGTCGTGTTTGATCGAGCCGCCGGCATAGCGCTGCACTTCGCCGAACATGTCGCGGATGCGCCAAAATGCTGTGCCCTGCTCGATGCTGCCGGCAATGGCCGCATCGCGCACGAGGCCGCGCTCCATGCCTTGGGCCAGCACGTCTTCTATGACGTCGCGCAATCCCGTGGATTGCTGCGAGGACAATTCCACCAGCGCGTACCACGGATGCGGTGCCGCGAGCGGATTGCGCGTGCCCGAGGCGTGCTGCAAGACCAGCTCGACCCCCCGCCGAGTCATGATCTCGAAGCTGGTGACGGCGCCGGCGGTACGCTCGGTGGCGATGCCCAAAAGCTCGAGCGCGGCCTCCACCGACGGCAGGCCCACAAAGGCTGCCTCCACCGAGCGCGGGCGCGGCACCATCCGCAGCACCGCAGCCGTGATCACCCCGAGCGTGCCTTCGGCGCCGATGAAGAGGTTCTTCAGATCGTAGCCGGTATTATCCTTTTTCAGCTTGTTAAGGTTGTTGAGCACGCGGCCGTCCGCCAGCACCACTTCAAGCCCGAGCACGTGCGAGCGCGCAATGCCGTGCGCGATCGCCGCGGTGCCGCCCGCATTCGTGGACAGATTGCCGCCGATTGTGCAGGTGCCTTCTGAAGGGAGCACTTGCGGATAGAGCCGGTCGACCGCGGCGGCGGCCTCGCGGGCGCGCTGCAGAGAGACGCCCGCCTCGCAAGTCAGCGTGTTCGAGGTCGGATCGATCTCGCGGATGCGGTCGAGCCGGTTGAGCGAGAGCACGATTTCGTTGTGCAGCGGAATCTGGCCGCCGACCAGCCCGGTATTGCCACCCTGCGGCACAACTGGGGTCGCCGTCTCGTCGGCGAGCTTGAGGATCTGCGCTACTTCGTTGACCGATGACGGCCGAAGCACGACCGGCGTGTGGCCCCGGAACATGTTGCGCATCTCGACCAGATAGGGCGCCTGCGCCTGTGGATCGGTGATGGCGTATTTGTCGCCGACGATCGCAGCGAAGCGCGCGAGCAGGGCGGGATCCAGGTGGGTCGGCGATTTATCGAGCATTTCAGCGTTTCCGTCGAACATTTGATCGTCTCATCGCTTGCTATCTGACCATCCCCTGACAGCGGGAACCCGGTCCGCTTGCGCATTGCCCTGACGATAGTCTCCCGTCCTCGCGGCAACGGGGCCGATTGCATGTCGGGCCGATCCGTATGATAGATGACAGCCGGCCCGTGGAAGCACAAGCGGATCATCAGCGCGGCGCGGCCGCACGATTGAGCCGATCGTTGATCGCCTCGCCGAGGCCCTGATGCGGGATCGGCATCACCGCAATAGTTTCGATCCCGGCGCCGTCGAGCCTGCGCAGATGCGAGAATAGATTTGCGGCCGCTTCGACCAGATCGCCGCCCTCGGATAGATTAAGCACGCAAACAGCTTGCGCAGCGCCTGCGGCGAGCCGCGGCCCGAAAGCGAGCAAAGCTTCACCCGGCGCGACGCTCTTTGCATCGAGCCGCAGTAAGGCGCGCGGCGCATAATGCGAGGTGAGCCCGCCTGGGGCGAGCGGCGCATGGGTGCCAGGCGCAGCCGAAAGCGGTCGCTTCAGCACCCGCTCGATCGCTTCGCGCGGCAGGCCGCCCGGCCGCAGCAGGGCCGGTTCGCCAAGGCAGGCAACGATCGTCGACTCGAGGCCAACCGGCGTCGCCCCTGCGTCGACAATCAGATCGATGCGGCCGCCGAGATCGGCTTCCACATGCTGGGCTGTGGTCGGGGAGACGTGGCCGGACCGGTTGGCCGAAGGTGCGACGATCGGATTGGCAAAGGCGGCAAGCAGGCGTTGCGCCACTGGATGCGAGGGCACACGCACCGCTATGCTGTCGAGGCCGGCCATCGCCAGTTCGGCCACCCGACAGCCCTCGCTGCGGGGCAGGACGAGAGTAAGCGGGCCCGGCCAGAAGGAGCAGGCGAGCCTCACCGCGTCGTCATTAAAGTCGGCAATTGCCTGTGCCGCCGTGCGGTTGACCACGTGGGCGATCAGCGGATTGACGGCCGGCCGACCCTTGGCCTCATAGAGCCGCGCGACGGCGCGGCCATTGGTGGCGTCAGCCCCGAGGCCGTAGACGGTCTCGGTCGGGAAGGCGACGAGCTTGCCGGCCGCGAGGCAGCGCGCCGCCTCCGCCGTCGCCGCGTCAGCCTCGAATATGCGGGTTGTCGGCGGCGCTGTCATTGCGGCTCCTGCGTGCATAAATAGCACCTGCACGCAGCAAAATCTCAGTGGTTGCAGGCCCGCAAGACCAAATGTATAAACCGCGGCGTCGTCGGAGTGTGGCTCAGCCTGGTAGAGCACCTCGTTCGGGACGAGGGGGTCGCAGGTTCAAATCCTGCCACTCCGACCAGCACTCAGCCGATTTTTTGTTCTCTCCGGGACCCGCTTCCCCGGTCAAAAGCCCGCTTCGCGCCCGCCGGATGGTCAGGATGGTGGCGGCGGTACCGCTGCGAAAGCATCTCGATCGTTATCCCGAGATAGCCGGCCGCTTCCCACATATCGGTGCCAGCTTGCATCAGCCATGTCGCTGCGGTGTGACGGAGAACATGAGGCGTCACGTCGTCGCCAAATCCAGCATCAGCCACGACCTTGGCAAAGGCTTGGTCAACACTACGCACAAGCTGTCCGTTCCACTCCACGGCGAAACGTTGTCCTCGCCGTTTCCAGCGCCGTAGGTGCGCGAGAAGGCGATCGGGCACCGGCACGGGCGGCTGTCGTTTCTTCGTCTCCCGCTGGCCCGCTGGTCGCCGATAAAACACGCCGCGCTCAAGATCTATCCACCCACGACCTGGCGTAGGTCCAAGAGCAGCGCCGCAAACCGCGCTTGCCCGCGTGCCAGTGTAGAGCGCGACGAGAATGAAGCGGGCAATGTGCTGCCGAAATCGACGGTCTGTAGGCTTTCCCTTTTATATCTCTCGGTATCGCCATGCATGCCAAATCAGCCGTGCTGCTTCTGAGTGAGCGAGCCAACGTTCCCCGGAGGTCGCTCCCGCGGCAACACCACTTCTACCACCTTGTTACACAGGCCTTCCCGGCGGTGGTGATTGATAGCGGCGCGCAATTCCTCTGACTCGCGGCGCGCGGCAGCGTCAGTCGAGCGTTGCGCACCATAAGCGCGACAAGTCTCGCCGGGTGACGGAGGACAGCATTTTTTTTGTCGCCGAAGAATGTGTCGAGCGCCTTTAACGTCCCTTTGTTTCCTTCGGCCGGCGATGGCTCGGCACAACATCGCGAACGTAGATCATCAAGACATCGGCGACTGGGATTTGATCGGGATCACGGCTGCCTTGGCGCGCGGCACTGGCGTGTTTGGTAGCGATGTAGAGGCCGAGCGCCCGCTCGGCTCCTGCAATATCGTGTGCAGGGCAGCGCGTGCTTTCTCTGTGGCTTCCGTCACGGATGGTCCAGACAGCGGCGTGGCGTCCTGCATCGTCCTTCCTCGCGCGCCGCAGGTAGAGGCGTGGTCCTCTGCTTCGAGCCGGCATCGCTTCCTCATGTCTTCAATATAGGCCAGTGTCGTGTAATCCTTGCCCGCGATGCGCTCGATGACAAGGCGTCCGCGCTGGTTTTCCCTACGCAATCCGCCGCGGTCATCGACCCGTTAGGAAACGCGAGCCGAGCAGCAACATCGAGCCGCAGGGGTCCGGTTGCTTCGGCATGCTCGATGACGCAGCTTCGGGGGTCATCACGCAGCTCCGTCGAAGTCGTCGAGCGAATCCCCGACAGGCTCGAGCACCGGCTTGTTGTACTTGCGATAGGTCAGGATGCCGCCGGTTGCAGGTTGGATAGCCGCCGTCTCCGCCGTCAGGGCGACCACGGGACGGCCTTGCAGCAGCCATACGAGGCCGGTCTCATCGTATGGATCGCCCAAAAAGCGAGCGTTTCGATACGGCGGCCGGTAGATGCCGCCGTGCATCGCCGCCATATCGCGGATCTGAGATCAGCCGCTCTAGGGTTCGGCCTTGTCCCTTGCTGTCTTGCGGTCGGGCAGCCTTCACTACCGCATCGAGGACGGAGGCTCGCATTCCGAGCTTCTCGGCCGCAGCCTTACGTTCTTGCTCGTATTGGGTCGGTGACAGGCACGCGAGCTGTTGAATTGCGATGTCGGCATAGTGCACAGGCTCAGTTGTAGTGCTTTGCCGTTCCGAGTTGTGGTTTGGCTGGGGGCTCAGGAGGCGGCAAGCCGCAACCGTGACCACGCGATTCGCAATCAGAATCGGAAAGGAACGAGGCATCGTCGCAAGGCAGACAATCCTCTTTTCGGCAAGAAGCGCCCGCTGCTGGCACATGCCCGCACGATCGGGCCAATCCCCTCCGGCACGAATAGCCTAATTTACGCTATGGTGCGATGCCCATTGAAACTGGACCAGTCGCAGCCGAGAGAAAAATATTTGCTGCCTCGAAAAAAAGCGGACGATGCTTCCCCTCCGACCAATTTTCGAGATAACGAATTCACGGATTCACGATGTGACTCGTCATTCTGCTTATTCGGCATCTTCTTCCAATAAGGCTTGCAGAAGGACATCTCGCGGCGAGGCAAATGGATTGACCACTGTCACTCCGGCCCAGGTGAAACCTTCCTGAAGGTCCTCCGACAAAAGCAGACGGCATGCGCCTTGCGCGGCAGCCGAGAGGATGACTGCATCCCATATGCGCAATTGATGGTCCGTCGCGAGATCGGCCGCGCCCGCATGACCTCGGGCGAAGTCTCGACCACGGAAAACGTATCGCGCCAACTCAGCAAAGCATCGCGGGCGTCGCTGCGCGACTTTCCCGCCTTTCGAACGAGGACATTGAAAAGCTCGCCGAGGACTTGGATTGGGACGACGCCTGCTTCCTGCGGCAACTTCCGAACGAGGTCCACCGCGGCGTCACGCCGCTCGGCCCCATTGATACCTTCCGCATAGGCGAGGACGTTCGTGTCGAGCGCAACCCTCACCGATTGTCCTCGTAAAGCTCGTCGCGTGTCCACCGCCCTGCTTGGATGAGCGGTTGCTTTTCCAGGCGCGCCAGCAGTGTTTCCCGCGCGCTTGCCGCCACATCCTCGTGCTTGCCAGCGGGGATAAGGCGCGCAACGGGTTTTCCGTGGCTCGTCACGACGTAGCTGCGCCCTTCGCGCACACCCCGCAGAAGGAGGGAGAATCTGCGGTTGGCGTCGGCGGCAGAGACGGTTTCTTCCATTGAGAAGCTCCTGAATAGTTATATTGCCTACGATGGGGATTGGCGTGATGATTGCAAGTTTCAGCTGTCGAAATGGAGCAGATATCCTCCCACTCATCGCTACCGGCAGGAGAGCCATTGCCGAGGCTGGGGACAGCCGGGGGCAGGGCTGGCGCGGCACGCGCCTCATAAAAACAAGCAGGCAAACGTATTGGCCGCTCTCACAACCCCAAGCCGACCTGTCTTTTTCGGCTGAAGCTGCATTCGGTGCCGGAATCGTCGCGCCGGACGCCGCTGAAGGCGGTTCTCGAGGACGGGCTGCCAGGGCACGAGCTGGAAGCCGAGCCCATCGTACGCGTCCGGTGAAGGCCACGGATAACCACGGGTAAATGGATGTGCGCACGCGACCGGGCGTCGTTGTGCGCACTCATCGTCAAGCCAGTGTTCGATCAGGCAGCCTCAGCGAACCGAGGCGGAGGGCGCCAGTTCCAGGGCAAGAGTTCGCTGATGCGCTTGGCTGGATGGTCGTGCAGGCGCGCCAAGACGTCGGTGAGCCAGGTGTGCGGATCGACTTCGTTAAGTTTGCAACTCTCGGTCAGGGTGTATATGGCGGCGGCGCGACGCCCGCCATTGTCCGAGCCAGCGAACGTCCAGTTGCGGCGCCCGACCGCGACGCAGCGCAATGTCCGCTCCGCAGCGTTGTTAGACATGCACAAGCGGCCATCGTCGAGGAAGCGCGTGAGCGCCGGCCAGCAGTTAAGACTGTAGTTGATGGCCTTGGCGGTTTCGCTCTTCGATGAGAGCTTTTGACGCTGCTCACGCAACCAAGCCTCAAGCTCGGCGACGAGCGGCCGGCTGCGCTCAGCTCTCACGTCGCGGCGCTGCTGCGGCAGCAGGCCGTTGATCTCGCGCTCAATTGTGAACAGAGCATCGATGCGCTTGACTGCTTCAATGGCGATTGGCGCCTTCTGCAGCCGCGCCAAGTCGAAGTACTTGCGCCGCGCATGCGCCCAGCATGCACTCTCGACGATCGGTCCCGGCTTGCGCGTGGTCTCGTAGACCTTGTTGAAGCCGGCATAGGCATCCGCCTGCATTAGGCCAACATAATTCGCCAAATGTTGTTCGGGATGCGCGCTGCCGCGGTTGGGGGAATAGAACAGTGCTGCGGCCGGCGCCGCTGACCCGCCGAACGGCCGGTCGTCGCGCACATAAGTCCACAGCCGACCGGTGCGGCACTTGCCCTTGGCCTGCACCGGCACAGTGGTGTCGTCGGCATGGATACGCTCGGCCGCGAACACGTGGGCACGAATCGCTTCAACAAGAGGCATCAGCGTTGCGGCACACGCGCCGACCCAATCGGCCAGCGTCGAGACATCAAGCTCAATGCCCTCCCAGGCATAAGCGGTGCTCTGCCGATTGAGCGGCAGGTGCAAGTAGTACTTGGAGAACAGCACGTGTGCGAGCAGTCCAGGCCCCGCGCGCCCACGCGCGATCGGATGCGAGGGCGCCGGCGGTTGCGTGATCGCCTCGCACGTGCGGCAGGAGAACTTCTCCCGCACGTGCTGGATCACTTTCCATTGGCGTCGGACGAGCTCGAGGGTCTCGGTCAGATCTTCGCCGATCTTGTGCAGAACTCCGCCGCAGCAAGGGCACGCTTCCGGGACCGGATAGATCACGCGCTCGCGCGGCAGGTGCTCGGGCAGCGGCCGGCGTGCGGGCTTGTGGCGCTCGAAGCTGCGCACCGCAATCCTCGCTACCGCTGCCGCGATCTGCGCCGTCGCCTCGGCCTGTGCGGCATCTGCCTCCAGATCGGCGAGCCTGAGTTCGAGCTGCTCGAGGATCGCGCCACGCTCCGAGGACTGCCCGAACCTCCCGTGCCGTAGCTTCGCAATCGTGTACTTCAGCTTCTCGATCAGTAGCGCCCGATACTTGGCCTCGCTCTCCGCCGCGCTGGCGCGCAGCTCCGCCGCCAACAGTGCCTCATGCTGCGCCATGATCATCGCATGCGCAGCGGCAAGATCGGTCGGAAGCGAATCAGTTGTAAACGTCATGCCGCAACATGAATCATAAAACTCTTCGCTTGTGAATCGCGCCCGTCTGTCGGATCCCCAATATCGCAATCAGCCCGCTGCTTGCGGCCGCCACGTGTGTTGCGGCAGGCGCCAATCGATTCCTTCCAGTAAATATCCCAGCTGCGCCGCCGTGATCGTTACCGTGCGATCCGCACCATCGGCAGGAGCCGTCGATGGCCATACGAAACGGCCACGCTCAAGCCGCTTCGCAAACAGGCACATACCCTGGCCGTCGTGCCACAGCACCTTGATCAAGCCGCCGCGGCGGCCGCGGAAGACAAACAGATGGCCGCTGTGTGGATTGCGCTTCAGCGTCTCCTGCACCAACATTGCTAAACTATCGAAGCCGCGGCGCATGTCGGTGTGGCCGCTCGCCAGCCAAACATGCACACCACTCGAGAGCGGAATCATCGGGCGGGCCTTTCCAGCGCGTCGGCCAAGGCAGCGATCGGTGCCGGCGACACGCCCTCCGGCAGACGGAGCAGGCGGCCGTTACGCAACACCAGTTCGATTACTGTCGCGCCGGCAGCAGCTATCCGCGGCGGATCCACGCTCTCACTGCCCGCCGCTACCGCAATCGAAACAAACCGGCATCCCTCTTGCGCCGACACGGCAGGTCCACCGCTCACAAGGCCGAGCCGCGCTTGTCGTCGCCAAGTATGAAGTTGGTTCGGATGAATGCCGTGTCGTCGTGCGACCTCAGCGACCACCGCATCCGACGCCAAACACTCCTCCACAATGCGCAGCTTCTCAGCGGCCGTCCACCGCCGCCGCCGTTCTGGGCCTGAGAGAACCGTCGCCATCGTCATCGCGTTTGCCCATTAATTTGCAAATCAGTGGGCAAACCATCTCACCTACGCAAGCTCTCCGCCAGGTGGCCTTAACCGGACGCGTACAGCCCATCCTCGATCATGGCGAAACGTCCGCTGGCGAGATTGGCGACGCCGGCCAGCCGGCCGGCTACATAGTCGCCCGGTCTGAGGGGATGTAGGTCAGTCCGCGCTCAGCCGCCATCTGCTTGCCGACCCTTTCCACCTCGCGGCCCTCCAACGTGCTCAGCGCCCCGCGCGAGACGGTGAATCTGTCCCCGTTGTTGGTGGCGAGGCCCATTTCCACCAGACGTTCGCCGCGCCGGAGCAGCGCTTCGCTCGCTTCCCGGCCGAAACCGAGCTCACGCATCGGCGTCCGGTTGTCGCTGACCATCTCTCGGTCGAGCCAGGTCGCCCCGTCGCTGCTGATCTGCCGGTCGAGGTCGAGCGTGGAGAGCGGGCGGATGCCGAAGTCCTTGGGCCGGCTGGGGGCGTTATAGGCCATGGCCCGCTGGACGATGTCCTTGGGGATTTTCCAATGATCGGCGTCGATGCGCTCGACATGATCGGCGCGACGCAAGGCTTCCAGCCGGCGGACATGGGAGCGGATGAAGGTCCGGGTCGCCCTTGAACCGCTCGATTTCCGGGCGGGCGGCTTGCAGATGCTCGCTAGGCCGGTAGATGCCGCCGTGCATCGCCGCCATGTCGCGGATTGTTGAGATCGGCCGCTCTCGGTTCGGCCTTGGTCGGCACCGGGTCGAGCGCGACGATATGGCCGCGCCTGATGTCATCCAGCTTGGAAGCATCCACCGTCTCCGGCATCGCAATCGTGAGGGCGATTTCGCAATTCAATGAATGGACGATCCGAGAGTGTATGGTCTCCGGGCACATACCCTACATTTGGATCGGCTGCACGACAGGGGATCATTTGCAATTACAAAGTAGTGATCTCGGTTGTTGACGGTCAGGAACTCAACGACTTTGCCCTCAAACATGGCATTACCGTCGTCCAGGGCGATCTTATCAGTGCCAAGTTGGTAGCAAATCAAATTGCCATTGAACGTGCCGTAGAGAAGATGGGAGCGAGTCAAATCATCACATTTCACAGTAGAGTATCCACAGCCAAGGACTTCAGCACTGACACTGCCAGAGGAATCAAACAGTCTCTTCCGCGGTTTTCCATATTTCACGTCAACGGTCTACAACGTAGTTCTGAGTGGAAGCGAATTATTCGGGATTTTCGCGAAGGTAAGCACTCACTTATCACTAATGCTCGATGTCTAACTGAGGGCATCGATGTTCCAGCGGTGGACATGGTAGCATTTGTCGATCCTCGCCATAGCAAGATCGATATTGCTCAAGCGACGGGTCGCGCGATGCGAAAGCCTCATGTGTCGGATAAAGCGCTCGGATACATCGTCGTTCCCTTGTTTCTTGAGCGCGCAGGCGGCGAGAGCTCTGAGCAGGCGTTAAAACGGTCAGAGTTTTCCGACGTTGCCGATGTGTTCAACGCGTTGCAGGAGCAGGATGACGAGCTCGTGGATATAGTTCGGGAGTTGCAGGAAGCGAAAGGTCGCGGCGACGTGTTCAATCCGTCGCGATTGGCAGAAAGAGTGGAAATCCTTGGACCGACGATAGACCTTTCGCAGCTCAAATCAAATATATTTGCTGAGATCGTGGATCGTATCGGCGTTAGTTGGGATGTGTCATTTGGGCGTTTAAAGGCATACGTTGAACGCGTCGGCAATGGCCGAATTCAAAAGGAATACAAAGACGCAGACGGCTAAATCTCGGTGGCTGGGCGCACCATCAGCGTTCAAATAAGAGCAAGCTTTCCGAAGAGCGCCGACGTCGGCTCGATGAACTCGGGTTTGTTTGGGATCCGCTTGAAGCGGATTGGGAACAAGGTTTTAGGCATCTGAAGCAGTATAAGGCGCGCGAGGGCAATTCCACCCTGAGATCGGGATTGGGGCGCTGATCTTCTGTTACGCTAAACGGTCACCGCCCATGATGTGCTCGGCTGGGCAGATCGCGACAGGAATTTCATCGCAGGATGTCCGGTCAGGGTCGCACTTGCCATACTTGACGACAGACGATCCGCGAAAGATTGGCGCTCACGGGGCACCCGGGTCAACCATTGGGCTTCGACGCGTACACCGCCGCGCTTAAGGAGCAATACACTCAGGTCGCACATATCGCGTCCGTGCTGGGCAACCAGCTAAGTTTCATGCACTCGTGGCTTCAAATCTCCGGCGCGAGGCTCTGCCTGCGGGGCCGCCGGGTGCGCACTGGTTTCTGTTTTCGTTTCTTTTTTCGTTCCTTAGCTTCAGAAGAAAAAACAATGGTGACCCAAAAGTCACACTGAGACACCAAACGCGGCTAGCCGAAAAACGGGTCTGATTTGGCCGAGTTTTCGCCACAGTGGTTGTTTCACGTGAGCTGACTGGCGGTATTTCTACGGGGACGGGGCTGATGAGGGGTTTCTCTGGCTTGCTGTGTATTGTTGCGACACTGTCGCTATTCGCCCTCGGCGAAGCTGCGCAGGCGCAGGTTGCGACAATCTATGGCGGACGTGATGGCTTGTGTGGTCATCGGACCGCTAGTGGAGAGCGGTTCAACTGCGCGGCAATGACGGCAGCCCATCGGAAATTGCCGTTCGGTACGCAGATTCGGGTCTGCCATACTGGATGCGTGACCGTCCGAATCAATGATCGGGGGCCTTGGGTTCGAGGGGCAGATATCGACTTGTCACCGGCAGCAGCCCGAGTAATTGGACTGCATAGCACAGGTCACGTGACGCTCTCGCAGAGTGCGGATGACCAACGGATCGATGCTGCATCGCTAGTGTCGAAGGGACTCGCTAGTGCCGGAGCATCTATCCGTGCGCACCTCCGGTGAACGCTTGGCACGCAATCTGCATCAACGTATCTCGGGGAGCGGGCCCCCGGTCAAATGGAGACCGCGCGTCCTGGTCCTAGTAACTTGGTCGGCACCGGATGCTACTCCAACTGTGAGGCCGTCTCGCTTTCGACTACCAGAAAAACATCAAAGGTTTGATCAGCGCATCGTGATGCGCTAGCGGGCCAATCCCAATCATGCCGTCCCGAATCGGAGGAACGGAACGTCTCGTTGTGCCGCAGCACGGCCGATACGCGCCAGCTTGTTGGCAAGCGAGCACAACGGGCATTTTTGTGCACTCTCGCCACCACGCCGCGCAACCATGCCCCGAACGGCTTTGCACTCTCTAGCAGCGTTGGCAAGGCGCCTCGGACACCGTGGATCAAAGCTTGCGGAGACGCCTTCCTCCCACATGCGATCTTCGTCACGCGATTCGCGATGGCCATCAGCGAAGGACTCTCGCTGCCGCGAAAGGTAGGCCATGCGCTCCAGACATTGGCTCATCTCGCCTCTCCCTTCCCAACCTATCGTCGCACGGTGACTATCATCGGTTGCGTTGGCTCGCCCATAACCGGCGCGCTTCGCACTTCGGTCAAGTAGTTGAGAATTAGTGACACCCAGACGATATACCGTAAAGCAACATCAAGCAGCTCGAGTTCACCCCGAGCCTGTCCAGTATTGCGCCGAACATGATCGGCAGCAGGAAACCCCCAAGGCCACCCGCCATACCGACAATCCCGGAGACTGCGCCCATACTCTCCGGAAAATCGTCAGCAATCTATTTAAACGTCGAGGCCATGCCGCAGGCGAAGGCGACGTTGAGGACCATCAGCAAACTGGTGAAGATCCAGGGCGGCAGCGCAATGCCAAAGCTGACTGGTCGATTGACGGTGCGTACAATCAGCTCGGTTTTCGGGTAGGAGAGCAGGAACAAGGCGATCCATGCCGGTCCGATAGCCACCCGCCGAGCGCGCGAAATGTGCCGCCCGCAGCGAGAAGCATGCCGCGAGCAGTGACGCCTCAGGGATCGAGAAGCCGTATTCACTTTTGAAATATTGCGGCAACCACACCGACAAGGCCGTGAAGCCGCCGAACACGATCGAATCGTATTGGCAGTATTTCCAGACGCGAGGATCGCGCAATACAGCCAATTGCTGGCGCATCGATGGCGCGCGGCCGCCGGCTGCCCGAGGGTCAGGCGCCGGAGCGGCTCAATGCCGAGCAGCGCCGCGATCTCCTGGAAATCGTCGAGGACCGCTATGACGTTCATGCAATGATTATCACCAGTCAGCTCGAGGTCGATCACTGGTACGAAATTATCGGAGATCCGACACTCGCTGACGCGATCCTCGATCGCATCGTCCACAACGCCTACAGGATACCGCTCACCGGCGAAAGCATCCGCAAGCTCAAGGCCGGAAAGGAAGTACCGAACTCCAGCTCACCCACGTCGGCAGCGCACCGGAAATGACCGCCGTGCGGAGGTCACCGGCCCGCCGGCCGTCCAGGCGGCCGCCCCGTGGGTCAACAGGGACCTCCCGCGCGCGCTGCTGCGTCAGCCATGGGGCACTGCGCAGCGCGTGCGGGTCCCTCCTGTTGACTACGGGGACGGCGTTCCCTCCCGCTCTGCGTCAAGCCACACAATCTTGAGAACCACTTGACCTGAACCAACATCGAAAACATCATCGATCTCACGATCCGCAGGAGACCTCTCGACCCCACCGCAAGTGGCCGGCTTCATATCGTAACGGGTGGCCGGCTTCATATTGGAATGCCCGGCCGGCGGTGTCGGAATCCGCATCCGAGCAGCAGAAACTGCCAGTACGCCGTGGCGTACGACGAGATCCACAATGGAACAGCGCAACCCACCAGCAAGAGCAGCAGGATGGTACGCCCGCCGAAGCGGTCCGTCCAAATGCCGAGTGGCAGGTGGAAGATTGCTCCGGCTAGCTAAGCGAGGACCGGCGTTGCCGTGAGAAGTCCGAGCGCTGTCGAATCCGAACGTCGTCCACAACCGCGAAGCAGGCAGTGAAGGCCCACGTGGTCACGAACAGAACCCTGAGATTTCCGGACTTCGCTATCCTTGCCTCTCATCCCTGCTAAGGTCGCCCCGGCACCGCTGGCACGATCACCGTAGTGGCCATCGAGACCCCGCCAATCCAGATGACGACAGCCACAACATGCAGCACGCGGGCGATGATGACGCCCGTCATGGCGACCTTCTGGCGGGACGACACTGGGTTCGTTAACTCGAGCTGGAACGCCTGCGTTCCATTGGGCCCGTCATCAAAGGCCATCTAACGCTACGCACCTTACCTCAAGAGTGGATTAGAAAGTTTGCTCTGGATCAAACTTCTGGTCTTCAACAGCCTGACCGCCTATGGTTGAGAGAGTGACCGCTGACCTGCACATATCGCCGCAATGCGCTGCTATCCCAGGTTTATTTGAGGGACTGCACCCCGCTGTCCTCGAAATCGTGGCTACGGCAGCACGTCTACGTCGAGTGTCCCGCGGGACACGAATGTTCAACCAAAAACGGCTGGCGGGAGCATGCCGGGGCCAATGGCCAGCGAGATGCAGCGCGATCATCGCCTTGCCGACGCCGGCTTTCTGATTGAGCAGGGCGACGATCATCGCCTCGCGCTCGGCCAAGCCAGTGCCCCCACGCACGGGTCAGCAGACATTCCGGTTTTGGTCGTCTGGGATTCGCCGATACCAGGGTTGACCAGCCCCGGTGGGGGCTACCCCGGAACGCGACCACTGCGCGTACTTTGCGCTTTCGCAGCCGGCGCTTTCATTTCGATGTTCGGCGACCGGGAGGAACTGCGATCCTCTGCCACTCAAATGGCCATCAGGCCCAGACCCCGCCGCCGCGCCGGTGGCGAAGAAGAGGGGCAAAGTCGCCGGGAGTGGTAGCGGTGTTGGACACCGAGAAAGTGCGGGGGCTGACTACCGTTAGTCTTCATGTCTAACAACAGTGGCAGAGTGGCGGCACTAGTGCCAGGCGGTCGTGGCAAATACCTGGAGCTCAACAACTTCTTGTCCGGGTTCCCAGCGTCTCACTCGGCGTGGTGCCTTTGCTGCTTATAGGCGCATGACCGGCCGCTTGTCCCTCGCCGACTTGCCGCTCGGCACCTTCACCAACGCCTCGCCGTCGAGAACCGCCTTGCCGCCAACCTCGCAACGACAGGACAGCAGGGCGCGGAATTTTTCCGGCATCAGTTCCGCGACGGTCACGGTGACGACGACGGTGTCGTTGATCTTGACCGGGGCACGAAAATTGAGCGTCTGCGAGATGTAGACCGCGCCGGGTCCAGGCAGCCGCGTGCCGAGCACCGCCGAGATCAGGCTCGCGGTATAAAGCCCGTGCGCGATGCGGGTGCCGAACGAGGTCCTGGCGGCAAAATGCTCCGACAGATGGATTGGATTGCGGTCACCGGTCAGCTGGGCAAAGCCGATCACGTCGGAGGAGGCCACTGTTTTTTCTAGCCGTTCAGTCATACCGATCGAGAGGTCTTCGAAGAACAGCGCGCGGAGCGGCGGCAGATTCATGAGCATCTCGGACATGGCGGATTGGAGTGTCGCGCGACAATCTCGGTGGGATGATGATCTAAAACGGCATCACTTCCACAATACTGCAACCATGCTCGTCGGCAATGCGCCGCACGCGCTTATGCAAGATCAGGTCCTGGGATTTTGATTTCATGACCATGGCAGCGGCATGAGCATAATAGAGGCCGGTGCGGTGCCCTTGCCCGTGAGGGGCTGTCACGTCGTCGCCGGTAGCGCCGCAATGCGGGCAAAACCGGGCAATTCAGCCCAAGCCGTGCCTTTAACCAGGGCGTCTGGTCTCGTCGGTGAAAATTGAGTTTTGGAGGTTAGCGATCATGGCGAATACCGAATTCGTCAAATGGGCGAATGGGGTTTACTTCGCCTGCCGGATTGAAATTTCTTGAGGGGAATAGACCCTATCCACTCCACATCCGTCGCAATGGATCGAAATTGGGCCGTGGTTCACCTCGATGCCGTCAATCACCCCCGCGGGGAGAGCGTCGCCAAAAGCAACCGCAGCCTGGCAATTCTTACAGGTAACGACGAAATACCAGTTTCCTCGCTTAATTTCTGGCATGGCGACCATTTCCCCATTGTTTGCGGTCTGCTTTGTCAAGCTCATATTCCTCATGCAAACCCAGTCAGGGGTGGCCGAGTAATAATTAGCTCGTTTGGACTCTTGGCGTCCCGATTATGCTGAAATGTTCACGCAACGTTTTTCAAGCCCCCCACTGTCCGCCAAATGTCCCTTAACCGGCCAGTCGGTCGCATTCGAGGGGGAATTCCGCAATACCTGCAAGGCTGCGCCTTGTCGCGCCGCGTCGCGTATCGGACAGTAGCGAAGGCGCGCAAACTACCTGATCATCTGCGAGGCGCCGGATTCGCCGATGCTACAGGGGTTCGGCGGAATTGAGCCCCGCCCAGTTGCGCCTCAGTTGCGTGTTCTCATCGCCGAGCCTGATCGAGCGCCCAAAGATCTCCGCGCAGCGCCTGGCAATTTGCGCGCCGAGCTGCGCGCGAGGCCGGACGGTTGATATTTGGGCGGTGGAAAATCCGAACAATCTGGCGCGGCGGCTTCCTCCGCACTCAGGAGGTCAATTTCGGTCCCGGGCGCTCGACCGCCACGTGAATGCCGATCAACGGGCCAGATAACGCGGGCGAGGACCCGAAGGGCGAACGTATTGCGTATTGAACGCGCAGAACCCGCCGATTCCGCTGACAGTGGTCATGCACTGGTCATACGTGGTGAAGCCGCAATTGGTAGGGCCATTCTCGCCCATGCTGTAATAGGCGCACCACGGATAGTTCTGGGCGTCGGCGTGCGTGCTGATCCCCGCGATGCTGGTGAGAAGCGTGGACACGAAGAGGAAAGCCTTCATTGGTGCCGCTCCGTTTGGGGGCTGCTTCGCATCGAAACCCGAACCCGGCTGCTAATCCACCGGAGGGTCAAACCCCGGCCAGCGGCCAGGGAGCCCTCCAGGTGGCGACGTCATCCAGCAACGTATCAGCAGTTGTGCGCAAGAGCACTGTATTAGGAGTGTGATGACTCTCCGAGAACGTCGGGATAGAGAGTAGAAGCACCATCCATATCGCCAGTTTCGCAATAGCGCATGGGCTCGGCTTCGGAATCTAGTAGCTTGCCATCGATCACTTTTCCCAGCACCAGCATGTGGTCACCTGCAGGATGTTCACTCACGGCCTGGCACTCGAACCAGGCCAGTGCCTCACGCAACAAAGGTAGGCCACTGCTATCGAATGTCCAATTCGTTGAAGTCAGTTTGTCGGTTTGGGCCGACCGGCCGTAATGCTCGGCCAAATCTAACTGATCCTTCTTCAGCACGTTGACGCTGAATGCCCGACCTTCCTTTAACAGCAAATAGGAGGAATGGTTCGGGTTGATGCTCAAGGCGAGCAGTAAGGGATCGTAAGAAACTTGCATGACCGATGCGGCGGTAAAAGCATTGCGTATCTCCCCATGGGCTACACCTATTACGTAAACGCCTTGCGTCAGGCGTCGAAATAAGGCCGCGACAGATCCGCTCATGTTCGCTGCTGCGTCAAGTAAACGGCCGGATGATACCCGCCCAAATTGTTTCCGTGTTAAACGATCTGGAATGGGCAACTCCCTTACGTCATTGAGTTTACCGCGCCCTGGCCTATCAATCCAGAGCATGTTTTTCGACACTCGACTTCTAGTTTTGGGCGGATCGGTAGCCTCCGTCCCGCCTCTAGACGTTCGGCCACGAAAACATGCTCCGCGTATGGCGCATCCCGTCCTGCTATGGCCAGTCCTACGGGCGAATGCTCGTCCGGGCCTGCGGCTGTACTGGAGAGGAGTAACTGCGGTGAAATCTTTAGCTTTATTTGCAGCAATCGGTGCGGTGGCGCTGAGCGCAGGAGGCACGAAGACAGCCAACGCCGCTACGCCAGATTTCGACTTTACCATCACGGGTTTCTTCGGCCGCCATCCTACGGGCGACACTGTTACGGGCGAAATTGACGGCCTCCGACAACACCACTGGCCCAGCTTCCGCTGTTATTCGTTCCTCCGGTCCCAATTTGTCCTTTCTTTCCTTATCTATTCCCATTTCGACCTCTCCGGTCGAGAAGGTAGAGACTACGGGTGGTCCTGTGACATTTTCCCCCGTGTCTCCATCCACGCCGTTACCCGCCGCCCTCCCTCCCTTCGCCACCGGCCTCGGCGCGACGTTTGCTCGGTTGGCGCAGGAAGTGCAAATCGCGCGTAAGTTTGTTAGGGGCGGCCTAACAAATCTCAGCACCCGACTGCCGGACACGCTGGGCCGTCGCGGCATCAGGACCGCAAGTGGCAATCGAGCCCAGCTTTGCTTGCGAGATCGTCAGGCGCCGACTACACGTCGGCATATTGACGTTGATCAACCCCATCCCGCGGGCCGAACCGTTCGACGATGGTGATTGGCTGTTCGGGCTTAAGTTCGACGGCTTCCGGGCTGCCGCCGACACGCTTCGTGGGCGCTTGATCTCGCGCAACGGCACCCGCATGCGGCGGTTCGAGGAGGTGCTCGATCTCTTGCCCAAGGGCCACGCCGCTTTTGACAGGCGTTCACGCCTAACGGGATGGGCTTACAGAGCTCCAGGTGGGGCTTTGCTTCATTTAGCGTTAGGCATAATCTGCATGTCTGCCGCTTGGGCTGAACCCATACGAGCAAGAGGAGTCAGCGATGAAAAGCCTCTATTGGTTGGCCAGCTTCGCGGCGTTAGCGTTGCTTGCCTGCATGGCGGAGTCACACGCCATGACCAAATACAATCCCTATACGCGTCAATGGGAACAAGTAACACCAGATGCTGTTCCTCGTATCAATCCCACAACCGGCAAGTATGAGCTTGCCGCTCCGAATGCAGTGCTCAAATTAAACCCATATACCAAACAGTATCAGCTCGTGCCACCAGACTCCGTTCCGCGGTACAATACCTACACTAGACAGTGGGAGTTGGCGCCACCTGACGCACGTTTGCAGCTTAATCCACGGTCGAACACCTGGCAGTTTATGCGATAATCGGCGGTCCGTTCCGCATAAGGGTTTGATCTCCGGCAAATGCCAACACGTTGAGATCGCCCGCAAAAACCGCACCTCAGCAAGCGGTTGTCCGATCAAAGTCGCCACCGGGACCTTCTGTGCACGCCGCTCGGGTTGTTGTAGATCGTGTGGATTTCTCGCTTGCGCTCTGCGGGTCAGGATCAGCGGCGCAAATGCTGCTCGATGGAGCCGATGACCTCACCACCTGTCGTACGCTTGGTCCGAGGTCTTGGTTTGCTGAGGTAGGGCGCCGCGAGCACGCGTGACCATCGGACCGAAAGAACCGCTACTCCAATTTGAGCGTGTGCCAACCAGATCGCGATTGGGGGGACCGACATCGACGGCCTCATCTCAAAATTGGATGATCGGTGGGTGCGTACGGTTCTTTACCAGCCGCGAACATCGTTCTGACCAGCCACTGGGGACACACGTGCCTGCACGGCGTTCGCGCCGTTTGGCCGAAGGTCTGAGGTAATGGGCGATAGCGCAACTCGGCAGATTTGCAGGCTGGATTCCCAATCAGTTTGTGTGTGACTCCGGGTGGTCGGCTTTGTGCGGGGGGCCAACCATGGTTGGCAGTGACATCAGGTTAATTCAACTTTGCTCAGTTGCGCGTTCGGCGATACAATCCCTCACCATGATCACGCTGTACTCCTATCCGGAGCTATTTGGAGTCGCCGACAACAACGGTTATGGTCTAAAGGTATTCGCTTTCATGCGGCTTGCAGGCGTACCTTTCCGGCACGAACATATTTTAGATGCCTCGGCGGCGCCGCGTGGGCAATTGCCTTACATCGTCGATGACGGCGAAGCGGTTGGCGATAGCGAAACAATCATTGCGCACTTAAAAAACAAGTATGCACTCGTGATTGATGCTGCGCTGAACGCCGGGCAGCGTGACCAAAACCTTCTGGTCACACGTCTCCTCGACGACCTCTATTGGGTGATGTCCTATTCGCGCTGGAAGGACGAGCGATATTTCCCGGCGTTCCGCGACGCGCTACTGCGCGAGCATCCGAGCGTCACTGCTGACGGGCTGCGCAACGCGCGGGAGTTCAACTTCCAGCGATACTATTATGCTGGTATTGGCCGCTACCCACCGGAGGCGGCCTATGCACGCGGGCTTTCTGATCTCGGGGTGCTTGCACGCCTCGTTCCAGCGGAAGGCTACGTTCATGGGTCGCGACCCACGAGTATAGACGCGGGCATCTACGGCTTCATCGCCAACGTCTATTTTTATGCAATCGACACTCCGCTAAAGCGCTTCGTGGCGGCGCAGCCGAACCTGGTGCGCCATTGCTTGGCGCTACACCAGGCGGTAATGCGGAAGTGAGCAGTGGCAAGAGCTGCTTTCGTGCGGCTTCCATTTCAGCCCCAAGACCCTTTGCTCTTAAGAGGTGGGCTGTCTACCGCGAAAATCACCGCATCGTTAAGGATGTCTGGAGCCTACTACTATGCAGGGACAGCCTTCGCGCTATGATTGGTTCAATCGTCGTTATCGCTATGAAGGGGGCGGCGACAGCAAGGGGATCGAGATGAGGTTCGGCCCTATCTTCAAGCTTACCGCGATGGCTGGGCTTTGTGCGCTGCTGGGTGGTTGCATGTCCGAACAGCTAGCAGAGCAACTCCAAGTTCAACGTGAGAAGGCCGCCCTTGCTGCGTGGCGCGAGTGTTTAAAGCCTCTGCGCGACCACCATCGCGTCACTCTCCCAATCGCGAAATGAGCCAGTGTAAGACATTGCAATTTCTCGCGAAGCCCGCACAGGTCTTGCGAAATGGCCCTCCATTTCCTGTGCCATCCGAGTAAGCAAAGTGCGCCTAGCCCCGTCGCGAAAAGTGGAAGGGTAGCGGGCACTGGAGTTATTTGGGCGAACACGTAGTTAGCTTCAATTAACTGACCTGCCGCAGAAAAATGCTCGTCATCAGAAAAGAAGCTCGTCTGTTCGGCGTCCGCAGATCTCAAATATGCGTATGATGAGCTAGGCGTTGTCGTGTCAGCGCAGTATTGCCCCCAGCCGCTCGATGTCAATGACGCGCCAGTCTCGGTCACGCAAGCAGATCCTGTACCCGCACCGACAATGCCCGGAAGAACCGTTGCCGCCGTAAAGCCGTATGCAGTCGGACCAGCTTCTACTTCCGCGACCATGGCGGCAATATCGATCGCAGTAAATTTTACCCCCGCGCTATTAAGATCGGACCAAAGCGTCTTCGTGTAGAAGCTATCCAGCGTTCCCGAGCCGCCCAAACCGTATACGACAATGGATTTGGCCCCGTCCGTTTGCAGGGCGCCGATTTCGTTTACAAGGGCTGCAGCCTGATTTGCCAGATAAGTCTCTCGAGCAGCAAGGGTGGAAAAATTATCTGTTGCATAGGTAACGTCGTTCCCTCCCGAGCTTATTACGTACAACGCATTGGGCGCGGCAACATTACCGTGTTGAGTCAAATAATCCGCAATCTCCCCAATGGTCGATGGAAGATTTGGATTTTGATTGAGGTTTCCAAGCCCTCCCGATACTGCGTCCTTGGCACCGCTGATCGCGTAATTTGTTCCGCCGGCCTGATTAGCGGGATTCGCGGCCAGCCCAAAATAGGATGCGAGTATTTGAGTGTTCATCAGCCCGACGCCGACAGGTGCACCCGTTCCTCCGTTTGCAATGGCATTCGAGATTAAATTGCTTTTGTTGGCGGATCCGGTGGCACAGGGTGGCGTAACAGCACCGCATTGCCCAGTAAGTGCGCCGCTCCACCAACCGCTATCAACCGTGCTATCGCCGAAAGCAAAAAACGCGTCATATGTGCTGGCGGTGGCTTCCGATGCTGCCAAAGACAATGTCATGGCAACGCCCACGATCATTTTCGCAACCATCACCTCGCCCCCAGTTGTAAATCGGAAGCGATGTCTATGTAGCTCAGGAGCAGTCGCTTCATTTCAGCCTCCCATGGTTCGGGGATTGGGGTCGGCGCATTCCGACCCTGATGTCCTCCAGTTGCGAAGTCGAAATCTCCGCATGACCCAGTTTCGACTCCATTGCACTCGGCCCGCCGCATGCCCCGCGGCGATACACACGGTCGGAGGCGGTGACAATGACACGGCCGGAGTCAACGGGGCGTCAACCGAGGGTCAAAGAAAATCCTTTGAGAAATCTGGAATTTAACCGGCCGCGGGGAGTCGTGATCCTCGCCAACGCGGCCGCGGACGCCAACGCCCTGGCTTTTGCCCACACTCGGTGCGACCGCGCCGCCGCTTTTAGGCCGATGCAGACGGGCATACGGGCAAGAAGTGGCAAGAATCACCCTGCACATCGACCCAGAACGCGACCCGGATTGGGCAAAGCGAGTGTGGGAGACGCCATTTGGCCCCAGGCGAAGTGGTTCCGCAGGACGCTTTGCGCCATCTTGTCTGCGACGGGACGCCTAATTGAGCTTGTTTCCTGCTCGGCAGGCAATATTCGCGGCCTGCCAACTACGCAATCAACAGCCGACCGGCGATGGCATCCGTGTGTAAAAGGGGCTGAGGCCGGCCGCCAAGCCGATGTGAAGAGGTCGCCCAATCGGGGGGTGCCCGCCTCGCAGTCGTAGCCTGATTTTTGCGCCCCTGACGCTCGACCGCCACGGCAAGCCCGTTTGCGTTATCAGCGGCGCAGACCGTATTGCGGATTCCGACGGCAAATACCGCCAATTCCGCGGACGGTGGCCATGCACTGGTGGAAGGTGGTGAAACCGCAATTCCGACCGCCGCCGCCTCTGCCGCCGCTGTAATGGGCGCACCACGGAAAATTCCGGGCATCCGCGTGCGTGCTGATCCCCATGATTCCGGCAAGAAGCGCTGACACGAACAGGAAAGCCTTCATGAGCGTACTCCGTTTGGGCTGCTATGCATAGAAACCCCGGACGTGCTGTTTAAATCGGTCTTACCTTAGCCGTCTTTAAAGGCCTCGTTTGCCCTGCGGTGGTTGCGGTCCCTGCCGTCAAACTCAGAACGGCAGCGCGGCGCAGTTCTTGTCGCATCCGCTTTCAATCTGCTCCCCGCTGGTTTCCCACGAGAGATCGCTGGTAGTCAGCCTCGTCGTCCCACGCGTCAAACTCAATTCGAGGTTTGGCTGCACCGCACGCTCGATTAGCAAAAGAGAAACCGGGGGCTCGGCAGCCATCCCAAGCGCCCTGTGAAGAATCCGTTCGCGCACTACCTCGGTTTGCAGGCTTGCGCCGTCTTTAGCGAACGGCATCTCCGCTATCTGCTGCAGTCGTAACAAAATAGTATTGCTTAACTGACTTGTACCTGGAAGCTTGCGCGGCCAGTGGCACGCTGGCCAAGCATAGGCGAAGATTGCCGCCCGACAAAAATCTCCTGTTCTGAAACACTGCAGTCTATCCTCCGATGCCGGTGGGATTTTGCCGGAGAATCAGGGCCGAAATCGCGTAAAGTGAATGCGTCGTTGCAGCCCTAACCAAGGAGATCGACATGGTCCAAAAGCAACTCATCACCGGTCCCAATTTCAAGCAAGGGCTCGGCGGCAGAGTGTGGAGCCCGGGGCTGAAGGTGGGACCATGGGTTTTCCTGTCCGGCGTTACCGCAATGGATTACAACACGATGAAGACCGTCGGTGCGAGCGGGGCCACATCGACGACCCCGGCGAAGATCGACCCCGAGGCGCAATGGCGACAAGTGCTCGGCAACATCAAGCAATTGATTGAAGGCGCAGGCGGAACAATGGCGGACATCGTCATGGCGAACGTGTTCGTGACCGACATGCAGTACTATGCCCATTATCAGCACATACGCGAGGAGTTCTTCACGCCGCCCTATCCCGTTTGCACCGCGGTCGCGGTACGCGGTCTCGTGCATCCAGATTGGATTCTGGAAATAGAGGCGATCGCGTACATCGAGCGATAAGGCGCCACAGCGCAATCGGTGCTCAGCAACGTTAGGCCATGGACTTCGCCAAGGGATCGTGCAAGTCTATTTGGTTATCGGAAATCGGATGCCGCCCGGGGGCATGCCGCTAATGGGCGAGGTACGCGTATGAGCGATGATCGTTACAGTAAGCCGGCTAATTTGAACGATAAATTGGGAAAGTTGCCGGTCCCGGCAATGTCCCGACGTGACTTTGTCACGAACGGCACCATTGCGGTTGGCGTGCCGCTGTTTGCCGGCTCCTCGCTCGGCCAGGGGCTGACTGCCGCGCGCGCCGCGGAAATGCTCAAG
Organism: uncultured Alphaproteobacteria bacterium; assembly: GCA_963708125.1. Lineage (GTDB taxonomy): Bacteria > Pseudomonadota > Alphaproteobacteria > Rhizobiales > Xanthobacteraceae > BOG-931. Next base: position 123,398 of record OY970184.1, read on the forward strand.
ATCGGCGTGCCCCTCGAAATGACGGGACCGATTGCCGAAGAAGCCCAAGAGATGGTGCACGGCTGGGAGCTCTATCTGAAGCAGCACGAGAATCAATTGGGAGGTGTTTCGGTCAAGCTATTCACCGACGACATCCAAGCCACCCCGTCCGTGTCCATCGCGAAAGCGCGACAAGAGATTGGCAGCGATGGGGTGCATTTTATCGCAGGAACCGGGCTCGCCCTCGACGCGTATGCGATCATTCAAGTTACAGCGCCGCGGCAAGTCGCCTTCATCACCTCGATAGCAGCGTCTGACGATCTGACGCAGCGCAAGCTCGTCCCAACCTTCGCGCGCGCCAACATGACGAGCAGCCAGCCAAACCTTTATCTCGGTCCATGGGTCTACCGGAATATGAACGTCCGCCGCGTGGCCATGATCCTCCAGGATTATGCTTACGGATGGGAGTCCGGGGGCGGGTTTCAATACGCTTTTGAAAAGGCCGGCGGCAAGGTCGTCCAGAAACTCTACGCACCACTTTCGACGACGGACTACACCCCGTTCGTCAACCAGTTCGACAAGAACGTCGATGCCATTTATGCGATGCTTGTTGGCTCGAACGTGCCACGCTTCCACAAGACGTACAATCAGCTCGGTCTGGCCGGAAAAATTCCGCTGCTCGGGGGGCCGGACATGGCCGACGAAGATGCCCTGCACGCGTCGGGCAAGGACGCCGTCGGCATTACTTTCGTTCACGAGTACAGCTCACAATTGCCGGCGCCCGCCACCCAACAGTTCGTGAAGGACTGGAAGGAGGCGTACAATGGGCAAATTCCGTCGTATTGGGGTGAGTCTACCTATACGATGGCTCATTGGATCGACAAGGCGATTGCTGAGCACCGCACGAAAAGCACTATGAGCGCTGATGCAGTGCCGAATTGGATCCGCCAGCAGCCAAAGGAGTTCATCGACGCGATCGTTGGGACCAAGCTCGACCAAACGCCACGCGGGCCCTTGCGAATGGACAGCTACCATAACCCGATCAATACGCTCTACATCATGAAGGTCGATGCACCGAAACACGTGAACGTCCTCGCGACGATCCCGGATTCGAGTCAGTTCTGGATCGAGAAGCCAGAGGAGTTTCTCAGCCACCCCGTCTTCTCCCGCACCTTCCCCCAATGACACAGCACGTTGCTCATTGCAGCTAGTGCGTGGGATGAGCAGGCCAATGGCCCGACGGACAGCGGTCCTCATGCAACGCAAAAACCGGCGGCTGGCGGGCCATGATCAACTCTGGCTGCCTGTCACAATCTACGGATTGGGGGCGAGCCGCCGCCGCGGATGACGAGCTTGCTGGCCAACGTCATAAATGGCATTGCCTTTGGCGGGTTGCTGTTCATTCTCGCCAGCGGCTTCTCGCTTGCGCTCGGCGTTTTGCGTGTCATCAACATCGCGCATGGCGCTTTCTACCTCCTGTGCGTCTATCTTGGGGTGATGATTGCGCAAACTGCCGGCGGGTTCCTCAGCGCGCTGGTCGTGGACTCCCTAGCAATCATGGTCTTGGCGGCACTTTTGCACCGCCTGCTGTTGCGCCGCTTCAACCTCGTGCCGCTGCCGCAGGTGCTTGCAACCTATGGTGTCACCCTGATCATCGCGCAGTCTGTGCGCCTCATCTGGGGCGGATACACGGAGGTCATGGATGTCCCGGCGCTGCTCGACGGAACCGTGATCCTGTTCGGAACGATTGTGCCGATCTACAGGCTGTTCCTGATCGGGGTGGCGATCATTCTCGCGGTAACACTGTGGCTGCTGATCGACAAGACGCATTTGGGCGCGTTGGTGCGCGCTTCTGTTGACGACGAGGAGATCGCAAGGAGCATCGGCATCAATGTCGATCGCCTGGCGACGATGCTCTTCGCATTCACCGGCTTTCTCGTAGGGATGGGCGGCGCATTCGGAGCACCGCTTCTCGGCGGCTACCCCGGCGCGGAATGGGAGATCCTGACCTTGACCCTGATCGTCGTCGTCGTCGGCGGTCTCGGCAGCATCGCCGGCGCTTTTATCGGTAGTCTTTTGGTCGGAATTCTGTGGAATGTCGGCATCGCCTATTTCGATCAATACGCATACTTTGTTCTATTCGCTCCGATGATCCTCGTATTGAGCCTGCGTCCGCGTGGTCTGTTGGGTAAGAAAATGGCGATCGGCGAGTGAGGCGCAGCGTGAGTGGGCGGCTTCTCGTGCGTGCGCGATCACCCGGCAGACCGCGCCGGGATACAGAGGTCCTGTCGAGGATCGCGGTTGTCGTTGCCATCCTTGCTCTGGCGGCGGCCATACCGGTGCTGTTTCCAGGTTATTGGGTTAGCATTGCGACCCTTGCCCTGATCTACGCGATTGCGGCCATGGGGCTCAATCTGCTGATGGGCTACACCGGTCTCGATTCGCTGGGACAGGCTGCCTTCTTCGGGCTTGGCGCCTACGGGCTCGGAATGCTGACGGTGAAGTACGGTGTGGGCTGGTGGCCGGCGGCCGGCGCAGCGATCGCAATAGGCATCGCGGGAGCTGCCGTCATCGGTGCCATAGCCGTGCGCACGCGCGGCTTGTATTTCCTGCTCATCACTGCAGCGATGGGCCAGGTCCTTTGGGGCGCCGACTACCGTTGGGGTGCTTTCACCGGTGGAGCGGACGGTCTCGAGCTTGGCGGCGGCCGTCCTTCTGCGTGGTTCTACTCCGACCTGCATTTCTATTTCTTCACGCTGGCAGTGTTCGCGGTGTTGGCCACACTGATGTGCCTTGTCATCGTCTCGCCATTCGGGCTTACGCTCAAAAGCATACGCGACCGCGAGGTCCGCTCGCAGACGCTCGGCTACGTGACCTACACCCACAAGCTCCTCGCCTTCGTGATCGCCGGGATCGCGGCGTCAATCGCCGGCATTCTGAGCGCCTCCTACAATGGAATCGCGAGCCCCAGCGACTTGGCGCTCGATCAGTCATTCGCGATCATGCTGATGGTCATTCTCGGTGGATCAGGCACGATAAGTGGCCCGATTGTCGGCGCCATCCTGATCACAGCACTTCAGCTCGAGCTCAGCAGGTATTGGCCCAATGCATGGCCGATCATTCTCGGCATCATTTACGTCCTCGCCACAATCTATCTTCCGGACGGGATCGTGCGTGGCCTTGCCAGCGTCGGTCGTTTGAGCGCGCCGCCTAAGGCGGACGCTCTGGCCGATACGTCACTCGTTGCGGAAAGTGCAGGAGCGGCGGCGACACCGTCGAGCGCGCCGCGCCCGTTCGCTGGTCTGGCCGCCAACCGCGGGGCGTGCTTCGCGCCTGCGCTTGCGCTCGAAGGCGTCAGCAAGAGCTTCGGCGATTTAGCGGTACTTTCGAACGTCACGTTGTCCGTCAAGCCAGGCGAGCGGGTCGGGATCATCGGTTTGAACGGCGCCGGCAAAACCACGCTTTTTCATGTGATCAGCGGTCTCGAGCCGCCTTCCAGCGGGCGCATCGCCCTCTTCGGGCAGGACATGACGACTGCTCTTCCAAGTCGCCGGGCAGCGCTCGGCCTGTCGCGCACGTTTCAAATCACCCTGCTTTATCCCACCCTGACTGTCCGGGAGAACATGGATGTCGCGCTGCTCGGTTCGACATTCCGCCGCTATCGCTTCCACGCTTTGGCGCCGCTTGCTAGCTATCGTGACCTTGAGGCGCGGTCGCGGGAGCTGCTCGAGGCGGTCGGGTTGTGGCCATACCGAGACAGCGAGGTTCGTCATCTGTCCTATGGACATCAGCGCCAGCTCGAGGTCGCACTTGCGCTCGCGCCCGAGCCGCGCCTGCTGCTGCTCGACGAGCCAACCGCCGGTCTCGCGCAACCGGAGATCGCGAGCATGCAGCGGCTGCTTGCTTCGCTGCCGCCGGAACTGACCGTGCTGGCCGTGGAGCATCACCTCGAGTTCATTTTTGAATTTGTCGAGCGGGTGCTGGTCTTGCACCAGGGAAGCGTGTTGACGGACGGCTTGCCAAGTGCGGTGCGGCAAGACCCGCGGGTGCGTGACCTGTATTTCGGAGCTCATGCAGCGGCCCACCTCGCGGGCCGCGATCCCGATCCAAAGCTGACTGCTGGCAGAGATGCTTAAGGTCAGCGATATCCACACTTATTATGGCGACAGCTACGTCGTCCAGGGCGTCTCTTTAAATATCATCCGCGGCGGGACAACCGTGCTGATGGGGCGCAACGGTGCCGGTAAGACGACGGTGATGCGGTCTATCGCAGGCCTGACGCCGCCTCGCCGCGGCAGCATCCTGTTGGGGTGCGAAGAATTAACGCGTTTGCCTCCACATGAAATCGCGAGGCGGGGCATCGGCTTGGTGCCGCAGGGCCGTCGCATCTTCGCTTCACTCTCTGTCGGGGAGCATCTTGCCGTTGCCGCCAGCCGCAGGCGCGAGGCAACCTGGACGCTAGAACGCATCTTCACAGTTTTTCCGCGGCTGAAAGAGCGCATAGCTCAGCGTGCCGCCCATCTTTCCGGTGGCGAGCAGTCGATGTTGGCGATCGCGCGGGCGCTGCGCACCGAGCCGAAATGCCTGCTGATGGACGAGCCGACCGAAGGCCTCGCGCCGCTGTTCATCGACATCGTGCTCGACGTCATTCGCGACCTGCGCTCGACGGGCAAGCTGGGCATTCTGATCGTCGTGCAGGAGCTCCCGATCGCACTCGCAATCGCCGATCACATCTGTGTCATGGACAAGGGCAGCATCGTCTTCGATGGCAGCCCGCACGAGCTGACGGGCCGCCCCGACATCCAGGCGCGGTATATCGGTGTCGGCGTCTAAGAAAAGCAAAGCCTTCACTGCCCTGGTCGTAAAGTGCGGCTAAAGTTCACGGGGCGCTCAATGCTGCACTGATCGACAACTCGCGTAAGCCGGCAAGTGGCGTGCAAGAGGCCAACGGCGTCTAATCTGCCAAACGTGCAATTATGGCGTCAGCGCAGCGGAGCGCCATTGCGACTGTGGTCAATGTAGGATTGCCTGCATTCGAGACCGCAAATACGGCGTTGCCGGCAAAAACATAGATGTTGTCGTAACGCCATAGTTTTCCGAATGTATCAACACAGGACATCCCGTCCTCTTTTGGCCCCATCCGGCAGGATCCCATGAGATGGGTCGACCAACCCGGGCCAAAAAAAGTAGGCGCCCAGCGATGATCGATAAGGTTACCGATCGCGGCAGCAATGCGGAAATGTTCCTTCAGCCCGAGCGCCAGTCGTTCGTAGTCTGCCGCGCCAAGCGCATAGGCCCCTATGAGCTCGGGCAGCCCGAACGGATCCAGACGATCGAAATCAAAAATTGAATCTGTTCACCTCAACAACATCCATCGAGGAGAATGTAAATATGTCGGCGGTTTCGTTTGGACCGGCGGCATATTCGATGGCAGTCGGATTGGCCGGAAACCGGCAAATTTGATTATGCCACGGCTGGCCTAGGGCATAAGGGATCCAAACGGTAAAGACCGGATCGTCAGCGGCAACATCAGCCAAGACGTTGCGGTGCAGTACAACACGGGAGCCGATAGCTGGATGATCAAATACGTACGCGCCTAGCGAAGGCCCAGCGTCTATCCGAGAGCCAGCAATCAGTTTTGGCGTTCCTGCTACTCCAGCGGCAACGACAACGACTTCCGCCACTATCGTGATATCATCGCCGCTCAGCCGGGATCGAGCGATGATTTCAGTAGCACGACCGCTGCGATGCAGAATTTGCCGACAAATCAAGTTTTCATGCAGAATTGGATTATTTGATTCGCTCGTGACGCGAAGCAGATTCTCAATAGACGAAAATCGAATTTCTTCACCCTGCTGCCGAGCAGCGACCGGCATCGGCTGGACTTGCCGACCAGGCTCCTCCCGGACGACCACCTCGGAGAGGCGCTTTATCAAGCGTTGTTGGCGCACACTGCCGCGACCAAAATCATAACCAACGCCGAGCAAAGTGCGCGCACGATCCAGGATGGAATCCCACTCCGCGCTGGTAATCCAAGGGGCCCGCTCTGCTACGTGGGGTGTGGGGCAATTGCAAGTCCAGTACGAGAGCATGCCCCCGACAGCGTGGACGACTTTGAAATCTCTAAAGGCGGAGCCGGACCCAATGCCTTCACTGGGAAAAGTGAGTGATTCATTCAGTGCGTCGTTGTACTGTATCAGGCCCTGTTCGGAGGGATTAAGGTTGCGAACATGGCTGCCCAAAGGCCAGGTGCGCTGAGGTCCGGCTTCGACAATAATCGTCGGAATGCCGTGCCGCCATAGTTCGCCCGCAACAGCTGCGCCGCCAGCGCCAGAGCCGACGACCACGACCTGCGTTTCAACTCCAGCGGACATATCCCTTTCCGCGGCTGCGTACCTGACATTCGGCTTCGGACCTAATCATGATGCAGTCCTCAATTTGCAAAAAGTCAGGTATGTGCACTCCCGATTAGATCAGCGCCTCCTTTAAACCCACTGCGGCCGCTCTAGCCGCAGATGAGGGGTGCAACTTTAGTCGCGAAAAGCTCGATCACCCGCGCGACATTGGCGAACGGCAGTCCGCCGATATCGATTTGCGCAAGAAAGCGATCGTGACCAAACAGTTCACGCTCATACACGACCTTGTCGATGATCTGTTGCGGACTGCCGACGAAGATGGGACCATTTTTGCTCGCGCGCTCCTCATAATCGGCTCGCGTGATCTGTTGCGCTCGATACTGCGAAGGAGTGTGTGTCAGAAAATAGGCAGCATAGTGTGGATAGAATTCATTCAGCGCATCCTGCGAGTTTTCGCGGATATACATGTGGGTCGCGAGACTGACCTTCAGGTCCGAGGCATTGTGTCCGGCTTGCACTGCCGTATGACGGTAAAGCTCGACCATCGGCGCCAGCTTTGCCGGTCGCAAGCTGATGTTGGCGAGCGCCAATGGCAACCCGAGCGCACCGGCTCGCTCGATGCTGCTTTGCGTGCCGCCGGTGCCAATCCAGATCGGCAAGCGGCTTTGCGCCGGGCGGGGCGAAATCGGGGCATCGTGCAAGGACGGGCGAAAGCGGCCCTGCCAAGTGACGCGTTCCTCAGTGTTGAGCTTCATGAGCAGATTAAGCTTTTCCGAGAACAGTTCGTCGGAGTCGGCGAGATCGCAACCGAACAGCGGAAACGATTCGATGAATATTCCTCGCCCGGCGATAATCTCGGCGCGTCCTCCGGAGATAAGGTCCACGGTGGCAAAGTCTTCGAACACCGTAACCGGATCGGCTGTGCTTAAAACGGTGACCGCGCTCGCTAGGCGAATCCGTTGCGTTGCTGCCGCCATCGCCGCCAACAGGACAGCCGTCGCCGAGACAGCCATATCCAACCTGTGATGTTCACCAACGGCAAAAACGTCGAGACCAGATGTGTCAGCAAGCTTTGCTGCGGCGAGGATTTCCGTCAGACGTTGCTGAGCACTAATCGCCTTGCCAGTTTGCACATCTGGCGTGATATCTCCGAAGGTATAAAGCCCCAACTCGAACGCGTCGGCCACTTGATTGTTGTCCCCGTCGATTGTTAGGTTACGAAAGATCTCCTCAGGAGGGATCTCGCCTTTAGCCGTGGTTGCAATGGGCTATTCCGGATCCTTGCCTAAGTTCTATCGCACTGCGGTGTCAACTATAGTCACCGTGCTAAGCCATGCGCTCGCGTCGATGCGCTGGCAGCCAGAATCGGAGGCTGACCATGAAGCTCTACATGCACCCAGCATCGACTACGTGTCGTCCCGTACGGCTGCTCCTTGCCGAGAGTGGCATCAAATGCGACGAGGAGGTCATCGATATTCTGCAGGGTGCCCATTGCCGGGAGCCATACGTCTCGATCAATCCCAACCGGTTGGTACCGATGCTGGAGGACGGTGATTTCCGCCTGACCGAAGCTTCGGCAATCCTAAAATATGTTGCTGACAAATACGACCTGGCTTCGTATCCGAAAGATCTGAAGAAGCGGGCCAAAGTCAACGAGATGATGGATTGGCTGAATACCCAGTTCTATCGCGACTTTGGCTATGGCCTTATCTATCCGCAGCTCTTTCCTCACCACAAGCGCCGCAGCGACGAGGCGCACGCCGGCGCCGTAGCCTGGGGACAGCAAGGCGCGAAGAATTGGCTGCAGATTTTCAACGATTACTGGATCGGGCCGAACAAGCAATATCTTTGCGGCAATGAGCTTACCATTGCTGACTATTTCGGCGCTGGCGTGGTGGCGATCGGGGACCTCATCGGCTGCGACTTCTCCGCGTTTCCGAATATCAGGCGCTGGCTCCACAACATAAAGAGATTAAAGTCATGGAACGAGGTCAGCGAGGCATTCGATGGTTTCGCTGCCGCCAACAAGGGCAGGGAGTTTGTGAGCGTATAAGCTAGCGCCACACATGGCTCAGCAACCCGGCGGGTTAAGCCGAAGCGCGGCGGCGAAGCGGAGGAGATACATGGCCAGAACACTTACCGACGCGCAAGTAACGCATTTTCGCGAACAAGGCTGGCTGGCGCCGTTGCGCGCGATTGACGCTACGCAGGCGGCCGACTGCGCGGCTCGGATCGCCGCCTACGAAGCCAAAATGGGCGAAAGCGCTAACCGCAGCCTAAAGATCAAGGGTCACCTGGCGATGCCGTGGCTGGTCGAGATTGGCCGCAGCCCGGGCATCCTCGATGCGCTTGAAGACCTCATCGGCCCCGACATCATGCTGTTCGGCGCGTCGATCTTCGCCAAGGGCGGCAACGATCGCGCTTACGTCTCCTGGCACCAGGACAGCGCCTATTTCGGCCTCGATCCACATGAAGAGATCACGGCTTGGGTCGCCTTCACGCACTCGAATGCCGAAAATGGCGGGCTCCAGGTGCTGCCGCGAACGCATCTGGGCCCCGATCTAGTGCATGAAGAAACCTACGCCCCCGATAACATGCTGGCCCGCGGACAAACGTTGCACATCGACGATGAAAGCAGCGCGGTCACCATTGAGCTCGAGCCCGGCCAGTTTTCGCTGCACCACGAGCGCACGGCGCACGGTTCGAAGCAGAATCGGACGACCGCTGCACGCATCGGCTTCGCCTTCTTCTATATTCCGACGCATGTACGCTCGACCATCGGACGGCGCACCGCTACGTTGGTGCACGGCGTAGATCGTTACGGTCACTGGGATCCCGACCCCCTGCCGCGATTTGATCTCGATCCTGTGGCCTATGAGGCGTTGCGCGCCGCATGGGGGCAGTATCGCGACGGCGAGGTTAGGCAGGCCGCTGACGCGTGAGGACCGCCGCGCTGTAGGCCGCGGCGGTATTACGCAACTTCGAGCCCGCCGCCGCCAAACAGGGTTGGAACGTAGCGCGGCGCACCGATCGCGGCCATGAACCGTTGCTTGCTGAGCACCGGGTCGAATGCGATCGGGGGTCGAACGACTTCGGTGTCGGGAGCGGTCGCCAGAACCAGCACTCGCGCACATTCGGCGCTCTCGACAAGCGCTGTGGCCAGAGCTTTTGGGTGCGCGATGTTTATGGCGCGGCCGACACCGGCTGCCCGCGCGAGCGCGGCCAGATCGAGCCCGGGGTTGGTCAGCTCCTGACCACCCGATGCGGCATGGACGCCGTTCTGGATGAGCAGCACGGTGAGGTTGGCCGGCTTAACGGCACCGACGGTCACCAGCGCTCCCATGTGCATCAGCGTTCCTCCGTCGCCCTCGACCACCACGACGCGCCGCGCAGGTTGTGCCACCGCTAGGCCGAGCGCCAGGGGCAGCGCGAGGCCCATGGAGTCCTCGACGTAGAAGTTCTCCGGCGCGTGATGGATCGAAGCCCACAGATACGAGGCATTGCCCAGCGCGGTCACGACCAGCGTTCCGGCAGGCAATCCCCTCGCGAGCACTTGGTAATAATCGGCCCGGGTCGGCCTTGCGTCCTTCACCATTGGATGTCTTCCCGCGACAGCAAGAGTGCGAACGGGCTTGATGCTTCCTCCGCGTAGGTCGCCGCCGCTTCGACCTGTGGGCCGATCGGCCGGGTGTGATCGACGAGGCTATAGGCCATGCCCAAACCTTTGAGCACCGGCTCGGTCGCCCGACCCTTGGCGACATGGTAGAATATTGGATCATCGGGAGTGCCGCGGTAGGAAACAAGTATCAGCAGCGGAAACTGGTAGCGCTGCGCGAGGGTGACCATCCCCGCGCCCATGCTAAGGAGGCCCGCGTTCTGCACGAACAGCGCGGAACGCACGCCGCCAAGCCTGGCGCCGCAAGCGATCGCCAGCGCTTCCTCCTCGTGCGTGGCGCGCACGAGCCGCATGATTTGTTCACGCTCGATGCGCACGAGGATCTCGCCAAGCCAGCTGTCCGGCACGGCAACTGCCACGCCAAAGCGAAGTCGCCTCAGCGTGTCGAGAAGTTCGGATGGCCGGTGGATAACCGCCTGACGAGCTTTCATCAAATCTTCTCCGGGCGCCGTGCCCCTCGCCGCTACCATTACGTCACCCGGCTGTGCGCAGTGGCCAGCCGCGATCGTAGGCAAGGTGGATGCTATTGTCGACCCGCGGGGAGTGATGCAGAATTAAGGCCGGCTGTAATGCAATCACGATGTTGAGACAGGAAGGTGGCCGGGCGGAAACGGGCCCTGCGCTTAATTTGGCGTTCCGTTTCAAGGAGCTGAACATGAAACGCTTGTTACTCGCGCTCTTTGCACTTGCGATTGCGGTGCCTGCGCACGCGCAGCAAAAGCTCGTCGTTAGCATCTGGGGCGGCAGCTGGCGCGATCTTGTTGCTGACACGGTGGCTAACAAATTCACCGCGGAAACAGGCGTTCCGGTCGATTTCATCACCGGCGGTACCATCGATCGCCTCAATAAGGCGCGGCTCGCCAGGGCCAATCCGGAAAGCGATATCACCTTCACCACCTCGCATGTCGGCTGGCTTTACGTGAACAGCGGGCTGTTTCAGAAACTTGACATGGCGAAAATTCCCAATGCCAAAAACCTAGTCGAGGAGGCGCGTTTCAGCCCCTATCACCTCGGCAGCTGGGCTTACATCTATACGATCGGGTACCGCAACGATCTGATTAAAGATATCAAATTCGACAGCTGGAGCGATCTTTGGAATCCAGAGCTCAAGGGCAAGATCGCCGCGCCCGATTTCGATCCCAGCTCTCTGATCGCCGTTTCCGCAATCCTGTCCGGTGGTGATTCCGAACACTGGCAGAAAGGCGAGGAAAAGCTGAAGGCGCTGAAGCCGAACTTCAAAGCCTTTTACAGCGACGACGCCAACAGCCAGCAGCTGCTGGCTAGCGGCGAGACGCCTGTCCAGGATGTTCTTTCCATGAACGCCTATTACATGATCGCTCAGGGTGCGCCAATCACGGTGAGCACTCCCAAGGAGGGCGGCGTGCTCGGCGTGGACTGCGTCGCCATAATGACCGGTTCGAAGAAGGCTGATCTTGCCCACAAGTTCATCAATACCCTGTACGATCCCGACGTGCAGGCGCAGATCGCGGCGCAGAAGAAGGGCAGCCCGGTGGTGACCAATGCCAAGGTCGATCCCACTCTCGCCAAGCTTCCGGGTGTGTTCACGTCTCCTGCACAGTGGAAGCAGCAAATCGTCATTGATCCGAAATTGCGCGCGGAAAAGCTTCCGGAATGGCGTAAGTGGTTCTCGGAAAACATCATGAACTGAGCGGCCATCGCGCGCGGCGCCCAGCGCTCATGAAGACGCAGCCGTTCCTTCGCAGCTTCGTGGCTCCTGCGGTGCTCTGTGCGGTCGGCTTTCTGGCCGCGATGGCCGCGGTGCTGCAGTACAGCCTGCGCGCTTTCATCCCCGGGTCGTTGGAGCCAGGGGGGTTCACGCTTGCGAACTTCGCGGCGCTGCTCAGACCGTTCTTCGCCCGGGTCTTTGTAGACACTGTCTGGATCTGTTTTCTGACGACGGTTTTCACGCTGATCGTCGGTTATCCGCTGGCGTATGCGCTGGTGCATGTTCGCAATAGGTTCGCCAAGTCCTTCATTCTGATCACCGTCATCATGCCCCTCTTTCTTGGCGAAGTGGTCCGCAGCTACGCATGGATCATCGTGCTGGGCGGCACCGGCTTCGTGAACTCGGTATTGCTCAAGCTCGGCGTGATCGCGCAACCGCTACAATTCATGTTCACGACATTCGGCGTCGTCCTCGCGCTGGTCCACGTGACGATACCGGTCATGGTCGTCATTCTTGCCGCAGCGCTCTCCCATATTGACCGCAATTATGTCAGAGCTGCGGAAAGTCTCGGGGCCGGGCCGCTCCGCGCTTTCACCACTGTAACCTTGCCGCTGTCGATGCCGGGTATAGTTGCCGGAGTGACCACCTCCTTTGCGTGGACCTTCAGCGCCTTCGCGACGCCGCAACTGATCGGCGGCGGTCGTGTCAATATGATCTCAAACCTGGTCTACCAGCTCGGATTCGCCAGTTTCAATTTTCCGCTCGCTGGGAGCCTTTGCGTCGCCGGACTGGCGCTGGTGCTGGTCATCCTTTGGCTATTGCGCGCTGCGCTACGCCCGTTAGAACGGATGGGGCGGCATTGAAATGCCGCGCTCTTCGCTCCAGCGGCTTCTGCAGCTTGGCCGGACACTGATCGTCCTCGCCGTCCTCGGCTTTCTCCTGTTGCCGGCCTTTGTCGTCGCGCTGGCCGCCTTCAATGCCAGCGCTCTGCCGTCATTTCCACCGCACGCGTGGTCGCTGCGATGGTTCGCAAAGGTGATTTCCTATCATGATTTTGAGGAAGGCCTGCGCAACGGCGTGATCGTCACCACGTTGACCTCCGTTATCGCGCTAGCGGTCGGTGCGACATTTGCGTTCTCCTTGGACCATTATCAGTTCCGGTTCAAAAGTTTGATCGAAGGCGTTCTGCTATCGCCGCTATTTGTCCCGCATTTCACGGTGGGACTCGGTTTTCTCATCCTTGCCGTGCAAGTCGGCATGGTGAGCACGTACGCGCTCATCGTAGTCTGCCATGTCATCCTCGTTCTCCCATTCGTTCTGCGCAGCGTCTACGTGTCGCTGCGCAACCTCGATCGGCGGCTTGAACTTGCTGCCGCAAGTCTCGGCGCGCCGCCGCGCCGCGTACTGATGACGGTCACGCTGCCGTTGTTGCTGCCGGGGCTGGTCAGCGGCTGGCTGTTTGCCGCGATTTTGTCCTTCAACGAATTTACGGCGTCACTCTTCGTCACCACGCAGCGTACGCAAACTCTTCCAGTGGTGATGTACAATTACGTACGAGAATATGCCGATCCTTCGATGGCTGCCCTATCGGTGATCTACATTATAGCCGTTGCCGCGATGCTCACCGCGGCCAACGTCTGGCTCGGCCTCGATAGAATTCTCAATGTTGAAGGCAATCGCTGACATGAACACCGCCGATGGCGCAGCGGAACTCAGCCAGGATGCTGCCGTGCGCTTCGCGGGCGTGAGCAAGCGGTACGGCGCAGTTACGGCATTGCACGAAATCTCGTTCCCGATCGAGCGCGGCGAGTTCATGACACTCCTCGGCCCTTCGGGCTGCGGGAAGACCACCGTTCTCAATCTGATCGCCGGATTCTTCAGCCCTGACGGTGGCGAGATTCGCGTCGACGGCGAGCTTGTGAACAACGTACCGACCTACAAACGCCAGGTCGGCATGATGTTTCAGAATTACGCGCTGTTCCCGCATATGAGTGTCGCCGCAAATATTGGCTATGGGCTTAAGGCGCGCCGTCTGCCGAAGAGCGAAATCGAGCGCCGCCTGCGCGAAGTGCTGGCCCTGGTGCGGCTCACGGGCTATGAGGATCGAAGGCCGCGCGAACTATCGGGCGGACAACAGCAGCGCGTCGCGTTGGCCCGCGCGCTGGTTATCAACCCCAAAGTGCTGCTGCTCGACGAGCCTTTTTCTGCACTCGACAAGAACCTGCGCGCCTCGATGCAGGTGGAACTCCGCGACATCCAGCGCAAGCTCGGCGTCACAACTGTCTTTGTGACTCACGATCAAAGCGAGGCTCTGAGTTTGTCCGACCGGCTGGCTGTGATGTCCGAGGGGCGAATCCGGCAACTCGGCACGCCTGAGGAAATCTATCGCCGGCCGTGCGAGCGGTTCGTCGCTTCTTTCGTCGGCGATACAAATGTATTGCGCGGCCACGTCGAGAGGATTGACGCAACATGGGCGGTTGTGACGCTGGGTGCGGCGCGCATTAGGGTGGCGTCTGCTCCGCTGGGGGACCTCGCGGTGTCCACGGCAGTCGATCTGTTCGTCCGGCCAGAGCAATTGCGGTTGACGGAATTGAATGAGCCCTGCGCGAGCAAGGGCACGATCGTTGCACAGATCTACCAGGGCGGACACGTCGATATCTACCTCGACTGTGCGGACTCGACCGCCGGCCGGGTGTTGGCGCGGCTATCCGGCCCGCAAGCGATGACGTCCCGCCCCATTGGCGCGCCCGTCGGGGTTTCGCTTAACACCGATGAAGCGGTCGCGTTCGCAATTGCATAAGCGGATAGCCGCACCGACCGTGGAGTTGGTCGAAACCCGATTGGCGCTTGCCGTACTTGAGGTCGGAGACCTTCGAGTGCGAGGCGCCGCGAGTGCTAGCCGGCTATGCCGTCAGGTCCGCAATTGGCATGCTGGAGTATGTAATTCTCTACATGGTCGTGAAACATTAATGATTCCAGCCAACACAACCGGCCTTTCGGCTTAATTTTGCTGCAGTCAACGCACCATCTTGTACCTTGCGGCATCGCCAAGGGAAGAACGTCCATGTGTAAGATAACACTTTTTCTCGCATCGGCGGTCGCGCTTGGCGCGGCCTCGACGATAACAGGCGCGTTGGCCGGCCAGCCGGGATCTTACCACAGTGTCGCCTTTCGTCAGGGATGGGCGTGGTGGTATCACCACGAACACTATAACGACGACTGCTGGGACGGGCGGCGGTGGGTGTTGACGCCGTTCGGATGGAGCTGGCAGCCATGCGTCTGGCCGTAAGCAACAGCTACAATTGTCTGCTGGGTTTCTTTGGCTTCTGACTCACCTCCCCGTGTACATCTCGCTCGCGCGGTGGCGCGAACTTTGTGCGACATTATGTTGGGCGCGCGGCGAACTGCCGAGCAGCCGAATGTGGTAAAGCCGATCAGCTCGACTTGGTCGCTTGCTGTCATAGCCCGCCTTGCGACGTGGCCTGCTGATCGGGGTCGGCGATTACCAAGTGCAGTTCAAACGGCTGGCTTTTCTCCAAATCAACGGGCGCTGAGAACCCGTACAGGATGGGAGGATGGCTACATAACCTGCACTGATTTTTGAAGCTGCGACTATGCTTGCCCCCGAAATGCACCGCAGGCCCGCCTGCGCGCGCCGCTTGCGCGAAATACTGGTAGTGCAGAAATCATAAACCCCCCGCCCAAGTATCGCCCTATCCATTGCTTTCAAATAGCTCTTGGTTGGCGATCGAAACCGCATCGGCGAAGCGGAAAGGCGCCGACTATTCCCGGCCGCACTAGTATAGTGCGAGCTGGTCGGCAGCCGCCTAGCCAGCCGGTCGGCCTAACGCCGGGCCGGGTCTGTTCGTTTGGCCCGGATTCTCAAGGCTTGCTTCGCACATCTCAAGCGTCTTCAACGCCCGCATCGGGTCGGCATGTGGCTGGGAACTTCCCCGGCTCGGAAACGTTTTTCGAGGGATTTCACAGGTGGGATGGTCCTTAGGACTTTTCACCAAAGACATCGCCTATGGAAGACCTACTTTCGCTCTCCAGGACATTTAGGCGTGGGGGATCTCGCGGCAGCGTGAGAAGAACTGCGCGGGGTACAGGGGAGGAAAGGCGTGAGCAGCAAACAACACCCTGCTGCGTGACCATGAGTGGGCGAAAAGTGACACGCCATGAGACTTGAACAGGAAGTTCGGCACAAATCGGAAGATATTGAGGATGATGTCCTGCTTGATGTCGTCCAAGCAATTCGGCGGCGCGTTCGTGTGGTCGACCGCAGCTATGACGTCCCCTATATTGCAGGATACAGCTCCGACGCTCGCACCGTCTTTATCGATCGCCATCTTCCAAAAACTTTTCGTTGGTTGACGAAGGTCGTCCGCGTCGATCCCTTTCTCCTGACTCTACGAGATCGTCGAAAAGGCCTTACTCGAC
Organism: uncultured Alphaproteobacteria bacterium; assembly: GCA_963708125.1. Taxonomy (GTDB): domain Bacteria; phylum Pseudomonadota; class Alphaproteobacteria; order Rhizobiales; family Xanthobacteraceae; genus BOG-931. Next base: position 139,536 of record OY970184.1, read on the forward strand.
GAGTTGCGGCTGCACTATCTCCATGCCCACCAGATCGCAGTGCGAGCCGAACGCGATGCGGTCAAAGCGGCGGGCGTGTCATGGTGGGCCTATCAGCACTTCATGAAGAAATACGAAAAGCCGATCGAGGAGGAAAAGCTCATCCGCGTGCCGCCAAACCTCGACCTCACGCCCTACAAGGACGAGAAGGATTTCGCTCTGCTTCGTCGCCTCATTCGAAAGGCCGCTTGATATGCCAGCCGACGCTTCGGAGGTGGCCCGGTTGTTGCGCGAATTTGGCCAGCGCACCGCCTTGCGCGGCGGAAATCCGTATCGAGCAAAGGCTTATATTCGAGCCGCGGAGAGCCTCGGCACGGTGACCGAGCCCCTCGGGATTATCATTGCGCAAGGCCGCCTCACGGAAATTCCAGGCATCGGCGAGGCTATCGCGGACATCGTCACCAAGCTGCACCGCCAGGCCGCGCATCCCAGTCTCGACGCGATGCGCAAGGAAATACCCGCGGGGGTGCTTGAAATGCTCGCCATACCAGGGTTGCGGCCTGACAAGGTGCTGAAGCTTTATAAGGAGCTCGGAATTGCGTCGCTTGCGGAACTCGAGAGGGCCGTCAAGGCTGGCCGCCTCAAAGGCGTCAAAGGCTTGGGAACGTCACTACAAGCCAAAATCCTGCAGAACATCGAAATTGGACGCAGTAGCGCGGGCCGGATGCACATGCATCGGGCGGCCCTCTTATTGCAAAACGCCGAACGAACGTTGCGAGCGACACGTCCTGAGTTAAGTCGCGTGACCGCGGCGGGCGATTTCCGCCGCGGCTGCGAATTGATCGGCGACTTGGCTCTCGTCGCACAGGCCCCTGGTCTAGACGACGGTCCGATGAAAGTAGGCGAAGGCGCCCTTTCGGTGCATCTCACTGACAAAGCCCACTATGGCGCCGCCTTGTTGTTCGCTACTGGATCGCACAAGCATATTGAAATGCTCCGAAGTCTTGCTGGCGCACGCGGCATGACGTTGACCGCGACGGGGCTCAAACGAGGTCGCAAGATCGTCGCGGCCGAAAACGAGGCGGAAATTTATTGCGCGCTCGGTCTGGCTTTCATTCCACCCGAGTTGCGCGAAGGCAATGATGAGATTGCACACGCCGCGGCCGGACGATTGCCTTGCTTGGTTGAAGATCGCGATTTGCACGGCATCCTGCACGTCCACACCGATATGTCGGATGGCGTCGACCCTCTGGAGAAGATGGCAGCGGCAACGCGGGCGCGAGAATATCAGTATTTCGGCGTCACCGATCATTCCAAGTCAGCTCATTACGCCGGCGGCCTTTCGATCGAGGAAATCGCGGCACAACACGGCGCCATCGAAAAGCTTAATCGCACGTCTGGAAAGGACTTCCATATTTTCAAGGGCATCGAATCCGACATTCTGGCCGATGGCACCCTCGACTATCCGGAGGCTGTACTTGAACGCTTCGACTTTGTAGTCGCCAGTGTCCACAGTCGATTCAAAATGGATCGAAAGGAGCATACGGCTCGCATCATTCGGGCGGTCAGGAACCCCTACACCACGGTCCTCGGCCACATGACTGGGCGTCAGTTGCTGCGGCGGCCTGGCTATGAGGTGGACGTGGAGGCGATCCTTGCCGCATGCGCCAAGCATGGCGTCGCCGTCGAGATCAATGCCAATCCATGGCGTCTGGATCTGGACTGGCGCTGGCACCAGATTGCGCTCGATCTCGGCTGCATCATGAGCATCAACCCGGATGCACATTCCACCCGCGAGCTGGATTTGACACACTGGGGGGTTGAAATGGCGCGAAAAGGCGGCGTGCCGGCCGATCGAGTTCTTAATGCACTCACGCTACCACAGATCAGCGCATTTTTCAAAAAACGGCGGCGCCTTGGTGCGCAGGCCGCATAGGACTAGCGGTGCAACGCGTGCAGTTATCGGGATGAAAAGCTGCTTGCAAAGTCTGATTAGAAGGAATTCCATCAATGCCTCGCGCCTTCTGGAAGGGATATTTGCGGCTCTCGCTGGTTACTTGCCCGATCGAGCTTTTTCCCGCCACATCGCAAGCTGAAAAGACGCACTTTCACCAGATCAACATAAGCAACCGCCATCGCCTGCGTCAGCAGATGGTCGATGAACAGACGGGACGCGTGATCGATGCCGAGCACAAAGGCCGCGGCTATGAGATCAGCAAAGGCCACTACGTTCCGATCGACGACGACGAGCTGAAAGCGGTCGAGATCGAGAGCACCCATACGATCGAGATCAGCGGATTTGTCCCGAAGGCCGAGATCGATAAGCGCTACGTTGACAAGCCCTACTACATCACGCCGGACGGTAAGCTGGGTGCGGACGCCTTCGCCGTCATCCGTGACGCCATGAAGGATAAAGATCGCGTCGCACTTGCGAAAATCGTCATCGCGCATCGCGAACATATCATTGCCCTCGAACCACTCGGCAAGGGCCTCCTCGGTACGACGTTGCGCTACGATTACGAGGTTCGTGATGAGAAGGACTTCTTTAGGGAGGTAACATCGCCACGGGTGAGCAAGGACATGATCGATCTAGCGGCTCACATCCTCACCACAAAGCAGACCAAGTTCGATCCGCGAAAATTCAAAGATGAATACGAAAATGCTCTAAGGAAATTGGTCCGGCGCAAGGCGAAGGGGCACACCATCGAAGAACCACCGCCCCCCGAGCGGCCCAGTAACGTTATCAACTTGATGGACGCGCTTCGTCAGAGCCTGGGTAAGCGCGGGGGTCAGCGAAATCCGGGAACCGAGGCAGGAAAGGGAAGCGCGCGCGGCCGCCGGGCCGCGTAGATCACGCCAGCCGCGAACTTCAACGCGTCGGCAAACGTCGCAACGAAGAGCGCGCGGGCCAATTCTCGCGTCGAGCCATGTGGTCTGGCTCTTGCGTCTACTCGGACTCGCTTCCGGCAATGTTGCAGGCCACCTCGTCCCATCGTCCCTGAAGAGCTCTCGCGCAAGAACGCCTCGACCTGCAGGTTGAGATCGCCGGCATTACGACGGGTCTGGCCTTTCGCGCAGCATGCGATCGACCATTCCTTGCACCTCCTGGTCCGCGCGGGCGGCTGGGTGTTGAGCCCGTCGATCTCGCTGACGTCCTCTGCCGCCGACAGGGCCTCAAGCGGTCTCGCGGTGCAGCCATGCTTATTCGCCCGCTCGCTCGGTAACCACTCGTGGCAGCGGGCCGCTATCCGGCCCCTTGAGCGCCTCGGGCAAGCCGGGCATGTCGATCTTTTCGCGCAAGCCTGCGATCTTGTCGATGGCGGCAAAACCATCGAGCAGCAACTTGGCTGCCGATGCATACTGCGCGCCGATGACTGTCAGAGTTGTTTTGTATTCCTCGGCCTCTTTTATCGCCGCGATCGATTTCGTGTCGATCAGCGCAAGCAGCGCGGCCTCTCGCTTGAGTAACCGCGACACCTCACTTTCGGCGGCTAGTGCCCGATTGCGCCAATCATCGCGCTCTGTCGTGAGCTGCTCGATATGCACCACCTGCTCTAAATAGCGTTGAGCAGCGCGCTTCGCTTCTTCAGCGTAGTCAAAATGCGCGGGCGCGCAGGTGGGAAGAGCCGCGGCCGTAGCTACGTCGTGGTTGTTGCTAACAACGCTCGCTGTTCTTGGTAGCTGCAGTTGTTGCTGCGGCTGCGGCTTATGTTTACTCCACAATGCCATCACCATTTTACGCCTCCTGCTTTGCGCCCGCCTGTAAGGATTAGCAGCATGGACGATACCAGTAGTTCTCAAATCCAGAATCCAGTCGCTCGATTTCGCTGCCGTGGCTTGTCGATTTTGACGCCCGCAAACGGACGGCAAACGCTTTCCAGACGACCATGCTCAACGAGTTCGACCGTGTCGCATTCCGCAAAAAAGTTTATCATTCGACTGGCGCCTCCTGGTAAGGAATACAACGAGGCGCGGCCACACAGCGACCCGGCCGCTTGCCAAGGGGAACGGGCTCAATTTGCCCTTCGCGCCCTGATACTGACGATGTCGGCCACGCGCTGGTTGGCGGCACGATGCCACCTCACTTGTACAATCGTGCCGACCCTGACGTCCCCCCACGAGCCCTCCGCGCCGCCCACCAAGAAGCGAGTTTTATCGGTAACGTGATATGTCCAGGCCCGGCGCCTGCGGACAGCCGTGAAGTTACGGCCCGCATCGTCGCGTGCGGTCACGGTACCGCCCCCTCTAGGCGACCCATGATACGCCGGCACAGCCGATGCGGACGAGACGGCGAGCGTAGCAGTAATGACGAACCCGAGGCGAAGAAATGATCGCCTGGATCTCATCGTTCCTCCCTCGCGGCTCGGCTTACATCTTGGCTGGCCCGCAAACGGCGGGACGCCATGAAAGTTCTTCGCGAGCCTTATTCAATCTAACACGAGCGTTCGGTCTCGGTCCAGGGCGAGCCGCACTTCACTCCTCACCCTCGGCCGCCTGGCGCGCACGAATACGGTGCTTTCCGCGCTGCCAAGCTTGCATGCATCGGGCGAGGGCAAAGCCGCTGTGCCCTATGAGTTCGGCGTCAAGCCTGCCCGCGTCCCGGCGGAGTGCGTGGTGTAGGCCGCCGCTCCGCCGCCGTCCGCTTGTCCGGGCTTAATGGTCGCTCATTTACCGATTTGCATGCTGGATTAACAGATGCGGTGCAATGAGGGACGCCGGTCCGTGCGCGAAACCGCAATGCAGCCCTTCCTCGATGCCAATCCCGACCTGAAAGCCCCCTGCGGTCCCGCACTGGTCTCCATCATGCTTCCGCGAATGCTTCCCCGAAACGAATTCAGCGCCTGCCGTTTGTCACCAAGATTATCCTTGAAGGACTAATCAGTTGCCTTGATCCTTGTCGGGCAGGATAATTGAGCGGCCGCAAATCGCTAATTGAGCCAGGCTAACTTTGGATGACGTCATACGGGATCGGAGCCTCAGTGCTTCGCAAGGAGGACGACCGCTTTCTGCGCGGACGCGGACAATATGTCGCCGATCTCCGTCTCGCCGGCATGCGAGAGGTCGCCTTTGTGCGCAGTCCGGTCGCGCACGCCCGGATCAAGCGCGTCCTTGTTCCCCATCAGTTGTGCAACGCCGTATATACGGCCAACGACTTGATCGGTGTCAGGCCGATTGTCTCGGCGCCGACCCTGAAGGGATTCAAATCCTCGAGTGAACCGATCCTTGCAGTGGACAAGGTTCGTTTTGTTGGCGAAATCGTCGCGATGTGTGTGGCGCCAAGCCGAGCCGAGGCCGAAGACATCGCCGGCACTGTAACCCTCGAACTCGATGAGCTACCGGTCGTGACCGATGCGTTGGCCGCTTGCGAGGTCGGCGCACCGCGCGTTCACGAGGAATGGGCAGATAACATTTTCGTCGAATTCAGGCACGAAGGCGCCATCGAGGAGGCCGCGAGAGGGGCGGCCATCAAGGTCAGCAGACGGATTCGAACCTCGCGCCATTGCATGGTCCCGATCGAGGGCCGTGGCGTAATAGGCTACCGGGATACGCGTCTGCGCCAACTCACGTTGATCACATCGACGCAATTTCCGCACACGGTGCAGACGGGCTTAAGCGCATGTCTCGGAATTGAGCACGGGCAGATCCGTATCATTTCACCCGACGTCGGTGGCGGGTTCGGCTATAAAGGGCTGCTGTGTCGCGAAGAGGTGGCGCTGGCATGGCTCGCGCAGCAGGTCGACTACCCAGTACGCTGGCTGGAGGATCGCCGCGAGCATCTGGTAGCGAACGCGAATTGCCGGGAGCATCACTACCAGATCGACGGTTACGCCAGCGCAGACGGAAAGCTCATCGGCATCGACTGCGTTGCCCACGTCGATGCCGGCGCTTATTCCTGCTACCCGGTTTCATCGGCGCTCGAGGCGGCACAAATTGCCAGCCTTCTGCCCGGTCCCTACGTTCTGTCTGCCTACCGCTGCCGTTCGGCAGCTGTCGCCACCAACAAATGTCCAATTTTGCCGTACCGCGGCGTTGCCCGGACCGGCGTTTGCTTGGCCATTGAAACAATCATGGATGCAATTGCCCGCGAAGCCGACTTGGAACCCCATGAGGTCCGGCTTCGCAATATGGTCGGTCCCGAGCAGATGCCCTTTGACAATATCGTCGGAAAACACTTCGACAGCGGCAATCACCCGGAATGCCTTCGCCGCGCCGTTGCGGCGATAGACCACGCGGCGGTGCGGCAGCGCCAGAGGCATCCTGAAAAGGACGGACGCCTCATCGGCGTCGGTATCTGTTTCTTCGTCGAGCAGGGTGCGATGGGCACTTCGGTGCTCGCCTCGTGGGGTCGGCCGATGGTACCGGGTTACGAGCAGGCCAACATGAAATTGACGCCGGACGGCGACGTCGAAATTCACGTCGGCACCCACTCCCACGGTCAGGGCCATGAGACGACTTACGCCCAGGTCGCGCACGAGATCCTAGGCGTCGATTTCGACAAGATCAGAGTCCTTCAAGGCGACACCCTTTACACGCCGTATTCGACCTCGACCTGGGGCTCACGGTCGATGGTCCATGGCGGCGGTGCCGTCGCGACGGCGTCGCGGGTACTTGCCAAGCGCGCCGCCCGAATCGGGGCTTGGCTGATGCAAGCAGACGCCGCAGAGGTACGGGTTGCCGATGGCAAGGTCATCGCGGGCAACAGCAGTGTTACGTTACGCGAAGTGGCGCGAGCCTGGTACTTGCAGCCGCAGGTGCTGCCCCCGGAGCTCGATACCGGAGGGCTGGAGGTGACCGCCGGCTACCGCGCGGACCGCGACAGCGGCACCTTCACTTATGCGGCGCACGCAGCTGTTGTCGCCGTCGACCCCGCAACCGGAGCGATCGAAATTCTCGATTACGTCGTCGTCGAAGACGGCGGTACCCTGGTCAATCCAATGATTGTCGACGGGCAAATTCGTGGCGGAACGGCGCAAGGCATCGGAACCTGCCTTTACGAGGCCTCACCTTTCGATGCGCGTGGCCAGCCGCTCGCGACCAGCTTGCAAGATTACCTGTTGCCGAGCGCGACGGATGTGCCGGTGATCAAGGTCCTGCACATGCTCACTCCGTCCCCCTATACGGAATTTGGCCTCAAGGGACTCGGCGAGGGCGGAGCAATCGGCCCGCCCGCCGCGATTGTTTCGGCCATCAACGATGCGCTTCGGCCGTTTCAAATCGAGGTACACGATCTGCCTCTGACGCCGCAATGCATTGTTGCCGCCGTCGAGAGCGCTCAGCGAAACGCCGGTTCGCCGCGGCGTGCCTGAGATGCAGCCGATCGAGGCCTGCTCGCTCGTCTTGCGCATTAAAAATGTGCACAAGCTCTATGGAGCCCTTGAGGCCATCCGCAATGTGTCGCTCGATGTCACGGGCAATGAATTTGTCAGCATTCTCGGTCCTAGCGGATGCGGAAAAAGCACGCTGCTGATGATGGTTGCCGGCGTGGTCGACAAGACCGCGGGGGAGATTTCGATCAACGAGATTCCCGTCGTCGGTCCGCGGCCGGATATCGGGGTCGTGTTTCAGCAGCCCGTGCTGCTGCCTTGGCGCACCGTTCTTGACAACGTGCTTTTCCCGGTCGAACTGCTGAGAGAGCCGCGTGCCAAATACATCGAACGCGCGATGCAACTGCTGGCGATGGCAAAAATAGAGGACTTTGCCGGTCATCTGCCGCGTCAGCTGTCCGGAGGCATGCGCCAGCGCGTATCGATTTGCCGCGCCCTCATCCGAGACCCCGGCATACTCCTCATGGACGAGCCGTTCAGCGCGTTGGACGCGATCACGCGCGACGAAATGGGCGTGGAACTGTCGCGTATTTGGCAGGCGAACCGCAAGACCGTGCTCTTCGTCACCCACAGTATCCGTGAGGCCGCGTTCCTTTCCGATCGTGTGATCGTCATGAGCCGGCGCCCGGCTACTGTGGTTGCAAAAGTCAATATTGATCTCGCGCGGCCGCGCCATATCGCACTGATGGAGAGCGAGCCGTTCAACTCCTACGTCAGGCGGCTGCGCAAAGCTATCGAGGCAAGCCATGCTCAGTAAGGCACGACAGCAGTTTTTCGATCTTGCCTGGCCCGTTGCAATAAGCTTGATGATGCTGGCCGGATGGGAACTGGTCGTTCGAGGGTTTGGCGTTCGCAGCATCATTTTGCCGTCGCCCTCGCGCATCATCGAGACGGTTATAGAGCGCCGCGATCTGCTCGCAACCAATCTCTGGCCCTCGCTCTACCTTACTGTGGTCGGATTCGCCCTGTCGGTCGCCGGCGGCATCATGGTTGCGGTGCTGATTACCTATTCCTCTTTCCTACGTCGCAGCTTCTATCCGATCATCGTCGTCTCGCAGGTCGTGCCGAAGATCTCCATAGCACCGCTCTTCATCGTCTGGTTCGGAAGCGGAACAATATCCTCCTTGTTGCTCGCTTTTTTGATTACTTTTTTTCCCATGACGATCAATTCCGCGCTCGGGTTCCAGTCCATCGATGAGGACATCCACCTCATGGCGCGGACCTTCATGGCATCCCCTTGGCAAGTGTTCTGGAAAATCCGCATGCCGAATGCGCTGCCGCATATTTTCGGCGGGATGAAGATCTCAATTACGCTGGCGATCATCGGCGTAATCGTTGCCGAATTCGTGGCCTCCCAGCAGGGGATCGGATATCTCATAAAGCTTGCCGGCGGGCTGCTCGACACGCCGCTTATGATGGCCTCAATTACAGTGCTCAGCATCGCCGGGCTCGTTCTCTACGGACTGATCGCTCTGGCCGAACGGCGGGCGGTTTACTGGCAGCAGTCGAGCGATATCAGCAACAGCGCCGGCGGATGACGGATGCTTATGTGCTTGCCCCGCATTGAAAACGGCTCAATTTGACTTTACGGCTACCTCACGGGCGTTCAATAATCTCGCGACACCGCCGGCAGATCGCGGGGGCGCAGCATGGGGCATTGCGAATGACAGAACAATTGAAGATCTTGCGCGACGAGACGATCGAGCCCGCCGGACATTTCGCGGCCGAAATCCGCAAGGGTCAGGTCTTGCGCATCATCGATCTGGAAGGCCAGCAGGTGGCCGACCTTGTAACAGTGAATGCCGACAATATTGCCGAGAAATTGTCCGTGATGAATACGATCAGCCTTAACAAGCAGGTGTTTCCGGGCGTCGGCTACGTGCTCTATTCCGATGAAGCTCGCGCGATGATGACGATCGTCGCCGATACGTGTGGCGTTCACGACATGCTGGCCGGGGCCTGCTCGAGCTTCACCAACGAGAAGCGCTACGGCGTAAAGAACACGAACAACTGCCGCGACAATCTGGCCGCCGCGCTTAAGCCCTGGGGCATCTCTTGGAAGGATGTGCCGTTCAACATGAACGTCTTCATGAACTGCCCGATTGGCGCGGACGGCAACTGGTCGATCCAGGCCCCCAAGAGCAAGGCCGGCGACCACATTGACTTCCGCGCTGAAATGGACTTGATCGCGGCATTTTCCAACTGCCCACAGATCTACAACGCCTGCAACGCCTTCCGCTTAAAGCCGTTGAAGGCGCTCATCTACGAATACAATCCGTACTGATCGGGCTTGGCCATGTAACGTGCAAGGGTTCGGCCGACAGCATCTCAGGGAGAATACGATATGACACTGCATCGGCGTTCCTTTCTTAAAGTGGCGGGCATCGCCGGAGCGAGCGGCGCACTCGGCGTCTCGACACCGGCGATCGTTCGCGGGGCCGCCGCGATCAAGCTCACGCTGCCGTGGCTGCCTCTCGGCACCTACAGCTTCGCATTCGTCGCCAAGAAACTGGGTTACTGGGACAAACGTGGGCTCGATGTCACCATCGACCGCGGGTTCGGGTCGACCAAAGTCTGCATTCCTGTCGACCAAGGCCAATACGACTTCGGGCTGCTTGATATGGCCGTGCAGGCAGGTTGCGTCGGTCGCGGTTTGGACCTCGTGGCAATTGCAGCCATTTGGCCTCGCTCGCCGATCGGCATCTTCTCGCTCAAAGAACTGAACCTGACCCAGCCCAAGCAGCTCGAAGGTCAATCCATCGGCTTTGAAGTCGGCGGCGGCGAATATGCGCTGTGGCCGGCCTTCGTGAAAGCGACCGGCATAGATGCCAGTAAGATAAACATTGTCAGCATGGATGCGGCGAGCCTGATGCGGGCCGCGGCCGCCAAGCAGATCAAAGTCGTAGGCAATTTCTTCGGCAGCATCGCGCCGACCTATTGGGCCAATCATATCGCCATCAACGCAATGTTCTATGCGGACTACGGCGTCAAATCCTGCAGCGTCGTGGCGGCATGCAAACGCGAGACGATCGCGCATAGGCCGCAGCTGTGCAGGGACTTCGTCGAGGGCCTCTTGGAAGGGCTCAAGTTCGTTTACCTCAATCCGGAAAAGGCGATCGATATCCACGTCGACAGCCTGAAGGAGTTTCAGGGCGGTGCCCCTGCCACCCGCGAGGTCTTGTTCTACGGGCAAGAAGTGGGGACCTCGCTCGGCTTCGTAAACACTTTCAAGCAGCGCGGGCTCGGCTATATCGATCCGGCACTTGCCAGCATCACTAGGCAATCCGTCATCACCTACATGGGGATCAAGGATGTTCCAGCGGCCGAGCAGCTGTACACGGACCAATTCGCCGGATCGGTGACCCTCACACCGGACCAATGGACCGAGGTGGAGGTACGGGTGAAAAAAGAGCTACCGTCGACGGTGGGATAGTTCCTCGCGCGTTTGCCGCCAAGTCTGCAGGGCGGCGGGCGGCAGCAGCAGACACACGGATCCTGCCGCTGCCAATGCATCAACGCGGATCTTGGCGGATTATGAGTCAACCATTGCCGATCAAGATCGCCGTTCCGGATCTCATTTCGAATTCCTACTTTCCGATTCTTGCGGCCTGCGAATTGGGAATCCTGCGCACCAAAGGATTGGACGCGTCACTCGTCCTGATGTCGCCGGCCGACCAGGCCTATCAGGCGCTCAAGGATGGCGAGGTCGACTTCGTCGCGGCCGAAGCGCATGCCGCCCTTGCGGTGTTCGCGCGCTGGCGCGGCGTAAAGCTGATCTGCGCGCAGGCACAAGGCATGTACTGGTTTCTGGTGATGCGTTCCGACCTCGGCAGCAAGCGCGGCGATCTGCAATGCGTTCGCGGGCGCCGGATCGGCGCCGCGCCATGGGTCGAGCTTGGGCTGCGCCGGCTGCTCGCTGCCGCCGGGCTGGATCCCGCCCGCGAAGGGGTCGCGATTGCGCCGATTCCGGGAGGTCTCGACCTGAAGGTCAACACCGGCGTCACTGCAGCCAAAGCGCTCGAGAGCGGCGCGATCGACGGTTTTTGGGCAAACGGCATGGGCGCAGAAATCGCGGTGCGCCGCGGCGCCGGAACGATTGTTCTCGATGTGCGCCGAGGCGACGGCCCAACGGGAGCGTTCTCCTATACCTTGCCGGTCGTCGCCGCAACGGACCGCATGATCCAAAATTCTCCTGAAACCGTCGCCGCCGTCGTCCGTGCCGTCACTGCGAGCCAGTCCGCTCTGAGGAACGATGTGTCCTTGGCAACCCTCGTCGGGCGCAAGCTGTTCCCGGCGATGGAGGCTGAACTGATCGGCGACCTGGTTGCACGCGATCTACCGTTTTACGACGCATCGCTGTCAAAACACGCGATCGCCTCGCTCAACGAATTCGCCAGGAACGTGGGCCTTCTCGATTGCAGGTCTTCCTACGAAGATGTCGTGGCCGTAGAATTCCAGGCTCTGTGGACCCCGGCGCGCGCTCAACCGCGTTCCGGGTAGCCGCAGGAGCAGGCCTACTCATGCTGCGTCCGAGCGGATCCCACTCGGGCAGTGCAAGACTTTGCCATCGACACGGTGTCCGCTTAGTGGCGGCGTTTCTGCTTTCCTTTTTTCGCTGGCCATTGATTTGAACCAGAAGGGGCGCGCCAGAGCTTTACGCGACACCGCGGTGCCGGTGATCGCGCGCGGGAAGATTTTAAAATTCAGCACGCACTCGTCATGGGCAGCGCCGCCCGACTAGTTGCGATCTTTGAAGGTGGCGCGGGTGCGCGCCGACGCCCGAATGCCGCTGCGTTCTGATCGGTCGAACCGACGTCACCATCATCCGATTGGATGCGATCCACCTTCGAATCGGTGTTTTGAGGCAAAAGCGCGTGTCGGCGCGGCTGTGCGGCACAGGCAGGGACCGTCGCCGCTGCGGCTCGCGATTGCAATCATGTTCGTCCTAAGATTAGAATCTGGGACGGTAAGGGCAGAGGGCCGCTGGTTCCTGCAGCGGCACGTGCCACGAACTTGACGCTGTCGCGGCGCCGGCCGCCGGCAATGTCGAGAAGATCAAGGGATGGAAGCAAATGAGCAGCGATGGGCGGGGCAAAGTCCTGCAGCAGATCGAGGCTACCCGCGATAAGTCGCTGAAGTTTCTGCAGCAGATGGTCTCGATCCCGAGCGTCACTGGCGACGAGGGGAGGATCCAGAAATTTCTCGCCGATTATCTGGCAAGCATGGGCCTTAAGATCGATATGTGGGAGTCCGATTGGGAACAGCTCAAAAAACATCCAGGCTACGTTCCAGTCGACCGCGGTTACGAAGGCCGTCCCAATATCGTGGCGATTTGGGAGGGGACGGGCGGCGGTCGCTCGCTGCTCTTCAACGGTCATACCGACGTCATTCCAGTCGGCAACGGCGAGGGCTGGAGCGACTATCCCTGGTCGGCGTCGGTCAAGGACGGCAAGCTCTACGGGCGTGGCTCCTGCGATATGAAGAGCGGCGTCGCCAGCCATGTCATGGCGATCGAAAATCTGATTGCCGCCGGCCTGAAACCGAAGGGGGATGTGTATCTCGACATTGTCATCGACGAAGAGGTGAGCGGCCACGGCACCCTGGACACCGTGATTCGCGGCTACTCGGCCGATGCCGGCATTTCCGGCGAAACCAGCGGACTTGCGGTGCAGCCAGCGTGCATTGGTCGCATCTGGTTCGAAATCGAAATTCAGGGCAAACCTGCCGGCATCCAGCGGCGCTATCAGGGAGTAAGCGGGATCGAGCTCGGGTACAAAATCACCAAGGCGGTGGAGGCGCTGGAGCACGAAAGGGTCGCTGCGGTCAAGCATTCGCTCTATCCCAAACCGATCGACGCGCTGCCGTGCATGATCGGAGCGTTTCACGCCGGGAGCTTTCCGAGTTCTTTCCCCGCGACCTGCTTGTTGAAAGGAAGCATGGCCACCGTGCCCGGTGAGGACCATCAAGGCGTCAAGCGCACTCTCATCGATCACATCGCCCGTGCCGCGGCCGCAGATCCCTGGATGAAGGACCACCCGCCTAAAGTTCGCTTCGTCGGCTATGACGCCCAGGCTTCCGAGATCCCCCGCGACCACCCGATCGTTGAACTGGTCTGCAAGAACTATAAGGAAGTGACCGGGCGCGATGCCGAGGTCAGCGGCCGGCAAGGTGCGGCGGATACCCGCTTCCTCAACCTTTACGGCCACACACCTACGGTGATCTTCGGGCCCGGGTCGACGGCGGTCATGCATTCGGACGACGAGTACGTCAGCATTGAGGATTATCAAACAGCGATTAAAGTGATGGCGTTGAGCATCTATGATTGGTGCGGTGTTGAGGCGAGCTGAGGCCGCTGCACCGGCGCGACGGCGGCACACTCAGTGATTTCGCCAGCCAGTCGCATGGTAGGAAATGTCCGCTCGGATGATGTCGGACGCGGTCCGGTAAAGCAACATGTCTGATCATGCCAACGCTTGCGATGATGAGAACTCTTGAGGACAGCGAACGGCTCGGCCGCGAGGTCCTGCGGTTCGCTGCACAATTTGCGCTGGCACCGACCGCCCCCCGCACTGCCGGTGGTGGGCGGTGATTCGGCGTCCGGATGTATGGGCGGTGGTGCCGGTAAAGCGCTTTGCCGTCGCCAAGCGCCGCCTGACGCCGGCGCTCGGTGCTAGCGAACGCGCGCACCTGGCGCGCGTAATGCTCGAGGACGTACTCGATGCGCTCTCACGCGCCAGCGCGCACCTGGCAGGCGTTGCCGTGGTCACGGTTGATAAGGACGCCGCGCGATTGGCCGAACGCCATAACGCCATTGTCATTTCAGACGAGGGCTGCGACGACATCAATCTGGCGATCCGGTTCGGCATCGCCCGCATCGTAAAGCATGGCGCCGGCGCAGTGCTGGTGATCCCATCCGACATTCCGCAACTGTCCCCAGAAGCCGTGCTGGGCGCAGTCGATGCCGTCGCCGTCTCCCACTCGCTGGCGGTCATTCAGGCAAGGCAGGACAGAGGTACCAATCTGCTCGCCTGCCGCCCGGCGACTATGGTCCCGCTGTGCTTCGGACCGGACAGTTTCGAAAAACATTGCCGGGTTGCGCGCGCGCAAGGCATGAAAGTGTGTGTGTTACCGGCCGGGAATCTCAATCTCGATATCGACCGGCCTGAAGATCTTGCATCCTTCGTTTCGCTTCGGCCTGTCACTCGCACTTTTTCCTATTTGGCCACGCTGCAGGCTTCGCGACCGGAACACCGCGGTTCGGCTTTACTGCACAATTTTCCGGACAGCCGGAATCTGACGCCTGAGGAGGCTTTCGAACTTGCGGGCCTGACCGATCTCGAACCGCTATTGTCGGCCGCGCGGCGGCGCCGCGACGGAGCACACGGTCCGATCGTTTCTTACTCGCGAAAAGTCTTCATCCCGCTGACAAAGCTTTGCCGCGACGTTTGCCACTACTGCACCTTTGCTCATCCACCGCGTGCTGGCGAACCGGCATTCATGTCGCCCGACGAAGTGCTGGGGGTTGCCCGCGCCGGACGCGATGCTGACTGCAAGGAAGCGCTGTTTACGCTCGGTGATAAACCGGAGCTTCGTTATCGCGCCGCACGCGAAGAGCTCGCCCACCTCGGCCACCCGACCACGCTGTCGTACCTCGTCGCAATGGCCCGGCTGGTGTTCGAGAAAACAGGGCTTTTTCCGCACGTCAATCCCGGGCTCCTCGAGGCCTCCGATCTGGCCGCCTTGCGGAAGGTGTCGCTCTCGCAAGGCATCATGCTGGAAAGCGCGTCCAATCGCCTGATGCAGAAAGGAGCACCGCATTACGGCTCCCCCGACAAGGCGCCGGCGGCGCGCGTGGCCAGCATCCGCATGGCAGGCGAACAGCACGTGCCGTTCACCACCGGCATCCTCATCGGCATTGGCGAGACGCGGCGCGAACGCATCGAGGCGCTATTTGCACTGCGCGAACTGCACGAAACGTACGGCCATATTCAGGAAATTATCATTCAGAATTTCCGCCCGAAGCCCGGCACGCGTATGGCCAACGCGCTGCCGCCCAGCGTGGACGAGCATTTATGGACGATCGCGGTGGCGCGGCTGATCTTCCCGCCAGCGATGAACATCCAAGCGCCGCCGAACCTGAGCCCCGGGGCACTCTGCCGGCTGATTGAGGCGGGGATCAACGACTGGGGCGGCGTATCGCCGGTAACGGTGGATCACGTCAACCCCGAAGCGCCGTGGCCCCACCTGCAGATGCTCGAGCGCGCAACGAGCACCGCCGGCAAACGCCTGCACGAGCGGCTGCCGATCTATCCGGCCTACGCCACCGACTACCGGCAATGGGTTGACGAGAAACTCCATAGCGCAGTCCTTCAGCGCATCAACGCTGCCGGTTGGCCCCAGATCGGTACCGGCTCGCCGGGAGCGGCGCAACCGCGCCCGGCCGAGGACGATTCTCTGCCGACGATGGCTTCCATTGCAAACGACCTATCGAATATCATCGATCGGGCGGGCGCCCGGCCGGACGCCGTCAGAACCAGAAATCGTCCGCTTGCTTCAGACCCGGAACGAGTTCGCACTGGGTCAAAATGGGGTCCAAGGGCGTGAAGGTCTGCCCTCGTTCTGGAGCCAACGATTTGGGCGGTCGTCCGCCGCGCTGCACGGTCAGGAAATGACACCTGGATCAAAGGAGCAGATCATCAGATCTTCCGGCAGATCGCCGCGCCAACACCATCGTGTTTGCGGCGACGTATCGGCTGAACACTATCGAGCATCGTTCTTGCCGCGTTGCGCGCTTGCCGATGGTGCGGCAGCAACGAGCGTGGTGCAATGAGCCTGTTGATCGTCCCTGAGATCTCCGACCCCGCCCGGCGCAGCGCCGTGCTTGAACATTTCAAACACATTGGCGGGTTTTTGCCGACCTGGAGCGAATTGGCCAATCCGGCCGAGACCGCAAACGGTGGAGCGCCGGATTTGACGCGGGTCGACCCCGATGCGCCGCATGTCGCTAATCTGTGGCGGGTGCACTGGTTCAACGGTCCGGACCGAAAGTCGCGCCTCGATGTGCCGATGCACGTCGTGCTGCCGCCGGAGCTGACCGGGGTGAAGGCGCCGATCGCGGTGCTGATCGGCGGCAATTTCCCGATGATCGGTTCGCACAAGGTACTCGCCGCATACGCGTGCCTGCTGCCGAGGTTAATCACCGGGAGCTTCGACCCGTCCCGTCAGCGGGCAATCTGGCCGTCCACCGGCAATTATTGCCGTGGCGGCGTCGCCATCTCGCGAATTCTGGGCTGCCGTGGTGTTGCGGTTCTTCCGGCAGGCATGAGCCGTGAGCGGTTCGATTGGCTGGAGCGCTGGGTCGCCGATCCGTCGGACATCATCCGCACGCCGGGCACCGAAAGCAACGTCAAGGAAATCTACGACAAATGCGCCGAACTCGAGTGCGACAAGGAGAACGTGATTTTCAACCAATTCTCGGAATTTGCGAATTATCTGATTCACTATCACTGCACGGGCCAGGCCGTTGGCCGCGTTTTCGAGCATCTGCGGGGTGGTCACAAGAATTACCGGCTCGCTGCGTTCGTGTCGGCGACCGGCTCCGCCGGCACGATTGCGGCCGGAGACCGGCTAAAGAAAGATCACCACAGCAAGATCGTCGCGGTAGAAGCCGCCGAATGCCCGACCATGTATTGCAACGGCTATGGCGAACACAACATTCAGGGGATCGGCGACAAGCACATCCCGCTTATCCATAATGTGATGAACACCGACCTTGTTGTCGCGGTCTCGGATGTGGCAACCGATGCGCTCAACCTGTTGTTCAACGACGATTGCGGCCGCGAGTATCTCGGCAGACGCCGCAAAATCGACGCGGAACTGATCCGATTGTTCGACTATTTTGGAATTTCGGGTCTCGCGAACATCGTCGCTGCCATAAAGCTTGCCCGGCACCTCGACTACGGATCCGACGACGTGGTGATGACGATCGCGACCGACAGCGCGGCGATGTACCAGAGCGAACGCAAAACCTATCGGGCGCGCAAATATCCGGACGGTTTCGACGAGGTCAACGCCGGGGAGATTTACGGGCGGCATATCGAGGGGATCGTCGACGACCACGTGCTGGAGCTCACTCATCTCGACCGCAATCGCATTTTCAACCTGGGCTATTACACCTGGGTCGAACAGCAGGGCGTCTCGATCGAGAATTTCGACAGCCGAAGGAAACAGGACTTTTGGCAAAAGCTGATCGATACCATTCCCGCCTGGGACCGAGAGGTCGAGAGTTTCAATGCCGAGATCGGACGCAACGCGCCAGCGTGAGCGCATTTACGTGAGTGACGTCAAACCATACGAAAAACTGCGCAACGATCTGGCGCAACGCGACCGCAGCCTGCGCGAGAAGGTGGTGACGCTCGACGATGTTGCCTCGTTCGTGCGTGATGGCGACACGATCGGCATCGGCGGCAGCACCATGTCGCGCACGCCGATGGCGTTGATATGGGCGCTGATCCGCGCGGGACGCCAGAAACTGACTTGCGCGCGCAGCATAACTTCGAGCGACGGCGACTTGTTGTTTGGCTCCGGCACTTGCGAACGCATCGTTACCAGCTGGTTCAGCCAGGGTATCCTCTGGGGAATTTCCAAGGTCATGCGGCATCATGTCGAAAGCGGCAAAGCGCAGTTCGAGGAATGGAGCCATCTCGCCATGGGCATGCGGCTGCGCGCCGGTGCCATGGGCCTGCCTTTCATGCCGATCCGGCCGATGCTCGGCTCCGACGTTCGCAAAGAGCGGTCCGAAGCCAAGGAGATGGATTGCCCATTCACGGGTGAACGGCTGCTGCTCGTTCCGGCGCTCAATCCGGACGTGGCGCTAATCCACGTCCAGCGGTGCGACGCTTATGGCAACGCGCAGATCGACGGCCTGCAATTCATCGACATCGACCTCGCAATGGCGGCCAACAAGGTGATTCTCTCGACCGAGCGCGTCGTTTCCAACGATCAGATTCGGCGGGCGCCCGATCAGACGAAGATTCCATTTTTCACGGTTGACGCGATCGTGGAAGTGCCGTTTGGCTGCGCTCCTCACGAGTGCTATGGGATCTACGAACCGATGATCAAGCACATGGAATATTACGTCGAGCTCGTAAACAAGGATCCGGTTGCGGGCATGCGCGACTACCTCGACCGTTTCGTCTATGGGCCGAAGTCCTGGGCGCAATTTCTTGAGCTGATCGGGATCGAAGAAGTCCTCGCCGCCGCCCGTTTGGGAACTTCGATCTATGATTCATAAGCCCGAGTACACGGCTGGCGAACTGCTCGCAATCTTGAGTGCGCGCCAGCTCAAGGACGGCATGGTGGTGTTCGCCGGCGTCGGAATTCCGTTGCTTGCGGCCACGCTCGCGCAACGGCTGCATTGTCCGGGTTTGACCATCCTGTTCGAAGGAGGAGTGGTCGGCGCCTTTGTCGAACCGGGCAAGCTCCCGCCGTCGACCAATGACCAGCGGTGCACCGCACGCGCCAACATGGTGCTGGGCAGCGCCGACGTGCTGCTACTGCTCCAGCGCGGCTACGTCGATATCGGCTTCATGGGGGGTGCACAGATCGACCAATACGGCAACTTGAACAGCTCGATCATCGGCTCGGCACAGAAACCGACGGTTCGATTGCCCGGGACGGGCGGCGGCAACGACATCGCCAGCCTGGCCCAAATGATCGTGGCGATGAAGCACGAGAAGCGACGTTTCGTCGAGCAGGTCGATTTCATCACCAGCCCGGGATGGATGCACGGCTATGACACGCGGCGCCGCAGCGGGCTGCCGATCGGTGGAATGTTCCGGGTGGTCACCGATCTGGCCGTCTTTGGCTTCGATGAAAAAACGCGCCGGATGAAACCGCTCGCGCTCAACCTTGGAGTCACGCGCGAGCAAGTGCAGGAGAATACCGGCTTCAGGCTCGATTTTGATTCTGACGTCGGCGTTACCGAGCCTCCCACCGACCACGAACTATCCACGCTGCGCATGCTCGACCCGCAACGGCTTTACATCGGCTGAAGCGGGTTGAGCGATTGCCACCGCTTTAGACATGGGGACCCAAAGAATGACCGCCTTAAGCAAGACCTTCGGCATCGCGCTGCGCAATTTCACCGCCTATCCGGAAATGCCCGATGTCGGCGCGTTGGTCGAGTACGGCCTCAAAATGGAGCAGCTTGGCTTTGATTCGATATGGGCTTGGGACCATGTTCTGCTCGGCGTGGAGCCGAATTTCCCCATCATAGAATCGCTTACGCTGCTGACGGCGATTGCGGCGCGCACCAAGAAAATCAAGCTGGGTACCGGCATTCTCGTCCTGCCGATGCGCAATCCGGTCATTCTGGCGAAGCAACTTGGCAGCATGGATCTGCTATCGAATGGCCGTCTCATCATGGGACTAGCCTCAGGTTGGTACAGGCGCGAGTTCGACGCGGTTGGCGTACCGTTCCAAAAGCGCGGCAAAATCATGGATGAGAATCTCGACATCCTGAAACGCTTTTGGACCGAGGACATGGTCAAAGGCGAATGGATGTACCACAAGATTCCGGCCGGGGTGATGTACCCCAAGCCGCTACAAAAACCCTATCCACCACTGCTGATCGGCGGCTATGTCGATCGCGTGCTTCAGCGCGCCGGCGTGGCGGGCGACGGCTGGCTCACATACTTTTACAGGCCCGAAAGCTTCGCGAAATCGTGGGCCAAAATCCGCAGCTTCGCCAAAGAGTCCGGCAAGGATCCCGACAAGTTGCTGAACGCCTCACAGCTGCCCATACGCGTCGGCAAGTCGCGCGCCGCCGTGGAAAGCGAGATGATGGAGTGGCTAGGAAAGGAATGGGACTATGCGTCCTGGAGCGAATCGACCAAGGACAGCGCCATTCTCGGCACCGTCGACGAATGTGTCGAACAGCTCAAGGCACATCTCGCCGTCGGCACACAGAAGCTCATCTTCGTGCCCTATCGCTATGAAATGGAGCAGATCGAGATCATCGCGCAGGAAATCATTCCGCGACTTAGGCATGCCTGATTGTCGGAAACCTTTCGGGATAAAGAACGGGCGGAGGGAGGATGTGGGCTTCTGCCCGCCAGCGAACATTTGCTAGGCTTAGGCTAGTGCGCAGCGTCCGCGCCGCCGTCTGGAAATTGCCGGCCGCCGCCAGCTGCTCACTGCTCGGGATCAAGTCGCTTGATCTCGACCAGGACGTCTACAGGACTGATGCATTTTCGGGTCGCAATCCATACAGGCGCGCCACCATGGGGGTCAGCGTAATGAAGGCCTCTTGCGGGTGGGGCGCAACATCACCCGCTATCGTTCGCAAAATAATAACAAGCGGCTCACAGCGCAGGGGCGCTTGCCTTTGCGCTTACACGTTATTCAGTCTGTCACGCCGGGGCCCAATAGGTCGGACAAATCCTTGGCGGTTGCCGCACCGCCCAGCCAATTGAAGTGGTGCTTTGGATCGACCTTAAAGATTTCCTGCATGGTCCGCACGAAGGATGAGTGGGAATATTGGATCATATTCGAATACGGCAATCCGTTCACGTTCGGATGCACGTCCTGGGAAATGATGAAGAACGGCAGCGTCCTGCTGGGGCCGTCTCCGCCTTCGCTCTCATCCCACCACAGGATTATCACTCCGTGCTCCTGATAAGCCTGCGAGGACATGATCAGGGGCACGACCCGGGCCAGGAAATTATCTCCTGCTGCGATGGCGGCTTGATCGCCGTCGGAATACTGCCCGTAGCCGTTGGCGGGCCACGAATGTTGGTCGTTGAACTGGTCCGGCGTGATCCAGTTATAGTCGGCCACTGTATTATTCGCCAGATCGACCGCCAATTGCTGCAGCGGGGCGTAATGCAGCCTCAGGGGGTTCGACGCGGTCGTATTGCAACCACCGTTCGTATCGTGGAAGAGCGCCATCGGATCGTGCTTGGTCGCGTAGTTGAACTGAGTTGTATAGTTGTACGGATTGAAGCCAGAAGAATAATTGCCGCTCTGGCTAAAAAGCGGAACCGTCCACGAACTCACCGGCAGCACGGTGTTAGTGGCGTCCACATCCGTGTCCTCCTGATACGACCTCCACGACTTCCCGGCCACGGTCAGAAACGCGCTCAGATGCTGATTGGTGGTCTGGACGGTATCCGGGGTGCAATCCGGATGGTAGGGATCGTCATCATTAGTCACGCCAACACTGGTGCCTGCTTCGGCCCAAAGGTAGTTGGGTTCCGACGGATGGTCGCCTACCGCCGCGTTAATGTAGCCACGCGCATAGGCGACCTGGCTGCTGATGCCCGACGTGCCACTCGCCAGGCTATTGATGAACGGCGCAGCAGGATTCTGGAAGAGCTGCTGGGGGCTTGTCTGGCTGCTTGGCTGCGTCCAATTATGATTCTCCAGCGCGATCACGAACACCTTTTTCACCACGTCCGCATGGGCGGGGAAACTTCCATACCACATTGCTCCGGCCACTGCTAACGCGCAGATTGCATAGCCAAATTTTCGATGAAGCATAGTTTCCGTCCTTCCGAGCACCGGTGCTTCGAATATTTCAGCGGTTGGGCAATTTAGGTCGAGCGCTCACGACGCTATGTTTCGTCGAGTTCGGTAGCGCTGGTCAACCATTGGCGTTGCATCCCTGTTGCAATGGGGTGCATGAGGGCGAGAAACCGCTGCAAACACCTCGGGCGGTGCGGCTTATCAATTCGTTATACATGCTATTTTCCATAGCGGATGCCGACGCTGAGCTCCGAGCCCCTAGGGATAAAAGGTCTGATGACGATGTGGGGTGGTTCGATTGTGTTATATGATGTGCCCTAAAGCATTCTCGAGCAGGGTCTAAATGGGCGCAACTCCCCAAGCGGGGGTGCGCTGCTCGATCAAAATGGGAGGGGCGCAAGCATGCAATCTAGCAAAGACAAAATTCTGACGACCCATGCCGGGAGCCTGTCTCGGCCAGCCAATCTCATTGCCATGAGCAAGGCCCGCGCCGCCGGCGAAAATCGCGACGACGAGGCTTATGCGCTATGTCTCGCCGCTTGCGTCGCCGAGGTGGTGCGCAAGCAGCGCGAGCTTGGCATCGACATCCCGGATGACGGTGAGTTTGGCAAACCGGTCGCCGGAAGTTACGACTATGGCGCTTGGTGGAACTACGCCTTCGGCCGACTGTCAGGATTCTCTCCAGCTGGAACACCTGCCGCCGCAACTCACGAAACCCAGCACAAAAAATCAAGCGTCGCCGATGTGGCGCTCACCTCGTTCGCTAATCGTCGCGACTGGCAGAAATTTAGCGAGTTTTATCTCGATCCGGACTCGAGCGGGACCCTGATGGGCAGCGCGGCGCGGCGTCCGGCGGGACGGCCGGTGTGCACGGGACCTATCAAATATAATGGACATGCCGCTCTCGATACCGACATCAAAAACTTCAAGAATGCGATGGCCGTGGCTGGTATCGACGAAGGCTTCATGTGTTCGATTGCTCCAGGTAGCTTCGCCCGCGGCATCGACCTTTACTACAAGACCGAGGAGGAGTTTCTGTTTGCCTCGGCAGACGCCATGCATGAGGAATACAAGGCGATCGTCGAGGCCGGCGTTGTCCTGCAGATCGATGACCCGAGTCTTCCCGACAATTGGGACATGATCAACCCCGAGCCGCCGCTCGCCGAATTCAAGAAATTCGAGCGGGTGCGAATCGAGGCGCTCAATCATGCACTGCGCGGGTTACCTAGCGACCGCGTCCGCTACCACATTTGCTGGGGCAGCTGGCACGGCCCGCATACGACCGACATAGCATTGGTCGAGATCGTCGACCTCGTGCTCAGCGTGAATGCCGGCGCATATTCGGTCGAAGCCGGCAATGTCCGTCACGAGCATGAATGGCGTGTGTGGAAGGATGCCAAGCTGCCAGATGGCAAATTACTCATCCCGGGGGTCGTCAGCCACGCCACCAATATCGTCGAACATCCTCAAGTGGTCGCCGATCGCATCGTGCGCTATGCGCAGGTGGTCGGCCGGGAAAACGTCATCGCGGGTACGGATTGCGGCTTGGGAGGTCGAGTCCATCAGCAAATCGCGTGGGCGAAGCTTCAAGCGCTCGCCGAAGGCGCCAAGCTCGCAACGAAGGAGCTTTGGAAATAACCAATTGGCTCACAAGGCGCATTCTACGGTTGAAGGCTGCTCGCCCCGCAGCATTCTCCACTCGCCTGGGCAACAGTCCTGCCTTGGCGGACATGATCGTCATGAAACCCAGCGATAGGGCTATTGAGCAAATCAAATGCTGTCGGCTCCCGCTCACTTCGCGTTTGTCCAACCCGGGCCTGCCGACTGATGAGCTCCCTGATTGATGAGCGTCCGCAGCAAACGCAACCTAGCGCGGGCAATTCGCAGCGCTGCAATTGGCCACGTTGCAAGCGTATTGCACTCTGCGGATGGGGTTGTACTTCAGGCAGGTCCCGGCGGGACAATAGCCGCCGTAAACGCAATAGCGCCGCGCTTGCGAGGCATTGACGGTCTGGAGAATGACCATTGCGGCGAGGAGTGCAGCGAGTAGCCCGTATCTCATGTCCTTCTCCTAAGGCTTTGAAACTACGCTATCAGATCTGCGATCGGCTTTACACCCGCACTGCCGGGGAACACGTCCGTCGCGAGTGCCCGGTCGTCGGCCCGCAAGTGGTCCCTCAGAATTCCTTAAGGATGCCTCGAATGTCGATGGTGGCCTTGAGATCACGGTCCTCCAAGAGGTCAGCGGGTTTCAATCCAGGCCAATCGGCGATCGCGCGGCCACCCTTGAGGGCGCCGCCGGCGAGCAGCACCACAGTGCCGGTGCCATGGTCGGTTCCGAGCGTGCCGTTGATGCGCGCGGTACGGCCGAACTCAGTGAGCAACGCGACGACCGTCTCGCGCCATACCGGTCCCAGATTGTCCCGAGCTGCCGCCAGCGCGCCGTCGAGCGCGCCAAGCAATTGTGCGAGTTGCCCATTTACGCTGCCCTCGCTGTAATGGGTGTCCCAGCCGTCAAGGGCGAGTGCGCCGATGCGTGGGCCGTCGCTCTGCGCCAGGAACTTGGCCGCGGCGCCAACCGCCTCGGCGAAGCAGGCGCGTAGTTGGACGACATTGGAGCCGATGATTTGATCCGCTGGCTTTTGTTCGACAGCCCCGCGTTGTGCAAGAGCGGTAACCGCGGGACGATTCTCCAGCGCGCGGGCGAAATCCGGGTCGCTGTGGTGATAGAGCTGTAGCAGGCGCGTAATCGTGTCCTCGCTTGCCGGCAGGATTCGCCGGCGGCGTGAACGATAATCGCTTCGTTGGCTGTAAACATGCGGTGCAGGTTCGGCATCGCCGGATTGAGCGCGAAGAAATTATCCAGCTTCAGTGCGGGCGTCTTCGTCCCCAGGGTCAATGCATTGTCGCCGCGCAGCGACACCCAGCCCGGATCGCCGACTGGCGCGACGGCGGGCGAGTGCCTGGGCGCGACTACCGGCATGGGCGATCGCGCCTTGGGTGTCCACCGATGCAACCGGACCAAGTCCTTCCTCGATGAGGGCCACTGGTAGCAGCCGATCCGCCACGCGAGCGGCGAAATTGCTGGCGATGTCGGCGCGTCGTGCGAGACCATCGACCCACGCTGCCTGATTATCGGAGAAGCCATTCGGAGCAGGCGGATGCCATAGCGGCTCGCCGAGCAGTGCCTGTCCACGCATGAAGCGTCTGACGTTTCCGCGCGAGCTGGTCAGCCGCAGCGCGCCAATATGCCATTCGGACGGGCGTTTGAGTTTGCTGCGCACGGGCGACCACAATTCCTCGGCGCGATAAGAGCTTTGGCCATCTCCTTAAGATCGGCGTCGCTGTCGCGGAAAGTCCTCGCCAGCTTCTCGAGCAGCGGCGGCGGCGGTTCGTCGGCGACAAAGTGGACCGCCAGCTTCCGAGCAATATGGCGCGCCGTGGCCGGATGGCGCGCCAGGTCGGCAATAACGGCAAGTCCCTGCTCCATTCCGTCTTCCGGGTAGCGCTTGCCGAGCACGATCTGCGCACCGGCTGCATGCGTTCGGTGAAGACAAATTCGCCGCCATGGCCGATCACGCCCGTGTTGATGAAGGTCCAGCCGGTGAGCACCTTGGCGAAATTGGTCACATCGGCCTGCGAATAGCCGCTGCGCACCCCGAGCGTATGGAGCTCCAGGGTTCGCGGGCGAGATTCTCGTCGAGACCTCTATCGCGATTGGCGCCTGCAACCGAGTTCGGTCCCATCGAAACGGCGTTGTCGATGTAGAGCAGCATGGCCGGATGGCTCTCGACCGCGACCAGCATATCGACGAACCGCCCAAGCACATGCGGACGGATGGCGTCGCGTTCGTAAGCCCCGGCCATCGAAGTGATACGCAAAAGTGATTCGACCAGAACCAAACAAGGCGCTCGACGAAGCCGATCTGCGCACTCACAGCCGCATCGACGCGGACCCTGGCCTCGTCTTCTAGAAGCCGCAGGCCGACATTGGCCTCTGGATTCTGCCGATCGGGGCCCGGCAGCTCAGCGGAGGCATTTGCATTCGCTTTCATCACTTTGTCGCTGGCTAGGCCATTGCCCATCGAGTCGCCTGCCTGCTTGCGTCGCGCTAACTTTCTCGCCGTCAGTTGTTTGGCGCGTTATTCGAAAAAGTCGCGCGCCGCCGCGGCGCTGCTAGGCAGACCGTCGCAGCCGCAAGTCCGGCGTCGGGCCGCTCCAGATCGGCCAGCATTGCGCCGCGCGGATCGCCGGCGATCGCGGGAATCGAGCCGGGCGCGGGCCCAAAACCGAACCTGTGCAAGCCGAGTGCCGCTCGAAGCTTCAAATCCGTCATCATGGCCATCATCTTTTTCGCACGATCCGGCGAGCCGCATGCCCCGTGGGCAATAAGCAAGGCGCTCTGTCGTTCCAGGCGGCTACGATGACACGACGCGAGTCAACGGGACGGTCATCGCAAGGTCAAAGAAAATCTTTCGAGAAGTGAGGCACTTAACGAGCACCAAGGTTTAGAAGAGTCCGTTGTCCCCCGCTTCCTGGTGCTCTGAGATCAAAAATGATAAAGTCGCGGGTAATTTCGCGCCGCGCCAACCGATGTCCAAACTATCCAAAGTAAGCCTGCGGCTGCTGGGGCCGTTCGCGATCGAAGCGAACGTGGGCCGTCCCATCGAGATTTCCGTCCGTGCGAAGAAAGCCCGCGGCATGCTTGCTTATCTTGCCATGAAACCCGATTACCGGGCGCGGCGGGAAGAACTGGCGACGCTTTTTTGGGGGGATAGTGTTGATGCGTCTGCGCGGCACAGCCTGCGCCAATGTCTTATTTCATTGCGCCAGGATTTGTCGATCGGATCCGAGTTTCTGATCGTGGATCGAGATGCGGTCAGACTCGAATCGCTACTCGTCTCGGTCGATGCGCGCAGGTTTTTGTCGATGGCACGATCGAGCAAAGCCGGCGAACAGGCAGAAGCGGCGGCGCTTTGGCGCGGCGGCTTTTTGTCGGATCTGTTCCTCGACGTCGAAGAGTTCGACGCCTGGCGTATGCAGGAGGCCGAGCGCCTGGCAGGCGCGGCAGCCGATGTCTTCGAGGCCATGTGCCGCTATGCCGATGCCGAGGCCGATGCGGAGGCAGCGCTTGCCGCGGCCGAACGGTTGATCGCCCTGGAGCCGACGCGGGAGGACCGGCAGCGCACCGCGCTGAAGCTGCTGGCGCGCTACAAGGGCCGCGAAGCCGCGCTCAGCCGAGCGAAGTCGGTGGCGGACATGCTGCACAGAGAGGTCGGCGCGTCTCCGGACGCTGCCACGCGCGCTTTGATCGCTGCTATTACAAGAGGCGATTTTGACTCGGCAGCAGTGCTCGATCGTCAGCGAGTTGCCGCCGAGGACGTTCGGGGCGCCGCCGTGGTCCAAGAGCAACCAGCGGCTTCGCAGCCGCCGTGCGACCCCGAGCAGGCTGCCGCTGCCTCGCCGGCCCAGATTGTCGCGCGCCCAACCCTCACTCGGCAAGCCGTGGCGAAGAGCAGGCGGAGCCTGGCTGCGGTTTGGCATCGCTGGCCGGTTGCCGCCGGCTTCGCAGCACTCGCCATTGCGGCTGTCGGCAGCGCCGCCCTCTTCGGATCCCAGAATTGGGCGAAATTGTCGGCGCTGCTGGCCGGCGCGCAGCAGAACCGCACTGTGGCGATTCTGCCTTTCGTGGCGGAGGATCCTATATCGTCGGACGAACCGACATTCGCTCGTGCCCTGACCCATGGCGTGATCGGCTATTTGAGCCGATTTGGCAATCTGCGAGTGGTATCGGAACCGACCTCGGAGCTCTATCGCAGCCATCAGCCTGACACCGGTTCGATGGGCCGTCTCGGCGCGCAATACGCGCTCGTGGGGCGCGTCGAGGGCAGCGGTCATCTTTTGAAGATCGATTTCCAGCTGGTGAACACGGCAACCCAAACGAATGTTTGGTCAGACGGCCTGCAGCGCGAGCGGAGTGAGCCCAATAGCGCCGCTGATGAAGCGGCACGTGGAATTGCCCGCATGGTCGCGATCGAGGTCGATCGCCTGGCGGTGTGGCAAGCCCGCGCCACGCCAAATTCGCAGCTCACCATGCCGGAGCTGATCGGACGCGGCTACCTGGCCATGCAGAGAGGTGCCACGCGCGAAAACCTCTCCGACGCGATGAAATCATTCGATGAGGCGCTCCGCCGCAATCCGCATGCCCTCGCCGCGCGGCTCGCTGTTGCGCGCGTGCAAATTGTTGCGACGATGAACTTTATCGACATTGAGCCTCAACCGGATCTCGACGCGATCGAGCGCCTGCTTGGCGACTCGTTGCGCCGCTTTCCCAATTCTATTTCGGCGCTCTACAGCCTAGCGCTGTTGCAGAAGCAGCGGCACGAATACGAAGCAAGCTTGCGCACATTGCAGCGATGTCTTGAGCTCAACCCGAGCTTACTTCCCGCGCAGGGTCAGATCGGCGATATTCTCACCAGGACCGGCCAACCGCAAAAGGGATTGCAGCACATTGTGCAAACCATCAACGACGCGGCCTCCAACGATCCGTCACTAGGCCACTGGTATCTGTTCGCCGCCGAAGCGGAACTCCAACTCGGCCACGATCGGGCCGCACTGAACTGGGCCCTGCGTGCCGACACTGTCATGCCCGGCGCGCCTCTCATCGTGGCTTGGTTGGCTTCGATTTACAGCAACATCGGCGATGAAGCGGCCGCGGTGAAATACGCGGCAGCATTGCGGAAAGCAGCGCCGAATCGCACAGAGCTTTTCCTCAAACGGCCACTCACCCAGGACAAGACCATCAGTAGCGCTCAAGGGCTGCGTATCTTTCAAGGCTTGCGCCTGGCGCTTGCCACCTCACCGGCCGCTCGGTAGGCGGCCGACGCGCCCAACGCGGGACCGCAATTTCACGTCCCACGTGCTGTCCGCACCTCACCAGTCGTTGCGCCCCGCGGTGGAACGTATGCGTCTCAGCCATTTTTCCGGCACGCATACATTGCGGCAGGTCTGCGTCGTTTCAAATACCCGAGATCCGCTGTTATGCTTCTCCACCATGCAATGAACGCCGGCAGCGACCGCAATCCTGCTCCTTGACCTCGCCATAGTAGAACTTCGGCAGCTGATGTAGTCGCCCTCAACCAGCACGGATTTCTTCTTCGACAGCGTCAGTTCTTTCAATGCTTTCGTTGAGCGCTCAGAAAAGTGAAGATTAAGGCCGATGCCAAGAGACCTGCAGCGGATCAAGCGTGCTCCGCTATTTAGCCTGCCGCATTAACATGCTCAGTCCGCAGGTCGTCGTCACAGCAGGGCGCCAGCCGAGCTTCATCAAGGCAGAAGGATCGACCACCAACGGACCGGATACCCGGCTATAAGCTTCGCTTTGGCCGGCAGCGCTAGACAGGACATTGAGTAAAGCAGGCGGGAAAGGAAACACCATTGGCTTTCGACCCAGGCCTCTGCGCATAGCCGCGATCATCTGTCCAACTGTAAGCGCCTCTTGGTCGGACACAATGTACGCTCGTCGTAGCGTTTGCGGTGCTGCAAGCACAATCTCAATGGCTGAGCCCAAATTCTCGAGTGAAAGCAGGGATCGCCGTGCTGTGATGCTGCCGAGTGGAAGCGGAAAGCGCGACTGGGCAAGCCTTTTGAGTTGAGCCATGTTTCCTTTCACACCGGGTCCGTAGACCAATACAGGTCGCAATGCGACCCAATCGAGATTAAGCTCGGCTAAGCCAAGCTCAGCCGCCAACTTCGATTTGCCGTAGGCGTCGGTCGGTACTGGCTCGACTGTCTCTGTCATCACTGTGTTGGCCACCGGTCCGCATTGCGCGCGTATTGAGGAAAGAAACACGAAGCGTGATACGCCTGCACGTTCTGCTGCTCGCGCCAAAGCAACTGTCGCGGCGGTATTGATGCTTCGGTAATCGTCCTCGGGCGTCCCCGAGGCTGCGTGCGCCACTCCCGCGGAATGAATTATCGTGTCCACGCCCTCAAGGGCTGCCGCTAGATTTCGTGGATACCGGAGGTCGCCAATCACCGCGGAGGTCATGTGCGACGCCATTGCAGCAGTCGGACGCCGGAGCAGCACACGGACGCGGTGACCTCGCTTCGGCAACTCCGCAAGTAGGTATTGGCCGACGAAGCCCGTTGCTCCGGTTAGCGCGATCAGCATCGGTTATTTCCTTCCTCCAGTGGCCCGCGGAGTCTAGTGGGTAGGTGACAACTTTAGATACGACCATTGTGTTTTGCGATGATAGCTAGAGTACTTGTTCTGCTTGCTGAAGGCATCCGCGAGAACGTCGCTCGCAGTACACAGTACTGTTTAGGCGCGTTCGATCGACCGTTGAGCGATTTCCAAGCCTGGTGCTGCGCCGACCGTTCCGAAGCGGCAGTTGGCCGCGGCAAGGAAACTCCAAACGCAAGGCGCGGATTCTGCTTGGTACCCACAACTTACCGCGGAACAACTCCACCGCAGCTCTGCGCGCGCGGCCGCAGCCGATTCGATGCGGCAAAGCACCCCGGTTGCGGGCCCTCACGGTCTGGGCGATCATGCCTTCGAGCTTGATCGTCTCGCACTCGCCGGACCTCTGCATGGCAGGCTATATCCAGGGCCGCAACGTCAGTCTGACCTTTCGGCCGCCGAACCGGGCGCCGGTGCGCGCGCTCGGCGGTTTTGATATCGACGTCGAGGAAGGCGAGTTCCTCTCGATCGTCGGCCCTTCCGGCTGCGGCAAGAGCACCTTTTTGAATGTTCTGCTTGGCCTCGTGAAGCCGGATTCGGGCGAGGTGTTGATGCACGGCAAGCGAATCAGGGGGCCTGGCAGCGACCGCGCCATGGTGTTCCAGGAATTCGGCCTGTTGCCCTGGCGCACGGTGCAGCACAATATCGAACTCGGCCTCGAACTGAAGAAGGTGCCGAAGGACAAGCGCCGCGGCGTGGCCGAGCGGCTGATCGGGCTGGTCGGGCTCGCCGGCTTCGAGGCGCATTATCCCCACGAGCTTTCCGGCGGAATGAAGCAGCGTGTCGGGCTGGCGCGGGCGCTGGCAACCGATCCGGATGTTCTGCTCATGGACGAGCCATTCGCGGCGCTCGACGCGCAGACGCGCGACCTCATGCAGGTGGAGCTCCTGCGCATCTGGCGCGAAGCCCGCAAGACCGTGTTGTTCGTCACCCACCAGATCGACGAGGCGATCTATCTGTCGGACCGCGTCATGGTTATGAGCAAGCGGCCCGGGCGCGCCAAAACGATTTTCGCCATCAAGCTGCCGCGCCCGCGCGAATATGAGATGCGGGTGACGCCGGAATTCAACGATCTGAAGCTGGAAATATGGAATACGCTGAAGGACGAGATCGTGGCGTGATCATGTCTCACCCCAATCCAGCTAGCCATTTCGCGAAAGCGGGAATCCATAACCGCCTGCGCGAATCAGCGAGAGAATGACCAGCGCCGATGGCCAAAGAAGCAACAATTCGTCCCACTTTCGCCGCGCGCTATCGCAAGCTCCTGCTCGGCGGGCTTGCGGTTGTGCTGTTCTTCGCCGCCTGGCAGGCGATTTTCCTGATCGTGCCGTTCAATCCGTTGTTTATCTCCAAGCCGAGCCTGATCGCGGCCGGTTATGTCGATCTGATCGAAAGCGGCGATCTGGCCCACGATCTCGCAGTCTCTGCGGTGCCGTTTTTCGCCGGCCTCGGCGCCGCCGTCCTCATTGGCGTGCCGCTCGGCATCGTCATGGGTTGGCGTCGGCGCGTCGGCTATGCGCTCGATCCGCTGATGACGGTCTTTTACGCAAGTCCTCTGGTGGCGCTGGCGCCGCTACTGGTCATCTTCTTCGGCGTCGGCGTGTCCGGCAAGGCGATCATCGTGTTCTCGCTTTCGGTCTTTCCCTTCATCTTCAACGCGCATGCCGGCGTGCGCGCGGTCGACCGCCTGCTGATCAACGTGGTGCGGTCGCTCGGCGGCGGCGAGTGGGATCTATATCGCAAGGTGATATTTCCGAGCGTGCTGCCCTATATCGTCGCCGGCGCCCGCATTGCGGTCGGCCGCGCGTTGATCGGCGTTCTGGTCGGCGAATTTTTCGCTGCCTCCGAGGGCATTGGCTATGCCATCTCCCGCTTCGGCGACATTTTTGCCACCGACCGGATGTTCGCCTGCATCCTCACCGTGATGGTCATCGCAGTGGTGCTGACCGAGGGCATCCGCTGGGCCGAGCGCGCCGCCTTTCCCTGGCGCGCCGGGCAATAGGAGCAGGTCATGACGGAAACCCAAACACTTGACGCCAAAGTCGCCCGGCGCGATCGCGCCGAGGAGGCTGCCGCGCCGCGCCAGGGCCTGTGGCGGCGCATCGAGCCAACCGCACTCGGCACCGGCAGCATCGTACTCCTGCTCCTGGTCTGGCAGGTCTTGCCTTATTTCGTGCCGTTGAAAGCGGGAACAAAACTGTTCTTCACGGTGCCGAGCGCGGTCGCCGGCACCTTGTGGCGCATGATCGCGACCGGTGCGATCTGGGCGCCGCTCGGAGTGAGCGCCACGGCGTTCGCAATTGGCCTCGGCCTCGCCATTATCGTCGGGCTGCCGCTCGGGATCCTGCTCGGCCGCTCGAATACGCTTAATGCGATGTTCGATCCGTTCATCACCGCGTTTAATGCCACGCCGCGATTGGTTTTTCTGCCGCTCGTGATGCTGTGGCTCGGCATTGGCCTGTGGTCGAAGGTCGCGATCGTATTCCTCGGCGCACTGTTTCCGCTACTCATCAACACTTATGAGGGCGTGCGCAACGCCGACAAACTGCTGATCAACGTCGTGCGCGCCTTTGGGGCCAATGAATGGGACATCGCGCGGCTGGTGGTGTTGCCCAACAGCCTACCATTTATCGTGGTGGGACTGCGGCTCGCTATCGGCCGCGCGGTGCTCGGCGTCGTGGTGGCGGAATTCTTCGGCGCGCAGGACGGGCTCGGCGTGGTGATGGTGCGCGCTGCCAGCGGCTTTCGGGTCGACGTCGTGTTCGCCGGTCTGATCACATTTGCCGGGCTGTCGCTGTTGATGACCGGGCTGGTCAAGCTCCTGGAAGACCGCATGAGCCGCTGGCGGCCGGGGCACGTCAACGCTTCATGATCGGGCCTCGGGTCGATCGCTTCGTCATTCCGGGGCTTGCGGGAACCGGAATGACGAGCGAAGTGGTCAGGCTGACTTCGGTCAATCCGCCTTGCTCGGCTCAGCGAGTTTGGCCGGCACGTAGTGCATGTCCTTCAGCGTCGTTTCGAGTAGGTCGCGGGCGATGAACTGCTCGGGGTCCGGCAGGGGCTTGTCGGTCGGCCATTGTCGCGCTGAGATCATGGTGAGACGCCGCGATTCTAAGATCTGCCTGAACAGATCCTTCGGCACTTCGGCGCCATAGGAATCGTGCAGCTGATCCCAGATCAGCCCGGCCTGCTCGTCATTCTTGATGCTCGCGATGTGGTGCTTGAGGACCTTGATCGAGCCGGCTTTGTTGGTGCGGAAATACATTACTGCCTTGGCGATGGCGCGAATGATCTTCTTCACCGTCTCCGGATGCTGCTGGACGAAGCTTTGCGAGCAGAAAATAGTGCCGCCGGCACGTGGAATGTAGTCGCCGGTTCGCAGCAGGATTTTCAGGCCAGCCTTCTCGGCGACGACGGCGTGCGGAATGGAGAGCGCAGCGCCCTGAATGTCGTTATTGACCATGGCGGCGATCCGCTCGGGCTCGCCCTGGAACGAGATCACCTTATAGTCTCGACCGGAGTCCATGTGAAAGAAGCGGTGCAGCACTGCCTGCACTTCGTCATAATCGGCGCCGCCGGGCCGCCCCATGCCGATTGTTTTGCCTTTGATGTCGGTCGGCGCGTTGATGTCCTTGCTGGTGGTCAGCGTCCATTGCGATTTCAGCGATTCGCCCACGATGTACATGATCTTGGCGCCGCTCAGCGCCGCCTGGGCTCCGCCCGACGGGATCGGCGCGCAATCGAGATTGCCGGAGAGAACGGCGGTCACTTGGGCGGGGGCTTGCAGCTCATTCAGTGAGGCATCGAGGCCCTCGTCCTTGAAGAAGCCTTCGTCGAGCGCGACGTAGGTAGGAACATGGAAACCGTCGCCACCGATCACCTTGCCGATCGTGACTTTGGTCTGCGCCAGGGCGGGCGCGGCGAAGAATAAGCCGAACGTTGCGGCGGCCGCAAAGATGAGCGGGGGCCGGAGCATGCGCATGGTGTTTTCCTCTTTGTAAGGCAGATCTTTTGCGAGCCGCATCGGCACGGCCGAGTGCGCCCGCTGGACTGTCTGGAAGCAACGCGACGCTGGCGAGCCTAGCATAGCGCTCGCGCGTTGCCATAGCCGCGCTGCGCCAAACGGCCGCAAGCCAGCCGGCGCCGCCGGTTTTGCGCTTAACCCAATTTGCGCGTCAAGGTGGTTTTCTCGCCAAGCGTGTCGCGCACGTAAATCAGGTTCACCGCGGCAAATACCGCGACCGCAATGGGAGCGGCGAAAATGATGGCCACGAGGCCGAACAGATAGGTGATCGCCGCAATTCCGAGCAGCATGACCGCGGGCGGGATCGCCACCATATGGCGTTGAATCAAGGGCGAGACGAGTTGCCCCTCGATCTGATGGATGAGAAGGTAGGCAAGCAGGGTCCAGAGCGCCGCTTCCGGGCTTTTGGTGAGCGCCACCAGGATCGCCGGGATCGCCGCGAGCAGCGGCCCAACATAGGGAATGAATTCGCCGATGGCGGCGATGATGCCCAGCGCGAGCGCCGAAGGTACGCCGATCAGCCACACCGCGACTGTCGAGAGGGCGCCGATCAAGAACATCTCGACCAATTGGCCGACCAACCAGAGCCGCAGTGCCTCGCCGATCTCGTCGAAGATTTCCGCGACGCGCGCGTGCTGGCTGGGCGGAAACATCCAGATCAGGCCGCGCCGGTACAGCCTGGGCTGCGCGGCCAGATAGACGCCGCTAATGATCATGATGAGCGCCCCTTCCACGAAGGTTGTGCTCATGCTCAGGAGTTTGGAGAAAATATCCGTGATCGAAAAGCTCGCACCGGAAATATGGCTGAGCAAAAAATTGCCGATTGGGGCGGCGCGCATTTTCGCCTCGATAGCGCTGGAGGCGCTCTCGGCTCTCGCCATGACGTCAGGAAACTGCCCGGCAAAACGCGTGTCGAAGAGGTAGCCGGCTCCTGCGAGGACAGCCACGAGAAAGGTCACGGCAACGAAAAGCGCAAGCAACTCCGGCAGCGAGAGCCACCGCATCAGCGGGTGAGCTATGAGGCGCAGCAGCATGGCGAGAATGACCGCGCCGAACGCCATGAGGATGACGCCGAACAGGTACCAAATAAGCACCGGAATGCTGGCGGCCGCGACGACGATCAGTGCCCGCTTGAGAAAGTCAGTATAGTTGGTGGGGGCGGCCATCGAATCGCTGCATCCGGCGGAATGCGCCTAATGACAATCGGTTATGTTCGGTTCCGGTTCCAGCGCACCGCCCCAATTAGGTGCGGGCAATGCGCCTTATGGCCGCAATCCCATGTCGCCTGGGGCATCAGCTCGATATCGTCCGGCGCGGCGCGCGCGAACGCCGCGAGCCGGCGCGCCGGCAGCCTGCATCGCCTCTATGGCTGCTGGCGCGGGCACGTGCTAATCGTCCGCGGCAAAACCATAGCATGGGCGCACGGCGGGGAGGACAATGGCAGATCGGCGCGAAGTGAAGATCCGTGTGCATGACGGTGTCGAGATAGCGGTCGCCCTCTACATGCCCGAGGGAGAGGGCAGATTTCCAGTGCTGCTGGCGCCCTCGCCGTATCGCTACGATAACAACACGCTACCGGCGAGCCCACAGTTTCTTTGGCGCGAAACTGGTCCCATCGCGTTCTATCAGCAGCACGGCTACGTCTACGCCCATATGGACGTGCGTGGTTGCGGCAAATCCGGCGGCGAATTCCGCCTGCTCGACCGCAACGAGCAGAGAGACCTCTACGACGTCATCGAGTGGCTTGGCCATCAGCCATGGTCGAACGGCAGGGTCGGCGGCATCGGGCAGTCCTATTTCTGTATGTCGCAATGGTGGATGGCGATCCAGAAGCCGCCATCGCTCGCCTGCGTCGCCGCCTTCGACGGGCTCGACGACCTTTATCGCGCCTCGATCTATCAGGGCGGCATTTTGGGGGATTTCTTCGGCTCGTATTGGTGGAATCAGAACCGCATCATCAATCGCAATCCGGCCAATGGCGAATATCCGCGCGAGCAGCCTTACGATTTGAATCTGCACATTCAACAGCACCCTCATTATGACGAATTCTGGCGCGAACGCTGCGCGGCCGAGCGGCTGCAAGAAATCGAGGTGCCGCTCTATTCGATCGGCGTCTGGGGCAAGGTCGACCTGCACACACGCGGCAATATTGACGGCTTCCGCCGCGCCCGCGGACCGAAGAAGCTCAAAATGGTCGGGCCGATCAATGCGTTCGTCGCCAACCGCGAGTTCAACAGCGTGGAGCTGCACGAAAAACTCTTGCTGCCGTTCTACGAGCATTATCTCAAGGGCAAGCCCAGCGAATATACCTCGCGGCCAGCGGTTGAATATTTCGTGCGTGGCGCTGATGCAATGCGCAGCGCCGAAGATTGGCCGCCGCCCGGCATTCGCTACGTGAGCTGGCATTTGAGCGGGGAAAAAACCGGCAGCGTCACCTCGCTTAATGACGGCGCGTTGCGGCGCGAGCCGCCGGGCGGCGTGGAAAAGACCTCTTACCGCTACCCTGATCCGGGCTGGATGCTGGGCGTGGTCGGCCTCGGCCCCAATGGCCAGCCCGATCCGGCACGCCGCGTGCTGACCTTCACCACGATCCCGCTGCCACAGGATCTGGAGATCGGCGGGCCGATCAAGCTCACCCTGCACGCCTCATCAACGCGCAACGACATGGATTTCTTTGTCAAGATCTCCGAGCAGATGCCGCAATCGTCGGAGGACCGCGCCAAGGGCCTCAACCCGGCCTCCTATTGGATCACCAAAGGCTGGCTGCGCGCCTCGCATCGCGCGCTCGATCCGAAAAAATCGACCGAGATGGAGCCCTATCATACCCATGTCAACCCCGAGCCGATCGAGCCGGGAAGGATCTACCGGCTCGATATCAGCATCGAGCCAATGGCACATCGCTTCAGACGCGGCAATCGCATACGACTGGAAATCGTCAACGGCGATTCCGCGGTCACCGACATGCTGTGGACGCACTATTACGTGCCCGACAAGATCGGTGCCGATACGATCTACCATTCGCCGCAATACCCATCGGTGCTGACGCTGCCAGTACTGGAGGGCGCCTGAGCATTCGGGCGACCGGTCGGGGTTTTAACGGTCGCTTTGTGCGAGCGACGGTGCTTACGGATCGTCAAAACTCCCACACCAACTGGTCTCAAACCCATGCCGCCTCTTGGATCTTCGATCAAAGATGGTGGCGGTCGAGTACGAAGCGGCCGACGACGTTGATGAGGAGGACGAAGCCGGTGACCAGAAAAGCGGCTGCATAGGCCAGCGCATTGGCGGATGCAAACGGTTCGTTGATGAAGGTGTACACTGCGTACGTCAAATAGGCGATGGGCGAATGGGTCAGCCGTCCGTCCCAAAGGTAGTTCGACCAACCCGCGGTGTAGAGCAGCGGCGCCGTCTCACCGACTGAGACGGCAAGCGCGAGCATGATGCCGGTCAAGACGCCCGGCAGCGCGGCCGGCGCGCAGATGCGCAGGATGACCCGCCGTTCGGTGGCGCCGAGCGCGTAGCCCGCCTCGCGCAATTCGTTGGAAATTTGTCCGAGCGCGAACTCGGTAGTGCGGCAGATGTAGGGCAGGCAGATGATGGCGAGGATGATCGAGCCCGCCGCTACGGAAAAATTCCAACCCAGCCATTCGACCATGGTGACATAGCCGAAATAGCCCATCACGATCGAGGGCACGCCGACCAGTACATCGGCCAGGAAGCGGATGGCTGCCGCCCAGTGGGTGTGGCGAAATTCGGAAACGTACATGCCCGCGGCGACGCCGAGCGGCACGGCGATCAACATGGCGCCAATTGTGAGCACGAAGGTCCCCTCGATTGCGTTGAGGAGGCCGCCGCCATTGCCTTGCGTAATCGTGGTAAACAGCGAAATCGACATCGCACCGGTGCCGCGGATGAAGACCACTGCGATTATCCACAACATCAGTGCCGACAGCAGGAAGAGAGAAAATCCGCTCGCGACCCAGCCCACAATGCTGAACACCCGGCGTGAGTGACGCATCCTGTAGGCGTTGGCCGATAGTTCTGTGGCGGACATGGTCACAACGGACATGGGCTATATCACCTTTTCGGCAGGCGCCCTGGGCCCCATGCCAGCAGCAAGAGCCGGGCAAGCGCGTTGACGGTGATCGAGATCAGGCAGAGCACGACCGCAATCTGGGCAAGCGAGCGGACCGCCATCTGGGTAGGATCCTGCAGCGCGCTGTCGAGCTGAGAGACGATAAAGGCGGCCATGGTGGAGACCGGCGAGTAGATGTTCTGCGGCAGGTAGTTGAGCGCGTTGCCGCTGACCATGAGCACCGCCATGGTTTCGCCCAAGGCCCGTCCAAGGGCGAGGAAAGTCGCGCCAATCAGCACCTTGTTGGTACTGGGCAGGACCACGCGCCAGACAGTCTCGAACTTTGTCGCGCCGAGCGCCATGGCAGCTTCTCGGACCGTGGTAGGCTGCACCACGAGCGCGTCACGCAACGTTGCCGCAATCAGCGGGACGATCATCAACGACAGCACGATCCCGGCGGTGAACAGACCATAGCCGCTGCCGGTTGGGCCGCTGAATATCGGGATGAACGTACCAAGCGTATTCGCCAGGAGGGGAAAGAGATAATGCGCAAGGAAGGGGATCAGAACGACATATCCCCACAAGCCGAACACCACGCTCGGTATCGCGGCCAAAAGCTCCACGCAGAACGAGATCCACAGGCGCAATTTGCCGGAAAGAACTTCGGCCAAAAAGATCGCCGCTCCCACGCCCACCGGCACCGCCAAGAGCAGCGCAATCAGAGTAGACAGGAGCGTGCCGACGACCAGGAACAGAATCCCGTAATGGGCACCGGGTTGGATCGTGGTGCCGCCGATCACCACAGGATTGGCGTAGAGATTGCCCAGGTTCCAGGTGTTTCGGAATGCGAATTGGATGCCGTTAAAGCGGATCGCCGGCCAGGAATAGATCGTGAGAAAAACGAGAACCGCCGTCAGGCTTCCGGGCAAGGCGCCGGCGGTGATAGCCAGCAAGGTGCGAAACTTCATCGGCGCCTCTGGGGCGAGAACCAACAGTCGGATTTGATAGCCGGTTTGATATGCTAGCAGTTCTGTGGACGGCTGAGGTGGTGCCGCAAGAGCCTGCCCCGAAGCACGTTCGGGGCGGGCACCATATCGCTCTCAGCTTACTGGATCTTCTGGATCTGCTTTTGACTCAGCTTTACGATTGTGTCCGGCAGTGCCAGGAAGCCGACTGACTGGATGTAATGCGGAGCGCTGCCCTGTTTCGGGTTGATCGCCCAGATGAGGAACTCTCTGAGCGCGTTTGCGGTCTCTGCATTCGGCTGCTTGGCCTTGATGATTGCGTATTCGTAGTTGATGATTGGGTACGATTGAGCGCCCGGAGCGAAGATCAGGCTGACGCGCTCATCCGCGGGCGTCTTTGCCACCATTTCGTTCACCGCGGCGCTGACCGTGGTGTCGTTGGGCAGAACGAACTTGCCATCCCTGTTCTCCAAGGCCGCTTCGCCAAGACCGGCCGAGTCGGTCGCGGTTTTAAAGCTGATGCCGATATAGGCGATCGAGTAGGGCGTACCCTTCGATGCATTGACCATACCGGGATTGCCGACGGCGCCGATCCCGCCCTGAACCGCCGGCCAGCTGACGGTGGTACCGTAGCCCAGCGCGTTCGACCAATCGGGCGTCGAGAACGACAGAAATTGGGTGAAGATGAAGGTGTCGCCGCTGCCATCGGTGCGGTGCACCGGGACGATCGCACTGTGCGGTAGTTTCACGCCGGGATTGATCTTGGCAATCGCCGGATCATCCCACATCATGATCTTGCCCTGATAGATGCCGGCCAAGACGGGGCCGCTCAATTTCAGATGCTGATCATTGAGTCCCGGAAGGTTGAAGTTGACCATCTGCGAAGAGATCGCCAGCGGTATGTTCAACATGTCCGGATTGGATTTCATTTGGGCGTTGCTCAAATACGCGTCCGAAGCGCCAATCTGGGCAATGCCGGAAATGGCTTCGGAAATGCCGGTGCCGCTGCCGGTGCTTTGCGTCGTAATCTGCACACCAGGATTGGTCTTCTGGTATGAGGTTATCCACAGATTAAACAGCGGGTACAAAAGCGATGAGCCGGTTTCCAAAAGTCTGATCTGGGCACCATAGGCAGTACCGCCGACCAGAAGTGCGGTGGCGACGACCGCGGGGACGAGCGTTCGGCTCGCGGTGGTGGCGAATTGAGTTTTTGTTCTCATGTCCTCACCTGTTGCTGATCCATTTCCGGAACACGGGATTCCTTAGCGCGCTGGCGGGATCCCCTGCACAGCCTCCTTGAACTGCTCATTTCATGCCGCGGTTGCCCGCGCCAATATCAGATCGAGCCATACCGGTTGTGCAGTCCGCGGTTGGAATCAGCGGCCGCATCGGTCACAGGGCCTATCTAGGAAGCCAATCGACCCCTTTAGTGCGACGGCTGTGTATCGGTTTTATGACAGCAGGGCGCGCTTTCACCGGCAGCCGGCGCCCGCGGGGGTCGCTCTGAAAGCCCGGAAGTCCCGCCGAGAGCGCGTGCTTTCTGTCCTGGACTCCGTCATTGCGCCATATCATGCTGCGCGAAACGGTGCGGCCTATGGCGCAAAATCGCACGTCCATAAGCCGGCCCCTGAATCCGAGGGGCCTGACGCAACGTTGGGGGAGAAACGACCATGGCCGCCAAGAGCGCCCGAGGAACTGCTCGACCGATCAGCTGGACCGTGACTGCAACGGTCTTCTTCGTCGGCAGCGTGCTGCTGTGGGCGGATCGTACCAACTTCAGCGTCGCCGCCGCGGCTTGGGCCAAGGAGTACGGCTGGAAGCCGGCCACCATCGGCACGATGCTGAGCGCCTTCTCGCTCGGCTATCTCATTCTGCAGCCGATTGGCGGCTGGATCGCCGATAAGGCGGGGGCGCGCCGCACCTTGGCGGGCGCGATGGCCGGTTGGTCGCTCTGGGTGTTGCTGACGCCGCTGGCGCCCACGGTGCTCTGGCTCACCGCAACGTTCCGGGTGCTGCTCGGCGCCTTCGAGGCACCTTATATTCCGGCGAGCGTGGCCGCGGTGGCGCGCGCCATACCGTCCATCTCCAAGCGCGGCCGGTTCTCCGCCTTCGTCCAATCGGGGGCCCAGCTTGGCCCGGCGGCTGGCGTGTTTTTCGCTGGCATGATTCTCAGCGCGACCGGCTCACCGCTTTGGATTTTCGTGATTTTCGGCCTGATCGGGCTTGCCGGCGCGGCAGCGTGGTGGAGCTACGCGCGTCACTTCGACGATCCGCTGCCGCAAGGCGAGCACGCACAAACCGCCGAGGCGAAGGAACGCGCCGCCCAGGCGCCGGTGCCGGCGCGGCTTCTGCTCACCAGTCCGGCGCTCTGGCCGTTCTACATCGGCTATTTCGCACTGCCTTACTGCCAATACCTGTTCCTCACTTGGCTGCCGCAATATCTTACCCACTATCGGCACATCCCGCTCATCCAGGCGAGCGCGCTCTCGGCACTGCCGTTCCTGGTCGCTTTCATCGCGGTGAATTTCGCCGGCTGGTCCATGGACTGGCTGGCCGCGGCCGGCTGGAAGCAGGGTGGCTTCCATCGCAAGATCTTTGTCGCAGTGGGCGCCGTGCTCTACGCGGTGACCACGCTGATCGCCGCAACGACCGAGTCCAATACGCTGGCGGTGACCATGATCGTTATCGCCAATGCCGGGCTGTCGTTCTACGTGATCCCGTACTGGACGACATGCACCGACATCGCGCCGAATCAGACCGGCACGCTGAGCGGGCTGATGAACTTCTTCGGTATTCTGGGGGCGACCCTTTCGCCTTACCTGACCGGGCTGATCGCGCAGGCGACCGGCGCCTTTGTGGCGCCGCTTGTACTTGCAGTTTGCATCATGCTGATTGGCGCTTCCACCATGATCCTGTTCTTTCGTTATCGGCCGCTGAGCGAACTCGTGGGCAAAGCGCAACAGGTCAAGCTCGCCTGAAAGCGGGCCTTAAAGCTGCCGCTTGACTCCGCCGGCAAGGCAACCTCCCGCAAGCTTTGCCGACGGCATGGGCCTGGCCTATATTGGGCGCCTGTTTTCCTTGCTTCGGACTGTGCATGTCAAATCCATTGACGGTCTCAATCCCGCACCGGCTGGGTCAGGAGGAAGCGCTGCACCGCCTGAAATCCGGCCTCGACAGCGTGCGCACGAATTACGGTCATCTGTTTTCGGTGCAGGAGGAAACCTGGACCGGGGGGCATCTTCAGTTCCGGATCGGCGCGCTCGGACAGGCGCTCAGCGGCACCATCGATGTGCTGGATGACCGCGTGAATCTGGAAGTCGTGCTACCGTGGCTTCTTGCAACTCTTGCCGGAGCAATCCAGCCGCTCATCCGCAAGGAGGGCGCCTTGATGCTCGAGAAGAAGTAATCAAACGCAAATAAATAATGCTAAGGTGGCCCGCCCGAAAGCGGATCGAAATGGACGCTGGCCGACTTTGCGGCAACTAAAACAGGCAGCGCCGGCGTACAATAAAACGACCCGTGCTGGCATGACTTTGGGCTGGTTATAGCGACCGAATCGGGTGTGTCCACCGCCGTTGGGCCTCGTGAAAGCATCAACGGAACCCTAATGCTGCAGTTTGAGTTTAAATTGCTAATCGCGAAATTGGTTATGCATGCAGTCACTTTCACCCGAGCCTTCCCTCGACGGCAATCCGCGACAGGTCGTAAAGCCTGCTGATTGTCGCA
Source organism: uncultured Alphaproteobacteria bacterium (assembly GCA_963708125.1). GTDB lineage: Bacteria > Pseudomonadota > Alphaproteobacteria > Rhizobiales > Xanthobacteraceae > BOG-931. The sequence goes on from OY970184.1 coordinate 182,397, forward strand.
CCTCTGCCAGGCCTGCCCTTACAGCCGCCGATGTGACTGGATGCGCCAGTTCCGTGGTCCTGGCGATCCTCGTGTACCTGACAGCGCTTGCGGCCGCCGCGCTCCTCAATGCCAAAACGCCAATCTTGGACGGCGTGTCGCTGTATTTGGTCGCTGCAGCGTCGCTCTGCTTCTACGGCCGCGTCTTCTTTCCCCAAGCCGATCGCCTCGTCTTGCTGGTGGAGGGAGCATGCATCGTCATCGCGCTAGGCCTCAGCCTCGCCTGTCTTAGCTACCTCAGCCCCATGGCCGAGTGGCCGCTGCGTGATCGAGAAATGATTTGGATCGATCGGCATCTTGGCTTGGATTGGTTGCAAGTCATGCATGGATTTGACCGACGGCCCCTGCTGCTCACGATACTGAATGGGGCCTACGCAACGTTTACGGCTCAACTGATCGGGACGGCGCTTGTCCTAACCGCTGCCGGCCGCAAACGTGAGCTCGACCGCTTCTTTGTCACCTTTCTCAGCGCTTCAGTCCTTGCCGAACTGGCCAGCGTTGTGGTCCCCACCCTGGGACCAATGGCGACAATTGCCCGGGACGTCAGTTTTCTGCACGTCCGCACCATTGGGCGCGTTACCGGGGATATCATGCTCGCCCTGAGAAGCGGCAGCCTCAGGGTCATCGATCTCGGCGCAATTGATGGCATCATCAGCTTCCCGTCCTTGCATGCTGCCGTCGCGGTGATCGTCCCCTACACGCTGCGCTGGAACAGACCGCTATTTTGGCCGATATTTATCCTCGACGGCGTGATGCTCATTTCCGCGATCCCAAGCGGCAATCACTACCTCTCCGATCTGCTCGGCGGCGTCGCTGTTGCAGCCCTCGCAATCGTGGCTGCAAACGGCGTGCAGACGCTGACCCGGCGCGCGATCGCGCATAGGATGCCGACACAATCCCCCTCTTTGCGGGCGGTGACAGGCGTTACAGCTTCTCCGCCAAAAACCGCATCAGCCGCGGCGCCAGAAAACCGGAATAGCTTCCGGGCTCCTCAATCGGGTCATTCATCCAATAATGCGGCGCGCCGTGAATGATGCACGGGCGCACGAAGAAGCCGGCCTGCTTGAGCGCAAGCTGGAACGGCTCCGTCTGCGCCTTGCGATCGACCAGATCGTCCTCGGTGCCGGTGACGAGCAGAACGGCAATCTTGTTGTTGGCATAGATGACGTAGCTGATCGGCGAGGCCTCGAAATATAGCTGGCGGTTTTCCATCGGCGCGGCGCCGAGAAACTTTTGAATGCTGTTCTCCGTTCCGCCCTGCACCTGGTACGATGTCCACATCGCCAGCACGTCGTAAATGCCGTAGGCTGCGACCAGCGCCTTGACGCTTGCCGACATTGCGGCGAACGGATCGCGTGGATAGGAGCCGGCCAGTTTGGCGCCGTTGAGCGCGGCGAGTGCGGCAAGGTGCGCGCCGGCGGATGCGCCCATGAGCCCCAAGCGCTCGGGGTCGATGCCGAACTCGCCCGCCTTCCCGCGCACGAATTGCACGCCGGCGATTACGTCCTGCACCGCCTCCGGATAGGTCTTGCCCTCGGCGGCTAGCCGATAGCTGATGGAGAACAGGGCGACACCGCGCGCCGCGAGATATGGGCCCCAATATTGAAAGGCGCTGCGCGCACCTTGCACCCAGCCGCCGCCATGCACCGCCACGAGGGCAGGCACATCCCTGCGGCCTTTCGGTAGGTAGAGGTCGCCCAAAAGCTCGACGCCGTCGTGCTGGGCGTAGGCGATGCCGCTATGAATGTTGACGCTGTCGTCGGTCATTGAAAACCTCGCTATTCCGGCCGCCGCTATTCTGTATGCCCCCGCAAAGCCGCGCCATGCTTTTGGCGCAACGCATCATTGTCGCCAAGCGCGGGCCCGCCATGGCAAAAAGGCGACGCCGTGCTAGAACAACCGATCCGGCTTGAAAAGCAATCCGGGGCAGGCCAACAGGAGGGAGGATGACGTTAACGGCTGAGAGCGCGGCACCCACGCTGGTCGTCAATGGGACACGGATCGACATCATCGATCGTGGCGCGGGACGTCCGCTCCTCTTCCTGCATCCTGAGAACGGCATCGATCCGGCCCTGGCGGCGATCGACGAACTGGCGAAAGGGGCGCGGGTGATCGCGCCGACGCATCCGGGCTACGGCTGCTCCGAACTGCCCAAAGGTATGCGCACCGTCGACGATCTCTCCTATTTCTATCTCGATATGCTTGATCTGCTCGAGCTTCGCGATCTCGCCGTTGTCGGCGTGTCGCTCGGCGCCTGGCTCGCCGCCGAAATCGCGGTGAAATCGTGCGCGCGGTTTTCCCGCCTGATTATGGCCAATGCGGTCGGCGTCAAAGTTGGGGACCGCGAAACGCGCGACATCGTCGATGTTTTCGCACTCACGGAGAAGGAATACCTCGACATTGCCTATTGCGATCCTGCCGCCGGCGCCCGTGATTACAAGGCGCTGCCCGACGCCGAGGTGCTTGCCGCCGCGCGCGCCCGCGAGGCGACGGCGCGGTTTGCCTGGAATCCTTTTTTCCACAATCCACGCCTGAAGAGCCGGCTCCACCGCATTCGCATCCCGACTTTGTTCTTATGGGGCACACATGATCGCATGCTCAGCGAATGCTACGGCCGGGCCTACTGCGCTCTCATTCCAGGCGCGCGCTTTGAACTCATCGACCGCGCCGGCCATTTCCCGCACCAGGAGCAGCCCAAAGTGTTTGCCGAAAAGGTGCTGGCATTCATGAGGAGTAAATGACCGTCATGTCGGGGCCGAGCACGGCGGGAAACCCGCAATCCATACGCGCTGCTCCTTCAGATTTGCGCCAGGCGCCTCAAAACCCCACTCTGCGTGATCATGGATACCGGGTTCGCCTGCTGCCGCCCCACAATGACAGGAGCGAGCCATGAAAGTCTATCAGTTCACTGAGCAGCCTTATTACCCGGCGTGGAACGATCATTCCGGCTCGCTGCGCGTCAACTTGCCCAACCGCAAGTGCGATCCGCGCATCGCCGCCGATCTGTTCCATCGCTACTACGATGAATGGCAGCTCGCCGACGAACTCGGCCTCGACATCATGCTTAACGAGCACCACCAGACGGCGACCTGCATGTCGTCGACGGTGGCGGTGGGTCTTTCGGTGCTCTCGCGCATTACCAGGCGCGCGCGGCTTCTCGTGCTTGGCTATCCGATCGGCCATCGGCCCGATCCGCTGCGAGTTGCCGAGGAGCTGTCGACCATAGACGTGATCTCCCGCGGCCGGCTCGACATGGGTTTCATCAAGGGCGTTCCCTACGAGTTTCCCGCCTCCAATCAAAATCCCATCGGTGTAATGGAGCGCTTCTGGGAGGCGCTCGATTTCATCATCAAGGCAATGACCGCTCATGACATGCCCTTCAACTGGGAGGGCGAGTATTTTCATTATCGCCAGGTCAATGTCTGGCCGCGGGTGTGGCAGGAGCCGCATCCGCCGATCTGGAGCACGACTGGCTCGACCACGCAGGCGCGCGTGCTCGGCGAACGCGGCTATGTCATGGCGACGCTCGGCTCCGGTTACAATACGCGGCCGCTCTACGACGCCTATCGACGTGGCTATGTGGCGAAATGGGGCAGGGCGCCTGGCCCCGACCGCTTCGCCTATCTTGGCCTCGTCGGGGTAGCCAAGGACAAGGACGAGGCACGCCGGCGCGGCGATCTCGTCGCCGGCTATCTGCGCTCGAGCGGCATTGTGCATCTGCCGTTCCGCAACCCCCCCGGCTTTCTCTCGGCCGAGGACAATGCCCGGCTCTTGCGCGGACAGACCCCGCCGCGCAGCTACACTAAGGACCGCCGCGTCATCAGCATGCACTCCGCAAGCATCGACGATTTGATCGCAGCCGGCATTCTTTTTTGCGGCACGCCCGACGAGGTCTACGGGCAAATCGTCGATTTCTGCGAATATTGCGGTGGCATGGGCAATCTGCTGATGATGGGCCATGCCGGATTTCTGACCCACGAGCAGACGGTCGACAACCTCACAGTGTTCGCCCAGCAAGTCTATCCGCGGCTCAAGACGTGGAAGCAGCCGGATGCCGAAGCGATCGCCGCGCTCGCGACCGAAAAGGCGCCCACCAGCCCCGCTGCGAGCGCGCGCACCGGTGATCTTGTCGACGCGACCATTACGGCAAATTGATCGTCATTGCGCATCGAGCAAAGCGACATCGGCAATCCTAATCGCTGCCGTTTGAGATTGGCAGTGCCTCGCCGACACCGTACTGTTGTGGACGGATTCAGGGTCGCTGCGCGGCGCCCGGAAATGATGGCTGAGGAATCTCCCAATGCGCGTCTATCAGTTCTCAGAGCAACCTTATTTCCCCGCCTGGAACGAGCATTCCGGCACGCTGCGCGTCACCTTCCCGAACCGCAAATGCGATCCGCACGTGGCCGCCGATCTGTTCCATCGCTACTACGACGAATATCAGCTCGCCGACGAGCTCGGCCTCGACATCATGGTCAACGAGCATCACCAGAGCGCAACCTGCATGTGCTCGACTGTGGTGGTGGCGCTCGCAGTGCTGGCGCGAATCACCAAGCGCGCGCGGCTCCTAGTCCTCGGCTATCCGATCGGGCATCGGCCCGATCCGCTGCGCGTCGCCGAGGAATTGTCAACGATCGACGTGATCTCCCGCGGCCGCCTCGACATGGGCTTCATCAAGGGCATCCAGTACGAAATCGGCGCCTCCAATCGCAACCCGGTCGAGTTGATGGAGCGCTTCTGGGAAGCGCACGATTTCATCCTCAAGGCGATGACCAGCCACGATGAACCGTTCAATTGGGAGGGCGAGTATTTTCACTACCGGCAGGTCAACGTCTGGCCGCGGGTCTGGCAGGAGCCGCACCCTCCGGTGTGGTCGACCACTGGCAGCCTCAGCCAGGCGCGCGTGCTCGGCGAACGCGGTTATGTGATGGCCACGTTAGGCACCGGCTATGGTACGCGGCGCATCTACGATGCCTATCGCAAGGCTTACGTGGCGAAGTTCGGCCGCGCGCCGGGTGCCGACTGCTTCGCCTATTTGGGCCTGGTCGCGGTGGCGGGCGACGAAGTGGAAGCGCGTCGGCGCGGCGATCTGATCGCCGGGTATTTGCGCACAAGCCCGATCGTGTCCGAACCGTTCCGCAATCCACCCGGCTACCTGCCGCCGGCCGACAATGCGCGGATGATGCGCGGAAAGACGCCACCACGCACGTTCACACGGCAGGGCCAGGTGATCAGGATGCAGGAGGCCAGTGTCGACGAACTAATCGATGCCGGCGTGCTGTTTTGCGGCACGCCCGATCGTGTCTTTGGGCAGATAGCCGCGTTTTGCGAACATTGTGGCGGCATTGCAACCTGTTGATGATGGGCCATGGTGGCGCGCTCACGCATGCACAGACCGTCGATAATTTCATCCTCTTCGCGCGCGAAGTTTTTCCGCGGCTGAAAGCATTCAAGCAGCCGGATGCTGACGAGGCGGCGAAGGCCGTGGCTGCGTAACGACGTCCAGAGCGCGCTTCACCCCTCGGGGAGCCTGCGGCTCTCGCTGGAGCAGTGTGCGCAATATCGGTATGATCGACGAAGATGTCCGAGCCACGTTTGGCAAAGGTGGACGTTGAGCGAGCTCAGGAAAGCGCCGAATTCCGTACGGGAATGATTAGTCTAATCTTTGCTCGGCGACCAACGGTAGGCCATGACGCACGCGCTGCCCATCAGGGTCGCTCGTTCGCTGTCGCTCAGGCGCTCGGTCTTGAGGAACGGTTGGACGGCCTGCTCGTAGTTGACCACGGCGTAGGCGCGTGTCCAGTCGGTGCCCCACAGGCAGCGCTCGAAGCCCCAGGCGTCGAACACGCGCGCGAGCGGATCCCAGATGTCCGCGAACGGATAGGGTTCCCGGGACAGCGTGCAGGCGCCGCTCACCTTGAGCACCGCGTTCTCGCGCTTGGCAAGCTCCAGCACCCTTGGCAGGTCTGCCCACGGCTGCTGCGGCGCCGGTGACGTGCGGGGCTGCAGGATCGCCAGATGGTCGATGATGAAGCGGGTGTCGGGGTGGCGGTCGATCAAAGTGGTGCCCGCATCCACGTTACCCCAACACAGGATGTTAACCGGAAAATCGTACTTTACGGCCGTGCGGAGGATGCGGTCGAGCCCCGGGTCGCTCGGCTCGCGCTTGGTCTCCTTCGTCATCATAACGCGAATGCCCACCGCGCCCGGTGTCTGCTTCCATTCGGCGATGACATCGCCCACGGCTGGATCGTCTGGGTCGACCGGCTTGACGATCGCGAACCGGCCGGGATGGGCCCGCTGCACCTCGACCGCATAACTGGCGTCGTAGCGGTACATGGAAAAAGGGGAGATCAAAATTGCGCCGTCGACGCCGACCTTGTCCATCGCCGCCACCATCTCGTCACCCGTAACATGATCGGGCCAGTTCGGCACACTGTGCCAAGGTCGCTTTGGTGTGTTCGCCTCGTAAGCGTGGACCTGGGAATCGACAATCATCATCGGGGAAACTCCTCAATTCGCAGGAGAGTACGGTATCGCAACCGGTCGCACCAGCCGGTTCTGCCCTTAACGGGTTCGAGAAGTTTCAACGTGTTTGCTAGGCCGCACGCATTGCCATCGACGCAAGGTGCCGTTCGCAGGCGCATGCCCGGCATTAGCTTAGGGAGTTCATTTTGGACGAATCCAACGTTGGCGCGGCTCGACCCCGCTTGGGCGAATTAAATCCCTTCGCTCGGCTCTGGCACCTGCATTTCCGGTTGTTCTTGTCGGCTGGCTTCGGAGTCGCGGTTGCCCTGGCGCTACTCACCTTGCCGGCGCGAATGCCGACGCGCCTCATTGTCGGCTGGGACGCCGGCATTGTCCTCTATGCGATCCTGAGCTTTTGGACCATGGCGCGCGCGTCAGTCGCCAACATTCGCGATAGGGCAGCGGTTGATGATGAAGGTGCGATCGCACTCCTGGTGCTCACCACAGCAGCAGCCCTCGCCAGCTTAGCTGCGGTGCTGGCCGAACTCGGCCATGCGCCTGGTTGGCAGCAAATGACGCTGGGCGTCGCTACCATCCTGCTCTCCTGGATTTTTATGCACTTGATCTTCGCCCTGCATTATGCCCACGAGTTCTATGGCGGGGGCGCGGACGATCAAATTGGCGGACTTATTTTTCCCGGGAACGAAGAGCCGGACTACTGGGACTTCCTCTATTACTCACTTGTGGTGGCGATGACCGCACAGGTCTCCGACGTTCAAATTACCAGCAAAATAATTCGTCGACTGACCACCGTACACGGTGCTGTGTCTTTCTTCTTTAACGTGACTGTGCTTGCGTTTACCGTCAATATTGTATCGGGTCTGATGTAGCAAGGCCGGCGATCGTGATTGAATATCTGTTCGTCCGAAGGCGATGATGTTGCTTGTCGGCAAACATCAACAAGAGCAGGGTGGAACGGCAATCTAGACCGAAGTTTTCACTGGGGCTCGGTCTAGATGCCGGCGGAAGCAGCGACAAGCGTGTCGGCCTCCATGTCCTGGTCGCGAACGGCGCCGATCAGCTCCGTCACCTTCTTGATGCCGCGTTCGTCGCACCAGGCTTCGAGGTCGTCAATGATGGCGATCAAGGCCGTCGGATTGCGAAAGCCGGCATAGCCGACGCCGACCGCGCTGGCGCCGGCCAGCATGTATTCGACGACGTCCTCGGCTTTGGTGATGCCGCCGATGCCGATAATCGGGACATTTACCTGCTTGGCGACCTGATAGACCATGCGCAGCACGATCGGTTTTAAGGCCGGGGAGACCAGCCCGCCAAACTTGTTGCCGAGCGCCGGGCGGAAATTGTCTGTCCTGATCTTCAGCGACAGAAAGGTGTTGGCGATCACCAGCGCGTCGGCGCCGGCATCCTCCGCCGCCCGCGCAATCGAGACGATGTCGCCGGCATTGGGCGAGAGCTTTACCCACAGCGGCTTGTTGGTCTTGGCCCGCATCGCAGTGATGCAATCGCGCGTATAGGCCTCGTGCATCGCGAAATTGCCGCCGGTGGCGTTGCGCGTCGGACAGGAGATGTTGGCCTCGATCACGTCGACGTCCGGCACGCTCAGCTCTTCGGCAAGCGCGGCGAAATCCTCGATGCTTTCCGACGAGACGCTCACCACCAGCGGCGGCTTGAACTTGGCGTATTCGGGGACGATGTGCTCGATGAAATACTCGATGCCTTTGCCGGGCAGACCGATCGACTGAATGATGCCGGCCTCGGTCTCGGCCATGCGCGGCGTCGGGTTGCCCAGTCGCGGTTCCCGGCAGATGGTCTTGGCCACCAGCGCGCCGAGCCGGTTGAGATCAATGACGTCGTTGTACTCCCAGGAAAACGCGCCGGACGCTGGCTGTACCGGATTCTGCAGCGTGACCGCGCCGATTTTGACGGAAAGATCTACCATCCCACCGCCTCCTGCATGTTGAACACCGGGCCGTCGCGGCAGACCCGCCGCAGCACGCGCTTGCCGTCAACCTCGAAGGTGCGCACGCAAACGTAGCAGGCGCCGAATCCGCAGACCATGATCTGCTCCATCGCGACCTGGCCTGGAATATTGTGCTCCTTGCCGAGCCGCTGCATCAGCTTGAGCAGGCGGTTCGAGCCGCAGGTGAAGAACGCGTCGGCTTTGCGGTCCGCGATCAGGCCTTTGAGAATCGCCTGGACGTTCTCGACAGCGCTGCTGCCGTCGGAATCGAGCACCGTGATGGTCTTCGCGCCGAGCCTCGCGAATAAGTCCCGTGACATGATCACCGCGGGATCGCGCGCCGAGACGATCGCGGTGACGCCGACCTTATTTTCGGCGGCAAGCTGCGACAAAGGCGCGAGCGTCGCCAGACCAACGCCGCGGCCGAGCGCCACGATGTGGCGCCATGAGGGCTCGAGCGCAAACCCGTGGCCGAGCGGCCCGACGATGTTGAAGTCATCGCCCGGCTTGAGCATGCCCATGCCGCGGGTGCCGCGTCCTTCGACCTTGTAGAGGAACTCAATCTGCTCCTTGGCCTTGTCAACGCGATAGACGCTCATCGGCCGCCGCATGTAAACCTCGGCGCGGTCTGGCGAGGGGCACAACAGGTGGAACATCTGCCCGGCATAGGCCCTCAGCGCATGCCGGTGCACCCTGACGACGATGTGCTTGTACTCGTCATTGACCGCCGTGTTGGCGACGACCGTGCCGATGAACTCGCCAACCACCCGCTGCGGATAGGGATCGACGTCGCCGCTGCGCAGGGCGCCATTGGTGTAGTTATCGGTCAGTTCGAGGGGCATTGATCGCTTTGAGCTCGAGGGGACAGGAGCCTCTGACCTCCGCCATCTATAGGGATCGCGGGGCTGTGTGTCAATTTTGGAACAGCGCGGAACCCACCGATTTTGCAATCATTCGCGCTACCGTTGCCCGTAGAGCAGCGTCAGGTTAATCCTGTGATTTTCGTAGCCAGAGGCAAATTCAGGGCGGTCCGAGTGGTGGAACAGGCGCGAGCGAAAGAGCACGGCGCGGTTCTGGCAATAGGGCACAACAAGGCTGTTTCTGGCCTCTTGTTCCAAAAATGTTACAATTCTTCCGCGATCGGCATCGTAGGCCCTGACTTCCCAGTTGTCGGGCGGCGGCGTCTGGCACACGACCAGTCCGCCGCGCTCGGGTTTAAGATTGGCCTGCGTCGGCGTGACCCAGAAATTGACGCTGACCGCGGCATCGTCGGCGTGCACGTCGACGGCAGCTTGCGCCCGCAGGCCTTTGAAGGTCCAGGCCTGAGAGAGAGGATGCTCGCCGAGAATCTCGGGAAATGCGCTGCGAAGCTCGTCCGCGATCTGCAGAAGTAATGGGCAGGCGAGCCCGTCTTCCAGATACGACGCAACGAAGCCGTCGATGTGGGAGAAGTCGTGCCAGATCGTGCTTTGGAGCAAGAACCGCCGCAATGTATCGAGCGCCGGCGGCGTAAGCAGATCGTCGACGCAGATCGCGCCCTGCGCATCGAGGTGCCCGGTCGGCGGCACCCGCCCCACTCGTTCGTTGACGGCGCGGCCCGCGACCTCAGGGGCGGCGCGCAGATGAATCGCCGTGTTGTAGTCATCGCCCAGCGCATCGATCTGCGCAGCGGCGAGCGTGGTCACCTCATCCGCCATCTGCCCAGCGATTGCGCGGTAGCTCCGCGCAAGCAATTCGAAGCGCTGACGCTCCCGTGTGTGCTGCGAGATGTAGAGAAATTGCTCGGCGTCATGCTCGAGCTTGAACCGTGTCGCCGTCGTCAAGGACTTATGCGCGATCGGGGTCCGGTCATCGCCACGCCGCAGCTCGTAGGTGCGCGCGAAATGATCGAGCGCCCGCCCGCGCTCGCCTTGCGACAACCAGAGGAACCCCAATGCGCGATGCGCAAAATAATGCTGCGGCTCGAGTTTGGCGGCGCGGCCGAAGGCTTTGGTCGCCTCGACCGTCTCGCCAAGTTTAGTCAGCGCGACGCCGCGGTTGTAGTGCGCCGAGACAAAGCCGGGGTCCGCCCGGAGTGCCTCGTCGAAACAGCACAGTGCGGCGCGGTGACGACCCTTAGCGGCCATGACCGCTCCGAGGTTGTGGGTCATCGCCGGGTTGGCAGGCGTGATCGCCAGCGCCGCTCGATAGGCGCTTTCGGCTGCTGCGAGCCGGCCTGCCTGGAAGTGCGTCATTGCCGCGCCGGCAAGGGCGCGAAATTCGTCGCCCGATTCGGCCGATGTCTGCTTCGTCAAAAGCTGCTCCCGGACTCGATTTTATCGTCCGCCGTACAGAATTTGGAAAAAATTTTGATTTTGTTACATGCGATCGCTACAGTGCGCGCAAGTTGATCGCGGCCCCCGGCCCTCCGACTGGAAGCCGCCGGCATGCTATGCGTTCCTTCCCCGCGGCGCGGACCGCGCGTCGGCTGCCATCTTGGCTCAAGGTGTATCGGTTCCATGACCACGCGGATTACCATCCGAAAACCCGACGACTGGCATCTGCACGTGCGCGACGGCGAGATGCTTAAGGCGGTCTTGCCGCACACGGCGAAGAATTTTGGGCGCGCCATCCTCATGCCGAACCTGATCCCGCCGGTGCGCACCACTGCGGACTGCATCGCCTATCGCGAGCGGGTGATGGCGGCGCTGCCCAGGGGCTCGACTTTCCAGCCGCTGATGACGTGCTATTTGACCGACGACACCGATCCCGACGATGTCGAGCGCGGTTTCCGCGGGGGTGTGTTTACCGGTGTCAAGCTTTACCCGGCCAACGCCACCACCAATTCGGCGGCCGGCGTCACTGACTACGGCAAGGTCATGCGCGTTCTCGAGCGCATGGAGAAGGTCGACATGCCGTTCCTCATGCACGGCGAGGTGACCGATCCAGAGGTCGACGTGTTCGATCGCGAAAAGGTGTTCATCGACCGCTATCTGTCGAAGTGGATTAGACAATTCCCCGGTCTGCGCTTCATCCTCGAACATCTGTCGTCGAAGGACGGCGTCGATTTCGTCAGCAGCGCGGCGCCGCAGGTTGGCGGCACGATCACGCCCTACCACATGGTGCTCACCCGCACTGACTGGTTCGGCCACGGGCTGAAACCCTACATGTACGTCATGCCGGTGATTAAAACCGCGGCCGACCGAACCGCGTTGCGCAAGGCGGCGACTTCGGGTGCGCCCTGCTACTTCCTGGGCACCGACTCGGCGCCGCATCCCTATGCCAAGAAGGTGTCGGTCAACGGCATTCCGGGTATGTTCAACGCGCCGGTGGCAATCGAAACCTATGCAAAAATTTTCGCCGAGGAGGGCGCGCTCGACAAGTTCGAGGCCTTTGCCTCGCTCAACGGGCCGAAGCATTATCGGCTGCCGCCGAACGAGGAGCACATCACCCTTGAGGAGACACCGTGGACCGCGCCCGAAGAGGTCAAGGTTGCCGGCGCGGACGAGCGCGCGCTGATTTGGCGCGGCGGCGAGACGATCGAGTGGAAGGTGGCGTGATTCCCGCCTCCTTCTGCGGAGGCTAGGGTGAGACCCGCTACCCTGACCCTGCACCCACAGGCATGGGAGACGGAGCAACTAATGACAGCCTTCCTCGACAAAGCGGTGATGGCCGAGCTGACCGCCAAAATGCTGCTCGAGGTGGAGGCGGTCCGCTTCATGGCGGAGAAGCCGTTCATCTTTACCTCCGGCTGGGCGAGCCCGCTCTACACCGATTGCCGGCGGCTCATTTCGTTTCCGCGGGTGCGGCAGAGCCTCGTCGATTTCGGCGTGGCGACCATTCTGCGCGATGTCGGCTTCGAGCAGTTCGACGCGGTGGCCGGCGGCGAGACCGCCGGCATTCCGTTCGCCGCCTGGATGGCAGACCGGTTGATGCTGCCCATGCAGTACGTGCGCAAGAAGCCGAAAGGATTTGGCCGCAATGCGCAGATCGAAGGCCATATCGAGGAGGGCGATCGCGTGCTGCTGGTCGAAGACATGACCACCGATGGCCGCAGCAAGGTGAATTTCTGCAAGGCGCTGCGCAGCGCGGGCGCCGTTGTCGAGCACGTGTTCGTGTTCTTCTTCTACGACATCTTTCCGGAGGGAAAAACGATCCTCGGCGATCTCGGTGTTACCCTGCACGCGCTCGCCACCTGGTGGGACGTTCTCGATGTGGCCAAGAAGAGCGGCAAGTTCGACAAAGGCAAGTTGAGGGAAGTGGAAAAGTTCATGAAGGATCCCGCCGGCTGGTCGAAGGCGCATGGCGGCGCGGCGACCGCAGCTGAGTGAAGCTCGCCTTGCAGCCTCGCGTCGAAGCTTGTTGGACAGCGTTGGGTGGCGGCTTCGACGCATGCTGGGGCGAACGCGCTAACATGCTGCGTCGCCTCGCGTCCCCCAGAAGCGGAGGGAAAGGAGAATGACAGAAAATGGCAAACGAAGTTGCGGATGTGATCGTGGTTGGTGCCGGCAATGCAGCCTTCTGCGCGGCTTTGGCGGCGCAGGAGGAGGGCGCCAAGGTGGTGATGTGCGAAGCGGCGCCGCAGGAAGAATCCGGCGGCAATAGCCGCTTCACTGCCGGCTCGATCCGCGTCGCCTATGACGGCGTCGAGGATATCAAGACGCTGGTGCCCGATCTCACGCCCGCCGAAATCGAAACCACTGATTTCGGCACCTATACCGCGGATCAATTCTTCGACGACATGGCGCGAGTGACGCAAAACCGGGCCGATCCGGATCTGGTCGAGCTCTTGGTCAGGAGGAGTTTTGATTCGCTCAACTGGATGCGGCAAAAGGGCGTGCGGCTCATTCCGATTTATGGCCGTCAGGCCTTCAAGATCGACGGCAAGTTCAAATTCTGGGGCGGGCTGACGGTCGAGTCCGTCGGCGGCGGGCCCGGCCTCGTCAACATGCTCACGGCGGCGGCGAGGAAGCGCGACATCGAAATCCGCTACTCGACTCGCGGGCTCGAGCTGTTGTTCGATGGCAACCGGGTCGAGGGCGTGCGCGTGCGGCAGAATGGGGAAGTGCGCGAGCTGCGTGCCAAATCCGTAGTCCTCGCCTGCGGCGGCTTCGAAGCCAATCCGGAATGGCGCACGCGCTATCTCGGACCCGGTTGGGATCTCGCCAAGGTGCGCGGCAGCCGCTACAACACCGGCGACGGCATCCGCATGGCGCTCGAGATCGGCGCCGCGCCCCGCGGCAACTGGTCAGGCTGCCACGCCGTGCAATGGGAGATGAACGCGCCCGAATTCGGCGACCTTGCGGTCGGCGACCAGTTTCAGAAGCACTCCTATCCGTTCTCGATCCTGATCAACGCCACCGGCAAGCGCTTCGTCGACGAGGGCGCCGATTTCCGCAACTACACCTATGCCAAGTATGGGCGCGTGGTCTTGGAGCAGCCGGGTCAGTTCGCCTGGCAGGTGTTCGATCAGAAGACCAAGCACCTGCAGCGCGACGAATACAAGATTCGGCAGATCACCAAAGTGACCGCCAACACGATCGAGGAATTCGCGCAAAAACTCGAAGGTGTGAACGGCCCTGAGTTCCTCAGGACGATCAAGGAATACAACGCTGCGGTGCGCACCGACGTGCCGTTCAATCCGAACATCAAGGACGGCCGCTGCACGCAGGGGCTCGCGATCAACAAGAGCAATTGGTCGAACACGATCGACACGCCGCCCTTCGAAGGCTATGCGGTGACCTGCGGCGTCACGTTCACGTTCGGTGGACTGCGTATCAATACGGACGGTGAAGTGCTCAACACCGATTATCAGCCGATGCGCGGTCTCTACGCGGCGGGCGAGCTGGTTGGCGGTCTGTTCTATTTCAACTATCCGGGCGGTTCCGGCCTGGCCTCGGGCACGGTGTTCGGCCGGATCGCCGGCACGTCGGCCGGCCGCACGGGAAAGAACTGAACTCTGTCATGCTCCGCGAAAGCGGAGCATCAGGATACTGGAATGTGCGGGATCATTTTCCGTAAAGAAAACCTCGCTCGGCGTTTACTTCATCGTTCGCTTTGGCGGATGACAATGTCGGTGAGCGCGCCATGGCACTAGCATCAGCCAAAACCGCGGCGAGCGCGTCGACACCGCTCAACGAGCTCGATGCGACCGCGATTGCACGCGCGATCGCTGGCGGCGAAACGACCTGCGAGGCGGTGGTGCGCGACTGCATCGCGCGCATTGCCGCGCGTGACGGCGTCGTCAAAGCCTGGGTGAATTTCGATCCAGATCTGGCGCTGAGCCAGGCGCGCGCGCTCGATCGTGCCCCGTCTCGCGGCCCGCTTCATGGCGTTCCGGTCGGCGTGAAAGATACCTTCGACACGTTCGACCGGCCGACCGGGATGGGTTCGCCGATTTATCGCGGTCATCGGCCGGCGGCCGACGCGGCCTGCGTGGCGCTGCTGCGCCGCGCCGGGGCGCTCATCCTCGGCAAGACCGCCACCTGCGAGTTCGCCGGCGCCGCGCCACCGCTAACCACCAATCCGCATAATTCCGCGCATACGCCCGGAGGCTCGTCGAGCGGATCGGCGGCTGGCGTTGCCGACCACATGGTGCCGGCGGCGCTCGGCACCCAGACCGGCGGATCGATCCTGCGGCCGTCGTCCTATTGCGGGGTTTTCGGCTACAAGCCGACCTACAACACGATCAACAAGGCCGGCACCTGGCCGGCTGCGGATTCGATCGACACGATCGGCTGGCTCGGCCGCTCGCTCGATGACCTCGAGATGCTCACTGCGGTGGCGCGAATGGACAAGCCGCAGCCGCCGCGCAGCGTGGATGCGTCCCCGCGCGTCGGTTTCTGGCGCACGGATTTGTGGGACACAACGCAACCAGAAACCAAGATTGCCGTCGAAGATGCGGCGAGCCGGCTCGGCAAAGCTGCAGCCTCGGTCCGCGAGATCACGTTGCCCGAAGCCTTCAACGGCCTGCACGTGATCGCGCGGACCACCGTCGGGTTCTACGAGCGCGCCGCCTGCATGGCGTTCGCCTGGGACAACCAGCGCGAACAACTGTCGCCGCAAATGTGCCGCTACATCGAGAATGGGCGCCACATCTCGCGCCAGGAGTATCTTGCCGGCATGCGCCGCCTCGACCAATGCCGGATGCTGCTCGCCAATCTGTTCGACAGCTATGACGTTCTGCTTGTGCCGTGTGTGCCTGGCGAGGCGCCGAAAGGCCTCGAAGCCACGGGCGATCCCCGGTTGCAGGCGATCTGGACGGCGTTGCATGCGCCGTCGATCACGCTGCCCACCCACCGCGGGCCGAACAACCTTCCGGTCGGCATTCAACTGGTCGGGCAGCGCTACGACGATGACCGATTGTTCGCCTGCGCGCGCTGGGTCTGGCAAAAAATCGGGGCGCCGGAATTGGTAGGAGTGCGTCGGAGCTGATAACTGACGACCCCGTCACCTGAAAGCGCGATGGCTTCTGGAGCAAGCCGCGCGGCGACCCGCCCATTTAACGCTCCAAGGCTGCGTCCGAAGCCCGAAAGCGAAAATCCTGTGATGAACGACCTTTGCCGACGCAGTATTCCGGTCAGGGACACAGCCGAAGTGGCAGGCGTGTTCTCTGTCGACAAGCGCGCTCCTCCAGGGCAGCGTTGGAGAGCGAGCAGAAATCTCGCAGCATTTGACCGAGCATCGCGGCTTGGGTGAGCGTGGGGTAAACCCGATATTGTAGGCGAGTTGCATGACCTATAAGTGTTTCGAGTACCAAGTAGTAACCTCAAATCAGGGGTCGCGCATTTCCCTGTGGCCTGAAGGTGACAGTCCCTTGCGCGGAAATTTCTATGGAATTCGATAATTCTTTCGACGTGCCGCTCCCCCCGGACCAGGCCTGGAATGTCTTGATGGACATTCCCCGCATCGCCCGGTGCATGCCGGGCGCTGAGCTGACTGAAGTGGTCGACGCACAGAATTACCGCGGAAAAATTTCCGTACGCCTCGGGCCGGTGTCGCTGGCGTTTGCCGGACGCGTGCAGATCGACAACCTCGATGAGGTTAGTCACAGCGCGCACGTAAAGGCGCAGGGCAATGATGCCAAAGGGCGCGGCTCCGCGAACGCGACGGCCCGCTTCCATGTCGAGCCGATTGGCGAGGGCTCGCGGGTGATGATCCACACCGACCTGATGCTCTCCGGCGCGGTCGCCCAGTACGGGCGCGGCGTCGGCATCATCCAGGGGACGGCTGCACAAATCGTCGGCCAATTCGCTGCTAATCTGCGCAAGCAACTGGCGGGGCAGTCGCCTCTACAACCGGCTGCGACTGCGGCGGCCGCTGTGGGCACAGCCGCACGCGGTGGCGAAAAGTCGGAGCCCGCCGCCGCGCCGCCGGCGCCTGCAGCACCGCCGGATCAGCCGGCGCGACCGATCTCCGGCCTCTCGCTGATCGCGCGTGTCATCTGGCGGCAGATCCGCGCGCTGTTTGGTGGACGGCGATCTTAGCCTCCCCCGCGCTGGCGCGGCCGAGACCCTTGCAGCGAGAGCAAAGCTCCAGCGAGAACAACACACGTGAGCGAATTAATAGGAACGGGCGTTCGGCGAATCGAGGACCAGGCGCTGCTGCGCGGGCACGCGCGCTTCGTCGACGATATTCTTTCTCCCGGAGTTTGCTCTGCGGCCTTCGTGCGCAGCCCGCATCCGCACGCGCACATTCGCAGCATTGACGCGAGCGCGGCGCTGGCGCTGCCGGGAATTGTCGCCGTGCTCACGCTCGATGATCTGGCTCCGGTGCTCAAACGCAGGCGCATGGTGCGTGTGTCGAATTCCGGCACACAACTCGAGCAGAGCTGGCCGTTCGCGCTCGCCGATGGCGAAGTGTCGTTCGTCGGCGAGCCGGTCGCCATCGTGATCGCTCCTGACCGCTATTTGGCCGAGGACGCGGCGGCGGCTATCGCGGTCGACTATGACGTGCTGCCGGTGGTGGCTGATTGCCGCGAAGCTGCGGACGCCCCCGGCGTGCGCCGCGAGCTAGGCTCCAACCGGGTCATCGCCTACAAGGTCGGCTTCGGCGACGTCGAGGCAGCCTTCGCGAAGGCGGCCCAGGTTGCGCGCCAGGATCTGTGGCTTCATCGCGGTGCAGCGCATTCGATCGAAGGGCGCGGAATTTTGGCCGAAATCTCCGACCGCGAAACCAACGTCTGGGCTTCGACGCAAAAGGCCCACGATCTGCGCTACGCGTTCGCCGACTACATCGAGCTCGACGAAAGCCGCTTGCGTGTGGCGACGCCCGCTGTCGGCGGCGGCTTCGGGCCCAAATTGTGCGTCTATCCCGAAGACGTGGCCGTGGTCGCCGCGGCGACGTTGCTCCGCCGGTCGATCAAATGGATCGAAGACCGCCGCGAGCACTTCACCAACGCGGCGCAGGAGCGCGACCAATATTGGTCGATCGAAATTGCTGCCGATCCCGATGGCCGCGTGCGCGGCATTCGCGGCCGGCTCATTCACGATATCGGCGCTTACGCGCTGCAGGACGTGAATATTCCCTACAATTCGGCAACCACGCTCACGGGCCCCTACATGGTGCCGGCGCTGGCGGTCGAGGTGGCTGCCGTCCACACCAACAAGGCGCCGGTTTCCTCGGTGCGCGGCGCCGGCTATCCGCAGGCCGCTTTCGTGATGGAGCGGCTGATGGATGCGCTCGCGCGCACGCTCAAGCTCGACCGCGCCGAACTGCGCCGCCGCAACCTCATCCCAGCGGAAAAGATGCCGTATACAAAGCCGCTCAAGACGCGCGCGGGCGAGATGGTGCAGTACGACAGCGGCGATTATCCGGCCTGCCAGGCCGACATTTTGCGGCACGCCGGGTGGGCCGATTTTCCGCGCCGACAGGCGGAGGCGCGCGCACACGGCCGCTATCTCGGCATGGGCGTCGCCCATGGCGTCAAGGGCACCGGCCGCGGCCCGTTCGAGTTTGGCAGCGTGCGGGTCTCGCCGACCGGGCAGATTGTTGTTTCGACCGGGGCCGCGGCCATGGGGCAGGGGCTCGCTACCGCTTTGGCGCAGATTTGCGCGGCGACGTTTGGCGTGCGCCCCAAGGATGTGACGGTGATTGCCGGGGATACCGGCGCCGCTTCGCTCGGCCTTGGCGGCTTTGCCAGCCGGCAAACAGTGACGGCCGGGTCGTCCGTCCATATCGCAGCGCAGTCGGTTGCGGCGAAAGCGAGAAAACTGGCGAGCCACCTGCTGGAAGCCGCGGAGGAGGATCTGGAAATCTGCGACGGCGAGATTCGCGTCGTGGGCGCGCCGCAGCTGAGCATCAAACTCGGCGAGCTTGCGCGTATTCTCAAGGGTGCGCCGGGCTATGGTTTCCCCAAGGGGATCGACCCGGGGCTGCAGGCGGACGTCACCTTCCGCGTGGACCAGCTCGCCTACGCCAACGCCTGCCACGTCGCCGAGGCCGAGGTCGATATCGAGACCGGCGGCGTGCGCCTCCTGCGCTATATGGCGATCCAGGATTCCGGCCGCCGCGTCAATCCGATGATCGTCGACGGCCAGGTTCACGGCGGGATTTCCCACGGCATCGGCAACAGCCTGTTCGAATGGATGGGCTACGACGCCGACGGGCAGCCGGTCACCACCAATTTCGCCGATTATCTGCTGCCGACCTCGACCGAACTGCCGAACTTCGAGACCCTCTACAAGGAGACGCCATCGCCGCATAATCCCCTCGGCGTCAAGGGCGTCGGCGAAATCGGCGTCATTCCCGCTCCGGCGGCCGTGATCTCGGCCGTTGAGGATGCGCTCTCGCCGTTTGGCGTGCGTATCGGGCAGATGCCGATCACGCCCCACAGGCTCCTTGAAATGATCGCGCAGGCGCGCGGCGTGGCTTAATTTTTGACGCGGCCGCCACAGAATGTGGGCCGCTGAGAGGCCGACAATGAGGAAAATCGAGATGAATTCCGTCAAAAGCGCCGTGCGCGTCCTGTTCTTGGCCACCCTCGCCTTTGCTGCCGCGGCATCGCCGGGGCGCGCACAGACCTTTCCGTCGCGCCCCATTCACCTGATCCTTCCATACAATCCCGGCGGCATTGTCGATTTCGCCGGACGGGAGCTGGCGAAAGAGCTCACCAACGTGCTGGGGCAGACCGTTGTGGCGGAAAACAAGCCGGGGGCGGGCGGCATCGTCGGCGTGACCGAAGTCGCGCACGCAACGCCGGACGGCTACAACATGGTGCTGATCGATCCCTCGATCGTCATCAACCAGACTCTGCACACCAGCATGCCGTACGATGTGTTCAAGGATCTGGTTGCGATCTCGATCGTCTGTTCGTCGCCCCACGTGCTGATCGTTTCGCCGCAGCTCGGCGTGAGGACCTATCCGGAGCTCGTCGCCTATGGCAAGGCAAATCCGGGCAAGCTCAATTTCGGTTCGGCCGGGGTCGGCACCACGCCGCACCTTGCCGGCGTCTTGTGGGCGCAGCGCACCGGCATCGAAGCCACGCACGTGCCCTATAAGGGTGTCGGCCCCTCATTCATCGACCTGATGAGCGGCAAGATTCAGATGGAATTTTCCAGCATTGCCGGCGCGCTGCCGTTCACCGCCAAGGGCAGCGTCATTCCGCTGGCCACCACCGGGCAGACGCGCTCGCCGGTTTATCCCGATCTGCCGACCCTGCAGGAAGAGGGCATTCCCGGCTTCGACGTCGAGGTCTGGCTCGGTCTGTACGGCACCGCGGGCACGCCGCCGCCCGTGCTCGCCAAGGTCAACGGCGCGGTCGAAAAAGCGCTTAAGTCTGAGGAGCTCAAGGCTGGCTTCGCCAAGTTCGGCATCGAACCGCGAGGCACGAGCCTCGAGGGCGGCGCCGTCTTCACCAAGACCGAGTATGAGAAATGGCGCAAGGTGATCCTCGACGGCCACATCTCGCTCGATTGATCCCGCGCTCGCTGATCCACTTCACTCGACGGATCTTATCGGACGCGGCAGGACGCGGTGAGGTGGCCCGCGCTGCCGGTCAACCGTCCTTCTGAATATTGGACGCGGGGCGCGCGGCCACCGCGACGATTGCGATGGCGAACCGCGGAGCCTCATGCGCTATGATAACGGCATGCCAATGAGCAATCCCTGGCCGACCGAATTGCGATTGCACAAGGACCGCAGAGTCCTCACCGTCGCTTTCGACAACGGCGAAAGTTTTGATCTTGCCGCCGAATACCTGCGGGTGCGCAGCCCAAGCGCCGAAGTTCAGGGGCACTCGCCAAGCGAGCGCCGCACCGTCGCCGGCAAACAGAACGTCGAGATTTTGGAGTTGCATCCGGTCGGCAATTACGCGGTGCGTCTGATCTTCGACGATATGCACTCGACAGGAATTTTCAGCTGGGATTATCTGTTGGAGCTTGGCCGAAATCGCGAGCAATATTGGCGCGATTATCTGGACGAGTTAGCTCAGAAACAACTTTCCCGCATGCCGCCGGGTTAGCCGGCGGCATCACAGAACCTTGTCGTTTTGCAAAGCTAATCTGCCGGGTCTTGCACCCATTTTTCGTCCCCACTCGGATAGAACGCAAGCGCACGGGCCGATGCGCGCGATGGGCTTGTGCGCACGGGGCACACCCGACGAAAGGAAGCGAAAACATAGAGCAATCCCGACTGAATACGGCCTGATCGCGGCCGGCACTGCGGTTGCGATCATCGCAGTGATGGAAGGTCGGGCAGCAGCCTCAATACCACATTGGCATCTATCTCGAACTTCTGCGAGCGGGCTCATGCGTTCGCAATCGGAATGGCGGGCGGGCACCGCAGGTCATGGAGCTTTCTGACGAGGGTGTTCGCAGGTTCTTCGCGCCGCGCGGCGAGGCGGCAGCGCCGCATGATATCCTATGCTCTGCCGCGCAAGCTCGCTGGTATGCGCCGCGTATTTTCGGCTAGGATCGCTTGGGGGCAACCGCTCGCACACCACGCCGCAGATGAGGGAGGAAAGTCGATGAAGTTACGTGCATATGCTGCAGCATTGCTGGCCACCAGCGCGCTTGCCGCCGGGATTGCGCAGGCCCAAGCGCCCGATCTTAACGCCGTCCCAGACAAAATGCCGTTCAACGTTCCGTTCGGCACGCCGATCACCATGGAAAGAGCTCAAGCGGTGATCCAGGCGGCCGTTGCCGAGGCGCAAAAGCGAGGCTGGCCGGGAAACTTCGCGGTCGTCGATCCCAACGGGGATCTTGTTGCATTTGCGCGGATGGACGGCGCCCAGCTGGCGTCGATCTCCATTGCCCAACATAAAGCCCGCACGGCCGCCCGCTATCGCCGGGAAACCTTGGCCTTCGAGAACGCAGTGCAGAAGTTCGGCTTTCACTACATTCTCTCGCTTGACGACGTGATCGCCTCGCGCGGCGGCATTCCCTTGGTGGAGAACGGCAAGATTATTGGTGGTGTGGGCTGCTCGGGCGGCACCGGTTCGCAGGACGAAGTGCTTTGCAAGGCGGCCGCGGCCGTGATCGGCAAATAGCCAGCGATGAATTTCAACGGCGCGAGGGCGGCCGTAACCGCCGCCCTCGTTGCATGGGGCGACAAAGTCAACGAACTTAACCATCAGAATGGTGACAACGGGGAGAACGTCATGCGAGCCTACGAATTGGCCAAGGGCGGCGCCGGGGTAGAGGCGTTGAAGCAGGTCGACCGCCCTGATCCGGCAAAGCCGGCCTACCGGCAGGTTCTGGTCAAGGTGCGCGCCTGTTCGCTCAATTTTCGCGACCTCGGCATCGCACGTGGCAGTTACCGCATGCCGGTGAAGGACAACATCATTCCGCTGTCAGACGGCGCCGGCGAAGTGCTCGCAGTGGGACCGGGTGTCACCCGGGTCAAGGCCGCCGATAGGGTCGCCGGTAATTTCTTCCAACGCTGGCCGGGCGGCGATCCCGCATCCGACGTGCACAGGAGCGCGCTGGGCGGCGGCATTGACGGAATGCTGGCCGAATACGCCGTGCTGGAAGAGGAGGGCGTGGTGAAAATCCCGCCGCATCTTTCGTTCGAGGAGGGGGCGACGTTGCCCTGTGCCGCGGTCACCGTCTGGCACGCCATGGTCGAGCACGCCAAGCTCAAGGCCGGCGACACCGTGCTGCTGCAGGGCACCGGCGGAGTTTCGATCTTTGGATTGCAGTTCGCACGCGCCATGGGCATCGCCGCGATCATCACCTCCTCGAGTGACGAGAAGCTCAAGCGGGCGAAAGCGCTCGGCGCCGCGCACGGCATCAACTACAAAACCACTCCGGAGTGGGACAGGGCGGCCATGGAATTCACCGGCGGCCGCGGCGTCGACCATGTGGTCGAAGTCGGCGGCGCGGCGACGCTGACGCGTTCATTCGGCGCGATTCGGGTTGGCGGGAGGGTCACCTTGATTGGCGGGTTGAGCGGCGGCGCGACCGAACTCAACCCGGGGCTGATCTTTGCCCGCCGCGCCAATGTGCAGGGCATCTCGGTCGGCTCGACGCAAATGTTCATGGCGATGAACCGCGCCATCGAAGCGAGCGCGATCAAGCCGGTGATCGACAAGATTTTTGACTTCGGTGATGCGCAAGCCGCGTACGGCCACATGGCCTCGGGTGCCCATTTCGGGAAAATCGTGATCCGGGTTGCGTGACCCGTGCCAGTTCGTGGCGGCGCGCCGCAGCGCTCACGCCGCAGGTGCAGCGGCACAAGCGAGCAATGGCGCGACCCACGCGCAAAGAGAGGGCCAGTGCTCGATCGAGCTCAGTTCCGTGGAATGGTGCCGGAGCGCCCCGGCAGCCGGCCCGACCGGTCGCGCACATCAGACGATAAGGCAGCGTCGCTGGGCGGCACCACCATGTAGCTGCGCACGCGCTCGTAGCATTCGCAGCTGTGGCGCGCCAGTTCCTCCTGGCTCATGATCTGCACGTAGCCGCGGCGGCACTTGAGCACGCCGGCTGCTTCCAGGCGCCCAGCCACCAGTGTGACGGTGGTGCGGCGGACACCTAACATCTGTGCCAAAGTGCCTTGTGTCAGTGGGACTTTGCTGCTGCCGCTGCGGTCCTGGACCTCGAGCAACCACCGGCAGATGCGCGCCTCGACCGAGTGATTGGCGTGACAGAGCGCGGTCTGTTGCGCGTGCGCCAGCATCGCATGGGTGAAGCGCGCCAATCGCCGCCGGATGGTCGTGTTCTGATCGACGACGTAGCGGAAAGCGGCCGCCGGCATGCGGGAGGCGGTTCCGCCGATATGGACCTCGGCGTCCGAGGTCGCCGGTGCTGAGGCCGTAGCTGGAACTGCGCCCACGATGCCCTCTCGTCCGATGAGGATTGCCGCGGCGCCAGGATTGTCGTGGAGCGGCATGGTCAGAGCCACGAGCCCGGAATGCGGAAAGACCACGTCCTCGATCAGGTCGCCGAAGTAGTGCAGGGATTCCCCCGCGCGCATCTCAAAATGCGCCAAATGCGTGCGCAGCATGCCAAATTCAGATGGATTCAGTTCCGCCAGAAAGGCGTTTCTCTCGTGTGTCTGCGCGAGCATGATCCCTCCACTGCACAGCAGCCCCGGTGTGCAAAGCCCCCCTGCGACAAAGGGCCAATGTCCTATAAGGCACCGGGGCGGGGGATTGGTTCCTTTCTCGACACAAAAAAATCACCTGGTTGTCTCGCTCCCGCCGTAGCACGCGATGGCATGGACTGGCCGCCGCCGGAAGAAGACGGCGAGGTCGCTGTTATCGACCTGGGCGCGTCGGATGATCGCGGTGAGCGAGCGCGAAGTAGCGTACAAATATTGTTGCCGGGCGGCGTCGCGTGGCTGAAGTACGAGCTCCAGCCGCGCAGCGCAGTGCGGAAAATCCGCATGCTGCGTTGTGTGTCCAGTTAAGACTGATGTGTTCAGCAGGAGGTAAACCTGCCGGGGCAAAAGTCAGAAGCTCCGTAGTTCGGATAGCAGGGTGGCGGAAAACCAAAATCCTGAAGCCTATCGACAAGGTCTCCTTTGGGGAGATTACGAGTCACCGGGCCGTAACGACGGTGAACGCAAAGTGGCCTCGAAAATGAGTGGATCCGAGGGCCGAGCCTGCAACGCAAAGGCGAAGGCAGCATGGGGTGTCGAAATCTGACCGATGCGACACCTTTACCTCGGCGGGGTGAAAGCGACAGCACGGTGGCAAGGACATATCAGGAACTGGAGAAGCCCTCCTCGTCCCGGTGCGAAATCACCGGAGCAGGGTAGATCGTATAACCGGCTCAACCGGGAAATCGATTGACGGCGAGAGGGTGGCGGACGGGTCCGTAGTAGCGACGAAGTGGGTTAACGCCCGCGGAGCAAAGGGGCCCTGCTGTTTGTGATGTCTCCTTCAATCGGGAAGGCAAGGACGAGATGAGAAAGGCGTCCATTAGTCTGCAAGACCTGAGGCGGAGACTATACGTCAAGGCGAAGGCTGAGACGTCCTGGCGTTTCTGGGGCTTGTACGTCCATGTCTGCAAGACGGAGACGCTACGCAAGGCATATGCGGTGGCCAAAGAAAACGACGGTGCCCCCGGCGTAGATGGGGTCACCTTCGCGGCCATCGAGGCGCACGGCGTAGGCGCTTTCCTCGAGCAGATCAGGGACGAGCTTGTTCAGCGTACCTATAAGCCATTGCCGGCCAGGAGGCAGGAGATACCGAAGGACGGGGGCAAAGTCCGCGTCCTCTCAATTCCTGCGATCCGGGACCGCGTGGTGCAAGGAGCGCTCAAGCTCATCTTGGAGCCGATCTTTGAGGCTGACTTCCAACCGGGATCGTTTGGATACCGCCCGAAGAAGACAGCTCATGAAGCGGTCGACCGCGTGGCCCACGCGATCGTTCGGTACAAGACACGCGTCTTAGATCTCGATTTGCGGAGCTACTTTGACAACGTTCGGCATGACCGTCTGTTGGCCAAGGTTGCAAAGCGAGTCAACGACGATGACGTGATGCACTTACTGAAGATCATGCTGAAAGCCAGTGGTCAACGTGGCGTCCCTCAAGGCGGTGTGGTCTCCCCCCTGCTCAGCAATATCTACCTCAACGAGGTGGACCGTATGCTTGAGCAAGCAAAGGAGGTAACACTCTACGGCAGGTACACGGCGATCGAGTACGCGCGTTTCGCCGATGATCTGGTGATCTTGATTGATGCCCACCCGCGACATGATTGGCTGCTGACGGCGGTAGAGAAACGGCTACGGGAAGAGTTGGCCAATCTCCAAGTTGAAATCAATGAAGAGAAGAGTCGGATCGTGGACCTCGGTCGGGGCGAGAGCTTCGGCTTTCTGGGATTCGATTTTCGCCGCATCCGTAGCAGAGGGGGCGTCTGGCGTGCGCAATGCACGCCAAAGCTCAAGAAGCGAACGGCGCTGCTGCGGAAGCTCAAGGATGTGTTCCGCTGCTATCAATCTCAACCAGTTGGCCGGGTCGTACAGTTGATCAATCCGGTGCTACGAGGTTGGGTGAATTACTTCGCGGTCGGGCACTCCAGCGAGTGCTTCAGCTTGATCAAAGACTGGGTGGAGAAGAAGGTCCGGCGCCACATGATGCGGGCTCGGAAGCGAAAGGGCTTCGGCTGGAAGCGGTGGAGTAGGCAGTGGCTTTATGAAGACCTGAAGCTGTTCAACTGCTACAGGGTTCGCAGGCCGCTGACGAAAGTCGCTCTGGTTGGATAGGTCCCATAAACCTTGAGGTGAAGCAGACAGGTGAGCGTCGCGCGGGAAAGCCGCACACGGCGTTCGACGTGGCGGGGACTGGAAACGTGGCAGGGTCGAGATACTGTGACACTCGCAGACGAAAGGGCGAGACAACAGTGAACACGAACTTCGACCTAAACCGGCGCGCCAGTCCTCGACCCTACTGACCACTCCTAGCCAACAATGCTTGCAAGGAATCGGAGCCGGCCTGAAAGAAGGGTACGAATTGGAAAACGAGCGGGCGTCCAGCGGTCACAACAAGCAAGCCGTGCCCGACGGCTAGCGTGGCATGGCCGTAGCCGCTAACCACGGTCAATGACAACTTCTTTTCACGCCACCAGCAGCGTACCCGCCGGTTTTTGGAATTGCAGGCCGCCTGAGCTTTGCAACCTCGGCGACAAGGCGGCGCCACCAGAAAATGCACAGCGCCTCGATCCGAACGGCGCTCGCCTTACGGCAATCGGGGCCTGATCCCTACACAATGGTGCGCACCCTTTCCAAGAAGGGTGCCATCCTCAGCCGTTGATGGCACGTCGACGAGCTCATCGAAACGTTCAGCGGCGCGAGCTTGTGCCAGCCGCGAACGTTGGTCACACCAGACTCGGCACGTTCTGGCACTTCCAGTCGTGGGTGTTGTGACGGGAACGTCTTTTGCTTGCCTCGGTCGGACGTTCTCCGCTCCGCGGGCATTAAGTCGCTGACTACAGATGATATGCTTAGTGGCGCAATTTGTAACAGTGTCCGCCCCCTCCCGCCCTTACGTGCGCGCGGCAAGCGCTAAGCGTCGAAAATGAACAGTTGGGGTGTCCTGTCGCTGTTGCCCCTCTTAACTCCGCACAGAACTTAGCCGCGTTTGCACGGTTTTGGGGATAAAGAACGAATCCGATCGAGAGAAGCATCATTATAGCGACAAGCTGCACAGTTGCTTTCCAATTCAACATTTGAACCTCCTTAATTTTCTGCTTCTGCAATCCTTGGCGGAGTAAATGTTAATCGCATAAAGCTTGATGAACATACCTATACAATGGTTTAGATCGATAGCGTCGAGTGTTGTGCCGTTGTACCAGCGCGGCCAGCTGCCTGGTCAATAGACCGCGGAGATTACCAGATAAGGTGCTTTCAAGGCTAAATCAGTCACGCGAGTTGGGCGCGATCTTTTGCTCCTCACCTCGCGCGAGCTATTCTCCCTTGCCTGCCGGCTCATGCTTGGGTCATTTACAGTTTTTCAATGGCCGACGCATTATGCCAGGCCGACGGCGGGGGTACTGCCCCAATGGGCTCTTCGAGGTCGAAACTCCGACCGGAAAGCTGCAAGATGTGGCGCGTCCTCAGGCATTGAAGGCGAGGAAAATTCGTGACCGAGGCCGTGCCGATCATCGGGTCTCCCGGCTCACAATTCGCGTTGCCCGATCATCCATGAGACTGCGGATCGGGGCAAGGATTGTGCGCCAGCCCATCGATTCCCCTGCTGTCGGCACAGCCTGTGCGGCGATCATAATCATCAACGTCAACACAGTTTTCTTGCAATCGGGTTCATCTTCAAGCCTCAAGCTTGGCAGAGACCAGCAATGCGCAAGAAATTCGAAGAATTTTCAGATTTGAAGAGCGCGACATTCAGAGAGCAATAATTAGGGTCACCACATTCGCAGCGATAAGTTGCGACACTTCTGGCGGTGCTCATGGACCGGCACGCGCGGCAAAGAAGCGGCCGGCTTCCGTCCGTTTTTGAAATGCACACCGTGGCGCAACCGTGATCAGTCGGGCTGTCTAGAGCCGGTCCTACCCTGGGTGGCTGACGCCTGGGTGTCCCGTCCGTGATTGATTGCCCAGCGCATCCAAGTGTTTCGCAACAACAGCATCAGCAACGGAATACGACAGCGGAAGCCTTCACGTAACCATGCGCCGTCTACCTATTCTCGGCGGTCCGCTGCACCCACGGCATCAAAAGCGGACGTTTTGCTAACCCGCTTCGGGATGCCTCAAGGCCGCTTCGAATTGCTCGAGCGCCCAATCTACTTCGTCGCGGGTGATCACTAGTGGGGGACTGACACGGATCGTATGGTCGTGGGTGTCTTTGCATAGCACCCCACGCAAGCGTAGGGCGTCGCAGTAGCGCCGGGCGCCGCCCGCTTCGGGGTGAAGTTCGATCGCGATCATTAGGCCGCGACCACGCACTTCTTTCACGGCGGAGCTGTCGATGTGGCGCAAGCCGGCAAGGAATCGTGCTCCCATCGCCTGGGCGTTGTCTACCATGCCCTCTTCGATAAGCACTTTGAGCGCCGCGCGCGCGACGGCGCAGGCGAGAGGGTTGCCGCCAAACGTGCTGCCGTGCTCACCCGGTTTCAAGACGCCAAGAATTTCGTCATTTGAAAGTACTGCCGACACCGGATAGAAGCCACCTGACAGCGCCTTGCCGACCAAGGTGAGATCGGCCTCGATGCCTTCATGCTCTTCGGCGAGGAGCCGGCCGGTGCGACCGAGTCCAGTCTGAATCTCGTCGAGAATTAGAATGACGTTATGGCGTGTACAAATCTCGCGCGCGGATTCGAAATAACCTGCGGGGGGAATGATCACTCCCGCCTCGCCCTGGATGGGCTCGACCAGGAAGGCGACCGTATCGGCCGTGATCGCCGCTTCGAGCGCGGTGACGTCGCCAAAGGGCACGACGCGGCTGAATCCGGGGGTAAAGGGGCCGAAGCCGCCCCGCGCGCTCGGATCGGTGCTAAAGCCGACGATGGTCAGGGTGCGGCCGTGAAAATTGTTCGCGCAAACAATGACTTCCGCTCGTCCTTTCGGGACACCCTTTACCTCATAGCCCCATTTACGCGCGACCTTGATTGCGCTTTCCACCGCCTCAGCGCCCGAGTTCATGGGCAGAACCTTGTGTGAATGGGTGGCAGCGCAGAGTTCCTTGCAAAACAGCGGAAGTTGGTCGTTCATGAACGCTCGCGAGGTGATGGCGAGCCGCGAGGCCTGCTCGGTCAGCGCCGCCAGGATGCGCGGGTGGCAATGCCCCTGGTTGACCGCGGAATATGCCGACAGACAGTCGAGGTACCGCTGCCCATCGATATCCCAAACCCAGACGCCGTGGCCACGGGCAAGCACGACATCGAACGGCTTGTAATTGGACGTACCGTATTGGCACTCAAGGGCGCGATAGCTATCGCGCGTAGCGGGTGGAAGATCTTTCAACATTACATTCATTTCGCACCTCTTCGCTCCGTTCGACCTAGGTCACCGCATTACTCGGCAGCGCGCAGAAACGAGCGTTCGGCACTGCGGATGTCGAGACGTAAGGTCATGCAATAGGCGCCGCCGCCGGCCATGATGAAGGGCAGGAGATCAACCTGGCTGACCTGGTAGCCGCGTTCTGCCAGTCGCGATACCAGGTCGGGCGAAGCTTTCGCCATCACCAAATGGTCATCAATATTTATGGCATTGACGTTGAAGCGCGCGGCGTCCTCGTCCGTCGCCTCAATCAAATCATCAGGCGCTACCACATCGCGGATCGCGGCAAGCGACGCCGCGGAAAACGCTGGTGGATAGTAAAAGATCTCACCGCCCCTCAATGGGCAGAAGCAGACATCGAGATGATAAAACCGCGGCGAAACAAGTTCGAGTGCCGTCGTCTCCCGACCGAAGAAGGCCGAAACTTCCGCCGCCGCCTGTCGCGTCGAACGTTGACCGTAGCCGGCCCAAAACCGCCCGCGGGCGAGGTCCCAAATGCAGTCGCCGGCGCCTTCCTGAAAACAATTTGGCGGAAGTTGCGCGACTTCATCGAGAATGAGACCGCGCTCCATCAGAAACTTAAAGTGGGCCTGAAAATGCTGCTCTTCGCCCCGGCGCTCAGGGTGCTGAAACCGGGCGAGCAGAGCACGGCGGTCGAGCACGATCGCTGCGTTTGCGGGAAACACCATATCGGGTAGGCCCGCAACGCCGGGCATGATCTCGAGCCGTGTCCCAGCAGAGATGAGCGCTGCCGCGAGCGACTGGAAGCTGCGCCGGGCCGCGGCCAAGTGGCCTGACGGATTCTCGGCCCAGACGTAGGGCTGCATCCAGGGGTTGATTGCGTAGGTCACCTCGAAATGCGCGGGATCAGTCAACAGCAACAAAGGCTTCGAAGGCACGGTAACTTGTCCTCCAGAGAACAGAGCGGCGACGCGTGACACTCGACCAGTAGCTGGCTAATGAAAAGTATGCATTGTTGACAAAATGCGCTATAGGTGCGACGAATCGTCAGGAAATCTTGGCATATTGTCGAGTGGACGATGGATGATACCGATCGGCGCCTCATCGCGCTTCTTCGTGAAAACGCGCGCTTACCGGTGGCGACCCTGGCACAGCTGCTCAAAGTTTCGCGCGGCACGGTGCAGAATCGCATCGACCGGCTGACCGCCGACGGCGTCATTGGTGGTTTTACTGTGCGGCTCAAGCCAGAAGCCGAACCGCAGCGCGTCCGCGCCATCACCATGGTAGCAGTGGACGGCGAGCACAGCGCCGCCGTGCTCAAGTCGCTGCGCGGCATTCCGGAAGTTCAAGCGCTGCACACGACCAACGGTCGCTGGGACATCGTTGCCGAACTCGGCGTGGAGAGTCTCGAGGCCTTCGATCAGACGCTACAACGCATCCGACTGATCAAGGGAATTTCGAATTCCGAGACGAGTCTGCTGCTGTCGACGCACAAGATTTGACTAAGCGGAAAGCAGACATTGCGGAAGGATCGACCGATCCCCGGGATTCCTGTGCGACCGTGAGAGGCAATGACTTGACTAAGTGACGTCGATCTCAACCGCCACCCTCTAATGAGGTTTTCTCGCCCGTGCTCATCCGCCAGCAGGCATTGAGCGCCGTCACAATGCGCTCAGTGAAGGCGGCTGATTCTGTCCTGGATACTGCACCACAGATACGGTGTCACACGCGCAGAGATCCGCAGCTCGATGAAGCGAGGCCCAATGCGTCTATTTTGGTCTCGTATCAGTCACGGGAAAAGCAGACATCATCCCGGCCGACCTCTGAGGCCTCATTGGTTCCTCTCACGCCGCGAAGCCAATCGGATATTGGACGGTTGCTGCGGCTGATCTGAGCTTCAGCACGCCGTGGCACTGCAGATGTGACGTATCCGAGCAAAACCGACGGGCTCTCGTAGGCTCTCTTATCGGACGCTTGCGACTTTGTCTCGCCGTGCTTGCCGCTCAGCCCGAGCACGGTAACGAAGGCGAGGAAGAATTCGACGACGAAAGGCATATCAGCAAGAGAGCAATTTTTATTCAGGCAATGCGACGTGCTCCGGCCGAAGGTTAAGGCAAATTTTTGCATAATGCTGATAAACTCGCCGGCAAATCAGTCGTTGGACTCTACTTTTGCATAGGCTGCAGCGACATTCGTTGCAAAAATTGATGGTCGACCTACTGCAGGTCGATCGGCTCGTAGTGTCCTTGCGAGTTGAGCTGCGTGCCCCACACCCTGTGCGAGCCCTGATGCTCCGACGGCCCGAAGCTGATGAGCGTCCCCAGCCCCATGTCGAAGTTGCGGATGCTTTCTAGACCATCGACCAGCTTCTCGGTGTCGGGATGGGGGCCAGCGCGCCGCAACCCTTCCAGCAACAAGCCGCCATCGATATAGCCCTCGAAGGACACGTAATCGGGCGCTTCCTCGCCTTGATATTTGGCGAGCGCGTGCTTGTATTTGAGAACCGCCGAGGCATAGCTGTCAATGTCCGGGACCACCTGCGTCACAATCACCCCGCTGGCAAAGCGCGGCCCTTGCAGCATCAATTCGTCGGCAAGTGCAGTGCTGTCAACGAACGACACGTTGGTGTAAATCATCCCCTGATAGAGGTCGCGCGTCTTCTCGATAAATTTGGCTGCAGGCCGATAAGTGGCGACCATCACGACCGCCTTGATCGCGCCCCTATGGGCGCGCAGGTGAGCGACGGCGTCATCGACGTCCACGGTGTTACGCTCGTAGTTGAGACGCAAGATCGACTCGTCGTCGCCCTGGAGAGCGCGTATTGCCTTTGCCACGCCGTTGAAACCGGCATCGCCGAATGCGTCATGCTGGGCGAAGACCGCGATCTGTCCTGGGCGCAGGTGGCGCACTCTAACTAGGTAGCGCACCACCGCATTGGTTTCTTCGGCGTAGCTTGGCCGGTAGTTGAAGACGTACCGGTCGGGTGGGTCACGCCGCAACAGGTCGGCGCCGGTAAAGGCTCCGAAAAAGAGCGCGGGCTGCTTAAGCGCATAAGGTAGTGCTACCTCCGCCGTCGGGGTGCCGACATTGCCGATGAAGCCTAAGACCTTGTCCTTCTGGTATAGCTCCTGCATGGTGTTCGCGGTTCGCGCCGGTTCATAGCCGTCATCAGCCGCTCTGAGCTTCACTTGCCGGCCATTGATGCCGCCCGCGTCATTGGCCAGGGCAAACGCGGTCTCAATGCCAAGCTTCATCTGGCTGCCGAGCTCCTTGGCCGGTCCCGAGAACGGCGCTGAAATACCCAGCCGAATTCCACTATCGCTCACGCCCTGGACGGCCGGCGCAGGCTCCAGCGCCGCGGTGCCAACGGCGACGCCCCCCGGCCGCGCGGCCGCCGGCGTATGCGCTGTGCGGGTTGCCGTGGTAGTGCCGCCAGCGCCAGCGGGGTGCGACTGCGGGGGGGCGTGCTCTGCCGGCGGTGGGCTATTGCCGGCACGCCTGAAGATCGGGTCGATCGAACTCCTGGCCACCCCGAGTTCTCTGATCCACTTGGGTGCATCGCTCACGGCCACGACGATCGTGGCGCCGATGACGCTCGCTACAACAAGGCTGCTGAATGAGAAGCGCCGCCCCAGTCGCCTCGGCGGCGGTACCATCGCCGGCTGCAATCGACGCAGGTATTCGGGAACGACAAGCGCTTGTTTGTCTTCGGCGATGTCCGAACTAGGCTCATCGTCGATCTCCGGCTGCATGCGATAAAGGTATTCGGGAAGGCTGCACCGCCGGCTTCGGCGACGCCCGGATCAGGCTCATCGCCAGCCCCATCGTCAATTGGGCGCGCCCATTTCGGCGCGTAATCTGAATGTTGTGTCTTGCTGGTCTGGTTACTCACAAGACGCCCACCCCCACGATGAACGGCTACGCCCAACTATCAGCGAGATCAGTTTGCTGCCTACCTCTCGCCTCTGATGATGGCCCCACAGCGAATTCTGAACGCTAATTTTGTTTACTTTGAGGGGTTAGAGAGGAATTAACTTGTCACACACCATCGTCGCGGCCGCGGGCTTCGACGTCCGCGGCTAATGGATCCATGGCCCTCAAAAGCGCAAGATATTGCGCAAATCGAGAAAACAAAATTACCTGGTCGCCCGCAAGCACGGGTGGCGCGGGAAAGGCGAAGCCGCGGGACGCGTGTATGGGCAAGAACCGCTTATTATCGGTCATCTGCGCCTCGGTGGCGCGTGCGCGCGTCGGATGATGACATCGCAATGGCGGCGGAGCCGCCAGCATCGAAATCTCTCTGCGTTCTGCCGGTCATCGCCTTGCGTGGAAGGTTTGGATCCCATGCTCGAAAGAACGTTGGCACGCGTTTGACTAGACACATCCATATTAGTTGGCCACCGGCCGGTGTCGAACTACAGCGCATGAGCCAGGCAGTGCTCGAGCCAGAGCGCGTGAGCGCTTGTCTGGGGAAGGGCGCTGTTGGCCATAGTGCAAGAGCTTGACGGAATATCAATTGGGCTCATTTGGAGCGTTCGGTTCCACCATGGTGTTGCCGATCGTGGTCCGCTCGAGACGCGCTGCGTCGCTGCAACACCACGGCCTAAATGGTTGAGGATGAGAGTGAGGCGGCGGCACGAGGGGTTGCTCCGCCGCCGCCTCTAGCGCGGCATGGGGGAGGTAAGGGGCCCTGGAGCCACACCGCGCTAAAAAGCGCAAAAACGGCGCGATTTGCCCTGAGGTTAGACGGCAAATCGCGCCGTCGCCGTTCCCCCCAACTGCGGTGAGGCTGAGCAGGAAATACGCCGCGGGCGCGGCAACGGCGCGGCGCCGACTAGGTAATGACATGGCGAACGGCAGATGCTCCGCAGCTGTTGCTGCCGCGCAACGGCCTCGGGCGAACTCGTGGCGGAGCCAGAAGACATAATCAGCAACGCCATTAGGTATGACGTCATTTGATTTGGAAAACGCTTGACGTTCGGACAAGTGGTCGCGCCGCCGACGCTGGGTCAATCTGAAAATAGGGTAGAGCCCGGGGCGTAAGGGATCGCTCAACCAGCCTTTCGGTCGACGGCAGCGCAGGCCGCCGCCGGGTTGCCGAACAGAACAGGTGTGGTGCCTTGTGCAGCCTCGGGGAGAGGTTGGCAATCCTGATTGGTCAACCAATTAGCTGGAAGCCGGGAGCTCGTGCGGGCATTGCGCGAAGATCGGCTGTGACGCTGCTCATCTTCATCAGCAAGGCGCAGGTATGCCGGTTTATGAAGAAGCTCGCGCCAAGTTCCACTGCATCGGCACCCCGCAGTTGAGCAGCAAAAGGATGTTGCGAAGTGAAGCTCGCGGGTATAGCTGTCTCTCTGAGTTGCGTACTGCGCGGCCCTCTTTCTTCTCTGTGTCGCAGCCTGTCAGGCTATGCTGAACGGCCTGCAAGCAAAGAGTGCGTGGCAATAAACCGACGGGGTTTCTCGCACTGCGCTTTCCGACTGGCTTCACCTCGCGGCTATCGGCACTACCCTTGCAAGGAGAGACCATCTTTGGCCCGCCCTCGCCCGGCGACGCGTCCTAACAGAAAAAAAGCGGCTTGTGGGCCCGTCGCCAGAGCTTTGCGCACAGAGATGTGACGCGTTGCACGCCTCCAATCAGACCTAAGCCAGCCCGCGCCCGCCAATGCCGCGCCAATTCATCATCCATCTTGTGGGCCGCGCCGTGGGCGCGTTTTTCGCGACTCCTGTGTCCGCTCTGGCTGGCGGATGATACATGGCTTGCTGGAGCGTCGCTTGCTGGAACGTCGCCAAGTTAGACTTTAGTCGCAGGCTCGGAATAAATCGCCAGTTGCTGAGTTCTTCGCGATTGATTGCATCCCCCACGAAGGTCCCCGCCTCCCAGCGCCACCTTACTCCCGCCCGCCGTTACCTCGATGTAGCAACGGCCAGAGCTGCAGCTGGCAATCTGAAGTGTCTGCAGGCGGCCCTTAGGCGACGCAAAGGCAGAGGTATTCCAAGCAACCGATGAGGAGAAAAACCTAAATGGTAGATCCGTACGCTTTTGAGCATCTCTTTGCTGAGACGTTGGCGCGGCTGAAAGGCTAAGATCACTATTCGAGCTGCTTCATGATGTGAACAGGAGCCAGCGTCATCAGATTTGAGGCTGAGGGCCACACGCTAAGCTGGGCGAGAGCGGATTCTCACAATCCGCTGGCGCCCGGCCCGGCAAAAAATTCAGGTCCGGAAAAACTCGTTGTCGGACGCGTTGCACTGCAGGCGATGTCCGTTAGTGGAGCGCGATCATGCGAGTGCGCAGCTTGCGGTGAGACGCAAGTTGTGGTCTTCTCGTACGCAGGTGTTGGACGTTGCGTTCCATGTTAACGAGGACTCTGTTCCGCTCGCGTAGAACCCTGCTAAGCTAATGATTGATGTGAAAGGGAGAAACATTGGCTATGAAGAAGTTCATCATAGAAACGCGATAGTCCTAGGATCGGCACATTCTAACGCGAGCAGCTGCGTGGAGCGGCAGCAAAATCGAACGAAGTTCTGCGCCAGCTTGGTCCTGACATTCAATGGGTCGAGAGCTACGTCGCAGACGACAACACCTTCTGCATCTATCTGGCTAAGGACGAGCAAAGACGCGGAGATCAGCGGCTTTCCCGCAACAAAGATCACTGAAGTGAAGAAGACGATCGATCCTACGACCGCGGCGCCGTAGAAACAATTCACTGGGCGGAAATTCGCTCACCTCGCCTCATAAAGAGTAGATCGGTGTGCTTCCAATCATCGCCGGTTGGAAACTCGACGCACTAGTTGATACGGAATGGATTCCGTCGACCCATTTTTCACTTCATCTCGTATGGCGGCATTCACGTCACTCGCCTGAGTTACCGCCAGGCGTTTGACCAGTTTTAAGCAGCTGCTGAGAAACTCCGGATTCGAGGTGGCGGTCACCACCCTGCAATTCAACGTTTGCATGACGTCGGTCGGAACGCCTGGCGGCGCGGCTAGCGTCATGCCTTATTTTCTTGCAGCCCGCTTTCGCGCCGCAGGGGGACATAATGAAGGCTACAATCGCGGGTAACAACGGTGGGAACTGGCACTGACAGGCGGCGTTGGGCTGCCGAGATGCACCGACCTGAAAGGACTATTCCTTGATCCGAGCCTTCGCCCCGTTGTTCTCGGTTGCGATCGCGCTGGCTGCACCGGCGCGTGCACAAGTCCCGCCCGATGGACCAAACATTCCAACCATCACCAACACCGAAAATGCATCAGGCGCCGTCGGCCAGGACCTTTCAGGACCGCCGCCTCCGAACCCCTGGAACCAGGAATCAATCTGGAACATGAAGGTTGAGGGTTTCCACGACAATCAGGGCCGACCGATCTACCAGCCTTTGGTCATCGACCAGAACGGCCGCGAAATTTTATATCTTGGTAATCTGACCGGGAGCATGCTCAATCCCTTGAGCGGGAAGGTCGAATCCAATGGCACCTCGATTATCGACGTGACCGATATCCACCACCCGAAATTCCTATTTCACATTCCGGGTCCACCTGGCGACGTCGGTAATGGCGGCGCGCAGATGGTTCGGGTCTGCAGCGGCGCGGTGCTGCCGCACGGAGAGAAGGGAAAATGGTATCTGCTACGCGCGTTTGGCAATGTCGGTCCGAACGAGACCCACCAGATTTGGGATGTGACCGATCCGGCATCGCCAAAATTCGTGGTCACCGTCGTGAGCGGATTGAGCAACACGCATAAGAGTTGGTGGGAATGCGACACCGGCATTGCCTATCTGGTCGCTGGCAGCAAGGGGGACGGCTGGCATCAAAGCGGCTCGCTGCAGCACATCAAGATTTACGATCTAAGCGAACCGCGAAAACCGGTTTACATTCGCGATTACGGGCTTGTCGGGCAAGAGCCGTCCGCCGACATCAAGACAGCGCACAGCTGCGAATCCGATCCCCGCTTAAATTGCTACGAAGGCACTAAGAATCCTCCTGGCGGCGTACACGGTCCGATCTCGATGGGACCGAAAGTGAATCGCGTCTATTTGCCCTACGGAGTTGGGCGAGACGGCGTCATCCAGATTGTCGACCGACAAAAGCTGCTGAGCGGATGCACCATCCCCAGCGCGTCGTCTCATTGCGCGACCAATCCGACTCAAGCCGATCTGCTCTATCCGCAAGTCGGGTTCATCGTCATGAATCGGGAGAACGGCGGCCATAGCTCGGTGCCGGTTTTGGGGGTGCCGATGCCGCAAGCCCAGGCGAATTTCGGGGACGGCAAGCCGGAAAAGAAAGATTTGCTCATCGTCAGCTCCGAGGACACCGCCAACAATTGCTTCGGCCAGGCGCCGCATGAGGCGTGGATTGTCGACATTAC
The DNA here is from genome assembly GCA_963708125.1 of uncultured Alphaproteobacteria bacterium. GTDB lineage: Bacteria > Pseudomonadota > Alphaproteobacteria > Rhizobiales > Xanthobacteraceae > BOG-931. Next base: position 220,084 of record OY970184.1, read on the forward strand.
GGACGAAGCCGCGCCATGGGCGATTTCGACCCTCAATGTGGCGCCGGAGCCCGGCGATTTCTGCAGCAAGGGCGCACGTTTCGGCGCGCACGCAGTGACGGAGGCGATCTACCCGCCTTATTACGGCAAGATCATCGGCGTGTCCTGGTTCAATGGCGGCGCACGCATCTGGGATATCCGGGATCCGGAGAATCCAAAGCCAATCGCCTACTTCATCCAAGCGCCGAACAAGAACACGGTTGCCTCCTGCGCGAAGATTCACGGGGTAGCGACCTGTCACAACGCGGCCATGAACGATTATCTGGAGTTCGACGATCGCGGCTATATCTATGCCGTCGACCGGGCCGGCTCAGGCGTCACGATCCTATCGCTTACCGGCGACGCGCTTAAGGTAGTTGCGCCGCAGGGTACGCCGCCGGCACACTAGAGAGGAGACTCTAATGCGCCATGCATTGCTCGCCTCAATCGCCGCGGTCCTGGTACCGTTCGTCCCCGGCGCCTTTGCCAGCGCTAACTCGCCGTCGGTCGCAACTGATGTCAGGCCACAACAGATTGCGAAAATAGTTCCTGGTCATTCCACCAAAGCCGACGTTAAGGGGCTCTTTGGCGCGCCTTGGCGCATCGTGCAGTTCAATGATTGCGGTGAAGCCATGGACGACCAAGCCGACGAAATCTGGGAATACCGCGGCAGCGATGCGAACGGGCCCTTCCGCCTGCACATCGAGTTCAGCGAGAACGCTGCCGTGCATCTCATCGCCAAGATCCCGGACTATTCGTCGGGTGGCAAAGGTACAGTGGCAAAGTCTACCCCCTCGCTGCCCGGGGGCATGTCGATGTAGCCCGAAGCTCGAATGCGCGCCGACAGCGTGCTTGTCCTTTCAGGGAATGTTTGTTCTGCCGCCATTGACGACAGTGTTGCGGGCGGACTCGCCTTGTCTTCCGCTGCCCATGGACGCGCCGCGGCTCGAGCTGTGGAAAGGGCCGTCGGAGACCCCGAACAAGCGGCTGCCGCAGGCCGCAGGCGCCGGACGTGGCGGCGCAGCGCCGGCCAGCGACGACAGAAGTGGCGGGAGCGTCAGCGGGTCAGTGCGGCTGCGAATTTGACGGCAGAGCACGACGGTGCCCGGGACGCCAACGGCGCCGAACAGAGGCCATCATAGTACGCCCATTTGTTCTCACAAGCCAGTGCGAATCGATACGCGCAAACCTCGCGTCCCAAGAGCACACCCGTCCGCGGACCTACCGCTTCAGCAAAAATTCCGCTGCTGATGAGGAGCAGAAAACCGTTCCAGTTGTGCGCGCGGCGGACTGGGGGTCGCCGAAATTCGCCTGGGGCGATGAGTTCAGACGCTGGCGGGCCGCGCAAGCGCCGCATGCTATGCCGCTGAAACGATGGAGGCTTTGACTCGCGACTACGAGTGCGGAAACAGCACGATCGCACGCAGCCCACATGAACGGTTTTCGCCCTGTCCGCGCGGTGGTGCGCCTCATTGCGTTTTGTTGCCGTAACCGGCAGCCAATTGGCGCCAGCGGTTCCATTTGTCGTGTTGAAGCCCAGCCCTCGGGATGACCATGGCCCCCCACCGCGCGCTTTTTTTGGTTCCGGGAAACCCAGCTCTTCCGGCTGCGTTTTGTATGTAGTCGTTTGGAAGGAGACCACGACATGACGATCATGAAAACTCTGGGGCTTGCGATAGGAATAGCGTTTGCTGCGTCCTCGTTCGCAATCGCCCAGCAGGGCAATTCGGAGATGAACGCCGCCGCAAGTGGCGGCGCTGGGACGCACCAAAACAGTCCGAGGACAGGCACCGCGGAGACCACCCAGAAGGCTACTCGTAATCTGCACGGTTACAACGGCTACAGAGGGGTTTACGGCTATTACCCCGGCTTCCGACACCACCATCGGCACGGCCGGTATTACCGATAGACAGGCCACCGAGAGACTATCGTGGAGGCCGCCAGGTCGGCGGCCTTCTCGCTTTTTTCAGGCCCGCGCCAGCGGCAATTGCCGATAGGTGCGAGACCGTAAGCAAACCGCATCGGCCAAAACCTATGAAGTCGCTATTCGGAAGCAATGTTCAGCGATGCTCTGGACCGCCTCTACGAAATTAAGCCAAGCATCAAAGGACTAGGAATTTCCCTCTCCCGAACACGTCCGAGCATGAGCCGGAGCCCAGCCGCTTCGAACCGGCTGAGCAAGCGGATCGTGGCCAAAACGCGCAGGGCTACGGAACAGGCGGGGCCGCCGCTCCATTCGCACACTTGGGACGAGGCGTACTTCGTGATCGCGGGCGTGCTGCGCGTGACGGTCGGCGATAAAGCACACGATCTCGCCGTTGGCGGCTTCGCACATATCCCCGCTGGCAGCTACCACAATTACGCCGGCGTCGGCGGGCCAGCGCGCTTCGTGTCGATCACCTCCCAACCCGCCGCGGCCAGGTTCTTTGCCGATCTCGACCACGAGGTTCCGACCGTGCCGCCCGACCTCCCAGCGCTGCTCGCCGTAGCCGAGCGGGCGCCGGGCGAAACGCGAAATGCAGCTAAGGCATGTCGTTGCGGGCGTTGTGTCCGATTCCGGCACAGCCGAGCTCGTCGCAGCGATGATCGCTTGCGTCATCAGCGCTGAAATCGCCGCCGCCCTCTGCGATCGATACGGGGTGAAAGACCAGGATGCGGTGCGGCTGATCGAGTGGGCGGCGCGCGTCCTTGCGCAGGCGGCAAGCCGCGGCGACCTGCCTCAGATGTATAGCATTGCTCCAGCAACCCCACACTGAGGGTGAGTACGTCGAGGCTGGTCCGGACGTCTGCAGTGGGTATGCGCCGATCCGTATAATCTTCCAGACTCGGCCGAGGGCTTCGAATTCTCCGTCGCGAAATCTACCAGCCTTGGTTGATATGCGGGACCAAACTGAGCAGCATTTTTTAATCCACGTTGAATGCATGCAGGGCCACCGCGACATGCGGGTCATCGATAAGCGCGAGCAACAAATGCTCAAGTGTCGCATATTCGTGGTGGCCGGCGCCGCTCTGGCATCAGCATCGATGCACAGTGCACCCGGGTAGCCGCCGCGGCCGGCCCGGCGCTCTAACTTGCCAAGCCTCTTCGGGCTGTAATCAACCGCACTGCGGCTTCTGGCCCAACGCCCGGCTGCTGGACTCCGTCGTTGTCATGAGCCCATCGGCGGCCTGTTGGGGCTCGGTGACCAGGGCGGCGCGCGAGGCGCTCTGGCGGCCCACGGGCGCCCTGACGGTTTTCGTCCAATCACACCCGGTTACGAGTTCACCACGGCCTCGAGCTGCGCAATCCTGCTGTCGAGATCGGTCTTACTGTTGACCCGGCGAGCGCGATGCGCTGCGCGATAGGCGCCGCGCCTCGATCGACGACTTCTTCTGCCGTGACTTGATGCTGTGCGCCCGCGACAGTGGGCCGACCGTGCCGATCGCAGTGAGCCTCATCCCAGGCGCCGTAGCGTGAGCGGGGGCGGTTTCTCGATTAAGGTAGCGAACGTGCTTCCGGTCGATCGATTCAGCCTGAGACGGGAGTGGCATCGGGCCGTCCATTTTGCGAGAGCCGGCGATGGATCCAGGGTGAAGTATACAGCTTCAGGCCCGCCGAACGCAGCATCTATGATCACAGCCTCAGAATCCAAGGAAGCCGCTACTGCCACGGCACGCGCATGGCCGATGCCTAGTTTATTCTAGAGGCATCTGACCAGCTCCGACTTCCGCATTCTTCCATTGCGAGTTGACCGCTTGCTGAGACACGAGTGCTCAGGCCGGCAACTGCCGACAAAACGTACCAGCCGATCATGTGTTCTATCGGATCGAGCACGAGTAATCCACTGCCCACCTATACGGTCGAAATCTCCAACCAGTCCTCCAGCGCATCCATCATTTCTTCTTGACGGACTTCGCCCATATTGACCGCGAGATCAGCGCCAAAACCTCCGGGACCACTGCCGCCGCTCAATTTGAATTTCTCAGCTGGAAGAAGATCGATCTGTAAAGCGCTTCCTCCCGCCTTTTTAATCAGCGTGACGGTTGATCCCTGCACGGTCGCATCATTGGCCAGGAAATTTCGATCCATAAAATTCCTCGATTGATTTTCCGAGTATTCGCGCGCCTTCGTTGCGGTCGCTTTATCTCGGCCTGCGCCGTTTCCCTCGACGGCTGTTGCTCGCGCGCCCGTTCTGCGCTGCGTCTTGCAAGGTCAAATGTATGTCCGGGCATCTCAATTCTTTGCTTTACCCGCCACCCAGAGGCTTCCATGAAACTCAACTTGTGTTAACACCGTCGGCCCCGTTGAGTTGCGCGACGGGGGGCAGAAGCGCCAGAAGTGGTACAATGTTCCGGTCCGGCGGCATTAAACCCGGCCCGACGTGTGCGCACAGTTCTCGGCATCTGGTTGCGTCCGACCAACCATCGAGGCGACGTGCGCCGCAGCGCGGAACAAGCCGTCTGGATGGGGATGTCGGCCGGGAGCAAAAAGTGGACCATGCCGTTCTTTATCACCCACTCAATGGCTTCGTGCTGCGTCTTGAACATCGCGAGCACATGATTGGCACGATTAGAACGTAGCCGTCTAAGTCAAGGACGTGGACGAGGCGGTTGCCTGGGTGAAGCGCTGCCCCAATCCCATGCCCGGACCGAGCGAGATCGAAATCCGGCCGTTAAGTCACAAAAATCTTGGATCCCAGCCAGCTATCCCGTTGATGTTCCATTACTCGGAACCAGTGCGTCGGAATCTTCTCAATCGTGGATCCGCACCACCAACCAGCCATGAACTACAAGAGAATTCGCTCCATCTTCGACCCGAAGCCGAGATGCGATCTATTCCCGTTGCGGCATGCAATACACACCCGCGTGCCACCGACGCATGATCAGCCGGACCTCGGCGGATTGCGGTTGTGGTTTCTCTGCCCGCCCGCTCAGTCGGACGCGTTGAGCGCGCCTCGCCCGCCTTCTGCCCGGAGCCGAGGCTCGTTACAATGGGCCCATCGGACCGGACCGATTATGGCCTAGCGATCGGGCACCACAGCCTACGAAGTGGCCTCGCGTGCTGGGTCGGCATCTTCGGCCGCCGGAGCGGCCCTACGCACGGACAGCTGCATCAAACCGCGGCTGGCGCATATGGGGCCACGTTATAGTCGCGCGGAAGGAAATCATCATGCTGCCTTTTATTATTCGCGCCGGATTTGCGGCGAGTGCATTCGTCATCGGGTTGGCGCTCATGCCGCTCACGCAGGTAGCGGCTCAAGATTATCCTACCCGTCAGATAACACTCATCGTGCCGTTTCCACCCGGCGGCGCCGTCGATCTCATCGGCCGGCTGGTTGGCCAGCAGCTGTCGGCGGCGCTCGGCCAGTCGGTGATCGTCGAAAATCGCGGCGGCGCCGGCGGCATGATTGGCACGCGCGACATCGCTCACGCTATCCCAAACGGCTACACGCTGGGAATCATGCTGACCGGCATCAGCCTCAGCCCTCAAGCGAACTATAACGTCTACAAGGATTTCTCACCGATTGGCCTCATCGCCTCCACGCCGATTTTCATTCTGTCCAATCCATCGTTTCCAGCGAAGTCGCTGACCGATGTGATCGCGCTGGCGAAGAAGCAGCCCGGCAAGCTCGCCATCGGCACCCCGCCTTCGCCGACTCTCAATTATTTCGCACTCAAGTTGTTCAACATGGTGGCCGGTGTCAGCACCACAGTCGTCACCTATAGAGGCACCGCACCACTGACGACCGATCTCATCGGTAATCATGTGCCGCTCGGCTTCGACACGATCCCAGCAGCGATCAGCAACGTGCAGGGCGGACAGCTCCGTGCTATCGCCGTCGCCGGCACGAAACGCTCTATGGCGTTGCCCAATGTGCCTACCGCCGCCGAATTTGGCCTGCCCGGCTTCGAGGCGGTGGAATATTATGGCCTAGTTGGTCCGGCGGGCGTGCCGCGGCCGATCATCGACCGTCTCAACAACGATTTGCGTGCGGGCCTGGCGTCCGAAGCGTTCAGGAAACGGCTGGTTGATGCCGGTGATGATCCGGCGCCAAGCACGCCTGAGGAGTACGCAGCCAACATCAAGCGTGAGGAAGGAAAATGGGCGGCCCTGATCAAGAAGCTAGGCCTCAAGGTCGAGTGATAGATCTGTCGGAACGAGGCAACCACAAGATCTTCACTTTCACCGATCGTTCTGATCTAGCGCAATGTCGAGGGCGCGGCACGTAGCTCGAGGCGTGATCAACTCCGGGGACCTTTGCGACTCGGGCGTGAGAGTCTCGCCGGTGGGGCTGGTCGGGGCCTTCCTACCCGCGGCTTGTGGCGCTGGCTGCCGACCGAGCAGCGCAAGCGAACGCTGGCTAACGTTCCCGCTTACCTGCAGCCGCCTGACGATTGTGCGAAAACGACGCCGGCCCAGCGACCAGCATTTGGCCCATCATTGACGGCCGCACCAAAGGCCAACGCGCGGCTTGGCAGGCCGAGCCCCAATTGCTGATTGTCTCCTTACGGGAGAACGCAAATTAAGGTGACAAATGTTGTATGTCATCGTCGTCTTCGCAGTTTTGTTTTGGTGGTTGAAAGCGCCGAAGCGCAAGCGCACTGTTTAAGCAGTTTCAAACCGTGCTGGGCCTGATACTGTACCCTACGACTACTCATAGGTTTACGCTCAATGATCTAGGAACCCCTGTCTTGGTTGATATCGACGAGGAGCCTCATCATGCTTAGAATCACACTATCGAAAACAAGTCGCCGCCGATTTCTGCTCAACACCGGTATGCTTGCTGCGGGATGGGAACTGTCCTGTGCGAACACTGTGCTGACGCAGGAGCTTGCGGCCACGCCTTCCTGTAGCGATGGTGATGAACCGACTGCTTCGCAAACCGAGGGCCCGTTTTTCAAGCCAAGATCACCAGAGCGTAGTGACTTGCGAGAACCCGGCACTGGAGCCCGTCAGCTCGAACTTTCTGGCTTTGTGCTGACGAGAAGCTGCCGCCCGCTTGGCGGAGCAGTGGTCGATCTCTGGCATGCTGATGAGAGGGGCGAATACGACAACATCGGTTTCCGATATCGTGGCCATGTCGTCACCGGGCCCGACGGCGTATTCCGCTTTCGCACCATCGTGCCGGCAATCTATTCGGGCCGCACAAGGCACTATCACGTCAAGGTTCAAGCTGCGGGCAGCCGTTTACTGACGACGCAACTCTATTTTCCCAATGAGCCAGCGAATCTGCGTGATGCTCTATTTCGGCGCGAATTGCTGATGCGGGTAGCCGATGCTGGCGAACGCCTCAACGGCTGGTTCGATTTCGTACTCAATATCCGACATTGAAACTAACGATTATTTGTAGCCACGACTTGCGTATGGGTTCATAGCCGATGTCCCAGCCGGCAATTCATCCCAGGTGCATTACCTTGGTTGGTGGGTTAGGCGCGCGAAGACGTCCACAGGGAGGCACACGTGAAAACCTGTCCGGACTGCAACGGTGATGGCATCATTGAAAAGGGTACGGACGATGAGCAGCAATGCCCGAGGTGCGGCGGCATTGGTTTCGTGCCTGAAGATGATAATGATGAAGAAGTAACCCGCACTGACCGCAAGGCTATTGTAGGCGGGGCAGGCAGTTGATTCATTCTACCGCTCCGACAGCGGCCTTGACCGCTAGTACGGTGCCTCGGTTTCAACGATGCGCCCGCGTCGACAGGCACCGTCACATCAACTTGTCTATTTCGTCGTCGTCATTAGGTAACCCGGCTCACACACGGTGACATTGAGGCTGATGACGCGAGACGTTGTTCCCGCCAAGTCGTCGCCTGATCCAGCCGCATCGACACTCACTGAAGTTTTGCAGAGTAGCGGAAGAGTCGATCAGCACTTCAGGGGTCCCCTTATCTGTGTCCGCCGTTTCCAGCTGCGTGCCCGTTTAGGTTCGCCATGGCGCTGTCGATTCCGGCCTCACAGAGCCCCACCGTGCAGAATTAGCGCAGTGGCATTGGCCCGAGGGCGTGATCCGCGGTGGTCCTTCTTCGTGAAATCGTTCGGCAAGGGAAAATCGAAAGCCACGTAGGCAGTGACGTAGTCGGCGCATCCTTGCGATTAAGCTGAGCATTGGCCGGGGCGGGAGATTCGAAGCTCCTTATGGCGGTATCAGATCGCGGCGAAACTCGCGCGTTTCCACCCGAAATCGAACACATGGTAGGTGCCCACGCTTCGCTGCTGCCCGATTGCAATAGCCGGGATCGTGGCGGCATCCTACGGCGCTGATGAGCATCTGCTAAGGGGGAGAGTTATGGCCATGAAGATCGACCGAATCCAGCCTGCAGGCATGAATGTCCGCATGCAGCAGGGTAAGCCCGCCTATTCGCATGTGGTCACGGTCACAGGCCCGGGTAAGACCATCTACATCGCTGGCCAACTGGCACGCAATGCAGAGGGCAACATCGTCGGCCAGGGCGACATGCGGGCGCAGCTTGAACAGACTTTTAAGAACGTATGGCGCGCCCCGTTCGCAAGTGGCTTTCACACGATGATCTCACCAGTCTGCGTCAACGTATCCGGTCTCGGGGAAGACGGGGCTTCCCCCGGCCAAGATGGAGATCCGCGCGTCCCGGTCCTAATAACTTGATCGGCATTGGATGCCATTCTTAAAGCCAGGATGCCAGGACGCCGTTCGACTGTGAGGCCATCTCCGTTCCACCACCCGCAAACATCGAAGGCCAGATCAGCGCATCATGATGCGCTAGCCGGCCAATCCGGATCATTTATGCCGTCGCCGAATTGACGGAACGGAACGTCTCATTGTGCCGCAGCACGGCCCATGCGATACGCGCCAGCTTGTTGGCAAGCGCGACCACAACGGCATTTTTGTGCATTCTCGCCAGCAGGCCACGCAACGTATGGCGCGCCCCGTTCGCAAGTGGCTTTCACACGATGATCTCACCAGTCTGCGTCAACGTATCCGGTCTCGGGGAAGACGGGGCTTCCCCCGGCCAAGATGGAGATCCGCGCGTCCCGGTCCTAATAACTTGATCGGCATTGGATGCCATTCTTAAAGCCAGGATGCCAGGACGCCGTTCGACTGTGAGGCCATCTCCGTTCCACCACCCGCAAACATCGAAGGCCAGATCAGCGCATCATGATGCGCTAGCCGGCCAATCCGGATCATTTATGCCGTCGCCGAATCGACGGAACGGAACGTCTCATTGTGCCGCAGCACGGCCCATGCGATACGCGCCAGCTTGTTGGCAAGCGCGACCACAACGGCATTTTTGTGCATTCTCGCCAGCAGGCCACGCAACGTATGGCGCGCCCCGTTCGCAAGTGGCTTTCACACGATGATCTCACCAGTCTGCGTCAACGTATCCGGTCTCGGGGAAGACGGGGCTTCCCCCGGCCAAGATGGAGATCCGCGCGTCCCGGTCCTAATAACTTGATCGGCATTGGATGCCATTCTTAAAGCCAGGATGCCAGGACGCCGTTCGACTGTGAGGCCATCTCCGTTCCACCACCCGCAAACATCGAAGGCCAGATCAGCGCATCATGATGCGCTAGCCGGCCAATCCGGATCATTTATGCCGTCGCCGAATCGACGGAACGGAACGTCTCATTGTGCCGCAGCACGGCCCATGCGATACGCGCCAGCTTGTTGGCAAGCGCGACCACAACGGCATTTTTGTGCATTCTCGCCAGCAGGCCACGCAACCATGCCCCGAACGACGTTGCACTCTCTAGCAGCGTCGGCAAGGCGGCTCGGGCGCCGTGGATCAAAAGCTTGCGGAGATACTTGTTGCCCCGCTTACTGATTCCGACCAGACGCGGCTTGCCGCCGGTTGTGACTTGGCGCGGCACCAAACCCAGCCAGGCCGCCAAGTCCCGTCCACGCGCAAAGCCGTCGGCTCGACCGATTGCCGCGATGAGCGCGGTGGCATTCAATACACCGATTCCCGGAATGGTCATCAGGCGACGCGCCGTCTCTTCGTTGCGCACCCATTCGGCAAGCTCCTTGTCGAGTTCCGCAATGCGCCGGTCCAATTCGCACCATTGCCGCCGCATGTCTTCAATCAGCACGCACATTCTTTGAGTGAGACCTCCCCAAGGGTTCAAACCCGCGAGATGCTGCTCGAGTTTGCGCCGGCCCTGCGCAACCGTGGTGCCGCGTTCCAGCAGAATGGCTCGCAGTTGATTAATCAGCGCGGTGCGCTCGCCCACCAATCGATCGCGAGCTCGGTGCAAAGTCTGCATGTCGAGCTGCTCCTCGCTCTTCAGCTCGACGAACCGCATCGTCGGTCTCGTTGCCGCCTCCGCGATCGCTTCGGCGTCGCGATCGTCGTTCTTCTGCGACTTGACGTAGGGGCGGACATACTCCGGTGACATCAGCCGAAGGTCGTGACCCTGAACCCGAAGTACGCGGCCGAGATGATGCGCCCCGCAGCAGGCTTCCATCGCCACTACGCATCGCTTCAGCTTGCCCGCAAGCTTGATCACTCCCTCACGCCGCATGCGTCGCCGCAGTACGACGGCTCCTGCCGCATCCAACCCGACGATGCTGCAGCTGTTCTTGCCCAAATCAATCCCGAGAACCGCGATTTCCATGATCTATTCCCTCCGAATCAGTTATCCGAAGACACTACGCCTTCGGCGCTGAGGAGGGGCGCGCCATTCCATAACCTGGACACCTGCCTCAAGGCCGCTGGCGTAACTTGGGCCGATGTTGTTAAGACCAATACCTTCGTTACGGACTACCAAGCGTTCTCCGAGTGCTCCGACCTGCGCATGCGCTACTTCGGGGTAGCCAGTCCGACCAGCACGACGATCCGGATCGCCGGTCTCGCTCAGCCAGAAGCAATGGTTGAGATCGAGATGATCGCGGTGGTCGAGTAAACTAAACGGCTCACGAAGCGGTAGGGGCGCCGGTGGCGCAGCAGCCCGGGATCGTCGAGCGTAGCCAGGGCGTCAACACCGCCATTCCCGATGAGAGGCGCGCCTACTGCGCGACACCGGGCACGGCATCCGCCTGTCCGAAGACCTAGACGGGCACGCCATTGCATGCTGTCCAAGTGAGTAGCGAAATCTCTCTTGAGAGCAGCGCTAGCGATGGTGTCACAAAGCGCTGACAGGCAGCATTGCGATACTGACAGTCCCGCTCGCTTGTCTCTTTCTATAAGCGCTTCCTCGTCGGCGTCGTTGTCGGCAGTGGCGAGAGGGGTTGGGATCGCGGACCTTTTCGATCGCCGTTGGGTTGGCCCTGGAGCAGCGGCGGCGGCAGGTCGGCCAATCGAAACTGCGCATCGCGATAGTAAAATTTTTGCGGTGAACGGAGCGTGATCAAATTCAGCCGGATTTTCCCCGGAAGAGTGCGCATATTCCTGCGTCGTTCTGTATCGCCGCCTCAAACGGCGGTTAGCCAGGAAGGCAATGTTTTCCGTGATCTTCGGCGGTGGGCGCTGTAGGGATTGAACCTACGACCTCTCCCGTGTGAAGGATATTTTGCGTACTAAATTTTTTGTTTCTTGTCAGTAGCTTGCAAATCCTCAGTGGCCGTTCCCGCCTATTCCCCAGATTTTTGACTTCGCCGGGTACTGGCAGATTGGCATCGGCTGGGTGTGCACATAGCCTTCCGTCGAGCCGGGTCTTTCCAGCGGCCGGTGCGAGCCACTGCGTAATTGTCCATCTTATTAACCGCAACCATCCAGCTCGCATAGGTATGGCAGAACAAGTGAAAGCCGCGATAGCGGCGGGAATGACAGCCCGGCGGTCTCCATCGCATGGGCCAGCAGATCGCCCAGCCGACCGCCCTGGTGGATGCGAAACACCTTGGCGTCAGGGCCGCGATCGAGGAAGGGTAGGCCGGCGCCGTCCTGGGATCGGCCACCCTCGCGCGCCGGGCGCGGCGGCATGGCGCGGAACGCCTCGAAGACAATCGGCGGCAGAAAGACGCTACGCGCCTCGCCGTTCTTGGTTTTGGGCAGGTAGAGCCAGCCGCTGTCTAGATCGAGATGGCCCAGCTTGGCACCAAGCGCCTCGCCGATCCTCATTCCGGTATAGAGCAGCGTCAGGCACAGCAATCCAAACTCGGCATCAAGTTCGGCGGCTGCTTGAAGGAGCGCAAACGCCTGGCTCTGCTGAAGCCACCACTTGGCTTTCTCGCCATGCCAGCCCTTCGGACGTCTGATCTTGCGCTCGATCCCGGCACGTTTGAGCACCGCCGAGACCGGAGTATAGAACTGCCGATTGCGGGTCTGCGGCGTCGCGCTAGCACGTTGGGGCGGGCCGCCTCGCAACGACGGAGATAACGTCTAGGATATAGCTCGGCGGCAGCTAGATCGAGCCGGGTCTGGTCGATGGCATAGACCGGCGGATCGCGTTCGGACTCTCAAGCTCGATGCTCGGACTTCAGGAATTGGCCGTCGCCGCCGGATTGCAGGTAGGCTTTGACGGCGACCAGGAACGCGATCGGCGCGTCGCCCTCTGGCTTGATCTCACCCTCCTCGAAGTCGCGCTTGATCCGGCGAGGATACTTATCGCGAGCTTTTTGTCAGGAATTCCCGCATTTCGTTCAACAGTGCCCCCGAGGTAGATTCGGCGTATTTCGCAGTTCGGCGATTTACCTTTGCGCGGCGAGCGCAGTGAGAGGGGCATGCCATTTGCGCGCCTATACGGTCGAAATGTTGAACCAGTCCTCCAGGGCATCCATCATTTCTTCTTGACGGACTTCGCCCATATTGACCGCGAGATCAGCGCCAAAACCTCCGGAACCACTGCCGCCGCTCAATTTGAATTTCTCAGCCGGAAGAAGATCGATCTTTAAAGCGCTTCCTCCAGCCTTTTTAACCACCGTGACAGTTGTGCCCTGCACGGTCGCATCAAATTGGCCAGGAAATTTCGATCCATAAAATTCCTCGATTGATTTTCCGAGTATTCGCGCGTCTTCGTTGCGGTCGCTTATCTCGGCCTGCGCGTTTTCCCTCGACGGCTGTTGCGCGTTCGCCCGTTCTGCGCTGCGTCTTGCAAGGTCAAATGTATGTCTGGGCATGTGGATTCCTTTTGGGGCTTTACCGGCTACCCAGAAGCTTCCATGAAACTCAAGTTGTTAACACAGTCGACCCCGTTCAGTTGCGCGACGGGGGGCAGAAGCGCCAGAAGTAGTGCAATGTCCGGTCCGGCGGCATTAAACCCCGGCCCGAGGTCTGCGCATAGTTCTCGGCATTGGTGTTACGTACGACCAACCGACGTGCGCGCCGCAGGGCGGAGCAAGCCCTCAGTGCTGAGGATGTCGGGCGCGAGCAAGAAATGGACCATGCCGTTCTTTCCCCACTCAATGGCTTCGTGCTGCGTCTTGAACTCGCGAGCACATGATCGGCACGATCAGAACGTAGCCATCGATTGGATCACCCTCAGGCCGTCCCTTTGACCGCGCCTCTATGTAAACGTTTGCCATCGTCCTCTCCCGCTCGATCGTCGGGATCAATCGGCCTCCTTGCGTCGCCCTGTCGATCTCACCGAAGTGGCAGCAACACGTTCTTCATTCATGCCCGTTCTCGGCAGCACGGCGCTTCCGAGGTAATAAGCCGATTAGGCCCGCTCCGAGCGATCGGGATGGTCTTCGACAACATCCAAAAGGGTGCGCTGGCTTGGAGCGGTTTCAATCTCAGCGTCAGATGCGCCCGCCGCTTAGAGCTCATCCGCAAATTGCGGTGCGAACACACTCCATGCCTCCCAGTTTGTGATAGAAGTGTAACTTCGGCGTCGCCTGTCCGTGCCTCGTATCGAAATCTGCACCCCTGACCTCAAGTCCAACCGGGGGCGTATCCGAGGTCGCGTTGATCTCCATATCGACCAGGGGAGCTTTGACGGCATATCCCTTGACGGCCTCAACGTCGCGCTCGCGGTGCATACGACGGGGCCCATGGCAGAGGGCAATTGGTCCGTCGCCCGACTCAGTTTGGTTTTTGACACCATCAGTTTGAGGGACAACTCCTTTCACCGCCTTAACCATTGGGGCCAGGCCCGTTACCCCATCTAAACCCGCGGGTGCGGCAGTCGGGACTGGGAGCTGCCCATCACGGTCGCATCAGCAAGGTCGACCGCAGTCACGCGCGCGCCATGCTGGTCGAGGCGGCTTGGACGGCAGCCAAAGCGCCCGGTCCACTGCATGCTTTTTTCGTGCGCATCCGCGCCCGGCGTGGCCATCAGATCGCCGCGGTAGCCCTCGCCCCGCAAGCTCACTGTGCTCTGCTGGCATCTGTTGACGAAAAGTGAGGATTATTTCTGGGCGCGACCGGCGCTGGTCGCCACCAAGACTCCCGCGATGCGCTTGGCCAAACACCCGCACCCATGGCCATCGCAGCGCCGGTCCCGCGGTGAGCTGTGCTGCTGCGCTCTGACTTGCTTACGTCGAGAACGTTGGGCTTCGCAGGGCACCGCACGGCGACGCCGGATGTACGCGCGCCGCGCGGTGTTCGGGTTCTCGGCGTCCTGATCGCGGCAATTGTAGCGTCCTAAAGATGAGAATCTGCCTGCGCATCGCTGCCATTCGACGGCAGGTCAAAAAGCTGGCCGAAATTGCCGAGAAGCGTGCGGCTCAGGCCGAGGGCTCCCGCGTGCCGCCGAACTTTCGGTCGCTGACCGAATGCGAAACCGAAGCGGTTCTGGGTGGCGACGGGCAGAACCTTAAACGCCATGGCAAAATAGTCGCGCAGCGCCGCCCGGTTGGAGCGTACCCGAGTTGGAAAAGGCGCTGGCCGCCTGCGAGAAGTACAGAGCGGAGCCTGGTCATCGCCAAATTGGACAGGCTCAGCCCGCAACTTCGCGTTCATTGCGACACTGATGAGCCGCAAGGTCGATTTCCTTCGTTTGCGGCGACAATCCGACGGTCACCGAGTTCACAATCCACATCCTCGCTGTCGTGGTCGAGCGCGATGCGACCCCGCGCGCCTGCACGGACCGTTTTCACCCCAGCTTGGTCAGAGCCACTTCCACGACCTTGTCCGGTGTAATTCCGAAGTGCTGAAAGAGGTCCCGGTGAGGTGCGCTCGCTCCGAAGCTCGTCATGCCAACGAAGGCCACATCCGAGCCGATGATCTCGTCCCAACCCTGGCGCACCGCAGCCTCGATCGCGACCTTGACTTTGGCCGCACCGATGACGTTACGCCGCTCGGTTTGCGGCAGTCGGCGAAACAGCTCGAAGCAAGGCACCGACACCACGCGCGCGGAAACGCCGCGCTCGGCGAGAAGCTTACCTGCCGCCACCGCAACGGCGACCTCCGAACCCGTTGCGAACAGTGATACGTCGGCGGCGCGATGCGCCGGCGCGATCTCATAGCCGCCGGCAGCGCACCGGTTCTCCGCCTCCAGCTCGAGCCGCAGCTGCGGCACGCTCTGGCGGGTGAGCGCCAACACGGTGGGGCCTCGTCGATTTGCCAGCGCAAGCTGCCAGCATTCAACCGTCTCGACCGCGTCGCACGGGCGCAGCAGCATGAGATTCGGGATCGCGCGCAGCGCGGCGAGATGTTCGATTGGCTGATGCGTCGGGCCGTCCTCGCCGAGCCCGATCGAGTCATGCGTCATCACGAGAATCACGCGCTGCCCCATCAGCGCCGCGAGCCGGATTGCCGGACGGCAATAATCGGAGAAGACCAGGAACGTGCCGGAATATGGAATGATGCCGCCGTGCAGGGCCATGCCGTTCATAGCCGCGACCATCGCGTGCTCGCGCACGCCGTAATGGATGAAGCGCCCTGAATAGTCCGCTGCCGATAGAGCCCGCATGCCCTTGGGCCTGGTATTGTTGGAGCCGGTAAGATCGGCGGAGCCGCCGATCATCTCCGGCAAGGCCGCAGTCAGCGTCTCGAGCGCAATCTCAGATGCGTTGCGGGTTGCGATCTCCTTTGGGGAGGCGGCAAGTTTTTCCTTCACGGACAGCGCGGCTGCCGCGAGCTGGTCCAGCGGGAGGTCGCCGCGGATGCGACGCTCAAACTCAACGCGTCGATCATCCGGCACGGCCTCGAGCCGACCATTCCAGGATCGGTGGGCGGCCGCGCCGGCGCGGCCTGCGGCGCGCCACATGTCGCGAATATCACTCGGGATCGCGAAAGATCCTTCGGACCAGCCCAGCTTGTCCCGCGCGCCCTTGATCTCGTCGTCTCCGAGCGGCGAGCCATGGCATTTTTCGGTCCCGGCCTTGCTCGGCGCCCCGAAGCCGATAATTGTGCGGCAGGCGATCAGCGCAGGCTTGCTCGAGAGCTGCGCATTCTCAATTGCCTCGACGATCGCCGCGGGATCGTGACCATCAACTCGTGCCGCCGACCACCCGGCTGCCTCGAACCGTCCGACCTGATCGACAGAGTCAGACAGCGCGAGCGGCCCATCAATGGAGATTTGGTTGTCATCGAACAGCACAATAAGCTTGTTGAGCTTGAGGTGCCCGGCGAGCGCGATCGCCTCCTGACTCACCCCCTCCATGAGATCGCCGTCGGAAACGAGCGCGTAGGTGCGATGGTCGACGATCTCATGACCAAATTCCACCGCAAGATGGCATTCGGCGATCGCCATGCCGACCGCGTTGCTGAGCCCCTGTCCGAGCGGGCCAGTCGTGGTTTCGACGCCCGGCGTGTGACCATATTCGGGGTGACCCGGCGTGATCGAGCCCAGCTGCCGGAAGCGCTTGATTTCCTCGATCGTCACCTTCTCGTAGCCGAGCAGGTAAAGAAGAGAATAGAGCAGCATCGAGCCGTGACCGGCGGAGAGTACGAAGCGATCGCGATCAGGCCAAGCCGGATCGGAGGGATCGAATTTCAAGTAGCGCGTGAACAGCACGGTCGCGACGTCGGCTGCCCCCATCGGCAGTCCCGGATGTCCCGACTTTGCCTGCTCGACACCATCCATAGCTAGCGCCCGGATCGCATTCGCCATGCGCTCATGCTGGGCGCGCGTGAGAGTCAGGCGCCCGTGACAATGCTTAGCCGTTGATTGCGCGGCCGGCGCCGGAGTGCCAGCAAGGATCGACTTCGGTCTGATCATGGCTTTTGGTCGCGATGATCGCAAACGCATGTGATCATTCCCCAATTTGTCGCGAAGTGATCGTCGCCGACAACAATGCGATCCCCGTCCGGTGCGGCACGGCGCGTTGCTCCCTCGCACCGGGCCTTCATGCTTCCAGGGCCTTCTTGCGGCGCTCCATTAGACGCCAGATCATCGGGGTGAAGATCAGCTGCATGGCAAGATCCATTTTGCCGCCCGGACACACGATGGTGTTCGGCCGCGACATGAAGGAATCATGCAGCATCGACAGCAAATAGGGGAAGTCGATACCGCGAGGGTCGGCAAACCGGATCACAAGAATACTTTCGTCGGGCGTTGGGATATACCGCGCGATGAACGGATTCGACGTGTCGACGACGGGAACGCGCTGGAAATTGATGTGAGTGCGCGAGAACTGCGGGCATATGTGGTGCACGTAGTCGTGCATGCGACGCAGGATCGTGTCGGTCACATCGTCGGTGCTGTAACCGCGATCGGCCTTGTCACGGTGCAGCTTCTGTATCCATTCGAGGTTGATGACCGGAACGACGCCGATGCGCAGGTCGACATGGCGGCCGATGTCGATATTGTCCACTGCAGCGGCCCCATGTAGGCCCTCATAAAACAGCAAATCGGTATCCGCCGGCAGGTTGCGCCACGGCGTGAAGGTGCCAGACGGCTGGTCGTGGGATGCGGCTTCTTCGTCGTTATGGAGGTATTTGCGCACATGGCCGGTGCCGTGGGCGCCATAGTCGCGAAACAGCGCCTCGAGTTCGGCGAGCAGGTTCGCTTCCGGTCCGAAATGGCTGAAGGGATTGTTCCCTCGACTGAGCCTCTCGGTCATCTGCCGCTTCATCTCAACTCGGTCATAACGGTGAAAGCTGTCGCCTTCGATAAAGACGGCTTTCACTTTTTCGCGGCGAAAAATCTGCTCGAAGGTGCGCATCACCGACGTCGTGCCGGCGCCTGAAGAGCCGGTGATGGCGATGATTGGGTGTTTTATGGACACGTTTCGACCGCCGATCAGGCTGTGACGCGGAATAGGCCGCGGCTGCCGAACAACGGTGCGTCGAAATTTTCGTTGCTCAGCTCGCGGTGATAGGCCTCGATGATCCCGACTTCGTCGCGCGCGCCAAAAATTAGGGGCGCGCGCTGATGCAGCGCCGTGGGCACGACGTCCAATATCCGCTCGTGGCCGGTGCTGGCGCAGCCGCCCGCCTGCTCTATCAGGAACGCAATCGGATTTGCTTCGCAAAGCAGCGGCAATTGCCCCGGCCATGGCGCCTCCCTGCTGTTGCGCGGATGAAGAAATACGCCACCCCGCACTAGAATGCGGTGCGTCTCTGCGACCAGGGACGCCACCCAGCGCATATTGAAGTCCTTGTGCCGCGGACCCGATTGCCCGGCCATGCATTCGGTGACGTAGCGCTTGACTGCCGGCTCCCAAAACCTGCTGTTCGACGCGTCGATTGCAAATTCGTTTCCCGCAGTAGCCACGCACATCGCCGGGTGGGTCAGAATGAACTCGCCGAGGTGCGCGTCGAGCGTAAAGCCGTGGACGCCCGTGCCCACAGTAATGGCCAGCATGGTCGATGGACCGTAGATCGCATAGCCCGCGCACACTTGCTGCCGACCAGGCTGCAGGAAATCGGCCGTCGCGGCGTCCGCGCCCGGCCGCGGCGCACGCAGAACCGCAAAGATGCTGCCCAATGGAACGTTGACGTCGAGGTCGCTCAGACCTTCAAGACAGTCGAAGACGAGGAGATATTGACCCTTTCGATAGGTCGGCGGTATGGCGATCGGCGCCTGCATGTCCTCGGATACCAGCCCGGCGAGATGCCCACCCCATTCGTTTGAACGCAGGAAGACGTCATTGGCGAAATCGGTGAGCGTCTGCTCCGCTTTGTTGCAATTGCCCTGCGCGTCGACGGTACCGGGCGCTTGACCAAGAATGCCGCGAGCCAGCCGATCGGCGAGCAGCTTGCAGGACGTCACCACGTCGTTGATGAGCGAATTTAGATCGCCCGTTGCGGCTGGATGCCGCTGGCGTTCTTCGATCAGGAACTGATTGAGCGTTGTGCAATTCGCCAACATTGTGTTTCCTCAAGCTCTTGTTTGTCACGGTCTAGCAAACCCTGACCTTCAAGGCTGGAATTGTCGAAGATCGTAACTTCTCGATCTGCGCCAATTCAAGATACGACGCGCCGATTTTTGCCGCATTAAGCTGATCGAGCGGCTTGTTCGGATCACCGAGCGACGGCAGTACCAGATCGGCGCCGAGAAAATTGTGCGCAATCGTCCATGGGCTTGGCGTGATGATGGTGCAGAGCCCGACCGCCCGTGCGGCCGCCAACCCGTTGGCCGAGTCTTCAAACGCGACAGTATTGGCAGTCAATGCGCGCAGCTGCGTTAGAATCAACTCATAAATGTCGGGCGCGGGCTTCCTGCGCGCCACCATGTCGCCGCAGGCGATGGCGCCGATGGCATTGCGCAATTCGCGCCCTAGCGCCGAGGTGATGAGGCTTTCCACGTTGACCGAAGCGCTACTCGCGACGAGACCGACCCGCACATTGGCGCGCCGGGCTTCTTCGACCAGCCGGGCAACTCCGGGACGCGGCCGCACTGCGTTGCCGACGATCAATTCGTTGTAAAGTCGCGTCTTTTCCTTGTGGATTGCCGGAATAAGCCGTCGCAACCTGATCTTTTCCGACGGCGGCAAATCGATCAGATCGATGTAGTGCGCAATGCGGGCCTGGCCGCCGGAGGCCGCGAGAAGCTTCGCGTAATCACCGGCATTCCACTCCCAGCCAAAGCCGAATTCGACGAAAGTCTGATTATAGGCGCGACGGTGCAATTCCTCGGTGTCCACCAAGGTACCGTCGACATCGAAGATCAGCGCTTCCAGCCTCAGCGCCCGCACTGTCATGGCTGTGGCCCTGTACCGAACACCCTGCTGGCGCGGATGTCGTCGGCTTCAATCGTCGACAGCGCCGACGGCGACAGCGGTTGCTCGCGGTTCTGAAGCAGGCGGCTCGCCTGTCGCAGCCGCGCGCGATCCAGCGCGTTGCGGATCGACCTGGCATTGGAAAACCGCGGCTGCGTGACGCGCAGCGCGATGTATTCGCGCAGCGCTGCAGCAGCGGCATCGCTGAGCGTGTATTGCATTCGCTCGAGCATCAGGTTGGCGATCGCATACAGTTCGTCGTGCGAATAATCTGGAAAGTCGATATGGTGGGCCACACGCGAAGCCATGCCAGGGTTCGAGGAGAAGAAGCGATCGATGCGGTCTTTGTAGCCGGCGAAGATCACGACCAGGTCGTCGCGCTGATTCTCCATGATCTGCAACAGGATCTCGATCGCCTCCTGGCCGTAATCGCGCTCGTTTTCCGGACGATGGAGGTAATAGGCTTCGTCGATGAACAGTACGCCGCCCATTGCCCGCTTGATGACCTCCTTCGTCTTGGGTGCCGTGTGGCCGATGTACTGTCCGACCAGGTCGTCGCGGGTAACGGCCACGAGCTGACCTTTGCGCACATAGCCGAGACCATGAAGGATCGTCGCCATGCGCATGGCGACAGTTGTCTTGCCGGTACCGGGGTTGCCGGTGAAGCTCATGTGTAAAGGCGGCGGCTCGGCCTGCAGTCCGACCGACCGCCGCATCTTTTCCACCAACAAAAGCGCTGCGATCTCGCGGACGCGGCTCTTCACGGGCGCTAGACCGACGAGCTCGCGATCGAGCGCATCGAGTGCCTCCTGGACGTTCAATTCTCGATAAAGCGCATCAATATCGAGAGTAGCGTCCTGCGGAGCCAGCATGACAACTTCCCCGGTGTGATAAGCTAGGCGTAGCGCTCGCCTTCCGGCTTGAGCGCAGCGTAAGAGCGTGTCGTATAGCGAATGCTGCGCCCGTGCGTTTCCTGCCGTTCGAGTGCGAAGCCCGGTTCCTGCTTCGGCCGATTGACGAGGAACGAAAGGCGAAGCAACTCCCATCCCGCGGTGGAGTCGAAGGCGTTTATCTTGATGTAGCGATCGGGATAAGTCTTGCGGCAGTTGATCACCTCGCTCATTACGCCCGCGGCGTCGCGAAGATCGAACATCGGCATCCCCCACATTTCCCAGAAGGCATTGCGAGGATGCGGATCGTCGGTGAATTCCACCGACACCGCCCAGCCGCTGCGCAGGCAAAATTCCACCTGGGCGCGGATTTGTGCGTCGGTGAGGTCGGGCAGAAACGAAAAAGTTCCTTGCGTGATGCGCATGGTCTTGTCCTCACGCCGCCGTTACGGTCGGCACGAAATCGGGTGTGTCGGTCGAGGCGTAATCGAAGGTGACGTCGCCCCAGGTGTCGAGCGCGGCCCTCAACGGTTGGCAATGGCGCGCCGCATCGGCGAGGATCACCGGACCCTCGCGCCAGATGTCGCGGCCTTCGTTGCGTGCCAGCACCATGGCCTCGAGCGCGACTCGGTTGGCGGTAGCGCCGGCTTGTATGCCCATCGGATGGCCGATCGTGCCGCCGCCGAACTGGAGCACCACGTCGTCGCCGAGATAGGTCAGCAGCTGGTGCATCTGCCCGGCGTGAATGCCCCCGGAGGCGACTGGCATCACCCTGCGAAGGCTCGCCCAGTCCTGCTCGAAGAAAATGCCGCGCTGCAAGTCGACCGGATTATGATCCTCGCGCAGCACGTTGTAGAAGCCCTGCACCGAATTCGGATCGCCCTCGAGCTTGCCGACCACGGTGCCGGCGTGAACGTGGTCGACACCGGCGAGCCGCATCCATTTGGCGATGACGCGGAACGACACGCCGTGCGTCTTCTGCCGCGTATAGGTCGAATGGCCAGCGCGATGCAGGTGGAGGATCATGTCGTTTCGCCGGGCCCATTTCGCCATCGACTGGATCGCGGTATAGCCGATGACAAGATCGATCATCACGATGATGCTGCCGAGATCCTTGGCGAACTCGGCACGTTCGTACATGTCTTCCATGGTTCCGGCAGTGACGTTGAGGTATGTGCCCTTAATTTCGCCGGTTGCCGCTTGTGCGCGGTTCACCGCCTCCATGGAGTAGAGGTAGCGGTCACGCCAATGCATGAACGGTTGGCTGTTGATGTTCTCGTCATCCTTGGTGAAATCGAGACCGCCCTTGAGTGCCTCGTAGACGACTTTGCCGTAGTTCTTGCCGGAAAGACCAAGCTTCGGCTTCACGGTCGCGCCGAGAAGCGGCCGGCCGAATTTGTCGAGCCGCTCGCGCTCGACAACGATGCCAGTCGGCGGACCGGTGAAGGTCTTGACGTAGGCCACAGGTATACGCATGTCCTCCAGGCGAAGCGCCTTGAGCGGCTTGAATCCGAAGACATTGCCAATGATCGAAGCGGTCATATTGGCGATCGAGCCCGGCTCGAACAAATCCAGATCGTAGGCGATGAACGCGAAATATTGCCCAGGCGCGCCCGGCACCGGGTCGACCCGGTAGGCTTTGGCGCGATAACGGTCGCAAGCCGTCAACCGATCGGTCCAGACGACGGTCCAGGTCGCGGTTGACGATTCGCCGGCGACCGCCGCGGCAGCCTCTTCGGGATCGACGTCCGGCTGCGGCGTGATGCGGAACAGCGCCACGACGTCAGTGTCCTTGGGCTCGTAATCGGGCTGCCAATAGCCCATTTGGGCGTATTTCAGGACGCCGGCGCGATAGCGCTCGGCCGGATTGGCGAGATTGCGCGGCGCGGCGAGGTCGTTCATCGGGGGCTCCCTGATCGTTCTCGGCAGGAGTTACGCCGGGTCATTGCATAATTCCACTTAAATGATTTAATACAATCTATAAGGAAATCGAAATGCTCAGTCGCGCCACGCTTAAACAGATCCGCATTTTCGAAGCGGCGGCGCGGCATCGGCATTTTGGCCACGCTGCCGACGAACTGCATCTCTCACAGCCCGCGGTATCGATCCAACTCAAGCAGCTTGAAACGACGATCGGATTGCCGCTGTTCGAGCAGATAGGCCGCAGCATGCATTTAACCGGGGCGGGAGAGGAACTCTCCGGTCATGCGCGCGCAGTTCTCGCCAGACTGCGCGAAGCCGACGAGGCGCTCGAATGCCTTAAAGGGACCGGCGCAGGCGAAATACACATTGCCTCGACGACCACGGCCGAATATTTCGTGCCGCACCTGCTCGCCGAATTTCGCCGCGATCGCCCGCGCCTTAAGATGCGGCTCAGCGTCAGAAATCGCGAGCACGCCGTGCGCGATCTTGCCGACAACACCGTCGATCTTGTCGTCATGGGTCAAGCGCCGCGCGAACTAGATACCGTCGCGGTTGCGTTTTCCCGCCATCCACTTGGCATTATTGCCGCCGCCGCTCACCCCTTGGCGAAGCGCCGTCGCGTGGCACTGTCTCAACTCGGCGCCGAGAGCTTCCTGATCCGCGAGCGAGGTTCTGGGACACGGGATGCGATGGAGCGCTTCTTCTCGGCGAACGAGTTTCAGCCGGCCGAGACGGTCGAGATTGGATCGAATGAGACCATTAAACAAGCGGTGATGGCCGGAATGGGCGTCAGCTTTCTGTCGCTGCACACTGTCGGCCTTGAGCTTGCGACCCGCAGGCTTGCGGTTCTGCGCGTTATGGGGATGCCAGTGATGCGCGACTGGTACGTCATTCACCGCAAGGGCAAGCGGCTGTCGGCGGCCGCAACTGCCTTGAAGGATTACCTAGTTGCCGAAGGAGCAAGACTGATCGAACGCGCTATGCGCTAATGAAGCAATGCCGCGGAAGGCGTCTACCATCGGCTTGCGGTTTGTTGCTGAACAAGACTGGTGACTTCAAACCTCTCTCACCTATTGCACCAAGCCGCTGGAACTGCAACAAACTGTGGTGAAGTCGAATGGGAGGTTTGTTCCTCGGCATTGATGTCGGAACCGGAGGAGTCCGCACTTGTGCGATAGATGCGAACGCCCGCATCCGGGGCTTCGCGTCAGCCGCGTTGCCCCCGCTGCGCGTCAATGGCGAGGCCATTGACCAAGAGCCCGAGTTCTGGTGGCAGGCAGTGGTCGCGGCGATCGGTAGGCTCGGCACGCGGACCGATCTCGGCGAGATCAGGCGCATAGTTGTCGACGGCACGTCCGGGACCCTGCTGCTAATCGACGCTGCTGGCCGGCCTCGCTCGCCGGGACTCATGTATAACGATGCCCGCGCCGCACAGCAAGCTGGGCGTGTCGGAGCGGCAGCGCCGCCGGATAGCGGGGCGCACGGTTCGAGCAGCGCGCTGGCTAAGCTACTCTATCTTATGGATCACGCTAGGGGACGCGATGCGCGCCACGCCGTTCACCAAGCGGATTGGATTGCTGGCCGCCTTTCAGCCCACCATGGCATGAGCGATGAAAACAACGCACTCAAGCTCGGGTACGACCCGGTGGCCCGCGCCTGGCCGGCTTGGCTTGACCGGCTCGGTGTGCCACGCGACCTGCTTCCGAATGTCTTGGTGTCCGGGACGCCCTTCGCTGATATCGATCCGAATATCGCCCGCACGCTGGGTTTATCGTCGTCGGTGCAGATCGCGGCCGGCACAACCGATGGCGTCGCCGCCTTCATCGCGACCGGCGCCGATCAGCCAGGCGATGCCGTCACCTCGCTCGGCAACACGCTGGTGGTCAAACAGCTTACCACTCAGCCGTTCTTCGCAGCCGATCAGGGCGTCTATTCGCACCGGCTCGGCCAGCGGTGGCTTGCCGGCGGCGCCTCGAACTCCGGCGGCGCGGCGCTCTTGATCCATTTCACGACCGGCGAGATGGAACGACTGACGCAACAGGTGAAGCCGGATGAGCCGACCGGACTCGATTACTACCCCCTCCCCAAACCTGGCGAACGCTTTCCGATCCTCGATCCGGCATTTGCAGGACGGATCTCGCCTCGACCCTCAGAGGATTACCGCTTCTTTCAGGGCCTGCTCGAGGGCATCGCTTCGGTTGAGCGCCTCGCCTACCAGCGGCTCGCGTGGCTCGGCGCCCCAACGTTGCGCCGCGTTATCAGTGTCGGGGGTGGCGCCAAGAACGACGCATGGATCAGGATCAGACAGCGCGTTCTCGGCGTCCCTGTCGCTGTCGCCGAGCAGGCCGAAGCGAGCTACGGCGCCGCGCTTCTTGCCTTGAAGGGTGCCCTTTGAGATTGTGATGTTCTCAGGCGAGCCTGCTCCCATTTGCGTGATCCTTGTTTGGGCGTCTTCCGCTTCTTCGAGCACACCGTCCATTTTTCGCGCGAGCAGACTTACGAAGGCAAATACGTGATCCAGACCGAAGAACCCAATCTGTCTGCCGTCGAGGCCGTGCAACTCTACAAGGAATTGTGCGAAGTTGAACGGGCGTTCGCCAATCTCAAGGATTTCATCGAGCTGCGACCAATCTATCACCGCAAGGACGATCGGGTGCAGGCGCACATTTTCGTCGCCGCGCTCGCCTTCCTTCTTCACCGCACCATGGAAAAGAAACTCAAAGCCGCGGCTCTCGATCTCTCCGCTACCGACGCGTTGACCGCTCTCAAATTTGCGCGTCGTCGACATCGATCTTGGCGAACCTGATAGCAAGCGTCCAGTCACTCGCGGCACTCGGCATGCGGCCGCCGTCCTGTGTGCGCTCGCTATCACCGACCTCGACCCGCCCAACCACCCGCAACGAGGCCAGACCGTTATGTAGTCCCAAAACGCAACGGATAGTACTTACGCGTCAAAATGTTAAAATGTCAAACATGGGCTAGAGTTTCTTTGAGCCTGAACGCGCCTGCCGTCATGATGACCCTCAACAGGAACTGTGGAATCGAACCGTCGTCGGGTTGTTGCTGCTGAACTTGTTTCTCGGGAAAATAGGTTTTGTCTGGCGGGGCTACCTTGGTACCGCCAGACAAAGCCGCTGGCACCTCGTCGCCGTCGCAATCCCATATTCGTTATGCTGATAGCGGCTGAAGAAGTCGGCGTAGCGTGGTGCGGGACAGAGTTGCTTGGGATTGCCCGTTCACTTCTGCGATCATCCAGCGGGAACACGTTGTATTTGGCGCCTTCCAACACGAAGAGCTGCTGTAGCTCCTTCAATTTTGTAGGATTTCGCGCGGCGATGTTGTTCGCCTGCGTCCAGTCGTCCGGGGCATAAAGCTCCCAAACGTCGTCCTCGATTTTCGCGAGCTTACCGGTCAGTAGCCAGGGTATGCCGTGCCTCGTACAAGCTGTCCACCCCTCGTGGTAGATACCGCGATTGACGAACATCTCGAAATATTGCGTCGTGTGCTGATCCGCCGCCTTCGGGTCGTGAAACGAATAGGCGAAGCTGATGCCTTCCATCGCCTGCTGTTGAATGCCATTGACAAATGCCGGCGCGGGGATCTTCGTCGCCTCGAGAATGGTCGGCACAACATCGATCACGTGGCAAAATTGATTGCGCAATTCGCCCTTTGCCTTGATGCCCACGGGCCACTGAACGATCATGCCGTTGCGGGTGCCGCCCCAATGGGAAGCGACCTGCTTCGTCCATTGGTAGGGCGTGTCCATCGCGTGCGCCCACCCGACAGGGTAGTGGCAATGCGTCATTGGGCCGCCGATCTCGTCGAGATGCGGCAGGATTTGCTCTGCGGTCTGCACAATCCCGTTGAGCGCCGCGATTTCGTTGAGTGCGCCGTATGGGCCGCCTTCACCGCTCGCCCCGTTGTCCCCCAGAATGTAGAGGAACAAGGTGTTATCCAGAGCGTGCATTGCTTGCAGCGCGTCCACCATGCGCCCGACCTGGACGTCGGTATGCTCCGCGAAACCTGCGTAGGTTTCCATCAAGCGTGCCGCCACGCGTTTTTGATCGACGGACAGGGAGTCCCACGCCGGAATTTCCTCCGGCCGTTTCGTCAATTGCGCGTCCTGCGGAATGACGCCGAGCTGCTTCTGCCGTGCAAACGTCTGCTCGCGCTGCTGGTCCCAGCCCAGGTCGAATTTGCCGCGATACTTGTCCATGTATGGTTTGGGCACATGGAACGGCGAGTGGGCTGCGCCAAACGCCATATACACGAAGAACGGCTTATCGGGAGTCATCGCCTTCTGCTCGCGCATGTAGGCGATCGCGCGGGCGGCGAGGTCCTCGCTCAAATGGTATCCGGGCTCGTCTGGCGTCGACACCGCCTCTGTCCCGTCGACCAACCTCGGCTGCCACTGGTCGGCTTCGCCGCCTAGGAACCCGTAGAACCGTTCGAAGCCGTCGCCGGTCGGCCACCGATCGAATGGCCCGGAGGCGCTGGTTTCCCAGACCGGGGTCTGATGCATCTTGCCGAAGGCGGCCGTGTTGTAGCCGTTGGATCTGAGGATCTGAGCAATCGTGGCGGCGCTGTCCGGCCGCACCGATGTGTAGCCTGGAAAGCCCGTGGCGATTTCGGTCACCGACGCCATGTTGACGGAATGATGATTGCGTCCGGTCAGCATGGCTTGGCGCGTGGGCGAGCAGAGCGGGTGGTATGAAACCGGGTGTAGGTTAGCCCGTCGTGCGCAAGCCGTTCCGCAACGGGCATGTCGCAGGGCCCCCCGTAAGCGCTAGATGCGCCGAAGCCCATATCATCGATTAAGACGATCACGATGTTCGGGGCTCCCTGCGGCGCGCGCAATGGCTGGATGGTCGGCGCCCGCGCGTCGCGGGCATCGAGGACCGCAGGAGACGTGACCCTGGCCTGGGGAATCGGCAACACCGTCCGGCTGTCGATCGGCGTCTGCGCCCGCGCGCCTGTGATCGTGCCGAATGCGGCAAGGATCGCTGTCCTGGCCGTCGTCAAAAGCAGTTTGCGTCAATTCATGAGAGACCTCCATCAGACGTCGTCGTGCTGTTATCCCGCCCGCGTAGGACGCAACGGAATCCGAGATGGCTTGTTGACGTGCCTACCGGCTCGGCATGGCGCGCTGCCTGGCCGGTAGCGGCGGCAGTAGTTCGGCGCGCACAAGTGCCTGCCGCCTGACCTTTACGGCGAATCTTGATATGCGGCTGCGAAGGATTGTAACTGTTGTCCTCACGCCCGCCGCGCCGATTTTCTGGAACGCAACAGGGCTTCGGCACATCGGCCGAATGCCTGGCCGACCACCAGTCGATGTACCGGCCGCCGCCAGACTGATGGCTGCCGAGATGGTTGCCAATTTACTGGGAGCATCGGGAGCGCTCGTTGTCCCAAGCACGGGGCCGTATGACCTTCTGATAGACGGCCGCCGCTTGGGTGACCTGCGCGTGAGCGAGCTGGCGTCGCTGCAGAAACGCCTTGAAGAAGAGGCGGTGGAATCCAGCAAGCGGAGCCTTACGGTTCTGGAAAAGTTACTACACCTCATTATGGCATTCGACGAATAACTGCCAGGTACTTGGCGCGATACTCGACATAGGGAGGTATCCGTGGCATCGACGCCAGGATTGCCGCCGAGGAGCGTCGCGGCCGTTAAGGAGGCGAGAGAATTCGCCGACGCCATCGTCAAGGCCGTTCGGGCTAACAATGCGATGCGCTCGTACCGCATCGGCATAACCGGGAAAATGGTGAAAGGGTTTTGAGATGGGCCGCAAGCTGCCGCCGTACCCGCTTATGAGCGTACTCGGTCGGACGACGAGACGCTGGGTAAACCGAGGAGGCTGCCATCGAGCGTCTACCTGCGCCTGACCGGGCGCAACTCTTCTTCCGCCTCACGCCGGACCGCCCGCGCCGCCGGATTCTTGACTTTGCGCCAATGCTTGGAGCGGCCGGACCCGCCGGGGCCTGCCGGCTCTTGTCCACATGGCTATTCGTCCTCCGGGCGGTTCTGTGTGCCGCGCGCCGGCGCCCAGGACGCAGTGCCGCTGCCGCTGAACGGCAGTTGTCCACACGGGTGGAGTCGGAGTGGATCGTTTTGTCTGCGCAGCGGCAGCGGGCGCTGATTTGTTCTCGTCTTCAAGCACCTCTACCACTTTCGTGCCGACGCCGTGTCATGATGCAGTCACTCCGCCGGCCTACGCTTTGGCAGGGATGGCAGAGGGGCATGTCACAAATCGGACTCGTAGCTGCGGTCGCGATGGGTCTATATCTGAAGCTATATTGGCCTCCTCAACGTGGGGCCTAAAGTTGACGCTCATGCTGATCCTCGACATGGAGACTTCACGATGGCGCAGGCGAAGCAGGCTTCTAAACGAAAGCGCAGAAATACAGTCTTGCCACTGATGGGTGCCGCCGGGGCTTCCTTGGCTATGACGGGTGGCGCATCAGCAACCTTACCCGCAGCGAATGCACCGCACCACGATACTGGCCCGCAGTTTATTCTCGGTGAGGAGGAAATCTCGGACGTCAGTTTGGCGACGTTTTACGTCTTTGACAAGGAGAACGCATCTCAACTCGACCAAGACCTCCTCACGCCGGCAGCGGTGGTGATCCACAGAGGGTGCAGAGGGTGCGGAGGCTGCAGAGCCTGCGGCAGAGCGTGCAGAGGCTGTGCCAGAGCGTGCAGAGGATGCGGCGCGGTGATTGGAGCCTGCGCAGGCTGTGGCGGAGGGTGCGGAACCTGCCGGCGATGGTCACCGCGTCTTGGCCGGTGGGTTTTTGTTTGTTAGCGGCGAATCAGAAAATAGACATGCTTCAGAAACAGCGGGGGCGACTGCTGCAACCGGCGTGATGAAAGTTGTCCTAAAGGACGTAGCAACCGCGCGGGGGCGCCCCTCACTGGGCGCCCTTTTCATTTCCAGATCGCTCGATGTGTCGTTGTAGCTTTCACCAGTCGCCCTTCGGGTACCGCTGTACCACCCGCGTCCTGCTCCTGATCATGAACCGGCCGGCGGGCTTCTCCGCGATTGCGACCTTGAATACGGCGCGGGCTAGTTCGAAGCGAGCGGCAGATCGCCAGCGTCCTCGTAAGTCCGTCCCTCCGCGTCCCATTCCTCGACGTTGAAGTTGAAGCCGGGCAGCCAGTGGTCTTGTGGCATGAGAGACCTTGTCCACTTGTGCCTTGTCGCAGGGGCACCCGAGCAGCCCCAGGTTAAGGAATTTTTGATCATTGGCCGAAATACCATGAGCGGAGGCACAAGGCCCCATGGGCATCACAAAGGCTGATGCCGACTGGAGAAGGTCATGAAGAACGCTATTCTGGCATTGTCGGTGTTTGCGGCCGTCTCGTTCGCAGCCTTACCGGCACGCGCTGATTTTATCGGCGCTCTGGCTGGCGCCGGTACTGGTTTGGTGGTTGCCGGTCCGGTCGGAGCAATTGCTGGTGTGTTCATCGGTGGCTTTGCGGGCCGTCCGTACTGGGGTCCACCGAACGGTCCGCGGGCTTGCTGGGTCGATGACTCATTCCACCGGCATTGTCGCCTGCCAGACCAGCCAGCAGAGCGGCCACCGGGCTCATGATACGCGGTGACCTTGCTGAGTTAACGCCACTCGGCCGGCCGCCGCCGCTATGGGCGCGCCCCGCCGTCTGTGAAAAAGGGAGATGCTTAATGTGGACGATACGTTGCCCCGCGTGTCAGCATCTCGGCACCACGTCGCAGCCGCTGCCGGTGGCGCTCGGCGTGTGGACGGCGTGTGTTGATCAAGGACGGCTCGGCGATGCAGCCCATCGAGACTTCCCGAAGTGATGGCAGGTAAGGACGAATCCGGATCAGCGCTCAGCACCCACATTCGGTCGCCCGTCCGGCATGTCCATGATCGGCGGCACCTTAAACCAGCGATAGCCGTTGCGAGCTTTTCGGTAGCCGTACTGGAATAGCGCACGCATGTAGGCTTGATCGAAATTCTCCTTCCGCTCGGTGGTAAAATCTGCGCCAATATATGCGAGATTGAAATCGATGCCGTCGCGTTGCGCGGACGAGTAAAGCCGAACTACGTCGTTGTATCCACTGTAGTGGATCATGGTGGCGATGGCGCGGCCGGTGATGCTCAACAATCGCCGGTCCACCGAACTCCACTCGGGATCCAGCCGCCCGTTACGGAGAATGTATGCATGACGATCGCGCACAGGGAGGTTGCCCCGTTGCCTGAATATTATGCCCACCTGCGGCGGAATCAGGAACGTCTGCGCAACCGCCCCCCCGTCGACATGCATCTCTTGATACCGATGTCCCCCGGCTTCGACATCGATCATAACCGGTGGAAACGCGCCGGGGATGGAGGCTGAGGCAAGCAGGATCTTTCGGAACACGTCGAGTGCGCCGGGCTGGCCGCTCGCCGCGATCGCACCGATATTCCAGATGATCGGCCGTTGTTGATCGAGGTTGGTCGTGCCGATCAGCAATAAGCGCCCCTTGCGATATTCGCGTGCGATAGCGGCGAGCAGGTCCGCATTGGCATAGCGGGAGATCAGTTGGAACAGCGGGGCCGTGTCGGAGAGCGCATCATTGAACACGGCGTCGATAAGCGAACGTCGCTGGTAGACCTCACTTGGCGTGATGTCGGTGTAGATCGTGCGAAGTTGCGGATCGTAGGTCGAGCCGAGGAAGGCGAAGGGTGCAATGAGCGCACCCGTGCTGACCCCGGTGACGAGTTTGAACGAAGGGCGGGTGCCGCTCTCGCTCCAGCCCACCAGCAGTCCCGCGCCGAACGCTCCGTTGTCCCCACCACCCGAAACGGAGAGATAGCTGGCCGAGGCAAGCGCGGCGTCGGGAGTGGCGTCATGACTCGCCTGGTCAACTTGCATGGCCCGCTCCCGCGCAATGGCCAGCTTCGCCTCCTGCATCATCTCGGGTCCTTGCGTATCAGCCCAGAAGCGCGCGTTTGCGATCCCAAGCACTGTCGCCTGTTCTGTCAGCGCCGACGGAACGGCGGGCTGCCGTTCGCGTCCGGAGCAGGCGGTAATAGCAACCAAAAAAAGAAGCGACGCAGGCCGAAACGCCCAACGTCGATGTCGGCACGACATAGCGGCCGTTTCGCGCTGGCGGGCGAACAGCAACCTCAGTCCATACTTCGATGGGCCGGTGGCTTCTTGGCTTGGATCAACATATGGCGTCAACTCGCAGTGCCCATACTCGACCTGGCAAAAGGATGATCTGTGACGGTGGAGCACAAGCGACCTCCGCCATCTCCCGGATGGCGTGGTCCTGAATCCGACCCCCTCGTGGCAGTACTGCCCGGAGCCGTTCTCGATAGTGGCTGTGCCAAGAGTATTACACCTGACAGCATCCCTCCAGTCATTTCTGGCCTCCAACCACGGCTCCCCAGCCAGGTTAGGAGCCGATTCCGGTCATGTTTGAATATAGCCGGCGTGGCGCAAGAAATTCATGCATTCTCGACGACTGAAGGCCTTAACAACGCGACCGATCCTGCGCAACAGACCTGGAATTGTGTGTTCGGCAGCCTTGCGCAAGTCCGCCTTCAATTTGCTGAAGGCCAGCTCAATTGGATTGAGGTCGGGTGAATATGGCGGCAAGTAAAGCAGCGTGGCGCCCACAGCTTCGATCGCATGGGCGACGCCGGCCACCTTGTGGACCGGAAGATTATCCCTTCACATAAAGAAGAAACATCGGCCCGTTCATAGCACCCTCGAGCACGAAATGTGCGGTCATTCCGCGCGTGCGCAGGCCGGCCACAAAGGTGACGGTTTTCCAATGGCCGTGCGGCGCGTAGCCGATCAATCGCTCGCCACGCGGACAGCGGCCGTACCGCCGCACCATCGCGGTATTCGTGCAGGTCTCGTCGATGAACACCAGTCGCGCCGGATCAAACATGCCCTGCTCTCGCATCCAGCGGCGGCGTGCACGGGCGACCTCGGCACGCTTTTGCTCCGCCGCGTACACGCTTTTTTTTAAAGCTGATGTCGTGCCGTTCATAGAAACGCCAGACCGCAGTGCGGCTTCGTGCGATGCCGGCTCGCGCCAACGATCTCATCCAGCGTCATATCCGGCTGCTCGACGGTCAGGCTAAGCAGAAACTCGTCATGTTCATCGAGCGGCGAGGTGCTGCCACCGCTCGGCTTAGCTTCAATGCTTCCCGTCGCCATCCAACGCTGCATCCAGATCACCACCACGCTAGCTACTTTCCGGCGCAAAAATAGATGGCCAAACGCTTGTGCCTAAATCACCGGAGATCGAGAATGCTGCGAAGCCGGACGGCTTAAGCGTTGGCCAACTATCTTAGAGAAACCGCTCCCACACCGGTGACGCTCGCATAAAATTCAGTTTCGCCATGATGCAGGCCCGCATTTTTTGCGTGCTGCGCGGCTCTGGCCACCAAATCTTTGTGCATATCAGGATCCGTAACAGAGCATAGCTCTTCCGGGCTGCGTTCTATTTCTTGTCGAACAAATCCGAATCGAAAACGAACGGACCGGAATCGAAACGCGAACATTGGCAGTGCCATCGAGACAGCTACTTGAGCGTCGCTCAGCGAGTTGGGGATGTGTTTGACTTGTGTGTGGTTGACGAAGACTCAGAAGTGTGTCTCATCATTGCTAATGAGACAGGAAACGATTCGCGCGCGCAAGAAACTTCTCGACCATCTGCCGGTCAGCGGTGAAATTCTCCGCGGCTCACTCCTGCGCCGGACGATGCGCCACAGCCGTGGTTGTCCAAAGTGCGCGCGCGGTGGGGGCCATCCATCTTGGGTCCTCACCGTTGGTTATCCCGGAGGGCGCACCCGGCAACTCAGTCTGCGCTCGGAGCAAGTGCCCAATGTCCGTCGCTGGTTGCAGAATTATCGAGCTCTTAAGGAGGCGATCGAAGCAATCTGCGAGCTCAATCAGGTGCTATTGCGCGCTGATCGCGATGCTTCGAAGGCTCGGAGGAAGAGCCGTGATTAGGATGCGGCGAGCACAAGTCAGCTTTGGCGATGGGCTGATCGCCGACGAAGTAAAGAACGGTCCATATCGCGACCGCGCGGCCTTCGGCGTCATCGGCGAGGCAATTGGCGGCCTCCGTTACCTGACAAACCACCCGCCCGACAGCACAAATCTCCCGCCCGTTCGCGTCGGCATCAGCATCGGCGATTCGATCGCCGGCCTCTACGCCGCCTTCGGAATCATGGCCGCACTTTGGAAACGCGACCGGCGGGAGGGCGACCGCCGCGGGTGCAGCCTTGACGTTGCACTGACCGATTCCATCCTCAGCATGATGGAAGGCTTGCTCCCGGAGTAACGGCGGTGCCAGCCAGATTCCGGCGTGGCGCTGGCGACCATGGCGATCAAGGCCGGCATGGCATCCACCGTAATCATCGGCTTCGGCCGGGATTCGTGGTCACGCACGCATTCGTCGAAGGAAGCCAACGTTCGCAACGAGACGCGGCCCGACAGCCAGCTCGCGCACGAATTCGGTCCCGAATACGGCTATTTCGGTGCGGTCGCTGCACATGCTTTCGGCGCGACGCGGCACATGCACCTTTACGGCACGACCCGCGACCAGTTTGGCGCAATCGCGATCGCGTTCCGCGAACACGCTTTGTGCAACGACGACGCGCAAATGAAAAAGCCGCTGACCATGGCGCAATACCACGAGGCGGCGCCGGTCGTCGTACCATTCGGGCTGCTCGATTGCAGCTTGCGCAGCGACGCCGCCGGTGCTGTCATCGTGACAAGCCGGGAACGCGCGCGCGACCTGCGCCAGCCGCCGGTGCCGATCAACGGTTTCGGGAGCTTCAACAATCTGCGCGGCTGGTTTGCCGACGACAACATGGTGACGACCGCGGCCAAAAAGAGCGGCGAAGCGGCGTACCGGATGGCAGGGGTAGGCCCGGCCGATGTCCATACCGCTCAAATCTACGATTGCTTCACCTACATGGTGCTCGCACAGCTTGAGGATTACGGGTTCTGCAAAAAGGGCGAGGGCGGGCCGTTCGTTGCCTCGGGTGCCTTGCGCATGGGCGACCGGCTACCGACCAACACGTCAGGGGGCCAGCTCTCGGAAGCGCATTGCGAGGGCATGCTGCAGGTCGTCGAAGGCGCGCGCCAGATGCGCCACACGCCAGATGCGCCACACTTATCCGGCGGAGCGCCAGGTCACCAACGCCGAAATCGCGCTCGTCTCCGGTCATGGCGGCAATCAGGTGTGTCACTCCACGCTGATCCTGGGACGCGCCTGATGCCTGACAGCGCCCGCAACCGAGCGGCGGAGTTTCCGGGAGAGTGCGATCGGCATATCCTTACGGCCAACGATGGTAGCTCGGGAAGAGCGGGTTGGAAGTGCCCATGAGCAGAAACGAGACTCGCATCTATAACAAGAACAAATTCAAGCTCGGTCTATTCGGAATGAACTGCCGGGGAGGCTTAAGCCTCACCAAAGCGCCGGAACGCTGGGACGCATCCTGGGACAATAATGTCAAGGCGGCGCAGCTTGCCGATGAGGCGGGGCTCGAGTTCCTGCTGCCGATCGGACGCTGGCACGGCTATCAAGGCGAGAGCGACACCCAGGGCACCACGTTCGAAACAATCGCCTGGGCTTGCGGGCTACTCGCCTCGACGCACGACATTACGATATTCGGCACGCTCCACGTCGCCTTCATTAACCCGGTGTTCGCTGCTAAGCAGATGGTGACGGCGGACCATATCGGGCATGGCCGCTTCGGGCTTAATGTCGTCTCGGGCTGGAATCCCATCGAGTTCGGCATGATGGGCGTGCCGCTCGGCGATCACGACGGGCGCTACGACTATGCGGAAGAGTGGCTAAATATCGTCAATCGCGTCTGGTCGGAAGACCAACCGTTCGATTTCGATGGCCGCTATTACAAGTTGAAAGCCGTGCTCGGCAAACCCAAGCCGTGGTGGGGGAGCCGGCCGATTCTGGTCAGCGCCGGTAATTCGGAAACCGGCCGCGATTTTGCCGCGCGCAATGCCGATTGTCTGTTTACGACGGTGCCGCCGACCGACGATGATCTCCGCGGCAAGCTCAAATATTTTCGCGATGCCGCACCGCCAGGCCAATTGCGCAATATCTTTGCCAGCTGCCATCTTATGGTCCGCCGTACCCGCAAGGAAGCGGAGGAATACCATCATTATATCGTCCACGAGCAGGGCGACTGGGAAGCGGCTGACTACGCGTTCAAGCTACGCGGCTCGCGCATCAACACCTGGCTCAAGGCCGACGAGAACAAGCTCAAGGAGCGCCTGATCAGCGGCGCGGGTTTTCCGTGTATCGGCAGCTACGACGACGCCGTCGAAACGTTCAAGCGCCTAAGCGGTGCCGGTCTCGATGGTCTCGCGCTCGGCATGATCAACTACGTCAATGATTTTCCTCACATCAGGGAGAGCTGCTGCCGCGCATGGAGCACGCCGGGTTGCGCGAGCGACTACATCACGCAACCGCGGCCGAGTGACGATGAGTTTATGGGCTGGCCGATGATCGGGGGAAAAGCGGATGAAGATCGTTGATGTGCGTGTCGAGGAATCGGTTCTCGCCAAGAAGGACAAGGACTGGAAATTTGCGTTGGCCGCAAACCCGGCGACGGAAGGCTGGGTCGTCAGTATCCAAGCCGAGGACGGCACGGTTGGCTACGGCTACGCTTCGACGATGAACCACTACGGCGCGCCGCATGAGGCGGTGAAGGGAGCGCTAGACCGGTTGGCCAAACGGCTGGTCGGCCACAACTCGCGCCAGATCGCGAGCCTTCTCGACGATCTCGATAACTTTATGCACGGCAACAACCAGGCCAAGTCCGGAATCGACTGCGCTTTGCACGACCTTCTCGCGCGGCGCCTTAGCGTGCCGATCTGCGACTTGTTCGGCGGTCCCGCAGTGCGCGAATTTCCGTCGCTGCTCATTCTGCCAATTAAATCGCCGGGCGACATGGCCAAGAACGCTCGCATGCTGGCGGACAAGGGTGTGCGGCATTTCAAGATCAAGGTGCATGGCGAGGTTGAGGAAGATGTCGCGCGCGTGGCGGCCGTCCGCTCCGCGGTCGGGCCGGAGGCGCATCTGACCATCGATGCTAATCAGTCGTACGCACCCAAGGACGCGATCCGCGCGCTCAATCTGATGGCGGAATGCCGAATCGATCTCGCCGAGCAGCCGGTCAAGGCCAACGACCTTCTCGGATTAAAAGCGGTGACGCAGGCGGTGCCGATCACGGTCGAGGCCGACGAAGCCGCATATTCGCTCGATCAGGTGATGATCCTGGTCAGGGAGCGTATCGCGGATGCGATTAGCCTGAAGATCACCAAGCTCGGCGGTTTGCGTAAAACTTTCGCCGCTGCGCAAATCTGCGATGCCGGCGGCGTCAGATACCGGATGGGCGCGCATATCGGCCCGATGCTGCTGGCTGCGCACGCCATGCAGCTTGCCGCGGCGCTGCCCGGCATCTGGTACGCCTCGGAGCTGACCGAGTTTGACGGTCTCGCCGAGGATCGCTGGGAGGGGCTCAAGCTGGTCGACGGCGTGCTGTACCACTCCGACGCTATCGGCTGCGGCGTCACCCCGAAGGGCGGCGCCGGCGCAGCGCGGAATCTGCAGAAGAGCGCCTGAGACTGCGCGCTGCTGGAGGCGCTGGCGCACCGCTCGCGTCTGCCCGTCCGGCGATGGCGCTCGCGGCCGTGGCGACATCGTTGTCGATTGCGCCGCATTCGCGCAAACCGCTGACAACATCTTCACCTATAACGGGTCCGACCGGGCGGCGGAAGCCGATTGCCGGCACCAAGCAGGAGGGCGCGGTCTCTTCTACGCTTGCATAATCGTGAACGGGACGCTGATGCTGGTCAGGGAAGCACTCGACAACAAGAGCTCGCGGAATAAACGTCTTCAGCCAGTCTATCGAGTTGAGCGGTTCCAATTCCAGCGTTCACTGAATCCAAATACATCAACGACCCTCGGTCGCTAAGATCATTCGTCATGACGCGGGCGAATTTCTGCGATGCCCTCTGCGGGGGAGGGCTGTGGCGGTTGCACGGCTTGTCTCGCTGTCATGTGCGGTTACAATGAAGCAAGCGTAGCGAAATAGGGCAGGGGAAGAACGGGTTCTAAGACAGAAATGTATCGCACGATAGCTGCATCTGAACTTGCGAAGGACATTACTGTCATTGTCAACAAAATCCTCGTTGAAGTTCGGCCAGGGGTAAGCAAGCCTGCCATCGACGTATCGGAGGGGCACAAATGAGCGCGCGATACTTTCTGTCATGTGTTTGTCTCGCCGCTGCGCTCACCGCGACATCAACTCTTATCTACGCCGAGGATTTCCCGACGCGACCGGTCCGTGTCATCGTTCAGACGACGGCGGGCAGTTCGCTCGACGCGCTCGCGCGGCTGGTCAACGAGCAGCTGTCGGAGATCTGGGGCAAGGATTTGATTGTCGTCAACCAGGCTGGCGCGGGTGGTCTGAATGCCGCTCGCGCAGCCGTGGCCGCACTGCCCGACGGCTATACACTGTTCCTCGCAGGCGGTTCGGTGTTCGTTGCACTGCCGGAGCTACACCACAATCTTCCATTCGATGTGAGCGACTTCGTGCCGATCGGCTTCGTTGCCGAACAACCCTACGCAATCCTGGCGTCGAAACGGCTCGCCGTGAAATCGTTGGCGGAGCTAATATCGCTCTCCAAGAAGACGCCGGGCGGCCTTGACGCCGTTGCCGGCACCGTCGGCGGGCTGCAGCATCTGACCGCGGAGTCTTTCAAGCGGCGCAGCGGCGCCCGTCTGAACATGATCCACTATCCAGGGACCGATGCGGCCTTAAGCGACGTCATCAGCGGCCGCGTGCCTGTGATGTTCCAGACCCTGCTGCCGGTCGCTGGCGTGGTTGCCTCGGGCGAGGCCAAATTATTGGCGGTCGCGTCGGTGTCGCGGCTGCCGAACTATCCCGATCTGCCGACGGTAGCGGAAACGCTTCCCGGTTTCACCGCCTCGGGGTGGTCGATCCTGGTGGCGCCGCATGGCACGCCCGCGGCGATCGTGCAAAAGATCAACGCCGATCTGCGGACGGCTCTGTCGCGGCCACAGCTGTTGAAGAAGTTCCGCGATCTCGGGAATTACACACGGTCCATGACACCGCAGGAGCTTGCCGATTTCGTGCGCAGCGAGCGCGACAAATGGCGACCGATCGTCAGGCAGGTCGGCGGCGGGGCAAAATAATGCCACAGGCAATAGGGGGTGCAGTCCATCGCGCCCTGGCGCGCCGCACCAGGATGCAGAACGGCAATCGGTTTAAGCTTGGCCTGTTCGGGATGAACTGCTCCGGTTCGGTGCCCACGACGGTACCAGAGCGCTGGAAGGCGGGGTGGCCAGAGATCCGCGAGGCGGCGCGGCTCGCGGACGCCGCGGGCCTCGAGTTCCTCCTGCCGATCGCGCGCTGGCTTGGCTATGGCGGCGCGACTGACCGCCAGGCCACCAGTTTCGAAACGTTGTGCTGGGCGTCCGCCCTGCTTGCGGCAACCAAGGAGATCGTCGTCTTCGCCACGGTCCACGTGCCCCTGATCAGTCCGGTGTTTGCCGCCAAATCCTGCGTGACGGCGGATCATGTCGGACGCGGGCGGTTCGGTCTCAACGTGGTGTCGGGCTGGAACGTCGAGGAGTTTGCAATGTTCGGCGCCCAGTTGCTCGACCATGACTACCGCTATGAATACACAGAGGAGTGGGCGACGATCGTCAAAAAAGTCTGGTCGGAAACCAAGCCGTTCGATTTCACCGGCAAATATTTCGAGCTGAAGAATGTTGGCGGCAAACCCAAGCCGTGGGGTGACTCTCGACCCTTACTGATGAGCGCCGGATCGTCGCCCGAAGGCCGCGCCTTCGCCTCGCGCCACGCCGATTGTCTGTTCATGGTGATCGGCGACGAGGCCGGACTTGCCGACGAGATCGCCGCGCTGCGGGCGAGCGCCAATGGGATTAGCGTTTTCGCGAGCGGCCACCTGATCTGCCGGGCAACGGCGAAGGAGACCAAGGAGTACTACCACTACGTGGTTCACGAGAACGGCGACTGGGAGGCGGCGGAAGCGGTGATCCGAAAACGCATCGCCGGCGACGGCCGCTCGCTACCGCAGGAGCGCCTGCGCGCTATGATGGAGCGTTTCATCAGCGGCGGCGGCACGTTCCCGGTTATTGGTAGCTACGACGAGGTGGCAGCGAAGTTCAAACGCCTCGCCGACGCCGGACTTGACGGCATGGCAATCGCCGCTGTGAACTATGTACAGGAGATGCCGGC
This sequence comes from uncultured Alphaproteobacteria bacterium, assembly GCA_963708125.1. Classification (GTDB taxonomy): domain Bacteria; phylum Pseudomonadota; class Alphaproteobacteria; order Rhizobiales; family Xanthobacteraceae; genus BOG-931. Next base: position 260,147 of record OY970184.1, read on the forward strand.
AATTCGCGACGAAGTCCTGCCGCGGCTCGAGCAGTTGGGTCTGCGCCAGCGGTTGCAATAGTATGATGTGAAGTTCGATGCTCCCGACGAAACGAACGACGCGGATGCAGAACTCCAACCGCTTCAAGTTGGGGTTGTTCGGCATGAATTGCTCTGGCTCATTCGCTACCACCGCCCCGGAGCGCTGGCACGCAGGCTGGGAGGAAAACCTCGAAGCGGCGCGGCTCGCTGACGAAGCTTGTCTGGAGTTCCTGCTGCCGATCGCGCGTTGGCTTGGTTACGGCGGCCAGACTGACCGTCAAGGCACGACCTTCGAGACTTTGTCGTGGGCATCGGCGCTGCTGGCCGCCACCGACCACATCGTTGCCTTCGCGACCATTCACGTTCCGCTGGTGCACCCGGTGTTCGCCGCCAAGTCGATCGTAACCGCCGATCATGTGGGCAACGGCCGTTTCGGCATTAACATTGTGTCCGGCTGGAACGTCGAGGAGTTCGCGATGTTCGGCGTTCCGCTGCGCGAGCACGACGAGCGTTATGCCTATTCGGCGGAATGGGTCACGATCCTCAACAAAATCTATGCCGAGACTGCCCCGTTCGATTACGACGGCAAATATTTCAGTCTCAAAAATGTCGAGGGAAAACCGAAGCCGTGGGGCAATGGGCGGCCGTTACTGATGAGTGCGGGTTCGTCACCAGCCGGCCGTGCCTTCGCGGTGAACTATACCGACTGTCTGTTCATGGTGCTTACCGAAGAACACAACGTCGCCTCCGATATCGCGCAAGTGCGCGCGGTTCCCGGCGCGGAAAGGTGCGGCCTCTATGCTAGCGGCCACCTGTTGTGCCGCCGCACCGCGAAGGAGACCGAGGAGTACTACCACTATCTGGTGCGCGAGAAAGGCGACTGGGAGGCTGCCGAGCAGATCATCATCAAACGTGCTGCCGGCGGCTCGCAATCGCTGTCCCCGGAAATCATGCGCCGGATGAAGGAGCGAGTTATCGGCGGCGGCGCAACATTTCCGGTCATCGGCAGCTACGATGAGGTCGCGCAAAAATTTATGCGCTTGGCGGAAGCCGGGCTCGACGGCATGGCCTTGATCCTCGTCAATTATGTGCAGGAAATGCCCATCCTGCGTGACGAACTCCTGCCGCGCCTGGAACGCCTCAAGCTCCGCGCTGGCCACAGCAGATCGGAGAGACGGCAATGAATGCGCTGCGCGACAAATACGCCATTGTCGGCACCGGTAAGAGTCGTCTCGGCCAGGTCGGCCTGAACTCGTTGGCCCTTCTGGAAGAGGCTATTAAGAACGCGCTCGACGACGCCGGCCTGACCAACAAGGACGTTGACGGCGTTGTGGTGCGCGGCCCAGACGATGTCTATTCGCATCACCAGCTAGTCGCCGCGAGGCTCGGCATCGATGTTAACTTCAGCACTAGCCTCGACAATGGCGGCGCCAGCCAGATACTGGCGGTCATTATCGCTGTCATGGCGATCGAAGCCGGCCTAGCAACCACGGTCGTCTGCGGCTATGGCCGCGACAGTTGGACGCGCACGCACTCCGATGGTCGCGGCAACGCGCAGAACGATCTCATTCCCGCCGCGCAGCGGCCGCGGGAGCATGGTCCTGAATTCGGCCATTTCGGCGCTGTGTCTCAGCACGCCTTCGGCGCCCGGCGCCATATGTTTGAATACGGTACGACGCGCAAAGATTTTGGGGCGATCGCAACTGCGTTTCGCGAGCATGCGCTGCGCAATCCCGACGCAGTCATGAAGAAGCCGCTGACCATCGACGACTATTTCAAGGCGCGGCTGGTCGTCGATCCGTTCGGGTTGTTCGATTGCAGCCTGAACAGCGACGGCGCCGGCGCGGTGGCAGTGACTTCTACCGAACGTGCCGGGTCGCTTAGGCAGAAACCGGTCCTGATCAAGGGCTTTGCCACGCACAACAACACCAAGGGCTGGATCGCGGAGGACCATATGCTGTCGACAGGCGCAGTGGAGAGCGGAGCGCGCGCTTTCAAGATGGCGGGCCTCGGCCCCAAGGAGATCGACACAGCGCAGATCTATGACTGTTTCACCTACATGGTGCTCACCCAGCTCGAAGATTACGGCTTCTGCAAGAAGGGTGAAGGCGGGGAGTTTGTGCGTTCCGGCGCGTTGCGGTTCGATGGTGCGCTCCCCACCAACACGTCCGGCGGCCAGCTCTCGGAAGCGCATGTGGAAGGCATATTACAAATCGTCGAAGGCGCGCGGCAGCTGCAGGGCATCTACGCCGCGGACCGGCAGGTCCCTGACGCCGAAATCGCGCTGATCAGCGGTCATGGCGGTAACCAGGTCTGTCATTCAACTTTGATACTAGCAAGGGCGTGACATTATGGCCGACTACAATAAGCCGCTACCAATTCCATCGCAGGAATCGAGGCCGTATTGGGACGGATTGCGCGAGCAGAAATTGCTGATGCCGCGCTGCGATGCTTGCGGACAATTCTGGTTCCCACCGTCGCTGCTGTGCCCGCACTGCAACTCGGCGAAGTCGACCTGGACCGCGACTGGCGGCCGGGGTCGTATCTTCAGCTATGTCGTTTATCACCGCGTCTATCATCCGGGCTTCGCCGACGAGGTACCCTATACGGTCGCCGTCATCGAACTGGACGAAGGGCCGCGCATGATCAGTAACGTCATCGGCATCGCTCCCGAAAAGGTCGAGTGCGACATGCGCGTGCAAGTCGCCTACCAGCCGATTACCGAAGAGATTACGCTCCCGAAGTTCAAACCCATCGCGTAAGTGGCCTGCCATGCCCCCCGGCGCTCTTGACGGCATCAGCGTATTCGAATTCGCGAGTTACGTGAGTGGCCCCTACGCAGGTATGCTGCTGTCGGACCTCGGCGCTGAGGTCGTCAAAGTCGAGACGCCGGACGGCGGCGATCCTTTCCGCATGTGGGGCAAGGCTGACTACAACGGCACCTTTGGTTCGATGAACCGCAACAAAAAGAGCGTGACGCTCGACTTGAAAACAAAAGCCGGGAGAGCCGCGGCGCGCAAACTCGCGCTCGGCGCCGACGTCATTATCGAAAATATGCGCCCTGGAGCCATGGAGCGGTTCGGCCTCGGCTACGAGGCACTGGCTCCCGACAATCCCCGTCTCGTCTATTGCTCGATCACGGGCTTCGGCTCAGAAGGTCCTTATCGAGACCGACCTGGCTATGACACGGTCGGCCAGGCGGTTTCCGGCTTGCTGGGCGTGTTGACCGACCGCAAGGCGCCACAACCGATGGGCGTGTCGCTCTCAGATCATCTGGCGGGCGCGTTTGCGGCCTACGGCGTGCTGGCGGCGCTGATGGCGCGGACCACCACCGGGCGCGGTCAGAAGGTCGAGACCTCTCTGCTGCAGGCGACGCTGTCGTTTCTAGGGGAGAATGCTGCCACTTTCTTTGAGGACGGCAAAGTGCCGTCGCGTCAGACCCGATGCCAGCGTGCGCAGGTCTTCACTTTTACTGCTGGCGACGGCCTGCCGTTCGCTGTCCACCTGTCATCGCCGGAAAAATTCTGGCGCGGCCTGCTGGCGGCGATAAATCGTGAGGCACTGGCCACGGATGAACAATTCCGCACCCGGGAGCACCGCGTGAAGAACTACGAACAATTGCGTGCTGAGCTCGCCTCAGCATTCCAATCCCAACCGCGCGCCGAATGGCTCAAACTCCTCGGAGCGCAGGATGTGCCGTGTGGCCCGCTCAATACCCTCGAAGAGGTCTTTTCGGATCCGCAGGTCGTTGCGCTCGATATGCGAAAGAACCTGCCGCATCGCAGTCGTGGCACCGTCGCAGTCATCGGTAATCCGGTGCGGCTCAGTGCGACACCGCCGCGGGCTGAGACTGCCGCGCCGGATCTTGGGGAGCACAACGACGTGTTCCTGCGCTGAAATGACCTGTCCAACCGTCGGAAATTAGTGGAGCCGGGACTTCTGACTTTAATAAGAATGAACCGTCGCCGCGAGCAGAGCCGACGCGTAGGGAGGGAGGAAGCTGCATGAGAATTATCGCGTCGCGCCAACTTTTGCTGATCTTCGGCGCAATCGTCACACTCAGCGCCGGTCAGGCCCCAGCCCAGAGTGCAGCAAGTGACAATCCTGCACTGTACCGCGGACCGGACCGTGAACAGCGCCTGCTCGATGGTGCCCGCAAGGAGGGCGAGGTCACGGTCTACTCGTCGATGATCGTCGATCAGGCGTTGCGTCCCATCGTCGACGGTTTCGAGGCGAAATATCCCTTCGTCAAGGCAAAATACGTGCGCGATGACCCGCCGCAGCAGTTACAGAAGCTGATGGCGGAATCGCGCGCCGACCACATGGTCGCCGATGTTGTCGAAAGCACTGGTTTGGAAGTGCCGATGCGGGCCGCCGACGTCGACCAACCGTTTTGGTCACCGCAAATCGAGGCCTACCCGGAAAAGCTACGCGATCCGCAGCACTATTGGGCGCCGACGCGCGTGAGCTATCTCGGCGCCTGCTACAACACCAACTTGATCAAACCCGCGGATCTGCCCAAAAGTTTCCAGGGCTTCTTGGACCCGAAATGGAAGGGCAAGATGGTCTGGTCCGGCACCACTATGGGCAACCTGCTGTTTATCACTGGCGTGCGCAACTTTATGGGTGAGGACAAGGCGTACGCCTATCTTCAGAAGTTGGCGCAGCAGAATATCGCAACGATCCCGTCCGCCAACCGGGTCACCGTCGACCGCGTCATGGCCGGAGAGTATGCGATGTGCCTGGATGCCTTCCTGCATCATCCGATCATCAGTGCGCGGAAGGGCGCACCCGTGGCGTCATTGCCCCTCGACCCGGTGATTACGGTGGTCAGCTCGGTGATGTGGCCGAAGACACCGCCGCATCCCTATGCTGCAATGCTGTTCATCGACTATTTGCTGTCGAAAGAAGGACAGCAGAAGTTGCAGAGTGCTGACTATTTTCCCGCCCGTCCGGATGTCCCCGCTTCGCCCGACCTCGACAAGATCGTGCCGCGCAAGATCGGCCTGCATGAAAATTTCATTTCGCCGGTCAAGATGAATAAGGACCTGCCGCGTTCGCGCGAGATTTACACGGAGCTGTTTGCGAAGTGAAAGACGGGGCATGACGCGACGTCCGCGTCACGGTTCTGCTGGGGGTAGTGAAAAGGAACTATTATGGATCCTAGGCGAGGGGCCGGCCGCGTCTTGGCCGTCCACCGTTATTCTCTGAAAGTTGTTGTGCTGATCATCCTGCTGTCCGCCGGCATTATTCCTCCGTTCGTATTCCTGATCTATTCGAGCCTGCATCAGCTTGATGCCAGTGGGGCGTTCGGCGGCATCACGGCCGCAAACTTCGCTACGGTTTTCAAGAACCGCGCCTTAACGACGACGCTCATCAACAGCGCGCTCTATCCGCTGGGCGCGGCGTTGGTCGCGCTGATTGTTGGCGCCGCGCAAGCGTGGCTGGCAGAGCGGACCGACGCGAGCTTTCGACAGCTTCTCTACGTGGCGGCGATCATATCGCTCGGCGTTCCTTATGTCCTTTATATTGTGGCCTGGCTGCTGTTGCTGAGCAAAGCTGGACCGGTCAATGCCATCCTGCAGCAGCTGTTCGGCGGCTCTGGCCCCTATATCAACGTCTATTCACTCGGTGGGATGATCTTCATCGAGGGAATGCTTTGGTCACCGCTAGCATTCCTGCTGCTGTCCCCCGTGTTCCGCAACTCCGACGCCTCCTTCGAAGAGGCTGCGAGCATCTGCGGTGCCGGTCTGTTTTCGACGCTCCGGCACATCACGATGGGTATGGTGCGCCCGGCGTTATTCGCCTTCGGCTTGCTGGCCTTCATTAAAGCATCCGAGGCGTTCGAAGTGCCAGCTCTGGTGGGGTTGCCGGGTTCAAAGCGCGTTTTGACCAGCACGATCTATCAGACGCTGACGCTCAACATTCCGCCCGACACCGGAAGCGCCTCCGCTTTCGGCGTGTTGCTGCTCATCATTATGGCGATCCTGCTCCAAATCTACAATCACATGGCGGCGCGGACCTATCGCTATCAAACTGTGACCGGCAGGGGTTTCCGGCCGCGCGTGGTGCGTCTCGGCCGCTGGCGCTACGCTGTGGGCGCGCTGATCGTGGCCATACCGCTCGTCGTCATCGTCCTCCCGCTGGCGACGATCGTGTGGGCGGCGTTGTTGCCATACTATCAACCGTTCAGCGTTGCGGCGCTGCCCAGGCTCGGTGCCGCCAACTTCGTGGAGGTGCTGCACTCGCAGTCGTTTCAGGCGTCAATCGTCAATACGCTCGTACTTGGGGCGTCCGCGGCGACGCTGGTTACGGCGCTCTCCGTGATCGCCGGCTGGTGCGTCGCGCGTCATATTCGTGGCAGCGCCGTGCTAGATATGCTGGCGGCGCTGCCACTGGTATTCCCCGCCATCGTACTCGGCCTCGCCTTTTTACAGATCTTCGTGCATGGCGGCACGCACATTTACGGCACCCTGCTGTCGCTGATTATCGCGTCGACCGTCGCCTACATGCCGTATGGTTTGCGCTATGCGCAGCTCGGCGTCATTCAAATCCATCCCGAACTCGAAGAAGCCGCTGCGATCGCTGGTGCACGGCAGGGAACGGTATTCTTTCAAATTGTCGTGCCGCTCCTTGTTCCGGCGATGATTTCGTGTTGGCTATTTGTGTTCCTGATCGCGGTTCGCGCCGTTTCGCTCATGCTGTTGCTGGTCGGACCGGACTCGCAAATCGTGGCGGTGACACTGTTTGACTTCTGGAACAACGGGCAGATCGGGGAGCTGGCCGCGCTCGGTTGCGTGTGGGCGGCAATCATGACGGTCTTCAGCGTAGCCTTTCTGATGCTGGCGCGCCGGTATCAATTGCCACTCGGCTGAGCGGTCGTGAGAGTGAAAAACATGCTGCAGGTGGAAAATCTCACCAAGCTCTATGCGGTAGACGAAAGCGGCGGCGGCATCCGCGATGTTGGCTTCGAGGTGGTGGTCGGGGAGTTCTACACGTTGCTCGGCCCGTCTGGCTGCGGCAAGACCACCACCTTGCGGTCGATCGCCGGCCTCGAAGAGCCGAGTAGCGGCCGCGTGACGCTGGAGAATCAAGTCATCTTCGATTTCAAGACAGGCGTCTTCGTGCCGGCTAATCGTCGCCGGCTCGGCATGGTGTTCCAATCCTACGCGGTGTGGCCGCACATGAACGTGTTCGACAACGTCGCATTTTCGCTGCGCATGGCGCGTGACAAGCGCTGGAGTAAGGCTGACGTGCGACTGCGGGTTATGCGCATGCTGGAAACCATGGGGCTTGCGGCGCTGGCTAGCCGCTCGGCGGCGCAACTAAGCGGTGGCCAGCAGCAGCGGCTGGCGCTGGCGCGCGCTCTTGTCGGCGAGCCGCGCCTGCTCCTGCTTGATGAGCCGTTGAGCAACCTCGACGCCCTGCTGCGCGAGCAGATGCGCAGCGAACTGCGCCGAATGCAAAAAGAAGTCGGGGTAACGGCCGTCTACGTAACGCACGATCAGTCTGAAGCACTGGCGCTGTCGGATCGCATTGCTATCATGCGCAATGGTTTGATCGTGCAGATCGGCGCACCGCGCCAGATTTACGATCAACCGCGCAATGCGTTCGTCGCCACGTTTGTCGGCCGCAGCAACCTGCTGCCTGGAAAGCTTTTAAATCGCAGTCAAGAGAGCGCACACGCGCTGATCGCCACTGCAGTCGGGCCGGTTCTCTGCAAGGCACCGAATTCGACCGCGACCCGTGCGCTTGGCGCTGCGTTTGTCCGGCCAGAGCATGTGATCTTGAAAAAGGCTAGCGCTCATACGGGCGACGCAACGGTCAATTGCTTCCGTGGACGTGTCGTACAACTCGCCTTTCTCGGAGAGGTCACTGAATGCGTCGTTCAGATCGGCGGCGTCACCGTCCTGGTGCGCGGCGTTGCGGGCAAATATGACCACGCCGACGAAGTAGATGTCTTGTTTCCTCCAGAGCAGACGTCGGCGATTGTCCTCGAAAACGAATGATACCAGCGATCCTCAAACACCATGGCCCAAACGGTGCGGCTGGTCGGCGGTCAATCTCTTTCACCGTGCCGCCGACCGCGTGGAACGCGGGCTGGACACAATAGCCAAAGGGAGCAAGACGGCTTGGAGATCCGCTCGGTCGAGCTGGAGCGGCTCACCCGCCAAACACGTGCCGAAACCGAGGTCTTGTTGCCCGCCGGCGCCAAGATCGCCTTTACCGGCGGTCTCGACTTCAATGACGATCGCGCCATCTGGGACACTCTCGACAAAGTCCGCGCCAAGTTACCCAGACGTGGTGCTGCTGCACGACCCAGCCCCACGGGCGCGTGGTAGCGCTAGCAATGTTTAGCCTCGGCGTCACGGCGTCTCTGACCGCTGGGCTCAAGGCTGTCGTAATGAGGTTTCCGAAAGAACGCGGCGCTCCTCAACAGCTGCATGATCAGGCTCGGCGCTTTCGCTTTGGACGAAGTCGGACGCGTCATCTGCCGCGAACCAACATCGGTCGTTCTAGAGTTGGACATCGCCTCCTACTTCGGCGCGCCAGGCAAAGCGTGGCGCATCCAGCGGGTGAAACTCCCGCCTCGGCAAGGGGTGGAGCCGCCCCACCGAGGATCGAGCCTTGGGCTTATGGAGGTAACGACATGAGCTAAGCGTAGGCAGAGCGATGGGCGGGCCGTAACGCAAGTGAAGCGATTGAGTCTCGTGAGTCGACGTCCGCAGGCCGACAGGGTCGAATATCTGGAAGGCAATAGTAGGCGGTCGCAAGTGGCGATGACTGCCGGAGACTGCGGCGGGGACGGTTGAACTGGACCCCGCCCGTGGGACCACGGGAACCGGTTTCTTAGTTGGATTCTCGGCCGTTCCGATCTCTCCTGAACTGATCAAACTGCGATTTGCTGTTGTTGTGGCTGTGGGCATGTGGGCAACGCGCGCCGATGAAATCCTTTCCATGCCCCGCCTTGTGATGGAGGAGCGCAAGTTCCGCACTGGCATGAGCAGGGTTGTTTTTCGTTTTGGCGCCCATTCCGCAGCCACCTCGGTCCCGTCCGGGTCCGCGATCCATTTACGATAGATTGCCAAATCGCCAATGGTCTGGGTAGTCACCAGCTCATCAATGAGCAGGTATTCGCGGCCCCAGGCCTCGACGTCCCCTGGGATTTCACATGCGGCGCACAGCCACCATTGCTGCGAGTTTGGCCTACCGTGTGGGCGCTGGAACCCTCGGCGCCGGTAGGACAGTCCAGCGGTCAACGTTGAGGTCACTTTACTTCTCCATTTTTGCGCGTTGCACGAGCCTGCCTCGTACCGCTAGAGATCGTGAGACAAAAATGCGTCGTAGTGCTCGCGATCGTTGGCGCCGGCAGCCGCAGCCGCGTAGGGCCTTTTCGCTTTCTCTGTCTGGAGGTTTTTCTCTGACGTTCAGCCGTGCCCGCCCGTGGGCAGCCTCTTGCGGCACAGGAGCTTGTTCAGTGAGACAAGTATGCATCGTGGTATAAGTAGAAGCCTTAGCGCGGCGCAAATTTGTCTCACGCTGGCGATACCATGTAGCGCGGCTAATCCTCTCGGCAATCCAGGGCTTTTGGCGCGACACGCTTTCGGTGTGAGGAGTGCGGCCTTGCCGTTGTCGGCGTTTGCGGTCCCGGTCCCTTCGGCCTTGCGGTGCTCAGCCATCTCCTCCTGGCTCATGTCGGCCGGAGCAATCGTCCATAGCCGCAGCCGTTCACGTTCAGCATTGGTCAAGCTCAGCCGTTCCCCAGCTCTCCTGCTGTCGGCTTGCGCCGTGCAATAGGTGTGCGGTTGACGTCGTCAATCAGCGCCTCGGCGTCGGCCGATGACAAGCCAGGTAGGGTCGATTATCTCGCTAATTTCTGATAACTCCCGTTTTTATCGGCGACCTCCGGCGGGTAACAACAAGCGCGAATGAGCCTTTCTCGCAGCGCATTAATCGTCGGTCGCCAAATGACCCTCCGGGTCATACACGTCGGATTCGTGCTTGGACGTATTGTCGGCTTAGTGGATCGGAACTCCATACGGCGCCGCTAGGCCACTGATGACGTGGTGCGACTAGACTCCACAGCCAAGGCGCCTTATTGCCCCACCCCATGCATGGCGTTCAATCCGCCTCGCGTTGATCATAGGGAGGGAAACGATGATCCAATCGTACGTGCTCACCGCCGCCGTACTGGCGGCCGCGCTCACCGGCAGCAGCGTGCGGGCCGATCCGCTGCCGATCGAAACCCATAAAGTCCTCACCGCAGCGCTTGCCGAGGAGGCCGCGCAGGCGGCAGTCGCGGCCTGCAAGGCTCAGGGTTATAACAACGCCGCAGTCGTCGCCGATGCCTCCGGCAAGCCGATCGTCCTAATCGTGGGAGACGGCACCCGCTACGTCGCCGTGGAGGTCAGCCGCCGCAAAGCCTACACGGCCGCCCTCTGGAAAATGAGCACTGGCGATTTCGCCAAGCGATTCCCGACGCCCACCGGCTTCAATCCGATGGTCTACGATCCGCAGCTCGTCGGCGGGCAAGGCGCGCTGCCGATCACGGTCGGGAACGATACCATTGGCGCCATCGCGACCGCTGGCGCTCCCGGCGGCGACAAGGACGAAGCCTGCGCGCGCGCTGGCCTCGACAAGATCAAGGATCAGCTGAACTAGCGCATCGGCGTTCGAGCTGGACGGCGGGGACGCCGCTCCGATCGAGCAGCGCAAGGCGCGGCCGGTGCCACGGAGCCGGGTGCTCAGGTGCCGAATAGCTGCCGTCTGGGGGCGGTATGGACTAACGCCAATGCCGCGATCGCACCGGCGCCGATAACCCCCAAAGTCAGCGAAATACGGTCGTGATTGATCTGACCCAGCACGCCAACAAGGGCGCGCTCCTCGAGCCCGATGCGGGCGACCAGGCCGTGGTATGGTATTGCTGATCGTAAGGGTGTCTGCGCCGGCATAAACGGCGCGCGCGGAAAAGGTCGCATTTCAGGCGGAGAGGTTAGACCAGCCGGCCTAAGTAAGGTCGGCTGGCCCCAAACAACTGCGTTGACTTTTCGCCTGTCCCAATTTCATTTTGAGGACGCGCCTGCTGCGGCGAACTCTCGTAAGTAACAGATTGCAGGCGCCGCGACCCGCCTGCTAGCGAGACGATTTGATTTCGATGTGCGGCCTTCGATTACGTCGGCCGCAGCCACAAGAGTTAAGGCAGGGGGACCTGCCAGATTTCATTGGCGTATTCACGTACGGCTCGATCCGACGAAAAATGGCTCATATGGGCGGTATTTAGGATGCTCGATCGCCACCAGCGCCGCGCATCAAGCCAGGCCTGATCGACTTCACGCTGCGCGCCCCAGTAGGCGTCGAAATCTGCTGCCACCATGAAGGGATCGTAGGCAAGAATGTCACGGACGAGCGCAGCGAACCGGCCGGGCTCATCCTTAGAGAAATCTCCTGCCGACACCGAATCCAGAGCGCTTTTCAAGCGTGGCGAATTGGTGGCAGCGACCGCGCCCTCAAACCGTTCAGCTTTTCGCCGTTCCACCTCACCCGCCGTCATTCCGAAAAGAAAGAAATGGTCGGCTCCAACCCGTTCGCGGATCTCGATGTTGGCGCCGTCAAGGGTGCCGATCGTAAGCGCCCCGTTTAGAGCGAGCTTCATGTTTCCGGTTCCGGATGCCTCCATCCCGGCTGTCGAAATCTGCTCCGATACGTCAGCAGCAGGAATGAGATGTTCCGCGATGCTGACGCTGTAATTCGGAACGAATATCATTTTCAGCCGACCTTGCATTGCTGGATCGCCATTGATGACATTCGCAACATCGTTGGCTAGTTTGATGATCTCTTTTGCGCGCCGATAGGCTGGCGCTGCTTTGCCGGCGATTATCTTGATGCGTGGTGGGATAGGGGCTTGCGGGTTCGCACGGATCTCCTGATAGAGCGCGATGGTTTCAAGTACATTGAGAAGCTGACGTTTGTATTCATGGATGCGTTTAATATGCACGTCAAACAGTGCAGTAATGTCGATTGTATTACCAAGTCCGTCGGGCAGCACATCACTTAACCTGGATTTGTTCGCCATCCGAACTTTGCGATAGGCGTCCACGAAACTTCGGTCCTCGGCGAATTTGGCCAAATCGGCTAATCGTTCGGGCGCATCCAGAAATCTGTCGCCTATGGTGTCGATCAAAAGCCGAGTCAGTCCGTCATTAGCTTTGAACAGCCAACGCCTGAAGCTGATGCCGTTCGTCTTGTTGACAAGCTTTGTCGGCGCCACCTTCAGCAAGTCGCTGAATACGGTCTTGCCGAGCAACTCCGTATGCAAGGCAGAGACTCCGTTAACATAGTGCGAACCGATAAAGGCGAGATGCGCCATCCGCACTCGTTTTTGCTCGCCTTCCGCAATGAGAGAGATACGTTGGACGTGAGCCGCGTCGGTAAAGCCCTTTTCGGCAGCTGAATTCAAATGCAGCGAATTGATCAGGTAGATGATTTTTAGATGTCGCGGCAGCAGGCGTCCGAAGAGTTCTGTCGACCAACTTTCGAGCGCCTCGGGCATCAACGTATGATTTGTGAAGGAGAGCGTGTTCCGCGTGGCGTTCCAGGCTTCATCCCACCCGATCTCGAATTCATCTACGAGAAGCCGCATCAATTCGGCGACGGCAATAGCGGGATGCGTGTCATTGAGCTGGATTGCGGCGTGCTCGTGCAGGGTTCGGATGTCGCCGAACTGCTCTAGGTGACGACGAACAATGTCTCGCAGGGAGGCGGCGGTGAAGAAATATTCCTGACGTAGCCTGAGTTCCTGTCCATAGGCGGTATGGTCGTCGGGGTAAAGCACGCGTGTAATCGCATCGGCGCGGTTGCGTGCCATCATGGCGCCGGTGAGGTCGCCTTGGTTGAAGGCCGAGAGTTGAATCGGGTCCGCAGCGCGTGCGCCCCAAAGACGTAGAATATTGACGTTGCGCCCCCGCCAACCGGCGATCGGTAGGTCATGCGTCGTCGCGATGATAGTCTCCATCGGGTACCATATGGCTCGCGCGTTCGGCCCATCGCGGCCAAAATATTCGACGACTCCGCCAAATCCGATCGGATACTCTTTTTCAGGCCGCGGCAGCTCCCAAGGGTTTCCGGCGCGCAACCAGGTCTCAGGACGTTCCTCTTGCCATCCTTCCCGCAAGTGCTGCTCGAAGAGACCGTGCTCGTACCGGATCCCATAACCGTAACCGGGCACCCCAAGGGCGGCCATGCTGTCGAGATAACAGGCAGCGAGCCGGCCGAGGCCCCCGTTACCCAGTGCGGCATCGGGCTCGGCCGATTTGACTTTTTCTATGTCGACGCCGAGGGACAGCAAGGCATTCCGAGCCTCGTCGAGAAGGCCGAGATTGACCAATGAATCGAATAACAGGCGGCCAATCAGGAACTCGATGGAGAGGTAATAAACGCGCTTTCTTTTGTTCGCGCGATTTGCATTTCGTACATCGAGCCAGCGCTCAACGATGCGATCACGAACGGCGAGAGCGGTCGCTACGTACCAGTCCTGCACGCCGGCTTCTTCCAAGCTCCTGCCTAACGAATACGTTAAGTGGAACCATATCGAGTCGCGCAGGTTGGGCGGCACGATTGCGGGTGTGGCTGCCGGCGCGTCCATGTCTGGTGCTTCGCCAAAGAAGGTCCGGGACCAATAGGTTCGATATTTGGGAGGGAGTCAACGATCGTCAATCTCTAGTTCCGCGACCCGGTACCTGGAACCACCCGTCACCCACAGGAGAGCAGTACTGCAGCACCGCAAAAATGTGCGTTCAGGTCGCAGATGACCCGGAGGCGACATTCGCGATCTGGGGTTTGCGCTATTCACGCGCGCGAATTCGATCGGTTCGGGCCACTGCTGATGAAGGATCAGGGAGGGCGACCGCGCGGCCGTCCTCCCAGCGCAGCGCATTGATCAGGCGAGAGGCGTCACGCTGCCGCCAGCCGGCGAGTCGCGGCGGCATCTCGCCGCAGGCGCAAGAGAACGAGGCCATGTAGCATCAGCGCCAGCGGAACGGCGAAGGTGGGCACCATGACCAGCGGATACGCTGTCATGAGAAGATTCGGCGCGTCGGGCGCAAGAAGATGCACCTGTCCCGGAGAGGTCATTGCCCCCATGGCGATGGCCACGACGAGGTCGGCGATTCCGAAAAGGCACCAGGTGTACGTTGCCGTTTCCGCGCCAATTGCGTTTCGTGCCAAACGTGCAGCCACGACGACGGCCACGATGCCCGTCGTGACGTCGCCAATGCCCGCCGGCAGCGCGAATTGCCAGGGCAAGTGTCCATCGGCCCAAAGCACAAGGAAAATGCCGCCGCCGACGCGGTAGACCTGAGCCGCCACGAGCCAATGCAGCGGGATCGCGGAGACTAGGCTTGCCATGCTTTCCGATCGCCACAGGGCAACGGCGGCGACCGCGAGCGGGATCAGCAAACCGAACAATACGGTCGGTACGACAGGCGGGTTCTCTGTGGTCGCGAGATAGGTATTTGCCGCGCCGAGATACTGGGCGACAACCTCCCATCCGACGAACGCCACCGAGAGCACGCCCGCTGTCGTATAACGCAACTTCGCCGAGGTCGGCATGCGCGCGGCGCCCAACCAGATAAGGCCCGGCGCAATGGTCATCACGAGGGGCCGAAGGATTGATTCGAGTGACAACACATATTCAGGGATTTGGGGTGGCATGGTACCGTCTCCATTATTTGCTACTATAAACTCGATAGTGACTATAAAAAACGACGGTCAAGCTATATTTAATAGTGACATGATCACATAATAGTGACTTCGAGAACGATTGCGAACGACGCAACGGCTGAATAGAGTTCCATCATGTCGAATGAAGATGCGACCGAGTTCCCCGTGGCCCGCGCGATCAGCGTGATTGGATCGAGCTGGACTTGCCTGATCCTGCGCGACTTTTTCCTGCATGGGCCTAGGCGCTTTCAGCAGTTGCAGGAACTCGTTGAAAGGCATTGCCCCGACGACGTTATCGGAGCGTCTGCGGAGTCTTGAGGAGAATGGCGTCCTCGAGCGGCGCTTCTATTCGATGAGTCCGCCACGGGCCGAGTACATCCTCACCCCTAAGGGTCGCGAGCTCGGTCCGATCGTTCGTGCCATGCGCGATTGGGGGCGCAAGTACGCGCGTTGACGCCTCGTTGCATTTGATGGGGCCCAGCCACATAGTCGTAAGGCGATGTCGGCTCATGCCCACTCCTTCCGTAGTCGGCATCCAATCAGCACGGCAATTATCGTGGGGTAGTGCAGCGAGCCTAGCTCGCTTGTCTAACAGGCGAAAGTCCTGTCGGTGGAAATATCCGTGTGCCACCGTAGTCATATCCAGCCATGGATCTCTGGTGACAGTCTCCATGGAAAGCCTGGAAGTAAACGGCGTCGAAGGACGTCTAGCGAGTTCGCAGGTCGTAGTATTGTCAAAACCAGGAAGCCTCGAAATTATAGTTTATAGTGGGTGTCGAGCCGTTCTTACCCCTCGGCGAAGACCAGTGACATCCAACATGTACGGAGAGTTGGTACGTACCCACCGGGGACATTGAGGACGACGTGCGAATACAGACAAGCAGTGAAAGGCCGGAACCACTTGCGGGAAGCTTAGGCATTCCCGCTAAAGCGAAGGCAGGATGTATAAGGCGAGTGTCGAAATCATGCTGTTCCTGCAAGTGGGGCGCATGGGGTCGGTTAAGTGATGATGTATAGGACAACATAACCTATACGGAGCGAGGCCCCTGTGGATTGGTGGTGCTAATGAGGCGGAGGTGCTCGACTGTGTGCGAGGTAACACATCCAAATGAACGGCACGAAGGACAGATGCAAACCTGACCGCATGCAACGTGTATGCGGGGAATCGCTTAAGCGATGGAACGGTTGGGGAAGGCACTGTCTGATTGGCTGCACCAATCTTTGAGCCGTATTGGGGAAAACCCACTGTACGGAATCTGGGGAGAGGAGATGGAAACGGGCGGAAACGTACCGCGCCATCTCCTTACCCGACAGCTGCCGTCCTGGCCGATCGAGCACCACGGCGAATTTGACCCAAATGCGAAATCGGCGACGCGGAGTTTTTGCACCGCGGCACGACAACTGACACCATCCGTTCGCATCGTGTCACTCTCTTTGGCTGCCTGGGGTGAGGCCAGAGTTCCGTCACGTTCCCTCGAACAGAGGCCGCTCCCGACGGATTAGATCGAACAGAAAATCGGCGACCACGCGGACACGCGGAGTTTTTTGTACATCGCGCCGCGTCAACAGCCACAGCTCGCGCGAGGGCGGCGTTTCCGATAGACGCACCTCCACCAAGGCGGGATCGCCGGCGGCGAGGAAGTGCGGCAGTATGGCGATGCCGTAGCCCGCGCGGGCTGCCGCAATCTGTCCAATGTAGTCATTACAGCGAAGCGTCAGCCGTGCGTTACCGAACCGCCGTGCCAGCCACGAGGCATCCGGAAATTGGGAGCCTGCCTCATCGAAGCCGACGAAGCACGGCGCGGAACCCTCTCTGAGACGGTCGCGCCACGCCAGCGTTGCGTAGAAGCGGTAGACGAGATTGGCGACGTGGCGCACTATCAGTTCGCCGTGCGCGGGCCGAAAGAGCCGTAATGCGATATCCGACTGGTGCCGCTGCAAGCTGATGGCGCGGCGTTCAGCGCTGACTTCCAGATCGAGCATCGGATGTTGCTGCTGCAACCCGGCAAGTCGCGGGATCAGGAATGTTTCGGCCAAGCTCGGCGTCGCCGTAAGTCGCACGAGGCCAGTCAGCGTCTTGTCGGGTTCCAGGCGAGACAGCGCCGTTGCTGCGCCTTCCATGGCGTCGGCAGCCTCCAGCGCACTG
Source organism: uncultured Alphaproteobacteria bacterium (assembly GCA_963708125.1). GTDB lineage: Bacteria > Pseudomonadota > Alphaproteobacteria > Rhizobiales > Xanthobacteraceae > BOG-931. Next base: position 277,032 of record OY970184.1, read on the forward strand.
CGGCCAGCGGTTGTGAGTTCATAGCCGCTGGGCCGCCGCTTAAACAACTTGGTTCCAAGAGTCTGTTCAAGCGCGGCGAGGCGGCGGGCCACTGTGGCATGGTTGACGGTCAGCACGCGCGCGGTCGCTGAGAGGCTCCCGTGGCGTGCGAGCGCCGCGAAGAACCGGACATCCTCCCAGTCGATCCGACCTGTGCGGAAACGATCAGTCATTGCGCGAAATTAGCGAATTTCCGAACGAGCCGCGAGGCCCTAGGTACAGGGGCGAGAAACAGCGGAGCTTACGCGATGAATAAACCTATCAACGCCAATGATCCGCATCCCCGACGACGAATGCGCGTTCTCGACAGCGAGATCAGCTATGTGGACGTGGGAGAGGGCGAACCGATCGTCTTCCTTCACGGTAATCCGACGTCCTCCTATCTGTGGCGGAACATCATTCCTTACGTCAGCAGCCATGGACGCTGTCTTGCCCCCGACCTGATCGGCATGGGGCAATCGGGAAAATCGCCGACGAATGCGTATCGCCTCGTCGATCACGCGCGCTATCTCGACGCGTGGTTCGAAGCGAGGGACCTGACGCGCAATGTCACCCTCGTCCTGCACGACTGGGGTTCGGCGCTCGGCTTTTATCGCGCGTTTCGCCACCCCGAGCAGATCAAAGCCATCGCCTACATGGAGGCCATCCTGCAGCCCCGCCGCTGGGCCGATTTCCCGAACGGCCGCGATGCCATGTTCCGGGCGATGCGCTCCGCGGAGGGCGAACGCCTCGTCCTCGACGAGAACTTCTTCATCGAGACGGTGCTGCCGAAAAGCATCATCCGGCGATTGAGCGGGCAGGAAATGGACGCCTATCGCGCGCCGTTTCGCGAGCGCGACGCGCGCCTGCCGATGCTGATATGGCCGCGCGAGTTGCCGATCGAAGGCGAGCCCGCCGACGTCGTTGGCCTGGTGACGCAATACGGCGAGTGGCTGGCGAAGAGCAATCTGCCCAAGCTGTTCATCGCCGCCGAACCGGGGTCAATTCTGGTCGGCCGCGCGGTGGAGTTCTGCCGCCGCTGGCCCAATCAACGCGAGGTCAAGGTGCGCGGCATCCATTTCATTCAAGAGGACGCGCCGGTGCAAATTGGCGAAGCACTGGAAACATTTATTCGAGACCTATGAGGCGGCAACAGCGCTGGAAATAGCCAAGAGTAAAAGGAGAAACACCGATGACGATATCACAGAGTTTTTTGGATGCTCTGGTGTCGCTGCAGCGATCGCCAGAGCTTGCGGATGCCGACGACATATTCGGGTTCCTAATCGGAAGCTGGGACCTTGAGGCCGTCTTGTACGACTCAAAAGGACAGACACAGAGGAGCAGAGGGGAGTTACACGTTTCCTGGGTGCTGGAGGGCCGCGCGATGCAGGATTTGTTCATTTTTCCGCGCCGCGCGGAACGGGCGTGCGGCGTTCCGGCTCGGGGCGACCGATACTCCACCACAATCCGAACCTATGATCGAACGCTGCAAGCGTGGCGCCTTACCTTTATCAACCCTGCGGCGCCCGAAACGAGCGCTGAGCTGATCGCGCGCCGAAAAGGAGAAGGCATAGAGATGGAAGGAAAGCTTTCCGACGGCACGCCGATACGTTGGCGATATGTCACCGTCGAGCCAACATCATTTCATTATACCGCCGAAAGGCTGCGCGACGACGACACGTGGCAACTCTACTTGGAGCTATTCGGGACGAGATCATGATTTGTGGTAAGGAGGTGCCATTTTGCTGCAGATGCTCACGGCAGGTTATGGCCCAGAGCTGCCGACTACTGCCATGCAGCAAGTCGTCAGCAATCTGAGGTACACCGGCCATCAGATCAGTGCTTGGCGCGGCGTGAAAGGCACAGTGAGTGGCGTGGGCACCTCGCCGAGAATGGTTATAAGCTCGTCACCGACAGATCAGTTTGGCTGAATGTGAGCAAATGCAATCACTTTTTCCCATTTATCGACCTCTGCGCAATGAATGTCTTGAATTCGGCGGGTCTCATCGCATGCGGTTGAAATCCCAAGGCAAGAAGGCGCGATTGCGCTTTGGGATCGGCGAGGACAGCCCCGATCTCGGTATTGAGCTGCCTGATGATCTCGGCGGGCGTGCCTTTGGGTGCGCCAACTCCCACCCACGCGCTGGCGGCGTAGCCCGGCACGAACTCTGCGATGGCAGGGACATCCGGCAATGCGGCTGAGCGCTTAGCGCTGGTCACTCCAAGCGCGCGCAATCGACCATCTTTGACATAGGGCAGCGCCTGCGACGTCGGGCTAAAATACAACTGCACTTGCCCAGCGAGCAGATCAGGCATCAATGGTCCCCGATAGGGCACATGAACGAAGTCAATGCCGGTCATCATCTTCAGAAGTTCGCCGCAGACGTGGGACGTGGTGCCGGTGCCCTGCGAGGACATGTTAACTTTGCCCGGATTCGCCTTGGCATATGCGATGAATTCCGGAATGGTCTTTCCCGGCAAAGAAGGCGTGACCACCATCACGAATCGGCCATTGCCGACGAGCCCGATCGGCACGTTATCGCGGACAAAGTCGAAGCGCACATTCTTGTAAAGCGTGGCGTTGATTGTGTTCGAGGAAATGACGGCTAAGAGCGTATAGCCATCAGGGGCTGAGCGGGCGACAAACTCCGTGGCAATATTGGTGGCAGCGCCTGGCCGGTTGCCGATGACAAATTGTTGACTGAACCTCTGCGACAGCCATTCACCCATCAGCCGAGTGACGATGTCAGGTGCGGTGCCTTGGAGGAAAGCTGACTACGATACGCACCGGATGCGTCGGATACTCGAGCGCCGATGCAATACGAGGTAGCGAGGGAACGATGCCAACAACCGCCCCCATTTCAAGAAATTTGCGACGGGCGGGCATCATGAAACTCGTCCACCGCGCGAGCCTTTTGCAAATGCTAAGGGAAACCAGACGTCGTTCCGAAGTCTAACTGCTGGATAATCGGTCCCCGGCCGTGCTTGCCGAAACCCCCAGCGCAGCAGCCCGCGCGGCTAGATGGATACAAAAAACTACGGCGCGGAAGTTTCATGACTGTGCCTTATGAGCTCGTCCGTCCGCTTAGTGCGGATGCATCTGCGAGCAGATTTCGGCTTCTTTTCAGATTGCATGCCCGCCGAGGGCACATCGCTGCCCGTACGATTTATCCAAGTCGGCATATCCCACATTTGTTTTTCTGAGAGGCTATGAAGGTCTTCTTTTTCAAGCTGTTTCATTAGAATATTCTGGGCTTTTTCGATAGTCCGGTCGATCACAATCGGCAGGGCGAACCCGCTTGCAGCAGCAGCAGCGGCTAGACCCGGTTCCTTAAACACAGCTCCGATGATAGCCAGCGTGATTCCCGGAATCAATTTGGCGGTAATGGCCGCGTTCTCTGTGAGGCTCGGAAGATTATTTCTCAGATTCGACCCCATCAGTGCCATTCCTCCTCGGCCTCCCCCGTTGATCGCTGGGGCCTTAGGATGCTTGACCTTCACCCAATGCGGCGAGCGGCCCGAACGGTACAGCGACCCGAGCCGCTTCGATACGATCCCCCTCGCAGCCGAGCTTGCAGGCGTGCTTGAACACGATCTCGCCGTTACCATCGAATGCTCATTCAGCACGATATTGGATGGAGCACCCTTGAGCAGCTTGGCAAGCCGTCGCTTGCGGGTCTCGACAGGCAGTCGGCGCAAGTCCGCGCCATCTAATTCGAGCAGATCGAAAGCGCACAGCACCGCCGGCGCGCTGGTGCGCTGCCGCCGGAGTAGCTCGAACACCGCAAGGCCAGTGTCATCGGTGACAATGGCCTCGCCATCGATCAAGCAGGAGCGCGCCGCTAGGTTGGTGACTGCTATGGCGATGAACGGAACCCGACGCTGAAGTCGTCGTCCTTGCGGGTGAATCAGGCGCACACCGGCCCCGTCACGGCGCGCCATCAGGCGAAAACCCTCGTGCTTGATCTCGTGAATCCACTCCGGGCCAGACGGCGGCACCTTGGCGGGAGAGGGCAGAAAGCCGGTCAGACTGAGAGGCTACTCGCCTGTTCATCTCGCCTAACTTCCGGCCGCGCTGCTCGATTTTGGAAGCGCAAACCAGGGCGTCGCTGCGAAACATGGACTCCAGCAGCAGGGCCGCTCCGATCCGTCTACTCTCGGCGATCAGGCGCTTGGAACATTGCCTTGTCTCCCGCAGGCTTCGTCTCCCGCAGGCTTCGGTGCGCTTCTTCGTTGAAGTTGGCGCGGTGATCGGCCTGATCATGGCCTCGGTGGCGTCCGAGCCGAACAGCTTTGCGAGATAGAGCGCCGGCCCCCCCTCGGCGGTTATGCGAGCGCGGTGCGCCTCAAAGCTGGCTTGCTGCACTCTCAAATTGGCCAACCGCTCGGCGGCTTGCTGGCGCTCGGCCACGAGCGCGGTGCGGGAGGCGCTGTCTCTTTCGACGAGCGCCACGCGGTTTTCGAACAGCCACGGTCGGTAGCGGTGTTCACGATCGCGTCGAGCTGCGCAATACAGCCGTTCAGATCCCCACACATCAACGGCCTCGGCGCGGCGCAATCCGCTGGGCGAGCGGTGCGGCGTCACGATCGACGGCCTGCTGCGCGGCGACCTGATGCTGTAGGTGCGCCCCGGTGAGGAAGCCATACCGGCCGATCGCCGTCAGCGTCCATTAAGGCCACCACCATGCCGTGAGTGGTGGCCAGTGCGTTTTCTGCGGCAGCCGCTATCCTCATGCGCGCCAGAGAAGGGCAGCGGACATGGCGTATGATGTTGAATTCCGGCCCGCGTCAAAGGGTGCGTGCCTTCATGTGCCCAAAGGACCAGAGCGGAGTCCGGGCATTCTGCTCTTGCACGGCAGCGAAGGAGGCTTTGCCGGTTGGTCGTCCTGGCTAGCATTGGCTCTCGCGGCGAAGGGCTTCGTCACGTTCCCGTATCCATACGGTAAAGGGGGCAATAGCTGGCATGCGGGCGATATCCATGAAGTCGATCTTGACGAAACCGTTGCGGCAATGCGGTGGCTGCGTCACCACCCCACGGTTTCTGGCAAGGTAGGACTTTACGGCGCTTCGCGCGGCGCCGAACACGCCATCCTGTTGACCAGTTTGATGGCGCGCGACGCATTGGCCGACCTTCCCGACGCGGTGGCGGCGCACTCCCCATCCGACACAATTGCCGGCGCATTTATCGCGGGCAACTGGCATCCGAAGGAACGGGAAACTTGGGACCCGTCAAAACGCGCATGGCGTTGGCGTGGCAGCTCCGAAGGGCTGACGCCCACCACGCCGATTGAACTCGAAGGATACGCTGGACCCGTTTTCCTCAGTCATGGAGAAGATGATAAGATGTGGAGCGTCGATTGCACGCGACGATTGGAAATCAGATTGCGGTCATCCGGTCGCGTCCCCGAAGTCCACTATTATCCGGGCGAGGGGCATGGTTTTAAGTGCGAAAGTCGAAACGCCGCGCAGGCGCGATTAATTGCTTTCTTCTCCAAGCATTTGATCGGTTGACTGTAAACCGACCGTGCGGCGTGTACGCATTAACATGCTGGCCTAGATACGCGGCATGGCGTGGACTCGAGAGCCTAGCTTGCCGCACTTAGCCGCGCGTAGCCCGCAGCTCCTCAGCAGCACTTCGGGCGGGGTCCACCACAAGCACCAGCAGCGCCGTAATCAGCCCGACAACCCCCTCGGTATCGCCCAAGCCAAACAGCTTGGCGAGGTAAAGCGCCGGCCCGGCCTCGGTGGTTACTCGGGCGCGCCGCGCCTCGACGTCGGCTTGCTGCGCCTTCCAAGTTGGCCAGCCGCTCGGCGGCCGGCTAGCGTTCGGTTACGAGTGCGGTGGGTGGCGCTTTGTCTGCTGAACGAGGGCCTTGGCGGTTTTCATTTTTGATCCCACGTTGCACAAGAACGGAACTCCATGAGTTCGGTCATTTCGAGCTTACACGCGGAGAGGACCGAGACGGTTCTGCCGAGCAGATACATATGGGTGAGAGGCCGCGCCCAGCGGTCTCGCCTCTAGTCGTCAGGCAATCTTTAGATTCCCGGCTGCTGACTTACCGGTCTTGCGATCCATCGCGATCTCGAATGAAACGCGCTGACCTTCTTGCAGTTCGCGCAGGCCGGCGCGCTCGACGGCGCTGATGTGGACAAAAATGTCCTTACCACCGTCCTCGGGCTCGATATAGCCATAGCCCTTTTGCGTGTTGAAGAACTTCACGGTACCGTTGTTCACGGAAGCACCTTTCCTCGGGCGAGAGGCTCGGTCCTGTTAGCTTCGAGATTTTGGTGAAGGATCGTCAGTCAGGCGCAGTTATCGGCCCCGAGTGGCCAAGTCTTTCGGCCGAAAACTCGATAGTCCCCACGTAGGGGCATGCGCCGCATCGCGCAAGGCCCGGCTGGTGGGCGTATAATTAGGTTTTGGGATCACCGAGATAATCCCGGGCCGCGCGGGCGCGCTGCGCCTCGACGTTGCCTTGCTGCACCTTGACCTCGCTAACCGATCAGCGGCTTGTCGGCGCTCGTCCACTAGCGTGGCGCGCGAGGCGCTCTGCCGCCCGACCAGCGTCATTGCGGTTTTCGTCCACCCACGCCGGTGGCGGCTTCACCATGGCATCGAGCTGGCCGATGCGGCCGTCCAGATCGTGCACATCGGCCTCGGCCAGCGCGATCCGCTGCGCGAGTGGTGCGGCGTCGCGGGCAACGACCTGTATCGCCTCGACTGATGCTGTAGGTGCGCCCTGGTGAGGAAGCGATAGGCCGATCGCCGTCAGGGTCATGAATGTCTGCACCATAGCGGTGAGCGGACGCGCAGCAGTAACGGCCTGACGCGCCAGTGCCGCGCCAGCCATGCGCAGGTGACGAGCTTCGCGGCCTCAAGCACGCCGACCATGACCATGATCGGCAATGCGGCTGCAGCGAAGAGTGCCGTCATGCCGACGATGCCGAAGAAGCAGAAGACGCCGGCCATGGCGACGGCCGTAAGGAGCGCGGAAAGCGTAATGGGCGTAACGCTCGGCGTGACGGCTGGCGCCGTTATGGCCGGTGACACCGTTATGGCTGGCGTGACGGTCGCGGCGGCTGGCGAATGAAACGCTTGCGCCATCACCTGCCCACGCGCCCAGCCTTCCGCCGCATGCGATACCCGCGCACGCTCGGCGGCTCTCGGACCTTTGGCCCTCGGCCCGACCATGGCTGTTAGAAGGGGTGGGAGGGGGCACAGGGAGGCCGCTGGTAAGCGTTTCGCTCAAGGCCGATTCTGCCATTGGTGACGCGCCCTGTAGTCAGCTCGCGTGAGAGTTCGGTTTCAGCCATTGAGGTTTTGAAAATTTTGAGGGTGACCCGATAGGTCGTTTTTCACGCCCCAGACTGGCGGACGCACCGTGAACAAAGCCCACGGATTTCCCACGGATCTGGCCGTCACGTTCACGCGCCGTTCCGTAACGAAACGTCGCGAGCACGTTTTCGACAGCGTAGAAAGTGCCCGATTTTATCGGCTTTCTCTGGTGGGCGCTGTAGGGATTGAACCTACGACCTCTCCCGTGTGAAGGGAACGCTCTCCCGCTGAGCTAAGCGCCCGAATTTGAACCAAGGCAATAAGGCCAAGATGCCATAGAGCGCCGATCTAAGGAGCAGGTCGCCAGGGTGTCAAGCGAGGCAGCGCTCCCGCGCCCGCTAGCCATTTGCGGTGATGCGGAGCTGCGGGGGGGGGGGCCGCTAATTCGACTGTGCGACGCGGGAGGCGCCGGCCTGCAGCGCGCGAATGCGGTCGGCAAGCGTGCTCCTGTGCTCCCTCGCCGGCTCGATTGCGGCTGAAGCAGCTTCGCCGCCCGGCTGCCTGCCGTTCATAGTCGCTGCCGCGAAGGCGCGCGTAGCCGCCGGCCCTGCCGTATCGAGCATGGCGTCGATCGGCGAGTTCGGCCCTTCCAGCGCTGCGGTGAGGCGGGCGACCTCGGCGGCAATATCGTTGATCCGTTCGCGCAACAGCGCATTTTCGACCCGCTCCGAAGCCCAGGTGGATTCGGCCTCATGCTTCATGGAGGCGATTTCGCTCTGCAACTTGCCACGTTCCTCGATCGCGCCAGCGAGTTGCGCTTCCAGTTGGGCGATATTGCCCTTGAATTTCTCGGCGACCGCATTGCCGTGCCCGCCGGCCATGGCCAATTCGCTGCGCAAATCACCTTCGGCCTTGCGCGCGGCTTCGGCTTCGCTGCGCAGCCTTTCGATTTCGTAGTCGCGTTCGGCCAGCAATCGGCCCTGCTCGGCAAGCCGCGCCTCCAGTTCTTGCACGCGTTTGTCGAGCCACTCCGCCTCTTTGCTTTGGGCGATGAGCTGCCGCTCGAGCTCGGCCGTGCGCGCGCCGAACTCGTCGAGCTTGCTGCGCGCGGCCGCCAAATCTTTTCCCGCGACCGCGGATTCGCTGCGCTCACGGGCGAGCCGTTCCTCGGTCTGCTTGATCGCACGTTCAAAATCGGCGACGCTTAGTCTCAGCGCTTCGACCTGGGTGCGCAGCGACGCCATTTCGAGGCGCTGACCGTCGGCTGCGATGGACTCATCGCCGAGTGTGGCGGTGACCCGGCCGAACTCAGCCTCCTTGTCGGCCAGGGAGTGTTCGGCCTCGCGCAACCCTCTCGACTTCAGCTCCAGTTCCTGTTCGGTCGTGCGGATCTGCTCTTGCAGCGATTTATAGTGCGCTTCCAACGCAAACAGGGCTGCGGTCTTTTCATCAAGCTGCTTCTTGAGCTGATTGATGGTGTCTGTCTTCTTGCCCAGCTCCGCGAGCTGCGCCGTCGCCTTGGCCTTCATCTGCTCGACGCTCAGCTCCAAGCGGCGGGTGGACATCGCAAACTCCGCGCGCAGCTGATCCTTGTCGGCGCGGATTTCGGCGATCGACAATGGCGTTGCGGCATCGAGCCGCCGCGTGGTCAGGCGAACGGCTCGATTATGCACGAGCGGAATGAACAGCACCGCGAGCAGGGCTGCGGCGAGAAACCCGATGCCGAAATACATCGTCGGTTCGACCATGGCGCTAGGCCTCCACGCAAGCGGCACACCGCCGGAGCGAGCCTAGCACAACTGCCGTCGGTTAATCTAACTCGCTTTGCACGACGGTTGCGGTGCGTGCCATCGCCGGCACGGGGAATGCGTCAAATAAAGGCCGAATCCTGGACTTTCGTTCCACAACAGAGCTTCAGAACGGATTCCAGGTCGGTCGTGGCGTAAATTTGAGATAGCCGACATTGGCGCCGAGGCGCAGCCCGAGTCCGGAGCGGATCGGCACCAGCACGACGCCACCGGCGGTCATCGCCGTCATGCCCAAGCCGCCGACAAAGTACGCGGAGCCGTCGATGCCAACGAAGCGCTCAAAGATCGCGTCGGTCCGCGGCAGGTTGTAGACCAGCATCATGGTACGCGCGCCATCCGCCCCGGCGTCGAAGCCGACGGTCGGTCCCTGCCAGAAAACGCGCCGATCGCCGGCATTCTTGGTATAAAGTGTGCCGTCACCGTAACGCAGGCCGCCGACGAAAGCGCCGCCAGCTTCTTCACCCAAAACGTAGCCGTTCGGCAGTCCCCATTGGCTGCTAGCCTTTTGCACGATCATGGCGAGCCCACGCGACACGCCGCCGAAGAAGTGGTTACCGGCATCGACCACTTCGTGGATCGAGAATTGATCGCCGTACTGCGGGCCGGGCGGCGGTCCGGTCACTTCCGGGGCCGGTTCGGCATAGTGTGGCGCCGGCCCCGGCGCCGCATACGGACCCGGCGCCGCATACGGACCCGGCGCCGCATACGGACCGGGCGCCGCGTACGGACCTGGCGCCGCGGGCGGACTTGGCGCCACAGGCGGCGCCGGCTGCGCGCGTAGCGCAATGGGAAGGCTTGCAGATAACAAGGCCGCGGCAGCAAGTCTGATGGCAGAATTCATCGACAGCTCCGGTCTTAGCCCTTGCTCGGGCTCCGTCTACTCTCGGCAAAGATGGGCCGAATCACTTTCCACCCTTGGCCCAAACTGTGACCTGAGCACGGCGAAAACCAAGCGATGCGCGCTCGTCCTGGCCGCCAGGCGGTCTGCGCTGCCTCACTAGGTCTGGGCGGCTTGTTCGGCACGGCGCGTAGTCCGGCTCGAACTGCGCTACGACGTGCCTTCAGCCGCCATTGCGGTGGCCGGCGCGGGGGCCGGGAATCCGGATCTATGGTTCTCGCGATTATCCGCAGCGCGGAGAATTCACTGTTCGCTTCATCGCGCCTCGGCCACGGCAAAGCGTTCTGCCGGAGAGCAGACGCTCATACCCTGATCCGCGGCGGGTTCGGGGTGCCCGCAGCGACGAAGCCCGGAATTCGCAAATCAGCGGTGCCGTAGCGCAGCGGCGAGCCATCCGGAGCGCACATGCTGCCGCCCGCCGCCACAATGATGGCGTGACCCGCCGCGATATCCCAATCGTGGATAGGCGCGAGCCGCGGATAAAGGTCAGCCGAGCCCTCGGCGATGCGGCAGAATTTGAGCGCAGAGCCGCAGGCGATCGTCCGTTTCTGCGGCAAGCCATCGAGATAGGCCTGGGTGCGCGGATCGAGGTGCGAACGGCTGACCAAAACCGTCATTTCCCGCTCCGGCTGCGGGCTGGTCCGGATCGTCGTCGCTGCCGATATTGTCCCATCGACGGAAAAAGCGAGCCGCGTGGCGCCGCCGCCGCTCACGCCACGCCAGATTAGGCCGAGCGCGGGTGCTGCGATGAGGCCGAGAACCGGCACATGCGCGGTCATTAGGACAATGTTAACGACATATTCATCGAGACCTTTTATAAATTCGCGTGTGCCGTCGAGCGGATCGACGAGAAAATAGCTGCCTTGGGCTGGAGGCATGGCCCCCATCGCCCGTTCCTCGGAAATGATTGGCAATTTCGGGTCGAGGCGGTCGAGCGCTGCGCGGATGACCTCCTCGGCCGCTAAATCCGCTGCCGTGACCGGCGAGCCGTCGGCTTTGCGGCGCACGCCGTCTTTGCCGAGCTGAGCGCGGATCGCAAGGGCGGCGCGCACAATGATCGCAGTGAGCGCCTTGTTGAGTTCGTCGTACGCGATGGCATCTACGGAAGGCAATGCACGCTCCTATCTCCCTCCGGTAGGGCAGGGCCCCTTAGCACGACAGGCCTGGGGATGCACGGTTGCGGAATCGCGCCGGCTGTGACACCCACGCCTCACGGTCCGTTTACGGGAGTCTCCCATGTCAGGTTCGACCAACTCCGCCGAGGTAGTCGTTGCTCCGCTCGACCTTGCGGCGCTGTTGTGCTCTCGCGTCTGCCATGACCTGATCAGCCCAGTCGGCGCCATCGTCAATGGTGTGGAAGTCTTCGAGGAAGACAAGGATGAAGAGACCCGCACATTCGCGCTCGAGCTGATCAAGAAAAGCGCGAGGCAAGCGTCCGCGCGGCTGCAATTTTGCCGGCTCGCTTTCGGGGCTGCCGGCTCCACGGGCGCTCAGATCGAAACGGGAGACGCGGAAAAGCTCTCACGCGGCCTGCTCGAGGACGAGAAGATCAAGATCACCTGGGTGCTCGCGCGTGAATTGAGGCCGAAGAACCAGGTGAAGCTCCTGTTGAACATGCTCCTGATCGCGGCCGCCGCCGTCCCGCGCGGCGGCACCCTTACTGTGGAACCGATCGACGGCAGTCCCGGTTTTCGCGTCACCGGCGCCGGCCTCAATGCGCGGCTCACCACCACGACAGCGGAACTGCTCGCGGGCACTCCGGCTCAGCCTGTCGATGCCCATGGGATCCAGCCCTTCTATACCGGGCTTCTGGCTCGCGATTGCGGACTGACGCTCTCCGCTGTGGCTGAGGGCGAGACGGTGGTCATCGCCGCGCGCTAAGCGTTGGACTCTTGCCGCCGTTCCCGGCAGCTCTCACGCCAAGCCGCAACTGAACCTAAAGCACTTAACATTGAGCAAAACTCAAGCACTTAAGCAAACTCAAGCAACCCCGCGGCTGGCTGCGATAAGGCCTTTGCTGCAGGCGCCACGTGCCGCGCAAGGAGTATCCGAGGGACTTGGGCAAGCCGCGGTGCGGCCGGCAACAGGCGTACTCGGTCCAGTTCCATGAAGAGGGCGAGCAATCGCGCGCTGGCTCGGGGAAAACGCCCGCAGCACGAGCCCTCACCCGCGACGACGCGGCGCAAGTTGGAGGCCGCACGAAAGAAACACAGCTAATCGGGATCGCGCGCAGGCCGATCTTCAGGCCGAAATCCTCGCCTCGTCCTCGCTCGGCTCGCGCAGCACATAGCCGCGGCCCCACACCGTTTCGATGTAGTTTTTGCCGCTTGAGGCGTTGGCGAGCTTCTTGCGCAGCTTGCAGATGAATACGTCGATGATTTTCAGTTCCGGCTCATCCATGCCGCCATAGAGGTGGTTTAGGAACATCTCCTTGGTAAGCGTGGTCCCTTTGCGCAGCGAGAGAAGTTCAAGCATCTGATATTCTTTCCCAGTCAGATGCACGCGTGCGCCGTCGACCTCGACCGTCTTGGTGTCGAGGTTGACGATCAGATCGCCGGTGTGGATGACCGATTGGGCGTGACCCTTGGAGCGACGCACGATGGCGTGGATGCGCGCTACCAGCTCGTCCTTGTGGAAGGGCTTGGTCATGTAGTCGTCGGCGCCGAACCCAAGCCCCTTGACCTTGTCCTCGATTCCGGCAAGCCCGGAGAGGATCAGGATCGGCGTCTTTACCTTGGACACGCGCAGCGAGCGCAAAACCTCGAAGCCCGACATATCCGGCAGGTTCAGATCGAGCAGGATGATGTCGTAGTCGTAGATTTTGCCGAGATCGATACCTTCCTCGCCGAGATCGGTCGTGTAGACGTTAAAACTCTCGGACTTCAGCATCAGCTCGATCGATTGCGCAGTCGCGCGATCGTCTTCAATCAGCAATACGCGCATGCCAGTCCCCTCCCTCGCCGCGCGGGCTCAAGGTTGGCCGGCCGCAGCGGCCCGAAAGAACGCCCTCGATGCAAACACCCAGGAAGAAAGTGATTCGAAACACTAACGACACTATGGTTAACAAAACCTGATTCTTTCGCGCAAGGGTCCGTCTTGGCAAATTCCCCCGTATCCCCTCAAGGGGTTGCGCAATACGGTTTTCTGACCACACTGGCGTTCATGCCCGAGCTTAAGTTTCGGTCCTAAGCGACTCACGCGACTCGCCTCCTTCCCCTGCAGGCGAGACCTTCCTTGGGCTGCGCGACGACAGCGTGATGATTAATGGCCCAGGTAAACAAGCGATTAACAGAATGGCGCCGCAAGTAACCGTTTGTGCGCGGCTGCGGCGGCAGGAAGGCGCGGCCGAGGCTAGCCGAAGGGGCACCGCACGAACGGTGCTGGCCCAGCAGATTACGAGCTCGGCGGCCATCGCGATCTATGCCGCTCGTCGCCGTGCGCGGCCGGATGGTAGAATTAGCACGTAATCGCGCCTCCGCGAGCGGCCGACCGCTACGGGCTATACTCCACCGTTTTCACCGATAGCCAGGGCTTCTGGAAACGCTGAAGCCATTCGCCTGAATGCACTGCTCGAAGGCTTGTTTGGCGCCAGGGAACGAGAAGCAACTTTGGCGCAAGCATACCGCCGCTTGGCCGAAATTGTGGCCATGATGGAAACCGAACGCTAACGTTATCCGTGGCACAATTCGCATTCGGCGCGCTGTAATGCCCGCTCACTAGCCTCTGCTTGAGGGGAAGAGCAGGAGGAGGGGTCGCCTGCGGGGCTCGACCGGCGCCACAGTCCCGCGGCTTCGGGGGAGTAGTAGTCGATGAAGTCTCGTGAGATCCTCATTCGCCTGAAAAAATTTCGCCTTGACGAAAAACAGCGCAAAGTCGCGCAAATCGAGGTGATGATCGCCGAGTTCGAACGCATGGGTTCCGATCTGGAACGCGAAATCAGGATCGAGCAGGACCGCGCCGGTATTCATGATCCTGCGCACTTTGCCTATCCTACCTATGCCAAGGCGGCCGTCGCGCGCCGCGAGAACCTCAAGCGCTCGGCGGACGAATTGCGCATCCAGCTCGAGGACGCCAAATTGGCGCTGGCCGACGCCATCGACGAGCTCAAGAAGGTCGAGCTGCTCGACGAACGCGACCAGGCGCGTGAACGCGAGGCGGAGCATGCGCCCGAACAGGCCGATTTCGAGAGCATCGCGCTGATGCGCGCCCGCCGCAGCGCTCCGGCATGAGGCGCCGCCTGCCTGCTTTAGAGCTGCGGTCAGAAACGTAAGAACGGTTGCGGCATTGCGCGCTCCGCCGGGTGCGGCCCCGCCTGCGGCCAGTACCCGCTTGGCTGTGGACGCCTCGCAAGAGGTGAACTCAATTCACGCTCGACGGGGACCCGATTTCGCGGCGATAATGGGCGAATACGCGGGGTCCCGACTGCCATGTTGACGCCGGCCGAAATGACCTCGCTGCTGACGGCCGTCGCCAACGGCGATCAGGCGGCGTCCGCAGGGCTATACGGCGAAACCCGCGCCAAGCTCTATGGGGTTCTACTGCGCATTTTGGGCAAACCCGAATTGGCCGAAGAGGTCATGCGCGAAGTCTATCTGAAAGTCTGGGACAGCGCGAAAAATTTTGATCCGACGATCGCGACGCCCATTACTTGGATGGTTGCGATTGCGCGCAACCGCGCTATTGACCTGGTGCGCAAACACGGCGGAGCCGTCGAGGAAATGCCCGATACCGGACCCGAGGCGCTACCGCCGCTGGAACGACCCGAGATGACCGACGAATTGCGCTGGCTGCTGTCCTGCCTGGGCAAGCTCGACCCGGAAAAACAGCGCATCGTGCTGCTCGCTTATCACAGCGGCTGGAGCCGTGAGCAATTGGCGGGGAAGCTCGGCGTCCCGGTGGACACAATGCAGACTTGGTTGCGGCGCTCGCTGCTCGAAATCCGCGGGTGCATGGGGCTGGCCTCAGCCGAGCCATCCATGGCGTAAGTGAGGGCCGCGTGACGCATGAGGGTGAGATGTACAACGAAGATTTGGATGCGCTTGCCGCCGAATACGTCCTAGGGACGCTCGCCGGCGATGAGCGCATTCATGCCGACACGCTGATAGCGACCGATCCGGGATTTGCTGGAATCGTCCATCAATGGGAGCGACGGCTCGGCGAGCTCAACGTCATGGTCAAGGCGGTCGAGCCGCCGCCGGAGCTTTGGGGCAAGATCAAGTCCGGCATGAGTGGCCGGGCGCCCAGCGACGCGGTCGGCGCCGGGCTGGCCGTGCCGACAGCGCCGGCCGAGGCCGAAACGGTGGCCACGATCGAAAAGCCGGATAAACAATCAGAGACCGCGAGCGAAGCAAAAGCCGAAGCCGCGAGCGAAGCAAAAGCCGAGGCCCCGTCGGAAGCAAAAGCCGAGGGCCCGGTGGAAGCGAAAGCCAAGGAAGCAAAAAGCGAGATTGCGAACGAAGACGACGCAGCTGAACTCGGCGCAGCTCCGCTCGCCGGTCTGATGTCGCCGGAACGCGGGCCCAAAGCGGAAGCCAAGCTGGACGCCAAGTCCGAAGCCAAGTCGGAAGGCAAGGCGGAAGCCAAACCGGAAGCCGCGTCGACCTCGGGGTTGAATCCCCAGCCGCTGAAACCGGTCGATCGGTCCGAGATCGAGAGTACGGAGCTGCCGTCTCTAGCCAGGCGCTTGCGTCGCTGGCGCCTCGGGGCGATAGCGTGTGGCCTAGTCGCCGTCGCGCTGGCCGCATTGATAGCGCTGAGCGCCGCGATGCCCCATCGCATTCCGCCGCGCGCGCTCGGGCTTCTACCGGCAGCCGTCCGGCCGACGCCGCCTGCGCCGGCATCGTCCCGTCTGGTCGCTGTGCTGCAGCAGGAGCCGTCGTCACCGGCCTTCCTGCTGACCATCGATCCGACAGCCCGCACGCTGACCGTGCGCCGGGTCTCCGCCACGGCGCAAACCGGGCACAGCTACGAACTATGGGTGCTTGCCGCGCAAGAAAAGCCGCGCGCTCTCGGCCTCGTCGACGACGCCGAGTACACTCAACGGCCGCTGCCATTGGGCTTCAACATCGATGCGATGCGCAGAGCGCGCTACGAGATTTCCTTCGAACCGGCAGGCGGTTCGAAAAGCGGGGCGCCGACGGGGCCGATCCTGTTCACGGGGACACTCGTTGAATCCGCTCCGCCGCCCCCGCCACCGCCTAAGAGCTGAATCGGTCGGCCGATGCCCGGGTTTGGCGCGACCCGATACCATTCACCGGATGTTTGGCGGCTGGCCGCTCAGCATGGGAGCTGGCCGCGCCCGTGATCCGGCGGGCGCGGGAGAAATCCCGAGCGGCCCACGATCTTCAGATGGGTGCCGTGCTCGCGTTGCACGTCGATTGCCTCATACGAGCTTAGCCAGCCGCGCTGCCTAGGCGATTTGTGGCGCGACGCGGCCCATAGGGTTCGCTGCGGGGGGGTTCGTGATCGCGCGGTGACAGCATGGGGCGTGATAACGATTGATCGCCGGCGTGGTTCGGGTAAGCACAGGCGCCGTCCGCGGCAGGGTCCGCTGCGCCCCATGCTTAGGGGCGGGTTAATTCAGGGGAGGACAAATGATGGACCGCCAGATCGTTGCTGAACTCGCGCCAAGCGGTATGCTTCGCGCCGGCATCAACATGAGCAACTTTCTGCTGGTGACCGGCAAGGATGCTGCCGGCAATCCGGAGGGCGTGGCCCCCGACATGGCGGCCGAGATCGCAACCCGCCTCGGCGTGCCCGTACGCTACGTCCCTTTCGAGCGGCCGTCCAAGCTGGCCGATGCGGCGGCCACGAACACCTGGGACATCGGCCTTATCGGCGCGGAGCCGGCGCGGGCGGAAAAGATCACTTTCACGCCTGCCTATTGCGAGATCGAGGCGACCTATCTGGTGCAGCCGAATTCGCAGTACCAGACCGTTGCCGACGTAGACCGGCCCGGCGCGCGCATCGCTGTGCGCCGGGGCGCGGCGTACGAGCTTTGGCTGACCGCGAACATCAAGCACGCCGCCGTTTTGCGCTCCGATTCCGCGGACGCGCCGTTCAACCAGTTCGTTGCCGAGAAGCTCGAGGCGTACGCCGCGCTGCGGCCGCAATTGCTCAAGGACGTGAAAAAGCTGCCCGGCGCCAAAATCCTTCCTGGCAGTTTTACTTCGGTCCAGCAGGCGATCGGCACGGAAAAGAAGAACGCGGCCGGCGCCGCGTTTCTCCGCGACTTCGTGGCTGAAGCAAAAAGCTCGGGACTGGTTGCCCGGCTGATCGAGAAACATCACGTCGCCGGCCTGTCGGTCGCGCCGTGACTTGAAGGTGCGCGCGAAGGCGCGCCGCGGAGGATTCCGGGCCTCACCTTTCGTGGCTCAACGCTGGCGCGTCGAGTCGGGGTGGAATCAAAACGCCCCAACCGTTTTGAGGCGAACGCGGGTGGATTTCGACTGCGGTGGCGATTGGCTCGGAGAGGGATTAAGCGATTGCTGTTTCCGCGGTTGCCGTTTCCGCGGGAATGGCGGCGAACTCACAACCCCAAATAAAACTTCTTGATCAGATCATTGTTGTTGAGCTCGTCGGCCGAGCGCCCCTCGAAGGCGATCTTGCCGTGGACGATCACGTAGCCGCGGTCGGCAATACGAATCGCCTGGTTGAAATTCTGCTCGGCCATGAGCACGGTGAGCGCGTAGCGCGTCTTCATCTGCGCGATGGCGTCGATGGTGCGGCTCACCAGGATCGGCGCCAACCCGACCGACGGCTCGTCGACGAGGAGAATTTTCGGCGACAACATCAGCGCGCGGCCGAGCGCCAGCATCTGCTGCTCGCCGCCGCTCATGCTGCCGGCGAGTTGGCGGCGCCGTTCGGACAGGCGCGGAAAGGTCTCGTAACAGACCTCGAGATTGCGCTTGAGCTCGCGCCGGGCGGTGGGCCGGAAGGCGCCGAGCAAGAGGTTTTCCTCAACCGTCAGGCGGGCAAACAGCCGCCGGCCCTCGGGCACCAGCGCAATGCCGAGATCGACGATTTCTTCGGTCGTGCGGCCGATCAGATCGTGATGGATGCCTTCGATCTCGGCGACGATCGAGCCGGCGCTGGGCCGCACGATGCCCATGATGCATTTCATCAGCGTCGACTTGCCGTTGCCGTTGGTGCCCAGCAGCGCCACGGTTTCGCCGCTGCCGACGCGCAGCGACACGTCATCAATTACCCGCACGGCGCCATAGGCGGCGTGGACGCACGAGAGCGTGAGGTCATTGGCCAAGGTAAGCCCTCTCCACCTCCGGATCGCGCATCACCTCGTCGGGCCTGCCGTCGGCGATCTTGCGGCCGGATACCAGCACCACCAGGCGGCGCGAAAAACTCATTACCGCACTCATGATGTGCTCGATAAGGATGACGGTGACGCCTTGTTCATTCAAGCGGACCAGCAGCGCCAGGATATCTTCGATCTCCGAGTGCGTCAGCCCGGCCATCGCCTCGTCGGCGATCAGGAGTTTCGGCTCGGCCGCCATGGCGCGCGCCAGCTCGAGCTTGCGCATCTCAACCTGCGTGAGGTCCCGCGGCAGGTGCCGCGCCTTGGGCTCCAGGCCAACCTGGCGCAGCAGCGCGTGGGAGTGCGCCTCGATATCGGACGCGGCGTGGTGAACGCCGCGCCTCTCGACGGTGTAAAGCAGCGGGATGCGGACATTGTCGATCAGACTGAGGCTGACGAATGGCCGCGGCAATTGAAAGCTGCGTGCCAAGCCGAGACGGGTACGCTGGTGCGCGGGCAGGCCGTCGATCCGCCGGCCCTCGAAGTGCACCGATCCCCGCTCGTTGCGCAGCGTGCCGCAGATGCAGTTGACCAGCGTGCTCTTGCCCGAGCCGTTCGGTCCGATTAAGCCGAGCCGCTCGCCAGCGGGCACCGCCAGTGCGATGTTTTCCAGCGCAACGAAGCCGCCGAAGCGCTTGCCGAGGTTCTCGACTTCAAGCAGCGCGGTCATGACGGTGATTCCGAAGCCGGGCCAGCCTCGGGTGACGCGGCTGCGGCCGGCTCCTCCAGCCCGACGCGGCGGCGGCCCACGAAATCGTCGGTCTTGTGCTGCACGTAACGATGCACTAGGCCGATAATGCCGTTCGGCGCGACGATCACGAAGGCAACGAGCAGCACGCCGACGATCAGGAGATTGACGGCGGACGAAATGGTCACGGTGATGATTTGTTGCAGCGAGCCGAGCAGCACGGCCCCGATCAGCGGCCCCATCCAGCTGGTGGTGCCGCCGATCAGCGGCATGGCAATCGAATTGACCGCGTAATCCAGTCCGAAGGTGGAATCAGGCTGCAAATAGCCGATGTAATAGGGAAACGGCGCGCCGGCCATGCCCATCAACGCGCCAGAGATCGTGGTCGCAATCAGCTTGAGCCGCAGCGTCGGTACGCCGGAGGCCTCGGCGGCCAGTTCGTCGTCACGGATGGTAGCGAAGCCATAGCCGAGGCGCGAGCGCTCGATCAGCCGCGCCAGCGCCAGGGCTGCGATCGCCAGGATCATCATCAGCAGGAACAGGTAGCGGACATAGCTGCCAAGCGGGGCGATGGTCTCCGGGCGAATGATGAAGGCGCCGCGCGAGCCGCCGACATAGTCCCAGTTGACCACCAGCGTCTCGAGCACGACGGCGAGGGCCAGCGTCGCGATGGCGAAAAAGGCGCCGCGCAGGCGCAGCGTCAGATAGCCCATGCCGAAGCCGACCACCGCGGAGACGATGCCGCCGACCAGCATCAGGACCGGCACCGGAATGACGTGCGGCAACGCATTCGAACTCGATCAATTTGTAGATGGTGACGGTCGAATAGGCGCCGAGGGCGAAGAAGGCGGCGGTGCCGAAATTTACGTAGCCGCAGTAGCCTCCCAAAATGTTCCAAGCCGTCGATAGCACGACATATTGCAGCACGACGTAGCCGGCAAAGAATATGTAGTCGTTGCCGAGTGAGATCGCGCCGGCGAATACGGCTGCGCCGGCGACGAGACAGAGAACGAGGAACGGAAGTGTGCGCACGCCTTAGCGCCCCAAAAGACCGGCCGGGCGCACCGCCAGCGTCAGCAGCAAAAATCCGAAGGACACCGCGGGCGCCCAGGATGGCCCATAAAAGGTCGATGTGAGGCTTTCGACGATGCCGACCAGCATGGCGGCGATCAGCGTCCCGGGCAGGCTGCCCATGCCGCCGAGCACACAGATCGCAAAAATCCGGCCGATATAGTCGCGCCCGACCGAAGGCTCGACCGGCTGGATGATGATCAGGAAGGCGCCGGCCAGCGAAGCGGTGGCGATCGAAATACCGAAGGCGATGCGCTTGATGCGGATCGGATCGACGGCCATCAGGCGCAGCGCCAGCTGATCCTGGGCTACCGCCATGATGGCGCGGCCGACAAAAGTGCGCGTGAGCACGAGCTGCAGCGCCGCAATGAGCAGGAGCGAGACTACGCACGGCACCAGGATGCGCAGCGGCACGTCGATTGCACCCAAGTGCCAGGTCGGGCCGATGTAGGACGCGTTGACGTCGCGGTAATCGACGCCGAAATAGAGCACGAGCGAGACTTCGGTGATGAACAGAAGGCCGAAAAAGAAGGCGAGTCCGCGCAGCGATTCCTGCCCGCGCTTTTCGAACGATATGTAATAAATCTGATAGATGCCGGCGCCGAGCGCGAAAAACGCCGGCAGCATGATTACGCTGGTGAGGATCGGATCGAACCCGAACGAGGTATTGAGGAGATAGGCGACGTAGGAACCAAGAATAATGAAAGCCGGATGAGCGATGTTGACGATGTCGAGAATGCCGAATGACAGCGATATGCCCGAGGTCGCCGCGGCGTAAAAGCTGCCGATCAGGATGCCAGAGACGATCGCATTGACGAGAAGATCGAACGAAAAGATCATTGTGCGTTACCCAGCCCGGGCGCGAGTGTGCAGAAACTGTCGCAGCTTGGCTAGACGGAATTTCCCGAGCGGCCACGCGGCGTGGCAGCCGATGACCGGTGGCCGTTGCTGCCGCTCGCCCCCGGTACTCGAGAGGTCGGGCACATCAAGGATGCACGCCCAGTGCGGCGGTTCGGAATACCCCAGGATGTCAATGTACTTCTTGCGGGGAGAGGGAGGAAAATTCCGCACGCCGTTCGCTCATCGCTGATCGAGTGCGCTTCGACGACATTTCGCGGATGCCGGGCTATAGGCCAAAATGACGCATGCGAATGGCCGCGCCGAGATGGCGTGCTTTTTGCGCGCGCTCGGACCCGCTAGAGGGTCTCGACGAACTTTACCATGCGCCGGCGTTGCTCCGCATCCGGCAGGGCGCCGCGCATGGCGCCGAGATTGTCAGTCATATGCGCCGGATCGGAGGTGCCGGGGATCACCGCGGTGACGCGCGAGTCGCCGAGCAGATATTTGAGAAAAAACTGGGCCCAGCTGCCGGCCAGGACCCTGGCCCAATCCGGCAAAGCCTTGCCGCGCACCGCGCGGAACAGCCGGGCCCGGCCGAAGGGCAGGGCGGTCAAAACCGCAGCCTTCACCTCCGCGGCGAGCGGCAGAATGCGCCTTTCCGCTTCGCGGTCGCCAATGGAATAATCGATCTGAACGAAATCGGGCTTTTCACGGCGGAGCACGGCCGCGACGGCGGGGAAATCGCCGTGAAAGGTCGAAGTGATCCCGATATAGCGGCACACGCCCTGCGCCTTCCATTCTTTGAAGCGGGCCAGCGATTGATGTGGATCGCTGACATTGTGCAGCTGCAAGAGATCGAGCTTATTGGTGCGCAGTCGCGCCAGCGATTGCTTGAGCTCCGCTTCGTCGGGCGCCTCAAGTTTGGTGGCGATGAAGAGCTTGGTCCGCAAGCCGGCGGGCGCGCTCACGGCGCCTATCACCGCTTCGGCCTCGCCATAGCTCGAGGCCGTGTCGATCAACGTGCCGCTTTGGGAAACGAGCGCTTGAATTACCGCAGCCGCCTGGCGGCGCGTGGCGGCATCGTCGGTGTCGAATACTCCGGCGGTGCCAAGCCCGACTGCCGGCAGTTGCTCGCCGCTTGACGGAATGGCGCGCGTGATAAGCGGAGCAGATACTTGTGCGAACGCGCCCGGCGCCGCCGTGGCGGCGGCAGCCGCGCCCCCGCCTATCGCGAATTGGCGTCTGGTGAAGCGGATGACCATGGTCAGTCTCCCGCCGCCGCGGCCGTGGCCAAAAACTTGGCGCGGCGCTCCTGCGCGCGCCCGAGCGCGGCCGAGAGGATCAGCCAGATCGCGGCCACCGGTGCTGAGATGAGCGCAATCGCGCCGAGTTTCAGGCCGATCGCCTGGAGGCCGTCGAACACCCAGCTATGCAGGGCGTCGGAGCCGCGATAGATCACCACGTCTATCAGGTTCTTGGCCTTATACTTCTCTTCGCGGCCGAGCACTGTGTAGAATACCTGGCGCGCCGGATTTGAGAAGGCAAAGTGCATCCAGCGCTGGATGACCTGAACGACGAGCACCACCATCAGCGTCGGCACAAAGAATACGGCGAGGAAACCGACCACGTAGATGACCGGCAGCGCCGCCGCGGTGACGCCGGTGCCGAACCGTTTGAGAAATTGTCCGGTGGCAAAGACCTGGGCCGCCAGCGTGAGCAAATTCACCGCAAGGTCGATGCTGGCAAAGACGCGGGTCTGTGCCCCGGCGCCGTGCACTCCGGCAGCCACGAGGTGAATCTGCTGCAAATAAAGAATGGTGGCGCAAAACGACTGCAAGCTGATCCAGGCGGCGATGCCGAGCAGATAAGGCGAGCGGATGACTTGCGGAAGCGCCGAAAAAGCGCCGCCGCCGAGCCGCGGCGGCTCCTCGCGCCCCCCGGTATAGGCGTTCGCCACATGCTCCAGCCGCCAGACGCAAAATACCGCCGCTTCCAGCAGGACCACCGCCGCGATCAGCAAGTTCACGGGGCCGACCCGCACTGACAGCCAGATGGTGATCAGCGGGCCGAGCATCGCGCCGGCGGTGCCGCCGGCGCCGATGAAGCCGAACAGCCGCTTGCCCTGATCGGCGGTGAAAAGGTCGGCCATGAAGGACCAGAACACCGCCACCGTGAACAGGCTGAACACGGCGACCCACACATAGAACACGCGCGCCACCAGCGACGTATCGACGTGCAGGACCAGCAACAGCCAGAACAGTGCCAGATTGGCCGCGAAGAAGTGATAGACGATGGGAATGAATCGCGTGCGCGGCAGCTTGGCGACGAGAGCGCCGTAGAGCGGCTGCACCACGAGCAGGGTGACGAACGTTGCGGTGAACAGCCACGGCAGGTTTTTCACGCCGCCGGCAATGCCCATCTCGTCGCGCAGCGGCCGCAGCACGTAATAGCCGGCGAGCAGCATGAAGAAATAGGCGAATGACCATAAGGCAGCGGCGCGCTCTTGCGGTGTCGCCGGCACCGCGCGATCGAGCCAGCGCTCCAGCGTAGCGCCGGCAGTGTCGCGCATCGCGCGCGTTGCTTCGTTCATTGCGACAGTGACAGTTTCTGTTTCAGTTCGGCCGCGGTCACCCGCTGGCCGTAACCTGGGCCGCCGCGCTGGAACAGTCTCGCGTCGGCGAGCTTGCCCACAACGACCGGATCGAAGCCGGCGTCACGCACGAGCCGCGCCGCGACCTGCACGGCCTGCGGATCGTCGCCTGCGATCGGGATTGCGAGCTTGGGATCGGGGCGGTTGGCCTGCTCGGCCAGGTACGCGTAGCTCATGGTATTGAAGGCGCGCACGAGCCGCGTTTCCGGCAGGTATTTTTGCGAGGTCACGCCAATCCCGTTCTTCTCAACCTCGTCGGCGACCTCGCCGTCGCGCGCCTTCACCGCGTTGCAGGTATCGAGCACGATCTTGCCCTTGAGCTTGTCGCCGTAATCGCGGCCGATCTGCGGAATGGCCCCATAGGGCACGCTGAGCAGTATGACGTCGCCGAAGGCGATCGCCTGCGGTACGGTGCCGGCCTGCGCCAGCGGTCCGAGGCTTGCCACCAGACCCTTGAGCTCTTCAGGATGACGGTCGGCAAACAAGACCTTGTGACCCGCCTTTACCCAAAGCCCGCCAACCGTGCTGCCGATATGGCCGGCGCCGATGGTGCCGATCGGCATCTTGGCATTGTTCCCGGTCTGCGCCAGGGCGCTGGACGGCGACAAGGCCGCGCCCAGGAGCAGGGCGCCGCCGGCGGTCAGCACCGCGCGGCGGTCGCGGTCGATGACATCGCGCTTTTTCATGGGAACCTCCTCAGGTGGGGGAAGGGCAACAGGTGGAAACGAAATAAGGCAAGCCCAACGAGCAATCCTGCGATAGCTGCACAGATAAGAACCCCGCTCGGGGGCGAAACCAGGCGAAAGGGCAAGAAACGGGGCAGCAGTGATCACATGCGCGTCAGTGCCTTGCGCCACGGCGGGCTACAGCAGGCCTGTTCCGCTGCACGGGAATGTTGTTTTCCCGTAAATGCGGCGCGCCCCCAGATAAAAATTTCAATAACGAGGGAGGCGGCGTCAGATGCGCAGCGCGTGATCGGCGTGCGTATAGGGCAGCTTCAGAGCGTCGGCGACCGCGCGGTAGGTAATGTGGCCATCGTGCACGTTCAGCCCGGCGCGCAAATGCGGGTCGGCCGCGAGCGCGAGCCGCCAGCCCTCGTCGGCGAGCGCAAGCACGAATGACGTCGTTACATTGCTCAACGCAAAGGTCGACGTGCGCGCCACCGCGCCGGGCATATTGGCGACGCAATAATGCACGACACCGTCGACCACGTAGGTCGGGTGCGAGTGCGTGGTCGGCCGCGAGGTTTCGGCGCAGCCGCCCTGATCGATGGCGACATCGACGATCACCGAGCCCGGCTTCATCGCCTTCACGGTGTTACGTGAAATCAGTTTCGGCGCGGTCGCGCCGGGCACCAATACCGTGGCAATGACGAGGTCGGCGCGCCGGCACAACAGCTCCACCACGTCACGGGTGGAGAACACCGTGCGCACGCGGCCGCCGAGCTGGCCGGCGACCCGGCGCAGCGCGTCGGGATTGCGGTCGAGCACGGTGACGTCGGCCCCCATGCCGGCAGCGATCAGCGCCGCGTTGCTTCCGGCAACGCCGCCGCCGAGGACCAGCACGCTCGCGGCGGAAACGCCCGGCACGCCTCCGAGCAGCACGCCACGCCCGCCATTCTCCTTTTGCAGGCAATGCGCGCCGACATGCGCCGCCATGCGGCCGGCCACTTCCGACATCGGCGTGAGCAGCGGCAGCGAACCGTCGCGGCCGGTCACCGTCTCGTAGGCAATAGCGGTGACGCCGGAAGCGAGCAGATCCTCGGTTTGCTCGCGGTCGGGCGCAAGATGCAGATAGGTGAACAGCACCTGCCCGCGGTGCAGTTTCTTACGCTCCACGGCGAGCGGCTCCTTGACCTTCAGGATCAATTCGGCGCTGGCGTAGATGGCGTCCGCATCGGCGACGAGTTCGGCGCCGGACGCGCGATAATCCGCATCCGGCAGGCCGGCGCCGGCGCCAGCGCCGGTTTCGACGAGCACCCGATGGCCATTGTCGGTCAATTCACGCACGGTCGAAGGCACAATGCCGACGCGATATTCGTTGTCCTTGATTTCCTTGGGCACGCCAATAAGCATCGCGATCCTTTTGGTGGTCACTATGCTGCGGGTGGGCGCGGTACCGCTCGCAACGACCGAACGGTGTTAGGCTTGCACCGCTGTCTCTCCGGTAGGCGAGAAGGTTGGCGGGCTCCCCCGTTCCGTGTTGCGATGGGCGCGTTGTTCGATGCGCGCAGACCTTCCCCACCGAAAGAGCTGAATTAATCGCGGTCATACACCAATACACTACATCACGTAGAGCCGATCCGGCAGTTCGTCGGGTGAGCCGTCGGGCGGCGCGTGCTTGGCCAGTACCGCGCCGCAGCGCTCCACTGCGGCAATGAACCCGGCGGCGATACGTCCGTCCCGCACATGGGCGAGCAAGGCATCGATCGCCGCCTGCCATTCAGACTTGTGCACCCGCCGCGCGATGCCCTCATCGGCGATGATCTGGGCGTAGTGTTCCGCGAGCGACACGAAGATCAGCACTCCGCTGCGGTTTGCCGTGTGCCCAACATTCCGCACGAGGAACTGCTCGGATGCGGCGCGGTGCGCCTGGGCGCGGCGCAGCGCGCGCGGCACCAGCAGCAGCCGCAGCGGCATCCAGGAAAAT
Organism: uncultured Alphaproteobacteria bacterium; assembly: GCA_963708125.1. Lineage (GTDB taxonomy): Bacteria > Pseudomonadota > Alphaproteobacteria > Rhizobiales > Xanthobacteraceae > BOG-931. The sequence goes on from OY970184.1 coordinate 303,241, forward strand.
ATAAGGCCGGCGAGCAGAAAGGCTGCAAGCTGCGCCAGAAAAATCCGCTCCACGCTCCATTGCGTGAAGTAGATCAGTGGCCAGGGCAGCGCCAGCGCCAGCGTTGTCGCCCAGAGGATCGGAACATGCGTATAGTTGGACGATGCATGGGCGAGCACGCACACCAGTTGTCCTGAGGTGCGTTGCTCGGCGGCGCGGATGGCCGCCGAAACCGCCTTGTAGTCCTCCGCCGTGATCGGCATCGTCACCAACCTCCAGACGCGCCGCCTCCGCCGGACGAGCCGCCGCCGCCGCCAAAACCACCGCCGAACCCACCGCCGGGCGAACCGAAACCGCCGCCCCAGCCGGGGCCGGGAAACGGCAAGAAGATCATGCGCCCGCCGCGCCTGACATAGCGTCCGGCAGGCCTGCTCTGCACGTTTCGCATCATGAATCTCATGAAAAAGATGAAGATGAAGAATATCAGAAACGGAAACAGTGCGGCGAAGACGCTGTCCGTATCTTCCGTGCGAACGTCGACTTTCGGCTGCCAATCGGCGGTGTCGCCGCTGAGCACACTGACAATTCCATCGACACCGCGCTCGATGCCTCCGGAAAAATCGCCGGTTTTGAAACGCGGAATGATGGCGCTCTGAATGATCACCGAGGAGAGCGCATCGGTAAGAGTCCCTTCGAGGCCATAGCCGACTTCGATGCGCACCCTGTGCTCGGCGGGCGCGACCAGCAGGAGCACGCCATTGTTCTTCTTCGCCTGGCCGAGCTTCCAAAAGCGAAACAGCTGGTTCGCGTAGCTTTCGATGTCGCCGCCTTCGAGCGACTGCACTGTGGCGACGACGAGCTGGATGCCGGATTTATCCTCGAGGTTTTTCAACTTCGTTTCGAGGTCGGCGCGGCCCTGCGCGTTCATGATCCCAGCCTGATCGACCACGCGGCCGGTCAAAGGCGGAAAATTGAAGCCGAAAGCGAGCGACGACAGAAAGCAGACGACGAGAGCCGCCGTCGCGAGGCTCGCGGGCAGGCGATGGCGCCAGCGCTCCGCGGTTGCGCCGCCCCGCACTGCGGCGAAACTCCGCGATGCTATGCGCCTCAAAACTTCACCTCGGGCGGCCTTTCGGCGCCTTCGTTGGCCGTAAATTCAACCATCGGCTGGGCGCTAGCAAAGAGCGTCCTCGCCCAGAGGAGCGTCGGAAAGGTGCGCAGCGCCGTGTTGTAAGTGCGCACCGCCTCGATGTAGTCGCGCCGCGCCACGGCGATGCGATTTTCGGTGCCCTCGAGCTGCGATTGCAGCGCCAGGAAATTGGCGTTGGATTTCAGATCGGGGTAGTTTTCCGCAACCGCCAGCAGGCGGCCAAGCGCGCCGGTCAGCTGGTTCTGCGCCGCCGCGAATGCTTTCACCTTGTCCGGATTGGTGAGGTCGCCGGCGTCGACTTTGATTTGCGTCGCCTGCGCGCGCGCCTGCACCACGGCGGTGAGCACGTTTTTTTCCTGCGCGGCGAAGCCTTGCACGGTCCGCACCAGATTGGGAATGAGATCGGCGCGGCGCTGGTACTGGTTTTGCACGTCCGACCAGCGCGCCTTGGCTTGCTCCTGCAGGCTGGGAATGGTGTTGTAGCCGCAGGCCGACAGCGTGAGCCCGAGGCCGAGCACCGCCAAGGCGATACGAATTCGCGTCACCGCCGTTCTCATTTGCGCCTCCATGTTCGCGCCAACGGCGGGCCGTGCGCCGTTCTATCAGGTTTCGATCGGCTCCATGTCGGCGATCTCGATGCCGAAACCGGAGAGGCCCACATAGGTCATCGGACGCGACGGGCTCAACAGCCGGATCGAATTGACGCCAAGGTCCTTGAGTATCTGCGCGCCGAGGCCGATTTCTCGCCATTGGCGGCTGCGCGCCTCCCCCGAGGGCGTTTCGCTGGATTTGGGAATCGCGACCACGGGCACGCCGGCAGTGCCATCGCGCAGCACGACCAGGACACCGCGGCCTTCCTGCCTGAAGCGGGCAAGCGTGTTGTGGATCGCCTTGGCGCCCCCGAACAGATCGGCGATGAGATTGGCGCGGTGCAGGCGGGTGAGCACGTTCCTGCCGTTGCCGATCTCGCCATGCACGAAGGCCATGTGATAAACCGGATCGAACGGCGTGATATACGCGTAACCGGTGAGCGTGCCGATCTCGGATTCGACCGCAAACTCGCCGACCCGCTCGACCAGCTTGTCGCGCGCCTGCCGGTAGGCGATCAGCTCGGCAATGGTCAGGCGGTGCAGCTTGTGCCGCTCGGCGAAGCCAACCAGCTTGGGGCCGCGCATCACCGTGCCGTCATCGTTCATCAGTTCGGCGAGCACGCCCGCGGGCGGCAGGCCGGCGAGCCGGCACAGATCCACGCAGGCCTCGGTGTGGCCGGAGCGCATGAGCACGCCGCCCTCGCGGGCGATCAGCGGAAAAACGTGGCCGGGACGCACGAAATCCGCGGCGCCGCTATTGCCGTTGGCGAGCGCCCGCACCGTATTGGTGCGCTCTTCGGCGGAAATTCCAGTGGTCAGTCCGTGGCGGACGTCCACCGAGACGGTGAACGCGGTGCCCAGAGGGGCGTTGTTGAAGGCGACCATCGGCTCGAGGTTGAGGCGCCGCGCCTCCTCGGGCGCGAGCGGCGCACAGACGATGCCGGACGTGTGACGAATGATGAACGCCATCTTGTCAGGCGTGCAAAGGCTTGCTGCAACAAATAAATCGCCTTCGTTCTCGCGGTCGCCGTCGTCGGAAACAATGACCAATTGCCCGCGCGCGAAGGCGGCAATGACCGAGGCGACACGCTGGTGAGTATCGTCCATTGCTACTTGTTTCCGCTCATCGTCGCGTCACCGCGCCGGCTTCGCAAACGGCCAAGCCGGCGGCTCGCCCATCTGGCCGCGCCGACGCAGATAATGGTCGGCGATGACACAGGCAACCATGGCCTCGCCGATCGGCACCGCGCGGATGCCGACACACGGATCGTGGCGTCCCTTGGTGGAAATTTCGGTCTCGCTGCCGTAGCGATCGACGGTGCGGCGCGGATTGAGTATCGACGATGTGGGCTTAACGGCAAAACGAGCCACGAGCGGCTGGCCGGTGGAAATGCCGCCCAAAATGCCACCGGCATTGTTCGACAAAAAGCGCGGTTTGCCGTCGTTGCCCAACCGCATCTCGTCGGCATTTTCCTCGCCGGATAGTTCAGCGGCGTGGAAACCGGCGCCGATCTCAACCCCCTTGACGGCATTGATGCCCATGAGCGCGCCGGCGAGATCGCCGTCGAGCTTGCCGTAGACCGGCGCACCGAGACCGGGTGGCACGCCTTCGGCGATCACTTCGATCACCGCGCCGATCGAGGAGCCGGCCTTGCGCACGCCGTCCAGATAACCTTCGAGCGCGGCGGCGAGCTTGGCGTCGGGACAGAAGAACGGATTGCGTTCGACCTCGGCCCAGTCCCAGCGCGCGCGATCGATCCGGTGCGGCCCCATCTGAATGAGCGCGCCGCGCACCGAAAATCCCGGCACGATCTTGCGGGCGATCGCGCCGGCGGCGACCCGCATGGCGGTTTCGCGTGCCGACTGGCGGCCGCCGCCGCGGTAATCGCGCACGCCGTATTTGACGTCATAAGTGTAGTCGGCGTGACCGGGGCGGTATTTGTCCTTGATGTCGGAGTAGTCCTTGGCGCGCTGGTCGACGTTCTCGATGATGAGCGCGATCGGCGTCCCGGTGGTCACCTGTCGGCCGCCCGCCTCGTCCATAAACACGCCGGAGAGAATCTTCACCGCATCCGGCTCCTGCCGCTGGGTGGTGAAGCGCGACTGACCGGGCCGCCGCCGGTCGAGATAGGGCTGAATGTCGGCCGCGGTCAGCGGAATGCGCGGCGGGCATCCATCGATCACGCAGCCGATTGCCGGCCCATGGCTCTCGCCGAAGGTCGTGACCCGAAACGAATGGCCGAACGTGTTGAACGACATGCCTGCAGCGAATCTTAACGATCATCCGGCTGGCGATCGACGCCGATCATGATTCCGGCACGTTTTGCGCTTGGTAGCGACTGCTGCCCGTGCGGTCAAATATCGTCACTCGCCGCGCGTTTAGGCATAGCGGGCCATGGTCCCGTCGGTGAAGACATAGACTGCGCCGTGGGCAATTTCCGCGTGCGCGGCTTCCGCCTCGGGCAGGATGTTCAAATTTGCCATCAGCGCGCGGGCGATGCCGCCGTGCGCCGCCACCACGGTGTCGCGCGCGATGCCGGCGTACCAGCAGCCGACTCGCCTTGCGACCGCCCGGTAGGACTCCCCTCCCGGCGGCTCAAAGCCCCATTTGTCCTGTTCGCGCCGCGCCAGCACGTGCGGATCGCGCGCCAAGATTTCGGCGAGCGTCAAACCTTCCCATTCGCCGTAACCGATCTCCTTGAGCCGGCCGTCGAGACCATAGGCGACGGGATCGAGTCCGAGCGTTGCGCGCATGATTTCCATGGTTTCGCGCGCGCGCGACAGCGGACTGGAAACGTATGCGTAATCCTCGATCCGCCGCTGCTGCCGCGCGAACAGGTCGCTCAACAGTCGGCCGCAGAATCTGGCCTGCTCGCGGCCGCGGGCGTTAAGCGACGTTTCGTGTTGCCCCTGCAGCCGACCTTCGACGTTGTAATCGGTCTCGCCGTGGCGAACGTAGTAGATGGCCGGCATAGAGATGGAAATCAGCGGTCGGAAATCGGAACTCGGCAGAGTGGGTCTGCAGCCTCTCATCCGATTTCTGATTTTTGAGTTCTGATTTCTTGTTCGCCGACCGCGATGTCTGGCGCGTCGGGATGCTTCATGCCGACGATGTGATAGCCGGCATCGACGTGATGCACCTCGCCGGTGACGCCGCGCGACATGTCGGACAGGAGATAGGCGCCGGCTTCGCCGACTTCCTCGATCGAGACGCTGCGGCGCAGCGGGGCGTTGTGCTCGTTCCAGCGCAGAATGTAGCGAAAATCGGCAACGCCGGACGCCGCCAGTGTCTTGATCGGGCCTGAAGAAATGGCGTTGACGCGGATATGCTTACTGCCGAGATCGGCGGCGAGATAGCGAACGCTTGCTTCTAGTGCGGCCTTGGCGACGCCCATTACGTTATAATGCGGCATCCACTTCTCGGCGCCGTAATAGGTGAGCGTCAGCAGCGAACCGCCGTTCGGCATCATCTTCTCCGCGCGCTGCGCGAGTGCCGTGAACGAATAGCAGCTGATCAGCATGGTCTTGGTGAAATTGTCGGCTGTGGTGTCGACATAACGCCCGTCGAGCTGATCGCGATCGGAAAAAGCGATCGCGTGCACCAGAAAGTCGATGCTGCCCCAGGCGGAGCGCAGGCCGGCGAAGGCGGCGTCGATGGCGGCGGGTGTGGCGACGTCGCAATCGCCGACCACGATTCCGCCGACCTCCTCGGCGAGCGGCTCGACGCGCTTCTTGAGCGCATCGCCCTGATAGGTGAAAGCGAGTTCGGCGCCATGGCCCCGGCAGGCTTTGGCAATACCCCAGGCCAACGAGCGCTGGTTGGCGACGCCCATGATCAGACCGCGCTTGCCGCCCATGAGCCGTGAGATTTCCGGCGTTGTACTGATCCTGCTCGACATCCTGCCCAATTCCTGCCGCCCGCCTCCTATGGCATAGGCCTGCCGGATCCAGCAAGCACGCGCCTTTAAGGCATTGGGCTCTGACGGGATTTGCGGAATACTGGACGGTAGCTGGGGTTGTTGAGGCGGAGCGGGTCCGAGAGTGCGGGGCGGATGCGTGCCGTTGGCCTTGTCCCTAACCGGCGGAGCGCATGATTGAGCAAGTTCCGACTTGAGATCGAGGCCGCCATCCCGGCGCTGCGCCGCTATGCGCGAGCGCTGACGCGCGACGGCGAGACGGCCGACGATATCGTGCAGGACACGCTGCTTCGTGCGCTGCGTTCGGAGCACCTGTTTCATGGCGGCGACTTGCGCGCATGGCTCTACACAATCCTGACCAACCTCAACCGCAACCGGTTGCGCGGGCTCTCACGCCGGCCGGCCTTCACCCCGATCAAGGACAGCGATCTGACCGTTCCCGCACCGGATTCCGGGGCGCGAGACATCAGCCACGCGCTCGACGAACTCCCCGAGGAGCCGCGTACCGCGCTGCTTCTGGTCGTGCTCGAGGGCCTTACCTATCGCGAGGTTGCCGAGGTGCAAGGCGTGCCGATTGGCACGGTGATGTCGCGGCTCGCCCGTGCCCGCATGCAGATCAAGGGCTTTCTCGACGGCGAGCGCCCGGCGCTGCGCCGCGTGAAATGAATTGGGAAAGAGAAGTTATGACTGATCGAGATGCTTCCATCGCCGAGGACGAGCTTCACGCCTATGTGGACGGCCAATTGCCAGGCGAGCGGCGCGACGCGGTCGAGGCCTGGCTCGCAGCTCATCCCGAGGACGCCGCGCGCGTGGCTGCCTGGCGGACCCAGGCCGAACTGATTCGGGCGCGTTTTGGCGCAGTGACCCTGGAGCAGCCACCGCAGCGCTTGAACCCGGCGCGGTTGGCGCGGCGCCTGCGGCGCGGCACGCTGGTGGCCGCCGCGGCGGTGCTCGCGGCGTTTTTCGCCGGCGGCGCCGCGGGCTGGTTTGTGCGCGGCGCCGCGGCCCCGGCGCAGTCCGATTTGCACCGCGTTACCGCCGACGCGCTCGATGCCTACCGGCTCTACACCGCCGAGGTCCGCCATCCGGTCGAGGTGCCGGGTGCCGAACGGCCGCACCTGGTCCAATGGCTGTCGAAGCGCGTAGGTACGCCGGTGCGCGCGCCGGAACTGGAGAAAATGGGGCTCAAACTCGTCGGCGGACGGCTATTGCCCGGCCCGACCGGCGCCACGGCCTTCTTCATGTACGAGAGCCCCGCGGGGGAGCGCTTTACGCTTTATTGCGGACACACGACCGACCGGGCCACCGCGCTGCGCTACATCGCCGGTGACCACGACGCGGCGTTTTATTGGGTCGACGGCAATCTGTTTTATGTGCTCATCGGGCCGGCCGACCGCGACAAACTGCATGCCATCGCCAGCGCCGCGTACGATCAAATCGATGCGCGCACGCTGCCGCAGGGCGGGTGATGACAGGGGCGAGAGAGCGGAAACCCGCACATGCTCGGGTTGCATGGCGAAGCCGATGAACTCGAGTGTTGTTTCGGTTAGAGTCGCATGGGAAAAGGTAGCTCTCACCGGGAGGACCCTCGATGAGCATGATGTCCACGATCGACGGCATAGCGGGCGCCGCGGCGCTGCAATTGCAGCCTCTGTCAAAACATATCGGCTGCGAGGTCAAGGGCATCGACCTGCGCGAGCCGATCGCGCCGAAAACGGCGTCCGCAATCTACCGCGCGTGGCTTGATCACGCGGTTCTGCTGTTTCGCGATCAGGATTTGACCCAGGAGGATTTGATACGCGTCACCGGCATTTTCGGTGAGTTCGCGCCGCTCGGCCGCCCGGCGCACACCTTGCCGAAGGGATTCGCAAAAATCCTGCCCAACATCATGCTCATTTCAAATATTCGCGAAAACGGCGAGACCATTGGGGCGCTCCCCGACGGCGAGATGCTGTTCCATCACGACACCATTCATCGCGACGAGCCGCACAAGGCGACGCTGCTCTATTCGGTGGAGATTCCCACCTACGGCGGTGACACGTTGTTCGCCAGCGGCACCGCCGCCTACGACGCGCTCGATCCGGCAATGAAGCGCACGTTGGAAGGCCTTAAAGCGGTGAACTACTACGTCTACAATTCGGTCAAGCGCAACGACAAGAAGGCAGTGAGTGCCACCAGCCAGGCCGTGCATCCGGTCGTGCGTACGCACGAGGAGACCGGTCGCAAGGCGCTCTACGTCAATCGCCTGATGTCCGTGCGGATCGAGGGCATGCCGGAAGCCGAAAGCGATGCGATGCTCGATTTTCTGTTCGATCATTCGGAAAAGTTGGAATTCGTCTATAATCACGTCTGGCGCAAGGGCGATCTCATAGTCTGGGACAACCGCTGCTCCAGTCACGCGCGCACCGATTTCCCCTCGGATCAGCGCCGGCTTTTGCTGCGCACCACGGTCAAAGGCGGGTGTCGGCCCTTCTGAGCCTTGAGCCAAAGCTAGCGCCCTCGCGCTGCGGAATAAGTGATGGCCGCGGTCAGGACCGGATTTGGCCCGGGTGCATTCGGGTCCAGCCAACGGGGTGCGAGCACTGCAGAACTCACGATTCCGAATGAGGTGGCAGCCTTACCGCCTCAGGACAGCGGTGCGATGGAGGTGAAGAAGGCGACACCAAACACGAGAAGCACATAGCTTTGGCACATCCAGTCGTCGAGCGATCCTGGCAGCGAGCAGAGCAGCACCAGGGCGAGGGCGGCGGCGGCGGCGTCGGCAAAGGTGATCATGGCAGTCATGTAACCCGCCAAAACAGGAACAGCGCATAGCTTTCGCACATCCAGTCTTCGAGCGATCCTGGGACCGAGCAGAGCAGCACCACCTGGTCGTGGGCGAAGGTGATCCGGGGAATCATATCACCCGCCAGGGTTCAATACCGGCTGATCCAGAATCCTCAAGCCCGCGTGCCGCTCTGCATTGCCGTGCCGGGCATCATTTGCAAGGCGCACGCGCAAGAACTCGCTTAGGAACCTCCTTACAAAAGCCTTGCGCCGGGCTTGTCTTGGCGCAGGGGCCTAATTGTTAGTTCGTCCGGTCGCCCGATAATTAGGGTAAAGTTCGGTTTAAACCCCGGCGTGCGACTTCTCTAAAGGGAATGTATCGTCGAATTCTCCATTGAGACGACGAGCAAATCGTGATTGCGTGCAGTGATGTGATAGATTTCGCGGACGGCCTTTAGGGATCGCGCCCAATTTGCTCGAAATTCTTTCCCTCGAGAAATTAACGAGGTGTAAACCGTAACGGACCCGAGCAAACATTTCGCGAGGTCTTTTGCATCGGCGACTGGACTTGGGGCACGCTCAAAGGGGGCCGGTAGAATGCGTTCGAATTGCCCGATTTTGCCAAGGGACGGGTCCGCGCGATGCCGTGGAACTATTCCGATAAGACCCCATGCAGCAGTTCCATTAGCGCGCCAGGTGCCGTCACATTCGGGCTGTGGCTGGCATCAATTTCATAGGTCCGCCAGCCCTCGGCTCTGGCCCGCGCAGCGAACCGACCGAACGGGCCCCGGTCGGCATACCGCATGCACTGGATGTAGCTGCGCGGCAGCGTTGGTTTGGTGCACAGACGAAGAGGCTGTTCGAAGCACCTGACCGACTGCGGCATCCGGAATTTCGCGATCCAGGCTGCATCTTCGGCGGACGTGTCGGGCGGGATCGGATTCGGAGCAACCCGCCAGCCGTCGCCCCCTTTGAGGCCGTCCATCCGCCGCCGGCGTTCTGCCTCGGTCCAAAAGTCTGCAAGAGCTTGCCCGTCTTCCGGGACAAACGCATCGAGATAGATGATCTGCGCAATATGCTCAGGCGCCCGGTCGGCAACGCCTGTCGCAACCATGCCGCCATAGCTGTGGCCGATAAGCACAACATTGCGGAGATCCTCGAACCTCAGGACGCCAAGTATGTCCTGGATGTGGGTCTCGAGGTCATTATCCGGATTCGCCAGATGAGCGCGCTCCCCAAGCCCGGTGTAGCTCGGCGTAACGAACTCGTGCCCGGCCGCCGTCATCAACGGCCGCATCTTCTTCCAAGCCCACGCCGCCGACCATGCACCATGAGCAAGAACAATGGTTGTCACACGAGCCTCGCTAACCGATTACACAATTTTCTCAAGTACGCCTGAACGCTCGCCTAGACTCCCGGCTAAAGCAACGTGGCCGAACTGTTGCGTTCGACGCCGCTCTTTAGACCGGCACCGGCCGAGACGCACGGTAAGGCGTACGGCGCGGATAAGACTTGCCGCTCTGTGCAGATCGTTCGATCAAGCACGCTTCGATGTTTTTGGCGCGCCTGCGATCGGCACGACTTTTCTGTTGAGACGGACATCACAGCTTAGGCGGCAGTCGGCTCAGCGACGTCCGTAAGCAACAGGCGGACGTCGCCGGCGCGCTCTCTAAGGAACAGAGCGGCCAGCAGCCCAACGGCCGCGCCAAACATGAGATAATATGCCGGCGCGATCGGCGTGCCGGTCGCCTGGATCAGCCAAGTCACGAAGAACTGCGCGAAGCCGCCAAACAGCATAACGGCGACATTGTAGGAAATAGCAAGCGCAGTGGAACGCACGCTGGTCGGAAACTGTTCGGCCAATGCCGTCGAAATTGGGCCATTGAAGACGCCGAACAGGCTGCAGAGTATGATCTGCATGGTCAACAATGCGCCGAAAGAGGGATTCGCACTCACCCAGGAAAACAGCGGGTAGGTCACCATAAGGTCGAGCACAAGAGCCGCGATCATGACCGGCTTGCGTCCGACGCGATCGGATAGCACGCCGAACGTCGGTATCAGCACGACCTCGCATGCCAGGCCGATCGACTGCGCGAGGAACGCCTGATCGAGCGGCAAATGCAACTGAGTGCGGGCAAATGTCGGGATATAGATGAGGATCACGTAAAAAGAGATAGTGCCCGACACGACCATTCCCAAACAAGCCAGCATTTCCTTAACATGGGATGCGAGCATTCTGCCGGGAGCCTGCTGGTCGGTTGAACTCTGGCTCGATTGGAGGAATGCCGAAGTCTCATCGAGATTGCGACGGATATAGAGTCCCAACGGACCAATGACGAGACCGAGCAGGAACGGCAGACGCCAGCCCCAACTGTTGAGCGCCTCGGGCGAGAGGGAGTGCGTCAGCACCGTTCCTAAAATCGCGCCGACGAGGACCGCTAGGCCTTGGCCGACCATCTGCCAGGAGCCGTAAAAGCCGCGTCGCTGCGGCGGCGCACTTTCAGTGAGAAAGGCGGTGGCACTGGCGAACTCGCCGCCGGCCGAGAAACCCTGCAGGAGCCGGGCAAGAACGATGAGGAGCGGCGCCCCGATGCCGATTGCCGCATAGGTCGGCGCGAACGCGATCATCGCGATCGCGACCGTCATCAATGCGATGACCATCAGCAGGGCGGCCTTGCGGCCCCGGCGATCGGCATAGATGCCAAGGACGATGCCACCGACCGGGCGCATAAAAAAGCCGACACCAAAGGTTGCGGTGGTAAGCAACAGCGAGGCGTATTGGCTGCCACTGGGAAAGAATAATCGCGCGATGATCACCGTAAAGAAGCCGAACACGAGAAAATCGTACCATTCAAGCGCATTGCCGATCACCGCTGCGGCGACGTGGGAAGGCTGCAGTGCTGGCTGGACGGTTGACATATTTTCCCTTCTGCTTTCCCGTGCGGGGCGATGCAAAAAAATCGTCAGTGACGGAGTGTCACCGCGGCCGCAACGAAATTTCCCAGCGAAAACTTCAAGCCCCTGGTCTGCACGATAGCATCGCCGCGGTCCGCAGGAAACAGCAGCTTTCACGGCAAATCTCGGGCTTACGGCAAACGGCTTAGGCTCAATTGCCTTATCAGTTGAGCCATATCTGCTTTGCCGCGCGCGCGAGACAGACGACCGCGCATGCTGCGCACGACGCACCTGCATCGCGCGCCATTCCTTGCCACTCTCATCCTGAAGCCGCGATGGTTGCGTCGGCCGCCGCTTGCAGCGACAGCAGGATGTTCGGCAATTGGCGCTGCACAGTTTGAGATGATGTCGGTCCACACCATCCCAGTGGGCAGCCCTGCTACGGCTGAAAAGCTCCCCGGTGCCCATCAGCCGAAGGCCTGCTGCACCCAATGCCGCCGTCAAGGTGTACAGGCCGTTGAGCGCCGCAACCTAGCCCGGTCGGGCCGGATCCTCCGATATCGGAAAAACACCACCGAAAAGCTTTGCCGTGCCATTGCCCTCGTCTGTAAGATCGACCCGAGTAATCCGGGAGGAAACAATGAGCGGGCACAGCGGTGCGGCTGCGTACCACTGCCATATCTGGAATCGACCTCATCCCTGTGCGCGGTGTCAATCTTCGCGCCGCCAACTCCTGACCGGCACTCTGCAATGATGAACGCAGCTGCGGGAGATTCGATTTCTCAAGCGGGCTCGTCAACCTCCGCCCCTGCCGACATCGTGATGATGGATGCTGTCTCGCTTGCAAACACCATCCATTCGCGAAGAGTGTCATGCGTCGAAGTCATGAACGCACACCTCGATCATATCGAGAAACTCAACCCAAAGGTTAATGCTATTGTCGCACTTCAAGACCGCTCTGATTTATTGGCCCAGGCAAGTGAGCGAGATGCTCAGCTCGCTCGCGGTGAATTGATGGGACCGCTTCATGGCTTTCCTCATGCCGTCAAAGACCTGCAGCCGGTAAAAGGGACACGTTCGACCTCGGGTTCGCCGATCTTGAAAGACTTCATCCCGACCGCCGACAGCCTCATGGTGGAGCGGCTTCGCAAAGCTGGCGCGATCATCATCGGTAAGACCAACACCCCCGAGTTCGGTCTAGGGTCACACACCTACAATCCGATCTATGGCGTCACCCGCAACGCCTATGATCAGTCGCGTTCAGCGGGCGGTAGCAGCGGCGGCGCTGCTGTGGCGCTCGCACTTCGTATGTTGCCCGTGGCGGACGGCTCCGATTATGGAGGCAGCCTGCGCAATCCGGCTGGCTGGAACAACGTTTTCGGTTTCCGTACGAGCTTTGGTCGCGTCCCAGCGGATACACGCGATGTCTGGCTACCGTCCATGAGTGTCCTCGGTCCTATGGCTAGAAGCGTGACCGACTTAGCGATGTTACTTTCGGTGCAGGCGGGGTTCGATCCGCGCGTTCCCCTGGCGATCGAGGATGATGGAGCGATGTTTCAACGGCGACTGGAGCGGGACTTCAAAGGCACGCGCGTCGCATGGGCGGCCGACTTCAACCGCTACACGCCCCATGAGCCGGAAGTCATCGCTGTTTGCAAACGCGCATTGAGGGTCCTCGAATTGATCGGATGCGTCGTGGATGAGGCCATACCGGATTATCCGCTCGAGCCGGTTTGGAAGGCGGCGTTGAGCTTGCGAAGCTGGCAGCAAGGCGGCGCGCTTCTTGCGTACTACAACGATGCTTCAAAGCGCGCGATGCTCAAGCCAGAAGCGATCTTCGAAATCGAAATGGGTTTGAAATTATCCGCTTATGACGTGACTGCTGCATCGGTTGTTCGTACTGAATTTCACCAGGCGATGCGCCGATTTTTTGATCAGTACGATTACCTCATCGCGCCAACTGCACAGCTGTTTCCTTTCGATTGCGATTTGTGTTGGCCACAAGAGATTGCCGGTAAGAAGATGATGACCTATCACGAATGGATGAAAGCCATGCTTCTGATCACCATGTCAGGCTGTCCGGCCCTGGCTGTGCCAGCAGGGTTCGGGAAGCAAGGCCTGCCGATGGGCATTCAAATCGTCGCGCCCAATCACCATGAATTCGCGACCCTTCAACTAGCCTACGCCTACGAGTTGGCTACGAATTGGACAATTACGCATCCTCCCTCGTTATTGGGCTGAGCTCAGCGCGATACCGAGGCTGTTGGTCTGATTAGTGCTTGGGACGGTGCGCGCGCAGGAGCGGTCATCGAGTGCGGAGCGCTCATCCACTGCGATCGCGCCTTTTTTTACGCTTTTCCGGGATTGCAGGCCAGCCAAACGGCCACGTGCGTTGGCGTCGTTGCATTCTACTTGTTGCTCGGCCCATTGGGTGGCGACCTCAGCAGAGAACCTTGACGCGGATCCCCAGCGTTTCACATGTCCTTTCGCGGGTCGTACGTCTTGTCGGTCTGCCACCTCTTCATCTGCGTCTCGAGCTCGGGATCGCGGCGCTCGGGCAGGACGATGCGGATGGTGGCGAGCAGATCGCCGTTACCGCTCTTGCCCGGGAAGCCCTTGCCGCGCAGGCGGAAGGTGCGGCCGCTCGAGGTCCATGGCGGAATGGTCAGTTCGACGTGGCCTTCCAGCGTCGGCACCCGCACCTTGCCGCCAAGCACCGCCTCGTAAAGCGTGATCGGCAGGTCGAGCTTCACGTCCGCCCCTTCCAGCGTGAAGAACGGGTGCGGCAGGATAGCAACTGTGATCAGCACGTCGCCGGTGCCGGCTTGGCCGGGCATGCCTTGGCCGCGCAGCCGCACGTGCTGGCCGCTCCTGATCCCGGCGGGAATCCTCACGTCAACATCTTTGCCGGTCGGCAGCCGCAATCGCTTAGTGACGCCCCGCGCCGCCTCCGGCAACGTCACCATGGTTTCGGCCCGAACGTCGGTGCCGATGCCAAAATTTTCCGCTTCGAAGGGCGAACGTGGGCCGCGCCCGCCGCGGCTGCCGCCCATGCCGCCGAAAGCCTCGCGCAGAATGTCCTCGAAGCCCCCAAAGCCGCCGCTGCGGCGCGTCGTGCGGGTAAAACCCTCTGGGCCGAAGCCGAAGCTTTCGAAATGGCTATTGCCGCCAAACCCCGCGCCCGGGCCGGCGCCAGCGCCAAAACCCTCAAAACCTTGGAATTTGCGCTTGCCCTCGGCGTCGATCTCGCCCTGGTCGTAGGCCCGGCGCCTGGCCTCATCGCCAAGGATTTCATGGGCTGCGTTCAGCTCGGCGAAACGGGCCGCTGCTTTCGGGTCGTTCTTGTTGGCGTCCGGATGCAGCTTTTTGGCGAGCCGCCGGAACGCGCTCTTGATCTCGGCTGCGCTCGCTTTGCGATTGATGCCCAACACCTCATAGGGATCGCGCATCCCCACAGACTCCGCATTGTCGTTGTCGGCGCGGCCCCCGCCCGCCGATAGATCGACCAAAGCGATCCGGCCGACCAGGATAGACTTTTATGGCTTGGGCTTAATGTGGGCGCTAAGCTACCGCTCCGCAATGCGGCTTTGGAAGAGGTCGGAACCGCCTGCGCGCCGTTCCCCTGCTGGTGTGCTCAACCTGATTTGAGAGGCTTGAGGCTCTTGACTTGCCACTCGCCGCGAGCAGAGCGGCAGGCGGAGCCCTGCAGCCAAGCCTGCGAGGCCCCGGCCACATAGCTTGCCAGAAAATCCCGGCACGGCAGACCGACGTCGTCGTGGGAAGTCGCCAGCAGCGTGATGTTGCCGCCAACGCCGGTCTGCGGATTGCGCCATGGAACACTGTTGACTCGGGTGCCGCGCATGAGGACATCCGCTGCAGCCGCGCGCGCGTAAGCGAGATCGGCGTTCGAAACTTGTGCAGCGGCTGCGCGGGCGGGGTCGATCTGGTTCGGTCGGCGGGTCGCGCCGCTTGTGCCCGCATCCTGCTTCGGCATCACCGAGCCGAGTCGGATCGAGGAACAGCCGGCTATAGCCCCCGCAAGGGCGAACATCGCGGCGGCGATGGCAAGCCGTTGCGGCGCAGATAGGCGAACCGCGACGATTCCACTATATAACAGCCGGCCGCGTGCTTGCCGATCGCCCCAAATGAGCACTTGGGAGCACTCCGAACGAGATGTCCGACACAGCCCCTATTGAGCACCCGAACTGGTTAATGGGCGATGATTTCGCCGCAGCCGCCGAGCCGTTTCGCCTGTTCGCCGAGTGGTTTGCCGAAGCCAAGCGGAACGAGCCGGTCAACCCGGACGCAATGGCTTTTGCCACCATTGACGCATCCGGGCTGCCCAACGTGCGGATGGTGCTGCTCAAAGGTTTCGATACGCGCGGCTTCGTGTTTTATACCAACCTCGGCAGTGTGAAGGCTCAGGAGCTCGAGGGCGCGCCGAAGGCGGCGCTAACGTTTTACTGGAAGTCACTGCAGCGGCAGGTCCGGGCGCGTGGCGCAGTTGCATTGGTCTCCGCCGAGGAGGCCGACGCCTATTTCGCCTCGCGCTCGCGCATGGCGCAGATCGGCGCCTGGGCCTCGAAACAATCAGCGCCCCTGGAGAGCCGGCTCGCGTTCGAGAAGGCGATCGCGCGGTTTTCGGCCAAATTTGCCATCGCGCCGGTGCCGCGACCGCCCTTCTGGTCGGGCTATCGGCTGATGCCGCTTGAGATCGAGTTCTGGCAGGAGCGGCTGTATCGGCTGCATGACCGGATCGTGTTTCGGCGATCCGAACTGACGGCGGCGTGGACCAAAACACGGCTTTATCCGTGACCATGTCAAAGCAAGGTCATTGCGAGATTCGGCGATTCGGCCTACCCGGTGGAATGAAAGATCATTCGCTGCCCCTGAAGGCGGGAGCAGGAGGGGTGCATGGCGTTGTTTGAGGGCGTTGCTTGCGTTCGAGGGCGCGTGAGCCGACCTTCCCCGTTTTCGGGGGAAGAAAAGCGACGGGCGTGTTTTGCACTTCTTGTCGGAGAAGAATGACGGCTAGGATGAACCCATGCCCACCACCAACCAGCCGCGTCGCACGCTGCTTCTGACCGGAGCGAGCCGCGGCATCGGCCACGCGACCGTTAAACGCTTTTCCGCGGCCGGCTGGCGCGTGATCACCTGTTCGCGCCACCCATTCCCGGAAAACTGTCCCTGGGAGGCTGGCCCTGAGGATCACATTCAAGTCGATCTCTCGAGCCCCGAAAATACCGACGAGGCCATCGACGAGACCAAGCGCCGGCTCAACGGCACGCTGCATGCGCTCGTCAATAACGCCGCGATCTCACCCAAGGCGCCCGGCGGCAAGCGCCTGAGCTCGATCGACACACTGCGCGAGGATTGGCACCACGTTTTTCAGGTCAATTTTTTCGCACCGATCATGCTGGCGCGCGGCCTGCTTGACGAACTGAAGGCGGCCAGGGGCTCAGTGGTCAATGTCACCTCGATCGCCGGGTCGCGCGTGCATCCGTTCGCAGGAGCCGCCTATGCGACCTCAAAGGCGGCGCTCGCCGCGCTCAGCCGCGAAATGGCCGCCGATTTCGGCCCGTTTGGCATCCGCGTCAATGCCATCGCGCCGGGCGAGATCGACACCTCCATGCTCTCGCCAGGAACCGAAAAGATCGTCGAGCACATCCCGATGCACCGCCTCGGCACGCCCGACGAGGTAGCGAAGATCATCTACGTGCTGTGCACGGATACCTCGTCCTACGTCAACGGCGCCGAAATCCACATCAATGGCGGTCAGCACGTCTGAGGCAACCGGGCGGAAAATGCCTCCCTTTCGCTGATCGGCCTGGTCTGGTGTCGGGCAGGCTGTGATCACGAGACTACGGGCGAGTGGGATCTCCGCTCAGTAGTAGTTTTCCCATCCCGCTTCGCGTGACCGCGAGGCCAGAAGCGGGGTGGGAATGGAATTTTCTGGTCCGCTGCGGCATATGCTGGTGCTGGCGGGAACGAGGTCGGTTTTTCCTTGGTGCTATGAGCCCGTTCAGTAGTTGGACCCGAGACCCTGCGAGCACCGCGAATTGTTGCCACGGGCTGCAAGGCCCCGGAGCACGGTTAATAGATTTCGACGACAGGGGTCTCTCCCGCCACCGTTTAGGTATGGAGGGTGATCCATGGAAATACTGTATCCGCGCTGCGCGGGGTTGGATGTGCACAAAGACATGTTGATGGCGCGTGTGCGTTGCGTGAGCGATCCGGCGGTGGATGAGACGCGCCGCTTTGCCACGACGACGGGGGCCTTGATCGAACTTCAGGAGTGGCTGAGCTCGCACGCCGTCACCCACGTGGCGATGGAGGCGACGGGGGTGTACTGGAAGCCCGTATGGCATCTGCTGGAGGAGCACTTTGAGCTGATCCTGGCCAATGCGCAGCACATCAAGAACGTACCGGGGCGCAAGACCGATGTGAATGATGCGGCCTGGATTGCGGACTTGTTGGCCCATGGGCTGATCAACGCGAGCTTCGTGCCGCCCAAGCCGATCCAGGAATTGCGGGACCTGACGCGGACCCGCAAACAGCTGGTGCGCGAGGTCTCGCAACACTCCTTGCGCATCCAAAAGACGCTCGAGGATGCGAACATCAAGCTTGGGAGCGTGCTCTCGGATGTTCTGGGGCACAGCGGCCGGGCGATCCTCAACGCCCTGATTGCCGGGGAAACCGACCCCGAGCGCCTGGCCGATCTGGCGCGCGGAAACGCGCGCAAGAGACGCAGCGAGCTTATCGAAGCCCTGCATGGGCGCATCAGCGCCCATCACCGGCGCTTGCTCAAGCTGCACCTGGGCCTCATCGACTCACTCCAACAAGCCCTCGCGACGGTGGATGCCGATGTGGGAAAATCTTGGCGCCGATCCAGGAGTGCGCCCGCCTGCTCACGACGATGCCGGGGGTGAGTGAGCTCACCGCGCACGTCTTGGTGGCGGAGATCGGCGTCGACATGGCGCGCTTTCCCACTGCCGCGCACTTGCTGTCCTGGGCGACCATGTGCCCGCGAAACGACGAGAGCGCGGGTAAACGCCGCTCGACCCGCACCCGCAAGGGTGCCCCCTGGCTGAAAACCACCCTGGTCACCGCTGCCTGGGCGGCGGTCCGCGTCAAGGGTAGCTACCTGCAGGCCCAGTTCCTGCGCCTCAGAGCTCGCCGCGGCGCCAAAAAAGCCATTCTCGCGGTCGCCGCCTCGATGCTCAATGCCGCTTGGCACATGCTTAAGGATCGCGTCGAGTACGAAGATCTTGGCGCCGATCACTTCACTCGCCGCGATCGCTCCAAGGCGATCCGGCGCTTGGTCAGACGACTCAATGACCTCGGCTGCAAGGTCGAACTCACCGCCGAGGCTGCCTGAATGATGCATCTGTACCAAATCTAGAGCTTCTTAATAGAAGTGACTTCGCTTTGCGTCGAAAGTTCGGACCCCGACGAGCATGGCGGCGCGGTGGCCCACGGCGGCTGGTGCTACACAACCCGGCTGTCGAGGATGCGATCGCTCGCAGCGATGCGCGCCGAGCCGTTCCTGGCCCATTCCACGCGCGCCGCCGCAAGGTCCTCCTGCGTGCGCACCGATTGCTCGTCCAGCATCCACTGATAGGAGAACGTATAAACGAAGGCGCAGCGTGCGTAACGCGCCTGAGAATATCGCATCAGCCGCGCCGCCAGCGGCCCCTCGCCGGAGAGTGCTTCGCGCGCCAGCACGTAGCCATCTTCCGCCGCCATCGCCGCGCCCTGGGTGAGATGCGGAGGGAATGTGTGCGCCGCGTCGCCGCCGATGACCACGCGGTCGCGAAACCACGGCCAAGGCAACAGGAGCGGTTCGATCGGGCTATAAACGATGTCGGATGTCGCGCCGAGCGAGGCCGCGATTTCAGCGACATAGCTGCCGTATTGGGAGAGGCGCTCCTTGAGCAAATCGGCGCATTGCTCGCGCTTGAACACCGCGCCCGGTAGTTCGGGGCGAATATGAAAGACATACATGAGATCGTCGGCGAGCGGCATGGCGCCGGTCTTGCTGCCGATGCCTTGCAAAAACTCCATGGCGCGTACCCCGTTGCACCGCGGCACTTGCACGCGCCAGCCGCCGTAGCCGGAAGGCCGCGGCGCGAACGCCGTTCCGACGAGATGCAGCCGCGTGGTCGAGCGGATGCCGTCGAACCCGGCGATCAGATCGAAGCCACCGCTGCGGCCGTCGGAAAATGCCGCCGTCGCCCGATCTTTTTCGTCGTGAATTTCGCGCACCGTCACTCCGGTGCGGACATCGACGCCGGCGCGCAAAGCCGCCGCCAGCAGGATCTCGTGCAGTCGCAAGCGCGACAGCGCGCACACGGCCGGCACGCGCTCGTCGCCGAGCAGGAATTTGTGCGCCACGATCAGCCGGCGATCGGCGTCGAAGATGAACATCCGGTCATAGGCGAAGCCGCTCGCCAGCACCTCCTGCAGCAGCCCGAATGCGTCATAGACACGCAGCGCGTTGGCTGGCTGGCCGAGGCCGACGCCTGCCACGTCGAAAGCCGGCCGGCGCTCGATGAGCACGACCTCGACGCCGCGCAGAGCGAAGGCGGTCGCGGCGGTGAGCCCGCCGACCCCGCCGCCGATCACCAAGACCCGCCGAATGTCGTTCATTGCCCGCGCGCCGCAGATCTCGGCCTGTTCGCGGCAGCACTATTGGACATGATGACACCACTCTGCAATTGGGAGCGGGGCTTCATGCGGGCGGCCGAGATCAGGCGGTTCGCAGGCCTTCCGTGTCCGCCCGGTCACCGCGCGGACAGCCGGGAAAACAACGCCTCGCCGGCGACGGCCGCGGCCTGTTGTTCGGTCAGAAAGCCGTTGCGCTGCATGGTGGCGATGACATGGCGATAGCGCGCCATCGCCGGCCCGCCCGAGGGATCGGCGCCGAACCGCGCCGGGGCGAGCGGCAGACCTGCCATGTAGATGCACTGCCGCTCGTTGAGCTTTTGCAGCGGCATGTTGAAATAGGCTTGCGCCGCGGCCTTCACGCCGGTAGCGCCGCGACCCAGATAGACGGCGTTGAAATAAAGCTCCAGAATTTTCTGTTTGCTGAAGTCGTGTTCGATGATCAAAGCGGCGCGCACCATCCGCAGCTTGCTGGTCAGCTCGGCAAGTTCCGTCGCCTGGTGCCGCGAAATGTGCAGCATCATACGCGCCAGCTGCAAGGTCAACGTGCTGCCGCCGTGGTCGACACGGTCGTTCTCGGCGTTCTCAAAAGCGACGCGAAGCAGTGCGATCGGATCGATGCCGCCGTGCAGCATGAACCGCTTGTCCTCCACCGAGATCAACGCCTGATCGAGACAATCCGGTATGTGCGCATAATCGACATAACCGCCGTTGTGCTTGATGGAATCGCGGCGCAGTTCCGCGGGATAGCGGGCAATGCTCGTGCCGTCCGCCGACAGCGCCAGCAGCCCGCCAAACGCGCGCTCGACCGCGGGGAATAACAAGAGGACGGTGCATAGTGCCAATGCCGTGCCGGCAATCGCAAGCTTAGGAACGCGCCAGCGCAGCGGTTTTTCGTTCGGCATGACCTCGAAGAGCGTTCAACGGCCGGTGCTCTGTGCCGGTCAGAGGCTGCTCGCGCACTGAGGCATTGTGTCACAAATCTCTGCAACAGCAGTTCCGCTTAAACGAATTCTACCACAATTCGCATAGACTGCCCGACCCTGCTGTACGGCTTTCTCAGTCGAAAAAAAATGGCTGACACGGTATCCTGCGACCGAAGGATCACGCCGCCTCCCGGCAGCCACCGCTGTTCAGGTCAAGCCCCAATCATGATCCTGTTGGGTCAATCTGCTTTTGCCGTCCGGTTGCCCCCGGCGCGCCGGCCGCGTGGCCTAGACCGGACGCCTAGCCGCCGCAGTGAAGCTAACCCTCACGGAATCCAACGGCTTGGTATTGGCAGCGGCAGGCAAAACGTAAGATAGATTGGTATGGAAGACCGCCTCCGCCGCGCGGTGCGCTTGGTAGTGCTGCTCAACCTCGGCTATTTCGGCATCGAATTTGTCGTGGCAACGGCCATCGGCTCGGTGTCGCTGTTTGCCGACAGTATCGATTTTCTTGAAGATACTTCGCTCAATCTCCTGATATTGATCGGCCTGTCCTGGCCGGCCCGCAGGCGGGCGCGTCTTGGCATGGCTCTCGCCGGCATCCTGCTGGTGCCGAGCCTGGCCACGCTGTGGACGGCGTGGGAAAAGTCCGTGTCGACGGTGCCGCCGGCGCCCGCGCCGCTCTCGCTCGCCGGGCTCGGCGCGATTGCGGTCAACGCCACATGCGCGCTGATACTCGGGCGTTTCCGCCGCCAAGGCGGATCGCTGACCCGCGCCGCCTTTCTCTCCGCGCGCAATGACGTGCTCGCCGATATGGCGATCGTCGCCGCAGGGCTGGTCACTGCATTCGCCTGGCGGAGCGCATGGCCGGACCTGATCGTCGGTCTCGGCATCTTCCTGATAAACCTCGGCGCCGCGGGCGAGATTTTTTCTGCGGCACAAGAGGAAGGAGCCAAGGCTCGGGAGGGTGAAATTGCCAGCTAACCGGGCGAAGCCGCCGAAGGCGTCGCTACGTGCCCTGGTTCGACGGTTTGCTCCGTTGGAGCTGAAGGCCGCTGAAGCAATGTGCCGAAGGAGCATTGCTCTACCCGCTAGCCCGTTTGGGGGTCCGCTGCCAAGCGAGAGCTCACGCATAGAGAAAATCCAGCACCGCCGTCTCCGCGAGTACTGCCTGCGGGATCGAGTGGCGCACCGAGCGTGCGCGTTCTTCGGCGTTCTGCGTGGCCTGTAGGTAGGCGCCGAGATGGCGCGCGCGATCGATGATTTTGTACCCGATCGGCAGCCGCTCCGCCTCGAAGCGGCGCAGCGCCGCTGCCACCTCCTCCTCGGTCGCGAGCGCCTGCGCCAGCGCCGCCGCATCGTCGGCGGCCTTGGATACGCCTGCGGCTACATGCGGCCGCGCCACGAACGCGGCGTCGCCGACAATGGCAACGCGGCCGAACGCGAGATGCGGGCTCTGCAAATCGTAGATCGCCTGCAGGATCGGCTCGTCGATCAGCCGCACGATCGCGCGAAATTGCGGCGGCAGGAGCCGTTCCGCTGCCGCGCGCATGGCGGCGACGGCCTCGCGACGGATGAGCGGCGGTGGGATCGACAGCGAGTGGGTGACTCCGGTGTCGTCGGTCAGAAGCCACGGCAGTTCGCGTGCCTCGTCGGCCGGCCGGTACCAGACCACGTTGCAGCGGCGGTGCCCTCTGCGCAAATCGCCGTTCGGTCCGGCGACTGGATAGAACAGACATTGCTCCCCGGGCGGCAGGCAGAAGGTCATCGATTCGAACAATTCGCGATGGATCGCTGGCGGAATCGCGCTCTCGGGAAGGAGCCCGCGCCAGGCGCAATAGCCCGCGTAGAGCGGAACCACATCGGGCAGGCATTGCCCGCGCACCGTCGAGCGCAGGCCGTCGGCGCCGACCAGCACGTCGGCTTCCGCGGCGCTGCCGTCGCTGAAATGGGCAACCACCCGCGCCGCGTTCTGTTCGAAGGCCTTCAGGCTGTGGCCGCGATGATAGTGCACGGCCGGAAAGGCATCGCGCAGCACGCGGTAGACGCGCTCCCAGGCGGTGAGCACTTGCGGGCATTTGACGGTCAGCGTCACGCGTCCGCGGACGTCGAGCAGCTTACGCGTGCGCGCCACCACTCCGAGCTCGCGGATATCGAGCGCGAGCGCTTTTAGATGCGCGATCAATTCCGACTGCGCCACGATCCCGGCACCGCGGCCGGACAGCTCGGTTCCCACACGCTCGAAAACGTCGACCCTCCAGCCGCGCCGGTAAAGCATGATGGCGGCGAGGAGCCCGCTCATCGAGCCGCCGATGACGATCGCGCGCCGCTTACTGTCGGGATTCGCCATGGAAAGTCGGCCGTGTGTACGCTTTCAAAAACCGCGCCGCTTTTCTATATTCTGCCCGGAATCCCTGGAGGAATGCTATGGCTCTGACCATGCTGGACAAGACCAGCGACCGCGCCGAGACTTCGGCCTGGCCGCCTGCCATCCTCGCCGAGTTCGAGCGCGAGAAGCGGAACCACAATGGCTGCGTCGGCTCGACGCTATTGTCCGAGAACGAGCGCGTGCGGGTGTGGATCATTCGCCTCGCACCGGGCGGGCGTGTCGGTTTTCATCGCCACGTGCTCGACTATTTCTGGACCTCGGTCTCGGGCGGCCGCGGCCGCCAGCACCTCATGGACGGCAGCACGGTCGAATACACCTATAAGCCCGGCGAGACCCGGCACGAGACTTATGGGGCCGGCCAATACAAGGTCCACGATCTGGAAAACCTTGGCGACCAGGAGATGGTCTTCATGACCGTCGAGTTTCTCAACAGCGCCAACAAGCCGCTCGCCATTCCCGACCGCGTACGTGCGGCGGCCTGACTAGGGTCCCTAGTGCGATCCTGAGCGACTCTCCCACCTGCCGGATTCGTTGGGCGATCCATCATTGGGCTCGTCGTTAAGCCGTGGATGCGCGCGACAAGCGCGGCTCATGACGAATCAAAGTACCAACCGCCCGACGATCTCCACGTGCGCCGCGTAGCGGAATTGATCGACCGGCGTGACCGCCTCGAGGCGATAGCCGCCGCGCACGAGCTCGGCGGCGTCGCGCGCGAAACTGGCCGCATTGCATGACACCGCGATGATCAACGGCACGCGGCTTGCCGCGAGTTCGCGCGCCTGCCGCAGTGCGCCCTGGCGCGGCGGATCAAACACGACCGCATCGCAGCGACGCAACTCGCTGGCGGCGAGCGGATTGCGAAACAGATCGCGAACCGCGGTTTCAATCGTTTTCAATCCCGCGCTGGTGGCGGCGGCGCGCTTGAGCGCCGCGACCGCCGCCTCGTCGTGGTCAACGGCAAACACCCGGACGCGTTCAGCGAGCCGCAGTGCGAACGTGCCGACGCCGCAGAACAGGTCGGCGACGTATTTGGCTTCGCCGCACGTCGACATGACGAGCCGCGACAGCGCGGCTTCGCCTTCCTCGGTCGCCTGCAAAAATGCCGCGGGCGGCAGCGGCACGCTCGCTCTCCCGATGCGCAAGGTGGGCGTGCGCCGCTGTGCGATCAGTTCGCCATGGCGGGTCAGCCGTGCGAGATCATGCTCCACGGCCACGCGCGCCAAAGCCGCGGCCAACGGCGCCGGCAGCGGGCCCGAACCGCGCACGTCACAGTCGAGACCCGCGCCCGTCGCAGTCACCTGAATATCGAGCCGCCTAGCCTTCGGCGTGAGCGCCTCCGCGATGGCCTGTGCGGCCGCGAGGCTGCCGTTGAGGTTTTTGGCCAGAACCGGGCAACGATCAATGGCAGCGATGCGATGCGCGCGCGCTGCGGCAAAGCCGACCTCGAGCACGCCGCGGCTGCTGCGCCGGGCATGCAAGACGGCTCGGCGCCGGCCCGCACCATGCGCGTCGACGAGCGCCCCGACCGGCGCGTCAAGTCCGGCCTGCCGCAACGTCTCGACCACCACAGCGCGTTTCCAGGCGCGATAGGGTTCTTCGCGCCAGGTTTGTACGGCGCAGCCGCCGCACACACCAAAATGTGGGCAGATCGCGGCGATGCGCTCCGGACTCGCTTGATCGACTTTCAGAAGCTGCCGCCGGTCGGGATGCCCGGGCCAGGGCTCGACCTTTACCGTTTCGCCCGGCAGCGCGCCCGCAACGTAAATCGGTCCGTCAGGGCCATTGGCGATGCCGTCGCCGCGATGTCCGAGCCGGTCGATCACGAGATGCTCAACCACGCTCCGCCTCGACAAAAAATTCGCGGTTGCCTTCGCCGCCGAGGATCGGCGATGGCGCGATGCCACCGACGCGCCAGCCACGTACAGCCAGAAACGCGGCGATCTGCGCGCAGATCGCGGCGTGCGCAGACGCATCGCGCACCACGCCTTTTTTGCTCTCGCGACGGCCGGCCTCGAATTGCGGCTTGATCAGCGCGACCAAGGTCGCGCGCGGCTGCAGGAGCTTTTTAAGCGCGGGCACGACCAGTCTGAGCGAGATGAAGCTGACGTCCACGGTGGCGAGATCAGGCGGTTCGGCAAAGCGCGATGGATCAAGCGCGCGCACATCCGTCATCTCGATGGATACGAGATCGCCGCGGCCACGCAGGCGAGAATGCAGCTGGTTGTGGCCGACATCCACCGCGTAGACGCGGCGTGCGCCGCGCCGCAGCAGCACGTCGGCAAAGCCTCCGGTCGAAGCACCGATGTCGAGGCAGACGCGATGTTTCACGTCGATGGCAAAATGATCAAGCGCGAAAGCGAGCTTGATGCCGCCACGCGAGACATAGGGGTGTTCGGCCTCCGCCTCGATGACCGCGGTGGGAGAAATCTCCTCTGACGCTTTGCGCAGGCGCACGCCGTCGGCGCTGACGCGACCAGCGGCGATCGCCGCCTGCGCGCGGGTGCGGCTTTCGAACAGGCCGCGCGCCACCAGAAGCCGATCGGCGCGTTGTTTGCTCATGGCATTCGAGGTGGGCATTGCGCCACCTGAACCCGTGGGCGAATTCGTCAGGCGCAATACCCACGCGGTACTGACTTAACAACGATTTTGCCGCCCTACGGCTTATCCCCCCGTTGATGGGGAGGGTACAAGCTCACGACCGCAACAGCTTCACGGTCTCGCCACGCATGTTCTGTCCGAGCGCTTCGAAGGTCTTGCCGACGATGGCTTTGGCGTCGAGCCCGGCCTTGGCGTACATGGCGGCGGGCGAGTCCTGGTCGATGAAGGTGTCAGGCAGCACCAGCGACCGCACTTTGAGGCCGCTGTCGAGGATGCCGTGCTCCGCCAGCGCCCGCAGGACGAACGAACCGAAGCCGCCGATGGCGCCTTCCTCGATAGTGATCAGCACCTCATGCTCGCGGGCGAGCCGCAGCAGGAGCTCGGTGTCGAGCGGTTTGGCAAAGCGGGCGTCGGCCACCGTCGTCGACAGCCCGTAGGTGGCCAGCTCGTCGGCTGCCTTCAGGCATTCGTGTAGCCGCGCGCCATAGGAGAACAGCGCGACGGTGGTGCCCTCGCGGACGATGCGGCCCTTGCCGATCTCGAGCGGCTTTCCATCCTGCGGCAGCGCCACGCCGAATCCTTCGCCGCGCGGGTAACGCAGCGCGGACGGCCTGTCGTCGATCGCCACCGCGGTCGCGACCATGTGCACCAGCTCGGCTTCGTCGGACGGCGCCATCAGGATGAACCCGGGCAGGCAGCCCAGATAGGCGATGTCGAACGATCCCGCATGGGTCGGCCCATCGGCGCCGACAAGGCCGGCGCGATCCATGGCGAAACGCACCGGCAGGCGCTGAATGGCGACGTCGTGCACCACCTGGTCATAGGCGCGCTGCAGGAAGGTCGAGTAGATTGTAGCGAACGGCTTGTAGCCCTCGGTCGCGAGGCCAGCCGCGAATGTCACCCCGTGCTGCTCGGCAATGCCGACGTCGAACGTGCGCTCGGGAAACGCTTTCTGGAAGAGATCGACGCCGGTGCCCGACGGCATGGCCGCGGTGATGGCAATGATCTTGTCGTCCTTGCGCGCCTCTTTGATGAGGCTCTCGCCGTAGACTTTCTGATAGGCGGGCGCGCCGGCCTTGGCCTTCACCTGGGTGCCGGTGGCGACGTCAAACTTGACAACGCCATGGTATTTGTCGGCGGACTTTTCCGCTGGCGCATACCCCTTGCCTTTTTGCGTCACGACGTGGACGAGGATCGGCCCGTTCTGCATGTCGCGCACGTTCTTGAGCACCGGCAAGAGGTGATCGAGATTATGCCCGTCGATCGGACCGACGTAGAAGAAGCCGAGTTCGTCGAACAGGGTGCCGCCGGTCACCAGCCCGCGCGCATATTGCTCCACCGCTATGGCGCGCTGCTGCAGCATTTTGCTCGGCATGTGCCGGGCGATCCCGCGCACGAGCTTGCGCAGGCGGTGATAGCCCCGCCCGGAAACGCGGCGCGCCAGGTATGCGGAAAGGGCGCCGACTGGAGGCGCGATCGACATGTCGTTGTCGTTGAGCACCACGATCAGGCGCGAATCCATCGACCCGGCATTGTTCATGGCCTCGTATGCCATGCCCGCCGACATCGCGCCGTCGCCGATGACGGCGATCACGTTGTTGGCTTTGGCCTGTAGGTCGCGTGCCACCGCCATGCCGAGGGCGGCAGAGATCGAGGTGGATGAATGCGCGGCGCCGAACGCATCGTATTCACTCTCGGCGCGCTTGGTGAAACCAGAAAGCCCGCCGCCTTGGCGCAGTGTGCGGATGCGGTCGCGACGGCCGGTGAGAATCTTGTGCGGATAGGCCTGATGGCCGACGTCCCAGACCAGCCGATCCCGCGGCGTGTCAAATACGTAATGCAGCGCGACCGTCAGCTCGACTACGCCGAGGCCGGCGCCGAGATGCCCCCCGGTCACCGACACGGCGTCGATGGTCTCCTGCCGTAATTCGTCGGCGAGTTGACGCAGCTTCCCCTCATCGAGGCGTCTGAGGTCGTCTGGGGTCTTGATGAGGTCAAGCAATGGAGTTGATCGAACGGTCACGCCTATAGCTCCAGCTTATTCATAACAAATCGGGGTCGAATGCGCGCTCAGTTACAGACCGGAACACGGAAATGCGTGCTGTGCTTACACCATTTTGGACCGGAAACGCAATTTTCGGCGCGCCGCGTACGGAACTCCCAACCTTCCGACCAGGTTCATAGGACGACTCTTTCGCCGCCCGGGCGGTAATAGGTGTTATATGTTGGGGTGCGTTTTGATTTTTGCCATGGTGGCGGCCGCGAAATCCGCCCGATCCGCGGCAACGGCTGCAAAATGCCTTGGGCGGCTGGGCTGAAGCGTCGTGGCGCTCGAAATTTACCGTAAAAAGCGAAAGTTCGGGGTGAGCGCAGAGCCGCGCGGCCGGCGTGGCCGCGCCGGCGGCAGCCGCTACGTGATCCAGAAGCACGCGGCGCGGCGCCTGCACTATGATTTACGCCTCGAACTCGACGGGGTTATGAAAAGCTGGGCGATCACCCGCGGTCCTAGCTTCGATCCGGCCGACAAGCGGCTCGCGGTTCACGTTGAAGATCATCCGATCGAATACAACACCTTTGAGGGCACCATTCCACAGGGCGAGTATGGCGGCGGTACCGTGATGATCTGGGACCGCGGCCACTGGACTCCAGAGGGCGACCCGCACAGGGGCTACGCCAAGGGCCATCTTACGTTCGATCTCGAAGGCGAGAAGTTGCATGGCCGCTGGCATCTCGTGCGCATGCGCGGCCGGCCCAACGATCGTCACGAGAACTGGCTGTTGATCAAGGGCAAGGACGAAGCGGCTCGTGCCGGCGTCGATGCAGAAAATTTGCAGGACGCGGCGGTCTCGGTGGCGAGCGGCCGGACCATGGAAGAGATCACCGCCGGTAAAGGCGAAAAACGGGTTTGGCACAGCAATCGCAAAGCCGATCGCACCAAGCCGCAGTCGCAGCGCGCATTCAGGGAGGAATTGCGCGGAGCCGCGCCGGCGCAGAGCGCGCGCCGCGCCGCGGCGAATGTGAAAGCAAGCCCGGCAGCGGAAGCAGAAGCCGGCGCACCGCGCGCGCAAGCCACAACAAAAACAAAAACAAAAACGCGATCTGCGGCGACGGCGCTGGCGCGCAAGGCAGGCACACCGGGTCGGGGGCCGTCCGCAAGCGGTCGGCGGGCGAGCTTGCCAGATTTTATTGCGCCGAGCCTCGCCATGTTGCGGACTACCGCGCCGAGCGGACCGGGCTGGCTGCACGAGATCAAGTTCGACGGATACCGCACCGAGGCACGGCTCCAGCGCGGCAAGGTGCAATTGCTCACGCGCAACCGTCAGGATTGGACGCATCGCTTCCCGCCGATCGCCAAGGCGGTCGCCGCGCTGCCGGCGCAGAGCGCGCTGCTCGATGGGGAACTTGTGGTGGAGAATGAGAGAGGCATCTCGAGTTTTTCACTTCTGCAGACGGACTTGAAAGATGGCCGCAGCGACCGCTTCGTCTATTGGCTCTTCGATCTTCTCTATCTTGACGGCCGCGATCTCACCGGTGAAGCGCTGGTCGCGCGCAAGGCCGCGCTGGAAAAGCTGCTGGCTGGGACGGGCAACGAGGTGATCCGCTATGCCGATCATTTCGAGGAGGAAGGGGCGGTCATTTTCAAGCATGCCTGCGAGATGGGGCTGGAAGGCATCATCTCCAAGCGCCGGGATGCGCCTTACCGTTCCGGCCGCTCAGACAATTTCATCAAGGTCAAATGCCACGTCGGCCAGGAATTCGTCGTCGCCGGTTTTTCGCCGTCGACCGCCATGTCCAACGCGATCGGCGCTCTCACCGTGGCGTTCAACGAGAACGGCAAGCTGCGCTATGCGGGCCGCGTCGGCACCGGCTACACCCACGAGACCGCGCGCGATCTGTGGAAGCGCCTGGAAAAGCTGCGCGTCGAGCGGCCGTCCCTCGAGGTACCGAAGACGGAGCGGCGCAAGGACGTGATCTGGGTGAAGCCGGACGTCGTCGTTGAGGCGCAATATCGCGGCATCACCCATGACGGATTGCTGCGGCAGGCCTCTTACAAGGGCTTGCGCGAGGATAAGCCGGCGCGCGAAGTGGTGCGCGAGGATCCGACCGATCCGCCAGCTTCGGCCGGACCCGGCAAGGCCGCGACCGCGCGAAGCGCAGCGTCTGGATCGGGGACGACAATGACGGCACCGAAATCCGCGCCGGCACGAAGCGTCAACAAGCAAGCGCAAGTCGCCAACGTGCAGCTCACCCATGCCGGGCGCGTTTATTGGGTCGACGTCGGCATCACCAAGGAGGATTTGGCCGAATATTACGTCACCGTTTGGGATTGGATGGCGCCCCATCTCGTCAGCCGGCCGCTGGCGCTGGTGCGCTGCCCCGAAGGCACCAAGGGCGAGTGCTTTTTTCAGAAGCACATTCCCGCGATCATCAAGAACTCGCAGGTGCGCCACGTCGTCGACGCCAAGGAACACGACGTAATCGCGGTGGAAGAACTCGACGACCTGATAGTGCTGGTGCAGTCCGGCGCGTTGGAAATCCACATCCGCGGCTCGCGGCTTGACGCGCTCGAAGCCTGCAACCGCATCGTGTTCGATCTCGATCCGGGCGAGGGTGTCGGCTGGGATGAGATCGTTGCGGCCGCGCGCGAGACACGTGAGCGGCTCAAGCAGGAAAAGCTCGAGAGCTTTGTCAAACTCTCCGGCGGCAAGGGCATTCACGTCGTCGTGCCTGTCGAAGATGCCGACTGGGACACGACCAAGAATTTTGCGCAAAGAATCGCGCTAAGCATGGTAGCCGACAGCCCCGACCGCTACGTCGGCAAGATGACCAAAGCGCTGCGCTCGCGCAAAATCTTTATCGATTACTTCCGCAACTCGCGCGAAGCGACCTCGGTCGCTCCGTATTCGAACTCGCGCGCGCCCGGGCGCTCCCGTTTCCGCTCCGCTGTCATGGCAGCAGCTCGGCCGCACCAGCTCAGCGAATCAATTCACCGTGCTCAATCTGAAGAAGCAGTTTCGCGGCGATCCCTGGCGTGACATCGGCAAGGTGCGGCAGCGGTTGCCGGGGAAATGAGACCAGCGAAGGAGCGCGACGTGAGAACGCTCACCGTTCTGCTGCTGCTCTGTGGGACCTGCACTGCCGCTCCGGTGAGCAGCGACTACACCTGCGTGCAGGGGCATGAGCAGGACGCGACCAATAAACTGCAAGATTATATCAAGCACGCCGCCACCAATTTTTTTAGGTCCAGACGGATCGCGATCGATCCGTCGACGCTTCAGGTCAATGTCAGCTTGACGATCCAGACGGGGATGGCCACGAGGCCTTATGTGGCATTTACAGGGAACGCGGGTTCTGGCCTTGCAGCCAATCTAGGCCCTGGCGCTCTGGGAAGCCCCAACGGCCCTGCACCAAGCCCTAGTGCTGGCGCTGCAGCAAACCCCGGCGGCGGCGCTGCAGGTCTCCCTGGCACTGCGGCAAACCGGGGCGGCGGCACTGCAGGAATCCCTGGCGCCGCGGCAAATTCGGGCGCCAGCGGCGCGGCGAACCCGGCTGGCGCAGGTACGGGATATGCTGGCGGTGGCGGGCTCGGCGTATCATCTGTTGCCGCCATCGTCAGTGCCAAGGACGGGACCCGGTTCAATCTGTATTTCAGCTCCGGCTCCGACACTCAGGATGCGGGTGAATATCGCATCATAGCCACCCAGAGAGGTTTTACCCGGGAAGGAAATCCGATTGGCAGGCATTGCCGTCTCAGGCTCTTCGAGTTCTGGCGACTTCGATGCCACCAGGAGGCTGCTCGTCGTCAATGCTGGCTCGGGGCACGTGCTGGGCCTGATCCCATTGCCCTCAGAGATATGGCTCTATTAGAAGAGCGGGTTCGTAATGTCGTCGCCCGCATGTCCTCGCCGGCGGGCGCGCGCTTGCCGATGGCCAGATCGCGAAATCGGCGTACCGTCCTCGAAGGCAATCCATTCGAGCGAATTGATATCGGCGTCGTAATTTGCCGCC
The DNA here is from genome assembly GCA_963708125.1 of uncultured Alphaproteobacteria bacterium. Lineage (GTDB taxonomy): Bacteria > Pseudomonadota > Alphaproteobacteria > Rhizobiales > Xanthobacteraceae > BOG-931. Next base: position 335,124 of record OY970184.1, read on the forward strand.
AGAATGCCACAAATAACCGCACACGCCGACGCGTTGCCGTTCAAGTGAGAAGGTTGCATCGTGCGCGCTCGTCGCGACATGGTCAGGCTGGTCGCCTGGTACCCGCGCGCGGGTGAAACAAGAGCCGGATGGACGATGCCAATTCTGATCGGTCCGTTTTCGCTCTTTGCCGCGAAAGCGGGTATCCAGTAATAGGCAATGCGCAATGCCTTCCCGCATCAAAGGCCCATCGCAGTTGCGCAACAGGCTAGCAGATACCGATCAACCGAATTTCCGATGACAACAGACAAGCCGGTCGTGGTGGTCGAAGACGACGTTTGGGCGCGTTTGATCGGCGTCGTGCTCGACCCGACGACGAGCAAAGACCGGTTTGAAGCGTTTGCGGATTTCATGTCCCCGGATTTACCGGATTTTTCAGCCTGGTGTGCTCGGGTGCAAAAGGCGGTGCCTTCTCTCTACCCGAGTGATGTCAGGTTTGTCGCCTCGACCCCCGAGCTGCATGACAACCTTCCGGCAGCGCAAGCCGTTGTCACGGAGTCGTTGAAGATCGGCAGCGACGAGCTAGCGCGTGCCCCCCGGCTCAAGGTAGTGCACAAATACGGCATGCTCCTGCGTAATATCGATGCCAGCGCCTGCGCGGCGCGCGGCATCAAGGTGCTGGGCGTGCGCCGCCGCGCCAACATGTCTTGCGCCGAGCACGCGTTGGCGCTGATGCTGGCGCTGGCGCGACGCATCGCGGATCTCAACGGACTGCTCAGCATCGAGCAACTTGCCGCCCTGGGTCGGCCGTATCGGCCGTTCGACCGGCGGCATACGCCCGGCGCCAATTGGGGTCGCTTCGCGGGGCTGCGCAACCTCCACGGAGCGACGCTCGGCATTATCGGGCTCGGTGAGGTCGGCCGCGAAATCGCCCTGCGCGCGGCAGCGTTTTCTATGACCGTCGTCTACTTTCAGAGAACCAGGCTTGCACGCGCGAGCGAGGATGCACTCGGCGTCTCGTACCGAACACTCGAGTCGTTGCTGGCGGGGAGCGATTGGATCGTTCCGCAGCTCCCGCTCGATGCTTCGACCTTGCACTTCATTAATCGCGAACGCCTGGCGCTCATCAAGCCGGGCGCCTGCATCGTCAACGTATCGCGCGCTGAACTCATTGATCGTGCAGCGCTCTTGGCGGCGCTGCGCTGTTGCCGTCTCGGCGGCTTCGCGCTCGATTCGCAATACGAGGAGCCGGGGCGCTTCGATGATGAACTGCTGGAGTTCGACAATGTGGTGCTCTCGCCACACATGGCCGGCTCGCCGCGGTTCAACGGGTTGCAGGATATCGCGGACGTGATCGCCGGACTGGCCGGGGTTCTGGTGGCATAGGCAGGAAGCTGATTAAGGCGTCCCGCAAGCCTCGTAATGGGAGCAGAAAAGCAACCGGATGAAGGTGCCCGTGCTGGCACGCCGATTTTTTCTGCAGTTGGGGGAAAAGTTGGATGAGTGCATGAGTTGGTACGAAGTGATCTCAGGCTCACCCATGCTGGTCGCGCGCTCTGAACGAAGGCTTGCTTCACGCGTTTACTGTTGAGCCGGCACTTCGGGCCGGACCGCTCGGCGCACAATGGCGGTGTGCCTATTCGATCGGGCTGAAAACCGTATCACTCCACATCCAACGGTGCTGTGCCCGTCGGCTTACCCTGCGCATCGATCGTGATCTTTTCCACGCGGGCTTCGGCCTGGCGCAACAGGTCCTCGCAGCGCCGCTTGAGCGCCTCGCCGCGCTCATAGATGGCGACCGATTCTTCCAGCGGCACCTTGCCTTCTTCGAGCCGCTTTACGATCGATTCCAACTCTTCGATCGCGCGCTCGAATGGCATCTGTGAGATATCGTTGCCGCTCTCGTTGGTTGCTGTTGCCATCATCTTATTCTCCGAATCAACAAGGTAGGGCGGATTGTATCAGGCGCGTTGCGGCATCTCCCGGCCTTCGCTTTACGAATCCGGCAATGGAGCCGGCGCGACTGCCGTCGCGTTCGCTCCGCTCGACCCGGGCTGCGAATCAGCCCCGCATCAGCGCCATGACGTGAGCGGCCGCCGAATTGGCCAAAGCTTGCAGGTCATAGCCGCCTTCAAGCAGCGACACGATGCGGCCGTCGGCATAACGGTCGGCGATCTCCATGACCTTTCGCGTCGCCCAGCCGAAGTCCGGCTCCTCGAGATTGATGTTGGCGAGCGGATCGCGCATGTGCGCGTCGAATCCGGCGGAAATGATGATCAGCTCGGGGCGGAACTCGGCAAGCCGCGGCAGGATGCGGCTTTCGAACGCCGCGCGGAACGCCTCCCCGTCGTCGCCGGGCCGCAGCGGCGCATTGACGATGGTGTTGTGCTCGCCACATTCCCCGACGGCGCCGGTGCCGGGAAACAGCGGCATCTGATGCGTCGAGCAATACATCACCGACTTGTCCGCCCAGAAAATCTCCTGCGAACCGTTGCCATGATGCACGTCGAAATCGACGATAGCCGCGCTTGCAATGCCGTACTGTTTCTGCGCATGGCGCGCCGCGATCGCCGCGTTGTCGAACAGGCAAAACCCCATCGGTCGCGCCGTTTCGGCGTGATGTCCTGGCGGCCGCGTGGCAACGAAGGCGTTGCGCGCCTTTTTGCTCAAGACCTCGTCCACCGCGTAGGTGGCGCCGCCGACCGCGCGCAAGGCGGCCTCAAAACTGCCTGCCGACATCGAGGTGTCGGCGTCGAGCCGCACCATGCCCTGCTTCGGCGTGATATCGCGGATCTCGATGATGTAATCCATCGGATGACAGAGCGCGACCGTCTCGAGCGGCGCAAGCGGCGCGGCGGCGTGCGCCAGCGTCTGGAATTTTTCCGCCTCCAGCGCCCGTTCGATGGCGCGCAACCGATCGGGACGCTCGGGATGACCAAGCGGCGTCAAGTGCTCGAGGCATGCCGGATGGGTGATCAAGAGAGTCGACATTGGCGGAAATGTAGGATGGCTTGAGCCGCAGTGAAACCCATTTTTGTCTTCGCCTGCTGTGAGTTCCGCGCTCGCTCTGCCGGTCAATCAGGCGAGCGCCGCGTCGGCGCCGAGCACGCCGGGTGCACCGTCGATGATTGTGCGTTCGAGCGCCCCTGCCTGGACAGCGAGGTTTTCGGCAAAAAAGCGCGTCACCGAAAGCCGTGCCGCCGCATCCTCGCCGAGCCGCTCCGCGCCCAGCGCTTCTTTCGCCAACAGACAGCCGCCGGTGGCAAGACCGAACAGCCGCAGATAAGGGGTCGCCCCCGCGAGCGCTGCGTCGGGTTCCTTACCTAGCCGCGCGAGCAGCCACTCGCTGCCGTGCGCCAGGCTGTCGATCGCTTCCCCAAGCCGGGCGGCAGTCGCTCCAAAGGTCGGATTGTTGCTGGCGTCGATCGCTTCGACAATGGCGCGCAGCTCCTTGATATGCGCGCCAACGGTTGCGCCACCGGCAAGCGGCAGTTTGCGGGTGACCAGATCGATGGCCTGGATGCCGTTGGTCCCTTCATAGATCGCGGCGATGCGCGCGTCGCGATAAAACTGTGCGGCGCCAGTCTCTTCAATGTAGCCCATGCCGCCATGGACCTGTACGCCGAGCGAGGCGACTTCGATGCCCACATCAGTGGAAAACGCCTTGGCAATCGGCGTGAGCAGCGACGTCCGCTCGTGCGCGGCCTTTCGCGCCACGGCGTCAGCGGCGCGTTCGGACCGGTCAAGCGCGATCGCGGTGACGTAGCAGATCGCGCGCGCGGCAGCGGTGAGCGCGCGCATGGTCAACAGCATGCGGCGAACGTCCGGGTGCGCGATGATCGGTGAGGACTGCGTCGCCGGCACGCCGGCGACACGGCCCTGCCGTCTTTCGCGCGCATAGGCGAGGCTCTGCTGCGCGGCGGCTTCGGCGACGCCAACGCCTTGCAGCCCAACCGCTAGCCGCGCCCGATTCATCATCGTGAACATGCAGGACATGCCGGCATTTTCTTCGCCGATCAAGAAGCCGATCGCGCCGTCGTGCTCGCCGAGAATCATCGTGCAGGTCGGCGAGCCATGGATGCCGAGCTTGTGCTCGAGCGAATGAGCGCGAATGTCGTTGCGGGCGCCGCGCGAACCGTCGGCATTGACCAGATATTTGGGTACGAGGAACAGCGAAATCCCCCGCGTGCCGGGCGGAGCGTCCGGCAGTCGCGCCAGCACGAGGTGAATGATATTATCGGTGAGGTCGTGCTCGCCGTAGGTGATGAAGATTTTTTGTCCCTTGAGCCGATAGGAACCGTCGGGGGCGCGTTCGGCGCGTGTGCGTAGTGCGCCGACATCGGACCCGGCCTGTGGCTCGGTAAGCTGCATGGTGCCCGCCCATTCACCGGAGACGAGCTTTCCCAGGTAGAGACGCCTGAGCGCTTCGCAGCCATGGGCATAAAGTGCATCAATCGCCGCGACGGTGAGCATCGGTCCGTCAGAAAATGCGATCGAGGCGCCGTGCCACATCTCGATGCAGGCGGCATTGAGGATTTGCGGCAGGCCCTGACCGCCCCATTCGCACGGCGCGGCGAGCCCGTTCCAGCCGCCGTCACGCCAGCCCCGGTAGGCCTCCTTCCAGCCCGGCGGCATCGTCACCACGCCGTCCTTGAACGGTGTGCCAAAGCGGTCGCCAACACGGTTGAGCGGCGCGATCACTTCGCCGGCGAAGCGGCCGGCTTCTGCCAGCACGGCCTCGACGTCTGCCATCGCAAGGTCGCCAAACAACCCTTCCTCGATCGCCTGCGGCAGCCCGGCAGCGTATTTGAGCGCAAAGCCGATATCGGCCAGCGGAGCCCGATAGGTCACAAGCGCTCTCCATAGGTCTCGACAGTGTCGACGTACGGCGGCGGCGCGATCTCGTCCGGCACGAAAAAATCTCGCGCCAAGGGTTCGTTCGGGTGTGCACGGTAAGCTTCGAAATCGGTAACGCCGCGCTCCGCGAGAAGCGTATCGTCGATCAGGAACCGTCCAGTCAGTTCGCGCGCGGAAGTTTGGAAAATGGCGTAGGCGGCGTCTGCCATGATCGCTGGCTTGCGCGCCTGACGCATGCGCCTCTCTCCGCCGAGCAGGTTTCGGATCGCCGCCGTGGCGATGATCGTGCGCGGCCATAGTGCGTTGACTGCGATGCCCTTGGGGCGCAGTTCGCCGGCAAGCCCAAGCACGACGAGGCTCATGCCGAACTTGGCCATCGAATAGGCGGTGTGCGGCGCGAACCATTTCTCCTTCATGTCGAGCGGCGGCGAGATCATCAGAATGTGAGGATTCGACGCCTTTTCCAGATAGGGAATGGCCCATTTCGACACGACGAAGCTGCCGCGCGCGTTGATCTGGTGCATCAGGTCGAATTGCTTCATGTCGGTGTCGGCGACCGAAGTAAGCGTGACCGCGCTCGCATTGTTGACCACGATGTCGAGGCCACCGAATTTCTCCGCGGTTGCTGCAAGAGCCTTTCTCACCATGTCCTCGCTGCGCACGTCGACTACGAGCGGCAGCGCCTTGCCACCGGCGCGCTCGATTTCCTCGGCAGCGGTGTAGATCGTACCATCAAGTTTTGGATGCGGCGCCGCGGTCTTGGCAGCGATCGCTATATTGGCGCCGTCGCAGGCAGCGCGCAGCGCGATCGCCAGGCCGATGCCGCGCGAGGCCCCGGTGATGAACAGCGTCTTTCCGGCAAGCAGCTTTGGCCTTTCCACGTTGCTCCTCATGGCTTTGCGCGAGAGAAAATGCGGCGATCGCGGCGTTCGGTCTCGTCCAAGTGCAGGCTTTCCCTAAAACGTATGCTCTCGACGTCCATGCGCTTGACAAGTCATCGCTGTCGCCACCCGCAAATATGCCCACTGCGGCGAGCAGCGAGACTAGTTCTTGCGCCAGCATCCCGCAGGCTCGCCCCCTGCTCGTTCGAGAAGCTCGCCGATATCAGCGCCGGCGCAGAAGGCGGCGCTCGGCGCCCCGGCCAGCACGACGCAGCGGATCGAATCGCGCACGGCAGGCTCACGGAGTGCCTGCGACGTCGCTGCATACTTAACCGTTCAACCGAACAGCAGGTGGCATCCGCCATTAGGACTTGGTCCGTCATGCTCTTTGGGGGCGTTCTTTCCTTGGTCCCCCGGCCGGGTCATTTGGCTGCGCTACATATGTTATACTATTTCTGGAGGGGCCTGAGCCCCCCGGCGATGTGGTTCGCGGGTCGACCGTGCATGATAGGCACATGTCCGCATGGCTGATGATATGAGACCGCCCGGACCAACATTGATCCGGTGCCCCAGCGCCGCTATGTTGCCGGGCCGCTGAGCGGCCATCCTCGGCATTTTGGGGCGTAGCCAAGTGGTAAGGCAGCGGATTTTGATTCCGCCATGCGGAGGTTCGAATCCTCCCGCCCCAGCCAACAGTAATACGCTGAATTCTCTACGGAAACCGCTTTGTTCTCAGGCAAATTTTGCGCGCATTTGGAAATTGATTCCGCCCGTCATTTGGAAATTCTGTGCTGCTTTCGTTTTCATCGGGTGCTGCACGTGCCGGCAAGCGTCGAGCGTGAACAGCTCCGACACGCCGTCGATTTTCTTGCGCAGCTGCTGGACCACCGCGGCGCTCAAGGGTGCCGGCCAGGTCGGCTTTACCATCCTGTTAATCACCTGCTCCCTGGTCGCGGTCTTCATTCCGCTGTGTCCGGTCTTGTCGGCCGCCTGTTCCACGAATTCGCGATGACAGTTAGCATCGCGGTAGTCGCCTCTGCATTGGTGTCGCTGACGTTAACGCCGATGATGTGTTCGCGTCTTCTTCGTCGCGACAGTGGTCAGGCCAGCGGGCGCATCAGCGGCGCTGGAGCAGTTGTTTGACAGAATGAGCGCCGGTTACGACCGTGGTTTGCGATTGGTACTCCGGCATCAGCGTGTGACACTCGTGAGCACGCTCGCGCTGATTGCGCTCACCGGCTACGTCTATGTGATCATTCCAAAAGTGGTTCTTTCCGCAGCAGGATACCGGGTTGCTGTTTGGACAAATCGACGCCCGACAGGACGCCTCCTTCGCGGCAATGGCAAAGTTACAGGAGCAAGTCTCGAGCATTGTCGTGCAGGATCCCGCAGTGGCCCGAGTGGTCTCTTTCGCTGGCGCAACTGGCGGAATTTCCGGCGAGAATAGCGCACGGATGTTCATTCAGCTCAAGCCTTTTGGGCGGCGCCCGCCCATACAACAAGTCATGGCGCAACTGCGGTCGAAGGTGGCGACGGTCGTCGGCGTGAACTTCTTCATGCAGCCTGTTCAGGATCTGACCATCGGCGGGCGCTTGTCGCAAGCACAGTATCAGTACACGTTGACAGACACCAATTCCGATGAGTTGAACCACTGGGCGCCTATCTTGCTGGCCAGGATGCAGCGCATGAAGATGCTGACAGACGTGGCGTCCGATCAACAGATCGCATCACCGCATTTGGCCATCACCATTGACCGGGACGCCATCGGTCGTTTGGGCATGCCGATTGCAGCAGTCGACCAGGCACTCTACGACGCCTTCGGTCAGGAGCAGGTTGCGACCATATATTCGTCCACACAGCAAAGGAAAGTCGTGCTGGAGGTGCAGCCCCAATTCCAGACAAATCCATCTACGCTGAAAAGCATCTGCATCCCTGCGACCAACGGAACGCAGGTGTCGTTGCTCGCAATCGCCAAAATCAGCAACGCCGTGCAACCGCTTACCATCAATCACCAGGGCGTATTCCCGGCGGTGACGTTGTTCTTCAATCTGGCGCCAGGAGTTGCATTAAGTCAGGCGGTGGACGCGATAACTAAGCTCGGACCCGCACTGAACATGGCAGCGATGGTTCTCGGGAATTTCCAAGGCGCTGCACAAGCGTTTCAGGGCTCGTTGAGTTCGACACCGATATTGATGCCAGCCGCCATTCTTGTCATCTACGTTGTGCTCGGCATGTTGTACGAGAGTTTTATTCATCCGCTCACTATTTTGTCCTCGTTGCCGTCGGCGGGCGTGGGCGCTGTGCTGATGCTGATGCTGTCTCACCACGACTTGGATATGATTGCACTCATCGGCATTATTCTTCTTATTGGAATCGTCAAAAAGAATGCAATTATGATGGTCTACTTCGCTTTGGAGGCCGAGCGGCACCGTGGCCTCAACGTGGTAGACCCAATTCATCAAGCCTGTCAGCAGAGATTCCGCCCGATCATGATGACCACGGTGTGCGCTGATCGCCGGCCTTCCAATGGTATTCGGGCAAGGGCCCGGATCGGCGCTCCGGCAGCCTCTTGGAATCGCCATCGCGGGTGGGCTTCTGGTCTCCCAATTCCTTACGCTTTACACGACGCCTGTCATCTATCTCTACCTGGATCGCCTCAATAATTGGCTCAGCTTCCGGCATGCGAACGACGAAGATAAAGAGCTTCCGCAAAGGGCGGCGCAGGCAGCATAGAACTTGCAGCGTAGGCTCAGCTGCTCTTAAACCCATAGCCACTCAAACTCGGTGAATGGTTTAGCTGCAAGCCAAACTCCATGACGGGAGGCGGTCTGAGATCAATTTTGCCGGGAGAGCTTCTCGCTCAGAAAGTTGCACCGCAAAAGGTCGCGCTTGGCAGTTTTCTGCCGTGCTACGTCGGTCGGTGCGCCAAGTATTACATCGACCGCTTGCAAAATGACGTGTTGTTGTTGGTGAATTTATACACCCTCTCTTTGGCGCGCGCCCGCTTGCCGCTTCGGGGCATCGTCTAGGTAAATGATGACGCGCACTATTTCGTCGCTTTTTTCTCCGTGCTTGCAGTACATTAGGCCGAAAGCGTGCTTGATGAACTGGTAGCGGAAAGCCGCAAGTAGTCTCATCAAGGCATCCGACCGCCAATCCATTGAGGCGTCCCTAAACACCGCCAAACTGGGAATCAATGGCGAAGCGAAGTGGACCAAAATCACCGCACAAGAAGAGCAACGCTACATAGACTTCGCTGGCAAATTTCCGTCCGCGAGCTGTTCGACCGACCAATCATTTTCGCGATTATATGCCCCGCAAACCACGGAAGGGCTATGGTACACTCTCGGGTGCTCGAGATGGAGCGCCCATGCAAAACCCCCAAAACAGCTGATTGACGAGTGCCTTGCTACGGCAGAACGCTTTCAGCAAATGGCCGAAGAGGAACAGCGGCCGAACTACAAAGCCGATCTGCTCTACCGCGCCGCGGGCTCGCCGAGAGCGAGGCAAAACGGCTCAAGGTGCGCCTGCCAAAGCCGGCCGCAAAATCTCCGAAACCGCGGTAGCGCTTAGCTGCCTCTGGCGCATTTCTTCGGCTCTTGTCGTGTCGAGACCGATGCTGCCACGAGATGGACGCCCTTTGGAACATACGTCTCCATATTGCCGCACTCAATCTCCGCTCTGAATATCGCCGTGAGAAACGGCAGATATTCGCCCTCTCTCACTGCGGCTCGACGTCAAGCTCCTTCGCCAATGCGCGCCATTGCTCCTGGTCGGCGCGAATGAACTGCGCGGCGCTTTCCGGCGTGCCAGCGCCTTCGGTGGCGAGACCGAAGGTATAGAGCCGCTGCTGGATGTCCGGCCCTTTCAGATATGCGCCGATCTCGCGATTGAGCCGGGCGACGATCGTGGCAGGCGTGGCCGTCGGCGCGACCACCGCAAACCAGCCGTTCATCACCACACCCGGCGCGAACTCGCGAACCGCCGGCAGATCGGGCAACGTCGGAAACCGCGACGCCGACGTCACTCCCAGCCGGCGCAGTTTGCCAGCTTCGACCATCGCTCGCGCCGCCGCGATCGAACTCATCAGGACCTGAACGACGCCGCTCGCTGCATCCTGCGTCATCTGCGCCGACGAGCGATAGGGCACCTCGACAAGGCCGAGGTCGGCGCGGCGGTTGAGCAGCTTCGCGGCGAAGGCGGCCGCCCCGGCCGTGTTATCGAACGCGATCGAAAGCTTGCCGCGATTGGCTTTGGCATAAGCGAAGAACTCCGGGATGCTCGTGGCGGGCAGATCAACATTGACCGAAAGCATCTGCGGCCCGAGGCTGCACACCATCGCGACCGCAGTGAAGTCGCGCCCCGGATCGTATGGCAGCGTCTTGAACGAGACGGGATTGATGCTCATTCCGGAGGTATTGGTGAACAGCAGCGTATATCCATCGGCTGTCGCACGCGCGACGGCCTGATGCGCCAGAATTCCGGACGCGCCGGGCATGTTCTCGACCACGACCGGCTGACCGAGCCCGTCGCCGATGCCATTCGCGACGAGGCGCGCCATGATGTCGGTCGCGGTGCCCGCCCCAGTCGGAACGATCAGCTTAATCGGCCGCGTTGGCCATCTCTGTGACGGCTGTGCCTCAGCATTGATCGGAAGCGCGGCGATCACGCACGCCAACACCAAACTCAGCACACGCCACATCCGCTCTCTCCTCTGACCTTCGCGTTGTATTCGTTCGCTTGGCGACGGCGCGCTCAAGATCCGGCGATTTCGACCGCGTTGATATGGTCGGCCAGCACTCCCGGTAGCTCGGACGGCGGCAGCCGCCCAAATCCGCAATAGGCGCCCAGCCCGAAGTCGGAGAGAAACTTCCGCGCCACCGCGAGCCGCTTCGCAAAAGTGCGCATGTTGTGAATGGCGCCGAGATAAACCCGAGCGCCTTGCGGCTCGAGCTGCGCCAGCGGGGCAAAGAACGCGTCGCCGGTGCGATCGAGCACCGGCAGATGAATCCAATCGACGCGCCGCCCGGACGCCGCGACGAAGGCATTGGCGAGCTTCACGGCTTGTCCAAGATCGTCGGGCGCAAACCGAGGCCATCCGCCGAGCGTGCCAAAGCAAAAGTGATAGCCGAGCGCCACCGCGCCAGGGATCTGGGGCGAGAGCGCCCGCACTTCATCGAGGTTCCGCTCGATCGCGCCCTGGATGGGATGACCCGGAATGTTGCCGTAGGCGTCCTGTAGCTCGGTGGAGCAGTCCCATTGCAGCGCCAGCTCATCGTTGGGAATCTTGGCGACGATCGTCGCGATCTCCGCCCGCGTCGCCGCGGCGTAGCCTGGCCTGATTTTCGCGAGATCGTCCTGGTTCGGAAAGATGCGCGGCGGCAGCACGCTGTTGACCATCGGAATCGAGACCTGGAAGCGCAGGTGCTGCGGCAGCACACCACGCTCCTTCATGACCCGGAAGACGAAGAACGAGTTGATCGCGTCGCGTGCGTAGCCGAGGCGCCAGCCGGGATCGCCGAAGCGCACCGCCTTCACGCCGTCCCTGACTTTGAAGTGCCAGGAGTCCGACGCGTTGCGGGGGAATTGCCGCTCTACCCCGTTTTCGTCAGGTGCCGGATGTTGCACGATCTCGAGCTCCGGATGGGCGGCCAGCACCTGATAATGCACACGGCTGATCCAGTGACGGCGCGGTCCGACCTCGCCGTCCGGCATGGCGAAGAGATATTTTCCGAGCGGCGCGCCGAAGGTGCGAAAGACGTCTTCCGGCGTATCGAGTGGGATACTACCCACTAACAACAGCTGATTTCTCATGATCCCGATCCGTCTCTTGCCTGCTTTGTAATCGTGCATACACCGTGTAAGGAGGCAAGTGTTCGAGGGTGAGCGCGTTGGCTCAAAGTGGAATAGCAGGCGCTGCCGAAATGCCAGTGTCTCCCGAAATCATCGGCTTCGCCAAGTCTCCTGGCCCCGCTCATCCCATGTACCAAGAATAAGTTTGGATTCGCGATGATCTGGATCCAGCACGACATCCCGTCTCCGCAACCCTGACGAGCTACGACGGCGCGAGCGCTACCGCCCGGGCTCGTCGATCAAAGGGGTCCCTTTTGGATGCTGATAAGGGGGCCCGATCCAACGCCGTTTGACAGCATATGCGCGTGCCATTCGCTCCGGGCCAGTTTTCCGAGTTCTCTTCTTAGGATCGATTCTCATTTCCGAGTCGCCTTCATTATGGGCTGAGGCCAGCGGCGCTAGACTCAGCCCTAAGATCGTTGAGCAGCCCTAGGCACATGTTTTCTTTTTTGTACAAAACGAGCGCATTTCACGGAACAATAGCTCGCGATCGAACGATCTAGCTTCGACAAGGCGTCGCCAAAATCGCTAGCGCTCTCCCAAGCGCGCTTTGCGTCTTCGTATTTTTCCTTTTAAGCCGGTTTATTGGGCTCCGGATCCTTAATTCGTGTTCCGATTTCTATTTGCTCTTGCTCAGTGTCCCCCTCCGCGATCTTCAAGAGCGCCGACTGCTTGTTGTCTAAGCCGTGTGCGCGCGAATTATTTTGCTTTAGGCGTTAATTCGGCAATGTCAGCCGCTCTTCGAACCTCTTCACGCGCAATGTTCAGCTTTTTCGCCGTGCCGCTAACCCCCTTGTCGTGCGGTTGCTGCCCGCCAGCGTGTGCACCTTGCCCATCCTGCTTTTTTTATTTAACGAGCTTAAGCCATTCGTTGATCAATTCAGCCCGTTCAAGCACGGTCAGATCCTCACGAAACAGATTCTCCGCAAGCTCCTACAGCCGCAGATCGCTCACGTCGCCTGCGAAGATGAATGCGCTGATCGACGTCCATCCCAGTTGCTTCGCCGCTTCAAGCCGGTGTCGGCCGGGCCGAGCACCAGCTTTCCTGCCACCTCACGAACGGTGATGGGCGTGCGTAAGCCGACCGCGGCCATTGAATGAGCCAGGGCGGCAACTTTTGCGGCATTGGGTTCGCGCCGGCCTCCGGCACCACGATCTGATCTAGCGGTACCCTCCGCACTTCAAAATCAGAGGTGCCGCTCTCCGCGCTGCGCGACGCCGTTTTTGGATCTGGCGCAGTGGGCCGGATGCACTCCGACGAATCGGCGCGGGTTTGGCCGACGTGTCACGGGACAAGTTAGATGCTCGTTCGAATTCTGGCTGTCCGAACCACTCGGACGCCGGCTATCAGAGGAGCTTAAGGAACTGATCGGTGCACGGGCGGGACATTTCAGCGGCCAGATAGCAGCTTGCTGTCCCGCACTAAACGGATGGATCATTGCACCGGAGCCGATCTGCCCACCGGTAGGTTCTCGTTGTTAGAGGTCAGCTTTTTGACCATCTTCAGAGGTGGATTCATCCAACAGCTTTTCTTGCTCTATCAATTCAGTACTGACGTAGTACCCCGGCCCACGCTTTACCCAGTTCGGATTGGCGTCTAGCCACTGTTGGAAGTTTTCGTGTCTCGCGGATCGTTCTTCCGAGGACTCCAGCAGAGCTGCGTAGCGCTCTCGCGTCCAGGGCGGCAGCAAATTTGGCCACCAATTCGATTTGCGAGCTCGATGAATCGCCGCAGCGCCAGCACGATCAATCGAGATGGCCCTTGAGCATTTCGCCTCCGCTTCAACGCCGAATCGTTTGGGTGGCTCAACCCGGAGACTACGCCACTCTCACTCCCACCAACCCTGCCCCGGCACCGCTCATACTGCTCAGGGGCTCCTACACTTGAGCGAGCCAAGTCTGTTGATTTCAAGCATAACACTCGTCTAGCGGCCGGCTTTCACCTGCCGCTAGCCTGCGAACGGCCAGATGAGCATTGTCGCTGAACGAAACATTTTTGTAGGCTTAGCGGCTCGGGATGTGATGGAAAGGGCCGAGATGTGGACGTTCCGCGGCCCGACATTTCAGTGCAACGAGCGACGCAGCTCCCTCCTGGCCGTCATAACCCGCAGCCGACCGGAATCCGCGTCACCGCAGGTGCGCACGGATAAATGCGCCTGCAGTGGCAAGTGCACGTCTGCCGGGCTCGAGCTGCGCGTTCCACAAAGGCCATGCATGAATCATCTGCGGCCAGATCTCCAGTGTTATGGCAACCTCCGCTTCGCCGGCTACAGTCGCAAAACGAGTTGCGTCCGCGAGGAGCGTCTCCGAAGAGCCGACCTGAATGAGCATCGGCGGGAATCCCCTCAGGTCGGCGTGGAACGGAGAGATGCGCGGGTCCTTGCAATCCATGTCCTCAGGGATGTAGGCGCTGGCAAGCTCTTCAAGGTAAGCTTTGTGGATCAGAGGATCGATGCCATCCTTCGTGGTCAATGTCGAACCGGACATAGTCAAATCGGTCCACGGTGACACCAGCCACGCGCAGGGAGGCAGTTCTTCTTCAGCTGCGCGCAATCGCTGGATCAAAGCTGCGGTGAGGCCTGCGCCAGCGCTGTCACCACCCACCGCGATATGCGAAGCAGCAAAACCGGTGCGACGCAAAAAGCGCCACGCCGACGCTGCATCTTCCAGCGCCGCCGGATACGGATGTTCAGGTGCCAACCGGTAGCCGATGGCGAGAGTTTGCACGCTGGCGGCTCGGCCAACTTCGGATACCATGCGGCGGTGGCTCAGAAGTGAGCCCGAGCAATATCCGCCACCATGAAAGAACAAGAGAACACGGCTCCTGTCGCTTCCCGGAACCGTCGACCATTCCGCTGGAACGCCGTTTGCGTCGACGGCAGTTAAGCTCACATCGTCGGCCACCGGCCAGACTGAGCCAACTTCATCGAGCCGTTGGCGCCGCGCGATCCACCCCACTGGCCGAGGCTTTGCGAGCAACAAAGCCCGGATTGCGTCGATCTCGCTTTGGCCCATGCGGCGATGATACCACCAAATCGGATCGTGAAACACGCAGGATTTCCTGATCAGCCGAGACGGTGGCGGCGTGTCTTCATACGGGGTTACGGCTGAACAGCACTCCTTGCTTATTGGTCTGCGGTGCCGTTTTGATGATCTGGACGCGTTTTCTTCTGAAGCAGATTTGTTTAACGAGTGTCATGACCAGCGGTCATATCGCTAAAGCACCATTTTGCGAATACATTGAACAGTGCCGATCACAACGGGGCAAAGGCGCGGAGACATTCGCTATGTAGTCGAAACATGGTCTTGGACCCTCGTAACCACCGGGCCGCAGCGGACGGGCCGCAAAATGCGGCTGCGTCGCCGGGCGCGCCGGGCCATAGACGGTCGATTTACGCGTCCTATAGTAGTGTTCTGCGGCCGGTCCTCTGATGCGTACTCCGGCATTTCGCCCCGACAAAGGTGAGGTCAATTATGGCCGTCAATCTCGTTGTCGCTCCGCCCTATCACCCGAAGTTGGCCGCCTTTTACGGCCAGTTGGTCGACAGCGTCTACGACATGTACGACAAGGATCCGAACAACCAGAACTCCGTCGCCCCCCTCGCAGTTACCCGGAAACTACGAGTTCGTGGCCTGGGTGCAGATGCAGGATTTCTTCAGCTGGGAAAGCCCCTACACCTTCTACGGCCTGATTGCGCAGAACCCTTCCGGGGCCAGCGAGTATGTGCTCGCCATTCGCGGCACCAGCAATCCAGTCGAGTGGTGGGACGATTTTGCATCGATGGATCTCACGCCGATGCCGGGCTTCAACAACGCCAATGTCGGCTACGGCTTTTACCAAATCTATCAGACCTTGCGGGTCATCTATCGGCCCCGCCTGGCACCGCCCCCGGGTGGCATGGCGGCGCCGCCAGAATCGCTCGAAGCGGCCGGTTCATTCGCCGACCAAGTAGCGGCGGCGGTTCAGCGCCACGCCGCCGAAAGCACGCCCCCAGGCGCAGCGCGCGCCGCCAAGATGTCGATTATCGTCGCCGGGCACAGCCTCGGCAGCGCGCTGGCGACGCTGTATGTCGCTGAGAATTCTATCAAACGGCAGGTTCAAACGCCCCTTCTTTGCACGCTCGCGTCACCGCGCGTCGGCGACGAGGCTTTTGCCACGAAGTTCGACGCTCTCGACATGGGGTCATGGCGGATCGTCAACAAGCCCGATGTAGTGCCTGAACTTCCGTTCTCGTTTTTGGGATTTGAGCATGTCGAGACCCAGCACCTCTACGATTCCTCGTCGTGGACTACGATTTCACTGGAATGCTGGCATTCAATCGATACTTATCTGCACCTGCTCAATCCGAAACTGCCACCACTACCGGGATGTGTCTCGGTATCGGCCAAGAAGCGGCCGCTGGTGTTAGGCGCAAGGAAACCGCCGGCACCTGCGGCCCGCTTGCCGGCTCCGGCCGAAAAGGAAATTGCCGTGGCGGCGCCGGCCGGCACCACGATCAACATTAGGATCAAAGTCGGCTGACCGCTGCCGGCCCAGCAGCCGGCCCGATCGTCACGCCCAAGTTCACAATGCCGGCCCAGCAGCCGGCCCGATCGTCACGCCCAAGTCACAAGCCCCGCGGTCGGAAGCTGACTTGTGGTCGCCTAAAACTGTTCTGAAAGGACCGTTCTAAGAACAGTCGCCGATGTTCGGCGACCGAATAACAAGGAGATCGCAACCGTGTCCGGCATAGCCCGAACCATCAAAAGCAGAACAGTTGTCCGGTTTCCGCGCGAGCAGCGGCAGACGCGCAGCTACCTCACCGAAGCGGAAGTCGAACGACTCATGCAGGCAGTGCGCAAGCACGGCCGTCACGGGCACCGCGATGCGACCATGATCCTGCTTGCCTTCCGGCACGGGTTGCGCGTCGGTGAACTGGTGCGGCTGCAATGGTCGCAAGTGCACCTCGAGAGCGCCACGCTGCACGTCCAGCGGCTCAAGCATGGCAAGCCGAGCGCGCATCCTTTGAGCGGCGTCGAACTGCGGGCGCTGCGCCGGCTGCGGCGCGAGCAGCCTGCCGGGTCGCGGTTCGTGTTCGTCAGCGAGCGCGGCGCGCCGATGACGACGCGCGGCTTCGCCCAGATGCTCAGCCGGACGGCCCGAGCGCATTGCGTTTCCGATCGCGGTCCATCCGCACATGCTGCGGCATGCCTGCGGCTACAAGCTCGCGAACGATCACCAGGACACGCGCGCCATCTAAGACTATCTCGGCCATCGCAATATCCTACATACGGTCCGCTACACCGAGCTCGCGAGCGGGCGCTTCGCCGGGTTCTGGCAGGACTAATGCGCCCTAAGCCACTTGCGAACGGGGGGCGCCATACGTTTTGAAGCCCCGGACCGGTGAGTGGTTGACGCGAGAGCGCATACGACGGCATGGGGCTTATGCGATCGGGATCTGCGTGATCACTTTCGACAGTCGCGTCAGGCCCCATACTGCGGCGTCGAGCCGGTTCGGCGAGCCGTCAACGGCGCGATCCCACTCGCGGGAAAACGCTATCATCTCGGCTTCGAGTTGATCGACGCCGCGGCGATGCAGCACTCTGCCCTTCTCGTAGGGCAAGCTGATCGGTTCAGCGCGCATGGCTTTGCCTCGTGACGCGGAGACCTCTTTGATGCGGATCAGGTTCGATTCGCGATCGCCGCGTTGATGCACCCCGCTCGGCAGCCTGCTTCACCACTTCAGTCGCCATGTCGCTGCCAAAATTGATTTCTACCACGCCGTCATCGGCATCGAAGTCGTCGTGGCATTTGACCACCGCCTCGCCCACTGCGCCGGGCTCCGACCGTAGTCCGGTCCGCCAGCACCGCATATCGTCCGTCATTGAGCAGCGCGCAAGCCACAATGCCCACCTCGTCGCTGCCACCAGACGGATCGACGCCGACGGTGACCTGCTGATCATCTCTTCGGGCACGTCGTGGATGATTAGCCAGTGGTCCTTGAACAGCGCGTTGGCCGGATCGAGGATCATCGCGCCCCGCAGCTCCTGGCGGCCGAGCCGCGTGCCTTCGTAAAGCATCCTTGATATGCTCGCCAATGCCGCTCTGCGCTCCGGTCTTGGCCTTGATGTAGGGCGATCCGGACAAATGGTCCGCATGGGCGTGGGTTTCCAGCGTCCACACGATCGTAAGACCTTGCTCCTCCGCAGCGCGGAGGATGGCTTTGACGGAACGTGTATCGACCTCTCCGGAACCGGGATCATAGTCTAGCACCGGGTCAATCACGGCGGCCTGTCTCGTTGTCGGATCGGCAACGATGTAGGTGACCGTGTTGGTGGGCTCGTCGAAGAAAGCGGATATGAGGGATGATTGGTCATGGCAACCGCCTCCTTTCCTGCTTGACAATATATTAGCGTTCACTAAATAAGCAACGTCTAATGGAAGAGGAACCGCCATGCCGGTCCAAGCTGCTCAAGCCAGCGCACTGGAGAGCCAAGCAGGGCAAATCGCAGGCATCTTGCGCACGATCGCCAACGAGCGGCGGCTGATGACCCTGTGCAAAATCGTCGAATTGGGCGAAGCCAACGTCAACTCGCTCGCTGAGGCGGTCGGCCTTTCGCAGTCCGCGCTGTCACAGCATCTCGGAAAAATGCGGGCCGAAGGCCTGATCACCTTTCGGCGGGAGAGCCAGACGCTTTGGTATCGGATCGCCGACCCTCGCCTAGAAGAACTATTCGCAACGCTGCACCGCCTGTTCTGCACAAGCCGAAAGGGGCGGTGATTTCCGCATCCTGAGGAGAATGCCGCATGTCACTTTCCACTGTTTCCCCTGAACAAGCCAAGCGCCTGCTCGAGCAAGGTGCAATTCTGGTCGATATTCGCGACCCGGATGAGCACGCACGCGAAAAGATCGCCGTTGCTCATCATCTCCCCCTGGGAAAGTTGGATGAAGCCGATTTGGCGGTGCATTTGGGCAGGCCCGTGATATTCCACTGCAAGAGCGGCGTGCGCACGCTTGCGAATGCGCATCGGCTGGCAGAGCTAAGCGGCGAATGCGAGGCGTTTATCCTGGGCGGGGGTCTTGATGCCTGGAAAAAAGCTGGATTGCCGGTCTTTGCGGATCGAACCCAGCCACTGGAACTGCGGCGCCAAGTCCAGGTTGGCGCCGGAGGTCTGGCTTTTGCCGGCACGCTCCTCGGCCTGCTGTTGTCGCCCTGGTTCTTCATTGTGCCGCTCTTCGTCGGAGCCGGGCTATTGACCGCAGGCATTACGGGCTTCTGCGGAATGGCGCGCGTCCTCGCGCGTATGCCGTGGAACCGCGCACTTTCCCGGCCGATCGTCCATCAGATGTAGTCTGCGTGCGGTGAGGCTCCCGTGGTCCTCTCACTGACCCAATCTCTCCTCGGCTTGGGCTCGGGCTCACTCGTCGGTTTCGCGCTGGGCTTGGTGGGCGGCGGCGGGTCCATTCTGGCGGTGCCGTTGCTCGTCTATCTCGTGGGCGTGGCAAATCCACACCTGGCCATTGGCACGAGCGCCGTCGCTGTCGCGGCGAATGCCGGCACAAATTTATTGAATCATCACCGGGTCGGGAACGTAATATGGCCCAGTGCTCTCGTGTTTGCCGCAGCCGGAATTGCGGGTGCATTCCTCGGCTCCACGTTGGGCAAAATGGTCGATGGACAACAGCTTCTCGCCGCTTTCGCGATCCTGATGATGGTTGTCGGCGGCTTGATGTTGCGTAATCGAGGCACCCGCCAAGCCAAAGCCATCCGTCTGAACCGCGAGACATTTGCGCGCCTTGGTACGCTGGGATTTGCTACTGGCACCCTGTCCGGCTTTTTCGGCATCGGGGGAGGTTTCTTGATCGTACCCGGGCTTATGCTCGCGACTGACATGCCGATCCTCAGTGCAGTCGGCTCGTCACTCGTCGCGGTGACGGCCTTTGGACTAACAACCGCGGCCAATTACTCCATCTCTGGAAGCGTAGACTGGGTGCTTGCGGGTATATTCATTGCCGGAGGCGTGGCCGGCGGGTTCCTTGGCGCCCGTGCGGCACGCGTATTGGCGGACCGCCGCGGAAATCTTAACAGAGCGTTCGCTTTGCTGATCTTCACCGTCGCGATCTACATGTTAGTTGGTAGCGTGCATCTACTATCAATTTAAAGAACCGAATTTTGGAAACGGACTGCTTAGCCGAGATGGCCGCAGTCAGAGGAACTTGCCGTCGATCACGACGGCCGGAACGGATCGAATTCCAAAGTGTTTGTCCCATGGACGTTCCGCATTTAACGTGGGCACCAGCGAGAGGGATCGCTTGGCGATGTCAGACATCAATCAGTTCGTCGAAGTGCGCCGACGCGCCCAACGCCATACTGATCGCCGACGCGGCTGACCCTGCCGTCGGTAAAATCAATCTCGATCATGTCCTCCGATGAGCCGATCAGGCCCACTAACTTGTGGGTGTGAGCGTCGAATACCTCGGTGGTATCATCGCTGCTCTTATTGGGCGCGACATAGGCGTAGTTGCCTCCGATATTGAAGGTCAGCCAATGCGCCCCACGCCGGCTTTTCATGCTGATCCGCTCCACCAGGACCGGGGACATCGGATCGCGCATGCTCCATACATAGATGTGTGGGTCGCCCGCGCTGGGGGATTGTTCCAACGGTCATTCCCTCTGAGACTTGCATCTAAGCTCAGCAGAATGCAGTGTGTCCAAGTCGCACAAAGCACAATACTGGATACCAAGGTCATGAAGGTCTGGTTCGATCCAGACACGCCTACGAAACAGGTACCGTTTGTGCACGTGTTTTCACCATGGCACTGAACACCGCAGAGGCGACCAAACGAACAAGGGGCTATAATCGTTCGCGTGAGTGTTTGCAGAAAGTCGCGGGGCCAGTATTCCGGTGACCAATACCTCAGTTGACCGGGGACTATTCGTATCGCAGCGCCACAATCGGATCGAGACACGATGCACGGTAAGCGGGGTAGTACCCGAAGGCAACCCCGACCAGCCCGGCAAAGCCGCACGCTAAGAACACGGTCCACAGGCTGATCAAACTTGGCCAATCGGCATACCAGCTGACGCCAACGGCCGCGACGACACCGAAGATCGCGCCCGCAAGACCGCCTGCCAGCGACAACGCAAAGGCTTCGATCAAGAACTGCCGACGGATGTCGCGGCGTCGTGCACCCAAAGCCATACGCAGGCCGATCTCTTTGGTTCTTTCCGTGACCGACACCAGCATGATGTTCATGATGCTGATGCCGCCGACCAGCAGCGACACGGATGCGACAGCGGTGAGAAGCAGGCCCAAGGTGCGGATCGCGCCCTCCCGCGCGCCCAAAATTTCACTCGGATTTTCGATGTTGAAATCGTCAGATGCGTCTTTCGGCAGTTGATGCCGCTCCCGCAGTAACGGACCGAGGCTTTCGCGCACATGCGAAAGCGCCGCGATGTCGCTCACTTTGACGAGGATGAGATCCAGCGCCTCGCGCCTATTTCCCCGCACGCTGCCCAGCACCCGGCTTTTTGCAGTGGGCAACGGGATAAACACTACGTCGTCCTGATCGCTGCCCATGGAGCCCTCGCCTTTCTTGTCCAACAATCCGACGATCGTGAACGGCACGTCGCCGATCCGTATCGTCCCGCCGATCGGGCTGTTTGGGCCGAACAGCTCCTGCCGGATGACATCGCCGACCAGAGCCACTTTATCGGAACCCTGCACTTCTTCCGATGAAAAGGGGTGGCCCTGGACCACCGGCCACTCGCGGGCGATCAGATAGTCCGTGTTCACTCCGGCGACCAAGCTTGACCAATTGCGGTCGCCGACGATCACTTGCATGCGCCGCGACAAGAGCGGTGCCGCAACCTGCACCAACTCGACCTGGTTCAAAATCGCCTTCGCATCCTCCTCCGTCAAAGTATGCCGCGTCCCAGCCTCCTGGCGTACTGCTCCCGAAACCTGGGCGCCGGGCCTGATCACTAACAAGTTGGCGCCGAGCGTCTGTATTTTTTCGGACACCTGCGCCTGTGCGCCAAGTCCGATGGAGACGATGCAAACAACGGCCGCGGCGCCGACAATCACGCCCAAAACGGTCAAAAGGCTTCGCAACTTGTTGACGCGCAGCGACCGCCAAGCTGTGCGCAGGCCAGGAAGCGGGTTCATAGCGGCACCCCGGTTCGCATCGACAATCCGCTCCGATGGCCCGCGGCCTCATCGGCGACGATCTGGCCGTCGTGCAGCGTAATACGGCGCTGCGCTGATTGGGCAACGTCCATCGAATGCGTGACAATCGCGATGGTGCGGCCCGCGCGATGCAAATCCTTGAAAAGGTCCAGGATTTCGTCGCTGATCTTGCTGTCAAGGGCGCCGGTCGGTTCGTCGGCCAAAATCAAATTGGGATCGTTGACGATAGCCCGCGCAATGGCGGCGCGCTGCTGCTCGCCGCCGGAGAGCTGGTTCGGCCAATGACCGGCGCGATGGCTCAGCCCGACGCGGTCGAGCGCGGCGAGCGCGCGCTGCCGAGCCTGACGGGGTGGCACGTCACAATAGCCCAACGGCAGTTCGACGTTTTCCAGCGCGCTGTGGCGCGCCAGCAAAGCTGGAAACTGGAACACAAAGCCAATCTGGCGGCTGCGCACGCCGGCGCGGGCGTCTTCCGAAAGCGAGTCCGCTTTGCTGCCGTTGAACAGATAGCGGCCGCCGTCCGGGCGCTCGAGCAGTCCCAGCAAGCTCAACAGCGTCGATTTTCCCGAACCGGACCGGCCGACAATGGCGATCAGCTCGCCGCGCGCAATAGACAGCGAGACGCCCGCGATTGCCCGAACGACGGCCGAGCCTGCGCGATAGCGTTTGGAAAGATCGACTGCCTGCACCACCAATGGGGTCATCAGTATCCCAAATGGAATCCGAAAAATCTGCCCAGACTGCGCGGGGTGGCGACACCGACCACGACCCTTTCGCCCTCTCGAACGCTTTCGCCCGAAATGGCAACGTTTTGGCCATCATTCTCTCTGAGCGACACCGTAACGGTTCTGATGGTCCCGTTATCGCCGAGGATCCAGATCGTGCTGCGCGGAGGTGAAGGCGCCGGCGCCGCAACCGCCCCCGTCTGCTGCTCTTCTTTGCCAAGGCTGTCCGGCTTAAACCGCAGTGCGTGGGTTGGAATCTTCAGCATAGCTGGGGTTTCGCTCACCGCGACCTGCAGCGTCGCCGTCATGCCGGGGAGAAGCAGCAGGCCTGGATTGGACGCAGAAATGACCGCCGTGTAGGTGACAACGTCTTGCGTGGTTTCCGGTGATTTCCTGATCTGCAGGACCTTGCCGTCGAATGTTTTGTCCGGATAGGCGTCGACCGTGAACGTTGCGTTCTGGCCGACCTTCAGTTTACCGACGTCGGCTTCATCGATTCGTCCGCGCACCTGCATTTCCCGCAAATCCTGGGCGATCTTGAATAACATCTTGGCTTCGAATGTCACCGCGATGGTTTGGCCCGCATTAACCTCCCGCTGAATGATGATCCCATCGATCGGCGCGCGAATCTCGGTGTGTTCGCGATCGACCTCGGCCTGATTGAGAGCAGCCTGCTTCTGTTCAACCACCGCGTCGGCGTTGGCCAGATGCGCTTGCGCCATCGCGATTTCGGTCCTGGCTATGTCGACCGCTTCGGCCTTGAGATCGATTTGTTGCTCCAGCACGCGCAGCGATGCGGCACCTGCGTCGCGGAGCGCGCGGCCGTGCGTAACTTCCTGGTCGGCTATGCTGGCGCTTTGGCCGAGTTTCAAGAAACGCAGGTAATCGCGCTTGCGCTCCTCTTGCCTGACCTGCTCGACATCCATCTGAGCCTGTTCCACGCGCAGCGCCGTCTCTGCGCTGTGCAGCGAGGCCTCCGCACGCTCGATCGTCTTCTTTTGCAGGAGTGCATCGGCCTTCGCCACTTTCAACGCGGCTTTCGCCTCGCCGACGCTGGCGTCGTAGGCCTCCGGATCAAGCCGGGCAATCACCTGTCCTTGCGTGACTGTATCATTGAAATTGACCAGCACGTCGGCGACTCGCCCGGACAATTGCGAGCTAACCTCGACGGTGACGACTGGCTGAACGACGCCGTTAGCCCTGACGGATTTGATAATGACGCCGCGCTCGACCGGGACGGTCATAAACGTCGTGGCCGACCTCTTTTGGTTATAGGTGTAGCCCAGCCCAACAGCGGACATAAAGAGTAGAACGGCCACGACTGCCAAACGCATGTGGCTATCATCCTCTCTCAGGTCACCGGCCTCCGGGGAGCATCAACCAATCGGTTGACGCCGCTTACCCAACCCGACGTCCACGACGGGTGAACGATATCGAAACCTGGGGCCTAACACGCGCCGACTACGGCATCTGCTCGTGCGTCGCGACTTGCGAGCAAGCGTCGTACTAGGGATTTTGGGGCCGGTGGGCCGGTGTCGGGCCGACCGGAAGGCTTTGGCCCCCGCTCCGTGCTCAGCTCACGGGACTTGAAAGCATGCCACGTCGTATTGGGCGACCGCAGCAGTCGAATTAGAATGAGCGAGTGATGCAGTGCCCGGGTTTCCGGCGTACACCGTCCCGGCTGTCCCGTTGGCGTTGAATGGTGACCCCAGCGCCGACGCTGCGTTGCCCGGAGTGTTGGTGCCCGGGGAGCCACAGGTGTTAGTAGGTGCCCCACGGTGACCTGTAGTTGGATTCTGCGTCTGCGCGGCAGCAAATGCCGACCCCGCTGTTAATAGTAAAGTGCCGATACCAAGCGTGGTGATGATGCGTTTCATCTCTGCCTCCGTTCAAGACCATTTGTGAATTGAAACTGCCTGCTTCAGCAGACGAAGCACAGGCGCATTCCGCCTAACTAGCTTTTGGTCCGTTAGTTCCCTTTTTCGACCAAAAAATAATTTTCTTTGCTGATTCTGACAAAAAAGTCAGTTTCTGCCAACAAAGTCAGTTTCTGACAAAACGGTCAGTTTTTGCCTACGCCGCTGAAGGAAGTTATGCCGCCTCATAGGTGGCCTGCGCGCGAGCTTGGTGCGGCAGAGTGCTCAACGCTCGGTAGATAGTGCCGTATGGCTGCGCGTCGCAGTTTCCCAGAAACTCCGTCCACGAACCTGGCGTCTACTGGAGGAAGTCATGTCGGGTGCGCAGGCGTCGTCGTTCATCGGCTAGAGGTGGTTTACCATTGCCAAGGCTTGCTACGGCCAAGGCTTGAATTGTTTAAGCCTGCTCAGAGAGTTTCGCGGTGTCCGGAATAACTCCGATCTTTCTGACCGACGAAAAGTGCAGCTCAACGCATAGCCCCGGACTGTTCTCGCACAAGGTGACGCGAGCGCCATGTAGACGCGCAACAGCCGCGACCAAGCTGAGACCTAGCCCATTGCCCGGCGTCGTACGACTTCGTTCCAGCCGATAAAATCGTCTGAAGATAAGGTCGACTTCGTTTGGGGGAATTCCGGGCCCGTTGTCCGAAATCGATATCACTGCTTCGCTATCATTCGCATCAACGGACACGGTCACGAGACCGCCGTCGCGGCCATGTTTGAGGGAATTGTCGACGAGATTTGCGATGGCATCGAACAGGAGATCCCTATCTGCGGTAATAAATACAGCTCTTTCAGGGCCGGCCACTTTCACGTGCCCGCCCTTGGTCTCCGCCGCGGCATCGAACAGTTCGGCGACGTCCGTGGCGATCTCGAGCAGGTTGACCGTGCGAAACGCGTCTGTCCGGTTGGTTGCCTCGATTTGCGAAATGCGCATGAGTGAAGAAAACATGCGCAGAACGTCGTCGATGTCGTCGATGGTTGCGTGGATCAAGCGCTCTTCGTAATCAGAGCTTTTTTCGATACTCGCCCTTTCAAGCCGGCCTCTTATACGGGTCAGCGGCGTTCGGAGGTCATGTGCGACGCTGTCGCTGACTTGTTTTACCTCGGTCATTAGCTCTTCAATGCGCTCGAGCATGGTGTTGAGATTTTGTGCCAGATGATCCCATTCGTCGCCTGTCCCACGGAGAGGTATGCGCCTGCCAAGACCGTTGGCCATGATAGCGAGACTGGTCGCATTTATTGACTCGATCCTCGCCACGGTGCGCCGAGTAACGCTTACGCTCGCCACGACAGCAAGGACCAGGATCAGCAGCACGACGAAAACGAGAGCCCAGGTGATGTCATTAGCAAACCGTCTCAAATCGCTGATGTCTTTGCCAACGAGGAGATGAAAGCCATCCGGAAGGCTTTGCCATGTCGCCCTGAAGAACGGCTGAATGGCCTTTGGACCTTGATTCGCGGTTTGAGCACTAAACTCGCTCCATTCTCCTTCTCGTTCAATAGCCGACGGCCACCTCTCGAGATTGCCGGAGACAGTCGCGAATGATCCATTAGTGAGCAGATAGATGCTGCCTTCGCTGGATGAGGGAGCCTCACGTTCCGCAATCACCTCAGTCAAGTGGTCGAGCCCACCCGCGTCATAGGCTTTACGTAGAAGCGCCTGCTCGGCTTCGATGGCGCTATCATAGCGGGTGAGGACAAAGCTTGTTGTCGACCAATACACATAACCGAAAAGTCCAACTACTACAGCGCCGAACACACCGATGCTGATAAGCGCCAGTTTGAATGTCGTTGAGTGTAGGGTCTTAGCGAGGAGCACGGAGGCAAAATCCGACGCCGCGTATGGTGTGGATCAACGGATAGGCTTGATCGCCGTCGACTTTGCGCCGAACGCGCCCGACATAAACGTCAATGATGTTCGTGGGGGTACTCAAATGCAAGTCCCAAACTTTTTCCAGCAGCATTGCGCGAGGCACGACATGCCCTTCGTTGCGCACCAGGTATTCAAGGACGTCAAACTCGCGCTTTAATAGCTTGATGCTTCGACCAGCACGGTAAGCGGTTCGGGACACAACGTCCAATTCAAGATCGCCAATCCGCAGCAACGTCTCCTTGATCACTGTGGCGCTGCGGCGAGCCAGGGCCTCAACGCGAGCCAGCAGTTCGGAAAAAGCGAAAGGCTTGATGAGATAGTCGTCACCGCCGGCTCGTAGACCGCGCACGCGATCATCGACTTCCCCAAGCGCACTTACGATTAATGCCGGCGTGGCGATACCCGCTTCGCGCAAACGCCGAATGATCGTGAGCCCATCCATCCCAGGAAGCATACGGTCGATCGTCATTACTGCATACTCACCGCTTTCGGCAAGCCGACGCCCATCATTCCCATCGGCGGCAAGATCGGTCTGATAGCGGTGGTTCTGGAGAAAGTCGACGATCTGCCTCGCTGTCTCGACATCATCCTCGACGACAAGAACGTGCCGGTGTGCCCGTGTCATAATTACACCTCTGCCAAGGCGTCACTGCCGCGAGCTTAGCATAAACCGAATACCACGAAACTGACTTCTGTGTCAGAAATTAACCCATTAGTAAATTGAGCCTTTCGACGTTTATTCGTATGTTGATGATGATGCTACGTTCGATGGCTGGCAAGGAGGTCTCGACCGGAATAGTGTGCGTGCGCACCTCGACCCGCGCAACGAACGACTTTTTTAGTGGAGCAACAAGCAATGAAAAACAACCTCCTGATGTCCCTTGTCTTTTTCGCCCTAATGAGTCCCTCGATTGCGAGCTCACGTCATTATCACACTGATCGCGCCAAGCCTGCCGTTTCACGTTCACACATCACCTGCGACATGGTGCAGGCGTTTGTTGCACAAGCCGGCTTGGCGCGAGCTAGAGCAATGGCGGAGGCCGCCGGTATGACAGCGTCAGAAGAACGACGGGCGATGTGGTGTCTGAAAAACCCGGTCTAAGGAAATAACCTGAGCAGTTAAGGCATCGCAACGCGCAAGCTTAGATGGAACAGAAACTGTCGTATTAGTTTATTAGAATCTCGCAACCAGTCGGCCGCGAGGACGTGGACGAACAGACCTCGAGCGCCGCGCGCCGTCGTGGGATTGCCACGAGCCGTTAGCTGCAGCACGGGCGCAACAGGGCGGCTGGCTGGTCGCGCGGCTTTTCCGCGCTTGCGGCCGATGGTATCCGTCGGTGACAAGACGTTCGTCTCCGCCGAAAAGCCAGCCGCGATCTTGACGTGGTAATATCGAAACGAGGGTTCACCATGCTCCCAAGTCTTGGATAAGCTGGATCGGCGTGGGGCTCATAGCTTTGGGTTTGATCGTCGCGCCGCCTGTTTCGATGGTGCACGCCGTCCCGGATGCTCACAAGGTGAGTGCTCGGCTCGCCGATCAAGGCGTGCTTAGAAGTGAGGCAACCGGCGCCGCACAAGTCGTAGCGGGCCGTTTTGGGCACGGTCCGATCAACGTGCAATACAATTCGAAGAAAGGTGGAGACGCAACGATCCAAGGTCTGGCCATGGCATTGCAAGCGGCGGCCAATGGCATGGACGCCGAGAAACGACGTTCTGTTTTTGATACTCACCTCGCACGGTTCCCGCGCCGGCCTTGCAGTCAAAGCGGGACGGCTCACGCAACTGCTCACGCCGCTTAATCTCGCCAACATGCTGACGTTGACGCGCGTGCGACACAAGGTGGTGGTCATTCTCGCCATGCTATTCAGGGGTCTTTGTCCCTCGTCTAGCCCCAATGTGCTGGTAATCACCGCGGCCGACGCCGTCCATCCGTCGTTCGGCTGCCGGGACAAGGCCAAGTGGACCTATTTCGGCGATGCCTTTTTCAACGTCGCGCTCCGACAAGCTAAAAGTCTGAAGGATGCCTTTGTTCTTGCGCGGGCGCTTGTCCAAAAGCACGAGTTGGGCGACCACTTCGAGCCTTCTCTCATCCCCTAATGGCAGGTGGTGCAAATGTGCAGCCGTTGCTTATTGCGCATCCTTGAGCGACCAGTGGCCGCGGCATCACACCCGATAGCATCTTTGGCCCGTGCGAAGTGGCTAAGGGAGAACGGTTTTCGCCATCTCCTGCGGGGCGGTGTGCCTCATTAATTTGTTTCTTGCCCGGCGGCAACATGACGTTGCCCGCCGGGACAGGCACGGCTTGCAGGCGCGCGAGATTGCGGATTTGGAGTGGTCGCACAATGCGAAGCGGCAAGTGGATGGTTTTTCCAGCTGCCCTTACACGAATCGGCTACCGTCGGTGTTGATCGCGTCTCGGCTTAACTGCGGACGCGCCCGCCATCGACGTTAAGTGTCTGTCCCGTCATAAAGGCGGCAGCCCGCTCACCACTGACCGGAGAGTGGACGACGCCAAATTGACAATACGGCCCCATTTGCGCCGCCGCATGCTGGGTACGAAGGCGGCGCACATGAGGAATAAGCTGTCCAGATTGATCGCCTGCACGCGCCGCCAGTCAGCGAAAGTCATTTCGGCAAACGACAGCAAGGGATAGATCCCCGCGCAATTAACAAGGATATCGCAGCGGGCGAAGTGTGCCGTGACCTCGGCAGCAAGTGCCTTTACAGAGGTTTCAGACGAGTTCAATGCGAGCACGTGCCTCCCCGCCTCGATGTCTGCATCGGCTTCCGCCTGCAAACGCTTTGCCTCTGTGGGGGCTTCCAGTTGAATGTTTCATCTCTGGCGAAAAGGTTATCGTCCAATGGCAAAATCGCATCATGACGCTCACATCGTCATCGCCGACGTGCTTCCCGCAACGGATACCGTCAAACTGGTGGAGCACATGCGGACGATCTGTTCCGAGGAGCGGCGCTTCATGGAGCCACAGTACTGACTGGCAATGCCCTCCATCCTGGAACCGAATTCGATCTGAAATCGACATCCCGCTGCGGGTCGGTACAATGGGACAATGTGGATACTGCAAGCATTTTTGCAGGCCCTAGCAATGGCGTTTGCCATGGGATGGGAAATCCTGTGGCCGCTGATCCTCGGCTTCGCGCTTTCGGGCGCCGTTCAGGCTTTAGTGTCGCACAGCGAGATGAGCCGGCTTCTGCCCGACGACCGCCCGCGCTCCATAGCGCTCGCGCTCGGCCTAGGTGCCGCCTCCTCCTCGTGCTCCTACGCGGCGGTTGCCCTTGCCCGCTCGATCCTTCGCAAAGGGGCCAACTTCACGGCCGCCATGGCGTTCCAACTGGCATCCACCAATCTCGTCCTTGAACTCAGCATTATCATGCTCGTGCTACTCGGCTGGCAATTTGCCTTGGCCGAGTTCATTGGCGCGCCCATTATGGTGGCCATTCTAGTGATACTGTTTCGATCCTTTCTCGGGCGCCGGCTCCTACACGAAGCCAAGGAGCAAGCCGATCGGGGAATCGCCGGCAGGATGGAAGGCCATGCCGAAATGGACATGTCGGTGACCGAAGACTCGCTCTGGCAGAGGATCACGTCGGAGGACGGTATAACCGCGATTAGCCATTATTTCGTCATGGACTGGGCTTCCGTCTGGCTCGATATCGTCGGCGGACTGCTGATCGCTGGCGCGCTCGCCGCATGGGTTCCCAACGGATTTTGGCAGGCATTTTTCTTACTCGATCACCCGCTGTTAGCGAAGATTTGGGGTCCGCTGATCGGGCCTTTGGTCGCCGTCATCTCGTTCGTCTGCTCGGTAGGCAACATTCCGCTCGCGGCGGTGCTGTGGAATGGTGGGATCAGCTTCGGCGGAGTGATCGCGTTCATCTTTGCCGATCTGATCGTGCTGCCGATCCTTGATATTTATCGGCGCTACTACGGACTCAGAATGATGGGATTTCTGCTTGCGACGTTCTACGCATCTATGGCCGCGACAGCGCTTATCATCGAAGCAATTTTTGGATTGCTCCAATTGGTACCAGGGCAGCGGCAGGCGCAGGTGACACAGGCAGCGATCAGCTGGAATTACACGACCTGGCTCAACATTGCTTTTCTGCTGCTCGCCGCGCTGCTGGTATGGCGTTTCCTGCGAACAGGCGGTCCGGACATGCTGCGCATGATGAACAGGCCAGCGTACGCCGACCGCAGCAGCGGCTCGCCTTGCTGAACCTGCTGCCGCGCGTCGCCTTGCCAAGGACGCGCGGTACGCATCAACAGGAACACAACCTGATGAGCCGGGTCGGATTGGCTTGCGTATTGCGGCGAACGAATTCTCGCGCAACGGCGTTGATTTAGCGCAATTCGGATCGCCGATGGCGTGCGTATGTTCGCAAGGAAGTGGAGTGGAGGCGTCGATGAGTTACTACTTTGCCAAGATCGTGGATACACCATTCCAGGAGACAGTCGAAAGGACGGTCGCAGCGCTTAAAGAGCACGGTTTCGGTGTCCTGACAAAGATAGACGTCCAAACCAGCTTGAAGGAGAAAATCGCAGCGAATTTCCGGCCTTACGTTATCCTGGGCGCGTGTAATCCGCGAATGGCTCATCAGGCACTTCAGGCCGAGGACAAGATCGGCACGATGCTTCCGTGCAATGTGAGTCGACCCAGTCGCTTCCATGCAGGCGATTGAAAACGACAAACTTGCGGCAGTGGCGAGCAAAGTGCGGGAAGAGCTTAAGTCCGTCATCCAGTCCCTGTGAACGCGGGCGCTACCCTGACTCTGGGGTCAGCGCGAATATGGCGAGTCTTCCGCAGCAGCGCTGCCGCGGCCTCATTGAGTTATGTGCGTCAAGGGGGGGTCCGGTCGCGCCATGCCCTCGGAGCCGCCGTCGCTCGCTCACCGAAAGCGTAGCGCTGGGCGAGCGACGGCGGCGGAGAGGATGCGCTGCGGCTCAATCGCCTGTGGCCGGAAAGCACGGGCCTCTTGAAATTATCCGCCGTGGAGAGCCGATCGACCTGATTTTCACAGACGTCGTCATGCCCGGCAGCAAGCCGGGTGTGGGGCTTGCACAGCTCCACGACGAAACCGTGGTCCTGCTGTAACCAATCCGCGCATCAGAGTCTGATCAACCGTCGTTTCAATGATCGTGCCTCCTGCCTTGCTCGGCGGCCGTCAAGATCGGGCGGGAATTTTTCTGCGTTGGGCGATGAGGATTTTTCAGCCCGTTCGGTCTGGAAGTTCCTTTGATCCAAGGTTGAACTCCTTCTGCAATCCAAAGCTGTCACAAAGTGCGATCCGCGTCCCGGTATTTAATAAGCCGTGAACGATTTGATTTGCCCTGGGTTTCAAAGTGCATCAAGTGTTCCAGATCAGAAATCGCTCCGGCCATGCATCGGTTTTCAGCTTGCGGCGCGCTGCCTCCGGTGCAAATTGATCAGGCTGCCCTCCAGGATCGCATCCGCCTGTTTTCTTGTGAGGTTATGCTTGACACTGATCGCGCCATTGCATTCGAGCGTAATGTCATGGCCGCTCGCGATTGCGCGCCGTAAATCTCGCCCGCGCAGCAAATCACCCACGTGCAAGCGATCATAGTCCTCTGGATGGACGAAGATCAGCGGCAGAACGCCGTAATTGATGAGGTTCTGACGGTGAATACGGGCAAATTCCTTTGCTAGCACCACTCGCAATCCGAGATCACGCGGCGCGACCGCTGCATGCTCGCGAGAAGAGCCCTGGCCGTAATTGCGGCCAGCAACGATCGCATGGCCGCTTGTTCCACGGACCGCGCGTGCGCGTTCAACATAGGTTGGGTCGATACGTTCGAACGCAAACTCTTCAATTTTTTGAATATTTGAACGATATGGCAAGACTTTTGCACCGGCAGGCAAGATCTCATCGGTCGATACGTTGTCGCCCATCTTCAATAGGACCGGAAGTTCGACAGATTCGGGAAAAGAATCGAATTGCGGCAAGGAGCGGATGTTTGCTCCTTTGACCAGCTCGACCGACCGCGCTTCGGCGGGCGGCAACGGTGCTTGCAACAAACCCGTGCTTACCGCCGCGACCGGAGGCGGGGCCAGTTTTGGATACGGCATTTGCGTCGATCGAGGATCAGTAATGCGGCCGTACAGCGCGGAGACGGCGGCTGTTTCCGGTGAGCAGAGAAAAACCGAATCTTCTTCGGTTCCGGACCGGCCGGGAAAGTTGCGCGGTGTGGTGCGCAGCGAGTTTTGCCCGACCGCGGGCGCCTGCCCCATGCCGATGCAACCATTGCAGCCGGTTTGATGAATGCGGGCGCCTGCGGCCACCAGCGCGCCGAGGCGCCCATCGGTGATCAGCGTCTGCAGGACTTGCCGCGAGGTTGGATTGACGTCGAAGGAGATGCCGGAGGCGACTGACCTGCCGCGAACGATTTCGGCGGCGATCGCAAAATCGCGCCATCCCGGGTTTGCCGATGATCCAATGTAGCTTTGGTAGATATCCGCGCCCTCGATGTCGTGCACTTTGACAACGTTGCCGGGACTCGACGGCGTGGCGATCAGCGGTTCAAGCCGCGATAGATCGATTTCATCCTCCTCATCATAACGGCACCCGGAATCCGCGACGACCGCACGCCAATCGCCGGCGCGGCCCTGGCGTTCCATGAAACGGCGGGTTTCCTCGTCGGACGGGAAGACCGTGGTCGTCGCGCCCAGTTCGGCACCCATGTTGGCGATGACGTGCCGGTCCATGGCGCGCAGGCACTGCAACCCTGGACCGAAATATTCGATAATCTTACCGACGCCGCCGGAAACGCCGCGCCGCCGCAGCATTTCCAAAATTACATCCTTGGCGCTCACCCAATCCGGAAGCGTACCGGTTAGCCGCACGCCGAGGATCGTGGGCATTGTCGTCGGAAACGGTTGCCCGGTCATCGCCAGCGCCACGTCCAGGCCGCCGGCGCCGATCGCTATCATGCCGAGCGCTCCGGCGGCGGGAGTGTGGCTGTCGGAGCCCAACAGCGATTTACCTGGCATCCCAAAACGCTGCATGTGCACGACGTGGCTGATGCCATTGCCCGGCGGCGAATACCAAATGCCAAAACGACCGCACGCGCTTTGCAGGAAACGGTGATCGTCGGCGTTGAGGTTATCCACCTGCAAAAGATTGTGATCGACGTACTGCGCGCTGATTTCAGCGCGCACCCGATCGAGCTGGAGCGCTTCGAGCGTCAGCATGACAAGGGTACCGGTGGCGTCCTGCGTGAGCGTCTGATCAATCGTGAGCGTGATCGGAGTGCCGGCGCTCAAGGAACCGTCGGAGAGATGGGCGGTAATCAGCTTTTGAGCGACATTCAGTGGCATAGAACTTCCGCCACCAGCAGACAACGCGGTGAGGAGATCACAACGAAGAGGACATCACTATTCTCGAACCACAAAGGAAAAAATGTGTGACCACAAATCGTTCCTTCAAATATTGGTGACTCCTTTACCTTCAGCCTTGCAGCAGTTTCGGGCAAATTCTTCCCGCCCAACTTTTGAAGCTCTGTACCATTCTCGTGCGGTTCTTGGATGCACGCCGGGGACGACAGCCCAAAGCGGCGTAACCTTCATCGGCCGGGGCCGACGCAGAGCGCCGATTATGGGAGAAGCTCACACTCAGCCGCCGACCGGGATGGTTCGCGGGCGGTGAAGAGTTGCTCGAAAGCTATGTCACGACAATTCTACAAGTGCAACAAGTCGAAGCAGCGCTGCGATCCGCACTCGACACAAAGTTGATGCGCCTACATCGGCAAACGGTCTCATTGGCGGCCACGCTAGCCACGCGGCTGCGATTGACACCGCGCTCCAGGCTCGACAAGCGGACGCCGACAGACGGCGAGTTACCACTGGCCTGAGAAAAGGCGGAGGGCCGGTTTGAAATGGGGATTGATGAGGGAACGTTGCGGAGATTCCGGCATAGAAGGCTACAGCAACGGGTGGAGGAAGGCCGCGGGCGCTTCCGCCGCTCGCCCCCAGCATGGCGTAGATATGCGCCGGAACTTCCGCGGTCAGGAGTTCGTGATCACCGCAAGCACAGGCTCGTGCAATTCCGCACTGGACCGCCAGAGATCGGCTAGGCGTAAAATAGGCTAGGGGCCGGAGCCGGAGTGAAGGTCCATGTCAGTTCAAAACGATAAGCAGGCGTTGTGGTCTCAGGACGAAACGCACAGTGGAGAGCACGTCTTCCAGGGTTCGGCTTTTGTTTTGATTGAGGAAGGAAAACCGCCGTCCCGGATCGAGTTGGCACGCGAGCGGATGCTTATCTCTCG
This sequence comes from uncultured Alphaproteobacteria bacterium, assembly GCA_963708125.1. Classification (GTDB taxonomy): domain Bacteria; phylum Pseudomonadota; class Alphaproteobacteria; order Rhizobiales; family Xanthobacteraceae; genus BOG-931. Next base: position 369,681 of record OY970184.1, read on the forward strand.
ACTGTATCTCAGCCCCTTACGGACCATAACGGACGACTATGGCACGGCGTTTGCTGCTCAGAGTGATAGCCTAACCTATCGGACCATTGGAATTTACGTGTTTCTGCGCACTGTCATGTGTTCGCCCGTCCGTGCAAATCAAATCGCGCACGCGCTCAAACTGCCGCGCGTGACGGTGCTGAGGCGGCTGCAAGAGTTAGTGAAGGATCGTTATGTGGAACGCGTCGGCAACGGGTATCGCGTCACGGACAAGGTCAATATCTCCGATTTGCGAAATAAATTGCAACGACGAATAGACATGGTGACTGAGACCGCCAAACGCTTATCCGAACTGGGCCCCTCATCTTCGATAACCCATAGCGACTGATGCGGCCGCGCGCGGTGCGGTGAGTTTGGCGCGAGTACTATGGCCTGATCCGTTTGCTGGGTTGGGAGGGTAATGGATGACAATGAGCTTTCCGCTGGTGACAAAAGCTTTACGGCTAGGGGGCACTATGGTGTCGCAGCGGCGGGGGCGTTTATGTCCAAATGGGAAGCCGAGAGAGCCGATAGGAATCGACGGTCGCGCGGGCGCCTCGCGAACGCTTTGCCGACCATCTTTCCATCGGCTGTTCTATCTCGGGCGCTCTCCCGCCCGTTTGTGCCACCAACAGCGCGGTTCGCGATCGACTCTTATTGGAGCGCCCATCCAATTCGCGCCGATCGCCTCACGCGCGCGCTCGCAGCCTTAAGCGGAGCACCGAGTGGCTGGAGTTGGCGGCTCGGGAAGAGACGGAACGGATTACCAGCGTCCTTTCGAACGCCGCCTGCGCCGTATCGCGAACCAGCATATGGCAAGGGCTCTGGATTCTGCTGTGTTTGCGGTCAATCTGTTTATCGTTTCGGCTGGCACGTGGATCTTTGGGATAGTGGCCCCAATAAAAACGCGGTCTGGCATTGCGCCTGTGTGGTTGCGTGGCAATTCTGGAATGCACCGAGTAGTCAGGCGAAGCTACTGCGCCGCCTCCAGGCGCGTCGTTGCGGCCAGACCGGCGGACGACTCTGGAGGAATGCCGAAGTTGATCACCGGCTTCCGCTATTTCGCGTTTGGAACGAATACCGGGATCTTTCCTGGCCGAAGCTGCTTGGGTTTTGGGGCCTGCCAAACCTTCAGGTGATCAATCGGGAAGCCCACGCCGCAAAATGTGCGAGCGAGACGCGGGACCGCAGCGCGCTGACGCTCAAGCCGTCAAAGTCAGCCTGATCGCGTGAGCCCGTCGGACTGCAGCCACTCTTTAAGCTTAGACACCGCCAAGCTTAGACACCGCCGCCGGCCCGCAACGTTACAGTCGAACCGATTCGCTGACGTCTTCACGCCCGCCGAATCCCCCCGGTCGATCACAGGCCGAGAGATGCCGCGCGCGATTGAGGGGGATTGATGAAGGAACGCTGCTCGCGAAAATCGAAAAAGCATTGCAGATGAATGTTCGGCGGCGGAGCGTGGTCCTCGTCCTGGTCCGCAGCCGAACCGCTCGCTTTCCTGTCCATCTCGACCAGTTCGTTTAAGACTTTTTCGATTCGATCCGTGCTCGTTTCCTGGTGCGGCGGCGGGCCATGCACCACGTTGACGGAAAAGCCTGGCGGGCTGTTCAAACCCAACAAGCTTGAACGCCGCTCATTGATCTTGACTGGGAGTGTGCCAGCCGCAACGTCGCCATCTCGCGCTTTGGCGCGGAAGATGCACTCAAGCTCATCGAGCGAATACAACGCACGCGCAAGCTCAGGGCGCAGAAATCGTTTCTTGTCGGTCTCAAGCGGATGCTGGTCGAAGATCTGATGCACCTGGGCTAGCGTGCGCTTGTTCTCGTCAGCGATGGCACGCTCGGCCTTGTGCAGGATCAGCTCGCGGCGCTTCCGGTTCATGGCGCCAGCCTGCCACTTCCTCTTCGCCTTGCGAACACGAATGCGCCGGTCGAGGTCGTGAACGATGCCGCTGAGGTGCTCGATAAGCTTCGGTTCTTCGGCCTGGATTTGTTGGACGATTTGGTCCCACCGCGTGATTTCGCGGGCGCCGCGGAATTGACCCGAACGGCCGCTCCTCGGCCTTGATCTGCCGGCGCCAACGAGTGATCCGATGAATACCAGGCGTTTGCTTGTAGACGTGGCGACTTGGAAACCGGAGCCCGAGACAACGCCAACATCCGATCGCGCCACCGCGCAGATACAAGAACCTGCAACGGGCCGAGCATACGGGGCACGACCACCAAGGCCGGTCAACACCTGGTATCGGCTCATCCCAGGTCACCAGAACTGGAGTCTCGCCGATCAAGACGTTTGGCGTCCGTCGGCAAATTCTGGCCTCGTGCTTGGGGCGCCGGCTACGTTCTCCTGCCATTTCGTCACCCCACGAGACCAAGCTCACTGTGTTCTCGACTAGCCCGCCACTGCGCACAATCATCCAGATACCCCCGCCGATTTCGCTGACCTCTTCACGCCCAAAATTTCAAGCCTCCTCTCTTTACCTCCTGAAGTCTTTGAATGGCGCCGCGCTCAATTGCGTGAAGGGCGGCGTGTGCTGGATAGATCGGTGACGGAGCCAATCTTGAATGCGTTGCGTGTCGTGGCCGGCATTGGCCAGGGCATAGCCACAGGCGTGCCGGAGCATGTGAGCATGCACTGGAAAGGCGAAGCGTGCGCGCGCGCCGATGCGCTTGACCAGGCAATTGACGGCGTTGGGCGTGAACGGGCCGCCGCGCTCAGTGGCGAAGACGAAGGCCGAGTCCGGCGACTGCCGGCGCAGCTCGCGCAGGGCGCGGACCTCGTCGCCGTGTAGGGAATGCGCGCTCGGCTTGCCGTTCTTGGCACGGCGAACATGCAGCGTGGCGGTGCGGCCGAGTTCGACCTGCGACCACTCCAGTCGGCGATCTCGCTGGTGCGCAGGCTGTGCCGGTAGGCGACCAGGATCAGCGTCGCGTCACGATGCGCGTGCGGCCGCTGCGGGCCGCGCTGATGAGCTTCTCGACCTCGACCGCCGTGAGGTACTCGCGCCTCGGAGCGCGGCATTGACCGGCCGCTGCGGGCCGACTGTCCGAAAAACGTTACGCGGCGCCACGAGCGCGCAGGCTTGCAGGCATTGGGCTTTTTTCCCAGATTGTGATCTGACTGACGGAAGAGGTTTTTTTTCGGTCAGTGTGGCGCCAATGCGACAGAAGAGCGCCGCCGAATCTTTTGATCCGACCAAGCCGATTCGCTGAGGTTTTTACGCCGAACTTTTCAAGCCCCCTTATGCGATCGGGATCTGCGTGATCGCTTTCGACAGCCGCGTCAGGCTCCATACCATGGCATCGAGCCGGTTCGGTGAGCCGTCAACGGCGCGATCCCAGTCGCGGGAAAACGCCATCATCTCGGCTTCGAGCCGATTAAGGCCGCGGCGATGCAACACCCTGCCCTTCTCGTAGAGCAAGCTGATCGGTTCGGCGCGCATGGCTTTGCCTCGTGATGCGGCAACCTCTTTGATGCAGATCAGGTTCGATTCGCGATCGCCGGGCTGATGCACGCGCTCGGCAGCCTGCTTCACCACTTCGGTCGCCATGTCGCCGCCGAAATTGACCTCGACGACGACATCGTCGGCGTCGAAGTCGTCATGACAGCGCACCACCGCCTCGCCCTACCGCGCAGGGCTGCCGCTGGTGGAGCGGTCGGCCAGCACCGCAAATCGGCCGTCGTTCAACAGCGCCGTCGCCACGATGCCGATCTCGTCGCCGCCACCGGATGGATCGACGCCGATGGTAACCTGCTCGATCAAGTCCTCGGCTACTTCGTCGTGAACGAGCCATGGCCCGCCGCCAGATCACCGCTCAGCGCATCGCGCAGGAAGCGGGCCTGCATTGCCTCTAGCCGCTCCAATCGAGCCTGACGGCACGCAGCCGATAGTCGTTATCTACTCTTACCATTGTTCGGTCGGCCGCCTCTTCGACAGCGGCAACCGAAATCCCAAGCTCGTTTGCGATTGCGCGCGGCGAACTGCCAAGCAGCCGCATGCGGTAAATCCGATCATCCGGGCTTTCGTCAGTCAGGGCTTTAGCCGCTTATCGAGATCGGCGAGTAACCCTCAAGGTCATCATACACTGCCGCCCCCGCATGCGCGAGTTCGGAGGCGAGCCGATCATAATAGACGCGACTTGCGTGCCAACGCGGCCTTGGAGGTAATTCGGCCAGTGGCCGCAAGTCAGCCCCAAGCTTTTTTCTTAGCTGGGCGATTTTCCTAAACGCAGGGCTGAACCGCTGTCGATGTCCCGATCTGTAATCGTAGCGGCAGCAAGCGCGGCACTGGAAGGTCCCAGCTTTCTCATGCAGGTGATAGCAGCCGCGGCCACAGCCCGGACATAGGAAAACTGGGCGAGCATACCGGTCATCGAGGATCGGCCGCCAATCGATGCGGATCGTTCGTTCCCAGTTCCCGCTCAGAAAAAATTCGATGGCGCGGAGGCCACAAGAAAAGGCCCCGAAGGTGTCGTAGCCTCGGAAATGACGGCCACGACCCGGTCGGAGGTTCGTTCGACCCGGGCTTTCCGATGACGCCATTCGCAGGCGGCGTGCCACGAAAGGAAGTCCCGCCAGCCTTGTACCCTGATATAAAGATTAGTCAGGTTCTCAACGTGTAAATGAATCGCTGCACGGTGCCGGGTCGTGAGATTGCTAAAAAGCCTATTGCGCCGCGTCATGGTCCTGGGGCTGGGCATTCTCACCGTCTGGCTGATCGTTTTTGTCTTCGAGTTCACGGATCGCAGGCTGCCGACTGTGGTGGCTCTGGCCGTCACTTATGGAATAGCGGCCTATATTGTCCTGCCGCGCATCGTTCGCATGGGCCTGAAAATTCTCCTGCGCAAACGTGTGCCTCGCTTCACAATCGCTGGGGACGGATTGCCCGGCGACCCGGTCAATCTCGTGTTGACGGGTACGCTGCAACAGCTTAACGCCGCCTTTAAGCTCGCCGGCTGGTCAGAGACCGATCGGCTCGGTCTGGCAAGCTCCTGGCGCATGGTCCGCGCATTCGTATTCAAGTCTCCCTATCCGACAGCCCCGTTCAGCACCCTCTATCTTTTTGGGCGCGGTCAGGACGTCGGGTTTCAGAAGGCGATCGACAATAGCCCGCGTAAGCGCCATCACATTCGATTCTGGGCTTTGAGCCTCGACCATGCTGAGGCCAATCTGGGAAAAGCGAGTTTCTGGCTAAACACCGACCGTCCGCCTGACGCAGCATGCGCCCACTGGGTCGGAGCGGGAACCAAAGACACCGGCATCTCTTTAACGCGGCTCACGTTCCAGATCACACACGCAACAGATTCGGATACGAACGCGGAGCGCGATTACATCATTGATGAGCTGAGAAGGAGCGGAGTCATTGGGGAGATCTATTCATATAAAACCGGCCAGCATCTGGCCAGCCGACACGTCAATCACTACGTCACCGACGGCGAAGTTACAACCGCGAGCCTAGTAGTGCAAGTCTGACACAGCGGAATTTCTCTGCAGTGTTTCTCGGTCGGCCAATGTCAGCAAATGGACTGGTCCGGCCGTGCTTCTGCCCACCTAGCAAGGCGAACGGTTGCGCGTTGCAGTGGCAATGTCGCAGATGGGTCAGGATCGACCGATTCGGCTCGATGACTGCACGTCCCCCGTACCTCCAATAGCATCTATTGGGACCGTCATCGGTGCGTGGCGACGTGCCAAAAGGCGACCAAGTGCGCCGCAGCGTCGCCTTCAGACGCGCCTGCGAAATAGCGATCATGAAGGCTCGCTCTGAATATGACGGCAAACGTTGGTCGATGGCCGTTTTCGCGCCGTCATTCTCGAATCGAGCAAGTGACGGGCATGGCGTGCGACCATCAGATTCTCATCGGTCGGTATGACCCACACTGAAACTTTTAAGGCGGGGAGCGAAATGCGCGGGCCGCCTTTTATTGTTGGCGACGTCATCGAGGGTGACACCGACCCACCGAGCATCGACGCACACGCGCGCTCGAATCTCGGTCGCGTGCTCGTCGATGCCGGCGGTGAAAACGATAGCATCGAGCCCCCCGAGCGCCGCCGCGAGTGAACCGAGTTTGCGATCGATACGATAGACGAAAAGATGGATCGCCTCCTTTGCCGCCGGACGTGGCTTGCGAGCAAGGTTCGCATGTCACTCGATTCGCCAGAAACGCCAAGAAGCCCGGAACGCTCGTAGATAAGTTGCTCGCTCTCCTGCGCGTTCATCCCGTCATGTTCGAGCAGATAAAGGATAACCCCGGGATCGAGCGTGCCCGTACGCGTTCCCATCGGCAGTCCGTCCACGACGCTAAAGCCCATTGGCAACGCTACGGCCCGCGGCGATTGCACACATGCTGGCGCCGTTGCCGCGATGAGCAACGATGACCTTGCCATAGGCACATTCGGGCACGACCCGGGGCAGGGCCGAGACAATGTTTGTGCGGCTGATGCAACGGCGCGAGCGGTACGAGCGCTTCAAGCGCGGCCATGATCTTGTCGTCGATCAGAACTGGGGCCGAGCAGTCCAAACCGCCGTGCACCACGCGGTGGCCGACACCGGCAGGGCCGACCTCACTGCCGGCATGCGCCGCAAACCAGCGCCGCCGAGAGGCATCGCAAGCAAGTGGCGTTTTCGCCGATTGAAATCCGTAAAAGCAGCCGATGTCGCAGTAGGTTTTGCTGCCGTCACCCAATCGACATTAAAGCGACATCAAAACCAACGCGAGAACCGGGCCGGACAGCGCACCGGGGCGAAGCGAGTTCTTGCCGGCAAAGGTGCGAACGTTCATCGACCTTGGCGCACAATTTACGCCAGATCGATTGGGATAGATGCGCGCGGGACGTCGACCGACTTAGTAGTCCGGTCAATTACGCAGTCGTGTGAAACACCTCCTATCAGCGGAGTGAAACTTCAACTTCCCAAAGTAGCTCCGTACGACGCGCCGATCGGTATCAAATAGATTTTGCATTACGGCAAAATCGTGTGCTCGACCTCCGCCTTGCGTCAAAGGACTAAACCGCTCGCGCGGTAGAGCAGCTGCGGAGAGCGTCGTGGCCGACAGCTAAACTTCTGGCGTGATGGAACGCCCTGTCTTGAGATCGAGGGGTTTGCAACCTCACCCATGACAGGAGCATCCCCTGACCGAGCAAGTCATCAGCCCGTTGCGTCGGCGCATGATCGAAGACATGACGATCCGCAAGTTCGCGATGAAGACCCAACACGACTACGTGCAAAGGGTCAAGGAGTTTGCGGTATTTCTCGGCCGCTCCTCGGATACGGCCAGTGCGCAGGACATGCGCCGCTTTCAGCTGCATCTGGCGTCGAGCGGCGCCGGCAGGCCGAAGATCAATGCCACCGTCGCGGCGCTGCGGTCCTTCTTCGACGTCACGCTTGGACGCGCCGATCTTGCCAGGCCGCTGGCGACCTTGCGCCTGGAGCGCAAGGTGCCGGTTGTCTTGAGCGCAGAGGAGGTGGCGCGCCTGCTGGAGGCGGCCCCAAGCGTCAAATACAAGGCGGCGCTGAGCGTCGCCTATGGGGCGGGGCTGCGCGTTTCCGAGGTCGTCGCGCTCAAGGTCTCGGATATTGATTCCGAGCGCATGATGCTGCGGGTGGAGCAGGGCAGGGCCGCAAGGATGGCCATGCGATGCTCTCACCCGTGCTGCTTGAATTGTTGCGCGATTGGTATTGCATCGGCCGGCCGCAAGGCTGGCTGTTTCCCGGTCGCGATCCGTTTCGCCGATGACGACGCGCCAGCTCACGCGCGCCTTCCATGCCGCGGCCCACATGGCCGAGATCACCAAGCGGGTGACGCCGCACACATCAAACAGGGCACGACGCTCTTCAGTGGCAAAGGCATTACTCCGACATTTGACGCCCGCTCCGGCGGAGCCTGACGAGGGTCAAAATACAATCGGTTCACAGACAGATCTTAAGACCCTTAGTTGCGATCAGCTTTGGCGACGTAATCCGAATACGCCATAGCTACACCGTTTGCTGGGGCCGCCTTCGTCGTGCGCTACCGCATCGGGGTGGAAGTTGAAGAACCGCTCACCTCAAGTTCACGTTGCCAAATCAGCCAGCGATAAATGCCGAGGGTATTGAGTGATGCTGATAGCCACATTCTGCGCCAGGATTGCATAATCGTGGGTCAGGCAACCTGTTAAAACCACAGCAAAGCCCCGAGTCAGGCCAACAAACGCCCAGCCAACCGACACAGGCCTTGGACGCGCCGCGATGATGATACCCAACGATCGTGAAAACGGCGGCAGCCCAGCGCGAAGTTTCTTCCATGACATCGACGTCCCATTATCTGCGGCGATAAGGCCCTGCTTTACATGCGAAGGTCGCCGGGCTGCGCTGCCACCGTTTCCCAATCGCCCGCCATGCTGTCGAAGCATCGAATGGGCGATGGCTCCGATTTCGGTGATTCCGATTTTGCAATCACATCAACGCGACTTCCGTAGCTTGCGCCAAGATCGGCGGGCGGCACACCGCGGGGCGCCATCGACGGCGGCTTTCCCTATATGCCGTCGATCTACCGCGCCGATCTGCGAGATCTTAGTCACGCCCCGCGCTCGGGGGGAATTGAAAAGGCAGAACACCAAACGTTACTCATGACTTGTAGTTCGTTCACTGACTTGCGGTTTGTGCGCGTCACGAATCCCGACGTCGAACGCGACCGAGTTACCAGATCAGACCGACCAGCGCGGATACGATTTAGCGTCAGCGCCGCAATCGGCCGACCGAGGCGCGCACACTGTGTGCATCTTGATGGCATCGTGCTCAAGTATGGCTGGGCTGGGCGCAACGTGTCACTGCTGGTAGCAATTCGCGTTGTTAACCTACGCGGTCGCCCGAATTGCATGTTCGATCAGTGTCTTTCCAAGTGACCATATGGCGCCCGGAACACGTTCGCTGCCGGCAAGGACCGACGCGAATCCATTGACGATCCAGTCGCAATCAGCTTCTGAAAGGACCAACGCTGGTAAGAGCTTGATTGTGTGGCTTGTATGACTTGCCACTTGGCTCAGTATGTTGTGCTCTTTGAAGAGCGGAATCGTGATCAGTTGTGAAAACAGGCCCTTTCTGGACGTCTCTATGGCGTGCCAGGACGTTTTCAATTTGAGCGAGCGCGGTGGACCAAATTCAATCCCAATCATCAGTCCCTTGCCTCGGACGTCATGCAAAAATTCGTGGTGGGAAATCTTTTCAGCAAATTTGCGTGTCAAAAGCTCGCCAATCCGCGCGGCATTCTCCACCAATCGTTCGGACTCCAGTACATCGAGTGTGGCAATTGCAGCCGCCATGGCCAAATCATTGGTGCCGAAGGTCGATCCGTGGGCCACCGCGCGGTCCATGCGATCGAAGACTTTATGAAATACTTTTCTGCGGGTAAGAACAGCGGCGACCGGGACGTGTCCTCCGGAGAGAGTCTTGGCTAACAGTACCATGTCGGGTTCTACGTTCCAGTGCTCAACGGCGAGGAAGCGGCCAGTGCGTCCCATTCCGGTTTGCACTTCGTCGGCCACTAATAAGCTTCCATATCGGTGGCAAATTGCGGCAGCCTCTCTAAGGTAGTCGTCGGCGGGCATATGGACGCCCTTGCCTTGTATCGGCTCCACGATAAACGCGGCGATGCCTCGCCCGTGCAGCGCCTTCTCGAGTGCAAATGGGTCATTGAAGGGAATTCGAATGCAGTCCGGCAACATTGGTTCGAAGCCATTGCGAAAGATCTCATCTCCATTCAGGGATAAGGCACCATAGGAGAGACCGTGAAATGCGTGATCACAGTACACAATTCCGGTCCGGCCAGTGGCCGCACGGGCTAACTTAATCGCTGCCTCGACCGCTTCTGACCCTGAATTTACGAACAGTGCTTTGTCCAAGTAGGGCACATGTGTGAGCAACCGCTCCGCCAAAATGCCTGCTAATGTCGATACATCCATTTGAATAAGGTTCGGCAGGTCAGCATCGAGCACGCTCTTAAGAGCCTCCCGGAGCTTGGGATGGTTGCGCCCGATGGCAAAGACACCGTAGCCGCTCAATAGGTCGAGATAGCGATTGCCGTCCCTAGTATACAGATATTGACCCTTACCTTTGCAAAAGCCGATGTCATAGCCAATCGCGTGGAGGACACGCACCATCTGATCATTGAGAAGGCAGCTATTCAGCGCATAGCGTTCTTTCTCGCGCTGCTCGAACAATTCTGCAATGTTCATGGGGACACACCCTTTCGCACAGCTGTATTCACTTCGCGCGAACCGCTCAGTGAGTTTTCTGTGGAGAGCACTTCCTGTCTACTATGGGTGAGCGCAATGTGTGATCGCAGAATGCGGCGCCCACGAACTAAGGCAGTCCCTGCAAGAAGCGCATAAAACGCCGCTCTGAGTAGGCCCGAGAACTCGCCCGGGTATCCGTCGAGCCCACGAGTGCCGCTATATTAATGGCACCATTGGAACAGAGTGAGACCACCGCGGCTCGGGGTAAAGCGCGCTCAGCTGGATCAATAATGACGCGCGCCGCAACGATGTGGAGACCGTGCGCCACGGCAACGTTCGCGACGATGTGAGATACCATATCTACGGCGACAGCACCTGTTTCAATGTGCAGCGCGGCTTTGGCCCCCGGTTGCGCAATTGGCGTAGAAACGCTGGCAGTTGCTCCATAAACTGCATCTGGCATTCTTCCAATTATGTCCTTTGACCACGGTTTGTGGGTAGCGACCCGAGATTCTCCATAAACGATCTCCGATCCAATAATCCACGTCCCAGGACGCAAATTTGGTGCAAGCGAGCCCGCAACGCCGAAGCTTATAAGGCCACAGCAATCTCGGGCGCTCTGGGGGTGAACACACCATCCCGCAAGAACTGGACTATTAACGCCGCTGACAACACGAATACCAGGTTGTCGGGCGATGGAGGCTTCTAACTTTATCCCCGAAACAACAGTCGTCGGCATCATCTCTTATGGACTCCGTGAGGAAGCTCAATAATTGATGAGTGCGCCAGAAATTTACCCAGTACATCGAAAAGCGTTATGCTCACTAGATTGTGATCCGCGCCCCATCGCGAATGATCATGACGTTTTTGTTAGTCTCTAACTTATTTGTCAAACTCAAAGTTGACATATCGCTGACCTTGTACGTTCAAATACAAGAAGTAATATCGCCGATTATGCAGCTAATCGATGGTGAATACAACGAGCGTCGCAACGCGATGACCAATTTTTCAGAGACTGTCAGGCTCGAAACGAAGATCGATCGAGTAGAGCTCTACACACGCAATGATTTGTCAAAATGTCCACGCTGGTCGCATGCATTTGCACTGGAACGCAAGGATTACCGATATTACGAACTGCTAGAAGATACGATACATCCAGAATTCAATTATGGCTATTTCGCCATCAGGGAGAGCACTGGTAATATTTGCGCTGTGCAGCCATTTTTCATTCTAGAACAGGATTTGCTGGTCGGCGTCAGGCCAAAGTGGGGACCCCTGGTTGATCGACTGCGGTCTGTATTTCCCCGTTTCATGCGGCTCAGAACGCTGATGGTTGGTTGCGCGGCGGGAGAGGGTCATCTTGATGCCGCCGACGAAGAATCGTGCCGCTCTTTGGCGCGAACTCTTGCGGCTGGCATCACAGAACATGCCAGAAATCTTAGGGCGCCACTGATTGTCCTCAAGGAATTTCCGGCGCGTTATCGAACCTCTCTTTCTGAATTCCTGGTGCGCGGTTTCACCCGCCTTCCTAGCCTACCGATGACCCGGGTGAGCATCGATTTTTCGAGCTTTGATGAATACATGATGCGCGCCCTCAACAGCGGGACTCGCACAAAACTGCGTCGAAAATTCCGAGCGGCGGAAAAGGCACCAAAGATCGAGATGAGCGTCGTGTGTGACGCTACACCCATCATCGGCGATATCTACCCTCTGTACGTTGCGGTTTACAATCGCTCGAAGCTTCACTTTGAGAAATTGACGCGAGAGTACTTTTGCAATCTCGGCCGGCTGTTACCTGATAAGGTGCGCTTCTTCATCTGGCGGCAGAACGATAAGGTTGTTGGATTTGCCGAATGTATGATTCACGAGACCACTTTCTATGCAGAGTACATTGGCCTTGATTATCGAGTTGCGCTCGACTTACACCTTTATCACTGGATGTATCGAGATATGGTCTCATGGGCAATAACTAATGGCTATAGAGAATTTAGGAGTAGTGGGCTGAACTACGATCCGAAACTTCATTTTAGACACGTGCTGTACCCGATTGATCTTTATGTTCGGCATACCTCTCGTATTGTAAATCCGGTGCTTAAGTTACTGCTCCCGCTCCTTGATCCGACAAAATATGACACAACCCTGAAAAAGTTTGTCAATTATAAAGAGCTCTGAGCTTCTGAGTAACGGTCGCCTCATGAAGCGTCGCACGCTGTGAGCTATCGTATCGCTGCGTTTCGGGGTAAAGGCCCGCCGGGCGGTCAACTCGCAATCATTTGGGCTGGTCGAGCAAATCGCGGACTGTGCCAGTAAGCGGGATCGGGGCCGAGACGGTATCGCTTATCCGCCTCTCAATCATCTCCATGAGATGTTCTCGCACAATGGTTCGAATTAGGAGGTGATCTCCAACCCCAGAACGACCGATGTTGGTTCGCGGCAGATGACGCGTCCAACTTCGTCCAGCGCCTCTTGTGCACCGCGTCCGGGACGGAACCCGTAGGAGCAGTCAAGAAAGTCCTGCTCGTCAATGGCCGAGAGCAGCGCGGTTACTTCACCATTACCCAGTCCGGCTGGAGGATTGGATACACGAGTAGTCCGATAACGGCGGTCGCCGCGATGAGCAGCGGATTGCTCATCTTCCAGCGAAGCAGTACGGCCAGCGACGCGACGCCGATGAGCGCTGTCAGCCAGTCGCCGATGGCGATGCGGCCGAGCAGAATGCTGGCTCCCAAAATGGTTCCTATCGCTGCCGCGTACGCGCCGCGGACAAAGCCTCGCACGTTGGGGTGCGATCCATAACGGGCCAATAACGGCGCCATGACGAGAACGAAGATAAAGGACGGAAGGAAAATGCCGATGGTCGAAACCAGCGAGCCCCAAAAGCCCGCGACCAGATAGCCGACGAACGTTGCGGTGATGACCACGGGACCGGGACTGATCATGCCAACGGCGACGGCGATCAGGAATTGCCGCTGATCCATCCAGCCATATTGCTGGACCAGGCCCTGCTGGAGGAACGGGACGATGACGAGCCCGCTGCCGAAAGTGAGCGAGCCAGCCTTGAGAAAGAAAAGAAGCAGCTTCGCCAGTGTCGAACTCGACGCCACTGGTGCGAGCACCGGCAGCGCGGCGATCGACATCGCCACCGGCGGCGGCTGCCGTTGCAGAAGGGTGCCGTAGTATAGGATGCCGACAATGCCAGCGCCGATGAAGAGCAGCGCGACTTCCGCCTGCAGGATCACTGTCACTACCAGACACGCCGCCGCGATCAACCATTGCAGCCGGTCTTCCATGCCGAGCTTGGCGAGCCGGTGACAGGAATGAAGGATCAGCGCGATGACGGCGGGGCTGACGCCGTAGAAGATGGCGGTCACCGGCTTGAGGTCGCCGAGATAAACGTAGAGCGCGCCGAGCGCGGCGACGATGACAAAGTTCGGAAAGATGAAGGCCCAACCGCCGATCCAAGCGCCCCAGAAGCCGCCGCGCAGATAGGCGATATAAATCCCGACCTGAATGGCGAGAGGTCCGGGCAGCGACTGACAGATGGCAATGGCCTCGCGCATCTGCTCCTTGCTCAGCCAGCCGCGCTCGGCGACGACCTCCCGCTCCATCTGGCCGACCAACGCCACTGGTCCGCCAAAACCTAGTAGGCCGAGACGAAGAAAATAGAACAGCAGCTCCGTTAGGCGGCCGCTTTTGGGGGCGGCTTCCATGGTCAGAGTTCCCTCCGGTGATTGGCCGAGCAGATGAGGATCATCGCGTTTGCCTCGGAAAGGTCGCTGGGCCGACGCTTCGCGGCCCAACGATTGCGGGGCACCTAGCTCTTGCTGTTGGCCATCTTGTCCAAGGCGGCGCGAAGCCCCTTGGCGAGCTTGACGGCGTCGTCGTTGGCCCAGAAATGCATGAAGAACAAGCGCGGCTGTTCATCCAGCATGTGGCTGTGCAGCGCGGTGATCTCGATGCCGCCTGCGCGCAACGCCTGGATGACCGGATTGACCTCGTCAGCGGTCAGTACGAAGTCGCCGGTGATCGCGGCCTTACCTTCGGTCGTCGGCTGGAAATTGATGCCGGTGGCGAGGCCCAGCGGCCCCGGCGGAGTCAAGGGCGTTCCGTCCATCGTGACCGGATCGCGCCGCGGCACGCCGAATTGATAGACGCCGCCGACCGCCCGGCCCTTGACGCCGATGATCTGGTCGAGCTGCGCGGTGTCGAGATCGACTGCGGGCGGCGGGGCGGCCGCGGCGGGCGGCGTCAGCGGAGTCTTGCTCTGAGCGAGCGCAGCGTGGATGGCGGTCGCCAGCACAATCGGATCGCCATGGCCGCCAAGGTGCAGGTAGTAGGTGGCCGGATTGGACCGCAGCAGGTGATTGTGCACCGCTGTGATTTCGAGCCCGCTCTCGGTCAACTTCGTCAGCACCGGAGTTATCTCAGTGTCCAACAGGACGACATCGCCCATCACCATGGCTCCCCCATGCATCGGCTTGAACGCGACCCACCCGCCGAGCGCCAGCGCCGGCTTGATGGTCACGCCATCGAGCGTCACGGAGAGATCGCTGCGCGGAAAACCGTAGCGATGCACGTCGCCGGATACGACGGCGGCCTTGCGGCCCAAGGAATCGTCGACTTTCTGCCAGTCAACCTCCTGGGCGCCGGCGGCGGTCGCCCACGTCAGGATGGCGCCGCCCAACAGAAATGCAGAAACCAAACGCATGATTCTTTCTCCTTTGTTTTCGGGGCCTGTCCGCTATTCGCGAGCGCCGACCCGCTAGGCGCCCCTCAACCCAAATTCGCGAGTAGCTACGCAACGTGCCGGTGGCGATCTGCCTCACGCCGCGGCCGGCGCCTTTGCCGGCCAGTTGTGGGTTTCCGCCTGCAACGACCGGCACCACGTGTAGAGCGCGTCGTACATCACCATGCCGTGCGCGAGCATCTCATGGTCATTCGAGAAGTTGGCCGAGAGCCCGAGCGAGATCGCGAACAGGCCGCCGCATTGCGGCGACAGGTCGTGATGCGATGTGTCGGCGCCGCGCACAATTTTTGCCAGATGATCAAGCGGAGCGTCCGCTATCTCATAGATGCGGATGATGGTGTCGAACGAGCAACGATCACCCTCGTGCGCGAATTCGATACCCTCGATGTCATAAGGCGTGGCGCCAAGCTCTTTGGCGAGGCCGATCACCTTCTCGGTGGGCACGTAAAGAAACTGAGCGTTTGGATCGATGAAGCGGCGGATCATCCACGGGCAGGCGATGCGGTCGATCTTTGGCCGCTCCCGCGTGATCCATTTGTGCGAAATGGTCTCGGTTTCACGTCGGGTCGGCAGTCCGTGCCGAACCCATTCAGCGATGCCGCCCTCTAGATAAACTGCGGTGTATCCGAATCCCCGCAGTGCAGCGGCTGCCTTCTGGCTGACTTCCCGGCCGTGTGTACAATACGCAACCATCAACCGGTCGCGCGACAGGTCGCGCGCCCACTCCTCGACGCCCTCGGGTGGGCGTCGGCAGGCGGAAACGATCAGCCTGTTGGGGGGCTCCAAGTCGCCTTCGCGCCGGACATCGAGAACGATAGGCGCGGCAGCGCTGCCAATGGTGGCGTAAAGTTGTGAGCGTGAGATGAAACTTTGGTTCCCGTCCATGCGCAAACCTCCTCGACAAAGCGAGAGCCGCGCAGAGCTTGGACGGAACCCGTCTGACGGGGAGTCTGCATTTTTCCCCGGTACCTGGGATTATATTGGAGCAGCACCACGGATGCAAGCTCTCATAGCCTCAAAAAACGAGCTCCGAGGCATTGCCGACCCGGAGCCATCTGGACGCGGTTATCGTGCTTGCTCCTCGTCTTTGATGCCATTGCGATGTCATGAGTCATCTGCGCTCGGGGTGGCTCATCGAAAATAGCGGAACGCCAAACGTTACGCCCGCCCGTAATTCGTTCACTGGCTTGCCGTTTGTGAGCGCTTCACGGATGCCGATGTCGAACGACAGGTTGTCACGGACCTGCCAGATCAGACCGACCAGCGCGGAGACGGTTTCGGCGCGACCAAACTCCTTCTCGTAAAAAAACTCGGCGACCGGCCGAACCTTCCATTGCGACGGTCCCTCCACGATGGAGTCAAGAAATACGTCCCCGGTGTGCTGGCGCGTGATCGCGGTTTCCGCGTTGAAGTGGATCGTTCCCCAATCCCAGCGCTGCGAGACAACACCGGCAACGCTTGCGCCATAGCCAGAATCCGGACTGTTGTTGTCGGGAAAGAGAACGCCGAATTCCGTCGCGACGCTCGGTCCGGATTTATCCTGCAGGACGCCTGGTACCAGGACGTGCTTGAGGAACGCGCCTGCCGCCATGAATTTGGTCGGCCCTCTCGGCGACAGCGGCTCCTGCAAGCGGGCTTCGACGACGGCCTCCCAATCTTGCATCATGCCGTAATTCAGCACGACGTCCGGAGCAAGCAGAGACGTGCCGGTATCGTCGTGCAAACGACCGATGGGTTGGAATTCAACTTCAAATTCTCCCGGATCGGCGACGGACGCGTCGGTGCCGTCAAACGGACGATAAGCAAGGGCGGGAGACGACAACACCATCGCAACGAGGCACGCGAAGACCACAAGCCGCGCGCCACAAACGTTGGCGATCTGACAAGCATCACGCACGATCGGACCGCCTCCCTTTCTCAAGGTTGCGGCTTGAACATCCAGATAGCAGCGGCTTCGGTCAGCGTGGCGCGGACCGCCAGCAACAGAACGTCAAGATCGGGCACGAACAACGACGAGCGGGCGCCGACAACGGTCGGGATGCGCGCCAGCCGTCGATAGGTGTTTCCCTGCGACGCGAACACGTCGATCGCTCCCTCGCCGCAACTGATATAGATGCGGCTGCGCTTGGGATCGACGAACAGATCATCGGAATCGCCGCATGTGTCGGCCTTGGTGAAAACCGTGCCGTCTTCGCCTAACACGATCAGCCGCGGCGGATTGCGCGAAACGACCAAAACACGGCGGTTCGCAGGGTCGAGGGCCATCGGGAAATTGCCGCCTTCGCGCAGCGGCCATTTCGCCTTTTGGCGTCCCGTGACGCCGTCGAGAACGACGATCGCATGGACGCTCGGGACATCTACGAAGACTTGCTTCGGTTTGCCTCCGATTTGGAAGCCCTCGGGATGCGCCGGCAGTCGTGTGTCGCCGAACTTCTTCTGGCTCGCTACGTCTATAGCGGCGATCGCCCCTTCGCCGTGGCCGACCAGAACGCGACTGGCATCGGAATCAAAGCGAACGTTATCGGCGTCGCTGCCGAGATCGATCCGGCCGGCGGTGCTGTAGTCGGCGCCGCGAAATAGCCGCACAGATCCGTCGCGGGCATTGGCAACGTAAATCGTGTCTTTGGAAGGCACGAAACCGACACCCTGCGGATCCGCCAAGCCGTCGATGGTGAGGGCCTTCTTGCGTGCCGCAAGATCGACGACGCCGATACTGTCGTTGCCCAGTTCGGCAACGAACAGGCGCCGCCCCGCCACATCGATCGCCATGTGATCAATACGACCCCGCACCCGGCCGAGCGGAATCTTGGCATCAAGCCGCAGCGGCTCGGCGGCATTCGCACCGGCCCGTGCGGCTGTCGATACAGTTGGATGTTGGAAGGCGGATAGCAGCAAGAAAAACGAGACGAAGGCCGCGCTAGGCGCCTGCCGCAACAGCTCATGCCACAAACGATCTAGGGCTGATGCTCCGTCCATGCGCAAACCTCCTCGACAAAGCGAGAGTTGCGCAGAGCTTGGACGGAAGCCGTCTGACCGGGAGCCTGCGTTCCCCGAATGCTTCTACGCTAAGCCGTTCCGCTCGACTGTGCAAGCTGCCCATTGGGGTGGTCGCCATGGCAACCAAACTAAGAACCGTGCTCATGCCCGCCGCCAATATCCAATGCCCCTTTCGGCACAACGCAAGGCCAACTTGCCGTCGATCACGACGGCCGGAACGGATCGAATTGCAAAGTGTTTGGCCCATGGACGTTCCGCATTTAACGTGGGCACCAGCGAGAGGGATCGCTGGTCGATGTCAGACATCGATCAGTTCGTCGAAGTGCGCCGACGCGCCCACCGCCATACTGATCGCCGACGCGGCTGACCCTGCCGTCGGTAAAATCAATCTCGATCATGTCCTCCGATGAGCCGATCAGGCCCACTAACTTGTGGGTGTGAGCGTCGAATACCTCGGTGGTATCATCGTGCTCTTATTGGGCGCGACATAGGCGTAGTTGCCTCCGATGTTGAAGGTCAGCCAATGCGCCCCGCGGCGGCTTTTCATGCTGATCCGCTCCACCAGGACCGGGGACATCGGATCGCGCATGCCCCATACATAGTGTGCGGATCGCCCGCGCTGCTGCTCTGCCACACCTCGCGCTCGTCGGGCGTTCACCCAATCCCGTCCAGCAGCCCGGGCTCGCCGGGCGGATGCTCCGCAATTGGCGGTGATGATGCGGCCGCTCTTGAGCTCGGCAACCTGCATCCCCCACAGGCCGGTCACGTTGTTCACTACGTAGCGGCTCATGCCATCAACCGCATAGGGCCCGAGAATGCCGGCGTAAGGACCGATGCGTGAGATCGCGTAGCTCTGCGGATCGATCAAATAGAGGTATTTTCCACTTCCGTCCTCGGCTTTGGTCTCCTGAAAGAGCGGCCCAGATATCGGGAACGGGGTGTCGTGCGATCGATTAGAGAAATACACCTTGCGAACGAGGTCGCCCGTGCTGGCATTTAGGACGTTGATAAAGTGGGCCGAGCTGCCTTCCCAACTCGGAACCTACAAGAGCTGCCCGCCCGGATGAACTGCCAGCCGATCGACGCCAGGATCAATGGCGCGATTCCAGAGCACAACATCATCGTAGACATTCAGGCAGTAAATCATCCCGGTGCCCGAGCGGGTGCGGTAGGTAACGTACAGCCGGCCGGTCGCCGCGCTAGCGGCGACCCCCCTCACGTCGTCAACGTCACGAACGGTCTCGATGGTCTTAACAAGGCGATGCCCGGCACTGATGTCGTAGACCGATATTGAACCCCGTGTGGCCGCCGCCTGATTGACTGCGTAGAGGAAACGCCCGATGCGCGGTTCATGGCTTTTCGTTGACGTGCTGCCCGTTGATGCGGGAGGTGCGACCGCGCGGTGGTCAACGAGGCGGTCGCCGAGGACGGGGAGCAACAGGCACAGCGCCGGCTCAACTACGAGGTACTGAAGAACTCGGTCGATCCGTCACCGACGGCGCGGCGGCGTTTCGAGGCGAAGGGACAGCACGCCTACGCGCAGAGGTCCGCAACGAGCGTGATGATCGCGACAAATCACCGCGACGTGGTGAAACTGCCAGGGCGCGACCGGCGGTTCAGCGTCATTGCTTGCGGCAAGCGGATACAGAAGAGGACACTGCGGAGATCAGGGTCTGGATGGCGGTGCCGGAAAATATCGGGGCGCTCTACCGAGCGCTCCTCAACATGCCGGCAGTGCCAACGACGGAATTCGACCCGTTCGGCGAGCCGCCGCCGTTTGCGGGCCGACGCGAAATGATCGGGATGGGGAAATCGCGGCTTTAGGACGCCTACAAGGCGGCGATCGACGTGCTCGAAGGGCCGATGATCACCGCGGCACTCGACCGCGCGGAAGAGCGGGTGACCCAGGCAATCAACGCCGAGCGTGACGTGCTCGCCGATTTCATGCGCACGCGAAACCTCAATTCACTGTCAGAGGACGAAAAAGGGAGAGCAGAATGACAATGGAGGAACAGGTGATCTGGAAATGCTTTCTTATGCGGCGCGATCGCGACCTGGAGTGGCTGTGGCAGGAAGAGCAGGCAGGAAAGCCGCTTGGTCGCAAATTTTTCACCGGATTCGGCCAATGGCGGCAGAAACGCCGCAAGGCGGCCGCCGAGGCGCCATAGTGCCTCACCTGCGAGCAAGCTTTCTGCGACCCCGGAAATGGCTTATTGTCATTGGTTGTGTAGCGCTACCTGATCGGCGCTATTAACTGCGCGTGCTGCAAAGGAGGAGCGCGACCATGGCAGCAGCTTGGCACATTTCGGGAGATTATTTTGAGAACTGCAACTGCAGCGTCGTCTGTCCCTGTCTCGTATCGAAATCTGCACCCCTGACCTCAAGACCAACCGAGGGCGTATGCGACGTCGTCTTGATCTTCCATATCGACAAGGGGAGCTTTGACGGCACATCCCTTGACGGCCTCAACGTCGCGCTCGCGGTGCATACGCCGGGGCCGATGGCAGAGGGCAATTGGTCCGTCGCCGCCTACATCGACGAACGCGCCGACGATAAGCAGACGGAAGCGCTCGGGGCGATCTTCACCGGAGCAGTCGGTGGCCCGATGGCGCAGTTCGCGCCGCTGATCGGTAAGAACCTTGGCGTGAAGAAGGTCCGTATCACGTACAATGTCGACGGCAAGAAGCGTTCCGCGGAAATTCCGGATATTCTGCGCATGACGGTCGATCCATTGCCGACGGCACACCCGAGCGGCGAGATGTGGGCCAACACCGGCCATCCGGTCAGTCCTGACAAGCTGGCCTTCGCGGTGGGAGCGGCCGGCAATACGTTCAGCGATCACGGCATGCGCTGGGACAATTCCGGTAAGAACGGTCATTACGCGCCGATCCGCTGGTCGAGCTGATCGCCGATGAATGCGCCGGCGCTCGAAGCTGTCCTGCGCCGCGACCGCGCCATCATTGTCGCGGCGCTCGGCCTACTCACCGCGCTTTGTTGGCTCGATCTCGTCTGGCTCGCCGAGGATATGGCTATGGGCGGCATGGACATGGCCGGCTATCGCATGATCCCTGCCGGCCAAGCGCTGATGATGCCGGTGAGCGCGCCCTGGAAGCCGATCGAGTTCGGCTACGTGTTCGTGATGTGGGTCGTGATGATGATCGGCATGATGACCCCTTCGGCGGCGCCGGCCATCCTTATCTACGCGGCCATCGGGCGCCAGGCCGTTGCGGAGGGCCGGCCGTTCGCCTCGACCGCCTGGTTTGCGGGCGGCTATTTGATGGCGTGGATCACTTTCTCGGTGGCGGCGAGCTCGGCGCAATGGGCGCTGGAACGCGCAGCTTTGCTGACGCCAATGATGGCCGCCGCGAGTGGCACGCTCGGTGGTGTCGTGTTGATCCTTGCCGGTCTTTATCAATGGACGCCGCTCAAGGATGCTTGTCTGTCTCATTGCCAGTCGCCGTTTACATTCATATTAAGCCGCGGCGGCTTCCGCGGCGATGCGGCCGGTTCGCTCAGCATTGGCTGGCGTCATGGTCTTTACTGCGTCGGGTGTTGCTGGGCGATGATGGTTCTCCTCTTCGTGCTCGGCATCATGAATCTCTTCTGGATTGCTACGCTTGCGATTCTTATCCTGCTTGAGAAAGTCATTCCGTCCGGCCGTCTCATTGCGCGGATTGCGGGGATGGCCTTTGTCGCTGCGGGTGGCTGGATGCTAATTTAATTTGTCGCACACCGGGCGACGGAGCGCCTCCCGCGCCACGCTAGTGGCCGAGCGCCAGTCGGCCGCCGAGCGGTTGGCCGATTTGAGAGTGCAGCAAGACAACGGTTTTGCAAAATGATCCGCGAGAGACCTTGCCAATAAAACAGGGCGGCGTTCAAGCTCGCGACCGTCACCGAATTCGCAGAGCGCGTCATCGCGCGCAGCGAGTTAGGGCGATTAGGCCGCGGGCGGCGGCGGCTGCGTTTGCCGCTGACCCGGAGGCAGCAATGACGCACGGTTGCGCTGTTGACAATGACGGTACCGACATTGAGCACTGCGGCGGCCTTGTTGCATGGCCAGCAAGTTCGTAGAGTTCGCTGCGTAAAGACACTCGTGAAATGGGAGAGGACATGCTTGAGAGCAAGGGACGGCTCGGCCTAACGGCACTCGCTTGTGTCGGCTTGGCAATTGTAATCTCAATCACACCATCAGCCGCATGGAATCGCGGCGCCGTGCAGACTTTTGCGCTGATACCATCAGGCGCTATGGTGGAAGGTCTCGCGGTTGGTCCTGACGGGAAGGTCTATTCTCCAAGCTTTCACCTTTCCGGTGGTGCTCCCGTCCCAGGGGAGAATTCAAAGCTCTTCACCTTTGACCCTCAAGGCCACCTGCTGAAGCAGGTGACTATCGCGGGGTCGTCGAGTGCGATGCTCGGGCTCGAGGTCATGCCGGGGTCCAACGCAGCTATAACTTCACTATTGGTGATCGACTTCGGGGCCGCCCAAGTCCTGGCGGTTAATCCTAATAACGGCGACGCCAGCCCATGCATTACGCTCACTGGTTCAAAATACCAAGCAACCGCTGGCCTGAACGGCCTAACAATCGACGCTGCAAACAATGTCTACATCTCTGATTCATTCAACGGCATCATCTGGAAGTACACGCCGCCGTCGCTCGGGAATTTTTGCTCGCCGTCGCAGCCAGCAACAATCTGGGCAGGTCCCGATCCCACGCTTATGCCAAATAGTGGTCAGCCACCCGAGGGTGTCCCACCCTTCGGTGCAAATGGTGTCGAATTCAATAATGCGGGCGATACCATGTTTGTGTGCAACACGGCGATGGATTGGATCGTCAAAATTCCAGTCGCAACCCCAGACAAACCAGTGGTGTTTACAAACAGCATCAATGGCTGCGACGAACTCATAGTCGATAGCGGCGATAACATCTGGGCGGCGGCCAACCAGGCCGACGAAATCGTGGTCGTAGACCCGACCGGAAAGGCCATTGCGAAACTCGGCGATTTCGACGGCGTCAACGGGGGCGTGACCAACGGTCTGTTGTTTCCCGCAAGTCCCGCCTTCAGCCGGGACGGCCAATGGCTTTACGTAACCAACCTGGGGCTGGATCTAACGACGCTTGGACTCCCGCCAGCTGTAAATTCGGCGTGGGCGGCACAGGTAACGCAGCACAGCATCGCTAGGCTCAAGGCAAAGATTCCGCCTATTCAGTCGATGCAATAGGTGGAAAGCGACGGCACCCGGTTCCTTTCTTTGACCCGTCTCGTTCGCGAGTCACGGATGGGGACGCGCCCGCGGCGTAAGTGCTGAGGTGCTTTATCGGTAGCGCGCTCCTTGTTGGGCCTGCGTCGGCAGCTTGCGCTTTGCTCAGTGTCCACATGATAACCGTCTCACCCTGGGTTTGCGCCGGCCGTGCATGATTCGATTGCCCGAAGCGCCTGACCCCTCCGAGAAGCGACATCTGCCGAACCCCGGTTCGGCCTGGCCGGCGAGCCGTTCGGTTCCCGCAGGGCTACCTCCATACTGCTGTCGTCGCGAATCCCGGGATCCATTAAACGCCAAGGTAGCGGTGTTGAATGTCGGCGGAGTTTTTCAACTCCGCCGAACTGCCGTTCCAGACCACGCGCCCGCGCTCGATGATGGTGTGGCGATCGGCGATCTGGGTGAGCGCATCGACGTTCTTGTCGATCACCAGGATCGCCTGGCCCGCCGCGCGAAGGCTTTGCAAGCAGCGCCAGATCTCCTCGCGAATGAGCGGAGCCAGTCCTTCGGTCGCCTCATCGAGAATGAGCAGGAGCGGGTTGGTCATCAACGCGCGGCCGATGGCGAGCATCTGCTGTTCGCCACCCGACAGCAGATTGGCCATGCTGCCGGCGCGCACGGCGAGCCTTGGAAACAAGGCGAAAACCCTCTCCAACGTCCACGGATCCGCCGCGAGGCGGCGGTTGGCCGCGGTGGCAACCAGATTTTCGCGCGCGGTCAGGTTGGGAAACACCTGCCGCCCCTCGGGGACGAGGCCGATGCCGAGCTTGGCGACATGATAGGGCGGCAGGTCGCGAATTTCGCGGTCACCAAACCGGATGGAGCCGGCGTTCGCCCGCGTCAGCCCCATGATCGAGCGCACGGTCGTGGTCTTGCCCATGCCATTGCGGCCCATCAGGGAGACGACCTGGCCCGAAGCGATTTTCAGCGAAACGCCGAAGAGCACGCGGCTCAAGCCGTAACTGGCCTCGACATCGGACACTTCGAGCAGAGCTGATCGCTCAACCATGGCCGCGCGCTTCCTGTTCGCCGAGATAGGCCTCGCGGACGGCGGGGTCGGCGCGGATCGCCGCTGGCTCCCCCGAGGCGATGACACGGCCATAGACCAGGACGGTGACGCGATCGGCGAGCGCGAACACGGTTGCCATATCGTGTTCGACGAGGAGCACGGTCGTCCCGCCCTTCAGCCGGCTCAGCATGTCCTGCATGCGCGCGGACTCTTCCGGCCCAAGCCCGGCCATGGGCTCGTCGAGCAGCAGCAGACGTGGTCCCGTGGCGAGCGTCATTGCGATTTCCAGTTGACGCTGCTCGCCGTGACTCAGCCGGTCAACGCGAGTGTTGGCACGCGGCTCGAGGCTAACCTGTGCGAGCGCGGCGCGCGCCGGCTCGCGCAGCAGCCTGTCGCATCGCGCGTCTTTCCAGAAATGGAACGAGTGGCCGGCATGCGCCTGTACCGCCAAGGCCACGTTGTCGAGCACGCTGAATTCGGCAAACAGCGACGTGATCTGGAACGAGCGCGCGAGCCCCAGACGGCTCCTGCGGTCGACGCGAAGCCGGGTGATGTCGTTGCCATCGAAGCGGATGGCGCCAGCTTCCGCGGCAATTTCTCCGGCCAGAAGGCCGATGAGCGTCGACTTCCCGGCGCCGTTCGGTCCGATGAAGGCGTGAAATTCGCCCCTTGAAAGTTCAAAGCTGATGGCATCGGCGGCGATAACGCCGCCGAAGTGCTTGGTGAGATTTTTGGTCTGAAGCAGCGGTCCGGTCATGGCGCGGTCTTGCGGAAGACGCCTTCAATGCCGCCACGCAGGTAGATCGCAACCAGAAGCAGCGCCGGGCCAATGATCAGGCCGGAAAATTCGGTGACGCGCGACAAGGCCTCTTCAAGCAGCAGGTAGCTTACCGTGCCGATCACCGGTCCGAATAGCGAACCCAAGCCGCCCAATATCACCATCACCATGAGATCGCCCGATCGCGTCCAATACATCAGCGCAGGGCTGATGAAATTCGTATCATTGGCGAGCAGCGCGCCGGCGAGGCCGCACAGCGCCCCGGCGATGACGAAGCAGACGAGCTTGTAGCGGAACGTCGGGAAGCCGAGCGCACGCATGCGCCGCTCATTGGAACGCGCGCCCTGGATCGCGAGACCGAAGCGAGAATTGACCAGTCGTGAAACGAGATAGACGCTGGCCAGCAGCAGCACCAGACACAGATAATAGAACAGCGTATTGTTATTGAGATCTATGAGTTCGTGGAATGTGCTACGATGGCCTATTGTCAGCCCATCGTCGCCGCCGTAGCGGTCAAGGCCCTCTGCCACATAATAGACCATCTGCGCAAACGCGAGCGTGATCATGATGAAATGGACGCCGCGCGTGCGCAGGGTCAGGGCGCCGACGACGAGCGCGAAGAGCGCCGAGACTCCGATGGCGACCGGCCATTGCACGAAGCCGGAACCCAACCCTTCCTTCCACAAAATGCCGACCGCGTAGCCGCCGATCCCAAGATAGGCGGCATGGCCGAAGCTCACCATCCCGCCGTAGCCCATGATGAGATTGAGGCTTACTGCGGCGAGCGCCATGATGACGATCCGGGTAAACAAGGTGAGCGCGAACGGCTCGCCGGTAATCGCTGCGTAGAGCGGCACCAGCGCGAGGAGCGAAAGCACGGCAGCGAGCAGACCCGTGGTCGGATCGAGCGAAAACCTGGGAGCTGTCTTGTGAGGGACTTCGAGTGCGGGTTTCATCGGCTTAGCGCCGGGAACAGACCTTCCGGCCTGACCACCAGGATGGCGGCCATCAGCATGTAGATCGACATCGAAGACAGGGCCGGCGCGAGCGTCAACGCGGCATTGGTGCTCAACACCGCGTGCAGCAGCGGGGGCAGGAACGCGCGGCCGAGCGTATCGATAAGGCCGACGATGAGCGCGGCCACGAACGCGCCGCGGATCGAGCCGATCCCACCGATGACGATCACGACCAGCGCGAGGATCAGAATGTTCTCGCCCATACCGATCTGCACGGTGAGGATCGGCGCCTGCATCAGTCCAGCAAACCCGGCAAGCGCGGCGCCCAGGCCGAACACCAGCGTGTACAGGAGCTTGATGTTGACCCCGAGCGCGCCAACCATCTCGCGGTTCGAAGCGCCGGCGCGGATAAGCATGCCGAGCCGGGTGCGCATGACAAGAATGTACAGCAGCGCCGTCACCGCGAGCGTGACTAGAATGATGACGAGGCGATAGAGCGGATAATAGATGCCGGGAATGATCTGCACCGCGGTGAGCATTTCGCTCGGCAGCGACAGCGTCATGCCCGCCGGGCCCCATACGAGCCGCACCAGCTCATTGAAGAACAGGATCAGCCCAAACGTGCCAAGTACATGATCGAGATGGGGCCGGCCGTAGAGCGGCCGGATGGCAATCACCTCCAGTGCCATTCCCGAGATCGCAGTGGCGATCAGCGCAAGAAGGGCGCCGAGGACAAAACTCCCCGTCGCCGCAGCCAACGTGGCGGCAAAATAGGCGCCGAGCATGTAGAGCGAGCCGTGTGCCAAGTTGACCAGATCCATGATGCCGAAGATCAGCGTCAACCCCGCGGCGAGCAGAAACAGCAACATTCCGAGTTGCACGCCGTTGAGGAACTGTTCGATGAAGTACAGCATGGCGTATTACTGCATTCTCCTCCCCGCGGCTGCAAAAGCGTGCCGCGCGGAGTGGTACGGAGCCGGGTCGTTCGCGCGCCATTGCGAAACGGTATCCGAAGCAACCACCCCTATCCGCTCATATCGCCGCGGCGATAGTGCGCCAATCTTCCCTACCGCTCGGCGCGAGGGCAGGCATCTGGTTACAAGGGTTTAGCAATTCGCGCCAAATCCTAATTCATTGGGCCCTGGTCGTGGAATTCATTGGGCACTGGTCGTGGAATCTGTCCTGATCGTTGGCGACGATGAGCGACACAGTATGCAACGAGTAGTTCCCGTCGGCATTCTTAGCGGCGTCCTGCAGGTAAAAGTTCTGGATCGGGATGTGATTGTTTCCGTATTTGAAATTGCCGCGCACCGATTTCAAATCAGCCTTCTCCATCGCCTTACGCATGCCCTCCTTGTTGCTGAGGTCGCCGTGCACCGCCGTGACGGCGCTGTTGATCAACGCCGCCGCGTCGTAGGTGTCCGCGCCGTAGAATGACGGTGAGGAATGATATTTGGCGTGATAGTCGGCCACAAATTTCTTGTTCGCTGCGTTGGGAAGGTCATTCACCCAATTCTGCGCACCGGGCACGCCGACAGCTAGGTCCTTCAGCCGTGGCAGCGACAGGTCGTCGATGGTGAACGCGGTGTAGAGTGGAATCTGCTCCTTCAACCCGCTCTGCGCATATTGGGTCACAAACTGGATGCCGGCACCGCCCGGATAGAATGCGAAGATTGCATCGGGCTTGGCAGCGCGAGCCGCCGTCAACTCGGCGGAAAAATCGAGCTGATCCGGCCAGCGCGTCAGCTCCTGGCCTACAATCTTTCCTTTGAAAGTGGTCTGCACGCCATGCAGCATGTCCCTGCCGGCAATGTAGTTCGGTCCCATCAGGAAGGCGCTCTTGACGCCTTTCTGATTCATGTAGGTGCCGATTGCCGCCGGCGTCTGGTCGTTCTGCCATGAGGTCGAGAACACGTAGGGCGAGCACATCGGGCCCGCAAGCTCGGAGGCGCCTGCATTGGTCACGACCGTCATGGTCTTGGAGTCGACCAGCGGCTTGAGCGAAGCGACCAGCACGTTCGACCAGATATAGCCGACGATGAAATCAACGTGATCGGACTCGATCAGCTCTTTGGTCTTCTGCACACCGACGTCCGGCTTAATCCCGTCGTCCTCGTAGATAACCTGGACCGGCAGACCGCCGAACTTGCGGCCGAGGTGGTCTAGCCCAAGTTCGAACGAGTTGCGCATGTCATTGCCGATGGCGGCGGCGGGGCCGCTGAAGGTCGATACGAAGCCGATCTTGATGGTTTTTTGCTGCGCCATTGCCGGTCCCGCAATGAGAACCAGTGGCGCCGTCGCGAGCAGCCATGATCTGATTGTCTGGCGCATGCCTTTACCTATCCGCCGAATGCTTCATCGCACTGTTTGTAGAAAGAAGTGGCTGCAAGCGCAACCGATTAAAGTGGCGTGTCGACGCGCCTGCGAACCATGGCGGGCCCCATCATTCGGTCGGACGCGGCTCTGCACGGGTACGGTCCTTCGGCCGTAGCTCCCTTACGTTGTCGCGTCAGTCTAGGGCGACGGTGGATCGGGATTCTAAAAGATCATCTAAGTGATTGATTTAGTTGTGGCCGCCCGACCCAGCCAACCCCGCACGCCAAACCCCGCAAAGCGCCCGCTCTCAGACTTCTGCCGCGTCCCTCGCCTCGAGCGGGAGATCGTTGAGAGATCGACCCCCATAGCTCAGCGCGATCTGCCGCAGCGGCTCGCTTTCCGCCACGCGCTTTAAGACTTCGCGCAGCTCAGTTTCCGCCTACGGCCGAGCTTTTTGGCTTAGGCCACGGTGCGGAGCGCCGCCTTAAGAGCGCCGCCTTAAGAGGTAATAGCCAAGTTCTTCATAGCCGATGCCAGTTACTCCAGATTTTAGCCACATGGCGGCGCGCAGACAGATGAATCTCACCTGTCGGTCTATGTGGGCTTCGCCCTAATAGCGTCCGTCAATTCGCCTTGTTGGCCATGCGCACGAAGGCGGCAAGCTCGCGGTTGAACCGCGCGGCGTCCTCGTAGAATGGCGAGTGGCCGATGCCGTCGTAGATTGAGAGCTTGGCGCCGGGAATTACGGAGGCGGTGTATTTCGCCGTGTCGACCTTGGCGTTCCTGTCCTCGGCGCCGTGGGTCACCAGCACCGGGATGGTGAGCTTCGACATGACAGCGGTGGCGTCGAGTGGCCGACCGCCCAGCCCGGCACGCACCTTGGGCGGCACCATCATGTTGAAGGCGAGCATGGTCTCGAAGTCGTCGGCGCTCGGCTGCTTGGAAAAGCAGCCGTGCAGGAAGGTGCGGGTAGCGGTGATGTTGGTCAGCAAGTCTTCCGACGCCATCAGTGGTAGGTTCTTCAGGTTATCGCCGACAAATTCGGGAACGAGCTTGATAGAAGCATCGACGAAATCGATGCCGGAAATGCCGTTGGCCCCGCGGTTGGTGACATAATCGGAAATCACTCTTCCGGCATAGGACCAGCCGACCAGCACCGGGCGCTTCAATCCCGCGGCATCGATCACCGCCTGCACCTCGTCGGCCCAGGCCTTGCCGTCGCGATAACGCGCCGCCTCGAGCGGTTTGTCGGAATTGCCATGGCCACGCAGATCATAGGTAACGATGTGGAATTCCTTGCTTAGATTGCTGTGGGTCTGGCGCATCCAAGACAGATTGCTCTGCGAAAAGCCGTGGATGAAGACGATGCCGGGGCCGTTCGGGTTGCCCCATTCCTGCGCCGAAATGGTCAGCCCGTCGGGCGTGGTCACTGAGAGCGGCTTGTTCTTCAATTCTTGGCCCAAGCCGGGCTGCGACATGGCGACAAACAAGGCGGTTGCGGCACTCAACGCGAAAAGCTGATGTGCGGACATCGTGTCCTCCCTCTGTGTTATCTAATGAGCGGGAGCATACCGCCGCCGCCGCGGCCGTAAAATATGAAAAAGACCGACCCCACTGGATCGGCGATCTCGCTCGCCCGCACCGTCACTCTCTCACTTGAAGCTGATCGAGCCCGAGTGCCCTGAGCGACCGAGCACTCACCGCATTACGCCGGTGATGAGAAGAACTAGGAGGATAGGCCTAGCCGCACATGACAGCCAACCAATGAGAATTGTATATAACTGATATGATAATTGTTCCTGGCTCCTTCAGATACAACGTCACAATTAATCCTTTTTATCATAGCTTCGGAGAAGTTTACACTGACTAAAATCGTCGATTTCAGATAGTCTTTGGTTTGCGATTAAAATCAGCGGATGGTCGAGTCCGCCGTGCGGAGGTTCGAATGCCCCGCCACCTCGGTTTGTTTTCTCCGATTTGCACGCTTTGATACCGAACAAAGCCGCAGCGCAGTCGGGAACTTTCCGGGGCCGCTCTGCCCTCTTTGTGCACGCTTGTTGGCATTGAGCTTGGCTATTGAACGCCGATGCGTGGCAGATTCTTGGGTAGGTACCATTGACGACCAAAGCCTCCGTCGGCACGCAAAGTCCGACGCCGCATCATCGGTAGCCAGACGGTTTTGGTAGCCAGACGGTTTTGAACGCGATTGGCGTCGACTGGGACGGGAGACGGCGGGTGCTCGCGTCGATCTTGCCAACGGAGAGGCCCGGCCGATTTCGGAGCTCTTGACGTCCAAGCGTTGAAGCCCTGGCTAATCATTTCGGCAGCGTGCCGCGCGCCTTGAGCCGCGAGATGGTGGTCGAGTCATCGATCCTGGGACGGCCGCTAAGACATGGATTCCCGGCACAAGGGCCGGGGGCATGACGGCTATAGACAATAACTCGTGAAGTTAGAAATACGGGCGGCCGGTGTCGCGCCCGAGTCCGAGTTCCATGCGGCCAAAATGCGAGAAATTGGTCTCGACATTGAGGCTGATATGCATAGCCATTAAATGAATGTCGCGCCATGCGCGCTGAATTGGATGCGACATCACAAAGCCCGCGGTGCCGCTCAAAGCCAGGAGCGTGTCGATCGCTTCAACGCATAATTCGGCCGCTCGCGCAAAGTCGCGTACCGAGCGCGCCAAGAGCTGCGGCGAATAATCCTGCGGCGCGTCCGTCACGCCTACGGCGCGGCGCACCAAAAGCGCGGCGGCGTCGATATCGGCGGCGGCGCGCGCCATGCCCACCTGCACCGCGGTTTTCTCGGCAAGAGAACTGCCATCCTGCGCCTTCCGCGGCTTGGTCCAGCTGCGGAACGTTTCATAGGCGCCCTGCGCCGAGCCGATCATCGGCGCCACGAACGAGATTGGCGCATAATAGAAGAATGGCGTGTGGAAGATAACGCCGTCATGAAGGGCGCCGCCCGGGGTTTTTCCGTCACGCAGATCGATCAGGCGCAACACTAGGCCGTGCGGCACGAAGACGTTGCTGGTGATCACGGTCTTGCTGCCGGTCGCCCGCATGCCGGCGGTAAACCAGGTGTCGCGAACCGTGTATTGATTTGACGGAACCAAAAAGAATTTCCATTCCGGCGTCGGTTCATCCTGCGCCATGCCGCCGAGTACCACCCACGTGCAGTGATCGACGCCGCTAGCGAACGGCGAGCCGACGCCGGAAATGCGATAACCGCCGTCTGTCGGCACGGCCTTGACGCTGGGCGCGAACGAGGCAGCGACCGCCACGTCGAGACCCTCGGCCCAAAGCGCTTGCTGCGCCGCTTGCGGAAACTGGGCGATCAGGTGCGCATGATGGATAAGGAGCCCGGCGCACCAGCCGTGCGAGGCGTCGGCCTTGCTGAGTTCGCAGGTGACCTCGTACCATGTATCGAAGCCCAGGCCGTAACCGCCGATCCGCCGCGGCAGCAGAATGCGGGCGAAGCCTGCCTCGAGCATGTCCTTGGCGGATTGCGGCGGAATCCGCCGGGCTTGCTCGGCGGCCTCGGCACGTTCGGCGAAGCGCGGTGCCAATGCCCGGGCCCGCTGCAAAATCTCCCCGCGGGTGACGCCGCTCGGCTTTGCGCACCCATCCGGCATCGTTTCGCTATCCTTTCGCGTCTTTCTCGCGCGGCGCCATCGCGAGCCGCCGCTCGAGCTGGAACAACAAGCGTCCGCGACGCTCACGCGCAGGCTTCGCCTAATCCCACCGGCTGGAAACCTAAGCCGAGCTAGCCTGTAATTCGTTCAAATTACGAAATTGCAGCTGGTTTTGGGTCGTCGCGAGTAGAACCTGACGCAAGCCTGCGACAGACCAGGTCGTACTGTCTGGTCTGCGCAACAAGAGCGTCGTGGGGCGAGCTACCTCGCGCGCCCCTTGGCGCCATCGGGCTCCTAGGCAAGCAGCACCCGCGGGGTCAAGGCACATGAGCAAAGTGCTGGCGACCCGGTCGGCAACTCTCTTCGAACTTTGCGCAACTTCAGCCATGGTCTTGACGAGCTATAGTTTCGTTCGCTGGCTATCCGTTCGGCAGAGAGACGTTTTCCTCGAAGCCTACTCTGAGATATCGCAGCCCGTGAGAACGCCAAAGGTATTTTCATCGGATTGGTCGCGACAGAGCGCCGCCTGGTTATTTCCCAATGTTAAGAATCGGCAGACTTCTTGCGACGCCCGCATCAGTTTGCCGGGTCCCCCCGACTTGCTATCATGGCCTTAGACTAAAGAGGCCGGAGACTGGACTGCGATGAAGGGGAGGAAATTCATGAAAATGCGGACTTTGCTCGCTGCGCTCTGCGGCTTTGCCTTCACAACCGGCTCGTCGAACGCCGCTATCAAGGTGCAGACAGTCGACTACACGAAGGGTAGCGCGGTGCTAGAGGGATGGCTGATCTATGACACGGCCGTTCACGGCAAACGGCCGGGTGTGGTGATCTATCCCGCCTATTGGGGACCGTCCGGGCACGAAAAGGACGTGGCGGAGAAACTCGCCAGGATGGGCTACGTGGCGTTCGTCGCCGATATCTATGGCAGGGGAATTCGGCCCGACACGCCGCAGGCCGCTGGCGCCGAATCAGCCAAATATGCAAAGGACAACCGTCCGCTCATGCTGCAGCGTGCACTGGCGGCATTCGACCAGTTGCGTCACTCGCCTATAGTCGATGCGAGCAAGATAGCAGCCATCGGTTATTGCTTCGGCGGAGCGCCAGCGCTCGACCTGGCGCGCAGCGGCGCGCCGCTGGTCGACATCGTGACATTCCATGGCTCGCTTGCTACACCAAATCCGGGCGCCAGCCAGCAAGATCAAGGGCCACGTGCTGGCGCTCCACGGCGCGGCTGATCCGATCGTTAACGCGCAGGCGGTGGCTGCCTTCGAGAAGGAGATGACCGATGGCGGTGTCGACTGGCAGGTCGTGCTCTATGGTGGTGTAATGCATGCCTTCACTGACAACATGCATCCGAGCAACGCGGCACATGGTACAAAATACGACGCCATCGCGGATAAGCGCTCGTGGCAGGCCATGACCGACCTTTTCAAGAGCACGCTCTAAGTCTACCGCGCCCCGCTCATCGCCATCACCGCCGCGATCAGTTCTACCGAAGGCCGCGCAGTTTTGAAACACCGCCTATCCGGTGACCGGGCGCACCTTGCCGAACGCGGTGACCACTGAGAATTTTCTGCCGCCGCTATGAGACGAGGACGTTGCCATGATCGATTGGTCGGTGCGGCGTCATTTTCCGGGGGCCAAATATGGGCAGGTCAGCCGATTTTGCTGACGACTTTTGGCCAACTTTTCAAGCCCCCGGGTCAATTCAGGGTAGCTGATCGTTGAGCCCGCTCGTTTCGCGACGCCGGTGCGCCGTCCGCACGCCACGGGCCCGCGCGCACTTCGCCGGTCTATGCCGCTTAGTGCTCGCGCCCACGTTCTCAAGGCGCCCTTTGACTGTCCGATTTGTTGCGCAGACCGATTTGGCCCCAAGTGCGAAATCATCCGGACAGTCGGGCCAAGCTCTTCCTCCGGGACGATTTCGAAAACCGAGTGCGGGTGCGCAATTTGAGCGGTCCAGCCGAATTTAACCAAGAATAAATGAAACATTAAGTGGTCGTAGTTAAAGCGTTGGTCAGCTTTTGCCGACAAAAGGTGAGCCATTGCTGGTAAGACAGATTGCGAGCGGCCTTGCGAAAGCTCTCATCCTGGTAGGCATATTTGCAGGGTGTGTGGGCTGCTCAAGCACCGCGTACAAGACGGCACCGATCCAGCGAAGAGGCACCGTGCGAACGTCTACGCTAGATCGCATGGAAAGGCTCAACATGGACCGTGCGGCGCCGATACTGATCCGCATCTATAAGGAAGAAAGCACGCTGGAGATCTGGAAGAAGGATGTAACCGGGCGATATGCGCTACTCAAGTCATATCCAATCTGCAAGTACTCGGGGCATCTCGGGCCGAAGATTTTTGAGGGAGATCATCAAGCGCCGGAGGGATTTTATGATATTGCGCCAAAGCAAATGAATCCATGGTCGCACGAGTATCTTGCCTTTAATATCGGGTTTCCCAATTCATTTGATCGTTCTCTCGGGCGGACTGGCGGATTCCTCATGGTGCATGGTGGCTGCGAATCGGTTGGATGCTATGCCATGACCGATTATGAAATGGAGGAAGTATATGGTCTAGTAGATGAATCCTTCAAAGGCGGCCAAGCCGAAATTCAGCTCGAAGCCTTTCCCTTCAGAATGACAATGGAAAACATGATGCGCCACGCTAACGATCCCAACTTGCCATTTTGGTATATGCTGAAGGATGGGAGCGACGCGTTCTCTATGACCGGGCAGCCACCGAGGGTGGCGGTATGCGATCATCGGTATGTGTTCAATCCGATTTTGGTAGACGGCAATCTGGATGCGAGCGCGCCTTGTCCGCCTGGCATCGATTCACACGTTGCTGCTGCCAGCTTACAGGCGGCCGCGTCTCCAGCGCTGGCCAGGGCAGAGCCAATTACTCGTGAGAGACAACGTGTTTTTAGTCCCCAACGGATTCGAGCGATACTCGACGAGGGGCTATAAAATCGGATAGGGGACACACTACTAAACCTTCCTCTTGCTATGCTGGGTCATCTTCCTACTGCTATGCCGGGTCACAAGCCGGCACCCGCGTGCAAGCCGCAATCTCGCGCTGGGCTCTTCGATGCCAAATTTTTCTAGCCTCCAGTCGATCATAGGCCGAGCGGCCTGGTGTTCATCGACGAGACCTGGACCAAGACCAATATGGCGTATTCGCCCGACCTGAACCCGATCGAGCAAATCTTCGCCAAGCTCAAGCAGCTTCTGCGTAAGGCCGTCCCGTGCACGTTCGAAGCCATCTGCGCAGCAATGGGCGAGATCCTCGCCGCGTTCGCGCCGGCAGAATGTGCCACAGCCGGCGCATCCAGGAAGGCTCCCTTTGCGTGCCGTTCGGTCCCTGCGAGGAGTTCAACTGTCGGGTCAGGGTCGCCGTGGACCGCCGCGCTCAGTGGTGAACACAAAGCTGAAATCGGTAAACTGGCGGCGCAGCACTGCTGGCGCGCACGGCGGGCGACGCCGCCCAAGCCGCAAAGCTCTTTGGGGATAGATTGGGCCTGTTCTCAATGCGTACGGCTTAGACCAAAGTTTCTTACCTTTTTGCTGCGCTGCCGGAATGCGATGACTGCGGCGCGCGCACTGACACTAATCGAGCCTGATCCCGAGCGATTTGATCACGCCGCTCCAGCGTGCGATATCGGCTTTCAGTCGCCGGCCCAGCTCCTGCGGCGTCGAGCCGCCGGCCACATAGCCAGCGTCCACGAGTTTTTTCTTGATCGCCGGATCGGACAGCGCCGTAGTGGTATCAGCGCTGATCTTGCGCACGATGCCGGGTGGTGTTGCAGCCGGCACGAACAGCGCCTGCGAGCCGGTCACTTGGTACCCTGCCACCCCGGCCTCGGCGATGGTAGGGACATCCGGCGCCGCCGGATTGCGCTTCGCCCCTGTGACCGCAAGAACGCGGACCTGCCCAGAGCGGGCGTAGGACAAGAGTGTGCCACTGCCGAAATAGCAGTCGACGCGGCCGGGAATGAGGTCGGTGAACGCCGGCGCAGCTCCGCGGTACGGCACATGCGTCATGGTCAGCCCGGCCATCTGCAAGAACATCATCTCGGCGAGATATGGTGCGCTGCCGGTGCCGGGCGAAGCCATGGTCAGTTTGCCTGGATGGGCTTTGACATAGGCGATAAACGCTCCGAGTGAACCGGCCGGCGAGGAGTTTGGTACAAACATGAAATAATCGACCAGCGCGACCAGGGAGACCGGTGCAAAATCCTTGACCGCATCATAGCTGAGCTTGCCATACAGGCTGGTGTTCGAAGCCATTGCGCCAGGGTCGAACAGGACGGTGTAGCCGTCGGGGTCGGAGCGCGCGACGTATTCGCAGCCGAGATTGTTGCCTGCGCCCGGCTTGTTCTCGATGAACACCTGCTGATGCCACATTGACGAGAGTTTGTCGGCGAGCGTGCGCGCGACGATGTCGGTCGGGCCGCCGGCGGCGACCGGGACGATAATGCGTACAGGTTTCCTTGGATATTCGCTGCCCGGCAACTCTGCCATACTTTCGTCGGCGATAAGGCTTGACGCAAAGGTTGCCAGCACAAGCAAGTCGCGACGGTTGAGCATGTTAGTCACCCCGGACTGCTCAACTCCAAATTCAAAAGCCGGTCTCAATCTGGAAACGCGATGGTAGTCGTCGGCGAGGCAAGCGGTGCCGTTGGCGCTGACTCCTCACCGCGTCCCTGCAGTGTCGAATCGGGCAAGACGACTTGCGTCTGTGAAACATAATTTGATCCGAATAAGGCGCCAAATAGTCTATTCGCCAGGGAACCATTGCTATCGGTCCACGGGACGGGCGGTAATTTCGGCAGCTCAGGTCCAAACCCCGGCAACAAGACTCTCGCCAGCGGTACTATCTCGCCCGGAAACTGCGCATGGAAAGCCTCATTCATTCCGCCGTCGAGTCCGCTGTAAATCGGGGCGACTGACACGTTGTTTTTTACCAATTGCGCGTATTCGACATCGTCGGCGCGTTGTTTCCGCAACGCGGCCCGGGCGATTTTCGGATTGACGACAAAGGCGGGGCACTGACCTTTCGGATCGAACACAAGCGAGTTGGTCGAATTCGGCGGCTGCTGGGCATCGAACACGTAACGACGATTGCACACCTCCACCTTAGGTTCGAGATGCGTTGCCTCGAAATGATCGTTCCCAACCTTGAGCATCTTCCAAAAGGCCAAGTGCGGATTGGTTCGATGCCGGGCCAAGTTCGCGGGTGTCATGCGGAACGGATAAGCCTGGACCTGGAATGACGGTCGTCCGCGTAGCGAGTGGCGCGCCAGCGAGTAGATCTCACCGATCTGCTCGTCGGTCATGGCATAGCAGCCGCTCGACGCGCAATTGCCGTGGATCATGAGAAAGCTACCATTGCGGTTGTTCACTTTGTCGAAGGCGTTGGGAAAGCCGGTATTGATCGCTAGGTAGAAATTTGAATTCGGATTCATCAATTTGGGTGTAATCGTGTAGAAGCCCTCAGGGGCCTGACGGTCGCCTTCATACATTTTCGGCCCAAGATCGCCCGACCACCGACAGATCGGATAGATTTTGAGAAGCTGGAACTGGCCTGTAATGTCCTGCTTCCAAACTTCAAGTTCCGCTTCTTCTTTGAAGATGCGTAGAATGATCGGTGAACTTTTCGGCATTTTCTTATGGTGAAGTAGTGACAGCAGCGCGGACGACAGCTCTCTGGTTGCCTTTTCCGGCAACTGATTGCCATCTTCGCCGAAGCATCGCAAAGGCGTCATTGCGCCAGCGAGAGCTGCTGATAGCACAAGCGCGCGAAACAGCGTGGCGTTGATCAATGCTACATACCCCCACCGTAAGGTCTTCTACCTTTAACAGGTCGCCTTCCTCAGGCAAGGACAAAACAGGGTCTGTATCACCAAACTGGGCCGGGGACTAGTGACATTGCCTGTTACAAAGTAGGTAACCGGCGATGTCGCCGATGGCAAAGCGGACCTTCCAACACGCCTACCCAAGTCGGCTTTTGGCAGCGGCCATTCGGCCATTTAGTATTCGAAAGCTTGCTGCTGCTCGTAGCGCCGACCGCCTCACGTACTGCGGCGATCGCACTCGCCAGGCGTAAGCCTTCGCCGCCTATCTCACGCCGTTATGCAAAGCGAATGGGTGGTCTACGCCAAAAGCTCTTTCGGCAGACCCCAAGGCCTTGCTTGACTGTCTGGGCGCTACACCCACTGCGTCGCGATCGCCAACAGCCGCTTGCTCGTGCTCGACGACAAAACGTCACCTTCAAATGGAAGGACTACCCCTGCAAAGCACCGAATCGGTACAGATGACGATCGCCATCGGCCGGGTTCATCCGCCGCTTCGTCATCCATGTGCTGCCCAAAGGGTTCAACCGCATGCGCCACTATGGCGCTCTGCCGGTCAATGGCTGGCTCCGACACTGCTTGGCCATATGCTCAAATCAAGCCAAGCCGCTAAGACGGTGCCTGGCCGCCGCAGGTCCCCAGTGCTCTCCTCAACCGCTGCGCCTAAGCCTCACCGGTGGCGCTCAAATTCCATAGCACAAGCCGTACAGCTGCAATCTTGCTCCACGCGTTTCATCCCTTGTAGCTGTTCGGACGGCGGCCGCAGGACACCTGCCAATCTTGCGCACGGCCGGCATCCATAACCATCACATGTATGGATAGCGCCGTCCACCAGGACATTCACCATTGACGGCATTCCAAATTGCGCCTGTCATCAGGCCGCTACAAGTACGGCTGCTACATGGTCAGAGGTCGAACGATGCTGCAACTTTATGGGAACTCGCGATCACGAGCGATACGGTGTCTCTGGATGCTTGAGGAGATGAGTAAACCATATCAGCTGATAGAGAAGAGTACCCGCGCTGACGATCTGCAGGATTCCGAATACCTCCGGCTGAATCCGAATGCTCGAATACCGACCCTCGTAGATGGTGATCTGATTTTGTGGGAATCGATGGC
Source organism: uncultured Alphaproteobacteria bacterium (assembly GCA_963708125.1). Taxonomy (GTDB): domain Bacteria; phylum Pseudomonadota; class Alphaproteobacteria; order Rhizobiales; family Xanthobacteraceae; genus BOG-931. The sequence goes on from OY970184.1 coordinate 408,574, forward strand.
GATTAATCTTTACCTCGCACAAAAATACGAGGGGCCGATGCACTGTCCTGGACCAGAAGTCTTGGGTTTAGCTGCTCAGTGGAGCTTCTGGGCCATGTTGGAGATGGAAGCGCTACTGCTTGATTTGTTGCAGCATCGCGCGATGTTACCGGAATTTGCGCGCGATGCTTCATACGCCCAACGCGACGAGTTGTTGCTCAAGAAGCCACTGGACGTGCTCAATGCCGCCTTAGTTGAGCACGAATATTTAGCAGGGAATAGCTTTACTGTCGCCGACCTCAATGTGGCGAGCATTCTCGTCTGGGGCAAAATGGCCCGACTAAATCTATCGAATCATCCTGAAGTCGGACGATGGTTCGACACCTGCTTGGCACGGCCGGCCTACGGTCGAGTGCGTGAGCGAGCAAGCCGTAAATAATCGATCGGATTGCCGACGGTGCATGTCTCTTGACGGTCAAATTCGCCCGTGGCGCTCGATCGGGCAGCACGGCAGCTTACCCTCGATGGATGCCGCGTCGGTCGGATGCCGGCTAGGAAGGAGTGGGCCTTAAGCCGCCACTGTGCTTTGACGTCATCAGCACGCAACAGGAGTGAGGTTGGCATCGTCCGCTTGATATGTGAGGGATTACGATGAAGTTACCCGCGCGCGCCAACCTTGTCCTGCGTTCTCGTCTCGAAATCGCTAGCGTCGTGTCGTTCGTGCAATTGCTCTTCAGGCGGCCCGCTGGTGCGATTGACCATTCGCCCGCGCTTGACGGCCGGGCGTTCGCCGATTTCTTTCGTCCACCGCGTCAGGTTTTTATATTCGTGTGTCTGCAGGAACTTGCGCGGGTCGTTGTATGAGGCGCCGTTCAACATACCATTACCGTACCACGGCCAGATAGCCATGTCGGCGATCGTATATTCGTCGCCGGAGATGAACTGATTGTCCGCAAGCTGCCGGTCGAGCACGTCGAGCTGGCGCTTCACCTCCATCGTATAACGGTCGATGGCGTATTTGATCTTCACCGGAGCATAGGCATAGAAATGCCCGAAACCGCCGCCGAGATAAGGCGTTGAACCCATCTGCCAGAACAACCAGTTCAGCGCCTCGGTGCGCTTGCCGCGATCCTTTGGCAGAAACGCGCCAAATTTATCCGCCAGGTAAAGCAGGATTGCACCGGATTCGAACACGCGTTGCGGCCTCTCTTCGCTATAGTCCATGAGCGCCGGGATTTTGGAATTTGGGTTCACCCCAACAAATCCGCTGCTAAACTGGTTGCCATCACCGATCCGGATGAGCCAAGCGTCATATTCCGCTCCGCTGTGACCGGCGGCCAGCAATTCCTCCAGCATGATTGTGACCTTGATGCCATTAGGCGTCGCTAGCGAATAGAGCTGAAGCGGATGCTTTCCGCGCGCCAACTCCTTTTCATGCGTCGCACCCGCGATAGGCCGATTGACATTGTCATAGCGCCAGTTGGGACTGTCGTTCTTCTCCCAGACCCAGACGTCCGGCAGCGTGTATTCAGGTGTGTCAGTCATGTTGGGCTCGCGTTATCGCTCGATAGGTTGCCCGAATGGATAGACTGTCGAGCGTGGGCTGTCCAATCGTGGTTTAGGCGTTTTCATCTATGCGGCGGCTGGCCCACCCGAGTATCCAAAGGAACTTCCGCCGCTTCATGCTCACCCTGGTTCAAGAAGGTGATCGTATCAGTTCAAGTTTGCATTTTAGGAAGCGGCCATAGCATTGGCTAACGCGCGCCGATGTCGCAGTTGGGTCAAAGCGCGTCGTCCGCTTCGCGAGCACGAGCCACGTCCACTTATGCTCCTACACCCACCGTGAACACAGACAGTGTCCGAGAATCCCGGTCTATAAGTCACAATGAGACGATAGAGCGCGCATGGTGTAGTGGACGGTGCCTGTCCGCAATCCATCCAATCCTCTGTGCGGGGTGCGAGTTCAGCGTTCCTGAATTTCGAATCCTCGTCGAGTTTATAGGATAAGTGTGAACCACAGGATGCTGGTTGATGTAGTCGATCGCCGCCACGATGCGATCTTTGAGTTCCTGTTTGGAGGCAACGCGAATGCCGCGTAGGATTGAACGCGCGAGCTTGGAAAAGAAACTCTCTACGATGTTCAGCCACGAACCGTGCTTGGGCGTAAAGGTAAATTGAAAGCGGCCGGCGGGCTGTTGGGCGAGCCAGGCATTGGTTTCTTTGGAGATACGCGCGCAGTGATTGTCTAGGAGGACTTTGATCGCAGTATGGGGCTGGTAGGCCGCGTCGAGCACGTGAAGAAACTCGATGAACTCGCGACTGCGATGGCGATCCTTGACCAGAGCATGGACGTGGCCGGTGAGCAAATCGATGCCCGCCAGCAGGCTGACGGTACCGTGACGTTTGTACTCGTGATCGCGTGCAACAGTCGCATGCACCCCGGGCTGCGGCGGCAGATCCGGGGACTTATTGGCGATCGCTTGGATGCCAGGCTTCTCGTCATAGGAAATGATCGCCACCGCGTCGCGAGGCTGCGATTTTGCCGCGGCTGCGGTCTGCTTGAGAAGCTTGACCTCGCGGTAGACGCACAGAACTTCCGCCATCTTGTCGTTGAACTCGGGGTCACGGCGCTGATAGCCCGCCGATGCAGCGCTGAACCGTCTGATGATGCACTCCCAACGCTTGTCCCACCGCATAGAACGACGGATTGTCCCGATACGCCAGCAGCATCCGTTCGACCCGGCTCGCCGGTTCCGTTCGCGACCGCGCAATCGCCATCAGCTTGGCCAAATCCGCATCCTCGATCATCAACTCAATCGCCCGCCGCCATGCGCCCATCTTCCACCTCCGTGCTGCGAATCAAGGTGAGGGTACATGGCGCCGCATGAATCCTCCGCGAATGATCAGTCTCACGGAATCGATTTACTAGATGGGCTAACCGGTCTGCCCCCAGTGATTAAGGTACCGAAAGGAGTCGTCCGTCAAACAGATGGCCGCGAACATAAAGCGCCTGGGCGAGGCCTGTTCCAAGTATCATTGAGGCATGTCCCATGAACAATCATACCGGCATCGGCATGCCTTCGGAGCTTGTGCGTTGTCTATGGGAATGCAAGACCGCTTTCGGAAGGCACGGCAGGAACCCTTCCATCGGAGTGGCCCCTCATCTACACTCCCGAGCCGCTCAGCCTTGCTGAGGTGTTGATTTGATCCCGCTGATGCGTACACGGCCGCTTTTGCTCGTCCAGTGACGATCAAATCCTCATGACCAGATAAGCAATCTCGATCAATAAGGCGGAGGTTTCGAACCGGCATCATTCGCTTGGATGCAAATGAAGGTAGGCTGCGCATTGTTCGCGAGAGGTCGAACGGGATAAGTCGCGTCCTTAGCTGCGATCTGACAAGCCGAGTATGAGGTATAGTTTCCAACATGCATCATTGCAGGCGCCGTATTGTAGCTGTTCGGCCCCGCGATCGCTAGCACAAGCCAAACCACCATTGGTCTTCCTCCTATTTTTCTCCTGACTCCACAATTTTCGAGTGCATCAACGATATCACAGTAGCGCCTCAGAGGCCATCTCCGCGCCCACTATGGCGTTGTGGACAATCGAGGAAGCGCAAATTACTTCATTTGTATTTTCGTCGAGTTGGCCACTATCCAGAAGGTGGTGAGCTCGTCTGTTCTCTGCGAGCTCTTTTTCATCTCACGTTTTTATTTGCACGCCAGACTTTCGCAGACACCGGCCACGCTCGAGTCCCGCTCGACATTCGCGAGCAGCGAGCCGCTTGGAGCTGACATTCTTCGTTTAGAGCTGCGCCATCTCATACCGTCGAGCCGAACATCGCGTTCAACTTGACTTGACTAGATCCGCTCTCGGCAGCGATCGTCCCCGAGGACCTGACGCAGATCATGGCCGTTTATTCCCCGTTTCCATGTTGCTATTGAATGCGGGCTGTCCCCCAACCGGCTCGCTGAAATGTCCCCGAGCGCTACCGCCGTCTCTGGCGATTACCGCCAGCTCTTCGAAGGGCCGGCGGCGATACGCCTTCAGGCGCAATAGGGGCGGGGCTCCTTAGCTTTCACTCGCCGAGTGCACGAGATTGTTTGTGTTCTCCAACACATCGGTTGCGCTGGACGTGAACGGGAACTCGCTAATGTCCACCGTGAGTCGATCCGCGTCGATCCGCCCGGGAAAATTCATAACTGGCGGGCGAACTTTTTGCGGAGATTTACCGCCATGCTTGTTCCGTTTACATTGCCAATGATCGCGGTCAGCGAGCGCAAACGTCACCGCAAAAATCAGGCTGAGACACCATGAATCGCCGACATTTCGGACTAAGTGTCGCCGCAGCAGCACTGCTTGCGCACCAGATGCGCCAAGCTATCGCGCAGAGCGCCGGCCAGTCGCCGTCTCCTCTCGAAGCGGCTGCTGCATCACGGATGCGTGATACTGCAACCGCCTTCCTTAAATCGCTCGACGAGGCGGGACAAAAGGCTGTTTCCTTTCCGCTCGATGCCGATCAAAGGACGGCATGGAGCAACCTTCCAGTCGCGCTCGTTCCAAGGATCGGCATGAACGTCGGGGCGCTGAGCGACCAAAGCAGGCGTCGGCTGTATGATCTGCTTCGCACTTCTACTAGCAGCCAAGGCTACCACAAGATCGCCGCGCTAATGCGCCATGATGACCTGCTGCGAGCCGAAGAATTGCAATATCTGCAAAATCATCCTCCGAAGCCAAGGGCCAGCCCCAAGGCAATCGAAAGCATGGGATCAGCAAACTATTGGATTGCGATCTTTGGCGAGCCAGCATCAGGCAAGGCCTGGGGTTGGCTACTAACAGGCCACCATCTCGGCGCCACGTTTACCTGCGCAGGAGGTCGCCTCGCTGCGGTACCTTTGTTCGTAGGCGCGCAACCGTTAGAGGATTTGGCAGGGCCATATGCCGGTTTCACCGTGCTCAGTCATGAAGGCCTGCGCGGCCTTAATCTGGTGAATTCACTTCATCCGGAGCAGGGTAGGGTAGCCGTCCTATCGACAGAACCGACTTTTTCTGACGTTCTGACGGGCGTTGGCCGTCGCAACAGCCTGAGCCGGTTCGAAGGCCTTCCCGCCGGCGATCTCGATCCTTCGCAAAAACAATTGCTGTTCGCTTTGGTGGATGAATATGTCCGCAATGCGGGCTTCGAGGCGGCGGAGAGACATCTCGATGCTATTCGAAGCGCCGACGTAAACCAGCTGTATTTTTCCTGGCGCGGTCCCACAAACGACGTCGGCGGTCCATTCTATTATCGGGTTCACGGACCTCGGTTGATTATCGAATTTGCAGTTCAGGAACCTAATCACGTTCACACGATCATGCGCGATCCACAAAACGATTACGGGATGGATTGGCTGGGTCTGCACTATGAGGAACATGCGTGGGTAGAAAGACGATGACATTAAACAAACCATTCACGTTGCGCGTTGCCCTCAGCTATTTTCTAAGCACCGATCGCCAAGCATCATTTCTGCCATTGCCGGACATGTGCATCCGGCACATTACGGTATGGGGCTGCGGCGGCCGCTGGAAGCCACCTGCTTTCGTCGCACTTGGCTTCAAATCGTGTTGCAGGTCCATTTTCCTACGGTCGATCGTTTCAGCGATTTTGTGCTGCATTCCACTCTGGTGCGCTCACAGCCGCACCAGAATCCTGCAAACCAAAGCCAAGCTGCGCATCATCGCATCGGGCATATCAATAAGGAGCACGAATCGTTTGTGTAACAATTGCGGCGCGCAGCAGGGCATGCTGGTGCACGAAAGCGGTGATGGCTGCGATGCCGCGCCCGACGGCCTCGATTGGGGTGGCGCAGAACCCCGGGCTGTGATTCCTGGCACAGCGCGTCAGCCGCCCCGTGCCCCATCCATGCGGCAACTTTTACGCGTTCGCGCTCGCGCCGCTTTTGTGGGGGCGGCCCAATCGCCCGCTCCCGGAGGCTCGGCCGCGCAGTGGATCCGCGTGCGGTGCTACGCTGTCCAGGGCGCAGCCGGGTGATTTTTTCAGGCAGCCGAAAGGCGGCATTGTTGTTTTGTCCGTCGGCCGGATCCGGCCTCTCGCCCAAGGGCCCCATTTTATCGTCCTGGGATAGGAAAGGACATTTTCTTAAAGGCCCCGGTGTCGCAAGGGGACGCCGGGAACTCTGAGCGCGCTGACGCATCATTATTCTGTTATGCAGGATATCCCTTTTATTCCTTATCCGCCCCTCGAGAAATTGGGTTTGATCGGGGACCGTCGCACCGCCGCTCTGGTCGCGGCGGACGGAACTTTGTGTTGGATGTGCCTGCCCAATTACGACGGTCAGTGCATCTTCGCCGGCCTTTTGGATGCTGCCAATGGCGGCAACTGGAAATTGGGCGCGAGGGGCCGCCGTTTTGGACGGCAGCAGTATCTTTCCTGTGGCCCGCTCCTGCGAACGACATGGGAAAGTCGCGATTATTCGCTCGACCTGCTCGACTTCATGCCCTGGCCGCAAGATCGCAGGGAGTCGTCGGACACTACACGGCGGGTGGTTATGCGCCGCCTCCAATGTCGTCGCGGAACTGCACCTTGCCATTTGGTGCTGCAGCCGCGTGAGAGTTTCAGGGTCCTGAAGGCGGATCGCAGCTCGCATGACTCGGTCGTTTTCAACGGCAGGTACGCACTCTCATTTTGGTCTTCGATGCCGACGAAGATCCGCGAAGATGCGGTTGAAGCCGAATTCATGCTCGATGCCGGCGAGGAAGTTTGGTGCTGCTTCGGCCCAGATGAATGGCGTGCGAAATGGACGGCCGAATTGGCAGCCGACGCTTTGCGCGCGACAAGGGCGTATTGGGATTGCTGGGCCAGCGGCATAGAGTTCAAAGGGGGCCGGCGAACGCAGATATTGCGGTCGGCCATGCTGGTCCATTTGTTGACCTTTGCGCCGACCGGCGCTCTCATCGCATCACCAACGACGTCGCTGCCGGAGCGCGTTGGGGGAAACCGAAATTATGATTACAGATACACCTGGGTTCGTGACGCGTCGCTTGGTTTGAGTTTACTGGCCATTCTCGGCCGCACCGAAGACGCCGAGCGCTTCATGGACTGGCTGGCCGGAGTGCAATCTTCGACTGACCGTCCCCTTCAGGTTCTCTACACTATCGAGGGCGGATCGAAAGCGCCCGTCCAGGAGCATCCCCAGATCAACGGCTATCAAAGGTCGCGGCCGGTCCGGACCGGCAACGCCGCGGCCACAATGGTGGAATTAGATTCCTACGGTTACTTGACGGATTGCGCCTTGATCTATCTACGGCACGGCGGCCGCTGGAAAAAGACGCATTGGCGGATGATTGAGCGCCTCGCCCATTACACTGCAAAGAATTGGCACCGGCCTGGGTCAAGCATTTGGGAACTGCTGCCGCAACGCCATTTTCTCGCCGGCAAGGTGATGAGCTTCGTGACGCTTGATCGTGCTTTGCAGATCGCCGAGGAAACCGGGCAGGACTGCCCCTTCGTCGGTGAATGGCAGACAGAGCGCACTCGCATCTTTACCGAGATCATGTCGCGTGGCTGGAGCGAGCGCATGGGGGCATTCCGGCAGCATTATGACGCCGACGCGCTCGACGCAGCGGCGCTGTTGATCCCTATCATGAACATCTTGCCCGCGAATCATGAGCGGGTTGCCGGAACGATAGCGCGGCTCGTTCAATGCCTTGAGATGAATGGCTTCCTGCATCGCTTCGCGGACCGCGATAGCGACCGCTCAATTTTAGGCGATGAGGAAGGCGCTTTTTTGATCTGCTCTTTTTGGTTGGCCCAGGTTCTTGCGCAGCGGGGCGACACGGACCGATCTGAGGCAATCCTCGCACAGGCCGAGACAATCGCCGGCGATCTCGGCTTGTTTGCCGAGGCAGTCGATGCCCGAGTTGGTACTTTCCTGGGAAACACACCTCTTGTCTTCAGTCAGGTCGAATATGCCCGCGCCGCTATTGCCCTTGAAAGGGTCCGGCGGGGATCCAACCGGACGCTGTGACGTGTCATGCTTTCGGCCGGAGCGCTAGGACGGCCAGAGCGACAAAAGTGATTCCGCCCAAGAGAACCGGTATCGAACGGGCGGTAGGACCCGCCACAGTGATGGCGCGCAGGCGGGACTCCGATCCGAAGCTGCCGCGCGTGCGATGCAGTCCCCGAACGGGATTTATCAGATTGTCTTTACGATCGGCAGCAGCGGCCTCCGGTTTCTGCTGCGCAGATACCGTCGATCTGGCGAGATACCGGTCAAGCAGTCCTGGAGCAAACATGTTTGCGAGGATCGCCTTGATCGTCGAAAGGCCGATCCAATACTCCCGTTTGGGATGGAGCGCCGCCCGAAAAACGGCCTGCGCGATGACCTCGGGTTGTACGACGGGCGGTACTGGCCGCGGCTGCTGCCGCATATGGGTCCGCGCCCAGTCGAACTGCGGCGTGTTCACCGCGGGCAGCTGGATCATCGTGATATTGATTGCGCTGTGATCATGAAGAAGTTCCGTTCTCAGGGAGTCGGTGAACCCTCGAATGGCGTATTTGGCGCCGCAGTAAGCTGCCTGAAGGGGGATACCTCGATAGGCCAACGCCGATCCAATCTGAATAATCGTTCCGCGAGCGCGTTTTCGCATGTGGCGCAGTGCAGCCATCGTGCCGTGCACGGCGCCCAAGTAGGTTACTTCGGTGACGCGCCGATACTCTGCTGGCGTAATATCCCATACTGGCGCGAATACCGTAACCATGGCGTCGTTGATCCAAACCTCTATTGCTCCAAGCTGCCGCTCGATACCATCGGCAGCCGCCGCGACGGCTTCAGCATCCGCGACGTCAGCAGGGGCGACAAGTGCGCTGCCGCCGCTCCGCTCAATCTCGGCTTTGACTTCGTCGAGTGCTTCTGCGTCGCGAGCTATTAAGCCGATACGCCCGCCTGCTGCGCCGAACCTTAGCGCAATGGCTCGGCCGACACCCGCAGAAGCACCGGTCACGACTACAGTCTTATTCGAAAATGCACTCACAGCGGGCCTGCTATTTATTAGTTCCTGGACACTTACAGTCTCAGCTATGTGGCAGTCTCAGGTAAGCGGGGCCAAAGGGGCGTCGAAACTGTAACTCGGTTCGACAGGAGCCAGCTTAGTCTCGTTCATCGCCCCAGTCGCCGTCGCGCCAGATCAGACGATCTGAATGAAGCTGCGATCGATTTCCCGACCGTCAGTTGTGGGCGCGGTGACGAGGAGCGCCGAACATGTTTTCGGCTCGGCAGCGAGCTCAGGCTTAAAGCCATAAAACGCGGGGCGGATCGCATAACTGCTCGTGCTTGACGCCGAAAACCGGCATGGAAACGCGCCGCCGATGCTCTTTGTTCCGCAAAGGCGCCTGCGAACCGCTGTCCTAGGAGCCGTCTGTGTAGTCGTTGCGTGACCGCCACATAGCATGTGGGCGCTCAGGCCGCAGCTAGGAGGCGCGATTGAGCAAGGCGCCGATCAACTCTGGAAGCGGTCACGTGGCCTCGGGCGGAACTGGACAGGGCAAAAGCCCGTTATCATCGCGCAAGCGATGTGCCAAAGGATTCCTGAGGCTACGATGCAACAAAGGCAAATCCATAACAGTCGCGGTCAAAGGACCTATGCCGTGGTCCTGGAGACCGGCGAGGAGGTCATGGAATGCCTGGAGCGTTTCGCTGCAACCGAGATGGTCACCGCCGCGCAGGTCACAGCGATCGGAGCACTTCGGGACGTGGTGCTTATGTACTTCGACTGGGACAAAAGAGATTATCTGCGCATCCCTGTACGCGAGCAGGTCGAAGTCGCATCGCTTAATGGAGATATCGCCGAGGGGCCGGGCGGCAAGCCATCAGTTCACGTGCATCTCGTGATCGGCAAGCGCGACGGAGCCGCCATGGCCGGACATCTCGCCGAAGCGCACGTGCGGCCGACCCTGGAAGTGATCGTGACTGAAAACCCGTCGCACCTCCGCAAGGTCAAGGATCAAGCCTCCGGCCTGGCCTTGATCCGTCCGGCGGCCTGAGTTGCCGCCGCATCTATTGGCCGTTCCCGGCATCGCGACGGCGCTCTGCAGTAGGTGCAGCTTGAGCAGCAAGCAAACAGATGTCCAAGCTACTGCGCGCGGCCCGTGTTGCGCAATTTGCTTGCCGCCGTCCGCGCCATTGCCGTCAATGAGGCCATCGAATAAGGTTTTTGTAGCCAGCCGAGCGGCGCAGCTTCCTCGGCGCGGCGGCGAGCCTCGCGGTCAGAATACGCGCTTGCGAAAATGCAGCGGATACGGTGCAAGCGAAACAATTCGAGAGCCGTGTCGATACCATCACGATCGCCGGCGAGCCTAATATCGATTACAGCAAAATCCGGTGCCCCTGTCTCGGCGAGTTGAAGCGCTTCTTCGCCGGTTGTCGCCACACCTACGATATTGAACCCAACCCCAGCCAGAGTTTCTTCGATTTCGTTTGCTATTAGAAGATCGTCTTCAATTACAAGGATCCGATCCGGTCTACGAGGCCCGGCCCGCGAACCACACTCATCTTCCGGGGCGCGCAGCAAAGCCGTCCGATCGAAGGGGCATAATCGAAAAGCCTTGCAGTCGAATGCAATTGTGAGGGATCGCACTTAGACATTCTTTCGATTAAATCGTACGCTGCACCGGCTAACAGGAGTCCGAGTTACTTCGAGATTACCGCGTAATTGCCGTGCAAGTAATTGGACGAGCTTAATCCCGGACGAGCCGCGCTTGACTGCTTCCAAATCGAAGCCAGGACCACTATCCTCAACGTAGAGAATAGTCTCGTCACCGCTCGTCAATCCTACCCTCACAATGTTTTCTCCATCACTCTTACATCCGTGCTTAACGGCGTTCATCAACAATTCGTTTAGGATCAGGGCGAGCGGCATCGCGACATCGTTGTCGAGTTCGCCGGATGCGTCCTCACAAATGATCTTTATGTTTGACGGGAATGCCTGCTTTGACGTTTCACAGAGTGCAGCTAAGAATTGATTAGCGCTGAAACGGCTTACATCGATGGAGTTGTACAGTGTCCGTTGGGCTGCTGCCATCGCAGCGATCCGATTCGTTGCGTCGGCGAGAACGTTGCGAGCCTCCTGATTTCGCGTCTGGCGCATAGCGGCATGCAGCAACGACTGCAACATTTGCATATTGTTCTTAACGCGATGGTTTAGTTCGCGAAGTAGAAGACGTTGCTGCGTCTCCGCCTGTCTTCGCTCACTGACATCAACGAGCATATTGATCGCCCCGACGACCTTGCCTTCTGCGTCGCGTAGCGGCGTTGGGAAAGGAATAAACGGGACCCGCGTACCATCGGGACGTTCGGCTACAGCTTCCTTGCCTCTGACGGGGCGACCCTCTTTGAGCGCGATAGCCATTGGGCACTGGTCGTGCGGCAAGGGAGTCCCGTCAGGCCAGTAGAGTTTCGCGCTAAGACACCATCTGTCGTCGCCGAGCACCGGGCGGCGTCCTGCGAACTCGACGGCGGCTTCGTTGTAATAGGTAATCCTGCCGGTTGCGTCGGTCGTGTAAATTGCTGCCGGTATGGCGGCAAGCAACTCTTGCAGACGACGTTCGTTATCGCGCAACATGGCTTCGGCATGCTTCTGATCGCTTATGTCTCGGGCGATTTTTGAAGCACCGATGATGCGTCCGGTACGGCCTCTCACAGGAGAAACCGTGAGCGAAATGTCGATTAGAGTACCGTTCTTGCGTCTCCGCACAGTCTGGTAATGATCGATTGGCTCGCCGCGCCGCAAGCGAGCAAGGATTGCAGGTTCTTCATTAAACCGCTCAGGCGGCATCAGGATGGTCACCAGCTTGCCGACAACCTCTTCGGCAGTATAGCCGAAGATGCGCTCCGCGCCTTGGTTCCACGTCAAGATGGTCCCATTGAGATCCTTGCTGATAATCGCGTCATCCGAAGTTTCCACGATTGTAGCAAGCCATTGATCCGCCCCGGTGGACCGCCTTCGGTCGAGGGCAAATGCAAGCTGGCGGGCGATGGTGTATCCTGCCTCGACCTCGCCAGCACTAAAAAACCGCGGGCTGTCGTGATAGGCCACGAACTGGCCGATTATGGTGCCTTCTTCTTTAAGTGGGATGAGGGCGAGCGCGCGAATGCCTTCCGCGCGCATAGCTTCCTTGACTCCATAGGGTAAGGCGGCCCGATCAATATCGCTGATGCAGACCGGCTGAGCTTCTCCGCTTTCGGCCGTCCATGGCGAATACCCCTCAACTGCGCGGCAATAGATTTCGGACAACCCGTGCGACCCAACGAAACGCATGTGCCCATCGGCGTCAAACAACAGGATTGCGGCTCGCTGGCAGCGCATGGCGCGAATGATGGCCGCCATTGCCAGCTCGTATATTTCATTGGCGGAAGCCGCGTATTGCAGCCTGTCCGTGAATTCATAAAGCGCGGTCTGCTCCTCAGCCCGCCGGGCAGCGGAATCGGCGGCGAGGCGCATGGCAGTTGCCTCGTGGAAGCAGTTAATGGCGCCAATGAGCCGCCGGTCTTCGCCCTTTACCGGCTCGATATGGAACATAGCCCAGATGCGAGTGCCATCCGGGCGCTCCATTTCGCCCTCGACGTCGCGTGCCGGCTCCCCGGTACGCAGTACCGCGGCCATCGGGGTTTCCTCGGGTGAAATCCACCGACCGTTAAAGCGACGCCTGTAGGAACCGCAGAATACCTCCAACTCGTGTGCTATCCGAGGCGATCTTCCCCAAATTTCGGCAGCACGACGGTTGAACCAGAGGATACGTCCCTCTGCATCGCAGGCGTAGATCGCAATCGGCAGGTTGTTCAAGAGAACTGGAGAGGCAATCAGGGCCGAGCTATCGCGCGCAAGCGGCACCTCTCCCCAATCGGCTGCCAGTTCACCGATGCTCATCCGAGCATCCCTGGTTAGAGACCGGTCAGTCAAACCGCATCCACCTCGATTGCCGGGTTCCGACGATCAAAAGAAATTTCTGCCAGATCCGACTTCCCCGAAGCTGGCAACTCTTCTGGTCGCGAAAGGGTTCCGATGAAGGAGCAATCTTTGTTCCTGATGGCTTGTTCCTTCGGCGATCCCGACCACGAGAGCTACAAGACTACGCGAGCGGCTTATGGGCAAGGCAACTTGTGGCAAAAATTCCGGTGGATTTGGTCGGCGTGACGCCCTATGGACACGATGTCGCGGGTTTCAAATTGGTGGGAGTTCCTTTAAGCGCGCCCGTCATGACGACCGCAGCCTAAGCTAATCTTACCTGATTGGAAACCCGAACAATTCGGTGTTCAAGAGCGTTTCTCGCTGTGTGCTATTGTCCTGTGGAGGTCGGATGCCGCAGAAAAGGACACTCGAAAGAGCGCGGGCGGACCGCCGCGCCGGCAAGTCGCCATCAACGCAGGCCGGCGAATTTGTGCACGAGGAGATCGATAAGATCCGACATGGCAAGCACGGCGCGCGCTCTACGCGCCAAGCAATTGCAATCGGGCTTTCCGAGGCGCGGCGAGCGGGCGTGAAGCTACCACCACCAAAACAAGGAAGCGTTTCATCGCGTGCGCGTCGGAGCGCCAAATACGCGTATGAGGCGGGACAGGGAAAACGCAAGATCCGTCGACGGCCCCGACTTTCGCGTGCCGTGTTACGCGCGCTTAAGCGCGAGAAGCGAAGTGCCGTGTCATACGCAGCATTATCGCGGCATGCACGCACGGCCTCTTCGCGGCGCACTGCCGCGCAACGATCTGCATCGGCTCGGAAGGCCGCCCAAGCCAAAAAACATTCTGGGCGTTCTGCCAAAAAGAGAGCACGAACGCGGTCCGGCAACCGGTGACAACAGCTGCCTGCTGCACCAGGGCGGCTACGCAGCCGGCGGCCGGACACAGGGTGAGGATTGGTTTGCGGCTACGCCGCTTATCGCTTGATGTAATGGGACCTCTCCGCCACTCTTTGATCCCAGCAAACAATTGTAATATTGCAGAATGCTGAGCGACAATGACTGGACCTCTGGGCCGGACAGAACGTTTACGCTTCGATTTTACTACGCCTGAATCTAACCCCAGTATCGGAACTTTAGGCGGGTGGAGCGGATACCCAGCGTCATGTAAGCGCTTGACGGACTTAATTTGCGAATACCGTTTCACCGAGGAACAAGGCCCTTATCGCCGCGTTTCCTGGCTTGTTAGGGAGGAAATCATGCGGACTACCATTTCGGTTATCCTTGTGGCTATTCTGTTTGGAGGATCCGCGGCTATCGCGCAAACCGCGGGAGCGCCGAACAGTGGGGCCGGTGTTCCAGGCGCGCCGGGCAACAAGTCCGGTCCAGCCGTAAACCCGCCAAATCCGGGCGGGCAATCCAGTGGAACGACGCAGGACACGAGCAAGATTCCTGGATTGCGGGGCAATAAATCGGGACCCCCAGCGCGGCAGCCACAGAATAACCAGCAGTAGTTAATCAGTGGAGGGTCGGCGGAACTTCGGTCAACGAGTTTAGGCCGACTGGGCACCATATTAGCAATAGCCGCGCTTCGGCTTTTTTGCATCGACGCGCTACAAGCAGGCGTTTCCTTGGCCGATGAGAGAGCATCGCGGGCCATCAGACGATGAGGGCGCGCGAGTGACGGACGAATTAGGCAGCGCAGACGAGGTCAGCCCATTTCGCCGTCACCGTTCGTGGGCGGGGCGCATTCAGGCAATCGGCTGCGCGCGCCAGCTGATGGGTTGGATTTTTCGGGCTTGGATTAGCTGATCGGCATTGGAACGATGACCGGCAGGGAAAGACGAAAGGCGCCCACAGGACACGGCGCTTTCGAACAGGAACATCGTGAGGTCCGCCGCGTTATGCGTAGGGCACGGATTCGACGAAGAACCTTGCGCGACTAGAACGAACAACGGGAGATGCGACATGAAAAAGAAACTGTTGGCCAGCGCGGCCATGGCAATCGCAATCGGCTGTACAGCAGCGATTGCGCAAGAAGGCGGCCAAGGAACTGGCGGCGGTATGAGCCACTCACCGGGTGGCGCCCAACATCAACCCAGTACGGGCACCGGTACTGGTGGTACCAGCGGTACTGGTGGTGCGGTGCGGCACAACCAAGTCGCTCCGGGCGGCAGCGCGGCAC
Source organism: uncultured Alphaproteobacteria bacterium (assembly GCA_963708125.1). Classification (GTDB taxonomy): domain Bacteria; phylum Pseudomonadota; class Alphaproteobacteria; order Rhizobiales; family Xanthobacteraceae; genus BOG-931. The sequence continues at coordinate 423,689 of OY970184.1, forward strand.
AGAATCAGGCGATCCCCGAGAAGCAGGGCATGGGGCCGCCCAAGGGAGCCTCGCAGAACGAGGAGCGCGGCCACTCGGCCAGGCAGCGCGGTGCTGAGGAGAACAGCGGGACAATGCAGCGCAGTGGCCAAGAGCACAATATGCAGCGCGGCGCGGAAGAAAATAATAGGTCCAACAGGCAGCGCGGTGCTGAAGAGAACAGCAGGACGATGCAGCGCGGTGCGGAGGAAAACAATAGAACCAAAGAGAACAGCAGGACGATGCAGCGCGGTGGCCAAGAGAATAATATGCGGCGCGGCGCGGAGGAAAATAATAGGACCAATATGCAACGCGGCGTGGAGCAAAATAGGAGTAATATGCGCGGCGCGGAGGAGAACGAACGGGGCGGCGCAGTTCGCGAGAACCGCGAGACGGATACTCGAATCCAAGAGCACGGCGGTCGCACCGGCAGCGCCGGCAGGTCGGTGCAGCTATCAGAAAACCAGCGCACCCAAATCAAGAGCATAATAGTCAAGGACCGTGATGTGCCGCGCGAAGACAGCGCCAACTTTAGTGTTAGAGTTGGCACTACGGTGCCGCACAGCGTCCACGTCGCGCCGTTGCCCTCTGACGTTATCGAGGTGGTGCCGGAATATAGAGGCTACGACTACATTGTTGTCCGCGATCAGTTGCTGATCATCGATCCGGACACGATGGAAATCGTAGCCGTACTGCCGGCGTAACGCTCGTCGACGGATAGGTGTCCCGCGCTGTCTGGTGCAGCGCGGGACATTTTGCGTGGCGGTCCAGACTACCCGGTGACCTTGCTGATCGCCGAGGCGAACGCCGGCGGGTCACTCGCGGCGATTCGCCGCGGCGCGACGAAACTCCTCGAGACGTTGTGAGAGTACGTAGTGAGGAAGTGAGCGACCACTCTAATCGAGGACCACGGAATAATGCGGTTGGCGTGGAAAATTGTCGGTGATCTTACCACTGAGATCAGCGTGGGCACCTACCGAATTAGCAAATATGACGCCGCCGTTGGTTACTTTGGTCCATTTTTTCAGGCAAACACCCCAAAGGACCCTGAGCTCTTAGGTTTTTTTTCAGAACACTGGAGGAAACCCAGGCTTGCTGTGAGCAGCACTGCCGGAGCGAGAAAATCATTCGTCAGCTGCGCGAGATGAGCTAGTCTCGCGGACTCCCCGGGCGCTTCTCAGAGGCCAATGCAGTCGATCCCCCAGGCGGACCACAAGCGACGTATCACGCGTAACGGAAGACGAGACGAGGTCTTGGTAGATCGCGCCGATCGGGGTTTTTGCCAGCTCGCCTCAACCCGGGCGAGTTGTAGGATTTTCGCTCTGGCATTGCGCATTCGTTACAGGGGCTCGAGGCTGACGGCACGCTCAGCCACTTGCCACCGGAACTCGTGCAGACGCATTTCAAGTTTTCTAAGAATTACGATGAAGGCGTAGCGGCACCGTTAGCGCCCCGGCGTGCCAGCGCGAGATAGGAATGTGATACCCCGTCATGGCGAGAGCGAACACCGACATCCTCCAAGGCCGGATCGTCATCGTGCAGGAAGATCGCTTCCTACTCGAGACAGCGGCCGGTGGTCATCGGCTGTTTCTATTGCGACCTGGATCGTCGTTAAATCCTGACGACTTGCGCACTCTCTTGCGTTCGGGGCGGCAACTTTCGATCCGCTATAGCGAGACCGAGCACCTGATAGCCTCATTAGCCGTGCGGATCGAGCTGTTGGAATCCGACGGATCGCGACGCACGATACGACAGACGTTTGCCAGCAGGCTTCGCGGATTTATGTCGAATTGGTCTTTGCCGCGGCAACTTCTCGGTCGTGATGGTCGCTCACAGGCAGCGGTGAGCAAGGAGTCGGAAAAGCTGCAGCCGCGCCTCGCCGACGCGAACAAGATCGGTACCAGCATCTGCCCATATTGCGCGGTTGGCTGTGCTCAGCTCATTTATGCAAAGGAGGGAAAGGCTATTCACGTTGAGGGCGATCCACGGAGCCCGATCAACGAGGGCACCCTGTGCCCCAAGGGCGCTGCAACGCTCGACCTTTTTAATTCTCCGCTGCGCCTACGCAGCGTGCTCTATCGAGCACCCCAATCCGACCATTGGGAGCGCAAACCGCTCGATTGGGCGATGGAACGGATCGCGCAGCTGGTCAAGCGCACCCGCGATGAGACCTTTGTTACCAACTTGCCAAACGGCAAAACGGTGAATCACACGTTGGGGATAGGTTCGCTTGGTGGTGCCACGCTCGATATCGAGGAGAACTACTTAATCAAGAAGCTTCTCTGCGGCGGGTTAGGCATGGTGTGGATCGAGAACCAGGCGCGCGTCTGCCACAGTGCTTCGGTCCCAAGTCTCGGCGCAACTTACGGGCGCGGCGCAGCGACTATGCCGGAATGGGACCTCGCAAATTCGGATTGCGTCGTAGTCATGGGCTCAAACATGGCCGAGAACCATCCGATTGCATTCCAATTCGTGATGCAGGCCAAAGCGAAAGGTGCGTCCGTCATTCACGTCGACCCGCGCTATACCCGTACATCGGCCGTCGTCGACATCTATGCACCGATCCGCACCGGCACCGACATAGCCTTTTGGGCGGCATCATTCACTACATTCTGGAAAACGATCTTTGGTTCAAGGAATATGCGCTCAACTACACCAATATTGCCACCATTATCGATTCGCGCTTTCGCGATACCGATCAGGCCGACGGTTTATTCTCGGGCTGGAACCAGAAAAAACGAGCTTACGAATATGCGTCATGGCAATATGAGGGTGAAACCGTCCCGTCCTCGCTCGCCGAGCATTCTGTCAACACCACCGAATCGTTTAGCGAGAAGACCAAGCGGATGGAATCTGGGCCGCCGCCGCAGGATCGCAGCTTGCAACACCCTAACTGCGTCTACCAAATCATGCGGCGCCATTACGCACGCTACACGCCGGAAATGGTGGAGCGGATCACCGGCTGCTCACGCGAGATTTTCCTGAAAATCGCTGAGGCGCTCGCACGCAACTCCGGACCGGAACGCACGGGCGCTTTCTGCTATGCGGTGGCGTGGACGCATCATACGGTCGGCGTGCAGATAATCCGCGCCGCCGGCATCATTCAAGGCCTGCTCGGCAATACCGGCCGGCCCGGCGGCGGCATTCTCGCTTTACGCGGTCATTGCAGCATCCAGGGCTCAACCGACATTCCGACCCTTTACAACATGCTACCGACCTATTTGCCGCAACCGCAAGCCTACAAGGCGCACGCCACCTTTGACGATTACCTCAAACATGAGACGACACCAACCGGCTGGTGGCACAACTTCCCCAAATATGCGATCAGCCTGCTCAGGGCGTGGTATGGCAATCACGCGACTGGGGGGAATTCTTGGGGCTACGACTGGCTGCCGAAGATCGTCGGTGACCACTCGCAATTGCCGATGACGGTCGCGATGCGGGAGGGAACTATCCGCGGCATGTTCTTTCTCGGCCAAAACCCGGTAATCGGCGGCAGCAATTCGCGTCTTATCGAGCGCGGATTGGCAAATCTTGATTGGATGGTCGTTCGCGACACGGCCGAAACCGAAACTGCGGGCTTCTGGCGTTCCGGCCAACTCGTTCGCAAAGGTGAAGTGCGATCGCAAGACATTAACACCGAAGTTTTTTTGATGCCGGCGTCGCTTGCGGGCGAGAAGGCTGGCTGCTTCACCAACACTCATCGGCTCATTCAATGGCATGATAAAGTCATTGATGGACCGGGCGACAGCCGGTCCGAACTGTGGTTCATGTTTCATCTCGGCCTGCGCCTTAAGGAGCTTTATGCATCAAGCACATTACCCAAGGATCAGGCGATCAAATCTCTAACCTGGGATTATCCGGTCGAGGACGACAAGGGTGAGCCGTCGGCTGAGGCGGTGCTCAAGGAAGTCAACGGTTATACTTGGCCCGAACGGCGTCAGCTCGGAAGTTTTCACGCGCTGAAGGACGATGGCACCACTGCATGCGGTGGCTGGCTTTATTGCGGCATCTTTCCAAGCGAAGATCACAATCAGGCGCGCTCGCGCCGCCCCGATGATCCCAGCGGGCCTGGCACCCATCTCGGATGGGCCTTCGCCTGGCCCGCTAACCGTCGCACAATGTACAACCGCGCCTCGGCGGATCCCCAAAGGCAAGCCTTGGTCGGAACGCAAGAAACTGGTGTGGTGGAATTCCGCGGCGCGGCACTGGGAGAGCACGGATTCCATTGACTTCGAGCCGGAAAAGCCGCCGAATTACGAGCCGGATTGGGCAAACAAGCCGGTCGGCATGGAAGCACTCGACGGCCGCGCTCCCTACATCATGATTGCCGACGGCCGTTGTTCGTTGTTCGTGCCCACAGGACTGAAGGACGGCCCGTTACCGGCCCATTACGAGCCGGTCGAGTCACCGGTGCACAACCTTTTGTACCCCCAACATGACAATCCGGTCGCCAAGAAGTGGCAACGCCCCGACAATACCTACCATGCGATCGGCGACGAGCGCTTCCCCTATGCACTGACCACCTACCGGCTAACCGAGCATCACTGCGGGGGCACTGCGACGCGCCTGGTACCGCTGACCGCGGAACTTCAGCCCGAAGGCTTCGCCGAGATTCCGCCGGAGCTTGCGCGCGAACTTGGCATTGCCGATCTGGATTGGGTGGTGATTTCGACCGCGCGAGGCGACATCGAGACCAGAGCGTTGGTCACCGAACGGCTCCGACCATTACAGATCGACGGGCGTAATATCTATCAGGTAGGGGTGCCGTGGCATTACGGCTGGTTGGGCTATGCCACTGGCGATATTGCCAACGCGCTCACTGCTGTTGTTGGCGAACCCAATACAAGCATTCACGAGAACAAGTCGCTCACGTGTAATATACGGAAGGGCCGCCGCACTCCTAGTGCGGCACTCCTTCCGCCCGGCGAGCATGCGCGTCCTAGTGACACGCCTATAGCTTAAGGGAATTTTCCAATGGCCGTTCATCCACGAGCATTGCAGTATTCACAATCGATGCTGCCGGCGATGATCCCGGACGAGTCGGAGCTTACAGCCGGCGTTAAAATCGAGCCGGGTCGGCAATACGGTTTCTTCACCGATACGACGCTGTGTATCGGCTGCAAGGCCTGCGAAGTCGCCTGCAAGGAGTGGAACGCGCTACCAGCAGACAATCTCAGTTTGAGTGGGATGAGCTACGACAACACTGTCAATCTGTCCGCCTACACGTGGCGACACGTCACCTTTGTCGAGAAAATCCGCAACGGCGGCGATGGAATGTCGGCTACCCCCGCGACCTTTGGCCGTTAACGCATGATGAGCGATGTTTGCAAGCATTGTGACAATGCACCTTGCCAGGAGGCCTGTCCGACCGGTGCGTTGTTTCGTACAGAATTCGACACGGTCGTGGTGCAACAGGACATTTGCAATGGCTGCGGCTATTGCGTGCCGGCCTGTCCTTTCGGCGTGATCGATTTGGACGAACTGGATGGCAAGGCCCACAAGTGCACCCTGTGCTATGACCGGCTCAAGGGCGGCTTGGAACCGGCCTGCGCCCGGGCCTGTCCCACCGATTCCATCCAATTTGGTGCCTTGCCTGATCTGCACCGCCGCGCCGCCGATCGTGTCACCTTTCTACACAGCCATGGCGTGAGGGAAGCCTACCTTTACGGCGTCCCCGGCGCCCCAGGCGCGACCGGCGGCCTTGAGCATTTGCACGCGTTTTTTCTGCTCACAGACCAGCCAGAGGCTTACAACCTTCCCGCTGCGCCTTCGCGCGGCGCCGAGCGCGTGTTGCCAGGCCTGGTCGCCGGTCTCCTTACGGCGGTAGCGCTGACGGCAGTGGCTTTCCTACCGCTATCAGTGATCGCCTGATTTGGGGAGAATCGAGACGAAACGCAGCGATGGCGACGTTGGCACCGACACCCGAACGATCAGAGCGCTTGGCTACTTATTATGAGAGGCCGGCGCTGAAACCAAGCGTCTACGGCTGGACTGTTGCGGTTTACATCTTCATCGGCGGATTGGCCGGTGCGGCTCAGGTCATCGCGACAGCGGCGGACCTGATTGCATCCCCGGGTGCTTGGGGCATCATCCTGGGCGGGCGTATTATTGCGCTTGCCGGGGCGATCCTCGGCGCGATTTTGCTCATCATCGATTTGCATACGAAGCAGCGATTTATCAATATGCTGCGTATTATTCGGCTGACGTCGCCCATGTCGGTCGGCACTTATGTGCTGATGAGCTTCGGTTTTTGGAGCTTGGCCGCTTTGACCTGCGAGCTCGCTGGGCCGCATTGGCTCACTTTGATTTTCGCCTGCCTCGCCGCCATCGCCGGCTGGTTCATGATGACGTACACGGCACCGCTGCTCGGAGCGACAAGCACCCCCCTGTGGGCTAGCGCGCCGGGTTGCCTCGGCGTGCGCTTTGCGGCCTCGGCGATGGCGAGCGGCGCCGCGGCCCTGTGCCTGATCGCGCTGGCGCTCGGTAGCCCGAAAATTGTCGCGCTGGGCGATATTGCGGGCACGGCGCTCGTTATCGAGCTTGTCGCTTCGATCGCAGCCCTCGTGATCTATGCCGCAAGGGGTGTCGCTGGCCCGCTACTCAGCCTCCCTTGGGGCGTGGTCCATCTCCTTGGCGTGCAACTGGCCGGCACCGCACTGCCGATCGCACTGTATATCCTGGGCAATACGGCGCACTATTCCGAGCTTTTTTTACTGCTCGCCTCGCTCTGCACACTGGGCGGCGGCATTTTGATGCGAGGCACGCTGCTCCTTGCGGGTAACGAGTTTGCGCGCCGGGCCGCTGATTACTTCCGCTTTGCCCAATAATATGGAGCCTGAAATGACGACAAAGCCGAGCACGGCCAAGCCCGATGTGAGTGCGTTGTTTGCTACTCATGGCGCGGCAGCGCTTGCGCAGCTGCAAACGCTCTCGCCCTCCGACTCCGAAACTGACAGAAAAATGGCGGAAGTGATGCGCTGCTTTGTCGCCCTGCGGGACAATCTCATTCTTGCTAAGCGCGCCGGAATTGTGTGTCAGGAGGAGTTGCACGACATGAATGCGATATTGAGTTCAATATTTGGAATGGAATTCCCGTCGGAGGGGCTGCAATGGCAACGCGTGTGCGATACCCGCGAGGCATTGTGCGCACTGCTTCGCAGGGTGAACCGGGAAGCTCGTTAGACTTGATAGCATCGTGCGGCATAACCCACGCGTGAGATGATCAAGTCGCGCTCGAGTAACCGCGGAGTTGCCGCATTCGCCCCCTTCATCAAGAAACAGTCGCGTGATGATAGATCAATCGGCTACTCAGGGCGACAATTGCCTTACCCGCCGCAGCCCCATCCTTGTGATCCGATGTCGGCTGGCGGGTGAGGGCCGCGTGAGCGGACTAATTGCCAAATTAGGGTGCGAGCCATTAGTGAAGGCAGTCCAACCCGCTGCAACGCTTGCGAAAGGAAGCGCTCTAGCGCTCTCAATGCGCTGATGAATGGCTTATGACCGAGCGCCTGGAGCTTCAAAACGCTTGAGCGCTTTGCAAAGACGCCCTTCTGCAGAAGAGGTCCGCACAAGAGCCTCTTGGCTGTCCGGGATGGCACTTCGAGGATCTTTGGACGGAGATCCCGCCTCGTTCAGTCCGAGCGCTGGTTTGGTTTCAATAAAGGAAAAAATAACTCGAAGCAGTCAGCAAATGCAGCTCAGTAGCGCCTCTTGATCGGAACCGCGACCACTGGGTTAATCTCAGGGCGCGAGCCCGGGGGACCCCAGTGCCCTCAACACTGTATGGCGACGGTCGAGGGCCGGCATGGACCCCGTTCCCGGTGCGCTGGCCTTCGAGCCATTCGTGGCCCCGGCGCGATCCCGCGGGGCAGGCTCGAATGCGCTAATGAAGAGAGGTCCCGCAGCGCGGATCCAGGGCGCAGAGATATCGCGCACGCGAGCCAGAACGCGAGTTCCGGCGGCTTGAAATGTTTGACCGGCATGCTCCAGTTCCGGGAACTGGTCTCGATCGAGCGCCGTTAGTCATTGAGCAGCCGCACCGGGTTAGCAAAGCGCAAGTTCGGACATCAATGAGCAACGATGACATCGCGGCCAAGGGGCCGCAGCCATCATACACGAACCGGCGAAGATTCCTGATGGCAAGCGTGTCGACGGCCGCGACGCCAGCGTTTGCCCGCGCGTCCCGCGCCGACAGCGCGCCAGCCGCAATTAGCGGCAATGCGCGAGCGCCCGCGGATTTCACTGTTACCGTCAACGGCCACGATCACCGCCTCGCGGTCGATGCGCGCACCACGCTCCTCGACCTGTTGCGCGAGCATCTCGCACTGACCGGCACCAAAAAAGGCTGCGATCACGGTCAATGCGGCGCCTGCACGGTATTGCTCGACGGCCGCCGCGTGGTGTCCTGCCTCACGCTCGCGCTGGCCGTGCAAGGCCGGAGCGTTACGACCATCGAAGGCATCGCCAAGGACGGCGACCTCCATCCCATGCAGCAGGCATTCATCGACCACGACGCGTTTCAGTGCGGCTACTGCACGCCCGGACAGATCATGTCGGCAATCGGATGCGTGAACGAAGGTCATGCCGGGAGCGACGCCGACATTCGCGAGTATATGAGCGGCAATCTGTGCCGCTGTGCGGCCTATCCGAACATCGTCGCGGCCGTAAGGCAGGCGAAACCGGCGATGAAGACAGCGAGCCGAGATTAGTCATGCACCCTTTCGTCTATGAGCGCGTCAGCGATTGGGCCACGGCGACGCAGGCCGCCCTCGGACCAAGCTCCGCGCCGGCCTTGTATCTTGCCGGGGGCACTACGCTCGTCGATCTCATGAAGCTCGACGTGATGCGGCCGGACCGTGTGATCGACATCAATGCTCTGCACGATGGGCGCTATGGACGCATGGAATTCGGCCAAAATGGATTGCGGCTCGGCGCTTTGGTGCGCATGGCGGAGGCCGCCGATCATCCGGACGTGCAACATCGCTACCCGGTGATCGCCCAATCTCTGCAGCTCGCGGCCAGTGCGCAGCTCCGCAACATGGCCAGCCTTGGCGGCAATGTCCTGCAGCGCACGCGCTGCACTTATTTTCGCGACGTTTCGTACGCGGCTTGCAACAAGCGCAATCCTGGCTCCGGCTGTGCTGCAATTGCCGGCGTCAACCGCATGCACGCGGTCCTGGGCGGCAGCGAGCATTGCATCGCCACCTACGCAGGCGACTTCGGGCAGGCGTTGATCGCGCTCGACGCGACCGTCGACCTCATCGGACCGGACGGCGCGCGCAGCATTCCTTTCGCCAAGCTGCATCGGCAACCAGGTGACAGGCCGGATCAAGAAACGACGCTGCGGCCGGGCGAACTAATCGTATCTTTCATGGTCCCGGCCGGGCCGTGGACCCGGCGCTCGCTCTATCTGAAAGTGCGCGACCGGCAATCCTACGAATTTGCGCTCGCCTCGGCGGCTGTCGCGCTTGAGCTGGAGGAAGGCACCGTGCGCGAGGCGCGCATTGCGCTTGGCGGCGTTTCGACGGTGCCGTGGCGCGCAGCCGAAGCCGAGGCCGGGTTGCGCGGCAAAACCATCGACGATCAAACGGCAATGGCGGCGGCAGATGCCGCCTTTGCCGGAGCCCAAGGCCGTGGTCACAACGACTTCAAGATCGAGCTCGGCAAGCGCACCTTGCACCGCGCGCTGCTGCAGGGGGCCGCATTGGAGATTTAGATGACAAATGCTGCAGCGCCGACTCCGAAAGCCAATATGGGCGCACCTGCGCCCCGCCTCGATGCGCGGCTGAAGGTCACTGGACAAGCGCGTTATCCCTCCGACACGCCCGTCGGCAACCCCGCCTTTGCAGTTCTGGTCACGAGCGCCATCGCCAAGGGACGGATCGAACGCCTCGATGTCGATGCTGCGCGCGCGGTGCCCGGCTTCCTCGACATACTGACCCACGAGAACACCGGGGAACTGAAAGGCGTCAAATTCGGCCAGGGCTCCGGAACATCGATTGAGGACCTCGGCCCCGAAATTCGGCAGGCCGGCCAGATTATCGCGGTGCTGGTGGCCGACACTTTCGAGGCGGCAACCGAGGCGGCGTCGCGCGTCAAGCCGACCTATTCGGAACAGAAGCCGTCAGCGACGTTCGGCTCACCAGGAGTGACGCAGGAGGACGCTACCAAAGTTTCCCAGCAGCACAAGCATCTACCGCAGACTGGCAATGCCGAAGCGGCGCTTGCCGAGGCGCCGGTGGTCATTGACGTCGAGTACGAGAACTCCGACTCAGCACCACAATCCGATGGAGCTGTTCACGACCACCTGCACGTGGACGGGCGACCACTTGACGGTCTACGAACCGAGTCAATTCGTCTACGGTCTGAAAAACGGCGTCGCGCAGAGGCTCGGCATCGACCCGGATCAGGTGCGCGTGGTGAGCAGCTACGTTGGCGGCGCGTTCGGCTCCAAAGGCACGATGACGCCGCGCACGGCGATGATCGCGCTCGCGGCGAAACGGCTCAACCGGCCGGTGAAGCTCGTAGCCACCCGAGCCCAAGGGTTCACGATTGCCACCTATCGCGCTGAAACCCGCCACCACATCCGGCTCGGCGCGACTCGCGACGGCAAGCTCGTCGCCTACAGCCACGAAGGTTCCGAAATCAGCTCGCGGCCGGATGCTTACGTGGTCGCCGGCGTCGAAGACAGTGCACAACTGTATGCGTTCGGCACCGTCGCCACACAGGTCAACGTCGTCCACGCCGACCGGAACACGCCGGGCTACATGCGCTCGCCGCCCGTTGTGCCGTACATTTATGCGCTCGAAAGCGCTATGGACGAGATGGCCGAAAAGCTCGGCATGGATCCAATCGAGTTTCGCCGCATCAACGACACTATGAACAGCCCGATCGGCAACAGGCCTTATTCAAGCCGCTCGTTGATGACATGTTACGACCAAGCGGCCGAGGCTTTCGGCTGGAACGCTCGTCATCCGCAACCGGGCTCGACGCGAAGCGGCGACTGGCTGGTTGGCTACGGCTGCGCCACGGCACTGTACCCGACCCATGTCGGTCCGGCAGCGGCTCGCGTGCGGCTGAAGCCGAACGGCGAGGCGCGCGTGCAGATTGCCGCCCACGAGATCGGCAACGGCGCCTACACTGTTATCGGCCAGATGGCGGCGGAGCGCCTCGGCATCGATCTTTCATCTGTCACGGTCGAACTCGGCGATTCGCAATTGCCGCCGGCGCCGGTGGCGGGCGGCTCCAACACCACCGCGAGTTCGTGCAGCGCGGTGCTGAAAACCTGCGATCTCATCCGCGCTAAGCTGTTCGACGGCGCGGTCACCGCCAATGACGGTCCGCTCTCCGGCCGTAGCACAGACCATCTGATCCTTCATGATGGCAAAGTCGTTGCAAACGATGGCACCGGCGAAAGTATGGCCGAGGTTTTCAAGCGAATGGGCATCGCCATCATTGAGGAATATGCCGAGTTCGTTCCGAATGGATTGAAGCCGCAAGCGATCGCCGATCTCTATGCCGGCAAACTCAACATGGTTGGTGGCTCCCACGGCGAAAAAGTCATGTACGCTATGGGCGCCGAGCTTGTCGAAGTGCGCGTCCACGCCCTTACCCGCGAAATCCGTGTGCCGCGCATCGTCGGCGCGTTCGCGGCCGGGCGGCTCATGAACACGAGGACCGTCCATAGCCAGCTGATGGGCGGCATGATCTGGGGCATCAGCTCGGCTTTGCATGAAGCGACCGAGATCGATTCCCGTTACGCGCGCTACGTCAACGACAATCTCGCAGACTATATTGTGCCGGTTAATGCCGACGTCGATCAGGTTCAGGTCATCCTGGTCTCCGAAGTCGACCACAACGTCAATCCTGCCGGAGTCAAAGGTCTCGGCGAGCTCGCTAATGTCGGCACCGCCGCCGCTATTGCCAACGCCATCCATCACGCGACCGGCATCCGAGTCCGCAAGTTGCCGATCCGTCTTGAGAAGTTGCTGAACGCGTAGCGACACTCGGCACAGCTGCGGCCGCGGCGGCTCTTCTGCACGGTTGCGGATGTATCGGCCCGGGCCTCGAGAGGGGAGCCAGTGGGCTGGATGCCTCAGTTGCCGAAATTCGAGAACCCTGCTGAAGGTTCAAACGATAACTTAGGGGCGCTGCACCACACGGCCTGGACGGTTTCCACCTGCCAGCAAAATGATCGCGAGACCTTCAAACGGGCGCGTTAGCAACGGCCTTATGTTGGCGAGTGACGCGGGCCAGATTGGAACAGCTTCGGGTACATCACTCAGATCACTCAAAAAGGCGAGGATGCCTATTACCGTGACAATCACTTCAAGTGCCGACCGCCAGGATCGATCAGACCATTCATACGACCGCATCTGCAGTCATCTGCGCCTTTGCGCTGCACAATTCGCGTGCGCTCCTCTTCGAGACGTTGTTGTTCCCGCCCAGAAACGATCCCGGCCACGTCTAGTCGAGTGGAACTCTGCGGGTCCTGGCGAGTTTACGGCTCAGCTAAAGGCTATTCGGAGCGCAAACAAATGTTGAGCCTCGTCGTTACACTTTTGATTATCGCGCTTATTGCAGGCATTCTTGGTTTTGGTGGCATTGCCGGAGCGGCGGTAGGCATCGCGAAGATCGTATTCTTCGTTGCATTGGTGCTGTTCCTGATTTCACTTGTATCGACTGGCTTCCGTGGAGGTTTCCGGCGGGGTCCGTAACGCGCCTTCACCCGGCGGCTCTACTACGCGATGTGCTCGTTCCCAATGCCGCCAGCGCGGATGCCGGCCGTTGATCCAGCGCCGGTGAGATATCCGCACGATGACTGCAATGAGATCCGCCGGACCTCGACGACCAAGCAAATGTGCTCAATGTTGCAGGCGGGTGCCTTTGCGTCAGGCATCGGTGGAACCGCCACCGCGGCCGAAACGTTGCTGGGCTGAGACTGGATTTTAGCAGCACTTCATGGGAGGCGATTTTGTGAGCGGCGAGTTGAAAGGGAGAACCATCGCGGTACTGGCGACTGACGGCGTCGAGCAGGTCGAGCTCACGGAGCCGGTAAAAGCGCTCAAGCAAGCCGGTGCCGAGGTGAAAGTTATCTCGGACAAGACGCCCGAAATCCAGGGTTTCAAGCATCACGACAAGGCCAACAAGATCCCGGTGGACTTGTCACTGGAGAAAGCCAAGCCAGAGAATTTCGACGGTCTCGTGCTGCCCGGAGGTGTGATCAATCCCGATGCGCTGCGGCTGGTGCCGGAAGCAATCGACTTCGTCCGCCATTTCGTCAACGAGAAAAAGCCCATAGCTGCTATCTGTCACGGCCATGGACGCTCATCGATGCCGGAAGGGGGCCATAGGGAGCGAGATCAGACGAGGGAGCGAGATCAGACGTTGATTTTCAACACCGACTTGGTGCAAACGCTGTGAAGCCCGCGCTGCCGCGCGGCCTCACAGACTGCCCGACGCGCCCGATCTCGACGGTGGTCAACAAGCCCGAGAATACCACTTTATCGAGCCGAATCGAAATTGGCAGCGGTCGCCGCTTACTTCCGAACTTGCGCGACGAGCGAACAACCAATGAGCACGGTGCATGCGATCGGAGACTCAGAACGGGCTTTTGACTTGTGATCTGAATTTGAGTTAATCGTGCCTGCTGGACACCGCCCCAGGCTCGTTCCGCAGCCGCGTCAATTCTAGGCGATAGCGGAGAAATTATGGGGGCACTCGCTCAAAATGTACCGCACGGCGGAAGGCCTGAAGGCGCCAAAATATCGACGCTGATCCCCGCGCGCCTGGATCGCTTGCCGTGGAGCCGGTTTCATCTGCTCATTGTATTCGGGCTCGGCATTACGTGGATACTCGACGGTCTCGAGGTCACCATTGTCGGTGCCATTGCGCCAGTGCTACGCGATCGTGAAACGCTCGGTCTTTCATCAGCACAAATCGGCAGTGCTGCTTCGGTCTACGTTGCCAGCGCCGTCATTGGCGCACTCGTTTTCGGTTGGCTCACCGACCGCTTTGGCCGGCGCTTGGTGTTCTACGTGACTCTTATTGTCTATTTGGCCGGAGTGCTCCTGACTGCGACGTCGTGGGGTTTTTTTAGCTTTGCACTATTCCGTGGCGTCACAGGTTTCGGCATTGGTGGCGAATACGCCGCGATCAATTCTGCGATTGACGAACTCATTCCGGCGAAATACCGCGGGCGCGTGGACATCATTGTGAATGGCAGCTTTTGGGTCGGGGCCGCGGCCGGTTCCGGCGCGTCTTTATTGTTCCTTGACCCCCGCTTGCTGGCGCCGAATTTGGGATGGCGCCTCGGGTTTGCCATCGGTGGTGTCCTCGGTCTCGGCATTCTATTGTTGCGCAAATATGTACCGGAGAGCCCACGTTGGCTCGTTACCCACGGTTACCAGGGCCGAGCCGAGGAGACGATGGCAGATATCGAGCGCCGCGTTTCCGAAGACATCGAGCATCCTTTACCCGACGCCACGGGTCAGCTCGATGTTCATCCGCGCAAGAGCTTTGGGTTTGCGCTAATAGCGCACGCTATGTTGCACGAATACCGTAGCCGCAGCCTCTTGGCCCTTTCGCTCATGATCGCACAGGCATTCCTGTTTAACGCGGTGTTCTTCTCCTACGGTTTGGTGCTGACCATATTCTATCAAGTCCCGGATCGCGGGACCGGGATTTACCTTTTCCTCTTGGCGGCCAGCAATTTTCTAGGTCCACTGCTGCTAGGTCAATTCTTTGACACTATCGGCCGCCGAATCATGATCACCTTGACTTACGGCCTCGGCGGCCTGTTTCTCATAGCGGCGGCCATAGCCTTCGGCCTCGATCTGTTCTCTGCCTGGACGCAAACATTCGCTTGGATGGCCATATTCTTCTTCGCCTCGGCCGGTGCAAGCTCCGCTTACTTGACGGCCAGTGAAATCTTTCCTTTGGAAACTCGCGCGCTGGCAATCGCGATGTTCTATGCTGTCGGTACGGCACTCGGCGGCGTCTTTGCGCCGGTTTTATTCGGAACGTTGATCGCCAAACATTCAACTTGGGCGATTGCGTGGGGCTACATGGTTGCTGCAGCACTGATGTTAGCGGCGGCTTTGATCGAAGCTTTCTTCGGTATCGACTCTGAGGGTCGATCGCTCGAACAGATAGCGAGCCCTCTTTCCAGCAAATGAAATGGGGGGGAGTCGCCGCCCTGGTGAATCGCAGCCGCTGAGCTCGCTCAAAATTCTCCGAACTCAAAATCACGCCGCCCGCAATCACGCCGCCCGCAACAAGGGAATAGCTTCGCTGCCAAATAGCGCGTGTGCCTGGGCAATCTCGTCGATCGGCGCGCTCCAGTTGAGCACTGCCAGAAAATGTCCGGCACCGACGGCCCGGCACTGTTCAATGATGGTTTGCGCAACCTCTTTGGCTGTGCCGGAAACGAACTCTTCCTCGCTCAGCGTGAAGCCGCCGGAGGGGGCCGGCGCGTCTGGCACGTTCGCATTCAGCCGTTCGTCCTCGGCTACGAACGCCTTCAGGCGATTGGCCACCGCCTTTGCGTGGACGTGCGCCTGCTCATATGTCGGCGCGACGGTCACACGTCGCCGCAGCGCAAAGTATTCCGGGCTCACGTCAAAGCTGGTGGCGGCCGCTTCCTCACGATAAGCATCAAAGATGCGCTTGATCACGTGCGTGGAATTGAATCCGGTACTGATCTTTATCCGGCGTCGAGCTGCCCGCCGTGCCGACTCTGCGCTGACCACAGTCGTCCACCGCGGTGGAGACGGTTGTTGCAATGGCCGCGGCAGCAGCCGCAGCTCGGAGAATGAGAAATATTTCCCGCGGTGGGACACAACGCGATTGGCTAAGGCCGCATCGAGGACACTGACGATCTCGTCATTCCGTTCGCAAGCCTCAGCCATCGTCATGTTCAGACGGATGAGCTCCTGCGGCACACCTATCGCAGTGCCGATTTCCAGTCGGCCGCCGGTCAAGTGGTCAAGCATGCCAATTTCCTCCACCACCCGCGCCGGATGGTAATACGGCAATACAACCCCCATGACGCCGAGACGCAGCTTCTTCGTTCGTGAGGCGAGTGCAGCAATCAGGAGATTCGGCGATGCGGAATACGAGCGACCGAAATGGTGCTCGCTGAAGAATATGCCTTCGAAGCCGAGCGCCTCGTCACAGACCCACAGATCGAGATAACGCGCGAAGAGGCTTGCAACGTCATGAGCATCCGGTTCCACGTTTGGGCCACCCAGTTCTGGCAAAAATTCAAATAGCCACGGTTTGATCACTGCAAAATTCTCCCAAAATTTGTTCCAGCTATCTCCGCTACTTTGTGCGCCATCGCCACATGAATTTCACATGAAGGCAAGCGCAGCTTTTGCCGACACAGGCAGACCGAACACCGCCCGAAGCTATCCGCGGCTCCGGATGAGCGTTCACAGTGCTCTGCTTATTCCTTTCGCAATGGTCTGCGCCGCACGCCGTAGAGCCTCACGAAAGTCGGCGTCTCGGGCTACGCGTAAAACGCGCAGTCGGCACCGCTAAATTGACGGCGCCGTAGAACTTCAATTCAGAGCGAACGGCAGTGGCGATAGCCGTAATGCCTAGCGTGAACTCTTCTCGAGAATAGGCGAAACGTGTGGCTCTGACCTTCTGGATCTCTTTTTTCAGGTGGCTCTTAGATCGAGTCGTATGCGGCGTGACAGGCACGAACGTCGCGCGGGCCACATATTGGCTTAGCTCCTCCGAACGAAGTTCAGACAGCACGATTTTTCCCGCAGAAACGGCATACAGAGGCGCATTCATGCCGACCTTCATGGTGTAGGACAGCGCCTGGGTGCTGATTGCGGAAGCGACTACCTCTACCGAGTCTCGAACCTGGACATAGAAGCCGCACGTTTCGCTGACCTCTAGGCTGAGCTGTTGCAAGAGCGGCGTGACCCGATCGCGCAAAGACGGCTTTCGCGTTTTTCTTGCGATCTCAACGACCTCCGCTCCAAGGCGGTACCGCTCGGTCTTCGGATCGCGCTCCAGGAAATTCCGCGATTGCAGGTTTGTGAGCAGATGAAACAGGCTGCTGCGAGGAATGCCTAGGTTTCCAACAATTGCGAAAACGACGGCGGCTCGGAACAGCGGGCCACAAATTCGAGGATGTCTAGCCCGCGGTCCAGCGACTTGACAGCTGAGGTCTGGCTTAGTTTCATGATATGGATAAGTTCAATATGCTGAACCTATATGCGAGCCGGCTTCGTTGGCAAGTCGCGAGCGCACAACTGGAACGGCATGTCGGTCGGGCCGCGCGCTTTCGGCTATGGCAGCAATGGCAAGGAGAGCCTCATGGGCCAGCTCAAAATGCGAGGACGCCATTGCGGTGAAAGGCCGATCTTTCACGGGCAAGGAATATCTCGAAAGTCTGCGCGACGGCCGCGAAATTTACGTCTACGGCGAGCACGTCAAGGACGTGACCACGCATCCGGCATTTCGCAACGCTGCGCGCTCAATTGCACGGCTCTATGATGCACTGCATGCCGAGAAGACAAAGCGCCCTTTGACCTGTCCGACCGATACGGGGGTCCGGCGGCTTCACCCCACAAGTTCTTCCGAGTTGCTCGCTCGCAGGACGACCTCGTTGGTCAGCGTGACGCCATCGCCGTGTGGGCGCGCATGAGCTATGGCTGGATGGGGCGCTCTCCGGACTACAAAAGCGTCTTTGATGAACACTCTGGGAGCCAATCATTCCTTCTATGGCAAGTTTTCTGATAATGCGAAGGCTTGGTACCGGCGCGCGCAAGATCACGTGTTGTTTATGAATCACACCATCGTCAACGGCCGGTCGACCGGGCTCGATCTGCCGACCAGGTGAAGGACGTGTATTTCCTCGGCCAGGGCTCTGCAGCGGTCCCGATGCAAGGCACGGACCTTGCCGGCATGTTCATCGTACCATGAACGCGTCGGGTGTGAAGTTGATCTGCCGGACTTCCTACGAGATGATGGCGAACGTCATGGGCACGCCTTTCGACTATCCCTTGTCGTCGCGCTTCGACGAGAATGACGCCATCTTCGTTTTCGACAATGTCCTGATCCCATGGGAAGACATCCTCTTGCATTGTGACTTGGAGAGATTGAAGGTCTTCTTTCCGCAATGGGGTTTCTTGCAGGGCTATCAGCTGCAGGGCTGCACGCGTTCGCGGTAAAGCTCGACTTTCTCGTTGGCGTTATCGCCAAGACGCTGCGGCCAGCCGGCTCCGATGAACTCCGCGGCAACCAGGCGCTGGTGGGCGAGATCATTGCCTGGCGCAATTTGTTCTGGGGGCTCACCGATGCTATGGCTCACAATCCAACGCCCTGGGTTAACGAGGCCGTACTGCCGAATGCGCAATCCGGTGCAAGTTATCGCGTACTCGCCGGGGATGCTTACCGCCGCGTCAAGGAGATCGTGGAAAAGATCGTCGCTTCATCGCTGATCTATCTTCCTTCATCGACCAACGACTTCCTCAATCCGGCCATCCAAGCCTTGTGGCATGCGCGCGGCTCGGGAGACCTGGACAGCATGATTGCGCTGGCCGACCGCTGCCTTGCCGATTACGACGAGCACGGCTGGGGCATTCGGCATGGCTCGATCCGACGAGGTTGTTTATCGGGGGCTGCGGGGCGCGTGATCCTAACAGCAGCGACCGCGTGATCTCACCGCGCTCGATGACGGCTTGAGGCTCACCAAAGGTATGCTGCTGAGGCGCTTGGCACGGCCGACCGTCACCAGCACATCGTTTGGTCGCTTGCAGCGCGCTTGCCTTGAAAGCGACGCAAATGCTTCATGGAGTTCAGCGACGGCAACGGCTCAGCGGCCACGGGCATGCAGCAAAGCGACTTCATTGCCCATCTCGATCGCAAGGGCCTGCTGCGCGATGGTCAAGCCGTCGATGGCGGCTTGAGCGCGCGTCGCGGCTCGATGTTCAACGATACCGATTGGATGGGCTTGACCAAGCTGACGGCGTCGGCGCTAGCCGATGAGCTGGCGGCTTTTTATCGCTGTGATCGCGTGCAGCGACGCGATCTTTTGGCGCATCGGTTCGCAGGAGAACGGCTCTCGCCGCGCTTTCTCAGAGAGGAGGGGCTGTTTCCCTTTGAGCGTTCGCCAGGAGCGGTAACGCTGGCGATTGCGCGACCGACTGAGGACGACACGATACGCGCCGCCGAAGTCGCGCTGCGGCAGTCAGTAACAATAGCAGTCGCGACGGCGGAAGACATCGACGCGGCGCTGGCGACGATCTTCGAAACCGAACAAGCAAATCTCGCTGCCGCAACGGACGTTGCGACCACAGCAGACGATCTTGACGATTTGCGTGATCTTGCGCGCGGTGCTCCGGTGGTGCGGGCACTCGACGAACTGCTCAGGCTCGCAGTCGAGCAGCGCGCTACCGACCTCCACATCGAGCCTTTTGACAACTCGCTTCTCGTGCGTCTGCGCGTTGACGGGCTTTTGAAAAGCGTACCCGCGCCACCGATCGGCATGGCCAAAGCGCTGGTGTCGCGCCTCAAAATAATGGCGGGCCTGAACATTACGGAGCGGCGGTTGCCTCAGGACGGACGCAGCCGCATTGTGGTGGCGGGAACGGAAATCGATCTGCGCGTCGCCACCGCGCCCTCGATGCACGGCGAGAGCGCCGTTGTCCGACTTTTGCGCAAAGGATCGAGCTTCGTTGCGCTCGATCAAGTGGGGCTGTCGGTGAACGATGCTGAAACTTTGCGCGCCGCACTGCAGGCGCCTTTCGGCATGATCATCGTGACCGGACCGACTGGCTCCGGCAAGACGACGACGCTTGCCGCGTCGCTGGCGACGATCAACGAACCAAAACGCAAAATACTGACCATTGAGGATCCCATCGAGTACCACATCTTCGGCATTCATCAAATGCAGATCCATCCCGCGATCGGACTGACTTTCGCCGCGGCACTGCGCTCATTCTTGCGTCACGATCCGGATGTGATCATGGTGGGGGAAATGCGTGATGCGGAGACCGCGCATATCGGCGTGCATGCGGCGCTCACCGGTCATCTGGTCCTGACGACGCTGCACACGAATACCGCCGCCGGGGCGATTCCCCGCCTCATCGATATGGGTGTCGAAAGCTTTCTCATCGCTTCGAGTGTGCGCATCGTCCTTGGTCAGCGGCTAGTGCGGGTATTGTGTGAGCATTGCAAGACGCCGCGCCGTCTGTCCGCCGATGACCTTGCTCGCGACCAACGCTACGCGGCATTGGGTTTCCGGTCCGGCGAGGTCTTTCACGAGGCCAAGGGGTGCGAGTGGTGCGGCTTCAGCGGCTTCTATGGCCGGCAGGGGCTGTTCGAGGCCATGGAGGTCACTCCGCAGGTGCGCGAAGCGATCGGCCCGAAAACCGAGGCGGTCGAGCTTGAGCAAATCGCACGCCGTGAGGGCATGACCACGATGATCGATGACGGCGTACGCAAATGCCGGGCCGGATTGACGACGATCGACGAGGTCTTTCGTGTAACCGCAAGTCTGTAGGTTGGGCCGATGCCGCAGTTCCGTTATCGCGCCGTCACCCCGTCGGGGGAGTTCGTAGCGGGGGAAGTGGAAGCGCCGTCGCGCCACGAGGTCCTGCGGCGCATCGAATATCTGGGACATATGGCGATCGAGGCCGAGGCCGTCACGCCCGGCATGCTGTCGGGCAGGAGCGGGTTTTTCGGAGGATCAATAAGATCTCGAGATGTCACGATCTTCCTGCGCGAACTGGCGCTGCTGCTCGACGCCCGATTGACGCTCGAGGCGGCACTGCAAACGCTAGGAAGCGACACCGGCAAAGGTTTGACGCGGTTTGTCGACGCGTTGCGCGAATCGATCTCTGCGGGCGAGAGTTTTGCTGACGCTTTGGAACGGCATCCCGCGCTCGTCGAGCCGGCCCATGTCGCAATGGTTCGCGCCGGCGAGGCCTCCGGGAACCTCAACTCGGTGCTAAGGGCCATTGTCGAAGATCGAACCCAGCGACAATTGCTCACCGAGAGAATCGGTGCGGCCGTCCGCTATCCATGCTTTCTCGTCGGTTCGGCCACCTGCATTCTGATATTCTTCCTCTTTTACGTGGTGCCGCAGTTCGAACCGGTGTTCAGGGATCTCGGCGGGCGTCTCAATGCCGGTGCGGCGTTTGTGGTGAGGGCTTCTGACTGGCTGCGCGGCAATGTCGACCTGGTTCTGGGCGGCTGCATCGCTGTCATTCTCGGCGCTTGGATCGGGCTCAAGCGGCGGCAGACGCGAGGAGCGATAATCGCGGCGCTCTCGTCGGTGCCGGGCCTAGCCGGACTTGCTTGCGACCGTCGTGCCACGCGCCTCATCGGCACCCTCGGTCTGCTCGTCGAAAATGGTGTGGCACTGCCAACTGCCTTGAAAATCCTCAGCGACATCGTTACTGAGCCGCATCACGCGGCGGCGGCGCAACGAGTCCATGAGCAAGTGCGAAATGGCCGGCGTTTCGCCGACGCGCTGGCCGAAACTGACCTTCTTCCCCCGCTCGCTGTGCGCATGCTGCGGGTCGGCGACGAAACCGGAAACGTGGCGCAGATCGCCCGTCATGCCGCGCAATTCTACGAGCAAAAGCTCAGCACTGGTCTTGATCGCCTGATGGGAGCGGTTGGGCCGATTGCCATCATCGGCGTCAGTTTGCTCATCGGCTCGCTCATCATATCGATCATGACCGCGCTCCTGAGCATCACCGATCTCGCAAGATGACACGACTACGCGTCATTTGGTCTCGCCGAATCCGAAGGTCCTAACCCGCAATGGTCCCGACAGGTGCAAAGTCGATCAGTGGTCCACTGGCGAACGCTGATCGCAAGGCCGGGTTCACGCTGATCGAAATGCAGGCGGTGATGCTGATCATCGCCCTGGTTGTCGCCCTCGCATTCGCCACTATGCCGGGGACCGGCCGTGCGCAACTGAAGGGCGTTGCGCTGCAAACGGCGGCGCTGTTCCGGCGTGAGCGGCTTGGCGCGATCCTCACTGCGCGCAGCCACGAAGTTTCCATCGATGGGCGGGTTCGCGCGTTCATCGGGGATAACGGCGACCGGGTCGAGGTTCCGCGCGACGTGATCGTCGAAATCCTAGGTGTGGACGAGCAGTGGTCGGGGCAGCAGGCGGTCGTGCGCTTTCTCCCGGACGGCGAATCGTCCGGCACGGTGGTGAAGCTTTCACGCGAAGGGGAAGCTTATGAGGTTCGAGTCAATTGGTATACCGGCAGTGTTCTCGTCGAGCCGCTGCAGTCAGGGTGACAAGCGCTCCGGCTTTACCCTCCTCGAGGCGCTAGTGGCCCTGACGCTGCTCCTGATGTTTGTCTCCGTACTGGTCCCCTACCTTTTTCATGCGCGCAGAATTGCGGACCACGCCGAGAACAGGATTGCGGCGCAGATCCTGCTGCGCACGCTCATCAATGCACCGTTCGATCGCTCCCACCTGGCAAACGCGGTGCGCGGCGGCGAGCTGGATGGCCTGAATTGGCGCATCGTTGCCAGTCCCATGGCGGTCGACATCGGACCATCAGACGCCGCCCATTCATGGACGGCGTACCGTGTCGCCATAAGCGTATCGTGGGGCGCTGGACAGAGCGTTGCCGCCGAGACCGTTCGCCTTGCAAGATCGCAGTGACAGGCTAGGCAGGACCAGGATCAGGACCAGGATGCGAGTGGCGAGGGGCGATCGCTGCAGTAATTTCTCTGTCGCCGAGCGGGCCGGTTGACGCAGCAAAATTCAGGCGCGCTAAAGAATCCCATTTCGTCTCGCGTGCGGAAAAAGCCTGGCGCTTACGAAGCGCCTTGTTATTGCCCCACAATGTATCCCGTTGGGTCGCATAATTTCCATTCTCGTCCTTTTAGAGTTGCGCCGCTGGGCCGCATGGGGGGCCGATTTCCTGGACCAAAATCGGGGCGAACTGTCAAAAATGCCCCGCTCCACCTACCAAGGGCTGAGCCTGCGCTGGTCACAGGGTTGGGGGTGCGCCAATGACCACTGCCTTAACACTTATTCTCGATTCGTTCGACTATTCGGCTTTTGACGCTGATACTGCCTCAAATCTTCGCGCCCAAGCCAGTCGCATCAGGAAGCGCATTGGCAAGGCGACGCAGGACCTGATCGACATTGGTCGCGACCTGCTGGCGGCCAAGAAGAATCTTGTCGATCACGGCGCGTTCATTCAATGGGTTGAATCCGAAGTCGGCATCGTTCGCAGGACAGCGCAGGCGTACATGGCGCTCGCTAAGCTTGCGGACGACAAAGGCGCAGCAATTGCGCTTTTGCCGCCGACAACGGCTCACCGGCTTGCCGCGAAGTCCGCTCCCCCTGCAATCGTAAGCGAGGTGGTTGCTAAAGCGCTGTCCGGCGAGGTGCTTCCCGACCGCACCGTGGCCGAGATGATCTCGGCAGCCAAATCCGACAAGGACCGAACCGAGCTGCCGGGGGGCAATGGTTTCTCTCGCCTTAAACATTATCAGAAGCACCGTGAGCAGCAGGAGGCGCGGCAAGACGCCGGGCTGGCGCGCCAGAAGCACGAAAAAAAGACGTCAGAAGCGGCGGAGATGCTGTTTAAATCCCTTGGCGCCGATGGTGTGGCTCTGGTGATAAAGGTATTTGCGGAAGAGGAGTGGCCATGGGGCCTCTTGTCCGAACTGCGCAAGAAGATTCTCCTGAGGAAGAAGATCGCCGAGGGCGATGATGCCCATGGCGTATGAGCACGGCGACAATCCATCGTCCGCCATTGAGGATGGAGGCGGCGCCGCGGCGCCGGCATGGGGCTGCCAGGGCTTCACCTTGATTGAGGTTTTGGCCGCAATGGCGATTTCCTCGGTGATCATTATGGCGACCGTCGCGCTCGTTTACACAGTGGCGAGGAATTTTGATCGGGGAACGCGCGGCGTCGATGCGGCGGATCGGCTCATGCAGGCCGTGCAGCGTCTGGCTGTGGATTTCGGTTCGGCCCGTTTTGTAGTCTGGAGGAGCGAGAGCGGTCCGGCCTTGGCCTTCAGGGGCGAACAGGCGGCCGGCGACAAGCCCGCGGGGATCGTGTTCGTCGCGGGGGCGGGCAGCGCGTCGCTGTCGCCTGCCGATGAGGTCGTGAGCCTGACGATCGAGCGACACGGCGACGTGATGCGCCTGGTGCGCCGGCGGGCGCCATGGACAGGACCGGACATGGTCGTGGGCCACGTGTCCGTGCACGATCCAGTCGTGCTCGTCGAGGGCAGCCTGGACATGTCCTTCTTGTTTGGTCGTCTCGACCCCGCAGGCGCCCTTGTTTGGAGCCCGACCTGGATCGGTCAAACGGCGTTGCCACGTTTTGTACGGCTCATAATGCGCGATCGCGCGACCGGCTTCGACCCGGTCGGCGAGGCGGATTTCATCGTGCGCGCCGATGCCCCCTCGGCCTGCGGTCGTCCGAATGCCGGCTCAGACTGTCTGTCACGGCTGTTGCCGGGGGCAAGGCGGCGGCCTGCGCCGGCAAGGAGTCCGGGATGACCGGCGGCGATCCACGACGCGGCATGGTCCTGGTCGTCGTGCTGTGGACGATCGCGCTATGCTCGGCACTGGCTATGGCGGCCTCGGTGAGCTTCCGAAGCTTCGTCGGTATTGCCGTGGTCGATCGAGACCGTGTCCAAGGCGACGCGCTGCTCACAGCAGGGCTCGAAGTGGCAGCAGGTTTGGCAACCGATTGGCCCAACAGGCCTCTGCTTGACCGCGAGACGACTTTCGATCTCTCCACCGGCAGCGTGAGTGCGCAAATCAATGACGAAGGCGGACGCATAGATCTGGGAAAGGCACCCGTCGATCTTCTGGCTCATTTGTTGCTGTCAGTCGGCGCACCGCAACCGCAGGCCGACAGTGTCGCGCAAACGCTCGTGAAATGGCGCAGCCTTGAAGAAGCCCAATCCAACACTACAGGCTCGTCAAGGGCGCCTCCGGCGCATAAGCAAACCGAGGGGTTTTTCACCGACCTTGACCAGGTCGCGGGAATTCCCGGCATGAGGCCCGAGTGGGTGGCCGCAATCCGGCCACTGAGTACGGTGTTCGGCGCGGAAACAATCAATCCGTTGACTGCGCCCGCAAGCGTCATTGCCTCTATCCCGGGTGTCGACCGCGATCGATTAGCGGCTTTCCTCGCGGCCCGCCGCAGCGCGCCGAACGACGTGGCCCGGCTCACAGCGATGTTGGGCCCCGGGCAACGGTTTGTCGCGGCCAAACCGCAGCAGGTCGTCTCCATAGAGCTCGCCGCAACGCTTGCGGACGGTTATGCAACTGCAGCGCACGCCACCATCGTGCTGCTGCCTCACGATCAGCAGCCGTATCATGTTCTTGCCTGGACGCTGCTTCGTTCGCCTGCGGTTCTTTAAGCAAGCACCCGCAGCATGAGCCAAAAGTCATGGACATCGGTCTGCTAGTGCGACGATGGCTCGACGTGTTGGCCGCTTCCTATTTCGCGCAGCGGGAGACTTTGCGCGCTCGAAGAGCGCTGCTCGTCAGGTCTGAGAACGGTCAATTCATTATTCGCAAAGCGCTTGCTGATGAAGCTGCCGCCGTGCGGCGAGGACAATCGTATGCGCGCGGCGGCGCGGTGCTGGCGGTCATCGCCGCCGGCGAGCGCATATCGGCGGAGGCTTTGCACGCGGCGCAACGCGGTATTGTCATACTGCAATTCCCTGCTGAAAATGTAGCGCTCCGACGGCTTTCCGTGCCCGCCCAGGCCCGTGACTTCGTAGCTGGGATCGTTCACAACCAGATCGAGCGACTCTCTCCTTGGCAGCCCGATAAGGCGATCTACGCTTTCGATACCGCGATTGATGCTCAGGACGCGGCGATGCTCGATGTATGCGTCTTGATCGCCGCGCGGGCCGTCGTTGACGATGCACGTGGCCAGCTCGCAGCCTGCGGCTTGACAGCAGACCGCATCGTAACGTCCCTGCCCAACAGCGAAAGCGGCAAAGCAATTACACTATGGTCGCGACTTGCCGATATTTCGCCAGAGCGACGAAGCTTCATTCGCCGCCGTATCGGTATTGGCATTGCTGCCGCGATAGCCGCAAGTGTCGGTCTGACCCTGTGGGCGATGATCTCTGCGAACCATCTCAGCGGAGAGAGCGCGGATCTCACGGCTCGCACCGACACGCTTCGGCACCAGTTGCACTCATCCCTTACGCTGCAATCAGCTGCTTCGCTGCCGCCGAACGTGCGCGAGTGGTATGACAAGGAAACCTCGCCTTCTGTCGTCCTTGTGCTCGAAGCCTTATCGCGTGCGCTCCCCGATAGCGCCTACCTGACTGAGCTGCGCCTGGAAAGCACGGATCTGCGGATTGTTGGATTGGCCAAGGATGCACCATCGCTGATTGCTCCGCTTGAACATTCCGGGGCCCTGACCGGAGTGCACTTTTTCTCGCCCACAACGCGCGAGCCGGACGGCACGCATTTCCGGTTTCACATCGAAGGCCGGGCCGCACCGTCCAACGAGCGGCGGGAGCAACAATGATCAAGCTCGATCGAGAAGCCTTGATCTGCGTCGGAATCCTGGGCGCGCTCGTGCTCGTTTGTGCGAGCATGGTCGGGTTCTCGCTGCAAGCACGCTTTGCAGCCGCGCACGACCTCGTCATGCGTAGCGAGCTATTGTCACGGCTCGAAGCGCGCGCCCGATCGGACGCGGCGCACCGCCGCTCGAGCGTTGCGCCGGCCGCGGCATTCGTGTCGGCGCCAACCCAAGGACTCGCCGGTGCGCAGCTGCAAGCGTACCTGCAGCACGTCATAGGCAACAACCAGGCGGTCCTCGTTTCGTCCGGAACGGAGCCCGCCAAAGGCAATTCCATCCGACTGCGGGCGACGTTCGATACGAATCTGCGCTCTCTGCAGGCGTTGCTCTATCAGCTCGAAAGTAGGACCCCCTACGTGTTCGTGGAGACGATCAATATTGAGCTTCCCGCCGCCAACGCGCAGCGTCCGGTCGAGGATCCGCTATTGCGTATTACGCTTACTCTGCGCGCCGCCTGGCGGCGCGACGCAGCATGATAATTCCCCGATCGACGTTGATCGCTGCGATCTTGTGGACCGCCGCATGGCCCTCGATCGCGGCCAAGCAGGTGCCACAAGCCAAAAACGATCCCGCCGCCACGCCCGTAAGCCCATTGGCGGCGCAGCCGCTCGATCGCTTTTCGGTAACGCGTGAGCGGCCATTGTTTTCCCCGAGCCGCCGGCCGCCGGCGCCGCCCGCCGCCGTCGCCACGCCACCCCCGCCGCCCCCGCCTCCAGCTCCCGATGTGGTGCTGCTGGGCGTTGTCGTAGACGGCGAGGATGCGAATGCGCTTATCCGCACGGGTCGCGCGGCAAAAATTCTCCGTGTGCGCATTGGTGACAAGATCGGCGGATGGAAGGTCGGCCAGATCGAGGCACGGAAGCTGGTGTTGCTCCTGGATGGGCGCACGGCGACGTTCACCATCTTCGGCGCAAAAAACGCCAAACCCTCGCCAAGTGCCGCCGGCGCAGCAGCACCGCCAAAGGCCCACCAGATCGCGCCGAATGAATCGGATCCCATTCCGCCATCACGCCGAAGGCCGCCGCGGCAATCGCGCTACAATTGAAAAACGTCTTGTAGGTCCCAAAATCCCACGCGAGCCTGGCGACCCGCCGCCTTATTGCCCCACAATGCTTCTTGTTGGGTCGCAGAAATTCCATTCTTATCCTTAACGATGCGTTCGATTCCATCCTCCCGTGGCATGGGGCATACGCGCATGTCGACTAATTTCGGCAACGATTGCGATTGAAACGGAGGACAGCAAGTACGGATTTTCTTTTGCGTTTCAGTCGGTGCGTACGTACCGTGGGGGGAGAGTAAGATGGGTCATGTTCGAACAGGTATTGCTTTATTGCAGCTATTTTTATTGCTTGGTTGCTCGATGCCGGCGAGCATGGTGGATAAGCAAGCTCCTGCCAGCGCCGGACCCTCGGACCCCGTTGCCTCCTCGGTAAACAACGCTGACGTCAGGGCGCATTTGCCAAGGTCCGTCGACAATGGAAATCACGATCCGAGTGACTCGTCAGCTCCGATGCTCTATCCGGGGGCTGCACCGGGGACGACTGCGCCCGCAGCAGACCAACCGGGATCCGATCTGCGCAGCGCATCGGCAGAGCCCGATCCGCCGGCATCGGGCGATCCGCCCGGCCAGCACGTCGCTTCCGCCGAACCGGTGATAATCCGCGGCGATGGCGTCGAGATGAACTTTGAAGGCACCGATATTCCCACCGCGGCAAAATCGCTGCTCGGCGACGTCCTGCATCTTAATTTCGAGATCGATCCCCGCGTGCAGGGCAGCGTGACGCTTGCATCTGTCGGCCCGATCCCTCGCAAAGATGTGCTGCCGACATTTGAGGACGTTTTGGGGATGCAAAATGCCGCGATAGTCCGCAACGGCAGCTTCCTCAAGATCGTGCCGGTCAAAGACGCGGCGGCGCACGCTTCGATCAGCGTCGGCGCCGGAAAGCCTGGTTTTGGCGTTTCCGTCGTGCCGCTTCGTTACATCTCCGCGGGATCCGTTGCGAAGACCGCAGAGAATCTGCTTGGGCGACCGGGGGCCGTTCGGGTCGACAAAGCACGAAATCTCCTGCTCGTGCAGGGTACGGCATCCGAGCGTGAGGCTGCCATCGGCATCGTTTCGACATTCGACGTTGAATGGCTGCGCAATCAGTCCGTTGGCGTCTATCCGCTGAAATCAACTTCGCCCGACACGATGATCCAGGAGCTTCAACAGGTTTTCGAGGTTGGCAATGGCGGCCCGGGAGAGGGCGTGATTCAATTCCAGCCGGTGACACGAATGAACGCCGTAATGGTCGTCACCAAGAATCCGGTTTACCTCGAGGAGGCGACGCAATGGGTGCGGCGCCTGGATCGATCAGATACCACCGGAACCACGGTGCGAACGTATCGCTTAAGATACGGCAACGCGGAGCAGGTGGCCAAGGTGCTCTCGCAAGTCTTCGGCAGCGAGCAGTCCGGCGCTACAGGCGAAACTCCGCTTAACCAAATTGCGCCGGGTAGTACCACGGCCCAATCTCGGCTCAACTCGCTCGATCGCAACGGACAAAATGGCGGCTCAAATGGCGGCTCGAATGGCGGATTGAATGGCGGCTCGAATGGCGGTTTGAACGCCCAACCGGCAAGCGCCGCAAATGCGACGGGTGCTGCAAGCACTCCTGTCGCCAATGAGTTCAATTCCTTCTCCGAACATAAAAACGCCAGCGCCGCGGGGTCTCCCAATACCGGAGCGAACTCCGCAAGCACGGATTTGCATGGTGTGCTTAAGAACGTTCGTATCACCGCTGATACTATGAACAATGCGATTCTGGTCTATTCGAACCAGCAAGACTACAAACTTGTGGAACGGGCACTGCGCGACCTCGACCGGCCGCGTTTGGAAGTCGGCATCGACGCGACAGTTGCCGAGGTGACACTTACCAATCAACTGCAGTACGGGGTGCAATATTTTCTTGCCAATCACGGCGGGTCGGTAGGACTGTTCCAGGCCGCCTCGCAGTCTCCTGCGCAGACGGCTGCTCAAAGTGTTGCGCAAACCGCTACACAAGCCGTCGCGTCGGTTGCGCTCCAACAAGTTGCGCCGGGCTTTAACCTGCTGTTGGGCTCTCAATCGAATCCGAAGGCAATCTTGAGTGCGCTGTCCAGCGTTACCGATGTCCGAGTACTTTCCTCGCCGTCGATCGTAGCAATGGACAACGAGCCCGCGCTCCTTCAGGTTGGCGACGAGGTGCCGATATCAACCGGCACAGCGACGATCTTGTCGAACTCCAATACACCGGTCGTGAACACGATCCAATTATTTAATACCGGCGTGATTCTGAAGGTGCTGCCCCACGTCAACGCCAACGGGGTGATCCAGCTCGAGGTCGAGCAGGAGGTCTCAAGCGTCGTCAATGACCAAAGCGGTCAACCAACGTTGACGCCAACAATTTCGGAACGGCGCATTCATTCCACCGTTTCGGTAACGAGTGGACAAACAGTCCTGCTTGGGGGGCTTATCAGCGACAACACGCAGAACGCGCACGGCGGGATACCCGGATTGAGTGACATAAGAATCCTGGGCGGGCTGTTTGGCAACGTCAATAACAGCACTACGCGCACGGAAATCATTGTTTTCATAAAACCGCAGTTGATTCGCAACGGTTTGGACTTTGGCACCGTGACGGAGGAGTTTCGAGAGAAGCTGCATTTGATGAGGTCCACGCATTCGGTGGTCAAAGGAAGGGTAAACTGAATTCACACTCCGCCCGCTGGTCGACAAGGGCATGGAGGATTGATTCTTGGAGGAAAGTCTGCGGCCAAATGTGGCCGTCCTCGTCGGCGGAACGGGAGCAATTATCATCATCTCGGTCGTGATGCTTCCTTGGCCGGCTGCTGTTGCATCGGCCGTGCTTGGGGCGCTCATGATCAGCGGCGCGGACGTCGATGCCAGAACGCTGCTGCTACCGGACATCGTGACCTGGGGCGGACTCGGCAGCGGCATTATCGCGGCCGCGGCACTCGATTTAGATGATCCATGGCGCGCGACCGCCGCGGCAATCGCTCGCGCGGGTGGCACCGCTTTCGCACTGGCTTTGCTGCAACGGTGGTATACCCGCTTCAGGGCGCGTGAAGGGCTCGGTTTTGGTGATATCAAACTCGCGGCCGCGGTCGGTGCATGGCTGCCGGTCGAGACAATCCCATTGTGTTTTGGCCTTGCGAGCGGCGCGGCGCTCCTCGCGGTTCTGCTTGCTCGCCTGCGCGGACATAAAGTGGACGCCTTTACGCAAGTGCCGTTCGGGGCGTTTCTATGCCCGGCGCTGTGGCTAGTTTTTTATTGCCGCGTTCTTCCGGGCTAAAAAGCCACTGGCAAGATTTCGCCGACGACGCTCATTCGTTTTGCTGTCCGTCGAGCAAATACGGCAATCGCTTCGTGGGATGGCGCTTGGTGTTTTAGATGGTCGACTTGTTGGCATGGCGATGCCGCGTTGACGTCAAAGATAAGTCACGGACTTGTTGTCTCCTCCGTCTTGTTGTTCACTGGCGCTGTGGAGGCTGACGATGACAAAATCACAAGCTGCGTTGAAGAACTACTTGCTGGCGAGCGTGATGGTGATGGTGGGCGCCGGCGTCGGGTCGGGGACTGCAATGGCTCAAGCGACTGCAACTCCAACTGCAGCTGCGCCTTCGACTGCAGCTGCGCCTGCAGCTGCGACTGCAGCTGCGCCTTCGACTGCAGCTGCGCCTGCAGCTGCGCCTGCGACTTCAGCTGTGCCTGCGACCTCAGCTGCAGCTGCGCCTGCGACTTCAGCTGTGCCTGCGACCTCAGCTGCAGCTGCGCCTGCGACTGGCAATGGCAATGGCAATGGCAATGGCGGTCCCCCAGGTGGGACATCGCAGGCCGTCGATCCGGGTGTCAGAGGCGGACCTGCCGCAGCGGGCGGTCCGATCGCCGGCTTGACCACGAACGAGCTGAATTTTTTCAACGCTGCGCAGAAAATATTCGAGGAAGTCGATGCGGTTCCCGATGGATTGGGTCCGGGCTTCAATGGCAATAGCTGTGCCCAATGTCATGCGCAGCCGTCCGCCGGCGGCAGCAGTCCGGCCACCAATCCGCAGGTGGCGCTCGCAACCCTGGACGGCGCCCACAACACCGTGCCGCCGTTCATCACCGCGAATGGCCCGGTACGCGAAACGCGCTTCGTGAAGAATGCTGACGGAACGCCCGACGGCGGCGTGCACGACATTTACACGATCGCCGGTCGCTCCGACGCGGGGAGCTGCGCCATGGCGCAACCTGATTATGCCACCCAGGT
Organism: uncultured Alphaproteobacteria bacterium; assembly: GCA_963708125.1. GTDB lineage: Bacteria > Pseudomonadota > Alphaproteobacteria > Rhizobiales > Xanthobacteraceae > BOG-931. The sequence goes on from OY970184.1 coordinate 455,571, forward strand.
AGCCGCCAACAATGTTATCTTTCGGATACCGACGCCGACCTTCGGTCTCGGGCTCGTGGAAAACACCTCGGACGTAGCACTCCAGGCTTCCTTTAACGCCACGGGCCAACAGAGGGCGGCGTTAGGAATCTCCGGAAACTTCAATGTTACAAAAGAGTTTGGAATCTCCGGACTCTTCAATAACAGCGGCAACACCGGCAACATCACCCGCTTCGGCTGGAAGGCACAGAACCCCTCGCTGCTGGTCTTCGCCGCCGAGGCGTACAATGTTGAGCAGGGCGTGACCAACGATGGCTTTCCCAACGAGCGGAACAACCCGCCACCGGAGTGCCTACTCAATCCCCTGCCAGAAAGCACAACCAATCTGGTTAACACTACCAACAGCGCAAGCCAGGCATCGGACTTCTCTCAGGATATCGTCAATCAAGCGGCGTTCATGCGCATGTTAGCGCCGCCAGCCCCGGCATCGTCGGGCGGCACACCGACGGCCGCAGCGACAACGACCCCGGCAACTACGGCCTCGTCGACGACGGCTCCGGCGACGACGGCCTCAGCGACAACGACCCCGTCAACGACGGCCTCAGCGACAACGACCCCGTCAACGACGGCCTCAGGGACGACGACCCCGTCAACGACGGCCTCAGCGACGACGACCCCGTCAACGACTCCCTCGTCCACGTCGACGACGCAGGTGGCAAGCGCCAATTCGACGAGCGTTCTGTCTGCGGCCTCGGGAACCCCGTCGACATCTTCGACGAATACAACCGGCTCGGCAGGCTCGACAGTCGCCGCCGACGCAAGCCAAGGTCAGCAGGTCTTCCAGAATATTGGATGTGCGGCCTGCCACACCCCTAGCCTGACCACGGGCAATTCCCAAATAGGCGCCGCGGAAACCAACGTGACCTACCACCCGTTCAGTGATTTTGCCATACACGATATGGGCACAGGACTTGCCGATGGAGTGTCGCAAGGCGCTGCGAATGGACAACAATTCCGCACCGCACCGCTTTGGGGTGTGGGCCAGCGTATCTTCTTCCTGCATGACGGCCGCACCAACAACTTGGTCACGGCCATCGAGGATCACGCCAGCCAGGGTTCGGAAGCCAACACCGTGGTCCAAAACTTCAATATGCTGAGCACGCCCAATCAGCAGGCGCTGATTGACTATCTGCGCTCTCTGTGAGCTCGGTGCCTACGATGCGGCGTGTGCTGTACCTGTGTGTGGCGGTGTTCGCCTGTATCGGGGGCTGGCTCGATTGGCAAAACGGTGCCGTGATATTCCATCGCGGCACCGCGACATACGTTCTGGCAAACCCCGGGGACGGAAAGGTCCTCAACGGAAGCTACACCAACCGATATTTCGGCTTGACTTATCCGCTGCTGCAAGGCTGGACCGCCGGAGAGCCTGGTCCGGTTGCTTCGCAATCCGGTTATTATGTCTTGGCTACGTTGATTCCCGCCTCCGGGCGGAATGCGACTATTTTGATCGCAGCGCAGGATATGTTCTTCGCTATCGATGAACATGGTGATGTGGCCGACAGCGCGCGCGATTTTCAGCAAGCGATGTCGAACATCAAGGGCATGACGGTCGATCCCGATTTGAAGAGGCTAAACGTTGCCGACCATCCTCTTTATCGCGTGGATTACAGCGGCGTCGGCCTCTTTCGCGCGACGGTTCGCACTCAAAGCCGCTGCCATATTTTGAGCTTCAATCTGACAGCGCGCGACGCGGGACTGCGCAAGCGTCTTGCCCACAGCCTCGAGAACGTTTCCTTCGCCACAAGAGATGGCGCCGCCGAATCGCCGCCGCCTTGCGTGCAGGGCTACGCGGCAGGGGGCAACGTTCTGCACAGGGTCAAACCGCTGCCGGTAGGGCCGAAATTCTTCCCTATACCAGCGCGGATCGTCGTTGGCGCTGACGGCGACGTGAAACACGTTCACGTGATCCACGCGACGGACGAACAGCGTCGCAGTATCGAAGAAGCGGTATACCAGTGGAAGTTCAAACCTTATAAGGTCAATGGGCGCCCTAGCCCGGTCGAGACGGGATTTGTCTTCAAGTTCGAGGCAGACAATTAGATCCCGTGTACTGCAGCTTCGGTTGGGAAGGTGATTCCGTCGACTGGTGCCACGGTCGACGCGCCAGAGCGCCGCCGTGCAGCGTACCAGCCCCGCACTGGGCGATGCGGAGGCCGACCTGTCCGTAGCATGTCAAGCGCTCAGTGGCAGCGATGAAATAGCAAGGCCTCAGCCAGACCACCAGAGTTGCAACAGCTTGCAATCTCAAACCAGAATATAATCGCTTTAACGTCAGCTTAGCCGGAGTTTGCACCGGCGAGTCGAGCAACCATCTGATATCACTCACAACTCAAAAAAATGGACGTTTTCGCTACTGGACACGCAGTTCTCTGCACCTGAGCTTCGGATCGAATCACAAATTGGATGATTTGTGAACATCGGCCTAGCGGACGGCATGGACATTTTTGGCAAGCGAATTTCGCCCCAAGTGATTCGAGAGACTCAGCTTTCTGTGTATCGTGGTCGCAAACTTCAGCTTAGGTAAGCTAAGGGCCCAGACTCATTAAAGCCACCACACAAGTTTCGGGCCAGCTTGTCGTAGCGCGTTGCGATGCGCCTGCAGTCCTTGAGCCTGTTGAAGGCGTTCTCGACGCGCCAGCGCAGCTTGTGCAGGCGTTTGTTGAAGGTGAACTGCTGTTTCCTGTTACTACGGTTGGGAATGATCGGCTTGGTGCCGTGCGCGCTTAACTCCTCGCGGAGCTCGGTGCTGTCATACGCCTTGTAACCAAGCAGGCGTTGCGGTGACTTCACTCTGCGGAACAGGTGCTCGGCGACTGGACAATCGTGTGCTTCGCCTCCGGTTAGCAAAATGGCGATCAGGCGTCCTTTAGCATCTGCGAGTGCATGAATCTTCGTGTTGCGCCCTCCCGGCGAACGGCCCACAGCCTGTCCCGTCAGCCTATGGCGGAAAATGGCACATTCGATGCCGGCCCCTTTATGAGGCCCGGGACGTGCGGATCTCCAGCTTGACCAGGGCAAGACAGGCCCCTGAGACCGGATACGTTGACGCAGACTGATCAGATCAGCTCCGCAAAAAAACCACTTGCATCGGGGGCGGGCCATACGTTTCCGCCTGCAGCCGAGCGGTGCGCTTTGACATGCGTGGAGTCGATCATTTGGGTCTCGGCTGATCGCCCGCACCCGGCCAGTCCCATAACCCGCGCCGCGCCCAGCGCACGAAACGGTTATAGATCGTAGTCGCCGCACCATATTCGGGCGGGCAATCTTACCAGCGGCAACCGCTCTTGAGGACATGAACGATCCCGCTGATGACCCGGCGATCGTCAACCCGCTCAATGCCGCGCACATCGGTCGGCAAATGCGGCTCGATCCGGGCCCACTGGTCGTCGCTGAGCCAAAACAATTCCTGCGCATGATCCCGATCCCCTTCCAAAAGCGAATCAGAATCGTATTGTCAGGGAGCAAAAGTTAATGAGTGTTGACCCCTAGTCCCCGCGTGAGCGGCTTGCAGCGCGCTTTGTCTGTTCCTGGGCGATCGCCTTCACGGCACGCTATCTCGAAGGATTGAAGAGTCGCTCTACCCGCGCCAGACCGCCTGCCCTTTGTCTTCCATCTTGGTTGATAAACCGGCTTGCCTGTTGGGCTCACTGCGTACGATCGAGGGTTTCAACGATCTTCATCTTTAACGATCGGAAGGATTTAGCACTCCTTGGCAACGCTCCCATCGCAAGTCGTAAGAAAGAACGGTTAATATCCTTGCTGATTGGCTACAGTCACATAGACGACTTTGCGATCGATCGCCTGATTGCGCTCACCGTGGAATGTGGCCTGACGCAGCTCAAGAAATTCGATGCAGTTCACAGTTTCGAGACAAAAAATTCATAACGTATCCCGGCGTGCGCCACAAGAACGAACGTTTTTCCAGTAATTGATCCCCGGCGCCGGATTTGGTGACCCGATATATTTGTCCTGTCGTCTTCATCTTAGTCTTCGCGTTTAGGAAACTTGGAAGGCGATCTTGCGCGGACGAAAGCGCGAGCATTTGTGACCTAGAAGTCAGAGAGGTTTCATGCGCACCCATCATGCGGCCATGCGCCAGCTTCGTTCGTGTGCGCGCGGTGACGTCCGGGCAACTTTTATCATGCCGGCGGTTTTCAGTGGATGTTTGATGTTCGGCTCGATTGCGGGTCCTTCGACTGCGGCCGCTCACGTGAAATGGTTCGCCAACTGCAACGTCTCCGACGACCCATTGCCGCTATATACCATATTCACGCCGACGTTTTTTCTGTTCTTAGCGCTGTTTCTTGCGCTGTTCTCGTTCGCGTGCATTGCCGAACGGACAGCGATCGGAGCAATCCTTTCATGGCTCCTCGATCGCTGTACGGCACCGCTGCGAGGTCGCGAAAATGAACTTCTGCGTGCAGTATCGGCGATCTTTTTTGCCCTGTTATGGGCTAAGGGCGGCGTCATTCTCACTCCGGAGCTGACAGCGAATGGTACTTCGCTGTCGGCGATACAGCTGCTGATACCAATTTATCTGTTTAACCGAGCGACGCTCCCTGCCGCCGGGTTAGGTATCATTTTGCTTTATGGCTACGGCGTTGCTGCCTATGGCCTCTTCCACATGCTGGATTATCCGGTCTTTCTCGGGCTCGGTATTTTCTTGATTCTTTCCGTGTCACAGAATCCCAAGTTTGTCGCGATCCGCTTTCATTTGCTGCGGTGGACCGTCGCGCTTTCTTTGTTATGGCCGGCCATGGAAAAATTCCTCTACCCGAGCTGGGTCGCGGCAATCGCAATAGTGCATCCGGAACTCACCTTGGGTTTCCCTGTTGCCACGACCGTAACAGCGGCAGGGATCGTGGAATTCGGTTTGTCGTTTGCTCTGTTCTGGACCCCGCTGGTCCGGCGTCTAGCGGCGTTCGGCTTGATGCTGCTCCTGACCTCCGCAACGGTCGATTTTGGCAAGGTAGACGCGATCGGCCACTTGCTGATAATCGCCATCCTATTGGTCATATTTGCTGAGCCGGAAGGCAAGCCGCTGCGCTGTTATCCATTGTTCGCCCCGCTCGTGAGCATCGCCGCTCTGCTGGCCACCATTTTTTTCTACTCCGGCGGTCACGCGCTTTATTATGGATCAAAGAGCCCTACGCTGATGCCACTCATGAGCGGCGCGGCATTGCTCGCGTTCATCGCGCTCTGCTTCCAAGGATTGCCGCAGGTTTGGTTGCAGGTAATGCAGGCCTTGTGGCGATGGCTGATTAGCGGGGAGGTGCGGAGTGCGCGGCAGTGGAGTTCGCCACGCGATTACGACCCAGGGCGTGGGGCGCAAATTGCTTCAGCTTCGAGATCCTGACCCACGGCATCATGAGCTCAACTTACGCGCCCAAACCGTTCTCGACCTGCGAACTTGCGGCAGGAATTGCCGCCTTGGCTGCGGTCGCGTTGATCGCGCTTGTCGGCTTGCGGGTCCCGCGACAGCAAGTCTCTCCACCAGCTGAGCCCCCAAGCCTTTACAACTCCATGTCACCGTCGCCCCAGAGCTTTAAGCGCGCATCGGGTGAGCTGCTCAGTGAACGAGGCGCGATCCGCAAGTCACCGTCATTGGCCGTCTCCTCCGCCAAAGCCGGCTCAGCCTCCTCCTCCATGCCGAGGCCCGCAAGCGGCGCGGTCGTCACGCCCGCGGACAGCGCGGCCGCAACCTCACCGAATTTGCACATGACAGCTCCCGCCGATCCAATGCAGGCAGCGTCCGCACATCACACCGGGAATGCATCGGCGCAAATTGCCGTCCAACAACAGCCCTTAGCAAATCAGGTGCCCACCGCCCCGACACAGCGGCCGGCGCCGAGGGACTCGCGGCCGCCGCCGCAGGCTCATTGGTCGTCTATTTTCGCGGCTTCGGCCGAAGCTGGGGCCGCAGGGCCCGCCGACGCTATCCCCATGCCGCGCAAGCGGCCACGCCCGATTGGCTTTGCCGAAGCGGCAATGCCGCAGCCACGATCCCGGCCTGACGTCGCCGAGCCACAGGCGCCGGGAGGTCCGAGTGACCGGCTAAGCGAGGTTTTCCGGCCGGCGCCATCATCCACGGCCCGGTGTCGGAACCGGTTCACCACGGCGACTACTGAAACTCGACCGTCAGGTTGTCGCTTAGCCGATGCGGCAACGCTGCCGATTTCGAACCCCGCGCCGGATGAGCGGGGTCGGATTGTTGAGGCGTCGATCACAGCGGCGGTCAATGCTCCCGCTGACCAACTTCGAACGCCGCCGCAATGGTGGCGCGGCCGTCTCGTCGTCGGTCTGGGATTTCCCACGCCAAGTTACAGTGTCCCTAAAAAATTCACGAGGTCCTGCTTCTGCTGATTTGTCAGCCCGATGTTGAAACGCTGATTATAGAAGTTGACGACGTCCGTGAGGGTTGCGGCCGAGCCGTTGTGGAAGTAGGGCGCGCGCGCCGCCAATCCTCGCAGGATTGGCCCTTTGAGCTTGCCGATGTCGGCGCATTGTCCACTGATCAAGGCACGGCCGGGATCAGTTACCACAAAGGTCTGTCCAGCTAAGGACCCTTGGTTACATTGCAAGGTGAAGATCGGCAATCCGGAAATATCGAGAGCTGGCGGGGCCTTGGAGCCCGCATCGGCGATCCCGATATCCAGGGGGGCTTTGACTGAGTGGTCGCCGACGTTCGGCGTGTCATGACAGGTACCGCAGGAGCCCGAGACGACCGGCTGGTTGAGCACGTCGTTGATACCCGCGACACCTGTGATGTTGATCGGCGTGTTGAACACCTCCTCGCCACGCCCCACAGATTCCCGAAATTGCGTCAGCGCATCGTTTCCGGCGAGGCCCAGCCAGGGCTTGTACAAGTCGAAAATATCGGGGTCGAAAGCCAGACCTTCGGGATTTTGACCAAATGGATCATTGACGCCGATGAAGAATTGGCTGAGTTGCAGCGAGAGCGCCACAGCGCCGCCGGTGGCGTTGGCCGCATGTAAAAGCCCGGCGTTATTGTCGGATTCCTGCGCAGTGAACAGTCCGGACTCGAAGTTGACAATCTGCGTCAGTTGATCGGCAGTCGGTGCGGTACTGGCCTGTGCATGGCCGAGAGTGGCATCCAGCGCTTGGCTGGTAAGACTAGGTTCTCGCCCGTCCCACATGATGGTGCTTAGGAACCCCAGATTGGTCGCTGGCAGCGGCCGCCGGTACATGGAGAGAATACCGGTAGTCGGGCTTGTCAGCCCGGTTTGCGGATTTGTCGTGCAGCCGTACGGGTCTTGCACGTTGGTGACGGAGAATTGCGGAGCGGCCGGCATCGGAAGGCCAATGCGGATCAAGGCTTTGTCGAGAAGAAGCTTGTAGGCCTGCTGCATGGCCTGGGTCGTCGAGACATCGTCACTCGGACAAGTGGCCCCGTCGACGAGACGGAAAATTGGGTCCTGGCCGTCACTCGCCACAAATCGCGCTTGCACACTTGCTGCACTTATGGCCCAGCCAGTCGCCGGCTGGTGACAGGTGAAGCAGGTGCGTTGGTTGCTGCCGAGATCCTGGAAGAAGGTATTGTTCGATGTGATGGTGGTGCCAGCGGGCTGGACCGTACCGACCACCCCGCTGGAATCGGCATCGGTCTCGAACTTGGGAATAACCGGCGGAGTCGACTGACTGCCTGTAGCGGGGTCTTTGAACATGCGCATCTGCTGGTCATGAGCGATCGCACCTTGAGCCCAGGAAGTGGATTGGGTGGAGTTGACGACGCCAGGACTTTGAGCGCTGGTCACGCCAGTGGCAATTCCCAAAATAGAAACCGTAGCGAAGCCAGTGATTGCGAGCCGTCGATGACAAGCGCTTGATACTTGATTCATTTCATCCTTCCCCGACCGATGTGAATTTCTCACTAACAGAGCCCCGCTGCTTTAACTCAGAATTTATTATGGCTTATCTTGGACGCTGACGTTGTAGCTCGCGGCGGTTATGTTTTTTATCTGCATTCAAAAAAATGCATTATACGCTCGAGCGCGAATGAGACGTTGTGCGTTTGCACGAGGTCCGCCGCTACAGCGAGAGTCCTATCTGATCGATGACAATCCTTGTCGCATTCACTGCGTATTCATCACCGTTGTGGAGTAGCTTTGCCATTGTCATGCCAATCAGCGCATTTTGTTGCTGCTCGGCCGTGCAGTGGAATAAGGGTATTGGCCAATGCAAAGCGCTTTAACCGTCGGTGGTACAGGCCTCGATGAAGCGCCAGCCGCCCCGCGTGTGTTCATCGTTCTTCTGCGCATTCTGCTGAAGCTTCGGTCGAGCGCTGCGGGCTTAAAGGTCTGATTATCGAGGAGATCAGCGCTGCCGGCTGCGAAATTGCTCGCACAAGAAATTGTCGTGCTTGCTGGAAGGCAAGGTCTTTGTAAGCGGGATTTGTCGGGGGAGATGAGAGGCCTGTCGATACGCCGGCGGCAATCCCCGGCCGGACTTCAGGCGGAATCGTTCAGTCCTAGGGTGTAAAGAAAACACGGTCTTCGGCACGGCGGGTCATGTGCCCGATGATCGTGAAGGCCGAGGCAAACCATCCCGGCCGCGGCGCGGCGGGCGGTACCGACAGGGCGGATTGGAGCAACTCCTTGGGGTCTGCGAGAGAAGAGAAGCCGAGGACCAGGAGTTTGGTGCATTCTTTCCGAGCGCTCGTCCGATGCTTTTCTATTTTTGCGCAATCGTTGCGTTTTTGACCATGCGCTGGCCGAATGTGAAGATAGCGATGACACGCAGCGCTTGACGTTTCCGGGAAACGCATCGGCTTTCGCTATGGCGCATCAATCCGCTTAAAGGTTCTGTGCCAAAAAGAGCAACAAATCGGCTGGCGCTCAATCGGGCAAGTCGTTCCCGGCGAAAATGTGGGTGCGTCGGGAAGAGGCTTACTGCGTCCAAGGCGCGATTGCGCTCAAGGCGAGCAATATGCCAAACTTCAAGCGCCGGTCGCCATCAGCGTCGCCCCGTTTTTTGTCGTCCATCCCCCGATCATTGCAGCGGCTTGCCCTGGGGCCTGGCTCGCTACCTAAGCGGTGGCCTACTTTTTAGGGCTTCCGTCAGCATTGAACTGCGAGACGTAAGCCCACAGATCATTGACCTGCTGTGGGTCCTTGACTCCAGAAAAGATCATTTTAGTGCCCGGAATTACGGCTTGCGGATCATGGATGTATTTCTTGAAAGTCGCCTCATTCCAGACAATGCCGGATTTTTTATTGGCGTCCGAATACTCGAAATTGGCAGCGGTGCCTGAATGCCGGCCATCAAGCCCGTTGAGCTCCGGCCCGACTTTGTTCTGCGCGTCTGGTCCAATTGAGTGGCAGGGCAGGCAAAAGTGGAACACGATCTCGCCCTTTTTGGCATCTTGCGCCGAGGCCGCTTGAGCAGATAAGGCGATGAGCGTGGCCACGATGACGAAGCATTTGCGCATTTCAATTCCTTTCGTATCGACATCGGGCACCAAACATGCCCGAGTTCGAGCCGGTCAAGCGGTCTGACTGGGTTTAACGCCCCGCGGCATATTACATTAATTTTTCCGAGCAGTAAGAATTGTGGGCAGGTCAACGGCGACCTGCTGGCGGCGTTCGAAAGACTCCCTGTTCCGCGCATGCGAAGCGATTAACAGTCGCCCCCTAAAGGGGAGGCCAGGTCAAAGGCTTGCCAACGCAGCGGGTCGGCGTTGGCTTGCCACGCTCCACCCGGCGCGGAATTTCCCCGGGCCTTGAAGATCACGGCGCCTGCGGCGCGGGTGCAAAAGAGCCTCGTGACGGCCATCGTTCCCGATGCCGCGGCGCGGCGTTCCGCGTCAGGAATAGGAGAACAAAGGCCCAGCCGGCGCAGCCGTCACAGGACGCTCCATGTGCCAACGCGACGGCGAGCCAGCTCATCGAACGGCGGCGCTTTAGGTCCTGATGCTCGTAAACAATATCAACGACGAAACGGCGAGTTGAGGTTGCTCGAGGACCGCATGCAGATCTTTCTGTGACTCCGCTTTCTGCCGATCAGCTGGGCCGAGACTGCATGGGATCCAATCGCGGACAGAACGACAGATTGGTATCTATTTTTTATAGGCGTGAGCTCGGATATAATGCCAGAGCTGATCGAGCTGCTGCTCGTTGAGCACGCCGTTCCATGGCGGCATCTGATTTTTGCCGTTCAGCACTGAATTCTTGAACCGCGGCCATTCATCGGCTCGCAACGCGCGCAGGTCGAAAGTCTGCCCGGTATTAACCAGATCGTCGCCATGGCAGGTGGCACAGTAGGTGTTATAGACCGTCTCACCCGCGGCAATTTTTGCATTATCATCCGAAGCTGTACCGGCATACGCAACGCCCGAAAACGACATTGTTGCGGCGAGGATGCATCGCAGCGTGAGCAGTTTTCGAAGTGTCATGGCAAAGGCATCGAGGCTCACGCAAAAGAGGCCGCGCCCGGCGGCCTCTCGCCTTTGCGTGACGCAGCGCAAGCAGGCTTTCACTTGTCGAACAGCGCGAACGTGAAGAGCGTCATGCCGGTTGGCTGATTCTGAAGATTGGGATCGCCGCCATGCAACGCATAGACGCCGCCCAGCCCGCTCATGACGGTGACGTATTGTTTGCCGTCTTTCTCCCACGCCACCGGCTGGCCGACAATGCCGGACGGCGTCTGAAAACGCCACAGAATCTTGCCATTGTCGGCATCGAGCGCCTGAAATTCGCCCGTTATCGTCCCGGTGAACACGAGATCGCTCGATGTCACCATGGTCGACGAAAAATTCGGGCTCCGGTAAGGCGTCTTCCATTTGATCGCACCAGTGAGCGGGTCGATCGCCTCGAGGTAGCCGCGAACATTGGGATCCTCCGTGACGACGGTCCGTTTGACAGTCGGTACGCCTGACGGCTGACCGGGCTTGAGCTTCGGTGGCTCCGGCGCCTGGTAGGTCATGCCGACGTTGAGAGTGTTGATATAGGCCAGTCCAGTGTGCGGGCTGTACGAAAAGTGCTGCCAATTCGTGACACCAGATATGGACGGCCACACGGTGACTTTCTCGCCGGTGAGCGCGCCTTTGTAGACATCGGTCACCACCGGGCGGCCGGTCTTCATGTCGATAGCGCTCGCCCAGTTCACCTTGCCGAACGGATTGGCAGCGAGAAGCTTTCCGGTTTTGGCGTCGAGCACGTAGAGGAAGCCGCTGCGGTTGGCCTGTATCACCACCTTCTCGGGACTGCCATGAACGTTGACCGTGGCGTTGATTGGCGTTCCCACCGCGTCATAGTCGAACGGATCATGCGGCGTGGCCTGGAAGTACCATACGCGCTCGCCGGTTTCCGGACGGATCGCCCAGACGCTGTTGGTGAAAAGATTGTCGCCCTCTCGTGCGCGCGGATTCCACGGCGCCGGGTTGCCGACACCCCAGAACACCAGGTCCAGATTCGGATCGTATGAGCCGGTGACCCAAGAGCTGCCGCCGCCGGTCAGATAGGAATCGGCCTGCCATGTCTCGGACCCAGGTTCGCCCTTGGCGGGGATCGTGTAGTCACGCCACAAATGCTTGCCGGTCTTGGCATCGTAGGCCTCGATGAAGCCGCGATTGCTGAACTCGGCTCCGGCCACCCCGACGATGACGATGCCGTTGACGATTAGCGGCGCTCCGGTCATCGCATAGCCGTTGGCGGGCGTCGCGGGATCCGGGGATTTGGCTTCCCAGATTTGCTTGCCCGTCTTGGCGTCGAGCGCCACGATGCGGTCGTCCATGAGGGCGCGGATGATCATGCCGTCGTAAATGGCGGCGCCGCGATTGACGATGCCGCAACAGACCGCGCGCAGCGTCGCCGGCGGATACTCATGCTTGACCCGCCAGATTTGCCTGCCCGTCGGGGCATCGACAGCGGCCGTCGTGTCGTGAGTCGTGACATAAACGATGCCGTTGTCGACGATTGGAAAGGTTTCCCCGCCATTCAGATCGCTCAGCGAATAGGACCAGACCGGGACAAGCCTGCTCACGTTGTCCTTGTTGATTTGGGTAAGCGGGCTGTATCTATGGGCCGAATATCCCATGCCGTAGACCAGGACGTTCTCGGGGGTCTTCTCGTCGTTCTTCAGATCATCGGATGTTTGGGCAAAAGCTGCCAGCGGCAATAGTGTGCTCAGCGCCGCGGCAATGATGGTCGATCGCATCATGGCTTTCTTCCTCCCGCGTTGTCGGTCGCCTTGACGGCGGCCATTTGTCAGATGTTAACCAACGGCCGTGCGGCGGCAAGCGCGCGAATTGCGGGTCCTGCTATGCCCTCACTTCGGCTTCCCCGCCGCGCCCACTTGTGCCAGATTGTCAGCCCTAACGCAGCCTCGAGCATGGCGGACGGAGCAGTGGGTCCACAGGCGCGCGGGAAATCATGTGTCGCTGCGTCGGCTGGCGGCGTCGAAATCCGTTCGTTCAGCCGGCACGGATGGCCCGACTCTCAACCATGAGACTTGATAGCGGCCTGACCGCGCGCGGGATGCTCTGCCTGCGCATCTTGGCTGTCGCCACTATGGCGCTGGCCCATTCCAGCGCCTTTGCCGCCGATGCCATCAGAATCGCTGCACAGAAAACCGGCACCTTTGCCTGGGAGCTCGACGTAATTCGCGCTCACGGTCTCGACCGCAAAGCCAACCTCGGCATCGAAGCAACCGAGCTTGCCAGCACTGAGGCCGGGCAAATCGCGCTCAGCGGCGGCTCCGCCGATCTTATTCTGTCTGACTGGCTGTGGGTCGCGCGCGAGCGCGCCCTTGGCGACGATCTGTTGTTCTACCCGTATTCGCGCACGCTCGGCGCGGTGATGGTTCCACAGGATTCGCCGATCCGGACCATCGCCGATCTGCAGGGCAAGCGGCTCGGCGTAGCCGGCGGGCCGCTCGACAAGAGTTGGCTGCTGCTGCGGGCGCTGGCGCGACGATCGGGCATCGATCTTAAAGCCCGAGCCGACGTTGCCTATGGGGCGCCGCCGCTGTTGTCGGCCATGGCGTTGCAGGGCAAGACGGACGCCACGCTGACGTTTTGGAACTTTTGTGTCGGCCTCGAAGCCAAGGGCCTGCGACGCGCCATCGCTATGGCAGACGTAATGAAGCAACTCGGAGCGTCGGGGCCGGTGGCCATGGTCGGTTACGTCTTTCACGCCGGCTGGGCGGAACACAACCGCGCACTGCTTAACCGCTTCCTTGCGGTAACCAGCGAGGCGAAAAAAATTCTCGCCGATTCGCCCGCCGATTGGCAGCGGCTGGCGCCGCGCATCGGCGTCAGCACAGAGGCGGCCTTGGAGCTTTATCGCCGGCGCTACGTCGAAGGCATTCCGGGCCGACCGCTCGCGGATGAACTCGCTGACGCAAAGGCCCTCTATCGCATATTGGCCGACATTGGCGGCAGCGATCTCGTCGGCTCGGCGCGTCAGCTTGATCCCGGCACGTTCTACCGTGCGGGTCCGAGCGAATGAATTTGGCGCTGCGCTTGGGCTCGATAGCCCTGCTCCTTGCGACCTGGATTGCTGGTTCGCATCTCGTCGGCACGCGGCTCTTGCCGGCGCCGGAAGCCGTAGCCCTGTCAATCGTTCATGAAGCGCGCTCTGGCGAGCTCGGCTTCAGCCTCGGCATTACGCTTCTGCGCGTGCTTGTGTCGTTCACCATCGCCATGGTGCTCGGCACCGTCATTGGCCTCTGCATGGGTCGCCTGCCGGTCATCAACCGCTTTGCCGATCCGTGGCTGATTGTGCTTTTGAACCTGCCGGCCCTAGTCATCATCGTGCTCGCCTATATTTGGGTTGGTTTGACAGAAACCGCCGCGATCGTCGCCGTGGCGCTGAACAAGCTTCCCCTCGCCATTGTCACGGTCCGCGAGGGGGCGCGCGCTCTCGACCCCACGCTCGATGAAATGGCGGCGGTGTTCCGCATGGGGGAATGGGCGCGGCTGCGCCATGTCGTCTTGCCGCAACTCGCGCCGTATTTGGCAGCGGCCGCGCGCTCCGGGCTGTCGCTGGTTTGGAAGATCGTGCTGATCGTGGAATTGCTTGGCCGGCCCAACGGCGTCGGCTTCCAGATCGGGGTCGCGTTTCAGTTATTCGACGTCACCCGCATCCTGGCCTACGCTTTGACGTTCGTCGCCGTTATGCTTGCGATCGAGAATTTTCTGGTGCAACCGCTTGAACGACATGTCTCCCGCTGGCGCCTCAGGCCGGCTTGAGCTTCACATCCGGCACAAGGCGTATCGCACCGCCTCGGGTGGACGCCTGCAAGTGCTTGGCGAAATCATTTTCGCTGTGGCGAACGGGGAGGTGGTCGCGCTGGTCGGGCCCTCGGGATGCGGCAAGACGACGCTGCTGCGCATTATTGTCGGCCTCGATCGCGATTTCGACGGCAGCGTGAAGCTGCCGGCCCACGGCAGGCTCGGCATGGTTTTCCAGGAACCCAGGCTGTTGCCTTGGCGAACGGTCGAACAAAACGTCCGGCTCGCAGCGCCGCGGGTGAGCGGGGCCGCATTGAGCGCGCTGCTGACGACGCTTGGCCTTAGCGAACACCGCCGACATTACCCCGGCGAGCTGTCGCTCGGTCTCGCCCGCCGCGTCGCCCTGGCGCGCGCATTCGCGATCGAGCCGGATCTGCTCGTCCTCGACGAGCCTTTCGTCTCTCTCGACGCCGCGCTCGCCGAAAGACTGCGTGCGGAACTCGTCGAGCTGGTGTCCCGCCGCCCGACGACCACGCTTTTGGTCACTCACAGCACTGAGGAGGCGCTCGGCCTTGCCGATCGCGTGTTCCTGCTCTCGGCATCGCCGGCGCGCGTGGTCGCGGAGGTTCCGGTGGAGCATCCGCGCACCCGCCGTTCGCCGGCCGAGCTCGCTCTCGCGCGCGAGGCGCTCAAGAGCGCCGCCGGGCGAGGATGAGTGGCGGCTGCTAGGCCGGCTGTGCCTGGGCGGCACGGCGGATCATGCCGCGCTGCGGGTTGTAGCCGAGCACGGCGAGCAGAAAGAACAGCACCGCCGCGCCAACCACAACGGCGGCCGAGACCCGCTCGAACTCGCCGTAGAGCGCGAACCGGATCAACTCGACCGCATAGGTAAATGGATTGGCAAGCGCGACGTAGTAGACCCACTCGGACCCGCTCTGCTGCAGCTTCCACAGCGGATAAAGCGCCGAGGAGAAGAAAAACATCGGGAACATCACGAAATTCATGGCCCCGGCGAAATTCTCGACCTGCCGGATGTAGACGGAAATAAACAACCACAAAGCTCCAAGCATGAAGCCGGAGATGATCAGGGCCGGCAGCACTTGCAGCCAGGCCATCGCGTCGAAGGTCACATCGAACGCGATGCAGACGGCGAGAAAGACGTAACAGGTCAGGACCGATAGCGCGGTGCCGGCGGCGAGCTTGCAGGCCAGCAGAATCCAGCGCGGCAATGGGGCGGTGAGCAGGAGCCGCATGACGCCCATCTCGCGGTCATAGACCATCGACAGCGAGGATTGCATGCCATGGAACAAAAGAATGATGCCCAATAGTCCCGGCACAATATATTCTTGGTAAGTGATGTAGACCTTGTACGGCGGGATGATCGAGACGCCGAATACATTGTAGAAACCGGCGGCAAACACCGCGAGCCACATCAGCGGCCGCACCAGCGCGGACAGGAGCCGTCCCCGCTGCTGTACGAATTTAAGGACTTCCCGCGTAGTGACGGCGCGCAGGGCGCGCAGGACGTGGACCGGCGGCATGGATTTTGTTTCTCTTCTGCGGCATCGCTCCGGATGGACGCAGCAGTCAGCCTACGTCTTAATAGGGCCGGCGGGCAAGCCAACCGAAACCGGGATCAATGACAATCGAACCAAGCGCGCCAGCGCTCCTGCTCGAAAATGTGGTCAAGTCCTATGGCTCCATCCGCGCGGTCGACGGCGTGAGCTTCAGCGCGGCGCCCGGCGAATTCATCGCGCTCCTCGGCCCGAATGGGGCTGGCAAGACCACCTTGTTCCAATTGCTTTCGGGACTGTTCGTCCCAGATGCCGGCCGCATCGAGATCATCGGCCACAATATGCTGCGGAATCCGGTTCCGGCTTTGGCGATGCTCGGCATTGTGTTTCAGCAGCCGACGCTGGATCTGGAACTGACCGTGACTGGCAACCTTCTGTTCCATGCGGGCCTGCATGGGATTGCGCCAGCGATCGCCAAGGAGCGCATCGCCGCGGAGTTGGCGCGGCTCGGGCTCGCCAAGCGCGCCCACGACAAGACGGCGCAGTTGAGCGGCGGCAATCGCCGCCGTGTCGAGCTCGCCCGCGCGCTGCTGCACGAGCCGCGCGTTCTTTTGATGGACGAGCCGACTGTCGGGCTTGACCCGGCGAGCCGCGGCGATCTGCTCAAGCTCCTTTTGAGCATGCGCAAAGAGCGCTCTGTCGCGGTGCTGTGGGCAACGCATCTTTGCGACGAAGTCCCCGGTGCCGATCGCGTTATCGTTCTGCACCGCGGCAAAGTGCTGGCCGACACCACGCCGGCAAAGCTCGTCGCCGACGCCGGGGTGGCTACGATCGAGCAGGCATTTTTGGCCATGACCGGTCCGCAATAAGCGGACGCAGAACTCAATTCGGCCCCGGCTTTGAAGCGAGTGGGACGGCGGTTTAGGGGATCGCCCGGCGCGACGAAAACGTCCCCGTCGGTATACGCAGTGTAAGCCGAGGCCAGGGATCGACGCATGTGTCATCGGCGTCGGCGATCCGGCGATCGTGCTGGGAGCACGTGGCCGCCTCGACCGGATTGACGCCGGCGGACAGGTTTATGGATTGTCCGCTTTAGAGAATGTCCGCGGCTTTGTTCTTGTTTGTCTCGGCATAGAAGGCCTTAATGGCGTCGAGCAACCAGTTCCAAGCCTCGGCCTCGATAGGTGAAGCCGTCTTGTTGACCGCAACCTCCAGATAGCTCATTTCCCGATCGATCTTGTCACGGGGCAACAGCCGCAGCCGGCTGACCAGAATTGCCGCTTCGATCACGGCCCCCTGGGCGCGGTTGAACCCTTTGAACGGCGCATGGGTAATGGTACGCAAAACCCGGCAATGAAAGCGCGGGCGCTCTTTGTCCTCGCTGATACCAGTCACCGCGAGTTCGCTGTGCGCCAGCGCCTGGGCGAGCCGCCGCACCGGGATCTCATCGCAGGCAGCCGAGGGCCATTCGCCGCGTCCGGTAAGGCACCCCGCGAAGACGCGGACGTCATCGGTAAAGTTGGCGGCCGCGAATGGGACCTGGCGTAGGTTCTCAAGCGTGGCCGAAGGATGGAATGGCGCGATGATCCAGCCGTCTGCTTCGGCGATGAGACCGAGCGGCGCAAAATGAACGTTTCCCGCACGATCCGCCGTTGAAACAATGGTTTCCCGGATCATCGGCATCGGCGTTAGCTCTTCGCGCGGCGCAAGGTATGACCGGCCTTGGCGAGCTGCGTAAGATCTTCGGTGCGGCGGTCGACGGCGCAGCCCCAATCGAGCGGAGCGTCCTGCGCGTAGCGTTTGCCGAGCAGCCACGCGATCTCGGCTTTCATCAATTCGGTACCGAGATAGAAGGCGTGCGGACCGTCGTTTTCGACTCCGAGGCTTGCGAACAGCGACATCGCGTCTGTCGCCACATGATGGCCGGCGCTATTGTAGACGTGAATGCCGTCTTCGGCGATTTCGATGCGAAAGTTGGCGTCTCTCACCGCGGCCGCGAGTTCGGCGATCTCCTGCGGGGTATTGGGAAACGGCTTTCGATCGTGCAGGGAGAGCAGGGCGCTGCCGTAATCCTTCGGCGTACTTGCATCCTCACGCGCAGCAAACATGATCCGCCGTGCCGCATCATGCTCCTGAATGGTGCGCCGCGTGTGCGGACTGACTTGGACGACAAGCAGATTGCGGATGAACAGTTCGGAGCATATGCCGAGCAGCGCCGTGGTCACCCCACCGGAATCCGCATCGGTCAACTCCGTCAGATTTCCCGTACCCATCAGGATCTCGGCTGTCGGCAGTCTTTTGCGCACCTGTGCATAGCGTGCGAGCGACTCCATGAATCCGAAATGGATCGGATCGAGGATGGGATCGAGGATCGCGGCAATGCCGCGCCGCTCGGCGGCTTCGGCGGCGCGCAGCAGCGAGCTCAGATCGCCGTGGGCTGCGGGAATGAGAACGGGTACCGCGCCGGTTTCGCTTGCCAAGCCGAGCGTGGCTTCGGTCAGGCTCAACAGGAATTGCGCGCCGGCCCGCGCACCGCGACGCAGTTCTTCGATATTCGCCGAGTCCACGCTGACAACGTGGCCGCACGCCCGTAGGGCACCCACCGCATCCTCGAGATGCGGAAACGGCGTATCGGGCAGGCAGCCGAGATCGATCACGTCGGCGCCGGCAGCTCCCATCGCGGTCGCGCGCTCGACGATGGCATCGACGGTCACTGCTGGGGCCTCGACGATCTCGGCGAAGATGCGCATGTCGTGCCGCGACAAGTCCAGACCGCGGCCTCGCTTGCCGAAGTAGGCCGGCAGGTCCTTCAGTTCGTCGGGGCCGCGGACGAACGCCACCCCGAATTCCCGGCTCAGCCTTGCGAGATCGGCCCGGCAGCGGCCGGGCACCATGACCTGGCTGGCCTCGACCGGGCGCGGCAGGCGGCGCGCGATGATCGCCTCGGTCATGAGCGCGGCGACTTTGACGCCCATGTCGAACACCGACCAGGTGAAACCGAGATTGGCGGTCTCGCTGAGGACCTTTTCCAGTCGCGCCCGCGCCAAATGGCCGGTAAGGAAAAGGATGCGCTCAGCCATGAAGTTCGCGCCACTTTCGTTCCACAGCTCTTTCGAGCTGTTCAAGCGATTCTCTGTGCTCTCGAACGACTTGAGGCGCCCGGCGTTCTTCAGATCGATCTCCCGCGGATAGACCCTGGCCATGGCCTTGGGCGCTTCGCTGTCGAGTTCAGGCGCGGCGTCGCAAGCGAATACGATGGCCGGACGCGGCACTTTCCCGCCTGGGCGAATACGTTGGTGACCAGCGCATCTGAAATTCCGAAGACGCATTTGGCGACAGACGTTGCCGGCGCCACGATCAGCCTATGATAGACTTCGTAATAGATAGAGGCCAACGGGCGCGGCGCTCGCGGTGGTGTCGCGAAATACGCGTGCCGTCGTCGGCGCCTTGAACTCCTGCCGCAGCAGACGACTGCGCTGGCGGCCTTGCTGCCGAACAGAACGATCGCCAGTTCGCCGGTCATGTGCAGGCATTCCTTCAAAAAAAATTCCCCGGCCCCGACGGCGCCCCATGCCCAGCGCGGCGTCTTGACCTTGGCCATGATTTCGCATCCTCGCGCATGCGCGCGCCAGCGCTATTCGATGGCAACTCCGGCCGCTGCGCCGGCACAGATGGCAGCGCTCACCGCGTCGTGGTCGCAGGGGCCGAGAACGAAGGCGCGCAGCGAGCTCTTCCTGAGATAAAGCGGGAACGCCTCGTCGACGATACCCTGTGCTGCAAGCTCCTCGACTTTCGTTCGCCCGGCCGGCGCCGGCATGTGTTTGACCAGGAACAAGCGACCGCCGCCGAGCCGGGTCCCCAGCCATACAGCCAGGCTGTCCGCGGTCACTTGCCAGGTTGGCGCAATATCCCTTGCATCGAGCACCATGCGCACCGGCATCCACACCGGTATGCGGCCGCCCCCGAGATCGTGCTGAATTGCCCTCAGCGAATTTGCAGGCGACAGCCTGCTATTGCAGCCCGCAAGCGCGCGGCCATATTGCTCCATCGCCAGCAACGCCATGTGATGGGCGGTTCGGTCGTCGAACCCCATTTTCAATTGCGTGGAACGCACGGCATCGGCAAAAGGTCCGCCTCCGGGGACGATTACGGCGCGGCCGGCGCAAACGGCCAGTGCGCGCACCCAATCTCGCAAATATGTAGAGGAAGCGAAGCTGCCGCCGATCTTGACAACCACCGGGGCCTCGGTCGCGCACATTTTAAGTGGCGACTTTCGGATCGGTTTCTGCGCTCGCAGACGGATAGAGATGCTGCGCTTTCGCGACTTCCTGGGGCCAGCGCCGGACGATCTCCACGCCGATTCCGGCGGGTCCGATTTCAAGTTTCTCGACCCGCACGGTGACACTCGTCACCCGGCGGTGCGTGAGCATGACCGCTGCAATTCGCTCGGCGAGCATTTCGACGAGCGGAATGTGTTCCTGCGCCACGATCATGCGAATTGCGTCCGTGATCAGGTCGTATGAGAATACATCCCGGATGTCCTGTGCCGTGCGATCGAGCCGCATCACGTTCACTTCGACATCAAAGCGGACTTTTTGCGGCTTTTCGCGCTCATGGGCATAGGCACCGATCCGGATCGGCAGAACGAACTCGCGCACGAAAATGCGGTCCGTCTCGCCATCTTGCTTGGGCGTATCGAGCGAATAGCCGCGCGCGGCCAGCAGCCGATAATCGATTTTCGGGGACGGCGCCACACCGGAATCGAGGCGGCGCGAGTCCTTTGGGATTAGCGCCCGCACCACGTCAACGGCACGGGCATCGAGGCTCGACGTGCGGTCTTCGCTGGCGCAAAGGGCGCGGCGAAAGCCGAGCACGTCCGGAGCCGACAACAGCAAGCGCGGTATATCCGGCGCCTCCAGGGATCCCGCAAGCCCGGCCATGAGGCCATGCCCACGCGCAAAATCGACGAAATGGCCGATCGCGGCGATGTCCATATGATCAAACAGGCGTCCGGCACCCTTGCGCAGGGTGTCAATCATCACGCCGGCAAAGCCGCAACGCGCCATCGTCTCGATGAGACTTTCCTCGGCGCCGTGGTCGGCGAACATCACGCCGACGAGCCGTGCGCGCTCGGCCAACGGCGATAGTGCCTTTATGCAGCTCGCCCGCTCTGGCGCGGCAAACAAACCGATCTTTACGAAAGTTGCGCCGGCCGCGGCGATTGCTGCCACTTCCCCCATTACCGCAGCCGGCTCCATGTCGGGCGCCCCGGTAACGGCGCTGACCGGCCGGCGTCCCGCCACCGCTTCGGCAGTGGCCCGCACCAGAGCGGCGTCCACCCTGCCGAAGCCGGCGCCGACGTCTTTTACGTCGACAATATCAACCCCGTGAGCGACGGCGAATTCCGCTTCCTGCGGACCGGTCACGCTGGCCAGCATTAACGTCATCAAGAAACTCCATGCGCGACGGCGTCCGCGTCGGGGTGCAGATTTGAACGCTTTGTCGGGGACCGATCAAGGAGAACTGTGCTTCCATTTCGCCGGGCGGGCGGTATTGCAGCCCCGGTAGCCCCGCGGGTTCTGGCTCGCGCTTCGCTACCTGCCGGAGCACGGCATCACCGCCCGCCCTCGCCGCCGATTTCGCCGAACGTCGCACAATTGCTACCGCGCTGGCTGCCATCGGCCGCGGACCGTATGTCGCGCCTTACGTCTGGTCTTGGCGGCTTGCATTGACCAGCACAAAGCCGAAGACTGCGGCTTGCGGTTTGTACCTAGGCAAAGGCGGGAACGATTGCAATCTTGAACTGGCAGCGCACGATGCGGCCGGCCGCGTCGGTAAGCCCCGGGGCGCCCGACGCGCGCGAAAAAGGCTGATAATTTCAATCTATAACAAGCGGTGATGGAAGGCGGAGCGATATCAGGTGGAAGGCGTGATCCGGGCCTTGTGGGGCGCTGTATTTTTGCTGGCGGCGAGTTCGCCATTCTCAGCGGCGAACGCTCTCGACATCAAGATTGGTTATCTTGGCGCGACCGACAAGGCCGAGACGATCTCGCTTTTGGAAATGCCGGCGGCAAATGACGGCCTCGCCGGGGCTCGGCTTGGCATCGAGGACGACAACACGACCGGCAAGTTCCTGAACCAGTCGTTCTCGCTCGAGCAGATCCTCTTGAAGGATGAAGACGACCCGGTCGCGGCGGCGCAGAAACTGGCCGACCGGGGTATTTCGCTGATCGTCACCGACCTGCCGGCCAATTCATTGCTCAAGGTCGCCGACGCTGGTCGCCAGCGCGGCCTCGTTTTCTTCAATGCGGGGGCAACCGACGACCGCCTGCGCCAACAGGATTGCCGGGCCAATGTGATTCATAGCGCGCCAAGCCGCGCCATGCTCGCCGACGGCCTGGCGCAGTATCTCGTTTGGAAACACTGGACGCGCTGGTTTCTGGTTGTTGGTTCGCATCGGCCGGACATGCTCTTTGCCGATGCGTTGCGGCGGTCGGCGCAACGGTTTGGTGCCAAGGTCGTGCAGGAGCGTACGTTCAAAGATACCGGCGGGGCGCGCCGCACGGACAGCGGACTGACGCAGATTCAAAGCCAGATCCCGCTCTTCACGCAGTCGGGTGCCGATTATGATGTACTGGTTGCGGCCGATGAGAGCCAGGTGTTTGCAGATTACCTTCCGTATCGGACAGCGACCCCCCGACCGGTTGCAGGGTCGGCCGGGCTTGAGCCCACGACCTGGGACGCTTCGTTCGACCAGTGGGGCGCCCTGCAGCTGCAAAGCCGCTTCATGGCGAAATTCTCGCGCCGGATGACCGCGCTCGATATGCAAGCCTGGACGGCGGTGCGCATGGTCGGCGAGGCCGCCTCGCGGGTGAATTCAGCCGATCCGAAGACGATTTTCGACTACATAAAGGGACCGAATTTCGACGTGGCCGCGTTCAAGGGACGCAAGCTTACGGTGCGCGACTGGGACCTTCAGCTCCGACAGCCGATCCTTTTGGCCGACGGGCGGGTGGTCGTATCGGTGTCGCCGCAGGAGGGGTTTCTCCATCAGTTCTCAGAGCTCGACACCTTGGGCATTGATCGCCCGGAAACCGCGTGCAAACTCAGATAGCCGTTTTAGGAGGTTGAACGAATGCGGCTTTCGCCCGTGCTCGGTCTTGTGCTTGCCGTGCTGCTCGTCGACGAGGCCAGCGCCTATACCGCCTACGTGTCCAACGAGCGCAGCAACACCGTCTCGGTGGTCGACACCAACGCCTGGAAAGTTGTGAAGACCATCAAGGTAGGCCAAAGGCCGCGTGGTATCGCGTTTACCAAGGACCAGAAATACGTTCTCGTTGCCTGCGGCGACGACGACACGATTCAGATGATCGACACCAAAACCAACCAGGTAACGGACACGCTGCCATCAGGACCCGACCCCGAGTTCTTCGCTCAGGGTCGCGATGGAAAGTTGCTCTATGTCGCCAATGAAAACGACAATACAGTCACCATTATCGACATTGCGCGGCGCACCCAGGTCGGTTCGGTGCAGGTCGGCGTCGAGCCTGAGGGAATGGCGGTGAGTCCGGACGGCAAGATCATCATCAATACGTCAGAGACCACCAACATGGCGCATTTCATTGATGCAGCGAAGCGGGAGGTGGTGGCCAGCGTGCTGGTCGATCAGCGGCCGCGTTTCGCGGCCTTCAAGCGCGATGGCTCCGAGCTTTGGGTGTCGTCGGAAGTCGGCGGAACGGTCAGCGTTGTCGACCCGGCCCGGCACGTGGTCAAGGACAGGATCAAATTCGCCATTCCCGGCATGCGTCCGGATCCCATTCAGCCGGTCGGCATCAACATCACGCGTGATGACAAGCTGGCTTTCGTTGCGCTCGGCCCGGCAAACCACGTTGCCGTAATCGATGCGACGACGCACAAGGTGATAAAATATCTGCTGGTTGGCGAGCGCGTCTGGCATCTGGCGTTCACGCCTGACGAGAAATACCTTTTGACCACAAATGGAATATCGAACGACGTTTCGGTCATCGATGTTCCCGCGCTGAAGGTCGTCAACACCGTGCAGGTCGGCGAACTACCATGGGGTGTCACAATTTCCGATCATTGAGCGGGCGATCGACCGCATGGTTGCCCGCTTGGGTGGAGCGAACGAGGCCGGAACCGGGAAGACACAGATGAGAGCTCTAGGCGTGGCGCTGGTTGCGGCCGTGATCGAGGCGGCCCTGCTGTTGTCCCCGCGCGCCGATCCGCGCTATCGGGATTGGCCCTGCGAGCAGCCGAAAGTGCCCGAATTATCGGCTGCGGCGATGTGGGACGGTCCGTCGATCGCGGATGTCGGCGATGCATGGCGCAACGATCCCAAGGTCAGGGATCTTGTCGGGCTGGTCGCGGCGCGCCGCACCCCGATGGACGCGGCGCAAAAGGCGGTTGCCGAGTTCTTGGCTGAAAAGCCCGCTGAGCGAGAGCAGCGCGCAAAGGAGCTCTTCGCCGGAGTGTTCGAAACTTTGAACCAG
Organism: uncultured Alphaproteobacteria bacterium; assembly: GCA_963708125.1. Taxonomy (GTDB): domain Bacteria; phylum Pseudomonadota; class Alphaproteobacteria; order Rhizobiales; family Xanthobacteraceae; genus BOG-931. The sequence goes on from OY970184.1 coordinate 479,825, forward strand.
GAGCGCAGCGAGGTCATGGACGGCCTTGAGCGCACCGCGCGCAAGGAGATGGAGCTCGGCGGCAAAATCAAATCCGACGTTGGCGCGCTGCGTGCGCTTGAGGACCAAGCCAACGCCGATCAGGCCAAGATCAAAGCGCTTACCGACGAGATCCAGTGGAGCACCCGCATTTTCGAGGATCGCCGCAAGACAATCCGCTATGTCTGCGAGGTGCCGGCGACGATCGAGCGGCGCGTCTTCGCGCTGGCACGGGCGATCCAGCAGGCCGGCGCAAAATAACCCGGTCACTCGCCGCGAGCCGGCGCGGCCTCTTGCAGCGGCAATCCGGCGGCCTGCCAGCCGTCGGTGCCTGCCGGATACCAGGCGACCTTTGAATAACCCATGGTGAGCGCGCGTTTGGCCGCATTCCAGGACATCCAGCAGTCGGCAAGGCAATAGATCACGATCAATTTTGTTCGATCCCCTTTGGTCACTCTCTCGAGCCCGTTACGCAGATAAGCTTCAGTGGACGCCGCCAGCTTCCCGTATCCGGTATCCGGCAGCCAAATGCTGCCGGGAATGTCCATCCGGGGCTTCTCGAGCCAAAGCGTTCCCGGCGGCAGATTGACGGGTCTCGGTGCATGCGCCAGCACGTCGACGAAGGCGGCCTTGCCTGATTTCCACAGCGCCCTTGCTTGCGCTGTGGTGATGACGCGGGCGCCGGCGAGGGTCGAGGGGGTCGGCGCCCGATAATCCGCCATGCGATAGCCCGGTGGCTCCGCCGGACCGCTCTGGGCAAGGGCCGTGGTGAAGGCGCTCGCACCGAGCCACAGCGCTGCGGCGAAGGCGCGGCCGCTCACGGCTTTTGGGTCAGCGATGCGCTGGTGATGGGCTGATCATGCTCGTCGATGATCGGAACGCCAAAGTCGAGCAGCAGCTTGTTGATGGCAGGCTGGTTTTCGGCGATGAGGCGGTTGAGCTGTCGTTTCCAGTTCTGATCTGACGGGCGAACACCCATGACGATGCGGTAATCGAGACGCGGCCCGCCTTTTTCTTTCAGCAGCAATGCAACGTGCATCGGCGGCTCGGCATGCGCGGCATAATATCCGGCCATGGGGCCCCACAACACGCCGCCATCGATCGCGCCCGAGGCGATATCTTTGATCATCGCCAGGACAGATGAGTCGTAACGGGTGTCGACCACCAGCGGATAGGATTTGGCATTGCCCATGAGACCGTTGACGACGATATCGGTCGCCGGCGGCGTGCCGGCCACGATGCCGAGCCGTTTGCCTTTGAGCCGCGGGTCATTAAGCGTCTGCACGCCGGCCAGCGGACTATCGGTTTTGCCGACGAAAGCGTATGCGGTTCGATAATAGGGATTGGTGCTTTGGACGAGATCGTCGCCTTGAGGAAATCCCATGATCACGTCGCAGCGATAGGAACCAAGCGTCATCCGCACAAAGCCGGTCGCCTGCGGATAATAGGTATAGGAGAGCCGTTTGCCGAGCTTTGCCGCGAACAGCTCGGCGATTTTGTTTTCGAAACCTTGGCCCTTGTCGTTGGAGAACGGCAGATTGTTTGGATCGGCACAGACCCGCAGCACCTTGGGATCGACCAATTCGAGCCCGCCCTGCAGCACCCCGCCCGCCTGCGCAAACGACGACGCCGGCGCAAACGCGGCAGCCGCCGCGCAGTACAATGCTGCGCAAGCAAATAACTGAAGTCTGGCGACTTGTGCCATGGGTACCTTGTCACTCGGCTAGGAAAATAACTCTCGGACACGCTGTTCAGTTCGGGCCAAAGCAGCTAGCCTGCCATTTCTTGGCGGCTTCCGGCTTGTCCTGGTGCTTCTCCGGCCGGCCGCGTCCGAGCGCGCCGTTGGCGCGGGCGCGCAGATAAACGAAGATGTCGTCAACCACGCACATCACGTTCTTATCCGTGCCAAACGAGGGCATGACCAGGTCCTGGGCGGTATTGACAGCTTTCTTGCCGCCGGCGACGACGCCGAGGAAATCGCCATAACTCATGGTTTTGAGGGAATCAACCAGCGCGGGGGCATAGGACGAGCCCGCGCCATCCGGTCCATGACAGCGCAGGCACTCGGAATTGTAGCGGATAAATCCGGAATAGGTGTACCAGTCGACGGTGCCGTCCGGTTGTATCTTGAAGGTAGGGTTGCCCTGCGCGTCGAAATACTTTCCGTCTTGCTCTTTCACGGCGGCCGGATTTCCCGAACCGTCCGCAAATGCCCCGCCAACAAAAACCAATCCGGCGGCCAAAATGGACAAGGCCGCGCCCGTCGTCAGTTTCACTGAGAGTTCCTTGTGCCAACAAGGATCAAAAAATCGTTCTCCGGCGCGCCGTCTTTGCCGGTGCCGCCGGAGAATTGTCGCGTTTCGCGCCTGCTCAGGGCACCGCGAAAACCGTGAGCTGTCCGCCGAGCGCCGTATAGTTGCTCAGCGCCGCATATCCGCCTACTGCGCCCAGTCCGGCGTGCGGATCGGTGAGGCCGGCCGCGAGGCCGATCCCGGCCCAACCGCCGACGCCGGAGAGCACTGCGACGTACTGCTTGCCGTTATGCTCATAGGTCATGACGTTGCCGATGATGCCAGACGGTGTCTTGAACCTGTAGAGTTCCTTGCCCGTCTTGGCGTCGACCGCCTTGAGATAACCCTCAAGGGTTCCGTAGAACACGACGTTGCCCGCCGTAGCGAGGGCACCCGACCAAACGGAAAACAGCTCCGGATCCGACCACACGATCTTTCCGGTTTTGTTGTCCCAGGCGATGAAGTTGCCCATGTTCAACTCGCCGGGGGGCGGGTACATGGAAAGCGTCGCGCCCACGTAAGGCTGACCTGCCGTGTAGCTGACCCTGAACGGCTCGTAGTCCATGCAGACGTGGTTCGTCGGTACGTAGAAGAGCTGCGTTTCCGGCGAGTAGGCTGCCGGCTGCTCGTCCTTCGACCCCAGCGCCGCAGGGCAAATGCCCTTGGTGTTGTGGTCTTCGCCGCCGGCTTGGGTCGAGTACTGTGACACGACGGCAGGCCGGCCGTAGTTCGGGGAGCTCTTATCCATGTCGACGCCGCTGGTCCAATTGACCTTCGGGTCGTACTTCTGGGCGACGAGGAGCTCGCCAGTTGTGCGGTCAAGCGTGTAGCCGAGGCCGTTGCGGTCGAAATGAGTCAAAAGCTTGCGCTCGCTACCATTGACCTGCTCATCGGTCAGGATCATCTCGTTGACACCGTCATAGTCCCACTCGTCGTGGGGCGTCATCTGATAGACCCATTTGGCGACGCCAGTGTCCGGATTGCGCGCCCAGATCGTCATCGACCATTTGTTGTCGCCCGGACGCTGAGCCGGATTCCAGGTCGACGGATTGCCCGACCCGTAATAGACGAGATCGAGTTCCGGATCGTAGGCGATCCAGCCCCAGGTGCAGCCGCCGCCAATCTTCCACTGGTCGCCTTGCCAAGTCTTCAGGCTCGAATCCTTGCCGACCGGCTTGCCGAGCTGCGTGGTCTTTTCGGGATCGACCAGGATTTGGTCATCCGGTCCTTCCGAGTAGCCGCGCCACGCCAGTTTGCCGCTATTGATATCGTAGGCTGCGAGCGAGCATTGCACGCCGAATTCACCGCCGGAGGTGCCGACCAGGACTTTGTCCTTGACTATCAGCGGGGCGGAGGTCCCGGTCTGCCCCTTCTTGGGATCGCCGTTCTTGGCCGACCACGCGAGCTTTCCGGTCTTGGCATCGAGCGCGACCAACGTGTCGTCGGCCTGATGCAGGAAGATCTTGCCATCGCCATAAGCCACGCCGCGATTGACCGTGTCGCAGCACATCACCGGAATGACGTTCGGATCCTGTTTGGGTTCGTATTTCCACAGGATCTTGCCGTCATGATTGAGGTCGAGCGCGTACACGATGTTGGGGAACGGCGTGGCCAGATACATGACGTCGCCGATCACCAAGGGCGCACCCTCGTGACCGCGCAGAACACCGGTGGAGAAGGTCCACGCAACCTGCAGCTTGCCGACGTTACCAGCATTGATTTGATCGAGCGTCGAGTAACGCTGGTTGTCATAGGTCTTCGCCGGCATCACCCAATCTGCCGAATTCTGCGACATCTTGGCAAGATTATCCTGGGCATAGAGCGAGCCCGCGGCCAGCATCGCGGCGGCGCCCATCGCCGTGCCCATTGTGAGCGAGAAACAACGCATCGTGCGTCCTCCCTGCGATATTTCCACGGGACGCACCGACGTGAACAAGCCCAAGCAAGCCTGGCCTCGCGGCGCAAACCCGTGCCCCTGGGAAGCATCTCCGGCAGCGTGTCACGGCGTCAGCACGGCCCGAGCGAATTCTGTTGCCGCCGAACCTGCGTCAGCCTTCGAAGAAACGCGAGCCCTCCCTTATCAGCTAGCGTCCTTGAAGCCGGAGACGCCGACAATAGTATGCCCGCACTGATGGGGGCGCAACAGAAATTCCTCTGCACTGGACGCAGTCCCAACATTCGGCCGAAAACTTGTCAGAGTGCCGCCGTGGGCAGAGGCACGTGCCTATGACACGGACGTAAAGGGAACCCGCATGCGCATCGCTCGCATAAGCATCATCAGCGTGGCTTTCGCTCTTGCTTTGTTCGCTGGCCTGCGCGGAAGGTCTGCAACGCTGACCTATTCGCAGCAGGCGGTCGATCCGCTTACGGTGAAACAAGTGGCGCCCGGGCTCTATGTGCACACTGGGGCGCTCGCGCTGATGAGCGCCGCCAACGAGGGGGCAATCGCCAATGTGGGCTTCATCGTTGGCCAGGACGCCGTGGCGGTCGTCGATAGCGGCGGCAGCACGCGCGAAGGCCGGCGCCTGTTGGCGGCTGTCCGCCAAGTTACCGACAAGCCGATCCGCTACCTGATCAACACCCACGAGCATCCGGATCATGTTTTCGGCAATGTGGCCTTTCAGCCGCCAACCGTTTTTGTCGGTCACCACGATCTGCCGCGCGAATTGGCGGCTCGCGGCGCCTACTACCTAAAATCATTTCGACCAAGCATGGGCGCGCTGCTCGATGACGTGAAGATCGTGCCCCCGACACTGACGGTCGCGGACACGACCACGCTCGATCTCGGTCGCCGGCGGCTGCTGCTTAAGGCATGGCGTCCATCGCACAGCGACACCGATCTTACCGTTCTCGACCAAGTCAGCAGCACGTTGTTCGCCGGCGACCTAGTCTTTGTCCGGCATATCCCGGTCCTGGACGGCAGCATCACGGGCTGGCTGCAAAGCATGGGCGAGCTTGCGCAGATTCCCGCCCAACGGGTCATTCCAGGCCACGGTCCGGCGCCTGCGCCTTGGCCCGGCGCGCTCGTTGACGAAAGGGCCTATCTGGAACACCTGCAGAACGAGTGCCGCGATCTCATCAAGCGTGGCGTGCCGCTCGCGGCCGCCAGCCGGATCGCGGCAGCCTCAGAAAAATCGCGCTGGGAGCTCTTCGAGCAGTATAATGCGCGTAACGCGACAGCCGCGTATTCCGAGCTGGAGTGGGAATAGATAGTTCTTCGCCTAACCGGAGGAGCTCGATGAGCGGCATGAGCTTTCGCAGCGCAGCATTGGTCGTGCTCGGCGCTTTCATGTGTTGGAGCGGCCTGCAGTCCTCGCCCGCAGTCGAACCCGATAATCCATGGCCCGCGATTGCGCGCAACGTCTTCCATGGCCTAAAGCTCCTCGATGGCTCGGGCCTGATCGCGCTCGAGATGCCGGCGCGCGCCGAAGATGCCGCCATCGTGCCGGTGACTATGCGCACGGCTTTACCCGCGGGCGACGCGCGCACGCTCAGAGCGCTCACGCTGATTATCGACGGAAACCCGTCGCCAGTGGCGGCAACTTTCAAGGTCGGGTCCGGCGTGACGATGATCTCGACGCGCGTGCGCGTCAATGCATACACCAACGTGCACGCCGTCGCCGAGCTCAGCGACAACAGGCTTTACGCGGTCACAACCTACGTGAAGGCCTCAGGCGGATGCTCGGCGCCAATGGCCAGCAATTCCGCAGAGATCAAGGCGATGCTGGGGCAAATGCGGTTTCGCCAGTTTACCAAGCCGAACACACCGGGCCGGTTGCGCGAGGCGCAAATCATGATTCGCCATCCCAACAATTCCGGCCTGCAGCGCGATCAGACCTCGCTGCTTTACATTCCGCTTTTCATCGTGCGCCAGTTGCGGGTTTGGCAGGGCGATCAATTGTTACTGGAGATGGACGGCGGCATATCGATTGCCGAGAACCCGGCCATCCGCTTTTCCTATATGCCGAACGGGGCGTCTTCGTTCCGCGCCGAAGCGGTCGACACCGATGGACACGTCTTCAAGGGCGAGTGGCCGGTGGAACCGGCGACATAGCGGGTCAAGTCAGAAACAGCGGACTTCGGCTTCAGCCTGGGCGCGGCGGAGATCCTCAACCGCCGTCCGGGCGATGTCGGTGGAGCGAAATTCGCCGCCCAGATTACCTGGCACCTGAGCCATGCTCAGCACGGTCTCCGCCTCAACGTAACGGTCGTAAGGCAAAAGCGACGCGATGATGTCGATCGAGCAGGAGCATCGCTGGAGCGAGTCCCGCGTCTCGCCGTTGGCCTTCATGCATCCGAAGACATAGTCCACGCGGGCCGAGGTCGGATAATCGTTCAGCTCCGCGGCCCGCACGGACGGGCTCGCGGTGCAAACGGCGAGCAGCGCGATGCCGGCGCCGAACAAGGCGAAAAGGCGGATCATGAGCAGGTACTCCTTCTAGAACGATCGTCTTTGCCGATTTCGCTTTTGCGGTTTTATCGCCAGGCGTCCGGTTAGCGTTAGCCGGTTGCGCCGGATGATGATCACCTTCGACTTCGCTCGTATTGCTCAGTTCATGACGGACGCAGCGCCTGAAAGACCTCAAAGGCGGCGACGTGTTCGGCTACGTCGTGAACGCGGAACAGCCCGGCGCCCGCCGCGTACGCTGCAAGGTTAGCTGCGATGGTGCCGACGAGCTTGGTCTCAGGCTGACCGTTGCTGAGCGAGCCAAGAAAAGCCTTGCGCGAAAGCCCGACCAGAATCGGGCAGCCAAAATCAAGGAGCCCTCCGATTCCGGCAAGCACCTGGACGTTTTGGCGTGCGGTTTTTCCGAACGCCACGCCGGGATCGAGAATAATGCGCGATCGGGGAATTCCGGCCGCCTGCGCCAGAGCCAGGGAACGGGCGAAGAAGGTTCTGATATCGGCAATGATATCGATCGAGGCGTCTTTTGCCGGCCGATTGTGCATGATCACGACGGCCGCTTCAGCGGCCGCGACCGTTGCTGCCATCGCCGGATCCTTTTGCAGCCCCCAAACGTCGTTCACCAGGATGGCGCCGAGTTCGAGGGCGCGCGCCGCGACCGCCGACTTGCAGGAATTGATCGACAACGGCACGTCGAGTTTGACGGCGAGCTCCGCAAAGACGTTGTCGATACGACGCAACTCCTCGGCTTCGGCGACCGCTGCGGCCCCAGGGCGGCTCGAACTCGCCGCCAACGTCGACGACATCGCACCCCGCGTTTGCCATGTATTGGGCGTGCCTGAGCGCGGCGTCCGCGCCGACGAACAGACCACCGTCATAAAAGGAATCGGGTGTGAGATTGAGGATTCCCATGATGACCGGACGCTTGCCGATCTTGTCGAGGAATTCGTCGCGTTTGGCGCGCTGGGCCGCGCGATTAGCCATATTCCTCAGGCCTTGCCGTTGAGCGGCGGATATTCACAGTGGTACCGCTTGATGCTCCACTGCGGGTGCTCGCCGATCCACTGCGCCAGATAAGGCTGAGCCGACATGACGCACTCGCGGAGCGAGCCGCGCGAGGCAAAAGGCAGCCGCTCGTCGCGGCATTGATCTGGGTGCGCGAGCGCGCACACGGTGAACACAATCGCAATTAGGCTCATCGCATCGCTCCGCCAAAAATCCCATTACCATCGATCGTATGTAACAGGATACGCAAAAGATCGTTCGGGCTTCAAACAAAGATCTCGCCCTTGCCGAGGACCGCCATGTCGCCGGCAAGCCGAATAAATGGTCGGCGCATCGACGAGGCGGCGCGTTTGCTGTATGGCTCGACCATCCTTGCCAATAATTTTATAGCGAGAAGATCGTGTCGACCGCAATCGACGAAAGTCGGCGAGAGTTCGCTGCAACCACCGCCGATAAGGATGCTGCCACGCTTGAGCAGAAATCCTGGTAGCGTGCCAGCCTTGCGGGCCACGATGAGCGTGCCGGCAATCATCCGGCTGCCGGCATAGGCCCCCGCTTCGCCTTCGATGATGATCGTGCCGCGCCGCATGCGGTCGCCGGCACGCTCGCCGGCTCTGCCACGGACCAACACAATGCCGCCGCGCATCCCGGCCATTTCGCCCGCCAGCGGCCCCCCAAGGCGATCGCCCGCCGCGCCGAAAATTTCGATGACGCCGGACTGCATCCCGGAGGCCGCCCAGGGTCCCGCCTTCCCGCGTATAATTAGCCGGCCGCCTGTCATCAGACGCCCGGCTTGGACGCCCACTTCGCCATCGACGAGAACTTCGCCCCCGGTCAGCGCCTGGCCGACGTGATCGAGGCGATCGCTGCCGCCTTCGATGCAAATCCGGTTGGCGTCGCCCATGCGCAGGCGAAACACCTCACCAAGCTCGAGCCGCTGCCGCGTCGTTTGCAGCTCGATCCTCTCGATCTCGGCGGCGGGTTTTCCCGCCAGCCGATGTGGCACGAGCGGCGAGAGATCGATCCGTTGATCGGGACGCTGGCGGAGCGTCAACGTCAGCCGCTTCATGGCAGTAGGTCCCGCAAATGATAGTGATGCGGTCCGAGCCTGCCGCCATAGTTTCCTGCAGTGATCCGTGTTGCGCCGCGTTTCGGGCCAAGCTTGACGATCGACGCGATGCCGGCACGCATGGCGGAGGCCACCGCCTCGGATGTCAGCCCGTCGATAACGATTTCGAGCACCGAGCCGGCGGTGCCGTCGAGCGCGGTTTGCACCGCGCCGCGCAAGGTCGGGCAAAAAGCGTCGTTGGTCGAGGCTGGAACCCCTTTGTATTTCGACCCGACCTTGGAGCCGGCCCTGACGATTCCGCCCGGGAACGGAGCGATGACATGCGGAATTTTGGCGATCGCTGCGGCCGCGGCCTCGGCCGCGGCGCGCGTGGTCTGCCTGGTGCGTCCGATGATGAGAAGGTTGCCGCCGCCGACCGCATTTCTGGTAAGCCCCGCGGTCGCCTCGCAGACGAATTCGCCGTCCATGACCGGGATGCGCCAGAAATGCTTGCTGCCGAAGCGCTTGGAAACCTGCCAGCCGTCGCCGAAATAGCGCAGCGCGTTGCCAAGGCGCAGCGTCTCTTCGCCGTCAATGCCGGCATAGCAGGCTGAGCCCGGACTGGTGAGCACGCATTGCGCTACGCGCTTCTGCAATTCCTTCTGCAAGGCGGCCGTCGATACCGCAAACACCAGTACCCGCACGCCCGGACGACCGTCCGGCGTTTGTCTCTCGGTCAGTTCGCGGTCGATGCCGGCCTCACAGCCACAGCCGATCACGGATGTGGCAAAGCCGGTCATGGTCAGGGCGGCTTGCCGCGCCCAGCGGGCGTTGTCGGCGGTTATGACGATTGCGGTCGCGCGCATGCCGAAAGCCTCGGCATAGGTGTCGTCGATACGTATGCCTTTGACTGTCAGGTTCGGCATGGCACGAATTCGAACGGCTCGCTGCGGCCCAGCGCTTGTGCGGGGACTTTGACGAATTCATCGGAAAGCCCGTAACGCTCCTCATAATAGGCTTTCATGCGCCGATCGATGGCGCGATCGCGTTGCGGGAAGACGGCGAGGGCGTGCCCATACCGGCAATTGATGACTTCGCCGCGGCGAACGACAAGCTCGCCGTCCTTGAACACCAGCGCGGCGGCGCGAAACATTCTGGCGCGGTCAGTATCGTCTTCATAAACGGCGATGTCAGCTACAGCGCCGACGCCAAGATGACCGCGGTCGCTCAGGCCAAGCAGTCGCGCCGGCGCCGCCCGTGTCATAGTAGCGATTTCCGCCAGCGTGTATTCGCGGATTATCGACGGCAGCGTCGATACTTCCATCGCGGCGGGCGGCAGATCGGCAATCCATTTGGCGCGCAGATCACGGCTCATCAGCAGCGCGAATATCTCCGGATAGCTGGTAAATGGCGCGCCGTTCGGATGATCGGTGGTAAAAAATACCCGTGACGGATCTTGGATCAGCAAAAACAGCTCCAGACCCGCCGCCCATTGCACGGCATTATAAAAATTGCTGCGCCGATACGCATAAGGAACAATGCCGCCGCCATTGGCGTCGGCGTCAAAGATCATCCACTTTCTGGGACGCGCCTGGTCCCGCGCATTGAATTGCCGTAACACGTCCGCCGATATCGTCACGGTCTGGCCGAACATGACCTGACCGACATCGATGGTCACGCTGGTCGCCGTATTGACTGATTCGGCAAGCTGCGCCGCGGCGGAAGAGAATCCGCGTTCTCCTTCTTTGCCGTAGCTGTAGAATTGCAGATGCGCCAGATGAAGCGGCCCGCCTCCAGCGGCGGCAATCGTGGTCAGCGCCGTATCGACATTGCCGGCAACCCCGAGATTGTTGCAATGCAGGTGCAGCGGATGCGGAACGCCAAGATCGTGGACGGCGTGCTGCAAGGCGTTCACGATCTGGCGCGACGTGACCCCGTAAGACGGCACCACGTCGTCGAACGAAAACGACCGGATGTTTTCTTTGAATGCCACAGCCCCGCCGGCATTGACCGTTTTGATGCCGATTGCCCGCGACATGCCGAGAACCCAAGCGACATAGTCCTCGACGGCGGCGCTGCTCTCCCTGGCGCGCAGCAGGCTCAGCAGATAATCGTCGTTGCCGAGCACGGCGAGAATGGCCTTGTCGATAATCGGAGTGTCCGCAAGTTCAAGATGCGCATGCAGGGCATAATGCGGCGATACTGCCGGCTCCACGACTGTGGTGAAGCCCATCGCGGCGTAGCGGCGGCCGATCTGCAACGCTGACCAGCCAGCTTGCGACAACGGCGTGGTCCGGGGCCGCGGCGCCGACGCCCAGTGCTGTTCAGGCAACAGCAATCGCGCCGTACTGACGTTCCAACCGGCGATGTGCGAGTGAATGTCGATGGCCCCCGCCATCACGATCTTGTCGGCCGCATCGTAGGTCGCCTCGGCGCGCGCTGCGGGCGGCGCTTCGACCACGCGGCCGTCGCGAATCCAAACATCACCGACGCCGTCGCGGCCGTTCGCCGGATCAATGACGCGACCGCCGGCAATGCGCGTCAGCATTGGCTTATCTCGGCGTGCGGCAGCGCAGTGGCGATCTGCATGATCGCATCGGCGACTGAAATCCTAGCGCTTGGCTGCGCGGCAGCGACGGCCGCGAGAGTGCCGGTCAACGAACAATACTGCGCGGCGTCATGGTCGCGACCGGGGCAGCCGACCGCGATGTGAATGCGCGGCGGGGAGGCAAACCGCGCATCATGGCCGGTCAAGGCGATTGTGCTCCGCGGATCAAGCCACGCTGGAGCGTCAGGTCGATAGGCCGAGATCCACAGCACGCAATCGGTTTCGCCGCTCGCGACCAGGCGGCGGCTCTCGAACAGCCACGGATCGTGCCGCGGATCGCCGCGACCGAATCCTGTACGCATGGGGAACCCGGTCATCCAGCTGCAGACGTGCATGACACCGAGCGCATTATCCTGCGGCGCCAGCGGCAGGGTGCAAAAGCGCGTCTTTGCGTTGAGGTCGTTGACCAGCCCGCAGAGCATCTCTATGGCGAGCGGGTCGAGCGCGGCCGTCGACCACATGGCGACCCCAAATGGTGCGGCTTTGAGTGCATTCGAGAGTTCGCGCAGCAATTTTGCAGAAATCGGCCCATTGCCGCTGGGACGGCCGCCGATTTGAGCGCGTAATGCTGCCAGCAGCGCCGGCAAGTCGCGTGCCTTGCTGCCGATTAGCCGGATCGATTCGTGTTGCGCCTTGGCCGCATCGGGGCCTGGGCAAAGCCATAACGTGCGGCGCTCCCGCGGCGCCTGCGGCGATCCGATCATTTCTTGCAAAAGTTCGACTAACCCGCCTCCGCAATCGGGGCCGACAATCAACAGTGTCCCGGCGCGCATGCAGGCTTCGGTCGCTGTCGTCAGCATGATGCCCGACGATCTCATGACCTCAAGGTCGCGCAGCACCGACTCCGCATGCATGTGGTCGACAATGGCGCCGGTCCGTGCGGCCAGAGTAATTGCGGCGCGCGCGCCGGCAACATCGGTGCCTAGTCCGCAAACCAGGGTTTGACGGCTTGCCGCAAGGAGCTGTGCCGCTTCCGCAACCGCGTCGTCAAGCGCTGTCGGCCTGCCGGCAATCCACGCGCGCTCCATTTGCGCCTTTCCGGCCCTCCGCAGAAGAACAGGGCTATGGCGTTGCGTCGTATTTGATGTAAGCGAAGCGCTGATCCTTCTCCGGAGTCCCTTCGAGCGCCCCGCCTTCTTTGGCCGGCTGCCAGTGCACGACGTCTTCGATCTTCCTTGCCAACTCGAAATCCTTATCGGTGATACCTTTAGCGGCATGATTTTGCAGTCGCACCTCGACCCACGCGTAGGACGCAGTGATATCCGGATGGTGCCACGCAGCCTCGGCCAGATGGCCGATAGTGTTGACGACCATCAGTGTCCCCTTCCAGCTATTGGTGCGATACTTGCGGCGGATCCAACCGTTTTCGAGATACCAATGCGGCAACTCGCGTTTAAGGCGCTTTTGAACTTCATCATCCGTATAAGTCTTTGCGGATTCGGCCATGACACTACCCTTTGATGCGTTTTGCTGGTCCGAGTTGCCAACCGTGGCGGGCGGACGCAGTCTAATGCAGTATTCGCATTGGCAAAACCCTGCGAATGGCGACTTTTGGAGGCGGCGCTTGCGCAGCGATTCACAGCCCAGCGGGATTACTGTCATCGTTCCCGCGCGACTACATCTCGGCTTCCTTGATCTGAATGGTGGCCTCGGCCGCCGCTTTGGTGGCATCGGGCTTGCTATCAGCCATCTGAAAACTGCCCTCACAATTCGTCGAGCCGACGACCGCAAAATTTCTGGGCCTGAAAGCGAGCGCGTACGCAGACACCTGTGCACGCTGGAACAGATGCTCCGGCTCGATAGTGCATACGCGGTGAATGTTTCACAAGTGGTCCCGCCGCATGTGGGTCTCGGCTCCGGTACGCAGCTCGCGCTGGCGGTTGCGACCGGGGTGCGCAGATTGCACAATTTGCCGCTGGCGATCGAGGGTGATGCCTTGGCGCTCGGGCGCGGTGCGCGATCCGGAATCGGGATCGGGCTTTTTCAGCGTGGCGGCTTTGTGGTTGACGGCGGCCATGGCGACAAATCCCTGCTCGCTCCGATCGTCAGTCATCTGCCATTTCCCGACGCTTGGCGCATCCTGCTGATCCTTGATCCGCGCTACAACGGCATGCACGGGACCGACGAAGCAGCAGCCTTTGCCACGCTGGATCCAATGCCGGCAAGCGATGCTGCTCACCTATGCCGCCTGGTTCTTATCAAGGCGCTGCCGGCGCTCGTTGACCGCGACATCACAAACTTCGGCGCTGCGATCAAACATCTGCAAGCGCAACTTGGCGGCTACTTCGCCCCTGCTCAGGGCGGTCGGAATTTTACCAGCCCGGCAGTCGCCGCCGTTCTCGCCGCGCTGGATGCTGCGGGCGCGCATGGGATTGGGCAAAGCTCCTGGGGACCGACGGGTTTTGCTTTTGCGCCCACTGCGGAAGAGGCCGAGTGGCTTGCCGCGCTCGCCCGCCGGCACCCAAGCAGCGAAGGACTGGACATCCGTATTTGCAGCGGGCTCAATCATGGGGCGGAAATCGTTGCGCATACGTGCCCTGACTGACCGCCGGAAAGGACCGATCGGGAGACAGCTATGGCGGACAAGAACATCCTTCACATGGTCACTTCGATCAAGCACACGAGCCCTTTTGACGTGAACATGGCGCTCGATGCCGGTTACGATGCGGTGCTCACCTACACCAATGTGACGCTCGAAGAGATAGCCGGGTTGGTTCAGGATGCGATCTTCTCGCGCCCGCCGAAGGTTGGCGTGCGCACCGGAATGTTCTTCGGCGGCAGGAACGCGAGCCTTGCACTCGACATGCTGGCAAAAGCGAAGCAAGCGCTGGTGCCGCCGTTCGGCATGTCGTTCTTTGCCGATCCTGCGGGTTCGTTCACTACTGCGGCCGCGATGGTGGCCTGCGTCGAAAAGATCCTCAGAGAGAGGAAACGGCGCACCCTGAAAGGCTTGAAGGTGGCCGTTTTCGGCGCTACTGGGGTCGTGGGTTTCGCGTCGGCCGTGCTCGCCGCGCTCGAGGGCAGCGAGGTCACCCTGGTTGGTTATGACGGCATCAGACGCGTCAGCGACGGCGCCAATGAGATCAAGGCGCGGTTTGCTGTCGAGGTGCACCCGGCCGACGGCAGCGACGAACAGAAGAAATCAGCGATTCTGGCCGCAAGCGAGGCCGCCTTATGCGCCGGCCGCGCCGGTGTGCTCATTCTATCCGGCAGCCAGATCGCGGCGGCAAAGAACCTGGTCATCGCCGCCGATGTGAATGCGGTCCCGCCGCCCGGCGTCGAAGGTCTGGATATGCAAGCGAACGGCCAGGAGCTCTCGCCGCACCGCACGCTGGGCCTGGGTCCGCTGACGATCGGCAATATCAAATACAAGACCGAGTTCGGTCTATTCCGGAAGATGATCGCGGCAACCAAGCCGGTGCAGTTGGATTTTCGCGACGCATTTGCACTGGCGCGCGAACTCAATGCCTGAACCGCGGCATGTGCTCATCGCCGCCCTCTCTGGCCGCGCACTCGCGCAGTCGGCTTGTCGGGGCGGTTACGTGCCGCTGGTTGCCGATTTTTTTGGTGACCAGGACACGCTGCAGGTCGCAAGCGCGCATGTCAAATTCGGGGGTAGGCTCGGGCACGGGATTAAAGAACATCAGCTGATACAAGCCTTGGAGGAGCTAAGCCGCGAATGTCACCCGGTGGGGCTGGTCTGTGGCGGCGGTTTCGAGGATCGCAGCGCACTGTTAAACCGCGTTGCCGAGCGGTGGCGGCTTTTCGGCAATTCCGCTTCTGTGGTGTCGACGCTCAAAGATCCCGAAAAGCTCGCGGCCCTTTGCGAGACGCTCGCTATTCCTTTCCCCGATTGTTCGCTGAAGCGGCCACTCGCGCCGGAGGACTGGCTGACTAAGCGCATCGGCGGCGCCGGCGGAGGCCATATCAGGCTGGCATCGCATCCGCCTGCCGGTGCGGTCTATTACCAGCGCAAGATGCCGGGCGTGCCGGTTTCGGCGCTCTTTCTCGCCGCTGGCGGTCACACCGAATTGGTCGGCTTCAGCGCCCAATGGTGCTCCCCGACGCCCGACAAGCCGTATCGCTATGGCGGCGCAGTTCGACCGGCACCTCTCGCGGCAACGATGCAGGCTGCACTCGCCGCGTCCGTAGATCGGCTCGCCATCGCGCTTTCGCTTGTCGGCCTCAACAGCGCGGATTTCCTGGTCGACGGCGATCACTATTGCCTATTGGAAGTAAACCCGCGGCCGGGCGCCACCCACGATATTTTCGACCCGCCCCGGGGCTCGTTGTTTGCTCGGCACATATCGGCCTGCGTCGGCAGCTTGGCCGCGGTGCCATGCTATGACGATGGTGCCAAGGCGGCGGCAATCGTCTATGCTGACGAGGACATTTCATGCTTTCCCGCTTGGGACTGGCCGGACTGGATCGCCGACCGGCCATGCCCCGGAAGCACGATCCCGCACGGCGAACCGCTCTGTACAGTTTATGCTTGCGGTCCGACCGCCTGCGCTGCCAAGACCCTTGCCGACGAACGGTGTCAAATGGTTCTCGCTTGGACACGCGCGAGGCAATAATGGCAATGGCGCGCGCCATCAGCGTGAATGAGCGTGCCGCCGAGCTCGTTGCGCAGCTGGTGGCGGATGCCGCCGCACTGAAGATTGGCGTTGCGCGCGGCGAACTCGGCGAAACGCTGATTGACGCCGGCAGCAAAAGCCCAGGCGGTATTGCCGCGGGTCTGCGCATTGCAGAAATCTGTATGGGCGGCTTGGGCGCGGTCTCGCTCGTTCCGTCACCGGCGACGCCGCGTTGGCCCTGGACGTTGGTGGTGCGCTCCTCCAATCCGGTGGTCGCCTGCCTGGCAAGCCAATACGCCGGATGGCGCCTCGCGGACGACGCCGGCGAAAGGCCGTTTTTTGCTCTGGGCTCCGGGCCGGCCCGTGCGCTCGCACGACGCGAGCCATTGTTCGAGACGCTCAACTACGCCGACAGCGCGACGTGCGCCGTCCTGGTGCTCGAGAGCGCCCGTCCGCCGCCGCCATCGATCGTCGCCAAGGTCGCCGGAGACTGTCGGGTAAGTGCGGAAAATTTGACTATCGTGTTTGCGCCGACGCAAAGCCTGGTCGGCAGCACTCAGATCACCGCCCGCGTGCTCGAGGTCGCGCTGCATAAGGCTCATGAACTCGGTTTTCCTCTGGAGCGGATCGCCGATGGTGCGGGCGCGGCGCCGCTCCCACCGCCGCATCCGGATTTCGTCACTGCGATGGGTCGCACCAACGACGCCATCATCTTCGGCGGAGAGGTTCAGCTCTACGTGGCCGGCTCCGCCGGCGAAGCGCGCGCGCTCGCCGGAAAGCTCCCAAGCAAGGCTTCGCGCGATTATGGCCGGCCTTTCGCCAGCATTTTCAAAGAAGTCAAAGGCGATTTCTATGCGATCGATCCGATGCTGTTCAGCCCGGCGAAAATCACGGTCACGGCGCTGGAAACCGGGGAAAGCTTCCAAGCCGGCGATCTCGATTTGAGCCTCCTCGATGCCTCGTTCTGTTGAGCATCTGCGCCACGCCGGTCGCACTCCCGCGCTGACGGTCGGACTGGTGATCGATGCCGTCGACTGGCACGCACGACAGCTCATCCGGGCGCTCGGGATGCGCGGCGTGCGCACGGTGCCGATCCGCTTGCCACTGTGCGGATTGGTGACGCGGAGCCCGACCGGACTGCATCTCGACGGCTTTGGCGAGACGCTTCCGGATGCCGTCCTTGTGCGCACGGTATCAGGCGGAACTTTCGAAGCGGTCACACTGAGACTGGGTATTCTTCATGCCTTGCGAGAACGTGGAGTTCCGGTGTGGAATGACGCGCGTGCCATCGAGCGCTGTGTCGACAAGTCGATGACCAGCTTTCTTCTCTCCCGCGCCAGGGTCGCGACCCCCGCGACCTGGGCGTTCGAGTCCTATGAAGAAGCGCGCGCTATCATCCGGCGGCAGACCGCCACCGGCGCGCTGGTACTCAAGCCGCTGTTCGGATCGCAGGGGCGCGGCCTGATTTTGATCCGGACACTCGATAATCTGCCCCCGCCGGAACACATCGCTGGCCGTGTTTATTACCTGCAGCGCTTCGTCGGCGTCGAGCGCGGCGGTTACCGCGATTTCCGTTTGCTCGTGGTGCGCGGACGTGTCGTCGCCGCTATGCAGCGGCACTCGTCACACTGGATCACCAATATCAAACGTGGAGGAAGGCCGGTTGCAGTCGCCGTCAATGAAGAAATGAAAATGCTCGCTCTACGCGGCGCCGAAGCGGTCGGCGCCGATTTTGCCGGCGTCGACATCCTGTACACGAGCGACGGCCACCCGACCGTGTTGGAAGTCAACAGCATGCCGGCCTGGTCGGGACTGCAAAGAGTGACGCCCACCAACATCGCGGCACAGTTCGCCGAAGCCCTTGCGGCTGCCATTGCGACCCGCGGCTCGCGAGGAGCGATGGCGTGAGTTCGAGCGCCGAAGAGGTCGCAGCCGCGTTCACATGGGCATGCCTTGCCGAGCTTGACGCTCCCAAACCTGGCAACATTCATCTCTTCGCTGACGGCCACAACATGACGGTGCATGACTTCGTCCGCAGTGCCGAGGCGGCCGCGCTTCCCATCGCAAAACCGGGCGCGGGTGTTGGCGCCCGCATCCTCGGGGCGGTGCAGGCAACGTTCTCCGCGGTCGGTGCCAATACCAACCTGGGCATCATCCTGCTGTGCGCGCCGCTGGCGGCCGCAATCGCAGGCTATCGGGCGGATTTAGGGCTGCGCGAAGCAGTCGGCGAGGTGCTGCGGGAGCTGGATATTGAGGACGCGGAGCTTGCATTTCGGGCCATCGTGCAGGCGGCGCCGGCCGGACTGGGCCATAGCGCTCGCCACGACGTGTTCGCGCCGCCAACCGCCACTCTTCGGCTGGCAATGGTGGAAGCAGCCGAAAGGGACCGCGTGGCCCGGCAATATGCCACCGATTTCGCCGACATATTCGACCTCGGCCTGCCGCAGCTGGAAACGCAGATCAGACGGCGGGACGAGCTGAGATGGGCGACGCTTGCCGTCTATTTGGGGTTTTTGGCTGCGTTTCCCGACAGTCATATCGCGCGTAAATTTGATCTGAAAGCAGCGTGTGCGGTGCGGCGCAATGCGGCGGCGTTCCTGGCAGAGCTTCAGTCGACGGAGCATCCGTCCCAACTTCTTCCCAATCTCTTGGCTTGGGATTCGTTGCTCAAAGCGGCCGGCCTCAATCCCGGCACCAGCGCTGACCTCACGGTCGCGACACTCTTCGCCTATCGACTGAGGACCATCTTGCCGTCCGCGCTCAAGAGTGATTGACTTTGTCCTGCGGGCTTTCGCTCCGCCGCTATCTGGCTAACCGGTCCGGTCCCTACCGGGCGCTGACAACAAGGATAGATGTACCTGATCGGCGCAGGCCGGGTTTTGCAAACCGTGGCAGGCCTTGGCTTGAGTGTGAAGTTTCCTTGGGAGGAGATGGCGATGGCAAAGATCAACGGACTGTGCGTCGGTGAATCACTGGTCGGTGAGGGGAACGAGGTTGCCCACATCGATCTCATCATGGGTCCGCGCGGCAGTGCGGCGGAGATGGCGTTCGCGAATTGCCTAACCAACAACAAGGATGGTTTCACGTCGCTGCTTGCACTTGTGGGACCAAACCTGCCCGCGAAGCCCGCGACCGTGATGTTCAACAAGGTGACGATCAAGGGCGCCAAGCAGGCCGTGCAAATGTTCGGACCTGCACAACATGCTGTCGCCAAGGCGGTCGCGGACAGCGTCGCCGAAGGCGTGATTCCCGAGGACGAGGCCGATAACCTCTTTATCTGCGTCGGGGTCTTTATTCATTGGGACGCGGCCGACGACAAGAAAATTCAAGACTTCAACTATCGCGCGGTGAAGGAATCCATCGCACGCGCCGTCAAGGGTGAGCCGAAGGCCGCCGAGGTTGTCGCCAAGCGCAACCAGGTCAAGCATCCGTTCGCTGCGGCTTGACTGCCTGCCGTTCAAGCCGGGCGGCTTTGCAGGCGCGCGATCTGCGCGCCTGTGAGCGCGCCATTATGCAGGCTCGTGGCAACAAGCGCGCCGGCAATTCCCGCTTGCGCCAATGTGGCAAGATCGTCGGCATTGCGCACGCCGCCGGCGGCAAAAATGCGCCTATCGATGGCCCGCGCCTTAATGTCCGTCAGCCGCTCCATGTCGGGACCGGTTGCGCTGCCGACACGCGCCAGCGTCATGACGATGACCTTGGATGGCCAAGAATCGGTGTTGTTCAACAATGCGGACGGCCCGACGAAGACGTCGCCGCGGTAGTCGAGCGAAAGGATGATCCGCTCGTCTTTGCAAAAATGCTGCACCACTCCAGCGGTGCTTTGCGTTTCGCTGCCCAGTACAAGGTGACCGAGACCCGCACCGAGCCAACGTTCGACGCCCCTCAATTCAGCAAGGCCCCTGTCGACCCAAAGCGCGAGTTCGGGAAAGGACAAGCGTAACGCGATCAGGACGTCGTCGTTATCTCCTTTGCCTTCGATGGCATCCAAATCGGCGACGTAGAATGATGTGAACGGATAGATCGAGAGGAGGCCGCGCACGACCTCGATCGGCCTGCTGTTGGTCGACAGTGGCGTCTCGATCGGACGATACGTCTGGCGCAGCCCCATGCGTGCATGCACGACAACCCCGCCTTTGAGGTCGAGAACGGGTATGATTTCCATTTTGCTAGCGGAACTCATCCGGTATAGACCGCTGTGGTTTTTTGCGCGAGGCTAACGAGTGAAGCGGCATGAGTGAAGCGGGATGAGCCATATGGCATGAGCGTCGTCATCGGATGGGATATCGGCGGCGTCCATCTCAAGGCGGTTCGCGCCGAAGGTGGTCGCATCGTCAAGGCCGTGCAATACGCTTCACCGCTGCGCGCGGGCACCGAACGATTGCTGGAGGCTTTCGCGCTGGCGCGGCAGGAGATGGGGCGCGCCGATCGTAACTTTATCACCATGACCGGTGAACTGGCCGATACCTTTGCGTCGCGCACCGATGGCGTAACCCAGCTCGCAAGGTTGGCCGAGCGCGAACTCGGTAGGGTTTCGATCTACGCCGGACCGCGAGGCTACGTTCGTCCTCAAGAAGCGATGCGGTATTGCACGCACGTTGCATCCGCCAACTGGCACGCCGCGGCGACGCTGATCGCTAAAAGAATCGAGAATGCACTGTTCATTGATCTTGGCTCGACAACAGCCGATATTGTGCCGATCGTCGGCGGCAAGGTAGCGGCGCGGGGCTATACCGATTCGGAAAGGTTGGCCGCGGGCGAATTGGTTTATACCGGGCTGGTCCGTGGTAGCGTGATGGCGACGGCCGATCGCGCGCCGTTGCGCGGCATCTGGACGCCGTTGGTCAACGAAAATTTCGCCACCATGGCCGATGTCCACCGCATCCTCGGGACGCTGCCTGCAGGCATCGACCTGATGGCCACGGCCGACGGACGTGAAAAGACGATCGAGGCGTCGCGCTCGCGCCTCGCGCGCATGGTGGGCTGTGACGTGAGCGATGCGAGCGATGCGACTTGGCTCGGTGTCGCACAGTGGTTTGCCGAAGCGCAGATGCGCACCATAACGGACGCCGCGATGCTGGTCATCTCCGCCTGCGCCATGACTTCGGCGGCCATTGTGGCGGCCGGGATCGGCGTAGCTGTTATCGCCGAGCTCGCCCGCCGCGTGCAGCGCGCCTGCGTGAGCTTCCACGAACTTGTTGATGTCGCTCCAGACGCAAGAATGGGAGTTTGCCATTGTGCGCCTGCGGCCGCTCTGGCTTGGCTCGCGTCGGAGATTGACGCCTAGCTCTACAGGCTCGAAAAGCCCTCGGGCGAGGAGTTGGGTTCATCTTGCGCTGAATTGAAAATTTTCATCGCTACTCGTTCGGAATATAATCATGAGGGGTTTTTTGCAGTTTGCTGCTGTCGATTGGCGGAGGGACGGCCATGCGCCTTAGTCAGATCACGGTGTTAGTTACTTGCCTGATGCTGACAGGAACCGGAGTCCTGGCTGCCGAACTGACACGCGCTGATGTGCAGTCGATGCTGGCGTCGACGCCGCGCGGCCAGCAGGCAAACTTCGCCGGGCGATCCTTTGCAGGCCTGGACCTTCGCGATCTGGACTTCACCAATGCTGATCTGTCGCGCGCGGATCTATCGGAGGCCGATCTGCGCGGCGCGAAACTGGTCGCAGCCAAGCTTGTCGGCGCCAAGTTGAGAGGGGCGAAGCTCAACCTCGCATGGATCATGCGTGCCGACTTCTCGCACGCCGATCTTTCAAATGCAGACTTGGAAACGCTCATTGTTTCGGCCGGAATGCAGACGCAGCCGCAAGAGTTGGCTCGCTTCGTCGGCGCCAATCTGTCCGGCGCCAAGGTCATAGCGCGCTTTAATCTCGACGATATGCAGGGCGCCGATCTTTCCCATCTGCACGCTTCGGCGGACATGCGGAATCAGTCGATGGGTCTGATCCGCGCGGATTTTTCGCAAGCTAATTTGAGTCGTGCGAACTTCGCGGGAGCCTCGCTTGGACACGCCAGATTCGAGTTCGCCACCCTTTCAGGCGCCAATTTCTCGGGAGCGGATTTGAGCGACGCCGATTTTGCAGGGGCTGATTTGAGTGACGCGAATCTCACCGGCGCGACGATGAAGGGAGCCGATTTTACCAGCGCCACGCTCGTCGGCGCGAAAGGTCTCCCAGCAGCGCTCGCTCGATGACGCAACTGCATTCTCAGCAGACCAGCGGCCGGCGGCGCCGCTCGTATAGCGCCGCTCACCCTGTGCTTAGCAGATCGACTTCGCCAGGTCAGCGCCTTCGTACCAGGGGTACCGGCGCGGCCCGCAGCGGTTCGCTCCCGAAGACGCTCGTCGACGGGAGGAGCCCTAAACAAACTAGCCAAGCTGGTCCTGCGGTGAGCGCTGCGCGATCGGCCGCCCAAGCGCACTCCTCACGGCAGACGACCGTCAGACCTAAGGCCGCCGCCAGCGCTCGGTCACGCCGCTTTCTTGTAAAGCGCGGATCGGTTTATCGAACACCATGACCTTTGATACGAACGCGTTGACGTTTCGAACTGGCGTCAAGCCGCATTCGCGCGCGAGCGCCGAAAAGTTTTCGCTGCTGTAGCTCGCATAATAAGGCTCGTGATAATTCTGTGGGAATAGGTCCAGCAGTCCGTCGTAATCCGGTCGGTCACCACGCTGCAGGGAATCGAGAAGCACCAATCGGCCCTCCGGCTTGAGTACCCGGGCGCACTCGCGAAACGCCCTGCGCCGCACATCCGGCGGCAACTCGTGAAGCAGGAAGATGCCGGTCACGGCGTCTTGGCTGTTATCCGCGCAGGGGATGGTCTCCGCCTTGGCAATGGCGAGGCTGATCTTCGAGCGGTTTGCCAAGTGATGTCTGGCGTATTTGATATAGGGCTCCGACATATCGATACCGAGCACGGAGAGCCGCGGCCAGGTTTGCTTCAGAAATTCGAGAAAGCGGCCCGTACCGCAACCCACGTCGAGGAGGTGCAGCCGGCGCTGATCACGCCCGGCGAACGCCTCGTGAAGCGGCACCAATGCCTGCCGGCGAATCGCATTGGCTGTCCCGTTGAACAAGACCTCAACTTGGGTGTCATATCTGGACGCCAACTCCTCGGTCATCCAGCCGCCCGACTGGAAGTGGAAATTCTGCAGATAATACAGCGGCCGCTTGCCGCGTGTCCGTGCGCTCAAAACCTCGCGATGACCGCGGCGCTGGCGACGGCGATGGATTTCGGGAAGATCTTCGAAGAACAGCCGCGAGCGGCGGAGCAGGGTCAGCAACGATCCATCCCGATCCAGCGGGAAAGGGTAAATGCCGGCCTCCACATTGGCGAGGTCCTGCATGAGCAGTGCGAGCATGTCTAGATAAAGCTGATGACGCTGCGGTACCGGCAAATCGGTCTGCGGACGGCGGCGTAATTTGTCGCGCTCCTGCTGCCGTGCCGTCTCGGCCAGCCGGTGCAAGGCGACGTTGTGCCCGACATACCAGGCAACGCGCGGCAATTGTGCAGCGCCGTACGCAATGCGCATCAGCAACCGGGAAAGCGGAGCATCCATGGGCATTGACAATGTGCTTTCACAACGCGGGCCGGACAGGGCGGTAAAGAGCCCGTTCATCCGCCGGGAACTTACTCGCCGCTTCACGTTACGCCGCCGAACGGGTCGTTTAAAGGGCAGTTAGCGCGCTGGCGCGCGAGGGGCTGCTGTCGGACGGCTGCTCGCCCCGCAAGATAGCCGCCGAGCATAACCGAGGCGAACGCCACATTGGAAAAGCTGCAGGCGTCGATGTACCGTCGGTATGGACCTAGCGTTCAGCAAAAGCGCCCATGACCTCGCGCGCTGCGCAAAGCGCAACACTGTCACGTGGAAACTCAAAGCAGGGGTATCTGCATCTCGTCAGCGGACCAGCCATTCGAGAAGATCGCTCATTATCGATTGCTTCAATGTGCTGGCTTTGTAAGCGACGATCACCTGCTCGACTCCGAAACTCTTGCCGAGGTCGGTGGCACGAATGCCGTTCCGCTCGACCTGGCCGAGACATAACGTGTGCACAATGGCGGCTCCTGATTCGCCTTTGACCAGGTCGATGGCGTTGTGACAGGTCGGGCACTCCAGAAAGTTGACCGTCTCTTTCAGTTGTTGCCATTTGGCGACGCGGGCACGGACCGTGGCGCTGCGCGGCGCGACGATGAGCCGGCCCCAAAACAAACTGGTCGCCCTGACAACCCAATTGGGCCGGCGATAACCTACTTCGGCACCTACTCCGTTGGCGAGGGAGACAAATCCATTGCATTCAAGGTTCAAGGATCTACAAATCGGAACTTTGAAGGGACCGAACAAAAACAACTATCAGCTCCATCAGGAGAGACGACATGACGTATGTCCGCGCCCCTATCCCATCTCCGCAGGGCCATTTGTCCCCACTCTGACATGGAAGCACGCCAAGTAGGCCGCCCCGTAGAACACGACTTTCCTTAGGATCGGCTCCGCCCGGTATAGCTCGGGCGGAGTTTGGTTGTGGCCCAGAGCTGGTATTAGTGCGATGCAGCAAAGTCGTCAGCAATCTCAGGTACACCGGCCATCAGATCGGTCCTTGGGACGGCGTGAAAGGCACAGTGAGTGGGCCTGGGCACCTCGCCGAGAATGGTATCGATCTCACGAAATACAGCGAGCTTGTCGATGAACACGGCGGAGACCGTCGACTGAGGACGGGATTCGGTTTCCGACGCGCGGCCAACCCATGATCAGATTACTGTAAGTGCTAGATTCAGGTTGAGTGCTGGCTTATGCATGTAAGGCGCGTTGGTCAGCCCAGCCTCATACACCTCGCGCATCGCGCACCGCCTGAGCAACTTTCGTCGCCTGCGACACTCGTCCGATCTTTGCGCCTTCAATGATCGTTTTTCGGCGCGTGCTCAAATGTGGGACCATGCCTTCGCTCGCGGTAGGTCCGGCAGAGGGATAAGGAATGAAGTTCGCAGCTCGATGCAACGCGAGAGCCTGTCGAGCCGCTTCGACATGTGCGGTCCGAGCCGCTAAGTTATGAAGACGCTCGGGCTCCTTGTTCACCCGCTTCAGCGCCGCGGCGAAGACCTGTTTGCGTTGTGAGGGCCGCTCGGCGGTTCCAGGAAAGCTTGCTCCGCGTCCTCCGCTTTTTCCGCGCGCTTCTCGCCGTTTTTGTCGACTCAGCGTTTGCTCCTTGTCGCGCATCTTGCGCAAACCGGATCGTATGGCCTCAAGCTCAGCTGGCTCGACCTCATATATTGTGGGATGGTGCGTGAGGCGGATTCTCTCGTATTCGTCGTGGCTGAGGAGGCTGCGTTCGAACTTACACGGGACCGACATTCCGTTCCTCCATTCGGTCTCGGAGCTCACGTAAAAAAGAGGAGTTTGGGGCACACTCTGCGGCCTGTGAACGGATCCGAGGACGACCGACCGCGCCAACGCCGTCGCCGGGGGGAAATCCGGCGAGAGCACGAAGTTCCTTTGGGAATCGAATCTCACGAAAGAAAAAGGGCCGCCATTCACCAGCCCATAAGTTAAGTTAAGGAAGGAAACAGCACCGTAGGTGACGACGGTGAAGCCGTAGCTAAAGGCTTCAAGGCCTTGCATAACTTGACCTATGTCAAAGATGCTTGCGCTAATTCGGCTTGCGCAACAAGTCTGGCAATTTGGCGATATTCACCGCAATCCGCCGCACCTCGCCGGACAAAGCGGTCGATCCTGTGATGCCCTTGTAAGCGCAGCGCATGAACGAAGAATGCAACGCCAAAGCCCAAGGGTTGCGCAGCTTGCAACTGCAAGAGCGTTGAGCGTTGCGCAGCCCTAAATGTCCAGGCAACCTAATGATGAGTAAGGGCGCCGACGTAGAGCCGCTTTATCTATTGGACATTCTCGTGTACATAAAAAACATCAGCAGCAGAGCGATCATGATTAAGATCACCCACACAATAGACCCAACAATCAAACGGGACATATCAGCAAAGGGGTTGGCGCCATGACTGCTTGCTATGGATACCTCAGCGGTTATCCCCAAGATTATTGCCAACACAATGATCATTGGGTAACGTATTCGGTGCATGGCATATACCTCGGCGCGCTATGGCCCGACTCGTGTTGTGCATCATAGCCCTGAGAGTCAGGAAGCAAGATGGCTCGTATTGAGGGTTCCGTCTCGGCAAGCGTTCTCGCAATGGTTCTGACAGGCGCATTCGGCGGCGCGCTTGTGGGTCTTGTATTGGCCAGTGTGTTGACGAATCAAGTCTGGCTGGCCATCGTCACAGCATTCGTAGCTGTCGTTATCGCGTCGCTCGTTCAACGAGTGGTATTTGGATCCCATGTCCGGCTGTTTGATCCATTGGGACTTGGCTTTTGGCAAGCCATTGTCGCCTCGTTGATCGGAGGGCTAGCGGGACATGAGCTAGCTATTGATCTGAGAGAGCCTCCGGTGTCGCCTTTGATTGGAGCGACTTCTGGACTCATTGCCTCAATTTTGATGGCTACCTTCGTTATAACTCTCTCGTACAAGAGGAGCTAACTGCTTTCTTTACGACTAACATTTTCGCTTACGTGGTGCTTTCGTTCCAGCTTCCACAGCACCGCAAAGATAATTGATCTTCGTGCCCCTGCGTTAGCGGTACCGGATGAACCACCAAGGATTTACCCCGACAATGACTATTCCCCCTCCCAAAATTATAACCCCGTTTGGCACTCATGTGCGCCTCCTGCGGCAAGTCTATAATATCAGAAGTAACTCTCCACGGGGAACTGCATGCGAAGCGGGAAGGACCACAGCATCGTGGGCGGCATGCGATAAAGGTGGTACCGTCCTTACTCGACCGTCCGCGGGATATGCAAGTTTTTCGGCAGGATTCCGTAAGACAAGTCTTGCGCCCGTCGTCGTGCGACGGACCAAACCAACGGTCCTCTCGTCGGAGGTCAAGGCCAATGAGTTCCGTCGTCATCACCCTGATCGTGCTCCTTGTCGTCGGGCTGCTGCTCGCGCTCTGGCTTATGGGCATCTACAACGGGCTGGTGGTCGCCGCGAACCGCTTCAAGAACGCCTTCGCCCAGATCGACGTGCAGCTCAAACGCCGCTACGAGCTGATTCCGAACCTGCTCGAAGCCGTCAAGGGCTACATGGGCCACGAGAGGGAGACGCTCGACGCCGTCATCAAGGCCCGCAACAGCGCGATGGCGGCCGAGCAGAAAGTCGCCGCCAACCCCAGCGATCCGGCGGCCATGAGGGAGCTTAACCAGGCTGAGGGCCAACTGGGCGGGATCCTGGGCCGGCTGTTTGCCCTGTCCGAGGCGTACCCGGACCTCAAGGCCAACCAGAATATGCTCGCCCTTCAGGAGGAGCTGAGCTCGACCGAGAACAAGATCGGCTTCGCCCGGCAAGCGTTCAACGACGCCGCCGCCAACTATAACATCCGGCGCGAGGTCTTCCCGGCCAACACGGTAGCCGGCATGTTCGGCTTCAAGGAGGCGGCGCTGCTCGAAACCGCAGAGACCGAGCGCGCAGCGCCCAAGGTGTCGTTCTAACCCGAAACCGCCACTGCTCTGTGCGTCCCATGCTTCCGCTTCCATGCTCCCAAAGCCGCCGCTGACTATGGCCCCCAATTTTTTTCAGCAGCAGGATTCGGCCCGACGCAAGACGTTCCAGCTGGTGGTCTATTTCGTCCTAGCGATCCTGATTCTGATCGCCCTGGTGTACTGGCTGTTGCTGGTGCTCAGCATGCATAGCGCCCGCGAGCCGGTGTCCTGGTGGCAGCCGGAGCTGCTCCTGCTCGGCGCGCTGGGGGTGGGCCTTGTGGTCGGCGGTGCCAGCGCGTTCAAGGTGGCCCGGCTCGCTTCCGGCGGCCAGGCCGTCGCCCTGATGATGGGCGGTGAGGAGGTGCCCGGCACGACCACTGACGCGCGGCAGAAGCAGCTGCTCAACGTCGTCGAGGAGATGGCCCTCGCCGCGGGAGTGCCGGTGCCCCCCGTCTATGTTCTGGAGGAGCCCGGAATCAATGCCTTCGCGGCCGGCTACGCCCCGGGCGATGCCGTGGTCGCCGTCTCCCAGGGCTGCCTCAACTACTTGACCCGCGACGAGCTGCAGGGCGTGGTGGCCCACGAGTTCAGCCACATCCTCAACGGCGACATGCGGCTCAACATCCGGCTGATCGGCCTAATCTACGGGATCATGGCGTTGTCTATCATCGGCCGCATCCTCATGCTCACGTCCGGCGGACGCTCGTCGGGAAGGAATGAGTCCCGTGGCGGCCAGGTGCTGCTGGGCCTGGGCGTGTTAGTGCTGGGCCTTGTGGGAGCGTTTTTCGGTCGGTTGATCATGGCGGCGGTGTCTCGGCAGCGCGAGTACCTGGCCGACGCCAGCGCCGTCCAGTTCACGCGCAACCCCGACGGCATTGGGGGGGCGCTGAAGAAGATCGGCGGGCTGGCCGAGGGGTCGCGCATCAACAACCCCCAGGCCGCTGAGGCCGGTCACATGTTTTTCGCCAACGCCTTCGCCGGCGAGGGGCTCGCCGGGCTGCTGGCCACCCACCCACCCCTCGTCGGGCGCATCCGCCGGCTCGATCCCCAGTTCGACGGCCAGTTCTCGGAGGTGCGGTCGGTCGGTGTCGAAGGCCCGCGCCCCGGCCGCGTCCCGCCGTTCGCCGGGACGCCGAGGTTACCGGGGCTGCCGCAGGTGCCGCTGCCGGTCTTGGGGTTCGCCGACGAAGCGGCGTCCCGGGTCGGCCACGTCGATCCGGAAGTAATTAGCTACGCCGAGGCGCTGCACGACGGCATGCCCAACGTGCTCCGGGTCGCCGCCCAGGAGCCGTTTAGTGCTCACGCCCTAGTCTACGCCCTTCTCCTGGACCCGCGGGCGGACCTGCGGGACCTCCAGCTGGCCCGGCTGAAGGCCGGGGTTGAGCCGCAGGACTTCGCCGAAACCTTGCGGCTGGTCGCCCCTGTCCAGGCGCTGCCCGACACGCACCGGCTGCCCCTCCTGGACCTGGCCATGCCAGCCCTGCGGCAGATGTCGCCCCGCCAGCACCGGGCTTTCCGCGCCCAAGTCGAAGTGCTCATGCTCGCCGACCATCGGCTGGGCCTGTTCGAGTACACCCTCCGCTGTGTGCTGCATCGCCATCTGGACGCCCAGTTCCTGCCGCAACGTCAGACGCGTCCGGTGCACAGCTCGCTGCAAAAACTGGCGCACCCGGTGGCGACGGTGTTGGCGCTATTGGCCTGGGAAGGCCAGCCGGAACCTGACCAGGCCGCCCGGGCTTTCGATGCGGGCATGCGCGGCTACATCGGGGGCGAACACACTCACCGCTTGCCGCCCCGCGAGGAATGCTCCCTCGCCGAGTTCGACGCAGCGTTGCAGACGCTCAATCAATCCGTCCCGGCCATCAAGCGCCGGATCGTCGTCGCCTGCACGGCCTGCATCCTGGCGAACCAGCAGGTCACCGTCCGCGAAGCGGAGCTGCTCCGCGCCATTTGCGATACGCTCGACTGCCCGCTACCGCCGCTCATCGTGGGGGAAGCGGAAGGACGATGAACGACAAGGCACATTCTTGCCGTCGCCTGAGGCGTCGAGCGCAACTGCGTAATATTGGTTGCTGCACGCCTCGATAAGCCTGCACCATTGTTTCCCGGATCCCAACGGCAATGTAGAGCCACGATGTGGGCTTTGGGTTTCGTGCGACTTGAGCTGTGACGTGAGATTGACGTCAGCGGCGTCAAGCGAACGTGAATCGAATGATCCAAACACGCCTGCATTTCGCGAGTGCGCTGAGGTTGCGAGCGAGAGACCGAATGTCTGCTTTGAGGTGGCGGATTCAACCGATCAGCGCGACACCTTCTAATCTTACGAGGTGAGGAGGTGCGCCATGGTGATGTCACGGTTCACGGTAGTGCAGAAGGCCGAGCTGTGGGAGCGATGGAAGAACCCGCTGAAGCCGGTGAGCCGCTGCGCGAGATCGCGCTAAGCTACGCCGTCGATCACTCGACGATCAGTCGGCTCAAGGCGCCCGGAGCTGCAGCCTTTATCGCGATTGCCTGCGCGATGCCGGTGCAGGAGGCTTCTGCGCAAGACCCCCTTGGTGGTGCTATCCTTGGCGGCGCTACCGGGGCAATTGTTGGTGGAGTATTGGGCGGTGGCCGTGGAGCTGCAGTTGGTGCGATTGTTGGCGGTATCTCCGGCCTTACGACCGCATGCCAAGGAGTCCCGGAAGGATATTTTGGAAGCCTCGCCACTTCGTCGAAGCGATTAACGCAGGATAAGAGGTATACAAAGAGTGGTACCGGGATTAAGAGAAAGCCGAGTAGCCATCCACGAATCGCCGATGCTCTTGATCGATTGGGCGGTGCGTGAATGGCGTCGTGCAGCAGAAACACGCCAATCGGCATCAGCAGCAGCGCGAGAATGAACTCTGGAATGCTGAGACGAATCAGTAGACCAGCGCAGCAATGACTACGAACGTTCCCAGCCCAAAGAGAAATGCTCGTTCCATCGACTGCTCTGGTCGTAAGCTCTAACGCCATTCTTCTTCAGCTTCGCGCCGCACCGCCGGCGCCGCCGGATTCTTGACCTTGAGCCAATGCTTCTGTAACGGGCCCGGGTGTTGTCAATCCCTCTTTCTGCGGATGTCCTTTGGCCGGGGTCGTGCTTATATGAGGCCCCTCGGTGTCAAGAAGTTTTTTCACGATCAACATATTCTTTCTCTTCCTACGTTCCAGAGGAGGACAAGGGCGTAACTCGTCGCTTGGGCGCGCGCTGGAGCGCGCGACCAGCTCCGAGAGGTTGACGACGATAGCAACGTGCGAACTTCGTTTCTGTTGATCGCGCCCTTTTTCGCCTGACGTTCCCGATACGTTTGCTCAATTGACCCCAAGGCGGAGCCCCTTTTCGCTATGCGGCACTCGCCGCATAAACTTATATCCGGTCGGGGCGAGGCCCCCCGTACCAAGGTCCCTCATGCAACGGTGCGAGTGGTTGTAAAGCGAACAAGTAATCGGTCACGTTGTATACCTCTTTTCCGTTTTAGCTATCGCGCCGTCAACGCATGTTTGCCATTGCCATTTAGTCGCGTATTCGAACGGCCGCTCTCATAAGATCGAGCATGGTAGCGTGCCTGGCTCCGCGGTCTGCTGGCACGGACGCATAGCAACACGGTGGTCGTGGCCTTGGCAAGCAAGTTGGCTCGAATCTGCTGGGCGCTGCTGCGCAACGATAGCTGCTTCGCCCCGGCCGGCCGGGCGGCTTAGGATGAGATCGGGCTCGCGCGATGATCGCCCGACATGGCGCGCGCCGCATAAGGTCTGCGGGTGGTGGAAGCGAGATGGCCTGACAGTCAACCGGTGTCCCGTCAGCCTACGGCGCAAAATGGCACACTCGATGCCGGCCCCTTTATGAGGCCCGGGACGCGCGGATCTCCATTGGCCAGGGCGACAGGTGCCCTGAGACCGGATACGTTGATGCAGACTGATCAGATCAGCTTCGCAAAAAACCACTTGCATCGGGGGCGGGTCATACGTTTTGAGCCGATGCGTGTAGCACCGTGGGAGCCCCTCGGGAGTCGATGTGTTACAGATGTCGATTGCGCGCTACATGGCATCATACCCAGCTTGTGCGCGTATTCGAAGAATGTCGCAGACGGGGGAAGGTGTACTCCTACCGATAGCAAGTCTTTTAGCTAATAGCCACATTAAGGGTTTTGGCGATAGCGACATTAAAGCTTTGAGGAGCCTTGCCAAGTCTTTCAGGGACAAAACATGCACTTTTGCCTATGAGTGTGGCGACAACCAACGATGCGAGCATAAGGATAAGCGTATGGAATCCGGGAATGGAGAATGCGTTCTGACTTCACATACATACCAGGAGTTTTCGAAAACTCCATACGAAGCCGAGAGGCCAAATAGACTGCTTTAGCTTTTTCAAGCTCAGAACGAGGCTTTGGTGATGTATGTAACCGCCATCCGTTCACGTACTGACTCTGTTATCGGTTGGCATATAATCAGTTTGGCGGCTAACCCAGGAGTTTGCCAAAACCGCACCTTTGTTTAGCAGGTGTGAACCGGAAACCTCTTGTAGCCGTTCTTTCAGTCGCATAACGAGAAGTTGGAGAAGGCCGAATGACAATCAGGGTTCGCAAGGGATCGCTCGGTAAGCTAACGCTGCGGCTGGGCGAAGAGAACGGCCGCTTCTCCGGCATCATCCTCGGCGGACCAAAGGGTCTAATTGGTCCTGTCACTGGTGCCTCGGCTGACGAGGTTCGGCACCGTCTGCTTGAGGAAGCAGCCAAGACCGATCGCTGCTATTTCGGCGTCGACGGTGCCCGCATCCGTTTTTTGAGGTTCTTCCCGCGGGGGCTTCGCCGACCCCGGCTTTGAGCGCAAGGAACGCAAGTACAAGGTAGACGCCAAGCATAGTTTGGATACAACGGCCCCACTCGCCGATGCTGCTACCAGTTCGGGCTTCGGCGAGGCCATCCTGGGGGCCTTTCCGCGCGACCAATCTGCTCTCCCGATTTGAGATAAGGCGGCTGCAAGAATTGCTGCGCGGGAAATCGGCTGACATCTTTGTGCGGGCTGCCGCACAATTCGGCCTTGGGGCGGGTACGCCAGCTTTGCTCGACATGGAGCGTGCGTTGCGACCGCATGACAATGCCAAGTGGACTGTCGCCACCTATCTTCCGTTTCTCTGGCGCCCCGACCAATCGCTATGCCAGTCACGGCCGGCTGCTCGAAGAAGGCAAAGCCGACCTCTACAACGCTTGTGAATGGGGGAATTACTGCCGCGTCGAAACCAGCAAAGTCGGGAGCCGTCAGATCGGCCGCCGCTCGATCGTGACCTTTGCGGCGCTGGTGGTGCGCGGCGATTCGCCGGTGCAGACGCCGCAGCAATTCGCCAATCGGCAGATCGGCGTACCGTTCTTCTTCGGCGCTCATTACCTGACGCTGCAGATGCTGGAAGGCTTCGTGCCGCGCGAGCAGATCAAGCTTGGACGCGTGCCCAACGGCTCGGCCTATCGCTTCAATCTGTTGATGAAGGGCGAGATCGAGGCGACGACGCTTACAGAGCCGTATATCTCGCTAGCTGAGAAGAAAGGATGCCGGCTGGTCATTTCGGCGTTTCATCACGGAACCGAGGTCGCTTCGGATCGCGTCGATGCCGAAACCTACAGCGGCTTCAATCGCGCCGTGCGCGAGGCCGTGCGCCGGATCAACGCCAACAAGCGCGCCTACCTAAATTATTTCATCGACTACGACAAGCACAAGGATCCGGAGATGCCGCGCAACCATGCCCCGAACGACGTTGCACTCTCTAGCAGCGTCGGCAAGGCGGCTCGGGCGCCGTGGATCAAAAGCTTGCGGAGATACTTGTTGCCCCGCTTACTGAAACGCGGCACCACGGTTGCGCAGGGCCGGCGCAAACTCGAGCAGCATCTCGCGGGTTTGAACCCTTGGGGAGGTCTCACTCAAAGAATGTGCGTGCTGATTGAAGACATGCGGCGTCAATGGTGCGAATTGGACCGGCGCATTGCGGAACTCGACAAGGAGCTTGCCGAATGGGTGCGCAACGAAGAGACGGCGCGTCGCTCGCAAAACTGACCATCGACGATCTGCGGGAGAGCCGGATTTACGTGGTCGATCCGGCGCCCATCCCGGTTGATGAGCTGCAACGCACCTATGAATGGATGAAGAGCTGGGGTTTCCTGGACGAAGTGCCGGGGCCGCTTGACCTCGTCAACATGAATGTGCAGCAGCATGGTTATGGCGGCGCGCAAGCGGCCGTTCAATGAAACTATTGCCCGCCGCGCTGCGCGGCTATGGCGGGAGTTTCGAACCCTGCGGCCCAGACCGGCTCCGAGGCGGAGCCGACCGCAAGCATCTGCGGCCCTGGTGCCGCGTCGCTGCGAACCCGCAACGAATGACAGTTTATATCATGGCTTGAGTGCCAAGATGTTTTTCGCGAGACGTTTCGAGAGGGAGCACACCCGTTGTTTGTTGAATTAATCCAAAGGCGGAACCGCCTTTCCTCCTGAACCACGGTTAACCCCACGGCAGCTTGGAACGCTGGCAAGGCGGAGACGCCACTTCGCTTCGCCGGCAGTTTCCATGGCATACTGTCGGGCTTCCATAAAGGGTATCTGGGATGCGCCGGTCGAAAGACAAGCCGAGATGATAACCTCCCTCCGTCGCGCCTGCATTGGATCTATATAGCAGCCATGCGACCCCTCCTGCATCCCGTTCTGGTCAACGGCGGCTTCGGCGATCCGGCGCTTTATATCGAGACGCTGTTCGAGCGACGTGCGATCATGTTCGATCTCGGCGATATTAGCAGCCTGCCGCCGCGGAAGATTCTACGTCTCGAACATGTCTTTGTGTCGCACGCCCATGTCGACCACTTCATCGGCTTCGATCATCTGCTGAGGGTTCTGGTTGGGCGCGACAAGCGGCTGAACCTTTACGGTCCCACCGGTTTCATCGATCGCGTTGCGCACAAACTGCTTGGCTATTGCTGGAACCTGGCCGACCGATTTGCCGCCGACTTGATCTTCGTTGTCACCGAGGTGAAGCCCGATCTACAGAGCCGCACGGCACAGCTACGACTGAAGAACGGCTTTGCCGTCGAGCCCATCGGTTCGGGTCTTGTTGCCGATGGGGTTCTCGTTCGTGAGCCCATCTTCCGCGTCGCCGCCGCTGCTTTGGATCACGGCACCTCATGCCTGGGATTTGCCGTCGAGGAAGAGGCGCATGTCAACGTCTGGAAGAGCCGGCTCGACGAACAGGGGCTGGCCGTCGGGCCATGGTTGCGCGAGCTCAAGCGCGCAGTCGTCGAGAACAAGGGGGACGATTATGCGATCCGGGTCGCGCCGCATCCGAACGCCGCTGACGGGTGTGCGATGCGGCTCGGCGAACTGCGTGCGGCGGTGACGGTTACGCCCGGGCAGAAGATCGCTTATGTGACCGATGTGATCGACAGTGCAGCCAATCGACGCGAGATCGTTCGGCTCGCGTGCAACGCTGATTTGTTGTTCATTGAGGCCGCCTTTGCCCGGGCCGATGCGGCGCTCGCGGCGCAGCGTGGGCACTTGACGACGACTGCCGCCGGGCGGATGGCGCGGGAAGCGGCCGTGCGTAAGGTCGTGCCGTTTCATTTTTCTCCGCGTTATAGCGGGCAGGAGGCGCGTCTTTTCGATGAGGTCATGGCCGCCTTCGCTGGGCGGGCCTAAGTGTCCGGGAGCAGAGCGATGACTTAACTGCTGGCTATCATCGTTTAGCGGCGCGCGCCCGGCGCAATCCCGGTCGCGGCGAGTGAAAGGGACAGCTATTTAATTTAACCGGACGATCGCCGTTTACCAACGCGACCGCGATCTGGATGCCGAAGACTAAAATTATTAGTTCGAGGTAGTAGCGCCCGCAGCGGCTGGCCGAATCAATTGCCCCGACCAGCTCGGCACGACATTGCCGAAGCACTCATAATTATTCCGGCGACTGGAAAAAGGAGAGAACCTGCCGGCTCGACATGCGATAGCCGCGTTGCGATCAGGGGCGGGGCGCGATGCAGGGCGCTGGAAATGGACGATCCGCCGCCACGCTGCCGCATCCTCGCCGAACGGGCGGACAATGGCGTTTGCGCGGAGCTGACAAAGCGCGCGGCCCGGAGCAGAATCCGACCCCGGGCCGCAATAACTTGCACGCGAACGCGGCCTCACGAGGTCTTCACCGTGATCTTTTTCTCCGCCTTCTGCGCGGCGGCGCTCTTCGGCAATGTCACCGAGAGCAGGCCATTCTTGAAATTGGCCTCGATCTTATCGATTTCGACTCCTTCGGGAACCTGAAAGGTGCGCTCGAAAGAGCCGAAGCTGCGCTCGCGCATGTAATAGTCCTTCTTCTTCTCCTCCCTGTCCTCCTGCTTTTCGCCCTTGATCGTGAGGACACTGTTGGCGACTTTCACCTCGACGTTCTTCTCGTCCATGCCGGGCATTTCGGCCGTGATCTCGTACGCCTTATCGGTCTCCGAGACATCGACGGCCGGTGTCGCCATAGATGTAGCTTCGCCGCCGCGGAACGGCGCAAGATCGAAGAATTGGCTGCGGAAGGGCGAGCGCCAGAAGCCGCCGTCGAATTCATCGAACAGGCGGTCGACTTCACGACGCAAGCTCTCGAATGGCCGCAACGTCTGTGGCATCGCAGTGGGCGATTTCTCGGTTTTCACGGGCACCTTGCTGGTAGGTTCAGCCATGACACATCCTCCAATGCGGTTGGAACCTCACCCTGTTAGCCCGGGTCACATCGCACCACGTTGATATGCATCAAAGATTTTTCAAGCCCGGCGAGTCACAAATCAATCGGCGGCGGCGTTCCGTCCACCTCGAGGGGGGCATTGCGGGCCGAGCGGCGGATGATTTAAAATTTTGTTTCAGAAAAGCCTGCCCGCGGTTCGGCACCTCGCCGCGACATGCGCAGGTGGACGGAAGAAAGGTCCTCTAGGGAGACTTGAATGGAATTCGACGCGCACGTAGCAGAACGTCCGGACCTCGCCGCTCGGGAACGAGCATCGCACGACATCGTCATGCGAATTCTGAAATTGCGCTGGATGGGCCTCGACAACGAGGCTGAGCGGATTGAGACGAAACTCCGCCAGGTCGACCCGGCCTGCACGCTGCTGATGGGTCCGCTCGATACTGATTAGACCAACCCCGCATCGCGACAAAGTCTAGGCCCCCGGACCCGCGCCGGCGGGCCGCTGGACATGGTGGCGCCGATCGGGAAGGTGCTCGCCTTCAGGTCCTGCGCCGCCGGCACACGCTTGCTCCATCCCAGCAACAATGCAACAAGGGCGCGCAGCAACAGCGAAACAGCGGAGAAAATAGCCCATGCGAACCGTCGCTCTTGAGGAGCACTTCTCGGTCCCTTCGCTCGCCAGCCGCATCGATAAGGCTGTACTCGCGCGGCGCGGCTATCGGCCGAGGACGTTGCCGAAGAACGCGCCAAATCCGCTCGAGCTTTTGGCGGAGATTGGCGAGCGCCGCCTCAAGTCGATGGACGATGCAGGCATCTCCGTCCAGGTTCTCTCCAATAGCGGCCCCGGGCCCGATCTCGTGCCTGGCCCTGACGGCGTTGCAATGGCCCGGGAAACTAACGACTATCTGGCTAAAACCATCGCCGATCGTCCCGACCGGTTCGCCGGCTTTGCGGCGCTGCCGCTGCAAAGCCCGGAGGCGGCGGCCCGCGAGCTCGAGCGCTGCGTCAAGGAGCTGGGGTTTGTGGGCGCCATGGTCCACGGCACGACCGAGGGGCGCTTTCTCGACCATGCGAGCTTCGACGGCATTCTGGCCGCTGCCGAAGCGTCCGACGTGCCCATCTATCTGCATCCGCACATTCCCCCTGAAGCGGTGCGCCAGGCCTACTTCTCCGATCTGCCCGCAGGGGCGGGCCGCGTGCTGGAGACGGCCGGCTGGGGCTGGCATTCCGAGACCGCCGTGCACGTGCTGCGCATGGTGGTAGCCGGCACGCTCGACAAGCATCCAAGGCTCAAACTGATCATCGGCCATATGGGCGAAATGCTTCCGATGATGCTCGCGCGTGCCGACCAGGTTTTCGCGCTCGACATCGATCACCTGAAGCGGCCGGTGCGTCGCACGATTCTCGATCAGGTGTGGATCACGACCAGTGGCATTTTCGACGAGCCGCCGTTTCTGGCCGCGCTCCTGACGTTTGGCATCGATCACATCATGTTCTCGGTCGATTATCCGTACGCGCCGGACGCGCTAGGCCGCAAATTCCTCGACCGCATTGCGCTATCTCCGGCCGACATGGCCAAGCTCACGCACGGCAATGCCGATGCGCTTTTGAAGCTGAAGGCCAGCTGAACCGGCGGCGGTCGATCGTTTCCAACTGCCGGTTGGGCTCGAGAATTGCGCAAGCTGACGTCGTCAGCTGGGCTTGCTCGAACGGAGGAGCAAATGTCACTTTTCATTTTGCAGGGACAGGCTCCGGAGCTTGCGCCTGCCGGCAGCTGTTATGTTGCAGAGACTGCGGTGCTCATCGGTAAGGTCAGGGTCAAGGCCGGCGCCAGCGTCTGGTTCGGGGCAGTGTTGCGGGGCGATAACGAATGGATCGAAATCGGCGAACGCAGCAATGTTCAGGACAATTGCACCTTCCACACCGATCAGGGATTCCCGCTCACCGTGGGTAGTGGCTGCACTGTCGGGCACAACGCCATCCTGCATGGCTGCACCATCGGCGACAAGACGTTGATCGGCATGGGGGCGATCGTCATGAACGGCGCACAGGTTGGGAAGAGTTGCATCGTCGGTGCCGGTGCGCTGATCGGCGAGAACAAGATCATTCCCGACAATTCGCTCGTTGTCGGTGCGCCGGCGCGCAAGGCCCGCGACCTCGATGCGGCTGCCGTCGCTCCGATCGAAGAGGCCGCGGAGCTATACTTTCAGCGGTGGCATGATTACGCGGTCACGCTGAAGCGGGTTCCATAAGCGGGTCTTCTGATTGCCTTGATCAGGCCATGATGCCGGGCGAACAGAGGTCATCGGAGAGGGCACAGGGCGCGCGCCAAATCAGATCGTTGCCTCTCCGGCTGGCAGGCGTCCTCCACAACGTCACAAAATAGCTCGAGCGCAGCGGCATGCTACGCCTGACGAGATTGCCTTTATTTTTTGCAGCGGCCTTGCTCGCATTGTGCTTGCTGGCGACGCGCGACGATGCCGGCACACGCTCGACCGGCGAGCCAGCAAAACTTGAGACTGATTATGCCGCAACGCTTTTCGGCATCCCGATCGGGCACATATCGTGGACGATCGAACTGCACGATAATCACTTCTCGGCAGTCGCCAGCGGCGAGACGGCCGGGCTGTTGCGCGTCTTCGGCCGCGGCCATGGCATCGCTAAATCGCGCGGCATCGTCACCGAGCGGCACCCGACTGCCACGGACTTTGTGGTCAGCTACGTTTCTGGCAACTCCTCCGATGCCATCAGAATAGTTTTCAAAAACGGCACGGCCAAGGAGCATCTGGTGCATCCGCCAAAACCCAATCCACATCTGGTGCCGCTGACCGAGGCCTACCGCGTCGGCGTCGTCGATCCGATGACGGCGCTCTTGATCGATGTTCCAGGCCTAGGCGAGACGGCGGCGCCGCCGGCCTGCGTGGATAAGATCGCGGTGTTCGACGGTCGCATGCGCTACGATCTGCATCTCATCTTTAAGCGGATGGAACAGGTCAAAACCGAGAGCGGTTACCAGGGGCCGGCAGCGGTCTGCGCCCTGCAGTTTTTGCCGCTCGCCGGCTATGACCCGAGTCGCTACGCGATCAAATATCTGCGGGAGCAGCGAGACATGGAAGTCTGGCTGGCCCCGCTCACCGGCACCCGGCTTGTGGTGCCGTTCCGCATTGCCGTGCCGACGCCGATCGGACTTGGCGTACTGCAGGCGACGCGTTTTGTCTGGACCCGAGACGTTCGGCACGCGAGTGCCATCATCGGGCATTGAAACGCCTGCGGCCGCCCCTCCTGCTGAACGCTGCTTGCGAGCATCCTGGCGTTTTGACGGGGCGGTCAGCGATCATTACGCTGCGCGCGCGCCGCGCGGGCGGCCAGGAGATTTCGTCGAAATGAACCCGACGACGGCACAGACGCCGGCCGGCGGCGCCGGCTCTGCGATCAGGCTGATCCTTGCCGCTTCGTTGGGCAATGCGCTCGAATTCTATGAAATCCTCGTCTACGGCTATTTCGCCGTGACCATCGCCAAGGTGTTCTTCCCGATTGCAAACGAGGCCGTCTCCATCCTGGTGACGCTCGGCACCGTCGGCATTTCCTATCTGGCGCGTCCGATCGGCGCGATCTTCCTCGGCGATTACGGCGACCGCCGCGGTCGTAAGCGGGCGCTCACGCTGTCGATCGTGCTGATGACCCTCGGTACCGGCCTCATGACCATCATGCCGAGCTACGCCACGCTCGGCATGCTCTCGCCAGTTTTGGTCATCGCCGCGCGGCTGCTGCAGGGGTTTTCGGTCGGCGGCGAGTTCGCCAGTTCCACAACGTTCTTGGTCGAGCATCGTCCCGATCGCGCCGGGTTTTTCGCCAGCTGGCAATGGTCCAGCCAAGGTTTCGCGGCGCTGGCCGCCACGGGCTTCGGCGTGCTGCTCAGCGGCACCCTCTCGGCGGCCGAGTTGCAGGCCTGGGGCTGGCGCATTCCGTTCGCATTCGGGCTCCTGATCGGGCCGGTCGGCTATTACATCCGCAGCCACATGGAGGAGACGCCGGAATTCCGCGCCGCGCCGCCGCCGCGTGCACCGATGCGCGATCTCATCGTCACCCAATGGGACCGGCTTCTGCTCGTCGTCGGCGCGGTGGTCATCTCGACCAGCTCGCAATACATGCTGGTTTATATGCCGACCTACGCGATCCGCGAACTGCACCTGCCGCAATACCTCAGCTATACCGCCGCGGTCGCTGCCGCCGCACTGCAAACGGTCCTGGTGCCGTTCATCGGCATCTGGGTCGACAGGGTCGGGCAAAGCCGGGTGATGATCGGAGCTGCGGCGCTGTTTTTCCTCACCGCATACCCGGCGTTCCTTCTGCTCAACGCACATGCCTCGCTCGCTGTGCTGATCACCATGGTGTGCTGGATTGCGCTGTTGAAATCCTGCTATAGCGGTGCGCTACCGTCGTTCATGGCAAAAATTTTTCCGGCGGCGACCCGGGTCAGCGGCCTTTCGCTCAGTTACAATATCGGGGTGACGATCTTCGGCGGCTTCGCGCCGTTCTTTGCCGAATTGCTGATCCATCTCACCGGCTCGAAGCTCGCGCCGAGCTACTACATCATGGCGACGGCACTGCTCAGCCTTGCGGCGCTCGTGGCGCTGAATGTTCGAGAGGAAACACTTCAGTTTGCAAGAGAGGTACGATGAAAGCGGCTTATTTCGAGAAATTCGGCGGCCCCGAAGTGCTGCAGTATGGTGATCAGCCCGATCCAGTCGCCGCGCCCGACGAGGTGATCGTTAATGTGCATGCGGCGAGCGTCAATGCCGCGGATTGGAAATTCCGCGGCGGCGAATATGCGCGCCAGGCGCAATTGAAATTCCCACAGATACCAGGCCGCGACTTTTCCGGCGTCGTGGCCAGCATCGGCGCGGAAGTCAATGATCTAAAAGCCGGCGAGGCGGTATTCGGCGTTCTCGAGGCGGGCAGGGAAGGAACCTATGCCGAGAAGATCGCGATCAAGGCTGCGGTCGTTGCCAAGAAGCCCGAAGCGCTCTCGCACATTGACGCCGCGGCGCTGGCGTTAACCGGACTTACCGCGATCGACTCGCTTGAGAACTCATTGAAGCTCAAAAGCGGCGAAACGATACTCATTCAGGGCGGCGCCGGCGGTGTCGCCGGCTTCGCCATTCAGCTTGCCAAGCACCTTGGCGCTCGCGTAATCACCACTACAAGTGCCGCCAATTTCGACTATGTGCGCGGCCTCGGCGCCGATCAGGTCATCGATTACAACGCGCAGGATTTCAGCAAAGTGGTGAAGGACTGCGATGCCGTGTTCGACACCGTCGGCGGCGACGTGGCGCAAAAATCGTTCGCCGTGCTCAAACCGCGCGGGCGCGCCGCGTTTATTGCTTCGGGCGCGCAGGCGCCGAAGCCCAACCGCGCCGATGTCACGGCGCTGCGGCCGGCCGTGCCGCGTTCGCGCCAGGCGATGGAGCAAGTCGCCGCACTCTCCACGAGCGGCGCCGTGCGTGCTCCGGAGGTCAAGGTCTATCAACTGTCGCAGGCCGCCGAGGCGCATCGGTTGAGCCAAGGACGACATTTTCGCGGCAAGCTCGTTTTTCAGGTGCGCTAGCAACGAACGAAGGTCATTGCGAGAAGCGAACAGACGAAGCGACCAGCTCTAACACCGCGACAGCAGTAAGCCAAATCGTCACGCTTGTCGGCGACGCCATTCTGCCGCGTACCAACAGTGGCATGACATAATCCGGCTTGCAGGTCATTACCCGGTCGATGCTGAAGCACGGCAGGTGCGGATGTTCACCGTCAGCCGGCTGAAATCGTCGTTGCGGATCGGATCGTTGATGTGGGGAATGTGGATGCGGCCAAAATGATTTGATCGGTCAATCGTATTGCGGCTGCACCACGGTGCTGGTGGAAGCTGCGACCAGGCCGAATTGTTCGTGATCCTAGAGAATCGGTCAGCGCGCTGCCCTCACCCCGGCCTTGACTGGCGGACCGTCGTGGACGACGGTCTTATCCCTATGCTGCGCACCGGAAAAGAGCATTGCCAATCGCTGCGCGACGGTCGCGCCATCTATATCGGTGGCGAGCGGGTGGACGACGTCACCTCGCATCCAGCCTTCCGCAATGCCGCGGCGACCGTGGCGGCACTCTACGACATGAAGGCCGACCCTGCGAACCGCGACCTGATGGGCTATGAGGAGGACGGCGGCCGCCATTCGATCTATTTCCTGCGCGCCCGCTCGCGCCAGGATTTGCAGCGCCGCATGCTCGGTCACCGCCGCATCGCCGATTTCACTTACGGCCTGTTCGGCCGCTCGCCCGACCACGTCGCCTCCTTCATCGCCGGCATGGTGATGAAACCCGACGAGCTCAAGCCGCCATGCGGCCACGCCGACAATTTACTCGCCTATTACCGCTACGCTCGGGACAACGATCTCTACGTCGTCTACGCGGTAGTGCCGCCGCAGGCGGCGCGAAATCCAGAATTCTATCAACGGCAGAACATTCCGGTGCCAACGCTGCGCGTCATTCGCGAGGACGATACCGGCGTGGTCATTTCCGGCATGAAGATGCTGGCGACTGGCGCCGCCTTTGCCAACGAGATCTGGATAGGCAA
This sequence comes from uncultured Alphaproteobacteria bacterium, assembly GCA_963708125.1. Lineage (GTDB taxonomy): Bacteria > Pseudomonadota > Alphaproteobacteria > Rhizobiales > Xanthobacteraceae > BOG-931. The sequence continues at coordinate 522,643 of OY970184.1, forward strand.
CGTCATTCCGCTCGCGCCAGATCAGAAGAACGAGGCGATCACCTGCGCCGTCCCGTGCAACGCGCCGGGGCTGCAATTATGGTCACGCCAGCCCTTTGCCACGGGCTGCACCTCGGAGTTCGATGCGCCGCTCGCCTATCGCTACGACGAGAGCGATTGCATGCTGGTTTGCCACGACGTCAAGGTGCCTTGGGAACGCGTGTTCGTGCACGGGGACGCGCTGCTCTCGCGCGACATCTACGTGAAGACGCCGAGCCATTGTTTCGGTAATCACCAGTCGAATGTGCGCTACTGGTCGAAGATGCGGCTCGTCGTCGGGCTGTGCAGCAAGATCGCACACGCCACCGGCGCCGATCAGGTGCCGGCGGTGCGTGAGGCGCTCGGCCGCATTTCCGCCTACGAGGCGCAGATCGCCGGCATGGTCAACGGGCAGATCAACGCTTTCGAGGACTGGCCTGGCGACGGTTATGTCTGCTTCAATCGCCGCATGATGTACGGCGCGCTCGAATGGTGCACGCAGAATTACAGCAAATTCATCGACGAGCTGCGCGAATTATGCGGTGGCGGCGTGTTTCAGATGCCGGCGAATATTTCCCTGATGCGCGATCCGGCGCTGGCTCACGATTTTGAGACCTACTGGCAGACGCCGCAGGGCGACGCGGTTACGCGCATGAAGTTGTTCAAGCTCGCCTGGGACATGGTCGGATCGGATTTTGCCGGCCGGCACCTGCAATACGAGAAGTTTTATGCCGGCGCCTCGTTCATCGTGCGCAACCACACTTTCAGGGAAACCGATTGGGCGGCGTTCAATGCGATCGTCGAGGATTTGATGGCGAGCTACGATCATGGCGGCGCGCTCGGAAAATTCGCGGCGGAGTAGGCCGCCGAATAGAACCCGGCGCAGTCAACAACAACAACATTACATCGACTAGGCCGAGATGGTGCGCGAGGTCGGCGCTGCGGAGCTCGAAAACGTTTGGACGCGTGTCGATCTGCCGGTGCAGGCGGCCGGGCTGAACGAAGCGCGAGAAACCCCGATGCATCGGTCAAAGCCCGGCAATTTTGCGAACGTATCGCAGGGAAGCCCATGGGCGCACTCAAGGGGCAGTTCATGGCCGCTTGCCGGCAGTCCGCTTTTGATGGAAGCTTACGCGAAGTCAGCAAAAAAAGACGGAGGGCGCCCATGGAAATCGTCCCGCTTGGGCCGGGCTTTGGTGTCGAATTGCGCGGCATCACTCTTGCTGACGTCGCCGCCGACGATGCCGCTTATCAGCAGGTGCGCGCGCTGTTCGAAGAGCATTCGGTGCTGCTGTTTCGCGCACAGGAGGCCACCGACGAGACGCAGATCGCATTTTCGCGGCGCTTCGGGCCCCTTGAGGTCACCAAAGTCGGGTCCGAAGGCTTTGGCACCAACCTGGTGATCCTCAAGACACTGGACGACAAGGGCGATGTCGTTCCGGCAGATCATCGGCTGGCACTGCGCAACAAAGCCAACCAGCTCTGGCATACCGATAGCCCTTTCAAGCGCATGCCTGCGCTTGCATCCGTATTGTCATCGCGCATCATTCCAGGCGGCGGCGGGGAAACCGAATTCGTTTCGACGCGGCTTGCTTTCGAGCGACTCGATCCGGCGCTGCGGGCGCGGCTGGAAAATTCGTTCGCCTGGCACGATTACGCCTATTCGCGTGGCAAGATCGCGCCCGATCTGGCGAGTGCGGAGGAGCGCGCGGCCCTGCCTCCACAATGCTGGCGCATGGTGTGGAAGAATCCGGTGAACGGCCGCGGCGCCATTTATTTGGCTTCTCACGCCTATGCGATCGAAGGCATGGAGTTAAGGGCCGGACAAAAGCTGCTCGGTGAGCTGATGGCGGCGGCCACTGCGCCGGGCCTAAGCTACACGCATACCTGGCACAAGGGCGACGTCATCATGTGGGACAACCGCGCGACCATGCATCGCGGCCGGCCGTGGCCGCCGCATGAGCCGCGCTACATGGTGCGCACCACGATTTCGGCAACCGCCGCTGATGGGCTGGAGACGGTGCGCGCGCCATTAAAGTCATCGTTTAGGGCAATTTCAGAGGGCTCGCAGCGGGGCATCGGAATTTAGTCGGCCGGAGCGTCGGGGCTAACCAGCGGCCAACCAGGCTTGTGAGTGGCGGCGCCGCATCAGCAGGCCGGTCTCGAGACGTTGCTTTCCCACCCCCTACGGTAACGAAGCGGCTCCAGGCGACCTCGGTGTCTCTGACAATGCTGATGTCCAGCCGTTCGAGCTATACGTACCGAGATCGATCAGGTCGACGCAGGACGGGGTAACACGTTGCTGCACGCCTCCGGTGGCCACTCGCCGCGTCGCGGATTGGCCGCAATGGGCGATTGATGCCGTCGTGCGGAGCGATCTCCGCCATGCGTAAGTGGCAGATATGGTTTCGCAGGGTCACCGCTGCTGCACCTGTACCGTGACGTGCGAGAGGGCAGCAAAGCGCTTGAGCAGCGATTGATAATAAGCGGCGCCGCGTGGGTGCTGCGTCGCAACTGCAACGATGGCGCCCAGATGCCCGGGGCCAAGCCGCCACAAATGCAGGTCAGTCAGGCTGTCGCCGTCGGCCTCGACGACTGCACGCATCCGCTCGGCCATGCCGCGATCCGGGTTCATGTCGAGCAGGATGGCGGCGGTGTCGCGAATCAACGTATAGGCCCAGGTGGCTATGACCACCGCGCCGATGAGGCCCACGACCGGGTCCATGAAGCTCCAGCCGAGACGCCAGCCCAGCGAAAGCCCGACGATGACCAGCACCGATACGGTCGCATCCGTGAGCACGTGGACAATTGCTGCGCGCATGTTGTTGTCGCGCTGCGCGGCACCGTGGGCGGGCTCGTGTTCGGCAAACTCCACGTCGTGGTGTTCGGAGCCGCGATTGAACGATACACGTACCATAAAAGTATGCGGCTCCGGGATTTCTTCAAGCAATTCCAGGTAGCCACCACGGCTAACGAGTGAAAACACCTGGTGCGTGCCGTCTCCCCGTGTCGTTTCGACAGTGATATCATCCGCCGAGATGTCCCGGCCGGAGCAGGAAAGGCGAAAGCGCGGCGTCACGCCGTCTTCGAAAATTTCCAAGGTCACAGCGCCGATGCACGTTTGCAGGCAATGAGACTCGACGTGGTCGAGCTCATGGCCAGCATGCGCATGACCATGATGGTGATTGTAGCCCCCGCCGCTGAGCAGAAGAACGCTGGCAACATTGACGATCAATCCCAACGAGGCAATCGGAATGGCCTGACCGTAATGGATCGGAACGGGCCAGATGAAGCGGGTGAACGCCTCGTAAGCAATGAGCAGTGCGATCATGGCAAGCACGATGGCGCTGGTGAAGCCGGCGAGGTCGCCCAGCTTGCCGGTGCCGAAGGAGAAGCGCGCATCGTCTGCGTGCCGGCGTGCGTAATTGTAGGCCAGAGCGGCGAGTAGAAGTGCGCTCGCATGCGTCGACATGTGCAGGCCGTCGGCGACAAGCGCGATCGAGCCGAACAAAAGCCCGCCGACGATTTCCGTCACCATCACGAAGCTGCAGAGTGCGATCACCATCCAGGTGCGTCGCTCATTCGTTTCGTGACCTTCGCCAAGGAAGACATGCCTATGACGGCTTGATAGTGTGTCTGTCATAGCGATATATTGCTGCTCCACGTATGCGGCTCTTCCGGTGCCCGCAGACCTGATCTTTCGCCGTTGCGATGTATGGTCGGCCTACGGCTTGGCGCATGTGCGGGCATTCGAGATCGGTGTCACATTTTTTTCAGAAGATCTCGCCGCAACACTGGGCACAGCAGCCCTCTTCAACGTCTTCGCAGCCGGGCCCCAGGTTCGTCTTGGCGAGCAATTCTGCATCGCACTCTCATGTATGCGAATACGACCCCGAGCGGACGCGATGCTCCCGTCGCCCGCTCATTTGAAATACGCCTGCACGGCCTCGATCAGTTCCTCGGCACCCCGCGTGCGCTCGGCGCCCTTGACCGGATCGACAACATGCAACCGGATGTGATCCCCGATAACCTCAGTCATCAGGCTGCTCATGGCGCCGCGCGCCGCGACAATCAGATGGAGCACTGTGGCGCAGCCCTTTTCCTCCAGCAGTGCACGCTCGACCGCCTCGACCTGGCCGCGTACCCGGCGCACGCGATTGAGCAGCTTCGCCTTCTCGCTTTTGATATGAGACAAAGCTTACACCGTCCTTTTCTTCAATAACGTAGGGGGTAGGGTATCAATACGGTAGGGGGTACGGTATAACGGGGTGATCGCAATGTCGAGTGCCGTCGTATGTCTGCTTGCTGCGAGTCGAGGCATAGCGGCCGGCCGCGAGGGGATTGACGGTCGCTTAGGCGACCGCTCTCACTCGCCAGTCAATCGCGATGCCGCCTGGAGCTGATGTCACGTCGCCGACCCGTTCGAAATTGCGCACACGATGGCCAGTGCGAGGTCAGGCCTGGCGCGCGCTGTGGGCGTCCTGAACCTGTATCGAGGAGGAGGCGGTGTGGTTCCAGCGAATCGAAGTGAACTCGCAGTCCTACCTACCTGAGCGCCGGTAAATGCCGACCAGGGTTGCTTCGGCAAGCACGTGGTTGCGCGCCTCGCGGTTCGCTTCGCTGCATGAAGGCTTGTCGGGCACGGACAATTGTTCGACCGAAAGCGCCAAAAGGCGAAAATGATAGTGGTGCGGCGCCTCGCCAGGCGGGCACGGGCCGCTATAGCCGGTCCTTGCGAAATCGTTGGTCGCCTGCTTGAAGCCTAGCCGTTGCGCCTCATGGCCGGCATCGAGCGGCAGGCCGCTTTGCGTTGCTGCGATGTCGTAGGCCGCCCAATGATAAAAGGTACCGCCGGGCGCGTCCGGATCCTCGCAGATCACAGCGAAGCTCTTGGTGCCGGTCGGCACATCACCCCATTCCAAAGGCGGCGAGACGTCTTCGCCGTCGCAGGTGAAGCGGCGCGGAATGGCCGCTCCGTCGGCAAAGCTGCTGGAGCGCAAACGCATAACGATGGTCCCGGCGCTTAGAACGCAAGCGCAGTCTCGCCCTCTCGTCAGTGCTGGCAAGCCAAATCTGCGGCGAACCACACCCGTAAATTGCGCATTAACGGGCAACGGCATGCTTTTGCCATGTTTGGCGCGTTGCAAGCGCGGCGGCGTCCGCTATATGGATCCCAAACGCGCTTATGCAAACATGCAGAGGGATCCATGAACGAGTCCGTCTCTCCGTTGCCGGCCGTCGGCCGCATTCTTCTGGCGCTAATCTTCGTTCAAGCCGGCATCTCCAAGCTCGGCACCGTTGCCTCGACATCTGCTAATATGGCGAGCCACGGCATCCCCTACGCAGACATATTGGTCTGGGGAGCAATCGCGCTCGAACTTGTGGGCGGGCTGATGCTGATGGCAGGATTGCTGGCGCGGCTGATGGGCTTCCTGCTTTTCTTTTACGTGCTCACGCTTGCAATGATTTTTCACCGCTATTGGACGATGACCGGTGATGCGGCGCGCACCCAGCACGCCGCCTTTTTCGAGCATCTGGCGATAATGGGCGGCATGCTCTACGTAACGGCGTTCGGAGCAGGCCCGTACAGCATCGATGCGCTGATCCGCCGCCGCCCGGCGGTGCCCCAGCCGGCCGCGTGACGCGCAACGATACACGGCATGCCTTCCTGCCCATGAAGACGGTGAGGGGTTTCAGGCGTGCAAGAAAGTACTAAAACGTCCGAACACCTTCATCCGGCGCATATGTTCGATTTGCGGACCGCTTCCGTCCGGGAAGGTGTGAGCTTCAGGACAATGATCGAGACAGTCTAGCCGCTATTGCTGCGGTTTGCGGCGGCCGAGATATCTGGCGAGATTGGCGAGATTGCTGCAAATCGCTGCCTCGTCGACACTGTGCGGATCGAAATCGGGATCGTCCCAGTCGCGCATTGCCTCGTGGTGCAGGTGATTGGGATCAGACAGCGCGCGCAGGAAGGTCTCGTAGCCCTCAATGCCGCCAATATCGGCAGGAGGACAGCGGCCTTCGGCGCTCACTAAGAGCGGGTATCTTGACCCGGGCACGGCCGGCGTGAGCAATTCCAAAACGACCGTATGGGTCCAATCTTCCCCGTAGACGTATTCGTAATGGAAGGTGCCGCCGAATGCCAGCAAATCGGCGAGCGTCGCCTGCTCGGCAGGAAGCCGCGTCGATTGCTCATCGTCGCGGTCGACCAATCCCCAGGCCTTGCCCGGCGAGTCCGCCGGGCGGAACTCGAACGGATGGCAATTCTGCCAGCCGATGGCGATCTGCAGCACGAAGTGCAGGTCGTCGAGGCGGACATCGAACGGCACGTCCACTCGGCGCGCGACCGTGGGCGTTACCTCGTTGATCTCGACGCGCAGCCGCGCGATCTGGTCCGACATGCGGGTAGCTTTTTTGCTATTCGGCCGCTTCGCGGAAAGCGAGCATGTCCTCGCGCAGCTGCAGGTCGACCATCTTTCCGTCCTTGATCAGCCACGTGAGGTGTTTGCCGCCTTGCAGCACCGTGATGTCGGCGAGCGGATCGCGGTTGAGGACAATCACGTCAGCCAGTCTTCCGGGCTCGATCTCGCCCACTTGTCCTTCAAGACCGACCGCATAGGCGTTGTCGCGCGTTGCCGCCACGATCGCTTCAAGCGGAGAAAAGCCGCCGTATTTGACGAAAATTTCCAACTCCTTGGCGTGCAGCTCGCCGTAAGGCATGAACGTGTTGTTGCCGGTATCAGTACCGACCAGAAGCTTGATACCGAGCTTGCGCGCCTTGTGCATGAGCCCGCAGAGGAGGTCGAAGTGCCGCTTCATGCGGTCAATGTCGAGCTGCACCTGCTCGGCGCCGACCCTAGTGCCGAGTTCGACCACCATCGCAAGGAAGGTGGCGGTAGGAATGATGGGCATTCCAGCTTTAGCCACCGCTTCGAGGTCGCGGTCCGTAGCGAGATCGGCGTGTATGATCCAATCGACTCCGGCCTCGGCGGCCGCACGAGTCGAGCCGGCGCCACGCGAGTGAATGCCGACGCGCAGGTTGCGCCGATGCGCTTCGCCCACCACCGTGGCGATCTCCTCCTTCGCCAGCATCTGCAATTCACCGGAGCGGCTGTCGGCCACCTTGATGAAATTGACGCCGTGCTTGCCCTGGCGGCGCACCTCGGTGACCATTGCATCGGCAGTGTTGCAGAGCTTACCGATCGAATGATCGGGCGTACCTTCCCAGGACGGCTCGTCGTCCTCGATGCAGCCATAAGTCACGATCATGCGGCCGGCGACATACATGCGCGGCCCTTCCATGAGGCCGAGCCGGATGGCGTCGCGTACACCCACATCGGTGAACCAGGTGCCGCCCGGCACTGAAATGCTGGTCACGCCGGAGCGGAGAACCCGCTGCACGCTGCGCGCGGCCTTGAGGGTGGAGAATTCCGGGCGAGTGGTGCCGCGGCCTTTGCCCTCGCCCCTGACAATCGGGTAGCCGTAGGAGACGTGGCAATGGGCGTCCACCAGGCCGGGCATGATCCATTGGCCGGCGGCATCGATCACCGTGACCTTGCGGCGGTCCTCAAGGTCGATATCCGGCGGCAGGGCGCCGACGCTCCTGATCCGCTCGCCCTCGATGACGACGGCGTGATTGCGCCGCGCTGGCACGCCCGAGCCGTCGATCAAGGTGCCATCGCGGATGACAATCGTCTGCGTTGCACTGGCGGACATAGGATGCTCTCCCCGTCGGCTTTCTCCATCCGAAACCGCCGCAGTGTAGCGGGAAACCGGCCTTTACGAAATCGCTCACAGTGACCGGGGCGCGCATTTACCCGTGGCGAGTGATCGGCTCACAATGTGAACACTCGCGCTGCTTGGGCGTCTGCGTCTTCCGCCCTGCGAGTCTCCGGCTTCGGAACGTTTCTCCGCCTACTGTAGGCGGCGACTCCCGCGCGGCCTAAAGAAACCGAGCCGCGGCGCCGCGATGTCCGCGAGATGCCCGAGCCGTATTTTCACACCGCTCGCGGCTTTCGCTGCAAGTTTGCGCGGGTTGGCGACTCGATCGCGCTCGCGCGCTTGATCAAGGTCGATATCCGCCAGGCAAATACTGTGTGCTGCTTGCTCGATTGCTCGACCGAGTGCTTTTTGCGCCGACACAATTCACCGACACAGGCCCTGCGCTGGCCAGATTATTCGGCGCCTGCGTGATTTCGTGGCTCACGGCGAAAGCGAGCGGCGGGTGGAGGACGTCAAGAAGCTGGTGGAGGAGGCGAGCGCGCTGTCGCTGGTTGGCGCCAAGGACAAGGGCGTGCGTGTCCGCTTCGATTTTCTCCGCAGGCCGATTACGTGCTTGCCGACAAGGCGCAGATCCAGCAGGTTCTGCTCAATCTGATACGCAACGGGACCGAGGCGATGGAAGAGAGCGAACGGCGCGAGCTCGTCGTTTCGACCGCGCGCGTTGCCGACAACATGATCGAAATCAGTGTGACCGCTACCAGCAGCGGAATCGCGCCGGAACTCAGTGCCAATCTGTTCCAGCCGTTTGTGACCTCGAAGCCGCAAGCATGGGCGTTGGACTATCGATTTCGCGCACGATCATCGAGGCCCATGGCGGTTCCATCGCGCCGCGCCCCAATAGCAGGGGCAGAACGGTATTTTCGTTCACGCTTCCCGCCGTGGCCAAGGAGGAAATCGGCGATGTCGTCTAAAAGCGACATAGTGCACATCATCGACGATGATGAGGCAAGCCGACAGTCGCTCGCGTTCCTGCTCGAGAGCGCGCAGATCGAGGTACGGACGCACGCTTCCGCAACGATGTTACTCGACCTCATGCCGAGCATGAGCGCCAGCTGCGTCGTCACCGACGTGCGAATGCCCGGCATGAGCGGCACCGAGCTCCTGCGCCGCATCAAGGAACTCGGAATCCAGGTTCCGGTCATCGTCATCACCGGGCATGGGGATGTGCCGTTGGCGGTGGACGCGATGAAGATCGGCGCCGCGGACTTTTGGAGAAGCCGTTCGACGATGAAGTGCTGCTCGCAAGCGTGCGTTCGGCGCTGCGCCAGCGCGACGGCGAGAAAGAACGGCGTAGCGAGCGCAGCGAAATCAACGCCCGGCTGGTGCCGGCTCTTGTCGCGGTCGTCGATAACGATCCTGCGGTTTGCAACTCTTTGAAGTTTTCCCTCGAACTCGAGGGCTTCAAGGTGCACACCTATGGGAGCGGCAGCGAGTTGCTGCGCGCCAAGGACATCGGCGACTGCGCTTGTTTTGTGATCGATCAGAAAATGCCGGGAATGACCGGGCTCGACTTGATCGACAGATTGCGCGACCGGCACATTTCGAGGCCAGCCATTCTCGTCATCGACCAGGAGTGTTGGTTTGAGTGCCCGCGCCGCCAAGGCCAACGTCCCGATCGTCGAAAAGCCTTGCTCGGCAATGCGCTTCTCGACACAGTTCGCGATGCATGCGGCGTTACGGCTGATCGCGTTTGTGCGAACGCGGAAGCATCCGGTGATCTGCAAGGGCCAGGACCAGGGCCAATTTCCGTGATTGCTGGATCATCCGCTTTCGTGCTTCGCGGACGCGTGCGTCGGAGATGTCGGGCTGATCAAGCCTCACCGGTCGCGCGCAAATATTCGGCCAGACCAGGACCGATATTGGGAACGAACAGGTCCTCGACGCTCGTTTTGCGGCGCGTGAGTTTTTGTTCGTGGAGGTGGCGGACGAGGGCCTCCAGGGTCGGCCGACTGCCCTCGAGCGAATAATCCCAGATATTCCGCCCGAAAATCCTGCGCGCCTGCTCCACTTCATCGATCACCCACGGCAGGCCGACCGTGAGCGCATCGGTATCGTATATCGAGTCATAAGCCATATCACGCGCCCGGCAGAAGGCGCGGTAAAAACTGATCGCCAGCCACGGATTTGCCTCGTAGAGTTCTCGTTGGAGCACGAAAGTATGCATGATCGGAAAGACGCCTGTCCTCTCGTAATAGTCGCGCTCGATTTTGCGCGGCTCAGCAAACAGGCGCCGCACCTCGGCGCCCAGCGCAGGCGGAATCATCACCGAGACGAGCGCATCGATTTCCCCGCGCTCGAGCATCGTTTCGAGCGTCGTCTCCGACCGCATGAACTCGCAGACAAGGCCCGGCGGGGGCTTGATCGTGCGTACCGGACGGCCGATGACCCAGGTCACGTCTTCGGGCCGCACACCGTAATCGTCGAGCAGAAAGCCACGCACCCAGACCGCGGCTGTCATTTGATAGTCGCCGACGCCGATGCGCTTGCCCTTGAGTTCGCGCGGATCGGCAAGCTTGCTGTCGGCGCGCAGATACACCGCCGAATGGCGGAAGACTCGCGACGGGAAGATCGGAATGGCGATGAAGCGCCTATCGCCTTCCGAGCGTAGAATCGTATAGGACGACAGCGACATTTCTGACGCGTCGAACTCGCCGTGATTGAGCATGCGCCAGAATGTTTCTCCGGGCCGCAGCGGCAGAAAAGTCAAATCCACGCCTTCGACACCCACGCGGCCGTCGATCAGCGGCTGAGTGCGGTCATAGCGGCCGCAGGCGATTGTGAGTTTCAGGTTGGGCATGAATTTTTACTTTACCCCCCGCGGAACAAAGCGCAGCGGGGACCGTGCAAAGCATTGCGGAGGGCACGCGGGGGCGGCCGGCCTCGGCTTCGACGCGCCTTCCACCACGCCGCCGGCGCAGCGCGGCCCCCTCCAGCGCTTCCCGGGAAATTGTGAAGCTAAAGAATGATACTCGGGTTGCGGATGCATTGATCGCAGTCGATCAGATTGACCTGCTTGGCTTGGATCTTCCAGTTGCCCACCGATGCCTCTCCGCTGATGGCTGATGAGGGGCCGGCTGCTTCGCGCACCATGCGATAGCCGGCCCAGCCGGTGAGCACGCGCGTCTCGTCGCCCCAGAATTCGCTGATCAGAAAGTTGCAACGCAGCATGCGCGCGTCTTTCTGTGCGGCGGCAAAAACCTCGACATTGGTGATGAGCCGCACCGTGCGCGAGGCCGGCGCCTGCGACCAGGCGAACCCGGTGCGCAGGCGATAGATGCGGTCCTCCAGGCGCCGGCGATCGTCGAACATGACGGAAACCTCGCGCCGCGGGTCGCCGGCCTGTGGCGTCGACGGCACCCAATAAATGCACTCGGCCGCATACATATTCAGCCATTCATCATAGCGCCGTTGATCGAGCAGCCGCGCCTCGCGTTCCACGAGCCGGCGGAATTCGTCGCGCACGGCGAGATCGGTTATGGCGCGCGTATCGTCGTGCCAATCGAAGAAATTGGCCATCAGCTCGCGGTAGAGCGCGTCGTTGACGTAATGCGACGCGCGCGCCGGATCGGCGGCTGCTGAATTTGCCGGCGCGGTCATCTCTTACGGCTCCCGGGTGATGGCAAGATTTTGCGGCGACTTCATCAGCCGTTTCCATTCCTTGAAATGCTCGCGCATGAACGCTTCATCGGTGGCGGGCGCGGTGATGGTGCCGTCCGCGTGCCGCGTCACGCGGCCGGGAATGTTGAGACCGCGGTGCATGTAGACCCATTCGTCTTCGATCGCCAGCAATCCGCGCTGGATCTGCTCGAAATTGGCAATGTCGTCGACTTCGCCGAAATTCGGAAATCCCTCCTGCGTGCGCATGCGCAGCGCATTGATGTCGGTGACAGCCTGCTCGCCAAGCGTGCCGTCGTCGACGATCAGAGTGCCGTACCAGATCGCGTTGGTTTCATCGACGGAGAGCGGCTCGAACACCTGAATGTGGTTGCCGAGCAGCGAAAAATTCGGAAACACGTTAATGTTGACGGGCTCCGAACCGGCCAGGTCGAGCAGTGCGAAAGCGCGCTCGCCATAGCGGCTCAGGAATTCGGCTTCGTAGTGCTCCATCCCCGGATGCGCGCCCTCCAGCGCCCACAGCCCGCCTGGTCGCTTTTCAAGATTCGGTCGCTTGTCCTTGAAATGATTACCGTGGCCGGTGTAACGCATATACATTGGCTGCGCGTCGGGCGAGTTGCGGTAATAGGCCATGCCCTTGGCGTTCTCGCCGGCGAAGCGGTTCTCGGTTTCCAGCAGCGACCGGTGCGAATAGGCGACGTGATAGCCGTCGCATGAATTGTCGTAGGCGAGCTTCCAGTTGCCCTTGAAACGGAAGCGGTTAGCCTCGCAGACCACCACTTTGCCGGTAGGGTTGCGATCGAGCCATTCGTCGATGATTGGCGCGATCGGGCCGAGATGATCGACGAGCGGCAGCGCGTCGAGATTGAGTGTGCCGAAAATAAACCCGCGATACGATTCCACGCGCGGCACCTGCGCGAGATTGTATTTCGGATCGCGCATGTCCTCGCCATAGCCGTCCGGCCACGGCACTCCGCGCAGCTTGCCGGTATTGAGGAAGTTCCAGCCGTGATAGGGGCACTGGAACGATTTCGCATTCCCTTTGTCCCAGCGGCACAGGGTAGTGCCGCGATGGGTGCAGCGGTTATAGAGCGCGCGGATCTTGCCCGCACCGTCGCGCACGACGATCAGCGGCCGCAGGCCGAGACGGCGGGTGATGAAATCGTTTTCGTTCGGGATTTCGCTTTCGTGCGCCAGATAGGTCCAGGTGCCGCCGAAGATCCGCGTCATCTCGGCTTCGAAGATCGCCGGATCGGTGTAGATCAGCCGGTGCGCGCGGTCCTCACGCACGAGGTAATCCCAATCGCAGAGCGGCGTGCCGCCGAGCCGCCATTGCGGCGAACCGATCTTCTCCAGCGCCGTCATGATGCGCGCTCCTGTTCTTCCTCTCGCCCTTGCGCGGAGGGCCTACCCACACCGTTGCCCTTCCCAGAACGGCCCGATGGGGGGGCTTAAGTGATCAAAAGAAATCAAAATATTCATTCTGCTCCCATTCGCTCACGTCGTCACTTTGCGCAGCGCCGGCGGCGTCGATGGAGCGCTGATATCGGGTCCATTCGCTGCGCTTGAGCTTGATAAGATACTCGATGAAGATATCGCCGAGCTCGCGGCGGAACAACGGCTCCTGGTCGAGCGCGTCAAGCGCTTCGGCGAGCGTTTTGGGCAGCATCGGCCGTTCGGCCGTATAAGGCGCATCCTCGGGCGGCGGCGGTGTAAGCTTATGCTCGATGCCGGCAAAGCCGGCGACGATCTGCGACAGAATGTAGAGATACGGATTGGCCGCGGACTCGCCTGTCCGGTTCTCCAGGCGCGTGGCCGGATCGCCAGGGCCGCCGAGCACGCGAACCATGGCGCCACGATTGTCGTAGGCCCACCCGGCGCGATCGGGCGCGAGCGAGTTGGGGCGAAAACGGCGATAGCCGTTCACGGTCGGCGTGGCAAAGATCGTGGCGGGCACGGCGTATTGCAGGAGACCGGCGAGATACGAGCGGGCGAGCGGCGACAGCGCCTCGCCCGGCGCTTGCGAAACAAACTCATTCTTTTTTCCACTTGTCGCGTCGGCGAGGGATTGATGCAGGTGCCAGCCGCTAGCATAAAACCCTTTGAGCGCCGGCCGGCACATGAACGTCGCAAAGTGGCCTAACCGGCGGCAGATCTGTCGCGTCGCCGTACGGAACAGGAGTACGTTGTCGGCGGCCTCCAGCGCGGTACGCGGCGCGAAGGTGCACTCGACCTGGCCGGGTCCCCATTCCTTTTCTATGGAGCGCAGCCCGAGGTCCAGCGCCGCGAACGCGTCGCCCAGCGCATCGAACACCGGCTGCATCAAATCCATGTTGGACTCAGAGTGATAGTGATAGCCCGGCTCCGCCGGAAATGTGCGAACCGGGCGTCCGCGTGTACCGGGAGCGCCGATGTTGTCATCGACAAGCAGGTCGTCGGCGACGCGCAGCAAATACCATTCGATCTCCGCGCCGATGACGCTGGCGTATCCGCGCTCCGCCAGTCTTTGCACCGCCTGGCGCAGCAGCGTCCGCGGGGCAAAGTGAAATGGCTGCCCATCATTGAAATATTCATCGCAGAGAATCCACCCGGTGCCCGGCGCCCAGGGCAAGATCCTGAAGGTCGCCGGGTCGGCCACCACGGTGAGATTGGGCGAGCCGGTCATCTCGTCGAGGCCCATGCCGCCGCCGCGCGTGAACGAGGCGAAGACGCGCGCGCCCGCCGGATCGAGTGTGGTGGTGGCAACGCCGATATTATAGCCTGACGATAGCGCTGACAGGAAAGCGGGCACCGTGAGCGTCTTCGCCCGCGAATAGCCGTGGGCGTCGCCCCAGGCGAGCCGTACGTAGCGCAGCTTCTCGGCTGCGACGCGGCGCCTGAGGTCTTCGGCCTGCCGCTTCTGCTCCTCGTTCCATAGACCATGCCGGTCGAGGAAACTTGCGTGTTTGCTCATGGCCGGCGGCTCAACGCGAGAAGGCCAATCGGGTTAAAGACCGCCCACCGCCTAGCACGCTTTCCGCCTCGATTCTATTGCGGCGGGGCGCGCAAGGCCGCATCATGCCGCGTCGCCACGTGGGCACAATGGCAGGCAAGGAATGATGGCCGGAACGACCGGGACGACGCACCAGGCAATCAAGGAACAGCTCATTTTGGCCGGCCAGGTGCTGGTCGCCGAGGGGCAGGACGATTTCACCCGCGGCCATATCTCCATGCGGCTGCCTGACCAGCCAAAACTGTTTTTCATGAAGCCCCATAGGGTCGGCCTCGACGAGATCACGATGGGCAACATCCTGACCATCGATCTCGAAGGCAAGGTCGTGGCCGGCACGGCGCGGCGCCACAGCGAGGTCTACATTCATTCGGAAATCTTCAAGGCGCGTGCGGACGTCAATTGCGTGATCCACACGCATCCGCCCTATTCGATCGCGCTCTCCGCCACCGGACGGCCGATGCGCGGCTACAGCCAGCCGGCAGCGCTGTTCTATGATGCGCTCGGCCTCTATAGCGGCACGATCAATCTCATCCGCACCCACGAGATGGGTGCCGGTGTCGCCCAGGCGCTCGGCTCCCATCGCGCGGTGTTGCTCAAGAATCACGGCGTGGTGGTGACCGGAAAGGACATTGCCGAGGCCGTAATCGGGACCATCATGCTGGAAAACGCCGCGATGGTGCAGATGATCGTCGAGGCGGCCGGCGAGCCGGCACAGGAGTTTCCGCGCGCCGATATCGAGAAGCTCAAGCACGACATCGGTCAGCCCGAGCAGTTCAAGATCAACTTCGATTACCTCTTGCGGCGGGTGAAGCGGCGCGCCGAATAGAGCGCGCTCAATACGCCGCGAGTGCGCGCAAAAGGGAGGAACGCCATGGCGCTCACGCGGAGCTACGTCCACGGAGCGAGCGACAAACCCTTGCTCGGCGATACCATCGGCCAATTCTTCGACAGCGCCTGCGCTCGCTGGAGAGAGCGGCCGGCGTTGATCGTTCGCCATCAGAAGGTGCGGATGAGTTATGGCGAGCTCAAAGCCATAGTAGACAAGCTCGCTGCCGGTCTGCTCGCAATCGGGCTTGATCCGGGGGACCGCATCGGCATCTGGTCGCCGAACAGCAGCGAATGGGTCCTGACCCAATTCGCCACCGCCAAAGCCGGGCTCGTCTTGGTCAATATCAATCCGGCTTATCGGGTCGCAGAACTCGAATACGCGCTCAACAAGGTCGGATGTAAGGCGCTCATTCTCGCCGAGCAATTCAAAGCCTCGGACTATATCGGCATGCTGCGGGAACTCGCGCCCGAGTTTGGCCGCGCCGTGCCGGATAAGCGTGCATCAGCGCGCCTACCGGCGCTGCGCTCTGTGGTGACTGTCGGCGAGAGTGAGCATCCTGGCTGCCTTCGCTTCGGCGAAGTGCTTGAGCGCGGCGGCGGTGCCGAGGCAAAGCGTCTTGCCGAACTGTCGTCAGCGCTGCAGTTCGATCAGCCAATCAACATCCAGTTCACGTCCGGCACCACTGGCTTTCCGAAGGGCGCGACGCTTTCGCATCACAACATCCTCAATAACGGTTTTTTCATCGGCGAGGCGATGCGGCTCTCTCCGACCGACCGATTGTGCATCCCGGTACCGCTCTATCATTGCTTCGGCATGGTCTTGGGCAACCTCGCCGCCGTTACCCACGGCGCCTGCATGGTCTTTCCCGGCGAAGGATTCGATCCGCTCGCCACGCTGCAAACCGTGGCCGAGGAACGTTGCACGGCGCTGCATGGCGTGCCGACCATGTTCATCGCGCAGCTCGACCATCCCGAATTCGCCCGCTTCGATCTCAGTTCGCTGCGCACCGGCATCATGGCCGGCTCGCCGTGTCCGATCGAAGTGATGAATCGCGCGGTCGATAAGATGCATCTGTCCGAGATCACCATCGCCTACGGCATGACGGAAACGAGCCCGGTCAGCTTCCAAAGCTCGACCGACGATCCGCTCGACCGCCGAGTCTCCACGGTCGGGCGCATCCAGCCGCATCTGGAAGTGAAGATTATCGACGGCGAGGGTCGCATCGTGCCGCCCGGCACGCCCGGCGAACTGCTCACGCGCGGCTATTCGGTTATGCTCGGCTACTGGGATGACCAGGAGCGCACGCGCGAGGCAATCGACGCGGCGCGCTGGATGCATACCGGGGACCTCGCGACCCTCGACGCGGAGGGTTACTGCAATATCGTTGGCCGCATCAAGGACATGGTGATCCGGGGCGGCGAGAACGTGTATCCGCGGGAGATCGAGGAGTTTCTCTATCGTCATCCAAAAATACAGGACGTGCAGGTGATCGGCGTGCCCGACGACCGCTACGGCGAAGAAATCTGCGCCTGGATCCGGTTGCGGCCGGGCTTGAACGCGAGCGAAGAAGAGATCAGGGCCTTCTGCCGCGATCAGATCGCCCATTACAAGGTGCCGCGGTACGTCAAATTCGTCGACGAATTTCCCATGACGGTGACCGGAAAGATTCAGAAATTCATCATGCGCGAGCGCATGATTGCCGAGCTGGGACTGAAGATTCAGAGGACGGCGTGAGGCCGGCGATGAGCGAGGGGAGTTCGCGCGGCGATCAGGCGCCTCCCTCTGATCGGTACTCGGAACTTGCAAGGCCGCGCGCATCGTCAGCGGCGCTCAGCTGCCCAAACAAGAGCAGCGCCCGCGCGTCTTGAGCAAACCAAATCCTCCCTCTTTCGGCGGCAGGCACATGCTGCCGTCCTGGCGCTCAAGCGAAGAGGCGCTACACGCCAAGGTGCCGATGCAGCACTTCGGGAGCCTCACGCACTGCCTGCGCGGTGAGTGCTTCGACGATGTGACCGTTATTGATCATATAGACGCGGTGGGAAAGCGACATCGCGGCGGAGATGTTTTGCTCGACCAAGAGGATGGTTTGGCCGGCTGCAGCGAGGGAACGGCAGGTGGCGAGCAGGTCGTGCACGATGATCGGCGCGAGCCCTTCGAACGGCTCGTCGAGGAGGAGGATCTTTGGCGCGCGAACAAGCGCGCGTGCGATCGCCAGCATCTGCTGTTCGCCGCCAGAGAGGTCGGTGCCTCGACTCGCCCGCCGTTCCTTCAGCCGCGGAAACATGGCGTACACGCGATCGAGCGGCCAGCGGTTCGGTGCCGTCAGCCCGGCGAGGATGATGTTTTCCTCGACATTGAGGCTGCCGAAAATGCGACGGTCCTCGTGCACCAGCTGCATGCCGGCCTCGGCAATGGCGTGACTCTTTTTCCCGGCGATCTCCACACCGTCGAATTTGATCGAGCCGCTGCGCGGCGTCACCACGCCCATCAGGCTCTTGAGCGTCGTGCTCTTGCCGGCGCCGTTGCGGCCAAGCAGCGCCACCACTTCGTTGCGCTCGACTTTGAGCGACAGGTCGAACAAGATATGGGAATCCCCATAATAGCTGTTGAGCCCGTTGACCTCGAGCAGGCTCATGCCGCGAGCACTCCACCCAGATAGGCCTCCTGCACGGCCTTGTTGGCCTTGATCTCGTCGGGCGTGCCTTCAACCAGCACGCGGCCTTCCTGCAGCACGGTGACGCGCTCCACGAGTTCGAACAGCGAGTCCATGTCGTGATCGATGATGATCATGGTGCGGCCCTGGCCGATCGACTTCAGCAGCTTGACCATCTCGACGCGCTCGCGCGGGCTCATGCCGGCGAGTGGCTCGTCGAGAAGCAGCAGGCGCGGCGAAGTCGCCAGCGCCAGCCCGACCTCGAGTCGCCGTTTTTCGCCATAGGCGAGCGCTGCAACCGGAATGTCGGCGCGCTGCGTCAAATCGACGAGGTGCAGCGTGTGCTCGACCTGGTCGGCGAGGCCCGAAACCTTGGGCAGGCGGCGGAACAAATCGAGCCGGAACTTGCCGCGCAAAGCCGCAAGCGCCGCGATCGTCACGTTCTCGCGCGCGGTCAGCCGCGTGAACAATTGGTTGACCTGATAGCTCTTGGTTAGACCGAACTGGCACACGTCGGTCACGGTCATGCCGGTAATGTCGCGGCCGGCGAACATGATGCGGCCCGATGTTGGTGCGGTCTCGCAGGTCAGCATCTTGAACAATGTGGTCTTGCCGGCACCGTTCGGCCCAATAATCCCGCGGCGCTCGTAGCGCTGCAGGGAAAAGTCGATATCGCTGTTGGCGACGAGGCCGCCATAGCGTTTGGTCAGCCCGCTCGCCTCCAGAATCGGGCCGCAATAATCGTCGCTCTGGCGATGAAACGCCGTTATCGGCGGCGGCGCCGGTTCACGCGCGAGGGCGGTGCGGACCGCCATCTGCTCCTCTTCGGGGCTCATAACGGGCGCTGCGACCGCTTTCGCTGGCTCGCCTCTTGCTGCCGCGCGGCCGCTGACCAGCGCGTAGAGATCCTGGATGCCGCCGATCAGGCCGTGGCGCAGAAAGCAGACAAGGAGCACGAATACCAGACCAAGCACCAGCTTCCAGGCGGCGCCGAGATGCAGCGTCGTTTGCAGGAAATCGGACAGATAGAGCCAGACCGTGGCTCCGACCAGCGGCCCGAACAAGGTGCCCGCGCCACCGATCGCAGTCTGCATTACAAGCTGGCCTGAGGTGTCAAAGGTGAATGCGTCGGGTGGCATGAAGCCTTGCATGACGCCGAGGAGGCCGCCGGCAAAACCCGCATAGGCGGCGGCAATCACGAAAGCGGTGAGTTTGTAGCCGTGGATGCTATGGCCGACAGCGGCCGCGCGCAGCGGGTTGTCGCGAATCGCGCGCAGTACAGCCCCCACGGGCGAGCCCACGATGCGCAGCGCGATGATGATGCCGACGAAATACCAGAACGCCAGGAATGCATAGAGCGACCGGTCGTTGTTGAAGTGCAGGGTGGTGAAGCCGAGATTGAGCGTCGGCGTCGGCACGCCGGGCAGGCCGTTCTCGCCTCCCGTATAGGCGGAGAGCGGATTGAATTCGACAAAGTAGAAGACCTCGGCGATCGCCACGGTGATCATGGCAAAATAAATGCCGGTGCGCCGCAGCGCGACCAATCCGACCAGATAGCCGATCACGGCGGCAGCGATCATGCCGACGAAAATAGCGGTGATAACGTCGCGATAATTGAGAACCGTGAGCAGGTAGGCGGCGACCATGCCGCCGCTGCCGAAAAAGGCCGACTGGCCGAAGGACAACAGGCCGGTAAAGCCGAAAAGGACATCGAAACCGATGCCGAACAATCCCCAGACCAGAATGCGGTTGATCGTCGAGGGCGTGAAGCCGAGGTTAGGCAGGATGAACGGCGCTGCGATCAGCGCGGCGGTCGTCAGGGCCTCGACAATAAACGCGCGTCGTCTCTGCACACGTTGCCTCTGCATCAGATCGCCGCGTTCACTCGCGGCCGGCGGTGCCCAGCAGCCCGTACGGCCGAAGCCCCAACACCAGCGTCATGGCGACGAAAAGCATGACGTAGGAATAGCCTGGATTGAACATCGAGGTAATGCTGATGATCTGGCCGGCGATTAAGCCACCGAGAATCGCTCCCGGGAACGAACCAACGCCGCCAATCACCACCACGACGAATGTCTGCACCAGGATCGATTCGCCCACGTCTGGCGCGATCGAGACCACTGGCGCGTTGACGATGCCGGCAAAGCCCGCTGCCATGGCGCCGATGCCGAACACCAACATGAATATCTTGTAGACGTCGATGCCGAGCGAATCGACCATCACCGAATCCTCGATGCCGGCGCGCACGATCATGCCGATGCGCGTGCGGTAGAGCACGACGTAGAGCAATAGCAGCGCAAGCGCGACGATGCCGAGCAGCGCCAGCCGGTAGGTTGGGTAGAACATGAAGCCGAGCGGCGTAATACCGATAAGCGGCGGCGGCGGAGGCACGGACTTCGACAGGCTGCCAAAGAAGAACCGCACGGTCTCCACGAAAACGATGCCGAGGCCGAAAGTGACGAGCAGCTGGTCTTCGTGCGATCTGGTGTAGAAATAGCGGATTACCAACCGCTCCATCAGCACGCCCACGCCCATAACGAAGAGTGAGCCGGCAAACACCGCGGCGATGAACGAGCCGGTAGAGGTATAAGTCAGCCAGCCGGCATAGCCGCCGAGCATGAACATGGCGCCGTGCGCGAGATTAAGGACGCCGAGCGTGCCGTAGATGATAGTCAGCCCCGACGAGATCAGCGCGAGGAGCGCGCCGAGCACCAGCCCGTTAAAACACTGCGATATAAAATTAGCCCAGGTGATCACGCGGCAACCCGCAATTCCTCTCGCGTCGCGTCAATCTCAGGTCGCGCCCCCCGGCCGGGCATGCACACTTTCTGTGCGGCGGACAAGCACCAAGCCTTGCGCTTGTCCGCTCGTCCGACGACGGCGAGCGCCTTCCCACACGCGACGCGGGGAAGGCCCCCCGTGGCGGCAGCAATCAGGTATACTCGCCGAGATTGCACCCGAAGGCATCGGGCTTCTGCATCAGCGGCTCGCCCGGCAGCACTTCGAGGACTTCCCAGTAATCCTCGCTGTTCTTCATGTCGCTTGGCTTCTTGCCGCGAACGATGACCACCGGGCGGACCAGCTGGTGATCGGCGGCGCGGAAGTGGACGTCGCCGACCACGGAAGGGAAGGTTTCGCCCTTCTCGTACTGCTTGATGACCTCGGGCGGGTAGAAGGTGCCGGCTTCCGAGACCATGCGCGCCCAGATGGCAAACGACATGTAGGAGTTCTCGGCGCCCCATTCCGGCCGATAATTGTATTTTTTGTAAAAGGCATCGACGAACATCTTGGCCAGCGGATAAGTGTCCTCCAGCGTCCACCAGAAATCAGTGGCGGCATACACACCGGCCGTGAGTTCCGGACCCACCTCCTTGGCGAGGAACGGGATCTGGTAAGGCACAATTAGCGTCATTTTCGGCAGGATGCCGAACTGCTTGGCCTGCTGGATCGACAATACGGCGTCGCGGCCCCAATTCACGTTGACCAGGAATTCGGCGCCGGAGTTTGCGATGTTGGTCAAATACTGGCTGAAGTCCTGCGTACCGAGCGGCGAGATCTGGTTGGTTACCATGGTCCAGCCGCCATTCTTGCTCAGGTAGTCGTTGACCGACTTGGTCACGGTGTGACCATAGGTGTAATCCGGCGTCATGAATGCGGCCTTGCGGTTTTTGCCAAAACTCTTCACCAGCAACGGCCCGATGGCATTGGCCGCGGTCTCGCCGTAAAAATTCTGGCGGAAGCCGTAGCGCACACAATCTTTGCCGGTGGTATCGTTGGAACCGGAAATGCCGGTCACGTAAAGGACTTTTTCGCGCTGGGCGAACTTGTTGAGCGCGACGGCGACCGCGCTCGAGGTCGAGCCGGTCATCAGCATGATCTTGTTCTGGTTGATGAAGGTCTGCTGGTCCTGCACCGCCTCGTTAGGCTTGGCGGCGGAATCGGCGACGAGCAGGCTGACCTTTTTACCGAGCAAGCCATTGGTGACCTTGGGCGCGATCTTCTTCAGTAGGGGGTCGCCGTTATTGATGTGCTCGACCGCGAGTTGCCAGCCCTTGACCTCGTCCTCCCCCTGCACGGCATAGGTGCCGGTGCGCGGCACCGCAGCGCCGATATACACGGTGTCTCCCTGTATGCCGGCTGGCCAGGTGCCGACCGGGGGCTGCGATTGGGCAGCCGCTGCGGGGATGAATTGCAGCCCCCGGCGCCCGCCGATCGAGACGGCTCCCAGGCCCGCCCCGGTTGCGACTGCGTGCCGCAGCACGCGGCGGCGCGAAAGTTCCTTGGGTGATGGCGTTTGGCCACTCGTCATAGGTCGTCCTCCATTGTTCTGAGCTGGTGCAGAGGGTGAGCCGTTCGGCGGGGTAGCTTTCGGCGTCCCTGTTGATGCAAATAACCTTTACGCTTGCGATAGGGCGGCCGCTAGTATGGCCTCTTGGGCCATGGCTGCCGGGATTTATCGGGCGGACCACGCGGCAAAATCAATATGGACTAAAGTCGTTGTCCAGCAGAACTTCTCCCAAGCCGCAGCAGCGCGACCGTCGCGCCGCCAACCCGGCCTTCGGCGGCCGGAAGCTCAAGCTAGGCACTTTTCAGACCAACCTCAACTCCGGCTGCGTGATGTCGGATCTCGCGGGCCGGCTTGAAATCACCTGGCCCAATACGGTGACGTTGGCGCAGCTCGCCGATGCCATGGAATTCGAGGCCCTGGTGCCGGTCGCGCGCTGGCGCGGCTTCGGCGGCGCCACCGATCCGCAGGGGCCCGGCTTCGAGACCTATACCTGGGCTGCCGGGATTGCCGCAGCGACCGCCTATTCGGGCGTGATCTCCACCTCCCACGTTGCGCTCAATCACCCGATCATCGCCGCCAAGCAATCCACCGTGATCGATCACATTTCCGGCGGGCGTTACACGCTCAACGTAGTGAACGGCTGGAATTTTCCTGAAATGGAAATGTTTGGTATCTCGCTGCTCGAGCACGAGGACCGCTATGCCTGCGCCGAGGAATGGCTCGGCATCGTCAAGCGGCTATGGACCGATGACGCGCGCTTCGACCACGAGGGCCGCTTCTATCGCATAAAAGGCGGCTATCTGCAGCCGAAGCCGATCCAGTATCCCTATCCGGCGATCATGAATGCCGGCTCTTCCGAGCGCGGGCGGCATTTCGCGTGCAAGCATTGCGATCTCGTCTTCACCAATATCCGCTCCCACGACATCGCCACCAACATGGCGCATGTAGCGGCCTATCATCGCTTGGCGCGCGAAGAGTACGGCCGCGAGGTGCGGGTCTGGAGCAATGCCACCATTGTTCAGGCCGAGACGCAGAACGAGGCATGCGACTTCTACAATTACTATGTGCATGAGAAAGGCGACTGGGCCGCTGCCCGCAATGTCATCGATACGATGGCGGCGGAGATCAATAAGCGCGATTATCCCGAGGAACGGCGCAAGGCCATGGCGGAGATGATGATCTCCGGCTGGGGCGGCTTTCCGCTGATCGGCACCAAGGAGCAGATCGTCGACGGGTTGCTGAATTTGTCCAAGATCGGGCTCGACGGCGTGTTGCTTTCCTGGCCCCGCTACATCGAGGGCATGCGCGAATTCCACGACGTGACCTATCCGCTTCTCAGGCAGACCGGGTTGCGCGATTAGCGAAGCGTGGGCAGCGCCGCTCGATGTTGCCGGCATTTTGCTCTTTGCTTTTGCGATGTTTTCTGCCTTTTTCAGCGTCGCAATGCTGGTCTTTTTGCAAACTCGGTCGGGAACAGGCGCTTGCGTAGGCTTCGCGGTGGTGCAGCGCAATTTCGATCTGATGCGGCGGCAGGTGTCGTGTCGTCGACATCGCCGCTTTGCTACGTTCCGCTTTATTGCAGGCCGCAATTATCATTGCAGCCGATTGCCGCGCAACCCAGCTTAGGAGCAAACCATGCCACGGATGAAGGGCGCCGAACTCATTGTCGAGTATCTGATCAAAAGCGACGTCCCGTACGTGTTCGGCATTTGCGGGCATGGCAATGTCGGCATGCTCGATCCGCTCTACCAAGCGCGCGACCGCATCACCTTGATCTCTCCGCGCCATGAGCAGGTTGCCGCGCACATGGCGGACGCATATTTCCGCGTCCGTCACAAGCCGGTGGCGACGCTCACCTCCTGCGGGCCCGGTTCGTGCAACATCATCATGCCGCTTGCCTGCGCGCTTACCGATTCATCGGCGTTGCTCGCCATCACCGCCAATGTGCCGACGCAGCAGTTCAACCGCAGCCCGTTCCAGGAGATCAACCGGCATTTTCAGGCCGATTTCGTCAACATCGTGCGCCCTGTGGTCAAGCGCAGCTTTCAACCGACGCGCGTCGACATGCTGCCGCTTGCCTTGCGTCAGGCGATGACTGCGATGGTCTGCGGCCGCCCAGGCCCGGTAAATGTCGACGTCCCGTTCAATGTCTTTCAGGAGGAGGACGAGGTCGAGCTGCCGCCTGCGGCGCCGCCGCTTCATGCGCAGCGGGCAGGCGCATCCCCCGAGGAGATTGCGGGCGTTTTGAATATGATCCTTAAGGCGCGGCGGCCGGTCATCTTCGTCGGCCACGGCGTCACGCTCTCGGAAGCAAGCCGCGAGCTCACGGCGTTTGCCAAAAAACTGGTGATCCCGGTGATTTCCTCGCCCAACGGCATGGGCTGTCTCGACATGACCGATCCGCTGTCGCTCGGCTTCATCGGCCGCAACGGCGCCTATCCGGCGAATGAAGCCGGCCGCCGCGCTGATCTCGTCATCGCCATCGGAGCGCGCTTTGATGATCGCTCAGCCTCGTCGTGGCTGCCCGGCTTTTCGTGGAATTTCCCGCATACAAAACTCATTCACGTCGACGTCGACCCGGAAGAGCTGGGCCGCAATTATCCGCCCGATCTCGGCATCCTCGCGGACGCGCGCACCTTTTTGCGCCAGCTGCTCGGTGAGCTCGAGCGGCGCGGAGCCGACCAGGCGGGGGAGGGGAGGCAGGGATGGCTTGCGGACATCGCCGAATGGCGCGCCGCATGGGACAAATTCATCCGCCCGTACTTTGAGGCGCACACCGCGCCGATTCGCCCTGAGCGGGTAGTGGCAGATTGCCAGGCGGTGCTGCCGCCGAGCAGCATTATCTGCTGTGACGTGGGAGTGAGCCACAATTGGTACATGCAGTTCTGGAAGGCGCGCCAGCCGCAGACCATGCTCAATTCCTGGGGCTTTTCCGGCATGGGTTTCGGCGCTGCCGGCGCGCTCGGCGCCAAGCTCGCGGCTCCCGACCGGCCTGTCGTCGCGGTCACCGGCGACGGCTGCTTCACCATGGTCCCGCACGTGCTGTGTACCGCGGTGGAATACGACATTCCCGTAGTCTGGGTTGTTTGGAACAATTTCGGTTGGGTCTCCATCCGCGATATACAGCTTGGCCTGTTCGGCGGCTGCGAGTATGGCACCATGTTTCATCACGGGGCAAACAGGGAGCCGTACAATCCGGATTTTGCCGCCTGGGCCAAGGCCGCCGGAGTAGCGTCGCTCACCGTGACCCGCTCGCAGGACCTGCGCGGGGCGCTCGAACACGCCGTCAAATCCAATAGGCCGTATTTGCTCGACGTGCATGTCGATGCCGAAGTGCGCCCGCCGTCGACCGGCGCATGGCAATTGCCGCCCACGCCCTACAAGGAGCCGGTTTTTGGACGCCGATTTCTTCCCGAGCCCGTGCCGGGCGAATAAGGTTCAAGGTCCGGGCACAATCTGCATCGGGCTCGACGGGCCGCTTCGGCTGTGGTGATGCGGTTCTGCGGGCATTAGACCTTCGGGTATGCGGAGTCTCTAAGGCCGCCGCCGTTCCGCGTACCTGCGCGGGCGCCGCAGCGGTCAGAACAATGCCGCCGAAACTCGAGAACACAACGAAGCCCTCGTATCCGAGCAAACAACAAAGCGGCTCGGATCCAGCTTTCGCCTTATCACAAAGCCGTCAGCTTTCCGATAATTAATGTGTTCTACATGTGCTTGTAAGTTGGACTGCTCATTTCTAGGCAAGCGGCCGCTGGCCGATTATGGATTGATGGAGACCACTATGACTGAAATGCCCCCTCATGATGAAGCCGGCCGTGCTTCCCGCGAGTTCACTCGACTGCGCAGCCGCCGGCTGACGCTGCTCTCGTCCGTCGCCGGGCTTGCCGCATTGTCGTTGATCGTCGGTTCGGGTGTCTATCACAGGGCAGCCGATGGGTTCGGCACGACGGCCGCGCAGGCGGCAGACGCCGCGCAAACGAGCCCATCGAGCCTGCCGCATCCGCAAGGCTTTGCTGATATCGCCGCGAAGGTGAAACCGGCAGTTATCTCGGTGCGCGTCACGATCAGGAACACCGCCGCCCAGACGGTCCAGCAGGACCAGGACGGCAATGACCAGGTGATACCGTTTGCCCCTGGCTCTCCGCTGCAGAAGTTCTTCCGGCAATTCGGCGATCAGGACGGACAGGGCGGACAGCCCGGTCTAGGCCTGCCGCAGCCGCATGAGAGGCTGATCGGCGAGGGCTCGGGCTTTTTCATCTCGCCGGACGGCTACGCGGTCACCAACAATCACGTTGTCAAAGACGCCACCTCGGTTGAGGTGACCATGGCGGACGGCGCCAAATACAGCGCCAAGGTGGTCGGCACCGATCCCAAAACCGATATCGCCCTCATCAAGGTCAACGGCGCGAGCAACTTCCCCTATGTGAAATTTGCCCGCCAGGAGCCGCGCGTCGGCGACTGGGTCGTGGCTGTGGGCAATCCGTTCGGACTCGGTGGCACGGTGACGGCGGGCATCGTTTCAGCCGAAAGCCGTAACATCGGCGCCGGCCCTTACGACGACTACATCCAGATCGACGCACCGATCAACAGGGGCAATTCCGGCGGGCCCGCCTTCGACATGAATGGCAATGTGATCGGCATCAACACCGCGATCTACTCGCCCTCCGGCGGCTCGGTCGGCATCGGCTTCGATATCCCCGCGCAGACTGCGCAGAGGGTCGTTGACCAGCTCAAGGCGCACGGCTCGGTGACCCGCGGCTGGCTCGGCGTGCAAATCCAGCCGGTGACGGCGGACATCGCCAACAGCCTTGGGCTGAAGAAAGCCGACGGCGCCATCGTCGATAATGTGGAGAACGGAAGCCCGGCGGCGAAAGCCGGCTTAAAAAGCGGCGACGTCATTGCCAAGGTCAACGGCACGCCGGTCAAAGATGCCCGCGAGTTGGCCCGTACCGTCTCGACGCTGGCGCCGGATACCACGGTCAAGCTCGACGTGTTGCGCAATGGGCAGAGCGAGACCATCTCGGCAACGCTTGCGAAAATGCCGAACGAGCAGGTCGCCAACGCCGGCGACAGGGACAACGAAAGCACAGCGCCGTCCGGCCCGCGTTTGGGGCTCTCCGTGGCGCCGGCAAGCGAGGCCGGGGCCGGCAGTGAGGGCGTCGTGGTGACTGGCGTGGATCCCAACGGACCAGCCGCTGCCGCGGGCGTTCAGGCCGGCAACGTGATTCTTGACGTCGGCGGCAAGCCCGTGGCCAGTCGGGCAGATGTGGTCAAGCAGCTGCAGGAAGCCAAGGCGCAAGGCCGACGCGACGTGTTGATCCGCCTCAAGGCCGGCGATGCGACCCATTTCGTCGCGGTCCCGCTCGGAAAGGCCTGACCGGCTAGGCTGCGGCCGGCGCCATCCGCGCCGTGTTCTCTAGACAGGTGGGGCATGCGCCCCGG
Source organism: uncultured Alphaproteobacteria bacterium (assembly GCA_963708125.1). GTDB lineage: Bacteria > Pseudomonadota > Alphaproteobacteria > Rhizobiales > Xanthobacteraceae > BOG-931. The sequence goes on from OY970184.1 coordinate 550,265, forward strand.
AAGGACGGGCTCATTTGAGCCCGTCCTCATCGCCAGACGGTATTCGCGCGCAAGCGTTGTCCTCGATACTGCGCGCTGCCGCCATTGAAGACGGCGGCCTTTTTACATATTGGCGCGCCATCTGTTCCGCTGACGGTGCGACCCAGCGATCGTTGTCCTTGAGCCTTCGGCCCTTACGGTTTGCCGAGCGCTGGGATCAGATAAACGTCAGCGCACGCCAAAGCGCAATCCGCGATGCCGTCGGTTTCATCTCTTGACGAGTGCCTCGGATTGCTGTGGCTGAGTAATCGCGCTACCACTCTGTGTGCAACACGCGGATACTCGCCGCGCTTTGTCGGGGGCGGCCTTTAGGAGTTCGCCATGAATTGGCACGCGCTGGGGCTCAAGCGACGCGCCAAATTCTCTATTGCGGCATTTCTCGGCGCTCTCGTTGTGCTCGCCAGCTTCGCGATCTCTTCTCAAATTCTGGGTCAAAGCTCGACTTTTACGGCGCAGGGCCGCGTCGAAGGCGGCGCTCCGCCAATGTCGATCGGTGTGGCTTCAACCGGCATCGTGAGCGACGTTCTGGTGCAGGAGGGCAGCCGCGTGACCGCCGGCCAACTTTTGCTCAGGCTCGACTGTCGGCCGCAACAAGCCGAGGTGCTGGCACGGCAGGCGCAGTTGGCCGCCGCGCAGGCGATCTACGATCGCGTACGCAACGGACCGCGCCCCGACGAGGTGGCCGTGGGCGAAGCGGCGGTTGGCTACGCGCAGGCCAGCGCCGATGAAGCGCAAAAGACACTGCAGCGCACATTGGCGCTGCAGGAGGGCGTCACCGTCACGACCGCCCGCATCCTCCAGGTCGAGCGTGATGCGCGCATCGCCGCCGCCCAGCTCGAGGAGGCTCGCGCGCGCCTGTCTCTGCTGCGCGCCGGCTCGCGCGAGGAAGATATCCGCGACGCCAAGGCTCTGCGCGACGCCGCTGCCGCCGAGCTGGACGGCGCCCGCGCCCGGCTGGAGCAATGCTCGGTGTACGCGCCGGCCGACGGCATCGTGCTCGACATTCTGGTCAACCGAGGGCAGTTCGTGAGCTTGGCGGTGCCGCAGTCGCTCATGCGTATCGCCGCCGGTGGGGACTCGCGCGTGCGCGCCGAGGTGGCGCTCTCGGATCTGCCGCACGTCTGTCCGCAGCAGCACGCGACGATTGCCGCCGAGGCGCTCGCCAACGCCGCGATCCCGGCTCATGTCGCCTCGATCAGTCCACAAGTGACAAGGCCAGGGATGCAAATGGCCGGCGCGAGGCCGGCGGCTGCGAGTGCGCCGCCCGTGGTGCCCGTCGTCCTGAAGATTGATGGCGACGCGCAGGCACTGCCGCTCGGCTTGCCGGTCGAGGTTCGCTTCTCGACCTGCCGGTAGAAGAGCTGAATGCCGGGTACTCGACTATTTGTGTGTTTGGCACACCGGGCGGCCCTTTCGCTGAAAATTCGGCGAAACCGCGAGGAATTGCGGGCCATGCAGTTACCGCAGGGCTGGATTGACGACATCGCCCCGGTGGAATGCTCCGCGGCTACCTAGGCGAATGGTCCGCGGATATCTATCTGCGTCCCGATCGGTCGGCTGCCCCGATATTTCGTCAGCATAACCATCATCACAAAGCCATTGGGGAAACGCGCCAAGTGGGATTTGATTCGAATACCCACGGAAGGTGATATATGGACCGTTACTCTGGAATGGCTGTCTTTGTTAAAGTTGTCGAGACCAGTAGTTTTGCGGCGACCGCGCGTCATTTGGGCATGTCGCCTGCGATGGTAAGCCGCCACATCCAGCTCCTCGAGGAGCGCCTTGGCGCGCGGCTGTTGAACCGCACCACCCGCCGGGTTAGCCCGACTGAAGTCGGGCAGATCTACTACGAGCGTTGCCTGCGCATCTTGTCGGAGCTCGAAGAGGCAGATCGCGCCGCGAGCGAATCACAGTCAGTGCCGCGCGGGCGGCTGCGGGTGACCGCGCCGATGACCCTCGGCACACGGCATTTGGCCCCGATCATCGCCGATTATCTGCGTCAGTATCCGGAAGTTGCCATCGATCTGAGCCTCGACGACCGCTGTGTCGATCTGCTCGAGGAAGGGTTCGATTTGGCGATCCGCGTCGGCGCGCTCGCCGATTCGAGCCTGATCGCCCGGCGACTGACCTCGGCGGAAATGGCGCTGTGCGCATCGCCGGATTATCTCAAGCGGCACGGAATTCCGCAAACGCCGCGCGATCTCGAGCAGCATAATTGCCTGGCCTACGCCTATTCGCGTTCCCGCAATGAATGGCGGTTTATCGGACCAAGCGGAAGGGAAGAAATCATCCCGGTCAGCGGCCGGTTCCTCGCCAACAGCGGCGACGCGCTGCGCATTGTCGCGCGCGAAGGCATCGGCATCATTTTGGCGCCGCAATTCGTCATCGAGGAGGAAATGAAGTCCGGCCATCTGGTCCGAGTGCTTCCTGAATATCGGGCGGCGGCGATTCCGGTGCATGCCCTCTATCCGCACAGCCGCTATCTGTCAGCCAAAACGCGTACCTTTATCGACTTTTTGGTCACGTCGTTCAGCCGCTCTTCGCCGGCCGAACCGGCGGGTGCGGACCAATACGAGCCAACGCCGCAAGCGCCCAAGCTTCGCGTGGTGAGCTCGAACGCATCGTAAAGCGCGACCCGATCGCGCTCCTGCTCAACATGCGCTGCGCGCCCTCCCGGCGTTCACGAGGGAAGATAAGGGCGAGCCAAGCTCGCCCTCTTCTTCTTCTCTGACTCAATTGTCCCTGGGCAGATATTGATTGTAGCCGGAGCTGCCGCCGCCTGCGGCCGCCCGCCCGTTCCCGATCGCGAACGCCGAACCCCGCACCATGGCGTAGGCGCCCAGGCCGTTGGCAAGATCCGCCCGACGGGCATACGGTACAAACTGGCTCGGCGCGGAGCTCCAGCCGTAAAGCTGCGCACGGTTCGCGGCGGTGCCGGTCTGTAACGCCTGGGCGAACGTCGGTGTCGCCGCGCCGACCGCCGCCACGAAGGCGATGGCGGCAATTTTTGAGTTGGTAATCATGGAAATTCTCCGTCAAAACGAGCAAGAGCGTAATGCTCTTGCCGTCCTGCAGATACGTCGAAAGCCGCGCTCTATAATTGCCGATCCGTTGAAAGGACCATTGCTTGAGCCTGAATAATGCGAGCGGACGAGGATCCTATTGCGTCTGTGTCATTAACAGCGAATGGTGAATGGGGACGATCCGGCAATTACAAATTGTTCGCGTTCGCGCTCATTCAACGGAAGAGTACTGGGGGTCCGCAGGAGCTGTTCGGTTCCGACGAAGGACGTCCGCGAGCACTGCACCAGCTGACGCAGCCTACTGTCAGGGGCAGCGAGCATACATCTGCGCCAATTCGCGCCCGCGCAGCGCGATGATGTGCGAACCGAGCCCGCCGTGCCGTCTGATCCAGCGCCGCACCCTTGCCGGATAGGTCGACCAGAGAATGCTGTTGCCGGCACTATTGCCCAGTTGGCCGCCCCAGGGTGTCGGGTCCCAGGCACCGTGAAATTCAAGTACCGCCCGCGGAGTCACGCAGATTCGGTCCTGCGGAATCGTGCCCAACAGCATGGTGCAAGCCGAAGCACAGACGCCGTCGATCTCCACCCGCTCGCCGGACTGCCGCAGCGCCCGATATCTTTGCAGGTAGTCGCCGATTTGTCCGCCATTGTCGCCCTGAATCCGCACCGCGGCGGAGGCGTGTAGGGTGCTCATTGCCAGGACGGCAGTGAGTACCGGTACGGCCAACTTCATGAGCGATCCTCCGTAAATTTCGCGAATTCTGATCGCGTCATGGACGCTTTTGCCGACCTGGGCAATGCGACTTTCTGCCGTTTGGCCCTGAGTCGTCTTGGTTCTTTGAGCTTTGGTCCTATCGGCTGCCCAGCAGCGCATTCGAGATTGCGGGCACATAGGTGATGATCAGGAGCGCGACGAAATTCACCAGCACGAACGGCAGGACGCCGCGGTAGATGGTGCCCATCGGCACGTTGAAAATGGCGCGCGCGGCGAACAGGTTCAGGCCGAACGGCGGCATATACAGACCAATGCTCAAATTTACTGCCATAATGATCCCGAAGTGGATCGCGTCTATGCCGGCGGCTTCTACGACCGGCAGCAGCAGCGGCGTGAGGATCAGGATCGCGGCCGGCGGTTCGAGAAAGCTCCCCGCAAGCAACAGCCCGGTATTGACGAACAACAGTGTCTGCCATGGCGGCAGCTTGAGCGCTTCGATCGCGCCGATCAGCTGCTGGGGAATGCCGCTCGTGGTCATCAGCCACGAATAGATGCCGGCGCCGGTCACGATGATCAGGATTTGCGCAATCAGGTACACCGAATTGACGATAACCTGCCACAGCTCGCGCAGACCGATCTCGCGATAGACGAACATGGCGACGAACAGCGAATAAACCACTGCCACGCCGGCCGCTTCGGTTGGCGTGAACACGCCGCCGTAGATGCCGCCGAAGATGACCACGATGGTGCCGATCGCCCAGCTCGCTTCCTTGGTCGCAGCCCAGATATTCTTCCAGCGCGCCCCCGCGGTGAACGGCACCGCCTTGATGCGCGCATAGGCGAGTACGTAGAGGGCGTCGATAAGCCCGATCAGCAGACTGGGCAGGATTCCGGCCGTGAACAACCGGATCGCCGAGACCTGCGCGGTCATCGCGTAAAGGATCATGGAGATCGACGGCGGGATGATAACGGCGACCGCGCCGGAGGAAGTGATCAGGCTGACGGCGAAGCGTTCATTGTACCCGTGCTTGGTCAGCGACGGAAAAAGCAGCCGGCCGATGGCGACGACCGTGCCGACTGAAGTATGCGCCATGGCGCCGAACAGTTCGGAGGAGGCGACGGTCGTCACCGCGAGCGAGCCGCGGATGCCCCCGATCAGCGACACCACCCAATTGACGACACGGTTGGCGATGCCGCCGCGGCCCATAATCTCGCCTGCCAGCACGAAGAAGGGTACCGCGAGCAGCGGAAAGTTGTCGAGGCTGCCGAACATGTTGGTCTGGATGGCGTCGAGCGGCACATGGGCGACGAACACGATGGCCGCGGTCGACGTCAGCGTCAGCACGACGAATATCGGCAAACCCAAAATCAGCAAAATAGCGGGCACGATGAAATAGACGAACGTTGCCGACATGCGCGCGCCTTTGCCTACTGGCTGGAGTCCGGCCCGATATCGGTGCGCGCGCCGCCGCGGACGATCAGCTTCACCGCGATGAGAAACGCCATGAGCACAAGACCGAGCGGCAAGGCCGATTGCGGAATAACCAACGGAATGTTGGCTGTATCGCTGCGCTGATCGAGCTCGGCGAGCATGGTCACGACCGGCCATGCGAAGATCGCAAGCATAATGCAAGTAGCGATTGTGATCAGCTCGGAGAGTACCTCCAGGGCCTTGCGCAACCGCGCGGGCAACGAGAGCACCGCCACGTCCATGCGGATGTGGCGGCCCAGATACCCGACCGGCCCGGCGCCGAGAAAGACGCAGCCAATCATAAGAAACAGCATCGCCTCCTCGGCCCAGGAGATCGACGCCGAAAACAGGTAACGGCCAATGATATTGACGAAATTGACCGCGACGCTGGCGAGGAGCATGATCCCCGCCGCGACGCGCAGAAATGCGGTGAGCGCGTTGGCGCAGCGCAACAGCAGATTTTTCATCGACAAGCCACTTGTGGAACTGTCGCCCGGGCGCAGCGCGCGTCTTCGAACTCGCTTTGGCGCGGCAGCGTTGTGCGCCAGCGATCCGGGGCCGTCGCATTCTGCGAAACGCCGGCGTGCCGGATCAGCGGCGCACTGTGTGCCGCACCGCGTCGGGAACAATGCGCAGATCAATGCTTGGCAGCGACAGTGCGTACCGTCTCCAGCATCTGGTGCACCGCCGGCTGGTTTTTGGTCACCTGATCGGCCACCGGCTCGAGCAGGGTCTTCATCTTCGCCAGATCGTCCGGCGCAAGCATGCGCACGCTGCCGCCGAGCGCGGTCCAATCGCCCACCAGCTTCTTCGAGAAATCGAATTGCCATTGCTGGGTCTTGCCCTGGACGCCGGCGCCGGCGTCGACGACGATCTTCTTGAGCTCCGGCGGCAGCTTATCGAGCCACGAGGTCGACACCACGGCAATGGAGTTTATGTAGGTGTCGTTGGTGACGGTGATGGTTTTCAGAAGATCGTTCATCTTGAAGGCGACGAAAACTGAAATGCCGCTGATCGTCCCGTCGATGGTGCCCTGATCGAGCGCCGGCACGACCTCCGAGAGCGGCATGCCGATGCCGGTGGCACCGAGCTTGGCCATTTTCTGTCGTTCCAGTTCGGTGCCGTTGACGCGCAGCTTTTTGCCGGCGAAGTCGGACAGCCGCATGATCGGCTTTTTGGCGCCGTAATCGGAAGCGCCGAGGCTCAAAGTGGCGATGCCGGTCATTCGCTTCGGCGTGAGCAGGGCGAACATCGCCTTCTGCACCGTCGGGTCCTCGACAGTCGCCGCAGCATTGGCATCGTCGCGGAAGATGATCGGGGCGCTGAACACGCCAAAGCGCGGGTCAACTCCGACGAAGAAGTCGACCGGACCGATATAGCCCTGAATGCTGCCGAGTTGCACGCCCTCGATCTCGCGCGGGATGGGGCCGAGCTGGCTGTTGGGATAGATCTGCACTTCGATGCGGCCGCCCGAAGCCTGCTCGACCTGCTCTTTATAGAACTTAAGGAACTGGTGCTGTCCCTCGTTCATTGTGGCGGTGCCGAATTTCATCACGTATTGAGCGGCCGCCGCCGGCCGGGCCAAGGCGAGCGGCGTCGCACCGGTAAGCGTTGCGGCAACCGCGAGTGTGAAGGCGTGCCGGCTCCCGACCAGCTTTCGCAAAGTGCATCCCTGGATCATTGTTCCACCCCGTTTGGCCTGTTTATCGCCCCGCGTCTTCTGGCGGAGGCGCGGGCCGGGTTCGACTATAACGGGCGGGGTACCACCGCCCAAGCGAGCTTTCGGCGCCTTTCGTGCTGCTGCAGTGCAAAGCGCGGCCGGTCGCGCTCCTGAAAAGGAACCGGTAACCCAGCGACAAAATTTTTCGCGCCGCAGCGTGTTTGGCGGAACCGCTGCTATCGGGCCGCGTTTGGCGTCATGCCAAAAAAGCGGGGACTTTGGCCGTGAGGGGGAAATTGCATCGGTTCCACCGCACGTTATCGCGACAGTCGCCGCGCTGCGGCGCTGCGAGGCTGGGTTATGCGCCTTCGGGTCGGCGGAACTACCGTGCCGACCCACAAGCCGGCCGGGGCCGCCGGCCGACGGCGGCAGAGTCGCCTTTGCGATGATCGCATTCGGCTCGATGCGCGCATCCGGTACTCCGGAGACTGCCATGGAAGATTCTGAAAAGACCGTCGGCCAGTCCAGCGCCAATGGTTCTGCGCCGCTACAGGCTTCGGATCCGGCGCTCAACGGCGACACTCCCGGCCTGGTCGAACTTCTGCGTGCGCTCCAGGCGATGCGGGTCGGCGATTTCTCCGTGCGCATGGAAGGCGACCGCGTCGGAATCATGGGCAAGATCGCCGATACGTTCAACGAGATCGTCGGCGCCAACCAGCGCATGGCCAAGCAGTTCGAGCTCGTGGGGCAGGTGATCGGCAAAGAAGGACGAACCCGCCAGCGCGTGCGGTTCGGCGTTGTCGAGGGCATCTGGGGCGAGATGGAAGCCTCGATCAACTCGCTCATCGATGATCTGCTCTGGCCGAGCATGGAGGTGACCCGCGCCATTGCGGCGGTGGCGCAAGGCGATCTCCTGCGCACTGTGAGCCTGGAGGTCGACGGCCGACCGCTCAAGGGCGAGTTCCTGCGCTCGGCCCAAATCGTCAACACCATGATCAAGCAGCTGGGCGCGTTCACTTCGGAGGTGACGCGCATGGCACGCGAGGTCGGCGCCGAGGGCAAGCTCGGCGGCCAGGCGCAGGTGGACGGCGTCACCGGCGTCTGGAAGGAGCTCACCGAGAGCGTCAACTCGATGGCCTCCAATCTCACCGCGCAGCTGCGCAACCTCGCCGAGGTCACGATCGCGGTGACGAACGGCGACCTGTCGAAGAAGATCACCGTCGACGCCCGTGGCGAGATCCTACAGCTCAAGGAGGCTATCAATACGATGGTGGATCAGCTGCGCTCGTTCGCCTCCGAGGTGACGCGCGTGGCGCGCGAGCTCGGCAGTGAGGGCAAACTCGGCGGTCAGGCGATGGTGCCGGGCGTGGCCGGCACCTGGAAAGACTTGACCGATTCGGTCAACGTCATGTGCAGTAATCTCAGCGATCAGGTGCGTGCCGTTGCCTGCGTGACCACGGCGGTGGCGCGCGGCGACCTGTCCCGCAAGGTCACCGTCGATGTGCGCGGCGAGATTCGGCAGCTCAAGGACACCATCAACACGATGGTCGATCAGCTTAACGCCTTCGCCTCGGAAGTCACCCGCATCGCTCGCGAGATCGGCACCGAAGGCAAGCTTGGCGGCCATGTGCAGGTGCCTGGCGTCGGCGGCGCCTGGAAGGATTTGACTGACAGTGTCAACTTCATGGCGGCCAACCTCACCGCGCAGGTGCGCAACATCGCCGAAGTGGCCAGCGCCATTGGCGGCGGCGATCTGTCCAAAAAAATCACCGTTACCGTCTCCGGAGAAATTCTGCAGCTCAAAGAGACCATCAACACCCTGGTCGATCAGCTCAACACCTTTGCCGGCGAGGTGACGCGCGTGGCCCGTGAGGTCGGTACCGAGGGTCGCTTCGGCAGCCAGGCGGTGGTGCCGGGCGTAGCCGGCACCTGGAAGGACTTGACTGATAGCGTCAATTGCATGGCCGGCAATCTGACCGCGCAGCTGCGCAATATCGCCGAGGTCGCGATTGCGATCGCGAGCGGCGACCTGTCGAAAAAGATAACGGTCGACGTGCGCGGCGAAATGTTGCTCTCGAAGGACACGCTCAACAATACGGTGGAGCAGCTGCGCTCCTTCGCCGCGGAAGTGACCCGAGTGGCCCGCGAGGTCGGTACCGAGGGCCGCCTCGGCAGTCAGGCGGTGGTGCCCGGTGTCGCCGGCACCTGGAAAGACATCGCCGAGAACGTCAACCTTCTGGCGGCGAATTTGACCACGCAGGTCCGCAACATCGCCGAGGTTACCACCGCCGTGGCCCGCGGCGACCTCTCGCGCAAGATCACGGTCGACGTGAAGGGCGAAATACTCGAACTGAAGAACACCATCAACACCATGGTGGATCAGCTCAACGCCTTCGCCTCGGAAGTCATCCGCGTCGCCCGTGACGTTGGCACCGAGCGTGTGGCTGGCGGCCAGGCTTTGGTGCGCGGCGTCGCCGGTACCTGGAAGGATTTGACTGACACCGTCAAGGTGATGGCAGCCAACCTCACGGAGCAGTGCGACAATCTGTTGCTTACCTCCGACCGCAGTGCCGAGCAGGACTGGCTCAAGACCAACCTGACGAAATTCACCAATATGCTCCAGGGCCAGCGTGATCTGACAACAGTGGGGCGGCTGCTGCTTTCGGAACTCACCCCGTTAGTGAATGCACATCAGGCCGTCATCTATTCGGTTGAAGGCGAAGGAGAAAAGTATCTTGTGCTCCTGTCCACCTACGCCGACGACGGCGCTAACGGCCCTCCGCGGGCCGTGCGCATCGGCGAGGGGCTGATCGGCCAATGCGCGCTCGACAAGCGGCGCATGCTGATCACTGAAATGCCCGCCGACGCGGTGCCGATCAGCTCGGCTCTGTTCAAGGCGCGGCCCCGGAACCTCATTGTGCTGCCGGTCTTGTTCGAGAATGAGGTTAAGGCGGTGATCGAACTCGCTTCCATCCATGAGTTCACTGCGTTGCAGACGTTGTTCCTCGACCAGCTCACCACGTCAGTCGGCATCGTGATAAACTCCATCGAGGCGACGATGCGGACCGAGGGGCTGCTCAAGCAATCGCAGCAGCTTGCCGCTGAGTTGCAGGCCCAGCAGCGCGAGCTGCAGCAGACCAATGAGCAGCTCCAACAGAAGGCGCAGCAGCTTGCGGAGCGAAACGTCGAGGTGGAGCGCAAGAACCAGCAGATCGAGCAGGCACGTCGCTCGCTCGAGGAAAAGGCCACCGAGCTTGCGCTCACGTCGAAGTACAAATCGGAATTCTTGGCCAACATGTCGCACGAGCTGCGCACGCCGCTCAACTCGATCCTCATTCTCGGCCAGCAGCTTGCGGGGAACCCGGAAGGCAATCTCTCGCCCAAGCAGGTCGAGTTCGCCCGCACCATTCACGGCGCCGGCACCGATCTGCTCAACCTCATCAGCGACATCCTCGACCTGTCGAAGATCGAGTCCGGAACGGTCACGGTCGACGCCGAGGAGGTGTTCTTTGCCAGCCTCGTGGACAGCGTGGCGCGGCCGTTCGCTCACGAAGCGGAGACGCGGCAGCTCTCGTTCGACGTCCTCGTCGATCCCAATCTTGGCCGCAGCATCGTCACCGACACCAAACGCCTGCGGCAGGTGCTCAAGAACCTGTTGTCGAACGCCTTCAAGTTCACCGCGCAAGGCGGCGTTCGCCTCAATGTGAGCGCGGCGACGAGCGGCTGGAGGTCCGATCACCCGGTGCTCAGTCAGGCCCCCGCGGTGGTCGCGTTCGAGGTCAACGACACCGGCATCGGCATTCCTCCGGAGAAGCAGAAGATCATCTTCGAAGCGTTCCAGCAGGCCGATGCCTCCACCAGCCGCAAATACGGCGGCAGCGGCTTGGGGTTGGCCATTAGCCGCGAATTGGCAAGCCTGCTGGGCGGCGAAATCCATCTGCGCAGCGCGCCAGGAGCCGGCTCGACCTTCACGCTCTATCTGCCGATCAAATATGTCGGCCGGAGCGCTCCGCTCCGAGCCGCGGCCGCGAGCACGCCCGCTGCCCAGCTGTTCGCACGGCAGCTGCCCACCGAGCGCGCCGTCGAGCCGATTCCCGATGACCGGCTCGACGTAAAGGCCGGCGATCCCATTCTGCTGATCGTCGAGGACAATCCCCATGATGCGCGCATTCTCATCGATCTGGCGCGCCAAAAGGGATTTAAGACGTTGCTCGCCATGCGCGGCAACGATGCGATCAACCTCGCCAAGCAGTATCAGCCCATCGCCATCTCGCTCGACGTCTTCCTCCCCGACATGCTCGGCTGGAACGTGCTCGCCGAGCTCAAGCAGAATCCGTTGACCCGCCACATCCCGGTGCAAATCGTCACCCTCGACGAAGGCCGCCAGCACGGATTGGCGCGCGGCGCCTTCTCGTTCGTGACCAAGCCGACCACGCGCGAGGGCATTGCCGAGGCGCTCACGCGCCTCAAGGAGTTCATCGAGCAGCGTCGCAAGCGGTTGTTGGTGGTGGAGGACAATCCCGCCGAGCAAATCAGGATCGGTGAACTGCTCGGCCATGACGATATCGAAATCGTCAATGTCGCGAGCGGCGGCGAAGCGCTTAACCTGCTCAAAAAAGATCCGTTCGACTGCGTGGTGCTCGATCTGCGCGTGCCCGACATCTCAGGCTTTCAGGTGCTGGAGCGCATGCGGGCCGAACCGGCGCTGGCCACTGTCCCAGTCGTGGTGTTCACCGGCCGCGAATTGTCGGCCGAGGAGGATGCACAGCTGCACACCATGGCGCGCTCGATGGTCGTCAAGGGCGTCGAATCGCCGGAACGGCTACTCAACGAAACCGCTCTGTACCTGCACCGTATCGTTACCGATCTGCCGCCGGACAAGCAGCAGATGCTCGACAAGCTGCACTCTTCGGACGAGGATCTGGTGAGTCGCACGGTCCTTCTCGTTGATGACGATCCGCGGAACATTTTCGCGCTCGCAAGCGCGCTCGAACGCCGCGGCATGAAGGTGCTCACTGCAACCACAGGGCGCGAGGCGATCGCGCTGACCGAGGAGACGCCGTCGCTGGCCATTGTGCTGATGGACATCATGATGCCCGAAATGGACGGTTATCAGACGATCGAGCGGATTCGACAGAGCAAGGCGCATCGCCGCCTGCCCATCATTGCCCTGACCGCTAAGGCAATGAAGGGCGACCGCGAGAAGTGCCTTGAGGCCGGCGCGTCGGACTATCTGGCCAAGCCGGTCAATACAGAGCAGCTGCTGTCCGCGATGCGGATGTGGCTGCATCGCTAGGCGGATCGGCCATGGCCCAGAAAGTCAATGTTCTTCTGGTCGATGACCAGTCGGAAAAGTTGCTCGCGTACGAGGTAATCCTCAAAAGCCTCAACGAGAACCTCGTCAAGGCGGCTTCGGCTCGCGAAGCGCTGGCATTCCTGCTCAAGAATGACGTTGCCGTGGTGCTGATCGACGTATGCATGCCGGAACTCGACGGGTTTCAGTTGGCGGCGCTGATCCGCGAGCACCCGCGGTTCCAGAAGACTGCGATCATCTTCATTTCCGCCGTCCAGGTGACCGATGTCGACCGCCTACGCGGCTATCAATTGGGCGCCGTCGATTACGTTCCGGTGCCGGTGGTTCCCGACCTTTTGCGCGCCAAGGTGCGCATTTTCGCCGAGCTGTTTCGCAAGACCCGGGAACTCGAGCAACTAAATGCCAAGCTCGAGCGCGGTGTTGCCGAGCGCACAGCCGAGCTCGAAGCATCCAATGCGCGGCTCAAGCAGAGCGAGCAGGGCCGCAGCCTGGCGCTCGCCGCCGGGCAGATGGGGTCGTGGGAGTGGGAAGTCGGTTCCAGGGAATTGAAATGGGACGAGGGTCAGTATCGCATCTTCGGCGTAGATCCTGCCCGGTTCCATCTTACCACCGACAACGTTCGCAGCCTCGTGCACCATGACGATTGGCAGCATCTGCTGCGCATGGTCAAGCGCATGTCCAAAAATGCGCGTACGCAGCACGCCGAGTTTCGCGTGTTTCGTCCCGATGGTGAAATGCGCTGGTGTACCGGTACCGCCGCGGCCAGTCTCGACCGCGCCGGCCGCGTGGTTCGCATCAGCGGCGTCACCGTCGACATTACCGACCGCAAGGAAGCCGAAGAGCGTCAGAGCCTGCTCGCCCGCGAGGTCGATCATCGGGCGCGCAATGCACTCGCCGTGATCCAATCGATTATCCGCCTGACACGGGCAAACAGTGTTGAGGATTACATCGCCGCCATCGAGGGCCGCATCAAGGCCCTGGCGCGCGCCCACACACTGTTGTCCGACTCGCGCTGGAACGGCGCCGACCTTACGACACTGGTCGGCGAGGAGCTGGCGCCTTATCGGACTGGCGACAAGATCGTGATGCAAGGTGCCGATATTTCCCTGCAGCCCTCAACCGCGCAGGGCCTTGCGCTCGCCCTGCACGAGCTTGCGACCAATGCTGCCAAGCACGGAGCGCTGTCGTCGGAGCGGGGCAGGGTCACCCTGACGTGGGAATTGCTGCCGCAAGCGCTGGTCCTTAACTGGGTTGAAAGCGGCGGGCCGGAAATCGAACCGCCATCGGCAAAAAGCTTCGGCTTGCGCGTCATTCGCGCCAGCATCGAGCAGCAGCTCGACGGCGAGACGACATTTGCCTGGGACTCCAAAGGCTTGCGCTGCAGCTTTTCAATACCGCACCGCAACATAATGACATCACGGGAATTTTCGGGCGCGCCGAGGTTCCGGGAAGGCAACGGTGCGATGAGCGCATTAAGAATGACGAGCAAGCCGCGGGTGCTTGTGGTCGAGAACGAGGCCCTGGTCGCGATGATGATCCAGGAATGCCTCGCCGAATTCGGCTACCGCGTTGTCGGCCCGGTCTGCACAGCGACCGAGGCCGCGGCGAAAGCGGTAGACGGCCAATTCGAAGCCGCCGTGCTCGATATTAATCTGGGGGACGGCGCGGTCTATCCGATCGCCGACACATTGGCCGCGCGCGGCGTGCCTTTCGTGTTCATCACCGGCTATGACGCTGAAAGTGTCGATGCCCGGTTCCGCAAAGTTCCCGTTCTGCAGAAGCCCATCGAGCGTGAGATGCTCAAAAAGGTGTTCATGTCGGGGGCGAGTGCCTCGGCCGCAGGCTGATAAGACAGCGCGGCTCCGTTTCGGGTCGGGCTCGCCAAACCAAGAACACCCACCTCTTCGCATTCCGAAACGGCGAGTGTGTTCCTTTCTGAAGGCGCGCAAAGCGGGAACCCTGGCGAGCGGCATCAGTCGGCCGCATAACAGGCGGTCAGCGCGGCAAGGAACGAAGCCGACGTTTCAACCACAACGGGCAAGCCTGCGCGCAAAATCTTGCTGACGGATGCGCTCGAATGCGGATACCCGAAAGTGCATTCCGCGCGCTTTGAGCGCGTGTTTTCTGCAGTTGCAGCCGCTCGAACTTAACGTCATCCCGAAGTCACTTCGAGCAACCCAGCGTCTTGCGGAATCGCCAATCAGCTGCAATTCAGTGCCGCGTTGGCATGTGCGTTGATCGCGTTGGCGAGCGCCAAGCTCCGCCCATGAGCAAAGCAGCGACGCGCCGACCTCACGACAATGAAGGCAAGAACTCAGCGCACCACCAGCGTGCCCCGCGTTTGCTGGTGGAAATCATCGTAAAATTCGTAGCGGCCGGCCGACAGAGGACGGATAGAGACGATACCGCTGCCGCCGGACGCAATTACCTTTTCGACCCGCAGCGATACGCTTTCGAATTCCATTGCCGCCGCGTCGAAATTCGTTACCCGTATGGAAAGCGGCCTGTTGGCGGGAGCCTTGATCTGCGCCGGCTGAAAATGGTGGCCTTTGACGGAGATCGCAGCCGCCGCGGCCTCTTGCGCGTGCAGGCCGCTCGCGCACGCGCCAATCGCTGCGAAGGCCAGCGTTGCTCCGACAATCAGCGCGAGGTGCTCGCGTTCCGTCTTCATGTCACTCACTCCTATCGGGCTCGCGTTCGCTGGCGCTCAGAATTCGAACTCGAACAGAATCCGCGCGCGGGCGCGGGAAAAATCGGTCAGATCGAGATTGCCCGGTGCCGGTCCGACCTCGTGGCCAGCGATCTGCGTTTCCCAGGCCGCGCTCATCAGCACTTTGGGCGTGATATGCCAATAAAAGGTGGGACCGAGATAAATAGCATCGCCGGTGAAGGTATTGAACCCGATGCCCGCATAATGCCGCAAATACCACAGGTCGGCGCCGACGACGATTGTGGGAATGATCTGATAGGCGAGCGCCGAAGACATGCCGAAGGTCAATTCGTTGTCCCATGCACCCGCATAGCTGCGCGTGGTCTCTGGCTCGTAGAGCAGATTGGAGCCGAAGTACAAGCGGTTCTTGATCAGTTCGGCATCCGCCTCGAGCCTGTTCTCAAGCCCGTAATTCATCACTCTCACGCCGCTCGTCTCATCGAGGCTGTGGAATTGAGGCTCAAACGACGCGGTGACGGCGAACGGCGAAGGTCCGCGGTCGAGAATGACCGAGCGGATGTCGCCCTCAAATCCGTTGATGCCGCTCATGTGGCGGTTATCGAGGCCGGGCACGCCACCGATATCGTAAGACGAGACTGTTGGAGCAAGCTCGATCTGCAGGAACTGCGTCGGCGTATACTCGAATTCAAGCTCGGTCTCGGCTGCCGCGTAGTGCCCGCTGTGCTTGCCGAAATCGGCTTCTGTTGCCGGCTCGAACGCCTTTTCACCTCCCTCGTCGGTTGACGATCCGATGGTGAAGCCGCCGAAAATATATTTGGTCTCCAGCTCGGGGAAGGCGTTCTGTGCTTGTGCAGGGTTCGCGTTGCAAAGCGCACCGCCAGCCATCGCGATCACGGCGAGTGCGCAACACCGCTCTGCGCCCTTGTCCTGAAATATCGGCATCGTTTCGTCCCTGCCGGGTGCAGCGCGCGCTCACGCGCTGCTCTCGCACGTACGAATGCCTGTTGTGGCTCAATGATGTCAAGATAAATCCAAATATTTCCGTAGGTTAGAGGGATTCTATATTTCAGCTTGTTAAGATTGATTCTAACTTCTGAAGCTGAACACACGAGCTTAAGATGGTGCGCTTCGTCAAAGCGAGCGCAACCCGCAACGCGGCAATCCGCTCAAGCAGCGGGGCTTGCGGATATCAGCCTCCTGGCGCACGGCGCTGCTCAGTCGCGATGCGGCTGCGCAGCCGCCGATAGGGCGCGTAGACCGGCTCCCACATTTTCGCTGCGACGGCAGCTTCGATTTCGTCGTCGGCAAGCCACGGCGCCGGCTCCTCGGCCTGCGCGCATCGGGCCACGGCGACTGCGACCTGAAAGGAGATTTTGCGCAACTCGACGAGTGGTGGCAGCAGATTGGCGTTGCGGTCGCGCCGCGCCGGAGAGAGTTCGGCCAGCACTCGCGCGGCGGCAAGAAACATCCGGTCGGAGATGCGTCGCGCTCGTGCGGCAATGGCACCTAGGCCGATGCCAGGATAGACGTAGGCGTTGTTGGTCTGGTCGACGCGGAATTCGCTTCCGTTGCGCTTAAGCGGCGCGAACGGGCTTCCGGTCCCGATCACCGCACGACCTTCAGTCCAGGCGAGAAGGTTTTGCGGAGAGGCTTCGCTGCGGTCGGTCGGATTGGAGAGCGGAAAGATGACCGGAATTGGTACGTGGTTTGCCATCGCGCGCACCATCGTTTCTGAAAAGGCATGCGCCTGTCCGGACGTGCCGATGAGCACCGTAGGATGCTCGTTCGCGATCACGTCGGTAAGATCGATGCGGTCGGACGATTTTAGCCTCCAGCCGGCGATCCGTTCGCGCGCTTGCGCGAACGGCATCTGAAACGGCTGCAGTCCCGCCATGTCTTCGACCAGCAGGCCGTCGCGATCGACCAGATAAAAGCGGCCGCGCGCGTCGTGCTCGTCCGCGCCGGCTTCGACCATGGCGCGCAGCAGCAGTGCGCTCACTCCGGTGCCGGCCGAGCCGGCGCCGAGCACTGCGATGCACTGACGCGTAAGCGGCTCGCCGGTGACGTTCATCGCCGCGAGCAGCGTGCCGACCGCAATGGCCGCGGTGCCCTGGATGTCGTCGTTGTAGGAACACAGGCGGTCGCGGTAGCGCGCCAGCAGGCGATTGGCGTTGCCGATGGCAAAATCCTCCCAGTGCAGCAGCACGTGGGGCCAGCGCGCCCGCACCGCTTCGACGAAAGTGTCGACGAGATCATCATAAGCGGCGCCGCGCACGCGCTCGTGCCGCCACCCGATATAAAGCGGGTCGCTTAGATGGTCGGCATTGTCCGTACCGACGTCGAGCAGCACCGGCAGCGTGGTCGAGGGATGCAGGCCCGCACAGGCGCTGTAGAGCGAGAGCTTGCCGATCGGGATGCCCATGCCGCCGGCGCCCTGATCGCCGAGCCCGAGGATGCGCTCGCCGTCGCTGACCACGATCGACTCGATGCCGTCGAAGTGCGAATTCCGCAAAATGCCGGCGATGTGGTCTTTCAGCGGCATGCTCAAGAACAGCCCACGCGGCTTGCGGAAGATGCGGCTGAACAGCTGGCAGCCGAGGCCGACAGTCGGCGTATAGACGATCGGCATCATCTCTTCGATGTTGCGGGTGAGCAGCGCGTAGAACAGCGTTTGGTTGCTGTCCTGGAGGCCGCGCAGAAAGATGTATTTTTGCAGATCGCTGCCGAGCCCGCGAAAGGCGTCGAGCCGGCGCTTGACCTGCCAGTCGAGCGTGGCGACGTGCGGGGGCAACAGCCCATGCAGCCCGAATTCCTCGCGCTCGGAATCGGTGAATGCCGTGCCCTTGTTGAGGCGCGGATCGTTGAGCAACTCATAGCCGCTGAGCGCGGTTTCGACCATTCGCGCGGCAGTCGGCGCTGCAATCGTGGAGGTCACCGGCGTTCCACGCTGATCGGGGTTGCCGAGGCCGGGGCGGCGGCGGCTTCACGGGCACGCCGCGCTTCGTAAGCGCGCAAATGCGCCTCGGCAATGCGCAGCAATGCATGCTCGCGCTGCCTGCCGACGCGTCGCGTCAGGTCGCCGATGATATGGTCGGCCTCGATCGGCGCGCGGCCCTCGATGTCGCGCAGCATCGAGGCGGCAAAAGTCGACCCCGGCGCAGTGAGCATGCCGCGCATGCGCGCCACGTTCGCTGCGGACGGCGCGAAACCTTGCGCGGCGGCGATGGCGCAGCACTCATCGAGCAGAGCCATGGTGAGATCGGCGGCGCCGGCGGCTACGATGTCGCCGACGGCAGCCCGCATCAGGCAGGTGATGCCGGCGGTCGCGGCGATCAACACCCACTTGTCCCACATCTCCTGCACAATATTGTTGCTCCGCCGCGCGTCGAAACCGGCGCCCGACAATGCCGCCGCAACGGCTTCGATCCGCGCAGAGCGGGCTCCGTCGCGCTCGCCGAATTCTATCATGTGCAAGTCGTTAAGGTGGATGACGCGCCCCTCGGGGTCGAGCGTTGTCGAGATGACGGCAAGCCCGCCGAGCACGGCGCTGTCGCCGAAACGGGCGGTGAGAAAATCGATCTGCCTCATCCCGTTGAGGAGCGGCAGGATGGCGGTGGTGCTTGCCACGGCCGGCGCGAACAACTCCGCGGCGTCTGCCAAATCATAGGACTTGCAGCTCAGCACGATGAGATCGAAAGGCGCACGCAGCGCCTCGGCGGTCACGGTGCGCGGCGATGGCAGATCCGCATCACCGAACCGGCTGCGGATGACGAGGCCAGTTTTTGCAAGCTGTGCGGCGCGCCGCGAGCGCACCAGAAAAGTCACCTCGCGGCCGGCCTGCAGCAGCCTGCCGCCGAAATAGCCGCCGATCGCCCCGGCGCCGACCACAAGGATGCGCATAACGACCTCCTGCGACGCGTCACCATACCCCGCTTCCAGGGGGGAGAAGGGCTGGACTAAGGATTTCGAGACTGTGAGAGCCGACTGCGCCGAAACAGCTCGCCCTCGCCTGCTCGCTTGCTCGACCTCTCCCGTGCGGCGAGGCAAAGCGAAACCAGGCCCCTCGATCTTAACTCATCCCGCTCAAGCTGCGTCGGGCGCCCAAAGCCGCGCGTCCGCTCACCTCACGCATTAAGATTTTCGCGCAGCGTGGGCCCGGCGTATTTGCTTTTCGCCAGCCCCCGCCGCTGCAGTTCGGGAACGACGTATTCGACGAATTGCCGAATGTTGTCCATCGCCGAATAGCCGCGACCGAGAATGAAGCCGCCATTGGCGCCGGTGGCGAAATGCAATTCCTCCAGCCTGTCGGCGATGGTTTTGGGTGTTCCGGCGGCGACCAGGATGCGATCGACCAGGAAGCGACGCGCGAATTCCTGCAAGGATTGCCTAGGATCGACGGTCTTGAGCAATTCGTCGAAGCTGCCGAGATTGCCTTTTTGCGCGCGCACCTCCTCGGCGAAGTCGGCGAGCCGCATGCCGGGCCTGGCAGTCGAGAAGTCGACGCCGTATTGGGCTGACATTTCCACCAGTCCGGCCTCCGACGGAATCGCATCGAGGTAGCGCCGCTCCTTCTCCAGCGCGTCGGTCTCCGATTCCGCGACCTGGACGCGGATCGACCAGAGAATGCCGATGTCGCGCGGCTTGCGGCCGACCGACGCCAAGGCGGCATCGAGCGCGGCGCGATGCTGCTGCATGCTGGGCAGCGTGCGGCGGGTGGAGAACTGCAGCTCGGCGTAAGCGGCGGCCAAATCCAGTCCCGGCGCAGACAGGCCGGCCTGGATGATGACTGGCCGCCGTTGCGGGGAGGGCAAGGCAGGAAGCGGTCCACGCACGTTGAAATAGCGGCCGCGATGATCGATGCGGTGCACCTTGTCAGGATCACCATAGAGTCCTTTTTCGCGGTCGAGCACCAGCGCGTCCGGCTCGACGCTGTCCCACAATTTGCAGGCCACTTGGAGAAATTCTTGCGCGCGC
This sequence comes from uncultured Alphaproteobacteria bacterium, assembly GCA_963708125.1. Taxonomy (GTDB): domain Bacteria; phylum Pseudomonadota; class Alphaproteobacteria; order Rhizobiales; family Xanthobacteraceae; genus BOG-931. Next base: position 570,132 of record OY970184.1, read on the forward strand.
ACATAGCGCTCGTCGTGATCTATCATCACGTCGAAACCGTAATTGGCGGCTTCGTTTTTGTAGGCTGAGGTGACGGCGTTCCAGGCGATGCGGCCGCGGGTGACGTGGTCGAGCGCGTTGAACAGCCGCGCGCAATGGAACGGATGGTGGTACGTCGTCGACAACGTCAGTGCGAAGCCGACGCCGGATGCCGCCTTGGCCATCAGCGGTATCATCGGCGTCATGTCATGACGCGGCCATTTGGCGCCGTAGCGCACTACGGCCTCATGCGTGCCGCCGTAATCCTCCGAGGTGCCGCCGGTGTCGCCGAAAAACAGCATGTCCATCACCCCGCGCGCGGCGATCTGTGCGATGTCTTCATAGAACTCGGACGTGCCGTAATAGGGATAGCCGATCCACGAGCCCGGCATCCGCCACAAATAGTCGGTGTGGAGAAAGGAAAGATCGGCGGCCAGGTGGATCGTATCCGCTTCGGACAATGCGCTTCTCCTGATTGTCGCCGGAGCGAGGCAACGAAAGGCAATTTGGCGCACGAGTCAACGTTGCTGGGCCAGGCGGTGTCCGGGAGCGCGACAATGACAGTGCCGATGTAAATTCGCAGGCTTCCTCGTGCTGGTGAGCGTGTCCTGCGCACGCGGATCAAGCCGCGGTCGGCACGCTATCGATGGGGACGCGTTTCTGATCGAAACCGCGCGGCCCGGAACAGCGCCTAGCGCAACGATCCGCGAAGGCATGATCAAGCGGCCGCGCGGGCTTCACCGCAGCGGAATGGATGCCTGAAACGCATCATCGCTCCGCCATGCCCATGGCGGCCTTGGCTTTGGCGACGATGTCGGCGGGCGCGTGGACGGTGTCGTACACGATTTTCGCCACTTCAGCGGCGCTCATCGGCTCGACGAGAAAGCGAATCTTCTTCGCGTCGGCGAGGAAAGCTGGGTCCGTCAGTGTCGCCGTGAAGGCTTTTCGCAAAATGGCGAGCCGGTCCGCCGGCACGCCGGGCGGTGCCACATAGGGCTGACCAAGCGCCGGCGCCGAAGAGATGAGCTGAAAGATTTTGCGTTGCTCCGCGGTGCCGGCAAGCTCGCTCAGCAGCGGAACGTCGGGGATCGCCCTGGCGCGCTTGGCGCCGGCCTGAGCCAGAAAGACGATTTTGTGGTCTGCGATCCAATCCGGGTGCTGACTGGTAATCGAATCGATGCTGAAGGCGCGCGCCTGCACCTCGCCACGCTCCATACCGATATTGACCTCTTCGGAGGTGCGATAGCCGGTCACAATCTTGAACCGCGTGCCGAGCAGGTTGTTCATCACCGTTGGAAGAATGACGAGGGTGGAGCCCACGCCGGTGCCGCCGAGCACGATCTGCCTGCGCATGGCGTCCTGCAGCGTCGTGATGCCGGCACTGTGCCAGACGAAGACCACCTCGTTCTGCGGCCCAGTGGAGCCGAGCCAGTCGAATTTGCTGACGTCGTAGCGCACCTCGGCTGGATCAAGAACCTGGTGCAACGGCATGGCGCTGTGGATGGTGGCAATCGCGGTGCCGTCCTTTGGCGCGATGTTGTACATGTAGTTGGTGGCGAGCACGTTGCCGCCCCCGGGCATGTTCTCGACGATCATGGTGGGATGGCCGGGGATGTGGCGCGGCATGTGGCGCGCGATCAGGCGGGCGACCAGATCGTAGGTGCCGCCGGGGCCGGTGCTGGTGATTAGGACGATAGTCTTGTCCTTGTAGAAACCGGCCTCGCTCGATTTCCGTTCTTCTGCCACGCCGGCGAACGGGGAGGCGACGACGCAGGCGATCAGCTGCGCGAGCCACATCCGGCGAGATAGGTCATTTGTATTGAAGGATGAGCTGCTCAAGACCCGCTCCCGCCGCTTGCGGTCGTCGCGCTGGCGCGCAAGGGGCCGTTGCGGGACCCGCTTCCTCCGGCACGGGAGTGCCGCTTTCGCCGTAATGCGCGGAGAAGGCGGCGGCTGGATTTGGCATCACCCTGGCGCTCAATGTAGCTCAGCATCGTCCGCATGGACCCGCTCTTCTCCTCAGGCATATCGGGAGAAGTCGCGGCCTTCCTTGACGATGAATTCGAGCAGGAACGGCGCGCCTTTCTCGGTTACGGCGACCGCCTCCTTAATCGCGCCCACAATGTTGCCTGGCTTGTCAACGCGCGTTGCGGCGACGTTGAGCCCTTCGGCGACTTTCTGGTAATTGCCGCCCACTGTCATGGCGCCGTATTTCGCGTCGGAGATCTTCAGCACTTCTCGCTCGGCGCCCATCACGCCGTTGTTGAACACGATGGTGAGAATGGCGATGCGATTGCGCGCGGCGGTCTCGATATCCATGCCGGTCATGCCGATCGCGGCGTCACCCATGACGTTGATGCAGTGTTTTCCCGGCGCGGCGAGCTTGGCTCCCATGGTAATGCCGAGCCCGTAGCCGAGCTGAGTCGATTTGCCCCAACCCATATAGGAGCCCGCGGCGGTCGTCTCCCAGAAGGGGATCATCTGCTCCCGCGGGCTTCCGGAATCGTGCGTGATGATCACGTTGTCGCGGGGCAGCGCGCGCATCAGGTCGCGAATCACGCGGTATTGGTTGAGCGGAACTTCGTCGGAATCGAAAAATTTCGCCCAGGCCTCGAGCCACGCTTTTTTGCCGGCCGCGACTTCCTCTTTCAGCGAGGCGAGCGCATTCCCGCCGCGCGGACCCTTGCGCTTGCCGAGTTCGGCGATGAGCGCGTCGATGACCAGGGCCGCGTCGCCCAGGAGCGCGTGATCGGCGCGATATTCCTTGTTGATGTCGCCGGCGTCGTTGGTCGAATGGATGATTGTCTTTCCCGGCGGCACGGCGGGACCGAAATTGGTCACCGTCAGGCTCGAGCCAATGGCGAAGACGAGGTCGGCGTTCTGCATGAAGTCAGCAAACACTTTTGAGCGCGAGCGGGTGGCGCCGCCGAGCGCCAACGGGTGGCTGTCGGGGATCGCGCTCTTGCCGGGGTTGGTGGCCACAACCGGCGCCGGGATGAGTTCGGCGAGGGCGGCGAGCCGGTCGCCGGCGTCGGCATAGTGGATACCCTGACCCGCCCACAGGAGCGGCCGCCTGGCGGCAAGCAGCATCTCGGCGGCCTTTTTGACGGCCTCGGGATCGGGCGCGGCGCGCTGCACGGGTACTGGCTGGTAATCGAGCGGGCCCTGGAATTCGGCCTCAAACACCTCGTCGGGCACCTCGATCAGCACCGGGCCGGCCTTGCCCGAACGCATGGCATGGTAGGCGCGGCGCATGAGGTCGGGTACTTCCTGTACGTTGTGCGCAAGGGCCGACCATTTGGTCACGGCGCGATAAACCTCGGCGGCGCGAAAGACCGGGCGCACATAGTACCGCTTGAGCGGCAGGCCGCCGGCGATGACGAGGATCGGGACGTTCTCGGAAAAGGCCTGCGCGATACCGGGAAAGGCGTTCTCGATGCCGGGTCCGGCCTGGGCGGCAAACACGCCGTTGTTCTTGCCGCGCTTGATGCGACTGTAGCCGTCGGCAATGCCGACGCCCACGCGCTCCTGCCGGCACAGGATCGGCCGAATGTCGATTGCCGCGCACGGCTCGATGGTCTGGTTGCGCGGATAGCAGGAGAGAAATTCGGTGCCCTCGCGCTTGAGAATCTCGGCGACGACTTCGGCGCCGTTCATGTGTATCCTCCCATTGTTGACTGCCCGTGCTTCACCTCTCCGCGGAGGGCGGGCGATTTGCCGACGCTGCCGCCTTTTACCATACGCGCGAATTCCCTCACCCACCCTCTCCGCTGCCGGAAACGGCAGTTGAGCGCCGTGCGCCGTATCACTCGTACTACTCGGCGGCGATCGGCGTATCGCGGCGGATGAACTGCGCCATCGCCACGGTGAACGGCACGCCCTTGGGCGCCTCGAAGCGCCCCGACCGCGCCCGATAGCTTGCCGGATTCATCCCCGGCAGCGACTTGCCCGCCTGGTGATCCTTGAGCATCTGCAGTAGCAAGCGCCGGATCTTGACGATGGCTGCATCGCTGACCAGCAAATGCTCAGCGCCGCGATCCGCGATCGGCCCCATCAACTCCTGAATGGCGCAGTCCTGCGTGCCGAATCCCTTCATGCCGGTATAGGACCTGCCGCTCCCCTGCAATTCGCGATCGATCAGATAATCGTTGGCGCGGTTGCGGATCGCGTAGTCGGTGCCCGCAATATTTTCGGTATGGATGCCGTCGCCCGATTTCGAGCGGGCGAGGTCCTCTTCGGTCAGCGGCCGCGAGGGATGAAAATCGATGCTGTAGAGCATCGTATTCTCGTCGTCGATCGGCGCCCACACGTGGGCGGCGTGCGGGATCGACGAGATGATCTTATGGAACGGCGCCAGCATCACGTTCATGTTCCACATGATGATGTCGTCGCCGCAATCGCGCCCGGTGCCGACCACGAAGCCGAAATCGGTCGGGATGACCTCATAGAGTGAGGCGACGATGCGGCGGCTGGAATCGCCTTCGGCGCCATGGAGGAAGCTCAAATGGGTGGCGTCGAAGCCGCCTTCGAGCGCCTGTAGCCAATTGCACTCCTGGATGTGGCGGGTGGCGTAGCGTTGCGCCGGCGCAACGAGCGTCCATTCAAGTTCGGGGAATTGCGGCTTGTGCTCGGGCGGCCCCATATAGGTCCACACCACCTTGCCGCGTTCGATGCACGGATAGGCCTTGGCCTTGAGCTGCCTTTGGGTGTTGGCGCGGTGCGCCTGGCTCATCTGTGGCACGCACGGCAGGTCGACGCAGTTGCCGTCGACGTCGAATTTGATTCCATGATAGACGCAACGCAGGCCGTTCGCCTCATTGCGGCCGAAGAACAGAGACGCGGTGCGGTGTGGGCACTTTTCGTCGAGCAGGCCGACGCGGCCCGACGTGTCGCGGAAAATCACCAGGTTCTCGCCCAAAAGGCGTACCCGCAGCGGCGGCCCGCCCGGCTTGGCAATCTGGTTCGCAAACGCGGCCGGGATCCAGTAGCGGCGCATCAGGGCGCCCATGGCCGTTCCCGGTCCGACCCGCGTGAGCAGCGCGTTGTCCTCCTTTGAGAGCAAGGCCGATCTCCCTCGTTTTTGCCGGCTTTTTCTCGATTTGCGGGCCGCAACTTCCGTTGGCTCGCATTGTGGCGCGGACTTTATCCCATTGCAATTCTCCGCTTCCGCACTGAGGACGAGCGCCGCGAAAACGGTTTCCTCGAACCGCGACACCAGCTAACATCGCGCAGGGTATCGGGAGCAGGACGATGCGAACGCGACGTATTCTGTTTCTGTGTGGGACGGTGGCATTGAGCGCGATGGCGTTTGCGGCAAACACATCGGCCGCGCTGGCCGGCTGCGGCGCCCCCGACCGTTGCTGGCGGCTTGGCCACCGCGTCATCTATCACATGCACAATCGGATCGCCTATTTGGAGGCGAACCCGAATGTTGACGACAGCTACAAGGGACCGGTCATCACCCATCTGCACCACAAGGTGTTGCGCATTCGCGCGCAGATCGGGCCGCGATGGCCGGTATGGCCCACCCCGTGCTGCTATAGCCGCAAGCCGATCTACATCCGCTAAAAGTGTTTCCGGCTCGTCGCGGTAAGTCAAACCTAAGGGGCGGCCGTGGGCGCCTGCGCCAGGCTGCCGCAAATTCCGACTCCTGCCGAGGCATATGGACGGCTGGACGGCTGAGGCGGGTCGGCCCATTGTTCGTGACGGCGGAGTTTGTCCCCGCCATCCACCGCTTTGCAAGCGGCAAGGGTAAGTATCACTCCGCCGGCGCCAGCGGCGGGCTGAATAGGCCCGGGAGCAGCCGTGCGCGCTGCCGCAGCATCCATTGCCCGAGCCGATCGAGATACAGATAAAGCACGGGCGTGGTGTAGAGCGTGAGCAATTGGCTGATCAACAATCCGCCCATGATCGATATGCCCAGCGGCCGGCGGATTTCACCGCCCGCCCCGAAACTCAGGGCCAGTGGCACCGCGCCGAGGATTGCCGCCGACGTGGTCATCATGATCGGCCGGAAACGCATCATGCAGGCCTGGAAGATCGCGTCGTAGGAGCTCAAATTGCGCGAGCGCTTCGCTTCGATGGCGAAGTCGATCATCATGATCGCATTCTTCTTGACGATGCCGATGAGCAGGATCACGCCGATCGTGCCGATGATGTCGAACTGGGTGTGAAACAACAACAGCGCCAGGAAGGCGCCGACGCCGGCGGACGGCAGCGTCGACAAAATCGTAATTGGATGGATGTAGCTCTCGTACAGCACGCCGAGCACGATATAGACGGCGGCGATCGCGGCGATCACCAGGATCGATTCATTGTGCATGGACTTGGCGAACTGCTGGGCGGTCCCGGCAAGGCTGCCGTGGATCGAGGCCGGCATATGAATCTCATTGACCGCCTGGTCGATCGCGGCCGCGGCCTGGCTGAGTGTAGCGCCGGGCGGCAGATTGAATGAAACCGTCGAGGCGACAAACAAGCCCTGATGGCTCACCGATAGCGGCGCATTGCCGGGGGCGTAATGGCTGACGGCGGCAAGGGGGATCATGGTCTCTCTGGCGGTGCTCACCGCCGCGCCGGACGAAGTGGCGCCCTTGCCGGTATTGGCCAGCGCATTGATCGCGGCGTTGCGCGCCGAATTGTTGTTGGCGGCTGCAGCGGCGGTCGTGGAGGTCGCAACGTAGGTCGCGGATGAGGTCGTTGAGGGGCTCGTGCTGGAGCCGCTGACAGCGGTGGCTTTCACCGTTCCCGAGGGTAGGTTTGAGGTGGCGGTCCCGGCCGCGCCGCCGCCGGAGGTCGAAACGTAAATGTCTTTGAGCGAAGTCGGATCGCGGGTAAAGCGCGGATCGATTTCCATGACGACGTGATATTGATTGATGGCGCTGTAGATCACCGAGACTTGGCGCTGCCCGAACGCATCGTAGAGTGTATTGTCGATCTGAGCCGGCGTGATGCCCAAACGCGCGGCGGCATCGCGATCGATGACGAGATTGGTCTGCAAGCCTTTCTGCTGCTGATCGGAGTTCACATCTGCGAGCACCGGGCTGCGTTCGAGGGCGCGGACCAGCTTCGGGGTCCAGGCGACGAGCTCGTCGGGATTGTCGGCTTGCAGCGTGTATTGATATTGCGCATTGCTCTGCCGGCCGCCGGCGCGGATGTCCTGGATGGGAAACATGAAGAGACGGCCGCCGGGCACTCGCGCCAGCTTCGGCCGCAGCCGCGCAATCACCTGATCGATCGGCGGGCGCTGCGAGCTCGGCTTTAATGACACGAACACCGAGGCGGTGTTGATCTGCCCGTAGCCGCCGCCGCTGCCGACGCCGGTATAGCCGACGACGTGCTCGACCGCGGGATCGGCCTGCACGATGGCCAGCATCTGCCGCAGCTTTTGCGTCATGGCATGGAACGACACGCTCTGGTCGGCCTCCAGGTGACCGATCAAGCGTCCGGTGTCCTCTTGCGGGAAAAAGCCTTTCGGCACGACCTTGATCAGCACGACGTTGAGCGCGATCGCCGACAGGAAGACGACGAACACGAGCCTGTTGTGGCGCAGTGCCCAGGCGAGCGAGTGCCGGTAGCCGCGCAGCACGTGGTCAAACAGCCGGTTGCGCGGGTGCGCGGCTCCCGGCCGGCGCGTGCGCAAAAAATAGGCCGACAGCATCGGCGTGGTGGTAAGCGAAATCGCCAACGAAATGACGATGGCGAGCGACAGCGTGACCGTGAACTCGCGGAACAGGCGGCCGACAATGCCGCCGAGCAGCAGGATCGGCGTGAACACCGCGACCAGCGACAGGCTGATCGAGAGCACGGTGAATCCCACTTCACGGGCGCCGCGTAGCGCCGCCTCGATGCGCGGCATTCCCTCCTCGAGATGACGCGAGATGTTTTCCAGCACCACGATGGCGTCGTCGACCACGAAACCGGTGGCGATGGTCAGCGCCATCAGCGACAGAACGTCGAGGCTGTAGCCCATGAGATACATGGCGCCGAAGGTGCCGAGCAGCGAGACCGGCACCGCGATGCTGGGGATGAGCGTGGCGCGGATGTCGCGCAGAAACAGGAACACCACCATCGTCACCAGGACGACGGCGATCATGAGCGTCAATTCGGTGTCGTGCAGCGAGGCGCGGATCGTGGTCGAGCGGTCGATCGCGATCCCCACGTCCATGTCCGCCGGCAGCGCCGCCTGCAGATGCGGCAATTCGGCCTTCACCCCGTCGATCGTGTTGATAATGTTGGCGCCCGGTTGCGGGAACAGGATGACCAGCACCGAGGGCTGCCCGTCGGAGAGGCCGAGATTGCGCACGTCCTCGACCGAGTCGTTTACCGAAGCCACGTCAGAGAGCCGGATCGCCGCCCCGTTGCGATACGCGATCAGCAGCGGCCGATAGTCGACGGCCTTGGTGGCCTGGTCATTGGTGTAGATCTGATAGCGCTGGGCGCCGTCGTCGATTGTGCCTTTCGGGCTGTTGGCGTTGGCCGAGGCAAGCGCTGCGCGCACGTCTTCGAGGCCGATGCCATATTTGAACAGCGCCTGCGGATTGAGATTGACGCGCACGGCCGGCAGGGCCGAACCGCCGATGATCACCTGGCCGATGCCGGAAAGCTGCGACAGCCGCTGGGCCAGCACGTTGCTCGCCGCATCGTACATCTGGCCTTGGGTCAGCGTCTTCGAACTGAGCGCCAGAATGAGAATTGGCGCGTCCGCCGGATTGAACTTGCGATAGGTCGGATTGGTTCGCAGCGCGGCCGGCAGGTCCGCATGCGCGGCGTTGATTGCCGCCTGCACGTCGCGCGCCGCGCCGTTGATGTCGCGGTCGAGTTCAAACTGCAGGGTGATGCGGGTCTGTCCGATCCCGCTCTGCGAGGTCATTTCGCTGACGTCGGCGATCTGTCCGAGGTGGCGCTCGAGCGGCTCGGCGACGCTGGTGGCGACGGTTGTTGGGCTCGCGCCGGGAAGCTGGGCGTTCACCGAGATTGTGGGAAAGTCGACCTGCGGCAGCGGCGCCACCGGCAATTTGAGAAAGCCCAGCGCGCCGGCAAAGGCAATGCCGAGCGTCAACAGGGTGGTCGCCACCGGTCGCGCGATGAACGGCGCCGCAATGTTCATTCCGCCGGCTCCGGGCGCGGCAGGCGGTTGGCAGGCGGATGCCCGGTCAGCCGCACGGCCAACCGATCGAAATAAAGGTAGATCACCGGCGTGGTGAACAGCGTGAGCATCTGGCTCACGATCAACCCGCCGACCAAAGCCAGGCCGAGCGGATGGCGCAATTCGGAGCCGGTGCCGGTGCCCAGCAGCAGCGGCAGCGCCCCGAGAATCGCCGCCATCGTCGTCATCAAAATCGGGCGGAAGCGGAGCAGGCAGGCCCGATAGATCGCCTCGCGCGGCGGCAGCCCGTCGCTGCGCTCGGCCTCGAGCGCGAAGTCGACCATCATGATGCCGTTCTTCTTGACGATGCCGATCAGCAGGATGATGCCGATGATGGAAATGATATCGAGGTCGTAGCCGAGCAGCATCAATGACAAGAGCGCGCCGACGCCGGCCGAAGGCAGAGTCGACAAAATCGTAATCGGGTGGATGAAGCTCTCGTAGAGAACGCCAAGCACGATATACATCGTCACGATCGCGGCGATGAACAAGAAAGTCTCGTTGCTCAACGATGACTGAAAGGCCGCCGCGGTACCTTGAAACGCCGTGATAAAGCTTTCGGGAAGCCCGATGGCGGTTTGTGCCTGCGCGATGGCGCTCAAGGCGGAATTGAGCGAGTAGCCCGGAGCGGTGTTGAACGACACGGTCGTGGCGGAGAACTGGCCATAATGGGTGATCAGGAGCGGTGCCGTTCTCTGCTCGATGTGCGCGATGGCCGATAACGGCACCTGGCCGTTGGTCCCCGATGACGACGAGGGCAGGTAGATCGACGATAGCCCGCCCAGCGAGTTCTGCAGCGCCGGATCGAGCTCGAGAATCACGCGGTATTGGTTCGACTGCGTGTAAATGGTCGAGACGATGCGCTGGCCGAACGCGTCATAGAGCGCGTTGTCAACGGTGGCCGGCGTGATGCCGAAGCGGCTCGCCGTGGCGCGGTCGATGACGAGGTCGGCAGCGAGACCGCGCTGCTGCAGATCGCTTGACACGCTGCTGAGCTGCGGCAGCCGCTTGAGGTACTCCACCAGTTTCGGCACCCAGGTGTTGAACTCTGCAGGATTGGCGTCTTCGAGAACGAAATTGTAAGGCGCGCGATTGATGGTCGAGTCGATGGTCAGATCCTGTACCGGCTGCATGTACAGCGTGATGCCGTTGACGCCGCCGACCTCGCGCTGCAGGCGCTGGATGATTTGAGCGGCGCCCAGCCGGCGCTCGTCGTGCGGCTTGAGCGTGATGAGAAAGCGCCCGGTATTGAGCGTCTGATTGGTGCCGTCGACCCCGACATAGGAGGTGAGGTTGACCACGTCCGGGTCCTTGAGCACCGCCTCGGCGAGCTTGTTCTGCAGGTCCGCCATTTCGCGATAGGAGACGCTCTGCGAGGCTTCGGTGATGGCCTGGATCAGCCCGGTATCCTGCACCGGGAAAAAGCCCTTCGGAATCGCATAATAGAGAAAGATCGTCAGGGCGAGTGTGAGCAGGGCAACCAACAGGGTCAACGGCTGCCGGTCCAGCACCCAGTTCAGCGCCCGCCCGTAGCCGGCGATGACGGCGTTGATCGTGTGATCGGCGGCGAGATCGAAGCGGCCGCGTTCGGCCTCTCCGCGGTGGCGGATCAGGCGCGCGCACATCATCGGCACCAGCGTGAGCGAGACGACCGCCGAAATGACGATGGTGATCGCCAGTGTGATCGCGAATTCATGAAAGAGCCGGCCCACCACATCGCCCATGAACAGCAGCGGGATCAGCACCGCGATCAGCGATATGGTCAGAGAAATGATGGTGAAGCCGATCTGCTCGGAGCCGCGCAAGGCCGCTTCGAGCGGATCCATGCCGCCTTCGACATAGCGCGCGATGTTCTCGATCATCACGATGGCGTCGTCGACCACGAATCCGGCGGCGATGGTAAGCGCCATCAGCGACAGATTGTCGAGAGAAAAGCCCAGCAGGTACATGGCGCCGAAGGTGCCGATCAGCGACAGCGGCACTGACAGGCTGGGAATGATCGTGCCCGGCAGCGTGCGCAGAAACAGGAAGATCACGGCCACGACCAGCAGGACCGCGAGCGCGAGCTCGAACTCCACGTCGGCCACCGAGGCGCGGATGGTCACGGTGCGGTCGCTCATCACTTTGAGATCCACCCCAGCCGGCAAGGTGCTGCGCAGCTGCGGCAGCAGCCGTTGGATGCTGTCGACGACCTGGATGATGTTGGCGCCGGGCTGGCGCTGGACGGAAAGGATGATCGCGGGCGTGCGGTTCGCCCAGGCGCCAAGCTTGGTGTTTTCCGGGCCGCTGACGATGCTAGCGACGTCGGACAGTCGCACCGGGCCGCCGCTGCGGTAGGCGACGATCAGGTTGCGGTATTGGTCGGCACTGGTGAGCTGGTCATTGGCGTTGATCGTCGAGGCTTGCGCCATGCCGTCGAAATTGCCCTTTGGCGTATTGACGTTGAGGTTGGCGATCGTGGTTCTGACGTCGTCGATGGCGAGCCCGTAAGCGGCGAGCGACTTGGGATTCAACCGAACGCGCACCGCCGGCCGTTCGCCGCCGCTGATGCTGACCAGGCCGACCCCGCCGAGCTGCGAAATCTTCTGCGCCAGACCGGTTTCGCTCAAATCTTCCAATTGGGTCAGCGGCAGCGTTTTCGACGTGACCGCGATGGTCAGGATGGGCGCGTCGGCCGGGTTGACCTTGGCGTAAATCGGCGGCGTCGGCAGGTCGCTGGGTAGCAGATTGTTTGCCGCATTGATTGCGGCCTGGACTTCCTGTTCGGCGATGTCGAGACTCAAATTGAGGCTGAATTGCAGTGTGATGACAGAAGCGCCGGCGGAACTGGCCGACGTCATCTGGTTTAATCCCGGCATTTGCCCGAACTGCCGTTCGAGCGGCGCCGTAACCGATGAGGTCATCACCTCCGGACTCGCACCCGGATAAAGCGTCTGCACCTTGATCGTCGGGTAATCGACTTCGGGCAGCGTCGACAACGGCAGAAACGTGTAGGCCACAATGCCGGATATCATGATCGCCGCCATCAAAAGGGTTGTGGCGACCGGACGCAAAATGAAGGGCTCGGAGACGTTCATTAACCTATCGCTGCGTCGTTGCGCGCCGGCCCACCCGCGGCTGCCGTCGTTGGCCGTCCGCTACGGGGTGGCGTGGTCGGCTCTTCGCGATTGACCGCGTGTGGCCCTCCGCGCCCCGTTGTTTGCCGGTGCGCCGCTCGGCGCAACCTGCTTGCCGTCGATGGTGGTAACATTGATTGGCAGCCCGTCGCGCAGGCGGTCAGCGCCGTCGGTGACCACGCGGTCGCCGGCCGAGAGGCCGGAGGTGACCGTGGTCATGCTCGCGTCATTGGCGTTCACATAGGTCGGGCCAGTCTTGATCTGCCGCACCGAGACCGTGTTGCTGGAATTGATCAGATAGACGTAGGTGCCCATGGTCCCCCCGGGCGTGGCGCCCGGAGAGCCGCGCTGGACCGCCGCAGCCGGAACGGTGACGGCGTTTTGCAATGTCTTCACCAGGACCTGCGCATTGACGAACTGGTTGGGAAACAGCGCCCGCTCGGCATTGTCGAACTGGGCGCGCACCTTCACGGTACCGGTCGTGGTGTCGATCTGGCTGTCAACCGCCGAAAGCTCGCCGACGCCGAGCTTTTTGACGCTGGCGCGATCGAACACCGTGACCTGCAGCTTCGTGTCGGTATTCAGTTGCGGCATGATCTCCGGAAGGTCGTCCTCTGGAATCGTGAAGATCACCGAGATCGGCTGCAATTGCGTGACCACGGCAATGCCGGTGGTGCTGTTCGGCTGCACGTAATTTCCCGGATCGACCAGCCGCAAGCCGACGCGGCCGGTCACCGGGGAAACGATGTGACAATAGGCGATGTTCAGTTTCTGAGCGTCGATCAGGGCCTGATCCGCTTTCACCGTGCCCTGGTATTGCTGGACGACGTAAATTTGATCCTCGGACTGCTGGCGCGCGATCGAATTCTGCGCCGCCAGCATCTGATAGCGCTTTAAGTCCATTTGCGCCTGGGCGAGCAGTCCTTGGTCGTGCGCGAGCTGACCTTCATACTGTTCTTTCAAGGCCACGTAGGGGCGATCATCGATCTGTGCCAACAGATCGCCCTTGTGCACCATTTGACCTTCCTTGAACGGCACGTCGGTCAGGTAACCGCTGATCTGAGATTGCACGGTGACGGTGGCGAGCGGAGTCACCGTGCCGAGGGCATTGACGAAGACCGGCACATTGTCGAGCGCGGCCGTGGCGGCGCCGACCGATTGAGCGGCATCGTGCGCAAAGCGTCCGCTCGACGGCTGCGGCGCTGGTCGCCGGTGGGCGAACTGATAGATGCCGAGCCCGAGCGCGGCGACGATGAGGAGGCCGACGCCGATGCGGAGCTTGGGAGAACCGCGGCTCTTGACCGCCGGTTTACCGGGCGCCGTGCGGCGGAGGGTGGGCGCCAGTTCGTCCTCGGGATTGCGCGTTCGCTGGTCCATCTTGCGCGTTCGTCTACCCTGCGAGATGCCCACTTATATCGGGCCGGGCACGCCTCGGCTCATGAATCTTTTGTCAGGATCCTTGCGGCCGAAGCCCAAACCCGCTTTCGCGGCCGAACAAATGCGCAATATAGCGGCAGCTACAGCGCCTTTAGCCGATCGTCACAGAAAGACCTAGCAAAATCAAGGCGTTGTTAGGGCGGCGGCCGCAATGAGGCCGGCCAGGCTCATTGTGTCGGCAGTTGCGGCAGCATTGAGATCGAGGACTGGAGCTCCTTCTGGGTCGGCAGCAGCGTCGTATCCCACCCGCCGCCGAGGTCCTGGATCAACAGCACGCTGTCGAGAAACAGGTCCTGGCGGGTTGTGAGCGCACTCTCCTCGTCGCCCAACAGGATGATTTCCGCGGTGACGACCGTGGTGAACGCCACAGTGCCCGCTTGAAATTGATTGATGAACACGTTTACGGCCGCGCGCGCATCTTTGACTGCCTGTTCCTGCACGCGCAGCGCCTGCGAGTGGAAACGGATCGCGGCCAGCTCGTCCTCGACCCCCTGAAAAGCTGTGAGCACGGTCTGCCGGTAGGTGGCGACGCTCTGCCAATAAGTGGCACGCGCAGCATCGAGCTGCGCGGAGAGCAGGCCGCCTTGGAAAATCGGCTGCGACACCATGGCCCCAAGCGACCAAATCTCGTTGGCGGCGCTGATTGGCAGCGGATTTTTCCCGATCCACTCGATCATTCCGGACAGGGTAATGTTGGGATAGAACGCCGCCTCGGCGACGCCGATAAGGGCGTTTTCCTGCTGCATCATGCGCTCGGCAGCGGCCACGTCGGCCCGCCGCTCGAGCAGCGTTGAGGGAATGGTCACCGGGATCTTGGGAATGGTACCGCTCAGGCTGTTGTGGACGATGGTCAATTCCGCCGGGGGGCGGCCGGTCAGCAGCGCGATTGCGTGCTCGAACTGCGCGCGTTGCGCGCGCACGATGAGCTGCTGCCCCAGTGTGGTCTCAACCTGGGCCTTGGCGGTTGCGACATCGCCCGCGGTGACCGAATAACCTGCGTTGAATTGATTCTGCACGATCTGCAACGTGCGTCTGTATTCGCTCACCGTGCGGCCCAACAGATCGTACAAAGCATCGGACGCGCGCAGATTGAAATACGCCGTCGCGAGTAAAGCCTGTTGGGCAAGCTTGACGTTGGCGAGATCGGCGGCGCTCACCTGGGCGCCGGCGGTGTTCGAACTCGATTTGGCGGCGGACTTTTCCCCAGACGTCGGCAACCCAGCTGGCGGAAAGCTGCGGCACGAACGTCGTCGTGTAAATTCCATGGCCGCCGCGCGCTGCTGCGCCGCTGCCCGCGGATCCGCCGCTCGCGGCGGCGGCGACGCCGCCTGATCCGCCGCCTATCACGTTCGGCCCGGTCCGCGTCCGGGTCGCAGAATAATTGCCCATGATTGTGGGAAATAGTGCCGCTTGCGCCTCTCTGATCGCTGCGCGCGCGTTTTCGTACGCGGCAGCCTGGGCGGCAACGGTCTGATTGGAGACCTCGACCTGCGGCATCAGCCGGTCGAGCTTCCTGTCGCGATAGATGGTCCACCAATCGCCGCGGTCGAGTGCGTCGCGCGGCGACGCCAGTTTCCAGCCCGGAAGGGCCTTAAGTTCCTTGAATTTTGTCGGAACCGGAGCCGCTGGGCGTGAATAGTCCGGACCTACTGCGCAGGCTGCGAGCGAGAGTGCCAGGATTGGCGGCACAAGGACTGCGCCGACGGCCCCGCGTTGCTGAGCCTGCACCTGCCAAAAGCCACGGAGACCAGCATGGAGCAACGCCTGCACCGTCGAAGATCCGCTGCCGAAGAGCCCCGCATCGCATTCACGAACAAGCGACCCCCGCGAGCCACCCCGAGCACGCTCTACCAAGCCCCCGGCATAGCGTCGTCCATTGTGCTCGCATCAGATCGATGCCAACCCCCGGCAATCGTGTTAATCGTGGTATGCTGCCCGACGGATCGGTGAAGATCAACCGCGCAAGGCGCGCACATGCACAGTGTCGTCTTTTCTGTCGCACGATGTGATATTCAGGTCACACTGCGCAAGCCAACATCGTGATTCGTAGTTAATAAAGCTGTGCGGCGGCGTGGCGCCGCAATTCGTTCCGTAACGGAGGTGCAAATGCCGTACACCTATAGGCTGACCAGGATCATTCCCGCGAGCCCGCTGGACATCTATGAGGCTTGGCTCGATAGCGAGGCGCATTCGCAAATGACCGGGGCCGAAGCCAGAATATCTGATAAGGTCGGAGCCGATTTCTCCACGTGGGACGACTACATCAGGGGCCGCAACCTCGAGCTCGTCCCCGGCAAGCGCATCGTACAGGCTTGGCGTACCAGCAAATTCACCGGTGAAAATGAGGACTCTATCGTGACCATCACACTTGAAGAGGCGGACGACGGCACCTTGCTCACCCTTGTGCACAGCAACGTGCCGGACGAGCAGAGAAATTATGAGGAGGGAGGCTGGGAATCGAACTATTTCGCACCGATGCGTGCCTATTTTGCAAGTCTCGCTGAAAAAGACGAAGCGCAGCAGGACGGCAACATAGGCGAGCTGGAGAACGAAGCAGCGGAAAGCGCGGAAGAGGACAACGGAGACAAAGAAGACGAAGACGACGACGCAGAAGATGAAGAGGACGATGAGGACGAGGACGAGGACGAGGAGGAAGACGAAGACGAAGACGAAGACGACGAAGAGGACGAGGATGAAAACCACGCCGACGAGGACGAGCAAGCCGAGCTGAAAGAAGAGCTGCGGAAGGAGCGCGTCGCAAAAGAGCCAGAGGAGCCAGAACACGCACGACCCAGAGCGCCGGCCGTCAAGCGAGCGGCGAGTAGGCCAACCAAAAAGGCGGCGCCGCGGGCCAAAGCATTGCCCGGCAAAAAGACCAAGCGTGTTGCCACCGCGCCTCGCAAGGCCAAGCGCAAGTCAAAGCCAAAGGTCATGGGAAAGGCGAAAAAAAAGACCGCGGCAAAGGGAGCACGTCCGCAGAGAAAAAAAGCAAGGCGCGCGGCCTCGAAGAAGAAAAATGCAGGCCGCAGGCGCGCCCGACGCTGAGGTCAGCGCCTCAAGCCGCGTTCGGCAGTGTGCGCGAGCGGCTCTTGCCTGGGCTGCTTAGCCGATGGATGGCAGACCGCGTGTGCGCTTGTGCTTCAAGATTTTGTTCGGGCTGGCCGCTAAGCAGATTACGGCCACGCCGGCGCGACCGCAAAGTGGCGGGCGGCAATTGCGCGTTCGCTAAGGGTGTGACCATGTGGAAATTGCTGCAGCCTGGCTCGGCAATAGGGAAGATCGCCGCAAGCCTCGTGTTCGGACTTTTGTCTTTCTTCGCGCCACAGGCCGGGCACGCGCAATTCGCCCATGGGGGCGGCAGAGCCAACGGCGTTCACAGCGGCGGCGGCATGGGTCATTTCGGCGGGGCCGGCATGCCGCATTTTGGTGGTGGAGGGATTCCTCACTTCGAGGGCGGCACGCCCGGTGGCATCCCGCATCTTGGTGGCGCAGTTGTGCCTTTCGGCGGCCATCCGATAACGTCGAGGGTCGGACATTCTGGCGGGCCGCACATCGGCCATTTCTATGGACCGCACGGCATCCAGGTGGAGGGAGTACCGCCACACGGATTTCCTGGGCCGTTGCGCACCCATATGCCGGGCGGCGGCCGTATTGGCCATCGCCCCACGGCTTATCCTCGGGTCGTCGCTACCAACCCGCGTTTCACGGTCGCGCATATCGGTCGCGTCACGACGCGGAGTTTTGCCGATCGCCGGCGCTTGCTGGGCCACGGACCGCTCGCCGCCTTCGTGCGCCATAGTTCGCCCTCCTGGGGCGTCCATCATCACTCGGGTTGGTTCGGCCCGATTTTCTGGCCCTACGCCTCTGGCGACTTCTTCTATTTTGCGCTGTGGCCATCCGATTATGCCTATTACGATCCGTTCTGGTCTTACGGTTACGATGACATCTACGAAGGGATCTTCTGGCCCTATGATTACACCGACTATGTGCGCGGCCGAGGCGCGCCGGCGCGCATGCGGGCGCTCACACATGCGGTGGCGCAAAGCTGTGCCGACGAAGCGGCCGAGGTGACCGGCTGGCCGATCGACCAAATTCAAGCCGCGGTTCAACCCAGCCCGCAACAGGAGGCGCTGCTCGAAGATCTCGGCAACGCCGTCAAAAAGGCGAGCGACGTGATCAAGGCGCATTGCCCGACGGCGGTGTCGTTCACGCCGGTCGGCCGGATCGCTGCGATGCAGCGGCGGCTCGACGGCTTAGTGCAGGCGGTAAATATCGTGCAACCGCCTCTTGCCAAATTTTACGCCGCCCTGTCCGACGAGCAGAAGGCGCGCTTCAATGAGATCGGCGCGCCAAGCGGCAAGAAGACCGCGCATGGCCGAAAGACCGCGCCGGTTGTGCAGGACCCGAAATCCGCATGCGGCCAGGAGGTCATGGCGTTCCCGACCGAGCGCATTGATCAGGTGGTTCGCCCCGACGCTGCGCAGCGTGGCAAGCTCGAGGCCCTGCGGGCGGCGAGTGCCAAGGCCGCGGACGCGATCAAGGCCGCGTGCCCGAGCACGCTGCCGTTGACCCCGCCGGATCGTCTTGCCGCGGAGGGCCAGCGTTTGCAGGCCATGCTGACGGCAGTCGAGACCATCCGCCCGCCGCTCGACGATTTCTACAGCGCGCTGTCCGACGAGCAGAAAGCCCGCTTCAACACGCTTGGCCGCCGGCTGTTTGCGCGGCAGTGACTTCGTCTTTCCAGGCCGCTGCGCAGCGGCGCTTCTTCTGCAAAATCTGTAAGGATGGGCCTGTGGGAACGCCCGCGGGATGGACGTTTTCAATGAAACAGCTGCGGAAACTTCGCCCGCAATTTTGCGCGCAGATCGACACTGACATCGACCACAATCGGGAACGTGCCCTTGAGCTTCATGTCGTAGGGGATGCAGGCGTCGATCAGGATGCGGTTGTTGAAATTGCCGGGAAGATAGAGCGGGTCGCGCTTTGACGCCCAGGCTTTCTGCACGATGTCGATGTCCGCTTTGGGATCAAAGCGCGTGCACATCGCCCACAACACCTGGTCGAGATCGCCGGCATCGATGTCGTCATCGACCACCACGGTCCATTTGCCGGCGTACGCACCGCCCTGGCAAGCGCAGGCGACGTGCAGCGCCTGCCGCGCGTGACCAGGATAGCGCTGGCGAATCTGGATCGCGGTAAAGCGCGTCGCCGGGCCGGCCTCGTGATTCCAAACCCCGAGCACGTCGGGAATGCCGCAGGCGTCGAGCGCGCGCCAAATTTGCGAGGCGCCGGCGATGCCTTTGAGCAGACCGGTTTCGTCCACCGGCTTGTGTTGCGGCGCGCAAGTGAGGATCGGATCATTGCGGTGCAGAATGGTCTTCACGGTCACATAGGGCCGGTCCTGCGTGTCATCGGAGTAGTAGCCCATCCATTCGCCGAACGGGCCCTCCGGCCTGCTCTTGCCCGGCACAGTTTCGCCCTCGATGGCGATCTCGCAATCGGCGGGAATCGGGAATCCGGTGAACGGGCCGCGCACCACGTCGATTGGCTCGCCGCGCAGGCCGCCGGCGATGTCGTATTCGCTTAACTGCGGCAGCGGGCTCGACGAAAGCATGAAAAGCAATGGATCCTGGCCGCAGAGGATCACCACCTTCATCGGCTCGCCGCGGGCAAAATACTTGTCGCGGTGGATGCGGCCGTGCTTGCCCTCGGTGATCTGGCAGCCGACGGTTTTTGCGTGATAGACCTGGCTGCGATACGCGCCGAGATTGAACCAGCCGTCGTCCGGGTCCTTGGTGACCACGCAGCAGGCCGTGCCGATGAAGCGAGCCTTGTCCTGCTCGTGATGGCGCGGGACCGGGAATTTGAGCACATCCACGGCGTCGCCCTCGAGCACGTTCTCGAATATCGGGCCGTCATTGACGAAGCGCGGCTTGAGCGGTTTTAAGCCCTGCATGCGCGCGTGATAGCGCCGGACAATGTCGACCTTGCGTTTGTAGGCGAGCGGCAGCCCTAGCGTGAGCGCGATGCGCTTTATCGAGGAAAGCTGGCCGTAGAGCGTCCGATAGCCCTTTGCATAGCCGGGCACCTCGTCGAACAGCAGCGCCGGCGCGGTGCCGTGGCTTTTCTCCGTGAGCATGTGCGTGAGTGCACCCATCTCGACGTCCCAGTGGGCGCCGGACACGTGCTGCAATTCGCCGAGCCTTTCGACTTCGTCGAGCCAGCCGCGCAATCCGCGGTATACAACCAACTCCTCATGTTCCGCCGCCGCACCGCTGCGCGCCATGGTTGATCCCCGTGGGTTTCGCCGCTTGGATCGGTATGGGATGTGGTTCAGGCGTGTCAAGTTGATCGCTTGGATCGGCGACGCGTCCGCCGGGCCCACGCGGCAAGTGGTCCACGTTCGCCCAGCGCGATGTGGTACTGGTTTTGCAGATCGAAGCGAACCAGTTGTCGAAATAGCGGACGAGCGCGCGGGCGATGATCGTCCGCGTTGCTTGCCCCGCACTGGTCTTGCGGGGATCTGCAAAGCGCCTAAGCTCATGCCGGGCGACGGGGCAGGGCGCTTGTCGTTCCCGGCCCCGCGCAATCCCGGTTCTAAGGCGTTTTCAAAAGGGGAGTGCGTCATGCCTACATACATGTGCTTCCTGAACTGGACCGAGCAGGGCATCAAGAACGTGAAGGATGCCGGCAAGCGCTCGCAGGCCGCCAGGGCGCTCGCCGAAAGGTTGGGTGGGCGCGTGCTCAGCGCCTACGTCACCACCGGTCAGTACGACGTGGTCGCCACGGTGGAAATGCCGAGCGGCGATGCCATGGCCCAATTTGTTGTCGCGATCGGCGCCTCCGGTAACGCCCGCACCACTACGGTGCGCGCCTTCGCCCCGGAGGAATTCGCCAAGGTCGTCGCCAACGCACCAACCGTTTAGACGCTCGTCGTCCCAAGAAGGTCGGGCGCGCGGCGGCCTTGTGGACAGCGTCGGCAAAGCTCGGATGCGATGCGCATCACGAGAACGCCTGCGTGCGCCAATGCGATGCTTCCGTGAGTCGGAGGCTCTCGGCGTGAACGCGCATGCTCCGCGCGCGCCATCTGTGATACGGTCGCGTCCGCTAACCGGGAGCCAAGCCGTGCCGATCCCCCAGCCGAACTACAATCCGCCCTTCAATATCACCCGCGCCAGCCACGCGGTCCTCCATGTTAGGGACCTCGCCAAGAGCCGCGCCTTCTACGTCGATCTTCTCGGCTTGATCGTCAGCGACGAGGACAAAGACGCGCTCTATCTGCGCGGCGTTGCCGAGGCCTGTCATCATTCGCTCGTGCTCAAGCGCGCGCACACGCCGCTAGCCGAGCGCATCGGCCTGCGTTGCTTCACCGAGGAGGATTTGCAAAAGGCCAAGTTCTATTTCGAGAAAGCCGGTCTGCCGGCCCACTGGGTGGAACGGCCCTATCAGGGACGCACGCTGCATGTCAGCGACCCGCTCGGCGCGCCGCTCGAATTTTGCGCCAGCATGGAGATAAAGCCGCGGCTCGTGGTGAACTTCGAGCGTCACCATGGCGCCGTGCCGCAGCGCATCGATCACTTTCAGCTGCTGGTGCCCGACGTGCAGCGGCAGCTCGAGTTCTATACCGGGCTCGGCTTCCGCCTCTCCGAATATATCGCCGCCGACGGCACCGACGATCCGCTGTTCGTGTTCCTGCAGCGCAAGGGCAATCCGCACGACATCGTGTTCGCGCCCGGCGCCGGCCCGCGGCTGCATCATGCCGCGTTCAGCATCCCGGAATCCTATCTGTTCTTCTATGTCTGCGATTTGGCGTCCAATATGGGCTTTGCGGAGAACGTCGAGTTCGGCCCCGGCCGCCACGGGCCCGGCCATGCGCTGTTCGTCTACCTGCGCGATCCCGACGGCCACCGCATCGAGCTGTTCAACACCCATTACCAGTGCATCGATATCGAGGAGGAGCCGGTGCGCTGGGACGCCTCAGTTGCGGGCAAACGGCGCTGGCAGCTGCCCGCCCGCGCGCAATGGTTTGCACAGGCCAGCCGCTTCGCCGGTCTCGAGCCGCACCACCCGGCGCGCAAGGGCGAGCCCATGACCCTGGAAAAATATTTAAGCCTGGCGGGATAGGAGGGGTTCGGCCGGATCGGACCCAATCCACCATTGCGAGCAAGGCCAAGGAATTCGGCAAGCAATTCGGTGCGGCGGTTCGGCATGGGATTGCTGCGTCGCCCTCGTGGCTCCTTGCAACGAGGGCTTTTAGCGGAAACAGGTTCGGGGGCGGCCCGATGAGGGACGTTTCGATCACGCGCCCCGTTGCGGTAGCTACGGCCATTGCGCTCGCGCTTTTGCTTCCTGCCGGCGCGATCCCGTTGCTCAATCCGAACGCGCTGTGGCGCGTCGTGCACGGCCGCTGCGTACCGAACGAGCAGCAGCAGGGCGACCCGGCACCCTGTGCTGCGGTCGATCTAACGCACGGCGTCGAGCACGGCTACGCAGTGCTCAAGGACGTTATCGGGACGGCGCACTATTTGCTCATTCCGACCAGCCGCATTAGTGGCATTGAGGACGCTCAACTGCTCGCGCCAGACGCGGTCAATTATTTTGCCGCAGCCTGGAACGCGCGCGGCTTCGTCGACAAGGCGGTCGGCCGCGAATTGCCCGACGATGCGCTCAGCCTCGCGGTCAATTCAGTGCTGGCGCGCTCGCAAAACCAATTGCACATTCACATCGACTGCATCCAGGCCGATGTGCGCAGCGCGCTCGCGCGCGATGGGCTCAACATCGGCGAGCGCTGGAGCTTGCTTGATGAGCCGCTTGGCGGTTACCGCTTTCAGGCGATGCGAGTGATGGGGACCACGCTTGTCGGGCATAATCCGTTCAAGCTGCTCGCGGAGGGGGTTGCGGGCGCGCGCGGCGATATGGGGCAGCGCACGCTGGTGGCGGTCGGCATGCGCTTTGCAGGCGAACAGGCCGGCTTCGTCATCCTCGCCGGCCGTGTCGACCGTTTACGGGGCGACTCTGCACACGGCTCGCGCCTGCAGGATCATTCGTGTGCGCTGGCGCGGCGAGACAACTAACCACGAGCGTTCGATGTTTTGCCTTGTCCGCTGCAATACTCGCCGGCATGTGTTTACTGGATCCGCTGTCGCGGGCGATGCGGGACAGATCACGTCCGCCGATGCAGCCGGTGCTCGATCCACAGCAGCAGCGCATTGGCGAGCGCCGCGAAGGCGAACAGGACAATCGCGACGCTCATCATTTCTTCGCCCTGGAGAAGCTGCTCGTCATTCATGATCATGAAACCGAGCCCCTGCTTGGAGGCGAACATCTCGCCCAACAGGACGCCGAGCAGCGTCACGGTGAAGCCGATGCGCAAACCGGTAAAGACTTCCGGCAAAGCTGCGGGCAGAAGCACCGTAGCGATGGTCTGCCATGGCGACAGATGCAACGTGCGTGCCGCGCGCATATACACCGGCGGAATCGCGCGGATCGCGCCCATAGTGAGCAGCGCCACCGGCAGAATGCCGTGCAGTGCGCCGAACGCCACCTTGCCGGAAATGCCGAGTCCGAAGACGAGCAGCACCACGGGGTAGAGCACGATCTTGGGCAGCGAATAGAGCGCCACCAGGATCGGCTCGCCGACCGCGCCGGAGAGCCGATGCGCACCCATCCACAGGCCGATGGCAATGCCGATGCCGTAGGCGAGCAGGAGCGCGTAGCCCAATTCCACCGCCGTGGTCGTCAGATTGACAGCAAAGCGCGGCGTGGTCAGGTTGCGCAGCAGAAAGGCGAATGTCGGCAGCGGCGCCGGCAGCGCCGTTTCGCCGGCGATCCGGTGCAGGATTTCCCAGAGCGCGAGGAGGGCGAACAAGATCACGAACGTGTCGGCGCGCCGCGCCAGGGCCTTCATCTGCGCTCCCCATCGCGCCGCGCGGCAAAGCGCAAATCGAGCGCGTGCAGCGCGGCGTTGACCAGCGTCGCCACGATCAAGAGCAACAGGATCAGCGCGTACATGCGACGGTTGTCGAAATCCGCATAAGCGTCGGCGATGTCGCGGCCGAGGCCGGCCGGCGAGAGAATGAACTCGGCGGCGATCACCGCAATGAAAGCATACGACACCGAGAGCTTGATCCCGGTGAACAGGTAGGGAGCCGCGGCCGGCAATTGCAGCTGCAGCGCGGTGGCGATCCGGCCCAAGCGATGTACCCGCGCGACCTTAGTGAGCACCCGCGGAATACGGTCGAGGCCGTTGAGCGTGGCGATGATCATGGCGACGGCGGCGGTGGCGACGCCGATGAGCACGATCGGCATCAACGAAAGTCCGAATATCGCGATAAGCACCGGATAGAAGATGAAGATCGGCACGGCGTAATAGGTCGCGAAATACGGATCGAGCGCCGCGCGCAGCCGCGGCAGGGCGTGGATGAGAACCCCAAGCGCGAAGCCGAGCGCTATCGATATGGCAATGACCAGCGTGATCAGGCCCAGCGTGCGCGCGATGTCGCCGTTAAGTCGTCCCAAGGCGAGCAGGCCGTAGAGCGTGCGCGCCATCTCCGAGGGCGGAATGATGATCTGGTGACTGACGAGGCCGACGCGGCAGGCGAGTTCGAGCGTGCCAACGAGCGCAGCGATAACCGCAAGCCGGATCAGGCCGATGCGGGTCATTCCGCGGCCATGGCGGCGATCGGCGCAAGTCCGAGAGCCTTGAGGGATTCGCCGCGCAGGCGCTACCAGAGGCGCCCGGCGATTTCGCCGAAGGCCGGGTCGCCGACAATGGTCGAATCGCGCTCGCGCGGCCAGCCGGTCGCGATGACGTCGATGAAGCGGCCGGGTCGCGCCGACATGGCGCCGACGCGATCGGCGAGCATCGCGGCCTCGTCGAGCGCGTGGGTGATCAAGAGCACGGTCGCGCCGGTGCGTCGCCACAGACGCAGCAATTCGTCGCCCATGAGCAGCCGGGTCTGCGCGTCAAGCGCACCGAACGGCTCGTCGAGCAGAATAAGCCGCGGCTGCAGCACCAATGTGCGCGCGATGCAGACGCGCTGGCGCATGCCGCCGGACAATTGCGACGGATAGGCGCGGGCGAAGTCTTTAAGGCCCATGAAGGCCAGCGCGTCGTCCACGCGCCGGCGCACCTCGCCTGCGGCGACGCCGTTGCGGCGCAGCCCGAACGCGGCGTTGTCGCCGACAGTGAGCCAGGGAAAGCTCGCATCCTCCTGGAAAACGACGCCGATGCCTTCGGCCACCTGACCGTTCACCGGCTTGCCCTCGAAGGTCACCGTGCCATCGGTCGGCGATTGCAGACCGGCCAGCACTTCGAGGAAGGTCGACTTGCCGCAACCGGAGGGTCCGACCACGGCGAAGAATTCGCCCTTGCGCAGTTCGAGATCGAGGGGGCCGAGGGCGTGCACCGGCGGATGAGCGCCGGTGCCGGCAAAAACCCGCGTCACCGACTGAAGCTTGGCATGGACTTCTTGCTGCACGGAGCGCCACGTTTATTTCTGCAGATCGGCAGGCAGGAACGACGGGTCGATCATCTTCGACAGATCGACATCGGTATCGAGCATGCCGACGACTTTCATCACGTGCGCCGTGGTTTGCAGAAGCGGCATTTCGATACGGCCCTGGCTGTAGAAACCGGCGGCAACGAGCTGCTGCATCATGGCGTCGACATCCTTCGGCGGTAGCGGCGCATAGATCTTTTCCAGGATCCTGCTCGCCGCCGCGGTGTGCTGCTCGATGAACTGCACCGCCTCGCGGCGCGCCGCCAGTATGGCGCGCAGCTTCTCGGGATGGTTCTTCATCAGGTCGCCGGTGGCGATACCGGCGGCGGGCGGCAGTTCCGGAAGCTCCTTCGGGCCCATGATCACCCGGTATTTGCTCTCGCCGCCGCGCATCATGAACAGAATTCCCGGAATGCTGGTGGCGTCGACGACGTGATTCTCCAGCGCGGTGAGCGCGCCGGATAGATTGCCGAGCGCCACGCGGTGAATGTCGTTCGGATCGATACCGACCTTCTCGGCACCGGCCACGATCGTCATTTCGCCCAGCGATTTGGGATTGCTGATGGCAAATTTCCTGCCCTTGAGGTCCTTGACGGATTTGATTGGCGAGTCCGGCATCACAATAATCACGTTGTCGGCAAGCGAGCGGGTGCCGATATCCACGATCTTGATGTTCTGTCCCTGGTTGATCGCGGCGATCGCCGCCGCCGGCGAGGTTTCGCCGAAGCCGAGGGAACTGGCGAGCACGGCACGCACCGAGGTGCCGCCGCCTTCGCCGGAAATGATGCCGGTGATGTCGACGCCGGCCTTTTTGAAGAAGCCTTTATCGATCGCTACGCCATACGGCGCACCGGAGGGGTCCGCCTTATATTGCGTCACCACGATTTCCTCGGCCCTGGCCGGCGCGGTGGCGGCCAACAAGGCGCAGAGCAAAAAGGCGGCGTTGGACTTTCCGTGCTGCCACATCATGAGCCTCCCTGCGGCGACGGCGAGCGAATCGGCCGCTTCTGTGCCTCGTTTTGCGCCGGCCAGCGCGTATTATCGCCCGCCGATCGACGAAAGGAAATGCGGACCGATGTTTTCGTTTTGTCGCACATTGGCGTTGTCGGATATATTTTTACGGGCTGTTCCTGCCAAAGGAATCGCGGACCACTCGGGAGCCATGATGCTGCAGGTACAAAGTGCTCAGGCGCCGGCCGGGGCCGGCGGGACGGAGCCGACCTGGATCCGGTCCTACCCCGCGGGCGTCCCCACCACCGTCGATCCGGCCGCCTATGCGTCGCTGCACGCTTTGCTGCTGGAAGCGTGCCGGAAATTTCCGGAACGGCCGGCCTTCGAATGTCTGCGCGTGCGCATGAGCTATGCCGAGTGGGACCGCGACAGCCGCGACTTTGCGGCGTTCCTCATGGAATGCGCGAAATGCCAGCCGGGCGACCGCGTCGCCATCATGGTGCCGAATCTGCTCGCCTACCCGGTGACGTTTCTCGGCACGCTACGCGCCGGTCTGATAGTGGTGAACGTCAACCCGCTTTACACCGAGCGCGAGCTCAGAGCCCAGCTTGCGGACTCGGGCGCCGTCGTAATCGTCATTCTGGAAAATTTCGCCCATAGGCTCGAAAGCGTCATCGCCGACACCCATATCCGCCACGTCGTGCTGGCGCGGCTCGGCGATTTCGTGCCCAGGCTCAAGCGCTGGGCGTTCAACTTCGCCAATGCCTATATTCGGCACGCGGTGCCCACCTGGCATTTCGAGACTTTCACGATGCTGCAGGATGCCTGCAGCCGCGCGCCGAGCGCGGCTTACGCCGACGTGGAGCCGTCGGCGGATGCGATTGCGCTCCTGCAATATACCGGCGGAACGACGGGCGTCGCCAAGGGGGCGATGCTTACCCACCGCAACATGGTGGCGAACACGCTGCAGTGCTGCGCCTGGATAGGGGCGGGAATGGCGCCGCAGAACGAGCGGGCGCTCACGCCGCTGCCGCTCTATCACATCTTCTCGCTTACCGCCAACCTTCTGGTCTTTGCACGCTTCGGCGGCTTGAATGTGCTCGTTCCCGATCCGCGCGATCTGCACCGCCTGGTTCGCGCCATGCGCGACGGCCGCATCACCGCGACTTCCGGCGTCAACACGCTGTTCAATGCGCTGGTCAACGATCCGGCCTTCGCCGCGCTGGATTTCAGTGCGCTGCGCGTGACCATCGGCGGCGGCGCGGCGGTGCAGAGCGAGGTCGCCCGGCGCTGGCGCGAGATTACCGGCAAGGATCTGGTCGAGGGCTACGGCCTCACCGAAGCTTCACCGGTCGTGTGCATCAACCCGATCGACAATCCGAAGCTTGGCACGGTCGGCCTGCCGGTGCCCTCCACCGAGGTCACCGTGCGCGACGAGACCGGCAATGTCCTGCCGGTCGGCGCGCAGGGCGAGGTCTGGGTCCGCGGCCCGCAGGTGATGCAGGGCTATTGGCACCACCCCGACGAGAGTAAGAACGTGCTTACCGCCGACGGGTGGCTGCGCACCGGCGATATCGGCGCCTTTGACGCGCAGGGTTTTTTAAAACTCCTCGACCGCAAGAAGGACATGGTGAACGTGTCCGGCTTCAAGGTCTTTCCCAACGAGGTGGAGGACGTCGCCATGCTGCATCCGGGCGTGCGCGAGGCGGCGGTAATCGGGGTGGCGGACGCGCGCACCGGCGAGGCGGTTAAGCTCTTCATCGTCAGACGCGACCCGAAGCTCACGGCGGAGCAATTAAGCGAATTCCTGCGCGGCAAGCTGGTCAACTACAAGCAGCCGCACATCATCGAATTCCGCGACTCGCTGCCGAAGAGCATGATCGGCAAGATTCTGCGCAAGGAATTGCATTGAGCTATGCGCCCGGCGCTGGCAGCCGGCCTTCCTGCTCGTCAACCAGCGTGCTAACGCTAAGCCGCAATCGCGAAGAGGGAGGGATTGCGGGCCCATGGCCAAGTTGCAGCTTGCGTATGCGGGCGGCCTCTATGATCGGATGCAGCCGCTCTATACCGGCGAAGTGCAGCCCGCCGGCATCGACCTCAATTTCATCGCTATCGATCAGCCGCGGCCCATTTTCGACCGCATGTCCGGCGGGCAGGAATTCGATGTTTCTGAATATTCGAGCTCGGAGTTTACCCAGCGTTTCGCGCGCGGCGAGTGTCCGTTCGTCGCCATTCCGGTGTTTCCCTCGATCGCGTTCCGGCTGGGCTTTATCGCCATCAACCGCAAATCGGGCATCAAGAAGCCGAAGGATCTGGAAGGCAAGCGAGTCGGCGTGCCGCTCTATACCATGACTGCGGCAATCTTCATCAACGGCATGCTGCACCGAGAGTTCGGCGTGGATCTTTCCAAGATCCGCTGGGTGCAGGGCGCGATGAATACGGCCGGCGCGCACGGCGCCCCGACCGTGCTGCCGCTGTTGAAGAAAATCTCGATCGAGAACAACAAGACCGAAAAAACACTCGGCCAGCTGCTCGCCGCTGGCGAGCTCGACGCCACGCTGGGCACCAGCCTGCCCGAGGAGATCCGCACCAATCCCGATATCGTCCGGCTGTTCCCCAATTACGTTGAGGTCGACAAGGACATCTATCGGCGCAAGAAGATTTACCCGATCATGCATCTGGTCGCGATCAAAAAGCGCATCTATGAGCGTTATCCGTTCGTGGCGACGAGCCTCTACGACGCGTTTTTCAAATCGAAAGAAATCGCCCTGCAAAAACTGTTCAACCTGCGCGCGGTCCGTTACATGACGCCGTTTCTCATGCGCGAAATCGACGACATCTGGGAGGTGTTTGGCGGCGATCCATGGCCTTACGGCGTCGAACCCAACCGCCAAACGCTAGAGGCGCTTGTCACTTATCAGCAGGACCTCGGCCTGATCGATAAGCCGGTGAAGGTCGACGATCTGTTCGTGCCGACCTACGGCTGACCCACTCGAACCCCCTTTGTTTGTTCTCACCGGAAACCTAATCATGAGCCAACTGGAAGACCTGCTGCGCGACCTCGTCATCGCCAATCGCATTCTCTCCAATGAAGACGTGGTCGATGCCTACGGCCACATCAGCCTGCGCCATCCCGACAATCCGAAGCATTTCTTCATGTCGCGTTCGCGCGCGCCCGAGCTGGTGGAGCGCCACGACCTCATCGAATTCGATCAGGAGGGCGAGCCGATAAACGACAACCGCCAGCCCTATCTCGAGCGCTTCATCCATGCGGCGATTTTCGAGGCGCGGCCCGACGTCATGGCAGTGGTGCACGCGCATGCCGAGGACACGCTGCCGTTCGGATTGATCGACAAGCCGCTCGAACCGGTGATTCACTCCGGCAGCTTCATCGGCGCCAAGGTGCCAGTCTGGGACATTCGCAAAAAATTCGGCGACACCAACCTCCTGGTGACCAACATGGCACAAGGCCGTGATCTCGCCAAATGCCTGGGCAAAGGCAATGTAGCGCTGATGCGCGGCCACGGCTTTGCCTCGGCGGCGCGCTCGATCATCGAAGTGGTGCGGCTGTCCGTCTATCTGCCGCGCAACGCCCGCGTGCAGATGAACGCGTTGCGCATGGGCGGCAAGCCGAAGCCCTTGTCCAAAGGCGAAATCGCCGCGCGCTTTAAGGGCTACACGCCCGGCTCACCGGAAACCTGGCGCGCCTGGGAATATTGGGCGACGCGCGCCGGCTGCGGCGACCAAATCGGCGCACCGCCGAAGGCGGATTGACAAGGCACCCAATGCCTCAACGCGCGGATTTGCAGCTGTCGGCAGGGGGCTTGACTAGAAAACGTTGTATATGCAAGTATATCCAGGCAGTGACAGAGGCATACGATGTCGCGCGCCGACCACAGCATCGCGAATCAAATTGCGAGCCAGTGCGTAATGAGCCGGTGGCGCAAAACCAATCGTCTGCTCAGCGCCATCTACGACGAGGAATTGCGGTCGTTCGGGCTCAAATCAAGCCAGCTCGGCCTCTTGGTGGCGGTGATCAAGGCCGGGCCGGTGCGGCGCAGCGATCTGGGCAGGCATCTGTCGCTCGATCCTTCGACGCTGACCAGAAACCTGCAGGTAATGCTGCGGCAGGGGTGGATCGAGGAGGTGCCGGGCGAGGGCGATCAGCGCGGCGCGCCGCTCGAGGCCACCGCGACCGGGCGCAAGCTTCTGGAAAAAGTCGCGCCGGCCTGGCAGCGCGCGCAGGCCCGCGCCAAAAGAATGCTGGGGAGCGAAGGGGTCAACCTGGTCTACGCGGTATCGAGAGCCCAGTGAGGGCCGGCACGTGCAGCAGGCGACCCGGCGTTATTCGCCGATGTAGTTGTACATACAACTACACGTAGCGGAAGTCTTCGATGAAAGCGCGGAAAAACATGAATGGGGCGCGGCATGCCGCGCCCCATTCCGCATGGATAAGCGGCCGCGCTATGGCAGCGGCAGCTCGGTCACCTGGCCGTTCTCGTTGCGCCCTTGTGCATAGTACTGGCCAATATTCCGCATTAGCGCCGCATCAGACACCGAATAGATGACCGCGTCGGTCTTCCCGGTATTGATGTGCCGCCGCCAGAGGAAATTCGGCACCACAAACAGGTCGTTGTGGCTCCATTCGAAGCGCTTGCCGCCGACCTCGGTGGCGCCAGTGCCCTCGACGCAGACATAATAGGTCCCGGCTGTCTCGCGCTTCCATTCGGTCTGTTCGCCGGGGCGAAGGAGCTGCGCCGCGTAATCGAGCGTCTTGAACACCGGCTCGCCGGTCACCGGGTTGACGAAGCTGACTTTGATGCCTTCGTGCGGATCGCCTTTCTCGTTGCGCAGGCTGTGCAGCATGTCCAGAACATCTTCGCCGCGGTAATGGAACAGCGGCGCCGGATCGTGGCCCACGCCGCGCTGGTGATTGACGAAAGTCGGCTTGATGCCGCCGTGGCCGTAAAGCTGCCGCGAGTAGCCTTCGGCGACGGTTACCGCCTGGACGTTGGTGTTGCCCTGTGCACCCGGCATGTTGTGATCGACCCAGGCGGCATCCAGGAATTCCATCAGCGGCCAATCCAGCGTATCGATCCAGATCACCGGTTCTTCCGAATCGTTGCCGTGATCGTGCCACGTGCCGTTGGGCGTGAGGATCAGGTCGCCGCGATTGGCGGTGACGCGCTCGCCCTCTACCACCGTGTAGCCGCCTTTGCTGGACAGGATTGTGCGGCTTGCGTTCGGTGAGTGCAGATGCACTGGGGCAACGTCGCCCGGATTGTAGATCGAAATGGCGCAGCGGATCGTGTTGGTGACTTGCAGCCGGCCGTTGAGCCCGGGATTGAGCAGGAGAATGCTCTGCCGGTCGGCAAACTCGATCGGGGAAATCTCGGCTTTCTGCGCAATCTCGGAAATTTGGGTAAGATAGCCGCTATATTCATTCCACTTCCACAGGTAGGGAAGGGTCTTCATCTGGTTGACGGCGACGCGGCCGCTCGCCAGCTCGCCAGCACCTTCGCCGCTGGTTTCGCTGAACCAGGGCCGTTGCGCCGGCGCGTTCGCCTGCGTGCGGATCCAGATGTTGTGCTTGCCGGCTTCGGTGTTGATGGCCTCCATCAATTCGCGCGCCTTGTTGGAAAGCCCGCCCGGCGCGGGAGCCTTCATTGTCACCGTAGCCATGACGATTTCTCCTTTTCGCCGAGTGTGAATACGGACCTGCGCTTGCTCGCGTCCGCCACCGTGGTCCTCGTTCACGGTATAGTGATTTGAGACCTCGTTTGCAAAGTCCGGCCTCCCGCTCGCGCGCGATGCGTGCCCCGCCGAAAAGTCATAGCCGGCGAAGCGCCCGGTTGACCCGGCGATCTATGCCACCGGGCTGGCTAACCGCAGGAGAGAAAATCGCCCAGGGCCCGGTTAAATTCCGCTGGCCGGTCCATGTTGGAGATATGGCCCGCGCCGGGGAGCTCGACCAAGCGCGAGCCGTTAAGCTTTTCGTGCAGCTTGCGCATTGCTGCCGGCGCAGCGCCGTCCTTCTCGCCGGCGACGAACAGCACAGGCCGCTTAACGCTGGCCACTGCCGAGGCGTAGTCATGGTCGGCGAGCGCCGCCGCGCAGCCGATAAAGCCGTTCAGCGGAGTCGTGCGGATCATGGAGCGCAGCTTGTCAAGGTAAGGCGGGTCCTTGGCCACGGTGTCCGGCGGAAACCAGCGCGTAATGGTCGGTTCAACCAGGGCCGCGATGCCCTGTTTCTCTGCCATCGCGATCCGCTCTTCCCATTGCTGGCTCGACTGCGGCGTCGATTGGCACGGCGAATCACAGACGATGACGCGGTCAAAGCGCTCGGGATAACGTTCGACAAGTCCGAGCGCAGTGGCGCCGCCCATGGACAGGCCGGCGAAGTGCGTCTTCTCGATACCGAGTGCGTCGATCAGGGCCAGCGCATCGGCAAGCAGCGTAGCGAACGCGTAGCGGCCCGCCGGCGCATCCGTGCCGCCGTGGCCGCGCTGGTCATAACGCAGCACGCGGTAGGAATGTTGTAATGCCGCAGCCTGCTCGTCCCACATTGCCAGCGAGGTGGCGAGCGAATTGGAGAAGACGATCCACGGCGCGCCTTCGGGGCCGTCGATCTGATAATTGATGGTGATGCCGTTGGCCTTGATCTTCATGGTGTCTCTCTATGGCGCGAAACGCTAAACGGGATCAGGCGGCGAGTTAAGCTCCGCCGTTGCGTGTGGCGCAATCCGGGCTATGGCAAAAAATCCTCAAGCAGGGCGACGAGCGGTTCGGGCCCTTGCGTGGGCATGAAATGGCCAGCCTCGATCAGCTCGAAACGGGCCCCGGGGATGCGCTTTGCCAATTCGGCGGTGCCGGCATGTGGGCGCACGGTGTCATGGCGACCGGCCACGACCATCGATGGGCAACGGACTTGCGGGAGCATGTGCAGCATATTGGTGCGCGCGAGCGCGCGAAAGCCAAAGCCGAAGCACACCGGATCATTGGCCAGATAACGGCCCAGATAAGCCTCATAGGCGGCGCGCTCGCCAAGCTGCGGCGGATAGGAGACGGCGAGCGTGGTGGGCAGCGAGGCGCGCATGCCCTCGCGCGCGGCAAAGGCGGCGCGCTCGTCGAGCGCCGCGGCGCGACTCGCATCCACGCCCGGCGCCGGATTGCAGAGCGCGAGCGAGCCTACCCGGTCCGGGTATTTTTCCAAAAACCGCAGCGCCTGCGTGGCCGCGGCGGCGACGGTGACAAAATGGTATGGCGGTGCGAGCTGCAATTGCGCGACGAGAGCTTCGCAATCCGCAACCAGGATGTCGTTGGTAAATTGCTGCCGCACCTTTTCGGACAGACCGGCGCCGCGCTGGTCGTAGCGCAATACCCGATACTTTTTGGCGAGGCGCGGGGCGACGGCATCCCAAGAATTGAGCGTGCCGCCGAGCTCATGCATCAGCACCACAGTAGGCCCGCCCGCTCCTGCAAGCTCATAATGCAAACTCACGCCATTGGCGTCCATGAACGGCACAGGCAACTCCTCCTGAATTGGCATCCTCCGCCCGCCGCGGTTCGGTCATCAGCGCGTCGATCGGCGACTTCGAGCAATCATTGCGGACGGCCGCAGAACGCGGGCAGTTACGGCATCGGGTGATCGCTCTCAAAAGCGCAATCCGAGCAGATGGTCGAGCGAATAGAGGCCACCGCCATGGACGAGGACATAGAAGGCGGCGACGGTCCACATGAGCGTATATTCAAGTCCAAGCTTGTTCCAAAAATAGCGGCCGACGCGCCAGCGCTCGACATTGGCAACCAGCAAAAATAGCACGATCGGGATGCCGACAATGCGGGTCAAAAGTCCGGCGGCGAGCAGAGGACCGCCGACCAGCTGGGTGAGCGAGATCGCCGGCGCCCAGAATCGGCCGGGCCGGTAGCCGCTGCCATCGAGGCCGGCGGCGAGCTCCTTCAAGTTGAGCGATACTGCGCCGGAATTGGGAAAAAGACCGAACGTGTTGCGCAGCCCGTGCGGCACGAGCGCCAGTCCGACCATGATGCGCAGCAGCGCGTAAGCAAACGGGGACAAGGTATGGTAGAAGCTCGTCACGTGCGGATTAGTGCGCCATCAATACGGGCAGCTCGGCATTGGCGAGGATGTGTCGGGTGGTGCCGCCGAAAATCATCTGCCGCAGACGGCTTTGCGTATAGGCGCCCTTGACGATGAGATCGCAGCCGAGCTCGTCGGCCTTGCTGAGCAGCACTTCGCCGGCGGTGCGCTTGGCGGGCTTGAGCGTGATCGGCTCGGCGGCAACGCCATTCATCGCCAGCGAACGGGCCATCTCCCCTGCGCTTGGTCCCGCCACGGTGGCGCCTTCAACCGTGACGATGGTCACCCGTTTGGCCAATCGCAGGAACGGCATCGCGTCGGCCATGGTGCGCGCCTGCTCGGTGCTGCAGTTCCAGGCGACCAAAACGTGGGTGCCGAGCGAGCGCGGCGGGGACGGTGGGGCGATCAGCACTGGCCGGCCGCTTTCGAACAGTGCCGATTCCAGCGTCAGCATCGACGGGCTCTGCCATTCCGCGCCCGGCCGCGCCAGCACGATCATGTCGAAGATGCGGCCATAGCTGCCGACGTAATCGTGTCCGCTGGGTGCGTCGTTGTGCCACGTCCACGACAGTGAGGCCGCGCCCTGGCCGGAGCGCTGCGGCACCTGATGCTGCTCCATGAAGCCGCGAAACATCGCTTCGGACTGTCTGACCAGTTCGGCATCATTCTCCTTGACTGCCACCATGGTCAGTCCGCTGTCCGGATCCATGGCCACCAGATCGGAAACCGCGGGACGCAGCGCGAACCCCTCCATGCAGGCGCCGAACTTTTGCGCCAGAAGTAGCGCGATCGCCAGGACCGACGGCATTGATGCATGGTGTTCGGTGGGAACCAAGATGGTCTTCATGCGCGCGCCCCAATGTCGATCGTCGTATCGATTTCCTCGATCGATCACGCGTCGGCCGCTCGTTAGCCCACATCCTTGGCCCAGGTCCTCGGCGGTACCGAGCGACGGCCGTACGCAGACTCTCCCTCTGGACCTTTGCCCGTGTCCGGGTCTTGGCATGCAATACTGCCGCGCCGGTTGATTATCGACAAGCTCCCGGTCGCTTTTGGCGGGGCCTCGACGCAAAGGGCGAGGCGGTGTGGGCCCAATGATGCCAGCTTCTTCGTCACCCCGAGGACACCAGAGCGCATGACCCGGCGAACAAGAAGGTCGTGCCGAGCCTCCTTCCGCTCCGATCGGCAGAGAGAGCTCCGCTAGCGGCCTGCGCAGGCCGCTGCCGCCGCCTTCACCAGGGCCACTGGGTCGGTGAAGGTGGAAACTCCAAGTGCGCCGAGTTTTTCGATCGCCTCGTCGAGGCCCATCTTGCGGGTGGCGGCGTGGCCCGCGGCGAGTCCGACAAACAGCGGCTTCGGCAACGGGTCCGCCTTGAGGAAATCGACAAGCGCTCCGATCCGCTCGGAGAGCGGGCGCGAGGCGATCACTGTCTGGAACACGATCGCCTTGATCTTGGGCCGTGCGGCCAGCGCGCGGGCCATCGTCAGACGCTCGTTCATTGTTTCGTCCGGCGCCCCTTGCAGGTTGTCCATGAAACTCGCCGCCCGCAGGCCATGATCGGCCAAGAGGTCCATCATCATCATGGCGAGCCCGGCGCCGGAGGTGACCAGAACGACGTCGCCCTCGATCTCGACCAGCTGGAAGCCGAGATCGCGCGCCCTGCGTTCGAGGGCCGTCATCGCCAGCTCGGCAAGCGCGCGGCTCAGCAAGAAATCGCCCAAGTCGTGACGGAAGTCGGCGGCCTCGTCGCGCACGATCTTGGCGTCGCAAGCAATGAGAGCACCGTCTGTTGTCAGCACCAACGGATTGATCTCGAGGAGTTGCAAATCTTCCTGCCGGGCGATCTCCGGCAGGCGCGCCGCGTAACGGGCAAGTTGCGCGGCAAGCCGGCGGGGAAACAATTTCACCAGCGCAGGAAAAATCTCCGCTGCTGTGGGCGGCGCGCCGATTTGGATTGGGATGCGGGCAAGCTTTTTCGCCGATCGTTCGACATCCTCGCCGCCTTGCGGCGCGAGCAAAAGCTCGAGCCGCTGCTGCGTGCCGTCGACGCGCACGGCAACGAAAAGCTCGCGCGCCACCGGCACGGCTTCTTCGAGCAGGAGCGGCGTGTTGGCATTGTCGAGCGCGGCAAGAATCAGCTGCCGCATCTTGCGAAACTCGGCAAGGCTTTGCAGGCGCCGCACTAGGCCGCCTTGGCCACGGCCGCCTTCGAGAACCTGCGCCTTGAGAAAGAATTCCCGCCATTGTGCCGCGCCCTGCGGCGGCTCTTCGCCGGTGCCCAGAAGGAGGCTGCGCGGTACCGCAAGGCCATGGCGGCGCAGCAAGGCTTTCCCGTCATGTTCGGCAAGACGCATAATGCGCGGCCTTCTCGCCAGTCTGGTTTTTTTTGAGCTTATCGCATGTCCGGTCCGCTGCCTCTGCCCTTCCTTGCGCCGGAGCCCTGGCGGGTCGCGGTCATCGGGCCGACTGGGCGCTACGCGCGTAATCAGGTTGCCGGCATGATCGCAGCCGGCACGCCGGTCTTCGCCGGCGTCGCGCTCGGCCGCGGCGGCGAGGTGCTCGACGGGCTTAAGCTGTACGACCGCCTTGCCGATTTGCCGGAAAGGCCGAACATCGCGCTGATCTATACGCCCGCCGCCGGCGTGCGCGACGCCATTGCCGAAGGCGTGCGTGCGCGCATTCCCACCATCATGGCGGCCGCCGAATATGTGCCAGTGCATGACACGCTCGCGGCGGCCGCGCTGGCCCGCGCCGCGGGGACGTGGCTCATCGGCCCCAACACGCTCGGCATTTTCGTACCCGGTCGCGGCCTGCTCGGCTCGATCGCGCCGAGTTTTTGCAAATCCGGCCGCGTCGCCCTGATCGTGCGCAGCGGCACCGTGGCGCTGGCGCTCGCGCGGCAATTGACGCTCGCCGGCATCGGCCAGCGCATCGTCGCCCATATCGGCGGCGACGCCGTAATCGGGCGCAACCCGCACGAATATCTGCAGGCGCTTGCCGACGACGAGGCGACCGCAGCCGTGCTCTATTGCGGCGAGATCGGCGGCGACAAGGAGTACGCCTTGGCTCAGGCGGCGCGCGACTTCAACAAGCCGATCGTCGCCATGGTGGTTGGCCGCCATGCGCCGGAGCACAAACAGATGGGCCATGCCGGCGCGCTGATCGGCTCGGCCCGCGAAGGCGCCCAACAAAAACTCGATGTCCTCGCCGACGCCGGCTGCCGCATCGCCAAAGGGTTGGAAGGCGCGATAGGCATCCTCGCCAAACTGGGCTTCGCCACCGACTGAACGAATAGCCGACGGGGTCTGGCACGGATTGCTTGTCCTGTCGTCACGCGCGCGGGCAGCGCGCGCCGTTTGCGCCCGAGCGCGACAGCCCGGATGACGCCAAAGCGCAATTCGGGATTGCGCCGCCTCGCCGCTCGTGGGAGCCCTGTCTGCCGTGCAGCTCATTTCCATCAGGCCGCTCGCGCATCGAGCGTCGGGTCGAGCACGATCTTGCCCTGGCCGCCACTGGTTTCGATCAGGCGGTGCGCCTCCGGAGCACGTGAGAGCGGGAGCACGCGATCGATCTGCGGCGTGATCTTGCCCTCGGCAGCGGCGGCGAGACAGTGCGGCAGGTCGGACGGTGTATGGCCCGGACAGCCCTTGATGGTGATGCGCTTGTGATACAGGTGCGAAAAATTGATCGACACGTCCGGGCCAGCGTGCGCGCCGGCCGTGACCAGCCGTCCATCCATGCCGATGGCGAGGAACGCGAGCGGCAGCACGGCCGGATTGGCGATGTTGTCGTAGAGCACGTTGACTCCCTTGCCGCCCGTTAACCGCATCACCTCGGACAAAATGTCCTGCGCCGAATAGTTGATGCCGTAATCGGCGCCGAGATTGAGCCCGAGTTTGACCCGCCGGTCGGAGCCGGCTGCCGCGATGACCGTGGTGCCGATCACGTTCTTGGCGATTTGAATGCCCATCGAGCCGAGGTTGCCCCCGGCGCCCATGATCAGCACCGTCTCGCCCGCTTTGAGGGCAGCCACGTGCACGAGCAGATTCCATGCCGTGGGCAGGTGGCGCATGATCACGGCGGCGTGGTGGAAGTCGAGATGCTCCGGCACCGGCACCCCCGCACAAGCCGGCACGGCGACCAGTTCGGCAAAGCCGCCGGGCCGCTTGATGCCCATCATGCCGTGCGGCCCCGTGTAGCCGCTGGCGTCTTCGGCGCAGATGTGGAGCGGCATGTTGCCGGCGGCGGCCACGCGGTCGCCGACGCGCCACCGTCGCACCCCAGGTCCCACCGCATCGACGAAGCCGGCGCAATCGACGCCGGGAATGAGCGGCAGCACCGGAGCGCGATATTTTTCGCGCCCGGCGCGCAGGCTGACGTCGAGCACGCGGTTGACCGTTGCTGCATGCACCCTGATGCGGATTTCGCCTTCGCGCGGCAGCGGGTCGGGGACGTCCTCATAGCGCAAGACCTCGGGCGGGCCGTATTGGTGAATAACGATGGCCTTCATCAAAAACTCTCCGCGCCGGATGCAAAAGCGGTCGATCCAGTAATCATTGCGCACGCCATTTCGCAACTGCCGCTTTCCACGCAGCGCCGATCATTGCTCTCCGCCGGGCCGATCGCCGCCTGGCTTCGCGGGGCGGATCGTCCTATCGTGGCGCAAGCCGCAAGGGGGAGGCACGATTGTCCGAAGCCGCAACCGTGCTGGCCGACAAATCGGCCTGCGCGGAGCTGATCCAGAACTGGGGCATCTTTCGCGATCAGGGCTGCTGGACGGAGCTGCGCGCGACCTTTACGCCCGATGGCCAGATATCGGTCTCCTGGTTCCGCGGCGCGTTCGAGCTCTTCGTCGAGCACTGCCGGGCAGGCCGGAGCTGGTCGCGGCACCATCTGTTCGCGCCGGCGATCAAACTGGCCGGCGATCGCGCGACGGCGGAAACGAGCGTCATCATCCGCGTGCGCCAGCCGTTCAACGGACTGATGGTGGATCTGACATCGTGCTCGCGCTTTCTCGATCGGTTGGAGCGCCATTCCGGCGGCTGGCTCATTGCCGAGCGGGCGGCAATCTATGAGCGCGACCGGCTCGATCCGGTCGAGCCGTCACCGGCTTTCGATGAATTGTTCAGGGCGGCCAACACGGCGCAATATCCCGAACAATACCGCTACATGGCGTTCCGGTTGGCGCATGCGCCGGGCCGTTCGCTGGCGGCGCTGGTCTACCGCGACCGCGGCCCCGAAACCGCGGACCTTTACGCCCGATTTTCCGGCTGGCTTTCAGGCAAGATGCCTTGACGCCGACACAGCCGCCGGGTTAGCCGCGACGTGCTGGAGAATCTCATGGCGGTTTACACCGATGTCGCGGCGGAAGAACTTGCTCCCTTCCTCGCCGGCTACGACATCGGCGATCTTCTGGCCTATAAGGGCATCGCCGAGGGCGTCGAGAACTCGAATTTCCTCGTGCACACAAGCCGTGGCTATTTCATCCTCACGCTCTATGAGCGACGTGTTGCCGCGCGCGATCTGCCGTACTTTCTGGCGTTGATGGAGCATCTGGCGAGCCGCGGCATTACCTGTCCGCAGCCGGTGAAGAACAAGGCCGGGCAGATGCTGGGCAAGCTCGCCGGCCGACCGGCGGCGATCGTGACTTTTCTCGAGGGGATGTGGATCCGCCGGCCGGGCGCGGGGCATTGCGCGGCGCTGGGGCAGGCGTTGGCGCAACTGCACCTCGCCGGAGCCGATTTTGCCATGCGACGTGACAATGCTCTGTCGGTTGCCGGCTGGCGCGCGCTCTATGATGGCTGCCGCGAGCGCGCGCATAAGGTGGAGCGCAATCTGGAAAAGCTGGTCGCGGCGGAACTCGACTTCTTGCAACGCGACTGGCCGCGCGGACTGCCGCAGGGTGTCATTCACGCCGACCTGTTTCCCGACAACGTCTTCTTCCTCGGCGAGAAGCTTTCCGGCCTGATCGACTTTTACTTCGCTTGCACTGACACGCTTGTCTACGACGTCGCCATTTGCTTGAACGCCTGGTGCTTCGAGTCCGATCGCTCCTACAACGTCACCAAAGGGCGGGCGCTGTTGGCCAATTACGCGAAGACGCGGCCGCTCTCCCATGGGGAATGGGAAAAGCTGCCGCTGCTGGCACGCGGCGCCGCCTTGCGGTTTTTGCTCACCCGCCTGGTCGATTGGCTTACGGTGCCGCCTGGCGCGCTGGTGCGCCCCAAGGACCCGCGCGAATTCGCGCGCAAGCTGCGCTTTCACCAGGCGGTCAAAAGCGCGCGCGACTATGGATTGGTCGAGCCGTGAACGACCAGCTCCCGCATGTCATCATCTACAGCGACGGCGCCTGCTCGGGAAATCCCGGTCCGGGCGGCTGGGGCGCGATTTTGACCTTCGGCAATCGTGAGAAAGAGCTCAAAGGCGGCGAGCCCACGACGACCAACAATCGCATGGAGCTGATGGCGGCCATTTCCGCCTTCGAGGCGCTCAAGCGGCCGTGTCGCGTCGATCTGCATACCGACAGCCAATATCTGCGCAACGGCATTATGAGCTGGATCAACACGTGGAAGCGCAACGGCTGGCGCACCGCCGACCAGAAGCCGGTAAAGAACGTCGATCTGTGGCAGCGGCTTGATGCCGCGCTCAAGCCGCATCGGGTGCGCTGGCACTGGCTGCGCGGCCATGCCGGTCACGACATGAACGAGCGCGCCGATGCTTTGGCGCGCGAAGCGATCGCGCAGCTCCGCGCCAAAGCGAGGACGGCCACAGAGCCATGGCAGCCGTCGTTGCGAAAGCCGCGTTAGAAACCTCAAGCAGTCCAGCGGCGGCCAGGCAATCGCGATCGGTACTGCGGCCCTGGATTCGCAGACGATCAATGCGACGCCGCCGGGCTTTCGCCCGCGCGGATGACGCGATCACAGCGCCTTGAGCAAATTCTCCGCCCCCGAAATTTCCGCCTTGCCCGGGCCGTCTTCAACATTGAGCGCTTTCACTACGCCGTCGTCGACCAGCATGGCATAGCGCTGCGAGCGCACGCCCAGACCGCGTTCGGTCATGTCCAAGGTCAGGCCGATGGTCTTGGCGAAGTTGCCGCTGCCATCGGCCAGAAACTCGATGTCGTCGGCTCCCGAGGCTTTCTTCCAAGCCTCCATGACGAACACGTCGTTGACGCCGGTCACTGCAATGGTGTCGATGCCCTTGGCTCTGATCGCCGCCGTATTTTTGACAAAACCCGGCAGGTGGTTGCGGTGGCAGGTCGGCGTGAAAGCGCCGGGCACCGCGAACAGCACCACCTTCTTGCCCTTGAAGATGTCATCGGTTGTTTTCGGCTTCGGCCCATCGGCCGTCATCGTCATAAAAACAGCATTGGGAATGTGTTCGCCGACCTTGATCGCCATGGTCTCAATTCCTCTTTGCGGGTTATGGATGAATCTTTGCCGGCGGCAAAATAGCGCGACGACGGCAATTTAGTCGAGATGGGCTGGAACCTCGATGGCGTCGTCGCCGGATACCGCCGTCAAGGTCAGCGTTGCGCCCTTGGCCTGCGCGCCGGGCGGCAGGCCGTCGAGATTGAACGTAAAGCGGCGAGTCGTACCCGTGTCATGGTTGGCCGGCTCCGGCAGTGGCAGCGTCCATTCAGGGCTCGGTCCTTCGGCGAAGAGCTGCACCGGGACGCCCGCCGGCGCAGCGATCTCGACTGCAACCTTTTTGCCGTTGGCGCCGCTTCCGCGCTGGATCGACAGGACGGCGAGTGCGTGACCGCTGACCGGACCCAGCGCAACGCGTTTGGGCACGCGTCGCTCGGCCATTTGCAGTATCGCCTCGTCGGCGCTGTCGCCGGTGAGCGTCAGCGCGAGCGCGGCTCTGGCGGGAACGCAGAGCGCGCCGCAGACCGCGTACTTAAGCGCCACATGCAACAGCGACGGCCGCCCGGCGTCCTTTGGCGTGACCTCAAGCGGCAAGATGACGTCGCCCGCGTAACCGATCGAAGTGCCGCCCGCGCCCTCCGCAAGGCGCTCGGGCGCCGGCCATTGCACAGCGACCGATTTCACGTTCTTGGAACCGTCAAAGCTGAAGGTCGGCGGCACGCCGCTATCGCCGGGATAGCGCCAATAGGTTTTCCAGCCGGGCTCGAGCCGAATCTCGACGCCGGCGCGTACGAAAGAGTTCGCCGGAGTCTTTACCGTGGCGCCTGCGATCAAACGGGCGGCCGCATGTCCGTCCCTTTGCCACGCGGAGGCGTCCTGCGCCTGCGTCGGCGCAAAGCTCGCCAGCCAGGCCAACGGGAACGCCACAATCGTGAGTCGAAGCAGCATGGGAGGGGCGCAAGTGCTCATGGTGCAGTCTGCGCTGTCTAATGGTAAGCGTCGGCACGAGCTACTGAAATAATCGTGAAGCGGAAAAGCCCCCGCCGCCGCCGGATTTTTGCCCGGGCTAGAATGACGCACCGCGCCGCACGGCCGTGCCGCGATAGCGCCCTTGTCGTGCGCTCCGATAGTGAACTTTTGAAAGGCCCATTCGTTTGCAAAAGCGGATCGATGAGCTAGCGTTCGACCATGAAATTGCCCCGTGACACGCGATCGGAACGCAGGAGGCCGGAAAAAGGCACGGCCGCCGCCGAGACACGACCGGCCGGGGGCGGTCGAGGCTATCTGGACGGTCAGATGCTGATCGCCATGCCCGCTATGCTGGACGAGCGCTTCGCACGCTCACTGATCTACATTTGCGCCCATTCTTCCGAGGGCGCCATGGGTATTGTCGTCAATCATCCGGCGCCGAACATCAACTTTTCTGATCTGTTGGTGAAGCTTGACGTCATTCCGGCCGCCGATGTGATCCGGCTGCCCTCGCGCGCCGGCGTGGTCAAGGTGATGCGCGGCGGTCCGGTGGAAACTGAGCGCGGTTTTGTCCTGCACAGTTCCGATTTCTTCATCGAGAACTCGACCTTGCCGATCGACGAGGGCATTTGCCTCACGGCCACGGTCGATATTCTCAAGGCGATCGCCCGCGGCGAAGGCCCGGCCAGCGCCATCCTGGCGCTCGGCTATGCGGGCTGGGCGCCTGGACAATTGGAAAACGAAATCCAGGCCAATGGCTGGCTGCATTGCGCGGCTGATCCGGAGCTGATCTTCGGCGCCGATACCGGCGGCAAATACGAGCGCGCCTTGAAGAAGATCGGCATCGATCCTGGGATGCTGTCGAGCGATTCCGGGCACGCGTGATCTAGCCGACTTCAGATTTTTCATTTTTGACTTGCGGCTGCTGCTGCGGCTGCAGCAGTGCGCGTGCCCGCTCGGCTGGGACCGGTTCGCCGAACACGTAGCCTTGCGCGTATTCGCAACTGAGCCGCGACAGTTCGACTGCGTCCGAGTCGGTTTCTGCGCCCAGTGCCACGACATCCATGCCGAGATCATGCGCGAGCGAAATGATCGAAGGCAGGATCGCCGGGCGGCTGCCCTTGGCGGTAGCGCGCACGAACGACTGATCGATCTTGATCATGTCGAACGGGAAGCGCTGCAGGTACGACAGCGACGAATAACCAGTGCCGAAATCGTCGAGCGCAAGGCCGGCACCCAGCTCGCCGATACGGTGCAGCATCTGGGCGACATGCTCGGGGTTTTCCATCACCACCGATTCGGTGAGCTCGAGCTTCAGTGAGCCGCGCGCGAGCGGCACGCGCGCAAGCACCGCGCGCAGATCCTGGATCAGGTCGTGGCGCAGCAATTGCCGCGAGGAGACATTGACGCTGCAAAACAGCGTATCGCGGTGGCGCAGCGTGCGCTGCCAGCCGCTGAGCTGACGGGCGGCGAGCTCCAGCACCGACATGCCGAGTTCGACCATCAGGCCGCTCTCCTCGGCAACGGTGATGAATTCGAGCGGCGACAGGCGCCCCAGCTTCGGGTGGTTACAGCGCGCCAGCGCCTCGAACCCGGCGACGGCGCGATCTTCGAGCCGGACAATGGGCTGATAAAGGACGGTGAATTCGTTGCGTTCGATCGCGTGCCGCAGAGTTGATTCAATCGAGAGCCGGTCGTTCTTGCGTGCGCGCATTGCCGACGTGAACACGTCGATGCGATCGCCGCCGTTGCGCTTGGCGTGATACATGGCCAGCTCGGCGTCCTTGAGCATTTCATCGCCGCGCTGCGGTTCGCCATCGCCGCGCCTCAAGCCGATCGAAGCGGTCAAGAAGATCTCCCGATCCTTGAAGGCGATCGGGGCGCGCAGCGCGCGACGCATGGTTTGGGCGAAGGTGGTAATGCGCCCGGATTCGCGCTCCGACAATAGCACCAGAGCGAACTGGTCGCCCGAAAGCCGCGCCAGCG
Organism: uncultured Alphaproteobacteria bacterium; assembly: GCA_963708125.1. Classification (GTDB taxonomy): domain Bacteria; phylum Pseudomonadota; class Alphaproteobacteria; order Rhizobiales; family Xanthobacteraceae; genus BOG-931. The sequence continues at coordinate 614,724 of OY970184.1, forward strand.
TGTCCTGCGGCTTGATCAGCCGGCCGAGCCGCCGCGCGAGCGTCAGCAGGATCGAGTCGCCCATCGCCATGCCGAGGGAATCGTTGACCTGCTTGAAACGGTCGAGATCGATCACGATGACGGTCGGGCGCAGCGCGGCATCGGCCTTGCCGGCATTGGCCATGGTTGCGCTCGCCTTGGCGAGACACAGGACAGCCTCGAGGCGATCGAGGAGCAATTCGCGGTTCGGCAGTCCGGTGAGATTGTCATGTACCGCGTCGTGGAGAAGGCGCTCTTCCGCGGTTTTGAATGCAGTCACGTCGAAGAGCGTGCCGACGAGGCGAACCACTTCGCCATCAGAGCCAACCACCGGGCGCGCGCGCAGCGTGAACCACAGATAATGCTCGTCGGCGGTCCGAATGCGAAAATCCTCGTTGACGCGTCCGCGCCGCTGCTCGATCACGTTGTCGAGCGTGGCGCGAAAGCGGTCGCGGTCGAGGTGATGCAGCAATTCCAGCCATTTGGCCGCCGGCCCCTGCAGTGTGCCCTGCTTGAGCCCGAGTGTGGCTTCGGTCTCCGGACTGGTGAAGACATGATCGGCGGACACGTCCCAGTCCCAGATCATGTCGCCGGAGCCGGTGAGCGCCAGCGCGCGGCGCTCGGCATCGGAGACGATGCCATGGCTCATGCCGCCGGCGAAGGCATGCTGCATCACGGTGAAGCCGATGAGCATGACGATGAGCACGAGGCCGCCGAGAAGCGCGGGACTGATGATGTCGTTCGTCAAATAGCCGAGCACGCTCAGCGCCGCGCCGAACACCCAGACCACCAACAGCAACCACGTCGGGATCAGCATGACGGCGCGGTCGTAACGGTGCGTGGAGAGATAGACGACCAGCGCAAATCCGAGCACCGCAATCAGAAACAGGCAAACGCGGGCAATGCCCGCGGCCACTTCCGGGGAATACATGGCCACCGCCACCAGTGCACCGAGAAAGGCGAGCCAGCCTGCGGTAATGTGGGCATAGCGAACGTGCCAGCGGTTAAGGTTCAGATAAGCGAACAGAAACACCAGAAGCGTCGCCGCGAGGATCGCTTCGCCGGAGGCGCGCCATACCCGTTCGGCCGCCGCTGAGATGTCGAACACTTTGCCCCAGAAGCGAAAATCGATGCCGACATAGATCAACACCGCCCAGCCCAGGGCGGCGGCGGCAGGGAACATCACGCTGCCCTTGACCACGAACAAAATGGTCAGGAACAGCGCCAGCAAGCCGGCAATGCCGATGACAATTCCCTGATAGAGGGTAAGCGAATTGACCTTGTCCTTATAGGCATCCGGCTCCCAGAGATAGAGCTGCGGCAGGTTCGGTGTGCTCAGCTCGGCGACAAAGGTGATCACCGTCCCGGGGTCGAGCGTGATCCGATAGATGTCGGTCCCCGGGTTGTTCTGCCGTTCCGGGGGATCGCCCGAGGACGGCGTGATATGGACGATGCGCGACTCGCCGAGGTCGGGCCAGAGCAGGCCGGAGCCGACCATCCGGTAATGCGGGGCGACGATGAGGCGATCGAGCTGCTGATCGCCGTTGTTGGCGAGCGCAAACACCGCCCAGTTGGTATCGGCCTCGCGTGCGCGCACCTCGATGCGGCGGACGATGCCGTCGGGTCCGGGCGCGGTCGATACCAGCACGCGATCGCCGTCGGAATGGCGGTATTCGATTGCGCCGGTGAGATCGATTGGCGGTCCTCGGTCGGGCACATTGACCGCCTCGGCCGCTCGGGCGACCTTAGCCCCGAGGAAAGCCGCCAGCGCAAGCGCCAATACGCCCAGCCTCGCGGCGGAACGGAACAATACCAATGGATGCCCTCCGACCTCGCCATCGGCGCGAGCGCGCCCCGGCGTTGCCCCATCCCCGAAAGCATATCGTACCGCCTTTGCGACGAATTCGCGGCCAGCTTTCGCCAAACGATCCATTCGGTGCAAGCGGCGGAAAGTTTTTTTGGTAGCGTTTTTCTCCGAGCCATAGCAAGGCGTTCCCGTTAACATTCAACGCGTGAACAAAGCGGCTGGAGCGGCTGACAAGGGCCTTCCGGGAGACTAAAATTGCAGCGCGTTGGAGCCCCACCATGGCTGCGATCGAGCCTGACGAACCGCCGAAGAAAAAGATCAGCCACGAAATGGGGCAGGACCTGTCGCTGCTTTCGGTCGGCGAACTGGGCGAGCGGATTGCTCTCCTCAAAGAAGAAGTTGCGCGTCTCGAAGCTGAAATAGCAAGAAAGCACGCATCGAAGTCGGCTGCCGACCTGTTTTTCAAGAAATAGATGCGTTTGGCGCCGCCCGCGCGCCTGCTGGCGACTTCAATCTTGTGAGTCTTCTGAAAAAAGATTCGGCCGATCCTTGTTTTTTACTTCTCGTTAAGCTTTCCCGTTCATTATGGAGGATGGTCCATCTTCTGGACTTGAGTGGACTCCTGTCCACTCTGTTTGACGCCTCCCTGTTATCACCTTGAGCCGCCGGCAACGGCGGCTCTTTTTTGCCTCTCGTCGGCGCCGCCAGTCGCCAGCAGGTTCGCCTGCAGGCTGGACTCGGATCGCGGCTCGGGCGATGCTGGGCTCCCTTGTGAGGCGTGCGATGTCCAACAAGCGTTTGGTGCAAGCCGGCGCCGTTTCCTTCAGCGAACGGCTAGCGAGTTCCCAGGTCTTCGCCGTCCTGTTCCGCGATGGGATGGCCCTGGTCGAGGAAACAGCGGGCTATCTCGACGGCCCGGGCCGTCACGAATCGAGAAAGTTGGAACGCAGCGCAGCTTTGGTTTACGCCACAGAGAGCATGCGGCTGACTACGCGGCTGATGCAGCTTGCGTCGTGGCTCTTGCTGCATCGCGCGGTCAAAGAGGGCGAAATGACCTTGGCCCAGGCCAGCAAGGAAAAAAGCAAGGTCCGGCTGGCTGCCTGTGATCCGGGAGATGCCGGCTCGATCGCCCTTTTGCCCACCAGGCTGCAAAAGCTGATCGCGCGCTCAACCAAGCTGCAGGCCGAAATCCGGCGGCTCGACGCCACCATCCACGCAGCGCCGGCGCTTAATTCCGGCGCGGCCAATCCGGTCGAACGGCAGTGGGGGCTGTTGAAAGCCGCCTTCGAGCAGGATAGCTGCTGAGCGCGGCTAGTCGGCGTTACTTCAAGAAACCGGAGAACTTTTTCTGGAACCGCGACAATCGGCCGCCGCGGTCGACAAGGTGTTGCTGACCACCGGTCCAGGCCGGATGCGACTTCGGATCAATGTCGAGGTGCAGCGTATCGCCCGGCTTGCCCCAGGTCGTCCGCGTCACGAACTCGGTCCCATCGGTCATGACCACCTTGATCGTGTGGTAATTGGGGTGCGTGTCGGCTTTCATAGCCTCTTTCCATCAGGCGCCAGGCGCCAAAATCGCGTCGGAATTGGGCGGCTCTATAACAAAACCGGGGTGCGGGCGGCAAGCCGTCGCAAATGACCCCATGCAATTGACCCACGTCGGGGCCGTGGGGCATTGTCCTTGCCGTATTTAAGCGGCGAGTTCGGGTAATCACAGGTCACGCGTAGCTGATTGCCATGGAAATGCATGAATTCCGCGCCGCCGGCTCGCTTGCGGCGGTCTTTTCCGTCAGGCTGCTCGGGTTATTCATGATCTACCCGGTGTTTGCAGCCTATGCGCACGACCTCTCCGGTGCCAGTCCCTACCTGATCGGGGAGGCGCTCGGCATCTATGGATTGAGCCAGGGCCTCCTGCAAATTCCCTTTGGCCTGATTTCCGACCGGATCGGTCGCAAGGTCATGATCGTGCTCGGCCTTGTCCTGTTCGCGATGGGAAGCGCCGTCGCCGCGGTCTCAACCTCGATTGGCGGCGTCATCCTCGGTCGCGCGCTGCAGGGTTCCGGCGCCGTGGGCTCGGTGATCCTGGCGCTGGTCGCCGATTTGACCAGTGAGGAAAACCGCACCAAGGCCATGGCCCTGGTCGGCATTACCATTGGCCTGTCTTTCATGATCGCACTCGTGGCCGGCCCGATCGTCGCCAATTTCATCGGCGTGCCTGGCATTTTCTGGCTGATGGTGGGCCTGGCGCTGCTCGGCATCGCAATCACCGAGTTCGTGGTGCCGAACCCGCGCCGCATCCGCGTCCATCGCGACGCCGAGGCAGTGCCGGCCCTGATCGGGGCGGTGTTGCGTGACAAGGAGCTGCTGCGGCTCGATTTTGGAATTTTCGCGCTACACGCCATGCTCACGGCGAGCTTTTTGGTGGTCCCCGGTCTGCTTCGCGCCACCCTGAATCTGCCGGTACGCGATCAATGGTTTGTCTATTTGCCGGTCCTGGTGACTTCCGTGGCAGTGATGGTGCCGGCGATCATCATCGCCGAAAAACGGCGACGGATGAAGGCCATCTTCGTCGCGGCCGTGGCTGCGCTGGCGTTGAGCCAGGTCATGCTCTATTTCGCCGCCGCCAATCTGTTGGCGCTGCTGGCGGCGCTCGTCGTCTTCTTTTCGGCTTTCAATGTGATGGAAGCGAGCCTGCCGTCGCTGATCACCAAGTCGGCGCCGGCGGAGGCCAAGGGCACCGCCCTGGGCCTTTACTCGAGCTCGCAGTTTCTCGGCATCTTTATTGGCGGGATTATCGGCGGCTGGGCGCACCAAGTCGGCGGCAGCGACGCCGTCTTTGTGCTCACCACGGTCATCGCGCTCGTCTGGCTTGCTGCCGCCGCTAGCATGGCGCAGCCCAGCTATCTGACGACACGGCTTCTGCCCATTGTCGGTAGCCAAGCCAGCGACGCCGACGCCCTTGCTGCGCGGTTGCGGCAATTGCCTGGAGTCGCCGAGGCTGTGGTGATCGCCGAGGAAAACCTCGCATATCTGAAAGTGGACTCCCGCTCATTTGATGTCGCCAGCGCGGAATCGCTCGCTGGAACGATATGAGGCACGCGCTTGTTCGCACGACAAAGCCGGCGGCCAATCCGTCGACCAGCACGCGCCATGCGGCAGCCGGCGCGCTTTCCATCAATTTTCGGCAGTTTTGACGGGGCTTGGTGCCACCAATGGGTCAACGTCGCTCACGAGTTTGCGCCGAATAGACAGGAAATGATTTCCAGGATCGACGATAGTGCAATGGCACTTTGCAAATCTAGCGCCGTTGCTCCGGAGCCGGCGGCCGCCAGCTCATGCGGTGGACCGGCATTCCCGAGATTGGATTGACCCCGCGGCCGGTGACGGCAAATTGGTGCTTTTGGTAGAAGCGGATGGCGCGTGCATTGTCGGTGTTGACGTCAAGCTCGAGGCCCGCGGGCGAAAGTCGCTTGGCTTCGGCGAGCAGTACCGCACCGACCTGCGTTCCCCACTGGGGCGGCGCCACGACGATCTGATCGAGATAACGGGTGGCCAGGTCGACGGTGATAAGCCCGACAATGCTGTCGCCGCTTTCGGCAATCACGATTTCGGCCGAAGGCACCAGCGCGCTGCGCCAGCGTTCGCGCCACCAGCCAAGCCGCGCGGCGAAGTCGACGTGCGGATAGGCCGCCTGCCAGCTGCGCAACCACAGCGCAATGGCGGCGTCTTCATCGCGTGGCTCATAGCGCCGCAGCCAACAGCCGGCGGGATCGAAGCGCGCTGCAGGAGGAGGCCTCACCGCTCGGTCAGCTTTAGCTCGATCCGTCGATTATGCGCGAGCGCCTGGTCGCTGATGCCGGGGTCGATGGGATCGTACTCGCCGAAACCGGCGGCGGCGAGGCGCTGCGGCGGAACGTTCTTGCTGATCAGATATCGCACCACCGAAATGGCGCGAGCCGCGGACAAGTCCCAGTTCGATTTGAACGACGAGGTTGCTGTCACGGGCCGAATGTCGGTGTGCCCGTTAACCTGCAGCATCCAGTTGATGTCCGACGGAATCCGCTTGTTGAGATCGAGGATGGCGCCGGCAAGCTTGTCGAGTTCGGTGCGCCCGTCAGGCCGCAGGGTCGCCGAGCCGCTGTCGAAGAAGACTTCCGACTGGAATACGAAGCGGTCGCCGACCACGTGAATATCAGGGCGATCGCCGAGAATCTCGCGCAGCTTGCCAAAAAAGTCCGAGCGGTAACGCGATAGTTCCTGCACCCGTTGGGCCAACGCGACGTTGAGCCGCTGGCCGAGATCGGCGATGCGCAGCTGCGCGGCGCTCTCCTTTTTTTCCGAGGCGCCGAGCGCGTCCTCGAGGGCTGCGATTTGACGACGCAGAGCGCTGATCTGCTCGTTGAGCAGATCGATCTGCGCGAGCGCGCGCGCCGTCGCCTGCTTTTGCAGGTCGATTTGTGCGTTGAGCTTTTCGCTGGTGCCCGCTCCTGCGGCGGCATTTTGGCCGGTCGCTGCGCGCAGCTTGTCGCGTTCGTTCTGCGCGTCGTTGAGCGAGGCGCGCAGTTTCGCGACCTCATCTTCGAGGCTCGTCTTGCCGGTGCGCTCGAGCGACAAAAGCTGGGTCAGCCGCGCGATCTGCGCATTGAGCTGCTGCAGGGCCGTGTCCTTGCTGCCTACTTCCTGCGACAGATAGAACTGCGCAACCATGAAGACGGTGAGCAGAAAAATCACCGACAGCACCAGCGTCGACAGGGCGTCGACAAAGCCGGGCCAGTAATTCATGCCTTCGCGGCGGGTGCGGGAAAGCGCCATAGGAGCACCTACATCGATCGATCAAATTCGCGCGCAATCGTTTTGTCAAACCGGGCGGCCCGTTCGCCGGAGCATGGCTCGCCGCCTAACGATTGACGGTTTCGCGCGACAAAAGCTCCATGAAGCGGCGCAAGTCGCGATTGAGGTTGGCCTGCTCGTCGGCCCAATCGCGGATCATCTGCTGTTCCGTGCGCATATGGTGCACGAGCCCCTGGATCGCCTCGGCAAGGTTGGCCATGGCGGCGGTGGTCGCCTTGTTCGATCCGGCCTCGCCTACGGCCTGGCGCAGCCGGTCGAGGGCGCTGATCGTGGCGGCAGGCAGCGTCGCGGCCCCGTCGAGCGAACCGCTGCCGGGATCCTGCACGGTGGTGGCGAGCCAGTCTTCGAAGCCGGTATAGAAGCGGTTCTGCGCCTGGCTCGTCTGCAGATCCAGAAAGCCGAGGATGAGCGAGCCCGCGAGGCCGAACAGCGAAGAGGAGAATGAAATTCCCATGCCGCCGAGCGGTGCGGCCAAGCCTTGTTTGAGCGCATCGAATACCGAGCCCGCGTCGCCGCCAACCTGCAGATTATTGATGATGCTGCCGACCGAGCCGACGGTCTCGATGAGGCCCCAGAAGGTGCCGAGCAGGCCGAGGAAGACAAGCAGCCCGGTCAGATAGCGGGAAATATCGCGGGCTTCGTCAAGCCGGGTCGACAGCGAGTTGAGGAAGGCGCGCATGGTTTGCGCCGAAATGGCGACATTGTGGCTGCGATCGCCGAGGATCGCCGCGATCGGCGCCAAGAGTTTGGGCGCCCCCGCCGCGGCGAGCTTGGGATCGGCCCGGTACTTGGTGACCCAGGACACTTCGGGGAATAACCGGATCACCTGGTGGAACGACAAGATGATGCCGACCAGCAGCACCAGGATAATCAGCCCGTTGAGCCACGGATTGGCGAAGAACGCCTGCGTGATCTGAGCCTGCAGCACGAAGGCGATCAGCGCGCAAAGAACGACGAACACCAGCATCCGCACGAGAAAGATGCGGGGCGAGGGGAGGGCTTCGTTGATGTCGTTCGCCATCGGGTCAGCGCAGGTTCGGCCCAATATGGCACAGGACGCGCGCTGCAGAAAGCCGTGGACTGCGCTGTGGCTTGGTTTTTGCGTCAATGGACTTGCACCGAGCCTCGCACGGGCCCGAATCGCGTGCCAGCGTGTTTACGGCAGGTTGATGTCGGGGGTACCGGAACGTCGCAGCTGCGAGACTTCATTTTGTTTCATTGTTTACGGGCGCAGCGGGCGGATGGGCGGCCTGCCGGCCGGCCTCGCGCAATAGGCGCACGAGTTCGCGCTGCATGGTTTCGTTCCCGGCCACGACCTGACCCTTGGCGAAGATCGCCTCGCCACCATCGATGTCGGAAACGAAGCCGCCTGCTTCGCGCACCAGAAGCACGCCCGCCGCCATGTCCCAGGGCGACAGGTCCCGCTCCCAATAAGCATCGAGCCGGCCGGCCGCCACCCAGGCAAGATCGAGGGTGGCCGAACCATAACGGCGCAATCCGGCAAAGTTGCGTTGTGCAGCGGCGATTTCGTAGCGCGCCAGATCCAAGTCGCCGCGCCCGTAATGCGGCAAGCCGCAACCCACGATGGCGTCCGCGAGCCGGCGCCGCGCGGCGACGCGCAGCCGCTGGTCGTTGAGAAAAGCTCCCTTGCCGCGCTCGGCGACAAACAGGTCGTTGCTGGCGGGATTGTAGGTGACCCCGGCGACGATTACGCCGCTGTGTTCGAGTGCGATGGAGACCGAAAAATGCGGGATGCCGTGCAGGAAATTGGTGGTGCCGTCGAGCGGATCGACGATCCAGCGGTGGTTCTGATCGGTGCCGGCGCGGCCGCCGCCTTCTTCACCAAGGAAGCCGTAAGCCGGCCGCGCTTTGGCGAGTTCCTCGCGCACGATCTCCTCGGCGCGGCGGTCGGAGGCGGTGACGAAATTGCCCGGACCCTTGACCGAAACCTGCAGTTGCTCGACCTCGCCGAGGTCGCGCTTGAGGCTTCGCCCGGCGCGCTGCGCCGCTTTGATCATCACGTTAACGACGGCTGAATGCAGCATGGCGCCTGCGGTAAGTGGTCGAGCGCCGCTTCGTCAAGTTTTTCGCCGCAGGCAAATGCCCAAGCAAACGCGGCTGGCGCGGCCACGTGCTTAGATGCCAAGCTTAGGCGCGCCCGCGCCGGCACCCCTCGTTGCGGCGGACCGACCGCGCGACATGCGCTTTCGGAGCACTCGGCGGTCCCCGGGTCTTGCTCGGCGGAGCACACGGCCACAACCAACCGCTCCTGACAATGCCGCTATGCGCCGCAGTTTGTTCCCGCGAGGTAACATGCTACCCCCCAAGGGTCGCGCGACCTGTAGCGGCGTAGCGATCACATAGGACCTTCACTATCTTCACTTTTGAGGAGGAGGATCAGGGCAGTCTCGCGGGTGACTGCTTAGTAAGGTGGACGGGTCGTCTCGCGGTGATGTCATGCCCCGAAGCGCGACTTTGCGGTTTACTGATCCAGCTGCATACCAGGCTGCGATTAGGCCTGCACGGGTGGAATTGTGCCTGACGGGGAGAGGCGAATTTCATGCGCAATTGACTCAAATCGAGCTCGGCCGGTTGTGGATCCAGGCTGGTTCGGAAAATCTACCCCGGATCTCGAATAGCCTGACGAGTGCCGAGCGGCCCCCGATCATCTTCCTCGCGGACGCGGCGCAACCTAGTTTCCGCTACGCCGGCATGGAAGTGTCTGCCAATGCCATTGTCGTCAACAGTGCCGGCTCGATACATCACCTGAGGACGAGCGGGCCTGCTCGCTGGGCAGCAATGTCGCTGGGTCCAGATGATTTGGTGGCTTCGAGCCAGGCCTTATTTGGTCATCCGTTGAGCTTTCCGCCGCTGACCTATGTTGCGCGTCCTGATCCTGTTCACATGCGGCGGCTGGTGCGGCTGCACGCGACCGCCGTGCGGCTGGCGCATTCGGGGTCGGCGACCCTTGCCCATCCGGAGGTGGCCTGCGCATTGGAGCATGCGCTTGTTGGCGCAATGCTCAGCTGTCTTGCCGACGACCCAAAGGTAAACGTTGAAAGGCGCGTGCGTCACCACGCGACAATACTTGCGCGCCTAGAGGAGTTTTTAGCGGCAAATTGCAGCCGCCCTATCTACCTTGCTGAAATATGCGCAGCAGTTGGGGCGTCTGAGCGGACGCTGCGGGTTTGCTGCGATGAGCATCTCGGCATGGGGCCGATCCGCTATCTGTGGCTGCGGCGCATGCATCTCGCCCGACGTGAGCTATCCCGCGCCGATCCCGCGACGACGACTGTGACGCAGATCGCGACCCGTTTTGGTTTCTGGGAATTGGGCCGCTTTGCAGTATCCTATCGTCGCTTATTCGGCGAACCGCCTTCGGCATCCTTGCACAGGAAGGTAGGCGAGCAACCGAGGGCAGAAAATCGTCCATCTGATTTCGCCGATCCTGATTAGCATCCCGCCGTTTGTTGCAGTGCAACGTACCGGCCATGACAAGCCGGTGACCAACAGATGAAGTAATCACTACAAACAGATAAAAACAGCGATCGGTTGATTTCCGCCGAAATTGCATAGCGCGGGGCGCGGTTCAATCGAGAGAATGCCAGCCTTCGGAAGGCAGCTTAGGGGATTTGTGTCGGGGAGGTGTGAAAGGGCGTTGCTTGTATCGCACCGCTTTGTTGCAGATGGTCTTTGGTCCCGTGAGCGCGTTATGTATGGGATCAGAGAAGAACCGTCCGGGACTCGCCCTGGTTCGGGGTTTTGCAGGCGGTTCCCGTACCGACCATAGAACCGTTATCAAGCAAAAATCTGAGAACTTTATCGACGCCGCGGGCGCGTTCATGGCGATTGACGATTTGCCGGTGGGCATGTCGTCCGTCGGCGCGTCGGCATCGGCGCTTGACCGCGAGCCAAGCGGCACGGCGGTGCTTGCGTGCAAGAATCGTCTGCAATTTGTCTGCAAGAATCGCCGGCGTTTTATCGGAGTGGAGGATGCGTCATGAAGCAAGCGATAAACTCTGCGCCGTCCGAACGATCCCTCGCCGAAGCGAGTCTGCTGCTGCGAGAGTATTCGCATCGGATCAACAATGAATTTGCTTCTGCAATCGCCGTGATCTCCCACGCTGCTGCCCGTTCCAGTAATGCCGAGGCGCGGTCCGCGCTCGCCATGGTCAAGGATCAACTGCTCAATTACGCGCTCGTCCATCAGGCCCTGCAGATGCCGGAGCACAGCGTTAGCGTCGACGCGGCTGCGTATTTGCGCCGATTGTGCGAGGCAATAAGCCGGTCAAAACTCGACAACAACCATATTGAACTGTTGGTCGTGGCGCGAAAATGTCCCATGAATTCTCACCGTTGCTGGCGCGTCGGACTGATCGTCTCGGAGCTAATTACGAACTCGGTCCGCCACGGATTGAGCAAATCTGGCGGCGCGATTTGCGTCGAGCTGGTGCCGTCAAGCCCGTGCATCAAATGCCGCGTGACCGACAACGGCACAAGCGAAACCACCGTTCGCGCTGGACGCGGACTGGAGATCGTCGCAGCGCTGGCAAGAAGCCTCGGCGGAACGATCGATCATCAGTTTGGCCCGCACGGGGCATCTTCGTTGCTGGTTTTTCCCGCGATCGATGAGATGCCGAGCGCGGCGCGCAAGAGGCGCGTGAACATGGGGAGGAGGAACCGTAAGAACGGCGAAGACCGAGAGGGTTTCGGAGGTCGGAAGAACAATTGCCTGGCCGGCGAGCCGGTCTTGCGCAACGTTCCGTGAAATACTGCTTCGTGCGGCGAGCGCAGCGCTCGGTCAGATTGTCTTGCCGCCGATGTTTTTGAGTTTCGCGCCCCGCTACCAGGCTGCATCTGGATGCGTAAGCATCTGCAGGCGCCGTCGAAGGAAGGCAAGTCGAGCCATACCGATTTGCTCACTTTCTCGAGATGACGCGCGACGCTCCCATGGCCGCAAGAGCGCAAGCTGGCCGTGGCGCCCGGCCAAGCATCCGGGGCGAGGCTTCAAAGTCACGCGACGCACACCATCACGCACCAGAAGGCGTCACGTGAAATGCGTATGTCCGACACCAGCCAGGCGTTGAAGAATATCCGATCGTTCGCCATCGTGGCGGTGCTGTCTTTTCACTCCATTCTGGCTTATCTCGCCTCGCAGCACGCCGTGCCAGGGCCCTTCGACCGACCGCCCTATCACTGGATGGCGATCCCCATCCTCGATCGCGAGCGCTGGTTCGGCTTCGATCTGTACAGCGCATTCAACTATATGTCGCTGATGCCTCTGATGTTTTTGCTCACGGGGATGTTCGTGCTGCCGTCCCTGCGGCGCAAGGGAGCCGGCGCTTTCATGCGCGAGCGGCTCGTGCGCCTCGGCTTGCCGCTCGTTTTAGGCCTCTTTTTCTTGATGCCGCTCGCCTATTACCCGGCCTTTCGATTGTCGGCGGAAAGCCCCAGCTTCGTTACCTTCTTCAGGCAATGGCTGGCATTGCCGGTCTGGCCGGCTGGCCCGCTATGGTTCCTGTGGCAGCTCTTGGCATTTGATCTAATCTTCGCCGGGGTTTTTTTGCTCCTTCCCGTTCCGTGGAGCCGCTCGCGCAATTCGCGACCCAGTCGAGCAGCTCCGGCCGGCGTTGCTTTGTTTTTCTGCTGGTGATTTCTGCGGCTGCCTACATTCCGCTCGCCCTGATGTTCGGTCCTTGGACCTGGATCTACTTCGGGTCCACGGCGATCCAACCCGATCGCGTGCTGCTCTACGGGATTTATTTCCTCGCTGGTGCCGGGATTGGCGCCTACGGCCTGCAGAAGGGCCTGCTAAGCACCGACGGACCGCTGGCACGCCACTGGCGCGTATGGCTCGCCGCCGCCGCCGGAAGCTTCCTGTCGTGGATGATCTGCATGGCGCCATTGCGAGACGGCGACGGCGGTATACTGCTGAGCTTTGCCGCCTATTTCACCGTCGCTCTGTTGGTCACCAGCACCTGTTTTTGTTTTATTGCTGTATCGCTGCGTTTTGCCACCGGCCAGTCCGTTCTCTGTAATTCGCTCTCCGAGAACGCGTATCGCATTTACGTGGTGCATTATGTGTTCGTTGTTTGGTTGCAATATCTCCTGTTGGGCGCATCGCTGCCAGCCATTGTGAAAGGAGCCATAGTATTCGCCGGAACACTCGCGCTGAGCTGGGGCGTTGCGGCGGCGCTCGGGCAGGTCGTTCCATTGCTCAAGCACGCTATGGACGGGGCGCTGGTTTCGCGGCGTCGTGCGCTGGGCTAGGCGGAAGTTGCCGGCATCGAAACTGGAGAAGTCCCTGATCTGACTCGCAGATCGGCGGATTGGACCCGGTGATTACTGGCAACAATTCACGGACACGCCGAGGAGACCGAACGCGCGGCTCTGGGACGGCGTCAATTCTGGGTAGAGCAGGAAAGTCGCATCTTTGGCCGTGGTGACTGCCATGGTGTTGCGCGTGACCGTGGCAAGATCTGCAAGGAGCGAGCGGAAGCTGTGGACGGGCAAGCCGTCTTGGGTGCGCTTGGTAGCGACTTTGCGTTGGCCAGCACTGGAGCGCTCGGCCTTCGCCACGATGGAGGTGCGTGCGGCTTCGGCTGCGGCTCGGCGATGATCATCGAACAGGATGGGCTTGAGGACCTGCCGCATGTGCCATTCGACATAGTACGCGAGCATGCACAGCAGCATGTGAGCGCGAACGCGCTGAGCGAGGCGATGATGGATCGGTCGCACTTCGAGATCGATGGTCTTGAGACTTCGGAACGCGCGCTCCACCGTCGCGAGATTTTTGTAGGCGCGAACAGTTCCATCAGCATCGAGCACTGTCGGCTTGACATCGGTGCGCAGGACGTAGATGCCGTCGAGGAGAGCCTCGGCATTGATCTGTTCAGTTTTGCGCTCGAAGGTTAGATCAGCATCCGTGATTTTGACGTCGAAGTGCTTGCCGACCTTGTAATGGTTGAGTATCCGACCGACCGCGAGCCCAATCTTATCTTTGCCGCGCAACGGCCGCCTGGCACGCCGGACACGGACCTGGATTTCGGCCAGGTCCTGCTCGGTGGCATCAAGCAGCTCGCACCGTTTGCGGCTGCGCTCGTCGGCGAGCAGCGGATTGCGGCAGACAATGAGGCGCTCATCGGGATAGTCGGGTGAACTGACCTCGGCGAGATCGCGCTCGTCGAACAGCGACAGCTGAATGGTGCCCGCCGCGGCGAGGCTGTGAACCGCAGGCGCTCGCAAAGCGGTGATGAAGTTGATGCCGGCCGGCTTCACGGTTTCATTGATGCGGGCCGCGGTGATCATGCCGCGGTCGCCGATCAACACGATGTGCTCAATCCCGAACCGCTGCTTGACCTTGTCGATCTGAGCGGCCAACGTCGAGGGGTCGCCGACATTGCCTTCGAACACTTCAACCGCCACAGGACATCCCTGCGCCGTGCACATCAGCCCGAACACGATCTGGAGCTTGTGGCGCTTGCCATCGCGATTATAGCCGCGTTTGGCCAGCGGGCAGGTGCGGCCCTCGAAATAAGTCGAGCTGACATCGTAGAGAACCAGAGTGCCGTGCTCGAGGTGCCGCCGGGCCAGCGCACGTTCGATGCGCTGCTGCTGTCCCACCAGCCAGTCAAGCGCCTCATAGAGCTCCTGTTCGTCAACCGCTCCGAGCTCGAGCACTTGGCCAAGCGAAGAGGTGGCTGTGGCGTCAGTGAGCCCGCGTGCGGTCGCCAGCTTGGAGGCCGGATCGATGAGCCGCGCCACCAGCATGGCAATGCACAGCACCACTTCGCGACCAGGCTGCCGGCCGTCTTGCGATAAAATCCTTTCCAGCCCGATCTTGCGAATTGTCCCCAGTGCCGCTGCCACATGACCGTGCGGCAGGCTGCGCAGCAGGGTGAATGCGGTTTGGTCGGTCGGCGCTACAGCCTCGTCACGCAGCACGCGGCGCAGCGCTTCGATCTTTGCCGCCGGCCAATCGGACAGATTGGCGAGCGTGCGCCGCTTGAACTTGTCACCGTCGCGATAGCTCTCGCGCAGCAAAATCGCTGGCGGCGAGTGGCGATTCGGGATGCGTTCGACGTACATGGCAATCTTGAATCACTGCAACAGGCGCCCGTCAAGCGAGATTTCAGCAATTCTACGAATTTACATGGCAAACAAAAACGGCATCCAGGGCGCTTTGTGACTTACAATCAATGGCTTAGCCAAAAAACTTCCGGCAACTTCCGGCTAGGAGGTCCTTTTGCAGCGTGGGCGGTCAGTCGTGATCGACTGCGCGGCGCGAGCAGGCACGACGCCAGCCGAAGCATGTGGCCGGGACCTCAAACTCTCCCGCAAGCCCAATTAATTCGCGCCGGATGCGTCAACGGACGCCGCGGCCTCACTTGGCCGGTGTTGCTGCGGACGCAGAAGAGCCGGAGACGTCTGACGTCGGCGCGGGCGAGGAAACTGGCGCGGTCTCGCTCGCGACCTCGCGCTTAATCGCCGCGATCCAGGGGTTGGCTTCCTTTTCGGCTTGGGCGCGCAATTTGGCATCGAGTTTGTTGACGAAGTCGTCGAGCATCAAATCGGTCTCGCCGGCTGCCTTGGAGACGAGGTGCCATTTGGCGGCTTCGACCAGATTGGCTGGCACGCCGAAACCGTGGGCGAGAACGATGGCGAGCCTGTCCTGGGCGACCGGATTGCCTTGCAGGGCGGCCTTGCGAAAGATCATGGCGGCGAGCTGCTGGTTGCGAGCAATCCCATCGCCGTTGAACAGCGCGATGCCGTACTCGACTTCGGCGGCGGATTGGTCTGCGAGCGAGGCGAGGCCGAACAGGTGCACTGCCTCGCTTGTGTTCTTCTCGACGCCGCGGCCTTGCTTGTAGAGGGTTGCAAGCGCGTATTGGGCTTGCGGAAGACCCGCGTCCGCGGCGACGCGCAGAAGTCGCGCGGCGCGGGTGAAATCCTGCGGGAAGAGTTCGCCCTCCATGTAGAGCAGGGCAAGATCGTACGCGGCCAGCGGATGGCCGAGTTTGGCTGCAGCAGCGAGCCATTGGGCGCTTTTATCCCGCTCCCGCGGGCCGGCGCGACCTTGAAGACGAAACATCGCGAGCGCGAACATGGCATTGGCGTCGCCGCGCGCGGCAGCGAGCTCGTACCATCCTTCGGCCTTCTTGTCGTCCTGCGGCACGCCGAGCCCGTTGGCGTAGAGCTCGCCGACGAGCGTCATCGATTTCGGATCGTTCTTTTCGGCTGCGCGCTTGGTGGCAAGGGAAAAGGCCGTGAGGTAATAGCCGCGCTGAAAGGCCCCGAAGGCAAGGTCGAGCTTCTGCGCGGCGGTCGCGGAGGCTGCTTGGGCTGAATTTTTTTTGGGCGCGACGGACTTCGGAGGCGAAGCTGCCGGTTTCGTGGCCGCCTCGCGGGATTTCGCAGGCGCGACCGCTGGCGCGAGTCCCACGGCCAAAGCGGACGCGAGCGTCAAGGCCGTTGCAGCGGCGCCGACTCTGGGGATCACGCCACGACCGTGGCAAGGATATCGTTTGCCGCCGCGACCGCCGTGTCCACTCCGCCTCGTTCCGTCCATATCCAATCACCGAGCGCGACGAAATCGGCACCAGCCTCCGCGAGGGGGCGAATTTCATCCTTCCCTCCGGCGTAGCCTATGCATGGCGGTTGAAAGAGTTCCGCCCACCAGGCTAGCCGCTCCGCAACAGCCGCAAGCGACGGCCTGCCGCCGCGGCCATGAACCGGCTCGCCGAACATGACGTAGTCTGCATCAGCCTCGCCCGCGAGCATGGCATCATGACGGCTGCCCAGGCCCCCGGCGCCGACGATGCGGTCCGGCTTAAGCGTCGGAAGGGCCGCGCGCAAGGCCGCAATTCCAGTAAGATGCGCGCCGTCAGCGCCAGCCCGCACCGCGATTTCAGGGCGGCCATCGACGAGAAGCGCAATGTCGCGGCGCTGGACTACCGCCGCAAGGCTTTCAACACGATTGATTATCGTGCGCTCGTCAGCGTCGGTGAGGCGCAGCAGGACCGAGGCGACGTCGCCTGCGGCCAGGGCCGCCTTTAGGTCGCCCGCAACTGCGTCGGCGTCGTCCAATACGGCAGTGACGAGGTATAGCCGCGGCCGCGGGCGGTGCGCGCTTGCCCTCCTCTGCCTGGAGGCGGACCGTGCGGAGCGCACCGGAGGGGGACTCAAAGGTTTCCCGACGCCATTCGAACGGGGGCGTCAGGCCGCCTTGCTGCGCTCAAGGTCGGCTTTCCACTGACCAAGCGTCGCCAAGCCATTCATCATGGCGCGGTGAGCGAAGGCGCGCTGCGCCGCGGCGACGTTTTCCGGTTTGCCCGACCAGGCCTTTTGCGGAGCCGCCTGCAGCGCGCGGCCATATGAGAAGCTGAGCCGCCAGGGCAGGGGACCCATCCGGTTTATGGCGTCGAGGTGGGCCGTGGCTTCTTCGTCGGATTGCCCGCCGGAGAGGAATGCGATCCCCGGAACGGCGGCCGGCACGCAGGTCTTAAGCAGGCGCACGGTTGTTTCCGCGACCCTTTCGACCGACGCACGTTTGCCCGACTTCTTGCCGGGCACCACCATGTTGGGCTTGAGCACCAGACCTTCGAGCGCGACCCGGGCATAGTAGAGCTGCTCGAACACGGTCTTGAGCGTCCATTCGCCGATTGTGTAGCAGCGGTCGATGTCGTGATCGCCGTCCATCAGCACTTCCGGCTCGACAATCGGCACGATGCCCTCGTCTTGGCAGAGCGCGGCATAGCGTGCCAACGCCTGCGCGTTGACACTGATGCATTCGAACGAAGGGATGCCGGCGCCGATGTCGATCACCGCTCGCCACTTGGCGAACTTCGCGCCCATGCCCCGATATTCGGCCAGCCGCTCGCGCAGGCCGTCGAGGCCCTCGGTGACCACTTCGCCGGGGAGGAACGGTAGCGGTTTCGTGCCCTTGTCAACCTTAATGCCGGGGAGGGAGCCTGCCCTTTCGATGAGCTTGACGAGCGGCGTGCCGTCCTTGGCATTCTGGCGAATGGTTTCGTCGTAAAGGATGACGCCGGAAATGTGTTTTGCCATCGCCTCTGTCGAGCGGAACAGCATCTCGCGATAGTCGCGCCTGCTCTCTGCCGTCGAGCCGACCCCGATTGAGCCGAAGCGTTTCGTGATGGTTCCGGTCAACTCGTCCGCGGCGAGAATGCCGCGGCCAGGGGCCACCATGGCCTTTGCGACTTTGTTCAGTTCTGTGAGATTCATCGCGCCCTCCTGCACAATGAGTTGCTCGGGTTTGCGAACCCTCAATGAAATGACCCCGTGCAGCCTGCTGCGGGCTTGTTATTTCGCTCCATCTGCGCGCGGGGTCTCCGCGACCATCAGGACTTTTACGCCCGGCAACGTCTTGCCTTCGAGCAATTCGAGAAATGCGCCGCCGGCAGTCGACACGTGGGTGAGACGGTCCATCACCCCGGCCACGTTGAGTGCTGCAACCGTATCGCCACCCCCGGCAAAACTGACAAGTCGTCCCGCTTGGGTAAGTTCCGCCACAGCCTCGGCGATTTCGATCGTCCCATTGTCGAAAGGCTCGCATTCGAAGACGCCGAACGGACCATTCCAGACCAGGGTCTTCGAGCGCGCCAGCACTGAAACAACGTGCTCGATCGTGCGCGGGCCGATGTCGAGGATCATGTCGGACGGGCCAACCTCATCCACGGCCACGACACGGGAGGGCGCATTAGGCGCAAGCTTTTCCGCCACGACCGCGTCGACCGGCAGCACGATCTCGCGGCTTAATCCCTGCGCCTTGGCCAGAATCGCCCGGGCATTGGCAACTAAATCGTTCTCGCATAGCGATCTGCCGATCGGCTTGCCCTGTGCAGCAAGGAACGTATTGGCCATGCCGCCGCCGATGATCAGTGTGTCCACTTTCTGCAACAAGTGCCCGAGTAAATCGAGCTTGGTCGAAATTTTGGCACCGCCGACGATGGCGGTGACCGGGTGTTGGGGCGTCTCGAAGGCTTTCGCCAGCGCATCGAGCTCGGCCTTCATGGCGCGCCCCGGATAAGCCGGCAGGCCCGAGCTGGTCACGATCGAGGTGGTTGAGGCGTGCTCCCGGTGGGCGGCCGAGAAGGCGTCTTCGACGAAAAGTTCGCCCAAGGCGGCGAGCTGCGTGGCGAAGTCCGGGTCGTTGTTTTCTTCGCCGCGATGGAAGCGGGTGTTCTCCAGGCACAAAACATCACCGTTGTTCATCGCTGCAACGGCGGCTTGCGCCACCGGTCCCACGCAATCTTCGGCAAAGCCGACCGGCCTTTTGATGATGCGCGCCACTTCGGCTGCGACCGGTCTCAGCGATTGTTTGGGATCAGGACCTTTGGGTCGGCCGAAATGCGAGAGCAGGATGACCTTGCCGCCCCTATCGGCCAGTTCAACGATGGTCGGCGCGACTTCTTCGATGCGAGTGGCGTCGGAAACCTTGCCGTCCCGCATCGGAACGTTGAGGTCCACGCGCACAAGCACGCGCTTACCTTTTACGTTGGCGGTGTCCAGGCTGCGGAATTTCATGTTTTCAATATAGCCTCTAAAGGTCAGACAAGCTTGCCTATCGCCACCGCCGTGTCGACCATGCGGTTTGAGAATCCCCACTCATTGTCGTACCAGCTCATGACGCGAACGAGCGTGCCATCGATGACCTTCGTCTGGTCCAGATGGAAGACGCTCGAATGCGGGTCATGGTTGAAGTCGCTGGAGACATTGGGCGCCGCGGTGTAGCCGAGAATTCCCTTCAGCTGTTGCTCGGCAGCCCGCTTGACCGCCGCATTGATCTCGTCCTTCGAGGTGGCGCGTTTGGCGAGGAACTTGAAGTCGACCACCGAGACGTTCGGGGTCGGTACGCGAATGGCGACGCCATCGAGGCGGCCCGCAAGCTCCGGCAGCACCAGGCCGACGGCCTTGGCCGCGCCCGTCGAGGTCGGGATCATGTTGAGGGCCGCGGCGCGCGCCCGATAGAGGTCCTTATGCACCTGGTCGAGCGAGGGCTGATCGTTGGTGTAGGAGTGCACCGTAGTCATAAAGCCTTTGTCGATTCCGACGGCCTCATGAAGCACTTTAGCAACCGGAGCAAGACAGTTTGTAGTGCACGAGGCGTTTGAAACGACCCTGTGGTCCTCGGTGAGTTTCTCGTGATTGACCCCGTAGACCACCGTGAGATCGACACCGTCAGCGGGAGCGGAGACCAGCACGCGCTTGGCGCCGGCCTTCAGATGCGCGGAGGCTTTTTCCTTGGAAGTGAAGATGCCGGTGCATTCCAGCGCCACGTCAATGTCGAGCTCTTGCCATGGCAATTGCGTCGGGTCCTTGATCGCGGTGACCCTGATGGCGCCGTTGCCGCAATGGATCGCATCGCCCTTGACCATCACCTCGCCGGGAAAGCGGCCATGCACCGAGTCGTAGCGCAGAAGGTGCGCGTTGGTTTCCACTGGCGCCAAATCGTTAATGGCAATAACTGCGATATCCGTGCGGCCGGCCTCGACAATGGCGCGCAAAATGTTGCGTCCAATGCGGCCGAACCCGTTAATGGCTACACGTACCGACATATGTCGCTCCCGAGCGTTTGACCCGTGCCCGGTCTATGCCGGGTACCAGCTCATTAAATCTATTTAACGGGATCGGTTTCCGGCACAAGGCCGGACCTCGCCCAGTCTGTTTAACGCCCCTTCGCCATCGCTGGGGCGGTGATGTCAAAGGTCCTTATAGGGCTGGCGCCGAACATGTGCATTCCCACGAAGGCGTTGCGTGAGCCGATGATCTCGTCCCAGCCCTGGCCGGCTTCGACCGCGACGTGACGCAAGCCTTGCCGGCCCGCTGGTCCGCCGGCGCGGCGAACGAAGGGGAGCCGGACAGTCCCGTACCATGTCATCCACGTCATGCACAGGAATTGCGGCCGCGCAGGCGCTTAGCGGTTGACGCTGCAGCTCAACGGGACGTAAGCTTCCTCAGGTAAATCTCTGCTGCTTCATAGTTTTCCAGCTTCCGTGCGACACGCGGATGGCCGCATGAGCGAGGTTGATTCAATTGAGGCTGCAAGCCGGCGCCTGGCGCTTGCGCTGGATGCGCTCGACGCCGCGGCCGAGCGGCGGCACGAGGCCGCGCGCAGCGAGCAGACGCTGTCGGCGCAGATCCATTCCCTCGGTGAAGATCGCGCACGGCTCGCCGGCGAACTTGATCAGGCCATGGCCCGCGCGCGAACGCTGGAACGAGCCAATCGCCAGATTGCCCAGCGGATTGCTGCTGTCATCGAATCGATTCGCGGCGCGCTTGGTGTGCCCACGATGAGTGAGGACTGAAATGTCCCAGGTCAGCGTCTCCATCAACGGGCGTCAATATCGCATGGCATGCGAGGATGGCCAGGAAGACCACCTGTTGAATCTCGCGCGGGATCTCGACAGCCGCATCGAGGGCTTGCGCAAGAAATTCGGCGAGATAGGCGACGCGCGGCTCACCGTCATGGCGGCACTCACCATTGCGGATGCGCTTGCCGAAACCAGTGTGCGCATGAAACGGCTGGAGGATGAACTCGGCGCCATGCACGCCGCGCGCATGGAAGCGGCCAACCACGATGAGGCCGCCCATGCGGCAGTCGCGGAGGCGCTCAATGCGGCAGCGGAGCGCATTGAAACCATCGCCAAAAAACTCAATCAGCCGACCGGCAGCAGCGTGGCGCTGGGTTGATTTGCACCACAATGTTGTGCGTCCGGAGTATTTGCAGGCGGTCACGCTTGCGTCGCTTATCCCCGGAGGGGGTGAGGCGGCTCGCTAGGGCCGATTTTCGCAAATATACCCGAGCGCTCAGCTCCTGCACGGGAGAGACGGGCCCACCGTAGGTAGCGTGCGAGTACATGACGCGCTACATTGCAACGGCGGACGCTGCGCGGTGCGTGAGGAGACATATCCCCGGGGCCTTATCGATCCTGAAGGGAGCTGTCCCTGACCGGGCTCGTGGGCTCGGACACATGGCGCCCACCTACTTTCGTAGGGAACCCGGGATCGACGCTCCAACGGCCGAGGCGGCTCCGCACTCTTCGCGCGCCGGCGCTTTCTCACAGAGCAAATTCGGTCGATCAAGCAGGCGCGCATCCGGCGCCTGAAAAGGCGCCGGGGACCCGAACAATCATCGTTGGCGTCATCGGGACCGGAATCGAGAGCAGATTCCCTCGTCGACGAGGCTGGCCCCATTGGGTCGGGACACCGACCCCTGACGCGCGGGTGGTCGCATGTTCAGCCGGTAATCAACGCGCGGGAGGCGCATCGAGCGGGCGCTTCACCAGGGAGCGCACGCTTCACCAGGGAGCGCGCGCTTCACACAAGCCCTCGACTCTGGCTGGAGCACTGCGCGCAATTTCGGTAGGTTCCTTCGTCGCCCTGACAGGATGACGGATGAACGTCGTAGCTCAAGACAAATCTGAACTTCGTGGGGCGGCCATCGGTCTGCGCGACGCGCTCGCCCGCGATGCACGCCAGCAGGCGGCCGAGACGATCGCCGAGCGGCCGTTTCCGCTGAAAATCAGGGCCGGGACCATCGTCTCCGGTTTCATGCCGCTCAAGAGCGAGATCAATCCACTGCCACTGATGCGCAAGCTCGAAGCGCTGGGCGCGTGGATCGCGCTGCCGGTGGTCGCCGGACGGGGGCAGCCGCTGATCATGCGCCGCTGGACCTGGGGCACGCCGCTCGGCTCGGGAGTGTGGGGCATCCGCGAGCCAAAGCCAGAGGCCGAGGCGGTCGATCCCGATATTCTTTTGGTACCGCTGCTTGCCTTCGACCGCGCCGGCCACCGCGTCGGCTATGGCGGCGGTTACTACGACATGACGATTAACGGGCTGCGCGGGCGCAAGACCGTAGCGGCGGTCGGCATCGCCTTTGCCGTCCAGGAAGTCGCCAAGGTGCCGACCACGCCGCGCGACGCGCGGCTCGATCTCGTGCTCACGGAGCGTGAGGTAATCGACCTTCGAGGCCGCTGAGCATGCGCATCCTTTTCGTCGGCGACATTGTCGGCCGCAGCGGACGAACGGTCGTTTACGAGCGGTTGCCCGGGCTTATTCGCGACTGGAAACTCGATCTCGTCGTGATCAACGCCGAGAATGCGGCCGGGGGTTTCGGTATTACCGAAACGATCTACCGCGAGTTGATCGAGGCCGGCGCCGATGCCATTACGCTCGGCAACCACGCCTGGGACCAGCGCGAGGCGTTAGTTTTCATCGAACGCGCCGAGCGGCTCATCCGCCCGACCAATTATCCGTCGGGAACGCCGGGCCGCGGGGCGGCCATGATCGAGGCCAAGAACGGCGCGCATGCGCTCGTGATCAACGTCATGGGCCGCATTTTCATGGATGCGCTTGACGACCCGTTCGCCGCGGTCGAGCGCGAGCTGTCTGCCTGTCCGCTCGGCAAGAGCGACGCCATCGTGGTTGATATCCACGGCGAGGCGACGAGCGAGAAGCAGTCGATGGGTTTTTTCTGCGACGGGCGCGCGAGCCTCGTCGTCGGCACGCACACCCATACGCCGACTGCCGACCTGCGCATCATGTCCGACGGCACCGCCTTTATCAGCGACGTCGGCATGACCGGCGACTACGACTCGGTGATCGGGATGGACAAGAACGAACCGCTGACCCGCTTCCTGCGCAAAATTCCCTCGGCGCGGTTCGAGCCGGCTTCGGGTCCGGCAACCCTGTGCGCGGTTGCCGTGGAAACCGACGCTGCGACCGGGCTTGCCGTGCGCGTCGCGGCGGTACAACTCGGCGGTTGCCTGGAACCGGCCATGCCGGCTTTCTGGGCATAAGCCCCGGCACCGCCGCACTTTATTTTGCACCCGCGCCCCCCTATTAGTGCGTTCATTGCGAGGAACGCAGCGCAGAAGCAATTCAGCTCCGGTTCAGGGCTGGATTGCTGCGCGTCGTGCGCAAAGACGGCGAACACGGAAAGCGGACCATGGCCGGACATTCCCAGTTCAAGAACATCATGCACCGCAAAGGGCGGCAGGACGCGGCAAAATCCAGATTGTTTGGCAAGCTCGCGCGCGAGATCACCGTTGCAGCCAAGCTCGGTCTGCCCGATCCGGTAATGAACCCCCGGCTGCGCGCCGCGATTATCGCGGCGCGGGCGGAGAACATGCCCAAGGACAATATCGAGCGCGCAATCAAGAAGGCCGCCGGCGGGGATGGTGAAAACTACGAGCAAATCCGTTACGAGGGCTACGGACCCGGCGGTGTGGCGGTCATCGTCGAGGTCTTGACCGACAATCGCAAGCGCACCGCCGGTGAGGTGCGCGCCACCTTCACCAGAAGCGGCGGCAACCTCGCTGAAACGGGCGCTGTCGCCTTCATGTTCGATCATGTGGGTGTGATCGAATACGCCGCCGGCGTGGCCAACCCGGAGGTGATGTTCGATGCGGCGCTCGAGGCCGGTGCCGAAGATGTCGTCTCCAGTGAAAACGGCCACGAGATTTATGCCTCGGCAGACCATTTCGGCTCCGTCAGCAAAACGCTCGAGCAGAAATTTGGCGAGCCGCGCAAGGCGGGGCTGGTCTGGCGCCCGCAAAATACCGTCGCGGTGGACGACGAACAGGGCGAAAAAGCCTTGAAGCTGATCGAAAATCTTAACGAAAGCGATGATGTGCAGAACGTCTACGCCAATTTCGAGATTTCCGACGCACTGCTGCAAAAGCTGAGCGCGTGAGCCGCTTTGACAACGACGTTGATTGAGGGGCGCAATACGCAGCAGGGCTGTTGGTCGAAGAAGTATGCGGCCTACATCGATTCGCACGGCGACGGCAGCCTGAGCCCAGCGCGGTTTTCTCTTATAGAACAAAGAGCCGCCCCGCCGAGTCGTCAAACAGCGCTCATTGCGGGCAGGAGAACACTTCCGTCCGCGGGCGAGAGCGTGCATCAGCAACACAAAAGCTCTGCGAGCGCGGGCGCCTGAGTGAGCAATAGCGCCGGAGGCGAGCCGCATATACGCTCGGCGGAAAGGCTGCGGCACGCCGACGCCTGCCGCTGTTTTGCCCGTACACCGCGTGCGGTTCGGCATGCGCTCGGCATTGAGCATGTTATGGAGTGTTTGGCGAGGCTAACGGCGCGGCACCGCACCTGCGCCTCGCGGCCGCCGCCGGCAGACTTTGCCGGCTGACGGGTGCCGGTCTATCACCGTTAGGAGATGAAGAGTCCGATTCGCATTCTCGGCATCGATCCGGGACTCCGCCGCACCGGCTGGGGCGTCGTGGAGATTGCCGGCACCAAACTCCGATTTATCGGCTGCGGCTCGGTTACCACGCGCGATCAGGACACGCTTTCCATACGGCTTCTCGCCATCCATGACGGGCTTCTGCGGATCGTCACCCAGTTTCGGCCCAACGAGGCGGCGGTTGAGGCCACATTCGTGAACAAGGACGCCAAGGCGACGCTCAAGCTCGGCCAGGCGCGCGGCATCGCGCTCGTGGTGCCGGCGAAAGCTGGCGTACCGGTTGCCGAATACGCGCCGAACCTGGTGAAGAAAAGCATCGTCGGCACAGGCCATGGTGAGAAGGTGCAGGTGCGCATGATGGTCGGGGTGCTCCTGCCCACGGCCGATCCGCGGTCCGACGATGCCGCCGACGCGCTCGCAATCGCGGTCACCCACGCCCATCATCGGCGGAGTGTAATTTTGACGACGACATTGAAGGCCGGGGCGCGATGAGGGGCGCTCCGCATTTTCACTTGCGCTGGCCAATCCGTCCCTTGCTTGCGCAGGAGGGTCGGGAGCGGGCCAGCGGCATTGACGCTTACCCAGGCACCGCATGGCTACGCGGAGCTTGTCACCTTGCGGCCCAACGGCCGGACCCGCTGGCCCGCCATTTCTCCCGCAAGCGGGGAAGAGAAGAAACAATGCGATGATCGGCAAGCTCAAAGGCGTCATCGATTCGTACGGCGAGGATTTCATCATCCTCGAGGTCAACGGCGTCGGCTATCTGGTGCATTGTTCGTCGCGCACCCTGCAGGAATTGCCGAGCGCGGGCGAGCCGGCGACGCTGGCCATCGAGACGCATGTGCGTGAGGACCAGATCCGGCTATTCGGCTTTTCCACCGATTTCGAGCGCGAATGGTTCCGGCTGCTGCAGACCGTGCAGGGTGTCGGCGCCAAGGTGGCCCTGGCCGTGCTCGGCACGCTCAAACCAGCCGAGCTCGCCTCCGCCATCGCGCTGCGCGACAAGGCCATGGTGGCGCGCACGCCGGGCGTCGGGCCGAAAGTGGCCGAGCGCATTGTCACCGAGCTCAAGGACAAGGCGCCGGCCTATACGCACGTCGATCCGGCGGTGGCGCGGTTGTCCGGAGCGCTGGAGGAAAAGCGGGCGCCGCAGCCGGTGAGCGATGCTGTCTCGGCGCTGGTCAATCTCGGCTACGCGCAGCCGCAGGCGGCCGCCGCGATCGCGGCGGCGGTGCGCGATGGCGGCGAACTAGGCGACGTGCGGCAATTGATCCGGCTCGGCCTGAAGGAGCTTGCGAAGTGACACGGCCGGCGAAGCTGACCAAGGCGGACCAGGAATTGATCGCCGCCGCGACCGCCGCGATCAAGCAGCGCTATCGCTACGACTGGCAGGAAGTCGGCGCCGCGTTGCGCACGCGTTCGGGAGAGATTTACGCCGGCGTCAATCTCGACGCCTATCTCGGCCGCATGGCGGTGTGCGCGGAAGCCGTGGCGCTGGGCCGTGCCCTGCTCGATCTGGGCGATGCCGGCATCGAGACGATCGTTGCCGTGCGCCATCCCGACCCCGAAGAGAACGATCAAACCGTCACCGTAGTCTCACCGTGCGGCGCCTGCCGCGAGCTGATCTTCGACTACGATCGCAATGCGCGCGTCATCGTGCCTGCGGGAAAAGCGGCGGCCGTGATGCCGATCGCCGATCTGTTGCCGAACAAATACCGAAGGGGGCCGGAGCGATGAGCGGCACTTCCGAACGCAAGCTGGTCTCGGCCGAAAGCCACGATGACGACGCGGCGGAAGCGAGGCTGCGCCCGCAGCGATTGTCCGAATTCATTGGCCAGGCTCAGGCCTGCGCCAATCTCGGCGTGTTCATTGCCGCGGCGCGCGGCCGCAAGGAAGCGCTCGATCACGTGCTGTTCGTCGGGCCGCCCGGACTCGGCAAGACCACTTTGGCGCAGATCGTGGCCCGCGAACTGGCGGTGAATTTCCGCGCCACGTCAGGGCCGGTGATCGCCAAGGCCGGCGATCTGGCCGCGCTGCTCACCAACCTTGAAGCGCGCGACGTGTTGTTCATTGACGAAATTCACCGGCTCAATCCGGCAGTGGAGGAAATTCTCTATCCGGCGATGGAGGACTTTCAGCTCGATCTAATCATCGGTGCGGGACCGGCGGCGCGTTCGGTGAAGATCGATCTTTCTGCTTTCACCCTGATCGGCGCCACCACGCGCGTCGGCCTGCTCACCAATCCGCTGCGCGACCGCTTCGGCATTCCGGTCCGGCTCAACTTCTATTCCGAGGCCGAGCTCGAGCAGATCGTCAACCGCGGCGCCCGGGCGCTCGGCATCGGGCTCACCGCGGACGGCGCCAACGAGATCGCGCGGCGCGCGCGCGGCACCCCGCGCATCGCCGGAAGGCTCCTGCGTCGTGTCCGCGATTTCGCCGCGGTTGCCGGGACCGCGGCCATCGACCGGGCCATCGCCGACAAGGCGCTCGGCGCGCTCGAGGTCGATGCCGCCGGCCTTGACGCGATGGATCGCCGCTACATTTCGACCATTGCGACCCATTATGGCGGTGGACCGGTCGGCGTGGAAACGCTTGCCGCCGCGCTGTCGGAACCGCGGGACGCCATCGAGGACATTATCGAGCCCTATCTGATCCAGTGCGGCTTTTTGCAGCGTACCCCGCGCGGCCGTCTGGCCACCGCCCACGCCTTTCGACATCTCGGCCTGGCGGAACCCGCGCGCGACCCCGCGCAGTTCGGCTTGTTTGCATCCGACGAGGGTGACTGATCCGCTCCCTGGGGGGCAGCCGCAATCGCGCAGGCAAGAGCGGCATCCCCCGGAAAATTCCTGCCTGCCGGGAATATGGCACGCCTATTCCGCATCCCGTCCCATTTCGCTTCGCGATTTTTGCGCTCGCTATGGTGCGGTTGCGAACCCGAGGTAAGCCTGCAAATAAATGAGCCCTAACGCGCATGAGGGTAGACTGAAATGCCAGAAACGATGTCAGGCAGCTGCCATTGCGGCCGTGTACGCTTTCGCGTCACCGCCGATCTGTCGCAAGTCACCGAATGCAACTGCTCGATCTGCAGCAAAAAGGGATTTTTGCATCTGATCGTTCCACCCGAGCGCTTCGAGTTGCTCAGCGGCAAGCAGGCGCTGACGACGTACCGGTTCAATACCGGCGTGGCGCAACACACCTTCTGCTCGATCTGCGGCATTCATCCGTTCTACGTGCCGCGTTCCGACCCTGACAAGATCGACGTCAACGTGCGCTGCCTCGACGGAGTCGACCCGGCAAAGATCAAGCCGAAGCCGTTTGACGGCAAAAACTGGGAACACGCCATGGCCGGCGCGCGGGTGCCGTGGAGATGATGCCGTGATCGCGGTTTCTCTCGACGGTGAAATCCGCAATGGGCGGCACGTGCTCACGGTGCGCGTCTATTACGAGGACACTGATTTTACCGGGATCGTCTATCATGCCAATTATCTGCGCTACATGGAGCGCGGGCGCACCAATTATCTGCGGCTGCTCGGCGCCGACCATCGTGCGCTGTTCGAGGAGACCGAAAAGGAAGCGCCGGGCTTTGCCTTCGTCGTGCGGGCGATGAACATCGACTTTCTCAAGCCGGCGCGCATGGACGATCTGCTCGACGTGCTCACCGAGCCGCAAGAGGTCAAGGGCGCCTCGATCACGCTGCAGCAGCGCATCCTGCGCGGCGATGATGTTCTGATCGAAGCGCACGTGCGGGTTGCCTTCGTCAGCGCCGGTCGGGCTCGGCCAATTCCGAAACCGCTGCGCGTGGCCATGAAGGCCGATCTGGACGCCGTGCGGTTCTGATGCGGAATTGCGTTGCCCGCATTGAACGCGTCCCTTCCGCGCCATCCACGAATCGGGTGGGCGGGCGCCGTGCGCTATGTATATTCGCGCCATGAGCGCTCTTGATTTCACACTGTTCGCGACGCTGATCGGCCGCTGCGGCATCGTCTGGACCGATCGCGGCATGGCTGGCGTGCAGCTTCCGGAGCGCTGCGAGCGCGCCACACAGGCGCGCGTGCTGCGCCGCTTTCCGTTGGCGCGGGAGGCTCGGCCGCCGGCGCAAGTGCAGGCGGTTATTGAGGGCGTCATCGCCCTTCTGCAGGGCAAACCCCAGGCGTTCGATCAGGTCATGCTCGACCTCGACGGCGCAGCGGAGTTCAACCGCCGCGTCTATCAGATCGTGCGCGGCATACCGTCGGGGTCGACACTGTCCTACGGCGACGTCGCCGAACGGATGGGCGATCGCGCCCTGGCGCGCGATGTCGCGCAAGCGCTCTCCGAAAATCCGCTGCCGATCATCGTGCCCTGCCATCGCGTCGTGGCGGCAGATGGCAAGGTTGGCGGCTTTTCGGCTCCGGGAGGGGTTCGCACCAAGCTGCGGCTGCTTTCGATCGAGGGCGCGCAAACCGCCGGCGAACCCATGCTGTTCGAGCGCCTGCCGTGGCTGGTGCCGGCGCGCCGGCGCGGCTGAACCCTGCGGCTTTGCACATCGACGGAGCGGCCGGATTAATGTAAAGCTCATTTACATGAGCTGGTCGAAGGACGACAAGAGCGGACCGCGCGGCTATCACCACGGCAACCTCAAAGAGGCGCTAGTGCGCGCGGCGCTGGAACTGATTGCGCAAAAGGGACCAGCGGGTTTTACCTTTGCCGAAGCGGCGCGCTGGGCTGGCGTCAGCCCGGCGGCGCCGTATCGCCACTTTCGCGGCCGCGACGATCTGTTGGCAAATGTGGCGCTGCGCGGATTTGAGCAATTCGAAAAGGCGCTGGCGCGCGCGTGGGATGATGGCCGCCCCGATGCGCTCAGCGCTCTCGACCAGATGGGCAAGGCTTATCTCGGCTTCGCGCGCGCCGAGCCCGCTTACTATTCGGCCATGTTCGAATCAGGCGTTCCGCCGGGCAGCACGCCGGAATTGCGCGAGGCGGGCGATCGCGCCTTTGCGATCTTACGCGGCGCGGCGGAAACGCTCTGCGCGCAACTGCCGCCGCAACGGCGTCCGCCGGCGCTGATGGTGGCGCTGCATATCTGGGCGATTTCGCACGGCGTCGCTTCGCTGTTTGGCCGCGGCGACGCGGCCCAGCGGACCTTGCCGATGTCGGCCGAAGAGCTCCTTGAAGCGGGCGTGTTGGTTTACCTGCGCGGGCTCGGCGTGCCGGCCGAGTCCATGCCAGCGCGGTGAAACGACCGCTGCTGGTCACGAAGGCGTGAAGCTCTTGACAGCCGAAGGGGACGATGTAAATGTTATTTACATTCACACGCGAGGTCTCTCCTAGTCGAGGTTTGCCATGCCAATCGCAGCGGGTGTGCTTATGCTTCTTAGTTTTTGGGCATTCTGGCCCTTGGGACTGATCTTTCTTCTGGTGCTCGCCTTTTGGACGTGGTGGCCGCTCGGCCTTGCGGTCCTCGCTTTCATGATCGGGAGTGGACGAATGGGATGTTGGAATCATAACGGCGATTGGCGCCGGGATCACCACTTGAACCGTTGGCAATCCAAGGTGGACCGCATGCAGGAGAAAGTCGATCGTCTGCGCGAGTGCATGGAGCGCGCCCGCACTGGCAGTGGCGTGTGGTGGGGGCAGTCGCGCTCGAGCGGCAACCGGGCGTTCGATGAATACCGCAGCGAGACGCTGCGGCGTCTGGAAGAAGAGCAGCGCGAGTTTAAGGAGTTTCTCCAGCGGCTGCGCTTTGCCAAGGACCGTGCGGAGTTCGACCAGTTCATGAACGAACGCCGCAGCCGGCCTCACGACGAAGGCCCGCAGCCGCAGACCAGCTGAGCGAATCCAGCAAAGATCCCCGGGCCGTCCGTCACATGGCGAACGGCCCTTTTATTTACCTGTTGAACTGCGGTGGAAGCCCTAGCGCTAACCGCGCACCGAGCGCGGAATGAGCGGTGGCGACTGATGTGCGGAGCCGTGGTTCCTTCGCTTGTGCATCGAGCCTGCTTTGCCCATAAATGGATGGTGGTTGTTAACGCAACGTTTGACAGCAGAGATGCGCGTAAGATCGTTGCAAACTCACGAAACAAGCAACGAGAGCGCATAGACGCTGGCCGCAATCAGCGCCGCGGCGGGCAGCGTGACGATCCACGCGATCACTATGTCGGTCGCAATGCGCCAGCGAACGGCCGAAACCTTTCGTGCCGCGCCCACGCCGATGACCGAACCGGTAACGGTGTGCGTGGTCGAGACCGGAATTCCCAAATAAGTGGCTACGAACAGCATGATCGCGCCCCCCGTGGAGGCACAGAAGCCTTGAACCGGCGTCAGCCGCGTGATCTTAGAACCGACCGTGTGCACAATGCGCCATCCACCGATCAAAGTGCCAAGCCCTATTGCAGCTTGGCACGCGATCACGACCCAGAATGGGACATAAAAGCCGCTGCCCAGTAGCCCCTGCGAGAATAGCAGAACCGCAATAATACCCATGGTCTTTTGCGCGTCATTGCCACCATGTCCGAGCGAGATGAGTGATGCCGAGACAAATTGCAGCCATTGAAAAGTGTTTTCCACGGCCCGCGGGCTGGTGCGCACGAACGTCCATGAAACGGCCAATACCAGCAGCAATGCGAGGAGGAAGCCGAGCAGTGGAGATAGTACGATGAACGCGCCAGTGGTTAGCACGCCAAACCAGACGATCGATCCTATCCCAGCCTTAAGAATGCTTGCTCCGAGCAGCCCCCCGATCAATGCGTGGGAGCTACTCGAGGGAATTGCGGCCCACCAGGTAATCAGATTCCAGGAAATGGCGCCCATCAGGGCGGCAAAGATCACACGCGCGTCAATGACCCCCGCCGACACGATGCCGATGCCGACGGTCCGTGCGACGTGTACGCCAAAAACAAGAAATGCTATGAAATTAAAGAAGGCAGCCCAGATCACCGCATAACTCGGCTGCAGCATGCGGGTGGCGACAAGAGTCGCGATGGAATTTGCGGTATCGTGCAGGCCGTTAAGAAAATCAAACGACAGCGCTATAAGGATCAGTGCAATCAGGGCAGGCAAGCTGAGCAGTGTCGTCATCGTCAACGAGGCGAATCAGAGCTGATCGACGACGATCGAGTTGATCTCGTTCGAAACGTCCTCGAAACGGTCGACGATTTTCTCCAGATGATCGAATAGTTCGGAGCCGATGATATAGGCCATCGCGTTGCCTTGCCGCGATTCGTGACCGTCTCCCCGATTCGCCAGGAAAAGGGCCTTAAGCCCCTGATTGTAAACGTCGTCTGCTTGTTCTTCGATAGCGATAATGTTCGCGGTGAGTATATTGAGGCGCGCCGCATTTCCGCCGATCGAACTCAGCAGTGGCACGGCCTCGCGCACTAGCTGCGAGGCTCGTAAGATAATATCACTCATCCGCTGCATTTGCGGCTGGAAGCTACGTACTTCAAACATGACGATCGTTTTCGCGGTCTTGTTCATCTGGTCGATGGCATCGTCCATTGACGTGATCAGGTCCTGGATATCGGTGCGGTCGAACGGCGTGATGAAGGTTCGCCGAACAGCGATGAGTACCTCGCGAGTGATCTCGTCGGCTTCCGCTTCGAGTTGAAAAATCTCTTTGCAATAGCGTTCGACGGTGTCGCCACCCCGTAACAGTCCTTGCAGCGCCTCGGCGCCAGCGACAATGATCGTGGCATGTTTCTCGAACAGCCGGAAGAAACGCCCCTCTTTGGGCATCAGGGCCTTAAACCAGCCGAGCATCCTGCGCCTCGTTCTCTGCCACTGAGTTTTAATTAGTAGAGGACGCGCGCGCGCAACACAATGCGGGAAAAGTGCCGCCGCTCCTCTTTCGATCGAGTGGGGTGAGACTATAGTCGGCGATGCCGAAGGTGATCACGGCGATCACCAGGAGCACTGGCGGCCGCGGAGACATTCAACGACAGGAGCTGGATGATCAGGGTCGTACTCACATGGCTCGCGGGCAACGATCGCGGAGCGCGGGAACGAGACTGACAATGGCTTCGGCGGCCCACGCCGCGGTCATCAAAACCGGTCGCTGTGCTGCTTTGCAGCAACGCCGCCAAGCCCAGGCCGGCGGCAAACGCGCCAAATCGATCGCGAAGCGCCTTACCCAAGACGCGGCGCAAGTCCGGACCGAAGGCGCCGAGCACGCAGATGCGAGCACATGTGCAGGGCCCCAGGGCATCAGCGCCACGCCGCCGATCAAATGAGGAAAAACGATGCTTCCCATCACGCTTGATCGGTCTCCTTCGGGATGCCGGCCGGCGGCAGCTCCAGGTAAGGATCAACACGCTGCAGCGGCTGATGGTTCGCAGAGAGATCCGCTCGGCGGCAACTTTCGACCAGTTCGGCTTCGAAGTGCCGTTAGCGCCTAAACACCGACGGGGCCGCCAACGCCTTTCGCTCGAGGCGACCAAGTATTTGGGTCGGTGCTTGCTTGCGCGCGGCCGGCAGCGACCAGCCGGCCTTGATCATTCTGGAAGAGCTCGGGCTTCGTGCTTCGCACAGACATATCGTGCCATTCGGCCCCTACTGTGAGGAAAGACCAAGCAACGCGGAGAGTTACCGTGGCTGTTGGGCACGCTTTGTCTTATGGGGTCGTGGAAATAACCGTCTGGTACAGGCAAATGTGCGCGCGATCCGTTCCGCTTGCTCAATCAATCGTCGCGTCGGTGGCTTGTAGCTGAACGAACAGTTCAATGCGCCAGCGCGAGTACACAACTAGTTCGGAACGAATTTGTAGTCGATGCCGGCGCGGACCAGGCTCTCGTTGAATTTGACGCTGACATTGGGGATTAGAGGTGGTCCATTTGGATTTTGGATCGCGCAATCTGTCGTACATGACCCGTTGCCAAGATCGACGAAGAGATATTCGGCCTTAGCGCTCCAATACGGGTCAAGTGCTACTTCGACGCCGGCACCGACCGTCCAGCCGGCTTCGGTTGTGCTGCTCACGGGGTCGTTCGCCAAGTGCGCCTGGACGTTGCCGAAAGCGGCGCCGGCGGTGCCGTAGACGAGAAAGCGGTCGAAAGCATAGCCGCCGCGGCCACGCACGGTAGCGAGCCAGGTATTCCTGGTCAGGCAACCTCCGGCGCAGAGGCTGGCGCCGGTGAAGGTGCCGAAGCCGCTTGAGTCGGCCCAGTCGCCGTCGGTCTCGACCCCGAGCACCAGCGAGCCAGCCTGATAATTGGCGCCAAACGTCCCGCCGAAAACAAAGCCGGACGTGCCGAAACTGCCGCTCGAGGTACCGGTTACGCCATCCGACCACTCGCTATCGCCGAGGCTAAAACTGCCGTTAAGGCCAAGGTAGACCCCGGTCCAATCGACGGATGGCGTAATGCCGGGCCAACCGAGAGGCGGCGCTTTTGTGTGAATCGGTTGCGAAATACCGGCCGCGAATCCTGCGGGCGGGAGTGTCCCGCGCACTCCCACATAGGCGGCAAACGGGATGCCCGGAATGAAGGTACGCGGGTCGGTCAAATTCAGATAAGGAAATGAATTGACGTCGAAGAATGTACCGGAAACAGCATAGCGTTGGTTGAACAAGTTGCG
This sequence comes from uncultured Alphaproteobacteria bacterium, assembly GCA_963708125.1. Taxonomy (GTDB): domain Bacteria; phylum Pseudomonadota; class Alphaproteobacteria; order Rhizobiales; family Xanthobacteraceae; genus BOG-931. The sequence continues at coordinate 649,169 of OY970184.1, forward strand.
CACCAGCCCGAACAGCTCAACGTTTTCCGAGATCTTGTACGAGGAATGCAGATTGACGGCCCAATAGGCCGGCAGTTTGGGGTTCTGATTGGACTGATCGCCAACAAGCCATTGGCTGCCAAAGACATTGAGGTCGGCGCCGAACTTCCACGGATCGGTGATCTGATACTCGCCGCCAAGCTTAAGCCGGAAGCCCGGGATGCCCGGTATGTGATCGCCGGGAACCACGAAAATGTTGCCGTTGGCGTCGGCAAACGGGTTGTTCGGAGACTGCAGCGTCAAGTTGTTTAAGAAAGTGGCATTGACGGTGGTAAAGTTGGCATAGACGTTCCATTGATCCTGTTTGTAGGTCAGATTGGCCTCGATCCCTTTGCGCAGAGTGTTACCGGCGTTCTGAAAGAATTCATGTCCTGGGATCGGACTCGAGATGGGAAGGATGTCATTGGTATTGAGCGCATGGTAGGCGCCCACGTTCCAATTCAATTGTCCCTTGGCCACGTCGAATTGCCCCCGCAAGCCGGCCTCATAGGTGTCCGTCACCACTTGTTGCAGAGGAGGATCACCGATAAGGGCGTTGTCGATCAGGCAGGGCCGATTCGGATCCGAACAGGCTAATTCCAACGGGGTCGGCGCACGATTCGCTACCGCGTAATCGCCATAGAACGTGAGATTCGGCGTGAGCTTGTAAGTTGCGCCGATGGTAGGATTGAAGTGAGTGTAGGTGTTGTTGCCATTGAGCCCGGGGTCATTGCCGAGTTCATCGTTCAGGTTGATTTGAGCAAAGTTGTAACGCGCGCCTCCGGTAACCGAAAGACGCCGCGTGATATCGAATGTGTCGGTCGCGTAGAGGCCGGTATAGAGCGTCGTTGCACCCAATCCGACCGGCGCGACGTCGCCCGAGGGCTGGTCGATGAAAAGCCCGCTGCCTACGACCGTCGGGAACGTATTGGCGTTGACGGTTCCCAACGCGCTCGTGGTTGCGAACTGGACCAGTCCGCGGTCGACGCTGAGCCCTACCGTGAAGTTGTTGTCGTGGCCGAAAAGCTTTTCCGACGAAGCCGCCTGGGCGGTGCCGCCAAAGCTGTTGGTCGTCGTCCAGGTGCGGTCGATTTCGGCCAAGATATTCGGAAAACCGAGGGCACCAGCGTTCGGGACCGCCTGTCCCGTGGTCGTGGTAAGGTCGGACATCGTGCCATCGAGATTGGGAAAGCACAGCACTGTGGGATCGCGACACACGGTCGGATCGTTCACCGCGTGCGTGGCGTTGCCGTCGACATGGGCTTGCCGAAAATTGCGATAGTAGGCGATCGCCTGATACGTCCATGTATCGCTTGGTCTCCAGGTTGCGCTGGCGGTCAGGAACGCGAGCTGATTATGCGTGATTTGCGGATTAGTGTAGATGCTCGCCCAGTTCTGATCGAGCATCTGCACCGGCGTCGCGGCAGTGCCGTTGAAGAAATTGTCAGCACCGGTAAAGGTGACGTGAAATTCGGTCTCGTCCCCGCGAGCACCGAGGTCGACGTAGACGCGCCGTAACGACGACGGGGAATCAATGCGCCAGCCGGCGTCGTCGATCGCGTCGGCCGTAAAATAACCGGACAGGTTGCCGATTTGGCCGCCGGCCTGTAGCGATGTGCCAACCCGTCCGTATAATCCACCACTTACTTCGCCTTCGATCCCATGATAGGTGAAGCCGTTTTTCATATCGAACGACAGCGCGCCGCCAGTGGCATTTAGTCCGAAGACGGGATTGCTTGGGTAAAGCGTAAGGCTATTGATGGCGTTCTGCGGCATGAAGTCCCAATCGACGATGTCACCAAAGACCTCGTTGATGCGCACACCATTCTGGTAGACAGCGAGCCCCTGCGGCGTGCCAATGACCGGCGAAGCAATAAAACCGCGAAAATTGAGGTCGGGCTGAAACTCGTTGCCAGTCTGGCTGCTCGGAGAAGACCCGGGCAGCGCCCGGATCATCGACTGCAACAGATCGGGTGTTTTCGAGTACTCGAAGTCGGAAGCTCCAGCCGTCTGGACGTTCGACGGGATCTTATCCTGGGGAACTGCGCCAGGTATGGGTTCCGTTGCGGTCGGCTCCGCCGGGGCAGGAGCTGCAGGCGCGGGAGCCCTCGGCATCCTGGCAGGAGCCCTCGACAGTGGACCTTGCGCTCTGGCAGCGCGCCTCGGTCGGGCTGGCGGCGCAACCGGTGTGGTTGCGATGACGTGGATTTCTGGAAGGGTCGTTGTGCTCGCAGCGCCGCTCGCGCTCGAAGCTTCCTGCGCCGCTACAGTTCTTGGTGCAATTGCAAGCACTAGTGAAAGCGCCGGAAGCAATCCGCGCAGCGCCGGCTCCCTGACTGACGTCTCTGTTATGTCAGCAAAGCTCCCAACACTGCCCATTTGCCTTACGCGCACGATGTTTCAACTCATGATGGAGCCTGCGGCACCTGCGCAGTTCTCAGGCTCGTCCCGGCAAGTCAACGGATTGCCACTACAAGCAGGGCCGCAACGAGACCGTTGTGCCAGTCGCGATCGGTGAGCCGGCGGCAGCAGCAGCCGGTGCAACAGCCGCCGCCTTCCCTCGTCAAGTCTTTCCCGCGTGACCTGCCCGAACCGAAAGCGAATTCTGCCATCACCTGCGGCCAGAGTAAGCTGGATAGTTTTCCAGAAAAGACCGGGACGTTTTGGCAATCGCCACTATTGGACTGCTGCAAACAGCTGTCCTGTCTTTCGGGCGAGCGCAGGCAGATTTTCACGACAGGGTGCAAGACCCGGAACGCCTGGCTCGCGGCGACGCGGGCTCCGGGACGGCTATTTTGACGCCGAAACCAGCTGCACTGCCGCTCGAATAAGCTCGGGCAGATTACGGGCATCGAGCTTCCGCTTGAGCTGTGCACTCAAGTTGACGACGGTCTTGTAACTCACGTTGAGTTGGTCGGCGATACGGCTGTAGGGATAGCCTTCGGCCAAAAGCGAGACGAGTTGCAGCTCACGAGGCGTCAAGTCGCCGAAAGAACTCTGCCTTGTCTGTAAATTCGCCAGCGCGACCTGCATGGCGAGGCTGCCGCTAAGATAGGGTTTGCCGCTGCGGACGCTCTCGAACGCCTCCGCGAAATCCTCGGGCGGTGCATCCTTGGCCACATAGCCCATGGCGCCGGCCTGCAGTGCACGGGCAACGATGGCGGGATCGTTATACATGCTGAAGACGAGGATGCGGACGTGCGGGCCGTGTGTGCTGATGCGACGGATCAGCTCCAGGCCGCCGAGCCCCTTATCTTGTATGCCGAGATCGACGATGACAATGTCGGGATGGTGGTCGCAATAGAGCCGATAGCCGCAATCGGTATCGCGCGCCTCGATCACGTCCTTGAACCCGGCGTCCTGGAGCATGCGCCGGCAGGCGTGCAGCACGATCGGATGGTCGTCGACAATAAGGATCCGCGTCATGCTTGCACTCTGCCCGACTTTCCGAGATCCGCCGGCGCGCGTGGCGCTTCAGCCAGCGGAATGAATATTTTTATGCAGGTGCCCCGCCCAGGTTCGCTCGCAATGTAGTGATGCCCACCCAACGCCTCGACACGTTCGCGCATGCCGCGAATGCCAAATCCGGTCGGCGTGTCGGCGGGCATTCCGCACCCGTTGTCACATACCGTCAGCTCGAGCAGCGCTGCGGCGCGGTCATGACGAACCTCGACGCCCACTTGCTTTGCCCGCGCGTGGCGGATGGCGTTAGTCAGGCTCTCTTGAATGCAGCGGTATATCGTAAGATCGATGGAATCGCCGTAGCTACGAGCGAGTGTCCCAAGCGCACAGTCAAATAAAACCTGCGGATGCTGCCGAGAGCGTTCATCAATGAGTTGGCCGAGGATCTCGGCGAGCGGCACGTGGCCAAGGGCCATCGGTCGCAGCCGAGCCAGCATAGTGCGGTTGATGGATTGCAAATGCTCGGTAATGGCCAGAATTTCACGCGAGCACTCCGATAGACTTTGTCCCAGCTCGCCGGGAAGCGCGGTGGTGGCGCCGGCGATCGACGAGCCATAAGCCTTCAGTCCGAACAGGCAGGGTCCCACCTCATCGTGCAGCTCGAGTGCGGTGCGTCGCCGCTCATCATCTTGCGCGGTAATCAGCCGGCGATTGAGCGCTTGGTTCTCCGAACGCGCTGTTTCCAGCGCGCTGGCAAGCGCGTTGAACCGGTCGGCAATTCCGGTCAGTTCTCGCGCGTTTGACCGCGGCAGGCGCACGCCGTAGCTGCAATGCTCGAGGTCAGCCAATGCGCTTGCGAGCACGGCGAGCGGATCGAGCACCCGGCCGAACAGGAAATAGAGGATCCCGATCATCGCGACGTTAAGCACGCCGGCAACGCCGCCGATCGCGACGAGATTTCCCCAAACCTCGGCGGCCTCGTCCGCCGGCTCGCCGATGATTTCGACTTGTCCTGCCGTTCGCCCGTTTACAAGCACCGGCACGATGTTCCGTTTGACCGGTGCGGCGACGAGTAGTGAAAACCAGCCCGGAGCCGGCGGATGCTTATCCGCGGGACGACCGAGAATCGGTGCCGCAATTGCAGCGCCTGCCGTATTCTTTACTGTAATCCGCACATGGCGCAACGAATGGAGTTGCTTTGGCAGCTCTGCCAGGAATTCGTCGGCCGAGAATTGGTGATCGACGAATTTAGCGGCATCGCCAACCAAAAACTCCGCAAGCCGCATGGACGAATCCATCTCGACACGAATTTGTGTGCGGGCCCGCGCGATGGCGACGCTGCCTGCGACAAGTACCGCCAAGACATCGATGAGAAGGAAGGTCAAAAGCAGCTGGCTGCGCAGCGAGCGTCCATACCAGCACGCCCGCAGCAAGCCACGCCGAGGGCGGGCGAGGCGCAACGGTGCAATCGCCGGTGCGGATTGCGCGGTAATGCTCGTCCCCCCCCTGGTCCCATGGCGAGCTGCGGCGTGCGGAAAGCGATTGCGCAGGCGCTGGCTTGGACTTCTGTTACAGTACTCTTCCGGCAGCGCCTGCAAAGCCCATTCTCCCACTCCCTAGCATATTCAATCGGCGGAGCCATGAGCCGCAACCGGTCCGATATCTCAAGCAGCTTTGGAACAGATGGGGCAAGAGCAAGGTGGCGCGGCTTGCGCGCGCCCTGCGTCACCGATTGCGGGCGCGAAGGCGCCAAGGACAGCGGCGCCGACGAGCCATGCATCACCGGCGAGAAACAGCGGCAAGCCAATTCGCAAACACCCCGGCCGCCGCTGCAAACGTTGCGCTAAGCACAGTTCGGCCCTAAGGCGTTGAGGGAGCGCACGGTTCCCATCGCACCTTTAACCTCCCATTAACGACGCTGGGGCTTCGGTAAGCGCCGACGACGGGTGAGGCGCCCTAGTTTGGACAAGTTTCCCGACTGATTCCGGTCCCAGCGGGCAAAGGGACGGTTTGGGTCCTCGCGAAATCTTCGGGTCGTGGCCGGCGCGCAGAAGATGACTGCTGCGTCCGCCCTTTGCTCCCGGCCTAGCGTGCGCCACACCGGTCACGGCCAAGGATATTTCGTTCGGGTTCCGGTCGCCAGCGGCGGCTGCCGAAGAGACGCCCAAAGGACAAGCCATGTCATCGTCAGGCCTTCAGCTCTTCACGCTATTCTGGAATTCGTTGTGGGTCGTGAAGCTGGTCATGGGCGGCCTGGTGCTGTGCTCGGTCTGGGTGTGGGCCATTGCCATCGACAAGACCCTGCTGTTTGCCCGCATCCGCAAGGCCGGCGACAGCTTCGAAGAAGCGTTCTGGTCCGGCCAGTCGCTCGACGAACTCTATAAGTCGCTGGCCCCGGCACCGGGCCACTCGACCGGGGCCCTGTTCGTTGCCGCCATGAACGAATGGAAGCGCAGCTTCGAGGGCAACATTCGTTCCTTCGCCGGCCTGCAGATGCGCATCGAGAAGGTGATGAACGTCACCATTGCGCGGCAGATCGAGCACATGGAACGGGGCCTTCTGGTTCTGGCGACAGTCGGTTCGGCCGGCCCGTTCATCGGCCTGTTCGGCACCGTCACGGGCATCATGACGAGTTTCCAGTCGATCGCCGCGACCCAGAACACATCGCTTGCAGTGGTAGCGCCAGGCATTGCCGAGGCATTATTCGCGACCGCGATCGGCCTTGTTGCCGCCATCCCGGCGACGGTTTTCTACAATAAGTTCACCGCCGAGGTGAACAAGCAGGCGCAACGACTGGAAGGCTTTGCCGACGAATTCACCGCGATCCTGTCGCGGCAGATCGACGAGCGCTCGTAAGCGGAAGGCGAGGGGATATGGCGGCCGGCCGGATCAATGCGCCGATGAACGGCAAGCGCGATCGCCGTCGCCGCACGGTTATGAGCGACATCAACGTGACGCCGTTCGTCGACGTGATGCTGGTGCTGCTCATCGTGTTCATGGTCACGGCCCCGTTGATGACGCTGTCGATACGCGTCGACCTACCTGACACTCGGGGCGGCACGGTGCTTCATTCCGACAAGCCGCCCCTTGCCATTACGCTGAAGAAATCGGGCGGCGCCTGCTCCACGCAGGCCGACATCTATCTCGACAAGATGCCGATCGCGCTCGCCGACCTTGAGGGCAAGTTCCAGGCGATCAAGAACAGCGATCCCACCGCCAAGCAGCCGCCGACTGTCTGGGTGAATGCCGACCGCGAACTTTGCTATGACGAAGTGGCGCGGGTTCTCGGACGACTGCACGATGCCGGGTTCGGTACCGCGTTAAATATCACCAACGAGAAGGACAACCCGAAAGCGGGAGAATAGGATTGCGATCCGACTGGATCATATCCGCAACGGGCCATACTGTGCTCCTGCTGCTTGGGTTGGTGAGCCTCGCCACCTCGAAGCCGAGCAATGAGCTGGCCGATTACGTGCCGGTGTCGATCGTCACCGACGCCGACATTTCGCACGCCGCGATCGGCCAAAAGAATGTGCCCAAACCCGACAAGCCGAAACCGCTTGCCGACAAGGTCGGCGATTTGAAACAGGTCGAGCAGGACGCGCCCAAGGTCGTGAACAAGCCCGAGATCACCACCACCGCGACCGCGCCGGCGCCGGAGCCCAAGCCGCTGCCAAAGCAGGAAGAAAAAGCCGAGGAAAAACCGCAACCAAAATCGCAGGCCGAGGCGCAAGAAAAGCCGGAGCCAAAACCGCACGACCAGGCGCAGAGAAAGCCACAAGAAAAGCCCGAGGAAAAGCCACAAGACAACCCCAAGCCGGATGCGAAGACGGCGCGCAAACCGGAAAAGAAGCCTGATCCGTTCAAGGCCGATCAGATTGCCAATTTGTTGAAAAAAACGCATTCGCCGCAGCCGCACGACAAGCCGACGCCGAAAACTCCCAAATACAACGCCAACCAGATCGCCGACCTTCTTGACCGCCGCGCGCCGCAGCGCCAGCTGGCAACGGCAACCGCGCTCAACAGCAGAGCCAGGCTTGGCGCACCGAATGCCGCGCCCGACGCGCAGCTGTCACAGAGCGAAATTGATGCGCTGCGCGAGCGCCTGCGCGAATGCTGGAGCCCGCCAGCGGGCATTAACGGCAGCATGAACATCTCGGTCTCGCTGCGGGTTTTGTTCAAACGCGATGGCTCGCTGGCGCAGATGCCGGTCGTCGTCGCCGGGTCGCCATCGCCGCTCGGACCCGCACTGGCCGAGAGCGGCAAGCGGGCGCTACTCCTGTGCCAGCCTTTCACCATGCTTAAACCAGAGCATTACGCACAATGGAGGGACATCACGGTGGATTTCGACCCCCGTGATCTCGCCGGCGATTAAATCAGGCGAAGACACAACATGACGCATTTCTCCGGTCTCGGCTCTGTCGTCACACGCCGCCGCGCGCTCGCTCTCGGTGCAGCCGGCGCGGCGCTGGCACCGTCGCTGCGCCATGCCGCAGCGCAGGTCCACCTCGACATCACCCAGGGCAATTTCCGGCCGATGCCGATCGCCGTGCCGCCCTTCATCGGGGTCACTGGGAACGACGACGAGACGGCGCAGGGGATCACACAGATCGTCACCGCGAACCTGCAGCGCAGCGGCCTATTCGCACCCATCGATCCCCAGGCTTTTCTTGAGAGGATCGCGAGCATCGATACGCTGCCCAACTTTCAGGACTGGCGCACGATCAACGCCCAGGCGTTGATTACCGGACGCGTCGGCCAGCAACCCGATGGCCGCGTGCAGGCCGAGTTTCGACTGTGGGATGTGCTCGCCGCGCAGCAGCTCGGAGCGGGCCAGCGCTACTTGACGACGGCGGAGAATTGGCGTCGCCTCGGACACATCATTGCGGATGCGGTTTATGAGCGCATCACCGGAAACAAAGGCTATTTCGATACCCGCGTCGTGTTCGTCGACGAGACCGGCAGCAAGCTGCACCGCGTCAAGCGCCTTGCGATCATGGATCAGGACGGCGCCAATGTGCGTTATCTGACCCGTGGCGACGAACTCGTGCTCACACCGCGCTTTTCGCCCTCCAACCAGGAAATCGCCTACATGGCTTACGGTGAGGGCGACCCGCGCGTCTATCTCCTCAATCTCAGCTCCGGCGAGCGCGAGATTGTCGGCAATTTCCCCGGCATGAGTTTTTCCCCGCGCTTCTCGCCCGATGGGCAGCGCGTGATCATGAGCCTGCAGCAACGGTCGAATTCCAACATCTTCGTTATGGACCTGCGCTCGAAGGCGACCACGCGGCTGACCAACACGCCGGCCATCGACACTTCGCCGTGCTATTCGCCCGACGGCTCGCAAATCTGCTTCACCTCCGACCGCGGCGGGCAGCCGCAGATCTACGTCATGCCGTCGGCCGGCGGGCCGGCACAGCGCATCAGCTTTGGCGATGGCATCTACTCGACGCCGGTATGGTCGCCGACCGGCGAGTACATCGCCTTCACCAAGCAGTTTTCCAACACGTTCGCCATCGGCGTAATGAAGCCCAACGGGTCCGGCGAGCGCATCCTCACCGAAGGGTTCGACAATGAGGGCCCGAGCTTTGCGCCGAACGGGCAGCTCATCATGTATTTCAGCGACGAACAGGGCGGCCCCGGGCCTTCTCTCTACACGATCAATGTCACGGGGCGGAACCAACAGCGTGTGCCGACGCCAAGCTTTGCTTCGGATCCGGCCTGGTCACCGCTGTTGTCGTGATTTCTCCCCGATCACACCCTTGCCGTATTGAGGCCTCATTAACCATTCCAAGGGGTTTTCGGGGGATGTGCGGGGACCGAGCTCCTTGGCAACACTGTATCAAGGTTGACGGAACCTTCGCTTAAGGATGGCCCTGCTAGACCCGCCCAAGTACCGCCCATCCTAGCCCTCCGGGGGAGGGAGGAGAGGGCTACGATGTAAGCAAATGGAGGCTCCGGAATGAACGGGGTGAGCATCGTCCGCGGCGCCAAATTCGCAGCTGTCCTTCTGGCGGCACTAGCCATAGCCGGTTGTGCCAAACATGGCGCCGACCCCACCAATGCCATGGCATCGGCTGCCGCACCCGGCAGTCAGCAGGATTTCGTGGTCAACGTGGGGGACCGGGTCTTCTTCGATACCGATTCTTCGGATCTCAGCTCGCAGGCGCGGGCGACGCTCGACAAGCAGGCCGATTGGCTTAACCACTACAGCCAGTATCCCTTCACCATTGAAGGCCACGCCGACGAGCGCGGTACGCGCGAATACAATATTGCGCTGGGCGCGCGCCGCGCCGAGACCGTTCGTGAATATCTGACTTCGCGCGGCATAGCGGCTCAGCGCATGCGCACGATTTCCTACGGCAAGGAGCGTCCGGTCGCCGTCTGCGACGATATTTCCTGCTGGGCGCAGAACCGCCGGGCCGTTACGGTACTCGACCAGAGTTCCTGACCTCCTCGCTCCGAGACCGACCCCGCCGCTCCGCGCGGGGTGATGGTGGCGCGCGTTGGCACAATGTTGGATGCGGGACCGGCTATGGTCGGGAGGCGTAGAGGGCCAAAATGCCGCATCGGATGAGCCGCTTCGCCAAGTTCGCTGTGGTATTGGCGTGTGCACTTGGCGCGCCCGCAGGGCGTGCCCAAGACTCCGTGTCCGACCTGGTCACGCGGGTCGACCGGCTCGAAGAGACGATCCGCAATCTTACGGGGTCGATCGAGCAGTTGGAGTACCAGAACCGCCAGCTCCAGCAGCAGGTGCAAACCTTGCAAGCGGCCCGGCAGCCCGGTGAAGCAAGAGACCAGCCGCGGCCGACTTATCCGTCGGCTCCGGCCGCCCAATATGCGCCGGGCCCGCGCCCGTCCTATTCGCCGCCTCCGGCGGCCCAATATTCGTCCCCGCCAGACTATTCGCCCCAGGTGGAAACAGGTTCGCGGCATCACGATGCGTTCGACCCGGCGGCCACCCCGAACGCAATCGGAGCGCCGGAACCGCTGGGGGCTGACACTACCGCCAGCGAAGCCGCGCCGCCGCCCCAATATTCCTCATCCTCCGCAACCGCTCCCCCGGCTGGTTCCGGGCGGCATGATGCCTTCAACCCGGCGCTGGCTCCCCGTGCACCGGGAGCACCGCGTCCGCTGGGCGCGAGCACAGCAACCAACGAGCCGCCGCCGCGTTACGAACTGCCCGGCGGCGGGCGCAGCGGCGCGAGCGAGTCGGCGATGGAATCGCCCTCTGGCGGTGCGTTACCGCCCCCGCCACCTATCAATCCAAGCGCAACCGGCGCCATGGCGGGGCTGCCGCCGAGCAATGCCCCGAAGGATGAATACGGTCTTGCCTACGGCTATTTCCAGCACAAGGACTATGCGCGGGCGGTCGACACCTTCAACGCCTTTCTCCGCCAGCATCCGAGCGACCGGCTGTCGCCGGAGGCGCAATATTGGCTCGGCGAGTCGCTGTACCGAACCCGCCAATATCACGATGCGGCGGAAGCGTTTCTCACCGTCTCCACCAAATATGAGACAACGGCGCGGGCGCCGGACGCCCTATTGCGGCTCGGCCAGTCGCTCGCCGCCCTCGGCCAGAAGGAAGCCGCCTGCGCATCGCTCGGCGAGGTGTTGCGCAAATACCCGCGTGCCTCGCTCGGCGTGAAGGAGAGCGTGGCGCGGGAACAGAAGCGTGTCCACTGCTGACGAACCGATTGGCGACGACGAACTCCGCGCGCTGTTTCACGGTCTGGAAGATTTGCCTGGCCTTGTGATCGCCGTTTCGGGAGGTCCGGATTCGACGGCGCTGCTCGTGCTCGCGGCGCGTTGGGCAAAGCGGCTGAAGCGCAAGGCGCCGAAGCTTCTGGCCGCGACCATCAATCACGGCCTACGCCCGCAAGCCGCCGCCGAAGCGGCCTCCGTGCGTCGCCTGGCGCGCCAGCTCAGCGTCGCCCATCGAACGTTGCGTTGGCGCGGCAAGAAACCGGAAAGCGGGCTGCAGGAGGCGGCGCGCGCGGCGCGTTACGGCTTGCTGGCGCAGGCCGCCGGCCGCGCCGGTTATGCGCATATTTTGACCGCGCACACGCTCGACGACCAGGCCGAGACCGTGCTGTTCCGCCTAGCACGCGGCAGCGGTCTCGCCGGCCTCTCCGGCATGGCGTCGCCGACGCCTCTGCCCACGGCCCACGGCCACAAGATGCTCCTGGTGAGGCCTTTGCTCAACGTTGCCAAATCGCGGCTGGTCGCGACGCTGCAGGCCGCCGGAATTGCCTATAGCGAGGACCCGAGCAACAACGACCCGCGGTTTGCCCGCGCGCGGCTGCGCGGCTTGATTCCGGTGCTGGCCCGCGAAGGACTCGATGCGCGGGCGTTATCGCGGCTGGCGGCGCGGGTGCGACGGGTGGATTCCGCGATCGAATTCGCCGTGGCGGCAGCGCAGGCGGCGCTGGCGCCGGCGCCCTGGCCGAAACGGGGTCCCGTCGCCTTCGAATTCGGCCGCTTTGCCGATCTGCCGACCGAAATCGGCCTGCGCCTGCTTGGCCGGGCCATTGCCTATACGGGCAACGAGGGGCCGGTCGAACTCGGCAAGCTCGAGGCGCTCTATGAGGCCGTGCGAAAGGTGCCGCCGCATCGCGTTCGACGGACGCTGGCCGGCGCGCTGGTTACGCTGGCCGCCGGCCGTCTGATTGTGGAGCGCGCACCGGCACGCCGAAGGCAGCCATGCCGCGCAAGAACAGCTTTGCGAAATGGCCCGCAGATTTCCTAGGCTAGCGGTTTCCCTTGGCAGGGGGCGGTCCGACGCCTACATTGCCAAGAGTGGGAGACGTGAGGCCGCCACGATCTGCAGGCTTAACAGCAGCTCCGGGGCTCCGCGCAAATCGCGGATCAAGGAACTAAGATGAACGCCAATTTGCGCAATTTCGCCCTGTGGGTCATCATCGTTCTATTGCTGCTGGCACTGTTCACGCTTTTTCAGAACCCGACCCACAATACCAGCTCGCAGGAAATCAGTTTCTCGCAGCTGCTCAACGACGTTGATAACGGCCGGGTGCGCAGCGTCGTTATCCAGGGTCCCGAAATCCACGGCGACTTCACCGACGGCCGCGCCTTCCAGACCTATGCGCCGAACGATCCGTCGCTGGTGCAACGGCTCTACAACAAGGGCGTATCGATCACGGCGCGGCCGCAGACCGAGAACGTGCCCTGGTTCGTCTCGCTCCTGATCTCCTGGCTGCCGTTCGTGGCGCTGATTGGCGTGTGGATCTTCCTGTCGCGGCAGATGCAGGGCGCCGGCGGCAAGGCTTTGGGTTTCGGCAAGAGCCGCGCCAAGCTGCTCACCGAGGCGCATGGCCGCGTCACCTTCGAAGACGTAGCCGGGGTCGACGAGGCCAAGCTTGATCTGCAGGAGATCGTCGAGTTTTTGCGCGATCCCGGAAAATTCCAGCGCCTCGGCGGACGCATCCCGCGCGGTCTGCTGCTCGTCGGTCCGCCCGGCACGGGCAAGACGCTGCTTGCGCGCGCCATTGCCGGGGAAGCCAACGTGCCGTTCTTCACCATTTCCGGCTCGGATTTCGTCGAGATGTTCGTCGGCGTCGGCGCCAGCCGCGTGCGCGACATGTTCGAGCAGGCAAAGAAGAATGCCCCTTGTATCATTTTCATTGACGAGATCGACGCCGTCGGCCGCCACCGCGGCGCCGGCCTTGGCGGCGGCAACGACGAACGCGAGCAGACGCTCAACCAGCTGCTCGTCGAAATGGACGGCTTCGAAGCCAACGAAGGCATCATCCTGATCGCGGCCACGAACCGGCCGGACGTGCTCGACCCGGCGCTGCTGCGTCCCGGCCGTTTCGACCGTCAGGTCGTCGTGCCCAATCCGGATGTCGTCGGCCGCGAGCAAATCCTCAAAGTGCACGTGCGCAAGGTGCCGCTGGCGCCCGACGTGAACCTAAAAACCGTTGCCCGCGGCACGCCTGGCTTCTCCGGCGCCGATCTGATGAATCTGGTCAATGAAGCGGCGCTGATGGCGGCGCGGCGCAACAAGCGCATGGTCACGCAGATAGAGTTCGAGGACGCCAAGGACAAAGTGATGATGGGCGCCGAGCGCAAGTCGCTGGTGATGACCGAGGAGGAAAAACTCCTCACTGCCTATCACGAAGGCGGCCACGCCATTGTCGCGCTCAACGTCAAGGCCACCGATCCCGTGCACAAGGCCACGATCATCCCGCGCGGCCGCGCGCTCGGCATGGTCATGCAGCTGCCCGAGCGCGACAAGCTGTCAATGAGCCTCGAACAGATGACCTCGCGCCTGGCCATCATGATGGGCGGCCGCGTCGCCGAGGAATTGGTGTTCGGACGGGACAAGGTGACCTCCGGTGCCGCCTCCGACATCGAGCAGGCCACCAAACTCGCGCGCATGATGGTGACGCGCTGGGGCCTGTCGGAGGCGCTCGGGACCGTCGCCTACGGCGAAAATCAGGAAGAGGTGTTCCTCGGCTATTCGGTGGCGCGCCAGCAGAACATTTCCGAAGCGACCGTGCAGAAGATCGATGCCGAGATCAGGCGGCTGGTCGAAGCCGGATACGGGGAAGCGCACCGCATCCTGACCGAAAGGCGTGCCGATCTGGAAAGCCTGGCCAAGGGCCTGCTTGAATTCGAGACGCTGACCGGCGACGAGATCAAGGATCTGCTCATGGGCAAGCGGCCGAGCCGCGAATCGGTCATCGAACCCTCCGCGCCGCGCGCCTCGACGGTGCCCAGCGCCGGCGCGGGGCGCAACCGGCCACGGCCCGGGCCAGGGCCGATGGAGCCGCAGCCGCAGGCGTGATCTCCGCGTCCGGGCTCACGGCCGCCGACGCGCGCACTTGCGCGAGGGAGAAGTCTCGGCCATTGACCGCCTGGCGCCCGCTGAGCCGTTGATCGGCGCGTTGCATCGTTCCCCATCGCTTGCGCCTGAAATCACGCTTTACTGAGCAAAGCCGCAGCACCGAGCAGTGCCGGCATTGGCCGTGAAATCACGAAAGTCGGGATGGCGGCAATATAGCTGCCCAGGCGGCCCTTCGCTTCAAAGCGGCTGCGAAATTCCGATTGCAGAAAGTAGCGCCCGAGCCGGGGGACGATGCCTCCACCGATGTAGATGCCACCCCGCGCACCGAGCGTCAGCGCGAGGTTTCCGGCCACGGTTCCGAGCATAGCGCAGAACATGTCGGTGGCTTCGCGGGTGCGCGCATCTTCGTCCCAGATGCGCGGGCTCGTGATCTGCGCCGGCGTAAACGGGGCCGCCGGCACGCCCGCCAATTCGCAGAGCGCGCCATACAGATTGATAAGGCCTGGGCCGGACAACACCCGCTCGGCCGAAACGTGGTCGTAGCGCTTGCGCATCAATTCGAGCACGGCACTTTCCCGAGCGGTGGAGGGCGCCATGGTCACGTGGCCGCCTTCTCCTGCCACGGGCAGCGCGCCGGCCGGCGCTGGGATGAGCGCGCTGACGCCGAGACCGGTGCCGGGGCCGAGCAAACCGATCGGGCCGTCAGCAGCTGTGGAGCCGTGGCCAATTTGCAGGACGTCGTCAGCGCCAAGGTGCGGGATGGCAAGCGCGTTGGCGATGAAGTCGTTGACGATGCGCAGATGCTGAAGGCCGAGATGCTGGCGCAGGGTTTCGGTGGAGAACGTCCAGGCATGGTTCGTGAAGGTGACACGGTCGCCGGTGACCGGAGAGGCCACGGCAAGCACCGCCTGTTCGGGATTTGCACCGGCATTGGCTTCCGCCAAATAGCTGTCGATCGCGTCGGCCAAGGTGGGATAATCGTTGAGCGCGTAAAGCCGGACCGCGCCGATGGCGCCATCCGGGCGAACCAATGCGAACCGCGCATTGGTGGCGCCGATATCTCCGATCAGGCCGAGTGCTGTCGAATTGACCAAAACGCTGTCCTTCAGTGTTGAACGGCCGCGGCGACGCAATTAGCATCGCCGAGCGCAACGTGATCGGCCCCTCGGAGCGCAGCGGCCGGCGCCGGGGCATGTCCGCTTCGATCGACTCCCATTCTATTGCTTCCGGCTGCGGAGCGGAACGGATTGTCGCTCGGCAGCCCACACTCCGGAAGGAATTACGATGTCCGATCTGTCGGCTCTGACGGCCCGGTCCGCGGAAAGCGACCGGTCAGCCCCCTTGTCCGAGAATTTGCTGGCCAAAATGGACGCGTACTGGCGCGCGGCGAATTACCTTTCGGTTGGACAGATCTACCTTCGGGATAATCCGCTGCTCGAAACCCCGCTCTCGCGCGAGCACATCAAGCCGCGGCTGCTTGGCCATTGGGGGACGACCGCCGGACTGAATTTCATCTACGTGCATCTTAATCGCCTGATCAAAGAAAACGATCTCGACATGATCTATATTATTGGTCCGGGGCATGGCGGTCCTGGCCTGGTCGCGCATACTTATCTGGAAGGCTCGTACACTGAGACTTACCCGAACATCGAGCGCAGCCGTGACGGGCTGCGCCGCCTTTTCCGCCAATTTTCCTGGCCCTATGGCGTGCCGAGCCACGTCGCCGCGGAAACGCCGGGATCGCTCCACGAAGGCGGCGAGCTCGGCTATTCGTTGGCACATGCCTGTGGCGCCGCCTTCGATAATCCGGATTTAATTGTCGCCTGCATCGTCGGCGACGGCGAAGCCGAAACTGGTCCGCTCGCCACCAGCTGGCATTCCAACAAATTTCTCAATCCGGCGCACGACGGTGCGGTGCTGCCGATCCTGCATCTCAACGGCTTCAAGATCGCAAATCCGACCGTGCTGGCGCGCATCGAACGCGACGAGCTTGACGATCTGTTCTACGGCTATGGCTACGATCCGTGGCTGGTGGAAGGCGACGAGCCGCCGCGCGTACACCAGCAGCTCGCTGCGGCGCTCGACAAGGCGCTGGCGCAGATTCGCAATATTCAGCGCGCGGCCCGTGACGCGCCGGCGGCGAGCAGGCCGAAGCGGCCGCGCTGGCCGATGATTGTCCTGCGCACACCGAAAGGCTGGACCGGGCCGAAGGTCGTCGACGGCAAGCCGGTGGAGGGGACCTGGCGTGCGCATCAGGTGCCGATCGCCGATTTCACCGACCCGAAGCATCTCAAAGCGCTCGAAGACTGGTTGAAGAGCTACCGGCCGCATGAACTGTTCGACGAGCGCGGCAAATTTCGCGAGCACCTCGCCGCGCTGGCACCGACTGGACGCCGGCGCATGGGCGCCAATCCGCACGCCAACGGCGGCATGCTGCTGCAGCCGCTGTCGCTGCCGCATTTCCGCGACTACGCGGTCGACATGCCAGGCCACGGCGCCGTCGTTGCCGAATCCACCCGCATTCTCGGCAAGTACCTGCGCGACGTCATGATGCTCAATCTGGACAAAAGCAATTTCCGCCTGTTCGGTCCCGACGAAACCGCCTCCAACCGTCTGGATGCCGTCTATGAGGCGAGCGGCAAGCAATGGATGGCGGCGATCGAAGACGTCGACGAGGACCTCAGCCCGGACGGCCGCGTCATGGAGGTGCTAAGCGAGCATCTGTGCCAGGGCTGGCTCGAAGGTTATTTGCTCACCGGGCGCCACGGCCTGTTCTCCTGCTATGAAGCCTTCATTCACATCGTCAATTCGATGGTCAACCAGCACGCCAAGTGGTTGAAGGTGAGCAAGCATCTGTCGTGGCGGGTGCCGATCGCGTCGCTGAACTATCTTCTGACCTCGCATGTATGGCGGCAGGACCATAATGGCTTCTCGCACCAGGATCCCGGCTTCATCGATCATCTCGCCAACAAGAAAGCCGAGATCGTGCGCATCTATCTGCCGCCCGACGCCAATTGCCTGTTGTCGGTAGCCGATCACTGCCTGCGCAGCCGCAACTACATCAATCTGATCGTGGCCGGGAAGCAGCCGGAATGGCAATGGCTCGACGTCAATTCGGCGGCGCAGCATTGCGCCCTCGGCGCTGGCATCTGGCGGTGGGCGAGCAATGACGGCGGCGATCCCGACGTGGTGCTGGCCTGCGCCGGCGACGTGCCGACGCTCGAAGTGCTCGCGGCGGTCACCCTGTTGCGCGGTTACGCGCCCGATCTGCGCATTCGCGTCGTCAATGTCGTCGACCTTATGGTGCTGCAGCCGCAATCGGACCACCCGCACGGGCTCGAAGACCGCGATTTCGATGCTTTGTTCACCACCGACCGGCCGGTGATCTTCGCCTTTCACGGCTATCCGACAATGATTCACAAGCTCACCTATCGCCGGCACAATCACGATAATTTCCACGTGCGCGGCTATCGGGAGGAGGGGACGACGACCACCCCCTTCGACATGGTCGTGCTCAATAATCTCGACCGCTATCAACTGGCACTGGACGCGATCGGGCGCGTTCCGCGCCTGCGCGGGCGTGTGCGGGAGGCGACTGACCGCTACTGGAGCACGATCGAACGGCACAAGCTTTATGTCAGCGAGCACGGCGAGGACATGCCCGAAGTCGCGAATTGGCGGTGGAGTCCGGCTCCGGCATAGCCGTTGTCGCGCTCGCCGCGCCCCGGCGTACGTGCTGGCGCCGCAGCAAGCTGCGACAGCAGCTTAACAGAAAATTCAGCAAACAGATAAGGAACGCGATGCGCTGAATGCGATGAGGTTGTAAGCGAACAAACAGAAGCACTCAATGGGATCAATGTTTACGGGATCAATGTCTGCGCCGCCCCAAGCGAACTGGCGCCATTTGGCTTAATTCATGCGCAACTCGCTAATGTGCCGCGGATCGGGTTTGAGGTCGCCGTTTTCGACGCGTTTGACGATGTCGGTGAGCGCAGCGTTGGCGCGGCAGGGCAGGCCGACCTTCTTGCCTTCGCGCACCACCAAACCGTTGAGGAATTCGATTTCCGTGCGTCGGCCTTTGACCATGTCTTGCCCCATCGAGGGGCGCTGCGCCGAGGAGGCAAGCCTTGCGTCCTTGAAGCGCTGCTCGTCGCAGGTGCGCATGGAGTCTTCGTCGCCTTCGCCGGCCTGCGCGATCGTCTCCGGCGGCAGGTGCAGGATCTCCTCCAGGTGATAGCCGAGCGCCTGGCCGACGCGGATCGCCTCGCCGCCCAGGCGAATCGAAAAACGGCGGATCGGCTCGTTCGTCAGCATTTCGCTGCCGGTAAGCCCGGTGCAGGCGGAAAGTCCGTTGGCCATGGCATTGGCGACGAGTTTTGACCAGCGCTCGCCCCACAGGTTGGTGGTGACCTTGGCGCTGTCGGCAAAGCCGACCAGGCGGCACACTTCCTGCACGCGGGTCGTGATGCGCCCATGCACTTCGCCGGCGCGGAACACGGTATGTGCCGCGCCGCCCTTGCCGGCGCCGCGGTGGATGAGCCCCGGCTCGGGCAGGTTGACGGTGATTGAGCTGGCAATGCAGCCGAGCGTCTTACCCCAGCCGACCACGCCGGCAACGGTCTCCTCGTTCATGCAATTCTGCAGCGACACGACATAGCCGTCCGGCGCCAGATATTGAGCGATCAACGTGGTCGCCCAGGCGGTGTCGTAGGATTTCATGCACACGAAGGCAATGTCGACCGGCTTCTCCTTGGCAAGCCGCTGCGCGTCGGTGAGGTGCAGCGCCCGCACCGGCACGCAAAATTCCGCCACGTCCAGGGCGTGGGTAACGCGCAAACCATGCGTGAGCATTTTTTCGACATGGGCCGGCCAGGGATCTATGAAGGTGACGTCCTCGCCGCCGGCCACCATGTGCGCTCCGGAATAGCCGCCGACCGCACCCGCTCCGACTATCGCAATCTTCTTCCCAGCCATGAGCGCCTCCCGGTCTCCTGCAGAGCCAAAGCTAGCGCGCCGCGTGGCGCCGCCTCAATGGCAGAGTCGCTGATCTGTGGCCATCGCGTCGAAGCCCCCGCTCGCGAGGGCGAGGGTGTTCGGCTATTTAAAAACTCACTGTCTTCGATGATGTTATTGCGCCAAGAGCACGTTCGCCCGCATCGTTGTCGGGGAGTGAGCGGCGTCGTCGCGGCCAATGGCGCTCGCCTGCGCGACGTTATAAACGCATTCGCGCACCATGGCCGCGGCATAACATCCGGCTGACAACCTGCGAACGAGGAACGACGATCGATGCCGCTGCAAAACCGCGTCACGCCGCGCGGCGATCTCATCGCCGGGCCGGCCCGTGGATTATTCATGGGCAATCGCGGCGGGCGCTTTCACACCGATGAAAGGACCTTGACGAAGCGCCGCTGGGCCTCGCGGCAATGGATTTGCTGTGTGCTCGCATTCAAAGGCCGGCATCGCGATGTTTGGGGCCGCTATTACACCGAATTGTTTTTTCTCGACGAGCCGACAGCGCTTTCCGCTGGCCATCGGCCCTGCTTCGAGTGCCGCCGCCGCGAGGCCGAAGCATTTGCCGATAAGTGGCGCATCGCGCTCGGCATGCAGGAACGGCCCAAAGTCGGCGAGATGGACGCGGTTCTGCACGCCGAGCGCTTGAACGGGCGGATCAAGCGTCTGCATCGGCGCAACATCGACGAACTGCCCGACGGCGCGTTTGTCGCATTGACGGATGGGGCGTTCGCGATACGCGGCAAATCGTTGCTGCGTTGGAGCCCGTCCGGATATCAGGAGCACAAGAATCGTCCCCGCAACCTTGCCGTCGACGCGCTGACGCCGCCCGCGATCCTCGCGGTCCTGAGCGCGGGATATCGGCCGCACTGGCATCCGAGCGCCAGCAATTAGCCGCGGAACGCGGCCTTGATCGCGTCCACGCCTTGGCTCGATTTCGCCGCCGCGATGATGCGCTGCTCCTGCTTCATCAGCCCGTCCAGTGCGCCCTGCATAGCGTCGATCTTGTCGGCCGGCACCACCACTGCGCCGTGGCGGTCGGCATGGACGAGGTCACCGCTACTCGCATCCATGCCGTGGATTGTGACCGGCAGGCCGAACTCGACCACGTGCACATAGGCATGCGAGGGCGCGAACGAGCCGGCCAGCATCTGAAAATCGGGCGCGACCGTGGAAATGTCGCGGATTGAGCCGTTGGTCACTGTGCCAAGGCAGTCGAGCGCCTTGTGCACATTGGTCTGTACTTCGCCCCAGAACGCACCATAGCCCGGCGGCTCATCCAGATCCTGGATCAGCACCACGCTCGGGCGCGGCTCGGCCGCCACATAGTCGAGGTAGTCCATACGCTTTTGCATGTAGCTCGGACCGCTAACGGGATCGCGGGCGCGAATCGTGACCGTCTTGGCGAAGCCGACCATCGGCGGCAGATCGGGGAACGGGCAATGCAGATGCACGGCGGTATAGCCGGCGGCGCGGCGCTCCGGCGCCACGATCTCGATCAGGTTGCAAGCGGTCGGCGTATCGATCGACCGCAGAAAGGCAAATTGACTGGCCGAAACCATCGAAGCATTCCCTCCGGCTACGTTCGCTTGTGAACCGCTCAATTGCTCGATCCCCACCAATCCTGGTGCCGTTATCGGCCCCACGCGGCGGCAACGATGCCGGCGATGATGAGCTGCATAGCGACAATCGTGGCAACGCAGCCCGTCCAGCCCGCCAAGGTCCAGGCGATGCCGGTGATGAACGCCCCGGCGCTGCCGCCCGCGTAATAGCTCGTGGCGTACAGACCGACCGCGGACGAGCGCCCCTCCTTGGCCGTCATGGTCACATAGCCGGTGGAGACGGCCTGGCAAATCATGCCGCAGACCGCGCACAGAGTTAGCCCGGCAATAATAGCGCTCACCGGCGGCGCCAAGAGGAGCAAGACACCGCCAATCCACAGGACGATCACGCCGAGCACAAAAGGCCGGCGGCCGAACAGGGCCATAGCGCGGCCGACCCATGGCACGATCGGGCTCGAGACCAGGTAGGTCAGAAAAAGGAAGCCGAGCAGCGTCGGCGAGAAGCCATAGGGCGGTGCTGCCAAATGAAAGCTCACATAGGTGAAAGTGGCGATAAAGTTGAACAGCACGCCGAATCCGATCGCATACGTTGCGACCAGCTGTGGCTCGCGCAAATGACGAAGCATCTGCCGAAACGAAGCCGACAATCCGCCGGAGCGAACGAAATGCCGCTCGCGCGTGAGCGTCACCGCCACGATCAGGGCGGCCATCAGCGTGAGCAGCGCCACCACGGTGAAGGCCACGCGCCAGCCGACGAGATCGGTGAGCACGCCGGGAATGAAGCGGCCGGAAAAGCCGCCGATGCTGCTGCCTGAAATATAAAGGCCGGCGACCCGCGGCACCTCCGCCGGCGGCCACTCGTCGCCGATATAGGCAACGGCCACGGTAAAGATCGGCGGCAGCAGCATGCCCTGGACGAAGCGCCAGAACACGAAGGCCGGCACGCTTGTGACCAGGGTCATGATCAAGGTCGGGGCGACCACTGCGAACATGGCGGCGGTGATCAGACGCTTGCGTCCGACCACGTCTGCCACCGCACCGGTAAAGGGCGCGCTCAGCGCGATCGCCGTCGTGCCCGCGGTCATGAGCCAGGAGATTTCGCCGGCGCCGACGCCAAAATCCCGCGCCAGGGCCGGCAGCAGCGCTTGCACTGAGTAGAGGTTGACGAAGGCGCAGAATCCGGTCGTTGCGACGGCGAAGCTGCGGAGGTCGAAGGCCATACGCCATTATGCGGGAGCCACGCCGGGAAAGCACCTGCCGCGAACTGCGTTCTCCATCATCGCTCGGGGCGCGATTGAAAGGGATGCGACGCGCCATTTGCGGGCAACTCGCTTGCAGGACTCGCGCCGGCGATTAGATGAGGCATCGGTGCCTTGAAGAAAATTTGTTGGCCACGATCGACCGAGAGGAGATGCGCAATGAGCAGCGTCAGCCGCAAGGATGTCATCGAAGCGCTTGGCGAGCTCGATGATGTGGTCATCGCCGACGTCATCGCCACCGGCGCGACGCCGGCGGAACTCGCGGAAGCACACGCTTGGACCACGAATGACGAAGCATTGATCAATGCCGGCCGGCCGCTGCCGACGGGCCGCGTCGCTCGGGTCGTGGAGATCATTCATCCCAAGCTGCGCGAAGAGGAACAGCTTGACGAAGACGCAAGGCAGGGCTGAGAAAGCCCCGCCGGTGCGCCGCACCTATAAGAATCTGCGAAAGGCGCCGGCGTTCGGAATCGAGTCCCTCCGCGGGAACTCCCCCGCAGCCCTTTTGCGGAAAATAGGCTCTGGAGGAGAACCCGCTGGTGGCTGCGCCCCTAAGCCGAACGCGACCTAGGATATCAGGACAATCAGCGGGGCACCGCGTCGGGGGTTCGTGTCCTAGAGCTGACGGATCGCATCAAAATTCCACGCCGAGTTTTGGGGATTTTCGCCGATCCTGAGCGTGGTATCGTTGACGAAGTGATACGGCGGCACTGGCAGGTTGTAGGGGGCCGGCACGCCACTGAACACGCGGCCGGCGCCATCGTATTTGGAGCCGTGGCAGGGGCAGAAATAGCCGCCTGGCCAATTGGGGACCGGCTGCGTTGCGCTGGCGTCGGGAAAGAACAGCGGAATGCAGCCGAGATGGGTGCAGATGCCGACCAGCACGCCATATTCCGGCTTGATCGATCGGTGCCAGTTGGTGGCATAGGGCGGCTGCTGCGGCTGTTCCGAATTGGGATCGGAGAGCAGCGAGGTGTCCTGCGTGCTCTGCAGCGTCTTTAGCGCCTGCTGCGAGCGGTGATAGATCCAGATCGGTCGCTCGCGCCAGCGCACCATGATCTGCGAGCCCTCGGCAATTTTGCTCACGTCGACGTCCACGGGGCCCCCCGCGGCCAAGGTCGAAGCGTCGGGATTCATCTGGTCGAGCAGTGGCACCAGCGTCGCGACGGCGCCGACCGTACCGACGGTGGCGGTTGCTATGTAGAGGAAATCGCGGCGCGACGGCGGCCCCGGGTGTGTGGCTGTCGTCGTCGTTGCACTATTCGCCATATTCCTTTCCCTGCGGTCGCTCGCGATGGAGCACCGGTTGCTGCGTCTGATGCCGCTTTATGTCGGTGAAGCCAAGGCGCGTCAATGGAGCGCCGCGCGCGCCCATGCCGCAGTCTGTTCAACCGTTCCGGAGGCATCGATTTGCGCCCAGTCGAGCCGCCCGAGATCATAGTTTTCCTGGACCGTGGCCACCTTCCGGTTGGCGTCGGATGCGTCGCCGGTGCGCCCGCCGACTCGGGCCAGGCGGACGGCCAGATTTGCGGCGAGAAACAGGCCATCAAAGCGGAGGCCGGCCGCTTTGGCCGCCGCCGCGATCGCTTCCCGCTCGCGCGGCTTGGCGAATACGGCATCGACGATCGCCGAATGCCCGGCGGTGAGGGTGCAGCGCGCCCTGTCAAGGAGCACGCCATAGACCCGCTCATTGACGGCTTCCGTATAGGCCTCCGGCGGCAGGCTCTCGGTTTCACCCGCGCCAAACAACCACTTGCGCTCGACATCGGAGCGTATCAGCACCGCGCCGGGCACCGGGTGAATGTCCGGGGCAAGTGCGCGGGCGAGCCGGGTCTTGCCGGTGCCTGAAAGGCCGCCGACGGCGACCCATCGCGGCTGCGGCGGATCGATAGCGCGCTGCGCAAAGGAAAAATAGGCGCGCGCCCGCTCGGCGATGGCCGGGCGCTGCGCCGCGGCGGCGCGGTCCATGCGCGCCAGCGCCACCTTGGCTCGGATCGCCCCGCGCAACGACAGAAAGAAGGGCAGGGCGGCGAGCCCGGCGAGGTCCTCGACCCGGTGGGTTGCCGCGAGATAGGCATTGAAGACGACGTTGGCCGCCGGCGCCAGTCCGCGTTCCAGCAGGTCCATCAGCAGAAACGCAAGATCGTAGAGGACGTCGCCCGAGGCGATCAGTTGGCTGAACTCGATGGCATCGAACAGCACCGGCTTGCCGTCGATGAGGACGATGTTGCCGAGATGAAGATCGCCATGGAGGTGCCGGACGAGGCCGCTGCGGCCGCGCGCGGCGAGAAGGGGGACGATGCGCTCGTAATTGGCCCGGCTTGCGCGAGCGAGCGCTTCGACCTCGGCCGCGGTGAAAATCTGCGGATATTGATTAAACGCGTGAACATGCTCGTCGATGTAGGAACCGACCGCTGCGATCCACGGGTCGGCCGCGACCGGCGGTGCCTTTATGTGTGCGGCGGCCACGACGCGGCCGAGCGCGTCGGCCAGGGCTTCGTCGATGTCGCCGGCAAGATGGTCGAGCGTTCGCCCCTCGTCGAAGCGGCGCATCTCGACCGCCCATTCGAGCGGCGGGCCGTTGCCGCCGAGGGCGAGGCTGCCGTCCGCCGCGCGCGTAACGGCCACCACGCGCCGGTAGATTTCGGGCGCGTAGGGCGCATTCACCGCAAGCTCGGCTTCGCACGCGCGCTTGCGCTTTTTGAGCGTGGAGAAATCGAGAAAGGGAAAGCGCACCGCGCGCTTCATCTTGAGCGCGCGGTCCCCGGCGAGAAACACCGAGGCGGCATGAGTGTCGATGCGTCGCACCGGCGCGCCGCCGTAAGTGGCCGGGTTGGCGAGAAAGGCCAGCACTTCCGGCTGGTTGTCCACGTCGTCGCTCATGCGGCAGCCCCTTAGGCCGGCTTCGCTTTTGCCCTAATTATGGTCAATACTCATTTAATATTTATGCGTTGCTCAATTAGTACATTAGTACCCCTGAAATTTACCGGAACGGAATGCTCGCGCCAAGCGACTTCATTACTTCAGCATTCCAGCCGGCCGCATCGAGGAACGGCGAGTTCATTGGGATGTAGTCGAGGCTGTGGCACGTGCTGCAATTGGTCTGCACCTTATCGAGTCCCGATCGCGGCTTGAGCGTGATCGCCTGCTCCTGGGCTGAGGCGGCGGACATGGCGGCGGCAAAGCCGACGATGAACGTCGAAGCAAGCGCGCATGGCATCCTCCCTCAGCCAGCGACGAGCGTGATGCTCTGCATCACGTTGTTGTGGTAGCCGGCCGGATTCCGGATCAGCGTCGCGGTGTAAGTCAGAGTGCCATCTACACTTTTTCAGAATTGGATTCGCCGACGCGGCGATGGCCCGCAGATCGGCGGCCACGAACGGTGCCGAGCTCAATTGCTCGCCGACAATTTCGATGCATCGTCAGGAGCCTATTGCTTCAGTGAATGGTCGCCGCTGCCGGAAATCGTGAACCTGGGTCCGACCGCGTTTTTGCTAGTTCCGTTCGCGAGCGGCGAGCCATAGTTTCATGTAGCGGTAGTAGCTGCCCTCAGCATTCGCCACCGCGAGCAAAAAGCCTTCCGCGCCATCGAGAAACCCAGCGTGCAAGATGTAGGTGCGGAAGAATGAAAACAGCCCGTGGCCTATGCCCGTGAAAAAGCTGACCCTGCGTCCGTGGGCGTCGAGTGCTTTGGCGCTGGCCGTCGAGTAGCGATCCATGCGTGAAATCGCATCCTCGAGACGATGCACGGGGTAATGAACGAGCGGCTGCGGTAGCCGCTTTAGCTTGCCAGTACAAATGACACGCTCATGCACGATGACGTCATCGAACCGCGCCTTGCCGCGTCGGAACAGCCTCAGCACGTAATCCGGATACCAACCAGAATGCCGCATCGTTCGGCCGCAAAAGCTCGAGCGGCGCGGAAACGCCCAAGCATCTGCGCCAGCCTTGGCGATAGCGCCTTTGATTGCGGCAGCGAGCTCCGGGGTAACGCGTTCATCGGCATCGATTGAAATCACCCAGCTGCCGTTAGCGAGCGACAGACCATAATTCTTTTGCGGGCCGTATCCTTCCCATTGGTGAAACTCGACGCGGGCGCCTTTCTGCCTTGCGATATCCACCGTGGCGTCAGTGCTGCCGCAATCAACCACAATTCGCTCGTCGCAAAACGCAAGCGAGTCCAGACATTCGTTTATGTTGTGTGCTTCGTTATAGGTAATAACGATCGCGGAAATCTGTGTCATGCCCCAACTCCAAAGCAGCATTGAACGCTGAAATTTTCATGCGAGGCGCAAACGTCGGTCCTGAGTTGGGCGTGATTGTGGCGCAGTCCGTTCAAACAGCCATGTGTATGAATTAGCCAACGAGCCACTGCAGAGCTAAACCCGGCGCCAGAATACCCGCTGCCGAAAACAGTGCTGAAGCGACGTTGGCGATCTGAAACTTGAGTCGGGGCATCGCGTAAAGTCCAGCAGCAAGCGGCACGATCGCGCGAAACGGACCAAAGAAGCGGCCGACGAATACTGCGACCATTCCCCAGCGCCTGAAGAACTCAATGCCGCGCCTGAGCAGTTCAGGGCGTGCCGAGAACGGGCGCATCTGCAAGATCTGCTCCTTAAATCGCAATGCGATTCGTAGGCGACCCAGTCGCCTGCAATCGCGCCCAAGACCGCCCTAAGCCAAATCGGCCAAAATTCGATGCGTGCAGCGCCGATCAACCCACCGATCCCAAGAAGGATACCCGTAGCCGGAACCGCCAAGGATACAAATGCAAATGATTCACAAAAAGCTAGCAGGAAGACTATCGGAAAACCACCTGTATTCCTGCACCAACGCGATCATTGCCTCGGTAAAATTCGCCATTGCGGCTTGCTCAGAATTCAACTGCCGCAAAGGTTGCGGCTGCTGTGCGGGGGAACGATATAACGCAAGAGCCAGCGAATAGCGCCTAGTGTGAGCTTTTTCAATCATCGCCGCCATCTGAAGTATTCGACAGAGCCATCGCCGCATTTTCAGCTAATGCTCGCACTGTCTCGGGCTTCGACGCCGCTGCTGTCCTGGACTAAGAGCCACGACGAGGACGCTGTATTCACGCGGCCCCAGGAGACTCGATGAGTAGGATTGGCATCTCGTCCTGGATAGAGACTGAAAGCTCATGTTAGATTAAATGAGGCTCGCGAAGAAATTTCACGGCGTCCCACTTGCGCGCGAGCCGTGATGTAAGCCGAGCTGACAGGAGGGCGACGCGATCCAGACGATCAAATTCTTCATCTCAGGCTCGTCGCTGCTGCTACGCTCGCCGCTCGTGCTCGGTTATTACATTTGATCGGTCTGATGCGTTTAGGCGATCGGCAGAACGAATTCAAACAGCGCCCCGTTTTTACCGTCCGACGACGCAGTCAGTTTACCGCCATGCTGCTCAGTGATCATCTGGCAAATCGCGAGACCCAAACCCATTCCACGCGACTTCGGGTAAAAAACGCCTCAAACACTCCGTCAAACTTTTGCGGATTAATTTCCGGTGCAGCATCTAGGCCAGAGTATCAGTAGGGCATTTAATCGCGCTCAGTCGCGTCAGAAATCGCGAACCCGGTTTGGGCTCAGCTCGGTATATCGGACGGTGCGCTGGATCGATCGCGATGGCCGAGCCAGTCCTGTATCGCCCTGGTGTCATGGGCGCTGAGTGCCCAACGCATTCAGCGGCCGCGTGCCCCTGGCGCTCAGTGCGTGGTTCGCTCGTCGTCCTTCTTGCGGCCGGCCAACAAATAGCAAGATGCCGCACTGGACGTCGGCCGGCGAGCGCGCGCGCGGCGCCTTTTACCTTACGCGCCACGATACATCATGCCTCTTATTCACTCAAAAGCACGGTTAGTAGCCCGCCAGAAAGGTATCCATGACCTCTGAGGAAGCCCGTGCGCGGGCAGAAAAAGTTTTTAAGCAGCAAGAAACGTGAGCGCGAAGGCAAGATTGCAATGACTGAATATGAAGCTCGAGGGCTGGTTATCCGTAACAACATGGCACGTTTGAAGGCGATTTGCTTGGCAAAAGAAGAACAGGCGAACAGAGTCGTTGGTAACAAGCGCTAAGCAGCGTGGGGTCGTGAAATTCGTGCCAAATGTGATATCGCTGCCCGCCGAGCTTCGCATTGCTCAAAGCTCGTGCCGTCATGCGCAAGCGTCCCGTTCTCGCGAACAAAAAGTCTGTACGTCTCGCTGGTTCGCCGACTGGTCACAAATATCTCTGGATGTTCGTAGCGTGTGACCTCGAACATGTGCAGGCCTCAGATTTGATGAACGTGTGGGAATTGCAAAGGGTAAAGTTTAATGATTGGTTAATTTGTCGCGCAGCGTAGGTACCTCCTGTTATCGCAGTCTCGGTGTTGGCCGAAATCAGGCGTACGACTGCGGGGCCGCGCTCCGCCCGCTTTGTGCGCCGCCCAGCTTGCATCGACTGTTATTCAGATCACGGAGCGCAGCACGACCGGCGCTGTGTTCAAGCCCTGTCCGGCGCGCGTGGTGTAGTGATATTCCAGAGCCAGACAGCCTTGGTCGGTAAGTCTGCTTGTTGAGGTAATTCCACCGGGGTCTACAAGCATCGACGCGCGTGGGTCGAAAAATTGCGCAATCATAATCGGCGCGTGGGCATTGTCCGCAACCGAGCGAGAACTCCCGACCTATTTTCGGGTCATCGTCGCAAGCCGAGTCTTCTTCGGCGTCAACCACGAGCAATCCCACCAACACCCTACGGCTATCCTTCCGAGCGATCTGCCTGCGGCGGTCAAGCAACTAAATGATCGAGAACTCGAGGAACTGGCGTCGGCGCGTGGCGTGCGGAACTGTTGCCCCCGAAGATGCTGCGACAAGAGCGCTTTGACACCTTCACACAAAAATGAAAAACGGCAGCCCAGCCGCCCGGCCAAGCTGCCGTCTCGTTTTTATCTAAGTTCCTTAGTTGCCGATCTAAGTTCCAATGTCGCCGACTGAAGTCGCGTCCCCCGGCTTAGGCATATCCTTCCGCGCGTCTTCCTCCGCCTTCCGCCGAGTCTCGGACTTGTTCTGCTGCTGACTCCGGTCCTGACCCCCTTGCTGATGCTGATCGCCACGCTGCTGCTGGTCGCTTTGCTTCTTGTTCTGTCCAGTCACTGACGTTCTCCTTGCTTCCGTAAATCGCATCGAGAAGAGTCCCAGAAACAACGAACGGTAGGGCCAACCGGTTCCTGCATCGAACCTCGTGCGAAAGTGGTTCCTACGCCAGCGTGGTAGGCTGCTAAAGAGCTACGGCTAGTTCCGACGTTTACGATAACGAAAGGGGCCGTGTTCATTGGCCTGTCAGAAAACCGCGGTGTGCGCGTGGGGTCGCGAGGTAAGTCAAGTGCGGGGAATGGCGCGCGGGCAGAAATTCCCACAGGACAAAGGACGTCCCCGAGAAAGAATCACCCCCTGTGCAACTCTGAGGAACAGGTCTAGCGGCATCGATGGTGGCGCGAAGTTCAGCGCTGATCGGCACCCCGCGTGTCGTTCGATCCCTTGAGGCGCTCAACAAAGAACTTGCCGTGCGGCGCATTCGCTGTCGGCGGCCGCTCATGCTGAGGGCCGCGCCCCCGGAAATCGGCCGCGCCCGTTGCGCCCGAGTCGCAAAGCCCGGTAGGTTCCCGCGTCATGCTCAACTGCCCGCTTTTCGATGCACGGCGCGATCCTCGCCAGGTGCGCATATCCCTTGCGCTTAACACCATAGACTGTCGGAAGAACGTTCTTTTCTGGTCAGTTCGCGGATGCTGGACCAGCAATACGTTACAGTGTTAGCAAATGTGCCCTTAAACGCTGCTCTTCTCGCTATAACTTCGCAGCGACGCGCCAATAGCGCGTGCAACGTCTACTCTTCTTTGCAACGGGTGCAAACGGTGTTTTATCAAGTTGATGGAGCATCGCCAACGGGCGGCTTTGTAGGAACTCGGCTTGTGTTTGGCCCTGTCCGCGAAGATTTGAAGCCCCCGTCGATCAGATTTCGGCCTCGTGCCGCGCTTTGAGGCGCGAGATCGTTGAGTGATCGAGGCATAGCTTAGGCGCGATCTAGCGCAACGGTTCGCCTGCAGCCACGCGCTTGAGGGCCCCGCGGGCCTGGTGCTTACGTAGTGAGCTTGGGCCCAACCCGCTCGCCGATTCGTCACGCCCAAGACTTGAAGCCTCCGGTACATTTCGCACCTGAAATCCGCACCAAAGTTAAGCGCGATATGATTGCATCCGGGAAGTGATGCGCAATTGGCGTGTTCCAGCGCGGAGTCGCCGCACGCGGATACAGCGATCGAGATCGCGCGCGACCGTCTGCCCACAGCAAGGCGGCGGGACCGGCCACACAACGGGGTTCGCTGCCACGGCACCCATCTTTCAATGGCCAGATAACCAAGCCGAAGCTAACAGCGAAACGGTCATAGAAATGCAGGGCATCGGGCATCGTGGCAGCGGCTAGTATTGTAATTCGAACCCA
This sequence comes from uncultured Alphaproteobacteria bacterium, assembly GCA_963708125.1. Lineage (GTDB taxonomy): Bacteria > Pseudomonadota > Alphaproteobacteria > Rhizobiales > Xanthobacteraceae > BOG-931. The sequence continues at coordinate 679,711 of OY970184.1, forward strand.
AAGTGCATTCCTTGTTCTTCGATTCCATTAATAAGATTGCTGGACTGCGCCGCACTGGTGTTGCCGTTAGGCTGCTGGTAGGGGCTCATTGAGCCTTCTACAGTCGACCGGTCCCGAGGCACTGCGATGCCGCCGGTGAATTTGAATCCGACTGACCGCCCACTGTTGCCGAGTTGCCGCTCGCCTGATCTGTGGTCCCCATTGCGGTTGAGGTCTGCAGCCCTGGTGGTAGCCTGAAGCGGAGGTCTCCTCGATGGACGACTAGCGCCAGATGAGCTAGCGGGGCCTATCGCCTGCCGCAGGGAATGCAGGAAGGTCCGGGATCGTGGCGGGATCCTGACATGATTGTCTCAACCGTGCTCGGACAGCAGCCGTCCCCCAAAGCCGCGGCAAAGCTTTCACGCCCAAAATTTCATGCCCCTCCGTCGAGCAGGTTGCCTTGCGCTCGCCGCAAAACTGTTCCGAAAAGAACTGTTTCGAGAACAGTCGCCAATGTTCGGTGACCGGATAACAAGGAGATCCGAAACGGAGCGCTGTGCGTGTTCTTCTCCGGCGAGGAACCGGAATCCCTGCGCGGCTCGCAATGCGAATTGCGCGTGATCGACGAGATCGCGCGCATGCGCTACCAGCAGGCGGTGTTCGACAACATGATGCTGGGCTTGCGGCTCGGTGATAAGCCGCGTGTTCTGTTGGCGACCACGCCAAGGACGACCCCGTTTATGAAACGGCTCGTGGCGATGGACGATATCCGGATCACCAGCGGCTCGACTACGACAATGTCGATCATCTGTCACCAGCGTTCCTGAACGAGGTCAGGGAGCTTTACGAAGGCACCCGGCTCGCCCGCCAGGAGCTGCAGGGCGCGATGATCCTCGACCCGCAGTTCAAGGACAACTGGCTGATCCACCACGACGTGCCCGAAGATCTGATCGAGCAGGTCACTGTCGGCGTCGATCTGTCGGGCGGCGGCGATGAGGTGGGCATCGTGGCATCGGCGCTGTTGAACGATGGCCGATTCGCCGGTACTGGCCGACGCTCCACCAGCGGTAGCCCGGCGCAGTGGGGCGAGTCGGTGGTGCGCTGTCATGACGACTTCGACACCGATGATGTCGTCGTCGAGGTCAACTTCGGCGGCGACATGGCGACCGAAGTGGTCAAGCAGGCGGCTGAGCGGGTATGGCGCGCCCCGTTCGCAAGTGGCTTTGGTGCCGCATTAGTCATTCCAGAACCCGGCAAAGCGCCCGCTCGCAAGCTCGGTGCAACGCACAGTGTGCTGGATGTTACGATGGCCCAGATAGCCTTGGACAGCGCGCGTGTCCCGCCCGTCATTGGTGAGCTTGTAGCCGCAAGCGTGCCGGAATATGTGCGGACGCACGGAAATCGGGAAGGCGATGCGCGTGGAGGAATCTCTCACGAATCCGTTCCTCGCCTTGAAGCGCGCACCCAACCCGAGCTGCTCCGCATCTTCCTGGCGGGGTGGTCGCGGCCGCTCTCGAGCGCATGGAACTGGCCGCGCCTCGCAATCTCAAAGCGTGCGCTGCGCGCGCGAGTCGTGGGCGCTGTGCGGCGGCATTCGCTTGCCATCACTCGGACGTCGACTGAGCAACGCCGGCGCGAGGCGCGCCTTAAGCGGGCTCCTCGGAAGACCCCGCGAAACGGTAGATCAGGCAGATGCCCGTGAATGCGAGCGCGAGCCCCCACACATTCAGTCCGAGCGGCCCATATCCAGCCACGCCCTGACCGGCGAGCAGCGCAAGGCCACCGCCGATCGCGAGCGCGCTCATGACGTAGCGCCAAGGGGATGCCGGAGGCGCCTCGATAGGGCGCGGACGCTCGAACCGTCCGAACGCTAGAACGAGGGGCGCGAGCGCGATCGCGTTCGCAGCGACCCAGGGGATGCGGAACCACCACCACGCGGTGCTTCCGGGCTTGAGATGGAGGCCGACGCCACCGGCGAGATAGGATCCGAGGACCACGAGCGTCGTGGCCGTCAAATGCCAGATGAACAGCGTCATGATGTTGGCGTTGATCAAAACGGTGGCCGTCCACGCGGACCGCCCGATCAGCCAGCGCCGCGCCGCCGCTTGGAGCGCGAACAACACTCCGCCTTGCACGATCGCGAGCGCGATGAGAGTGACCTTTGGCGGCGTCGTGTTGCTGACCAGCTCGGCGGGGTCGCTGACCATCGAGATGGGATAGGGGCCGCCGAGCACGAGCGAGAGGAGGACTGCCAAAGACAGGACGGCGCAAAGAAGCAACATCCGACGACTGGAGAATTGGTCGTCGAGCCATGCGTATCCGAGGAGCGAAATTGCGCCCCACACGAACAGATAGTTGACGAAGCCGAGCCAGCGCACGCTGCCGACGAAGTAGAGAATATCGACGACGATCGCGGCGGCGGTCAGGGCCCAGAATGACTTCACGCCGAATCGCATCCAGGCCGCCTCCATGGCCGGGACGAGCAGGACTATCACGATGTACACGGCAAGGAACCAGATCGGAATGAAAGCGACCTGCGATCCGTAACGGATCAGCTCTGGGCGAACGCCCCGGGCGTACTCGATGGCGACGATCGCCAACCACACGACAAGCAGCGGCAGCAGCGGCCACACCAAGCGGCGCAAGCGGCTCTCGAGCCAAGTGGCGTACGATCCGCCGTTCCTGCGCGCGGCGCGCCAGCTCACGCCATTCGCATATCCGCCGACGATGAAGAAGACCGGCATGACCTGCGCGATCCACGTGAGCCAGGCGGTCCAGGGAACCGCCGTCAGGATGTGGGCCCCGATCAACTCCCCGCTTGAATTGAAAGAGGGCGCGGCGGCGAGCCAGTGCCCGACGATCACCACCAGCATCGACAGAGCGCGCAGGAAGTCGACGTAGCGGTTCCGGGACGGGGGCGTCCGGTCGGCAAGCTCGGCAGCACGGGACCAGGCCGCCATGATCAATTCTCCAGCGGGGCCGTTGCGAGCGTGCCGTCGAGACTGCACGAGCAAGCGTCAACATGACTCAAGTCAACGAACCACCATCCTCGGGAACTTGCCTGCACTCGCGGACAGCTAAAGTCGAAGCCCGAAGATCAACACGAGGTCAATCTCCCTGCGGTTCCCTCGCGCGCAACGATGTCGACATTGTCAAGAGCACGATCCGGGATAAAGAATAAAGATATGTGAACCCAACATGTCGCAACTCATCCCGCGGAAAGGCATCCACCCGCGCCGGCCAGCTCTAGGAGGGAACACCGTGGAACGTACCTGGCTCAAACACTATCCGCCCGGGGCTCCCACGAAGATCGAAACATCCAGGTATTCGTCGTTGGTCGCCTTGCTCGAGGAGAGCTTCGACAAATATCGTGATCACACCGCCTTTGTCTGCATGGACAAGGCGCTCACCTACCAGGATCTCGACGACACGTCGCGCGCATTCGGTGCCTGGTTGCAGAGCAAGGGCCTGCAGAAGGGCGCACGCGTCGCCATCATGATGCCGAACGTGCTGCAATATCCGATCGCTATCGTGGGCATTCTGCGGGCCGGATATACCGTGGTGAATACGAATCCACTGTATACGGCCCGGGAGCTCGAGTTGCAGCTCAAGGGGGCCGGCGCCGAGGCGATCATCGTGCTCGAAAACTTCGCGCACACGCTGGAACAGGCGATCGCTCGAAGCAACGTCAAGCACATCGTCATCGCGTCCTTGGGCGACCTGCTGGGCATCGTGAAGGGCACCATCGTCAACCTGGTCGTGCGGTGGGCGAAGAAGATGGTGCCGGCTTACGCGCTGCCGGAGGGCACGCGGTTCAACGCCGCGATCGCCGCCGGCAAAGGGATGACCCTGAACACGCCACAGCTCGGACCCGACGACCTCGCACTCCTGCAATACACAGGCGGGACCACCGGCATTCCCAAAGGCGTGATGCTACTGCACCGCAACCTCGTCGCGAATATGCTGCAGATCGAAGCCTGGATACAGCCGGTGCTGGAAAAGGAGCCCAAGGTCGATCGCCTGACCATCGTGGCGGCGTTGCCGCTTTATCACATCTTTGCATTTACCGCGTGCTTCCTGGTGGGCTTCCACACCGGCGGTCAATGCATCCTCATACCGGATCCCCGTAATATTCCGAACCTCATCGAGGAACTCGCGAAGCGCACCGTCAATTATCTTCCCGCCGTCAACACGCTCTACAATGCGCTCCTCAATCATCCGGATTTCGGAAAGATCGACTGGAGCATGCTCAAGTGCGCTGTCGGCGGCGGCATGGCGGTGCAACAAGTAGTAGCGGAACGATGGTTCAAGGCTACGGGCTGTCCGATCGTGGAAGGCTATGGTCTATCAGAAACGTCGCCGGTCCTGACCTGCAATCTCGTGACCGCAACCGAATGGAGCGGCACGATTGGGCTGCCGATACCTTCGACGGACATCTCCATTCGCGGCGATGACAACAACGAGGTCCCGCTCGGCGAAACCGGAGAGATCTGTGCCCGCGGTCCGCAGGTCATGCCCGGCTATTGGCAACTTCCTGAGGAAACCGCCAGGGTCATGACCCCTGACGGCTATTTCCGCACCGGTGATATCGGCGTCATCAACGAGATAGGCCAGGTCAGGATCGTGGACCGCAAGAAGGACATGATCTCGGTTTCCGGATTCAAGGTCTACCCGAACGAGATCGAGGCGGTGGTCTCCGGCCATCCAGGTGTGCGCGAATGCGCCGCGATCGGGATACCCCATGCGCGCTCCGGGGAAGTGGTCAAGCTGTTCGTTGTCAGAAATGATCCGAACCTCACCGAAGAAGAGCTGCTGGCGTACTGCCAGATGCACCTCACCGACTACAAGGTCCCGAAATCGGTGGAGTTTAAGCCGGAGCTGCCGCACACCTATGTTGGCAAGGTACTGCGCCGGCAATTGCGAGATCGAAGGCCAACAAACGGGTCCAGTTTGTGAAGTCCGGAAGTGGCGCATCTGCGGAATCGGCACATAGGTCGTTGCACCATGGGACTCGGGAACGAGGTGGAACAATCTATTCCGCGGCCTCGCCGTGTCCAAACAACGGTTCTTTTGACGACAGTCTCCGCGGCGCCGGAGCGGCCACGAATTACGTAGAAGGGTCCATGTGCAATCGCGCAATGGTCAACTATTTGATTTTCGATGCGCAGAGCGCGACCCGCGGGCCTACATTCTCCCTCGTGCTCGGAAGGATCGCGTTCGGAAAATGATCGGCTCACGATGATGGCCAATTAGGCGCGCACTGCCAGTATTCCGATGCGTTTTGATCGCGAGCGTGCTAAAAAGAGCCTACAGGTGTCCGTCCGGCTCACCGCTAGCTTCTCAGGTTTGAGATCGTCATCGGGTTGCCCATGAACGAGCTTGATGTGCAGCGGAACGAGGGCACAGTTGCTCCCTCGAACTATTCAGGCAGGACCAATTTCCTGTGGCGGCAGTTGCCGTATGCTGTCGGGCTGATTCTTGCGATCGCGGGCGTCACATATACAAATATCTCACACCAGCCGTTGCTGGACTATTGGAATGTTTCTGGCGGGTGCCTTCGGCCTAGTCTGCATCATCACGAAATGGCCCGAGCTCTCCGCGGAATTTCGAGTGCGCATCGGATCGCGCGCATGCGCCGGCAGATCGGCGTCGACCCGAGGCCCTTCACGCATATCGCCAGGAACCCACACGGCCGCGCGCGGTTTCATCGCCGCGTGAAGTTGATCCGCGTCGCCGAGGCTGAGCTGATCAAGCAGCTACGTGAGATGAACGACGCCGCCGAGCGGCGGCTCGCCGCGCCGGCGAAGCGGAAGCGCTCAACAACAACCAGCGGGTGACGGCGGCTCGCTGTGCGAGCTGAAAATCTCGGATGTGCATACCGCTGCCGCACTGACCGGCCCGCGTTCTGCGCGAGCTGCGGCGGCAAATCGCCGGGCTCGGTCTTCGTCTTCGCGACCGAGCGCGGCGGCCCGTTCACGCCCGACGCGGTCAACCGTCTGATCAAGCGCATCGGCGCGCGCCGGCTTTGCCTTTCCGGTTCACGCCCACATGCTGCGCCACGTCTGCGGCTATGCCCTGGCCAACGCGGGCCACGACAGCCGGGCGATCCAGGACTGGCTCGGCCATCGGTCAATTCAGCACACGGTTCGCAGCACCGAATTGAGCCCGAGCCGCTTCCGCGATTTCTGGCGCGACTGAGCGCGCTGATGACGATGATCCGACCGAGACCAAGGGGTGGGGCTTGAAAACTTGGGCGTGAAAGAGTTTGGCCGGTTGCAGGGGTTCACCCTCGCTACGAGGGCGCCCCGTAATACTTCGGATCATCACAATAAACGGAGCCGACTCGAGGAACAAACCGGAAATGGCTGGGGGCCAAGGTGGTGATAATTGCGGTGAATGCGATAGCAGCCGCGACGGACCGCGGCGCGGCTGTCGAACCGGTGGCATAGCCCACATCGATCAGTTCGTCGAAGTGCGCACGACGCGCCCAACGCCATACTGATCGCCGACGCGGCTGACCTTGCCATTGGTAAAATCGATCTCGATCATGTCCTCCGACGAGCCGATCAGGCCCACGAACTTGTGGGTGTGAGCGTCAAATATCTCGGTGGTATCATCGCTGCTCTTGTTGGGCGCGACATAGGCGTAGTTGCCTTCGACGTCGAAGGTAAGCCAATGCGCCCCGCGGCGGCTTTTCATGCTGATCCGCTCGACCAGGACCGGGGACATCGGATCGCGCATGCTCCATACATAGATGTGCGGATCGCCCGCGCTGCTACTCTGCCACACCTCGCGCTCGTCGGGCGTCCAGCCGATCCCATGCAGTAGCCCGGGCTCGCCGGGCGGATGCTCTGCAAGGCTGGCGGTGACGATGCGGCCGCTCTTGAGCTCGGCAACCTGCATCCCCCACAAGCCGATCACGTTGTGCACCACGTAGCGGCTCATGCCATCAACCGCGTAGGGCCCGAGAATGCCGGCGTAAGGGCCGATGCGTGAGACCGCGTAGCTCTGCGGATCGATCAAATAGAGGTATTTCCCGCTTCCGTCCTCGGCCTTAGTCTCCTGAAAGAGCGGCCCAGATACCGGGAACAGGGTATCATGCGATCGATTAGAGAAATACACCTTGCGAACGACGTCGCCCGTGCTGGCATCAAGGACATTGATAAAGTGGGCCGAGTTGCCTTCCCAGGTCGGAACGTACAAGAGCTGCCCGCCCGGATGAACCGCCAGCCGATCGACACCGGGATCGATGGCGCGATTCCAGAGTACAACATCATCGTAGACATTAAGGCAATAAATCATCCCGATGCCCGAGAGGGTGCGGTAGGCCACGTAGAGCCGGCCGGTCGCCGCGCTAGCGGCGACCCCCTTCACGTCGTCGGCGTCGCGAACGGTCTCGATGGTCTTAACAAGGCGATGCCCGGCACTGATGTCGTAGACCGATATTGAACCCCGTGTGGCCGCCGCCTGATTGACTGCGTAGAGGAAACGCCCCGTGCGCGGTGCGTGGCTCTCCGTTGACGTGCTTCTCGTTGATTCAGCAGGAGGTGCGGCTGCGACGGTCCGGACCGTAGAGCCAATCGTCACGGTCGCCAGTGCAACCGCGCAGGCAAATCGAATCCAGTGCTGTTTAGTTGTCATCCGCCTGTCTCTGAAATTTTTTCGGTTTCACGGCGATACCAATCGCAACTTTTTAGTCAGTATCCCCTGGCCCTGGCAATCGCATAGCGAGCTCGAGATGGAACTAAAATCAGGCGAGCTCGCGGATAGCCTGGCGGAGGGTGGCCCCGAGGCGTTACCGGCCGGGGCCGGGGCAAGAATCTCGCCGCTCAAGGCGGGCACGCTGCCGAGGTGGTCTGAGACCGGGGCTTCAAATCTTAGGCGTGAAGATATTTTCGCCGGGACGGGCTCCTCCTACAACGACAATAGTGCGATCGGTCCTGTCCATCAATTGATCGAGCACTACCGCCTCCCGCCGATCGGCCAAACTTTTCGCGCCCGAAAACAACCCCCCGGTCATCATAGGCCGAGGCGATCCCGGACGCGACGAACCTGCATCGGAAACCTTTGGCCGCCCTTCGGTGCCGCGATGCCGCGCGTTGCGATCGGTTGCGATAGCACTGCTCGATGTGCGGCCAGCCTTGATGCAGCGCGCGGCTGGAGTTGAATTCGTCGTCGGCGATCTACTCAACCTGGGGGTCGCGATATGCGTCGTGCCAGTTCCACCACTTGTATGGCGGCGTCTGAGGGTAGCCCTCCGGCGAGTCTTCCCACTCCTCCTGGCGCCCGAGCGCCGTCATGTCGAGGTAGCTCCAGGTGCTCCCCATCGCCTCATCGCCGCGGCTATTGATAAAGTAGGTGCGGAACATCTTGTCGCCGTCGCGGATGAATGCATTGTGGCCGTGCCATTCGTCCACGTCGAAATCGGCGTCGAAGCTGTCCGTGATGGTGTACCATGGCATCTTCCAACCCATTCGTGCCTTCAAACGCTCGATGTCCTTCTGTGGCGCGCGTGAGGCGTACGCGAGCGTGGTGTCGCGGGCGTTCAAATGGGCAAGGTGGGCGACGTGATCGGCCCCGAATGAACAGCCGACGCAGGCATGCTCGGGCCAGCCGTTGACGCCCGGCTCGAAGAAAGCGCGGTAGATGATCAGCAGAGGACGACTTCGAATAGGTCGAGCAGGCTCGCGTTACCCTTCGGGCCGACGAACTTGTACTCTTGCCTCTATTCGGCGCTCAATGCAACCGCGGATGCTCCACCGGGTCGCGCTCGGTGTTGACGCCCTGCTCGATTTTGCCCGCAGCCGAAAATATTCGCTTCGCAGCGCGGCCGTCTCCTGCCGCAGCTCGGCGGTCGCGCCGTTGAGTTCATTGATCGCGCGATTATGCTCCGCTTGCACCCGCGCCCTCGCGCGGCGATACCCATACCCAAAAAGCCCAGCGCGAAAGCTGCGCTGGATCGCGGTTAGCTTTTCGACGGGTGGAACATGATATTTGTACCTGGGTACAAACCATCTTGGTCATGGTGACAAGACGAGTGCGCGGCTTCTTCGTGGTACGTTTCAAACAAATGCGCAGCGGAATGGGCGCCCCAGGCTTGCCATCCGAATAGAAAGGGCTCGCGCAATATTTAAGCCTGTCGACCTTCCAGCCGATGACCTCCATGTTGGACTAAAGCGCTTTAGCTCCTCAATTTGCTTCTGCGCCGTTTTCAGCTCCCGCCGCAGCGCCTCGTTCTCGGCGCGCAACTGCCTTTTCGCCCTTTGCCAACACCCAGAATCACAGCTCGGTGATACGGCGGTTTTTGCAGCGCCATTGGCGGACCTTCTTCTTGGTCCAGGCGAACGGCGTAGCCGTCTGGTCGTAGGCGGAGATTAATGCATCGATGTGCTCCGCAAATCCGCAACTGTGGTGAACGATGCGCCGCTCAGCGACTGGTCTTGGAGAATGGAAAACCAAGTCTCGTTTGATTGAGCCATGACGATCGGGTGGGATAAAATGGAAATGGACTTTTGCGGCGTTTCTTCAGCCAGCGCTCGCATTTTTTTGTGGGTGTTTAGATTCTCGAGAACCACGTGGAGTTCGCGATCCGGGAAGGCGGCAACGACGTGATTCATAAATCCGAGAAACTCCTCCTATGCCCAGGAGGTAACGGTCGGATCCTGCGGGGCTTAAGCCACTTCTTCCGGTCGAACAGCCGCTTCCTTGAGATCGACGGTCGAACCGCGCGCCTTACACGAGGCCGGCTGAGAGCTGGAGATTCAAACTGCGACGCTGCTGGCGATGGTGATGATGGTCGGCAAATCTCCCACTATGTGCGCGAGTTGGCGGGGCTATCGCGGTCGATCCAGCCGATTCCCGTTGGCCGACCGATTGAGGAGGACTAACAATGAGAGAGTGGCGAGAATGGCCGTTTATCATCATGGCCGACATCATGGCAATTCTGATCCTCATGGCGAACGGCGCTTGGGCGCAGGGTGTCTTGAACGGCCGCGCTGACAGTGCGCAGCGCGCTTTGGTCAAGGAAAACGAACGCGGAGACGCTACTAGTATTGCCGGCCCAGCGGCATCACCTCCACCGACAACTTGCACGGGCCTTTACGACAGCTTCTGCAGCTTTCCTGATACGCCCACTACGCTGCCGACCGTCACGGAGTATCCAAACCCGTTTGTGATGCAAAACGGCACACAGGTGACCACGCTGAGTCAGTGGAACCAGCGCCAAACTGAACTCCATAACATATTGGATTACTATCTGTGGGGTCACACGCCACCAGCTTCTAACGTGTCCGTGTCCGTCGTTAACTCGACGGATACGACGATCGGTTCAATTACTCAGAGGCACGTTAATTTGACCTATACCGGCCCGACCGGCTCACTGCCATTCTTTGTAACGATGTATATTCCTCAGGCCAGCAGCCGCCCTTTTGCTAACGGCGTTCCCAGCAATGGGCCTTATCCGATCATTCTTTCTGGAGAAGCCAGTTGGTGCACGCTGAGATCATACTACGATGGGTGCGCTCCAACGAGCCAAGCTGGTCTCGAAGCGTTAGTGAATAGAGGCTACATCGTCGCCGAGTTCGGCCGCGACAATTTTTCCTACGATCCTGACGGAGATGGCCCAGCTTCTTATATCTTTAGCCACGGGGCCTACACGCTTTTTCCCTATGACTCTTTTGGCGTTAAGGGCTACGACTGGACCGCTGCGCTTGCGTGGGGCTGGGGCTACAGCCGGGTCATCGACTACTTCGAAACTCTCAGCTATGTGGACAAGAATCACATCTGCGTCACTGGGGTCTCGCGCGGCGCCACGGCATCACTCTATGCCGGCGCCAATGACCCTCGCATCGCCCTGACGGTTCAGGTTCAAGGCGGCTCCTTGGACGCACGGTGGACGAATCCGACATACGACCCTGAGTCGTTCTCCTCACTACTGTGGAGGGGCGCTCCAGGAGGGCCCGGCACTACAGGCTATTTTAGCGTAAATCTGTGGCCGTTTATCAACAACATCAACAAACTGCCCTTTGACTCTCCATCAGTGGCCGCCCTTATTGCTCCGAGAGCGCTGTTGGTGCAAGCCGATATTCCATCAGCCGTGTTCCCATGGGAGATGACGCAAGCGTATCTTGCTGAAAAGAAGATCTGGCAAGCGCTCGGCGTCCCCGGAAAGGTTGGACTTTATACGACCAACCAGGGCCACTATATGGCCGATGCCGTATGGAACGCCGCGCTCGACTTTGCCGATCAGGTCTTTTTTAATCATTACGTCAGGACTCCTTCGGCCACTGCCGCATCTGTGCCAGAACAGCCGACAGACTATAACACGCCATATTGGTCGAACATGCCGGTCACGAACACTTGGAGCGTCCCGGATCTGACGCATTAGCTATGGCGTGGGTAAAGCCATCCGCCTTGAACTTTAAGGCGTTCGAGATAGTGCCCAGTCATAGGGCGATCGACATCTGCCCATCGACTAGTATCGCGGGTGACACCAATTTTCCTGGACGCGCCGCGCGCCTGGCTCATCACGGCCGCTGGGGAGGCAGTGCAACGACGTTGTCAGTATCGGACGCCAGCAGCGCGAGGTCGAGATCGAGCAGGCCCTTGCGCGCCACCTCATCGGCATGATGGAAAATGTTCGCCGAGTAGGTCCGCTCCAACATAGCTGGTGCTGGTGTCGTGCAGGTCGGCGACGACCGCAGCGGCATGTCCGCAAGGATCGCGCGCACAATCGAGCTGTGTCGTAGCGCATAGATGGTGCAGTCGATCCCAGCGCGCTTTGCCGCTGTCGCAATAGCTTCAAGTGATCGCTGCGCTCGGGGCGCCATCGTTCGCCGTCGGTGCGTACCAAGAGCGGCGCCGTCGGCGGGCGGCCGTCGGCGGCTTGGCGCAGCTTAGCGCGAGGCCGGGTGTAATCGGCACCGGCTCGCGCGCGCACTTTTTCCTTGCCCTTGCGCGAAGGCGGCATCAGCAGTCGCGGGTCGGCGCGGTCGTCCTGAAGGTCCGCAATGTCGAGCTTGGCGATTTGGCTTGACCGCGCACCAGTCCCGGCGTGGGTTTCGACGTACAGCCCAAAGCGTAGGATTCGTCGCGTATCCTCCTCACCTGATGAGGTTCAAGGTTTACGTTTCGGGCGTTGAAGCTATAGCGATGTCGGCGGGCTGCAGGCCGTCACGCCATGCGTCGCGATTGGTGATGCGTTTGTCATGCCGTGCCGCAAGGTTAAGGGCAGTTGATGGTGCGCAGCAGTGCCGGACCCTTGAGCCGTTGGCGATCAGGTCGTCGCGCCAGCGCCGCAGCTCACGCTCGGTGAGCAGCGGCACTGGCTTGCCCAAGAGCCTGTCCGTTAGGTGATGGCGGACGCGCGCAGCATTGGCGATGTCGTCGCCCTGGGCGCGCAGGTTCTTCTCGTAGGTATCAATCGCCTCGGCGAGCCTCTCCGGCCGCCCGCCACGACCGCCGCGGTGAGCGCCCGCGCTTTGTCTGTCGCTTGCCAGAAGTCGAGGACGTGCTCGCCCTCGGCCTCCTCAAATTCGTCGGCAACGCCGGGAAGCGTCTTTTCCCAGTTGCCGCCCTTGCCGTCGGCGAATTTGCCAACCGATCGGCCTGGGCCTTTGCAGCGGCGATATTCGAGCGTAATGCCTTGGCCGTTGGAGACGGGGCACTGCGCCCTGGATGGCAGCTTGAGACGGTTGGAGCGGTGCTCCAACTGGGACGAGCGCGGGCGGCGGGCCGTGCGGCTGAGGTCTGCCGTAAGTTTCCCGGCGACGGGTGTAGAGCCGGATAGAGGCCAGTATAGGCTCGTTGGGAATCGTTAGTGTACTCAATGCCTTATGCTAGTGCGGTAGACTGGAATAGAGCGCCCTTGGAGGGTAGCCCTAATAGTGCACCTATTCACACGCGCCGTCATCGAAGAAGACGCTAATGCGCGGGAAAGACAACATGCGCACCGCCGCCGAAGTTCTGGTCGATCAACTGCAAATTCACGGCGTGCGTCACGTGTTCTGCGTGCCGGGCGAGAGCTATCTGGCAGTGCTCGATGCCTTTTACGACAGCGATGTCGCCGTCACTGTGTGCCGTCAGGAGGGCGGCGCGGCGATGATGGCGGAGGCAATCGGCAAAGTGACCGGCCGGCCCGGCGTCTGCTTCGTCACCCGCGGGCCGGGCGCCACTAACGCGTCGGCCGGCATTCACATCGCCCGCCAGGATTCGACGCCGCTGGTGATGTTCGTCGGGCAGGTCGCGCGCGACACGCGCGAGCGCGAGGCCTTTCAGGAGCTGGACTATCGCGCGGTGTTCGGTGCGATGACCAAATGGGCGACCGAGATCGACGATCCAGCGCGGGTGCCGGAAATCGTCTCGCGCGCGTTCTACACCGCCGCCAACGGGCGGCCCGGACCGGTCGTGGTCGCCATTCCTGAGGACATGCTGATCGAGCGCGTCGCCATCCCCGACGCGCCGCCGTTTGCTCTGATCGAGACCGCGCCGGGACCGGCCGAACTGAAAAAGTTCGTCGAGATGCTGGCTTGCTCGCGCATGCCGATCATGCTGCTCGGCGGTAGCCGCTGGTCGCAGCAAGCCTGCGACGCGGTCGCGCGCTTTGCGCAAAAGTATCAGTTGCCCGTTGTCACCACATTCCGCCGCGCGCATCTGTTCGATGCGCTGCATCCCTGCTATGCGGGCGACCTCGGCATCGGCCCCAATCCGAAGCTTATCGAGCGCATCAAAAACGCCGATCTGGTTATTCTGCTCGGCGGCCGGCTCGGCGAATTGCCCTCGCAGGGCTACACCTTGTTTGACATCCCGCGGCCCCAGGTGCCTGTCATTCACGTGCATCCGGGGGCCGAAGAGCTTGGCCGCGTCTACAGCCCGCATCTGGCGATCCACGCCACGCCCACCGGCTTTGCCACGGCGCTGCAGACGATCACTCTGCCGAGCCCGCTGAGCGGCCAGGCGCAAACCGCGCACGCCGATTATCTGCAATGGAGCGAACAGCCCACCGAGCAGCCGGGTACGGTCAATTTCGGTGCAGTGATGGTGTGGCTGCGCGAGAACCTGCCGCACGATGCGATTATCTGCAACGGCGCCGGCAATTACGCGGCCTGGATTCACCGCTTCTTCCGCATGCGCCGCTTCGGCCAGCACGTGGCGCCGACCGCGGGCTCGATGGGCTTCGGCGTGCCGGCGGCTGTTGCCATGAAGCGGATGTTCCCCGATCGCCCGGTGGTCTGCCTCGCCGGCGACGGTGATTTTCTGATGAACGGGCAGGAATTCGCCACCGCTGTGCAGTACGATTTGCCGTTCACCACGATCATCGCCGATAACCGCATCTACGGCACCATTCGCATGCATCAGGAGCGCGAATATCCGGGCCGCATCTTTGCGACCGAATTGCGCAATCCGGATTTTGTCGCCTATGCGGCGGCGTTCGGCGGCTTCGGTGCATCCGTAGAGCGTACCGAGGACTTTCCCGCCGCGTTCAAGGCGGCGCAGGCGTCCGGCAAGCCGGCGATCATCCGCCTGCAGATCGACCCCGAAGCAATCACGCCGGTCACGACGCTGGCGAAAATCCGCGCCAAATCGCTCGCCGAGAAAAATCACTGAGCATCTTGTCGTAGCGCTTGCGCGACCCCAGTTATCTGCTCGCTGAGCGCAATCGGCGCAGCCAACAGAGGGGAGATTTCCGATGAAAGCGATTCTCGGAGGCGTAGCGTTATCGCTGGCCATTGGCCTGACGGCGGTGCCGGCTGACGCCAAGGGCTGCATCAAGGGCGCGGTTATCGGCGGAGTCGCCGGCCACTACGCGCACCATCACGGCCTGATTGGCGCGGCGGCGGGCTGCGTCATTGGTCATCATGCAGCGAAGGTGCGCGAGAGGGGAGAGCGAGCGCACGCGCAGGAGCCCGGGTCTGATCGAGCGCCCAGTCAAGGACCCTCGTATTGAGCTCTGCACTTAATTCAGGGATCTGCCACCTCCGGCGCTTTCCGATTACCCGTCCGCGGGTCCCTGATTAGTGCGACATATCGCCTGTTAGGCGATGTCTTTGATTTTGTTGGAGGCGTGTTTGCAAATCGGGCCGGTGGCGACCGGCTGAAGCCTACAGAATCCGGCGAATTTGCAAACACGATTTGGGCTCCGATCGGCGCCGGCAACCGCGCCGCCCATGCGCGCCCGCACCTCTCCTGCCCTAATCTGAAATCCGCCCTCGCCCCGCCCTGGCGCCCCATGGGTGCCCGTGGCAGCCACCCCACGATAGCCACCATCGCTATAGCCACCGGCTTAATGACGGAGGCGGCGTCGTGACCACCACGCCCGCGATCGCTCCGCCCCGCGTCCTCAATATCCGGCAAACGGGCTACCGGGTGCCGCGCGCGGTGTATGTCGGCCGCAAGAATCGGCAGTACGGCTTGCCGGAAAGCAAGTGGGCCAATCCTTTCAAGCCACTGCGCCATACAGTCGAGGAGCACGCGCGGGTCGTTGCGCTCTATGAACAGCATCTGCGCACGAGCGGCCTGATTGTTCATGTCTCCGATTTGCGTGGGCTCAACCTGGTGTGCTGGTGCGCGCCGGATTTGCCGTGTCACGGCGATGTATTATTGCGCCTTGCCAATGAGCGCGCGTCCACCGGGGGGGCGCCATGATCGCCCTGCCCGCGACCGCGTCGGACCGGGCGCCGCTCGACTTGGAGTCGGCCATCGCTGTCCTGCCGCGTGGCCGCTTCGGCGGGATACTGGCTGATCCGGGTATCGCCTTCCGCACCCGTTCGCCCAAGGGCGAAGGCCGTTGTCCGCAATCAAAATATCGGTGTGATCCGATTGAGCGCCTGAAGGCGCTGCCGGTCGCCGACATCGCCGCGGCCGATTGCTTCCTCTTCCTGTGGATTCCGCTGCGCTCGACGCCACTGGTCGAGCCGCTGATGCGGGCATGGGGGTTTAAGTTCAGCGGCAGCGCTTTTGTTTGGGCAAAGCTAAACAAACGCAGCCCCGGCTGGTTTATGGGCAGCGGTTACGGCACGCGCAAGAACGTCGAGATTTGCTGGCTAGGACGGCGCGGTGCGCCGCAGCGCAAATCAAAAGGCATTCGCGAATTGCTCATTGCCCCGCGGCGCGAGCACAGTCGCAAGCCCGACGAAATATATTCCCGCATCGAGGCGTATTGCGGCGGCCCCCATCTGGAATTGTTTGCGCGCCAGCAATGGCCGGGATGGACCTGCGTCGGCAACGAGCAAGACAAATTTTTTGTGGAGGCGGCGGAATGAGCAATTTCATACGCTCGGCTGTCTGCCATGCAATCGTCGGCTACGACCAAGATGGACGCGGAATCGGATGCGGCAAGCCGCGGTGTGAGGAAGCCGGTCGGTGCGCTCTGTGCCACGAACACTGGCAGGCGCCGCAAAAGAACAAACCGTTGAACTGGAAATGTCGCGGTGCTGGTCGGTATGACGCGTTGGCCTCACGCGTTGTCGGCGGCAAGTATTTCATCAAATGGTCGAGCGCTATTACAGCGAGGACTATGGCGAATGGTATGACGTTCGCAGCTTCCGGGTCGATTACCAAACTAAGGGCGGTGGTAGCTGGGGCAACGTTGATCGAGTTTCCATCCGCACGCTGGCCACAGCAAAGGCTCTCGCCGAAACTCATCACGCAAAGCGGAAAGCATTGATCTGTCAGTACGGCGACGAGCGCAATATCCCGGAGGAAGCTTGGTATCGGTACAGCAACGAAATGCTGGAATGGCAGCAACGTGCGGCACAGGAAGAGGCCGCCGCATGACGAGCCGGGCGCGACCGAGGAGGGAGGGAAAACTGATGGGACTTCGTGCTGAAATCTATCGGTATCAGGACCGAAACCCGGACCCACGCCGGGGGAGCTTCGACAGCGACTGCTCAGCGGGCAGCATCAGCAGCAAGTTTGACCGGGTGACCTTGGTCAACATCCCGGCGTCGCCCGACAAGCCGGCCGAGGATGCGCCCGCCGTCGAATTGCGCGCCATGCACAACCGAGCGCGCCCCGAATTCTCGCACGTCTATGCCGTTCCCGTCGGAGCCGAGCACGGCATGTTCGGCGGCAATTACATCGCGACCAGCGATTCGCGCCTCGGCCAAGCGGTGTCAAAGCTCGCCGGCCATCCCCACCACTATCCGGTTCCGCTCCACGACCGGATCGAGCGCTGAAAACATGACCCAACAAGATCACATAAGCACGTTACGCCCGGCGCCGCAGCTCACCGCATCGCGCCTGAAGGTCACCACGATCCTCAACGCCGACGAGTTGCTCGGAATTGCTGCGCCCGACGGCGCGCCGCGCGTCGTCCTGCGCGTGCAGCTCCCCGACCGCACGGTAACGGCCGACGTCGCAGCAAAGAGCGTGCGCAAGGCGCAGGCAGCGATCCGCGAAGCCGGCGCCGACAGCGTTGCAGTAATTTTGCAAGGACAACTTACTGCCGACGACAGAATCGCCGACGCAGGATTAAGCGCGCAGCTGAAGGCGCCGAATCCGCCAAAAGCGGTGACGTGATGAACGACACAAGAGAGTCTTTGTTAGGAAAGCAGGTCAGACCGCGCACCGAGGGTGCTTCGTCGAATGCGCGGCCGACCGGATAGGCTTTGAGCTAGAACACCGCGACAACGTTTCTTCTCACCTGTCCGTTCCGGCGTGTCAACCCCTCGGTCGCGGCCCCCCTGACAACAGGAGGTCGCATGATGAAGATCGAGAATCTCGAATTCCTACTGCAACAGGCATATCGCTACGAAATCGCCGCACCCGGCGAGATTTTCCTATTGCTGCAACCCGAAGCCGTGCTGCGGAAAATATGCCGCGAATGCCGGCTGGGGCCGAGGCGCGGGATCTGCGTTCGCGGCCGCCCCGTCCGCCGCCCGGTCCCGCGCCAGCGCCGCATGAGCGGCACCCGTGCCGCCGGCGCGGATGGTGGCGGCAGTGATCCCGATCCTGACCCTGACCCGCACTTAGGACTACAGGTAGCCGGGCGCCTCTGGGCTGGGAGGGTGCGGCCATGGGCATGATCGTCACGTTTCCGATGCGCCAAGTCGGCGCGGTGCTCGTCGTCAAAGAAAGCGACCCGCCGGGCTGGACGACCGTCTGCGGCTCGCACGGATGGTTGCACGGATCGTTCCGTGATGCCTGCGCCGAGGCCGACCATCTCGCGCTAAATCTTGGCGGCGTGCCCATTCGCATCATAGCGAGGTGCGAATCATGACCCCAACCGAAGACCGTCTCGCCCTGCGCCGCAATGGCTACCACCCGCTACCGGTCGAGGGCAAAAGACCGCCACTGAAGGGCTGGGAAGAGAAATTCAACACCAACGACGAGGAAATTCGGTTCTGGAGCAAAACTTGGTGCTGGGCCCACAACACTGGCGCCAACGCTAAATTCACACCCGGCCTCGACATTGACATTCTCGACCTCGCCGCCGCCGAGGCCGTCGAGGCACTGGCGCGCGAACACTTCGAGGAACGCGGCAACATCTTGGTGCGCATCGGCCTGCCGCCGAAGCGGCTCATTCCGTTACGCACCGACGAGCCGTTCAAGAAACTTCGCTGTGAATTTATCTCCCCCAACGGCGACGAACATAAGATCGAGGTGCTCGGCGACGGCCAACAATGGGTCGCCTACGGAATTCACCCGGACACCGGCAAGCCCTACGGCTGGCACGGCGGTGAGCTGGCCACGACAAAGCGGGAGGCGTTGCCCTACGTCCGGCTCGCCGACATGCAGAAATTCCTCGACGACGCGGTGAGGTTGCTTGTCGAGGAGTTCGATTACAGTCTCAAGGAGACGAATGACGCCGACGACGGCAAACCGCGCGAACCGGGTGAGCCGCAGGCTTCGATCGAACGCATCTCCGCAGCGCTCGACGTCATACCTAACGACGACAAGGACTGGGATGCCTGGAATGCCATCGGCATGGCGGTGTGGCGCGCAACCGGAGGCTCGCCCGAGGGCTTCGCGGCCTTCAATGCATGGTCGGCGAAATCGGCGAAATATGACCCCGGCACCACGAAGACGAGATGGGACGGCTACTTCCGGTCGCCGCCGACGATAATTGGCGCCGGGACGATTTTCTTCCACGCCGACCAAGCCTCGCCCGGCTGGTGGAAGAAGCCGCCGCCAGAACCGGAGTCAGAGCCGGGGCCGGAGCCCGAGCCGGGGCCACAGCCGCCGCCCGCGACCCCGCCGGTGTTTGATCCCTGGGCGCGCTACATCGTGCCGCCGTTCCCGTTCGAGATTCTTCCGTCCGTCGTGCAGAAGTTTGTCAGCGCAGAAGTGGCGGTCATCGGCTTTCCCTCGGCCATGGCGATGAGCGTGCTCGGCACATTCTCGGGGGCGCTGCACCACGGCATGAAGCTCAAAATGTTCCGCAACGGCAATTGGTACGCTTCGCCGCGCCTGTGGATTCTGCTGGTTGCTCCCCCTTCGTGGAAAAAGACGCCGACGTTTAACGCAGCTATGCAACCCCTCGTCCACTACGAGGCACACAAGCGCGCTGAGTACCAGACCAAACTGTATGAATACGAGAAGGCCAAGGAGAGAGGGGAGGACGCTGAAGAACCCGAACCGCCGCCGCGATATTTGACGTGGGACACGACGGTCGAGAAGCTCGGCGAACTCCTCACCTACGACGACGGAAGGAAGGGTATTCTCGTCCTGGCCGACGAACTATCGGGCTGGCTAGGCAGCATGGAGCGTTACTCCAACAGCAAGGGAGGGCGCTCCGACCGCGCGTTCTGGCTCAAGGCCTACGACGGCGGCCCGTATTGCTTTGACCGCATCGGCCGAGGCGAGATCTACATCCAGAACCTCTCGGTCTCGATCTTGGGTGGCATCCAGCCGGATCGGTTGGCCGAACTGCATAAGCTGACCAGTGACGGACTGCTGCAGCGGTTCATCCCGGTCATGGGAGCGGCGCCAGTATTCCGCCTGGATCGCCCGAGCGATCACGAAGCCTACGACAAACTAGTCCGCCAAATGATCTTCGCCAAGCCCGTGCGGCTGATCATGACCGAAGAGGCGCTCGCGGTCATGGAGGGGTTGCATCGCCATCTCTTCAACCTGGGACTCGCCTCGGAAGGATTGGCAGACGGCTTCTCAACATTCGTCGGGAAGCTGGACGGCGTGGCGGGGTCGCTCGCTCTTATTCTCCACATGGCGCATTTTCTGGAGCACCCGACGGACAGCGGCAGCGGAATCGCCGATCCCGTGGGCGAACGCACCGTCGAGAAGGTGCGCCAACTCGTGCTCGATTTCATCCTGCCGCATGCCCGCGAGTTCTACTGCGGCGCCGGGACTACAAGCGGGGAAAGCCTGCGACGCCTCGCCTCTTGGGTTTTAACTAGCGGCAAGCACTACATCGTCGCGTCCGACCTCACCTCTAACGTTGCTGAATGCCGCGGCCTCACCTTGCGCGATCTGAACGATCGCGTCTCGCCGCTCGTTGCCTGCGGCTGGCTAGACCCCGCCGACAACGCTCTGCTCTGTAAGCGCTGGACCTTTAACCCGCAGGTCCGCGTCCAGCTCGCCGAACGCGCTAGGACCGAGGAAGCGCAAAAAGCCGCCCTGGCGCAGTTGATGGGATCGCCGCGAGGGCCAGGAAAAAACCTATGAGATATCGCAGACGAACATTCATCCCGATGGTCTATCGCGAGGTGGAGATCGGGCACTTGCAGTGGGTCGGGGAGGCCATGGAGGCGTGGACGGCCGAGGGCGAGCTCGTCGGCCGATACCCAACACGCCGCGAGGCGGCCTCTGCCCTCTGGGTCGCCACAACCCGGCAAAGGATCGAAATCGAGGCAGTCCTGGCGTCGGCCTGATCTCTACCGGACCTCCGATCAGGATTATCAGGAAATTCCCGCATCGGTTGCAGCGGTTGCACGCATGTGTGGTAATTCCTGATAAACCTGATACGGCCGCGCGAGTGCAGACACGTTTCACTCTCTCTTTTCCTTATATTCAGGGTTTCCGGTTATACGCACTGCGTTTTCCATCAGGATTATCAGGATCGCTCCCTGCGATACGCACATCAGTTTATGTGCAGGGGTCGAGATTTCGACGGGAGGCGCCAATTCGGAGCGCCCACTATCTAGACCCCAGATGGACACTACAGCGGACTTCCCGCGCGTGAACTGTTGGGGCTGGACAGGGGCCGGCCCGACCGGCCCAGCATTGCATCTGGTTTTGCCGGACGGATCTTTCATTCCAACGGTGCCCGACGCCCACGGCCGCCGCCTACTCGTTTGCCGATGCGGCCGAGCGGTCTACGATGTTTATTTGAAGGGTGGTAGCCGGGCCTGTAGGCGGTGCCACGGGCTGGTTTACCCGGTGCAGGCCAAACGCCCACTGGCCGCACTCGACCGCTGTAGGCGCCTGCGTCGCTCGATTGGGGCAAACCCTGAGCCGTTCACTCCGATCGCCCGCCCTCGCCGGGCCCGGCGACGCTATCGTCGGATTGCGGCAGAGATCAGGGACATTGAGATGAAATGGCTCGCGCGGGTGGAGGTCAAGCTCGATATGGCCTATACCGAAAGCCTATCAGCAGGACCCCAAAATTAGCTCAATGATATCAATTGTTCCTCGGCTGCGCGGCCGCATACAACAATCAGAAGTTTGCGGTATGGATTTGACCGGGGGGCTTAGAAACTTGCTCGCGAACCGTTCCCTCTCCGAGGCGGGGGACCCCCTCCCCACCCGCGCACTTCAAGTTCAAGGCAATAATCACTTGTTTTCGGTATGATACCCCACATCAGCTATTTCAGCGCAAAGCGGGCAGTCATGATGCGTGTTGCGATCTATATGCGGGTTTCGACGACGGATCAGAACATCGAGAACCAGTTGCGGGAGCTACAGGCGGTCGCCGCCCGCGCCAACTGGGAGATCGTCGAGGTATTCGAGGATTACGGCGTTAGCGGCGCGAAGGGCAGAGACAAGCGGCCGGCGTTCGATCGGATGTGTAGGGCCATCACCCAGCGCAAGGTCCACCTGGTTGCGGCGTGGTCGATTGATCGGCTGGGCCGCTCTCTCCAACATCTTGTCGCCTTCTTGGGGGAGCTACGGGTTATGAACTGCGATCTGTACCTTCATCAGCAGCAGATCGACACGACGACGCCGAGCGGGCGGGCGATGTTTCAGATGATGGGTGTGTTTGCCGAGTTCGAGCGCGAGATGATCCGGGAGCGTGTCAATGCGGGTCTGGCGCGCACGGTTGCCAAAGGTACTGTGCTGGGTCGCGGTCACCGCAAGGACGTGGAGCGCTGGGGCATGACGAAGGCCATGCTCGGGGCCAACGTAAAGGAGCTGCGCCTGAAGGGCATGGGCAAGATGAAGATCGCCAAGACTCTCGGCGTCGGCACTGGCACCGTGCAGCGCATCTTAGAGGCTTAGAAGATGGAGGAAGACCGGATCACGGGCGAGATTGCCGGCAAGCTCAAGGATGCGGCGGCGGGTGGTGCGGACGCTAAAGAGCTGACAGCGATCGAGGCGGACTATGCTGGTTCCGTGCCCCCGGTCTGGATTCGCAACGCCGAGGCGCGGGCGATCGCGGAGTTACAAGCGGCCGTGCGAACGCTGAAGTCGATTGCGGATGCGAGTTTCAGTTGACCGGCAGTTTGATCCCGGCGCGTGTGGCGAATTCATTCATGACGCGCAAGTCTTCGTCGGTGTTGGATACTGAGGGGTCGCCGCCGTTTTGGTTGATCACGGTGAACACGTTGGCTTGTCCCGACCCGGCGCCAAGCAGACCCCGCACTGTGAGGCAGGTGTCGTTATAGGCCTTGGCGATTGTGGTGCGCACGGCGCGGTCCTCCTCGATCTCGAAATCGGTGAGTAGGCTTTCGGCGATTTTCACTCCACCGTACTGCAAGCGCGCGATCGTCTTGCGCATTGATGGGGCTTCAAACACCTCGCGATCGTAGCGCTCGATTGCACTTCGGATGTCGCCTTCGGAAACGGAGTGCTCCGCCGCGAGCGCGACGATCCTGCGGCCGTTGGCGTAATCACGCCAGATTTTCTCACTTTGCTTAGCATCTAACATAAGCCTGATCCTTTTCACGCGATTGCGATGTTGGTCAAGATCCGGTTGAGGCGGGAAATTCCCCAGATCATCGCGTCCAGCCTGTTCGGCGAGCCGTCGGTCGCGCGGTCCCAATCGCGGCTAAACGACATCATTTCGCCCTCCAGCGCGTCGAGGCCTCGGCGGTGCAGCACGCGATTTTTCTCGTATAGCAAACTCACGGGCTCCGCGCGCAACGCCTTGCCGCGTGACGCGGTGACTTCCTTAATCCTGATCAGGTTGGTGGGCCGCTCGCCGCGCTCGTGCATTCGCGCCGCCGCACCCCTGATCGTTTCGACGCACATCTGGCCGCCGAAATTGGTTTCGATGGTCACGTCGTCGGCATCGAATGCGTCGTGCGCCTTAACCGCGGCTTCTCCCCATTGCCCCGGCGTGCCACTGATCGAGCGATCGGCGAGCACGGCATAACGTCCGTCGCGCAGCAACGCGCACACCACGATGCCGACTTCATCGGCGCCGCCCGATGGATCGACGCCCACGGTCACCTGTTCGATCAGGTCGTCATCTTCCTTGACGTCGTTGCGGATAATCCATTCATCCTTGAAGAGTGCGTCTATGGGATCGAGCAGCATGGCGCCCTGCAATTCTTGACGGCCCAGCCGCGTACCTTCCAACTCCCGCATTTTTTTCAAGAAGTCGGGCGAGAGATTTGCTTGGTTATCGTATGTGCTCCCGGTGGCGATGTGCATGCTGTCCATTTTGATCAGTTTTTTCATGAAATTTGTCGGGCGCGGTGTCGTTGCGATCAACATTCGCGGCTTCGTGCCTTGCCGCAGGCCGAAGCCCGCCTGATCGAAGACCTCTTGTTGCTTGGCCATGCGCGCGATTTCGTCGATGACGCACAACTCGCAACCAGGACCGCGCAAACTTTCCGGCTCCTCGCCGGAGAAGCAGACGCACACCGCACCGTTGGGCCATTCCATCTTGTGTCGCGATGAAATCCAGCGGGGGCGCGGATCACGGCCCGCTGTCTTCATGATCGAGGCCAGGTTCACATCGATATAGTCGGACACGGTTGGCGCGATCAGATGGATGCGCCCGACGCCGGAACGCACGGCTGCATGCACGGCGCAAGAGATCGCGTGCGATTTCCCCCATCCGCGCCCGGCCATTATCACCCAATATCGCCAATCGGGATCGGCGGGCGGAATTTGTGCGTCGCGCAGGGCATAGGCCCAATCTTTGCGGCCTGGGAAGCGCTGGAGGAATCCTAAACGCTGTTCAGTTGGCAGGGCCTCCAGCATCACCTTGAGGGTGGCCCGCGCGGTGTGGATTTTTTTATCTCGTTGATGAAGTAGTCCGTCACGGTGCCTCCGGCAGGGGGAAGGGTCATAATCCCACCGTCCCGTGTTCATGGGACGAGCATTACCTATGCATTGAGGACGAGCGGGCAAATAGCCGGGCGGCTCCGCATTCGTTAGGTCAATTTTTAGGTTTATGACGCAAATGGAAACGGTTGATTCGCCCGGCACCAATCGGCAGCTTCATAGCTTTAGCGCGCCGTCTGGCTGCCGCCAATGGAAAGGAGGAAAGCGCCATTGGCCAGGGGGCCAGGACTGACCTTAAACTTCGTGCTCTGAGCACGAAGTTGCCGCGAGGCAGCACAAACGCCGATCATCTCCTGCGCCGCCTCGCCCGCGACGACCATGCCCGCCTTGCCCGATCATGCGGTGACGGTTACAGAGTTTTGGGCATGCTGACGTTGATCTCCCCAGTCCCAAGAGCGGCGCCGTTCGATCATCCTGATTGGGTGTTCGAGGCCAAATTCGATGGCATCCGGGCTGCCGCCGACACCGTTGGCGGCCGGCTGATCTCGCGCAACGGCTGCCGGCTGCGGCGCTTCGAGGGGGTGCTCATGACTTTTCGGGGAAACGGTTGGAGGCGTCCTTATGCTTAGGCGAGTCCTAGCCATCTGCTCGTTGTCGCTCCCGCTTCTTCTCGCCACAACGGCGGCTGATTCAAAAAAGATGCTGCCCATGCGCGTACAGTGCACTGGCGTCCTCACGAAAGAAGAAAACGAGTATTCCCTCTCGGGTAACTACAAGGGCTATGGTCCTATCAACAACGTCTGGTGCGACGCCGCGTTCAGCCGAGACATCGAGCCGAAGGCCTACGAGGCTCTCATGAAGTCAGCCTGCCGGGTGGGAGACAAGTGTCAAATAGCAGGCGTGGTGAATGGGCACGGCGTTTTTTACTGGGTCCGGGTCAACAGCGTAAGGCGCCGCTTATAGCGTGCGGCTCGTCGTGCTCTACGACACCTGGGCGCCGCCGCCCGACTTACTGACCTGCTGATGGCCGACGGCATCGCTGCCGCTCCGCGAGCGCAAGGCTAGTCGCCCGCTTCAACCATTTTGAAACTATTTGATGATTCGTTTTCCTCGTCAGCTTGGACGAGGGAGACCATCATGAGCGGGAAGCAGATTGCGGTAAAGAAGTACGTGGTCAGATTGAGCATCGAGGAGCGTGAGCAGCTTGAGACGTTGATCGGCAAGGGAAAGGGCCCGGCACGACGGCTGCTCAAGGCCCGGATCCTGTTGAAGGCCGATGTCTCGGAGCGCGGGCCGGGCTGGAGTGACGGCAAGATCATTGCAGCTTTGGACACCAGTAAATCGATGCTCTACCGCGTGCGTAAGCAACTGGTGGAAGAAGGATTCGAGGCGGTTCTGAGCCGCAAGCAGCGTGCCACGCCCGCGGTGCCGCGCATTTTCGACGGCGAGAAGGAGGCCAAGCTGATCGCACTCGCCTGCTCCAAACCGCCGAAAGGACGTGCGCGCTGGACGCTGCGGCTGTTGGAGAACAAGGTCGTGGAACTCGGCATCGTCGATCGCGCGAGCAACTCAACGATCCATCGCACGCTTAAAAAAACTGTCTCAAACCGCATCGTCGGCAGTGCTGGGTAATCCCGCCGAAGGCCAATAGCGCCTTCGTCGCCGCAATGGAAGATGTGCTCGCCGTCTACACGCGGCCGCATGATCCTGAGCGGGTGCTGGTGTGCCTCGACGAGACCTCTAAGCAACTCATCGCCGAGACGCGCGTGCCGATCCTGATGAAGCCGGGACGGGTGGCCCGTATCGATTACGAATACGAGCGCAACGGCACCGCCAACCTGTTCATGCTGTTCGCGCCGCTCGAAGGCTGGCGCCACTTCAAGGTGACGGACCGCCACACCGCCATCGACTATGCGCACGTCCTGAAAGACTTGGCCGATGTTCACTTCCCGCACAAAACCGCCATCGTGCTGGTCCAGGACAATCTCAACATCCACGCCAAGGCGTCACTTTACGAGACTTTCCCGCCGACCGAAGCCAGACGGCTGGTCGAGCGGTTCGAATGGCACTACACGCCCAAGCACGGCAGTTGGCTCGATCTGGCCGAATCCGAGCTCGGCATCCTCTTCGCCCAATGCCTCGACCGCCGGATTCCCGAAAGCAGACCCTCATCGACGAAATCGCCGCCTGGGAGCACGACCGCAATGTCCACCACACCAAGTCAGATTGGCACTTCACCACCAAGGATGCCCGTGTCAAACTTAAGCGCCTATATCCTCAATCTGACTGAATTGGGCGACTAGGCTGGCGCGGGTCGGCGCAGGGGCCAAGGACTGGATTGCGCTGACCAATGGCGTCGTCGGTGACGGGTGCGCGTTGTACCGCGCAGTGGTCGACGCCGACCTCGAGGGCGTCATCGCCAAGCATCTGGCGGACTCCTATCACCTGAGGCTCGCCCGCTGGCATAAGATCCTGAATCGGTCCTATTCGCAGCGTCACGGTCGAGCGGAACGGTTTCGCGAGCGCTGGGGGCGCTATGCCCCCGGCGCCTTCCGGATCGAATAGGCATCGGTTGCTTGAAAATCGCAGTCCACCCTAAATCGGAACGGTCGCGCCCGCAGAGGTGATTGCCGCACTGCGGGGTTGGCGCCGGTGTTTCGGAGGCCGGCGGCGTGGCGGGCCGCTGCCCTTGGATCACTTGTTGATGAGATGGTACTGGTGTCTCGGAAGCCACAGGCGTGGTGGGCCCTTGCGCTTTGACCGATTGTTCATTGGGCGGTGCCGGTGATAGCGGCGGCAGTGCCGGCTTGGCCGCGGGCTTTACCACCATCGCAAGCTCGTGATTATCGCGTGGTACGGGAGCCGTTTGTCCGCGGCCTTCGATGTTGACGCGCGCAGCTTCGCTGGATCCTCCTGTCCGCGCTTTCAGCGAAACTCCCAAGACCGCGGCGCCGACGACCAATAGTAAGGCGCACAGCAAAAGACCCACCTTTCGCCGGCTCCAATAGGAGGCCGGAACGGGTCCTTCCGCGCCGATTTTGGGCCGCTCTGCACCGTTGGAAAAGCTGTCGTCCTGCCAGCGCGGGTCACCAACTCGCCGCAACCATTCATTTTGTATCTTGGCCTCTTGTATCCCGGCCGTGTCGTCGCTCATGCGGACGGCATCACCCGGAACCAACGGAGGATTTTCTCTTATCTGCTCAATCCGGGCGCTCACGATTAGCCAATCGCGCAAAGCGCCTGAGCTTCCGCGCCGCGTCGACGCCGCATCCGGCTCTTCCCGAGGGGGCGTTTGCGCAGCGGTTACCGTCTCGGAGGCCGGCGGCGTGGCGGGCCCTTGCGTTTCGAATTTATTGGAGTGCTCGGCAGGAGCGGCGGGCGTCGCCGGGACGGCCGGTGCAGCCGGTGCTTGCTGCGCAAACAGCCGGCCCTCCTGTTGCTCGCGCTGCGCACGCAGGCCCTGTTCGAGTCGCAGCACAGCATGCTCGGTGAAGAACTCGGGTAAATCGCCGCCTTGCGCGCGATTGACCGCCGGACTGATCAGCGCACCCTCCTTTTTCGAGGCATCATAATCCACACGACTAGAGATAATCAGCCGTTCCGCAAGTAGCGATAGACGCGAGGAGACCTGTAATGGCCGACATGATCCCACGACATGACTGAACTGACCGACGAAGAGACCGCCGACCCGATCGTCGCCGACGCCCGCAACTTCTACAAGGTAGAGCTGTGGACGGGCGACGATCACATCGAGCGGATGTTGTTCGCCGGAACGAGCCTTGACCGGGCGCGCGCTGCCTTTGCCGATTAGGCCCGGCATCGTCCGGCGGCGCGGCTGACGATCCGGCAGCGGTCGCGCGTGCTTGCGCAATGGCCGAAGGGGTGATGGATGCGCCTTCAGCGTGATCGCCGCGGAGCCAATGCAAGCAGTTCGGAAATTCCGAAGCTGAAAAGGCATCTCAGATGAAACGCAAGCAGATGGAGGCTCAGTCGGAATTTCCGAATGAGAAAAATCGTGTCAGATCAACGGACCGAAAATTCTGGTGGATCCGCTCAAGTGTATAGGCGCGGATAGTCCCACGCTTCGGCCTCATAGTTCTATTATCACTATGAGCGCCCCGTTTTCTGGTTGTTGCCTTGCGCCACAGCCTGAGAGCTTCGGCGTCGCCGGCGACGAAGTCAGCGGACGTGGTGCACGACTAGGCGACGCCTGCGCTCCGGGTCAGAGATTCCGAACCGCTCGATTGCGACCTTGATCGCCTCGTCGGCGTCGGCTGCCTCGACGACGCCGAGGTGTTCGCCCTTGCGGCGGAGCACCGAAATGCTCCAGGTCGGCGTCAGCTTTTTCGTTTTCTTCGCGGCCGCCATCGTCTCTATTTCAGGCCTTTCGCTTCCTTGCGCAGCTCGGCGTTGGCCTTCTCCACGGCGCGGCAGCGCCAGGCGCATCTGCCGTCTGGCCTGCTATACCCGCGCACGGGCGCGGTCAGGGTTGATTCTTGCGGGGACTGTTGGCTCGCTATTCGCTCCGTCGGCGGTAGGCCAATTGCCGTTGGGCGTCGCAGCAATAGCGCGCCGTGCTGCGAACTTGGCCGGTTAGCTCGGCGCCGCACACAACACACTTGCCCAGCTCGCGCCTAGTCGACCAAAGCGACCAGGGCCGGCCCCCTGTTCGCTTCGACTGACGGGTCTTGCGGCGCTGCTCATTGCGGCGATCCCGGTCGCATTTTTCGCTACAGCAACGATAGTAGGCGCCAACCCCAGTGCAGAAGAACGTGCGTCCGCAATGAGCGCATGCTTTCTCATTGATGCCGTACCAAGGGACTTTCAGATCGTCTTTGTTCAGCACGCGACGCGGCTGGCGCCCGGTGCGTTGCGCCGCGCGGTAATCGAGCATCCGTTGTACGGTGTCAGTCATTGTGTGGGGCGTTACGCTAGGATGGGACTTAGGGACAAGCGTCCTTACATGCCACGTTGCCGTAACGTTGGCCCTCGTTGCTCTGCTAATTGTCGATTACAGCAGTCGCGGCGCTGATCCGCCGTCGCGCCAGAGACGCGCGCATCTCAGGAGCCGGATGGGTCTGGCTTTTCCGGTTTGGGCTGCGTGATGCTTACCGGATCGGAGCCGGCCATCGTCTCCTCAAGGCCTTGTTCAAGCTTGCGTTCAGCTTCGTCTTTTGGATGTTTGTGCACGGGCTTCGTCGGCACGTGCGGATCGGCGCCGCGTTTTTTCGCTGCAGGGTGAACCATATTTCGCCTCCGATTTTTGCCGTTACCTCAAATACGAAGAAAATGCCCGGTTCGGAAATCCGAACGCTTACGCTAAGCGTCCCGTGGTTCAAATTATTACCGATGCGCCACGTTATCGTAACGCCCGTTTGCGGCATTTCCTAGCCTTCTTCGCCATCACCTTTCCGGGATGATGCCGACGAGTTCGTCGCCTGCTTGATGCCGGTCGGCACGCCAGACCGGAAGATGCGTGACTATGAGATCGGCAAGGCGAAGACGCTGCAGCAGGCCAGGGCGATCGCTGAGCGACACTTCGACAAGAGTGCCGCGAGCTGATCACCCCGGGAGCCCACCACTGCCCGGCAACGCCGGATCAAGTCTTTATGCTGAACCTAGACTGCTAATTGCGTTGCGCTTTCTGCGGCTTAGCCAGAACGCACCACCGAGTGCGCTTCCAAACAAATAGATCGAGGTAGGAAGCGGCGTCGCACTTGCCGGATTGCCGAATTCGAACGCAGCGGTACCGGTATTGGTTAACACAGCAGACCCTATGTTCCCATTGGAGGCGATAAATGTCACCAGATCAAAACCTGTATCGTCGCAAGATGAGCTGCCGCACGCCAGGTTCGTGCTATTGAACTCTCCAAGATTTCGATCCCATGCCGTTTGGGCCGGAAAAGAACGCTAGTTGGTTGTAGGGGTCAGGCGATCCCCATAAAAGCATGAAGCCACTGCTGTTCACATTGTAGGTCGCGGTTGAAACAGGGCCACCCCCGGAATCCAACACGCTGTATGGAGCGTCTATTGCAGCGGCACTGCCATCAGGTCCTGGACCACTATTAAAAGCGTAAGGGGATAACTGATCGCCCCCTAAACCACGCACCGGCGGAGGATTGCTGCCGGTCGTACTCTGCACAAAGTTTCCACTCGTTGAGATGGGGGCACCAAGGGGTGTCAACGGAGCGTTCCCCGTAAACACTTCATTGGTAATCGAGACAGTGGCTGCGCTCGCAGCGTGCGAAAAAACCCACAGCGACCCTACTACTAACGCCGCGACGCTTGCCGATCGTTGGAGGCTGCTCATCTCTGACTTCCCCCTCGAAACTTCACGCCACTGTTTTGCCGCTGGATGCACAATATAATCAAGTTTATGCCACAGTTTGCGGTCCGCCATTATAGTTTAAGGTATATAAACGGTTACATCCTTCGGGTGACGGCCGCTCGGGCCCTCAATGGCGAGGTGCCCGTCTGCGCGGCCTCGAAGGCGTTGAGCACCGGCACCATGTCGCCCATCGCGTCCCAGTCGATCGAATTGGGCGCGCCGCCGCAGTTGGCTGAGCAGCGTCAGGTTCGCAGTGTTGACCCATCGCTCGGGACCGTCCTGCACGAGCACCATCTCGAAATCAGGCGGCTCGGCGTTGTGTTTCCACCGGAGCGAATAGACCAGCCGCAATGAAGCCGGCACCGCCGGCGCTGCGTTTCGGCGACCGGTTGCGCGTCGGCTTCTCCAGCCTCACGAGTCGCCGATGCACGCCATCCGCCAGGCCCGCATACGAGGCTCTGCCCTCTGGGTGAATGGAATCGGCCAGGTCGGTCGCTTGGTCGCGCGCATCCTCTGCGAGGAAAGCCGATCGGTGAACGTGCTGAGTCGGGTCAACCAGAGGCGGGCGAGCTGGCCACGACACGCGGCGCATTCAGGATTGGCTCGGCCATCCGACGATTCAGACACGACGCGCTACACGCAACTGAGCGCTGCGCCGTTCAAAGACTTCTGGCGGTGACGACCGGGGGCTTGAATCGCCGGGCGTGTCGCGCTGGGAAAAGCGCGGGAGAGGAGGATCTGAGATGAGACGGTAAAACCTCTCAAAGAAGTCCAGCCGGTGCAAGTCCGGCCTGGTCAAAGCCGTAGCGGGTAGACCAGTAGCGAGTGTTGCCTCTCGTCGGGCGACCGGCGGGTCGAAGCGTACACAGCAAGAAAGCAGGCCGCGAGGGTTCAGCTCCGACATCAGTTATCATCGCGACGCCGACGCCGTCACGCCAGCGGAAGGCAGCATCCGGGCAGCCGATAATGCGAGGCTGAACCGGGGTCGCCGGAGTCTCTAGCCCGGGGCATGCTTTCAAGGGGACTTCCCGTGAACCCAGGAGAGCTCCCTACCTCTCCCGCACAGGGCGTGGTTCTGCCCAACCCGAAACGAACCAGGTCCCGAGGGAAAAGAGGGTGTCCCACGGGAAGCAAACAGACCCTCGACGCGGAGTACCTACCGCCAAGGGAGACCGGAGGTGGCAGGGAAGGGTAGGCGAGCAGTCGTACGAGCCCATAGTACCGATGAAGGCGGGGAACCGCAGGGCTTCCGAAAGGAGCGGCCACGGGACCCGCCGGAGGGAAGGGGCAAACAGGTCGACGTATCGATGCGGTGCCACATACACGAGGCACAGAACTCGAGAAAGTATGTCCAATGGACCTTAATCGAATAGCTGAACTGGCAAAGGAAGATCCAGGACGCAAATTCTTCTCAATCGCTCACCTTCTCACACCGGAAGCGTTGTACGAGGCATTTCTGAGTTTGCGAAAGGACGCCAGCGCTGGCGTGGACCACGTCACGTACCGGGACTACGAGGGGCAAGCAAAGCAGAAAGTCCAAGAGCTCCACGAGCGGCTGAAGAACAAGACGTATCGAGCGCTGCCGTTGCGCCGAATTTACATTCCGAAAGAGGACGGGAAAATGAGACCAATCTCGATTCCGACGTGTCGAGCATAATGCACCTCATGCAGTTTTCGTTGGGGATGATGGACGAAGATGGGCCGAGCTGGCGACCCATTGTCGAAGGCGTTGATCGGCCTCGTCATTGATGACGATCGCATAGGGTGCGTTCGACTTGCGCTGCCATGCGGAGACGATGCCGCGTTCAATCCAGTAATGCACGACCCCGAGGCTGACGCCGTATCGCTGACGAATCTCGCTAACCGTGAACGTTCCGGCGGGGCGCGCCCGGCCGGAGATACGATGTTTGTAACGGATCCACCGGATCATGCTGACGGTGAATAGATTGCCAGTTGAGCTCGTCAGACCGTCGCGGTTGAGCAGCGCGACGATATCATGGTCATTGTGTCGCTCGGCCAGAATCCTCACTCGCGCGATGAACGTGTCGGGATAACGAATGGCCTCGGCGCGGTTCGGCGGCAGGCGGATCGCGATTGTCTCGATCGCGCCGCCCTGCCAACGAATGTGCAATCGCAGCTGCTTTGGCTCCGGCCCCTTGACGACGGTGATGTCGTTGATCAGCAAGCGCAGCATGCGCTTTCGGTCACACGATGTCGTGGTTGGAGCCGCCCACAGCCGGGGAAAATCGCGACCGAGTTGCAGGATTTGCCGCTTTTGTTCGACGGTAACGCTGCGCAGGGCCTGCCGCTCGAAGGTAGCCAACTCGACCTCGAGGTCGCGCAGTCGCTGCATGGCGTCATTCCAGCGCTGCTCGAGTGTGCTGGCAATCAGCCGGTTGGCGGGGTCGACCGCCTCATAGCGACGTTCGGCCAAGTCGACATCATAGCGAGCGCGCTCGATCCTGCGTTGCCATTGCGCCGCAACGGCGTGGTCGCGTTCTTCCAGGCGTGTCAGCGCTTCGAGCGCGAGCTTGATTGTAAGCGGTGTGACCGCGGTTAGCAGGCGCTCGGTGATGGCGTCGTCGAGCGGCTTGGACGGCACGGTCAAACAGGCGCACGGCGCCAGGGCTTCACGATGTTTCCAGATACACTGATAGGTTGGGTAGAGGCCACCATTGCCGGTATAGCGCACACCCAGCCGCCGCCCGCACGTGCCGCAGAGTAAAAGACCCTGCAACAAACACAGGCCCTCGCGGGCGGGTCCGCTGAGGACTTCCAGGTTGGTGCGGTTGGCCGCTAAACGTTGGCGGTTGGCGAGGAATTGCTGCCAACTGACGCACCCTGGATGGTGGTCGTGAATCACAACGCGCCACTCGTCCTGTGGCATGCGGCGCAATTGCGTGCGGATCTCGCCGCTGGGCCCAATCTGCTTATGTGATTGATGCCGTCCGAACACGTAGGTGCCGGCATAGACTGGATTGGCGAGGATGCTGAGCACGCGGGAGTGGGTCAATCGCCCCCAGAGCAGCTTGCCATCCCAGGCACCGCCGTAGGCCCGGCGTGGGAAGCGCAGACCCAGCTCCTGGAAGCCCTGCACCACGGCATAGGCGCTGTTCTCGCGCGCGAACAGTTCGAAAACCATTCGCACCGCACCCTGCACTTCCTGATCGGGATCGAGAGCAATCCTCTGGTCGTCAAACACCAGACCAATGGGAAGCGGGAAGCGTAACTCACCTTTCTGCGCTTTGTTGAGCTTGCCGCCGTGGAGGCGCGCGCGAATAATGTGGAGTTCGGCCTGAGCGAAGGTCCCCTTCATGCCGAGCACAAGGCTGTCGTTGAAGTCGGCCGGATCGTAACAGCCATCGCCATCGAACACCAATGTTTTGGTGATGGCGCACAATTCCAGCAGTCGATGCCAATCTTTGTTGGAGCGTGCCAGGCGCGATGATTCCAGAGAGAAGATCGCACCAACTTGCCCCATGGCAACATCGCTCACCAGCGACTTGAAGTCGTCGCGTTTGGTCGTCTGCGCTCCCGATTGGGCGAGATCGCCGTCGAGGATGCGGATCTGCTGCGGCGTCCAGCCCAGCGCTTTCGCTTGGTTGGCCAGATTGTACTGGCGCTCGGTGCTCTCCTGATGGAAGCGCACTTGCGCCATCGTCGACTGGCGAATGTAGATGCAGGCTTGCCGCGCTAGATGATGATCGGCAATCTTCGCATTCAGCATGATCGGATCCTTCCGGGTTGGCCGGCGTGGCGCCTGCCGCGAGATAGGATTCGATCATGTTGGCGACGATGGCGCCCGCCTTGGCAAAATCGACGCGGCGACCGCCGGGTCCATTTAGTCGAGGCTCTCGCGGCGACGCAGAAGCTCGGCATTGATCGCGCAAATCTCGTTGAGCATCTGCTGGAGCTTGTGGTAATTGCCAAGAAACTCGGCAACTTGCGGGTAGGTCGCATTCGGCACATAGCCGAGCCGCGGGCGTTCGCCGGTACGGGCGATCGTGGACAGATAGCGCTTGGGTCCGTGCCCGGAGCCGTCGACGCAATGACAACTGGGTCGGCCACAACGCTTGTAGGTCTCGATCAGAGACCCGCGGATGAGTTGCTCGAGCGGAGGCAAAGCACGCACGAGCTGGTGGCGGCGTCGGCGCAGAGCCGCGGACGAAGTGCTTTTCATGTACGGACCGAATCAAATTCTTGTCCGAGAGAGCCAGAAGTCGAGTCATCGGTCAAGCTCTATTTGTTGCGCTTCAACGAAGCCACGAGTTCGGCGAGCGCCAGCAAGCCAGTAGTGTCGATGAGCAATGGCATGTGGCCCGCGCCATGCTCGTGCGCGGTGCCAGGCGGCGCCCAGTCGGTCCATTCACGGCGTACGGCAAACGAGCCCAACTCGGCCTGGCGCAAGCTCAACGTCTCGACGCCGGCGACTTTCCTGACTTTCAATACAACAAACCGGCAACCGCGAAGTGGATGAAAGGGATGGGTTATCTCAGCCGATCCCAAAGGCTGACTGGATCGAAGTGCAGTTCGAAGTGACCGTGCCTGCTCTGGAAGATAAGATCGTGCAGAAGGCGACGGTCGAACTGCTCTCGGCCATCTATGAGCAGGACTTCCTCGACTGCTCCTACGGGTTCCGCCCTGGACGCGGCGCACAAGACGCGCTGGACGAAGTCGGACGCGTCATCTGTCTCGAGCCGACATCGGTCGTCCTTGAGTTGGACATCACCTCCTACTTGAATCATGTGTCATACTACACCCTGGGTCATGAAGGTTGCGAGAAGAGATCGGGTTGAGACGTTAGTAGTTTGAGCCGCAAGCCTTTTTTGCGTCCCTGCTTTACGTGGATAGCATCGATCTCGCCGCGCTTTACGCGCTGCCACACGGTTTGTCGGGAGACGCCCAGCAAGCGCATTGTTTGGTACACGGTGAGATATCCGTCGGGAGCATCTTCTGCGACGCGTTTGCGCAAATCATCGGTCAGACGAATTCGCCAAGGAGCGCCCAACGTGAGTTGTTCTCCAGCGATGATGCCGTCGTTGAGCCACCGATGAATTGTCGAAGCTGCAACGCCGAGCGCCGCCGCTGTTTGTTTGATGTTCAGTAGTTCACCTTCTGGCAGGCTGATTGAACGTTCGAAACAGGGGATATCCCAGTGTCGGCGCAAATTGCCGACGAGGTTGGCCGTGAAGCGATGACCGTAGGCGCTCTTGCGGCCCTGACGATTGAGGATGCCGGCGATCATCGAGTCTGGATAATGAGCGGCCAGCCGCCTCACCAGTGCGATCGTGTCCTCATCCGTGCGCAGACCTGTTGGAAGATAGCGCGGCGTGTCGAGGTCGACGTCAGTGAGTACGCCGCCGCGCCACCGCAGCGTCAGATGCGTGCGGCCTTCGTTCTTGTGAACGGTAATGATGACTTCCTCGAGCAACGTGCGTAACAGCTCTTTCTTGTCGCGAGCTGAAGTCGTTGGTGACTGCCAGACCTTAAGCAGGTCGTCGCCGAGGGCGAGCAAGCGGCCGCGTTCGTCTGCGCTGAGTGTCCTCGGACGCTGCTGTTCGCGTCGCACAAGCTCGGCCTTGGTCTTTTCGAGTTCGCGCAAGCAGGTCTCCCACTCGGCCTCGATGCCGCGGGCGACGAGCCGATTGTCTGGATCGATTGCGCGATATCGGCGCTCCGCGCGTTGTGCTTCGTAGTTCGCCCGCTCCACCGCAAGGCGCCACTGCGCCAATGCGTCATCGTGATCAGCTTCGACGCGCTCCGCAGCTGCAAGCGCAGCCTCGATACCGAGTGGTGCGAGTGCGGCAAGCACGGATTGCGCAACTGCGTCGTCGATCTGCATAGCGCCGGCGTTGAGGCAATAAATGCCGCGGCCATTGACGATGCTTCTGCCAGCGCAGTGATAACCTGGCGAGGCAGTGCGGCCGGTGTAATGCGTGCGCAATTTGCGTCCGCAGTGTCCGCAAACGGCGATACCTTGCAACAAGGCAATTCCCTCTCTCACGGCACCTGAGCCCGATTGATGTGGACGTGGATGCGTATTGGCACTGATACGGGCGCAATTGGCCTCATACGTGCTCCAGTCGATGTAGCCTTGATGGTGGTCCGGGATGAGCACAGACCATTGCGATCGCGGTAGCTTGCGCATGCGCCTCTTCGGCGACCCAGCGGTATCGAGAGTGACCTCGCGGCGGCTCTTGCCATAAGCGTAGGCGCCCGCGTAGACGGGATTCGTCAGCACATGATAAACGGCAATGTAGCTGGGGTCGACCCAGCGCACGTCACTGCCGGAGCCGATGCGCAAGGGAAACAACAAGCCCTCGGTGCGCAGCCAAAGCCAGACGCGGCGCACCGATCCGAGCTCGGCGAAACGTGCGAAGACGGTGCGGATCATCCCGCAGACTGCTTGATCCGGATGCAAGCGGACATCGCCATCCGCGTCGCCCCACACGAAGCCGACCGGAAGCCCGCGGCGCAACTCGCCACGCGCGGCCTTGTTGCGGATGCCGCCGAGCAAGCGTGCGCGCAGCACATGCAACTCGGCCTCACTCATTGTGCCTTTCGAGACGGCGACATACTGCCCAGAAACATCTGTTTGATGTTCTGATCCAGTACCCACATCACCCGCGTTCAGGCGAGCGCGTTGCTGTCGTACGCCGGTTACAGCATGGCGGCAGCGCTCATTTCGTCATTGAGCAACGCGATGGCACCGCGCTGTTGCCGGCTTGGATGACGGAACCCCGGGCGGCGCAGCTCGCAATAGTCGAACGACCGCGCCTGCCTCTTGAGGCACTCTACGCGCTGCGCAGCATGATCGATAGCGCACCTCTATCCTTATCACCTGCGATTCGGATGAGGGAGGAGAACGATGATCGATCAACTAGTTCATCGTTTCCAAAGTCCGAATCATATCAGGCGGCTCGATCGAGTTTGTAGGACCATGTGTGGACGACCGGATCCTGGTTGAAGTGGTCCATGGCCGCCGTGATGCGATCCTTGAGTTCCTGTTTGGATGCGACGCGGATGTGGCGCAACACCGAGCGAGTGAGCTTGGAGAAGAACCCTTCGATGAGATTGAGCCAGGAGCCGTGTGTGGGCGTGAAGGTGAATTCGAAGCACCCCACGGGCTGCTGTGCAAGCCAGGCCTTGGTCTCCTTGGAGATGTGTGCCGAATGATTGTCGAGGATCAGCTTGATCGCGGTATGGGCCGGATAGGCGGCATCGATCAACTTGAGGAATTCGATGAATTCGCGACTACGGTGCCGATCCTTGACAAGGGCGTGAACCTGGCCGGTGAGCAGATCAATGCCGGCCAACAAACTGATCGTGCCGTGGCGCTTGTATTCGTGATCACGCGCAAACGTCGCATGGATGCCAGGCTCGGGCGGCAGGTCCGGTGCGGTCGTCGCAAGCGCCTGAATGCCCGGCTTCTCATCATAGGAAATGATCGCCACCGCGTCGCTGGGTTTTTGCTTGGCTTTTGCCGCAGTCTCTTTAATGATCTTCACCTCGCGATAGACACACAGGACTTCCGCCATCTTGGCCTTAAAGTCGGGATCACGGCGTTCCAGGTAGTAACGGACCTTGTGAGGCTTGATCTCCTGCTCGTTGAGGATGATGCACAACGTGCCCTGAGCAAGCTTGCCCAGGCAAACGTGCCCCTCTCGCGGCCCATGTTCGCGCACATGACGGGCGAGCAGCCGCGTCGTCCACAATTCGTGGGGATAGCCGAGTTCCTTGGCCTTGCGGCAGGCCAGATTCACCACCCAGGCCTTGGCCTCGGCCGTGATTGTCGGCTTCCGGCCCGGGCGCGGCAGATCGTCCAGCGCTGCCATCGCGCCCAAGGCCAGGGCTCGTTCAACGCAGCGCTGAACGGTCTGATGGTGCACCCCTATGGCCCTGGCCACCGCAAAAAAGGATGCGTCCTCCCGGTAGGCGAGCAGCATTCGCGCACGCTCGACCCGGCTCGCGGGTTCCGTCCGCGACCGCGCCACCGCAGTCAACCTGGCCGCATCCTCCTCACTCAGCGCCAACTCGATCGCATGCCGCCACCCCGCCATGATCTCAATCCCCGCTTCCGAATCAGAGCAGCGAGGCTACAACCCATGTCAGCAAAAATGAATCCACCCCATATGATGCGTTTCAACGAATTGATGAACTAGGCGGCAATCGCCAACCCGATCTGTTTGTGCGGACGAAAAACATACTCGATCCGAACCGAATACCCGCGCGGATTCAGACAGAAGTAGCTTCTCTGCTAAAGCTGCTCATGGCATCGCACATCGCAGCCGACGTGGCGCCGCGCGAGGCCGCCGATGAATAAAATCAACCCTGAGCATCTTTCGCGCGATGCATACGTCTACGTCCGGCAATCAACGCCGGACCAACTGCTCAACAACCCCGAGAGCCGACGCCGGCAATATGCTCTGGAGACGCGAGCGCGCTCTCTCGGTTGGGAGAACGTCATCGTCATCGACGATGATCTTGGTCGTTCGGGCGGCGGTGCCGCTCGGCCCGGCTTCGAGCGCCTGCTTGCGGCGATCTGCGCCGGTACCGCAGGCGCGGTGTTTGCGATCGAGGCTTCAAGGTTGGCTCGCAACGGCCGCGACTGGCATACGCTGCTGGAATTCTGTGTCGTTGTGAACAGCCTGATCATCGATGAGGATGGGATCTACGATCCCCGATCGGTAAACGATCGGTTGCTTTTGGGTCTGAAAGGAACATTCAGCGAGCTCGAGCTCTCGCTGTTTCGGCAGCGTTCACAGGAGGTGCTGCGTCTGAAGGCAGCGCGCGGAGAGCTGAACACGACGGTGGCGATCGGCTATCGACGCGGTGCTGATGATCGCCTGGAACAGGACCCGGACAAGCGGATCCGCGAGGCGCTGTCGCTCGTGTTCCGCAAGTTCGCTGAGATTGGCAGCGTGCGCCAGCTTGTCTTATGGCTGCGGCAGGAACAAATCGAGTTGCCAATTGCTGTCCGTGGTGCTCAGGGGCGGAGCGTGCAATGGCGCTTGCCGCGCTACAATACCGTGCACCGGCTGCTCACCAATCCAGTCTATGCTGGAGCTTATGTCTATGGTCGCACCTTCACCCGAGTTCGGTTCGAGGCAGGACGCAAGATCGCCACACACGGTATCGCGCGGCGGCCGGAGGAGTGGGATGTGGAAATTCGCAACCACCATGATGGCTACATCAAGTGGGAGGAGTATGATCGGAACCAGAAGGTCATCGCAGGCAACGCAAACATGAAAGGGGCGATGGTGCGAGGCTCGGTGCGTAATGGCAGTGGGCTGCTGGTTGGACTGCTACGATGCGGACACTGCGGACGAAAGCTGAAGGTGCATCACAATGAACGTAAGGGTGCGCGCTATGTTTGCACGACCGACATCGCGAACCTTAGCAACAAGAATTGCATTGCGTTTAGCAATATGCGCATCGACGCGGCGGTGTCGGCAGAAGTGCTGCGCGCGGTATCACCGTTGGCCATGGAAGCGGCACTCCAATTGATCGCCGACCACGAGCAGGCTGGCGTAGAGCGGGCGCGACAGTGCGAGCTGGCATTGGAACAAGCACGCTACGAAGCGATGCATGCACGCCGGCAATACGATGCGGTCGATCCCGACAACCGGCTGGTCGCCGGCGAGCTCGAACGGCGATGGAATCAATGCCTCGCAGCGCAGGCGCGACTCGAGGAGCAGTTGGAGAACTTGCGCCACGAACAGCCACAGATGCCTAGTGAAGATGATCGCGCGAGGCTGCTGGCACTCGCTGATGACCTGCCACGAGTTTGGAACCATCCCGATGCTTCCATCGAAATCCGCAAGCGGATCTTGCGGACGGTTCTCATGGAGATCGTTGTCACGATCGAGGGCGATCGACTGTGCCTGGTCGTGCATTGGCAGGGCGGAGATCATACCCGACTTGAAGTCGTGAAGAACCGCATTGGCCAAAATCGCTTCAAAACCGACAAGGACACCGTGCAGCTCGTCCGCGAACTCGCTCGCGTGTTGCCCGACCATAGCATCGCCCCTGTCCTCAATCGGCTCAGAATACGTTCGGCCAGAGGCAACAGCTGGAACGAGCTGCGCGTCCGCAACTTCCGCGGCGTGCACCAGATCGCAGTCTATCGCGAGGGCGAACGGGCGGAGCGACATGAGCTGATTCTGCATGAAGCCGCGAGGCGTCTTGGCATCAACAAAATGACGGTCATTCGACTGATCCGGGACGGGATCCTGCCCGGCAGACAGATCTGTGCCGGCGCGCCCTATGTGATCCGCGAAGAAGATCTCGATCGGCCGGCGGTGCGTCGTGCAATCCGAAACGGCCGTGCAGTATCATCAAACGCACGACAAGAAAAGCTGTCTTTTCAATAACATCATGAGGTGGTGTATCATGTCACGACCCTGTTGAGGCCGAGCAGCAATCGATCGTTGAACATGGCCGGGTGATAGACGCCGTCGGCATCGGCGATCAGCGTATCAGTGA
This sequence comes from uncultured Alphaproteobacteria bacterium, assembly GCA_963708125.1. Taxonomy (GTDB): domain Bacteria; phylum Pseudomonadota; class Alphaproteobacteria; order Rhizobiales; family Xanthobacteraceae; genus BOG-931. Next base: position 720,854 of record OY970184.1, read on the forward strand.
AGCCGCAGAGATCGAGCAGGCGATACCAATCGGCATTGTTGCGGGCGAGGCGGGAGACCTCGAGGCCGAACACGATGCCGACGTGTCGAAGTGCAACCTCGGCGGTGAGCCGCGCGAAACCGCTGCGCTCGACGATTCCGGAGCCGGAAACGCCGAGGTCTTCATCGATGGTGACCACCTGTTGGTGCGACCAGCCGAGCGCGACCGCCCTGGCCGCCAAGGCATATTGGCGTTGCGTCGACTCGCGATTTTGCTCGACGTGAGCGGTGGTGGACTGTCGAAGATAGACGTAAGCGGCGCGGCTCAGATGTGAAGCGCCGATCTTTGTGTGGTCATTCATCGGTCGTGTCCTTTTGTTGGGCGGCCGCGATCGCTTGCGCGATGAGACGCGCGAGAATCCTGATGGCCTCGATGCGCGCTTCGGCATCGAGCTGGTCGCTCAATATTGGTTGTGCTGGGAGAGCTTCGACAAACGCCAGGGTCAGTTGCATGGCAACCCTCCTCGTCCGCTGGCGCTGCCTGTGGAATCAGACAGCGGCCCAGAACAGCGTCGACGAGGACCCGGGCGCGTAGCAAATCTGTGAGCGGCACCAGGCAGAACTCGCGATGAGTGGCTCGCGATTCGGCCCGATCATCAGCGCCAGCGTGCCAGTCCGTCCAACTCGCCGGAATGAGGGAGCGGCTGCCATCTGGAAGTACCACAAGCAGCAGCAGGGTGCCGCGGCGTTTTATCGTGCCCATAATCGGCAGCGATCGACCCTCAAACGGATGTCGCTCGCGTACGATTGTCACTGATCTGGAAATGTTGCGGAGGTGGGTAGTGTGTGGCGGCTTCCTTCGACTCCATCGTGCGAGAATATCTCATGGAGATGATTGCGAGGCGGATCAGCGACGCAAGTGTCCTCCGGTTGATAAGGAAGTGGATCAACGTCGGAGTCATTGACGACGGACGGCTACTGGTGAGCGAGACGGGAACCGGGCAAGGGCAGGTTATCAGCCCGCTGCTCGCCAACGTGTATCTTCACTGTGTGCCGCAGTCGTAAGAGAGGAGGGTTCAGAATGAACTGATCCGATCAAACAAGAAGCTGTACAGAAGATGGAGGCGGGCCCTCCGGAGTCGGCTTTCAGGAGCAGGCTCCAAACCACTCCAGGCGGCCTAGGTAAAGAGCCATGGTCGTGAGCGCTGGAGTAAAGCGTGGGGAAGAACCCCAGCAGGTAAGAGTCAGAGAGACGAATGCAAATGAACCCTCGACGACGCGTCGTTAAAAGCAAACGTCGTCAAAACCGGGAGCGAGTGCAGATCCCGGGACAAATCTGTCGGAAACCTGATTACTGGGCAGATGGCGGCCGGCGTATAGGGGGCGTGACTCTGATTCAGGCTTCAGTACGGAAGTGTGACCAGTGAAGGCTGGTGTGTTCAGCAGGAGATAAGCCTGCCGGGGCAAAAGTCAGGCGCCCCGTAGTTTGGATAGCAGGGCGGCGGGAAACCAAAGCTTTGGAACCTATCGACGAGGTCTCCCTTGGGGAGGCTACGAGTCGCCGGGCCGTAACGACAGTGAACGCAATGTGGCCTCGAAAAGAAGTGGATCCGAAGGCCGAGCCCGCTTCCGTAGGGCGAAGGCAGCATGGGGTGCTGAAATCTGACCGATGCGGCACCTTCACTTCGGCGGGGTGGAAGCGACAGCACGGTGACAAGGACACACCGAGCAACTGGCGAAGCCCTCCTCGCCCCGGTGCGAAATCACCGGAGCAAGGTATGAGCAGCCGACAAGGCTGGAAGTCTGGCAGGGTGGAAGTCCCTGTACCGTCAATTGCCTGTATTCGGACGGTTAGCATATCCGGTGTGTGCGGAGGTAACGAAGCACAATAGGCCCGGACGTAGAAGCCCCAGCTGCCCTGCGGCAGTAATCGCAGCGGTAGGAACGACCCGGGGGGCGAGCAAACTTGGAGGCCGGAACATTACGAAATATCTGCATCCTCGAAATCCGGTCCTGCGAGAAGTCGTTACTCGCGGGGCAGACGCGGGAAGCCGACCCATTTACCTTGTGGGGAAGGCCGATGATGCCGTGGAAGAAACAGGTGAGAGCACACGGCGTGCCGCCGGGGTACGGGATCCAGCATCCAAGGAAGGACTTTCAGAGATAACGTCGGGAAGCTCCCGTGAGCAGCAGGGGCTGGTTGCAACCTGCAAGGACTCTCAGAACGAAAAGCTATGATCCGAGCGAAATCGCCGGGGCACCTCCGGGGGCACCGCGCTTATGCGGGAGCACACTATATCGTTACAGTAATGAAATAGCGGCTTTGCGCGGCATCGTTACAGTAATGAAATAGCGGCTTTGCGCGGCGCGACGGCTGTGCGCAGACGCGGGCGCGCGGCGGCGCGCCAGGAACAGAATATAAAGGAGCGACTTGAATCTAAGGATGGACGTCCCGCTTCATCGCGCCTTCATCAAGCCTCCTCACTCAGGGGCGTCCATCTAGAGAGCCCCCGTGCGGGGTGAGAGCCCAGTTGCTTTTGCTCGACCACCGTCACCACGTCCGTGGGGGGCGGTTCCCCTTGGGAGATCAATTCTCAATCGCGGAACAGCGCCGCTCCCCCAATCGTTAAATCGCTGTGCGCGAATCAAGAGATGGAGGAGTAATTATGAAGCGAACTCTTTTAGCACTTTCTGGGATCGCGGCATTGATGGCGGTATCAGCCGGTGCGGCAAACGCGCAAGGCGTCGGCGTCGGTCCCGGCGGGGTGTATGTCAACCCCGGTCCTGACCGGGGCTACCGCGACCGCGAGTACCGCGACGAGGACGTCCGCGGCGGCGATCATTGCCGGATTGTGATCACGCATCGGAGGGGGCCCAACGGCAGTGTTACAGTACGTCGACGCATCTGCGACTGACGGACTGTATTGGCGCGAACTCTGAAAGGGCCCCCGACGAAAGCAGGGGGCCCTTTCTCGTGCGGGGAGACGGGATTGCCTCCTTCAACTCGTTGGCCGAGGCTTCGCGAAGAAGGTCGCCGCGCCCGTGCTCCACTAAAACAGACGAGAGCCCGGTGAGTGGGGGGTTACCTGCGCGCTACCCTCGACCTCGACCTTAGACACCACATCGCCAGACGCTCTTGCCACCGCGTCATACCCGCTGCCAATGCTTCTGTCCTGGCCTCCGCAAATCCTTTTTCCGCGACGAACGATCTCACCATTGCGCATGTAATGTGGCGATATGATGCGGATGCTGGATCTGTTGCGGATGCCGGATTTGTTGTGATGAAGATGAAGAACACAAGTGACAGGAACAAGGTTTTTTTCATGCGGGAACCTTATCTCTACATGCGACGATGCCGGTGGGGTTTCTAACGGCGGCGACGGAAAGTGGGATAACCGCCCGGCTCGCCACGTGCAACGGGGCTCTCCTCTTTTTTGAGTGGGGCAACCCTGCGTCGTTCTGTCCATCGTGCGTCAAAAATCTGACCTCCGCGCCAATGAATGCGGCTGCTGCGGGGCGCGCCCGCGTCATTATTTTGGTCCTGGTTTATTCGGCGTGAGATTGCGTGCTCGCTCAGCCCACCTCCAAAGGCTTAGTACCTCCATAATCCGGCGAATGATCCGACAGCAATTAAAGGGCGAGATAGATTTCGACTGGCGCGCAGAAGGCTTTCGTGTTCCTTCAAAGCTCAAAGGTGTGAATTGCTGCCAGGATCGGGGCCTGGCCGCCTAAATGAATTAGCCGCGCGTGAGCGTTTGCGACGAGTTCAGGCGGCTCGCAAGCTCGATCAGGTCAGGCGGAAGTTTCTCCACGACAGGAAAAGCGTCGCGTAAGGCCGCTTCGAGGCTCAGCCGCGCGGCACCTTCCACCTGTTGGCGGAAATAAGGCGCGGGAGCCATATTGCCGTCATGTCCTCTCCGTTCTGACATAACCAACTCCGAGCAATAGCTCCTCCCCTTAATTTTAATGAGCAAATCAAGGTGCTGTTCCGATGGGGGCGGACTGGCTTCATAAAATCATAAAAATGTCAAAAACTCGCTGGAACAGAACCTTCCCATACGACGTTCCGTCGGCTATCAGATAAATGTCGGGAGGGAAGCTCAATGAGCGTCGAGCACTTCCAGCGGTTCGCCGCTGAATGCGAAGCCATGGCTTGTAGAACTCGGAACCTAAAGGATAAGGAGTTGTGGATACGCTTAGCCGAGCGATGGCTCAGGTGCGCCACGTTGATGGAACGAGAGGAGGCAGATGCGCGCGCGCGCCGCAACAAGGACCGAAAGACAGTTCATTAGCAACAAAGCGACCGCCCAAGAAGAAAAATCAGAGGCAAAGAACTTGCTCAGACGTGTCGTTTTAACTTTGAGTCTCGGGCGTTGGCCTTGGGGCTCACGCCTCGTCGCTGATCTTGAAAAGGTTGGCGGCGGCCGCCCGGCATTCACCATCGAAGATGTTGCGACAAGAGCGCTTTGACACCTTCACACAAAAATGAAAACGGCAGCCAGCCGTCCGGCTAAGCTGCCGTTTTCCTTAGTCGCCGATCTAAGGTCCAATGTCACCGACTGAAGTCGCGTCCCCGGGCTTAGGCATATCCTTCCGCGCGTCTTCCTCCGCCTTCCGCCGAGTCTCGGACTTGTTCTGCTGCTGATTCCGGTCCGGACCCCCTTGCTGATGCTGATCGCCACGCTGCTGCTGGTCGCTTTGCTTCTTGTTCTGTTCAGTCACTGACGTTCTCCTTGCTTCCGTAAATCGCATCGAGAAGAGTCCTAGAAACAACGAACGGCAGAGCCAACCGGTTCCTGCATCGAACCTCGTGCGAAAGCGGTTCCAACGCCAGCGTGGCAGGCTGCTAAAGAGCTACGGCTAGTTCCGACGTTTACGATTAACGAAAGGGGCCGTGTTCATTGGCCTTCCACAGAAAGCCGCGGTGTGCGCGTTGGGTCGCGAGGTAAGTCAGGTGCGGGAATGGCGCGCGGGCAGAAATTCCCCTAGGACAAAGGACGTCCCCGAGAAAGAATCACCCCCTGTGCAACTCTGAGGAACAGGTCTAGCGGCATCGATGGCGGCGCGAAGTTCAGCGCTGATCGGCACCAGCGTGTCGTTCGATCCCTTGAGGCGTTTAACAAACAACTTGCCGTGCGGCGCATTCGCTGTCGGCGGTCGCTCATGCTGAGGGCCGCGCCCCCCGGAAATCGGCCGCGCCCGCTGCGCCCGAGTGGCAAAGCCCGGTAGGTTCCCGCGTCCTGCTCAACTGCCCGCTTTTCGATGCACGGCGCGATCCTCGCCAGGTGCGCAACGGTGCGCACATCCTTGCGCTTAGCACCATAGACTGTCGGAAGAACGTTCTTTTCTGGTCAGTTCGCGGATGCTGGACCAGCAATACGTTACAGTGTTAGCAAATGTGCCCTTAAACGCTGCTCTTCTCGCAATAACTTCGCAGCGACGCGCCAATAGCGCGTGCAACGTCTACTCTTCTTTGCATCGGTGCAAACGGTGTTTCATCAACTGTTGACGCGGGTTCTTCTAATAACAGGCTTGCGCGGCTCCGCTGCCTCCAACCGCTTGACCTTGAAGCGCTCGGTCAAAGCGTCGAGGTCGCGCCGCTTGATTTCGTCTGGCAGCGTCGGCGCGGGGGTTGCTGCTGGCGCGGAAGGGATCGCGCCCGCCGCGCTTAATGGCACGACTTGGGCTTGAACCCTTGGCTCGCCCCCATATTCGACGCTATCCAGCCCCTCCTGATTGCGCGCCTCGTTCGGACTAAACACGCCGCCCTGCACGCCCCTTACCAGAGCCTCAATTCGATCCTTCTGCGCCGAGCGCAGCAGAGCGTCGGTGTTGAACTCGGTGTACTCGTCGGGCTGGCCCGCGAGATTGAAGAACTTGTCGAAACTTTCCTCGACTAGGTTTAGGCAAAATCCTAAACCGGAGGCGAGCCAGGACGCATAAAGCTGCTCGGTCGCGCCCAGCAGGTGCGCTGCCTAGACCTAAAATTTGCAGCGGAATTCTAAAAACCAAGGCAACGTGCTGATCCGTTAGTTTGCGCAATTCCGCGAGCTGCAAATCCCGCGCTGCCGCGGGCTGCGTCCAAGGGTGAACCTTTAGACCATGCGTTAAAATCGGAACGCCGCCCGAGTGTAAGCCCTTCGCCTGCTCGTTCCAGCGATCCCGCAAATTTTGCACTTGATTGGCATCGAGATGAAGGTCAGTCGTGAGAACGGCGGACGGCGCAGCTCGATTTTGCAAATATTGCTCTTGCTGGTACTTCATACTTTCAAACATGGCGGGGTCGCCATAGGCGGCGATCAGCGGCGTCTCGCCGATCAGCGGGTTCGGGTAGTGACCACTGGAATGCAAGCGGATATGCAACACATCACGCGCGGGACCGATCAATTGCTGTTCGCCGAGCTGGCGCTGAATCACATCCTTGCCGGCCAGCTTATAAAAAATCTCGCCCGTCTCGGCGACCGCTGGAGCCGACATGCTGGGATCCATCAGGTGTAGCTCGTCTATCTCAAAGCGATGCGAGCGCAACGCGACTGCATAAGTGTTCCCGAATAGAAGTGACCTAACAGCCTCTACGATTGCGCTGCGGTGGGGACCGGCGGCGAGCGAATGGCCGAGCTGCCACCAGTTCCATGTATTGCCTACGTCCGCTGGAAGCCAACCGCCGCTGATAGGAAGTCGCCATGGCCCTGGTCTGGGTTGCCCTTCTACGGCGCGGAGTAAGGGCCGCAGAACGCTGGCGACGATAGCGCGGGGGCTAATCATGAGCTTGTGCCGCGAAAGTAGGCTTCAAAGAACCGCCACAGATTCAATTCGGGTAAGGTCTGTCCGTTTGAGAGAATTGGAATCACGCGGTACTTGGCTACGTCGATATTCCAGCTATGAAGTGTTAGCTCGGCCGCGGGCTTGCCTGCTGGTCCTCTTGGTCCTGGTTTGCCTGGCTCGCCTCTCGCGCCGCGCTCGCCTTTGTCTCCTTTTGGTCCGCGCTTGGCTTCATCTCTGGCGAGTTGCCTGGCATCAAGCTGTTTTGCTATCTCGGCGACTTGCTGATCGAGGGTGGTTTAATTTCGATCTTGTTTCGTAACTCAGCAACCTCATTTTTCAAAGCAGCGATCTGCTCGTCACGCTCGCGAAATTCGGCGGCGGTAAAGTCGGCGATAGCATCGCGTAAAACGGCAATACGCTGCTCGTTCGCGTCGGCTATCGCGGCCAGCCGCTTCTCAATTCGCGCGAGCTGAGCGTCGGTAGTGCGGCGCGGCAATGGCGCGGCATGGCCATTCCTTTTTGACTCATCGAGCATTGTTGACTCCCTCGCGCTCGTCAGCGAGCCAATCGAAGATCATCTGCAATGCTTCGGCGACGGGTTCGGGTTCGGAGCTTGTGGCGGCGAGCGGCCGCAGGCGCGACGCAAGTTGCTGTAGCTGCGCCGTAGCCTTGGCTAGCGCAATACGTCGTTCGCGATTGCGGACTTGTTGCGTGGAGCCATTGATCAAATAGGTGGTCGTACCGTTTTGCCCGACGCAGGAGATGATCGCGCGCGGGCCCGGCTCGTCATCGATAATGATTGTACGTTCTGAAATTGTCGCCTTTACCGGCGTGGCGCTGCGTTTGTCAGGAGATCCTGTAGCGTTGGGGGGACAAAGCAGCGCATAGGCTGACCGTGTTGCATCTTGGATACGATGAGAAAGGACGGCATATTTGCTCCTGAACAGCAATCGTCTAAATTATCGAAAGTGTGAAAGGCCCCGCGCACATTTTCGATAGCGCGGATTACATCGTCATCGGTCACGCGATAAGGATCGGACCTAAAAGCTCATCGAGGACGCTATTGAAAAATCGCTCGCTGTAACAAGAAGGAATCGCGGCGGCGCCGCTGCGGACGGCGGATAACTGATCAGGGGTCAACGATATTGGCTCTCGGCTCATTTACAAAATCCTCTTCGTGAGAATTGTGATGCTCGCCTAGCCAACGGCGTAAAGGCAAAATCTTCGGCGTCTTGATAATTGTCGTACTGGGCGAGGATCGTGCGGACCCGGCGAACCTGAAAGTGATCGTGTCGCTCGACTACGACAAATGGACCGACTGGCCAGTGCATTTGTCTTCCCTCGTGGTCGCGGGCCGTTGGGCATTGGGCCCCCGGCCCTCGATCCTAAGACTATCGCTACTTATGCGTTTAGGATAGGTAAATCGCGCTATGAGCGTGGAAAGGCTCCGGATCGGGCCTACCCTTGGGAACGGGAAAGGCCGCTCGGCGAGGCCTCCTAAAGGCGCGGGAGAGAATTTTATTTTTAGCCAGGACAGGCCGATTCCGACCCGGAACTATGGCTGCCCAACAGTTTTGGTAATGAGCTACCGACGGAGGGAACGCCCATGAAAACCACGATTGTCTTGGCCGTATTGCTGGCCGCAACTCCAGCTTTCGCCGCTTCCCCCGGGGCGACGCAGCAAGACTACAAGCTGGCCCCGCACCACCAGCGCGCGACAAAAAAACCGGCGAAGCCGCTGCACATGCAGGCTGCACCAAAGCAAAGGACTGCGCCGACGGCACCCGGCGCCGCAGGCGGTGCGGCCGCGAAACAGCCCATGGGCAGGCCATAGCTCACAGTCGTGCCGACAAGAAGCCGGCACCGACAAAATCAACAAAATAATCTGCTGGCGCGGGCGGCGCGAAATAGGTTAGCCGAAAACCCGTTTCGCGCCTGTATGCGCGCGTGTGACTTCATCTCCGCTTGTGCGGAGATGAAGGTTTAAAGAGTCGGGGGTTATCGGCGGATGTTCAGCGAAGGAGGTGGCGTGGACAATCACGATGACGCGTAGGTTATTAGGACGACGAGAATGTGGCCCCTGGCAGGGTTAAATCGCTTGGAATAAATGCGTTTCGACTTTTGTGTTGTTCGAAATATTTCGAGCCACTCCGCCGCCGCTAGGTGTGGCTGTTGTTGAAATTTCATGATTCCCGCCCCCGCCCTTTGTGCTGGCGATGCTGATGCGCAAATCGTGGCGATGCTGGCGGCGATGCGGATTTGCTGGCGATGGCGCCGCCGCGCCCCCGCCGCCGCCCTTTGCCGACCTTGCAGACTTTTTGAGCACGTTTCAAATTCAGAAAGCTCCAAGGCAAAAGGGCAAAGGCAAAAGGTCGAAGGTCGATAGCCCCCGCGACCGGAGCGGAGGTAGGCGACCCATTGGCTTGTCCAAACACCTCCTTCTCTTCGCCCAAGTGCGGCGGTCTGCGCGGGAGTTAAAATCTTTCATTCCGCGCAAAAGCGCGCGGAGCGGAAGTTAGTCCCCCTAAAGGGGGACACTAACCTCCGCGCTTCCGCGCGCGGAGGAGCGGAGGTTAGTCCGCGGAGTCCCATAACCTCCGCGCCCCGCGCCTGAGGGTCCAGGGCCGACGATTACGAACATATCGGAGTGACGGTCCTCGCCTTGGCCCGCTTCGAGTTCGAGGAACCTGTCCCTAAACAACCGCTGCAACAATTTCTTGATCTGGTCGCGATTGCCTGAAAGGTCTAATCCCAGCGCCAAGGCCACGGCCTTTCCCACCCACATCTCAGCGCGAACATCTTCCCTGTATCGGTGTTGGCGCACGATTTGCTGAATAGCCACAATCTTGTCAGGAGTGAAATCGAGTTCTCTTGCGCCGGGATGAGTCCAGCTTGTTACCACGCCAACTTGATCGCCACCGCCAATCCAACCATCGGGATCGTTGTTCAACTCTATATTGGTGAAGCGGAACCAAGTGCTTTCGCTCATGGGCGGGGCATAATTGCGTTTGCCGGAAAATGAACGAAAGTAATAACCGGGGTGTTCAATCTTCAGCTTACCAGCTTCCTCCTTGGTTCTTGCGCACTTCAACGAACTGAATCGATGTCTGACATCGCCCAGCGATTCCTCTCCCCACGTTAAATGCGGAACGTCCCCTCGGCCAAAGACTTTGGCATTCGATCCGTTCCGGCCGTCGTGATCGACGGCAAGTTGGCGTTGCGTTGCGCCGAAAGGGGCGTTGATATTGGCGGCGGGCATGAGCACGGTTCTTAGTTTGGTTGCCAAGGCGATCACGCCAATGGGGAGCTTGCACAGTCGAGCGCAACGGCTTAGCGTAGAAGCATTCGGGGAAACGCAAACTCCCGGTCAGACGGCTTCCGTCCAAGCTCTGCGCAACTCTCGCTTTGTCGAGGAGGTTTGCGCATGGACGGAGCATCAGCCCTAGATCGTTTGTGGCATGAGCTGTTGCGGCAGGCGCCTAGCGCGGCCTCCGTCTCGTTTTTCTTGCTGCTGTCCGCCTTCCAACATCCAACTGTATCGACAGCCGCACGGGCCGGTGCGAATGCCGCCGAGCCGCTGCGGCTTGATGCCAAGATTCCGCTCGGCCGGGTGCGGGGTCGTATTGATCACATGGCGATCGATGTGGCGGGGCGGCGCCTGTTCGTTGCCGAACTGGGCAAAGACAGTATCGGCGTCGTCGATCTTGCGGCACGCAAGAAGGCCCTCACCATCGACGGCTTGGCGGATCCGCAGGGTGTCGGTTTCGTGCCTTCCAAAGACACGATTTACGTTGCCAATGCCCGCGACGGATCTGTGCGGCTATTTCGCGGCGCCGACTACAGCACCGCCGGCCGGATCGATCTCGGCAGCGACGCCGATAATGTTCGATTTGATGCCGATGCCAGTCGCGTTCTGGTCGGCCACGGCGAAGGGGCGATCGCCGCTATAGACGTAGCGAGCCAGAAGAAGTTCGGCGACACACGACTGCCGGCGCATCCCGAGGGCTTCCAAATCGGAGGCAAACCGAAGCAAGTCTTCGTAGATGTCCCGAGCGTCCATGCGATCGTCGTTCTCGACGGCGTCACGGGACGCCAAAAGGCGAAATGGCCGCTGCGCGAAGGCGGCAATTTCCCGATGGCCCTCGACCCTGCGAACCGCCGTGTTTTGGTCGTTTCGCGCAATCCGCCGCGGCTGATCGTGTTAGGCGAAGACGGCACGGTTTTCACCAAGGCCGACACATGCGGCGATTCCGATGATCTGTTCGTCGATCCCAAGCGCAGCCGCATCTATATCAGTTGCGGCGCGGGAGCGATCGACGTGTTCGCGTCGCAGGGAAACGCCTATCGACGGCTGGCGCGCATCCCGACCATTGTCGGCGCCCGCTCGTCGTTGTTCGTGCCCGATCTTGACGTTCTGTTGCTGGCGGTCCGCGCTACGCTGACCGAAGCCGCTGCTATCTGGGTGTTCAAGCCGCAGCCTTGAGAAAGGGAGGCGGTCCGATCGTGCGTGATGCTTGTCAGATCGGCAACGTTTGCGGCGTGCGTCTCGTGGCCTTCGCCCGCCTCGCTGCGATGGCCTTGTCCTATCCCGCACCTTGCTTACCGTCCGTTTGACGGCACCGACGCGTCCGTCGCCGACCAGGGAGAATTTGAAGTCGAATTCCAACCCATCCGTTCCGCTATTTTCGATGAGGCCCGAGCGCAGATAACTCATGACATCGCAATGGCATCAAAGACGAGGAGCAAGCACGACAACCGCGTCCAGATGGCTCCGGGTCGGCAATGCCTCGGAGCTCGTTTTTTGAGGCTATGAGAGCTTGCATCCGTGGTGCTGCTCCAATATAATCCCAGGTACCGGGGAAAAATGCAGACTCCCCGTCAGACGGGTTCCGTCCAAGCTCTGCGCGGCTCTCGCTTTGTCGAGGAGGTTTGCGCATGGACGGGAACCAAAGTTTCATCTCACGATCACAACTTTACGCCACCATTGGCAGCGCTGCCGCGCCTATCGTTCTCGATGTCCGGCGCGAAGACGACTTGGAGCCCCCAAACAGGCTAATCGTTTCTGCCTGCCGACGCTCGCCTAAGAGTGCCGAGGAGTGGACGCACGACCTGCCGCGCGACCGGTTGATTGTTGTCTATTGTACAGACGGCCGGGAAGTCAGCCAGAAGATGGCCGCTGCGTTGCGGGCGATCGGGTTCGCCTCGGTTTATTTGGAGGGTGGCATCGCCGATTGGGTTCGGCAGGGACTGCCAACCCGACGTGAGACCGAGACCATTTCGCACAAATGGATCACGCGGGAGCGGCCAAAGATCGACCGCATCGCCTGCCCGTGGATGATCCGCCGCTTCATCGATCCAAACGCTCAGTTTCTTTACGTGCCCACCGAGAAGGTGATCGGTCTCGCCAAAGAGCTTGGCGCCACGCCTTATGACATCGAGGGTGTCGAATTCGCGCACGAGGGTGATCGTTGCTCGTTCGACACCATCATGCGCATCTATGAGATAGCGGACGCTCCGCTTAATCATCTGGCAAAAATTGTGCGCGGCGCCGACACATCGCATCACGACCTGTCGCCGCAATGCGGCGGCCTGTTCGCGATCTCGCTCGGGCTCTCGGCCAACTTCTCGAATGACCATGAGATGCTCGCGCACGGCATGGTGATGTACGACGCGCTCTACACGTGGTGCCGGTCGTTGCAGGCGGAAACCCACAACTGGCCGGCAAAGGCGCCGGCCGCGGCGTGAGGCAGATCGCCACCGGCACGTTGCGTAGCTACTCGCGAATTTGGGTTGAGGGGCGCCTAGCGGGTCGGCGCTCGCGAATAGCGGACGGCCCCGAAAACAAAGGAGAAAGAATCATGCGTTTGGTTTCTGCATTTCTGTTGGTCGGCGCCATCCTGACGTGGGCGACCGCCGCCGGCGCTCAGGAGGTTGACTGGCAGAAAGTCGACAATTCCTTGGGCCGCAAGGCCGCCGTCGTATCCGGCGACGTGCATCGCTACGGTTTTCCGCGCAGCGATCTCTCCGTGACGCTCGATGGCGTGACCATCAAGCCGGCGCTAGCGCTCGGCGGGTGGGTCGCGTTCAAGCCGATGCATGGGGGAGCCATGGTGATGGGCGATGTCGTCCTGTTGGCCACTGAGATAACTCCGGTGCTGACGAAGTTGACCGAGAGCGGGCTCGAAATCACAGCGGTGCACAATCACCTGCTGCGGTCCAATCCGGCCACCTACTACCTGCACCTTGGCGGCCATGGCGATCCGGTCGCACTGGCGACCGCCATCCACGCTGCGCTCGCTGAGAGCAAGACTCCGCTGACGCCGCCCGCCGCGGCCGCCCCGCCGCCCGCAGTCGATCTTGACACCGCGCAGCTCGACCAGATCATCGGCGTCAAGGGCCGGGCGGTCGGCGGCGTCTACCAATTCGGCGTGCCGCGGCGCGATCCGGTCACGATGGGCGGAACGCCCTTGACTCCGCCTGGGCCGCTGGGCCTCGCCACCGGCATCAATTTCCAGCCGACGACCGAAGGTAAGGCCGCGATCACCGGCGACTTCGTACTGGCCGCTGACGAGGTCAATCCGGTCATCCAGGCGTTGCGCGCGGGCGGCATCGAGATCACCGCGCTGCACAGCCACATGCTGGATGAACAGCCGCGCCTGTTCTTCATGCATTTCTGGGCCAACGACGACGCCATCAAACTCGCCAAGGGGCTGCGCGCCGCCTTGGACAAGATGGCCAACAGCAAGAGCTAGGTGCCCCACAATCGTTGGGCCGCAAAGCGTCGGCCCAACGACCTTTCCGAGGCAAACGCGATGATTCTCATCTGCTCGGCCAATCACCGGAGGGAACTCTGACCATGGAAGCCGCACCCAAAAGCGGCCGCCTAACGGAGCTGCTGTTCTATTTTCTTCGTCTCGGCCTATTAGGTTTTGGCGGACCAGTGGCGTTGGTCGGCCAGATGGAGCGGGAGGTCGTCGCCGAGCGCGGCTGGCTGAGCAAGGAGCAGATGCGCGAGGCCATCGCCATCTGTCAGTCGCTGCCCGGACCTCTCGCCATTCAGGTCGGCATTTACATCGCCTATCTGCGCGGCGGCTTCTGGGGCGCTTGGATCGGCGGTTGGGCCTTCATCTTTCCGAATTTTGTCATCGTCGCTGCGCTCGGCGCGCTCTACGTTTATCTCGGCGACCTCAAGCCAGTGACCGCCATCTTCTACGGCGTCAGCCCCGCCGTCATCGCGCTGATCCTCCATTCCTGTTACCGGCTCGCCAAGCTCGGCATGGAAGACCGGCTGCAATGGTTGCTCGCCGGGGCCTGTCTGGTCGTGACGGTGATTTTGCAGGCGGAAGTTGCGCTACTGTTCATCGGAGCGGGCATTATCGGCATCCTATACTACGGCAACCTTTTGCAGCGGCGGCCGCCGCCGGTGGCGATGTCGGTAGCTGCGCTGCCGGTGCTCGCCCCGGTGGCGTCGAGTTCGACACTGGCGAAGTTGCTTCTTTTCTTTCTCAAGGCTGGCTCACTCACTTTCGGCAGCGGGCTCGTCATCGTGCCGTTCCTCCAACAGGGCCTGGTGCAGCAATATGGCTGGGTGGATCAGCGGCAATTTCTGATCGCCGTCGCCGTTGGCATGATCAGTCCCGGTCCCGTGGTCATTACCGCAACGTTCGTTGGCTATCTGGTCGCCGGCTTTTGGGGCTCGCTGGTCTCGACCATCGCTATTTTCTTTCCGTCATTTATCTTCGTTCTGGTTGCGGCCCCGCTGCTGGCGCGGCATGGCGGCAACTCCAACGTGCAGGGCTTTGTCCGGGGCGCCTACGCGGCAGCGATTGGAACCATTTTGGGAGCCTGCATTCTGCTCGGTCGCATCGCCATCGGAGACTGGCTGACGGCTCTCATCGGCGTTGCGGCGCTGGCCGTGCTGCTTCGCTGGAAGGTCAGCAATCCGCTACTCATCGCAGCGACCGCCGTGATCGGACTACTCGCGTATCCAATTCTGCAGCCGGCCTGGGTAATGGTGAAGTAGTCGCGCTGCATATCACCGCAAAGCGGGGGATTTGACGACCCTACCGCCCTCCATAGTTCAGTCTTCATTGCTGGGAACAAACCAGTGACCGAAGATCAGGTACGGCAAAGCCGACGGCTGGTCGAACAGACAACTCGCACGCGACTGTCGCTACTTGGGAGCAACGGGCTTGAAAGACGCTGTCGACTCCGCCGCTTCGTCAGCTCGGATATGGTCGGCGGACATGAGCAGGAACACATCGTTGATGTGTTGATTGCACAGTTCATCGGTAACTGCTTACTGGCCGCCATCCTTGCTGTGCTGCTTCTACGTTAGTGGTATGGAGGAAAGCATATGATGAACTCATCGCGAGGCAGCGTGAGGAGACGGTCTGTACCAACGGTTAGTCGGCTGCAATCAGTTAGGTCGGCAGATCAACTGATCACTTGCACCAATCCTCATTGCGCTTATCAGTGGAGACCGAAAGTAAAGGAGCCTAAATCTTGCCCGAAATGTCGTCAGTACTTAAAGAAGAGGCTCGCAAGTTGGGGCGAAAAACTGGGCCGGTAATAAGCGCGTTCGACGCCTGGAAAGAGACTCGGCCTGCTGTCGGGCGGCGTTGTAAGACAAAATCGCGGCAACGGCGTCAGGACTGATTTTGACCCCAACGTACATTGATTGGCTCGTTCAATAGGGGCGGCGGCGCGGGCGAGCAGCGTCGGCGTAATTTTCAGAGGACAGACGGGGCTTGAAAATCCGGACGTGGAAGAGTCAGCGAAATCGACGGAGTACCCTATCGGCCGCTCCCTTGACGTGTTCGCGATCCATGCGTGTTTTCCGTTCTATCGGTGATCATGGCAATGGCCGATCGTGACGAAAGCTCCTGTCCAAGGTTACGCCTGCGATCCAGAGATCGGCAATTGCACTATCGTCAGTCGACGGACTTGGTTGCTGCCGCTAAGGCTATGGCGTTTCTGAAAGAGCCAACGATCCGCTGTCGCTTGGAACTCTCCTCAGGCTCGCATCTTGAGCTTCGTCGATCGCCGCCATTACCGCTTCCGTGGCAGATTGGTGCACCATGTGTCCGACCCCTGCGACGCGGCGTAACGTGCTGTGGCGGATTTCCCGATGAAGTCGAGCTGACTGTTTTTCTGTGTCGACTAGCTTGTCATCCTCGCCGGCAATGATGGCGACGGGCATCGTCAGGACGGCGTAATCCTTATGCAGGGCGAAGGCGGCGGGTATCTGGAGCGCCAACTCGGCAGCGCTGGCGCGAAGCTGTGAGGGGCGCAGGGCCATCTCTTTCGGGAATCCTGCAAACTTCCTTGGCACGATTGAGGGTCCGAAGATTTTCCTCGTCAACGCTGGCCACATCATCCTCGCTAAAATAGGAGACACGGTATGGCTTATGATGTCTCCAAACACTGGGATCGCCTGCCACGAGGCAAGAACGTCGCTACGAACGGTCGGATAAAAATATCCCGAAGCGAGGATCAAGCGCGTGACCAGTTCGGGAGCCTGCAGCGCGAGCGCAATTGCCACTGATGCCCCCCATGAATGGCCAAACACGATTGCGCGCGAAATCCCAATCTGTCCGAGGGCTTTACAAATAAGGTCCGCTTGCACTTTCGGCGTCCAGACAGTGAGACGAGGGCGCATACTGTAGCCAAATCCAGGGCGGTCAAATGCGATAACCCTATATTTGCGAGCTGCTTTGTCTAACAGGCCACTGGAAGAAAAATCCTAAATCATGCTACCCTTACCATGCAGCAAAACCAGCGGCTCTCCCTGGCCCCGCTCGATGTAGTGCAGGCGGACACCGCCGACTTCGATAAATTTCCCGATGGGCGGGTTCTTCCGCTCGGCGTTCTTCGCAATTACGCGATTGACCAGTGCGGAGATCGTGAGCGCTGCAGCCGCGGCCGCAACACCCACCGCGACGGGATGTAGCGAGACGTCCGTGCGCGAATAGCGCCGGGAAGACAAAGAGCCAGCAAAGGCGCGGGAAGGCATTGGTCCATTCCTAATTTGGCGCGGAGCAGCGTTCGCCCAAGCGTTAATGCGCCCATGGCGAAAGCAGCCAGACTTGTTGAGGCAAGTCCCTAAAGCTGCATAGGCGGGGACTCTTTTTCTGGGAAATCCTTATCCTGAGGAATTTCCTCGGGCCTTGGTTCCGGCTGGATATCCGGCTTTTGTGGTGGAATATCCGGCTCTTGTCTCTTGGGTTCGGTTGCCACGAATCACTCCTTTGCCTACCAAGTGCTCGCGACCTGCGATCGTTCCAATAAGGAAGCGTTGACGTTTGCTGTGGGTCAAAACCCTCAGAATCTGACCGCCAGTTGGACTTCTGCTTTGCCCCCGACATCTGCCATCGAAGCGGATATGGTCACCGGGCGAAAAATGGTAATCCTCCGTCGCGGGGTAAGCCGTGTCTTGACTAGCGCGGCGCGGCCCAGGTCCCAATGAGAGCAGCGATCGAGACAAGCGCCAAAAAGACATTGACGATAATCAGGAGACCGCCCGGAAGCCGCCGCACATTGGGAAGCGGCGGTGGCGGCCCTGGATTGAGATGACGCCATATCGCCGCGCCAAAGCAAAAGATGCTGAACAGGACCAGCATGCTAGCGTCAGCCTGAATCAGCCATTCCGGGAGCACGCCATTAAGCAGAGCGCGCGCGCCGATGCCGCTTGCCAATGAAAACAGGCCGGTGCGCACCCAGGATGCGTAGGTGCGCTCCGCCGCCAGTATGGTGCGATCGGCGGCGAGCCGAGTGGTTCGATCGGCGCTGGTTTCAATTTGCGTGGATGACTGTTCCACCTCTTTGGCGGTTTCGGCGAGTGTTCGGCTGTGCTGCGCCACGCTTTCGGCAGTCTGCACCGCCGCAGCCTCACCACGCTGCCCTTCGCGTTCTACTCGCGCCATCGCGGACCTCTCCGCAACAACGCCCAACCGAGGCCGGATTTCCATCAGTCCTGCCTGCCCCGATAACTGATCTGGGTGGCGCATCGGCCCGCGTACTCGCCGCACGGGAAGTTGGAATGGTCTGGCCCTAGTGACCTCCTCCCCTGCAGCACGAGGCGCAACATGGGTCAAGAAGGCAATCGCTTGGCACGTGTTGCGTACCGACATAGCGTTGCGCCCGCGCCCCGAGGCCCGCGGTTATCCATGTTGGCGGGGAGCAGATGCTCCTTCAAACCGTGTGGCTGCATGGCTGCTGGCGCGGCGCCTCGTCAGGATGGGGCTCTCCATTTATGAGCCCGATCCGGTCGCTGCGCTGGAAGCAGCCGCGGCGCGGCAGCGCGCCCCGGCGTCCGCAGCCAGCGCGGGCAGTGGTGGATTCCGCAGACCTGAAGAGCGCTTCTCTACCACGGTTCATGATTACTCCACGGTTGTCCGTTATCGCGGCTCGCGATAGGCGGCGGCCGCAAGGGGCTGGAGTTCACATTGGCAGCCTTGCTCTCAAATTGATGGTCGCGTTAACTAAGACTGAACGTATGCTGACGTCACTTGCGAGGCCGAAAGACTTGTTAACGAGGAATGCCTCAGGTTTACGCCAGGGATCGCGGAGATGCTGGAGAACCCGCTACCACGCCTCTTTTCGATGCTCACGCTTATCTGCGTCTGCTGTTCGGCTGGGGGTTGCAGTACATTTCCTTTCGCAACGGGGTTTGCGTCCACGACCGATGAACGCGAATGCTTGACGCGTGCTATGTACTTCGAATCCAACCGATCGAGCGAGGATGGCCTGCTAGCAGTCGGAACGGTCGTCATGAATCGCGTCGCATCGCCTGCATATCCCAAGACGATTTGTGGCGTCGTGGGCCAAGCGGGACAATTCGACAGCGGCGTGCTTTGGAAACCGATGCAGTCCGACGAAGAGCGGCGGGTCGAGCGCATCGCTGATGAAATCCTTGCCGGCAAGCGCGAAACTGCCGTCGGCGATGCGATGTTCTTTCATCAGACGGGGCTGAGTTTCCCTTACACCAACATGCACTATGTGCTCGTGGCAGGTGGTAATGCCTTCTACCAGAAGGAGACGTCGGCCCCATGAAGGGAGCCCAGGGGCAACACAGCCCATTCTGGCAAGCCACACCGGTTGGGGAGAAATTGGATCGGGCCGATATTTCCTTTTCCCCGTCTCCCGGTGACGGATCATTGTACACGTTGAAATAATCGAACGCAGTCGCGCAGCGAGGGGCAAGCTTCGGGGGCAAAGATTGGGTAGCATCCTGCAACTCAATCGCCACCACCTCCGGGTCGCTGGATTTGCCAGCTGCATCGACGGCCGTGGGGAGGAGACCCGATGAGCAAGGGAACGGATCGACAGTTTCGGGCAGCCGATGCCGCAATCGAGCGCGCCGTCGTCGTGTTCATGAACACAATCGATCGGGATGATGATACGATGGGACGACGTTGCCTCGGACTACATCCTTGAGCAACTGCTGCTCAAATTGTGCGACGAACTGACCAAACTGATTGATCGTCCGAACTTCGCCAGCATGCCTGGCCCGGCGACGCTAAACCTGTCCAATGCTCTGGCCGATTACCGGGATTCGCGCTTCGCGGACCGCGGTGAAACATTTCTGCCGCCGGAGTGAAGAGCGACGCTTCGTTTTTGGGGAGAAAGCAAAAACCATGACCTTCGAATCGCGCTGAGTATGGTCCAATCTATCATCAGGTCTTTGGCAAGGGCGACATGTCCCCCACTGACGGATTGATGCGGCTCGGCTCACGCTATCGCTCCGGGCGCTCGCGGGACTTCATCAATAGCAAGCATAAGTAGACGCGGGGCGTTTGGGATGTTGAAAGTCACGTTTGACACGAACACGTTTGATAAGGCCCGTGCGGCCTCAGGTTTATGTCAAAGACCCCGATCACGGCAGCTTTATAAAGGTTCACTAGGCCCTTAAAGATGGCCGCATCGTGCGCTTCAGATCCGAAACCATGGTCACGTTGGAGGGAATTAAGGTAGATGAGCGCGCCGAAGTCTTTGACACGAACCTGATCAACCACATCGCCCATGTGGGAGTCCCGAAGTTATCTAAATCAACTTGAAAATGGCGCAGTCGCGCCGGATTCGGCCTTTGTATTCGCCACCGAGCGCGGCGGTCCGTTCACGCCGGACGCCGTCAATCACCACCTCAAGCTCATCGGTGCGCGCGCGCTGGCCTCGCCTTTCTGGTTCACGCCCACATGCTGCGGCACGCCTGCGGCTACGCGCTGGCCAATGCCGGTCACGACACGAGGCGCGTCCAGGATTGGCTCGGCCATCGTTCGACCGCGCACACGACGCGCTACACGCAATTGAGCGCGGTGCCGTTCAAGGACTTCTGGAGGTAGGGGCGCTCGGAAGGCGTGGAAGTGTCGGCGAAGTCGGCGGGCTTGGCACCCCTGCACTGGTTAGGTCAAATTTTTGAAGCGCTGATCTGAAGCCAAGAGGCGGACCGATGTTCAGCTAGCGCCAGTCAGCCGGGTAACGCGATCAATTGTCTTGATAAAGTTGCTATTGCTCAGCGCCAGTGCTCCCCAAACGGATAGTCTAGCACTCTGATGACGATAAGAAGTAACACCACGGAGGAGGTAAAAGACGACGTGAAGAGCAGGTGTACAATTCGCAATTCAACACCCGCAAGCAACACGAATAACACGAGTACGAAGCCGTAAAATGACAAGACCAGCCAAATGATGATCGGCACGCCCTGGTTTGCCTGGAAGATACGAGTTTCTCTATAGGCGTGGGCTTGGGCTAGCAGCGACAAGATTTGATTTTGAATAGTCGAATCGGCTGGTCGTGTTATATTCAAGAGCCCAGCGGCATTGACCACAGCCACGAACGCGCTTAACGCTTCCGGGCTTTCTTCTCGGTGTTCTAGCGCCGTCCACTCGACATTTTTCACCGTGTTGGCATAGTTCAGAATAGCTTGTTCAACGCTCAGTCCTTGTCGTTCCGGTAGATCGTGCGCAAGGATCGCGGCTCCGTGCAGTGCGCCACATTCACCGTTGATGGCCTGCTTTGCGAGATTGTATTCGCCCCAGACTTCATTAAACACGAATGCGAGCAGGACTGCGAACACGACTCCTAACTGCAGGTAAATTGAATTGCCGATTTCATAGTGTCGTCGACGGAAATCG
Source organism: uncultured Alphaproteobacteria bacterium (assembly GCA_963708125.1). GTDB lineage: Bacteria > Pseudomonadota > Alphaproteobacteria > Rhizobiales > Xanthobacteraceae > BOG-931. The sequence goes on from OY970184.1 coordinate 741,732, forward strand.
AGGTCTAATGCACCGCGAATAAAGAGCGTGACCATTGCCGAAGCAATGGCGGTAAGCACAACAATAAAGAGAGCTTCGACGTAGCTCATGATTTGCCGGAAGCCGAAGATAGCGCAACGGCTGGTGGGGCATGCTGTTGATAACATAGAAAGGTTGTCAAACCATGAACCGGCCGGCGGGCTTCTCGGCGATCGCAGCCGCGAACGCCACACGCGCCAGATCGAGTGTGCGGCAGATCGCTAGCGTCTCGTAGGTCTGCCCACGCTCGTCCCATTCCTCGACATTGAAGTTGAAGCCGGGCAGCCAGTGGTTTTCGTATGCCCATCGGTCGGGTCTATGCTCCGTGCATGCCGCGCGAGCCTAACAAATCCACGGGTACCCTTCGCCATTGGCGGATCACCCTGGGGCGCGTCAGGGGGCAGTATCTCGGCCTCGTCTGGGCACCGGATGAAGCGGCAGCCATTGCGACAGCAATCAAGCTGTTCAAAGTCCCCGAGACCCAGCGGTCGAGGCTGGTGGCGCTGCCGATCAAGTCAGGTGATTGACAGCACACTTGGAACACTCACATCCGACTTGATGTGACGCATGTTACAGGCCAGTGACGCCGGTGAAGCTATCTCCGTGACATACAGCATTTGTCGGACTCGATCGTCCAGGGAGTGTCATGACCAAAAAGCGCACACGGCAGAGCACACGTCGGCAGGCGAAGAAGCTTGAGATCGCGTGCCTCCGACCTGAAATCCTCAAAGCCCTCGGCCGAGAACTTGACAGGTTCCTTGAGGAGCAACGTCAGCAAGCGGCGCTCGACTTAATCGATCAGGCTGCAGCTCTCAACGCGGCGTCCAATCCTCCTCGGCCTCGCGCCGCACTGCCGGAGCTGCCGGGTTCTTGACTTTGAGCCAATGTCTGGAGCGGCCGGAGCGATAGAGCGAGCCGCGCCGCTTCGATACGATGCCTTCGCAGCCGAGCTTGCAGGCGTGCCGGTAGCGATTTCGCCGTCGCCGCCTGTTGTCAATAGCCGTGATATTGCCGCGATGTTGCTCAGGGCCTTCCTTCTGTCTCGCTAATTCAAAAAGTCAACCGATTATCCCCCAAACGGGGGATAGTTGACGAGACGGGCGCGTGTGTTGTCGTCCGTGCTAACTCGCATGAAAGCGGTAATGGAAAGTTGGCGGCGCGACCTCACGCCCCGCGAATGCCAGGTTGCGGTCCTGGTCAGTCGCGGTCTGAGTAACAAGGAAGTGGCACGGCACTTAGGGGTAAGCGATGGCACGGTGAAGCTTCACGTCCACAATATCTTTCAGAAGCTTAACGTGAAAAATCGCCACGCTCTTATCCTGCAGGCGGCAACATTCGACCTGCCAGAGGCACTCGGTCTGCTCGGGTGATGCAGGAAGCGCAAAGCGCTCGCGGCGGTGGCCTAAGCTCACAGCGCCTGCGGGCCGTGAGTGTTGCCGCGCGGGCGCGCGACAGCCCGGCATGCTGACGTTGATCAATCCCGTCCTGCGGGCAGAAGCCTTCGACCATGGCGATTGGCTGTTCGAGCTCAAGTTCGACGGCTTCGTGTCGAAGCGACACAGCTCGGTCTACCGCTCTGGCCGATCCAGCCACCGGCCGGTCCATGCATTGGCTCAAGGTTAAGAATCCTTTGCCCAATACGTATGGTGACGCAGTCGTCCGCTTGGTAGCTCGTGGAATCTGCCGGTTCAAATAGACTGCCGCGGATGCGCCGGCGGTCACGGACCGAGCGTCCTTGCCACGCGAAGGCCGAGATAGAAAATCTGCGTACCGCTCGCATAGCCGTCGTGATCGGCCGAGCGTAGCCGGCTCGGCCCGTAGTCCCAGGCGCCGCCACGCGCCATGTGCGAATTACAGTTGCCGCCGGTTAGCCACGCCGAGCCGTCTGCAGGCGCGCCGCCGTAGTTGCCGTGCCAGCAATCCGCCGTCCACTGCCAGACATTTCCGGCCATGTCGTAGAGGCCAAACGCGTTTGGCTTGAACTGCCCGATCGGAGCGGGTTTCTGGCCGTCCCACTTGCTGCCACAGCCGCGGCAATTCGCATTGTTGGTTCCGATTTGATCGCCCCAGTAATATCGCGTGGTCGTGCCAGCTCTCGCGGCGTATTCCCACTCGGCGTCCGAGAGCAACCGGTAATTCTTTTTGGTCATTCGGCTCAGCCAGGCGACGTAGCGCTGCGCGTCGTCGTAGGACACGCTAATGACCGGCTGCTTGCCCCGCCCAAACCCGGCATCGGATGCATCGGAGCAGGCGCCGACCGCGACGCACGCGCCCCATTCGTCGAATGTCACCTCGTATTTGGAAACGGCAAACGGTTTGGCGATCGTCACCTTGTGCGGCGGGTACTCGTTCGGGGAGTAGCCGGGTTCGCTGGACCCCATCGTGAACGTTCCCGTCGGAACGACAACCATGTGCGGACAATTCTTGCCGCACTCCCTGAAAGTGTCGCCCGGTTTGAGCGCGCTCTCCTGGGCGACCGTAAGCACATAACCGCGGACCTGGGTGAACCAATAGTAGTTCTCCTTGATCGCGAAGCGCTGCCAAAAGATCGCGATACCGATCACCACGGCTGCGAGCGCGCCCACCGCAATGCGCAAGCGCTCCGCGCGGACGCGCGCGTTTTTCGCTGTAAGCTCGGCTTCACGGCGCGACCGTTCCTCGACATCGGCCCGCTCGCGCTGCTCGCGGGCTTCCTGTTCAGCGCGCAGCCGGGCCAGTTCCTCCTCGGCCTTGGCGCGGCGGATTTCCGCTTGCTGGGCGGTCTCGCGCCGCTGTGCCTCGACTTCACCTGAGCGCACCACGAAATCGCGCAGTTCTGGAGTGAGGTCGTCAGCCCGTTTCTCCAGCCAGCGATGCGCCTGCCAGAGCGCAAGGCCCATAAGCAGCGCATCCTCCTTCAACTCGGGCGGAGCCGTTTTCCAGCGCTGCAGGTCGCGTTCCAGCCCGCTGCGCCAGATCAAAAACTCGCGTTCCGCCGCGATCCAGTCTCGCAGCCGCTCCCGCGACGGAAGATCGCTTCGTGCGCCACCTCGGCATAGCTCTCGCCAGTCTCTGTGGTCACGGTGACGAGAAGCCGATTGGGATAGTCGGCGAGCTCGGAAACGAGCCGCCATTCCTCATCCGTGAACTCACTCCGCTGGGCATGACGCCGCGTCGGCTCGCCGTCCTCGCGCACGGTCGCCAGCCGCAGCGTCAGCAAGCGCCGCAGTGCATCCTCGTCGCCTGAATGTTTTGCAAGAAATCTGTTGGCGCGATCAACAAGCACGCCGCCGAGCTCAAATGACTGTGCCGGCAGGCGCAGCGTTCCGTCACCCCGTTGCATCATGCTCGCCCACATGTCGTCAAGCGTGTAGGACAACAGCGGCAGGGCGCCTACGTCCTTAACCGAGTCCTCGGCGGTGCGTCGGCTGATGATATCGATAAGCCCATCGCTCTCGAAACGGGCCGAGAGTAGCTGCGCCGGGCGGCTGACGATCTCGCGTAACTCCTCCTGTCCCAGCGGAAGCACATCGATGTGCTGCCGCGCCATAAACAACGGCTTATCGGCTTGTAGGTGGCCAAGGAAATCGGAACGCATGCTCATCATTGCATGCAGGCGCGGGTCCGATAAGGCCTGCACAAGCAGTTCTGAGAAACCGCGGCGTTTGCTCTCCTCCGCTCGATAAAGTTCCTCGCCCTGGTCGACATAGACAAAGAATCCGGGCGGCTTGGGCTGATCGAGTTCCTTGCGTCGTCGCTCGGTGGCGTCGATCAGATCGGACAGGGCAGCTTTGCCGCCGCGCAGAGCCTCCATCCAGCCATGCTGCCGCGTCACTCGCTCAGGATCGGTGGCAGCGTATTGCCAGGTGTCGAAGAATGATTCGATCAGCGACTTGAGCGGATCGGTGCTCGGCTTTAGTGATAGAAAGCACCATTGGCGGCTGTCCTGAAAGGCCGTTGGCCAAGCGTTCAGCGCTTGGGCATCGTCCAACCATGCCTGACGCTTGAGCGCCGCCAGGACGCCAGCCTGCGCCAGGGACGACTTACCTACACCCGAATTGCCAATGAGAATCGGCAGCCGGTCGGGTGCGCTGGCAAGGGCGGACAGAACCTCAACGGTCTCGCGCTTACGGCCGAAGAAATAATCGCTGTCTTCCTCCTTCATTGCCTCCAGACCGCGATAGGGGGACGTGTACCTCCATAATTCGCCGGGGCTTGAGCCGCTTCCCGAGAGCGCATCGAATATGCGCGCGACGTCCTTCTCAGCCGAAGGGTCAGACGTGACGATCCAGTGCAGTTGGCGCAGAAACGGAAGGCCGGGCGCCGTCTGCCGTTCTAGCAAGACGACAATGAGCGGAAATTTCCTATCCGACTTGACCCACTTGTCGAGCGCCTCGTCGTACTCCGGCACCTGCCACTTGCCGATGCCCGCTTGGCCGATGAGCAAAATGAAGACCGTTGCGTCGGCGATTTCCTGGGCAAGCTGGGCCGACCAGGAACCACCCGCTCTCAAGTTTGTGGGAGCGAAGAAGACATGAGCCGCGGCATTCTTGCCCTCGATAGCGGCCTTGAGCCGCTCCGCCAGCGCCTGATCGGGCGAGTGATAGCTAAGAAACCAGCGCGCCATGTCGCTCAGCGCCCCGCAATGCCGCCACTAGGAAGTCTACGCAAGGTCCCTCCCCGTAGGCGAGCTTGTGAGTCGTACCCCCGTCTGAGGATGGAAGGAACAAACAAATATGTGACGGGTCAAATAACCAGAGTGGCTACGGTAACGCCTTACCGTGCTTCGGCAATCCTGACGACCTTGGCGGCGAGTTCGGTGGTGCCATATGCGGACCGAACGTTCATGAGCTAACTTTGGTGCGTATATCTGGACTACGGCTACGCCCGTGTCTCCACGACCGGGCAGACGCTGGCGACGGAGAAGACGCTGCTGAAGGCGGGCGGCGTCGAGCACATCTTCGCGAGAACCTCGTGGCCGCCCGGCGCCCGGAGCTGGGGTGTGTGCTCGACGCCCTCGAGCCCGGCGATGTCCCGGTGGTGACCAAGCTCGACCGCCTAGCGCGCTCAACTCTCGACTTGTTGCGGATCGTCGATCAGATCGGCAAGGAAGGCGCAGGACTGCGGTCGCTCGGCGAGGCTTGGGCCGACACCACCACGTCGCACGGCCGCCTCATGCTCGCCGTATTGGCCGGCAGCGCCGAGTTCGTGCGCGACCTCATCCTGCAACGAACAAGCGAAGGCCGCGCCCGCGCGCTCGCCGAGGGCGTTCGCTTTGGTCGTCGGCCGAAGCTCACCAAGCATCAGGCCCGCGAGGCCCTCAAGCGTGTGGGAGCCGGCGAGCCGCTGCGCGAGATCGCGCTGAGTTACGCGGTTGATCACTCGACGACCTCGCGACTTAAGGCGCGGCACGCGGCCGAGATGTGATCGACCCCCGGGGGCTTGCAAATTGGGCGTGCGAGTCGCAGGAAAATTGGCGCGGAGAATCAGCGGGGACAAATGCCAGAACATAAAAAAGATTGGCCGAAAGGCCTTTCGTTTGAGCACCCATGGGTTGCGACGGTAGAGACCCTTGACGTCAACTAGAAACATCTCTCGACCAATCGGACTAACCACCATCAGGTCAGCGATCGGCGTGGCGTTGCCCATTGTGAATGAGACTTCGTAGCTGCGCTTACATAACTCGCTGGCCACGGCAAACTGGAGCAGCCCATTGGGTTTGATGCCCACGGGGGGCGCCCTGAGGAGCGCGCACTATCGTAGGAGGCGATTGCTCGCCGTTCATAATCGACGATGATCCTCTCCGACCGCGAGAGGCCTGGCTTGCCCCACGCGACTTCGACGCCGAGTGTCCGCCGAAACTCAAGGAGCTTGTCCCTGCGAACGGGAACGGCGGCGCCGCTGGCCAGTTGCATCGGCTTAGCCCCACTTGCCGCGACGCGCCGGTCAGACGGGGCCGACGGCGATCGGCCCGCCTTTCAGGAGTTGCCGCTGCGCCTCGGCGCCGAGACGATGTACCAGACCAGGGCCACGGGCCCCCTCGGGGTAACTGCCGATCTTATCGGCGACGAGCTGCAAGAACGCAGGGCGCGACATCGGCGGTAGCACTCGGGCGAGCTGGTGAAGTGAATCCATTTCCTCGGTGGTGAAGCCGAGCGGCGGCATGGCGGAAGCCTCCTCCTTGCGCCGGAATCGGCGGCGCTTAGATGATTCGAACTCTAAGCTCCTTTCCTGGGCCTCGGCGCGCCCACGCCGGGGCCTTTCCTACGGCCTTTCGCGCGCCAGCCGCCAGACCTCGGCATTCCCCTTGCAGCCCACTAATACCTCTGCACATAGGGACGGGTTGGGCTACGGGCCGCCATGCCGACCAAATTGATTTGATGGCCGGTGAGGACTGGTCGCGATGCCCACGTCGGCAGCCTTGGGCCAACAGCTGCCATGAGAGCGGCCATGCTTGGCCCGCGCCTCCATCAGAGGCCGTCAGCCCGAAGTCTGATATTCTGATACAATGACGCCTTAGGCTCTGACGGGCGGATGAACTGAGGCGAGGCCGGATCGTGAGACGGCTGAAACTTCTAATGTACCGGCGGCAGTTCTGGGATTGGGCATCCTCGCTGTCTGGCTCATCGTTTTTGTCTTCGAATTGACGGATCGCCGGCTACCGACCGTGTTGGCTCTGGCGATCACCTACGGAATAGCGGCCTATATTGTCCTTCCGCGTATCGTTCGTCTGGGCCTCAAAATTCTGCGGCGTAAGCGCGTACCTCGTTTCACAATTACCGGAGATGGACTGCCCGGCGATCCCGTCAATCTCGTGCTGACCGGCACGCTGCAGGAGCTGCACACCGCCTTTATGCGTGCCGGATGGTCGGAGGCCGATCAACTCGGCCTTGCAAGCTCGTTACGCATGATTCGCGCCTTCGTATGCAACTCGCCGTATTCGACAGCCCCATTCAGCACCTTCTATCTTTTTGGGCGTGCTCAGGACGTTGGCTTTCAGAAAGCGATCGGTGACAGTCCGCGCAAGCGTCATCACATTCGCTTCTGGGCACTGAGCCTCGCCCATGCCGAGGCCAATTCGGAAAAGCTAGTTTCTGGCTAAACACCGACCGCCCACCCGAGTCGGCTTGTGTCCACTGGGTTGGAGCCGGCACCAAAGACACCGGCATTTCTTTGACGCAACTCACCTTCCAGATCACGCACGCAACAGATTCGGATACGAACCTCGAGCGCGATTACATCGTCGGCGAGTTGCGAAAGAGCGGGGTCATTGGGGAGATCACGTTATATGAGGCGGGCCAGCATCTGGCCAGCAAACATGTCAATCACTACGTCACCGATGGTGAAGTTGCGGCTGCGAATCTTTCTGTGAATGTTTAGCACAGAGGAATTCCGCAGGATTTTCCCGACTGGCCAATGTCCGAAACGGGTCACGAGCTGCCCTCCCGAATGCTTTAGCGCCATGGCCGCTGTACCCCAGATGGCTGGCGACTTGCTGCACCGCAACTCGACGGAGTCGAGCCAAGACCGGCTGTGCGCGCTAGCGTTCGGCTGGACTGACAGATGCAAGGCAGTCAGTCCGCTCGGACAAACCGTCAAGACCTCTGTGCGGAGGTACTAGCGCGCTCCGCGAGCCCAGCAATCGGCCTTCTGGCGGCAGCGAACTTTTTGGACGGGCCCATTCTAGTGCATACGCGCGAGCGAAGCCTCGCGCTTGTGTCGCGCGCTTCCCAGATTCAAACAGTCCCCGCCCCTGGGTGGTATTGAAAATTTCTTCGCGGCGACATTTCTCGCGCGCGAGATCGCGATCGGCGATCGCGATGGCGATGGGCGGGCCCGCACCCCCACGCCCGCCAGGGATCGCATGCTGCGATCGGTCCCAGTGAGCAGCGTGACGCCGGTCACATCACTGCGTGTGATGGCATTAGGGTGTCCTTCAGTCAACAACCCAGGAGGTCCCGATGTCAACCAGCGTGATTGGGTGGTTTAAACCGCCGCTCGCAGAAGGTCGGACCATCGGTCTCACCGAGACTTGGACAGAAGCCGCAGAAGCCGCAATCGGGTTCCTGACTGTCGTCGGTTTCTTCTTGTCCGTGCAGGTCGAGCGCCGCAATTGACGGGCTTCGCAGGCGCGGTAGCAAGTTTCGGCGGCCTCGCTGACGGTGACGGACTGGCGCGCCGGAACGTGGTTGCCGCGCTCGAGTTCAACCTTGACCTTGGTTTCGTGGCGCTGGGCGTCGATCATGCGCTTGAAGGATATCAGCCGCCGCTTGCCGCTGGCGTCGGTGTAATTGAGCACCCAGGCCGTGCTCGTGCTCCCATCCTTTTGGTCCAGTGGCGTGGGCGGATCGACATTGTCGCAGGCTCCTCAGCGATAATTCGCTACGATTTACCAATAGCATGCCGGAAGTGCGAAGACCGCGACACGACAATTCGTATACAATGTGTCGATTTCAGCAAACAAATCAATAGTAACGGGGAAAAGGGCGAGCCCTGTGGGTGAGCGTGATCGCTTCAACACCGTCGAGGGCTGGTCGCGAGCGCGGCCTATCCCTTCCACTGCCTGCGAAAATCGGTGCGTCGCCTATGTGGGGGGCCCCGCGGCGAAAAGCTTTGATGGAGCGGTCATGGATACGGTCATTTAGTTCGCGAATTCAGCGCCGCTAAGCAAGTCCCAGCAGAGGCAACCGCCCATAGCCATCCTACGAGGAGGACGGGCCCGATACGCAGATAGAAAATCGCATCAATTTCATGAAGCGAAATCGTCTCGATCGCAAACAAAGCGAGCAGCACAATTGTCAGGCTCGCGCCAACTCGGGCCGCAAGTCTTGCAAAGCGAAATAGGAGCAGAAATAAGACCATGGTGACCGCGGCTGCAGCAAGAGCTAGAATGGCCACTGTCTGATCTTTGCCGTGCAGCTGTAGGTATTCAGCCCTCTCTTGCAGCAGGGTGCGGGCCCAATCCGAAGCACGAAACCGGAATCCAACTATGATCTCGATGAGGAAAAGTGCATTTGCAAAAGTTAAGACCTTCCAGATCCGCGCGTCGGCCGAGCGGTGGGTAGCAAGCAAGCAAGCAACCGTCGTGAGTGAAAACGACAGTATTCCAAGCAGCTGAGTGGGGTTGGTGCCGAACCGATCGAGCATGGATTACTTGGGAGCCCTTTTGGCGCAAGTTTCTTAGTCTGACACGTAAATGATTGAAATCATATTTGCCGCCTTCGCCCTTGCAGCTGCACTCTTATTCCGCTGGACAGAGCCAGGGCGCGCTGTGGCAATCACGTGCTTCGCCGGTTGGCTCTTGTTGCCCGTTGGAAATTTTCCGCCGGGATCGGCTGATGCCACGTTTCCCTACTGGATAACGGGGGCAGCTTTACCATCAGACATGCTACTCACAAAGATGTGGTGGCCACCCGTTGTTGCCTTGGCAGGCGTTCTATGGAGGGATAGACAAACCTTGCTCCAATTACGACCTGATTGGAGGGATGTTCCTTTAGTACTGTTTTGTCTATGGCCCATTGTTCAATGGCCATTTACCTTGCAACCCGATCCCTTGCCGTGGGCTGCAGCTCTCTACTTGTGCGCCGCGTGGGCTGTGCCGTGGCTTTTGGGCCGGGCATATTTCCGCGGACGAGAGGGCGGAATACGATTTCTCAGGGCCTTCGTCTTGGGGCTGGCGGTTATCGGGCCTGTGACAATCCTTGAGGGCATCATGGGTCCGAAGGTGTATGGCTGGTTCTATGAACCTCATCCGTTCAGGTTCGATGGTATCCATCGGTATATCGGTTACAGGCCTCTCGGCTTCTTTGAAGATGGAAATCAATACGGGATTTGGGTTGCCGCCACTGCGCTCTCGGCCGTCGCCCTTTGGCAAAGCGAATTTACACCCAGGACCCGAGGCTTGCTTGGATCAATAGCGGCGATGGCTCTGATCATTGCGCTCATGAGCCAGTCCATGGGAGCAATTCTCCTTTTGCTTTTGGGCCTCGCTTTCTTATGGAAGAGGGGGACCTTAATCGTAGGTTGGACACTGCGAATTGCGCTTCTGATCGCAGTTGTGGGCGGCGTCGCGTTTGTCTCGGGTCGATTGCCACTGCGGAATATGGCTGAGCACACCAGTGTTGGCCGCGAGATTGTCCACGCAATCCGCCAGGCAGGGCGGGGTTCAATTTTGTGGCGCCTCGCGCGTGACCAACAGGCACTCAGCATCTTTCGCGAGCACCCAGTCCTGGGCACGGCGCAATGGGATTGGTGGCGGCAATTTGGTGAGCGGCCGTGGGACTTGGCGACTTTGCTTCTCGGGCAATTCGGAGCGATCGGTCTGATCTTCGCTCTTGCATCACTTCTCATGCCAGCAATAGGCACGTTGCGAATGCCATCTTGGCAGGTTTCTAGGGATAGTCTCCCATCATCGGCACTGGCGATAATCGTTCTAATAGGGGTTGCCGATATGCTCTTCAACACGTTTATTCTCTATCCCGCAATTCTAGCGGCAGGAGCCTTAGTGCGGCCCAAAAATCTGCCGAGCAAGCCATAAATCTTGGTTTCAGTGTAGGTCGATGGTTCGATCCCATCCGGGCTCACTGAGTAGAGCAAACCGCTTAGACCACAAACCTACAACAGCCCTAGAAGCGAAAAACGGCATCGGCCTCCGCGCCCAGTTGCTATCTGTAATTCGCGCAGATGGCATCAGTCTCCACTCCTCAACGGCGAAGAAATTGCTCATCTACGAGATTCTGAATATTAACTTTTAGAACGTTACGATCGTGATAAGCCATTATGGCCTGCATCGCTTTCAACGTCTCAAGCGAAGGCGTAGGGTACTCAGGAACATTTTTTGGCTCGTCGTAGTGCTGCGCAGCCTGCTCATCAGATAGTTTTAAAGCGGCTGCTAAAGCCTGGATCGTGATACTCCTATTCTCTGGCTGATGCATTAACGTGACTGCCTCTACCAACGAGTGCAGGACGCCCTTCACTAGGTCGGGGTGGGAGGTAATGTAGGAAGTAGAGACGACTAAACTGGCCTCATACGTATACAGGTCAGTTGGATACCTATCGATTAGAACCACATACCTCTTAGCTCGCAGGGCTTCCGCGGGCTTTTTGGGAACAAGTGCCGCATCAATTGACCCTTCCTCAAGCGCCTTCAAAATCTCGGGAGGCCCTCCAACTGCAACGAACTGAACCGCTGCCGGTTCTATTTGCAATTGACGAAGTGCCACGACCGTATCTATCCAGATACCCGCGCCAATTACTCGCACACCGACACGCTTTCCGCGAAGTTGCGCCGCGGACGAAATTCCAGGTCGCGCAACCAATTCCCCCGTCAAACGCGCTTTGTAGAACGATGCGATAAGCTTGAGGTCGGTTCCGTGCTCAGCTTGTATTAAAGCCGCAGGCGCGCCGATCAGCCCAAATGGGGTCGCGTCGGTAACACGAGGAACCGTAGCACCGGCAGCCGGGAGAAGGCTCACGTCAATATTATGTCTGCTAAATATTCCTTGTTCTTGAGCCAGAAAGAGATGGAGTGAGCCAGGAGCCGATTGCTTCTGGAAAAGTGATAGCTGTCCTGGTTTGGCTGTTAGCTGGTGGGCTGCGGGCTATAGAAAGCAAAACGGCGGCCAATATTAATATCGATCGGGTTACAAATCGTAATGCTTGCCCACGCATCATACCTCTCCCGCTCGGCCGAAACTCGTAATTGATACTATTTCGACTGACGATCGTTACAAGGGGAATCACGACTGCCATAGGACATTGCGAGCAGTTCGGTATCAGGTTGCCGTGGTCGCTCTTGGCACAAGCCGTGAGTGTGCGACGAAGGCTCCCACCATTCGGTAAGCAAGCGGACATTCCAATGGTTGCGAGATTTGTCGCGTTGACCTACGACTTACTCGCAGCGTGCCGAATGGTTTCGCGGGTGTTGAGTACCGCCTCGCGCCATCGGCAGTCCCCAGGTTGCGAGTATAGGACAGCCCAATCTGGCTTGCCACGTTGCGCCGAAAATTATAACTAGCCGAGCATCATGTTACAGCGTAGCGGCCGAGCGGTCGGCTTCATCGAGCCGTGCCTGCCCACCTCCGCCGCGGCGCTGCCGCCCTGCCCGGAGTGGCTGCACGAGATCAAGCACGACGGCTTCCGCATCCTGGCGCTGCGGGGCGCTGCGGCGTCCTTGCCGAGCGTATCCAAGGGGCGCCCTCTTCCGAGAACCCGCGCCGCGAACATAGCTGGACGGGTCTAACCCTCGGCATTGGCCGTGCCTTCCACCGCGTCGCTGTCGCGACGCAGGCCCATCCGGCGCAGCAGCGGCGGCATCGTCAGACCCTGGACGAAGATCGAGAATGCAACGACGGCGAAGGCGGTGACGATGATGGTGTCGCGATCGGGAAAATCGTTCGGCAGCGACAGCGCCAAGGCCAGAGCCAGGGCGCCGCGGAGTCCGCCCCACACCAGGACGTGCTGGTAGCGCCACGGCACTGCACGCGTCGTGCGGGCGAACAGTGCCGCCAGCGGGTAGACCGCGGCGGCGCGGCCGATCAGCACCAGCGCGACCGCTGCTGCCGTTGCCCACGACAGGAAGCGCGCGGCGGTATGGGCCTCGCTGCTGCCGATGAGGATGAACACCAGGGAGTTCACCAGGAATGCGGCGTATTCCCAGAAGGCCAGGATGTGGCCGCGGCCTTGGCGCGAGATGGCGCCGCGCCAGCCGATATTACCGACCACCATGCCGGCCGTTAGCGACGCCAGTACGCCCGACATGTGAAAATGCTCGGCGGCGAGGAACGAGCCATAGGCCGAGATCGTCGTCAGCGTGATCTCGACCAGATGGTCCTCGGTGCGTCCGGCGATGGCGAGGAGGATTGCGGCGATGCCGCCGCCGACGATGACCCCGCCAACGATCGTCCACAGCAGGTCTCCGGCGAGGGCGAGCGGTGCCGACGAGGCGCCGGCGGCGATGCCAACGAGGAGCGTGAAGCCGACCGCAGCGACGCCGTCATTCAGGAGGCTCTCGGCCTCAACCAGGAGGCTCAGGCGATGCTCGACCTTCAGCTCCTTGAAGGCGGCGATGACCGAGACCGGGTCGGTCGCCGCGATCAGGACGCCGAAGATCGCCGCGCCGATCCAGCTCCAGCCGGCGAGCGCGTGCATGCCCACCGCGACGACCGCGGCCGCGACGATCACGCCGATGAATGCCAGGGTCAGAATAACCGGCAGGTTGTGGCGGAAGGGCGGCCAGCGAATTTGCAGCGCTGCCTCGAACACCAATGGCGGTAGGAAGGCGTTGTAGATGAGGTCGGAGCTCAGCGCCCGATCGATGCCGACGGGGACGAACGCCAGCGCGATCCCGGCCGTAACCAGTCCGACCGTATATAGGGCACCCCCGCCCGCCGCGTCGCCATCGCCACGACCGAGGCGACGAGAAGGATCAGCCCGAGCGTAGCGACGTTCAGCGGCAGCATCGGCAGCGGTCCTCTGGCGCGTTAGCCCGGCCCCAGTGCCTCGGCATCGCGCCCCTTTGCACGACTGAATCAGCTGGATCAGGTAAACGTACTAGGACGACGGCGCCCACGGATGGCATCCTGACCAGCTATGACGTGCAGCATCTAGTGACCTACCTGCGTCTGCTCGACGCCGACAAGGAGGGCGCAGACTGGCAGGAGGTCGCTAAGCTGGCGCTGCTATCAATCCCGTCAGCGAGCCGATCCGCGCCCAGCACGCGTGCCAGACCCATTTGGTGCCTGCAAGCTCGGCTGCGAAGGGATCGTATCGAAGCGGTTCGGCTCGGCGTACCGTTCCGGTCGTTCGCGGCACTGGCTCAAGGTCAAGAACCCGGTAGCACCGGCGGTGCGGCGCGAGGCCGAGGAAGAGTGGCACAGATAGACGTGCCCCTTCGAGCGGTTTAGGTCATGAGTGTCATCATGTCAGAACTCGCTGCATGGGACAGCTTCTACGTGATCGTCGGCTCGGCTGCGGGCGCGCTGATTGGCTTGCAGTTCGTGGTCATGACGCTTATCGCTGGAAGGCCCGCCGCTACGGCCGAGGCCGGCGCCGCGTTTGGAACACCGACAATCGTTCATTTCAGCGTTGTTTTGCTTTTGTCAGCGCTTCTCCGCGCTCCCTGGCCAACGATCACGCCGGCGGCAGTTCTTTGGGGCCTTATAGGTTTTAGTGGAGCAGCGTACACGGTGATCGTAGCTCGGCGCATGCGAGCTCAAACCGTATACCCTCCTGACTTCGAGGACTGGTTGCTTCATGTCCTTCTGCCTTTGGTGGCGTACGCGGTACTCGCGCTGGCGGCATTGGCGGCTCGGGGGTACACCAGCGAGGTCCTCTTTGTCGTTGGCGCCGCCGCGCTGCTGTTGCTCTTTATCGGCATTCACAATGCCTGGGACGCCATTGTCTACCACGTCTTTGCCAGGAGGCGCAACTCGAACGCTGAGCCACATTCTGACGAGACCACAGAGAAGAACAAACGATGACACAAGGAATCAATAACAAAGTGACGAGACACTGGCGATCTGCCGCACGCTCGCCCAGGCTCGCGCCGTGTTCAACATCGCGATCGCGGAGAAGCCCGCTGGCCGGTTTATGATCCGCAGCCGCACCCGCGTGGTGAAGCGGCACCCGGAGGGCGATTGGTGAACAGCGTTACGGCGTGCCGAATGGTTTCGCGAGCGTCGAGCAGCTCACGAGCTGCGGGGCTAGTTGCCCGGATTATCCGAGTTGGGCGAGGATTGCTGAACTCAGACGTGGGCGCAGACCGCAGTCCCGGCATAGGTCGCGTGCGCCAGGCGAAGGGCAAAGGCGATCATGTTAGGAGTGGGGGTTCTCCCCGTCCCTGGGCTGATGCCACCGCACAGGCAGTCGTCCAACACGCCTGATGCAGGAGGGAACATTGAGTGAGATGGAAAGCCCTGATATTCGAGCAGCTCTCGATCGCCACTGGGCCGCCTCCGACTCGAACGACTTCGAGGCGGAGCATCAGATTTACCAAGAGGACGCAGTGCTCGAGTATCCGCAGTCGGGGGAGCGCATCCGTGGTCGGCATAACATTCAGGCATCCCGTGTCGCGCAACCGAACAAGAAACGCTTCACCGTGCGGCGGATACTCGGCGCTGCCGACCTCTGGATCACTGAACTCATCATCACCTACGACGGGCAACCGTCTTACACCGTGAGCATTATGGAGTTCAGGGACGGGAAGGTGGTCCGCGAAACCCAATACTTCGGTGATCCGTTCGAACCGGGGCCTTCGCGCGTTCAATGGGTTGAGCGGATGCATTGAAACGTTTACCGCTCGGGTGGACAGTTATTCGCAGCGGCACGGCCGCGCCGAGTGGTTTCTTGAACGTGGCGGGCGCAGACGGCGATAAAAGTTTCGGCTGCGAGGGCATCGTATCGAAGCGGCTCGGCTCGCCGCTGAACGCCCTTTCGATCGCGTCGCTAACGGGATAGAGGACCATGCCCCATTCGTTCGTCGTGCCGAGCGACTGGATTAAGGAATTTTCCGCAAATGCGGATTTTTCCTTACGGGAGGCGAAGCTTGCGTCGCGCCATCCTTTACGAACGGAAGTCGAAAAGGAAATGCTATGCCTGTGATCGAACCGAACGGCGTTGCGCTCCCCACGATTAGCCGCGAAGATCAGGAGCGCTGCGAAGAACTTCTGCAGCGTTGGATGATTGCGCTGAACAGCTACGACGCCACCGGCATGAAATCGGTGATGCGCTTCCCGCATGTGCGGCTCGCCGAGAACCGCGTCGCAATCTACCAAGCCGACGATAATCCGATGGATTTGTTCACGCGGTTGCGGCAGCAGCACGGCTGGCATCACAGCGCGTGGAATGAGATAAAGCTCGTCCAATCCTCACCAACCAAGGCCCATTACGCTGTCCAATATACACGCTACCACGAGGATGGCTCGGTGATCAGCGTCTGCGATTCTCTCTACATATTCACCTGCGTCGACGGCAACTGGAAGCTCCAAGGCCGCTCGAGCTTCGGCGCTCAGGTGATCTGCAAGGCCATGCCCACCGCACCGGCTGCTCGCTGCCGCGTTCGACCCGCTGGCCGCCAGCCCGGATTCCGAGATGCTTCGGGAACAAGACGATACGAACATAGTGCGAGACTCGTTGCACCGCACAAGCGCCGGCGCGGTCAAAGTCTCTCCGACGCCTTGCGTCCGGCCCGCAGGCCGCTTCATGATCCGCAGCTGGACGCGTGTGGTGCAGCGGCACCCGGAGGGCGACTGGTGAAGGGAAGCCCGGCGCCATCAAAGCGGGCCCCGCCGAGCGGCACTTCGACAAGGGCGCCGCTAAGCGCCCGGCAGGCGCGAGCTAAGCGCCGCGGACTTAAGGTGCGTCATCAACTGCGTCATGCTCTTTGTCGGGCCCACCTCACGTCGGCCCGCTCGCGCCAAGCTCTTGCGCGATCCCGCGATTTAGATTTGCTGGCGCGCGCGGCAAGCCGGCGGCTAGTCCGCACCTGAGTCCGCACCTGACCGAGTTGGCGCGGACGGCAAGCGCCACTCCGGCCCGAGGAGCGATTCCGAGGTTGAGGTGCGCGTCAGCCCGGCGGGTCCGCTTTTGTCAACGCTCGGACCAACTCATCGAGGCTTACTCGCAGCGCCTTCATATAACCTTGTACCGCGTGGCAAGCGAAATCCTTCCAGGCATGGCGGCGCTCGGCGAGCTGCTGCTGCCGCTCGCCTGGGGACAGTTTGGCAAGGGCGATCACCTCGTCCGAACCAAGGAATGCGCCGTCGACGAATACCCCCTCCTCGAACCCGAATTCGCGGCGGCGCGCTCGAAATGGTGCCCCTCCGCCTGCAGTCTTGCCTTGGCCGGCGGGTAGCCGTGCGGTGGTTGATAGTGGCGACGCCAGAGCTCCCTCTTCCCGTCGGCGCCGTGCGATGTCTCGCAATCGCTGGCGGCGGCGAGCTTGCCGCTCGGCGGCAGTCATCGCCTTCCGGCCGAGTGGACGACGACCGCGTTTACGTGGTTTCATTTCGTGACCATTTTTGTGATGGGAGCATCACGAAATAAATCACGAAAAAAGCAGATCAGGAAGCACATTCTTACTCACCCCGGCAGCCACCACTGCCCGCTTCTTTCTCAGCTGCATCTTTCCCCCTATTGCAGGCACAATCCGACGTGCGCCGAACCCCTTCCTCTGGCCACACCCCGGTAAGGGCGAGGCTCGATGAACTGCAACAGACGTTCTATGTGCGCGCTCTCGAGGGCAACGTGCAGTGCGGCGCTCTGGTCACGAAAATCATCGAAAAGGCGTGGCGTGATGCTTGGACTCCACACGCCGCAGAGGGCGGTGCTGCAGATCGTCGAGGAAGCCACGCCGCGGGAGTCTGCGACCGACAAGAGCGGGCACTGAACGCGCTGCTTGAGGATCAAAGGAAGAAAGACGACCCGACCACGCACTGATCGCGGCAGGTGATGCGCCTGCTCGACCGGCTCGGCCTGTGATCGCGTGGCTTGTCCCCGTGCGCTCGCTGAGTGTGCCATGTCTATTTGATGCCGGAAGGAATTGCCTGTCGGCGCTGTCACTTGGCACGCCCTTCAGGACAATAGCTGAAGCATGCGATCCGCTACCTCTGGCCACGGCTTGGCGAGATCCACAGTTGCTATTCGAGTCCGATGACCCTGGATTAAGTAGGAGGCGTCCAAAGTGCGCTGAACCTCCGGATAAAGCAACATGCCATCCGCCGCACTGAGTTCAGAATGCTTAGCAGCAGCATTCTTTAAGTAACTGAAGATCTGATATAGATTTCCGGAGTGAAAGCTCTCCTGACCATGAAAAATCTGAAGGGCGTTAGCATAGTACTTTGTGTCGATAATGATGTTTCTGCGTTCACCTCGCAGAAAGACATCCACTCTCATCATCGGCAATTGACCCAGATTACCACACGTCAAAGGAATTGCATCCCACATCAATGTTAGGGCCTCCACAGCAAATGTGCGCTGTTCCGCCCGATAGAAGTTGCGCACGAACTCCTCAAACACGCGCGCCATTTTCCTTTCGTCGCGCAACACATCATTGAACAAAGATCCTTTTCCGGACGGGTGCGGTATAAGACAATCAAATGCCAGTTCGGAAATTTTCAGCAATAAACCATAGTAGGCATTGTTGCGATGGAGCCGAATGCGTGCGAAGTCCGACCGCCGCAGCTGAATGTCAGCTACATTTGGAAACCGCTGCGCGAGCGCACGAAGTTCCTTTGCAAGTTCAGAATCCAAAGTCGGAGCGCGTGACAGCCTCAGAAGTGACGCCTTCAAAATTCGATTAAGGGCATTGTCGTGACTCAATTCGGTCGAATGAGCACTGCAACCGACGGCCCTTTCGCGCGATCAAGCGGAAGCTAGCCCCGAGGTCAATTCGGCCTCGAACAGTCGCAATTTCATCTTCAAATGGCTAGTACGTACGCTCGAGCCCGCGCCGGAGGATTGCGCCAAGTCCGCCACGCACACGCGCGCTAGCAGGTTTGGAAGATCCGGGCCAGGACTCGCGCCAAGCGGGATTGTCTGCGCTTCCTCAAACCGGTTCCATGCGTAGCAAAACAAATAATAAATGTTCTCGATGGGAATCAATTGCGGCGAGTTCATAACGGTGCCAAAAGTTGGTCCTCCCAGCCCTTCGCTTTATCAGGAGCATCGAACCAGTACTCACGAAGCAAAGGTACAATTTCGGTTCGAATAACACGGGTATACCAGCCCCAAGCGTCCTCCTCATCGGCAGGTCCCGCGCAGAAAAAGCTATGCCCAATAAGGAAGCCAGGCCCGAGGTTAGTGGTATCGGTCGCAATTTCTCTGTTTAGAGCACCAATGCGGTTAATTAAAGAGTCCAGTAGCGGACCCTGTACTGCCCGCTGTTCTAACCACGATCTGAACTCGGGGGATCTCAGCTTGGGTTTTAGGTCAACGAAAGCGAACCGGCGTCGAAGCGCGTAATCAACGACTGCGAGTGAACGGTCAGCGGTGTTCATGAGACCCATTACATAGACATTAGGGGGCACATGGAACGGTACGGCGCCTGAAGCGAGAGCGATTGCCCAAGCGGGGTCGCGCTTATCATTTTCGATCAGCAGCATCAATTCACCGAAGATCTTGCTGAGATTTCCCCGGTTGATCTCGTCAATGATAAAGACATACGGGTTCTCGAGGTCGCTTTCAGCGCGTCGGCAGAACTCGACAAATTTGCCAGCGCGAAGTTCGAATCCTGTTTCCGTCGGGCGGAAACCTTCTACGAAAATGACTGATGAAATTGCGCAAAGCCCAAACGCTCACGATCTTCTGCTTCCAGTAGGACATACGCCAATCTACGTGCCACGAACGATTTCCCTACCCCGGGCGGGCCCTGTAGGATGATGCTCTTTTTGGTGTTCCAGAGGAGTAGAATTTGTTCAATTTCCCGGCGTTCAAGGAAAAGTCCTTCTAGTGCATCGTCGATAGTAAATTTCTGCGTGGAGCTTATCGCTGGAGCAACCTCTTCAACAAATGGCAACGGCTTTCCTGCATGTGCGTAGTAGGCACGGCTAAGCACGGACAATAGTGTTGGCGTAGCCTCCGTCAGATACGCGCCCTGATTTAAACCTCGATGTGCATTGTAGAATAGTCCCTTCGCGCCGCTCAGCGCGAGTTCGCGTAGCTCTGTCGCAAACGGCTCCTTTTCGAGGAACGCCTCTCGCGGAAGAGGTGGATCGAGTGTGGCGTGCCCCGTAAGCTGTACTCGATATGCAGGCCCCTCCCAGTCGTCCCAGCCAATCCAACGAACTTGTCATCGGCGTTTCCGACAGCGGTGGATACACTGGTAATCGCCTCATTATCGGTGAGGTGAAACACCACATCACCGGCCTTGACCCGACGCATATTGGCGTAAATGTCTCCACCACCCTTTGACTTCTGGGGTGACCATAATGCCTTGCCCACTGCCTGGTCGCCACTTTCCCGGTCCGGGCGCCCAGACACGATTGTCTTTTCTATCCAAAAATTTCGACCTTCTCCTAGGTCGTCCGGGGCCTCATTTGTTCCCACCTGTCGCCAGAGAGCTCTAAGTGGTGGAATGTAAAAATCGAGCTCTGTTGTCCCATATTCCCGTTCAAGTCGGTGACGGATAGCTAGGAGAACCTGGTTCGTGGCCAGCAGACTCTGGTTCCCTTCGTTGCGCTCCTCGGGTGGGATTCTTTCCTCAAGAGCCTCCCTGATTTTCCGCTTGTGCCGCCAACTCGAGATCCGCTCATAGGTCTCTGGAAAGCACAAATACAGCAGCATGTGCCTAAATGCGCGCCTATCGCTTCCTGCTTGCTGGTCCACCCAATCGCCAAAACGCCATGCAACGGTCAATAAATTCTGACGATCGTCAGGGGAGCGCTTCTTGAAGTGTTTGATGACGGACAGCAAAAACCCGAACTCGTCCGGCACCTTGGTCATGAAACGCAATGCCAGAATGTGCTATTCCGGAGAGAACCTCATCCGACAGCAATTTGGTTTCCGGTGCGGCACTTCCGGACTGGGACCAAATGCGTGTAATGCGCTCTCTTTTGGCGACCGCTCCCATCTGATTGTCGACTACGAAGAGGAACAACAACCATAGACATTCGGCGGCGAGCTTCTGAACAGTCGCTGTGGAATTGCTTAGTTGGCGCTCCAATTTGTCTATAAACTTCTCACTCCCTAAAATTGGGTTCCCCAAGAAAGCTTCGCAGAGGCGATCGACAATCGGCGCACCCCAAAGACGTTCCTGCAAAAACAAGCTTTCATCCTCAATGAGACACTGCTGCTTCCAGCGTCCGGCGCCATCCAGCACATCCCTCGAATTTGGTCGGTTAATCCAAGTGGCCATGGGCCTGCAATGTCCCTGAGCGCAGTTAGCCGCCCAACAGCTTCGCTCCGCTATTAAATACTACCGTGTGCGTGAAACAGTTCCAACCCAGATCATGCGTGTGCCGTGGTTCGGTGGATGCTTCCTCCACCGTGTTGCGCCGTCAATGCCTATGTCGCGGCCCGTCTAGGGCGCGCAGCGCATCGAACAGATGCGGATCATGGCGCTTCAGCGCGCCGAACAGCATCACCGCGACGGCATCGAACCACTCGCCGGGCTCGCGCACCGTCGCATAGACATCATCCGGTTCGACCCGGAACGCCTGCTCATTGAGCAACGTCACTCGCACTGGTGTGGTGTCCATCATCGCGTCGACGGTTTGGCCGACCGCGGTTCTGGCTAGAACGGTAATGGTGATGTACGGCACCTGCGATCCTTTTTTGTTCGGTGACCGCCTTGTCCGATTTCACCGGCAGAACATCCACGCTCGCTTAAATCAGCGCATTTTCGACCTGCTGTGCCGTCTTGCAGGCCGCCGGCGTAGCAGGCCCTTGCCCTTCGACCGGTTGTTCAGCCGATGAGCCGTCTCGGAGGCCGCCGGCGCGGCGGGCCCTTGCGCTTCGACCGGTTGTTCATTGGGCGGCGCCGCTGGCGTGGCAGGGCCTTGCGCTTCGACCGGTCGCTCATTGAGCGGTGCCGGTGATGGCGGCGGCAGCGGTGGCGTGGCCGCTGAGGATTTCACCGCGTTCGCAATCGGCTGACGGGGCTCGTCATTATCCGGCGGCACGGAAGCCGTTCGTCCGCGGGCTTCAATTCTGACGGGCGCGCCATCAGTGGATCCTCCTGTCCGCGATTTCAGCGAAACTAAGGCCGCCGCGCCGACGACGAGGAGCAAGGCGCATAGCAGGAGACCCACCTTTCGCCGGCGCCAAGACGGCGACGGGACGGGTTCTTCCGTGCGGATTTTGCCCCGATCGGCACTGTCGGAAAAACCGTCGCCCGACCGGCGCGGATCGCCGATCAACAGCAATTCATTTTGTATCCTGGCTTCGTCGCCGCTCGTCAGGACGGGATCACCGGGAACCAAAGGAGCATTTTCGCTTACCGGGTCGATCTGGGTGCTCCCTTGCCGACCGCTTGAGCTTCCGGGCCGCGAGGACGCCGCGTCCGGCTCGGAAAAGCGCTGCCCCTCCTGTTGCTCGCGCTGGGCAATGAGGCCCTCTTCCAGTCGCAGCAGCGCCTCCTCGGTGAAGAACGCGGGTGCAAAGCCGCCTTGCGCGCGTCCGGTCGCCGGACGGATCAGCGCGCCGTCCGTTTTCGCGGCCTCAGGATCAACAGAGCCAGACATAAGCACCGCCTGAATCGCCAGAGCGCGACCATCCGGGCGCGCTGACATCGGTGAAGGGTCTTCGTAATAACCTTCTGAATTGAGGCCGTGTTCTGAAAGACTTAGCTGGCCGATCGAGAGAGGCTTCTCATCTGTGGCTCCCGTTGCGGCAATTTGCCGTGCCACCCCAACCCGCAACATGGAGGCTGCTCCCTAAGGTTAGGCTACAATTCTTAGTCGCCAATATAGCCTAGACCCGCGGTTTCAGGAGGTTACCGAGTGACGATGATAAGAATCTCTCACGGACCGGCCGTCTCTCGGCGGCGTAGATGACCGACTAACCCCAGAATGCCATTCATTCCTCCGCATCGGCCCGGCGGACCCGCAATGCTCGGGAGACATTCGATGCGACCCGCTGTGTATGCCGCACTCGTTTTGCTCGTGTGCTTCAACCCGGCCCGCGCCGAGGTGAGGATCGAGGCGAGTCCCGGCGGCAACTAAGCCGCCGGCAGATCACCTTTCTTGCGGGTGGACACGATCGCTGACGACGTTGCTGCGGTCCTTGTTGTTGGACAGGAAACGGTGCAGCAACCGCGTTGCGCCCATGTCCATGCTGACGCCACTCCACCGCCGTCGCAAAGGTCGATGCGTCCTTGAAGGCGGCGCGAACAAAACATCAGAGAAAGGTCTTCGGTCTGCACGAGGCAAATTCGATTATGTAGACAAGGCTTGGCTCCGAGGTCGGCCGGCTCCGGCGTGATGATGATTCCTCCACTTCTATGTCGGGTTGTTAAAATAAACCCCGGGCGTCATGCACGCAAAGAGAAAGAGCGCGCCGATCGCCCAATCGGGCCGACGCGCTCTCTCAAGGAGGTTCATCAAGTTTGGAGGCCGGGCGAACCGGCACTGCATCCTAGCACGAAGCGGCCCGCGTCGCGATCAAGAGGTTTCGCGGCGCGGGCCTGAGCGACATAGAAGTGAGACGCACACCGCGCGCCTCATACCAAGACCTAAGCACGCCGCTGACGCTTGCCAGACCGCGCGCGGGTCGTCGCCTCTTCTTGCGCTGCTAGTGGGCAATATTGCCCACCAACGGCTTCGCTCGATGCTTTCATATCGCTATGAAATCGCCCGCAAGCCCCGCGCCGGGCAAAAAGAATTCCAAATCCGGCATCGCCCGGCAATGCGCCGATCGCGATGGCCAATGTCGAAACCGTGTTCAGCGGGCCCGCGCACATCCGGCGTCACCCTCGCGGTGCCCGGCGGCCCAACATGGTTGCAGATAAGAAACCAGAGCGAGGCAACAAGCGTCCCGCGCGATGGCGATTTGGCGGCACAACCGCAGCGGCCAAGCGTGCGGCTCAAGTTGCTGGCTGCCTTCTTGTTTTGGGCTCAAAGTGGCTTTTTCGAAGCCCGCCCAAACTCTAGCAAATTTTGCGATTTTGCGCAGGCTTATGCAGGTTTGGCGGCTTTGTCGCTAGTTTTGGCTGTTTTTGCGCGGCAAAGTTGCGCCTCCGCATTTGCAGCGCGGCGCGTATATTTCCTCAGCGAACTTTGAGTGTCTTTGGGCTTCCGTTTTCAGTTCCGCGACTGCGGAATGCCAGTCCCCGCCCGGCACACCCTTTACCCAAAGGCCAGGTTCGCACCCCGGGCAGGGGCTGCGCATCCACGCTTGGTGGTGACGCCGCGGCATGACCACGCGCAAGACTGACATCCAGCTCAAAAGCCGGCTGACTGAATTCGTCAGCCGGGAAACCGGCGCGGCCGAGCTAGAAGTATCTCCGGCTACCTGGGACGAAATGGTGACGTGCGGAATACTGCCGCCGCCGGTCATGCTGGGGCGCCATCGCAACATCAAGCGGTGGTATTGGCCCGCGGTTGTCAGGCGGCTCGTGAGCGATAACACTGACGCCCAGCTCGGCGAGGCTGCCGAGCCCTACTTCCGACAGGAGCGGGGCCATGGGCCGTCGAAGGACGACAAACGTGAAATTTCCGAAAGGCGTGTTCCCGGTTAGGAACCGGGTCGGCGTCGAGTATTGGTTTTTTCAGGAAGGCCGCGGCACCAAGCACGCCGGGCCGCGCATTGGCCTGGGCAGGGACACCAGCGACCCGGACTTCTGGCGCCGCCTGCGCGAGGCGCGAGGCCAAGGCAAGGCCATCGCCGAAGGCACCATGGCGGCGCTAATCGCCGCTTTCAGAAAGCACAAGGTGGACAAGATGGAGTCGGCGGCGACGCGTCGCGGCTATACGTATTTCCTCGACCGGATCGGCGCTATGGCCGGCGACCGCCGCGTCGACGCTCTCGCCCGAAGCGACGTCTACACCTTGCAAGATCAATTAAGCGACACGCCGACTACGGCCAACTACATGATCGCGGTGTTGCGCACCACGCTCGAATTCGGCGTGAAGCACGGCTATCGCGCTGACAACCCGGCAGTCGGAATTGAGCGCCTCAAGGTCGATGACGGCGGCCATGCGCCCTGGCCCGAGGCCGGCTATCAGTTCGTCAAGGACCATGCGCCGGTCTATCTGTCCCGCATGGCCTTCCTGGGCCGCGCCACCGGGCAACGGCGGTCCGATTTGGTGAAGATGCGGCCCGCCGACCTCACCGCGGACGGCATCAACGTCCGCATCCAGAAGCTCGGCGGCAAGCTGCACATGGTGCCGCTCACCAAGGCGCAGATGGTTGAGATCAAGTCCTGGCCGGTGCGCGACCTGCAATTCTTCATCACGTCGCCGACCGGTAAGAAGGTCTCGGCGAACTATCTCAACGAACTTTGGAACGACTGGCGGGCGAGCGAGGCGGCCAAGCCAATTCGCGAGATGAAGATGACAATCCACGGGTTGCGCTCGACTGCGATTAATGACCGCCGGCGCGAGGGCGCCACGGATGGCGGCATCGCCGACGAGCTGTGCATGTCGGTGAAGATGGTTTCCCGCTATTTGCGCTTCGCCGACAAGGTCGCATCCGGCCGGGCGAGCCGCGACCGGCGAGAACAGAAACAGGCCGAATTTGCAAACACGCCGACCGATTTGCAAACACACAGGCGCTAATATGCTGAAAAATCTCGCTTTTCAAAAAACGTATTTAATGCGACATCAGCACCGGCGCGGTCATCGAGCGCAAAATGCTGCGGGTGACGCCGCCGAGCACGAATTCGCGCAGCCGCGAATGGCCGAAGCCGCCCATGACGATGAAGTCGGCGGCCGAATCGGCGGCGTGCGAGAGCAGCGCATCGGCTACGTCGATCCCCCCCGCCGAAAAACGCGCGACTTGCACCTTTAACCCGTGGCGGGCGAGGTGCTCGCCCATATCGGCGCCGGGAATTGCGTCCTGTTTGCCGGTATCATTGGCAACGATCACCACTTCAACTCGGCTGGCGCGCTCGAGCAGCGGCATCGCGTCGGCGATGGCGCGCGTTGCCGCGCGGCTGCCGTCCCAGCACACCATGACGTGGTCGAGCTTGAGCGGCGCCTTCTGGATATACGGCACCATGATGACCGGACGTCCGAACTCAAACAACGCGCTCTCGACGATCTGCTGCCCGACCCCTTCCTTGGGCTCCGCCTGGCCGACGACGGCGAGATCGAAGCGGCGAGCGATCTGCCCGAATTGGTCGCCAGCATCGGCGAACTTCGCGGGCAGCTTGGCGGCGTCCGCGCTGATGCCGGCGCGCGCAGCGGCTGCACGAAAGCGGTCGAGCGCGGCGTTGGCGGCTTGCTCGCTATCGCGCTGTTGCGCTTCGATCACTTCCGACGGGATATAGCCGGCGGCGACCGGAACGATCGGGTCATAGACGAAGGCGATGCCGGTGACATGGCTGTCGAGCGCTGCGGCAACCGAGATGGCAAAATCCCCAGCGAAGTCGCCTTGCTCCGCGACCCTCAAACTGACAACGATGTCCTTGATCATTGCGACGTTTCCCCACGGGGACGTTAAGCGGAGCCCTGTGCCATATCACGAGTCCGTTCTGCTTGAAATCCGCATCTGCTGCCTGAGCACTATTTCTTCTTGGTGTTGCCGTCGGCGTCGAACTGGCTGATATAGGCCCAAAGATCCTTGATCTGCTGTTGGTCCTTGATGCCGGCGAAAAACATTTTCGTTCCTGGCAGCATTGCTTGCGGGTCCTGAACGTATCGGGTGAAAGTAGAACTCGTTCCAGACGATGCCGGAGTTCTTGTTGGCCTGCGAATACGGATAGCCGGGAACGCTGCCGGCATGGCGGTCGTCGAGGCCATTGAGCTCCGGGCCAAGCATGTTGGCGGCATCCGGGCCAATGGCGTGACAGGGCCGGCAAACGGCAAAATCCTGCTGGCCTTTTTCCACATTCTGAGCAGCGGCAGTTCCCGCCGATGCCGCAATGATCACGGCGATTGCGACCAAAATTCTCCTCATTCGCTCCACCCTGTTCTGTTGCAAACGCGAAATACCGGCATCGCCCCTGTGGCCATCAAGCGAAGGCGGACGGGGGCTGTCAACGGCAATTGCTGGGCACAGCGCTGCGAGCGGCGCGGGCATCAAAGCCACAACAGCGTGCGGCGCGTTCGCGCCGTGCGGCGGGATCGTGGCGCCAAAAGCGAGCATGATCTCGCGGATGACGGCGCTAGCGGCAGCCTGCAGTCCATTCCATATCAAAGCAGGGCCCTGGACGCGCGGGCGGAACGAAACGACAATGCCAAGCGCGGCCGGCGCCGAAGCGCTCGGCGCTAGCCGCGCCTGCGCCAAGCGGGCTTGAGGCACCTCGCGGGTACAGGAGAGAAGCTTATGCCGGTCGCCATGCCGCAAGCCGACGAATTGGTGCTCAGGCGCCGTGGAGAAATCGTGACGGCGCTCAGGCGCATTGTGCCCGGCGAGGGCGTCATCGCCGGCGAGGAGGCAATGCGGCCCTACGAGAGCGATGGGCTCACCGCCTATCGCCAGCTGCCGATGGTCGTGGTGCTGCCGGAAACCACCGCGCAAGTCGCCGCGGTGCTCGGCTTCTGCCACCGCGTGGGCGTCAAGGTGGTGCCGCGCGGGGCGGGGACATCGCTGTCGGGCGGCGCGTTGCCGCTCGGCGACGGCGTGCTGCTCGGGATGGCCAAATTCAACCGCATCCGCGAGATCGATTTCGACAATCGCGTCGCCGTGGTCGAGCCCGGGGTCACCAATCTCGCGGTGTCCCAGGCGGTGGAGCAGGCCGGATACTATTATGCGCCCGATCCGTCGTCACAGATCGCCTGCACGATCGGCGGCAATGTGGCGGAGAATTCCGGCGGCGTACATTGCCTCAAATACGGCGTGACCACCAACAACGTGCTGGGCTGCGAACTGGTGCTGATGAACGGCGAAATCCTGCGGCTCGGCGGCAAGCATCTTGATGCCGCGGGCTACGACCTGCTCGGCATCGTCACCGGCTCGGAGGGGCTGCTCGGGGTCGTCACCGAGGTGACGGTTCGTCTGTTAAAAAAACCGCAAAGCGCGCGCGCAGCGCTGATCGGCTTTCCCACTTCGGAGGATGGCGGCGCCTGCGTCGCAGCCATTATCGGTGCCGGCATCATCCCCGGCGGCATGGAAATGATGGATCGCCCGGCCATTGCTGCCGCCGAGGAGTTCGTTCATGCCGGCTATCCGCTCGATGTCGAGGCGCTGTTGATAGTCGAACTGGACGGCCCGACCGCCGAGGTCGATCACCTGCTCGATCGCGTTCAGGACATTGCGCGGCAATGTCGTGCGGTCACCGTCCGCGTCTCCAATTCCGAAGAGGAGCGGCTTCTGTTCTGGGCCGGGCGCAAGGCGGCCTTCCCGGCGGTCGGCCGCCTTTCGCCGGATTATTATTGCATGGACGGCACCATTCCCCGCGCCAAGCTGCCGTTCGTGCTCAAACGCATGCAGGAGCTTTCGCAGGAACACGGCTTGCGTGTCGCCAACGTCTTTCACGCCGGCGACGGCAATCTGCATCCGCTCATTCTTTACGACGCCAACAACCCTGGCGAGTTGGAGCGCGCCGAAGAGTTCGGCGCCGACATTCTGCGCCTGTGCGTGGAGGTTGGTGGCGTGCTCACCGGCGAGCACGGCGTCGGCGTGGAAAAGCGCGATCTGATGCCGGCCATGTTTTCCGAAGCCGATCTCGATCAGCAGCAGCGGCTCAAGTGCGCTTTCGACGAGAAAAGTCTGCTCAATCCCGGCAAGGTATTTCCTACCCTGCACCGCTGCGCCGAACTGGGCCGCATGCACGTGCATGCTGGCCGCCTGGCGTTCCCGGATTTGCCGAGATTCTAGATGGCCGGCCGGGCTTGGTCGTGCCGAAGGGGCGGTCGAGCCGCGAGCTTGCGTGGGACGCGGATGACGGACCGGATCAGTCGGGATCGACTCAGCGCGGCCAAAGTCGAACAGCGGGTCGATATGCGCATGGCGCCTGTTCGCCATGCCTTCAAGATCTTATCGCGTGTTTGATGATCGGCTGAACAGACTGCACGTACGGCTCGCCGGCCACCGCGGCGCGAGGATTGAAATACGAGTCTGCGTCATCCATGTTTCTTGCGCCGACACAGCCAAAAGCATTCCCATGAGGTTCGGTCTATTCACATCGGCCCAAGCCAATAGCGGCGATCTTCCCCCAGAGAGCGGTCAGGGCTTTCGCGAATGGCTTGACTTCAATGTCGAGGCCGAGGCGCTCGGACTGCACTCGAGCTTCCTGGTCGAACACCACTTTACCGGCTGGAACCAGGTCTCGGCGACGTTGATGCTGCTCACCGCGCTGGCCATGCGCACCAAAACACTGCGGCTCGGCTCGGCAGTCATGGTTCTGCCGTGGCACAATCCGGTCCTGCTCGCCGAACAGGCGGCGACGCTGGATCTCATTTCCGGTGGCCGCTTCGACTTTGGCATCGGCAAGGGTTACCGCCACAGCGAGTTCAAGGGTTTTCAGATTGCACCGCAAGAAGCCGAGAGGCGTTTCGACGAAGCGGTCGCGGTGATCACGCGCGCGTTCACCACACGCCATCGCTTTACCCATCACGGCCGCTTCTGGCATTTCACCGACATCGTGGTCGAGCCGCCGCCGGCGCAAAGGCCGCATCCGCCGTTCTGGGTCGCCGCGGGCAGCGCGTCTTCGATCCGCCGCGCTGCCGCGCGCGGCTTCCATCTGATCCTCGATCAATATGCGAGCCCCGAGCAGATCGCCGAGCGCATCAGCCTCTACAAAGCCGAGCGCAAGCGCAATGGACTGCGCTTTGATACCCAGCAGGTCGCGGTGGCGCGCCAGCTTTATGTCGCCCGCGACCAGGCCGACAAGCAGGCCGCGCGCGCGCGCCAGGCCGCCTACACGCAGCGCACCGTCGACGTATCGCGCGCGCCCCAAGGCAAGGGCGGCTCGCACGTGCTCGCCTATGCGGACCAGCCTGGCGGCACCGAGGCGCACGCGCTGTACGGCACGCCGGATGAAATTTGCGCCGGCTTGGAGGATTTGCGCAGCGCCGGGGCCGCCTATGTGCTGCTGGCGATCGCTGGCGGCGCTGCGCAGCTCCGTCGTTTCGCCGGCGAGATTATGCCGGCCTTTGCAAGCGCGTCGACCGCGGCCGACGCGGCCGAATAGGCGAGCCCATGGCGGAGCCGCTCAAGCCGCGCGATGCTGTCGAGGTTGAAGAGGCGATCCGCTGGGCGCTTGCCGGCGGCAAAGCGTTGCAACTCGTCGGCCATGGGACCAAGGGTGCGATCGGCCGCGCCGCGCAATGGGACGCGACGCTCGATCTCTCCGCGTTGACCGGCATCACCCTGTATGAGCCCGAGGAACTGGTGCTCTCCGCCAAGGCAGGCACGCCGCTTGCGAACATCGAGGCGGTGGTCGACGGAAAATGCCAAGAGCTCGCCTTCGAGCCCATGGATTACGGGGTTGTGCTCGGCACGTCGGTCGGCGCGGGAACGATCGGCGGTGCCCTGGCGGCAAATCTCTCTGGGCCGCGGCGCATCAAGGCCGGCGCCGCACGCGACCATTTCCTCGGCGTCAGCGCCGTTTCGGGTCGCGGCGAGACGTTCAAGTCCGGCGGCCGTGTGGTCAAAAACGTCACCGGCTACGACCTATGCAAGCTCCTCGCTGGGTCCTGGGGCACGCTCGCGGCCATGACCGAAGTGACAATCAAGATCCTGCCGCGGGCCGAAACCGAGGAGAGCGTTCTGGTTCTCAATCTCGACGACGGCACTGCACAGAAAGCGATGGCCGCGGCCATGGGCTCCCATGGGGATGTCTCAGCGGCCGCCCATCTCCCCGCTGCCGCTGCAGCACGGATCGCCGCGGCGGCAAGCGCCGGCAGCGCCGTGACCGCCTTCCGGCTGGAAGGCGTCGCACCATCGGTGGCGCAGCGCAAAACTATCCTGCAGGCGCTGCTGTCGCCCTTCGGCGCGCTCGGCGAGCTCGGCGCGCAGGGCTCGCGGGCGTTCTGGCGCGCAGTCCGCGACGTCACGCCATTCGCGGCCGACGGCCCCGCGGGCGCGCGCGACCTCTGGCGCATCTCCGCGGCACCGAGCCGCGGCGCCGAGATAGGCGTCCCGCTCTGCGAAAGGGCGGGTGCCCTGACTATCTATGACTGGGCGGGCGGCCTTATCTGGGCGGCCTTGCCGGCGGCCGATGACGCCAGTGCGGCGCTCGTGCGTGCCAGCGTCGCTGCGTCCGGCGGCCATGCCACGCTCATTCGCGCCCCGGCTTCGGTGCGCGCCGCGGTCGAGGTGTTCACGCCTGAACCGCCGGCGCTGGCCGCATTGACCAGGCGCGTGCGCGAGAGTTTCGATCCACGGCGCGTGCTCAATGCCGGCCGCATGTGGGCCGGCGTATAGAGCGAGAAAGTCAGATCCGTGCAGACCTCCTTCACGTTAGCGCAGCTTGCCGATCCGCGCCTCGCCGAAGCAGAGAAAATCCTGCGTGCCTGCGTGCATTGCGGCTTCTGCACCGCGACCTGTCCGACCTACGTGCTCGACGGCAACGAGCTCAATTCGCCGCGCGGACGCATCTACCTGATCAAGGACATGCTCGAGCACGACCGGCCGGCGACGGCCGAAGTCGCTTTGCACATCGATCGCTGCCTGTCCTGCCTCGCCTGCATGACGACGTGTCCGTCGGGGGTGCACTATATGCACCTCGTCGACCACGCCCGCGCCCATATCGAGGATACCTATCGCCGGCCGCCCTCCGAGCGCCTGTTGCGCGCGATCCTGGCCTCGCTGATGCCCTATCCGCAGCGCTTCCGGGTGGCGCTCGCAGCAGCCCTTGCGGCAAAGCCGTTGGCGCCGCTGACCGCGGCCTTGGGACTCAAGCGCCTTGCCGCCCTGCTCGAGCTTGCGCCCTCTGCATGGCCGAACCGGCCGCTTGCGCCAGCGCTGTTTCCGGCCGAGGGGGGCACGGAAAAGGGGCGGGTGATCCTGCTCGCCGGCTGCGTCAACGACGTGCTGGCGCCGCAGATCAACGCCGCGGCGATTCGCGTGCTCACACGCCACGGAATCGCGGTGCTAGTGGCGGAAGGCGCCGGCTGTTGCGGGTCGCTCGTTCATCACTTGGGCCGCGAGCGGCAGGCTTTGGCACAGGCGCGCGCCAACATCGATGCCTGGCTCGCAGTGGATGGCATTGATGCGATCATCATCACCGCCTCCGGGTGCGGCACCACGGTGAAGGATTACGCCTTCATGCTGCGTACCGATCCCGCCTATGCGCAGCGCGCCGCCCGTGTTTCAGGCCTGGCCAGAGACATTTGTGAGTACCTTGCGGCGTTGCCCTTGAAAGCCGAGCGGGCATCCGGGCTTGCGGTGGCCTATCACGCCGCCTGCTCGCTTCAGCACGGACAGCGCATCGTGCGGCAGCCGAAGG
Source organism: uncultured Alphaproteobacteria bacterium (assembly GCA_963708125.1). Taxonomy (GTDB): domain Bacteria; phylum Pseudomonadota; class Alphaproteobacteria; order Rhizobiales; family Xanthobacteraceae; genus BOG-931. The sequence goes on from OY970184.1 coordinate 773,719, forward strand.
ATATCCTCGGCAAACTTGGCTTTACGGTGATGGATGTACCGGAGGCTCATCTGTGCTGCGGCTCGGCAGGCACTTACAATATTCTGCAGCCTCACATCGCAAGGAGGTTGCGCGAGCGCAAAGTCGGGACTATCGAGAGATTGCGACCTGATGTGATCGCGGCGGGCAATGTTGGCTGCATCGCACAGATTGCGGCGGGTACGGAACTGCCGATCGTTCATACTGTCGAGTTGATCGATTGGGCCAGCGGAGGGCCATGCCCGCAAGGAGTTGGAGAGCGTCCGCCGCACGCGGCGATGCACCCTTGTCGGGGGGCGGGCTGAGCGGGGGTCTCACTCGGCTTGTCGTGTAAAGTTGTTTGGTGCAATGCTGTCTCCAGCAGGGGCCAACGCGATTCTCCACTTTTCAGCATGGATCGGGAGGACGATCATGGCGAAGAAGTCGACGAAGAAGTCAGCTAGGAAGAAGGCCGCTCCGGCGCGCAAGAAGAAGAAAACAACAAGAGCGGCGGCAAAGAGAAGCACCAAGAAGACCACGAAGAAGGCGGCGCCCAAGCGCCGGCGAATGCCCAAGAAGGCCGCAGCGCCTGAACAGGAGCCCGCGCCTTCCTGGCCGACTCCATCCGGCATGGGTGACGGCGAAGGCAGCTAGGGGCGGCTTTCGACCGCCGCGTCGATCGTCTTGCGCGTGAAGCGAAGCACTCCAGGTCTGGGGTTCCGACCGTGGATTGCTTCGTTCGGCGTCGGAGGCGTCGATCCGACGCGGATATAGTAGCGCTGAAGGATGCTGCGCGGGCTTTGGCGGTCGGGGGCGGGTTGGCGCAAGCCGCTCCGCCCCTGGCTAGAGCACAGCCTCATTGCATCGCCGCCGGCACACCAATAGAGTTTTGCGCTATTCGCGGAGCGGCCCCGAGCCGTCGCGGGTCGTGCCTGGGGTTTGGCCCCTGGCATTATCCGTGGTCCGCGTAGAGCTTCAAAGGCCCCTGCCGGCTGCCCGCAGTCTTAAGGTGCCGCCGTCACTTCGCCATCCAGGAGGTGCGTTATGCCGGGAACCTACAAAATCCTGATTATGGGCGCGTCGTACGGATCGCTGCTTGCTTCCAAGATTCTATTCGGCGGCCACAGCGTTCACCTCGTGTGTCTGCCCGCCGAAGCCGACCTGATCAACAGCGAAGGCTTCCGCGTGCGTCTGCCGGTGCGTGGGCGCAAGGAGCCGATCGAACTCAACTCGCGCAAGCTGCCCGGCAAGGTGACGGCCGGCGGCACCGCCGGCGTCAACCCGAGGGATTACGACCTGATCGGACTCGCCATGCAGGAGCCGCAATATCGCTCGCCGGGCGTACGCGAGCTGCTCGACGCCGTCGGCAAATCGCGCGTGCCCTGCATGTCGATCATGAACATGCCGCCGCTGCCCTACATCAAGCGAATCCCGGGGCTCCATTACGAGTCGCTCAAGCCGGCCTATACGGATGCTAGCGTCTGGGACAGTTTCGAACCTGGCGCGCTCAGCTTGTGCAGCCCTGACCCGCAGGCGATCCGGCCGCCGGAGGAAAAGGTCAATGTGCTGTTGGTGACGCTGCCGACCAACTTCAAGGTGGCACGGTTCGACAGCGAGCAAGCGACCGCGATCCTGCGCCAGCTCGAAGAACACATCGATGCGGTGCGCTACGAAGTGCCCGAAGGTCGGATCGAGCTCCCGGTTCACCTGCGCGTGCACGATTCGATCTTCGTGCCGCTCGCAAAATGGGCGATGCTGCTCGCCGGCAATTACCGTTGCGTCACCAAGGACGGCATGCGCACCGCGCAGGAGGCGGTGCACAGCGATCCGGATACGTCGCGCTCGGTCTACAACTTCGTCAACGATTTGTGCGTCAGGATCGGCGCCAATCCGAACGATCTCGTGCCGTTCGAGAAATACGCGGCGGCGGCGCAGTCGCTGACCAGGCCGGCCTCCGCCGCGCGCGCGCTGCAGAACGGAGCTCCGTTCATCGAGCGCGCCGACAAGCTTGTCCAGCTCATCGCCAGGCAGAAGGGGCTGAGCCATCCGGTGATCGACGCCACGGTGGCCCTGGTCGACGCGCGGCTCGAAGCCAACCGCAAAAAGGCCGCGGCCGCGTAATTTGCGTCTCCTCGGTTGAGCGGCAGCGAACGCAAGGGGCCTTACTAGGTCCGGCGGCTACTTCACTTCCACGTCCTGCCAGAAGCCGAATCGGTCGGCGACTTGGCGCATCTGCGGCTGCGGCGCCTCGTAGGACCACGCCGAGCGGGGGTGCCGCTTGTCGCCGACGATCACGTCATAGAATTGCACGCCATGCGGACAGGCGTAGTCATCCGCCGTCTTGTCCGCTTTTTCGAGCCAATCCATGCGCACCGCCTTGCGCGGAAAGTAGTGATAACCTTTGCATTCCACGACGTCGGTGCTCTCGGCAACTACTTGTCCGTCAACCATCGCCTGCATTGCCGTCCTCCTCTCTTTAAGCAAACCACCAAGGCAAATAGTGAAAAGCTTCTGATTTGAAAGGTGTATCCTGCGCGCAACAGCTTTCGGCAAACCGCCAAGATTTTCAAAAAGAGCACAAAAAAGCGGCAGTTGCAGCAGAATTCATCTTGGCCTTGTCAGGAACTCCCAGCGAGAATGCTGACCGTAGGCCGCGAGATTGATTGTTGCGGCATTGAGTTCTGTACCGGCGCTGAAGGCAAACTGTCGGTACGGGGGAGAAGGGGCAAGCTTATGAACAGAGTTGCGTTTTCTGCTATGCTTGCGGCGAGCCTGATCACTTCTGCGGCCTTCGCCGCCGAAATGCCGCTCAAGGCACCGCCGGCGCCACCGGCGCCTCCGCCGGCGCCATGGGACTTCGTGATCACCGCTGCGCTGATGAACGACTACAATTTCCGCGGCATTACGCAGTCCAATCACCGGCCGTCGGTCCAGGGCGGCTTCGAGGGACGCTACAACTTCAATCCGACTTTGCAGGCTTACTTGGGTGTCTCCGGGGAGAGCATCGACTTTCCCAACGAGGCGGCGGCCGAAATCGACTTCTACGGCGGCATTCGCCCGACTTTCGGTAAGCTCGCGCTCGATTTCGGCGGCTGGGAGTACTACTACCCCGATGGGAAGTGCTTCAACCCGGTGCCTTCGGCCTGCGGCAACGATACGTTTGGTGGGGCTTTCGTGCCTGGGACCAATTTGTCGGTGCTCGGCGGCAACGTCGCCAAGGCCAATTTTAGCTTCTTCGAATTCTACGCCAAAGGTACTTACACGGTGAACGACAATCTGTCGTTAGGCCTTCAGGAATGGTATTCGCCCTCGGTCACGAATACCGGCGCTTTCGGCTGGTACACCACGGGCAACGCCACGGTCACCTTGCCCAGTGCCTGGTTCACCAACTTCATCAACGGCCTTGGTGGATACGTTTCCGCTGACGTCGGCTATTGGGACCTTGGCACCAGTGACGCATTCTACGGCTCCACCAAATACACGAGCTACTGGAACTGGGATGCGGGTTTTGGTTGGACCTACAAAGTGCTCACCCTCGACTTGCGCTACTACAACTCGAACCTGAGCAAATCGCAGTGCAATGCTTTCACCAGCTCGCAAAGCGTTAGTTTCTCTCCAAGCTTCATCACGGCGCAAAATCCCAACGGACTGGGCACCAATTGGTGCGGCGCGGCGTTTATTGCCAAACTGTCGGCCTTGATCGACTTCAATACCAACCTGAAATAAGCCGCCTCGTTTCGGCGAAAGGTTGCGGACGGCGCCGCTAGCAGCGCCGCCGCCCGCTTTTTTCGCCTATTTCTCCGCGCCCGGGGTTGGCAGGTTTTCCTGCGCCGGGGAGAGGGAAAGCCAAAGAAGTTCTGAGTCCTGCGTCACTCTGCCGGAACGAGGGCTCCCTCCGCGAGGCGATGCTGTGCCTCCTCGCGAATGAGGGCGACACGTCGGGCGTGGAAGGCGCCGAGGGTCGCCCGATGGCCGATGGAAATGATGGCGGTGCCACGCAGCCGCTCCTGCAGGAGCCGGTAAAGGGCCGCCTCTGCCGGTTCGTCGAGCGAGGCCGTCGCCTCGTCGAGGAACAGATAATCGGGGGCGTGCAGGAGCGCGCGGGCAATGGCAAGCCGCTGCTGCTCGCCGAGCGAGAGGATGCGGTTCCAATGGTCCTGCTCATAAAGGCGCGCCCTCAGTTCGGGCAGGCCGACAGCCGCGAGCGCCTCGGCGATGCGGGCGTCCTCGAACGCACCGCTCCTTGCCGGATAGGCGACGGTCGCGGCGAGCGATGCCACCGGGAAATAGGGCCGTTGCGGCACCAACATCACCTTGACGTCGGGCGGCAGCGTCACGCGCCCGGCGCCAAACGGCCAGATGCCGGTAATCGCGCGGAACAGCGTCGATTTGCCGGCGCCCGAGGGACCGGTGAAAAGAACGCTTTCGCCCGGATTGAGCGTAATATCGCTGGCGCCGACCAGCGGCATGCCGTTGGGCAGGCGCACGTCCAGACGCCTGATCGCGATCGCGCCGGCGCTCGCGCGCGGCACGACCTCTATGCCCGGCTCGGTCAGCGTGGCGGCACGGGCGACTTCGATGGCGCTTTCGAAGCCCGACAGCCGCTCGATGACCGCCTGGTAACCAGCCAGATCCTGGTAGGCGTTGACGAAATAGGACAGCGCGTTCTGCACGTTGCCGAACGCCGAGGCGGTCTGCATCAGCCCGCCAAGCTGCATGAGGCCGGAGAAATAGGCCGGGCTCGCCATCAAATAAGGAAAGATCACCGCGGCCTGGGAATAGCTATTGGTGAAGAAGTTGAGCCGCTTCTGCAGCTTCATCAGCCCGACCCAGTTGCCGATCACCGCGCCGAAGCGGTTGAGATGTCCTTCGCGCTCGGCCGCTTCTCCACGTAGCGCGGCGATCTGCTCGGCGTTTTCGCGAGTGCGCACCAGATTAAAGCGGAAATCGGCCTCGACGCGCTGGCGCTGGAAGTTCAGTGGCACCAGACGCCAGCCGATCAGGTGGGTGAGCACAGTGCCGACCACCGCGTAGATCAAAGCCGCCCAGACCAGATAGCCGGGAATGCTTGCGGTGAGCCCGAACAGTTTCAGCGGCGCTGCCGCGGAGAGGTTCCACAGGATCGCGCCGAATGAGAACAGGGTGACCACGGAGCTTAAAAACCGCGTGCTAATCGAAATCGTGTAGTCGACGAACATGTAGAGATCGTCGGCGATTCGCTGATCCGGGTTGTCGGCGGAGTCGCCGAGCAGCTGCATGCGATAATGATTGGCGGTATTGAGCCATTGCCGCAGATAGGTCTGCGTGAGCCAGCGCCGCCAGCGGATCTCCAGCCACTGGTTGATGTAGGTCTGATACACCGCGAGTACGGTATAGATCGCAGCGATCACGCAGAAATAGATCAGGGCGCTGATGAAGGCGCTCCAGCTGCGGTCCTGCAGCGTGTTATAGAAGCGGTTATACCATTCGTTCAACAGTACATTGATGCCGACCAGCGACAGTTCAATGCCGAACACGCCGGCAAGCAGGATGCGCCCCCACCAGCGGTCCTCCGAGCGGTAATAGGGACTAGCGAGCCGCCAAATGGCCGCAAGGGTCGATCCGACGCGTTTCAAAGAGACCTCCGTGCATAGGGGGTGAGCGCAGGCGACGTGGGATGCAAGCGACGGTGACGGCGCATACGCGCTTTTCAACCATCGATGGCTTGTTCGACTCGCTGATCGAAGTTGCCCCCTACCGCGCGCCGGATAGCTAGGCGGGAATCTTGCTCACTTCGTGTCATTCGCGGCGACTTTGGTAGATTCTCGGCCATGCGGGCTTCGTCCTGCCGACGGCGCTGAGGGTTCCGACGAAGGAACCTCAAGGCCATGGGTCGGCAACCGGCGAGGACCCGTTCGCGCTTTGCAGGCGGCGCAGGCGAAGCATTTCGGCCGCGCCTGATTGGACGCCATTTACTAGCCCAATGTCACATCCATAGCGTGTGCGGATTCGCTTGGATGGCTGCACTAGCGCCACGGCTCGATTTCACGCGCTTCGACGCAGCCTGTAGCCCGGAACCGGCGGCAGCCGTATGCGGACATGCGAGCTGCTGCAACGACAAAGGGCGCGGCTTTCGCCGCGCCCTTCTTGGAGGCGATCATTCCGTCCCGCGCTCGAAGACTCGCGGACGGTCGACTTAATAGTCCATGCCGCCCATGCCGCCCATTCCGCCGCCCATACCGCCGCCGGGCATGGCCGGCATGGCGGCCTTGTCCTTGGGCAGTTCGGCCACCATGGCCTCGGTTGTGACCAGGAGACCGGCCACGGAAGCCGCGTCCTGCAGCGCTGCGCGCACGACCTTGGCCGGATCGACGATCCCCTTTTCGATCATGTCCACATAGTCCTCGGTCTGCGCGTCGAAGCCGAACGTCTCCGACTTGTTCTCGAGCACCTTGTTGACCACGATCGAGCCTTCGACGCCGGCGTTTTCGGCGATCTGGCGCAGCGGCTGTTCTACCGCCCGCAGCACGATATTGACGCCGGCCTGCACATCCGGGTTCTCGCTCGAAAGCTTGCCAATTGCCTTCTTGGCGCGGGCGAGTGCCACGCCCCCGCCAGGCACGATACCTTCCTCGACCGCGGCGCGGGTGGCATTGAGCGCGTCCTCGACGCGGTCCTTCTTCTCCTTCACCTCGACTTCGGTGGCGCCGCCGACGCGGATCACTGCCACGCCGCCGGCGAGCTTGGCGAGCCGCTCCTGCAGCTTTTCGCGATCATAGTCGGAGGTGGTCTCCTCGATCTGCTGCTTGATTTGTCCGACGCGGGCTTCGATGTCCTTCTTCTTGCCGGCGCCGTCCACGATCGTGGTCTTCTCCTTCTCGATCACCACCTTTTTGGCGCGGCCGAGCATATTGATGGTGACATTCTCGAGTTTGATGCCGAGGTCCTCGGCAATGAGCTGGCCGCCGGTAAGGATGGCGATGTCCTCAAGCATGGCTTTGCGGCGATCGCCGAAACCCGGCGCCTTCACGGCAGCGACTTTGAGGCCGCCGCGCAGCTTGTTGACCACGAGCGTGGCCAAAGCCTCGCCTTCGATATCCTCCGCGACGATGAGCAGCGGCTTGCTGGACTGCACCACCGCTTCGAGCACGGGCAGGAGCGGCTGCAAGCCGGAGAGCTTCTTCTCGTGCAGGAGCACGTAGGCGTCTTCCAGCTCGGCGACCATCTTTTCGGCATTGGTGATGAAGTAGGGCGACAGATAGCCGCGATCGAACTGCATGCCCTCGACGATATCGACGTCGGTCTCGAGCGACTTGGCCTCTTCGACGGTGATCACCCCCTCGTTGCCGACCTTCTGCATGGCATCGGCGATCATCTTGCCGACCCGCGTGTCGCCATTGCCGGCGATGGTGCCGACCTGGGCCACCTCCGACGAGGAACCGACTTTCTTGGCGCGTTTCTTGATGTCCTCGACCACAGCTTTGACGGCGAGATCGATGCCGCGCTTGAGGTCCATCGGGTTCATGCCAGCGGCCACCGCTTTGGCGCCTTCCCTGACGATGGCGTGGGCGAGAACGGTCGCAGTCGTGGTACCGTCGCCGGCCTGGTCGTTGGTCTTCTGCGCCACCTCGCGCACCATCTGCGCGCCCATGTTCTCGAACTTGTCGTCAAGCTCGATTTCCTTGGCCACGGTGACGCCGTCCTTGGTGATGCGCGGGGCGCCGAAGCTTTTTTCGATCACCACGTTGCGGCCCTTGGGGCCGAGCGTCACTTTGACGGCATTGGCGAGCACCTCGACGCCGTGCAGCATGCGGTTGCGCGCTTCGGTGGAAAATTTCACGTCTTTGGCAGTCATTGTCTTTTTGCTCCAGGGATCTGCTCGTTCGACCGTCATCTAACGATTATCGGCCGACGCCGCGCTTCATGCGGCCATCTTAACATGAGGAATAAAGGTTCAGGCGACCACGCCCATGATATCGGACTCCTTCATGATCAGGAGTTCTTCGCCCTCGACTTTGACCTCGGTGCCGGACCATTTGCCGAACAGCACCCGATCGCCGGCCTTTAGATCCACGGGAATGAGCTTGCCGGTTTCGTCGCGGCCGCCAGGCCCGACGGCGACGACTTCGCCTTCTTGAGGCTTTTCCTTGGCGGTATCGGGAATGATAATGCCGCCCCGGGTTTTTTCCTCGGCATCGATGCGCTTGACGACGACCCGGTCATGTAGCGGGCGGAAGTTCAATTTTGCCATGATCACCCTCTATGGCCGCTGGTTCCATGGCGGCCGTTGACGTTTCGCGTGTTTTTCCAGCGTCTTAGCACTCAATCGGAATGAGTGCTAAAATGCCCGCAGGCACATAAGGGCTGGGCTCGAAGCTGTCAAGCCCGCAAGCCCAACGACTGACAAGATCGCGCTCAAGCGCCGCTGACGCTTTGCGTCTTCGGCCAAAGTCGCGGCCAAATGTTAGGGCAAAACCGTGCCAGCGCCGCGGCGCGGGTTTGGTGAAGGGTGTACGAATGATCCGGCCACGGGGCCTTCGGCCCGTGGGGCCTTGGGAGATGGGCATGAGAATGTGCCGTCGTGATTTTCTCTATGCTGCGTCCGTCTTGAGCGCGCTTGCCGTTTTGGGGTGCGCCGCCAATCAGCCCGAAGGGGTTGCGCCGACGACGGCGCCCGCGGCGGCGCCGCCGGAAATCCCGGCTTCCATCCACGCCGAGGAGATAGTGGGCCGCTGGGGTTTCGGCGCGTATCACCGGCCGCAGGATTTACTGCGCACCGAGGCTGCCGCGCGCGCCGCATGCGGCGATCCGGTGACCATCGATCGCGGACCGAACGGCGGGGTGATGATGTATCTCGCCGACAGCCCGCAATTGCGCGAGTTGGCACTCAAGGGCAGTGCCAGCGGCCAGAACTATATCGGTCCGCCCGGCCCGTCCGGCGGCATGGAGGACCGCGCAGTCGTCTCCTTCGACGGCCGCACCATGGTGCTCAAGTGGATGGACCCGGAGGTCGACGGCCGCTACGGCATCGGCGTCTACGTGCGCTGCGCGCCCGGGGGGACGGCGCGCACGGAGCGGCGGCCCAAGCCGAAGCCCGCCACGGAGTAATCTTTGTTTCCCGGCGCAAAATGATGCACCTGTCGATCCGGGATCGCCACGAGCGCCTGGCCTGATAAGGTCTGGTCAGCCAGTCCATCAGAGCGGCCCGGGACACGTGCTTTCGGCGTCACATGCCTTCTGCCAGCGAATTCTTCTTCGGCCCTTGGCGCGCGGTCAGCGTGCTCGGCGTGACCGAGATTCTCTCCTGGGGTGCGCTGTTCTATCCGCCGGTATTGACCGTGCCGTTGATCGCGCGCGATCACGGCTGGTCGAAAGCCTTTGCCATGGGCGGATTCTCCACGGGCCTGCTCGTCGCCGGACTGGTCTCGCGTCATGTCGGCGGGCTGATCGATCGTTTCGGCGGGCATGCAGTGATGCCGTGGGGCTCGCTTATAGCCGCGGCCGGTCTGCTCGGCCTCGTCGAAGCACGGAACGCGTCCAGCTATTACACGGTATGGACCGTGCTCGGTGTGGCTATGGCAGCCGCGTTGTACGACCCGGCCTTTGCCACGCTCGGACGGATCTTTGGCAGCAATGCGCGTGCTCCGATCACCACGCTCACGCTCGCCGGCGGCTTTGCTTCGACGGTGAGCTGGCCGACCACGCAGTTCCTCCTCGATGCGATTGGCTGGCGTGGCGCGTATCTGGTTTATGCGGGCCTCCTGGCCTTCATTGCCGCGCCGCTGCACGCTTTGGCGCTGCCGCGCCAGCGTGCCCTGCAGGACACGGCCGACCGGGAGGTTAGCAAAAGCGCTGTTCAACACCTGCGGCCGGCTTCCGTTCTCCCGCCGCACGGCTTCCCCTTCCTGCTGGTGGCGACGGCGTTTTCGTCTTATGCCTTCATTCCCTCGGCCCTGTCGGCGCAGCTCCTGGCCATATTCGGCCGCCTCGGATTGCCACCGGCGACGGTCGTAGCCATCGGCATGCTGTTCGGCCCGGCGCAGGTATTGGCGCGCATGGGCGAACTGACCTTCGCCGGGCGCGCGCATCCACTGTGGATCGCGCGTTTTGCCGTGGGCCTTCTGGTAGCAGCCTTCGTGTTGCTCATGCTGTTGCATTTTTCCGCGACGCTTGCGGCTTGTTTCGCCGTCATGTACGGCATGGCCAACGGACTGATGACAATTGCGCGCGGCACCGTGCCGCTGTCGCTATTCGGCGCCTCGGGCTATGGGCGGCTGATGGGTCGGATCGGCGGGCCCTTCCTGGTGATGCAGGCGGCGGCCCCGGTCTGTCTATCCTTGGTGCTTGAGGCTCTATCGGACTCGGCCGGATTGGCCCTCGTCGGCGCCTTCGCCGTTGCCGCTTTGGTGTGCTTCGCGTTGATCCGGCGGCCGCAATGAAGGTGGGCCAACAGCGAAGAGCGCAGCAGGGCGACAGGGCGCGGCTTCTACTCGCTCTTGGAACGTCGCACACGTCCTCAGGCGCGATCGCCGTCGCCGTCCCGCAACCCCGACAGATCCTGAAGTTTGCGGGCCTCAAAGCCTGCAATCGCCAGGTCCGAATGCCCGGGGCTTGCTCTATTGCGCGGGAGAGTGGCGATGTGCCTGAGCGTTCCCGGATGTCGTTTGGCTCAACCGGGCGACAAGACGGTGCCGTGGGCCTTCAATAACCTGGGAAACGCATCATCGAGAAAAAACGCGTATTCGCGCTCGCGCGCATCCATCACCGGGTCGAGGCGCTCGAGCTCGGCGTCGACGATGCCGGGATGGCACATGATCACGCCGCCATCAGGCATGCCATCGAGGAATTTGGCGAAGATCGCGCCGTAATCGGCGCGCGAATGGAACGTATAGGTGCCGGCAAAAGCCGGATTGGTGTTAAAGCCGCGGTCTCGCGCCAGGCGGCAAAATCGCCGAGACAGCCCGTCGAGCAGGAGCGCCTTGCGGTCTCCAATGCGCTTATGCGCGGGCAACGCGATGCGGCCGCATTGGCGCAGCCACGCGCCGGGCGCTGCGTCCTTGACGCCGCGCAGCAGCGCTTCGCGCACCTGCGGCAAGAGGTGAACGTGCTGGTGGCCGTCGACGAAATCAGGCGGGCGGCCGAAAGCGGCGCTGAACGCCGCGAACTGGCACGCGATCTCGAGGCCGATGAGTTCAGACGTGAGCAGGCGCAGATGCGCGCGCCGCAGCATGGCGGGTAGCGACAGGAAGGCGCCGTGGCGCAGCGGGGCGTAAGCGGGCGAGAGCGGTTTAAATGGTGCTGTCAAGGTCAGGTGCAGGCCGATCGCGGCGCCGCTTGCCGCGGCCATCAGTGCCGTCGCCTCGGCCGCATTCATGCTCGGCGCCGCCATCATCACCGAGGTCGCATTGATGCGCCGACGCGCGAGCAAATCGCGGATGGCTCCGCTGACCGCGGGCGAGATGCCGTAGTCGTCGGCGCACAGAATGATCCGGCGAAGTGACGACGCATTCATTCAGCAGCGGCCGCTCCGATCCGCCCGCTGTCGTTCTGCGGCTCGAGATAGCCAGGGGATGCGGCCGGCCGCTCCTGCCCCTCGCGCACTTTCGCGTCGTGCTTGAGGGCGTGCTCGGCCACGAAATACACCGGTCGGCCTTTGATCTCATAGAGTACCTTGCCGACATATTCGCCGAGCACCCCGAGCATGATGAGCTGGACGCCGCCGAGCACCATAACCCCGACGAACAGCGATGGATAACCGGGCACGTTCTCCCCGTACACGATGGTCTGATAAGCGATCTGCGCACCGTAGAGCAGAGCCACTGCGGCCAGCAGGAGGCCTAGTATGGTGGCGACCCGCAACGGTGCCACCGAGAATGAGGTCAGTCCGTTGAGCGACAAGCCGATCAGCGAGCGCATGTTCCAGGTGCTGCGGCCGTCGGCGCGAGGCTGCGGCTCATAGTCGATGCGCTTCTGGCGGAAGCCGATCCAGCTTGCCAAACCCTTGAAGAAGCGGTTGCGTTCAGGGAGCTGCCGCAAGGCACTCGCGGCGCGCGGCGATAACAGCCGGAAATCGCCGGCATCCTCGGGAATTTTTGTGCGCGCTCCCCAGTTGAGCAGCAGGTAAAAAGCTTTGATGGCGATCCGCCGGGTCAGCGCCTCGTTCGAGCGATGCGCTTTGGCGGTGTAGACCACGTCGCACTCGGCATCGAGCCAGTGGCCGACGAGGGTCTCGATCAGCGCAGGCGGATGCTGGCCGTCGCCGTCGATGAACACCACGGCGCCAAGCCGCGCATGGTCGAGACCGGCCTGCAGCGCCGCCTCCTTGCCGAAATTGCGCGAGAGCGACACCACCTGCACGTCGAGCCCTGTCGCCGGCAACTCGCGGGCCACGGCGAGGGTATCGTCGGGGCTGCCGTCATCGACATAGACCACTTCGCAGGCGAGCGAGCGGGCGGCGCGCAAGCGCTGGGCGATCTCGAGCAGCTGCGCATGCAGGCGCGTAAGCCCGGCACCCTCGTTGTAGAGGGGAACGATGATCGACAGCCCGGCGCGGGCGGCTGCGGCCGGTCCAGGCGCACTGCGCCCCGTCGGAAACACACCGGAGTCGGCCGCCGCCTCGCTGGCGGGACTCCCTTTGCTGATCGTCATCGTCCGGCTCGATCCATGAAACGCTCGATTTATAGCGCAGCCGGGCTTTCCTGTCGCGCGATAGCGTGTGCCGGAGGCAAGTTGCGGAACCGTGGCAACTCACAGCCCCGGGGTGGCGCAACGGCGCGAACGTGATATGCGGGTCGGCATGAGCTTCGTTTCCTGTCTTCGCGCGCTCCAGTTGCGGCTTGTCGACGGCTGGCGCAGTCGTGCCGTTAGCCTCAAGGCGATTTCGTTTGCGCTGGTCGGCGTCGTCAACACGGTGGTCGATTACAGCGTGTTTCTTGCGGCGCGGGCGGCGCTGCACAACGCACCGCAGGCGCTCGCGCTGTTCGCCACGGCGGCCGCGACCTGCAACTGCGCCAGCTCCACGACGATTTCGCTCATCGCCGCCAACATCGTGTCGTGGACTGTGGCGGTGAGCGGCTCCTACGTAATGAATTCGTCGATCACCTTTGCCGCGGAGTCCGGCCGCAAGTTGCGCTGGGGCGCCTATCTGACCTTTATCGCTTCAGGGATCCTGGGATGGCTCGCCAATACCGCGATGCTGGTCTTTGCCGCCCAGGTGCTGCTGTTTCCGGTCTGGATCGCCAAAGCCGTGGCCATTCTGGCGAGCTTCGTTGTGAATTTCTCGCTGTCGCATCTCGTCGTTTTCCGCGTGCGCCCCGGCAAGCCAATCGATCTGACTGATAAGGCCTAACGCGCCGACGCGATGGCAAACGCCGCCAAGAGCGCCGACGGCATCTTTCGGTTACGGCGCGCTGGTGGTCGATACTGGACGCCAACACCTTCGTTGTTGCGGCAAGGTTCGCAAAAGACCCGCACGAGCGCGGGCACCATTGCGGTGCGGGTTCGCAGCATTGTCGGCACCGGCTTCCCGTGAGGCTCGCTTCCCGCCAGAGCCGCATAGCGGCTTGGCGCCCATCGTTCATAAGTATCCGGCGCCGCCTTCGGCGGCAAATTTGGCCGGGTCGCCTTCCCACACAATGCGGGCGTGTTCGAGCACGTAGACGCGGTCGGCGTGCGGCAGCGCGAAGGTGACGTTCTGCTCGGCAAGCAGCACCGTGATCGGCGTGGTCTGCCGCAGCCGCTCCAGCGCCTTGGAGATTTGTTCGAGAATAACCGGCGCGAGCCCGAGCGTCGGTTCGTCGAGCATAAGCAGTTTCGGCTTCATCATCAGCGCGCGCGCAATGGTGAGCATTTGCTGTTCGCCGCCCGACAAGGTGCCGGCGGCTTGTCGCTGCCGCTCGCGCAAGATGGGAAAGAGGTCGAACAGCCAGGCGATCTGCTCCTCCCGTTCGGCGAACGGCAAATGCTGTCCGCCGAGATCGAGATTTTCCCGCACGCTCAGATCGGTGAAGAGTTCGCGCCCTTCCGGGCATTGCACGATGCCGCCGCGCGCGATCGCCGCCGGCGACCGACCGTGCAAACTTGTGCCCTCACGGCGGACGTCGCCCGCATAGGGCAGGAAGCCGGAAATGGCATTAAACAGTGTGGTCTTGCCGGCGCCGTTGAGGCCGACCACGGCGACGAATTCGCGCTCGTGCACATGGATCGACACGCCGTCAAGCGCCTGTGCCTTGCCGTAATGGACGCTGATAGCTTCGACCTCGAGAAACGGCGTGACAGCATCGCGGAACGAAGATTCCGGGCGCGCCGCGGTCTCGATGGCGCCGCCGAGATAGACGCGGCGCACCGTCTCATTGCGCATCACCTCCTCGGCGCTGCCCTCGGCGATGCGTTCGCCTACATACATGGCGATGACGCGGTCGACGAGTTGGGCGACGCTCTTGACGTTGTGGTCGACGAGCAGCACGGCGCGGCCGTCCTCGCGCAATTCGCAGATCAGATCGGAGAACGCCGCCGTCTCCTTGGCGGTGAGCCCGGCGAACGGCTCGTCGATCAACAGCACCTGCGGATCGCGGGCGATCGCCTTGGCGATTTCGATCTTGCGCAGATCGGCGAACGGCAAGGTCCCAGGCCGCCGGTCAGCTACCGCGCTCAAGCCGACGCGCGTGGCGATGGCGCGGGCGCGCTCGTCGACCTGCGGATCGGCGAATAACTGCGTGAGCTTGTCGGGCAACAGCGCGAGTTTGATGTTTTCGAGCACGGTCTGCCGGTGCAGCGGGCGCGAATGCTGGAACACGATGCCCGCGCCGAGGCGCGCAATCTTGTGCGCCGGCCAGCCGGCGACTTCGACGCCGTTGATGCGCACGGAGCCGCTATCGGGCCGCTCCAGCCCAATGATCAGCTTCATTACGGTGGATTTGCCGGAGCCGTTCGGACCGATCAGGCCCAAAATGCTGCCGGCCTCTACCGAGAGGCTCATCTGCTTGACCGCGACCAACCCGCCATAGCGTTTAGTGAGGCCGGCGACTTCGAGATGGGCGGCAGCGCTCATGCTCAGGCGCCCTCCTTGCTGCGCGTGAGTAGGCCGAAAAAGCCGTTGGGGAAAATAAGCACGACGATGAGCGCCATGGCGAAGACGAAGAAATTGGAGAGATCGCCGAGCGGGCGTAGCGCCTCGCTCATGGCGATCAGGAACACCGACCCGAGCACCGCGCCCAGAATGGTGCGCCGACCGCCGAGCACGGCGGCAATGATGATTTGAACGCCGACCGTGATATCGACCAGCGTGCCCACCGACGCGGAGCCGAGATAGAACACGAGCAGCGAGCCGGCGAGGCCGGAGAAGAACGCGCTGATGATGAAGGCGGCGAGCTTGTGCTTGGTGACATTAAAGCCGAGCGCGCCGGCCTGCACCGGATCCTGGCCGCTCGCCTGCAGGATGAGCCCGACCGGAGAACGCGACAGCGAAAACAGGATCGCGCCGCTTATCGCCATGAACCACAGCGCAATCTGGTAATTGACCTTGTCGCTGATCGAGATCACGTCGGGCACGGTGAGCCCGATCTCGCCGCCGGTCAGATGCGCATCGACGACCACGTAATTCTGCAGGATGAGCACGGCGACCAGCGTGGTGAGCCCGAAATAAGGCCCACGAACGCGCAACGCCGGCAGCGCCAGAACGAGGCCGCCGATCACCGCCGCGAGCGCGCCGGCGGCGACGCAGATAAAGATCGGCGGCTGGTAGAGATTGTCGAGAATGCCGGCCGTGTAGGCGCCGGCGCCGATGAGGAAAGTCGGCCCGAAATTGACTTCGCCGGCGAAGCCGAACAGCAGGTCCCAGGCCATGGCGAACACGCCAAAATAGTAGGCCAGGGTGAGCAGGCCAAGGACGTAGCCGCTCACCCACAACGGCAGGAAAGCCGCAACCGCCACGACGGCAAAACCGATCAGCAACACACGCGCGGTCGACAAGGATTGCATCTATCGGCGCCCCAACAGGCCGCGCGGGCGCACATACATCACTGCGACGAGCAAAAGCAGTGCCGGAATGGTGCGGTAGGCCGGCGAGATCAGGTAAGCGGTCACGGTTTCGAGATAGCCGACGACATAAGCGGCAATGAGCGCGCCCGGCACGCTGCCGAGCCCGCCAAGGACGACGATGGAAAACGCACTCGCGGTGAGCGGCCCGGCGCTGTAGGAGGAGATGCCAAGAAACATGCCGAGCAGCACGCCGGCAACGCCGACGAGCACGCCGTAGATCGCCCACACCGCGATGTAGATGCGCGACAGCTCGACGCCGAGCAGCGTCACCCCGCGCGGATTCATCGAGGCCGCGAGCACCGCCTTGCCGGCGCGGGTACGATTGACCAGGAGCCAGAGCAGCGCGATCACCAGCCAGCAGACGATGGCGGTGAAGATTTCGTTGGCGGGTGTGCGCACGCCGGCAATGGAAATGACGCCCTGCACGATCGGCGCCACAGTCTTGGCATTGTCGGTGTAAAGGTAGGCGATCAGCTGCTGGATCATGATGCCCCAGAGCAGCGTCGCGGTGAGGATGAAGATCTCTTTCTCCTCCTCCCGAACCTTGCGGGTGAGCTGCAGCGGTCGGACCACGAGCACATAGGTAAGGAGCGAGGCGGCGAAGCCGATCGCGATGCCGATCGCCGCGCCCGTATAGCGGCCGACGTGCAGGCTGTCGCCGGCCGCCCACGCGGCGACCACGGCGGCGACCATAAGCGCGCCGTGCGACAGATTGAGCACGCCCGAGACGCCGAAAATGAGCGCAAAACCCGTAGCCCCGAGCGCATAGAGCGAGCTGATCGCAAAGCCGTCGATCAGGATTTGCCAGATGAGGGTCATGCCGATTTCATTGCCGCTCGCTCATAGGTCGTTCCGGCGCGGTAACCACGATCGAGGCAAAAACTTGCCGCCGCGATGTCCATAAATTCCGCTTTCACCGGAATGACGGCGATCCATGAGCCGAATCCAGCATCTTTCCATCACGCCATGGAACGTGGGGCGGCTTAAGAAAACTCCCCGCTCGCGGCCGCGGGCGGGGAGCCGGCGATCGTGCCGATCAGCGCATCAATTGGCCGAGCCGACCTTGATGAAGGGCGGAAATTTCAGCTTGCCATTGGCAACTTTCGCCGGCCACAGATTGACTTGCTTGCCGTTCTGCCATTGCAGCATCAGACCGGTAATGGTGTCTGGGCCGATCTTGAGCGCGTGCGGATTCGCCGTGTCGCGGCCTTTGAACTGCACGCGGCCGATGGTGCCCACATAGTCGGTCTTTTCCAGCGCCGCGGCCAATTTGTCGGGATCCGTCGAGCCGGCGCGCTTGATCGCATCGGCGATGTAATAGACCTGGTCATAGGCGGTATAGCCGCAATAGGAGGGCGTGTTGCCGAAGCGCTTCACGAAAGCCTTGACGAAGGGCAGGCTCTTCGGCGTCACGGCGACGTCGGGCCCGGAAAAACCCTGGAACAGCACGCCTTCCGTGGCGCCGTTGGTGTCGTTCCAGAAGCTCGAATTGGTCGCCTGCGACGACACGCCGAACATCGGGATCGGCACCTCCTGCTGCTTCCACTGCACCGTCGGCTGCACGCCAACATGGGAAATCCCGGTGACGATCACGTCAGGTTTTTCGCCTTCGATCTTGTTGAAGATTGGCGTGAAGTCGGTGGTATCCGGCGAGAACCGGATATGGTCGAGCACCTTAAGCCCGGTCTGCGGCAGGCACTTCAAATATTCGGCGTCGAGCGGGGTCGTCCACGCGGCGTCCTCGCTCATCACCACCGCCGATTTCATATGCAGCTGGCCGACCAGGAGGTCCTTGGCGGCGGCGCAGGTGGCGTCGGCGATGCTGGTCGAGGTCGCATAGCCGTGGAACATGTATTTGAGATGATCGTAGTCCTTGGCGATGTTCTGGGTGATCACGTCGGAAGCGGCGCCGGGCGTGAGCGTCACCATTTTTAGGCGGCCGGTCCAAGGTTCAAGCGCGAGCACGACCTCGCTGATGTAGCTTGCGATCACGGCGTTGACGTGATCCTGGGTGGCCGCGCGCTGCATGGCGCGCACGGATTCCGCAGCGGAGGAGTGATTATCGTAGGAAATAATCTCGATCTTGCGACCATTGATACCCCCGGCGGCATTGATTTCGTCAGCGGCAAGCCGCGCGGCCTGCGGGATGGATGATCCGGCAACCGCGGTCGCCTCGGCGATGACGCCGATTTTGACCGGCCCGTTCGCTTGCGCGTGAGCGGATGCGGTGAACGAAAGCGCGGTCAGAGCAGCGCCGGCGGCGAGCGCCGCGAGGGCCGGCGCGGATGGGCCGCGCTTATCGTGTGCATGCATCTTATTCCTCCCTTGCCACTGCTTGTTGGGATGCGACTGGCGGCAGTCTATCGTATCGCCTTTGGACCGCCAAAGCGGATTCTGCGGCTTGACTTCGCGCCAGCGCGATCTGATCCCGTGCGGCGCTCCGCGCCTGCGGGCCAGCGAATGCCGCTCCTCGCGATGCGATTAATCCGCGGCCCTAAGGCTTCGCAGCGCGCCATTCGATAACCTTAGGAAAGTGGGGTGCAGGGGCCGGCCAGAATGCCCGCGATCGGCAAACCGTGCAGCCGGTGGTGCCGACTGGAGAAATACCCGAATTGCGGGCCGACGCTGCGGCCTGCAACTCGAACGCGGCCAGGATCGGTGCGGCGCCTCTGTCCGGGGTCAAGGTAGAAATAGCCGACGAGGCCAAGTTGCAATTGCTTGGTCATGAGTGCGATGCGCCCAAATCGAGATGCGAACGATACCGTTGGTACAGCCGGTCGAAATTCTCGAAGTTTCCAGTCAAGCCGAACAGTCGCCGCGCGCCGCGCGCGGGAAGGTTCGGCGGGCGCGGTCGGAACGTAGGGTCTCGATGTTGACCTTGGCGGCAGGTAGGTTTTTACCGGTGCAGGAGAGCCGGAGCGGGCGGAAAGCCGCCTTCGAGGATTTCCGATCGCGGCGGGCCGATCCTTTTGCGCAGAGGACAATAATGAACAAAAATGGAGTACGTCCTCGGACGGCGATCAGCTTCAAGGAGAATGTCAGAAAGGGTTTTTAGATGCGCTCCACGAGCCGCTTTGGATAGGTATCCCTCGAACTTTCGCCTGTTCATCAGGGGGTTACCAATGTTTTTAATGCGCGCTTCACCATGGAGCACCCATAGTGCACGCGTGTTGCGTGACGGACATGCGAAGATCGCAAGTGACGCGGCGCTCACGTCGAGCACAGCATGAGCTGACCGAATCGACACGTGAAGCGTGTGATCCGCAAGCAACATCGCTCATGAGGTAAGCGTTGCGCTGCGGCCCTGACGATTAGCTGCAGCAAGCTGCGTTCTCATTGGCAATGCAACAATAGAAAATCATGCTCAATGTGCTTATTGAGCTTTGCTCGTTCGATGTTGCACAAGCGGCACGACGGGATGGCTTCCTCGATGGGGCTGTCACATTTTGCGATAGGGAAAGCGATGGCAATGCGGAGACTGTTCATCGCCGGGGTATCGCTGATCGCATTTGCCGGTCGGGCGTTTGCGGCCGACCTCAATCTGCCGACCAAGGCGCCACCCGCTCCGGCTGACTGGAGTGGCTTCTACATCGGCGGGCATCTGGGCTATGCGTGGGGCGATTCGGCCTGGACCGCAAGCACGGCGGGGATGCCCTTCGCGTCCGGCTCATTGGATTTCTATCAGCCGTTCGATGCCTTCAGCGGCGCCGGCAGTTACTTCTCCGGCTGGCAGGTCGGCTACAATGTGATGCTGCCAAGCCGCTTCCTGCTCGGCGGCGAAGCCGACGTTTCTTTCCCGGCTTTTCCCATTCTTTCCGGCCATTCGATCGGCGGTACTTCGACGCTGATTTCGCCGTCGGCGGGCGCGGAAAGCTATAGCGAAAATATGCTGACCTTCGGCACGCTGCGCGGGCGCATCGGCTACGCGCCAGGCAACTGGTTGCTCTATGCAACCGGCGGCTTTGCCTGGGCCTATGATCAAGCCAGGCTGACGCAACTGTCGACCGGCATCACGGATTCGCCGTTCCTGTGGCGCTTCGGCTGGGCGGCTGGTGTCGGCGTCGAGGCCGCAATCGACCAGCATTGGAGCGCACGGCTCGAATACCTGTATTCCGGCTATGGGCGGAGCGCGGCGAACTTCACCGATCTGGGTCAGAGGTTTAACTCCGACCTCACGCTGCAGGAATTGCGAGCCGGCCTCGACTACCGGTTCGGCAGCAATGCCAATGTGCCGAATGCGCCGCCGGATGAGCCGAGCACACCCGGCGATGTGGTCAATTTCCACATGCAGTCGACGTTCACATGGCAAGGCTATCCGCCGATCCGCTCGCCGTATGAAGGCCCAAACAGCCTTCCGGGCAGCGGCCAGGGCCGGCAAACCATGGACGCTACGTTTTATGCCGGCGTGCGGCTGTGGCAGGGCGCGCAGTTCTGGGTGGCTCCGGAAATCGACCAGGGCTTTGGCCTCGCCGGCGGCCATGGGGTTGCTGGATTCACCAACGCCGAGGCCTACAAGAAAGGTGCGGCCTACCCCTATACGCGGGTACACCGCTATTTCCTGCGACAGACCATCGATCTCGGCGGAGAGACAGAGAAGGTCGACGCTGACGTGAGTGCGTTTGCCGGCTCGCAGACGGCAAACCGCGTGGTACTGACACTCGGCAAGTTCTCGGTCACCGACATATTCGACACCAACAAACACGCCAATAATGCAAAATCCGACTTTCTCAACGCCGCATTGGTCAATGCCGGCACGTTCGACTACGCCGGCGATGCCTGGGGCTATACCTACGGCGCCGCGGCGGAATGGTACCAGGGGGATTGGACATTGCGCGGCGGAGCCTTCGATCTTTCACGAACGCCAACCGGCGGAAACAGCCCGGAAAGCGACGATCTGGATCCGACATTCGCGCAATTTTCGCTGGTCGGGGAAATCGAGCGACGCTACCAGCTTTGGGGCCGCCCGGGCGCGGTCAAGATCACCGGATTTGTCAATAACGGGCGCGCCGCTTCGTTTGCCAACGCGATCGCGCTCGCGCACGAGCCCGGTCCGTTTTTCGGCGACGTTAACGCCGCGCTCAGCGCGGCGCGCACCTATGACAGCCGCCCCGGGGTCAGCATCAATCTGCAGCAGCAGATTTCCGATGATGTGGGCGTCTTCGGCCGCGCCGGCTGGTCCGACGGCAATATCGAACCGTGGGTTTTTACTGATATTGACCGCACCGTTTCGGGCGGGGTATCGATCAATGGCAAGCGATGGAACAGGCCGGACGACACCGTCGGCATCGCCGGCGTCATCAACGCAATATCGGGCGCGCACGAGGCGTTTCTCAATGACGGCGGGCTCGGCATTCTGGTCGGCGACGGCATGCTGCCGCATCCCGGCCTCGAGCAAATCTTCGAGACGTATTACAGGTACGCGCTAAACTCGTCGACGCATCTGACGTTCGATTATCAGTTCATCAACAATCCGGGCTACAACACCGATCGGGGGCCGGTGAACGTCTTCTCCGGCCGCTTTCACTGGCAGTTTTGAGTACCTATTTGATTCACTATTCCCGCCAATCCTCAACGCACACCCCCGGGACGAAGGCTGGCGGCACGATTCAGGGATAATCCCCGGCCGTAGCACAAGGTATTTCGCCTCGACCACGACCCGAGCCGAGGCGGCTCCAAAGCGCCCGCGCGTAAGCCGCGGTGAGCGCGATACCCCCGCTGCGCCGAAGCCGTCTTGGGTATAGCCTAGGAACCTCCGCTCCAGCTAAAATGTTTCGGAGCAGGTTTAGGCTGGGCATCGAAGCTCGCTAACGCGGGTTGTCCCATGTTTATTCCCGACAGTGAAGCCAATGAACACGACCGTATCGCACCTGCCAGATGCCAGCACCGCGCACACCAATGATCTCGACGCATTCTGGTTGCCGTTTACCCCCAACCGCGCATTCAAGCGTGCTCCGCGGCTGCTCGCCGGCGCCAAGGACATGCACTATTTCACGCCGGATGGGCGCGCAGTGCTCGATGGCACGGCCGGACTTTGGTGCTGCAATGCCGGCCATGACCGCGCCCCGATCGTTGCCGCCATCCAGCGCGCGGCAGCAAAGCTCGATTACGTACCGGCATTCCAATTCGGCCATCCGCAAGCCTTTGGCCTGGCGAGTCGTATCGCTGCGCTGGCGCCGGCCGACCTCGATTACGTGTTTTTCTGCAACTCCGGTTCGGAAGCAGTCGACACCGCGCTCAAGATCGCGCTCGCCTATCACAATTTGCGCGGCGAGGGTGCGCGCACACGATTGATCGGCCGCGAACGCGCCTACCACGGCGTCGGCTTCGGCGGCATTTCGGTCGGCGGAATCGCCAGCAACCGCAAATTTTTCGGTACCCTGCTTGCCGGGGTCGATCATCTGCCGGCGACCTATAGTCGCGAGCACCAAGCCTTCATCGCCGGCGAGCCGGAATGGGGCGCGCATCTGGCCGACGATCTCGAACGCATCATTGCGCTGCACGACGCCGCGACCATCGCGGCGGTGATCGTCGAGCCCATGGCCGGCTCGACCGGCGTGCTGCCGGCGCCCCGAGGCTACCTCGAAAGGCTGCGCGCGATCTGCGATCGACACGGCATTCTCCTGATCTTCGACGAAGTGATCACCGGCTTCGGCCGGCTCGGCCATGCCTTTGCAGCCGAGCGCTACGGCGTCACTCCCGACCTCATTGCTTTCGCCAAGGGCGTCACCTCCGGAGCCGTGCCGATGGGTGGCGTGGTCGCCCGCCGGCCCATCCACGACGCATTCATGCGCGGGCCGGAAAGGATCATCGAACTGTTTCACGGCTATACCTACTCGGCGCATCCGCTGGCATGTGCGGCGGGATTGGCGGCGCTCGATCTTTACCGCGACGAAAAGTTGTTCGAGCGCGCCCGCAGGGTCGAACCTTTGTTCGCCAACGCCGCCATGACGCTGAAGGGTCTGCCGGGCGTGCTCGACATCCGGACCGTCGGGCTTGCCGCCGGGATCGATCTTGCTCCGCGCGTGGATGCCTATGGCGCTCGCGGCTACGAGGCCATGGAGCGGGCCTTCCGTGACGAAAACCTCATGATCCGCATTACCGGCGACACGCTCGCACTCTGCCCACCGCTAATCGTAACCGAGGCGCAGATCGGAGAAATCTTCGAAAAAGTGGCGCGGGTGATCCGGGCGACTGCTTAATTCGTCTGGAGTTGACCACTACTGTGCGACCAAGCAAGGATTGCTTCACGGAGCGCTACTGTCGGGCCGACCGCTTCGGGCCGGCCTCGTTTGCCAATGCGCCCCTTGCAATTTCTACGGCGACGGTTGCGGCGGCAGGACCGCCCAGCCGATGTGCTCCACGCTCGTGCCGAAACGGCGTGCCGGCAGGGTGAACGGGGTGCCGACTTGCGCGTTGGGCGCATTGGCGGCGAACGCGGCCGGCAAGTGCGATCGGTCGCCCACATTCCACACCAGCACCGCGCCCTTTGCCCGCATGTCCCTGAGGTCGACCCAAGGCGCGCGGCGCGGCAGGCCATCGATCAGCACGTGCGGCTGATCCGTCGAGTAATGAGCGAGATTGCCGGCGAGCCACATGGAGCCGACGACGTAGCGCAGCTTCTTACCGTCGGTTGCGGCATGAAAGCGCTGCGTCAAGGCGACGGCGAGTTTGTGTCCAGGAAAGAATGCGGCACGGTAGCGGTGATCGATGCGCGGCAGCCACGTATAATTCACGATGAAGGCGATCATCAAGGCGGCGAAGAGGGCGCTCCAGGCGATGCCGACCTGCCGCAGCCGCGACAAATCAAGCGGGCGTGGCGCAAACAGTACGATCCACAGGCCGAGGAAGATCCAGAGCGGATAGCCCCACATGGTGATGGTGCCGCGTCCGCTCAGGCCAATCAGCAGCAGCATCGCCGCCGGCGGACCGAAGGCAATCACTGTGACGATGCGGCGATCGAAATTGTCGACGCCCGGTCGGTCCCGCTTCGTGCTTGCCGGGAAAGCAGCCGTTCGTGGCCACAGATAGGACGCTGCGATCAGCAGCGCCGGGAGCATGAAGAAGAGCTGGCCGCCGGCAAAGGTGGCCGGGTGCAGGAGGTGGTCGTACCCGCCGCGGGCCGGAGCCGATCGCTCGTCCACATAGTGGAACGGCAGGAAGTCATTTTGGACCAGCCAGACGAGATGTGGGCTGGCAATGACGACCGCCAGCGCAATCCCGAGCCATGGACCGGGCGTGCGCCAAGCGCTTCGCGCCTCGCGATCGAAGATCATAAAAAGTGCGTAGGGCGCAGCCAACACGACCACGAAATATTTGGCCCACAGCGCGACGCCGAACGCGATACCGAGGAGCAGCCAATGGCCGATATGCCCGCGCTTGAGCGCGGCATGAAACGAATAGCCGGCGAGCGCCCACAAGGGCAGCTGGATAACATCGTGATTGAACTTGACTGCGGTGTATTGGAAGTAATGCAGACCGTCGACAATCAGGATGGCCACGAGCGCGCCCACCGCGCCAACCAGTGGCCGTGCAAGCGCCCATACCAGAAGAAAGGTCGCCATGATCACGATTTCGGCCAGCGCGTAGTAGGCGACGTCGGCGCCGAACAGCCGGTACATGATCTCGACCATCCACCAGGGCAGCGGCGGCAGCTTGTCGGAGCCGAGCACCCATTCGCGCCCATAGGTGAGCGCTTCGATGAGGTCGAGCGGCAGATTGGCGTAGAGCAGCGTCGGGAGTGCTGTCCACACGATGAAATGCACGGCGAGAAAGACCGCAAAGGCGGAGCCCGGCCGGCGTTCGATCCAGGCGACGAGGCTGGATTTCGCCGGGGCCGCAGCCGCGCGGGTTTGGATCATTGTGCTCATATTCACCGCTGTCGCCGACGAAGCCTGAAGCGCCTGCCGCCAACTCGCTGGCAAGCAATGGTGCCGCTATCGAAGGATGAGCTTGTACCCCGGTGCGGCGGAATAGCGGCAGAGTGGCGGCCGCGGACTTCAGTTTCCCCGTAATGGGTGGGCCGGCGAATCGACGCGGGGCGTCGACTACAATAAGACATCGGGCATGGTGCGGATCAGCGCCATCTTCATTGCCGTCTGCATGGTATCTGTGGGTCGTGCGCGGTGGTGAACCCCTGCTCGCTGGCCTTGCGCTCCGGGCCGCGCCTGCGCCGTATAACGCGGTGGCGGCCCGATGCCTGGATCCGGCAGAGGTGCGCTGTCGCGCAGCCGGCGACCTGGACCGCGAACGCGCCGAAACCCTCGCAACGTCAAGGCCATGGAGACCAGAATCCAATAAGTGCTGTAACGGCCTTAACTTCCGCCCAGCCGATGGCGGCTGAGCTGGAGGAGCTCTCGGCGTGGCTCAGGCAGCGCGCCGATCCCCCGCCGACCGGTGCGGCTTGCCGGCGCAGCGCGTGCCGGTCGGCTCGGCACCCGCATGCCGCAATACCGGGGAGGGAATCGCCACAGCGGGGCCGATCGGCGGATGGCAGCCGGCTTGTCAATTCTGTCAATGCGCGGCGGGAACCGGCAGGCGATTATCCTTCCCGCGACTCATCGCACGTTGAGCCGGGGCATTCCAGAACATCGGCCGAAATTGCGCTCACATTGCCAAGTTGCAAAATCCTGATAACTCCCGCAGTTGCGGTCGCGCATAATGGCCGGCCCAGCTAGCACTGCAACATCGCTCAGGAAGTGAATAGCAAAAAACACATTGGCCGCGTTTTCTATGACCAGCGCTCAAGTTCCATCTCCGCAACCGATTGTTCCCATCATCGAACGCTTCGAGCCACTCGCAGGCGCTTATGACGTGCTGTTCTGCGACGTCTGGGGGGTCGTGCATAATAGCGTCATCGCCTTTGCCGAGGCCTGCGAGGCACTTGAACGCTTTCGCGCGCGCGGGGGTGCCGTCATCCTGCTGACAAACGCGCCGCGGCCGGGCGCAGCGGTGGTGCGCATCCTCGATCGGCTCGCGGTGCCGCACGCGGCCTATGACGCGATTGTCAGTTCCGGCGACGTCACCCGAGAGATCGTGGAGGAGCGGCTGGCGCAGCGCGTGTTTCATCTCGGCCCTGCGCGCGACCGGCCGATCTTTGCCGGTCTCGACGTACACTTCGCGCCGGTCCAGGAGGCCGATTACGCGGTATGTTCTGGCTTGTTTGATGACACGAAAGAGACCCCCGACAGCTACCGCGATATGTTCGCGCTGATGCGAGCCCGCAATCTGTTCATGGTCTGCGCCAATCCGGACATCGTCGTCGAGCGGGGCGAGACGCTGGTCTACTGCGCAGGTGCGCTGGCGGAAGCCTATGCAGCGCAAGGGGGCGAGGTGCTCTATTGCGGCAAGCCGCATGCGCCGATCTACGAAGCGGCTTTGGTCAAGGCCGCCTATCTGCACGGCGCGGCGCCGTCGCTCCATCGCGTGCTGGCCATCGGCGATTCGGTGCGAACCGACCTCGCGGGTGCCGCCGCGTTCGGGCTCGACTGCCTCTTTGTCACTTCGGGCCTGCACGCCCACCAATACGGCTCCCGCACCGCCCCCGACGTCAGCGCGCTCAACGCCACGTTCAAAGCCGCGGGCGTCGCGCCGAAGGGGATCATGCGGGAATTGGTATGGTGAGGCTCACATGCGCAACCCTAAGCGTTACCTTTATACCTTTACGGCAGCATAGTTGCCGCGCGATTGTTCCAGATGATGCGGTCCCGGACAAATGACCGCCGCTGTGGTGTAGCCGCCTGCCGGCCGCCCTCGGCACCTGCGGGGAACACTCGATCTTGGCTTTGAGCGCCTGCAGTTGAACACTTCAGGCCCGGTCTTCAATTCCGCCGAATCGCTTGGCGGTCGGACCGCAGTGCTCATCGCGGCGGGTCGTCCGCCCGGCCACCCTTGCCCGTCCACCTGAATTTGAACGCCATTGATCGCCGTGGCGGACTCGTAACGCGAGCAGACCCGTTGCTCCCTTGACTCGGCGGCTGCCGCGACGGCACCTACGGTCTTGAACTTCCTAACCATTGCCGGGTGATGTCGAACAAAAGTTTCCTCATCGTGCGCGACGGCGCCGGCGAGCAAGCGTTGCGCGGCGCAGTTGTCGCCATCGGCAATTTCGATGGCGTGCATCGCGGTCATAGGGCGGTGATCGCGGCCGCTCTCTCGCGCGCGCGGGCGTTGGGGCGGCCCGCGGCGGCGCTGACCTTCGAGCCGCATCCGCGCGACTTCTTCAATCCGGGCGAAAAGCTGTTCCGGCTCACTGACGGGGCCACCAAGCTCAAACTGCTCGGTTTGACCGGCCTCGACGGCGCCATCGTGCTTACCTTCGACGCCGCGCTCGCAAGCCTCAGCGCGGAAGAATTCGTCAAGCGCATTCTGATCGAACGCTTCGCGGTCGGCGGGGCGGCCATCGGCTTTAATTTCCACTTTGGAATGAGCCGCGCCGGTTCACCCGACTTTCTCGCCGCCAAAGGCCGCAAGTGCGGCTTCGCGGTCGATGTCGTGCCGCCGTTTGCAGACAATGGGCGGCCAATTGCCTCAGGCCCGATCCGGGACCTTCTGGCTCAAGGCCGGGTCGAGGAGGCGGCCGAATTGCTCGGCTATACGTGGTTCGTGTCCGCCCCGGTGATCCACGGCGACAAGCGCGGGCGCGAACTCGGCTTTCCCACGGCCAACCTGCGGCTCGATGCGTCTTGCGGGCTCCGCCACGGCATCTACGCGGTGCGCGTCGGCTGGCGTGGGCAGCTTTATGACGGCGTCGCCAGCTTTGGCCGGCGGCCGACGTTCGCTACCGAGGGAGTGCTGTTGGAAGTGTTTTTGTTCGATTTTTCGGGCGACCTTTACGGCAGCGGCATCGAGGTCGCTTTCATCGCTTTCCTGCGCGAGGAGGAGCAATTCGCCTCGGTCGACGCTCTGGTGCGGCAGATGCACGAGGATGCCCGTCGCGCGCGGACGGCGCTGGCGCAAGCCGGCGACGCCTTCCCGCCCGTCTAGGTGCGAAGCCAGGAAAAGCGCACTCATGACCGACCTCGATGCCCTCGTCATTGGAGCCGGTCACAACGGCCTGGTCTGCGCGGCCTATCTCGGCATGGCGGGATTGAGCGTGCGCGTTGTCGAGCGGCGCGGTGTGGTCGGTGGCGTCTGCGTGACCGAGGAATTCCACCCCGGCTTCCGCAATTCGAGTGCGGCCTATACGGTCAGCCTGCTGGCTCCCAAGGTCATCGCCGATCTGAAACTGCACGAACGCGGGCTCTCCATCGTTGAACGCCGCGTGCAGAATTTTCTGCCGCTGCCAGACGGACGCCATCTGCTCACCGGCGAGGGCCGCACCGAGCGGGAAATCGGCAAATTCAGCGCCCGGGATGCGGCGCGTTACGGCTCCTATCAGGCGGAAATGGGCCGCATCGCTGCGGTGCTGCGCAGCCTCATTCTTAAGGCACCGCCCAATCTGCTTTTGGGAAATTTGACCCAGACCTTGGGCGAGCTGGGCAAGCTCGCCGGCATCGGCAAGCGGCTGTGGCAGGCCGACGGTCTCAAACCGGCCTTCGATTTGTTCCGTAAATCCGCCGGCGAGATGCTCGACGCCCGGTTCGAGTCCGACCCGATCAAAGCCGTACTCGGCTTCGACGCGGTGGTCGGCAATCTGGCCAGTCCGTATTCACCCGGCTCTGCCTATGTGCTGCTGCATCACATCTTCGGCGAAGTGAACGGCAAAAAAGGCATCTGGGGCCATGCCGTCGGCGGCATGGGGGCGATCACGCAGGCCATGGCGAGCGCAGCCGGCGCGCACGGTGTCCGCATCGCGCTCAATGCCGGCGTGCGCGAAGTAATTATCGAACGCGGCCGCGCGGTCGGAATTGTGCTCGAGGACGGAACGGCGCTGCGCGCGCGGGCGGTAATTGCCAATGTCAATCCGCGGTACCTGTTTCAGGTGCTCGTGCCGCGCGGAGCGGTTCCGCGCCCGGTTGCCGCACGGATGGAGAAGTGGAAGGCCGGCTCCGGCACGTTCCGCATGAATGTGGCGCTCTCCCGGCTGCCCGATTTCACGGCGCTGCCGGGCGCCGGCGATCATCTCACGGCGGGGGTCATTCTGGCGCCAAGCCTGTCCTATATGGATCAGGCCTATCGCGATTGCGTCCGCGATGGCATCAGCCGGGCGCCGATTATCGAGATGGTGATTCCGTCGACCCTCGACGCGACGCTGGCGCCATCGGGGGCGCACGTCGCCAGCCTGTTCTGTCAACACGTCACCCCGCAATTCGCCGACGGCTCATCGTGGGATGAGCATCGCGAAGCCGTCGCCGAGCTGATGATCGATACAGTAGAGGCTTATGCGCCGGGATTTCGGCACAGTGTGATCGCGCGGCAAAGCCTTTCACCGTTCGACCTGCAACGCATTTTCGGGCTGCCGAACGGCGATATTTTTCACGGCGCGCTCTCGCTCGACCAATTGTTTTCCGCGCGGCCCCTGCTCGGCTACGCCGATTACCGCATGCCCGTTCCCGGGCTCTATCTGTGCGGCGCGGGAGCACACCCCGGCGGCGGCGTGACCGGAGCGCCCGGACACAATGCGGCGCAGGCGGTGATTACCGATCTGCGGCGCAGTGAACTTGCTAGCCATGATGTTGCAGTACCATGAATGCGTCGTTATGCGCCTTGTCGGGTCACAAGGATCAATTCTGCGGCTAATCGCAAACCATGTCCCGTTTCTTCCGCATCGGCCGTGCCTTTACGGGCCTCGGCCTGTTCGCGACGCGGCCGATTAAACGCGGCGCCTACATCGCCACTTATCGGGGGCCGCGCCTGACCGCGAAAGAAGCCGATCGCCGCGAAGCCCGCGGCGCCCGCTACATGTTCGAGTTCAACAGCAAATGGACCATTGACGGCTCGCCGCGCTATAACGTTGCGCGCTACATCAATCATTCGTGCAAGCCGAATGCGAAGCCGGTGTGGCGCAATGGCAAGATCGTCATCGTGGCCTCGCGCCTGATCGAAGCCGAGGAGGAAATCACCTACGATTATGGCAAGGAATACCTCGAGTACTTCTTGCAGAACGGCGGCTGCAAATGCGCCGCCTGCCGCAGGAAGCGGGCGGCACGCCGGCGCAAATTGCGCTTGGCGGCCGCCGCGCGCGAAAAAGCCAAAGCGCAAAGGGAAAGGAGACGGAGCAAGCGGGCGACAATGTTGTGATTGGATGCCCGCCATGGCGTGGACGCGCTGGCTCGCGATTGCGATTGTAGGCGCGACGGCGGCGGTCGAGGGCTCGACGCAGGCGGGGCCGGCGCAAATGCTCAATTTGCGCTACGGGCAGGCCTATTCGGCCGCCCACAGCATCTTCTCGCTGCCGATTTCGGTTGCCGAGCGCGAAGGCTTCTTTCGCCGCGAAGGGCTAAACGTACAGGTTGTGATCCCGATCCCAGGCGGCTCGGACAAGATGATCGCGGCGTTGCACGAGGGCTGGGTCGACCTGACCCACGTCGCTACGCCATTCCTTATCCGCGCCGCTATGGCCGGCTCGGATGCGGTCGCGATCGACGCCGAATTTGAAAACCCGCTCTACAGCCTGGTCGCCAAGCCGGACGTCAAAACGTTTGCCGATCTCAAGGGCAAGCGCGTCGGCCTTGCCGATCTGCAGGGGACGATTTCAATCTCCATGCGCAAGCTTCTCGCCGTTCACGGACTCGATCGCGACAGCTATCAAGTGAAGGTCGAAGAAGGAACGCCACAACGCGCCTATTGCCTGCGTCACGGCGATTGCGATGCGGTCGTGCTCGGACAGCCGCAGGACCTGCAGGCGGTCGCGGACGGCTATCGCCTGCTTGGGCGTTCCGATGCGGTGGATCCACGATATCTTTACACGGTGACCGCGGTGCGGCGATCGTGGGCAGAGACGCACAAGGACGCGCTGACGCGCTTCGTTCGCGCGTTGGCCGGTAGCTTCGCATTCATCCGCACGCCCGCCAACCGCGGTCGCGTCGCCGGCATAATCGCCGACGCAACGGGCTGCTCCGACGCAGTGGCGGCGCAAACGCTCGAGCTGTTCGTCCGGCCGGGAAGTGCGGAGCTGCCAGTGCGCGGGGAGATCGACGTCAGTGCACTGGCGCGGGTGATCACGATGATGGCGCAGGCGAGGCTGCTCAAGCCGCCGCTGCCGGAAGCCGAACGCTTCGTCGACCTGCAATATTTGCGCGCGGCCGGTCTGCAATAGCGCAAAGCAATCCATCGTCATGCAAGCAAGGGCTAAAGCATCATCGCGGGGGCGGGCGGCGCCCGTGATCACGGCAGATGGTCATTTCCGGGTGTTTTTCGGCGCTTTCGCGCTCTCACCGGCGGCTGCGCCGCGCGGTGATGGCGTGCCGCCACCCGCAATTGACGCGGCGCGGCGGGCGTTTGCGAAATTGCCGGACCGGGGCGCGCGCGCTACCATCGGGGCAGGGCGATGCGTTGCGCGAACGGTCGGGTCGCAACCGACGACGCCATTCAGAAACGGCGCCGGAGAGGCAGGATGTGGATCGCACTGCTCATCGTTCATGGTCTCGTTGGATTCCTGCTGCTCGGCGCCATCACCCATCAGGTCGTCAGCGTCTGGGCCCCGGTGCGTGGACCGGCCGGTAATTTCATTGTCCGCTATCGCGCGGTCAGCTCGGCGCACTACGCGAACGCCGTGGTCGTGCTCTATCTGCTGCAGATGATCCTCGGCGGCATTCTCTACACCAATTACCGCATCAGCGTGCGGCTGATGCTGATGACGGAACACTTTCTCAAATCCGCCGGCGCATTCGAACTCAAGGAGCACCTTGCGGCGTTGGGTCTCGGGCTGCTCCCGGCCTACTGGTATTACTGGCATGCTGCGCAAAAAGGCGAGAGCACGCACGCGCGCACGGCGCTGACCACGTTCCTTGCCTTCATCACTTGGTGGAATTTTCTGATCGGTCATATCGTCGACAACGTTCGAGGACTCGGCACATGAGTGTACGCGAGCAATTCGTTCTCACCTTCGCGGTCGGCTACGCCGCCGCCTACTATCTCGCCGTCTATTACAACTTGGCGCTGTTCTCATATGGTCCGGCCGTCGGCGAATGGACCCTGTTCAACCGCCCGGCTTCCGCTGGGCCGACGATGTTCTGGTACGGCTGGATAGCGACGGCGGCGATCATTGCCGCCGTGGTGGGGCTCCTCGGCTGCATGCTGCCGCAGCGCACTGGCGGCGGTCGGCTCTGGCCGGCGCTCGCATGGCTTGCACCCTTGTGCTCGATCGCCGCGATCGCCTATCTTCTGCGCGATTACGTGACGCACTAAGTGTTGGGCGCGCCGAACAATGTGGCCACCGACGAGAGTGGGCTGGAGCGTCTGGGTTCGCATGGTTCGCCTGCAACGCGATACGCTCGTTGCTGCAACCGTGGCGGCGACTATTTGCCTTCCGGTTAGCGCACGCGCCGGCGGTGCCAGCTTGACCGACGAGGATATCGGCAGCGGGGCTAACGGGCCGTCTTTCATCGGCTTCGTGCGGGCGGTGGGTGGCGTGGGCATCAACGAGGCCAAAGTCACCGCCGAACTCAAGGGAGGCGCGCTGGTCACCGCCACGGATGTTCTTGGCCTCTACAAGTTCCCGGGCTTCGGCAAGAGCGTTGATCCCCAAGAGGTTAAGATTTCCTGCGCCAAGGACGGTTACAAGCAGGCCAATGTGGTGCGCCGCCCACACCGGCCCGGCGACGCCTCGACTCCGATCGAGATCGACTGCTATCTGCAGAAACAATGATTTGGCGCAAGCGCGAGCAAGATCGGGCGTGGGCGAGCGGCTCCCAAACTCTTGTCACTATAACGCAACGCCTGAGCTCCCCGCACCCTCGCCCCTACGGTAGGTGGCGATGCGGTTGCGGCGCAGCGCACGGCGGTACTTGTCGCCGTTCGCCTGCTTGTCGAGCATCCGCAAAGCTTCCATGATGTCTTCGAATGGGACAGGCCGTCCCTTCGGGCGAGCACGAAATTGCGGGGCTGCTTCTATCGCGCAAGCGTCGGACGCCCAAGATGCTAGGATTGCGCGCTTCTCGTTGAGCGTCAGATCAGGGTCGTTGACGACTTCGGACGGGTCGCCAAAAGCATTTGCCGGGTGCAACAGTTCATCCAGGTCCAAGCCAGCTTCTCGTCTGTCTTTCATGTCCTTTCTCCTTGCGACAGCTGTTTTTAAGCTCGCTTCGCTTTTCTTCGTCTCAGCTTACTTTGATAGTTCTTGGCTTTGCCTCTTCGATCTTGGGCAGCTTCAACAAAATAACTCCGTCCTTCATCTCAGCGGCAATTTTGCTCTGATCGATCTTGCTGGAAAGCCGGAAGCTCCTTGAATAGTGACCTATGTTATATTCGGTATAAAGCGGCACGAGGCCCTGGTATTTGCCGAGTTCAAGCCGGCCCTCCACTTTCAATGCCCCATCTTCGACCTGAATGCTCACGTTGCTCTTCTCGACGCCTGGCATTTCGAGGACGACGACCAGGGCATCCGGCGTTTCATAAATGTCGGTCATTGGCAGGAAAATTCGGGCCGGGATTGTCTTCTCTTCTTTGCTTTCCGCCTCCCGTTTCTTTTGCACTTGCAGTCCTCGTTTGTTTTGCACTTGCAGCTCTTGTGCGGCAGCCATGACACTGCTCCGGTTTGCCAGTGGTGATCTAGGTGATCGCGATCGACCGCGGTTTATCGTCTTCGGCGCGCGGCAAGAACAATGCCAAAATACCGTCCCGGTATTCGGCTCTGATTTTGTCCGCATTGACCTTCACAGGAAGCGACAGTGTGCGGTCGAACTCGCCAAAGGTACGCTCGCGGCGGTGCAGGCTGATACCTTCCGGATAGGAGACGGTCTTCTTGCCGGCCAGCCGGATAGTATTTTCCTTGGCTTGGATTTGCAGGCTGTCTTTGTCCACTCCCGGCAGTTCAACGATCGCTAGCATGTCGTCTGCCTGCTGGAAGACATTGACGGGCGGAAAAGGCCCTAGGCTCGCGGTCTGGTCGTGCAGCCAGTCACTGGCTAGCCGATCTTCTAGCGCGCTTTGCAAATTGAGCAGTACGTCAAGCGGTCCCGTATAGATCATGTTCGCACCCCATGCTTTCGCGATCGGGCGACGAATTGGAAATCGAGCCTAGTCGCCCGGTCTCGGCCAGCGATTTAGGAACCCATTTGGCAGTGTCAAGGGGAGAGTGCCAATCAGGCAGAGCTTGTGCCATTAAATTCATAAAGCATTGAAATATAAGGATATTTCGTGACAGCGGGCCGCGTCACGTGCTGCAGGTCAGGGCTTGACGGCAACTTCGCGGAGGTTAGCCCCAAGCGGATGCCGAGATCGCAATTGGAACTAAGGCGGCGCTACTTGCCCTTTTCGCGGAAAGCGCCGGACGATCCGCATTGTGCGCACATCCAACAGTTCAGCAACCAACGAGCCGCGGACAGCTTCGGCTTTCGCTAAGGCCTCCTCGTCGTTGGCTGCGGAAATGGCGAATGGCGTCCCAGCAATCTGACCATCCTGGTTGTAAATGAAAAGACGGTACTGGTGACGATCCCTCTCCTTTGAGAAATCATCCAGCCGCTCCTCGAGGTCATAACTGCGCGCGAGCGTCAGCCAGTGTTGCTGAAGACGCAGATAATCGTCGCGCACTTTATCGGTGGGCGCCTCGGCTGCCTTTCGGGCGCAAGTTTCCGCATGCGCTTGACACTCGGCGATTTTGTCGCTGAGTGTTCGGAGCATCGTGCAACTAATGAGTTTCATTTCGGCTCGTTTGAGGCGGCGTCAGCACGCTGTAGTCGCCGGACTTGACGCCTGCGTTCTCAAGCACTGCCCCCACAGCGCCAAGTCCGCGCCGAAGCAAATCACGAACCGCTGCCGCTCGGCTCGGCATGCGATGCCTGAATCGGAAGTTGTCTACGGCCTTGAGTTCTTCGGGCGACAACATGATTTGCAGCCGCTCCTCTCGCACTAGACCTTTTTCGCCCTTGCTGTTCTTCATTCGAAAATTCCCGAAATTTCCGTAACCTAGCGACATTAGCTAAGACAGGTTAGATAGTCAAGATGGGCAAGTTAGGCACCGAAGACAAATATATTACTTACTCATTTGTATCATGGTATAAAGGGGGTGAGCGACGGGTTCTGCGGCGCAGGAACCACCCGTGGCCAGGGTGTGATCTGTCAGTGCGTCGAGCCGCCTCTAATGTGGTTATCTTGCCACAAGGGCCATCCCTCCGGCGGATGGGGGCGCATCAGGTCGCGCGGCTCTCGCGCTTAGCCTTGCCGGGTTGCCAAGCCACAGAATTTTATTGATTTGACCGACGCTCGTCTGCCCGCACCGCGGCCTCGTTCGCCAATGATTTCAGACGCTCTTCCATCAACTTACGCTCGGTGATGTCGACGAACGTGATCACGACGCCGTCTATTTTGTCGTCCGCCGTGCGATATGGACGCATACGCAGGTCGTACCACCGGCCCTTGCGGCTGTGCAGCTCGCGGCGAAGAGGGGCTAATCGGGCAATGACCATGCCAGCATCTTTGACCAAATCATCATATTCAAGCTGATGCGCAAAATCGGTAATTGGGCGACCTTCGTCGCTGGTCGTGACGCTGAATAAATCCCTCACCGGGTCGGTGAAGCGCTTGATATTGAGGCCAGAATTGAGAAAAAGTGTGCCGAAGTCGGTGGCTGCCAGCAGGTTCTGGAGATCGCTATTCGCCCGGGAAATCGATTCCAGCTTTGATTTCAGTTCACTATTGACGGTCTGTAGCTCCTCATTGATCGACTGCAGCTCCTCTTTGCTCGTTTCCAGTTCTTCTGAGGTCGAGCGATATTCCTCGTTGATCGATTGCAGCTCCTCATTCGAGGCGCGCAGCTCCTCGTTGGCTGCATCTGATTCCTCCCGCATCGTGCGCAGCCGCTGCTGAGTGAGTTCCAGTTCTTCCTTGAGCCGACGAACGGCCTCATCCGTTGTCTCTTGGTTGCGGGAGACCGCCTCGTTGGTCGCTTCCCCCTCTATGAACAGAATCACAGCCCGTCGCCACTCCCCCGCTTCATCAATTGGTTTGACTTGGATCTGCACAGGATAGGTTCCGCCGTTCATGGTCACCCGAATGGGCAAACTCAGAGTGGGGCGAAGTTGATTGAAGGCACGGCGGAGACATGAGCGAACTTCAAAACGAAGCTCCGGCCGGACCAACTCGGTCACGTCGGCGGTCAATGGCCCCCCCGAAGGCATGAGATAACGACCGGCATTGTCCGAGAGGTGAAGCA
This sequence comes from uncultured Alphaproteobacteria bacterium, assembly GCA_963708125.1. Classification (GTDB taxonomy): domain Bacteria; phylum Pseudomonadota; class Alphaproteobacteria; order Rhizobiales; family Xanthobacteraceae; genus BOG-931. The sequence continues at coordinate 809,984 of OY970184.1, forward strand.
CGCGATTGGCCTCATTCACCAAGATGCTCGCAGGGGCAATCTGCTCGATGGCACGGCGGTGCGCAGCTGCTTCGCTCAAAGCTGCAGTTGGAGTGACATTTTGGGGCAGGGGCAGCATCTGCTCGCGGACCCGAACCGATCCCAGCAGCCGGGGCAACAATTCTCGCTTGGCACCTGGCTTAAGGGTGGATTGATAAGTTCGGGCATGACGATTGATGGTCCGGAATAGACCCGCTGGAGTCTCCGCTATCTCGGCAGCTCCGAGAAATAAGTAGCCCCCGGGTTTCAATGCATAATGAAATGTGCTGCAGACCTGGTCTTGCAGATCGCGGTCAAGATAAATCAACACGTTGCGACAAGACACGAGATCGACATGCGAAAACGGCGGATCTTTAAGTAAGTCGTGCAATGCAAATAGAATTATATCCCGCAACTCCTGCCGAACCCGATAATAGCCGCCTTCGCGCGAAAAGAACCGGCGCAAACGCTGTTCGCTGACGTCGGCTTCAATGGCAACTGGATAGCTTCCTTCTCGCGCTGCTGCCAAGGCACGCACATCGAGGTCGGTGCCAAACACCTGAATGTGCGGATGGACCACATGGCGCGTCGCCTCTTCAAGCAAAAGCATGCCAATGGAATACGCCTCTTCGCCGGTGGCGCAACCTGCCACCCAGACACGGATCGGTTGGTCGTTTCCTTCACCGCCAAAAATGTCGGGGAGCAGCTTCGCAACCGCCTCAAATGCTTCCCGGTCGCGGAAAAACGTGGTGACGGAGATCAAAAGATCGCTGAGCAATGCCTGGACTTCTTCCGGGTTGTCGCGAATGATGTCGTAGTAATCCTTCAAGGTATCGGTGCGGTTAACCTGCATGCGGCGCGCAATCCGACGCACTACGGTCGAGCGCTTGTATTTGGAAAAGTCGTGGCCAGTACGCACCCGCAGATGAGCGAGGATACGGCGCAGCATGTCCTCGTCGAAATCACCCATCTCGGGCGGCCAGACCATCTCCTTAATGCGAATGAGATCAGTTAATCGGTTCGCCAGCTCACGCACCGGAAGGACGAAATCGACCACTCCGGTCTCGATTGCGCTGCGCGGCATTGAGGCGTAGTCGGCTTCGTTCGGATCTTGCACAAGAATAATGCCGCCAGCTTCTTTGACTGCGCGCACTCCGAGCGCCCCGTCTGAGCCAGCGCCGCTGAAAATTACGGCGAATCCGTCGCCGAGCCGCTCAGCCACCGAGCGGAACAGAACATCGATTGGCAGCCGCTGCCCACGGGGCTCCTCGAACTCTGTTGCCCGCAACGCATGGTCAACGACCTGCAAGCGCCGGTCGGGAGGGATGACATAGACGTGGTTGGCCTCGAGGCGCGCGCTTGTCTCAACCTGAACAACCGGCATGCTGGTGCGCGCCGCGACGATAGCCGACAGCTCACTGCGGTGCTGCGGATCAAGATGCACAACGACAATGAAAGTCGCGCCAGTGTCATCAGGAATCGCGCCGAAAAAGCCTTGCAGAGCCTGTACACCGCCTGCAGAGGCCCCGATCGCAACGATCACCGGTGCTTTCTGGTCCCGCCCGTTGTCGGCCTGTTCCGCGACTTTTCCAGTTCCAGCTGCCATGGCCAAAGCCCCAAAACGGCGGAAGTTCTAAAAGCTTGCGCCAATGCCTTCGCGCAAGCAAGCTTGCAACTCGACGGAACAATCCAAAGAAGGCGGATGGCTATACCTGCCTTCGCCAGCGCGCTTGGCGTCGGTGCCAAGTTGCAACGCGGCATTTGGCGCCATAAGCAAGATTTTCGGCGGCGCCCCCAAAGGATCTATTTCGAAACGCGGTCGCGCACGACGTGAAGTTCCATAAACGGTGGCGACTGCTTCGGCGCGTGGATGGTGGCTGGCGCCGGTCTTCAGATTGATTTCAAGGCCGGCCGGCTGCCGCCCGGTTTGGCCGCATCGATCAGCGGCAAACCGGTCCGTGCGCCGGATTGAACTATTCAAATTCACTCGCCTCTGGGCCATGTCTCGGCGAGCAATTATGGCCTCGGACATGGGGAAGCCCTCTTCTCGACCGCCAAGGCGGCCTTGGTGGTCCCTCCACAACATTGGGGGCTTTGCCCTGCTGTGGCGGGCGCAGTAATTGCTTCGCGCCGCGCAAGTCTGTTCTTGACACTATTACCAATAATCGGTGCAAAGTTGGGTGTGATGTTCCTGCTCTCCCAAGTCGGACTTTTGGGAAGATTACTACTCCTAAATTTCGCCCTACTGTTTGTTTGTGCTTGCAAAAATCCGCGGGGCCGAGACGCCATGCCGTCGACAGCAATGACTGCGAGCGATCCGGTCCGGCGCCGAGCCCGTTGCGAGGCTGCGGCATGAGCAAACCTCGATTATTGGTCGGAGTCATCGCGGTGATCGCCGCCCTGGCCGGCGTGGCTGCGGCGCAAACCGTACAAGGCGAATCGCCGGCCGCGACAGCAAGTGCCAGCACTGCCGAACCGGCGCCTTACGCTATGACGTTCGGCGACATGATGAACACGCTGATCCAGCCACGCCACGCCAAGCTCGGCCTTGCTGGCGGCGTGCAGAATTGGCCGCTCGCCGAGTATGCGCTTGTTGAAGTCCGCCGCGCTTTCGCGGCCATCGTCAAGGCGCAGCCGCGGTTTCAGGGGCTGCCCGTCGGCGAGCTTGTCGACGCGGCGATAAAGCAGCCGATGAACGCAGTGGAGACGGCAATTCAGAACCGCGATGCCAAGCAATTCGCTACCGCTTACGCCCAGTTGACCGCAGGCTGCAATGCCTGCCACGCGGCGGCGGATCATCCGTACGTCGTGATTAAGGCTCCGGATGTTTCCGTTTTTCCGGACCAGGATTTTCGGCCGCGTAACGTAACACCCCGCCGGGCAAGGCGGCGAGGTGTTGTCGAGGGCACTCGCCACGGCCAGTCGATATGCCGTCCTAATCAAGCGGCTGCACGTGGACCAGCGCGTGATCGTGATTGCTGCCGACCCACAGGCTCGCCGGCGTGGTGCTGTTGTCGACGAACACGGTGCGCATGTTGGTGTCCGACGGCATCAGGTACTGGTCAGTTCTTCCTGTCTTGGGATTCATGCGTACGACGCGGTCGGTGCTCATCGTCGATGCCCAAATGTTGCCGTCCTTGTCGAAGTCCGCTCGGTACGGATAGGTATAGGGCGGCAAATTGTATTCGGTGAACTTGTCGATCTTCGGATCGAACACCGCGACCTTGTTGCCGCGATACTCGGTGACGACTATGTCGCCGTTGTCCTCGACCTCCATGCGGCGCAGGCGCGCATTGGCTGTGGGTGGCGCGAACCAAGTCACCTTGAGGGTCTTAGCATTGATCTCGCCAAGATAGCCCTTGCTGAATTCGGCCATCCACAGGTTGTTGTGCGCATCTGAAATGACTTGATAGATGCCGTACTTATTGCCGGGCGGCAGCGCGTCGGTCGGATGGAATTTTTCCCATTGGCCGCTCGCCAGATCGAGCCGGAAGATTTCATCGGTGCCGACGCTCTTGGTCCAGACCTTGCCGTCGACATCATAGCGGTCGCCAACAAAGTTGAGCTGCACGCGGTTGTCGTTCCACTTCGGCGGCAACGGATAGTATTTGATCTCGCCGGTCTGTGGATTGAGGGTGCCGAGCGAGCCCTGGTACATCATGTCGAACCAGAGCAGGCCCTTCTTGTCGAATTGCAGGCTGAGCTGGCCGACGGGCGCGTCGGACTTGAATTTCTTCAGCGGATATTCGGTCAGCTTGAGTGTCTTCGGATCGAATTTGGAGATATAGAGCTCGCCGAAATCAGTGTACCAGACGTTGCCGTCCTTATCGCGAACGATGTCGTGCGGCTCGATGACTGGCCGCGGCAGCGAGTATTCGGTGACAATGACCCGGGTGGAGTCGCCCGTTGGGCGGGGCAGCGTCTTGAGCTGATACTGCCATTTGTCGACAGAACTTAAATTGACGGTCGAAAGATACTCAGCCAGCTTGCGGTACTGCTCCGGGGTGCCGGCGCGCGCTTTGTCGAGCATCGGTTGCGGCTTGATCGGCTGGCTCACCGCGCCGTAGCCCATCATGCGTTGGACGACCTGCATCCATTCGCTGACATCGTGTGTCGACAGCGCAACGCGTTCGAGTGTGTGGCAGCTCGTGCAGTTGAGCAGCGCGGCTTTCTGATCGTCGCTGCCAGGCATGCTCGCCATCCATTCGGCATCGGTGAGCTGGTCGGGAAGGTCCTTGGTCGGCGCGAGCTTGAGGTTGACCTTGGCGGTGCTCTCCGCCGCCACATCGGCGCTGGCCGGCGCTGACAGGTCGTAGCCGGCGGCGCGGATGGCAAGATCATAATGGCCGGCAGGAAGCTGGCGTTCACCGAAGCTGAACTGGCCCTTGGCGTCGGTGGTCACGCTCACCGACACGATGGAGTTTTTCTCATGGGCGGTCACGATGACGCCTTGCATGGCGCCTTCGGGATCGGATGTGACCTGCCCGGTAATCGCTGCCGGGCCCTGACTGTCAGCGTGCGCAACGGACAGGTCGGCTTGGCAAAGAACGACCGCAAGCGCGGTGGTGAACAGCAGATAGCCTGACTTCATCGCTTGCTCCCTAAAATAATGACTTTGCGAGTTACACGATTGTCCGGGGGCCTTCGCCCGAATCCGGCTTTGCCTTTATCCTGCCCCGATTGCATGCCGCCGGCAAGAATGATGCGGGCGCGGGCCTGGAGGGGCAGTTATGCAATCCGGCGAAGTGCGGCGTCGAGAAGAAGGCCGGCGAACAGGATGAGACCGGCGTCGCGATCGGATTTAAAGACCGCAAGACAATTGTCGGGAGAGGCAATGTCAAGCCGGACGATCTGCCAAGTAAGGTGCGCCGCGAAAGCGGCAAGCCCGAGCGCAAAGACCAAGCCGGCGCCCGCCGAAAAGCCCGCCGCGCCAAGCAGGATGACGGCCAGTCCGTAGAACAGCGCGAGCATCGGCTTTGTGCGCTCGCCGAACAGCAAAGCGGTGGATTTGATGCCGATCAGCGCGTCGTCCTCGCGATCCTGATGTGCATAGATTGTGTCGTAGCCGATCACCCAGGCGATCGAGCCGGCATAGAGCAGGAGCGGCGGCGCCGCGAGACTGCCGAACGCCGCCGCCCAGCCCATCACTGCGCCCCAGGAAAATGCCAGACCGAGCACAATCTGCGGCCAGTAGGTAATGCGCTTCATGAACGGATAGACCGCCACGATGGCAAGCGAGGCGATGCCGAGGACGACGGTGAAGCGATTGAACGTGATTAGGACGGCTAATCCGAGGCTCGCAAGCAGGGCCAGAAACGACGCCGCCTGGGTGATGCTGACCTGGCCGGAAGGAATCGGCCGCGAGCGCGTACGCTCGACAGTGGCGTCGAGGTCGCGGTCGACGATGTCGTTCCAGGTGCAGCCGGCGCCGCGCATCGCAAAGGCACCCACCAAGAACAGCGCGACGTGGGTAAGGCTTGGCGCCGGCGCCCGCGCCGCAACGGCGGCCAGCGCCGAAGACCACCAGCAAGGAATAAGCAAAAGCCACGACCCAATGGGCCGGTCCAGACGGGCGAGCCGCAGATAAGGTCGAGACCAGACCGGCGCGAGCGTATCGACCCAGTTGCCGATCGAGTCCGCAACCGAACCGGTCGCACAATTCATCTCATTTGGCCAACGGATTGCCGGTAAGGGTGTCGAAGGTGCCGCCTTTGCCCGTCTTGGTGTTTTTTGCCGTGTCGAGTTCGGGAGTGCCGATGGCATCGCTCAAAGTCGGCACATGCGGTTGTGGTCCGGCGGTGCAGACGACCTGGCGGAATTTTAGCGTTTTTTGATGGTTTGCCTCGGCCTCGGCGACCGCCTGGTCGGGAATGCCGCACCAGGCCTTGTTTTTCTCAAGAAAATTGACCGCTGCTCCCTCGGCGACGGAAAAGCGGGAAACCAGCGTGCACAATTGCTTGCGGTCGGCATGGCGCTTTTGCGCTACTCCGATCGCCAGTCCCTTTTTTTGGGCGTCGTTGCGCAACGGCACAAAGCCGTCGCACGGCGAGGGGGACGTAACCGTCTGCGCCGATGCCGTGCGCATGCCTCCGGTGCCAACGCCCGCTGCGAGCGCCAGCGCCACTGGTATGGTGACGCTCCACCTCATGACGCGTCCTTTCCCGTTCCTTTGAAATCAAGCCAAAACGCAGGCTCAAATACCGATTTATACGATCACAAGCAACCCGGCGACATGGCGGCAGGCCCGTCGGGTGCAAGTGGCAAGAGGAGTGCAAGGCGCTTTGCGGCCAAAATGTGGGGGACACGAGCGCGCAGGTCGCGCTACGGTTAAGGTAGGCTTAATTTTTGCCTGACACGCGATCATTATGGCCGGCTACGATTTCCGCGCGAGCCGTCTCTATGTGGAAGCGGCGCTTGCCGAGGGCGCGCACGTGGCCCTCGATCGCGCCCAGGCGCACTACCTCATGACCGTGATGCGGCTTTCAACCGGCGGGCAGGTCCTCGTCTTCAATGGCCGCGATGGCGAGTGGGAAGCCACAATCGAGACTGGCCGGCGCAGCGCCGTGCTGCATGTCAGCCGCTGCAGACGGGCGCAGACGCCGCCTTCGGACCTGCATTATCTGTTTGCGCCGCTCAAGGCTGCACGCCTCGACTACATGGTGCAGAAGGCGGTGGAGATGGGCGTCTCCAGGCTTCAGCCGGTGCTTACTCGGCACGGTCAGGTGGCGCGCGTAAACACCTCGCGCATGCGTGCAAACGCCATCGAAGCAGCCGAGCAATGCGGCATTCTCAGCTTGCCGGAAATCGGCGAACCCGCGGCCTTGCCGCGTCTGCTGACCGAACGCGATCCCGCTCGTTGCCTGATCTTTTGCGACGAGGACGCCGCATTGGCGGATCCGCTCGCAGCGCTTGCTGCGGCGCGGCCCTGCTCTGCGTTTGCACTTCTCATTGGCCCGGAGGGCGGGTTCGCCGAGCAAGAACGTACCGCGCTCCTCAAATTGCCGAATGTCGTTCGCCTTGCACTCGGCCCGCGCATCCTCCGTGCCGACACGGCAGCCGTGGCGGCGCTGGCGCTGCTTCAGGCGGTGTGTGGAGACTGGAAAGGATAACTACGCAAAGGCATTAAAAGGCGCCGGCTTTTCCTAGCGGGCGGCGCGCGGCTCTGTAGAATCAATGAATCATCCACGGTTTGTCGATGCAGACAAAGCCGATGTAGTCACCGTACCGGCGGTGCACGCTGGTGATATGCGAGATACGGCCCCAGCGGGCGCAATGCTCGGCTGCCAATCGCCGATAAATGTGGTTCATGGCCGGATCATAGGGAATGATGCCGCCGGTATCGTTGCCGGTGATTTCCGGGCCGGGTCCAAGCACGCCAGCCGTTGCCGGGACGCCGGTGCCAGCGGCCTTTGCAAGGACCAAGAGAGCCACTAGGGGGGCAGACAAGCGCATCGGGGCCGCCGCGTATCAAGGCACGCGCAGGCTAAACTCTAACGCCGGGTTGAAGCAAATGATAGGGCCGGAGTCGTAGCCAGATCGGGCCGTGCAACGGACGGTTCTGCGCACGTCAGTGGTGGCAAAACATTCCGCCCTGCGGTTTTGCGTGGCCGCGGCAATCGTTGACGCCGCGATCTGCCAGGGCGGCGTGGCCCCAGTGTCACACCGTCGGAGGACTTGTGGCGCCCGTGGTTCACGATCTTGACCGCAGCGCGGGCACGCGGCAGGTTTGCCTCAGCGCATCCGGGGAAGGGGCATGTTCCGTCGAGAAAGGTTTGGCGGCCTTGCGCGTGGTGCATTTGGCAGTTTGCTGGTTGCCCGTCCGGCGGTTTTCTTTTCCGTGATCGCGTTGGCGCTCGCCGGGGCGTCCTCGGCGCCCGCGCATGCGGCGAGTTGGCTGGAGAAGAATTTCTGGCTCTCCGGGCCGGAGTACAGCCGCGACATGCCAAGCTGCGAGTACGCGCCGGCGCTCGATCGCGTGATTGCCGACTTCCACACTAAAGAGGCGCGGTTCTGGAATTCCGAACTGGAAATCGTCGGTATCGAGGATATTCGCGAGACCGCCTACTTGCCATGGGCGGCGCAGTCGATCCCGCGGCGTTTCTGCAGTGGCACGGCGTTGATCAATGACGGCCGCCGACACCACATTTTTTATTCGATAGCCTCCGACACCGGAATGATCGGCGCAAGTTGGGGCGTCAATTTCTGCGTTGTCGGGTTCGACCGCAATTGGGCCTATGGTCCCGACTGCCGTGCCGCAAAGCCTTAAAGAGCGCGGGCGCTTGCCCGACGCCGTCCTTGACCGTATCAGAGCCGGATATCGAGCCGCTACATATTGCCGGGTTGCAAGGAGCCTTTGCAGAGCGGCAGAGCGCCGCTTGGGCGGGACGGTTCTGAAGGTCAGCATGGATTATTGATATTCTGATGGTGGATCAGAATACCTTATTGTGACATCTAACCGGGCCTTTTATGGCCAAAGATCGCGAGTATTCACTTATCAGGTCGGAGATAAAGAGCGGCTGACTAGCCGCGCAGTGCCTGCAGGACATATTCGCGCAGACGCACAGGATCGCGTTCGCCGCGTTGTGCAAATTCGATCACCTTTTTGGCCACCACGTCTGCCTCGTGGTCGCGGTCACTGACGCCCAGCGTTCGACACACGTCCTTGTAGGCGTTCGTCATGATCGCGATCGCCTCCGGCTCGAAAGGCTTGTTTTTGAAGAGGCGGTAGACGGCCATTCGGGCGTCCTTGACTCACGGCCGGACAATCACGGTTGCCGAGCCGAGCTTCTTCTGCATTTGCAATTGTTAGTATTAGCCCGGCAAACTCACGGCGCAAGATACGTGGGTGGTGACTTTGCGAACTCTACTTAGGTGCACTGCGGCAAACTCGCCAGCCCTGCTCGACGGCCCGCCGCACGGGACGCGAACAGGATGAGTGGGTGATCTTGCAATCGTCGACAATCTTGTTCTTGCTTCGTTCCAAACCCTGCTGTAGCCAAGCCCTGCTGGAGCCAAGGCCTGCTGTAGCCAAACCCTGCTGTAGCCAAACCCTGCTGGAGCCATGGCGAGTCCGCCCTCCGGGAAGGAGACGTTCATTCCAATGGCACGCTTGATGATTCGCACCCTGCTTTGCTGCTGCGTCATCGCCGCTCTGGCGGGAGTCGTCCTCGCCCGCGCGCGCGAGGGGGATGGGCAGCAAAATCTTCCCGGCCAGTTCGACTTTTATCTGCTGTCGCTGTCCTGGGCGCCTTCCTTCTGCGCGCTGGAGGGCGACCGCTTGCCATTTCGCTGGCGGCAGTCGGAATGCCGAAACCGTCCCTATGGGTTCGTCGTGCATGGGCTGTGGCCACAATATGATCGCGGCTTTCCCGAAGCTTGTCAGGTGCCGCCGCCGCGGCTCGCTCGCGAAATTGTCGCAGCGATGCTCGACCTTATGCCGTCGCCGCGGCTCGTTTATAACGAATGGGATCGCCACGGAACGTGCTCCGGGCTCTCCGCGCGCGACTATTTCGCTACGGTGCGCAGGGCCCGCGCGGCGGTGACAATTCCGCAGGAATTTCGAGACCCGCATCAAGCGTTCGTCGTCCCCCCGGCTGCGGTCAAAGATGCTTTCATCAGAGCCAATCCGGGTCTGCAGCGCGGCGCCATCGCGGTCGGCTGCCATGGTCGGCGGCTCGCCGACGTTCGACTCTGTCTTAGTAAGGACCTGAAATTCCGCGGCTGTCCCGACGTGGTCGCCCATAGCTGCCGGCGTGATGCGCTGCTGATACCACCACTGCACGGGAACGCGGGCGACGCGGCCGGCCCCGTACGTTGACGCTCGAAGCCGGGCAATCGACAAGCGCACACGACGCTGGCGCGACAAGCGTGCCGTGCTCTATCAGACGCCGCTAGCGGTTCGGGCATTGGGCGGCGCGTTGCGATGCAGCTAGGCCAGCGACTCGCCAATTGAACAAGCCCGCAACTGTCGACGGCTGCGATGAATTATCAGCACGCTTTCCATGCCGGCAATTTCGCTGACGTTCATAAACACGTGGTGCTGGCGCGTATCCTGCTCTATCTGCAGCAAAAGCCGGCGGCTTTTCGCGTCATCGACAGCCATGCCGGACCGGGGCGCTATGATCTTTTCGCTCCGGAATCGACGCGGAGCGGTGAATGGCACGACGGCATCGCGCGCCTATGGGAAGCGCGGCCTGGGGGCGAGGGCGGGAGGGCCGGATGGCCGCTGCTCAAGCCCTATCTGGAGGCGGTGGCCGCCTGTAACCCCGACGGCAGGCTGCGCAGCTATCCGGGCTCGCCCGTCCTTGTGCAGCACTTCATGCGGCAGCAGGACCGCCTCATCGCCTGCGAGATCGAGCCGCGCTCCTGCGCGTCGCTTGCCGCAGCGCTGCGCGGCGACCGCCGCGCCAAGGCGCTGGCGATCGACGGCTGGACCGCACTCTCCGCCTTCGTGCCGCCGAAAGAGCACCGGGGCCTGGTGCTGGTCGATCCACCGTATGAACTTTCCGCCGACTTTGTGCGCTTATCGGCGACGCTCGCCACGGCACACCGGAAATGGAGGACTGGAATCTACACGCTCTGGTACCCGATCAAGGGTCGGGACGGGCCCGACGCGCTGGCCCGGCACCTGCGCCGGCTCAACATCGCCAATATGTTGCGCAGCGAACTGCTCCCTGGACCGGCGCGCGCGGAAGGCCGGCTCGCCGGCTCCGGGCTGATCGTTGTCAATCCGCCGTTTACGCTCGAGCGAGAGTTGCGGACTTTGCTGCCGGTGCTCGTTAGCCTCCTGGCTCGGCGCGCCGGCCAAGGGAACGATCAAGCAGCCGTCCGAGGGAGCAATCAAGGCACTCATACCGTCGACTGGCTCACGCCCAATCGTTGATGCCACTTTTCCGAAGGTTAAAAGTAGTCTAATTTTAGGTCAGTTGCTGGCTTGGACGTTCCGCCTCCATTGGGGGGGTCGGCGGACTGACTGGGGCCCTGCGCGGCCGAAGCTCTTCGCCGATCCGGAATGTTCGGCCGTGTCGCCGTGCCGTGGGGGCCGGCGGGAGGCAACCGTGGGGAAGGAGTCGCTCTATGGCGATGCAGGGGACGGTGAAGTTTTTCAACGGCGAACGCGGCTATGGCTTCATTAAGCCCGACGACGGCGGCCGCGATGTATTCGTGCATATCACTGCCGTTGAACGCGCCGGGCTAAAATCGCTGACTGAGGGGCAGCGCATCAGCTTCGACGTGGAGCCCGACAAGAAGGGCAAGGGCCCCAAGGCGGTCAATCTCGTCGTCACCGGCTAGCATCACCGTCCGGATTGCCAGCAGCAATCCGGCACCTTAAAATTCCGCAAGTTTGAGCGCGGTCACTCGCCCCAGGCGAATTCCGCGCGTCATTTGATGGTGTCCGCAATGATGATTTTGCGTTTCTCGCCGTCGTCGCCATTCGTGCGCAAGGTGCGCATTGCTATCGCGCTGCTCGGTTTCGAGAGTGAGCTGAGGCTCGAGCGCGCCGATACAACCGATCCGAACGACACGCTGCGAAAGACGAATCCGTTGGGGAAAATTCCGGTGTTAATCGCCGAGGACGGCGGCGCGATCTACGATTCGCGCGTGATCCTCGACTATTTGGATGAGCGCGCGGGCGGTGGCAAAATTATCCCGCGCGCCGGGAAAGAACGGCGCGAGGCGCTGCGCCTGCAAGCCTTGGCCGACGGCATTCTCGATGCCTCAATTCTCACCGTCTACGAAGGGCGCTTCCGCAAGCCGGAGATGCACGAACCGAAATGGCTCGACCTGCAGGCCGGCAAAGTCTCTCGCGCGCTTCGCGTGCTCGAGGCCGCGCCGCCGCTTGATGAGCGGCCGCAAGCCTTGCCCAATGTCGGGCATATCGCGCTCGCCTGCGCGCTTGGTTATCGCGACTTCCGTTTTGACGGCAGCTGGCGCGCCGAGCACCCGCGGCTCGTCGCCTGGCTCGACAATTTTGCCGCCCACGTGCCCGCCTACGCGGCCACCAAGCCGGCCGGTTGAGGCGGTCGGAGCGGCGGCGAGCCGTTCCAATTGCGCGGCGAGCCCGCTAAGCTTGCACCCGACCATGTCCGAGTTGATCCAGGACCCGACACGGCAGAGGCGCAAAGTGGACGGCACAGCCGCCCACGGCATCGCCGTGCTGGCCGCTGGCGAGTTCTACGCTCTGCAGCACAGCCACGCGCTCGACGGCCGGGTCAGTTTCTATCCGCGCAGCGCGCGCGGGTTTTCCGTGGCGAACAGCTATCTGCTCACCCAGAGCGACGCCGCGATGCTGATCGATACCGGCTTCGGCAAGGATGAGCCGGCGATCCGCGCCCAGATCGAGACGCTGATCCCGCGCGGGTTGCCGCTGGCACTGTTTCCGCTGCGGCTCAACGAATTCATGTCGATCAACAATGTTGAAAGCTTTGCCAGCCATTTCAATGTCGAGACCTGCTACACCAGCAACACCGATGCCGCCTTGTGGTTCGACTTCGGCGCCAAAGCGGAGGGTCGCGATATTCTGCGATCGATGAAGGTCACCGCAGTGACACGGTCGGACACCATCCGGCTTGGTGCGCACGGTCGGGCGATCGAGATCATGCAGGCGCCGATCCGCCTCATCGCCACGCGCTGGCTGTATGATCGCGCTACCCGCACCTTGTTCTCGTCCGATATGTTTACCCACGTCTGGCGGGACGCCGGTAAGGGACCCTGGATCGTCACTGAACACGACAATGACTCGACCTCGGTGGGCGACGTCCGCTCGTTCCTGCTCAACACCCGTTACTGGTGGCTGGAAGGTGCGCCGACGGATACGATCCGGCGCGCCATCGGCGAGATTTTCGACAGGTATGACGTCGAAACCATCGCCCCTGGTTACGGCTGCATTCTGTCCGGCCGCGGGGTGGTGGCGCGGCACTACCGCATGCTCGACGAGGCGCTTAGAAGCTGCGACAGGAGCGTGGCGGTATCGCGCTACGTGTCGCGCGACGAGGAGCGTTGAATGCGTGGCGCGGATAAGCGAAGCGAAATCGCGGACCGCCGTCGCGCGGCACGATCGCACCTGCCTGTCGTTGCGCTCACGCGGGCTACTGAAAGGAGACGTCATGGCCCACAAAATGCCCCGCGAGATCGCGCCCGGAATATTCTGGATCGGCGACTGTCTGGCGCAGCGCCACAAGGGCAAGGTCTATCACGGTTATAATGCCGCCTTCCTGGTCGCCGGCGAGACCGCCTCGTGCCTGGTCGAGACCGGCCATCCGAAGGATTTTCCGGTGATCGAGCGGCACCTTGGTGAGCTGTTTGCCGCAGGCGCAGCGCCACTGAAATTTCTGTTCGTGACCCATCAGGAGACGCCGCATTGCGGCGGCCTTGGCCGCATCCTCAAAACCTTTCCCGATGCGCGGTTGTGCGGTGACGTGAGCGATTACCACCTTGCTTTCCCGCAATACGAAGAGCGCATGCAGTGGATGGAAGAGGGCGACGAAATCGATCTCGGCGGCCGCAGCCTCATGGCCGTCGAGCCGGTAATCCGCGATCTGCGCACCACGCTGTGGGGTTTTGACACGCGCGAACGCGTGCTGTTTCCCGGCGATGGGTTTGCCTACAGCCACTATCACGAGGACGGCCACTGCGGGCTGCTTGCCGAGGAGGCGGTCTCGCTCGACCTGCCAGACGTCTCGTCCACATTCGCAGATCTTGCGCTGTTCTGGACCAAATTCGCCGACATGAATGCCTATTGCGACCGGCTCGATTGTTTGATCAAACGGCTCGGCGTCAAAACTATCGCACCCACTCATGGCCTGCCGATCACTGACGTGAACGCCACGGTGCCCAAGGTGCAGGCGGGACTGAAGGCGGCAGCTTTGATGCCGGAGTCGGGCACGAACGAGAAAGCGGCGGAGAGCGCCCAATCCTAGCGCGCTCTCCCCATGTTTGCGCGCCTCGCCGTAGCGCCAGCGCGTGAACTACTGCGCGGCGATGTGATTTTCGCGGATCACCTCGCCCCACAGCGCAATCTCACGTTTGAGTAGGGCGCTCGCCGCCTCCGGCGTCTGCTCATCCGCCGGATATTCGTCCATGCCGCCCTTGGCAAAGAGGTTTTGCGTTGCGGGATCGCTCAACGCGACGTGCAGCGCGCTCTTAAGCTTATCTATGACCGGCCGCGGCGTGCCAGCGCGCGCCAGCAGCATGTGCCAGAAGTCGATGTCGAGCTTTTCATGGCCGAGTTCGCCGAAGGTCGGCAAGTCCGGCAAGCCGGAGAATCGCTTGCGGCCGATTAGCGCGTAGGCCTTAAGCTTTCCGGTTCGCACGAGCGGCCCGGCGACGACGGCTGATATCACACCGAGGTCGATCTGGCCGGCCAAAAGATCGACCAGGGCCGGACCGGCGCCGCGATAGGGGACCTGCGTGACCTTAAGCCCGAGCTCTCCCACCGCCAGCATATCGGCCAGATGACCGTAAGATCCGACGCCGGGGTGACCGAGCTTGACGCTGCGCCCCGGCGTGTTCGCCCATGCCAGCAATTCCTTAAGATTGTTCGGCGGCAGGGTCGGGCGCCCGGCCCAGGTCGTGGCCGCTGTATTGATGAGCCCGATCGGCGCAAAGTCCTTTTCGGCATCGAACGTGCGGTTCGGATAGAGCGTCATGCCTGCGGCCAAGGCATCCTGATGCAACAGAATGGTGTAGCCATCCGGCTCGGCGCGTGCCGCCTTTGCAGCGGCAATCATGCCGCCGGCGCCGCCAATATTCTCGATCACGATCGACTGGCCCAGCGCCCGCTCCATCGGGTGTTGAATCATCCGCGCAATGGCGTCGTCGGCGCCGCCCGGCGGGAACGCCACCAGCATGGTGATGGGGCGATTGGGATAGGTCTGCGCCGAAGCGGCGCCAGTGGCTAAAAGACACGCGGCAAAAAAAGCCGCCGCGAACGCGCGCGCGAGTGTCATAAAGGTCCTCCCTGATCCCCGTTGACTAACCGTCTCTTGTTTTTGTCGGGCTGCGGCCGTTGAATGACGCGCTTGGATATTCTCCTTTTCGGCACCCTCCCGCAAGACGGATGCGAGGACACCATGAGAGAGTTGGCAATCGGCGATATCACAGTCACCAGTATCATCGAGCGCGACGGGCCGTGGCGGCGGCCCGAGGACATGTTTCCGGCTTACGATCCCATTGTCGGCAAGCACCATCTCGCCGAGCTTGATCCGGAAGTATTCGATTTCGCTTCCGGCAAGATGGTCATCACCTATCAGACCTACGTGGTGCGCACACCAAAGCACACGATCCTGATCGACACCTGCACCGGCCAAGACAAGGGCTATCCGGCGCCAATGGATTTTCCCAAAGAGCCTTGGCTTGACGGATTTCGCGCGGCTGGCTTGCGCTTCGAGGACATCGACTACGTGTTCTGCACTCACCTGCACATCGACCATTGCGGCTGGAACACAATGCTGCACGACGGCCGCTGGGTGCCGACCTTCCCGAAAGCCAAATACATCTTTCACAAGCGCGAATACGCCGCCTGGGAAGAGGCGACAAAAGGCGGCTACTCACCCTATGGCACGACGCCCGCGCCCGGCGGCGGCAATATCTGGCGCTATAATTGCGAACCGATCGTTGCCGCCGGCCAGGCGCTGCTCGTCGACGACGATTTTCAGCTCGACGATACGTTCTGGCTCACGCCGACGCCCGGCCACTCGCCGTGTCATTGCTGCGTTAATATGCGCTCGCGCGGCCAGGAAGCGGTCGTGGTCGGCGACCTCATGCATCACGCGCTGCAATGCCGCGAGCCCGACTGGTCGACCGTGTTCGACTGGGATCAGGTGGAGGCCGCGCGCTCACGCCGGCGGCTGCTCGGCAAGTTGGCCGGCACCGGCACATTTGTGCTGCCGATCCATTTCCCCAATCCAACCACGGGTCACGTCGAGACGGATGGCGAGCGCTTCCGCTATCATTTCGTACGCTGATCCCCGGACCCCGGCTTTGAGCGGAGTGAAACTTGCGGGCGAGCCCCGCGCTATCATTGTGCCAGGGACCGCTTTTTGCATTATCCTGCGCCGGCGTCTGACCGAAGGAGAAAGCAATGCAAAGCAGCGTCGGCGTGCTCGACCATTACAACGTGTCCACCCGCAAATTGCAGGAGACGGTGCGGTTCTATGAGGATGTGCTGGGCTTCGTGAACGGTCCGCGCCCAGCCTTCAACTTTCCCGGTGCGTGGCTCTACAGTGCGGGTCACCCGGTGCTGCACCTCAACGACATCGCGCAGACCGACAGGGAGCAGCGTCTCGATTCGGGGGTGATCGACCATGTCGCCTTCGGCAGTCGCGGTTTTGAGGCAATGAAGCAGCATTTGACCCACAAGGGCGTGCAATTCCGCGTCAATCAGGTGCCCAACAGCACCCGGTGGCAAATTTTTCTTCGCGATCCCAACAACGTTGAGATCGAGCTCAATTTTGAGACCAAAAACGAGATCGCCGCCTAGGTATTCGATCGGGCTAGGGCTGAGTCGCGCTGACTTGACCCATGCTAGTACCTCTGCACAGAGATTTTGACCGGTTAAACGCGTACTCAAAGTAACTCGGGCAGCTGTTTGGGATCAACGAGCAGTTCGATGCTGCGGGGGGTCCGTGGTCGTTTTCGGATGAAGCCTGCCCGCTCAAGCGTCAATACCATCTGGTGAACCGAGGGTGGGCTGACGCGGAAATATTGCTGCATGTCGGTTTCGGCTGGTGGCCGGCGGTGCAGGCGTGTGTAGAGGTGGATAAACGCGAGATACTGGCCCTGCTTGGGCGTGAAGCTTTTTGCAGGGCGACTCACTCCGGCCATCCGACTCAACTGTTCGTCCGGGCCTCAACGCGAGGAGGCACGGATGAATGTACGCTATCGGGTCGAACTGAGCCAATCCGAACACGAGCAACTGAGTGCGCTGCTGAGCGGCGGCAAACATGGGGCACGCAGGCTCAAGCGCGCGCAGATTCTGCTGGCGGCAGATGCCGGCGCCAGTGACGAGGAGATCGCGAGGAGCGTCGGGGTAGGCGGCTCGACCGTCTATCGGACCAAGCGCCGCTTCGTAATCGGCAACCTGGAGGCGGCGCTCAGCGAAGAGCCGCGCCCTGGTGCCGACCGCAAGCTCTCCGGCAAAGAGGAGGCCCTGCTGGTCGCAACTGCCTGTTCGAGCCCGCCCAAAGGCCGCGCCCGTTGGACGCTGGAACTCCTCGCCGATGAAATGGTCAGGCTCACCGAGCACGACAACATCTCCCGCGAGACCGTGCGCCGGCGCCTGCAGGAAAACCAGCTCAAGCCCTGGCGCAAGGACATGTGGTGCATCCCGCAGGTCGACGGTGAATTCGTCGCCCGCATGGAAGATGTGCTCGACCTCTATGCTGAAGAGCCTGATCGGAAGCGCCCGGTGGTCTGTTTCGATGAAAGCCCGACCCAGCTCATCGGCGAGGTTCGCGAGCCGATGAAGGCCCAGCCGGGACAGCTGGAGCGTTACGATTGCGAGTACAAGCGTAATGGCACCGCCAATCTGTTCATCTTCCTCGACGCGCATCGCCCGTGGCGCAGGGTCCAAGTCACGGACAGCCGCACCGCCATCGACTTCGCTGCTTGCATGCGCGAATTGGTAGACGTTCACTTTCCCAAAGCGGAGCGCCTCCGCGTCGTGCTGGATAATCTGTCCACCCACACGGCCGGAGCACTTTATCAAGCCTTCCCGGCTGCCGAGGCCCGGCGCCTGCTGAACCGTCTGGAGTTCCACTACGTCCCCAGGGCCGACAGCGATCGGAAGGGGTAATTGAGGCCGCCGCGGATCAGGTTGGTGTGCCAAGAGACGTTCTGGTCCCGGTGCCGCAAGCCCCGGCCACAATAGAACTTGGCCGATAGGGCTACCCGCCGTCGAGCCGGACGAATAATGAAACCGGGCCCCTCACCCGTTGTAAGCTCGGTGCCGCCGGTGATTGGCGCGCGGGGGCCCGCCGTTCTTGTCGCCGCTCGGCCGCCATGCCCTGGCCACGGCGCACCGCAGCGCTTAACTTTTCCAAAGCAGAGCTGTCCCCGTTCACCCGCATGAGCGTCCCCAAGAACGTCCCGGTCCCCAGCAGCGTCTCCGAGAACCGACCCGATCTCGAAACCGATATCGCGCCGCCCGGGGACCCCGGCTTAGGCGAGGAGGACGAAGAACAATCCTTGCCTGAGGCCGATGCCGCTGACCTGCCGGAGGCGTTCATCGAGGAGGGCGGCTCCCTCGCCGAGGGCCGCGCCGCCATCGTTGATTATGCCAAGCGCGCCCCGTCGCGCCCTGGCGTCTACCGCATGATCGACGCGCGCGGCGACGTGCTCTATGTGGGCAAGGCCAAGAACATCAAGAAGCGCATCACTGCCTATGCGCGGCCAGCCGGCCACGACACCCGCATCGAGCGGGTGATCGCGTCGACCCGCACCGTCGAATTCGTCGTCACCCGCACCGAAACCGAGGCGCTCCTTCTCGAAGCCAACCTGATCAAGCGCCTGCGTCCGCGCTTCAATGTGGTGCTGCGCGACGACAAATCTTTCCCCTATATCCTGATCACCACGGATCACTGGGCGCCGCAAATTCTCAAGCATCGCGGCGGTCGCAGACGGCCGGGCCATTATTACGGGCCATTCGCCTCGGTCTGGGCGGTGAACCGCACCATCAACGCCTTGCAGCGCGCCTTCCTGCTGCGCTCGTGCAGCGACCCATTTTTCGAAAGCCGCACTCGGCCGTGCCTGCTCTATCAGATCAAGCGCTGCTCCGGCCCTTGCACGAAGGAGATCGATTTCAAGGAGTATTCGGTGCTGGTGAACGAGGCAAATGCCTTCCTGTCCGGCCGTAGCAGGACGGTCAAGGACGAGCTTGCCGGCGAGATGGAAAAGGCTTCCGCCGCGCTCGATTTCGAGCGCGCGGCCGTCTATCGCGATCGTCTCGCCGCGCTCTCAGCCATCCAGGCGCATCAGGGCGTCAATCCACGCGGGGTAGAGCAAGCCGACGTGTTCGCCGTGCATCAGCAGGGTGGCTATTCCTGCGTCGAGGTTTTCTTCTTCCGCACCGGACAGAACTGGGGCAACCGGGCGTATTTTCCCAAAGCCGATCGCTCGCTCGGGGCTGGCGCGGTGCTCTGTGCCTTTCTGGCGCAATTCTATGACGACAAGCCGCCGCCGCGCCTCATCCTGATCTCGCATCCGATCGAGGATCAGGCGCTCTTGGCCGAAGCGCTTGCCACCAAGAGTGGGCGCAAGGTCGAAATTCTGGCGCCGCAGCGCGGGGAGAAAAGGGATCTGCTCGAACACGCGCTCGCCAATGCCCGCGAGGCGCTCGGCCGCAAGCTCGCCGAGAGTTCCTCGCATCAAAAGCTGCTGCAGCAGCTTGCGCAGACATTCAGTCTGCCGCGGTCGCCACGCCGCATCGAAGTCTACGACAACAGCCATATCCAGGGGGCCAACGCGGTGGGTGCCATGATCGTCGCCGGGCCCGAGGGCTTTAACAAGAGCCAGTACCGCAAGTTCAACATCCGCTCGGCCGATCCCACGCCGGGCGACGATTTCGCCATGATGCGCGAAGTTTTAAGCCGCCGTTTCAAGCGGCTCCTGGCCGAAGCGCCGTCCCCCCATGCGGGAGCGGGGGGGCGGGCTGAAGGGACGGGTGCTGCGGCGGCAGAGAAGGAAAGACCATCCCCGCAGGCCGAGATTACTGATGCTGACCAGCAGGATGATTCGCCCTGGCCCGATCTCGTGCTGATCGACGGCGGGCAGGGACAGCTCAATGTGGCCCGGGAGACGCTCGCCGCGCTCGGTGTCGACGTGCCGCTGGTCGCCATCGCCAAGGGGCCCGATCGCGACGCCGGTCGCGAGACCTTTTTCCAGATCGGCCGCGATTCGTTCAAGCTGCCGCCGCGCGACCCGGTGCTCTACTTCGTCGAGCGGCTGCGCGACGAGGCGCACCGCTTCGCGGTCGGTTCGCACCGGGTGCGCAGGAAGCGTGACCTGCGCGAGGCCGGACTGCAGGAGATTCCCGGCATCGGGCCGAGCCGCAAGCGCGCGCTGCTGCATCACTTCGGGACACTGAAGGCGATTGAGCGCGCCGCCGTCTCCGACCTGATCCAGGTCGATGGTATCAGCGCCGAGACGGCGCGGCGGATTTACGCGTTTTTTCACGAGGGGTAAGCCAGCCGGCGCACAGGCAAGCCCTATCAGTCCGGCGGCGGCGGCGCTATCTTACGGTTATGAATTCAACCACGACCACGACATCGGGACCGCTGCGCGCGCATCCGCTGGCGTTGCCGAACATTCTCACCTACGGACGTATCGTCGCCGTGCCGATCGTGGTCGGCTGCATGTTCACCCAGAACATCCTACATGGCGGCTTGTGGCTGCGCTGGGTGGCGCTCACCGTCTTCATCGTCGCCGCAGTTTCCGATTTTCTCGACGGCTATTTCGCCCGCGTCTGGAGCCAGCAATCCTCGCTCGGCCGCATGCTCGATCCGATCGCCGACAAGCTGTTGGTCGCCTCCTGCCTCCTGATGCTGGCGGCCGAGAGCACGGTTCACGGCTGGTCGCTTTTTGCGGCGGTGGTGATACTCTGCCGCGAGATTCTGGTTTCCGGCCTGCGCGAATATTTGGCCGAGTTGCGGGTGAGCGTGCCGGTGACCTGGCTCGCCAAATTGAAGACGACCCTGCAATTGGTCGCGATCGGCTTCCTCATTGCCGGCGAGGCGGGCGACCGGATCGTGCCAGGCGTCACCGAGACAGGAATCACGCTGTTGTGGCTCTCGGCACTGCTGACACTCTATACCGGCTGGGACTATCTGCAGGCTGGGGTGCGCCATCTCACCAAGGAGGGCGCTTGAGCATGAAAATCCGCTATTTCGCCTGGGTGCGCGAACGCGTCGGAAAGGCGGAGGAAGAGATCGAGCTGCCGGGCGGCATCGTCACCGTCGGGCAGCTCATGGCCTGGCTGGCCGCCAAGGGCGAGCAATACGCCTACGCGTTTGAGAACCCGAAGGTGATCCGCGCCGCCATTGACAGGAGCCACGTGCGCGCCGATGCGCGCATCGAAGGCGCTGGCGAGATCGCATTCTTCCCGCCGATGACGGGAGGATAGACCCTACTTCCTGCCTGTGGCGGCCAGTGGCAGCGAATTGGTAAAGAACGCGATGTCTACCACCATCCGCCTGCAGCGCGAAGCATTCGACCACACCGCCGAGCTGACCAAGCTGACGGCCGGGCGTGCCGACGCCGGTGCGGTCGTGAGCTTCACCGGCATCTGTCGGGCGGATGAAAACGGCGCGCCGATCGCAGCGCTCACGCTGGAGTATTACCCCGGCATGGCCGAGGCGGAGATCGCCCGCCATGTCGAGGAGGCGCGGGCCCGCTGGCCGCTTCTCGGTGTCACCGTCATCCATCGCTATGGCCGGCTCACGCCGGGCGAAGCCATCGTGCTCGTGGCAACCGCTTCGATCCATCGCCAGGCGGCCTTTGCGGCGGCGGAGTTTTTGATGGACTATCTGAAGACTCGCGCGCCGTTCTGGAAACAGGTCGAAGCCGCCGGGGCAACGAGCTGGGTCGAGGCCAAGGCGATCGACGACGCGGCGCTAGAACGCTGGTCCGCCGATAGCCTCGCCTCTGGCGTCCGCCGGGTTTCGAAAGCGTAGTGCCGATTCCGCAGGGGCGCCGCCGAATGTACTCGATACGCCAAAGCCGCTATCGGCCGTCGTTATGAGCAGAATGTTCGGCGCGTGCTTGGGCGGCACGACACGCCTGCGCCAGTACGGCCTGGGCTGTGGCGGCGGCAGTTGGTTGCGCTCCATTGTCATGGTCGCGCTGGGCGAGGCGGGCTTGCCATTCAGATAGCAACCTCCAAACACGTCCTCGGTCGCGGTGCCATTGAGCTTTCAGAATCTTGAATCAGGGCAATTCCAGAGCTTTGATCTAATCGAGCTCTTTGTGCGTCCTGTCGCGCGATTGGGATAGTGGCGGGACCGCTTGTCGGCGCCGAGCGGCTGGTGCGCTACGCGCCCGTAGAGCGGGAAACGCGCAAGCGCTATGCGGCGGCGGCCTTTCCTTTCGGCTTTACCTCAGCCGCATAGTCGTTCATCAAGGTCTCGGTGATGCGGCCCGGGGTGAATTTCCACTCGGCAATTTCGGAAACAGCCGTGATCTCGGCGGCCGTGCCGGTGATGAAGCACTCAGAGAAGCCGGACAGCTCCTGCGGCCTGATGCGCCGCTCGATGACTTCGATATTGCGCCGGCGGGCGAGCTCCATCGCGGTGGCGCGGGTGATGCCGGCGAGGAAACAGTCGGCCGTCGGGGTGTGGATCTTGCCGTCTTTGATGAAGAAGATATTGGCGCCGGTGCATTCGGCGACACGGCCGAGCCAGTCGAGCATCATCGCATCAGCGTAGCCGCGCTGTTCGGCGCGATGTTTGGAGATGGTGCAGATCGCGTAGAGTCCGGCTGCTTTGGCGAGCGCTGGCGCGGTTTTCGGGTCCGGTCGTCGATATTCAGCAAGATCGAGGCGGATTCCTTTAAGCCGCTGCGCAGGATCGAAATAGCTTGGCCATTCCCAGGTGGCGATGGCGAGGTGGATTTTATTGCCCTGGGCGGAAACGCCGAGCGCCTCGGAGCCGCGCCAGGCGATCGGGCGCACATAGGCGTCCTTCTGATTGTTCTTCTCCAGCACGGTCTGTTTGGCGGCGTCGATCTCGGCTATGCTATAGGGAATCTCGAAATCGAGCACGTGTGCCGAGCGCTTGAGCCGTTCGCTGTGGGCGGTGCCCTGAAAAATCTCGCCCCCATAGGCGCGCTCGCCTTCGAACACGCAGCTCGCATAATGCAGTCCGTGGGTGAGCACGCTGATCTGGCATTCAGCGGTCGGGATAAGCCTGCCGTCGAACCAGATGAGGTCGGAACGTTTATCGAAGGGCACGGCCATGTGAACGCCTCCCTGCTACTGTCTTACGTCGCGACGTGCCCCGCTATGCCCCGCTTCGGCCGCCTGCCTACGCGAAGGCGACCAGCAACGATACTTTTGCGTCGGGACGGAACACCCGGTATGGTTTGGCCGCCCCGCGGGGAAACCATGACGGTCGGTTGATGGCAGGGGCGGGTGCCATCTCAAAATAATGCTACCAACCAACCCAAAATATGTCAATACTGCTGACATAATGGCGGATATCTCTATCACCAGCCCAAGCACCCCGCGCACCGCGACGGCGCCCAGCGCCCCGAGCGAGCCCGAGCCTTGCTGGGACCTCATCGAACTGCTCTTTTTCGCCTATCGCGACTTCGTCGGCGATCCCGATGAAGTGCTGGCACGGCTCGGCTTCGGCCGCGCGCATCATCGTGTCCTGCATTTCGTCAACCGCAATCCCGGCATGAAGGTTGCCGATCTGCTTGACATCCTCAAAATCACCAAACAGTCGCTCGGTCGCGTGCTCAAGCAGCTCATCGACGAGGGCTACGTCGCCCAGCGGGCGGGCGACAACGACCGGCGGCAGCGGCTGCTTTACGTGACACCGACCGGAGAGGCTTTGGCGCTGCAGCTGGCCGACCTGCAGACCCGACGCATTTCCAGAGTTCTCGCCGAGCTCGGCCCCGGCGCCTACGACGCGGCGCGGCGCTTTCTCGCCGGAATGATCGATGCCGCGAACCGCGAGCGCGTGCTGCACATGATTGCGCAGGCCGACCGCGCCCGGCCGCGCGTACGCGACGGCGGCCGATGACCGCCACGGCGCCGGCAAAACCTGCTGACGACGCGCCGCACCTGCTCGTCGTTGACGACGATCGCCGCATCCGCGTGCTCCTCTCGCGCTTTCTCCTCGGCGAGGGCTATCGGATTTCCACCGCGCAAACCGCGGCCGAAGCACGCGCCAAGCTTGAAGGCTTGAGCTTCGATCTTCTTATTCTCGACGTGATGATGCCGGGCGAGAATGGCTTCGATTTTGCTCGCCACATCCGCTCCGCTTCGGCGGTGCCGATCTTGATGCTGACTGCGCGCGACGAGAAGGAAAGCCGGATCATGGGCCTCGAAATCGGCGCCGATGATTATCTGGCGAAGCCGTTCGAGCCGCGCGAACTGTCGCTGCGCGTCGCCAACATCCTCAAACGCGCGCGGCCGCCGCGGACCGCGCCCGCCGAATCGGTGCGTTTCGGTCGGTTCGTTTTCCACCTCGCCACCGGCGAGTTGCGCCGCGGCGACGAGCCGGTGCGGCTGACGGAACGCGAATGCGAAATGCTGCGCGTGCTGGCGGGCCATATCGGCGAGACGGTGCCGCGGCAGGCGCTCGCCGGCAACGGTGAGGCGGTGAGCGAGCGGACCGTCGATGTGCAGGTCAACCGCCTGCGCCGCAAGATCGAGGCCGATCCGGCCAATCCGCTGATCGTGCAGACCGTGCGCGGCGTCGGCTATCGGCTCGTGCCGGTGCAGTGAGTTCTTGAGCGATGACCAGCTTCGACCAGGGCATTGGACATTTGCGCAGCGCCGCGAGCCAGGTGGCCGCCGTCGCGAATGCCCTGCACCGCGGCCTTGTCACGCTCGGCCGCCCGATTGCGGAGCCGTGGACGCGGATATCGCGCCGGCTCAAAGCGGTGACGCCAACCGGCCTCTATGCCCGATCGCTGCTGATCATCATCCTACCGATGGTCATCGTGCAATCGGTGGTCGCGTTGATGTTTATGGAGCGGCACTGGGATCTGGTCACCAAATATCTCGCTTCGGCGGTGACCCAGGAGATCGCAACCCTTATCGACATCTACAAAACCTATCCGCAGGACCCCGGTCACGCGCAGCTGCGCCGCATCGCCCAGGACCGCCTCGGCCTCGTGGTCGACTTCCTGCCGGGGACGCAGCTGCCGCCGCCGGGGCCAAAGCCGTTCTTCTCCAAGCTCGATGGGGCGCTGTCCGACCAAATACGCCGGCAGATCGGGCTGCCGTTCTGGATCGACACGGTCGGCCGTTCTTCGATCGTGGAAATCCGCATCAATCTCGGCGACAACATCATGCGCGTGTTTGCGCGACGCGCCGACGTGTACGATCCGAATTCCGGAATCTTTTTGGCCTGGATGGTGGCGACTGCGCTTGTGGTGCTCGCGGTCGCCATTCTGTTCCTGCGCAACCAGATCAGGCCGATCTTGCGACTAGCCGACGCCGCGGAAGCGTTCGGCAAGGGCCGCGAGGCGCCCAACTTCCGGCCGCGCGGCGCCCGCGAGGTCCGCCGCGCCGCGGCGGCTTTTCTGGAGATGAAGGCGCGTATCGAGCGGGCCATCGAGCAGCGCACAACGATGCTGGCCGGCGTGTCGCATGATCTGCGCACCGTGCTCACCCGCTTCAAGCTTGAATTGGCGTTGCTCGGGGACGGTCCCGAGATCGAGGGGATCAAGAAGGACGTCGACGAAATGGCGGGCATGCTCGAGGCCTACCTTTCGTTCGCGCGCGGCGACACCGGCGAACAGTCGGCGTCGACCGACATGGCCGCCCTGCTCGAGGATTTACGGGCCGAAATCGGGCGCAATGGTCATCGCCTGACCGTCGCCTATTACGGGCAGCCGGGAGTGACCGTTCGGCCGGCGGCGTTCAAGCGCTGCGTCGGCAACCTCGTTTCCAATGCCGCGCGCTTTGCCTCCACCATCGCCGTCACTGGCCACCGCGACCACCGCTGGCTGACGGTGACGGTCGACGATGATGGGCCGGGCATTCCAGCCAAGTTGCGCGCCGACGTGTTCAAGCCGTTCTTGCGCCTCGACGATGCCCGCAATCAGGACGAAGGCGGCACCGGCTTGGGTCTCGCTATTGCCCGCGACATCGCCCGTTCGCATGGCGGCGACATTACCCTGGGCGATTCGCCGTTCGGGGGATTGCGCGCGACCGTGCGCGTGCCGGTATGACGAGCGCGGCACCATCCGAGCGTGTCGTGACAATGAGCCCGGGGCGGGTAACCGGCATGGAGATCAAACAACGCGCGCACGGCCGGGCTCGGCCCCACCGTCGCCGGCGCGCCGCAGGAACTTGACAGATAGTCATGCGGCTCGTAGCCCGAGCGCCGCCTTGAATTGGGGCCGCGGGCACTCCATCTCCGGCCCGGAAAAAGCATCGCCGGGGAGCCGTCGTGACAATGACTGAGGAGCTCAGATCTGAGAACCGCCCGTTCGAGGCGGATGTCGCCAAACTCCTGCACCTGATGGTGCATTCGGTCTATTCCGACAAATCCGTTTTCCTGCGTGAGCTGATCGCCAATGCCGCCGACGCCTGTGAGCGGCTACGCTACGAAGCCATCGCCGAGCCGGCACTCTTCGGCGAGGACGCGAAGCTGCGGATCACGCTCTTCGCCGACCCGGAGAAGCGGACGCTCACGGTCGAGGACAACGGCATCGGCATGGCACGCGAGGAGATGGTCGAGGCGCTCGGCACCATTGCGCGCTCGGGCACCAAGGCGTTTCTCGACCGCCTCAGCGAGGCCGAAGCATCGGGCGCCGCCGGGGAGGGCGCCTCGGCTGGCGAGGATACAGCGCTGATCGGCCGGTTCGGAGTCGGTTTCTACTCGGCTTTCATGGTGGCCGAGCGCGTGGACGTGCTCTCCCGCCGCGCGGGAAACGAGGAGTCCTGGCTGTGGTCGTCGGACGGCAAGGGCACGTTTTCGGTCTCGGCCCTGCCTAAAGAGGCGGTGCACCGCGGCACCCGCGTGATCCTGCACCTGATGGAAGACGCCAAGACCTACACCGAGCGCGCGACACTGGAGCGGCTGGTGAAGGCGCATTCCGGTCACGTGCCGGTGCCCATCTCGCTCGTAGAAAAGCCCGGCGCCGCGCCGGCCGAGTTGAGCGATGGCGCGGCGCTTTGGGCCAAGCCGAAGAGCGAGATTACGCCTGGCGATTACACCGACTTTTACCGCAGCATCGCCGGCCAGTTCGACGATCCGGCGCTCACCGTGCATTTCCGCGCCGAGGGCCGGCAGGATTATACGACATTGTTTTTCGTGCCCGGCTCACGGCCATTCGATCTGTTCGATCCGGATCGCAAGGGGCGCATCAAGCTTTACGTCAAGCGCGTCTTCATCACCGATGACGCCGATATTTTGCCGCGCTATCTGCGCTTCGTCCGCGGTCTGGTGGACAGCGCCGACCTGCCGCTCAACGTTTCGCGCGAGAAGATCCAGGAAAGCCCGCTGCTCGCCGCCATTCGAAAGGGCGCGACTAGCCGCATGCTTTCCGAGATGGAGCGGCTTGCTGACAAGGAGCCGGTCGCTTACGCGAAGGTCTGGGAAGCGTTCGGCCTTGTGCTCAAGGAGGGCATCTACGAGGATTTTGAGCGCCGCGATGCGCTCCTGGCGCTGACGCGCTTTAAGAGCACGGCCTCCGGCGAGGACTGGCGCAGCCTTAAGGAGTACGTCGCCGCACTCAGACCTAATCAGACGGCAATCTACTATCTCGCCGGCGATGATCTGGAGCGGCTGAAATCGTCGCCGCAGCTCGAGGGATTCCGCGCCCGCGGCATCGAGGTGTTGCTGCTGCCCGACCCGGTCGACTCGTTCTGGGTCATGTCGGGAGTGTCATTCGACGGCAAGCCGTTCAAGTCGGTGACGCAAGGGGCAGCGGATTTGGCCGCGATCCCGCGCATCGACGCCAAGGAGGAGGCGCAGAGCGAGGCCGCTCCGGCAGTGAAGATCTTCGTCGCGTTTCTCAAATCGACGCTCGGTGGGGCCGTCTCCGAGGTGCGCCTGTCTGACCGGCTCACCGACAGCGCAGTCTGCCTGGTGGCGCCGGAAGGCGGGCCCGACCGGGCGCTGGAGAGGATTCTCGCCACTGCGGGGCGCTTGCCCTCGGCCGGCAAGCCCATTTTGGAGGTCAATCCGCGTCATCAGCTGGTGACCGCGCTCGCCGCGCTCGACCAGAGCGAGCGGGCTTTTAAGGAAGATGCGGCGCACCTTCTGTTAGACGAGGCTCGGGTGCTTGATGGCGAACGGCCAGGCGATGCGCGCCTGTTTTGCCAGCGGCTTGCGCGCCTCCTCGAGCGCGGGGTGCGGAAAGCGAACTGAGCGCACAAAGCGCGCGCAAAGCCCACCCCGCGAGGAGCGGTCCAGCTAGCCCGCCCTGCGGCGGTCGTTTCGAGACGGCCCTATTCAGCCGGCGAGGCGGGAATGCGCTGTGGTGCCATCTGCCCGGAAACGGTCGATTCGCCGTGCCCGGCGCCGCCTGCGCCCTTCTTCGGCCCACGCACACGCACGTAAATCTGCGCACCGATCAAGATCACACAGAGCGCGACGAAGACGGCGCTGATGGGTCGGGTCACGAATACGCTGATGTCGCCGCGGGAGATCAGCATGGCGCGACGGAAGTTTTCCTCGAAGCGCGGGCCGAGCACGAAACCGAGGACCACCGGAGCAGGATGGAAGCCGAGGCGCAAGAGCAGATAACCGAAGGCGCCGATGGCGACCACTTCGGCGACCTGGAAGAAGTCATTGTTGGCCGCGTAAACGCCGATGCACACGAAGAACATCGCGCTCGGGTAGAGGAACCGATAGGGGATGGCCAGCATCTTACACCAGATGCCGATCAACGGGACGTTCAGCAGGACGAGGATGATGTTGCCAATCCAGAAGCTCGCGACCAGTCCCCAAAAGATGTCTGGGTGCTGCGAGATGAGCTGCGGGCCCGGGACGATGCCCTGGATCATCAGGGCGCCGAGGAGCAGCGCCATGACGGCGTCACCCGGAATACCGAGGCTCATGGTCGGAATGAAGTCGCCTTGAATTGAGGAATGGGTAGCGGCCTCCGGGCAGACCACGCCCTCGAGCATGCCGGTGCCGAACTTCTCCGGCGTTTTCGAGACTTTCTTTTCCGCCGCATAGGCGACAAAGGAGGCGATGGTGGGGCCGGTGCCCGGGATCAGCGAGCACAGCGAGCCGACGATGGTGCCGCGCCACATCGGGAAGAATGCCCGCTTGAGGTCGGCAATGGTCGGCCGCATGTCTCGCAATTTGATGTTGATATATTTGGTATTGATCGGGACGACCTGATTGACGCTGCTCATGAACTCGGCAATGCCGAAGAGCCCGAGCGCCAGCGCGATCAGTTCGACGCCATCATCAAGCTGGGTGAGGCCGAAGGTGAATCGCTCCGACCCAGTCTCGAGGTCGGTACCGATCGAGCCGAGGAACAGTCCGAGGAGCGTCATCGCCACGCCCTTGAGCGGCGAGCCGCGGGCAAGTGTCGAGCCGGCCAAGAGGCCGAGCAACATCAGCGAGCAGACTTCGGCAGGCCCGAATTGCAGCGCCGCCCGCACCAGAAGCGGCGACAGGAAGATCATTTCGGTTATGCCCCAGGAGGCGCCGATGAACGAGGCGATCACGGTGACGCCGAGCGCGACCCCGCCGCGCCCCTGCTTGGTCATCGGAAAGCCGTCGAGACAGGTCACCGCGTGCGGTGGGTGGCACGGCAAATTGAGCAGGATCGAACAAATGGCACCGCCATACTGGCCGCCATAGAGGATGCCCGCGAGCATGAGGATGGCGCCCACCGGCTTCATGCCGAAAGTGAGCGGCAACAGGATCGAGATCGTCGCCAGTGGGCCCATGCCCGGTAGCACACCCACCATGTTGCCGACCAACACGCCGACAAAACACCACATCAAATTGTGCGGCTCGAGTGCGACGCCGAAGCCGTACCACAGATCGGTCAGTGCGGTATGAATCACAGGCCGCCCCCCAAAGTGAGGATCGGCATCGGCACCTGCAGGAAGTAGGAGAACAGCACGACGCCGAACACCGTCACCACGGTTGAAAGGATGAAAACGCTTTTCCACGTTTTATTGCGGTCGCCAAGTGCAGCGATAAACACGCAGGCGAAGGTTGCCGGAATCATGCCGAAGTAACGGCCGAACAGCACGAACAGTACCGGGCTCATCAGGATGCAGAACCACGCCCACCATTCCGGATGTGCTGGCAGAATGCTCTGATCTTCCTCGTCTTGCGAGGGCGCCATGCCCGCGGCTGCAATCGCCATACCGATCAGCACCAGAAGAACGCCCAAACTGGTCGGGAAAAAGCCCGGCCCCATATGCATGAGCGTGCCGAGGCGGTAGGTCGATCCCTTCAGGGCGATTCCAAGCCCAAGCAGGATCATCAGGCCGCCCGCGTAAAAATCGCGCTTGCGGACGAGGTCAATGAGAGGGCTGGTAGAGGGCCGCACTTTTCCTCCCGGGCGTGTTCGGGCCGTTAAGTTGCGAGTTTTTCCGACCGCTGCTTGGATTCGGAACTAGCCCATCTGGCAATCGTTTCCGCAGCGACGTGGTGTCGCGGGTCCAATCTCGTCCTTCTTGCGCGCCGCGCTCGCCGCCGGGATCATTCGTATCAACAAGGCAGACGATATAGGTCGGCGGCAGCCGGCGCAACTGCCAGCTCGGCCTAAGTTTTGGCCTTCGTTTGGTCAGCTTCGGCTCGCGACAGCGCAACCGCGCCCCGCAGCGCCATTGCCGCAAACGTAGAGAGATTGAGGCTGTCGTCACGCACACTGCCAACCTTTCGATCGATCGGCCAAAACGCGCCGCACGGGTTGAATAACGCCGCAGCACGGCGTTGAGTTCGCGCTGGGCGGCCGGCCTCGGAGGCACGCGTCCCACGGTTGTGGCGCGGGACAGCCCTGGCGCGCGAACGTGCAATAGGCGCAAGAATCGTTCGCCGCGCCTGTGATGATGGCGAAGATTTGAGCACGCCCCGGGCCCGCGCCAGGGTTCCACGGCAAACGCCACGGCGAACGGCTGCTTGTCGGTGCGCCGTGAAGTCTCGCCGTTCACGGCGAGCAGGGCAGGCGCGCCGCTGCCCAACCTATTGTCGAATAACCGCAAGCCTCACGCCTTTGAGTTGAGACCGCGAGAACGGGCGCGGCGATCACAGGATTCCGCGCCGATAAAGCTGCACAATATCGTTCTTTTAAGCGCGTGAGCGTGAACGATACGCTCGTCCTCTTGCGAGATGCCGAGGTGAAATTGCGAGGTCGGCACCGCATGCAGCGCGGAGGTGTTTGCCGAGATGCGTAAGCCGATTTCAGGTCGAGTTTGATGTCGGAAAGGTCAGCGGGAAGTCTGATGCGGCCGCAGATCGGGATGGCTCATTGTTGTAATTGCGGCGTGCGCGAGCTTGCGAATCCGGAAATGCGCAGTCATTGCCGAAGGATAGTCCGCTGCGCGGCGATACGGAATGACGACACATTCTTTCAATGAAAGTCTCGGCTGCGAAGCGGAAGGGGAGTATCCACCGGCAGCGGTCCGCCGGAAAATTTCGGCGAAAACAGATCGCTGCCCTCGCGCAACCACGGCAGCATGGCGGAAAGGTCGACGAAGCTAGCCGCCACCACGTGGATGACGAGGCCCGCACGCTGCAGGCGGCCGCGCACGGCCAAAAAACGTGCGGTCATAAGCAGGCGGCGGTTGTGTTCGAAAATTTTCGGCCAGACGATGATGTTGGCGATGTCGGTCTCGTCCTCCAGTGTCATGAAGATCACGCCTTTCGAGGTCCCCGGCCGCTGCCGCACCAGGACTAGGCCTGCAACTGTGACCGGGCCGTCCTCATGCAAATCGTCGTCGCGCAGTCTGGAATTGCGGACTGCGCCGAGCGTGGTCAGATGGTCGCGGAAAAAGCGCACCGGATGATCTTTGAGCGACAGCCCAGTCGCCACGTAATCCTCTACGACATGTTCGCAGAGCGGCATGGCGGGAAGCGCGACGCTTTCTTCGGGAAAGAGTTCGTCGCTCAAATGCGGGCGCAGCAGCGGCAGCGCTTCTTCCGGACTGGCGGCATCCGGCCGGCGCGGCGGGCGCGCGCCGATCACGTCGAGGCGGCGCGCCGTCCACAACGCCGTGCGCCGATCGACCCCCAATGATCGGAATGCGTCGGCTTCAGCCAGCCGCTCGACGGTAAAACGCGAGACGCCGGAAATCGCCGCAAGCCGCTCAATCGAAGAAAAGCCGTTGCCACGCGCGGCGACGAGTTTTTTCAGTTCTTGTTCGGCAAGCCCGTGAATGAGGCGAAAGCCGAGACGGACGGCATGGCGTCCACACGCAGGGGAGGGTGGCGAAGGGGCCGGCTCCAGCGTGCAATCCCAGGCGCTGAAATTGACATCGACCGGACGGATTTCCACCCCATGCGTGCGGGCGTCGCGCACCAGCTGCGCCGGCTGATAAAATCCCATCGGCTGGCTGTTGAGAATGGCGGCGCAGAAGACATCCGGATAATGGAATTTGATGAACGCCGAGGCGTAGACCAGGAGTGCGAAGCTCGCCGCATGGCTTTCCGGAAAACCATATTCGCCGAAACCCTCGATCTGGCCGAAACAATGCTCGGCGAAGACGCGGTCATAGCCGCGCGCGGTCATGCCATGGATGAATTTGTCGCGGAACAGGTGGACGTTGCCGGTATGGCGGAAGGTCGCCATGGCGCGTCGCAACCCGTCGGCTTCGTCGGGGGTGAACTTGGCCGCGGTGATGGCTATCTGCATCGCTTGTTCTTGAAACAACGGCACGCCGAGGGTGCGTTGCAGAACGTCTTTCAGCTCATCCTTGTCGCCCTGGGAGGGATGCGGCGACGGATAAGTGGGTTCTTGGCCATTGGCGAGCGCGTCGCGCCGACGCAGGTATGGATGCACCATGTCGCCCTGGATCGGGCCCGGTCGAACGATCGCGACCTCGATGACGAGATCGTAAAAACATTGCGGTTTTAATCGCGGCAGCATCGACATCTGCGCGCGGCTCTCGACCTGGAAGACGCCGATCGAATCGGCACGCGAGAGCATGGCGTAGACCGCGCGGTCGTCCTGCGGCAGTGCCGCGAGCGAATATTCCTTTGCGTAATGCTGCTTTAGAAGATCGAAGGCCCGGCGCAGGCAGCTCAGCATGCCGAGCGCGAGTACGTCGACCTTCATCAGGCCGAGCGTATCGATGTCGTCTTTGTCCCATTCGATGAAGGTGCGGTCGTCCATGGCGGCGTTGCCGATCGGCACTGTCTCGTCGAGACGGTGCCGGGTTAGCACGAAGCCGCCGACATGCTGGGAGAGATGGCGCGGAAAGCCGATCAGATCATTGGCGAGCGAGGCCGCCTGGCGGATCGCCGGATTGTTCGGATCAAGCCCGGCCTGGCGGATGTGCGCGTCCGGCAGACCGTCGCCATAGCCCCACACTGTTTTGGCGAGCGCCGCGGTCACGTCCTCGGTCAGCCCCAAAACCTTGCCGACTTCGCGGATGGCGCGGCGCGGACGGTAATGCACCACGGTGGCGCAGATCGCCGCGCGGTCGCGCCCGTAGCGTTCGTAGATGTATTGGATCACGTCTTCGCGCCGCTCGTGCTCGAAATCGACATCGATATCGGGCGGCTCGCCGCGATTCTCGGAAATGAAACGCGCGAACAGCAGGTTGCTTTTTTCCGGATTCACCGAAGTGATGCCGAGGCAATAGCAAACCGCGCTGTTCGCCGCCGAGCCGCGGCCCTGGCAGAGAATTTCCTTTTTCTGTCGGCGGGCGAAGGCGACCACATCGTGGACCGTGAGGAAATAACGCGCGTAATCGAGCTTGGCAATAAGCGCTAGCTCTTCGCAAAGCCGTTTCTTCACGTCGGGGGGGATTCCTTGCGGATATTTGCCTTTCGGGTAGCGCTCGCGCGCGCCCGCCCAGGTGAGATCCTCAAGGTGCTGCTGTGGGGTCTTACCTTGCGGCACTGGCTCGTCCGGATATTCGTATTTCAGTTCGCCGAGCGAGAAGCTGCAGGCCTTGGCGATCTCGACGGTGCGGGTGATGGCGTCGGGAAAATCCTTCAACAGCTGCGCCATCTCCTTCGCCGACTTGAGGTGCCGTTCGGCATGGCGCGAAAGTTTAAAGCCGGCTTGCGCCAGCGTGCATTTCTCACGGATGCAGGTGACAATGTCGGCGAGCGGTCGGCGCTCCGGGGCGTGATAAACAACATCGTTGACGGCAACGAGGGGCGCGCCCACGCGCGCGCCGAGTTCGGCCAACAAACCGAGCCGCCGCCGCTCGTCGCCGCGATGATAGGGAATGGCGGCGAGAAAGGTGCGGCCGCACGCGGCGCGGGCAAGGGTGGAGAGGCGCTGGGCGAAATCCATCCTCCGGGCGCTTCGCTCCATGGGGGAGGATGAAGAAAACGGCGGCACCGCGATGAAGATTTGCCCTTCGCTGGCGGCGAGAATCTCTTCGAAGACGAGATGGCATTCGCCTTTCTTGGCC
Source organism: uncultured Alphaproteobacteria bacterium (assembly GCA_963708125.1). GTDB lineage: Bacteria > Pseudomonadota > Alphaproteobacteria > Rhizobiales > Xanthobacteraceae > BOG-931. The sequence continues at coordinate 844,239 of OY970184.1, forward strand.
CTCAGATTGCCGGCAGTGAGGAGGCGACAGAGTCCACCGTAGGCCGCACGATCGGTCGGATAGGCGAGCACCTCGAAGCCGTCGGTGGTTGCGAGCCGCACGCCGACGAGAAGCTTGATATTCCGCTTTTTCGCTTCATCGTAAGCGCGCACCACGCCGGCAAAGGAATTGCGGTCGGCAATGCCGATGGCGGCGAGGCCGAGTGCGCCGGCGGTGGCAACCATCTCCTCCGGATGCGACGCACCGCGCAGGAAGGAAAAGTTTGTGGTCACAGCGAGTTCGGCGTAGGCGCTCATTTGACGTTACGCAAACAGGCCATGAACGAACCAGCACGCCTCTGTGGTTTCGCGTCCATAAAGGCCTTCGCGAAAAAGCCAGAAGCGGTGGCCGGCTCCATCCTCGACGAGGTAATAATCGCGGCTGAGCGCCTCTCGCCGCTCGTCCGCGCAATCGCGTTCTGGATTCCTGCGGGAAGGAGCGGACAAAGAGGGGGTGCGCCACCATTCGGTGCCTATACGTTCGGGACCCTCGGCGCGTTCGACGTCGTAGGTCACGCCGCGCCAGCGGAAGCGTCGCGGCGGGCCTTCGGGGACGAGGGCTACGACCTCCTCGGCGGGCTCAGCATGTGGCAATAACAGCAGCGGACGGGGCTGTTCTGCGTCGTGCTCCGCTTCCGCCAGGGCGAGGCTCTCGCCTGTGACCGGCGACAGCACCTCGGCGCGCTCGGGAACGTGGCTTTCGACGGCTTCGAACCGGCGCACGTTCGCCGGTCCGAGGCGCTGGCGCAGCGTATCGATCAAGGCCGCACACTGCTCCGTCTTCTTTCCATCCGTCGCGGCGGAGATGAATTCGGTCTGTCGCACCGGCACGGCTTCGGCGCGGGTGACGGCGAGGCCGACGGCCTCGAAGCCGAATCCGGCATCCTCGAGTGAAGCGGCCGCATCGAGCTTGAGCGCGATGAGGCGGGTCACATGGGCGACGCTGCGCGTCGGCAGCGTCAGCGCGATGTCGAGGGTCTTCACGTCGCCGTCGACGCGATAGAGCGAAAGTTTCAACACGCGTGCGCCCACACCGTCGCGCGCAAGCACATGCGTCAGCGTCCTCATGAGGCGGCTTGCGAGCGCAACGACCGCCTCCTTGGTGACGATCGGCTCGATAAGATATCGCAAGCAATGGTAGACAGGTGGTGGCACGATCGGCACGAGCGGTTCGTCGAGGTGGCCGAGCGCCTGATCGATCCGGCGGAGCAGTTTTGCAGAAAAGCGCGCAGCAAACGGCGCGCGCGGCTTTTGCAAAAGTGCGCCGACGGTTTTCAAGCCGAGCCGGCGCAGCGTTGCGCAAATATCCGCGGGAAGCCGCAGCGCTTCGACCGGGAGTGTCGCAAGCGCCGCGGCTTCCGCTCCGGAAGGGATGACAGGGCAAGCGCATGGACATCGTTGTTCATCCTCCCCCGCCGCGCCGGGAAGGGTGATTGGGGGCGTGGGATGAAAGCGCGACAGCGCCCACGCCGCGCCGGGCGTGGCGGCGACGGCGAGTTGCGCTCGGAGTCCGAAATTTCGTTCAAGCCGTTCGGCAAGATCGGCTATGAGCCGCTCTTCGCCGCCGAACAGATGGCTGGCGCCTTCGATGTCGAGGAAAAAACCGTCGGCGCCGTTCTCCTCATCATAGGGCGAAGCCGTAGGCGTATAGCGCGTTGCCCACAGCGTCAGACGCCGCAAGGCCGCATCATCGGCGGCGGGATCGATGCCGCGCACCTGTAAAAACCCCGCCTTGGCCCGCGCATTCGCCAAGAGTTCGCCGACCGTTAGCCCCGCCGCCTCGGCGGCTTCGTTCATGGCGGCGATGCGCGGACCTCCGGCTCCCGCGAGCGCCAGGACGAACGGCCGGTCAGGCACAATGGGATTGTCTGTTGGCTGGGCCGGCTTGCGGGTTTGCGCCGCGAGCACGCGCAGGATCGGCCAGCGCGGCAGCCATACTGAAACGATGCGCGACATGGTCGTACTCCACTACCCATTCGCCCGGCCGTCCATTTCGGCAGCGTTCAAGTTGCAGGTGCCAGCGTGGGCGGATGATGAGGCCGAAACGGTCGCGCGCGGCCTCCGCCGTGCCGACGCGCCAGCGCGTCGCCGCTGCACTCGATTCCAGATCTTGCGCAGGCCGCATAAGAAAAAGCGGCAGGCCGGAATCGGTGGCGGCGAGATGCAGTCTTTGGCTCTTTTTCAGATCGAGCTTGTCAATAAAGCCGGCGACAGCAGCCGGCGCGCCCGAACGCAACGCTTCTTCCAGCGCCCACAGCGTATCGCGGCGGTGCGCCGTCTCCACCAGAATGATGTGCGTCGGGTCGAAACCCAGCGTGCGCAGTCCATGACCATGGAGACGGCCGTATTCGCGAAACCCATAGGCGGGCAAAACGAAGATGACCTTTCCACCTTTTTCTTTTCCCCCTTGGGGTGATGGGAACGTATGGACGCTACCTCGGGAAATTGCGAGGCGCGCCAACAGCGTTGCAAAGCCGAGGGCGGCCGGCTGGGCATGAGGAGCGGGCACGATTTCGTGCAGGGCGCCGCAAGCAAGACCGCCCCCCGGTAGGCAGGAATCAATCGCCGCGAGGCCGAGCGGCACCGATTGGCGGAAATCCGCTCTTGCCGGCAGCAGCCGGCGTAGTTCCTCCATGACGGTGGCGCGGTTGCGCACGACCGAAAGAGCAGAATGGAGAAGGGGTTGCGGCATGGCTTTCGATTAATGTCCTCTGTTTAAGGATCGGACTTTAGAACAAAAGAAGAACGATGCCAAGAGGCCGTAGGTTCCTTCCCAAGATTGCGCTGTGAATTCGCGCATCCTCGCCCTCGCTCGAAAAACCTCCGCCGAAGGTCTTGTCTTGCCGCCGTAAAGACGAAGGCGCATAGCTGAGCGACATCGTCCCGCTCGGGCGCGCGCTGCGGGGCGCGCGCAGAAAGGTGCATCCATGCCGGAAGCCGACCAGGAAGGGGAACGCTATGCCCTCGACCGGCCTCAAAAGACGCCGGGCTTTTTTCTCAAGGGCTGCCACCAGCTCGACTGGGGCATGAAGAACCGCATGGCGCGGGTGTTTGATCCGAGCTCGGGGCGCACCGTGATGCTCGCCGTCGACCACGGCTATTTTCAGGGGCCGACCACCGGACTGGAGCGCATCGACCTTTCCATCGTGCCGCTGTTGCCATTCTGCGATGCGCTGTTCTGCACCCGTGGCGTTTTGCGCACCCTCATTCCGGCGGAATGTCAAAGGCCGATGGTACTGCGAGCCAGCGGTGGCCCGAGCATCTTGCGCGACGAGCTTTCCGACGAGCAGATCGCCATGGATATGGACGATGCGGTGCGGCTCAATGCCGCCGGCGTCGGCATCCAGGTCTTCATCGGCGGCGAGCATGAGACCCGCTCGGTGCACAACATGACCAAGCTGGTGGATGCCGGGCTGCGCGCCGGCGTTCCGGTCATGGGCATCACAGCGGTTGGCAAGGCCATGGCTCGCGACGCCAAATACTTCCGCCTCGCCTGTCGCATCATCGCCGAGCTCGGCGCGCAATTCGTAAAGACCTATTACGTCGAGGACGGGTTCGAGACGATCACGGCTGCATGCCCGGTGCCAATCGTGATGGCCGGCGGAAAAAAGCTGCCGGAGCTGGAGGCGCTAACCATGGCCTATAATGCCGTGCAGCAGGGGGCTTGCGGCGTCGATATGGGCCGCAACATCTTCCAGTCGGAGGCGCCGGAGGCGATGATCCAGGCGGTCGCCGCGGTCGTGCACAAGACCGCAAAGCCGAAGGAGGCGTTCGACCTGTTTCGAGCCCTAAAAGCGAAGGATGAGGGCGAGCAGGCGCGCGTTCGCTCGGTGAGTTAGAGCGATCACCCCTGGCTCGAGCAAAAAAGTTCGATGCAGCCGCGTGCATCGGCGAGGGTGCATCTTTTTTGAGAAATTTCGGCTCGCGATGAAGCGGCCATCAGTGCCCCGGGCATCGTTCGGCAGCAAAGACCAGGTCTTGTCTTGCAGCACGTTGCTGTGGTTCAGTTAGATTCAATGCGTCCAGATGTACACCTAAAAGAGCGGTTCGTTCGCGAGGGTTCAGCGCCGGAACGCCGCGGCCGCGAGTTTTTAGTTTGGTCGCCTTGTCGCACGGAGAAAGGCGCACGCCGCTGCGGGCGGGTGTGCAGCTGTCATCTAGCACAATCCGGCTGCTGTTAGCCGTTCCGAAGCCGCGCCCCAGCCGTGGACCGCCCGCGCCGCGGCGCGCGGCCGCGGCAGAACGAGCCATCAGTGAGGGATAAACCGATCGGTGTAGAGCTTTGACATGTCCGGGGTCGTCGGCAGGAGTTTTAGATCAGCGAACGATCGCTTCAGCGCGGCAATCGATTCAGCGTCGAATCGGCAATCCTTGGTGAACATGCTCGTCGTGAGATCATAGTCCTTCGCCATCACGCTTTCGGGAAATCCGGTGATGCTGCTCTCAATTTTTGCGGTCTCGGCCTTGTGGGAGCGCATATAGTTCACCGTCTCGATCCAGGCGGCGACAAACGCGCGGACGGCCTCAGGATTGGTCTTGATCAGACTATTCGACGCATAGACCGTGCCAGCCGCAATGTTGCCTTCATATTTGCTCACCGGAAACAGCAGACGCCCGGTCTTCTTTTCCTCCATGGAGAGGAAAAGCGAGGTCACGCCGATATCGGCATCGATGAGGTGGGCGCGGAACGCCGAGATGACGTTGTTGGCGCCGTTGCCGATGGCGACACCGGTCACGCCCTGCGGCCCCCATCCTTCTTTGCGGACCAACTCCTTGGTCAGCCAATCGGTCAGCGAGCCGGCGCTGGAGAAGCCGATCTTCCTGCCTTTGAGCCCTTCGATCGAATGGATAGGCGAATCGTACGGCACGCCGATGCCGAGAAACGGGATCGGCCCGGCGGACTCGCAGATGCCGGTCATTGGCACGCCTTTGGCGACGAGCGCCATCTCGGTCCCGGCGCCGTCGCCGATGTCGATGCTGCCGGCCGCCATGGCGGTTGCCATTTTGCTCCCGCCGGTGAAATCGACGATTTTCAGGTTGAGGCCGTGCTTTTTGAAGATGCCGAGCTGCTCGCCGACATTGACCGGAATAATCGGATCAGCGTTGGGCGCGGCCTTGCCCACGGTCAGCATGGTCGCCGCCGACGCGAGCGAGGGCACGCCGGCAGCCCCGAGGAGCACGGCAAATGCGGCGCCGGTCCACGCACTGCGCAATGGCCTTTTCAGCATGACTTCCTCCGGTTTTTTGAAAGCCAAAGAACCATCACGCCGTTCGGCGAGCAATGCGGTCAAGGGACGCGTGCCGCCCAGTTGCGCAGAAAGGAGCGGCGAGGTTGAAAAAGGACGCAGGCCGCGTCGTCGTCTGCGCCCGCCCAGCGGGCACTGCGATTTTTTGCGCGATCAGGGCTCAAGGTGTCTTGCGCGCCACGGCTGCCGTCGCCAATGCTCTGCGGCCCCGTCGTATTACTCCACTTTCACTCCGCTGGCCTTGATCGGTGCCGCCCATTTGGCGATTTCGCTCTTGACGAAATTGCCGAGATATTGCGGCGTCGCCTGGTCGTCGGGCACGATTTCGGCGCCGAGCCCGCTCAGCCGCTCGCGCACTGCGGGTGTGTGCATCGCCGCGAGCGCAGCGTCATGCAGGGTTTTAACAATCGGCGCCGGCGCATTTTTCGGCAGGAAGATCGCGTTCCAGGTATAGGCGACGAGATTGGGCGTGCCTTGTTCGGCCGCCGTCGGCAGATTGGGCAGCGCGGGCGAACGCTTGGTATCGAGAATGGCGATGCCCTTCACCGCACCGCTGTCGATCGGCGGCTTCGCCGTGGTGATCACCTCGCACATGTAGTCGATGCGGCCGCCTTCAAGGTCCTGCAGGGCCGGTCCGGTGCCGCGATAAGGAACGTGCGTGATGTTCAATCCGAGCGTGTAGTTCAACAGCACGCACCCGAGATGCGTCGCCGAACCGGCGCCGGCAGAGCCGAACTGCATGCTGCCCTGGTTGGCTTTGGCATAGGCGACGAAATCTTTGAAATTGCTGACCGGCAAATCCTTGCGCGTCTCCAGCACGAGCGGCACCTCGGCAATGAGGATGACCGGAGTGAAATCCGTGGCCGCATTGTAGAGCGGACGTTTATAAAGCGTCTGCCCTTGCGCATGGGTGCCCACCGTCCCGAGCACGAATTGATAGCCGTCGGGAGCGGCATTGGCGACGCGTGCGGAGCCGGTCATGCCGCCGGCGCCGCCGACATTCTCGACGACCACGTTCTGGCCCAGCACCTCGCTCATGCGTCCGGCAACGACGCGACCGAGCACGTCGGTCGGCCCGCCGGCAGCAAACGGCACCACCATCGTCAGCGGATGATCGGGAAATTGTGCCGCGCCCGCAGCGCCATTAAACGCAAGCAAGGTGGCGGCGAGCGACCAAGCCAGGGCCGCGAACGGTTTCGTCATCATGGCATCCTCTGAGTTTGTCGTTGCATTGCGAAGTTGTCTTGCGATGGAGCACCGCCCCATCGGTTCTTGTCTTGGTCCGATTGATTGGCGCAAAGCAGCCATTTGAGCAAGAAGGCTCACCCGAGCTCGGTGACGATCTCGGGGAAGTGGTGGAGCCGCTCGCCCGGCCCATTCTCCCCGATCAGATAATTGTCGCATACCCAGGAGAGCACGTGGCCGCGGATATAGGTCGGGTGCACCACGATGTTCATGTCATTTGCGATCGCCATTGGCTCGTCGTTGCGGATGAGCGGGCGCTCGACGAGATCATAGCCCTGGCCGTGGCAATGCAGCCGTCTCTCCTGCGGTCGGCCGTTGCGCGCCATGAAATCGTTATAGGCGGCGAAGATCTCCTTGCACGAGGCGCCAGGCTTGAGCAGGCTCAGATTGAATTTGCGCGCTTCCAGCGCGAAGGCGAACTCGTCTTTCAGTTCTGCTGATGCCTTGCCGACTACACAGGTGCGGCCGAGCTCGGTATACAGGCCGCCCGGGCCGGCATCCTCGACCAGCAGCGCTACCGTGTCGCCGTCGTGGATGATGCGGTTCTGAAAGTGCCGGTGGGCAAACTGCGCCGGTTTGTCCGGCGGCATCGAGGCGCACAGATAAATGCCGTGCTCGCTGCCATGGCGCTGGCTGTAGCATTGTGCGACGGCGGCGACGTCGCGGTCGCGCATGCCTGGCTCGACTGCGGCGAACGCGGTGCGCATGGTGGCGTCCTGCATGGCAGCGGCGCGGCGGATCAGCGCCTGCTCCTCGGGGCTTTTGATTGCCTTGATGCGGTCGACCAGATCCGAGGCATCGACGAAGCGCGTGTTGGAGAAGCGGCCCTTTTGCAGATAATCGACCACGGCGAACGACATCTGGTAGGTGCCGACCAGGCCGATCGTGCCGCCGGCATAAGGCGCCAGCGCGCTCGCCGCCAGTTCCGGATCATAGCTGGCCGTGTAGTGGCAGGAAGCGAAGCTCGGTGTCGTCAGCCATTGCTTGACGCCGCGGCGCACGCCGTCGCCGCCGTCCGGCATGTGGAAGACGCCGCCGAACGGTCCCTGGCTCACCAGGGTCATCAGATCGTCGCGCGGAAACACCACGAGCAGCGGATAGCCGTTGGTTGCGGTCAGATCGGTGAAATATTTGACGTAGCCGCCCATCTGCTCGACGTTGTTCTGCATCAACAAGACGTCGACCTTCTCGCGCTCCATGGCCGCGCGCAGCGCCGCCCAGCGTCGTTGCAGTTCCTCGTTCGAGATCGGCGTTTGCAGGCGTTCGGACAGTTCGGTCATGCGCTCGGCTCCTGATGTAAGCGGCCCCTAATGCGGCACCACGTTGATCATGCTGGCGAAATCGCCGTCGAGGAAGCAACGCATATTGGCTTCAACGGTGGGCCACGCGTGATCGATATAGACATCGCAGAAGCCGCCCTGATGAGTGGTGATGATCACGTTGTCCATGCCCCAGAACGGATGGTCGGAGGGCAGCGGCTCCTCGACGAATACGTCGAGCGCCGCCCCCGCGATGCGCTTGTCGGAAAGTGCTTGCAGCAAAGCCTGCTCGTCGACCACGCCGCCGCGCGCCAGGTTGATGAAAAAGCTCGTCGGCTTCATCGCGGTGAACAGCTCGGCGCCGATGCAGTTGCGGGTCTTTGCGGTCAGCGGCGTGAGCAGAACGAAAAAGTCGAGTTCGCCCGCCCGGCGCAGCAGCTCGTCGCTTGCATGCATGCGGTCGAAACCGGACAGGGCACGCGGCGCCGAACTGAAGCCGATCACCCGCATGCCAAATGCTTTGCACTTGGGTGCCAGCACCTCGGCGATGGCGCCGATGCCGAAAATGCCGACTGTCTTGTTGTGTAGAAGCCGAGCCGGGAAGCGCTGCCATTGCCGCTTGGCCTGCAGCCGCACGGCGCGCGGCAAATCGCGGGCCAGCGCCAGCATCGCGGCGATCGCGGCTTCCGAGACCGGTGGGCCGTGGATGCCATGCACGTTGGTGACGATCACGTCCTTGCGCAGGCATGGCCGATCGATGAGATTGTCGACGCCGGTGCCGAGCGCCTGCACCCATCTAAGCCGCGCTGCCGTTTGCAGGACCTGGTCGGACAGCATTGGCGCGAACGTCAAAAGCGCATCGGCCGCGCCGATATAGGGCTCGACTTTGGAATGATGGTCGACCAGGTTGACTGTAAGTTCTGGAAAGCGCGAGCGCATGCGATCGCGGTACTGATTGCGCACGACCTCGGGCATTGCCAGTAAAATGAGCAGACTTGTCATGCGCCAGGAGAATGTTCAGCGGGCCATTTCGGCTCAATGCGGGGGAATGCGTTATATCTTCTGCTTAGGGGGCCGCCAACCTATCGCCGGAACCGCCGAGCTCGGGTAAGATGGCGGAGTCCAGCGATTCAGTATCGTTTTCTTCGGCAATCGGGAGCGGACAGACAATGGCTATTAATCTTTCGGCGGTGGACTGGGTGTTCGTCGGCCTGATGACGGCGCTCGCATTTATTACCGCGCTACTCGGCGCTTATATCGCATTTCGCAACCGTTTTTGGGGCGCTATCATCGCGGCGATCCTGTTCGCGATTGGCTTTGTGGCCTGGAATTATTACCCGCACGAATTCGGCCTGCCGATCCTGAAGGAAACCGGACTCGACGGGACCGGGACTTCAACGACCGCCGTCACCGCACCCTCTGCTCCCCCGGCTTCGGCTCCCACCAGCCCTACCCCTGCCGGCCCACCGGCGAACAACGCGCATTAGTTTGCCTGGAGCGATGTGCCAGCTCCGCGCAGCGCCGTGCCGGCCGATTGACCTTTGCGGCGGCCGCGTTATGGCTAGGTAAGATTTTGCCGGAAGACACGAGGACGTTATGAACAAGGTCTATGCGGACGCGCGCTCCGCGTTGGCCGGGGTGCTCAAGGATGGCATGACCATCATGGCCGGCGGCTTCGGGCTCTGCGGCATACCCGAGACGCTGATCCTTGCCGTCCGCGATTCCGGGGTGAAGAATCTCACCATCGTTTCCAACAATTGCGGCATCGATGGGGTCGGATTAGGCGTCCTGCTCGACAGCCGCCAGATCAAGAAGATGATCGCCTCCTATGTCGGCGAGAACAAAACCTTCGCGCAGCAATATCTCGCCGGCGAACTGGAAATCGAATTTAATCCGCAAGGTACGCTGGCCGAGCGCATCCGCGCCGGCGGCGCCGGCATCCCCGCCTTCTTCACCAGGACCGGGGTCGGTACGATGATCGCCGAGGGCAAAGAGGTGCGCGAGTTCGACGGCCAGCGCTACGTGATGGAGCGGGGCCTCGTCGCCGACCTGTCGATCATCCATGCCTATCGGGGCGACACGGAAGGCAATCTGTCCTATCGGAAGACTGCGCGGAATTTCAATCCGCCGATGGCCACCGCCGGCAGAGTGACGGTCGCCGAGATCGAGCATCTGGTCCAGCCAGGTGACATCAATCCCGACCATATCATCACGCCGGGGATCTACGTGCAGCGGATGATTCACATCCCGAACGCGACCAAACACATCGAGCAGCGCACCGTGCGCAAGCGGCAAAAGGCGGAGTCGCCGGCCGGTACCGGCGAGGAAGTCTGAAGCGGTGAAGCGGCCGCACAACTGGTCCTCGAAAGCGACAGCCAGCCCTGCGCGAGCGAACGAGATTTCCGCCGGGGTAGCGGAACAAAGTGGAGGCCTCTAATGCCCTGGACCCGTGAAGAGATGGCGGCGCGCGCCGCCAAGGAGCTGCGCGACGGCTTCTACGTCAATCTCGGCATCGGCATCCCGACGCTGGTCTCGAACTTCATCCCCGCAGGGATGAGTGTGCAGCTGCAGTCGGAGAACGGCATGCTCGGGACGGGCCCATTCCCGATCGAAGGCCAGGAAGACGCGGACCTTATCAATGCCGGCAAGCAGACCGTTACCGAGCTGCCGACCACCAGCTATTTCAGCTCCGCGGACTCCTTTGCCATGATCCGCGGCGGCCATATCGATCTCGCCATACTCGGCGCCATGCAGGTGGCGGAGAACGGCGACCTCGCCAACTGGATGATACCCGGCAAGGTGGTCAAAGGCATGGGCGGCGCCATGGACCTGGTCGGCGGCGTCAGGAAGGTCGTCGTGGTTATGGAGCACTCGGCCAAAAACGAGCCAAAACTGCTGCACCGCTGCACGCTGCCCCTTACCGGCGCCGGCGTGGTCGATATGGTGATCACTGATCTGGGCGTGTTCACCGTCGACAAAAACGCCGACACCTGCATGACCTTGATCGAGCTCGCGCCGCAGGTGACCCTTGACGAGATCAGATCCAAGACTCAGGCGAGTTTCAAGGTCGCAAACACGCTCACGCAATAGATCCGACGCAGAGCTGATCCGACGCAGAGCTGATCCGACGCAGAGCTGATCCGACGCAGACCTGGCGGAGCTGCTTCTGAGGCCGTCCTTGGCCGCCGGACACCGTGAACGAAACCTACATTTTTTGACTGCAGGCCGGCCGGCCTTCGCGCAAGTTGTCCGCTCGTCCCCGATGGCTTTTAGGGAGCGCTGCAGTCAGCAGCGTCCGCAAGCAAGGGAGCAACTTCGGCGATCTTTGGCCTGGTTGCGTTGTGGGCGAAAACAACAGGGGGCGGCGCACTTCCAGCTGCGACGTCCTTGCCGAACCGCCTCACCCTGAGGTCCCGGCGAGACACTCACTTAAGAGCGGTCTGCTATGCGCCCACGCCTGCCCGCATTGCCGGCGGCGCAAATGACACCGGGCGCGTTTGCCGGTAAGGACAGACTGAAGTCGTGCCGGGGTGCTGCGTGCCGCCCGTCGCAGCGGAATTGACGCGATGAATGACGAATGGAGCGGGCGGAAGACCGTGCCGCATGCGGCGCGCGGTGTCGCGCGCGCTGCTATCCATGAATTCATCGGCCCGATCACGCCTTCGACTTCGGATGCCGGGCCGGCGCCGTCTACCGCCCGCCCCGAACTGGCGCCGCTCAGTCACCGCGAGCGTCGCATCATTGTCATGACGATGATGCTGCCGGTATTCATGGGCTCGATCGACCAATCGATTCTCGCCAGCTCGTTGCCGACCATCGGCCGCGTTTTCGGCGACCTTCACGATTTGCCGTGGGTGATCACCTCCTACCTGATCGCGGCGACAGCGCTCACCCCGCTCTATGGCAAGTTCGCCGACATCCACGGCCGGCGCGCCTCACTCATGGTCGCGCTCGGCATTTACATGATCGGCTCGCTGATAAGCGCGTCCTCGACCAGCCTTTGGATGCTGATCGCCGGCCGCATCGTGCAGGGCTGCGGGGGCGGCGGTCTCGTGACCACGGCGCAGATGGTGCTCGGCGATATCGCTTCGCCTAGGGACCGCGCCAAATACTACGCCTACTTTTCCATTGCATTCACCAGCGCCGGCGCCTGCGGGCCGGCGCTTGGCGGATGGATCTGCCAGCACCTGCATTGGTCGCTGATCTTTTTGTGGAAGTTCCCGTTCTGCCTGATTGCCGGCATATTGGCCTGGAACATTCTGCGTCGGCTGCCGCGCTACGATCGGCCGCACCGGCTTGACGTGTTGGGCGCCGTTCTTGTTATGGCGGCCAGCTCGGCCTTCATGCTGGCGCTCAATCTCGGCGGCGTGCGCTATGCGTGGTTTTCTGCGCCCGTGGTGACGCTCATCCTTTGCGCGTTCGTGCTCGGCAGCGCCTTTGTGATGCGCCTGCTCGCCGCGGTCGAGCCGCTCATCCCCATCGCCGTCCTGGCGGATCCCACGGCGCGACTTGCCACGCTGGCGCATTGCTTCGGCTGGGGCTCGCTCATCGGCCTCAACATCTTTCTGCCGATGTATCTGCAGAGCACGCTCGGCTGGTCGCCGACCGACGCCGGATTAAGCCTCGTCGTTCTCATGGTCACGCTGAACGCGAGCGCCGGTCTGTCCAGCCAGCTCATTGGCCGGGTCAAGCACTACAAGGCGCTCCCCATGGCCTTTCTCGTCATCGGCATCGGCGCCGTTGTGGCGCTTGCCTTTTCGGTCGCGTCGATGACCCCCGTCAAATTCGAGGTCATTGCCTTCCTGATCGGCATGGGCTTTGGGCCAACGGCCCCGCTCACTCAGATTGCGTTGCAAAATACCGTGGCGGCCCAACATCTGGGCACCGCCATCGGCACCATGAGCTTCTGCCGCACCTTGCTGGGCACGATCCTGGTCGCGATCTTCGGCGCGGTCGTGCTCGCGGGCGCGTCGGGGCAAGTTTCGCCGGATGTCGCGGCCACGCATTCACTTGTGCCGGCATCCGTGCACGCCTTTTTCGTGGTGTTTCTTTCGGCGGCGGGCACGCTCACCATCACCTTCATGGCGCTGCTTTTGCTCGAGGAGAAGCCGCTGAAAACGACCATGCCGGCGGCCCGATCCTAGAGCGCTTCCGGCGATCGAATTGGCGTGATCGACGCTTGCGCGACCTTGCGTCGGCAAAATTTTCGGACGCGTGAACCTTGCCAGCCGCCGCAGCGACAAAGTGACACCTCGATCGCGATCGGCGCTCCTCGCGCCGACACGCTCCGCGCGCCGATCGTAACGACCCGCCCCCAGCCGGGGGGCCCCCTTCCCCGGTCTGACGGCCATGAAGTCGCAGTCTCGCGACCTTTACGGTCCCGGCGAATGCGTCGAATATGCCTGGTGTGGGGAAAGCGCGTGGTTGCCGAGACGGTTCTCGAGACGCAGGACCTGACTAAGGATTTTGCCGGGTTCGTCGCCGTGCGCGGCGTAAACCTGCGCGTCGCCCGCGGCGCCATTCACGCCATGATCGGTCCCAACGGCGCCGGCAAGACCACTTGTTTCAACCTGTTGAGCAAATTCCTGACGCCCACGCACGGTCGCATCGTGTTCGAGGGCCGCGATATCACCGCGCTCAAGCCGGCGGAGGTCGCCCGGCTCGGGCTTGTTCGCTCGTTTCAGATTTCCGCGGTGTTTGCGCACCTGAGCGTGCTGGAAAACGTGCGCATCGCGCTGCAGCGCCGCCGCGGCGGATCGTTCGATTTCTGGCGCAGCAAGCGCCTGCTGCATGCGCTGGACGAACGAGCGGAAGCGTTGATCGCCGAGGTCGGGCTTGCGGGATTTTCCGGCAAGCTCGCCGTTGAACTGCCCTACGGCCGCAAGCGCGCGCTGGAACTCGCCACCACGATCGCGCTCGATCCGAAATTGCTGCTGCTCGACGAACCGATGTCGGGAATGGCGCGCGAGGACATCGATCGCATCAGCGGGCTGATCAGGTCCATTGCGGTCGGTCGCACGGTGCTGATGGTCGAGCATAATCTGTCCGTCGTCGCCGATCTGTGCGATCGCATCACCGTGCTCAGCCGCGGAGAAATCCTGGCCGAGGGCGACTACAAAACGGTCGCCGCCGCCCCCGCGGTGCGCGAGGCCTATCTGGGCACGGGCCATGGAAATGGACATGGGAATGATCGTGGAAGCGATAATGCAGACGCCTACGCAAACCCACAGGGCTGAGCCGCAGGCGCTGCTTGCGGTCGACCGGCTGCAGGCCTGGTACGGCGAATCCCACATCCTGCACGGGGTGAGCTTCGACGTGAACGCGGGCGAGGTGGTGACGCTGCTCGGACGCAACGGGGTCGGCAAGACCACGACGCTGAAATCCATCATGGGCATGGTCGAGCGGCGCGCTGGCTCGGTGCGCTTCGCCGGCCGCGAGCTGACCGGCCTTGCCGCGGACGCGATTGCGCGCGCCGGCATCGCCATTTGCCCCGAGGAGCGCGGCATCTTCGCCAGTCTGGACGTGCGCGAAAATCTGTTGTTGCCTCCGCAATCGCGTGCCGGCGGACTTGATCTAACGGAAATTTTCCGAATGTTTCCCAATCTGCGCGAACGCCTGCGCAGTCAGGGCACCAAGCTCTCGGGCGGTGAGCAGCAAATGCTGGCGATCGCGCGAATTTTGCGCACCGGCGCCCGGCTTTTATTGCTCGACGAGCCGACCGAGGGGCTGGCGCCGGTCGTCATTCAGCAGATCGGGCGCACGATCGGCACGCTCAAAGCACAGGGCTTTACCATTCTCCTGGTCGAACAGAATTTTCACTTCGCCGCCACCATCGCCGACCGCTACTACGTGATGGAACATGGCCGCATCGTGGACCGCTTCTCTGCGGCTGAACTGCCTGCCAATATGGGCAAGCTCCACGATTATCTCGGGGTCTGATATAAGGCCCTCAACGCAGAAGACACGACAGAGGGAGGATATGATGAGAACAGCTATGAGCTTGGCTTTTGCGCTCGCCGCGCTTTTCGCCAATGGGGCGCACGCGCAAAATCCGATCAATGTCAAAGTCGGCGTGCTCAGCGACATGTCGAGCCTTTACGCCGACATCAGCGGGCCTGGCTCGATCGTTGCCGCCAAAATGGCGGTCCACGATTTCAATCCGGCTGCTCACAACATGAAGGTCGATATCGTCAGTGCGGATCATCAGAACAAGCCCGATGTCGGCGCCAGCATCGCTCGCCAGTGGTACGACGTCGACCACGTCGATGCGATTGCCGACGTGCCCACGTCAAGCGTGGCGCTCGCCGTGAGCGACGTCACGCGGCAGAAGAACAAGGTATTCCTGATTTCCGGCGCCGCCACGTCAGATCTCACCGGGCCAAAGTGCTCGCCGAACAGCGTGCACTGGACCTACGACACGTGGATGCTCGCCAACGGCACCGGCAAGGCGCTGGTCAAAACCGGTGGCGATACGTGGTTCTTCATCACTGCCGATTACGCGTTCGGTCACGCGCTGCAACGCGACACCAGTGCAGTGGTCGAGGCCAACGGTGGCAAGGTCCTGGGCAGCGTAAACGTGCCGCTCAATACGCCCGACTTCTCCTCGTATCTACTGCAAGCGCAAGCGTCGAAAGCCAAGATCGTCGGGCTGGCCAATGCGGGCGGCGACACGATCAACGCGATCAAGCAGGGCTCCGAGTTCGGGATCACCGCGGGCGGCCAGCACTTCGCCGGGCTCCTGGTTTTCATCTCCGATGTGCAGGCGCTCGGGCTCAAGACCGCGCAGGGCCTGGTGCTGACCTCGACCTGGTACTGGGATATGAACGACGCCAATCGGGCCTGGGCTAAGCGCTGGCAGGCCGAGCGCCCTGGCAAATTCCCCACCATGGTGGTGGCCGGCGTCTATTCGTCGATCCTGCATTATCTGAAGGCGGTTGCCGCCGTTGGCAGCGCCGCTGACGGCAAGGCCGTGGTGGAGAAGATGAAGCAGACGCCGACCGACGATCCGCTGTTCGGTAAGGGCACGGTCCGTATTGACGGCACCGTCACCCACCCGGCTTACCTGTTCGAGGTCAAGAAGCCCGAAGAGTCCAAATATCCCGGCGACTATTTCAAGTTACGTTCGACTATTCCGGCCAACGAGGCATTCAGGTCGCTGAAGGACGGCAATTGTCCGCTGGTCACTGCTTCGAAGCAATGAAGTTGCTGCGGCGAACCCTCTCGCCGCGCGCGGCGCGGGGGTTCGCGCGCATGCTTTCGCTGCCGCGCAGCTCTCACCCGTCCTCGCATGTTTGAAATCTTCGGTATCCCGTCGCAGGCTTTGTTCGGGCAATTGCTGCTCGGCCTAATCAACGGGTCTTTCTACGCGCTGTTGAGCCTCGGGCTCGCCGTGATCTTCGGCATGCTCAACATCATCAATTTCGCTCATGGCGCCCAATACATGATGGGCGCGTTCGTCGCTTATCTGCTGCTGCAATATCTCGGTATCAATTACTGGGCATCGCTCGTGATCGCCCCGCTTGTCGTGGGCGCCACGGGCATCCTGATCGAGCGGCTGTTCCTGCAACATGTACGCAAGCTCGATCATCTCTACGGACTCATGCTCACTTTCGGCCTGGCGCTGGTGATCGAGGGGGTATTCAGGAATTTCTACGGTTCTTCCGGCGAGCCTTATCAGATACCCGCAGCCCTGCAGGGCGGGCGCAACCTCGGCTTCATGTTCCTGCCCAATTACCGCGCCTGGGTGATCGCGTTTTCGCTTGCGGTCTGCTTAGCCACCTGGTTTGCCATAGAGCGAACGCGGCTCGGCTCCTACCTGCGCGCCGCCACCGAAAATCCGGCTTTGGTGCGCGCCTTCGGCATCAATGTGCCGCGCATGGTAACGCTCACCTACGGGTTCGGCGTGGGGCTTGCGGCCTTGGCCGGAGTCATGGCGGCGCCGATCTACAACGTGTCGCCGCAGATGGGCTCCGACCTGATCATCGTCGTCTTTGCCGTGGTGGTGATCGGCGGCATGGGCTCGATCATGGGCGCCATCGTCACCGGCTTTGCGCTTGGCGTGGCCGAAGGTTTGACCAAGGTGTTTTATCCGGAGGCTTCCGACACAGTCATTTTCGTCATCATGGTGCTCGTGCTGCTGGTGCGGCCGGCCGGATTGTTCGGAAGGGTATCGTGATCAAGCGCGCCGTCAGCCCCAGCCTGCCGCAACTGCGCGGGCCCCGCGCGGGGAGCTTTGGCGCGGCTTTCACGGCCATGGCCGTCCTGCTGGGACTGGCGCCGTTTCTGCTCTATCCGGTCTTTCTCATGCAGGCCCTGTGCTTTGCGCTGTTTGCCTGCGCGTTCAATCTCTTGATCGGTTATGTCGGCCTGCTCTCGTTCGGTCACGCTCTGTTCTTCGGCTGGGCGAGCTATGTGTGCGCCTATGCCGCCAAGGGCTGGGGATTTTCGCCCGAGCTTGCGATTCTCACCGGTACTGCCACCGCCGCCGTTCTTGGCGCGGTCGCTGGCTTCGTCGCCATCCGCCGCCAGGGCATTTATTTTGCCATGATCACCCTGGCGCTGGCACAGATGATGTATTTCTTTGCCCTGCGGGCGCCGTTCACCGGCGGCGAGGACGGCATCCAGACGGTGCCGGTGCATCGCCTGTTCGGCCTCATCGACCTGTCGAAGCCTTTGGCGATGTACACGTTCGTCCTGGTCATCGTGCTCGGCGCCTTCCTGTTCATCTATCGCATCATCAATTCGCCATTCGGCGAGGTTTTGACCGCGATCCGTGAAAATGAGCCGCGGGCCGTCTCGCTCGGTTACGTGACCGACCGTTATAAACTCCTGGCGTTCGTACTCTCGGCGACCCTGGCGGGCCTCGCCGGCGCGCTCAAGGCGCTGGTTCTGCAATTTGCTTCGCTCACCGACGTGCACTGGACCATGTCGGGCGAGGTGGTGCTGATGACGCTCGTTGGCGGATTGGGCACGGTGTTCGGGCCTGTGGTCGGCGCTTTCCTCATCGTGGCGATGCAGAATTATCTGGCTTTGTTCGGGCAATGGGTACTGGTCATCCAGGGCGCGATTTTCATCGTCTGCGTGCTGGTATTCCGCCGCGGGATCGTCGGCGAACTGGCCAGAACGCTGCGCGTGAAGCTGTGAGCGTGCCGCGGGCCTCGGGGTTGCGCTCGCGCTTCTCAGATTCCTCTTTGGTGATCTCTGAACCTTGACAAAGGAGGTGTCGATGGGTGCCGAAGCGCGACTGAAAGAGCTGGGTATCGTCTTGCCGCCGCTATACAAGCCAACGGCCAATTATTTGCCCTATCGGCTTGCCGGGACCGTTCTGTATCTCGCCGGCCAGGGGCCACGAGACGGGAGCGGCGCCTCGCTCAGCGGCAAGCTTGGCGCCGACGTCAGCCTGGAAGAGGGCTATCGACGCGCGCGGCTGGTCGGGCTCGGCCTTCTCGCCGCGATGCGCGACGCGCTCGGCTCGCTCGACCGCGTCGATTTCATCGTGAAGCTTCTCGGCATGGTCAACGCCACCCCTGATTTCAACGACTCGCCGAGGGTCATCAACGGCTGCTCTGACTTGTTTGTCGACGTGTTCGGCGAGGCGGGCCGGCATGCCCGCTCGGCCGTAGGCAACGTCATGCTACCGAATCAGATCTCGGTGGAGATCGAAGGTATTGTTGCCGTCAAGCCGTAGTCGGCTTTCAGAAAACGCGCAGCCACGGATTGCGCGCAAAATGGCTCTCCTCGGTGGACCGCCGCTGCGAGAAATTCGAGACAGCGCTGGAGATCTCGTCTCCGGCGCGCCCGGCGGTGATCGCCGGCATCATGTTGCAGGTTCTTGAGGCGGCCTCAGTCGCCTTCTTTTCGGCCAAGCGGGACCCTTGACACAGCGCTTGGCGCTGCGGCATCGCTTTTCTCGGCGCAGGAAGATCCTGCCCGGACGTGTTTCCACAGAGTCCGCCGACCCGGCTCGCCCCAAGTGCCGCTCTGCGGGCCCGTTGGCTTTGATGCAATCCCACCTTTGACGTGGCTCCCTCATGACGAGTGCTCTGTTCTCGCGCCTGCGTCTTGCTGATCTTGAACTACCGAATCGCATCGTCGTCTCCCCGATGTGCCAATACAGCGCCGCCGATGGCGTCGCCACCGATTGGCACATGACCCATTTGGGCATGCTGGCAAATTCCGGGGCCGGTCTGGTAGTGGTCGAAGCAACCCATGTGGAGCGCCGCGGCCGCATCACGCACGGCTGCCTCGGCCTCTATTCAGACCTCTGCGAGGCGGCGCTCGGTCGCGTTATTTCCCATTGTCGCCGAATCGGTACGGCGAAATTCGGCATTCAGCTCGCTCATGCTGGCCGCAAGGCATCGTCTCAGGTGCCCTGGAAAGGCGGCAAGGCGCTCTCGGCGAACGAGGATGCGTGGCCGACGATCGCGCCTTCGGCGCTGCCGTTCGCTCCGGGCTGGCATGTTCCAACCGCCATGACCGAAGACGACATGTCGCGGGTCGCGAACGCCTTTGTTGATGCGGCGCGCCGCGCGGTGCGCATCGGCTTCGACGCGATCGAACTGCATCTCGCACACGGTTATCTGCTGCACAGTTTCGTCTCGCCCCTCTCCAACAAGCGCAACGATCAATGGGGCGGCGCGGCCGCCGGGCGCATGCGTTTTCCGCTCGAAGTCGCGCGCGCCGTGCGGGCGGCGGTGCCGGCCGGCACGCCGCTTGGCGCCCGCATCACCGGCAGCGACTGGCTCGGTGGTGGCCTCACTGGCGAGGATGCCGCCGCCTTTGCGGAGGCGCTTAAGCAGGCCGGCCTCAATTACATCGACGTGTCGTCCGGCAACATCACCCCCGACAGCCGGCCCCCGACCGAGCCCGGCTACAACGTGGCTGTCGCCGAGCAGGTCCGGCGCGCTTGCGGACTGCCGGTGCGCGCGGTCGGCTTGATCGCCAGCGCTAAGCAGGCCGAGGAGATCGTCGCGCAGGGCAGGGCCGATATGGTGGCCATGGCCCGCGCCTTCCTCGACGACCCGCGCTGGGGTTGGCACGCGGCGGAGCTGTTCGGTGCCGACATCCCGCGGCCGCCGCAATATTTGCGCGCGAGCCCAAAGATGTGGCCGGGCGCGGCGTGGCGCGCCTGAACGCGGCCTTTTGCCTGGATTTGCCCGCCGCCCGTGCGAACCCGGCAACGAAGTGACCATGAGCGATCCGGTTCTTGTTGATGTCTTGCGCGGGCCGCTGATCGAAAGCCGGCATCGCGGCGCCGTGGCCGTGGTTGGCGCGGATGGGGCTAGTGTCTTGTCCGTCGGCGATGTGGCAGCTCCTGTCTTCCCCCGCTCGGCGATCAAGCCGCTGCAGGCCTTGCCGCTTGTGGAATCCGGCGCAGCGGATCGTTTTGGCTTCGGCGACGAGGAGCTGGCGCTCGCCTGTTCGTCCCATAGCGGTGAAGGCGCACATGTCGACGGCGTTGAGCGGATGCTCGGCAAGATCGGTCTTGATGTGTCGACGCTGCGCTGTGGGGCGCACTGGCCGCTGTATCAGCCGGCGGCCTTTGCGCTTGCGAAAACCGGCGCGCCCTCGGCGCTGCACAACAATTGCTCCGGCAAGCATGCCGGTTTTTTGTGCGTGGCCTGCGCGATGGGTGCCGCGCATGAGACTTATTGGCGGCCCGAGCATCCGGTGCAGCAAAAGGTGCACGCCGTGCTCGAAGACGTAACCGGCACTACGCTGCCGCCGGACCGCTGCGCGGTGGACGGTTGCTCGGTGCCGACGTGGGCAATTCCGCTAAAAAATCTCGCGCATGCTTTCGCTAAATTCGGCAGCGGCCGGGGGCTGTCGCCCCGACGCGTCGAGGCAGCCGCGCGATTGCGCGCGGCCTGCGCGCGTTACCCGTGGCACGTTGCCGGCACCGGCCGCTTCTGCACCGAGATCATGAAACTGTTTGGCTCGCGGGTTTTGGTCAAGACCGGCGCCGAAGGCGTGTTGTGCAGCGCGCTCCCTGAGCAGGGGCTTGGGGTCGCAGTCAAGTGCGACGACGGCGCCGGCCGCGCTGCCGAGGCCATCATGGCGGCGCTCATCGCGCGCTTTCTGCCGCTGCAAGCGTCCGAGCGGGCGCAGCTGTCGCGATTTGTGCGCCCGGTTGTGCGCAACTGGAATGGCATCGAAGTTGGCGCCGTGCGGGTGACGGACATCCTGTCATCCCCGTAATCCGTGAATGGGCAATTCGGCGCGCTCCCAAAGCGATGGCAACCTCGCGCAAAGAGCGGCCGGAGCCGGCGGCGATGCACGGATGCGGCGCATTCATGTCGGCCCCGTCATTCCGCCCGGTGCGGGCGGGGCGCCGCCGGACGAGATTGCGCATGACGTCGTCTTGCGCCACCGCGCGCCGGCCGGTGCGGTTTGCTTGCCGCAGCAAGCGCGATGAGCAAGCGCTCGCTCGCGCGTACAAGCTGCGCAAGCGAAGGCGCAGAGCGGGCACCGCGCCGGTGCGGCTGCGGATTGCGCGCAAGTGCCGGGATATGGACGAACTGAACCAGCGGCCGGCCATTCGCTGCGTGGGCGAGCGCGCGCCAGTAAGCGTAATTGCACAAATAGCGTCCGGCATCGCGTGACAGCCGTGCCGGCACGTGGTCAGCACGCAATGCGCCCAAAAGCCGCTGAAATGGTGCGCGGCCAAGATGCGCATCCGGTCCGCCGCGCTCGATCCGGCTCTGCTGCGGCCGGTAACCGCCGGCATCCGGAAACAGCACCGACCGCGCGTTGCGCGCGCGCATTTCGATGCAAACGTGGCGCCGTCGTGCCGCGAGGCCGAACACCAGCACGATGTCCGGCCTGTCAGCAAGAAGCTTTGGCAGGTCGCGGTCGACAGCGGTGTAGGTCGTGGCCAGCACGTGCGCGCGGCGCTCGAGGTCAGCCAGGAGCGGGCGGCGTCGGCGCGCGAGCTTTTGCGCCAAGGCAGCGCTCGGATTAATCGGTGCGCCTGGGAAGGGGCCAAAGCCGAGCAGCAGGACGCGCATCGGTCTAGCGTCCCAGCATCGCGGCTAACCGCTCCGCGGCCTCGGCCGGGGCGAGGCGGCCGGCGGCAACCTCGGCCTCGATCCGCGGCAACTCGGCTTTGAGCGCTCGCTCCGAGCGCAACGGAGCAAACAGCCGTTCCTCCAGCATGCCCCACATCCACTTGACCTGCTGCTCGCCGCGGCGCGCCTGAAGTTCACCCGATGCGCTCAGTCGTCCGCGGTGCTCGAGGACGCGCCCCCATAGTTCGGCGATCCCGCCGCCGGTGAGCGCCGAGCAGGTAATCACCGGCGGCGACCAGTTCGGCGACGGCGGCGACAAGATGTGCAGCGCTGCGGAAAATTCGGCCGCGGCCGATTTGGCGCGCGCAAGATTCTCGCCGTCTGCCTTGTTGATCGCTATCATGTCGGCGAGTTCGATCACGCCCTTTTTGAGCGCCTGCAACTCGTCGCCGGCGCCCGGCAGCGCCAGGACGAGAAAAAAATCGGTCATCTCGGCAACGGCGATTTCCGACTGACCGACGCCGACGGTCTCCACCAGCACGATGTCGTAGCCGGCAGCCTCGCACAGCAGCATGGTTTCACGGGTCTTTGCCGCGACGCCGCCGAGCGTGCCGGAGGTCGGCGAGGGGCGGATGAAGGCATTGGCGTCGGTGGCAAGCCGCGCCATCCGCGTCTTGTCGGCCAGGATCGAGCCGCCGGTCCGCCGCGAGGAGGGATCGACGGCCAGCACCGCTACCCTGCGTCCCTGGCTCGTGAGCAGCGAGCCGAGCGCGTCGATCAGCGTCGACTTGCCGACGCCCGGCGCGCCGGTAACGCCGACGCGGACGGCTTTGCCAGTCGCCGGCAAGAGCGCCTGGGTGAGTGCGGCGGCGCTGCGCCGATGATCGGCGCGCTTGCTCTCGACCAGGGTGATGGCGCGCGACAGTACCGCGCGGTCGCCGGCGCGGATCGCCTGCGTGAGGCGTTCGACATCGGGCGAAGTGGAAGGCGCGGCCATGCCGTCTCATCCGTGATGACGCAGGAGCCGTCAAGCTTGCAGCTTGAGTGCCCGCGAGAGTTCAACGTGTTCGCCGCCGCTGTTACGAGCCGGGCGAGTGCTGAACTCTGATCATCTTGGGGCAGCGAGAACGATTATTCCTCGCTGGTGCGTTAATGATGCCCCGTTCCGGCACGCAGCACGCCGGCAGCGCCCCGACCCAGGCCAGATGCGAGCCTAAATTGTTCGCCGAATGACCCTGATATCGTCGAATTGAGGCCATACCGCACTTTCATCTGCGCGGCCTAAACGGCGCAGCTCAGCGCGTCGCTCGTCCGTCGCAAGCAAGGGAGACGACGATGAAGTGGGATCGGGTTCAGGTCGATTGGATGCACTTTAAGGACAAAGTCCGCGACAATTGGCGCAAGCTCACAGATGAAGACCTCACCCGCATCGGCGGCCGCCGCGCCGAATTGATCGGCCGCTTGCAGGCCCGTTATGGTTTCGCCAAAGCCGAAGCCGAACGTGAAGCCGAGGCCTGGATACGGGCGCAGCGTCGCGCCGCCTGAAGAAGTGTGAGCCGGCCCGGACGGCGTCCGGGCCGGTCGTTGCTCTGATTTTGCGGTTCGGTAATTATTCCTCGTTCGCTTGCGAGCTTTTAGGGCGTGGCCGCGAAGACAACGCGGCAGTTCTGGCGCGATTGTCGCGCCGCTTCCGCGCAATTGCCCTTACGTTCGGGTTGCAAGTTCGCTATTTCCAGCCCGTGATAGGTTGGCCAACGATGGAATCACCAAAGATGCCTGGCGCGGCGCATGCGCGCGATTAAATTTTTGCTGGGAGCCTGCGTCGTGCTGGCGGTGGCGGTCGGCGCGTTTGCGTTCGCGGCCCGGCGACCGGCCATTGTACCGGTCGAGCCGCCGGTCGCGAGCAGCTTCGATGCTGCGCAGGTGCAGCGCGGCGCGCAACTGGCCGCGATCGGCAATTGCGACGTCTGCCACAGCGCTCCGGGCGGACAGCCCTTCGCCGGCGGCCGGGCGATCCCCACGCCGTTCGGCACGATTTTTTCCACCAATATTACGCCGGACCCCGAAACGGGTATCGGCCGCTGGTCGCAAGCGGCATTCCGGCGCGCCATGCGTGAAGGTGTGCGCCGCGACGGGCGCTTTCTTTATCCAGCTTTCCCCTACGATCACTTCACGCTCGTGAACGACGAGGATAACCGCGCGCTCTATGCCTTTCTAATGACGCGGACACCGGTGCGCGCCGAAGCGCCGGCCAACGAATTACCGTTTCCGCTCAATGTGCGTCTGTTGATGTTCGCCTGGAACTTGTTGTTTCTTCACCAAGGCCCGTACCGCGCGGATCTCGCGCAGAGCGCCACCTGGAATCGTGGCGCCTACTTGGCCGAAGGTTTGGGCCATTGCGGCGCCTGCCACACGCCGCGCAACTTTTTGGGCGCCGAGAAATCTGACCAGCAACTCGCCGGCGGCGAGGCGGCAGGCTGGACCGCTTACGCGCTGAACGGGTCCTCGCCCGCGCCGGTGCCGTGGACCCAAAGCGCGCTCGAGCGCTATCTGCGCGACGGGTTCGATCCCCTGCACGGGGTGGCGCGCGGCCCGATGGAAGAGGTGACGCAGGATCTGCGCCAGGCATCGCCGACCGACCTGCGCGCGCTTGCTGCCTACGTCGTCGCGCGGGGCGAAAACAGGCGCGCGCTGAGGCCACAGGTGGCAGGAGCGGTGGCGCTGCAGCAAAAGCGTTCGCAAGCGGGCGCGGCAAACAGCGCCGACAGCCAAGCCGATGCGAACGGCGCAAATCCACCGAGCCGAGCAAAGCCCGAGGGCACGAACGACGAGGGCGCGCTGATCTACGCCGGCGCCTGTGCCGGCTGTCACCAGGGGCCGCGGGCCGTGCCCTATGGCGGCATCGATCTGGCGCTCTCCAGCGGCGTCAGCGGCCCGAGCGCGCAGAATCTGGTAAACGTAATCCTTTACGGCTTGCCCGCGGGCGGGGTTGCGCGTAGCGCGATCATGCCGGGATTTGCCGCCAGCCTCCGTGACGGCCAAGTGGCGGCGCTGGTGCGCTACTTGCGCAGCCGATTCAGCGACCAGCCGCCGTGGACCGATATTGACGAAAGCGTGCACGCGGCGCGCAATGGGCGGCAAACGGTCACTCCGGCGCCGAGCAGTGTGCGCGCGTCGCCGCAAATGCAGCGGACGAGCGAGAATGAAGCTCAACATTAACAATCGATCAGTCGAGGTGGCAGCCGATCCGCGCACGCCACTGCTTTATGTCCTGCGCAACGACCTGCAACTCAACGCCGCGAAATTCGGCTGCGGGCTCGGGCAATGCGGTGCCTGCACGGTGATCATGGACGGCGAGGCGGTGTTCTCGTGCGTCACCCCGCTGGCGCTGGCTGAGAGCAAGCAGGTCGTCACCCTGGAGGGCCTTGGCACCGCAGACAAGCCGGCAGCGATCCAGCGCGCCTTCATCGAGGAGCAGGCGGCTCAGTGCGGCTACTGTATTCCCGGCATGATGATGCGCGCGCAGGCGCTGTTGCAGAACAATCCACATGCGAGCGAAGCGGAGATACGCGCGACGCTGGAGCCGCACCTGTGTCGCTGCGGCACGCATGTCCGCATCCTGCGCGCGGTGCGGCGCGCAGCGGGCATGATGCAGACCGCCCAAGCGGGAGATGCACGGTGAGCGCCTTCGTCGTCTCGCGCCGTACCGCGCTCGCCGGGACGGGCGCGCTGCTCGTAAGCTTCGCCTTAAGTCCCGCGTTGCTGGCGCAGCAGGGTTCGCCGCAGCCAAACGGCGGAGTGCGGTCAAAGCCGACGGCGAAATTGCCCGGCAGCCTTGAGAAGAGTCCCTATCTCAATTCCTGGATTCGCGTCGATTCCGCCGGCGCGATCACCGTGTTCACCGGCAAAGCCGAGCTCGGCCAGGGGCTCAAGACGGCGCTGCTGCAAATCGCCGCCGAACAATTGGACGTCGAGCTCAAAGAGGTCAAGCTGGTCACGGCAGATACCGGGCTCACGCCGAACGAGGGCTACACGGCCGGCAGTCATTCGCTGCAGGACAGCGGCACCGCCATCATGAATGCTGCCGGGCAGGTGCGGCAGATCCTGATCGCGGCTGCGGCGCAGCGCGCCAATGTCCTGCCGGCGCAGATGAAGACCGAAAATGGCGCCGTGGTCGCGCCTGACGGCCGGCGTTTCGGCTTCGGCGAACTGGTGAGCGGCGAAATGCTGCACGTCGAGGCAGCGCCGCAATCGCCGCTGAAGGACCCGCACAGCTATCAAATCATGAACCGCCCAGTGCAGCGGGTCGACATTCCCGCGAAGGTGACCGGCGGGTTGGCCTACGTGCACGACTTGCGAATGCCCGGCATGGTCCATGGCCGCGTGGTTCGGCCGCCGAGCTACGGCGCCAAGCTCGGCGCCCTCGACACCGCCGCGGTCGAGCAGATCCCGGGCATGATCAAGGTGGTGCGCGACGGCAATTTTCTGGCCGTGATCGCCGAGCGCGAGTTTGCGGCGATCGAAGCCATGCGAGCGCTCGCCGCCGCAGCGCGCTGGCAGGAGAGCGCCAAGCTGCCGAACGCCGGCGATCTGCCCACCCTTCTCACCGGCATGCCGTCGCATGACATCACCGTGGTCGATCAGGAGCAGTCTGGACTCGAGGCGGCGACATCACTCAATGCCACATACACGCGGCCTTATCTCGCGCACGGCTCCATCGGCCCCTCATGCGCGGTGGCTCAGCTTGAGGACGATGCGTTGACCGTATGGACGCACACGCAGGGTGTTTATCCGGATCGCAACGCGATCGCGCAGATGCTCGGCATGCCGCAGGAGCGGATCCGCTGCGTCCACAGCGAAGGATCCGGGTGCTACGGCCACAACGGCGCCGATGATGCGGCAGCCGATGCGGCCTTGCTGGCGCGCGCGGTGCCCGGCCGGCCGGTTCGCGTGCAATGGATGCGCGAGCAGGAACATGGCTGGGAGCCGTTCGGGCCGGCCATGGTGGTGAAGGTCGCAGGCGGTCTCGACCGCAACGGCGGCATCGTGAACTGGGATTACGGGGTGTGGAGCAACACCCATTCGACCCGGCCCGGCCCCGCCGGCGCGCTGCTCGCCGCGCGCGACCTCGAAAAGCCGTTTCCGCAGCCGCCGCCCAAGCCGATCCCGATGCCGGAAGGCGGCGGCGACCGCAATTCCAATCCGCTCTACAAATTCCCTTCGACGCGGGTCATCTATCACTTCTTGCCGGCCATGCCGCTGCGGGTATCGGCCTTGCGGTCCCTGGGCGCGCACATGAACGTGTTCGCCATCGAATGCTTTATGGACGAGCTGGCGCAGGCCGCAGGCGCCGATCCGGTCGCGTTCCGTCTCAAACACCTCGATGACGACCGCGCGCGTATGGTGATTTCCACCGCCGCCGCGCGTTTCGACTGGTCGGGATGGAAGAAAGCGCCCGGCCGCGGCCGCGGTTTCGGCTTTGCCCGCTACAAGAACCTCGCCGCCTATTGCGCGGTTGCCTGCGAGGTCGAGATCGAACAGCGGACTGGGCGAGCCCGCATGGTGCGCGCCGCCGCCGCCGTGGACAGCGGCCAAGTGGTCAATCCCAATGGCTTAGCCAACCAGATCGAGGGCGCCGTTCTGCAGTCGATGAGTTGGACGCTCTATGAGAGCGTGACCTTCGATACGACGCGGATTACCAGCCTCGACTGGGCGAGCTATCCGGTGCTGCGCTTTTCGGCCGTGCCCGACGCCTTGGACATTCACATCATTAACCGGCCCGGCCAGCCGTTCCTCGGCAGCGGGGAGTGCGGGCAGGGCCCGGCCGCGGCGGCGCTCGCCAACGCGATTGCGCAAGCGACCGGCAAGCGCTTGCGCGACCTGCCGCTCTCGCGCGAACGCATTAAAGAAGCGATCAGAGCCTAGCGCGCACGCGGCTTTTCGTTTGCGTCCGGGCTCAGTCCGGCAGCGGAATGAACTCTTCGGTGTCGCCGGGAACGATGGCAAAGCGTCCGGCCTTCCAATCGGCCTTGGCAGCATCGATCCGGTCCTTGCGCGAGGAAACGAAATTCCACCAGATATGCCGCGGTCCATCCATAGGCGCGCCGCCGACCAGGACGAAGTGGGCGTCGCGGCCGGCGCGCACGACGATGCGGTCGCCGCCCCGCAGCACCAAGAGCCGCTCCGGTCCATGCCGGTCGCCGCCGATCTCGATCTCGCCGGCGATGAGATAAATGGCGCGCTCTTCCTGGCCAGCATCGAGCGGCAGCGTCGCACCGGCATCAAGCCGCACTTCCGCAAACAGTGTCTCCGACGTGGTTGCGACTGGCGAGCGCAGCCCGTGCAGCGCACCGGCGACGACGCGCAGCACCATCCCGTTCGCGCGCAATTCGGGAATGTCCTCTGCCTTGGTATGGGCGAAGGCCGGTGCCATTTCTTCCTCGGCGGCAGGCAGGGCCACCCATAATTGCAGGCCGTGCAGCTTCTCGCCGCCGGCGCGGCGCTCGGCCGGGGTGCGCTCGGAATGCGCGATGCCGCGCCCGGCGGTCATCAAATTCACCGCGCCGGGCCGGATCGGCATGGCGGTGCCGAGGCTGTCGCGATGCACGATTTCGCCGTCAAACAGATAGGTGACGGTGGCAAGCCCGATATGGGGGTGCGGCCGAACGTCGATTCCGGCGCCCGAGCGAAACACCGCCGGCCCGAAATGATCGAAGAAAATGAACGGACCGACCATGCGCGGCTGCGCCGACGGCAGGGCGCGATGAACTTGCAGACCGCCGAGATCGACCGAACGCGGCACGACAATATGGGCGATGCTCTCGCTCGAGGCCGCGTCGCCCGGGACGGGATCTTTGGCGGGGAAAAAGCTCACGGCAGATGACCCTATGACAAGCAACAGATTGCGGCCAGCTTAGCGCAATCGCCGTCCATTGTCTCTCCTATGCCACATCGCGGTCCTGCTCGCTCCTTCGCCCATTGGTTGCGCGCCCGCGAGCATTTTCGCTTAGTCAAGGGCGACAAAAGCCAAACAACAGGTCGCTCGCGTTCATCGCAAGACGAAAGGATCCGCAAGGATGCGGCACAGAATTTCAAGCTAACATGCCGGGCTGCAGGCCGCCGCCGTTGAGGACTTCAATAACGCCGCTTTGGCCAAGACTCCGCGGCGGCGCTGTGCTGGATGGCAGATTGCAGCAAAAAACCGGCTTCAACGTCGATACCAGGCCGGCAACGATGTCAACCTTTGAAAGACGAGGCCGGGCCAGGTCCGCAGTCTCGTGCGCGCCGTGCCGACAAGCGGTGCGGTCGAACGGCGGGCCGAAACCCGTGAGCGCATGTGCCGTTTAGGACGCGCAATCAATTGGCCTTCGCCACCGCGTCGGCGATGAAGCGCGGCAGCGCGAACGCGGCGGCGTGGACCTCAGGGGTCCAGTAGCGGGTCGGGAAGCTGCCAGCCTTGCGATAGCGTGCGGCGATCGTGTTGACCGAAACTCGGCGCAGCTTCTTGTCATCGCTCGCCCAGCCGATCGCCATATGGCCGCCCACATAGGTCGGGATCGCGGCGAGGTAGCAGCCTCCGTCGGCGAACAGCTTGCGGAACTTGGAGACGCTGGCGGTGAGCTCGCTCGGCTGGAAGATCGGGACGCCGTTTTGCGTCACCAATACGCCACCCGTGTCGAGGCAGCGTTTGCAGGCGGCGTAGAATTTGGCGCTGAACAGCACCTTGCCCGGCCCCTGCGGGTCGGTGGAATCAACGATGATGGCGTCGAAACGGCGGTCGGTGCGGCAGACGTATTTCATGCCGTCGTCGATGACGCTTTCGAAGCGCTTGTCGGCGAAGACCGGCTTGGTGAATTCGGGAAAATGCTCCTTGGAAAACGCGATAACCGCCGGATCGATCTCCACCTGGGTGAGACGCTTGACGGTCTTGTGCTTGAGCACTTCCTCGGCGATGCCGCAATCGCCGCCGCCGATGATCAGCACCTCCCGCGCCTTGCCGTGGGCGAACAGCGGCACATGCGACATCATTTCCTGGTAGATGAACTCGTCCTTCTTGGTGATCTGCGTGGCGCCGTCGAGCATGAGCATCTTGCCGAAGAACCGGTGCTTGAACAGCAGTAGGCGCTGGTGTTCGGTGTCCACCTCGTAAAGCATCTTGTCCACCTTGTAGGTCATGCGAAAGCCAAGCTCGTCGAACAGCGTCTCGGCAACCCAGCGTTCCTCCGCCAAGCGGTGATCGGCCATGAGCGTGCCCTCCGGCTGCAGATTGGAATGATGGGAAAAAAGCGCGGCCGAGGCCCGGCGCTGCCGCTTCATTCGTTGATAAAGCGGCCTGGGGCCGCGACGCTCAGGCGTTCTGGCCGCGCAGGAGTTCGCTGACGCCGACGTGCTTGGCGGAAAATGCCTCGCGCAGCACCGGGACGCAGGCGTCCGGATTGGCCGATCCGCACATGAACACGTCGAGCGCGGCATAGCCCGCTTCGGGCCAGGTGTGGATCGAGATGTGGCTCTCCGCCAGTACCGCAACGCCAGAGACGCCGCTCGGCTGGAAGTGATGCAGGTGGATGTGCAGCAATGTCGCGCGCGCCGCGGTGACGCAGCGCCGCAGCGTCGCCTCGATATGCTCGAGGTCGTCGAGCTGCTGGGCGCCGTGCAGATCGATGATCAGGTGCACGCCGGCGCAACGCACGCCGTTGCGCAGTGCGAAGTGGTCCTTGCGGTCCTCGGCAAGCTCCGGCGCCGGCGCTGCGACTTTAAGCCTGGTCTTTCTGTATTCATTTCGGGCGGTGCCTGGGATTCCCAAGCCCTTCACCGATCGCAAGAGGGCGTGTTGGCTCATGCCGTCCTCCCCAACCAGAGATGAGAACCCGAGATGCCGGCAAGCCGGCGCCGCGGAAAGCGAAAGCCGCCCGATCTGATCCACACGGACCGATCAACAGCGGCAAATTCCCCACTTAAATACTAACAGCGGCGAGTCAAGCAGATTCTGGATGAAAACAATCAAAGCTTCCTCGCGTTCCTCGTTTTATTGCCCGGTGCAGCCGCATGAGCGCATCAAACAGCGCTGCGCGATTGCGCTGGCCGGCTTTCCGGGCGCCGTTACAGATAAACAGTCGACAGCGGCGAGCGCTGCCATCGCGGCGGCGCGCGAGCCGGTGGAAAACCCACGCCGCATGGCGCTTTTCGCTGGCGCACCCGGCCGCGCCGGAGCGGCGCGCCAGGCATTTGTCGGCCGCTTCGGCGTGTTCGGCCCCGACTCGTCCGGGTGCGGTCGAATCGGCGTCGATGAGGGTCATGATCAGACGCCGGAGGCGAGTGCGATAAATACACAGAGCTGCAACAAAGGCGTGACCGCAATCGCTCCCGAACAGACGGCAGAGTGCGGCCGCACCGGGGTCGTCCGGCGCACGCACGAATATTTGCGGCAAAGCACTGGGCAGCACGTCACGCTTCTTCACGGTCAAGGAACTTGACATCGTCGCCGACGAATGCCCTATCATTCCAGTGATTTGCGCAGATTGATGCTTACTGCCGCGTCTAAGCGCGGCTCATCCGCCAAGCGGTGGATGCAGAGGGGGAAGGGGAGATCGGACATGTCGCGGACCTGGGGTGCTGGGGTTCTCACGGCAGGGCTTTTATGGCTTGCCACGGCTTTGCCGGCGGGGCCCGCTGCGGCACAAGATCCGTCGGCGCCGGTTGGCGGTGCGATCGTGGGCGGCGCCCTCGGCGCCATCGTGGGCGGCGCGCTTGGCCATGGTCGCGGCGCGGTGGCTGGCGCCATTCTCGGCGGCACAACTGGCGCAGTGGTTGCCGCTGAAGCGCAGCGGCGCCCCGACGGTTATTATTGGTGGCGCGGCAATTGCTATTACCGCTATCCCGGCGGTGCTTGGTCGGAGCCGCTGAGCCCGAATTATTGCGGCTATTGACACCTGGCGTGAGGGTTTGTGCAGCACCCGAGTGTGCACCAGGGCTGCACGGTGCCGGAAAATCTGCGTTTGCCGTGATTCTGCGAGCGCGCGCCTTTGCTGCGACCCTGCTTGCGGCGGAGATGCTAGCCGTTGACGGCGACGGCCGGCGCAATCATGGAGGGCGCCGGCTTTTTCACGCGTGTACGCAAGAAGCTGAGCACACGGCGCGCGGTCTGCGGCTGCAAGCGATCAAAACTGACCAGCGCCCGTTCGAGGTCGTTGGCAGCCATGCCACGCTCAGCCGCGCGCAGCAGCAATACGGCCTTGGTGGTGGTCGAGGATAGGCCCGCCACCCTGGCAAGGATCAGCACGATCTCGACGCTGGGATCGAGCAGCGCCCGCTCGACCACGTCGATCGGGGTGTCGCACAGGATCGACAGCGCGATCGCCGTCTCCTCGAACTTGCGATCGCGCGCATACTGGTAGACGTCTTCCTCGCCGATCTGGCGGATGCGACTCTGCCGCTTCACTTCCGCCAATGCAGCGGCGAAATTCGGTGAGGCGTAGCGCGGGTCGTTGCGCATGCCCCCGACCCCCTCGGCAAGGACGTTCTCGACGGGGCCGGGCGCCTGGGGGTTCTCGGCGGAAAGCTGCGCGCGCACCTCGCTCGAGGCGATGACCAGGAGCATCAGAAAATGCGGCCGCGGAATGTCGTGGCGGCGGCCAACCTCGGTTGCCAGCGCATCGTCGCCGACCGAGCGTTTGATCAGCATGCAAAAGCCGGCATCGGAGAAGCGGGCGTCCGTGTTGCGCACCACCGCGTGCACGACTTCGCGATCACCACGCTCGACAAGCACGTCAGTCACCGCTTCGCCTAGCGACCGGCGCCGGGCGATGGCGGCGAGGTGCAGCTGGCTCTTGCCCGAGGCATTGGCCAAAAGCTCGCGCTCGCCGAGCCGTTCCGATTGGATGAGAACCGGGCGCGCGACCTCGATGTCGTCATCGAAGGCGAGCATGTAGATGACGCTGCTCGGCGCGTTTGCGATCGGCGCCAGCCGGTGCGCCAATCTGGCGCGGGACTTGGCCTCAATGGTGAGGACGAGACGCGCCATGACCTCGTCGAAAACTGCAATCTGATCCTCCGAATAACGTGGGGCGCTCGCCACGAACAGATCGGTGATGCCCGTGAGGATCTGGAGGCGCCGCGCATTGCTGCCGGAGGCGACCGCCGCCTCGAGTTCGTCGAGCAGGGAGGGATTGCGCATGGTGCTCCGGACACGACACGGCGTTGAACCCACTACGACAATGGCGCGGGACGGTGAACAAAATCTTGCGTTGCCGCGCCGCCGTGCCCGCTCATGAGATGCTGCGCCGCTTGCCCGCGCCTTTCAGCATAAGGGGGGAAAAGACTTTCTGCCGCCCTCCTGCAACGACAGCGAGGTGAAGTTTTGGCGCTCAACGCCGATGGAAGACGCCCATGCGGGCGTGAACTTCGGCAGGGACGCGGTAGTCGCGAATGACTGGCCGGGGATCACGCAACCCGCAGGCCTCGCGCTGGACCATAAAGCACCACAGCGCATCGCTCGCTGCGGCGACGAGTGTCGCGCGCGTCGCGTCCCGGCCCGCCGGGTGCGCGTGGGCGCTGTCATAGTCCGAAAGGGCAGCGAGCGCGGCTTCGAGGACACGGCCGAGTCGACCGAGCGCGCTCGCCTGCTCCTGCGCGATCTCGTAATCGAGCGCGGTGACTGCCGGTTTTATGCCGGAGCGGGGAGGGCGTAGGCTCATGGGTTGGAAATATAGGCGATCCCTGAAGGGTCCCTCTAGCAGACCACCTGGCGAACGGCTGCCGAGGTTGGCGCCCTGCAAATTAGCGTGCCCACGTCACAAGCGTGACTCCTGCGGCAGCATCGAGCACGCGGGGCGATCCAGGCTTGAGTCCGTGGCGCGCAAGTACGTCCTCCGGCGTCGCAAATGGTCCGACCTCGTCGAATACCGGTAGACCGCTGGGAATTTCGGCCCGCGCTGCGCGCGAGAGGTGAAACGCATCGTAGAGCGGCAGAAACATGCTGAAAACCTGGGTTCCGCCAATGATCGCGACCGTGCCGGAGCCGGCGCCAAGCGCCGTGATTGCCTCCTGCAGCGGAACGCCGCCGGGAGTCCACAATACAGCGTTGGGATGTTTCGGGTGGGGGGCGATCGCAGCGACGTGGCGGGTAAGAATGATGCGCTTTCGCGCCGCCGCGCGCGGGCCGCCTTCGTGCGAATGCCGGCCATGCACGACGACGGCGGCCCGGTCGAGTGCGGCCTGGAAGAATTCCTGGTCGGCGTCGTTGCGAATCGCGGCCGGCATCTTGCCGCCGGCGTCGGCGATCATGCCATTACTGGCGACGATGACAAAACCCTCAACGCGGCGCGGCCCGAGCATGCCCGCACGATAGCGGCAACCGGACGGCAAGTCATTGCAGCAAATCATTGCAGCAAGTCATTGCAGAGCGCATGGGCCGGCCGTAATGTGCTCTACTGCCAGGCGGAGCGCCTCGATGTCCGAGCCCGCAAGTCTGATCATGCTGCAATTCCTCTCCTGGATCGCGGATCGCCCACGCAGCTATCCTGAAACCATGGACGCTTGGCACAGTACTTGTCCGCGGCTGGCGGTATGGGAGGACGCCGTCATCGACGGGCTGGTGCGCCTGGAAAGCGGTGCCGGTCGCGCAGTTGCGCTTACCCCACGCGGGCGCGCGATGCTCGAACAAGCGGCATCGTCCTCGGCTGTACCCGCGCGCTAGGCCTTGGCAGTTGAGTTACAACAGCGGGTTTCCAGGCCGCGGCGGGATTTCGAAAACGTTGAGCACGAAGCCGATCATGCCGTAGAGCCCGACGCAGGTGATCGCTTCTATCACGCCGATCTCGCCGAACGCCGCCTTGGCACGCTCGAACGTCGCCGCGCTCAGCGTCTTGGTGGCAAGAAGCTCCATCACGATAGCGTAGATCAGCCGCTCATCCTCGCGCGCAAAATTCGGCTCCGTGCGCACGCGGATGGCGTCGATCGTGTCCTGCGCCAGCCCCTCCTTGAGCGCGGTGGGCTCATGGACCGACCAGGCATACTGGGCGCTGGCGTCGCGGACCACGAGCAGGATGATCAGTTCGACAAGACGTCTGCCGAGTGTCGGGCTTTGGCGAAAATAGTTGACCAACCGATCGGTCGGCTCGGCGATGCCGGGCGTATGGATCAGAACCGCGAACGGGCCGCTGAGCGAATCGCGCAGCCGTGACCGCAACAGCCGGTCATGCAGCTCTTGCTGGCGCGGCGTGAATTCGTCCGTGTTGAGTTCACGCATGCGAGCCAAGGCGGTCTTCCTTTGTCATTGCTGTTAGTGCCGCGCGCACCGGCGAATTGATGTGCAGGAATTCAGCGCAGCTCGGTCGAGCCGTCGCCGCGCACCGCCGCGAGGTAACGCGCAACCGAGCGCATCACGACCCGCTTGCCGTCCTGCGGGATCGTGCGGTCGAACCAGGCGCCATGGATCACCTCAAATGCGTAGGGCTCAAGTCGCGCGCCGATCCGCTCGACCGCCGGCGCCGAAAGCGGGATCATGTTCGGGTAGCTACGCATGAAGGTGACGAACTTGCGGTCGGGGATCACCTGCACGATGTCACCGGAGAGCAGTGCGCCGCGCCCGCCGCCGCCGCGCGCCCAATGCAGGGCGGTGCCGCCGGCAAAATGCCCGCCGCAGCGAACGAGGGTAACGCCGCGCGCAAGCGACAGCGTGTCGCCGTCCCAAAATTTTATTGCCGAATCCTGGTGCATGACCCATTGGCGATCGGCGGCATGCAGATGGATGGGCGCGTCAAAAGCATGCGCCCATTCCACCATCGACGAATAATAGTGCGGGTGGGAAATGGCGATACCAATGAGTCCGCCGAGTCCCTGGACGATGGCGATGGTGGCGGCGTCGAGCAGCGAGATGCAATCCCACAGAATGTTACCTTCTTCAGTCATCAACAGCAGCGCGCGTTGGCCGATGGCGAAAACGGGCACCGTGCCGATGCCGATCAGGTTGGGCTCATGCTCGCGGAACGCATTGCAATGGTTGCGCATCAACGCTTCGAGCGTGGTCCAGGCCTGGCCTGATGGCGGCACGAATTGGCGCGGCTCATCGCAAACGGGACAGCGCTCTGGCGTCTTGTCGGAAGGAGCAAATTGCGTGCCGCAGGTGACGCAGATGAAGGAGGGCATGGCCGACTACAAGTAAGCGGCGCGGCGCAACCAGGCAGGCGCCACGCCGGCATGGGCTCTGGTGTTCTGCGTCAGCTTAGCACGCCGTATTTTTTGAACCAGCCGATCATCTGGTTCCAGGCCTCCTCGGCCGCATCCTTGCGGTAGCTGGGGCGATAATCGGCTTCGAAGCCGTGCGGCGCGCCGGGATAAATATGGAATTCGGCAGTCTTGCCGTCGGCCTTGAGCGCTGCTTCCATGGCCTTGACGTCGGCGACCTTGATACCGGCATCCTCGGCGCCATAGAGGCCGAGCACCGGCTCTTTGATTTCGGGTGCAAGCTCGAGCGAGCTTTTCGGCGCGGCGGGGTTCTTGTCGGTGATCGGGCCATAGAAGGCGACCCCGGCCTTCAGATTGGGATTATGCGACGAGTAATGCCACACGTTGCGGCCGCCGCGACAGAAGCCCATGACGCCGAGACGGTCGCCGTCGCCGCCCTGTGACTTGGCCCAGGCGATCGTGGCGTCTAGGTCGGAAAACAGCTCCTTGTCGGTCTTGGCATTGACGATCGGAAACAGCTTCTGCATGTCGCTGATTTTCGGCAAATCGACGCCATTGGTTTCGGAACGAAAATAGTAATTAGGTGCGACCGCAAAGGCTCCGAGATGACCCATGCGGCGAGTGACGTCCTTCACCCATTCGTGCAGGCCAAAAATCTCCATCAGGATGAGAACGATCGGTGGATGCTGCACGTCGGCCGGGCGGGCGTAATAGACCGGCATTTCGCCGCCGGGTACGTTGATCTTGGCGATCCCGGTAACGAGGCCTTTACTATCGGTGTGAATGGCATCCGCCCGCACCGGCCCGGCGGCAAGCGTATAGCCAGCAGCGGCAGCGGCCGAGCTCGTCATGAAGCCGCGGCGCGACAGTGGCGGCATGACCTTGGAAAGCCCGAGCACGTCTGCTGGCAATTGCTGAAAACTCATATACGTTCTCCCCTTTTCAGCCGGCCCACGCCGGCGCGACGGCCATCACCCTATTGCCACTTGCGAGCGGCGTACAGTCACGGCGGCGAGGACACCGATTTGCAATCGCCGCGAGAACCGGCTATTTGGAATTCAAACATAAGTTTGAAAATGGAGTGCCGATGACGCGACCCTCCGAGGTGACCCGCGACCGGATCATGAAGGCGGCCGAGCGGCTCTTCGCCGAGCGCGGCTATGAAGGCACCAGCATCCGCGCCATTGTGGCCCGCGCGCACGTCAATCAGGCTGCAATCAATTACCACTTTGCCGGCAAGGACGGGCTTTACCGTGAAGTGCTGCGGGCAGCCTTCCAGGGGCTTACGGAGCATCAGGTGGCCAATGCAGGGCAGGCGAGCACCATATCGCGCGAGGACGCGCTGATCGCTTTCATCCGCCGGCAGCTGCGACCGCTGCTCGCCCGCGACGAAGCGAGCCGCCATATCCGCATTTTCAGTTGGGAAAGCGTCCATCCCACCCCGGTCTTCCGCAAGCTCATCAGCGAGGAGGCGGCCCCGTTCATGAGCGTGGCCACGGACCTGGTGCGCCGATTCCTGCCCGCAGCCGATCACCGTACCCTGGTTGTCGCAGCACTCTGGCTTCTCGGCCAATGCAGCATTTTCGTGCGCAACCGCGATCAGCTGGCCGATCCGCCGCTATCCCTGTCGTTCGACGAAGCGGAGGTGGATTGGCTTGCTGCCCTGGTCGGCCATTGGGCTATCGCCGGCCTCGGCTCCATGGCTTGAGCCGTTCATCGTCAGTTCACCGAAATGCCACAAAAATTCCGCAATCCCGGCTTGCGGCCGCCTAAAACACATGTTTGAAATTCGACCGGTCGTTTGAAAAAACACGACGGGGAGTGGGTGGATGCGACAGCGCGAAATGGTGCGAGGGAGCGCAATGACGCCGGTGCCGCACTCGGTGCGGCTCCTCGGCCGGCTCGTTCTCGAAGTGCTGCCGGCGGCCCTAGCGAGCATTATCGGCGGCCTGCTGTTCGCGCACTACCAGTTCACCCACCCGCCCAGCGCGCAGGCGGCTGCGGGACAAGGTCCGGCTTCACCAGAGATGGTGCAGCTCGTCCGCGACGAACACGCTCTGCTCCGGCAATTCATGGCGGCTCAGGAAGACGCGCAGAGGCGTCAGATTGCCGCCGATGCCGTGGATGCCCGTGGCAAGGGCGCTGCCAAGTTCGCGGCTGCCAAGCCGACACCGCCGCACCACAAGACCGGTGCCGCAACAGCCCCGCTTGGTGTCACCGCCGTACCCGCGCCCGGCCCGGATCCGGTCGTGATCGCGCGGGTGCAACAAATTTCCGAGCCCGCGCCGGTGGTCGCCCCTGCACCGGGTGCAGCGCCGCAGCACGACGAACCGGCGCTGATCGCTGAGACGCTCGCGGTCAAGAAGCAAATGGTCGGTGCGGCGCTGCATGCCGTCGAGGCGATTGGCGGCCTTCCTTTCTGGCTCGAGCACCGGGTTGGCGGCGATGATCTGACTTCGCAGGCCTCGTCGGCCGGCACCCCGCTATGACGCGCTGCCGCGCGGCGCTACCGGCATCGCCGTAATTGCCTGCCGAGTGTGACGCTGCTGCGTGCAGTGGAATTACAAATTCGGCAGCGCGATTTTCAACACCAATTGATCGAATGCGCACCTGGCGCGCAAGCGGGTGAATGTGGAAAAACTACGCCGAAGGGCCGATTTTCTTTGTCGCGCAACCACCCTCGCCTGATCGCACGGCGTCACTCTGTTGAGAACCTGTACGAAGAGAATTTGCACGAAGATTGGACGGAGTTTTTGTTACATCGAGATGGTTCTCGAGCGTCCAATGCCGCAATTTGCGCTTCCCTGTGGCCGTCATTCCGCTTCGCACTGATGCGTGCCAACAAAAGCGCCCCTGAAAGCTGAGACTTTTCCGCTGATCAACGTTTCGTGTCGCGCGGCGATGCGAGATGACGTCTTTGTGTGGGAACGCGAAGTCGACCGACACAAGTTCGCCACCATACGCTGTTCGACTATTACGTGCAGAAGGACAACCATCCCGGCTGTTCACAGCGTAGAGGAGCCCTTCGATGTGCGATTATAGTCTTCACCATGTCGCCAATCGTCCCGCCAAAGTGGGAGACAGGCTGGTGAGCACCAAATTCATCAATACACCGACTGGCGGTTTCTCGGCGATCGACAAACCGAATGTCGCGGTGTGCCTACTTCCGGGCACGGAGATTGCGTTCGATCAGGACGTCGAATGCGAGGCAGCGCTCGGCATTCTGCCGAGCCGCAAAGTCGGTCAGCGCCTGGCGCGTTTCCGCCAGGTCAACATGGACCAGCCTTGCGTGCATCATGATGCGCTGGAATTTGCCGATGGCAAGGTGGTGCTGGTGACCCGGTTGCGCGAGGGGCAAAAGGCAACCGTTCTGCAGTTGCCGGCAAGCGAGCGCAGCCTTGAGACCGCGGTGCAGAGGCAGCCGGCGCGCCCTCACTCGTTGGTCGAGTAGCTTGATGAGTCCGGCCGTCCGGGCGCGGACTCGATATTCGGCTTGGCCTGCGGGAGCCGCTGGCGAGAAGCCGGGGCTCCTGCAGGCGAATTCCCGGCTTTCGTGCTTGCCCGCGGGGCTCATGGTGGCTAATTCAATCGGCCGATAGTGCTTAGCCGAATGGTCCTGCCACAGATGAATCGGCGGGAGGAAGTCGGAAAGGCGGAACCTCCCCCTGCGATGCAGCGTTCGAGGTTTGGCGGATGGTGATTGCATTTCGGGTGCGGTGGCGCTGGTAGCGCCGGAGGTGATGATGCGTTCTGCCCGGAATTTTCATCCGCAATGGGGCTATCTCGCCCCGGCCCCAAGTTTCCTGCGTGGTGCACGGATAGTGCTGGTGGCGACGGTGGTCGGGGCGACGGCAGGCGCGGCTGTGGTGGTTTCTCTGCTCCAACGGCCCGAGGCCGATGCTGACAATTCAATTGCCGCGCACGCCCTGGTGACCAGCGCCCCTGTTTCGGCGACCGCAGGGACCAGGCGCAGCCCCGCCCCGATCGCCGCAGCGCCGCTGTCAGCATCGCCGGGATCGACGTTGGCAAACGACTCCGCAACCAGCGCGGCGGCGCACGGGAGTGCGGCAAGCAGCGCTGCCCCGGCGCAGAGTGTTGCCGCGGTGCCCTCGACAAACCC
Organism: uncultured Alphaproteobacteria bacterium; assembly: GCA_963708125.1. GTDB lineage: Bacteria > Pseudomonadota > Alphaproteobacteria > Rhizobiales > Xanthobacteraceae > BOG-931. Next base: position 884,337 of record OY970184.1, read on the forward strand.
GACGATAGAGGCCGCACCGCTGGCGGATGCCGAGGCGGCGGGCACGGCCGAATCAAAGGCGGCTGTGCCGGCAAAACGGTTCGCCGGCAGACGGCATCGAACCGCCAGCACCGCGTACCGGCGCTGGCAGGGCGACGACGCTTGGAGGAGGAGACGCTGGCGCGACAACGGCTTTTCTCCGTCGCTTCGGCTGTTCAGCTCCCGCATCGGCTCTTCAGATTATCCGAATTAGCCTCCCCGCCGTGGCGTTTTGCAATTCTAACCAGCGCTGGCGGCGCGCGGCATATCTTATTCCAGGCGCCGCCCACGAGCCCAGTCCATGATAGCATGATGCATTGCCCAACCGGAAAATCTGCAAACGTCAACCCGACAGGGCCAAAAATCTCAAGCGCCCATGTGTTTGTTTCCGTTGTGCCTTGGCGATAACTCTCCCATAGTACCGGCTCGATCTGAAAATTCGGCCGGAAGATTTCGCGGCTTGCCGAATGCCGCAACACAGGAGGAAAGTGATGCCGGAAGTTGTCGTCTACATGCTGGAGGGCCGCACGCTCGAGCAGAAACGTGGGCTCATCAAGGACATCACCGACGCGGTGGTGAAGAACGCAGGTGCCAAGCCGGACGCGGTCACTGTCTCGCTCGTCGAATCGCCGAAAACCTCCAAAGGCAAGGGCGGCGTGCTGTTCAGCGAGATGCGTTAACCGCCTTTGTTTCGCAGCGTAATAATTGAGCCGCCGGGATCTGCGGCAAAGTTGCCCGTTGAAATTGCCGTGAGTGCGGTGCACAATTTCCTTGCTGCAATGCAGTATTCAAGCGGATAAAATAGGTCAACGGAAGCAAAGGACATCGAAGAGGTGTCGAAATGAACGAATTATGGGACACGAAGGACGGCCCGCGCCGCGTGCGGCGTGACCCACCCACGGTCGAGGAAGCGGTGCTGGCCGCGCAAGGCTTGACCGACGAAGTCTCGGAACAGACCGAGATCGTCGCATCGCTCATGCAAATTTCCGCTGAGAAGGCAAGGGGCGCAGTGTTGCGCATGGTGCAGCGGAAGGAGGCCGGTTCCATTGCCACTACCCGTGCCACCCATGTCGCCGGTCGCGGTCGGCCGCGTGCCGTCGTGGTCGAGCGCCGCGGCCTGCGGCGCCCGCTGCAGAGCCGGCCGATCGGACGTTGAACTGCGTGGCAAGCGCCTCGCGAACACGCCGGCGCACCCCATCGAAAGCAAGGATATGGGAACGCAGAAGCCGGCGCCATGGGGCGCCGGTACTCTGTGGTGGGACGGCAAACCCACCTATATTGGTCCCGTTTGCCGGGAGGCTGTTCGCTCAATGTCTTCCCCGTTGCAAAGCACGGGGATATTCCAAGGCGATTCGTGCGGAAACTTGGTAGAGATGCCAACCGATGTCTGAAGGCTTCAAGTCGATTGGCAGCGAAACACCAATGTGGCTCCTCTTCGCTCTCAACGGGGAGGTTTCGGCCGCAAGGGATTTCCGATGACCAAGACCCTCGTCAAGCCGCGTATCAAGGCCGAGACCAAGACCCAGCGGCCGCCACTGTACAAGGTCATTCTGCTCAACGACGATTACACGCCGCGAGAATTCGTCGTACAGGTGCTCAAGGCGGTGTTTCGCATGAACGCCGATCAGGCGTATCGGGTCATGATGACGGCACACAGGAAGGGCGCGTGCGTCATCGCCGTCTACACGCGCGATGTTGCCGAAACCAAGGCCAAGGAGGCCACCGAACTGGGCAAGAGCAAGGGCTACCCGCTGTTTTTCACCACTGAGCCGGAGGAATAGGCGTCGCTTCCGGGTGGGCCGAACGGCCCGACGGGAACGACGCGCGCTGATGTGCGTTCAAGCTGGGTCCTTGCTGCAACTGTCCGCGTGGGGCGGGGGCTGATCGGGTGCCGGTATGGCGCGTCTGGTCTCTGAGTACTCGGGTCTGAGCTATCCTGACAATTCTTGGTCCGCGCGAGCCCATCGTTTCTTGCGCGCGCTGTGGATTATTGCTGTGGCCGGAGCGCTCGGTGGGATCGGGGGCGGCGGCGTGGCATTCACTATTCTGCATTTCACCGGCGGCTCGCCGCGCCAAGAGGTCGCCGGCGGTGCGGGCAATCAGCAACGTAGTACCGTTGCTCCTCGCGCGCCCGCGGGGCCTTCCCGGATTGCCGGCGCGTCCACGACGACCGCATCGCGCGCGTCGGTTTCCGTGGCTGCGCCGAGTGGAACTGCGCCGCACGCGTCCGTTTCCGTCGCTGCGCCGACAGCGATTGCGCCGCACGCGATTACGCGGTTCGCCGCTGTCGCCGTGGCTCCGCCGAGTGCGACTGCGCCGCGCGCGTCCGTTTCGGTGGCAGCGCCGAGTGCGGTTGTGCCGTCTGCGTCCGTTTCCGTGCCTCCGCCGCGTGCGGCTGCGCCGCCAGCGCCTGTTACCGCGGCACCGCCGAGCGCGGCTGCGCCGCCCCCGTCTGGTTCCGCGGCTCCGCCGAGTGCGACTGCGCCGCCCGCCACTGTGGCCGTGGCTCAGCCGAGTGCGATTGCGCCTCCTGGCTCTGTTGCCGCGCCCGCGCCGAGTGCGACTGCGGCTATGCAACACGCCGATGCGCCAGGCCTACCGGCAGCGCCGTCGCCGCCGAGCCTGTCGACCGACCAGCAGCCGCGCATAGCGGTGCCCACCAAGCCGGCCGCGACTGAGCCTGACGACAACCTCGATGCGGCATCAGCTGCGGCGCCGGACGATGCCTCAGTGCGGCCTCGAGCCCACGTGTGGCGGCGCCCGACGCGCATGAACCGGCAGGATCGACGGGCGCTCGCGGACGCGCGTTCACGCCTGCGTTCGCTGCCTTATTATGATGGGCCCCACGAGCGGTACGATCGCGCCTACGAGGAACCAAGGCGCAGCCGCCATCCGCAGAATTGGGCGTCATACAATTGGGGAGGCGGCGGTTATTGGCGCTCCGGCGGATGGGGCGGTTACGGTGCGTGGGGCGGGGGCGCTTGGGGTGAATGACCCAGTCATGGACCCAGCACACGGCGCGTTTGCCGGTGCGCGTGCCAGACGGACCAATTCCGATCCGCGGCGGGGGATCATGGCTGAGCAAGGCCGAAAGTGGCGCCACGCAAAAGCACCAGGTTGGAAGTCCCGCCGAACCCCTAGCGGTGTAGCCCGGCAGCACGACCAAGTGACGCTAATCAGCCCGACCCCCGTGCGAGGCTCGGGTGTTCAAGTCACAACGCCGAAAGGTAGTGCGCGATCGCTTGGCGCTGGTCTTCGGTGAGCGTTTTCATGAAGCCGGGCATATCGAGGTTATTAGTCCGCTGCCCATTTGCGAAGCTGTCCATGGTCGCAAGCAGATAATCGTAATTCTGTCCGGCAAGCCGAGGCCCCGCCTGGGTGCCGTCAAAATCCTGGCCATGGCAAGCTTTGCACATGGTGGCCGCTGGCGGTTCTGCCGTCGCTGCGACTTTCGTCTGCTGCGCAGGCCAAGTCTTTGCTGCAAAATAGTCGGCGAGCTTACGCAGATCCTGAAAATTGAAGGGTTTGATGAGCGGCGTCATGGTGGCGTTGTAGCGCTGGCTGCTGTGGTAGTCGTGTAATTCCTTGTAAAGATAGCTCGACTGCTGGCCCCAAATGGTCGGCATAATCGCACTGACCGGCTTGCCGTCCATGCCGTGACAGGCTCCGCACGTTTGCGCGCGCGCGGCCACGTCGTCCTGTGCCCGGGCGGGGGCCGCAATGAGCGTGGCACTTGCCAATGCGCCAAAGGCGAAAATGAATGCAAGCAGAGCCTTGAGCATATGTTCCACCCTCTGTGTTGTTTGTGGTGCCGGCAGGCGGACCGACAGTGGATTGCCGCTGGCACGCCCCCACCACCTCGCGTATCGCGCACTATAAAGGCTTTGCCGATTTTGTCAGTGGTCCGGCGATGCACGAAAGGCAATTCGATCCGCGCAGGGATGCGCACCCGCCGTTATCGCGGGCGCGAGGCGGCCGGCGTGCGGCAGTGCCAACGCTGACGCCTCAGGCGCGCCGCTGCGCCGGAACACGATAGGCCATGCGGGCATGGCCAGCGCAGTATGGCACGCCCGCGATGGCCTCGTTGCCGCAGAAGACAACCGCGCCTTCACCGAGCGGCCAGCGGCACTGGTCTTTTGCCAGTTCGAGCAGCGAGCGCGGCTGCGCGCTTTGCACCGGCCCGGTGGTCGCGTCGGCGACGCGCGGGCGATCGCAAAATAAGATTTGCAACAGCGGCCGCCGGCGCGCGGCGCCCTCGCCCCGGGACCGCGGCGAACAAGGCCGCCCCAACCCGCCTGGCGCGCGCACGGGACAGAGGCCAAGGCGGTGGATCTTGCCAATGACGGCATTGCGGGTCACCCCGATCTCCGCGGCGATCTGGCTGCTGGTCAGTCCGTTGACAACAAAATCTCGGAGCTGTTCGACGCGCTCCGGCGTCCAAGTTTCAATGCGCATGGGAACGGCCTCGCGAATGAGGCGGCCGCTTTTCGGCCGCCGGCAGGCGAAGGCCGCGCGCAACGGGCGTCGCGCAGGCGCAGGTCCGAGAATCGCGCGCAGAATCGGCGAACAGCGGCGCTCAAGAGTTGAACCCGCGTCCACCGAGCCGCATCCGCGCCGACCCGGATCGCAACCTCGCAAGCTGCTTAAACAGACACCCGTACGCAGGACAGATCGGGCCGCATCATTTGTTGAGCGAAACCTCGCCGACTCCCAGGGTGACACGTTTCGATTCGCTTGCCAAGGGTTTTAATGGTATTATAACCAAATTATAATGTGAGACCTGTTCGATGGCGCGACCCGAGAACCGTTCGGACGCGCGGGCACTGAGCCTGACGCTGCCGATCGAAACGTTCAACTACCTTGTCCTCCTGGCGAGCTTGGGGAAGCTGGGCCGCACCGAAAACGAAATCGCCACACACATCTTAGTACGTGAGGCGTATGCTATGCATGCCGGCGGCTTTCATGAGATGCGGATCCCAGCGCCAGAAGGTGAGGCCGGGTGAGGATATGTTCTTGGCTTACCGACCGCGTTAACAAATGGCGGCAAGTGAGACGCTAGGCATTGAGAGTATAAGTTGTGGTGGTCGCGACCGCGCCGAAATCAGAGCAGCAGGTCTTCCTCGGCGAGCAATTCGCCCAGATAACCCAATCGATCGATGGTCTCGCCAGCGGAATCCGCTGGTTGTAAGGGCTTTAAGGGTGCCCTTCGGGTGCTCTTGACGCAAATCTTCGCGCGGCAGCCAGCGCCCAGGTCAAGCGGTCCCACAGGTCACGACCCGGCGCCTGCGCTGAAGTAAAAGACAATTCCGATCGCAGTCATGCCAACGGCCGCCGCTGCGATCGGCAAGAGGATCTGTGCTGCCGCCTCCGCGCCGGAAACCTTGCCTACCAAAGTCTCGTACTTCCACTTCGCCCAATCACGTAACGACGGCGCATTCTCATCGCGCGTCGGTGCGCGGCGATCGTGCCCCACTCGGGAGAGAATGAGTGGCAACGCCACGGCGACGAAGATGAAGCCGCTGACAATGAAGAGCAGATAATCTGTGATGCCCTTACCGGCGAAGCTCCACACCGCAAGCGCGAACCAGGCGGTAAAAGCGATGAGGATTGTATAGACGCGCGGATGGATCGAGCTCGTGCTCGCTTGCGACTCGACGTCTGCGTGACGCGGATTCTCCTCGGCGCTGGTCGTCCGCCTGTCCGGCGTGCTCGCGGTCGGCATCGGCTTCGCTACGGTTGCCGGCCCCCGTTCCCCGCTTCTGGACTCCGAAATTTTTGTGACCATGGCACCCTCCGAAATAAGGCGCCCTCTTATGAAGAACGTCGCGGGTGTAGCACGCGTTCCCTGCGTGCGATGTCGCAGGCATGCAAGTGAGTTTACAAAAATCGCGCCAAGGATTGGCAGCGCGGCTTCTCCCGCAAGGCGGGCTGAATGATCTACGTTGTTATCAGTCGCCAGGAACGTTGATATCAAAATCTCGAGGGCGAATACCCGTGCCGGCGCAGCTTCGCGCGCTTTTCTCCATCGCAAAGTGGCTTCGTCTACCACCCGCAGCCCGCGGGTGTGATGCGCGCTTCAAGCAAGCCGGGTTTATTACGAGCACCCGGTCGTACTCCCGCACGTGTCGCATTTGAGGCACGTGCCACTGCGCACCAGGGTGAAGTTGCCGCATTCCCCGCAGGCTTCGCCTTCGTAGCCCTTGGCGCGGGCTTCGGCGCGCTTTTCGGCGGCGGCTTGGCGCGCATGAATGCGGGCGTCGCTCCAGGCGAGTGAGTCCAGCGCCTGCGCGGGCGAGAGCCGTTGCCCTTGCTCGGGCGCGGTTTTGAGCGCGGCTGAGCCGGCGATTTCCGCGCGCGGAGCTGCGGGCACGAGGGAGGTCACCTTGGAGGCAGCAGTCCCCTCACCCCGGCCTTCTCCCCCTTGGGGGGACGGGAGATCGCGCCCAGTTTCTCCGTGGTCGCCTTCGCTGCCGCCCCCCTGCATCACCTTGAGCCGATCGGTGCGCGAGCGAGTCAGGCCGCGAGAGACGAAGCGCGCTGCCGGCCCCGGTTTGCCCTCCTCGACGCCCTTGCCGAGCGCATCAAACCCTTCGCCGCTCGGATCCACATGGGCGAGATCGAAGCGCTCAAGGTAGCTCACCGCCAGCTCGCGGAATACATAGTCGATGATCGAGGTGGCGTACTTGATCGAGTCGTTGCCCTGCACCGGGCCGGACGGCTCGAAGCGGGTGAAGGTGAAGGCGTCGACATATTCCTCGAGCGGCACGCCGTATTGCAGGCCGAGCGAAATCGCGATGGCGAAGTTGTTAAGGAGCGAGCGGAGCGCCGCACCCTCCTTGTGCATGTCGATGAAGATTTCGCCGAGGCGCCCGTCATCGTATTCGCCGGTGCGCAGATAGACCTTGTGGCCGCCGACCACGGCCTTCTGCGTGTAGCCCTTGCGGCGGTCGGGCATGCGCTCGCGCTCGCGCATCACCACGATGCGCTCGACGACTTTTTCGACGACCTTTTCGGCAAGACCCGCGGCACGCGCCGCCGCCGGCTTATCGAGGAACGCCTCGACCAGGTCTTCGTCTTCCTCCTCGTCGGCAATGAGCTGCGATTGCAACGGCTGCGAGAGTTTCGAGCCATCGCGGTAGAGCGCATTGGCTTTCAGTCCCAGCCGCCAGGAGAGCAGGTAGGCCTGCTTGCAATCCTCGACCGTGGCCTCGTTCGGCATATTGATGGTCTTGGAGATGGCGCCGGAGATAAACGGCTGCGCCGCCGCCAGCATGCTGATATGGCTTTCGACCGAGAGGAAGCGCTTGCCAGTGCGGCCGCACGGATTGGCGCAGTCGAACACGGCATAGTGCTCGGGTTTGAGATGGGGCGCGCCCTCGACCGTCATGGCGCCACAGACGTGGATATTGGCAGCCTCGATCTCACGCTTGCTGAAGCCGAGGTGGGCAAGTAGGTCGAAATTCGGCGAAGCGAGATCGGCCGCATCGACGCCCAGCGCCTCCTGCAGGAAATCGGCGCCGAGTGTCCATCTGTTGAAAGCGAACTTGATATCGAAGGCGGTGGGCAGCACCTTCTCAACCTTGTCGATCGCCTCCTGCGAAAAACCCTTGGCCTCGAGCGTGCCGTGGTTGATCGCCGGCGCCTCGGCGAGGGAGCCATGGCCAACCGCGTAAGTGATGATGTCGACGATCTCCCGCTCACTGTAGCCGAGCACGTTCAACGCTTCCGGCACCGCGCGGTTGATAATTTTCCAATAACCGCCGCCGGCGAGCTTTTTGAATTTCACCAGCGCGAAATCGGGTTCGATGCCGGTGGTGTCGCAATCCATCACCAGCCCGATCGTGCCGGTGGGTGCTACCACGCTCGCCTGCGCGTTGCGGTAACCGTGGCGCTTGCCGAACTCGAGCGCGCGATCCCAGGCGCGCTTGGCGTGTTCGGCGAGTTTTTGATCTGGATTGCTCTGATGGTCGAGCGGCACCGGTGGCGTCGTCATGTCTTCGTAGCCGGTGCGCTCGCCATAGGCGGCACGGCGGTGATTGCGCATCACCCGCAGCATCACTTCCCGGTTTTCGGCAAAGCGCGGGAATGGCCCGAGCTCGGCGGCCATCTCCGCCGAGGTAGCATAGGCCACCCCGGTCATGATCGCAGAGAGCGAGCCGCCGAGCGCGCGGCCAGCGTCCGAATCATAGGGAGTGCCGGAGGACATCAGCAGCCCACCAAGGTTGGCATAGCCCAGGCCGAGGGTGCGAAAGTCATAGGAGCGCTGCGCGATCTCCTTCGACGGGAACTGCGCCATGAGCACCGAGATTTCGAGCACGATGGTCCACAGCCGCACGGCATGTTCGAAGCCTTCGACGTCGTAGCCTCCGGTCATTGCGGGGCGCCGCGCAACGGCGAAGCCGCCATCAGGAGCCCGGGGATGAGCGGGCACTTCCAGGTTCTGGCCTGCGGCCGGTCCCGGATCGAGGCCAGCGGACTTCCGGAAGGCCAAGAGGTTCAACGACGCCAAGTTGCAGGCCGTGTCGTCGAGGAACATGTATTCCGAACACGGATTCGAGGCATTGATCGGCCCCGACCGGGCGCAGGTGTGCCAGTCGTTGATCGTGGTGTGGAATTGCAGGCCGGGGTCGGCGCTCGCCCAGGCGGCGTAGCCGATCTTCTCCCACAGATCACGCGCTCTGACTGTCTTGGCGATCTTGCCCGGCTTGGTACGCCAGAACAAATCCCAGTCGCGGTCGACTTCGACGGCCTTCAAGAACTCGTCGGTCACACGCACCGTGTTGTTGGAATTTTGCCCGGAGACCGTGAGATAGGCGTCTGAATCCCAATCGGTGTCGTAGGTCGGGAAGTTGATATCCTTATAGCCCTGCTTGGCGAACTGAATCACGCGGCGAATGTAATTGTCCGGCACGTGGCTCTTGCGCGCCGCCTTGATCTCGCGGCGTAGCACCGGATTCTTTTCCGGATCGAAGCAATCGTCGGCCGAGCCCTCGCAATTGACGCAAGCCTTGAGGATCGCGCGCAAATGCTTCTGGTTGATCTTGGAGCCGGTTACCAGGTTGGCAACCTTCTGCTCCTCGATCACCTTCCAGTCGATGAACTGCTCGACGTCGGGATGGTCGGCGTCGAGTATAACCATCTTGGCGGCGCGGCGCGTGGTGCCGCCCGACTTGATGGCGCCGGCGGCGCGGTCGCCGATCTTAAGGAAGCTCATCAGACCGGAGGACTTGCCACCGCCGGAGAGCTTTTCGCCTTGAGCACGCAGTTTTGAGAAATTCGAACCGGTGCCGGAGCCGTATTTGAACAGCCGCGCCTCACGCACCCACAGATCCATGATGCCACCCTCGTTGACGAGGTCGTCGGCGATGGCCTGGATGAAGCAGGCATGCGGCTGCGGGTGCTCGTAGGCCGTAGTTGAGTGGGTGAGTTCGCCGGTGCGGTAATCGACGTAGAAATGTCCTTGGCCCGGGCCGTTGATGCCGTAAGCCCAATGCAGGCCGGTATTGAACCATTGCGGCGAGTTCGGCGCCGCCATCTGCATGGCCAGCATGTAGCGGTGTTCGTCGAAGAAGGCCTGGGCGTCGGCCTCGGTGGTGAAATAACCGCCCTTCCAGCCCCAATAGGTCCAGGTGCCGGCGAGCCGATCGAACACCTGCTTGCAGGAATGCTCGCCGACGTGGCGCTGGTTTTCCGGCAGCTCGGCGAGCGCGGCCTCGTCGGCGACGCTGCGCCAGAGCCAGGAGGGAACGCCTTCCTCCTCGACCTTCTTCAGCTGCGCCGGCACGCCGGCCTTGCGGAAATATTTTTGCGCCAGAACATCGGAGGCAACCTGTGACCACTGGTCGGGCACCTCGACGTCGTCAGCATGAAAGACGATCGCGCCGTCGGGGTTGCGGATTTCGCTCGTAGTCAGGCGGAACACGATGTCCGCGTAAGGCGACTGTCCAGCTTTGGTGTAGCGCCGCTCGATCCGCATGTCTGGTCCTTTCCATGTCCCTTGTCGGCGGCCGGAGCGGAAATTCGCTCCCAATATAGGCCGCCGGCTGTTACCGCGCGACGCGGCCTACGCCGCGCCCCCTCTTGCCCCTGTTTTCTCCCTCACCTCCGGCCAAGCCGGCCGGACGCGCTTTCGGCGACAAACCCCTCGCTCGCGCCACAAGGCCCCTGCGGAGAACCCGTAACCCGTTTGGGCGAGCCTGACCGTCTCTACGCGCGAAGGCTAGGACAACGCCGCGTCACGCGTCAAGGCCTAGTATGAGGATATAGGTGAACCGCTAAATGTGGGGATTACGGGGACGAATCGCCAGGCGCGACGGAAGTATCGGGGATCGGTGCAGAATCCCCAACATACAGCAGCCGAGGGCCCCGCGGTTTTGCACCGACCAGTGTTGGCCTGCGACATGCCTTGTCTGCCATCACCTGCCCCTGGTACGCGACCTCGGATTGCGCGCTGGCTCTGCCTTGTCCGACGGCGCGGAATCGGGACTGATTCTTCCCCGGACGAGGCTGCAACTTCCTGCCGCCGAGCCGCTCGCCGGCAGGACGGAAATTCGGCGCGTTAGGAGAGGCACCCGCATCAGCCATGCAGGTGCTTCTCGATCTCGCCCAGCGGAAGCTTGGTCAAATCCTTGTCGACCTCGGCCACGATCTTGGCCTTCACCTCGGCCCCCAAGGTGCGCCGCAAGTCGGCCAGCGTGCGCGGTGGCGCCGCGATCAGAATGGCGGTCACGTTGCGGCTGCGCACGAGCTTCTGCAACGCCGCGGCCACGCGTTTGACGAAGCGGTGTTCCTCGAGGAGATGCCAGTCGGTCTGTTCCACGCCGCTGCGGTGAGTCGTTGCGGCGCTGGCGAAGGCGCGCCCCGGCTTGTCGGTGCCCTGCTCATGGCTGAGCGGATTTTCCTCGGCAAAGACGCTCTCGGTGCGCAGGTCCAGGAACCGTTCGTCGCCGGCATTTCTCAGGAACAGCGCCTTACGACCATCACCGATGAAGACCAAAGCATCGTGAGGCAGCTTCGTCATGGCCTGCTCCTAATCATTCCCACAGCCCGTCTCTCGCCGGCGCCGGAGCACACACGATGCGCACCTATGTATTCGTCCAGATCAAAGCCACGGGGCCACGGCGAACAGCTCTCCGGCTGGTGCACCACGCGCTCCGCGAGCGGCTTCCAGCGGGCGGCAAACCCCGGCGCTTAGCGTCGGGAGATCCGATTGCGCCGTGGAGCGCAGGCGATTGCTGGCTCATTTGCCCCGGATCGATCTGCTCTACCTGCCCTTTTATATTGGTCGGCAACACTCGGAAGCGCGCTGCGCGCGAACCGAAGATGGATCCAGGCCCTGGGGCGCTGTGCGAGTGGAATTTTTGATGTTGCAGAAATCTAAATCGCGCATCATGCGACGATTCTCAGCGACGCTCTTTTCACTCGGCCGCCGCCCTGGTGTGCCCGAGCCGGCGGTTGAGCGCCTCGAGCAGCGCCTCGGCGGCTTCGGCAATAACGGTGCCGGGCGGGAAAATCACTTCCGCGCCGGCCGATTTTAGCGCCTGGTAATCCTGCGATGGCACCACGCCGCCGATCACAAGCATAATGTCCGGGCGGCCGAGCCGGTCGAGCTCGCCCTTGAGCTGCGGCACCAAGGTCAGGTGTGCAGCGGCGAGCGAGGACACGCCGAGAATATGCACGTCATTCTCGACCGCCTGCCGCGCCGCCTCCTGCGGCGTGGCGAACAGCGGGCCGATATCGACGTCAAACCCGAGGTCGGCGAACGCGGAGGCGATCACCTTCTGCCCGCGGTCATGGCCATCCTGGCCGATTTTGGCGACCAGGATGCGCGGCCGGCGGCCTTCGTTTTCCTCGAATTCGGCGACTCGCTTTTGCACCCGTTCGACGGCGTCCGTCATGCCGACCTCCCGCCGATAGACTCCGGAAATGGATTTAATCTGCGCATTGTGGCGGCCAAAGACCTGTTCCAGCGCCGACGATATTTCGCCCACGGTGGCTTTGGCGCGCGCGGCATGGACGGCGAGCGCGAGGAGATTACCACCGCCCGCGGCGCCGCGCGTGAGCGCCGCAAGCGCGTCGCCCACCGTTTTTGCATCGCGCTCGCGTTTGAGCCGCGACAGCTTGTCAATCTGCAATTGCCGCACCGCGCTATTGTCGACCTTGAGGATTTCAATCGCCGTCCCGTCTTTTTCGCGCCGGTATTTGTTGACCCCGACCACCGCCTGAGCGCCCGAATCGATGCGCGCCTGGGTGCGCGCGGCCGCTTCTTCGATGCGCAGCTTGGGCAGGCCAGCTTCGATCGCGCGCGTCATGCCGCCAAGATCCTCGACTTCGCGCATGTGGCGGAACACGCGTGCGGCCAGATCGTGGGTAAGGCGCTCGACATAAAATGAGCCGCCCCAGGGATCGATGGTCCGGGTAAAACCGCTCTCCCGCTGCAGCACGATCTGCGTGTTGCGGGCAATGCGGGCGGAAAAGTCGGTGGGCAGGGCGAGCGCCTCATCAAGCGCGTTGGTGTGCAGCGATTGCGTGCCGCCGGCCGCCGCCGCCATCGCTTCAATGCAGGTGCGCGCCACGTTGTTAAACACGTCCTGCGCCGCGAGCGACCAGCCCGAGGTCTGGCAATGGGTGCGCAGCGCCAGCGAGCGATCGTCATGGGGATGAAAATCCCGCATCAGCTTCGCCCATAGGGCGCGTGCCGCTCGCAGTTTCGCCAGCTCCATGAAAAAGTTCATGCCGATGCCGAAGAAGAATGACAGCCGCGGAGCGAAGCGGTCGATATCCAGCCCGGCCGCAATCCCGGCACGAACATATTCGACGCCGTCGGCGAGCGTATAGGCGAGTTCGAGGTCGGCAGTGGCTCCGGCCTCCTGCATGTGATAGCCGGAGATCGAGATCGAGTTGAACTTCGGCATCTGACTCGAAGTATAGGAAAAGATATCGGAAATGATGCGCAGCGACGGTTTGGGTGGATAGATGTAAGTGTTGCGCACCATGAACTCTTTGAGGATGTCGTTCTGGATCGTGCCCGACAGTTTCTCCGGCGGCACGCCTTGCTCTTCGGCCGCCACGATATAGAGCGCCAGCACAGGCAGCACCGCGCCGTTCATGGTCATCGAGACCGACATCTGGTCGAGCGGGATACCGGAGAACAACGTGCGCATGTCGTAGATCGAGTCGATCGCGACGCCCGCCATGCCAACGTCGCCGGCAACGCGCGGATGATCGCTGTCGTAGCCGCGATGGGTGGCCAGATCGAAGGCGATGGAAAGGCCTTTCTGCCCGGCGGCAAGATTGCGCCGGTAGAAGGCATTCGAATCCTCGGCGGTGGAGAAGCCGGCATATTGCCGAATGGTCCAAGGCTGGGTGAGGTACATCGTGGGGTAGGGCCCGCGCAGGAAGGGTGGCACTCCTGGATAGGTATCGAGGCCATCGAGGCCGGCGAGATCGGCGGGACCATAGGCCGGCTTCACCGCTATGGCCTCTGGAGCGAGCCAAGCCGCGACGGAGGCTTGTGCCGCCGGCCCGACCGCCGCGGCGAATTCGACCTGCGCGAAATCCGGAATCCGGCTCATCGGGCCGCCTCTTCAATACCAAGGATATCGTAGGCCGTGCGCAGTATCGCCAGCGCATCGCAGCCCTCGTAGATAAATGTCTGGACGCCCGCTGCCCGCAACGCAGCTTCTTTCCCGCCCGGCCGTCCGGCGAGGTAGACGTGCCGCGTGCCCGCTGCCCTGAGCGACTCGGCAATTCCGGCCGCGTCGCCTTCATAAGCTTTATCAGTACCGCAAAGGCAAGCGAGTAAGACGCCTGACGTTTTGACACTTTCGGCGAACGTCGAACTGTTGCCCGTTTTGGCCGTGGCTTCGATGCCTGCGGCTGCGAAAAAGTTCGCGGCAAACGTCGCACGCGGGGTGAAGTCAGCTTCGTTCCCGAGACAGGCGAGAAAGATTTTTGGCCGCGTACCGGTTGCGGCGAGGTGTCGGTCCGAGGCATCGCGCAAAGTTTCAAACGGCAGCGCCAGCCGAATCGGCGCGAGCGGTTCGAGCTCCTTCTCAGGGGCCGCGCGGGGCAGCACAATTGTCGGCCGCACCTGATCCAGATTGGCAAAGATGCTCACGCCGGTCAGCGGCTGCTTGCCGCATGCGAGCCCAGACGTTCGTTGGGCGCGTACAGCGGCGACCTTCTCCCGAATCAGGCCGCTGGCGAGCGCTGCGGCGGCGCCTCCCGCCGATTCGATTTCCTGAAAATTGCTCCATGCAATGCGGCAAAGCTGGTCGGTCAAATCCTCGAATGCGCCGGACCCCGCCGCCGGGTCGGCGACCTTCTCAAGCTGCGACTCTTCGAGCAGAACGAACTGGATGTTACGGGCGATGCGCCGCGCGAACGCGTCGGGCAGCCCGAGTGCGGCAGTGAACGGCAAGACTGAAATAGCATCGGCCCCGCCGAGCGCGGCAGCAAATACCGCGACCGTCGCGCGCACAATGTTCACGTGCGGATCGCGTTGCGCCATCATGCGCCAGGCGGTTTCGGCGCAGACGAATGCCGGTGCGGGCGCAAGCTCGCAGGCCGCTTCGACACGGGCCCATAATTTGCGCAAAGCGCGGAATTTCGCGATCGTGAGCAATTGATCCGCATCGGCGGCCAACCGAAAGAAGATCATGTGGCGCGCGGATTCGAGGGCGACCCCCTCCGCTTCGAGTGCGCGCAGATAGGCAAGCGCTGCGCTGAGCACGAAGGCCAATTCCTGCGCTTCCGAGCCGCCGGCATTGTGAATGATGCGGCCGTCGGACGCGGCAAGCTTTTGCTGGTCAAAACCCTCGCGCGCCAAGGCGGCAAGCCGCCGCGCAAAATGCGGCGCCTGCTCGCTCCATGGCCGCGCGGCGCCGCCGGCAAGGGCCATGGCCCCGAGCGGATCGTTGCCGAGGCGAAGCCCTGCCGCGCGCGCCGTCAGCAGCGATGGCACGCCTCTGGCCAAAGCTGCGTCGACGACGGCTTCGCCACGGGGTGAAAGATCGAGCTCAATCGCGAGCCCGGCGCCGAGCTCGAGCCCTTCGAGCACGCGCGCGAGCACCTCTTCGCGTGCCGGCAGGCCAAAGCCGTAATCGCCGGCCGCCCCAGCAAACACGAACGACAAGCCGGTCGCGCCGTTCTCGACCTCTTCGCGGGCTATCCCGTGCGCGGCGACTGGATCGGGATGATCGATGCGCGCCTGCACCTGCCAGGCGGCCGCGCCGGAGCGCCCGGCGATCGGTTGCGTTGACGCGCGACGGGCCGCGAGCGGATCAATGCGCAGGCCGTCATAGGTGGTGCTGGACAGACGCGCAAAAGGCGATCCCTTGAGCGCCGCCTCGACAAGCTTGCGCCAGGCTTCCGCCGTCGGCTGCGGAAAACCGGTAGCAAGCGCGAGGTCGTCTTCGGGCTGCGTCATCGAATTTCTCCGCACCGCGGGTTCTAAACAATATCCGGGCCTGGATAATGGGGCTTGTTCCGATTGCGGCCCGTTGCACGATCGTAGCAACCCTCCGGCTGGAGAACTCCCAGGCAAGAGCGCGCAAGAGCGCGCAAGACATTATGCATCAAGATGCATCATGATGTCGGGCGTCGCCTGGGCTGGCCAACCAGTGCGCCATAGGGGGGTAAGCCCCCTGCCGCCGCCAACGGACGAGCGGACGCAGGCGAGTGGCTCAAGGCAGCCTTTCGATACCACCCGCGTCCACACGGGCAAGCGCGTCGCGCACGCGGATGCCGGCGATCCGCCGATCAGCGCCGATCTCGGCGAGCGGCACCAGAACAAAGGCGCGCTCGAACAGGCGCGGATGCGGCAGCGTCAAATCCGGCTCGCCCACGTTCACGTCATCATAGGCGAGCAGGTCGAGATCGAGTGGGCGCGGACCCCAGCGCTGTTCCCAGCCGCGATTGCGGCCGAGCGCGCGTTCGCAAGCCTGTAGGCGGTTGAGCAATTCGCGCGGCGACAGCGAGGTCGCAACCGCAATGACGGCGTTGATGAAGCAGGGTTGCTCGGTGATGCCCCAGGGCGGCGTCCGGTAATCCGACGAACGCGCCACAAGCTGTACCTCGACACCATCGCACAGCCTGGCGATCGCCTTCTCGAAGGTGGCGCGCACGTCGCCCAAATTGCCGCCGAGCGCAATGACAGCTTCCGGCATAAGCTTGCACCTCAGCGCGTCTCGCGCGCCGTCACTGTCACTCCGACATCATCGAACGTCGCGGCGATCGGAGCATGCGGCTTGTGCACTGTGACGGCCACGGCGCGAACTTGCGGACAGTGCGCCAGCACCTTTTGGGCCACCGCGCCGGCCGCTGCTTCCACCAGGCGATACCGGCGGCCGCAGAATGCCTCGCTCGCGAGCTTGACAACCAAATCGTAGGAGACGGTGTGCTTGAGCTTGTCGGTGCGCGAGGCGTCGGCGAGGTCGATTGTAAGGACGAGGTCGAGGCGAAACGTTTGGCCGACTTTGGCCTCGTGCTGCATGACGCCATGGTAAGCATGGAGTGCCAGGCCATTTACGAAGATCCGATCGCTCATCGTGCGTGCCTGATTGCGGCGGCTACTGCCAGCGCCTGCACGGTCGACGCTACATCATGCACGCGTACGATGGCGGCGCCGTTTTCGACCGCGAGCAGGTGTGCCGCCAACGAGCCCCCGATCCTCTCGGCCGGCTCCGACGGGGAGACTGCATGGATGAAGCGCTTACGCGATGCGCCGACTAGAACCGGCAGCCCGAAGCTCGCCAACGCGTGCAGCCGCGCGATGCAGGCAAGGCTCTGTTCCGGAGTTTTGCCAAAGCCGATGCCGGGATCGAGCACAATGCGATCGCGCTGGATGCCGGCGGCCCAGGCGATTTCGAGCGAACGGGAAAAGAATTCCTCGACGTCGGCCAAGATGTCGATCGACGGATCGGCGGCGTCGCGATTGTGCATGATGATGAGGGCCGCGCCGCGCTCGGCGACCACGCGCGCCATATCGGGATCGCGCTGCAAGCCCCAGACGTCGTTGACAATCGCCGCGCCCTGGTCCAGCGCCCAGGTGGCGAGGGCGGCTTTGAGCGTATCGATTGACACCGGCACGCCGAGCGCCACGACCTCCGCCAGCGCCGGGTCGAGCCGTCGCCGCTCCTCTTCCAACGAGACCGGCATGGCGCCCCCATAGGGTCGCGTGGACTCGGCGCCGATGTCGAGGATATCGGCGCCTTCGGCAATCAGTCGCCGCGCCTGCGCGATCGCCGCCTGCGGATCGAGAAAGCGGCCGCCGTCGGAGAACGAGTCCGGGGTGATGTTGAGCACGCCCATGACCAAGGGCCGCTTGCTTGCCAAAAGCCGTGCGAGCACCGCCCCGGGCGCCGCCGAAGCAGTCGAGAGTTCTCGATGACGCAAATGGTTCGTCGCGCTTTCGGTCATGCGTGAACGTCGGCGCCATGCCCAGCCCCGCTTTGCGCGGTCGCCCATGGCAAGTCAAGCGGGTGCTGCGCGAAGGGTCAGTTCTCTAAGTGAAGGTCATTAGAGGCGGACGTGGCGTCATAGCCATCGCCGACAGCGTGCAAGGTGCGCGCTGTGCAAGCATGAAAGATCAACGCGCCGCGTTCAACAAATCGGGGCGCACCGGCACGTGCTGACCGAAGGCGGTCAGTAGCGAATGAGCGGCGGCAATTTCTTGGCGCTTTCGATCCACCGCTCCACCGTCCTTTGTTTCGGCAACAGCCGCACCAGCTTGTGCTTGTTGGCTTCCTGCATCTTTTCCACGAGCTTGTGCGGGTTGCGGCATTGCAGGTCATTGGCCGTCTTGACACCGGCGGCGCGCAAGAGCTGGCAGTATTCCCAGCCGACCCCTTTTACGCGCATGCGATCGGCGGCCGTCGCCCAATCGAGCACTTCCTTGGTGTTGGCTCCGGTCTTCGCCGCGATCTTGATGCGCTGCTTTGGCGTGGTC
This sequence comes from uncultured Alphaproteobacteria bacterium, assembly GCA_963708125.1. Classification (GTDB taxonomy): domain Bacteria; phylum Pseudomonadota; class Alphaproteobacteria; order Rhizobiales; family Xanthobacteraceae; genus BOG-931. The sequence continues at coordinate 902,305 of OY970184.1, forward strand.
GCCGCGCGCAGCAAAGCGACCGTGGTGCGGATGCCGGCCGATTTCAGGATTGCGGCCACGTCAGGCCCAATGCCGCGAATTTCGGTTATTGGATAGGCCACCATTGCCAGTCCCTTAGCTTTGTCACCGCGCCGCCAACCAGTTCAGACGAAAAGAAATCCCCGCCATACACGTTTGCGGCATGGCGCAGCCTTCACCCGACGCTTAAAGCCTTTGCTCGCTGGGACCACGCCGCACGCCGCCCGCGCTCTCGGCCGTTTTTCGGATGGGACGCCCGATGAAAAGTGTCAAGCTCATGCGATATTCGAGACGCCCGGACGCGCCGAAACTGGCAAAGCGTTGCAAAGTTGCAACGCTTATCGGACACTCAGCACTGTGAGCCACCCCCTCACTGGAAATGTAAAGGATCGAACGTGGCCCTGACTGGATCGCAAGCGCTGCCGGCGGTGCTCGAACGCATTGACCGCGATCTCGACGACAGCCTCGAACGGCTTTTTGCGCTGTTGCGCATTCAATCCATCTCCACCGATCCGGCTTACGCGCCGCAGTGCCGGGCGGCGGCGGAACACGTGGCCCGCGACCTCGCCACCGTCGGCTTCGACACGAGCGTGCGCCCCACGCGAGGCCATCCAGTGGTTGTCGGCAACAATGCCGAACCGAGCGGCAAAGGCCCAAGCGTGTTGTTCTACGGCCACTACGATGTGCAGCCGGTCGATCCGCTCGACCTGTGGCGCAGCCCGCCTTTCGAGCCGCACCTCGAAACTGTCGAAGGCGGCCGGAAAATCATTGTTGCGCGCGGGGCTTGCGACGACAAGGGGCAGGCGATGACCTTCGTTGAGGCCTGCCGGGCGTTTAAGGCAGTGACTGGCAAGCTGCCCCTCGACATCACAACGTTGATAGAGGGGGAGGAGGAATGCGGCTCAAAGCACCTGTTTGACTTCGTCCGCGACAACTCGGGTGCATTGCGCCGCGATCTGGCGCTCGTCTGCGACACCGGCATGTGGGACGCAGAAACGCCCTCGATCACCACCTCGTTGCGCGGGCTGGTCTATGAGGAGATAAGGCTCACCGCCGCGGACCGCGACCTTCACTCCGGGCTGTTCGGCGGCGCCGCGCGCAATCCGCTGCACGTGCTGGCTGACATTCTTGCTGCGCTCCATAAGCCGGACGGTTCGGTCGCCATCCCGGAATTTTATGCTGGCGTTCCTGAACTGCCGCCCGACATCAAGGCCGATCTTGCCAGTCTCGATTTCACGCCGGAGAAATTTTTGGGGCCGATTGGGCTGAAAATCCCCGCCGGGGAACGGGACCGCATGCTGATCGAGCTCGTCTCCACCCGGCCGACCGCCGAGGTCAACGGCGTCATCGGCGGCTATACCGGGGAGGGAGCAAAGACTGTCATTCCCGCCAAGGCCACCGCCAAGGTGTCATTCCGCCTGGTCGGCGCCCAGGATCCGGAGAAGGTCCGCGCTAATTTCCGCGAGTTCGTGCGCGCCCGGGTGCCGGCCGATTGTCACGTCGAGTTCGGCAATTTTACCAGCGCACCGGCGTTCTCGGTCGCCTTCGACAATCCGGCGCTCGCCAAGGCGCGCGCAGCGCTCGCCGACGAGTGGGGCAAAAAGGCGGTCACTGTGGGAGCCGGCGGTTCGATCCCGATCGTCGGCGATTTCAAGACCGTGCTCGGCATGGACACGCTGATGGTCGGCTTCGCGCTCGATGATGACCGCGTGCATTCACCAAACGAGAAGTACGATCTCAAATGCTTCCACAAAGGCATCCGCAGCTGGGCGCGCATTATGGCGGCCTTGGCGCAGTGACGCGCACACGGGCCGCGCGGCATCGCATTCGAATATTCTTCAGAAAACATCCACCGGCGCGGTTGCAGGCCAACGCATGATGGTATGCCTATTCCGTCGCCTTCTCCAGCAGGCGCGGGCTGACGAAGCGCTCCAACCGTCCGGCCTGCGGATGCAACAGCGACCAGTCGTCGAACGCAAGGTCGATCACCACGAGCGCCGCGGTCGGCAGCTTTTCGCTGACGCGCTCGCGCGCCTTGGCCTCGCCAGAAGCGATCAACTGTACCGCGAGATCGTGCATGCCCGGATTGTGGCCGACGACCAGGAGCGAGTGGGTGGCCCGCGGCGCGGAGAGCACGGCGATCAACTTTTTCGCATCGGCATTATAAATGCGTTCCTCGCTTTCCACTTTCGGCGGTTTGGCAAAACAGGCCGCAACGAGCTCCCACGTTTCCATGGCCCGCTTGGCCGGTGAAACCAGAGCGAGGTCCGCAATCAGCCCGTGCCGCGCCATGTAGGCGCCGATGAGCGGCACATCGGCGCGGCCCCGCTTGGTGAGCTTGCGATCGCGGTCGCGCCCGCCGGGCTCGGCGCGCTCGGTCTTGCCATGGCGCAACAGCATGAGGCGGCGCATTGCGGCAATGTCGTCTTCTTGCGAGCATAAGTCTAGCAGGTGCAGAGGGCGCAGAACGGCGCGATGATGGACGAAAGCGACGGCAAAGCTTACGGCCAAAGCTGGTATGCCGCGACCAGGACGCAGGCGCCGGCACGGCCATCGCTGACCTCCGACCTAGATGTGGAGATCTGCGTGATCGGCGGCGGGCTCGCCGGACTCACCGCCGCGCGCGAAATTGCCCGCAGTGGCTGGTCGGTCGTGCTGTTGGAAGCAGGTCGCCTCGCCGCCAGCGCTTCCGGCCGCAATACCGGCTTCGTACTGCCGGGCTTTGCGTCGGAGCCCAACGATCTCATCGCTCGCGTCGGCTTTGAGCGCACGAAGCAGCTGTGGGCAATGTCCGAGACCGGGCTGGATTACGTGCGCCGCACCGCCCTGGCGGAGTGTGCGAGCGGTATCGATGCGCAGAACGGCTGGCTCTATGTTTCCAAGCGCGACAACGGCGAAGAGCTCTTGCGCTTCGCCGGGTTGCTCGGCGAATTGGGCTGCGAGGCCGAATATTGGCCAACCGAGCGCGTGCGCGCGCAGTTGCGCAGCGAGCGCTATTTTCATGCCGTGCATTACGTGCGGGCGTTCACGATCCATCCGCTCAACTACGCGCTGGCGCTTGCGGCCGCCGCCGAGCGCGATGGCTTGCGCATTTTCGAAAACACGCCGGCCCTGTTTATTGATCCTGCGGGCGTGCGCAAACGCATCGTCACGCCGGCGGCGCGGCTGCGAGCGAGCCAAGTCGTGCTCGCCGGCAACCTGCAGATCAAGCGAATGATGCCGCGTCTTGGGGCAACGCTCGTTCCGATCACCACTTACGTGATCACCACGGCGCCGCTCGGCGCCGAAAGGCTCGCGCAGGCGCTACTTTATCGCGGGGCGGTCAGCGATACCGATCTTGCCGACAATCACTACCGTATCGTCGGCGGCGACCGGCTGATGTGGTCGGGGCGCGCCACTGTCTGGCCGCGCGATCCGCGCCGCTATGTGCGCGCACTCACCGGCGATATCGCAAAAACCTATCCGCAGCTCGGCAATGTCGAGGTGGATTATGCCTGGGCCGGTACACTGGGCAACACCGTGCACCGCATGCCGCAGATCGGCGAACTCGGTCCGGGCGTGTGGCTGGCGAGCGGCTTCGGCGGCCACGGGCTCAATACCGCCGCCATGGCCGGCAATCTGATCGCGCGCGCGGTGGTCGCGGGCGATCAGGCCTGGCGGAATTTCACGCCGTTCGAGCTGATCTGGGCCGGCGGCGTGTTCGGCCGGGCCGTGGTGCAGACGCGGGTCTGGTTGCGGCGTCTCATCGACGTCGCCGCCGAGCGGCACGCGCACGGAGGCACGGCGGCACAGCGCAACGCGCGCCGAGCCGGTACCGCCGAAGAGGCACAAACGGTCATGCCGCAGGATCGGGGCAGCGTCGACGATGTGTCCCAAAAGGATCGGCGGGCGCCCGAGCGGCCAGCCGAAAACTCGCACCAGCGGGCTTGCGGTTGATGGTAGCCGAAGCTCCAACGAGTTCCACCGTCGCGACGAGTGAATCACTCCGTCGGCCGGGCGGGTTCTCAGATGCGCTGGAAATGAATCTCGTCGGCGAGCGCCGTCCACAGCGCGATGTCGTTGGTCAGGCGTTTCTCAAAAGCTTCCGGCGTCGATGGAGCCGGCTCGTTGCCGAAGGCGTGCAGCCGCTCGACAATCTCCGGCTCCTGCAGCATGTGGGCAACTTCGACATCCAATCGGGTCACGATCGGATCGGGCAGATTTGCCGGCGCGACCAGGCCCTGCCAGGCGCGGAGGTCGAATTCTTTGATGCCGCTTTGCGCGATCGTCGGCGTCTTGGGCAGGGCGAAATAAGGCTTGGCGCTGGAGACCGCGAGCGCGTTGAGCTTACCGCTCTTGACGAAGCTGAGCAGGGTCGCCGGCGGGTCCATCATGAAATCGAGCCGGCCGGCAACCAGTTCCTCGACCGCCGGTGCGCTGCCATGGAACGGCACGTGCTGCACGTTGATCTTGGTCTTGAGCGCGAACAATTCGATGGCGAGATGCGGCCCTGATCCGACGCCCGGCGAGCCGTAGAGCAGCGGGGTCGATCGCTCGTGCCCTGCGCTCACCAGGTCGGCGAGGCTCTTGATGCCGCTATCGGTGTTCGTGCACATCACGTATGGATATTCGCAGATCAACGAAATCGTCGTGAAGTCATCCACCGGGCGATAGGACAGGTGGGCGAAGGTGGCGGCGGTGCTCGCGTGGCCGGACGGAATTACCATGAGGGTGTAGCCGTCGGGCGCGGCGTGGGCGACGAAGGTTGCGGCGGCAGTGCCCGAGGCGCCGGTGCGCGGTTCGACGATGACCGCTTGACCCATAGCTTTTTGCAGGTACTCGGCAAGCAGGCGCGCAACCACGTCCGAAGGACCGCCCGCGGGAAAGCCGTGAACGATGGTGATGGTGCGCGACGGCCACGTCTCTTCGCCGCTCGCCGCGCCGGCGCCGGCCGCGATTGCCGCAAAGCCGCCGATCACGCCACGACGCGTGAGCTTTCCATCCATGGCGTTTCCCCTTGGCCCTGCTAGCGTAGCGCATTTGCAGGGTATGCGAAATCGCAGGCGCGCCCCCGGGCGGCCGCTCGGTCGCGTCATGATCGCGTTCCCGCCGGCAAGAGAGCACGCGGTTTGAGTGACGCAAGGGAGCTCGCGTTTGAGTGGCGCATTCCCTTGCTGCGATTACCGCCGTTCTCGTCGCGCCATGAAAGCGAGCCGCTCAAACAGGTGCACGTCCTGCTCATTCTTGAGCAGCGCGCCGTGCAGCGGCGGGATGAGTTTCTTGGGTTCGCGCTCGCGCAGGGTCTCCGCAGAAATGTCCTCGACCATGAGCAGCTTGAGCCAGTCGAGCAGCTCTGATGTCGAGGGCTTCTTCTTCACCCCCGGCACGTCGCGAATCTCGTAAAAGAGCTTGAGCGCTTCGGCCACTAGGCGCTGTTTGATGCCCGGGAAGTGCACCTCGATGATCGCGCGCATGGTATCGGCATCGGGAAAGCGGATGTAGTGAAAGAAGCAGCGGCGCAGGAAGGCGTCCGGCAATTCTTTTTCGTTGTTGGAGGTGATGACGACAATCGGGCGACGCCGGGCGCGCACGGTTTCCCCGGTCTCGTAGACGAAGAATTCCATGCGGTCGAGTTCCTGCAGCAGGTCGTTGGGAAACTCGATATCCGCCTTGTCGATCTCGTCGATCAAGAGCACCGGCCGCTCGCCGGCGACGAACGCTTCCCAAAGCTTGCCACGCTTGATGTAATTGCGGATGTCGCGCACACGGGCGTCGCCAAGCTGGCTGTCGCGCAGGCGGGTCACCGCGTCATACTCATAAAGTCCCTGCTGCGCCTTGGTGGTCGATTTGATATGCCATTCGATGAGCGGGGCGTTGATCGCCTTTGCTATCTCGAGGGCCAGCACGGTCTTGCCGGTGCCCGGCTCGCCCTTGACCAGGAGCGGGCGCTCCAAAGCGATCGCAGCATTGACCGCGACTTTCAGATCATCGGTAGCTACATAGGCGCTGGTGCCTTCAAAGCGCATGCGTTCTTGTCCGTTGAGCTCGCAGCAGGACTACAGCACGAACGAGTTCACGCTCACAAGCGCACCCCCGTCCTAACCTCGTTGGACTGCATCGGCCTGCGGGGCAATTTTTGTGGAACCCTTGTCGGCGTGGACTTCCCGATGGGGCATCGATCACGGCTTTACTGTCGGTGAACGGCCGTGTCGCAGCCGCAGGGGCCGCGGGGCACGCTCGGTGGCATTGACGCGCGGACCGTGCTCGAGAAGGGCATCGAGGATCCGGTTGAACGCCGGGGGCGGGACGTTCACGCCCGGCCGCCGCGCGTTTGGTAGTTAAGCTCGTCGCCGCGCGCGGGCAAATCCCTTGCCTTAAATCGGTGACGGCCGACCTCGCGCAGAGCTACTCCCGCCGCGATCGGGGTACTGGCCGAGAACCCGCCCGGTCGCGCCGCCCGGGATTTTTGGCAAATGTTGGGCAAAGGGCAAGGCGCAGCCCCCGCGGGGCTGGGCTATCCGATCCGATGTTGCAGCGCAACGACACTTTACGCTGTCGGCCTGCAGCATCTTATTGTCTCTGTCATGGACCGCGGATATATAGGCCAGCCCGCCGGGGTATCGCGCGCCGGTTGCGCGTGTGGAGTGAGGGTAAATGCAGTCGGCAAAGAGCAAAAACGGTCGATCCGACGAGAGATATTCTAAGAACGGTAAAGGGGCATCCGGATCGGAGCGTCCTTATCGGCCGAACGACAAAGAACCATTTATGAACGAGCGCCAGCGCGAGTATTTCCGGATAAAGCTGCTCGAATGGCGCGAAGAAATCCTCCGAGAAGCCAGGGAAACGCTGCAGCATCTGCATGACGAGAGTCAGAACCATCCTGACCTCGCCGATCGGGCCTCATCGGAAACCGACCGCACCATCGAGTTGCGTGCCCGTGACCGCCAGCGCAAGTTGATCGCCAAGATCGACGCCGCGCTCGCCCGCATCGAGGACGGCACTTACGGCTATTGCGAGGAAACGGGCGAACCGATCTCGCTAAAGCGGCTAGAGGCTCGCCCGATCGCCACCTTGTCGATCGAGGCGCAGGAGCGCCATGAGCGCCGCGAGCGGGTCTATCGCGAGGAGTGATCGCTTCGGGACACTTCGGATCGGATCGGCAGGGCAGGGACCATTGGAGGCGCCGCAATCGCCCGCCATTTGCAAATTCATGCATCCTGTAGCGATGCGGCTTCTGTTTGAGGGGAAAGAGGTATCGGTCGGCCGCTTACCGCTTGGCCGCGCCATGGCAGCGGGGTGCGAACGCGCGCGCAGCGTTTCTGCAATGAAACCATCGATGTCGTGCCAGATCGGCACGAGAAGTCGCACGAAGGGCGCGAGCGCGGCGACGATCAGACAATGGCCCACGCGCGAGTAGACTCGAGCGGTGGCGATATTGCCGGCTGCACGCAGCCCCGCCGCAAGCCGCGACGCATTGCCGGCCTCGACCACGCGATCCTTGCTGCCGGTCAATAGCAGCGCTGGCGGTGCGCCGGAGCGCACGTGGGATATCGGTTGCGCTTCCGGCCGGTTCTCTCCGCCGAAAATCACCTTCAGGACATCGTCGCGCAGCGGCATAAAATCGTACGGGCCGGCGAGCCCGATCAGGCCCGCAACATCGCGGGCGGGCCTAAGCCCGACCGCTTGCAGCCAGCGGGTATCGAGCGCGAGCATCGCTGCGATGTGGGCGCCGGCCGAGTGCCCGCTCAAAAAAATCGTATCCGGATCGCCGCCGAAGCGTGTCACATTGTCCTTCGCCCAGCGGACGACAAGCGCGCCGTCTTCGAGGAAGAGAGGATACCGGACCTGCGGATAAATGCGATAGTCCGGAACTACCGCGACATAGCCGCGCCGCGCCAGCGCCTTGGCCGCGTAGCGGTAAAGCCGCTTGTTGCCGCTGCGCCAAGCGCCGCCATAAAAAAAGACGACGACAGGTGCCGACACGGCCCCGGCCGGGTGACAGACGTCGAGTATCTGTCGCGCTCCCTCGGCGTAGGCGATCGAGCGCGCGAGCTTGATGACGTGACCCATGCGCCGGAAGAGTAGAAAGCTTATTCCGACGAAATGAAGGCGGCGCCATCAGAGAAAATGAGGCGCCCACCTGCCTAACGCGCCCCGACGCGGCCGCCCGAGTTCCGCGGTGCGCGGAACGCGCGGAGCCCCACCAAAGAGTCTCGGATGGCGAGGTAAGAGGAAGCCTTGAGCGATTGGGGCGGCGCTTTGGGTTCGGTCAGGTTTTCACGTCCATACGCATTTGCGTAGGGCGGAGATCGTGTTTGGCCGGGCGAGCGGACCGTTCAATACGACCGCGGCAAGCCCAAAACTTTCTCGGCAATGAAGCAAAAAATGAGCTCGCGCGAAACCGGCGCAAGGCGCGGGATCATGCTTTCGCGGAAATAGCGCTCGACATGATAGTCCTTGGCATAGCCGTAGCCGCCGTGGGTCATCAATGCGGTCTGGCAGGCTTTGTGTCCGGCCTCGGCACCGAGATATTTGGCGGCGTTGGCCGCCGGTGCACATGGCTCGCCGTTGTCGTATTGCGAGGCTGCCTTGAGCACCATGAGCTGCGCCGCTTCGAGGTCCATCCAGCAGGCGGCGAGCGGATGCTGGATTGCCTGATTTTGTCCGATTGGGCGCTCGAACACGACGCGCTCTTTCGCGTAGGTGGTCGCCTTGCGCAAAGCTGCGCGGCCCAGCCCGATCGCCTCGGCGCCGACCAGAACGCGTTCGGGATTTAGTCCGTCCAGAAGGTACTTAAAGCCGCTTCCTTCCTCGCCGATGCGATCCGCGACGGGAACTTCCAGCCTGTCGATGAACAGCTGATTGGAGTCCACGGCGGCGCGTCCCATCTTCTCGATCGCGCGCACCTCGACGAAGCGGCGGTCGAGCGCTGTGTAAAATAGGCTCAAACCGTCGGTCGCTTTCTTCACCGCGGCAAGCGGCGTGGTGCGTGCCAGAATGAGCATCCTGTCGGCGATTTGTGCCGTGGAGATCCAGACCTTCTCGCCGCTCATGATGTAGCGATCGCCGCGACGCTCGGCGCGCGTCGCGAGCTTGGTCGTTTGCAGGCCCGCATTCGGCTCAGTTACCGCGAAGCAGGCTTTCTCCTTGCCGGCTGCGATCGGCGGCAGCATGCGCTGCTTCTGCTCTTCGGTGCCGTAGCGAACGACCGGATTGAGCCCGAAAATATTCATGTGCACCGCCGACGCCCCGGACAGGCCGGCCCCCAACTCGGCAATGGTGCCCATCATGATTGCGGCTTCGCTGATGCCCAGCCCGGAGCCGCCATGGGCTGGCGGAATGCAGATGCCAAGCCAGCCGCCGGCGGCAATGGCGCGGCGAAAATCTTCGGGGAATTCGCCGTTGCGATCATGGGCAAGCCAATAATCGTCGCCGAAGTGCGCACAGATTTTCGCAACCGCATCGCGCACGTCCTGCTGGAGCTCGGTGAGGGCGAAGTCGATTGGTGGCTACTCCGGTTTCGGTCGTCTATTTACCACGCCCGGTGACCGCTGGTTAAGATTTGAGCGGAACCGATCACCGCCATTGTCGCGCATTATCGTCCGTGCCTCGTCGGGGGACCGATGACCGCGATACGTTTTCGGCCCTGATTGCGCCAGTTCAACGGCCACGCGTTCGGCTATCCGGGGCAAGCATCTGCCCAAAATAGTTTGTGAAACGACGCAATCGGCGCGTCCAAATGGATCCGCCAAATCGTAAAAACGCCCGTTGTTGATGATAAGAGTTGGCGCGGCTGCTGCTCGGCGCACAATGCCGAGCGTGACGTCCTATCGAGGGCGGGTAGGTCGGCCTGTAGACGCCCGCCTTTGAACATTCAGGGACTGCTTGCCTCGTACAAGTCGCCCGCATGATCGCGTTGCACGCCCGCCGCGGCCATCGTGCGGTACTGGCCGAGAACAAAAACGCGAATGGCGGATGAGAGATTGCCGTTCTCCCGTCCCGCATCAAGGGAGGCAATGACGTCCGACACGGGGATGCGGCTGCCGCGTGCGATCTGTTTGAGACTCGTCCAAAAGTTGTCTTCAAGGCTGATGCTGGTCTTGTGGCCGCCTATGATGATGGATCGCTTTTTTACCGTTGAGTTCATGGCTGCGTGTTCCCGAGGGGTGATCGGGCTCCAAGGAGCAGGGGGCGATAGCGTCAGGCGATCGCGCCATGGCCACAGTTACACCGGCCTCGCTCTTCGTGTTTTGACCTAAATCAACGGAGTCTCGCTGTACCTGCCCCGAGCCGAAGCGGAACAAGTCCATGGATATTTGCCGTTCCGCGGCTCGCCCCTCCCGCGCGCCGCCGCAGTGAGCTAAAGTGCACAGCACGAGGAAACGCCAGCGGAGAAGCGCTCGATGTTCCTGCGCAATCATTGGTACGTCGCGGCCACCGGCGCCGAGATCAGTCGCAACCCGCTTTCGCGCATGATCCTCGGTGAGCCGATCGCATTATTCCGCACCGAAGCGGGGACGCCGGTCGCCTTTGAAGATCGCTGTCCGCACCGGCACCTGCCGCTGTCGATGGGTAAGCTCTTTGGCGACGCGTTGCAGTGCCACTACCACGGACTACGGTTCGGCGCGGACGGGCTGTGCGTGCGCATTCCCGGGCAAACGCACATTCCCCACAGCGCCCGGGTGCGAACCTATCCGATGGTCGAACGGCATCGCTGGGTCTGGATCTGGATGGGGGATCCGGCTCTCGCCGACCCGGCCACAATCACCGATTTTCATTGGCTGGACGATCCCAAGTGGGGCGCCAAGGCCTCGTATCTGCATGTCGAGGCCAATTGGCAGCTTATCGTCGACAATCTGCTCGATCTAACCCACCTTGCCTTCGTGCACGATACCACGATCGGCAACCTGGCGCTCGCCGAGCATGCTAAGGTGGGCGTCACCCGCGCGGCCGACAACGTCGTCGTCACGCGTTGGATAATCGATCAGGAGGCGCCGCCCACGTTTAAGAAGGTGGGCGGCTTCACCGGCAATGTGGACCGCTGGCAGATCATCGATTTCGTGCCGCCCGCCTTCTTGCGGCTCGATGTCGGCGCTACCCCGACAGGCACCGGCGCTCCGGAGGGCAGACGCGTCGGCGGCATCGGTATGCGCAATCTCAACGCCATTACGCCGGAGACCGAGACCACTTCGCACTATTTCTGGGGTCAGGCCCACGATTTCGACGTTGAGAACCCGCAAACGACGAACAAAATCTTCGAGCAAATCCGGACAGCATTCCTGGAAGATGTTGCGGTTTTTTCTGCTCAGCAACGCAATCTGAATATCTTTACCAATCCGCCACAGGTTGACATCAACGCCGATGCGGGCGCGCTCGCCGCGCGCCGGATCCTGTCGCGGCTCTATGACGAGGAGCAGGCGGGCAGAGTCGCCGCGCAGTAAAGCATGGGCCGCGGCCGCCGGTCTCGGTTCTCGCCGGCCGCCTCGACCAAGGGCCGGCGGTGACGAGGGGCGATCGTCTGATGGTGGCGCAAGCCCGGCTTGCCGACACGCGGGCGCGTTATGTGAAAATCCAACCTGATCTCTTCGGCCGCGGCGGGGAAGTAAATCCGCAGCGTCGAGCCTGTCGTCAACTTCACGCCGGCCCCGCGCGCCTGTCTCCAGGCCGTGGGCACGGTGCGTGCCGCATTGCGTGAGCTGCGGTTGATGCCGCGCTCGCGCTCATGCACATTGCGCACCCTGATCGGGAAGTGATGGCAAAGCATGGATCCAATCCTTGAGGCGCCTCCCGGCGCCAAGCGCGAGCTGGCAACGATTCGCACCGATGTGGTCGGCAGCCTGCTGCGCCCGCCGGCACTGCGGGAGGCACGGCTGCGCTTCGATGACGGCGCGATCAGCGCCGCAACGCTGCGCGCGACGGAAGACGAAGCGGTGCGCGAGGCGGTGCGGCTGCAGCAGAGCGCGGGGCTCGACGTCGTCACCGACGGCGAGATGCGCAGGCTGAATTTTCAGGACAGCTTCGGCGCCTCGGTCGAAGGCTACGATGCGAGCCTGTCGAGGTTGAAAGTGTACGAGCAGCGCGTCGAGGGCGCGGCACCCGGGCAACGGTGGGACATCAGCCAGATGCACGATCGCGGCACGGCGGTGTCGCATCGCCGTCCCGCCAAGGCGCGGCTCAAGCTCGCGCACAACATTCCGCTCGAGGAATACCGCTTTGTCGCGGCGGTGGCGCAAAGACCCGCAAAGGTGTCACTGATCGGGCCGGACCGCATCTCGCAGCGCTTCGCTTACGAAAGCTCGACTGCCGTATATCGCGACATGGATCACTTCCTCGCCGACGTTGTTGCCATCGAACGGCAGATCGTTGCGAGCTTGGTCGAGGCCGGCTGCCGCTACGTGCACGTCGATGCGCCCGGCTTTACCGCTTATGTCGATCCGCCGTCGCTTGCGCAGATGCGCGGGCGGGGCGAGGATCCCGCGCAAAACTTCGCCCGCTCGCTCAAGGCCGAGGCGGCTTTGGTCGCCGGTTTTCCCCACGTAACATTTGGCATCCATCTCTGCCGCGGCAACCAGCGCAGCATGTGGCATCGCGAGGGCTCCTACGACGCCATTGCCGAACGGCTGTTCAACGAATTGCCGCACCAGCGTTTTCTGCTCGAATACGATACCGCGCGCGCGGGTTCGTTCGAGCCGCTGCGCTTCGTGCCGAAGGGCAGGGTGGTGGTGCTGGGTCTCGTCAGCACCAAAGTGCCGGAACTGGAAACGGTCGAGGCGCTCAAGCGGCGGATCGACCGAGCGAGCCGATTTGTCCCGCTCGACCAACTCGCGCTCTCGCCGCAATGCGGCTTTGCCTCCGACGTGGTCGGCAATCTGCTTAGTGCCGAGGATCAATACCGCAAGCTCGAGCGCGTGGTCGAGGTAGCCCGGCAGGTTTGGGGCTGATCCGCGGCCAGCGTCAAACCGCCCACCACTACGAAAAGACCCCTTAAATCGCAGCGACACTCCACGGTCGGCATGCCCATCGACACCGGCACAGCGCGGTGCCAAGCAGCGCGCACCACGATGCGGGCAGTGTTACGCGTTGAGAGGCGCTGCCGTGCACAGGAGCGCTGTTAGCGGACCGCCGCGGCTGTGACACAATGCGGCAGCCCCAATGGATTTTCGTCACTTTGTCGGTCGAATCCTCAACTGTCAGTTTTTGGCGCCGGAGCGCCCCAAGAGGCTCGCCATCTCTTGTTCGAGGTCGTCGTAATGCGGCTTGCCGGAACCCTGCGGCTTGGCATCGATGCCCTTGCTTTCCGTCACGTTCGCACGCCCGGCGCGCGGGGCGGAGAATGGCACAGCCGACTGCGGCGGAGTTGCCGCTGCGTCTGCCGGGGTAACCGGCTTCGGCATGGCGGCCGGGCGCGGCTCGTGCGCGTCGCTTTTGTCGGCTTTGGCCACCGGCTTGCGCAAGGCCGCTTCGAGCTGCTGGGCCATCTCGGCCAGGGCCTGGTCGGTTGCCGGCGAGCCTTCCGCGCCGGGCTGCGGCGGCGACAGGCGCGGTTCTTGGCGGCCGTCCGGCCGGGCTTCTTGCCGGTTTTCCTCTCGCGTTTCCTGTTGCGCTTCCGGCCGCGGCCGCGGCACTACCGGTTGAGGCCGCGCATTGACTTGCGCGCGGTTGCGCGGGCCGGCAGGTTCGTCGGCTAGAGTCGCGACCACGTCGCGCTGCAGGCGCGATGTGGCTTCCGACTGTGCCGACCGAGCTACGTTTGCCGGTCCGTTCGCCCATCCATTGGCTCCGGCGCCGTCCGACATCGGAATGGCACGTCGCAGCGGGTCGACCGCGGCGGGCGCGCGTGCGGCGGCCACCGCAGCGGAGCGCACGATATTGGCTTCCACCACGATGTCGGTCGGCCCTCCGATCATCACCAGGTGCTCGACATTGTCGCGGCGCACGAGAATGAGGCGCCGGCGCCCATCGATGCTCGCGTAATCGATCACTGCGAGCCGCGGCTGCCGACCGCGCAGCGCGCTGCCGCCAATCCGGCCGGCGGCGAAGCGGCGCACCAGCCATGCGGTCGCGCCGATCAGCCCGAGCACGATGATGAATGCGAGCAAAAACTGGGCCGCGAAGGGCATACCACCGAAGAACGCCATGAGTCCCCCTCAGTGCGGGCGTTAGTCCCCCCTCAGCGCGGGCGTTCGCCACGGGCTAACGACGGCCGGTAACACTTGCCGGCGAATAGCAACGAAACATTAACAGCCGTGCGCGGCATTAACGCCAGGCACGGCGTCACGAGGGTCTCCTTGGTAAACGGCAGATTAATGGCAAAGGCGCTCGTGAAACCAGGGAAGGCGGTATTGACCGTACCATGGGCAAAGTCTGCGCAGTCGCGGCGCCGCCGAATTTTCAAGGCGCCCGCAACGGCTGCGCAATGCGGCTGCGGTGGCGCCGCCCACCGCAGCGGCGGCCCCGCAGCCCGGTTTTCCGCCGCGGCCACGCTCGTTAGAATTCAGGAGCGCTCGTTGATTCTCTCTTGCCGCGCCTGGTGATGGCGCAGGAGAAACAGCCTTGCCAAGGCTTTTGCGAACGGCGGCGGGGTCACTGAAAGCGCAACATGACTGATGAGGCCATGACGACGGACGGCTTCAGCGGGCAAGCCGAGGACCCGATGCCGGTGCGGGCGGTCACCGGCCGGGCCGTCGGCGCCGGCCGTATCCTTCTGGTGCTGCTGGTCGCCATCATGCTGATCGGCGCCCCATCCGCTATCGTGCTGCTCGGCCGCCACCATGGCGAACCCTATGTCTTCGTGTTCCTCGCCGTTCTGGCGACCGTCGGCGTGTTCGGCTTGTTGGCGCTGGCGAGCGGCATTCTGCGGCTTTCGGCACCGGCGGTTAACGATCCGCTGATCCAGTCTGTTCTCGACAATGCTTTCGATGCCATCGTGGTCACCGACCAGGCCGGCCGGGTGATTTACGCCAACGCCGCATACCTCGACCTGATCGGGGCGGCAGAGGTGCACGACGCACGACCGGTCGAGCGCGCGTTCATCGGCGATGCCGAAGCCTCCGAGGCGATCTACCGCTTGCTTAAGGGCGCGCGCGAAGGCAAGCGCCTGCAGGAAGAGGTGTGGATCGCCGCCTCGCATGGCCGGCCGGCGTGCTGGCTGCGCATGAAAATTCGGCCGCTCGGCGTCGCCAGCCACGCTCGGGGCTTGACCGTCTGGTCGGTGAGCGACGTGACCCGCGATCGCCAGCGGCAGGAGAACGCGTTCCAGAAATTGCGGCACGCCCTCGACTATTTTGACCACGCGCCGGCCGGCTTCTTTTCTGTCGATGCTGATGGCGAGATCGTCTATGTGAACGCCACGCTCGCCAGCTGGCTCGAGCGCGATCCGGCGCAGGTCGCCTGCGCGGGCCTCAAGCTTGGCGATCTCGTCTCCGGCGACGGCGCCGCCTTGTTGACGACGCTGCGGGCGGCTCCGGGCGAGGTGAAGACGGAACTGCTCGATCTCGATCTGAAGACGCGCTCCGGCCGCACCCTCCCGGTTCGCCTGTTTCACAAGGTCGCCTTCGGCGCCGACGGCCGGCCGGGCACGTCGCGCACGCTCGTGCTCAATCGCGCGCGCGGCGATGGGACCGATCCGCAGCGCGCTGCCGAGGTGCGCTTCATGCGCTTCTTTCATCACACACCGATGGCGATCGCCACCATCGATCGCAACGGCGGCATCGTGCGCACCAATGCGCTGTTCGCACGCCTGTTCGGGGGGCTACTGCCGAGCGGCGAGAAAGACCGCTCGATTCGAGCCATCGTCGCGCCGCGCGACTGGCCGACGCTCCAAGCCGCCATTGATGAGGCGGCGCAGGGCAAGGGCGACATCGCCCCGGTCGACGCCACGCTGGCGGGTGAGGGCGAACGCAGCGGGCGCTTCTACGTGACCGCGGTCGGCGAAGAAGAGCGCGACCCGGAAGCCGCCATCATCTATGCGCTGGAAACCACCGAGCAGCGGGCGCTAGAGAACAGGCTCATTCAGCAGCAAAAAATGGAATCGATCGGCCAGCTCGCGGGCGGCATGGCGCACGATTTCAACAACATGCTAAACGCAATCATCCTGGCCAACGATTTTCTGCTCAACACTCACAAGCCGACCGATCCCTCGTATAACGACATCATCGAAATTCGACAGAGCGCCAACCGGGCGGCGAGCCTCGTGCGCCATCTCTTGGCGTTTTCGCGCAAGCAGACATTGCGGCCGCAAGTGCTCGATCTCGGCGAGGTGTTGAGCGATCTCACCGTAGTGCTGCGCCGGCTTCTCGGCGAAAAGATCACGCTCAATGTGTTGCACGGACACGATCTGTGGCCGGTCAAGGCTGACCTGCTGCAGTTCGAGCAGGTGATCACGAATCTGGCGATCAACGCGCACGACGCCATGCCGAATGGTGGGCAGCTCGAGCTGCGCAGCATGAATGTGACCGCGCCGGAGCGCATGCGCTATAATGCCAAGGGCTTGCCTGCCGCCGATTACGTCCTAATCGAGGTCGCCGATACCGGCGCCGGCATTCCCGAGGCGATTCGCGACAAGATCTTCGTGCCGTTTTTCACCACCAAGGAGGTGGGCAAGGGCACCGGTCTCGGCCTTTCCACCGTCTACGGCATCGTCAAGCAGACCGGCGGCTTCGTGTATTTCGACAGTGTCGAAGGCAAGGGCACGACCTTCCGCATCTTCCTGCCGCGCCACGTGGCGAGCACCCGCGAGAATCCGGCTGCTACCGCCGAAGCACCGGTCACTGCCGGAGCGCTCGGTGCCCAGGAAAAAGTGCGGCACGCAGCGGGCGCCGATCTCACCGGCCAGGGCACGATTCTTCTGGTCGAGGACGAAGAGGGGCTGCGCGCGCTCAATGCGCGCGGCCTCGCCTCGCGCGGCTACACAGTGCTGCAGGCCGGCAACGGACTCCAGGCAATCGAGGTGTTGGAAAAATCGGCCGACCGGGTCGACCTCGTCGTATCAGACGTGGTCATGCCGCAAATGGACGGACCGACGCTGCTGCGCGAATTGCGCAGTCGCAATGCCGACCTGAAAGTCATTTTCGTTTCCGGTTACGCGGAGGATGCGTTCCAGAAGCATCTGCCTGCGGACGGCAAATTCGATTTCCTGGCAAAGCCCTTCACACTCAAACAGCTTGTCGAAAAGGTGAAGGACTCCATGGCCGCCTGAGGCTGCAGCCCCCACCTCATCCAGATTTCAGGGCTTTCCTTTGCGACTATGCATTTTCCTTATTGTTTATATCCCGTTTACGCGGTGCTCGGACGCCGCGGACAAATACTGTTGCGAAAGAGCACAGCGCTGCGACACACCCGCGCGCGGCGCTTTGCGGCAGGTTTTGCCGAACAGGGCTCGCCTATCCTTAAGGCGCCTGCTCGGTCGCGTAGCGCGTATCGCCGGGCTTGCACGCCCAAACAGTTGCCCAAACGTCATGCCACCAGCCGTCCGATGGAGGCGACAGATCGTGTCATCTGCACGGTGGATCCGGTACCTTGTTAGAATGGCCGCGCTCGCTGCAGCTGTGCTCATCGGGCCTGATAACGCCGAGGCGCAGCTCGCCGGTGAATGCGGCCTCGGCGCTGCCGCGCTCGCCGCCTTCGCCTCGCTCGGTTCCAAGGCTGAGACGTCCGAGCGGTCAGAGAGCAACTTGGGAAGCGATGCCGGTTCGAGCCCTCACTGGGCGCGTGCCGCACAGGTCGGACCGGATACCTTTTCGGGGGGATCGCTGAGTCGACTGTTCAACCGCGGCGGGCTGCTTGGCGGATTCGCCGCCGGGTTCCTCGGCTGCGGCTTGTTTGGGATCTTATTTGGGCGCGGCCTGCTCGGCGATCTCGCGGGCGCGCCCTCGTATCTGGGTCTGTTTGTTCAGCTTGCGCTTCTGACAATGCTCTGCCGGCTGATCTGGACGCGCTGGCGCGGCGGCGCTGCTGCCGATCTTGCGGCGCTGTCGCCGCGGCAACTCGCCGACCCCTACTTGCGCTCGCGCGATGATCTGCGCGCCCGCTCCGACGCACCGCCAGACCAAGCGCATGCGCCGGGCTCGCCTGGCCAGTCTTCGCGCCCGACCGAGGTCACGGATACCGGCGGCGAATGCAAATAGCGCAACCGTGCCCTGCTTTTGCTTCGGACCGGTTCATCATGACCGATTAGTCCGCTGCGCTGCAGAAGTCAGTGCAGGGGCCGGCCGCTAATCACAGGCATGCGATGGCGCTGCCGAACCCCAATGGGTGAAATCCGGCACATCGCATTTTGAGCACGCGCCAAGCGCCAGCACGCCGGCAAGGAGCGCAACGAGGCGCGCCAGGGCGCAGATGCGCGTCGGGGCGTTGCGTGCAAGATTTCGCATGATCCCTCCAGCCGCGTTTTGCATCATACCGGGTGCAGCGGCTGCCTGCCATCGCGAATGAGCTTCAATCGATAATCGGCGGGCGTATCGCGGCAAAATTTCGTCTATCTTACCGCTCTGCGGCCGAACTCCTCTAGCCCGGCTAGCTGCGGGGCTGGAGAAGGGGTGCCGCGCGGAGGAGACAATTATGGATATTCGCCCCACTGGATCGGCCCCCTCGCGCCGGGGACCGGCGGACTCTTTCACCGGCACCGTCTGGCAGGATCCCATTATCGAGGCGCCGGCGCCCGCGCGCGTTCGCTCCGCCTTCGTGCGCTTCGAGCCGAGCGCGCGGACCCACTGGCACACGCATCCGCTCGGGCAGACGCTTTGCATCCTCTCCGGCATCGGCCGCGTGCAGAGCTGGGGCGGTCCGCTACGCGAGGTGCGAGCCGGCGACGTGGTGTGGATCCCGGCCAACGAGAAGCATTGGCACGGCGCCGGACCGGCAACCTTGATGGTCCACCTCGCCATCCAGGAAGCGCTCGACGGCAAGCATGTGACCTGGATGGAGCCGGTGAGCGACGAGCAATACAGGGACGCGGCGGGCTGATCGATGCGCTACGAGCTCTATTACTGGCCGACCATTCAGGGCCGCGGCGAATTCATCCGCCTGGCACTGGAGGAGGCCGGCGCCGACTACGTCGATGTGGCGCGGCGCGGCAAAGCCGGCATGGCGGCGATGCAGAAAGTGCTCGAAGGCCGGCGTGTCGCGCATCCGCCTTACGCGCCGCCGTTTCTGAAGGCCGGCAAGGACGTCATCGCGCAGACCGCACTCATTTTGTTCTATCTCGGCCCACGGCTTAATCTCGCCCCGTCAGACGAAGCGGGACGAATGTGGGCGCATCAGCTGCAGCTCACCGTCTCCGATCTCGTCGTTCACATCCACGACACCCATCATCCCGTGTCCGGCTGGCTCTACTACGAGGAGCAGAAGCCGGCGGCCAAGCGACGCACCGCCGATTTCTGGCGTTACCGCGTGCCGAAATCTTTGGGCTATTTCGAACGCGTGCTCAAGCAGAACGGTGGCACCTATATGGTCGGCCGCCGGCTCTGCTATGTCGATCTGTCGCTGTTCCAGATCGTCGAAGGTTTGCGCTACGCCTTCCCCAAGCGCATGCACCGATTTGAACGCAAAGTGCCGCTGCTCATCGCGCTGCACGGCCGCGTGGCCAGGCGTCCGCGCATCGCCGCCTACCTCGCCTCGGAACGGCGCATCCCGTTCAGCCAGTGGGGCATCTATCGCTATTTCAAGGAGCTTGATGCGTAACGAGCATGGCGGGCAAGCAATCCAGCGCTGCAGGGACGACTCGATCGTTCGCTTCGGCCGAAATGAGAGTGCCGGCCCGTCCCATTTGGCGGCGGCCTGGCGCCGGCCGCGCAGTTATTCTTTCTGAGCGATGCGACGCAGGCGGGCGATAATGCGCCGAGGCATCTGATAAACCCGGGCGATCTGTGCCTGCATGGCTTCGCCCGAAATGGGCTTGTTGACCAGCAGGCGCGTCTTGGCTGCTTCGGCGAGGAATTGCGGATCGTGGAAGGTAGCAAACAAGCCGGCGCGCAATGCGGCCGCACGCTCCGGCGGCAAGCCGGGCGGCGCCACGAAGGGGCGGCCGGCCGCGAGCGGTGCGTAGGAAGCCTCGAACAGTTTTTTGTCATCGTCGTTCTTCACCAGATCGGGTCCATAGGGCACGTCCGGCAGCGCCGCTTCCTTCTCGGGTCCGTATTGCAGCAGGATGCGGATTTTCTTCTCTTTGATCCAGTCGGCCTTGGTCGAGGTCAGCGAGGACCAGAAAATCACGCCGAACGAGTCGAGTTCGCCGCGCTCCATGGCGAGATAGGCCTCGTTGAGGCCCGGATAGCCGACCACGATCTTGATCTTTAGGCCCAGCAGCTCCTGTAGCAGTCGGGCATAAAAACTCGGCGTCGAGTTGGCCCCGGAGGAACCCGCAGTGAAGGAGATCTTGCGGGCGTCAGCGAGCGTGCGGATCTTTGAGGTGTGCCATACCGCCAGCAGCCCGGTCTCGACCGATGGGGTGCCGAGCCACGTCAGCTTGGTGGCATCGTAATTTGCTTCTTTCGTGCCGAGCAGCGGTTCGAATGGCGTGTTGTTCTGCACCTGGCCGATGGTCAACCCGTCACGCGGCGCGACATTGGCCAGGTAATTCATCGCCAAAATCCCCCCGGCGCCTGGCATGTTGCGCACGATGACTGGGGGAATGCCCGGAATATGCCTTGCCAAATACCGGGCGACCGCGCGCGAGAGCGTGTCATAGCCGCCGCCGGCCGAGGAACTGACCACCATCGAGATCGACTGTCCGCGATAAAAGTCCGCCACCGATTGCGCCCACGCGGTTTGCATGGCGGCGGCGAGCGCCAAGCAGAGCGACATGCAGCGCACCAACATGCGATCCTCCCTGCGCCGATGGTTTCCGTTCTTATTGTCTTGTGGCTAGAGTAGCTTGCAACTTTTCTCTTTAGGATTGAGCTGTGACGGTTATCCAGGCGCTCTGACGCCAAGCTGCCAACTTGCTCTGGTGTTGCGGTCACCTCGCCAATCTTCAAGAAGCCGGCTGCCTTCATGCCGGGCGGGTTGCCGGAACGGCCTGTTCCCGCACCGGGCTTCGCAAAGGACATGCGCAGCGAGGGGCAGCTCGAACCGCGAGCAATTGCGCAGTCGACCGGCCGCCGCTGCTTCGGCCTCAGCCGAGTGCATTGGCGCCCGCTTGCGCGACCTGTTCGTCTTCCTGCGATTGCACGCCGGAGACTCCGATTGCGCCGACACATTCGTTCTGATGTATCACTGGGACGCCGCCTTGAATCAAAATGCCGGCGGGAAAGCCGACGAAGGCCGGCCGCTCCTTAACGCGGTCTTCGAAGAATTTGCTCGGCCGCTTGGTCATCGCCGCCGTGCGCGCCTTGCCCAAGGAAACTTCGGCGGTGATCGGCGCGGCGCCGTCGCGCCGCGCAAAGCCGAGCAGGAACCCGCCGTCGTCGACAATGGAAATCGACACTGCCCAATTGCTCTCGGTGGCCTTGGCCTCGCATGCGTCCAGCATCTTCTTGACGTCCGCCGAGGTCAGGCAAGGTTTGGTTCGCATCAACTCCTCCCGTTGTGAGCGCAGCATATTAGCGAGCGACGGCCGGCGCCGGTAGCGTCAGAGTCGATTGAGTACGTCGCGCCTTCGCAAGCGCGATCCAATGCAGCGACTGTCGTTTTACGATCAGCAGGATTCTCCCTGCGGCAATGACACCGGCGTCAGCGCAGCGAGAAGCGGATTGGCACGGTCAGATTGAGCTCGCGTTCCGTCATGCTGGGGGGGAAGGCGGGCAGCGGCTGGGCGCGGTCCAGGAGCGCTAGCACCTCGGCATCGAGATCGGAAAAGCCGGAGCCTTTGACGATATGCCGCGCTGTGACATGGCCGTCTTGATCGACGCTGAAGGCGAGCATCACCACACCTTGTTCCCTTCGCCGCCGCGCCCCCGAAGGATAGTTCTTGAATTCCTGCAGACGTCGAAGCAGGAGCGATTGCCACGATGGATCGATTCGCGGCGCCCGCTCGATTTCGTGCACGCTGGTGCGTGAGGCCGGGCGCGTCTGCTGAGCCTTTGGCGGGGTCTTTTGCACCGGCGTAATGCTGTCGGGCCAGGTCTGCTGCGGCGGGCTGGGCTTTTCCACCTGCGGCTGCTCGACCTGGTCGATCTGCGGTGCTGTGAGCTCGATCGCAATCGCCGGGGTTTCGTCGCCGATCTCCACATTCGGCGACCGCCACATGAACAGATAGGCGGCGATCATCGCCGCATGCAGGCAGACCACCACGGAAGCGGCAATAGACCAGCGCACGAGATCGCGCGGGTGGTCGTCTTCGAACCAAGGCACCGAGCGCTCGCTCATTGCTTCGTCCGTATTTCCAGGCCGACCAGCGCGACCTTAAGATACTCGGCAGCGCGCAGTGCGTTAAGCACCTGCATGACGTCTCCGTAGGGCACGGCACGGTCGGCGCGCAGGAAAATGCGCTCCTGTTTATTGGAACCGGTCGCGGCATCGAGCGCGCCAGGCAACGCGGCAGGCGAGATCGTGGCGTCGCCGAGGGCGAGCGTATGGTCAGCCTTGATGGTGAGAAAGATGGGCTTGTTCGGCCGCTGCTGCGGCCGCGCCGTCGCCGAAGGCAAGTCGACAGGAACGTCGACGGTTGCGAGCGGCGCCGCCACCATGAAGATGATCAAGAGCACTAGCATCACGTCGATGAACGGCGTGACGTTGATGTCGTGGAGTTCGGCGAGTTCGTCTTCGCCGTGATCGAGACGAATGGCCATTGGTTTAAGTCGGCCTGTTCGGTTGCTTATTGCCGCCCTAGGCGCATCGCCTACTCGGCAGCCCGCGGCAGCGGCAGATTGGCGCTATCCAGATCGCGGCTCACGAGCCGCAGAATGTGCGCCGAGGCGTCGCCGAGCAGCGCCCGGTAATTTGCGGTCTGCCGCGCCAGCATGTTGTAGATCATCACTGCGGGGATTGCGGCAATAAGGCCGAAGGCGGTGGCCAGCAGCGCCTGGGCGATGCCGGGCGCCACCACGGCGAGGTTGGTCGTGTGCGCATTGGAAATGCCGATAAAGCTGTTCATGATTCCCCACACCGTGCCGAACAGGCCGACGAATGGTGCGGTCGAGCCGATGGTGGCAAGCAACCCGGTCCCGCGTGAGATCCTGCGGCTCGCCGCCAGTTCCAGCCGCTCGAGCTGGAGCGCGATGCGCTCCTTGAGGCCATCGCCGCGCGCATGCGCCGAAAGCCGAATCTCCTGTGCGGCCTCGCGCATCAGCTGCGCCACTGCGCTCTTGCCGTCGCGCAATTCTGCATGCGCCTTCGCAAGCGTCGGTGCATTGATCAAGGCTCGCAAGCCGCGCCGCACTTCGACACGCGCCTTGTGTAGCTCGAACATCTTGGCGAGGAACACGGTCCAGGTCACGAGCGAGGCGAAAGCGAGTCCGGCCATGACCACTTTCACAACCCAGTCGGCATCGCGGATCATGCCCTCATAGGAGAGCTGCCGGGGCAGTAGGTCGCCGCCGATGGCAGGCTCTCCTGCCCCCGGCCTTGCATTCGCCGGCGATGGCACGCCCGGGAACGCGCTGGCTGGTTTGGGCAGCGGACTCTGAATTCCGGCTGATGGCGCGGGTTGGGCCGGCGTGGCCGCCGGCGCGGAAGGCTGCGCGGGAGCGACGGACGCGGCTGGAGGGGAAGCTTGCGAAGGGGACGGAGCTCCGCCCAAGGAAGGCGCAGTCTGCGCCAAAGCCGCATGAGCCACGGCCACCAAAAAAACAACAAGGACCGCGCGCGCGTGCGAGCGCCAACCCCGGCTAATCCGGCCGCTCGTTTGCGCCTGCCGAGGCGTCCGCATGCTGAGATTTTCCATTATTCGCTGTCGCTGCGGCCCAGATATCGTTCGTTGCTGGAGAAAATATGGCGCCACCTTTGCATCGTGGCGCTCGGTCGGATCGGCGGCCGTGCTGGGCGGGCGGATTATAGCGCCGTTCTCGAACGATCACGAACAATCGGCCTGGCACCATGCTGCGCTCTATTCACTCACGTCCTCAAGCGCGCCACCTGCCGGCGGCCCGTGGGCCTCGACAATGTCAGAGAGGAAACGCCACAGGCCTACCTGCAAGGCCATTAAAAGACAAAACCGGCTGAAGGGCCGTGCCCGCCGGTCGGCGCAGTGTAAACATCAGTAAACATTGCTCGCAACGGATCATTACTAACCGCATCGGCTGGCGGGGCGCAGGCTTGCGTTGATTCGACTGAAGCGGCCTCGTTTCCGCCCCACTCCATGCCCTAGAGTGATTGAGTATCGTCGGGGGCGCCACGCCGGCGAGTGCGGGTGCCGATGATTCATCGCTACATCTTCGTGCTCTTTCTTGCAGGCGGCTTTGCGGCGAGCGCAAGCGCGTCCGCGCACCCGCACGTCTGGGTGACCATACAAAGCAAATTTCTCTACGCGCCCGACGGCTCACTGACTGGGATCCGTCACAGCTGGACGTTCGATGACATGTTCTCGGCGTTCGCGACCATGGGATTCCCCAAAACCAACGACACCTTTACGCGCGAAACCCTGCAGCCGCTGGCCAAGGTCAACGTCGATTCGCTCAAGGACTTCGACTATTTCACCTATGCGACGGTTGACGGCAAACGCGACAAGGACGCGTTTAACGAGCCGCTTGCCGACTATTGGATGAACTATGATGCGAAGACGACATTGTTGACGCTGCACTTCACCCTGCCGTTTAAGAAACCGGTGAAGGCCAAAACACTGAAAATCGAAATCTACGATCCGACCTTCTTCATCGACTTCGCCATAGCGAAGGATGATCCGGTAACCCTCATCGGGGCGCCGGCGCGGTGCAAAGTGGCCACCGAAAAACCGCCGGACACCAATTTTCCGACGACGTTGCAGTTCGATCAAGCGCTTGTCACGTCCGAGGCAAACATCGGCATGGGGGCGAGCTTCGCCAACACGGTGACGGTGACTTGCCCGTGATCGCCGGCAACAGCGCGCAACGCGTTCGCCCGATTTTGTCGTTGATCGCGGTCGCAACGCTGGCTTGCGCCAGCGCGCCCACGCAGGTATGGGCAGAGTTCGCCGGATATGCCGGCCCGCACCCAGCACGGGCGACCGGCCTCGTCGGCTGGTTGCTCGGACAGCAAGCCTTCTTCTATCAGGCGCTCGCGGGTATGCTGCGCGCCGCCAAGGCCAATGGGTCGGCTTATTGGGGGCTGATCGGGGTATCGTTCATCTATGGCATTTTCCACGCCGCCGGCCCCGGCCACGGCAAGGCGGTGATCTCGTCCTATCTGCTTGCTAACGAGGAGACGTGGCGGCGTGGCGTCGTACTGTCCTTTGCCTCGGCGGCGCTGCAATCGTTCAGCGCGATCATCATCGTCACCATCGCCGCCTTGTTGATCGGCGCCACCGCGAAGATGATGGGCGATGCCTTGCGCGGCATCGAGATCGTGAGCTATTTGCTCATCGTCCTGGTCGGCGCGCGGCTCTTATGGATCAAGGGCAGAGCGTTTCGCACGGCGCTGCACAAGATGACGCTAAACTCCGACGCGAAGCTCGTCGCCGGAAGCCACCCAGGCGCGCATGAGCATGGTGGCAGCAGCGATCCCTGTTGCGATCACCACGTGCGTGCGTCTTCCGCGCATGTGCACAATGGACCCTCAGATCACGTGCGTTCGCATGCGGGGCAGCCGTGCGGGGCACATGCTGATCACGATGATCGTAACGGTCATCACCACGATAATGACGAGGAGGACAGCGTTCTGCCCTGCGGCCACGCGCATGGGCCGGAGCCGGAGCAGTTGGCAGGGCCGGGCGGCTGGCAGCGCGGATTAGCGACGGTTATTGCGGTTGGCGTGCGGCCCTGTTCGGGCGCGATCATCGTCCTGGTCTTTGCCCTGGCGCAGGGTCTGTTCTGGGCCGGTATCGCATCGACTTTCGTCATGGGATTAGGCACCGCCATCACAGTTGCCGGCATCGCGTTATTTGCGCTCGGCGCCAAATCCTTGGCCAAGCGCTTCGCCAGCGGGCGCACCGGCTACGGCACACTGGCGCTGTGCGGGTTTGAAGTCGGCGCCGCCTGCCTGGTGATTCTTGTCGGGGTCGCGCTGCTCACCGGGTATATGGCGAGCGAGCAGCTGGGCTTTTTCTAGGAACTTAAGGGGGTCCTGGTGAACGGATCCCTTCTGTGGCAAGTCTACCAGCGCGCCGGGAGGAAGGCGCGGCCCAAGGGGCTCACAATGCGCGTTGCAGGCGCCGGCGGCGTTGGGGCAATGTGGTGCGCGCGGCTGCTCCTGGTGCTCGAGTCGTTGGTGTCGGTGCTTAGTATCGCGCGGGCAGCTGACGTTGCCGATTTCTATCGCGGCCGGCAGGTGGATCTGGTGGTCGGCTTCGGTCCCGGCGGCGGTTACGATTCTTATGCGCGGCTGCTCGCCCGGCATATCGGCAAATACATTCCGGGCAACCCGAATGTGGTGGTCGAGAACATGCCCGGCGCCGGCAGCCTCCGCGCCGCCAATTACATCTATTCGGTCGCGCCCAGGGACGGCTCGACCTTCGGCCTGTTTGCCCGCGACATGGCGCTTGTTGCGCTTCTTGGCGGCGATCCGAACGTGCAGTTCGATCCGCGCCAATTCACCTGGCTGGGTTCGTCATCGAGCTACGCCAACGACGCCTATCTGTTGATGCTGCGCAAGGACGCGCCGGTCAAATCGATCGCCGATGCCCGTCGCCCAGGCGGGCCGCCGATGGTGCTCGGCGGCACGGCCGAGGGCTCGACCAGCGATGACGTGCCGATCCTGCTGCGCGACCTTTTGGGCTTGCATATCAGGCTCGTGAACGGTTATCGCGACAGCGGCGTTTTGTTCCTCGCCATCGATCAGAACGAGGTGGAGGGCCGCACGGTCGGCCTCTCGGCCGTGCGCTCGGCGCATCAACAATGGCTTGCGCCCGGCAGCAATATGCGCGTGCTATTGCAGTTCGCACGCGGCACACGGCTACCCGACTTTCCCGATGCGCCGACTGCGGCCGAACTCGCGCCGGATACGCGTTCGCGCGCGCTGATCAAGCTCGCCGAGCTGCCTTATCTGCTCTCGCGGCCCTTTGCGGCGCCGCCTGGCCTGCCGCCGGCACGCGCCAAGGCGCTGCAGGCGGCCTTCCTTGCCGTGCACAAGGATCCAGCCTACCTCGCGGACGCGGGCAAGCTCAACGTCGACGTGAGCCCCATCGGCGGCCTCGACGCTCTGCAAGCCATCCACCGCATGGCGCAGACGCCGCTCGCACTGCGCGATAGCCTGAAAAAGCTGTTGGCGGAGCGCAATTAGCGCGCGGCGTGGGCCGCGCCGGCTCGCCTCGTTTGTAGTTTTGCATTATCTCGGACGGATCGGAACAGGAAAACGCGAGTTCTCACGAATAAGAAAGAGGAATTGCATGCACGACACCCCCGATCAGGTCCACTGGCACGAACCCAAGGCGGGCGAGAACGCGGGTTACGGCAAATTCAAGCGCCAGCCGCTGCCCTATGACCGGTTCATGGAGGTCGAGGGTGTGCCCTGCTATCGCGGCATCGGCGTGCGCCGCGTGCAGGATCTGCCGCTGGTCCCCTGGAAGCGCCTCGGCGGCCGCGGCTCCTTCATCCAACTCTACGGCACCGAGGGGCTGTGGGGAATGTACGTCGTCGAAGTGCCGGGTGCCGGCGCGCTCAACGTCGAGCGCCACCTCTACGAAAAAGTGGTGCTCGTCGTCGAGGGCCGCGGCACCACCGAAGTCTGGCAGGAGGGGCAGCGCAAGCGCCATGCGTTCGAATGGCAGAAGGGATCGCTGTTCGCCATCCCGCTTAACGCCTATCACCGCATCATCAACGCCGGCAGCGCGCCGGCGCTGCTGTTGTGCGGCACCACGGCGCCGAACGTCATGAACGTGATCGACAATCTCGATTTCATTTTCGATTGCCCCTATAGCTTCAGCGAGCGCTTTTCCGGCGCGGAGGATTTTTTCAAGCCAAAGGACGATCTGGAGCCCGATCCGATCCGCGGGCTCGCTATGCGGCGCACCAATCTGATCCCCGACATCATCAATTGCGACCTGCCACTCGACAATCGCCGCTCGCCGGGCTACCGGCGGGTCGAGCCGGCCATGGCCGGCAACCGCTTCTACCTGTGGATCGGTCATCACGAGACCGGCCGCTATTCGAAGGCGCACAAGCACGCCTCCGCCGCCGTACTCGTCTGCATCAAAGGCAAGGGCTACACCTATACCTGGCCGGATGCGCTCGGCACCACGCCGTGGAAGAACGGCAAGGCCGACAAGGTGCTGCGCCAGGATTACGAGCCGGTTGGGCTTGTCTCCGCTGCGCCGATGAGCGGCGACTGGTTCCACCAGCATTTCGGCATCGGCAAGGAGGGCCTGCGCATTACCGCTTGGCACGGACCGAACAATCAGCGCGCGTAAGCCCGGGGTACCGGGCGAGCTGCTCATGGATTACGGCGCTATCGAGCTTTCCAAAGGCGGCAGCGCCATTCCTTATCACCAGGAGGACCCGGCGATCCGCAAGGAATTCGAGGAAACACTCACGCGCGAGGGTTTACCGAGCCGCATGAACCGCGAATTTTACGAGCGCCCGCCGGCCGAGGGTGAAGTGGTGATGGGCGACGTCATGTGACTCGGCGCGCGGCGCTCAGGAACATGTGATCTCCCGCGTGATTGACTGACATCAAGGTCGCGTAGGCCGCGCAACCGCGATTGACGTAAGGCTTTGGCTGATTGCGCGAACGCGCGCGGGTTATGTTGGCTCGGCGTCGATCAAGACGAACGCCACCACCGCCCTCTCGTTGGTGCGATTGCTCCAGGCGTGGTTGGTGCCGCGCTGGACCAATAGATCGCCGGCTTTGAGTAGCACTTCGCCTTCGTCCATCATGGCGTAAATCTCGCCGGAGACCACGATTGCGTAGTCGATCGTGCTGGTCTTGTGGAATCCAGGATGGCGCGGATTGTTGCGGTCGCTCGCCGCGGTGCGGCCGGAATCGTCGGGCAAAGCATGCTCGCGCGCGATCGCCGGCAGCCGCTCCGCATCGGGCGGATATTCGATGATCCGGAACACCGAGCCATTCTTCGGCGGCGCAAGCCGGGGCCCGCGGGCAATGGCGTCGGCAGAGCCGCTGTTGTCGGCCGGCGTGCCCGTCGTTTCCCACATCTCGTGCAAGATGGCGCTGCCCGCGGTGCGGCCGAACACGTGCGGGGTCGGCCCGTCGATGATGAAGATCGATTTGCCGGCCGCGTTATGGCCGGTGACCACGCGGCGGAATTTAGTGGGCATTAAGTCCCTCTTGGCCTGTTATTTAATGTCGTTGCCGAAGCCGCCAGCGGGTCCGGCGCAGAAAACCGCGGCCGGGAACCTGGGTTCGCGCCTCGCGGGGCCAGGAATTAAGGCGTCTATCTTCCGCCGCGCATCCGGGCGAGGAGCTCAGCAGTCGGATAGGAATCCGCCGGCAGGCCGTATTTGATCTGCATGGCCTTCACCGCCTGGCGTGTCTTTAGGCCCATAAATCCGTCGATCTTGCCGACGTCAAAACCGTCGCGTGCGAGCAGGCCCTGTAAATTCTTGATTTCGGCGAACGGCAGCACCGGCGTCGGATTGCCGCGATGGAGCGGCGGGGCCCCTGCAATTCGCGTGGCAAGATAGGCGGCGGTCGTGGAATAAACGAGCGAGTTGTTCCACTGCAGATAGACCTGGAAATTCGGGTAGACCAGAAACGCCGGGCCGAAGCGGCCCATGGGCAGGAGCAAAGAGGCGGGAACATCGTCCGCGGGCAGAGGACGCCCATCGGCGAGGACGACTCCCCATGATGCCCATTTCGATCGCGGCAGCTTGATGTCGAGGTCGGCCTGGTCCCATGCCAGGCGCGCTGGCGCATGCACTTCGACCATCCACGGCTCGCCGCGCTTCCAGCCGAGCCCGACCAGATAATTCGCCGTGGAGCCGAGCACGTCAGGCACGTCATGCAGAAGGTCGCGTGTGCCGTTGCCGTCATAGTCGACGGCGTATTTGTAGTATTCCGACGGCATCATCTGCGTCTGCCCGAGTTCGCCAGCCCAGGAGCCGATCATATGTTCCGGCCGCAAGTCGCCGCGGTCGATGAGGCGCAGCGCGTCGAGCAGCTGCGGGCGGAATTTATCGGCGCGGCGGCAATCGTAGGCGAGCGAAACAATCGAGCTGAGCGTGGGGTATTTGCCCATGTTGCCGCCGAAATCGCTTTCCAGGCCCCAGAAGGAGACGATCACGGGTGCCGGAACGCCGTATTGCCGCTCGACGCGGGCAAAGACCGGGGCGTATTTTTTGATCAACATCTGGCCGCGCTGGATGCGGTAGGCGGCGGCCATTCGGGTGGAAAATTCCAAAAAAGTCTGGGTGAAGACCCGCTGGCCGCGATCGATGTTTACGATGCGCTGGTCATAGGACAGAAATGGCGCGGCTTCGTTGATGGCTTGCTGCGAGACGCCTTGCGCCGCAGCTTCGTGCTCCAGGCCGGCGAGCCAGGAGGCGTACGGGCCGGAGGTGCGGCACGGGACGGCGGCGTGCGCGGCGTGGACCGTAAAGAGAGCGAAGGCGAGCAATAGCGGGGCGCTCAACTTACGTTGTCGCATCGTGGGTTCCCTTAAATGTCATGACCCGCGAAAGCGGGCCATCCAGTCATCGGTAGCGGATGGAGAGCGTCGCGGTCTTGCCATGCGAAAAGCATTGGGCATCGTCCGCTTTTGCGCACCATAACAGGCGAAATTCAGCCGCGAGCTTTCAGATACCACTGCAAAATCTCCTCGCCGGTCCAATAGAGCACGTCGTCGAATTTGCTGGCGTGTTCGTAGATCGCTTCCAGATATTTGATACGATGCGGCTGACCGCTGATATAGGCATGGATGGCGAGCGGGAAGATTTTCGCGCGTTTTTCGCCTTCTGCATAAAGCCGATCGAACTGATCGACAGCGCGGCGCAGCAGATAATCGCTTTCGTGGTGCTGCACGATCATCATCGGAATGTCGTTGAGTTCGACCGTATAGGGCAGCGTCACCAGCGGCCCCTTGGCGGTGCGGATCGTGGTCGGCTCGTCGTCATAGACCCAGTCGCCGATGTATTCGATGCCGGCTTCGACCAGCAGTTCCGGCGTGCCCAATGTCTGCGTCAGCCCCGGCCCGAGCCAACCCACCGGGCGCTTTTTGCAGAAGCGCTCGATCACCTCGAGCGAGCGCCGGATCATTGCTTTTTCGTTCGTCTCCAGGTGGATCGGACCCTGCTGGTAGGCATGGCCCATAAACTCCCAGCCATCGGCGAGTGCCTGTTCGGCGACGCGGCCGTAATCTTCGCAAACGCGGGCATTGATCGCGAGCGTCGGGCGAATGCGCAAGCGCTGGAACAGATCGAAGAAGCGCCACACGCCGACCCGCATGCCGTATTCGTGCCAGGCCCAGTTCGGCACGTCGGGCAGCAGCGTCTGTCCCGTGGGCGGCGCCAGCACCTGACGCGCCATCGGCTTACCGATGTCCCAGACTTCCAAATTGACGATGGTCCAGAACACGATCCGCGCGCCAGCGGGCAGTCTCAGCGGCGGCCGGTCGACGATTGCCGAATACTCGGCACGCTCGCGCGGCAGCATCGGCTTCGCCGTTTTCCTGGTCGCGCGTCTTTTCATTCTGCCCACCCTCGCTTACCCCACCAGCACTGGCAATCTTGACCATACGTCGCGGACGCACCCGCGACAACGCCCGAAGAGGCGCAATCCCGCGCCCCGGCCGCGCGATCACATCCACGTTAGGCTGCGCCGAATCGCATGGCAGCTTGCGGCCAATGGAGCACTCTACGGGAACTTTGGACTGGGGGCCTCATTATCTCCTGAGCCATTTGTTCGCTCTATTGCGCGTTTTGCGGATTTCATGATGCCACCCTCTGCGGTCTCCAAGCGTCTCGAGGTCATTCATCCGGCCCAAGCCAGTCCCGCACCGGATCCTTCGGGGGACGACGCGCGATGCCACTGGCTCGAGGCGTTTCGCGCGGTGCGCGCGGAGACCGAGCAGCGGGCTGCCCTTTTATCTGCCGAGGACCAGGTGGTGCAATCCATGCCGGACGCCAGTCCGACCAAATGGCATCGCGCCCACGTGACGTGGTTTTTTGAAGAGTTTTTGCTGCACAAGTTTGTTCCGCTCTATCGGCCGTTCGACCAGCGCTTCGCTTATCTGTTCAATTCTTATTACGTGTCGGCGGGGCCGCGGCACGCGCGTCCGCAGCGCGGTCTGATCACGCGGCCGGACCGTGCCGAAGTGACCGCCTATCGGGCGCATGTCGATCGCGCGGTCGCCGCTTTGATCGAATCGACCAATGACCTCGGCGCGCTCGCCCCGATCATCGCTATCGGGCTGCATCACGAGCAGCAGCACCAGGAACTCATCCTCACCGACATCCTGCACGCATTCTCGCTTAACGCGCTCAACCCGGCCTACGATGCGCAGTGGCAATGGCCGCACCGGCAGCGCAAGTCGGCGAGTGCGAATGTGCTGATCGGCGGCATTCATCGCATCGGCCACGAGGGCGGCGGCTTTTGTTTCGACAACGAAGGGCCGGCGCATGACGTGCTGCTGCCGCCGATGCGGCCTGCGCGCTCGCTCGTCACCAACGAGCAGTGGCTCGAATTCGTGGCGGATGGCGGCTATACCACGCCGACGTTGTGGCTGTCGGACGGCTTTGCGGCCGCCGAGGCGCACGGCTGGCGCGCGCCCGGCTGCTGGCGGGACATCGACGGCGTCTGGTTCACGATGACACTCGGCGGCCTTCGCCCGGTAGAGCCGAGCGAACCGGTGTGCCACGTCAGCTATTACGAAGCCGACGCATTCGCGCGCTGGGCCGGTAAGGACTTGCCGACCGAGGCGGAATGGGAGGTGGCGGCGCAGACCGACGGCGCGCTCGACGATGCGTTCGGCGTCGTCTGGCAATGGACGCGCAGCGCCTATGCGCCCTATCCCGGCTATCGCGCCACATATGACTCGCTCGGGGAATATAACGGCAAGTTCATGGTCAACCAGATGGTGTTGCGCGGCTCGTCCATTGCCACGCCTCTTGGGCACGCCCGGCCTACTTATCGAAATTTCTTCTACCCATCGGCGCGCTGGCAATTTACCGGCCTGCGGCTTGCCGAATACGAAGGTTGAGCCGAAGAATGTCCGGAGTTTTTCGCGCCGCGCGCGTGGCGCCAACGGCCGATGGTTTCGCCGCCGACGTGCAGGCCGGACTCGCCGCCAGCCCGAAACGGCTCGCGCCGAAATATTTCTACGATTTGACCGGCTCTGCGCTGTTCGAGCGCATTACCCAATTGCCCGAATATTATCCGACACGCTGCGAGATCGGCATCCTGCAAGCGAACGCGCCGGCAATCGCTTCGATGTTTCCGCCGGCCAGCGCCTTGATCGAATTCGGCAGCGGATCGAGCCGCAAGGCGCGCATCCTGCTCGGCGCGGCGGCGACGGTGGAGGCTTACATTCCGGTCGACATTTCCGGCGATTTTCTGAAGCAGGATTTGGCACAGCTCAAGCGCGACCTGCCGCACCTGGTGGTGCATCCGCTGGTGGAGGATTTCACCAGACAGTTTTCGCTGCCGCCGGAGTTCGCCGCGCTGACGCGCGTCGGCTTCTTCCCCGGCTCGACCATCGGCAATTTCGAACCGCAGGATGCGGCCCACTTCCTGCGCCACATCGGCGCCGTGCTCGGTCCCGGATCCCTGCTTGTGGTCGGCTTCGATCTGGTCAAGGACGAACAGACGCTCTATCGCGCCTACAACGACGCCGAAGGAGTGACCGCCAGGTTCAACCTCAATCTTTTGGCGCGGATCAATCGCGAGCTCGGCGCCGATTTCGATCTGGCGGCGTTTACCCATGAGGCCTACTTCAATCGCGCCAAGAGCCGCGTCGAGATGCATCTCGTGAGCAGCAAGCGCCAAAGCGTGCGGGTCAACGGCGCCAGCTTCGATTTCCTTGCCGGCGAAACAATTCATACCGAGAACAGCTACAAATACAGCGTCGAGTCGTTCCAAACCCTGGCGCGCGGCGGCGGCTGGCTGCCGCTGAACGTCTTCACCGACGGGCTGTTCTGCGTGCAGGCATTGCGGATATCGGGTTGACAGATGACAGGGGCCGGTTTCCTCATCAGCATCAGCATCAGCATCAGCATCAGCATCAGCAGCGGCCCGAAAACACTCCGAGATCTGGCATCCAACCTCTGACAGCCATGCCAATCTGCGAAGCCGATCCCTGGCGCCTGCAATATTTCGCCCACGTCAAGACCGCGGCCAATATTCCGACCGAGGATTGCGACGCCTGGCAATGGTATCCGGCGCATCGCTGGGTTTATGACAAGCTCGCTGTCGCGCTGTCGCAAAATCTCCAGGCGGCGCCCCACGGCGTGACGCCGCCGCGGTTTCCAGTGTTTTCCAAGCCGATCGTCAACCTCAAGGGCATGGGCGTGGGCAGCCGCGTGCTTGCTTCGCAGGCCGATTACGAAAGGCACTGCTCGCCCGGCCATTTCTGGATGCCGCTGCTTGAGGGCCACCATGTCTCCTCCGATGTCGTTGTGGTCGAGGGCGAACCGCGCTGGTGGCGCCATGTCGGCGGCAAACCGGCGGGCGAGGGCACGTTCGATTACTGGGTCATCCGCGCCGAACCGGATGCCGCGATCGAGCAGGGCTGCGGCGCCTGGATCAGCAAGAATCTCGCCGGCTATTCCGGCATGCTCAACCTGGAAACGATTGGCGGCACGATCATCGAAGCGCATTTGCGCCTCGCTGACCAATGGCCCGACCTGTATGGCCCCGGTTGGGTCGAGGCGCTGGTCGGCCTCTACGAACGGCGGGTGTGGGACTTCTATGACGAGGATCGCTGCGAAGGCTACAGCGTGGTGCTGTTCGGACCGCATGGCCGCCACTATCGCCATCCGCCGCCGGCGCTGACCGAGAAGATCAAGCGCATGCCGGGCGTCACCAGCGTGCAAATCACCTTCCACGAGGAGCGCCCACCCGAGCGCCACGCGATGCCGCCCGGCGGCTTTCGGCTGGCCATCGTCAATGGTCATGATTTGCAAAAGGCCCTTGCTGCGCGCGCGCTGTTGCAGGACTATTTCGTCAACAGCGGATGAGCCGCAGCAAGCGGGCCAGTCTAACAAGTAGAGCAGCGGTGACGATATGGATCCCGGGTTTCTCCCGCATTGCTTGCTCGGCGCTCGGCGGCGTGTTCTCGCGGCGCTGCTGGCGTTGCCGGCGCTATTTGCCGTCAGCGCACCGGCACGGGCGGCCGAGCAGGTCAAGGTCGGCATCGGCTACGGCCTTGCATTCCTGCCGGCTTATCTGTGCGAGGATCTCAAACTGGTCGAGAAACGCGCCAAAGCGCAGCATCTGGACGTGACAGCGGTCTACGAACGGTTTTCCGGCGCCGCGGCCGCAGCAGAGGCGATGCGATCGCGGGCGATCGATATGGGTCCGTTCGGTATCGCTCCGCTGCTTGAGGCGTGGGATAAAGCGAGAGCCGCCAAGCGCCGGCAGATTTTTGCGGTTTCAGGAATGACCACGCTGCCGCTCGTGCTCTTGAGCGATCGGCCGACCGTGCGCGCGCTTGCCGACCTGCGGCCGACCGACCGCATTGCCGTCCCGACGCTGACGTCGCCGCAAACGTTCTTCCTGCAGATGCAGGCGGAAAAAGCTTTCGGCCAATACGACCGGCTTCGCGGCGAGCTCGTGCAAATGTCGCACGCCAAAGCCCTGGCCGCGCTGTTCGCCGGCGACAATTCGGTTACCGCCTATTTCTCGTCGCCCCCGTATACGCAGATTGCGCTCAAGGACGGCAAAATTCACCAGATCCTCAGCTCCGAGCAGGTGATCGGCGGTAAAGCGTCCCTGCTCGTTCTCGGCGCCACCAAAGCCTACATCGAGCGGCATCGGCAGACTGCGCAAATCGTCGAGCAGGCCATGGATGACGCCGCCCACCTGATCCGCGATGATCCGCGCCGGGCGGCAAGCATTTTCCTGACGCACGAGCCCTCGAAGGCGCTTAAGCCGGCCGACATCGAAGCTGTGCTGCGGCAGAATAAGGACGAATTCGGCAGCGCCGTTGCCGGCATCGGCGCGTTTGCCGCGTTCATGGCCCGGCGCGGTGCGCTCACGGCACCGCTGCAGAGCTGGAAGGACGTGGTGGCGCCGGCCCTGTTGCACTCGCCGAGCACATAGGCATTGCTGTGGGTTGAATGCGTGCATTGATTTGCCGGTGCGGCAGCTTGATACCGGGCGACCTGACTCAGCGCCCGCCTAGATGTGAGAGAACGCAACCGAAGAGGGCCTCATGGCGGACAGAACACTCAACGTCATCACCATTTGTGGCAGCCTGCGCAAAGGGTCCTTCAATCGCATGGTCATGAAAGCATTGCCGGCGCTGGCACCGGAAGGCATGCAGATCAAGGAAGCACCGCCAATCTTCGAGTTCCCGCTCTACAATGCCGACATCCAGAACTCGACCGGCTTTCCGGCCCCGGTGCAGGTGCTCGCCGAGGCCATCCGTGCCGCTGACGGCGTGATCTTCAACTCGCCCGAATACAATTTTGGCATTCCCGGACCGCTCAAAAACGCGATCGACTGGGTCTCGCGGCTGCCGAACCAGCCGTTCGCCGGCAAACCGATCGCGCTGCAATCGGTCTCGCCGGGGCCGGTCGGGGGAGCGCGCGTGCAGTACGATTTGCGCCGCTCGATGGTGTTTCTCGACGCACTGACGCTCAACAAGCCGGAAATCTTCATCGGCAATTGCGCCCAGCGGATCGACGAGAAGAGCGGCAAGATCACCGACGAGCAGACTATCGGATTCATCAGGCAGCAGCTCGCGGCTTTTGCCAAGTTCATCCTCGCCCACGGCGGCATGGCCTAAGGAGCCGGCCATGGCCCGCCTCGACAACCGCGTCGCGTTGCTCACTGGCGGCGCCAAAGGCATCGGTAGCCATTATGCGCGGGCGCTGGCGCACGAGGGCGCGCGGCTTATGATCGCCGACATCGCCGGCGCAAGCGATTTAGTGGAGGGGATCGCGCGCGAGCACGGCGTTAATTCGGTGGCAAGCGCGATCACCGACGTGAGCGACGAGGCTGCCGTCAAGCGGCTCGTCGCGCAAACCGTCGAGCGCTTTGGCAAGATCGACATCCTGGTCAATAACGCCGCGCTGTTTGCGCCGCTGGCCGAGCAGAAGGTCACCGACATCGACACCGCGGTATGGGACCGCGTGATGGCGGTGAACGTGCGCGGCGTGTTTCTCATGACCAAGCACGTCGCTCCGCACATGATCGCGCAGAACTACGGAAAGATCATCAATATCAGCTCCGGTACGGTCGCTCGGGGTATTCCCCTGTTCGCCCATTACGTGTCCTCCAAAGGGGCGGTGACGGCGTTTACCCGCGCAGTGTCGCGCGAACTCGGCGCATACAAGATCTGCGTCAACTCGCTCGCTCCGGGCTTTACGCTCTCCGAAACCGTGGTCAACGATAATCCGGGCCACATCGAACATTCGCGCGCGCCCTCGATCGCGCGCCGCGCGATCAAACGCGACGAGTATCCGGAAGACCTTTTGGGAGCGCTCATCTTTCTTGCGTCCGCCGACAGCGATTTCGTCACCGGCCAGACGATCGCAGTGGACGGCGGCGCCAACAACACCTGATTTCTGCGTCCGTTGGGGCTTGCTGGCCTCTCCAATGGCTACCACACCGTCACCGTCCGATGAGCGGTGCCGATCCAGGAAAACCTCGGCAGGGTCGGCGTCAAGGTGACGGTCTGCGGCCGGCGCGGATGTGGCGAGACAGAAGCGCATTACGGTTAAACCTTTTTGGTTCCACTGCCTTCATTCAACGGAAGACTCGCGATTTCGGCCGCCGCCACCCGTGCGTCAGCAGGCCGCGGCAGCGAATCCGGCGAATCGATGAGCCGGACGGGGCGCCCCGGCGTCGCTGCACCGCATGGCAGCCTGCCGCTCCATGCAGCGACGCTATTTCGGCCTTTAGACTCTTTGACTATATTCTCGGCAAAGCTACTTGGATTCCGCCGCTCTTTTCAGGAGGAACGTCATGGCGGTTGCGACCGCGAAGAAGGAAAGCCAACCCGGGCCTAAGCACAACATAAAGGCGATGCGCGAGGAATATTATCAGCGCATCGCTAAGCACGACATGGCGCCACTGTGGAGGGTGATGGAGTCAGTGGTGACCAAGGAGCCGGTCACCCGCTGCCGGCCGCACGTCTGGCATTATTCGGATGTCAAATCGCTGGTGATGGAATCCGGCGGCCTCATCACAGCCGAGGAGGCCGTGCGCCGCGTGTTGGTCCTGGAAAACCCGGCGATGCACGGCGAATCCAAGGCGACCAACACGTTGTTCGCCGGCATCCAGATGATCATGCCGGGCGAGGTTGCTCCGGCGCATCGCCACGTCTCGTCGGCGATCCGCTTCGTGCTCGACGGGGAGGGCGCCTACACCGCTGTCGACGGCGAGAAGTCGTTCATGTCCCGCGGCGATTTCGTTATCACCGCCAACTGGGCGCCGCACGACCACGGCAATACGGCGGAGCAGCCGATGCTGTGGCTCGACGTGCTGGACTTCCCGGCGATCAATTTCTTTGAAACCTCGTTCGCCCAGCAGTTCGACAGCCCGACCCAGGCCACCACGCGCCAGAGCGGCGATTCGCTTAGCTTCTACGGTTCGGGCGTGCTGCCCGAGGGCAAGTGGGACAGGAGCTACACGCCGGTGATCAACTACACGTACGCCCGCACCCGCCCGATCGTCGAGCGCATGCTGCAGGCCGGCGATATCGACAACCGCCACGGCGCACGCGTGCATTACGCCAACCCGGTCACCGGCGGCTCAGTGCTGCCGACCATGGGCGCTTGGCTGGCGATGTTCCCGAAAGGTTTTGCAGGCCAGTCCTATCGCGCCACCGACGGTACCATTTTCGTCTGCGTTGAGGGTAGCGGCTCGACCGATGTGGACGGCGAAAAGCTCGAATGGGGGCCGAACGACGTCTTTGTTGTGCCGCCCTGGAAGCGCTATTCGCATCGGGCTTCGGAGCAAACGGTGCTGTTCTCGATCTCCGATCGCCCGGCACAGAAGGCGCTCGGAATTTGGCGCGAGGAGATCTAGCGTTCCCCTCCCTCTTGTTGGGTTGTTGGGAGGGCTGAGTGGGGCAGGGTCGCAGGTGACGTGGGAGCGTGAGCTGCGAGCATGGGCCCTGCCTTCGTCCACGATGTTCCGCCGCAGCGCGTCGTGTTCGCCTCAGGGGCACTTGAACACATCGGTGTAGAAGCGGAGCGCCTTGCAATGTCGCGTGCGCTCGTGGTGGCGACGCCCGGGAGCGGAGCGCGCGTCGGCCACCGCGTTGTCGAATTGCTCGCTGCCCGCGCTGCCGGTGTGCATGCGCAGGCAGTGGTGCATGTGCCAAACGCGGTGGCGGAAGCGGGTATTGCTGCAGCATGCACAAGCAAGGCCGATGGGCTCGTCGCGGTCGGCGGCGGCGCCGCGATCGGCCTTGCCAAGGCGATCGCGCTGCAGACGGGATCGCCGATCCTTGCGGTGCCGACGACCTATTCGGGGTCCGAGGCAACGCCGATCTTCGGTACCACCGACGGCGAGCGCAAGGTCACCGGCCGCGACGCCAGGGTCCTGCCGCGCGTTATCCTTTACGATCCCGATCTGACGCTTGGCCTGCCCGCGGCGGTGAGCGCCGCGAGCGGCATGAACGCCGTCGCCCACTGCGTCGAGGCATTTTGGGCCGAGGGCCGCACGCCGCTGACGCTGGCGCTCGCCAGCGAGGCGATGCGGCGGTTCGGCAAAAGCCTGCCGGCCGTCGTCGCCGACGGTAAGAACGAGCGGGCACGCGCCGAGTGCCTGATCGGGGCTTGGCTCGCCGGCACCGTGCTTGCCGCCGGCACCGCGCTGCACCACAAGCTCGCCCATGTGCTCGGCGGCCTCGGCCTGCCGCATGCCGAGACCCACGCGATCATGCTGCCGCACACGATGCGCTTTAGTCTCGCCGCAGCGCCGGAGGCGAGGACCCGGCTCGCCGAAGCGCTCAGGAGCGAAGATCCGGCGGAAGCCCTCGCCGCCATGCTCAAGCGATTTCCCATCCCGCAGCGGTTGCGCGAGGTCGGCTTCGACCCTGACAAGGTCGATTTCGTCGCCCGCGAGATCGCGGGCGCCTCCATAAAAGCGCCGCGGCCGGTGACTGCAGAAGATGTGCGGCAGATCCTCCGTGCCGCCCTTTGATTACGATCGAGAGCTTGCGAGCTAAAACGTGCGCGGCGAAGCCGCAGGCGGCTGCCACGTGTTTAAACGGCAGGTGGATCTCATCGAGCAGCCGGCGGACCGCTTCGACGCGGATTTGTTCCCCCCATGCGCGCCGGCGTCGTTGCCATTTCGCGGCATAGATGCATCGCACCGCTTTCCGCCGGTCTTGGGCGCGGCTCCGGCCGTCTTGAAGAGCCGGGGCTCTGCGCCGGGCTTCACGCTCAGTGGCGGGTTCATCAGGCCGAGCGCGATCTGAACTGTCGCGGCCGCGGCCGGTCCACCCGGCCGAAAATTGGCCGTGCATCTGCCTTCGCCTAGGCCGTCGTTTCAGGCTGGCGCCGTGCGCA
This sequence comes from uncultured Alphaproteobacteria bacterium, assembly GCA_963708125.1. Taxonomy (GTDB): domain Bacteria; phylum Pseudomonadota; class Alphaproteobacteria; order Rhizobiales; family Xanthobacteraceae; genus BOG-931. Next base: position 942,942 of record OY970184.1, read on the forward strand.
GGCGCAGTGCGGAAGGAGCAAGCGGAGTATTCGTGCCTCGCCCGCCAGCTCGCGCTCCGTCAGGCGTCAAGCTCGCGCATCAGCCGGCCGAGATTTTGCGGGGGCACGAAATCTTCGCCGAGCTTGCCCTTGAGCCGCTTCAGGCAGCCCCAGAGCACTGCCTGATTGCTGTTGACCACGGGTTTGCCAAGCGCCTCCTCGGTCGCGGCCACTGCTTCGATCTGCCGCGTGTTGGTGCAGCTTAGGAAGACGCCGTCGACGTCGCCGCTATCGTTCTCGCGGGCGAGCTCGAGCCAGCGCCGCGGCGTGATCGTCTCGAATTCGGCCGCGCTCGTGATTTTGAGGGCCACGTCTTTGACCACGGTGAGGCCAGCCTCCGCCAGGTAGGCGACGATGCCCGCATTCGACACATAGGGGCTGAGCAGCAAAAGTCGGCGCAGGCCGAGCGCGTGCAGCGCGTCGCTCACCAGGCTGGACGTCGAGAGCGCGTCTATGCCCGTCGTCGTCCGGATCAGGTTGAGGATGCGCGACTCGCCGTCGGCGCCCTCCTTCATCGAAGTGTGAGTGCAGTGGAAGACAATGAGGTCGGGATGGGCATCGGCTAGCCTGCTGGCGGCATGCGCGATCTCGCCGCTCAGTTCGGCCACCGTACGCGACGGCTCGCCGGCGACCCGACCGCGCGCCACGTGGATGGCGAGACCGTCGGGCGCATAGTGGTTGAACTGCGGCTCGCTCATGCGGTTGACCGACGGAATGATCAGGCCGATGCGCGCGCGTGCGTCGGCCAAGGCGGGCGCGAGATGTTCTGCCTGCGCAACAGCATCCATGGTGTGATCTCCCATCTGTTTCTTTACTGTAACGTCAATCCGACCCTTTTGGCCAAGGCGCCCCAGCGCGCGACTTCACTGCCGACGAATTTCTGGGTGCCGGGGACGTCTAGGTCGAGCGATAATAGCGCCTGCTGGGCGAAATAGTCGCGCACCCTCGGCTGTTTCAACATCTTACGCGCTTCGCCGTCGAGCTTTTGAGCGACCGCGGGCGGCAGGTTCTTGGGCGCGGTCAGCCAGAACCATGTGGCGCCCCGGATATCTGGGTAGCCTTGCTCGGCAAAGGTGGCGATGCGCGGATAAGCGGGGCTACGTTCACTCGAGGAGATGGCAAGGCCGGCGACCTTGCCGGCGCGGATCTGTTCGCCGACGGTCAGCGGAGCGGTGATCGTCATGTTGATGTGGTTGCCGAGCACCTCCATGAGCCCCGAATCCGGCGCCGGCACATGGGTGATGTCGATGCCGGCCTTACGTCTGAACTCTTCGAGCAGCAATTGGCCAAGCGAGCCAGAGCCGGGCGAAGAACAGGTGAGCGGCGCCTTGCGCACCTTGGCCAGCTTGATCAATCCGGCGATGTCATGAATGTCGAGCGAGGGGTTGGCCGCGAGCACATAGGTGGCGCCCGCGATCATGGCGACATGGGTGAAATCCTTCATCGGGTCGTAGCCGATGCTGGGATTAAGTGTCGGAATGGTGATGTGCGGCCCGGAGCCGCCGATCATCAGCGTATAGCCGTCGGGCGCCGCACGCGCAGTGAGGCTCGCGGCAATGCTGCCGCTGTTGCCGGTGCGGTATTCGACGTAAAAGCGCTGGCCGAACGCCGTTGAAAAGTCGCTGGCGATCAGTCGCGCAAGTTGATCGGCGCTGCTGCCCGGCGAGAAGCCGACGACGATTCTGACCGGGCGGGTCGGCCAATCCTGCGCGGACGCGGATGAGAGCGCGGCGGCGGGGATCATCAGACCTGCGGCGAGGGCGAGTGCCGTGCGTCGATTCATTCTTTGCTCCGTTCTCCATGGCATAGCAGAACACACGCGATTACTCGTCATGCGCTGGCGTTCATTCAGTCCAACATGCTTGGATCGGACGTTAAAGAGGCCCTCGCAGCAGGGTGAAGAATTGAGTGCCATCACCCTTTCGACGATGCGGTCGCGTCGGTCGGCCCTCAGCACAGAATCGGTGATGCGCGAGGACTTCTCCACGACGAGGTTTGTATCCGGCCCGTCGAAGGAAAATCCCAGCGGGGTGAAGATTTCGACCTCGTAGGCGTGGCCATCGCGGCCCTGCGCGCGCAACCCGCAGGGATAGGTACCGCGGGCGCGCTGCGCGAGCCCGGCGTCGGTGGTCGTCTGCAAGCGCGTCATCAGGCTGCGCACCTTCGGATCGTTCCAGCGCTCGGCTTCGAACTGGCGAAGTCCGAGCGTGCCGTCGATGAGCGAGACGGCAATGAGGAAATGCAGGCTGTGGTCGCATCCATCAACGCTTTGCCGCGGCTGTAAATTTCGTGCCCGATGAGGATCGCTGCGAGCAGCTCGCGGCCGCTCGCGCCGGCGCATTCGGCGGCCGCGAGCGCCACCGGGATATTGTCGCCCGGATGCCCGCCGCGCGCGCCGCTCTGCAGATTGGCGCCAACCAGGTAATCATTGAGATCGAGCACCCGCAAGAGCGTGCCGTTGGCGAGCACAGCACTCGGCGCGCTCATCGAGCGGCCCCGGCCAAGCACCGTGCATTGCGGTTTTTCGCCAAGCGAGCCGAGCAGCGACCCCGCGCGCACAGGGATCGTCCAGTGCTGCGAAGCCGCAGCCGATCGTGTCGAGCAAGACGAGTTTGGCCCGATCGATGGCGGCTTGCGAAACATCCTGCGCGCGCACCGCTAGCATCCACGCCGCGAGCCGCGCGATGGCGCCATGCTGCGAACCTGACAATGCTCCTTCCCGGCCCGATCTTGATGCCCGTCCATCGTTACTCACACCTGCAAGTATCCGGCAGTGGTGTGGCTTCGCCAAGCTGTGCCGGGGTTGCCGCAAACGGCGGAAGGGCGTAACCCCGAGCCGCAAGAGGCGGCGCAAGCCATGGACGCACCGGCAAGGACATCGAAGCTCATCAAGGGCGCAAAGGCCGATTGGGAAGTGGTCATCGGCATGGAAGTGCACGCCCAGGTGAGCTCGCAGGCAAAGCTGTTTTCCGGCGCCTCGGCCGCCTTCGGCGGTGGGCCCAACACGCACGTCTCGCTGGTCGATGCGGCCATGCCCGGCATGCTGCCGGTGCTCAATGAAGGATGCATCCGCCAGGCAGTGCGCACCGGGCTCGGGCTAAGGGCGCGTATCAATCTGAAATCGGTCTTCGACCGCAAGAACTATTTCTATCCGGACCTGCCGCAGGGCTACCAGATCAGCCAATATAAGTCGCCGATCGTGGGTGAGGGCGAAGTGTCGGTCGACATGGTGGACGGCGAGACGGTGCGCGTCGGCATCGAGCGGCTGCACCTCGAACAGGATGCCGGCAAATCGCTGCACGAGCAACATCCCTCGATGTCGCTCGTCGACCTCAATCGTTCCGGCGTAGCGCTAATGGAGATCGTGACGCGGCCCGATCTTCGCTCCGCCGCGGAAGCCAAAGCGTTCCTCGGCAAGCTGCGCACAATTATGCGCTATCTCGGCACCTGCGACGGCGATATGGAGAAGGGTCATCTGCGAGCCGACGTCAACGTCTCGGTGCGGCGGCCAGGCGAGCCCTTGGGCACGCGCTGCGAGATCAAGAACCTTAATTCCTTCCGCTTCATCGGCCAGGCGATCGAGTGCGAGGCGTGGCGGCAGATCGCGGTCATCGAGGACGGCGGCACGGTCGAGCAGGAAACGCGCCTGTTCGATCCCGTCAAGGGCGAAACGCGCTCGATGCGCTCGAAGGAAGAGGCGCACGATTACCGCTATTTTCCCGACCCCGATCTGCTGCCGCTGGAGCTTTCGCCTTCGCTGCTCGCCGCGCTGCGCGAAACCCTGCCGGAACTGCCGGACGAGAAGAAGGCGCGGTTTAAAGCCGACTATGGGCTGACCGACTACGATGCCGGCGTGCTGGTGGCCGAGCGTGAGGCGGCCGCGTATTTCGAGGACGTGGTCACGGGCGCGCCCAGGCCGCGCGATGCCAAGCTCGTGGCCAATTGGGTGATCAACGAACTTGCGGGTCGACTCAACCGCGAAGGCAAGGACATGACCGCGACGCCGGTCGCGGCCGCGCAGCTCGGCGCGATCCTCGACATGATCGCCGACGGCACCGTCTCCGGCAAGATCGCCAAAGACGTATTCGAGATCGCCTGGACGGAGGGCGGCGATCCGCGCGCCATCGTCGCGCAGCGCGGGTTGCAGCAGGTCACCGACGTTTCCGCCATCGCGCGCATCATCGATGAGATCATTGCGGAGCATCCCGACAAGGTCGCCGATGCGAAAAAGAACCCGAAAGCGATCGGCTGGTTCGTCGGCCAGGTAATGAGGGCGTCTGGCGGCAAGGCGAACCCACAGGCCGTCAACGAGCTCCTGAAGAAAAAGCTCGGTATCTGACTGCGCCTCACGTGGTCGGATCGCGACGAGCCGATCGAAAAATCCCGAGGTGCGAGGCGCGATCCATGAGCTCCGACTGCCGCGAACGATTGCGTTTGACAGACCCATGTTGTGTCGCGCGGGCCGCAGGCAGGCGCTCTGCGGGGTCGTCTGCACCCGCGCTCGCCCGAATCAGTCGGCACTGATTCGCGCGTTTTGGCGCGACGAGGAGGTGCATGGCGCGTTTTCGGCGCTCCTGCGGCAAAATTTTTTCGCCGGGTGAATTTTCCCGTTTGCACCGTGCCGGAACAGGGCGAGGCCACGCGCGCGCACCGTCGATGTGCGCGTCAGTGCGCCAGCGCCGAGTCATCACACGTTGCAGAAACATGCATTTTATCGGCACTTCTACGCTCTCATCGATTTTCCGGAGCAAATTTCGTCAAACAAAACACGTGCGCCAGAGCCTTGGCGCAGGGTAAACCGCCGCGCACGCGGTAGCGCCGCGCAGCACGACGGCTACGCACAAAATTAAGCGGAACGACTGTTATTTTTTTTCCACTGGTGTAATGCGGATTGCAGTGCAGATCGATTCGCGACTGCACTGTTCCAATGTCGCCATCCACTCAAGCTAGGAGGGCAGCAATGGCGAAGAAGAGAAAGACGAAAGCAGCGGCCAAGAAGACGGCAAAGAAGACTAAGCGTCGGAAGAAGAAGTAAACCGGCGCCGCTGCGATCTTCGGCTGACAAGCCGAGGGTCTGTCACGCGAGCCGGTCGGTGTCGCGGTGGATCGACGAACCTGTAATAAGGTGATCCGCCAGTACGCGCTGGCTTGAGTGCGCGACGGGGGGCGTCGGCGGGACGGAGGCTCAAGCTTCACGTTCGCTTGCGCGGATCCGCGGCAGGCGGCAGTGAAGAGACGGTCGGAAAATCCCGGCCTCGCCCTGGCAGAGCAAAGCCGCGGACTTGATCCTCGGGCCTCGCCGACGCCCTCGGCGCGTCGGCGACGACCTCGAAGAGTTCAAGCTTCAAGCTGCAGGACTTTTACCGGCGCCGCGGCGAAAACTGCGGCGCCGCTTTCTTACAGCGATTCATTGCAACCGGATCATACGGACACCGCTGACAGGTACTCCCGAGTGCCCAAAAGCTGCACAGTGCATCCAAATTGCGAAAGCCCGGTCGCAAATTACGGCGCGCGCCTCCAGGTCTGCGATTTGCAGATGAAGCCAAGGGCGCAGCCCTTGAGGATGGCTGTGTCGTCGGCGGGCATGGTGAAATAGCCGGTATAGGTGTTGCCGTCCTTGGGATTGTAAACCTCGCCCTTCCATTGGTTGGCCGTGCCGCTTGGCTTAAGCCCGAGCACGATCTGTGTGCCGACGAGCGGCCGTTTGCGCTTTGGCGCGTCGACGTTCTCTTTGTCGGTCTTCGGTCGGTGGGTGGTCGGGTCGTTCGGCTCTTTGAGCCACACCAGCGCGCCGCACAGCGCCTCGCCGCATTTGCTGATGCGCACTCGGCTCTCTCTGCCTGCCGTGTACCAGGTGCCGAGAGGATCCGCGGCTTGCGCGCCGATGATCATGTTCGGTGCAATTGTCGCAAGCGCGACGGCCGAAAGCCCAAGCACAATCGCTGCCGTTCCCGGTGTCCTCATCGCCCGCGTTCCTCTTGTTTGCAAAATCGAAAGGATAAAGGCCGCGGCGCGGTGTGCAAAGCGGCGCTTTCGCGGCGTTCAAACGGCCATTTTCGACGGAATTTTGCGCGTGCAACGGGCTTTGGCTCAAAGGCGCATGTGTGACGAGGGGTCGATTCGCCGTCTCTGGTTCAGATTTCATTCATCGCATTGCTTAAATGACCATTCAAATTTTCCGATGATGATCGGCGTGTCGGATTGAGGACAAAAAGAAGCCTGCGGAGCCGCGAAGGCGGACAGGGGCATAAACAGGGGAGTGCATGATGGCACGCTTTGAGATTCTCGACGCCAATGCGGCGCCGCTCGGCGAAGGGGCTGCAGGCGACAACATGCTGTTCGAGCTCGGAATGATGCATGCGGTCGGCCGCGACTTCGAGGTTGATCTGGTTTCCGCACACAAGTGGTTCAATCTGGCCGCGGCCAAGGGTAATGCCGAAGCGGTGCGGCTGCGGCAGGAAATCGCCGCCCAGATGAACGCTGCCGAGATCGCGACCGCGCAACGCGCGGCGCGTGAGTGGCTGCGGCTCAATAAGCTCGAAGGGGCGGCCCCAGCCACCGCCATGGCGGCGTAGCGCTCAGGGTCATCGGTTCCTGCCCTCATCAAAGGCGAGGAGTGAGCCGCCCCACCGGGTCTCCCCACTTTCAGGGGGTAAGCGCACACACCGCATGGAGGATGGCCGCAACGGCAGCGGAGCTGCTTGCTTCGTCCTCCCCGAAGGAGGGGTCGCGGCCGGCAATGATAAAGGCGGGTGAAGCGTCATTGCCGCGGGGGTTTGCGAACCGTAAATAGATACATCCCGCCAAAGGTCTCCGGCGCCTCGCATTCGAACGCGTGCCAGCACCCAAGGTCGGTCAGCGCCGACTCGGCGGGAAAGCGCAGCGCGAAGCGGCGCAGCACCGGCGGCGGCAGGGCAAATCCCATGAACTGCAAATCGTTCGCCGCCAGAAAGGCGTTGATCTCCGGCAAAGTCAGCCGGTGCTCCTGCGGGTGAAACAGCATATCGCGGCATTCGCTGATCGTGAAAAAATCGCTCGACTGGGTCAACGATTTCAACAATGAGCCATCCTCCGCGGCGGCGATTTCCTCACGGCAGCGGCGGATGTCGTCGGCCGTCGGCCGGTAACCGCGTTGCGCGATCAGCGCACGGGCGGCAACAACATTGCGGCGCGCCTGCGCGCTGTAGAGGCCGAGCTCCATGGCGCCCCCAGAGCGAAGTAGCGACAGCAGAATCCGCCAGCCCTCCCACGGCTCTGCGAGATGATGCAGCACGCCAGAAGCATCGATGAAATCGAATTGCCGGCCGAGCGTGCCAAGCTTCATGATGTCGGCCTGGGCGAACTCGATATTGGTGAGGCTGAATTTCTGCGCCATGCGCTTGGCGTAGCTCAAACTCGCAAGCGACAGATCGATGGCGAGAATGCGCGCAAGGCGTGCACTGCGTGCGAATTCGGTCGCCGACAGACCGGTGCCGCAGCCGGCAATGAGCACGTCACGCGCCTGTTCCGGCCCGTGTTCGTGCAGCACGGCGGGCCGTCCGGCCGGTCCGGCCGTAATCCATCGCGGGTATGGGTTTTCTTCATATTGTTGACGGACCAGGCGCGACACCTCGCCCTCGATGACCGTCAGCGCCGGAATTTCGGCCGCGATCCGGCGCTCTTCGGCCGGCTCGCGGATCTGTTGATTGAGCACGGCATCGACACAAGCGGGCCAGGAACGGGCGAGGAGGGCACTCGCGTTGGCCAAGCCGTGAAGTGGGAAATAGGCACCGACCACGACCGGCCACAGCGGGGGCACAGGCCGCTGGGCTGCGAGCGCTGCTTGAAGTGCAATGCGCAGCTCCTGCGCACGCTTCCACTCATTCTTGGTCGTCGAAAAAACGTAGTCGTTGACAAAGCATTGCCTGGCAATGCTGCAGTACAATGCAAGCAAAGGATCGTGCTCTTCGTGCGGCGGCAAAGCGGCCGGCGTGCAAGTGTCCTTGTCGTCGGAAAAAACATCACACGCGTGCGTCGACATCGCATAGCGCAGATTCGCCAGAAGCCGCTCGAGGCCGAGGTCGGTAACGGGATCTGTTTCAAGGAGCCGGCAAAAGAGTTCGTCGCGCGCGAGCTCCGCAAGTCCGGCCGCGCCCAATAATTCACCCGGGCCCAGCCGGTGCTGCCATGCCGCCTGCGCCCGCGCAATGGCCTCTTTGATGGCCGCGCTGAGCGTCACCAGACTTACACAGACCCGCGTCAGGTCGCGCGGCCGTGCCCAGCCTTCGCCGAGCGCGCGCAGCACGAATTTGCGCAGCCGAGGGTTCTCGGCGCTAAAAGTGACCGACATGGCACAATAGGCAAAAAACACCTTGCGCCGCTCGGTCTCTTCGAGCTCGAGCGCACGACCGGCGGCCTGGACTGCCAGTTCCGGCTTGCCGACGGCCAGATAGGCCTTGCCGAGATCGTCGAAGGCACCGGGCAGATTTGGCTTGAGCGCGACTGTGCGCTCGAAATGGACAACGGCCTCTTCGATCTTGCCCTGCGCGAACAGTGCGACCGCGAGCATGCCATGCGTCTCGGCGTGATCGGGAAAGAACGACAGGAGACGTCGATAGCGGCGTTCGGCCTCGGCGAGCGCGCCAGCACGATGCTGGGCGCTCGCGGCGGCAAACAGCTCGTGCAACGTCGTCTCGGAGACCGCGCGGGGAGGGGAGCCGAAGGTCTCAGGGCGGCGCTTCGCGGCGCGTCGTTGTTTGCGATTTATGAAGCGTTTGTAGCCGGATTTCGCCGGGTGCGTAATCCGGATGCGGCGGCCCCAAAGTCGCGGGAGCCCCCGACGTACCGTGCTTGTTGGGCACGTGAGCATCCGCTGCCACGAGTATACGTTAACGAGGAAAGGTTCTCCCTACAGCGGCGGCCCCAGGTCTTCTTCCCGGATCAGGGCGATGCTCGCCTCCTCCAGGTCAAGTTCGCGCTCGAGCCGGCGCCGCGCTTCGTCGGTGATCTGTCCCTCCTGCAACATCCGGTAGATGTAGTCGCGCTCGGCGGCGATCAGTTCCATCCTGATGTCGGCGGCCTGCGCGGCCGCTTCGGCGCCTTCGGTCAAGCTTTGCGGGAACTGGCCAAGGCGATAGTCATGACGAGCACGCAGGATCGCCAGCACCTGCGGCGAAATTGCACCGGCGGAGGAGAGCTCTTGCAGTCTGCTTTGCGCCTTCTCAAGGGCTTGTGACCGGATGGCAAGTTCGGCCTTGTGCTGCCGCTCACGCTCGGCCGTGGCGTGTTGTGACAAGCCAAGCCAGCGCACCACACCGGGCAATAGCGCCCCCTGGCCAACAAGCGTGATGACGATTAGCCCGAAGGTGACGAAGAGAACGAAGTCCCGATCCGGGAACGGCGACCCAGCGATCGTCGTGCGCGGCAGCGCCAAAGCAGCTGCAAGCGAAACCACGCCGCGCACGCCGACGAAGGCAAGAAAGAAAATCAATTGCCAAGGCGGCAATGGATCGCGGCGCGCGACCGCCTTGCTCAGCCAACGGGGCAGATACGCAGCGGGATAGACCCAGAGGAAACGAGCGATGACCACCACAGCAAAGATCACTAGCACCGCAATTATCGGACCGTTCTCCACGGTACCCGTCCGGTCGAGCAAGGTGCGCATTTGCAGCCCGGTGACCAGAAAAACCAATCCCTCGAGCAGGTAGACTAAGAGATCCCAGAAAAATATTCCTTGTAGCCGCGTGGCGGCGGGAATGAGCAGCGGCCCGTTCCAACTCACGAACAAGCCGCATGCGATGGTTGCCAACACGCCCGATCCGCCGAGATTTGCCGGCACCAGAAACGCTGCGTAGGGCGTCATCAGCGACAACGTGATCTCCACCCGTGGGTCGCGGGCCCATCGCCGCAGCTGCAAACTGGCCCAGCCCACCAATATCCCATAGGAGATTTCGCCGACAACGATCGCAACGAAAGTCCCGGCGGCCGCCGGCAGCGAAAACACTCCGGTGCCGGCGGCAGCCACGGCAAAGCGATAAAGGATGAGCGCGGTCGCATCGTTAGCCGAGCCTTCGGCATCCAGCACGACCATAAGCCGTCGTGGCACGCCGAGCCGCCGCACGATGGCAAGCGGCGCCACCGCATCGGGCGGCGCCACAATGGCGCCTAGTACGAAGCCGACGGCGAGCGCCATGCCGAACAGAAAGTGCGCCACGAGCGCCACGGCGGAGGCGGTGAAGATGACGCAGCCAACCGCTAAGAGCGCGATCGGCCGCAGATTGAAGCGAAACTCGCGCCAGCTCATGGCGACCGCCGCCGAGTAAATCAGCGGCGGCAAGATGCCGAGCAGGACGAACTCCGGCTCGAGTTCGATCGATGGGATACCGGGCGTGAGCGCAAGCCCGATGCCAGCTATAACGAGGAGAATCGAAGGCGCGGTGTTCAGCCGTCGTGCGATGATCGCCACCACGACCATGACCGCGAGGAGAATCAGAAGTGTATAGATCGTCGCGGTCATGATCGCCGTTCCGCGTCGGGCGCTGCTCTTGGAGGAGCTGCCGAGCCTGGATGAAATATACGGAACTTGTGTTCCGCATCGGCGATGGTAACCGATTGTCGCCATAGACGTGATCGCGCGCCGGACCGAGGCGAGGCCAGAGCGTGGGGCGGTGTAGATGCGAGCCAATGCCGAGCTGCGCGCGCCCCGCTTCGGCTTTCCGGTCCACGCTCACATGCTCCGGCACGCCTGCTTGCATGCCATGGCCAATGCCGGCTATGGCACGCGCCGCGTCCAGGATGGTCTGATCGATCAATCCAGCACGGACGCGCTGCGCGCAATTGAGCGCGGGGGCGTTAGAAGACCTCTGGAGATAGAGGCTTGGATCGTCGGGCGTGGTGAGGTCGGCGAATTGAGCGGACGGGAACGACGGCCTTATTCGGCAACATCGGCAGCGGCGTCGTAAAGAAGACGAGCAATGGCGTCTTCGTCCCCCGCCAATGGGCACCGGTGGGGCGGCCGGGTTTGCAGCATCGGGGCACGCTCTGCGCTTGCCCGCGCCACGCTCTGCACCTGCTGTGGTCACCATCGAGTTCGCCTCGATTTGCCTTAGCGACGGAAATCCAGACGTCCTCCGGTCCACCGGCCGTCGATCCTTCGATTGCTCACGATCAAGCCGATCCACGGGCGCGTGATCTTTGGATCAGTCAGATTGATGTACTTCCCAACGAGCCTCGTGCCGTCGCGCTCTGCATCGATCAGTCCTCGGCGCGCTCCATTACCCCAGTCGAATTTGAGATAGAGGCGGTCGCCTACAGCCTTCACGTCGGCTCGGCCCTCTTTCCACTTGTTCACGGCGTCTCCCGGGATCGTGGGGTCCGCTCCCCCATTCCACCGGCTCGACCAATTTCCTTCGATCTCGCTGTATTGATCGCAGCCGGCCGCCGCCCACGCCTTGGCATTTTCATCGTCCAAGGCTCCCGCGAGCTTGGTGCCAGCCGCGAAATCCAGCACCGCCTGATCGTTCGGATTAGGGACATCCGTAACACCAAAAGGATTTCTAGTTCGGGGGCGGCGGTCCACAGAATCGCTTCGATTTTCTGCAGTTTTCGGCTTCATTGGCGATCTCCAATTGGTTCTGTTGGGGCTTGGAGCTCACACTTAGTGTAATGAGATCGAACTGCTGCTCCCCACCCGTTTCCTGCAAGCTCGCGATCGAAGGTCGAGAAAGCTGGATCCATGTGGACGCGGCGCTGTCGCACGAAGAGATCGTTACGATTGTGCAGAGGCTTTGGAAAAACGACATCCCAAGAGCCGCAGGCGCGGCCGCCGCTGCGCAGCGAGACATCCGCAACCGGAGCTCCCAGACGCGCTTGAACGCGAGGTGCGGGCGAATCTGGGTGGATCGCGATCTGCGAAGATGCCCCGATGCCAAGACGATGGCTCGTTGAGGGTGGTGCTCGGAGCGCAGGCGCTCAAGGAAGTTCACGAGCGATGGTAAAAACTGCCGTGGGAAACACCGTGAGCACGCGGGGAGACGGATGGGTGTGGACAACGGCATGCGTCCCAGCACGGTCTAATGCCTGTCGATGGCTTGGGATCAGCAGATCTATGGCCGCGGCGTGTAGGCTCGTTATCGGAGATGATCTGGGCCTCCCCCTGGCGCAATGTCGTGATGTTCTTAGTGCGAATCAGCCCCGAAACAATCGCCTAGCAAGCTGCGATCGAATTGATCGTGAATGTTGGGCGCGCAAGCGGACTTTAATCATGCCCGGATCAATCCACTGATTGGCTTGCTCCTGATTGCGGGGCCGAACAGATGGTATCCGAGCCGGTCGCTGTCGAGGCCGAGCGCTTCGCCTACCCCGCCGGCGATTAGGCTGTCCAGCGCCATGGTCGGTCTCAGGTCGCGCTCCTCATAGAGTTTGGAGAGGGCCAGGCCCGGCCAGTCGGTCAAGACGCGGCCGCCCTTGACGGCACCGCCGATCAGCATTGCCACCGAAGCAGTCCCGTGGTCGGTGCCGCCGGTGCCGTTGACTGCCGCTGTACGGCCGAACTCGGTGGCGACGAGGACAGTTGTTTTTTTCCATGCCGCCCCCATCGAGTCGCGCAAGGCGGAGATGGTGCTGTCGAGCGCCTTCAGCTGTGCAGCGAGGCGTGGGGCTTGAGCAAAATGGGTGTCCCATCCCTCGGTTTCGAGCATCGCGATGCGTGGACCATCTTCGCGCGACAGGAACTTGGCGGCCAGTTCTCCGAGACCGGCCGGATGCTGCTGGGGATTCATGCCTTCGGCTAGTCGTTTCGATTGCAGGGCTTCCGTCCACAGCGCGTGGAGCTGCGGATCCTTGTCGTAAAGCATGCCGACACGGGTCATCAGATCGTCGGCGGCATCGGGCAGTGATGACGGAGCATAGGAGGTGACCGGTATTGGCCCGCGCAGCGCCATCGGCACGGTGGGCGCCAAGGCGATCGCTTCATCCTTCTCATGCGGCATCATCGAAACGAGGCGATTGAGCCAGCCATCCTTGACCTGATAGGGCTGGGTGCCGCCCGTTTCGAGCACATTCTGTCCATCGAAATGTGAGCGATCGCGATAGGGCGAGGCGACGGCGTGAACGAACAGCGCCTCGCCGGCCGCATACATCTTACCGAGTTCAACGAGCGCGGGATGCAGCGCGAAAGTGCCATCGAGCCTGATCGATTGCGCCGCCTCGCCGGCTATCGCGCCGCGCAGACCCTGATAGGCCGGATCGCCATACGGACGCACGATATCCAGCCCGTCGGCTGCTCCGCGCTGGATGATAAAGACGAAGCGGCGGTCGGTCTCGACGGAAGCCAGCGCCATGTAGGGGCTGATCCACATGGCTCCTGCGCCAACGGCGGTAATTGAGAGGAATTGGCGGCGAGCGAGCTTCATGACTTACCTCCGGAGGAACTCGGGTGAGACCATGAGCAGCGCAAGTGCGCTCGTGGGGCTTTCGGCGCGGCTGACCTGTTCGGCGGTCGCCGCAGACAGAAACCCCGGCATCAGGACCGGCCCGATCTTGCGCGCGTCAAGCTGTTCCGCGACTGGAGCGACGAGCCGAGGGGAAATTTCGACCCGCCGCAGCAATGCATTCGGTGCGGCCCAGCTGGCAGCTATGTCGTCCCAGCCTGCCGGTGTGCGGGGTCGCCAGACGGGTTGGCCGAGCTGGTTCAGGATACCCGCAACGTTCATTTGGCCGAGGTCGTGGTAGCCGGTCGCGCGGAGCAGCGAAACGGTCCATTCCCAGGGGGTCTTGAACTTCAGCGGCCGCGGCTCCCACGGTTCAGGGGACTGGATGAGCGTGCGATAGACGACGGGCAGATCGCCTCCGCTTTTGCGGAAGCTCTCCGACAGGCGGGCAACGAGGCCCGGAGGCGGCATATCGCCGGCGAAGTGGCGTGCGAGCTTTTCAGCAATATGGTCGGCCGTGTGATGCGAACTGGCAAAATCGCTTAGGATGGCGGCAGCCTGTGTTTCACCTGTTTCACTATAGTGCTTGCCCATGACCGTCCGCGGTCCGGGCTCGTGCAGTTGCGGACGGAAAACGAAATCATCGGGATTTGCATCATCATCCGGCGCTTGCCCGAAGTCGCCGATCGCCCAGCCGGTCAGGGCGCGAGAATATTCTGTGACGTCCGCTTGTGTATAACCTGAGCGCACGCCGAGCGTATGCAGTTCCATGGTCTCGCGACCGAGATTTTCGTTAATTCCGAGCTTGCGCTTCGGGTTGCGATGCCCGATCCGCTCCGCCAGCGGGCTGTGCGGCCCGACCGAGGTGACCTGGTTCAAATAGATGAGCATCGCTGGATGCCGCTCGACGGCGAACAGCATGTCCTTAAAGCGCCCGAGTACGTGTGGACGGATTGCATCGCGCTCGAAAGCCGGCGCAAACGCGGTGAGCTGCGGGTTGTCTGCTGAAACGCAGAAATGATTTGACCAGAAATGCACGAGCCGCTCGACGAAGGGAGTATCGGTCGCCAGCGCGGCCTCGGTGCGCACCTCGACGCCCAAGCGATAGAGCATGCGCGCTTGGTTGCGGAAGTCCTTGCGCATTGCCTTGAGCTGGTCCTTGTCGGGCTTTGTGCCGTTTTCCCTCGCCTGCCTGCGCAACTGCTTGAGTCGGTCGCGATGGCTTTTAACGATTTCGCCTGCATCCGGCAGCATGACATAGCCGTTCGGCCGGACGTCGAACGAATTGAACTGGCCGACAAGCCAGCCTTTGGGATCTGCCGGCGGCGAGCCGCCAGGCCGGGCGCCCAGACCGAAGCGGTTGAGTGCGATGGCCGCCGGCGACAGAGAAGCGGAAGGCACTGCCACGGCAATGATCCCCTCTGGACTTTGTGAATGTTTGAACGCTGTACCGCGCCGTTTCCGTCGCAACCGATCAAGAAATGTATTTGGAATTCGGATAGGCAGCGGCACACAAACAATCTGGATCGATCCGGCTTGTCAGGTTGGCCGGCGAAGCCACTTCGATTGCCAAGTGGATAGCTGATCATCGTGACGGCGAAGAGCTTCATCGAGCTTCCTTTAGGACGCGCAGAGAGTGCCTGTCGGTTTATGTCCATCCACAGGCTTGCTCTGATAATAATCAGCGACAGCGACGGAAACGGCTTGTGGTCCCGTTATACGGGCGGACCGGCGCAATCAGTATCGCGACGGCCCCACAATGACGCGAGAAGAGGTTGATATGAGAAAGACAATTATCGGCATTGTTGCTGTCGTTTCCGTGCTGGGTATGGCCTCGGCGGCAGAAGCCGCCCAAGGATGCGGCATCGGATTCCATCGCGGGCCTTTTGGCTACTGTCGTCCGAATGGTGGACCAGTCGTGGCTGTTCCGCCGGGGCCCGTCGTGGCTGTTCCGGGGCCGGCCGTGGTTGGTGTTTATTATCCAGGCAGAGGCTGGTGGGACGGCCATCGCTATTGGTGGCACCGCTATCCCTGGCGTGGTGGGTGGCGTTTCCGCTGATCCGACGGGCGCTGTACAGGATCGCTTCGGCATCCCACTTTTTGGGAAGCAGCATTCCTGCTCTACCGGGTGGCCCAAGGCTGGCAGTCGTGACCAAGTGCTCGATTGCAGCTTTGGCCACTCCCGCGCGGTCGCCAGGGCGTATGACAATCAATAAGGCGATCGGCCGGGGCCGACGTTACGAAGACCGCCATTTGACCAATCAAGGTTATGCCCTTTGATCGAGGGGCTTTTTCGCGGCAAACATCGCTCTCGACTGATCAACTTCGTCTAGCTTGGAGCCCGCGCAGCATGGCGCCATGCCCGCGCAATCCTTCGACAAAACTCTTCCGCTCGGCCGGCGTCAGGGTCTCGGCGAAATCGACGACCGCCTTCTCCAGCCGGGCCCGCAAAGCCATGTCCGATTGGCGAATTGCAGATAACTGAGCGTCGACCGCCTGGCGGTTAAGCGGCTCCGCCACCATCAGCTGCGCAAGCTCAAGCCGACGCGCTCTGGCTGCCGCAATATCGGAGGCGGCTTCTTTGCGGGCTTGGTTCAGCATTTGTCGAAATGTTTTGCGCTCCTCAACTGGAAGCGTCTGTGCAGCAACACCCAGGCCGCCTCGCCCCGATATACCCGATCTGGGGGGCCCGGAAGCGTGCCACATGTAAGCGCCGCCCACAGCGGCTCCAACAAGGAAGACGTTCAAGGCAAGCGATATGGCGACGACAATTGCTCGGGATCTTTCGCTCATCTATTTGTCCGTGATCTGCGCCATATTGCTGAATGCGGTAACCGCATAGGCACTACCGTCCTCGTCACCGGAACTCATGGGCACCAAAACCGCGATCGCTAACGCTCCGATCAAGGCGCCGGCGAGACCAACGGCAGCGAAGCTCGCTCCTTGTCTCCAGAGCCGGGTGTGACGCGCTGCGGCCCGGATCGAAGGCGCAGATTCCATAATCATCCGGGTCAGCTTGGCGCTTGGCTCGGGCACTACGTAGCGGTCCAAAGCTTCGTCGAGCCTTCGTGCATTCTCCAGGATGTGTGCAGCTACCTCGGGATGATCCTCCGTGAAGGTGATGGCCGCCTGTCGTTGCCCTCGCGGCCAGCGTCGCGGTTCCGCTCCGTAGATTTCGACCAGTTCCCCAAAGTGGTCAGGGGTCATAGGCGCAACTCTTCTTCAGAAGCAGGCATCGGCGTTCTCCAGGCAAGCACGCAAGTTCCGCCGCGCCCGCGCGAGAAGGCTTTCCAAAGCTTCGACGCTGATGCCCATGACAGCAGCTGCATCGATGTTCGAAAGCTCCTCATAATACTGAAGCACGATCGCTTGACGCTGTCGTTCGGGAAGCATAGCCAGCGCGGACTCCACAGTGCGGGTGTTGTCTCTGGCATGCAGCCTCTGATCAGGCGCAGAGCTGGGATCGGCGGTTTCAGGTGGGTCGACCACATAGACTTCTCTCCGGCGGCGCAACCGGTCACGGCACAGGTTAAGTGCGATTGCGTAAAGCCAGGTGTCGAAACGAGCGCGGCCAGTCTCCCAATGGGGGGCCTGCCGCCAAATTCGCAAGAACGCTTCCTGCGCAACGTCTTCTGCCTCCATCCGATCGCCCAGAATGCGCGCTGCAAGCGCCAGTAGGCGCGGCAGTTTGCGAGCAACCATTTCGCGGACCGCGGCGCTGTCGCTGCGCGCGATCCGCGCCAGGAGGTCCTCGTCCGTCTCCCGACCTGTCAAAAGCTCAATATCCGCACCATTTTCCCACCGGTCGGCACTTTTCAATGCTCGGCGGCAGCTCTTCGTACCTGAAGATCCCGATCGCTGACAAAGCCGTCACCGTAGCATTACGGTAAGCCAGAGCGGTTTCTGCGCATCCAGGAAAACATCGGCGTTCTCGTCCAGTCGGATGAAACATCTTTGCCGGGTCGCTTTCCCATACTTGCTGGCGGGCGGAGCCTCCACTCTTGGAGCGAACGCTTGTCGTCATTTTCCGCCCCCGCCTTCAAAAGGCGAATGTGCAGGATCACCTGGAACTCAGCAAGATCAAGCTTGCCGCCCCCAATTCGTCTCGGCACGAGCTGCCGCCACTACCGGAGCGGCTATGATGAGAGCTGCCGCGACCAGCGATGGCTCGCTTTAACTGAGAAGCATCGGGCATCCCTCCAGGTTGGTGCGAGTCCTGCCATTAAACGTGGGGAGACGAAATCTCCGTCGTGGGTGTCTTCCCCGAACACTGCCTGGGATCCGGGTGGCCCTTTAGGGCAGAACTTCAGCCTAGAGGTAATCTCATCACCGTGGGCGGGAACTGCAGGCCTCACTGTGTGCCCTGAGAGCGTTTCTGGTGCTGACGCAACCTCGAGACGGCACACGTTGTGGCACCGAAAGCACACTGGAGATAAACGTGGGAGCGCCTTGGACCTTTAGGATTACTTCGGACGTTACGGTCGTCGGCGGGTCGGTACCCCTCCCATAATCCCGACCCGTTTGCGCGCCCCGGGGTGCCTCTCACCACCACCACGGGCGCGCATCCAGATCTGGCCGCTCACACACAGATGCCCGCGAGAGGTGTTTATGTGACGAGCCAATGAGCGAGTGAGCGAGGACGATATCATCAGCAACTGGATCAGCGGCCACTCCTTTCCGGGCCTCCTGCTGGGCACGGAGTCACCCGGGTAAATGGCGTCGCGGCTGTCCTCGATCATGGGATCAGGGTACGCTAAGGCAGCGAATATCACCTGCGCCGTGCCGTGTACGAGTAAGAGATTTCACTCAAGCCTTGGACGGAAATCGCTAGACCGACCTCGCCGGGAAGCGGATTCCTGCAAGTGTGGTATGATTGTCCGAAATTCGTGCCGCACTTTCCACATTTCGCCGAACCAAAGTATAGGAACTTCTAAAAGAGTGGCCCCAACTAGGTTTCGGTTCCCGGCGGCTGAGCAAAAAGAGGCCCCGAGTCCTTTGAGCAAGAAGACGCAGAACAAGCGAATATCGCTTCCTATGGCAATGGAAGCGCGTGCTGTCAACGAAATCCCCCGCGGCCCCGAGTGGCAATATGAACCGAAATGGGACGGCTTCCGCTGCCTGTTGGGTTCCTCCCAAAATGCTGTGGCGATGCGGTCCAAGTCCGGGCAAGATCTTGCCCGCTACTTTCCGGAAATCGAAGCCGCGGCCGCTACCCTGCCCGAGCACGATTACGTTCTCGACGGTGAAATTGTCATTCCAACGGCCCGTGGGTTTTCGTTCGATGATCTGCTTCAGCGGATTCACCCGGCGGAAAGTAGGATACGGCGGCTTGCCGTCGAGACGCCGGCCTTGTTTATCGCATTCGATCTGTTGATGCGGAATGGGACAGATCTCGCCGGCATGAAGCTTGGCGACCGCCGACGAGAACTCGAAAAGTTCGCCAAAAAGTGTTTAGCGCAAAATCCAGTATTTAGGCTTTCGCCGGCGAGTACGAAACTCGCAGATGCGCGGCGGTGGCTCACGGCCGTAGGCGAAACCGACGGCGTAGTCGCGAAGCGGCTGGATTTGCCTTACCAAGAGGGCACCCGCGACGGAATGCAAAAGATAAAAATGCACCGGACGGCGGATTGCGTGATCGGTGGATTCCGTTATGGCGAACGGCAGCAGTCGGCAGGAAAGCGGTTCGTCGGCTCCTTGCTTTTAGGTCTTTATGACGATGAAGGGTTGTTGCACCACGTGGGTTTCAGTTCAGGAATAAAAGCAGCGGAGAAAAGGGACCTGACCGACAAGCTTGAAGAAATAAAGACGGAGCGGAGCTTCACCGGCAACACACCCGGGGCGCCGAGCCGATGGTCGACGAAGCGGTCGTCCGAGTGGATTCCGGTACGTCCGAAGTTCGTTGTTGAAGTATCGTACGACCATTTTTCCGGAGGCCGATTCCGCCACGGCACGACGATTGTTCGGTGGCGACCTGACAAAAAGCCGGCGCAATGCACAATGGAGCAGCTCAAGACGTTCGGCAGGGGCATCAGGCTTTAGAGGCAACTGGCGTCTCCGAGGCGTCAGCCCGGCGAGTTTTGTTAGCGGTTTTTAATTCGGGAAGCCCTTTCGCCTTCGAGCGGCCGATCGCAATAGGCTGCTCACGGCTTTTTCGCTTTGCCGCCTTTCCCACCTCGGTCGTTGTTGCGGTGCATCGGTTGTAGCTCCACGTCGCGGCCCGCGACTCATCGGGAAAGCAGAAGATCAAGTGTTCCCTGGCCGTGGGATCCAGGGACCGGGTGAAACCCCGATCCGAGTCACCGCTGCGATTGTTATCGAGCCGCATCACGACACCGACCTTCGAAGAGGGATATGCGCGGCTTGATGTATCGTCGTTCTGCGGAAAGTCCGTCAATAGCAACGGGCGATAAAGCGTACCGCAAACACCCTTCCCGTAAGCGCTCCGCGGTATGGCAGCGACAGCACTGCGGAACTGAGGTCCAGGCCAAGCGTTTTGAAGCTGAGCCATAATTGACCGGGCTACTTTTCAAGGAAACGCAGATGAGACTGCTGGAAAATGCAAAGCGTTTCGCCGAGAAAACGACTGGATGGAGACGGCCGGAAGATCCAAAATCCCTGTTGCGGGACCGCAAACCGCGCACCTTCAGATTCAAGGATGACGGCCTTATTCCCAATCACCCAAGATGGCCTTTGGTGGTCTACAAAAGCGCGGTCCGTTTGCCCGAGTTCCTCGATCCCGCGGCGGTCTTCGAAGCGCTATTTGAGAGCAATGGCTGGAACGATTCCTGGCGCGACGGCATCTACGATTATGTTCATTATCACTCCCGCACTCACGAGGTTCTGGGCATCGCGCGCGGCAGTGGCAAGGCGCAATTCGGAGGTCCGAAGGGCCGCACTGTTATCTTGGACGCAGGCGACGTGGCAATCCTGCCGGCAGGCACCGGCCACCAATGCCTTAAGGCCAGCGATGATTTCCTCGTCGTTGGGGCCTACCCGTCCACAGGGGCATACGATGAGTGCACCACGTTTGAAGACCGGAAAAAAGCGCTTGTTTGCATCCCGAAAACCGCGCGGCCGCGCAAAGACCCGGTTTACGGCAAGGATGGGGGATTGCTGAAGATGTGGCGCAAGGCTTAGCCGCGAGCCGCAGATACTTCTCAACAATGCCGGCTCTGCCGCAGTAAGTTCGGACAGCTCAGCGGCAGCCCTATTCCGCGCCGAAGCCTCGTACCACGGACAAGCGCTGCCGCCAAACCATTATAAGCGGCACCGCAATGGTGGGCCACGCGTTCACGTCGATGCATCACCTCTGTTTCAGTGGAGATCGCGACAACTCCAATGAGACGACGCACAGCCGTCCCCAATAAAATCAAACCGGTAGGCGCAGGTAAGGTTGCGCTCGTCGCCGATCAAGGTTCACAAAAAGACCGGAGCTTTGGTTTGCATGAACTCCGACGGCAAACTCATATGAGCAGGCCGCGTTGAATTACGGAATTGGCACTGTGAAGTCAATATGGGCTCGGAGGCATTGCCGCGATTGGGAGACTTAGGGAACAAGCAGGAGATAGCCATCTGCGTCCGGAGGAGTGAGACGACCAAGCTTACAAAATCAGATCTAAAGTTAAGCAGAGTATAGCCGATTGGCTGAGACTTGGCGGGGGTTGGCGCGCGGCTTTGAGTTGCTCTGCGAAGAAAGTGATCACATCCGCCAAACAAAACGATGCTGTTTCCGATGATGTCGAAGCGATCCTCACAGTAACTACGGTGCAAAGACTAATTCCTTTCTGCCGAATTGATGCGCACTTCTATCTAGGTAGATCAGTGAAAACCCTGTTGCCCCGGGTGCAAGCACGCCAGGTGTTTCGCCGTGCGCGGTCTTTCTCAAAGGTGGCGACTAAAAACGCCAACCTAGCTATTCGACCTCGACCATTGCATCCGTGATGGATACAAATTGCGGAACGGGGCCACTGACGCAATCCGTTGCACGCCGGAATTAATTGCGAGCCCCAATAGCAATCCGGCGACGACGTCTGTCACATGATGCGCGAGAAGAACCACTCGCGTTCCGGCAAGCGCAAATGCGGCAAACCATATTGACCAAAAACTCTGCGGCCTCATCCGGGTCCAGCGCCGCCGCGAGCGCACCGACATGTATTGCGTGTCCAGAAGGAAACGAATCGAATGCTTCGCCGGACTTCGGGATACCCTTACGCGGCCCGTGCACCCGAGTGCGGTCGGGCCGTTTTCGGCTGAAAAGCAGTTTCAAGACATGAGGAACGGCTGCCGCAATGGCCACTGAGCAAAGCATTTGATCGGCGTGTCGTCTTGCGGATTCATCGCGAGACAGACCGCGCATTCCGAGCCATGCAAACGCCGCGCCTGCCACCATGATCTTTTCGTCCGCCAACCACGTGACGACCCTGAAAATCGGTTCCACTTTCGGATCGGCCAAGCGGTAGCACGCGTCGGCAACTCTTTTGTCGAATTCGGTAGGCGGCACATAAATGGGCGAGGTGAGACATCGTCCGACAACTCCCCTTATCCTTTCAAGTTCCGGAAAGCCGTGGTCGTCCTTTGACAATGCGGTCTCGGAACTGTGCGAACTGGGCCGGGTTATCGGCTCATGAAGGCGCTTCTTGTGCACAATGCGAACGCGGGAACGGGTCCCGACAAAGGGGCGATCATTGACGCCCTGCGGCTCGGAGACTTCAAGGTTGATTACATATCGACGAAGGATAACAACCTCAAAGCTGCGCTACGCGAGGCATCCGGCATCGTTGTGGCGGCGGGCGGGGACGGAACAGTGGCCCGCGTCTTTTCGCATCTTACGAACCGATCAATTCCCGTCGGCATTATGCCGCTCGGGAGCGCCAATAATATTGCCCGCTCTCTTGAAATTTCCGGCACGCCCGCCGAGCTGACCGAGCATTGGCGAAAAGGATATGTAAGGCCTTTCAAAATGATGGTCGTGAAGAACCGGGACGCAACAACGCTCTGTGCCGAGGGCTTCGGCGTCGGAATCATGGCCGCACTCATCAAGCGGCGCGCCAAAGGCAAAAAAGCCGCCGGCGCTGACGATCTCAGCCGTGGTCGTCAGGCGTTGGCTGAAATCCTTTCGGAGGCTACAGCTATAGACGTCGGAATTACCGTCGACGGCACATTTTGGGAGAGCGAGCTGCTGTCGGTCGACGTCCTAAACATTCCGTTTACTGGGCCGGCTTTGCCGCTTGCTTATAAGGCCGACCCCGGTGCTGGAGAGCTGAAAGTAGTTGGCGTCAAGCCGGATAAGGCCAAAGCGCTCGCAGAATGGGTTCAGCATCCACAGGAAGAGAAGCCGCCGGTTGCGAGTCGGTCGGGAACGACAATTGAGGTGCGCTGGCGAAACTGCGAAAGCCGCACCGATGATCAGCTCTGTAAGCGCAAAGATGAGTGGCAGAGTGTGACGCTGTCCTGCGACAGGGAGCCGTTGCGCATTCTGGCAACGACCGAGCATCCGGCGGTCAAAAAGAATGCACCAGGCACAAAGATCCGGCTCGCTGAGAGCGCCGAGGAGCCATAGGCGCATCGATAACAAGGCGCGCTGTGCAGCGCCGTTGCGGGGCCAGCTGTCACCTGTGCCCAATGGGTGAGCGCTTGCGGGACGGTGCCAGCGAGCCGTTTGCCTGGCACCATTTTGTACCGCGAACAACTCTACTTACCTCAAGAAGCGATCCTCTCGATGTCCTGTCGGATGGACCAGCTCGGCACCGCGTCTGCGGATGCGGCTCATCTTGCGCTGTCGAGGCCGGGCAGACAAAAACGTCAATGATCGCATTGTCTTTCAATTCAGCGCGAGGTCCGCGCTGCGCTTGATCAACAAGCTACCCGATCAGTTACGGGAACGAAGGCCCATCGCCATCGGTGCACTCTAGGAGCTGCGTGGGCGGGTCTGTCACCACGGCAAATCAAAATAAGGTTCTTTGCGCGGCAACCCTTCGCGCGCGCACAAGCGACGAGCGAAAGCAAGATCTGCAGGCGTTGGCCAAAAGTAAGGCGTTCTCCGGTATGCACACCTCTCCAGGCTGGCCTCCGAAATCGCGTAGCCAGGCGAGCGATAAGGATGCAACTCAGCAGCCGCAACTGCCGAGATCGGCAGCAAGAAAAGTGCAGTGATTAGGATGATACGCATTTGTTCCCCTTCCTCTTTCCCTCGAACAGGGATCAAGAAACGACAAAATATGGTCCCGCAAGCGGCACGCGTAGGGCGCGCCCTTATAGCGAAGAGGGCGCGCGATCCGGAAGTGACCGCGTCGCTGCGGTGAGCCACTGCCGAAGCCTACCCCAGACGATACCGTCAGAAAATTGAGTTCGCAATATCGAATGGCGCGTCAAGGCGTGCCCTAGCGAGAGCCAGCCAGCGAGTTAAGATCGTCGTCGGAAACGAAGGCTTCGTTTCCCGACAGCAACGTCTTCCAGCTTCAACAAACTCCCGCTGCGCCTCGACGCGTTACATACACCAGGCCGGCCTCACGGGATTGCGGAGAGCACCTCGCGATCCGCTTCCGGGACCACTCCCAAGAAAACTAGAACGCCCCAATTTTGCATTCTACGCCACTTATCCGTGATGGATGAAGAATCCCATCTATTCCAGATCGGGGGCGTGTTGTTCATTCTCGTTCATGAAATGGTTGCCGTGCCGCGTGTAGCCATTTGTGTATGAGATGATTAAGATTGTGTATCAGATGATTTAGATGAGGTTGCCGCTTTCGCCAAATGCTATTGTCCGTCCTAGCTGATCTTTGGACGGAGCTTTTTCAGTTGTAAGCTTCCGGCCGGACTTACGTGGCTGCGTGGCCGAAGGCTTACGGGTGCGGTTTTTCAAAACGGTGCAAAGGCTTGAGCTTTCGGCCGTGATTACGGCTTCCAAGACGGGGGCGAATCAGAAAAAAGCTAAGAGGCTAATGAAATTAATGTGCTTTGGCGGAGAGGAAGGGATTCGAACCCTTGATACGGCTTTAGACCGTATAACGGTTTAGCAAACCGCCGCCTTCAGCCACTCGGCCACCTCTCCGGGTCGCAGAAACCTGTATTTGTCGGGCTTTCCCGCGTCAAGGCTCACGTCCCGCTAACGCATAAAGCGCAACAAAAGCAGGCCTGGGGTACCACAAAAAGAGCCACAGTCCTGACCGGAACGGGAACGGTCGATTCACGCTTCGTTCCCGCCCCTGGCCTCGCCCCGGCCTGGCGCCTGATCGGCACCGCCGCCGCCAATGTCGTCCCCGGCGGCTGGGGAATATTCCCCAGCCTCGTCATTATGAACATGATCGGCGCCGCGCCCATCGTCGGCTTAATGATGGAGCGGGTGTCGTGACCGCTGTCCCCGCGACCGCGCGCGGCGGCACCGTCGAAGACCTTATCGCGCTCGCTGATTCCGGTCGCCGCTTCCGCACCGTCTACGCCGACCCACCGTGGTCCTTTCAGACGTGGAGCGGGCGCGGCAAGGGACGGTCGGCGGAGAACCACTACCGGACATCGCCTCTCGACGACATCAAAACTCTTCCGGTCGCGAGACTCGCCGCGGAGAACTGCGCGCTATTGCTTTGGACCACGGCGCCGTTTCTGCCCGCCGCTCTCGATGTGATCACCGCGTGGGGCTTCGAGTACCGAACGATGGGATTCGTCTGGGTCAAGACGGTGCGGGCCGGCTGGTCCGCATGAGCCGCTTTCCGTAAACGGCAAGCTTGTGCGGATTGTGCGCGATTGCCTGTCGCGAACTTGGTGGTCCTGCCCGAAGTGCAGTCGTCGCTGTAAGCACCTCTATTTTCCTGAGTTGGAGTGTCGGATCTGTTGCGGCTTGACGTATGCCGATCACCGATCGACGCCGATCGCGCATCGCTTGGTGAAGCTGCGCCGAATGATTGGCGCCGAGCCCGTAGCGTTCGGGAAGATTCCGCGCCATGCCCGTGGGCGACATCGGCGTCAACAGATCATCCGCGAGATCTATCGGCTCGAGGCGATGCTGGTCGAGCAGTTGGGCAAGGTCAACGACGACCTCGAGCGCCGAATCCGTTGCGAAACTTAATAATTGCGCACCACTTTTCCGCTGCAGTATTAATGCGGCTAACTTTGTTGCATAGATCAGGTGCGAAAATGACCCGGGGGCTTCGATTCTTGCTCGTGACGAGTTGGCGAGCGGGCTCGGGGCGCCACCCCCGTACTCGATTACCGAAATTTGAGTTTAACAATCACGTTCGTGGAGAAGCTGGAATGACCGAACAGCAAATGACGACTATGACGACCATGTACGACGTGCTGAATACCCTTGAGGCCTTGATCAAGGCGGCGCCCAAAGCTGAGCGCGATGCGCTCGCAGCCGTCCTGGACGCTTATGCGGAGAGTTTCCCCGACGACTTCTTTTGGGCCGTAGGCGCCCAATCTCCTACACTCCTGTATCACTTGCTCAGTACGATTGACACCGCAGCGAGCGACGATGGCAAGAGGCGGCGCGTGATGCGTCTGATCACCCGCGAGCCGGAGGGGAACGCGTAATGCGTTTGCAGGCATCCGATAGGCCGGTATGCGCCGTCGCATATTATCCGTGTTTCATTCGGGACACGATTGGCGATTTTTTGGGAAGGCGGATATGACGGTTTATGGTTATGCGCGGGTCAGCACGACGGGGCAAACGCTGGCGACGCAGCGGGAGCTGCTCAAGGCCGCCGGCGTTACGCGGATCTTCAGCGAGAAGGTGTCTGGCGTGGCCGCCCGGCGCCCCGAATTGGAATATGTCCTTGACGCCCTCGAGCCCGGCGACCTTTTGGTTGTGACCAAGCTCGACCGCTTGGCGCGCTCGACCCTCGATCTCTTACGGATTGTCGATCAGATCCAAAAGGAAGGCGCAGGGTTCAAGTCTTTGGGCGAGCCTTGGGCGGATACCACCACGTCGCATGGCCGCCTCATGCTCACCGTATTGGCCGGGATAGCCGAGTTCGAACGCGATCTTATCTTGCAGCGGACCAATGAAGGCCGCGCCCGCGCCCTGGCCGAGGGCATACGGTTCGGCCGCAAGCCGAAGTTGACCAAGCACCAAGCGCGCGAAGCCCTCAAGCGCGTGGCCGCCGGCGAGCCGCTACGCGAGATCGCGCTGAGCTACGCGGTCGATCACTCGACGATCAGCCGATTGAAGGCCCGGCACGCTGCTGAGATGTGATGGCAACGCGCGTTTCTCCTATGTCGACGGCCTGCGAGTTGCGGCGTTTGCCACGGGAGGGTAACGCTGGGTCAAGGAGCTGGGTTCAGGGACCGTTGGATGACTTGCAGCAAGCGCGCCCCGTCATATGGCTTGAACAGCCAGCCAGCCGGATCAGCGCACCTGCCGCGCTCGAGCGTATCGGAATCGTTGTAGGCGGTCGTAAATATGGACTTAATGCAGAACCGTTCCCGCAACAAACGGGCCGTTTCAACTCCATCGGAGCCGCCGCTAAGCTTAATGTTCATCAGCACAAGGTCGGGCCGCTCACGCTCCGCGATCGAAATTGCTTGCGTTGCGTCAACCGCAACGCCGACCACGTCATAACCGGCTTCATGACAAGCCTCGTGCAGTCCCTCACTGATCAAGTAGTCATCTTCGACAATCAATATGCGGACTGATCCCCGCGCAGGATCATGCGGCTGCGACATGACACCCCCCACGCCAGTGTCACTTTGGCGCTATTTTAGCACCTGAGCAGGAACGTGCTGTCATTTTGCGGCTCAGGCTACGCGCGCCGATAAACCGTTGCGCGGCAGCCACACTGGCATCCGCCACGTCATCGCCGAGTCCGCGCCGTCCTATCGCCATACCGCTGTCGAAATTCCCGCCGAGCCTCGCGGAAGGGGAGAGGGGGGCGGCGGCGCGATTTGCCAGTCATCGTCTTGACAGATCGCGCCCCGCAGGGGGGCGCCACCTATTCGTCCTAACACCTTGCTGGTCTTCGGATTGACCAAGTGAATCCGCGCGCGCCGGCGAGGCGAGGCCAGGGCGCCCGCACTCGTTAGTTCCCACCGGCCGTTTGGCCGACCCGCGCCTGCATGAAACGGTTTTCCAGCGTTCCGTGTCCGTCATATAATTTTACCGCTGTCGGCACGGAGGTCGGTTTTCTCCTTGGTGCGGAAGAGCCCGTTCGTTAGTTTGATCCGGGGTCCTCGAACACCCCCACTAAAGCCACGGGGCGGCACCGCTGCCCTCGGAGCCCAGGTGGCCGAGCCGATCAGCGGTTCAGCCGGTAGTGCCATGGACGCGTGCGAGGACCCGGCATCGCAACAGAGGAAATGTATTGCGTATTGCGTGCGCAATAACCGCCGATTCCACTAACATCGGCCATGACTGGTCAATGGTGGTAAATCCGCAGTTCACACCACCATCATCCCTTCGATAGGCGCACCAGGGATAGTTCTGGGCATTGGCGTGCGTGCTGATCCCCGCGATGCCGGCGAGAACCGCGGACACGAAGAGGACGGTCTTCATGGCGCCACTCCGTTGGGCTGCCACGCATGAAAACCCCCGATCTGGTTGCTTTAGTCGGTCTTTGCCGTCCTTTAAGGCGTCGTTGTCCATCGTCGTGTGGTATATTCCCGGCATGACCGACGACGACATTATCCGCCAACGCATCAGCGGCCGTTCCGTGCGCGCCATTGCCAAGGCGCGGCGCTGCAGTGTGGCGGATGTGAACGCGGTGATCGATCGCTGGGCGAGCGTTGCCCTTACGGCCGAGGCGCGTAAGCATGGGTTGGCGCTCGAGCTTGCCCGACTCGACGAACTGCAGCAGGTTTTCTTTCGGCGCGCGTGCGAAGGTGATGTTGCCAGCGGCGCCCTCGTCGAGAAGATCATCGCCCGTCGCTGCGTCATGCTCGGCCTCCATGCACCGCAGACCGCCGTCTTGAAGATCGTCGACGAGGCGACGCCGAAGGAAACCTCGACCGATAAGATCGAGCGGGCGCTCCAGGCTTTGATCGAAGATCAAAAGAAGGATCCAACTACCCACTGAGTGTCGCAGAGAAGGCCGCCAGGGCGTAGCTGAAACCTTTTTTGTGCCGTTCATCCAACAATGATCGGTAGGCTTGCAATCTGATGAAAAGAGCAGTGGTGGTGCTAGTGCTAGTTCTGATCGGGTCTACAGGGTATCTGTGGTTTAAGGAACAAAGTGACGTCGACCAGAACTATCAGAAACTAGCTTCTATGTGTGGTGCAATTTATCGAGATGCACCGCTTGCTGATAAAGATGCCTCCAAAAAACTCGTCGATTGTCGTAAGCGTGCTGAAGAAGTGGCGATGCAAGGTCATAGAGACGTGAATATGTTCTTCTTCGGCTGGCTTGGTTACAAGGGTTGATGCTGCTCCTGGCTTTTCGCCATGGGTTTCGAATTTCGAAAGGGCCGAGAGCGGCCACCCCTTCCCGCCATTCTTAGTGGAAGCGTGGCCGCTGGTGCGTGCGCGGTGCATAATTCAGAACTGGTGCTTGACTCCTTGCAGAGCTGCCGAGCAAGCTTCCTGACCTGAAGGTGATGATCGGAAGGGGAGCGCGGCATGGATTCGCATGCTACCGCTGACGGCCGCGCGGAGGCGAAAGATTTTTTAGTGACCGCCTCTATTTCCAGTTGCGCCCGTGCTTCCCGACGTCGCGCCCGTGGTTCCAGGCGCCGAATTGCCCGGCGAGTTGGCCGAACCGGGGGCAGTTCTCGTCCCCCCGGTGGTTCCGGCGGAGCCTGTTCCGCCCATTCCGCCCATTCCGCCAGCCGCACCACCGTTCTTGAGGTATTCCAACTCGTTCGCACTTCCTCCAGCCGCACCACCGCCGGCTCCCCCGCCAGCGCCTTGTGCGAGGGCAGGTGCGGCTGCCAACATCAACGCCACGGCTGCCGCCGTGAAGGTAAGATTTCGTCGTTGCATGAATTGCTCACCTCTTTTTGAGTAAACTCAAGCGGCCTGTACGTCACCGCTGCGACGCGAACGCCAACGTGATCTATAGGGGATGGTTCCCCGTGCACGGGAAGTTAAGCCGCCGGCACGGCGACGGGCGTGCACTCTTTACGATTGTTCGAGTTGCCGACTACAGAAATCCGGCATGCTGACGCTGATCAATCCCGTCTCGCGCGCGGAGCCGTTCGACCATCCCGATTGGGTCTTTGAGGCCAAGTTCGACGGATACCGCGCCGCCGCGGACACACGTCGTGGGCGCCTGATCTCGCGCAACGGGTGCCGCATGCGGCGCTTCGAGGACGTGCTCGAGCTCTTGCCGAAGGGCCACGTTTTTGATGGCGAGCTCGTCGTGCTCGACGCCGCCGGTCGTCCTCAGTTCGACAAACTGCTGTTTGGCCGCGGTCGTCCCACCTACGTCGCCTTCGACTGCGGAAGGCTCAGTGGAATGAACAACGACCTGAAGCACCATCTGGGGTCGGCATGTGCTGGGTAGCCTGGAGCCGCGGCACAGACCATGACCAGGAAGGCTCGATAAGCCAGTAGCTTGCCGGACGCCTTGTCGCGGCATCCAATCTTCGATAGAATTGTAATAATTGTCATGCGAAACTGAAAAAAGGGCGGTGGAAGAAAGGCACTGCGTCCGATTTGCAGGCAAACGGCAAAGACTGCTTGCAGCGCGAGGCCTCGGCCGATGGCCGTGTGTGTTCTTCCCCTGACTGGACTCCGACTGCTAAGCTCGTTCCTCTTCAGAGCGTTCCGCTGATCGAGAGGGTCCTGTTTCCGTGGGCGAAGAGTGTACCTATCGAATCAAGCTGAGTTCAAGCTCGGGAGCACACGATGATCATCTATACCCCGCCAAAGACCTCCAGCGAGATTCCAGTCATCGACCTGGGCTGCGCAACTCCATCCTCCGTCCGCAACGCCGCCTGGGAAATTCATAAGGCCTGCCGGGACACGGGATTTTTCTACATTGCTAACCATGGCGTGCCAGCCGAAATGTTGGCGCAGCAGCTCGACTGGGCACGCCGCTTCTTCGCTCTGCCGGATGCGAAAAAGTTCGAGATCGACATGCAAAAGACGAAGGGGCCCAACGGTTACGATCCGATGCGGCGCCAAACCCTTGATCCCGGCACCCCGCCGGATTTGAAGGAAGGCTTTCAGTTTAGCCGAGAGGCGAACAAGGCCCACACGCCATTCTCTCATCGCGACGATAATCAATGGCCGACCGACTTTCCGGGCTTCCGCGAGCAGATGCTGGCCTATCAGGACAAGATGATCGAGCTTGGCAAGCGGCTCATACGCTACATCGCGCTGTCGCTCGACCTTCCTGAAGGCTATTTCGACCCAGGGCTGAGCGATCCGATGTGCACTGTCCGCATCCTACATTACCCGCAACATGCCTCTGACGCCGAGTTCAACCAGCTTGGCGCGGGCGCTCATACCGACTGGGGCTCAATCACAATGCTGCTGCAGGACGATTGCGGCGGCCTCGAAGTCCAGCACGCGTCAGACGACTGGATTCGTGCGACACCGATCCCCGGGACCATGATCGTCAATCTGGGCGACATGATCCGGCGATGGACCAATGATATCTATCACTCGACCATGCACCGCGTGCTTAACAACGCGTCCGGACGCGACCGCTACTCGGTAGCTTCCTTCTTCAACCCGAATTCATCGTATCGTGTTGAATGTCTGCCGACGTGCAGGCCGCAAGATGGAGCTCCCCTCTATGCGTCCTGCACGGTCGGCGAGCACATCAAGGAGATGTTCGATCGCACCTACGGCACCAAGGCCGCTTAGTCCGCGCGCCATTTCAAGCTCGCGCTAACAGATCGTAACATCGTTCATGCCGGTTTTACGGAGGCTCGCGATAGTTACTTTCATGTCGCGACACCCAGGTCACACGCCCAGATATCGTCGCTGCAGTTCATCGTCAGCCCGAAGCGTAGCAGAAGCGCCCGACCACACGATGCGTCCCTTTTCGATCATGTAATGCCGATCCGCGATGAGCGTGAGTGCATCTAGGTTCTTGTCGATCAACAGGATCGACTGCCCTGCTGCCTTCAATCCCTCGATGCAGCGCCAAATCTCCTCTCGGACGAAAGGCGCGAGCCCTTCAGTCGCTTCGTCGAAGATGAGCAGCATCGGATTTGTCGCAAGCGCGCGGCCGATTGCGAGCATCTGTTGCTCGCCACCAGAGAGCTTGCCACCGAGTTGCCGCGCGCGTTCCTTGAGCGACGGAAATTGGGCGAGGATACGCTCTGGCGTCCAGGGATCAGGCCGCATCATGCGATTGGAGTGCGCGATGATCAGATGTTCAGCCACGGTGAGATTAGGAAATATCTGCCGCCCCTCGGGCACCAGCGCGAGACCCGCGCGAGCCACGCGGAAGGGCGGAAGGCCGCGCAGTTCTCGTCCGCACATGCGTACCGAGCCGGTGCGGGGCGGCGTCAAGCCCATGATCGAGCGGACCGTCGTGGTCTTGCCCATGCCGTTTCGGCCCATCAATGTCACGACCTCACCGCTTTTAATAGCGAGGCTTATTCCGAACAGCGCCTGGCTGCGACCGTAATAAGTCGTCACGTTCTCGACCGTGAGCAGGGGCGCGCTCATCATCGAGACTCGCGGCCAAGATACGCCTCGCGCACATCAGCATTGCCGCGGATTTCAGCAGCCGTCCCGGTGGCGACGATGCGACCGTACACCAGCACCGTGATCCGGTCGGCGAGAGCGAAAACTGCATCCATGTCGTGCTCGACCAAAAGGATCGTCACACTGCCGCGCAGGCGGAGAAGCAATTCGATCACACGTCGGCTCTCTTCCGGACCCATTCCCGCCATGGGCTCGTCGAGTACAAGTATTCGCGGGCGACTAGCGAGAGCCATGGCAATTTCGAGCTGGCGCTGTTCGCCGTGGCTCAGTTCCGCTGCCAAGACTTTGGAGCGCCCTGCCAGGCCAACCTGTTCGAGGATCGCTGTTGCGGGCCCTCTCAGCTCGGGATCGTTGCCTGCGGCACGCCAGAAGCGGAACGAATGGCCGCTGATGATTTGCACGGCGAGAGCAACATTGCCGACCGCGCTCATGTTCGGGAAGATAGAGCTGATCTGAAAGGAGCGCGCGAGACCGAGAGGGGCCCGCCGGTGTACCGGGAGGTGCGTGATGTCGCGCCCGTCGAACCGGATTACGCCTTCATCCGGCCGCAGTTCGCCGCCGATCTGCGCCAGGAGGGTGGTCTTTCCGGCGCCATTCGGACCGATTAGGGCATGAACCTCCCCCTCGGCGATCGATAGGTTCACCCCATCGATTGCCACAACGCCTTCGAATCGCTTAAACAGATTACTGGTTTCGAGTAACGCGCGCATGCTTCGAGGCCGGGAATGAGGCGGCAAGTGTCGCGAGCATGCCAAAAAGGCCACCCCGCGCGAAGAGGACCAGCAGAATGAGGATCGGCCCGAAAATCACCTCCCAATGGACGGTGTAGCTCGACAAGATGTCCTCGAGCAGCAAGAACAGCATCGCGCCGAGCACCGGGCCGAAGATAGTGCCAGCCCCGCCGATGATGACCATAAGGAGAAGCTCGCCCGAGCGCGTCCAATACAGGTAAGCAGGGCTGACAAACAAGGTGACGTTGGCGAGAAGGCCGCCGGCAATGCCGCAGACCGTGCCGGAGATGACAAAAGCCGCAAGCTTGTAGCGATAAGTCGGCAATCCGAGAGTTTGCATGCGGCGCTCATTAGCGCGGATTCCGCGCAACGCCATGCCGAACTTTGAATCAACGAACCGCCGCAGGCACAACAGCGTGGCGGCGCATGCTGCGAGCACGACGAAATAGAGGACCAGCGGGTCCGCGAGATCGAGGCCTGCGAACACGCTGTGGCTCCGGATGGTGAGACCGTCGTCCCCGCCATATTGCTTGAGAGCAATTCCAACAAAATACAGCGACTGCGCGAAGGCCAGCGTGATCATGATGAAATAGAGTCCCCGAGTTCGCACGCTCACCGCACCCATCAGCACTGCGAACAAGGCCGAGGCCAGGATCACCAGAGCGAACTGGGCGAACCCGTTGTCGAGCCCGTAATAGGCCGACACACCGATCACGTAAGAGCCAAGGCCCAGAAAAGCCGCATGCCCGAAGCTCGGCAGGCCAATGAAGCCCAGAATGAAATCGAGACTCCCAGCTGCCATCGCGAACACCAGCATCCGCATCATCGTTTGCAAATAGAACAAGCCGCCTGGCAATAGCAGGACCAGCGGAAACAACGCGAGCAGCAAAATGACGACAATTGCCACCGCCCATTCCTT
This sequence comes from uncultured Alphaproteobacteria bacterium, assembly GCA_963708125.1. Classification (GTDB taxonomy): domain Bacteria; phylum Pseudomonadota; class Alphaproteobacteria; order Rhizobiales; family Xanthobacteraceae; genus BOG-931. Next base: position 976,632 of record OY970184.1, read on the forward strand.
ACGCATGCTTAGCCCCGCGCCGCAGGAAACAAGCCTTGTGGCCGGAAGAACAGCACCATCACCATCAGGATGTAGATCAAGATTGATGTAAGCGCCGGGCCAACGGCGTTAGCGATCGAAGCCGGCAAATAGGCTTGAAGCAGTCCGGGTAGGAAGGCGCGGCCCATTGTGTCCACGAGCCCGATCGACAAGGCCGCGACGAAGGAGCCACGGATCGAGCCTATGCCGCCGATGACGATCACGACCTGGGCGAGGATTAGCGTGAGGTCGCCCATGCTCGCGTCGACCGAAAGGATTGGGCCCATTGCGATGCCGGCAAGGCCAGCGAGCAGCGCACCGATGCCGAACACGACGGTAAACAGCCGACTGATGTCGATCCCTGTCGCTTCGACCATTTCACGATTTGAAGCGCCGGCGCGGATCAGCATGCCGAGTTTGGTCTTGGCGACGAGGACGTAGAGAAAAATCGCGACCAGCGCGCCCAAAACGATTAGCATCAGGCGGTACAACGGATAAACAATTCCACCGGGGAGCATCACCAATCCGGCGAAGATGGCTGGCGCGTCCATATGCAACGGCACTTCACCCCAGATCATCCGCACGCTCTCATTGATAAACAGGATGAGCCCAAAAGTGGCCAGAACCTGCTCAAGGTAGGTGCGTGCGTAGAGCGTGCGCATGATAATGAGCTCGGTTGCGATGCCGACCAGAAACGTCGCTGGAATCGCCAATACGATTGCCGTCGGAACGCTGCCGGTCCAATACTGGAACGTGGCCGCAAAATAGGCGCCGAGCATAAAAAACGAGCCGTGCGCAAGATTGAGCAGATTCATGATGCCCAGCACGAGCGTCAGCCCGGCTGCGAACAGAAACAGCATCATGCCAAATTGCAGACCATTCAGCGTCTGCAGGATCAGAATTGCAGGGCTGAACGGCATTTTCGCCACCTCCTGCCGCGGCCTGTTCCTGACCGGGGCCGGCCCGACCTATGGCGACGGCGGATTGGGATAGATCTTACGCCGGAGTAGTAACGCCGGGCGGCTACTTCATCGGACATTGCGTATGGTACGGGTCCTGGTCGTCCGGAAGAACCACGCCCCGATTGGCCTCATAGAGGTTGCCTTTGGCGTCTTTGACAATTTCAGTACGGTAATAGTTCTGGATGCCGAAGTGATTGTTGTTGAAGCGGAACTTGCCACGGATCGAGCCGAAGTCGGCGCGCTTGAGTGCGTCGAGGAACGCCTCTTTATCCTCGATTTTGCCGTCGATCTGACGAATGGCGGCATCGACCAGCCGTGTCGCGTCATAGGCGTTGGCGGAATTGATCCCGGGCAGGGAATGATATTTGGCCTCGAATGCCTGCACGAAGTGCTTGTTGGCGGGATTGTCGAGATCAACGGTCCAGATATTGGCAGACTTAGTGCCGATTGCGATGTCGCCGATCGCCGGCAAATTCGTGCTGGTAATGGTCAGCACGGTGTACAAAGGCGTGGTCTTCATCAGTCCCACCTCATTGTATTGTTTCACGAAATTGATCGACGGACCGCTGGCAATGAAGGCGAACACGCCGTCAGGCTTCAAGGCGCTGATCTGCGCAAGTTCGGTCGAGTAGTCCGGTTGGCCCATCGCCGGCAGAATCTCGATCAAGATCGTGCCCTTGTAGGTCGACTTGAAGCCGGCAATCACATCGAGGCCGGCCTCGTAGTTAGTAACGACCATCACGACCCGCTTCAGCCCCGCCTCGTTCATTGCCTCACCGACCGCGGCGCTCGGTCGCTCGTTCTGCCATGACGTCGTGAAGAAGTAGGGCGAGCAGTCCTTGCCGGCGATAGGCGAAGGCCCGGCCTGCGAGGTGATAAGGATGGTCTTCGAAGCGACCACCGGATGGTACATAGCCATCAGCATGTTGCTGAAGAATATGCCAAAGACCATGTCGACGTGATTGCGCTCGACCAGCTTATCCGCGATCTGCTTGGCCACATCGGGCTTCAACTGGTCGTCGCTCTTGCTGATCTCGACCGGTAGGCCGCCGAGCTTGCCGCCGGCCTCGTCGAGGGCTAGCCTGAAGCCCTCCCACATGTTCTGGCCGTAGATGCCGCCCGGTCCGGAAAAGGTGCTGACAAAGCCAAGCTTGAGCTTATCGGCCGCACACGATTGGGTAATCGCACTGCAGGCGAACGCGACAACTAAAAACGCTCGATACCACAGACAATTCATCAGCCCTCGATTTCCATAGGAAGCCATCGTCTTCTCCGCGTAAGAACCCGCGTGAAACTGCACTTTCGGCGAGGCATGGCCGCAGCAGTGCGGTCCTAACCTTGGCTTGCCGATCTCGGTCTCGTTTCGAGCGATAAGGCAAAGAAAAAGACGCATTGCGACGCCTCGACGTGCCGCACGATCAGCCTTAGTTGGAGTGGCCCATTCGACATTTACCGCAATGCTAGGCGCGGCGCTAGTCATATCGTTCGCAAACGAAATCTGGCCCAAACGGGAGCCCTTGCTGCAGCTGCAGGCGGAATTCTCTGCCTCTCGGCTCGATCCGCCCTACGGTGCGTTCGGAAAAATCGCAAGCTGTCGCCCCGCTGGAAACTGACACGCAGCGAACTGGCCCGATTTCCCGCGCGCGTGTGGGTGCTCGCTGCAGGTTTGATCTGCCGCGCTGCAGCTGCACCGGCACGCTAATTCCAACACCATTTGTTTTGACAATCCTCATGCGGGGGCATTCAACCCAGTCGGCGCAAGCCTTTATGTATTGCTTCTGAGGCCCTCCAGTGACTCGCAGAGCTGCGCGGTCGTAGTGACCCAACCAAAGAACGTTTCCACGTTGTACAGGACTGCATCTTGGACGAATTTTTGCCCCGATTGCTGCGTCGCATCGTCAATTAAAAGGCAAAAATACTCGCGATGATAGGCTTCGCGTATCGTCAATTCCACGCAGACGTTGGAAGTGAGCCCGGTAATGATGAGATGGCGTACATCACATGCTCGAAGTAGCCCATCCAGCTCGGTCCCGCAGAAGCCGCTGTAGCGTGCCTTCGGCACCACCAGTTCGTCCGCCCGCGGCTCGATACCCGGAATGAAATCATGATCCCACGACCCGTGCGTCAGTATCTTGCCACGCAATTCCGGCCGCTCGCGCATCAATTTCAGTGGATTCGACTTGTGCCAGTTTGGCGAGCCGGGACCGCCACTGTTCTTCAGTTCGGCATCCCATCCGTTCTGCAGATAAATCACCGGAATACCGGCTCCGCGCGCAGCTTCGATCACCCGCTTGTTATTTTCGATAACCGGTTCGACGCCGGTGATGTTGCGCCCAATGAGTTCGCGATAGCCGCCCGTCGAGCCGTAGCCGTTCTGCATGTCCACGACGATCAAGGCGGTGTGGGCCAGGGGGAGTTTGAATGCTGCCGGCCGGGACGGGACTTGGACTGTGATGCCTGCGAGGCTTGCTGTCGCTGCTGTTTGTTCTTGAGTACGCATTCCTGCCTCTTCGTTAAACGGCCCTCCTTCCGCGGAGAGCTTCTATTGGGACAACTAAAAGCGCGGGGCCGTGCCGTGTCAACGGAGTCGGCCCGGTCGGCGCATCCAAGCCGGTCACGTGTTACTCTTTTGAGAGCACGCCGTGTGAAACGAACAGCTCATGGATTTGGCCGACGTAGTCGACGAATTTGCGATCCGACCGGTCCTTCCAGCGCCGCGGCCGTTCGATCTCGATCCGCAGATCGAGTTCGATACGCCCCGGACGCGGCGACATGACGAGTACACGGTCCGCAAGGAATACCGCCTCTTCGATACTATGGGTAATGAAAAAGACCGTATTGTTGACTAGGCTGCAGGTCGACTGCAGGTCGGCGATCATCTGTTCGCGAGTTCAAAGCATCGAGGGCCCCGAACGGCTCGTCCATCAGCAGGAGCCCGGGCTCTTGCACCAGAGCACGGCAGATGGCTACTCGTTGCTTCATCCCCCCCGAAAGTTCGGATGGGTAGCGGCCCTCGAAACCGGCTAACCCGACCTGTCGCAGCAGACTTTCGGCGCGCTGCCCGTATTTCTGCCGATCCCACCCCCTGATCTCGACCGGCAGCAAAACGTTTGCCATGATCGTGCGCCAATAGAGCAACAAGTCGGACTGAAATACGACACCGACCTTGGGGTGGGGGCGGCGCACCTGCTCCCCCTGGATGGCGATGCGGCCAGTTGTAGCCGGCACAAGGCCGGCGATCAGCAAGAGCAGCGTGCTCTTGCCGCAGCCGCTCGGGCCCACCATGGCGACAAATTCGCCAGCCGCAATCCGCAGATCGGTAGTGCCAAGAGCCAGCAGCTCGTCCCCGTCGCGGGTTTCGTAGATCTTGGAAACACTCTCCAGCGCGACGTCGACGCCGTGGCTGGTCCATTCCCGGTTCTTCAAAGCAACGCCGCCTCTAGCTTGAAGACCAACTTCCTTTCCGCCAATTCGACAAGCCAAAACAGCAGCACGCCGACAATGGCGATCATGCCCATTGCCGCGAAGCTCATGGTCGTGTCGAACTGGATGTTGGCTTGAAGTTGCAGATGGCCGAGCCCACGCTCAGCGGCAACGTATTCGCCGATCACGGCACCGACTACGGCGAGGCTGATGCTAACCTTGAACCCTCCGAAAATATTGCCGAGCGCCGCCGGCAACCGCAGCTTGAAGAATGTCTGTCGTTCGGAAGCGCCCATTGAGCGCACCATGTAGACCATCGCCCGGTCGAGGCTCTGCAGGCCAACGACGGTGGCGATAACGATCGGGAAATACGCCAACAGGAAAGCCAGGAAGCATTTTGGCGCCAAGTCATAACCGAGATAGAGCACAAGCAGCGGCGCCAGCGCCACTTTCGGCACCGTCTGCAAGGCGACGAGGATCGGATAGACGGCGCGTTCGAACAGTCGCGAATAGAAGATCGCCAGTGCGGTTAGCACCCCTGCAAGAGCGGCGATCAGGAACCCGATAACGGTCTCGGCGACCGTCACCAGCGCGTTGGTAATGAGCGAATTGAAATCGGTCGCTGCTCGGGTCAGGATTTCGAACGGCGTGGGCAGCAGAAATTCCGGAATCTGAAACGCGGGAACGACGATCTGCCACAACGCCAATAAGCCGACCAAGATTGCCGGCGCGGCCAACAGCTCGAGTCGGGCGCGTCGGCGTTTCACTCTTTGTTTGCGCTCGCGCGGTTGCTCCATTCTGAAATGGATCTGCTGGTCGTGACAGCTCCGCAAAGCTCGTTTTTAGCGCCGGACCTAGTAACCCTGCGGGCCGAATACGGTGATACCGAGCTTGCGCTCCAGCGTCCTGCCGAAGCGATACTTCATCTCCGGACCCTCGTAGGTCATGGGCGGGTTGCCGAGAAATCCGGGTTCAGCCTCGACCCGCAGCACCACGAAGGCCGGTCCATCCGTGTTGAGGACGTCGGGCAGCGCACGCTCGACGTCGCGTGGATATTCCAGAGTCCAGGTATCTTTGATTCCGGCGGCGCGGGCCATGCCGGCATAGTCGGTGTAATGATGGTTCACCATCGGCGTACCACCGACGGTCTGGTACACCCGATTGTCGACAACGAAGTGCCTGAGATTCTTCGGCTGCTGTGCCGCTTCAGTCAAGAGACAGCCAAGGTTCATGCAAAGCGATCCGTCGGCATTGAGCATCCATACCGGTGTTTCGCGCAGCGACAGAGCCAGTCCAAGCGCGAAACTTGCTGCAAATCCCATGGCGCCGTGCATATAGAATGTCTCTTCGCTCTTGGTCACGGCCCACCATTCGTTGGCGGCCATGCCGAGCGCGCAGACTGCAACAGCATTGCCGAATCTCGGCGCCATGATCTCGAAGGCCTCTCTGGTTCTCATGACGACTTTGGGCCCTTACCTTTCAGAAGCCGTCGCGTAAACAATGCGATGTAGGGCCGCTTGTGCAACCGACAGGCTTCGTAGATGTCCGGGATGTTGCCGATGTCGTCGTATCGGTCAATGATGATGTACGGGTAATTGAACGTCTGCAGCACAGCATGCAGACGACGGCCCTGAATCTCCTGGTAGACCCGATGATCGTCGAACGAGCCGCGCTGGCTGACCAGGCAGAAGACCGGGATGTGATGGCGCAGATTCAGCGTGCCGATGTCGCCGGTGCAGGTCAGCAAGCCAGTCGCGCCCATGATCGCGGCGGCGCGAACGCCGCCAAAGAATGCTCCGGTGCAGATCGCGGTCGCCTCGGCTTCGCGGGCAACTGGCACATGGCGGATGGTGTTGTCGGCATCGACCTTGGCGATCAGCGGCGCCATCCAATCATCAGGCAAAGAAGAGACAAGCGTCACCCCGCAATTTTTCAGTTCTTGATGGATACGTCCGTATACATCGACCGTCATGAAGTCCGACCTCGCCTCGCCACGCCCGCTCGTCTCATTGCAAATAGTTGTTCGTGAAGTAGTCGCTCAGTTTTTTAACGTCGTGAATGACCCCGCCGGCCTTCAACAGATCCAGGTTGGTCTTCCATAATTCGTCCGTCTGCCAGCCCAGCGGCTTGCCGGGGATTCTGGTCGTTGCGGCGAGGGTTTCCTTGACCTGGGTGTCCATCACCGCCGGATCTATTTTTACGCTCATCTGCTTGTTTAATATCGCTGCGGCTTCGGTCGGATTCTTGAAAGCCGTTTCGTAGCCGCGTGCGGTGGCGCGCAGCAGCCGGCGCAGCACATCGGCGTGGTCCCGGGCATACGCGGCATTGACGAAATACGACGTGCCCATAAGTCCAAGGCCGAAATCGCCGGGATTGAGGACGTTGAACTTGACATTCAGTTTGCTGGCAAGGAGGGGTAAATCGTTGTTTAGATAAACTGAGATCACATCAATTTTGTGTGCTACGAATTCGGCGTTGCGTGTAGCCCCATCGAACTCGACTATCTTGACTTTGGACAGATCAACGTGGTTCATGCGCGCGAATGGCCGCATCATAGCGCTGAATGTTTCGCCGGTGGCGAGGCCAATCGTCTTGCCTTCGAGATCCTTCGGCGTTTTCAGCGGCACTTCTGGAAAGGAGATCAGACCAAGCGGATTGACCGGCATGTAGTTGGCGATGACCTTTATTGGGAGTCCTTCGCTGATCGCCTGCGCCGCGACAATGCCGGTGCCGAAACTGATATTGTCAGTGCCAGCGGCAATCAGCTTGACCACCGTCTCGGACCCCGAGCCCTCGGCTAGATTAACGTCGAGACCCTCGGCTGCGAAATAGCCCTTGTCGCGTGCGACGAACAGAGGCGCATAGACGCCGTAGAGTTTCCAGGTAAAGCGGACCGTAATCTTTTCAGGCGCAGCCGTATTGGTGGATTGTGCCATCGATTGCCTGCTGCTCGCAACCGCTGCTGCAACAACCACAAAAGTCCAAAGCGCCGCAATCTGTATTAGCCGACTGCGCGAGCGAAGCTGCCTTTGGGAATGACGCGGACCCGTCGCTTCGCTCTTGTGGGCGTTTTCGGCGCCGAGGCCGGCATTGCCGGTTCGTTCCGACATGTCTATCCGCTCCTTGGGGACTGGCATCAAGCTGATGCCGCCAATTTACTCTGCGGAAGTTGAACATCACCCGGCCCGAGTCATATCCGCGGCCCCTATGCCGGTCAACACATTTCCCGCGCACCGCGTCGCAGAATGCGAAGCGCATCATTGCTGCAATCGTCGCCATTGACGGGATCGGTTGGTACATTATGATCGTTCGCGAACGAATGATTTTCCTTGTTGCGGTCTCGCAACAAGCGCCGCCTGAATTGGACGCTTAGGGGGGGCCTGTGAGCAGTTCTGTCGATCCCATCACATTCGAAATCGTGCGCCACCGGCTGTTCCGGGTTGTGGAAGAGGCCATCCTCACGCTTAAGCATGTCTCGGGCAGTCCGATCACCAACGAAGCCCATGATCTGATGGTTTCGCTCTACACCGCGAACGGCGATCTGCTCATGGGCGGCGTCGGCTTTCTCCATCACATGAGCTGCGCGTCGGCGGCATGCAAAGCGATCATCCGCCGCTTTGCCGGTCGCATTCACGAACGGGACATGTTCCTCCTGAACGACCCGTACACCGCGGCATTGCACACTTCCGATGTGTATATCGTTTCGCCGATTCACTTTGAGAGCGAGCTGGTCGGCTGGTCGGCGTGCTTCGTCCATGTCAGCGATATCGGGGCGATGAATCCGGGCGGGTTTTGCCCCGACGCCCGCGAGGTTTTCACCGAAGGCTTCTCCTCTCCCGGCATCCGGCTGATTGACAGCGGCCGACTCTGCGAGGATGTCTTCGACACTTTTCTCAATATGGTGCGCGCGCCCGAACTGGTCGCGCTCGACATTCGCTCGATGATCGCATGCAATCACGTCGCTCGCGAGCGCGTGCAGGCGTTACTGCAGAAGTACGGCGTGGCGTCCGTAAGCTACATCGGTCGGACACTGATCACGGAATCCGAAGAATTGCTGCGCGCCCGCCTTCTCGAAATCCCGGACGGCTATTGGACGGCGCGTCAGTTCATGGACGTCGACAAACATCCTTATGAAATCCGACTGGGCATGACGAAGAAAGCCGACATGCTCGAGTTCGATTTCACCGGGTCTTCTCCACAGGCAAGGTGCGGCGTGAATTGCACACGCTGGGGATCCTGGGGCGGACTGCTGGCACCTCTCTACCCTCTGCTCTGCTATGACATCACCTGGAACGAAGGGGTGACGAAGCCGGTACGCATGGTGGCGCCGGAAGGAACGATCGTGAATGCGACACGGCCGGCGCCATGTTCGATCGCAACGGTAGGGGCAATAGCCGCGGTTAATGACGTGTCGCTGATCTGCCTGTCGAAGATGCTGGCTGCGAGTCCGAAGTATGCTCAAGAGGCCACGGCGGTCTGGCAGGGCAGCAACCTTTGTGTCTATTTGTTCGGCCGCAATTATCGCAACCAGGAAGTAATCGGCTCGACGACGGACTCCTTCGCCGGCTCCGGCGGCGGCCGTTGGACAGCCGACGGCATCGATCTTGGGGGCGAAATACCGAACCCGATCTCGCGGATGGCGAATGTCGAATCGAATGAAGCGATCTACCCGATCCGTTATCTGTTTCGGCGACGCATGCTCGACTCCGGCGGGCCGGGGGAATTTCGCGGCGGCACCGGCGGGGAATACGCGATGACCCCACATGATTCCCCGACCGGCGGCATAGGCTTCGTCGTGAGCGGCAAAGGCGTGGACTTCCCGATGAGTCACGGCCTACGGGGCGGTTTTCCCGGCACGCCGGCGCGGTACATCGTTTGCCGCATGGCCCAAGACGGCGAAAAGGTCGGTCCCGAAATTCCGCTCTCCTTACAGGAAATCGGCGGGAGGCAGGAGGTTTCCTCGTTCGGTGTCTATCAGGTCAATCGGGAAGACGTCTTTTACTTCAATTGGAACGGCGCCGGCGGCGTTCGTGATCCGCTCGATCGCGATCCGGAGGCAATCTGCCGCGACGTTGCAGAGGGAGTGATCTCGACGCAGGCGGCGCGCGACCTTTATGGCGTGATCATCGCGACCGACGGCCGAATTGACGGCGCGGGCACGGCGACCCTTCGAGAGGCGCTTCGCAAGAACCGCTGCAGCAGCGCCGATCTCATCAAGGTTGCTGGCGCGAACAGCCGTACTTGCCCACGCTGCCGGTCGGCTGCCATTGCCATCCGACAGCGGCGCCTCTCGGACTTCCATCCGGCCTACACCAGCGGACCATTCGCCGTGCTGGCGGAATTGATTTGCACGGATTGCGGCACGCTGTTCGACTCAGAGATCACAAAAGCTGGTGTTCTACCGCTATTCGATGGCGTTCAACTCGAATGCGGCGAAGAAGACAATCAAAAGGCCTTTATCCCGCCGGGGCAGGATTGGGCCACCTCAAGAGACGCCAAGTAAGCATGAGAAAAAAGGGCAGCGGAGGCGTGTATCGACGTGGCAAGAGCATAGCCTCGGAGCCCGATGCAAATCCGCAGCAACAAAACACGACTGGTACGCGACTTCGCAATCGTCTAACCTTGCGATTGCTTGAAAGTGACGGGTTTTAGTTCAGACGAAGCGTCCGCAGGGTGCAGGAGACGGAGCTTTGACGGGCAAACGGGCTTCGGGGGCCGTTCGGCGGACACGCAATGCGCTGATGCCAAAGAGCGCGAGTCCGCGGGGGGGTAACAAGCGGCTTAACGCGGCCGGTCCACACAGCAATTCGTCCGGACATCACGCTCGTTATGTGTTGGAACATCAAGTCGGATTTCAGCTCCGCGTGGCCATGCAGCGGCACACCGCGATTTTCGTAGCAAAGATGGTGCTGACGCAGACCCAGTTTGCCACCATCGTCAAGCTCAACGACGTCGGGCCGTGCTCGCAAAATCAACTCGCCCGCATGGTCGCCCTGGACGCCGCAACTATAAACGGCGTTCTCGATCGTCTGCGCAAGCGCGGGTACATCACTATCGAACCGGATCTTGACGACGCTCGGCAGCGTGTGATTACGATCACAAGTTCTGGGCGGCGGGTGGTCGAAAAAGCGATTAAGGTCGCTCGCAAGATTACTGCCGAGACATTGCTGCCTCTATCGGTCGCCGAACGTGCCCAGTTGTCGCGATTGCTGGGCAAGATTTCGTAACAGGACATTTGCTTGTCGCGGATGATGGAAGATCGATGCGGCAGTCGCGTTGACAGCCGCGAATGCGCAGCCTTAAGATAAATTTGCGTACAAAGCGTTTTCCAGGGTGGCGCTTGCCGGGCTAGTGTCGTTTCGAGCTCACGAGTCTCGGGAGGCGCGGGCAAAGCTCTCGTCGGAGATGAAAATGACCAAGCGATCCGAAACTCCGGTGGGCTCCAGTGTTCGCGTTGCTGCAAAACCGGAACCACTCGATCTGCCGCTTTCGAGCACGGCACTCGTCGTCGTCGACATGCAGAACAGCTACGGGTCGCCAGGCGGCTTTCGCGCCTTGGCCGGGCGCAACATGGGCGGCATGAAGCCGGTCATCGCCAACAACGTTCGGATCATCAATGCGACGCGGCAGGCCGGTCTGCCGATCGTTTTCCTTCAGACCGGCTGGGATCCGGAGCTGAAGAATGCCGGCGGACCGCTATCGCCCAATTATCACAAGTCGAATCCGCTCAAGCTGATGCGCGAACGGCCAGAATTGAGGGGAAAGATTCTGACCCAGGGCTCCTGGGATTTCGAGCTTATCCCCGACATCGTTCCGGCTGCCAACGACATTGTCATTCTCAAGGCGAGGTATAGCGGGTTCAAGGGCACCAATCTCGATGCCGTGCTGCGCGAGCGGAACATTCGTCATCTGATCGTCACCGGATTGACCGCGAATGTCTGCGTCGAATTGACCATCAGGGACGGGTATCACAACGAATATTTTTGTCTGCTGGTCGAGGATGCGACCGAGCATTCCGGTCCGCCGTTCACGCGCGACGCCGTCCTCTACAACGTGCAGACTTTCTTCGGATGGGTAACCACCACGCAATCGATCTGTGACTCGCTCGTTGTCCCGGCGGGTACTGAAAACAAGCCGACCCTACCGCAGCCGGTCGTTGGCTAGTGCATAATCCGACAAAGTGGATGCTGGTTTCCTGGAAGATTATACTCCAAGGACTGCATGGAATGCAGTTTGCCTGGCGCAGTTGCGGTCCGGGGTGCATCGAACGACATTATAGTCCTGCATAGCGTGGGGAACTCGCATGGGCCACGACATGGACGCCGTATTTGACAAGATCGACACCGATGAACTGATCAAGGTCGCGCTCGATTTGGCCAATATTGACAGCCCGACCGGTCGCGAAAAGCCGGTTGCGGACTACGTCTGCGAATGGCTGACGCGCGAAGGTTTCACGCCGCGTAAGCTCGCGCTCTATCCGGATCGCCCCAACGTCATCGCGACGTTGCCGGGAAAAGGCCATGGGCGCAGTCTTTGCTTCAACAGCCACATGGACACGGCAGTTCATCATGAGGAATGGTGGGCAACGCGCCGCGCCAGCGACCCCATTTTTCACAGCGCCTGGCGCGAAGGCGACCTTCTTGTTGGCAATGGTATCGTGAACGATAAAGGGCCGATGGCGACGTGGCTCCTCGCCGTCAAAGCAATTAAGGATAGCGGCATTGCGCTCAAAGGCGACCTGATGATGATGGCCGTCGTCGGTGAGATCGGCGTGGAGCCGGTCGACGAATTTCAGCCGCCGCAATATCTCGCCAAAGAGGCGGGCACGCGCTACGCCATCACGCATGGTGGCGTCGCCGACTACGCGCTTGTCGCCGAGGGTACCGATTTTGGCATTGTCGGCGTCGAAGCTGGCAAGGCGTTTTTCAAAATAACGGTATTCGGCGATGACGCACCGATCTACACGCCGTATCTTCCGCGGCCGACCCGGATCGAAAAAAATCCGAACGCGATCGTGCGCATGTCAAGCCTGATTCAAAGCCTCGATGCGTGGGCGAACGAATATGAGAAACGTTATCGTTACGAGTGTCCCGGGGGAATCATGGTGCCGAAGGTCAATATCGGCGCGATCCGCGGCGGCGTTCCCTGGAAAATCACGAAATCCGTTCAGCAGTGCGCGATTTACGTCGATTGCCGCATTACTCCGGTCCAGGAGCCGCTGGAACTCCGTGAGGAACTGCACGAGTTGTTGAAGGAAGCGGGTCTGGCTGGCGAGGTCGAGCTTTATGCCTATCGGCCGGCCTTCGAGGCCGATTACAAGAAGGCCGAGCCGCTCAGGAATGCTATTACCAGCGCTCACCGCGCGGTGATGGGCAGCGACCCCGGCCCGGCGCCGATTCCGGCGTCGAGCATGTGGCGGGACATCAACGTCTTTAACGAGATGCGGATTCCGTCAGTGACTTATGGTCCCGGCGTCAGTTCGGGCGGCGGCAAGTACGCCATGAAAATCGAAAATATGGTGATTGGCACGAAACTGTACGCCCAGACTGCGGTCAACCTCTGCAACCTCGATCGGCCCTGAGGCCAACAAGTCTGTGCACGAGGGTTGACGGGATGAAGCTGACGCTTGCATGCGACGATTATGATTTGGTTCAGCCGCTCTTCGATGGCCGTCTGATCGTCGGCACGGTTGAAGTTGTGCCCGCTCCGGCCATGCCAATCGCGCAGCGGCAACGCCGCATGGTCGACGAGTTGGCGTTTGATCTTTGTGAGCTTGGCGTCACCACATATTTCATGGCAGTCGAGCGCGGGCTGCCGTTCAGGGCGCTGCCGATCTTTCTACTGCGCAAGTTCCGGCATGGCGATATTTTTGTGCGTGCAGGAGGTGAACTCAAGGCACCGGCGGATTTCATTGGCAAAAGAGTAGTCACTATCTCCTACCAGGTCCCCGCCAGCGTATGGGCGCGCGGCATACTCGCGCATTATTATGGCGTCGCGCACGATAGCGTGACTTGGGTGGTCGAGCGCGAAGAAGAGATCGCGTTCAATGTGCCGCCGGGGCTGCGTATCGAACGTCTGCAGCGTGGTTTAGCGCTCCAGGATGCGCTTTTATCTGGGGTGATCGACGCCCTGATAGCCCCAATCCCTCCGCCAGCCCTGGAGTTTGGCGTAGGCAGGGTAGCCCGGTTGTTTCCAGACTACAAGAAACAGGAGACGGCGTATTTTCACGAGACCGGCATTTTTCCAATCATGCACGTTCTTACAATAAGGCAATCGCTGCTGGACAAGCATTCTTCGATTGCGCGAGACCTTTGCCAGGCATTCGAGCAGGCCAAACTGTTGGCATACCAGCGGGCCAGCAGACGTCGGGCTGCGCCGCTCGCTTGGTTTGGCTCTGCCTGGGAGGAGGAGCGGCTAACGCTCGGCCCCGATCCGTGGGCTTACGGCTTAGGGCCGTCCAATGTGGCGAATCTCGAAACGCTCATCGACTACATGCGCGAGCAGGGTCTTCTTCGCAGCCGGACCGGTGTCTCGGACTTGTTCGTCGAGTGAAAGTGTGGCGCGGCAATGCGTCGGCTACTCGGACTTGTTCGTCGGGTGAAAGTGTGGCGCGGCAATGCGTCGGCTATATAGTTGGTGGCAAACGAGTTATATTGATCCTGGCGAGTTTTGCCGTTACCGTTTGGCGTCCGCAAGCTGCGTGCGGGAAACCGGCCGGCGACGCTGCGGGGGGAATTTGTCAAGCGAGGTTCCACAGGATCAGTACATCATCGCCGTAGACGTTGGCGGCACATGTACGGATTGTGTCATTTTCTGTAATGAGCAATCTATCCATTTCGGCAAGGCGCTGTCGACGCCGCCGAATTTCGCTCAGGGCGTGCTTGAATCCGTGCGCGTTACGGCAGCCGACATGGGTCTTTCGCTAGAGCAATTGCTGGCTTCCAGCAGCCTCTTCGTTCATGGTTCGACAGTCGTCGACAATGCCATCTTTGAACGGGCCGGTGTGCCGACCGGGCTCATTACGACGGCCGGATTCGAAGATACGCTGCTGGTCATGCGCGGCGGCTACGGACGGTGGTCCGGCCAGCCCGAGGAGGTGATCAAACATCCGGTGGCTTCGAACCGGCCGAGGCCGCTGGTGCCATGTACCAGCATCGTGGGCGTTCGCGAGCGGGTCGACTACAAAGGCGCCGTGCTTTTGCCTCTCAAAATCGAAGATGTTGAACGCGCCGTCGATAGGCTGGTGCGAAACAAGCAGGTGGAGGCAATCGCCGTCTGCTTTCTGTGGTCTTTCAGAAATCCACAGCACGAGCTGCAGGTCAGGGATATCGTTCGACGGCGTGCGCCGCACGTCCATGTCGCCCTATCATCGGACGTCGCTACGACAATAGGCGAGTACGAGCGCACCTCCGCTACGGTCATTGATGCCTATGTGGGTCCTGTTACGCAGGCGTATCTGAATGACCTGATGCAACGGCTAGCCAGCAACTCCTACCGCAATGCCATACTGGTGATGCAGGGTTATGGCGGCTTGGTGCCGATTGCCGAAGCGGCAGCAAGGCCGCTGCGCATGCTTGAATGCGGCCCTGCGGCCGGCATTATCGGCGCCCAGTATCTTGCCCACGTCATGGGGCACGCGAACGTCATTGCCGCTGACATGGGAGGAACCACATTCAAGGTCGGAGTCATACAGGATGGCCGTTATGAGTACTCCCGTGAGCCGATGGTCGACCGATTTCACTATACGGCGCCGAAAATCGATGTTGTGTCCATTGGTGCTGGCGGCGGCAGCATTGTAGGCTTCGACTGGCGCATCAATCGCCCTACCGTCGGCCCGGCCAGCGCCGGCGCCGATCCAGGTCCGATCTGCTACGGACTCGGCGGCACGGAGCCGACATTGACCGACGTTGCGGCTATCCTCGGCTACATGGACGCGAATACATTTCTCGGCGGGACCCTGAAGCTCGAAATCGAACGTACCAGAGAAGTCTTCGCGGAAAAAGTTGCGAAGCCGCTTGACATGGGCGTGGAAGAGGCGGCGCTCGGCATTTATCGAATTGCGGTCGCGCAGACCGCCGACCTGATTCGCAAAGTCACGGTCGAGCGCGGTCTCGACCCACGCGACTTTGTCTTGCAGTCGTTCGGCGGCTGCGGCGGCCTATTTGCCGGTGCCTATGCGCGTGATCTTGGGGTGGTGAGCGTCATTATTCCCGATACCGCTGCAGTTCTGTGTGCGTTTGGCATGGTCGCCTCGGACGTTTTGCACGATTATTCGACGGCATGCGCAATGCCCATGACGGTCGATCCCAAACCGATCAATGCGATCATGGCACCCATGGAGCGGCACGCCCGGGACCAGCTTAGCAAAGAGGGCTTCCCGTCGGAGCGCATCGTGTTCGAATGGTTTGTGGAGATGCGCTATGGTCGCCAGGTCCATCAGGTGAGCACGCCGTTCCGCGGGCAATATCCGATGAATTCGGCAGATTTACCTAAGCTGCAGATCGAGTTCGAGCAGCTTTATGAACAGCGTTATGGCCGCGGCTCGTCATATCGTGCCGCGGGGATCGAGCTCGTCACCTTCCGCCTCAAGGCCCGTGGCCTGATGAATTGGTTGCGCATGGAAGCGACGCCGCTTGGTGCCTCGAACTGCGATCATGCCGAACGGGGCGTGCGGTCGATCGTCAATGAAAAGACCGGATTAAAGCAGGCGGTCAAAGTCTACGACCTCGAACGCATGTCACCCGGTAACATGGTCCGCGGCCCAACTGTGATCCACTCCTCGATGACGACAATCGTGGTTCCCGAAGGTCAGGCCGCACGCCTGGACGGCTTGCGAAATCTGATCATGGAGGCTGCCTGAGAACTTTGCCGCAAGAGAACAGGAAGCCGCCCAGTCTCGCATCGCAATGTGGTGTGTCGGTCACCTTTATAATCAGGACGAGCGCCGTGAACGAGTTAGCTCCGCCACGCCGCTCGCAAATGTGTTCGACTTGGCAGCGATAGATGCCCTTGGGAAAGCTGGGGGTAAGCAGGATCCGCGAATCCGCTGGTTTGCGAGCCTTCGGCAGTGCCGGCATCCGAATGTCGCGACCGTGGTGCTCGCACGAACCCGCGCGATCCGTTCAGGCGGCTTGATGCGAGCGGCACTCGACGAAGGACGTGAGCAACTCTTACCTGGTAATTGCAATCAGATGACAGGAGATCGCGAAACGGTCACTCCGTTGCTTCCCGAACCTGGTGTGTGGACCGGCATGGCATAGGCCGATGTCTGGGTGTCGTCGAGATGGAAGCACGCGAAAATCCATCGGGGCTCGCGGCGGCGAATTCTCGGGTCACATCAAGAAGCCGGATATACCGTCAGCAATTATGAGTGTTGCACCGAACCCAGTCAGAGTGTTGCAATCGGGCGGGATCCATATACGTCCATACATGGCACCTCACGTCATTTTCGCCGAGTGGCAACAATTGGCAGCTCTCAGAGCCGTAGTGCGGCGGAGATTTCTTCGCCCTAGCCTGTAGGGTGTGCTGCGTAGAGTTTTCCTCTCTGCCATTGACGCAGCGATTTTTCGCAGCGCACCTCCGTAGTAATTACCCCTGCTTGCAAAATGTCGATTGCGCGTGCCGGCCCATGGATTGCACGTCATGCAGGCGTCGACAGTATCCTGCTCCAGATCATCTCAACGTGCAGGTAAAGTGGTAACGGCAGAATAAAACGGCCGAAAATACCCGAACAGTGGCGTCGGATCCGGCGGACTTGATTTCATGCGCACGATCGATGGTCCCAAGGCTTGCCAAACACTCCACTGCGCAAAAGAACAGCCGCGGAATCTTCCCCGTAGCCATTGCTGAGATGCAGGCGGCGGGACTCTTTCGCGTGCTGCAGCCCAAGGGTTGGGATGGTTATCAAATGGATTTCAGCACCTTCTTAAGAGATCGACATGGCGCTTGGCGAAGGCGGTATGTCGGT
The DNA here is from genome assembly GCA_963708125.1 of uncultured Alphaproteobacteria bacterium. Classification (GTDB taxonomy): domain Bacteria; phylum Pseudomonadota; class Alphaproteobacteria; order Rhizobiales; family Xanthobacteraceae; genus BOG-931. The sequence continues at coordinate 994,002 of OY970184.1, forward strand.
GGGCTGGGTTTATGGCGTGCTCGGGGCGGTCAGCTGGTTTTTGGGCGTTATCGACCTCCGCGTCGCACAAGAGGTCTGGGCCAAGATAACAACACGCTAATCCGCTCATCCACCATGCCGGCCGGCAAGGCGACCGCGGCCAAAGGCGGTTTCCGGCCCAAGGGTCGTTGGCGTTACGCCAGCGGCTGCGAGGCACTGCAGCTGTGCGATGCTCGGCGGAATGGTCGATGCCGGTGAGGCGGCGCCTGACTGGCGCTTTGCATCGTGCCGCGTGCGGATTAGAAGATCGTCGACAATTGGCAGGTCGCTGGACTTCAGGGGACCGGAAGCATCGACGTGATCGTCACGGACGCATTAGCCCCGGAGTTTCGATCACGACAGGCAGCACCTATGACAACGCCAAGCACTTGGCGCCCGCGTTCCTGGCCAAGGTCCGCGAGCTGTACGAGGGCACGCGCGTCGGCCGTCAGGAGCTGCAAGGCGCGATGATTCTTGACCCGGAGAATGCGTTGTTCAAGGACAGCTGGCTCGTTCACTACGAGGTGCCCGAGGATCTGATCGAGCAGGTTACCGTGGGCGTCGATCCGTCCGGCGGCGGGGATGAAATCGGCATCGTTGTCTGCGCGCTGCTGGCCGACGGCCGCTACGCGATCCTCGCCGACCGCACGGTGAGCGGCAGCCCGGCGACGTGGGGCGAGGCGGTGGTGCGCGCGCATGACGACTTCGACGCAGACGACTGCACCGTTGAGATCAACTACGGCGGGGTCATGGCCGCCGAGGTGGTGCGGCAGACCGCCGAGCGGCTGCATCATTCGGGCGATCGCTCGTCGGGCCTGATCCGGGTCAAGGACGTCATTGCCTCGCGCGGCAAGGTTTTGCGGGCCGAGCCCGTGAGCTTGCTCTACGAGAAAGGCCGCGTCTTGCACCGCCGCGGTCTCGACCAATTGGAAGCAGAGATGTTGTCGTTTCCCCGCGAGTGGGATCGCGCCGTCGACGGCAGTCCGAACAGGTTGGATGCCGCGGTTTGGGCGTTGACGCGGCTGAGTAAGATAGTTGTCGACATCCCGATAGCCTGTCAAAAAATCGGCCACTAGTCCCGCTGAAAGGGCCTGCAGCGGTCGTGGTGAGGCCGCGGCGCGTCAAGCCGCGGCAACAGCCTGCAGCCGATCGCGCAGGCCCGGGTCGTGTTCAGCCAGCGCCTCGAGCAGCAGATTGGCGACGGGCTCAAACCAGAGGTCCGGCTCCTTCGCGAGCTGCAGATGCAAGTCCGGCGGCGTGGCGTTGTGTTTCCACCGCAGCGAGTACAAGAGCCGTTGCGGACCGATCTTGAACCGCTTTGCGTCGGCGCCGCCGGCCGCGGTGAAATCAGCGTTTTCACCAGATAACAGTTGATCGATCGCGGCCTGGTTGCATCGGCGGGGTGGTCGAGCAGCACGACGCCGCCGATGCCCGCCATGCGCATCCGACGGATGCCGCCGTCTTTCTCGATCAAGGAAGTCTCCGCGCCGAACCGCTGCGCGGCAGCGATCGTCAGCACGCCGAGCAGCCGGCTACTGACTTTACCCGATATTGGGCGAGGCGCGATGTTGCCGATTTCAATAATCTTTTTGGCATATACATTTGCCTGCTGAAAAGCGACAATGGGCCTACGAAAGAGAATGGAGGATCGTGGCTGCCTCTTGGGCCATCGAAGCAAACGGCCCAATGGACATGGCTGGGACGAGCCCATGCCCGGCGTCGTTCGCCCTTGGTGGTCATGCCCTCTGTGCTCGGCCCGTTCCAGACTCGTATTTCTCCGCGGCGGTGCGATCGCGCCGGATGTACGCGGCGCCGCGGTCGCTCGGTCCGCGCCACACCGCAACTGTCCAAAAAGGTGTCTTTACCGGTCAGTCGGCCGCATCCGAGGGGAAAATCATCAATGTCATCAATACCGCGCCGCGAGGCGCCGCGCAGCGTTTATCGGACAGTCAGCGACGGGGGGCTTGGAAAATTGATCGCAAAAGCGTCAGCAAAGTGGGCTGGGGGGCTTCGCGATTTTTGCGCCTTACCAGGACCGCGCGTAACACTACTCATCGGATCAGCGGCAGCGTCTCATATTGGTGGAACGGAGGCGGCGACGACAACGTCCATTCGAGCGTCGTGGCGCCTGGTCCCCACGGATTGGCCAAGGCCCGCTCCTTGCGCAGGAATGCCTGCGCCATGCAGTAGAAGAATACCAGGAGCCCGAATCCGGAAATGTACGAACCGATCGAGGAGACGAAATTCCAGCCGGCGAAAGCATCAGGATAATCGACGTAGCGGCGGGGCATGCCGGCGAGGCCGAGGAAATGCTGCGGGAAGAAGACCAGATTGACGCCGATGAAAGTGATCCAGAAGTGCAGCTTGCCGAGCCTTTCGTTGTACATGTAGCCGGTCATCTTTGGGAACCAGTAATACCAGCCGCCGAAGATGGCGAACACGGCGCCGAGCGACAGCACGTAATGGAAATGCGCGACCACGTAGTAAGTGCCGTGCAGCTCGCGGTCGACGGCGGCATTGGCCAGCACCACCCCCGTGACGCCGCCGATCGTGAACAGAAAGATGAAGCCGATCGCCCACAGCATCGGCGTCTTGAACTCGATCGAGCCGCCCCACATCGTGGCGATCCAGGAGAAGATCTTCACCCCGGTGGGGACCGCGATCACCATCGTGGCGGCGACGAAGTAGGCCTGCACGCTCGCCGATAGGCCGACGTTGTACATGTGGTGCGCCCAGACGATGAAGCCGATGCCTCCGATCGCCACCATGGCGTAGATCATGCCGAGGTAGCCGAACACCGGCTTTTTCGAGAACGTCGACACGATCTGGCTGATCATGCCAAAGCCCGGTATAATTAAAATATATACTTCGGGATGCCCGAAAAACCAGAACAGGTGCTGGAACAGGAGCGGATCGCCGCCGCCCTGCGGATCAAAGAAGGTCGTGCCGAAATTCCGATCGGTGAGCAGCATAGTGATGGCCCCGGCAAGCACCGGGAGCGCCAGCAGCAACATAAACGTGGTCACAAGAATAGACCATACGAACAGAGGCATCTTGTGCATGGTCATGCCAGGCGCGCGCATGTTGAAGATCGTAGTGATGAAGTTGATGGCGCCAAGGATCGACGAGGCGCCGGCGAGGTGGATCGACAAAATGACGAAATCCACCGCCGGTCCGGGATGGCCGGAAGTCGACAGCGGTGGATAAAGCGTCCATCCGGTGCCGGCGCCGTTGGTGCCGGGCTCGCCGCCGACGTACATCGAGATCAGAAGCAGCGCGAACGATGCCGGCAGAAGCCAGAACGAAATGTTGTTCATGCGCGGGAACGCCATGTCCGGCGCCCCGATCATGAGCGGCACCATCCAATTGCCGAAACCGCCTATCATCGCCGGCATGATCATGAAGAAGATCATGATCAACCCATGGGCCGTGACGACTACGTTGTATACATGCGTGTCGTGGAAAATTTGGACGCCCGGATACATCAGCTCGGCGCGGATCGCGATCGACAGGGCGGCACCAATCGTGCCGGCACTGATCGCGAAGACCAGGTACATCGTCCCGATGTCCTTGTGATTGGTCGAATAGAGATAGCGCCGCCACCCGTGCGGGAGCACGTGATTGCCGTTGTCGATCGTCGTTGAACCGTCCTGCATGGTCGCTACGCACCGCTTCTCGGCGGCCGAAGAAAGCCGCCGCACCACGCGAGGTCGAACGAACTAGCTCGCCGCGGTGACGCGCCGCGCAAGACGTGTCCGACCGTTCCGTTCCCAGTAGCAGCACGTGCGAGAACCTCAAGCGGTCGCATCGCCGCGCGACACTGTGACGGGGATCATCTGACATCTGCGCGGCAATTTGGCAGGAACTGGTCCAGGCCGAGGAGCTTTTACGCTGCGCGCGGGCGCGCCGCGTTCCCGAGTTACGCGCTGCTGTCGTCTATTACGGCGCCGATTTCCATCTCCCGTGCGGCGACGAGCCGAGCAGGCCGATGGGCACTCTCAGGAACATACAGTGCCCGGTAATCGGATTCTTCGCAATGAGGCCTCCATGTGGCGTTAGTGCGCGGATCGGAGACCAAGGATTTTCGTCGCTGGCGAGAGAACACTCGGCCGGCAGATCGACAAGGCGGGTCCGCTGAATTGATTTGAGTGCGGCGTTGAGCCGCGTTCGGTTCGAACCTGCAATCGACGAAGAATGGACACGAAGGCGGCCGCAAACAATTCGGTCGGTTCGGAAGTGGAAGAAGCCTCGACATGAAGCGCATTTGTTCCATCGGCATTGCGCGTCGGCATGCGCAAACGCAATCTGGTTTGAAAAGATTGTATGCGGCGGTGTCGATCGATTGCGCCCGTCGCGCCTTTGGCGCGATTGCGGCAACCCTGCTGTGCGCCGCACTGTTAGTCGCCGCCCGCCCGGCCCTTGCGTGGAATTCGACCGATGTAACCGGTGCGCTGCCGCCACTCAAGTTCACGATGGCGCGTGCCACTGACGGCAAGACCGTGACGGCCGCCCATTACAGGGGCAAGGTTGTCCTGCTCTATTTCGGCTACACCTTCTGTCCGGACGTTTGCCCGACCACGCTGTTCAACATCGCTAACATGCTCAAGACTCTGGGCAAGAAAGCGGACGACGTGCGCGTGCTGTTCGTGACCGTCGATCCCAATCGCGACACCCTGGCGGTGCTCAGGCGATATACCGAGGCTTTCGCGCCACAGGTGGTCGGGCTGCGCGGCACGCCCGACCAGCTCGCGACCCTCGCCAAGCGCTATCGTGTCGCCTATTCGGAGAGCCCGGCAAGCGCCGGCCATCCCTATGAAGTCACACACAGTGCTGCCGTCTACGTCTTCGACCGCAACGGCAACGTCAAGCTGTTGTTCAGCGGGCTCTCGTTGCCCAAGGCGCCGATTGCCGGGATGACTAGCGATTTGCAACGGATGGTCGCCGGAACGGGCGGAAGCTGGTGGCGGCGGATCGTGGGATGGCTGTGATACGGCGAAGAGGGCAAACGCGTGCGCGCCTCTGCTCAACCGGCAGCGCGGGGCGCGTTGTTGACGCTATATATATCAGTGCGCACTCGCGCCTTTGACCGGAAACTGCGCCGTAATAGTTTTGCCGTCCGCGAATTTGAGTGTCACCGGTACGGTAGCGCCGACCGTCATTGCGTTTTTGGGTGACATGCACATGAGGTGGTAGCTGGCGGGAGCGAAGCGCAGAGTGCCGTGAGCCGGCACGGACACGCTCTTGACCGGCAGCATTTTTTCGACCCCGTTCACGGTTTTGCTCTGGTGCAGCATGAGCATGCCGCAGGCGTTCGAGGATGCGCCGGTCAACTCGACCGGTGAGCCCGTGTTGTTGTTCAAGGTGAAATAGCCAGCCGCTGGCCGCGATTTGATGATGAAGCGCATCCACGGCTTCTGCACACTGACGCCGGAAGCGGCCACTGCCTCAACCCCAACTCCGGCGGTGCCGAGCAGGAGGGTAAGTGCCGCAACGGCAAGCTTCGGAGCGGCACTAAAGTCCGGTCCATGGCCTAGAATCCACGACCCAGATGTCCTTGTCATTGTCTGTCTTGTCATTGTCTGCTCCTTTGACCGCCGCCTCTGCCTCAGCTTTGCGCATGTTGTTCAAGGTAAACAGGACCGCCACCAAGCTCATCATGGCCGGCGGGATCCAAATGATTAAGCCGCCCGTAGCCTGGTCGAAACTGATGCCGAGCTGCGGGTAGATGCGGCCGCACAAATTGTAGAACGGGTAAAGATCGCGCGAGCTAAAGGCGATGATGGCACCGCCAATGATCTGGGGGAACATCACCGCAAATGCCAGGCCGGCGCGAGCGCCAAACGACACTCGCGCCGGCGGTGCCGGCCGCGGATCGAGCACTAGGAACCAGAACAAAATGCCATCGACGACCATCGTCCAATTCATCAGGCTGAAGAGATCGGGATCGATCATTGCGCGGAAGTGAACCGCGGGGATAAGCCACAAGAAGAATGAGCCCGAGAACAGGAATGCCGCGAGCACCGGCTGCTGGAGAAAGCGAACCGCTCTGGTCAGCACTCGATGGCCGACAATGCGGCGCAAGGGTGCCGGCAGTCCGTGCCACAGCGTCAGCCCCGGCCACGACAGGGCAAGTAGCAATGGACCTATGTGATGCATGACGACATGCTGAATGCGATTAACGAAGAACTGATGTTCGGCGTAATATTCGAAATGAGTTTCGAGGACGCCATAGATTACAGCCATCCCGGCAAAGAATGCGATCCGCCGCGCAAGCGAAGGCCGGCCCTCGGGGGCAAGTAGGGCCAGCCCGCGTATGTACCACCAGACGGCCAACCAGGCGGAAAGAAACTCGATAAAGGAAAAGTCCCAAGGGGCCCACAATGGCAGGACCGAGGCGTGCCTCTTGCACAGCCACCACAGCAGAATGGCGGCAGCGAGCAGCCCGATATAGAGGGCGTTCTGCGCCTTGGCTGCGGCGCGGGTCAGACCCACGGGGGCGACTAGGGTGTCCACAATTGCCACGAAAGGGCTCGATGCCTCGAAGAACCGGTTGCGGGTTTACCGCACCTGTCCATCTCCAGCGTGGCCATCTGTTTGAACATATCGTCGCAGCACCGGTTCCGCGAAGCTCCGACATTCTCCCCCGTGTCTGCCGCCACGCCGTTACCCGCCGCACTCCCCCTGTTCGCCACCGGCCTCGGCGCACTCGGTCTGCTCGGCTGGCGCAGGAAGCGCAAAGCACGCACAAGTTTGTTAGGGGCGGCCTAGCAAATCTCATCTCGACGCGCCGCTTACCGACACGTTGAACCTTCCGGGGCCATTCACTTCCATGGCGATCAGGGACGCCTGAGGAATATCAGGTAGAAAGCAGCTAACACCAAGCCAATACCAATATTCACTATCAGCCGTTCCCAGAATCGGTGTCTGAAGAACACCAGATCTACACCCCCTATGATGGCCGCCATCGCTACCACGTAAAGCAACGACAGCTATCTATCTGTCCATTTCATTAAGACCTCGTTTCTGGCTTGGGTTCTTGGATTCACCAAGCGCCTGATAAACGCGCTTCGTATAGCGGCCTTTGGGCGCCGGGCTCGCTCTCACCAGTCGCCCTCCGGGTGACGCTGCACCACGCGCGCCCGGCTGCGAATCATGAACCGGCCGGCGGGTTTTGCCTCGATCGCAGCTGCGAACGCCACGCGGGCCAGTTCGAGCGTGCGGCAGATCGCCAGCGTCTCGTAATTGCGCCCCTCCGCGTCCCATTCCTCGACGTTGAAGTTGAAGCCGGGGAGCCAATGATTTTCCTGCGCCATCGCGTGTCTACCTGCGCCTGTCCGAACGCCATTCTTCCTCGAGGGCGCGTTCAGATACGTTCAAACACGGCGCCATAGTGGTAAGGCGGCACCTCTACAAGCTGGTAGAATTTAAGACCGCCCAACTCGACGGCCTTGATAGTTTGGTTCGATGACATTCGCAGTTCCGTTCTTGGACCGCGCGGTTCGCCCAACACGATTGTCTCCTCACGCGGCCATGGATGCCAATTGATGATCGCAAAGCGTCCTGACGGTCTGAGGGAGTTTTTCACCGAACGAGCCAGCCGCGGACGATCCGGAACACCATGGAAGGTGTTTGCTAAAAAAACGAAATCGACCGGCCGAGGCCAAAGTTGCGTAATGTCGTAAGCATCGCCCACGACGAAATTACAGTTGCCAGCTCCGCCTTCCGCCAAGCGATGACGGGCTATTTCCAACAACGCAGGATCGATATCGATTGCGACGACCTGGCGTGCAAGCTTCGCGATTTGCAGCGTGAACCAACCATCCCCCGAGCAGAGGTCAATCACGTCCATGTCGGATTTGATCCCCACCTTAACAAGCACACTCACGGGATCGGGCCACAATGTCTCCCACCAGCCGGCATTTGGCATGTCGGTCCCCTCGAAGAAGCCGGGCGGCTCGTCGGTCATGTTTCGCGACTCAACGCCACTGTTCCTCAGCCTCACGGCGCACCGCCGGCGCCGCCGGATTCTTGACCTTCAGCCAATGCCTCGAGCGGCCGGAGCGATAGAGCGAGCCGAGCCGCTTCGACACGATGCCCTCGCAGCCGAGCTTGCAGGCTTGCCGGTAGACGATTTCGCCGTCGCCGACGAAGTGCTCATTGAGCGCGATGCCGGGCTTCGGCCCGCTCCACGGCGAAAGTGATGGATGCGGTTCTCAAGCAATGCTAGGTGACCGTAGCCATGCCAGAAATCAAGCCGGGAAACTGGTATTTCGTCGTCACCTGAAAGAATTGCCAAGCTGCGGTCGCTTTTGGCGACGCTCTCCCCGGCGGGGTGGTTGACGGGATCAGGGTGGACCACGGCCCAATTTCGATCCATTGCGAGGGATGTGGAGTGGATAGGGTCTATTCCCCTCAAGAAATTTCAATCCGGCAGGCGAAGTGAACTCAATCCGGTGCTTGGCCAGCGTTCGCTTGGGCTGCTCGATCCGCACCCGGCGCAAATCCTCACCGTCAAGCTCCAACTGTCGAAGGCGCAGAGCACGGTGGCGCGGTCGTGACGCCAGGACCGGATCAGCTCGAATACGGCGAGCCCGCTGGCGTCGCTCACAATGGCCGCGCAGCCATGGGCTACGCGCGCAGCTTGCGAAAAACTTCGATGATCCGTTAAAGGGCGGCGAGATGGACGACAGGGAGGTATAACAATGGATAACATGTTCGGTCATCGGGTTGCGACCCTCGGAGTACTCCTTGTGATAGCCTGCACGGTATACGCCGTGGTGGTCTTGGCTGAGAAGTTACTGGCTCAGTGACTGCGCCGTCGATCAGGCAGGAGCGCACCGGCAGCGCCGCCACAGCCGCCACCATCAAGGGAAACCGCTCGGCGAAAGTGTAGCCGTTGCGGGTGAGCAGCCGCACGCCCTTGGCGTCGCGACGCGCCATGCGGAAGCCGTCGTGCTTGACGCTGTTCGAGCACGAGGAGGAGGTGCGGGCGTGGTGGGGCAAGGTGCCCGTGCACAATAAACGGTATTGGGATTCGGCACGCGCCATCTACCGGAATTGGCAGAACCACAAGAACAAGCTCGACCGGGATCCGGACGCGGCGCAGCCTCCCACACACCGCCAGACCACCACCCAGGCCAACGCCGCCCTCCACGCTGAACTGCAGAGCTAGCGGCGACTAGTTCATCGTTTCCAAAGTCCGAATCATATCAGGCGGCTCGATCGAGTTTGTAGGACCATGTGTGGACGACCGGATCCTGGTTGAAGTGGTCCATGGCCGCCGTGATGCGATCCTTGAGTTCCTGTTTGGATGCGACGCGGATGTGGCGCAACACCGAGCGAGTGAGCTTGGAGAAGAACCCTTCGATGAGATTGAGCCAGGAGCCGTGTGTGGGCGTGAAGGTGAATTCGAAGCGCCCCACGGGCTGCTGTGCAAGCCAGCCCTTGGTCTCCTTGGAGATGTGTGCCGAATGATTGTCGAGGATCAGCTTGATCGCGGTATGGGCCGGATAGGCGGCATCGATCAGCTTGAGGAATTCGATGAATTCGCGACTACGGTGCCGATCCTTGACAAGGGCGTGAACCTGGCCGGTGAGCAGATCAATGCCGGCCAACAAACTGATCGTGCCGTGGCGCTTGTATTCGTGATCACGCGCAAACGTCGCATGGATGCCAGGCTCGGGCGGCAGGTCCGGTGCGGTCGTCGCAATCGCCTGAATGCTCGGCTTCTCATCATAGGAAATGATCGCCACCGCGTCGCTGGGTTTTTGCTTGGCTTTTGCCGCAGTCTCTTTAATGATCTTCACCTCGCGATAGACACACAGGACTTCCGCCATCTTGGCCTTAAAGTCGGGATCACGGCGTTCCAGGTAGTAACGGACCTTGTGAGGCTTGATCTCCTGCTCGTTGAGGATGATGCACAACGTGCCCTGAGCAAGCTTGCCCAGGCAAACGTGCCCCTCTCGCGGCCCATGTTCGCGCACATGACGGGCGAGCAGCCGCGTCGTCCACAATTCGTGGGGATAGCCGAGTTCCTTGGCCTTGCGGCAGGCCAGATTCACCACCCAGGCCTTGGCCTCGGCCGTGATTGTCGGCTTCCGGCCCGGGCGCGGCAGATCGTCCAGCGCCGCCATCGCGCCCAAGGCCAGGGCTCGTTCAACGCAGCGCTGAACGGTCAGATGGTGCACCCCTATGGCCCTGGCCACCGCAAAAAAGGATGCGTCCTCCCGGTATGCGAGCAGCATTCGCGCACGCTCGACCCGGCTCGCGGGTTCCGTCCGCGACCGCGCCACCGCAGTCAACCTGGCCGCATCCTCCTCACTCAGCGCCAACTCGATCGCATGCCGCCACCCCGCCATGATCTCAATCCCCGCTTCCGAATCAGAGCAGCGAGGCTACAACCCATGTCAGCAAAAATGAATCCACCCCATATGATGCTTTTCAACGAATCGATGAACTAGGATCACTGCGGAATCGCGGCGAGCCTGGCGGCGGCCTCGACCGCGGTACCCGGCTTCGGACCTGTGGCGCATTTGCGCATTGGCGAATCTCGCTCCGAGGAAAATTCGGAGCGGCAGGCTAGTCGGCGCCGCACAGCCGTCGATACCGAAAGGCCATGGGCTGCTTGAGATGCTCGCTAACAGCCTCCAACTCAACCGCGCGCGGCTGAAAGCGTCAATTTACGGTAGGAAAATCGAACTGCGGCCTGCCTTGGACCCCGCCCTGCTGCATGGCTTTGCGTGTCTCATCGCTTTGAACATTAGCGCGCGCTTTGCTTTCGTCACCTACGTCAAACAAAACTAGGATATCGTTGCCATCTGCCGAGTTACGGTAAATCCGCGCGTTCGTGATAGTGGATGCAGCTCGATAATCCTTGAATTTCTGAAAACGGGCAGCCATTTTGCATAATCAGCGACTTTGAGATGAACTAGCAATGTCTTGTGCATCTGAGCCATGGCGCCCCCAGAGATCATTGCCAACGCCACAACCGCTGGAATCATTCTTAAACGTGACATGTTCAATTGCTCCTTCCATAGCAAATATCCGCGCTCGCGCAGAGGTGCGAGACTTTATTTGCAACAAATCGACATTCGCAATAACTTTTTTAGATCGGTAACGCGCTACCGCCCGGTCTCAAAGGCGTCGAGCACCGGCACGAGGTCTTGCATCCTTGCCCAATCGATCGCGTGCGGAGCCCGTCGCCGCAGCTCGGCGAACAGCGTCAGATTCGCTGTGTTGACCCAGGCCTGCGCCCCGTCCTGGACCAGCACCAGCTCGAAATCCGGCGACTGAGCGTTGTGTTGCCACTGTAAAGAGTAGAACAGTCGATCGAGTTTGAATACGGCACCGCTCGCGCTGCGCTCCGTGACCCGATAACAGTCGATGCGGTCGGGCGATTGATCGTCCGCCGGCTCGGCCACGAGCTCGATCTCGCCGATGCGCACCACGCGCCAGAGCGTGGCGGCGACTGGCAATCGACAACCATGATGCCCTTAATTCGACGCCTCGATTTGCGTGATCGCCCTGATCGACGACCAGGCGGCTTAAAAACTCGGACGCGAAACGTTTCGCGCGGTTGAGGGCGCAATGTCGCCGACGATCTGGAGGCCCGCACCAAAAAATCTGGTATGCTAGGCCGATGATCGATCACGAGGCCACATTGCCGATGCCGTCAATGGCGAGACCAGCAAGGCCATTGCTCGCCGTCACGGCTGTAGGCGCCAGGCCGTTTGTAACTCGCGGGTGGCATGCCATTGTTGCTGTTAAGGCCTTGCGCCATCGTCAGCGAGGTTGCGCCCCCGAAGAAAGCAGCCGCTAGCGTCACAGCTTTTAGGGTGGACATATGAGTCCTCCTCGTGCTCGAGCCGCGCTCACCCACGAAGAGGAGAACTTACGGGCGATAGCGTTCCGTTCGCGGTAACGAAGGACATCGCCGCGGGGTCATGGCCCATGAGAACATACCGGAAACTACGCCGCAAAGAGGCCCGGTCGGCGGGCGAACTTTGGGACGCTCCCGGAGTTAGCGGTTGTCCCGGGACGGCCCCTGGATGCTTCTGAAAGATTGTCGAACGGGACCCCGGCGGCCGCCAATGGCCAGGGTCTCAGTCACGCCATGAGCGTCATATGACAATACAAGCACGCACGCTCTATACCAGCTCAAGCGGGGACACTTGGTCGCTGTGTCGAAATCGGCACGGGCACGTTGTGGTGCTGCATGAACCTAATCACGCATCCGGTGGCAAACCCGCGGAAACCGATCTCGGCACGTTTCTTGCGGAACCAAATAAAAGCCCGGAGCATCAAGCCTTGCGACAGCTCATCGGTGAGCTGATCTATTCGAATAACGTTGAGGCAGAATACGACGACCACGATTAGTCCCATTGGAGTCGTCGTCTCTGCCCCGAGGCGGGCGGCGGTCATTTGGTGCGCCTTCACGCTGCGGCGCTTGCCTCGAAAGGGCGTTTGAGACGCTGCACTGTGCTAGGATTGACAGTCGAACTCCTCAGCAACCTTGCGAATGCTCTTGCCGGCTTTCAGGGCGGTAGGATTCGCTGTTCGACTGCTTGAGCCGGCGCACATGCACCATGCCGCGTTCAAGGTCGACATCCCCGCGATGAGCCTCGGAGCACGTGCTGCTCCAGAGATAGCCAGGCGCAGACTGCTGCGCGCCGGTCTGCCGCCGCCGCGACGGCGCAATGAGTCATGCAAGAAGAGACAACCGTCGACTCTGTCATCGCCGACATCCGCAACTTCTAAAAGATCGAGATATGGACGGGCTACCACTGTATCGACCGGATGCCGTTCGCCGGGACCAGTCACGGAGGAGTGGCCGGACCTGCACTCAGACCAAGCAATTCACTTAAGGAAGGCACCTCTGCGACTGGTATAAGGGGCGCGGACAAGGCCACATGGTTCAGGTATTCGGTCAGCGCGAGTGCTCGCCGCGAACCGCATTGCTATCGCCCTTCGCCCCAAAGCTGCGGGCTCGGCCCAGCGTCTCCAGCGTCGAAGGCGTTGCACTCAATTAGCGGGGCGGCAGGAAAGGAACGAGCATCGGGACACGACGACAATAAGACCCGTAATCGTGCGGACCAAGCTCAATCATCAGAAAATGCTCCTCCGCGCGCGCTTTCAGATATAGGCCGGAGGCTATAGCACTGCGCCCAGGAGTGCCGCGAGCGTGGCCTCGGTGGCCGCCGTGGCGAGCAGCGCGGTAAGCCATGTGTCCCAGGTCGCGGCGCGCTTTCGGTGCGGCCTGATCAGAATGATGCCGCCATCCAGCTGACAAACCATGTAATCCAGATGACCTCGAACGTTTCGCTTGGATGAATGATCACGAGCTAATGCTTTACCATAGAGCCGTTCAGGGGTTAGCCCATCAACCTGTTCGACGGTCCGCCCGGTGAACGATTGTAAGCCGTCGGCGTTGCGATGTTTTTCAGGGCGTATTCTACTGCGTCTTTCAATACTACTGCAATCGGACGCGGCGCATAGCCGAGTTCGCGTCGGGCTTTTTCGATGGACAGCGCTTTGGACCGCAGGGCGATGCGCACACCCTCGGCTGTGGCCGCCGGCGACCGATGGGTCACGTGATCGGCGACAAACTCCAGCATTGTGGCGGTCATTTGGGCAATCACCGCGGGAATGGGAACGCGCAGAGCGCGGCGGCCGCTGATCACGGCGACTATAGCGAGAAAGTCCTTTAGCGAGATATTTTCGCCACCGAGAATATAGCGTTGGCCGTTTTGTCCGCGCTCCATGGCAAGGAGCAAGCCCGCAGCGACGTCGCGCACGTCGACGAGGTTCATGACGAAATTCAGATAGATTTGAACACGCCGGCTAAGAAAATGCTGCAGCATCAGAGTGGGCGAAGTGAGACTGCCGTCATGTGGTCCGATTGGCATAGTCGGATTGGCGATCACTACGGGAAACCCAGAGGCCGCAGCTTGCAAAGCGCGCTGTTCGGCGAGCATCTTCGAGCTAGTATAGGGCCCCGGCATTTCGTCGAGCGTGGCGCAAATATGTTCCGTAAGGGCTGAATCCGTGCTCGCAGGCCTGAAAAGAATGGACTCCGTCGAACAATGCAGCAAACGGGAAACCCCTCGTTTGCGCGCGGCTGCGATCACGACTTCTGTGCCTTGGCAATTAACGGCGCGAAAATCGTCCTTATGCAGCGCCCACATGCCCGGTAACCCGGCGAGATGGTAGACCTCCTCAACATCGTCGAGCGCTTCTCGCACCAGTTCCGGATCAAGCACCGAACCGGCGACGTATTGCACTCCCTTCGGGGCGCACGCCGGAGGACGACGATCGAGAACGCGCACGCCACGGCCACGCGCGAGAAGAGTCGTTACCAAGTGTTGACCGATAAAGCCGCTCCCGCCTGTAACGAGCGTGTGCCTCACGGATGTTAGCCTAAGTCGGTTGGATAGAGTGGTGGGCAAGTATCGGTTGGGATGATTTTTGCAAAAGCGCAGCAAGATCGGGCCGGAAACCGAGCGCAATGAAAAGCTTTGCGAAGATGTACATCGGGCTGATGAGCATGTGAATCGGATTGTCGAGGAGCGCCGGCCGGCGACCTTCGAATAATTGATGCCCGACAATTTGCAAAGCCCAACCGATGGCGGTTAGTAAAGCGGTGATAGTCCATACCCCGGCCACACTGACATGGTTGGCAATTGTTGCGGCGGCTACGAGAAGTGGAACAGCGGCAGCTACGATGGCCAGTCCAATGCCAGCGTCCCAGGCAATCCAAAGAATCAGCGCCGGCGTGACCAACAGGGGTGTCACACTGATTTGCACACCGAACACCGTAACGGACAGCAAGCTTAATGGGAGTACCGCAGCCACGAACAGCATTGGATTGCCCATAATGTGCATCAGGCAATTGCGTGGATCGCGGTGATAGTCCGCGTATTCAGCAAGCTGGCGCTGGAAAATGCCACTCATGCGTCCCTCAAGGCTGCACGAACGCCGCATTCGGCGCATTGATCAAAGGCAAGCCGCAGATACCGTGTGCAGTCGTCGCTGAATTCGCGCCGCTCAATATCAGCGCGCTGACGACAAGACCGCCAGCTACTCGGCCGTCCATAGGCTCGAGCACCGGGGCGTCTTGCAAAACTCGGCGTGAAGATCTCAGCGAGTCGCGCGGGTGGGCAAGCCGTGCAGAGACGCGGCAGCCACGCTCGCGTAGAACACTAGAGGTAAACCGTACCTCACGAGTTCCTCCTAATCTGTACAATCTGTACAGGGGTAGCACGCACGAAACCGACAATGCGGGACGGCCAAAGAAGTGGTTCGCTTCGACCTCACCGCCTCGCGACGATAAGCAAGATCACCCCTTCTCCTGGCCGTCACTCGTCACCCCCCTTCCAAGCAGAACTTGAGTCTAGCCGGGAGGAATTAGGCCCTAGTATCAACTCGTGACCACCGGCGCCTTGCCTTTGCCTTTGCCGATAATCGGAAACTTGCCCTTGCCGACCGGCGCAGCAACCGGAGGCGGAGGCGGAGGCGGAGCCTTCCGATACAACTCGGCTGCCATTGCTTGTCTCCCCTTTATGGCCAAGCCCGCCGGGCTCGTAACGACCTGGCCCAAATCCATTACGATTAGGGCTAAGATCGCCAAACTAGCGACAGCTAGAAATTGTTTCATGGAAGCCCTCCCGAGATGCGACAAGCGCGACAATAAGTGCAATCACGGCGCGTGGACTAGTGCAAAAAAGTCACAACTCGCAGTAAAACGGCTTCAGAAAGGGGCAAAACTGGACCGCCAACCAAGCCGCCCTGAGTCTGCCCACCCGGACCGGAGACTAAATGGTGCTGTCCCTGGTAACCATGCAGTAAAGACGGCGCCGTCATCACAATTATTGTTCCCGGGCGTCATGTTTCAGCGTAGCGGCCGGACGATCGGCTTCATCGAACCGTGTCTGCCGTTTCCGGGCCAAAGCCCCGCCGGCCGGATCGGACTGGCTGCACGAGACCAAGCACCACGGCTTTCGCATCCTGGCGCTGCGGGACGCCGCGGGCGTGCGGCTCTTCACCCGCGGCGGCCACGATTTACCGCGAATTC
The DNA here is from genome assembly GCA_963708125.1 of uncultured Alphaproteobacteria bacterium. Lineage (GTDB taxonomy): Bacteria > Pseudomonadota > Alphaproteobacteria > Rhizobiales > Xanthobacteraceae > BOG-931. The sequence goes on from OY970184.1 coordinate 1,010,089, forward strand.
CGCTCGTCGTGGCGGCCGCCGCGGCGCTGGCGGTCCGCTCTTGCCTGATCGACGGCAAGGCCATCGTCACGAACGAGGCCGGGCTCGCAGCCTTTGAGCTGATCCGTTCCTGGCGTTACGACCACGCCGCCGTGTTCTGTGCCTTCGACCTGCTCGAGCTTGACGGCGAGGATTTGCGCCTACTGCCGATCGAGCGGCGCAAAAAACAGCTCGCCCGCCTGTTGCCAAAGCCGTTCCAAGGCATGGCCTTCAACCAATATTTCGCCGGCGACGGCGACATCGTCTATCGGCAGGCCTGCAAGCTCGGCTGCGAGGGGCATCGTGTCGAAGCGGTTTCGGTTCGACCTACCGCTCCGGTCGATCGAAGCATTGGCTCAAGGTCAAGAACCCGTCGGCGCCCGCCCGTGCGGCGGGAGGCCGAGGAGGAGTGGGGGCGCTGATCTATGCCGGAAGGGTGGCGTGCCCTTGGCAGTCGTGCTGAACTACTCGCATGGCGAACGACGACCACATCGCTTTGCTGAAGAAGGGGGTGGCTGCCTGGAACGCGTGGCGTGACGAGAACCCCAGTATTCATCCACACCTCAGCGAAGCGATGCTCAGCGGGGCGAATCTCCTGGGGGCGGACCTCAGACAAGCGAACCTCAGCAAGGCGAATGTCAGCGAGGCTTACCTCGGCGGGGCGATGCTCGCGAACCTCAGCTGGGCGCAAACGAACCTCAGCGGGCCGAATTTCCGCGAGGCGAACCTCGGGCAGGCGCAACTCAATCAGGCGAACCTCAGCGGGGCAGACCTCAGCGGGGCGAAACTCTCGAAGGCGGACCCTCAGCGGGGCGGACCGAGCGCCAGCAATGCTCCCGCGACTCGCCCATCAAGCTTCATTGGATCAGCGCCGACTGCCGGGACTTTTATTCTTCCATATAGTTTGTTTGTCGTTCAACTGCAGCCTCCACCATGCGAGATCACAGGGGCCGCCAGCTCTTTTAGGTCGTCATCGCTCCGACAAGTCCGTTTGGCCCGCATCCCATTGGATGTGATGCACGTCACGGACGGTGATGCTGATGAAAGTAGACTGCGCGACAGCCAGCGAGAGCACGCGCGAACGATGCCGAGGCACGTTGATGTTGACGACGGCCGCGCGTCAGGAGCCACATGGTGATGTTACCGCAATTACCTAGCCTATTTGACGCGCCACATGTTTGGTTGTTCCTTACAACCAATCGTTTCGTATGCTGAATGGTAACGGGTTGACCGTGGCGAGCGAAACCTAAGACGTCTTCGTCAGCTACTCGCGCTTGGACGGCCGCCATGCGGCGGATATCGATAAAGCCCTGCGCGCAAAGGGTCTGAAGTGGTTCTTCGATTGTCGCAATCCTGCGCCGGGCCTACCCCGGGTTCGGGCGCTTGAATAGGCCATCGGCGCCGCCAAGGCGGCGGTTAAGGAAGGCAAGCGATCGCGCTTGCTCAGACCTCTCTCGATAGGAGGAGGGCCAGAATGCGAGTTTCCTTGATACGTTGGCGTACGCACCTGCTGGCGGGAGATTTATGTTAGGCATGTCAAAGATGAGCAGAAAGCCATATCAGAGCTGAGATCGCATAGTTGCAGTCGATCGGTGCGCGCTCTGGACGACTCGCATGCTGCATGGCGTTTGGGATCGTTCCGAATGATGATTCCACGATTTGCAGTGCCGCCAAGGTGTTATGGTTCCATTCTCGACAATAGCTGCAGGAGCACCCATGACGAGCGTCTTCATCGTGCGGCCGTTCGGCAAGAAATCGGTCCCCATCAGAAAGGACGGCGAGGAAATCTCGGTCGAGGTGGACTTCGACGAGATCGATGGCGCACTGATCCAGGAAGCGCTCAAGAGGAACGGCCTTGTCGGCCGTACGACTGGGGAGATTGCCGAAGCCGGCAACATCCGCTTCGACATGTTCCAGATGCTGATCGCCTACGACCTAGTGATTGCGGACATCTCGATCGACAACGCGAACGTATTCTATGAGCTCGGCATTCGCCACGGAGTGAGGGCCAACGGCACTATCCTTATCCGGCTGGAGAGCGGTGGAAGGGACGCGCCGTTCGACCTCAAGACTGACCGCTACATCGTGTACGATCGGGATAACCCTGCAGGTAGCACAGGTCTGCTGGCTAGATCGATCAAGGACACGATCGGGGTCATGGCAAGCCCTGACCGCCGAGCGGACAGTCCAGTGTTCCTGTTGTTGCCGGCTTTGGCACCGACCGATCCAGCGAAGCTCGTCGTCGTACCGACTGAATTCCAGGAGGCGGTCGAGAAGGCCAAGAGCGATCAAGCCAACGGCCGCACGACCTTGGCACTTCTGGCACAGGAGGCGAAGCGCAACGTTTGGGCCCGTGAGGGTGTGCGACTAGTCGGTCGCACGCAGCGACAGATGGCGAGCTCTAAAGCAGCGCGTGAGTCATGGGAATTCATTCGAAACGGAATACCTGATGACGTAGAGGCCAACTTACAGCTCGCGACGATCTTCCAGCGCCTTGGCGATCTCGCATCTGCTTCGCAAGCCTGCCGTCGAGTGCTCGCGAACTCCGCGGCCGACCGCACGGCGCGGGCAGACGCGCGTAGTCAACTTGCACGAAATGACAAGGCTTCTTGGGTGGCGGACTTCCGAACCGCAGCTTCGGAAGCACAGCTGCGCGCACAGGCCATTTCCGACGATCGCCTCACCGAGGCGTTTGTGGGCTATATGGCGGGCTTCGCGGAAGACCTCAATAATTACTACTCGGGCATTAACGCGCTGGGACTCTTGACCATCATTGTGAATCTCGGCAAGTCGGAGCCGGCTGCCTGGGCAAGCCGGTTCGAGACGAAAAGAAAAGCCGATGCTGCGCTAGACGATCATCGCGAGCAGCTAACCTATTTGCGTGGAGCGGTGCGGATGTCCCTTGAAAACGCGAGGCGCCAGGTCAAGCACAGCGGCACATCTGACGAATGGCTGCCGCCGTCCGAGGCCCAATATGCACTGCTTACGGCCGACAGTCCGGCCTATATCGGGAGCGCCTACAAAGCCGCCAAGAACGTATTGAGATCGCGGTTTCCAGTGGAATCCGAGGCGGCTCAGGTGCGTATATTTCAAGTGCTGGGCTTGTTTCCCGATCGTTGCCGTGCCGCGCTCGAGGGGCTCGGCACCAAAGCAGAACTGCCCGGGCTTGGGCGGACAGATTCGTCAATAGGCTCGCTTCAGCGTGACCGCGTCATCGTCGGCACCGGACATCGTGTCGATGCGCCGGGTCGCAAGACGCCTCGCTTTCCGAACACCGACGACACGATCGCAAAGGCGAGGAGCTGGCTTCGCGAAGAGCTCCAAGCCGAAAAGTCGAAGACAACGGGAGCGATGAGCGGGATCTGCGGCGCCGCGAGTGGGTCCGACCTACTATTCCACGAGGTATGCGCCGAACTCAAAATCCCGACCACGGTCGTGCTTCCGATCCCAAGGGAAGATTATTGTCAGCAGTCCGTTATGGATGGTGGCCCCGATTGGGTAGAGAAATTCAATCGCCTGCTCGACACGCGACCGGTGATCACACTGAGCGACGGCGCAAAACTGCCCGCCTGGGCCGCATCAATTCCCAGTTATGGTGTCTTCCAGCGCGGCAATATCTGGATGATGGAGGACGCATTGTTGCGAGCAAGCACTGACGTCACTTTGTTAGCGCTATGGAACGGACAAGCTGGCGATGGACCAGGCGGCACCGCCGACATGATAGAGCTTGCAAACACGCATGGTGCGAAGGTGATTGTCAAGAACACCGATGAATTATTCTCAGTTTCGCGGTAGACAGACGCACCGCCTATCTTGTGCACCTCTAACCCGCTTTGCGATAGAGTTGATATCTGCGCGAAACGAACTACCGAGGGCAATTGCAGATTGCCGCCTTATGTCGGACCCGATCGGCCCTTCCCAAATGGTTTTAGGCCCGCTTTCCTGCTATATAAGGGTTTTGCTACCCTCGGCGTCACATGATACGCGGTGCGGATGCCAGTTGGATTCATTTCGCGGTTCGGGTCGTGTTCGTTAGCTCGCCTTGCCAGTACGTAACCTTGCCATGCAGGCGACGGTCCAAGCGCCACGTGCGTCTTGCGGCCGCGATAATTCTCAAGACGGCTTGAAAATACCAAAATTGAAGTGCTCGGATTTTACTCTTTGCATCGCGACGGCCTTTCCGACCCTTTGCAAGCTGTCAATCGCATCTATCGAATCCAGTTTCTGCACGCTGGTCGGCTCGATGTCGTCGCAACCGAGCGATGCAAGCCCCTCGCGTGTCAGTTCCGCATTGTACCGGGCGTAGCGAAACAGTTTGCTGTTGAGCGGCCCACGCGACCCAATCATGCTGTCGACTTCCCGGTCGAGCAGTGGACCGGAGACACAATCGCCGAAAACCCGGCAGAGAAAATCCTGCTCGTTGAGTGCAGCATACATCAGCGCGGACGGAATTGTGGTCGCATTAAAGATTAGGTTCATCTCATCCGGCCGGAGGCTGTAGTTCTCTCCCGCACTGGTGCCTGTGCCGATCGATATGATGAGCATGTTGTCGACACCAGTTTTCCAGCCGCGGCTGCTGACCGGAGCGTTGACCCAATAACGGTCGATTGTCGCCATCAGAAACATCTGGAAAGCTGGATTGTTGTACATAGTGATGCCCCCGTCGACGAATACAAAGGGCTTCCCGCCGGAGCTGATCACCTCTGGGGGAAAATAGATTGGAGCTGCCGTGCTAGCGCGCGCCAATTGCCAAAGTGGAAAGTGCAAATTGCACGCCGGGTGCCTTATGTCGTTGTATTTTGCGAATGGGTTATTCGAAATTGGCCATGGTGAATCCGTCGTTGCATTTCGCATGACAAGGAGTAACAAGGTTTCAAGTTCTGGGCCGCCAAGCATGGTTTCTTCGCCAAAGACTCTCTGGAGTTGGATTGCGAGCGGTTCACTCTTGTACTGGTATTTGAGACGGTGAATGAGATTTGCTTTGGCGAACATTGCAGCACCATTGTTCAGGTAAAAATCAAGGATTTTCCTAACCGGCATTCCAACAGCAATTCCAGCTGCGATGATAGCTCCAGTGCTGGTGCCGGCGACATAATCAAAATAGTCTGCTAGACGATAATCTGCGCGCTTGCTTTCATTGACTAGCACCTGCTCAATCTCCTCAAGGATTTTCAGAGAAAGTACGCCGCGGATTCCACCGCCGTCTATCGCGAGCAGCTTCCGGGGTTCGTCGCGCACGAGCCGAGCACTCAAGTCTACGCGCCGTCCGGGTATACGACCAACCATCTTTGCTTCTCCTAGGCTGCAATTAAACTTTCTCTTTTTGCAACAAGACAGCAGAAATTCTACTGACCAATTTTTTGAAATGTACTTTATTGCTTCCCTTTTGAAATGGACGACGCAGGTGCCCTGAGAATGGCTTACCTGGGCCAACCTTGGTCCGAGTACTCCAGTAGTGTCCCAATTCATAGATGATTCAGCTGTGCCACATCCCTTCAGCTACGTCGGTTTTTTCTGGTAAATGGATACCGACAATGAAGTAGTCAAAAGGTGCCCTTCTACATGAGACTCTTGCTTGAGTGTCGGCTAGAATCATTCGCGCGCGTGTTTGGATGGTAATTCGATACCGACAAACTAACTATAATCCATTTGAGCAATTCCCATTGGATGTGATGCACGTTACAGACCGTGACGCTAAATGAAGGTATTCTCCGCAACAGCCAACGAGACCATCGCGCTCAATTGGTGGCAGAGCGGGCGATAAACATGAGAAAGAAGTTGAAATTTGCTTTTCCCTCAGCTGTTGCGGTGATTGGTGTCAGCTCGCCGGTGCTCGCCCAATCCCGTAACGACGGACGGAAGGCCGACGGGACGGTCTCGCATGAACGTTCGAACTCTCCGCCGCTCAGTGGCGGCAACATTAAACGACGTGCGTCCGATACGTTCAGAGCGGACGAGGAATTCGGGGTGGACTTTAGCGAAACCCGATCCAACACCATGCTCCATTGGATCGACTAGCGAGCCGGCGTAGAAGACGTGGAGGTAACGATGGGCTCAGGCTGGACGTTGTCGAACGTTGCGCTCACGACGACTGCGATTTTCCTTTTCCACGGATTCATCCTTACCCCCATTGCCGCGAGGAGGCTGCGCGCCTCGAATGTGCATAGGGTGGGGTATTGGTCGGCCGTCACGGCAGCCGTGGATGCTTCGAAGCTCGTATGGATGATGCTCGCATTGAGCGCGCTGATAACTTGGGGCGCGATTTCAGTTGCGGGAATCCTGGGTGGCGAGACCGTGGCTGCGGCCCAGAGTGCGATCAATCGTCTGCGGTTTGTCCGCACGGCCTTCGTGTCGCTGGAACAGGGTGGCAGTCTGTTGCTGCTCGGACTGGCGTCGGCTGCAATGCTGTTTTGGATATGGCGTTACAACTCGCGCCGCGTCGCTGGCGTGATTGAGCAGGTTCGTATGGTTCAGGCGGAAGACCTGTTCGAAAAATTAAAGCAGGGGACGTTGCCCGAACTCGAGCCAAATGAGGCGATGCAGCGGATTGGCGGCGCCATCGGGACTTTGAAGGCCAGACAGCAGGATGTCGAGAAAGCCTATACCGAGGCTGCCGACGATACGGAGAAGGCTCGGCTCGCGGCGGAACAAGCGAGGCTGGCGTCGGAGGAGCAGACCGCCCTTCGGGCCTACGTCGCCAATGACATCGAGCGCCGCATCGACGTGTCGCCTCTCGAAGCCTTGGAAGGAGACATACCGAGACCCGCAAGGACCTTTTCGGAACGACTGGGGCGTTTTCTCATCAGCCGCGGACTGCTTCAGCGACTGAACTGGGGACAGCGTGGACTTCTCTTACTCAATCTGCTGATCGCCATTCCGACCGCTCTGGTCGCAGCGCAAGCCGACGTTGCCCAGCGGCTCGACGCGCGAGAGTTCCGCCTTGCTGAACTCCGCGTTGACTTTACGGCCCGAGAGCGGGCCGCGGAGCTGGCTACCGCCATCGGCGCGGCGAAAAAAAATGACAAGCATGCCGACAACACCCCGCAACCGAGTCAAGACCAAATCACGCAGACGGCAAACCACGTCGGACAGGTGTTCGAGCGCAGTCTCGGCGAAACCTTTGGCAGGTTGGTCCGACTAAGGCGTTCGGGCGATCAGCTAACTCCCGCGGAACTGATCAAGGCCCGGGCCGACATGAGAGCGGCGAAGGTGCGTCGCGAGGTTTTACTGATTTCGGCCGCCCACCCGCTCGATGGCGACATCTATGTCGATATCGACCCAATGAAGCCGGGGGAACTCGCGCTGCAGCGGACGATTCCCGGGCTGCAGGATTCTTCAATGAACGCCGCGTCCGATCTCGGCCGCGAGGACGGAAAGCCGCTCACGACCATCGGCCGCGCCATGGCGCGCCAGGTTAAAGAGCTGATGATGACTTCGGCGACCGCGCGCGATGCGGTGATGAGCGCAAGCGCAAGCTTCCAGGAGATCGCCCGTCCGTCTCAGGTCGTAAATATCTTACTTGACGAAATGTTATCTGGGACGGCGCACGTTGCGACGGCCGATTTCATGACGCCGGAGATGAGGGCATGGCTCAACCAAGCGGTTTCGGCTACGGTGGGCGACCGTGTTACCGCAGCGCTGTCTAACAGCTTCCGCGCGACGCTGATGGAGACGCGAGATCTGGCGAAAGCAACTGCCGTGCTCGGCGATGTCGCGAACAACGCCTTGGCGACCGCGGATTTCAGCGCCCTGGAACCGACGATCGAGGCTTCGCTTCCCAACGACGCTGAAAATGCCGAAATCATTCGCAGCCGGCATCCTGGCTTGCGGCAATCGCAGGATGCCAAACTGGTTGCAACCCAGCACGATCTGACCAAAGCTGCATACATTGCCCAGCACGACCTTCGCGATCTAGACAGTAAGCAGAAAAGACAGCTCGAAGCAGTAATCTCCAGGGCCGGTGCAACCCAGTCGTTTGAGGACATCGTGCCGCCAACGACCGGCGCTCCCACTCCAGGCGCGGGAGTGGGCCCGCAATCGGGGGGCGGTGGCGGCGGTGGGATTGGCGGCGGTGGCGGCATTGGTGGTGGCGGCGGTGGCCGCCCGCATGGAGAGGCGAGAGCAGCGGTTCGTCCATCGACGGTGGCTTCGGTCGCCCGCGGGCGCAGCTTCTCTGCACTGCGCGGCTTCGCGCGAGTCGGTGGCGTCCTGATCGGCCGCGAACCAGAACCCGGTACCCCGCCGCTAAACTTCCCTGTGTTCGAATGGACCCGCGACGGCCGCGGGTTGCGGTTCCATTTCGGCGCCGCGGATGGTTCGACCCTCGATGCGGGTCCGTTTCATGCCTCCGTCGTCCACGGCGCTCTCGCCTATGCGGCCGACGGTCGCGCCTTGACAGCGACCATGATCTCCGCGGAGCCGCTTCGCGATCTCAAGATACTTCTCCATCCGGCGCTTCTGGACACTTCGCTGGGCTGCCGGGCGATCAGTATCGATCGGTTCGCCGACGAGGCGACTGGTGGAGGTAAATATACTGCCCGGGCTGATGCCGAGCGCGGATTCAACGCCGACGTTATGCTCTACCAGATCGCGCGCGCGGCGATTATCGACAGCGTCACCGATCGGCTCAGCGCGAAGGATCGGCTAGAGGCGGAGCGCTCGGTCGCATCAGCGCATGATTTGATCGCAGAGATCTTAGCACCGGGCGGCGGGGAGGATGCGGACACACTTCGCGCCCTCATTAACAGCGCGGCGAGTGTCGATCCGAGATCCGCATCTGCCTTGCATCGCTTCGATCACTTTAGTCGTGATGTCGTCGGGCTCGTCGAGGCCTGTCAGAGACCCGGCGTAACGGCCACCGATTTTGTGACTTGCACGCGCGATCAGAGCCAAAAAGATTTTGGCGCCAAGGACTTCCGATCCATCAGTGGCAAGCTCAAGTCCGCCTTCCAGCCGGTTCCGACGTACGAGATCTGGTCCGGTGTGAGGGAAGCCCCCTTCTCGCCTGACCCAACGCTTAGCTTCCTTACGAAACGTGGGCCCGAGACCCTGCAGTTCATGGTGCAGGTCGCGTTTAGATCGAAGCCGTACCAAAAAATTCTCGGAAACGGTGGAAAGAGCGATGAAGCGAGCGACCAAACAGACCCCTACGAATTCGAAAATCTCAAGATTTCCGACAAGATTCTCGAAATGGTTGCGCTCAATCCGGAGAAACGCGACGTGTTCGACGGCATCGTCGAATTCACTGCACTGCAGCGGCTCTTCCGCCTGGCTTTCGAGGGCCGGCTTGGCGCCTCTTTTCCCATCGAAAAGCTCGCCGAACTTGAGTCCGCCACCAGCGTCGACGTCAAGCAGCAGTCGACGCCACGATGGAATCCTAATGTCGGTGAATTCAGCTTTCTGCTTCAGGTGGCATCGGCATTGCCGCAAATGTCGGCGGGACTGAAGTCCAGGGCCGAGGCGTGCCTCAAGGCGAACAGCATGCCGGCGCAGTTCCCAGCAGGCGATACCCCGCTGCGATCGCTGTACGATGCATGGAGGCTCCGAGCACCAATCAGTTCGGCAGATTGGGCTGCGGCGTGCGTGTTCCAGGATAACGCAGCCCAGTCGTCCGATGCGTCGATGATCGATTTGGCCAAAGTCAGTCAGAGGTTTCCCGCGATACGCGATCTGCGCCGTTCGCTCGGCGTCGACGCCGCAGAGCGAAGCGATGTGCAGGCGTGCGGACCGCTATGACGTCTGCCGCATCCATAGCCGATCCTAATTCATAATTTGGCTGAGTATTTCAAATTGTCCCACTGCCTACGAGACCTAGCATTTTTGCCTCTAAACGCCGAAGTCCTAATGTCCGAGCTCGACCGATAGCGCGCATGGCGCGGTCGCGCGCGACCGTTCGCAAAGCAGATTGCCCAGCCATCAGGATCGCCTCGTCCATGTCGACCTCGATGCACGCAATCTCATCGCCAGCCTCATTAGCCCTGCGGCGGCGTATGTCGATGAGGTGTCGCGCCTCGGCGAACCGTCGGACATCGTCTATAGCGACGGCCGTCAGGATTGCGAGCCCTTCGAGAATGATGCGGACGTCGCTCAGGACCTCGCCAACGGCTTCGACCGTTCGTGCTCTGCGCTCCGCGGACTTTCTGCGACCGCGTGCGAACTCAATGCGTGCGAGGCCTGCCTCGGCTGTGGCGGAGCCGGTGAGGTCGTCGTCACGCAGGGACATGAGCTTCAGTTCTTTAAAGCGCTTGTAGGCTGCCGAATGATCACCACTCTCCAGCGCGGCCAGTCCCTCTATCAGCGTAACTGTGGCCAGCGCGCGTCCGTCCGGATATTGCGCCACCAAGCTGCGTACCGTGTCAGCTCGGCCGGTCACCGCCGAAGCGCCTTCGCGAAGGAAGCCCAGACGAAGCGCATTGGCGGCGGCGAGCGCCTGCACCGCACCGGCTCTGAGCGTGGTCGCCAATCCGGCGATATCGTTGCAGTACTTCTCGGCTTGCTCTAGATGCCCTGCCGTCTCGGCGACGCGCGCGAGCGTAAGATACGCGCGTACGCGCGTCGCGGCGTCGTCTGCAGCCGCGCGCGTGAGCGCGTCGCTTGCGCAACGTTCCGCAATAATCATAGCGCCTCGGGCGACGAGGAATTCTGCTGCCAGAGCAACTCTTTCGGGTGATTCGACCCCAGCCCAGGCGCCAAACACATGGTCCGCGGAAACGGCTATATTTGCCGATACCTCGGCCCACGCCGTGGCGAACGCTTCGGGTGCGCGCCGCATCATCGCTTCGGCGAGGTCGGGCCGCGCAATCAAATTCGCGAATTCCTGCCAGTCGCCGATCGCCTCCGCCTGCGTCAGAATCTCTTCGGCAGAGCCGGGAGCTTCGAGGCGCGCGAGACATGCAGCGATAATGATTCTCCGAACCCGCACCTGGTCGAGGTTGCTGTGGCTTTTAACGATCGCCTGCCGAAACGCCGAATTTACCAGTAGCGTTCGCCCAGCCGCTTCCGTCGCATAGTCGCCGATTGCTTCGCGCAGCAGGCATATATCGATCTGCGCACCGCGGGCGCCGCTGTTCTGGGCAATGTGCCGGAGCGTCTCATCCGCGAGGCCGACCTCAGATGCTGCGAGGGCAAGCAGAAGTTCGCTCGCCCAGGGGCGGCCGCGCAATACACGGGTGAGCGCCCGCTCGGCCAGCGCATCCGATCCGCTAAGGGCGGCCAGTTCCTCAACAGCGGCGTCTAGGTCCTCGAAACGCTGAGTTTGTCTAATTTCCTCGCTTACGATCTGGTAACCGCGAGCGCTTCGGTCTCTCGATAACAATTGCTCAAGCTGCTGATCATCGAGCCGCCGGGCATAGGCAATCAGACTGCGTTCGATCATTTCGCGTGCGAGGTGCTGGTCCGGAGGCCGGATGTCGACGACCTGGTACCCCCGCGCCTCAGCCAGCGCCGCCTCGCGATCGCCGCCACGCAAGGCGACGAGTATGACCGCGTTTGGAATCGACTCAGGTAGCCATGCGAGGGCGTCTCGCCCTTCTGGATCAGTTTCGACATCGTCGATTAGAACACAAAGCGAAGCAAGCGCTGCGGCTGCCTTTACCGCGTCATGGAACCGCTGCGCAATCGCTGCAGGTCCCGCGGCCATGCCGCGGCGCTGATCGCCGAGCTGGGCTAGCACCGATTTGAAAGCGCCAATCCAATTGCGAAACCCACCGGGTGTGAAAGCGCAGGCGAATTTGATGCGGCCCTCCGATTCAATTGAGCGCGCAGTCGCGGACATCACAGCACTTTTCCCGCAACCTTCGGGGCCGATCAGCGCAAACCGGCCCGCGAGCCCGCAGGCGAGCCGATGAAGATGCTTGGTCTCAGGCCGATAGACGAACGAGCTGCGCTTCTCTTCAATTCGACTGCGCGCCAGGAATTGCGCCGGTGGCAGCCCGGGGCTGCGTGGTATTTGGCCCGCTATCAGAGCCAGCAGGTCGTCGCGTAGAACCTCCGCGAATATCTGGAGGTTGCCGGCTGCGGGCCGGATTTGAGCGCCAGCCGCTTTGATGTCCGTGACTAGCGTCTTGAAGGGTGTGTCAGCGGCAGGGGTGACCCGCCAATATAACAAGGCTGCCGGCGCTGGAGTACCTGTCGGCCGGTCGGTGATGGCGTGTCGTAACTCGAGTTCTGTTACGCTGACATTGGTATAGTCGACGAGCCGGGAAAACCGAGGCTCTGTCATGAGCCGATCGTGGGCACCAGGATCGACCCAACCGTAGCGAGCGCCGAGCAAGCCTAGAACCCAGGGCCGGCATCGGTCGATCTCCCGCAAACAAATGTCCAGGACATCGCCATGTTCGGCTTCTTCGCGGGTCACACCCCACCGCAGGTCAACGTCGACGAATGTAATTCCACGTTCCCACAGATAACGTCGAACGATTGGAAAGACATCGCTCTGTAGAGTTCGCCTTTCCTCTTGCATGTCCTGAAAGGTAGAGGATACAAATAGACGAACAGTTCTGCTGTCGGACGTAGGCGTATCAACCCGGGACAGTCGTGGTTGTCCGCGCATGAGCCAAATCAGTCTACGCAACCAAGAAATCAGCAGCGAGGTCAGATTACTCCAGGAGGTCATTTGGAACCACTTTTTTCCCGCTCGCGCTTCCTATCCCTCTCATCATAGACCGATATGATGGCGCGCGCGAAGCACCTGCGTCGCGTGCATTTGCAAGGGACCACCCTCAAAGGTGTCGTTGCCGCAGCGACTTTCGCGATTTAACTTTTAACGCGAGTGCCGGACCTTTTGATGTTCAAACAAATATGGTAATCGCGAGTTCTGTGCAGCAAATGCGAGCGGATCCGTTCCTAGCTGGAACGCTCATGTTTTCCAGCACCACATCAGCGGGCTTGAGCACGCAGTGGCAGAACTACGAAAGTATGAGCATGAGTTATCTCGCCACATACGGCTATGGCTTCGCGGCACAGGGACCTCTTGGCTCGAGCGCGTTCTGGCAGCAGTTTCAAACAAGGAGTGGCGTCTGGTCACCATAGAACGCGATTTGCCGCTGACCGCCGGCATCCCGACCCAAGGAGACCAAACCGGGGGGCAGCAAAAGCAGCGTGACGATTGAGATCCTCGCATCCTTGCCGGGAGTATGAGGGATCGTCCTCGCCACTACTGGCAGGGGCCTTCGATGGCCCTGCAGCGACGTGACTACGCCGTTTTGCGCAGTTTGGCAGCAGTCGCGCCGGTCACCAAGAGCTCAGGCAGGAGCTACACCGTCGTGAGCAGACAAGCTTTGCCACGACCGGCTCGCCAACGCCATGTATCATTGAGCGCGTATCGCCGCACAGAACGACCCGAGAAGCAGGACGAAGTACGCCGCGCTCCGAAGTCGAGGGTCACAGTCACTGCCGCTCTGCGATCAGTGGCCGATCGCCTCCTCAACGTCGCCTGCGCCATGCTGAAGACCTGATCGGCCATCGCCATCCCGATTTCGCCGGACGAAGGGCACGTTTCGGTGGTTGTGCCATCGTCCTTCGGCGCAACCGGATGCGCCACATTTCGATTGCGCTCTTGCGCTCGGCGACCTCCTCGTCAGCCGCCATTTAGCCGCTGAGGCGCTGCGTCTTTTTGAATAATCGTTGACCGATGCCTCGATCGAGTCGAGGCGCTTGCCTTTTTGCGTCCGCCACCGTGAGGTTGCTCGAGGCTTCGCGGATTTGCTCGACGAGCTCGCCGAGTGCGGCATAGTTGCTCATGACTTAAAGCTCCAAATTTCGCCGCGACCGTGCGCGGCGTGATGATTCCTCCTTCTTCTATGTCGCATCGCTAAATACGCATCGAACGCCTTGCAGGCAAAGAGAAAGAGCGCGCCGATCTCAACGGACCGACGCGCTCTCTCAAGGAGGTCATCAGCACTTGGAGGTCCGGGATTCGCCCGGCGCGGCATCCTAGCACAGAGGGTGGCCCGCATCGTGATCAAGAGGAATCCGGCGCGGGCCCTTTCGCGACATAGAATGAGGGGCGTTTCGCGCGCCTCACCTCCACGACCTAAGCACGGCGGCGCGCGGTGCCAAAGCGAATGTGGATTATTGCAACCAAATCTGCTTAAAGATGCTCGCAAATGCGCAGAGGTGCGCAGAGATACGCAGAAGTGCGCACGAATTATTCAAGGGTTTTCATGCAGTTGCCCAACATTGTCGTTGACGCTCTTTGCTGGCGGCGCGAGATTTCGTGAGCGAACTAGAGAGACTTGGGTTTATCCAAAATTTTCATTTCCGCAAAAACTGCGGAAGCCAGCCGCCCGCCCGGATCCTTAACCCAAGGAACCAGTTCGCACCGGGCGGGCGAGGCTGCGCATCTGCGCTTTGGTTTTTGGTGCGTGCGCCATGTCAGGAAAGCGCGAGCGGGGGACCATCACCGATGCGATGGCGATCACCGGCCTCGGGCGGCGCAACATCGAAGCAAAGGCCGCAGCCGGCAGGATTCCCGGCGCCGCCAAGCTGTTCGGCGGGCGCGAATGGACATTCGATCTGACGCTGCTGCGCGCTTTGGTCGATGACGAGGTAAAACGGGAATGGGCAAGAAACGACGCGCACCTGCCGGTTGCTACTGGCGCGACAATATCCTCTGGGCGTCCGCTAAAATCCGCGGCAAACGCACGCGCTGGTCACTTGAGACAAACGATCCGAAAGTTGCGGCAGAACGTCGGCAAAAAGGCAAGGACCGACTGATCGCCGACGAGCACGGCGACGCCAAGCGCACGTTCGCGGAAGTCATGGAGGACTGGGTGACCTGGGTGAGCGCAGAGTGCGGGACCAAGACCGTGCAGCGCTACCTGTGCTCGCTGGAACAGTGGTCGCCCTGGCTTGACGGCAAGATGTTCGCCGACGTCATGCGCAAGCAATTCCTCGCCGAGGTGGTCAGGGAGCGCCGCAAAAAGAAGATTACCAATGCCACGATCAAGCGCGATCTAGGGGCTTTGTCATCGATCGCCAACTTCGCCGTGATTCAGGACTGGCTCGACGCGAATCCTGTGCTTCCGCTCATAAAGGCGACCAAAGAGAAGCGCTATCCGATCACGCTGCCCGAGGATGCCCATGTTGCGCTGGTGATCAGCCGCGCGCCGGGCATGATCGCCGATATAATGCGGGCCGCTGTGGCGACCGGGGGGCGCGAGGAAGAACTCTACACCGCGCATCGCACCCAAGTGGACTACGCCAAGAAGCAGATGACACTGCACGGCGAAGGCCACGGCGGCACCAAAAAAACCCGCGTCATCGATCTGCAGCCGTTCGGCGGTTGCGACCTCATGAACAATCTGCCCGCCTATGTCGGCTCGCCGTTCCTGTTCTGGCACGGCAGGGGCGAGGACTATAAGAACTTCGCTAGCCAGTTCGCCGACATCGTCAGGCGCACCGCGAAGTGGGCAGCAGCCAACGGCGTCGCCTTCCGCCCGTTCCGTTTTCACGATTTGCGGCACTTGCACGCCGTCAACTGGCTCAAGGACGGCCGCTCGATCTACACCCTGCAGAAGCGGCTCGGCCATGTCAGCATCAAGACCACCGAATTGTATTTGGATTTCCTGACCCCGGAGGAGCAGTTGGCCGTGAAGGGCCTCGCCGAGGGGAGGGGGGTACCACAAAAAGAGCCACAGTCGGCCGAGGGCAGCGGATGAAGATGCAGCGAAAAGGCCCGTCTCATCGGCAGAAGTTGAGGGTCGCGTGACGTGACTATGTCAGGTTTAGCAAACCGCCGCCTTCAGCCACTCGGCCACCTCTCCATCTTTGGCAGATCAAGCACTTAGCACGATTACTCAAGGAATGAAACGGGACTATTGGCACCGAATTGGCACCGGATGTGCCATCCAACGTTCATCTGCGCAACCCCTTTTGTTCTTCATTGCCCTCCTTGGCCGAGCACCGCGTCCATCACCGCCGCCGCCCGGTCATCCGGCCGGATGAGATGGGCATAGACCCGCATCGTCACTGCCGGTGAGCCGTGACCGATGCGGCGGCTGATCGACACCACATCGACATTGGCGGCGACGAGCGTCGAAACATGGGTGTGGCGCCTATGTCGCCGGCGACATAGGCGCCACTATGTAGCCCTCCGGACTATGTCGCGTACTTTCGATTACGGCTCAGTTTCTTGGCGCAAATCTTCTGTGGGTCGCGACATAGTCTCGCCTCTTCTCTCAACCTGTGCAGGGGAAGGGGTCGACCATGAAGTTTATCGTCAACGATCAGGTGGTTCTGTTACGCGCGCCGGAGGGACCTCTGGCGCCCTACATTGTCTCGTTTTCGAAGTGGGCGAGCGGGCAGGGATACGCGCCGTGTTCGCTGCGGAGGCGGATTCGGATCGCTGTCGGTTTTAGCCGATGGCTTGCAAAGAAGTCGGTGCGTTTGCACAGCGTCTCATCTCGGCATTTCGACCAGTACCTTCGATATCGTGCGCGGCAGCAGCGGATTTGCGAGGGTGATGCTGCGGCGTTGAAGCAACTCCTCGATTTTCTACGTGATGGCAATTTAATCCTCGTCGAGAAGATACGCCAGCTTCGACCAAGCCCGATCGAACAACACGTCCGCGCATATGAGCGGTATTTGCGCGAGGAACGCGCCCTGGCGACGGCGACGATTGTCAACTACGTCCGGTTTATTCGCGAGTTCCTCAAGGATTGCTTTGGCAGCGCACCTGTCAGGCTCTCGCAATTGTGTGCCGGAGACGTGGTGCGGTTTGTTCAGCGCCAAACGCCACGACTGCATTTGAAGGCAGCCAAGCTCCTGACCACTGCGTTGCGTTCCTTCCTCCAGTACACGCGCTATCGCGGTTTTGTCCGGCTGGATCTGGCTGCAGCCGTGCCCGTTGTGGCGAACTGGTCGATGCCGTCGATCCCTCGGGCGATTGCAGCGGATCAAGTCCGCCAACTGTTGACGCAAATCAATCGACATACCGCGGTCGGACAACGCGACTATGCGATTTTGTTGCTGCTTGCACGGTTGGGTTTGCGTGCCAGCGAAGTGGTGTTTCTCATCAATGCGCTGCGCACACTCGCCTTGCCGTGGCCGGGAGGTGTGCGATGAACACACTCCGACAAGCCGCTCAAGAGTATCTGATCATGCGACGCAGCTTGGGATACAAGCTGGAGGCTGCCGGCAAGAGCTTGCTCGCCTTCGTCACGTTCATGGAGCAGCGCCGCGCCTCATACATCACCCAATCTTTGGCGCTCGCCTGGGCCAAACAACCGTCGAACGTGCAGCCGAGCGAGTGGGCGCGACGTTTGAGCTGCGTGCGAAGTTTCGCGCGGCACCGAAGCGCCATGGATCCGCGTACGCAAATTCCAGCCGCAGGGCTGTTGCCGTATCGGCCCAAGCGCGCGCAACCCTACTTCAGGCATTGTCTTGCGCCTTTTAGACGCAAAGATAATGTCGAGGGCGGGACCAGAATATGATTGGAATAAGTTGCCATCCGAGACTAAGAGTGCGTGCTTTCCTCAACTGGTTAAGTATCTAGATTTCCAAAAACAATCCATCGAAGAACGCGACCGTCAGCTCGCTGAGAGGGCGCAAGAACTCGAGCGCCAGCGCGCCGAACAGGCGCGTGAACGTCAAGCTCAGCTTGCCGAAGCACAGCGTCAGGCAAAGCTGCCCATTAACCGGCTCAAAAACGCCTATGCCAACTATTCCATCGTTCAGCTGTGTCATCAGTTTCGAGAGGGCTACGCGCTAACCGACATCAATGATGTGGAGCTGCAGCGCGCTCGAGCGGCCGCCAAGGCGATCGAGGCGGCTGTGAAAGCCGAAGACCCAACAATTAATCCCGATAGGGCGTTTGAAGAAGCAGATAAATCGGCTCGAGAGAGGTTTGACCGCTGGGGAGGCGCGTGTGCAGTATGTAGAGAGGCGCTTGGAGAGCTTGTCAATTCGCGGCCTGGCGGAGGTGGTACTGCTTTCCCGACGCAAAGACCCTAAACGCGGTCAAGTGCGGCGTTCTTACCGGTCACCCTCCACGTACCGCTTTCACCAACCCGCGTCCGGCTGCGGATCATGAACCGGCCGGCGGGCTTCGAGCCATGCTGCCGTCTGGGCTCACGCGCATCGGGCGACAGCCCTACGACGAGCCGCACATTGTGGAGACATGGCTTTGCCGAAAGGCACCGGAATTACTTGGCAATCCGTGAAGCCGGGTGTTTTAACAGGATAAAGGCGCCTGCCCCGCCCGGTATGTCCCGGATATGGCGTATGGCTCCGCTCGTCGGGTTTCACCGGGCGCGGATTATTCGAGGGCAGTACTCTTGTGTCCCCTTGAGGGGAATCACAGCTCGTCAAACCAGCGGTGCCACGGCAGTCGGCGTCGGCATGCGTGTCAATATACCCAGGGTTGGCGACGCATACGGCGCAGAAAAAAGACTTCACCCTTGCCTCCAAAATCGCGGTCGTAGCGCGCAAACGCGCGCCCACGTTTATGGTGTGAAGGCTACCTGCCGGTCCAGTGCGCGTCAAATCCGATTCCGACGTCGCCCTTCGTCTCCTTGCGGGCGAGACGACGGCCGTGGCGAACACCTGCCAGGAACGCGCGCTGCACGTCGGTCAATTTGGCCATATTCGATCTCGTTGTTGTGTCGCTGCGCAGCCGCCATCGGCTTCGCGGCTGGCAAGCCTCTAGCTGGGAATGTTGTCGGCATACTCGACCAATACGGGCGCTCGATTGTCTTGGCCCGCTAGCTCAGCGGCGTCGCCGGATCGCGCTCGGCCTCGGCGGCGGCGTCAATCGCGCGCAGACGTGCAAAGCCTGTTCGGATTGCGCGGCCTATCTTATCGGCGGTTTCGATATCCCGCACGACACTCGCGACGGCGTCGCCCACGACCTTGGCGATTGCGCTGTGCATCTTTTCGGGGAAATCGTTGAGGTGGCGCCGCCACTGTTCTTCCCGCTCCTCGTACTTGCGCCGCCATTCCCGGTCGAGCCGCTCGAGCCGCTCATCCATATCAGTCTTGTCGACCATGTTCTCGCTCCCGCAGGAACCTCGCCCACGCCGCGGTGACGTCGATATAGGACCATCACTCTTGTCGCGCATGATCGGCGTATCGTTTTTCCAGTTCCATGTTCGCGATGAGGATGGATTACCCTTTAAGCTTCTCGTAAGTTATTGAAAACACCGCCTTCGCCATTTACTCGCGATCCCAACTATACATTCTTCCAACTTCATCGATGATTTGTTGGGCGAGCGCGTGTAGATCCAGCATCGGCCCCACGGTTCCATTCGACATCAACGGGCTAACGCGGTACTGCGCGCGATCGACTTGCCATGAGACAGTCGAAATGCCGGGCTCACCTTTCTCGCCCTCCTCGCCGCGTAGACCGCGCTCGCCGGGAGTGCCAGGGCGGCCGGCTTTGCCTTGCTTGCACAGCAACTGCCAACCGTCACCAGGACAGACGCCCGGATTATCGCGCTTAGCGATGAAGGAGCCGCCATCGAGCGCGACAATGTCGAGCTGCTGGTACTTCTCGCGCACGTCGAATGTGCCGCGGATATTCGGGGTGACCGCATCGCGGCCGGCGCGGGCGATGAGGATCCAGTCATCGGAGCCGCCGGGGCACCGCGCCGTGTCCTTGGTCGCCTGCCAGGTTGCGCCTTCGTGGGAAACGAATTCGCTTTGGTACACCACGGTCTCCGGGTGCCAGGTCTTGGCAACCGGGAGCTTGCCGGGCACCGCCTTCAAGCGTTGTTCCAACGCCTCAAGCTTCGCCTCGAGGTTCAACTCGGTCGCGCACTGGGTCTCCTGCAATGTGCTGGGCCCGAGACGCCCATCCATCTCTTGCTCGAGGCGCCTGATGCGTTGATCGATCGCGGCCCAACGTTGTTGTTTGCCTGTTGCTCGGCCCCAGGCAGCGCCTTGAGGCGCTCTTCCACTGCGGTCAGTTTCGCCTCAAGCCTTACCTCGACCGCGAGCTTGGCTTCGTCGACGGCGGCGTCGAGCTCCTTCTGCCGTGCTGCGCGTTCCGCCGCGATCGCCTCGCCGAGAGCGTCGGCGCGCCCAGAAGACTGCCCGACGTGCTGCGCGATGCGTTGCTCGAGCGTCTCGAACTTCGGCGCGATTTCGATTTCGAGTTTCCCCTCGACCCAACGCTTGGTCTCTGCGACGGCGGCTGCGGTCTCGTCGCGCCGGTCCGCGCGTTCCTTGCCAAACATGCCACCGATCACGCTAAGCAGGGGAGGGCATTTGCCGTCGGGGTGATCGAATAGCAGGCTCTCGATGTGCTGAACGCGCTGCTCGAAGCGCTCGTCGATGCGCCGATCGACCCAGTCCATCCACTTTTGCGTTTCGGCTGCCGCCTGCTGTGCCGGGGGCGGGCTTTTGACCGCCTGCGCTCTCTGTGCGCGATCTTGAGCTTCTTTAGCCTCAGCTTCGAAGCGGGTGCTGACCTCGCGGACTTTCTCGCCTTGCGTCTGGCTCATTGTGAGCCCCTATACAGGTCATTATTGCCTGGCATTTTACACCAAATACCGGGTGCTGACGGTCAAACTCGCATGATATCGCGAAGGTTCACGCCGAGCAGATTCACCGCCTGTGGTGCCGGCTGTCTGGGGTAAGGGCCCAGATCGATGGTCATTGCCGCGTCGAAAAGGAGATCAAAGATAATCATAGACTGCCTTGACGGCGCGAAGGCCCCATACAGGGTTTTTGGATGCCGGACGCGAAACTGACGCCGATCAATCGCGCCCAGATGGCGTCGCAATGGTGGCAGGAACGCCGCTGACGTGATCTTCCGGCGCGAGATTGATGCGGACGCCAACTGTTCGCGCGAGGCGCGCAATCATGCTGATATGCACGCCGTAGCTCTTGGCGATGCTGCTGATCGTTTCGCCGGCAGCGCGGCGCTTGATAACCTCCTGCCGCTGATTATCGCTCAGTTTGGGCCTGCGGCCGAACTGGACGCCATTCGCCATTGCACGCTCGCGGCCGGCCCTGATGCGCTCGTGGATCAGTTCGCGATATTCCGGCGCGATGCGTACGCCCGCCGCTTTACAGACGCGCGCAATCATGCCTTTTTGCACGCCATAGCTCTTGGCGATGCTGCTGATCGTTTCGCCGGCGGCGCGGCGCTTGATAACCTCCTGCCGCTGATTATCGCTCAGTTTGGGCTTGCGGCCGAACTGGACGCCATTCGCCATTGCACGCTCGCGGCCGGCCCTGATGCGCTCGTGGATCAGTTCGCGATATTCCGGCGCGATGCGTACGCCCGCCGCTTTACAGACGCGCGCAATCATGCCTTTTTGCACGCCATAGCTCTTGGCGATGCTGCTGATCGTTTCGCCGGCAGCGCGGCGCTTGATAACCTCCTGCCGCTGATTATCGCTCAGTTTGGGCTTGCGGCGTTCGCGGTCGGCTCTGACGCGCTCGCGGATGAGCTCGCGCTGTTCCGCAGCTGAGCGCGCCACCTCCGCGACGAATTTTCGCTTGCGTCCTACATAAACGCGATTGCGGCGCCGGTCACCGTAGTTCTCGGTAGGCAGGCCCGCTATACGGCGCGCGTCCGCCGGGGAGACATTGAATTGGCGCATGAGCGCGAAGATGATCTCAATCAGGTCCGGGACCCTACTCTGGCCCGTAGCATAGTCCTTGATGGTGCTCGCGTTCATGCCCAAGAAGCGGGAGAATCCCGCGTGGCTCATGCCGAACGCGGCGATCGTCTTTCGGAATTCTTCTGCGGTCATGGCCATTGTGGCCTGATGGTAGCTCTCCCTCATTGAAAGAAAAAGCCCTGGGTAAAGGCCCCAGGGCTCGCATTGCTCGTTTCCGTTGCAGCTCTGTCAGTACTGCCCTTGGAACGGTCCCGGTCCGCCGCCGCCGAACCAGTTGACACGCCAGTTGAGGCCGCCGCGGACGATGGCGCCCTGGAAATTGAACGTGGTGCTATTGGCGAATCCATTGTGAATATTGGCAGGAGCTACCAACGTCTCACGACCCATGTCGTACCACAGGCCCTCGATTTTCCCGGAAAGATACGGCGTGAACATATATTCTAGCCCTACACCAACCGTTCCGCCAGTACGCGTCTGCGAGGTGCTGGCAAAATATTCGACGCCGGTGGGGAAGAACAAATCGCTAGAGACTTTCTCTCGGCCGTAGATCAGACCCCCGGTGACATAAAGCAGCGCGTTATTGTAAGGGGCAATGCCGAGGCGGCCGCGCACTGTGCCGAACCAATCGAGCTTTTGGCTGGCGGTGAAGTCGCCGTTAGCCGGACCACACGCGGGGGGGCACACAGCCGTGGCTGAGGCAGTGTTTTTGATGTCCGCCCATTGGAAATCGGTTTCGAAACCGTACACGACGATGCCGCTTTGCCAATTGTAGCCGATTTGGCCGCCGGCGAGCCCGCCTTGCGGTTTAACAATGCTGCCGATGCCATCCCAGCAACCGGCGCCGCCTATAACGCCTGCCGGATTGATACAGTTTAAATCACCGGTGTCTCTGGCGAAGCCCCAGCCGCCGTTGGCGCCGATGTAGAACCCCGTCCAGCTGGGCGGCGCGGGCGGAGGTGCTGGTGGTGCTTTGACATAGGGCTGTCCCAAGTCCGCCGCGAACGCGATGCTTGTGGACAGCGCGAGGCTCGCGACGGCAACAAGCCATAATTTCTTCATGGTCCATCCCCTTGTGCTTCAAAATGTCGAGTTACTAGACGGGACAATAACGAAGCCATCAGCGAAAAGATGTAACCCACCGGCAACACGTGGAGAAAATTCGACGCCGCCCTAAATTTTTCTCGCTCGTGCCAGTCGGCGGATCACGGAATTTTTTCCTACGCACTCCGGGACTCTGTCGAGCTGCTTCACGATGTGCTCGACGCGCGTACAAAATAAATCGACGCGGTCCGGCACCTCGCCCACCGCCCACGCGCATTGAAACGATCTTCCGGCCAGTCCGCTCGACGAGCGCCGGCGCGGCGCGTGTGTCCGTAGGCGACCTGTTGTAAAGGGCGGCGACCCCGCTGCATGGCCGCTGACGTGGTTCGCTCGATAACAAGCGGCGGAAGGATGGCGAAGGAGCAGACGTGCATCAAAGTCACTCAAGCGGACCTCGATCATGCCATTAACAACGGCCAACGTGGGCGGCAGCGATGACGCCGAGTCTTTGGTGGGCGCCCCTTCTGGTTTGCTCAGACCAGCTTGATGGCATCGCGGCGCAGCCGCACCTGACGCTGCGCTTTGAACATGAGCAGCAGCACGCCGACCTGCTGGCGTGACATCTGCGTGCAGAGCCCGGACTGTCCGATGAACGGGCCGGAGACGATCTGCGCCCGGTCGCCGATCCGGGGGTTTTTTCGTCCGCGCTTTTCGTTTGGCAGGTCGATGGCGCCGTCGCGCTCGCGCTTGCGCAGGGGGTGAAGGTGCCGTGTATAGAGCGATCGCCAGCTTGCAGCGATCATTCTGCTTCGCGCAGGGATATCGAGGGAGAGCGGCCTAGCAAGCTCAACGGCGGTCCGCCGCTCGAAAGCGGCGGCGTTGGCCGCGAGCGCCGCAAGGCCAATGCTCGCTCACATGGCACGCGTGGCGGGAGCCGGCGGCACCCGCATCACACAGCGTCCCCTTGATCGTCTGCTCGGCCCCGGCGAACCGTGACTGGGCCATGGCGTAAGCGGACACGATATTTTTCTCTTCGACTGTTTGGCTCAAGCTTCAATTCAAGCTGGTGCACAAGCCTGAACCACTCGCGCGTAGTGACGCGCGCTGCCGCGAGCAGCTCTATGTCCGCAGTTTCGGGATCGACATAGCGCGTGATATTTTCGGCGCGCTGCACGGCGCGCTTGGCCTTCTCAAGCTCATACCGGTAGCCTTCGTTGGGGGACCATCCCGCTCTTCCGGTCGGCGGCGTCTCCTCCTCCGCTTCGCCGCGCAATGCCTCGGCAATGGTCAAATCGGCAACCATTGCCATTTTGGCTTCGATGCTTTCCCGGTTATTGGCCAGCTGCATGTACAGCCGCGCGGTGCGTGGGCTGAGATCGCAATTCGCTGCCAGCCACCTGCCCCATTCCCCGTAATGCCCAACCAGTTGCTTGGCTTTGATCAGCGCATCGCCAGCCTGCATGAAGAACAACAAGCCTTCGGTTGTCTTCTGCTTGCCCGTGCGCACGGCATTGCGGATGCGTACGGCAACGCCGTCGAGCAGCGTCATTGAAGGCGCCTGCGACATCGATACCTCCCCCGACTGGCCCCGTGCTGGGGCCGATAGCCTGCTTTACCACATCCAAGGGAGAGGTTCAGGCCGGTGCAAACGCCGTCGCCGCGTTGATTAAGGCTTATCCCCGCCACGGCCCCTTTTCCGTCATTAATGGGCAATACGGCTGGGCGCGCACTAATTTGGGGGGAGCATCTGATGCACATGACACCCGCGGCCACCAACAGTTCAGAACAACTTACGGCTGGATCAATGATCGCACGTCACGGCTTGGATAAAGCCGAGCGGCTTGCGGAGCGTTTTGCAGTACAGGCTACGCAAAAGCAGGCGCGTGAGTTTTGGATCGGCGTCGCCGCCGAGATCGTAGTGCATAAGGCACCCCGGAAGACAAAGCCGGGGCAACCGCTTCATCCGTCGCCCACGCTGTGATCGCCCTGGCGCGCCTTTTCGCGCGGCGCCGGTCAGACCCAGGCCACCCACGCAGGCCCATCAAGCGTGGTGCGGTACCGCAAATGTTGAACGCCCGTAGGGGGCCTGCTAGGGCGTTCGTCTGTGCGTGAATCGATGCCGCCGTCTATTCAATGTCCGCCGCGGATTCACCGAGTTGGCCGCGTTCTCTGACCGTTTGTGCGCTGCTGTTTTGTTCATCGGAGTCTGCGGGAATCGGCGCGAGATAGTATCTACCCCGGGACCGCCGCCGCTTCGGATCCACCACCCTTCAGGCTGCAACTGTCTGTTGGCCAGGTGCACCATCACGGAAATCCCGTTGGCATGTACCGGCCCGCCGTCGATATCGTCTGCATAGAGCAACTCCATCAGCTCGCCGCGGGTGATGCCGTTCGGTCTATTGGCGATGATCGAGGCGCCGCCGCACCGGGCCGGTTACCGCCAATTTCGCGGCGAACGGACGGCCGCAGGTCGGGCAGCAGTTAGGGCGCCGGCCCATATGACGGTCCTCGCGCCCTCGGGAGGCCATGCTCAAAGGCGCGTATCAGCCGTAGTAGCAGTACTGCCACCACCAATCGGTGTACCACCAGCGAGGATCGTCGCACCAAATCCAGGCGCCAATAAACGGGACAAAAACGTGGAAGTGGCGGTGATGGAAGAACCGTAGCCGACCGCGCGAAATATGCACCGGCGGGCCGCGGAAGCGCGCGCCAGGTGCAGGGCCAGGACGCCGACCGAAAGCAGGGCTAGGACGCGGTCCGAAAGCAGGACCAGGACGCCGACCGAAAGCAGGACCAGGCTGTAGTCCATGCTGAGGACCAACAAACCGACCGCCACCACCGCCAGGCGGGCCAACGAAGCGCGGCGCTCCACCACCGGCACCAGGTGGGCCGAAACGCCCTCCACCACCCGGGCCGCTCACGAATCCGCCACCGCCGCCCGGACCGTGAGGCACACCGCCACCACCGCCCGCGCCGCGACCGCCAACCATCCCACCGCCACCGACCATCCCGCCGCCACCTGGGCCGCGCGGGCCCATCCCGCCACCACCAACCATCCCGCCGCCGCCCGGACCGCGACCGCCAACCATCCCACCGCCACCGATCATCCCGCCGCCACCTGGGCCGCGCGGACCCATCCCGCCACCACCAACCATCCCGCCGCCGCCCGGACCGCGACCGCCACCACCGACCATGCCGCCACCCGCGTGACCGCCACCACCGCCGCCGCCTGCGCGACCACCACCACCGCCGCCCTGACCAAGGACCGCGGGCGAAATGGCCAGCGCTAAGGCTGCCGCGCTTGCAAAGAGCAGTTTGCGCATGCGTTCCTCCCTGCGTCGCCCACCTGGAAACAGAACACCGATGCGGGCGGTCGCGTGCCGCAGCGTATGTCGCACCCCTGTCGCGGGACGCGAATTACAGGAACACTGCACGCCACTCAGTCCCATGTACCGGCACGGCAGCGCCACACCCACTCAGTCCCATGTACCGGCACGGCAGCGCCACGCACTGCACGCGCTACCGCTGACTAGCCTTAAGCGGTCTCGATATGCCGGCGCAGCGACAGTGACGTGGTGCGTTCCGCCTTCCGGGTGCCGCTGCACCACCCGCGTCCGGCTCCGGATCATGAACCGGCCGGTTCGCTTCTTCGCGATCGCAGCCGCGAACACCACACGGGCCAGCTCGAGCGTGCGGCAGATCGCCAGCGTCTCGTAGGTCCGCCCCTCGGCGTCCCACTCCTCGACGTTGAAATTGAAGCCGGGCAGCCAGTGGTCTGGTGGCGGCATTGCCATCTAGCTGCCGGAGTTCACCGATGTGGGATCGGGAAGCAGCTCCTTAGCGGCCCCTTCGCAGCCATGTTTCGTCCATAATGCCACAGATCATTGACTGAACTCAATTTCAAGGTCGAGGAATGGACCCCGAGGGGCACAGGTACGAGACGCTCGTGCAGCTCCAATGGCTTATGTCCGACGTGCCCAGCCCCACCAGGTCGGTAGTATGTATAGTGCAGGCACTGTTGAAACGGTGCACGCGTTAGCCCCACGGGCCACCGATCGCTGGCACCGTTGGCCGTTGATGATAGCTTGCGGGGCCGCCTTGGCCCATTTCCGCCGCTAACTTCCGGAGCGCGGCAATCCGGTTCTCGGTGGCTGGATGGGTTGCGAACAGGTTGTCCCATCCGTGCTCGCCGCTGAGCGGATTGATGATGAACAGATGCGCGGTTGCGGGATTCTCTTCAGCGAGCTCATTCGGAATATGGTGCGCTGCGCTCTCCAGCTTGGCGAGCGCAGAGGCGAGCACCGTCGGGCGGCCGACTATTCGCGCGCCGAGGTCATCGGCGGCATATTCCCTGGTGCGGCTGATCGCGAACTGCACCAGCATCGCCGCGAGCGGTGCCAGGATCATCATCGCGAGGCTTCCGACGAGACCCGATGGATTATTGTTGTCGCGATTGCCACCGAAGAACAGGCCGAACTGCGCCAGCATCGAGATCGCTCCGGCGATCGATGCAGTGATCGTCATGGTCAGTGTGTCGCGATGGCGGATATGGGCGAGCTCGTGCGAGATGACACCGGCGACCTCATCGCGATCCAGCATGTTGAGCAGCCCGCTCGTCACCGCGACGGCGGCGTGCGCGGGATTTCGACCGGTCGCGAACGCATTCGGCTGTGGATTTTCCATCATGTAGACACGCGGCATCGGCAGGTCCGCGCGCTTAGCCAGATCATGCACCACTTGGAACAGATCGGGTGCGGTGCGGGGATCGACCTCATGGGCGTCGTGCATTGCGAGCACCATGCGGTCGGAATTCCAATAACTAAACAGGTTCATCCCGACCGCAATCACGAGCGCGATCAAGGCGCCCGATTGTCCGCCAATCAGATAGCCGACGACCATGAACAGGGCTGTTAGCCCCGCCAACAGGACCGCCGTCCGCATGAAGTTCATCGTCATCTCCGCACGATTTTGCTCGATGGCTTCGGAGCTATCACCAACATCATGATCGCTTCGCAGAAAAAATGGGTAGCGGAGGAACGCAATCAGTTTGGTAGGTCATCCGCCGCCTCTTGTTTGCCATCTGAGGGCTCGGGATACAGCCAACGTGGGTGCCGCCGCTCGATCCACTGCAGAATTCGGGATCTCACTGACCGAAGCATCGGCACATCCTCGGCCAGAAGCGCCAAGCCGATGGGAAGCATCCAAAATCCGAGCACTGGCAGAAAACCGGCAAGCCTGCCGCAAATCAGGAGCACGCCGACAGGAATTCTTATCCAGCGAGCGGACGGCTGTAGGAGCGAGCGAACACACGAGCGAATAGGTTTGGGCAATTGATTTTAGCAATCGTCCAAAGCGCTCATCGTCGGCATTTAGTTCGCCGGGCGCGAGTTCACCAGCTACAGGAGGGCCTCTGGAGACCATGCTCACGTTTGCCTCGAACCTCGGAGCACTACCCAATCAAATTCACCAGGCGTAGGCAAGTTCGTCATCAGCAGGCGTAACAGCGCGATAGTCTGCACTTCGCCTTGATGCACGCACCCATCCGCCATGGCAACTCGTTCGGCAATTCCAATTACGTCGGAGGCAATCGACAGATAGGCCGCAGGCCGAAGAGCCTCGATGATCACATCTACGAAGTCTACATCCTCAAGGCGTCGAGCGCGCGCCTCGAAAAATGCGGTGACACGCTCCTCTGATATTGTCGGAGCAATCTGCCGCCGCTGGATATAATTTACCGCCGCATCGAGCTCGATTTTCTGAACATCACCGTCCGCAAGAGCTACGAAAGCTCCGGCAGTCGCTAAGGCTTTAACAGCCTGTTCATCGCGATCGAATGGATCGCGGATTTCGGTCGCGCTGTTGGAGCGAATGTACTGCACAGGCATGAGCCATGCTCCCTCAAAGCTGCGTCGTTACTCGCCAAGCAGCTCAGACCAGCCTGTTCAGGGGGACAGAAAAAAATCTCTTGACCCTGATGTCGGCCGATGCATCGCGCCTAGGCGGCACTCGGTTGATCCGACATCGCGAGGTTGGCCGCTTTTGAAGGCGACGTCCTCGCCAGAGGGGCCCGGATTCAAACTATTATTGAGGACTTGGTGAAGCCCTCTCGGAAAGTCAAGTTTATCAAAGTGCGGGTGCGACCGGCTGTCGCGCCAGTGTCAGAACAATATCTGCTGTCAAGAAGTTAATGGTGTTCTCAGCTTTCGGCGTGCCGCCGCAATGACGAAATGCGTGCGGCGGAACCGGCGGACGGCACGCCGTGCCAACAAGCGTTTCCTGCGACCGGCTTCGCGCGATAGCTCGACGCGCGGCCGCTGAATTACTGCGACCGTTTTGAGTTCGGCAATTCTTGCGTTCTGCAGGATTTCCTGCATGTGCGGTTTCATCGCGTTGCTCGCGCTCGATGAGCATCGCCCACAGCACCGCCGCTCGCTGCAGCGGGTCGCTCGGCAGTTCGACTGGAAGCTTGCGATCGGAAGACTGACATATCTTCGCGAGGTTGCTCTGCTCGGCCGCGCCGCGCTTATGCAGCTTTGCCATCGCCGCTCGTTATTCCCACTTCCCGCCACGCGCCAGCCAGGTGGCGCCAAACGGCAACGTTGAGGAAGTCGCCCTGAGCCTCCGTCGCTGATCGATTTACAAGACCGGAGCCACGGGCTTGTTCCGGATATCCGGAAAGTCGGTCGGCAACCAACTGCAGAAAGTCACCGCGCGCCGCCGCCGGCAAGGGCGGCGCCAGCGCGGTGACCGAATTCAGCTCTTCGTCGGTGAAACCAAGCGGCGGCATGGCGCGGACCTTTTTCGTCAGGATACTATTCGGTGTGATGCACGACACTGACCGTGATGCTGATGGAAAGTACTCCGTGACAGCCAATCAGAGCGTCGCGTTCTATTGGTCCCAAACAGGAGACGAGCATGAGCAAGAAGTTGAAGTTGGCGGTCCTAGCTGCCGTGTTGGCGGTGATTGGTGCCATCAGCTCGCCAGTGCTGGCGGCAGGGTATGACGATCCGGCCTTCACTGGCGGCGGCAGCACCGGCTACAACGCGCACATTGGCGACTCCTGATTAACGTTGAAGTCCCCCGCGCCTGCTGGGCCTCGGCGCGCCATCGCTGGGGCCTTCCTTTTCAGGCCGCCGGCAGGTCGCCGTCCTGCGGCGTGCGCTTATCGAGCTTCGACGAGGGCGTGAGCCGCAGCCGCGTCGCCAGCGAGGCCGCCGGCGCCACCGATTGCCGGTGTGCGTGCGCCAGTCTCTGGTAGCGATCGCTCGTGCCGGGCTTTGCGTTGCGCAGCGCCGCCTCGAGCCGCCCGCAGTGCAGCGTCGTCATCACGAAGCTTTTCCAGCAGCAATTCGGCGCCGCTGAACCATCCCGGCCTTCGGCTGAAGGTCAGCCGCTCCCAAAGCTCCCGTTCCTCGGCGGACAGCCTTTCCGGTGCCGGGCGGGCGACCGAGCCGGACGTCGATCGCTGACCGGGACGATGGACAATGCGGCGGACCGATGCGCCCGCGTTTGCGCAAGGTGCCGACCCGGTCGCGCCAGGAGGCGATTACGTCGTCGTTTGCGGCCATCTCGAACGAGTTTTCGTCGCATTTTTCCGCGTGGTAAAGCCTCGCGCCAACTCGTCTTTTTGTCAATTTTCGGCGAATATTTAAAATTTGTTTGCGGGGAAGTTTTGGCGAGGTCGCTCACGCCGCGCTCGTTTGTAACGGCTTCCAAATTGGCAGATTCCCCCGCCCCCGGCCAGACGGCACTTTTGCTGGATGGTGGAACGTCATCGCGTTCGCGTGCGCCGTTTGGCCGCGACGCCTATCCCGGCGCGCCCAGCCCGCCGCCAACAGTTTGGTCTCGGCGAGCAGCGTGACGCCGGTCACATCGCTGCGCGTGATGGAGCATTAGGGTGACCTCCGGTCACAACCTGGGAGGTCCCGAGTGTCAACGGGTGTGATTGGTAAACCTCGGCTCGCAGAAGGTCGGACCATTGGTCCCGCCGAGAGGTACAGTGAAGCCGCAGAAGCCGCGATCGGGCTCCTAACTCTCGCAGGGTTCATCTTGTTCGTTGTAGGCACGTCGTCTTTGTTCGTGTTAGGCGCGCTCTATCTCAAGTCCCTATGAGGCGTAGGGATGCTTCGGATCGGAAGGGGAGCCGTCCTCAAGGAACGGATGGCGCGGGCTGTTGGTGCGGTCGAGCCCATCTGGCAGGCCTTGCACAGGCTACGGAGCGGACCCAGCCGGAACGCGGTGTAATCGCCCCGATGCGGCTGAACATGATCGGCGACTGTCTGGCACGATATGACCGCGTTCAAGGCAAAGCCTACACAGCGGCTCGATATGCAGCTGATGCCGCCTGCGGCGCTGCCAAGCTGCGGTGCAATACCGGGCGTGCATACAATGCGCGGCATCTCTTGAGTTTATCAGAGCGCCCAAAATTGGCACCGGAATTGGCACCGGACGGCTAGAAAACAGCAGGTTTTTGCAGGGAGCAGCGGGTAATCAGATCGTAAGAGGGGCAAAAGTCGTGGCGAGTTGTGCGGCAAATTGACTCGATCGGGCCGTAATAGGCCAATACCCGTGGCGCCGGTATGATTTTAAGATTCCCAAATCAGGGCGAGTCAAATTCATTCTGGGCATGGTGCCACCGCTCGATCTTGACCGCCTGTCCCACGCCGAGCTGAAAAGCTTGGTGGTAAGGCAATTTGAGATGATAGCCGAGCTGCAGCGAACCGTTGCCGCGCTGCGCGACGAGATCGCTCGCCTTAAGGGCGGGCCAGGCCGGCCGAATATCAAACCGAGCGGTATGGAGAAGGCGACCGAGGCGCCGAAGGTTGGTGGTCAGCAGAGCTCCAAACGCGGGCCCACGAAGACGAAGCTGGCAATCAATGAGGAGAAGACCGTCAAGGTTGCCGCGCCGCCCGGCTCGCGCTTCAAAGATTCCATGAGGAGTGGATAGCGACCTGAACTCTGGCAGAGTGAGGTTGCTAAACCCATTCACTCTGGAGGCAATCATGCAGATGACAGCTGACGGCGCACATGCACAAGCCGCTATCCGTGTTGATCTTAGCGCAATTTTTGTTTCATTGGAACTGAGTCGGTCGACGTGGCTTGTGACAGCGCTTTCGCCGGGAAGCGAGAAGATGTCGCGCCATAGCGTTTCTGGCGGGTGTCTTGCGGAATTGTTGATCTGTTTTGGCGAGCTGCGGCGCAAAGCGCAGGCCCGCACGGGCCAGATCTATCCGCTGGTAGTAATCCAGGAAGCGGGTCTGGACGGGTTCTGGATCGATCGAGCCCTCAGCCAGGAGGACTGGATCGAGAGCCATGTCGTGGATGCGGCTTCGATCGCGGTGCCGCGCCGGAGGCGGCGGGCGAAGACGGACCGGATCGATGGTGAGACCTTGATCGGGGCGCTGATGGCCTACAAGCGAGGCGAGCCGCGGGTGTGCTCGATGGTGCGGGTGCCGACACCGGCAGACGAAGATCGGCGGCGGATCTGCCGGGAACGCAAGGTGTTGGTGAAGGAGCGGACTTTGCATTCCAATCGCATCAAAGGTCTTCTCTTCAGCCAGGGGGTCCAGGACTATAAGCCGCTGCGGCGCGATCGCCGCGCCCGGCTGGAGCAGCTTCGAACCGGCGATGGCCGCGAGCTTCCCAAGCATCTCAAGGCCCAGATCGAGCGTGAACTCGACCGGCTTGAGCTGCTGGTCAAGCAGATCAAGGCGGTTGAAGCCGAACGCGATGCGGTGATGAGCACAGAGCAAGCCGGCAGCGCCTCACCTGCAGCACTGCTGGCCCGGATCAAAGGGATCGGCCCGGAATTTGCGGCGGTTTTGACCTGCGAAGGCTTGTGCCGGCACTTCGACAATTGACGACAGCTCGCCGCCTATGCCGGGCTTGCTCCCTCTCCCTGGAAGAGCGGCCAGATCGACAAAGAACAAGGTGTTTCCAAATCTGGTAATCCGCGGTTGCGAACGATCATGAACCAGCTCGCATGGCTGTGGCTGCGCCATCAACCCAAATCTGCCTTGTCGCGCTGGTTTGCCGAGCACGTCGCGCGTAATAACAAGCGCGGACGCAAAGTCGCCATCGTCGCACTCGCTCGCAAGCTGCTCATCGCACTGTGGAAATATGCCACGGCTGGCGTGATTATCGAAGGCGCCGTGATCAATCCCGGTTGAGTACTCATCTCTCAAGCTCTTCCAATCCTCAAGGCCCTGATCAGGCCTGGTTGATCCAGGTGTGAACGGACCGATGTAGCCTATGGCACGCAAAGCCAATTCAAAGAATGGTTCCGCTCCTCCTGAGCCCTTGCCCCCGTCGTATGCGGGATTATGGTGCGGCCGCTCTCAAGCGGCGACCGGATGTGAGGTGGTACAGGCTCGCAAACCGGGCCGGTATTGATGCCCGGGCTCAGACCAAGGATCCGCACTCTCGTCGAAAGAAAACACACCATGGTGAAATAATTCCCCTTGACGCCAAACTCCTCATGTGAGGCTACACGAGTTTCATCGTCCAGCATTTGGTGCTGTGCCCCCACGTCGTGAATTTCCGCTGCGAGCGTTGGTTGACCCCGGACGGCACCCTGCTGACCGCGCCGTTGCCAGATGGCATTGACAGCCACTTCGGGCTGCAACTGCGCCGGTTTGTTTTGGCGCAATATCACCAAGGGCAGGTGACCGTGCCGCGACTGGTGGAGATGTTGCAGGCATTCGGCATCTTCATCTCCAAGCGGCAAGTTGTCCGTCTCCTGAACGAGGGCCAAGAAAGCTTCCTCAACGAAGCCAACGCGGTGTTGCGGACTGGACTGTCAAGCGCCATGTGGATCAGCGTGGACGACACTGGAGCTCGTCACCAGGCGAAGAACGGCTTCTGCACGCAGATCGGCAACGCGCATTTCACCTGGTTCGGCACGACAGACTGCAAGAATCGTGCAAACTTCCTGCACCTCTTGCGTGCCGGTCACGGTGACTACGTGATCAATGCCGAGGCACTGGCCTACATGCGCCAACGCAACTTGGCGGCCCATGTGATCACGCGCTTGGCCGAGCATCCCGACCGGCAGTTCATCGATCACAACGCCTTCTCCGCGCATCTCAAAAAGCTTGGCGTCACCGATCTCAAGGTCAGCCCGGATCCGGTCGAGATTGCCACTGAGGGCGCGCTGTGGGGGAGCATCAAGGCCCATGCGCTACTCCCCAACACCGTCATCGTCAGCGATGACGCCGGCCAGTTCAACGTCGGCGATCACGGTCTTTGCTGGGTCCATGCCGAGCGGCTCGTTCATAAGCTCGATGCCTTCACCGAGGAGAACCGCAAAGCTCAGCGCCATATCCGCGGCCTGATTTGGCGCTTCTACCGCGATCTCAAGGCCTATCGTCTCGCGCCATCCGAAAAGCGCAAAGCGTCCTTGATGGCGCGGTTCGATCGCATCTTCACGCGGCAGACCGGTTTCGTCACCCTCGACCGTCTGCTCAAACGACTGCACGCCAACAAGGCCGAGTTGCTCAAAGTGCTTGAGCGGCCCGAAATCCCCCTCCACACCAATGGATCGGAAAACGACATTCGGTCTCACGTCACCAAACGCAAGGTCAGCGGCGGCACGCGCAGCGATGTCGGTCGCGATTGCCGCGACGGATTCCTTGGCCTCGCCAAAACCTGCAAAAATTGGGAATCATCTTCTGGGATTATCTCGGCTCGCGCCTCGGCGTTCCTGGCCAACCCGATGTCCCGTGCTTGGCCGAGATGGTCAAGCACCGATCCGCCTCAGCCTGCAACTTGGGCTAGCGCATAAGGCTAGCCCTCTCGGGTTTGACAGCCTCACTCGGGGTGGGACGTCGTCTTCAGCCATAGCCACTACGGCTCTGTCGCCACGGCTTTTGCCCCTATTACCGGGAATTCGGGATTTTTCCGCAGTGTCTGCGGAATTTTTCCGCTGCTAGAGTGAAGCCGTATGAGTAAGCAATGTTGGTATCCCACCACGCAACGAAAGCCACCGAGGTCTTACTGAAATGGGCAGACAGACAGCGCGCGGCCAGAAGGATTAGTCTGATAGTAGCGACTCTGTGCGGTGCGTGTTTTCGCCTTTGTGATCTCGACGCGACGACGGACCAGGGGTGCCTACGGTAGGCTCGGCCTTGCGTCTTCTTGTGGCCGCTGTCTTGGTGCCGCCGTGGACGTTGGCGCCGCGATAGCCGCGCATGAACCGCGATGTTTTTTGTACATGTTTATCTCATGTGGCCCAGACTTAGTCGGCGATGCGCTCCAGCTCATCGCAGGCCTTTTTAGATCGCTCATTGAGAGACACTCGTTTTATAGGATGGAAATGATGGCAGCTAGTATGAATAATGGAGAAACACGATGGGTCAATTATTGAAACTGTTGATCTAAAATCGGACGACCAAAAATTGCTTCGCCACGCCTCCTCAGGTTGCGCAAGTTTTAAGGTTTACGCCGCTTTGGGCCGTCGTCCGCGGGTGCATCTAAGAACCGCATTAGAATGGTACGGGGGGTTCAAAAGTTGGGCGCGAAGCGTGCAGCCAGAGCGACCGCCGGAGGACTCCGCGGCGCAGAGGGGCGGGGTTGAAAAGTTGAACGCAACAAAAGCTCCAAAGTCCACGCGGAGGTGTTTCCAAACTCGATAGGTGAAATGAAATTTCGCCCCTTATGCTGGCCCGATGCGTTAGGATTCCAGATCGCGCATTGGCGGCCACGGCAACGGGTTTGGAGAGGCGTCCCATGAGCGAGAGGACGCACTCATTCAGCAGCGCATCGCCGCAACACGTCACTGATGAGATCGACGCTTCGCTCAATCGCATCGGCGGCGCGACGTTTTGTTCGGCGGTGAATGATATCCAACGATATATATCAAGTAACTAACTTGCAGACGCTGATGTACGGCAAATAGGATCGGTTGCTAGGGGCAACTACTCACCTTGGGGGCAAATCCATGCAGGCAACATTTTCCCGATTGGCCAAAGCGTCCGGTTTGTATGGGGTTGCCGCTACACTGCTCTTGCTTGGCGTTCCTTCAGCAGATGCGACGACGTACCTGTATCAGGGAAACGACTTGACCTGGACGTCGGGCTGCGCACGCCCTGCGTCCCACCGTTGGGGCCGTCAGGCGGTATTCGAGTGATTCTCGCATTCGACTTTGATACGTCGAGCTACACCGGCACCATGTCCGACGATTGGGACTACACAAACAGCGCGTTCTTTGGGGTTGTCGGCGGTGGCCTCCCGGGAGGTTCGGTCACTTTAACCAACGGCCAGAAGCCTCGGGATCGGCAGCGGCCCAGGCCCGGGGAGGTACGGGGCCCATACAGGCACCGGCGGCGACTCCGCCTTCTTTAACGTTGCCAACGGGGGGATCGGAGGGCCTCCCTATAGGTACGGCTCGGCGAGCGCCCCTCCCGGCATGTGGCTTGGGCCTCCAGCGGCAACGCCGCTGCCCGCTACTCTCCCTCTCCTTGCCACTGGCCTCGGGGCGTTAGGTCTGCTCGGCTGGCGCAGGAAGTGCACGGCGCGCGTAAGTTTGTTAGGGGCGGCCTAACGCTCACCAGTCGCCCTCCGGGTGGCGCTGCACCACGCGCGTCCTGCTGCGGATCATGAATTGGCCGTCCGGCTTCTTCGCGATCGCAGCCGCGAACGCCACGCGAGCCAGTTCGAGTGTGCGGCAAATCGCCAGCGTCTCGTAAGTCTTCCCCTCCGCGTCCCATTCCTCGACGTTGAAGTTGAAGCCGGGCAGCCAGTGGTTTTCGTATGCCATCGGTCGGGTCTATGCTCCGTGCATGCCGCGCGAGCCTAACAAATCCACGGGTACCCTTCGCCACTGGCGGATCACCCTGGGGCGCGTCAGGGGGCAGTATCTCGGCCTCGTCTGGGCACCGGATGAAGCGGCAGCCATCGCGACAGCAATCAAGCTATTCAAAGTCCCCGAGACCCAGCGGTCGAGGCTGGTCGCGCTGCCGATCAAGTCAGGTGATTGACAGCACACTTGGAACACTCACATCCGACTTGATGTTACGCATGTTACAGGCCAGTGACGCTGGTGAAGCTACTCCATGACATACAGCATTTCTCGGACTCGATCGTCCAGGGAGTGTCATGACCAAAAAGCGCACACGGCAAAAGCACGCGTCGGCAGGCGAAGAAGCTTGAGATCGCATGCATCCGACCTGAAATCCTCAAGGCTCTCGGCCAAGAGCTTGGCCAGTTCCTTGAGGAGCAACGTCGGCAAGTGGCGCTCGACTTAATCGATCAGGCTGCAGCTCTCAACGCCGCGTCCAATCCTCCTCCGCCTCGCGCCGCACTGCGGGCGCTGCAGGGTTCTTGACCTTGAGCCAATGCTTCGATCGGCCGGAGCGGTACGACGAGCCCAGGCCCGCAGGTGTGGCTCGTTAGACCACCGGGCCGTCCACGTGGCCGAGGTGCTCGACTGATTGTTGCGCGATTGCGCGGTGACGGCTACAGCGTCCCGGCACGTTGTCCCTGATCAATCCCGTCCCGCGCGCTGAGCCGTTCGACGATCCCGATTGGGTGTTCGAGGCGAAGTTCGATGGATTCCGAGCTGCGGCCGACACAGTTCGCGGCCGACTGATCTCGCGCAACGGCAGCCGGATGCGGCGGTTCGAGGAGGTGCTCGATCGATTACCGAAGGACCACGTGTTCGATGGGGAGCTGGTGGTGCTCGATGCCGCCGGACGGCCCCTGTTCGCCGAGCTGTTCTTTGGCTTGTCGTCGATGGGGTCGAAATTCTGCACTTCGACCAAATAGCAGTTGATGCAGCGCGGTCCGGTATTGTCGGCTGGCATGTCGATGAGCGCGATGTCGTCGACGCGCGCCAGCGGATGGGCCTCTGATCGGCCGGGGGTTTCAAAGGTTCTGCGTGAAAACGTTAGCGAGAGTGGGCGGGCTTGCATCGGTCATGGCGCAAGCGCTTTAGCGCTTTGAGACGGCCAGTATCTTCGGCCGCTTCTGCGAGAACCCAGTCCCGGAATGTTGCAACCTTCGGAATATTCGATAGCGCCTTGGGGCAGACAATCCAGTAGGTATTTGCCATCCTCAATGAAACATCGACTGGGCGCATGAGACGGCCGCTAATCAAGTCCCAAGCCGCGAGCGCCGTGCGCGCCAAGGCGATCCCCTGACCGCCGATCGCCGCGTCGATCAACATGCTGGCACGGTTCAAAACTGGACCGGGGCCGACGGAGGCCTTTAGGCCAGCGGCTTGAAATAGGCGGGTCCAATTATTTGTATCTTCTAGGCGCAGCAACGGGAATTTCAAAAGGTCCGCTATCTTGGTGACGCGGTTACATCCCGCAACGAGTTTTGGGCTGCAAACCGGAAACAACCGCTCCGAATAAAGCCGCTCCACTTGGAGGCCCGGCCAGTTCCCGTCGCCATGTCGGATGGCGATATCGATGTCGTCGCGCGCGAAATCGACATAGTGCGTGGTGGCTGAAACGCGCAAATCAACGTCGGGATACTTCTCGGCAAAGCCACCCAGCCGGTTGACGAGCCATTTCGCGGCGAAATCGGGCGAGGTGCTGATGGTGAGAACGCCGCTCTCCTGACGCTGCAAGAGCCGCTCGGTGCCGAGGGCGATCTGATCCAGTGCATCGCGGATGACGGTCAAGTAATTGCGTCCAGCTTCGGTGAGGATCAGTCGTTGCCGTTCGCGATGGAAGAGTTTGAGCCCAAGGATATCCTCTAGCGCTTTCACCTGATGGCTGACAGCGCCCTGAGTGACGTTCAACTCCTTGGCGGCGTGAGTGAAGCTTTCGCTCCGGGCTGCCGCCTCGAAAGCCTTCAGACCGTTCAACGGTGGCAGACGACGCGCCATCGGCCCAATCGCTCATGAGAAAATCTAGTCCAGAATACAACCCGCTGGCAATAGCTACCACCTGTGGGGCCCTATCGCGGCGGCCCAGGTAATGAGATTTTCTCAGGCAAGCCCGAGGAAAGATGCGTTGCGAATAATTGCAATGAGTAGATATCTTCTCTCGCTTCATTGAAGCAATCGGGCTATCGAAGCAGCCGCCCGGTTCTTGAAGACGGTTTGTCTCAAGCGCTGCTCCAGCCCCGGATTGGGGAGGAGCGCCTATGAGCAATCAGAGTATTTCTATCCCCTCCGCGTCCTCCCCCGACAATTCCAGTGGCACGCGGCACCAAATTGCTCCTTGAAGGACCGATTTTTGCAACGCTGTTGCGGTGCCGGCGTAAACCGGTCTCTTCACGGCCATTGCCTGTGGCTTCTGTACTTACGCGGCGCTGACCGCGCTCACGGTAATTCGGATTCACCCCCAGCAACAGCAGCAGCAGCAGCACGGTGATCAAGGAGTGATAGCATCAAATGTACAGGTCTTTAATCTCCGGCATCGTCGCGAGCGCGCTAGGACCGGCCAGCATCGTACTGGTAGACGGGGGCCCACTATGCCACCCAAAGCTTGCCGTCACCGACGTTCAATTCTCCGAAATGATCCCGCCGACCTTGGAGCGAAAATGGACCGCGATCGTATCGGTAGACGCGAGCGCATGTCAGACAGACTCCAGCGGATACTTTGACATCGTCTTCACGCGGCTCAGCGAAACCGCGCCTGACCTTGAATTTAGCGAGCGGTTCGCGTGGCGGCCGCCGTCTGTCGAGGTCGCCGTAAATTTTGCGGCTAACGAAGCAGTGCAGCACTTTCGAGTCGAAAATATAACCTCGTGTGCTTGCATAAAATAAGCGTTGCCCGAGAGTCACCCGATCGTCCGGGCGAGATCAAGAGAGCGTGCAGATGACGTTGCAAGGCCCGCGTCATAATAGACTCCTCATTCGCACAGTCACGCCGCAATCGGGGCGGGGGATGGCCAATGTGTGAAGGCCCGCGCCTGGGCCGGAGCATATAAGGGTGGATAGCGGGAAATCCAGCTCGCCAGCCGATGCGCTTGACGTGGCGATTAATGGCGTTCGCCCTCAACAGTCCGCCGCGCTCGGTGGCGAACACAAAGGCCGAATCGGGAAACTGCGGCACAGCTCGCGCAGGCTCGCACCCGGTCGCCTCGTAGCGGATGCCCGCCTGGCTTGCCGTTCTTAGCTCGACACAGATCCACCGTCGTCGCATTGCGACCTAGCTCGATCTGCGACCGGCGCATCATGATCGAAGAACAGGCGCTGCTCGGTCATCTTCAGACGGTGACGCGCGACCTCGATCGCCGTCGCCGACGGAGCGGCAGATAATCAGTGGTCATCTGCAGGCGCCGGAATACCCCCGTAGGACGGGGGTTCGTGGTGGTCGACCGCGTTTCAGTTGCGCTGCAGTTGCGCGCGGACCGATCGCCGAGCCGATCGAGCCCGCGATCGCCAGCTCGGCGCCTGGCAACGAGCGCCAGGTCACGTGCGAGGCCGGGAGGAGTTGGAAATTTGGGCGTGGAAAAAATTCGCCGGGGGGCGCGGCGGGTCTTCGCACTCGTTTGCCCGAAATTCGGTCCCAGGTGGCCGAGCCGATCAGCGGTTCAGCCGGTAGTGCCATGGCCGAACACCCGTGCGAGGACTCGGCATCGCAACAGAAGGAACGTATTGCGTATTGAGGGTGCAATAACCGCCGATTCCGCTGACATTGGCCATGCACTGCTCGTAAGTGACGAAGCCGCAATTTCTAGCCTCATCACCTACCGCGTAATAGGCGCACCATGGATAGTTCTGGGCATCGGCGTGCGTGCTGATTCCCGCGACGCTGGCGAGAAGCGCGGATACGAAGAGGAAAGCCTTCATGGCGCCTACTCCGTTCGGACAGCTATGCATTAGGAAACCCCGGACCTGCTGCTTTAATCCAGAGTTTCTGCCATGGCCTTAACGGGTACGGTACATCATGAGTGATGACGAGATCATCCAGCAACGCATTGCCGGCCGCAGCGTGCGCGCCATCGCCAAGGCGCAGCACTGCAGCGTGGCGCAGGTCAACGAAGCGATCGACCGCTGGGCGGCGACGGCGATCGATGACAAGATCCGCAAGACCACCCTTGCGCTCGAGCTCGCTCGACTCGACCAATTGCAGGAAACATTCTATGCGCGCGCGCTCGAGGGCGACGTGCAGTGCGGAGCATTAGTTGCGAAGCTGATTGAGCGCCGGGGTGTGATGCTCGGATTGCACACGCCGCAGACGGCTGTGCTGCAGATCGTCGACGAAGCGACGCCGAAGGAAACCTCGACCGACCGCATCGAGCGCGCGCTCGCCGAGCTGGCGGCTCAGAAGAAGGACGAGCCGACTACCCATTGAGCACCGTTGAAAGGGTCCGCCCGCGGCCTTGGTGAGGCCGCTGGTGTTGCCCTTGGTATGATCGGCGCGTGATGAGCAAGGGTTGTCTCTCATGGGCTTAGGCGACGCGGTCAGCGTGAATTTCTCGGGCAGGGCTTGCCGATCGGAATACTGGTACTGGGTTCTGTTCGTGACCATCTTCGGGATCATCCTCGATTTCGTATACCTAATCGCGGCCAGTGAGCTACAAGGCAGTGGCGTGGCGATCATCTCCGATATCTTCAGCATCATCAGCCTGGCCATATTCCTGCCAAGCCTGTCGGTGACCGTTCGTCGGCTTCACGATCTGGATTGCAGAGGCTGGTGGCTATTGCTGGGCATTGTCCCGCTAGTCGGCGTGTCCTGTTCGTTTGGCATTGCTCGAAGGGTACTGATGGTCCGAACCGCTTCAGCGCGGACCGCTGGCCGAATTGGGAATTAGTCCTAGACCACGACCAGCATAGTGATCGCCTCTTTGCCTGGCCCGCCGCGCGGCCGCGAGGCCGCTGGTGCGCTATTTGCCTCACTGGGTCCTCTGGATTCTCACGGCGCCATCATTTAACCCAGCGCCATGTTACAGCGTAGCCCCTGCACAGTCGGCTTTATCGAGCGGCTTTATCGAGCCTTGCTTGCCATCGCTAGCCAAGGCCCCGCCGATGCGAGGGCATGCCGACGCCGAGGAGACGCAGGGCACTTCAATGTTAATCAGGAGTCGCCAATATGCGCGTTGTAGCCGGTGCTGCCGCCGCCAGTGAAGGCCGGATCGTCATACCCTGCCGCCAGCACTGGCGAGTTGATGGCACCAATCATCGCCAACACGGCAGCAAGGACAGCTAATTTCAACTTCTTGCTCATGCTCGTCTCCTATTTCGGAACCAATAGAGCGGGATGCTCTCATTGAAATGGAGAGTGCTCTCATCCCGATCCCCCGTCTGTGATTTCAATCACATCATTTTCTTAGACGAAAACCTGAAATGCAGCAGAGCCTTGGCGAGCAAGTGCATTGCTTTGAATGAATATTTTGCCGGCGACGGCGCCATCATCTTCGAGCACGCCTGGAAGCTCGGCTGCGAGGGGCATCGTGTCGAAGCGGCTCGGCTCGCCATACCGCTCGGTCCGCTCCCGGCAATGGCTCAAGGTCAAGAATCCGGCGGCGCCGGCAGTGCGGCTCGAGGCGGAAGAGGATTAAGGGCGCTAATGTACTATCAAGTGATTTCGCAGTGCACGCAAAGCCTGAAGTATTTAGAGACTTGTCTCGACAAAGCTGAACAGCACGCGGCCGCCAAGAGGTTCGAAGTTGGTGTGCTCATCACCAGCCGCCTTGCGCCTGACATGCAGCATTTCATCTGCCAGGTCCAGAGCGCTTGCGACTATGTCAAATCCGCGGCTGCCTGGCTATCAGGGCGGACGCCGCCCAAGCACGAGGACAACGAGCAGACGATTGACGAAGTGCGCGCCCGCATTCGGAAGACCGTCGCTTTCGAGGAGAGCGCGAAGGAGGAGCAGTACGCGGGCGCGAGCGAGCGCAAGGTCAAACTCTCCTGGGCGCCCGGTATGGTCGTCGGCGGCGAGGACTACTTGCTGCAGATGACGATCCCCAACATTTTTTTCCACATAGCGATGGGTTACGCCATCCTCCGGCATAACGGCGTCGATGTTGGCAAGATGGACTTTCTTGGTCCTATCAATCTGGTCGACGACGTTAAATCGGTCCAGGTGCGGCATCATTCGATGCCGCAAGATTACTGGCTGTCCGGCTTCAACTTCAACGTCGAGGCGTGGGACGAGAAGGGGCTAACCTCTGGCGATCTGTCGCACGCCCGGCCAGGCTCGCGCAGTGTTCAAGGCTGCGATCGCGGAGAAGCCCGCCGGCCGGTTCATGATCCGCAGCCGGACTCGCGTCGTGCAGCGGCACCCGGAGGGAGATTGGGTGAGTGCGAAGCCCGGCGGCTCGGCGTGCACACGCAACGCGGCAATGGTGGCTGCCGGGAGGGGGTGACTGTGTAAATTGCCACCCAAAATGCCACCCAATCAGTTAAAACATAATAAAACTGGCAGGAACAGACCAGGATAACGCTGGCAGGAAACACCCATGAAATGGCGCTTTTCGGGATGTGGCGGGATCAGACAGGATGGCGGCGTGAGGATTAGCAAACCGCCGCCTTCAGCCACTCGGCCACCTCTCCGGGTCGGGAGAAGCTGTATTTAGCAGGCTTTCTCACGTCAAGTCTTGCACCCCCAGAACGCAGGAAACCCACCGAAAGCAGGGGTGGGGTGGGCAAAAAGTAGCGCGGCCGGCCGGAAGACGCGACGCTCGGCGTCTCGGGGCTGTTCCGGTGTCTGAGTGTCGTGCGTCGGGCTAGAGCCCGCACGTAGTTAACGACGGGGATTCCCCGCCGTGGCTCCATCCCCGGCCTTTGCAGCGAATGCCGTTCAGGCCAGCGGTTCGATCTCGCGACCGATGGCCCAAGGAATGCCGCCATTTCACGTGCGATCGCGGCGATGACCACGGGTAGCTTCTTTGCCGCCGGCGATCAGCCGGCGATAGCGGGCGCAAAGCCGGACTTGCGCTTTCCAGGCGATAGCTCGCGCAGTTTTGGCAGGTGCTCAAGCCGGACGCGCAAAGTCTCGCTGACGCGTGCCGGATAGCGGTAAAGTCCAGGCCCTTCGACGAAGTTCGCGCCCGTCGATTGCCGACCCGGGTAAGACCGCTACGATGCACGGTGGGAACACGGAAGGCGGTATCCAACCCGCGGATAAGAGTTTGATCAACGTCGCCTCAAGCGCTCCATCTCCTGCCCTATGCAGCGCCACCCATTCTCCATAACCGGCGGCATCTCGCCACCGGCATCATTGTTGCTGCCAAAATCATTGACTACGGACATAAGAGAGTTAAGCGGCGTTGCTGCTCCTTCTACGCAATTCGGTTCACCGATCGGCCCCGCAGCCACGTTTCGGCACACAGGAGGCCAAAAAAGGGGCAGCTCGTCGAGTTCCATGCTGTTCAATCGCCGCTTGCGTTCGCTCGGCACGAGGCCGAGGAACGACATCAGCTGACGCGGATTGTCGAACGTCGCACATCGCCGACTTCTGCGGCGAAGGTCACTGCCGCGATAAAGGAAACGCCACGCATTGCCTGATAGGCGGCGACTACCCGCGCCATCGACCAGGTTGGGACGATCGCGAGCAGTCTTGATCGAGTTGGTGCAGGCGTGTTGCCGCCTCTTCAATCGCGTTGATGGCATCCTGGAACACGATCTGTTGCGCGGCGTGCTCGAAGCGCTGCTCGGCAAGCCAGCGTCAATGCGCGAGGCTCCAGTGACTACGCCCGCTGAAAATCCCGTGACGAAGTAGAGACGTAGAAACGACATAACCTGCTGGCGCTTTGCGCAAATCGGCCGCTGCCGCTTCCCGCGCCCGTACCAGGTTGCGAACCGCCTCATGGATTGCATCCGGCACGCAAACTGGCGTCAGCTCACCGGCCCGGAGCAGCCGCGCAAGCGTCACCGCGTCCCGACGATTGGTCTT
The DNA here is from genome assembly GCA_963708125.1 of uncultured Alphaproteobacteria bacterium. Taxonomy (GTDB): domain Bacteria; phylum Pseudomonadota; class Alphaproteobacteria; order Rhizobiales; family Xanthobacteraceae; genus BOG-931. Next base: position 1,054,515 of record OY970184.1, read on the forward strand.
GATCCGCTCGCCCGACTTCTTGGGGAATGAGCGATGGTGCAACCACCGCACAGTCGTGGCCCAGAGCCTTGACCTGCCGATAAAGCCCATATCCATGGGACCTGCTTCGTAACACACGTGCAGCTTGTCGTGGCGTGCCGCCAGCCTGCCCAGCACCTTCTCAACCGTGGCCGGGGAACTGCTATAATCCTTCATGGCCGTCCTCCGTGCATGAGGCTCGGCTCGGGTCCGTCCGAGCAACCCTCGTTATCTCTACTGCACGAAAGGGCGGACCGCCGATTTCAGCAGACGGACATAACGTCTGAGCAGCTTGAGCTTTCCGCTCTTTCCTGTCGTGGATTCGATTGATCTGACGGACTGAATCGAGCCTTAATTTGCAGGTCACTCGGACGCGCGATCGTCTCGGCCATTGCTCCCGAACCGGGCTCGAAATTTTGGGTGCAGAGCGCGCTGGGAGGGGCGAACAGCTGCGTTTGCGGTCAGCCGGTTTTCAATTCACATTGCGCAATCAGCACAGCCCTTACGGAGGCCGGCATATTGACGCTAATCAATCCGGTCACGCCCAAGGAACGGTTCGCCATGCCTATTGGCTGTTCGAGCTTCGGCGCCGCGGTCGACACCTTCTGCAGATGTCCCAGTCTGGAAGCGGTCAGCTTTTTCGAAGCCCCTGCGGCGCCAACGAGAGATGTGATAGCTTGGCGTGCTCCTGAGGCGTCCGCAGCCTGGGAGTCGTGAATAGCCGAGAGGAGGATAGAATGGCATTAAGCGTCAAGCTGATGATGGAGGCTGCCAACGCCGCTGTACCGAGGCTAGCGCCGGCGCAGGCGCGCGAAATGATCGCCAACGGCAATACGCTGGTGGTCGACGTGCGGGATGCTCCGGAAGTAGAAAAAAGCGGCAAGGTTGCCGGCGCTCTACACGTTTCGCGTGGCATGCTGGAATTCCGCGCCGATCCGGAGTCACCCTACTACGACAAGAATTTCAGCAAGGACAGGCCCATCATCCTTTATTGCGCCTCTGGCGGGCGCTCGGCCTTGGCCGGCAAGGTGCTCAAAGAAATGGGGTATCATCAGGTCTACAATCTCGGCGCCTTCAAGGATTGGGCTGAAGGCGGGGGCGCAGTCGACAAGGCCTAGCGAGCCACCTGGCCGCGTGTGTAGCCGCATGCGGACGAGGGGATGGTGGGGCCATAATCGACCGCGCTTCCGGGCCAGAACGGCAGCCGACCGGTGGTTCTGTTGGAGGGGGTCTCTACCAACTGATCCAAGGTGATCTCCATATCGACCGGACTAGCCTCCCCGGTTAACGGCGCCGAACGAACTCGATTGCGCCACACATGCGCGCGGTTTGCCGGTCGTGGAAGCCTTTTCGCCACACGCAGGGCGGACCTTCCAGTGACGTGGACGAGCCGCATCTGGTCCGGGGCTGAGGCTTGCCAAACGTTCATCCGCATTCTGCCAAAATTCCTGGCTTAGCTTCGTCGTCGCGCCGACAAAGGTGCGAGTGCGGGGCTCCCGAATTTTCGGGACACCGTCTTGGTTCGGGGGGAAACAATGCAACCGAGAAAGGTCGGCCGTCCGCGACGGCGGTTGTGGCTATGGATTGGAGAGAGGAAGATCACAGTCGACCTAGTCGGCGAATCGATGTTCGTCGATGTTGAGACGACCGATGACCTCGTCATCGCCGACACCCGCAAGTTCTACAAAGTCGAGCTGTGGACGCGCGACGATCGTATCGAGCGAATGCTATTTGCGGGGACGAGCCTTGAGAGAGCGCGTGCCGTCTTTGCCGATTATGCTCGGCGCCGGCCGGCGGCGCGGCTGACAATACGGCAGCGTTCGCACGTGCTCGATCAATGGCCAAAGGTGGTCGGTGAGCTTGTAGAGTTCAGCCGCGTTTGATGGCCGCGGCCGTCTTTATTGCCTCGCCCAAGTGGCCTGCATTGTCGACGCACCCAGCCGGGGTTGATGATGAGTGGCCCGATGGCCCAGTACGTATATCCGTCGTCGGCACATCAGTATTTATAGCGGTGGTCGCGCCATTGCTCGGACCTCCGTGATCGCGGATCATGCCGGCGTCAAGTAGTCGGCTGTGCAATCTTGATTACTGGGCTCAAGCACCGGAAACTCGAAGAGAAGGTTGCCGTTGCAAAATCCCAAATGGCGCGGCCAAAACGCGCGAGATCAATCTGGAGCCGTTTGCCGGTTACGACATCGTGCGGACCCTTCCGGGTTATGTGGGCTCGCCGTTGTTGGTGTGGCGCGGCCGGTGAGGACTACAAGAACTTCGCCACCCAGTTCACAGAGGTGGTCAGCAAGTGGGCTCGGACGAAACGGCTTCGACTTCCGTCCATTCCGGTCTCGGGATGTAGGCATCTGCACACCGTGACCTTGGCTCGAGGACGGCCGCTCGATCTGCGTCCTGTAAGGACGGCTCGACCATTCGAGCGTGAAGGTGACCGAGCTGTATCTCGAATTCCTCACCCCGGAGGAGCAGTTGGTCGCGAAGGGCTGGCGTCCGGAGCCGGTGCGCCGCAAAGGAGCCCAGTCGGCCCACAGAATTGGTTAGGATACCGTTAAAGCGCTCTTGTATTTGCGCAAACTGTCGGGCGCGTGAAGTGAACATGTACGGCTTAGCGGGTCGACTCCTCATCCTGCCGACCTGTCCGGCGCCTTGTGATGTTTTTCCCGGCGACTTGCGCTTTGGCCGCACCACAGCCGAATCAACACACCGCCGCAAATCCATCGCGGTACGGCTACTCAGGCTTTGCGCACTGCAACGAAAGCACCTCGCGGCAGGGGATGGCACTGGCATTGCACCGGCTCGCTAGCAATGCGGCGCCAATGAATTGAGGATCCAAAGGAAATTCTCTCCGGTTCGTGCTGAGCGGGAGTTTTCACGCCCTTTTCTTCGTTGCGTGATTTTTACGCAACACTTCGCGGAAAAAGCAAAACGAGCACGTGACTCGGCGGGTTATTCATTGCGTGGCGGAATCGAGTAGGTAATGTGTTTATGCGACGGAGGGGGGAGCCCAAAGTCGACTCGTCCGGCAATTATCCGGGGTTGGGAGTTCGGGCGGGATTTGGGGACCAGGGGACCCGACCAAGGGGGGCGGTACCACCCGTCGGATACGGAACCCTCCCACGGCAAACAAATCGGAGGTTCATATGAAGATGGTGAAAAGCCTCCTCCTCGGCACCGCGGCCGGCTTGGTTGTGGTTACGGCGGGGCAGGCAGCCGAACTTCCCGTAAAGGCCGCACCGGTCGAATACGTGAAGATCTGCACCCTCTATGGGGCGGGTTTCTACTACATGCCCGGCACTGATATGTGTCTCAAGATCGGCGGCTGGGTGCGCGCGGAAGTGAGCGACCCTATCAACGGCAACTTTGCTAACGGTCCATTCTCTAACAATACCAACACCCGCGCCACCAACAATCTGACCGTTCGGGCCCGCGGCTACATCACCGCCGACGCCCGGGAGATGACCCCCTACGGCGTGGCCCGCGCCTATATCGATGTCGGGCTCAGCACCAACACGGTCGGGCTCGAACTCGTCATCGAACACGTTCAGCTCCAACCGCGCCTTCCTGCAATGGGCAGGCTTCACCGCCGGCCTGTCGCGGTCGTTCTTCGACTTCTACAATGCGGCGGTGCAGAACTATCGCGCCGGCTTTTTTCCGCAGGAAGACACGGGTGACACCGGCTGGTGGGTGTGGGCCTATACAGCGCAACTCGGCGGCGGCCTGTCGGCGACGATCGCAGCCGAAGAGCGCCGCATGAACCAGATCATCAATGACACCGGCCTCGCAGCACCCGGTTCGTTGACTGCCTTCGTCAGGGGCTCGAATTTCGGCGGTTGGCAGGCGCCCGACGTCGTCGGCAACATCCGCCTCGACCAGACCTGGGGCAGCGCCCAGATCATGGCTGCCGGGCACGAGCTCAACCCGCTGCACTATGGTCCTACTAGCGCGTTTGCCGTCAATGGCGGCCCGGACACCAATTGGGGCTGGGTGGTCGGCGCCGGCGCCCACCTGAATCTCCCGTTCATCTGGCAAGGCGACTACATCGAGGGTGAAGCCAACTACACTCAAGGTGCGGTGACTTATCTCGCCAACTCGAGCGGCACCACGCAAGCTTTCGCCAACGGCGGCAATCAAAGCTGGGGCCTGATGTCCGACTGTGTCTACGGCGGCACGGTCCCGACGGGAAGCCTAACCCGCGCCGCCAACGGTACCGGTTGCGAGCAGACCACCGCTTGGAGCGCCGTCCTGTCGTATGAGCACTACTGGACGCCGCAATGGCACCAGTCGTTCACCGGCGGTTACATGCAGATCAGGTACGACGATGCGGCCAACAACATGCTGTGCGCGTTGGAAGGCCCAGCGAACGGCACCGGTACGGGCAGGGCGGCGGTCGCGAGACCGGGCTGCAACAACGACTGGAATTACTGGGTCGCTGGTTCGCGCCTGCAGTGGGACGTCACCAAGAGCTTCTACCTTGGTGTTGAAGCCCTCTACATCCAGCAGGACACTGCTAAGTCGGCCGACGGACTTGTTCCCTTACCGGTGGGGACGGGCGCGCCGACGCTTTGCAGCTTCGCGGCAGGACCTGGCTGCAGGAACTCGAACGAGCATAGCTGGGTGTTCACGGTGCGCATGCACAAGGACTTCCTGCCCTGACCGTGTGATCAAGGCGTAAGTTCGATGATCCCCGGCGGGAAACTGCCGGGGATTTTTGTGTCTGACGAGCATGATCTAAAGCTTGCCGTCCTCTATCCTAAATGGCGGTGAAAGATTAGCGCAGCGCAAGGCATCATCAGGACGCGGTGTCTGAAGGAAACGTGGAGGAAACCCGCGGCCCGATGGACAAGAACCGAATAATGAGGGCCTACCCGGCCGGACGCCAATCCGGTCGGGGTGGTAGATCCGGAGCGTGCGGCGAAGGCTGAGATTTGCGCCGTGTCTCCGGCAAAGGGACTGAGGCTGGCCGGCCTACATGAAGAAGTACTGGCCCACGATCTGGGCCCAGCTGCTTAACGGCACCTACAAACCTGCAGCCGGCGCGGCGAGTGGAGATCTCCCGAAGACGTCGGGCGACACACGAGCGCTTGGCATAACGACGTGTCGAGCATCATGCAGTTTTCGTTGGAGATGATGGACGAAGATGCGCCGAGCTGGCGACTTAGTATCGAAGGCATTGATCGGCCAAACATCGCGGTGCCGGATCCCCCCGCGACGGCAGACAACCGTTCCCGTCAGGCGGAACGGCAAAGGGTCTCGGCGGCTTGCCCCGGCGATGACGCTCCCACATCGTAAGATACGCCGCCTCGACATGGCGGGCGAAGCGCTTGGTGTCGAACAGCGGAAAAGTATTGCGGTTCTGCGCGAGCCTCGCCTTCAATGAGGACAACAGCCCCGGCTCTCGCGCCAAACCTAGCGCCATCGCTTCGTAGTCCCCGAGCGAATGCGTGATCAATTCGGGCAAGCCGACGGCCTGCAACAGACTGGCCGCAACCCGCCCGGGGAAGGCTGAGCCGAGGCAGGTTAAGAGCGGCACGCCAGCCCAGAGCGCATCGCTGGCCGTCGTATGCGCGTTGTACGGCAGTGTGTCGATGAAGAGGTCGGCCAGGCGATGACGCGCCAAGTGTTCTGCCGGACTGACTCGGGGCGCAAAAACCAGACGCTCCGGCTCAATGCCGCGCTGCGTAGCTTCGCGTCGGAGATTGTGCTCCGCGGCGGCATTGTCTTCGATCAGCCATAATATGCTGCCGTTCACTCGGTCGAGGAGACGCATCCAGACGTCGAAGACTTCCGGCGCAATCTTGTAGCTATTATTGAAGCAACAGAACACGACTCCGTCATCCGGCAGCATGGCCGCGGCGCGCGTGGGCATATCGGCGACCGGCCGTTTCGAATCGTTGACCTGGTAGCATTCAGGAAGCCAGACGATCTTCTCGATGTAAAAATTTTCGTGCGGCGGCGGGATGACGATCGGATCCGCGATGATGTAATCGATGTAATCGGCACCGATGGTGCCTGGAAAGCCTAGATAATTGACCTGAATCGGCGCCGGCCGCCGGCTGAAAACGCCGGTCCGCGCTTGACCGAAAAACCCGTTCAAATTAACCAGCAGATCGATCTCGTTCCGCTTGACCGTGGCTGCTGCCGCCGCGTCGCCCATGCCGGCGATATCGACCATGTGATCGAACGCGGCGGTGATGCGGCGACGAATATCGCTGCCGTCATCGTCGCCGGTGTCGAACGCAAACAGTTCGAACCTGTGCTTATCGTGCAGTTCGAAAAGCTCCACCATCAATATTGAGGTGGCCTGCTGGCGGAATTCCCCAGACACGTATCCGACGCGGATCCTGTCATGGTCATAGCGATCGCCCCGACAAAGCGGCGTCGGTGCGGCAGGAAACTCGCGTTGCACGAATAGCTCCGCGCAACGTTTCAGCTCCGGCGCCGAGTTTGACAGCGCTTGGTAGCCGAACGGATCCGCCGACATCTTTCCGGCACGGACGTCTTCGCGGATCGACTGAGCCAGTTCGTCCAGCCCGCTCCAATCGCAGGCCATCCTTTTTTGGTGAGCCAAATTGCCCTTTGCGAAATCGTAATCGGGGCAAAGCTGCAGCAGCTTGGCCCAGCCTTGCGCCGCCTCGTCATGCCGCTTCAAGTCGTGCAGCGTACGTGCCCGGCCCGCCCAGGCGTCGGCCAGATCCGGCTTGAGAGCAACCGCCCGATCATAGGCGGCCAGGCTCTCGTCGTGGCGTTGCAGGTTACGTAAGGCGTCGCCGCGGACCAGCCAGGCGAGCGCGAAATCGGAGTGGAGCGCCAGCGCCTTGTCGGTGGCCGCCAAGGCTTCTGGCAACCGCCGTAGGTCAATAAGCGCGCTGCCTCGGTTGCAGTGCGCCTCGACGAAACACGGGTTGAGCGCAATGATTTTATCATAGACCGCAAGCGCCGCATCCGGCTGATGCAGGTCTAACAGCGTGTTGGCGCAGTTGTTATGGGCTTCCACGTAATGCGGCTTGAGCGCGATGGCGCGCTGATAGCTCGTCAAGGCTTCGTCGGATCGCTTGAGCCGGCGCAGCGCATTGCCCCGGTTATAATGCGCGATGGCGTGGTTGGCATTGAGCGCGATGGCACGGTCGAAACTGCTCACGGCTTCCTCGAGCCGCATCAGTCGCAGTAAGGCGCTGCCGCGATTGTTGAACGCATCGGCGAATTTGGGGTCGAGCGCGATTGTCCGATCATACTGCGCTAGCGCCTCGCTCGGCCGATCGAGCTCCAACAGCGCGTTGCCGCGATCGTGAAAGGCGGAGGCAACATTGGGATTGATTTTGATGGCGCGGCGGAATTGCGCCTCAGCTTGTTCGAAGCGGCCGCTTTGCAAAAGCACCAGGCCCAAGAGATAAGCGGCGTCGAAATGGCGGGAATCGGCTCGCAGAATCTCGCGGTAGCCTTTCTCAGCGCTGGCGAGATCGCCGAGCTGATGACGAGCAAGCACGTCAGCGAATTTTCGTCGCTTTTCGATGAAAGGCATTGCGTCGTCATCGCTGGCGCGATTGGGCCGCGGCGCCCACTCCGAAACCTGTCATGACGCGGCGCGCGGCATCGAGTCAAGGGCAACAGGATCTGGCGCTCGCGCGGTGCGACCGTGTTGTCGCTGCACATTACTCACGGCCGCAACCCCGGCATCGTGTTTGCTTACCAGACCGGCGCCTTTGAGATGCAACATGCGCCATAGTCATCTGTCGCGGCGTTGCCACCTGAGTGCCGCACGATGGGCCCGATCCCCAAATCACGCAGCGCGCGATGTGTCGCCTGGGGAACGCAGCGGTCGAAGCCAGATGCCTGGCAGGTTCGCATCGACAACGCGTTCATCGCCATGCACAGAATTTGGGCGCCGATTCCTGGGAAGCCCTCGAGCGGGCTCTACTCCTCATGCGGGAAATCGAGTCCCATGCCGCGATAGCGCTCCGGGTCGTTGCCCCAGCCTTCGCGTACCTTTACGAATAGAAAAAGATGCACGGGCTGTTCGATCGCGGCGGCGATTTCGGCGCGCGCCGCCGCGCCGATGGCTTTGATGGTCTGACCGCCTTTGCCGAGGACAATCTTGCGCTGGCTCGCGCGTTCGACGTAAATCGTCTGCTCGATGCGCACCGCGCCGTCTTTTTGCTCGTTCCAGACCTCGGTCTCGACCGTCGACTGGTACGGCAGCTCCTGATGCAGCCGCAGATACAACTTCTCGCGTGTGATCTCGGCGGCGAGATGGCGCAGCGGCGCGTCCGAGACCTGGTCCTCCGGGTAAAGCCATGGCCCGGGCGGCACGTGGGCCGCAAACCAGTCTTTCATATCGCCGAGGCCGTCGCCGGTAAGCGCGGAGACCATGAAGATGGCGGCGAATGTCGCGCGCTCATTGAGCGAGTCGGCGAGCCCCAGCAGCAGCGGCTTCTCCACCAGATCAACCTTGTTGAGCACCAGCACCTTTTGCGCCGAACGGATGTCCGCGAGCCCGCGCAGGATCGCCTCGTCATCCTCCTTGACGCCTTTGCGCGCGTCGATCAGCAGTGCCACGACGTCGGCGTCCTGGGCCCCACCCCAGGCCGTTCCCACCATGGCGCGGTCGAGGCGCCGGCGCGGCGTAAAAATGCCCGGCGTGTCCACCAGAACGAGCTGCGTCGGGCCAGCGCAGACAATGCCGCGGATGAGCGTGCGAGTGGTTTGCACCTTGGGCGTGACAATGGAGATCTTGCTGCCGACAAGCGCATTGACCAGCGTCGATTTGCCGGTGTTCGGCGCGCCGATCAGCGCTACGAAGCCGCATTTGGTGGCGGGCTGTGGGCCCTCACCGGGCAATTCCGGGGGCCCGGAGTGTTTCTCAACCATCGAGCCGGGCGGCCGCTTTGACGCCCTCGCGCACCAGCATCGCGGCGGCGGCGGCCTGCTCGGCGGCGCGTTTCGAACGGCCCGAGCCCTCGGCCGGGGCGAAATGCGGAAGTTGCACGGCGACGCGGAATTCCGGATTGTGGTCTGGTCCGGAGCGCGCCACTTCGCGATAGGCGGGTGTCGGCAGTCCGCGCGCTTGCGCCCACTCCTGCAGCAGCGTCTTCGGATCACGCAGTGGCTGTGCCTTGGCCTGCATGCGCTCCTGCCACAGCCGCTCGACCAGAGAGGCTGCCTGCGGATAGCCGCCGTCGAGATAGACCGCTCCGATCAGCGCTTCGCAGACGTCGGCGAGGATCGCGGGGCGCTTGCGCGCGCCGGCATTGACCTCCGACGAGCCGAGCTTGATGGCCGCGCCGAGATCGATGGAGGAGGCGATCTCCGCGCAGGTTTCTTTGCGCACAAGATCAGCGAGCCGGCGCGACAGTTCGCCCTCATCCGCCTTCGGAAAGCCGCTGAACAGCATGTCGGAGATCACCAGGCCAAGCACGTGATCGCCCAAAAATTCGAGCCGCTGGTAGGAACCGGTGCGGTTGCGCGGCCCTTTAAGCGCGGAAATGTGAGTCAGCGCGCAATTGAGCAGCGCCGCATCGGCAAAGTGGTAGCCAATTCGCTCCTCAAGCGACGTTGCGGTCCGGCGGCTGCGGCGAGGCTCCTTCGGGCCGTTTCCGGACGCTGCGGCGCCAACCTCGTCGGCCGTTGGTTCGGGTTGCGGTGCTGCCGCAGCCTTGCTCTTGCGGCTGCCACTCATCGTACCAGCGTGAACAATCGGCTCCAGCGTACGGCCCAGGGCCAGTTCCAGATCTCCCAGGCGGGCGTGTCGCTGCGGATCGAGAAGAAAATGATTTGCGCCTTGCCGATGAGATTTTCGAACGGCACATAGCCGACGGCGCTGAGCACCCGGCTGTCAGTTGAATTGTCGCGGTTGTCGCCCATCATGAAAAACTCGCCGGGCGGCACGCGATAAGGCTCAGTATTGTCGAGAAAGCCGTTCTCGGTGAAATCGTGGGTGACATAGGTCACCCCGTTCGGCAGGGTTTCACGATAGCACATGACCGATTGGCCGACATCCTCGTCAGCCACGCAGCCGTCGGCGACACGCTCGCGCTTGACCGCGGCGCCGTTGATGTAAATCACGCTATGCATCACCTGGATGGTGTCGCCCGGCAGTCCGATCACGCGCTTGATATAGTCGATCGACGGATCCTTGGGCAGGCGGAACACCACGACGTCGCCCCGGTGCGGCTGCGAAGCAAAAATCCGGCCACTGAAAATCGCTGGCGAGAACGGCAAGGAATAGTGCGTATAGCCGTAGGAATATTTCGATACGAACAGATAGTCGCCGACCAGCAGCGTCGGGATCATTGAGCCCGAGGGAATATTGAAGGGCTGGAAGAGAAATGTGCGGATGACCAGCGCGATGATCAGCGCATGAATCACCACACGCACTGTCTCGCCGAATCCCCCTTCTTTCCGTTTGGCTCCGGTCTGCACGCTCATCCGCCAGGTGTCCTAATGATGTTGTGTGGAATTCGCTCGCGCCTGCGCGCGCGCGCGCGCGCCCCGCGTCCTTGTAGCCTCTGGGGGGCACAGGCGCAATTGTGCACGGGCACGCCGCTGCACCAAACTGGGCCCGATTTAGCTATGTATGGCATGAACTTACGGCGAGTGCTCGGCCTTGACGAATATTCCATCAGGTCAGGCGGCCGCAACGCGGATTTCGCCTTGGTAAAGCCCCAGCCAGCGGCGCCGATGACCCATGATCAAGCCTACGGACCTTCGGATCAGCCGCAAGATGCCGCGAGCGCCCAGATAATGACGAAGGCTTGGGCCATTGGACCTTCATCGGTGATGGTGAGATCAATGCGCGCCTCAAAACCGTTGGGCGTGATCGCCTCCAGGCGCTGTTTGGCGCCCCCGGTTAATGCCATAGTCGGCCGCCCTGACGGCAGGTTGACCACGCCCATGTCGCGCCACCACACCCCGGCGCGCAGCCCGGTACCTAATGCCTTGGCGCAGGCCTCCTTGGCGGCGAAGCGCTTGGCGTAGGTTTCGACTCGATTGCGCCTCCTTTCGGCCCGCTCGCGCTCGGTGGGAGTGAAAATTCGATCGAGGAAGCGGTCGCCATGGCGCTCGATCACCTTGGCGATGCGGCGCACATCCGTGATATCGGAGCCGATCCCCAGAATCATCCAATCATCGCCCGCCGATCATCGCACCGCCGATCATCGCCCGCCGGCCATTCCTGCCGCGATCCGTCTGCCGCGCTCAATGGCCGCACGCATCGCGTGCACAGCTGCGGGTAGGCCGACGAATATCGCCTCGCCGACGAGGAAATGGCCGATATTGAGTTCGACAACTTGCGGCAGCGCCGCAATGGTTTCCGCGCTGGTAAAGTCGAGGCCATGGCCGGCGTGGACTTCAAGCCCGGCCTTCTCGGCCAAGGCTGCGCCGCGCTCAATGCGTGCGAGTTCGGCACTGGCGGCGGCCGCATTCCCTGTCGCCAGTGCATCGCACCAGGCACCGGTGTGAATCTCGATGACGGGAGCGCCTATCTTGGCCGCCGCCTCAATCTGCGCCGGCTCGGCAGCGATGAACAGCGAGACGCGAATGCCGGCCGCGGCGAGTTTGTCGACCACGCCGCGCAAAGCCTCTGCCTGACCGGCCACATCGAGCCCGCCCTCGGTGGTGCGCTCGGCCCGCCGTTCCGGAACAAGGCACGCGGCGTGGGGAAGCACCCTTTCGGCAATGCCGGCGATCTCGGAAGTTGCCGCCATTTCCAGATTGAGCGGTTTGGCGATCCCGCGCTTGAGCCGCACGATGTCCTCGTCAACGATGTGGCGCCGGTCCTCACGCAAATGCGCGGTGATGCCGTCGGCCCCCGCTGCAATTGCGAGCTCGGCGGCGCGCAGCGGATCAGGATGCCGGCCACCACGCGCGTTGCGCACCGTGGCGACGTGGTCGATATTCACGCCGAGACGGATGGGAGCGTACGTTGTCATCCAGACAGTGAGGCCTTGAACGGATTTCTACGCGCTCTTGGAGGTTTGCAGACCGGCGTGCCGGGTCTGGCTTTCTCCCATGGATATCGACTGTCTTTGCCGCGAAAGCGTGTGCCAGGGGGCAAGCGAACCGCTTGCCAATATCGCAAAACAAGCCCCTCGCCATCACGCATCCTCGGCGCTCCGCAAATCAATGATCGCAGATCCACCCCGGCAGTCACACTAGCCGTTGACCCGCTCGGCATTGGCAACCACTTTTTTCGCCCGCAGCTGCGAGATGATCGACGTCAGGTGTTTGAGGTTATAGACTTCTAGATCGATGGTCAGCTCGGTGAAATCCGGCGATTGCCGGGTCATCTTGACATTGTCGATATTGCCGTCGTGTTCAGCGATCACCTGCGCGATCTGCGCCAGAGTGCCGGGCTCGTTGACCGATTGCACGGCCAGGCGCGCCGGAAAGCGTTGTGGCGCCTGGTCGTCGATGTCCCAGCGCACGTCGAGCCAACTCTCCGGCTGGTCCTCAAAATCTTTCAGAGCCTCCGACTGTATGGGGTAGATTGTGATTCCCTCGCCGGGGGTGACGATGCCGACGATGCGGTCACCGGGCACGGCGCCGCCGTTGGGCGCAAAGCGCACCGGCAAATCGGCGTTGATGCCGCGGATTGGAATCGCGGCGCCTTCGTTAGGAAGCTTGAACTTCACCGCCTTGGCCCGCTTAAGCCCGAACCAACCGCTCTCCGCCTTCGGACCCGCCGGCGCGATGCGCTCGTCCTTGTAGTCGGGATACATGGCGTGCACCACATCGGCGGCGCGCATCTCGCTGCGGCCGACTGCGGCAAGCACGTCATCGACCGAGGCGCGGGCGAGCCGCGGCAAAGCGCCTTCTAGCTTTTCGTCGGAAAATTCAAACTTGGCGCGCTGGCACAAGCGTTCGACCAGCCGCCGGCCAAAAGCAGAATATTGGCTGCGCACCGCCTCGCGCGTGGCGCGGCGGATGGCGGCGCGCGCCTTGCCGGTGACCACGATCGATTCCCAGGCGGCGGGCGGCGCGGTCTGCGCTTTCGAGGTCAGGATCTGCACCTCGTCGCCGTTCTGTAGGGCCGAGCTGAGCGGGCCGATCTTGCCGTTGATCTTGGCGCCGATCGCCATATTGCCGACGTCGGTGTGCACCGCATAGGCGAAATCGATCGGGGTAGCGCCGCGCGGCAGCGCGATCAGCTTGCCTTTGGGCGTGAAACAGAACACCTGGTCGTGGAACAGTTCGAGCTTGGTGTGCTCGAGGAATTCTTCCGGATTAGAGCCCTCGGCGAGAAGTTCAATGGTGCGACGCAGCCAGGCATAGGCGTTCAATTCGCGCGACAGCAATTCAGTCGGCGAGCCGACCCCATCCTTATAGAGCGCGTGGGCGGCAATGCCGTATTCGGCGATCTGCTGCATCTCGCGGGTGCGGATTTGCAGCTCGACCCGCTGCTTGCCGGGACCGATCACGGTCGTGTGGATGGAGCGATAGTCGTTCTGCTTGGGCGTTGAGATGTAATCCTTAAACCGCCCGGGCACGACTGGCCAGCTTGTGTGCACGATACCAAGCGCCTGATAGCACTCGGCGACGGTTGCCACGACGACGCGGAAACCGAGAATGTCGGAGAGCTGCTCGAAACCGACGGCCTTGCGCTCCATCTTGCGCCAGATCGAATAGGCGCGCTTGCCGCGCCCTTTAACCTCCGCGGCGATGCCGCGTTCGGCGAGCTTTGTGGCGAGCTGCTGCTCGATCTCGGCGGTCCAGCCGCGCGAGCGCTCGGCCAAGCCCTCGAGCCGCTCGCTGATCACCCGATGCGCCTCGGGATTGAGCTCGCGGAACGCCGAGTCTTCCAGTTCTTCGCGCATCTCCTGCATGCCCATGCGGCCGGCAAGCGGCGCATAGATGTCGAGCGTCTCTTCGGCCGTGCGCCGGCGCGCTTCCGCCGGCCGATGCGCCAGCGTGCGCATGTTGTGCAGGCGGTCCGCCAGCTTGATAAGCAGGACGCGCACGTCGTCGGCGATGGCGAGCAGGAGCTTGCGCAGATTTTCGGCCTGCTTGGCCTCCTTGGAGACCAGATCAAGCCTTTTCAGCTTGGTCAGCCCCTCGACCAGGCGCCCGATCTCGGAGCCGAAGAGACGGTCGATCTCGGCGCGCGTAGCGTCGGTATCCTCGATCGTGTCGTGTAAGAGCGCGGCCGCGATGGTAGCATCGTCGAGCTTGAGGCCGGTGAGGATCGCCGCCACCTGCAGCGGGTGCGAGATATAGGGGTCGCCAGATGCCCGCTTCTGCTCGCCATGGGCGCGCATCGCGTACACGTAGGCGCGGTTGAGCAGGTCCTCATTGGTATTCGGGTTGTATTCCTTGACCTGATCGATCAGTTCGTACTGCCGCATGAATCGCGGCTTGCGCGAGGGTCGCGGAATTGCGCCGTCGAATGGGTGGGGGGCGCGCGCAGCCGGCTGCCCCGGTCGGGGCTGGTTCTGCATCCGCGGCAGGTCGAGCTGCGAGCGCGACATAAAATTGATCCAACAGCCGCGCCTCCGGCTGGCTGCCGGCGGCACCACTAGAGGATATCATGGAGCGCCCGCCTTACTACAAGCCGCACGTACCGGCCCGAGCCGACAGGGCCGCAGGCCAAATCTCCCTTAGCAACGCAAAGACACGCTGGGAGAGACCGACGCCTATTCCTCCTCGTCGCCGGTATCGGGTTCGGGCTGGGCCTCCGGCGGGGTGAGACCTTCGAGGCCTTTGAGGAGCTCTTCTTCGCTCATGCGGTCTGTGGTTACGTCCGTGTCGTCGGCATCGACGCCGGCGCCCGGCGAACCGATCAGCGGCACGGCCTCCGGCTCGGGTTCGTCCACCTCCACATATTTCTGCAGCGAGTGCACGAGTTCCTCTTTGAGGTCCTCGGGAGAAAGCGTCTTGTCCGCGATCTCGCGTAACGCCACTACCGGGTTCTTGTCCTTGTCGCGCTCGACCGTGATCTGCGCGCCGGACGAGACCATGCGCGCGCGGTGGCTGGCAAGTAGAACGAGCTCGAAGCGGTTCTCGACTTTGTCGACGCAATCTTCGACGGTCACGCGGGCCATTTAGCTACCCTCCTGGGATCCTCTCGCCGGGCTCGCAAGGAACAATGTCAATGCTAGGTATCGTCAATAGCCGGCCAACGCAAGGGAGGCCGGTCACTTTTAACTTGGCGGCTGCAGCGGCCTCTGTTAACCGAACTCACGGAACAGATGCGTGTGCCGCTCATCGTCGCGCGAAGTTCCCGCGACGGCATGACGCAGCGCTAGTGCGTGAATGTCAAAACCACAGCACACTTGCTACCGCGCCATTGGCCAAAGTACCTTTGTCGTCGGCATGCGTCATTCGCATGGCCAATGTTTTTGGGATCAGACCAACTGTTTTAACAAGGCGCCTGCAGCATTGCGGCTGATCGGTTTTATTACCAGAGACAGTAGCGACTGAGAGACACCATGTCGGCACAGATCGAAAAAATCGCGCTCTTCATTGACGGCGCCAATCTTTATGCGACAGCGAAATCGCTCGGCTTCGATATTGATTACAAGCGGCTTTTACGTGAATTTCAGTCGCGGGGCTATCTGCTGCGTGCCTTCTATTACACTGCCGTCATCGAGGATCAGGAGTATTCGTCGATTCGGCCGCTGATCGACTGGCTCGACTATAACGGCTACACGGTCGTCACCAAGGCGACCAAGGAATTCGTGGACCAGACCGGTCGGCGCAAGGTCAAGGGCAACATGGATATCGAGCTCGCGGTCGATGCAATGGAGATTGCACCGCATATCGATCAGATGGTGCTGTTTTCAGGAGATGGCGATTTCCGCTCGCTGGTCGAGGCGATGCAGCGGCGCGGCGTGCGCGTGGTCGTGGTCTCGACCATTTCAACTCAGCCGCCCATGGTGGCCGACGAGTTGCGCCGCCAGGCCGATCAGTTCGTCGATATTATCGAACTGCAATCAAAAATCGGCCGCGATCCGGCCGAGCGGCCGGTGCGCGAGGCGCGGGAGCCGCGCGAAGGACGCGAGGCGCGGCACACCCCGCAGTTCCTGCAGCGCGCCACGACGACCACGCAGCGCGTCGAAATCGACGACGAATTCGAGGATGAGTAGATCGACGGGGACGCTCCCATGCCCCGCGATAGCGGCAAGCCCGGCCGCGACTGCCCGCGCTGCCCGCGGCTCGTCGGCTTCCGCACAAATTGGCGCGCACGCGAGCCGCAATGGTTCAATGCTCCGGTGCCCTCGTTCGGTCCGCGCGATGCGCGCCTGCTCATTGTCGGGCTCGCGCCGGGGCTGCGCGGCGCCAATCGCACCGGCCGGCCGTTCACCGGCGATTATGCGGGCGAACTGCTCTATGGCGCGCTCGCTGAATTCGGCTTTGCCCAGGGCAGCTATCAGGCGCACGCGGATGACGGGCTTACGCTAGTCGATTGCCGCATCACCAATGCGGTGCGCTGCGTGCCGCCGGAGAACAGGCCCAATCCGGACGAGATCGCCGCCTGCCGGACGTTCCTCTGCGCCACCATCAACGAAATGCTGCGCCTTGCCGCCGTGCTCGCCCTCGGGCGCGTTGCCCATGAGACGTTGGTGCTCGCTTGCGACGCGCGCCGTGCCGCGTTTCCGTTCGCTCATGGCGCGGTGTACGCGCTTGGTCCATTGCGCTTGTTCGACAGCTACCACTGCTCGCGGCTCAACACGAGCACCGGCGTGTTGACGCCGAAAATGTTCAAGCAAGTGATTGCAAAAATTCGCGTCGAGCTTGACGCCCAATCGCCGTCTGCGGGTTGGTGACGGATCCGAATGCAGAACGCTTGTTGCCGCGCTGACGCGGGTAAAGCGCGCGCGCTGCGCCGCGGCTGGGAAAGGCAGCCTTGTCAACGCCAATGGTCCGGGCCCCTCCCTGCAAGCGGGAGTGAAGCAATCATGGGCGGCCACGCAACCAGGCGATAACTTCCGCGGCATTCTTATCCGGAGGGAATACCGGATAAAAAACTTTTGTGATCGTGCCGTCATCGATGACAAGCGCCATCCGTTTGAGCAGCGTCATGCCGGCGACAGAGAAGGTCGGCAGGTTGAGCGCACGCGTCAGCGTGAGCGCCGCGTCAGAGAGTATCGGAAACGGCAGGTGCAGACGCTGCGCGGCTTCGCCTTGGTAATCGGTGTCCTGGGTAGAGAGGCCGAAGACGTGGGCGATGCCGAGTGCGCCGAGTTCGGCGAAATGGTCGCGAAAGCCGCAGGATTGCGGCGTGCAGCCACGTGCGCCCGGGATGTCATCCCATTCAGGCGGCGCATCGACCCCAGGCACCCCGGTACGCGGATAGATGTAGACGATGCTGCGGCCCGGAAGCTTGGCAAGGTTCACCGCCGGCCCGCCAGTCGCCGGCAACGCCAGGTCGGGCAGCCTTGTTCCGGTCAGGTGACCCGCCGCGCCGTCATTGTGCGGCACTGGCAGATTGGGCGGCAGAAAAGTTGGATCGTGTGCTCCCGGCGCTTCCCTCATGGCTAACCCTACTTGCCTCCTCCAGGGTGCGAGTAAAGCTCGATCGTGCAGCAGCCTGGGGTGAGGGGCCTTTCCGCACCTCTGAGCGCCCCAATTCCGCACCTCGCGGAAGCGCCGCTGACCCCGAGTCTCTCACGGCGAGCCGGCCGAGAAGCCCCCGTCAATCACCTATATGACATGAACTCCATCAGCGATCCGTCGGGATCGCGGAAATAGACACTGGTGCCAATACCCTTGGCGCCGAAGCGCTGCAGCGGGCCGCGCTCAATGGTGACGCCGCAGCGTTGCAGATGGGTAATGGCGTCGGCGATTGGTCCCATCCACTCGAAGCACAGATCGCTGTTGCCCGGTGCCACCGGCAGCCGCGCCACTTCGATGGGCGCGACGCCCGGGCCATGCACGTTGAGCTGCTCGTCGCCGAAGCGATAGGCGTAGCCCACCGCCCGCGGGATCAATTCGGCGCCCAGCACCTGCGTGTAGAAGGCGTTCGAGCGCTCCCAGTCGGTGACGTGAATCACGCAATGGTCGAGTCTGGTCGGCGGCCCCATGGCACGGAGTTTGGTTGATTGCTTTCCGTCCTTCCCGGAAGCGGGAAGGCCATACTCACGATCTTAGCGGTTTTTGCAGGGCAGCGACTACGGGTTAGCGAGCCGCGAAAGCACTGATGCACAAGCTTTTACCCCTTTTCCCGCAACAGGCGACCGCGCTCGCGCTCCCAGGATCGCTTCTTTTCGGTTTCGCGCTTGTCGTACAGTTTCTTGCCCCGCGCCAGCGCCAGCTCAACCTTGGCGCGGCCCTTTTCATTGAAATAGAGCTTGAGTGGAACAAGCGTCATGCCCTGTCGCTCGACCGCGCCGCTGAGCTTGTTGATCTGCCGGCGGTGCAGCAGAAGTTTGCGCGGCCGCTTGGGCGCGTGATTGAAGCGGTTGGCTTGCAGATATTCCGGAATGTTGGAATTGATTAGCCAGATTTCCCCGTCGCGGGCATCGGCGTAGGATTCGGCAATGGTCGCCTTGCCCGAGCGTAGCGACTTCACCTCGGTCCCGGTGAGCGCTAGCCCAGCCTCCATGGTTTCGTCGATGAAGTAGTTGAAGCGGGCTTTGCGGTTATCGGCAACAACCCGCATTTTCCGTTCTGCTTTTGCCATCGTCAGAATTTAGTTTGGCTGTCTTTTCATTTGCGAGGAGTCCCGAAACGGCGGCGAAGCAATCCAGGATCTCGAACTCAATCCCTTAGCAATGACGAGCAATAGGATTATCCGCTTCAAGCCGCCGTCGAGCGGCTCTTCAACAGGTCGCGGATCTCGGCGAGCAGTTGCTCCTCCTTGGAAGGCGCCGCCGGTGCTGGCGGCGGCTCAGCCTTTTTCAGGCTGTTGATGCCCTTGACCGCGAGAAACATCGCAAAGGCGATGATCATGAAGTTGATGAGCAGGGTGATAAAATTACCCCAGGCCAGGACGGCGCCCTGCTTTCTCGCCTCGGCAAGGCCCCTTGCGGTTACCTTCGACGACAGGGGCAGGAAATAATTGGCAAAGTCGATGCCGCCGGTGATGGCGCCGACTACGGGCATGACGATGTCATTGACCAGCGAATTGACGATTGCGCCGAAAGCCGCGCCGATAATCACGGCGACGGCGAGGTCGACAACATTGCCGCGCATCGCGAATTTTTTGAATTCCTCGAACATAGAGGGGCTCCGTTAATCACGGTTCAGACCCGCCCGCCATTGCAAGAAGGCCAAAGGACAAAGCAATCCCAGAAAGCGGCTGGACTGCTTTGCGGCTTGTCATCGGGACGGTCTGCTCGGCCTCGACCCTTGGCTCGCAATGCGGCCGGTGACTGAGCCGTTTGGTGAGCGCTTCACTCTAGTTGATCAGGCCGGCATGCACCATTGCCTCGCGCACAACTCCTTGCGCTTTGTCGGTGGCCGGGACCAGGGGCAAGCGCACCGTGTTGTCGCACTTGCCGAGCAGCGACAGCGCATATTTCACCGGCGCCGGGCTCGTCTCCACGAACAGGTTGATGTGCAGCGGTGCGAGCTTGTCCTGCAGTTTCAGCGCTGCGCCGAAATCGCCTCGCAGGCATGCAGCCTGGAATTCGGCGCATAATCGCGGCGCGACATTCGAGGTCACGGAAATGCAGCCGTGTCCGCCATGCGCCATGAAGCCGAGCGCGGTGATGTCCTCGCCGGAGAGCTGATTGAAGTCCTCGCCCATAGCCGCGCGCTGAAGGGAAATGCGCGCCAGGTTCGCGGTTGCGTCTTTGACGCCCGCGATGTTTTTCAGCTCGAACAGGCGCCTCATGGTGTCGACGGAAATGTCGATCACCGAGCGCGAGGGAATGTTGTAGATGATGACGGGAATGCCGATGGCGTCATTGATTGCCTTGAAATGCCGGTACAAGCCCTCCTGTGTCGGCTTGTTGTAATAGGGCGCGACGACCAGGACGGCATCGGCGCCAACTTTTTCGGCGTGGCAGGCGAGCCCGATGGCCTCGTGGGTCGAATTGGAGCCGGCGCCGGCCACCACCGGCACTCGCCCGCGGGCCTGATCGACGCACCACTCGACCACTTGCTCGTGCTCGTGATGGCCCAGCGTCGGGCTCTCGCCGGTCGTCCCGACGGGGACTAGGCCGCTGGTGCCCTCGGCGATCTGCCAATCGACCAGATCGCGAAACGCCTTCTCGTCAATCGCGCCGTTTTTGAATGGGGTGACGAGCGCGGTGAATGAGCCTCGGAAGCTGGTTTTTGCGGCCATGATGCGATCCCCGGCCAGAACCTCCTTGCCGGCAAGCAGCCTGCGGCAAGGGGAAGCGGCATGCACCCATTAGATATCGGGTCACGCCACGGCTTGAAAGTCCTCTCTTGTAAGTCCGCTGCCGGATGTCCGTTCCCGCAGATAGCAACGGCCCTGATTCGTTCGCACGATTGTTGTCGCCTTTCCTATCGCCCTTCTTCGGGCGGTTTTGCGCCTATGCTGAGCGGCGCTGAGTCGGCCAGTGAGGGGCCTATCAGACGGTGCCGCATGCCAACCGCCGGCCGGCGAGCGTCGCGCGAAGTCGTGTTTTCGCCCCAAACAGCCCAAATTGTCATTCTGCGTTGTTTTCGGTTAGGAAAATCTCAATTTTGCCAACCGAAGTATCATCGCGGCAGACTAAAATGAGGAGCTGTCCGTGCGCGCCATTCGGCTCATAGGTCTGTTTGCCGCCGCTGGCCTGTTCGCCAGCGCCGTATGGGCGGTGCCCCAGCCGGACCAGGCCCCGGGGCCCTCTCGGCCGGCGATCAAGCTCAGCCAAAAGGTCGCCCAGACCAGCGAAAAGAGCGCCAAGGATAACAATCGAAAAAAGGCAGAGGAGGACAATCGTGGGCCCGTCCGCAGCGAACGCCGGTCGCCCCGCAACGCCGAGCGGCCGGCGGTGCGGTCGTCTGCCACGCCGTCGCGCGCTGCACCGCTTCCCGCCGCGCGCCGCTTTCCTGCGCCGACGAGCCGCGCGCGCTCTTCGACCGACGAGAGCTCGTTGGGCAACGCCTACTCTTCGAGCAGCAAGAGTGCTCCGGTCAAACTGAGGCCCGTCGGACGACCCACGCCGCTGCTCGCCGGAGCAGTGGCGGCGATGCCGTCGCCCATGGATCTGGCCGCCGTCAAACAGGCGATCGAACTCGTCCGCAAGCAACAGCCGGATGAAGCGACCAGCGTCGAAAAAACCATCTCTGATCCGCTGGCCCGCAAGCTCGCTGAATGGGTCATCTTGCGCAACGACGACACCGGCGTGGCGTTTTCTCGCTACGCGGCGTTCATCGCCGCCAATCCGACCTGGCCGAGCATCGTGACGCTGCGCCGGCACGCGGAGGCGGCGTTGTGGCAGCAGGACGTCGATCCGCAGACCACGATCGCTTTCCTGGCCAGCGAACCGCCGCTGTCAGCCAAGGGTTACTTCGCGCTGGTGCGTGCCTGGCTCGCCAAGGGGGATGCGGGGCGTGCGGCGGCCGCCCTGCGCGCGGCTTGGCGCATGAGCGGCTTTTCCGACGATGTCGAGACTCAGGCGCGCGCCACTTTCGCGGGGCTGATCACGCCCGCAGACGACAAGGTGCGCATGGAAGCCCGCCTTTATGCCGGCGACGACGAGCCCGCCCTGCGCGCCGCGCGCCATCTCGGGGCCGCCGATCAAGCCATCGCCAAGGCGTTCGCCGCCGCGGGCCACAATGCCGGCAATGCCGGGGCTTTGCTCGAGGCCGTGCCGCAGGCGGCGCGGCGTGATCCGGCCTATATATTCAGCCGCATCCACTGGTTGTGCCGCCGCGATCGTATCAAGGACGCCGCGCAATGGATGCTGTCCGCCCCGCGCGACCCGGCAGAGCTGATCGACCTCGATCAATGGTGGATCGAGCGGCGCCTGCTCTCGCGCAAACTGCTCGACCTCGGCCAGGCCCGGACGGCCTACAAGATCGCCGCCGAGGCCGTGGCCCCGACGGACGAGAATTTCCGCGCCGACCAGCAGTTCACGGCGGGCTGGATCGCCCTGGAGTTTCTGCGCGATCCGGCGCTGGCGCTGCCGCACTTCGCGCGCATTGCTGACGGCGAAATCAATCCAATCACACTCGCGCGTTCATACTACTGGCAGGGCCGCGCCGCGCAGGCGCTGCGCCGGGACCAGGAGGCGCGTGCGGATTACGAAGCGGCGGCACGCTTCCCGACTGCCTATTACGGCCAGCTCGCCCGGGCACAGCTGCATCTTGTTGATGTCGCCCCTACCGAGTTCGCGGCCCCGCCCGCCGGGCGCCGCCCGCTCGAACTCGGGCGCGCTTTCGAAATGCTCTACGCCATCGACCAACGCGATCTCATTGCCGGTATGGCCGCCGATGTTGCCGACAAGACGACGGACGAGCGTGGTCTGGCCGCCCTTGCCGAGATCACCACGCGCCACAGCGACGCGCGGGCGACGCTGCTCATCGGCAAGGCGGCGCTCGGTCGCGGCTTTCCTTTCGCGCGCTACGCCTTCCCGAATTTCGGCGTGCCCGACTACCGCCAGGTCGGCCCGCAGGTCGAACGCTCGGTGGTTTTTTCGATCATCCGTCAGGAAAGTGCGTTCGATACGCGTATCGTTTCCCCGGCGCACGCCCTTGGCCTGATGCAGGTCACGCCGAGCGCCGGCCGCAATACGGCGCGCAGGTTCAAAGTGGCGTTCGATCAGCGCCGGCTGTTGAG
Organism: uncultured Alphaproteobacteria bacterium; assembly: GCA_963708125.1. Taxonomy (GTDB): domain Bacteria; phylum Pseudomonadota; class Alphaproteobacteria; order Rhizobiales; family Xanthobacteraceae; genus BOG-931. The sequence goes on from OY970184.1 coordinate 1,077,211, forward strand.
TGACGTTGCCTACAATGCCCAGCTCGGCACCGCCGAACTCGGCGACGACATCCACTCGTTCCGCGGCTCCTATATTTTGGCTTTCGTCGCTTATAATGCAGGTCTGCGCCGCGCCGAAGAGTGGATCGCGCAATACGGCGACCCGCGCAGTCCCAAAGTCGATCCGATCGACTGGATCGAACGCCTTCCGATCATGGAGACGCGCTATTATGTGCAGCGCGTGCTGGAAAACATGCAGGTCTACCGCGCACTCCTGGAGGACAGGCCGAGGCTCTCGATCGAGGCCGACCTGCGCCGCGGCTCGTAGCCCGGTTTTGGCGCGAACGAAATTCGCCACGGCGACAACTCACAGTCTGAATTGCACTACACGCAATCCGCGCTACGATCGAACCACATTGAGCGCGAGCCGATGAATCGAAGGGAGCGCCGAGCCGCCGCACGCGGCAAGCCCGTTGCCGGCGCTGCCGCGGCTTACGATCTACGCGCTCAATTCGCTGCGGCCAGACAGGCACTCGCGGCGGCTCGGCTGGCCCAGGCCGAGACCATCTGTAAGCAGATCCTGGCGCGCGCGCCCACCCATGTAGGAAGCCTCAATCTCCTCGGCCTAATCGCCCAGGCTTCGGGCCAGCATCGGCTGGCAATCAAAATGTTCGCCAAGGCGATCGCGGTCGACGAGCTCGACGCCGCCTGCCATTACAATATCGCATCCTCCTATCAGCTCGTGAACGAACGCACGTCTGCGGCGGCGCACTTCACCACGGCGCTTGCGCTGGGCTTGAGCGGACAAGACGCCGGCGATCTGGCGCAGCAGAATCCGGTTGTTGCTGCAGCCCTTAGGCGCGCCAGCGAGCAAAAAGATGCCGGAGACGCCGATAGCACCTTCTTTGATGAGCGCGCGGTCGCCGCGCTCGCGAGCGACATCTTCTTCCGCTGCGCGCTGCAATCGACGCTGCTCTGCGGCGTCCGGTTTGAACTTCTGTTCATGCGCTTGCGGCTGTCGCTCCTTGGCCTCGCGGAGGCTGAGATCGATTCACCGGGCCGACTTTCTGACGACATCGTCAGCTTTTTTTGCGCCCTCGCCCAGCAGTGTTTTATCCACGAATACGTCTTCGCCCTATCGGCGGAAGAGGACCGACGCGCGACGCAGCTGCGCGCATGGTTGTTGGACAGGATATCGGCCGGGAGTGGCGCTCCGCCCATCCTGCTCGCCGCGGTCGGCGCTTATTATCCGCTGCATGCGATTGCACAGGCGCAAACGCTGCTCGCGGCGGAATGGCCGCAAAGCGTCGCCGCGTTGTTGCGGCAGCAAATCCGCGAGCCGCTGACCGAGGCAGCAGAGCGCAATATTATTCCGGCGCTGACCGCGATCGACGATGCGACCTCGGTGAAAGTCAAGCGCCAGTACGAGGAAAATCCCTATCCGCGCTGGATACTGGCTGCGCCGGCAGCGCCGCTTCACATCGGGCCGCTAGACGCCGAAACGGCGGATAACTCCGGACGCCGAAAGCAGATTTTGATTGCCGGCTGCGGCACCGGCAGGCATGCCGCCGCCGTTGCGCAGCAATGGCCGCTAGCACGCATTCTGGCGGTCGACATCAGTCGCGTGAGCCTCGCCTATGCGCGGAGAAAGGCCCGCGAGGCGGAGCTGCGCAATGTCGAATTTGCGCAAGCCGACATTCTTAAACTCGCTGGAATTGGCCGTACATTTGACCGAATCGAGGCCATGGGCGTTCTGCACCACCTGGCCGACCCGCAGGCCGGGTGGCGGGCGCTGCTTAGGCTGCTGCGCCCGCACGGTATCATGCGGGTTGGCCTCTACAGCGAAGCGGCTCGGCATTCGATCGTGAAGGCGCGGGCCATCGTTGCTGCACGCGGCTATCAGGCGACGGCTGCCGGCATTCGCGCGCTACGCCAGGATATTATCGCCAACGGCAGCGAGCCGCATTGGGAGAGACTGCTATCAAGCTCCGCCGACTTTTTTTGCATGAGTGGTTGCCGAGACTTGTTTTTCCACGTCATGGAGCACAGATTTTCCATCCCGCAAATTGCCGCGTTCCTTCATGAGAACGAACTCAAATTCATTGGTTTTGAGCTCGATCCTGAAAGTATCGCCATGTTTCGGACGCAGCATCCGGCCCCCTCATCCCCGACCAACCTTGATCATTGGCACGCCTTCGAGCAATCCCATCCTGACACGTTTCGCCGCATGTATGTCTTTGAGATCTGCCGGCAGGCTTGCTAACGAGAATTGTGCTTCCACGTGATCCATTTGCGGCGGTAATGTCCGCGACAAGAATTGCGTCCCTCCTGGAGGCAGAAGGACAGCATGAGGGCTGTTGAACCTGAATTGAGTATTGTGCTGGCTCACCCGAATATCTCCTCTTGGGGAGAGGGACCCAATCGCAACCCTGTTCCACAACCCGGCAGAGAGAGATTTTGATGCCTGACGCCGGCCGAAGCATCTTCGTCCGCGCGCCCGATGGGCTGCGGCTGCATGTGCGCGAATATGGCGCGCGCAGCGCATCCGCGGCGGCAGTGTGCCTGCCCGGGCTCACCCGCACGGTTGCCGATTTCGAGGTTTTGGCGCCGGCGCTCGCGGAGAACGGAGCGTGTTGGGTAATCTGTCTCGATGCGCGCGGGCGCGGCCTTTCCGGCTACGACCGCAATCCCGAAAACTACAATCTCCTCGTTGAGCTGGGCGACGTGGTGGCGGTGCTCACTGCGCTTGCGGTCGGCCCGGCGGTCTTCATCGGCAGTTCGCGTGGCGGATTGGTGACCATGTACCTCGGTGCGGCGCATCCAAGCGCGATCACCGCGGTGGTGCTGCATGACATCGGTCCGGTGATCGAGCCCAGGGGAGTGGCGCGGCTGAAGAGCTATGTCGGCAAGCTGCCGCATCCGCGCACATTTGCCGAAGGCGGCGACATTCTGCGCCAGCTCTTTCACGGCCAGTTTCCCAACCTCACGGCCGAGCAATGGCTCGCGGCCGCGCAGCGCACTTGGCGGCTGCGCGCACCTGACCCTGCGAACGCGGCGGGCACCCTGGTGCCGACCTACGACGTGCGCCTGGCCCGCACGCTCGCCAATGTCGATATCGAGCAGCCGATGCCGCCACTGTGGAATGAATTCGACGCGCTCAAACGTGTGCCCATCCTGGTCATTCGCGGCGCCCGGTCCGACCTGCTCTCGGCGGAGACCGTCGCTGCCATGACGGCGCGTCACCCCGGGCTTGAATCGATTGAAGTAGCCGATCAGGGCCATGTGCCGCTCTTGGAGGGGGAGCTCGTAGCGCGCATCGTCGAATTCGTCGGGAGGTGCTCGGTTTCCCCGCTTGCGCAGCGCCAGAGCATTTCCGACCGGCCATGACAAGCGAGCGAAACCGCCTGCTGCAGTCTGCCCTTATGCACCAAAGGGCGGGACGGTTCGCCGAAGCGGAGAAAGCTTGCAAGCGAATCCTCAAGCGTGCGCCTGACGATTTTGAGTGCGCCTATTTTCTCGGAATGCATTATGCGGAACGGGGCAATTTGCGCGCAGCGATCGATCTGCTCCGCCGCGTCGCCAAATCCCGGCCGGATGTCGCAGACGTGCAATATAACCTCGCGGTCGCACTGGGCATCGTTGGTAACCACCAGGAGGCCGCATTCCATTACGAGCGCGTCCTGCAGGCCGAGCCCCAGCATGCTGCTGCACGCAACAATTACGCGGCGACCCTGTTGCATCTTGGCTTGGCCTTGGATGCGGTGCATCAATACGATCAGCTTGTCGCCCGCTGTCCCGGGGCTGCGGATTCCTACAATAACCGCGGAATGGCCCTGCAGCGTGCCAGACGCCTGGAGGAGGCGCTCGGGGACTTCGACAAAGCAGTCGCGCTCAATTCCAATTTTTCCGAGGCGCACGTCAATCGCGGCAACGTTCTCTCGGCATTGCGGCGGCTGGACGATGCTCTAGCCAGCTACAACAGAGCCATTGCTCTGCGTCCCGATCTTGCCGAAGCCTACAGCAACATTGGCAATATCGAATTTCAACGTGGCTCTTACGCGGATGCTATCCGCGCTTACGACCGCGCGCTGACATTCCATCAGACTGATTCCGAGGCGCGCGGTATGCGCCTCTACTCGAAACTTCACCTATGTGACTGGCGCAATTTCGAGGAAGAGCGGGCACGCGTCCTCGCCGACGTCCAGTCCGGCTCTCTGGTTTATCCGTTTGTCTGCCTTGCCCTTACGGACTCGCCCGACGAGCAGCTTCGCTGTGCAAGATCATTCTGCAATACGCGGTATTCTCGTTCAGAACAGCCGCTTTGGCGTGGCGTACCCTACGCGCACGACCGTATCCGTGTCGCTTACCTGTCGGCTGACTTTCGCGACCACGCCACGGCGAATTCGTTCATCGGGATTTTCGAGCACCATGATCGATCCCGCTTCGAGGTGACGGGCCTCTCGTTTGGTCCGGACGGCAATTCGGCCATGGCGCTCCGAATTAAGAACGCGTGCGAACGCTTTATCGACGTCCGCGAGAAGAGCGACCAGCAGATCGCCGAAATGATCCGCGAATTGGAAATCGATATTGTTGTGGACGCGATGGGTTACACCCAAGGCGCACGGCCAGAAATTTTAGCCCGACGTCCGGCACCGATCCAGGCCAGTTATCTCGGTTACTTGGGGACGATGGGAGCCGAATTTATTGATTACGTCATCGCCGATGCGACGCTGGCACCTTTCGACCAGCAGAAATTCTTCGGCGAAAGAATCGTGCATCTACCGGGGTGCTTTCTGACGGTGGACGACCGGTTGGAAGCGGCCCCGGAGACCCCGGCTCGTTCAGAACTGGGGCTGCCCGAGACGGGCTTCGTATTCTGCTCATTCAATAATAGCTATAAATTCACAAACACGAGCTTCGAGTCATGGATGCGGCTGCTGCGTAAGGTCGACGGCAGCATTCTCTGGTTGCTTGAATCCAATTCGGATATGACAGCCAACTTGCGCCGCGAGGCGGGGAGCTGTGGCGTTGAGGCCGCACGGCTGATCTTTGCGCGGCGCCTGCCGCTCTCCGCACATCTGGCGCGGCAAAGGGCGGCCGATTTGTTCCTAGACACCGCGCCTTACAATGCTGGTGCAACGGCGGCCTTGGCGCTTTGGGCTGGGGTCCCGCTCGTCACCATGATGGGCAAGACCATCGTGGCGCGGATGGCCGCGAGCATGCTGCGGGCCGCCGGTCTGCCAGAACTGGTGACGACATCGTGGTCCGATTACGAGCTGACGGCGATCAAAATTGCCGCCGAGCCTGTGCTTTGCGCTTCTCTGAAGGCCAAGCTTCGGCGCGCCCACGACGGTTCTGTTCTGTTCGATCCCGCGCGTTTTACCCGGCAAATTGAAGCAGCCTACAGCAAAATGTCGCAATTCCAGCGCCAAGGCGAGCCGCCGCGGAACTTCGTGGTAGACAGTTGAGCCTATACGAGCTGTCATAAGCTTCATTTGCGGCCAACGCGCTATTTCCCTGCACTCGACGCGTTAGACTTGCTTACCGCCTGCGTCCTGGGAATCGCGAGTCGCCTCGGCCCGCGCTCTGGCCTCCTTCAGTCGTTCTTACAGTAGGACGTTATCGGCTTCTATTCGCAGGATGCCACCCTGTACGCGCCAAGCAGCACCGTAGTTCGGGCGACATCGACAACGCCTTGTCGGCTATTCTTTGGCTCTGGCCAGGCCGCTCAGATACACATCGACCAGGTTGGCATGCGGTCCAAGTCCATTTCGATATCTTGACGGCCTTGGCGGCGTACGGATTGTTCAGGTCGTAGCGAAATTCGACGGTTTCGCTATTTTCACTTTTTTCGATGACGAAAATATTATGAAAGGCGTGGAAGGCCTTTACCTGCTGGGCAAAGATCGGGAGGATGTCGGATCCCTTCACAACCGCTAATTCGGCATGATTGATGCATTCGATGGCTGTCCGCGCCAATTTGAGAGCGACCCCCGAAATTCGGGCAAAACGTGGTTTGTACATCCTCAATTACGTACCGGCGCCATCCGCTATGGAGCTCGCAACGACGTGCTTGGGGAAATGACTTCCATCATCGATGATGATATCGAAAGGTTCCCTTTGGTCGACGACAGCCTTCAAAAAACGCGCGTCGACCTGCGAACCTTGGAAGACCAAATGCTTTTGGGCAACATCAATTCAAGTAATCGGGCCGTTAGCAAAGTAGTCCGCCCACATCGCCAGTGACGCGCTTCTACGGTTTAAGCGCGCCGACGCCGGTCTTCCAGCAAGCGTATTGGTCGATTATGGAGGTCGCAAAATAGCTCGTGTAGATTGGAGTGTAGGAGCGAAGGCCCCACTTGTCGGTACCATGTTTAATGGCAAGTCGCGTCAATGGATCAATGCCTTCGTGCGTCCGTCCTGCAAAATCCCCGGCGGTTTTTCTGCCGGGACAGTCCAACTCGCGCCTTGATCAGCGATCAGGGCGGGGACGCCTTGTGCATGCGCATCCGCTCGTCGCGAACCATCTCATTGCAACTGAGTCGCGCGATTTTCGTGCTGACGACCCCACTCTTGCTCCATTGATCAAACCCTGGCGGGCAGCGCTTTGACCGCCGTGGCGGAGATGCGGTGATCAACCCCCGCCGCTCATGACAGGGACCGAATCGGGCCCTAGATACACCCCATGCAATGGACCGATGAAGGCATCGTGCTCGGCGTCAAGCGCCACGGCGAAACGAGCGTCATTCTCGAATTGATGACGCACGAGCGCGGCCGCCATCTGGGGCTGGTGCGCGGCGGCACCGGCACGCGGCTGCGCGGCGTGCTGCAACCCGGCAATTCTCTGCGCGCCACCTGGCGGGCGCGGCTCGACGAGCATCTCGGCTATTATGCGGTGGAAGGCTTGAACCTGCGGGCCGCCACCTTTCTCACCGCGGCGCATGCGGTTTACGGTGTGACCCATCTATCGGCGCTCTGCCGCCTGCTCGCCGAACGCGAGCCGCACGCGCACGTCCACACCGTGCTCGAATCGATCCTCGACAAGATCAACGATCCCGCCGCCGCGGCAACGCTGACCGCACGCTTCGAGCTCGCCTTCCTGGCCGAACTTGGTTTCGGGCTCGATCTTGCCTCCTGCGCCGCAACCGGGGCGACCGCCGACCTCGCCTATGTGTCACCGCGCTCCGGTCGTGCGGTGTCGCGCGCGGCCGGCCACGACTATCGGGACAAGCTCTTGCGCCTGCCAGCCTTTCTCACCGCCGCGGCGCCGGCTTCCGCCGCCGATCTCGCCGATGCCTTCGCGCTCACTGGCTTTTTTCTCGAACGCGACGCTCTTTCACCGCGCGGCCTGCGGCTGCCGCCTGCGCGCGCACGGTTTATTGGTGCAGTGACACGCGCGCTGGCGCCGGCGAGCGATGCCTGACACCCAGCATGCTGGCCAGGGCGGTAGTCGGAAGGCAAATGGAAGGGCAAGGTCCGGAGCCATGGCACTCGCCGGCCCCAGCCGGTGCGTGCCAGCCCCGACTGTCGCAGACAATCGTCGCCTTATGCATGTGATCACAGGGGCAGGGGCCCAGCCATACCGTGAGCAGGCAAAGGGGAGGGTCTTGGCGGTCTATTGGCGGTCTATCGCGACCGCGGGTTTGAGGCCCCGCGCCGATCGGCATCAGCGTCGGCGCGCCAAGCGCGCACGCATGCGAACGTCCGGGCGGCAATGCCAGCCTGGGTAACTCCATAGCTACATCGATACCGGGGCAAGTGCCATTTGCGCGCCCAGACATTGGCTGGCACCCGAGGTGGATTAAGGCTCTCCCAATAGATAGGCCGCAGAGTCCAGGGTTCAGGCCACAGCGGCTGGGCGTCCCATTGCCAGTACTGTCGCGGGGCCCAGTCACTACCTCGATGCCAACGCGGGTAAATCTTGTGCGTTGGGGTGATCCCACCGGCTTCGGCCGCAAGCGCGGCCGGCGTGGGGGCAAGTAACATGGCAACTGCCAGGGTGGGTGCGACGAATACGGTCCTGAGCATGCTCCTCCCGCGCTCCGCTTTGCGTGGCGTGCTACAACCTCGAATCTCGATCCCCTTGGCACGCCTCGCCGCGGCGATGAGCCTGCCATTAGCCGTTATTAGCGCGCAATGCTCGCGTTGAGCGAGTGCCAAATAAAAACAATCGTAAATGGGGCGTCGAGTTCTATCGCGAGCTCGGTGGAGCGCGGAGCGAGTTCGGTCGGAGGGATCAGCCGGGCGAAGAGGCTGATGGCTCCGCGGAACGCGCGAACTGCATCGCGCGCGGACACGGCGTTGCGCATGGCGCGCTTGTCAAAGAGCATTGCCGATTTCGGCAACAATAAGCGAGGGTGCAATGAAATCCTCGGCAACGTCGCGCAAAACAACGGCCCGCTCGGAGCCGTATTCCGCCAAGACCCATTTGGCCGCAACGCCGGCATCGACCCCAAGCGTCATCGATACAACTCGCCGTTGTCGCGCCAATCGCGAATGATGGCGGTGGAATCGCCGTTACTTTTCCAATTTTCTTCCTAATGCGGTCGACCTCGGCCCAGGCTTCTTCTTTGCTCGGCCTCGCGGCCGCGTGCAACGCTTCGGGGGCAAAATCGTTCAGCGATTTGCCGGCGGCTTTGGCCTTCTTCTTCAACTCGGCGGCAATGGCCTCCTCGATCTTGCGTACCAGGATATTAACCATGACGGCCTCGTGATATCGTTATGATATCATCCGGCGGAACGGCCCCAAACTGCTCCGCTTGCGAGTGGAGAGGGATGAACACCATGCCCAAGGCCTATTTCATGGTGCGCTCGGCGGTCGAGAAGCCGCTCCGGCAACAATTCGATCAATGGTATTCACGCCATCACCTGCCGATGGCGCTTGCCAACTTTGCGGCGGAAAAATGCTGGCGCTTCTGGAGCGGAGCGGAGCCGGGCGTTCATTACGCGGTGTACCAATTCGCCGACATGGCTCGGCTCGACGCAGCGCTTGCCTCCGCGGCCTTCAAGAGCCTGGTCGCCGATTTCGACCGCGCCTGGCCTTCCGGGGTCACCCGTTCTCGCGACAAGCTGACCTTGGCCGAGGAGCTCGATGCGCCATAGCAAGAGCCGTAAAACCGGCGCATAATCGGCAGCCACCGGGGGCCGGGGCATGCGCTTTCGAGCCGCGGCCGGCAAAGTGCTTGGCATCCATCCGCCGAACTCATTGCCTTCGGCGATCCAGGAAGGCTCTCCCATGCGCACCAGGCTCATTCACCTGATCAATCCCAAGACTGACTCGGTGACGACGCGGCCCCAATATTTCAACCGGGCGCTCTATTCGCCGCTCGCCGGATTGCTCGCGGTCGCCGCCGTCATCCCGCGCGACCGCTACGAAGTGGTGCTTACAGACGAAAACATCGAGCCGGTCGATTTCACGTTGCGTGCCGATCTGGTCGGCATTTCGGCGATGACGAGTTATGTCGATCGCGGCTACGAGATCGCCGATGCATTCCGCGCAAGGGGCGTGCCCGTGGTCATGGGCGGCGTGCATCCAAGCTTCTTGGCGGCAGAGGCGTTGCGCCATTGTGACGCCGTGGTCGTCGGCGAGGTGGAACTGGTGATCGACCAGCTGCTTGACCATCTCGAAAACGGCTCGATGCGCGGCATCTACAAATCGGATAAGCTGCATCCGATGGTCGGCATGCCGATGCCGCGTTACGACCTGCTTAAGAAGAATCGGTATGTGAACCGCACCTTCGTGCAGACCTCGCGCGGCTGCCACCAGGGTTGCACCTTCTGCGCCGAGCCGCTGATGAACGGACTGAAATTCCGTTATCGCCCCGTCGACGAGGTGGTCAGAGAAATCGAGAATTGCGGATCGCGCACCATCTCAATAAACGACGCGGACTTTTTCGGCACGCCCGAGCGTCCGAAGGAAGTGATGCGGGCACTCAAGGGGCGCGGCATCAGCTGGCAGGCCGGCGTGACCTCGAAGCTTGCCAACGACGACCACATGCTCGAACTCGCCGCCGCCAGCGGCTGCACGATGCTGAGCATCGGGTTCGAATCGATCTCGCGCGAGACGCTCAAGAGCGTCCACAAGCACGTCAACAGGCCGGAAAATTTCGCCGCGCTGGTGGAGAAGATCCATTCCTACGGGATCATGGTATTCGGCCTGTTCATGTTCGGCTTCGATGGCGACGATCTTTCCGTGTTCAACGAGACCGTCGACTTCAACATTGCCGCCAAATACGACGCCTGCGCGTATTCGGTGCTCACACCTTACCCGGGCACGCTCACCTGGTACGAGATGAAGAAGGCCGGTCGGATCGTTTCTTTCGATTGGTCGAAATACGACCAGGGCCAAGTGGTCTATTGTCCTGCACGGATGACGGCGGAAGAGCTGCGTTGCGGCCATTTTCAGGCCTACCGGCAATTCTACGCACCGCGCTCAATCGCGGGCCGGTTTCCACTTTTTGGCAAGCGGGCGCGTGCGCAATGGGCGATCTACAATCTGTTCATGCGCAAGGCGACGCGGGAGGAGACCGAGGCGGCGGCGGCGCCCACGGCCGAGCCTGACGTCGCCCCGATGCCACCGATCCTGCCGATTAAGCGCGAATGGCGCGCTGCCGTGCTCGAGGCGGCGGGGCAGCCGGCCGCGCGCGGAGCGGCGCCCCAGGTGAGCGAAACTGCCTAATCCTTGGCCTCATTCTCGCGCCAGCCATACTCGTCATCTGAGCGGGATCAGCATTCCTCGTCGCCCTAGGTACCCTCTGTGGCGGCACCACGTGCAAAACGCGTTTCAAGGAAGGTGCCTGGGCGACCAGCAACGGGACTCAGCGCCACCCGCCGCCGCCGTTCACGTAGACAGTCTCGGCGGTCATGAACGGGCAAGCGTCCGAGCACATGAATAGCACCAACTCACCGATCTCCTCCGGCTCGCCGAACCGTCCAATCGGCACGTCGTCCAGAAAGCGCTTCACCAGTTCGGGCGACGAGCCGGCAGCATCCTGGAACGGCGTCTTGACCGGCCCGGGCGAGATCGACAGCGCGCGGATACCGGAGGCTGCGAATTCGCGCGCGACGCCCATGGTCATCGACACCACCGCTCCCTTGGCAGCTGCGTAATGCACCGAGGAGCCGGGGCCGCCGCGGCGGTGCGCCATGCTCGCCATATTGACGATGACGCCGTGGTTGTTGGCGAGCATGTGCGGCAGCACCGCCTGCATCGCGTAGAACGTGCCATTGACGTTGAGTGCGAAGGTTTTTTCCATGAGCGCATCATCGATTTCAAGGAATTGTGCGCGGCGAATGGCAGCGCCGGCGGAATTGAACAGAAACTGCACGGCGCCGAAGGCGACAAGCGCGCGCTCAACCATCTCGCAGACCTCCGCACGCGAAGTAACGTCGACTCGCAGTGCCAGCGCCTGGCTGCCCTTGCGGTTGACCTCCTCGGCCGTGTTGTGCGCGCCCGCCTCGTTGATATCGGCGCAGACGACGTTGGCGCCCTCCCGCGCGAAGATCAGCGCGGTGGCACGGCCGATACCGCTCGCGGCGCCAGTGATAATGATGGTTTTTCCTGCAAAGAAATCCGGCTCCTTGGGCATGGTGTGTTCCTCCTGCCTATTCTTCTTGCTCGCGAGGGCGACCTGCGCCTGCTGAGATGCACGCCATCATGCGCGGCCGGATCGAACACGGCAATAGACGCAAATCAAGCCGCCGAGCGCGTTGCGTGTCGAGCGTTTTCTGCACCTGAGCTCCGCACAAATTGGATGATGTATGAACATCGGCCTGGACACTTTTGGCAAGCGAATTTCGCCACAAGTGATTCAAGAGAACTCAGCGTTCTGCTTATCGTGGTCGCAAACTTCAGCTTAGGACACTAGACATTTGGACGAGGCGAGCCGTGAGGCGCTCTCCTAGAAATCTCTAAGAGAAGAGCTCCCTTAAGTCCTCGTCGTCGGCCGAAGAAGTGCCACGCATGATTATGCTCAACCAGGGTCTCGATGCGGCGACGCAGTATCACGGAGTCTCAAGTGCGAACAATCCCTGTGACACGGATCGAAGAGCATTTTGCACCTACTGAACGCGTTACTGAAACTGGTAGATTCCGCTCAACGCCACATGCGGCGCAAGCGGGCGGCAATGTCAACGGGCGGCTGGCGCTCCGGCGGCGTCGTGCTTGCCGTGGCAGGTTGGAGCGAGGCATCGCGTTCGAACAGATGCAGGATGGTGGCGGGAATGAATCGGCTGCGTGCCGCGTAGAGATGGCGATCGCCTGCAGTGTGCTGCCCCTCCACATAGAAGCGCTGCGGCACGATGAGGTGCAGATGATCCTTGGCGCGGGTCATGGCGACGTAGAGCACCCGCCGCTCCTCCTCGATCTCGGCACTGGTACCGGTGGCGAGGTCGGAGGGAATACAGCCGTCCACGACATTAAGCACGAACACCGACTTCCACTCCTGACCCTTGGACGAGTGAATGGTGGAAAGGATCAAATAATCCTCGTCGAGTAGCGGAGTCGATGCTTCGTCGCTGGTGGCGCCGGGCGGATCGAGCGTTAGCTCAGTCAGGAAGCGTTCGCGGCTCGGATAGCTTTGGGCAATCTGCGCGAGCTGTGCGAGATCGGCCTGCCGGGTTGGGGCTTCGTCGTGGAGGCGGGCGAGATGCGGCTCGTACCAGCGGCAGATCAGATCGAGCTCGGCCGGCCAGCCGACGGCGCGTCCTCGCAACAGGTTCAGCGTGTCAACGAAATCCGGCCAGCTCATTCGCGCTGCGGCAGGCGGCGTCAGCGAAGCGAGCATGGCCCACGCGTCCCCGCCGGCGGCCAAGGCATCGAGCGCACGCGCCGCCGTCAGCGGCCCGATGCCGGGCAAAATCTGCAGCACGCGAAAGCCGGCGATGCGGTCGCGCACATTTTCGGCAAAGCGCAGGAATGCAAGTACATCCTTGATGTGCGCGGCTTCCAAGAATTTCAGGCCGCCGAACTTGACGAACGGAATGTTGCGGCGTGTGAGTTCGACCTCCAGCGGGCCTGAGTGATGGGAAGCGCGAAACAACACGGCCTGCGCTTTAAGCGCCAGACCGCATTCGCGATAGTCGAGAACTTTTTCGACTACATAGCGCGCTTGGCCGACCTCGTCCTGCACGACCACCAGAAGCGGGCGCTCGGCGGAGGCGCGGTCGGAGCGCAGGTTTTTGGTGAACCGCTCCGCCGCGAGCTCAATCACCGCATTGGCGGCCGCCAGGATAGGCTGTGTGGAACGGTAATTATGCTCGAGCGTGATCACGTCGGCGGGTTGAGAAAAATGGCCGGGGAAATCGAGAATGTTGCGCACGGTCGCGGCACGGAAGGAATAGATCGACTGCGCATCGTCGCCCACCACCGTTAGTCCCTTGCCGTTCGGCTTGAGCGCCAGAAGTATCGAGGCTTGCAGCCGGTTCGTGTCCTGATATTCATCGACCAGCACGTGATCAAAGCGCGCGCCGATGTCGGCGGCGATTGTCGGCTCGGCCATCATGTGCGCCCAGTACAACAGGAGGTCGTCGTAATCGAGCACATGCTGGCGCTGTTTGGCCTCCACATAAGCGGCAAACAGCGCGCGCAGCTCCACCTCGAAGCCTGCGCACCACGGAAAGGCGGCGTCGAGTACCTCGTGGAGCGCCGTCTCCGCGTTCACGGCGCGCGAATAGATGGCAAGACACGTGTTCTTAGTCGGAAAGCGCTTATCAGTTTTCGAGTAGCCGAGATCGTGGCGCACGAGGTTCATCAGATCCGCGGAATCGGCGCGGTCGTGAATGGTGAAGGCGCGATCGAGGCGGATTCGCTCGGCATGGTCGCGCAACAGCCGGGCGCCGATGGCGTGAAAGGTGCCGGACCAGGGGACGTCCGTCTGGGCGCGGCGCCCGCGCAGCGCCGCGGCGCTGATCTGGTCTACACGGCGGCTCATTTCCGCGGCGGCGCGGCGCGAAAAGGTCAGAAGCAGGATGCGGCGCGGATCGGCACCGCCGATGATCAAGTGCGCAACCCGGTGGGCCAGCGTGTTCGTCTTGCCGGAGCCGGCACCGGCAATGATCAAAAGCGGACCGGCCTCGGCCGGCACCGCTTCGCCGTACTCGACGGCGCGCCGCTGCTGCGCATTGAGCCTGTCCAGATAGGATGCGCTCATGAGAAGCCGAACGCGCGGGGTGCCCGAGCTGTAGTCCGCAATGTCCCCTCCGCCGCGCGACTCATCAGTATAAGAACAGACGACGAACTTAATGCCAAGCGCCGTTGCGGCGTTCGCGGCCTTTGTCGCCATGCCGAGATTGTGTGAAGTGCGGCGTCCGCAACGGGGCGGTCGCAACGACTGCCGGCTTGGACACCGCTCGTGGCCGTGCTCGTAATTCTGTTGTATTTCCATACCGTGTGGTGGCCGAGGGCCGAATTGATATGGGTGTCGGCCCCGGCGATGTCCGGTCATCCGGCTTCGAGCGTGTGTTTCCCGGCAGGCCAATACGCTTGGATGCATCCCGATCGTCCTGCCGTTGCTGCGGCTGGTTTTCGTCTAACTGAGTGACATCGGGCCGGGTTTGTTTCGTCTAGTGTGGATCGGCGCGCGCATTCTTTAGGCCTCGCTGTTATTTGACCCGGGCTCGGGCCGCCTGCGCTTCCGGCGTGGCTGGCTGGGCCGCCAGCGTGTACGCGGCGAATTGTTACACGAGCGGACCGGGTAGTGCGGACGCATCACGCAGGTTAAGGTGCGGCGCGATTGCAGTATTTCGCAGGAGCCGAATATGAGCGCACCGATAGAGTACCGGGATGCCAGCGCCGATGTGCGCGCCGTGTTCGATGACATTAAGCGCACACGGCGAGTTGAGGACGTGAATAATTTTTGGAAATACCTCGCGTGCGATCCGGTGACGCTCAAGCGTACCTGGGAGAGTGTCAAAGAGGTCATGGCGCCCGGCGCTCTCGATGCGCTTACCAAGGAGATGATTTATCTCGCCGTGAGCGCCACAAATGGCTGCGGCTATTGCATCGCCAGCCACGCCGCAGCGGCGCGCAAAGCCGGCATGAGCGAAGAAATGTTCGGCGAACTAATGGCGGTAGTCGGCATGGCTAATGAGACCAACCGGCTCGCCAATGGCTACCGCGTGCCGATCGATCCTGCTTTCGACAACTGAGGCTTTGCGCCACTACCCATGGCGCCGGTCGCCTGGACCCGCATCACGGTCCGCGCTTTCGCGGGAATGACAGCCAAGTGAACAGTCGGATCTCGAATCAGCTGTGACCGTTCTCGCCGGCCTGTGGCGGCGGCTTGGCCGCATCGCTGGCTGCGGTGGGCGCTGATGAGGCAGTATGCGCCGGGGCCGCCGCTTGTCCCGCCGGCGGTGTGCTGTTGAGCCCGTAGAGCACTACGCCGAGGATTACTGCAGCAGCAACGGACGCGAGTGCGGTCGACACGATGCCCATGCCGCCCGTTCTCAGCGCAGTGTCAGGCTGCTCGGTCTCGTAAACCGGCGAGCTGGCGGCGGGCCCAGGCATGGTGTCGGGTCGCTCGCCCGGAGTAGAGTGGCCGTCCATGATGCGGTCGGGATTGGATTCGTCGGCCATTAACCATCCCTTGTCATTATCCGCGCTCTTCCCAGAGGACAATTCCGTTCAACGGCGTCGGGTTCCCAAGCTTGCGATCAGTGTGTTGCACAAATGCGCAACTATGCCCAACGGCTTGGGCCGTCAAAGATGGCGGCTACTTGCCGCGCCCGCACACGATCGAGCACGGCGCATGACGACTGCTTCTGCTGCACTTGCCGCCGAAAGTCGACATCGTCGAAAACCGAGGCGTCTGCGCGCTCGAGAACGGAATCACTAGCCGAACTGATCGCGAACATCGTCGGTTACGGTGGCAAGGTAAGCTTCGACACTAACAATGAATTCGAATAGGCTCCTTGCGTTGGAGTGGGAACCAAAAATTTTATTAAAAGAAGGTATAAGCAGACCTACGATTGGTTTCTCAGCAGCGACATTTGGAAGATGTAGGCCAGGATCATTTGATACGAAAAGTCAAGGTCTGAGCTTGACGAGATGTATGCGGTGCTTGATGCCGCAGTACCGCCTAGAGCTATCAAGCGAGCTTGACGCGTTTTTATTCTGCCGATCCTAATCTCGTAAGTAATTCACTTGCCACCGCCCCAATGATGAACCTGCTGTGAAACACCGGGGAAAAAGGCTGCGCCACGCGGCTCCCGCAAAGCGACCGCTTCAAGGCCTGTGTCTCTATCGCGGCTTGCTGCCACTTTAGGGCCCGTGCCCGGATCGAGCCGACATGGTTTCTTGAACTCGTTTCCCCAAGCAGAACCGATGAGCAATTTTGCTGCACCGGGTTCCGTACGTGCCATTCGCTTTCGTTCTCAATCTACGGAGAGGTCATGACTAGAAAACAGTGACCGACCGGACCCGCGGCCCATTAATGGCCAGAGGCGCGCGCACACTGCATTGGCCTCAGCCCGCGTCTGCGGTAAGTATGGTCGCGTGAATTCCTGCGATCATCACATGGTGCCGCGCCCGGGCCGCGACGTTGTCGTCGTGCACTCGTCAGATTTGCACGTCGATCATGATTACACGGCCCGGCTCCACCGCGGCGATGGCACGGCCGGCCTGGCCTGCGTGCTGACGGCAGCTCGCGCCATGGCCGCCGATGTCGTGATCCTCGCCGGCGATACGTTCGAAAGCCATCGGCTACCTCAATCGCTCGTCGAGCACGCGGCCGCCGTGCTGGCAGGCGCCGGGCTGCCGCTCGTCGTTCTCCCAGGCAATCACGATCCGGCGGTGAGCGATTCGATCTATAGCGGCGCGGCATTCAGGACGCTGAAGAACCTCCACATCATTGGCGTGACGCAGGAGGAGGCCGTGGTTTTTCCAGACCTGTCGCTTGAAATCTGGGGCCGCGCCCATCGTGATTATGCCGACATGGTTGCGTTGCCGGTGCGGCCTCGTGCGCAGCGCTCCACGCGCTGGCAAATCGCGATTGCGCACGGCCACTACGAGCCCGCTCCCAATCGCAGCGTCGGGCCGCGACCTTCATGGCTGATCGGCGACGCCGACATCGCCGCGACCGGTGCCGATTACGTCGCACTCGGCCACTGGAACCGCGCTGCGCGTGTCGGCAATGGAACGGTGCCGGCCTATTATTCCGGGTCGCCCGAATATGCGGGCACTGTCAATGTCGTGCGCCTGAGCGAAGGCCGCGGCGTCACCGTGACGCGCGCTCCGCTTGATATTGTGCGTGATGCGGCGCAGTGAAGCGTGAGCCGGCCGAGTGAACTCCGAGGTTGGTGAAGTATGATACGCCGCACGATCGTTGCTCGGTCTGGCAAAGAAGACCAAGTGACTTTCCCGACGGAACCGCTATCGTTGAAATTCCGCGCTCGTAGCTCAGCTGGATAGAGCATCAGACTTCGAATCTGAGGGTCGGGAGTTCGAATCTCTCCGAGCGCGCCATAAGATCAACGGCTTAGCCGATATCCTTCCTAGGCCGATTCTATCGACGGGCTAACCACGGGCTAACCAGATCTCTACACCACTGCCCGCACCGCGTGCAGACGTCGAGCCGCGTCGGTGGCGGCGAGCTTTATTTCGTCGCGCTCGCTTGTGATGGTTTTGATCGGCAAGGGCTCGGGTGAGGCACTTGCCCACCTTGGCAGTCGCCACTCGCCGCGACGGCAGCGCACACCGAGCGCATCCGCGGCCACGATCAGCGACCGCCGTGGAATCGAAGCCACCCCACCGCGGCGTCGGCCTCGATCTGCGATTGCCGTCTCGGCCCGTCGGCGAGCTGCTGACGCACGAACTCCCGTGCGCGCTGGGCGATTCCGTGGGGCATTCCGCGCCGACGCTTCGGCGGCTTAGCTGGTAACCCGTGGTTATCACCCCGCTGTGGCGACGGCGGTGGGCGGGCCTCGGCCTCGCCGCGCAGGCGCGCGTATATCGGTAGCGCGTCCCACGCGCGTGTGACGTCACGCTCCGCGAGCGCGCGCTGGTAATCTCTCAGCTCGTCAGGCGCGGGCTCGTGGCCGAATGTTTTTGCGAACGCCCGGCGACACGCGGCGTCCCACGACTCGCCGTCAAGCGTCATGGCAGGCAGGCTAGCCGCCGCCACGCGCCCGTCAATGCCGACGCCGTCAATGGGGTAATTCGTGGAAGGACGACCCCCAACCTCGGGGGGTTCGGGGGGTCGGGGGGTAAGGGGGTAAGGGGGGTAAGGTTAAGGGCCGTCCAACGACAACCAATTTATTAGTTAAAAATCAATTAACTATCTGTCTCTTGGTAGTGGCTGCCTATACCTTCGACTACCGCATCATGGTACCGCGCTCTCCCGCGTCGCCTCGAAGGCGTCGAGCATCGGAATGACGTCTCCCATCCTGCTCCAGTCGATCGCCTCCGGCGCGCGGCGCCGCAATTCGCCGAGCAAGGTCATGTTGACGGCGCCGACCCAGTGCTCCGGCTCGTCCTGTAGCAACACGAGGTCGAAATCCGGCGGCTCGCCGTTGTGCTGCCACTGCAGACAGTAGAGCAAGCGCGCCGGGTCGAGCTTGAATACGGCACCGCTCGCGCTGCGCACCTGATAAACGTCGATGCGCTTGGGCGATCGGTCATCCGCTGGTTTCTCCACGAACGCGATCTCGCCGACGCGCACCACGCGCCGGCGTGGACAGAGATTGTTGTGCGCATCAAACGTGAGAGTGTCACCGCCGAGGTGCTTGAGCGCCGTCAACGTCAGCGCGCCGAGCAGTCGGTTCTGCGCAGCGTTGGGTTCGCTCATCTGATCCTCAAGAGCCGTGCAGCGTTGCTGCAGGTCACAGCGCCGCCGAGACGCGCATCAAACTTAAAAAGGGTGCACCATCCGGCACTATACGGATCCGTCAACATTGTGGTCGCCCGGGGGTTGACGATTGTGTACGCCGCTCGCCAGTTACCGAAGGCTATGGGGGTACTTCCTGGCTGGACATCCGGCATCTGGGTGACGATGTTGATCGGCGAGCCTGCGAGCGTGAAACCGGGCAGTCCGCCGGGCAACTGGCCCCAGATCGGGCGCTGCGCTGAATCGCTCATCGTCAACAACAGCCCAAACGTCCGCTGATTCATCAGATACGAGCAGCCAGCTTGCCACTCCATCGGCACCTCGAATTTTAACATCACCAAGTCCTGCCATGTGAACTGTCCCGCTGGTGTGACCGGCGAGGTCTCACAGGCCGGAATGCCGCGGTTCGGGTTGAGCAGCCCGAGCGGCATGCCGACGCCGTTGCCGAGGATAATCGCGGCGTTGATCGTGTTTCTGAAAGCCTGTGCGACTTTCTGTAAGACCCAACCTTGAATGTCGAACGAACTATCCTGAATCAGGTCAGCTCCGGCGCACACGATATGTCGGATGGTTTCGGTCTTGATTTCCAGCTCGCCCAATCCATTTTGCAAGTCAGGGGTCGGGTTGTTCGCGAAACAATCGGTCTCGCACGCCCACCCCGCGTTCGCTAAGCGGACATTGTCGATCGGGAATTTGATGCTTGCCCCAGAGATAGCGATGTTATTCATCGGCCCGACGAGATTGGTCGGATCAACCAAACAACTCAGCACCTGGTTGCTCATCTCCGGCGCCAGAATCCAAGCGTTGGCGCCGAAGCTGAACGACGTCAAACTTTTTCTCTCGGGCGGCTCGAGCCGCGCTGGGTCGCGGTGGCGGAACCGATTGTGCAGAGCCTTTGTACACAGCATCGCCTCGTCGACATCGGATGGGCTTGGCGTGTAGTCGGCGGCGCTACCGTCGTTTTTTTGGTATCGCCAGCTTACGCCGCGTATGGAAAAGCTCGATGGCGCTCTTGCGCTCGGTGATGACGTCGTCGCCGTCGCCGCCGCTGAAGCCGGGGCGCTGGGTTTTTAAATACAATTGGTTGACACTTGTCTCGATCGCGTCGAGACGATGGGCGAATTTGACGTCGCCCTGCTCGATTTGTGGGACGCCTGTTTGATCTCGGCGACGAGGTCGGCGAGGCCGGTCATGTCAGACATGTCGACATAACTCCAAATTGGCCGCGTTGCGCGCGGCGATGATGATCTCCTTTCATCTCTACGTGCTTCCATAATGATAAACCTGAACGCCTGCCCCGGCAAAGCGAAAGAGCGCGCCGACCGTTTGGCCGACGCGCACTTCCACGAGGTGACCATCATTTGGAGGCCGGACTCGTCCGGCACCGCATCCTAGCACAAAGCGGCCTGCGCCGTGATCAAGAGGTTTCCCAGCGCAGGCCCTTGCACGTCAGAGATGGAGACGCTCGCGCGCCTCACTCACGACCTAAGCACGCTTGTGAGTCTTGCCAGGAGTGCGTCGCCCAAAACCGCTTCGGTTTCTGATTTCGTCAGCGGCCGGAAGCTCGGTGCTGCGCGAGAGCCCTCGGCCTGGGCCCGCGCGCGCGGCAGCGACGGCAGCGAGCCGCTTAACTTCCCGGCGAACGATGGCAATGCGAAGGTAAAAGACTCTCATCGAGATGATATCGGACACGGCTGCGCAGGCCGCAAGCAGCTCAGTAGGTGAGGAAAGTAGCCCGCTACCGCGTGGCCCTCCGAAAAGTGCACTAAGATATTTGAACAATTGCATGCAAATCAACCAGGGAGGATATCATGCCACGTCATGCACGCGCCTACATCGCTTGCGCCCTCGCGTTCGCCGCGGGCACAGCGCTGTTCGTTACCACCGCACTGGCGCTTGGCACCGCCGCGGATGCCAAGGCCATGCTGGAGAAAACGGTCGCCGCCGTCAAAGCCGACAAGGCTAAGACGCTCGACCAAATCAACGCTGGCGAAAACGGCTTCCTGCAAGGCGATATCTATCCATTCTGCTTCAACCTCAGCGACGGCAAGACCGTCGCGGTCGCCAATCCCCACGCCAAACCGCTGATCGGAAAGGATGTGAGGGCGCTTAAGGATCCCACTGGCGATGCGTTTGGCCAGAGACTCTATGACGCGGCAAAAGAAGGTCAGGTCAATGAGGTCAGCGATTACAAGTTTCCGAAACCAGGCTCCGATCCGACACCAGTCCCGAAGGTGAGTTTCGTCACCGCGGTTAACGGCCTGGGCTGTGGCGTCGGCTACTACAAATAGTCTTTCCAACATCGACAGAGACATGGAGCGCCGAAATCGCCGCTCCTATTGTTTCGCCGATCCGCGCCAGCACCGTTTATCGGAGCAATATTCAAGACTTCGCAACGAGGCTGGCCCTGCCGAAAAACAGCGCCTTATACGGGCGCAGCGCGCATGGCTTAGCAAGCGCAAGGCCTGGCCCGCAACAGAAGCCTCGATACTCTCAGCTCGGCCCGGCTCTTGGCGACCGCACCGGCTAAAGGAACCAAGCGCAAGCGGCACACGTTACGCGGCCGAGTCAGGAGGGTGCGCAGTGCGCACTAAAAACAATGCCCACCACATCGACTGTGCTTAAGATCAGCCTCGGCCCGGCGTTGATATTGATATTTCTTGCAGCAGCGTCCATCTCGACGCCCGCAAGCGCGCAAGGCTTTAATTGCCGTTACGCCAGAACCCCAGACGAAGTGCGCATATGCAAGAGCGAACATCTTCGTGGGGAAGACGAGCTGTGGAAGCGACAGGGACTGCCTTGCGCGCGCATATCGCCAACGGGCCGATCAGCTAGACAACGAATCAGGCGATTGAGTTATCGACTTAGCTGGTTAGAGGGCTCGGCCCGGCCGACCCAGGAGCGTCCTTTGCGCGCGCGGCGCTTAGTGGATGCTGACGGTAAAGAGAGCACTTTGTTGGCTCCCATAGGAAGAGCAAAGCAGGAGTCCCCAAGAAACGACAACCTCTCGCTCGTATTAGCTGTTGTTGCGTCATCTGTCGCCGATGCATTCGCATGCTCGCCCGCACCCTCATGCTGGATTGACGAAGGACCCGCATATTTGAAAGAGCAATGCCGTCAGTCTGCGAAAAATCCTGGCACCCTGAAGTACCTTGACGAACCGGACCAGATTGGCCGCGTCATCAGGGCCTGTGCGAAGCACCACATTGCGGTAAAGCGACCTCACAAGTACAGTTTGCGCAACGGTCCGGTGCCTCGACGCGGCCAACTTACTGCCCCTTGGCGCGCATCAGGGTGATCTCCACTCGCGCAAGGTGCGCTTGGGCTTGGTACTCTTAGGCGACATGCCACGGAGCATTGACCTGACCGATGGCACAGGACCACTGGCTGCCGGGCTTCAACTTCAACGTCGAGGAGCGGGACGCCAGGGGCTGACGAGACGCTGGCGATCTGCCACTCCTTCGCGGCGTTGGCGGCGCTGTAGCGTAGGAAGTGAAGCAGCTACACCAAGGCGGCCGACCGCAAGCGCATGGGCCGCGAGGTGAGGCGAAGCTAAGCTCATAGAGGGAGGATGGTGATGACAAAGAGAAGGCTTGTACGACGGCTTGGCGAGATCGGATACACCCCGCGTCAGATCGCGTCCATGACTGGACACGTCACGCTCAAGGAGATTGACATTCACCGCATGCTCGGCCCGGCGGTGCAGATCCTTGAAGAGATGCCGGAAGGGTTGCGGCCCAAAATAAACACGAAGGATATCAATGCAATCCAGGCGGGCGAGGACACCGGCCGTAATGGCTTGATCATAACTGAAGCGATCGCCAATGCGCTGGCGTTTCGCGCCCAACGAATCATCGATCAGCCCGCCGCCATAAACGGCGTCACCATACAAAAAATGTTCGAGCTGTTCCAACTGGTGCAGCATTGCGACGCATGGAACTTTACGGTCAAGTACATCGAGGTCCTCGATCGGTTCGGCCGAGCAAAGAAAGAGAGGGAAAAATGAAAGGGTGGCTTCCGGATTGTAGGTTGGTCTCTCCTAGTTTAGTGGACACGGCCTTGTCCCACAAAATTCACCGTCCACTGCCCGGCTTGACGCAGCCACCCAAAGACTGATCGAGAGCCTCTCAGAACTGGGACAGTTCGGTGGCTGCGGCATCAGAAAAAGCGGAAAACCGCTCACTGATACAGAGTATAAACGCCGCTGGCGCCAAAAAGAAAGCCAAGCACACGTCTGAAAATTCACCTCGCGACTGCGCCGCCCGCTCCGCACCACTGTAGGACTCGGCGCAGAAAAAAGTATTTCAACCCCCGGCCCTCGCGCGCGAGTCCTGGCGAGCTGGGGGGCTCAGCGCCGGGCGATCGCCTGGCCGCGCAGCGGCGATTCGGCTCGGCGATAGGTCGCGCGCGCAACTGTGCTGCAACTGGCTGAGGCCGACTGCCGCGAACCCCCCACCGCGTCGAGACTTCCAGCGCCTGTCGGGCTGATCAGATATCAACTGCTATCGGCTCGCCGCCTAATGCGGCTCGCCGTTGCCGCGGCGTTGATCGGCGATGAGCGCGTTCAACGCCCCCTCGATCTTGTCCGTGCTGGTCGGTTGGTTCACTGGCGCGTGTTGAACGACCCTCACCGCGGCACCGAGCGGTGGATTCAGGCCCAAGAGTGTCGCTCGACGCTCGGCAACCTTGACCAGCAACACGCCGCTGGCGACGTCGCGATCGACAAGGGCCTTGTCGCGGAACGCTTCCTCCAGCTCGTCGAGGTGCAGCAGCTCAAGCGCAAGCGCGCGGCGCAGGTACTGATCGCGATTTGTCTCGATCGGATGATGGTCGAGAACGATGTTCACATCGTCGATCGAGCAGCCGTGCTCATCGGCGATCCGTCGCACGCGCTTATGGAGGATCAGATTCCGGCGGTCCTCATCCATGACGCGCAAGCCTACCACTCCCCACGTCTTTTGCGAACGCGAATGCGTCGTTCGAGGTCACCCGTCACCGTCTGCAAATGGCCGAGGAGCGCGGCTTCCTGATCAAGGATCGGGCGACCATGGCGTCATGATAGGCGCGCGCGCGGCCGCGCCTGGGACGCGTGGGCAACGGCGCGAAGGCTTGCAGCGAGCAGTCGCCCAGCTTGCGTCTCAGGCGTTCCGCGCGGCCTAGGGTAGGCATCTGGCGGCGCAGGTGGCGGCTGGCGTAGTCGAGGCGATGGCACCGTCGGCAAGCGATCGTGTCGCGCAGATACAGGTGTCGGCACCGCTGGCGACACACCGGGCACTCGAACCAGGGCCGCCCGACGCCGGGTATCGGCTCGTCCCACACGATTACGACGCGCGTCTCGTTGATCCAGACGTTCGGCCCCTCCCGACGAAGATTGACCTCGCATGGGCCGGGCGGGCCGTCCCCGGTGTCCCCGAAGGCCAGCTCGGTGACGACGCCTTCGGTGAGCGCGCCGATCCTGTTTAGCCAGAACACGTCGAGGCGCGGGTTGGCCTCAGCGATCAAACCGCGAGGGAGGCGGGCGTGGCAACAATCATCGGCGAGTCCGAAGGCGCACATCCGTGTGAAATCAAAGTGCGCTGACGCTGCCGGTCAAGGGGCCCCGCGTATGGTACGCGCCCATCCCGCAATATACGTCGCATGCGAAGAGAGCACCGTATGAGGACGTGAGAACAGACTTAAACGCGACTTAACTCCTTATTTTTAATTTCCCATTTGTCCATTGAGAGATACTGCGGGATAGGGGTGTCTTTACGGATGCGTGATGGTGGGGCATCCTCATCTGCCGGGGCATGGGGCGCCGAATTCGTCGAGCGGCGGCTCATCGCGCTTTCGCGCAATGACCATCGCTGCGACCGCGCTATCAACTCCCTCGCGCTGCAAGAACAGGTGATTGACGGAGACGCCGTTGACGCCGGGGAGCCAGCGGGCCGAGCAAGACGTTATTGACGGAGACGCCGTCGTCCATCGCGGCGACAGCGAGGAGGGCGGCTCTGAGGCCTGGGTGATCGACCGCGACGACTTCGTTGATGGTGACGGTCCGGTCTACGCCGAACGCGCGGCAGGCCAACCCCTCCACTCGTCGTCAATTTTCCACAGATCAGCGCCCCCTTTTTTTTCTTGCCGTCGTCGGTCAGGGTTCTGGTACGCACGGCCAGCCCGTGTGCGGTTAGATCCTCCAGCGCGCGGTGGACGGTTGTGGTGGGCAGCTTCATCGCCTTGGCAATGACGCGCGTGGTGGTTGGGGTTTCGATCAGTAGCTCGAAGGCGTGGCGGCGGTTTGGTGTGTGGATGGTTGTGGCCGGGCTCATCGTTGTGGGCGACGATGTAGACGTCGGCACCAGCGAAGGTCCGCGTTTGCTGGTCGTTCCATTTACCGGCCCCTTCGTAATTACAGGTTGCGGGAATGCCGATGCGTCGGCAATTGTCCACGTCTTTCTCGCCTTCGACGATGGCGATCGGGCGGTCCAGGCTGATCGTCTCGACCGCTTCGGGCAATCGATAGACGACGCGGCGCACGTCGCCGAGCTTCCAGATCCAGCCGCCGTTGCCGTCCGGCCGCCGTAATTCGAAATGTCTCGGCTCATATCTGATTTTTTGGTATAGCAGCGAGCCGCTTTCATCGATGTAGTTGTAAGTCGCGACCATCCTGCGGTGGCCGTTCGTCGTTTTTTTGTTGATCCAAAAATCTTGGCGCTTTGCCCAGGCGTAGCACTCGCGCGAGGCGTCTATTCCGGTTCACGCCTGATCGAACGGCCCGCCGCCTTGGCCCGCTTCGTGATCGAACCATCGGCCATTTTTCAGGTCGACAGACTTCGATCCGTGCGTGCCGAACCGCAGCTCGCCATTTTTTGACCGCTGCGCGTTCGGTTCGCCGAAAAAATGCCGGGCGACTGCATTCAAGAGGTCGATGTGCGCCGGGTCGGTCATGGCCGCAGCCTTTCGTAGACATCGCGCAACCATTTCATCTGCTTCGGCGTCGGCTCGCCGCGCCAGACGGCGAGCAATTCGACAAAATGCCGGTCGCGCTTCGCAGCCGTTGGCGCCGGGCGAAACAGGCGTCGAGCATCTCCTCGCAGTCCGGCAGGTCGTCGTGGTAGGCCGCCTCTGGACGCGGGGGCGGCGGCTCACGTAGGACGAAGCGCGGCGCCTGAATAACGTCGCGCCACGTGAGGCCAAGCTCACGCAGGAAAGCGTTGGCCTTCGTGACAGCGGCGTCACGCTCGCCGACGTGCACACTGCCGGTCATGCCCAACAATTTGACGAGCCGGTCAGCCGCCCCGTCGTCGAGCGTGGTTTTCATGGCCACCTCCGAGGGAGGCAGCAGTCGGTCGCGCGCGGTGCCGGATGCGGGTCAGGATCTCCGTCGCCGCCGCCGGGCCCGTCACGCGAGGCAGCGCGGCGGCTCCCCTGCCGTCGGCCACGCCTATGATGCCCACGGCGGCGTCGGCGCCGCATGCAGCCGCGACCGGAGGGGTGGATGGCGCATTGGCGGAGCGCGTTTTGCTTGGCGGCCAACTCCGCCTCTCGCTCGGCGCGGCGCTGTTTGTTGTCGTCTTGCTTGATTATGGTGTCGGCAATGGATTTACCCGCCGCAATGGCGACACGCCCCAATGTGATTCGCCACTCTTTTTTCCGTGGCTGGCAGGCGATTGAACTGTTCATAGCGATTAGCCGCCGATGTAGAGATCCCGGCTTCTTTCAGGGCTTGTTTCTTCGATTTCTTCCCATCAGCGGGAAGCAATGCGGACTTAGGGCCGGGCGGTGCTTTATCCAAAGCGCGGCTTAACTCGCCTAATTTATCTTCTGCGCGCTTCCTGATCTCCCTGGCATCGGCTTCGAGCTGCGGATTGTTTGCTTGCCGTGCATAGGCACGCAAGGCCTCTGCTTTGTCCTTGACATCGTGCGGATTTCCCGCACTGCGCGCCCCCATTTGCTTCACTACAAGGCTTATGGGACCTAATCATGCTGGGGCAGCTTTCATGCCGCTGTATCGCACCCGATAGCCGCTTGACTTCATCGACATGCCGCACCTCTGCAAGAGCGCGGCAAGCTTTATCGTATTTGACCAGGTGCGCCCGATTCGGCGCGGTGGCGGCAGTCATGGCTCACACCGCCGACTGCGAGGCGATCCGGCGCGCGTGTTTCGCCTTCGGCGCACCGCGGAGCGGGCTGTGATTTTCGATCGGGCGTGATTTGATCCAGGTCAGGATTTCCTCTTCGACCCATGCCCGCGTGTTTGGTGAGAGCATGCGGCCAGGCGGGAAACCGTGAAGTTGTTGGAGCCGTTTGAGTTGCGGCCAGGAATTGACAATGCCGCGCTCTTTCAGGTCGGAACCGCAACAAAACAATCATTTGGAAGTCTCCGGCTAAAAAAGCCGGATACCCATTTAAATGAGTTTTAATCCGCGGTCACGCGGGCAAAAAACAGTGTACCACCAAAGGTCAGCCGAATCTCACCAGTCGCCCTCTGGATGCCGCTGCACGACGCGGGTGCGGCTGCCGTCCGGCTTCTTCGCAATCGCAGCCGCGAACACGATGCGGGCCAGTTCGAGTGTGCGGCAGGTCGCCAGAGTCTCGTAGCGGTCGCCCTCGAACCATTCCTCGACGTTGAAGTTGAAGCCCGAGTGCCAGTGGTTTTCTTATGCCATCGGTCAGGTCTATGCTCCGTGCATGCCGCGCGAGCCTGACAAATCCACGGGTACCCTTCGCCAGTGGCGGATCACTCTGGGGCGCGTCAGGGGGCAGTATCTCGGCCTCGTCTGGGCACCCGATGAAGCGGCAGCCATCGCGACAGCAATCAGGCTATTCAAGGTCCCCGAGGCCCTGCGGTCGAGGCTGGCCGCGCGGCCGGTCAAATAGCCGGCAAAATCAGGTTATCGAGTACGGAGCACCCACCCGCGCCCTTTCGGGAACTTTTTCAGGCCCGCCGATTCAAGCCCCCTACTAAGCCAGGAACTGCCTGCTCGTTACCCCTGCGTTCCCCTTGGCACGAGCCGAATCTCAATCCTGTGCTTTCACTGACTGTTCTCGTACTGAGCACCAGACTGTGTATCATGACTCGACCGGTTTGCTCGCACTCAGAATACCGCGGAGCCGGCCGCGGCGATCGAGACATCCCTTTTGCCGGCGAGCCTAGTGACTTGCTCCTTCTGACGGTTTGATGCTCAAGGGCAGCGCCATCGGGTCGGTGAGGTCGGCGATGCCGTTCTCGATTGCATCGTACAGCCGATTGAGTTTGGCGTCTGCTTCGGCGGCGCGCTTGCGCAATTCGGCAATATGCGATTGTCGGCGTTGTGCGCGTTCCTCGCGGCGGTCGAGAATGCTAGAAGCTGCAGCAGCCGAACGCTCGAGGTGGTCGGCGACAAGCGGTCAAGCTTCTCCATCGGGACTGTGCGGCCCTCGGGCCCGAGCTGCCGTCGCCTTCGCGCGCCAGGCGGAAGATCAGCCCCACGGGCTCGGCTTGGGTCGGGTCGATCTCCCCGGGTTCTTGATGCGGAGGCTGCGCTGCTCGGCTGCCTCCACGATGCGATAGCCGATCGGCGGCAGCGCGCCGTTCCAGAAGCCTTCGCGGGCGTTCTCCTTCGTGGCCCGCAGCGTGTGCTTGGCGTTCTCGCGCGCCTGGTATTCGTCAAACAGCGCCATGATCTGGCGGATCATGTTGCTCATCGGACCGTCGCCGAGCTCCTGGGTGAGCGACGCCAGCCGCACGCCATTCCTGGCAAGCCGCCGGACCTAGAACTCAGCTGGAACTGGTCGCGGAAGAAGCGGCTGAAGCTGGACCAAGATTGCGTCGAACGTTGGCGGCCTGGTCGTGGCCGCATCGACCATGCGCTGGAGCTCGGGCAGCCGATCGTCAGTGGCCGACACGCCGGGCTCAACGTAGTACGGCGACAATCATCGTCTGAAGGCAACCACGCATGAAGAGTAGCGGAAGATCACGTGACGTCGCAGATTTGCCGATTGGAACGCATGGCTGCGCCGTGGCATGATAGGGGCGCGGCGAATGAGCGCCAATACGCCAGAGCACGCTACGGTCCCCCGTGAGGGTCCGTTTCTGCGCTGCCGTTCGCTGGTCAGGCCGCCTCCGGAACGTCTGCAGGACCAGCAGATCCTCCCGCCGGCAGGGCTCGACCGCGTAAGCGCGACCTTGATCGTCGCTGAACTCGACGAGCAATGTCTTGCCGTCAAGCCTGCTCAATGATCGTGCCGACCTGCCCGCGTGCAAGGCGCTGCGCGGGAAGGTCCGTCAGCAATGCCACCACGTCCAAAACGGAGGGTCCTTTGTTCTTCGTGTCTTTTTCTGCCTGCATTACAGCACACAACACGTAACGAACCGCGGTACCCTCTCGCGCACGATCCAGATCGTTCTTACCACGGCATTCTTCCCTTGTCGCCTGAAGGCCGCATCGAGGCGCCAATGGGTGCCCCAAGCATTGGCAGCAACCTGGAAGCCTCGCCGGAGCGCGCGGCGTCGAGCAGAGATCGCGCAGCCACGATGCATCGGTTCGCTGAAGATTTCGAGCGCCTCACGGAACACCCGGGCGTCCGGCGGTGGCAGTGATGTCACTTTCGAAAGCCTGCCAAATGTTGCTTCGTACTCTTCAGGCGAGCAATAAGCGAGAACCGAATGCAGCCGCTAACGGTTGTACATGGTTTCGACATAAAGGCTCCGATGGCACTTCGGGCCCGGCGCAAATTGCGATAGCTGTTTCCGTTCGTCTCTTCCTGCTTTAGAGTTTTCATGAAGCTCTCGGCCTTGGCATTGTCGTCAGGTTGCCAACGCGGCTCATTACTCGGCTGGATGTCATGCACCGCCAGGATTTCCGTGTATTAGGCGCAAGCATCGCAAGCATATTGTACGCCACGATCCGAATGATGGATCAGACCGCCACGTGGCGGTTGCCTTGCAGTGATGGCCATCATCAGCGCCGTAGTGGCGAGTTCCGCCTGCAGATGCGCTTACAGCGCCCAGCCGACACCCTTGTGGCTGAATGCGTCGAGGATGACGGGAGATAGCCGAACTCCTCGGCCAAATGCACGTAGGTGATATCAGCCACCCACAGCTGATCGACGCCGGTGAGAACCATGCCGCGGGTCAGATTGGGGACCACGCACCAGCTGTGATGCGAGTCGTCATGGGCACAAACGGGGTGGTCTGGCGCAGGCACAAAAGGTGGCCTCGCGCATCAAACGCAGCAAGCATTCACGCCGAAGCAGGGCGCCGATCCGTCGGTAGCCGTACTGGCGATGCTTGAGCGCCAAACGTCGAAGGGCATCGTGCTTTGCGTGGCCGCGGCCGCGTGCCCAAAGCCGAGCGCGCGGCTCACGCAGAAAAGCTGACCTTGTGGCATTATCCCCTTTGCCTTCGTCGTCACTCTTCAGGTCACGCGGCTCGCCGAAGTAGAACGCCCGCGATGAGCCGGGCTAGGCTTTGGGAACTTTGACTGACCAAAGGCTGGGCGCCTAGAATGCCGAAGTGGGCTGGCCCATACGCGGAGCGTTTTCCATGGCCCGTTCGCGAGAAATCACAGGTCTGGTCGCGTCTATCGCTACTTTCGCAAGCGGTGATTATGTCTAGCTATCCGGATTCTGATGCGTCGAAAAAGGACGGTGCGCTGGTCCGTCCAGCGGCCAATCGCGCACAAGGCGGCGATTTCCCCGAGTTCTTCACCGAGCACGCGGTCCTGCAACTCGAAGAGGGCCTCCGTGCGCAGCGCGAGCAACAGGAGGGGCGGCTGTTTGCGAAGCAAGCATCGGCCGCTCCGGCGGCGCCCGCCGCTCCTGCGGAGCAGCCCAATGAACTCGACACGCAAGGGGCCGCCACGCCGCCGGTCTCCGAGACGGTAACAGCTGCGCGAACGCCAGGAGAAGAGGCGGATGCGGCTTCGACGCGGCTTAGAAGTTCAGGCGCTTTGCGCGATCGGCTAATCGTGAGCACCCGGATTGAGCCGATAAGAGAAAATCCTCCTTTGGTTCCAGGTGATCCCGTCCTCATGAGCGACGACGAAGAGGCCAGGATACAAAACGAATGGTTGCGGCGGGTCGGTGACCCGCGCTGGCAGGACGACGGCTTTTCCAAGTGTGCAGAGGGGCGTAAAATTGACACGGAAGGACCCGTTCTGGCGCCATATTTGAGCCGGCGAAAGGTAGGTGTCCTGCTATGCGCCTTACTCCTGGTCGTCGGCGCCGCAGGCTTGGGAATTTCTCTGAAACCTAGGACAGGAGGACCCACCGATGCTGCGCCCGTCAACATCGAAGGCCGCGGACGAACGGCTTCCGTGCCGCCGGATAATGGCGAGCGTGCGACGGTGATAAAATCGACGGCCACGCCATCCCTGCCGCCGCTATCGCCGGCGCCGCCCAATGAACAATCGGTCAAAGCGCAAGCGCCCACCACGCTTGCGGCTTCCGAGACGCCAGTACCGTCTAATGAACAAGTGGTCGAAGGCCAGGGGCCCGCCACGCCGCCGGCTTCCGAAACACCGGCACCAAGCCCGCAGTGCAATAATCACGCCTGCCGGCGATTTTATCGCTCGTTCCACCGTTCCGATTTATGGTGGACTGCGATTTTCAAGCAACCGATGCCTATTCGATCCGGAACGCGCCGGGGGCATAGCGCCCTCCGCGCTCGCGAACCCATTCGGCACGCCCGTGAAGCTGTGAGTAGGACCGATTCTGGACCTTATGCCACAGCGCATGCTTCGGATGATAGGCATCCGCGAGACGCTTGGCGATGATGCCCTCGAGGTCGGCATCGATCACGGCCCGGTAAAGCGCGCACCTTCGCCGACGAGGCCCTTGGTGCGCGCGATCCAGTCTTCCGCTCGCTTGCCGATTCGCGCCAGCGCCACTTGCTCCCGGAGCGGCAGCGGCCGCAGATCGACGCCGTCGGCGATCAGCAGGTCGAACGCCGCGTAGGTGGGACGGCGCCCTCCAAATAGCAGCTCGTTGAACAGAGGACACCCGACGTCGTCGAGCGCCACCGGCTCGCCGTGGAACACGTTCCGTTCGGCGAACAGCAAGCACCTCCTCGAAGCGCCGCATCGTGTTGCCGTTGCGCGAGATCAGCCGACCGCGAACCGGGTCGGCGGCAGCCCCGGAAGCCGTGCTCGAAAAGCCAATCGGCGTGGTCGAACGGTTCTGTCCGCTCGACGCGATTATCGCGTCCATGGTACCACCGGCTGAACCGCTGATCAGCTCGGCCGGCCGTGGCCGAATTTCAACCTAACGAGTGCAAAGGCAGCCCCGCGACCATTGCCGCGGGCCTTGGTGAGCTGGGCGCCCGGCGCCCGAGGCGATCGACCGGCAGCTCGGCTCCGACCGCCTCGGCAATCGGTGGCGCGGCAACTGAGCGGCAACTGGACAAGGCCGATCCCCGCCGAACCCCGTCCCATGGGGCTTCCAGCGCCCCTGCAGATGATCAGCTCTCATCTGCTCAGCGAAGCCGCACGCCTTTCCAGGTCATCATTCAAGTCGCGAAGATCGGCGGCGAGTGCGGCCTCGGCGGCGTAGATCTGCCTGAGATGCGATGGACGCGATGGGGAGCGCGCGATCGTCTCAAGATTGACGTGAACGGGGTCCGGTCAGGCGTGGATCTGACGGCGCAGCCTCATGATGCGGCGCACGAGGGGTTGCGAGCGATCGACACCTCTCTGACACGACCAGGACAAACCAGCACATTGCTGGCACAAAAACTCATCGAAATAGATGTACCGACAGCGTTTCTGGCATTCCCAGCACGGAAAACAACACCACCCGAAGCGATGGACCACAACCTGCACACGCTGGTCATTAAGCAGGTAAGTTGCCTCTCGAGCGGAGCGCCAGCCTAGCCGCGCAACTTTGAGGTCGGCCTCACGACCTCGACGCTAAGCCCCCTACCTCCAGAAGTCCTTGAACGGCGCTGCGCTCAGTTGCGTGTATCTCTCGTGTGCTGGATCGATTGATGGCCTAGCCAATCCTGGATTGGCGCGTGTCGTTGCCGGCATTGGCCCGGGCGTAGTCGCAGCCCTGACGCAGTGTGGCGCAGGCCAACTTTCGCCCCTCAGAACAGCGTCTGAGTGAGGGCCAGGGCGGGATGGAGTGGACGGCTCGCGATCCCCGCGGCGCTCGTCGGCTTGGCGCGTCATTTGCCGGCGCGCCAGGCTGCGGCGGACTCCTTGCCGATCAAGGTTCTATTGCCGATCTTGAACGTCGACGGCACGAGGCCTTGATAGAACGTGGCCTTCGAGATTCCGTGCCTTTTGCAGAAACTCTCGATGAAATAGGCGTCGTTACCATCATCGCTCGGCGCCATGGGCAAGCGTGAGGGCGGCTTTGTTCTTCTGGCAGCATTTCTCCAATTCGTCGAGCGCGCACCAACGACCGAGAGGTAATCAAGGCTGCGATTGCATTCGATTTGGAAACCTTCAAATCGGCCGCATCAGCACCTTCATCGAATACACCAAGCCGCATGACTGCGCTCGGCCTTGTCGGTGATGGCGTTGACTGCGTCCTGGCCCTCGCGTCGCAGGCTTAATGCGTCCTGTAATGTCTGTAGTGCGCCCGATGAGGTTTCCTGGAATTTTTTATCAAACATCGATCGCCGGCCCTTACAGCCGCCGGCCGGTAGCTAGCGAGGGCGTGCCGTCTGGCGGCGGCGTATCCATATCGAGCTACGGCGTCCCTTACTTGCTGGCATTGCATCGGGCTCGGAACTTGAGCAAAGGAGTTATTTGTCATCAGCAAAATAGCGCCGGGAAAAAGTAAGAGCCTCAGCATCCCCGCCTCTGCTGGCGTCTGCGCACTTAATTTCTCTGAGTTTACGGCGGGGTTGGCTTTCACAGCACAACCGGCGTCAATAAAACCATAATTGAAAATAATGTAACAGCGCTTGCATCTTGTTTGAATCGAACATTGTATTCAATTTTTTCGAAAGATGTGTTCGCTGGAAACGTCTCTTCGGTACCAAATCTCGCCGCCGGAAGCTTGCCTGGAACTGCCTTGAGCCCCTTAAGGGGTGAATAGATTTCGACTGGCGCTCAAAAGGAAAAATCGTCCTTCAAACGGTCGAAGCTGTCGATTGCGTGCCACCATCGGGCCTAGCCGCCTAAATGGGTCAGCCGCGCATCAGCTTTTGCGACGAGTTCAGGCGGCTCGCAAGCTCGATCAGGTCAGCGGGAAGTTTCTCCACGACAGGAAAAGCGTCGCGTAAGGCCGCTTCGAGGCTGAGTCGCTCGGCATCTTCCACCAGTTGTCGGAAATAAGGCGCTGGAGCCATATTGCCGTCATGTCCTCTCCGTTCTGACATAACCGACACCGAGCAATAGCCCTCTCGTAATTTAATGAGCAAAACCGAGGTGCTGTTCCAGTGGAGGAGGACCGGCTTCATAAAAATCATAAAAATGTCAAAAACTCGTTGGAACCGAACCTTTCCATCTGACGTTTCGCGGCTATCAGACAAATCTCGGGAGAGAAGCCTCATGAGCCTCGAGCACTTCCAGCGGTTCGCCGCTGAATGCGAAGCCATGGCGTGTAAAACTCGGAACCCAAAGGATAAGGAGTTGTGGATGCGCTTAGCCGAGCGATGGCTTAGGTGCGCCGCCTTGATGGAGCGAGAAGAGGCGGATATGCGCGAGCGCCGCAGGAAGAACCGAAAAACAATTCATTAG
This sequence comes from uncultured Alphaproteobacteria bacterium, assembly GCA_963708125.1. GTDB lineage: Bacteria > Pseudomonadota > Alphaproteobacteria > Rhizobiales > Xanthobacteraceae > BOG-931. The sequence continues at coordinate 1,111,664 of OY970184.1, forward strand.
CAGGAACCGGGCGCCTAGGAAGGAAGATAAGAAGCAAAGACTCGGTCGGTGGCCACTCAACTCTGAGCCTTGGGCATTGCCCGAGGCTCATTCTATTAGGTGTCGCGTAGTGCAGGTCTCGATGACCACTCGTCCCTCGAGTCGGTCTGGCGGCGATCGCGACCAGGTCCGCTTCTTGATTGGCCGAGCCCGAGCAGGCGTCCGATTCTAGGCATGCGCTTGCTTCGACCGTCATGGTCGACCCGAAGGCTTGAAAATCTGGCCTGAAGGGTTTTTTCGGGTGGAGACTGATCACTCGACGATCTCGCCGCTCAAGGCGCGCGCACGCTGCCGAGGTCTGATCGACGGGCTTGAAGTTCGGGTGTGGAGGTTCAGCCGAGGCGCGGAGGGTGAGCCGCCTCGGCAATATGAATCAGTAGATGGAACTCGCGTTCCGCTAATGCACGAGCCGCATCTCGGCGGATTGCGGACGTGGTTTCTGTGTCCGCGCTCCGGTCGCCGCCGCCGCCACATCGAGTTTCCGGAACTCGCCTGCCGCCTGCCGGCGCTGCTGCGGTTTGGATTGGGCCAGCAGGTATTTACACCGCTCGGTCCCCGGCATCCACTGCGTCGGGCAAGCTGGCCTCAACCCGCCGTTCTCCCCTATCGCGAAGAAGCAGCCGCGTAATAACGTTACCGGCGCCTGGTTGCGAGGATTCTCGTCGAGGAGAGAGCGCCCTAGTCGACGTGCTGGGTCTCGCATCAACCATGACCTCGATCGCCGTGCCCGGCTGCGCGGAATGCTCCGCCTCGCCGTTGATCCGCCTTGACTGCGAAGGTTCTTTGCTACACGTGAACGTTCGTCCACGCGTACACTCCCCAGGGGCTTGCGAATCTCGGCGTGGAAGTTTCACGGCAAGGCGAGGATACGGCGATGCTCGCGCGTGCTCGAGCAATGGCCGAGGGTGATGGTGAAGCGCCCATTACATCGAGCTGACGCCGACCCGATTTAAGGACTTCTGGAGATAACCGATCAGCTCGGAGCCGACGGCGCGAGGGGGCGGCTTTCGCGATCGGGCAAGAGGCCTCAGCGAGTTCGGGGGCTCAGCCGCTGCGCAAGGACTTGCGCAGTTTTTCGAGAGGCCAATCGTTACTTGCCTCGATCGCACGCACCCTGGACCCCTCCGATTGGTCAATGAGAACATGGGAACAAAATTCGTCCTCGATCGGCAAAGCCTTAATTTCGACTTCGGGGGTCCACCCGAGCGTCATGGCGAGGTCGCCCGGCCAAATGCGCCATCTTGAGCCGTCACTCAGTTCCACAATATGGCTCTTCGCGTGCGATGTGATCCTCGTAGTTTCGGTTTCGGAGAACTGGTCGCGCTCAACCAACGTCCCGATCAGCCGCAACAACTCTTGATGTTCCGGACCATGGCCAACTTGAGCTGGACCCAGGAATGCACCGAGCTCGATGCGTGTTGCCTTGCCGCCGGATGGGGGATTGGCCTTATGCCAAATAAATACCTGTCCCAAATCGACGTCGCGGGCGAGATACCAACGATCGCCGTTGGGACTGCGGTAAAGTTCTCGCTTTTCGACTCGCATGGGCTGCTCCTGCTGGCCTCTAGGCATGTTAACGCTCCACATGTGCTACACGCTGGCGTACGAAGCAAGTTGCTTCGCCAATAATCCCGACCCTGATTTGGAGGACGTTTATCACTTCTGCACTCGTTAGCCGATTTTGAAGCTTTGGACTGACGCCAAGATTGCCCGATCTTACCGACTGTGGAGCAAATAGCGTTCACGTCCTCTTTGTGCCGGCGAAGCAGGAGGTGCACCGGTAGGCACGACCGACTGGAAGGGCCTCAGTCCACGCTCAGCGCGCGCAGTTGCTGAGAGGCTGCCATGTCGCGCGAGCACCGCGAAGAAGCGGACTTCCTCCAAGTCGGTAGGCCCTGTGCGGAAACGATTGGCGATTGCGCGAAATTAGCGAATTGCCGACCGAGCGGCGAGGCCCTATGTGCGAGGCGAGACACAGCGGAGCTTGCGCGATGAATACACCTATCAATGCCAATGATTCATATCCCCGACGGCGAATGCGTGTTCTCGATAGCGAGATGAGCTATGTGGACACCGGAGAAGGTGACCCGATCGTCTTCCTTCACGGCAATCCCACGTCCTCCTATCTGTGGCGGAACATCATTCCGTATCTCAGTCAATACGGACGCTGTCTCGCTCCCGACCTGATTGGCATGGGGCAATCGGGAAAATCGCCGACGCAGGCTTACCGCCTCGTCGATCATGCGCGATATTTCGATGAGTGGCTCGAGGCGATGGCCCTGACGCGCAATGTCACCTTCGTCGTGCACGACTGGGGCTCGGCGCTCGGCTTTTATCGTGCGTTCCGTCACCCCGAACAGATCAAAGCCATCGCCTACATGGAGGCCATTCTCCAGCCCCGCCGCTGGTCCGATTTCCCGAACGGCCGCGATGCCATGTTCCGGGCGATGCGGTCTGAGGAAGGCGAGCGCCTCGTCCTCGACGAGAACTTCTTCATCGAGACCGTGCTGCCCGAAAGCATCCTGCGGCGGCTCAGCGAACAGGAGATGAACGCCTATCGTGCGCCGTTTTGCGAGCGCGCTGCGCGCCTGCCGATGCTGATATGGCCGCGCGAATTGCCGATCGATGGCGAGCCCGCCGACGTCGTTGCCCTCGTGACGCAATACGGCGAGTGGCTGGCGAAGAGCAAGTTGCCCAAGCTGTTCATTGCCGCTGAACCCGGGTCGATCCTGGTCGGCCGCGCGGTGGACTTCTGCCGGTGCTGGCCCAATCAGCGCGAGGTCAAGGTGCGCGGCATTCATTTTATTCAAGAGGACGCGCCGGCGAAAATCGGCGAAGCCCTACAAGCATTTATCCGAGAGCTATAGGCGAGAACGGCGTTGAAAAATGAGCGGTCCTAAAGGAGCGAAGTTCCGACGCCGCGACCGACATGCCACCTCAATCCGAGGCGTCGAGCCGCAGAGCCGACGATCCTGACAAGCTGAACTGAGATTTTTTTCATTGCCTGCAATTCCATTGCTCGCATCGCCGAACTAGCGCCCTCCGGTGCGTTCCGTCAATCGCGCCAAAGACCGTTGAAATGATCGAGCGCTAGCGCCGCATCTTTGAGCCGATGCGCGATGCTTCTGTGGCCGAGACACGCCGAGCTAGGCGCCGCCTGTCCTGGGCCGCCTTCTAGTAGGTCAGTGTGGAAGCCTCGGCGCGCCTGGGCCCGCGGCTACTTGTGCCGGATTACAGCCCACATTGGAATAGGCTTGCAACGCGGAGGAGGCTCGCGTGACGAATTCGTCGAACGCTCGCTTTTCGCTTCTTGGATATTGAAACTCGAGATAGTGCCAGGCTCGGCCGCCACAGGCGAGCATGGCTTTGCGATAAAAGATCCGGCTTCCTTTGAAGCCAGACAAGACGAGCCACGTCTCACCGCCGCGCTCGTAAGTCGTCACGCCAGTCCCGAAATGGCGTTTCAGCCCTTGTATGTGGTCGCGGACGGATTCGCGACCGACGGGACCAGCATAGAGCGAGAGCCAAGCGCTGCGGTCCGGCGACATAAACCGTCGGACATCTTGCCGTGGCCGCGTTATCGTCCAATCGGGAGGAATGATCGACCGGTAATCGTTGGCGCCCCCCCGATCGTGCTGTGCTTTCACTGCAGAAGCAGGCAATAGCAGCAAAAGCGCGCAGCAAGCTAGCAGCCTAATCATCGTCGTGGATGCCTTCCGAAGAGCATGACACCTACGTAACTCCACTCACCCCCCTGGAGTTTCACCTACACCACACCTTTGAAGCGGACTCCGAATACAGCGGGAAGAAATGTGAGGGCAAATCTCGCCGTTCTGTCCGTGACCGGCTGACGCACGTCGAAGCGGAAACCACTGCCGCCCGCTTTGGTTTGGGTATGTACTGGAAAATGGAGGCCAGAAAAACGCGTATGAAATCAATAGTAATCCGGGCGCGGCGGCGATCGCGGCGCTTTCTGTGGGTACACCGTTCACCTCTGCATTGGCAGACAGCTATTCACGCACGGTGATTGAGCATCAAACGGCAGTGGAAGGGCCTCCTGTGGTAGAGCGGAGCACGTCGTCCGGCGAACGATGGTAAGAAGGCCAACAGTTTCGAGCGCAAGACCATCGTAGAGCGTCCCACCGTTGTGGAGCACCGAACGGTTATGGAACGCCGGATACTTGAGCGGAGAATAGTGGAGCTGACGCAAATGCCGAGGCCGGCACGGTCCGGCCGCGTTTAGAAGTTGCCCGGCCGCGCGGCCGCCGAATGTTTCCTCGAGCGCCGAGGACGCGCCGGAATCGGATGAGTTCCACCCGACGGTGACGCGGCTTTGCGGCTTGTCGTGACCAATCCGCCGCAGCGCGGCTTACGTGGTGGTGCGCCTTGTTGAATTTTGTTCCTTTCCGTAGAAGCAGGCACATCGCTGCCCATCGCCATGTCCGGTTTCCGCCAGGATAAGGACGAATGCTTCGCCGGCATCTGCTCCTGCCCGAGCACCGCGACAATGGCGCTCCGCTCCGCTCGCACGAAAAAGCAGTTTGTCCGCGAGCGCGCGCAGAGTTGCTTCGCGGCGATGGTGCGGGGCCAATTGTGCCGGCTTTGTGACCTAAGGGCGACCGACCTGAGCTGGTCTATTTCATCGACCTTAAGGTGTGGAGCAGCGCCAAACGTCGGACATTGAGAGGCGTCGGAACGCTTCACCTAAGCAGATGCTTATCCTGTATGGAAGCATCAACTGCTAAGGAGGTGTCATATGGCTACGACCGTAGACAGTCGCCGTGAAACTGCATCACTCATCGGCAGCGACAAAGTTGAAGGAACCGCAGTTTATGGAGCCGACAACCAGAAGATCGGCAGCGTCCAACGGGTAATGATCGACAAGATCAGTGGCAAGGTCGCGTTCGCGGTGGTGTCGTTTGGTGGCTTTTTGGGAATGGGCGAAGACTACTATCCGATGCCATGGGCCAGCTTGAAGTACGATACGAATCTTGGAGGATACAAGACCAACGTCACGGAAGATCAGCTCAAGGGCGCGCCAAAGTTCAAACGGAACACGGAGTGGGATTGGTCTGATCGCTCGCGCGATCGCACAGTATACGAGTATTATAAAACGCCACTCTGGTACGACTAGGTCAGTAGTTTTTCAAACCCGGCCTGCCAGGCGGGGGAATTTCGTTTCAAGTCCGATCCTCCTCCGCGTGGCAAGCGCGGCGTGCCGTCGGTCGCGGGTGCGGTTAGGGCGCCGCGCCTGCGCTCGCCAAAGCTGGCCACGATACGCGGGTGCGCCCACGATACGCGGGTGCGCCCTCCGCGCTCAGACGATGCCATCATCGAGCAACGCATCAGCGGCCGTTCTGTGCGCGAAATCGCCGGGTCACGGGGTGTTAGTGTGGCGCAAGTGAACGAGGTGATCGATCGCTGGGCGGTGTCGACGACATGGAGAAGATTAGGCACCACACGCTTGCGCTTGAGCTTGCGCGGCTCGACGAACTTCAGGAGGTTTTCTATCAGCGCGCGCGCGAAGGCGACGTTCAGTGTGGCGCTCTCGTAACCACGATCATCGAGCGAGCGCGGCGTGATGCTTGGCCTACACACGCCACAGAGTGCAGTGTTGCAGGTTGTTGAGGGAAGCGGCGCCGCGTGAGACGTCGACCGACAAGATCGAACGTGCGCTTAACGCATTGCTGGAAGATCAGCCGCAGGTTCCGATCACGTATTGACCGCTTTGAGTGCTGTTCGATTCGGGCTGAGGGTAAGCACGTGTTGGCCCCAGGCCTCTAATGCCGCTCGTTTTTTGCCCCGGCAAAATCATGCTTTTGATAAATTGCAACGATGCCGGCGAAACTGCTGCTCGCATGGTTACGTTTTCGATCACCAGCAGGTTGATGCCCAATCGGGCGATGCCGCTGTCTGCGGTTCGCCGCAGGTGGTGCAGGCGCCAGGGCCGCTGTCTGAAGGCAGCAGGTCGTCGAGCTTACGCTTGCCCTTTCGTAGCCGCTCGACGCCGCCCCGTGCCGGTAGTGGTGAGCACAAACTCGTCGCCGATGCGCGGCAGCCCCGCTAGGACGTATCGAGAGCTGTCGGACTGAGCGGGACTTCGTGCCCCCTGTCGTTGTTTACCCGACCTGCTGGCAGCTTCCACACGGGGGCCGGCTTGGTGATCACCTTCCCAGCGTCAACCACGACTTCGACAGCATCAAGGTCCAATTCGGACGCCGCCCTTAAAAGGCGCGATCTCATCGCCGGCGCACCCGATCTTCTCCATCATCGCACGCATAAAGCGCACGGCGGTTGCGCCATCCAAAGCACAATCACTTCCAAGAGTGCCCCGCAATGGCCTAGGCTTAGGCTAAACTTTCCGTGTCGCGTGACGTATCTGGCGTTTACGCCAGGCAAAGGCAGGATCATCAAAAGTGGATGTCGAGTTCCGAAATCGCAACCGTTAGCTGTTCGCATCGTCTAGACGCCACGCCAGAAAAAATAGACGGTCAGTCCCGCACCAAGAACGATAACGAAGCCTTTGATCAGCCGTTGATCCAGGTTCTGCGCCCAGCGAGCGGCAGTATACGAACCGGCAATTGCACCTGCCAGCATCGGTAAAGTCTCTGTCCAACGTACGACATCTGCAATGACGAACGCAACGATTGCCGAAATCGTCATGACACCCACCAAGACCATTTTGAGGCCGTTCATTGCGTTGATGTCTCGCATTCCAAACAAGGTGAGGGCGGCCAGCATCAGGAAGCCTATTCCTCCGCCGAAATAGCCACCATAGATCGCAATAATGAAAAGTCCAACTAGGACGCCGCGCGGCCCTAGCTTCATGCGCTGGATCACCTTCAGAGGTGCGAAATTGCCGACTGCAAACACGACTGTCGCGAATAGGATCAACGACGGAACGATGCCGGCAAAAAGAGTGGGTGGAGTAGACAGCAGAAGAAATGCGCCGATCAGTCCGCCTATAAGGCTGAGAATAGAAACACTCCGCACGCGGAATTCGGTGATTGTGAGAATGCTGTGCCGATAGGCCCACGCCCCGGCAAATGTCCCCGGAAACAGGGCAACGATGCTTGAAGCATTGGCGTTTATAGGAGTGAGCCCGGCGAACAACAGAGCCGGAAATGTCACCAGGGTGCCGCCACCGGCAAGCGAATTTAACGCTCCGCCAACAAAGGCGGCAGCGAAAAGTATCAGTGTAGTCATCAGAGGCATTTTAGATGAATGGCGGGATGATGCGTGAAGAGAAGCAGCGGCACGCGGAAATGGAACGCGCGCTCGCTGCGCCGGGGACCTCGAGTCGCCGTGGCTGAACTGAAAGAGGAACACCCAGGACCGTTCTTATGGTAGGCGCAAGGCCCGCGACCCGCAAGTGATCGCCTCGATGGATGAGCGGAATACCGGTACCTGCCGCGCGCAAAAGATGTCCTGGCCAAGCCAGTCCTGTAGGCCGGATGATTCTCAAGACGGCGTTCGGCTGACGTCGGCGACCTGCACCCGGACGGTGCGCGTGCGTCCTTGGCGTTGCACCGAGAGTTCGACATTGTTGCCTACTCCCGTGCGGTCCAGCTGGTCGGACAGGTCCGCCAGCCGGCGAACCGGCCTGCCGTTGGCAGCCACAATCACGTCGCCAACGGTGCCGTTCGTGGTGTTGACGCCCTGCAACCCGACCTGTGCGGCCGGCGATCCTGGCGCGGTCCGCACGACGACGACGCCCTCGACCCCGAGGCGTGCGGCGACCCCTTCGTCTGCCGCTACAATGCCGATGCCCGGCGTTGGCACCCGTCCGTTGCGAATCAGCTCCGGCACCACTCGATTGACCACGTCGATCGGAATGGCAAAGCCGATTCCCGAATTCGCGCCGGAAGGCGACAGAATCGCAGTCGTCACGCCGATCACGCGGCCGCTCGAGTCGAGCAGGGGCCCGCCGGAATTTCCCGGGTTTACGGCTGCGTCGGTCTGGATCGCGTTGCTCACCTCGCGTCCTCCCCTGGTTGGCAGCCGCCGCTTGAGCGCGCTGATGACCCCCGTGGTCAACGACTCGTCGAGACCGAATGGATTGCCGATCGCGAACGCCCACTGGCCGACCTTGAGGTCGGCGGATGATCCAATCGCCACCGGTCCCGGGATCCCTGAGCCGCGCTGGATGCGAAGCACCGCGAGATCGTAGTTGGGTGCCGTGCCGATCGCCTGGGCGCGCAGAACTTGGCCGGTCGACAGCCGGACCACCAGCTGGTCCGCGCCCTCCACCACATGGTTGTTCGTCACGATATGGCCAGCTGCATCCCAGATGAAGCCCGTGCCGGTCTGCCTGCTCATCTGTCCCTGGTCGAACCACGAAAACGAGGCGCGCGCGCCAGCGACCTGCACCACCGAGGGCGAGACCCGGGCGAAGATGTCGATCGCGGTCCGCTCGCTCTCGGCGAGATCGCCGCGCGCCTCGACGGGGCGGGGCGAGCCTGATAGGACGCGGTCCAGGTAGGGCTGCGCCGCGATGACGGCGAGCAGGACGATCAGCACCACCACTGCGACCCGAACGAAACGATCCCGCACGCCCGCCTCCGCGGAACTGCCCGAATGAGTGTCCGGCGAAGCGTGCCGCCAGACCCTTGGTCCGAGGCTCGATTGCCGGTTCGCTCGTAAGAACACGCGCTGACGTACAGGCAAGTCGTCAGCTTGCGCTGCGTTCCCGCCTCTGCGCTGCCACTGCACCACGCGTCGCCGCGTTGCGAGCTGATCGGGCGAATCGCGGCCATAGAAATTCTGCTCTGGAGCCCTTCCGATGGCCATCTTAAGGCGGTAACTTCCGCTAGACGGGTTCCGTCGCAGTCTGATCATCGTGCTCGCCTGTACTCCTCCAGCCCGGGTTTCCCGGGGGCGAGCTCGGGCGATGCAGCTGTCTACCGGGATGAGCGACCGCATCGACGGGAGTGGTTCGGCTTCCGCGCCCGCACCGTCGCGAGATGGACGGTCGCCTTGCGGAGGTTGACCTTGAAGGTGCGAATGCCACACCGCATCAACGTCGCCTTCATCCGGTTCACAACACTGATTCCCTCTTGCACGACCGTCACACGCTCTCGGTTAGGTCGACGCGTGTCTGCCGCCCGCCTCAACTGGACAATTCTGACGAGCCGCAATATTGGCATCCGCGCGGCTCACACGCTGCCGGTCAGCTTTTCCGCAACTGCGCGGCGACGATCCCGAGCGGCCCTCCGGCCGCCGACGATCTTGATCGGGTGGTCCGGATAGCTCTGCGCACTGGGGCGTGTGCAGCAAAAAGTTTAACCATCGCCGTGGTCTGAATTCCAGGCAATGGTCCTGCTAGAAGCTTCCATTCGGCCTCAAAACACCTCACGATGCCGGTCCAACAAAACGTCGCGAAAAAGCGTGCGGGCTCATCTTCGATCGGTGCCAGATGGAGCTCGCGAAAATGGACCGGAAACAAGAGCGCGCTGTTCAGCGAAGGGCTCCAGAAGCCGTCCGCCATGTCCAGCCCTGGGCGACGCCTTCCTTGCCGTTCAATATCCCGCAAACGGGACTTTGCGTGCGCAAGAGCAGCGCTTATGTCTATCTCGTTTTTTGAACCCTGAAAGACATTTAGATATGCAGGAAGACCAACTTGAGATCCAGGAACACGACCTTTTGGCTCTGCGTACAGCCGTTGAGGCCCTGGAGCATCCTGGATTCGCCGCTCGCCTAGCCGAAATTGGCGGTAAACCAATCGAACTGGTCGGTCGTGCGCTGCCCGAGACGGCGTCTAGGGCAGTTGCCGCAGCGATGACGACGGCGCTCAACGCGGCGCTTTCAGTGGCATTTCGAACTATGGAAAACGAGCCGAAGGCCGCCGTCTCAAGTGTGCTGCACAAGGCGATGGCGGCAACGTCGGGTGCAGTCGGCGGCGGTTTTGGCATTGCTGCATTGCCGATCGAGCTTCCGATTTCGACAATCATCATGTTGCGGTCTATTGGTGATGTTGCCCGAAACGAGGGTGAAGACCTGACCGATCCAGAAACCGCTTTGAATTGTTTGCAGGTGTTCGCCTTGGGCGGGCTCAAAGGCGGTGAAGATGCGGCGAACAGCGGCTACTTTGCGGTACGTGGGCTGCTCGCCAAGTCAGTTGCTGAGGCTGCTCGCTTTATCGTTGATCGGGGTGTTTTGGAGGAAGGCGCGCCTGTGCTGGTGCGACTTGTTGCACAGATCGCATCCCGCTTCGGCGTTGTTGTCTCGCAGAAGCTTGCGGCGCAGGCCGTGCCGCTTGTTGGCGCGCTTGGCGGCGCGGCGGTGAACTACGCGTTTGTCGACCACTTTCAGCAGGTGGGGCGAGCGCACTTCGTGGTGCGCAGGCTGGAACGGCGCTACGGCAAAGATGCTGTACGCGCAGCTTATGACCGGTTTGCTAAGCAGCCGTCTGCGGCTGCCTGAACATCGAGTTGCCGGCGGGATATCACCACCTCGCAGCACCAGGCCGAGCTGATCCAGCGACGGTGCCACCGGCAACGGCTCCGCGAGGCTCACCTGTAGCCGCGCGTGCACTTCGGGCGATGCAGCCTCCAGGCGATAGCGCTCGAGCGCGCCCAGATAGTCGAGCCTAACAACTCATCGAGCAGCTGTCGCAGATTTCTAGCAGCGGTCAAGCGCCGATGCACAATAATGTTTGTCTTCATTGTCGATGGGCGTGTTATCGAGACCAACCAAAAACACGATACATACATTCCAGTCACAAACCCTAACTGAGCGCGCTTTCCAGACACAGCCAGTGCCCGTCCGGGTCGCGCAACAGAGCGCGCGATAACCCTGTCGTAGACGCGATCGGCCCGCGAACGACCGCCTTCCGCATCCGTTCGATGAGTGGCGCAAACTCGTCGCCAGGGACATCGAAGACAAGCTGTGTGGCCGCCGCATCAGCGGCCCCGGTCGGAGGCCTATTGCGATCGAACGTGCCACGGTAGCAAAGCAGTTCCACATGCGGTACTGAACACGCTGGCGCCAGCGCCGTCACTTCGACAAGAGCGCCGGGTATGTCATCGAGCCTTTGCTGCTCCAGACCCGCATTGAGAGAAGCAGCGATGCGCGTCAGTCCAAGCCGGCGGTAAAACGCCACGCTTCGGCTGGTGTCGGCGACAGAAATGGCGGAGTGATCGATTCCAAGGCAGGTCTTGGCCGATCTGCGCGCCCAATGAGCCGGGGCCGCCGTCGGGGAGTATGCGAGAAGTTCGAGAGGATGTCCTTCAGGATCGCGAAATTTGAACGCCGTCACCGCGCCGGAGGTCGGCGGCAATGTTTGCGGGCCGCCGACTGAAATCGCTTGCCAGCCGGAAAGTCCCTCCAGCGTTGCGAGAGCCGCCTTCATATCGGCAACGACGATAGCAAAATGCTGAAAACGCGGATCCCATCCCAGAATCCGATCCGGATAGCTCGCACCCGGAGGTTCGGGCTGAGCCAGCGCAATGTGCTGATCGCCAAGGCTCACCAGCTTCAAGAGGACCCGACCGCCGGCGAGACCGATCAATTCCGCAACAGCGGGATCGGCCATTGGGGTGTTTCTCATGTCGGCGAAACCGAAGGCGCGCTGATAGAACCCGGCGAGGCGCTCGGCGTCGCTGCAGATGAGGACGATACGCACCAGCGAGCGGACCGAAATCACGGCGTTTGCGCGCCCCGACAGTTGAGGAAAATCGAATAGAGCGTGTTTGAGCCGCCGATGAACAGCCGATTCTTGACGACACCGCCGAAGGTGAGATTGGCAACGACATGCGGCACGAAGATCCGGCCCAATAATTCGCCGCGCGGGCTGATGCAGTGGACGCCATCGGCGGCGCTGCTCCAAATATTGCCGTCCTCGTCGAGGCGCATGCCATCGCAGTAGCCCGGCTCGATCTTGTGAAAAATGTCGCCGCCCGAGAGCGTCTTGCCGTCCGCCTTGAGCTCAAAAATGCGGATGTATCGCCGCGGTGAAGGATGACTTTGATCGCCGGTTTCGGCGATGTAGAGCCGCCGCTCGTCCGGCGAAAAGGCGAGGCCGTTGGGGCCGTCGAAATCATCGGCGACAATGTGGATGGCGCCGGTTTCCGGATCGAACCGATAGACCGCCGGCGGTTGCTCAGAGGGCTGTCGACCGCCCTCATAATCGTTGGAAATGCCGTAGAGCGGATCGGTAAACCAGATCGAGCCGTCGGATTTCACGACCACGTCATTGGGCGCGTTCAACCGCTTTCCGGCATGGCGCTCGACCAATGTGACGACGCGGCCGTCATACTCGGTACGCAACAGGCAGCGCTTGCGATGTGAGCAAGCGATTAGGCGGCCTTGGCGATCGCGAGTCTGGCCGTTGGCGTAGTGCGAAGGCGCGCGATACACGGATGCCCCAAGTCCTTCGAGCCAACGCATCGTGCGATCGTTCGGAATATCTTGAAAGAGCAGGCAATTGGCATCGCCCATCCACACCGGCCCCTCGATCCAGCGAAAACCGCTGGCGAGCGTCTCCAAGCCAGCATTAGCCAGAATGTAGCGCTCGAAGCAGGGAAGTCGGGTCTCGAACTCGCGCATGGATCACCTGAAGCGGCAGGCCGGGCCGATGGTCGGCGCGATTTCGAACTGCACCAGCATGAGCACCGCCGGGTCCGCACCGATCGTGCCGGACAGGTGTCCGCGCTTGCCGTCGAGCTCGCGCGTGTTTTGATCTTCGCCGAACGAAACGTCGCCTGGCCCCATCTCCACGCGCGTCCCGTCCATGGTTTCCACAAACCAGCGACCGGACAGCGGAATGATCCATTGCGGCCGCGGATTTTCGTGCCAATTGCCGATCCAGCCGGGTGGCAGCACCGTGACCAAGACGCTGGCCTGGTGACGCATCTTAGCGCCAATCCATTGCGGGGTAGCACCGGGCTGGATCGGCGCCTGGTGAAATTCACTCAGCCGGCAGCGCGATTGATGACTGATGCCCTCCCCATCGGTCCAGACGTGCCAATAGGAAACGGAAGGCAAAGGCTCCGCGCTCACGTCAGCCTTGCTCCGGGGGTATGCGATAGGGATGGGTCGAAATCGTAGGGTGAGCGAGAACCTGGGAAATTGAAGCGGCGTTCGTCCCGAAGGCGATGAGCAGAAATCCCGCCGCCAGAGCAAGATTCTTCCAAAAATCCCAAAACAGAGCGCGCGCCTTGCCGTCGCTCGCAGTCCAGAAATCACCGGGCGCCCAGAACTGTTTCCACAGCAGGGCCGTCACCCCGCAGTAGCCCGCGAGCACGAAAGCGCAGGCCCGGTCAGCGATGCCAGACAAGACACCGGCCGACATGAACACTTCGACCCACAACCCAGCCATGACCAAGGCCATAGCGCCGACCCGGCTCGGCACCGCCTCCTGGGCCTGCGCCACAGCGCCGCGGAAATCCAATACCTTGTCCAAGGCGCTGAACGGCAGGAACAGGAGGACAAGAAACAGGCGGATCAGGAAGATCAGAACGATACTGGCTGTCGTCATTGCACTAACGCCCCGGGTCGCAAGTCCGTCCCGCCTAGTCCCCAATCATGCGCCGTTTTGAACCATTCGCGTGATCGTTACTTATCCCTCGCCTTCAATGCCGTGCCGGGTGGCCGCTGGAACCGACGGATGAGCGGAGAACATTACGACGTTGTCATAATCGGCTCCGGACCGGGCGGCGCGACGGTTGCCCAGCGTCTGGCGCAAACCGGAAAACGGATTCTCCTCCTGGAGCGGGGCGATTATTTGCCGCGCGAGCGGGAAAACTGGGACAGCCAGGCCGTCTTTATCAACGCACGCTATCAAGCCAAAGAAACCTGGTATGGTTCCGACGGCAGCGCTTTTCATCCCGGGTTGCACTACTTCGTGGGGGGCAACAGCAAAGTCTATGGTGGCGTGCTGTTGCGCCTGCGCGAGCAGGATTTTGAGGAAATCAGGCATGCCGACGGCATTTCGCCGGCCTGGCCACTCAAATACGATGTGTTCGAGCCGTATTATCAGGCCGCCGAAGAACTCTACCACGTCCACGGCCTACGCGGCGAAGACCCGACCGAGCCGCGCTCGCAAGCGCCCTATGCCTATCCTCCGGTTGCTCACGAGCCGCGCATTGCGCAGCTGTTCGAGGGGTTGAAGCGCGAAGGGCATCATCCCTTTCATCTGCCTGTCGGAATCCTCCTTGACGAACGCGACGGCGTGGCGCTTCCGCATTCGCGCTGCATCCGCTGCAACGCGTTCGACGGCTATCCATGTCTCGTCAACGGCAAAGCCGACGCCCAAATCGTCTGCATCGATCCGGCGCTGGCTAAGCATCCGAATCTGAAGCTGGTGACGCGCTCCTATGTGGACAAGCTCGTTACCAACCCGTCCGGCAGCACTATCGAGGCCGTGGAAGCGGTGCAAGAAGGCAAGCGCGTCGTTTATAGCGGCGATATCGTCGTGGTCGCCTGCGGCGCACTCTCGTCGGCGCTGTTGATGTTGCGCTCGGCCAGCGAACAGCATCCGCACGGCCTCGCCAACAGCTCCGGCCTCGTCGGGCGCAATTACGTGCGACACAACAACAGCGTCGTGCTGGCGGTGTCGCGTACGCCGAACCCCACCCGCTTTCAGAAGACGCTGGGCCTCAATGATTTCTATTTCGGCGCCGACGATTGGCCCTTTCCGCTCGGCCATATCCAGATGGTCGGCAAGTCGGACGGCGTGCAAATCCGCGGGGACGGGTTGCCCAAATCGATGCAATGGTTTCCGAAAAAGCCGTTCGATTGGATCGCGGCCCACTCGCTTGATTTCTGGCTCACCTCGGAGGACCTCCCGCGGCCTGAGAATCGCATCTACTACGAAAGCGATGGCCGTGTGATCCTCGATTTCAAACCGAACAACATGGAGGGGCACCGGCGGCTGCGCGAGAAGCTGCGCGGATTATGCGACAGGCTCGAAATCCGTCCGCATCTGTTCGACCGCTCGCTCTATCTCGGGCAAAACATCCCGATCGGCGGCACCGCGCATCAAGCCGGCACGATGCGATTCGGTGCCGACCCGACGCAATCCGTGCTGGACATCAATTGCAAAGCTCACGAGCTCGATAACCTCTATGTCACCGATGCGAGCTTTTTTCCATCGATCGGCGCAGTCAACCCGACTTTGACGATCATCGCAAATGCATTGCGGGTCGGCGATCACATTGGCAAGCGTCTTGGCGCTTGAGGTTGCGTCGCCGGCTATCTTTGCAGCGAGCGGACAATGCATGGCGGCGATGCAGAAGGCGGGACTCGCCCGAAGCGTCTCGTCCATCGCCCTGGTTCAGGCAGCGGAAGGCGAATTGCAGAAGGCGCTGCCGCTCACTATCGAGGCCTGCTACAACATGTTCGAGGCGATCGCCCGAGAGGGATCCGATTTGCGGCAGGATTGCCTACCGTCCACCGCTGCGACATCATTCGCACCAAACCCTAGGGAGGCGGCCCATGACTGAAGTGCTCGAGCGCGCGCCCGATCTCGACATCGATCCCTACGACGACACGTTCATTGCCGATCCTTATCCGGGATACGCGGCGATGCGGAACGCGGGGGCAGTTTTCTATATGCCGAAATACGCCTGTTGGGGCATGGCGCGCTACAAGGAGGTGCGGCCGGCGCTGCTCGACTGGAAGACCTACTGCTCCGGCATGGGAGTGGGCTACACACATTTTGGCAAGGAGAAGCCGTGGCGACCGCCCAGCCTGCTGCTTGAGACCGACCCTCCGTTGCACGACCGCACGCGGCGCATCGTCGATCGGGTGGTGTTTCCGCCGGCGCTGCAGCGCTTGCGCGAGCCGTTCGCCAAGGAGGCTGCTGCGGCGGTCGAGCGCGTTCTCGCGCGAGGCCGGTTCGACGGCATTAAGGAACTGGCGGAGTCGTTCCCGCTGAAGGTATTTCCCGATGCAGTCGGGCTTGACGCCGACGGGCGCAAAAACCTGCTGCCCTATGGCGACATGGTTTTCAACGGCTTCGGGCCGCTGAATGCGCGCTTTAGCGCCTCGACCGCGACAGCCGACAAGGTGGTGCCGTGGATCATGGCGAAATGTGCGCGCGAGGCGCTCGCGCCCGACGGGCTTGGTGCGCAGATCTACAAGGCCGTCGAAGCAGGCGAGGCGACCGAGGAGGAGGCGGCGCTGCTCGTGCGCTCGTTCCTCTCGGCCGGTCTCGACACGACGGTCGCGGCGATCGGCAGCGCACTCTATCTGCTCGCGACCAATCCCGGCGAGTGGCGCAAATTCCGCGCCGATCCTTCACTCGCCAAAAATGTGTTCGAGGAGACGGTGCGGGTGGAATCCCCGATCCAAAACCTCTTCCGCACGACGACGCGCGAAGTCGAGCTTGAGGGCCTGCGCGTTCCAGCGAGCGAAAAGGCGTTGCTGTTGCTCGCCTCGGCCAACCGCGACCCCGAACACTGGGAGCAGCCCGACCGCTTCGATATCACGCGTCGGGTGCAGGGCCACGTCGGCTTTGGCGTCGGCTTTCACGTCTGCATCGGCCAGGTGATTGCGCGCATGGAAGGTGAGCTCCTGCTGACAGCGCTGGCGCAGCGTGTCGCCTCCATCGAGGTGACCGGCCAGCCGATGCGCCGCTTTAACAACGCCGTCCGCGGCTTCGCGAGCCTGCCGCTCGAGGTGCGAGCGGCCTGACAGAAGGGTGTACCACCCACGCCCCTGTTGTCCGCTTGGCTCAGCAGGGATGGCGGCGAGCGAACCGCATACCTCTTCCGCAGTCGTCTCCACTGGGGTCGCCCCGCATTAGCGGCCTTCCCAGACTGAGGATCGCTACTGACCCTGAGAGCTGGTCAGCGGCAGACTAGCGGGCGGCGAATCAACGCCACCTTTGGAGAAGGCCGCTCATCGCGTATCTTATGAGAATACCGCCCGAGCTGGGAATTCGGATTACGGATGCAAGAGCAGCTTTTGCGCCCGCCAGTTCAGCAACTCGCCGACCCACAGTACGTTCTCCGACGGGCAGGCCAGCGCGTGAACCCAGCCGAATTGCTTGAGCTGCTTGCCGCTTCGGCCAAACATGCCGAGAAGCTTGCCGTCGAGACTGAGCTTGTAGATGCGGCCCGGCCAAACATCGGCACTGTAGAGCACTTGGTTCGGCCCTGGCGTGATGCAGATGGTCCATGGCGAGCCGGGCGCGAAGGTACCGGCTTTGATCTGCGCCTCGCCCGGGATGTTGCCGATCGCCGGCTTGGCATCCGGCGGCACCGGCACATCGATCACGATCTGGCGCAGGAAATGGCCGTCATTGTCGAACACCTGGATGCGGTGATTGCCGCGGTCGGCGACATAGACATTGCCATTGGCGTCGGTTGCGATCGCGTGCGGGGTGTTGAACTGCCCTGGGCCGCTGCCGCGGTCGCCCCAGGATTTGAGCCAGTTGCCGTCTTTATCGACCTTGGCGATCCGCGAATTGATGTAGCCGTCGCTGATGAAGGTGTTGTCGGCGCCGTCGAAGGCGGTGTCGGTCACCTGGCGGAAGCGGCCGGGCTCGGCCGGCAGTGGCGGTTTCGGGTGCTTGAGCGGACCGGTTTCCTCGTCGGAGGCTTCCTGCTTGCGGCCGAAAACCATCGCGACGCGGCCCTCGGGGGTGAACTTGATCACCATGTCCGAGCCCTTATCGGTGACCCAGATATTGTCGTGGCGGTCGACCTTGACCATGTGCGCGAATGACCAGGCATAGAGATTGTGGCCGATCTCGCGCAAAAACTTGCCGTCGGCGTCGAACTCCAACAGCTGCGTTGCGGCGGCCGCATAGGCCGGCCCGGTGGTGTTGCCACGGCTCAAGACGAAGACATGCCCCTTGGAGTTTACCGCGATCCCGCTGACTTCGCCGAAATACATGTTGTCGGGAAGCTGCAGGGGATTGGGCACGGATTCGAAATCCATGATTGGCGGAGTCTGTTGCTGTGCGAATGCCGACGCACACAGCAGCATGGACAGGCCGGCGATCAGAGTTCGCATGACGTCGTCCCTCCCTCGATGCGCCGCCGCTTTGACCGCGCTCGGCGCGGCCGAGCATAGATCAATCCGCCGAGAAAGCGGAAGTCCGGATCTGCTGGTTCGCCGCGCGTCGAGCGCCTCGCCCTGAAATCAACACCGAAATCACGCTGGCAGCGCCTACGGACTGCGAGGGTGGCGCGTCCGGGGAATGAAACGGTCCATGCCGACGTCCTCCGCCCAGACGCCGCGGTGCGCTGCCAACATGTGCGGCAGCGCCGCCTTGCGCGATTTCACGATCGCCTCGTATTCAGGAATAAAATGGCGCATCAGGTCGGCGACTTCGCGGCGCAATGCGTCTTCGTCGAGGCTCTTGACCACGCGGTCGCGGATAACCATCCGGCCATTCACCATGACGCTGTGGACGCCGCGGCCGGCTTCGGTATAGACGAGCTGGCGCGCAGCGCTGTTGTAGGGCAGATAGGCGACATCGTTGAGATCGATGAAGACCAGATCGGCCTTGTAGCCGGGCTTGATCGCGCCCAGGCAGTGCGACAGCCCCGCAGTGCGAGCATTGCCGAGCGTGGCATAGCGCAGCACTTCATGCGCCAAGCCCGGGCCGGGCTCCGGATCGCTTACGGCTGCGGTCATGCAGAACATCTTCATTGCCTGGAACACGCTCTGCACGTCGGTGCCGCTGCAATTATCGCAACCTAGGCCTAGCCGTACCCCGGCCTCCCGCAGATCGAGCAGCGGTGGAATGCCGCTCTTCAATTTCATGTTGCTGAGCTGATTGATAACGATGCCTGCATCGGCGGCGGCCATTCGCTCCATCTCGGCCCGCGAAATCCAGACGCTGTGGACGATGTTCACCCGAGGTCCGAGCAGACCGCAATCGTCCATGTAACCGATCAGTGAACCGTCGTGCTTTTTGAACAGTTCGCGCGCAATCAGCCGTTGGCCGCGCGTCTCGTAAACATGCGTGTAGACGGGGAGGTCGTGCTTGGCGGCGACCTCGGCGCACCCTTGCAGCATTTTCAACGAGCAGCGCTGAGGGGCGAAAGGGGCAAGCGCCCAATGCAGCGTACCGGTAGCAGGATATTTTTTGAGCTGATGCTGCAGGTAATCGAACTGATCCGCGATCGGCCGCGGCTCGTTGCCGAGCATCGCCTGCACGTCGGGCGGCAGATCGTAGCCGTGGCGCATCATCGCCACCGCCGGGATATCCCACACCATGGGTGCAAAGATGACGCGGATGCCGGCCTCGCGGTATGCGGCGATAACCACGTCCGTCTGCTCGTCGCTGAGGGGCACCAGGCCGAGCATGTCCTGCACACCGGTAATGCCGCAGCGCAGGCATTCCAATGCGCCCACTAGCGTCCGCGCCCGCACCTCTTCGTTGCTGCGGTTGGCGCCCATCGGCAGCGTATAGAGCAGCCAGAATTCCAGCGGCAGCTCTTCGAACAGACCGCGGCAGAGCGTATCGTGCGAATGGTAATGTGCGTTGATCAGCCCGGGAATGATGAGTCGATGCGACGCCTCGATGAACTCGTCGGCGGAGGACGCGTCAATGTCGCTGCCGACTGCCTGGATGGTGTCTCCTTCAACCACAATGTCGGCCATGGTTGGCTTATGCACGTCGCCGTCATGGTCATAAACTTGGGCCCCGCGGATCAGTGTTCGCCTGATTGGCATCTCTTGTCCCTGTCTTATGCCTATTGTGGCGGAACGGCTCAGTCGGGGCCGCAGGCGCAGATCATCCGGCAACAGGTGGCGTTCGACAACACCGATGACGGGCGGTGCGGTTGATCTCCGAGCCACGTCCGGTGCAACCCGCGCCCTGGCGTGCGCGGGCAATGGACCATGTGGCGAGAAGGGGGTAGCTGCGGCGCGCCAAACTTGATGCTGGCACGCTCAGGTGACGACGACGCTCAACGGCGTCAGGTGCTTTCCACGGACTAGGTCAACTGTGGGCGCCTTCAGGTGCCGGCGCAGAAGTCGCCGGCTCGAGTCGGCGCAGGCGCGTCTGATTAACGCAACGTCCGGCCTGCAGCGCTGAGCACTTAAAGTTCGCCGCGTGCGGCCAGCGTCTTGATGCGGTCGCCGGTACGGCAGGCAATCGCCTGAATGGTAAGCGATGGATTGACGCCGCCCACGGTCGGAAACACCGAGCCGTCGCAAATCCACAAATTCCGTATGTCCCACGAGCGGCAATCGGCGTTGACGACGCTCGTTCGCGGGTCGTCGCCCAAGCGCGCGGTGCCGTTGAGGTGGCACGTATCGTCGGTCTCCTCCCAGATTTCGGTGCCGCCCGCCGCCTCCAGCGCCTGCCGCATGAAGGCGAGCGAATGTTGGACCAGGCGCTTGTCATTGTGGCAAAAAGAATAGGTGACGCGCGGAATTGGCAGGCCGAATTGATC
The DNA here is from genome assembly GCA_963708125.1 of uncultured Alphaproteobacteria bacterium. Lineage (GTDB taxonomy): Bacteria > Pseudomonadota > Alphaproteobacteria > Rhizobiales > Xanthobacteraceae > BOG-931. The sequence goes on from OY970184.1 coordinate 1,132,060, forward strand.
GCGCTCGTCGGTGAGTGTGACGCGATTGCGCTCCTGCGGCAAACATTCACCGACCATTTTCAGTCCAACCTGGTGATTGTAGCGCTCCATCTCCTCGATGAGCGGCTGGCCCCACAATCCCCGCTTGCTCGATTGCGTACCCGACCAGACGATTGGCAGCGGGCCTTGGCTCATGTAGGAGTAGCCGCCGAAAAAATCCTTGCCCGTATCGGTGTAGTTCCAGTGCTCGGTGATGGCTAGCGACGGCGGGCCCTTGTAGGCGCGGATCTCGCGTTCCATGATCCCCCATACCGCCTGGTTCGACTGCACCATGAGGTTCTTGCCGACCAGTCCGGAGGAGTTGGCGAGTCCGTCGGGATGGCGGCTCGATGCCGAGTTGAGCAACAGCCGCGGCGTCTCGATCGAATAGCCGGCGACGACGACGTTCTTGGCGCGCTGGAAGCGCCACCGGCCCTGCCGATGGTAGCGCACGCCGGTGACGCGACCGGATTTGTCGTCCTCGATGCGGCCGACCATGGCAAGATCGCGAACTTCCGCCCCGGCTTTGAGCGCCCGTGGCAGCCAAGTGGTGAGCACGCTTTGCTTGGCATTGGTCGAGCAGCCGATGACGCACATGCCGCGATAGACGCAAGGCGGCGAACGGCCTCGGGGTGCCGAGACCGTTGCCAACGGAGTGGGCGACCAGCCGATGCCGAGCGCCTCGGCGCCTTCGGCGAGCACCAAGCCGGCGGCATTGACTTCATGCGCGCGGTACGGATAGCGCGGCCGCTTCGGCCCCCAGGGGTAATTGACCGGTCCGGAGATTTTTAGCGCCCTCTCGACCTCGGTGTAGTAGGTCCACATCTCGCGCCAATCGAGCGGCCAGTCGGCGCCATAGCCGAGCGTCGTTCGCGCCTTGAACCATTCCGGGCGGAAGCGCAGCGACACCATGGCGAAATGCACAGTCGAGCCGCCGACCGATTTACCGGAATTGTTGGCGCCGAGCTGCAGCGGATTGTCACCGTCGACGATCCGCTCGTCGGTCCAATAGAGGTTGCTCTGGTGATGCTCGTCGGAGGCAAAATCCTCGAGCGGCCGCCAATACGGCCCGGCGTCGAGCGCCACAACGGAGAAGCCGTATTCCGCGAGCTTGCAGGCCAACGTGCCGCCGCCGGCACCCGTGCCGACGATAGCGAAATCGACCGCTTCGTCCTCGGGATATTGCCGCATCGGCACCCAGCCGCCCCGACGAAATACATCTGGGGCGCGACCGTTGATGGCGCGCGGGCTGCGTTGTGCATCATCCGACACGGGCGTTCTCCGCGCGTGCCTTGGCTTCGCCTCCGGGGCGCGCCTCGGCGGCCTCCCATGGGTCGCGGCGGTCGAAATACATACGCACATAGCCGCGCGGGCTCGCCGGTCCGCCGAAACCGATCTCGCTCCAGGCGGCCGGATGCGCGTAATAGGAGCTGACTACGTCGTGCAGCAGGCGTTTATGAAAAAAAATCTTTGCGGGCATGCCGCCCCACGCTTTTTCGTCCACCTGGCCGTTCTGGACCGCCTTCAACAGGTCGTCCTGCAACAGCGCGCCAAGTTCGGAGAACCGCCGGCCGTAACGCGACGTCGCCTCTGCATCGATCGCCGCAAGGGCGCGCCGCCAGGCCTGTCGCATCGGCGGCAAACGCGCATCTCGATAGCCGTCGCCGTTGTTGCTATTTAGTTTTTCGTCGACCATGGCGGCGACCGGGGCCGGGCGCGCCCGATCCGGCGGTTGCGGCACGACGCGGTCGCAAATCGCGCGCAGCGTCGACCATTCGGCGTCGGTGAAGAAGACGTGATGGTCGGGATCGATCGCGACGCGCCGGTCGATCACAGCGCGTGTTTGATCGTTCCATGACGGCGAGTTGCGCTTTCGCAGCACATCGTAGCCCGGATAGCGGTCAGGCATCGGTCTCGTCCTCGATCAGCGACAGCGCGGCCAGACCGGCGAGCGCGAGGCCGGTGAAACTCGGGGGCGCCGGCAGCGGCGGGCCATTCAACAGGTTCTGGCGCCAATTGCGCCAGCCGCCCATGTTGCGCGCTACTCCAAACGCATGGAAACCGACGCCGCCCAAGCCCAACAGCGCTGTGAGCTTCAGCCACCAGCGTGCCAGCCGATGGGTTTTGGGTGTCGGCCGTAATGCGGCGGCGCCGAGGATCGCCGCAGAAACCGGCGGCACGGTGACCGGCAGAACCATCGCGGGGTCTTGATAGGCGCCGCGGAAGTGCAAGAGCGCGGCCTCGCCCACGGTGCCGGCAAGTCCCGCCGCGGCGACGGCAGCGAGCGTGCGTCCGGCAGGCATGCCGAGAATCGTCGGGCGTTGTTGCGGCGGCACGTCGCGCACTCGCTCGGCGCCGCGGCCGAACAAACCGGCGAGGGTCAGCGCTGCAGGCGCCCCGATTGGCGCCGCATAAAACAGATTGAGCCACGACAGACCGCCGGGCCGCTTGAGAATGTTGTAGGTATGGAAACAAAGGCCGGCCAGGCCCGTTGCTGCGGCAGCCGCATAGATGGCGTCACGCACAGCGTGGCCTTTAGGGCGCATGTCGGCAATGCCGAACAAGCTGCCTGCAAGCGTCAATGCTGCGGTCGCTAGCGGCGCGTACATCGCGCGATTGGCAAACGAGCCGCGATAGTGCTCGATCGCGCTGTCGGCCAGTACCGAGAACGCAAGCAGGGCGGCGCTGCCGTTGAGTCGGCGTCCGGCCGCCTTGGCTAACTCGCGGGCCGTGCTCAGTCGAGCCGGTGAGTATTTCGCAATGAGCCGCGCAAGCTGGCGCGCTTTCGGTACGCGCCAAGGCGGCGCCGGCGGAGGCGGCGCCGCGAACCGATGCACGGCTGCGACAGCGACATCGCGCGTTTTTGGCAGCAGCGGCGAGCGCGCGACGCGCGCGACGAGGCGCGGCCGCACCACGAGCAGCAAGGCGGCGCCGGCGAGCGCCGCATTGGCAACAAGATCGAGCGCACTATCAGCCCTGGTCATAATGGTCCGCCGGCGACGCGAAAACGCTCGGCGTCCTTTTCCTTAAACTCAATGTCGTGGCCCGACCAGCCGAGATCAGGCTCGATGGCACCGTCGCTCGGCACTGGCGCGCCGTCGAACAGCATCTGTTCGATTCGCACGTGATCGTGAAACCATTCGAGATGGCGCAACCGCAGCGCTGCGCAGCCGACGTGGCGGTGGATCGCCGGCGCGCAATGCGCAGACAGGTCGATGTGGTGCGCCTCGCAGAGCGCGGCAATTTGCAGAAAGCCGGTGATGCCGCCGCAGCGTGTCGCGTCGGCCTGCAGCACATCGAGCGCTTCGGCTTCGAGCATCAGCCGTGCGTCGTCGGACGTGTAAATGTATTCTCCCGCGGCGATCTCCATTGAGGGCGGAGTGCGCTCGCGCATCAGCCGCAGCCCGGGCCGTTCGTCGGAAGTGACCGGCTCCTCGAACCACCAAACGTCCGACTCGCTGCAATTCCGTGCAAAGTCCAGCGCCTGCTTGACCGAGAACGCGCCGTTGGCGTCGACGAACAACTCGTGCTCGCCGATTGCGGATTTAGCTTCTTTGACCCGCTGCCGATCGTGCTCGGGTTCGCTGCCGATCTTCACCTTGACGAAACGGCAGCGGTCGCGTTCCACCCAACGGCGAAGCTGCGACCGCAATTGCTCAGGCGAATAGGTCGTAAGACCGCCGCTGCCGTAAATCGGCACACGCTCGCGGCAACGGCCGAGCAGCGTTACCAGGGGCAGACGGAGCGTGCGTGCTTTGAGGTCCCACAACGCTGCATCGAGCGCCGAAATGGCGTAAGCCGCAAGCCCAGAACGGCCTAGATTGCGCACGCTGCGCTCCATAGCCAGCCAGGTGCCCGGAATGTCGGAGCTGTCGCGCCCTTCGGTCGCCTTGCGCAGTCGCCCGCCGATCAACGAGACAATCGAGGCATCGGCGTAGGTATAGCCGAGGCCGGTCGCGCCTACCACCAGTGTGGTCGCGTCCCAGCTGTATGTCCCGTCCGCTTCGGGAAAATCCGTGGGGATGCGATAGGCCTCAGCCCGCAATTGTTCGATCGGAGCGCCGCCGCAGTTCGACGTCGTCACGGCTACTTCCCAGGAACAATCGAAGCCAAAACCTGCTTCGCCGTTTCCTTGATCACGCTGCCTTCATGCGGATCGCCTTTAACCAAGGCTTCGGTCAGGTGCCTGGCCTGCTCGAGATTGATATGCGGGGGCAAGGGCGGCACTTCGGGATCGGTCTTAACTTCCAGAACCACGGGACGGTCGGCGGCGAGCGCCGTATCCCAAGCACTGCCGATCGCGTCAGGATTGTCGACGTAAATCCCCTTCAGCCCAATGAGCTCGGCGAACCGGTGATAGGGAACATCGGGAATCTGCTGCGAGGCATTGAACTTCGGATCGCCCTCCATGACGCGCTGCTCCCACGTCACCTGATTGAGGTCCTCATTGTTGAAGACGCAAACGATCCAGCGGTGATCGGTCCATTGCCGCCAGTATTTCGAGACGGTGATTAATTCCGCCATATTGTTCATCTGCATGGCGCCGTCGCCGACAAGCGCGATGACCGGACGGTCGGGATGGGCGAATTTCGCCGCGATCGCATAGGGTACCGCGGCGCCCATCGAGGCGAGACCCCCAGAGAGCGATGCCATCATATCGCGCCGGATTTTCAGGTCGCGCGCGTACCAATTGGCGCACGAGCCCGAGTCGCTCGTGAGAATGACGCGATCGGGCAGCCGCGGCGACAGTTCCCACGCGACGCGCTGCGGATTGACAGGCTTTGCGCCAACCATGGCGCGATCCTGCAGCGTCTTCCACCAGTCTTTCACATTCTTTTCGATGGTCTGGCGCCAATCTCCATCACCCTTTCTCGATTTCAGAAGCGGCAGCAGCTCGCGCAAGGTCTCGGCTGCGTCACCCACGAGGTTGACCTCCATCGGATAACGCAGCGACAGCATGTCCGGCGCTATATCGATCTGCACGCCACGGGCTTGGCCTTCGTTTGGCAAGAATTCCGAATAGGGGAATCCGGAGCCGACCATGAGCAGCGTGTCGCACTCGAGCATCATCTTGTAGCTCGGTTCGGTGCCGAGCAGACCGATTGGTCCGGTGACCCAGGGCAGGTCGTCTGGCAGCGCGGCCTTGCCGAGCAGCGCCTTGGCGGCACCGGCCTGGAGCTTGTCGGCGACCGCGATCACCTCATCGGTCGCGTGCAATGCGCCGGCGCCGACCAGCATTGCGACTTTTCTGCCGCTGTTGAGCACGTCGGCGGCGCGGCGCAGATCATGATCGTACGGAACGGTCTTAGGCTTGGAAAACCCGACGCCGGAATGCACGGTGCCATGCCGACGCGGCGGTTCTTGATAGGGTTGTTCCTGCAGGTCGTTGGGGAGAATGATCGCGGTGACGCGGCGCTCGCCAAGCGCAATACGCACTGCACGATCGACCAGATGGCGCACCTGCGCGGGCGATGAGGCCTGCTCGACGAAGGCGCCGGCAACGTCTTTGAACAGGCTCGCAAGATCGACCTCCTGCTGATAATGGCCGCCAATCGCATTGCGCGATTGCTGTCCGGCGATGGCCAGCACCGGCATGTGATCGAGCCGCGCATCATAAAGCCCAGTGATCAGATGCGAAGCGCCCGGTCCCGAGGTGGCGATGCAAACGCCAAGCTCGCCGGTGAACTTGGCGTAGGCCGAAGCCATAAACGCGGCCATCTCCTCATGGCGCGCCTGAATGAACTCGATCTTACCATTGGCGCGATTGAGTGCGCCGAACACGCCATTGATGCCGTCGCCGGGATACCCGAACATTCTGCGCGTGCCCCATGCATAGAGGCGCGAAACGATAAAGTCACCGACAGTCTGTGTCATGGCAAAAACCTCGCGGGAGCCGGAGGGGCGTTGGCGCCATCAGGTTCGATTGGTTATTTGTTGAACGAATGGCATGCGAGGATGTTCCGGGTCCGCTTGCGGACGTTGCGTTTTAAGGTAGCTCACGAGACCCGCGAATGCGAAAAAACCGGCGCTCTCGATGCGCCGGTCCGGCCTGGCGCCACCAAGGGCTCTCGCCGAAGGGCTGCGCATGTTGCCGCATCAGTTCCTGTGCTGGAACCAACCGCGCCGGACTCGAGTTCTCTCCGAAGCGCAGGGGGTGGAGACGCCAGGGTCGTTCGCATCTGCTTCGCCCGGTGGAGCGTGGGCAGCCACGAGTGCGAGCAGATGGCGATCTTCGGGCCCCGAGCAAACCTTTTCATGAATGCGGCGCTGATTGGCGCGACCGCAATAGGCGTATTCCTGCTCCTGGCCATTTGGGTCGTCCCGGTGATCGGCTACAACACGCAAGAGCGATTTGCGCCACAGCAGCCGATACCGTTCAGCCATAAGCATCACGTCAGTGGTCTTGGCATCGACTGCCGCTATTGCCACACCGCCATCGAGAAATCGGCGCAAGCCGGCATGCCGTCCACCGCGATCTGTATGACCTGTCACTCGCAGATCTGGACCAACGCTGCGATGCTTGCGCCCGACCGCCAGAGTCTCGCGGACAACACGCCGATCCGCTGGACGCGCGTCTACACCCTGCCCGACTACGTATTCTTCGATCACAGCATCCACATCGCCAAGGGCGTCGGCTGCACCGAGTGTCACGGCCCGATCGGCGACATGGCGCTGACCTGGAAGGCACGCACGCTCTCCATGAGCTGGTGCTTGTCATGCCATCGCGATCCAGCCCCTCACCTGCGCCCGAGAGAGGAAGTGTTCAATGTCCATTGGCGCCGCACGCCAGAAACGCCGTCCGGCGCGGCGCTGATGGCGAAGTATCACGTTCGTACCGGCAATTTATCGGATTGCGGAATTTGCCATCGATGACGCAACCGGCCCAGACCTATTGGCGCAGCCTGGAAGAGCTGGCGGAGACGCCGGAGTTTGCCGCAATGGTCGAAAACGAGGCGCCGCGGTTCCGCGACATCGTCAATGCGTTCGATCGGCGGCGCTTTCTGCAGCTGATGGCGGCCTCGCTGGCGCTTGGCGGCTTGTCGGGATGCGGACCCGAGCCGAACCCGCGCCAGCTGCTTCCCTATGTGGAGGAGCCGCAAAACGTCGTGCCGGGGCGTAATCGCTACTACGCCAGCGCCGTCACCCTTGACGGTTACGCGACCGGCGTGCTGGTCGCGCACCAGATGGCGCGGCCGATCAAGGTCGAAGGCAATCCCGATCACCCGGCGAGCCTGGGGGCGGCCAGCGCGATCATGCAGGCGAGCATTCTACAGCTCTATGATCCCCGCCGCGCGCAGACGATCGTCGGCAACGGACAAATCGCCACGTGGGAAGCTTTCGCCGCTGCCTTGCACGAGCGCCGCGGCTCTTTGGTGGCACGCAAGGGCGAAGGATTGCGCATTCTGACCGGAGCGGTCAGTTCCCCCTCGCTCGCGGCGCAGCTTGCGCAGCTTCAGCAGCAGCTGCCGCAAATGCGCTGGCACCAGTGGGAGCCGCTGCATCGCGACAACGAGTCCAGCGCAGCGCTAATGAGCTTCGGCCGGCCGGTCGAACGGCTCTACGACATTGGCAAGGCCGATCGGATAGTCGGCGTCGAAAGCGATCTGATCTCGGCGGCACCCGGCTGGCTCGCCCATGCGCGCAAGTTCGCGGCGGCGCGGCGGCCGACCGAGACCGGCGGGACCATGAGCCGCGTCTATGCCATCGAGAGTACCCCGACGCTGCTCGGCGCCAAAGCCGACCATTGCCTGGCAATGCGGCCGGATGACATCGTGGAATCCTTGCGCTACCTGGCAGGTTCGCTCGGAGCCGGGCCGCGAGAATGGGCGCAGCAGAACAATGGGCGCGCGGCATGGCTAAAGGCCCTGGCCGATGATCTGGTGCAGAACAAGGGCAGGGCGCTCGTTCATGCCGGGCGCGAGCAGCCGGCTGACATTCATCTGCTCACCGATGCGATCAACCAAGCGCTCGGTGCGTTCGGCAATACGGTGCATTTGATTGCGCCGGTTCTCGTTAATGCGGGCGCGATGCGCCAGTCGATCGCCGAACTTGTTCAAGACATGGCATCCGGCAAGGTCGACACGCTGCTCATTCTTGGGGTCAATCCGATTTATGACGCGCCGGTAGAGCTCAATTTTGCCGACGCACTGCGCCGGGTGCCGTTCTCGGTGTCGCTCGCGCTCTACGAAGACGAAACTGCGCTCGCCTCGACCTGGCGTATTCCCGCAACGCACGAATATGAGAGCTGGGGCGACGCGCGCGCCTTCGATGGCACCGTAACGATCCAGCAACCGCAAGTGCGTCCGCTTTATGGGGGCCGTTCGGCACAGCAGATTTGCGCTCTGTTGCTCGGCGACTTTGTGTCAAACGATTACAAGCTGGTACGCGACTCTTGGCAGCGGCGAGCGCAACAGGAAAACCGCGGCGACTTCCAGGCTTTTTGGCACGAGGCGCTGCGTGTCGGCGTGGTCCCGAACACGGCGGAAGCTGCGCTCTCGCTGACGCCGAACACAAGCGCGGCGGTGCGGGCACTAACCAAGCCGCCGCTGCAACACGGATTAGTCGCATTGTTTCGCCCGGACGAAGGAACCTGGGACGGAAGGTACGCCGACAATCCGTGGCTTTTGGAGATGGCGCGGTCGTTCACCCGACTAACGTGGGACAACGCCGCGCTTGTCGCGCCGAGCACGGCAAGGCGACTTAAGCTCAAGACCCACGACGTTGTCGAGATCACCGTCGCGCAGACGAAGCTGAAGGTGCCGGTCTACGTGCTCGCCGGCCAAGCGCCTGATTGCATAACCCTGCCGCTCGGTTGGGGCCGCAGCGCAGGGGGGCTCGGCGCTGGCGCCGGCTTCGATGCGAATCGCTTGCGCCGCGGTGACGATCCGTGGCGGGCCACCATCAGTTCGATCACCGGGACCGGCGAGGTTTATCGCCTGGCGACGACGCAAGACCAGGATCGCATCCTCGGCCGCGACCTCATTCGCGAAGCGAACCTGGAACAGTTCAACCGCGGTCCGGACTCGTTGGTGGAAAAAGGCAAAGCCGAGTCACTGTATCCGCCTTACCAGTACCGTGGCCGCGCCTGGGCGATGGCGATCGATCTGAACTCTTGTATAGGGTGCCAAGCCTGCACCATCGCCTGCCAGGCGGAAAACAACGTGCCGGTGGTTGGTAAGGATCAAGTCCTCGATCAGCGCATCATGCACTGGCTGCGCATCGATCGTTATTATTCCGGCTCGGCGGATGCGCCCGACGTCGCGTTCGAACCGGTGCCCTGCATGCATTGCGAGAACGCGCCCTGCGAGGTGGTCTGCCCGGTCCACGCCACGGTGCACGATCACGAAGGCCTCAATCTGATGGTCTACAACCGCTGCGTGGGTACGCGATTCTGCTCCAATAATTGTCCCTACAAGGTGCGCCGGTTCAATTTTTACGACTATGCGGCGGCGACGGAGCGTCCGGCCGAATCGTGGAACCCGCAACTCACGGTGCGCGGCCGTGGCGTCATGGAAAAGTGCACCTACTGCCTTCAGCGCATCCGCACGGTGCAGATCGCCGCGGAGCGGGATGGCCGACCAATTCGCGACGGCGAGATCGTCACCGCGTGCCAGCAGAGCTGTCCGACGCAAGCAATCATTTTCGGCGACCGCAACGACCGCGACAGCGCGGTCGCCAAGCGCAAGGCGGCGCCGACCGATTACGTGTTGCTCGCCGAACTGAACACGCGGCCCCGTACGAGCTACAGCGCGCTGATACGAAACCCCAATCCGGCGATCAAAACCGGCCAATCGTGAACGTCCGCGGATGATTGCATGACAATGACTCTGCCGAGCGAATTTAGGGTCGAGGCGCCGATCATGGCGCCGGATGTCACGCTGACCTCGCTGAGCGAAGAGGTGAGCAGCCGGGTACTGATGGATCGCGCGCCGCTTTGGTGGTGGATCGGTTTCGCGATCGCGTTCGCGCTATTTATGGTGTTGATCGTTCAGATGGGTTGGCTGTTCATCGGCGGTATCGGCGTCTGGGGCGTCAACATTCCGGTCGCCTGGGGCTTGGCGATTGCCGAATATGTCTGGTGGATCGCGCTGGCGAGCGGCGGCACCATCGTATCCGCATTGTTCTACCTCACCCGCTCGCCATGGCGCTCGGCGACTAACCGTATCGCCGAAAGCATGCTGCTGTCGGCGGCGCCCTGCGCCGGCCTGATGCCGATCATGCATCTCGGCCGCCCGGGCCTGTTCTACTGGCTGTTTCCGTATTCCAACGTCATGGGCGTGTGGCCGCAGGTGCGCAGCCCGCTGTGGTGGGATTTCATCTGCCTCATCTGCTACATCCTAATGTCGATCATGTATTACTACACCGGCATCATGCCGGATCTGGCGACGGTCCGCGACCTGGCAAAGAGCCGGTTCAAACAAATTTTCTATGGCGTGCTGGCGTTGGGCTGGCGCGGCTCTAGCGAGCAATGGCGCAACCAGCGCATCGTCTACGCGATCATGTCCGCGATCATGGCGCCGATGGTGGTTTCTGTTCACAGCGTGGTGGGCCTCGACTTTGCCGCCGGACTGACGCCTGGATGGCACGACACGCAATTCCCGCCTTATTTCTTTTTCGGTGCCGTTATCTCCGGCACTGCAATGATCATGATCCTCACCATCATGGTGCGATGGGGTTACAGCCTGCAGAACGTGCTGACCGAATACCATCTCAACGCCCTGGCGAAGGTCATGCTCGTCGGCAGCGTGATGCTCGGCTACGCCTATGTGTGGGAAGCGTTCGGGCCGATCTATGGTAGCGACGTTGCCGCACGGACGGAGTTCTTCCAACGCATATTTGGTTTTACCGCGCCGGTGTTCTGGTCTGAAAAGATTCTCACCGTCGTCATCCCGCAGCTTTTGTGGTTGCCGCTAGTGCGCCGCAGCCAGACTTTTTTGTTGCTGATCTCCGGCGGGATCATCATCGGCATGTGGCAGGAGCGGTTCATGTTTACGACCGCAAGCCTCGAGCACAATTGGATGCCGTCCTCTTGGGGCGTGTTCTATCCGACCCTATGGGACTGGGCGGCGCTCGCCGGCACGATCGGCCTGTTCCTCACATTGTTCTTTTTGTTTCTGCGCTTTGCGCCGATCGTCTCCATCGCCGAAACGCGAGAGGTCGTCGAACGGGAGAGATCGAAATGACGGATCTGTTCGGCGTTGTTGCCGTGTTCGACACGGCAGAAGCGGTCAAAAACGCCGCCGCGCGCCTGCGCCAGCAAGGCTATCGCAGCTTGGAAGCCTACACGCCCTATCCAGTCGAAGGATTGGAGCGGATCATCCACCCGCAGCGGAAACGGCTGCTGCCGCGCCTGATGTTCGGTGCCGCGGTGTTGGGCGCGGCGTGGGGGTATTGGATCCAGTACTGGGATGAAGCGCTGAATTATCCACTCAATGTCGGCGGCCGACCTTACAACAGCTGGCCGGCGTTCACGGTGAGCACGTTCGAATTCATGCTGCTGGTCACGATGGCCGCCGGCTTTTTTGGCATGCTGGCGGTGTCGCGGCTGCCCAGACTCTATCACCCCGTGTTCGAAGCCAGCGCATTTGCCCGCGCCTCGCGCGACCGCTTCTTGGTCTGCATCGAGGCGACGGATCCGCTCTTCGACAGGTCGGTGCTGCGCCGAGAATTCGAAGGGCTCGGCGCCGAACAGATCGAGGAGGTGCACGCGTGAAGCGGCGGCGCGGCATCGCCATCGCAGGCCTGACGAGCGCCGTAGCGATCGGCTTGTCGGCTTGCGACAACATGGCCAATCAGCCGAAGCTCAATCCCTACGAGTTGCCGTACGGCTCGCAGGCGCAATGGCCGGTGACGCCGCCGCCGAATGTGGTCGCGCGCGACGAGCCCTTGCATCCGCCGCCTGCGCCGCCGATCACCATGGCGCTGCTCGAGCGCGGCAGGCAGCGCTTCGACATTTATTGTGCCCCCTGTCACGGCCGCTTCGGAGACGGCAACGGCATGATCGTGCTGCGCGGCTTTCCGCGTCCGCCGTCCTATTACAGCGATGCGCTGCGCAGCGCGCCCAGTCAGCACTTCTACGACGTAATCAGCCGCGGCTATGGCATCATGTATTCATATGCGGACCGGGTCGAGCCCGCCGACCGCTGGGCCATCGCTGCATACATCCGCGCTCTTCAGGCCAGCGCTAGCGCCACGCCGGCCGACGTGCCGGCTGAGCAACGCAGGGCATTGCAATGAGGCGCAAGCGGCACTGGTTCGCACCCGCGGCCACGGCGCTGTGTGCGCTCGGCATTGCCGGTTGCGTCGTCGGCGCCGTCTTCGATCCGGGGGCATTTTATCGGGCGTGGTTGTGTAGCTTCCTGTTCTGGTTGGGCGTGCCGCTCGCCGGCGTGACGCTTGTGCTGGCGCACGATCTTTCCGGCGGCGGTTGGATGGCGACGGCGCGGCCGCCGCTCGAGGCCGCGGTCGCCACCATGCCGCTGGCGAGCCTCGCGGGTATTCCAGCCTTCATCGGTCTGCCCTCGCTCTATAGTTGGACGCATCCGGCGCCCGAGCTGGGCAATGTCTTTTATCTCAACGCTACGGCCTTCTTCATCCGCTACGCGATCTATGTCGTGGCGTGGAATGTGCTGGCGGCGTTTGCGTTGTGGGGACCTCGTGCGGGCGCGCTGTCGATCGCGCCCGGATTGTCCTGGGTCAGCGGGCTCGGGCTGATCGTGCTCGCCTTTTCGGCAGGGTTCGCCTCGATCGATTGGATTCTGTCGCTTGAGCCTAAATTCTGGTCCGCCGTTTTCACCTACACGCAAGGCGCAAGCTGGTTCAACACCGGAATGGCTGCCGTGCTCTTGACCGTGGCCCTGTTTGGCCGGCCTGGCGGCGAGCACAAACACCACATGGTCGACCTGTCGCAGATCCTCTTGGCGACCACGATCTTCTGGGCCTATGTCGAATTCATGGAGTTTCTGATCATTTGGGAAGAAAACCTCAGGACCGAAATTCCCTGGTATTTAAAGCGCCTCGATTCGGTGTGGCAGCCGGCCATGTATGCCTCGGCCGTACTCGGATTTGTCATACCCTTCTTCGTGCTGCTGTGGGCGCCGAGCAAGCGCAATCGTGCCGCCGTCGCACTCGTCTGCGTCTGCATCCTTATCAGCCGGCTGGCCCACACGTGGCTGTTGGTCATGCCTGAATTCTCTGCGCCGACGCCGTTCTGGCTCGACGTTGCGGCAATCCTGGCTCTGGGCGGCGCCATGGTGCTGCTATTTGCTTTCGGCTTGCGCTACGCGCATCGGCTCGCGCCCGCCGGCGCCCCGATCGGGACAATCGATCATGGCTGAAAAGGTCGATTACAAAACCCGCACGCAAGCACCTGCACGGTGGGGCTTGTTGGCGCTCGCCGGTTGTTTCGCCGCACTCGCCTGCCGAGCCCTTGTGCGGCATCGGCGGCCGGTGGAAACGCAGCCGATTGCGCCGGCGACAGAGAACGAGGAACGTGAAAAACTCGCCGCCGCCAATCAGCGGGAGAATCTCGCCACCGCGTTCGAGCCGAGCGATTGGTCATTGCGGCCGGTTGCGCTGATTTACCTCGCCATACCGGTGCTGCTGGTGATTTCGACTTTCGTGCTGATCGCCGCCTATCCGCATGCACTGCCGGACGTCGACCGGACGATGCGCATCAGGCCGCCCGGCCCCCGGCTTCAGACCGACGCCGAAGGCGATCTGCAGAAGTTCCGCGGCGAGCAGGAGCGGCGCCTCAACACCTATTACTGGATCGACAAGCAGAAGGGCACCGTCCACATGCCGATCGAAGAGGCGATGAAAAAGCTCGCAACCACGGGCGCGCCCGGCTTTCCCAAGGCACCGCAATGAGACGCGCCGCGTGGGTTTTGATTGTTCTCTTGGTGCTGTGTACAGGCGCTTTGCTCGCCGCGATTACGGTGCCGAGCCCCTCGCAGCCTAGACCCGTCGGCAACGAGCTTGGAGAACTCGCGTTTCGGCCGCATCCAGGCGCTCGCCTGCCATTGACCACGACGCTAAGCGACGAAAGCGGTCGCCCCGTTACGCTGGGAAAGTATTTTCGCAAAGCGCCGGTCATTCTCGTACTCGACTATCTGCGATGCACGTCGCTGTGCGGCGTCACGCTGCGCAACCTGGTCGCCGGCGCGCTCGGAAAGCTGCCGCTCGAGCCCGTCCGCGATTACCAGCTTGTGGTGATCAGCATCGATCCGCGCGACACGCCAGACGACGCGGCGAAGGCGCGGACGAAATATGCGCGATTGCTCGACCGCGGCGGCGCCGAGCGTGGCATGCATTTTCTCACCGCGCCCGCGGCCGCTCCGGCCGTGCGCGAGATCGCCAGCGCAATTGGATTTCCCTATCGCTACGATTCCCTGCTCGATGCCTACATTCATCCCGCCGGTTTTGTCATCGCGGCACCGGGCGGCGTGATCAGCCGCTACGTAGAAGGTGTTGCCATCGCGTCACGCGATCTGGTTGGCGCTTTGGCGGCCGCCGAGGAAGATAAATCGCAAGGGCCGCTCGCACGTCTGGTGTTGCTTTGTCATGTCCAAGGCGCGCCGCTCGGGCGTTTCACCGTGCCGGTGCTGACGGCGTTTACAACCGCCGACCTCGCTGCCGGTTTCGCTCTCATTGCGCTTTTTACTGCCCTCCGGCGGCGGCGCCACGGCTGAAGCCATGTATCACTGGATTCCATTCTGGCCCGATACCGCCGCCGTCAACGCGATCGTAATCAATAATCTGTACGTCGCCGAACTGGGCCTTTCGATCCTGATCGTGACGACGGTCGTCGTCATGATGCTGACCTTCTGCATTCGCTACCGCAAAGGCAGCGACATTTCCCGCGCCGACCGGGTGCAAAAGGCCTGGCATTTCGAGATCGGCTGGACCACCGCCACGCTTGGCGCCTTTCTCGTTCTCTTCGTCTGGGGAGCGGCTGTTTACATCTGGTTGTACCAGACGCCGGCGGGCGACGAGGAGGTCTACGTTGTCGCCAAGCAATGGATGTGGAAAATCGAGCACCCCGGCGGTCAGCGCGAGATTGATGCGCTGCACGTGCCGGTCGACAAGACCATCAGGGTGGTAATGGCGTCGGAGGACGTGATTCACAGCTTTTTCGTTCCGGCGTTCCGCATCAAGCGCGACGTGGTGCCCGGTACGCTGCAAACGGTCTGGTTCAAAACCAACAAGACCGGCGTCTTCAGGCTCGAATGCACACAATTTTGCGGACTTCAGCATGCGACGATGCGCGGCGAGGTCGACGTACTGAGCGGCCCCGATTACGCACGCTGGCTCACCGAGCAGGGTGTGCACGAGTCGCTGGCTGAGCAGGGCGAGGCGGTGTTCCGCGCGCACGGTTGCAGCGGCTGCCATTCCGACAACAGTACAGTGCACGCGCCATCGCTGGCCGGGCTTTACGGCACGCTGGTGCACCTGCAGGACGGCTCGGTGCGGCTTGCCGACGAAGCCTACATCCGTGACTGTATTCTCAATCCCCGCAGCTTCACCGTCGCCGGCTACCCGCCGGTGATGCCGGATTTTTCGGGGCAGCTCAGCGAGGACGATTTGGTGACGCTCGTCGCCTACATCAAATCGCTCGGTAAACAGGAGACCGCCAAGTGAGCGTCACCACCGTTGAGCGCCAGTCGGCGGCTGAGCCCGCTGCTCAGTCGGAGCCGAGCTATCTGACGGCGGAGAATACCGTCGCCTCCTGGCTGTTGACGCGCGACCACAAGCGCATTGCGCTGTTATTCTTCGCCTCCATCACGTTCTTCTTCTTCATCGGCGGATTTGCTGCCACGCTGATGCGGCTCAATTTGGCGACACCCGGGGGCCTGCTGCAGGCTGACCTATACAATCGCATGTTCACCATGCATGGTATCATCATGGTGTGGTTCTTTCTGATCCCGTCGATCCCGACGACATTCGGAAACTTTTTCATACCATTGATGATCGGTGCCCGCGATCTAGCCTTTCCGCGGGTCAATCTCGGCAGCTGGTACGTGTTTAATCTCTCCGGGCTGGTCGTGCTCTATGCGTTGATCATGGGCGGCGCCGACACCGGTTGGACGTTCTACACGCCGCTCTCCACGTCTTATGCCAACGGCTACGTCTTCGCCGCGGCGATGGCTGTCTTCATCAACGGCTTTTCCTCGATCATGACGTCGCTCAACTTCATCGTCACCATTCACCGCCTGCGCGCGCCGGGAATGATCTGGATGCGGCTGCCGCTGTTCGTCTGGGGGATTTATGCGGTGAGCGTCGTGATGCTGACCGCCACGCCAGTTTTGGCGATGGATACCTTCCTGCTCGCAGTCGAGCGGTTCATCGGCGTAGGCCTGTTCGATCCCAACCTTGGCGGCGACCCGCTACTCTGGCAGCACATGTTCTGGTTTTACTCGCATCCCGCCGTGTACATCATGATTTTGCCCGCCATGGGCGTCGTCAGCGAGATCATTCCCTGCTATGCGCGCCGGCCGATTTTCGGCTATTCGGGCATGACCATGGCCCTGATGGCGATAGCGATTTTGAGCTTTTTCGTGTGGGCCCATCACATGTTTGTTGCCGGGATTTCAGTCTACTCGGGAGTCGTGTTTTCGCTGATGTCGTTTTTCGTGGCGGTACCCTCCGCCATCAAGGTGTTCAACTGGACCGTCAGCCTGCATAAGGGCAGCATCATTTTCGACGCGCCGATGCTCTACGCGCTCGGCTTTGTTCTGTTGTTCACGCTCGGCGGCGTCACCGGGTTGATGCTGGCAACGCTCGGCATCGATGTCGATGTGCACGGAACCTACTTTGTGGTGGCCCACTTTCATTACATCATGGTGGGCGCGACGGTTAGCGCGTTTTTCGGCGCATTGCATTACTGGTGGCCGAAAATGACCGGCCGGCTTTATCCGGAAATGTGGGCGCGGTTTGCCGCGATTCTCACCTATGTGGGCTTCAATCTGACGTTCTTTCCGCAATACATTCTGGGCTATCTCGGCATGCCGCGCCGCTCCTACACCTATCCGCCCGAATGGCAGCCTTGGAACTTGTTGTCGTCCGCCGGCGCCTCGATTCTGGCGATCGCCTACGTCCTGCCGCTGTTTTATCTCGGCTGGTCGCTGTTGCGCGGCCGCAAGGCGTCGGCCAACCCATGGCGCGCGACCGGGCTCGAATGGGCCACGCGTTCGCCCCCGGCGCAGCATAATTTCGAGCGCACCCCGGTCGTTAGCCGCGAGCCGTATTGCTACGACCCGCAACAGGACACCTACGTGACGCAGGAGGGCGTGCGCCATGCCGGCTAGCGCGCCGTCGCTGCGTCCTGAGCTCCAATTCGCCACCCTCGAGCAGCAGGGCGACACCGCCCAGCTCGGCATGTGGGTGTTTCTCGTCAATGAAACGCTGTTCTTCGGCGCTTTGATTTTTACTTATTTCATCTACCGAATGTCCTACCCGTACGAGTTCGCCATCGCCGGCAAAGACGCCGTGCTGTGGTGCGGCAGCCTCAATCTTGCGATCCTGCTGACCAGCAGCCTGACCATGGTGCTCGCGATCAACGCGGCGGCGCAGGGTGATCGGCGGGCCATGATCGGCTGGCTGGTTGTGACCGCCGCACTCGGCGCGGCCTTTTTGTTGGTCAAGGGATACGAGTACTACCAGGATTTTCACGACAGGGTCGTTCCGGTCGTGAACTTCGAAGCCAAACCCGGCGAGGGCGCCGCTGGCCAGCTGTTCTGGGTTTTCTACTGGGTCGCGACCGGGCTACACGCGATCCACCTGTCGGTCGGTATCGGCCTTGTTCTTTATATGCTGCTGTGGCGCATTCGACGCGGCGAGATCACCCCGGCCTATTACGCGCCGCTCGAGGCGGTCGGCATCTACTGGAGCTTCGTCGACGCCGTCTGGTTGTTTCTTTTTCCCTGCATTTATCTCTTGGGGCGCTCATGACGATCGGGCCAGATATTCACCCCAAACGCGCCCGGCCACTGCCGTTCGTCGTCGCCTGGGCGGTCATGCTGGTGCTGGCGGGGGTGAGCGTCCTGACCGCGTTTCTCGGCCTGGGTGTATGGGCGCCCATCGCACAGTTCGCGATCGCCGCGATCCAGACCGCGGGGCTGTTCGTCTTGTTCATGCGCTTAAAGGGACCGCCTTCGCTGAAATGGGTATTCGCGATCAGCGGCTTTCTCTGGCTCTCCTTCCTCTATGGACTGAGCATGACGGATTACGCCGACCGCCGCGGCTGGCCGCCGCTCTACGCCACCAGCCGGCCCGGCTTGGCGGCGCAAGGAAACGGGCCATGAGACGCGTCGTTGCCATCGACGGCGCAAACGCTCGGTCCGTTAATCGCTGCGTTCGACGAATGCCTGCCGCGCCTTGTGCACCTCGTCGGCGCTGACGGCCGGCGCGGAATTGCCCCAGGCGTTACGGATGTAGGTGATGACGGCGGCGACTTGATCGTCGCTCAAAATCCAGCTGAACGCCGGCATGGAGGGGGCCGTCGGCGCTTGGCTGGTGCCGGCGGCTGCGGCCCCGCGCAGGATGACGCGCAACAGCGATGTCGGGTCGGTCTGCTGCACGGCGGGCGCACCCTTAAGCGTAGGGAACAGCGCCGCAATCCCGCTGCCATCCGGTTTGTGGCAGCCGGAACATTCGTCGGCGTAAATTTGCGCGCCCTTCTTCATGACCGACTGGTCGGGTGCGGCCGTGGCTGCGTCGTTCTGCCCGGGCTGATCCTTCAGATAGACCGCGATCGCCCTGAGATCCTCCTCGCGCATATGCGAGGTCGACAGGTTGAGCGTTTCCGACATCAACCCGGTTGTGGTGGTGACTTTGTTATGCCCTGTTTGCAGGTAGGAGACGATGTCGTCCACTGACCACGAGCCAAGCCCGCGTCGCGAGTCGTTGGTGATGTTGGGTGCAAACCAGCCCTGCAAATTGTAGCCTTGGAGGCGATGGCTGTTATTGTCGGCGCCGAGGAAATTTTTCGGCGTATGGCACATGCCGCAATGTGCGGGGCCTTCCGCCAGATAAGCGCCTCGGTTCCATTGCGCGGTCTTGTCTGGTGTCGGCGCGAACGTCTGCGTCCGGAAGAATAGCGCGTCCCAGAGTGCCATTGTCCACCGCATATTGAGGGGAAACGGCAACTGGTTCGAGTGCACGGGATTATGAACGGCGGGAATGGTGTTGAGATAAGCGCGGATCGCGAGCGCGTCGTCGCGCGTGAGCTTAGCGTAATAGGTGTAGGGCATCGCCGGGTAGAGCCGCGTGCCGTTGCGACCGGTGCCTTTGGTCAGCGCATTGATGAACTCGTCATCGGTCCAGGCGCCGATGCCGGTCTCCGGGTCGGGCGTGATGTTCGGCGACAACAGCATGCCGAACGGGGTTTCGATCCGCCGGCCGCCGGCAAGCTCATGACCGCTACCGGGGAGCGTGTGGCAGGCGCCGCAGTCAGCGACCATCGTCAAATAGCGGCCTTGCTCTACCTGGCTGAAGTTCTGGTCGTCGATACTGGCCGCGCTTGTGGCGCCGGGAAGGCCCAGCAATGCACAAAGCGCGACAACAGCTAGCTCGGTCCCGCAGATGTCACGCATCTACCAAGGGTCCCGGATTTTTCAAATACTGCGAGCGGATCGCCGCGGCGGACCAGAATGCCAGCGCGCCGACCGTTCCGGTCGGATTATAGCCGGCGTTTTGCGGAAACGCGGTCGCGCCCTGCACGAACAAGTTCGAGACGTCCCAGCTTTGCAGGTATTTGTTCAGCGCGCTGTTGCGCGGATTGTCGCCCATGATGGCGCCGCCGCACAGATGCGAAGTCTGGTACTGTGTCACGTCGTAAGGACCCTTGCGCGGGTGCTTGACGACCTGCTTGGCGCCCATGCGCTCAATGATCGCGGCGTACTTATCGGTTAGCCACGCACTCATCTTCAATTCGTTCTCGTGAAAGTCGATGGTGATGCGGACCAGCGGCCGCCCGAAACGATCTTTATAGGTAGGATCGAGGTCCATATAAACGTCACGATAAGCATAGAAGGAGGCGTGCACGCCGCCGCCGGCGTTGATCGTGCTCAGATAATTGTCGCGCAACGCCTGTTTCCATTTTGTACCCCAAGCAGGCGTGCCGGGCGGCACCGCGGTTGTCTCGATCGGCCGGCCGTTGGTCTGCACCTGGCCCAGATAACCACCACCGACGAAGCCAAGCGGGCCGTGATCGAAATTGTCGCCGTTGAACTCGTCGATGCACATGCCGATCGCGCCGGCGGAAACGAACGGATTGAAGTTGAATTTGTCCTTGTCGAAAAAGCCGAGCGCCGTCGACAGGGTCTGATGGGTGAAATTACGCCCGATCTGGCCTTGTCCGGTATTCGGGTCGTACGATTTGCCGATTCCGGAGAGCAGAAGCAGCTGTACGTTGAACAGCTGGAAGCTGCACAACATCACGAGATCGGCTGGCTGCTCGAATTGCTCGCCGGCGGCATTGACGTAGGTGACACCGGTGGCACGTTTGCCGGTGTTATCGAGATTGATGCGGGTGACTTCGCACATGGTGCGAGCCTCGAAATTCGGCTTGCGCACCAGGACTGGTAGGATCGTGGTCTGCGGGCTCGCCTTGGAATAATTGGCGCAGCCGAACCACTCGCAATAGCCGCAATAGGTGCATTCACCCATCGTGACGCCGAGTGGGTTTGTGTAGGGTTGCGACAGATTGCCGGCG
The DNA here is from genome assembly GCA_963708125.1 of uncultured Alphaproteobacteria bacterium. Taxonomy (GTDB): domain Bacteria; phylum Pseudomonadota; class Alphaproteobacteria; order Rhizobiales; family Xanthobacteraceae; genus BOG-931. The sequence continues at coordinate 1,152,791 of OY970184.1, forward strand.
GGCTGCGGGAACGGCTTGTAGCCGAGTTGGCGGGCTGCATCGGCGAACAGCATGTGGCCGTAACCTTGCTTTAATGGCGGTGTCGGATAGGGCCGAGCGCGTGGACCTTCGAACGGATTACCACCAGGCTGTATCGTGCCTTTGAGATTGCCGGCTTGTCCGGACGTGCCGCACAAATATTCGAAGGCGTCGTAATGCGGCTCGAGCTCGTCGTAGGTAACGCCCCAATCCTGAACGGTCATGTCGGACGGCAGGAAGCCGGCGCCGTAACGCTGCGTTAAATGCGTGTGCAGCACGAAGTCGGACGGCAGAAAGCGCCAGGTCTCGCCGTTCCAGTGCACGCCGGCGCCGCCGGCGCCGTTGCCGAGCATGAACGCGCCCCAGGTACGCACCGGGAGCGCCGTCTGTTGGGCGTTATTACGAAACGTCAGGGTGATCTGCGCCGGCCGCAGAAACAGCTCATGCTGGATACGGTAGCGCAACTCGTCTTGAGCGTAGCTGATGGAGAAGTCGGTGCCGGTGTCGCGCCAGGGGCCGCGCTCGATCGCTACGACGTCGAGGCCGGCAGCGCTCAACTCGTGAGCCAGGATGGAGCCGGTCCAGCCGAGTCCAATAACCACCGCGTCCTTGTGCGGAAGCTTTTGCGTCATGGCAACTCTCGTTACACCAAGCAAGCTGCGGCGGGAGGCAGTGAAATCTCACAATGCCCAGTTCGGGTGAGAGTTAATGGCGACGGTCGGCAGGGTGACGGGCTGATTGTGGCGCTCAATCCAATCGCGGTAGTCGTAATGCGTGCCGGGAAAGCCGATCATCTTCCAAGATGCCATGTTCTTGTTGCCGCCGTAGAGCGGATCGGCCAAGAAGCCATTCTGGGTATCCTTGAGGAAGAGCTCGAAAAACTCCTTGCCGTCGACGCCGTCGAGCTTGAGCGTGCCATCCTCGAGAGCTTTGATAGCCTGGTCCTTCTCCTCATCGGACAATTGCACGAAGGACCTGCCGCTGAACTTGCTTTGGCAGGCGGCCGCGAATGCGGACAAGCCCTTTCGGTAATGCTGCGCCGGGGTCACAGACGACTGCGGACCCTGCTGCTTCGTTCCCTTCTGGAACGGCCCGCTCATATAGTAACCTTCGAACCTGCCGTACGGCCCGGCAAGCTGGCGATCAATGAAAACAGCGCAGCCGCACTCCTTCCCGCCCGGCGAGAGCGCGTCGGGCGGCACCAGCCGGTCGACGAATGCCTCAACGAGTGCCCCCTCTTGCGGCGTAAAATATCGCCAGCCTTCGGAGCTGACCGACGGCGGAGGATCGGCCGCGCCCGACCTCCAGGGCAGGCCACCTTTGACGACGACCGCCCGCGCGGCGCCCGCGCTCAACACTGCGAGCAGCCCCACGGCGCTGGAGCTAAGAAGCTTTCGCCTGTTGAGAGCTAGCAAGGCCAGATCGCCCCTTCCAGTCGCTCAACATCAGCGAGAAGTAAAGGTTCCGATGTCGTTCCAGTATCAGGCCAGATCAGGTGAAGTAGGCCAGATCAGGTGAAGTAGGCCAGATCAGGTGAAGTAGGCCAGATCAGGTGAAGTAGGCCAGATCAGGTGAAGTAGGCCAGATCAGGTGAAGTAGGCCAGATCAGGTGAAGTAGGCCAGATCAGGTGAAGTAGGCCAGATCAGGTGAAGTAGGCCAGATCAGGTGAAGTAGGCGAGATAGATCGCGAGAAATACGATAACCACCGCTGCGAGGGCGAAGGCAAGGACGTAGCGAGCATTATGACCTCCCACGGCCTGCGTTGCCCGGGTTGCGGGCACGACCTTTGGCTCGCCCGGCTGCTGACCGGTCTGTGCCCGAGTCTCGCGATCAGCGTCCTTGTACTCAGGAGCTCTCTTGTCGTTCTGCCCGGGAGCTCCTTTGTCATCCCGTGAATTCATGCCGGTGTTGGCCGCCATAAGGATTACCATTTGTCTCGCAGACGTCCTGGTGTTAACCGTTTGTCTTGGAGACGGTTCCACAATCCTCGTTGCAGACAGGACTAGCTTACTGTCACTTCCCTTGAAGCCTGCTAACCCCCTGCTCGGCAGCGGCCTTTCGAAGGTTGCCGGCAGCCATAAGCAAGCCGGTATTCCACAAGGCCGAAGACTATTTCGCGATGTCTGCGCCGGCCGATGGCGTAATCTGGCTTCCGGCCATGCGCAGTCCCGCCGCCCTCGAGCATGCGGATCTGGTTCTCGCTATCGCTTGCATCTCCCAACTCAATGACGGACTGGCTTTCGCAAGCAATGTGACCACATTCAGAACCCAACAAGCCCGATTGGCTCCCGTCGCGGCACCATCCGCACAATCCGGCGAACCGCCGAATACGGACCCGTACGTCGTGGTGTAGGAGGGCGGCGTCGGCAGGCGCCCTATCGCCACGACCAGCCAAATCTGACGGCCGCCAACGAATGACGCGACGAACGTACCACAGCGTTGCCGCGGTGGTTACGCCCACAACGATTTACGCCGAAAACGATATTGTTGCCAACGATGATCGCGGCGCTGGTGAATCGCATAAGATCGTTTATGACTTAGGAATCAGGAGCGGCCGCTGCGGGCAACAGCAGTACCTGGATCATGGCGACCGAAGCGGCGACATAGACCAGGAGAGTATGGGCAGACCGGCGGCCTTGCCGCGCTCCGTACGATTATATCCCATTAGGCATACCCGCAAGGATGGTGACGGCGAGACGTGTTGCAATGTCAATCCCCGGAGGTTCGTCGGCTTCCCGGGCATGAACGCCACCGGATCGCAGGTTGTGCCAAGCGAGCTCCGTCGTCCAGCACAAGCCCCGCGCTTGGCAAGCAAGGGTGGCGTTTACCTCGGGCTTACCGGCGGCGCGGGCGCCATAGCGCTTTGATGGAAAGGCGGAACTTAGTTCGTGCGATCGGGTTCTAGCTGTTACGCTGAGTGGGATCTTGAGTTTTGGAGAAGCAGAACATGGATGAAAATCGCATTGAGGGGACTGCGCGCGATCTCGGCGGCAAAGTCGAGGAAGGCTTTGGCCGAGTAACGGGCAACGTCGGAACCCAAGCCGAAGGCATGGCAAACCAGGCCGCCGGTACCGCGCAGGACGTCTATGGTCAAGCCGCCGATGCGACCCGCGCCGGCGCCGGCAAACTCGATCAATGGGTTCGCAGCGCGATTGAGGCGCAGCCCTATACGAGTGCGCTGGTTGCGATGGGGATCGGTTGGCTTCTAGGCCGGATGCACCGACCGATGTAACGTCCTACGGGCTACAAGAGGTTAGTGGCTGGTTTGCCGTTCGCGGGGCTCGCTGCACGGGCGCCGCGGACTTGCCGCGCTTAGGCTTTGAACCGAAATGGTCCGCATGCAAAATAGAATGTCCCTAAGGCGGCCGGATGAACAGCCGCCCGCGTGTGGCCATGGCTGAAGAGATTTCCTCCCCACCAGAGCTGCGCGATGAGCCCAGCCCCCCCGAGTTCGTCTCGCACGCTGACTGGACTTGCCGTCGCTGCGGCTATCATCGCAGCTCTCTATTTCGCGAAGGACGTGCTCTTCCCGGTCACTTTGGCAGTATTGCTGAGCTTCGTACTCTCGCCCTTGGTGAAGCTGCTGAGAAAAATCGGGATACCACGCATTATTGCCGTGGTTTTTTCGGTCAGCTTGGCGCTAGCCCTCATTGGGGGAATCGCTGCACTAGTCGGTACAGAGATTGTCGACGTTGCTCACGATCTGCCAAAATACCAGTACACGATCGAAAAGAAAATTTCACAATTGCGTTCCGCAACCATTGAAAGGATTTCACGCGTTTCGCGCGGGCTGCATGGGGCGATGGAGCAAACCGAAAGCCAGTCACCCAAGTCTGCATCACACGGAGGTCAGGCTGCGGCTCCGCAAACTCCCGGAGCCTTGACGTTGGCGCAGCGGTTTCTGCTTCCAGTACTGTCGCCTTTGCTGACGGCCGCGATCACCTTCGTGGTCGCGGTATTCATTCTCATGCAGCAGGAGGATCTCCGTGACCGTATTATCCGCTTATTCGGAGCATCGGATCTGCATCGGACCACGTTGGCCATGGATGAGGCGGCCAAACGGCTGAGCCGCTATTTCCTGGTACAGATCGGCGTGAACGTCACATTTGGTGCGGTCATTGGGACAGGATTGTATTTCATAGGCCTTCCCGAGCCGCTGCTGTGGGGTGTTATCGCCGGCTTGTTGCGCTTCGTTCCCTATATCGGCAGCTACATTGCTGCGGCGATACCGATAGCTCTGGCGGCCGCAGTGGATCCGGGCTGGTCGAAGGCCCTTTGGGTGGCCGGCTTATTTCTCGCTACCGAGCCGATCGTCGGTCAGTTTATCGAACCGATGGCGTATGGGCGAAGCACGGGTCTGTCGCCGATCGCCGTCGTGGTAGCCGCTATCTTCTGGACCTGGCTCTGGGGGCCGGCAGGATTGATACTCTCGACACCGTTGACCCTGTGCGTGGTCGTCCTCGGCCGACACGCCGAGCAACTTGAATTTCTCAACATCCTTCTGGGCGACAGGCCAGCGCTGACCCGAGCTGAGAATTTTTATCAGCGCCTCCTGGCAGGAGATCTCGATGAGGTGGAGCATCAGGCCGAGTCGGCGTTGAATGATTTGCCGCTCACCTCATACTACGATGACGTTGTCATCAAGGCTCTCGAGCTCGCGGCACACGATGCCGCCCGAGGCGTTCTGAAAGAGCGGCAATTGACGCAACTCAAGGCTGCCTTAGTCGAGCTGACGACCGAATTAGATGACCACGATCAAAAAGCGAGGAAGCACGAGGCCGAACGCCAGGCGGCACCGCTCGCGGCCGATATGCCAGCAGCCATTCCGCAGGCCGAAACTCGTTCGCAGTTCGTCAAGCGGATTGTTACAATCGCCGCCCACAACCAGCTCGATGAAATTGTCGCGATTATTCTTGCACAACTGCTTCGAAGACAGGGCGTGGAGGCCCAGGTGCTGGAGAAGGATGCAGTCTCGCGTGCGGGGATAGCGCGTTTTGACCCCAGGGACGCGGATATTCTATGCATCTGCTACATCGACGATCTCGGCAGGACATCGCACCTGCGTTTCTTACTCAGGCGCTTACGGCAAAGAGCGCCTGCGGCTCGCCTGATTGCATTAGTTTGGCCATCCGACCACCCAGTGTTACAGGACGGGAGCCTGCGAGCCAGTTTAGGTGCCGATCAGTACCTCTCCTCTCTTCAGCATGCGATCGAGGCCTGCCTGAAATCCACTGAAGAGGAGCATGCCCCCAAGCGGCCATTGCAGGCCACCGCCTAGCGTCCACTAGCCCTTCTTCCCAAGCGACCTCGACTGTGAAACGCCACCGGTTGGGCGGCGCCGCACCCGGCAATGAGATCGCGCTGGGTATCTGCATTTCGCAGTCGCAACATGAGCGATTCTGGGTGGGATTCGGTTGTGCGCTCCGGGGCCGGATCTGCTCATTGCTTGCTTGGCGCAGGGTCGGCTGCTGGACAATGCCAAGGGCGAAAGACCGACAACGATTTGGCTAGTGCGAGAAGGAACTCGAAGACGGCGCCGTACGCAAAGGCTGCTTGCACAAATCTGCCTTTTTTCTTGCGGACAACTCTGATGGCTGCCCCACGTGACGGACTTCTAGTTGCGAGCATTCGTCGCATTGTTCCTTGCTGGCTTCGACCTCAGTAGCCAACATCGGAGCTGCGCAGGAGGGACCGCAGTACGTCGAGCCTGACGACGCAGCCTGTCGACGCAGCCTGTCGACGCAACCACGAGCCACCACCGACGCGGGTCGGCGGTGGCTTCACGCAAAGGACACGGTAGGCGTAGCGCCTAAAGTCACATTCCGCTGAAACCGCTATTTTGGTGCGCTCATGACAGAAACGATGATCCCGCGTTGGACAGGGAACGGCCCCACGGAGGCCCGCTCGAGGCAGATGCTCGCAACGATGCTTGCATATCGAGATGGCGATTTTTCGGTGCAATTGCCGACGGAATGGGACGGCATAGATGGGCAAATCGCCGCGGCCTTCAACCAAGCCGTTTCGCACCAGGACCGGCTTTCGCGCGAAATGGAACGATTGCGCCGGAACGTTGGCCAGGCAGGGCAGCTGAAGCAACGTATGTCGGTTCCCGGGGCGATTGGCGGTTGGGCCGCCAAAGTCGATTGCTTCAATACTTTAATTGATGACCTGGTCAGGCCGACCGCCGAGATTTCGCGGACGATTGGCGCGGTGGCCAGGGGCGACCTTGGACAGTCGATGGAGCTCGAAGTGGATGGCCGTCCCCTGGAAGGCGAGTTTCTTCGCTCGGCGAAGCTGGTGAACGCGATGATCGAGCAGTTGTCCGTTTTCACCTCGGAGGTCACCCGTGTAGCGCGCGAGGTTGGTACCGAGGGTAAGCTCGGTGGCCAGGCTCAGGTCAAGCGTGTGTCGGGGGTATGGAAGGAACTGACCAACTCGGTCAACCAGATGGCAGGCAATTTGACGGGCCAGGTTCGCAACATCGCCGAGGTGACAATCGCAGTCGCTAACGGCGACTTATCAAAGAAAATTACCGTCGACGTGCGCGGGGAGATGTTGCAGCTCAAGGAAACCATCAACACGATGGTGGACCAACTCCGGTCGTTTGCTTCCGAAGTCACCCGCGTGGCGCGTGAGGTCGGCACCGATGGTCGGCTCGGCGGTCAGGCCGTCGTGCCGGGCGTGGCTGGCACGTGGAAAGACCTCACCGACAACGTCAACTTCATGGCTTCAAACCTCACCGGCCAAGTGCGCAACATCGCCGAGGTGACCACCGCGGTGGCGAAAGGAGACCTCTCCCGCAAGATCACGGTCGACGTCAACGGCGAGATGTTGCAGCTCAAGGAGACCGTCAACACGATGGTCGATCAGCTTAATGGTTTCGCTTCCGAGGTGACGCGCGTCGCGCGCGAGGTGGGCACGGAAGGAAAGCTCGGCGGTCAGGCGCTGGTACCGGGCGTCGCCGGCACCTGGAAGGATCTCACCGACAACGTCAACTTTATGGCTTCAAACCTCACAGGCCAGGTGCGCAACATCGCCGACGTCGCCACGGCCATTGCGGGTGGCGACCTGAGCCGCAAGATCACGGTCGACGTCAAGGGCGAGATGTTGCAGCTCAAGGAGACCGTCAACACGATGGTCGATCAGCTTAATGGTTTCGCTTCCGAGGTGACGCGCGTCGCGCGCGAGGTGGGCACGGAAGGAAAGCTCGGCGGTCAGGCGCTGGTACCGGGCGTCGCCGGCACCTGGAAGGATCTCACCGACAACGTCAACCTACTTGCCGCCAACCTAACGAGCCAGGTGCGTGCAATCGCGGAGGTGGCCACGGCGGTCACCCAAGGTGACCTCACACGTTCAATCCAGGTCGCGACGAGCGGCGAAGTGACCGAGCTGAAAGACAACATCAATACGATGATTAGCAATCTGCGGCAAACCACCGATCGCAATCGTGAGCAAGACTGGCTCAAGACCAACCTCGCAAAATTCGCGGGGATGTTTCAGGGGCAGCGGGACCTCGGCACTGTCGGTCGAACGCTGTTGAGCGAGCTCTGTCCGCTGGTCGGCGCGCAGCAGGGTACTGTATATCATCTCAGTGCGGCTAACGGAAATCGTCAGCTGCGCCTGTTGTCCAGCTATGCAGATACAGGACGGTCCATGCAGACTGTTCGGTTAGGAGAGGGGCTCGTCGGGCAATGCGCCCTCGAAAAAAAACGCATTCTGCTCAGCGAGGTTCCCCCGCAATTCATCGCGATCTCCTCAAGTCTGGGGGAGGCACCCTACGTTAGCATCGTTGTGCTCCCGGTTCTATTCGAGGGCGAGACGAAATCGGTCATTGAGCTCGCGACCTTGCACCGCTTTACCGATATCAATCTTGCCTTCCTTGATCAGCTCACGGTCAATATTGGCGCCGTCTTCCATACCATCGAGGCGACGATGCGCACGGAAGGCCTGCTCGAGCAGTCGCAACGGCTGACCGTCCAGTTGCAATCCCGCCAGGATGAGCTGCAGCGGACCAACGAAGAGCTGGCCGCCCATGCGAAACTGCTGGCGGAGCAGAATGCTGAGGTCGAGCGGAAGAATGCGCAGGTCGAGCAAGCGCGTTTCGCGCTCCAGGAGCAAGCCGACCAGTTAGCCCTCACGTCGAAATATAAATCGGAATTTCTCGCCAACATGTCTCACGAGCTGCGCACGCCGCTCAATTCCATCCTCATTTTCAGTCAGCAGCTCGCAGAGAATCGATCCGGTACATTGTCGAATAAAGAGGTCGAGTTTTGCCGCAACGTACATTCAGCAGGATGCGATCTGCTGCACCTGATCAATGACGTGCTCGATCTGTCTAAGATCGAGTCCGGTACTGTGACACTTGAAATCGAGGAGATTCCATTTGCTCATCTGCGCGACGCTGTCAATCACACATTCCGGCACGTTGCCGAGGCGAAGAATCTCCCGTTCGATGTGGAGATTGCAGATGGGCTTCCGCGTAACATTGAGAGCGACCGGAAACGTCTTCTGCAAATCCTGAAAAATCTTCTGTCGAACGCCGTCAAGTTCACGGATCGAGGCCACGTCAGCCTGCGGGTCAATTCGGCGACAGCAGGCTGGAGCGTTGATCATCCCATACTTAGCAACGCTCAACAGGTGGTTGCTTTCATCGTGGAAGATACGGGGGTCGGGATTGCTGCGGATAAGCAGATGCTGATCTTCGAGGCCTTTCACCAGGCCGATGCAGGTACATCGCGAAAATATGGCGGGACCGGTCTTGGCCTCGCGATCAGTCGCGAGCTGGCATCCCTGCTCAACGGTGAAATCAAGCTGAGAAGCGTGCCTGGGCAAGGCAGCACCTTCACGCTCTATCTGCCCCTCAACTACTCCGCGGCGCCAGCCGGGCGGATTGAGCAACCTGCTGCTTCCCCGAGCTCCTCGACTAGGACGCGCGTTGTAACGGTGTTGCCCACCGTCCATCAAGACTACGTTGAGGACGACCGCGAGGTGGTCGCTGCGGGTGAGCCGCTGGTATTGATTATCGAGAATGATCCTCACTATGCCCGGCTTCTGCTCGGTCTCGCCCGCGACAAAGGTTTCAAGGGAATAGTCGCCTCTAATGGCTCGACCGGTCTTTCTCTAGCCCGAACCTGCAATCCCACAACTATCTCGCTCGACATTTTATTGCCCGACATGCTCGGTTGGGCAGTGCTTCGGGAGCTCAAGCTCAATCCAAATACGCGGCACATACCGGTCCAGATCATCACGGTGAAGGAGGAGCGCCAGCACGGCCTCGCTCACGGCGCTTTCGCCTACTACGTGAAGGAGCCGACGACTGACGGCCTCAAGACAGTACTCGACCGTCTCAAGGCGTTCACGGCGCCGCGTCCGAAGCGGTTACTGATCATCGAGGACAACGAGATCGAACGGCAGGCCATAGTGGAACTATTGGACCACACGGACATTGAAATCGTGACAGTTGGCACGGGTGGCGAGGCGATTGATGCTCTGACGCATAGCGTCTTTGATTGCATGGTGCTCGACTTGCGATTGCCGGATATGACGGGGTTTGAGCTGCTTGATCGATTGCACGCTGAACCAACCCTGGCGGACATACCTGTGGTAATCTTCACCGGCAAAGAGCTGACCACGATTGAGCAGGCTCAACTCAGACAGATGGCAAAAAGCATCGTCATAAAGGATGTCGAGTCGCCAGAGCGCCTGCTCGACGAGACAGCGCTGTTCCTCCACCGCGTCATTGCGGACCTACCCAAGGAGAAGCAGGCGATGCTTGAGCGCATCCATCGGTCGAACGAAATCTTGCGCGGCCGCAAGGTCCTTATTGTCGACGATGATGCGCGTAACATCTTCGCCCTGGCGTCGCTTCTCGAAAGCCAGGAAATGGAGGTTATTACGGCGACGAGCGGCCGTATGGCCCTCGAAATCGCCGGCCGAACGCCCGAACTGAGCATCGTGCTCATGGACATCATGATGCCGGATATGGACGGGTACGAGACAATTCGGAATATCCGTATGGACCCTCGATTCAGCACTCTGCCGATCTTGGCGATCACGGCAAAGGCAATGCCGGGTGACCGCGAGAAGTGCCTCGAAGCCGGGGCAAGCGATTACATCCCTAAGCCCGTAAACACCGAGCACCTCTTGTCGCTGATGCGGGTGTGGCTGTTCCGCTGAACTGAATAGTCACGAAGTACTATCATGCAAAGTTGGCGTACGTTTCTTACTCCGACCGGGGCGGGGGCGCTAAATGAGTGAGTTTGACGATAGCAGAGGACCAGCCGCTATTACCGTTGGCGCTTCGGGCGGAGACCACCGCAGTTTAGCCGACAAGAGAAAAATCGCTGCCGCCGCTAATCCCATGTTGCCGGGGCAGGCGCTCGTAAACATCTTGATCGTTGACGACGACCCAAAAAATCTGACTCTGCTTGAGGCGATCCTCGACGATCCGGGCTACCGGTTGGTTCGGGCAGAGTTGGCTGAGCAGGCTCTGAGCGCGCTGCTTGCCGACAAATTTTCTCTCCTTATTATCGATATCCGCATGCCGGGCATGACGGGAATTGAACTCGCCCAGGTGATCAAGGCGCGAAGGAACACCGCCAACCTGCCGATCATCTTTTTGACCGCCTATTTGGATGACGAGCAGATCATCGAGGGCTATGAGACCGGCGCAGTAGATTATGTTACAAAGCCCGTAAATCCGACCATTCTTCGCTCGAAGGTCGGGATTTTTGCGCAGCTTTATCGAAGACAGCGAAATCTCGAGGAGGTAAATCGGTTCCTCGCCGCGGTGGTCGAATCCTCCGATGATGCGATCTTCAGCAAAGACCTCAATGGGATCATAACGACATTCAACAAGGGCGCCGAACAACTCTACGGTTACAAGGATAAAGAGGTCGTCGGCAAGCCCGTTACGATCCTCATCCCCTCAGATCGGCAACACGAAGCACCGGAAATCCTTGCTCGCATTCGGCGCGGTGAACGGGTTGAGCAATATGAGACCCTGCGCCGCCGTAAGGACGGAACGCTGGTCGATATTTCGCTAACTGTGTCCCCAGTGAAGGATGATCGCGGCGTGATCATCGGCGCGTCCGAGATCGCCCGCGATATTACCGGGCGTAAGTCGTCGGAAGCGCGGCTACGCGACAGCGAACGGCAGCTGCAGGAACTGATCGCCGCCATCCCGGCAGCAATCTACACGACCGATGCGCAGGGCAAAATTACCTACTTCAACGAGGCGGTCGCGGAACTGGCGGGTCGTCCCCCGACGATCGGCAGCGACGAATGGTGCGTGACATGGAAACTGTACCAGCCGAACGGGGCGCCCCTTCCCTATGACCAATGCCCAATGGCAATTGCACTTAAAGAGGGGCGCGCCATACGCAATGCGGAAGTTGTGGCCGAGCGCCCTGATGGAACCCGGGTCCCCTTCATCCCATATCCTACCCCGGTTCGCGATAGTGTCGGCAAGATTATCGGCGCAATCAATATGCTGGTCGATGTCAGCGAGCGCAAACACGCCGAGACCCAGCAGCGGGTCCTGCTCAGCGAACTGGTACATCGCGTGAAAAATAATATGCAGATGCTGCTAATGCTTTTGGAGGCAGGGGCGCGACGCGCTGAAAGCTCCGAAGCACGAGAGGTGCTGGCCGAGGCTGGCGGCAGAGTCATGGCCATGTCAGCAGCGCAGCGTGTGCTTTACAATACGCCGGATACTACGCGATTCAATGCACGTGATTTTCTCAATACCGTTTGTGAAACCGCAAAGCAAACCTTCCCACAAAAATTGGACATCGATTATAAAGCTGATCCGATACAGCTGTCGAACGACGCCGCGATGCCGCTTGCGCTCATTGCCAACGAACTGCTTACGAACGCCGTCAAATATGGAATGAATGAACAAGGCGCGCGCACTATCCGAGTTCGGTTAGGAAGAGAAGACGACGCGTTTCTCTTCTATGTCGAAGACGATGGACCGGGTTTCGATCTGCAACTGGTCCAGCAGCGATCCTCCGGGTTGAGGCTAGTTCGAGGACTGGCGCGGCAACTCGGCGGGAAGTTTGAGGTCACAAGAACGCCCGCCACACGATGCAGTGTACGGTTTCAATAAAGTCCGGCCAACCAAGCCTGAGATGAGCCCGGATCGAAACAACTGGCCGAGCCGATTAAGGAACGCAGCCCGGCGGTCGAACAAAGTGGCGTAAACATACCTCGCCCGAAGTGTAGTGCGCGCGGATAGGGCTGCTCGATCGCGGCCGGCTCTCGACGCCGCGTCGAGGCGCATCGGCTTCGAGCGGCCCCCGTAACACGAAAACAGGCGAGATCCATCCCAGCTCACGGCTCACATCTGGTCGGTTCGCGACTTGTTCGCTAGCTTTTCGATCACCTGCTCTGGAGTGTTACAAACATATAATGGGTTAGACGCGGTCGTAAAAATCACGGTCTCGCACGCCCCGACTCCCTTAGCCCTAGCAACGGCGACAACTTGGCTCTCGACTACGTAGAGTGGACCATTGGGACCATTAAGCGCCACGAAGGTCGACAGCAAAGTCGTCAGCATCAGTGAAGCGCCTTGCCTACGGGCAGGTTGTGCAGCAAATTGCGACATCTTGCTCATGTTCGTCCGACTCTGCGCCCGAATTACACTCCCAATGACCCTCCATCAATCCAACCAAAGCAGCTACGACGCGACGTGTAAGTGACAAACAGCACACCTTGAGTGACTAAGGATGAGAATCAACGGCAAACAATGCCCGGAACTCGACGTTGTGGTGCTGCGGTGCGTGGCTACTGGCGTTCGCCGGAAATACATTTGTTTGCATTCCTTGCGCGAGGGTCGGCGGTGGCGAACGAGCCAGACATGCCGTCCGACGAGCGGCAGTTGGCGGGCAGCTTATTGCCTGGATCGAGGCGAACTGCCGCGTGCCCGCGCCATCATTTCGGTCGGGCGCAAGTCGGGAAAGAACCGCGACCGCAGCGTTCCTTTTGCTAGTAGCCACTTCAATTCAAGATATGGATGATTCCCAAAGCAAGAGAGATTCGGCTCAAGCCGAAAGGTGCTTAAGCGCGCTGCCGGGCACCGAGCACTGCCCAACGAAGCGGGCCCGGATAGCGTTCCTGGCGGGAGAGGGCCGCAGCACACGCTCGATCGCCGAGGAACTCGGTGTTCAGCCCCGCATCGTCAGCACCTGGCGCTTTGCCGATCACGGCCTTGCCGGGTTGACGAGCGGCCGCGCGGGGGCAAGGAGGCGATTTATCTGGCGCTCGACCAACGCGCTGGCATCTGCACGTCTTTGAGGGTTGAACGGCCGACCACCGCTTCTTCAACGCAAACTTTTCATCCGATCCCGGCCGAGCAGATTCAACTCCCAGGCCGTGTCGTCGAACTGGAGGCGTTGGTCCGGCATCAGCTTGCTTTGCTGTGCCGCACAGGTTTGCGTACCGGCTTTTTTGCCGCGCGAGACCTCGACCTCGGTTGGGAACGTTGCGCGTCGCTCCCACCGGTGCTGCCGGCATTCACGCTTTGCCGCAGTGCATCCATAAGGTCGATAACGTTGGATTGCTTAGGCTGGCTGGGGCGCGTGAGCGTTTCGCCTTTTTGTTTCTTGCGAATGACGTCCTTGAGTGCGTCCTCGTATCGATCCTCGAATTTTTCCGGTTCGAACTTTCCCTCTTTGGTTTTGACGATGTGGATCGCAAGGTCGAGCATGTCCTTTGGGATTTTCTCGTCGTCGATGTCGCCGAAATACTCGGCAGGCGGTCGCACCTCGTAAGGGTACCGAAGCGTTGTACCAATCATGCCATTGTCGCGGGCTTCCAGGGCGATGATGTGCTCGCGCGAAGTGAACACGACCTTGCCGAGCGCGACCAAGCCCTCTTTACGTATGGCCTCCCGGATAACGGCAAACGCTTGTTGACCGACCTCGCCGTCTGGGACAACGAAATACGGGTCGCGGATATATAGTTCGTCGATTTCATCCCGTGGAACAAACCTATCGATTTCTATTGTCCGCGTGCTTTGGATCGCGACCGCTTGCAGCTCTTCGGGATCGAGCTCGATATATTGCCCCTTCTCGACCTCGTAACCTTTGACTATATCCGCCTGCTCGACGTCATCGCCGGTTTCGGCATCGACTTTGCGATACCGGATGCGGTTGCCGGTTTCTCGGTTGATCTGGTGAAAGCTGATCTTCTCGCGCTCGGTACTTGCCGGAAACAATGCGATCGGACAAGAGACGAGCGACAGCTTCAGAAAGCCTTTCCAATACGCGCGCGGCGCCACAGCACTACTCCATCGCCACCAGCCCGAGAACGCCAAGTCAACGACAAGCGGGGAACTCACGTTCCACAGATCGAATCTTGCGAAGTTTCCTCTTTGTTCTCCGCGGCATCGGCCCTAAGATTCGCGCCAGAGGGCTGATTCGCGAGCTAAATGATGCCGGCAAACACCAAAACGAAGCTATTTCATGCCAAAATGCTAGTAACGCGTTTGGAGGAGTGGTGCGTGGAGGCGGCGAGCGCAGAAGAAGCGCGCGAACTGCTAGCCAATGGCTTCGGCCACCGCTGCTCGCGGGGCGAGAGTCTTCAGGCCGAGCTTGAGCAGCTTTTAGAGGAATGAGCGACCGTCGCCTGAGCTCCTGGACTCAATGGCCCGGAGGATATCGTGGTCCTGCGCGTGACTTCAGGGGCGCGCACGAGCTGATTGCGGTTGTGATCAGGCAGGTGCTGCGGGGTTTTGCGTACCATCCCGCGAATCCCTCAAGAACGATCCCAGGGACACAGCGATCACGCCAGTCATAGGTCGTCCGTCAAGTAGCGCCTACGCCCGCACCGACTGCCAGGTCGCTGTCGCTCCGCCCCGACCACTCCGGCGCTTCCAGGCCGCATCTTGACTGGCCCGAGCTTGGTCGATCGGGATTAGCGCGTCACGAGGGGTGGACGGAGCAATCGCGATGGGCGCGCGCGATAAGGCCGGGAGATTCTCTCGGCGAGCGTCAGTAGCTTTGCGCACGAAGAGACAGCAACTTTGAGCCTGCCGTACGCGAGCCATTCGTCATACGCTGTGTCTTCCCGCGAGAGCACGAGGATCCGGGCTGGGCCTGCAGCCCAAGTCGATAAATTCAAACGGGGGCTTTCAAATACTTTCACGCCGCTGGCAGTAGGTATGAGGGATCATAGAGCAGGCCTCATGCGAGGCTGACCGCGACCCGACCAGTTCTGCTCCCGTCGGCTGTGGCGCCGCGCGGTGCGGAGCCAAGCTTGCACGAGCCACTCTCCTCCTCGTTTGTGCCGATGAGTACCCCAAATGGTGCGCCGGCAAAGTTTGTCGGCGGTAGATCGACCAGCATTCACCCCTACACGCAACCTATTCCTTGTCAGGCGGTTATTCTTCAATCGCATCCAAATGATGGCGAGCAATCGGAGAAGACAAATGGCCAAGCGGCGACGTAGGTATTCCCGAAGCTCAAGCAAAGACGTTGAAAGTGAGATGCACCGATACAAACGGGGCACAGCAAGAAGCGGCCGAGGCGGGAAGGGTGGCAAAGTGAAAAGCCGAAAGCAGGCGATCGCGATCGGCCTGTCGAAAGCGCGCAAGAAGGGCAAGAAGGTGCCCAAAAAATCCAGTTGACCAGCAGCTTCGCTAGTTGCAGCGTTTTCCAGTGCAAACGATCCTTTTAGCGTCGGAACGCGACGCGGGAAACCGTGCTTCGAGCGCCTGGGAATTGGTCTTTCCGAGACGGAACGCTAGCTCGCTGCGGTCCTGGCGTAGGGACTACCTGGATTTTATAAAGGTGTGCGCCGAAGTTGCTAATCCAGTGGCTCGACCTTGACGATTGAGGCACCGTGATTGCTTCCAATCCAAAGCGTGCCGGGATTTTTGGAATCATCGACGAAGACGCGGCGGATGTTGGTCGGGCGAGGCAACGGATACTCGATGTACTGCCCACCCTTGACGTCGAGTCGAGCAATGCGATCGGTGTTCATCGAGCCGGTCCAGGCATCCTCATTCCTGTCGTACACCGCGTCGTAAGGTGACGACCACGGCGTCGGCACCTTCCATTCCTCGATCTTGCCCGTCTTCGGGTCGAGCATGCCGATAGAATTGCCAAAATACTCAGCAAACCAGAGCCGCCCCTGGTCATCAATGCGTCCGCGCCGCGGGTGCAAGTCCGGCGTAGGTGTAAGATAGACGGTCTGTTCCGCGGTCTTGGCATCGATGCGCACGATGTTGCCGGCTGCGAAATCGAGCAGATAAAGGTTGTTTTGCGCGTCGGAGTAGATGCCATAGGTGCCAAAGCGCCGCCCCGTGCGCGGATCCTTTGGCGAGCCGAGGTCCTGAAACCGATCGGACGCAAGATCGAGCCGGTAAATGTGGCCGCCGGCAGAATTCTTGATCCAGACCTTGTCGTCGCTTGGCGTCCCTTCGACCGCAAGGTGTCCGAGCTGACCGGAGTCGGAGTCCCATGCCTTGGGCGTCGACCAGATCTTGAACGTCTTAGTCTTGCGATCGAATTCGGCAATCGCGCTCTGATACATTAAGCCGATCCAGGGTTGGTCGTTCTTGTCGATCTCGAGGTCGAGGGTGCCGAGGGAGTAGCCGGGTTTGACCACCGGTATTGGATATTGCGTGACCCTGCCGGTCTTCGGATCCATCTCGCCGAGGTACATTTCGCCGAAGTCCGAGTACCAGACGTTGCCTTCGTGATCGAGCACTACGTCATGCGGCTCGATCAGCTTAGACGGCAGATCATATTCAGTGATGATGACGTGGGTTGATCGCCCGGTAAGGCGTGGCAGCGTCTTGAGCGGCCAGCTCCAGGTGTCCTGTCGGCTCAGATTGATGCTGGCGAGCCATTCGGCGATCTTGCGCGTGTCCGGCCCTTTAGCGAGGTCGCGGACGGCGTTGCCGACAAGCCGCTGCGGGTGCTGCGGCGTGCTGCCAGGATAATAGGCGCTCATGCGCTGAAATACTTGCATGAATTCGTCGGCATCATGGGCCAATTCGACGATGCGTTCGAAGGTGTGACAGCCGTTGCATTGCAGCAGGAACCGCTTTTGCTCATCGGTGCCAGGCATGCTTATGAGCCAATCGGCATTGGTGAGCTGGTCAGCGAGGTTGTGTGTCGGCTTGAGCTTCAGGGTGACCTTGCTCTCCTCTCCTGCCGTAAGCGTCACATCCGCGGGGCCCTCGAGATCGTAGCCGACGGCGCGGATGGTGAGCGCGTAATGGCCGGGCGGCAGCCGCGAAGCTGGGAAACTGAAATGCCCCTTATTGTCACTGACCACGGAGACGGTGACCGTCGAACCGTCCTTCGTGGCGCTGACGACGACGCCTTCCATCAAACTCTCACGCGCGGAGCTAACCTCACCGGACAATGCGCCAGGAGCCTGCGCGAAGGTTTCAATCCCGGTGGACGATACGAGCACCGCTAGTCCGGTGGAGAAGGCGAGCAATATTGTCGGCATGCGCATGAAAGCCTCCCCTATCGGACCTGTGGCAATCGCCGCCTTGCCATTGCTTGCTCAGGAAGGTTAGCCGGCCCGCCAACGGTGCTCAAGGATGTCACCGCCACTTGCGCGCCGTGCCATCCCGTTACCTAAGGCCCAAGGACGATCGAGCCGCAGCAACAGAAAGCTGCCGTCAGTCTCGTCGAGCACGAGCGAAAGTCCCACAACAGCTTTGACCGCTCTGGCCTCGCAGGCAAAGCATCCGTGCACCGACTTCTGGCCGCCGCTGGAGTATTGCTTCGCCCGAACGAGCGCATCTCGGGGGCGCAAGCACAGCGACGCTGATGAGGACAGCAGGCGCGGAGACATCTGCGGCTGGTCGAGAACAATGGGCGCGTGCTTTTTCGATCGCGCTAACGGTCTCGCCACGAGGTCCAGATCGGAGATCCAAAATTCGCGCTCGAGGTCTCCGAGACTCGGGCGTTCGGCGTCGGCTAGGCCGCTGGTCAGACGCCTTGGTCGTGCGCGCCCGCGAAGTGATGTCATGGATCCAAGCAGAACGTTGCGACTAGTCCTCAAACGAAAGAGGAGCTATGCGCCAAGGCGGCAGCAGCTTCACCTTTCGAGGCTCGGGCCGGCGGAAGATGGGAAATTATGAATTCTACTGCCCCACCGCGATTGGCGGGCGCGGCGCCTGATCGTCGGGGAGTGGCCTGTCGGAGCGCAGCATTCTAGCAAAAGTGGAAAATGGACCACTGCCCTGGGCCTCATGCGGTCCATGCGCATCCTCACTAGCCGGCCCTGGTTGGTGCGAGTCGGTACCAACGTTCGGCTGGGACTTGACCACAGCAGTCTCCAGCGGCGGCAGCTGGATCGCGGAATCCTGCCCCCCGGAATTTTGTCCCGCAGGATTTTGCCCCGCAGGATCTTGAGGTCCTGGATTTTGGCCGCTCCGAGATCGCCCACCCATTTGCGTCGCGAGTATTGGGAGGTTTGGCGAAATTGGGGGCGCTCGAGCCTCGGCGGGTTGCGGCCCGGTATCTCTCCATTGCGGCGGGGGTGCCGCGGCGCTCGGCGCGCTGGCTCCCGGGCCGGGTGCATCCTCGGCCGGCGCTCCAACGGCCGGCGCGGGAGGACCAGGCTCAACATCTCGTAGAGCACGCGGCACCACGCTTGGCGCCTGGAGCTGAGGACGCGGCACGTCGGCGTTGCTGCGGGCGAGCGCGGCGCGCACGCGGGCTTCGAGCGATTCCGCTGTTTCCGGCTTGCGTCCTGCCGCGCCTTGCGGCCGAGGGACGGTCTCTGCAGCGCGGGTGTCGAGCAGCTTGCTCCTCGATGGCGAGATCGAGATCTTGGGCCGCGCGGGCGCTACCGCTGCTGGCTCGACCAGTTTAGCCTGTGATTTTGACGGGCGGTGCGGCGTGCTGTCATTGATGGGCGCCGGTTGCGGCAGCGTTGCGGCCGCACCACCGACATTCGCCGCAGGGCGCACCGGGCCTTGCGTAGGAGGCGGCTGCGAGATGGAGAACATTGGGCCGGCGACATAGCCGGCGAGGTGCGCCACCACGTAGCCTGAGAGTCCTGTGGCCACGCCGGCGGCCAGGACCTCAGAAAACTTGAGCGCGCAACGCGCTAGAAAGGAACCTTCGCCGGGCACCGAACTCTCCTGCAGATCTTCGGAGGCGTGAATAGGAAAAGCCGTTCTTGGGCGAAATTGAGATTAAAACGAATACCCGTCCCGGCAGGCTCCAGGCGTCTCGGTACACTGGGCCTTGCGCGGGCTTATCCCGAAGATCGACGCTGGAACGGCAGGCATGAGGGCAATTCGGGGGAGCGCATTCTCTCTTTCAACGCGTGAGACGCAATCACGCTATGACGGAAGGAAGGCAGAATCGCAGCAATCGCAGGGCGCCGCCGACAGGCGCCTGCATGTGGCAAATGCGCAACACACACACGGTGCGCGTGTGGCGCTCTTACCTCTATGAATCCATGGATCTCATGCGAAGCGGCGGCTTTTCAGGATGACAATCAGTATCTGCCGGCCGCTTGTTTGGTTCATTCGTAGCCGGAGGACTTCATTAGCCCGGAATTCCATTGCCTGCCCCTGGCTTAGACGTGCTGGCAATTCCGAATCGAGTGCTTATATACATCTTGCGATAAGTGTTGCCCATTTCGGATCGCCTTTTCAATGGAGCGCATTGAATGCCGTTGATGGATAAAGAGCAGGAGCCCGTGCTCCCGGAAAACGGACCCAAAGAGACCGCCGCCTCCCGTGCACAACGACGAGAAGCCGAGATCGCACTTGCGATGAAGGAGGAAGCGGCGCGGCGCGCGGCCGTGATCAAGAATATGCATCGCCTGCGGGCCTTGCGCTTGTCCCAAGCGCGAAAAGTCCCAGCGGGGGCAAAGACGCGTCGGTCGTAGCGACTGCCACGGCATCATCCGGGTCGGTATCGCGACGAAGGGCACCTTCCCGGATATTCCAACAAATCCAGGCCAAGCTGGGCGGTCGCGCTTCCGCCTCACGCCGCGCACCAGCCGAATCTCGCACTGGCTTTCGTTGAAAATTAGATCGAGATAATCTCTTCGGCCCTCGGACGCGTCGCGGATGTCATCAGATGACCCGCACCGCCACACATGCTAGTCCGCAAACGGACGCTTTGAGGGGCTGTGCCACTCCCAAATGGGAGTTCGAATTTAGATACCTCAAGGTCGGACACGACAGTGTATCAGCGCATCCTCGTGGCGATTGACGAGAGCCCGACATCCGAAATGGCGTTGAAGGAAGCAGCGCTGCTCGCCAAGGAGCACAATGCAGCACTGCGGCTGGCCCACGTCATTGACGACACATTCGCGTACACGGCGCTGCAGACGCCGCGCGAAATGGTCGATCGGCAAGCCGAATTACGCAGAGCCGGCGAGGCGACATTAAACCATGCGGCGGCGGTGGCCCGCACTCTCGGCGTGGACGCCGAGACCGCGCTGCTTGCGGTTGTTCAAACCAGCGATCGCGTCTACAACGCAATTGAGCAGGAAGCTGAACGTTGGCCTGCAGATCTTGTCGTGATTGGCACCCACGGCCGCCGCGGCTTCCGGCGCCTGCTTCTGGGCAGCGTGGCGGAAGGGCTAATTCGGGTCACGACCAAGCCGGTGCTGCTGGTCCGCAGCGTGCAATGAGGAGCGGGCGCCTTGCAAGCTAAGGATAGCGGCAGGCGGTCGACGATTCGGTGTCAGTATCTGCCCTAACCGGTGAGTACATGGCGCATCTCGCCTCATCCGGCTGTGCGCCCTGAGGGCGAACTTCAAATTCGGCCTCACCAATGAGCAGGGTTCCGGAGCCTGCGTTGTGCAGGAAGATCAGGCCGGCGCTGTCCATTGAAAGTTGCTTTACTCGATCGGCGTGGGGGACAAAGGCGCCCTCTGCGCGCCCCACCCGCGAGCGCCACGGGACACACGCCTACTGCCCCGGGTCAGCCGCGGCGAGCTCAATTGGACGCGCCTGGCATTGCGAAGAAATCAGCGCGATGCAAAGCCGCAGCGCCAAGCCATTTTCGGCCTGTGGGTGCCGCGTTCGGCGCATACCAGCAATAGAAGTCGCGCGGGTTCAGCGTTCGGGTAGGATCAATCCTGCCTTACTTGCCATATTCTGCTCGCTATACTGGGCGCGGGACGAGATTCAAGGGTGAGGGTATGGTGAGGCTTGGTCCGGACGAAGGCCGCGTGCTAGCGCATGCGTTGCTACGACAGGTCTTCCCGGCAATTATCGTCACGGCGTTTGCGGCCGTACCGTGTGCGCTTGCGCAAAACGCGGGCTCTACGCCGGCATCGGCGGCTGCACCGGCCTCAGCTGCCCCCAGCGCGGCCGCCAAAGCCGCGACCAATTCATCCGAGCCGGGGGTCAACACCGCGGAAATCCTCAAGCGTTTGAACCAGGAGCTCGGTCTCAATCTCAGTGCGACGACGGCTGCTTGGCAACACGAGCTCGACCGTGTGGAAGGGGACCTGCGCCGTCCTCGCTTACAGTATTCGCAGCTCAATAGCTTGCGCGGCGAGCTGCAACAGGTGCGCGCGAAGGCCGATGATCTCGCCGGTCGTCTGCAACCGCGCTTTAATGCCACCAACGCGGAGCTCAATTTGCTCGGCCCCGCCGCACCCGCGGGCCAGCCTGTGCCCGAACAGATAACGGCCAGTCGGGCCCAGCTGAATTACCGGCTCGGACTTTTGTCTGCGGGACAGGCGGGCGTCAATGCGGCGAGGCTCCGCATCGAGCATCTGCTCAACACAGTCGAGGATATTCGCCGACAGAATTTTGCCTCCTTTCTGCTGCGGCCGATCCCTGGGATCTACGCCTATGATACGTGGGCGAATCTGCCCGCCTATATCCCGCGGGCAACCGACCGCCTGCGCAGCATGATCAGGGATTGGTGGACCGACGTCGGCTATTCGGGAGATGTCGGGCGGATCGGGATTGAGGCTGCGTTCTTGTTCGTGGTGCTCTGCTTTGCGGGCTGGCGCGGCGTGCGCCGGCTGCGGCACTGGCAAGGTGACGGCGAGCCGCCGTACTGGCGGCGCGCGTCATCGGCGGCCGGGGTGGTGCTGTTGCGCGCGCTGCCGATGGCGGTCCCGGTCATGTTTGTCTATGGCATGCTCGCGGCCTCGCAGCCGCTGCCGGAGCGGCTCGATTGGCTGTTTTATGTGACGGCCGAATCGGTTCTGATCGTGTCCACCGTCGGGGCGTTGGTGTTCACGGCGTTTGCACCTGGGGCGCCGCGCTGGCGGCTTATCCCGGTCTGCGATGCCGGGGCGATCCGGATCTGTAGCCTCGTCCTTGCGGTTGCCTTCGTCTATAGCCTGACGACACTGCTGTACGTGATCACGCTGCTCGTGCAAGCGCCGTTCGCGCTCACCATTGCGGTAGCGCTGCCTTCGAGCCTGTTGCTCGCTGGCCTCGTCGTCGCCATTCTGCGCACGCCGCTACCCGCCGAGCATGCCGCCGCGCCGTCCATGCGTGTCCTGCGCGCGATCCGCTCGGTGGTCTGGATCGCAGTCGGCGCGATCGTGCTATGCGCGCTCACCGGTTATCTGCCTCTCGCCCGTTTCTTGGCGCAGCAATTGGTGGTGACCGGATCTATTCTCGCCCTGGTGTATCTCTTACTGCTGTGGGTCGACGGCTTTGCGCAAAGTTTCAGCAATGACGGCGGGTTTGCCGGGGACTGGCTCAAGCAGCGGACTAAGCTCGAGCCCGGGCGCCGCGAGCAGCTCGCTCTGCCGATCAGCCTGCTGCTAAAGCTTGCCGTTCTCGTTCTCCCGGTGCCGCTCATCATGCTGCAATGGGGTTACACCTGGCCCGATATCCAGGAGTGGTATCGGCAGCTGTTCTTTGGCTTCCACATCGGCAATACGCCGGTGACCTTCGGCGCGCTGCTCGCGTCGCTGATCGTTTTCGCCCTGGGCTATGCAGCGGCCCGTCTATTCCAGGGTTGGCTCGACGCGGAGGTCCTGCAGCCTGCCGGGATTTCCGGCGGCGTGCGCCATTCGATCCGCACCGGCGTCGGATATGTGGGCATCCTGATCGCCGCGCTCGCCGCGTTTTCCTACGCGGGATTCAATCTGTCGAGCCTCGCCATTGTTGCCGGCGCGTTCTCGATTGGCATCGGCTTTGGCCTGCAGAACCTCGTCATAATTTCGTCTCCGGCCTCATCATGCTGGTCGAGCGTCCCATTCGGGTTGGCGACCTGGTGGTCGTCGATGGCGAGGAAGGCATGGTGCGCCGGATCAGTGTGCGCTCCACGGAGATCGAAACGGGGGACGGCGCCAACGTGCTCATTCCAAATTCGTCGTTCATTTCGGCGAAGGTCAAGAACTGGACGCTGCGCAACACCATCCGCCGCCTGACGATCTCGCTTCGCACCGCTTATGATTGCGATCCCCGTCGAGTGAGGGACTTGCTGCTCAAGATCGCGCACGACAACGCTGACGTCTTGCGGATCCCGGAGCCGGTGGTCGATCTCAAAGAATTCGGCGCTTCGAGCCTCAACTTCGCGCTGTACGTGTCCATCGGTGACCTCAGCAAAACCGTAAAGGTCCGCACCGACCTCTCGATTGCCATCCTTGCCGGATTCGCTGAGGCCGGCATCGACATCCCGTTCCCGCAAACTGACCTCAGCATCCGCAACCTCGATCGGCTGCGCGAACCGCTCGTCGAGTCCGCTGCTCCCGCGGCGGACCGGGGCGCAGCAGGCGGCATCCGGCGCTTCACCACGATTCCGGCAGCGGCCGATTAGGCCAGAGAGCACGAGGCTGAGCACATGAGCTGTCGCGGCAGCCATCCTGCTGGGCGACGACGCGCCGGAGGTGCTGCGCAAACACCGGTGACCCCAAGCAGCAAGTCCAGTTGAGGCAAGCACGACGGAACATGCCGCAGCGAAGCGCATGCCACGTCAACGCCTAGGCTGTGCGCCCGAGGCTTACGCCACGTTGAGGCGGTTTGCGCGATGCATCTCGATCTGGCAAAGGGTTGCTTCGGTGCAACGGCATGACCGCAGGCGTGACTTCCGCTTCCCCAATCCGGCTTGGCCTCGACATTGGCGGCACGTTTACCGACGTGGCGCTGGAAGTCGGCGATCGGCGCTTCACCACAAAGACGCTGACTACGCCTGCGGCGCCGGAAGAGGGCGTGCTGGCAGCCTTGCGTGCGGTGATTGGCCTCGCGGGCATCGCACCGGGCGAGGTCGATCTGATTATCCACGGCACCACGCTTGCTACCAATGCGGTGATCGAGCGCAAGGGCGCCAAGACCGCGCTGCTCACGACCGAAGGTTTTCGCGACGTCCTCGAAATCCGCCACGAGAACCGCTTCGAACAATACGACGTCAATATCGATCTGCCCCAACCCTTGGTGCGGCGGCGCCTGCGCCTTCCAGTGCGCGAGCGCGTCGATGCGCAGGGCAGGGTGCTCGTACCGCTCGATCAGGCCAGCCTCGATGCGGCGATCGAGGCGATCGCCGCGCACGACGTGGAAGCCGTGGCGGTCGGTTATCTGCACAGCTTCACCAACCCGGATCACGAGCGGCGCACCGGCGCGGCGCTGGCGCGCCGGTTGCCGCGGGTCGCGATCACGCTCTCGTCCGATGTCTCCCCGGAAATGCGCGAATACGAGCGGTTCTCCACCGCCTGCGCCAATGCCTATATCCAGCCGCTGATGCAGCGCTACCTGGCCGGGCTCGAACGCGAACTCAAGGGCGCCGGCTTTACCTGTCCGCTCCTTCTGATGACCTCCGGCGGCGGGATAACGACCGCGAAAACCGCCATGCGCTTTCCGGTGCGCCTGATTGAATCCGGTCCGGCCGCGGGCGCGATCTTTGCCGCCTGCATCGCGCGGCAGAACTGTCTCGATCAGGTGCTATCCTTCGACATGGGCGGCACCACGGCCAAGATTTGTTTGATCGATCACGGCGAGCCGCAAACCGCGCGCGCGCTCGAAGTGGCGCGCATATATCGCTTCCTCAAGGGCAGCGGCCTGCCGCTGCGCATTCCAGTCATCGAGATGGTGGAGATCGGCGCCGGCGGCGGCTCCATCGCGCGGATCGATATGCTTAAGCGCATCGCCGTCGGGCCGGACAGCGCCGGGGCCCAGCCCGGCCCTGTCTGCTACCGGGCCGGCGGCAGCGAACCGACCGTCACCGATGCCGATCTCGTGCTCGGTCGCATCGATGCGCAAAAATTTTCCGGCGGCCGGATCGCGCTCGATGCCGGCGCCGCCTCGCGCTCGCTCGGCGAGCGCATCGGTGCGCCGCTGGGGCTCGCCGCCGATCACGCCGCGCTCGGGGTAAGCGAATTGGTCGACGAGAACATGGCCAACGCCGCGCGCGTGCACGCCATCGAGAGCGGAAAGGATTTGCGCACACGGACCTTAATTGCCTTTGGCGGCGCGGCCCCGTTGCACGCCGCGCGCGTTGCCGAAAAACTCGGCATGCCGCGCATCATCATCCCCGCCAATGCCGGCGTCGGCTCGGCGGTCGGCCTGTTGCGCGCGCCGGTCGCCTATGAGATCGCGCGCAGCTGGTTGATGCGCGTGTCCGAATTCGATGCTCCCTCGGCCAACCGACTGCTCGCCGAAATGCGCGCGGAGGCCGAAGCGGTGGTGCGCCGCGGAGCGCCCGCGGCCGCGCTCGCCGAGCGTCGTTGTTCATTGATGCGCTATCGCGGCCAGGGTCACGAAATCGCGGTGGAACTGCCGGTGCGCACCTTCGCGGCCGCCGATCGGGCGACCTTGATCGAGTTGTTCGAAGTTGCCTACCGCCGCCTCTATGGTCGCGTAATCCCCGGCGTCGACATCGAGATTCTGAATTGGATTTTGGCGCTGAGCGCGCCGGCGCAGGGCCGCCTGGCGGACGCTGCGCAGGAACAGCCGGCGCAGCCGAAGCCGGTTGCGCGCCGGCTTGTGTTCGATCCGGATGGTGGCGAATTCATCGATACACCGGTGTACTGGCGCGCAGATCTCGCGCCGGGCGCCCGCATCAACGGACCAGCCGTGATCGCCGAGGACCAAACAGCGACGGTGGTGAGCCGCAATTTCGAAGCCCGCATCGACCCGTTCGGCTATATCGATCTGACAGCACACGACTCCTGGTAGAGCCGCAAAGAGTCATCGCTTGCTCTTCCTCCCCTTGCAAAAGCGAGGATAAGGTCGGGATCTTGAGCCGCTCGCTCGGCGCGCCGCCTTGAACCTTAAGCTTGCGGCTCACGACCTGACCAGACCTCCGGCTCTTTGAGGGCCTGTCATGCCGATAACGGTGAGCTCGCTCAGGCACTCACAGCGCAGCGAGCGCGGTGTTGTAGTAGGACAAGTCGATATATTTGTCCGAGGCCGGCGGATGGCCGCCCCACTGGCCTTCGATTTCGGCGCGAAGTTTGAGGACGTTCAAAAATCCCTGCATGTTGAATTTCGCGTCCTTGACGAACCCGTTGATTGGATCGGTCACCACGGCATAGGACTTGGCGGCGAAATCGGGGGAGAGCCTGAATTTGCTGGCCATGAGCGCGATGACATCGTGCTTGTTTGCCGGATCGAGCAGCCAGCGGCGGCCTTCGATGATCGCCCTGAGGTAGCGCACGAGCGTGTCGCCGTTGGCCTTGGCCCATGGCCGCATCACCACCACGCTGCCGGATTGGTAATCGCCGACTCCGGTCGTGGCCGAGCCCAAGTCCCTGAGCCCGGCGGCTGCGGCTTCAAAGCTGAGCGGCGGACTGAGCACGCCGGCCGCGGCATTGGCCTTGTCTGTCAGCATGGCGTTGAGCCGCTGCGGCGTTCCGCCGACCGGACGAACCTTGTAGTCGCCCTTGTCGAGGCCGGCCGCCTTGAGCGCCTTGTAGAGCAGCAGCGCGAAGGCGGTATTGGGCGCATCGACCACCACCGTCTTGCCGCGCAGGTCGGCCAGGCTTGTGATGGCGGGCTGCGCAAAAATGCGGTTGAAGCCATTATCACCGCCGGCCACGATGATCGGATCAGCTTTGTCGAGTTCGACCATGGCGACAGCGTTATCGGCGGCCGTGTGAATGATCTGGTATTCGCCGCTGGCAAGCCCTTCGCGCTGTGACTTCGAGTTCGGCGTGAAGCTGAGGGCGATCCCGACCCGGTATTTCTTGAACAAATCCTGTTGCTGCGCCGCGAAGATAGGAAGGTTGGACAAGCCCGGGAAAGATGAGACCTTGATCGGCCCCGCCTCGCTTGCGAGCGCCCGCTGCGCCGGCAAGGCCGTACTCGCTGCGAGCGCAATGCTGGCACGCAGCAGGATCGTTCGCCTGGACGTTCGCGCGCTCATGATCTGCCTCCGATGTGATGGCACTTTTCCAATCGGCGATATCGCGCCGGGCGCGCGGGATCGGCGGCGCGAAGCAATTTAGCCGCGATGGAAAAGTCGAAGAAAAGCGGCGGAATTCGATCTGCGGTCAGCCGCGCTTCTTCGGGCGGTGCTCTAGCCACTCAATCCGCTTGATCTCGTAGACCTTGGTGCCGCCCGGGGCTTCAACCTCGACGACGGCGCCCTTGGTCTTGCCGATCAGCGCGCGCGCGATCGGCGAGCTCACTGAAATCTTGCCTTTGCTCGCGTCGGCCTCCGGCTCGCCGACGATTTGCCAGACCTTTTTCTCGCCGCTGTCCTCATCGGTCAGCGTCACCGTGGCGCCAAATTTGATCGTGTCACCCGAAAGTTTTGAGACATCGATGATGTCGGCGCGCGCCAGCTTGTCTTCCAGTTCGGCGATGCGGGCTTCGTTGAGTTCCTGTTCCGCTTTCGCTGCCTGATATTCCGAGTTCTCGGCGAGGTTCGAATCGTCGGCGATCGCGTCCTGAATTCTCTGTACGAGATGAGGCCGCTCCTTACGAATGCGCTGATTAAGCTCATCTTCAAGGGCAGCGTAACCAGCGGCGGTCATGGACAGCTTGTTCATTGGTGTTTGCACGATTGGTGTGATGATCTCTCAAACATAATCATTTCTTTCGAGGTCGAGCCGAAAGCGCGGGGCCATCGGGTCGTCAGCCTGACCGACGGCATGCCGGGGCGCAGCACGAGGCCCAACCCCTTAGCCGCCGGCGTGAGGCTCCAACGGTGCATCGCCGCCGGGCGGCCGCGGCAACGCCGGTGCGAGCGCCCAAGGTAGCCTCGACGGCAGTCCTATAATACCCGCGGCTTCGAGCCAGGGAAGCCAGCCCGTGATCCAGGCGGCTTGCGCGGTGTGCACCCAGAAGGTGAGCGGGTTGATGACATCGAAGGCGCGGCCAAACGCCTCGAAAGACGGCGCCGCGCGCAGGTTGATGGAAATCTGCTCGGCATCGCCATCGGCCGAGCGCCGATGCGTCACCTCGATATCGAGGCCGGGCAGGCGGGCGCTTGCCACGGTCGTACCGGTCTCGTGTGCGTCCATTTTTCAGCGTGACCTTCCTTGACCTCCGGCATCCAGTGTCCCGATCGGCGGGGCGACCCCGCACCGGTGACCAATGTAGCGGTAAACTTCGCCTCTAGGGCTTTGGCGTGAGGCGTTTTCCACCGCTCGCGCGGCCTACCTTGACCGTGCTTTCCGGATCGCGGATCTGCGGCGTCGTTATCACCAAGTTCTCCGACCACGTCGTCACCTGGCGCAGTTCGCCGACCGTCTTCGCCGACAGGCCGACGTCCTGATCGGCCTCGACCTGCATCGAAGCGGGCAGGCCACCAAGGACGAGTTGGAGTGCGGCAAGGTTTTTGGCTTTATATCGCATGGGTTTCCTCCTGTCGGGATACCCGACTACTGATTCCCGCAAACCCGTAAAGCATCCGGTCGGGCATCCCTGCGATTATTCGGACTAAGGTAGGGACAGACTTGGACGCCGCCAAGGCCGCCCACGGCCTTCTCAGGCCTTGACAGCCGATCTGATCGGAAAAATGCTGACGTTCGCAATTAAACGGTTGCTTTTCGCCGCTGAGTGACTGCGCAGGGTATTCGACCTGGTCCCGGCGGGGGAGAGGGCCGCAGAGGCAATGTGCCTTAGGAGAAAATACTGCGAGGTCCGGACCCTCTCAACCGGCGCGCATCTGCGCTGGGCCGATTTCGAGCTTGAGCATTGATTTATGGCCGCTCGCCGTAACGCCGCGCTGGCACAAATCCACCAGCAGATCATGTGGAGCCGCCTGATCGCGGTCGTGGAAGAGCAGGCGCAGACGATGCTGCGGACGGCTTTTTCCACCTCCGTGCGCGAAGCCGGTGATTTATCCGCAGGCGTGTTTGACCGCCACGGCCGCATGCTCGCCCAGGCGGTCACTGGCACGCCGGGCCATGTCAACTCAATGGCCAATGCGGTGAAGCATTTTCTCGCGCTTTACCCCCTCGGCGGCATGAAACCCGGCGACCATTATATCACCAATGATCCCTGGCTGACCTCCGGGCATCTGCACGACATCACCGTGGTGACGCCGAGTTTTTACCGCGGCGAAGCCGTGGGCTTGTTCGCCAACACCATCCATGTGGTCGATATCGGCGGCCTCGGCATGGGGCCGGACGGCCGCCAGGTGTTCGAGGAGGGGCTGTCGATCCCGATCATGCCGCTCGCCCGTGAAAGCCGCTTGAATGAGGATCTGCTGCGCCTCGTGCGCGCCAATGTGCGCGAGCCGCTGCAGGTGGAGGGTGACATTTATGCCTGCGCGGCCTGCAATGACGAAGGCAGCCGTCGCCTCAATGCGATGATGGACGAATTCGCGATCGCCGATCTCGACCAGCTGGGCGACGAGCTCATCGACGCCTCGCGCCAGGCAACGCTTGCGCGAATCCGCGCGTTGCCGCGGGGCACCTACCGCAACAGCGTCACCATGGACGGTTACGACAAGCCGCTCCTGCTCAATGCCGCGCTGTCCATTGCCGAGGAGGGCATCCATGTCGACTTTGCCGGCACCTCCCCAGCCTCGAGCTACGGCATCAATGTCGTGCTCAATTATTGCCTCGCCTACACGGCGTTTGGCGTCAAATGCCTGGTGGCGCCGGACGTCCCCAACAATGCCGGCTCGCTCGAACCAATCACGGTGAGCGCGCCGGAGGGCTGTGTGCTCAATGCCAAGTGGCCGTGGCCCGTGGCGGCGCGGCACACGGTCGGGCAGATGCTGCCCGATGTGGTCGCCGGCTGCCTGGACCAGGCGATTGCTGGCGGCGTGCCAGCTGAAGGCGCCTCGTCGCTGTGGAACCCGCAGATCTTTGGCGGCGGTTCGCTGGTCGACGAGATCGAGGAGGGCACTGACGCCAACGATCTGCCGGAGTTTTCGACGGTGATCTTCCATTGCGGGGGCACCGGCGCGCGGCCCGCGAAGGACGGGCTTTCTGCTACTTCATTTCCTTCCGGCGTGCGTACGATCCCGGTGGAGGCAACCGAGAGCGTCGCGCCGGTTCTGTTCTACCGTCGCGAATTTCGCGAAGGCTCCGGCGGGCCAGGAAAGTTCCGCGGCGGCCTCGGGCAGTCGATCGAGATCGGGGGCGCCGGCGCGGCGCCGATTGCGCTTCTGTGCAATTTCGAGCGGGTCAAAAATCCGGCGCGCGGACGCGACGGGGGCCGGGCCGGGGCGGCGGGCGCGGTGGTCTTGCGCTCCGGCCGCCCGATCCGGCCGAAGGGGCGGCAGACCGTACCGCCACGCGACGCGATCTGTTTGAGCCTGCCGGGCGGGGGCGGTTTCGGCGAGCCCTTTACGCGCGATCCGCAGCGCGTGCGGGACGACGTGCTCGACGGCCTGATCACCGCCGAAGAGGCGCGCCGCGATTATGGCGTCGCGATCGACGCGGCCGGCCGGATCGATCTTGCCGAGACCGAGCGGCTCCGCGAGTTTGTAGCCGGGTAATTCGATTCAGTCCCCGCACGGGCTGGCAGTCTCCGAAGAGATTGTTGTTCCGAACAATGCTGGGCACATGCTATCACGTCCGCTCCTGCATGCCCGCGGCTTAGTGGTGTGTCGCGGACGCCAATGGCACGTCGCCGTCCACATTATAGTCGCGATAGTCGCGGCTGTTGATGCGCAGCGCAAATGCTAGGCTGACATCGTCGATCCTTTCGATGCTGAAAGAAAATTGCCTTTGCGTCTCTCAAATGTGCTTGCCCGACGTCGCTCGTCACAACTTATGTGTCTGATCGCGCGGCTGCTTTGGCGAGGATCCACATTGATGTGGCTTTTGCCAGATGCGGCCGCTAGAGATGGCGGAACAGCAAGCACTCGTATGTTTTGCAGCGGAGGATCCCCGATGGCGGCGACGGCGGAGGACGAAAAGCCCGCGGCTTGCGGTCACGCGCGGCACGCGCAGCATCACGGCGGCGAGGACGCGCACACCCATCCCGATCACGTGCGTGCCCGGCCGAACGGCCATGTGGAGCATGATTGGCACTCGCAAAGTTATGTGGATTTCTGGATCGAACGCGACGAGGCGCGCAACCACGAGCGCCGGCTGCGCATCAGAGAAATGATCGCCCTGGCGAAACTGCCCGAGAATGCCGCGCTATGCGTGCTCGATATCGGCGGCGGCTACGGCTTTGTGACTGAGGAGGTGTTGCGCACTTTTCCTAAGGCGCGGGTCACCTTGCAGGATTATTCGCAACTGATGCTCGAGCGTGCCCGCGAGCGGTTGGAAAAATGGTCAGGTCACATGAGTTACGTCCTAGCCGACCTCGCAGATCCGGCCTGGAGCGCGCGCGTAGGCGGTCCGTTCGATCTGATCGTATCGGCGATTGCCATCCACAATCTGCGCGACCGTGGCGCAATCGCGGCGTGCTATGGCGCCATTGCCGGGCTGCTCAAGCCTGGCGCGCCTTTTCTCGATTACGACTTGTTTGCGCTGACCGGCGGCATCGAGGCCCATACCCGCATGATGCAGCAGGCCGGCTTGACGCGCGTTTCCCGAGCATGGGACGACGGGCACGCGGCAATAATTGTCGGGCGCGGCAGGGGCGTGGTTCAGGGATAGCAGGACTACTCGCGATTTGAGGACCGCGTCTGCCCAGACGGGATCCCTCAGTGCGGCGATGGTGGGCCTTCGCCGCCGTTGAAATATTCCGCGTGGGGGGCGCGCGGGCCAAATTGCCCGCGCACCTGGCCCGGTCTAGGACGAAATTGGGTCCGCGGAGCGCGTACGCTCGGGTGCCGCTGCCCTTGCACCGCCGTGGCCATGCTCATGGACCGCTGTCGCCGGCAGTTGCAGCACGCTGGCGCGCTGCCCTGGCATCAGCCGCGTGACCATCACGATCTGGCCGCCCGGGAATTCGAGGGCGTCGTGATGAACGTGTGGGTCGTCCATGTTGACCTGGCGGAAACGAGCAACTTTGTGTTCGACCCGTGCTCTGCCGAACAGGCTGAAGGCGCGGTCGTACTGGACTTCTTCCTCGAACGCGATCTCAGTTCCGGGCAGGAGACAAACCGCCACCTCCGGTTCGCCGGCCGCGGAGAAGCCGCGGGTGATCGAGCGGGTAAAATCAGTGGTGACGAGCTTGTCGCCGACCTTCGCCGGCCGCGATGCGACGAGATGCAGACTGTAATCGCACATGGGGCACTCCCTCTTCGGAAAAGCCATAACGGCTCTTCCCAGGCTGAACCCGCGGTTTGCCCAAATGTTCCTGCCAGCCGGGCTTGAATGATGGCGCACGGCGGGCCCGATCCGGCTTGATCGGATGAGCCGTTGATGCTTCCGTGAACACGATTTTTTTCAGGGGGGCGGCCGCAGGATGGACGAGCGTACCGCCGGTCCGCCGACCGCGGCCGCAGAGACTGTCGCTTTGGGCCTGCCGGGAGAACCGAAGGTCCATAAGGTCCGGCCCCACAAGGATCACGTACCGCGCGGCATCCTGTTCATGGTGCTGGCGACCATGATGTTTGCGACCGCCTCGGCGCTGACCAAATGGCAGGTCGGCCTCTATCCCGTGGGCGAGGTGGTTTTCGCGCGCTCGATTTCCTCGCTCCTGGTCTGCGGCGCAGTCATGCTGCCGATGACCGGGCTTGCAGTCTTTGCAACGCGGCGACCGCGCGACCATCTGGCCCGCGGCCTGTCCCAAGCCACGTCGCAGACATTGTTCGCGCTCGCCTTCACGTTGATGCCGCTTGCCGGCGCTGTTTCAATCAATTTCTCCGCCCCGCTCTTTGCTGCGTTGGTCTCGATCCTGTGGCTGAAGGAGCGCGCCGGCTTCGCGCGCTGGGCGGCGCTTCTGGTCGGGTTTGCCGGCGTGCTCGTCGTCACTAATCCGGGGGCAAATTCGCTGACACTCGGCGCCCTGTTCGCGCTCGGCAATGCCGTAATGTATGGCAGCGTCACTGTGGCCGTACGCGGCATGACCAAGACCAAATCGGCCAACACGCTGCTCATTTGGCAGCTGACCACCATTGCCCTCTTTCACTCAGTCCTGCTGTTGTTCGGCTGCCGCATTCCGGCGCCGGTCGACGCGGCGATGCTGTTCGGCAGCGGCTTTGCCAACGCCATTGGCCAATATTTCTGGACGCAATCGCTGCGGCTGGCGCCGGCAAGCGCGGTGACGCCATTCTACTATCTTATGCTGGTTTGGGCGATGGCGTACGGATTCCTCATCTGGGGGGATGTGCCGTCCGCCGGCTTGTTCCTTGGATCGGCGATCGTGGTCGGGTCCGGATTCTTTCTGTTCTGGCGCGAGGCGCGGTTGCAACGCGCCATGGGGGCGCGTTCACAAAGCAGGCGCTAGATCGGACAATTGCGCCTGGCCAATGACGTATTTCGGTCCCCTGAACGGCTCCGCGAGCCGGGATCCGACGACGCCGACGGTCTGCACGGGAAGTTCCGGGAAGAATCCACCGCGCAACGAGGACGCGTTGCGCTGGTTCCCGGCCGGTTCCCGACTTGACAGCGAGCGATGCGACCATACTTGCCGCCGGACGCGAAAGAACGTTGGCCAGCTACGTCGTGGCCAAGGGGGCGATTGATTTGCGTCCATTTCCTGGGGCCAAAAGCGGTACTCACGAGCTCGAACCGAAAGGGAGCGAAGGATGAAACTGAACTCTGAGATGGTCGATCGAACCCTGAGCCAAATCGACGCACAGGCGATATCCGATGATCATCCCTTGATCCCGAGACTCAAAACGTTATTCGGCGATCACACTTTTTTTCTCGACGGTAGCGGGCTCAACATCATTGAGCCGGTAGAGGGAAACCCGCTAACCGGTGCTTTGGTAAACGTCGCAAGCTGGGACGATACCGAGGAGCGAAACCTCGTCGCGCACGAGCCCGAGTCAACCGACACGACGGTCGAGTTCGGTCCGAAGCACTAAGCAACGGCTTCGTTGGCACCGCTTTTCGCGGAGCCGCTAAAAAATGCTGGTTTGATGTTGCATTGTGCTGCCCCCGAACAGCAAAGAAGGGCGCGACTTGCGTCGCGCCCTTCACTCAAGCCTGCTAGATTGGGTTGGCTTAGAAATCCATTCCACCACCGCCGGGCGGCATGGCCGGCGCCTCCTTCTTCTTCGGCAGCTCAGCGACCATTGCCTCGGTGGTGATGAGCAGGCCGGCGACGGAGGCGGCGTCCTGCAACGCGGTGCGCACGACCTTCGTGGGGTCAATGATGCCCTTCTTCACCAGATCGGCGTAGTCGCCGCTCTGGGCGTCATAGCCGAACGCATACTGCTCCTTCTCGAGGATCTTGCCGACCACGACCGAGCCGTCATCGCCGGCATTGATCGCGATCTGCCGCGCGGGCGTGGACAGCGCCTTGCGCACGATTTCGACGCCGTGACGCTGGTCGTCGTTCTCGGTCTTGACCTTCTTGAGCGCGGCCACGGCGCGCAAGAGCGGCACGCCGCCGCCCGGAAGGATGCCTTCCTCGACCGCGGCGCGAGTAGCGTGCATCGCGTCGTCAACGCGATCCTTGCGCTCCTTCACCTCGACCTCGGTAGCGCCGCCGACGCGGATCACCGCGACCCCCCCGGCGAGCTTGGCGAGCCGCTCCTGCAGCTTTTCGCGGTCATAGTCGGAGGTGGTCTCCTCGATCTGCGCCTTGATTTGCGCGATGCGCGCCTCAATATCGGCCTTCTTGCCGGCGCCGTTGACGATCGTGGTGTTCTCCTTGTCGATCGTCACCTTCTTGGCGCGGCCGAGCATCTGCAGCGTGACGTTCTCGAGCTTAAT
The DNA here is from genome assembly GCA_963708125.1 of uncultured Alphaproteobacteria bacterium. GTDB lineage: Bacteria > Pseudomonadota > Alphaproteobacteria > Rhizobiales > Xanthobacteraceae > BOG-931. The sequence goes on from OY970184.1 coordinate 1,187,904, forward strand.
GCCGAGATCTTCGCTGATGGCCTGGCCGCCGGTGAGGATGGCGATGTCCTGCAGCATAGCCTTGCGGCGATCACCAAATCCGGGCGCCTTGACGGCGGCGACTTTTAGGCCGCCCCGCAGCTTGTTGACCACGAGCGTGGCGAGCGCCTCGCCCTCGACGTCCTCGGCGACGATGAGCAGCGGCTTACCGGTCTGCACAACAGCTTCGAGCAACGGAAGCAGCTCATTAAGCGCCGAGAGCTTCTTCTCGTTGATGAGGATGTAAGGGTCCTCCATCTCCACGCGCATCTTGTCGGCGTTGGTAACGAAGTAGGGCGAGATGTAGCCGCGGTCGAACTGCATGCCCTCGACCACGTCAAGCTCGGTCTCCAGGCTTTTGGCCTCTTCAACCGTGATCACGCCCTCGTTGCCGACCCGCTTCATAGCGTCGGCGAGGAAGCGGCCGATCTCCTGGTCGCCGTTGGACGAAATGGTGCCGACCTGGGCGATTTCGTCGTTCGAGGTGATCTTCTTCGAGTTCTTCTTCAGCTCTTCGACCACCGAGTCGACCGCAAGATCGATTCCGCGCTTGAGATCCATGGGGTTCATTCCGGCAGCCACCGCCTTAGAGCCTTCCCTGACTATGGCGGCGGCGAGCACGGTCGCGGTCGTAGTGCCGTCGCCGGCAATGTCGGAGGTCTTGGAAGCGACCTCGCGCACCATTTGCGCGCCCATGTTCTCGAACTTGTCTTCGAGCTCGATCTCCTTGGCGACGGTCACGCCGTCCTTAGTAATACGCGGCGCGCCGAACGACTTATCGAGTACGACGTTGCGGCCTTTGGGGCCGAGCGTCACTCTTACCGCATTGGCGAGAATGTCGACGCCGCGCAGCATCTTGTCGCGCGCCTCGACGGAGAATCTGACTTCCTTGGCAGCCATTTCTTTTTGCTCCTGTTTGTTTTCCTCATCCTGAAGGGGCGCCGGAGGCGCGCTTCGAAGGAAGAGGCCGTGATTGGCGCCCCATCCTTCGCAAGCCGCTGCGCGGCCACCTTGGGATGAGAGTTGAACTGGGTATTACGCGGCCTTCCTCTTGGCGGCCGGCTCGTCGAGAACGCCCATGATGTCGGACTCCTTCATGATCAGGAGCTCCTCGCCGTCAATCTTGACCTCGGTGCCGGACCATTTGCCGAACAACACGCGGTCGCCGACCTTCACATCGACTGGAATGAGCTTGCCGGTCTCATCGCGGGCACCGGGCCCGACGGCAATAACCTCTCCCTGGGAGGGCTTTTCCTTCGCGGTGTCCGGAATGATGATGCCGCCGGACGACTTTTCCTCGGCATCGATGCGCTTGACGACGACGCGGTCGTGAAGCGGACGAAATTTCATCGTGTCCTCCTAAGGTATTGAGAAACTTGAAGTTTCCGTGAAGCTGGTGTGTCGAAGCGCCCCGCGCGGTTCCCTCGCCGGGCCGCTCGCGAGCGACATAGGCGCCTCATTTTTGGCCCGCAAGGGGGTGCGCGAGAATTTTTAGCACTCCTTCACGAGGATTGCCAACAGCAATTGTGCAAACGGCAAATCCGTCGCGGTTCCAGTGTGTTAGCAAAATTTTTCTGCGGGGGCGCGGGAAACCGTAGCCGCTGCTGGCTATTATCGCAAACGGCAATGGCGGGTGAGGTGCTGCTAGCAGAATGTGAACAATGCTGCTAATGCGTTGAAATTATACAACTTCTCTAATTTTCGGGCTTGCAATGGCGGTGCGGGTCTCGGAACATTCCTGCGTAGGACGGAGGACGTGCGCCAATGATATCGAAGGACTTTTGTCGGCAGCTTGAGGGCTACGGCCTTACGACCGCCGAGATCATGTACTGGCGGCCCGATCGCCGCTGGCTGCTCCAGACGTACGTCTGGCAGGAGTACGATCTGTGTCCGAATTTTCCGGCGCTCAACAAATTTCTTGATTTTTGGGTAAAAAGCCTCGACGGGCCGCTGCACTCGGTCAAAGTCGCGCACGCGAAGCTCATTAAACCGGCCGAGATCCGTGCGATCGATGGTGAGTTCAGGATGCACTAGCGTACAGGCTGCCTCGGCGCGGTGTGCAGGGTTTGGGCTGCAATCCGCTTCGTTGCCGGGCAAGTTGCAAACACCCTGAATTGTTCTGGGCACCATGTGCGCGCGTCATCTGCGCCGTGAGCCGCGCAATTGACGTACCGGGGTAGACAACGCCGCGAATGTAGACAGGCGTGCGCTTCACGACGGCGCCTATGGCCGAATCGGGCGTCCGGATACCTGTGTCTGCTGGCCGCAGGTCTGCACACAAGTTCTCGTGTGGAAAATGCCAAAATCCGCCGCCGCGGGGCTGTAATTTTGCCGCTAGTCTCACCTGAAATGCGGGCGATTTTTTCGCTCGTTGAGGAGTAAGACAATGCGAAAGACAATTGCGGTGGCGTTGGCTGCGGGCGCGTGCGCGTGTTGCGGTCTGGCGTCGGCTCAAGCCGCCGATATTTCAGTGTCGCCGCAGGTAGCAGCGCCCGAGCCCAATTATGGCCCGCCGCCGATCGCCGAAGAGTACGACTATCCGCCGCCACCCCCGGTGGCCTATGCCTCTCCCCCTCCGCCGCCCGATTATTACGTTTACGACGCGCCGGCCTATGCCGTCGGGCCGGGTCCCTATTACGGGCACGGACCGTATTGGCGCGGCTATGGCCCCCGTTTTGCGTATGGCCGCGGGCCCTGGGAAGGCCGTTGGCGGCGAGGCTGGCATCGCTGAGACGAGTTTGCCTGACCCGTTGCGAGAACTGCATTCCCGCGAAAGCTGACGCGCGGAAAGCCGGATCGCCGTTTGCGCGCGCGATGAAGGGGTGGCCGAACGCCGCGCATGCTGTTCGCCAACAAGCGTCTACGCATCATTGCTGGTGCTTTTACCCGATATCGCGGCTGAGCCGCGCATCAGGATGAAAGCGCCGGGCCAAGCCGGTTGGATTTGCCTCTACTCGCTCGCTACGAAACCTGACGCCTTGACCACCGGGCCCCATTCGGCGAGCCTCGCCTTGATCCATGCGGCGAACTCCGCCGAGGGCATATAAGTTGACTCGGTGCCGAATTTGGCTAGGCCGCCGATCATAAGCTTGGAGCGAGAGGCCTCGCGCATGGCGGCGTTTAGGGCGTCAACGATCCTCGCTGGCGTCTTGGCCGGCAGAAAAGTGCCGGAGAGTGCTTCGACCACGACGTTGTAGCCCTGTTCCTTCATGGTCGGCACGTCCGTCAGAAACGGCGAGCGCTGCGCGCCTGTTACCGCCAGCGCGCGGATCGTGCCGACTCTGACGCTGCCGATCACTTCGCTCACCGGATTGACGCTCGCCGGCACATGGCCGCCGAGGAGGTCCTCCATCGCCGGCGCGCCGCCGCGATAATGTACCGGCGTGAGCGTGATGCCAGCCTCCCGCGCGAACATGACGCCGGTAAAGTGCGGCGTGCCGCCGGCCGAGGTGGTTGCGAAGTTCGCCTTGTCCGGGTTCGCCTTGCACCAACCGACAAAGTCCGCGAGCGTTTTCACGCCGGCGGGGACGGCCGGGCCGATCACGAAGGTGAGCACGCCTTTGGCGGCGGGCGCGACCGCGATGAAGTCCTTGATCGGATCGTATTTCAGCGACTTGAAGCTGTAAGGATAAAGCGTCAGCGGAAAGTCCGGCGTGAACAGCATCACGGAACCATCGGCTGGCGCGTTCTTGACGTATTCGACCGCAAGCCGCGCGCTCGCGCCGGGCTTGTCTTCGACGATAATGCTCGAGGCATAGCCTCCGGTGAGCGCCTGCGCCAGCACCCGCGCCGTGATGTCGGTGCCGCCGCCGGCGGGGAAGCCGACGATGACCCGGACCACCTTGTCGATCGTCTCGGCGGGCGCCCGCGCGCGGCCGCTGGCAGCGACCAGCAGGCCAAAAGCCGAAGTGCGAAAGGCTTGGCGGCGGTTAAGCATAATGTCCTCCCGGAATTGAGCGAGCATTTCAGTTTGGACAGCTTTCAGCAATAGAGCGGGTCCGCTCGCTTGCGTGCACGGTAAACAGGCCAGGGGCTTCAATACCTGGACGTGATGCGGGCTCGCGTCAGTGGCGGATTGCGGTGGGCGGCCGAGTGCGCGGGCATTCACGCTTCGGCATTGGACAACTGCGCCTTTACTGCAGGGTGCGACCAAATCGTGCACGCCGCTGGGATTGTTGTGTTACATCGGTGTATGCTCGGCAAGCCCGGTCCTACACCACCGCCAAAGCGGGCGGTCGCCGGGCGCGTCATGGCTACGGTATCAGTCGCGTTCAAGCGCTGTCAGGAGCAGGGGATGAAATTTCAGCGACGCACCTTCCTGAGGGGCGGACTGACGGTCCTAGCGGGGACCGCAATGCGTGGCGTGGCGGCTGCGTCCGATCCGACAACCAAGTTTGTCTTCCACGTCTCCAGCGCCGCAGGCGGCCTGCTGGATTGGCTGCTAGATCGGAGCTACGGCCCTATCACTGCTGAACTTCAGAAACGCGGCTTTGCGTCAATGCTCGTCCGCAGCTCCGTGAGCGGCTCCGACACCCCCAACGAAGATCGCGCTTCAGCCGTTGTCAAAGCACTTCAGAACGTTACCGATCACATAGTGCTTGTTGGAATATCCAACGAAGGAAACTTCCTGCCGTTGGTTGCAGCGGCGAGGCCTATCAGGCGGGTGGTCTATGTCAACGCGGTCATTCCACGTCCTGGGAAGGCCTTCATCGAAGTCTGCCAAACGGAGCAGGTCGCCGTGCCGGGAAGCCACCTTGATAAGCTCCTCAAGGCGTCCCAAAGCATCACAAATGATTTTCTAGAACTCATCCGCAATCCGAAGGCGACGAAGGAGCAGCTTAAAGCGATGCAGGAACGCATCGACGCCTCTCCGTCCGCTCACACCATGGTCGGGTTCTACGAAGTGTGTCCGTTGAAAGCGCTGCCGCAGGTTGACAACGTGTACGTCTCGGGCTCGGCTGACGGCCAGATCCGGCCAGAATGGGAGCAGATGGCCGCTCGTCGAGTCTTGGGCGTCGAGCCGGTTGTCATTTTTGGCGCCGGCCATGGGGACATCTACACAAAGTATGCGGCTGAGCTTGCGGACGCTTGTGTCAAGGGCCTTTGATGGCCGACGAGAATTGACATCCGCCCCCTTCGAACGACTTTCTATGAACGACAGGCAATGGGCCGGTGATTGAGCTATGACAATGTGGGCCGGTACATCGGCGCCAGCAGGCAGATTTTGGATGTTCCGGGCATGGGTCGACTCGTGACTTGCCGCGGGACCACCGGCGGTCCGCACTGGAAACTGGTAGGGCCAACGAGATGGCGACCTCTAGACGGCCTATAACCTTGCGAAGCAAATTCGGGTGACGCTGTTCAGCAGAGCACGCCACTCGCTCCATACTGCAGGCCCGCGAGCGCGGAGCCACAGCAAGGCAGGATACCTAATGCGCATTCGTTTCGATTTCGGTTCGCTCGCCCTGGACGCCGAGACGCTCGACACGCCGACCGCCAGGGCCATTGCCACAGCGCTCCCGATCGACGCCTCGGCGCTGACCTGGGGCGAGGAGATTTATTTCGATATCCCCGTAAACGCCTCGCGCGAAAAAGCTGCGCGCGCGGTGGTCACGCCGGGGGAGATTGCCTACTGGCCGGAGGGCCACGCCATTGCCATCGGCTTTGGTCGCACGCCGGTCTCGCAGGGCGACGAGACGCGGCTGGCAAGCCCCTGCAACGTCTGGGCGAGGGCACTGGGCGACATGAAGGCGCTTAAGGCAGTGCGGGCCGGGACCAAGATCAGGGTGAGCAAGATTGATTAAAATCAAGGTTGATTAAAATAAGAAAGATATAAGTGCCAAAATAACCCCGACGTATCAAGCAGTCGCCACCGGCACCATTACTGGACCATCCGCGTTTCGCGAAAGACACGGTGGCAGGCGCTGCTTTCGTGGAATGTTGCCGAACGCACCGCGGCAGCACTACATTAGCGCAAACTGGTCACTCGGATTTGCCGCGCTCCTCGTTGGATTTGCGCGCCAGTGCGATGAACAAATCCCAGGCGTTGCGGATGTTGACCACCAGAAGCACCATGAAAGCGCCGGCCACGACGTTGACCGCCGCGGCAGGCTGATTTCTGAACAGGAATGCGGAAATCAGCCTGCCGCGGCGTAGGCCGCGGCCGGGCAGCCGCCATAGCCCAGCAGGTCGGCAACGTCTGCGACATGATCGCGGATCAGTTGTAGGCAGACAAAGATCGAGTAGAGCAAGCCGATGAGCGCGATGCTGCCCACGCTTATGCCGAGCCACAGCGGCGTTTGCGTCGGAATGAGCGAGACGAGGCTGGCAAACAGGATCGCCGCATAGTGGAACAAGACCGGACTCAGATAGGTCCGTGTGGCGCGCGAACGTCCGGGCGTGAGGACGCTCGCGCCGATCGAGGCGGCGACAAACAAGAGCGCCACCAGCGCCGCCGCGGCGGTGCCGAGCAGGATATAAAAGTCGTGCCAGTCTTCGAGCATAGGCCAGCCGCTTGCTTTTCCTTGCTCATGATGCGAAGCGAAGCAAAGAAGCAATCCCCCTCCGCCAGCAGGTCTTGGGACCGCTAATCTAAGTTGCTTCGCGAAATCTGCCATCGCCCAGTTTTAGCCCGGGCAGCCAGCAGCCATTATTTCTCCTACCCCCGCCCGACGAACGGCATCTTGTTGGCCATCACGGTCATGAACAGTACATTGGTGTCGAGCGACAGGCTTGCCATGTAGACCACGGCGCGGCCGACATCCTCGGCGGCCATGCGCGACTCGATCATCTTGCGGCCGTCTGGCTGCAGCACGCCTTCGCCCTGCACCATGCGCTCGGTGAGGGGGGTCGCGGCATTGCCGATGTCGATCTGGCCGCAACAGATTTCGTCGTTGCGGCAGTCGAGCGCGGTCTGTCTAGTGAGCCCGGTGACCGCGTGTTTGGTTGCCGTATAGGCGGCCGAACCTGGCCTCGGCGCGTGCGCGGAAATCGAACCGTTATTGATGATCCGGCCGCCGCGCGGGTTCTGCGCTTTCATGATCTTGATTGCTTCCTGCGTGCACAGGAAGACGCCGGTGAGATTGGTGGCGACCACGGCCTGCCATTTGTCGAATGGTAAATCCTCGATCGGCATCGCTGGCGCGCCGATGCCAGCATTGTTGAACAAGAGGTCGAGCCTGCCGAATCGTTCCTTGGTCTTGGCGAACAAAGCCTTGATCGAGGCCGGGTCGGCCACGTCGGTAGGCACCACCAGTGTTGTGGCGTTCGCCTCGCGCGCGACCTCTTCCAGCTTCTCCTGGCGACGGCCCGCGAGGACCACAGCGTAGCTTTCGCGGGCGAGCGCAAGCGTCACCGCGCGGCCCACGCCGGTCCCAGCCCCCGTCACCAGAGCGATTCGTTGTTTGGCCATCATCGCCTCCCCGAAATCGTCATTTTCGAAAACCGCGTCAGCGGCTATCCGGAATCCATAACCACGGATCGGGCAATTACGAAAGGGCCGGACCATCCAAGGCGGTGCGTTCCGGGTTGGCGTGCCGCTGAACGACGCGGGGGCTCAATTGGCGTTAGCGCGATTACAATGGTCGGTGCCGGACGGGTAGGCGGCGGGTGCGGCGAGGCAATCCGGGCCGCGCGGGGCGGAGCTCCGGGATTCGCCGCGTCGGATAAGCTCTCGAAAGTGTCGGCGGCCGGTTGCTCGGGTTGAGGCGATCTGAGCGAGACGCAGTCGATACTGACTCAAATAACAGCAGGTCCTGCGGTGGACCGCTTCGATCAGGCGGCTCCGTCATCGAGCAGACGGCGCGTATGCCGCGCGATCATCAGATTCTCGTCGGTTGGTATGACCCACGCCGATGCGCGGGAGCCGGTCGGGGAAATGCGCGGCCCGCCGGCTGCATTAGCCGCATCGTCGAGCCCAATGCCGAGCCATTGCGCGTCGCGGCAGACGCGCGCGCGGATTTCGGCGGCGTGTTCGCCGATGCCCGCGGTGAATATTAGCGCGTCGAGACCGCCTAGCGCTGCGGCGAGCGAGCCGAGCTCGCGTCCGATCCGGTAGACGAAGAGATCGACCGCTTCTCGGGCGGCGGACGAATTGCTGGCGAGCAATGTGCGCATATCGCTGGACATGGCGGAGACCCCGAGCAGCCCCGATTGTTCATAAAGGAGCCGCTCGATTTGATCGGAATCCATGCCTTCATGCTGAAGCAGGTAGAGAATGACGCCGGGATCGACCGATCCGCTGCGGGTTCCCATCGGCAGCCCGTCCAGCGCGGTGAAACCCATGGTGGTGGCGATGGGACGACCAGCATCGATCGCGCACATGCTGGCGCCGTTGCCGAGATGCGCGACGATGATCTTGCCTGCAGCACAACCCGGCGCGATTCGCGGCAAGGCCGACACGATGTATTCGTAGGACAGGCCGTGAAAGCCGTAGCGCCGCACGCCCTTGGCGGTCAGTGCGCGCGGCAGCGCAAATTCTTGCGCCAGGAGCGGCTCGCTGCGGTGAAAGGCAGTGTCGAAACAGGCAACCTGCGGAACATTTGAGGCGATGTCGCTCATCGCGCGGATCGCCGCAATGTTGTGTGGCTGGTGCAAAGGCGCGAGCGGGACCAGCTGATCGAGCGCGGCAAGCACGTGCCTATCGATCAGGACCGGTTCTGAATAGCACAGGCCGCCGTGCACCACGCGGTGGCCGACAGAAGAAAAACCTGCTTCGCTGCCGGTACGCGTCGCAAACCAATCATGAATGGCCGCCATCGCCGCTTCATGATCGCTGCCCGCAATGGATTTATCGATCAGTTTGCCGCCGCCGGCGTCGGTCACTTCGATGCGCGCCGGCCGTCCGCTTGCTGCACCGAGCCCGTCGACTTCGCCGTGCGCCCTGGCCGAGAGCGAGCGATCGGGCGCGGTCTCGAACACCGAGAACTTGCAGCTCGACGACCCAGCATTGATCACCAGGATCGGCTCGGGCACTACACTTCACCCCGAAGCTTGCCGCTCGGAATCCGGCCCGGACCGGCCATCCTGCACAAGGCGGACGTCAATGGTAAAAGGGTTTTTGTCGTAATGGTCTCGACGGCGTAGAGGAGCGCGACTTTCAGCTGCGTAAGCCTGGGCCAGGTCGATCGCGTTCTGCACGATGTCTCGTTGTCTTCCAGCGTCCGAAAGAAGTCGACCGCCGAATCGGTGATGCACAGCGCCTTTGGATAGGTTGGTACATCCATGATGAACAATGGCCGCGACGTACTTTCGCTCCGGCTGCAGGCGACATCCTACCACATTGGATGCGACCCGTTTGTATCACGGCAGCGTCGCACGTGGGGATGGCAGGGAGACAGCGTGGCAGAGTGGGCCAGGCGGGCAAATGGCGGGCCTTTGCTGATCGTAGAATTATCAGGTAATTAGATGATGAAACCTCGTTCGGCCTGGATCGACGCGGCGATCAGCACTCACTGCCGAACGGGCGGAAAGATTCGTGGATTGCCGCCTCTTTGCTGCGCTGACCCTGCGAGCGGCACAAGATCACGGTCTCACCAGCCCGACACCGCATCAATCCATACTGCTCAATCGGCTCGGGTTGATCTTACCCAAGTGGATGGGGCCGGCGGCGGCCGCCTCTTCGATGCTCCACCCTAATCCATTGACTTATCACGCCGAGGTGCCGATTCTGTTCAAGTCGGGTTGAATTGCGCGCCGATTGGCGTGATCGGCGAAGGATGCCAGCTGCTCAAAAAAATCGATGCGGACCAAGAGCCGCTGCTCAAGCTTCTGCATCGTTGGCCCGGGAGTGCCTAAGACGCCGGGTTCGGAGAGTGTCAATGCGTCCGTGTGCGCGGCAGCCCTTCGCTCGCCATGGTGAGCGCCTGCTTGAGTGACCCTGGTTCACGCGCTAGAGGAAGCGGATCAAGGAGAACTCGCCGATGGCTGGGAGTAACAACAACAATGGTGCCGAGATCGTCACCGCCGCGTTGCTCGTTATCGGCGACGAGATTCTATCGGGCCGCACCAAGGACCAGAATATCGGCTACATTGCCGAATATCTCACCGGCATCGGCATCGATCTGAAGGAAGTGCGCATCGTCCCTGATGAGGAGGTCGAAATCATCGCGGCACTCAACGGCTTGCGCACGCGCTACAATTACGTATTTACCACAGGCGGCATCGGGCCGACCCACGACGACATCACCGCCGATTGCGTGGCCAAGGCGTTTGGCGTGCCGATAGACTATGACCCGCGGGTCGTGGAGATTATGACCGCGCGTGTAACGCAGGCCGGCGGCGTGATGAACGAAGCGCGAATGCGCATGACCCGAGTTCCGGCCGGCGCCGAATTGGTCCTCAACAAAATTTCGGCGGCACCCGGCTTCTGGATCGACAACGTCATCGTCATGGCGGGTGTGCCGCATATCATGCAGGCGATGCTGGAATACGTGATGCCGAAGCTGAAGACGGGCGCGAGGATGCTCTCGCAATCAATCCGCGCCGATTGCCGCGAGGGAGATATCGGCACCGAACTCGGCGAGATCGCCAGGCAGCATCCCGAGGTGGTCATCGGCTCCTATCCATTCATGGATGAGAGGATCGGTGGCAATACTCACGTTGTGGTGCGCTCACGCGACGCGAAGAAGCTCGCCGGCGCCATCGCGGCCGTTGAGGCCATGCTGCAAAGGGTCAAGACCGAGCTTGCGGCCGGAAAAGCTTAGCGGGCAGCACGCGCGTCAGGGACGCTGCTCCATGGCACACACACGACCCCAGCAAAGAAGGATGGCGGCGCCGGCACGACAGCCGCCTGCGGTGCCTGCCAATGCGGAGAAGATCTTTCCAGTTTCGTGGGACCAATTTCATCGTGATTCGCGCGCGCTGGCCTGGCGGCTCAGCGGTGTCGGCCCGTTCGCAGCGATTGTCTGCATTACCCGCGGCGGGATGGTGCCGGCGGCGATCGTGGCGCGCGAACTTGGCATAAGGGTCATCGAAACCGTTTCGGTGTCGAGCTATACCCACACCAGCCAGGGCGAATTGACGATCCTGAAGGACATTGCGCCGGACATCGTCGCGCGCGGCGGCGGTGAGGGAGCGGGCGTGCTCATCGTCGACGATCTGGTCGATACTGGGCAGACCGCGAAAATCGTGCGTGCGCGGCTGCCGCACGCACATTTCGCCACGGTCTACGCCAAACCCATGGGTCGGCCCATGGTCGACACGTTCATTACCGAAGTCTCGCAGGATACCTGGATCTATTTTCCCTGGGACACCGGGCTAGCCTTCCAGCCGCCGATCCGCGACGCGGGTTTATAAACACCCGGGCTTTTATTCCGTCCGGCCGGCCTTTATTCTCCTATATTCGACCGGGTTCGGCGACCATCATCCGCCGTTTCGTGCGACCCGGACCCTGAAGAAGAGCCGCCAAGGAGTTTCCGATGGATGCCGTCACGTCGAAATCCAGCCACGATACACCCGAGACACATTCGCACGTCGTCCGCCCCGACGAAATGGAGTGGAGAAAGACCCGCTTTCCCGGCTGCGAAGTAAAAGGCCTGCTGCTCGATAAGGAAACCGGCCTGGTGACTGCGCTGATGCGGTTCGCTCCCGGTGCGGTTCTGCCAGACCATGAGCACGTCAAGATCGAGCAGACCTATGTGCTCGAAGGCAAACTGTGCGACAAGGAGGGGCCGGCAAAAGGCCTCACAGTCGGTCCGGGCGAGTTTGTCTGGCGCGAGGCTGGCAGCCGTCATGTTGCCTGGACGCCGGAAGGCGGGCTCATGCTGGCGATGTTTCAGGTGCCGAATAAGTTTTTCGAACAGGACGGCCGCATCACCGATATTTCCGGCGCCGACTGGGACAGCCTTTGGGGACACGTCTTCAAGGAGTGAGTATGCGACGGAAACTTCTCTTGGCGGGCGCCGCCCTTGCGCTGCTTATCGGAGCAGCGTCCGCACAGATGCCGATGCCAGGGATGTCGCTCGGCCGGGACAAGCCCGCGCGAACCGAGCAGGAACTCGCCAAGCAGAAGGCGATCGACGAGGCCTACAAGTCGGCGACCCAGAAGATTCCGGACAAAAAATCCGCGGCCGATCCCTGGGCAACCGTGCGACCAACCCCAGGCACCGCCTCACGCGGCAAATAGCCAGAGCCGGGCCAAGCTGAAGAGTTCCGGCGCCCCCAGACCGATGTTACACTCGGTGGATAGGGTACGGTGTGACAACGCAACCGCCCACACGGTCCGCCCGTGGACCTCCTGGATGCCAAAATGAGTATCGATTTGAGCAAACCAATATAGGATCCAGTTAGGAGCCACCTGAATGCGGTGCTTCCTGGACATCTCGCCTATTTTTGATGCGGCATGTAACGAATCTGCGGACGTGGCGAAAGGGTAGACGCAGCAGACTTTAAAGGAGTGCCTGCGAGGAAACTCGCGGTGTAGAACCGCTCAAAGTCGGGGAAAGCTAAGGCATCTACTAAGCCAATCCCGAGCCAAGCCTCTTGAAGAGGAAGGTGTAGAGACTAGACGGGCGGCGCCTAAGGCCAAGCGCTATGGCGAAGGGATAGTCCAGACCACGAACGCCTCACGGCGGCGGCGAAAGTCGAAGTGGTAAGAAAATCTGCTCCCGTAAGGGGTGGGGGTTCGAGTCCCCCCGTCCGCACCATACGCCAGTTGATCCAAGCCGGATCAATAGGTTACTGAAAGATCGAAGGCATTTTCGACGCCCCGGTACAAAGGGCCAGTACAAATGCCGTTCGGTTTGGCAAGCATGACACGGGCGAATTCGGGGGCATATTCAGTGCGCAAGGCCATTCCGGCCGACGTTCGTGACGAGTACGAAAGATTGTACGGCCAACGCTGGGAAGCGAAGCTCAGGCTACCGGCAAGCATGCGGCCTCAGGAAGCCAAGGCGAAGCAGGCCGAGTTCTTGGCGACTGTAGAAACGCGCATCCAAGCATTTCGACACGCCAAAACGGGCCGCACTCGTTCATTGAGTGACGATCCATCGATGCTGGAGCCAGTCGAGCTGGCTGCGATGGGCTGACAGGCATCACGTCCGAAGTACCTCCGATCTCCGACATGGCGGGCGGTGGCGCGAATGACGCGATTGACCCATCTACGACATCCGCTGGTCGATCCGCATCACAAGTCGTCCGGTAGCCCATGTTGCCACCCCGAGGGGAGGCTCACTATATGTTCGGGGCCAATGTGAAGTATTCTGCCATGGCCAACAAAGCAAAATCCAGGTTTGACCCGAAGGCTTTTCTTGCCACCGTGGACAGCGGCCGAACCGTATCTGATTATCGCAAGGACGACATTATCTTCTCGCAGGGGGACCCAGCGGACGCGGTATTTTACATCCAGAAGGGCAAGGTCAAGATTGCGGTCACATCGGAGCAGGGAAAAGAAGCCGTAGTCGCTATCCTTGGCGCGGGCGCGTTCTTCGGTGAGGGCTGCTTGATCGGGCAGCCACTACGCCTTGCAAATGCGACCGCCATAATCGAGAGCGGCGTGATGCAGGTGGAAAAAGCAGAAATGATCCGGGTTCTGCATGCCGAGACGACTTTCGGTGAGCTGTTCATGGCCCATCTGTTGACCCGCAACAGCCGGATTGAGGAAGATTTGGTTGATCAGTTGTTCAACTCTAGCGAAAAGCGTCTGGCACGAACACTTCTGCTCCTCGCGAATTATGGCAAGGAAGCTAAGCCGGAGCCGATCACCACCAAGATCAGCCAAGAGACGCTCGCAGAGATTATCGGCACAACTCGGTCTCGGGTCAATCAATTTATGAACAAATTCAGGAAATTGGGCTTCATCGATTACAACGGCCACCTGCAAATCCATAATTCCTTGCTGAGTGTCCTTCTCCGCGACTAGCTCTCGGGCTCTGACGGCAAATATTTTGTCCCGGGATGTTCAATTGGGAACAGCAAATATTTTGCCTCGGATGTTCAATTAGGAACAGCCAATCCCGACCCCGCCTGGTAGAGGTATAGCCAGTAAGCGCGAAAGGGTCGTGATGGAAGATACCATTGCACGCCTCAACATCGAACGCTTTCGGAAAAGCTGTCGGCGGAGTTAGATGAGCCGACTCGGCCGACTCGGCCGACAATCAACCGCCTGTTGGCGGTGGAAGAAGCCACGTTGGCAAGGCTAAAAGGCAAGCCTAAGGCAAAATTATAAAGTTTAGGTTTGCCGCCATTCCCGGCAGTGGGTTAGGCGTCCGTCGATCTGCTTCCTGGTTGCCGCGTTGACCCAGCCGCCGAGAATGCGACCGCATGGGAAAGCGCGGAGATGTTGCTTGAAGGCCAGTTCAAGATCGCGAGTCAAATTATCTGGCGCAATGCTCACAGCGTGCCCGACGGCCTGCGTCCGCGCAGGGTAATCTGTACCGCATGCTCGATGCTCGCCCCTTTGTGAATGATGCGATTGATATTTGTTAGGAGCTATGGGAACTATCAAAGAAGAACGTCGTTTACCTGGGCCGGTTGCAAAACCTAATCTCTCGTGCTTCTCCTGTTCCTTGGCACATGTCACGCGGGTGTGCAAATGATCGGCAAAGGAAGTGGAAATCATCGTCGGAAGTTTCGGATGTCGAAATTCGCCTCGTTGGGCATTGGGCGCATTTTCAGGATGAAGGCGCCAATGATTCAAGCCTTGCTGCTCCTCGGGCTGACTGGTGGTGCGCTGGCGACGCATATCGACAAGGCCCATGCGGTTGTCTGCGCGCGCGGCATCTATCGCGCCGGGTGCGTCGGACCATATGGCGGGGTCGTGGTGCATCGGCCGTTCGCCCCTCACTACGGCGCACCCTACCGTGGCGGCTACTACCGTGGCGGCTACCGTGGCGGCGTGGTGATCCGCCGCTGACGCGCGGGACCGCCGTTGCTTGCCGGTGAAAGGCAATCGGCGGAGAGCACTCGTAGCTCGACGACTGACGCCATTCCGCGCGTATGCCGGTATCCCCTGCGAGGATCTTTCGCTGCGCAGGCGCCCGACATACTGTTACCTGCTAACAGGACAGGTACTCCACGCCCGGCAGCACTGAGCTGGGCGCTCAGAGAGGCAGCCTGAAGAGAGGCAGCCTGAAGATCTTCTTCCTCGGGTCGGCGGGCGAGAAACTCAGCCAAGCCCCGAACCGAACCGAAACGACTAGTCTTACTCGAAGTCTAACCTGATTTCGCGGCCTCATTCGAGGGAGGAGACCGTCACGAGCGCGACGCCTGAAAGCGAGGACAGATCCGACCTGAACCGCCGCAATGTGCTGCTTGCCGGCACAACGCTCGCGGCGGCAACGGCCCTAAGTTCCGCATCATACCCTCGAAGCGCTCAGGCACAAATGCAGCCGGCATCACAAGTGGCACGAGGCCCACTCGCCATCACCGAGCAAGAGGCGCACGCTATCGGAGTCGGTGCCTATTTGTATTTCTATTCGCTTATTTCCGCTGATGTCACGCGGCTGGTTTCCACCAACATCGAACCCAACAAAGAGCCGATGAAAGGGCCGATGAACACTTTTCTAAACGCGGCGACCTTTCCTCCGGCCGACCTAAAGCTCGTCGTCCGCTACAATTTTGATACGCTCTATTCCATCGCTTATCTAGACATGACCGAGGAAGCTGTGGTCGTTTCTTCGCCCGATACCAGTGATCGCTATTTTCTCCTGCCGATGCTGGATATGTGGACCGATGTGTTTGCTTCTCCTGGCTGGAGAACAACCGGCACGCAGGCGGCAAATTATTTGCTGACTCCGCCCGGCTGGAGCGGGACAGTCCCGCTGGGAATGAGCCGGATCGACGCTCCAACCCCTTACGTCATAGTCATTGGACGCACCAAAACTGATGGGCCAGCAGACTATGATGCGGTTCACAAGATTCAGGCGGGCTACAAGGCCACACCGCTCTCGCAATTGGGCAAACCTCCCCAGCCGGTGACCGTCAAAGTCGATCCATCCATCGACTTGAAAACGCCGCCAAAGGTTCAGGTCGACTCTATGCCCGCGAGCCGTTATTTCGCCAATGCTGCCGAGCTTCTGAAAGTGAACCCGCCACACATCACTGATCAGCCCATAGTTGCGCAGTTGAGGAAGATCGGCATCGAACCAGGGAAAAGCTTTGACTTCGACAAAGCCGATCCCCTCATCCAAAATGCGCTCGTGTCGGCTCCGGAAGCCGCACAGAAACTCATGGCGTGGAAATTACCTACGCTAGCTCGCGTTGCCAACGGCTGGTCGATGAACACAGACACCATGGGTGTCTATGGCAATTATTACCTCAAACGCGCCATCATTGCACGGGAGGGTCTCGGAGCGAATTTGCCTGAAGACGCCATCTATCCGCTCAATCTCGGCGACGAAACCGGTAAGCCGCTCGACGGAGCAAACAAATATACGCTCCACTTCGATGAGGGTGAGACGCCGCCCGCAAACGCTTTCTGGTCAGTCACGCTCTATGACCCCGAAGGCTTCCAGGTTGCAAACGCTCTCAATCGATTTGCGGTCAGCAGTTGGATGCCATTCAGATACAATCCCAACGGATCGCTCGATCTCTATTTCCAAAATGAAAACCCGGGCTCCGACAAGGAGGCGAACTGGCTTCCGTGCCCAAAAGGTCCGTTCAATTTGACGATGCGCCTTTACGCGCCGAGATCGGAGGCGCTCACTGGACAGTGGAATCCGCCCCCGGTCGTGAGGACATAGTTTCTTCCCAGCTTGGGCGGACCCAACGGCGTTTCCGCCACCTGAACCGAACCTGATCGCAAGAAAATAAACAAACGAACTGAAAACTACGACCGGAGAACACGACCAAAAGCTCAATCTCAACCCGAACGGAGAACGACGATGTATTTCACCCAAGATTCCATGCTTCCCGAGAATCAGCAGCCTCTAGTGATCACGGCGGCGCCTTTTGGACCGCAATGGATACCGAGTGATTATCCCGAGGACATTGCCGTCTCTTGGGACGCGCAAGTCCAGAAGGCTGTGGACTGCTACAACGCCGGCGCCACGCTCCTGCACGTCCACGTCCGCGATCCCAAGACCGGCCGCGTCTCGAAGAACTTCAAGGAGTACGCCGACTTCATCGGGCGTCTCCGCAACGCCGTGCCGAAAATGGTCCTGCAGATCGGCGGCTCGATTTCGTTCGCGCCGGAGCCAGGGAAAGAGGCGCAATGGCAGGGCTATGACACGCGGCACATGCTGGCTGAGATTGATCCCAAGCCGGATCAGATAACGATCGTCATCGGCTCGGGCCAGATGAACATTCTTCCTCTCACCACGCCAGCCGATGTTAAGGGAACACACCTTGAGAATCCCGCGGTGCAGAAGGCCTATCAGAATATGGTAGCCGATGCGACGCCGGAGTTCTATATCGAGCACCTGAAACGTCTCCGCGAACACAAAATCCAGCCTTACTTCCAGCTCGGCCACGTCCACCACCTCGAGGAGATCGAGAATCTCATCCGCCACGGAATCTATCTGGGACCGTTGAACCACAACTTGGTGGCAATCGGCGGCGGAGGCGGGGCGGGCCGCAATCCCTTCGATTTCATGGAATACGTGCGCCGCTCTCCGCACGGCTCTACTGCTTCAATCGAGTCTTTGTGGCGAACGGTGGCGCCTTTTTGTGCCATGGGCGTCGCCCTCGGGATTCACGTCCGAGTCGGCATCGAGGACAACATGTGGCGCAGGAAGGGCGTGCGCATGACCTCGGTCGAGCAGGTCGAGCAGGTCGCACAGATGGCGAGGTTGCTCGAACGCAAAGTAGCGACGGGGGACGAAGCGCGACAGATCCTCAAGATCGGAGTTCTGGTACGACAGCGTCGAGGAAACGCTCTCAAACCTCGGCCTGCCGCCAAACCGCAAGGACCGTCAACTAGGCTTCATCGTCAAGGACACAGATGGACACTTAGCGGAGCCAGCGTTCTCATCGTGTATGCACCCTATAGAATGGTCTGCGCCCGAGAGAAAAAGGGAAATGGAAACGGCCTAGAGCAAAGTCCGACGGCCCTTCCTTCGGTGTTCACCTGAACTGGCCGACTACGAGAACCGCGTCGTTGAAGAAAGAAACGGTCATGGTGTTGCACAGACACATGCTCCGCCAGACGAGGTGACGCACATGGGCACATCAGTTTCTGAGGAAAGCGCCATGGCCGGCCAACGGCAAGAAATGGGTCCCTGGGATTCAGCACTGTCTAAGCTCGTCGAATGGGACCCGACGTGGGCCGCAACGTGCGAGAAGATGAGCACTAACCCCTGGAGTCAGGGTGTCTTGCCTCAGAAATTTATCGAGTTGGTAGGAATAGCGGTGAATGCAGCATGCACGAATCTCAACCCTGAAGGCACGCGCCGCCACATCCGCGCCGCGCTTGCGGCCGGAGCGACCCGCGATGAGATTCTCATGATCCTCAAGATGGCGTCGCTGTTGGCGATCCACTCGTGCAGCCACGGAGCGCCAATTCTGCTCGAAGAAGCCAAAGCTGCCGGTGCAAAACCCAAGGCGAAGCCCAAGGCGCCGACCCCGGCCTGCGATAAGGTGCGGGCGGCGGGCCAATGGAATACGGCGTGGGACCCATTTGTCGAACTCGACCCGGTGTGGACCGACGAGTTCATGGCCACGGGCATCGCCATCTACGGCAGCAGCGTGTTCACGGCGAAGGAGGTCGAGCTTCTCAGCATCGCCTTCGATGCGTCCTATACACACATGTATGCGCCTGGTACACGACGGCACATCAAGGGCGCCCTCAAGGCGGGCGCAACCATCGATGAAATCATGGAGGTGCTGAAGCTCTGCGTGGTCCAAGGCGTACAGGCCTGCAATCTCGGGGTGCCGATCCTTGCCGAGGAGCTGGCACACGCTTGAAGCTTCCAAAAGACACGTCGATTCCAACATAATGGTTCATGGGTCGTCCCTCGATGACGCTTGGAGCGGGCATCGCCCAACTCCGTTCGCTCGCCGCCTTCACCACTGGGGCCAGGCCCGTTACTCCATCTAGAAAGCAACGATCATGGCAGGCTTTCTCGAAGTGGCTCGTTTGGATCAGGTTCCACCTGGCACCGGCAACAGCTTCACGGTGGGCGGCAAGGGCGTCGCAGTCTTCAATGTCGATGGGGCCATCTACGCGATAGACAATTCCTGTCTGCACCAAGGGACATCATTGGGAACCGGAAAGCTGGAGGGCAAAGTCGTCACGTGTCGCTCGCACGGCTGGCGCTACGATGTGACTACCGGAAGCACCATGAGCTCTCCGGGCTACGGCGTCGCGAGCTACCCGGTCAAAGTCGTCGATGGCAGGATCTTCGTAGCCGTCGCCTGACCTATGAGAACTGAATTATGGGACACACCAGATCAACGCGCGTATGAAACTAATTTTTGATCGAGAGCGAGCCGGCTAACAAGGATAAACGCGATGATAGACCTGTCGGCGCACTTAGACATGCTGTCGGGTCGAGTCGGCGGTCCATTTGCCCTTCGATTGATGATCCAGCCCGCGGTTGCCGCTTTTCTCGCAATTCGCGCCGGGCTACGGGACGCGCGTGCAAGTCGCCCCGTGTATGGGTGGACTATCACGACCGATTCGGCTCAGCGGCGCGATCTGATACGTAACGGTTGGAGCGACGTGTGGAAGCTTTTCACAGCCGCGGTCATCATCGATCTGACCTACCAGGTGATCGAATTTCGGCGGATTTATCCGGGCCAAGCCTTGATAGTCGCTGCGGTCCTCGCGCTGCCCTCCTATTTCCTCGTCCGCGGTTTGGTCAATCGGATAGCGCGGCGGACGCTTCCTGCGTCGCCTGCTCCGTATTTGGAAAATTCCACCAGAAAGAAGCACGCAGATGGCGGCTCGATCTGAACCGACTGCCATCGGCATCTGTTGGTCCGCGGCCTCGGCCATTCATATCATGAGCCAGCTTCGACGTGCATGAGCGGACACATGAACCAATCGCATCGCCCGTCTCGTCGACACCAAGCCGCGGCGGATGCTGGCGATTTGCCGCCCTGTTTGGGACGCAGACCATCGGCGTCGTCATACTCTTCTGGAATGGCCTGCCTCATTACCGAGAGGTTATCGCTAACCCGGCATCGCATGAGTTGCGACTTGAGACATTAGTCTGGGCAGTTTCGTCAATCGCGTTGATTCAGGTTGGATATTGGATTTCCTATCGAGTTCGTCCGCCGCTACCAGAGTTCACCAATGCCCTGCTCGGTCACGTCACGCTGTTTCTGGCCCGCATGGGTTTCGTGTTTGCCACGTCCGTTTTTGGCTTTCTATTTGTTACGCAAAGGGCCGAATTCCATATTCCGGTCTTCCGGTATGTCCTCACCCTTGCGGGTCTATTTTCCCTATACTGCTACGTACGGGAACTAGAGCAACTGGGCCGGGCGTTCCTAGGCCGAGAGAAAGAGTCGAACGCCGCCTCAGGGTGACCCATAGGACGATGTCCGCGCGCGGGAAAGCACGGGCTGTCGTACTCCGAGCAGCGGTAGAGCGTTTCGTTGCAGATTTGCTGCAAGCACACAGTGTCGAGCGTCCAAGGGGCTACGTATATCGCCCGACGCGGCCCGGCGGGTTCGGAGGAGGCGCGGTGAGCGATCGGACCTTCAAGGCGGTCGCGGGTGTAATGGTAGGCCTTGGTTTGCTTGAGACCTTCAAGGGTTTCCAGGTTTGGATCACTGCGTTTGACGTCCCATTCCCCCAAAACCAGAAGGCAACGCGATACCGAGGTACGCGGCGTCTACTGGATCTTGCAGAGGAATACGGTGTCGCTGCTATCGACTTTCATGAACAATTTATTGTGCCGCCGCCGGAGCATCCCCTTCAACTCCGCGCCGCCTCGAAGCGAACGGAGATCGGCAAGAAACTCCCAGGCAAGATGATACAATTCGAGAAAACTCAGGCCACCAAGGAACTGGAGGACAAACTACGCGACTTAAACACGTTCTTGCTCGGCTTCGAGTTGCGGGGCGGTACCCACAGAGGCTACATCCGAGTTTTCAACAATGGCAACCATCCAAAATTCAATTGGAATATGGGCGGTCGGCTTTACAGCTATGGCAAGTCCAACTACCAACAGATGGACAAGGTCAAGCGACTGAAGATGACGATAAACGGGGAGCCGGTCTGCGAGATTGACATCCGCGCCAGCTACCTGACCATCTTCCATGCTCTTTATGGTGCGCCGTTCGATGCGAGGCACGATCCTTATGATCTACAGGGGCTCGGTCCCAAAGCGCGTGATGTTGTCAAGCGTTGGATCACGGCCAGTTTTGGCAATAATGCTCCGATCACGAAGTGCCCAAGAAGGTCGCTGCGGACTATCGCGAGCAGACAGGCAAGATACTCGGTAAGCGTTACCCAGCGTCAAAGCTGTGCGAGAAGTTTTGAAGGCTTTCCCTGCACTCGCTGGGCTTGGGGAAAACGTTGATGGGCGAGAGCGTGGTTGGGCTGAGTTGATGTACGTCGAAAGTGAAGCCATGTTTGGGACGATGCAGCAACTTATGCGGGATTATCAGATACCGAGCTTCAGTGTTCACGATAGTCTGATTGTCCCAGTCTCAGATCGACAGACAGCCGAATGGGTTCTTAGCCACTGGTATTACCGATACGCGAATACGTGGCCGATCTTAGTCGCGCATTTTCCAGACGGGCGCGAAGAGCTTCATGCGATCAAGGACATCCTTGCGGCCCAGGAGCATGTCACAGAGAACGATAATCAAAAAACTCAAAACCCCGCCACTGATCCGATGTTCTTCTAAATCCGATGTTCTTCGAAAAAGTCGGCGGCCAACCACCACAGTCAATAGAGAGATCCCCTTCACCTTAACCCTAACCCTAACCCTAGCCCTAACCCTAACCCTTACACCTTTGGACACCGATACCCCTACACCGCCCGTCCACCTTTAGAGAGCTACAGGGGACCCTACAGGAGGGGGGAATTAGGTAGCAGGTAGGGGGTAGTAGATAGAAAAAGGCAGGGGGGCAGATAGGGCCCTTACGTTTACTGGTAACGTTATTGAGTGATCGGAAAACGTTACTGCATAAGCTCGGGATCGCAGTTGGTTCGCCCGCCTGTCCCTTGGTGCTTGGCGCCACTTGCCCCCGCGTACGCCCAGAATGCCCCCTCAGGAGTCGACAAATGTTCTTGCACAACTGAACCACAAGGGACCTTATGACCAGCAAACCGCTCATTGGCTACGTCAGGGTTTCGACGGCGCAACAGGGTCGCTCTGGGCTCGGGTTGGAGGCACAGCAAGACACGCTGAACCGCTTCGCTCAGACTGAGGGCTTTAGCGTCGTTGGCGTGTTTATTGAGGTAGAGGACGGGCAAGGGCAGTGATGCCCTGGAACGTCGCCCGCAACTCGCCTCTGCGCTTGCTGAAGCCCACAAGAAGCATTGTCCCGTTGCCGTAGCGAAGCTCGACCGTCTGAGCCGGGATGTCCATTTCATCTCGGGCTTGATGGCTCACCGCGTGCTATTCCTCGTGGCTGAGTTTGGCGCTGACGTTGATCCCTTCGTACTGCACTTGTACGCGGCACTGGCACAGAAAGAACGCGCATTGATCTGCGCCCGGACGCGGGAGGCGCTGGCGCGGGCCAAGGCACGAGGCAAGGTTCTGGGAAGCCCTGAATTAGACCGTGCTCGCAAGAAAGCCGTGAAGGCCGTCAAAACCGAAGCCGACCGCTATGCGGCCAACGTCCTACCCATCATTGAGGCCATCAAGCGGGCAGGCGCGACGACGCTACGGGGGATCGCGGAAGCCCTGAACGCTCGGGGCGTTGCGACGGCGCGGGGAGGCCAATGGCACGCAACGACCGTGCGAAACGTGCTGGCGCGAGCGTAACCACAGGGGCGAGTTGACAGGCCCTTTCCACACCTGTTTCGATCCGCGCGCATTTTGTGGTCTTTGGCTGAAGGCCACAACTTGGGTAGCGGTAATTCAGGTGCAACCAAAGGGGGCTCAAATGCGTGGATTTATTTTCGGTGCGCTATTGACGTTCGGCGCCGTGGTCAGTGCAAACGCCCAACAATGCCCAGTTGGAATCATTTCCGTGGGTCGATAATTGGATAATTGGGGCAATCAAATCTGCAAATCGTTCGGCACCGGGCAGACGACAACAATCCAAGGCAATCTTGATAATTGTCCAGTTGGCACACATCCGTGGGTGGATACCTGGGGCAATCAGGTTTGTCAGAGCTTTAACGGCGGACAGCAGTATTACAACACGTCGCAAGGCTGCCCGGTCGGGACGTTTCAGTGGGTGGACAACTGGGGCAATCAGGTATGTCGGCAGTTCTAAGCTCTATTCCGACGACAGCAGAACGGTTGCATTTGGTCCGGTAGCGAAACCCGCGAGTAAGCCGTCCAGGCCGTCAAGACAGAGGGCCTGATCGCGCTGCGGCCAATGTGCTGCCTGTCGTCGAGGCCGTCAGGCGTGCGGGTGCGACAACACTGCGGGAGATCGCGGACCCCCTGAATGCGCGAGGGGCGTTGCGACAGCATGGGGGTGGTCACTGGCCCACGCAATGATGTGCGGAACGTGTTGGCGCGGGTTTGAATAGAGATGCGATGGTGAATGACGCTGTTCCGGCCGCTATGGGGCCACTGAAAGGCGGGAACTTGCGTTCAAATATACCTGTTTGAATCAGGAACAAATATTCATTGATAGCCACGTAATACCGGCTGCTGAGATACGCTGGCGTAGCCACGCTGTTCCGGGAGGGATCAATGCGTCCCTTGGGCATCTACCCAAATAACGCTCTAATCCCTTTGCCGCCGCGCTGCGAAAGCTAAACTCTACTCCGAGCCTCTTCATGCGGTGCGGCGCATCGCAAGTAGACGGCGTATGCGATTAAGCACCATTTGGGGGTGGTAGGGTTTTGGGATCGGGCCGTCGTCGCATAGTTGCTCCGCGTGCTCGACCGACCGCGACAACGTGCCGGCCAAAAGTACTTCGAGGCCCGGACGATGCTCTCTAATCCATTTTGCTAGTCCGAATCCGTCAAGAAAATCGGGCATTTCAATGCCACTGGAAACAACATCGACCCTGATCTTTTCATCCTTGAGAACGGTCATTGCCTCATCTGCATTGACCGCTTCGATGACTTTGTAGCCGCAATCCCGCAGATATTCCGCGAGCGGCATACGAACCAAAACATCATCCTCGACAAGCAGGATTGTTTCCTGCGCTTGGGTTCTACTGATCACTTCGAGCACAGGCTCCTCAGCCGAGAAGTGTTTTAATGTAGTTGACGATCTGGGTGTAGATGTACGGTTTCGGGAAAAATCCGTCGTGTTCCACCTGTCCGACGGGTTCCGAGGATGTGAGGACCACCTTTATCGCCGGATAGGCGGACCGCACCGCCTGAGCCAGTTGCAGGCCGCTCGTCGGACTGTCCATATGAACATCGGTTATCACGACCCTTACGTCTGGACTCTGGGTCAAAACATCCAATGCCTCTCTGAGGCCGGATGCTTCAATGACCATGTAGCCGGCTTCTCGCAACTGATGGGCAAGGCTCATGCGCAGGAATACTTCGTCCTCGACAACGAGAATCAGGTGGCGGCTGTTGGTCGCGTGTGCCGGCTGTGAGTCCCCCTTCGCACAACCCACAGTCAACTTCCTCACGATGCGCTTTCGATGCGCTCATCACCCGTTCCGGCTCACATTCCATCCCCGGCCAGCCCAGGCTGAACGTTGGCACAACGGGTAACTTCACGCGCCGGCTCTTGTTCCAAGATTTTTCCGAGGAATGCTCGCGACACGACGAAGCATTTAAGGCACATTTTCCTGTGTGGGTGAGGCGTAAGCTGACGAACTTCGCGACTGGGGCGAGGGCGAATGCCTCAGCAAAGCCTGTCAGTTCTTGGGGGGCTTGTGGACCATACCCGTAACGGAGCTTCTCGCCAAGAAGATCATTGAGATCGCCAGACCCCGCATGATCCGATGCGTATGCGCACTCGCGCGATTGGCCGAGTTTTAGGTTGTGCGGACGCGGCGCGACGCGAAGAGGTCATTAGAAAGGCGAGAAGCGCGGAGCGGCGAGCAAGACACCAGAACGCGATCAGCAGCGCAGTGAAGGCCCGCAGGCGCCGTCCCGGGGCGGGCACGGTGGGAACTTTCATTAAACTGAACGATATCGTTTCGATCTCAGGCACTTAGACCTGAACAAGCATTCAGGTACTCGGTGGTATAGAGGACCACTCAGATAGGCTGGCGTAGGCTTGTAGGAAGTACAAAAAGCGACTACAAAGCGCGTCGGAGGGGTGTTCGGAAGTCTCGATTTTTCAAGTACTTTTGCGCTCGCGGGGCGAGTCCCCCCGTCCGCACCATACGCCCGTTGCACCCGCTTCTTGGCGAACAAGGGGCTTGCGCAACAGCCGTGGGCAGTTCGTTTTTCGAAGGTGTGCTCGTGCAGTCAATGAGCACGGGCCGCTGCTACCAGATCGCGAAGAACGCTGGTCTCGTCCTCCAACTCGCGAAGACACGCCGTTAGCGTATCGCGCATCGAAAGCATGCCCAGGATCCGACCATCCTTAATGATAGGTAGGTGACGAATGTGATTTATCCTCATCAACTCCTGCGCACTCCGCAGGCTGTCCTCGGGCTGACAACCCACAACCCGTGTTGTCATGACATCGCGAGCCCGTATGTACCGCATTTCGGTCCAATCCGCTCTTGCGAACGCCCGTACGAGGTCCCGCTCGGAGATGATGCCAACCATGCGAGTGCCCACGAGTTCGCAGACGGGCATTGCCCCAATGTTGTGCGTATACAAGAGCCTAGCGACAGCGTTCAAGAGGTCATCTGGCAGGCACGTCACGAGCCGCTGATCTGAGTGCTGAAGAAACTCGCTAATCTTCATGACGTTTCCTCCTGGTCCGTTTTCTACATTCCACTCTTTGTCCAATCTGCTACCTGGCTGGCGGCGAATGGCGATGCTAATAAAGATAGGCGCGGTACTGGGCCGGAAAAAGCGAGCCAAGGGCTAGCCAATATAGAGACGCCCAATCGGCTCAGGACAAGGACGCCAACCAGGTCTCGCGTTTTACTCGGCCTTTTTGCAACACCCCGGTCCCTGGTCTGCCTGGCGACTTGGCCGCGCGGTGACCGGCGCTAACACCCTATCGCCCCGGGGAAAACGGGTTGCAGCCATCTCCAGGGCCACGTGATAGGTTGCCGTAGGCTTGTAGAAAAGCACAGAAAGCGAACAAGGCGTCAGAGCCATGAGGAGCAGATAGGAGACCCGCGCAACCTCGTGCGACTTTATCCCGCGGGGCCGATGCGCGTGTGGCCGATTTCGACGGGCGCAGATCGGTAGCGCAGTCGTTATAAAGACGTTCATTCGCGGTAGGTGATCCGGCAATACCACCTCCGCGGGGCTCTGGCCACTGGTCGCGCTGACCCCACTGGCAGCTAGTGCCCGTGGTCGCCCTCAATCGCAAGCCTATGCGGGGCGCGGAACTGGTAGGGGTTGCGCAGCGCCCCGGCTCAGCGCGGTTTGGACAACCATGAGCTGAGCAGTAGATCATCCGAGCAAAGTCGGACTGCTGGAGCTTGCTTAGTAACTTAGCAACTCGGCAACGCAGTCAAGCTTGCGCTGCGGAATATACTACGGTGCACAACGGTAGTGGGGAGGTATGGCGGGCCAAACTTCGATAGAGGCAGAGAATGAAGAAGATCCCCAACGGCAAAATGGATTACGTCCTCGCGCCGCTCGTTGTTCTGTTGCTTCTTGGCCTCCCGCTCGCGGTTTGGTTAGACCTCAGCAAACTGGTCCAGACTAACTTGCTTCGACAGGCGGACAATGTAAATTCAATAATCAGCAGCTTCCGCAATTACTATGCTAACAACGTTGTTGGACGTGTACTCGCTTCGCCGGGAAAGACCAGGGTCGTTCCCAACTATAAGGATTTTACAGGTGCCATCCCAATTCCCGCCACACTTTCACTTGAACTCGGAAGAGTGATCAGCGAGCAACAGGGAAACATTAACTACCGCTTTGTGTCGGATTACCCTTTTAAAAACCGCGCACCGCATGCGCTTGATGCGTTCGAGACAGCTGCGCTCGCTCGCTTGCGTCAAATTTCAGATCAGCAGCTAACTCAAGTATCGAACTCGACTTTCGCGGATAAGGTTCGCCTGATCGCGCCGATAACTATGGAACAAGCTTGTGTTAATTGTCACAATTCGCATCCGGAAAGCCCCAAAACCGATTGGAAGGTAGGCGACGTTCGGGGCATCCAGGAAGTATCCATTAGTCAGCCGATCAGCGGCAATATATTCGCGTTCAAGTACTTGTTGGGCTATTTTGCACTTACCGCGGCAATAGGCGCTCTTTTCATTGCCTTGCAACGACGGCAGGCAGCGATGATTAGCAGCATGAACGCAGAGCTTGAGACCCGCGTTGGCGAGCAAGTACGTGAAATCGAACGCATGAGCAGGCTGCGGCGCTTCCTTCCTCCGCAGGTGGCCGATTTGATCGTGGCATCTGGTTCGGAAAAGCAGCTTGAGAGCCATCGTCGTGAAATCACTGCGTTGTTCTGCGATTTACGCGAGTTCACCGGCTTCTCGGAAAGCTCAGACCCTGAAGACGTGATGGCGCTTCTGCGCGACTACCATGCGGCGATTGGTGACAATATCATCAAGTTCGGCGGCACGCTTGAACGTTACGCGGGCGACGGCGTAATGGTGATCTTTAATGATCCTGTTCCGGTAGATAATCCTGCACTTCAGGCGGTCAGGATGGCGCTCGAAATGCGCGGTGCTATTGGAACGTTGACGGAACGATGGCATCGGCTGGGGCACGACATTAGCTTCGGGATTGGCGTTGCGCACGGATTTGCCACGCTTGGCACCATTGGCTATGAGGGGCGCTTTGACTATGCCGCCATTGGCACCGTGTCCAATGTCGCATCGCGCCTTTGCGATGAGGCGACTTCGAGTCAAATTCTAATCAGCCCCCGTGTGCTGATGGCCGTAGAGGATGCCATCACTGCCGAGCCGGTTGGCGAGTTTGCGCTCAAAGGCATGCGCCGTCCTATGGCGGCCTACAACGTTGTCGCCGCGAAATCTGCCGATTAGCTGCGGATGCTGGATTTGGCGATCGGCACGTGGCAGACGTGCGCGAGAAGCCGAAGCTAACGATTGGCACTGCTCCATGAACCTCCGCATTCGCGCGGGGTTACTCGAATTCTTGAAAGCACCCCGATGGGGTGGTTGGCGGGAGCGCTTTGACTACGATCAACTCTACATTCTCATGAAGACCGATCCGACGGATGCGTCGGCAGCATTCGACCTGGGAAATATGCAGGCCCTTCCGCTTCACGCGATGCAGGTGTCTCGCGCGCTATCAATTCTCACACTGCAGGCCCTTCCAGCAGGCTCTTGGCCTCGAGAAAATCGACACAATCGAAGCCCTCGCTAAACCATGAACACACCCGCGAGAGAAGGTCGCGGGCCTGCTGCGGCTTGCCCTGATCGCGCCATAGCCGCGCCAGGCTTGTCGCGGCGCGCAGTTCCCAAAATCGCGCCCGCTGCTCACGCGCAATGGAGAGCGCCCGCTCGAAATGTATTTGCGCCCTCACGGCGTCCGCTTGCGGCGGCAGCAGCGCGGTTTCCCCCAGGAGGCGATGGACTTCAGCGGAAAGCCAGCCCTCCTCGCCACCATCGATCACGGTCCGCGCCTCGTCGACGAGCTGCAGCGCGTCTTGATGATGGCCGACCCGTGCCAGGATTTTCGCCAGGCTCAATAAGTACAGCGGCATAGCCAGCCCAGCGCCGACTGCGCGATATTTTGCCATACCCGCGCGCAAGAGATCGATGGCCTCGTCCGCGGCGCCGCTTTCGCCGCGGCTCCAGCCGACATAAATTCTGCCCAGCGCCTGCCACAGGCCTAGCCCGTGTTCGTCCGCCAAGCAGGCGACCATGGCCGAATGTTCAGCGAGCCGCTTGTTGTCGCCGCGCAGGTAGTAAAACCGGGTGGCGATGCTGTGGGCAAAGCAGAGCGACGGCGGATGCGAGAGAGATTTCGCTTCCGCGATCGAATGCTCAGCGTGCCGACCGGCCTGGTCCGGGAAGCCCAGGAGCAGCAGATCGAGGCTCAGATACGAATGAGCGATCACGGGCCCCGATTGGCCGTAGCGAAAGGCCCATTCGCGCTGATGGACAGTACCGAGGGCGAGCGCTCGATCGAACTCGACGCGGGCCTCGCCGAAAGATCCGAGGTGCAACAGGCTCGCGCCAACGCTGGCATGCCCCATCTGCTGGCCGCCGGCGTCCTCGAGTTGTTCGGAGAGTTTCAGCAGATCCTCCGCGAAGGTGAACGACGCGCGCTCGCGCCCGCCGGCGAAATCCCCGGTGAACTGGCCCCAGAGCACGCGAAGGAGCTGCGTTCTATCTCCCGCTCCGAGGCAAAGTTCGCGCGCGCGGCGAAAGGAGGCGTCCGTCTCCGCGGCGCTGTAGCCCCTTAGCGCCATCAGGGCGTTGCCAAGGGCGATCTGCAGTTCGATTTCGAGCCGCTGCCGGGCACTTAGCTCGCCGACATTGCCGACAAGCGCGAGTGCACGGCGAAGCTGCGTCACCGCTTCTGCGACCGCACCATTCGCGATCGCCCCGCGCGCCGCCTTGAGCCATAAGACAACGGCGCGCTCGGCGCAGCCGGCAAGCGCCAAATGATGCGCCAGCACTTCGGGCTGCGTCTCGGCAATCTCGTGAAATTCCCGCTCGTACACTTCGGCGATGCGCGCGTGCAACGCCTCGCGTCTGGGGCGCAGCAGTGTCCCGTGGGCCGCTTCCTGCATCAGCACGTGCTTGAATCGGTAGGTTGCGTGCGGCGGCGACCCCTGGCGGATCATCAAACCGGCCGCGACCAAGCGGTCGAGCGCCGCCTCCAGCGCGGCTTCCGGCTGGCGGGCTACCGCGGCGAGCAGTTCGTGCGAAAACCGCCGCCCGATCGCTGCGGCCATCTCCAGCACCTCCTTGGACGGTCCGAGCCGGTCAAGCCGTGCCAGGAAAGATGCATGCAAGCTGGAAGGAACGGTCGAAGTCGGCGACGGCATCGCCGCCACTGCGTGCTCAGCCGCGCTTACCGCAGCCTCGAGCACAGCTTTCGTCATCTCTTCGATGAAGAGCGGGATACCATCTGTGCGTTCGATTAGGTCCCGGCGGACGCTCGTGGGCAGCGCCTTGGTGCCGACCACCCGATCGATCATCGCGCCGATTTCCCGCTGGCCAAGCCGATTGAGCGTCAGAGTGGTCACGTGCGGCCGTCCCACCCACGGCGCTTCGAATTCTGGCCGGAACGTCACGATCAGCAGCACGCGCATGCTGGCGATTCGATCCACTGCCCGCGCAAGCAGTTCCAAGCTCGTGGGATCAATCCAATGGGCGTCCTCAAAGATAATCAGCAGGGGTGTGGAACGCGCCCGCGCCGCTATCTGAGACAGCATCGCGTCGAACGTCCTCTGCCGGCGTTGCTGCGCACTGAGCGAGAGCGCGGGATAACGTCCGTCGCTGCCAATCGAAAGCAACTCGGCAAACAACGCGCGCTCCTGAATCGAGGTCGAGGTCCGCTCCAGCAGTGCGTCGAGTTTGTCGAGCCGCGCCCGCGGACTGTCGTCGTGTGCAAACCCGGCAGCCCGTTTCAGCTGGCCAATGATCGGATGAAGCGCGCTGGCGGTGTGTTGCGCCGAGCAGAAATAACGCACTCGAGCGTGTGGCTCATCGGCGAGGCGATCGAAGAGCTCGGCGGTCAGCCGCGATTTGCCGATCCCGGGTTCACCGGACAGGAGCACCACTTGACCTTCGCCGTTTTTTGCTTTCGACCAGCGCCGGAGCAGCAATTCGGCTTCTTCTTCCCGCCCGACGAGCGGAGTTAGCCCCGTCGCGTGCAGCGCCTCGAATCGGCTTTCGATGGAGCCCGCTCGCAAAACCTGCCAGGCGCGCGCGGTTCCGGTGATACCTTTCAGGAATTTGGCCCCGAGATCCTGCAGCTCGAAAATGTCGCCGATCAGCCGTCTCGTGCCTTCATCGATCACGACGCTATTTGGCTCGGCGAGCCTTAGGAGGCGCGCCGCGAGATTCGGTGTCCCGCCGATGATGTCCTGGCGCCGCCCCTCCCCCGCTTTGAAGAGGTCTCCGGCGATGACGAGACCGGTTGCGATGCCGATGCGGGTCTGCAGAGTAACCGGCGAGGGCAGCGCCGCGATGGCAGCGACCAAATCCAGTCCTGCTCGTGCGGCCATTTCGGCGTCCTGCTCGTGAGCATGCGGATAGCCGAAATAGACGAGCACCCCGTCGCCATAATATTGAGCGACGTACCCGCCGAAGTGGTCCACGGTTTCTGCGACCTTGCGGTAGTAAGCACCAATTATCTCGCGCAGATCCTCGGGATCGAGGCGCGCTGAAAGCGCCGTCGAACCGACGAGATCGCAAAACATGACCGTGACTTGGCGCCGGTCAGCCGAGCCTAGTAGCGAGGTGGGCGCCTCGCCCGATGCCGCGGGCACTGGCGCTTTCTCGCCGGCCAGTGGCGTGCCGCAATTGGCGCAGAAAGTGGAACCAGGGACGTTGTCGTGGCCGCATTGGCCGCAGGACACCGGCAGTGCTGCGCCGCAGCGGTTGCAGAACCGGCTGACTCCGGCGACCTCAGCTCCGCAGCTCGGACACTGCATGGAACAACCGTGGCAAGTCTTTGCCCGGGGGAACCCCAGTAAGGGATAACAAGTTTCCAGCGACCGCATCAAGCAGGCAGGGCCGGCTGCCTTAGGCAACGGGATGGATCGATGTCCAGCTTGTCGGCGTGTGCGTCGC
This sequence comes from uncultured Alphaproteobacteria bacterium, assembly GCA_963708125.1. GTDB lineage: Bacteria > Pseudomonadota > Alphaproteobacteria > Rhizobiales > Xanthobacteraceae > BOG-931. The sequence continues at coordinate 1,219,714 of OY970184.1, forward strand.
AAAAACTTAGGCCGGATTTGTAGCCGATATCAAAAAGCCGGCTGGCGTTCGATGATGACCAATCCAGCACATGGACGAGGTGCTCTTCGGGGATGTCGAATTCTATCTTCAAAAGGTCGGCTTTGGCACCCTCGGCGCGCCGCCAGCCTTTGTTGTGCTTGAGCGCGAACAATTCGAGATTGTCCTCGGCGGTCTTGACTAGCGGAATGATCATCGACAGCACCCAGGAATCGTACAGATTGCGCGGAGCCCTGATCAGTGTGTCGGAGCCGAGCACGTCGAACACGACGATGCTTTCGAGGCGGGTATGCTTCTCAACTAGATCCTTAAAATTCAGGCAATCCACCACTGCGCCTTCGTAGTACAGATCGCCGTTCAGGGGGTAAGGCCCGTAGATGAAAGGAAATGCCAGCGCGGCATGAAAGTGCTCAGGCGTGATGTCCTCTTTAGAGAAATCGTGGATGATCTCTTTGCTCGCATTGTAAGCGTTCAAATAAAGATAAGGTTTGATATCTTTGATCCGTTCGAAATCAATGATCTGCTCGACGAACGGGGTCGGCTGGCAGAGGCCCCAGCTGCCCGCATGAAGCCCCGTTGGCGAGAACGTCGCGGACCACAGCAGCATCGAGTCGATGGCAAACGCGTAGGGAAACGAACCTTCGTACTCTTTCGCATTCAGGTCGAAAAACGGGTTGGCCGACATGGCACGGCGCCACACCTCGGCCCAGGTTCCCGGCTTCTGGAAGATCTTATAGTTGACGGGAAAGGACTGGTAAATCGCATCGACAATGCTCATCGTCTTGACGCTGCGCAATGCCTCGGCCGGAGTGCGGCCCTTGGGGGCAAGCCAAAGCAGGCCGGCGAGACTGCCTGCGCCCGAGCAGGACACCACGTCGAAGCTAACTCCGCAGTCCTGGAGCGCGGCAAGCGCCCCTGCCATCAGGGCCATGTTGGGTGCGCCGCCACCAAGCACCAGCGCTGTACGTGAACGTTTCTCGCTCCGTGCCGCGTTTAGCCGGCTTTTCGCGGCGGCGTTCTCTTTGTGGCGCTGTCGCTTGGTCAGCCGAGCAGGCGCCGCGCATGAACTCGTTTTCCCCGATGTGGTTCTTTCGGATGTCGCCTTGTTGGATGCCATAGCAACCGCCTCAAGAGGAGTTTGACCCCGTATAAGTTGAGAACTGATGGCGGGGCTAAAAAGTAGCCGACGCTAGGGGCATTTAAGTGAGCGGTTAATCGGAGCGCTGTGATCAGCATCACACAAAATTGGCGAGTCGAGCTGACAGGGCTTACATCCGACACACAGTGGACCGACTTTGCTTTAGACCGAAATAAGAGGTCTGGTGCGACGCTAGATACCATTTCAACGGTTGCACGCTTGGCGATCGGTTTGACGCATTTTCTTATTTTCTCGCTTTTGCTTTTAGAAGACAAAACCTGCTGTTGCGGTCAGAGCGTATCTAGGCCAGCACTAAAAGAAAAGCCCCACAGCCCGGGTTATATATTCCGCCTTTATTTCCTGATTTACATTCAGGTGCGGGGCCTTGCGCCGCACCACGGGAGCGACCGGAGTGGCCGAGGATCGTCACGTCGTTTAGGTAGCGTGCGCGGAGAAATCTGTCGAGGTCCTTGGCCACTGTCCGGTAGTTGTAGCCGCGCTCTGGTTTGTCGGACTCGCCATGACCACGGGGATCGAAAGCAATCACCCGGAACTCGTGGGACAGTCCTCAAGCTGATACTTATACAGCGATGCCGCATGACCGAGACGGGGCAACACCAGCGCCCGGTCTGCACCGGCCTCCCAGTACCGCAACGTCGCCCTTGGTACCGCCTCGGCGCCCTTTAATGCGGCACGCAATTAGAATGGTGTAGTCACCGCACTCCCACCCGTGGACTTGGTTGTGACACCGGCATTCATACGTGCATTGCACGCACCGGAAAGGCTGGGAAGGCGCGGTCCCCCGTGCACCTTGGTCTAGAGCCGGATCCGACATTTAGACGCGGTCTACTTCCGCCATTGCTCTCATCGTCTTCCGATATAGCGCCCTCGGCGCTCGCGAAACCATTCGGCGCGGCCTAACGATGCGAGTAGGCTCGATTGCTTTCAGGTGGATGCCGTGGCTCACTTCGACCGGGGGCTAGCGGTAGCCCGCTGCCTGGTACGGTCCAATGAGGCGTCCCCCGTCAAATTCCGCCGTCAAGATCAGCGAGTTTAACGGCACTGATTGGGCCGTGGGGGCCAGCTGCAATCATCAGACGTAGGCGAGGAACTTGCGGAAACGAACGGATAGGCTGCGATACTGGCGCGATTAAGTGACGGGTCGGTCGATGCGTTGCCGATTGCAGTTACTGAGGCGACCCCATTTCCGATCAGTGCCGATAGCACGCTGTTAGGCGGCGTGTGGAAGCTGAAACAACGGATCTTGCGAGTGGTATAGATGTTAGTGGAGTTGCCGCTTTCGAGTGTGAACGTATCGTTCTGGAGATCGACGGCGGTCACGAAACCAACGTGCGATCCTGTCGCACCAGTTGGCACACCTCGATCGGCCACAGCAACGTCGCCGACGTGGGGCATCGCGTCCGGCGTTCCATATGCGCGCCAATTAGACGCGATGGCAGCGCCGGAGGGAGGAGTGCCGCCAGCCCTCCTAATTATTGAGGCAGCAAATTCGCCACACCACTCGCCGATCTTAGGATAGCCCATATCACTCATAAACCGCATGAGCGTGGGCTTGTCACTGGCGTACTTTGCTGCCATCGCCAACACGCCTTGATCAGCGAAATAGAATAACAGCGTAATCGCCGTTGCCCCGCCTATGGCCGCAAGGAAATATTTCATCAGCGGGTTCACGATCATTGCTCCGCGGTTGACCATGCGACGACGTGTATGGTCCTCTCATGAGGCGGCGAATAGAGTGACGCGAACCAGAGAGGGAGTCCCGGAGCCGCTGTTTTGGCAGCGGCTGCGACTAGCCGCATTGTTTTTACTCCGTATTAGAAGGGGGTGCCGTCGTTACGCTCGAGTGTCGGCAAGCGGACCATGGCCGCTTCGGAGCCACGATGCCGGGCGGTCTGGTCAGGCAACGACTCGACGACAGCAGTCGCGGGCACCTGTAAGCCCACTAGGCGCGTGGGTAACATCGCCCGGGACGCCATAGGAGCCGCTATAAGCCCTTACCGCGGCGCGGTACTGCTGAGCGCTTTTTGGGGTCTGATGAGTTCTGACCCGTGAGATGGGAGACGGGGCCAAGACTGCTCCTTTGTTGTGAACGCAAGTCCTCACCTCGTCGCGGCGGGGTGGTGCGCTATTAGGTGCGCCGCGCCCACCAATCGCAAGAAGGTGGCCAAATCGCGGGAGAAGCCGAATGGTGCCAGAAATGATTAATGCAGCCCGGGGCTATCTACCCAGGGCAGAGCGCTGCCGGCCGCAGTCTTCATCGCCGCGCTTGAGGTCAGGTCAATGAGGCGCGCCGATATCCTGGCCGCCGTTCTAGCAAGCCGGACGGCTACCGTGCCCTGTCAGATCGAAGCCAATCTCTGGAAGCACCAAGACACGTCCGGTGCCGCACTTAGCAATTCTGTCTTCGCGATCTTTTGCGCGGCACCATTTGCGTTTGCCTTTTGGACAAGAGCGGCCGCTGTCTCAAACGGAGCCGAGCCCCGATTCTAGTTCGTCGGTTGTGCCGGCCTCCTGCGCGTCGGATCTGCGTCGGCAGGACGGGTTCAATTTATCCGCGGGGAGCGGAGGCGCCGGAGAACGAGCTTCGATAGGTTGATCACGATCTGCCGGAGGTGGGCGTTTCGTCGATGAGCGCACGAACCTCCTCTTCGTCGATGGTGCACGGGTGCTGCTCAGAGTTGCTGTTGCGCTCACTCCGACGACGTAGTGGGGGACGTGTTTGTTCCATGAACTGCTTCGTTCGGGTGCCAGGAATCCGCTCTCGCTATCTGTTCTGAGTCGCTGGCGTAAACTGGGCAAAGTCGGGTCAAATGTGGGCAAATTGCTGTTATGGCACACGCGTGGCCAGCGGCAATCATCCTGGTCGAGAACGTCTCGATGTTCGAGGGCTGTCGGTACATTGGATCAAAGAGAGCAATACCAAGGTATAGTCGCGCAATGGTGCAATCTCTGAAATGATAAGATGCGCTCAGGGGAAAAGCGTTGCGGAACAACAGGAAAGGTGGGCGCGATGGCAGAGGACCCGACGGCTTCCGTCAAGCCGGATGAAGGCGTGGAGGAGACAACGACCGGCCTGACCAAGGAGGCGTTACAATCCGAGCGTTCGCAACCAGAGCGTGAGCAATTGGCGGCAAAGCTCGTTAACCGCTTCGCGCTGTGGTCGGGAGCTGCTGGACTTATTCCGGTGCCAGTGGTCGACATCGTTACCGTAGCCGGAGTGCAGCTGCAGATGCTGCGGCGAATTTCGCAAGTCTACGGTATCGCGTTCTCGGAAAACCGTGGCAAAGCGCTGATCGCAAGTGTCGCGGGGTCTCTCATCCCCGCCAGCAGCGGCCTCGGTGCCGCTAGCGCCCTTAAGGCTGTGCCGATATTTGGCACGCTGACGTCGGGATTGGTCATGCCGGTCCTGTCGGCGGGTGCTACCTACGCCATCGGCAAGGCGTTTATTCATCACTTTGAGTCCGGTGGCACGCTGCTCGACTTCAATCCGCCTGACTATCGCGAGTTTGTGCGAACGCAGAAGGAAAAGTGGGACGCGCGGCACAGCCAACCGGCACAAGGTGGCGAGCCGCCGGCTAATCCCGCCGGCCGGCCCGAGGAAACGGCATCGGCAGGTTCCTAGGCTGGCACAGCGCATGCGCGCCGAGCGGAACCGAGCACGATTGACACGACGACAACTGGCCGGTCAGGCCCTGTGGCATGCTCATCTGGATCCTCCTTTACTTGTTCTTGTGCGGTCTCACGGCGCTCTTGGGCACGGACCGCCGCATGGGCTTCTTGGGAACATTTGCGCTCGCTGTGATCATTACGCCGCTTCTGGTCCTGCCATTGCTTTTCATCACCGGTCCATCGCGCCGCATCGAGTGGCGTCGCCGCGATTAGCGTTGCGACAGCGGCCAACTTACACGGATGCGTCCGCTGCGAGAGGCCGTCGGCGGTTGGCGGCAACCTAGAGGAGGACATCACGTGTCCTTCCTCGCGCTCGTCGGTCGGCAGATGCGGACCTCACCGCGGAAGTTGGGGATCATGGCCGCCATTGGCGGCATCAGCAGCGCTGCTATTCTGGCTGCGATAAATTCGGGGGCGCAAGCCGCCGACCAAGGAAAACGCGCCAGTCTCTGGGCTCTGGCGTTGTTCGTAATTTCGCTTTTTCTGTTCATGAAGACCCAGATCTACATGACCACCACGATTACCGGCGAAATCGAGGCTGTCATCCACCGGCTGCGCACGCGCCTGATGGATCAAATACGGCATTCGGAGCTGTTGACGCTGGAAAGGATCGGACGTTCGCGCATCGTCGAGGGCCTCACCCGCGATACCGCGATCCTGGCGCAGGCGAGCAATACATTGTGTTATTCGCTGCAGGCACCTATCCTCATACTCTTCGTGGCGATCTATGTGGCGTACCTGTCGTTCACGGCCTTTGTGCTGAGTGCGCTTATTCTCACCTTGGCCGGCGCGATATTCCATCTTCGCAGTCGGCGTCTCAGCAGGGAACGGGCCGCGGCGGCGGCGGAGGAGCGCAGGCTGCTTGAGCGCCTGACCGATTTTCTGGATGGTTTTAAGGAAGTAAGGCTGAATGCGGCGCGCAGCGCTGATCTCTACCAGGACGCGCTGGAGGTATCGAAAGCAGCCGCCGATATTAAAATACGAGCGCAGGCCGAAACATTCAAACAAATCGCCTCGGCGCAAAGCTATATGTATGTTTTGCTCGCCGCTGTCGTATTCGTAATCCCCACGATCAGCGGCTCGCTTGCCGGGCCGTCGATCACCAAGACCACCACGGCTCTGTTGTTTGTCGTCGGGGCCTGCTTCGGAGTCGTACAGTCGATACCGGTTCTACTCAACGCGAACGCCGCGGCTGACCGGTTGGTGAAGCTGGAGGCCGATCTGCTCCCGGCTGGGTCGCCGGAGGCAAAGGCGGCTGGGCCGCGGCGTTTCGAGCGGATCAGTATGCGCAGCGTCATGTTCCGTTACTCCGACAAGTTCTCACACGGCGCCTTTCAAATCGGTCCACTCGACTTCAGTTTGCGAAGGGGCGAATTGGTCTTCATTACCGGCGGCAATGGCTCGGGGAAGTCGACGCTCCTGCGCGTACTGGCGGGTCTTTATCCGCCAGATGCCGGCGAAATCACGCTTGACGGTGCACCGGTCAATGACGACACGCGCGATGCTTATCGCACGCTAATGTCGGCGATTTTCTCCGATTACCACCTCTTCTACAAACTCTACGGACTGTCCGCAGCGGATAATGACGAGGTGCAGCGCTGGTTGTGCCAGTTCCAGCTCGACGACAAAACTGATGTTTCCGACGGCGAATTTAGCACGCTCGAGCTTTCCGGCGGTCAGCGGCGGCGCTTGGCTTTCGTCGTCAGCTTGCTCGAGCGCCGTCCGATTCTCCTGCTGGACGAATGGACCGCGGAGCAGGACCCAGAATTTCGGCGCAAATTCTACCAGGAGCTGCTGCCGCAGCTGATGCAGGCCGGCGCCACGGTCGTGGCAATCACCCACGATGATCGATATCTGGCCCAGCTCGATCTGCCGGCGCGTCGCATCCGCATGGATGAGGGCCGGATCATCGAGCAGCATCCTGTGGATCATGAAGAACGTTCAGTGGAGATCAGCGATGGCTAAGCGTGACGAGTATTCCGAGGGCGGGCCGCTGGTCTCCGAACGAAGTCGCGGCTGGGGGAGCTTTTTCCTCCGTTACCTGCCGAGCGTGTCGGTCGGCTTCCTGGCCCTCTTGCTGACTGCGGTGGCGTTGTGGCCTTACATGGTAATAACAGTTCCGAGCGGACACGTGGCTGTGCTCTGGCATCGTTTCCTAGGCTTCGACACCTATTGCTGGTGTTTTACCGACCGTGGAACGGTGCTTAACCCGCGGGAGCTGCGCGAGGAGGGCCTCCACGTCATCATGCCTTGGAACAGCTTGTACATATACGACCTGCGGCTCCGATCTCGGCCCGAGGTGTACCACGCCATCTCCAAGGACGGGGTGATCGTGACGGCGCAGATTAACGTGCGCTATCAGTTGCTGCATGATGCCTTGGGCGTGCTGCACAAATTTGTTGGTCCCGACTACTTCGATTCGATCGTTAGCCCGGAGATCGGAAGCCAGGCGCGGCAAATTATTTCGGAATACACTGCCGAGGAGGTGTACACGTCGCGGGACAAAATTCAGACGCAGATTCGCGAGACCACGCAGAGGACCTTGGCTGAAAAGCTGAACAAGCTGGTGCAGCCAGCGGCCATGGAGGAATCCGACCCCCAGCACTACCTGGATTTTTTGCAAGACTCGATTTTGATTCTTGATACTCTCGTCCTTAGCATAGACCTTCCGCCGGAAATCGTCGCCGCCATTAATCGGCAAACCGAACAATACTATGCGATCCAGGAGGCCAAGTACCGGGTACAGCGCGAGGCTGAGGAATCGCAGCGCAAGATGATCGAGGCAAACGGTATCGCCGCGTTCCAGCAGACCGTAAGCAAAGGCATTTCGGATTCGTATCTGCGCTGGCAAGGCATCAATGCCACGATGGCACTCGCGCAGTCGCCCAATACGAAAATCGTAATCATCGGCAGCGGCAAGGATGGGCTGCCGATCATTCTCGGTAATGACACGGCCGCGACGGGCCCCGCGGCGCAGCAAAGTCCCGGTGCTTCCCTGCCGCCGCCTGGCGCTGGGAAACAAGGTAATGGCGCGCCGCCGAGCCTGTCGGAAAACAACACCTTCAGCGGGAGCGAGCGCCCCCCAGCCTCGCCGCTCCTGCAGGCAGGCAAGACGGCAACGCCGACGGCCTACGCCAGCCCGGATGGGGCTTCCCTCTCCGCCGCTGCCGGATCCAAGCCATCAAGCTCACCAAGCACGCTGTCCGAGATCGACTCGATCCTTTCCAAAATCTACGGCTTCGTGCGCCCGACAGAATCATCGCCGCCTGTGCAGACCGAGACGCACTCAAGCCCTGACCAGGGGCGAGGCGCTCGTTGAGCATCGGGCGCGTGCAGGACAATGAACGTTTGCTCAGACGAGCAGTTTGAGGGAGTGGACCAATGCCAATAAGCACAAGGCCAACTTCATCATGTTCGCACCAGGTCTGGTTGAGCCCAGGGTTGCACAATCTGTTGACGACGCGACGGGGCCGACTCGGTCTGCTGTTCACGGCTGCGTTCATCATAGGGGCGGTCGCGGTTGGCGGCCGCATCTACGGACAACGTCTGGCCCATCAGGACATGATTGAGCGAGATCGAGCCATGCGCCAGCTGGAAACCGAAAGCCAGAAGCTGGAGAGGCAAAGGGAGAACCAAAGCGACATGGTCGCGAGGTTGCAAGCGCGGCTTGCACTGGCCGAGACAAAATTGAATACGGTCATGCCGGCAAAGGGCACCTACAGCATCGATCCCAATAGCTCGGTGGTTATTGGCGATGGCCAGCTTACGCTTGGCCTAGTCGGGTTGCCGACGAGCAACGGGGTGACCATCAACGTCAATGGCAAGCAATATAAGGCGGCTGCGGGGGATGTAATTCAGGTCGCTAGCGATGCTTCTGGGCCGTGCAGGGTGGCGGTGCAGTCGTTCGACGTGTTCAACGCCACGCTGAACGCTTCCTGCAGCGAACCGAAAACCCATTAGCTTAGCAAAGAGCGCAGCGGCGCTATTGCCAGATCAAGACATTGGGCAGCGAACCGTTGACCTGCCGCAGCAATATGTAACCGACGCCGGCGAGGCCGCGAAACAGTCCGAGATTGAACCGCCGTTTGCCGCTGTTCCAAGCGTAATCACCCGTGTTTGCCGCTTCTTTGACAACGGCCAGCAGCCGCTGGGCTGCGATCTGCCGAAGATCGCTGCGGCCCAGCGAACTGCCGGCCTCGCAAAGAAACTCAATTCCGCCAAGGGTGCCGCAGCACAGCGTATCCAGCCGGCGAGGCGTGCATCGCTTCACGCCTTCGACGGCGTTGCAGACGTCGATCTGCAGCAGATGGGCATCGCGTGCGCCGCGGGTGATCGTTTCGATGCGCGCCAGACCGATGCCGGGAGCCCCATGGCACCATTGGCAAGGCCACGTCGGCTGCTCGCGGCTGCGGAAGTCCGGCCAATTGTTCTGTTCGTTGCTGTAACTGGCGTCTTCGAAGGCAATGCACTCGGCGGACGCGCGGGCGAACTCCTGACGGTTCGTCGCCGCGGCCAACGCGGCAAGCGCATAGGCAAACCCGGCCGCGCCGTGGGACATGCCGTTGAGCGGCTGCGACCCGAAACCTTGCCCAATCCAGCTGCGCCGGCCCTCGGACCCCAGCCGCGGCTGCGCGAGCAGATGTTCGCCGCATTTTACGGCGCGGTCGAGCACGTCCGCCGAGTGCGTATCACGATAAAGACGAAGCAGCCCCAAGATCCCGCCGGCGCTGCCGCTGATGACGTCCAACTGCTTGTCCGCCGCGATGAGTTCATCCGTCATCAGTCGGGCGGCCTGCTGCGCGTCGGCGAGAAGGCCGGCATCGCGGAGGCACTTCGAGATCACGGCGAAAGCGTAGACGATCGAGCCGAGGCCAACCGCTCCGCCGACGCCGAAAGACCGGGCCACGCGTGCACAATTCCGGCTTTTCAGGATCTTGCGAAGGTGAGCCACTCCGGCCAGAGCCAGTTCGGCTGAAGTGCTCGATCCGCTCGCCGCAGCATGGGCGGCGAGAAAGAGGGAAATGCCGGGCGCGCCGTTGTAGAGATCGGGACCCAAACAGGCCAGCTGAAAGACTTCGGCGTCTCCCAGCCAGTCCAGTCCAATCCAAGCGGCCCCCGTGCCGCGCCGTATGGCGTAACCGCAAAGCTCTGCCGCTATTTTGTCAGCCTCGGCGCGAAAGACCTTGCGCGCAGGCACGTCGGCCGGCAGAGATTCTGTGTGCGGCAATCGCGCCGCGACCGGCGGGGCGCCTGGTGCCATCGTCGCAGTGTTCTGCCGGATGACCTCGGCCTGCCAGGAGATTTCGCGCTCGTCGAGCGTTTCGAGGCGGGCGCGTGCGACCTCAATTCCTGGAACCGATTCGATATTGGTCGAACCAATCGCTTGTCCAACCCCGCCCTCGGACGTCGCGAAGTAAGGCACGTTCAAGGTCAGGAGAGCAGCTCGTTCGGATCGCTGCATGTTCCAGGACGGATCGACATCCGTTTCCCAATCTGCCAGCCTGGCCAGGAAATCAGCCTGAATTGACCAGAGAATGCCGTCATCCATCGTGCGATGATTTTTCAGGCGCTGCAGCAGCATGTGATAAAAGCGCGTCGGGTGGATCACCTTGCGGACGGCAAGACCGGCGAACCCATCTAGAAGTCCTCCGTGGTTCGTTGCTCGCTTCTGCTGCAGCAGGAATTTTGCGTAGTCCTCGAAGCCTTCAATGAAATCGTGGATGTGGTCGGCAAACTTGGCGTACCGGCCGTCGATATGCGGCAGGTTGGAATTGAATTTTCCGGCCTCCTTTACGAGAGTAGGACGCATCGCGTCGGTATTGATGTTTTCCCATTTAACCCTCGCCTCGAATTTCCATTCCGCAGTCAAACCGCCGACGGCGAAGACAATGTTGTCCGCTGATCGTCCGTAAGCCGGAAGCAAGCCCACCGCCATGACCGAATTTGCGAGCATTTGCCTGGCGGCGTCGACGGCCTGATCCTCCGGATCCGCCGCTTTTTGCGGCGGACTTTCCTGTAGCAGCATTTCCAAGTCGATCGGCACCGGGTGATCGCCAGCCGCAATGATGTTTTCCTGATGCATGTCGGTGGCCGCGAAGCAGTGGAAGAGCGCGAGCCAGGCGCCAGCACGACGGAAAAACAGGCTGCAGCCCTGCCGATTGGCGCATCCCGAATGAGCGATGAACTCGGTCCAACCGTAGCCTTGTCGCGGCAGCGCCCGGACTGCCTTCAGATCCAGCGGGGCGCCGGCCCGGCCCAACCGCTCGACCAGCATGGACCAGCCACGGTCGAGCCGCAGGTCCTTTGGCTTGTAGACGACCCGCGATCCGTCCGCGAAAGTGACGAACAGAACCGAACGGCCGTCATTGTGGCGATCAGAAAGCCCGCCTTCGATTCCGACCACCTGGCCGCCGCCCCCGTCCAGGATTTGCTCCCGCAGCAGGGGCAGGTCGCTGGCCAATCGGCGGAGGAATTCGCGCGATGTTTCCAGCCACTGCCGCGTAATCGTGGCCATCAGACGCAACAGCACCGGTTTGTCCTTGAACAACCGGCGGAAGCCGTCGGCCCTCATGTCGGCGATAAATTGCCGGTAGCTCGCGGTGCCGGGCGCCTGGTGGTGCTTGTCTGCTTTGGACGAAGACGCACTGGGGCCGCATTGCTTGACGAACAGGTCGTAGACAGCGAGCGCGGAAAGGTCGGACATTTGCTTCAGGAGGGTGCGGCGCAGGCAGGCGCGGGCGGCGTCGCTCAGGATGGCCAATGTTGCCGCATCCGCTGCCGCGCAGAGCCGCCTCTCGGCCGCGTCGAGCAGCGGCCTGTAAAGATGTTCGAAGGCACACGGCTTGGCACCGCCGTCGGCGCCCGTCCCGGCGTCTCGCTGCGGGGTCTGCAAAGCCGCCTCGATCCAAACGGCATCGTTGATCCACGCCGGCCTGGCTGCACAAGCCGCATGGCGTACGGTCGCCAGTCGCGGCAGCACCTGCTCAAACGACAGCCCGTCTCTCGCCAGCCGCCGACTAAACAGGGACCAATCGCCGCTGGCGGCGCAACGGCACCAGCTCGCTAGACGCCGGGCCGCCCGATCGGCATTACGTTTCTCGCCGGTGAGGGCAACGAATTCACCCGACAAAATCTCGTCCACGGTTGCCGCGCGGACGGTCAAGTCGTCGTAAAAAGCATCGTCGACCTCAGCGGAAGGCATGAATCATCTCTCGTGGCCCAAGAGCTTCGTTCCAGGAGAGCGGGCCTCTCGCTATGGGGGTTTGCTCAACCGTCAAGTCGTGGCCGCATCATCATGTCGTTCTGTGCGAAATTGGCAACGCAAGCAGCGTTCGAATGACCGCCTGACGCTTCCGTTTAACGCTGCAGTCGGCTGATTTAAAGCGCGTTTCGCCGCGACGGATTCGGGCCGGCGCGATCACCGGCCCGCTTATCGAGTTGGAGAGCTCTCTCAGCTCAGGCGTCCGCCGCCCTCGTGCTTACGCCGCACGCACAGGCTGGCACTGCAAACGGGGCCGCCGGGCTTGCCCCGGGGCCCCGTTTGTTCCCGTCGAGAGCCAATGCGCTCAGGAGGGGCAAGCCGAAAGGCCAGTGCAGGCGCCAAGCGTATAGCCGGCATCCTGCGGATCGGCTGCGCGTTCCAGCGCATCATCCGAGACTTCATAAACAGCTTCTTCGATTTCCTTGATCTCGATCGAGTCGATCATGGTCGATCCTCTCTGTTGGCGATAGGCACGGGCGCTCACGAGGGAAAGAGATGCCACCCTCTTCTCCCCAATGGGGCGATGATAGCTTTTCAGAAATCGCGTTAGGGGGCGACCTATACACTGGTATCGGTCTCTTTATGCCATGTGACGGTGCGCGTAGAGTCTAGGAGGGCTTAAAAAAATCAAGCGCAGGGCTGCAGCCCGAAAATGCTGGTTGAATGATTTCGGCAAGATGCCCCGCTTTCGCAAGGTCGGAAGCGCGGGCGTGTTGATGAACGGAGGGATTGGCACCTTCGGCCTCAGGCTGTCCTACTCGGCGGAACACCCGGGCAGCGGGGAGCTCGCGGGGAGCGCGGCGGCTCCTTGGACCGGCGTTGGGCAGGCGCCTATTGGCAAGAAATCGGCAAGCTCCTTTAGGAAACAGAGGAGGCAGCCGAAGAGCGGGATAAGATCGGTCGACCCATACCTTCGTTTGATTCACGCGGCGGCGATCCGATAATATGGTTTGGGGGTGTCGCGATTTCCTCTGCGAACAAGCTCTATCACCTTGCACGCACATCGCCCGGTGCGAGGCACAAAAATGGGCGCCAAAGGCCCGAGCGATCGCGGCGCGACGGCATTGGCAAGACGCGCTTGCATCGTTCAGCGAGGTGACGCTCTGCAACTCCGGCGAGGAGCCTCAGAGAGGAACGTGCGTGTCTAGACCAGCTTCGATAGCGGTGGTTGAGGACGACGAGTCGTTTCGGCCGGCACTAGTCGGATTGCTTTCCTCTTTGGGATATAGCGCCTGCGGTTTTCCATCGGCGGAAGAGCTAATTGCTTCAGATCCTAAATCGTCATACGACTGCATCATCACCGATATTCACCTCACGGGTATGAGCGGGATCGATCTGAAATGTCAACTCACGGATCGTGGCGTGCGTGTCCCAGTCATCATGATTACAGCGCGATCGGATCCCGGTCTTGAGGGCAAGGCGGCGGCGAGCGGAGCAGTTTGTCTGCTTAGAAAGCCATTCGAATCGGGCGCTCTTGTCGAGCATCTCGAAAGGGCGCTCGCCGCGCGCTAGCACAGCCGTTGGCGACGCTTTTAGGAATATCCCCCCGGTATTGAGAGAGGCGGCTCCGCGCCGCCTTCTTGGGGCCCGCTTGCCTACAGTACCGCGGCAGAAGGTGCGCGATGAGGGGGAAGGCTGCGAGCGCGACACTCGCGCATGATTAAGGGCAGGTTCAGCCACGATATCGTGTTCGCTGTATCGGAACGCCAAGCTTGGCCAGGGCGCGCAGCACGATCGCCCACTGGATGACAAAGCACAGCTCGGCACCGTCGCCACCGACCGTCCCGCCGGATTTGACCAGCTCAGCGAGCTCATCGCCGCGGCCGTCCGCATGACAAAGTGTACTAATAATGTCATAGCCCGCCAAAAGTGCCGTGATTGCCACGTCGGCCCGCCTTATTTGCGGCGCAGGGACTTGGCTAGGAAGGGTCGGTGCGTAGGCCCGGGGCTTTGCGGATGGTTCCCTATGGGATTGCCTTGTGAGGGATTGCTCAGGCGGCTCATGCCGTCGCGCGGCGCGGCCGCATGCCGGACTGGGGCCAGGCTCGGGCAGGCGCTGCGGTGGCGAATATTCTGCCGTCCCGAAGCCGCTGCGGCGCTGTTCTTTCTGGCGATCGCTGCCGGTGCACTGGCCGCGTGTGCCGGAAGCGATGGGGTCGGCGCGCTCTTGGTCGACCCGGCGCGCTATGCGGGCTATCGCTGCAAGGATCTTGTCGGCGAGTGGACCAACCTGACCACGCGAGAAAAGCAGCTCCGGGAGCTCATCAACAAGGCGGACGAAGGCGGCGCGGCCGGCACGGTCATCGGCGCTGTCGCCTACCGGAGCGATTACGAGACCATTCTTGAGCGGGAGAAAATTCTCCAGCGGACTGCCGCACAGCAGAATTGTGAGCTCAAGCCGGTCTACAGCAGCGATCGAACGGTTCGCTGAACGAAAGCATTTGGGGAGGCCCATCATTCGCTGCAGATGCACCCCGCGACGCGAGCGAGCGCGCGCCGCGACCAATCTCGTTCTTTTGGGTCGATGGCGGCGCGTGCATCACATCGAAAACGACTGCGCGCGATCATCTCGACCGCGCCGAACCTCACTTCGAGAATTTTTTGTACACTGGTCCGGTCCATCTACTGTAGTTAACTTGCGGATTTCATCTTGACCATGCCGTTGCCGTCGGCAAATCGAACGACCACACCGAAATCGATGAGAAGTTCCACAGCTCTGCAAGCCGGCTGTCCTTGCCATCGCGCGTTCGGCAATGGCTTTTCAACGTGCAATTTCTATAAGCCCACACCACGGCGTCATCATGCCCGAACAGAGCCTGTGCGCTTTGGATGCGGCGAACCGCCCGATGCGGTAGGGCTTGCTTGATTTGCCGGTCAGTGCAACGTCTGTGTGACTGGCGCTGGGAAGGCTGGTCGCACGAGCAGGCGCAGCTGCTTTGCCAACCTCTGGCCCCCTAAGCTGACCGGGACCAGCCTCAAATCCCGGACGTCGGTTTCACACCAATCGCTGCGCTCGGGCGAATGAGCTGCGGCACGCCAAGTCTTGAGCGGATGTATGATCAGCTCAAAGAAGCGGGAAGGCGAATGATGGCCAAGGCAGCGGAACGAGGCGGGCGGCCGCGAACACGTGGTGTCGCCGTCAAGCGTGTATATGAAAGGCCCTCGTCTGATGACGGCTTGCGCGTCCTTGTCGACGGGCTATGGCCGCGCGGAATTGCTAAAGCTGCGCTGAAGTACGACGCGTGGCCGCGCGCGCTGGCGCCATCGAAACAACTGCGCAAGTGGTATGGACACGATCGCAGTCGTCTCGCTGAATTCCGCCGCCGCTATCGCGAGGAGCTTACCTCCCAGCGGGATGAGCTCGCCGCCCTGCGCGCCGCCATCAGCGGCAAGCCGGCGACGCTGCTCACCGCTACCCGCGAACTCGAATTGAGCCATGCCATGGTGTTGCGCGACGTTCTGGCGGGCGCGAAGCCGCGATCGCCGGGAAAACGCGTTGCCGAGGCTTAGGCGAATTTTTCCCGCGCCAGCGCCGCGCCTTTGCCGAGTGCCAGCAGTTTCCTTTCCGCAATCTCGCGCCGCATCGGCACCATGCCGCAATTGGTACACGCGACTATGCGCTCCTTCGGCACGTGTCTGATGGTTTCGCCGATCACCCGGGCGACTTCCTCCGGGGTCTCGATCGTGTCGCTGGCTACATCGATCACGCCGATCAGCACATCCTTGCCTTCGAGCAATGCGAGCAGGCTCGCCGGCACGCGCGAATGGATACACTCGACCGAGACCTGATCGATGCGGCTGCGCGCCAGCGCCGGGAAGAAATGCTCGTATTGCCGCCATTCGCCGCCAAGGCCGGCCTTCCAGGCAATATTGGCCGGGATGCCATAGCCATAACAGATGTGCACTGCGGTCTTGCACGAGATGCCATCGATGGCGCGATGCAGTGCCTCAATGGCCCATCCGGCTGCCGCATCCATGTAGACGTTGAAGGCCGGCTCGTCGAATTGGATCACGTCGACGCCGTCTGCCGCCAGCCCGCGCGCTTCCTCGTTCAGCAACCCGGCGAAGGCAAAAGCCATCTTCACGCGATCGCCGTAGCGGGCGTCGGCGACGGTGTCGACGATCGTCATTGGGCCGGGCAGGGTGAATTTCAGCTTCCGCCTGGTGTGCGCCCGCGCGAGCCGGGCCTCGCGCGCATGCACGCGTCCACGCAGCGCAAGTTTACCGACCACCGTCGGGCACATCGCCTTGTAGCGATCGTTGCGGATTCCCATCTCGACGCGTTTGTCGAAATCGATGCCGTCGATTGCCTCGAGAAAGCCGTGCACGAAATGCTGACGCGCCTGCTCGCCGTCGCCGACAATATCGATGCCGGTATCCTCCTGCAGCTTGATGGCAAGCAGCGTGGCATCATCCTTGGCCACCGCCAGGTCTTCGCCGGTTAGACGCCACGGCGCCCAGAGCCTGTTCGGCTCGGCGAGCCACGATGGCTTCGGCAGGCTGCCGGCGATCGTGGTGGGGAACAGATGACTGGGTGTCTTCGACATGGAGTTGGCACTTAGGCGAGCAATGGGTGGGCGGGCGGGCGCCAAGCATAGAGCCAGTCGTAATGATTCAGCAGCCGCATCCCCCCGATCGCGCGCATCGCCGCATTGCGCAGCATAGCCTGGACGCCGCCGAGGTGATAGCGGCCGCCATTGCGCGCCGCAAGGCGCTGCACCTTCCAGGCGCGCCGTCGCCGCATCGTTTCGTACATGCGCCACGCTGCTGACGGATCATCGGGCGAGCGTGCCAGGCAGTGTGCCGCCACCGTCGCGTCCTCGATGGCCATGGCGGCGCCTTGCGCCAGATACGGCAGCATCGGATGCGCGGCGTCGCCGAGGAGCATTACCGGTCCCTGCGCCCAGTGCAGCAGCGGCCTGCGGCCGTACAGCGCCCATTTCAACCACGCCTCCGGCGCGCTCACCAGCGCGAGCGCTTTCGGTGCCCATCTGCGCGCGGCAAAGCACGCCAACAGATCGGCTGGGGCGGCGGGTTCGCTCCAGCCGCGCTCGTGCCACGTGTCATCGGCGATGACAACAACGTTGATCATGCTCCCCCCTTTTACGGGATAATGGACGACATGGGCATTACGGCCGAGCCAGAGCTGGACCCATGGCTCGCGGAACTCCGCTGCGACAAGCTCGGCCGGCACAAGGGCGCGCCACGCGGTGCGCCCGGCAAAACGGGGCGGCTCTCGATAGCCGATCTGCGCGCGCGTGCCCGACCACAATCCGTCGGCGGCGACGAGGGCAGCACCGTGCTCCTGCAATATCGCGCCGCGATGACGAGTAGACACTGTCACGCCGTTCGAATGCACGGCAAAATCGTCCGCGCGCGCCCCGAGTTTCACCC
This sequence comes from uncultured Alphaproteobacteria bacterium, assembly GCA_963708125.1. GTDB lineage: Bacteria > Pseudomonadota > Alphaproteobacteria > Rhizobiales > Xanthobacteraceae > BOG-931. The sequence goes on from OY970184.1 coordinate 1,237,215, forward strand.
GCACGTCGAGTCGTTCAGCCACCGCGCCCGCCAAAGTCGCCTGGAGATCGCCGCGGTGAATAACCCAATACGGAGAGCCGTAGCGCTCGGCGGCGGCTTCGCCCAGGGGCATGCGCACAATCTCACGACCGCTTTTGCCGTCGAGCACGCGCAATCCGGCCGGCGCAACAACGCGCGGGAGAAGGGCGTCCCTCAGGCCGAGGGCGATTAGGAGGCGCGTCGCATTGGGCGACAGCTGAAGGCCAGCGCCGGTTTCCTCAAGCCGTTCGGCCTGTTCGAGCACGACCACGCGAAATCCCTGGCGTGCAAACGACAGCGCCGCGGTCAAGCCGCCGATGCCGGCCCCGGCGACAATGACGGTGCGCGAAGGCCTCAGGGATCGTGCTCCCTAGCACCGTTAGACGGCGGTTTCGTGCAAGGCGCATTCCGACGGCCGCGCTCCCGCGGATGGCAGCGCCGGATCATAACGGTAGAGGGTAGAGCAATAGGGACAGACATATTCGTTATCGTCGCCCATGTCGCAAAACACGTGCGGATGATCGAAAGGCGGCCTAGCCCCAATGCACATGAATTTTTTGGCGCCGATCTCGATGACCGGGACGCCTGGGTCGTTATGGAAATGCGGAACGATATCGTCGCTCATGCCCGCTCTACCTGCTTTGCGCGCATGCATGCGCGTCTAATGCATTCGTATGGCACAATAACGGGCCGCTCGGCAATTCCTAGTGTTCGCTCGCAAGAACCAAATCCAGACCGCGCGTGCACACATTGGGCGAGCGCTGTTTATTCGAGGAACAATCGCCTCTACGGTCCGCACAGAAAGTATGCGTCGCCATATCGAATGCGACGCTTTCAGCCGCCGGCACCAGCACGCCGGCCGGCTTCCAGTGATCTGAAGGTGGCCAGCTGTCGCGATCGGTTGCCCGTAAGCAGCGGCATGTCGCTCGGGACAGGCCGACGTTATTGACCCGCTATGGCGGCTGTGACGGCTTGGAGGCTATAAGTCCAAAGACGGGCGGGGCTGGTCCCGCCGGGTACGGCACCCATGCCGTGATGCGCGGTTCAACACGCTACATGCCCGATTTTACCCATGACGGAGTGACCATCGCCTTCCTGGATGAGGGGGAGGGTGAGCCAGTGGTGCTCGTGCACGGCTTTGCCTCCAACAAGGAAGTGAACTGGGTCGCTCCCGGCTGGGTGACGACGCTTGCCGGAGCCGGCCGCCGCGTCATCGCCATCGACAATCGCGGTCACGGCGCGTCGAGCAAGCTTTATGACCCCGCGGCTTACGATTCCTCGCTCATGGCCGAGGACATTCGCATCCTCCTCGACCATCTCGACCTACCCCGCGCCGACGTGATGGGCTACTCGATGGGCTCGCGGATCACGGCGTTTGTTGCCCTCGCGCATCCGACGCGCGTGCGTTCAGCGGTGCTAGGCGGTCTTGGCATTGGGCTGGTCAAAGGCGTCGGGCTTCCCAAGCCCGAAATGATCCTGCGCGGACTTGAGGCTGCCTCGGTTACGGAGGTGACCGACCCTACGGCGCGCATGTTTCGCAGCTTTGCCGAGCAGACGCGGTCCGATTTGCGGGCGCTCGCCGCCTGCCTGCGGGGCTCGCGGCAGACCCTCGGGCGCGATGACCTTGGCCAGCTCACCGTCCCGGTGCTGATTGCCGTCGGCACCAAAGACCCGGTCGCCGGCTCCCCCCACGAGCTTGCGGCCCTCATGCCTAGGGCGCGGGCTCTGGACATTCCCAACCGCGACCACATGCTTGCAGTCGGAGATCGCTTCTTTAAGGCGGCCGTTCTTGATTTTTTCAGCCATCGGCCTTGATCGGCCATTGTCCCAGATGGGCGGCCGCTGCACGAGTTCAATTCCCCTGATGCCGGCCCCCTTGGTCTTGCGCTCGCGCGGCCCGATCTTATGCTAAAGGGCCAAGTGACTAGGACGTCGCTCTGGCGCATTCGGGAGGCAGTCGATGGCGCAGTATCAGGCCAGGCCAGCGCTCGATGCAGTGGATCCGGTATGGGCACGCGTCCGCCGCGAGGCTGAGGATGTTGTACGCCGCGAGCCAGAGCTCGCGACTTTCATTTATTCCACCATTCTGCATCACGATGCGCTTGAGGCGGCCGTTGTCTATCGCCTCGCCGAGCGGCTCAGCCATGGCGCCGTGTCGAGCGGCTTGATCCGCCAGGCCTATATGGAGGCGTTGAGGGACATGCCCTCGACCGGCGAGGAGTTTCGCGCCGACATGATGGCCACGGCCGATCGCGATCCGGCGACCCGCCGGCTGATCGAACCCTTGCTCTACTATAAAGGGTTTCACGCCATTCAGACGCACCGTCTGGCGCATTGGCTGTGGAACAAAGGCCGTCGGGATTTCGCACTCTATCTGCAGAGCCGCGCCTCGGCGGCCTTTCAGTGCGACATTCATCCTGCCGCCAAGATCGGCCGCGGCATCTTTCTCGATCATGCCACCGGACTGGTGGTCGGCGAGACGGCTGTCATGGAGGATGATGTCTCGCTCCTGCACGATGTGACGCTGGGCGGCACCGGCAAGGAAGCCGGCGACCGTCATCCCAAAATTCGCTACGGGGTGATGATCGGAGCCGGTGCAAAGATACTCGGCAATATCGAAGTGGGCCATTGTGCGCGCATCGCCGCTGGATCGGTGGTAATCAAGCCGGTCCCGAACAATGTGACGGTTGCCGGTGTGCCGGCGAAGGTGATCGGGGTTGCCGGATGTCCCGAACCAGCACGGTCCATGGATCAGATGTTCCAGGACGAGCATTGAGGTCGCCTTGCGAGGGTGCATTGTCGCCATCGCTGCGGCGTGCTATGCGGCCGGCGCGGGAGATATACGGTGGACGTAGAAGAGGTCAGGAAACTCGATACCTATCTGAAGAAGCTGTTCGGCAACGCGCGCATTCGCGTGGTGCCGCAGCCGCGCAACCACGATGGCGCCGAGGTATATATCGGTGAGGAGCGGCTGGGCGACCTCAGTTCGGACGAAGACGACGGCGATCTGTCGTACAATCTCCGCATGGTCATTGACCTTGGAGAGGTGAGCGAGCTCGATCAGATCAAGCGCCTCAACGCGTATCTCAAACGAAAGTTCGACAACGAGTCGATCCGCGTGGTCCCGCGCGCGAAGAAGAAGGATTCGCTCGAAGCGTATCTGAGTGACGAGTTTATCGGCGTAATATTCGTAGATGATGAGAAGGGGCGCGGCTCGTATATTCTAGAAATGCCGATTCTCGATATGGATCTGAGCTAGCTTGGCTGCCGTCGCGGAGGATTTGCAGTGTTCGCGCTGCACGCGCGGAGTCCTCTATGGCTGGCGCGAAGCATTGGTCATCCGCGGCGCGGCGGGTCGGAATGGATTTCGAAAAGCCAGATCCGCGAAAAATTTTTCTGCCGTAGCATTTTACCCGGAAAACCAGTAGCGACGCGCAGGAATATGTCCGGCCGCTCTAGCACGAGCGGATTTTGCGATGCTTTGCGGCCCTCAATGATTTCTGTACTCAGCGGAGTGCTTAGCGACCAATCTGCATGATCGTGATGCTGACTTGGCTTGCTTAAATAGCAAGCCGTCTAAGCACATTCTTCGCGCTGGCCGTGCGGTGCCTTTGACTTGCCCTGGAAGCCACTCAGGTTACGAGCCAGAGCTTTGTTTGATGCTCTATTTGCCTCGCCGATGAATAAGCCGCCGCCTTCCAGCGTTTGGAAATTCAGTTTAGTACTGCCATGACGTTTCCCCGAGCGCAGAAGCGCGTTGCTTCCTGCTTGTACGGACGTGTCGGTCGTAGTCTTGGGCTTCTTGCGCTGCGTGTGTTGTGACGGATGTCAAATGCCAGCAGATCGCAATGCTGCTTTTTCGAAAGTTTAGAAATGCCGTCAATCGAGCGATCTACCAGGGCGCCGCGCGCGTGGCTCAATTCAGCTGACGAGGCGGCCTTTAGGCTGGGTGTGCGGGACGTTGTGTGACAACTGCCAAAATGGTCGGATGCGATGATGACGCACAACATCAATCGCGCGAACGCACATCCACATAGACGAAAGCGGCAGCGCTCCTGTCAGACTCGCGAGCAAAAACCGATGCGCATGCAGCAAATGCGTCACCGATCTACCACCATGAAGCAATCGCGCGCTACAGCCAAGAAGCGGCCGCGCGCCGGGCTCACTCGCCACTACTGCTTTTGCGGCAGGGAGTCAGCGCGCGGGGAGGTGCCAGAAAAGTCGTCGGCCCTGCGTGCGCTGTGCCGCGTGGCAAACAGTGCGGCGGGAAAATCGGCGGCATAGCGCGGCGTTTTGGCGCGTGGGCGATAATCGGGATGCAGATTGGGGTCAGGGACGACCGCGCGGCGATACAGATGCCACGTCGCGTGCCCGAGCACCGGTACCACCACGGTCAAGCCGAGGAAGAACGGCAGCGAGCCGATAGCGAGCAGTGCCGCCACGATTAATCCCCACAGCGCCATGCTCAGCGGGTTGGCCGCGACCACGCGAATGGAGGTGAGCAGCGCGACCGCGGCGCCCACGTCGCGGTCGAGCAGCAGCGGGAAAGACACGACGCTGATCGTGAGCACCACCACGGCGAACAGAAAACCGACGGCAGTGCCGACCACGATCAGATAAAGTCCCGCCCGTGTAGCGAACACGTCGTGGACAAAGTGGCCGATCGAGGGCGGCGGCGAATAGCCGAAGAACGCCACATAGATCGCTTGCGCGACCGCGAGCCAGATCAGGAAGATCACCATCAGCAGCAGCCCGAGCGCTATGATGGCGCCGAGGGATGGCGAATGCAGCACGTCAAGCGCGTGGCTCGACGGGCTGTCGAGCCCGGCTTCGCGACGGCGGCTAAGCTCGTAAAGCCCGATGGCGGCCAGCGGGCCGATCAGAGCGAAACCGGCGGCGAGCGGAAAGGTCAGCGGCAGCATCGAATAGCCGAAAGTAATCCCGACCAGGAAAATACCGAGCAGAGGATAGAGGACGCAGAGAAAGATTGCATGGCTCGGCATGGCGGCGAAATCATCGGTGCCGCGGGCGAGTACGTGCCGCAGGTCTGCCGGACCGACACGTCGGACCGCCGTGCTCGTAGACTTGTTACCGATCGTGCCAATGAGAATGTGTGCCGAAATCACGCGCACCCTCCTGAACCGTTTATGCAACGGGTCACGCCTGCAGTCGCATAAGGCACCGCAGAGTTTAACGCTCGATTTGGCGCTTAAGTCTGTTAGCTGGAGATCATCTGTGAAGGATGGCCCCCAATTGGGGTAGCTCTGGGGCCGCGTCGAGGTACTTTAATGTTCCCGAACAAATATTGCGCTGCCGCTAACAAACACGGCGATACAATAAAGGCCGGCGATGGTTAGGCGCCATCCCACATCCTTAAATAGGACGCCCGTCGGGGCGGGGCGGAGGCGCAAGATCGTGCATATGCGCAAGCCTTGCGCATTTTTGTCGTGATTTTTTTCTCGCCTGTGAAGGTGCGGCGCTCACCTGTCTCACGACGAGTTGGCAAATGGATTGCGCGCAGCGACAGGGCCAAACGGGATCGGCGCCATGGTGGTAAGCGTTTCAAGCTGTCCCCGCTTCTCGGCGACTGAGGCAATCAGCGGACTATGGATATCTCGATATCGCGACCCGCCTTGAAGGCGGCGACGGTGATGCGCTTGATCTCGGCTGGCGCGTTGACCGCGGGTGCTGCCAATGGCGCAACAGGACCAACTTGGACTCTAGAGCGTCGACTTTTCATCATGGATGCCGCTCGATGCCCGGCACAAACTTCTTGCGACGAGCCACGTCCGCTGCTCAGATTCTGCTCGCTGGGTCGAAAGCGGTGAGGGACTCTTTGCTCTGGCGCCCCATAGCATGAGAGGGCGGGGAATTTCGGCGTGTCCTGCTGAAGGGTGCGGCCGGCCCTTGGGGGTGGGCCGGCCGCGCGCAAAACCGGTCACGGTGAGGGTGGGGGCGGTGACCGGGCTCGCGAAGCTCCTCTGTGCCTCAGTGCGACGCGGAGGTGGCGGGCGCCTGCGACTGTTCCCCCAGCGACACCCACACATTGGGATCCGACTGCGATTGCCGTTTCATGAAGTGGTAGCCTGTTTCGGACCAAAGCAGAATGGCATCGCGCTGGTTGTCGAGAATGAATTCGCCCTTGTCGGTCGCGATGGTAAGAACCGCATGAACATCGCCGTTTTGATCGCGCACCACGGTGATGAGCAGCGCATCACGTGGCCAGCCGACTGCCATCAGCATGCGCCGCTTCTCCAGCACATAGTCTTCACAATCGCCGTAGCCGTCGTCGGGATAATTCCACCGCTCGACCGTGCCCCAATGCTTGCGGTCGGTGATCGGCCGGATATTGGCGTTGACCCAGCGATTGACGCCCACGAGATGGGTCCAGGCCTGGGTGGTCAGCGTGACATCTCGCGGCGTCGAGGATCTGGTCTTGCATTCCCCAATGTATTCGACACAGAACTGTACCCAGCCGATGGGTGGCCGCACCTTACCGCCTACCGCGGCGAAGAGCGGGCGGCTTTGGGTCATGCCCGTCGCTGGGCACACCACCAGCGTCAACATGAAGATCCCAACGGCGGCTCCGCCTTTGAGGATCGTCTTGGCACTTGCACTCATGTGACCCCGTCCCGTGTTGTTGGGCCACGTTTGCATAAAGCTTTTGCGGTGCCGCTAAGTTGGCTGGTACAATTTGAATAAAACAAATCGCCACAAAAAATGGCGCCGCGTTCGTGCAAGTTTTAATTCAAATGCGAATCAATTCAGTTGGTAGACGTTCTATATGTGATTGATCCAAGATAAACAGCGCATTTGGAAAGCCTGCGGCGGCGCTTGGGCGCAAAGGGCGCGAACCTCTTAGCGACGAGAACGCCGCTCCCGCGCAGCTCCTCCTGCGACTAGACGTTGATCCAATCCGCTGCGCGGCGAGAGCGATCGGCCCCGACCCCCGAACAGAGCTGCATTAACAGCGAAATTGAGCGTTGGGGGCGCTCCCCGTCCCGGCGTGTGAGTGCATTCGTGGCATCAGCGCGGGCGGGCTGCTGAGCGACACGGCCTTGTTGAGCGGGGCTGCTGCGAGAGCGTGTGCTCGCTCGCGGCATGGGGCAGGGAGTGCTATGTCCGGGCTAAGCAAGCCCCGTTGGCGGAACGGCCAGATCGCCCGAGGACACAAGTCTGCGACCGCCCAGCCAGCGGCTGAAGCGGTCGAGGTATAGATAGATGATCGGAGTCGTGTAAAGCGTCAGGGTCTGCGAAAGCAAAAGGCCGCCCACGATCGCAAGACCGAGCGGCCGCCGCAGATCCGAGCCAGCGCCTTGGCCGAGCGCCAAGGGCAGTCCGGCGACGAGCGCGCACATCGTCGTCATCATGATCGGACGAAACCGCAACAGACAGGCCTGATGGATCGCCTCTAGCGGGCTTTTTCCCTCATGCCGCTCGGCCTCCAGCGCGAAGTCGATCATCATGATCGCATTCTTCTTGACGATGCCGATGAGCAGGATGATGCCGATAAAAGCGATCAGGGTCAGATCGTAATGAAACAACATCAGCATGAGCAATGCGCCGACGCCGGCCGACGGCAGCGACGATAGAATCGTGATCGGATGAATGAAGCTCTCGTACAGCATGCCGAGCACAACGTAGATGACGATGATGGCCGCTAGCACCAGCAACGGCGTCGAGGTCAGTGAGGCCTGAAACGCCTGCGCCGTGCCCTGGAAGGAGCCATGCAACGCGGCCGGCGCATGCAGCTGCGCCTCCATGGCCGTGATGGCGTTGACAGCCTGGCTCAGCGACGCGCCCGGCGCCAGGTTGAATGACAGGGTCACCGCGGGAAACACGCCCTGATGATTGACCGTCAGCGGCTGCACCCGCTTCTCAATATGCGCCACCGCCGAAAGCGGGACCTGGGCGCCGTTCGCCCCGGGCACGTAGATGCGTGACAGCGCCGTCGGTCCAATCTGGTATTTGGGCTGCACTTCCAGAATGACCTTCGTCTGCTGCGTCGGTTGGTAAATCGTCGTCACCTGTTGCTGGCCGAAGGCCGCATAGAGCGCCGCATCCACCGCCGAGATCGTGACGCCGTAGGTGGAGGCGGCATTGCGATCCACTTCCGCCACGAGCTCCGGCGAAGCGATCTGCTGGTCGGATGCCGCATCGGTGAGAAAATTCATCGATTGCATCTTCGACAGCAGGATCGGCGCCCAGTGATTGAGTTCGTCGGCATTCGTATCCGTCAGCGTGTATTGATATTGCGCCTGCTCCAGCCGCCCACCGATCGTGATGTCCTGGGGAACCTGCATGAAGAATTTGGCGCCAATCACCTTGGCGATCTGCGGCCGCAATTGCTGTATCACCTGGTCGACGCCGGCACGCTGGCCGAACGGTTTGAGCTGCACGAACATGCGGGCGGTGTTTTCGCTGGCATTGCCGCCGGTCGCGCCGGCAAAGCTTACGATCCCGGAGACGGCAGGGTTGCGCAGGATGATCTTCGAGACCTGATCCTGGAGGTTGGCGATTTCCGCAAATGAAGTGTCCTGTCTCGCCTCGATCTCGCCGAATAGGAAACCGGTATCCTGCTGGGGAAGGAATCCCTTCGGAATGACGACATACAGATAACCGGTCAGGAAGACGAGCGCGATCGTGGACAGCAAGGTAATGAACTGATGGCGGAACACCCACTTCAAGCCGCGATCATATTCGGCAAGCATCCAGTCGAAGAATCTCTCGAACGCGCGACTGATGCGTCCCGGCGGGCGCTCGCGCTCGCGGGCCAGGAACAGCGAGCACATCATCGGTGTCAGCGTCAGGGCAATGAAGGCCGAGGCCACCACCGCGATGCTGACCGTCATCGCGAATTCATGGAACAGCCGGCCAATGATGCCGGACATGAACAACAGGGGGATGAAGACGGCGATCAGCGAAACGGTTATGGAGACAATGGTGAAGCCGATCTGGCCGGCGCCTTCGAGCGCCGCCGCCAAGGCGGGGCGGCCGGCCTCAAGGTAGCGCACGATGTTCTCGATCATGACGATCGCGTCGTCAACGACGAAGCCCACGGCGATGCTCAGGCCCATGAGCGAAAGGTTGTCGAGACTGTAGCCGAACAAGAACATGGCGCCGAAGGTGGCGACGATGGACAGCGGCACCGTTACGCTCGGAATCGCAGTCGCCCAAGGCTTGCGCAGGAACGCGAAGATGATCAACACCACCAAGACAATGGTAATCAGCAAGGTATTGCGCACGTCGGAAACCGACGCGCGGATGTCCTGCGACCGGTCGCTGAGCAAATCGACGTGCACCGAGGGGGGAATCGATTTTTCCAAGCTCGGCAACAGCGATTTGACGTGATCGACCACCTGAACCGTGTTGGCGTTGGCGGTGCGGAAGACCAGCAGCAATTCGGCGGGTTTGCCGTTGTACCAGGCGCTGGTCCGGGGATTGACGGATGAATTGATGATGTCGCCGATATCGCCCAGCGTGACGGGGGCGCCGTTCTGGTAGGCGATGATGACGTTGCGGAATTGGCTCGCGTTGAACAGTTGATCGTTGGTGTCGAGCGTGAATTGCTGCTGCGGGCCTTCGAGATTGCCCTTGGCCGACTCGAGCGTGGCACTGCTCAGGGCCGTCTGCACCTGCGAGAGGCTAATTCCATGGGCGGCCAGAGCCTCGGGGTTTACGCGCACCGTCACTGCCGGTTGCTGCTGTCCGGCGATCAACACCTGGCCGACGCCCGGAACCGTTGATAAGGATTGGGCGAGAACCGTATTGGCGTAGGTGTCGAGTTGATATCGGGGCATCGCGTCCGAATGCACGGCGTAGATGAGGACCGGCCGATCCGCCGGATTGGTTTCGCGGTAGGTCGGCGGGGTCGGCATGTTCTTCGGCAAAAGACCGCTGGCGGCGTTGATCTGTTGCTGCACCTGGCCGGCGGCGGCATTGATGTCGACGCTGAGGTCGAATTGCAGTGTGATCGTGGTCTGTCCGAGGCCGCTCCTCGACGTCATCTGCGCCAAACCGGGAATTTGTGTGAACTCGTTTTCCAGCGGCGTGGCAACCGTGTTCGCCATGATGGTGGGACTGGCGCCGGGCAATTGCGCCGTGACCACGATGGTGGGGAATTCTACGTTCGGCAGCGCCGCGACCGGCAGCAGCTCGTAGCTGACCATGCCGAACAGAAAAATGCCGGCCATCAGCAGTGCTGTGGCGATCGGACGGCGAATGAAGACTTCCGATATGTTCATCGACAAGCCTAATACGCTACGACGCTGTTGTGCGCCTGCGGCGACGGCGTCTGCTCGATGGCGACGATGGTTCCGTTGTCGAGCCGATACTGTCCCGTGGCGACCACCTTTTGACCGGCGGATACGCCTTTGGTGATAACGGAGATGCCGCCGCGTCGCGCGGCTTGTTCGACGTTGACCCGGGCGACTTTGTTGTCGTCTCCGATGACGTACACGTAATCGCCGTTCGGTCCGGCCATCACCGCTGAAGCCGGCACGGTCACGACGTTGCGCCGCGTGCCGACGATGAGCCGCACCGAAACATACTCGCCCGGCCAGAGCACATCGGAGCTGTTGGCGAAAGTGGCCTGCAGGGTAACCGTGCCAGTGGCGGTGCTCACCTGATTGTTGATGACTGTCAGCGTACCTTTTTCGAGAAGTTGTCCGGCCTGCGAATAAGCCTCCACTGCGAGCGGCGCCTTGGCCTGGTTTTGCGCAACTTCATTGAATTGCGTCTGCGGGATGTTGAAGCTCACATAGATCGGCTGCAACTGCTCGATCGACACCAAGCCGCCGGTCGAGGACGTGGCGCCGGAGCTGGACGGAGCCTGGGTGCTGGTATTGCCGCCGGGAGTAGAGCCGGAGCGCGAACTTGCAGCGCTGGTTGCCTGCCCGCTGGCTGGTCCGACGAGGTTGCCAAGATCGACTTGCAGCATGCCGGCGCGGCCGGATATGGGGGCGGTGATATGGCAATATTCGAGATTGAGCTGTGCCATCTCGACGTTGGCCTGGTCGAGCTGAACCGTGCCTTGGTCCTGCTGGACGACGTACACCTGGTCCTGTGCGGTTTGCGCAGCGATTGATTGCTGACCGAGGAGGTTCTGATAGCGCTTGAGATCCATTTGCGCCTCGGCGAGCAGCCCCTGATCGTGGGCCAGTTGCGCCTTGGCTTGATCCAGCGCCGCCTGATACGGGCGAGGATCGATCAGAAAGAGCTCCTGCCCCTGCTTGACGTTCTGTCCCGGGGTGAACTCGATTTTATCGATTGTGCCGGTCACGCGCGGCTGTATGGAAACGCTGTCGATCGACTGCACGGTGCCGATGGCGTCAACGATCTCGGGTACGTCTTGCCGTGTGGCAGTCGCGGCGGTGACTGGCACCGCGCTCGCGGTCGCCGCACGGCCGGCCGTTGGAGGCGGGACGTTTAACTGGCGCACGCCGAAGGCGACGAGCGCGAGCACGATGAGCGCGCCGATGAACGCTAACGGCCGCCGCGAACGCGATTTTTTTGGAACGCCCATCAAACGCTCGTTTGAAAAATATTGCCATTGGCATGTATTGTCATTACTTCGCGTGGCAAGTACCTGGACCTAGTGGGGCGTCAATCGCCCATTGAATCTAATTAAGAATTTTTAATCCAGCCGTCCGGGAGCCAGCGCGCCTCGCGCAGCGTTCTACATAGGAAAAGCATTCCTGAAGGGACGGGTTTCCCCCGAGACAGGATAATGGAGAATTTGTCATGATCAACGTCGGGCGTTCCCCAGTCGCGCCCCCGTGCAAGCCGCCGCGCCGGCGACGCGCGGTTCTGCTTGGCTCGGCGACGGCGCTGGCGGTCGTCGCTTTCGCGGCCGGGACGGGAGAATTCGGCTGGTTAGCGAGCACCTTGGCGACACCGCAGGCCTACGCCGCCAACGAGCAGTGGCACGGCCCCGCCAGTTTCGCTCCCCTGGTTGACCGCATCAAATCGGCCGTGGTGTCGGTGCGCGTTAAGTTCGCCCGACCGGGCGATGCTACTGAACAGGTCCTGCCCGTTCCGCGCAGCTCGCCCTTCCGCCGTTTCTTTCAGCAGCCCGGTCAGCAGGAGCAGGAGGTAGTGACCGGCGAAGGTTCCGGTTTCTTTATTTCGCCGGACGGGTACATCGTGACGAACAACCACGTCGCTGGTCATGCCAAGACCGTACAAGTGACCACTGGCCGGCGGCGACATCCATACCGCCAAAGTGGTCGGGACCGACGAGAGGTCCGATTTGGCGCTGATCAAGATCGACGCCGACCGGCAATTCCCCTACGTCAAATTCGCTGATCGTCCGCCGCAAGTGGGCGACTGGGTGCTGGCGGTCGGCAATCCGTTCGGGCTTGGCGGAACGGTCACTGCCGGCATCGTCTCGGCGCGCGGTCGCGATATCGCCACCAACCCGTATGACGCATTTCTGCAGATCGACGCTCCGATCAACAAGGGCAATTCCGGCGGACCGGCCTTCGATATGGAGGGCAATGTGGTCGGCGTGAACACGGCGATTTATTCGCCGTCCGGCGGTTCGGTGGGAATCGGTTTTGATGTTCCGGCCGACACGGCACGCAAAGTCATCGATCAGCTCAAGCAGAAGGGATATGTGACGCGCGGCTGGCTCGGGGTCGCGGTGCAGCCCGTGACGTCCGCTATCGCGGACAGCCTCGGCATCAAGAAAGCCGAAGGCGCATTGATCGATCAGCCCCAGGCCGGCAGTCCGGCCGAAAAAGCCGGCCTCAAGGCCGGCGACGTGGTCATCGCCGTGAACGGCCAACCGATCAAGGACGCGCGCGCATTGGCGGAGAAGATCTCCGCGGCAAGCCCGGGCGACAAAGTGCAGCTCACGGTTCTGCGCGATGGCCAGAACCAGACATTGAACGTGACGCTGGCGCAAATGCCGGAGCAGCAGGCCGGTACCGAGGGTGAGCAACAGCAGCAGCAAGAGCAGCCCGCCACTGAGCCGCATCTTGGTTTAAGCTTGGCGCCGGCCAAGGACGTCCGAGGCTCTGGCGGCGAGGGCGTCGTGGTGCTCAATGTCGACCCGAGCGGTCCGGCCGCACAGGATGGTGTGCAGTCCGGTGATGTCATTCTCGCCGCCGGCGGCAAGCCAGTGCAGACGCCCGCGGATGTCCGTCAAGCCATCAATGAAAACCGCTCGCAAGGCAGACACTCGATCCTGATGCGCATGAAGACCGCGGCCGGAACGCGGTTCATTGCGCTGCCGATCGGCTAGGAAGCAGGGCCTAGCGGCGGCGGCTTTTCCGGGGCCTCGCTCAAGCTCGCGCCCGCGACCCAGCTTTCCAGCACGCGCAGGTGGGCACCGTCGAGCGCGACCATGTCGGCCCGAAAGCCCGGTGCAAGCCTGCCGAGCCGATGCCCAAGGCCGAGGAACTCGGCCGGGTGGGCGGACGCGAAGCGCAGCGCCTGAGCCAGCGGAACATCGAGCAAGCGTACACAGTTACGCACGGCGCTTGCCATGTCGAGACAAGCGCCGGCCAGAGTTCCGTTGCCGCTTGCACAGCGGCCGTCATGCACGAAAATCTCCTCGCCGTTGAGCACAAAGGACGAGCGTGCGCCGCCAACCGGCGGCATCGCATCGCTGACCAAGATCGGATGCCCGGCGCCGCGCAAAGCGAGCTGCAGCAGGGCGGGCGCGACGTGGATGCCGTCAGCGATAAGCCCGTACCAGGCGCGCGTCGATTCAAGCGCCGCCGCTATCGGACCCGGTTCTCGCGAATCGAGCGGCCGCATGGCGTTGAACAAATGCGTGAACCCGCTAAGCCCTCGCGCCATGGCCGCGCGCGTTTGCGCGTAAGTCGCCATCGAGTGGCCGAGCGCAATGCGTATTCCGGCAGCAGCGAGCTTGGCGATGAAAATGTCCGGGACCTGCTCGGGCGCGAGCGTAACCAGCCTGGCGCCGTTCCGCGGAGCAGTGATTGCAGCAAGATCGTCCTCGGTTGGCAGCCGGAACATGCGCGGATCGTGGACGCCGGCCTTGTGCGGCGAAAGAAACGGGCCTTCGAGATGAATGCCGAGCAGGCTCGGCTCCACGTTCACGAGCGCCTCGGTCGCCGCGAGCGCAGCCGCCATTTTTTGCGGGGCGTCGCTGATCAGCGTCGGTAAAAGCGAGGTCGTTCCGAGCCGGCGATGCGCTGCAACGATAGCGCGCACGCCATCGGGCGTCGGCTGGTCGTTGAACAGCACATCACCGCCGCCATTGACCTGAATGTCGATGAAGCCCGGGGCAAGCCAGGCTCCGGCGGGTAGGTCGTGGATCGGAATCTCCGCGGCCAGCCCCCCGCGATCGGTCACCGCGGCAATGCAGTCGCCATCGATGATAATTGCGGCATCGTCGCGCACGATAGCGCCGTCAAAAACCCGGGCCGCAGCAACGGCGTGGAGTGATGCCTTCATCGCGTGCGCGTTACCTTTTGCAGGTGCGGCGGAGAATCGACATCAGTACCGCGCCGCTCGGCGAGTAGGACCAGGAATGCATAAAAGCTTTGGATCTGGCAGATGGCGTCGGCCTCGGACTGCTCGGGCGCCAGCGCCGGGAGTGCGCAGGCCGGGTGGTTTTGCTGCCGGCGCGCTGCTGCCACCAGCACGCAGGCCCCTTTGCCGCGCAGGTCGGCGACCAATTGGAAAATGCCGGCGGCCGCTTCGTCGGTCGGCGCAAACACCAGCACCGGATAGGCGCTGGACACCAGCGCGATCGGGCCATGCCGAAACTCGGCAGCGCTGAATGCTTCGGCATGCAGTGCGCAAGTTTCTTTCAGCTTGAGCGCCGCCTCGCGCGCAACGGCCAGCGTCGGGCCGCGGCCGATGGTCACCAGACTGTTGGATTCCGAAAGTGGCCGCAATGCCTCGCTCCAGTCGAGTTCGGCCCCGCGCGCAAGACGTTCGGGCAGCCGGTCGCAGGCGAGCAGCATCGCCTCATCGGCGGTCCACGCCGCCGCCACGCGCAACATGGCAGCGAGCGAGGCGATAAAGGTTTTGGTTGCGGCGACGCTGGTTTCACATCCCGCCGCCATGGGCAGGGTGATATCGCTTGCGGACGCCAAAGGGCTGCGCGCGTCGTTGGTCAGCGCCGCGGTGAGCGCGCCGGCCGCGCGCGCCATGCGCGTCGTTTCCACGAGATCGTCGCTGAAACCAGACTGCGATACCGCGAGGAACAATTGGTTTTTCAGCCCCAAGGAGCGGCGGTAGATCGTTGCGACGTTCGGCGCGGCTGCGGCCACCGGAATGCCGAGATGGCGCTCGATCAAATGCTTGCCGAATGTCGCCGCGTGGGCGGAACTGCCGCGTGCGCAGGTTACCACCACGTCGGGTGGACGGCGCACAAGCCGCGCGATGAGTTCGGCGACTGGCTCCGCGAGGCTTTCTTTTTGCCGCCGAACGCATGCCGGTGCCTCGCGCAGTTCGACCGCCAAGCCGGCGCCCAAACGCGCTGCCGTTTCGTTTCCGGACATCAGGCAACTCGGGCGCGCGAGCGCCCCGCGCACCGCGCCAGATGAAGCGCGCCTTGCAGCGCATCGCCGGCCGGTGGCGTCAGACGCAGCCTGGTCTCTTCGCTGAGCCGGCTTTCCAGGAACGGTGCCAGGCCGCCGACCAGACAGAGCCGCGTGGCTCCAGCTTCGCGCAGCCGCTTGGCGAGCGCATCGATGTGAAAAGCCGCGGTGGTCATTAATTCCTCTGCAACCGGGTCGCCACGTTGGGCATATTCGACAATCCGCGGCGCCAGCGATCCAAAATCGCGCGGCGACGCCTTATGCGTCCAGCGCACAAGCGCGTGCGCATCCTCGCTGAATTTTCCGTACAGTGCACGAAGGAGCGGCGTCCAGGCCAGGCGGCCGTCGCGCGCCCAAAGCACGCGTCGCAAAGCTTCGACGCCGAGCCACGCGCCGCTGCCTTCGTCCGACACCGGCAAACCCCAGCCGCCGACGCGATAGGGGCGGCCTTTGAGCACCGCCCAGCCCACCGTGCCGGTGCCGGCGACGATGATCGCGCCGTCCCGTTCTCCATGGGCGCCGACACAAGCCGCGTGGGCATCGGTCGTGATGACGACGGTGCGGAAGGGATGCCTGTAGGCGTGAGCCGCCGCCAAATAGGATGGCTCGCTGGCTCCGGCCATTGCCAGGCACGCCACGATCCGCGACAGGTGATCCCGTGCCAAATCGGCTTGAGCGAGGCACAAAACTGCGGCCTGGACGGCAGCGCAATAGCTTTGCTTGAGGCCGAGGCGCAGGTTCGCCGGGCCGGTCACGGCTTCGCCGAGGACTTCACCCGAGGTCGCCGTCAGCCGTGCCCGACAATTGGTCCCGCCGCCGTCGACCCCGAGAAGAAGGATTTGAGAAGCCACGCCGGTTCCTTGCCAAGCACGCCGCCATAGGCGTGTAAGAACAAAATAAGGTGCAACCCGTTTGCTTTTAGAGGCAAGGAGGTGGTGATTATTCGCCGCATGCAATGCGGCTGCAATTACACGACGGAAAACCGCACGATGGAAACCGAACGCGCCAGCCCACGATATTCGGAGATCGACCTCTGGGAGCCGATCGATATCCTCGACGCAATGATCGAGGGGCAGATGGCGGCTGTCGCGGCGGTGCGTGCGGCGCTCCTGGCGATCGAGCGGGCGGCAGAGGCCACCGTGTCGCGGCTGCGTCAGGGCGGCCGGTTGATCTATGTCGGGGCTGGAACGTCCGGCCGGCTTGCCGTGCAGGACGGCGCCGAGCTCGTGCCAACGTTCAACTGGCCGCCGCAGCGGCTGCTCATGCTGATGGCGGGGGGCAAGGAGGCCTTATTGCGTTCGGCCGAGGGCGCCGAGGACGAAACCAGCCATGCCGTGCGCCTCATACGTCAGCACGCGATTGCGTCGCCCGATGTGGTGATCGCCGTCGCGGCCAGTGGCACCACGCCATTCACGCTTGCCTGCCTGCGCGAAGCCAAGCGGCGGGGCGCGCTCGCCATTGGCATCGCCAACAATCGTGACACGCCCCTGCTCGGAGAAGCCGACTGCGCCATACCGCTCGACACCGGCCCGGAGCCGATTGCCGGCTCGACGCGGATGAAGGCCGGTACCGCGCAGCGGGTCACGCTCAACCTGTTGTCTTCGCTGGTCATGATTCGCCTCGGCCGGGTGCACGAAGGCTTGATGGTCGACGTGCAGGCGATCAACGCCAAGCTGACGCGGCGCAGCGAGAGTATTTTGCGGCGGCTAACCGGCCGCACAAGCAAAGAGGTCGCCGAAGCACTGCAGCGCGCCAATGGCAGCGTCAAACTCGCGGTTCTTCTCCTCAATGGCTGCCGCGCCGACGAAGCGGCCCGCATCCTCGAACGGGCCGGGGGCCGGTTGCGCGACGCGCTGGAGCAGATTGGACGCCCCGAAGCGGGTTTGCAGATGAGCGCCGACGCTCCAACGCTCGGCGAGGAAGCGCCGTCGGCCGACGCGCGGGACGCCACAAATCCGGGTGGCGCAGGCCGGTGAACTCGATGGCGATCGTCTTCGAGGTGGGGCGGGGGCGCGGCCCTGCATCTCGCCCGTCGCTGATCGGGGACATTCCCGAGCTGCGACAGGTGGCTAATGCGCGAATTCGGCAGAATCAGCCGTCCGCGCCTGTTGGCGCGACACGAGGCGCTCTTCGCCGATCGCCTGACGGGACCTAGCGATTGGCAAGGCGACCTGACCGGCGACGCGTCGCCATGGCGTGAGCCGCTGTACGAGTCCGGCGGCGGTGGTTCCATATCAGCCGATGCTACCGTTATAGGCCGATGCTACCGTTTCGTCTGGCGTGCCGCTGACCGCCGGGCCGCTTGTCCTTGGCTCCGATGCAGCCTATCTCGGCAGCACGTCAGGTGCCCCAGGTGACGGAATTTCTCGCGCGCAAGACTTCGGAACCGATCTTCAATGTGCCGCCGGTCGTGATCGCGACGGTAGCCGTGCTCGTCGGCATCCATTTGCTTCGTATGTTCGCCCTGACCGATGCTCAGGACGCGCGATTGTTGCTCACCTTCGCCTTTATTCCGGCGCGTTACGGCCTCGCTGGCGGTGTCGCCGCTCCATTTCCCGGCGGCTTCGGCGCCGATCTGTGGACGTTTTTTACCTACGCGTTTCTGCATGCCGATCTCCTCCATATCGGGCTTAACCTGGCCTGGCTGATACCGTTTGGCACTGCGCTCGCACGCCGCTTCGGCGTTTGGCGCTATGTCCTGTTCATGCTGGTCACGGCCGCGATAGGGGCCCTTGCGCAGCTCTTCAGCAATCCCGGCACGACAGAACCGATGATCGGTGCCTCGGCGGCGATTTCTGCAGCGATGGCCGCAGCGCTGCGCTTCATCTTCCAAAAACACGGTCCGGTCGAAACCTTCCGGGATGGCGTTGGCAATGGCGAGGCCTATCGGGTGCCGGCCATGCCGCTGCTCGCAACCTTTCGCGATGCGCGTTTCCTGCTGTTCCTCGCGGTCTGGATGGGGCTGAACGCAATGTTCGGCCTTGGCGCCGTCTCTTTCGGCACCCAGCCGGGACAAACCATCGCCTGGCAGGCGCATATCGGCGGTTTTCTCGCTGGCTTGATACTGTTCAGCGCGTTCGATCCGGACTTCTCGCGTGCCCCATGGGATAGCAAGCCGAGCGCCTGAAGCCTCGGCCCGTCGCCCGTGCTTCGAGCTGCAACACGAGACTGCCACATTTGTAGCCCATTATTGCCAGGCTTTCGCCGCTTCGACCGCGCCGTCAGCCCATGTTGCGCTGCAAACGTGCGCAGAGGCCCGGCGTCCGGAACTCGGCAAAGGCCAGAACATTCATAAGAACGACACCTTCACCTGCGCGGCCGACCGGTCGCCAAGCGGGTGGAGGCAAGGGAGGCGACTATGACTGTCCGCACCATCCTCGCGGCCAAGGGCTGCGACGTCATTGCCATTGATCCGGGCGCCAGTCTCGCCGATGCGGCAAAGCTCCTCGCCGAGAAGCGGATCGGTGCCGTGCTCGTCCTCGGCGCCGATCGCCGCATCGTCGGCATTATCTCGGAGCGCGATATCGTCCAAGCGCTTGCGGCGCGCGGCGCCGCTGTGCTCGACGAGCCGGTGAGCGGAACGATGACGCGCAAGGTCGAAATCTGCAACGAGGGTGAAACGATCGCCAGCCTCATGGAGCGGATGACCGAGGGCAAGTTCCGCCATTTGCCAGTGCTCGATCAGGGCCGCTTGGCCGGTATTATCTCGATCGGCGATGTGGTCAAACACCGGCTGCGGGAGATGGAGCGCGAATCCGCGGCTATGCGCGACTACATTTTAAGCGCCTAGCGCCCGCCAGGTAGCTCATCCGCTATTGCGGCTCCGCGCGGCAGCGCCTGCGTACCGCTGTGCAGAGCTACAGCGCATTTCTGTCCCGCCACGACTGCGATATGCTGCCTGCGGCGGTGGCAGAGGAAAGGAAACAGTGGTGCGCGCTCCAAGTCTTGCTTTGGCGTTTACGGCGCTGGCTGGCTTGGCGGTGGCGAGCAGCGCGAACGGCAGCAGTTTGCTTCAGCTCGCGCAGACTTCGACCGCGACCAACTGCATGATGACGTGCAATTCGCAGGCCGCGAGCTGCCAAACATCGTGCACCGTGCCAGGGACCGCGTCGTCAGGCAGGACCGCCCCCACCAGCAACGCCACCGCCGGCGCCTCCTGCCTGAGCAATTGCACCAGCCAGCAGCTCGCTTGCCAGACCGACTGCGCGCGGATATCGCCTTTGCAATAAGCGGTCCCGCTTGCCCGCAAAACAAGCGTTTTTGCAGCGCCGTCCTGGACAGGTTCGCCACTACCCTCCTGGCAACGAGCGTAGCCGTTTTTGACGAGGTCAGAAGGTTAGTAAGGCGCGCCGAGCTGGCTTGCATAAGACGGCTGATATGCCCGCTGCCGTCGAAGCGGCGAGCCCCTTCAGCGTAGTTGGGCAATCGTCTCGGTGATCGAGTCCAGGGCCTTCTCGGCGGCAACGCGGCCGACCTCGATCGCTTCGGCGGCGCGGTGGAAGTCGAGCCAGCCGACATGGCCGATGCGCGGCGTGATGTGAATGTCGGGCGGGTCGCCGGCGAGCCGCATGCGGGTGAGGCGGTCCTGCATGATGTTGAAGGACTCGATCATGACGGTGGAAAAGCTCGGCCGCACGGTGCCCGCTATCAATTCGCGTTTGAGCTCGCGTTCGATCCCCAAGATGCTGCGCAGACGGGCGAGGCCGTTGCGGGTCTTGCCGGGCCGGTATATCGGCGCTCCGTCGCCCGGATCGGCGCCGTGGCTCGCGATCGTAGCGCCGCGGCCGAAGCGGTCAGCATCCAGATTGACCGCGATGACGACCCGGGCGCCGAAGGCGCGCGCCGCCGAGACCGGCACGGGGTTGACCAGTGCCCCGTCGGCCAGCCAGCGCTTGCCGATGTGGACCGGGGGAAAGACCCCGGGTAGGGCGTAGGAGGCGCGCAGCGCCAAGGACAGCGAGCCGCGGGTCAACCAGACTTCGTGCCCGGTGCCGATCTCGGTGGCGATCGCGGCAAAACGCATCGGCAGGTCCTCGATCAACGTCGACCCGATCAATTCGTGCAACCTGTTCGCCAGTCGCCCTCCGCTGATCAGCCCTGAACCGCCGAAGCGCACGTCAAGGTAGCCGATGATGCGCCGCATGGTCAGCGAGCGCGCCCAGCTCTCCAACGGATCG
This sequence comes from uncultured Alphaproteobacteria bacterium, assembly GCA_963708125.1. GTDB lineage: Bacteria > Pseudomonadota > Alphaproteobacteria > Rhizobiales > Xanthobacteraceae > BOG-931. Next base: position 1,257,931 of record OY970184.1, read on the forward strand.
AGCTGGTTTGTGGCGTGGCAGCCGCCGACCAGGGCGCCCATCGAGGTGCCGATGATGATATCGGGAATGATGCCGTTGGCGATAAGCACTCGAAGAATGCCAATGTGAGCAAAGCCGCGGGCGGCACCGCTGCCAAGGACCAATCCAATCAGCGGACGGGCGCGCGCCGCGTCTATCGGAGGAGCGTCGAATTCCAGTGTGGTCATCCGATTCTCGGTTTGCTCAGCTCATTCGGCATGTCCGAATAACGCATCCGCCGCGCCGCGGCTCCGCACTGGGCAGCTATCAGGGTGGCGCATGATCGATCTCATACCGAGCGGTGCCAAGTCGCACCAGCGAACATGGTGAAGGGTCCGGCAATCAAGGCCCCCATAATTCGCGATTAGAACGGCGTCCAATCATCTGCGTCCACAATTCGGGGTCGCGGGCGAGATGCGGCTTGGCAACCAGAGGCGCCACGAAGCCCCGGCGGCGTGGGGCATGAATTCGCCGTGATTACTGTTGAAAAAGCCGCCATGTGGCGAGGTCGTGGGAGAGTATGGCGCGGCGCCATTGCAGTCGCCGCGCTATGGCTGGCCGTTTTCACGCCGACCAAAGGCGGCGCGCAAACGAACGGGCTCATGGAGGGCCAACCCATGGCCCCCGCGGAATCGCCCAAACCAGGCCTCGGGGTGCCGGGCGCCAGCATCGCCTTTCCCACCCCATCGGAGCCACGAGCGCCATTTGCGCAGACCCCCCCGGTCGTTCCGGCGGGACGCGTCGCGCTCATGGTGGCGGCGCGCTATGGCCCAGAGGCGCCGCTGATCAGCGGCGGCCTGATCTGGCGCGTTTACTCCGCCAATCCCGATGCCAGCGGCATCTTCCGTTTAGTCAAGGAGGAGAAGGCGGCGACGCCGACCTTTGTATTGCCGCCCGGAGGCTATGTCGTGCATGCGAGTTTTGGGCTGGCCAGCGCCGCCAAGGCGGTGCAATTGCGCGCCAATACGGTGCGCGAGCTGTTCGATATTCCTGCCGGGGGCGTGCGCCTGCAGGGCCGCGTCAACGACGTTCGCATCCCAACCAGTCAGATCGGCTTCGACGTCTACTCGGGAAGCCAATTTGATACGGCGGAACGCCGGCCGATCGCCCAGAACGTGTTGACCGGAGACGTGGTGCTGCTGCCCGCCGGCACCTATCACGTCGTTTCCACCTATGGCGACGTCAACTCGATTGTGCGCTCGGACGTGCAAGTCCAGCCGGCCAAGCTGACCGACATCGTGGTGACCCACCGCGCCGCAGTGATCACGTTCAAGCTCATGGACCAGCGCGACGGCGAGGCTCTGGCCAACACGCAGTGGACGGTCTCGACGCCCGACGGCGACGTGATCAAGGAATCGATCGGCGCATTTCCCCGCCTCGTCCTCGCCGAGGGCGATTACCACCTGATCGCGCGCAACGAAGGCAAGACCTACCAGCGCGACTTCAAGGTCATCGACGGCGTCGACGGCGAAGTCGAGCTGAAGGCGAACTGACATCGGGCGTTCCGCGCGGGCTTTAGCGGCGCCCCGGAAGGCGGCCGGGAGCCTGCAAGGCGGCATTACGCAGCCTTCTGCACCCCTCGCAGATCGGGCGGCACCGCTTCGTTCGCCAATGCGGCGAGCGCCACGTCGAGCGACAGGCTCTCCTGCTTGTCGGCCCCGAGCCGCCGGACCGAAACCGTGCGCTCGGCCGCTTCCTTCTTGCCGACGACGAGCAGCGCGGGCACCTTGGCCAGAGAGTGCTCGCGGACCTTGTAGTTGATTTTTTCGTTGCGCAGATCGCCCTCGACCCGCAGGCCGCGCCGCTGCGCCGCTGCGATCACCTCGACCGCATATTCGTCGGCATCCGAAGTGATCGTGGCGACCACGGCTTGCAGCGGCGAGAGCCACAGCGGCAGATGCCCGGCATAATGTTCGATCATAATACCGGTGAAGCGCTCGAGCGAGCCGAACATGGCGCGGTGTAGCATCACCGGCGTCACCTTGGCGGAGTGCTCGTCGATATAAAAAGCGCCGAGCCGGCCTGGCATGTTGAGGTCGACCTGCACCGTGCCGCATTGCCAGTCGCGGCCGATAGCGTCGCGCAGGAGGTATTCAAGCTTCGGGCCGTAGAAGGCGCCTTCGCCTTTATTGAGTGTCCACGGCCGGCCGGACGCTTTCAGCGCGGCCATGAGCGCGGCTTCCGCCTTGTCCCACACTGCGTCCTCGCCGATGCGGTTTTCCGGTCGGTCGGAAAATTTGATGTGCACGTCGTCGAAGCCGAAGTCCGCATAGATCGACAGGATCAGATCGTTGACCTTGAGAACCTCGTCGGCGATCTGCTGCTCGGTGATGAAGATGTGCGCATCGTCCTGGGTAAACGCGCGCACACGCATAAGCCCATGCAATGCGCCCGAAGGCTCGAAGCGGTGCACCTTGCCAAATTCGGCGATCTTGAACGGCAGCTCGCGGTAGGATTTGAGGCCATTCTTGAAGATCTGCACGTGCCCCGGGCAATTCATCGGCTTGAGCACGAATTGCCGCTCATCCTGTTCCTTCGGCTCGATGAGGAACATCGCGTCGCGGAACGTCGACATGTGGCCGGAGGCGACCCAGAGCGAGGAATCGATCAGCTGCGGCGCATTGACTTCCGCATAGCCGGCGGCAATCTGCCGCCGCCGAATATAATTCTCCAGAGTCTGGAACAGCGTCCAGCCCTTCGGATGCCAGAACACCGAGCCCGGCGCTTCCTCCTGAAAATGAAAAAGATCCATTTCGCGGCCGAGTTTACGATGGTCGCGCTTCTCGGCCTCTTCGATCTGCTTCAAATAGGCGTCGAGCTGCTCCTGCTTGGCAAAGGCCGTACCGTAAATTCGCGACAGCATTTCGCGGCTGGAATCGCCACGCCAATAGGCGCCGGCGACTTTCATCAGCTTGAACGCATTGCCGATCTTGCCGGTGGAGGTCATGTGCGGCCCGCGGCAGAGATCGAACCAGTCGCCCTGCTTATAAATCTTTATCGGCTCCCCCGCGGGAATGGCGTCGACCAGTTCGACCTTGAAGAGCTCGCCCTTGTCGCGAAATAGCTTTTTGGCTGGCTCGCGCGACAAGATTTCCTTGGTGAACGGTCTGTCCCGGGCGATGATCTCGCGCATCTTTTTCTCGATGGCGTCGAAGTCGTCCGGCGTGAACGGCTGATTGCGGAAGAAATCATAGTAGAAGCCGTTCTCGATCACCGGCCCGATAGTCACCTGGGTGCCAGGCCAGAGGGTCTGCACAGCCTCGGCAAGCACATGCGCGGCGTCATGGCGAATGAGTTCGAGAGCGCGCGGGTCCTCGCGCGAAAGGAATTCGATCTTGACATCACGCTCGAGTGGATCGGACAGGTCGGCCAGTTTGCCGTCAAGGGCCATCGCCAGCGTTCGTTTGGCGAGCGACGGCGAAATGCTTTTGGCGACCTCAAGTCCGCTGGTGCCGGCGGCATACTGCCGGCGCGCGCCATCGGGAAAGGTCAAGGTAACGGTGTTCGGGCTGTTGCGTGGTTCGCCGGCCGCCGAAGCAGAGGAAGATTCGGCCGAGCTACTCTCGGGCATGATAGGCTCCTTTGCTCACTCGCTGCCTACGAATGCAGGTAAGCGCCGAACGGCGATATAGCAGGCGAATTGCCTGGTGCAAGTCGCTGTGCGGGTTTGCAGAGCGTTAAAATCGTTGCCCGATTGGCAGACGCCGGCGCTAGGCGGCCTTAAAGCTATCCGGTGCTCACCCGGCGGCGCCGTTTGGGGTGCGCGTATTGGTGCCGCGCCAGCGCCCGTAGCGCCAGGGCAAATACCAGCGAGCACGTGGCGGCGATGCCTCGGGAACGAGATCGAGCCCGGCAGTCCCTAGAGGGTGACAGCGCAACAGGCGGGCCAAACTCATCCATCCCCCCGCCCATAGGCCGAAGCGATTGATTGCTTCGTCGGCGTAGTCCGAGCAAGTCGGTAGATGGCGGCAGCGCGCGCCGACGAGCCACGACAACGTGTACTGATACAGCCAGATGATCCCGCGCCCGACGCGGCGAGGAGTATGGCGAAACAGGCCGGCAGCTTCGCTCTTATTGTGCCGCGGCCCGCGCCGTGCCTTTACCAGGGTTGCTGTCAACGTTCTCGCCATCGTTCCCGGCCCCGCGTTTTGCCGCGATCTGCCCGATCGCTTCGACCACGGCATCGAATGTCAGCAGGGTCGAAGCGTGTCGCGCCTTGTAATCACGCACCGGTTCCAGCACTGCGATGTCAGCCCATTTGCCCTGAAGCGGCGGTTCGCCGTTCTCCTTGAGCATTTTGCGCACGGTCTCGCGTAACGCGCGCAGTTCGTCTGCCTTGGAGCCGATAATATTGCGCGCCATGATGGAAGACGAGGCTTGGCCCAGCGCGCAGGCCTTCACCTCATGGGCGAAGTCGGTGACCGTATCGCCGTCCATCTTCAGGTCGATCGTCACCGTCGAGCCGCACAGCCGCGAGTAGGCGGTTGCGGTGGCGTCGGGAGCGGAGAGCCGCCCGATCCGCGGAATTGACCCGGCAAGTTCGATAATTCGCCGATTGTAGACGTCGTTTAGCATGGCACGAACTATATAAGGATCGCTGCGCCCGACACGAGAGCCCGGGGGTTGCCGTTAAGCTATGCAGGTTTTGATGGAGCAACTTCACCCCCGGCATGGTCCATGTCCAACGCCTCACCACCCCCGCGGTCCGGCTCGGCCGGCGAAGTTGAAGACAGTTTGGCGCTGACGCCCAGGTTCGACGCCAACGGGCTCGTCACCTGCGTGGCAACCGACGCCCGCTCCGGCGACGTGCTGATGGTCGCGCACATGAACGCCGAAGCTTTGGCGAAGACGGTCGCCACCGGGCAGGCGTGGTATTACAGCCGCTCGCGGCGGACACTCTGGCGCAAGGGCGAAACTTCGGGGCATACCCAGCGTGTGCTGGAGCTGCGCGTCGATTGCGACCAGGATGCCGTATGGATAAAGGTCGAGCAGGTTGCCGGGGCATGCCATACCGGCCGCCGCTCCTGCTTTTACCGCACGGTGCCGCTCGGACAGGAAGGCGGGGCCGTGAGGTTGGAATTCAGTGACGAGCGCGTGTTTGATCCGAAAGCCGTCTACGACAAACCATGAGCCGCGGCGTCCTCCACCTGCGGCTTGATGCGCGCGCAAGCGGCGCCGTCGGCTATCTGACGATTGACAATCGCACCAAGCTCAACAGCCTCGACAGCACCCTGATGAGTGAATTCGTTGCGGTAATCGATTCCCTCGCGGGGCGGGAGGACTTGCGTGCGCTGGTGCTCACCGGGGCCGGCGAGCGGGCCTTTATTGGCGGCGCCAATATACCGGAAATGGCCGCACTCGATCGCCGCCGGGCGGAGGATTTTATCAGGCTGGTGCACCGGACCTGTGACTGCCTGCGCAGTCTGCCAGTGCCGGTGATCGCCCGCATCGACGGCTATGCGCTTGGCGCGGGTCTAGAGGTGGCAGTCTCGTGCGATTTTCGCGTCGCTTCCAGCCGGGCCAAATTCGGCATGCCCGAGGTCCGGCTTGGGCTTCCCTCGGTGGTGGAGGCCGCACTTCTTCCACGCCTCGTCGGCCCCGGCCACGCCAGGGAACTGGTACTCCTCGGCGAGTATATTGACGCCGAGACAGCGCTGCGTTGGGGGTTGATCGAGCGGGCGGTAGCGCCCGAGGTGCTCGACGCGGAGGTGGAAAAAATAATATCTGCGCTGCTAGCCACCGGGCCGCGGGCGTTGCGCGTGCAAAAAGCGTTGCTCCGCGCGTGGGAGAAGCTGCCGGTCGACGCGGCAATTGCCGCCGGAATTGAAGCATTCGCGCGCGCGTTTGAAAGCGACGAGCCGAGGCGGCTCCTGTCGTGCTTTGCCGAACGTAAGCGGGATTAGGCCTTGTGGTAAGCCAGCAGCGCCCGCGCGCGCGCCAGATGCGGACGGTCGTACATCCTGCCGTCGATGCCGATTGTGCCCGCGCCGGGATTTGCCGCGAAGGCGGCAACGATCGCCTCGGCCTTCTCGATCTGCGCCGCCGTCGGGGTGAACAGCTCGTTGATCGTGGCCACCTGCGCCGGGTGAATGGCCATCTTCCCTGTAAAACCGTCGCGGCAGGCTTCCTCGCATTCGCGGCGCAACCCCTTTTCGTCGCGAAAGTCCACATGGACCGTGTCAATGGCCGGTGTTTGGGCCGCGGCTGCTCCGGCAAGGCAAAGCACCCGCGCCAGCCGGTAGGGGTCCAAAAAGCGGCCGTCCGTGTCGCGATTGGCCTGAGCGCCGAGTTCGGCGGAAAGATCCTCGGCTCCCCAGGTCAGCCCCATGAGCCGCGGGCTCGAGCCGGCGAAAGTGCCGGCGAGGAACAAGGCCGCGGCAGTCTCGGTCGTAATTGGCAAAATTTTGATGCTGCCGTCCGGCAGCCCACTGGTAGCCTCGCGCACAGCGAGCTTGGCACCGGCATGCGCGACGGAGGCACCACCCTCGGCCTTGGGCAGCATCACCCCGTCCGGCCTGGCGGGTACGACGGCATCGAGGTCGGCGTCGCCGAGGTCGGTCTGCAGCCCGTTGATGCGGACCAGGATGAAGGGCCGGGGCTTGGTGGCGAGCGCGTCTTTGAGAAAGTCCGCGGCGCTGGCTCGCCCCCGCGCCTTGCGCTCGATCGCGATTGAATCTTCCAGATCGAGGATCAAGGCATCGGCGCCGCTCGTCATTGCCTTGTCGAGCTTTTTGGCGCTGTCGGCCGGGACGAACAGTAGAGAGCGCATCAGCGACTTGTCGCCTGCAGCGAATATCCTTTTGGCGCCGCCTGCATCAGGGTTGAAATTTGCCAATCGGGATCCTTGAACAACGCCCTCGATAAACCGTGATCGTCGTGCATCTTGGCGACCAAATCGAGGGTGCCGTCAAGAGTGAGCCCCCGCTTGCCAAGTTCGGAAACGGCAGGCGCAATGTCGGCCCAGCGGAAATCGATGCAAACTCTGCACTTTTTGCCGAGCACTTGCTTCGAGACGGCCCCCGCCCCGATCCACTTCAACCAGCTGGTGAGCGCCATCGCGTCAGGTCGGTCGCATGCGCATGAACGCGTGGCGGCGGCATTCGGCGACGAGCTTGTTGTCCTGGTTATAGGCACGGTGGTGAAACTCGACGATTCCGGCGCCGGGGCGCGATTTCGACTCGCGTTTGCTGATCACCTCGGTGGTGCAGTGAACAGTATCGCCCTCGAACAGCGGATGGGGAAACTTCACGTCGGTCATGCCGAGATTGGCGATGGTGGTGCCGACGGTCATGTCCGCCACCTGGATGCCGATCATGAGGCCGAGTGTGAACAACGAGTTCATCAGCGGCTGGCCCCACTCGGTTTCCTGCTCGCAAAAATGCCGATCGATATGCAGCGGCTGCGGGTTGAGCGTCATGTTCGAGAACAACATATTGTCCATCTGCGTAACGGTGCGCGTGTAGCGGTGCTCAACGACTTCGCCGGGCAGCAGGTCCTCGAAATAAAGTCCGCCGCGTTTGTGCCGCACGGCCGTCTCCTGCGTCATTTGCGCCTCCGTTCTCGTTTTTTTCCGTTTACCATAAATGGTAATGACGCGCGAACGGGCTTTCGGTCGGAGTCGTTCGGCTGCGCCAGGGAAAGCGCTTGGTGTGAGCCGAAACCGGCACATCGCGTCGCTTGTTGGCCGCTTCCGGCGAGCTTTCCTTAATCTGTCGACCGCGCAGGTCGACTGCGGCCGCGACGCGCCCACGTGATCGGCGCGGCCTATTTCGGTCAATCAAGCAGAGCTGGCCCGGCACAGTGTTGCTCCACGGCTACTTCGCCGCGACCAGTACGGTTAGCGGACCCGGCAATGCCCAAGCTGCGCAACGGCCCGGCGGCAACGGTGCTGGTGCCGGACGCCTTCACGAAAGATCAACGTCCCGTATTCGACCCATGAACTCGGCGGTCGCCCGCACGATTGCCTCGGGCAATTTCTCGGCGCGGCCGGCGCTACACGAGAAACCCGGCGGGCCACCACCCTGGCAGACGGGAAAATCGAGCCGAGAGTTCATGGCCCCGTCTGCTGGGGAGACGGACCCGCGACGCGCGGCAGGGTCACGGCATTGCCAAGGTTTCGTCCCTTGCGGCGCCGTAGGTTGTTTTGGCTCTTCGCGAAACCCGCCGTCGGTCCTTGGCCCGAGAAAACGCGCCCGCGTTGATCATTTTTCGAGGGGCAATCCTCGAAACATCAATAGCTTATAGCGAATTTTGCCGAGTGTTGCCGATGGGTCACATCTTTACGGCGACGAATCCGTTATGGTCATGTTCGAATTTGGCAATTCAACTTTGCAATGAAGGGGACTGGACCATGAAGAAGCTATGGCTTGTTGCCGTCGCTGGCCTCGCGCTGTCCACAAGCGCCGCATTCGCGGCCGATCTCGGGCAGCCCTACGTCAAAGCGCCCCCACCGCCGCCGCCGCCAGCTCCCACTTGGACGGGATTCTACCTCGGTGTTAACGGCGGCTTCGGCTGGAATAAGAATAGCGGCGACTTGTTCTGCGCAGATGCAGTTTTCTGCCCTGAAGCGACCGGCAACATCCTCAAGCCCAAGGGCGGACTGGCCGGCGGCCAGATCGGCTACAATTGGCAGAGCGGCATCGTCGTGTATGGTATCGAAGCCGATATCCAATGGGCGGATATCCATGAGAGTGCGACGGTCGCAACCGGTGTACGCGGCTTGGACTTTGACGCCAGCCAAAAGCTCGACTGGTTCGGCACAGTGCGCGGCCGCCTCGGCATTACCCCTTGGAGCCAAAGCGCGCTGCTTTATGTCACCGGCGGTCTGATCTACGGCGGCGAGAAAACCACGGCGTCTCTGGATACTGCAGCCGCTTCTGTTGTGGTAAGCAACTCCACGACGCGCACCGGCGGGACGATCGGCGTTGGTCTTGAATATCTCTTCGCGCCCAACTTTTCCGGGAAAGTCGAGGCCCTGTGGTATGACATGGGCCATCAGAACTTGTTTATTAACGACATCGACGCGGCGCACTTCAGCTACCAGGGCGTCATCGTCCGCGGCGGCCTCAACTGGCATTTCAACCTGGGTGGCAACGAATACGGACCGGTCGCCACGCGCTACTGACAGAGCTGCAACGAAGCGAGCAACGCGAGCCCTGGGGCCATTTACCCCAGGGCTTTTCTTTGAGCGCGGCCCGAAGCGCGAGTGCGTCGCGGAACCGTTCGGCTACGCACGCGACAAAGCCAATGGCGGCTGAGGGATTCTGCCGTAAAGGGCGACAGCGGGACACTAACGAAGAACGCTCAATCTCCTTCCGAAGAACGCTCAATCTCCTTCGCAGTTTAGCCATATGCTTAATGCCTGCCATGGGCATCAGTATCCGAATTGCTCGCTCAAAATGCGTTCCTCGAGGCTATGGCCGGGATCGAACAACATGTGCATGTCGATCGAGTGGTCCATGCTGATCTCGACCGAGGAGACGGAGCGGACTTCGTTATGATCGGCGACCGCGGCGACCGGCCGTTTGTCTGCTTCAAGCACTTCGACAGTCACGCGGGCGCGATCAGGCAGAAGCGCACCGCGCCAGCGCCGCGGCCGAAATGGGCTAATTGGAGTGAGCGCGAGGAGCGGCGCGTCTATCGGAATAATGGGGCCCTGGACGGACAGGTTATAGGCGGTGGATCCGGCCGGTGTCGCCAGCAGGATGCCATCGGCAACGAGCTGCGGCAGCCGTTCTTTGCCGTCGACGAGGATGCGCAGCCGCGCCGCCTGATAGGTCTGGCGAAAAAGTGAAACCTCGTTGATGGCATGATGGGGATGGACCCGGCCGCCGGCGTCGCGCGCGCTCATCAATAGCGGATGAATGACCGTGTCGCGCGCCGCCGCAAGGCGGTTGGTGAGACCGTCTTCGGCGTACTCGTTCATCAGAAAGCCGATTGTGCCGCGATGCATGCCGTAAATCGGTTTTCCTGTACTCATGAATCGCGCCAGCGTTGCCAACATGAGGCCGTCGCCGCCGAGTGCGACGACAACGTCGGCGCTCTCCGGGTTCGCATCGCCGTAAAGCTGCACCAGCCGGTGCCGCGCGTTCTGTGCCTCTCGGACGGAGCTCGCGACAAAGGCGATGTGCTGGTAGGTTGCTGGGGTATTCATGGTAAAGCCAAATGCAAGAAAGCGGGGGAACGGAGCAGGCGTTGGGCAGGGAGCGCGCCAGTTCGTGTATACGACCGGTGCGAAACTGCTTGCAACCTGTTGATTTCACCGGTGCGTGTACCTGATATTCGCCGATCTGTTGCTTCTCCAGCTCGGTGCCGGTCGCTTGCAGAGCGGTAGCCGTCAGCTTCTTGGCCGCCCGCTGCGAAGCGTGACAAAGCTGTTGCCATCGCCGAAGAAAACGCATGGCACAGCGAGTGCTATGGGCGCGGTCTTGCCGCCGGTGTTGGCGCCTGCGCGTGCATCCATGTTCTGGATGCGTCGGGGATGCCCGCTTGCCTGACGATCAGAAGGAAGAATAGTCGATCGTGATGCAAATATTGCGATGAGGGACATATTCACCTTCCAGGCCGGCACGCCTATTTCCCTGATGCGGACGGCAACTGCATCGAAATCATCGATCTCTATAAGAAACAGACTCTCGCGATTTCCGCAGAGCTTTTGACCGCCAGCCTTTTGCCGGTCCAACCGGCCCCTAATCAGGCTCAGTCCTCGGGAGTCCTCGCGTGCGCGCACGCTCAATGAATATCAACCAGTGAGCCGGGATACCGCCTCGGGACGTATTGGTTGTTGAGCGCGCAGTAGCCACCATTCCCACTCACCGCCGCCATACACTGTTCGTATCTCGAGAAACCGCAATTACGGGCACCGCCCATGTTGCCACTGTAAACTGCGCACCACGGGTAATTTTGGGCGTACGCGCCAGTGCTGAACAATCCGACGCCAACGAAAACTCCAATCACGGGCAGGAAAGTTTTCATGGCTAACCTCATGGCTTTTCCAACAAGATCCCGAAAACGCCCGCATTTCGCATCCGACCGACACAGGCTAAAACGCGGCAAGGAGGCGTTAAGAGCCTTCCTGGGGGTATTGTTATCCGCCGGTTTCGCCCGTTTATCAATGAGAATCAACCGGCGCGCGCCGATCGCCGGTAACATGAGCGCGGGAGCGCCGGGAAGTGTGCGCGGTCTAACGGTGGATGACCAACCTATGTAGCGATTCTGACTGCTTGGCTGCGCGCACCAAAGCTCTCAACGGCCGAACCCAGGTGGGAACATCGCCGCAACGCGATGCGCCGCGACAACGTCCAGTCAAGAGTAACCAGCCAGACGGCATCCGCAGCGGCCGCGGGCCGCCGGCGCGGAACTAGCGAACGCGCATGGACGGGGGGCTTTATTTCACTCGCGTTCCCCGTCAATTTTTGCCATTCAGCGCAGGAGCGAGGACGTGAGTGAGAACAATCAAGCCATTATGATTTATACCACCTATCCTTCCATTGTTGAGGCTGAGACCGCCGGTCGGGCCCTCATCGAGCGGAGGCTTTGTGCCTGCGTCAACATCCTGCCGGGCATGGTCTCGTTCTACCGGTGGCAGGGCAAGGTCGAGCGCGGCGACGAAGTGGTGATGATCATAAAAACCCGCGCGAGCCTTGCCGCGGCGGTGCGCGCCGCGGTCAAGCAGATGCACTCGTACACCACGCCTGCAATTCTGGTCATCCCCATCGACAGGGTCGATCCCGATTATCACGCCTGGATACTTGCGGAGACTACTTAGCCAATGCCTCGACACTTCGGTGTCTTTAGGCCACCGGCAGGCTCGCTGTTACTGCGTGCACGCACCGTTGAAGGTATGGCAATATCGCCCCGAACGACAAAGCCCAAACCGGCGTGTTCCGTCCGCCGCGCGGCATACACATGTAGCCTTAACCAATCCTCCCGAGCAGGTTGGAAAATGGGCAAAGCTGAGAGAGTGACTACGGGCTCGCGCCATCGCGTGGACAGATCCAGCGGACAGGACAATTGCGACTAGAGCTGCTGCGAACTTCATCAACATAATTTCTCCTCCCGGTTGGACGATTTAGTGCGTCGGCACTGACAAAAACATTTAACGCTCAGGCCACCGGCAGCGCGCGTGCGCGTGTTCAATTTCGACAATGAGCGGGTCGCAACGAACCTGCCAGGACGACCGCTTGCCGGTGCATATCGATCAATCGTGCCGGACCCCGCAGCGCCACCTCCAGGCGCCAGCCGCCTCGGCACGAGACTTTCCGATAAGGGATACGGCGCCGCTAAGCCACCCTGGCTGTGGCTGAAGGTCAACGCCCCCACAGCTTCTGTTCCTCTCCGGACAGCCTTTCCGGTGCTGGCCGGCCTGCGAGCGGGATGTCGACCTCCCCACTGGCTGGGATGACGGTCAACGCGGCGGCGCAAACGCGGCCGCGTTTGCGCAGGGTTCCGACCCGGTCACGCCAGGAGGCGATCACGTCCTCGTGGGTTGCGGCCATTCGTGCCCGTTTTTTCGACAACGCATTTTGCCATTTTGCGGCGCAATTTTCAAAATTGCCCTCAAGAAATTTTCTTGAAATCGCTCCGAGTCCTTGTATGGCGGCTTCTGACGTTTCCAGGCCCCGGCCCACTGGACGGCAAGTTTTGCCGGATGGTCGGACGGTCTTAGCGTTCGCGCGCCCGGCGGCGCCGGCTCCTTTGCAGTTTGGCTTCGCGCTGCGCGGCAGAGGTGCTGCCCCGGACCGCAAACAGCTTGGCGCCCACGAGCCAAGCGCTGGCTTGGTGTCCCGCGTCACGGCCTCGGCACGATCAGATCATCATCCTCGTCCGGGCTTTGGTCCTTCAGGCGAGGATGCCTCGCATGATCATGCTCCAGCGCCGTTTGATCGTCTCACTCGGCGCAAGGGCTGCGCGGTTCGCCGAGGCGGAATGCAGTGAACTCTCCGCGATGCGTCTCGATGTGGTCGCCAACCGTCGAGGGCGTGACGCGGCCCGCGCCAGGCAGAGCCGACACAAGGGCTTTACACGTAGCTGACACCTCCTGTGGCGCTGCCAGGAGGCAGTGCAGTACCGGCGCTGAATTTCGCGTCGATCTGGTATGGCGTCGCGGGCACCGGCTTGCGGGGAGTCGGCGGCGACGCCGCCTTAGCAAGTCGGCCACCGCGCCGGGCGCGCTCGTACGTGCGCCTCGTCACAATCGACAACTTGTAAGACGATCACTCACCTCAGCAGTCGCCTCGCCCGGCCAACGTGTCGAACACGGTCTTTAACTGATTCGCGCCGCCGGCGGCCGGCCGCAGCGATACGAACGCTGATGTTGGCTTATCAAGGCCTTTGGACCGTGCCAGGACCGAACGCGTGCGCGTATGGCGCGAATTGTGTATTGCGCATACAAATCCCACCTATTCCGCTTAAGGCACTTAGGCATTGCGGGAGGCTGACGAAGCCGCAATTCACCCCTCCAGAATCACCGGTGCTGTAATGCGCGCACCACGGGTAGTTCTGCGCGTGAACAGAGGTGCCGATCGATCCAAGGCCGAGCATGATGGCCGAGATATACAGAAAAATCTTCATTGCCGCCTCCAGGCTTTGCCCGCCGCCCCGCGCATAGCCCGACCGATAACGAACCCCACGGCATTCCCGTTGTTCCTGGCCGAACAAAACAATTCTCTGCGTCCGGCGGAGGGGCCGGTAACCCAGTGCTCAGTTGCATGGTGAAAGTTGCGCAACGGCTCTATAGCGCGCGTTGTTGGTCGGTGCGGCTTCAATCCACGCGTCTCTTGTTTCGAAGGCTGAGCGTAGTGCTGGGTAGCGATAAGGGGAGTGCGTAGGGCCGAACCCGTAAGCCTCAACACCGCGCACTTGCAGCCGACGCGCCAGCTAAAAGCCATCGTGTCCGCCCTCATCGGCCATAACGATGCGCTTTGTGGCATGCTGGCCCAGTCGGCCTCCAGGCGCCAACGATGCAATTGCTTCAACAGCAACTCGTCGTCCGCATTGAGCTTTTTGAGTGGCTGGAGTTTTATGATAGGCACACCACCGCCGCAACCAACCACTTCGATTGACTCATCTCGGTCCCGTCGATGATCGTGCTATGCTGCTCGAGGGCGGCGAGGGACCTGCTCGCATCGAAAGGGTGCGGCGGCAATCGCATCCTGCACGACATACGCGGCGACAGCGCGCTCAGGCGCTTCGACCGCGACGTGCTGGCGCAGCCGGGCGTAACGCACGTCATCGTCATGCTCGGCACCAACGACCTGCGTAATCGGTGGGCGAAGCCTGAGGAGGACGTCACCGCTGAGCACATGATTGCTGGCCTGCAACAGCTGGGAGTGCGCGCTCATGCCGCGGGCATCAAGATCATTGGCGCGACGCTGACACCGTTCGGCAATGAGACCTACATGGCCAACGCGTGGAACCCAGTACGCGAGATGCACAGGGTCGCGGTGAACACGTGGATCCGGGAGAGCGGTGTGTTTGACGGTGTTGCCGATTTCGACGCCGCGTTGCGCGACCCCAAAATCCCAACCCAGATGCGTGCCGCGGACGACTGCGGAGACGGACTGCACCCGAGCGACGGCGGTTACTGCAAGATGGGCGACGCGATCGACCTGGCGCTATTCGCCTAGCTACACGTAGAAGTGGTCTCTTGCTACAAAGCGGGCTAGATGGTTTCTGGCTGCACCGTCTGCTCGAAGCACACGCCATCCGCAACTACGTCATCGATGCCGCAAGTCTGCAGGTTGATCGTCGAGCGCGTCAAGCCAAGACGGACCACGTCGATGCCGCGCGAATGCTCCGATCACTGATGGCGTATCTGCGTGGTGAGCCGAAGGTTTGGAGCGTAGTGCGCGTACCAAGTGTCGCTGAAGAGGACGACCGTCGGCTGCATCGTGAGCGTGGCCGGCTGATCAGCGAACGTATCCAACACGTCAATCGGATCTAGGGACTGCTCGCGATCCAGGGCATCTATGACTACCACCACTTGCGCCGCGATCGGATGGAGCGGCTGGAACGATTGGAGACCGCAGATGGTCGGACGTTGCCGCCGCGGCTCAAGACGGAAATCCTGCGCGAACTGCAGCGGTTGGAACTTGTCGTAGGAATGATCAAGACGATCGAGGTGGAGCGCGACGCCATTGCGGCGGCCTAGACTGGAGTGGCGGCGCAGTCGAGGACAAAAAAGATCCAGGGTCTGGCAAGATCAAGAGCATCGGGCCCGAATTTGCGACCACACTTGTCGGCGAAGTATTCTACCGTTCTTTTGACAATCGCAAACAACTGGCGAGCTATGTCGGTCTGACGCCGGCGCATTTTCAGAGCGGCCCGATGTGCCGTGATCAGGGTATCAGCAAGGCCGGTAACGCCAAGCCTCGCACCGTGATGATTGAACTCGCGTGGCTGTGGTTGCGGTATCAGCCTGACAGCTCCTTGAGTGTCTGGTTCCGCGATCGTGTCGGCAAACTCAAGGGCCGTATACGACGAATTACGATCGTCGCAGTCGCACGCAAGCTGCTGATCGCACTCTGGCGCTATCTGGCGACCGGGTTGGTTCCGACAGGTGCAGTCCTGAAAGCTCAAAACACTTCAGTTACAAAGGTCTGAACACGAGGAAAGGAAAAATTCCAATCCAAGGTGGATGTGTGATCGCGTCATCCCATGGTTGAAAGACGCCATTCGAGAATGGCACGGCCTTGAAGAGCTGGCGATGAAGCTCGCCAGGCGGAGAGGGATGAATGCCGGATTCCTAAGGCTAAGGTTCGAGCCTATAGCCAATTGACCGGGCCGAGAAAGTCCCGCTTTCCGAGCGGCACGCCGCGGTGACGTAAGATGTTGTACGCCGTCGTTACAAAGAAGAAGAAATTCGGAAGGGCGAATTGTTGCAGATAGTCGTTGCCCTTCATTTTTCGTTCGTTGCCCGCGGCGGTCCACGCGATGACCTTGCTTTCTGCGCCGTCGATCTGTGCGCGGGTCAGCGACTTTATAAAACCTAGGCCAGCTTGAACCCGGCTGTTGGCGGCGGCGAAGCTGGCATCGTCAACAGCAGGCAAGGCTGGGGGAGCAATGCCAGCTAGGCGGCCACCCGTGTTCATTCCGAAATCTACTGACTGACGGATCTGGCGGGCGAGGCAGAACATGTCAGGATACAACCGGTCCTGAAGGAGAGCCAATTCCTCAATCTTGTTAGCGGCACAATGCGTGGTCGCCTTCTCGATGATGCCGGACAATGCACCAAGCTGCTGGATACAGGGGGTCACAGCCGCGTCGTACAACGAATATGGCATTTCTGCTCTCCTTCCGCCGGTATTTTATTCCGACAGACCATAAGGGAAACCCGGTCGGCTTGCCAACAGCTTACTAAGGCTGGAATAATGGACCCAGCGCTGGCGGTGCGCTCTTGAACGACGAGCCGCGGTTACTAGAATTTGGACCTTATGAAAATCAATCTTTCCGGACGGGCTGCTATCGTCACTGGTGGGAGCAAGGGAATCGGTTTTGCGGTTGCGACGCGGCTTGCGGCCTCGGGCGCCGATGTCGCTATCGTCGCGCGTACTGGGGGGCCGCTCAAAGAAGGTGTCGCGGCTGTTAGGAAGTCGAGCCAGACGCGGGTCATCGGGGTTCAAGCCGATGTCAGCAAGGCGATCGACATCCAGCATGCCTACGACGAAGTGATGAAGGCGTTCGATAAGGTCGATATCATCGTCAACAACGCAGGAACATCACGGGCGATGCCATTTCAGAAGGTCACCGATGAAATCCTCTACGACGACCTCGAACTGAAGGTGTTTGCCGCCGCGCGACTGATTCGACTGGTCGTGCCCCAGATGAAGGAGCGACGCTGGGGCCGCATCATCAACGTCCTCAACATCGGAGCCAAGGCGCCGCGACCTAACAGCATGCCGACTTCTATATCGCGTGCGGCAGGCATGGCAATGACGAAGGCGCTGTCAGGCGAGTTGGCGCCGCACAACGTGCTGGTCAACGCTCTGCTCGTCGGTTTCGTCCGCGCCCACCAGCATGTGGAACTAGCAAAACGGGCCAATATGACGCTCGAGGAGTACTACAAGGCGCACGAAAAAGAGATCCCGATCGGCCGCGCAGGCGAGGCCGAGGAATTGGCTAATCTCGCCTGCTTCCTGGTGTCGGAGCAAGGCAGCTATATCACTGGTACGGCAATCAACGTCGACGGCGGGCGTTCGCCTGTGGTGTGACGTGACCGATTGCACCGGCAAACCGCTACAAACGACCGGCTTCAAATAGGTCCCCACCGAGTTGTGGCCACGTCAGCGTTCCCGCTCAGTCATTTCCGGACAAATGTATGTGCAATCGCGCCATGCGCGCTGCCATCAAACATCGCGCCTTCTGCACATTTCTCGGCCGCACTAGCCGAACAACACACTTGCCTAGGCCCAAGCGCAAAAATCGGACGCCCATACGCAGCGATAAACGTCACGCGGCTTCGTTCAATCCGGCTTCAAATAGGTCCGCGCGCCGAGCTTGTGGCGGCGTCCCCAACCGCGGGACCTGCCTTTGAGCGCGAGCTTGTGGGCGTGTGCACGAGCCGCTTGAGGATGGCGCGGCAATGGTCGGCTTGCCGTCGCATACGGTGCCAATGCTCCTCAACGGCGGCCATGGCGATCGTCGATAATCTCCAGCAGATCGTCCGCCGCTTGGCGATCATCGGAGCAAAGGATCAGAACGGACGCACTGTCAATCGGTACAGCATTTGCCGCCGCCTCGCTGTTGCTCGCGTTTCAAACCCGAAGTCGATCCAATGGGATCGTTAATCTCAGCTTGAGGCCGCTCCGCCGCCAGTCGTACTCGAGTTTGCCACCGAGCTGATCGGTGACGCTGCGCTCGGTAAGAACACCTCCAAAGCCGCTGGCTTTCGGAGGGGCAACAATCGTGGGGCCGCCGGTCTCTTCCCACTCAAGACGGAAATCATTTCCCTGCGTCTTCCACTGGATGCGGACCGCGCCATTTGGTTTGGAGAGGGCTCCGTATTTGACTGCATTTGTCGCGCTCTCATGCAGCGCCAAGGCAAGGCTCGTCACGGCCCCCGGGCCGACCACCACATCGGGTCCGCTTGCGCCGATGCGCTCACCAGAAATATTTTCGTCATAGGGCTGTAAAATTATTCGCACGAGTGCATCTACCGTCGTAGGCTCGCTTGCGTGTTCCGTACCTATGATCCCTGGACGGATTAGTTCCTTCGCTCGCAGGAGCGCAGCCAGCCGACCACGAACGGCCTGGGCGAAGTCCTGAGGCGTCTGGGCTGATCGGATGCTCAAGCTGATCATTGCGTCTATCGTAGCGAACAAGTTCTTCAGCCTGTGGTTCGTCTCGCGAAGAAGCAGGCGTTGACGTTTTTGTGCAAGAACTCGCTCAGTCGTCTCGCCCAATATGCAGAGGACGCCCGCGACCTTGCCCGACTCCTGCCGAACAGGAGAGTAGGAGATATCGAAGTACACGTTCTCTGGATAGCCGTGCCGCTCGATATGGAAGGGGCGGTCCTTGGCGAACACTGTCTCGCCGGTCTCTAGAACGCGTCGCAGCAACGGCTCAAGATCGTCCCACAGCTCCGCCCAATTCTCCCGCGCCGGCCGGCCGAGTGCTATTGGATGCTTGTCACCGAGGGCTGCCGAGTAGGCGTCGTTGTACAAGGCTACGAACTCTGGACCCCAGAACAGCGCGATCTGTGCCTGGGCAGGCAGCATAAGGCTGATCGTCGCTTTGAGGTGCGCAGGCCAAGCCGAGATCGGTCCCAAACTGGTCTTGGACCAATCCAGCGCACGAATGAGTGCGCCCGCCTCGCCCCCACCCGACGGGAAGTCATCTTCACACCTATTTCGCGGCAACGCAGATGGTATCCTTCTTTGCCGGTGCTCGGTGATGTCCTGGAAACAATTGACGGCGCCGAGGACTTTACGGCTGGCATCCCTAAAAGCCCTGATATTGACACGCGCGACGCCTCGCGAGCCGTCGGGTCGCTCGACGATAATTTCTTTGTCACTCACCGGCTGCCCCGTGCGCAATACATCTGCCATGGGGTGTTCTGAGTGGGGTAGGGCATAGCCATCGGGGTGGTACAGGCGGTACGAACCACAGAAGCGATCACTGGGGTCCATCAGCTTCGGTGCTCGACCCCAAAGCTGTGTCGCCGTTTCGTTATAAGAGAGGATCAATCCACTAGGCTCGCAGATGCAGATGGCTATAGGTAAGAGATCGAAGAGTTCGCTGGCCCTGGCGCTTGCGACAATCCGGTCAGGCGTCGATGCGCGGTATTCGCGTTCAAACTCCAGCCGGCGCGCTGCATTTACTGCGGTGAACTTTTCAAGGCTTTCGGAGAAGACATAGCTACGCGCCAGAAGCAGCCAGCGCGACTCCATATCAAGGTAGCTGGCCTTCAATGCCGGGTCGCTCGTGTCATCGGCCTTGCGCTTGGCTTCGACGGCGCGCTCATGGCACGTGCGAACGGGCTGGCTCAGTCCTTCGAGCATTGCATATCCTATTCCGAATAAAGGGTACTATCTCGATCGAGCGGCTCTGACTGCGAGGCCGCCGCAGGCGGTGCATTCAAAGCTGTAGAGGTCGCACCTGTCACTCTCAGCCTCAATCCCGAACAAACACATTTCTACCTTGCATTTCGGGCAGAGAAGCAGGGGTTCGACGGGTGAATCAGGCAGCGAGCGGGTCTTTGTGAATGCGCGGATCTTAGCCACGGTGCCAAGTCCCAAGCTCAAACAGGCGGGAGCGCCATTGGGCTCTCGGTCACCGACGCCTGGTTGAACGCCTCATGCCGGTGATGGATGACGCTGCGCCTCAATAGCCTCTGGTGCAATCCCACAAAGTCTCGGGTTTCGTCCTATTACACAATCGCTCGTGTCTTGCGTAATTACACGCCGTCTTGTGTCCAGCCATAGTCTAAGTTGACTAACTCAACGTGTTCCGCCCGGCCCATTTCGGCGGGCGCTAGAACGCTGTAGCCGCCAGATCTGATGGCCGCATCAGCGTCATAGCTGGGCACCGGCGGCCATCTCAAGAACTACATGCGCCACGGCGCCCACCCATTTGGACGCGCTCTTGGATGAGCTGGCGGATCTCGCGTTCCCGATCAGCGCCGCGCTTCACCAAAGCCGCGCTGACGTGGAAGCGTCGCCCCGGTTGCCAGCGCCCTTTTTGGGCGGGCCGTGCGCTCACAAAGCGTGACCCGAATGAGCTTAGTTGTTAACAACCCGCGCCGCAAAAAAGGTTCAGACCGAAAGGGTAATTTCGCATACCAGCCCTTCCGCGCGCCAGCCGAGATGAATTTTACCCTCTTGGCAGATCATCCGCTTGATTGCAGATATGCCGAAACCTTGGCACCTGGGTGCCATTGTAGGGGGCCGCCGCTCTCGATCCAGTGCAGGTTAAGTTGCCCGTCCGCCGCACGCGACCACCTTACGCAAAGACGGCCCTCGGGCACGACAGAGACACATTCTCGACGCCGGCGCGACGATCGGCGCAGCGCAGCGTCGGCTCGTCAATTTTAAGGTCCATGGTAAAGCTAGTGAGCGGCGCGATGATCAATCTCCGCCGGCGCAAAGTGCCTCTCCGCAAGCGGACCAGGGCGATCATGCCCAAAACCCTCATTGCCTGGGAATATGGGCCCGCGCGATCACTGCTCCCCATTTGGCAATGTCGGACCGCATGCGCCTATCGAGCTCCGCAGGCGTGGAGGCGTGCACCTCGATGCCGAGCGCCAGTGCGCGCCTCCTTAGTTCGGCATCGGCAAGAACGGCGTGCAGCGCCGCGTTGAGTGTGTCGATGACGATCTGCGGAGTGCCGGCGGGAGCGTAGAGACCGTTCCAGGCCACGACTTCGAAGCCGGACACTCCGGCCTCCTGCACCGTCGGTACGTTCGGCAGAACCGGCGAACGCTTGGCGCCTCCGGTCGCTACCGCGCGGGCCTGTCCTTTATCGAGCCCCGGCTTGAGCGCCGCGTAGAAATCGATCCCCATCTGCACGTCGCCTCGCAGGAGCGCAACCAGCACCTCCGGGGTGGAGCGGAACGGTACGATGATAGCATCGATTCCGGCCATCGACTTGAACAGCTCGGCGGTGAGGTTTTGTGTGCTGCCGACATTGATGGTGCCGATATTGAGCGTTCCCGGCTTTTCCCGCGCTGCTTTGAGGAAATTGTCGAGCGTGAGGTAAGGCGAAGATGATGCTGTCACAAAGATGGTCTCGAATGAGCCGATCAGCGAGATCGGCACGAAGTCCTTAAGCGGATCAAACGGGAGATGATTGAACAATGGCACGCTAATCGCTGTGCCGTTCGTCAGCAACGCAAGCGTGTAGCCATCCCTGCCGCTGGAGAGTGCAACTCGTGCGGCTGCAATGCCGCCGGCGCCCGGATTGTTCTCGATCACGAAATTTTGGCCAAGCTTTTTGCTCAAGCGCTCCGCCACCAGACGCGTGCTAATGTCGGCAACGCCGCCCGCGCCGAAGGGGAGGATCACGCGGACCGGACGATCCGGAAATTTGCTTTGCGCGCGGACGCGGCCGGCGGCGACTCCCGTTACCATGAGAGCGAGCGCAGTCAGCGCGCCACGCCGCGTGGCCGTGGCATTTAGCTTCGGAAGTTTCATACTCAAACCCTCCAACAGATCGGCAGGGACTCACTTCGCCGGCTGCGGGACTTAGCGCAAGTCGGTTGAATCAGGCAACCCTTGCGATCCCGGCTACTTCAGCCCATGCACCAGCGAGCTACGGACCGGAGGCCATTCTCGATCTAATCCGTTCCTTTCGTCACGACCCGCTGCCGTGCTCTGCGCTTTCGACCTGCTCGAGTTTGATGGTCGGGATTTGCGTCGGCTGCGACCGCGCAGCAAAACCTCCAGTTGGTGGGCGGGCGCGCTTCGAGGCATGGCGGTCAACGAGCACTAAGTCGACGGCGGTGAATATCGTCTACCAGCAGGCGTGCCCGCTCGCTCCAAGCGCATTGTGTCGAACCGGCCCGGCGCGACTTACCGCTCCGGCCGCTCCCCGCACTGGATTAGAGTCAAGAACCCCTGTGCGCCGGCCGTCGACGCGCGAGGCCGAGAAAGATCGGCATTGAGGGATGCGAACCCCTCGTCACCAGGTCAGTACGGTGGCGACGCTCTGCCAGTAGAATGAGCGTGGACCACAACGAAGTGGGCGTCGAGAACTTGACGAAGGGAGCAGGGCGCGACGGCGTCATCAGCCACCGCCCAGACCGCGCAGCTTCCAGGTGTTTAGCAAATCCTCCGCCTCATCCAGCGACAGGTTCTCGTGCCGCACAGGTTTTGAGACGTCGGCCGTGCGCGTCATTGTGAACTTATCGTCAATCCGTTCGACCCGAAACAGCAGTTTGTCCGCGAGGGCACGCAGATCTGCTTCGCGGTCGGATGATACGTTCTCATGTCTAGTGAGTTTGTTCATTTTTGCCTCGCTTCACATCAGGCCTTCGCGCAGCCCAGACCGGTGAGCCTTATTCTCTTTCGTCCAGATAATCCGGTCGTGTGATCGCTCAGAGCCGAGTTCTGGGTATTTCTTAACAGGTTGCTGATCATGCCAACAGCTGTTCGATGCGCTTTTCGGATTTTGGCAGATAGGCTGGTGAGCACTCCATTATACCAGAACCGAAAGTGGTGGCGTATTTTCATTCGCTCGACGCCGCAAGATCACTGGCTGCCCAGCTTCAACCTCAACGTCGAGGAAGGGCCTGTTTCATGATCAGGAGCAGGACGCGGGTGCAGCGGTACCAGAAGGGCGACTGCGAGCGGTAATTCCGTACTCGCCGCTTCTAGGTCTAGGATCGATTTGAAACCTGAAAAATCTTGTGCAAATCGTCACAGACAGCGCCGAGCGCATCGATTAGGGCGATGGCCTTAGAGGGTGACTGGCAAGCACGGAGACGTCAGATGAAGAAGAGTGTTCTTGTTTAGCAGCAGCTGTCGTTCTCGCGACGAGTGTATCAGCCGGCTCAGCTTCAGCCGAGTATCTCGGATATCGGGGACGTACGGGCATCGGTATTGATAAAAAACCTCCTTTCGCCATGTCTCATTCCAGGGACTGTTGAAAGTGCCCTGGGATGGCTTGGGGGGACCGGCTGGCGCAATTGCTGGCGGACTTGAGGGTGCGACTGATATGCACGACAGCTGCAGCACTGAACTCGATTAAGTAGTGGCAGCGACGATCGGCTCCTCTCGGCAGAGCCGCTCCCTAACACAGATCGACGAAGACTTCCCTCTCTTCTTGGACGTTATGACCTGCGCCACCGTCCTCGGGCTCGACGGGGCGCCCCAGGCTCGCGAGCCTCAACCTCATGCCTGTGAACGCCATGACTTGCCCCCAAACCGCCAGGAGTTTGGCGACTACATGCGCTTCGACCTCGGCCTTGCTCAGCGGGCGAAACGGTCACGGTGCCGCAACGTTTATCAGCCGGGCCGCGCGCTTTTCGGCGAGCGCGGTTTTAACCGCGCGGCGGGCGATTGCGAGGCGAGGGAATGCAGCCGTAAAGCCGAGATGGCAGCGTATCCAGCAGGCAGCTCGCTTGCGGCCGCTGACGAGCGGGGGTGCGCGGGCGGCCGGGCGGTGGTGACTGCCGGGGTGAAAGGTTGATAGAACGTTGCCCAGTGGTGGCCCGCGGCAGGATCTATGTCAGCTAAGTCATTGATTCGCCGGGTTCGCTCAGCGGTAGAGCAGCGGTTTTGTAATTCGCTATTCGTCCCGCTTCGCGCTTTGTTCTTTTGCTTCACAATGCTTCCAAAAGCTTAAAGTAGCTGGCGTTTTCTCGTTCGGCCTGCTTGCCGCCGAACCAGACATCGATCCCCGCCCTTCGCTCTTTTTTGCGCTCCCATGACTGCAAGCTGACTGCAAGCGCGTTTGTTCACGCGCTTCCGCCGGGGCTCTTGATCAGCGTGGCGAGGTGCTCACCGGCCTCCTGATCGCGCTTTTCTGTCGGGTGGACATACCACTGCAAGGTCAGCACCGGGGTGGAATGGCCGAGCCTGCTTTGAATCGTTTTGGTGTCGATGACGCCGGCCAGGTTGGTCCCGCAAGTGTGCCGCCAGCCGTGGACAGGCGAGTGCCCGGCGACCTTGGCCCGACGCATCAGCACTCGCCGCCGGTGCGTAATGTCATGCGGCTCGCCATCGGGGCGGGCGAATACGAACATCGGCTGTCGCCGATAGCCCTTGCCCCACAATAGGGCTGCCTTGAGGCATCGAGCCTTTTGTGCGCGCAAGAGCTCGATCAGCAGCGGCGGGATGGCGATGGTCCGCTGAGAGCTTTCGCTCTTGGGGATCTTGCGCAGGAGCGGAGCGCGATCGACGTCAAGCACCACGCGCTTGACCGTGATGGTGCCTTGCTCAAGGTCGACCGAGCCCTGGCGTGCGGCCGCGCCCTCAATCAAATGGAAGCCACCGGATTGGTCAAACAGGGCGAATGGCCGCGTGTTTTAAAGCGTTGCCTGATCGGAGAGAGGCAAGCCCGCCGGTACCGGCAGTTCGCCCAGTTGGTTGAGCAAAAACGGTCCTGGACGACCGAAATCGGCGATAGTTGCTCCATCCAGGACGCCATTAAGAAACTGGCGCCGCCCCGTGCCCGCTCCGCTGCCGGCACACAGTTGAGCGCACGCACCAGCCCGCGCCGCCCGCCAAGAAGACCAGCTTCGCCCAAATCATCGCTGCATGGCTGGGTGAGCCACACGCTGATCGCGTGCGTGCGCTCGACGCCATCGGGTGGAACGCGCTGCGCGGCGCCATCCCTGCGTCATGGCACGCCAGGGTGCGCTTCCTCTATTTCGGCGCGCATCGTCTTGGTTGCAAACCCCTCGATCTCAAGACAGGGCGTTCCATCACGCCAGAAGTTTAGCTGTCGCCGCGACGCTCCCCGCAGCTGCTCTACCGCGCGAGCGGTTTAGTCCCTTGACCCGAAGCTGACATCGCCTGGCGTCGCGATCGTGTCGGTTCCTCACCCACATTGACGTTGCGCACTTTTGTGACGCGCCAGCTACAGCCCGGAGCGGATAGTCCGGAGCAATCGGTAGCGCATTTCGCCGTCGCTGCTGGTGAGCGAGATCACGAAACGCACCCGCCCGTGGCTTGAAGTGTCGGCATAGCCCGCAAGCGTGCTTACCCCTTCCATGGTGCCGGTCTTGTTTGTGCCGCCGTCATGACCGTGGAGTAAGTCGGCGTAAGGCGCGAAAAGTTCCAGCACTTTGGCGAGGCCGCGGGCGCTGAACTTGTTATCGCGGCTGATGCCCGAGCCCTCTTCGAGATGGATGTCCGCCGCGAGGCCGTGCGCGGCGAGCATTTCGTTCGCGACCTTGAGCGACTTGTCGAGGCTGACCGGGCCGCCCAGGCGGTGCCCGCCGATCTCCAGGAAGACCTGGTTGGCGACGTAATTGTTCGAGGCGCGGAGCAGCTCGGCGATGATCTTCGAAAGCGGACGCGACTGCCGGTGAACATAGACCGGCTCCAATCCTTGGGGCACGGTTCCGATCGAGATCTTGCCAGTCACTCTGCCACCGGCCCGTTGGATGAACGCGGCGATCAGTTCGCCGGCATACTGCAGGCTGATCGTGGGGTCCTGGCTCAGGCTAATGCGTGCCGTACCATTAGAACCCCGCGCCTGGAACAGGGAGATCGCGAGCGGGGTGATTGGGGTCTGTTTTTCGGCGGAGTGCACACTGTTGCCGCGACGTACGGCGTAGATGGTGTTGAAATTCACCGCGAGCGCCGAGTTCAGCGCATTGTAGGCCTCGTCGGTATTCTCGATGCCGGGGATGCGGAGGTTCGAAGGGTAGTAGCTCGCGTCAAGCACAATGCCGTTGATCGGCTTCTTGCCGATTGCGGCGACCAGAGCAACCGCGAGCGGCGCCAGCTCCTCCGAGATCAGGAAGGGATCGCCGCCTCCGCGCACGTAGAGCATCCGCTTGTCGTCGAGATAGAAGCGAGTTTCGAACCGGTAATCCGCGCCCAGAGTCTCCATCGCCAGCCAGGCCGTCACGATCTTGGTCACTGAGGCCGGAACAAAGGGCTCATCGGCGTTCTGGGCCACCAACTCCCTGCCCGCGGCGTCCACCACGAGCACCAATCCGGCCGGAGCGAGGGCTGCGACCTCTTTCTTGACACCGGCGAAGGCTGGGGCGGGCAGCAGGAGCAAAGCTAGGGCGGCGAGGCGAGACCACATGGCGACTCCAGTGGGGGCGCAGCCGTGACCGCCTTGAGCCGAGGGTCGAGAACCCGCCTCACTGACGCTGATCGGGTCGCCGGCATGTTGCATGACGGCTCGAAGAGTTTTTGTAAAGCCGCTGCGGAAGGGGATCCGACCGGCACGGCAACTATCGAAGGGTAGTGCAGCGAGCCTAGCTTAGCTCGCTTGTCTAATAGGCGAAAGTCCTGTCGGTGGAAATATCCGTGTGCCACCGTAGTCATATCCAGCCATGGATCTCTGGTGACAGTCTCCATGGAAAGCCTGGAAGTAAACGGCGTCGAAGCACGTCTAGCGAGTTCGCAGGTCGTAGTATTGTCAAAACCAGGAAGCCTCGAAATCATAGTTTATAGTGGGTGTCGAGCCGTTCTTACCCCTCGGCGAAGACCAGTGACATCCAAATGTACGGAGAGTTGGTACGTATCCACCGGGGACATTGAGGACGACATGCGAATACAGACAAGCAGTGAAAGGCCGGAACCACTTGCGGGAAGCCTAGGCATTCCCGCTAAAGCGAAGGCAGGATGTATAAGGCGAGTGTCGAAATCATGCTGTTCCTGCAAGTGGGGCGCATGGGGTCGGTTAAGTGATGATGTATAGGACAACATGACCTATACGGAGCGAGGACCCCTGTGGATTGGTGGTGCTAATGAGGCGGAGGTGTTCGACTCTGTGCGAGGTAACACATCCAAATGAACGGCACGAAGGACAGATGCAAACCTGACCGCATGCAACGTGTATGCGGGGAATCGCTTAAGCGATGGAACGGTTGGGGAAGGCACTGTCTGATTGGCTGCACCAATCTTTGAGCCGTATTGGGGAAAACCCACTGTACGGAATTTGAGGAGAGGAGATGGAAACGGGCGGAAACGTACCGCGCCATCTCCTTACCCGGCAGCTGCCGCCCTGGCCGATCGAGCACCACGGCCGAATTTGACCCATTTCCTAAGTTGAACAGGTAAATCTGCTGCACTGCAAAGAGCCACTTCCAGTGCGCCGGCCTGACCCGCTACGATGAGGAAGATGAGGCTTCGATGCCTTTGACGCAGGAATCCAACATGCCTCAGATCCCGGAAACGTCTTCAAACGCCGCGCAGATCGAATATTGGAATGCGACAGCGGGCGAAGCTTGGGCACAGTTTCAGGAAACATTGGACCGTCAGGTTGAACTGTTGGGTCTTGCGGCCATGGATGCGCTCTGCCCGCGAGAAGGCGAGCATATCATCGACATCGGCTGCGGGTGCGGCCAGACCTCGCTCGCCCTCGCTGCCCGAGTGCGACCAACAGGGTCGGTCGTGGGTGTCGATATCTCGCAGCCTATGCTTGATGTGGCCCTCCGCCGACCGCGCTCGACGGACTTACAAGTCATCTTTCGAAAGCTGGACGCACAGACCGGCGATCTCGGACCGGGCCTTTTCGATGCGGCTTTCTCTCGCTTTGGCGTGATGTTCTTCGGCGATCCTGTGGCTGCGTTTGCCAACATCCGTGGATCGTTGAAACCTGAGGGCCGCCTAGCTTTCGTCTGTTGGCGACCTCTCAATGAGAATCCGTGGATGCAGGCCCCGCTGCAAGCCGCACTTCCGCTCCTACCTCCCGTTGCGCCGCCCGATCCCACGGCGCCTGGACCGTTTGCGTTCGCCGACTCGAGCCGCGTGCGCTCGATACTGGCTGACTTAGGATTCGGCGCAGTGACGATCAACCCGTTTGACGCTGATGTTGGCGGCGCAGACCTCGAGCAGACATTGAAGCTGGCCTTGGGTATCGGGCCATTAGGCAGGGCGCTTCGTGAGCATCCCGAGCTTGCGGACAAAGTCGTACACGCGGTTAGAGATGTGTTGTCAAAGTATCTCACTTCGAACGGCGTTCGAATGCCCGCTGCTGTCTGGATTGTGCTAGCCCGTACTAGCTGAGTGCGGCGAAGATCAACTCGGCAATTAATAGATCGTATTTCAGAGAAAACGCCGCGAAACGGTTTCTCTGATTCAATTAGGCCCTCGCGGATCGCGCTCCAACGCGTCGCTATCACGGTCGCTTTAGGGGTAACAACGGACATCGGGCCAGGGGCGCCGAAATCGACGCTTTTGGCCGATGCTGTCGAAAAGGGCTCGACTGAGGCTTCGAACCCTGATTCCTGGTGATCGAGATCGGCAGGAGATTCGGGGATGATGGGGCGGCAGGACTGGGATCAGGGACAGCTATTCTACGAGTTCAACCTCGACGAGGAGTTCCGAAGGAGCACCTGCTACGCCGAATGAACGTCTTCACGACAGGTGTGCTCGCCGAAATGCATCAGCAGCTGAAGCCCTTTTACAGCGACATTGGCCGGCCGTCTGTCGATCTGGAACTGATGATCCGGATGCTCATTGTTGGATACTGCTACGGCATCCGACACGAGCGCCGGCTGTGCGAGGAGGTCAAGCTGCACCTTGCCTACCGATGGTTTTGCAAGCTCGATCTCGACGACAGGGTCCCGCACCACTCCACATTTTCGATCAATCGTCTTGAACGCTTTCGCGAGAGCGACATCCTGCGCCACATCTTCGAACGCGTCGTGGCGGCATGCATGGCGAATGGCCTCGTCAAAGGCGAGGGTTTCGCAGTTGATGCAAGCGTGATGGAAGCGAATGCCAGCCGCTATCACGGCAAGGCGCTCGCTGCGCGGGTTCGTACCGAGGAAGACCGGCTGGTCGGGCAGCTCGCTGGCGTCAACGTTGATCTCGAGCGTCGCGCGCAGCGGGGGGCCCCGGGCCGCTAGTGCAGCCCCAGTGCAACCTGGCGACGCCGGCGTTGCCGGAAGGCCGTGTTCCATCGCGGTTTGTTGGCTTAGAAACCAATGACACCCCCTCAGCGGGTCTAACACCCATAACCCGGCATATTCCGACGGACGTTTCCACTTGGTTGATCAACTGGACGCTTGTCAATTCGCCGCCGCCGCGAGATCCTAGTCTCTAATGATGATGGGGAGGAAGACGAAGAAGACGAAGAGGATGAGGACCAAGATGAAGAACCGGTCGTCAGAGAACCCGACGAAATAACGTCGCACACATCGCTTTGGCGCCCGCCGATGCTATGGCCCGCAGCCCAGATCGACCGAGCGCATCGCGTAGTGCTCGATCAATTGATTCGTTCGCGCGATCGACTGGAAGGTAATGGGGGAGCCGACAACAAGATCGACGACAAGCACGACCAGGAGCGCATGATTCCGGAGCGCAAGTGAATCATGTCGAAGAAGCTCCCGCGCAAGTACGGCAGAATGGCCCCGTTACCGCCTCCACGGCGCGAACAAAATTAAGGGTTCTTAATCGATTTCCAAACACGCTATGGAAATTTTCGGCTGCTGCGGTAAGATGCGAGTGGGATGATCGGGTTGCGGGCGGCTACAAAACTAGGCGTTGTTCTTGCAATCACCGTGCTGGCGGCGGGGGTGGAAGGGGTGCGCGCCCAAGGCGCAAGCCAAGCGGCCTCCGAGAGTTGCGCGCGCGCCCCATTCCGCGTCGTGGTTGATGTCGGCCACACCGCCGATGTGCCCGGCGCAATGAGCGCGCGGGGTATCCCGGAATACGCCTTCAACCTCCAGCTCGCACGCGAGATCAAGCAAGCCTTGGTCGATGCCGGCTTCGAGCGGACCGTGCTGCTGATTACCGCGACCGCGCCCAGGCGGGGCTTGGTGGAGCGCGCCGCGCGCGCCAACAGCATGCACGCTAATCTCTTCATCTCCATTCACCACGATTCCGTGCCCGACAATCTGAAGCATAGCTGGGATTACGGCGGAGAAAAAAATGAATTCAACGACGATTATCCAGGCTACGCGATTTTTATATCGAACGATAACGCCGATCCCTCCGGCAGTCTGCGGTTCGGCCGCTTGCTCGGGCGCGAATTGGAGCGCCGCAGCCTGTATTACACGCCGCATTACACCTTGGCGTTGATGGGCCATCACCGCCGCATCCTCGTCGACTCCGAGGCCGGCGTATACCGTTACGACCAGTTGGTCGTGCTCCGCCGAACTAGCATGCCGGCCGTCCTGCTCGAGGCCGGATCCATCGTTAACCGGCAGGAAGAACTCGAATTGGGGACGCCGGAGCGGCGCTCGCTCACCAGCGCCGCCATTGTCGCCGCGGTGGAGAATTTCTGCGCCGCCCGCGCGCGACCGCCTGGCGTCAGAGCCGCTGCGTCGGGGCATCGCCATGACGTGAACGCGTCGCCGTGAGTAAGCGGTAACGCACCCGCCAGAGCACGAAGTCGCTGCGCTCCAGCCCGCTGCGCGGGGCCGTGCGGCGAGGGGCTGGTAACAAGCCGAGAGAATAGCGATGGCGCGATAGGGAGCCCCTTTCTGAAAATCGAGGTGTTCACAAACCTCACTCAGGACGGGAGTTCCCTCTGAGCGAGACCAACACTGTCAGTCCGCTGCGCCAGCGTATGATCGAAGACGTCTGCTGATTGCCGACGGTGTGGATCTGCGGCCGTTGCCGCTCAGGCAGCGCAAGGCGGCGCTGGCGCAAATCGGTAAGCGCGCCGAGGATTGGATCGCGTTGACCAACGGCCTCGTCGGCGACGGCGGGCGCTGTACCAGCCGTGGTCGACGCTGACCTGGAGGGCATCGTCGCCAAGCGTCTGGGCGACGCCTACTAGCCGAAACTTGCGCGGTGGCACAAGATCCTCAACCGGGCCTATTCGCAGCGTCACGGGCGCGACGAATGGTTTTGCGAGCGACGGGGACGCTATGCCGGACACTGGCTAAAAACCTTTAGCTAATGGTCGATGCCCGCGACGGCGCGCAATTCATCCGCTGCAACTGACAGCATTTTGGCAATCTGTTCCTCGTCCGCGCCCTGTTCTCTCATCTGCTTGATTGCGGCCGCGACGATCGGAATCATCTCCATGGGTTTCCTATCGAGGGCGTCCAATCCTTCCCATAACTCCTCGCGCTCCACCATCCTGCCCGCCCACAACTCATCGCGCTCCATCATTCTCGCTCTCCCTTTGATCGATCGACGTTGGTCGCGGCTCGCCCCGGCGAGTTACCGAATGCCGAGCTAAGTAAACGGGACGGTCCAGGGCATTCATCGTGTCAAAATTGCTGCCGGAGAGCTTCCGCCACGGCCTTGGCGAGGCCGTTGGTGCAGGCGGCCCGACATCCGCATTCTGCCAAAATTTATGCTTTAGGTTCGTCGGTACGGGGGTTCCCGAAGCTTCGGGGCGTTCGTAGAGACGGCCGGGAGGCATCAGCGCAGCGCCCGTTCGATGCTCCGGGTGCAGGTCTTCGACCTCGTCGAGCACGCGACCGAGCAGGCCCCCGCCGTCGGCGCGTTCGGTGCCCTCGATGGAATCCGGGCGTGCGCCCTGGGGGGCGACAGCGTAAGCCGAGGTGCATCAATCGGGGCACGGGGACCGGCTAAGCCGTTCCAACCGTTCGCTCTGCTCGACGTAAATCTGCAGGTAGACCCGCAGCACAATAAGCACCGCTGGTCCCAGCAGCATGAAGCCGAAGAACGATACCGGCCCAGCCAAAGGCACGTTTATCTTTTCACTGCCGCCCAAGAGCCCGCTGTCCGGGCTGAACCAGGACAGAAGACAAAACGTCGCTGTGGTGAAGAAGGTCACGCCGACACGAGTAACCTGACCGGCGGTCTTCTTGGTTGCCTTGCTGAGGAGGTCGGGTGAGAGATTGTGAAGATCTTGACGGCGACTCGTCGTATCTGCGGAGCTACGGACCTCTGCCCTTTCTTCGCTTTCAGAATCGCCCATGCCAATCCCGTCCTGACTGCAAAAGAGTATACGCG
The DNA here is from genome assembly GCA_963708125.1 of uncultured Alphaproteobacteria bacterium. GTDB lineage: Bacteria > Pseudomonadota > Alphaproteobacteria > Rhizobiales > Xanthobacteraceae > BOG-931. Next base: position 1,289,952 of record OY970184.1, read on the forward strand.
CTAAGGGGCGGTTGAAGGATTCGGCGTGGATTTTCGTTCCACAGTGGGGAGGCAGGTCTCTGACGGCATCGTTTATGATCTGAATCGCGCCTGCGCGGTCGCCGAGAACGGAAGCGCCATGACACAACCAAAGCAACGCCGCGATCTGACTGCATCGTCCTGAGCACGCGATCGCCAAGGAGCTCGATTGCACGCTCGAGGAGGTGCAGCAAGTTCTCGACGAGCATCCAGTCGAGACGGACCGCGACACGTACCTGCGGCGCGCGCTGGCGCAGCAGCTCTTGCTGCTCGACCGCCTCGAGGTCACGTTCGGGCGGATGGCGTTCGAGGATCGCGACACGGCCGCCGGGGCGTTGCTGGCGAAGGTTGCGGAACGCCGCGCGACCTTGCTCGGGCTTAATGCCCCGCTCGGCCCCGCCGTCCAGGTGATCCAGCATCCGACCGAGTACCGCGAGACGGGACCGATCGCATCGAAGCCGCGCTCAAGGCACTGGCCGAGCACAAGAACGGGTCGGCCGCGTCGAATGGCTCGGGCGAGCATTAGTCCTGCCAAAAATCGGCGAAGCGCCCGCTCACAAACTCCGTGTACCGGACGGTGTGCTGAAATATTGCGGTGCCCGAGATAGTCCTGAATTGCCCGAGTATCCTGGGCGATCGTTCGCGAGCTTGTAGCCGCAGGCATGCCGGAGCACGTGAGGATGTACCGCGATCGGGAATGCGATGCGCTCGGCCGCTCGGCTGAGCATCTGGGCGAAGCCGCGCGCCGTCATCGGCGCGCCGCGCTCGGAGACGAACAGGAACCGCGAGCCGGCTGGTTGCTCGCGCCGCAGCCTGCGCAGTGCCCGCAGCTCGGCGGCTGCTCGCGCGGGAACGGGCCGACTTTCCGTTTTCGGTGGCCGGGATGGTGCCGTGCACTGGTGCGATCTCCTTGTTATTCGATCACCGAACACGGCGACTGTTCTTAAGAGGGTTCTTTCGGAACAGTTTTGCGGCGAGCGCAAGGCAGACCGGGCTTTGCGCCGAGGGCGTGAAAAATTCTGCAAAAGGGCGCGGGAGGCGGTCGGCCCGGCCACACGGTCAAGGTTCGCCGGTAAGCGCCAAATCTTTGGATCAACGAGACGCGCGTCGCGATCGTGTGGGACGAGCCCATGCCGGGCGGTGTAAGGCCTTGGTTCTGGTGTGGCTGCGGTCGGCTGGCGAGTTTTTTGTACCTTCGCGCCACGATCGGCTGCGCCCGATGCCACGGGCTGCAGAACGGCAGTCGCCACTTGCGCCGCCAGACGCCCGCTGTAGGCCGCGTGGAGCGGCTCCGGCGCAAGCTCGGCTACTGTGAGCCCAAACCCGTTGCCCACGCGCCCCAGGCGCGGCCGCTCGCGCGCCTATCACGACGCCTTGTCGCCGCGTCCTTGACCAGGAAGCTGCGCTCCTCGGCCATTTGCAGGACGTCACGAATGACCTTGAGCGGCGCATCCGCGTTCGCAAAGAGCGCGGCAAGTGGTAGGCTCTCGGGTATGGACCAGCAGGATGAGGACAAGATCGTCCATCGCCTCATGCGTCGGATCGCCGACGATCACGGGTGCACGGTCGACGTAGTGAATCGGGTCTTGGACCGGCATCCGATCGAGGCCGATCGCGACAGATACCTCAAGCTGGTGTTGGCCTTGCAGTTGTTACACTTGGATGAACTAGAGGAAACCTTTCGTGACAAAGCCCTTGTCGATCGTGATGTTGCATCCGGCGTGCTTTTGACGAAGATTCAAGAACGAAGAGCGACCTTGCTCGGTCTAAACGCCCCGATCGGCCACGCGGTGCGTGTTGTTTCGCATCCCCCGGCGAACCAGCCGAGCAATCACGACAAAATGGAGGCCGCCTTGAACAGGCTGCTAGCCGATCAGCGCGCGGGCAACGGCTCAAGCGAACCGCATTAGCGCCGCAACTGTCCGGAAAAGGATTCATTCATCCGATAGTTGTGCTCGCCGGGCGCGGGAAACCTCAATGAGTTCGCGCCAGCCCTTCATCGCGCCGCGCCACGTAAAACCGGACAGTCGGGCCGCTGACATAGCGAAACACGAGGCGCAACTTATCATGGATCAGTGCGCTAGGGGCCGGAAACCTCGGCACCGTAGGCGGTTGGGGGCGGTTGGCTGCTCGCTAGTGCACTGCAGTTGCGCGCCCGCGACCGATCGCCGAGGTGATCGGCGCCGAGCTGCGGTCGATCGCCTGACGCTGGAGCTCCCAGCTCACCACGACCTGCGGCACTAAGGGGCGGGGTTGAAAAATTGCACGTGACAAAAAGTTGCACAGTGGCGCGGGGCTGGTCTTGTATTCGTTTGGTAAATTTTCAGACGCGCTTGTTGTTCGGTCGGCGGCGGAGTGACAACCGCCAAAGGAAAGAACGAAAGCGCTTTTGGCCAGGGTGCCAGAACTGATCTCCAACATCGGGGAGACTCCCCGAAATTGGAGCGAGGTAAGACCACCAACCATCTCCTACGCCGCCTCACTCGCGATCATGCCGAAATCATGAGCCGTTGGGAGAATGCCGAATTCGCCACAGTTCGTGAAGCTGCCTGGGCGGAGGAGTTGGTCGATCTCTGGGGCCTTGGCACCAAAACCGCTCTTCCGCGGCTGATGGTAAGCGCGACAAATTTACGCGAAGGCCAGATCGAGTATTTTTCTAGCGAAAGCTAATACCACGAGCTCACGCTCGACCACATCATGGCAGGCGGAGATCTCCCGCCCGCCTTTCCCAAGCAACGATCGAAAACGAAAGTTACTGGGACGGAGGGTTGTTCGACAACGAACGCAGCGTGCGGTATTACCGCACTGCGCTCTCGCACTGGTTTCACGTGCGGGCATACGGCGGCCACGGGCGCCGTGCCCGATCACCTCAGCGATGACCCGGATGTGATAAACGACAGATAAACGAATCCGAAACTCGTATTTGGTGTTCGCCTACGTCGTTCCCGAGGTGGGACGGCAACGTGGTGCCAAACGTAGCTGTGCCGCTTTCTATATGTCAGATGCGCTCATTCAGCCACCTCCCAAACCGCCTTCCGAGCCACCGCTCTGCGATCCGGTGCCTTCCTTCGGGTCCCCCCAAGCAAAACCCGGCTTTTCCACCGGCTGCTTACCTTGTGGGTCCTTCTTCTTTTTCTCACTGTCGCGTTGCCGGTCTTCCTGACTGCGTTCATCGGATATGGTGTCGCGTTGCCGATCTTCCTGACTGCGTTTATCGGACATGGTATTGCTCCTTGGATTCCAAAGATAACGCTGCGCTTCGATCAAACGTTCCTTCACCCGTTCGGAACTCTCCGGCCTTATGCTTTCTCGGCAATCCGAGCTTCTTCACGCCCAGGCTGGACTATCTGAATGTCTTCAATTGGTACCACTTTTATGAGATGTCGGCGGACTTTAGAGCCATCAAGTTCGACCCAACGCCTCTGCAAACAATGCGTCGCGCATGGAAACGTGCCAGTGCGGAAGAAAGGTTTGTCGATGCGCGATGCCGAGCAACCCACTGGCATGAAGCATCAACGCGTCTCGGATTTGCGGCATGATCTACAGGACGTCAGGAAACGGATGGCCGTTCCGCCATCCCTTTTTTGTCCTCTTTGCGTACAAACGCCATGGCCTTGGGATCAAAAGATCCCAGCATTCCGCCGACGATGAGAGCGGAAAAATACGGCGCTCACCGTCAGGGATCAAAAGAGCCCAGACGGAAAAGCGCGATTTTTGTTCCGATCTTTTGATCCGAAAAGAATCTGGCTCATTTGGCTGGGGTCTTTTGATCCCACCCAAACGCCGGGTTTCGTGACTTTGTGTAAGAGCAACGCGGAATTCGTCAAACGGCTCAACCTCATGCCCGAGGAAGTCGAAGTCGCCATCATAGAAATAGTTCGCAAACTCACAGCCAAAACCGTAGCACACGCCATGATCAAGGCCTCGAGGGCACGTCTGATCCCACTGCGCACGCGACCCGCGACCCTGAAAAGGCTCGGGATAAAATAGGGGGACAGAACCTCCCGGCGGGAGAACTGGAAGGAAGCCTTCGACATGTCACTCGGCGACGACGGCTGCTGGGAGTTGGGCGCGTGAGCCAAGTAGCGCGACCAGGAGCAAGTCGACTACGTCGCGCTGATCCGCGAGTAACAACAACGTCACACTGTTCAAGAACACCGTCCTCAAGCGCAATGTCGGCCGACCGTTCGAGTGTGCGGCAGATCGCCGTCGCTGCATTACCAAGGATTAATTCCTTCGACAGGTGGCGGATAGGATTCATCCCCTAGATGTATATCCAAGTTACTTTGACACGGTGCCGCAGTTTGCCTCTTCGGTGAGTGAAGGCTCCTTGTCCAGGGAGCCTTGGGATGGCTAGTTCCAACAGCGTTGCATTGCGCCAGGAGTGGCTGCCACAGGGGCTTACCCGTCGCGAGAGGGAGGTTGCCCTTTTGGTGGGCACCGGCATGTCAAATAAGGATATTGCTGAGCAATTGGGATTGAGCGTTGGAACAGTCAAAATCCACATACACAATATTCTCCAGAAAACTGGTGCAAGACATCGTTACGACCTTATTGCCCAAATGGCGCCTGCCTATAAGCGGCCAGGCTGAGTGAGCCCGCACCCACCCAGCTCGATCGTCCAGGGACTGTCATGACCAAAAAGCGCACACGGCAGAGCACGCGCCGGCAAGCGAAGAAGCTTTTGAGATTGCATGCGTCCGACCTGAAATCCTCAAGGCTCTCGGCCGAGAGCTTGGCCAGTTCCCTGCGGAGCAACGTCAGGAAACGGCGCTCGGCTTAATCGACCAGGCAGCAAGCTCTCAAGGCCGCGCCCATTCCTCCTCGGCCTCGCGCCGCACCGCGGGCGCTTGCGGGTTCTTGACCTTGAGCCAATGCTTGGATCGGCCAGAGCGGTACGCCGTGCCCAGCCATTTTGGCACGGTGCCATCGCAGCCGAGTTGCAGGCCTGCCGGTAGACAATATCGCCGTCGCCATGTCGGCTTCCGCCTGCTGCTGGCTGCTCATCTCGCCCGAGCGGGCCCGTGAAGGTCTGCGACTTGCCGTCGCGCACGACTTAGAGCTGGCGTCACAGCTACCTTTCCTCGCGATGGTCCTCACGAATGTCGTGCTAATCGCGATCGTGCTCGCACCTGCCGGCCCGCGTTAAACGACGTGCTAGGCGTCTCGGCGTTCGTTTGACCTCAGCGGTTTTGTCGCAGGACCGCGTCCGATAGCATCGGGTGGACTACGCGCCCAGCAAGCTCCGCGGCATGTTTTCCGGCGGCGTTATCACGCGCCTTATCCATCTACTCACTTCTAAATGACAACGTCGAAGCTCTCTAATCAGAGGCGTCGCCACGCTTTCGTGGGCGATTTGCCGGCTCAGAGAATGTGCTTGCGGCCGCCGCACGAGAAAGGGCCCCGGCCTTCGCCGAGACCTCTCAACTGACGTCCCCGATACAGCCGTCAGTCGCGGACGCGGCGACGTACTGTGACGCTGCCATTGGCATCCCTGCGATGGCTGATCACAACGTGGCAATTGTCGCCATGTTCGCGGTAGCCATACTCGCGTTCACGGTAGCAGTGATAACGGAGTCGCAGGCCAATATTTGTGACGTTTCATGACCTACATTCAATGAACTATCGATAAGATGCATGCCCATTAAAATCTTTTAATCTAATGAACTCTCGATAAAACGCGTGCCGAATTAAAATTTTTTAATCCAATGGACCAAGGAGTAAGACGCATGCCGAATTTCCTAATCATAAGTAGTTTCGCGAGGGGTGCGGCAATGCGTCACCGCGCAGAGTGGATGTTCGGCTCAAAAGCCCGCCAACAAAACGGCCTCTGAAAGCCAACAAAACCGCGCCTGAAAATGAACATACACCAAACGCCTACAGATGAACTAAACGTGCAAACCGGAGTCGACAAACGAAACTTTCACGCCGCAACTGCGTTCATTGCAGTAACCGATGCACCGACGATCTTTGGATGAGAAACGGTGCGCGTGCCGGAACTAAGAACAGAGAGAGGAGATTGATGATGATGATGATGAGGAAATACCAAAACTCATTGCTGGCTGGCGTCGCCGCCTTCGCGCTTGTCACGGGAAGCGGCTTCGTTGCTGCGCAGACCATGAACCACAATGGAACCGCCGGCGGCGAGATGTCGGGACATGCAACCGAGTCGCATAGCGGCGGTACACATTCGATGAATGGCATGGGCCAGAGCAGTAACGGCGCGGGTGCCGGCGTGAACGCGCAAGGGCGAGGCGGAGCTGGCACGAGCACCCAAGACCGTGCGGGCACCGGCGCGCAGATGCGCGGTCAAACCCAGACCGGCGCGCAGAACCGGAACTCGCATAATGGCAGCGCCAGGGATGGGACGAACCGGAGCGCAGGCACCGGCGCGCAGACGCGCGGTCAAACGACGCGCGGTCAAACCCAGACCGGCGCGCAGAACCGGAACTCGCATAATGGCAGCGCCACGGATGGGACGAACCGGAGCGCGAACGAGAATCGGCTGAACGAGCGGCAAAACAGTGCTCAAGAGCGTGGCCGGCGTGGCCAACATCCCAACGAGCAACAGAACACTGCGCAAAGGAACGGGGCGCAAGGACAGCGCGGTTTGCGCCGCCAGCCGGGTAATGAGCAACAGAACGCGGAGCAAGGAGAGCGCGGCGTCCGCGGCCAGCCGGGCAATGAGCAACTGCAAGGGCAGCGTGGCATGCGTGGACTCCAAGGCAATGCGGCCGCCCAGATGCAGGGCTCGCGACGAGTGGAGACAAGTTCCGGCAGGAGTGTGCAACTTTCGCAGGACCAGCGAACCAGGATTCGTCAGACGATTGTGGAATCCGCTAACGCTCCGCGCGTCGGTCGCGTCGACTTCAACGTGCGTACCGGGACAGTCATCCCGCGCAGCGAGTTCACCAGCATCCGCCTGGTGCCGGTGCCTCACTATCTGGTGCAGATCGAACCCAGGTGGCGTGGCCACGAATATTTTGTCTATCAGGACAGAATCGTGATCGTGGATCCCCGCGACCTGAGAATCATCGCAATCGTTCCAGCGTAGGGCCTGGGCGGAGCAAGCAAAGTCCCAAGAGGGCGGCGCAAGCCGCCCTCCCTTTTGGTGTGCCGAGTATGAACGACAGCTCGGAGGTGGAAGTCCTCTATCCAGCCTGATGACGGCGAAGGGTTAGCGAAGCGCAAGGGCGTCATCGCGAGGTGGGGTCTGAAGAAAGCGTGGAGCAAAGCCGCGGCCCGATGGACAATTCACCGGATAACGAGGCCTACCCGGCCGGACGAGCGAGCTAATGATCGCGAAGTCCACGGTCATCAAGGGCCGGGGTGGTAAATCCGGCGGGCGTGCGGTGAAGGCGGTCGGCCTTACCTCGGGAGGTCTGCACTGTGTCTCGGCAACGGGACTGAGGTCGTCGTAAGGCGGCCTGACCGCAGCGCAGAAGTCAGCAGAGGGCATACTAGGCGGCAGTGCCGCTGAAGGCCCGAACGGTGGAAGTGGCTAGTAGAGCGGTCGATCTCGCGCGAGCCATGCGGCAGAAGAATCAGGTTGAGCTGAACTCGGACACCGGGGCGAAGGGTGAAGCCCACAGCGCCGCCGTCCGAGAGATCGAAGCAAGCGCGGCGACGGCCAGTCTTGAACGCCCGGCGGTCACAGGACCGTCGATGGAAGTAGTGGTCGGGCGTGAGAATCTGAAGAAAGCGCTGGCGCAAGTGAAGCGCAACAAGGGAGCGCCCGGGATCGATGGGATGACTGTCGAGGACCTGGCTTCCTACCTGAAGGAGCACTGGCTTACGATCCGAGCCCAGCTGCTTGAGGGTACCTATAAGCCGCTGCCGGTGCGGCGCGTCGAGATACGGAAGGCCTCGGGCGGCACAAGGTCGCTCGGGATTCCGACGGCGCTCGACCGCTTCCTCCAGCAGGCGGTGATGCAGGTGCTGCAGGCGGAGTGGGACGGAACGTTCTCCGAGGCGAGTTTCGGCTTCCGGCCGAGGCGCTTCGTGCGCTCGGATGATTGCAACATCTACGTTCGCAGTCAGCGGGCGGGCGAGCGGGTGATGGCGAGCATCGAACGTTTCCGTAAATCGGCTGTGTGTCGCGCCTGTATCGCGTCGCGCACTTCGCGAAACAAAACCGGGCAATTCCGCGCTTTCCCTGAAAGCCAAAACCGAGGCAACCATGAACGGCCTCGATATTTTCCCGGCCGACTTGTGCGCTGACCAGATACGGGAAATCCGTAGTCGTTCTATCAAACAAGCTAAGGAACTGCATGCCAAGGCAGACGAAATGATTACTGGGACACGCGAACTCGGGAAGCGAGTTGACGACTGCCTAGAAAAGGATGGCCGTAAACGCCACCAGCAATGCCGTCCTGCTAATTCAGCGCCGCCCTCGAAGGCGTCGAGCAAGTAGCATTACGTCCCGCATGCCCGACCAGTCGATTGCCTCAGGCGCCCGGCGCCGCAGCTCAGCGAGCAGCGTCAGATTGGCGGTGTCGACCCACTGCTGCAGCCCGTCCTGGATCAACACCAGCTCGAAATCCGGCGGCTCGCCCTTGTGTTTCCAGCGCAGCGAGTAGACCAGCCGCGCCGGTCGATCTTGAACCTGTGGCCGTCGATGGCGTCGAACCGCTCGAGCTCGACGAAGTAGCAATTGTACGGCGCGCGCCGCTCTCGTCGGCTGACACGTCGATGAGCGCGATCTCGTCCACGCGCGCCACATCCTCCGACACGGCTGCGGTTACGCGCTCGCCAACGCTGGCCACGACACCCGCGCCATTCAAGATTGGCTCGGCCATCGATCGATCCAGCACACGGTGCGCTACACCGAGCTGTCGCCGACACGCTTTCGCGATTTCTGGCGCGACTGAAGCGCCGCGCCGAGGTCTGATCGAGGGCGGCTTGAGAAGTTGGACGCGGAAGCCTCAGCGGCAGAGCGCGGCCGGGGTGTGCCACATTCGTTAGGCAAATTTTGAAGCCTTGAAATCCGGTACAGTGAGAGCCGCTTGCCTCTCAGGTTGCGCGGGGCCCGGATCTTGCGGGCCTTCTCGCTGCAGCCGCACCGCACGGAGACGTTCAAACTCTCAACCGATCCGCAGTTCGTTGAGAAGGTGCGCGACATAGTCGGCCTCTATCTTGATCCGCCGGAGAAGGCGCTGGTCGTCTGCGTCGACGAAAAGAGCCAAACCCAGGCTCTGGATCGAACGCAACCAATGCTGCCGATGCGTCCCGGACAGAGCGAGCGGCACACGCACGACTACGACCGCCATGGCACGACGACGCTTTTCGCGGGTCTCATCGCTGCGGGCGAAGATTAGGGAGGCACCGTGATCGGCACCTGTATGCCGCGCCATCGCGCGCAGGAGTTCCGCAAATTCCTCGACGAGGTCGAGCGTAGCGTCCCTGATAGCCTCGACGTGCATGTTATGATGGACAATGCGTCGAGCCACAAGACCAAACCCATCCGCAACTGGTTCGCCAGGCGCCGCACTGGCATCAGCACTTCACACCGACATCCGCGTCATGGATCAACCAGGTTGAGCGCTTCTTCGCTCTCATCGCCGAGAAGCAGATCGAACGGGGCGCTCACAAGTCGGTCAAGCAGCTGATCGCGGCGATTGAGGCCTTCATCCAACAGCATAATAACAACCCGAAGCTGGCGCGCTGGACCAAGTCAGCGGATGACATTCTGGCGTCCATCGAGCGCTTCTGCCGGCGCACCCTCGACGTTCACGGGTCAAAGTGGATAGGAACGTCTGAATCGGGACACTAGTACCGCTCGGCAAAACGAGTACGAAAGCAGCAAATCGGATAGTGCGCTTCTCGCGGTGTCCGACACGGCACAGCGGCTCATAGATACGTCCGCACTTCCCAGAGTTCCGGGAAAAACGAATGCGCAAGGGCCGATTTCAAATATCCGACGCCCGAGGAGCCGCCGGTGCCTGCCTTGTAGCCGATGATGCGCTCTACGGTCTGCATGTGGCGGAAGCGCCATTGCTGAAACCAATCTTCCACATCGACCAACTCCTCGGCGAGCTCATATAGGTCGAAATGGTCTTGCGCCTGGCGGTAGATCGATAGCCAGACATCGCGCACCTGCGGGTTCGACACATAGGCTTGCGAGAAGTCGCGATCGAGCACCTCGTTCGGTAGCGGAAGCCCGCGGCGGGCAAGAATGCGCAGTGCCTCGTCATAGAGGCTGGGCTCGTTGAGTGCGGACACCAGTTTCGCATGCGCGGCAGGATCGTGGCGGTGCGGTAGCACCATGGCGGCATCCTTTGCGCCCAGCCGGAACTCCACCAATCGGTACTGGTACGATTGGAAGCCAGACGCCTGTCCCAGCGCGCCACGGAAGGCGAGATAATCCGCTGGCGTCATGGTCGACAGCACGTCCCATGCGCCAATAAGCTGTTCTTGGATGCGGGTCACGCGGGCCAGCGATTTGAACGCGGTCGGCAGGTGATCTGTGCGAATGGCAGCGATTGCCGCCTCGATTTCGTGGGCGATGAGCTTGAGCCAAAGTTCCTGGACGTGATGGATAATGATAAAAGCGACTTCGTCATGCTGGCTCGTGAGCGGTTGCTGGGCAGCGAGCAAGAGATCGAGCTTGAGGTAGTCGGCATAGGTGCGCCGGCCGGTGAGGTCGACGTGCATCCCCGGCTCGACCCGAGTTTTTGGGTTGTTGCTGCTGTCCATCGGAAAGTTGCTGCGTGTCCCGTCGCCGAACGCGCGATTGTCGTGATCGGAGCCTTGGCCTGCTACACTCTTTAGACTCTAGGCGCAAAACGTCACGTTGTGAACGATGCGATGGCTATCCCGACCCGCCCAATACCGCTCGATCTTGCTGCGGCGTTTGCGCGCTTCCGCAACGCCGATCCGCAGCGGATGCACTTTGCCGCCCATTCGCATCACCTGTGGCCGGACGTAGCGCGGAGCGCCCATCTCAGCGCGTGGGACGACGCCGCGCGTCTGGTCGACGACAAATGGGACAATGTGCTCGAGGGTGTCTGGCGCGGCGTCAGCGCCGGCATCACTCGGCATCTCGGGCTGCCCGACCCAAAAACCTTGGTGCCAGCGCCGAACACTCATGAATTTGTCAATCGTCTCCTGTCATGCTGCCCAATCAAGCGGCCCGCGCGCGTCCTGGCCACGGACGGCGAATTTCATTCGTTTCGCCGGCAGACCGAGCGGCTTGCCGAAGACGGGCTTATCGTGCTCCGCACCGTCTCGGCTGAACCGTTTGCGACGCTTGCCGATAGGTTGGCCGCGGCGGCCTGCGAACTGGGGCCAGACCTCGTTTATGCGAGCCAGGTTTTGTTCGCTTCCGGCTTTGCGCTGGCTGATCTTTCCGGACTGGTCGACCGACTGGCGGCGCCGGACCGCCTCATTGTCATCGACGGTTATCACGGTTTCCTAGCGCGACCCACCGATCTTGCTGCGATCGCCGACCGCGCCTTCTACATCGCCGGCGGCTACAAATATGCCATGGCCGGCGAGGGGGCCTGCTTTATGCACTGCCCGCCCGGCATCGCGCTACGACCGCGCAACACCGGCTGGTTTGCGAGCTTCGGCAATCTCGCCACCGGCTGCCAGGGCGTATCTTATCCGCAGGACGGATGGCGCTTTGCCGGCGCGACCTTCGACCCCACCGCGCTCTATCGGTTGCGCGCGGTGCTCGAATGGCTGGCGGCCGAAGCCGTCGATGCCGCGCTAATTCATGCGCATGCCGTTGCGCTGCAAGTGCAATTCATGACGGCGATGGACAATCAACCGGTGGGGCCATTCGCGGCCGATCATCTGGTGGTGCCGCTGAGCGAACCGGCGCGCGGTAATTTCCTTGCCTTCGAGCACCCAAAAGCGGCGGAATGGTACCAGCGGCTGCGCGCCGACGGAATCGTCACTGACACGCGCGGTACGCGGTTGCGGCTGGGTTTCGGGCTTTATCACACCGCAGCGGATGTCGAGCGACTGGTGGCGCGGCTGCGTCGGTTCGACTCCCGAGAGCTATAACGCGACTGACGCGCGGTCGCTCGGCCGCGGTGCTCCGAACGGTTGTGTTCGCTCTCCCAGTTGAACGGCCCGTAGCGAACGCGGCAATTCTCCCATGAGCGTATTTACGGAGATTACGGCGTGCTCCGACTTCTCCGCGTGCACCTCGGGCCGCTGCCGTGCACCTCACGATGAAGCCAGTCGGAGAGCGTAACGCCGGCAATCGGCACGTTGCGTTGTGTGTCCAGTTAAGATTTATGTGTTCAGCAGGAGATAAACCTGCCGGGGCAAAAGTCAGAAGCTCTGTAGTTCGGATAGCAGCGTGGCGGGAAACCAAAATCCTGCTACGAGTCACCGGGCCGTGTCATCTAGCGAATTGAGACTGAGGCTCATCTCGTCCTCCAAGCGCCAAAGGTGACGTCATACAACAAAGAAAAGTGAAACTTTTTCGGCGTTACGCTAAAACAGCTTGGTTGTTATCTGGAGAGAGCCACGATAATTCTGAGTTATGTAATGCAATTCTCGGGGCGGGCAGTCCTCAATGGAGTGACGCATGCAATCTCTACCGCCCGATCCGCCCATCTCTGATGTTGCGCCCGCGGCCAAGAACTTGACGGGCTACGACCAGCAGCATCTCGTCACCTACTTCGCCTGCTCGACGCCGACGCGGAAGGGGCAGATTGGCAAGAAGTGGCAAAAATCGTGCTGCACATCGACCCGAAACGCGAACCGGATCGGGCGAAGCGTATGTGGGAGAGCCATTTGGCTCGTGCGAAGTGGCAAACAGAGAACGGCTTTCGCCATCTTCTGCGCGGCGGCGCCTCATTGAATTTGTTTCCTTGCCCGGCGTGCAAGACCGCTGCGCGATCGAGATTGCGGGTCGCAAGTCCAGCTCGGCCGCGCCGGTACCTTGCATGTTCTCCGCGCGGCAGCGGGCGAGTACCCGCATGTTAGCGTCAGTGAGCGAGAGCGGCCGCATTGGGGCCAATCATCTTTCAGAGAACCGCAATCGCCTGGACTTCCAGCAGGTATTCCTTGCGCAAAAGGCGATGCACATAAAGCAGCTTGGGGGATAGCCGTGGGGAAGGGCCTGCGGGAAGAGGTGGCCGCCTGCACGAGCCTGGGTTTCTCAGTGAATGGGAAACTTCGTTCGCGCAGTGTCGGATTGCCTGAACCGAACCCGGTTTGAGTGCCCCGCTGCGGTCGGCGTTGCCGGCATCTCAATAGGTCGATGCCGAACGTTCTTAAGATCATGCGCTGGCTCCGAATGATCGGCATCGATCCACATCCCTTTGCCGACGTTCCGAGGCGCCAGCCTCGCTACAAGCGCTACCATAGGATTGCCGAGCCCATTCGCGTTGCGGAATGTGAGCCGCTCGGTCGGTTGAGTGGAGCCAACAGCAATCTGGAGCGTCGTTCTACCCGGCATGTGCTGGGTCAACCGGGTGAGCGGCCGAGCCCGCTGAGCGTGGCAAAGGAAAATAGCAGCCTGTCCTTAAACGTGCCCGGATTATGATGACGGCCGTCCGTTCCTCTCAACATGACGACAAACCTCCCTCAAACGGTACTCAGAGGGACCAAACCTCTGAGCTACCGCACATCATGTAGCCCATCCTGTACAGTCTAGGCGGGCTAGCATAAAGATTCGGCGACATTGGCACCACGCTGACCGAAAATAACCGTTGTTCGGACATTGTGTTTGCTCGTGGCTAAAAGCTCAACGAAAATCAATGGCGCTGATTGTAACTTGCAGTGGAGTGCATGAGGAAAGTCGAAATCGAGCCTAAGCTCAGCGGCCAAGGAAGGGCGGGGCTTGAATCGTTGGGCGCGAAAGGGTCAGCAAGTCGGCGGTCAACAGGCGGCTTCGACTCAGAGCGGAGGTTCTGTGCTGCCGCGGAGAGCACGAAGATGGAGGCAAACCTGTATCATGCAACGGGCATGCCGGGAGCAAGCTTAACCGCCGCGTGGCCAGGGAAGGCCCTATCTGACAAGTCAGCCTTGGAGCCGTACCGGGGAAAACCCGCCGTCCGGCATCTTAGGGGGACGATGGAAATGGCGGCACCATTCGAAGCCCAATTCGCGCCACCGTCCCACCCGACACTTTAGTCGCGCTGGAAGTTTGCGAATTCTCGCCACTCACCCGAGGATCTGCACCTCTGCCGGCAGCAGGTTAACTCGTGTCGCATTCAGGGGCCCGAACGAGGTCGATCCGTCGACCTGCCGGACGGCGGTGCCGGAGAGCACGTCGACCGAGCCGGGCGGTTGGACTCCGATCTTGTTGGAGTACAAGGTCTTCAGCATGCGTCCGGCGGGATTCAGGACGTTATCGACGACCACGTGCAGAGCCTGAGAGCCGTTTTTGACGAAATTAGCTACGACCACGATCTCGCGATCGTTGAGGATGCGTGAGAAGGCGAGCACGCCGGGGCTCCATTCCGAGAAACCGAAATCGCGGCCGTCGCCCGAGAGCTGGCGGAAATAGATGCGCCCGTAGCGTAGTGCTGGCTCAATCGCTCTGAGCGCAGCGATCTTCGCGATCTCCTTGTAGAACGGACCAGACTGGTCGAACCCAGGACCGCCCCACAGCGCTTCGCGCACCGCTGCATCGGTTCCGGCACCGGTAAGACCCTGCTCGGTTCCGTAATAGAGGCAAGGAATTCCCGGCAGACCGTAAAGGCAGGCCAGCCCGAGCGTGACCTCGTCGTCGAGCATTGTTTGTTGGGTGTCATCGCGGTGACGCAGGCGTTCCTTTACATCATGGTTGTCCAGAAAGGTCACGAAGTAACGGGTCGCATCGCCGTGCGAGCTGAGAATGTTCTTCTCGAGGGCCTTACGCCGCTGATACATGTCGACCACCGCAGCAGGCGGCGTGAACCCCTTCACGGTCGGCTTCAGCACGTTGAATTGCGGATAGTCAAGGGCCGCGTCGACCCCCACCAAGTCGCCGCCGCCGTTGCTGTTGCGCCCGATGAAGCGCGCGATGTCCGGCTCGGAGTCGCTCGTCCAGACCTCACCGTAGGTGAAGAAGTTCTTCTTGCCGATGGCAAGCGCGAACTCGCGGACTGCATTGCCAAACAGAAGCGGCAGGGCCCCCTTGAGATAACGCAGCGTATCGATTCGGAACCCGTCCAGGTCGAACCGCGCGATCACATACTGATAGGCGCGGATCAAGGCATTCTGGAGACCCGGATTGTCCGTCATCATCTGCTTGAGCGACGCGAAGTCGCCAATCGTATCGTCCTGGGGTGCGGGCATGCTACCTTGACGACGGAAGAACGCCTGACGCTGCAACTCCTTCGGCCATACCAGGGCGTCCGGGCTCGGCGCCGGGACACGTTCCACATCCGGCCACTCTCTGCGAGCCGTGCCGGTCTTGTCGCGCCACGCGACCGGTTGGGGGTCGGGATGGTAGCCGGCGTCCCCTACGTAGGCAAAGACGTCGCCGACGTGGTTCAGCACGATGTCGAGAATGACATAAATCCCCTGCGCATGCGCGGCATCGACGAGGGCGCGCAGTTCGTGGTCTGCGGCGGCCGGCTCGTCGGCGAATCGGGGTTCGGCATGGAGGAAGTCGTGGATGCCATACCCGTGATAGGATTCGCTCGCGAACGGCAAGTTCTTCAGCACCGGGCTGAGCCAGATCGCACCGGCGCCGAGGGTCTTGATGTAAGGAAGCTGCGCACGCACGCCGCTGAACTTCCCGCCCTGGTACCCATAGAAATTTGGGTCGTCGAACGGCTGATGCGCTGGCGGCTTCCCGGAGTTGAAGCGGTCCAGGATGAGGAAGTAGATCGGGCAGTCGCGCCAGTCCGCGGGAGACGGAAACGGGGGCGGTGCGCCCGGTCGCGCCGCGCTGCTGTACACCGCTTGGAAATCGGAATCGAAAAGGCTGTCGAGCGCCATGGCTTCCCCCCTGTGCCTTGTCACAGCTGTTTGTGCGATGCGAGCCCCTCGCGCGGCGCAATATCGATCGTAGCATCCAGCGGCCGTGAGTGGTACCGGCTCGCTGTGGACCAGGGCCCGTCCCGGATCACAAGTCCGCCCAAGGCATGGCACAAAACTACGCCGAGGCGACGAGATTGTACCGGCTCGCTGCCGACCACGGCTATGCCGCAGCCCAATATCGATCCTGCGCACGCGATCCCACCGATTTCCCGGCAACAGCGACCCGCCTGATAGGTTCGCAAAGGCGCAGTCGCGTGTCAGCAGAGCCCGCGGGCCGATCGGCCGCTAAAATATGTATCAGGTAGCGGCTTGCAGAAATTCATTTACGCGCAGAAGGCTACTTCCCTCGTTGGGATCGGAGACCCGTAGCGCGAAAGCCCATGTCAATAGTCTTCTCCGACATGCCCGACGGATTCTTCGGGCCACCTGCCGAGCGCGATGACTCCTGGAAGGAGGCCAATTGCGAAAGCTCGCGGAAACCGACGGTCGCCTCAACCCGAAAGCGCATTCCCGGCCTCAAGCTCGATCATCCTCGGCAACTCGCCGTGATGCACGCCCTCGTCCGGTTCGCCCACACAGCGGCCGGCAATAACAAAACCGCGTGACGTCGTCCTCAACCGCGAGCAAAATCCACGTTACGGCCTCGATAACGGTCTAACCATTGCGCCTCAACGCACAAGCAATCCCGAACCATCATATCTTAGTCGGGGTTAAACGCCGACATTTTCGCGGCTTTCGGCCAATGAACCTCATCCGTAATGTGAGTTGGTACTTAGCGTCATCCACCGCAGCGCAATGGCATGTCGGCTGCCGTCACGCCTAATGAGCCACGGACCGAGCTCTGAAAATAGTACGCGCAGTTTCTTCACTGCAAGTCGCCTGGTCTCACAATTTACTACCACAGAGAAGCGTCTCATAAGAATTGTCCAGTTGAGGCGGGTGGCACTGAACTGAGAACCGGGCCAAGCGAATCGCGAAATTGCGCGCGAACGTCAGTATAATAGCCGGGCAGTCTTTAAGACGCGCCGGCGCGCGGTGCTACGATAATGCGGGCCGTACTGCGCTATCGGCAGGGCAAAAATTTGCATGCTCTCGAACCCTCATTGCATCGCAAAACAATCCCGTTTGGCACTTATTACGGCCAGCCGAGGTGCCAGGCCGACGATCGCCTTCTTCATCCCGCGGTGCCTGGAGATCTTCATCGCCCAGGCCTTGAGCCAGGACCATCTTGTCGAATGAACCAACATACTCCGGGCCGCTTCGTAGAGCATCGTCCCCATCATCTCGTCTGCGCACCGCGATGCTAGACGGCCAACTACCGAAAAGCGAACAGTCGCGTGTGCAGTATACTGCACAAGGCCACAACAGCGCCGGCTCAAGCGCGAGCAGCCGGGCGCTGCGGTAGCACCGAGCCGGGCACCGCGGGCGACGCCGGATGTACGCGCGCCTCGCGGTGCTCGGTTGAGCCCCCTTCTGACCCTCGGATGAGAACTCAGTCCTTGGCAGGCACGGAGTGATGCTCGTGTGCGATGTGCCAATCGCCATCGACCTTGCGCAGGCCCACGGTCAGTCGGAACAGAAAGCCGTCCTTGTCTATAGGATTGCTGGAGGAGTCAGGTCCGCACCACATGATAGCGACCGCGAAGGCGACGTCCGTGCCGGCAGTAACGGAAAGCTCCCGAAAGTCGAAGGCTGTACCGGGCTTGTGGAAACGGAAAAACAGATCCCAGGTCCGCCCGTAGGCTTCAATGCCCTTGCATTGAAGTGGCGGCGGCAGGTCGAACATCACCATGTCCCGCTCGTGGTGCGCAAGAATCCTGGGAAGATCGTGCCGGCAGACAGCGTCCGCCCAGCTCTCGAGAAGGGCTTTAATGTGGGCTTCGTCAGAGTTGGCCTGTTCAGGCATGCTTTGGACTCCCGTGTTGCGGCCCTAGGACGATCGAAGGCTGGCGAATCCGACACGTCTGTGAAGTTGCGACGGGCGCTGGCGCGCTTAGGTCATAGGTGAGGCGCGCGAGCGCCTCTCACCTCCTGTACGGCGGCCTGCGTTGACTCTCTTGGACCTTACGGACGAGCGCAAATCCGCACGTGAGACCTGTGTCGCTCTGCATTCTGCGCGCAACCCCAAGGCCGACGCATCGCGCTATGAGCCGAGCTACAGCGAGATCGAAGCGGCGGTTCAATACCGTAAGCACATGCCGACGCTGTTGCGCACCGGCCGCGCCGACATGATCGAGATGCAGAAGGCTTCGCTCTCAGCGTTTTCCTTCGGATCAAATGATTGGTTGATGCCAGCGGAGTTATCGAGTCGCATCATCGATTGTTTGTCAGATCCCACCGATTTAGCCGGCCTGGTCGGCCGCGTGAACATGTCGAGCGCGGAGTTGCGGTTTCCCATCAATTCGACGAATTGGGCGGGCGGGCCGCAATGGTCTTGCGAAAATAATTGCTTCCAGTCAAACCCAACTGCCGAAACGAATTTCGGCACGCTTGCGGTGCGCAGCGACCCGCTTCGTTTCGTCGTCTGTCTGACCCGGAGCTTGCTTGAAGACAGCTCCCTCGACATAGAGGGCTGGATCGTCCGCAACGCCGAGCGCGCATTCCGTGACGCGATCAGCGCCGCAATCCTGGTGGGCGACAGCATTGGAAAGCCACTCGGGTTCATACAGGCGGCCGCCGGCATTCCAATATGTGAAACGAGCCCGTCGACGCCGGTCGGCCAAATAAGTTGGCAGGATTTGCTGATGCTCCGTTTCGAGCTGCCGCCGCAGTTCATGCGCAATGCGTCGTTCCTGATGAATCAACGAATGTTGGCATTGCTCGCCTCGACGACCGACGCAAACAGCAAGCCGATCATGATCTCCTCGCCGATCATGGATCAGCCGTTACCGCAGTGGACGTTGTTTGGTGCGCCAATTCACGTCGTGACACAAATGCCGGACACCGCTCCCGGCGCGGTCGCGGTCGCGTATGGCGATTGGGAACAAACTTACGTTCTGGCGACGCGCAAGAGCGTGACCGTTTATCCCGATCTGATCTCGACGCCGTTCTGCCCGCGATACTACTTCGAGGCCCGCATTGGCGCTGGCACGCTATGTCCCAATGGCGCGCGTTTACTTCGGGTCAAATAAGGAGTGATTGAGATGGTTGAGCAACGTTGTTTCACGCCGTGCCCGCCGCGCGCCGAATATCAACTCGTGACGTGGGGTCCGCCGTGCCTCTGCCTGAAGCAGCCGGTGCAGACCGTGCCGGCTCCGCCGCCGCCTGAGCCGCCGCCGGGGCCCTGAATTCGCTGACCATGTGGCCCTTCACGACGCGCGCAGCGCCGCCGCCGGAGTTGACTAGGTCATTACCGGTGCCCAGCGAGTCGGTCCGCGGATCGAGCCTGGATTTGAACCGGCCTAGCGGTAACATTGCGCGCGAATACGCACGCAATCAGTACATTTGGCGGCGTGTCGATGCCATCGCCAGCCTAGCGTCGTCGGTGCCGCTCAAGGTCGTCAAAGACGGCGACGAGAGTCATCTTACCGCGGCGGAATTGGACGTCGAGAAGCCGCTTGGGCGCCCGAACCCGCAATGGGCCGGCCCGGCGTTCCCGTACCACCAAACAGCAAGTCTCGCCGTGGCCAATCGCAGCTTTGCCCAGATCGTTCGTGGCGTCGGCGGTAGCGCTGCCGAAATTTGGCCGTTGGCCCCGAACAGCGTGACGCCGATCTATCATCTCAATTCGCCGATGATCGACTACTTTCAGACAACCGGATCGGACGGCACCTTGCAACGCTTCTACGTCGACAAGGACGGCAGCTGCGATATCATCTTTGTCAGGCGCCCGGCGCTGAACAGGGAGACCGATATGTCACCGGCGGCTGTGGCCGCACCAAGCGCAGAAACGTTTAACCGGATCTTGCAGCGTGCGGCTGACATCCTCGGCAATAGCAGCAACATTAGCGGCGTTCTCGCGGCCGAGGGCGAACTGACAGAGGGCAGCCTTACCGCGGTTAAGAACAAGTTGTCAGAGTTCAAGACTGGTGCGGCCCAATCCGGTGATGTGTTGGTTACGGCCAATGCGAAATGGACGCTCACGAAACTTAACGAAGATCCCCCTTCGGCGTTGAGCACCGATATCAAGAATTCGCTGGCGGCCGATATTTGCGCCTGCTTCGGGTTGCCGCTGCAGCTCATGGGATTACCCGGCGCGGAGACGGCGTACAACGCCACGGTGCAGGCGCGCGTTGGGCTGCTGAGCGATGTGGTTCTGCCTTCCTACGTCGCCTTGCTTGTTGCCGGCCTCAACCATGCCTTAACGAGAAATGGCGCGCGCATCGTACCCGATATCGATCATGTGCCGGCGCTGATGTCGTGGCGGCAAACGCTGACGGAAAGCGCGCAGCGAGCGCGGTATATGACGGCCAACGAGCGCCGTGCCATGGTCGGTCTACCGCGTTACGAGAGCACGGACGAGTATCGGTCGGCGGACGTGCCGCTAGAGCTGCTTGAGCTAAAGCTGAAGCAGGAAGCAATTCGCGCGCAAGGCGGCGCGCCGTCGAATGCCACCGCGAGGTTGCCGCTTGACGAACCTGAAAGGAACGAATGATGCGCACCAATTTGACCGACGCCATGATGCAGGCCGCCCGCGACCGCCTGCCAGCCCTTGATCGCAAGCTCAAGCGCCTGCACGCGCGGCGCGCTCTCCTGCCCGAGGCTGAGCGTACCGCGATCGACTGGGAGATTAAGCGGGCTGCCGACGAGATCGCGAGCGCCTATGCGCGCAGCCAGAACCAGCTTGATTGCGAGCCGCCTGAGGTTGCCGAATGGGTTGACACGCCCACCGCTGGTGCTGAGCCCGAGGTGATCGACCTCCGCGGCGGCAAGACCATTGAGGATCACCCGCGCAAGCGTGACCGCCGCGTGCCCCGCTGGCCGTCCGACGCGGCGTGATCCCTGGCCGCCGCGCACGCAATATCAAGCGTGCGGCACGCTTGGCGCGCCGCACGCGGCTGGGCGAATGGTTGGCTGCCGGGCTGAAAGTCTTTTAAAATGTTGCCCCAGCGTTGCCCCACGGTGGGGTTTGTGGCACCTAACTCATTGATTTGCCGGGTTAGCTCAGCGGTAGAGCAGCGGTTTTGTAAACCGTTAAACATCCGCGCCATTTCCGGAAAATATCATTGAATCAACGGGGTCTCTGGTACATAGAGCGAACGAAATAAGCGAACGAAGTGAGAATAGCGAGGGTAGCCATGGCACAAAATCCGGCACAGTCCCTACGGTTGTAATCTCTCTTCTCCGCGACCCGAAAACGAAAAGGGCCTGGCCCATCAAAACAAAAGCCCCGCGATACGCTGCGGGGCGAGCACGATTGCCGGTGGGGCCGGGCAACCGTCCTTACCAACTTAACGCGGACGCGTGTCGTCCGTTCCCACAAGCTCTCGGACCAGTGCGCTAAGCCGCTCCGGCAGCGGTTGAGCCTGCAAATGCCGGTAGCTTTCCTTGAGCTTGGCTCCAATGGCCATCCGAGCTGTCGCGATAAGCTGCGGCTTCCGTTGCCGGTCTTGTGGTGGAGGCAACGCTTCGCCCATGGTTGTCCCGGTCCCTTAAGGCCCCCTCCACCGTTTGAGAACTCGACATGCTCGCCGCCGTTCCTCCCACCCGTGAGGGCACCCTTGCCACGCGCCAGCCGCCTCCACCGCGCCGCGCGCTGAGATCGATTGTGGAAAAAGGCACCAAAGACATGCGGACGAGGGCGGTTCCCGCTATCCTGCATGGTTCGGTATCCGACGTTGCCAGGGAAGCATGTGGGGGACTCGGAATGTCATCAACCGAACCAGCCCTCTCTTACCGCAAGTACGCTGCCAAATGCGTTTTGATTGCCAAGGGACCGATATCCGTCTCTGACCGGCTGATACTTCTCGATATGGCGCAGACGTGGAGAGCGTTCGCCCGCCAAGCGGATGAGAATCCAGAGTTTCGCCGTCTATGCCCACCCGGCAATCCGAGTGAATAGGCAAAGCCTCGACCGCGCCGCCGCTCGACCGCGCAGCGATCCGGCCAAGATATCAATAGTTTAGCACTATAGTGGGCTGTGCGACAGTCTGACGCATACGCTCAGACCCTCATTTTCCTTGACATTAACCGCATTTTGCCGGGTGGCTTGCCAATGCGCAAACGGTTGTGTATGCTACGCATATTGAGTTCGACGTTTGCGGCGGTGCTTGGGTTGCCAAGCGGGAAAAACCGAAAAGGTTATTTCGACTACGCACAGTGTCCGGCGATTGAGGCCGGATGACCCGACTAGACGTAACGGCCGCCGCTAGGCGACGTAGGGCGCACGGAAACCGCGAGGTGTGCGGAGAGAGCGAGATAGCGCCTTCAGTCGGGTACCCTTCTCCTGCTCTAGCGAAACGGTCGAGCAGCGAGAGAGTCCTTGAACCCTTGAGACGATAGGCGAGGACGGCGCAACAGCCGCGAAAGCGGAGGGAAATCGCCATGGAACAAACCATGAAACCTCATGGTGGATTCCGACTGATGCCCCAGCACCACGGGCATCAATCAAAATCCATTGCATTGGGAAACTCACCACAAGGAACTGAGCATGAAAACCCGCAACACACACGGCGGCACGCGAGTCGTAACCGCGCAACTGACTCTTCATATCGTTAGGGCGCTGCGGTTTGGTCCTCGACGCTTTGCGGAGATTGGCCGCGCCGTGAACGTGGCCCATCTGGGGATTCTGAGCAAGCACCTGCGAAAGATGGAGAGGGACGGACTCATTCGGCGCGCTGAGCTTCATGGTGGGGGAGTCGAGTTTTCGCTAACTCGGCTTGGCCTCGAATATCTGAAACCGGCCGCTGCCCTCTTGGACTTCGTGACTCAGCACGAGGATGAGATTATCGCGAATCGCGAACTGTACCTCGCGCGAGAAATGCGTGAACGACCGGCCCATCAGGCCGAGCTTACCGACGCATAAGCGTCAATTCACATTCCGGTTGCGCTGGATAAAAAAATCCGGCGCTGGGTTGCCGCCCAAAACGCCGGATATTTGATCAAGGATATGTATAATGTACCAGAGTGGCCCACTTTGTCAAGCCCGTTGTTTTGTACCTACCAGATACCGCAGGCGTCTAAAGAGTTTCATCTCCGATAGAGTCGGACACGAGGCGTCATTCAAGAACGGTTGTCTGGTCCTTGGCGGATCGGCATTAATACTTCAAGGTCTCGAATCTCTCGACCAGATAGCAGAGAAATACGGTTTCACGTTCGAGGATGCCAAGAAGTACGACATTGACTTCCTCAAGCCAATTGACGCTACAGAAGGGGCGTTCAACGCTTGGAAAGAAAAACGCCGCAAGGATAGAGCGGCCGATCGGCTGAGTAAGCATAGGGCCAAGAGGCGGGCCGAGAATATCAAGGAAGCGCACGCAAGGAACGAGGCCGAAGCTCGATCCGCCGCCGAGGCCAAGCGCCAAGCCCTCGCAGACTTCGAGAGTCTATCCGTCAGGGACCGGGAAGTATTGTTGATGGCGCTAAATCAATCGGGCATCACCACCCCTGAAATCATGGAGCGCGCCAGGAAGCTCGCCGCCTTCACGCGCCGTGTGCGTCCGCCGCTCTACTATGGCGTGATACCGGCAACTTCGATCGTCAAGGGGCTGCGCAAGGTGATCCATAGAAGCCTTCGCAGGCTCAAGGCTAAGGACTTCCTTAGCCTCTTCGACACCGGCTTCTGGCGTCACCCCATGACCAAAGCGGTACCTACGAACAAGGCTCTGACCGTGGCGGAACACCTGATGGAACAGCGTGACACCGTGACATGCAACGTTTTAGGCGAGTGTCACGGTCGCACTGAAATCATTGAAGAAATCGCTCCGGCCGCTGCAACATCTTGTAAAAAGTTGCAACAGGATGACGAACGTATGGGGGGCAATGAAGTGATGGATAGCTGGTTTGAGGATATCGAGTCCGGAGAGACTGTCCCGGAGATTGACCCAGGGCTTGAAGTGCTCTTTCGACAGATGGACGAAGCGCAGCGGTAAGCGGCTAGAAGCAAGGGAAACACGAAATGACTGTAGAGCCTTTTCCAATCGCAGCACGTTGGCGGAAGGTTTATAGGGCACGGGATTATGCGTTTTACACGATGACGCCCAAGGACCGGAAAGTTTATCTCGATAAGATCGTAACTGATCACACCGAATATCTCATTAAGGCGCAGGTAGCTCCCGAGAAGATCAAGAGCGAGATTAGCGACCTGAAGCGGATGTTGCGGAAGCCACCCAATAACGACGGCACGCGGATGAGGGCAACGGCGTAACAAGATCAGACCATGGTCATGGTTGAGTATTGGGAATAAGCGCCCAGTACCCCAACCCGATCCTGCTACAGACGAACGGCAGCAAGAGAGCTTAATAGGAGGCACATCAGCAAGCCAAAGAAGGGCAGAGCGAGCGGCTAGGTTAATTTCACGATCAAGGTTTTGAGTATTGGAATCGAATCCTCGTATCCCCCACCTGATCCGACCAAGCCCAGAGGTTCAGAGACCGGTCAGGGATTGAGCGCTGACTAATACCCTCCGGGAAATTTTCCCGAAGGGTTTTGAAGTCCCGCGTAAAGGCACAGGAGGGCAGAGCACGCGCGTCTTGCCACTTTGTGGAAAATTTCCACGAGGTCGCTTGCCAGCAAACGCCACGACCTTGTCCCGCGTCTTGCCGTTCACTTGTGGAAAATTTCCACCAGTGTTCCTCTTTCCTGGTGCCGTCCTGCCGTGGTCGCGCTGCCGTTCCTTCGCCGCCGCAGACACTGGGCAACGGCGCTGAAGAGGCAGTAGCGGCGGCCCCGTTTTGAGTAGAAGTATCAAACACCAAATGTGAAACACGAAAGAAAGCGATATTTGAAATGTCTCGTTTTGACGATACCGACCCCGACTCCATACGTTTCGTCGCCGAGGTTCGACGCATCGGCAAATCTGCCACTACGAAGCTGCCCTACGCTTTCGCCGTCGATTCAAACGGCGCGGAGCATTATCTGAACGCTCGAATCTGGATTGATCGAGATATCAATTTAAGCGTTGGCGACTCTGTGGAGCTATTTGGCAGGCCAGATAAATTCAGAGACGGACTGTTCATTTTCCACATGAAGAAACTCGACAAAGCCGATAAGTCCGCCCGCCCCGCCGCAAACGATAAGCCCGACATGCGGCTGGCCTCAAGCCATTTCGCGGACCGTTAGTCACACCACAAGGAATTAAAAACACCCATGAATTCAGATCAACTGCGGCGGGAAGTCGCCCGTCGCGAAGCCGCCCAAAAGGACCGCGAAACAATTGTTCGCGAGGTCCATCCCGAAACCGCAATCACTCGAACGAAGGTCGAGAGAGGCCAGGGGGGCGAAGTCAAAGTTAGATACGATCAACGATAATGGCAAAGCGCAAAGCAACAAAGGCGAAGGCCAAACCCGTCGAGCGCATCGAGCGCGCGGCACCTCCTCTGCCGTTCGTTTTACCAGCAGGCAGAACGAAGCCTATCGTTTACATTGCCAAACACCTCAGACACAACAGGGTTAATGTATCATGAAATCTGATGAAGTTCTTAAATCATTGAAGCGTCACGCTGGATATTTGCAAGCGAGCATCCAGGCTGAAATCGTCGCCGGTCTAAAGGCCGATGGCCTTGTCAGCGATGGCGCTCCGGTTCATGCCGTCGCCGACCGCACCGGCATGACCCAGATTATGACGCCCATCCAGGCTTCCTCGGCGCAGCCGCGTTTTGCTGACGCGATCCAGAAGACGTTCAATCAGATTCGCCACGCGACGAACTTCAAGTTCGTGCAGGCGTATGATGAGCCGGTCGATACGATGAAGCTCGACGCAGCATTTCGCGAAGCCGGGACTCCGCTCGACACTCGCGTTAGATTGAAGCACGAACTGTGGGTCAGCGGGCTGATTCCTGCTTAGGTCTTAGATAGCGGCTGCTTTTGACATGGGGCCGCCGCGATAGCCGTGTCATTGCTTCCCTTCCACGGCGAGAGCGGGAAGCGCTGCCGTGGCGCTTCCCGCAATCTACTCGGCGATTACGGGTCTTTTGGTATCTTCCGCAATTGCCATAGGCGGCTGACTCCTTTGCGGGACGGTCGGCCGCCAAGCTGCATCTGTGTACAGCCATACGCAAGATGTAGTCGGGCTGGCGGTTATCTCCTTCCGCGTGAGCCCGTTCCCTTTTCGCGTTGCCGTCTTCTTCGTTCAGCGGCAACGCAAGCATCGCCCCGTGTTTCAGTCCTTGTCCACGGCCGATGCAGAGCGCGGTCCGTCTATCGGGGGCGGACCGTGCTCACCCTTTCGCGACGCTGACCGCCCGTGCAGCGGCGCGTTCGCCGCCCGGTTGATCTTCCCAATCGATCGGGCGGCACCCCTTTTTCAGTTTCATTTTTGAAAGCATTTTAAGATGCCTGTTTCATTTGAGGTCTCCTCAACCATTTTGGGTGATCGATAAGGCCAGCAGGGTTATTGCCAACATCGGCAGGGCCGTTGCCGACCTAAACAAAGAGATTACCGGCGCGCAGGATAATCTTGTCCGCTATTTCGAGAAGCTCAACGCCACGGTGAACGTCTAAAAGGCGAAGCACAAATGAAACGGCGAGACGTTATCAGGATCGGCACTCAATGCCCGTGGTATCAGCAGGCGCTTGGTATGCAAAGTCTGTTGCTAACGTGTTAGCTCGCGCCTGAAGTTTTTTAGGACGCCGACAACAATCCCCGTCGATGGCAGCCTCTATAGCGAGATTGAGGACGTGAACGAGGGAGGAACCACTGGATTTACTGAGCAATGGCACGACGCGCGGGGGGCGGGAGGTGTACTTGCAAACTGGTTCTACGACTATACGACTATCTGGGGACGTCTGGATTGCGTGCTTCTATCGAGAAATCGTTCAGTTACACGTTCAATGCTCGCACCGACACTCGTGGGGGAGAATTCTGCGAAGTGGTTTATTCCCTTGAAACCTATTTTGCTTTGATCCCTGCGTGTGACCAAAACCAAAACGTTACTACATGAAGTGTCGCACCGCCGTAAGAACCTGCGCCGATCGGTGCGGCTTCGGTATAAATCGACTGTGCGCAGGCATATGGTCTTCGCTTGGTTTGCCGTCTGCCGACGTGATGATGATCTTGATTGGCGGCCACCTTCCTCTCACGGCAGCAGCGAGCTTCAGTCCGTCCATTGATCCTGGCATCTTGATGTCGGTGATCACAATCGCAATGTCATTACGTGTTTCGAGCACCGCAATCGCCTCATCTGCATTGGCAGTCCCGATCACGTCGTAGCCCTCGGCGCTAAGCACTTGGCCCAGGTATTCTCTGACCAAGAATTCGTCCTCAACTGTGAGTATGACCGTCATGCCGTCTACGCTTGTGGTAATTGGCGGTTAAGCGCCCTTGGCCGGTTGCGGGCGCTGCAATGGGCAAGCCCACGGTCCGGCTCTTGGATTTTCTTCACGACTTCCGCGAGGCGATCGGAAGGCGGCGGGACATTGTAAAGTTCCCTTCTCTGCCTTCCGATGGCCCTGCGGGCCTCCTCCCGGCGCAGCCACTTTCCTGCATATCAAAACGCTCCTGCGCATGGGTTTCATCCCACATTCGTCCAGGAACGTTCAAACCTGTTCTAAAATTGAACACACGCGCCCGCGCATCGTTCCGAACGGTGATGTGGAAATCGCGCGTCACATGCGGTAAAATATCCTCTCCCATCCGCACAACAGCGAGGGAAATCTCAATCGGAACAGGAGGTGGGAAGCCGTGGCGAAGGCGAAGAAGGCGCGTCCATTCGACGTGGACGTTTTCCTCCACACGGGGGATGGCAACCGGATTGTAGAGAAGCATCGCAAAAATCGGATAATCTTCTCCCAGGGGGAGCCAGCGGATGCTGTCTTCTATATCCAGGAGGGCAGGGTCAAGGTCTGCGTCCTATCTGAGCAGGGCAAGGAGGCGGTAGTCGCGCTCCACGACAAAGAAGACTTCTTCGGCGAGGGTTGCCTGTCCGGCCAGCCGCTGCGCTTGGCAACGGTCAAGACCATGACGGAGTGCGTCATCACGCGGGTCGACAAGGCGGTGATGGTGCGCATGTTGCGGGATCAGCCGACATTTTCCGAATTGTTCATGTCATACATATTGGCGCGGAACGCACGCGTGGAGGCGGACCTTGTCGACCAGCTCTTCAATTCGAGCGAGAAGCGCCTGGCAAGAGTTCTTCTCCTGATGGCGAATATCGGCAAGTCAGCAGAACCAGAGCCGCTGTTGGCCAAAATCAGTCAAGAGACACTTGCCGACATGATCGGCACCACCAGGGCCCGCGTCAGCACCTTCATGAACAAGTTCCGCAGGCTCGGTTTCATCCAATACAACGGAAATTTGTCGGTCCACAGTTCGCTCCTGAATGTGATCCTGCACGACAATCCCCACCTTAGGGGCGAAGACGAATGAAGCCA
The DNA here is from genome assembly GCA_963708125.1 of uncultured Alphaproteobacteria bacterium. Taxonomy (GTDB): domain Bacteria; phylum Pseudomonadota; class Alphaproteobacteria; order Rhizobiales; family Xanthobacteraceae; genus BOG-931. The sequence continues at coordinate 1,318,371 of OY970184.1, forward strand.
TGAAAGTGTTCCGTTCGGAATTTGCCGTTTGTCCTAAGCTAAACGCCGTTTCTGCACCGTAAGTTTGTCGGATAGTGCCATGGCCACGATCATTCCATTCCTGCAAGACGGCGGCTTCGACCGAAACGACATCGCCGCAATGTCAATGGCATTGGACGACATTTGCAAAGAACTGAGACTGCCGGACGGAGACAATTCGGCACGGCGACTGAAGCTCAAAGGCGAAGACGGTGGATCGACGCCTGACCGCATTGTCGAAGCCGCAGGAGCTCGCCGAGGCTCTTCGTGGTCGGCTGGCTGCGCTCTTGCGGGCCAAGGAACTGGTCCGTCCAGGGATCATGGGTACGCAACACGCGGCCACCGAGCGCACGACAGTAGATGCGCTTGTGCGAACGATTTTACAGCCCCTATGACGACGACATTTCTGGTGAACGCATCAGTGCAAGTGGACCCGATGTGGTGGTCGGCGCGACGGCTGTGACGAGCCTTGCCTTGGCGCTACACGAGAGCGCGACAAACGCAGTCAAATACGGAGCCCTCTCGGAACCGAATGGCGCGATCCGCATCAAGTGGGAGGCGCAGGGCGATGACTTCCGTCTGGACTGGGAGGAGACCGGTGCCTGTCGAGGAACTCAACGGTCGAGCATAGCCGACAAGGAAACGCCCCCGACCGTAATCGAGGGCGCTGGGCGTTGGACGGAGTAGGTTGGACGAGCCGAGGGTCCAGCAGCAGGTTGTTTCCCTTAAGTGCCGCCGCGACTATTCCGGTCCCGGCCGCGCCGGCTCCGCCGCCCGGCCGCAGCGCTCGACTATCAAGCGGCAGTTCGTCGCGACATTGAGGCGTTGACGACGCGCGCCAAACGTCCGGCATCAAGCAAATCCGTCATTCGAAAAACCAGATGCCGCTACAGTAATTCTCAAAAACAAACATGATCGTGTCGCCTTTCAGTTCGGTGCGAGGTCCGCGCTCCGCTCGACTTCCGAGCTAGTCGATCAGCTACAAGAGCAATTGCAGAGCGAGCGCGCTCAGTTTCGTTTCGCTCTCGCCGAGAAGGAACGGGAGCCTAGCTATTGTCCTACGCGAGTTGGCCGAAGTACGTCTTCAATTGGCGCGGTTCGAAGCCTTCGCGAACGCGCCGAGCCCGAGCGAAATGATGCATTGATCCCGATCCACGGCGTTTGATTGGGAGGGGCCCTATGTTGCCCCATTAGCGCGCCGCACCACTCAAGTCCAATGATCTAAACACGTCGGTTGACCAACAAATGCGCCTGGAATACTGATGCCGACTATCTAATCTAGCCGGTATGCCCCACTTTTGTTACCAATGGCCAGCTTCCCGGTACCGCTGCGGAGGGGGAGGCGAGACCGGTATCTCAAGCATTCTCCATTCGGCGATGTGGCTTAGGATGGCGTCGAGGTCGGCCCCGTAGGCAGGCTCTACTTGGGCCCAACGGTACGCCCACACCGCGTCGCGATTGTCGTAAGTTGCGCTAGAACCCGCTTCCTGCCTCCAGCCGCAAACGTCATCAGACACATAGTAATAGGTCGTCCCAAAGGGTCGTGGCCCCCCCTCGTCATATTGATATTTGTTCAGAGTGGTTCGTCGCCAATCCATCGCACGCGGCCGGATACCGGCAGCCATAGTAGTGTACTTTTTAACGGCATCCTGCAGGTTTTTCAGATGTAGGGCGGTGCCCGCGTCTGAGCCATAATATTCCTTCCCATGTATATACAGCTCGCGCAGCGCAACCATCTTCAGCGTGCCAAATGCGATGAAATGGGCAAGATATTGTTCGGGGCGGCTTTTTTCCAGGTCATGAATATCGAAAAAATTGGGTTCGGCCAGGGCCAACTGGTCGACTAGAAATAAAAGATGGCCTTTCTTCTCACCCGAGTCCGGTGCTTGCTGATAATTGTTCATAACGTTAATTAGTCCGGCAAGGGTGTTCTCAAGGTCCTGGACGTGTTGTTGAGCGATCAGACCCGGAACGAGCCTGTCGACATACGCCTTCATCTGGTTGAATAAATCGCTCGGGCCCGTATCCTCCCAGAATAGCTTGAGCGTACCGCTGAGTATCTGGCCGATTTCCGGCACCCCCGCCGCTGCCATCGTGACCATGTTGCGTATTTCATCCCCCTTCTGAAATTTTACAGCAACTCCGCCTTGCTCGGTGCATTCCATGGTCGGCCCTCCGATTTAATATGCAGTGTCTTGCGCTCAGAAGCCTAGGGCATCAACGCACAAGTGACGCGTTCCGATCCAAGGAACTCGACATTTGGAGGCAGGCCGTTGGTGGACCCAAGAAGGGAGACTGAGAGAACCCAAGAGGGACGAGCGCGCTCCCCGCCAAACCGTAGATTTTTTGTGCGACGCGCTGCCGCCAAAGAAGCAATCGCCGGGGCGATTTTTTTGAGGCAACAATGAATTATTGTACGATCGAAGGCTGCCGCAATTCGCCGATTCGCTAAGGGCTTTGCGCGAAGCACTACATGCGACGGCGGCGGGTTGGCGATCCTACCGTTAAGCTTAAGCCCGGTCCTAAGCCTAAGCCCCAGGCGGTAAGATCGACGCGCTTAGAGTTTTCGAGCGCGAGATTACCCGGTTAAGGGCCGAGAACGCCGTACTACGCGAAACCGTCGCGACCCTCAAGGCAGCGCGCCGACCGTCCGCTCCGAGCGCGCGATCCAAGCGTCGCGAGCGACCGGGGACGCTCCGTTCCGCGTCAAGCGGCGAATAGGTCCGCAACTTTAGCGTGTAGGACTTTTCTAGGCGCGCGGAAGGCTTCGGCCGGTCTTACCTCGGGGCGACGGAAAAGCCTACGGGCGGGCTTCCTAGCCCAGCTTGCCCTGGTCAAGTTGGGCTAGGGCTTCCTAGAAGCTCCGCATTTCGCCTGCGATCTTTGCGCGTGCGTTCGTGCGCGCATAGTCACAAACAGTAATCTAGTATCAAAAGGTAACTACAATGGCCGGATATCGAGAATATCGGCGCTGCAAGGGCATCACCAAAGAGGGCAAGCGCTGCATGGCAAACAGTCTGCCGCGAGAGGACGTATGTGCGCATCACCTCAAGCCTAATGACCCGCGTCGCCTTGCCGTGATCGAGGATGCTAGACGGCGGACCCAAGCGTATTGGGTTACTTGGCGCGTTCGGCGCAATTCTTCAATGGCTACCGACTAACAGAACCCCGCGCCGTGCCTTGCCTGTGCGCATCACCTCAAGCCTAATGACCCGCGTCGCCTTGCCGTGATCGAGGATGCTAGACGACGGACCCAAGCGTATTGGGCTACTTGGCGCGCTCGGCGCAATTCTTCAATGGTACCGACTAACAGAACCCCGCGCCGTGCCTTGCCTCCCGGCGCGGACTTGGCAACCGGGTTGCAGCGTCCCTCCCTACGCTCCCCGGTTGCCTTCCAATCGTGCCGTTTTCATGAGGATGATCGCGGCACGGGGGCGAGCGAACCCGCGATCCGGCGGATGTACCCGGCCGGGTTGTCGCTCCGCTTTTCCCTTGACCGTCTGAGCCCGTTTGTGTACTGTTTTTCTTGAGATACGCAGTACGAAATGGGCTAAGGCAATGGCAAAAAAGCGGAATCTGGTTCACGCAGTCGGTTATGTGCGTACATCGTCGGCCGCCAATGTCGGCGAGGGCAAGGACAGTGAACCGCGCCAGCGCCGCGCCATTTCACGGTTTGCCAAACAGGCCGGTTTCGAGGTGGTTGATTGGTTCAATGATCCGGCTGTCAGCGGTGCCGATCCGATCGAGAGCCGCCCCGGCTTTGCTGCGCTACTGAACAGGATCGAGGGCAATGGCGTCCGCGTGGTGCTTGTCGAGGACGCAAGCCGTTTCGCTCGTGACCTGATGGCGCAAGAGCTTGGCATTGGCGTCCTTATCAAGCTGGGCATGCGCGTATTGACCGCGAACGGCGATGATTTGACGGAAACCAATGACCCCATGAAAGTCGCCATGCGCCAAATCGCAGGTAGCTTCGCACAACTGGAAAAAGCTCGACTGGTCGCAAAATTGAAGGCCGCTCGCGATAAAAAGCGCGAACACACGGGCAAATGCGAGGGGCGCAAAGGTTATGCCGAGGCTATGCCAGAGACTATTGCGCTGGCGAAGCAATTGCACAGCGACGGACTATCGCTCCGCAGGATTAGCGCTGCGCTCGCTGAACGAGGCCACGTGACGGCGAGCGGGAAGCCACACGTTGCGTCCGCCGTTCAGAAGATGGTTCGATAGCACTCGAACAGATTAGCTCACCAGCGCCGTGTTCTAGGGGCATTGCGGGGCATTGCAGCGGAGCATCGCGGCGATCGCGCGGGAGCATCGATGACCCCTCCGGAGTCGAGCATCGCGGCGACAGCACGGGGCAGGGGTGTACGCCGGGGTATGTTACTAAAGCCTAGTTCCAATGGTACCAAATAACGAACCTGCGCCGAGCAAGTCGGAAAGATTTTCAACGTGCGCCCATTCGAGGCGACGCCCCACTACCGGCCTAAATCCTGACTCAAATCGTCAAAACGAAACGGATGCAAGCCGCCCAAAATTTCCGAAGAGTCCGGGATATGCGGCGCTTCCGACCGGCGTGGCCCACGCCGCTTCCGACCGTCCGACCATTGGATATCCCAACCATTGAGACTCCCGAATATCGGAGTGCCGTATTGTTCTACATTCCGACACGCGTTCCCCCGGTTTCAGAAGGCCCCCGGCCGGGAGCGCGTTTCATCAGCAAAAGAAGGCATTGACGAATGTTTTTCAAGAAAAAGACCGACGATACCCGTCCCGTCCCCGTGTCGCGTCAGCAGCGCCTCGCCCAAGTGCGCGGCGATATCATGATGACGGTCGATAATGCCTTGGCGGCATTAATGGATTAAGCGAGGACGAAGTTGCCCGTGTCCTCGAACAGGCACGTAGCGCGGTCCTCATGCGCCTCGCCCAAGGGCGTCCTAGTGCTGCTACCGTGCAATACTCTGCCCCTCAGGTCACGAAGCGGTTGCCGTCAGAACTCACGCAGCTATTGAAGCGTCCTATGTCCTGACCTGACCGATTTAAAGCCCCTGCCCATGCGTTCGAGAGGCTGAGGGCTACCCAACTACCCATTTCCGATTTTATCGCACCATGGGCACGTTCTGTGCCTCCTACTGGTATTTCTATGACCGATTTTGCCGAGAAGCGGCGGTATTACTGCCGCAACGATAAATGCCGCACCAAGCTACCGGCTGCAGTGGCCAACAAGCATGAGGCGTTCTGTTGCCGTGGCTGTTATGAGAGCTTCCACCTGCATCGCTGTCGCGTCTGTGAAAAGACGCTTGAGGATAAATACCGCAAATCAAAGCCCGGAGTGGACGGAATTATGCGCTTCCGCAAGGTCGCCAATAGCGCCCCGACTTGCGGCTCGAAGGGCTGTAAAGAGGCCTGGCGGAAAAAGGCGGTTTTAGGCCGTTTTTCGCTGCCGAAAGGCTCATCTGGCTACCAGGGTAGCCAGAAAGCAAACCTATGCAAAGAAACCGCTGCGGCAGAGGGACTTTTTTCGGCCTCAAAAGCCATTTCGCCCGGCAAACGATGGGTCGTGATCGCTGGACCGGAAATAACGCCCGACCAGATGCGCGGCGCTACCGTCCCGGATGGCGAAATTGTCAATGGCGTACCGACATGGGAGGGCGGCCAATTCGAGCGGACCGAAGCCAAGAACAGCAAGGCGTTAGAGGCGTATTTCGACAAGCTCGACAGCGAGGCCAAGGACAATTGCAAGTCTTGCGGCAAGGATGAGGATTTGGCGGACCGCAAGGCTGAGGTCGAACCCTACAAGTTTCGTTGGACGACTTTGTGCCGTGATTGTTTCGACAGGAAGCACGCCAATGGCTAGTCTGTTTTGGGACGGACCCTCCCTGTACCGGGGCGATCGCAATCATATCGTCGCTATGCTGATCCCTAACAACCAAGGCAAGGGCTACTTCGTACTCCTGGCGGATGGGTTTACGTCCGGCCCCATGGCGACCAGGGAGGCGGCAAAGCTTGAGGCCATCCGCCTCACATCATCTCCATGAATGACCCTCCAAGTTACCGGCCAGCGTGGCTTGCCGTCGCGCCGCGCCGCTCCCTGTTATTCTGCCTCTTCTCCATAATCCGCCGATTGTTTCGCGCGTAATCATCGCCACAGCACGGCCGACATTGCGACCATCGCATCGCGGACCCTATCGACCTCTGTCGCAGTCAACCCGTCCTTATGATGCGGATATCGCATTTATTTGTTGGGTCCATATAAGGACCAGAGCGGTAACGTGACTCGTGTGTCACGTGATAGTGGTACATCTATAGACCATTTCGGAACAGAATCTGAACGTCGAACAGACGTTGAACAAGTTGTCGCATAGCACCATGCACTTCTTGTGTATGAGCACACCCTCGTTCGTGGTCAATCTCGGACCCTGCTTGTAATTTGCGCCTGCTTGCTGAACGCGGGGGCTGATGTCGCCCTGATGTCGCCCTCGCCCAGCAAGCAGCAAGCCACAGAGCAGGCAGCAGCAAAAAAGCACACAATGACTAAGACTCAAACTGGGACCAGTCCCAAAAAGGTCAGGGGACAATCCCAGAAATCTCTAGACCTGATTAACGCCATGCACGCGATAGCGTCTGAGGCGAATCCGATTACTGGCAGGGGAGTCGGCTACAAGCTGTTCTCCGCCGGGCTCATTCCGTCAATGGAAAAAAATGAAATGAAGCGGGTCTATCGCCTCCTGAAGGATGCCCGCGAGCAGGGAATGATCCCTTGGGATTGGATAGTGGACGAAACCCGCGAGCTTGAACAGGTCGCAAGCTGGAATAACCCTGAACAATACGCCAAAGCCGTTATTCGGTCATATCGGCGCGACTACTGGGACCAGCAGTTAGAGCGCGTGGAAGTGTGGAGCGAGAAGGGCACCGTTCGCGGAGTCCTGCAGCCCGTGCTTGACGAATACGGAGTCGGCTTCCGCGTGATGCACGGTTTCGCTAGCGCCACGGCCGTCTATGAAGCCGCCCGATACGCCGAGCATAAGTTCCTGGTGGCGCTATATGTCGGCGACTATGACCCTAGCGGCCTATGGATGTCTGAACACGACTTGCCACAACGGATAGAGAAATACGGCGGCAGCGAGGATTTGTCCCTGCAACGTATCGCTCTCATGAGGTACGATTTAACCGACCTGCCCTCGTTCCCGGCATCCGACAAGAAGTCTGACTCGCGTTACAAATGGTTCGTTGAGAATTACGGCACCCGTTGTTGGGAACTTGACGCTCTCGACCCTAACGACCTGCGAGAGCGCGTCGAGGGAGAGATAGCGGACCTTATTGATTGGGAAGCGTGGGACCGCTGCAAGGTAGTAGAGCGCGCCGAGCAAGAGTCATTGCGTGAGGTAATCGGCCGATGGCGCGGCGAAGCGTAATGCACCCCGAAGAAATCTCGAAAGCATTAGCGACCCGGCGCAAATTCTTGCGTTGGATCGCTGGCAAGGTGGCGGCATGAGGCGCATTCCCATCGAGGAAGCCGAGTCCATTCTCGGCCTCAAACGTCGCAACGTTCAGATGCTCGCGGCCCAAGGCGTCATTCCCGGCACTGCGAAGTTTGGCCGCCGATGGACATTCGACCTCGACCGGCTTACCTCATACGTGCAAGATCAGGAGAGCAAGCAGCAATGGCACGTAAGCGGAAAGCACCTCCGGGCACCTATTGGCGCGGCGGTATCCTTTGGGGCCGAGTCGTTGACCACGGCCGGGAAGTCAGGTGGTCCCTTGAAACAAGCAATCCAAAGGTTGCAGCGGAACGCCGCGACGCGGGCAAAAGCCGCGTAGTCGCACTGCGCCGTGGCGACGCTCGCCGTACCGTTCACGACCTATTAGACGAATGGACGGCATGGCTAGAGCGTGAACGCAGTATCGTCGGCAAGACGCTGCAACGTTATCTGTGCTCAATGGGTCAACTCGCGCCGTTTATCGACGGCCGCGAGCTTCCGGCAATCGACGGCAAGCTAGTCGCCGATATTATCCGCGTTAGAGGCAAGCAGCGCATTACCACGGCGACCGTGAAGCGCGACCTTGTTGCCCTCTCGTCCTTCTGTAACTTCTGCGTCGCTCAAGGCTACCGCGACGACAATCCCGTTCTAGCCCGTATGAGGCAGATCAGGGAGCGGCGCGACCCTATCGAGCTTCCAGGCGCTAGGGACATCGAGCTAGTGATCGACCGCTGCGCTCCTATGGTCGCCGACATGGTGCGCCTCGCCATGGCGACCGGGGCGAGGCAGGATGAATTGCTGAACGCCCGGAGAGATCACGTTGACCATGGCCGCCATCAGATGACGCTCATAGGCAAGCGCAACAAGCGGCGCGTGATCGACCTTGAGCCATTCGGTGGATACGACCTGATCCGGTCTATGTCGGCCGAAACGTCCGACATAGAAGACCTGCTATTCCCGTTCCAGGCCAGCCATAACTTCGCGAGTCGGTTCTACGGCATTGTACATCGCACGCAGGGGATACGTCCGTTCCGCTTCCACGATCTGCGTCACTGGCATGCGGTGCAATGGCTCAAGGACGGCCGCTCGATCTATGACCTTAAGGCACGGCTTGGCCACACCAGCGTTCGCACCACGGAAATGTATCTCGAATACCTCACGTCGGATGAGCAACGGGTTGCGAAAGGCGAGCATTCCATGGCACAAATCCCGGCACAGGCTGTGCCATTGAAAACCGTTGAGGTGCAGGAAAGCCTTATGTGATAAGGGTTTGCCGGGTTAGCTCAGCGGTAGAGCAGCGGTTTTGTAAACCGTTGGTCGGGAGTTCGATCCTCTCACCCGGCACCACAAACGCCCTTAGAATATGGGCCTTTGCGGTCCTGGCCGAGTGCATTAGAGCCACAAGACGTACGGAAAGCGATCGAACGGTAGCACAAAAAGGTGACACAGGCGCCAATCCCAGGCAGGCGATGTTCATGGCCCTTTCGGGGCGCCAGCGCTAACGGCCGATTCCGCTGACATTGGCCATGCACTGGTCGAAGGTGGTAAGTCCGCAGCTCTCACCGTCACCTTCCTTTGCGTAACGCACCACGGATAATTCTGGGCAACGGCATGCGTGTCGGTGGTCAGCCTGCGAAGCTGGCGAGTTCGCGCACACGCATATGCGTGCGAGCGACCGCGAGAGTTTGATGCGCGTATCCAAACTACGTTTTGCGGCCAAAGAACGCACATAGCTGAGGAGATCAAGCGGCAAAAGCGGGCGAGGTCAATGGAGGTCAGCTACAAGTTTCCGAAGCTCGGTCCCGATAAGACTGCAGTGCCGAAGGTGAGCTTCATTGGCGCGGTCGCTGGCCTAGGCTGCAGCGTCGGATACGACAATTAATCGGCAGAATCCCAGCAAACACCCGCCAATCAACACTACGTGTCTGAGATCGTGCAAGAAGCGGCGCTCCCGGTGACCCCGAACACGGCGCCGTGGTCACCGCCAGCTCGCGTTTCTCTTTCAGCAGCTCCGAGCCCGGCAGCCTCGCGCTCCTGGCGGTAGCAGGGCGTTGGGATGAGGTAGGATAGTGGAGTGGGACTTAAAGGAACCGGAAGCTTTGACGTCGGCGCGCCTGATGGCCGCATCTCTCGAGTTCGTTTACCAGCAACTGAAGTTTTACGGAAAGCAGCGTACACATCGTTTCCTCTCGACGAGAGAGGGGAAGCTCGAGGCGGCACTCCTCACGCGCGATAACCAGCTCATCAATCTTGCTCTCGCGCAATTCGCCTTCGATAACAAGGTTGTCAAAACCCTCTATGACGGGACGAACAATACCGATGAATATAACCTAGGCCTCCGAATTGCATGTCTCTCAAACGGCAATTTTCTAGATGAGTTGAACTGGGTCTGGGAGGACATCGGCTTTTTCGGCGCTATTTGCCAAGGGGCTAACTCTCGACGACGAGCGCTGGTGGCGCAATCCGCAATCGAAAGCGATAAACACATTGCTTACCAATCCCACTATCCCAAGCTCGGTTCTTGAATCCCTTTACCAAAAGTCCGATTACTTCGCGGAAGTCGATGAGGAAGCCTGGCTTCACACGGTCGGTCTCAGCACCGGCAATGAGCGACTCCGCACAAGTAAGGAGACTTCGCAAGACCCTGATTACGCCCTATGGGGGATCAACCAGGCCATCTTCAAGTTGCTAGAGGTTGCACCGGTATCGGAAAAATCTAGTCGGGTAGTGAAAGACCTTCTAGAGAGTCTGGTGTACATGGAGGGGGTGTGGCCTGAAGAGATCGCACCCGGTGAAGCGGTGGGCGATCGCGCGCGATCTGCTGCAGGCTCGTCCAAAAGTCGTCCTCAAGGCTGATACTCCTGTTGTGAGCGGGCGCTTTACTGGGCCGCGGTCGACGCCGACCTCGAGGGCATCGTCGCCAAGCACCTCACCGACGCTTACGAACCGAAGCTCGCGCGGTGGCACAAAGTTCTCAATCGGAGCTGCTCGCAGCGTCACGGGCGCGCCGACCGCGGCTACCCAGCACGGCGGCGCTTGGTGGCGGGTTGACGGGACCAGCGCTGAGCCAGTTCGGTGACGTTTTCGGATAGCCAATCGACGTCGACGACGTGCGGATTGAACTCGTCGGCGAGCCATTCTTTGAATTCGCGATGGCGCTCGTGTGTGGGGTCGGCGATGGCCTCGAGGAGCTCGGCATAACCCCAAGGACCGCCGACGTCCTCGGGCGGGCACTGGCCCTTGGCTTCGATCAAGCGCGGGTAAAGGATGCCCGGTAAGCGATCGATCAGGCGTTCGATCTTGATCGTATGTTCCCAGCCATCGCCGAAGTCATACAGATACTTCAGCGTCTTTGAGCCCATGTCTTCGATGAGGTCGCCGAGCCGCGCCTTGCGTGCATCGATGAAGTCGCCGGCCCAGTCCGCATCTGGATAGGGCGTGCCCCAGCGGACGCCGCCGGCGCGGATCTCGTAGAGATGGCTATTGGTCCAGCCCATGGTCGCCTGGATGGTCAGGTGAAGTCGGTCGAGCCGGATGTCGAACGGCACCTCGACGCGGCGCAGGACCGCGGGCTTGACATCATCGAGGGTGATCTTGAGGCGAGCGATAGTGGCGGCACTCATGCCGCCACTTTACCACGCTCCCTCTCGGCGGCCCAGTTCCACGGCAAGAAGTCGTCGAGCCTGTGGATACTGTGATCGTTGATCCGGGCGAGCACGTTGGCAAGCCAGGCTTGAGGATCGACGTCGTTGAGCCGGCAAGTTCGAAACAGCGTCAACATGACCGCGGCGCGCTCGCCAGAGTGGCTCGCGGATGCAGTTGGTCAGTCGATTACGCTAGGCGCCGATGCGGGACGAATTGCGCACTCGATGACCACAGGATCGGGGAGGGTAAGCAATCGAAAGCAGCGCAACGCAAGCCCGATGCCATTACTTGCGCGGCGCGAATGCCTTCTTGGCGCGTGCCAAATCCTTTGAGAAATCGTCCAGCCGCTCCGCGCCAATGAGTGTTGCTGAAAGAAAGATTATCGACGCGCTCCCGGTCGGTCGTTGCGTTGACCGATGCCAATACCAAGAAATTACGAGGTGTGAAACCGCTTCTCTATTTCAAGCCCTTTTCCTTGCGCAGTTTAGCGTTCGCCCTCTCCAAGGCGCCGATTTGGCGCAGTAGCGACTGGCGCATCTGCTGTTTCCCGTCCAAAATGAAGATTTCTAATTGCTCCACCAAACGGTAGCTCTCCGCTAACCGCCGCCAGCGCCGCTCCATGTCGAGAAGTTCAGCTTTGCGCTCCGAATTTAGCTGGGATCGCGCGCTCTCGCTTGCCTCGGCTGCTAGTTCGAGGCACTGCCGTACATCCTCGGCAATGCGCAACAGTATCGGGCGCACTTAGTACAAAGCGGGAGAAAACAGGGTGCCGTCGCAGGGTTGGTGGGAATTGAGAGTGGCGTAGTCTCCGGGTTGCTCAACCCAAACAATTCGGCGCGTTGAAACCGCCGATGGAGACCACGCCATGGAAAGGACTAGCACGAAGCCTGCAGTCGCGCATTCGAGACCTGAGGCGAGCGCCCAGCTTTTTGAGGACTGGTTTGACCCGATCGAATCAGGGGTACGCGAGCGGGTTCGTTCCTTCATCGAGCACATGATCGAGATCGAGCTCGCGGAGGCGCTATCGCGGCCACGCTACGGCCGATTGGCGAAGGCTGAAGGCCCCTCCGGCGAGGGGCCGGCCGGCGTCAGCGGACACCGGCACGGCCATCGGTCGCGGTCGCTGGTGGGCACATTCGGCCCAGTGCAGATTAGCGTTCCACGTGCCCGGCTGAACGCCCCTGACGGCAACGGCAAGACCGTGGAGTGGAAGAGCCGCGTATTGCCGGCTTACGAGCGGCGCACCAAAGCGGCCGAGGCGCTGATTGCCGGTGCGTATCTGTCTGGGGTCAATACCCGCCGGGTCCGTCGGGCGCTGGCGACGCTTTTCCGCGGCGAGGTCAGCAAGGATACCGTCAGTCGCGTGTGGCGTAAGGTCGACAGCGACTGGCAAGCCTGGAATGCCCGCTCGCTCGCGGACGAACCGATTGTGCGGCTGATTCTGGATGGTACGGTTGTTCGTGTGCGGCTCGATCGGAAGGCTACGTCGATCTCGCTTTTGGTGGTGGTTGGCGTGCGAGAAGACGGGCAAAAAGTTCTGCTCTCGATAAAGAACGTCGGTGGCGAGACCAAGGAGGCCTGGCGGGCGGTTCTCGATGATCTCATCAAGCGCGGCCTGCGCAAGCCCGAGTTCTTAATTGTCGATGGCGGCTCGGGCCTTGATGCTGCGTTAGAGGCAATTTGGTCAGATGTGCCGACGCAGCGCTGCACAGTGCACAAAGTTAGAAACTTGCTTGCCCACGCACCCAAGCGGCTTCACGACGAGATCAAAGCTGACTACGACGACATGATCTACGCGGATACTCCCGAGGAGGTGGCGAAGCGACGGATCGCGTTCTTGCGCAAATGGCGTGCGCGGCACAGTGCCGTTTCGGACAGCTTAAACGAAGCCGGCGATCGCCTTTTCACCTTCACGAGGCTTCCGCCGGACCAATGGAAGAGCGCCCGCACCACGAACGCTATCGAACGCCTGCATGAGGAATTCAAACGACGGATCAAGACCCAGACGGTGCTGCCTTCATCTGATACCGCTGCCATGCTTTTCTGGGCACTGCTTGCTTCCGGTCAGATCACCATGCGCAAGATCGATGGCTGGAAAACGCTAGCAACAAAAAATATCGTGCAGCCGCTTGACCTGGCTGCATGATCAGATAACGTCACTCCCACCGGAGATCACGCCTACGCAATTCCAACACAATATCTGACGGCACCGAAAACATATGGGATACCGGCTGACTGGAAAAGTCACTAGCCGACAAAAGCCCCACGAATCCCCGCGCCGCCATTCACGGCCGCGATTTGCGCCATGACGGGCCCAGCTTTGCGCCAGCGCGCCTAGCCAAAATCGCTTCGGCTTCGGATCCGGTAAGCCGCCCATTCGCTGCCGTCACCTGGTCGCGCGACCAACCTGAAGTTACGGGGTATTGCGGGGCTCTTCCCAGGCAATACGCGGAATATCCGACCGCGCGATCCCAAGGTCCGCCAGCTCGCGGTCAGTCAGGCCAGAAAGCTCGCGCACCGTAACCCCATATTGGCGCCAAGCGTGGAGATACCGAAGAAAATCAATAAACATTTCGAATGTCCCTTACCCGACTTTCGCCGGAACTCACCCGGCACATATAGATGCCGCGATGCACAATTTTATTGCTGCATTGCAGCTGATCGATTTTTGCATAGAGACCATGATGATTTTGGAAGAAATTACGTGTTGCTTGCCTCTCACCTTGTGGCGGGGCGTGCCTCGGCCTTTCGGTGATCCCTGGCCAAGATGGAGATCCGCGCGTCCCGGGCCCTCGGCGATCGCCTCGGCGTCCCGATCATCGTTCTTCTGCGCCTTGACGTAGGGACGGACATATTCCGGCGACATCAATCGCACTTCGTGCCCCCGGGCGACCAGTTGGCGGCCAAGGTGATGCGCTCCACAGCACGCCTCCATCGCCACCGTGCAGCCTGGCAAGCGCGAATAGCAGATATCCGCTGCCAGTTCCGAGCGCCTGGTTGGTGGCGGAATCGCCCTTATGCGCCGCCTGATCATCCCGCCCCTGCCGTAGTCGCGCATTGACATCGCAGGCCCGCCGTACGGGGGACTATCATGGGGACGGCTTCCGAGAACCATCGCCGTTACGCCGAAGAATGCGTTGTGATGGCGCAGCGCTCTCAGGACGACACCGACAAGGCGTTTTGGCTGACTTTAGCGCAGTCTTGGGTGCGGCTCGCCGAGCACGTGGCACGCGGACCGTCACACCCGCTCGGCGATGATGGGAACGCGACCGACGTTCCGCGCGATCCTGCCGAGTGCGACGAGCTTTAGTTTGCTCTGCCAGCGTGGCGTGACGGCAGCTTGAGGTTGGCGTCCGCTGCCCTCAGTTCCCGTTCTCACGCACGTTGGGGCACGCCGGGCGGATTTGCGCGGTTACGTCGCAGAAGCCTCCAGTGCGCGGCGATGCAGGGATGCATATGCCGGCAACGTCGCTAGCTCGTTGTGAGAGCGTCCGCTTTACACGCAAGTTGCCGTCCAGCAGAATGCCCGCAATTGAAGATTGTTTCCATCATCCGAACTCTAGGCTCTCGGGCGGTTAGCTCAGCGGTAGAGCGCCCCGTTTACACCGGGAAGGTCGCAGGTTCGATCCCTGCACCGCCCACCATCAGCACGATGAAAGTGGGTGCGGTAACCGACGTGCGCATTTCCTCCAACATTGCCGGTGGATGCTCGCGCCACGTATACTGGCGACTTGGCACTGCCGCGATCTCCGTAGTCTGACAGCCCGCGCGATTGGTGCTCCGTGTGCGTGCCAGCCAAAAGAATAGGGCGCACTCAAGCTCTCACGTCTAGAATAACGGTAACCCGGCCCGGGCCGCATTGAATAAATCTGTGGCGATCTGCGGCCGATGTACGCTCGCAAAAAAGCCCCGGCATTAGCCGGGGCAAGATCATGGAAAGGAACGTACTCACTTAAGTCTTTCGGTTGTCAATCGCAGCGTGTCCTCAAGATCTATACAGCAAATTTTGCGAGGACGTCGCCTCCAATCAGTGGCACAGGCCTTGGGCGCGCGCGGAGTGGTAGGCTGCCTCGGCCGAATTCCAATCGGGAATACCAACAAGGAGCTTCGTCCAGCCGGCCCCCCATGGATTGTCGGCACTGTTTGACCAGACTTCACAGCGCGCATTATCGAACTGGACGAGAGCGAAATCGGCGCGCGCCGGCACCGATGCGGCCAAGGCAAGCGTAACTGCAGAGATGGCAAAGGCGAGCGGCTTAAGTCGCTTCATGAGGTGAGCTCCTT
Organism: uncultured Alphaproteobacteria bacterium; assembly: GCA_963708125.1. Taxonomy (GTDB): domain Bacteria; phylum Pseudomonadota; class Alphaproteobacteria; order Rhizobiales; family Xanthobacteraceae; genus BOG-931. Next base: position 1,333,793 of record OY970184.1, read on the forward strand.
TCTTGCCAGCCCCGGACCTTCTATCAACAGAGGACCGCTGACCAGGTTCCGTCAGTTCCCGGCTCAATTCAACGCACATAGTGATTGTCTCATAGTCCGGGTCGGCCCATCCATTTGCGATGCCGTCATTCACTTCAATCCGCCCGCTGCCGCTGCGGTGCGCCTTGTACCAGCCGTCTGTCGCAACGAAACCCATCGCCCCGCAGATTGCGCAAGGCGCAAAACCCTGCAAGCTCGCCTGGTGAGCATGTTTGCTTTTCCTCCCTGTCGCGCTTGCCACGCCCGGCATCGTGGCTGAGGCCGATCACGACAGTCGTACGCTGTCCCTCCCGCATAAGTTGGCAACGCTTGATCAAGTCGCGAAACGGAATTTCGACGTCATTATGCCGAGCGGCAATTCGCAAGTGCTGTCGGGTCGTGAGCGATTTCGGCACAAGTGTCGCCGCATGTAGCAGCTATAAAGGCCGTTTTGGCTAGACAGCACGCCGTAATGTCACCGATTTCCCGGTCTTGCAATGGAGTCGAGACGTCCCGAGCTTTTCAATAGCTCGCCTGCGCATTTTTATCGGGTCACGTTCGCCGGTCCGCGCAATCTCTATGATCTTCTTTGCGAGAAGGCGGGTTGCTGGATCACCTCGACTTCGCCAAGCCGAGCGCCGACAACGCATCCTCGTATGCTTTGACGACGTACTGAATCTCTTCGGGATCGAACGCAAAACTGTCCAACAGGTGATGGATAGCCATGGTCGCTCTCCACATTACTCACCGACGTTGACCTCACTTGCTTCGGTCGCAAAAAATGCTTCGCTGCAGCTAAACTATCAAGTGTCATCTCTGATTTCGGCGCTAGTGGGCGGCGGGAAGTCGGCACTATGAAACGCTTTGAGCCATCATGAGGTCAATTCGTTCGCAGAATAACGCCAATCAAGCGACGTCAAAACCAAAAAGCGAACCGCTTCCGGTTTTGTTCAAGGCGGGATCGCGGTCTCGACGGCTTCCCATACCGAAGAGAGACTCGCCGCCGGTTCGAGTTCCTGAGGTATTTCCTCGCGGCATCGACACTGCCATTCATCGCGGCATTAATTTCTTCCACTCTTCCCCTCGCCATGAAAAAGCGCTCTTCCTTGCAAGAACCCAATTATCGATCCTGATCTAAATCAACAAGACTGATTGGATTCGCCAAGTGCGGCCCGCGCCGGGCTGCTGCGTCGGGTGGTGAACTAATCGGACGGAGCAACTGCGGTTCAATTTCAAATTTGTCATCCCGCGATGCAATAGCTGCTGCCGGAAATGTTACAAGCGAAAAGAAATCTCCGGTAACAGATGCGGTGCATTTCACGAAAAATCGCAGGGCTCCTCCGCCGACCGGCTGATAGCGTGGCAGCGAGTGTGGCGCAAATGGCTGCGCTAACGTGACTTGCAGAAGAGGTCGCTCGCAGTTGTTGTCGGACACGGCGCAATTTGCGGCGCGACGATGGACTGGCTCAGCTTCATGGTACTGTGCTCTTCAGTTGCGGCGCCGAATCGCTGTTCGAACAAACAGGTCCTAAGCCAACCGCTGCGCACAAGTGCTGGTTAACTGCCTTGCGGCTCGCTACAAGTTCCCGAAGTTGTCGCTCGCTCCACGCGAGCTGCTCCGCGGAGATCGCCCCGCGGAATAGCTCGTAAATCAACCAAACCCGATAGGTATTAAGGACATCCGTTTCGCAATAGCGGGCAACCTCCTCGATCTGTCCAGCATTGACCATTTCCTCGACCCGAGCGCCATCAAGTCCCTCGGGTTTGCCGCTGAGGCCGAGTATTTTGGCAACCTCATTAAGCTTGACCTTTGATCCCGGCACGTAAGAGCCGAGGACATCGCACAGATCTAGCGCATCTTCGGCATAGCGACGAAAGTACGGTCGCACCTGCAATCCCTCGGCCGGGATCCGGTTCACCATCGCTCTATATCGGAGTACCGGCAGGTCAAAGCTGTGGCCGTTGAAGGTCACGAGCTGCGGGCGCAGCTGCCCGATCTTTTCGATAAAGTCGCTTATCAGCCTTGCTTCGGGCCGCTCGCCAAGGTGTGGCGCACCGAGCGCATCGACTCGCCAGCCCTCGGGCTGTGGGCTGGCGATTAACGCTCCAATGCACGCGATTTTGTGAAGGGGATGCTTGGGAAACCCCGGCCCTAACGCGGCGCGGACGTCTGTCTGTGGAGCGTCGCTAAGGCCGAGCATCCTCGCCGCGGCCGACAGGTCAGGCACCGTCTCCAGGTCCCAAACGATGACCGATTGTTCAGACATAAGACTGTAACTTTACTGCGCCGGGCGAGCGATGTCTGCCGCCTCGACGTCAGTCGAGGCGGCCATGATAGGGCGGGCGGCTGATATCGGGGCTGCTCGCTTGCCGAAGACGGCTTGCCTCTTGTTCCAGAGAAAGTTCGTAGGACTTGCGCAAGGACATCTGACCAGCAAAGGGCGCGTTCAAATCTCGGCGCAACTTGGCCGCCATCTCTGAGACGCGGATGATCGGGGCGACTTTCAGCAAGGGCGAAGGCCTCGATGTGTGGCACGCTCACTCGCCAGGCAAAGGCTTGTTCTCGTTTCTGCACGCTTGCGCATTGCTTCTGCAACTATGGAACAAATGCATTCCGGCGGTGAGTGGCTACCGTCTTTTTGATAGAGCGACAGAGAAAGTCCGTCGCGCTGCTGGTCCGGAACTAAGATCGCGGCTAATGGTTTGAAGGCGCATACTGGCCCCGTCTTACCGCGCGGCTCACCAAAGGAGATCACGCCATGACTATCCCGAAGCTACCGACCACGGCGTTGGCAGCGGCCCTCATGGCTGGAACTGTTGTCTCTTTGCCCAGCTCTGCCTAGGCGCAGTGGGGCTGGCGCGGAGGCTGGGGGTGGGGTGGATTGGGGCTGGGGCTAGCCGCGGGAGCGATCATCGGTACCGCGCTGGCCGCTCCTTATTACGGGTATTACGCTTCTCCGTATTATGGCCATTTCGCTTCTCCATATTACGGCTATAGCTATGGCTATACGCCGGCCTTCTATGGCTACAGCTATGCTCCTCCGCTCTACTCGTTTTACAGCGGCGGTCGATACTGGGGCTTCCGGCGGTGGCACGCCTGGTCCCGCTGGTAAGGATGGATGCCAATCCTACAGCCGTCGATCTCAAGCACCTGAGATAGCGGGGGCCACGCGACTGCACGCGGCACGCGTTGACCGTATCGGGCCAAACGCCGGATACCAAACAATTACGCTGTCCGCTCGCCTTCTCACCGCCAAGGTAAGGCGCGCCGGCGCGCCTCGGTGTAGGATCCGCCGGTCGGGGCCACTACCTCCCGCTAATCAGATTGCTTCTTTCAGTTCCTTAGAGGGCCTAAAGGCGACTTTCTTGCTAGCCTTGATCTGGATGGGCTCGCCCGTTGCTGGATTGCGCCCCGTGCGCGCAGCGCGCCGACGCACCTGCAAGATGCCCAGTCCGCCGATGCGGATGCGCTCGCCCTTTTTCAGATGTTTGACAATCTGACCCACCAGGCCGCCGAGAATGGCTTCTGCCTGCTTTTTCGAAAGTTCGTTGTCTTCCGCGAGGCTTGCCGCAAGGTGCTTCAGCGTTACCGTAGTGGCTGGTTTGCTTGCCATTAGACCCTCCTGGGATGGGCGGTGGGCGGACGAAATTGACCCTTACCGCGCAGCAGTTAGACGATTCGGCTCCGCCTGACCACGCTTGTTTTGCCGATTCCACCGATGTTTTCGGCTTAGTGGCGGTATTTCGTCCGGCTGTATGGCGTGTGTAAGGCAGGACCTTTGCGGCCGATTTAGGCCGTAAATTCTTGACTTGTAGGGGGGGCGGCCTTAATTGCGCAACGCGCCCGCGGGGGCGTAGCTCAGTTGGTTAGAGCGTCGGCCTGTCACGCCGAAGGTCGCGGGTTCGAGTCCCGTCGCTCCCGCCATTTATCAATGACTTAGCCGGGGTGTCCCGGTCCGTTCCGACTTTTCCTGGCCGTCCGTTCCGACTTTTTGGCTTCATTCCGTTCTCCCTTTTGCCTTGCGGCCGAGCGCCGGGCGGGTGGTCCGGCCCCCCTCCCGCAGCCTGCGGCGGCCCTTGATTCGGGCCTCATGCACCTTGCGCACGGAGGCCATGTTCACCGGATTGTAGGTGGCAAAAAGCATGTTCGAGGTGGCTATGGTGTTGCCCATGGCATGCGACACGTCGGCGGGCTGGGCATCCCCAGCGAACGCCTCCTGGGCCCCGGAGCGGCGGAAGTCGGCCAATGTCCGGGCCTCGTCCGAGCCGAATACCATGTGCCGCACGTCGCGGAAGTCGTCGCCGAGCGTGTCGCTGGAATAGGGGGCGCCACTGCGGTTGCGGAAAAGGAAGGCGTCGCCGTGTAGCTCGACGCCGAGTACTTTCAGATAGGCTTCGACGGCGGCCAGTGCGCGGTCGCTGAGGGCACCGCCGATTGGCTTGCCGGTCTTGGCCCGGTCGGTGAAGAAAACCGCTCCGGCGCCATCGGCGACCAACTGCGAGGCTCGCAGCGTGCGAACATCGCCCGGACTCTGCTGGGTCGACCATAACACCGCGATCACTGCGGCAAGTCCGTAATAACGTTCGCGCCAAGCCCGTTTGAACAGGCGCACCACCTCGCCCTCGGTCCACACCGCCGACCGGCCCTTGGCGGCGCGGTTGGTGATGCCGAGCGCCGGATCATCGTCGCGCACGCAGCAGTGGAGTGCCGCCAGCTTGCGCCATAGTGCACGCCAGATTTTGATGCAGCGGTGGGCCTCGCGCAGCGACACCGTTTGCTCGATCATCGTGCGCCAGGCATCGAGGTCTTCGAGTGTCACCGTTTTCGGATCGCAATCGCCGAACACCGGCTTGATGCGCCGGTACACCCGCCACCAATCCTCGCGCGTGCGCGGCGCCTTGTTCTTCCATTCGTCGGTGCGCCGAAAACGGCGGAAACCTTCGCCGATCGAGCGCGACGGGTAGACGGTCAACTCCTCGATCTCGTCGGGCGACAAATTCTCCGCCGTCGCCATCGCCGGCGCGGGTGCCTCGCCCTTTCGGGTCGCCTCCCATCGGTTCTGCCATTGCCGAGCAATGGCCCACGCCTCTGGTCCATCGGGACCGCACGGTATGCTACGAAATCCGAGCGCACGCATGCGCGGCGTCGGCTCCCAAAAGCCGCGCCCGTTGCGCCGCACCTGATAGTTCGGAATCTTCACCTCAGCCACGGCCGCCGCCCGCTTTCATTTTCTCGATTCTCTCCTTCGCGACTGTGCTTGCGTCACGCGCTTGCATGGCGGCGCTGGCACCGCCAAACAAATGCGGATGACGCGCATCGCACCAGCGGTCGACCGCCAGCATGTCGAAATTGCCAGTGTCCACGTCAGGTGCAGGAAAGCCACGCGCGATCAAGTTGTCGTAGCGCGCATCGAACTCGGCCTCAGTCAAACCGAGCCGGCGGGCAACGGCTTGTCGCGGTACGTCTCTCGGCTCGATGCGGAACCGTATTGACACGGGCAATCCAAAATCACGCGGATGCGCAGCCCCGCCCGGCCTGCGAACCTGTGTCTTTGATAAGGAGGATGCCGGGCGGCGGGCCTGGCATTTCCGCAATTGCGGAAATCTGTAAAATTGGAAACCAAAGGCAAATGTTCGCCCAGTAAATCTAGCCGTGTGGTGTCGTTGGGAAAAGGGCAATTTGTGGATCGTTAATACTCGCTAACATCACTGTACATCACAATACATCTTGGTATGCCTTGGTACGCCGTAATACCACGAAAATTTCTTCGACTGAGCGCCACTCACTGGCCGTTCGCGAACTCCGACCTGCCCTTGAAGACGCAATCGGGGCGAAGCTTTTCCATGGTAAGAAGCATTTCTAATACGTGAGAACCGCCCATCGCCTCGCCGTTTTCCGCAAACTCGCCGCCCACGAAGCCAAGCGGTTTCTGGCGCTCGCCGCAAGGCGCGCGGCGCGGCACTGCCGTCCCCTAATGCATCGCGCAGACCGCCGAGCTTCAGGGCGCTCGCCCCCGCCGAGGCGGAAGCGCTCGTGGGCGACGACCTCCTCGCGACGCTTACGCGGTCTGGCATCGGCGGCGGGCGTGCTTAGTTGTTAATATGAGAGGCGCGCGCGCGTCTCTCATCTCCTTCGCGAAGGCCCGCGCCGGGAAACCTCTTGATACCGACGCGGGCCGCCTCGTGTTAGGATTGCGGCGCTGGGGCCTCGCCCAGCCTCCAAGAAGCATGATGATCTCCTCGAAGGGGCGCGTCGTCCGTGGCGGTCGGCGCGCTTTTTCGACTTTGCCTGCGCGGCTTTCGGGCTTATCCTTGCCGGTGCGATAGAGATGAAAGGAGGATCATCAGCCGCGCAGCAACGCGGCTAAAATTTGGAGCTTTATTCATGAGTGACTATTCAGGACTCGGGTCGCTCGTCGCCGAAATCAAAGAGGCGAGCCGCAATCTCGAAGAGGGCGACGCGAGAACTGATAAGCGGCTCGCAGCGATCGAAACGAGCGTCAACGAGCTCTTCAAAAAAACCTCTCGCCCCGGTGGCTTTGCCGACGACCACGATGAGGTTTCCGAGCGCAAATCGGCCACCGAAATGTGCCGCATCAAGCACGCGCTCGACGTGCCGAAGATCGAAACGACGGAGTATGTCCCCGGCTCCGCATACATTGACGAAGCGAGCACCGCGCGCCGGGCGCTCAAGCTTCAGTAAGATCTTGTGGACGTGAAGCTTCACCGTGCCATCGCTTACCCCTAAGTGCCGTGCCACTTCCTTGTTACTCAGACCGCCGACTGACCAGGACCGCAACCTGGAATTCGCAGGGCGTGAGCTCGCGTCGCCAACTTTCCATTACCGCTTTCATGACTGTGGCGCATCCGGCAAGTCTTTCCCGACTTCAAGATGCCTCAAGCCGCCTGACGCCTACCATGGACGCGCGCCGGCCGGCGGGATTGCGCCCCCGGCCGCTCGCACAGGAGGGAGGAAATGACGCAACCAGCCAAGCGACTATTCGGCGGCGACAACGCCCAACAGCGCGCCGATGGGCAAGGCAGCGCGGCGATGGCCATGTCGTCGCGCGCTTGGCGATGAAATCACACCGGAATATCTTAGTGACCGACTGTATTTCCAGTGGCGCCCGTGCTTCCCGGCGTGGCGCCCGTGGTTCCCGGCGAGTTGGCCGAATTGCCCCGCGAGTTGGCCGAACCTGATTCCGTCCCGCCGGTGGTGCCGCTCGTTCCGGTGGAGCCTGTTCCGCCATTTCCACCCACCGTGCCGGCGGAGCCTGTTCCGCCCATTCCACCCATTCCGCCAGCCGCACCACCACTTCCTCCAGCCGCACCACCACCGGCTCCCCCGCCAGCGCCTTGTGCGAGGGCAGGTGCGGCTGCCAACATCAACGCCACGGCTGCCGCCGCGAAGGTAAGATTTCGTCGTTGCATAAATGGCTCACCTCTTTTTGAGTAAACTCAAGCGGCCTGTACGTCACCGCTGCGATGAACGCCAACGTGATCTATAGGGGATCGTTCCCCGTGCACGTACCAAAAGCGGAGTTAGCACGGACGACAACACACGCGCCCGTCTCGTGTATCCCCCATTCGGGGATACCGACCAAGCTGCTCCAGGCATTGGCTCAAGGTCAAGAACCCGGCGGCTCCGGCGGTGCGGCGCGAGGCGGAAGAGGATTGGGGACGCTGACGACGGCCCGGCTAATCGCAGATGGGGGCGGATTTGACGCCAACTTCGTTTGTCACACCTTGGAGTGTCGGCACATGCTTGATCACGTTTCCATCACGGTCACTAACATTGGCGCTGCCGAGAAGTTTTACGATGCCATCATGAGGGCATTGGGCATACGAAGGATACCCAAATCCGAGCTGCGGCTAGGATACGGCGAGCGGTGCGATGGGGACCATCCAGACGGGAATTACTTGGTGATCAAGGTCGGTGGTCAGCCAGATGACGCTCCGGCACGGCATTGGTGTTTCAAAGCGCCCAATCGAGCGGCAGTAGATGCATTTTGGGAAGCAGGGATGGTGAACGGAGGAACGGACAACGGTCCTCCTGGCATTCGGGATATCTACCATGCGAGTTACTACGCTGCCTTCCTGCTTGATCCGAGCGGAAACAGGGTGGAAGCGGTCTGCCACTCGAAGGCCGGCTAAATCGCGCGCAGGTAGACAAACACAAAAACCACTGGCTGCCCGGGCTTCAATTCAACGCCGAGGAATGGGACGAGCGCGGGCAGACCTACGAGACGCTAGCGATCTGCCGCACGCTCAGAATAGCCCGCGCCGCGTTCGCGGCTGTGATCGAGGAGAAGCCGGAAGGGTGATCTTGTCCTAAACGGCGTAGCGTTCCTCTTCGTCAATTCCGACGCGAGCCGCGCACGGCCTTGCAAGCGGTCGCTTCAACGTCATTTGCCCGGAATGCTAAATAGCTCTGCGCCGCCGCCGACACCTCCTCCCGGCAATACCTGTATCGGCTTGAGAATCGCCCATCGATATTCCCAATCGAACCCGTCATCTCCATTCTGGTCCCGGAAAACAAGAAACGCTGTGCCTGTCGTGTTGGGACGAACAGATATTTGCTGAATGTGATGATCATCTCCACTCGTAAAAAACGGCTGGTAGACAAATTTGAAGCCACGGAGAACCGCATTGCCAGCGGGTATAGTCCCCAATACACGGTCATGCGCACGCGTGCCGCTTATTTGCCCAACCTGACTAAAGCGATCTCCAGGAACGTAGGCATATTGAACACTCCAAAGGTACGTGTCCTCAGGAGCGTCGAAATGCTGATCATGAAAGCCGACAGTCAATTGGCCGTTATTTTCAAGTAGGGATATTTCTTTGATGTGGTGATCAGTCGCCCGGAATGACATCTGAAACCCGGTGAGCACAAAAACGAAATCTCCGGCCGGTTTATCAAGCTGAACGGTGCAACTGGCTGCGTCGCACACATCCAAGCCTCTAGTGACTTGCCGTATTCTAGCGTCGACAATGTCGAAATGGGTCACATTGAAACAGTAGTCGTCATTCGAACCGAACAGACCACCAGTTGGGTCTTGGTCTTGAAAATCCACCCGCATCATTCCAGGCGGCAAACCGGGCCAGATCAGAATTTGTTGGAGATGGTTGTCTCCTTGGTTGAAAGCAAAGCCAAAGCGGCTAAGCAATGGAGTCCCCGCCGGATTGAAGGGCAGGTCAAACAGACTGCTATCGTGATTGTTGCTGATGTTAACGCATGCATTCGACTCTTGCGCCGCAACTGACGTGGAAGCGAGAGCCAACAATACGGCCGAAATTGCGAAAAGCCTTGTCATGCTACACCTCCGACACGTGTGGGGACAACGAGTCCGCGAATGTCGTCCTTAAGGCTGAAGCGGCTTTAGCAGCAGGGCAGAGCTGGGCCGGGCCGGGAACTCACCGCCCATCGTACTGTGCTTCGGTCCCATCCAGCCGAAAGCTCGACGGCAAAATAGACGTTTTAATTGGTTAACATACTAAGTGACACATTCGGTGGTACTGATTGTAGTGCTCGTTGGCGTGCTCCAACAAAATTACAACAAGTCAGCGTTTGCAAGTTAATTCTACGATCTACATCATTTGAATTAAGCGACAGAGTTGTCGCCCAGGGTATTAGATTACCATCAAGCAAAATCAAGGTATCAAATTACCTCTAACAAAAGCCTAGGAATCCTACCTTGAAAACGACGAGGGCATTTCTGCGAAAGGCTTTTTGTTCGCTCATCTGAAAAATCAGATCCCGCGCTAGAGAGTGGCGGCGTTGGCGGGCCGGCGCGATCGCCGCGTCGTCGGGCGAAAGCCCCCAGGTCGATCACCTCCAGAAGTCCTTGAACGGTGCCGCGCTCAATTGCGTGTAGCGCGTCGTGTGCTGGATGGATCGATGGCCGAGCCAATCCTGAATGCGTCTCGTATCGTGGCCGGCATTGGCCAGGGCGTAGCCGCAGCCGTGGCGCAGCATGTGAGCGTGCACGGTCGGCATGCCGACGCGCGCGCCGATGCGCTTGACCAGGCGGTTGACGGCGTCGGGGGTGAACGCGCCGTCGCGCTCGGTGGCGAACACGAAGGTCGAGTCCGGAAATTGCCGCCGCAGCTCGCGCAGCGCTCGAACCTCGTCGCCCCGGAGCGGATGGGCGCTCGGCTTGCCGTTCTTGACCCGGCGCACGTGCAGCGTCGCACTGCGGCCGAACTCGACCTGACTCCACTCTGAGGTCCGCGACCTCGCTGGCGCGTAGGCCGTGCCGATAGGCAACCAGGATCAGCGTCGCGTCACGATGGCCGTAGCGGCCGCTGCGAGCCGCGCTGATGAGTTTTTCGACCTCACTAAGGGTCAGATACTCGCGGCTGCGGACCACGGCATTGGCTGGCCGCAGCGGCGTGACTGTCCGAAAAACGGTGCGTGGCGCCTCAAGGCGCGGCATTGCAGGCATTGATGAATTTCCTTGGATTGCAGGCTGACTGACGGAAGAAGAAAATATTTTCCGGTCAGTTTATGGCACCGCCGGGGCAGACCACGCGATGGCAGGACTAATGCGGCCCCTTGCCGTTCTTCGCGCCGTCTCCCGCCAAAGCGGCGAGAGCGCGCTCGATGCGGTCGATGCCCTCCTCACGATGAGGCGGCGGATGCGAAACGACCCGTACCGCGTGGCCGATTGGCGCGTTCAACCCCAATAACGTCGCGCGCCTTTCCGCGCACTTCACCAGCAGCGCGCCGGCGGCGGTGTCGCGGTCCTCGAACCCCATCCGGCCGAAGACGACCTCGAGCCGGTCGAGCAATAGGAGTTGCTGCGCCAGCGCGCGGCGCAGGTAGGTGTCGCGGTCCTTCTCGACCGGATGTTGGTCGAGGATCGCCTGCACCTCGTCGAGCGTGATGCCGAACTCCTCGGCAATCGCGCTCTCAGGACGATGTAGTATCAGATCGCGGCGTTGGGTCATGGCGCTTCTTTCGTCCCCGGCGCCCCCGCAGGCGGCGATTCAGATCATAGACGATGCTGCCGAGGTGTGCGACCAGCTTCGCCTCTTCTGCGTGAATCTTGGCGACGATCCGGTGAAACCGCACATGATGCCGTGGGCGCTGAGGGATGATTCCGAACGGCCGCTCCTCAGCGCCAATTTGCCGTCGCCAACGACGGATGCGATGAATACCCGGTGTCTGCCGGTGCAGATGTCTCGAACTATAGTCGAGCGGACCTGAGCAAGTTCTGCACGCGATAGTGCCGCGCAGATACAGGTGGCGGCATCGTTTCGCGCAGGACGGGCACGTGAACCATGGCCTGCCAACGCCGGGCATCGGCTCGTCCCACAGCACCGCACAAAACTTCCGCCGATCTCAACCCCGCCGGCTCGCGCGGCAAGGCGGCTACCCCCGTGTCCGCCCCATTCCAACTCGGTGACCGCACCGTCGACGAGGGCGCCGATCCGGCTCAGCCAAAATATGTCGAGGCGCGCGTTGGCCTCGGCGATCAGGTCGTGCGGCACGCGAGTGTGGTGGTGGTCGTCGAGTATTCGGCTGTAGGTGTGAAATCAAAGCGCGCTGCCGCTTCCGGTCAAGCCTGGAGCTATGCGAATTTGCTGGGAGACAAAGGAGACAATGTCTCCGAATGTCTCCCAATGTCTCCTGTGGCGTAGCGGTGCAGGGAGACATTAGGAGACAGGAGACATGGAATGTCTCCTAATGTCTCCCACCGCGTGTCTGAGGCGATATGCGCGGGGGGGCAAGCTTGCCCCCGGAGGGACCCGCTTGGCGCAGGGCGGGTCGCCCTAGAACGGCTCGAACGCCCCTCACGGCTCGTCGCCGGCAGCGGGTGACGGCCGCTCCTGAGCCGGATCGATGAACCAGACGTAGACGACACCCTCGATCTCGCGCGAGCCTATCAGCTTATCCTTGGCTTCTTCGACGGCGCGCTTGAACGCCTTCTCTCTCGTCTTCCGCCTTGTGTCGGCGTCGCTATCCGCTGCCGCCGGATGGCTCTTGTAGAACTCCTGGCGAACGATCTCGAGGTCGACGGCGCGAACCGTCCGTTCGTCATCCCGCGGCTTGATCTGCTTACCGCGCTCGGCGAGCACGGCCATCAATGCCGCCCGTAAGAGGCGCAGGGACTTCTTACCCCACCCGGCATCTTGCTGCTTGGGCTTTGCAGCGGAGCTTTCATCGGCCTTCCCCCAATCAAGCACGAGGGTCCAGATCTCCTTGCCCTCGGCATTCTTGCCGATGCACTTCCTGCGGGTTGTGAAGGGAAATTCTTCACCGTTCTCTTCGCCCTTGCGTTTGCGCAGGACGGCGTGCGGGCCGTTGATAACACCGCCGATGGTTCGCTCGCCGAGCATCGCGAGGACAGTCTCGGAATCGTCCTCGAAGCCGGAGGAGCCTTTTGTTCCCCGTTCTTTGTCCTTGCCGAAGTGAGCGATGCCGACGCACGCGGCATTCACGGCCGCGCCCAGGTCGGAGAGCTTTTTGATGATGATCTTTGCCGTGGTGTCGTCGTTGAGTTGGCCCTCTTTGGTGAGTCCGGCAGCCTTGGCGAGCGTATCGATGATGACGAGGACGACCGGCAGCCCGAAGTCTCTTTGCATAGTCTCGGCCGCCGAGCGGATCATCTCGATGAGTTTTGGAAGGGCGTCGCGTTCGAGTAGCGGCGGGCATGATCCAGTCCAGGCGAACGGCGCGCGACCTCGGCCGCCGCGATCCTCCCACGCTGCGGTGACGCGGATCGGTACCTCGGATATGCCCTCGCAGGCGAACCATAACACGCCACCCTGGCGTTTGACCGGGAAGCGAATAAAAGGGTTTCCGGTCATCACCGAGACGCCGAGATCAATGCCGACAAATGTTTTGTAGTAGCCCCATTGGCCGCTGATCAGCCCGGTGCCTTCTTCCAGCAAGAGATCGTCGATCAGATGGCGACGCGCGTCGAGCGCGGGTTCAATTCCATGCCACTTCCAGACGGTGGTTTTTGGTGGTTCCGGCTCAGGCTGTGGCTGCGGGTCTGGGGGTGGCTCCGCCGTCTCGGCTTCTTCTTTTTCGCTGCCCCCCGCGTCGCCCCGGTTTGCTTCTTTGCGATAGATATTGCTGATGCAGGTGATGCATTCCTGCCACCTCCCGCCGTAGCGCGGCTGTTCAGCGGCGGTGAAGGCCGAGCCTACCAACTCGATGCAGGTTTCAATTGGCCATCCCTGTCGGGCGTATTTTCCCGCGATCGAGGCGACGGACGGGTGCAGGCTTTCGCCTGAGGTGATGCGGCGGACTAGTTCTTGAATTTCGGTGTAGTCGCCGCCGCCGTGAAACTCGCCGCCGCCAATACCGCCGCCGGCTTTACCGATGGCGCCGCGGTCGAGTTCGTCACGCTGGTCGATCGGCTGAGCTTCGATTAGTTCGACGCGGCACTCGCTAGGGACCACGTCGATTGCGCCGTTCCCGTTTTTTCGGTGGGCGACGACGTTATGGTCGGCGTCGAGGATGTGGCCGTAATAGAATGCCTGGGAGAGCACGAAGCTTTCGGGGCTGAGAGCACCTCCGAACAGCCCGTTTAAACGGGCTACCATTTGCGCGCGGCGCTTTGGCTCCAATTTTTCCGAGAACGGGCGCAGGATCCGGTAACGCGGGCGTTCGGGGGTGTGCGAGGCGGAGGTATAGATCAGCGCCGTGACGCCGATCTTCTCGAGCTTCTCCTTGGCCTCATCGACCGGGATTTTTTCGCCATCGTAATCGGCCTCGCAGCCGGTGACCGATTCCACGTTGGCGTCGTGGCGCAGGCATCGCTTCTCCGTGACCGCGTTGCCGAAGGTGGCGAGTTTAACCCAGGGCAATGCGTTCTTGCTCTCGCCGGTCGTGTCCTCGATCATCTTGGCCAGTTCGGCAAGCGTGTGCTCCTGCTGTCGCTTGAAGCGCGCGGTGTAGTGGTCAAAGAAGGTCACGGTGATTTTGCCGGGTCCGGTCATGACACGACGCCCGCCGTTTCATAGGCCCGCGCCAGCGAGGCAATCTTTTCGCGCGTGAGCTCGATGACGGCGCCCGCCGGCGCATTCCACACCAAGTCAAACATCGCGTGCGCAAACGGCTCATCGTTTGAAAGCCGCGAGCCGGAACACCAGGTCGAGGGCAACCGGCACCGCAGCCCGGGATGCAACTGCCGCACGGCGGCGTAGACAACTGGGACGCAACCGAGCGCTTTGGCGGCCGCGTCTAGGTCGACGGCACCGTCGAACTCGCCCGGGAACGCAAGGCGGATTCGGTGTGCTCTGCGCGGATGGGCCGCGAACCAAATTTCGTCCCGGGTCATGCCGCCCTCCACTCGCTGGAGGGTTCGCGCGGCCCGGTTAGTGGTGGTCCATCGCCGTCGTCGCCGCCGCCACCATCGTCAATCCGGCTGCCGGCGCTGTGGGTGCCGCGCGAGCGGCGCGGAGCTCGATGGCGCGCGAGGCGAATACAGCCGCCACCCGATACCTCAATGGCGCAGTAGCAGAAGCCGCGAATTTCGTCGGGATCGGGCGGCTCGTTGACCGAGATGAAATAATCGGGTTGCGGCTCCATCCCGGCGCCGCCCGAGGCCGGTTCGCTGAGGATGCCGAGCACCACGATCTTCGGCATCTCGCCTGGTGCTGTCGCGGCCTGATCGGCCGCCGAAAGCTGTAATGAGTCCACCACCGCGACCTCCATCTTGTGAAGACCGACGACGAGGGGATTGCACCGGAACGGGGTCGTGGGATAAACGTTGGGACGTTATCTCACTGCCGAGATCTCCATTCCGGTCGCGCTGAGTCCACCCTCGGCGCGGCCTACACCTTCTGTTCCAACATCCATCAAAGCATTGCGTTCGTCGGGCGCGTTTGTTCGCTCCAACTTTTGTTTGCGTCGCTTTGTAATTTGCCAGCGGGCACGGCGGGCTTGATGCTCGGTCACGAAACCTATCGGGCTGCCGTCCAAAGCAATGCGCACATTGTTGATGATTGCGATGTGCTCCAAATAGCCGTCCGCGCCGGTGTAGCACCGCAACGCCAGCTTGATGTCGTATTCGCTGATGCGTCCGGCCTGGATTGCCGGTGCCATTTGGTCAAGCAACACCTTGTCGATTCCGATCATCAATGGCGGCCGCTGCCGCTCAAACACGTAAAAACATTTCGGCCACAGCCGATTAAGCACAGCGATCACCGCATCGGCGCGCGCGGCCTGCGCAGAGGTCAAGTGCGGCGGGCGAACGGCAGTCATCTGACCGGCTCTCTCTTCGGCGTCGTGGCGGTAGCGATCTGGCCCCGTTTTTGGAGGCAGCCGAGACAAAGCGTCGTTTTGTGCCCCGTGCTTGACGAACGCCACACGAGGCGGTCGGGCGGGGTGCCGCTCTCGAAAGTGGTGTCCTTTCCACAGTCCAGGCACAGGACTGGCTCGGGCACCTCTATCCCTTTGTTTATCGTCGTGAGGTGGGGAAACCACCACGCAGGAGCGCGTCTCCTCATCTGATCAGCTCTTCTTAGCATCGCGGCCGGTGGCGCCTTGTTGTCGGGCTTCTCCAGTTCGGCGCGCAGCCGCTCGTTCTCGGGCGATAGCCGACGAGA
This sequence comes from uncultured Alphaproteobacteria bacterium, assembly GCA_963708125.1. Lineage (GTDB taxonomy): Bacteria > Pseudomonadota > Alphaproteobacteria > Rhizobiales > Xanthobacteraceae > BOG-931. Next base: position 1,349,375 of record OY970184.1, read on the forward strand.
AGGCGAAGGAGAACGTCAAGTTGCGCGCCGAGCGCCCGGCGCTTGGCGTTTTGCAGGCGCGCGATCTCGCGCTCCAGCTCACGGATCGTGTCGTCCGCTGGTGGTTGCGGTCATCCTCATGTCCTCAACATCGGCGGAAAATTCTTGTGCTCCACGCCATCAACGAGACATCCGCTGGCCTTGCCGCGAACGCCGCCGTTCTGCTTGTGGTGAAAAGCGATGCCGTTGCGTGCGCACTGATCGCGCAGACCGCGCGCCGCGTTCATATCCAGCGGACGGAAACCGGGCCCGCTCTCGCCGCCGGTAATGATCCAGTCCGGCCGCGCGTCACCGATATTGATCGGGCCGAGGAGCGGCTCACAGGAAATACCGTGCCACGCCGCCGGCACCGCCATCAGCTTGGGGAAATCGCGGTCCCATTCCTCCTGGTTCGCCAGCGTCGCCATCAGGCCGACGTGCGTGAACGCGTCCGGCCAGTCGGGCGGCAACATCTTGCGCGCGTTGCCGATGCGCTTGGTCAGCAGCATCCAGTGCAAGAGCGGCGTCTCGCGAATGACCTGCCAGAGATCGTTACGCCATTCGGCGGGCACTTCGTTGTCGAACACGTCGGCATAGGACGCGCAGAACACGCGCGGGCGGTAGCCGGTGCGCGCCGCCTTGCGATTCCAGCGTAACGGATTTTTCCAGTAATTCGGCTTTGTCCGCTAGCGCGGCACGCCGGCGCCCCAGCCTGGAGCAAAATGATGGCGATCATTGTCGCGTGCGGCGTAGCAATGATCGCACGCCGGGCTGACGCGGGTGCACCCGATCCAAGGGTTGAAGGTCGAATCGGTCCAGGAGATTGCCGAGATTTCACCCATGGCGCTCTCCGTCCGCAGGAGAGCCGGAGCCGATCGCAGCGACGACGATGGCGGCGGCGGCGCCGATCGAATGCCAGGCCGGGGCGACAGCGGATTTTAGATCAGCTAGGCGTGTCATCCGTTCCGACTTTCGACCGAAAACTGCCTATTTCGGTGCAGCAAAAAGTCGGAACAGTCATTGATTCGGCTAGATAATGAGCGGGCCTGTCACGCCGAAGGTCGCGGGTTCGAGTCCCGTCGCTCCCGCCATTTACTAATGATTTAGGGCACTTACCGCCCGCCGCTCCCAGTTTTCGGCCGTCGCGTCTCTTCGCCTTCATTCTGTTCCCCCTTCGGTCTTCCGGGCCAAGCACCGGGCGGGTGGCTCCGCCCCTTCCCGCAGCTCCGGCGGCCCCTAATCCGGGCCTCATGAGCCTTGTGCACGGACGCCCTGTTCACCGGATTGTGGGGGGCAAGAAGCACGTTTCGCGGCGAGCAGCGCGCGCGTCTCCTGCGCGGGCATCGACTTGCAATGCACCCGGCGGGACCAGCCCAGCCGCATCAGCTGCGCGATCCCGCGCGCGTCGTTGCGGTCGGTCTTCGCCGGCATCGTCTTGAGTGCGTTGCGCACGTGCCGCGTCTCCAACACTTCGACCGCGAGCCCGGCTTGGCGCATCGCCGCATAGAGCCATTGCGACAGCGGTCCTGCCTCTAGCCCAATCCGCGTCAGCTCGACTTTCACCCCAATTAACCATTCAATCAGATCGTCCGGCTCACTGCCGATTGCCTTCGCAGGCGATCTTGCCGTTGCTGTCCACAACGCACACGCTTGAAGCTTCCAAAGACACGTCGATTCCGACATAGTGGTTCATGGTCGTGCCCCCTCGATGATGTTGGAGCGGGCTCGCCCGACCCCGTTGATTTCGACACCATCAATCTGAGGGACGACTGCCTTTTGCCGCCTTAACCATTGGGGCGAGGCCCGTTACCCCATCTAGAGGGTGGGCGGGTGGAGTCGCCTCACAACGCATCAGGGCAAGTTAATCAATTCGCAAAAAAGATCGCATAGCGACGGCAGAGTTGCTGCCCGGTAGCACGTCACCATCCATAAAAAAACTCAGTGCCACGTTAAAGCTCACCAGTCGCTCTCCGGATTCCGCTTCACCCCGCGATCCTGCTCCGGATCATGAACTGGCCGCGCTTGAACAGGGCCAGGGCGAAGGCGAGCATGCGCCAGATCGCCCAGCCACTGGTCGCGCCCTTCCCTCGATTGAAGTCGAAGCCGGAACCCAGCGATCTTGCGGCATCGCGCCCGTATTTCGAGGACGCGCTGCCCCATGACTTACCAAGGATTAATTTCTTCGAAAGCAGGCGGAAAGGATCGATCTCCTATGAGCCTCGCTGACTGTCTGATGCTTCGGCGTCAAGCCGGTCCGGCCAGGGTGAGGTTTGTGTTGTCCAGCGTAAGCCTCCCCTGAGTCGGGAGGCCTATTGCGGCTGCAAAAAACGGAACAGTCGCTCCGCGGCTCGCGTCCGTTGCTCCCGCATCAAGAGCCACTGGTATCAAGCGCTTAGACAAGGCGCTTGGGCCTGGCGCGGGGCCGGACCTGGCCTCAGAGCCGTTCGAGGATCCTATCGGTGCTGGCATTAAATCGATAGCGCGGAATGCCCTCCAGGTCAGTGCCGGTGACGCGGATCACCCAAGCTTTCTGCGGATGGGCCGTCGAGTGGATCGCACCCGCCGCGTAGCCGCGGGTCTGCCCCGGCCCCAGCGCATATTTTTCCACCTTCTCCAGCACCGCGCCCGGTTCCGCGTCGGAATTGACCCGCCGCCACTCCACCACTTCGGTGACGCGGCGGGCGGTGCCGTAGACCGCCCAGGAGGCGCCGTGGCTGTGCGGCTTGCCGACCTTGCCGCCTTCGTGCACGTGCGCCAGCACGTAGACGTCGGTTTTCGGATCGTGCCAGAGCTCGCGCCTGCCCGGCGGCATGTCATCGCTGAAGGTGTCGTCAACGAAATCGGAATTGCCGAGCAGCGCGGAAAGCTTGCGCGCGATCTCGGGCAATCCGCTTTGTCCCTGGGCTTTGAGAATGGTCGACAGGTCCGCGCAAAACTGAGAAAGCGTATGCGGCATGATCGGCTCCTTGGTCGTGCTGGAGAGCGGGAGGCCGAAACGGGAGGCTCCCGCCGGAAACGCGCGGCGGTCAATGGCGGCTCGTGCCCACAAGCTTGTTGTAGCGCTCGATGACGTCCGGCGCGATTGCGGCCGTTTTAGCGATGGCGGCGTGGACTGTCGCCCCGTCGATCGGGCTCATTTCGATACCGAGCTTTTGCGCGTCCGCGAGCACGGCCGAGTCCTTGCACATGTCCATGAAGGCCGCTTGCAGCGCTGTAGCGCGCTCCGCCGGTACTCCCGGCGGCGCCGCGAACGGCAGCGAAATGAAAAACTGCAGATCGGCGAAGCTGAGCAGCGCCCGCGCCGTCGGATCGGCGGTCAACTCGTAGGCGGTTGGCACAGCGGAAAAGCCGGCAAGGCGCGTCTTGCGGCCGAATTGCACGAGCGCGCGGAAGGCGTGCTGGTTCCACAGCGCGCGCTGGCTGGTTCGTACTGAACTGTAGCCGACCACCTGGCCGTCGATCTCGCCATTCTGCATCGCCAGAAACATCGGAGCAGCCCCGGTGTAACCGCTCACCACTTTCACGTTCAGGTGCAGAACGTCCCTGGCGATGGTGGCATAGATGACGTTGCTCGACGCGGCATTGTCGCCGCCGAGCGTGAGCGGTCGTCCCGGCTTTTTCAGCTCCTCGACCGCTCTGATCGGGTTCGTCGCCATGACCAGCATCAGGTAGGCGTCGCGGGCGTAGGACGAGAGGCTCCCCAGCCAGGTGAGCGTCAGCGGATCGAAATGCACGTTGCGATCGCCCTGGATCGCGAGCAGCGGCACCGCTCGCTCGAGCTTGACGATGACCGAGCCGTCACGCGGATAGACATTGGCGAGCCGATTGGCGGAGCTGATACCGCCGGCTCCCGGCTGATTCTCGACCACGATCGACGGATGGCCCGGGATGTATTTGCCCAGGTAACGCGCGACGAAACGCGCGGAAATGTCGTTGATGCCGCCAGGCGCGGTGCCGACGATCATCGTGACCTGCCGGCCCTGATAAAAGCGTGCGACCGACTGCGCCTTGCCGGCTGCAGGCGCGGCAACGGCAACAAGGCATGAGAGGAACGCGAGTGCCGCGCAGCTGCGGGCCCTAGGCGTCGTCCTTATGCTGCCTTTCATCTCACCGGCTCGTTTCATCGCGAAAACACAGCCTGTCATGGAAAGGCATCGAGCAAGTAGCCATAGCCTTTCACCGGCTGACGCACGCGCAGGCGCTTCTGAATTTCCCAGACCCGGGCGGGCACCGGGTGGACGACCGGCACCTGCAAATCCTGTTCGAGCATCTGGATGATACGCAGCGTGCGCCAGCCGGAGCCGAGCATGTAGATGGCGTCGGCGCCCTTGGCCTTGAGAAAGTTCTTCTTGATGTGCGCGTAGACCTGCTCGCCGGAGAGCGTCTGCACCTGGTTGAACGGCACGTCGATGCCTTCCATGCCCCGCACCTCAAATCCTGCATCTGTGAAATATTTTGAAAAGATGGCATTGAGCTTGGCCGGGAAATAGGTGGCGCCGACGAACTTTTTCGCCTTCAGCGCGCGCAGCGCGTTGACGTGGTTCTGCGCCACGCTCATGATAGGCACCTTGTATTTCTTCTCCCAGGCATTGACGATTTTCTCCTCGGCCTTGCGACCGAGCACCATGAAGGGCGGCGCGCCGTGCGGGTGGATGAGATCGCATTTCTCTTCGGCGAGCACTGCGACCAGTTTTTCGTAATGCGGCATCATGGTCTCGAACTCGTCCTCGGTGCCGCGGCGGATGTTGAGGAACAGCGGGATAAGGCCAATGCCTTCCGGCAACAGCCGGCAGACCTCTTCGGTGACACCCGGGCGCATCGTCGGGTTAATCATCCCGACCACGCCCCGCCAAGAGGAGAATGCCATGAACCAGACCTTTCGAGAGCCGCGCCGCCGCACAAAGGCTGCCACGCCCGCGCAGCTTGAATTGCGGGAAGCGCAATTCTACGCTCGCCCGCAACGCAAATTCAAATCAAAATCATTTCCGCCCAGGGCAGGGAGGTAGAGTGCAATGGACCGCCGTCAATTCTTGCGCCGGGCAAGCATCGTCGCCACGGCCGCCGGTGCTGGCTCACTGGCCTCGCCGATCGCAGCTCAGGATCGCCACCCGGTCGGCGAACCGGTCATGCGCCGGTTCGACGAGGAACGCTGGGTGCTCGACAACGTCATCCAGGCCAACGGCATCGATTGGGACCAGCCGCATACTGCTATTCTGCTGCGCGCCTGCGGGCTCGATATCGCCGGCGAGATGAACGAGCTCAAGCAGCGCGTCAAGAAATATGCCGACATCGCGCCAGCCTTCGAAGCCTTGGCACGCCGACGCGAACAGCGGGCCAAGGCGGCCGAACAGGCCGGCGAGAAAATTCCCGCCCGCGACAACTATTTTATTGCGGCGCAGTACTGGGCCAGCGCGATGTGGCCGATCGACGAGGCCGATCAGACACTCAAAAAGTACAACGCCAAAAAACGTGAGACCTTCAGCAAGTACATGGAGCTAGCCGACCACCGCATCGAGTGGACCGAGATCTCCTACCGCGGCAAGACATTGCCGGCCGTCTTCCACTTGCCGCCCGGCTACCAGAGCGGCACCAAGGTGCCTGTCGTCGTCGTTGTACCGGGCATGGATGGCTACAAGGAAAAATATGTCTCGCTCTATGGCGATGACTGGATGCAGCGCGGGGTCGCCGTCTTGTGCGTGGAGGGGCCCGGCTACTGGGAAGCGCCATTGCGCGGGATTTACGTGGACGTTGCTGGCTGGGTGGAAACCGGCAAGGAGGTGGTGCGCTGGCTCACGGCCCGACCGGAAATCGCTGCGGACAAGGTTGCGATGACTGGCTCAAGCTTCGGCTCCTTCTTCTCGGCAATCATGATGTCGGACGAGCCGCGTTACAAGGCCTGCGCGATCACCGGCACCTGTTACGAGCCCGGCGGATACACGATTTTTCAGATGGCATCGCCGACATTCAAGCGCCGCTTCATGTTCATGGCGGGCATCACCGACGAACGCGAGTTCGACCAATTCCGCAAGACACTCGACTGGCACGGCTATGCCGAAAAGATTAAAGCGCCTTACCTCGTCATTGCCGGCGGGTCTGACGAGCTGTGCCCGATCGAATACACGCAAGCCTTCGTCGCGGCGCTGGCCGGCCCAAAACAACTCGTGATCTATCAGGACTCGCGCCACGGCGTCGGCGGCGTGCCGTCGACCTATAACGGGCCGGAGCCGCGGACCTACCAGGCGGAATGGATCATGGCGCGGCTCGCCGGCAGGCCGTTCAAGAACGAGCGTTGGTATGTCGAGGCGAGCGGAAAGCTCGGAAAGACGGCGCTTTAACGTCCGCCCGTCTCAAGGAGCGCGGGCCACAGGATGACGTTGCATCCCGACGCGCAGGACGTTCCGGGCGGCGTTTAATGTTGCGATCTTCTACCGCGAACCAATTGCGTTGGCGCCGAGCGGAGCGAGCAGTGCAACCCCGGCACTTACCGATGGCGACTCGCCCTCCTCGCGGCGAACCCTGGATGAGCCGGGGGCCACCCGATCACGCGAATTTCGCGTAAGATAATTCACGCGCGATAGATCGGCTGCGGCTGCGTGAAGAAGCTCCACAGGATGTGGTAGACAAGCGCATTGTTCTTTTGTTGGAAGCTGGCGTGCGAAATGCCCGGCATCACTGCGAAATGCTTGTCGGGATTGGGTAGCTTTTCGAAGAATGCGATCAGGTCGGAGAAACTCGCGATCCCGTCCCATTGGCCGCGCATGATCAGCGTGGGCACATTAATTTTTGTCGGGTCGACCACCGGAAGGTTGGCGCACATGTCGACATAGGTGCCGGTCGGCACCGAGGTGTCGAGCGCGACCACCGCCTCGGCGAACGCGTCAATGACCTCTTCCTCCGCGGTGCCGGGGTGGTCGCGATCGAAAATCGAGTGAATGAACGCTTTATCAATCGGCCGCCGGTTCTTGGCGCGGAATTCGGCGAGCCTTTTCCTGCGCTCGGCCAGCGTCGGCGAGCCTTCGCCGGTCCAGACCATGGCATCGAGCGCAAGTCGGCCGACCAGTTCGCGATGGCGCTGGGCGAACAGTGCGGCGCGCAGCGCCCCCGAGGAAATGCCGTATACCAGGAAGGGACGGGTGTCGCGCAGCTTGTGGATGTAAGCCGCGGCTGCGAGGCAATCGTCGGCGCCCAGGGCAATGGGCGCATTGTTGTCGCGATCCTTGGTGGACCATCCGTAGCCTTCCATGTCGACGCTCCAGCAGTCAAACCCGCGGCGCGCGAACCAGTCCATTACCGAAGAATCCGGCCGGCCCGGCACCTTTAGATCGAATGTCGGCTGCGAGGCCATCGAGGAGCCGTGCACAAACAAGATCCGGCCGGCGGTGCCGCTCGGGTCGCCGGCATATTTTTCGAACAGGAAAAGCTTTACGTTGCCTTCCTTTGTCGTCCAGTGATCTTCCGCCCTGATCGCGGCAGAAGCTGTCGCGTCGTTCATTTTGTCACCCGATGATTGTTGAAGTGATTTTGCCGAAAGCAAACAAACTAAAGGTCTAGGCCGCCTTTTCGTCGCCGCTCGCGGGCACCGCCGCTCGCTCGGAACCCTCCGGGCTAGTGAGTTGGGACCAGTCTTTCGTCGCTGCGGTTAATCGATCAGCGTTATGCGGTTCTCCTTGATCACCTTGGCCCATTTGGCGACTTCTGCCCCCATGAACGTCGCAAATTGCGGCTGCGACATGATCATCGGTGCGGCTCCTTGCTTCTCCCAGGCCGCTTTGAGAGCCGGCTGGCTCAGGATCTTAGCGATCGTGTCGTGCAGCAGGTCGACGATGGGCCGCGGCGTGGCTTTGGGCACCATCAGGCCGACCCATTGGGTGAACTCGAAGCCGGGGACGGTTTCGGCGATGGTCGGGATATGGGGCAGAATTGGCGAACGGGCCGTGCCGGTGGTGCCGAGCGCTCGCACTTTGCCGGCTTTGACATAGGCCGCCATCGTGGGGATCGAGTTCGAACAGGATTTGGATCTGCCCGCTAAGAATATCGACGCGCATGCCAGTTGAGCCCTTGTAGGGCACGTGCACAATGTTGATCCCGGTGAGGTTTTTCAAAAGCTCGGCGGCCATGTGATAGTTGGAGCCCGGCCCCGACGAACCGAAATTGAGCGTCCCAGGCTTGGCCTTGGCGAGTGCGATGAGCTCGGCGACGGTGTGGGCCGGAACCGATGGATTGACCACGAGCACCAAATCGTTCTGCTCGATCGGCGAAACCGGCAGAAGATCGCGCAGGAGCGCGTACGGCTTGTTCTTGTAGAGCGTTTCGTTGACCGTCTGCGTGCTGCTCGCCAGCAACAGTGTGTATCCGTCCGGCGCGGACTGCGCGACCAGCTCGGTGCCGATGGTGGTCCCGGCACCAGGATGATTCTCGACGACGAAAGACTGACGCAAGGCATTTTGCAGCTCTTGGGCGAGGGCGCGAATGAAGACGTCGGCCGGGCCGCCGGCGCCAAACGGAGCGATGATCTTGACCGGCCGCGACGGATAATCATCGGCCCGCGACAGAGCGGGGCGCGAAGCGGCGGCTGTCGCAACGAGTGCCAGGATGGCGTTGCGCCGGGTGAAGGCGCCCGGAAATGTCATGGCGTTTCCTCCATTGTTGTATTAACCCACACTGCCCGCGGCGATCATAGCTTACCGCAGCCGCCGCGCGGCGGCACAAGCCTTGAGACCGGACGTCGGCCGCATGGGCGGGCGCGCGAGGCAGCGGTGGCGGGAGGCGGAAAAATTCCTCGTCGACAGGCGCGGCTTCACGCTACTGATTCAATTTGACGCCGGTTATGCGGAGCACTTCGCCCCAGCGCTTGTACTGGGCCACCATATAGCCGGCGAAATCCGCAACGGATTCCGGGTGCGGCTCGCCGCCGAGGCCTATGATCCGGTCTCTGACGGCCGACGTCGCGAGGCCCTGGTTCACGACGGCATTGACCTTTTCGATGATACCGGCCGGGGTGCCGGTCGGAGCCACGATGGCCTGCCAGGAATCCGGTGGCATCCCGCGGTAGCCAAGTTCGTCCATCGTGGGCAGATCCGGCAGTTCAGGGATGCGGCGGGAGCTGGTCACCGCGAGCGCGCGCAATTGGCCGGATTTGATGTAGGGCGAAATGCCCGTCGTGCCCTCGAAGGTCATGTTCATCTGGCCCGAGAGCACGTCGGTCGTGGCCTGGGCCGCCGACTTGTAGGGCACGAAAACGATGTTCGCGCCGGCAATGTGCTTGAACATCTCTCCGCACAGATGCGGGGGAGTGCCGATGACCGCGCCGTAATTCAATTTGCCCGGATGGGCCTCGGCATAGGCGATCAGCTCCTTGACGCTATGGACCGGAACCGACTTGTTCACCGCAAGCACCAGGGGTGCCGACGAGACGAGCGCCACGGCAGTGAAGGCCTTGCGCGGATCGATGCCGCTGTCCTTGTAGAGTTGGGGGCTGATCGAGAGCGAACCCGCCGTGCCGGCGAGCAATGTATACCCGTCAGGTGGCGAGGTGGCGACCAGTCGCAATGCCAGCGTGCCGCCCGCGCCGACGTGGTTCTCGACCACCACTGGGCCGAGGTGATCGGAGAGATAGGCCGCGATGATCCGTGCGGCGACGTCCGGCGGCCCGCCTGGCCCGAACGGGACGATGAGCTTGATCGGGCGGTCGGGAAATCCGACGGCCCAGGCGCTTGCCGGGGCGCCAGGCGTAAATAGGGCAGCGAACGCGGCCGCCATCCACGCGTACACATGAGCGTGTACGCGGCTCACTCGTGGCAGCGAGCGGTTCATCCGTTCTCCTCCCCGGTTTGTCGTCTTGCGAAGTTGCAGGATCGTAACATCGGGATTGCCAATTGCGTCAACGTTGATCAACGACGCATCGGCGCGCCTTGCACCTTCTTGTGCACTGCGCTAAGGGTCGCCGCGAGCGTTTTGCACCCGAATCTGCCGAAATTTTTTCCGGCAAATCAGCCTCCGGCCTCCTGTTCTTTTGCCAGCCAATAGGAGGCAGCTTGCGGAACCCAGCCGCGCAGGACGGTTCCCCCGACCGAGGGGGAGATGTCCGGCCTTGGCCGACCAGAAGGACTTCCGAATGGGTCACGCCGTCAGTCAATTGCTCCTCGACTATATTCCCCTCATCGTCTTCATCGGCGTATCGGGCCTGATCGGGGTTGCGCTGCTCGCCTCGGCTTTTGTCGTCGCGTACAAGCAGCCCGATCCTGAAAAGCTGTCGGCCTACGAGTGCGGGTTCAACGCCTTCGACGATGCGCGCATGAAGTTCGACGTGCGCTTCTACCTGGTCGCGATCCTGTTCATCATCTTCGACCTCGAAGTGGCCTTTATGTTTCCCTGGGCGGTGACATTTGGTCGCCTCGGCGCCTACGGCTTCTGGGCAATGATGGTCTTCCTTGCGGTCCTGACGATCGGCTTTATCTATGAATGGAAGAAGGGAGCGCTCGAATGGGATTGAACGAGCGCGCTGCCGGCATTGCCACACCGCGCCAGCCGATCGTGGATCCGCGCACTGGCAAGCCAGTGACGGATGCATTCTTTGCCGAGCTGAACACGGAGCTCGCCGACAAGGGCTTCCTTGTCGCGGCGGCCGACGACCTGATTGCCTGGGCGCGCACCGGCTCGCTCATGTGGATGACATTCGGCCTGGCCTGCTGCGCGATCGAAATGATGCAGATGTCGATGCCACGCTATGATGCCGAGCGCTTCGGCTTTGCACCGCGCGCCTCGCCGCGGCAATCCGATGTGATGATCGTGGCCGGCACGCTGACCAATAAGATGGCACCGGCCTTGCGCAAGGTCTACGATCAGATGCCGGAGCCGCGCTACGTGATCTCCATGGGATCGTGCGCCAACGGCGGCGGCTATTACCATTATTCCTATTCGGTGGTGCGCGGCTGCGACCGCATAGTGCCAATCGATGTCTACGTGCCGGGCTGCCCGCCGACCGCCGAGGCGCTGCTGTACGGCGTGCTGCTGCTGCAGAAGAAAATCCGCCGCACGGGAACGATCGAACGCTGATCATGGATGCGACGCTCGATACGCTCGGCCGGACGATTGCTTCTGGGCTTGCCTCCGCGGTGACGCGCTACACGGTCAATTTCGGCGAATTGACCGTGTTGGTGAAGGCCGCCGACATTGTCTCGGTGATGCGCTTTCTGCGCGATGACGCCAATTGTCAGTTTCTAAGCCTGATCGATATCACTGCGGTCGATTGGCCCGGGCGCGAGCAGCGCTTCGACGTGGTTTACCACCTGCTCTCGCCGAAGCATAACGTGCGCGTGCGCGTCAAGGCGCAGACCGACGAAGTGACGCCCGTGCCCTCGATCATTGAGGCCTTTCCCGGCGCCGACTGGTATGAACGCGAGATCTACGATCTTTACGGCATCGTCTTCACCGGCCACCCGGACATGCGGCGCATCCTCACCGATTACGGTTTCGAGGGGCATCCGCTGCGCAAGGACTTTCCCCTCACCGGCTTTGTCGAGGTGCGCTACGACGACGAACTCAAGCGCGTGGTCTACGAACCGGTGCGGCTGTCTCAGGAATTTCGCAATTTCGATTTCCTGTCACCGTGGGAAGGCACCGATTACGTACTGCCCGGGGACGAGAAGGCGAAATCCGGCGATGGCGGGAAGGGAGCGTGAGAGAATGAAGCCGACGCTCAAAGTAGGCCTCGCGCATCGCTTCTCCTACCAGGTGCCGGAGAACAAGACGGTGCCCTACACCTATCCGGAGGCGCCGGAAATCGCCTCCATGCCCAAGGTTTTCGCCACCGGCTTCATGATCGTTCTCATGGAGTGGACCTGCACTCGGCTTTTGGCTCCGCATCTCGATCCGGGCGAGGGCAGTCTCGGCGTGCACGTCGATGTGAGCCATCTCGCGGCCACGCCTGCCGGAATGACGGTAACCGTCGATGCCGAGGTCGCCGAAGTCGTCGGCAACCGCGTCGGCTTCAAGGTCAAGGCGCACGATGGCATCGATCTAATCGGCGAAGGCCGCCATGAGCGCTTCGTGGTTCTGTGGGACAAATTCAATGCCCGGGTCGCTGTCAAGGCTCAGAAGGCCGCGACTATGCAAGTGGCCTGACCATGCCGGACGTCGCCGCCACGCGCAATTTCACCGTCAATTTCGGGCCGCAGCATCCGGCGGCACACGGCGTGCTGCGGCTCGTGCTCGAACTCGACGGCGAGGTGATCGAGCGGGTTGATCCGCATATCGGGCTCCTGCATCGCGGCACTGAAAAGCTGATCGAGCACAAGACCTACTTGCAGGCCATTCCGTATTTCGATCGGCTCGACTACGTGGCGCCGATCAATCAGGAGCACGCGTTCTGTCTGGCGGCGGAAAAGCTGCTCGGCATCGAAGTGCCGCGCCGCGCCCAGCTCATCCGCGTGCTCTATTGCGAGATCGGGCGCATCCTCTCCCATCTTCTCAATGTCACCACGCAGGCCCTGGACGTGGGCGCACTGACCCCGCCGCTATGGGGGTTCGAGGAGCGCGAAAAGCTCATGGGATTCTACGAGCGCGCCTCCGGCTCACGCATGCACGCGGCCTATTTCCGGGTCGGCGGCGTCCACCAGGACCTGCCGCCGAAACTGATTGACGACATCGAGGCGTTCTGCGATCCGTTCCTGAAAGTCTGCGACGATCTGGAAGAACTGCTAACCGAAAACCGCATCTTCAAACAGCGTAACGTCGATATCGGCGTGGTTACATTGGCCGATGCCTGGGCGCGCGGCTTTTCCGGGGTCATGGTGCGTGGCTCGGGGGCGGCCTGGGATCTGCGCCGCGTCCAGCCTTACGAGTGTTATTGCCAACTCGAGTTCGACATTCCGATCGGCAAGCACGGCGACAATTACGACCGCTACTGCATCCGCATGGAGGAGATGCGCCAATCCGTGCGCATCATGAAGCAATGCGTCGCGCGGCTGCGAACGGCACCGGGGGTGGTCCTCGTCGACGATCACAAGATTTCGCCGCCGCGGCGCAGCGAGATGAAGCGCTCGATGGAGTCGCTCATTCACCATTTCAAGCTCTACACCGAAGGATTCAAGGTGCCGGCGGGCGAGGTCTACGCAGCAGTCGAGGCGCCCAAAGGCGAGTTCGGCGTCTATCTGGTCGCCAACGGAGGCAACAAGCCCTACAAGTGCAAAATCCGCGCGCCGGGATTTGCCCACCTGCAGGCGATGGATTTCCTCTGCCGCGGACACATGCTCGCGGATATCTCGGCGATTCTCGGCTCGATCGATATCGTGTTCGGGGAGGTCGACCGATGAGCGTCCGCCGCCTCGCCGAGGAACAGCCGCAAAGCTTTGCGTTCACGCCCGACAATCTGGCCTGGGCGAAAGCGCAGGTCGAAAAATACCCGGCGGGGCGCCAGCAATCGGCGGTCATTCCGGTTCTCTGGCGCGCCCAGGAGCAGTGCGGGGGCTGGCTGCCGCAGAAGGCGATCGAGGCGGTGGCCGAGCTGTTGGGCATGGCGAGGATTCGCGTACTCGAAATCGCCACCTTCTACACGATGTTCAATCTCGCACCGGTCGGCAAATTCCACGTGCAATTCTGCGGCACCACGCCGTGCCTGCTGCGCGGCGCCGATGAATTGAAAAAGGTGCTGCAGCGCACGATCGGGGAGGAGAACGAGGTCACCGCCGACGGCAAATTTTCCTGGCTCGAAGTGGAATGCCTGGGCGCCTGCGTGAATGCACCGATGGTGCAGATCAATTCTGATTATTATGAGGATCTTACCGCCGACAGTCTGACCCGCATCCTCAACGATCTCGCGGCCGGAAAAACGCCGAAGCCCGGGCCGCAGATCGATCGCTTGAACTCCGCGCCGGTTGGCGGGCCGATCACGCTCACCGATCCATCGCTCTATGACAACAGCGTCACATCCGCCCTCGCCAACGCTGCTGTGCTCGATCGTGATGCCAAGAAGCCGGGCGAGCCGGCGAATCGTGGCGACGCGCCCTCACCCGAGCGCCCGCAGGCCGACGCAAGCCAACCCAGGACCTCAAAGAGATAAAATGCTTTCCGACAAGGACCGCATCTTCCGGAATCTCTACGGCGGACACGATTGGCGCCTTGCCGGCGCGCGTGCGCGCGGGGCCTGGGACGGCACCAAGGCGATTCTGGCCAAGGGCCGCGACGGCCTGGTCAACGAGTGCAAGGCGTCCGGCCAGCGCGGCCGCGGCGGCGCGGGCTTCGCCACTGGCCTGAAATGGTCGTTCATGCCCAAAGCCAGCGAACGGCCACATTATCTCGTGGTCAATGCCGACGAATCGGAGCCCGGCACTTGCAAAGATCGCGAGATCATGCGCCACGATCCGCACCTGCTGCTCGAAGGCTGCCTGATCGCCGGCTGCGCCATGGCCGCCCACCACTGCTACATCTACATCCGCGGCGAATTCATCCGCGAGCGCGAACGGCTCGAGGCGGCGGTGGCGGAAGCCTATGAGGCCAAGCTCATCGGCAAGAACAACATCCACGACTACGACTTCGACATCATCGTGCATCACGGTGCCGGCGCGTACATTTGCGGCGAGGAGACTGCGCTCTTGGAAAGCCTCGAGGGCAAAAAGGGCATGCCGCGATTGAAGCCGCCGTTCCCGGCCAATATGGGCCTCTACGGCTGCCCGACCACCGTCAACAACGTCGAGACGATCGCGCAGGTGCCCGACATCATGCGCCGCGGCGCAGCGTGGTTCGCCGGCATCGGCCGGCCCAACAATACCGGCACTAAGCTGTACTGCGTTTCCGGCCATGTTGGGCGGCCGTGCAATGTGGAAGAGGAGATGGGGATTCCGTTGCGCGAACTGATAGAACGGCATGCCGGCGGCGTGCGCGGCGGCTGGGACAATCTTCTTGCGGTCATTCCCGGCGGGTCCTCGATGCCACTCATTCCGGCCGGGCCCGATCAGGCCGACACGCTGCGCATGGATTTTGACGGCTGCCGCGAGAAAAAGTCGGCGCTCGGCACCGCGGCGGTGATCGTCATGGATAAATCCACCGACATCGTCCGCGCCATGGCGCGCATCGCCTACTTCTACAAGCACGAGAGCTGCGGTCAGTGCACGCCGTGCCGCGAGGGCATGGGCTGGATGTGGCGCGTGCTCGAACGCATGGCCGAGGGCCGAGCCCACAAGCGCGAAATCGCCATGCTCTGGGAAGTGACCACGCAGATTGAAGGGCACACGATCTGCGCCTTCGGCGACGGCGGTGCCTGGCCGGTGCAGGGGCTTGTGCGCCACTTCCGCCCGGAAATCGAGCGGCGCATCGACCAATACACGGCCAACTCGGATCCCGAGCCGGTTGCGGTCGCGGCGGAGTAACAGGTGCGATGACCAAACTCGTCGTCGACGACAAAGAGATCGACGTCCCGGCGGAATACACGCTGCTGCAGGCCTGCGAGGCCGCCGGCGCGGAGATTCCGCGTTTCTGCTTTCATGAACGGCTGTCGATCGCGGGCAATTGCCGCATGTGCCTCGTCGAACTGGTCGGCTCGCCTAAGCCCGTGGCCAGCTGCGCGTGGGGCGTGCGCGATTGCCGGCCAGGGCCCAAGGGCGAGCCGCCGCAGGTGCGGACGCGCTCGCCCATGGTGCGCAAGGCGCGCGAGGGCGTCATGGAGTTCCTGCTCATCAACCACCCCCTCGATTGTCCGATCTGCGATCAGGGCGGGGAGTGCGATCTGCAGGACCAGTCGATGGCCTATGGCATCAACTCCAGCCGCTTTCGCGAGAACAAGCGTGCGGTCGAGGACAAGTATCTGGGCGCGCTGGTCAAGACCTCGATGAACCGCTGCATCCAGTGCACGCGCTGCGTCCGCTTTTCCGCCGAAATCGCCGGGGTTCCCGAACTGGGCGCCACCGGGCGCGGCGAGGACATGGAGATCACGACCTACCTGGAAGAAGCGATGACCTCCGAACTGCAGGGCAACGTGGTCGATCTCTGCCCGGTTGGCGCGCTCACTGCGAAGCCGTACGCGTTCGCCGCGCGGCCCTGGGAGCTCAACAAGACCGAATCCGTCGACGTGATGGACGCGCTCGGCTCGGCCATCCGGATCGACACCCGCGGGCGTGAAGTGATGCGCATCCTGCCGCGCACCAATGATGACATCAACGAAGAGTGGATCTCCGACAAGACGCGCCACGTGGTCGACGGCTTGCGCACGCAACGGCTCGATCAGCCCTATCTGCGCCAGAGCGGCCGCTTACGTCCCGCATCATGGAACGAAGCGTTCAGCGCCATCGCGCAAAGGCTCGTGCGCGCCAATCCCAAGCGCGTGGGCGCGCTGGTGGGAGATCTCGCCGCCGTCGAGGAGATTTTCGCGCTTAAGGATCTGATGACGCGGCTCGGCATCGGCAACCTTGACTGCCGCCAGGACGGCTCGGCGCTCGATCCGCGCTGGGGGCGGGCGACCTACCTGTTCAACGCCACCATTGCCGGCATCGAAGCGGCTGATGCGCTCCTGATCGTTGGCTCCACTCCGCGCAAGGAAGCAGCGGTGCTCAACGCGCGCATTCGCAAGCGCTGGCGCGCCGGCAATTTCCCGATCGGTCTCATCGGGCCGAAGGCCGATTTGACCTACGCCTACGATTACCTCGGCGCCGGTCCCGAAACGCTCGCCGATATCAGCCGGCATTCCTTCGCCGACACGCTGCGCAAGGCGGCGCGTCCGCTATTTCTGCTCGGCGCCGGAGCATTCGCGCGGCGCGATGGGGCTGCCGTGGCCTCGCTCGCGGCCAAAGCGGCAGTCGAACTCGGCGCGGTCAAAGACGGCTGGAATGGCTACAGCGTGCTGCACGGCGCGGCGTCTCGGGTGGGAGCGTTCGACCTCGGCTTTGTGCCCGCAGAGGGCGGCCTCAACGCGCGACAGATGGCGGCCTCCGGCACGCTCGATGTCGTCTTTCTGCTCGGGGTCGATGAACTCGACATCGCGCCCGGGGCCTTCGCGGTCTATATCGGCAGCAATGGCGACCGCGGCGCGACCCGCGCCGACGTCGTTCTGCCGGGCGCCGCCTACCCGGAAAAATCGGCGATTTACGTCAATACCGAGGGTCGCGTGCAGATGGCGGCGCGTGCCTCGTTCCCGCCCGGCGACGCGCGCGAGGATTGGGCGATTTTAAGGGCGCTCTCCGACGTCGTGGGCAAGCGGCTGCCCTATGATTCGCTTCCGGCGCTGCGGCAGGCGCTGTTCAAGGCACACCCGCATATGCTGCGCATCGGCCAGATCGCACCGGCCGATGCAGCGGACTTGCGCAGATTAGCAGCAGCGCAAGCCGGCCACATCGAACGCGTGCCGTTCCGTTCCAGCGTCGACGATTTCTATTTCACCAATCCGATCGCGCGTTGTTCGGCGGTGATGGCGGAATGCTCGGCGATTGCGCAAGGGCGGGCGGCCATGACGGCAGCGCAGTAGAGGGCGGCAATGCAAGCGGCCTGGTCAGACTATATTTTGCCGTTTCTGATCATGGTGGGCGAGAGCCTGCTCTTGCTCGTCATCTTGCTGATCGCCGTCGCCTACCTGCTCTATGCAGACCGCAAAATTTGGGCGGCGGTGCAGATCCGCCGCGGTCCCAACGTGGTGGGGCCGTGGGGCCTGCTTCAATCGTTCGCCGATCTGTTGAAATTCGTGCTCAAGGAGCCGGTGATCCCGGCCGGTGCCAACAAGGGCGTGTTCCTTCTGGCTCCGCTCGTCACGGTTACGCTGGCGCTCGCCGCCTGGGCGGTCATTCCCGTCAATGCGGGCTGGGCCATTGCCAACATCAACGTAGGCATTCTCTACATCTTCGCCATTTCCTCGCTCGGCGTATATGGCGTCATCATGGCCGGCTGGGCCTCGAACTCGAAATATCCCTTTCTTGCCGCCTTGCGCTCGGCCGCGCAGATGGTCTCCTACGAAGTCTCGATCGGCTTCGTCATCATCACAGTGCTGCTTTGCGCCGGTTCGCTCAACCTTTCCGCTATTGTTGAGGCGCAGAACCACGGTTGGGGCTTTTTGGGCTGGTTCTGGCTGCCGTTGTTCCCGATGCTGGTGATCTTCTTCGTCTCCGCGCTCGCAGAGACGAACCGTCCGCCCTTCGACCTGGTCGAGGCGGAATTGGAGCTGGTGGCCGGCTACATGGTCGAATACGGCTCGACGCCCTACATGATGCTGATGTTGGGCGAGTACGTGGCGATCACCACCATGTGCGCCATGTGCACGATACTGTTCTTCGGCGGCTGGTTGCCGCCGTTCCGGGTGGTGCCCTTCACCTTAGTTCCGGGAGTGGTCTGGTTTGTGCTCAAGGCGGCCTTCGTTTTCTTCATGTTCGCCATGGTGAAGGCGTTCGTGCCCCGCTATCGCTACGATCAGCTGATGCGGCTCGGCTGGAAGGTGTTCCTGCCGATCTCGCTGGCAATGGTGGCCATCGTCGCCGGCGTACTGCAAGTCACCGGATGGGGGCCCCGGTGAACGGAGCGAGCCATGGAATATTCGCCGTCGGCCTGGCTCGGCGCGCTTGCCGGAACGATCCTCGCGGTCGCCCTGTATGTGCCGGGCATTCGCTTGATCGAGCGGCATATGCGCACGCAGAGCGGCCCGGTCAGGCGCGAGGAACGTGCCGCGTTCGAGCAGCGGCTTTCCGTCGTGCGCCGTTTCATTCTCGGTGTGGATATCGCCATGCTCGCCACCTTGGGATATTGGATCGGCAAGGCGATCGGCGCGCCGGGCGGGGCAGCGCCCTTTCACTAGGCGGCAACCGAGGTTTTTCTCATGAAGCTTGATCGGGCCGCTCGTTCGCTCTTTCTCAAGGAATTCTTTGAGGGCTTGGCGCTGTCGATGCGCTATTTGTTCAAACCGAAGGCGACGCTCAATTATCCGTTTGAGAAGGGTGCGCTCTCACCGCGCTTCCGCGGCGAGCATGCGCTGCGCCGCTATCCCAATGGCGAGGAGCGCTGTATCGCCTGCAAGCTGTGCGAGGCGATCTGCCCGGCGCAGGCCATCACCATCGAGGCCGGCCCGCGCCGCAATGACGGAACCCGCCGTGCCACGCGCTACGACATCGACATGGTTAAGTGCATCTATTGCGGTCTGTGCCAGGAAGCATGCCCGGTCGACGCGATCGTGGAGGGGCCGAACTTCGAATTCTCCACCGAGACGCGCGAGGAGCTCTATTACGACAAGGAGCGGCTTCTGGCGAACGGTGACCGCTGGGAGCCTGAGCTCGCCAAGAATATCGCGCTCGACGCACCGTACCGCTAAAGAGCCGTCGCGATGATTGTGCACGCCATTTTCTTCTACCTATTTGCCGGCATCACTGTGGCGTCGGCGGTCATGGTGATCGCCGCGCGCAATCCAGTGCATTCGGTTCTTTTCCTCATCCTCGCTTTCGTCAACGGGGCCGGCCTGTTCGTCCTGCTGGGCGCCGAATTTCTAGCGATGATCCTGGTCGTGGTTTATGTCGGCGCCGTCGCCGTGCTGTTCCTGTTTGTGGTGATGATGCTGGACGTAGACTTTGCCGAGCTGCGCCAGGGCTTTCTCAACTATCTGCCGGTCGGTGCGCTGGTCGGCGCCGTGCTGCTCGCCGAGCTTTTGCTCGTGGTCGGCGGCTGGGCGCTCTCGCCGACGCTGGTCAAGCCGGCGGCCGCAGCGAACGTGACCAACACCGAGGCGCTCGGGCTCGTCCTGTACACCCGTTACGTCTACTTCTTCGAAGTCGCCGGCATGATCCTGTTGGTGGCCATGATCGGTGCCATCGTCATGACGCTGCACCACAAACCAAACGTCAAGCGCCAGGATATCGGTGAGCAGGTGGCGCGTACGCGCACGAGCGCGATCGAACTCGTCAAAGTCAAGCCAGGGCAGGGGCTGTCATGATCATCGGGCTCGGCCATTATCTCGTGGTTGGCGCCATTCTGTTGACGCTTGGGATTTTCGGCATCTTCCTCAATCGGAAGAACGTCATCATCATTTTGATGTCGATCGAGCTCATTCTGCTTGCGGTCAACGTCAACCTGGTCGCGTTTTCCAGTTTCATGGGCGATATTGTGGGCCAGGTCTATGCCCTGATCGTGCTCACCGTGGCGGCGGCCGAGGCCGCCATCGGGCTTGCCATTCTGGTGGCTTACTTTCGCAACCGCGGCTCGATCGCCGTGGAAGATATTAACTTGATGAAGGGCTGATCGTGAGCGGCTCAGGGCGTCTTCCTCGCTGGTCGTCACGGCCGGGCTCCTGCCGGCCGTTGCGTGCGCTATTCCAACGCGATTCCGTCACAAGGGCCGGCGCCTGCTTAGGCCGATCGCGGGCGGCGCGATCGGCGGTCCATTGCGCGGCGATCCGAGGAGAGCCGCGGCATGTATGAGGCCATCGTCGCCTTGCCGCTGATCGGCGCGCTCATCGCTGGCGCGATAGCGCTGGTCGGCGCGCGCAACCGCTTCCCGGGCGAAGATCCCCCGCCGCCGTCTGACGATCACGCGGCGCCGCTGGTCCGCGAAAACGCCCCGCATGGCGCGCCTTTGCCGCAAGAGCAGCATGCCGCCTTCGCCAATACCCACGCGGAACAGCCCGAACACGAACCCCCGGCGATCGGCTCGCAGGCGGCTGGCCTCATCACCACCACGTTGCTTGCGATCCCGTGCGTGCTCTCCTGGTATGCCTTCTATGACGTCGGCATTGCCGGCCACGAGGCTCGTGTGCCGCTTTTCACCTACATCACCTTCGCCGATCTCCACTCCGACTGGTCGCTGCGCATCGATGCGCTGACCGCAGTGATGCTGGTCGTGGTGACGACCATCTCATCGCTCGTCCATCTCTATTCGATCGGCTACATGGCCGACGATCCCTATCGTCCGCGGTTCTTCTGCTACCTGTCGTTCTTCACTTTTGCCATGTTGATGCTGGTGACCTCGGATAACCTGGTGCAGCTGTTCTTCGGCTGGGAGGGCGTCGGCCTCGCGAGTTATCTGCTCATCGGCTTCTGGTATCACCGGCCGGAAGCCAATGCCGCGGCGATCAAGGCTTTCATCGTGAACCGGGTCGGGGACTTCGGCTTCTCGCTCGGCATATTCGCCGTGTTCCTGCTCACCGGCGCGGTCGCTTTCGACACCATTTTCGCCCAGGCGCCGGCGCTCGCCGGCAAGAACTTTCACTTTCTCGCCTTCCACGCCGATGCGCTGACCATCGTCTGCGTCCTCTTGTTCATGGGCGCCATGGGCAAGTCGGCGCAGTTTCTGCTGCACACCTGGTTGCCCGACGCCATGGAGGGCCCGACCCCGGTTTCCGCGCTCATTCACGCCGCCACAATGGTGACGGCCGGCGTCTTCATGGTCGCGCGGCTGTCACCGCTGTTTGCGGCTTCGGCGACGGCATCGGCCTTCGTCACGGTCATCGGCGCCACCACGGCGATGTTCGCGGCAACGGTTGCGCTGGTGCAAAACGACATCAAGCGCATCATCGCCTATTCGACCTGCTCGCAGCTCGGCTACATGTTTGTGGCCATGGGCGTCGGCGCCTATTCGGTAGGCATGTTCCATCTGTTCACGCATGCCTTCTTCAAGGCACTTTTGTTTCTTTGCTCCGGCTCGGTTATCATCGCCATGCACCACGAGCAGGACACCCGCAAGATGGGCGGTCTGTGGCGCAGACTTCCGTTTACCTACGCCACGATGGTGATTGGCACTCTGGCGCTCACCGGCTTTCCGCTCACCGCCGGTTATTTCTCCAAGGACGCGATCATCGAGGCGGCGCTCGTCAGCCAGGGTCCGGCGGCCTGGTACGGGTTCCTGATGACGCTCGGCGCCGCGGCGCTGACCGCCTTCTATTCGTGGCAACTCATCTTCAAGACCTTTCATGGTGAGCCGCACGACCGCGAGCATTACGCGGCGGCGCACGAGACGGCGAAAACCATGCTGGTGCCGCTCGCCCTGCTTGCGGTCGGCTCGATCGCTGCCGGCTATCCGGCGCTCGGCCTGTTCACCGGCCGGGGCGCCGGCGGATTTTTTCACGGCTCGTTGCAGCTAGGCATCGCAAACTCGCTGTTCGCGAGCGCGGAGAAGCTGCCGCTTCTGCTTGCGATCCTGCCGACGGTGATGATGATCGTCGGCTTCCTCATCGCCTTCGAATTCTACATCCGCCGGCCGGATCTGCCCGAAGGATTGGCGCGTCAGCACCACGTGCTCTACAAGTTCCTGCTCAACAAATGGTATTTCGACGAGATCTACGATTTTCTGTTCGTTCGTCCCGCTATGTGGGTCGGCCGGCTGCTGTGGAAGGGGGGCGATGGCGCGATCATCGATGGCTTCGGTCCCGACGGCGTCTCCGCGCGCGTTCTCGACGTTACCCGCAACGTGGTCCGCCTGCAGACCGGCTACCTTTATCACTATGCCTTCGCCATGCTGATCGGCGTCGCGGCGGCGATTACCTGGTTTATGTTTGTGGGAGCACATGGATGACCAGCTGGCCGATCCTCTCGGTCATTGTCTTTCTGCCGGTCGTCGGCGCGCTGTTCATCGCGTTTCTGCGCGACGACGAGGAGGGCGTGCAAAACGCGCGCTGGGTGGCGCTGTGGACAACCCTGATCACGTTTGCGATTTCACTGATCCTGCTGTGGCGCTTTGATTATTCGTCGGCTGACTTTCAATTCGTCGAACGGCAGCCGTGGCTCGGCGGCGCCATCAGCTATTCGCTCGGCGTCGACGGCATTTCGCTGCCGTTGGTGATTTTGACCACCGCGCTGATGCCGATCGCGATTCTCGCCACCTGGAGCGCCATCCAGCGCCGGGTGCGGGAGTGCATGGTCGCCTTTCTGGTTCTTCAGACCCTGATGGTCGGCACCTTCTGCGCGCTCGATCTGGTGCTGTTCTATCTGTTCTTCGAGGGCGGCCTCATCCCCATGTTCTTGATCATCGGGGTGTGGGGCGGGCCGCGCCGGGTCTATGCCAGCTTCAAGTTCTTTCTCTACACGTTCCTCGGGTCGGTTCTGATGCTGCTCGCCATTATGGCGATGTACTGGAGCGCCGGGACCAGCGACATCCCGACGCTCTTGCATCACGCTTTTCCGCGCACCCTGCAGACCTGGGCGTTCCTCGCCTTCCTCGCCTCGTTCGCCGTGAAGCTGCCGATGTGGCCGGCGCACACCTGGCTGCCGGACGCCCACGTTGAAGCCCCTACGGCCGGCTCGGTAATCCTGGCCGCAATCCTGTTGAAGATGGGCGGCTACGGTTTCCTGCGCTTTTCGCTGCCGATGTTCCCGGAAGCCTCGCAGCATTTGGCGCCATTGATTTACGCGCTGTCCATCGTCGCGATCATCTACACTTCGCTCGTCGCGCTGATGCAGGAAGATTTCAAAAAGCTCATTGCCTACTCGTCGGTTGCGCATATGGGCTTCGTCACCATGGGGATTTTTGCCGTAACCGCGCAGGGTCTTTCCGGGGGCATCTTTCAGATGATTTCGCACGGCGTCGTCTCCGCCGCCTTGTTCCTGTGCGTGGGCGTCGTCTACGACCGCTTGCATACGCGCGAGATCGCCGCCTATGGCGGCTTGGTCAACCGCATGCCGCTTTACGCCTTCGTGTTCATGGTGTTCGCGCTCGCCAATGTCGGGCTGCCCGGCACGTCGGGATTCGTCGGCGAGTTTTTGACGCTGATCGGCACTTTCCGGGTCAATAATTGGGTGGCGACGCTGGCGACTCTCGGCACCATTCTGTCCGCTGCGTATATGCTCTGGTTGTATCGCAAAGTGATTTTCGGCAGGCTGGAGAAGCCGAGTCTCTCGTTGATCAGGGATCTCGGCTGGCGCGAGACCGTGACCCTGGCGCCGCTCGTGATCGTTACCATCCTGATCGGCATCTACCCGAAGCCGGTGCTCGACGTATCCGCGGCCTCGGTCACACAATTGATTGACAACTACCACCACGCGATTGGCGGCGTGCAGGCCGCCGCTTTGGCGAAGTGAGCCGATGGATTCGACGCAGTTTTCCGTTCTCGTTCCAGTACTGCCGGAGATCGTGCTTGCGGTCGGCGCCCTGGCGCTGCTCATGCTCGGCGTCTTCCGGCGCGGACTGCCGGTGCGGACGATTGATTATGCCGCGATCGCGTTGCTTGTTGCCGCCGGAGGGGTGCTTTTGGCGCTGCCGGCGGGCAAGCTGGTGAGTTTCGGCGGCAGCTTCGTGGTCGACGATTTCGCGCGCTTTCTTAAAGTTCTAGTGCTGCTCGGTTCTGCTGCGGCTATCGCCATGTCGATCGAATACGCGGCGCAGATGCGCCAGCAGCGCTTTGAATATTCCGTTCTGATTCTGCTGTCGACGCTTGGCATGCTGATGCTGATTTCGGCCGCCGATCTCATCGCGCTCTATCTCGGCCTTGAATTGATGAACCTGGCGCTTTACGTGGTGGCGGCGAGCCACCGCAATTCGCTGCGCTCTACTGAAGCGGGCCTCAAATACTTCGTTCTCGGGGCGCTCTCCTCCGGCATGCTGCTCTATGGCGCGTCCCTGGTTTACGGCTTCACCGGAACGGTCAGCTTTAGCGGCATCGCCCAGGTCGCCACTCATGGCGGCGTGGGACTGATCTTTGGGCTGGTTTTTCTGTTTGCCGGCTTTTGCTTTAAGGTCTCGGCGGTGCCTTTCCACATGTGGACGCCGGATGTCTATGAAGGCGCCCCGACCCCAGTGACGGCGTTTTTCGCCGCCGCGCCCAAGGTCGCAGCCATCGCGATGTTTGTGCGCACCACGGTCATGGCATTCCCGGGCATCACCGCGCAGTGGCAGCAGATCCTGGTGTTCGTCTGTATCGCCTCGATGTTGCTCGGCTCCTTTGCCGCCATCGGCCAGCGCAACTTCAAGCGCCTGATGGCCTATTCGGCGATTGGTCATGCCGGCTACGCGCTGATCGGGCTCGCCGCCGGAACGGCCGAGGGCGTTCAGGGCGTGCTGCTCTACATGGCAATCTACATCGCCATGACACTCGGCGTGTTTGCGGTGATTCTGGCGATGCGGCGAAAAACCGGGATGGTCGAATCGATCGACCAGCTTTCCGGCCTTGCCCGCACCCACCCGACGATGGCCTTTTTTCTAGCCATGTTGCTGTTCTCGATGGCCGGCGTGCCGCCACTCGCCGGGTTCTTTGCCAAATTTTACGTGTTCCTCGCCGCCATCAAAGCCGGGCTTTATGCGCTCGCGGTCATCGGGGTGCTGGCGAGCGTGGTCGGCGCCTATTACTATTTGGCGATCGTCAAGATCATGTATTTCGACGAAGCGGTCGAGGGCTTTTATGCCATGCCGATCGAGCTTCGGGTGGTGCTTGGGATTTGCGGTCTGTTCAACATCCTGTTCTTTGTCTATCCGGGGCCGCTGGTGAGCGTAGCGAGCGCGGCCGCCCATTCCTTGTTCTGATGCAGCTTGATCCCGCTGCGGCTGCCGCAGGGTTCGAGCTGGTCGTGCATGAGACCCTCGGCTCGACCAACGCGGAGGCGGTCGAGTATGGGCGAAAGCACCGCGGTGCCGACCGCGTGTGGGTGGCGGCGAGAAGCCAGACCGCCGGGCGCGGGCGGCGCGACACGATCTGGGTTTCGCCGCCGGGAAACCTTTATGCTACGCTGCTGTTGCACGATCCGGCGCCGCCGCAGCGCGCCCCGGATTTGTCCTTTGTGGCGGGTCTTGCCGTGCACGATGCGATCCTCGATTGCGCGCCCCGATTGCGCAGCCGGCTCGCGCTGAAATGGCCCAACGACCTGCTCGTCGACGGCAAAAAGCTTGCCGGCATTCTGATCGAAGGCCAGGCGCTTGATGGCCACCTCGCGGTCGCCGTCGGGATCGGCGTCAATTGCGTCCACCACCCGGCGCAGGCTGCGTTTCCTGCAACCGACCTCCTCGCGGCCGGCGCCAATTTGTCCGCAGCGGATCTATTTGCCGCGCTGTCGCGCACCATGATGCTGCGCCTGGCGCGGTGGCGTCGCGGCGCGGACTTTACCTTCATCCGCGCCGATTGGCTGGCGCGCGCCGTGGGTCTCGGCGGCGATATGCGGGTGCGACTCCCGGAGCGGGAGCTGTTCGGCCGTTGCGAGGGGCTCGACGAGCGTGGCCGTCTGTTGCTGCGGCTCGAGCACGGCGCAGTCGAGATTATCGCGGCCGGCGACGTATTCCCACTCGGCCTCGCTGAGCGGCCGCGCCACTTCCCGGAAAAGAGCTGATGAAAGAACGCGGCCATGGCGCAAAATGAACTCGTGTTCGCGGCGCTTGGCGGCATCGGCGAGATCGGCATGAATCTGGCGATTTACGGCTTCGGCGACGATCGCCGCCGGCAATGGCTGATCGTCGACTGCGGCGTCTCTTTCGCGGCCGAGGAGCATTTGCCCGGTGTTGATCTCATCATGCCGGACATCCGTTATTTGCTCGAAGAGCGCAAAAATATTGTCGGCCTGATATTGACGCACGGCCACGAGGATCACATGGGAGCCCTGATCGATCTGTGGCCGCGGCTGAACCTGCCGCTCTATGCAACGCCATTCACCGCCGCGCTGTTCGAGGCCAAACGCGCCGGGGAATCGGGCGCCCCGAAAATTCCGGTGAATGTGGTGCCGCTGCGCGGGACACTATCGCTGGGTCCGTTCACGATCGAATTCATCACCGTTGCCCATTCGATCCCCGAATCCAACGCGCTGGCGATTCGCAGCCCGGCCGGCACCGTGCTGCATACCGGAGACTGGAAAATCGATCCGACACCGCTCGTCGGCGGAAAAACCGATGCGCCGCGGCTGACGGCATTGGGCGAAGAGGGCATTCTCGCGCTGGTCGGCGATTCCACCAATGCCATTCGCGAGGGTCGGTCGCCGTCGGAGGCCGATGTCGCCAAATCGATTGCTGAGCTGGTACGCACCGCCCCGGCACGCGTAGCGGTGACCACGTTCGCCTCCCATGTCGATCGCATCCGCGCCGTCGCCGAGGCGGCGCGTGCCACCGGGCGCGAGGTCGTCGTGGTCGGCCGGGCCATGGAGCGCGTCATCCAGGTCGCGCGCGAGACCGGTTATCTCGACGGCGTTCAGGATTTTCGCGGCGCCGATGTCTACGGCTATCTGCCTCCGGACAAGGTGTTGGCGCTGTGTACGGGCAGCCAGGGCGAGCCGCGTGCCGCTTTGGCCCGCATCGCCGAGAACGAGCATCCCGAAGTCACCTTAAGCAAAGGCGACCGCGTGATCTTTTCCGCGCGCGCCATTCCGGGCAACGAGAAGGCGGTGGACAGGATCATCAATGGTCTTATTGCCCAAGGCGTCGAGGTCATCACCGATCGCACCCATCTCGTGCACGTATCGGGTCACCCGCGCCGCGGCGAGCTTCTCGACCTGATCGGCTGGGTGAAGCCGCAAGTCCTGATCCCGGCGCATGGGGAAGCATTGCACCTTAGCGAGCACGCAGCGCTTGCCCGGCGCGCCGGGGTCCCGCAGGTTCTCGTCTGCCGCAATGGAGACTTGGTGCGTCTTGCCCCCGGCAAAGCGGAAATCATCGACGAAATCCCGTCGGGCCGGCTGTACAAGGACGGCACGCTGCTGGTGGCGGCGGACGCACGCACAGTCGGCTCGCGCCGGCGGCTCGGCTACTGCGGCATGGTCACGGTGGCGCTGGCGCTGGACGACAACGGGGTCCTGCTCGCCGATCCGGAGGTGGCGCTGGCGGGAATCCCCGAAACCGATGCGGCTGGCTCGTCAATGACGCACATCGCGCTTGGCGCCGTCCGGGAGGCCTTCGCGTCGCTGCCAAAACCCCGCCGCCGCGATCAGGATTCTGTGGCCGATGCTATAAGACGGGCGGTACGTGCAGCGATTGCCGAACGCTGGAACAAAAAGCCGGTCTGTCACGTCCATGTGCTCGTCATATAGACTGCCGGTACCGGGAGCGCGGAGATCGAAAGCTATGATCGGCAGGCTCAACCACGTTGCAATCGCCGTGCGGGACGTGCGCAAGGCGGCCGCGGTCTACCGCGACATTCTGGGAGCGGAGGTCTCAGCGACGGTGCCGCAGCCCGAGCATGGCGTGACCACGGTGTTCATCACCCTGCCGAACGCCAAGATCGAGTTGCTTGAGCCGCTCGGCGCCGCCTCACCGATCGGTAAGTTCCTGGAGCGCAACCCCGACGGCGGCATGCACCACCTGTGCTACGAGGTACCCGATATCCTTGCTGCCCGCGACGCGCTCAGGAAGGCTGGTCTGCGCGTGCTCGGCGACGGCGAGCCGAAAACCGGCGCGCACGGTAAACCCGTGCTCTTCCTCCACCCGAAGGATTTTGCCGGCACCCTGGTAGAACTGGAACAGGGCTGATAGCCGATGTCGAAATCCACTTACGTCGCAACATTTTTTCTTATCTGGTGGGTCGTGCTGTTTGCCGTGTTGCCATGGGGAGTCCGGAGCCAGCACGAAGGCGGCGACATGGCGCCGGGCACTGATCCCGGCGCGCCGGTCGTGCCAAAGCTCGGGCGCAAGCTGCTATGGACCACCCTCGTGGCGGGTGTGTTGTTTTTGGCGTTCTATGTCGTCACTGCCAATCGACTGGTGACAGTTGCCGGCTTGCTGGCATCCTTCGGCCTGCATGACGCAAACTGATCACGTTGTGCAACAGCAAAATCTTAAGGCTTAGCCTAGCGCGGAGCATGATCTTGTTTAGGGGCGCCGGGCACCGTCACGCCCGATGCCTTGTCGGGCGAAAAGAAAGGCAGGGTCGATGCCCTGCCTTGAAATCCTCGTCCGAACCCTCATCCACACCCCCTGGCTTCGGTTCGGCGTGGCGGCGGCGTTGTCGCGCTCTCGGATCATCCTCCCAAGACTTGGACCGCTATCCACGCGCCCCGCGCTAGGCACTGCGGTTCTCGCCGATAGCGTGGCATTGGTAGTCGATCTTCGAACACTTGTCATCAGCTGACAGGCCTGGGAAGGAAAAAAACCGCAAGGTTGCATCGGTGCCCCGCCTGCGCGACTCGCTCGCGCGGCGACGCTTGTATTTCCCGCGCCAATGCGGCTTCACTGCCGGACCCGAGCGCCCGCCACTTCGTGCGATGGTTTGTATGCGCCTGTCCCGCTATTTCCTGCCCATCCTGCGTGAGACCCCCAAGGAAGCCGAAATCGCCTCGCACCGGCTGATGCTGCGCGCCGGGATGATCCGTCAGGAGGCGGCCGGCATCTATAGCTTCCTGCCGCTGGGCCTGCGCGTGCTGCAAAACGTCTGCCGGATCGTGCGCCAAGAGCAGGACCGCTCCGGCGCGATCGAACTGTTGATGCCCACCATCCAATCCGCGGAGCTCTGGCGCGACAGCGGCCGTTACGACGCCTATGGCAAGGAGATGTTGCGGGTCAGTGACCGCCACGAACGCGAACTGCTCTACGGGCCGACCAACGAAGAAATGATCACCGCGATCTTCCGCAGTTATGTCCGCTCATACAAGGACTTGCCGCTCAATCTGTATCACATCCAATGGAAATTCCGCGACGAGGTGCGGCCGCGCTTCGGGCTGATGCGCGGGCGCGAGTTCCTGATGAAGGACGCCTACTCGTTCGACGTCGACTTTGCCGGCGCCAAGCATGCCTACAATCGTATGTTCGTCGCCTACCTGCGCACCTTCGCCCGCCTTGGGCTCCGCTCGGTTCCGATGGTGGCGGAAAGCGGGCCGATCGGCGGCAACCTTTCGCACGAATTCATCATCCTGGCCGATACCGGCGAAAGCGAGGTGTTTTGCCATCGCAATTATCTGAGCTTTGAAGTTCCCGGACCGGATGTGGACTTCGATGACGTGGTCGCCTTGCAGAGCATCGTCGACCAATGGACTTCGCTGTATGCCGCGACTTCCGACAAGCACGATGCGGTGGCGTTCGCCGCCTTGCCGGCGGAAAAACGCGTATCGGCGCGCGGCATCGAAGTCGGCCATATTTTCTATTTCGGCACGAAATACTCGGCGCCCATGAAGGCGCTGGTAGCCGGCCCGGACGGCGCCGAGCGCCCGGTCCATATGGGCTCCTATGGGATCGGTCCCAGCCGCCTGGTCGGCGCCATTATCGAGGCTTTCCACGACGAGGCCGGCATCAAATGGCCGGAACCCGTGGCGCCGTTTAAGGTCATGATCCTCAATCTCAAGCAAGGGGGAAGCGACACCGACGCGGCCTGCGAACAGCTTTATGCGGCACTTTCCGCCAAGGGTATTGACACGCTCTATCACGATCTCGACGAGCGTCCCGGGGCCAAGTTCGCGACCGCCGATCTGATTGGCATACCCTGGCAGATACTCGTGGGGCCGCGCGGCCTCGCGGAGGGCAAAGTCGAGGTCAAACGGCGGGCCGACGGGGGACGGGAACTCCTGACCGTTGCGGACGCGCTTGCGCGGTTCGGCGCATAGCCGGCGCAAACGCCAATCGCTGTGCTGCGGTGTCGGATGCGACGATTCCGGCTTGAAAGCGCCAGAATCGTGTGAAACTCCGACCGTTCGCGGGGACCTAGACCTTAATGGCCGAGCCAACCGGCACCCATCCCTTCGCTCCATTCGAATGGATGCTGTCGCTGCGCTACTTGCGAGCGCGGCGGAAGGAGGGCTTCATTTCCGTGATCGCCGGCTTTTCCTTCCTCGGCATCATGTTGGGGGTGGCGACGCTGATCATTGTCATGGCGGTGATGAACGGGTTCCGCCAGGAACTGCTCGATAAAATTCTCGGGCTCAACGGTCATCTGCTTATTCAGCCGCTCGAGCGACCGCTGACCGACTGGCAAGCCGTGGCGGATCGCGTCTCGAACATTCCGGGCGTCCGCCTAGCCGCCCCGATCGTGGAAGGCCAGGCGTTGGCGTCGTCGCCGTTCAACGCCTCCGGCGTGCTGGTGCGCGGCATTCGCGGCCCCGATCTCGCCAGGCTCGGCTCAATCGCCAGGAACATCAGGCAGGGTACGCTGAGCGGCTTCGACGCAGGGCAGGGGATCGTGATCGGCAGCCGGCTCGCCGAGCAGCTTTCGGTGCGCGCCGGCGACAACATTACGCTGGTCGCCCCGCGCGGGGCGGTCACCCCGATGGGCACGACCCCGCGCATCAAGACCTACAAGGTCGCAGCCGTATTCCAGGTCGGCATGTCGGAATACGATGCTGCCTTCGTGTTCATGCCGCTGCCGGAGGCGCAAGCTTACTTCAACCGCAATGCCGACGTCACCGCTATCGAGGTTTATACCGACAATCCCGATCACGTGCAGCGTTTCCGCAAGCTGGTGGGCGACGCTGCGGGGCGGCCGATCTACATGATCGATTGGCGGGAGCGTAACGCCACGTTTTTCAATGCGCTCGAAGTCGAACGCAACGTAATGTTTTTGATCCTGACCCTGATCGTGCTGGTCGCGGCGCTCAACATCATCTCCGGCCTGATCATGCTGGTGAAAGACAAGTCGAGCGACATCGCAATTTTGCGTACGATCGGCGCCAGTCAAGGCGCGATCATGCGCGTCTTTCTCATTACGGGATCGGCGATCGGCGTCGTGGGCACGCTCGCGGGCTTCCTGCTCGGCACCGTCGTTTGCCTCAATATCGATGCCATCCGGCGTTTCCTTTCCTGGCTAACCAGTACTGATCTGTTCAATCCGGAACTTTATTTCCTTTCCAAGCTACCGGCCGACATGAACGTCAGCGAGACGACGGCCGTGGTGGTGATGGCGCTTGGACTTTCGTTCCTGGCGACGCTTTATCCGTCCTGGCGTGCGGCGCGGCTCGACCCGGTCGAGGCGCTTCGCTACGAGTGATTTCGGGGGCTCGATGGACGAGAAAACCACCATGGTCGAAACGGCCGCGCCCGCAGCGCACGTCGCAGCAGAGGACGAACGTCCGTTTCTGTTTCTGCGCGGCATCGCCCGCCAATTCCATCAGGGCGATTCGGCGCTCGATGTGCTCAAGGGCGTCGAGCTTGCGGTGTGGTCCGGCCAATCGGTGGCCTTGGTGGCGCCTTCCGGCGCCGGAAAATCCACGCTCCTGCATATTGCCGGCCTGCTCGAACAAGCCGATCGCGGCGAGGTCTACATCGACACCGTCGCCACTTCGAATTTATCCGACCTGCAGCGCACCCGGATTCGCCGCACGGATATCGGCTTCGTCTACCAATTTCATCACCTGCTACCGGAGTTCTCGGCCCTAGAAAACGTGATGCTGCCGCAAATGATCTGCGGGTTGTCGCGCGAGGAGGCGAGCACGCGCGCCGCGGAGCTCCTGAGCTATCTCGGGCTGAAGAATCGCATCAGTCACCGGCCGGCCGAACTTTCTGGCGGTGAGCAGCAGCGCGTCGCCATTGCCCGCGCTGTTGCCAATGCGCCGCGCCTTCTTTTGGCCGACGAACCGACCGGCAACCTCGATGTGCGGACCGCCGAACACGTGTTCGCAACATTGTCCCAGTTGGTCCGCGCCTCCGGACTCGCTGCCATCATCGCCACGCACAACCTCGAAATCGCCGCGCAAATGGATCGCCGTGTCACGATCCACGAGGGCCGGGTGGTGGAGATGGATTGATCCTCCTCCTCTCACCGCGGGCCGGCCACGAGGGCCGATAATGCCGGGCCCGCGACGGGTTGGGCGCGTGCAGCGGGGTGATCTGTGGGCTGCGCGCCGCCGGGGGCACGTACTGGGTATTGAGGGCGCAAAAGCCGCCCATTCCGCTGATCGCCGCCAGGCATTGTTCGTGGGTGGCGAAGCCGCAATTTTCGCCGCCGCCGTCGATGCCGCCGTAATACGCGCACCATGGGTAGTTTTGCGCCTCCGCCGTGCTAACGGCAGCCATCGCAAATAATGTTGCGGAGACGCCTCATCATTTGACCCTTGGCAGAGTTTGCGAGCCTCGATCTCAGCAGCCGCCGATCGGCCACGAATTGGCAGCGCCGACCTCGATCAGCGCCGTGGCAGATAACGAGGGCGCGGGCCCACGGGAGGAACGAATTGTGTGTTGCGCATGCACATCACACCGATACCGCTGACGGTAGCCATGCACTGCTCGTAGCTGATGAAGCCGCAATTGGTGCCGCCGCCGCCCATGCTGCCGCTGTAATAGGCGCACCACGGATAATTTTGTGCGCCGGCCGGGGTGCCAATTCCCGCAAGACCGATGAGAACTGCCGACACGAAAAGGAGAACCTTCACGGCGCGCCTCCATTGGGGCCCTTCGAACAGAAACCCCCCTGCGGCTACTTTATTCAGGCAGCAAGCAAGGCAGGTCTGCCGCAAACCAATCGAACGAGATGTGTTTCACACACCACCGGCTGCGCGAAGCGCCCCGGCGGATCAGCGGCCTCGGTAGGACGAACCCGGTCCAAAATACTGCGGATTGCGAGCACAATAGCCGCCAATGCCGCGGACATTGGCAATGCATTGCTCGAAACTGATAAATCCGCAATTTTCTCCGCCGCCTCTGCCGCTGCCACAGCGGGCCATGTGTTGGTTCGGCAAATTCGCGCGGGCGCAACGAAGAACGCTCTTTTCCTAATCGAGCCGGCAGGGAAGTTCATCCCCGGCCGCGCTGCGACCATACGCCGAAGCGTCATACAGCACTGCACAGGTGCGTAACCCTGGGTGACCCGCAGCCATCCACGGCCCCCTGTTGACATTGCGGGACATTAAGCGAACAATGTTCACTTTATGTTCTAAAAGGAGCGGCTGATGGTTTGGTCTTTTCTCGAAGAGGCACTAGCCCTGGCGTCGCTGATGCTGTTTTTGGCGGCGATCGCGCTATGGATGCAGGTGCTCGGCGTGATGATGTGAGCCCCTGATCGTTTGCTGTGGCTGGTCAGGCCAAGAAGGCTCTGGAGCGACGCGCACAAGCACCTGTGCATGGCGACACCTGTGCCGAGCACGATCGTGGACAGCAGCGTTCTTGGTCCTTCATCTTCAAACCCCGAAGAATCGCGAAGCTGCGAAGATGTCGTCATGGCTGACGCCCCTGAACCTCAATTCGTGCATCTGCATGTGCATTCCTCGTATTCATTGCTCGAGGGTGCACTGACGATCGCCCGGCTTGCAGAGCTCGCAAAGGCCGACCGGCAGCCGGCGCTGGCGCTGACCGACAGTGACAACATGTTCGGCGCGCTTGAGTTTTCCGAAAAGCTGGCAGGCGCCGGCATTCAACCAATCGTGGGCTGCACACTTGCCGTCGATTTTGGCGACCAGGACAATCGGGTCGCAGCCGCTGCCTCGGGCGCGGGCCAGTTCGGGCGCCTCGTGCTCCTGGCAGCGCGCGAGGAGGGCTATCGCAAGCTGATGCAACTTTGCTCGCGCGCCTATCTTGGGACCGGCGAGCACGAACGCCCGCATATCCGCCTCGACTGGCTGTCGGGCGGGACTGCAGGCCTGATTGCGCTCAGCGGCGGCCCCGGCGGGCCGCTCGACGCTGCAATCTGCGGCGGACAGCACGCGCTGGCGCTCTCCCGCTGCGCAAGGCTGCAGGAGCTGTTCGGTGACCGCCTCTATATTGAGCTGCAGCGCCACGGCATGCCGGCCGAGCGCATCACCGAAGCGGCGCTCGTCGATCTCGCTTACACCTGTGGGCTGCCGCTCGTTGCGACCAACGAGCCGTTTTTCGCCACGCGCGAAGATTACGACGCCCACGACGCCCTTTTATGCATCGCCGAAGGCAAGCTCGTTGCCGATGGCGAGCGCCGCCAGCTCACGGCCGAACATCGCTTCAAAACCCGCGCCGAGATGGCGGCCTCGTTCGTCGACCTGCCGGAAGCCCTGGCTGCGAGCATGGAGATTGCCGAGCGCTGTGCGTTCCGTCCGCGCAGCAAGGCGCCGATTCTGCCACGTTTTGCGGCGAGCCGCGGCGAGGCTGGCGGGGGCGACCAAACGGAAGCAGAGGTATTGCGCCGTGCTGCGCAAAATGGGCTCGCCGCGCGGCTCGAGCGGCACGGCCCGGTTGCCGGGGGCGACCAAACGGAAGCAGAGGTATTGCGCCGTGCTGCGCAAAATGGGCTCGCCGCGCGACTCGAGCGGCACGGCCCGGCTGCCGGCTATACGGTCGAAGATTATCAGGAGCGGCTCGCGTTCGAGCTCGGCGTCATCATCAAGATGAACTACGCCGGTTACTTCCTGATCGTCGCCGATTTCATCCAGTGGGCGAAGGCGCAAACAATCCCGGTCGGCCCCGGGCGCGGTTCCGGTGCCGGCTCGCTTGTCGCTTATGCGCTCACCATCACCGATCTCGATCCCATTCGCTTCGGGCTCATCTTCGAGCGCTTCCTCAATCCCGAGCGCGTATCGATGCCGGACTTTGACGTCGACTTCTGCCAGGAACGGCGCGACGAGGTCGTCCGCTATGTGCAGGAGCGATACGGCCGCGAGTGCGTGGCGCAGATCATTACGTTCGGAACATTGCAGGCCCGCGGCGTGCTGCGCGATGTCGGCCGCGTGCTGCAGATGCCTTATGGACAGGTCGACCGGCTGTGCAAACTGGTGCCACAAAACCCGGCGAACCCGATCTCGCTCAAACGCGCAATCGAGGATGAGCCGCGCCTGCAGGCCGAGCGCGACCGCGATCCGCTCGTGGCACGCGCCTTCGACATCGCCCAAAAACTCGAAGGTCTGCATCGCCATGCCTCGACGCATGCGGCCGGCGTTGTCATAGGCGATCGCCCGCTCAACGAACTGGTCCCGCTCTATCGCGACCCGAAGTCGCTGATGCCGGTGACGCAGTTCAGCTGGAAGTGGGTCGAACCGGCGGGTCTCGTAAAATTCGATTTTCTCGGACTAAAAACCCTGACGGTGCTCGACCGCGCGGTCAAGCTCGTGCGCCGGCGCGGCATCGATATCGACCTCTCAACCCTGCCGCTCGACGATGCAAATACGTACCAGATGCTG
The DNA here is from genome assembly GCA_963708125.1 of uncultured Alphaproteobacteria bacterium. GTDB lineage: Bacteria > Pseudomonadota > Alphaproteobacteria > Rhizobiales > Xanthobacteraceae > BOG-931. Next base: position 1,385,245 of record OY970184.1, read on the forward strand.
ACGCGGGGTGAGACCATGGGCGTGTTCCAGGTGGAAAGCGCGGGCATGCGGCGGGCGCTGATCGACATGCGGCCGGACCGGTTCGAGGATTTGATCGTGCTGGTTGCGCTCTATCGACCCGGACCGATGGCCAACATTGCCACCTATTGCGCGAGAAAGCTCGGTCACGAACCGACCGAATACCTGCATCCCAAATTGCAGCCGATTTTGCAGGCGACCTACGGCATCATCACCTACCAGGAACAGGTCCAGCAGATCGCGCGCGATCTTGCCGGCTACAGTCTCGGCAGAGCCGATATCCTGCGCCGCGCCATGGGCAAGAAAGACAAGAAGGAGATGGCGTCACAGCGCGATCATTTTATTTCCGGCGCTGTCGAGCGCGGCATTGCGCGCAGCGATGCGGAAGCGATTTTCGAAGCGTGTGCGAAGTTCGCCGAGTATGGATTCAACAAGTCTCACTCGGCACCGTATGCGCTGCTCACCTATCAGACCGGCTACATGAAGGCGAATTATCCAGTCGAGTTTTTGGCCGCGTCGATGACTCTCGACATCGGCAACACCGAAAAACTCGCAGAATTCCGCGCCGAGGCCGGACGTCTCGGGATCAAGGTCGAGCCGCCCTCGATCAACCGTTCCGGGATCGAGTTTGACGTCGCCGGCGGTGCCATCCACTATGCGCTTGCCGCCCTGCGCGGCGTCGGCCGCCAGGCGGTCGAGAGCATCGTCGCCGCCCGGGGCGAGCAGCCGTTCACCGATCTGGCCGATTTCGCCCGCCGCATCAATCCGCGCGCGATCAACAAGCGGGTGCTGGAAAGCCTCGCTGCCGCCGGCGCCTTTGACGCGGTTGAGCCGAACCGGGCGCGGGTCTTCGCGTCCGTCGATGTGCTTCTCGCCACGGCGCAGCGCACTCATGACGATTCCGCGCTCGGCCAGTGGGAACTCTTTGGCGGGCCGGCCGCCGCCGAGCCGCTGGTCCTGCCGGCGAGCGAGGCGTGGCTGCCGGCCGAGCGCCTGCAGCGCGAATACGATGCGGTCGGATTTTTCCTCTCAGGTCACCCGCTCGACGATTATGCCGCCACGCTCAAGCGGATGCGCGTGCAGTCGTGGGCCGAGTTTTCCCGTGCGGTCAAAGCCGGCGCCGGTGCCGGCCGCGTCGCCGGCACTGTGGTATCGCGGACCGAGCGGCGCACCCGCAACGGAAGCAAAATGGGCATCATCGGCCTCTCCGATCCGAGCGGCCATTATGAGGCGGTGGTATTCGCCGAAGGCCTGGCGCAATACCGCGACCTGTTGGAGCCGGGCAAGGCGCTCGTGCTCGTCCTCACCGCCGAAGTTCAGGCTGAGGAGGTGCGCGCGCGCATTCAGTCGGTCGAACCGCTCGATGAGGCGACGGCCAAGATGCACAAGAGCTTGCGCGTGTTTTTGCGCAACGAAGAGCCGCTCGCCGGCGTGGTGCGGCGACTTGAACCGGCGCGCAATGGTGCGGCGCGCAACGGCGCCGAGGGGGGCGGCGGGGAAGTCAGCATGGTGCTGCTGCTGCAAGACGGCAGCGAGGTCGAGGTGAAGCTTCCTGGGCGCTTCAGGGTCTCGCTGCAGATCGCCGCCGCCATTAAGGCAGTGTCCGGCGTGGTCACGGTGGAGGCGCTTTGACCGCGCCCTCAATCCGTCCCTGAGCCCCGCGAACATCAATCGCAGGGGCGGCCTTGTGCCGCCCTTGTTCATGGATGCGTGGCTGTCGCCAATTGCCGCGTGCTATCGTTGCCGCGGCGGCCGTGTGAGGCGTCGCTGCGGAAGCTCAACGCGAACCGGGGCTTCGGAATTTCATGGTCGCTCGATTGGCCAAACGTCCGCTGCGCGTCGCCATCATTGGGGCCGGCATTGGCGGGCTCGCCGCAGCGGTGGCGCTGCGCCGACGCGGCATCGAGGTCGTGCTCTATGAGCGCGCCAACAAGCTCGCAGAGGTCGGCGCCGGGCTGCAGATCGGGCCGAATTCGATCAAGGTCTTTCGCGCGTTCGGGCTCGAGCACGCGCTGCGGCGAAATGCGTTCGAGCCGGCCAACATGATTTCGCTGAAATGGGATGACGCGAGCGTGCGTTTGCGCGAGCCGATGAAGGGATTTTACGCCCAGCAGTTCGGCGCGCCCTATATGACCGCCCATCGCGCCGACATTCACGCCATGTTGCATGCCGCCGTCGGTGATGCGCCGCTGCGGCTCGGCGCCGATTGCATCGGCGCCGATACGATCAACGGCTCGGCCGTCGCACGGTTTTCCGATCGCCATGAAGCGGAGGCCGACGTGGTCGTCGGTGCCGATGGTATCCGTTCGGCGGTCCGCGCCCAGCATTTCGGCGACGGCGCGCCGCGCTTTACCGAAATGATCGCCTGGCGCTGCATGGTGCCGATGGACTGCGTGCCGACGCAGGTCGGTCCTTGCGCCGGCGTGCGGCTCGACCACGGCGACTATGTCGGCTGGATTGGGCCGAACGGCCACGTCGTCTGCTATCCGCTCGGCGCCGGCGGCGACGTGCTCAATATTTTCGCTGGGCACTACACCCAGGACTGGCTCGAGGAGTCCTGGTCGGTGCCCTCGACCGGCAACGAACTCATTGCCGCCAAGGCGGGCTGGAACGAGGCGCTGATCGGGATGTTTCGTCACGTCGAGCAGGTGTTCAAATGGGGCATCCACGACCGCGATCCGCTGCCGCAATGGACCAAGGGCCGTGTCACGCTGCTCGGCGATGCCGCCCACCCAACCATGCCGACATTGGCGCAAGGCGCCAACATGGCGATCGAGGACGGCTATGTGCTCGCGCGCGCGCTCGTTCGCCACGCCGAGGACCTCGACGCCGCGCTAGCGGCCTATACCGCCGAGCGGCAGCCGCGCACCGCGCGCGTCACCCTGCAATCGCGCCAGCAGTTCAACAACAATCGCAAGGTGCCGCCGCCGCCGTTTCTCGACCGCTCGTGGATCTTCGGCTTCGATGTCACGCGCGAGCAAGGCGCGCTGCACACGGCGATGCCTTAAGCTTTGATGCCAGCCGCCTTGGCGACGGCGGACCAGCGCTCGATTTCACTTTTGATGTAAGCGCCGAACTGATCGGGGCCCATGTCCTCCGGCGTGAAACCCTGTTTGTGCAGCAGATCGACCGCATCCGGCGCATGCATGGCCTTCCTCGCCGCGCTGGCGAGCTTGTCGACCACCGGTCGCGGCGTGCCGGCGGGCGCGAGAAGGCCGAACCAGAGCGGCGTGTTGAAATTCGGCATGCCCGCTTCAGCCATGGTCGGCACGTCGGGCAGCAGGTCGGAGCGGTGGTCGGCGGCGACGGCCAGGGCCCTGAGCTGTCCAGCCTTGAGCTGGCCGATCACCGCTGAGGCAATCTGGAAGCTCATCATGACGCGGCCGGCCAACAGGTCCTGTGTGACTTGCGGACTTCCGGGATAGCTCACCTGCACCATCTTGACGCCGGCGCGCTGCGCGTAAAGTTCAGCGGCGAAATCGGGCAGGCTGCCGGGACCGACGGTGCCGAAGAGAATCTGCCCTGGCTTCGACTTGGCCAGCGCGGTGAAGTCGGCCACGCTGTGCACGTCAAGTTTGGGATCGACCACCATCACGATGGCGCCGCTGGCAAGCAGCGCGACCGGGGCAAAATCCTTGACCATGTCGTACTGCGCATCCGGATGCACGATTTTGTTGGTCAGGGTCGACAGCGCCGGCACCAGCAACGTGTATCCGTCGTTAGCGGCGCGGACGACGTACCCGGCGGCAATGGCCGAAGCGGCACCCGGCTTGTTCTCGACCACGACGTCTTGGTGCAGGATAGGCTCGGCGCCTTTGGCAAAGATGCGCGCGACGATGTCGGAGGAGGCTCCCGGCGTGAAGCCCACCACGACATGGATCGGGCGGGAAGGAAAGTCCTCCTTCCCCAAGGCGCGCGTCGGCGACAATATGGCCGCCAACCCGAGAAGCGACATCGTTCTGCGATCGATGTGAGGCATGTTCGTTCTCCTTTCTGTTTACCTTTCGAGCGCTTTGTCTGCGCAGCCGATTTTTGCCGAGGCGTCACCGCCCGGCGCGGTGGAAAAACACTTGCCGGCCTACCTACCCGGCTTTGATGACGGCGAACTTGATAACCTTCGCCCACTTGTCGATTTCGCCGGCTATGAACTTTTTTAGGTCTGCAATGCTCAGCGCTGCCGGCTCCGCGCCGAGATTGGCCAACTTCGGCTTGCATGCCGGGATCAGTGAGAATGCCATTGATGTCGGCATGAAGCTTGTCGATGGTCGCGGCCGGCGTCCCTTTGGGCGCGGCGATGCCGTGCCAAATGTCGGCTTCGTAGCCAGGGACGGTTTGTGCGATCGTGGGGATGCCGGGCAACGCATCAGAAGGGACCGCGCTGGTGACCCCCAGCGCACGCACTTTGCCCGATCTGACAAAGCCGATGATGAGCGGGATGGGAAGGAATGCGAGCTGCACCTGCCCGCCGAGCAGGTCGATCAGGCGCCCGACGATGTTGGTCGCAGCGCCCGGCGGAAAGCCGACGACAACACGCACCGGCCGCGACGGATAGGTGTCGGCGAAGGCGACGCTCGAAGCCGCCGATAATGCGGCGGCAGAAGCTGACAATCGCAAAAGTTGCCGACGACCGAACATCATTCGTTCATGCCGTCTTGATGTGGGCGAATTTGATCACCTTGGCCCATTTGCCGATTTCGCCAGCAATGAATTTGCCAAAATCCGCGGCCGTGCCAGTCATCACCGCGGCCCCGAACGTGGCAAGCCGCGCCTTGAGCTTCGGGTCGGCCAGCGCTGCATTGGTCCGCCGGTTCAGCTCCTCGATGATCGGCGCCGGGGTATGCGCCGGCGCGCCGATGCCGGACCAGGAGACCGCCTCGTAGCCAGCCAGCGTTTCGGCAATGGCCGGCACCTGCGCGAACACGTTCATGCGCGCGGCGCTGGTCACGCCCAGCGGGCGCAGCGTGCCCGCGCGGATGGCCGACACGACCGAGCCGGGCGTGGAGAACACCACTTGCACCTGTCCGCCGAGAAGATCGGTAATGGCCGGCGCTTCGCCGCGATAGGGCACGTGAGCCATGTTGGTACCGGCCATCATATTGAACAACTCTCCGGCGACGTGTCCGGTCGAACCAAGGCCGCCCGAACCCATATTGACATTGGCCGGCTTGGCCTTGGCGTAGACGATGAAGTCGCGAATCGTTTTCGCCGGCAGCGCCGGGTTGACCACCATGATCAGCGGCGCGCGCTCGATGCTGGCGACCGGAGCAATGTCGCGCGCAAAACTGAAATCGAGATTGGTGTAGAGTGTTGCATTGATCGCGCCCGGCGAGCCGGCCAGCAGCAGCGTGTAGCCGTCCGGCGTCGCATGGGCGACGAGGCCGGTGCCGAGGTTGGTGCCGGCACCGCCGCGGTTCTCAACGACGAATTGCTGGCCGAACTGTAGCGACAACGCGCCGGCGACGAGCCGCGCGACGATATCGAAAGTGCCGCCGGGCGGAGCCGGCACCACGAGATGCACCGGCTTAGCCGGGTAGGTTTGGGCGCCCACGATCCGTGGTAGCGCCGGCATCAGGACGCCGAGCGCCGCCAGGCGCAGGAACTGTGTGCGCACGAGCCTCATTGCGATCCTCCCGCCCCGGCGCTTCTCGTTTGGGCTTATCGGTGCCGTCTGTTCGATTGCCGGTGGCCGTCTGCCGGACTCATTTAAAATCCTCGCGTTTGCTTTGCGGGCCCCCGTGCCGCATCAATCCAACTTGATGTCGGCGAACGTGACGACCTTGGCCCATTTCTCCGTATCGGCTTTTATGAGTTTCTGAAAGTCGCTGCGCGAGGTCGCAAACGGGGGCGCGCCGAGTGCATCGAGCCGAGCCTTAAATTGATCATCGGCGAGCGCCGCGTTGATCTCGCCGTGCAGCTTGTCGAGAATGTCTGCCGGCGTCTTCGCCGGGGCGCCGATGCCCTGCCAGCCGCTGGCTTCGTAGCCCGGGACGAATTGCCCGATCGGCGGCACGTTGGGCAGCACGCCATAGGAGCCGGCCGTGGTCACGCCCAGCGGCCGGAGTTTGCCGGCTTTGATGTAGCCGATCGAGGAGGTGACGAGATCAAACATGACCTGCAGCCGCCCGCTCAACAGGTCGGGCAGGGCCGGTCCGGTGCCATGATAATGGACCGGGACCAGCTTGACGCCGGTCATCATCATGAACAGTTCGCCGTAAAGATGCGGGCCTGAGCCGGGCCCGCCGGTGCCCATGTTGAGCTTGCCGGGATTGGCCTTGGCGTAGGCAATGAATTCCGCAACGGTCTTGACCGGCAGCGAGGGATGCACCTCGAGCACGCCGCCGGCGCGCGACATGCTGGCGACCGGGGTAATATCGCGGATGAAATCGAAGTCGAGGTGCTTGTAGAGCGTCGCATTCCACGCATTGATGGTGGTGACATTGAGCAGCGTGTAGCCGTCGGGCGGTGCCTTGGCGACCAGACCGGTGGCGATGTTCATCGCCGCGCCGGGCCGGTTTTCCACGACAAAGGACTGTCCAAGGCGATCGGTTAGCCGTTGCGCGATGAGCCGTGCCAGAATGTCGGCGGCGCCGGAAGGCGCAAAGCCGACGATGATGCGGACCGGACGCGACGGATAGTCGGTTTGCGCGCGCGCCAATGCCGGGAGGACGGGAAGGGCCGCGGCGGCCGCACCGCGACGAAGCAATGCACGCCGGTCGACCGTCGTGGCCAGTGTCTTCATGGGGTAAATTGTAGCAGAGCTTGGGGTAAATTGTAGCAGAGCTTGCGCCTGGGGACAGGCGCGCGGGTGGGACATTTCGATCCAGCGGACTATAGTTCAAGCGCGGTCCGAATGAAGTGTGGAGAGACGCCATGGCCTCGATCGATCGTTTCAATGATCATTGCTGGAAAGACGTCGTTCCCGAAAGCGACCTGGCGCTGTATTCGCGCTGGCGGCGCCAAACCTTCGTCGGCCCGCGGCCTGCGCTGCTCGCGATCGATCTCTACGACCTCGTTTATCGCGGCGGGCCATTGCCGCCGGCCGAGATCAATGAGCGCTACCCCAACAGCTGCGGTGTATTCGCTCACCGCGCCATAGCGCCGACCAAAAAACTCATTGCGGCCGCGCGCAGCACCGGCGTGCCGATCTTCTTCTGCACCCAGGAGACGCGGCCGAATAATCGCCCGCCCGGCGCCCATTCGACGCGGCGCAGCGGCGAGGCATTCGCTGCAGATGCTTACGCGATCTACCGCGAATTTACCGTCGAACCGCGCGACATCGTCATCTGCAAGCAGCGCGCCAGCATTTTTGCCGGCACGCCGCTGCATTCGCACTTGTCGCTAATGGGCGTGCAAAGTCTGATGGTGTGCGGCGAAAGCACGTCGGGCTGCGTGCGCGCCAGCGTTGTAGACGGCTATTCGAGTGGTTTTCACGTCTGCGTGGTCGAGGAATGCACTTACGACCGCGCCGAGCTGACGCACAAAGTCAATCTGTTCGACATGCATCACAAATATGCCGATGTGATGCACCTCGATGAAGTTGTGGCGCATCTTGAGGCGTCGAGCTTGGCGCATGCGGCGGAGTAGCCCGATGCGATCGGTTCGGCGCGTCGCCGCCGCGGCCGCCGCTGGCGCTGCGGCGGCGGTCTGGCTGTTCGTCGCCGCTGCGCCGGTCCGAGCGCAGAGCCCGCCGGTGACCTTCGCGGGCAAAGAGATCAGGCTGCTCATCGGTTTTTCCCCGACGGCCTACGGCTACGACACATATGGACGGCTGCTCGCCCGCTACCTCGGCAAGTATTTGCCGGGCCGCCCGCTGATCGTGCCGGAGAACCGCCCGGGCGCCGGGTCGCTTGGCCTGGCCAACTACATGGCGCACGCGGCGCGGCGCGACGGGACGGAAATCGCCATCGTCGGCCGCGGCATCGCCATGGAGCCGATTCTCGACGCAGCGCGCACCGCGCCGAAATTCGATTCGACCAAATTCAACTGGCTAGGCAGCGTGAACAATGAGGTCGGTGGATTCTTTGTCCGCGAACCCGGGCCGGCCGCAAACTTTCAGGACGTGCTCAACGGCGCGATGCTCAAAGTTGGTTCAACCGGCGCCGGCGGCGATCAGCAGATTTTCACGGCCGCGCTCAACATGCTGTTGGGAACCAAGCTCAAGCTTGTGACCGGCTATCCAGGCACGCAGGAAGTGATGCTCGCGATCGAGCGCGGCGAGCTTGACGGCATCGTCGGCTATTCCTGGAGCGTCGCCCGCTCGGGGAACAAGGAACAGCTCGACGACGGGACGCTGAAAATCATCCTTCAAGTGGCGCTCAACAGGCATCCCGACTTGCCGAACGTCCCGCTGGTGACCGATTTCGTCAAAGGCGCTGCCGACCGCCAGGTGCTCGCGCTCATTTTCTCGCGCAACCTGATGGGGCGGCCACTCCTCGCGCCGCCCGGCCTCGACAGCGCAATAGCCGCGGCGCTGCGCAAGGCCTTTGCCGGCGCCATGCACGATCCGGCGCTCCTCGCCGACGCGCGCAAAAGCGACCTCGAGCTCAACTTCGTGTCCGGGGAGCAGGTGCAGTCTCTGGTGGAGCGCCTGTATCGCTCGCCGCCGGACGTCATCGCCCGTGCCCAGGCCATCGCCGCAGCCAATTGAGGCTGGTGAATGGGCGCCGCCGGCTTTGCACCAGGGCGGCTGAGAGACTCAAAAATTTAGGCTGTGGCGCTGGCGCTGCTCCCTGTGCGCATGTGCCGGGTGTGGTCAAAATGCTCCGGCGATCGGTGCCGTATGCCAGCAAACAGATCGGTTGCCTGGTCACGCCTCATGCCTATATAAGGACCGCAAAATCACACGCGGGCCATGGCTCCCGGCAGGGCGCCGTCCGGTGTCTGCCCCTTCCGAGGCAGGGGCGGGCTCAACGGCCTGCGGCGGATCAACCGGAGAACCTTGTTTATGGCGCTGCCCGACTTCAGCATGCGTCAGCTCTTGGAGGCTGGCGTCCATTTCGGCCATCAGGCCCACCGTTGGAACCCGAAGATGGCAGAGTACATCTTCGGCACCCGCAACAACATCCACATCATTGATCTGACGCTGTCGGTGCCGATGATGCACCGCGCGCTCCAGGCGATCAGCGACACGGTCGCCGACGGCGGGCGGGTCCTGTTCGTCGGCACCAAGCGCCAGGCGCAGGACGCCGTCGCCGATGCGGCCAAGCGTTCGGCGCAATATTACGTCAATTCGCGCTGGCTCGGCGGCACGCTGACCAACTGGAAAACCGTATCCAATTCGATCAAACGGCTGCGCAAGCTCGAGGAAATGCTCTCCTCCACTGAGGCGCAGGGCTACACCAAAAAAGAGCGGCTAACGCTGCAGCGCGAGCGCGACAAGCTCGACCGCGCACTTGGCGGCATCAAGGACATGGGCGGCCTGCCGGACCTGCTTTTCGTCATCGATACCAACAAGGAAGACATCGCCATCCAGGAAGCCCACCGGCTTGGGGTCCCGGTGGCGGCGGTGGTCGACACCAATTGCGACCCGGACGGCATCACCTATGTGGTCCCCGGTAACGACGACGCCAGCCGCGCGATCACGCTCTATTGCGATCTCGTGGCCAAGGCGGCGATCGACGGCATTTCCCGGGCGCAAGGGTTGCACGGCGTCGACATCGGCGCGCAGGCGGAGCCGATTGTGGCCGAGGAACTGCCGGCGGAGACCAACCGGCTCGGGTTCGAGCAACTGTCCGGTCCGCGCGGCGTTGCGGACGATTTGAAGAGGCTTCCCGGCGTCTCACCGGCGATCGAGAAACAGCTCAACGACCTTGGCATCTTCCACTACCAGCAGATTGCCGAGCTGTCGGCGAATGCCGCCCATAATGTCGGCGAGGAGGTCGGGCTTCCCGGCCGCGTCGAGAGCTGGATCGCCAAGGCGAAGGAACTCACCGCCGAGGTGGAGTAGGTTTCGCCACTGCTGGGAAACCCATCCAGAAAGCCGCGCAGATTTGTTGCGACGGCACAAGGATCCAGGCCGGTTCGACAAGGAACATACAATGACCACGAACATCACCGCGAGCATGGTGAAGGAGCTCCGGGACAAGACCAACGCCGGCATGATGGATTGCAAGTCGGCGCTGATCGAGACTGGCGGCGACCTTGAAGCCGCGGTCCACTGGCTGCGCAAGAAAGGGCTCGCCAAAGCCGCCAAGAAGGCGGGCCGGGTTGCCGCCGACGGATTGATCGGGTCCGCCCTCAATGCCAGCAAGGGTGTCCTCGTCGAGATCAATTCGGAGACCGATTTTGTGGCACGCAATGATCTGTTCCAGGGCCTCGTCAAAATGATTGCCAACGTCGCGCTCGATGTCGGTGCGGACGTGGACAAAATCCTCCAGGCCCGGATCGGCGATCGGACCGTTGCCGATGCAATTTCCGAGACCATTGCCAAGGTCGGCGAGAACATGACGTTGCGCCGCGCTGCCGGCCTTGCGGTCGCCAATGGCGTAGTCGCGGCCTACATGCACAACTCGCCGGACGAAGGTCTCGGCCGTATTGGCGTGATCGTGACGCTCGAGTCGACCGGCAAGACCGACGAGCTCAAGGCCATCGGCCGGCAGCTGGCGATGCATGTCGCCTCCTCCAACCCGCAGGCCATCGACCCGTCGGGGCTCGATGCGGCGGTGGTCGAGCGCGAGCGCAACGTGCTTGGTGACAAGGCCAGAGCGCAGGGGAAGCCGGCCAGTGTGGTGGAGAAATTCGTCGAATCGGGGTTGAAAACCTTCTACAAGGAAGTCTGTTTGCTCGACCAGCCGTTCATCTTCGATGTCAAGAAGACCGTGGCGCAGGCGCTCAAAGAGAGCGAGGGCAGGGTGGCCGCGGCGATCAAGGTCGGTGGCTTCGTCCGTTTTGCGCTGGGGGAGGGAATCGATCGACCGACCGGCGATTTCGGCGGCGAGGTCGCTGCGCTTGCGGCTACGCGTTGAGCAGTGGGCCCGGGGTTGGGGAGCCGCGCCGCGCCGAAGGCGGGCCAGACGCATCAGAAGGATTGTTGAGGACGACGGGTTCCTCAACCGACGGGCTGATCAGCCGTATGGAGAAGCCGAACTATCAACGGGCGATCGTGAAGCTTTCCGGCGAGGCTTTGAGCGGGCCGGAAAAATTCGGCATCCATCAGCCGACGATCGATCGCTTTGCTGCCGACCTGATCGCTGGGCATCGGCTCGGCATCGGGCTCGGCGTCGTGGTCGGCGGCGGTAATGTCTTGCGCGGGGCGCAGATTTCCGAAAACGGGTTGTCCCGCCCGACGGCGGACGCAATGGGAATGCTGGCCACCGTCATGAATGCGCTGGTGCTCGAGGCCGCCATTGAACGCGCCGGCGTCAGCGCGCGGACCATGTCCGCTCTGTCCATGCCGCAAGTCTGCGAAACCTACGAGCGCCAGCGCGCACTGCGCCATTTTGAGGACAAGAGGGTGGTGGTGTTCGCCGGCGGTACCGGCAATCCGTTCTTCACCACCGACACAACCGCGGTGTTGCGCGCGGCCGAAATGGGGTGCGATGCCGTTCTCAAGGCAACGGACGTCGACGGGGTCTATTCGGCGGATCCCAAGCGCAATTCGTCGGCCACGCGTTACCGGCAACTCAGCCACCAGGAGGCGATCGAGCGGCGGCTGAAGATCATGGATGCGACCGCGTTCGCGCTTGCCCGGGAAAACCGTATGCCTATCATTGTGTTTTCGATCCTGGAGCAGGGCGCCATCGCCAACGTCCTGCGCGGAAAAGGGCACTTTACCGTCGTCGGTTGAATCGGCGGACGAACGCGAGCGACGGATTGCGGCCGCAAGCGGCTGATCGCGGAGGGCGTCATGGCCATCACGGCATTCGACATCAACGAACTCAAGCGCCGCATGCAGGGAGCACTGGGTGCGCTCAAGCAGGACCTTTCTGGGTTGCGCACCGGACGGGCTTCGACCGGATTGCTCGACCACATCCAGGTCGAGGCTTACGGCAGTCACATGCCGCTCAATCAGCTGGCGACGATCAGCGTTCCGGAGCCGCGGCTCCTCAACGTCCAGGTGTGGGATCGCTCGATGGTGCACGCCGTCGAGAAGGCGATCTCGGCGGCCAATCTCGGGCTGACGCCGACGACCGAGGGACAGAATCTCAAACTGCGGATCCCGGAACTAAACGAAGAACGTCGGCGGGAAATCGTCAAGGTCGCTCACAAATACGCCGAGACCGCGCGCGTCGCCATCCGTCATGTCCGTCGCGATGGCCTCGATCTCCTCAAGAAGCTTCAGAAGGATCACAAGATCAGCGAGGACGAGCAGGAGCGCCACGCCGCCGAGGTACAGAAGGCCACCGACGCCTGCATTGCCGATGTGGAGAAGATGCTGGCCGGCAAAGAAAAGGAGATTATGACGGTGTGAGTGAGCCTGCTGGCGCGACCGACGAGGCAACGCCGCCACTGCAGCGCCGAAGCGATAGCTTTGGGGTGCCGCGGCACGTCGCCATCATCATGGACGGCAATGGGCGCTGGGCGGCGGCCCGCGGGCTGCCGCGGGTCGAAGGGCACCGGCGTGGAGTCGAGGCGTTGCGCAAAACCGTGCGCGCGGCGTGCGAGCTCGGTATCTCCTGTCTGACCATTTTCTCCTTCAGTTCGGAAAACTGGTCACGGCCAGAGTCCGAAATCAGGGACCTGTTGGGCCTGCTGCGGCGATTCATCCGCAATGATCTGGCCGATCTGCACAAGCGCAATGTGCGGGTGCGCATTATCGGTGAGCGCGATGATCTCGCGCGCGATATCCGCCTCATGCTGCAGGAGGCCGAAGATCTGACGCGGCTTAACGACGGCCTCACCCTTGTGGTTGCCTTCAACTACGGCGCCCGCCAGGAAATCGCCCGGGCCGCCCGCTGCCTGGCGCTGGAGGTGGCTGCCGGGCGGCTCGCCGCCGAGGCCATATCGGTCGAGCTCATTGGGCGCCACTTGGACGCCCCCGAGCTACCCGATCCCGATGTGATCATCCGCACCAGTGGCGAGCAGCGGCTGTCGAATTTTCTGTTATGGCAGGCTGCCTATAGCGAGCTGATATTCGTGCCGATCAATTGGCCCGATTTTGACGGCGCCGCACTCGAGGAGGCGATTGCCGAATTTCGTCGTCGCGAGCGCCGCTTCGGCGGCTTGATTGCGCAGATCGGATCGTGATCTCGCTCCGGCAGGAAGCGACCGGTGCGCCGGCCGGGGGATCGCGCGCCGAGCGCGGTGCGGGCAATCTCACGCTGCGGATCATCTCGGCCGCGGTGCTTGCCCCCATTGTGCTTGCCGCTGCCTATGTGGGCGGCTGGTCCTTTCTTGTGGTCTGCGGGCTCGCCGCCGGCGGCATTTTGTGGGAATGGACCCGGCTCGTGACCGGACGCTCCGAGCCTCGGATGCTAGCGCCGGGCTCGGCGGCTTTGCTGGCCGCTTTTGTGCTTGTCGGCATCGGCGCCCCGGCGGCCGCCGGCGCTGCGATCGTCTGCGGCGCGGTTTTTGCCGGGCTCCTGGCGGCGCAGAGGCCCTACCGGGATGGGATGGTCGGGCGCATGCTCTGGGCGTGTGGCGGGGTTTTCTACGCGGGAATCGGCTTTCTCGCGCCGGCGCTGTTGCGCCGTGATCCGGCATTGGGCTTCAAAGCGTTCCTCTTCCTCGCAGCAACGGTTTGGATGACTGACATTTGTGCTTATGCCGCCGGCCGTCTCGTCGGCGGCCCGCTGCTCTGGCCGCGGGTCAGTCCGAACAAGACCTGGACCGGAGCGGTGGGCGGGTTCGCCGGGGGGGTTGCCGGTGGAACCCTGGTCGCCTATGCGAGCCGCAGCGGCAGTGTGGCTGCGATGGGAGCGATCGCTTTGGTACTTTCCGCCTCGGCGCAAGCGGGCGATTTGTTTGAGTCCGCGGTTAAGCGGCGCTTCGGCGCCAAGGACGCAAGCCACCTCATCCCGGGTCACGGAGGGCTGATGGACCGTCTCGACGGCTTCCTCGTCGCGGCCCTGGCGGCTGTGCTGATTGGCATCATGCAAGGGGGAACCGAGGCTCCCGCGCGGGGCTTGCTATTGTGGTGCGCGCGATGATTCAAAGCCAGACGCTGGCGCGATTCGAACCGGCCGCCTTGCCGCGCACGGTGACGCTGCTCGGCGCCACGGGCTCGATCGGTTCGAGCACAATCGACCTTTTGCGCCGTGATGCTGCGCGTTATCAGGTCGAGGCAGTGACCGCGCATCGCAACGGTGCGGCGCTGGCGCGGCTCGCGCGTGAGCTTGGCGCGCGCTTTGCCGCAGTCGCCGACCCTGCCGCCTATCACGACCTTAAAGACGGCCTCGCCGGCTCGGGCATCGAGGCGGGCGCCGGCGGCGCGGCCTTGGTCGAGGCTGCGCAGCGTCCTGCGCAATGGGTCATGGCCGCAATCACCGGCGCCGCCAGCCTTGAACCGACCCTCGCCGCCGCCGAGCGCGGCGCGACCGTGGCTCTGGCCAACAAGGAATGTCTGGTCTGCGCCGGTGCACTGTTCATGCGTTCGGCGGCTGCGGCCGGCGCGACGGTTCTTCCGGTGGATTCGGAGCACAATGCCATTTTTCAGGCTTTGAGCGCAGGTCGCCGCGAGGACGTGCGCCGCATCGTGCTCACCGCCTCAGGCGGGCCGTTTCGCACCTGGCCGCTGGAGGCAATCCGCACGGTTACGCTGGAGCAGGCGCTCAAGCATCCGACTTGGTCGATGGGCCCGAAGATCACGATTGATTCGGCCACCCTCATGAACAAGGGACTCGAGCTGATCGAGGCACGTCACTTGTTCGCGCTCGAGCCGGATGAGCTTGACGTGGTCGTGCACGCGCAGTCCGTTGTGCATGGCTTGGTGGAATTCCGCGACGGCTCGGTCATCGCGCAGATGGGCTCGCCGGACATGCGTATTCCGATCGCCCATTGTTTGGCCTATCCGGCACGCATCGCAACGCCGGCGCAGCGGCTCGATCTCGCGCGCATATCCGCATTGACCTTCGAGGAACCGGACCCGGTGCGCTTTCCGGCGCTACGCATCGCGCGCCGTGCCCTCGATGCCGGCGGCGCCGCCCCGACCGTGCTCAATGCGGCCAACGAAGTCGCCGTCGCGGAATTCGTCGGCGGACGGCTGGGCTTTGCGGGAATTTCAGCGCTCGTTGAAGCGACCCTCGAAGCGGCCGAGCGCAGCGGCGCAACGGGCGAGCCACAATCCGTCGACCAGGCGGTCGCCATTGATCATGAGGCCCGGCGCATGGCGGCGCGGCTCTTGCCCGAAATTGCCGCAATGGCTTTCTAGCGTCAAAATTGGGACGGATAGGGGCGCGAGATGGGGCGTGCATGTGACACTATTGCGTATGATAGGGTCCTGGATGGATCGCCTGGACTTGGATTGGCCGCGACGGCCCGTGTGATATGATATAATGTCATGGACATGGATTGTTCGGGGATGAATTGTCTAGCGTCGGAATTGGGGCCGGGTCGGGGCGCGAGATAGGTATCATGGGGATGGATTTTGTATCGCATTTACACGCTCTTGGGGGGGATCTCGTGCACTACCTCCTTCCGTTTCTGTTCGTGCTCAGCCTTGTGGTGTTTTTTCACGAACTCGGCCACTTTCTCGTCGCCCGTTGGTGCGGCGTGAAGGTCCTCGCTTTCTCGATCGGTTTTGGGCCGGAGCTTCTCGGCTTTCATGACCGCTACGGCACGCGCTGGAGGATCGCCGCAATTCCGCTTGGCGGCTACGTGAAATTCCTTGGCGATGAAAATGCCGCGAGTGTGCCCGATAAGTCACACTTGTCGGGCATGGACGCGGCCGATCGCGCGCAAAGCCTGGTATTTCAGCCGGTGCTCAAGCGGGCGGCGATCGTCGCGGCTGGCCCGATCGCGAATTTCCTGCTCGCCATCGCGATCTTCGCCGGCATTTTCATGCTCTATGGCATGCAGATGATGAGCGCCCGGGTTGACGCGGTGCAGCCTGGCAGCCCGGCCGCTGCGGCGGGCTTTAAGCCCGGCGATCTCGTGGTGTCGATCGACGGACAGAAGATCAACGACTTTGCCGACATGCAGCGCCTTGTCGCCGACAGCGCCGGCAAGACGCTCGACATCACCGTGGACCGGGGCGGTACCCAGGTTGACCTTAAGGCAACGCCACAGCTGCAGCAGGAGAAGGATGTCTTCGGCAACGTCGAGCGCGTTGGATTGCTCGGCATCAGGCGGTCGCCAACGCCTGCGGATTTGCAGTACAAACCGGTCACACCGCCGCGCGCGGTTTTGTTGGGTGTTCAGGAAACCTGGTTCGTCGTCGATAAGACGCTGACCTATATCGGCCGCGTGGTCATCGGTCGCGAGACAGCCAATCAGCTTGGCGGACCGATCCGAATCGCGCAAATGTCGGGGCAGGTGGCGAGCATCGGATTCGTGGCGCTCGTCCATCTTGCCGCCGTGCTATCGGTTTCGATCGGGCTGCTAAACCTGTTTCCGATTCCGCTGCTTGATGGCGGCCACCTTCTGTTCTACTTGATCGAGGCGCTGCGCGGCCGGCCGCTTTCCGAGAAGGCTCAGGAGCTCGGCTTCCGCATTGGTTTCGCAATCGTCGTCATGCTGATGATATTTGCGACGTTCAACGATATAGTTCACCTGACCGCGTCCTAGAGGAATGGCGTGGGCAACCGACTGAGGGGGATTGCGGTGCGATTGACCGCTCGATGAACAGGGTTGAAGGATCGTGAGCGACCCGCCGTTTGGGGGCGGCCACGTGGGGAAAAGGGCGCGTTGCGAATGAAGATGCGGGTGCGGGTAAAACGAGGGCTTGCCGTGGCCGGCTTGCTCCTCGCAATGGGGTTCGTCGGCTTTGGCTCTGGTGCGGCTCTTGCCGCCCCCAGGCAAAGCGCGGCGGCGGCACAAATCGTTATTGAGGGCAACCACCGCGTCGATTCCGATACCATCCGCCAGTATTTCAAGCCGGGACCCAGTGGCCGGCTCGATGCCGACGCGATCAATGCCGGCATCAAGGAGCTCTACGCCTCCGGGCTGTTCCAAGACATCCAGATTTCCCGACAAGGCAACCGCCTGATCGTGTCGGTCACCGAAGCGCCGGTAATCGATCGGGTCGCCTTCGAGGGCAATATCCATGTCAAGGACGAGCAACTGCAGCAGGAAATTCAGTCGAAGGCGCGGGGCACACTGTCGCGTGCCACGGTGCAGGCCGACACCGAGCGGATCATCGAGATCTACCATCAAACGGGCCGCTTCGACGTGACGGTGACGCCTGAATACATCCAGCGCCCGAACAACCGCGTCGATTTGATCTTCAGGATCAATGAAGGGGAAAAAACCGGCGTCAAGGAGATCGATTTCGTCGGCAATCACGCCTTCTCCAATTGGCGGCTGAAGGATGTGATCAAGACATCGGCATCGAATTTGCTCAGTTTCCTGCAGACCACCGACGTCTACGACCCGGACCGGATCGAGGCCGACCGCGACCTGCTGCGGCGTTTTTACCTCGCCCATGGCTACGCCGATGTGCAGATTGTCGCGGCCACCGGGGTCTATGACCCGGCGAGGAAGGGATTCGCCATCACGTTTACGATTGAAGAAGGGCCGCAATACCATTTTGGCTCTATCCAGGTTCAGTCCAACGTCCGCGCGGTCGATGCCAACTCGCTGCGCGCGGTCCTGCGGACCCACAGGGGCGATGTCTATAACGGCGATGCGGTGCAAAAGACGGTGGAGAACCTCACCATCGAAATGGCCAAGCGTGGCTATCCGTTCGGGACGGTGCGGCCGCAAGGCGACCGCAATCCGGCCGCGCGTACGATCGGGGTCAGCTATCTGGTGGACGAGGGCACCCGCGCGTACATCGAACGGGTCAACATCCGCGGCAATACCCGTACGCGCGACTACGTGATCCGGCGCGAGTTGGACATCAATGAAGGCGATCCGTACAACCGCGCGCTGCTCGATCGGGCCGAGCGAAGGATCAAGGACCTTAACTTTTTCAAGTCGGTCAAGCTCTCGACCGAGCCGGGCTCCGCGCCCGACCGGGTGGTGGTCGACATCGACCTCGTGGAGCAGTCGACCGGCGATTTCTCGATTATGGGCGGCTTCTCGACGGCGCAGGGCTGGATGGTGGACGTGTCGGTTTCCGAGCGCAACCTGCTTGGAACCGGTCGATTTGCCAAGGCGTCGGCGACCTACGGTGAGTTCATTCGCGCCGGCGAGCTCGACTTTGTCGAGCCCTACTTCCTCGGCTACCGCGTGAGCGCCGGGGTCGATCTGTTTGCCAGACAAACCCTGGCCAACAGCTTTTTCTCCTATGGCACCGAATCGATCGGCGGCTCGCTGAAATTCGGCATCCCGTTGCGCGAGGATTTTGCCGTGCAGCTGCGGTATTCGCTGTACACGCAATCCATCCAGCTGCCGTTCTTCCTCGACAGCTGCAACAATATCAATCCGAACTTTATCACCACGTTCCCAACGCTGCCTGCGGTCACCACTCCGGGATCGCCGTATGCCGGTGAAACCAGTTGCATGAGCTTTGGCCAAGCCTCGCTTCCGGTTCGCGCCGAACTTGGCGAGGGCACCACCTTGACCTCAATGGTCGGGTACGGACTGATCTACAACACGCTCGACAACAACAAGAACCCGACGAGCGGCGTGAACCTCAACTTCGGGCAGGATTTCGCCGGCGCCGGCGGCGACGAGCGCTTTATGCGCTCGGTTGTCGATTTCCATGGCTATTACGAGCCAGTGTCTGATCTGGTCGGCATCGTCCATCTGCAGGCCGGCGACATGATAGGCCTGGGCACCGACCGAGTGCGCATGCTCGACGACTTCAAGATGGGCCCCAACCTGGTTCGCGGATTTGCGCCGGCGGGTCTCGGCCCGCGCGACGTCACGAACTTTCAGTATGGCCTCGGGACCGGAGACAATATCGGCGGCACCATGTATTGGGGCGCCAGTCTGGAGTTTGATTATCCGCTCTACTTCCTGCCCAAGGATTCCGGCTTCACCGCTGGGGTCTTCATCGACGCCGGGTCGGCGTGGGGTTACAAGGGCGAAACGCAAGACCCTATAACGGGAGAAGTTATTGGCCCGATTACGACGGCGGGCGGAGCGACCTTTGCGTGCCAACCGCTGATACCCCCGGGAGCAAAGGGTGGCGGCTGCGGGATGCTCTACGAAGACAGCGCCGCCGTGCGGGCATCCGCGGGCGTCAGCCTCATCTGGAACTCGCCATTCGGACCGCTTCGCTTCGATTTCGCCTATCCCTTCTTGAAGCAGTGGTATGACCGCACCCAATTTTTCGCCTTTGGCGGCGGAACGCATTTTTGACGCGAAAGATAAGGGATAAAAAATTTTCTAAACCCGGCGAAGGCCGAATGTGTACCTACTTTATCGGCCTGGCGCGCGAGGCGACTGACCACTCGCCTGCGCCTTCCCCCAGCCAGCGAGGCTTGTTCGCCGACCCGCCGGAGCCACAAAAGTCGACAGCTGCGGACCATAAAGGTGCACCGCCTAGCGAAGCGTGTACAGGTAAGCTGCGATGTCGCGCGCGTCGCGCTCATCGAGCTGCATGTTCGGCATGGCATTGCCGGGAACGACGGCCTGCGGATTGCGCAGCCAAGCCACCATTCCATCCGGCGTATTGCGCACGACGCCAGCAAGGTAGATGCGGCGGCCCACCCCGATCAGCGGCGGTCCGACGTCTCCCGTCGCATCTTCGATTCCAGGAATCACATGGCAGGAGCCGCAGCCATTCTGGCGTATCAATGCGCTGCCCCGGTGCAGATCACCGCCGCCTTGGGCCGCCGGGGAGGGTTGGCCGTCGTTGCACCCGGCAAGCATCGCGCCGACGACTGTCAGCGCGCACAGCGAGATCGAGCCGCGTCCGCAAGGAGGAGGCGGCGAGGAGCGCAAGTGCCGCGCGATCAGCCAGCGCATAGCGGCACGATAGCGAGGATGACGGCGCCCACGGCCGTAAGGACGAAGAAAAGCACGCTGAACGACATGCCGATGATGCCGAGATAGCGGGTCCGACCCTCTCCGCGTTCGATGAGGTGATGGTGGTGCCCCTCGGTCTCAGAGCCCGTGATCCGCCAATTGCGCAAGGACATGACAAAGCCGCTGGCACACAAGGCGAGCGTAATCAAATAAAAAACCAGGATCAGCGGCCAGACGAACCCGAAGCCGTCGATCACCCGTTCGAGCGGCTCGTGGCCGGGATAGCAGGCATGTGCCGCCAACCCATACGTGAGCATCAGGTTGCCAGCCCAGACAATCGGCGCAGCGAACAGGCCGTAAAATATCGCGGCCAGGCTTACGCGCGCGCGATGCTGGGCGGGATGGCGCGCGGCGCTATATGCGATCATCTCATCCGGCATTGCGGCCTCAGAAGAAATACGGCGTGCAGTTGATCACGAAGAAAACCGACAGCCACGTGCCGGCGAGGAAATACCAGTAAAGTTTGCCGACGATGATCGGCACATGCCGGACGGCATTGAAGTACCCAAGTAGGGTCCACAGGAGCAGCACCACGAACATGATCCAACCGACGACAACATGCGCCAAATGGGTTGCCGTGATGACGAAATAGATGGAGCCGTAGGTGCTCGTAGTCATCCCGAACGGTTTGCTCAGCCAGTCTAGTGCCTGCAGGGCGATGAACCCGGCACCGAAGATGATCGTCAATCCAAGCCCTACCAGAGTGGGTGCCAACGCGTTTCGGTTGATCGATCGATGCGCATACCAGGCGCTGCCGCAGCCGAGGAAAACGAGCACCGTTTGTGGCGCGGCGTAGATGAAACTAGGAGGGCCGCCCGGCACCCAGTTCGCCGAGGGCTGCACTGCGTACCAGAAATAGGCGAAGAACAGGTAGCCGAAGATCATCGTGTCGGAGATGATCAGAAACCATGCGCCCCACCAGCCGGAGGCGCTGGTACCGATCGACCCGGTCGGCAACGAAAGGCGTCCCTCCTCGGCTAGCGTAACGGTCACAGTGCACGCTCCCCTGCCTCCTCGCGCGGCCACAACCAGACGATGCCGGTGAGGATCCCTACGGCCGTGGCAACGCCGGCAAGCGCCCAAATGTGCACCAGCAGGCCGCTAAAGAACGCAGAAATGCACAGCGTCATGATGAACGGGGCATACGATTCGCTCGGCATTTTGAGGATGACGTCGGGTTCGGCGTCCATGGCGGTGACGCCGAGCGTCTCGTGGTGATGATCGAGCGTCAGTCCGCGCTCGATCACGGAAACCCCGTCGCCTTCGTCTAGCCGCTGCTCCCACAGCGGATGGCGGCTGGCCACGCTCGGGATGACCGCGAAATTATAGGGCGGCGGCGGCGACGGCACCGCCCATTCCAGCGTGGGTGCATCCCACGGATTGGGCCCGGCGATGGCGCCGTGGCGGAGGCTGTAAATTACATTGATCACGAACAGCAAAATTCCCAGCGCCAGGATAAACGCACCAATAGTGATGATCAGGTTGGCAGTGCCGAAGCCCAATCCTGCCGGATAGGTATAAACACGCCGCGGCATGCCGAGCAGCCCGGTGATGTGCATAGGGAAAAAGCCCAGATTAAACCCGACAAAGGTGAGCCAGAAATTGATCTTGCCAAGGGTCTCGTCGAGCATGCGACCTGTGAATTTCGGAAACCAGTAATACAGGCCCGCCATGACGCCGAAGAAGTTGATGCCGATGAGCACGTAATGGATGTGAGCAACGACGAAATAGGTATCGGTCAGTTGCCAATCGACCGGCACGAAGCCGGTCATGAATCCCGACACGCCGCCGATGACGAAGAGAAAGATGAAGCCGGCGAGGTAAAGGAAGGCGGTGGTGAAAACCGGACGCCCGGTCCAGATCGTGGCGATCCAGGCAAACACCTGCACGGCGCTGGGGATGGTGATGAAAATGCTGGCGGCGCTGAAAAACGACAGCGCCATCGGCGGCAGGCCGGTGGCGAACATGTGATGGACCCACACGCCGAAGCCGATGATCATTGTCGCCACCGTCGCAAGCACGACCGCAGTGTAACCGACCAGCGGCCGCCGGCAGAACACCGGCAAGGCGTCAGAGACGATCCCTTGCGCCGGCAAGACGATCATGTAGACCCACGGGTGTCCCCACATCCAAAATAAGTGCTGCCACAGTAGCGGCTTGCCGGCGAGAGTCCCGCCGCCGGATTGGTAGAATTGTGTGCCGAAATTGCGGTCTAGCCAAAGCAAGAAGAATGCGACGCTGACCACCGGAATGGCGAGGAGGCCGCCTGCATTGGCCGTGAGCGTTCCCCAGGCGACAATGGGAAATCGGTTGACCGACATACCCGGGCAACGCGTCCGCAGCGTGGTGACGATAAAATTGATGGCGCCCGCCGTGGTGGAAATTCCCATGAAAATATTGGCAAGGGCGAAGAAGTCGATGTTGATCCCCGCGTTATATGGCTTCGAGGCCAACGGCACGTAATTGAACCACCCGGCATTTGGTGCTGCGCCCACCGCGAAACTTGCGTATAGGAAGATTCCGGAAGCGAGAAACACCCAATAGGAAAACGCATTGAGGCGCGGAAAGGCCATGTCGCGCGAGCCGAAGATCAGCGGCCAGAGATAGTTGCTGAAACCGGACAGCACCGGGAAGGCGTACCAGATGATCATGGTCGCCCCGTGCATCGTGAACAGCTGATCGTACTGCTCCGGTGTGAGGAGGTGCTGGTTCGGTCCGGCCAATTGCAGGCGCATCACCAGCGCTTCAATGCCGCCGGCGAACAGAAAAACGAACGCAGTTACCAGATAGCGTAAGCCGATTTCCTTGTGATCGACTGTCGAAAGCCATCCCCGCAGCCCGGGTGGCGTCTCCCACATGGCATGCAGGCCTGCAACGAGCGCCGCATTGTCCCTCGTGCTGACCTCGGGAACGCGCCGGTAAGCGACAGGGACGTCCGTGTAGTCGGCACTAGTCACGACGTAATCCTCATTGCAATGTCTGCAGAAACCATCTGAGATTGTTGAGATCCGAGGCCGACAAGTCCAACGTCGACATAAAATTCCCGGGTTTTATGTGCTGCGGATCGGAGATCCATCCCGACAAGGCGCCGATCGAGTTTGGCAGGGTCGCCGCCGCGATAGTCTTGCGCTGCATGAGGTGGCTCAGATCTGGTCCGACCTTTCCCTGCGCCAGCGTGCCGCGCACCGTGTGGCACACGGCGCAGTGCTGGGTGAACACGGCCTCGCCGCGTTCGGCGTCTTGCGCGGCTATCTCGCTCGTCTGTGTCTGCGGTCCTTGCAGCTGATGCTGCCACCATGACTGGAATGCGTTGGCTGGTTCGGCGACGACGATAAGACCCATCTTGGCGTGCTGCTGGCCGCAATACTCGGTGCATTGTCCGCGATAAATTCCGAGCCGATCGGCCTGCATCCACGTGACGTTGCGTTGCCCCGGTATGGTGTCGGTCTTTCCGGTCAGCGCCGGGACCCAGAACGAGTGAATGACGTCCGCCGTCGCCAGTTCAATGCGCACCGGTTTTCCCAGCGGGATATGGATCTCGTTGGCGGTCGTGAAGGGTTGCGCGTTGGCGTGAGCCGAATATGCGACTTCCCACCACCACTGGTGCCCGGTCACCTTGAGCGTCGCGGCGGGATTGCGCGGTGGTAGAGCGACGGCGGCGAGGACAACGTAGTTCCAAATGACTGCTGCAAAGAGGACCAGCGTGGTGATTGCGATGCCGACATAGATGAAGGACAGCCCGGAACTCGGCCGCTCGAGCGGGATGCTCGCCAACGCGACCCTGTTGCTACCCCGCAGCAGGCTGCCTGCCAGCACCAGGATGCCGGTGATTGCCACAACCGCGAGCGAAATGGCGATGACGCCGTAGAGCAGAGAAACGACCGGGTAATTCCTCGGTCCAAAGGCAGTCATGTAGGAGAGCCCGTGGCTCAGCACCGGTCCCTCCTGCGCGTGAGCGGCGCTGATGGCGCCCGGCCAGAGCGCGACTACCGCCCATGCAAGCCAGGTCTCGGATCTGAAAGACCGAAGGCCTGCACTATTTGGCTTTTGCATGCGCGTCCTGGCAACTGCCGTCATCCCATTAGCCCACACTCAATGTGGAGCTGGCCGGATGGGAGACCGCCGGCCATTCCTATGCAGATGCCGCCCTGGTAGTGCACAACCACCGTGAAGCCGCACATGGCATTCGAGGCCACCTCTGCGCCGCCTCCCGCGCGGGTCTGCGACGTCGCGTTCATCCCCCCGATCCCGATGCCGTGCCGGTGCTGGAATTGTTCACCTCCGTCTCCGGAGGATTATTGGTCGGCGCCTTGCCGTTCGTGAATTGCTCGAGGTACTGCCAGGGGGTAGTGGTCTGCCGGAATTCCGCCGGCGCCTGCTGCGTATCAGGCTGATGCTCGCCGGGCGAGACCGTGTGCCCCCATGCCGGAGTTGGATCTTTGTTGATGCTCTCGATGTAGCTGACGATGTCCCAGATCACGTTGTGCGGCAGCACCGTGCCCCATGCCGGCATGCCGAGCGGCGCGCCGTGCGAAATAACCGCGTAAAGAGCGGCCGGATTGGCCGGATATTTGAAAATCAACTCGTCACTGAGCGAGGGGCCTATGCCACCGGCGCCGTTGGGCGCATGGCAGCCGACGCAATTCATCTTCTCGAAATACATCATCCCTCGCTGGGCGGACTGCGGGTCGCGCCCCATCGGGTTTTGGATGTTGGTGGTGGTGACCGTCACCGCGCCAGGGATGTTGTTGACCAGCGGCACCTTCATCATGTTGGAATCGCTGGCGGCATTGACGCCGCTTACCGCTTCGGGATTCGAGCTCAGGCTCTGCGTCGCGGGCACTTGGGGCGCGTTTTGTCCGGGATTGTTGCTGCCGCTAGGCGGCTGCTGGGCGAGGGCGGAGCCGGTGACGACAAGCGCCGATCCGAAAAGCAAGCCGGCGGGTAAAGCTGCGGGACAAGCGGGCATCGCGGTCCTCCATCACTTCTTCAAATCGAGGCGAGCATTGTTCACGGAAGCTTTCTGCGGGAAATCGAGCATCGGGACGCCGAAGCTGACAAGCAGCGCGTCGATCTGCCGCTGCTGCTGCTCGATGACGTGGTCGAGCCGGTCCCGCATCGCGTCATCGCCTTTGCGCACGCCCATGGCCATGCTGTACTGAAACCGCAGCGGAGAAAACGACGCAGTGTCTGCGATCGGCGTGACGACAAGCGGTACTGGCGATTGTTTGGCGAAATAGCCGGCCAGCGGGCCCCATACCGCGGCGATGTCGACCTCTGCCTTCTCGACCGCGGTGACGATGCGCGCTGGCGGGCTCGGTTGACGATAATCGCCGTAAAGCGTGAAACCGACGAGATTATTGACAATGCCTTCGGCGGAGAGAGCGTGCGCCGGCGGCGTATTGAAACCGTCATCGCCGACAAGCTGTACGCCGATCTTCAGGCTGCGCAGCCGCGGGTCCTTGATCGAGGCGATATCGAGATGTCTGTCGGCGCGCGAGACAAACACATACGTCGAGCGATAATAGGGCCTGGTCGTCTCCACCAAATCGTAATGGTCGGGCACGTTCATCACCACGTCGCAGGCATGTGCGCGCAACGTCTGGCGGATAAACCCGCGCCGCTCGGCGTGCCAGTCGTAGCTGACTACTTGCTTGAACTGCGCTGCGACAAGCTCAGCCAACTTATTTTCGAATCCGGCCCTCGCCTCGTTCGAGAATGGCAGATTGTTTGGGTCGGCGCAGACGCGAAACGTCTGTGCATTCTCTGCCGGGGCGGCACTCAGGGACGGCGTGATGCAGCCGATCAAAAGCGCGATCGCGCCTACCCCGATGCCCCTGCTGGCGATCGGGTTAGTGGCCATTGCCTTGCCCCGCAGGTGCGTTGCCGGGCGGTGCAGAGGAGGCGGAGCGGTCCGCGGCGGGCAGCGCGAACACCATTAGGGTGCTGCCGCCGGCGGTGTAAGCCGGCAAATCCTGCATGGCACCGCCAAACCCGAGCGCCCCGTTGCGCGCGCGCGTGTTGATGACCGCGTTGGCAACCACACCCGGCCAGCCGCCGACGCCGCAAAGAATTGCCACATATTGGGTGCCGTTGACCGAATACGTGACCGGCTGACCGATAATGCCAGAGGGTGCGGTGACCTGCCAAAGCAGTTTTCCGCTCTGCGCATCCACAGCTTTGAAGTGACGGTCCATGGTGCCGTAGAAGACGACATTGCCCGCCGTTGCCATGGTGCCGCTCCAGACCGGGAAGTTTTCTTTGATCGCCCAGACCTTCTTGCGCTGCACTGGATCCCACGCCGCGAACTCGCCGCGATAGCCACCAGGCCCGGCGAACATGTCCACGGTCGCGCCGACGTAAGGCGTGCCGGCGATGAATGCCACGTCCGACACCTTCCAATTCATGCACAAGTGTTGGTGCGGGATGTAGATGAGCTTGGTTTTCGGCGAGTAGGCGCTCGGCTGCCAATCCTTGGCGCCATCGGCAACGGGACAAACGTTGGTTACCGTCTGGTCGAGCTGCGGCTCCTTGTCCTTCACCATGACCATACGGCCGGTCTGCATGTCGACGCCTTTTTGGTCGTTGATGTAATCGTAAGGGGTGGCGGACAGCAGCTTTCCGCTTTGCCGGTCAAGCACGTAGATGAATCCGTTGCGACCGATATGGACGATGGCCTTCGTTTGCTGATTATTAATCGGCAGGTCGAGTAAAATACTCTCATTGATCTCGTCGTAGTCGAACCAATCGTGCGGGTTGATCTGATAAGCCCATTTTGCCTGTCCGGTGTCGGGATCGCGCCCAAACAGCGCCGTTGTCCAAAGATTGTCTCCCGGCCGCTGCGTATGATTCCACGGCCCGGGATTGGCGGTGCCGTAGAAGATGCTGTTGAGTTCGGGATCGTATTGGATCCATCCCCACATTGTGCCGCCGCCGATTTTCCAAGCATCGGGCGGCCATGTGGAGACACCGAGGTCCTTGCCCTTCATCCAATCATATTGCGGCTTGAAGTCAGGGCCGATCAGCACCTCGCTGTCGGGGCCCGTGGCGTAAGCGCGCCACGCGATGTTGCCGGTGTTCTCGTCAACGGCTGTTACCCAACCGCGCACGCCCAGTTCGGCGCCGGAATTGCCGATCAGCACCTTACCCTTCACCACCAGCGGCGCCATGGTGATGGTCTCGCCTCGATTGATGTCGCCGAGCTTGGTGTGCCAGAGCTCCTTGCCTGTCTTGGCGTCGATCGCGACTGAATAGTCGTCGAGCGTATTGAGGAAGATCTTGCCGTTGTCGTACGCGAGCCCGCGCGTCACCACATCGCAGCATGCGACGCCTTGGGCGGCGAGCTCCGGCTTCGGACTGTAGGACCATTTCAGATTGCCACTCGCGGCATCCAGGGCGAACACTTCGTTGGGATGCGGCCCGGCGTAAGGCGCGACAACGTACATCGTACCGTTGACGACCAGCGGAGCCGCTTCTTGGCCGCGGTCGGCTCCGACCGAGAACGTCCATGCCAACTGCAGATGACCGACATTATTGGTGTTGATCTGATCAAGCGGACTAAAGCGCGTGTTAGCGTAATCGTGCGGCGCCATCACCCATTGGTTCGGGTCTTTCTCGAGTTGAAGGAGGTCCCGACTGGGATTGCTGCTTTGGGCGGAGTTTTGCTCCGGATTTTGTGCCGAGGCGGACATCGGCATTGCCAGCGCCCCAAATAGGGCAAGCAGGCTCACCGCAAAGCGATGAGGCAACTCGGGTCGGCTTGACATGGATCATTCCCGAATGGAGGCAGGGCCGCCGGTAAAACGATGTGAACTGGAGTTGGTTCCCGCGGGGTTTCTTCCGGCTCGACTGTCGAAAATCCTACTTTGCACCGCGGCGTCTCAGCACGGGGATTCTCGAGCTCTGCCGGGCTCTATGGTTCTATTTCCAACTCTATTTGCTTCCAGAACGTGGAATTAAGCGGATAATGTACGCCTACAGGAACGGAAGGGAAAACAGCGCGTTTTTAGCTTGGGTAGTCAGCCTTTAGGCAGCTCCGTCCAAGCCTTTGCGCTCTTGCCCGAGCGCGCCGCCGGCTTCGCCGTAGGGAGAAGTGCCGATGAGAATGCGCCGTTCTTTGCGCCCGGTCGCTTGTCGCACGCTCCTGGCAATCGCTGCCTGTTTCAGTTGTGGCAGCGCAGTGCTGGCCCAAAACGCTGCTCAAACCAACGAACAACAGCTGCAGCAACAAGCCGCGGCCGGCAAGAACATCTACATGGAAGCGCGATGCTTTGCCTGTCACGGTGAGGAGGGTTTCGGCGGTGTCGGTCCGCGCTTTCGCGAGAATCGTTTTCTCGGACTGACTGACTACGTGGTCGGACAAGTTTTGATCGGGCGCAGCATCATGCCGTCGTTTGCCGAGACGTTGACCAATCAGCAGATTGCGGATCTTGCAACCTACATCCGCAACAGCTGGGGAAATCGGTTCGGCAGTGTGCAGCCGCAGGAAGTGGCGAGTGTGCGCAACCAACTGAAGGTCAAGCCGGAGCAGGGGCCGCACGTCTCTTCAAACGAACAGCCCAAAGGGGTCCCCGCGCCGCCGCCAGGCGGACAGCCCCCCGGGCAGCCGTTACCGCCACCGAGCATGAGGTAGCGGTCGAACAAACAGCGTCCGTTAATGGACAGGAGAACTCGAATGCCGCGCCTCATTTGCATTTCTGTATCGGCCACGACATGGTTTGTGTGCGCGGCGTTGATTGCGTGGCCGGTGACCGCGCAGGCCCAGAATACCTCCTGCCCTGTCAAGCACGACCAGTTGGTTGAGGTCCTCAAGGAAAGCGTCAAGGCGAGCGGCGGCCCGGACAATGGCGGTCTGCCCAACAACGAGTGGGCTGCCGTCGTCAATCGACAGGCCCTGGTTTGTGCGGTGGCTTTCAGCGGCAATAAGCCGACCGATCAGTGGCTCGGCAGCCGGGCGGTCGCGCTCGAGAAAGCGAACACGGTGAATGCCTTTAGTCTCGATAATTTTGCGATCTCAACCGCCAACCTATGGGCCCAAGCGCAGCCCGGCAACGGCCCATTGTTTGGGGCTGCGCTCAGCAACCCACCCCTCGCCTCCGAGCTCTACGCTGGCAATCCTGACCAGTGGGGCAGCGCATCCGATCCGCTGATCGGCAAACCGGTGGGCGGGGTGATCGTGTTCGGCGGCGGGCTTGCGCTTTATCAGAACAACAAGCTTGTCGGCGGGCTCGGCGCTAGCGGCAACACGCCGTGTGCCGATCACAACATCGCCTGGCGGGTGCGCGAGAAGCTTGGGTTCGGCAAAGTGCCAAACGGTCCGACGGCACAGCACAACGACGCCATCGTCTATGATGTCGTCAACGGCAAGAGCCAAAGCGGGTGGGGACACCCGGGCTGCGGTCACAACGAGCCGCAAATCGCCAATAAAATCGGAGCGGGCACACTGGTGTCGCAGGTCGATCAACCGACCGGGCCAACCAATGTTGAGGGCGGTCAGCCGATACCGCCCCCGCAAAATCAGGAGCATCGTTCCTCGTCTCCGCAAAACAACACGCTTCCTAAGTTCCAACGCTAAGTTCGGCAGCGAGGCGGTCATGAGCGCTCCGGGATTTGTTCCTTATTGTGGCCTGGCTCCAGTGCCCGGAGGCGAGACCTGGAACACAGATCCAATTTTGATCTCGGTACTGCTCGGCATCGGCGTCGTATATGCCTTGGGCTGCCGCGCCGACGCCTCACCGGGCAGGCGACAGCAGGGCTATTTTGCAGCCGGCCTCTTCATCGCTTCGGCGGCGTTAATCACACCGCTGTGCAATTTGAGCGTGGCGCTATTCTCGGCGCGCGTGTCCCAGCACATTGTCCTCACCCTGATAGCCGCGCCGCTGATCGCGCTGGGGCGACCCGAACGGGCGCTTGCAATTCTGCTGCCTCGCCGGAGTAAAAGCATGCGCTGGGATGGTCGCTTCGCCACGGCGATCGGCGGCGGGGCGTATGCCGTAGCGATGTGGACTTGGCACATGCCTGGTCCTTACGACGAGACGCTGCGGAATAATTGCGTGTACTGGGCGATGCACATAACGACGGTCGGTGCGGCTCTGCTGCTTTGGCACGCGCTGCTAGTGCAGAATGCAAAATATTCTGTGGCGGCGCTCATCTTGGGCTTCGGCACCGGCATCCAGATGAGCTTGCTGGGCGCGGTGCTGAGTCTGGCACCACGGCCACTGTTC
This sequence comes from uncultured Alphaproteobacteria bacterium, assembly GCA_963708125.1. Taxonomy (GTDB): domain Bacteria; phylum Pseudomonadota; class Alphaproteobacteria; order Rhizobiales; family Xanthobacteraceae; genus BOG-931. The sequence continues at coordinate 1,415,499 of OY970184.1, forward strand.
GTCGTGCACTTCACCACAACCTGGCCCTGGGGATTATCGCCGCTGCAGGATCAGGAACTCGGCGGAGCGATCATGTGGGTGCCAGCAGGCGCGTTGTTCACCCTATACAGCCTTGTCGCTTTTCAGAATTGGATGGATACGGTTGGGCGAGCCGAACAATCTGTATCCGGCACTTAACAACCGCCACCCTAAAAAGCCCGATTTCCCACCAACCACGCGCGCGGCCTGGATTCCTAGCGCAGATGAACCGGCTGCGGGAACATTCGTTTACAGTTCTCGGCAATGTCATTTCGATCAAGCACACGAGCGCAGGGCGAAGGGTCACGAACCTTCTCGGCATCGCGAATTGGTCTGCTTTGGTAGGCCGCATATCGCAGGAGTCGAAGAGGCATTGTCAGGAGCAGGGTTCATGCGCCGTATAAACAGAGCCGTCAGTACTCAGGCTTTCGACCACCTGAGGCGCGCTTTGTGCCGGCTTGGGTTGGCGCACGCTCGAAAAGCCTATCACCGCCGTGCCGGGAGGCCGCATCGGATAGGCCCCAAGCCCCGTCGCCGAGCACCGCAAGTGAGGCACCCCCATCACTCGTGCGCCGCAACTGGTTGATGGCCGGCTTGGTTCTCATTGCGCCTTTTGCCAACACCAGCCGGAACTACGATGAGCTACGGGTTCAGCGGAGAATGCAAATTCGGCGGCCGTTGAGCGAATCACGGTCGTGGTTCGGCTCGTTATAATTGGCATAAGCCCTGCTCAACGAATTGACGAGGTCTTCCGCCCACGTCTCGATCCGGTTGCGTCCGTCCGCGACAAACGCGCGGTAAACGCCTTATGACGGACATTGCGCATGCCTCTGCAGGCGCCGCATCGATGCATCCGCGGTCGCCACGTCGCGTGGATAAGTTCGCCGCGCCGGAATGGCAAGCGAACTGGCTACGATCACCGGAACGAGCATAATGAGGAATGTCCGTTCGAGGCCATTGGTGCCGCCACCGAGCCATTCCGACATGGCGCCGAAGAGCAGCGGCGCGCCGCCTTCGAGCAGTCCACGCAACGCCATCCGTCCGCCCTCGCCTCGCCCCCAAAGCCGGGCGGGCACGATGTCCAGGCGCGCGGCATCGATGGGCGGATTGGCCCCGGCGAGGGCCGCCGTTCCAGCAGTGAGCAGCGCCGTTCCGATATAGACATTGCTGATCCAGATCGCCGGGCCGATGAGGATGATGGCGAGAACCAGGGCACAGCCCGGAATGACCACTCGGGCAGACACGTAGCCATGACTGAGCAGGCGCTCAGAGAATCTGGCCCCGACGAAAAGGCCAAACAACGCGCCGATGCCGATTATGGCGGCGAGCGCCGTCACCGTGGTCCGCGGCAGGCCGTAATGATGCGTGAGGTAGATCATGCCAAACGCACGCGTCCCGGCAAAAAAGTAGTAGCCCAGCGAGGAAGCGATGATCAGCAGGCTGTAGGTCGGAATGCGCAACATGTAGCGCAGCGCGCGCCAGAGACTCCAGTCGGTCGGATCTTCGTGCAGGACCAACTCCTGCCGCGGGCGGATCCCGGCTCGTTGAACGATTTGCCGCGGTTGCTTGCTGGTGTCTTTCCCGCTCTCCCCGGGTGGCTCTTCCGCATTCTCGCGGGCGCTGTTTTCATTATCCGACTCGTCTTCCGATTCGCCCTGTGACAGTTCGCGCTGCCCAACCTGAATCCAGCTCTGTCCGCCGCGCGAGGGCTCGGGCAGAAAACGCCAGAGGAGAAAAAACGCGGCGATGCTGGGCAGTGCCATCAGATAGAAAGCCCAGCGCCAATTCAGAAACGACGATACTTCGCCGGCAAGGAAAAAGCCGATGCCGGTCCCGACTAGTTCCGACGAGAGGACAATTCCGTAAATGCGCGAGCGCGCCTGGGGGGGAACGAAGTCGCCGACCAGGGATGCGACGGTCGGAGAAGCTGCGGCGGTCACAGCGCCGAGGAACAGCCGCACCACCAGCAAATAGATGAACGACGTGGCTGTGCCGCTGATCACCATCGCGATGGTCCAGACGGCAATCGATATGAGAAGGATCCTTCTCCGATTGATGCGATCGGCAAGTAGGCCGACAGGCAGCGTGAATGCCGCGCCGACGAACGATACGCCGGCAAGCAACAGGCCGATTTCGACATTGCCGATGTGAAATTGCTTCTCCAGGCCGTCCGCCACTGCGGATACCGCGGCCTTGTCGGCGCCGTCCAGGCCATACACACAGCCGAGAAGAAGCCCAATGGCCAGCCGCGCGGGGCCGCCCGCAGCGGCTTCACCTTGCGATCGTAGCTCGCCGATGAGGCGCTTGGCGATATTGTTCAGGCTCGACATAACGAGCTCGATAGTCGGCGTCCGCGGGCGCTCCATGGCTGCTCCACGGCGCGTTCGGGGGCGCGGCCTACTTGCTAAGGCGCAGTAGCGCGCCGCGTGCCGCTTACGATAACTGGAAACGGTTTAGCCTGTTCCGTCCAGGAACTGCTCTCGCTAATGGCGGATTGTTTGATCGTCCGGAGTCCTTTCAACGGAACACGAGAACGTTCCTTTCCGTTGAGGCAGCCTTGAGACGCGCCCGATGGCCAGAAGTCCTGTTCCAATGACAGAAAACTCCATCGCGGGTATTGATCTTCTTTTCTTTGTTCGCGGAAATTGTCCTGCCCTTCATCTTGACGGCTGCGCAACGTTTTATTCTGCCACCGCTTATAGGTCGGCTCGCTCGGCGGTTACCTCTCTCTGGCTTCCTTGCTCTCCTATTGGTTGGCGGTTTAAGCGCAGACGTGCATAGTGGTCGTCAGCCGGTGTGGATCACTACGCGCTAACAACGAAGCGAGCCGCACGACCAACTGCTCGGTAACAACTCGACGTGTTTTGCGTTGAGGAAGGCTTTGAACTTTTCTGCCCTCGCCGGCCCCGGACATCAATGTGGTTCGTAACCGTGAGCCCAGAGTGCGCGGGGGCAACGTCTTGAGCGAAAGCAGTCACTTGAGTGCTGGCGGCCTGGCGGCGGCTCGGCATCTTGTCGAGCCAGGCGCTCCCATGGCGGCGGGAATTTCGAAGGCAGGGTTGGCGGTGAGCCGGAGAGGTGGGATGCGATACCGCGCGGTTTCGCGTTTCCATGGTGGTGTCCGCTTCTACCCGATGCCCCCTAGCCGCGGCCAGGCGGCCTTTCGAACGGTCACGAGGTTGCCGGCGCCCACGGAGAGCGGGCGAGCCAATGGAGCGTCGCAACGCCGGGCGCCAGTGACCGCGATCGCCAATCGCGCGCCTGGTGCATGGATTGGCCTGGCGAATGGCAGTGCCCCTTTTGCGTAGCGCAACACATAGGTCCGGACGCTAATGTACAGCCAACGCCGAACCCTCTAACCTTGCTGCACAAATGCCGTCGAAGCGATAGGTGCCCTGGCGACGATACTGTCTCCATTCCACTGGTGTACCTCCAAGTCCCCAAATGCGGGCTTTTTCCGGGCTTGGGGCCCCCACGGAGGTATTGTAAAGCCTCGAAAGATCTAAAGACGCCAACAGGCGGTCAGTCACAGGTATGCACTGCACCCGCGAGTCCCGTCACAGGCAAAGGATATGCCACCTCCATGGCGTGCAGGCCGCGTGCTGACGATCGCCGAGATCGTCGAGCTCACGGGCGCGAAATTGCCGTCAGGCAAAGCTCCCAGCCGGAGCATCGGCAATATTGCTCCGCTCAATTCGGCGCGGCCCGGCGACATTTCCTTTCTGGAAGATGCAAAGCACCTCGGCGAACTCGCTGCCACGCATGCCGGCGCCTGCCTCATGCTGGAGCGTTTCGCCGCGGCGGCGCCTAGCCGCGTGATCGTGCTGACCACGCAAGCGCCGTACCGCGCCTTCGCTATGGTAGCGCGGGCGCTGTTTCCTGCGGTGCTGCGGCCGGCATCCCTGTTTGACCGCAGGGGCGGCGCGGCCGGCGCGCAGGTGCATGCCGCGGCGCGAATCGAGGCCGGCGTCGTTATCGATCCGTTCGCCGCCATCGGACCTCGGGCCCAGATCGGAGCCGGCACGCTGATCGGCTCGAGCGCTGTGATCGGGCCAGACGTCTGCGTCGGGCGGCAATGCACGGTCGGTGCCGGGGCCACGATCCAGAACGCATTGATCGGCGACCGGGTGATTATTCATCCCGGGGTACGCATCGGCCAGCCGGGGCTCGGCTACCTGCGGGATGCCAGAGGACATCAGAAGCTTCCGCAGATCCGGCGCGTCATCATCCAGGACGACGTTGAAATCGGCGCCAACACGACGATCGACCGCGGCTCAATCCGGGACACGGTCATTGGGGAGGGCACCAAGGTCGACAATCTCGTGCAAATCGCGCACAACGTCACTGTGGGACGTCACTGCCTGATTGCCGCGCAGGCCGGCATAGCTGGCAACGTGACGGTGGGAGATTTCGTCATGATCGGCGGACAGGTGGGAATTGCGGAGCATGTCGCCATTGGCGATCGCGCGATGCTGGCCGGCCAAAGCGCAGTGACAAGCGACATCCCGAGCGGCGCACATTACGGCGGCTCGCCGGCTGAGCCACTCGAGGCTCTGTCCACAGGCGCGGCGCTAAGCCGTCTGGCGCGGCGAGCGCGTGCGTCGGAGGACGACGCGACATGAACGGCGAGACCCTCGAAGTCGCCGAGATCCGCGACATCCTGCACTTCCTGCCGCACCGTTTTCCGTTCGTCATGATCGATCGCATCATAAACATCCGCGGTGACGAGAGTGGGGTGGGCATCAAGAACGTGACGTTTAACGAACTGTATTTCCTCGGTCATTTCCCCGAAAATCCGGTAATGCCGGGAGTGCTGGTCATCGAGGGAATGGCGCAGACCGGGGCGGTGCTGGTGCTGCGGCGCGTGCAATTGCGCGAGACTCACGCAATGTTCCTGCTCACGATCGACAAGGCGAAGTTCCGCAGGCCGGCCGTGCCGGGCGATGTCATCGAATACCATGTCAGCAAGACGGCGAACCGTCGCAGCATGTGGTGGTACCGCGCCGAAGCCAAAGTCCGCAACACGGTCATTGCCGAGGCGGTCGTGGGTGCCATGATCGGCGAGGCGCGATCGTGATCGATGGGACTGCGCGCATTGCCGAAGGCGCGCGCCTAGGCGAGGGGATCGAGATCGGGCCCTACTGTATCGTCGGGCCGCAAGTGCAGCTCGGCGATGGTGTGCGCCTGCTCGCACACGTTCACATTGCCGGCGCGACAACGATCGGCGCCGGAACCGTCGTCTATCCTTTTGCTTCCCTCGGAACGCCGCCACAATCGGTTCACTACCGCGGCGGCCGCACGCGGCTCCTCATCGGGGCGCACTGCGAGCTGCGCGAAGGGGTGACCTTGAATACCGGCACCGAGGATGGCGAAGCAGAGACCAAAGTGGGCGAGCACTGCCTGTTCATGGTGGGCTCTCATGTCGGCCATGACTGCCAAGTCGGCAATGGCGTCACCCTGGCCAATAACGCGGTGCTCGGCGGACATGTTCAGGTCGGCGACCATACCTTCCTCGGCGGGCAAGCCGCGGTTCATCAATTTGCGCGTATAGGTGAGGGTGCGATGGTGGCGGGAATCTCGGGCATCTCGGGAAACGTGATCCCCTTCGGTTACGCATGCGGCCAGAGAGCTGACCTTACCGGCCTCAATGTTGTCGGTCTGCAGCGGCGCGGTGCCACGCGCGCAGACCTGCAACGATTACGGCGGGCGTATCGGCAGTTGTTTTTCGGCAAGGGCGTCATCGCCGAGCGCGTGGATGCTGTTGCCTGCAGCTTTGCCGACGATCCACTGGTCAAAAAAATTATCGCCTTCATTCGCGCAGGGGGCAAACGGCCTCTGCTGTGTCCAGATGCCGGTCGCCATGGCCAGGAGCGCGGGGATGCAGACTGAAATGCAGGCGCTGGAGGCGCCACCGGTGTCCGGCACCGCGATTGCCCTCATCTGCGGCGGGGGCAGCTTCCCTCGTGCAGTTGCCGACGCAGCCGCGCGGCGTGGCCGGCGCCCAGTCATGTACGCGATCAAAGGCTGGGCTGATGCCGAGGTCGTGGCGCGATACCCACATCATTGGGTCGCGCTCGGACAATTCGGCCAATTCCTAAAGCTTGCCAGTCAAGAAGGATGTCGCGACGTTCTTTTCATCGGCACGCTATTACGGCCGCCGCTGCGGCAGATTCGTCTGGATTGGCAGACGCTAAAGCTGATGCCGCGGATCGCGCGCATCTTTCACGGCGGCGACGACCGCCTCCTATCGGGCATTGCGCGGCTGATGGAGGAGAGTGGACTTCGGATTGTCGGGCTTAAGGATATCGCACCGGAGATCGTGGTGCCCGAGGGTGCTCTCGGCCGTTGTCAGCCGTCGCCGCGCGACCGCTCGGACATTGCGCGCGGCTTCGCTCTGATCAAGGCGCTTGGTCCATTCGACGTCGGCCAGGCGGCCGTCGTCGCCAATAACCACGTGCTTGCTCTCGAGGCCGCCGAAGGCACCGATCGGCTGCTCGTGCGCGTCGCCGAGTTGCGCGCCGCCGGGCGGGTAACGACCGCGTATGGCGTCGGCGTTCTGGTGAAGACACCGAAACCGGGCCAGGACCGCCGTTTCGATCTGCCGGCGATAGGGCCGCAAACCGTCGCCAACGCGGCACGGGCCGGGCTCGCCGGCATCGCCGTGGCCGCCGGCAACACCATCATCGCCGAGCCGGGCGAGGTCGTGGCCGCTGCCGACCGCGCCGGAATTTTCCTCGCTGGCGTGCCCGAAGAGGCGGCGCGATGAGCCAGACCGCGCGGGCGCTGACGCTCCACATCGTCGCCGCCGAGGAATCGGGTGATGCACTCGGTGCCGCGCTCGCCCGCGCGCTGCGAGAGCGCGCGCACGGCAAGCTCGCTCTCGCGGGGGTCGGCAGCCAGGCCATGGCTGCTGAGCGCATTATCAGCCCATTTCCCATAAACGATTTATCAATCATCGGCCTTAACGCGATCCCTCGCCGCCTGCCCACGATCCTGCGGCGCATTCGCCAGACGGCGGATGCCATTGTCGCTGCCAAGCCTGACGCTCTCGTCATCATCGACAGTCCGGATTTCAGCCATCGCGTTGCCCGGCGCGTGCGGCGGCGGGCTCCCTCGATACCCATACTCGACTACGTCTCTCCTTCGGTCTGGGCCTGGCGGCCTTGGCGGGCGCGTGCGATGCGCGGTTATGTCGACTGCGTGCTGGCGATTCTGCCGTTCGAGCCGGATGAATATCGGCGGCTGCGCGGCCCGCCCTGCGTCTATGTCGGCCATCCGCTGACTGAGCGGCTCACCGATTTGCGCCCCGGCGCCGGCGAGCGGGTGCGCCGGCAGCGCGAGCCGCCGCTCGTGGTGCTTTTGCCCGGCAGTCGTTCGAGCGAAATCCGCAGGCTGCTTGGAATTTTCGGCGCGGCAATCGCCCGCGTCGTGGCCCGCGCAGGGCCCATGGAATTGGTGTTGCCGACTCTGCCGCATCTCTACAAAGAGGTCAGCGCCGGAACCGCCGATTGGAGCGTGCGCCCTCGCGTCGTGGTCGAAGCGGCGGATAAGTGGGCGGCCTTTCGCTCGGCCCGGGCCGCGTTGGCAGCCTCGGGGACGGTGACACTCGAGCTCGCGCTCGCCGGCGTTCCGATGGTGGCCGCTTATCGGGTGGCACGCCTGGAAGAAATCGTTCTCCGCGGGCTGATCGCCCTGCGGGGCGCAGGAAGTCCGGTCATGGTCAAGACCGTCATCCTTGCGAACTTAATTATTGGCGAGAAAGTCGTGCCAGAATTCTTGCAAAGCGAGTGCTCGCCTGAAAATCTCGCCGCTGCGCTGACGCCGCTCCTGTCGGAGACCGTCCAACGCCGGCGCCAAGTCGAAGCGTTCGCGCGTCTGGAGCAGATTATGGCAACGGACGCAGGGGCGCCGAGCGAGCGGGCCGCGGCCATTGTCCTCGATATTGCCCGGCGGGGCCGCACTCCGGCGCGCGGCAATGGTGTCGAACAGCCATGTTGAGCGAAGCTCGCCCACCGCGGCTGCCGCTCTATAATCACCTGGGGCATCCTGCCGCCGAGCGTGCGAAAGCGAAGCAATCCGCGTGAGCATTTCAGGCAAAACGGTCCGGACCTCTGTCCTTCGTGCCGCGATCACCGGCGTGCACGGCTACCTGCCGCCCGACGTGCTCACCAATGCCAAGCTCGCCGACATGGTAGACACCAGCGACGCCTGGATCGTCGAACGCACCGGCATCAAGCAACGTCATATCCTGCTCGGTCCGGGACTTGGCACCTCGCATATGGGTGCCGAGGCCGTGCGCGGTCTCCTCACCAAGACGGCGACCGCGCCGAAAGAGATCGAGCTTTTGATCTGCGCCACAACGACACCGGATTTCGTCTTCCCGTCGAGCGCCAATCTGATTTGCGACATGTGCGGCATCCGCAACATTGGCAGCTTCGACGTGCAGGCGGCCTGTTCGGGGTTCGTCTACGCGTTAGCTGTCGCTGCGCAATTCATCACGACGGGGACGTTTCGCAAAATCATCGTCGTCGGCGCCGACAAGATGTCCTCGATCATCGACTACGCCGACCGCGCAACCTGCGTGCTGTTCGGCGACGGCGCGGGCGCGGTGCTCCTCGAGCCGAGCTTCGAATACGGCATTCTCGACACGGTCCTGCATTCCGACGGCTCGGGCATGCCGCACCTGCACCAGAAAGCGGGCGGCAGCCGCATGCCACCGACAGCGCAGACGGTGGCCGAGCGGTTGCACTACGTGCATCAGGAAGGCCACGCCGTCTACAAATTCGCGATCGCGCGCATGGCCGAGGTGGCCATCGAAGTGATGAAGCGCAATCGCCTCTCGAACGAGGACATTGACTGGTTGGTGCCCCATCAAGCCAACCTGCGCATCATCGAGGCCACCGCCGAGCGCGTGAAATTGCCGCCCGAGCGCGTGATGGTGACTATCGACAAATACGGCAACACCACGGCCGCGACGATTCCGCTATGCCTGTGGGATTATGAGAGCAAGCTCAAGGCCGGCGACCGCTTGCTGCTCGCGGCCTTCGGCGGCGGCTTTACCTGGGGCGGCGGCTTTCTGACCTGGGCGTATGACGGTCGAAAGTGAATGGCGAATAGGCCGGTTCTGCTATTCGCTTCTAGCCTGATTCGTCATTTCCGCCGAGAAATCGGCTGGTAATCCCGCCGCGGCGCGCCGGTATAGAGCTGGCGCGGCCGCCCGAGTTTTTGGTGCGGATCCTCGATCATTTCCTTCCACTGCGCGATCCATCCGACGGTACGCGCGAGCGCAAACAGCACGGTGAACATCGTGGTCGGAAAGCCCATAGCGCGCAGCGTGATGCCCGAATAGAAGTCCACGTTCGGGTAGAGCCTCTTCTCAATGAAATATTCGTCGTGCAGCGCGATGCGTTCGAGTTCCATCGCCACGTCGAGCAGCGGGTCATTGCGGCCGAGTTCGTGCAGTACCTCGTAGGAGGTCTTCTGCATGATCTTGGCGCGCGGATCGTAATTCTTGTAGACGCGATGGCCAAAGCCCATCAGTCGGAACGAGTCGTTGGGATCCTTGGCACGCTTGATGAATTCGGGGATGCGGTCGACGCTGCCGATTTCGCCCAGCATCTTGAGCGCCGCCTCGTTGGCGCCGCCATGCGCGGGTCCCCACAGGCAGGCAATCCCAGCGGCGATGCAGGCGAACGGGTTGGCGCCGGTCGAGCCGGCCAGCCGCACCGTCGAGGTCGAGGCGTTCTGCTCGTGGTCGGCGTGCAGCGTGAAGATCCGGTCCATGGCGCGCGCCAGCACGGGATTCGGCTTGTAGTTCTCGCAGGGCACCGCAAAGCACATGCGCAAAAAGTTCGAGGCGTAATCGAGGCTGTTGTCCGGGTATATGAACGGCTGGCCGATCGAGTATTTATAGGCCATGGCCGCCAGCGTCGGCATTTTCGCGATCATGCGGATGGAAGCGATCATCCGCTGGGTCGGATCGGTGATGTCCGTGGAGTCGTGATAGAAGGCCGACAGTGCGCCGACACAGCCGACCATGACCGCCATCGGGTGCGCGTCGCGGCGAAAGCCGTAGAAGAACCGGCTCATCTGCTCGTGGACCATGGTGTGATGCACGACGCGGTCGTCGAAATCGGCTTTTTGCGCCGCGGTCGGCAATTCGCCATAGAGCAGGAGATAGCAGGTCTCCAGGAAATCGCCGTGTTCGGCCAAATCTTCAATCGGATAGCCGCGGTAGAGCAGGACCCCTTCGTCGCCGTCGATATAGGTGATCTTCGACTCGCACGATCCCGTCGAGGTGAAGCCGGGATCGTAGGTAAAGACACCCGCCTCGGAATAGAGCTTGCTGACGTCGACGACGCTCGGACCGATCGTCCCATCGTAAATTGGAAAGGAATAGTTCTTGTCGCCGAGCGTCAGCTTGCCGGTTTTGATGTTCGCGCCGGTTTTCGCGTCCATGATCTTCGTCCTCGATAGGGCAGCTGTGGCTTTCGTGGCCGGAGCTGATACGAGTGGGGCGGCAGGTTGAGCCCGGCCCTCTTGGGGTTAGCTCAAGCTGGTATGCACCGCAAGACATAGGAACCTGCGCGCAAGAAGGCGAAGGGGGGCGGCCGCGGTCGCTTTGTCGCGGAACCGCGGCAAACACCGGCCGAACTGGAGGGCGTATTCGGCTGGAGCGCGGCTGCGGCTCCTCAAGGCGCGAGATCGCCGATTCGCGCCAGGGTCTCGGGTTTGCCGAGCACTGAGAGCACCTCGAAAATGCCGGGCGAGGTGGTGCGGCCGGTCAGCGCCGCGCGCAGCGGTTGGGCGATGGCGCCAAGCTTTGCTCCCCTGCGCTCGGCGATGCTTCGCACCGCCGCTTCGGTCGTCTCTGCCGACCAGGGCTCGACAGCCGCAAGCTCGGCCGCGACCTCGGCGAGCAGGGTCTTCGCCGCTGTGGTGAGGAGCGTTTTAGCCTTGTCGTCGAGTGGAATCGGCCGCTCCGCGAAGAGAAAATGCGCGCCGTCGATGAGGTCGAGGAGCGTCTTTGCGCGCTCCTTCAGGCTCGGCATGGCCGCCACAAATTGCCGCCGCACAAGCGCGGTCATTTTAGCTGCAATCGCGGCGCCATCCGCGAGGTGCGGCAGCAATTGCTCCACCGCCGCAAGCAGCTCGCAGTCCGCGCTGTGACGGATGTAATGGCCGTTAAGGTTTTGCAGCTTGGCGAAATCAAAACGCGCCGGCGAACGGCCGATCTGCGGCAGATCGAAGGCGGCAATCATCTCTGGCGTGGAGAAGATCTCCTGGTCGCCGTGGCTCCAGCCGAGCCGCACGAGGTAGTTGCGCAGTGCCGCCGGCAAATAGCCCATGGCGCGGTAGGTGTCCACCCCGAGCGCGCCGTGACGCTTGGAGAGTTTCGAGCCGTCGGGGCCATGGATGAGCGGGATATGCGCCATCAGCGGCACCGGCCAGCCCAGCGCCTCGTAAATCTGCTTCTGCCGCGCCGCGTTGGTCAGATGATCATCGCCGCGGATGATATGGGTCACGCCCATATCGTGGTCGTCGACCACCACCGCCAGCATGTAGGTCGGCGTGCCGTCGGAGCGGAGCAGCACGAGATCGTCGAGGTTCTCGTTCTGCCACACCACGCGGCCCTGCACCTGATCGTCGATCACCGTCTCGCCGGCGAGCGGTGCCTTGAGCCGAATCGCCGGCTGCACACCCGGCGGCGCCTCGGCTGGATCGCGGTCGCGCCAGCGGCCGTCGTAAAGCTTGGCGCGGCCTTCCCGTCGCGCCGCTTCGCGCATCCGCGCGAGTTCGTCCGGGGTCGCATAGCAGCGATAGGCCCAGCCGGCGGCGAGCATCTTCTCGACCACTTCGTTGTGGCGCGCCGAGCGGGCGAATTGAAAAATGGCTTCGCCGTCCCAGGAAATGCCCAGCCAGGACAGCCCGTCGAGGATGGCCTCGATGGCCGCCTGCGTGGAGCGTTCGCGGTCGGTATCCTCGATGCGCAGCAGCATCTTGCCGCCGCGTCCGCGGGCGTAGAGCCAGTTGAACAGGGCGGTGCGAGCGCCGCCGATGTGCAAAAAACCGGTCGGCGAGGGGGCAAAACGGGTGACGACGCTCATTGTATTTCCTCGCGGCGCGCTCGTCTACCACAGATGGGAATGAAGGAAAGCAAGCAAAGCCGGCCAGCCCCGATGAACGTGATCCTGGCGGACTTGACCCGGGCCCCCAACTTGTTCAATCCGGGCGCGCCTGGGGCTCGTCGGGTCCCGGCACTACGGAATTGATTGCATCATGAGCACTGCCACAGCCGCGAATACAAGGCTAACGGAGGCCGGGCAGGATTTTATCCGCGATATCGTGCGTGCCGATCTTGCCTTCGGCCGGCACAAGACGATCATCACCCGCTTTCCGCCCGAGCCGAATGGCTACCTGCATATCGGACACGCCAAGTCGATTTGTCTCAATTTCGGTATCGCCGAGGAATTCGGTGGGCGTTGTAATTTGCGCTACGACGACACCAACCCGACCAAGGAAGAGCAAGAATATATCGATGCCATCGAGCGCGACGTGCGCTGGCTCGGCTTCGATTGGGGCGAGCATCTTTATCACGCCTCCGACTATTTCGAGCAGCTTTACGCATGGGCCGAGCAGTTGATCCGCGCGGGCAAGGCCTATGTGGACGACCAGACCCAGGAGGAGGTGCGGGCAACACGCGGCACGCTGACCGAGGCTGGCACACAAAGCCCATTTCGCGAGCGCGGGGTAGAGGAAAATCTCGATCTGTTTCGGCGCATGCGCGCCGGCGAGTTCCCCAACGGCTCGCGCGTGCTGCGCGCCAAGATCGACATGAGTTCGGGCAACATTAATCTCCGCGATCCGGTGCTCTACCGCATTTTGCACGCCGAGCACCCGCGCACCGGGAAGGCCTGGTGCATCTATCCGAGCTACGATTTTGCCCACGGCCAGTCGGATGCGATCGAAGGCGTTACCCACTCGATCTGCACGCTCGAGTTCGAGGATCATCGTCCGCTTTACGACTGGCTTTTGGATAACCTGCCGGTTCCCTCGCGTCCGCACCAACACGAGTTCGCGCGGCTCAATCTCACCTACACGGTGCTGTCCAAGCGCGTGCTCACCGAACTCGTGCGCAGCGGCCATGTCAGCGGCTGGGACGATCCGCGCATGCCGACGCTTGCCGGCTTGCGCCGGCGCGGCGTGCCTCCGGCAGCGATCCGCGAGTTCGTCAAGCGCATCGGCGTTGCCAAAGCCAACAGCGTGGTCGACGTGGCAATGCTGGAATTCTCCGTTCGCGAGCATCTCAATCGGTGCGCCGAGCGCCGCATGGCGGTGTTGCGCCCGTTGAAAATCGTGATTGAGAATTATCCGCAAGGGCATCGCGAGGAGATCGAAGCGCGCAATCATCCGGAAAACCCTGATATGGGAACGCGGCGCATCCGCTTCGGTCGCGAGTTGCTTATCGAACGCGATGATTTTTTGGAAAATCCGCCGAAAAAATTCTTTCGCCTCGCGCCCGGTCGCGAGGTGCGGCTGCGCTATGCCTACTTCATCACCTGCCGCGAGGTCATCAAGAACGCGGCCGGCGAGGTGGTCGAGCTGCGCTGCACCTATGACCCGGCCACCCGCGGCGGCAATGCCCCGGATGGCCGCAAGGTGCAGGCGACCCTGCATTGGCTCTCGGCACAGGATTCTGTCCCTGCCGAGGTCCGCCTTTACAATTCGCTGTTTACGCGGCCCGACCCTAATGCTGCGGATTTTGTCGCCGAGCTAAATCCTAATTCGCTTCAGATCATCGCCGATGCGCGGGTCGAGCCGGCGCTGGCGCGACAAAACTCCTCCGAGCCCGTTCAGTTCGAGCGGACGGGCTATTTTTACCGCGATTTGGACTCGCGGCCCGGCCAGCCGGTGTTCAATCGAACCGTCGGGCTGCGCGATAGCTGGGCCAAGGTGGCCAAGGTGGCCGGCGCGGGCACCTAGCCGGGCAGCCTTGCCCTACGCAATTGAAGGTAGCGGACTACCGCGCAGCGCCAGCCTATGGCGCTGTAACGACGAAGTTTTATCGCTGCGCAAGTTTCATGACAGACCACTGCCGCAGGTGGTAATCTCCTTCCAAGCGCGAGCGCACGGACTAAGGGCTAAAGCTATGGCCAAAAGATCCGCGACGAACTTGGACAAAGTCGTGGGGCGAAATATTCGTCTTTGCCGGCAGGCAAAAGGGCTCTCCCAGTCAGACCTAGCGGAGAAACTTGGCATCACTTTTCAGCAGATACAGAAATACGAGAAGGGCGTAAATCGCGTCGGCGCCGGCCGGCTGTTTCAGATCGCAGCCATCTTGGCCGTGCCAATATCATCGCTGTTTGAAGAGGGCGGCGGGACTGCTTCGGAACAAGCCTCGCCGCTTGATTCGCTCAGTGATCCGCTGTCGCTTCGGCTTGTGCAGGCATTCTCCAGGCTTTCGGATTCGCGCAGCCGGCTCGCACTTGTCACAGTAGCTGAATCGATGAACGCATCCTACAAGGGATAGGTGCGTCCCCGCTCCGTCATTGCTTCGCGTATCGGCATTGCTGGCGGGCATTGCAGGTCTGGCATGGGCGGCCCGAGCCGTTGAGCGGCAGCTCTCATCAGAATGGACCGCTCCGCCGGGCGAAGGCTCGTGCGATCAATAAGTGCAAGGAGCGCGCTTTCATGTTGCGCTTCGGTCCAGATGCGCACAATCAACAACTTTGCGCGGACGACGCAAGGCGCGATGGACTAGTAGCGCCGGAACAGCCCGACCAGCTTGCCCTGAATGCGCACGCGATTCGGCGGCAGAATGCGCACCTCATAAGCAGCATTAGCGGGTTCGAGGGCAATCGAGGCGCCGCGGCGCCGGAAGCGCTTCAGGGTCGCTTCGTCGTCGTCGATCAACGCCACCACGATGTCACCCGTGTCGGCTGCGTCCGTGCGCTTGAGTAGCGCAATATCGCCGTCAAGTATGCCGGCTTCGATCATCGAATCGCCCCGAATTTCGAGCGCGAAGTGCTCACCGGTAGTCAACAGGTCGGGCGGCATATTGATCGTGTGGCTGCGCGTTTGAATCGCTTCGATCGGCGTGCCGGCGGCGATCCGTCCCATGACCGGGACCGCAACCGGCCGGCCACCTTCATCCTCGGAGGCGGTGCGCACCCGGCCCAGATTGCCTTCGATGACGTTCGGCGTGAACCCGCGGGAGCGTCCCGCCCCTATGCCGTGGGCCACCAATTCGGGCAGCTTGATCACTTCGATCGCGCGCGCCCGATTGGGCAGCCGGCGGATGAACCCGCGTTCCTCCAGCGCCGTGATCAACCGATGGATGCCCGACTTCGAGCGCAGATCGAGGGCGTCCTTCATTTCGTCGAAAGAGGGGGGCACGCCCGCCTCCTTTAGACGCTCATGAATAAATCGCAACAGCTCGGCTTGCTTTCGCGTCAGCATCTGCGCTCCCCTCGAATCGTCGCGAAACGCGGGATCGGCAGCAACGACCCCCGGCTCGAAACAAATCATGAACGGACACTATCCGTTCGATATGTGTTCTGCAAGCCTTAATTTGGAGTGAACACATCAAATGCCGCCCGGGGCAAGGAGGTTGGGCGTAGCCCTCGCATCCAACAAAGCCGACTGTAAGAGCTCGGTGCGATCTGACGATTGTTATCAGGTGCTCTTGGTCGAATTCCTCCGACTGTTGCTGCCGCCACAGCGGTTTAGGTGCGTTATGGGTTACAATGCCGCCAACATCAAATCGGGAAGGGGCTGCACCATGAAAAAGTTTTTGGTTGCTTCATTGGCGGGTTTGGCGCTGACGACGAGTTCGGCGCTGGCGGCTGACCTTGGGCAACCCTCTTACAAGGCTCCGCCGCCGCCCGCTGCGCCGGTGGCGAATTGGACCGGCTGCTATATCGATGGCGGTATCGGCTATGGGTTCTGGCGGCTGAATCATTTCACGGAGACCAGTCCTGAACTGGTAGCGCTCACCTAACGACCGGACTCGCGAGCCATATGCAGAAAGACGTGCAGACGATCACCTCTGGGCTCGTCTGGCGCTTCAACTTCGGCTCGGCGGCCGTGGCGACGAATTATTGATCCGCGCCAGTGCCAGCGGACCGTGATCAACCGCGCATGCCCCCGGAGTTTTGGGACGAGAAGAGAACTTACCGCGCGAGCCTGATAATTTCGCATCGGCTGCCGGCTTGCGCCGGTGGCGCATGCGGCTCGCGGAACAATAAGCAATCCGCTTTGGCAAGCGGCGACATCATCGAGCTGTCCTGCGTCGGGAAGGGCGTGGCTACCGAACCGTCCGCTGCCGCGCGCAACGTTGCGCGCAGATAGTCGGCGCGTTCGTCGTTGGCCCCCAGATCGCCACCGAGCACGGCCGGCTCGGTGGGTATCTTCAAGTCGCTGCGCCCGGAAAGAAGACGGATGAGCGGCACGAGGAACAGGAAGGCGCAGACATAGGACGAGACCGGATTCCCCGGCAGGCCGAGCACGGCCATGGCGCCGAGCTTTCCGTGCATCAGCGGACGCCCGGGCCGCATCGCCACTTTCCAGAAAGACAACGCCATGCCTTGCCTGGCAAAGGCTTGCTGCACGAAATCGTAATCGCCGACCGAGGCACCGCCCGTGGTCACCAGAATGTTGGCGCCCAGTTCGCGCGCCTTGCGAATGGCGGCGATTGTGGCGTCGAGCTTGTCCGCGACTACACCCAGGTCGACGACCTCGGCGCCTTCCGAGCGGGCAAGCGCGCAGAGTGCAAAGCCATTGGAATAGACGATCTGGCCCGGACCGGGCGTGGTACCGGGGTGCACCAATTCGTCCCCAGTCGCGAAGAGTGCGAGTTTCGGCCGGCGATGCACCGGCACCAGAGGATGGTTCATCGCCGCGGCAAGCTGTAGGTCTCGCGGGGTCAGTCGATGGCCCTTGCGAAGAAGCGTCGCGCCGTTGCGAAAATCGAGTCCTTCGAGGCGAACATTGCGGCCCTGGCTCACTGCCTTCTGCACCTCGACCACGTCGTCTTCGCGCCTGGTCAATTCCTGGATGACAACCGTATCGGAGCCCGAGGGCAGCACCCCGCCGGTAAAGATGCGGGCAGCCTCGCCGCGCCCAATCGCGGCAGCGAAGGGCCGTCCCGCGGCCACTTCGCCGATGACCTTCAACCGCGCCGGCGCTTGTGCCACGTCGGCGGCGCGCACCGCATAGCCATCCATGGCGGAGACATTCGCCGGCGGCTGGGTGAGCAACGCTCTGAGGTCGAAGGCGAGCACCCGGCCGTCGGCCTCTTGCAGAGGTACTTCCTCGGCCGGCAGGGGCTCGCCCTGCGCTAGCACCCGTTCGAACGCGTCGGCTACCGACAATAATGCCACGATCTACAAATCCTCCGCGCGAAAGTGTTTGCTCTTCCCGCCGCTCTTCTCGACAAGCCGGATGCATTCAATTCGCATGCCGCGCTCGACCGCCTTGACCATGTCATAGATGGTGAGGCAGGCCACCGATACCGCGGTGAGCGCCTCCATCTCGACGCCGGTCTTGCCGGCGACTTTCACGCGCGAGGTGACGCGAATGCCGGGCAGCTTGGCATCGGGCACGAGATCGAGCTCGACCTGGGTGAGCGCAAGTGGATGGCAGAGCGGGATGAGCTCATGAGTGCGCTTGGCGGCCATGATCCCTGCGATGCGCGCGGTGCCCAGCACATCGCCTTTTTTGGCGTTGCCGCTGCGCACGATCGCAAGCGTTTGCGGCCGCATCAGCACCCGTCCCTCGGCTATGGCTACTCGCTCAGTGACCGCTTTATCCGACACGTCGACCATTCGCGCCTCGCCCCGGCCGCTCAAATGCGAAAGCCTATTTGTATTTGTTTTCATCGAAGTCGACGCATCAGCGAGCCGCGAGTCAGCAGGAGAGAGAGAGTTTGTGAGTCTTTGCCCTATCTGCCCTTTCATGGGGAGAGAAGCGCAACCATCATGCACGGAACCGCAATAGTCCATCGCAGCTTGGCCACTTCCTCCCCTGATAAGGAAAGACGCGGCAGTCTAGTCCCGAGCACCGATCGCGGAAAAGCCCCACAGAATCGGACCTTCGGAGTGCCATCACTCCCGCTCCCCACGGGTTGGGGCGTGAACAAAGCCGGATTGCCTTGCCAATAACTGGCGAAAAACATGAGCATGTCGCGCGCAGAAAACGAAAGGGCGTCGGCGAGAGGGGCCCAGGCGATCGCGGGAATTATCCCGGACCTACGTTCGCGAGTCGCGCGCGGGGGTTCTGCTGGCGTTGCGAACCGTCAAAGGTAAACATCGCGAGCGCTTGGAGATGCGAAGCTGCAAGACACGCCATCCGCGACTGCCGATCAGGCGTGCTGGCGAGCGGGGCAGAGCAATGATCGCCTCCAGCGTGAGAGCGAACCGGTTCATGCAGAAAACGCAATCTGACTGGAAGGGTGGGGTCATGTACCGCATCCTCGTTATTACCGGCCTGTGTGCGCTAGCAACCATCGTTACAGTGGGTCAGCTTGGGCTCTACCTGCATGATTACAAAGCCGCCGACGGACTACGCCAGAATGCCCAGCATGCGTAACAGCAGGCAAAACAGGATTTTCCTGATGCCGACAGGCAACAGCCACCACACCATTGTTACCATTGTGCGCTCTCGATCGCCGATCTTTCGCTCAGCGACGCGACCTTTGACGGTGTGACGATCGCGAATCACTCAAAGAACACTCTGGAGGAGATCACGTTCGAGGTGACGATGAAGGATTGCCGGTATAACCCAGCGACAGCGAACTCGGCCGATCAGTGCGTCATCGTGGGTCAGGAGAGCAAACGTGTAGACGTATTCATACCGCCGGGACAGGCCCGTGGGTTTCACAGCCAGATGAAGTTTCGCGACGTTCCGTTGCCCCGGCAGAGCCGACGGGTTTTCTCATGGAGGATTGTCTCAGCAACAGGCATTAATGCGCCCTGATCTGGCGTCAAACTTTGGAGAAAGAAGACATCGCCTACGGAGAAAGCGCGACCCTATTGCCTGTTTAACGAATTGTTTAAGAATCGTATCAAATCTTAGCCCAGCGGCAGCCAGTCTTCGATTGGCTGAAAAGTGCGGCTCCGCGCGACGGCTCAGTCACGCAGAGCAAAGATGAAGCGCTCGGCGGGTGGCCGGCGCGGTTCGGCTGTCGCCGGCGGCTTCACTCCCCGGGTAAACGGTCGCCGCGTTCATCATTTCACGCTTGGGCTGCCGATGCGCAATTTGCGTGTTGGTGCTGCAAGCCGCTCCGCTGGCTTACGCTTATTTTGGCAAAGATGGAGAGGGATCATGTCACGCGTCGGACTTAGCGCTGCGATCGCCGCCGTCCTCGGGGTTTCACTCACCGGCTGTTCCTCCGCGCTGTCGTCAAACTCCTCGTCTGAACAACTTCAGGCCTTAAACTTCGAGTCCGACCCGCCGGGTGCCGAGATCCGCACCACCCAAGGCGAAACCTGCATTACACCTTGCGAACTGACGGTGCCATCGCACGAGCAGCCGGTGACCGTCAGCAAGAGCGATTACGTGCCGCAAACGATCCAAGTCGCAGTCGGCCCGCAACCTGACCACTCGTTCTGGCAGAATCCCCCGCCGACCCTTGTACCCAATCCGGTCCACGTCGTGCTCCAGCCGGTGCCGAAACCGGTGCACCACGCCGAAGGCCGCAGATCGGCTTCCAAAACGCACACTGCCAAGAGGACGCCGGCGCCGAACGCAGCTTCCGCCCCCGTCCCATCGGCGTCACCGTCGCCGCCACCGCCACCCCCGCCGGCGCAGGCGCCAGCCGCCACAACATTCCCGCCCCCGCCATCACAACAATAAGGGGGGCTCTGCAGCTGGCTGGTCGCATCACCAGCCAGTCGGTCTGGCAGAGGGCCTGGTCCAGCTGCGCTATCAGGCTGGCGAACCGCCTCAAGCAGGCTGGCCGAACCGGTCAGATACGCCACATTGCTAGGGCATCGCGGCGCCGGTGCAGGAGCGCGCGAGCAAAGCGCGCGTTGCCGCCGCAACATCGCTTTGCCGCATCAGGCTCTCGCCCACCAGAAAAGTCGAAATGCCGGCGGCGACGAGGCGCGACAGGTCGGAGGGAGCGAAAATGCCGCTTTCGCCAACTACTACACGGTCCGCCGGAACGAGCCTTGCCAGGCGCTCGCAGGTCGCAAGGCTCGTTGCGAAGGACTTCAGGTTGCGATTGTTGATGCCGATGAGCCGCGATTTCAGTGCTAGCGCGCGGGTCAATTCCTCTTCATCGTGAACCTCGATGAGCGCGTCCATGCCGTAGGCAAAAGCGGCTGCTTCGAGTTCCGCCGCGCTGGAATCGTCGACTGCGGCCATAATGATGAGGATGCAATCGGCGCCGGCCGCGCGCGCCTCCACGACCTGGTACGCATCGTACATGAAGTCCTTGCGCAGCACCGGCAGCGCGCTTGAGGCGCGCGCGGCGCGCAGGTGATCGAGACTACCCTGGAACGAGCGCCAGTCGGTGAGAATCGAAAGGCAAGCCGCGCCGCCGGCCTGGTAGGCGGTTGCCAAAGCCGGTGGATCGAATTCGGCGCGGATCAGGCCCTTCGACGGGCTCGCCTTCTTGATCTCGGCTATCAGGGCGTAATCGCCCACCGCAAGCCGCCGCTCGATCGTGGCGAGAAAGCCGCGCGGGGCGGTTGCGTCCTTGGCCTCGCGCTCGAGCGCGGCGAGCGGGCGCGCACGCTTGCCGGCGGCGATTTCCTCGCGCTTATAGGCGGCGATTTTCGCCAAAATATCAGCCATTGTTCGAGACCACGATCAGGCGGTCGAGTCGGCCCTCCGCCTCGCCGGAATCCAGCGAGCGGGTGGCGAGCTGCAGGCCGGCTTTGAGGTCCTTGGCCTTTCCGGCCACTACCAATGCCGCCGCGGCATTGAGCAGGGCGACCTCGCGGAACGGACTATGTTTGCCTTCGAGAACGTCTTCCACGGCCTGCGCGTTCGTCGCCGCGTCGCCGCCGCGCAGCGCTTCCGGCTGGACCTTGAGCAGGCCGAATTCCTCCGGGGAGATCTCGAAGCTTCGGATTTCGCCGTCTTCGAGCGCGGTGACGCTGGTCGGGCCGGTTGTGGTGATCTCGTCGAGGCCGTCGGCACCGTGCGCCACCCACGCCCGTTCGCAGCCGAGATTTTTCAAAACCTGGGCCAGGGGGTGGGTCCATTGGCGGGAGAATACGCCGGTCATCTGCCGCCGCACGCCAGCGGGGTTGGACAACGGGCCGAGCAGATTGAAAATGGTCCGGGTGCCGAGCTCAACGCGTGTCGGGTTGACGTTCTTCATTGCCGGATGATGCGCCGGCGCGAACATGAATCCGATCCCCGCTTCGCGGATGCAATGGCCGATCTTGGCGGGCGTGAGATCGATATTGACTCCGAGCGCGGCGAGGACATCGGCCGCGCCGCAGCGCGAGGACAACGCGCGGTTGCCGTGCTTGGCGACCGGCACGCCGGCGCCGGCGACGATCAGCGCGGCGCAGGTGGAGACGTTGAACGAGCCCGAGGCGTCGCCGCCGGTGCCGACTACGTCGATCGCCTCCGGTGGCGCCTCGACGCGCAGCATCTTGGTGCGCATGGCGCTGACCGCGCCGGTGATCTCTTCGACCGTTTCCCCGCGCACCCGCAGCGCCATCAAAAGCGCGCCCATCTGCGAGGGCGTCGCCTCGCCGGACATCATCTGATCGAAGGCACTGGCGGATTCCTCGCGGGTTAATGAGGCGCCGGTCGCCACCTTGGCGAGGAGCCCCTTGAATGTGTCAGTCACGCCGCACCCCCCCTTATTCGACGCGCGTCCAGCCCTTGTGCGCTTTTTTGGCTTTTTCTGTTTGGAACATCTCAGGCGAGCCTTGGCTCGCAGCGCGGCGCCCGGTCGCCGCATTCCAGTCCATGGCGATGTCGAGAAAATTCTTTAGCATGAGGTGGCCGTGCATGGAGGCGATGCTTTCGGGGTGAAACTGCACCCCGTGTACCGGCAGCCGTGTATGCGCAAGCCCCATGATCAGGCCGTCTTCACTCTCCGCGGTCACTATTAGCTCGTGCGGCAGGCTTGCGCGCTCGACCACCAGCGAATGATAGCGCGTGGCGCAAAACGGCGCGTCGATACCGCGAAAAATTCCCGTCCCGGCGTGGCGAACCTGCGAGAGTTTTCCATGCACCGGCTCCGGTGCCCGAACGACCTTGCCGCCGAATGTGTCCCCGATCGCCTGATGGCCAAGGCAGACCCCGAGGATCGGAATCTTTGTGCACGCCGCGCCAATCAGGTCGAGGCAGATGCCGGCTTCCTTGGGCGTACAGGGGCCCGGCGACAGCACGATCGCGTCGGGATCGGCTGCGACGATGTCGGCGCTAGTCACCCGGTCGTTGCGGTGAACCTCGACCGAGGCGCCCAATTCCCCGAGATAGTGCACGAGGTTGAAGGCAAAACTGTCGTAATTGTCGATCAGAACGAGCATGGCGGAAACCGCATCGCTGTGCGGCTCTCAGCGAATCTGCGCCCAAATCGCCGGCACTTTGGGCTGGAAATGGATAGGCGCATTTCTGGAATTTCGCACCGTCTGTCGTTATAAATCATTTCGCAATCCTTTTGGATTGTAGCATGGACGGTTGGCGCGTGCCTGACTGTGGAGGGCTGCACAAGACGAGGCGAAATGCCACGCGGCGGTCCGCCAAGCAATAAGCCGGCAAGGGCGCGAGCTCCTTAAAGCACGTGTATTCATGCGCGGCGATCATACGCAAACACCCCAGGTCCCGGTCAGAGCTTGCTCAAAGCTGCCGCACGAGCCGCCACCACGCGCCCCGCGGGTGCCCATTGCGGCGCCAGTCTGGGAGGTCGACAATTGCAGCGGAAGCACGGCGGCGCGCGGTGTAGATGACTTGAGCACGGCAGCGCCCCGAGTGCTGGTCATCTTCTATTGTGCGGCGGAACACCCGTGCAGGTGCGCGCCGTCGGTTTTGTCGCAACCGCAACAATCGGCTTTGACCGAGGTCAGAACGCGCGCCGCCGAGTGAGCGCAGCGGTGCGACGCATCTTGCCGGGGCCGTGAGCGCGGGCTAGACCGCTTGCATGCCGCGCATCGCGCTGTTTGCCGGGTCCTTTGATCCGATCACTTTGGGCCACCTCGACGTCGTGCGCGGCGCCGTGCAGCTTGCCGACCGCCTGGTGCTGGCCGTCGGCGTGCATCCCGGCAAGGCGCCGCTCTTTGCCGCGGAGGAGCGTCTCGAAATGGTGGCCGAGGTTTGCGCGCCCCTGGCGCGGGCGGCCGGCTGCGAGCTTGCCTGCACCACCTTTGCCGATCTTGTGGTTTCGGCCGGCCGGCGCGCGGGCGCGACGTTGCTCATTCGCGGCGTGCGCGATGGGACCGACTTCGATTACGAGATGCAGATGGCGGGCATGAATGCGGCGATGGCTCCGGGCCTGCAGACGGTGTTTGTGCCCGCTTCGCCGTCCGCGCGCCCGATCACCGCCACTTTGGTGCGGCAGATTGCCGGCATGGGGGGCGACGTGTCGGCCTTCGTACCGGCGCCCGTGGCCAAAAAGCTGAAGAAGAAATTCGCCAAGTCCTGACCCTAAGTTCTAAGTCCAACCTCAGCCGGGAGATGACATGATCCCTCTTGCCATTCGTTTTGCTGCCATTCCGTTTGTTTTCGCCGCGCCGGCTTTTGGTCAGGGCTCGGCAAATCCGAGCGGGAACGCGCTGTTGAATCCCGCCGCGCTGAACGAGCAGTCGCCGGGCACCTACAAGGTGAGGTTCGACACCAGCAAAGGCGCCTTTGTGGTGGAGGTACATCGCGACTGGGCGCCGCATGGCGCGGATCGCTTCTACAACCTGGTCAAGAACGGCTTTTACGACAACGCGCGCTTTTTCCGCGTGATCAGCGGCTTCATGGTGCAGTTTGGAATCAATGGCAATCCGCAGGTTTCGGCAAAATGGCGGCAGGCCAATATCCAGGACGACCCCGTGCGCGCGAGCAATCAGGCTGGCTACATCACTTTCGCAACCGCTGGCCCCAACACCCGTACCACCCAGGTGTTCATCAACTACGCGGATAACCGGGCGCTGGATAGCCAGGGTTTTGCGCCATTCGGCCAGGTCACTTCCGGGATGAGCGTGGTGAAGGAGCTCTATAGCGGCTATGGCGAAGGCGCGCCGCGTGGAAACGGGCCCGAGCAAGGCCGCATCCAGGGCGAAGGCAACAAGTATTTGAACAGTGCGTTCCCGAAACTCGACTACATCCAGAAAGCCACCGTCGAACAATAATGCCCAATTGCCTTGCTCGTCGGCAGGGCCATGATTGTGATTTGGCGGCCCTGAGACGGCCAACGGCTGATGCCACATGACCTCGCCGATGCCGCGCTTGGCTCAAATGACCGCGGTTTTCAGTCAATCGGCCTGCTAATGGCAGGCACGAGTACATCATCGCGCGTACGGCCCGTCACGGCTTGCGCCCGGTCAAATTGATTACTGCCGACATTCCGCCGTGCGACGTGCCCTCATAGATCTCGCGTTCTTCTTCGGCGATTTTCAGCTTGTGGAAATCGCCGAAAGCGGCTTCGAGCATTGGACGCGTATAAAGGTTTTCGCGCAGCTTTGGCCCACCGGTGCCGTATTCGAGTTGTTTGGGCGTATAGCCTTGCAGGATCAGTAGCCCGCCGGATTTGAGCGCGCGCCGCATTCCCGTCCATTTGACGGCGCGCTCACTTGGCGAACTGAACTGGGTGAAGATCTCAACGACGACATCGAAAGCGGATCGCGGATAGGCCCAGGCATGCACGTCCGTCTGGATGAACGAGACCGCAACCTGCCGCTCGGCCGCGAGCGCCCGCGCCTTCTTCTGCGCGGAGGGCGAAAAATCGATCGATACCACTTCGAGCCCCTGTTGGGCGAGCCAGATGCCGTTACGGCCCTCGCCATCGGCCACTGCCAAGGCTCGGCCGCTCTGCGGCAGCAACGACCTGCAGGATTTCAGAAAATAATTCGGCTCTTTGCCGAAAGCGTAGTCGGGCACGGCAAAGCGGGTTTCCCAGCGATCGTACTCGCTCAAGACCTTCTCCAGGAGTGTTGATTGGGATCAGGAATCGTGCGGCGGCTCATCCGGGCGCGATTTGTCGCTGACAGGAGGAGGGTCTATGGGTTCGGCCGCTTGGGGCGCTTGAGAATCTTCCGCAGTGCCGCACTGCGGAAGGGTCGTGCCCGGCAACAGGAGCTGCCAGAGCCGTTTCAGATCGCTGCTGGGATTGCAGGGACGCCCTGTCATGACCCAAATATGATGCGCAATCGCAAAGCGCGCCAGAGGCGGCGACGGGAACTGCAATCACGTTATGCGGACGAATTTATTCGATTTCGCGCTGCCGGAGGACCGGATTGCGCTGCGGCCGGCCTCGCCGCGCGATGCGGCCCGGCTATTGGTGGTGCACCCCGGCGCTCCTGTGGTCTTCGAAGACCGATACGTGCGCGACCTGCCGGCGCAACTGCGGGCCGGCGATGTGCTCGTGGTGAACGACACAAAGGTGTTTCCGGCGCACCTGCGAGGACGGCGGTTGGCACGCACGGAGAGTGGCGGTCCCGAGCCCGCCATATCCGCAACGCTCGTGAGGCGCCTCGACGGTTCGCGCTGGAGCGCACTGATGCGCCCGGCCAAGCGGCTTGCGGTCGGCGACGTGGTGCGCTTCGGCGCCGAAGGCAAAGTGTGCTTCCTCGAACAGCTTGACG
Source organism: uncultured Alphaproteobacteria bacterium (assembly GCA_963708125.1). GTDB lineage: Bacteria > Pseudomonadota > Alphaproteobacteria > Rhizobiales > Xanthobacteraceae > BOG-931. Next base: position 1,441,274 of record OY970184.1, read on the forward strand.
CCGCGGTGGAGGCGAAAGGGCAGGGCGGTGAGGTGACGCTGGCTTTTGCGTTTCATGGCCCGGTGCTCGACGAGGCACTGGCCGAGCGAGGCGAGATGCCGTTGCCGCCCTATATCGCTGGTCGTCGCTCCGTAGACGAAGCAGACCGCGTCGATTATCAGACCATGTTCGCCCGGGAAGAGGGCTCGGTCGCCGCGCCGACCGCCGGGCTACATTTCACTGACCGCCTGGTTGAAGAATTGTGCGCCCGCGGCATCGCGCTGCACAAGGCCACGCTTCATGTCGGTCCGGGCACGTTCGTGCCGGTTAAGGCCGAGGACACGGCGGACCACCGCCTGCATGCCGAATGGGGCAGCGTGACTGCGCCGACCGCGGCGGCGCTCAACGCCGCGCGGCGCGCCGGCGGGCGCATCGTCGCAGTCGGCTCGACGTCGCTGCGGCTCCTGGAAAGCGCGGCGGCTCCCGATGGGACGATCGGCGAATTTTCCGGTGAAACAGCGCTGTTCATCACGCCCGGCTATCGGTTTCGCGCAGTCGACGGCATGCTGACCAATTTTCACCTGCCGCGTTCGACGCTGTTCATGCTGGTCTCGGCGTTTTCCGGCCTCGATCTGATGCAGCGCGCGTATGCCCACGCGATCGACTCCGGTTACCGGTTTTACTCCTACGGCGATGCCTGCTTGCTCTTTCGCGCCGCCTAAAACGTTATGGCGATGCAGACCGCCGGCGGTTTGACTGCCGGCTTCGTTGCTCTTATCGGCCCCGAGGAACTAAGCTACCCTGTGAGCTGACAACAAAGATAAGCGCTAACAAGATCCAGGACCGCAGGCGCGCCAGGTCAAATATCCGCGCAGGCAATTGCCCATGACCCAAATCAGGCGCAATGGTGGCTTCCTGCGGCTGATCGGGTCTCAATCCCGGACCCGCAACCTGCTCCGACGCGATCGCCTGCATGTCCTTCTCCTTCCGTCTTACTGGCACCGACGGTGACGCGCGCACTGGCGAAATGACCACGGCGCACGGCCGCGTGCATACGCCTGCCTTCATGCCGGTCGGCACCCAGGCCTCGGTCAAAGGCGTGCATCACGACGACGTCCGCGCGGCCGGCACAGAGTTGCTTCTCGCCAATACCTATCACCTGATGCTGCGCCCCGGGGCCGAGCGGATCGCTGTGCTCGGCGGCCTGCATAAATTCATGCGCTGGCCTGATCCGATCCTCACCAATTCCGGGGGCTTCCAGGTGATGTCGCTTGCCGCCTTGCGCAAAGTGACGGAGGACGGGGTCGTATTCCGCTCCCACATCGACGGCGCCATGGTCGAGCTTAGCCCAGAACGCGCGATCGAGGTGCAGATCCTGCTCGGCTCAGACATCGCCATGCAGCTCGATGAATGCGTGCGCCTGCCGGCCGAGCCGCGCGAGATCGAACGCGCCATGCTTGTGTCGCTGCGCTGGGCCGAGCGTTGCAAGCGCGCCTTCGAAAACGCGGCGCCCGGCCAGGCATTGTTCGCGATCGTGCAGGGTGGCGATAGTGCAAGGCTGCGGGAAGAGAGCCTGCGCGGGCTCACCGAGCTCGGCTTCCACGGCTATGCAATCGGCGGACTTGCCGTGGGCGAGACACAGCAGGTGATGCTCGACGTCGTCGAACAAACGGCTGTGGCGCTGCCCGCCGAGCGGCCGCGCTATCTCATGGGCGTCGGAACGCCGGCTGACATCCTCGCCGCGATTGCCCGCGGCATCGATATGTTTGACTGTGTGCTGCCGACGCGCAATGGCCGCCACGGCCTTGCTTTCACGCGCTTCGGCCCGATCAACATCAAGAACGCCCATCACGCCGAAGATGAGCGGCCGCTCGATGCGCAAAGCCGATGCCCGGCGGCGCGCGAATTTTCCCGCGCCTACTTGCACCACCTGTTCCGCAGCGGCGAGGCGCTTGGCGGCACTCTCCTGTCCGTCGTTAACCTTTACTATTACCAGGAACTTGCTGCCGGCGCCCGCGCGGCGATCGCGGGCGGCCGTTTTGCCGATTACGTGGCGGAAACCCATGAGCAATGGCAGGCCAAGCGCGATATCCACGAAGCCTGACGTGTGCGGCGCTTTTGGCTGCGGCGGCGCATGACCGAGGCCTGCGCAGCTCGATGCGCGCATGCGTTCCCAAATTGCCCATATTCCAAAGCAATGACGTTTTCGGCATGATCACCCGGGTCCGTGGAGAAGCCTATGCGCCAGCCGGGATTGATCGTCGCGCCGCTCACGCCCTTTACCGCCGACCTCAAGGTCGACGAGGCGGCGCTGCGCCGGCAGATCGACTATGTGGTGCGCGACTGCGCGGCAACCACGATCGTCGCCGCGGGAGTGGAGACACAGGAGTACACCTATCTGAGCTTGGAGGCGCGCAAGGCGTTGATCCGCTGCACGGTCGAAGCGGTCGACGGTCGCGTGCCGGTCATGGCCGGGATCTCCCATCCGTCGTTCCGCACCGCGCTCGAGCTGGCGCACGAGGCGGAAACGCTTGGCGCTGCCACGCTGCAGGTTCTGGCGCCGTTACGGCCTTTTGCGGGCACGCCGACACAGCGCGACCTCGTCGCCTATTTCGATATGATCGGACGCGAAACGAGCCTGCCGCTGACCCTCTATCTCAATCCCGGCCCGGGCGCGGAGGTGTCGATCCCGGACACCATCGCGCTCGCCAAATTGCCGCACGTGCAATTCGTCAAGGAAAGCTCGCGCGATCTGGCGCGCGTATCGCGGCTCATCGTCGAGATCGACCGCGCCGGGCACGCGCGCTATTTCACCACCATGCAGATGCTGCTCGCGAGCCTCGAGCTCGGCGGTTCCGGCGCCACCATGCCGCCGCCGGCGGCGGAAATTGCCCGCAATGTAATCGAGGCGTTCACGGCCAAAGATTACGAGCGGGCGGCACAATTGCAGCTGCAGTTTGCGCTTTTCCCGAGCAAGTGGATGCACTACGGCCTGGCGCCGACCATGAAGGCCGCGATGAAGCTGATCGGCGTTCCGGTCGGCGAGCCGTATCCGCCCTATGCCGCCTTGTCGCGTGAGGATTTGGTGGCGCTGGCGGCCTGTCTGAAGAACACGGCGCTCGCCGCGCGCGTGGCGACGCAAGTCGCGGCATAATCAGGCACTCGGGGCGTCGGCCATAGCGACGTGCTCACGCTTGGCGGGCGCTGCAGGGCGTGAGCGATGCTGCTCATTGCGGCAACCAAGTGGTTGCGGATGCTTGCTGGATGCGGATTACCCGGCGACCAGCAGTATCGCGCTGCGAAGCTGGGCACTTTGCGCTCAGTTGCGTCCCACTCGGGCGGCACGCGACCTCGACGCCTCCCGTGCAGCGGCGCCGTGGCGCAGCAGCGGACGGGCTGTGAAAGCATCGCAAACGCGTCGAACGGCTTTCGGTACCTATTGCCCCGAGCTCTGGATGGGCGCGCAATTTGTTCGGCCCGACAGCAGACAGTCCTCCAGTTGCCCATTGGCGTAGAGCTTTTGCACTAGCACCCAACCGACCACGAATAGGAGTACGATGATTCCAAGCCCAACGAGCGATCGGCGCCGGCTTCCATTGTCATGATGAGGGTCGACCATGCGCCTTACCTTCTATGATGGCTTCCACCTTCCAGCTGTGGGATCGAAACCCAGCGACCAATTGATTAAGCGGGCCAGCGTGTGCGTTCCTTGCACTTCGCGCATGCAAGTCCCATGATTAGTGGATGAGCGTGCTCATCCAACGCGTCAGGCTTGCCGTCTGTCCGCAAGCAGCCGCTTTGGGCAACCCAAAAACGCAAGGGCGTCATCGGTTAAGTCCCGCGGGCCTTCGCTTGCAGCAAGCGGCAACCACACAGGACAATAAGTAGATATGGTGCGTTGGCTCGGCATGCTCCCGCTATGAATCCTGCAAAGCTCTTCCATCCCGCGGTCGCAACGTGGTTTAGCGGCCATTTTGCCTCGCCCACCCGAGCTCAAGCCGAGGCGTGGCCGGCGATTAAATCGGGCCGGCATACCTTGCTTGCCGCACCGACCGGGTCCGGCAAGACGCTCGCTGCGTTCCTGACAGTGATCGACGACTTGGTTCGTCAAGGCGTCGCTGGCAAACTTCCCGACGCCACGCAGGTGGTCTACGTCTCACCGCTCAAGGCCCTGTCGAACGATATTCACCGCAACCTAGAGGCACCGCTGGCCGGCATTCGCGCGGAACTGCAGCGGCGCGATCTGCCTGACGTTGAAATCCGCACCTGGGTCCGAACGGGCGACACGACCTCCGCTGAACGCCAGCGCATGCGCCGCCGCCCGCCGCACATCCTCGTGACGACGCCGGAATCTCTTTACGTCCTGCTCGGATCGCAGTCGGGTCGCCAAATGCTGGCGACCACCCGCTCGCTCATTCTCGACGAGATCCACGCGGTGGCCCCGAATAAACGCGGCGCTCACTTGGCGGTGTCGCTGGAACGCCTTGCTGCGCTTTGCGACACTCATCTGCAGCGTGTCGGACTTTCTGCGACGCAGAATCCGATCGGTGCCATCGCTCACCTCCTGACCGGGTCGGGTTGCGAGGGGAAAAGCGGGCTTGAGGTGACGGTCATCGACATCGGCCATCAGCGAGCGCGCGATCTTCAGATCGAGATTCCGGAATCACCGCTCGAGGCGGTGATGTCCGCAGAGGTCTGGCAGCAGGTTTATGCGCGGTTGCAGCGGCTCATCGAGGACCACAACACCACGCTGGTGTTCGTCAACACTCGCCGCATGGCCGAACGGGTCGCCCGCGAACTATCCGAGCGCCTCGGCGATGGCGCCATCACAGCTCACCATGGCAGCATGGCGAAGGAACAGCGCCTATCCGCCGAGCAAAGGCTCAAGCACGGCAAGCTGAAGGCCCTGGTGGCGACCGCTTCGCTGGAACTCGGCATCGATATCGGCGATGTCGATCTCGTCTGCCAACTTGGTTCGCCGCGCTCGATTTCGAGCCTCGTGCAGCGCGTCGGCCGCTCAGGACATTCTGTCGGCGGGACTCCCAAGGGCCGGATATTTCCGTTGTCGCGCGACGATCTCGTGGAATGCGCAGCTCTGCTCGGCAGCGTGCGCCGGGGTGAACTCGACCGTGTCGACATTCCCTGTCAGCCCCTCGACGTGTTGGCACAGCAGATCGTCGCCGAAGTGGCGGCGCAGGATTGGCCGGAAGCGGCGCTCTACCAAAGATTTTGTTGCGCCTACCCGTTTCGCGAACTAAAGCGCGAGGATTTTGCCGCGGTCGTGCAAATGCTGGCTGACGGCTTCGCCACACGCCATGGCCGTCGCGGCGCGCTCATCCATCGTGATGGCGTCAATGGCGTGCTGCGCGCGCGGCGCGGTTCGCGAATGGTGGCGCTGGCCTCTGGCGGCACGATCCCGGACACTGCCGATTACCAGGTGCTGCTGGAACCGGAAAACCATATCATCGGCACAGTCAATGAAGATTTCGCCGTCGAAAGCATGGCCGGCGACATCTTTCAGCTGGGAAACGCCTCGTACCGGATCCTGCGTGTCGAACGCGGAACGGTTCGGGTCGAGGATGCACATGGGCAGCCGCCGAATATTCCGTTCTGGCTCGGGGAGGCGCCCGGGCGCAGCAATGAGCTGTCGATCGCGGTCTCGCGTCTGCGCAGTGAAGTCGGCGAAAAGCTGCGCGCTGACCGTTCCGGACAGCTGGCGTGTGACTGGCTTGTCAGAGGCACTGGAATCGACGGGCGCGCCGCCGAGCAACTCGTCGAATATCTTGCCGCGGCTGCTGCAGCCCTAAGTCGCCTGCCCACACACGACATCATCGTGCTGGAACGCTTCTTCGACGAAGCGGGTGGCATGCAACTGGTCATTCATGCGCCATTCGGCAGCCGCATCAACCGCGCCTGGGGGCTGGCACTGCGCAAGCAATTCTGTCGGAAGTTCAACTTCGAACTGCAGGCCGCCGCCACGGAAGACAATATCGTCCTGTCGCTAACCACCGCGCACAGTTTCGAACTGCCGGAGGTGGCGCGTTATCTCCGCTCCGAAACCGTCCGTTCCCTGTTGATTCAGGCCATGCTCGATGCCCCGATGTTCACCACCAGGTGGCGTTGGGTGGCTGGAGTGGCGCTTGCCGTGCCGAGGTTCAGAGGCGGCAAGAAAGTGCCGCCCCAGCTCCTGCGCATGCAGGCGGAAGATCTGATCGCTGCGGTTTTTCCCGATCAGATCGCGTGCGCTGAGAACCTGGCGGGTGAACGGGAAGTGCCGGACCATCCGCTGACCAACCAAGCGATCTCCGATTGCCTGCACGAGGCTATGGATATCGAGGGGCTGGAGCGTTTGCTTTCGCGCCTTGAAGCGGGCGCGGTCGAGGTGGTCGCCTGCGATCTCACCCAGCCGTCGCCGCTGGCGCTCGAAGCGCTTGCGGCCCGGCCTTATGCTTTTCTCGATGATGCGCCGTTGGAGGAGCGGCGAACCCAGGCGGTCATGGCTCGGCGCTGGCATGATCCGCAGAGCGCCTCGGAGCTTGGGCAACTGGATGCCGAGGCGATTACACGGGTCCGCGAAGAAGCTTGGCCGGATCCCGAAAATGCCGAAGAACTCCACGACGCACTGCTCTGGCTCAGCTTTCTGACGGAGAGCGAAGCGAGCGCGGTATCCCCGTGGGCAGGGTGGCTGGAACAATTGACGCGGCAGAGGCGTGTCGCGCGGCTGCAGAGGCCCGGCGTGGCGCTTTGGATCGCCGCAGAGCGGGTGAACCAATTTCTGGCCCTATGGCCGCAAGCGACCCTGCAGCCTCAGATCGCCCCGCCGCCGGGTCAGAGTGCGGTCTGGTCTGCGGATCAGGCGCTGGTCGAAATCCTTCGCGGGCGCTTGGAAGGTCTCGGCCCGGTTACGCAAACGGCGCTGGGGGGACCGCTAGCACTCGAGTTTGCGGCCCTCGCCGCAGCGCTCGCGACGCTGGAGGCCGAAGGAACTATTCTGCGGGGGCGCTTCAGCCCTGGCGTAAATGATGAACAATGGTGCGATCGCCGGTTGCTGGCGCGGATTCATCATACGACGATCCGGCGCCTCCGCTCGGAAATCGAACCGGTCGCCGCGCGCGATTTCCTGCGCTTCCTGTTCGCCTGGCAGCATGTCGGGCAGGACGCACGCATCGAAGGGCCGCACGGGCTGGCAAACGTATTGACTTTGCTCGAAGGCTTCGAGGCGCCGGCCGGATCGTGGGAAACAGAGATCCTGCCAGCGCGCATCGCCGGATACGAGTTGGCGTGGCTTGATTCGCAGTGTATAGCCGGTCGGGCCGCGTGGGCCCGCCTTACTCCTCCCGCAAACGGCAACGGTCGCGCTCGCGCTGTAACACCGGTGCGCTCGACACCCATCGCCCTACTCGATCGTCGGCGGCTGCAGCAGTGGATTGCTCTGTTGCCTCATGCCGGCGCCGCACTCCCAACGCCACGGGCGCAGTTGCTGCTCGATTGCTTGCGCGCGGACGGAGCGCTGTTCTTCGACGAGTTGTCAGAAGCATCGCGCTTGCTGCGCCCGCAGCTCGAAGAAGCGCTCGGGGAACTCGTGGCCCTGGGGCTTGTGACCTCCGATAGCTTTGCAGGGTTGCGCGCGCTCTTGGTGCCTTCGAGCCGGCGCAAGCCGCCCGCAGGTGCGAGAAGGCGCGGGCGCGTCCTTCCCTTCGCCATCGAAAGTGGCGGACGGTGGGCTCTGGTCCGGGCACCGCGGCAGGCCGGCATTGATGAGCAGGCCAGAGCGGCTGCCACCGAGCACGTCGCACAAACGCTGTTGCAGCGCTATGGGGTCGTATTTTGGCGTCTGCTGGCGCGCGAAGCCGCCTGGCTGCCGCCGTGGCGCGATCTGCTCCGCGTGTATCGCCGGCTCGAGGCGCGCGGGCAAATCCGCGGGGGCCGTTTCGTAGCGGGGTTTTCCGGCGAGCAATATGCGCTCCCTGAGGCGGTGGGTCTGCTGCGGGAGACGCGCCGCCGGCCCTCCAGAGAAGAATGGGTCTCGCTCTCGGGCGCGGATCCATTGAACCTGATCGGCATCCTCACGCCCGGATCGAGGCTGCCTGCCTTGACGGACAATCGTCTGATCTATCGGGACGGCCTGCCGATCGCCACGCTTTCAGCCGGAAACATGCAGTTGCTCGCCGACTTGGACGCCCGCAGCCGTTGGGAAGCTGAAAAGCGGCTGGTGCGGTCGGCCGCACGCGGGTCGCTCGCCCATCTCGGCTAAAACACCGCCTGTCGAGGCCATAATCGTGAGCGCCGCCAGAGGGGCCTCGATCGAGCTCGGTGCGGACGCGAAACACGCGCCAACATTCTGCCCGTAAGTGTTGTCCAACGTTCGGGCCTGGCCTCGCCTGCTTCTTAATTAAAGGCCGCCCAGTCGCCTATGGTGCCTTTGGTGCGGTTCTGGGCAGCGGCCAATGTGGGCTATCCCGCTCGCTCCATTCCACTTCGACGAAGCGAGCGTCGCCGACGCGCCGCAGCCGGTCTTCCCATCCTTCGTCCCTGTGCTTTTGCGTGTCGCCGCCGGCACCGGTTCTGCTGCTTTCAGCGTTTGTCGGCATTTGCTCCTCGACTGATCCATTCATCCGCTGCGCCGACCAAAGCTCTGTCCCGGTCCACTGCGGAGTCTCGCGTGCGTGCCCGCGTCTTCCAAAAGCCGCGACCGATCGCTGGTTGCTTCAAGCACCGAAGGACGTCAGCGGCAAGTCCCAGCACGCGCGAGAACAAACGGAGAATATAAATCAAGACACCCGATAAGCGCAGGCCTGCAATTGACTCCCCGACAGCGCCGGTCAAACTCAATCGCCGTTGCCCTGTTGCGTAGGAGATTTTCGTGGCCCCGATCCGCCCCTATTGGAAAGGCTATCTCAAGCTTTCTCTCGTTTCCTGTCCGATTGCACTGTACACGGCGACATCCGCGACCGAGTGCGTCTCCTTTCGGCAGATCAACAAGAAAACCGGCAACCGGCTGCGACAGCAACTCGTCGACGAGGTGACACGCGAGCCGGTCAGCAACGAGGAAAAGGCGCGCGGATACGAGTACGCGCAGAACGCTTACCTTCTCGTCGACGATGACGAACTCGATGCTGTTGCGATCGAGAGCACGCATACCATAGAGATCGACTCGTTCGTTCCGCGCACGCAAATCGACGAACGCTATTTCGACAGCCGATACTACATCACGCCGAATGACCAGGTTGGCCAGGAAGCGTTCGCCGTGATCCGAGAAGCCATGCGGGGCAAGGACATGGTAGCTCTCGCGCGCGTGGTGCTTGGCAAACGAGAGCGCGTTATCATGCTGCAGCCCTGGGAGAAGGGCTTAATGGGAACGACGCTGCATTATTCTTATGAAATCCGCGATGCGAAAGATTATTTCGACGACATAGCCGACGTCAAACTTGCCCCTGACATGCTCAAGCTCGCCGAGCACATCCTCGAGAGCAAGGAGGCCGATTTCGATCCGGCGAAATTCATCGACCATTACGAGCAGGCGGTCGTCGAAATGCTCAGGCAGAAGCGGGCCGGCATCGTGCTGCCACGGGAACAACCTGCAGCGCGGCCACAAAACGTCGTCAACCTTATGGATGCGCTGCGGCGCAGCATCGCCCACGAAAAGAAGGCCGAGCCTGCGCCAGGGAAAGCGCGCGGGCGCACAGCGGGCCAACGCGAGTTGCTTCTTCCCATTGTCGGAAAGAAGGGCAAGGAGGCTGCGGAGAAGCCCGGGCCACGCGTCAGTGCGCGGCAGAAAAAGGCCGGATAGCAGCTACCCGCGGGCAACCAAGCATGATCAAGACGCCATGCAAGGTGGCGCTCTTCGTGAGGAGCAAAGCGGACCGGCGTCGCAGGTTGGCGCGAACTGCGTCATTTCAGCCGATCGCGAATTTTATCCAGACCCGCTTTGGCACAATTGTCATCGAGGTTGGCGCCAGGCGCGCCCGACGCACCGATCGAGCCGATGACCTCATCGTTGAGCTTAATCACGACACCGCCACCAAAAAACATGACGTGGGGCAGTTTCGCCAGCGGGGCGATCGAAGCCTCGCCCTTGGCGCGGGAAGCAAGCGCAACCGTATCGTTCTTGAAAGAGACTGCGGTGTACGCTTTGTCGTGCGCGCTGTCGAGCGTGTGAATACCAGCGCCGTCACCGCGCAAGGCGACGATTGTCTGCCCATCGGCATCGAGCACGACGGCAGTTTCGCGATATCCCTGCCGCGCACATGCCGCAACCGTCTCCATGGCGGCATCAACGGCCAAACTCGCAGGAATTCGATGAGTGGGCAGCGTTTGAGCTAGAGCCGGTGAGACCAGAATAGCCGCTGTACCAGCAATCGTTACTAAAGTGGATTTCATGACGCATATCTCCGATCGGTGCAGGGCAAAAGCGTAATTTAGCGGTCGAGGAACCGCAACACTCTCCGCTCCATCCGTTGTGCGCGCTGACAGCAAGTGGAGCCGACGCAGCTTCGCTCCGCACGCTTGGCAACAGTAGCACCGGCAGCGGTGCGCGTGTGCTGTTATGTCGGTGAGCGCGGCCAGTTTGGCGCTGATGAGCTGTCTCGCGGCCCATGCAGTCGTCTAGCCGCTCAAGTGTGTGGGGCAGGGGAGCGGCTCTTCGCACGCGGCGAGACTGCAAGCGCCATATTCCATTCCGCGCCTTCTCAAGCTTGCAGCCGGATGCCATTGTGTTGGTTCTCGCCCGTGCTTCACCTTTGCTACACCACTAGAGAGATCAATGACCAGCACAGTTGACGCTCGCGCCGAACCGCTTCTGCCGGTTGAACTCGGAGCGGGGCGGGTAAAATTCGCGCAAGGGATGAAAGCCGGCCGGTGGGTATTCGCCTCGGGCCTCATGGCGCAGGATTTCATCAATGGCATAGCGGCGGACGTCTTGGGTGAGACCGCTCCGCACGCGCACTTGCCGAAGCGCGAGAAGGAGGCGCGGCGCATTTTCGACAACCTCGATGCGGTCTTGCGCGCCGGCGGCACTGATCGAAACAATCTCGTACGCACCGATCAATATTACTCGACCGTCAGGGCCGTGCCGCCATATCAGCAGGTTCGGAGCGAGTTTTTGCAAGGGCGCATTCCGCCTTCGACGTCGATTGCCCAGCAGGCGCTGCTGCTGCCGGGCGCCGACATGAACGTCCAGGTCATAGCCGCCATTCCCGGCGACGGGTTCGTGGTCGAGCACCTTCGGCACGAGCAATTGAAAGGCCGGCCAACATCAGGCTACTCGCCCGCGCTCACCGTCGGCGACTTCATTTTTATCCCGGGTGTGACCTCGCTTGCCGTTGGCGAGGAGCCCCGTCGCAATGGGGTTGCCGCTGCCGCGTTGATGCCCGAAGGCCTGCAATGGGGCGGCCAACCGATCAAGCTCGAGACCGAATTCCTCATCACGCAGCGGATCGCGCCTTCGCTGGCGCTTGCGGGAGCGGCGCTCGAGGATGTGGTGCACGCCCAGGTCTACCTGTGCGATTGCGAGGATTATTCCGCGTTCAACGCGGCGTGGAGCAAGCATTTCGGAACGAGAGGCCCGAGCGTATCGATCATTCCGTGCATTGAGCACGGGCTGGCCCCCTATGACGGCAAGATCGAGATCAATGTGATCGCGGCAAAGCCGGGCGGCCGCGCCAGAAAAACGCATGTCGATGCCGGCGTGCCGACGGCATTCCGGCTTCAACCTCAAGCGGTCAAAGTGGGCGACCTTCTGTTCATCCCCGCGTTGATGGCGAGCGACCGGAATGGACTATTGCCATCGGCGGTTTTGGACCGAAGGCAGCCGTATTTCTCATCGGCGCCCGAGGCCCAGGCTGAAGCCATCATCGAATACGTTGCGCGGCTCTGTGAGGCTGGCGAGACCGCACTCGACAACATCGTGCGGCTGCTCCTTTTCCATACCGACATCCGGGAGTTCTATCCGGTCATCAAGGTCTGGGAGCGTCGGCTCGCCGGCCGCGCGCTACCTTTTTCCGCGGTGGAGGTGCCAGGACCCCTGCCAGTCCCGGGCGCAACCCTCATGATCGAAACCTGGGTCTACGCGCCCTGATCCGCTCGTACATTGAGCCACACAGGTTTGCCTTCGATAAGATTTCGGAGCCAGCGGAGACAGGGTTCGGTGAATTCAACGGGCGTTAAAGGTGGTGAAAAATTCAAAATCGTTAAAGGTCCCCTAAGGCTGGAGTTCTTGAGCGGCACGTTGCGGCGGAGCATCGCACTTTGTCGGCGCGACCGATCTCCCAGCAAACTGGACACTGCGCATCTGGAATATGTTGCGAAGCATGTTTAGCGCGGGCAGGTTTTTCCGCTCCACGAGCCGGAAGGGCGCGAGCTGCTACCCCATCTCGACGCCTTGCCGGAACCGTCCGACCAAATTGTGGTGCTGGTGTCGGAAGCGGGGCGACCGACGCGGGCCTAGCCTACCTCTCCGGTCTGAATAACCATTCATCTCGACTTGGATACTGAAAGGTTCTGATCGCGCAGTATGCCACAAACGCGCCGCAACTTTTGTCTAAGAGCTCGACGCACTCGGATAATTCCCCCGCCTTCCACCGGAGATTCTCATGGACAAGAAGATTGCAGGCTTACTAGGCGCAGCAGCAGCCATTGGTGCTGTGACCGGAGCGCAGGCCGCGCCAGCGCAACAGCCCCAATTGGCGGTCCCGGCCAACTACAGGGATCTGCTCGAACCCGTTCCGAACGCGCTCGCCATGTTGAAAGCCGAAGACGCGGCGCAGACTCATGCAAGCCCGGCCGCAAAGGTGGAACGGGTCCAGTATTACCGCCATCATCATCACCACCACCATCACCACAATGGTTTCCTCCCTGGCGCGGTGCTCGGTGGCGTGATTGGCGGGATCATCGCGGGGTCGGCACCGCCGCCACCCCCTCCGAACTGCTACTGGACGACGGGCCGGCCATACTGGGATGGATACCGTTGGGTGCGCCCGCCCGTTCAAGTCTGCAGATAGCAAGGCAATAGTGGAAGCATCGCGTTCGAAATCACCTGATAAGCGCCGCTGCCGATCGCCATAGCGGACCGATCGGCAGCACGCCTCTTCGTCGTGGCCAGCCGTATTGCTCGAGAACACCCCTGAAATGTGCGAGGTTGAACTCACAGGCAAAATTGAGTACTTGCACGCCTTTGATCGGCATCAAAGCTGAATATACCGAGCCGGAGGAGAGGAACGCGTTCTTACGCAAATGGCTGCCCGCGGCACAGTGCGGTAAGCCGGCGATCGTACTTTCCACCTTCCCGAAACCTCCGCCCAACAATGCAAGAGCGGCCGCGCAATCGACGCCATCGGACACCTGCATCGGAGTTCAAACGCGTGAACCCCGCGTCCCATACTGCCGTTACGCTCTTCTGGACTGCTTACTTCCGGTGATGATCACCACGCGCAAACTCGACGGTAGCGCAGCAAAACAAGTCGAGCACTCGCGTGACCTGCCCCTGCGCTCTTCATCAGTTCGGTTATGATTAATGTTCCGGTCCGCGCTCAATCAAGCGGACGCCCCACTCCAGCTCTTCGCTGTGAATGAAGCTAAACGTCAGAACGGAATCACTTCTAACGGATCGCATCGGAAGGGCAGATGATGTGCCGGTACGTCTCCCGCTGATGCTGGAAGCACTGGCCATTATACGGATTCTGATTTGCCCTAATAATATTGGGCGTATGGCCTCGGCAGCTTAGTCTGCTCGACTGGCCAAGAAAAACGCAAATCATGCATAACTTTGTCAGGCGGCCGCACCCCCGGCGGAGTGGTCCACCGGTAAATCACTACCTCACAAAGAGACTATTCAGAAATCCCTTCAAACCAAGTCCGTTGCTGCAACGCAGGGGGACCCTGGTCTCCGTGCGGTGGTGATGCTCGCGGGACAGGAACTGCTACCGCCTTCCGCCGGCGGCTAAGGGACGTTGCTGCCGGTGCGGCAGTTCGGCACGTCCTGGTTATTGGATATGCATACCGACCGCTCGGCTGAATGCTTCGCGGCAATTGCTGCTCGTCTGTAACGGCAGTTCGGCTGTTGTGCCCGCGCGCTGCGGCGATGGAACTCGGGAATTGCCCCCGGAATTGTTATAGGCGGAGTTTGCCCATGCAGACTATCGGCAGCTTACGGCTTCTGCGAGTTGTGTTCGCCATTGCTGGCCTGGTGCTGTGCACCTTATCGACAGCCGAGGCACGTCACGGGAAGCATTCCGCTCATTCTCATCGACGAGATGTTTCTTCCGAAGATCGCGAGCATCAGGACAAACTCGTTCGTCGCGAACCAAACAGTGCTCAGCCTACGCCGCAAACGAGCGGGTTTGGTGTTGCTATCGCGCAGGTTATCCAGGACTGCAAGGAACAAGCCGCAGAACTACAAAATACGCCTACCGACGTAGTGATCGAGACGGTTAAACCAAATAAGCAACAACTCGCGGCAATAGAACGAATTCGCACCGCGACGGACGATGCCGCTAAAAAGCTCAATGCAAGCTGTCCCAAAGACGTGCCAACCGGATTGAACGAAAAGGTGACCACGGCGGACCAAGCGCTAGGCGCTACTAAAGCTGCACTCGCGCTGCTGCGTCCAGCGTTCGTTTCGGCCTATGCATCACTCGACGACGAGCAAAAGGCGCAGCTGGTTGCGTTGGCAATTTCGAACGCACAGCGAACTCCACAGGTTGAGTCTGTTTCAAGTAATCCTCCGGCATCTCGCGAAAATGGAGCAGCAGCGCACGTTCCGTTCGGCTGCGGGCAGTGGTCCTCGCTCTTGAAGAGTTGGCCGCTAAACAAGATAGAACTCGACCAGTCGCTCTCCGACGAAGCGCGCGCCCAGCTGTACGAACTTATGGCGTCGGTCTATCATGCCACTGGGCGTTTGGCCGCTTCCTGCCGAACTGAGGATGCGCTGACGCCGGTTGCTCGCCTCGACGGTGAAGTCAATCGAATTGACATACTCCGGCAGTGCATTGACGGCATTGCACCCGCTCTTGGCGAGTTCACAAGATTGTTAAATGATGAGCAGAAGGCGCGTTTCAATTCAGCACTCGGTGTAACAGCCGAAGCGAAGACGCCCAGCAATAGCGATGATAAGGAATGATCTGCAAATGCTTCGTTGTTGCTGCTGCAAAGCATAGCGACCGCGACGGCTGCAAAGTCCTCTGCCGCTGTAAGCCGTTGCTGCGAGTTAGCACCACAATCGCCGCGAACGCTACGGAGCGCGCCAGCCAAGCTAAAGAGCGCGCCGGACGCGACTAATGCCCCAGCATTCAAGGCGGAATTGGTCAGTGTGGAGCGGGGCTGGCTGATTCTCGCCCGCCGCAGCTATGCTTTCAATAAAGGGCCTTGAAGGGTTTACAGTAAATTCAAAGCGAAGAGAGAAGTTTGACGACCTGCGAGCTGGGGCGGAGAGATCACCGCCGCAAAGTGAACCATATTAAGGCGACGAGCGAAAATACAAACGCGTTCAGGTATGGGTCTCTGCCGGTGTCTGCATGCCCATCTTTGCGTCAATCGGGTCGCGCACGGGCGGGTGAGTTGATCGCGGTGCACTTAACCCCAGGGCTTCAGCCTCGGCGATCAAGCGGATGATCCGGGAAAAGTGGGCGATCTCCCTTGGTCCCGACTTGGGGTTGTTTGCCGTCCTTATTTATTAGTCCCCGTGTGGTGGTTGGCCTGATTATAACCGTGGCTGCCTCCGCCCGTCCTCGCGGGGTGGTGCGTTGGTGAAGCCTGCATGCGCAGCGGCTGATGCTGGCGCGTCGTTTGGTGCGGGCCCAGTCGGTAGTCTTGCATTGTCGCCCCGTTAGAAGAGCGGCTATAAGTGGAGCCGTACTGGGCGAAAGCTGGAGTTGCGGCGAGCAATGCGGCCAACACAAGCGTCGTTTTCATTGACGTTCCCTCCATCGGATTCCATTACCAAAACGGGCGGACAGCCATAGTTCCAGGGTCAGATCCCCTCTGTTTCACGGTCTTGTGAGTTGGGCAACGGGCCAGGAGCAGTTTGCCGTGCCGATCACGCGCCTGGCCCACTTCCTCCATATCCGTGTGTTTGCCCCGGGCCTGATATAAGAATGGGCGCGAGTCCTTCCTCTCTCTCCCGCATCTCGATCACTTGGCACACCCAGGCACTCGGCAAAAAGCCTGTGGAAGTGCGATAGCCGGCACGCGCATAATCTAGCATACCGTGAAATACACCGCTGGCACCAATCGCTTCATTCGGTGACAACGTATTAATGCTCCACTCGAGCCCTCCCTAAGTATTACCCTGCGTGAACGGCTGCCGGAAACCCATCGGCGCCGTGCTTTCAGTTGCAAACTTTTGTCCTAACGCAGTCAGATCGGTAGCCTGCTTTGTAGCCATCTCGAATTGCTTCTGCGCATGACTCATCCACACCGCTAGCAGATCGGATGGTGACTTAGTCATGGCAATGTCACGGGCAAGCGCACATACCGCATCGGCATTTGCCTGCGCTGCGTCGATCAGCCGGACATTAAGGTTTCGTATGTTATCAAACGCGGTCGAATAGCTCTGCTCTACGCCGCGCACCGTTTCCTCGGCCGCCTGTCTGCCTTTTTCTGCCGTTTCGCGTGTTTTCTGCATAGCCTTCCTCCGCGCATCTTCGGAACCGTTCATTGCGTTCTCCTCACATTTGCTTCGCCGCCCTTCGTCGTGAAGCGCGCGGTAGCGTGAGCAACAGCAGCGAGCCGTTTCCCAAGCTTACCCACGCCCCTCTTTTCATCCAGGGGGACGGCAGCCCGGCGCCGGCCCACGTAAGACATCTGTCCGTCAAATAGGGCATTTGCGGCGGCCTCTTCGAGCTGCCGCGTCTCCCCTAGATGGCTAATCCCGGAACTCAGTCGGGGTTCCGACATATGATTCCGTCCCCGGACCTCGGACGTGAGTTACAAGGCTGGGTCGGAGGCCTATGCAGTCCCTCTAGTGGTTCTAGACCGAAGCGATTCCAGCAGAGGTTCTGGAAGCAACGAGCGTCCTGTAAGCAACCACTTCCCAGTGACGTCGCGCTACGCCGCGGGGAGCCTTGAGCCTGGCGACCAGGCGCGCCTTTTTCGTACTTCACGATCGGTCGGTGTAATCCGTCAGGTCCTCACCGCCTGCGGAGAGAACCCGACGCCGCGCTTAATTTGGCCCAAACTCGAGCGCCAGTGCGCAGCTTCGCGGCCCTGGCGGAGTGAACGCGGTGATTAGTCCTGGGATTGCGAGCAGCCGGCGTGCAGGCCTGCCGGTAGGCGTGGCCGGTCGGGCGCTCGCGGATAGCCTCGTCGGACGGACATCTGGTCCAAGCTTGGACACGGCGTGGCATTTGCCCTTTCAAGCAAACGCCTCATTCAAACCGCATCGTGGCGAGTACCAATGCTCCCTGAGGCACCATATTAAAGAACTTCGGTCAACAAGTTATTTGCAGGTGACATAACGATGAATCCCAAAATCCGGATTTAGAGAATGTTCTTTTTTACAATGGCTTTCGGAAACAGCAAACCGCTGCTCATCTATAGCGTGAATTCCAGGCTCGATCCCAAAGCCATACCCCGAGCTTAATTCGCCCCACGAGCATATACCTTGTACGAAGTTTGTCAGATTCCGGTAGTGTTCGATGAAGAGGACTGCTGAGCGCGATTGGTTTTCGTGCGAACGACACGTGATCTCAGCCCATGTTAGCTCTATGAGTTTTGAACAACCCTTGAACATCGGAGACCTCGATAGTGGCTAAGATTAATGAGATCTCCTGCGCCGCAAGCTCTGTGAAGTTCGGCTGGTGGACCCAGCGAAGGTGTAAGCACGCTATGCAGCGTGAGACCGAACTGTAGAACGGCGGTGTGCCATAAAGGAAATCAATCGCAAATCCAGCTTCTCTCGGAAGAATGCTGCACTGGCGGATACGTCCCGAACGAACAGGATCGCCACCGCGGGCTTCAGGAATATTCGCTCATTGAGGGACGGTAACGGATCGGAATCCGAAATTCAAACTGTTCGCGGTTGCGATCGATGAGAAGCCTGCCAGCGGTTCATGATCTGGAGCTAGACACGCGTGGTGAAGATAACCATAGCATACTTCTTAGAACGCATCTAAAAAGCTTTCTGAGATTTTCCTTGACGGTGGCCGACGTCTGAAGAACAAGATGTACTCCTCCACTTTCCGTTCATAATAGTCGCGCCAAGGAGGTCCCATGCAGCTTCGTCTTACCGCCTGTGCGCTCGGTACTATAGGCGCGCTTACCGCACTGCCTGTGTTCGTCAACGCTACCGAGTTTTATATCGGCGAGCCTGCGGTGCAGGACGGCATGCAGATCGTACCGAATTACCTAGTCGGCATCAAAATGGACCATATGCCGCCCGGCGCAGAGATGGGCGCCAACAGCATCCACTTGGAGGCCGACGTGCACGCCACCAAAGACGAGAAGCATGGGTTCCCGGAAGACGCTTGGATTCCGTATCTGACGATCCGCTACACGCTGACCGAGGACGGCAGTAAGTTTAGGAAGACCGGCAAGCTCGCGCCCATGACCGCGATCGACGGGCCGCATTATGCCAACAACGTCACCATGAATGGACCCGGCACGTATCATCTGACATACGAGATCGTGCCGCCCTCGTCGAACGGCTTCATGCGCCATGTCGACCAGGCGACGGGCGTGTCAGATTGGTGGAAGCCGGTCACATTGCATTGGACCTTCACTTACCCGAGCAAGCAGAAAGGCAGATGAAAACGTGCGAAAGTCGTTAGCGAATTTCGGAGCACTGGTGTTGCCCGTAACTGTTCTGGCGGTCGCGCGGGTGGCATTGGCGGCGTCGGCCGATATCAGCGTGACAATCAAGGACCATCGGTTCATACCCTCCGAGGTCCACGTCAAAGCCGGCCAGCCGACGGACCTGAACATCAAAAACGAAGACCCGCTCGCCGAAGAGTTCGACTCTACAGCGCTCAAAGTCGAGAAGGTGATCGGCGGCAGCCAGCAAGCAACGGTGCACTTGCGGCCCCTCGAGCCCGGCCGTTATCCGTTTATGGGCGAGTATCATCCCGACACTGCACAGGGAGCGGTGATCGTCCAATAGCCAACGCGCGACGTCAGCGGACGCGATATGTTCGCGGTCTCCGCGCAAGGAGAAGCCCGCCGCCGGTTTGATGATCCGCGGCTGAACCCGCGGGATTAACCGGCACCTGGAGAGCAACTGGTGAGCGGCAATTTCGGTACTCGCCATCGTGAGACTGGGAGGTTCAAGATATCGGCAAGCAGCTTTCATCACCATTGCTCCCGCAGGGACCTCCCCTGTGGACTTTTGGAGAGTCAGGCACTGAGTACTGCTAGGGATTTCATTTTGTGTCCCCCAGAGACCATTTAGCCGTTGTGGGAGCTACTCCTTGCGGCCGATCGGCATTCAATTTATGCGATTTCGGATATGCTACGCCGCCTCGAGGAACGGCGGGCTTCACATAAGCCGCAGCCGCAACTAGAGCTCGGCGAGCTGCTGCCCTGGCTCAGCGATCTGCCGGACAAGGTTTACCAGAAGAAATAGAAAATAGCAGGAGGTCGCATGAGCGGGTCGAACACCGTATAGTGTGTTAGCTAAAACTTAATCCGACAGATGGTGTCCTGCTCCCCCGGCGAAATGCGAGCGGCTTCTCGATGAGGTCGTATCTGAGTTCGGGGTGGGCTTGAAGGACGTCGGCCAGCTCGTTGACGCCAGTGATAACGTCACACACCGCACGAGCAACATGATGCCAGCGCTCGACGAACTGCGTCTCGGTGGGCGGAGGAGATCGTTTGTGATAGTAGCTTCGGCCTTTGCTGCGGCCTCGTCGTCATTGAGCGCGGAATGGCGACCGGCGGCCCCACGATGTCCATCTTGGTTGTAAGTGAAAAGGCGATACTCGTGAGGCGACGCGCGCTCCCGGTCAAATTCAGCCCGACGCCGCGTGTTCTCCTCTGAGAAATCGTTCATTCGCTTGCTGAACTTGTAACTACGCGTGAGCGTCAACCAGCGTTGCTGAAGAGCGAGGTAATGGTCGCATTCTTTGTCGGTAGTTGCTTAAGACCCATCTGCCACGTCCGCTGGTCGATCGGCGTCGCAAAGTCGTCCGGCAGCCATGTTGCCATCCCGAAGGGAGGCGCACTAATCTGTCCAGGGGCAATGTGAAGTATTCTGCCGTGGCCAAGAAAGCAAAATCCAAGTTTGACCCGAAGGTGTTTCTTGCCACCGTGAACGGCGGCCGAGCCGAATTTGATTATCGCAAGGACAACGTTATCTTCTCGCAGGGGAACCCAGCGGACGCGGTATTTTACATCAAGACGGGCAAGGTCAAGATTGCGGTCACGTCGGAGCAGGGAAAAGAAGCGGTAGTCGCTATCCTTGGTGCGGGCGCGTTCTTCGGTGAGGGCTGCTTGATCGGGCAGCAACTACGCCTTGCAAATGCGGGGTGGAAAAAGCAGAAATGATCCGGGTTCTGCATGCCGAGCCTACTTTCGGTGAGCTGTTCATGGCCCATCTGTTGACCCGCAACAACCGGATTGAGGAAGATTTAGTTGATCAGTTGTTCAACTCTAGCGAAAAGCGTCTGGCACGAACACTTCTGCTCCTCGCGAATTATGGCAAGGAAGCTAAGCCGGAGCCGATCACCGCCAAGATCAGCCAAGAGACGCTCGCAGAGATCATCGGCACAACTCGGTCTCGGGTCAATCAATTTATGAATAAATTCAGTAAATTGGGCTTCATCGAATACAACGGCGACCTGCAAATCCATAATTTCTTGCTGAGTGTCCTTCTGCGCGACTAGCTCTCCGGCTCTGACGGCAAATATTTTGCCTCGGATGTTCAATTGGGAGCAGGCCAATCCCGACCCCGCTTGGTAGAGGTAAGCTCAGGGATTTTTCTGGTTGGGTGTGTTTCGGGGTCGCCTGGGAGTGACAACGATGCACCGGGTTGCTCAGTATAGACAGTTTGCAAGCGATTACACACGTCTCGCGGCGATGCTGACGAAGTCCGCCGACAAGCAGGCATTGGAGCTGTTCGCGATACGCTGGGACAAGGTCGCCAATAAGTGCGAGGCGATGCTCCGTAGCGAAGAGCAGCCCAACGAACTTGATGGTCGAAGTACGCTGGCGTCACGCGAGCCAGAGCTTATTTTAGCGTCGCTAATGGACCAGATAAGGTTCCGGCATGACATAGCGCTGACCAAGTCAGGCGCGAGCTGACAGGTTGGCGACGGACTTCGCGTACCAAGCGCCGCCGCGCGGCGTGCTGATGCCACGGGCATTGAGGGCGTCGGCGATCTGACACGACAGCGGAAAACGCATGGGCAAACGAGACGCCATGCGCTCAATATTGCCGTGCAGACGGTCGCGCGCGGTACCGGGTTGTGCTCAAGTCGTCGAAGTGGATCGTGAAGTTAAGGTTCGAGCGTGTGATGGTGCTGCAGGAGACGTTTGGTGGTGTTATTGTGCACTACTCAAACGTTCGCCGCAACTACGGCAGCCGAGGCCAGGAGTAGACCGACCCCGAGTGCCGCGCTCAATCGTTTCCCCCATAGGAAGTTCTTTTCGACCGCCATTATTGCGCCGATTGCCAGCATCCAGCCGACGCTGCCAGTACCCACAATGAACATCAGGAGCATGATCGCCCAGCAGCAGCCCACGCAGAACAAGCCGTGATGCATGCCAAGCGCAAACGCTTGCTTGCGGTCGTCGTGGCCGCGCCAATGCTCGTTGATGAAGCTGAACGGCGTGCGGCATTTGTCGAGGCATAGATATTTGAGCCGGCTGAACTGGAATGATCCGGCTATCGCTAGAACGGCAACGCTAACCATCCAACCATTCAGGCTCAGAAATGCATTCCCCGCGAAGACCGTGTGCAGTCCCAAGTCCGCGGCATGGGCGACGAGGCCGAATAGAGTCCAGATCGTGAGATAGCCGATAGTTACCAGCGCCAACAAAAAGCCGCGATCATTCCTACCTGCGGTGATGCGGACGAAAATTGCGAACAACGGCAAGGTTGTTGGTAGCATCATCGCGACGGTCATAAGCACCCAGCCCGTGACGTAGAGAAAAGCAGGCAAGACAAGGGGACCTGCAGGGAGGGCGCGACAGATGCTGCCTGCGAAGCCCGTTTGCAGCCAATCACCGTGATCGAGGTATCGACCGTACGGGCTCTGCTCCCACACAAAGAGCGTAAGCCATGCCAGTGCGGTTAGAGAACCGATCACCGGCAGACGCGCATCGCCCCGGGCAAGTGCGGGGAGCATGTACGCCCCTCTAGTATGCGGCCGCTTTAGGCGTCGAACACGAACGTACTCTGTAGTGCATTGTGGCCCTCGAGGTCGACGTTGATACCAAGTGCCGGCTGCTTTGAAACATACCGAAGCGACTTACCAACGTAGACCGGGGCGCCAGGCACCGTGGAGAAGATCGTATCGGTTAGCGTCGTATTGGTACCAGTTGCTCCCTGGTAAGGCTCAAGTTCGGCATATTGATTTTCGCCGATCTTGATCGTGCCGCGACCTCTATCGACATTGAAGGTGATAGGGACACGCTCGACCGCAACCACTTCGCCCACTAGCTTTGCGATGTCGGCGATTGGGCCTCCCGCCTTGCCGGTATAGACGTTCAGCAGCGCATCCATCTCATTGTCTGAGGCCTTATCGTCAAGATAGACGGCGATGCGCCAATTGCCTTTGAGGATATTTCCCGGTAGGTGCGCGACAATTGCGATCGTGCGGCCTGTCACATCGACATCGTCAATGGCACCTTTGTCGAAGTGGTAGGCGACGATCGTGTCGCATGTGCCATTGTCTGGGTCCTCGCCGATCCAGCAGGGACACAGCACGCGGCAGTCGCAGACTTCAAGTAAACGGCCTTCCAGGTGATATGTCATGCTCGCCCCATGGTCTGACCAAAACCGAGAGATAACCATATCACCATTCCGCTCGATGCGCCATTAACGCGCCAAACCCGCGTTTTCTTCGACGAGGTAGCGTGATACCTAACAACAGCGGAGTTCAGTGGCCCTGGCGCGGCGGTCGAGTTGGTGCGACGGGCTGACAGGGGCATCTCGTCCAAAGACCTTCGATCTCAGACATTCCGAGAGGTGACGCGACCGAGGCGACTGACCCGAAGGCGAAATGGCGGGCGCACACATAAGATGGTCATGACAGAGGAGCGCACGCTAAGGCTTCACCACTCGCCCTTCAGGTGACGCTGCACCATGCGCGTTCGGCTGCGAATCATGAACCGGCCGGCGGGCTTCTCCGCTAATCGCAACCTTGAATGCGGGCGCGGGCCAGTTCGAGCGTGCGGCAGATCGCCAGCGCTGCATTACCAAGGATTAATTCCTTCGACAGGTGGCGGAAAGGATCCATCCCCTAAGGTATCCAAGTTACTTTTGACGCGGTGCAGCACTTTGCCTCTTCGGTGAGTGAAGGCTCCTTGTCCAGGGAGCCTTCGGATGGCCAGTTCCAACAGCTTGGGCCAGCAGTGGCCGCCAGAGGGGCTCAGCCGCCGCGAGACGGAAGTTGTGCTTTTGGTGGGCACCGGCCTGTCAAATAAGGAAATCGCTCAGCGATTGGGATTGAGCGTTGGAACAGTCAAACTCCACATACACAATATTTTTCTAAAAACTGGCGCAAGAAGACGTGGCAACCTTGTGGCGCAAATGGCGTCTGTCTATACGGGCCAGGCTGAGTAACCCGCACTATGGCCATCGACAGCGTGCGCCTTATCGCCAACACGATCAGAACGATGCGGGAATGGCGCGAACATCTCGCTGAAGAAGGGCACCGTGACGACTTTCGCAACCGCCGCAGCATCGGACTGCTGTTGCGCTTAGAACAGACCGTTGCAGAAATTCCGCCTGAGTTGTTGACCGAGTTCGAAGCCGTGTTCCGGCGTTGGAGTTTAGCAGAGGTTGTCTTGCTCTATACCGGGGCGGTGCGGGCTGTCGGCTTCCTCAGCCATCCTGGCAGCGCCAGCGAATTTGTTCGTAGCTTCATCCAGTCTGCCAACGCGCAGCGCCGGCAGCATGAGCGGCCGCGGTTGCAATTGGTGGATTAGGAGAAAACAGCGCGCCCCGTGCCCGCTGAACTCCCCACCTCGCCACCCCCGAACCTGATACCACATCCGAACTCGCACGCCTACACGATGAGGGCGATTATTTGCGTGAGGAAATTTTGCGCATGACCGAGGCGCGCAAGCGCGCGCCACAGATCGCGGACGAGCGCTCGAAAGAGAACGTCGCACCGCGCGCCAAGCTTGAGCGCTGGCGCAAGGAAAATCGAGACCTTACGGGCGGCACTGCGATGAGACTGGGCGATCGAGCGTGGACCCAGAGCGATCCGCGCGTTTCGCCGCTAGGTGTCCTAAGGTGGAGTTCACCTAGTCCGAGGTGATGAAGGTGACCTACGACAAGGTGCTGTTGGGGACTACGACAAGGTGATGTTGATCGCCGTAATATCGGGGCGGATAGGGGTCCCCCCGGACCCCCCTTCAACCCCCAAAAAACATCCGCCACCCGCGCCTTCGCCCGCATTCCGCGTCAGCCCCGGACCTGCGCCGGGCGGGCGTTTCTGCGCTAAATGCTATTTGTTGCAATTGTAACTAATTGCCGAGGCAAAGTTCCATGGCATTTGCAGGGAAGGACCCCCGTGCCAGGCGCTGCGCATCATTGATTGGACGCAAAGTAGTCGCACCTGGAAAGACGCCGCGCCGCGCATCGGCGGCCGACCTATGTGGCCTTCGACCTGTTGATCGCCGATGGCGTTGATCTGCGGCCGCTGCCTCTGCGGGAGCGTAAGGCCAAGCTGGCGCGGATCGGCAAAGGGGCCGAGAGTTGGATCGCGCTTACCAATGGCATTGTCGGTGACGGGTGCGCGCTTTACCGGGCCGTGATTGCGGCCAACGTCGAGGGAATCGTCGCCAACCGCCTTGCGACGCCTACCATCCGAAGCATGCCCGCTGGCACAAGATTTTGAATCGAGGCCACTCGCAGCGTCACGGGCGCGTCGAGTGGTTTCACGAGCGCCGAGGACGCTATGCCGGACGACGATGAGAGCGGCTAGTCGGCCATTGCTCAAGCACCTGTGCGTGTTGCCGGATCGCGCCTTTGAACGCACCGCTGACCTGGATCGCAGGCGCAGCAGGATCAGGTGTTGCAATCACCTCCGTCCAGATCGCAATCATGCCCAGAAACAGCACCAGCGAGGCCAGGGCCGCAGCTTCCTCCACAATCGCACGAAGCATGATGGTGACTCCTGGATGTGTGGTTACTCGTTCGCATCGCTCCGCCCACCCTCTCAAGGCATGTTGAAAACGTCTGGCCCGAAGTTTTGTGGCCAGCCCAGAACAAAGTGACGGCGGCTTTTTGCGGGTTAACGTTAAAGTTCTGTCACCCGGGTGTCCGCAGGGTAGCGCGCGGCAGCGCCGCCACGGCCGCCATGACAAACAGCGTCACCTTCAAGTGGAAGGGAGTACCGCCCAGGTCGTCGGCACAATCAGCTTTCCTCGTGCCTGCAAAAAGCTGCGGCAGCTTGGCGATGTTTCCCGCGATCCGGCGCGCGCCCGCCTCGATCTGCCTTCGCTTTCGCCATTCAGCCGAGCAGGCAAATAGGCCATTGCGCACGGTGAACAGACGCGATAGCATTTAATTAGGTGCCTTAATCCAGGCCTGCCGAGGCCGCGGCACACTAAGTAATTGGCAGCGAAAAGTGCCATCGGGCACTAACTTTCTCCAGACCCACTTTTTGGTCCGTTTGTGAAGCCTATGAGTTTCGCTCACGCGTGCGCGCGAGCGATGATAATTTATTCGTAGATACAACAACAGAGAGGAGTGCACACATGGCAACCGACCAGATATCTTTCTACGACGAATCTCTAAAGAAACAGATAGAGGGCTCATTCGTATCGGATGGCAGGGAAATGCGTGTCTCCTCTGTATACGGCACTAAGAGCTTTCCCTACCACGATCTAGGCGCGTGCATCGATTACAATGCACAGATTATGTTGGTGCAAAAGGTATTGAGCGAGTTGGCACGTGATCCGGGCAGCGGCAAGTTTAAGGACCTTCAGCACCAAAAGGACAATCAGCGACTTCAGCCGACGGAAAGCTTTAGCATGTGGGCGAGCGGTGTAGGTACTAACCCCTGAACGCGGGCGGGGTCTGACATAAACACCTCGCGAGTGATCCAACCGCACGCCGGCACCGTCGCGCCGCGCGAGGATGCGGAAGCCGTCATGCTTGATCTCGTGAATCCAATCCGGGCCCGTGGGCGGTCGATCGACGGCGAGGGGGGGACGATGGACGATGAAGCCGGTCGGTTTCATTTCAGCCCCTTGGCTTGCTTGCGCAGCTCGGCGTTCGTCTTCTCCAACGCGGCGAGGCGGCGCGGTAGCGATTGACGCATCTGCGGCGGCCCTGCCAAATCCGTTCGCGCGCGCGTTCCGGGTCGATCCGCTCCAGATGCTTGATCCTGGTGCGGTCAGTGCTGTCTTGCTTATTGATGATGGTCCGCACGGTGCGCAGTCCGAGCGAGGTTTCCTCAGTGATGTCGCGCAATGACACACCGCGGCGGCGCAGTTGGCGCACGGTCTTGATCTGCGCCTCGCTGGCCGCGAGCGGGCGGCCGACATTGCGCCGGCGGACGGTGTCGTTGAACAGCGCAACGTGCTGGTTCCACTTCCGCACCAGGGCGACGTAGCGGTCGTGGTCGTCGTTGGCGTCTTGGACGAACTGGTTGAAGTGCCGCAAGCCGTCGTCGCCGAGCGACATGTTGAATCCCTCTCTCCAGTTTTCCAGCAGCGCCTCGATCTGTTGGATTTGCTCGTCCTGGCGCTGGACCAGATCGCGCGCCTCGTCGAGTTCGTCCTTGAGGTTGGCGATGCGGCGATCGCGCTCCTTTAGTTCGTCCTCACGCTGCGCAAAGTACTCGCGCCCAGAAGACGGCAGAAAACGTACGCCCGGCCCGAGGCTTAAGCGGGTGCGACCGCGGTCCACCGCTCACCTCGGCAGCCACCACTCGCCGCGCCGGCAGCGCACGCCGAGGGAGTCGGCGGCAATGATCAGCGAACGCTCAGGAATATCGACGGCCTGGGGCGGCTTCGACCACGGCGCCCGGCTGTGCAACTCAGTGACGTGATTTTGAGGTGCTGCCAGAACTGGCGGATGATAAAGGCTTTCCCCGAGGTACGCTGCTCGTGCTGACCTAGGCGGGTTCGTCCGAGCTATCCTCGGGGAGTCAAGGACCAAAGGTGGGGGCTTGGGGGGCTAAAGCCTCTGGTCCTGGCTGCCGCTATCATGCGGCTTGTACGATAATACCCGTGGATTTGGCTCGTTCCCCTCGCGGTGTCATAAATCGTTCGCGATCGAAGCTGGGTGCGTGGGCAGCGGACTTTGCGCTTCGTCCTTGGAAGCCGCTCCCATCGCGAAGTCATTGGTTTGGCAGAAGAAGAGGAAGAAGAGCCGGGCCTGAGACCGCCCGCGCGTGTAAACGACTCTGAAGGCATGTTTGTCCTCGTCTTGGCGACTGTCGACCAGCGGCTTGCAACACTCTTGTTGTCATTAATTCATTGGTCTAATCGCCTGTATTTCATTGTTTTAATCGCCTGTGTGTCGCACCTGTATCGCGGGCGCGCATTTCGCGAAACAATAGGGGCAATTCCGCGTTTCCCTAGAAAGCGAGGCGAGCATGAGGCGACCATGAACGACCTCGATATTTTTCCGGCCGACTTGTCCGCTGACCAGATTCGGGAAATCGGTAGTCGTTCTATCAAGGAAACGAAGGAACTGCATGCCAAGGCAGACGAAATGATTACCGAGACACGCGAACTCGTGAAGCGATGCGATGAAATGATTACTGGGACACGCGAACTCGCGAAGCGAGTTGACGACTGCCTGGAAAAAGACGGCCGTAAACGCCACCAGCAATGCCGTCCTGCTAATCCAGCGTCGCCTCGAAGGCGTCGAGCAGTGGCACCACGTCCTGCATGCCGGTCCAGTCGATCGCCTGCGGAGCCCGACGGCGGAGCTCGGCGAGCAGCGTCAGGTTCGCGGTGTTGACCCAAAGCTGCGGTTCGGCCTGGATCAGCACCAACTCAAAATCCGGCGGTTCGCCCTTGTGCTGCCAGCGCAGCGAATAGCCAGGCGCGCCGGGTCTAGCTTGAACACAGCGCCGCTGCGCTGCGTTCCGTGACCTCATAACAGTCGATGCGCTTGCACAATTCATCGTCCGCTGGCTTCTCTACGAGCGCGATCTCGCCGACGCGCACCACGCGCCAACCTGGACAGAGATTGTCGTCGGCATCAAACGTGAGAGTCTCGCCGCCGAGGTGCTTGAGCGCCGTCAACGTCAGCGCGCCAGGCAACCGGCTTTGCGAAGCGTCAGATCCGGTCATCGGATTCGAAGCAAACGAGCAGCATTAGGACATGTGGGGCACCGCCGAGCCGCACTTCAAAGCGAAACAATGTACACCACGGTGCCGTTAAATATCCGGCGTCATGGTCAACGCCCTCCTATCAACAAGCATGTAGGCCTGCCGCAAATTCCCGAAAAGGACCGGCGTGGATCCCGGCTGCACGTCGGGCATTTGTGTAACAATTCGAATCGGTGATCCGGCCAAGGTGAAGCCAGGCAACCCGCCGGGCCACTGGCCCCAGATTGGTCCCTGCGCCGAATCCGACATTGTTAACAGGAGCGCGAAGGTGCGTTGGTTCATCAAATAAATGGCGCCGGCCTGCCACTCCATCGGCACCTCGATTTTTAGCATTAGCAAATCTTGCCAACTAAATTGCCCCGGCTGTGTGACCGGGGAGGTTTCACACACGGGGACGCCGGAGTTGGGGTTCAGCAAGCCGAGCGGCTTACCAAGTCCGTCGCCGAGCAGGATCGCGTCACTAATGGCATTGCGAAACCCTCGGCTGGCTTTGCCGAGAAGCCAATTTTCAATTGAAAACGCGGCGTCTTCTAAAAGATCTTTGCCCGCGCACGCCACGTAACGGATAGATTCGGCAGGGATCTCCATTTCGCCGAGGCCTGCCTGAAGATCGGGCTGCGGGTTGTTCGCAAAGCAAGAGGTCTCACATGTCCAGGCCGCGATTTCCATCCGCACGTTGTCGATCAAAAATCAAATTGAGGGGCCCGAGATGTTTACGCGGTTGACCAAGCCGCTGAGGTCGGAGGGATCAACCAAACAAGAAAGGACTTGTTCGCTCTTCTGGGGCGGAAGGATAAAGTTGTTCGCGCCAAACGAAAATGACGACAGCGATTTCCGCTCGGACGGCCCGAGCATCGATGTGTCGCCAGTGCGAAAGACGGCGCGGATGGCCTTGCGCACCGTCACGGCTTCGTCGATCTCGCCGGTTGTCGGCACATAGCTGGGCGCTCTGCCGTTGTCCTTCGGCACTGTCAGATTGTGCTTAACCATGCACAGCTCGGCTGCGGCCTTGCGGCTCGGTGGTGACGTCATCGTGATCACCAGCAAAACCCGGACGCTGCGCTTTTGGGTACAATTCGTTGACGCTTTTTTCGATCGCCTCGAGACAATTGGCGGTTCGAGCGTCGCCCAGCTCGATGTTGGACGCTTCTTTGATTTCGGCGACGAGCGAACTGAGTCCTGAATAGTCACTCATGAATAAAAAGCTCCATTTGGCCGCGTTGCGGCGCGGCGATGATCTTCTCCTTTCATCTCCTATCGCACTGTAAGGATAAGCCTGAACGCCTCGCAGGCAAAGCGAAAGAGCGCGCCGACCGCGAACTGGCCGACGCGCCCTTTTAGGAGATCATCATCGCTTTGGAGGCCGGGGCTCACCCGGCGCCGCATCCGAGCACAAGGCGGCCTGCGCCGTGGTCAAGAGGTTTCCCAGCGCAGGCCTTCGCGAAGGAGATGAGAGACGCTCGCGCGCCTCGCCTTATGACCGCACGCGGGCGGGCGCCGCCCAGTGCCGCCAGGAGTTCGCCGCCCAGAATAGCCTCAGTCTCGTCCTCGCTAAGCGGCCGACAGCGAGGCGACGCACGGATGCTCTTCGTCTCCGCCGCGCGCTCCGCGGCGAAGGCAGCGATCTTCTTGACCTCCCCGAACGAGGGCAACGCGACGTCTGGTTTTCAAAGTTCACCTATAACGGGATAATCCGGCAAACCAATAACGCGTGGCTTCATTAGGCAAGCTGCTTTGCAGTCAGACGCTGTTGTTGTTCAGGATCGCTGATTTCCGCACTTTGCTTGATCGCCTTTTTGACCGCAGAGCCTCGCCGTCCGGGGCTTCCACCGTCGGCCGATGTACTCGCCCTTCTTTCGGATTACGACGATCCGCCACGACGGAGACTTCTTCTTCCCGATCGCCATTCTCGTCTGTTAGCCCATAGTTTAGTTAGCCCGAGCGCCTTTTGGGCACAGGTTAAATCACATAGTGCTTGAGACTATTGGTGAGCCCGGCTGGGATCGAACCAGCGACCTACTGATTAAAAGTCAGTTGCTCTACCACTGAGCTACGGGCCCGCGGGAAGACCGAGTGCGTCTCATGCCGACGGGAAGCTCCTGGTACCAGACCAAGCCGCTGCAACGCAACGGCGCCGGTTGCGGCCGTTCCTTGGGGGGCGGATACCGATCAATCGGGCAGTGCTGCTGCATGGTTCTTCGACGTCGCCGGCGTCGCCGGCGTTTGCTACAGTAAGCGCCTGCCGGTTACTTTCGCGAGGCCAACGTCATGCCCATCCTCAATCGCATCGCCGACCTGCATGCCGAGATCACTGCGTGGCGCCGTGATCTGCATGCGAATCCGGAACTGCGCTACGATGTCCATCGCACCGCCGCGGCCGTCGCCGCAAAACTTAGGAGTTTCGGCTGCGACGAGGTGGTCCCTGGGATCGGGCAGACGGGTGTGGTCGGCGTCATCCGCGGAAGCAGGCCCGGCAAGGTGATAGGATTGCGCGCCGACATGGACGCGCTGCCGATCGAGGAAGAAACCGGGCTGCCGTACAAATCAACGGCTCCTGGAAAAATGCACGCCTGCGGCCATGATGGCCACACCGCCATGCTGCTCGGCGCCGCCAAATACCTTGCCGAAACGCGCAATTTCGCTGGAACGACTGTGGTCATCTTTCAGCCCGCGGAAGAGGGCGGCGCCGGCGCTCTGGCAATGGTCAAGGACGGGCTGATCACCCGCTTCGGTATTGAGGAAGTCTACGGGATGCACAATTTTCCCGGCTTGCCGCTCGGTCAATTCGCGATCCGTGCCGGCGCCATCATGGCTGCCGCCGACCACATCACAATCGAAATCGAAGGCAAGGGCGGCCATGCCGCGCGGCCGCACCTGGCGATCGATACGGTCCTGGTCGGCGCGCAGATCGTCAGCCAGCTGCAATCGATCGTCGCGCGCAACGTCGATCCGCTGGAAGCCGCCGTCGTCTCGGTTTGCATGTTTCAGGCGGGCCATACCGACAACGTGATCCCGCAGCACGCGATATTGCGTGGCACCGCGCGGGCGCTCAATGATGCCGTGCGCGATCTGCTGCGGCAGCGAGTGGCGGACATCATCGAAGGCACGGCGCGGCTTTATGGCGCCACGGCGAAGATCAGCTACACGAATGGCTATCCGGTTCTGATCAACAATGAGCGGCAGACGGAATTTGCTGCAGGGATAGCCCGCGAAGTCGCCGGCAAGGACAAGGTCGATGTCGATGTGCCGCCCGTCATGGGGGCGGAGGATTTTGCCTTCATGCTGGCGGAACGGCCCGGCGCTTTCATTTTCGTCGGCAACGGCGACAGCGCGGGGCTGCATCATCCGGCTTACGATTTCAACGACGAGGCCATCCCGTTCGGTACGTCTTACTGGGTGCGGCTCGCGGAAAGCGCCCTGGCGGGCTGAGCGCAGTCGCGCGCTTAGGTCGACCTAATGGGTGGCCTCGACCGATTTCTCGGCCGGCAATTTTGGCGACTCGGCAATGACCTTGCGCTGCGGCAACAGGCCGGTGACCTTTGCCTCGACGCCGTGCCAATAGGCGAAAGAATTGAATCGCGTGCCTTCGATGGCCGCGACCAGGACGGCGGCCAGGAACGGCAGGCTCTGCAGCACCAGCACTGCCGCGAAAATATTGATTTCGCGGATCTGCTTGTCGTTGGTGACTATCAGCGTGGCGGCGCCCGCAAGCAGCAGCCCGCCAATGACCGCCTCCCAGAACGCCGCAAAATCAGGTCCTTTGCGAGTGGCACCTCCCTTGGCTGTGCGCAGGAACGGCAGCCGCTCCTTGAACAGCCCGATGGCGACGGCCCGCGCCACAGTCCATTGCACGGCCATGGCAGTGCATACTGCGCCGATCATTTCGGCCGGGGTAGCCCGTACCCGCAGCCGGTATAGCGCAACGAAATGACCGAACGAGACCACGAAGGCCGCGAGAATGGGAATCGTGAGTATCCGGTCCGGAACTGCGATATCGGCGAAGGCGACGAAGGGGACCCACACGATGTTGAGGAGCGCGACCAGAACGCCAAGGCTTTCCGCGCCCAGCCAATTGAGCCAGCCAAGTCCGTATTCGCGTTTCTGTTCGCTGGACAGGCCCTTGGTGCTTGGCAGCATCCGGCGCCAGTGCTTGCGCAGGATTTGCAGACCGCCAAAGGCCCAGCGATGGCGCTGGCGCTTGTAAGCATCGAACGTATCCGGCAACAGGCCATAGCCGTAGCGCCGGTTGGTGTAATGAGCGATCCAGCCATTCTCGAGCAGTGTGAGCCCAAGATCGGCGTCCTCGACAATCGTGTCGCTCGACCAGCCGCCGGCGGCCTCCAGGGCAGCGCGCCGGATGAGGCACATCGTACCGTGGACGATGATGGCATTGAACTCGTTTCGCTGCACCATGCCGATATCAAAGAAACCGGCATATTCGGCGTTCATCGCGCAGTGCATCGGTGAACGATCGCCGTCACGATGATCCTGCGGCGACTGAATGACCCCGACGCCCTTGTCGACAAAGAGCGGCACCAGATCCTTAAGCCAACCGGGTTCGACCACATAGTCGGCATCGATCACACCAATGATCTCCGCATCGGCGGCGGTGTTGGCCAGCGCAAGCCGCAGCGCGCCAGCTTTGTAGCCTTTCAGGACATCGACTCTGATGAATTTAAATCGCTCTCCAAGCGTGCGGCAATGTTCTTCGATGGGCAGCCAGAGCGCCGGATCGGGTGTGTTGTTGATCACCAGCACGCATTCGAGATTGGGATAATCGAGGTGCGCCACGCTGTCGAGCGTAGCCTTGAGCATGTCCGGCAGCTCGCAGCAGGCCGGAACATGGATAGAGACTTTGGGCGCGTAAGACGGATCCGGTGCAAGCGGTGGCGAGGCAGCAAGCCGGCGCGGCGGCCGCCCAAAGGCGATAGCCGCGATCTCATCCAGGCGAGCAAGCGCGATGGCGACCAGCGGAACGAGTAGAATGACGCCGAGGCCAAGCGCAAAGGCGGAGCCCGGCACGAAGTAATGGCCCTTCCAGAAAGCGACCACGGTCGAAAACCAGGCGCCGGCCACATTGGCGGAAATGGCGAGCATGAGCGCTTGGGCGGTGGTCGCTCCCGCCATGGCGAGGATCGGCAGCGACAGCAATAGGCCGAGCAAGGCCGCAAGGCTCGCGTGTTTAGCGTAATCGGGGTCGCTGATCGGACCGGTCCAGGAAAACTTGGGCTGCCGCGCAGCGTTGAAAATCCCCCAATAAGGACCGACGCCGCCCTCGGCCGTTTTCCACGGCTGATCGATGGCTTCGACAACGTTATAGTCGATACCGTACGCCTGGGCCGCCGAGGCGAACTCGCGCAACACCTTTGCCTGCTCGGTGCGTCCCGGCTCCGCGGCCTGGAAATTGTAGCCGGCGCTCGGCCAGCCAAACTCGGCAATGACGATGCGCTTGCCGGGAAGAGCGCGGCGTAGCTGGTCGTAAAATTCGATCGTTGCATCGACGGCGTGCGAGGCCGAAATGCCGTTCCAATAGGGCAGGACATGCGCGGCGACGAAATCGACAGCCGAAGCAAGCTCCGGATGTTCGAGCCAAACGGAGCCGATTTCACCCGTGGTTACCGGAACCGGGCTCGAGCGCTTGACCTTCTTGATGAGGTCGATGAGATCGGGAATGGTCATCTCGCCGCGAAAGATGGTCTCGTTGCCGACGACGATGGCTTCCACATTGCTGTTCTGGCGCGCGAGGTCGATCGCGGCGTGGATTTCGCGCTGGTTGCGGGCCTTATCCTTGCTGATCCAGGCGCCAACCGTGACCTTGAGCCCGAATTCGGCAGCGATCGGGGGGATCAGCTCTGCGCCGCCTGTCGACGAATAGGTGCGAATGGCGCGCGTATAGGGCGCGATGGCTTTGAGGTCCGCACGGATGTGCGCGGCAGTCGGGCGCGCTCCGCTATCGGGATTATCGGAATTGGCAAATGGCGAATAAGAAAGGCTGGCGAGTGGGTGGGTGAATTCAGGAGCCGTTGCTTGCGTTCGCAAGATAAGCCACAGCCCGGCGTGCACGCACGTTACGAGCGCGAGCACAGCGGCGACGGTGCGCATCGATTTTCAACCACGCGGGGCACAAAAGGCACTGGCCCGAACCTGTCCCCAAGGTTCGATGAGGGTCGTAAGGAGGGTAAGGCAACCTTGCAGCGGCGCCGCTTAGCTAGCGACCGGGCGTGGCAAATTCAAGACAAACAGATGAATTTTGCAGCAGTCTCATCGCATTCGCGGCGCTCTATTTTCCGCCTCCGTACGATCGGCCAAACCGGGGCAGCCTCAACGCTTGGTGGTCTCTTTTGGCGGGGCGGCCGTAGCTGACGGCGCGGGGGGAGGAACCGGCTTGATCGGGTTAAGCCAACATGCCTCGACCCTGCCGTTCAAGCTGTCCGGTGCCTTGGGGTCGATGCTGCTGGCGTTGAGAATGAGGCAGCGGAAAGCGGCCTGGATATGGCCGCCAGGACAGCCAAACCGATCATACAGATCGAGATGGCGGAACGCGGTCTCGAGATCGTCGCGCCACAGAAGGCTCACGACCCGGCGTCCGAGCCAGACGCACTCCGGATTTCCGGCCGGGGCGCCTAGGATGCGCTGGGCCTCGGCATACTCGTCCACCTGTTGCACAGCCGGCGAATGAGCGGCCGGAGCATTCTTGTCCACGGCCTTGCCATCGGCGCCTTGAGCGAGTGCGGGAGACGACAACGGCGCAGCGTACGCAAAAAGAAATATTGCCGCGCATAACCCGCCAAAAGCGCTCAGCACACGATGGAGCATGGTTTGACTTGTCGGGGTCCTGAGGAGCCGTTGAGAGAAAGGTGAGTTGGAGCCGGGTCCACACACTCGGTGGATTTCTGGGCCACCAAGCAGACCGTTCGGCCGGCCCGCCCAGACCACAACCCAATTCGGTCCGTTTGTCCAGCGCGGCACGGGCGTATTTTTTCATCGCCTGCGACTTGGCACGAAGCCCCGCCACGGCTAAGGCGACGCCAATGGCACGCTCGCCAAAGCCATTCGCTTGGGCGCTTGCACCCTTCGCCTCGCTGGCACTCGCCGTCATCGCGGTGTGGTGGTGGCTTGGCGCGCCGGTCCAACTGCCCGCCTCGCCGCTCGCGGCCGGGCATAAGCTCAGCTGCATCTCATACGCGCCTTTTCGCGACGGACAGGATCCGCTCATCAAGGGAACCTATGTCGAGCCGGCTCAGATCGATGCCGACCTCGCTCTTCTGGCAAACTATACCGAGTGCGTGCGCACCTATTCGATTGAAAACGGGCTCGACCATGTGGCCGAACTCGCGCAGCGGCATGGGCTGAAAGTCCTGCAGGGCCTTTGGCTGACCAGCGACGCACAGAAGAACCGGCAGCAGATCGCGACTACAATCGCGCTGGCCAAGAAGTTTCCGGAAACCATCGAGGGCGTGATTGTCGGCAACGAGGTGCTGCTGCGCGGCGACCTATCAGTCAACGAGCTCATGGCGATTATTCGCGAAGTCAAGGCGCAGGTGCCGCAGCCGGTCAGCTATGCCGACGTGTGGGAGTTCTGGCTGCGCTACCGCGATGTTGCCAACGCGGTCGACTTCGTCACCATCCACATCCTGCCCTATTGGGAAGACTTTCCGGTGCCGGCGCGGCTCGCGGCTTCGCACGTCGAGGAGATCCGCAAGAAGGTAGCCGCAGCCATTCCCGGCAAGGAAATTCTCGTCGGTGAATTCGGTTGGCCGCGCGCCGGGCGAATGCGGCAGGGCGCGCTGCCATCGCCTTCAAACCAGGCCCGGGCCATCAAGGAGACGTTGGCCCTGGCGTACCGCGAGCACTTTCGTCTCAACGTCATCGAAGCCTTTGACCAGCCCTGGAAGCGGTGGCTGGAAGGCTCGGTTGGCGGCAATTGGGGCATTTTCGACCGGGAGACCGGCCGACCGAAATTCAGCTTTGCCGGTGGCGAAATCTCCGATCGTCCGCATTGGCTGCTACAGGCCTTGGCCGGCATCGCGCTCTCGGCATCGATGTTTGCGGCGGCGTTTGTCGCGCGACGCGGAAAGCCGGACCCGGCGTTGCTGGGGTGGCGCATCGCGGCGCTGGCCTTTGTGCCGGCCGTTCTGTTCGGCATCACGCTCGAGAAAGTCCCGATCGAGAGCTTCACCATCGGGAGCTGGCTGCGCTCGCTGGCCTTTGCGGTCGTTGCCACGGTTGGGCCAGTCGCGTGTGCGATGGCCTGTGCAGCGCTACGGCCGTTGCCTGCATTCTCCGCACTGCTTGGCCGCTGCGAGCGCCCGCGCCATGCGCTCGCCATTGTGCTCGGCGCGGTTTTCGTCCTGCTCGTGCTGGTGGCGCTGCAGGCGGCGCTCGAGCTGGTCTTCGATCCGCGCTACCCCGACATTCCTTTTGCGCCATTGAGCGCGGCGGTCATGTCTTTCCTTGTCCTGTCCCTCTCAACGCCTCGCCTCACGGGATTGCGCCCAGCGGCCGAGCGGGTTGCTGCGGTCACCGTGGCGCTAGCGGCCGTCTACATCGCGATCAACGAAACCTTGGCCAACTGGCAGGCGGTCTGGTTCTGCGCGGCGCTTCTGGCGCTTGCCTTCACTCTGCTGCGGGTGCGGGACGCGCCAAGCTCAGAATAAGGATCCCGGCTGCCAGCGCCGATAGCTCCGTATTGTGCAGCACAAGACCGAACCCGACTGCGGCGAGCGCGAATCCGAGAAAGACCAGTGAGGGGCGGATCAGGTTGACAAGTGCGGCTGCGAGCGCCAATGCGCCGAAAATCTGGTGATCGAACAGCACGAGGGTCAGCCGGTACGTGCTGCACAACCACGTGTTCAGGCCGGCCCGGCAAGCGAGCGAGACATTGGAGTTTTCCAGAGCCATATAGCGCAGATAAAGCGCTTGCCCGACGGACAGAAACCCGATGATCAGGAGCCAGTTCACCTGCCGGGCTGTGGGAAGAAAAAGCCTACGCATTGCGTTGCCGCTGCCAATCTGCTTGGAGCCCAGTCATCTTAGTCGCAATGCAATTGCAAGCCTATTGCAATACCACTGTGCCGGCGGCCAGCAGGATAAGTCGACAGCGCGCGAGCGCGGCACAGACCTGCGCGGCCGTGCCGGTGCACCCAACACTCGTGGTTTCAGGCATGACTGCCGTGCCGCCACTTTCGCGCCATGGCCCCATGGGAGGACGCGCGGCGAGCCGGTTGTATGCCGAGATCGCTTGGCGTGATGAGCCTGGCAGAAGCCCCGCCGCCATACTGCCCCGCCGCATCATCTGCCAGAGGGCGAAAGGTTTTGCGGGCTCGAACGGGGGGCGTCACGGCCCGCGGCTTGACGATTGGGGCGGCGCCGCGTTGTTGGAAAGTAATGGGACGTTTCCGTGGAACCGATGGCAGGAACTGGCAGATTTCACTGGTCGAGATCGCTTTTGCAGCGGCGGGGGCAAATCTGCTTAGCCCCCGATGTGCGGCTTTCGTTACTGCGCGCAAGATAGGGTGAATTCTTAAATGACGGCTCGAACCACCCTTGCAATTGTGCTTGCGGCCGGGGAAGGCACGCGCATGCGTTCGGCGCGCCCCAAAGTCCTGCATACAATTGCCGGCCGTTCGCTGCTCGCTCACGTGCTCGGCACCGTTGCCGAGGTGGGAGCAACCTCGAGCGCTATCGTCGTCGGGCCCGCGCAGGACGAAGTCGCCGCCGAAGCCAGACGTATTATCCCGGATGCTGCCTGTTTCGTTCAGCACGAGCGGCACGGAACCGCCCACGCGGTGCTCGCTGCGAAGGCCGCGATCGAGAAAGAGCCGGATGATGTTCTTATCGTTTACGCGGATACGCCGCTGATCCGGCCGGACACCCTGCGGCTTCTGCTCGCGCCGTTGGCTGCAGGCGCCAGCGTGGTCGTGTCAGGCTTTCGGCCGTTCGATCGCGCCGGCTACGGACGGCTGATCACCGACGGCGACCAGCTCCTCGCCATCGTCGAGGAGGCGGAGGCGAACGAAAGCCAGCGAGCGATCGGCTTCTGCAATGGCGGCATGATGGCGCTTGCCGGCAAGAGGGCGCTGGCGATCCTGCAACGGATCGGGAATCACAACCGCAAGCGCGAATTCTACCTGACCGAGGCGGTCCGGATCGCGCGCGCAGAAAAGCTCGCCGTGGTCGCGGTGGAAGTGGAGGAGGACGACGTGCGCGGCATCAACACCAAAAAGGAACTCGCCGAAGCCGAAGCGGTGGCGCAGCAGCGCCTGCGCAATGCCGCGCTCGACGGCGGGGTTACCCTTATCGCCCCTGAAACGGTATTCCTTTGCGCCGATACCAAGTTCGGCAAGGACGTCGTGGTCGAACCTTATGTGGTGTTCGGCGAGAATGTGACCGTCGAGGACGGCGCAGTCATCCATTGCTTCTCGCATCTTTCCGGCACGCATGTCGGCAAGGGGGCCTCGGTCGGGCCGTTCGCGCGGCTGCGGCCGGGGACCCGGCTCGGCGAGGGTGCGCGCATCGGCAATTTCGTCGAGGTCAAAGAGTCGACCGTCGACGCTGGCGCCAAGGCCAATCACTTGAGCTATATCGGCGATGCGCATGTCGGCGCCGCAGCCAATATCGGAGCCGGCACTATCACGTGTAACTACGACGGCAATGCCAAACACCGTACCGAAATCGGTAGTAACGCCTTTATCGGCTCGAATTCGGCCCTGGTCGCGCCGGTCGAGATCGGGGAGGGCGCTTATGTCGGCTCCGGGTCGGTGATCACGGCGAATGTCCCGCCGGACGCGCTGGCGCTCGCCCGCGGCCGGCAGGTCGTGAGGGAGGGCTGGGCCACGCGCTTGCGCGCGCTCAAATCGCTCGGCAAAAGGAAGGCGCACGTGCGCGACTAAGCCGTCGAGCTTTTGCCAATATCACCGCACCACGGGCGCCAAGCGCAATTTTATTTGATTTTTGCGGCCTTAGCTGCTGTGCTTGAACCGAGCCCTCCGGGAAGGCGATCGGCATTGCGTTCTGCTCGTTGCGGGGCGCAGAGGAGATTACCCGCTTAAAGATGTGCGGCATCATTGGAATTATCGGCCAGGAGCCGGTTGCGCCGCAACTCATCGACGCGCTCAAGCGCCTCGAATATCGCGGCTACAATTCGGCGGGCGTGGCCACGCTTGAGCATGGCTTGCTTACCCGCCGGCGCGCCGAGGGCAAGCTGAAGAACCTTGAAGCCAAGCTCATGCGCGAGCCGCTAGCTGGCACAATCGGCATCGGACACACCCGCTGGGCTACCCATGGCCGCCCGACCGAGAACAACGCCCATCCGCACGCGACCGACGCGCTTGCGGTGGTCCACAATGGCATCTTCGAGAATTTTGCCGAACTGCGCCGGGAGCTAGAGACAAAGGGCGTTCAATTCGCAACCGAAACCGACACCGAGGTCGTTGCCCATCTCGTCACCGAGGAAATGAAAGCGGGCGCCTCGCCCGTGGAGGCGGTCCGGAATTCGTTGCCGCGGCTGCGCGGCGCCTTTTCGCTCGCCTTCCTGTTCGCCGGCGAGAACAATCTCTTGATCGGCGCGCGCAAGGGCTCGCCGCTCGCCGTCGGCTTCGGCCAGGGGTCGATGTTCGTCGGCTCCGACGCCATTGCGCTCGCGCCATTCACCAATCTTGTAAGTTATCTCGAGGATGGCGACTGGGTGATCGTCACCCGCGAGAGCGCCGAAATCCACGACGCTGGCGGCGCGGTGGTGCACCGCGAGGTGATCAAGTCGCAAGCGTCGGTGCTGCTGATCGACAAGGGCAATCACCGCCATTTGATGGCCAAGGAAATTCACGAGCAGCCGGAAGTGGTCGGCCATACGCTGGCCAATTACCTCGACATGACAGCCGCAGCAGTGGCGCTCCCCATGAAGCTGCCGTTCGATTTTCGCGCGCTCAACCGCGTTTCGATCGCCGCCTGCGGCACCGCCTATTACGCCGGCATGGTGGCGCGCTACTGGTTCGAGCGCTTTGCCGGCCTGTCGGTCGACATCGATATTGCCTCGGAGTTCCGCTACCGCGAGGCCCCCCTCGCAGAGGGCGATCTCGCGATCTTTGTCTCCCAGTCGGGGGAAACCGCCGACACACTTGCGTCGCTGCGCTACGCGCGCGAGCACAGGCAGCACGTGCT
This sequence comes from uncultured Alphaproteobacteria bacterium, assembly GCA_963708125.1. Classification (GTDB taxonomy): domain Bacteria; phylum Pseudomonadota; class Alphaproteobacteria; order Rhizobiales; family Xanthobacteraceae; genus BOG-931. The sequence continues at coordinate 1,481,861 of OY970184.1, forward strand.
CTGCGTCGTCAACGTGCCGACCTCGACCATCGCGCGCGAAAGCGACATTGTGATGCCGACCCTGGCCGGGCCGGAAATCGGGGTGGCTTCGACCAAGGCATTCACCTGCCAATTGGCGGCTTTGGCCGTACTCGCGATCGCGGCCGGGCGCGCCCGCGGCGTGCTGGCACCGGGTGACGAGCAACGACTGGTCCGCGCCCTGATCGAAGTGCCGCGCCATCTCGCCGAGGCGCTGGCGCTCGAGCCGCAGATCGAGCAACTCGCGCGCGATCTGTCGAAGTCGCGTGACGTGCTTTACCTCGGTCGCGGCACGAGCTTTCCGATTGCGCTCGAAGGCGCCCTTAAGCTTAAGGAAATTTCCTATATTCACGCCGAGGGCTATGCGGCGGGCGAGCTCAAGCATGGTCCGATCGCGCTGATCGACGAAACCACGCCAGTGGTCGTCATCGCGCCTTACGATCAGGTGTTTGAGAAAACCGTCTCCAACATGCAGGAAGTCGCTGCCCGCGGGGGCAAGTTAATCCTGCTCACCGATGCCAAGGGCGCACAGGCCGCCGCCGGCGAGCCGCGCTTGACGTTGACCCTGCCGACGGTGCCGGCGACCGTGGCGCCGCTCGTCTATGCCGTGCCGGTACAACTGATCGCCTATCACACCGCCGTCATTCTCGGCACCGATGTCGATCAGCCGCGGAACCTGGCGAAGTCGGTGACGGTTGAATGAATCTCACGACACCCATGTGTATATTGGCCGCGAATCGAATGGCGCGCGCGATTGAGCCATGAGCGACGAGGATAGCGGGCGGCAGGCGGCCGGCAACATCCGGCCCACGCTTGGCGTTGTCAGCCGCGTCCGCAATTATTTCCTCACCGGCTTGATCGTGGCGGGACCGGTCGCGGTCACCCTCTGGCTCGTCTGGTGGTTCGTCAACTGGGTCGACAATTGGGTTCGGCCCTTTATCCCCCTGGCATATCGGCCCGAGACCTACCTGCCGATCGATGTTCCCGGCTTCGGTCTCGTGATCGCGTTCATGGTGCTGACCTTGCTCGGGTTCTTCACCGCCAATTTGGTAGGCAGCAGGCTTGTCAGTCTCGGCGAGAGCTTGTTGAGCCGCATGCCTATCGTGCGACCGATCTACCGCACCGCCAAGCAGCTCTTCCAGACGCTGTTTTCAAGCTCGGGGTCAAACTTCCGGCACGTCGGCCTGGTCGAATTCCCGGCACCCGGCATGTGGTCGCTGGTGTTCCTGACGCAGTCGCCGAGCGCGGAGATCTCCGCGCGCCTGCCGGCGACCGAGCACGTTTCCGCCTTCATGCCCTGCACGCCGAACCCGACGACGGGCTTCTTTTTCTACGTGCCGCGCCGCGACGTGATCGATCTCGACATCAGCGTGGAAGAGGCGATGCAGCTTTTGATCTCGGCCGGCGTCATTCAGCCCGGCGGCGATCAGGAAGACAGGCTAGCAGCGCTCGGCGAGACCGCCCGCGCTGCGCGGGCGGCGCGCCAGCCTGTGCCGGCGGCGCCGGTCGCTTCGAGCCCGGCGAAATAACCTCGCTCGCTGCCCAATTGGGATCGTGCTTGTGGGCTGACCCGCGCGGCGAGGCGGCTCCGAGCCGGCGAATTCCGCATTTCGTTATCGCCCGATCCGGGCTAGGCTGACCAATAAAGAAGTCCGGCCAGGGAGGGTGGCGTGAGTGAGCAAGTCAAGTTTGTTCTCGACGAAACGCAAATTCCGAAATCCTGGTATAATCTGGCGGCCGATCTGCCGAAACCGCTGCCGCCGGTGCTGCATCCGGGCACCAAAAAGCCGGTCGGCCCTGCCGACCTCGAGCCGCTATTTCCGCTGGCGCTCATTCTGCAGGAGGTTTCGACCGAGCGCTTAATCGGCATCCCCGAACCGATCCGCGACGTCTACCGCATGTGGCGGCCAACGCCGCTGATGCGCGCCCGGCGGCTCGAACAGGCGCTCGGCACGCCGGCAAAGATTTATTACAAGTACGAGGGCGTCTCACCCGCCGGCTCGCACAAGCCGAACACCGCCGTGGCGCAGGCCTGGTACAACAAGGACGCGGGCGTCAGACGGCTTTCGACCGAGACCGGTGCCGGCCAGTGGGGCTCCTCGCTCGCCTTTGCCGGTGCGCTGTTCGGCATCGACGTGACGGTCTTTCAGGTCCGCGTGTCCTTCGATCAAAAACCTTATCGACGCGCGCTAATGGAAACCTATGGCGCGCGCTGCATCGCCTCGCCGTCGAATGAGACCGAGTCCGGCCGCGCCATTCTGGCCAAGGACCCGCACAGCCCTGGCTCGCTGGGCATCGCCATTTCGGAAGCGGTGGAAGTGGCGGCCAAGGACCCCGCCGTCAAATATTCGCTCGGCTCCGTGCTCAACCACGTATTGCTGCATCAAACCGTCAACGGTCAGGAGGCGATCAAGCAATTCGAACTAGCAGGCGACGATCCGGACGTGATCATCGGCTGCACCGGCGGCGGCTCCAATTTTGCCGGGCTTGCCTTTCCGTTCCTCGGCCTGCAGCTGCGCGGCGGGCGCAAGCGCCGCCTCATCGCGGTCGAGCCCGCCGCCTGCCCATCGCTGACGCGCGGCAAATACGCCTACGATTTCGGCGACACCGCGCATCTGACCCCGCTTGTCAAGATGCACACGCTCGGCTCGACCTTCATCCCGCCCGGTTTTCATGCCGGCGGCCTCCGCTATCACGGCATGGCGCCCATGGTGTCGCATCTCCACGAGCTCGGCCTCATCGAGGCGCGTGCCTATCAGCAGAAAACCTGCTTTGACGCCGGCGTGCAGTTCGCCCGCTGCGAGGGCATCGTGCCGGCGCCCGAGGCTACGCACGCGGTGCGCTGCGCCGTCGACGAGGCGCTGCGCTGCAAGAAAGAGGACAGGTCCGAGACCATCCTGTTCAACATGTCGGGCCACGGCCATTTCGACATGCAGGCCTACATCGCCTATTTCGAGGGCAAACTCGTCGATCAGGAATATGACGAGGGCGAACTCGCCATGGCGCTCGCCGGATTGCCGAGTGTCGCGGCCTAACTGTTCGTTGTTTACATGTCCCGCGAAAGCGGCAATCCAGCACATCGCGCCGCTTGATGGTCCCGGCTTCCGCTTTGGCGGGGCGAGCGAAAGCGACAGACCCGTGCCGTGTGTTGTTTGAGGGGCATAGAAAATGATCGCACCCTATAACGCCGTCGGTCTGATCCCGACTTTTTACGGCATCCGCCGCCGCGAAGACATCAAGCACAACATCGAACATCTGAAGAGTCTCACCAGGGCGGCTTTCTGGCTCTCCAATCTCGACATCCCGGTGCGGCTGCTCGCCATTCCCGAGGGAGCGCTGATGGGCTTCAACGACGAAGTCCTCGACGTCGATCACGCCGACTACGCACGCACCTGTTGCATCGATATTCCGGGGCCGGAGAGCGATGAGATCGGCAAGCTAGCCCGCGAGTGGAACGTGTTCATCATGGCGCAAGCCAAGGCACGGCATAAGGATTGGAAGGACCGCTTCTTCAACATCGGCTTCATCGTCGATCCCGACGGCAACGTGATCCTGCAGCATTACAAGATTTCCGCGCTGTTGCCGGTCGAGCGTTCGGTTTCGCCGCACGATCTGTACGACTGGTGGATCGAGAAACATGGCCGCACGCTGGACGCCTTCTGGCCGGTCGCAGACACCAAGATCGGCCGGCTCGGCGTCATGATGGCGATGGAAGGCATTTATCCGGAGAACGGCCGCGGGCTGGCCTTAAACGGCGCCGAAGTGGTCTACCGCGCCTCGATGCCGTGCCCGTTCACTGAGAACGACGTCTTCGAAATCTCCAACCGGGCGCGCGCGCTCGAGAACAACATGTATATCGTGGCGCCGAATATCGGCAGCTATCACCTTTATCCCGACGGCCACCATTTTGGCATCGATGCCGGCGGCGGCCAGTCGATGATCGTCGACTATCGCGGCCAGCTCGTGGGCAAGCAGCGCGACACCAATGGCTCGACCTTCGTCTGCGGCGTCATCAACATCGAGGCTCTGCGCCACCACCGCGAATCGGCGCAGGTCACCAATTGGCTCAAGGACGTACGCGCGGAACTCGCGCAGATTATCTACGAAAAACCAATCTATCCGAAAAACCGCTACCTGGACGAAATTCCGCCGAAACACGCGCAATACAAGCGCGACGTGATCGACAAGCAGGTCACGCTGATGCAGCAGCGCGGGATTTGGAAGAAGCCGGCAACCTAGCCAAGGGCACCGCGAGCAAGCGCGAAAAGCGGAAGCTTCGAGGTTGATCTTTAACGCGTTATGGTTGTAGCATCGATACGGGAAAATGGAATGTCACGATAGGCGGCGAACCCGGTTTCACAACTTGCCGCCGGCCGTCAGGCTCCTTACTGTTTGCCATTAAAGTGATTGCCTTCCCACCGTCGGAGGAAGCGCTGTGAATATCGAAGCCAGGCAGGTCGAGCGCAACGCCGAAGAGAAAAGCGCCAGCAAGCTGCGGATCATTGATTGCGACATTCACCCGAAGGCATCGATCGAAGACTACCGGCCCTACCTGAGCAATCGATGGTGGGACTATGCGCAGACCTACGGGGCGCGCTCGCATCATGGCTACGTCAAGGGCTTTCCGTATCCCAAGGGCCAGCCGCTCGCCTCGCGCCGCGATGCCTGGCCGCCGGATGGCGGGCTGCCGGCGAGCAATTACGAGTTTATGCGCGCCCAGCACCTCGATCTATATGGCGTCGATTGCGCCATCATGAATCCGCTTTCGCCGTCGGGACAGGGTGAGCAGAACGACGAGTTTTCTGCGGCTCTGGCATTTGCCGCCAACGAGTTCCAGCTCAATTACTGGAATGCACTCGATCCGCGGCTGAAGGCCTCGCTGATCGTCCCCTATGAGGACGCGGATGCCTCGCGCAAGGAAATCCGGCGCCGCGCCGGCGACCGGCGCTTCGCCCATGTGCTGATGCTCACGCGCACCGCCGAACTGATGGGCCGCCGCCGCTACTGGCCAATCTACGAGGCCGCCTGCGAGGCCGGCCTGCCGATCGGCGTCCATGTTTTCGGCTATAGCGGCCGCGCCGTCAGCAATACCGGCTGGCCGTCTTTTTACATCGAGGAGATGACCGAACACGCCGGCGCCTGCCAGGCGCAAGTGACGAGCCTGATCATGGAGGGTGTATTCGCACATTTTGCGCAGCTGAAATTCGTCTTCATCGAAGGCGGTTTTGGCTGGTTGCCTGCGCTCGGCTATCGCCTCGACCGCAACTGGCAACGCATGCGCGCGGGCCTGCCGCACGTCAAGCGGCCGCCATCCGAATATCTGCACACCCATTTTTGGGTGACGACCCAGCCGATGGAGGAGCCGGATAATCGCGCGCATTTGGTCGATACCATGGAGGCGATCGGCTTCGACCGCATCCTGTTCTCCTCCGACTACCCGCATTGGGATTTCGACGATCCCTTCGTCGCCCTACCGCAGAATCTCGGCGACGCGCGGCGCAAGCAGATCTATTCCGGCAACGCCCGCGCGCTTTACGGATTTGCCTAAAGCGCAAAGCCGAAGCGTCCGGTGCTCGAGCGCCGCTGCCCTCGGATCACCTCGACCGCTCCTAGGGCAACGCTCCCAGTGCGCTTGCTGTGGGTCTCGGCCATCAGCGCATAGCTGCGCACGGGCCGCCATCTTAAGGACCTAATCAAAGGACCAAAGCCGTGACCCTCAATCGCCGCTCGCTTTTAAAGATCGCCGGCATGGCGCCGGCCTTGGGTGTCGCCCCGCGCCTTGCCCAAGCCGAGGACAAAACGCCGGCGCAGAAGGCCGACTACACGTTGCACATCGCTACCGGCCTCGTCGAACTTGCACCCGACCACATCGTCGCGACGACACTCTACAACGGGCAATTTCCCGGCCCGCTGATCCGGCTCAAGGAGGGGCGGCCCGTCGTCGTCGACATTCTCAACCAAACCGACACGCCGGAACTGGTTCATTGGCACGGACAGATGATTCCGAGCAAGGTCGATGGCGCGGCCGAGGAGGGGACGCCCTACGTGCCGCCGCACGGCAAGCGCCGGATTGCATTCGTGCCGAAGCCGGGCGGTTTGCGCTTCTATCACACCCATGTGATCGCGGGGGGCGATCTCAGTCGCGGCACCTATACGGGTCAAGCCGGCCCGGTTTATATCGAGCCGGCGAGCAATCCCGGGGCCTACGACCGCGAGGTCTTCCTGGTGCTCAAGGAATTCCTGCCGTCGTTCAGCCGGGGCGGCGACATGCCGATGGATGTTCTCGCCGGCGCGCCGATCGAGACATTGCAGGACACCGGCAAAAGGGCCGACGCGCAGTTCGGCGGCCCGAAGGGCTACGAAGTCGGATACGATCTCTTCAGCATCAATGGCAAGATGCTCGGACAGGGCGATCCGATCCGTGTCAAACAAGGAGAGCGCGTGCTGTTCCACGTGCTCAACGCCAGCGCCGGCGAAATCCGCGGTCTGGCACTGCCCAACCACGTCTTCCGGATCGTTGCGCTGGACGGCAATCCAGTCCCCACGCCGGCAGAGGTGCCGGTGTTGTGGCTCGGCACGGCCGAGCGTATCTCGGCCATCGTCGAGATGAACGATCCGGGCGTCTGGGTCATGGGTGATCTCAATGATAATGACCGCCATCACGGCATGGGCATCATCGTCGAATACGCAAACGCCAAGGGGAACCCGCAATGGAGCAAGCCGGCTGCCTACAAATGGGATTACACGATCTTTGGCAAACCGGACGCGACGCCGGCGTCACCCGACCAAACATTCGAGCTCATGGTGGTCAAACACAATGGCGCACTCGACGGGTTCAATCAATGGCTGCTCAATGGTGAAGCCTTTTCGATGCAAACTATGAAACCCGCTTATACGGTGCATGAAGGACGGCGATATCGCTTCAGAGTTCGCAATGCCAGCGACGACGTGCATCCGCTGCATTTGCACCGGCACAGTTTCGAGCTTGTGCGCGTCGGCGGCAAGCCGACCGCGGGCGTGATCAAGGACGTGGTCATGCTCGGCGGATTCCAGGAGGTCGAGTTCGACTTCGTCGCCGACAATCCGGGGCCGACCCTCTTCCACTGCCACCAGCAGCTGCATATGGATTTCGGCTTCATGGCGATGGTCAATTACGCATGAGCCAACGACCTGAGCCAGGCGGCTCGGCTGCGTTGGCGGCGCCACAGCTGTCAGATGAGGATCGGCTCAAAGGATCGCCGCTCGAGGTCTTGCGGATTTTCTCCCGGCTCGGCGTGAGCTGCTTCGGCGGGCCGATCGCCCACATCGGTTATTTCCGCGACGAGTTTGTCGTGCGCCGGCGATGGCTCGACGAGCGTGCGTACGCCGACCTGGTAGGGTTATGCCAATTCCTGCCCGGTCCGGCGAGCAGTCAGGTCGGTTTTTCCATCGGACTCATGCGCGCTGGCTTTCCCGGTGCACTTGCAGCATGGACCGGCTTCACCCTGCCGTCGGCGATCATCCTCGTCTTGTTCGCTTACGGGGCCGGCGCTCTGAGCGGGCCGATCGGCGCCGGCTTGCTGCATGGCCTGAAGCTTGTCGCCGTCGCCATTGTGGCGCAGGCGGTTTTGGGCATGGCGCGCACCCTGTGCCCCGATCGCGAGCGCGCCTCGATCGCAGCGCTGGCGGCGCTGATCATCCTGTTTAGCACAAATTCAGCTGCTCAAATTGCGACCATCGCGTTTGGCGGAATTGCCGGCCTTTGGCTCTGCCGCTCGGCCAACCCCCCGCCCAGCGGGCATCTGGCGGTCCCGGTCTCGCGGACCGTCGGATTTTTGTCGCTAGCGGCATTTTTTCTTATTCTTCTCGGGCTGCCGGTCGTGCGCGGCGTGGTGGCGGCGCCGGCGTTGGCGCTCTTTGAAGCCTTCTATCGCTCGGGCGCTCTGGTGTTCGGCGGCGGCCACGTCGTGCTGCCGTTGCTGCGCCAGGCTTTCGTTACGCCGGGATGGGTGAGCGACAGCACGTTTCTTGCCGGATATGGCGCCGCGCAAGCAATTCCCGGCCCGCTCTTTACCTTCGCGGCCTATTTGGGCGCCGTGGCCGCTCCTTGGCCACACGGCGTTGCCGTCGCCGTGCTCGGTCTCATCGGCATTTTTCTCCCCGGAATCCTGATTCTCATCGGGGCCTTGCCCTTCTGGGACGAGTTTCGCACCCGTGCGCTGGCGCAAGCGGTGATGCGCGGCGTCAATGCAGCCGTGGTCGGCCTGCTCGCTGCGGCTCTGTACAATCCGTTGTGGACCAGCACCGTGCAATCCGCCGGGGATTTCGGCATTGCGCTTGTCGGCTTTGTTCTGCTCATCGCCTGGCGGGCGCCGCCGCTTGTGATCGTGTGTCTGAGCGCGCTCGGCGGCGCCGCGCTGGCGTGGCTCCAAGCCTGAGGCATCCGCGCTTGCGGCTTCGACGATTGATCATCATCTTCCAAGATGTAGCGGCAGCGCCTGCAACAAGTCATAGGTCTTGCGCTCGCCGACTGGTGTGCTATCGCCGAGCGGAGGGGCCTACAACCCAGGGGTCTGGCCCGGCAAGGAATACCCCATGCCCTCGCAAGCTGCAAAGCTCATCGTCGAAGGTTTTTTCTCCGCCTCGCTCGCCGAAAGCGACCCCGAAATCGCCGACGCGATCGCGCGCGAACTCGGCCGCCAGCGCGACGATATCGAGTTGATCGCCTCGGAAAACATCGTCAGCCGCGCCGTGCTCGAGGCCCAGGGCTCGGTGCTTACCAACAAGTACGCCGAAGGATTGCCCGGGCGCCGCTATTACGGCGGCTGCCAGTTTGTCGATATCGCCGAGCGGCTGGCGCTCGAGCGGGCAACAAAACTGTTCGGCTGCCGCTTCGCCAACGTGCAGCCGCACTCGGGCGCGTCCGCCAACGCTGAAGTTTTTATGGCGCTGATGCAGCCCGGGGACACCTTCATGGGGCTGAATTTGGCGGCCGGTGGTCACCTCACTCATGGGTCGCCGGTGAACCTTTCGGGCCGCTGGTTCAAAGTCGTGCCCTACGGCGTGCGGCGAGATGATCATCTCATCGATATCGAGCAGGTGGAGCGGCTCGCCAAAGAGCATCGGCCGAAGATGATCATTGCCGGCGGCTCCGCTTATCCGCGCATCATCGATTTCCGCCGCTTCCGCGAGATTGCCGACGAGGTCGGCGCGTATCTGCTGGTCGACATGGCGCACTTTGCCGGCCTAGTCGCAGGCGGCGCCCATCCGAGCCCGTTCCCGCATGCGCATGTGGTGACAACGACCACGCACAAGACGCTGCGCGGGCCGCGCGGCGGCGCCATTCTCACCGATAACGAGGAGTTGGCAAAAAAACTCAATTCGGCGGTGTTTCCCGGCATGCAGGGCGGGCCCCTTATGCATGTTATTGCGGCAAAGGCGGTGGCTTTCGGCGAGGCCTTGCGGCCGTCGTTTAGAACTTACGCGAGGAATGTGGTCGAGAACGCCAAAGCGCTTGCCGAAACTTTGCGGACGCATGCGCTCGATATTGTCTCCGGCGGGACCGACACGCATCTGATGTTGCTCGATCTGCATAAAAAGCGACTGACCGGAAAGCTGGCCGAGGCGGCCCTCGGTCGCGCCCGCATAACCTGCAACAAGAACGGCATTCCTTTCGATCCGCAAAAGCCGACGGTCACCTCGGGTATACGCCTCGGCACGCCGGCGGGCACCACCCGCGGCTTCGGCATAGCCGAGTTCAGGCAGATCGGCGAGATGATCGCCGAAGTGCTTGATGCACTGTCGCAAAAGGGGGTCGAAGAAGACGCTGATACGGAGGCCAAAGTGCGCGAGAAGGCGAGCCGCTTGGTTGGCCGTTTCCCGATCTATCAGGCTTGATCGCGCAGGGGCAATGGGAGGGCAAGAATGCGCTGTCCAAGCTGCAGCAGCCTCGACACCCAGGTGAAGGACTCGCGGCCGACGGAGGATTCGTCAGTCATTCGCCGCCGCCGCGTCTGCCTTGCCTGTAATTTCCGCTTCACCACGTTCGAACGGGTACAGCTGCGCGAGCTGACCGTGATTAAGCGCAACGGCCGCCGCGTGCCGTTCGACCGCGACAAGCTCCTGCGCTCCGTGCAGATTGCGCTGCGCAAGCGGCCGGTTGAACCCGAGCGCATCGACCAGATGGTATCGAAAATCGTGCGCGAGCTGGAAAGCCTGGGCGAAAGCGAGGTCTCCTCGGAAACGATCGGCGAAACCGTGATGGCGTGTCTGCGCGATCTTGATGACGTAGCCTATGTCCGCTTCGCCTCGGTCTATCGAAATTTCCGCGAGGCCAAGGATTTCGAGGCGGCGCTCGCCGAGCTTTCGGCCGACGAGGCCGCCGTGCTCGCGCGCAAGTGAGCGCGATGGCGCAAAATAGCGACGCGCGATTGATGTCTCTCGCGCTTGCGCTGGGCCGGCGCGGACTGGGCCGCACCTGGCCCAATCCTGCGGTGGGCGCGGTGATCGTCAGGGACGGGAGCATTGCGGGCCGCGGCTGGACCCAGCCGGGCGGACGGCCGCACGCCGAAATCGAGGCGCTGCGCCGCGCCAGTGAAGCAGCGCGCGGCGGCACGATCTACGTTACCCTCGAGCCATGCGCGCACTTCGGCAAAACCCCGCCCTGCGCAGACGCGGTGATCGCGGCCGGCATCGCGCGCGTCGTCTCGGCGCTGGAGGATCCCAACCCAGAGGTGTGCGGTGCCGGGCACGCGCGATTGCGCGCCGCCGGAATTGCGGTCGAGGTGGGCCTCGGCGCCGAACAAGCGCGCCGCGACCATGCCGGCCATCTTCGCCGCATGCGCGACGGGCGCCCACATGTCCTGCTCAAGCTTGCGGTCTCGGCCGATGGCAAAGCTGGCGCTGCCGGCCGTCGCCAACTGGCGATTACCGGTGAGGCCGTTCGCGAGCGCGTGCACCTGATGCGGGCGCAGAGCGATGCCGTGATGGTCGGCATTGGCACCGTGTTGTCTGACGATCCAATGTTAACCTGTCGGCTGCCCGGCATGGCCGCTTATTCGCCCTTGCGCATCGTCCTTGACTGCGGGCTTCGCGTCCCGCCGCGGTCGCGACTGGTCGAGACGGCCAACCAGACGCCGGTTTTGGTGATGGCCGCAAAAGAGGCGTCGCAGTCGGCCGAGATTGCCTTGCGACAGAAGGGTGTCGATGTGGTGCGCAGCACGGCGAGCGGTGGGAACCTCGACTTGGTTGCTGCGCTCAAGCGGATCGCCGCCCGCGGCGTCACGCGGCTGATGGTCGAGGGCGGCCCTACGCTTGCGGCATCCCTCCTTGCCGCCGATCTGGTCGATGAGTTGCATGTGTTCACGTCGTCCAGGATCGTGGGCGCCGACGGAATTGACGCGTTCAATGGGCCCGCTGCAGCGGCTCTTGGACCCAAGCTGAAGCAGGTCAAAGGCGAACCGGCGGGCGCCGATCAGCACCAGGCTTTCGAGCGCAGGTGAACCATGTTTAGCGGTATCGTCAGCGATGTGGGTGAGGTGCTCGACATCGAAGAGAAAGCCGAAGGTCTGCGCCGCATCAGCATCGGTTGCAGCTATGACCCGGGTACGATCGACATCGGTGCTTCGATCGCTTGTTCGGGCATATGCCTGACCGTGATCGAGCGCGGGCGAACGGGAAACCGCTCATGGTTCGCGGTGGATGCCGCCGCCGAGACTCTGCGCATGACCACTGCCGCCGCCTGGGAGCGCGGCAGCTGCCTTAATCTCGAACGCTCGCTGCGCCTTGGCGACGAACTCGGCGGGCATCTGGTCAGCGGCCATATCGACGGTACTGCCGAACTGGTTGCGCGCGACGATTTTGTCGACATGTCGGTACTGTCCGCTCGCGCGCCGAGCGGACTTGCCCGCTTCATCGCGCCCAAGGGCTCGGTGGCTCTCGACGGCGTTTCACTGACCGTCAACAAGATCGAAGCGGATACTTTCTCGGTGCTCATCGTTCCACATACGCTCAAGGTCACTACGCTTGGCACGCTCGCCATCGGGGCGAAATTGAACCTCGAAGTCGACATCATGGCGCGCTACGCCGCGCGGCTTTTGGAGGGCGCGCCCGCGGCTCTCTAGACGGAAGTAGAACCTCCTCGATAGCCGCATTGCTCTGGTTTCTTCTCGTCGACACCCGGTTCGGGCTCCGCCTTCGACATAGACCCGACGCGGCCGGAAGTTTGTAAATGCATCCGGCAAATTTCGGCCAATCGAGGTTTTCCCAAGTGCCCGCGGCAGACGCCGTGACGCTCTATCTCAAGAGGCTGCTTGCGACCAGCGCTTACAGATAAGATCTTGCGCCAGAAAGCCCATTGGCTTTTAGCCGTTTGGATGATGGCCCCTTTTAATCTGGTTCTCGACGTGCCGCCTGATGTTGCCGGAGAGACATTGCCAGCCGCCGTGCACCAATATGACCACGTCTACAGACTGCGCAGCCTGCGCAGCCCCGGGTATTCGTCCCGCAGCACCTTGGACGAGCTTTCGACTTTTCGGTCATGTGGTCATAGACCAATGCCTGCGCTTGTTCCCCTCGCCCGGCCTTGCTACGAGGGCACGCAATCGGGAGCGCAAGCGATGGCCGGACCGCGGCGGGGCAGGCAAGAGAGAAGTGATGCCAATGGCGCGCGCGTCCTCGTCGTTTCAGCGCGCTTCTACGAAGAGATTGCCGACCTGCTCCTCGCAGGCGCGACCAAAGCACTCAAAGACGCACAAGCATCCGTCGACCTCATCAACGTGCCAGGCTCGCTGGAAATTCCTACGGCAATTGCCATCGCCGTCGATGCGGCGCAGCGCCGCCGCCGCCCCTATGATGGCGCGGTCGCGCTCGGCTGCGTGATCCGCGGCGAGACCATTCATTTTGAGGTCGTTTCCCATCAATCGGCGCGCGGATTGGTCGAACTTTCGATCGCGCACGGCTTGCCGATCGGCAACGGCATCATCACAGTGGAGGACGAGGCGCAGGCTTTTGCGCGCGCCCGCGTGGACGATCAGGACAAAGGCGGCGATGCGGCGCGTGCCGCCCTGTCCTTGATCACGCTCAAGCGCAGGCTTGCAGGGAACGTCGGCAAAAAATGACGCCACAATGAAAACGATGCCTGCAAACGCAAGGCCAGCGCGCAAGGCCAACAAGCGCGGTGCTGCCCGGCTCGCCGTCGTGCAGGCGCTCTATCAGATGGACCTCGCGGGCACGGGTCTCAATGAGATTTTGGCCGAATTCGAGAGCCATTGGCTTGGCGGCGAGGTAGAGGGCGCGCAATACCGGCCGGCTGAGGCGGCCTATTTTCGCGATATCCTTGGCGGGGTCGTGCGCGAGCAAAAGCGCCTCGACCCATTGATCGATGCCGCGCTCAACCGCGGCTGGCCGCTCAAGCGCATCGAGACCATCCTGCGCGCGGTGCTGCGCGCTGGCGCTTACGAGCTTGCGTACCGGGCCGATGTGCCCGCCCGAGTCGTCATTGCCGAATACATCGACATCGCGGCGGCCTTCGTCGACGACGAGGAGACCGGCATGGTCAATGCGGTGCTCGATCAGCTTGCGCATCAATTACGCCCGGGTGAATTTGCCGGCCGTTAAGCGGAGCCGCGCATGGCTCAACACATGTCGGCCGAAGAGCGCCTGATCGCCCGCCATTTCCGCCCGCTGGCAACGGATGCGGGTGCTCTCGGTTTGCGCGACGATGCCGCGATCCTGACGCCGCCGGCCGGCTGCGACCTCGTGCTGACCACGGATGGGATCATCGCCGGCGTGCATTTCTTTCCCGACGATCCGCCGGAAACAATCGGCCGCAAGGCCCTGCGCATGAACCTGTCTGATCTCGCTGCCAAGGGGGCGAGGCCGCTCGGATTTCTGATGTCGCTAGCCTTGCCAGCCGGAATCGAAGACAAATGGCTCGCGCCATTTGCAGCGGCGCTCGGAGCGGATGTGCAACATTATGGTTGTCCGCTGCTCGGCGGTGATACCGATCGAACCCCGGGACCGCTCTCGATTTCAATCGCCGCCTTTGGCGCCGTGCCGCGCGGCAAAATGGTGCGGCGTTCGAGCGCCAAAGCCGGTGACAGCATCGTAGTGAGCGGCACGATCGGCGATGCGGCGCTTGGCGTGCGGCTGCGGCGGGATCGCGAGCTCGCCACGCGCTGGTGTCTGCCGGAGCGGCTTGGCGCAAAGCTGCAGCAACGCTACCTGTTGCCCGAGCCGCGCAACGCGATGGCAGAGGCCGTGCGTGCGCACGCCTCGGCAGCCATGGACGTTTCGGACGGGCTTGCCGGCGACCTCGCAAAGCTCTGCCGCGCCTCTTCGGTCGCGGCCGAAATCGATGTCGCCCGCGTGCCGCTGTCGGAAGCGGCGCGGGCGGCGCTTGCGCGCGACCCGTCGCTTATCGAAACCCTCCTCACCGGCGGCGACGATTACGAAATCGTGGCGACACTTGCGCCCGGCCACCTCGCGCCATTCGCCGCCGCGGCCAGCGGCGCCGGTGTGGCCGTTGCCGCCATCGGCCAGGTCGTGACGGGGCGGGGCGCGCGCTTTCTGTCGGATGGCAAGGCGCTGAGGTTCGCGCAACCCGCCTTCACCCATTTCTGAGCGGTGCCGCGGCGGGCACCGGCGCGCGGCCGGCGAGGGCCTCGTGCCGGGCAGTCGTCATATGCCGTGCGCAGCCACGTTGTCCCTGCAATATTGTTATAATGGGGCTCCTGGAGGAAGCACCCATGCAAGATCCGACGGCCATTGCCGCGCCAGAAAACACGGCAGCCGAAAGGTCTATTCCGCAACCCATAGCGGAGCACAAGCCGCGCGCCGGCAGGAACGCCAACGCGCGCTACGCTGCGCTTTATCGGCATTATCCGACCATCCATTATCTCCGCCGCCGCGCCCGGCAGCGCCTGCCGCATTTCGCCTTCGAATATTGCGACGGCGGCTCGGGCAGGGACGATTCCGGGATTAGACGCAATTGGGCGGCGCTGGACGCGGTCGAGATGGTGCCGCGTTACGGCGTCATGCCCTCGCTGCCGCCCTGCGAGATCGAGCTGTTCGGCCGCCGTTACGCGGCGCCGATCGGCGTCGCGCCCATGGGCGGGCCGGCGATCGTCTGGCCGGGCGCGGACATCTATCTCGCCCGCGCGGCGCAGCACGCCCGCGTCCCCTACACGCTCGGCACCGTGGGCTGCGCTACGATCGAAAAAATCGCCGAAGTCGCCCCCGACGTGTTTTGGTTCCAGCTCTATCGGGCTGCGCGCAGCGATCACGCCATCGGTTTTGATCTGGTACGGCGCGCCCAGGCGTCGGGCTGCCACGTGCTCGTTCTCACCATCGATGTTCCGGTGCGCACGACGCGCGCGCGCGAAGTGGCGGTCGGTCTCGGCGGCGCGTTTCATGCAGACTTCAGAAAGATCGTGCAGATGCTGATGTCGCCGGCCTGGACCATGGCGCTGCGCAGGAACGGCATTCCACGCTTCTCCAACCTGCGCGCCTATGCGGGGGATGTGTCGGTCAATGAGATGGTGGCATTCGCCCGCCGCGAGATGGGCGGCGCCTTCACCTGGGAGGAGATCGCCCGCTACCGCGACCGCTGGAAGGGACCGCTCGTGCTCAAGGGCGTCCTGCACCCGCAGGACGCCGAGAAGGCGGTATCGCTCGGCGTCGACGGCATCATCGTTTCCAATCACGGCGGGCGGCAGATCGAGGCGCTGCCGGCGCCGATCGACGCGCTGCCCGCCATTGTGCGTCAGGTCGGCAGGCGCGCCACCGTAATGATGGATTCGGGCATCCGCAGCGGCACTGACGTGGCACGCGCCTATGCGCTCGGCGCCGCCGCAGCCTTTGCCGGGAAGGCGTTTCTCTGGGGCCTCGGGGCCTTAGGCGAGGAGGGCCCGAGCCACGTGATCGACCTTCTGATCGAGGAAACGCAGGCGGCATTCGGCCAATTGGGGGCGCACACGCCCAATGAGTCGCGCTCGGTGGTCATCCGCCACAACGGAGCCCTGCAATTCTGATCGCGGCGCGGCAAATTTCGGCGGAAAGCAGGCTACTGAGAGGAAACACATGCGCAAGGGAAGGCAAATTAAAAATGCCGCACGGCGCCGAGCGGCCTCACGGCCAGCGGGCAAGGCATCCCGTTCGCCTGCAGCCGCCGCACGGGCTGGCCGCACCGCGCCCAAACGCAAGCCGGCGGCCAAGCCGATGCGGTCCAGGCAGACCTTCGTCGCCAGCCATTTGAGCCCCGACGGATTCGAAAGCGGTTTGCGCGTTTACGCCCAATACCGCGATCTCGGCATTGCGGCCGCAACAAAAGGCCTGGCGCGCGCCCACGTCATCAAAATGATCCCGCCCTGCGATCCGGCGGTTGTCTCTAAGCAGCACTGCCACGATGTCGAATTCCAGATGATTTACGTGCTCAAGGGGTGGATCAAAGGTGACTACGAGGGGCAGGGGGAGATGACGATGCGCGAGGGCGCATGCTGGCTGCAGCCGCCGCGCATCAAGCACAAGGTGCTCGACTATTCCGACGATTGCGAGCTTCTCGAAGTCATTCTTCCGGCCGATTTTGGCACCGTGGAACTGGAGTAACGGCGGGCAGCCGCGTCCGCGTTTCCTGCAATCCGGGTGGATTGTGCGACGAGTCGTGCGGCTTGTTTTGTTCTCGGAATTCTTGAGCTATGCCGTTGCGCCCGACTGGCATTTGTGCAATGTCCGCGGGCAATTTTTACGCCCATCATGCGCTAAGAGTGCGTCGATGGGCCCTCCTTTCGGGCCGGCTCGCGAAGTTCCGGCCCCTCAAGACAACCGAGGTCGTTAAAAATGGAAACCTTATGGCTCATCGTCGCCGCCGGCGGCCTTGCCATTGTCTATGCCGTCTGGGCCACCTATGCGGTGATGCAGGCGGATGCTGGCAGCGAGCGGATGCAGCAAATCTCGGCCGCCGTCCGCGAGGGCGCGCAGGCCTATTTGCGCCGGCAGTACACGACGATCGCGGCGGTCGGTATTGTCATCTTTCTGATCGTCGGATTCTTGCTTGGCTGGCTTGTCGGCGTCGGCTTTGCCATCGGTGCCATCCTGTCCGGTGCCGCGGGGTTCATCGGCATGAACGTTTCGGTGCGGGCCAATGTGCGCACCGCGCAGGCGGCGATCGGGTCGCTCGCCGGCGGCCTCGAGCTCGCCTTCCGTGCCGGAGCTATTACGGGCCTGCTGGTGGCCGGGCTCGCGCTTTTGGGGGTGACGCTCTATTTCAGCTTCCTCACCCATGGGCTCGGCTTGGCAGCGAATGACCGCACCGTCATCGATTCGATGGTCGCGCTCGGCTTTGGCGCTTCGCTAATTTCGATCTTCGCTCGTCTCGGCGGCGGCATTTTCACCAAGGGCGCAGACGTGGGCGGCGACCTCGTCGGTAAGGTCGAAGCCGGCATCCCTGAGGACGATCCGCGCAATCCCGCTACCATCGCCGACAATGTCGGCGACAATGTCGGCGATTGCGCCGGCATGGCGGCCGACCTGTTCGAGACCTACGCGGTCACGACCGTCGCCACCATGGTACTCGCCGCGATCTTCTTCGGACCAGTCAACGCCGAGACCGTCACGCGGATGATGACATTGCCGCTGGCGATCGGCGGCGTGTGCATCGTCGCCTCGATTATCGGCACGTTCTTCGTGCGACTGGGCGCCAACAACTCGATCATGGGGGCGCTGTACAAGGGCATGATTGCAACCGCGATCCTGTCGCTTATCGGCATCGCGGCGGTGGTCCATTTCCTCATCGGCTTCGGTCCGCTCGCCGGCGTTCATTACACCGGCGCCGACCTGTTCTATTGTGGCATTACTGGGCTTGTGGTGACCGGCCTTATCATCTGGATCACCGAATACTACACCGGCACCAATTATCGGCCGGTACGCTCGATCGCCCATGCTTCAGTCACCGGTCACGGAACGAACGTGATCCAAGGCCTCGCGGTATCGCTCGAAGCGCCCGCGTTGCCGGCGCTGGTGATCATCGCCGGCATCCTGGTGAGCTACAACCTCGCCAGCCTGTTCGGCATCGCCATTGCGGTGACGACGATGCTGGCGCTCGCCGGCATCGTGGTGGCGCTCGACGCGTTTGGTCCGGTCACCGACAATGCCGGCGGCATTGCCGAGATGGCTGGATTGCCCCGGGAGGTGCGCAAATCGACCGATGCGCTCGACGCCGTCGGCAATACCACGAAAGCAGTGACCAAGGGCTACGCCATCGGGTCCGCCGGCTTGGGCGCGCTGGTGCTATTTGCCGCTTACAATCAGGACCTGAACTACTTTATCAGCGGAGGTGCAGCGCATCCGTATTTTCGGGGTGTGGCGCTCGATTTCTCATTGAGCAACCCGTACGTCGTCGTCGGGCTCCTGTTCGGCGGGCTGCTGCCTTACTTGTTCGGCGCACTCGGCATGACTGCGGTCGGCCGTGCCGCATCCTCGATCGTCGAGGAGGTGCGTCGACAGTTCCGCGAACGGCCTGGCATCATGAAGGGCACCGACAAGCCCGATTACGGGCGCGCGGTCGATATGCTGACGCGGTCGGCGATCAAGGAAATGATCGTGCCCTCCCTGTTGCCCGTGCTCTCGCCGATCGTCGGATATTTCGTTATCTACTTCATTGCTGGCGGCGGTGCAGCTGGCAAATCCGCAGCGTTCTCCGCCCTCGGCGCCATGCTGCTGGGCGTTATCGTGACCGGCCTCTTCGTCGCCATCTCGATGACGTCGGGCGGCGGCGCCTGGGATAATGCCAAGAAATACATCGAAGATGGCCATTACGGCGGCAAGGGTTCCGACGCGCACAAGGCGGCGGTGACCGGTGACACGGTCGGCGATCCCTACAAGGACACTGCTGGACCCGCGGTCAACCCGATGATCAAGATCACCAATATCGTCGCGCTCTTGTTGCTCGCGGTCTTGGCGCGTTGATTCAGCCCAGCTCAACCGGCTGCGCGCGCTACGTCGTCTTGTCGAGGATGATGCGGAACAGCCCGTTGAGCAGGCTCAGATCGGCGCCGCCCGTCGGCGTGGTACGGCTGATGAAATCGAAAATCTTGCCGTCCTTCAGCCCGTATTCGGCGACGCGTTTGACCTTCCTGCCGTTGTCGAAATAGACCGCGATCACGCGCTGGTCCACGACCTTCGGCGGCATGAAGGAGAACGGCCGCTCGGCGCGTTGGGAGATGTAGTAAAAGGCCTCGCCGCTGACGGTTGCGACCGTCGACGGCGTGCCGAGCACGATCAGCACCTGCTCTTGCGAGGCACCGAGCGGGACCTGCTGCAAGGCGCCGTCGGGAAGCACGTAGCCGCGCTGAAATGTTTCCCCGAAGCAACCGCCCGGTAGAAGACCGAGCGCGAGGACCACAAGACAGGCCGGGCCCGTCCGCCGTACGCCCTGCGGCGCAAGCCCGCTCCGACCCTTACCGTCGCCCGACATGTTGCTCCGCCTTGCCTCCGCCCGTCGACTGCCGTAACCCGATCGCCGCGACGCTGCGACAAATGGCCGGCGCTCAATCGGCCAGCCCAGCGCGGCCTTCGCGAGACGGACTATCCCCATGATCCGGCGGTTGTTTCAGCGCCGCGCCGCGAACAGCACCATTGCCGCGCTCTATGGCGTGATCGTGGCGCAGGCGCGTTCGCGGGCCTTTTACGCGGATTATGGGGTGCCGGATACGGTGCAGGGCCATTTCGACCTCATCGTGCTGCACATGGTGCTGCTGCTGCGCCGGCTTGGCCGCGAGACACAGCGGGCGCGCAGCCTCGGGCAGCGGCTTTTCGATGCGTTTTGCCGCGATCTCGATGGCAACCTGCGCGAAATGGGCATCGGCGATCTAGCCGTTCCCAAGCATATGCGACGTTTTGCCGAGGCCTTTTATGGGCGGCAGGCCGCCTACCTGGCGGCGCTGGATGCGGCCGACGAGCGGGCCTTTGAGAACGCGCTCGCGCGCAATATCTTTGCACGGCCGGAGCGTGATGATCGCGCGGTGCGCCTTGCGCGTTATGCCTGTGCCGCCGTGCGAGAACTCGATGCTCGGGAGGAGGAAGCCTTAATGGCGGGCCAACTGTGTTTTCCCAACCCCGAGGCCTTTGTGAATGCCTCAGCCTAAACTGCAGCGACCCGAATCGCCGCCATGGCAGGTTCCGGTCGCGCGCGATGACATCGCGGAAGCGGGCCAGCACTTTGCCCTGGCCGCCAATGCCGAGGAGCGCGCCGCCGTGGCCCGCATGGCTGGTCTACGCGATCTGCCGCGGCTGGAAGCGGATTTCGACGTGACCCGGCAAGGCGCCGGCCTGCGCGTCATCGGCCGCGTCTCGGCGACAATCGGGCAAAACTGCGTCGTCACTCTTGAACCGCTCGCCAACGAGGTCGAAGAGCAAGTCGATCTCCTGTTCATTCCGCCGGCGCCATCACCTGGGGACTTTGCGGACGTGGTGCACACCGACGAACTGGCGGAAGCCAAATGGGATGAGCCAGAGCCGCTCTTCGGCGGTGTTGTGGACCTCGGCGCGATTGCGACCGAGTTTCTCATCCTCGGAATCGATCCTTACCCGCGCAAACCCGGCGCCACATTCGAGCCGCCGCCGCCACAGGAGCGTGAGCCGGACGAAAGCCCGTTTGCGGCACTTTCGGGCTGGGCCAGGAACGACCGGAATGACAGCTGACCGCAGTTGTGTCCGTACGCCGAGCCGGTATTGTTTAGCTGGCTCTCGTCCGGGCGCCCGCGGATCTAGCACGCACGGTTTAATCATTCGATGCCAGACAAGGTCCGCATTGCGCTCGATGCGATGGGGGGTGACCACGGCCCGCTTGTGGTCGTGGCCGGCGCTGAACTGGCGCTGCGCCGCCATCCGCAAACCGAATTTCTGTTCTTCGGCAATGGGACGCAGGTGGCGCCGCTTATCGATGCGCGGCCGGCGTTGAAAGGGTCCTCGCGGCTCGTCCACACCGAGGTCGCAGTGCGCATGGATGCCAAGCCGAGCCAGGCCTTGCGCTATGGCCGCTGGAGATCGTCTATGTGGCTCGCCATCGAGGCGGTGAAGAAGGATGAGGCTGACGTCGCCGTCTCGGGGGGCAATACCGGCGCGCTGATGGCGATGGCAAAATTCGAACTCAAAACATTGCCGGGCATCGAGCGGCCTGCGATCGCGGCCCTGTGGCCGACATTGCGCGGCGAATCGATCGTGCTCGATCTTGGCGCTTCGATCGGCGCCGATGCGGAGCACCTTGTGGCCCTCGCTGTCATGGGCGCAGCCACTGCGCGCATTCTCTTTGGATTGGAGCGCCCCACCGTCGGCCTTCTCAATATCGGCGTTGAAGAGGTCAAGGGGCTCGAGCCGGTGCGGGAGGCAGGCCGCATTCTGCGCGAGGAAAAATTGCCCGACCTCGATTACCAGGGTTTTGTCGAGGGCGACGACATCGGCCAAGGCAGAGTCGACGTCGTGGTCACCGAAGGATTTGCCGGTAACATTGCCCTGAAGACCGCCGAAGGCACGGCGCGGCAGATGGGCGAATACCTAAGGCGCGCCATGACCCGGTCGCTCGGCGCCCGCATCGGCTATTTGTTCGCGCGCTCCGCGTTCCACCAGTTGAAGGAACGCATCGACCCGCGCCGTTCCAATGGCGGTGTTTTTCTCGGACTGAACGGCATCGTGATCAAAAGCCACGGCGGCACTGATGCCGAGGGTTTCGCCGCTGCGATCGAGGTTGGCCATGGCGTGGTGCGTGAGGAATTGCGCGCCAAGATCGCCTCTGCGCTTGCCTGCCATCACCAATATCAGCACCAGGCGCTCCGCGGAGCCGCTTCGTGACGGTCCGGCGCTCGGTCATTCTCGGCTGCGGCAGCTATCTGCCGAGCAAGATTCTGACCAATCAGGATCTTGCGCAAATGGTCGACACCTCAGACGAATGGATCGTGCAACGCACCGGCATCCACGAGCGCCGCATTGCCGCATCCGGCGAACTGACGTCGCAGATGGCGAGCCAGGCGGCGCGCTCGGCGCTCCTGCACGCACGGGTCGATGCGCATTCCATCGACCTCATCGTGCTGGCGACCTCGACGCCCGACAACACCTTTCCGGCGAGTGCGGTTTCGGTTCAGGCCGATCTCGGAATCACCCGCGGGGCTGCCTTCGACCTGCAGGCGGTGTGCTCGGGCTTCGTCTATGCCTTGGCGACGGCCGATGCGCTCCTGAAATCGGGAGCCTTTTCGCGCGCTCTGGTCATCGGTGCAGAGACTTTTTCGCGCATCCTCGATTGGACCGACCGTGCGACCTGCGTGCTGTTCGGCGACGGGGCGGGTGCGGTCGTGCTTGAGGCACAGAACGCGCCGGACGTGCGCGCGGGGCGAGGCATCCTCACTGTGCATCTGCGCTCCGACGGCCGTTACAAGTCCAAGCTGTATGTTGATGGCGGCCCATCATCGACCGGCACAGTCGGCCATTTGCGGATGGAAGGCCGCGAGGTGTTTCGCCACGCCGTGGCAATGATTACCGATGTGGTCGAAGATGCGTTCGGGGCCACCGGCTATACGGCCGACGACGTCGATTGGTTCATTCCGCATCAGGCGAACAAACGGATCATCGATGGTTCGGCGCACAAGCTCGGCATTGCGCCGGCAAAAATCATCACCACGGTCGATCGACACGGCAATACGTCGGCCGCATCGATCCCGCTCGCGCTCGCCGATGCGCTCGCCGAGCGGCGCATCAAACACGGCGATCTCCTGCTCCTTGAAGCCATGGGCGGCGGCTTCACCTGGGGCGCAGCCTTGGTGCGCTGGTAGCCTACGCCCGTAGCCGTGCGGGCCGTCGGCAGCGGCCAAGGCTTGCGGAAGGCCGTTGACCCTGTCCCGACAAGCTCATATCGTTGATAAATCAGCACGATATGAGCCGATTCTTGATCGGTCCTCGTGCTTGCGGGGCTGGCCATGCCGGGAAAGACTGTCACGCGCGCAGATTTGTGTGAGGCGGTTTATCAAAAGGTGGGCTTGTCGCGCAGCGAATCGGCCGCGCTTGTGGAGCTGGTGCTCAAGGAAATTACCGACTGCCTGGAGCGCGGCGAGACGGTAAAATTGTCCTCGTTTGGGTCGTTTGTGGTGCGCAAGAAGGGGCAGCGAATCGGGCGCAACCCCAAGACCGGCAAGGAGGTTCCGATCTCGCCCCGCCGGGTTATGGTGTTCAAACCCTCCGCCATCCTCAAGCAGCGCATCAATTCGCAAGGCGAAGGCAAAACCTCGTGAAAGGCCAATCGTCGCCGTGACGGCGCCGTTCGTATAAGGGGACACGGCATTGAGCAAGGCTCCGGGAGCATTTCGCACCATCAGCGAGGTCGCCGAGGAGATCGACGTGCCGCAGCACGTGCTGCGTTTCTGGGAGAGCCGTTTCACGCAGATCCGGCCAATGAAACGCGGCGGCGGCCGCCGGTTCTACCGTCCGGAGGACATCGATCTGCTGCGCGGCGTGCGTCATTTGCTCTATGGCGAGGGCTATACGATCCGCGGCGTTCAGCGCATCCTGCGCGAGCAGGGTGCCCCGTTTGTGCAAAATGTCTGGCAAGCCGGCGCCGAACCCCCACCGCCTGAGGAGGCGGATGAGGGGACAGACACCGAAACGGCCGCGCCTTCGCCACTGCCCCCGGCTGCCGTGGCGGTCCCCCCCGCGCCGGGCGCGCCGATGGCCGATGATGTAAGGCGCAAGCTGGTGGCGGCGCTTGACGACCTCGTCGCCTGCCATCGATTGCTTGAAGTCGCGCTGGCGGATGACGCGAAGGCCGATGAGAGCGAGATCAATTCCGGCGCGCCGGCGTAACGGCGCAGTCACGACAGGCGACCGGAGCCGCCAACTCCCGTGTTGGACGCGTACATCAAGGGCAGCCGCCGTCCGGGGTCCGTCAGCCGGTGCGGCCGGCGAAATCAAATGTTAACACGTTGCAGGTCTTCCTCAGCCGATGGCCTAGCGGGGGAGAACCGCCGCGCCAAGCACCAATGCTATGCCGGCGATAAGGAGCATGGCGATTGCCCACAGCGCCCGGCTTAGCGTGGCTCGCAGTGTCGGCATGTTTCCGGCGATGGCCGGCGTGGTCGGCCGCCGTTGCTCGTACCAGCCGAGCCCCGTCCCGGGAATGCCGAGGCTTGTGCGTACGCGGCCATCGCCAAACGTCACCCAGGCGCCTCTGCCGCCGACACTCCACGAAACGCCGCGCGTGCTCACATTCATTCGAAATGGGCCGGCACGAAACCGGCGGTAAAACCGCAATGGCATGTCATCCCCCCGACGAATCCCATTCTCCGCAGGCTGACGCTGGTTCGCGGCGGTTCAATGGCAGTGCGATGGCAGTGCACGGCAGTGGAAATCCGCAGATGTGCACTCGTATTGCGCCATCCGCCAGGGGACCGTAGGGTGTCCTCTGAAGGCAGGGGAGGGGGATGCGCGCATTCCATGCTCGTCCCAATTCCTCGTTTGCAAATCGAGTCGCGCTGCGTTGGTTTGCCGAGCAAAAAGGCGTTCGAATATGAGCACCACGTTGAGCGAACCGCTGCGAGGCCGCGCGCTGTTTGAGAGGGTTTGCAAGTTCACTGTCAGAAGGATTCTGTTTCCCGTCGTCGTGCTGGTGCCGATCGCATACATTTTTCCCAAACTTGCCCTGTTCTACGCGGTCTGCGGCGCCTATGACCTGAGCCGTAACAAGGGGCTGAGACCGTCCACGCTGCGCCGCTATTTCATCGGCAACGGCTTCCTCGTCTGGATGCTGTCGCCAATCAATATTCTCCTGGATCTGTTTTCACTGCCTTACATCAACAAGGGGGTCTATAGGCTGAGCGACCTTCCGGCCGATCATCAGGACGAAGTCAGGCGACTGATCCAGGCCGCCGATCATGCCGACCTGGTCCGGCAGGTCGAGCAGCAATCGAAAGAGCACCGACGTGCAATGATCTTCTGGCAGTCGTATGGGGTCAAATACGACGCGATCGTGAAGGTCCCTGCGTTCCATGAGCCATGGAAATATATCAAAACCATCGGACTTTCTGTCTTCAACACAAAGACCACCACTTCTCCGCATTTCGGTTGGCTGCGGCCCACCTTGCGCGTGCTCTACAACATTAACGACATAAGAGATCGATCTGCCTATATCGTGGTCGGCAACGAGATCAATTACTGGTGCGACAACAAGTTGTTCATCTTCGACGACACGCTGCTGCACGTCTCCGCCAATGAAACCGACCAACTCCGCTATTGCATGTTCGTCGACATCCTACGCCCTTCGCCGTTTCCCGGCATAATGGCTGCAATGGTGGCGCTGGAAGGCGTTCTCAATAAGCAGTTCAAATTTATTCGCTTCAGCGGCTGGACGCTGGTCGAGCGATAGGGGGCCACGCGTGAGCTCGCGAACGCCGACGCCCTCGCAGTGAGGGAGCCAGCGGATTCTCTGGCGCTGGCGCCGATGGGGCGTCATCCGTGATGGCGAACCAGGTCAAATTCAGGCTGGCTGAAGCTTGCGAATAGCGCCGGACCTGCGGACCGAGAACAGAGTAGCGCTCCAGCGTGCGCTGACCTGCCGCGATCAGCATCGGTTTGTAGAGAAACTTTCCGCAGACGATTCGGGCACGGCCGAAACCCGCGACGCTGCCTGGCATGAGAAGCCATGGGCCGCTCGGCGATCGGCCCCCCCGGCGCAATCACGCAATCGTCGCTCATTGTTCGCCGAATGACCGCGATCTAGTCGAAATGAGGCCGCATGGGGGGATTGTCATGCGACCGTCCTCAGCCGTGATGGGAGTTCCCGCAACTCTCCCGGGAAGGTAGCCAGAAGTTCGGCGCAGTGAATGGGGCGCTTGTCCAGCGAAGCGGCAGAGTACCCATCCGCAAGTAAGGGAGGCGACGATGAACTGGAATTGGTTCCGGCTCGATTGGCTGCGTTTTAAGGATGAGGTTCGCGACAAGTGGTGCAAGCTTACCGATGAAGACCTTACCCGCATCGCCGGCCGTCGAACCGAATTGATCAGCCGGCTGCAGGCCAGTTATGGCTTTGCCAAAGGCGAAGCCGAGCGCGAGGTCGAAGCCTGGATGCAGGCGCAGGCCGCGCGATACCTACGGCGCGGCGGACCGGCGGCGTGGCGCGGCGCTAGCCGCCGTTTCGGCTCAACCTACAGCTGGTGACGCTCGCCTAAAATCTTCGTTCTTGGCCACGACCACACGGCGCAGATACCGCGCCCAAGCCAGTCCGGAATCCGTGTAATCAGGTCTAAGCCTTGTACGGCGGGATAAACTCGGCGCCGGTCGGAATGTATTCATTGGTGTAGAGGTCGCTTGCCTTGAGGGGAGTCCTCACGCCCCCGTATTGATGGAGCACTCGGATCGTCGAAGTCCAATCGGTTTCGGAACCCCAGCCCAACGGCTTCCCTCGGGTATTCGGCGTCACCCAGAGTTCCCATGATACTTCGAGGCCGCGCTTGGTGATCGTTTCCTTGACAGTGGGTTGGTACTTCTTCACCACGCCGATTGCATCCGGGTGCTGTCGCCCGTAGAGGAAGCCCTTGATCGACGCCGGAACGAACGCCCGTATGAGCGCCGGGTCGCTCCTGATCAGGTCGTTGTGTGCGATGATGCCATTCGAGACAACGGTAACTCCGTAATCGGCAAACCAAAAGATGCGAAGCGATTTCTTGCCGCGGATCTCCAGAGGCGGCACGTAGCTGGAAACATAAACTCCAAGCGCGTCGACCTTGCCGGTGATGAGTGCCGGCGCGAGACCAGCCGGGTCAATGTTATCAATCTGGGCTTTCGTTGCGTCCACACCTGCGCCGTTACAGAACGCCGGCCATTGCTGGATGACCGCGCTGCCAGCGCTGATGCCGATTTTCTTGCCTTCGAGATCCTTTGGCGACTTGATTGGAGAGTCATCGAATACAATGATGGCAGCGGGGTTGCGTCGGAATATGCTGCCAAGGGTCCTAAGGCTCATCCCCTTGCTGATCCCATTGCCGACCACGAATCCATCGGCAAATCCCAGTTGCGACGCCTTGCTGGCGACCAATTGGGCGGTGGTGCTAGAGCCCTTGCCAGGGGCGATGGTAACGTCGAGCCCGGCGTCGCGATAAAACCCCTTCTCGTGCGCTATCATGAAGCCGGCGTTGGTGCCTTCGTAAAGCCAGTCAAGGGTCATGGAAACTTGCTTCAGTCGCGCCGCGCCCCGCACCCGCAACGGCGAAAGTGGCGCGAGCGCGGCGGCGGCCGCTACCGATTTGTTCAGGAAACGTCGGCGCGATATCGGCGTGAACCGGGAAGATTGACTCCTCATGGCTTTGACCCTCCAGGTCGTGGTCGGGTGACACAGACAGCATAATGGCAATAGCCAGGGCCGTCATTGACCTCTTATGCTGTGTCTCCTGGGAGCAAGAGGCGTGCCATGAGCGCCCCAACAACGGACCGTCTGTGGGATCGTGGCAACGGTAGCCGTTGCAGGCTTTGCGCCGCCCGGCGGCCTTCGGCTGAGGACAGGCTGCGGCACCGCGATAGCTTTACTCCGTTGCGTTTTCTTTTTCAGCGCTAAGGGGCCGGCAAGATTCGGATCAGACCATTTCTCTTTAAGGTCGGAGCGCAGAGACCCCGAGCCGGCAGGCTCCTATGGAATGCGCGGGCACCCCCGTTTCACCTTGGCCGGAACGCCAACTTGGTGTTGACGTGATCGCGAGGCCATGCAACGTCATAGTAGCGCAGAAAACAATTCAGCAGCGCGTGCTCCTTCTTTTCCAAATAGTCGCCGGTAGATAGGAGCGCGTCCAGCATTCGCTCCGCCTCTGGTGTGAGATTAACCTCGATTGCGCTCTCGGCTGGTTTCGGTAAGTAATCGGGTGCATAATTTGGATCTCGCTCTAGCTCTCGCTGAACGCGTATATCTTTGATCTTGAAGTCCTTCGGCGTTTTCTGAGCGTGGAATCTGGCGAATCGTTTTTGAATTACCTCTACGATTCCTTTCGTTGAAGGCGACGCCGCAAATATCTGTAGCCGTATCGATCCTGGACCGTAATTGTTCAGCGGAATCGTGTCGATGCCGCAAATAATCGGTACCGAGAGGGTATCGATCACCGCCAGAAGATCAACATAGTCACCAGCTCTGGCGCGATTCCAGTGCATTTCCCGCCTGCCATCGGGAGTGACATTGGTGCGCATCCAAAGGTTATATGAATCATGCACGTCGTCGGGCGTCAGTCCATATTCCCGGATTGCCTCGGCGAATGTGTCCTGGCAGCTGGGATGATCAACGAACCCATATTCGATCTCGTTCAGCAAACCGTTGCATCGGTGGCCCTGGTAATACTGCTCGAGCCCGGGTGAGTGATCGAGGATGGCCTGAATGGGTCGCGCGCGCGGAGAGCCGCTCCAGATGATCGTACCTTTTCCGAACGCCATTGCTCGAGTGCGATTGAATCCGCAATCGAGCCACTCCTTATAGTCGTGCAGATTATAGGCATTGTAATCGACGCAGGTTCCTCCCTCCACCTGGCTGATCCGCAGCACTTCGCCCGCACGGACTGGGATAGCCTTTCCGGTGATTGGCGAGATCACCAATTCCTCGTGTATCGGACCGTAGGCGGGAGTATCAACTTCAACGACACTAGGTTGCCAGGCTTTAAATGGAGAGCCGCCAGCGAGAAGATAACGAACGTGCTCAATGACAGCCGAATTCAAGACGGCCTCACGGGTTTTGCCGAGCATACCGGCGTCGACAACTCTGTCGATCAAAGTTAAATGGTTTGTATTGACTGTAAGCTTCATGGTACCTCCTAAGACGTAATCCGATTTCCTTTACTCCCACCCGGTTGCCGGGTCTGGTGCTTTCCATCAGCGCTGCACGCCGCATGAAGTTACCTGAGAGCGTATGCCGGCGATCTCCCGCAATTCTTTTGGATTGCGCCGGGGTGACGATCGGCTCGCGCCCTTCGGCCCCTGCTCTCGCAGATCGTTCGCGCCTGCACGTAAGGGACCGCTTCCGGTTTTCGGCTCGGGTGACGCCCCAAGACGATGATGCAATTCCGGTGTTCATGACGCTCCCCCGTCGCAGAACTATAGTGGTTCGATCGCAGTCACAACTGGGCAAACGCCCTATGGTGTCGCGTAAAGCTCGCTCGCCGCGTTTGCATACGCTATCATCCAGTCACCGAAACGCCCAAGCCTTAATGAGGCGCCGCTTGCGGGAGAGCTTCTTGGTCATGATCGAATCGGCCGCGGAGAAACAATGAAGCCAATACCAACCGGCTCGCATTGGGGCACTTATGAAGTCGAGGTCGCGGACGGGCGCATTCAACATGTACGTCCATCGCCGCAGGATCCTGATCCGGGGACGATGTATGGCGCGCTGGCTGAGATCGTTGATCACCCAGCACGCGTGCGGACTCCGGCAGTACGCGAATCTTATCTGCGCGAGGGGACAGGCTCCAAACGCACCGGCCGCGGAGTCGAGCCGTTCGTTCGTGTCAGTTGGGATCGCGCCCTGGATATTGTGGCCGCGGAGCTTGACCGGGTTCGGCGCGAGTATGGCAATGACGCGATTTTCGCCGGCTCCTACGGCTGGGCCAGTGCTGGTCGAGTTAATCACCCCCGCACTTTGCTTAAGCGGCTGCTCAACTTGCATGGTGGATTCACCGACCATGTCCTCGATTACAGCCGCGCCGCCGCGATGGTAATCGTGCCTCACGTGGTGGGTAGTGAAGAACCAGTCGGTGGAAGGCTTACCTCCTGGGACAGCATTATTCAGCACACGCAGCTCATTCTTAGCTTCGGCGGAATGGCTCCTAAGAACTTCCAGATCGACAGCGGCGGTATGGGCGTGCACCGCGCCAACGATTGGATGAGACGTGTACGCGCTGCCGGTGTTGAAGTCGTATACGCGAGTCCAATGCGCAGCGACATCTCAGACGTGCTGACGGCGCGTTGGTTGCCGATCCGGCCCAATACCGACACAGCGATGATGCTTGGTATGGCGCATACCCTTTACACCGAGGAGCTGCACGACCGCGATTTCCTTAGTCGCTATTGCGTGGGTTTCGATATATTTGCGCGTTATCTGACCGGAGAAAGTGATGGGATTGCCAAATCTCCGGAATGGGCAGCTTCCGTCTGTGAAATCGAAGCGGGAATGATCCGCGATCTTGCGCGGCGCGCCGCGAGATGTCGCACGATGATCGCGCTGGCGTACTCTCTGCAACGCGGAGATCACGGCGAGCAGCCGATTTGGATGGGTATTACGCTTGCCGCCATGCTCGGCCAAATCGGCCTTCCGGGCGGCGGTTTCGGCGTCGGCTACGGTTCAATGGGCGCCAAGGGGATGCGGCGTGCGCCAGCGGCGCTACGCAGCATTCCGACGGGCAGCAATCCGACCGGTCGCTTCATTCCGGTGTCGCGTATTGCCGATATGCTGCTGTCGCCGGGCGAGGCTTATGATTTCAACGGCAAGCGGTATACCTATCCGGACATCCACATGCTGCTGTGGGGCGGCGGTAATCCATTTCATCATCATCAAGACTTAAACAAGCTGCTGCGCGCTTGGCAAAAGCCGGATACGATTATCGTCCAAGAAGTCTTCTGGACTCCCGTGGCTCGACATGCCGACGTCGTATTGCCGGCATGCACGACGCTTGAACGAGATGATATCGGTGCCGGTTGGTGGGACGACACCGTATACGCAATGAAACGCGCTATCCCGCCGCTCCATAACTCGCGCTCCGATTATGCAATTGCAGCGGCCCTGGCGGAACGTCTTGGCCACGGCGGAGCTTTTACGGAAGGTCGCGACGAAATTCGGTGGGTGCGATTTCTTTACGAGGAGCTTGCCGAGGAGCTTGCAAAACAGCAGGTCACGATGCCGAACTTCGATCATTTTTGGCAGGAGGGGCGGGTCGTTCTGCCGGAGACCCCACCGTTCGTTCTGTTTGAAGACTTTCGCCGTGACCCAAAGGCCAATCCGCTGCGGACTCCATCAGGCAAAATCGAGATTTTTTCGTCGACTATCGCCGGATTCGGGTACGCGGACTGTCCCGGTCATCCGACGTGGCTTGAACCCCTGGAATGGCTCGGATCCGCCCAAGCTCAGCGTTACTCCCTTCACCTGATCTCAAATCAGCCGGCACCCCGCTTGCACGGCCAGCTTGATCCAGCAACGCAAAGCCTTGCGCAGAAAGTACAGGACCGTGAACCGTTGTGGATCAATCCAGCCGATGCCGCGCGCCGCGGAATAGCCGAAGGAGATCTGCTTCTCGTCCGCAACGATCGCGGTTCGTGCCTTGCCGGAGCCCATGTTACAGACGCGATCCGGCCGGGCGTGGTCCAACTTGCGACCGGTGCTTGGTACGACCCGGACGAGCCGGGGCACCTCGGCAC
The DNA here is from genome assembly GCA_963708125.1 of uncultured Alphaproteobacteria bacterium. Taxonomy (GTDB): domain Bacteria; phylum Pseudomonadota; class Alphaproteobacteria; order Rhizobiales; family Xanthobacteraceae; genus BOG-931. The sequence continues at coordinate 1,513,268 of OY970184.1, forward strand.
CCTCGATAAACATGGGAATCCCAACGTGCTCACCTTCGACAAAGGAACATCGAAACTGGCGCAAGGCCCGTCTGCGCATTCGCTTTTGGTTGAAGTCGAGCGCTGGGATCGGCCGGCGCCGGCAGTCACGGCGCACCAGCCGCCCGCGATTGTCGAGCGCGATAGCGCTGAGCGAGCAGGCACTCGTGCCGAAATGTAAGCTCGGGGATCGAATGGCACAAAAGGGCGACATTGCCCAAACCGGCCATGATCCGACACATGTGCCTCTTCTTTGGCCAATAATATTGTTTAACGCAGGCGCCAGAGGCTTCGCTGCAGCTTGCAGCGGGGAAAGAACTTGATTGACAGAAAGAGATGATGGCGGAAAAGCCCAGTATCGCGATCGTCGGGGGTGGCATTGGCGGACTCACGGCAGCTGCGAGCCTGACACGACTTGGTTTCAACGCCGAGGTCTATGAGCAGGCGGAGAATTTTGCGCCAATCGGCGCCGGCATTCAACTCACTGCAAATGCCATGAAGGCGCTCGGAGGACTCGGGTTGGCTGAACCGCTGCGCGGTGAGGGATTTGCACCCGCAGTCTTTCACAGCCGCGAGTGGGACACTGCAAATATCAGCAACATTCTGATCATGGGGAAACCGCTTGAGCAGCGCTATGGCGCGCCGGATCTCATGATCCACCGGGCTCGCCTGCATTCAGCTCTCGCTGCGCTGCTGCCGCGCGACTGCATTCACTTTGGCAAAAGGCTGGTCGCGATCGAGCAGCACGAATTTAGCACCACGCTCGCGTTTGCTGACGGCAGTCGCGTCGAGGCCATGCTGGTCGTAGGTGCGGACGGCATTCATTCCGTAGTGCGAGAGGCGCTGTTCGGTGCCGAGAAGTCCCGCTTTACCGGCCGCGTCGCCTACCGCAGCGTTTACCCGACGGCGCGATTAAACGGCATTTCGATCGACGAGCGTACGAAGTGGTGGGGTCCCGACCGCCATGTGGTGCATTACTTTACAACCCAGAGCAGGGACGAGATCTACTTTATCGCCGTCACGCCTGAGCCCGACTTCCAGGTTAAGTCCTGGTCATTGAGGGGCGACCAAAATACGCTGCTGGCGGCCTTTGCCGGATTTCACCCAACAGTTCGCGCCATTCTCTCGGCGGCGCCTGACGTGCGCAAATGGGCGCTTGTTGAGCGCGATCCGATGCCGTTCTGGTGGAAGAATGGCGTGGTGGTGCTCGGCGATGCGTGCCATCCGATGATGCCTTACATGGCACAAGGTGCGGCATCCGCCATTGAAGACGCAGTCGTCCTCGCACGCTGCCTTGATCATGTCGGCTGCAACGACATCCCGAAAGCGCTCGCGGTCTACACTGCCAGCCGCAAGGAGCGCACCGACCGAATGCAACTTACCAATCGCAAAAATACTTGGCTCCGCGAAAAGACGGACACGGACTGGGTATATGAATACGATGCCTGGCATACGCAGCTTGCTTGGGCTAAGAGTTCTGCACCTTGAGGCCGGCAAGTCCTGCGCGCGCCCGTTAATCCTTAACTCAGCCGTCGCAAACTACTGGTGGCAACAACAGCAACCGAAGTACCGTAGCGCGCTACTCGGGTTAATGTGGCCCGTTTTCGTTTTATTCTGCGCGGCGGTTGATGGCACGGTACGCGACCAACTCATCGGGGTGCTCATTGCCGGGTCGGTGCGAGCCGCGGCGCGTCAACTCGGCCCCGCGCCGTCGCGGCCGTTGCCCTCGCTGAAATGGCCGCTCTTGCCGCGTGGCAAGGTCCCCGCCGCCTTCAGCTCGAGCAGACGTTATTCGGCCGCAAGTCTGGCTGCTGGACTCCCCCGCCTTTGCCCCTCGCATGCGCCGCCCCGATGCAGTCTAATTATAAGGAGCGGCCCGGATGGTGCGCTGGCGCGACGCGGCAAACCGAGTGCAGCGACGAGAGGCGGAGATCCCTCAATGTGACCCACTCAATGCGGGGCCGGGCTCGGCCGAGTGGCTTGTTCAGCCGTTTTGCCGCGTTTTCGTTTATGATAGCCTCTGCCATGCTCGATCTGACGCAATCCGCAAGTCTGACGCAGAGGAGCACGGCTGACCTCTCCGCGACGCGTGCCGGCGACTTTGGCAAAGGCGAGATTGCGTTCCTATTCGCGGTCTTATTGGCGCTCGTCTCGATACCGATCCTGCTCAATCCGCTGCCACCGATCGCCGACTACGTCAACCATCTCGCGCGCATGCAGATCATCGCCACCATTAACAGCGATTCCTTTCTGCACCGCTACTACGAGATCGACTGGCAGGTAATCCCGAACCTGATGATGGACCTCATCGTGCCGCTGTTCGTGCGGGTGATGAATGTCTACCTGGCCGGACAGATCTACACGCTAATGAGCCTTGCGCTCATTTTGTCCGGCACAATAGCGCTGCAGCGGCGGCTGTCCGGCCGCTGGTCCGCCTTGCCGCTGGTCGCAACAGTGCTGTTCTATAACGACATCTTTCTCGTCGGCACGATGAATTACGTGTTCGGCATTGGCCTGATGCTGTGGGCGCTCGCGACCTGGATCGCGTTGCGCGAGCGTAGCCGCGCACTGCGGCTCCTGGTGTCGACGCTTTTCGTCCTCGGCTTGTTCTTCTGTCACCTGTTCGCGCTCGGCGTCTACGCCGTCGGATTGCTGGCTTTCGAATCAGCCCGCCTGTGGACGGCCTATTGGCGCGCGCGCCGGCACGAAGGAGGGCAGAGCGCGGCGCGGGTGCTGGCTGATCGCTTCATCGACTTCATCATCACCGGACTTCCGTTCGTGCCGGTTGCCGGGCTGTTGATGCTGAGCCCCACCCGGGGGCTGTGGGACTTCCATTGGCAGATGCACGGCAAGATCGACGGTCTCATATTTGCGGTGCGCGCCTACTCGGACGCGATCGCAGTCGTTATCGCTGTCGTAATCGTCCTCGCAGCACAGTGGGCGCTGCGTCGCCGACTGTTATCGTTCCACGACTTCGGCGTGGCGCTGCTCGCTATCGGCGCGGCCGTGTACCTGGCGCTGCCGCGAGTGATGTTCGAAACCGACATGGTCGACCAGCGCTTGCCGATCTCGCTTGCCTTCATTCTCATCGCCTGCTTTGACGTAGACCTTCGCCAAGCGGCTGTGCGGCGGGTTTTTGCGACCGGCGTCATTTTGCTGCTCGCCGTGCGGGCCGGGGAGCTTGAGTACAAGTGGTCGCAATTGTCAGGGCCGATCCAGTCGTTCGGCCAATCCGTGCAGCTTCTTAAGCGCGGCGCCAGGGTGCTGGTGGCCTACGGTGGTCCGAACCGCGGCGTTCGCGATTACGGCCTGATGCACGCCGATTGTATCGCGATCATCGAGCGCTCCGCCCTGGTCACGACCGCGTTCACGGTGGTCGGCAAGCAGGTGCTGCACGCTCGCGCCGCCTATCGCGACCGTGTCGATACCGAAGACGGTACTCCGCCTGCGGTCAACAGACTGCTCCAGGTCGCCAATCACCTGGACGCCAATGCCGGCGACTATTGGCGGCGCTGGACACAAGATTACGATTATCTGTACGTGCTGTTCACCAAGCCGGATTTCGCAAATCCGGATCCGGCGCAGCTGACCCAATTGTTCGCCGGCGACCGCTTCATTCTCTATCGCATCGAGCGCGCGCAGATTGCAGGCACCAGCAAAGTGGTCACGGCCGCCGGCAAGGATGTCAAGTGATCCCTCGTGATAGGTGCTCTACTAAAGCATTCTCACGCGCCGGGAGATGAGCCGCGGCGCGGCTCTCTGTACCCCCGCCTGATCGTGGTGTTTAGAAGGCACGTTGTTTCCTGAGGCCGAACAAGGCGGCCGGAGGCCCAGCCAGAAACACCTTGGGCTGGAAACTCATACGCTGTCTCCGTGGCCATTGCGGCCAGAGCGCCGCCCAGGGCAGGGAGAGCTTTCCAAGCCCTCCCAGGCGTCATCGGTTTTTCCGTGTGCGGCGTCCGAGCACACTCGTGCCGCTCTCGGTGCAGAGGTTTGCCGCCCAGCCCGCGAGCGGTTCAGTTGGCGCAACCTGTGAAAAGGCTATTGTGCCGGGCATGACGAGGCGATTTACTCTGTCCGTCGTCTAAATGAAGCGCGCGGCCCAACCGGTTTGGACTGACCGCTAAAAATGGCTTCGACACCGATGGCTTGGTCAGCTCCCCAATTGGTTGAATTTGCGGCGGACCTGAGATCAACGGCTAGCTGCCGCTTGAGTTTGATGATAGGCGCGTGAGCCGCGAATGGGTCACTTGAGGGCCATTGTCGTCGGTGCTGCCGCCGGAGGCGGATTTCCGCAGTGGAACTGCCGCTGCTCGACTTGCCGCCTTGCCTGGGACGGCGATCCGCGAGTCAAACCGCGCACGCAAGCGAGCGTCGCGGTCACAACCGACGGGCGCCAATGGGTGCTGCTGAATGCTTCGCCGGACTTACGCGCACAGATCCAGGCAATCCCGGCCCTGCAGCCGGTCGCAATGCCGCGCGGCAGTCCGATCGCCGGTGTGGTTCTCACCGGTGCGGAGGTCGATCAGATTGGCGGGCTGCTAACGTTGCGCGAACGCGGCGAACTCACCCTGTTTGGCACCCGTGAGACCCTGGCCGCACTCGCCGAGAATCCAATCTTTGGCGTTCTTGCCGCCGATGTTGTGCATCGGCATCCGGTCTCACTCGGCGAATCGTTTTCCCTGCCGAATGGATTGGACGCTGAAGTTTTTCCGGTTCCCGGCAAGTTGGCGCTTTACCTGGAAAGAGGCGCGCTCGAGCTCGCGGCCCAGGACGGTGTGAATGTCGGTGTCGAGATCAGAAACGGCGGATCGCGCCTCGTGTATGTTCCAGGCGCTGCGGCAATAGCTGCAAGTATGTTGGAACGTCTTGGTCGCGCCGACGTGCTGTTGTTCGATGGAACGTTATTTCACGACGATGAGATGATTGTCAGCGGGACGGGAACAAAGACCGGTCGGCGAATGGGCCACATGCCGCTCGATGGTGCCGACGGTAGCCTGCAACGGCTCGCCGGGCTGGCGCAGCGCCGCATCTTGACGCACATAAACAATACCAATCCGATTCTCGTCGCGGGCTCGCCGGAGCGGCGCAAGGTCGAAGCGGCCGGATTTGAGATTGCCGAGGACGGCATGGAGATCGTGCTGTGAGTGTGCTTTCTGCGAATCAGCTCGAAGCGCAGCTACGCGAGATCGGCGCCACCCGATACCACCGGTTGCATCCGTTTCACAAGATGCTGCATGGCGGCCAATGCACGAAGTGCCAGGTTCAAGCCTGGGCGCTCAACCGTTATTATTATCAGGCGATGATTCCGATCAAGGACGCGAGCCTGATTGCGCGCTGCCCGGATTCTGAGATCAGACGCGAGTGGCGGGGCCGCTTGGTCGACCATGACGGCGAAAAGCGTGGCGAAGGCGGGATAACGCGCTGGCTTAAGCTCACCGATGGCTTGCAACTCGACCGCGATTACGTGGCTTCGTGTCGCGGCTTGCTGCCGGGCACCCAATTCGCTGTCGATGCCTATGTGAATTTCGTCCGCGACAGGACCTTGCTCGAGGCTATCGCTTCTTCGCTCACCGAACTGTTCTCGCCCGAAATCATCAGCGAGCGGCTCGAGGGCATGCTCAAGCACTACGATTTCGTGACTGCCGAAACGCTGGCCTACTTCTCACAGCGTCCGACGCAAGCGGAGCGGGATTCCCGCTTTGCCCTCGATTATGTAAAGCTTCACGCCGTCAGCGCTGAAACTCAGCGAGCCGTGCTGCTCGCGCTTGAATTCAAGTGCGACGTGTTGTGGGCGATGCTCGATGCCCTATATCACGCTTACGTCATACCCGGGCATATTCCGCCTGGCGCCTTTGCGCCACAGGACAGGGGACAGATGTGAGCGACGAGTTGGCGATTACCCTCAACGCACGACCGCGACTGCCGCGCGGCGTGCGCTTGGTGAATAGTGAAGCGCATGGCGGCTGGGTTCTGCTCGCGCCCGAGCGCTTGTTCAAGGCAGATGCCGTCGCCGCCGAGATTCTCAAACGCTGCACGGGCAACGCGACGCTTGGCGCGATGGTCGATGATCTGGCCAGGGTCTATGCTGCCCCGCGCGAGCGGATTCTTGCAGACGTGTCGACACTGCTGCAAGGGCTTGTTGAAAAGAAGTTGTTGGAAGTCGACGTTCAATGACAGAGGATTCGGTCCGGAGTGCAAACACGATTGATGAGCCGCGGCCGGCCGGCGAGGAAGCGTCCTCGCCGCCTCACCCGATCGGCATGCTCGCCGAATTGACCCATCGCTGCCCGCTGGGTTGTCCCTATTGCTCCAATCCGTTGTCGCTTGACGCGCGCGAGCGGGAGCTGGACACGCAGACGTGGTCCCGGGTTTTTCGGGAGGCGGCGGAGCTCGGCGTCTTGCACGTTCATCTGTCCGGAGGCGAACCGGGCGCCCGTCGAGACCTTGTGCAGATTACGGCAGCGGCACATGCGAGCGGGCTCTATACCAACCTAATTACGTCCGCCGTGGGAATTAACCCGACGCGGCTCGCAGGACTTGCCGATGCCGGCCTCGATCACGTTCAAATTTCAATTCAGGACAGCGAACCGGAGTCGGCCGACCATATCGCCAATTATCATGGCGCATTTGCCCGCAAGAGGGAACTGGCGGCCGCAGTGGTGCAGCTGAAAATTCCTTTGACCGTGAACGCTGTTGTCCATCGCTCCAACATCGACCGCATCGGCGCCATGGTCGATCTCGCTATTGAGCTTGGCGCGAGCAGAGTCGAGATCGCGCACGTGCAGTATTACGGTTGGGCCTTGCGCAATCGCGCCGCATTGATGCCGACGGCCGAACAAACCGCTCGCGGCGTCAAAATGGTAGAGGAACTAAGACAACGATATCGCGGCGAGATCGTCATCGACGCGGTAGCGCCAGATTACTACGCCCGATTTCCGAAACCCTGTGTCGGGGGGTGGGGGCGGCGCTCGCTCAATGTAACGCCGACGGGAAAAGTATTGCCCTGTCACGCCGCCGAAACCATTCCCGGACTTGAATTCTGGTCAGTGCGGGACCATTCGCTCGCCGACATCTGGACATCCTCGCCTGCCTTCAACGCTTTCCGCGGCACCGCCTGGATGAAGGAGCCATGTCGCAACTGCGCACGGCGGGAGGTCGATTTCGGTGGCTGCCGGTGTCAGGCCTTGGCGCTAACCGGAGACGTGCGCGCTGCCGATCCGGTCTGCCATCTCTCGCCGCTGCACGACCGCGTGGTCAAACTCGCCGCTGCGCGAGAGGACGCCCCTTATGCCTATCGCGGTTTTGAGCCGAACCGATAGCCCAGCCGGTCCCGAGACATGATGACGCAGAAGCGCCCGTTGGCAATGCAGGAGCGCGCCAGAGTTGGGTGTGGATCATTGCCGAAGGCGTCGATGCCCCAGAAGGAGGCGGCCTGTCGCATTGCGTGCTGGCGTAGCACGCAGATTTGCCGTCGCCGCCATCCCAAAGACGACGTCGCCGCCTCGCAGCCCCGCATCTTGGGTCCAGGAGTGGCCATTGTCGCGAGAGCCCATTTGCGGACTTTGACATCCGTTTTGGTGCAAGGGGAGCTTGCCCACCATTCGCAGCGTCGGCGCGATGGGCAAAGGAGGGCAGTGCTGCAATGCAGTCTCGCCCACGAACTTGGGCCTTGCGGTCGCGGATTTTTCCGGCAAAAATCGGTTTCGCGGTCAGGGAAAAACTGCCGCAAGACGGAGGAATGACATGGCCTGGACAGTACCTGTTCTTGTCGAAATCTGCGCCGGTCTCGAAATCAACGGTTACCTGCCGCCCGAAATCTGATTTCGATCCAATCAGCTATTACCGGAAGGCAAATTGATTCGCGGACAGCCTCAGAGGCTGTCCGCCGTCCTTTTTGTATCTAATCCACACATTTTTGCGGCTTCTTTCGCGGTGCGACAACCATAGCCCGTTGACCAAAATTGCCGCTTTTCGATCACGGTGCCTGGACGCGGTTGGACCCCTTGCAGGTTGCATGCGTCACTGTGCGCCTCGCACGTTGCCGGCGAGTTCGGCGGTCTTTCACTAAGAATTGGGAAATGCCCTGCGGCGGTGCGCGAGCAGCGCGTTTCGCGGGGCAATTCGGAATCTTCGTTGCCGTCCGATTCGAATGTCTTTGGGCCAGCATCAGTTTAAGGCACAGAGAGATTGCGCGAAGGGCGAGTGGAATTCCGGAATTCGTCTTCGCGCCGCGTTGCCTTGCCATGCCCAACCGGTCCGGCTCCAAAAGCGTACAAGCCAGAATGCGGTCTAAGCGGCACGATCGACACTTCCGCATTGCGACGGCAGCCGGCGCATGGCAAACGACGCAGGTGAATCGTGCGCGCTATCACCGCAGCCTATGATCGAACGCCGGCCCAAAGTTGGGCGGCGCGTCAGAAGCGCCGGTTGCGTCGGTTTGGCAGTTCGATTCGCTGTTGCGCCTCGATAAAGTTCTCCGCGAACGCAAAAATCATTTCCGACTGGGAGGACCCTTATGCGCCTCGCAAAAAATGTAATCGACTTGTTAACGATTGTAGGTGCCGCCGCAGTTGCTTTGTCCTCGGTTTTGACGATCGACACGGCACGGGCAGTAGAGGCAAAGATCTACGTAATGAAACTTGGCACCGCCACGATCAATGAATCGCAGCACGAGTGGTGCAAGCGGTTCACGGCCATGGTCGAAAAAGACTCCGGCGGCCGGATTAAGGGTGAAATCTATCCGGCGAGCCAATTAGGAGCTATCCCGCGCGAGATCGAGGGAGTGCAGTTCGGCCAAATCCAGGGCTACGTTGGACCGCCCGAGTTCCTGGCTGGTATCGACGAACGTTATGAGGTGTTGTCAGCCCCCGGTCTTGTCACAGACATGGCCCATGCCGTCCGCGTAGCGAATGATGCCGAACTTCGCAACCTGATGCTGAGTCTTGGGGCCGACAAGGGAATCCACGGCGCGGCACTTTTCATCGCGCAACCGTCTTTAGTGATTGCCCGTAGTCCGATCCGCCACCTTGTCGATTTCAGGGGAAAAAAGCTGCGTGTCCTTGCCGCCGATATGCAGCAAGAGATGATAAAGTCGCTTGGCGCCTCGCCGGTGGCGATGACGCTGGCCGATGTCCTTCCGGCAATTCAGCAGGGTACGATCGATGGCTCCATGTTGGCCATGACGGTCATAACGACGATGCATTTTTGGGACGCTGCGAACTACGCCACCGAGATCAATCAACCCTTCATCTTCTCGATGGCCTTTCTCAGCAAAAAATGGTTCGATTCGTTGCCCAAAGAGCTGCAGGCCATAATCGATACCGACGCCGCTAAGGCCGCCGCTGAGGTCAACCCTTGGGAAATCGCGTTCTTCAACAAGGCGCGCGCAGGGTGGGCAGAGCATGGCGACCTCATCAGTTTGCCGGCTCACGAGCAGGCCGAACTGATGAAATCTGTCACTGCAGTGGGCGCCGAGGTCGCGAAGCGAAAACCGAGGCTCGAGCAAGCATACAATGTTTTCACCGCTGCAGCGAACCGAGCGAAATAGTGATAGCGAGTGGCCCCACGGTTTTTTAGGTACGCATTGCCGAAGCCAAACAGGGTGCAGCCGCTGCGACGAAGCCGGTCAGGACGACCATCATCCAGGACCGCGCCCCCAGCGTTGAATAGTTTGGGCGACCGACGCATGAACACCAGCTTCTTGGGAGGGCGGGTGCGTTATGGCAGCCGGATTGCAGTCAGCAGCGGCCCGGGCGGAGAGGAGTGCGGTCGGCTCACTTTGCTGCATTGACAAGCGGGCAATGGTCTTTGCTCATCGGCCGGAACGCCTCGTCGGCCGGAATGGTGGATTTGAGCATGTAATCGTCGCCGCGAAATTTCGATTCCGCCGGCGACTTTACCTGGAATAGATAGGCGGGATGGATCTTGCGGCCGTCGGCGCGGATCATGCCTTTGCCGAATAGCGGATCGATCGTCGGCATTTCCTTCATTTTTCCGACCACCGCCTTGCCGTCGACCGCGCTCTTGAGGGCGGCGACTGCCTTCAGATAATCGAGGACCGAGGAGTACACGCCGGCCTGGATCATGCTTGGGAATTTGCCGGGCCGTTCGAGCTGCCAGCGCTTCGTCCAGGCCCTCGTCATGTCCCAATAAAAGGTCTCGGTTAGCACTAGCCCCTGCGCCGTTTTCAAACCGAGCGCCTCGACGTCGGGCAGGCCGACAAGCAATCCGGCAAAATGCTGCCCGCCTGCGGCAATACCGAATTCGGCGCCCTGCTTGATCGAGTTGATGGTGTCGCCGCCGGCATTGGCTAGCCCGATGATCTGCGCCTTGGACTGCTGCGCCTGCAGCAGATACGAGGAGAAGTCCTGCGTGTTGAGTGGAACGTTCACACTGCCAAGCACTTTGCCCCCATTGGCTTCGACGACGGCGGTGGTGTCGCGCTGCAGCGCGTGCCCAAAAGCATAATCGGCGGTGATGAAAAACCACGTCATCCCGCCGGTCTTGACCACTGATCTGCCGGTGCCATTGGCCAGCATCCAGGTATCATAGGTCCAATGAATTGTGTTGGGCGAGCATTTCGGCCCGGTAAGATCGGCGATGGCCGCGCCGGAAACCAGAAACACCTTGTTCTTCTGCCGTGTGACGTCGCTCACCGCGAGCGCCACAGCCGAATTCGGCACATCCGCGATCATGTCGACGCGGTCGACGTCATACCATTGCCGCGCGATGCTGGCGCCGATATCCGCTTTGTTCTGATGGTCGGCGCTCACGAGGTCGACCTTCATGTTGTGGGCGGCGGGATTGAAATCCGCGATCGCCAGTTTGGCGGCGGCGACCGAGCCGGGGCCGGTATCGTCGGAGTAAAGGCTCGACATGTCGGTGAGCACTCCGATTTTCACGGGGATTGGGTTTTGCGCCCAGGCGGCATTCGCAGCTAGCATGGCAAGCGCGGCAATCAAGCTCGCTAACAATTTTGCTCTTGATCTCATTGTGTCCCCTCCCTCTCGCCGGGATTTTCGGCCATCGTTGTTTATACCACAGCCCCGAGGTCCAGTGCCGTTGGCCGCTCGCCGCGTGCTGGTTGCCCAAATTTAGCTCTGAGACCTCCTGTAGCGCCGCAACGCGCTGCGGCGCGGGGGCCGGCGGCTGCGCTCGGTTCCAGGGGCGGGTAGGTGCACAAAGGGTCACATATATGCGGCTTGGCCCGGTATATAACGAATTCGGTTCAGCAGGGCGTGTTAATGCTTGAGGGACTGAGCGACCCTGTTCGCGCGTTTCATGAGCGCGCGTTAGAAGCCAAACGCAAGGGCCATGAAACAAGCGCCCCCGCATTGAAGGCCAGCTACCTTGACATCGAGAGTCGCTGGCTGGTTTTGGCGCGTAGCTATGGTTTCACGGAAAGTCTCAATAGTTTTACGGCAGCAAACGCCGCACGACGGTTGGAATTCGACGCGAAGGCCCTGCATCAAAAGCCGGACCGCTTTCTTGAAAGAGTCCGGGCCAGCGCACTCTTCGATCTCTTGCCGGTAGCCCTATACGTCTGCGACCCGGATGGATTGATCCTTTATTACAACGAAACGGCCGCACAGCTTTGGGGTCGAGCACTGCGGCTAATGGACCCCGCTGATCGCTTCTGTGGTTCTTACCGCATGTGGCACCTCGATGGCGACCCTATCCCTCGAGTGCCCCATGGCAGACGTGTTGCGCACTGGCCTACCGGTGACCGACAAAGAGATCATCGTCGAGCGATCGGACGGCTCGCGCGGCGTCGCGCTGGTCAATATCAGGCATTCAAGGACGCCAGCGGCAAAATGCTTGGCGCGGTAAACTGCTTCCAGGATATTACAGAGCGCAAACAACACGCGCAGCAAATAGCTGTGCTCGCGCGAGAGGCCGAGCACCGGAGCAAGAATATCCTGGCCACCGCCCAGGCGACGGTGCATCTTTCCAACTCGGACACAACAGAGGGACTCAACTGTGCAATCGAAGGGCGCATTAAAGCACTCGCGGACGTCCATGCGCTATTCCTTGAGTCCCGCTGGGCTGGAGCCAAGCTATTCGGAATTGCACAGCAAGAACTGTTGCCCTGTCTGCGAGATGGCGAGCCGCGGGTACGGTCGAAGGACCCGATGTGTCGCTCGACACCACGATGGCACAAGGGGTCGCCGTCACATTGCATGAGCTGGCAACCAACGCCGCAAAGTATGGCGCATTGTCCACGGCTCAAGGTCGATTTGAACTTCAATGGTCTTGCGCTTCCGACGCTCGGCCTTTGCTGCAGTGGGTGGAAACCGGCGGGCCGCTCGTAAATGCGCCAAGCCACGAAGGATTCGGTAGCCGCACGGTCAAGCTGCTGATTAGACAAATAAACGGTCAAATTGATTTCCATTGGCAGCCTCACGGGCGGGTCTGCGAAATCAGTACCCGAACTGATGTGACAACCAATGCGGTAGCCTCCTGAATCTAATTTGGCTCAGTCGCTATCAGATAGCCAAACATTACGATCCGATTGGCGGCCCATGAAGCCGCGCCCGAAGCAGCGCCGGATCGAGCATAGCGGGTGCCACCGCGGAGATGCCGCGGCGGTGCTGCATCGGTCCTGCAGCGCGTTGCAGCCGATCTGCGCGCGGCTTGCGCGGCAACCGCGCCAGCGGCACCCCAGCTTTTTTTCAGGCGGCCCCAGGTTGTCGCGGCACAGCACGATGCAGAACAAGGTCGCGCCTTACTGGCGCCGGGACGGGTTGCGCGAAGAGCACCGGGCGCAGGCCCTGCATAGGAACTCCGGAGACGCTTCGCGCCCTCAGGCTAGGTATTGCGGGAACTTGCTGCCCCCGGCGCGCGCTCAGCGGCGAGGGCAGCGAGCCGGGCGAGTCCGCCCCTTGAGGGTCTCACCTCAGGCTGACGGCTCGGCCAACGTAGCGCTGCCTTCCACGCCCGTTCCGGACGGGGTTGGAAGTGATGCCAAGCTCGAGCCGGCCCCATCGCTCAATTCTTTCGAAGCGATATTATGTCGATAATAATTGAGCACGAAGACGCGGATGGTGGATGATAGATTGCCGCCATTTCTCTCCGCATCAAGCATGCCAATGAGTTTTGATATGGTTGTTGCCCGCTCGCGGGCGATTTGTTGAAGGCAGGCCCAGAACTTGTCTTCTAGACTGATGCTGGTCTTGTGAGTGGCGATGACAACCGAGCGTTTCTTCACACTTGAGTACATTGCTGCTTCCTCATGAATAGCAGCCGCAAGGCTCAGAAGGATATTTCTCTGGCAGCGGCGCAGGCCACCCTGACTCGCCTCGGTATCGTGCCAATGTCGGGCATCGACGGTTTTGGTATCGTTTGTATCGCGGTGCGGCCGAGTGCCTGCATCGCGGGACCGCGGGGCACGTTAAGTGCCGAGCGAGCCTCACGTTGATCTTGATTTGCTCTGCTGTTCGGTAGCTCGTTGCGAACGAACAAAAGAGAATCGCGATTTGTTGGCTGGAGCGCAAAAAATGCGCCTTGGCTACGTCGTCAGTCGGCCCGCCAACCTTGATTTTGGCCACATAGTCGCGTGGGCTACACTCGCCAGCGGGGCCGACGACGAGGATCCCGAGATACTTGAGAAATGCGCGATCGATGGCGGAGCTCTCTGCCGCTTGGTCTCGTTCTTTCCCCCTGATAGCATCAGTGCGTCAAGCGGCATTCGCCAGCGGCAAAGGGTGGAACGGGGAAAACAATGAGGCGCCGATCCAACTTCCTGCAACTGTGCCTTGCTCTTTGCTGTCTAACAGCCGTTGCCGGTTTGGCGGTAGCGGCCGATTGGCCGAACCGATCGGTGACCGTCGTCGTCCCTTTCGGCGCCGGCGGCAATACTGACATGATGGCGCGGCTGGCTGCGCAAGATCTGTCTGCCCATTTCGGTCAGACCTTCGTGGTAGAGAACCGGCCGAGCGCCGGTGGTGCGCTGGGCACCCGCGCCGTCGCGTCTGCGAGCCCGGACGGTTACATGCTGGAATTCGCGGCCTCGTCGATGGTCACATTGACACCGCAGGTGCAGAAGCTCGATTTTGATCCGGCGAAAGAACTCGTGCCGATCACCAATGTCGGCACCGGCACGCAGATGATCGCGATCAAACGCAGTCTGCCGGCGAAAACGCTGCCTGAGTTCCTGGCTTACGCGAAGGCCAATCCGGGCAAGCTCAATTTCAGCGTGGCCGGTACGCAAAACATAAGCCAACTGGCGCCGGCGCTGCTGTTCGCCCGCGCCGGCGTAAAGATCGTTATGGTGCCGGCGCGCAGCGAACCGGAGGCGATTTCCGACCTCCTCGCCGGCAACGTCGACCTGTATTTCGGCAATTCCTCCTCCCTGCTGCCGTATCGCAATAGCGACAAGATCCGCTTGATCGCGGTCGGCACCGCACAACGAATTCCAGCCGCACTCGACATACCGACTGTCGCCGAGACGCTGCCGGGATTCGAGTTTTCATCGTGGAACGGGTTCTTGGCGCCGGCGCAGACGCCCGAGCCGATCCTGAGCGTGCTTCGCGCCGCAGTGACGGCTTTCGTCAAGAAACCGGAAATTTCGCGACGACTGATCAAGCTCGGCATCGTTCCCGGCGGCTTGACCAAGGAGCAGAACGAGGCTGTGTTCCGGCATGACACCGAAGCCTTTGCCGCGGGCATCAAGGCGGCCGGGATAACGGCGCCGCAGTAGAACAAGGCAAGCGGTGTTCGCCGTACCTATCGCCGCCAACCCGGGAGACGCGCCCATGACTGCGGCCCAACGCCTGCGAGATATCCTCGCCATTCCGAATATCGAAGTCATGCCGGGGTGCTACGACGCACTCTCTGCAAAGCTTGTGGCTGATGTCGGCTTCAAGGTCACGTTCATGAGCGGCTTCGCCGTGTCGGCGGCTCGGCTGGGCCTGCCCGACACCGGCCTGATCTCATTTGCCGAAATGCTTGACAGCGCGCGCAACTGCGCCACCGCGGCCGGCAAGACGCCGCTGATCGCGGACGGCGATACCGGGTACGGCAACGCACTCAACGTTCAGCGCACAGTGGTCGAGTACGCCCGCGCCGGTGCTGCCGCGGTGATGATCGAGGATCAGGTCAGCCCAAAGAAATGCGGCCATACCCGTGGTAAGCAGGTGATTTCGCGCGATGAGGCGCGGATGAAAATCCGCGCCGCGGTCGACGCTGCGCGTGAAACCGACATTTTAATTCTGGCGCGGACCGATGCGCGCGCCGTGTACGGCTTCGACGAGGCGCTCAATCGCTGCCGCGATTTCGAGGCTGAGGGCGCAGACATCATCTTCCTCGAGGCGCCCGAGACCGAGGATGAGATGCGCGAATTCTGCGAGGCGATGACCAAGCCGTGCATGGCGAACATGGTGCCCGGCGGCAAGACACCCGTGCTGCCGCCGAAAGGATTGCAGGACGCCGGCTATAAGCTTGCACTTTATCCGGTTGCGCTGATAAGCTCGGCGGTTGCGGCGATGCAATCCACGCTGGCCGCCTTGCGGCAGCCGGACGTCGGGAACAATCTGCCGCCCAGCATCTCATTTCTCGAATTGCAGAAGGTCGTCGGCTTTCCCGAGTATTGGGAGCGCGAGACGCGCTACAAGACGAACGACTAAGGTTAGCGTCGAACGAGTGAACTTGGCGCAGCGATGGTCTCTTGCGACACCATCAGATCTGCGTATTTCTGTTCGATGTCGAACAGATTGGAGTCATGCGTGGCCAGCGAGCGGTCGCCAACGATGCATCCCGACGTGGTACAGCCACCGACGATGATCATCGGCGGCCTCGCTGAGTGGAAGTCACTGGATTTCAGCGGCGCGGCGTAGGCTGGCAATCATCGATGATTTGAGCATGTACGCCCGCGCCGCCGCGTTATCTGCAGCCGTGCGCCGCAATTCGTCGAGCGCCTGTTGCCGGGCCTGCGGGTCGCGTTCGCGGATAACCTGCTGATTGCGGTGGGTCTGTTGCTGTACCGCCTCAACCGCTACGGTGCGGCGCTGCCGGTCGTAGCGATCGAGCTGGCACTCGTCGCCACCGGCCCAGATGCGGGCGAGCTTCTCGATCAGGTTGAAGGCATCCTGCATGCCGCCATTCATGCCCATGCCGCCGAGCGGATTGTTAATGTGCGCGGCGTCGCCGGCCAGCAGCACGCGGCCGTGGCGGAAGTTCTTCGCCACCTTCTGATGCACGTGATACAGCGAGCGGTGAGCGATGGCATAATCCTCATCCCGCGGTACAACGCGTTGCAGCACTCGTTGCAGCGACTCGTCGGACAGTAGTGCGTTGCGATCGGAATTTTCCGGCGCCGGCACCAGCACCCGCCAGAGTTCCGGCACGCGCAGCAGCACCAGCCACTCATACGGGTCCGCGATGTAATTAACGTAGGCGATATCGGTCAGCGTGTTCTCGAACGGAAAGTCGGTCGAGGCAATGAGGAATAATTCCGGGTAAGTGAAGCCCTGAAACTCGACGCCAACTGAGCGGCGCACCGCGCTGTGGGCGCCGTCGGCGGCAATCAGATAGCTGCCGGTGAAGGACACTTCGCCGCCGATAGTATTGGCAATGACCGTGACCGTATCTGCGTCCTGACGCACCGATACGACTTCATGGCCGTACTGTATGTCGTGGCCCGGAACCTTGCGGAACTGCTCTTCAAGAAGCCGCATCAGCTTCCATTGCTCGCACTGCACGCGGTACGGATGATTGGTATCGCCGGCAAGCAACGATAGGTCGAAGGTCGCGACCGGGCCGGTCTCGCGGTCTCGGAACTGCCAGGTCGGAGCCTTGAGTCCGACCTCGATCATGCGTGGCACAATGCCGAATTCGTCGAGCAGGTCGAGGGTCGGCGGATGGAAGGTCGAGCCGCGCAACTCCATCACCGGCGCGCTCTCGGCGGTGAGCAGCGTCACCGGGATGTTGCGGCGTGCCAGTCCGAGCGCAGCGGTGAGGCCGACGGGACCCGCGCCGATCACAAGAACGCGGTCATGCACATGTGCCATACGGGACAAATATCCTTTGACCGTTGGCCTCTAAGTCTCCGTCGATAACATATTCAGGCCGCATTGATAGGCGTTTTCGGCGCATGGTGGCGCTGCCGCCGAACTTGACGCGCCGAACCCGGCCCCGCACATTGCGCGATCCCCCTGATGCGAAGCGTTGAAGGCACTCGGACCATGGGAAGAGACGTTCTTGGCTGGCGGCGCAAGTTCGGCGTCATCGGCCCTTCCACCAACACAATCGTGCAGCCCGATTTCGAGATGATGCGACCGATTGGCGTCACCAATCATTATCGCGGCATTTTCACACCGAACGCCAAGGCGGTCAGCAACGACACGTTCATGGCGGGCACGCAACTGATCGGCGAGAATGTGCTCGATGCCGTACGCAACGTCATGACCTGCGAGCCGGATTATCTGGTGATGGGCATGTCGGCTGTGACGTTCTATGGGGGCGCCAGCGGGGCTGATGCATTCCAAAAAAAGGTCGAGAGCGAGGCTGGCGTGGGTATTTCCATCGGCTCGCATGCCTGCACAGCAGCGCTCAACGCCTACGGCAACGTCAAGCGGATCGCGTTCCTGTCGCCCTATTATCCGGTCGCAAACGAACAGGTGCGCCGCTACTTCACCGATTCGGGTTTCGAGGTAGTGCGCGACGTGTATCTTGAATGCAAAAGCTGGACGGCGATTGCCGAAGTCACGCCCGACGAGCTGCGCGGCCGGCTGATCGAGCTTAACCGTGATGGCCGGGACATCGACGCCATTCTCCAGGTCGGCACCAATCTCAGCATGGTCCGCCTTGCCGCCGCTGCCGAGCTATGGCTCGGCAAGCCAGTGATCGCTATCAACACCGCGACCTACTGGCACGCGCTCCGGCAGAACAAGATCATGGATAAAATTTCGGGTCTGGGGCGGCTGTTAGAAGAGTTCTGAATCGGTCATTGTGGAAGGCGATTAAATGTCACCCTCATCGGCTCGTCGCCGGATGCTGGCAACCCAGTGGCACGTCAAGGCACCGCAATGTGTCGCGGCGCTTCACCGAGATACCAACTTGCGAGCTGCTCGCGGCTCGGCATCCAGACGTCCGGCTTTGTACTGACATAATCGAAGAACTCGCGCAGCGCGGCGATGCGGTGCGGTTGGCCGATGACGTGCGGATGCAGGCCAAGATTCATAATCCGGCCGCTGTTTGCCCCCTCGGCGTGGAGCTGGTCCAAGCAGAGTTTCAGCATGTCGACGCCGTCACGGGTGGAGAGGCCGCCGCGGGCGAACATGTTGAAGTCATTGACGTCGTTTGAGTAGGGCACGCAGACGATCGGGCCGTGTACGGTGTCAATGATATAGGGCTGGTCGTCATTGAGATAATCGCAATAGGCGATCAGGCCAAATTCTTTCAGGAAGGCCGGCGTGTGCGGGGTGCCGCGGATTGCGGAGGACAGCCAGGCCTTGGCCGGCTTGCCCACGACTTTTTCGTACTGATCGAGCGTGCGGCGGATGACGGCGCGCTCTTTGTCAGGCTCGTAAGCGTAGTGGGTAAGAAGGTCGTTTTGCACCCAATTGTGCGGAACCAGCTCCCAGCCGCGCTCCTTGACCGCATCGATAATGCGTCGGCGCTCCAGCATGATCATACCATTGCACGTGCAGGACGGCGCGATGCGGGCGGCGTCGAACGCGTCCATGAGCCGCCAGATCCCGACGCGCTGGCCGTATTCGCGCCAGGTCCAGTTGGCGGTATCGAGCACGTCGCCGGGCAACGCGTGCGGAATGGTTGCTGGTCCTCCGGCAAACAGCGGCTCCTTCTGGCCGAATCGGGACGGTTCCCAGTATTCTATATTGATGGTGAAGATAAGTGCTACGCGGGCAGCGTTGGGAAATTTCAGCGGACCGCGGTCGGGGAGCGGCACGAACCTGTACGATGAAGGTGCCGGCGAAGTCATGATGAGAATTTCGCGAGCGCGCTGCGTTGCCGTCGCTCTGCCCGGTCCAACCGCCAGGTGGTGATGCGCTGCGCCAGATCGGGCGCATCGAGAATGGCAATGACGAGCATGATCGCGCCGGTAACAAGATCATGGACATAGGGTGCCACACCGATCGCGCTCAGGCCCGAACTCAAAATGCACAGCGTCATCACGCCGGCGGCGATGCCCATCGGGCTGCCACGGCCGCCGACTACGGAGACGCCGCCGACGATGGCGGCAGCTGCGGCGGGCGCCAGCACGTCGGACAGCGCCACCGGCGAGGCGGCGCCAAGGCTGTAGCTGAGCAGCACGCCGGCCAGCGCGGACGATGCCCCCGAGGCAGCGAACACCCCGATGACGATTCGGTCGGTGTTGAGGCCAGCTATGCGGCTCGCGCGCCGGTCGCTGCCAGTCGCGACCACGTCGCGGCCGAGGCGGGTGTAGTGCATTGCCAGCCCGGCGACAGCGAACACGGCCAACGCCACGGCGCTGCGCAGCGAGAATAATCCGGCCAGGGGCGCATTGAGCCCGAGCGCCACCGCCATGTTCGGATAGCTGATGGTCTGATTGCCGGTCAGCACGTAGGTGAGGCCTTGCAGCGTTAGCAGGCCGCCCAGGGTGACAGCGACCGAGCTGAGATTGAGCCGCGTCATGATGAAACCCTGAGTGAGACCGCCGAGCAGGCCGGTGCCGACGCCGGAGGCGGCGCCGAGCCATGGATTGGTGGCGCCGGTCATCACTGCGATGCAGCCAGCAAGACCGACCATGCCGGATACCGATAAATCAAATTCGCGGATTAACATCGACAGACCGAGGCCAAGCGCGACCAGCCCGAGGGTAGCAAACAATTGCATGACGCTGAAAATGGTTCCGATGCTGAAGAAATAGCCGGTGCCCCGGTCGAGCAGCCCGAGCACGATCACGGTGCCACCTACGATAGTGAACGGCCGAGCGGAGCGAGCGAACAGCCGCCGCACGGCGTTTCCCACTGTCATCGCCGCTCTCCAAAGGTGTGCAACATGATTACGCAGAGAACCAACAGCCCGGTGATCAAGTATTGCAGTTGCTCGCTGAACCCGCGCAGCAGCAACACCACCTCAATGACAGCGATCACAACGACGCCGACGAGCGTGCGCACTGTCGAGCCGAAGCCGCCCGCAATACCGGTGCCGCCGACCAGCACAGCGGCGATCGCCGTATAATCGTAGCCAGTGGCGATTTCCATGTCCCCCGAGCCGTAGCGCGCCGCGAGCAAGATGCCGGAAATCGCCGCGCACGCGCCGGCGATGACATACGCGGCCGTGACCGTCGCGGTTGTCGGCACGCCGGCCGCGGTCGCGGCGCGGATGTTGCTGCCCACCATGGTCATGAGCTGGCCGATCCGCGTCCACGACAGGATGAATTGTCCGGCGACGACAGTGGCGATGAAACACCACGCATCGATCGGAATGCCGGCTAGGCGGCCCTTGAATAAGTCCAGACCGGTCCCGCCGGGATAGATGCGGTGGCCCCCGGTGGCAAACGCGGCGGCGCCGAGCAGAAGCGACAGGGCGGCGACACTGACGAGGATCGGGTTGGCGCGGAAAAATCCCACCAAAAAGCCCTGGACCCCGGTGAGAACGATCCCGAACAGGAGAGTCGCCAGCAACGCCGGCAGGATGCCGAACGAAAGGCAGGCAAGAAAGATTAGCGCGGACGCCGAAGTGGTGGCGCCGAGCGCCAGCGACATGATGTTGCCGGTGAGCGTGATGAACGTCATGCCGACCGCGACGCAGCCGACAAACGAGACTGCGGTGAGCAGCGCGTTGACGCTCAGCGGAGTGAGGAAGCCCGGGGTGGTTAGCGCATAGACTGCGATCGCCGCTGCCGCGGCGAGGCGGACTGCGAGCGCGATGTGGCGCGCGCGGGCCACGCTGCGGCGCAGCGCGGCGGGGACGGCGAGCCCGGTCATGCTGCCGCCGGATGCGTGATGTCGGCAAGGACGCGCTGCATGTCGGCTTCGCCGCGCCGATATCTCGCCACCTGCTGGCCTCGGTACATGCTGACCACGACGTCGGCCATTCCGAGCACTTCCTCGATGTCCGAGGACGCCATCACCACGCAAAAGCCGCCATCGCAGAATTGCCGGATTAGGCGGTAGATCTCGGCCCGAGCGCCGACGTCGACGCCGCGGGTGGGTTCGTTCATCAACAGCACGCCAGGTTGGTCGCCGCCGATCCAGCGGCCGAATGCAAGCTTTTGCTGGTTGCCGCCGCTCAACTCGTCAGCCGGCGAGCGCAGCCGCTTGCGATCGACCCCGACCGCGGCCGCGAGGATCGCTGCCCTGGCGCGCAAGCCGCGCCGCGCCAGCAAGCCGAACGCGGTGTGCTCCTTGAGCTTAGTGGCGATCAGGTTTTGCCCGACACTGAGCCGCAGAAAGATTCCTTCGCCCGCGCGGTCTTCGGAGATGAATTTGACGTTGGCGCTTTGGGCGCGCACGACCGCGCGCAGACGCATCGGCTTACCCTGAACACTGATCTCGCCCCTGGCGCCTGGAGTGAGGCCGGCGAGCGTCCGCAGCACAGTTATTGCGCCGGAGCCGACCTGACCCGCAAGACAGGTTACCGTGCCGCGTTCGGCGGTCAGATCGAAGCCATGGACGAGGGGCGGCACGTGGAGATTTTTCACCATCAGCATGGCCGCGCCTGGGCTGCTCTCCCATGCCGGATACATTTCGCCGAGGCTGCGGCCAAGCATCATCTGCATCAGGCCGCTGCGATCGATTTCATTGGTGCGCCGGGTGCCGACCAGATCGCCGTTGCGTAAAACCGAGACGCTGTCGCAAATATCGAACACTTCACCGAGCCGATGGGTAATGTAGATGATCGACTTGCCTTCGGCCTTGAGCGCGCGGAGCGCCGCGAAAATGCGCTCGATTTCGACATCCGACAGCGTTGCCGTCGGCTCGTCCAGAATGAAGACGCGGGCGTCGCGGGTCAACATGCGGGCTATTTCGACGAGCTGCCGACGCCCGATGCTCAGCGCCGAGGCTGGCGTGTCGAGCGCTAGGTCATTCAGACCGAGCTTATCGAGCGCGCTTCGGGCACGCGCGCGCAGCTCCCCGCGACGATGAAACAGTGGCACCTTGCGGTTGCCGAGCCAGATATTATCGAGCACAGACAGCGCGGGCGCGAGGCTCAGCTCCTGCGCCACCAGAGCGATGCCAAGCTCCTGGGCGTGCTGCGGGCTGCCAATGACGAGTGGCGTGCCGTCCAAACAGACGGTGCCCCCATCAGGCGGATAGAGTCCGGTAATGACGTTGACCAGCGTACTCTTGCCGGCGCCGTTCTCGCCGCAAACCGCGCGCACCTCGTGCGCCTCAAGGGCGAGGCTAACATCTTTGAGAACCGCATTCGGGCCGAACCGCTTGGTGACCCGGTCAACGGCGAGGACAGACATCGGCCTTAATACGAGCAGCCTGCAGCGAACCGGTCGACATTCTCCTTGGTGATGCCGTAGACTGGAATGATCTCGTATTTCTTTAACTTGTCGCCATCGAAATAGGCGCTAACCCGTTTGGCGGCGAAGGTCGCTTCCTCGGTCGGAATTTGTGTCGCCGTGCCGTACTGCTGGCCGGAGCGGATGTGAACAATGCCGTCTTTCATGCAGTTGCTGCCGACAACCACAATGCCCTTGTTTCCTACCCCGAGGGGGACGCCGGCGGATTCAATGGCATTGATCGAGCCGGTCGCCTGATTGTCAGCCATATCAAAAATGCCGTCTATACCGCCCTGGCCGTTGAAGCGGACCAGAAGCTGGCCCGTGATCTTCTCCGATATTGCGGTATTCCATTTTCCGTCCTCGGTATCCACCAACTTGATGCCGGGATGCTGCGCCAGCACCGCCTTGAAAGCATCCATGCGGGATTGGACGTTGATCTGCTGCGTCGAGCCGGTAACGGCCACCACTTTGGCAGTTGTCTTGCCTTCCGCTGCCAAGCCCTTGACCAGCTCCTCGCCAGCGAGCCGGCCGAGTTCGGCGTTCTCGGTACCGATATAGGAGGTCCAAAGATCCTCTTGTTGTTTCTTCATCGGGGTGGCAAAGAGGATGATCGGGATACCCGCTGCCTTGGCGCGAGTTAACGCCGGCACGACGGCCTGATCGTTGACATAACAGAGTACGATCATGTCGTACTTTTGCGCGAGGCCGTCGTCGAGTTGCTGCGCCTGCACGGCAGCGTCATAGTTGGCGCTAAGATTCGTCACCTGCATTCCGGCGGCGGTCGCCAGCTTCGCGAAGGTTGAGGTCCAGGCGCCGATGTATGGATTGGCGTTTGAGGTGGCGAGCACTAGGATGCGCTTGCCCTGCGGCGATGCTATGGCCCGCCCACCGGGCGGCAGCGCCAGCACTAACACCGCCAACAGACCGATCACCCAGCGCATGGCCTTCTCCTGTCGCAGCTCGCAGAAAAAAATGTTAGCGGCAATCCGTCAGCGGCGCCAGCGGCGAATTGCCTACGCTGGCTTGCCAAAATGCACCTCGGCGAGCCATCGTCCGAGTGCGGTTAGGCTCTCGTCGCTGTGCCAGCGCCCGAGCAACTGAATCCCGACTGGCGCCTCATCGACCGCCAGCAGCGGCAGGTTCAGCGCCGGGGCACCGAGAATAGACGAGGCTTCATTGAAAATCGCACTGCCCTGATCCATGCCGATCGGCCCCGGACCAGGCGACGATAGCGTGATGAAGCCATCGCTGCGCTGCGCCAGCGCATCATGCATTGTGCGGAAATTCTCGCGCTCGGTCAGCGCCGCCCGATACGTGTCGTGTCCGATATGCACGCCGTCCTCGATACCCTCGAGCAGGCGCGGCGGCAGTTTGTCGCGATGCCGCTCGCGGTACTGCAACATCGGCCAGCGCATCTCGTAGCGGTAGAGGTTGGTCCATAGCTGGGGCGAGCGCGTGTGGGCGATCTCGTAGGCTTCGATCGCAGGATCGTCGTGCCGTGAGACGATTTCGACGCCGGCCGCGGCCAGTCGCACCAGGAATTTTTCAAAGGATTCCTTTGCTGCCGGTTCGGCCACGGGCCAGCCGGCGGTGTCGAGGCGTATGAGGCGCGCGGGCCGACGCGGTGCTGGCGGGGAGGGTGTGCCATAGAGACCGGGGTGTGACGGGTCGCCGCCGGCTTCGCCGGCGATGTGGCGTGCCGTGATCCACATATCGGAGAGCGTGCCGGCAAACACGCCCAGATGGTCCATACTGTATGCCATCGAAAACGTGCCCTGGCGGTTGATCGCGCCGAAAGTCGGCTTGAGTGCATAGACGCCGCAGAAGCTCGCGGGACGGATGGTAGAGCCACGCGCATGCGTGCCGAGCGCCGCTGGCAGCATGCCGGCGGCAACGGCGGCGGCTGTACCGCTCGACGAGCCGCCCGGAGTACGGCGGGTGTCAAATGGATTGCGCGTTGGCGCCGGATCGCCACCACCGAGACAGACCGTCACCGTCTTGCCAACGAGGATCGCGCCTCCGAGGCGGAGCGCCCGCACGCACGCCGCGTCGGTCATCGGCTGGTGCCCGCGGAACAGCTCGCTGCCGAATTCGGTCGGCATGTCGTAGGTCTCGATTAGATCCTTGATGCCGACCGGCATACCGTCGAGCGGACCGATCGACCGCCCCGCCTTGTAACGCGCGGTGGCCTCGTCAGCGGCCGCGCGCGCCCGCTCGAGATTGAGGAAGGCGAAGGCCATCACCGCCGGTTCGAGCGCCTCGATGCGCTCAATACAACGCTCGAGATACGCACGCGGCGTGTCACTGCGATTGGCGAAACGAGCCGGCGCCGCGTGGAAGCTGAGCGTGCGGTGCGCCAAAACATCGTAGCGGCCGGCCGGGGATTGTTCGTTGACTGTATCCAGCATAACAACGGCGCCAGCGCTTGGATCAGGATATGTGGGTATGGTGGTTTTTCAGATACCACTCCGCAATCTCTTCGCGTGTGGCGAACCAGACATCGTCGAAGCCCGTGGCATAGGCGATGAAGTCGTGCAGTGCGCGGATGCGAAACGGCTGGCCGATAACGTGCGGATGAACACCGATGTTCATCATCCGGCCACTCACAGCGCTCTCGCGATATAGCCAGTCGAATTGTTCTTTAAATACCTTAAAGGCCCCGTCGACGTCCTGGCCTTGGCGCATGAACACAGTAAAGTCGTTGACCTCCGAAGTATAGGGAATCGACACGATCTGCCTTCCGGAGCGCGATTCGACAAGGTAGGGCTGATCGTCATTTAACAGATCCGTGGTGAAGATCAGCCCCTCTTCGGCGATGATATCAATGGTGTTGAGCGTGCAGCGCAGCGAGCTCGACAGCCAGCCCTTAGCGGGTTTGCCACAGACCTCCTTATAAACCCGCAAGGTCTCCCGGATCACCTCGCGCTCTTTGTTCTCATCAAAAAAGTAATCAGCAAGCAGCTCAGTCTGCACGTAATTATGCGCAACAATTTCCCAGCCGCGCTTGAGCGCCGCCTCGATCACTGCGCGTCGCTCCAGTCCCATTTTTGCGTTCATGGTGCAAGTTGAAGGGATACCGAACGCATCAAAGACATCGAACATGCGCCAGACCCCGACCCGTTGGCCGTATTCGCGCCAAGTCCAGTTGGGATTATCGTAGACATTCCCCGGGAGATCGCCGCCAACGATACCGGGACCGCCGGGGTAGAACGGCTTCGCCGTATCTTTCACTGCATCCCAAAATTCGAGGTTGGTCGTTATCATGACGGCCAGCCGCTTTCCGTTCGGCCAGAGCAACGGTTTGCGTTGCGAAATGGGCACGAAGTCGTATTTCATGGCAAAGCTTCCGCTATCGATGAAGGAGGGATCAACGGCGACGACTAGACCTGCGGGGCGCGGCTGCAGCTGACGAGGCGACATCTTCGAGCGGCGTGGGCCGACGTTTTGTACCTCGAGAACCGATATCACGGAGATCGGGCGATACCAAGTTTGCGGTGTTTGAAACGCGGCCACCGAACAAGGCTGGGCACCGATGGTTGTCGTGCCTTGGTTTGTCATTGGATCGCACGTGCCGCTATTGCGAGGTGCACGACTGAAGACAAATTTATCACGCCGAGCCCCCGATCAATCAGACCTGCGCAGCGCGGCGTGTCTCGAGCCGCGAGATCGTCGCATGATCGATGTTTGTACCTCAATGCAATCTCGCGAGCGGCTCACCGGCTGCCACCCGCTTCAAGGCTTGGTGGGCCTGATGCGGCGTCAGCTTGCGCGGGCGGCCGAACAGCACGCTCGGAAACACGTCATGCCATCCGCGCCGTTCGCCGTATTCGCGGACATCAGATGCCCGCTCCGATCGACTGGGAATAGCTTTGATACTGGTCGGGAGAACGGTTGGCGGACAGCGGCTTGCCTTGTGGCTTGCGGGAACACTGAGCATAACGGGAGCTGCGCTGCCGGACGGCATCCGGCTGTTACCATGCCTTATCTCCGTCCGAAATCGAAGCGGAGCGCTGCTCGAACTATCGGCTGATCAGCGTTGCGCGCTTTGCCTCGGCGCGAGAACTTGTAACCACTCGGTCCCACTGCAAGTGAGCGAGCATCCGCGGTAGCACTCTATTGGCGGCACACCTCCCAAGCCTGGCGACCCGATGCAGCTGCAAGCGAAGCGCAGCGCATTTCTATCTTGCGAGACGGCGGCGGTTCCTGCGCACCCGCTTTCGATACACGCCAAGGACTTTCTTGGTGATGCGGTCACCTGAGTGGCCCATCATTGCCGCGGTTGCCACGCCGATTTGTGCCTCCATCAGTGCCGCGAACTTCTCGCTCACCATGCGTTGCGCCTCCGAGTGCGCTTTGGGACCGCCTAATCCTAACCTCAAGAGGCGAAGCGCTATGACCGTTTGCGCGTCCCAAAGCAAGCGGCCGCCTTGCACTGACAATCCGAACCAGGGATTCCACTTCTGCATTGGACCATTCGCCTGCTTTGCCGAATACTGTCGTAAGAAAGTAAAAGGGAGGCGCTTTCGTTCCAATTAATCTACGGCGACACTGCTTCGCCGGCGAAAAAGTACACGCCTGCCAAAAAAGCGCCGAATCTTCCGATCCGAGGATCGGCACGGTCCCGCTCGCGGAAAAACGGGTCAAGAATCACGAGCCTATCCCGCCATACCTAGATGACGTGTAGATCCTCGACCGGAAATGGTGGGAGTGCTGGGGCACCGGTACGGCTTCCGGCCTGGCAGCATGGGTTCAGGAGCACTGCCGGGAAGCACGGCGAGAAGGAAGATGTTTACGGACGCGTCATCGGCCAGCAGCTCCTCCATCAGCGCGGACGTGCTCGGGGACGCAATTAGCGAGCAACGTCTTGCGAGCGCGCTGATATGGATTTATTGTGTCGGAGATCGCCGCCTTCCGCGGCAATTCGCTTGTCCAGGCGCAACCGAGGCCGGCAATGCCATTCGGGAAGTCCGTCGATTCGTGGCCAGCGAAGAAAGGCCAGGAGCCGGGCCTCATGCCCTATGCATAGACGATCTCAGTCCCATACGGGCGGGTGAGGTCGACTTCACGTTCGCCATCGCTGTCAGGAGAATGAATTTAGCATATTTTGCACAGCAGATTAGCTGAAGGCAAGCTCTACGCCGAATGTACCGACAGCGGTGGACGTTCCCCGGCAGCCACTTCATCCGTGTCGGCTGCACGATGCCAGACTTGGCGTGATCTCTGACAAGTGAATGAGTGCCGAGATTAGGCATTAGTCCCTGCTGCTCGAACGTTTGACACCTGCGCTGGGCAAATCTACTGTCAAGGCGGTGGCGACGAGTGCTTTTCATCTCACGGAGTCAGGTTTGCTGCGCGTCCATGGGGTGCGTAAGGTCTTTGCATCGGCGCGCGGAAGTTACACTGCGCTGGACGACGTTTCCCTCGACATTGACGACGGCGCATTTGTATGCCTGCTCGGCCCGTCCGGTTGCGGTAAATCGAGCCTGCTCAACATTCTTGCCGGCTTCGAGCCGGTGACCGCAGGGAGCGTTGAGTTCGACGGAATTCCAATAACTGGACCAGGCCGTGAACGCGTCATGTTCTTTCAGGATGCGGGCTCGGCACTGCTGCCGTGGCTCACGACAGAGGAAAATCTGCGGTTTGCCCTGCGTGTGCGGAAGATCCCCAAGTCCGAGTGGTCGGCTATCGTCGATAAGTACTTGACGATGGTGGCGCTCGACAAGCACCGGGAAAAGTTTCCAGCAGAGCTATCGGGGGGGATGCGACAGCGGCTGCAGATCGCTCGGGGTCTCGCCGTCGAACCAGCCGTGCTGCTCATGGACGAGCCCTTTGCCGCGCTCGATGCGCTCACGCGACGCCGCATGCACGGGGTTCTGCTAGAAATTTGGCAGCGTATCGGCAAGACCATTGTGTTCGTCACGCACGATATTTCCGAGGCTATTTCGCTTGCCGATCGTATCGCGGTGATGTCAACGGGGCCGTGCTCGATGATCACCAGGCTGATAGATGTCGATCTGCCGCGGCCACGCAACCTCGTAGATCCCAAAGTTGCGCAGATGTTCGGCGAAATAGAGGACTTACTGACTCCTGACCTCCTAAAACTGGAACAAAAGCTGCAGGCCCATTAATGATGCTGCTTAAGCGCGGACGTGTGCTTTCGTGGTAAGCGTCGGTGGTCGTGGCGTGGATGTTAACGACCGATCCGTCGTTGCTGCTCGACCGACCAGCGGCCCACGTTCATGGATCTCGTCGCAGGGGGCCCGCGGATTCTTGCTTGGAACCGCCTCAATTGTCATTGGACTGTGCCTCTGGCAGCTTCTCTCCAGCATTCTATTCAGCCCATTTCTGATCCCGCCTCCGCTTAAGGTCATTCGCGCCGCCATTCCCATGCTGGCTAGCGGTGAAATACTGTCGGATGTTTCAATAAGCATGGTCCGCGTACTGGTGGGGTTCGCGACGGGCTCACTTGCCGGCGTGATCATGGGAGTTTTGCTGGGCCGCATCCGTCTGGTGCACGACCTTCTCGATCCGATTATTGAACTGCTTCGCTATCTTTCCCCCACCGCCATGATCCCGATTGCGGTGATCTGGTTCGGAATCGGGGAGTTGTCGAAGTACTTTTTGATCTTTTGGGGAACGTTTTTCATTGTTGTCATCAACACCACGGCGGGTGTCTGGCGTGCTCCAATCGCGCGGCAACGCGCCGCAGCCTGCCTCGGCGCCAACTCGCTGCAGATCTTCATGCTTGTGGTCGTTCCGTCCGCGGTACCCTACATTGTGACAGGCATGCGCATTGCGATGGCGTCGTCTTTTATGAGCATCATCCCGGCCGAAATCCTTGCGGCAAATTCCGGCATCGGATACCTGCTGCAACAGTCGTCCATGTTGCTTCAGACTGACCGCATTTTTGTGGCTTTGTTCACGATCTGCGTTCTCGGGTTCATTGTCGATCGCATCTTCCGCCTCCTCGTCGACAAAGTGCTCGCCCGATATATGTCATTCGTTTCACAGACCTGATACGGAAGGGAAAGAGTCATGCTCGGCACTGTCAAGGTTCTCGCGCTTGGCGCCGCCAGCGGCGCCGTCGTGTTGCTGATGGCCGTTGCGCAGGCCCAGCAGTTTCCGCTGCACATGACCTTGTTCGGGCAGCCGTCAGTCAACAACGATTCGATCTGGATGGCATTGGATAAGGGCTTCTACAAACAGGAAGGCCTGGACGTGACCTATCGCCTGTTCCCATCGGGGACGACGGCGTTTCAGTCCTTTCAGAGCGGTCAAGGCGATATTGTCATGACCGGCGACCTGCCGAGCGTGCAGTATTTTTTCCGCGTAAGGGGCGATTATCGGACGATCGCCGCCATCGAGCGCGACAGCAAGGGCTACGTTGCGGTCGCGAGCAAGGCGATAAAAACTCCGCAAGACTTAGTTGGCAAGACGATCGCCACTCGTGTTGGTTCTACCGGATCCTGGTTCATTTCAGAATACCTGATGAAAAACCACATTGATCCAAAAGCCGTCAAGGTCATCAACCTCGATACCCAAGTGCTTCCGGCCGCTCTGTGCGGGAGCCAAATTGCGGCGTTCTTCATATGGCAGCCGGTCGGGTCGCGAACGCTCGAGATCTGTCCGGACAAGGCGTATTATCTCACGGATGCAACCGGTTACGTCCAGGGCTATCTCGTCGCCGGCGCCCGCCCGAAGTGGCTGGCGAGTCCGCAGGGGCGCGACATTGCTACTCGCTGGCTGCGAGCAACGATCAAGGGCCGCGGCGTCGCCGAGCGAGATTTCAACGATGTGGCCGCGTATGCAGCTACCAAGTTCGGCCTTAGTGAGAAGGCCACCAAGGATCAGTGGGACACAAATACGCGCCCGATGGCAATCGATGAGGTCTATTATCAAGATTTCTGTAGCCTGAGTCGCTGGGCCCAAGCCGAAAAGCTTACTGATGCGAAGATCGATTTCCGACAATTGACCTGGACTGATGGCTTGGAGGCCATAAATCCCAAATTGGTGGATGCCCCGCCGCGGCCCTGTTAGTCCTACTGTGTGGGTGCACGCTTCATTTCGCGAGCAGTACTTTTGCCCGTCCTCTCACACGCGAACCACCACTAAAAGCGTGGCCGCAGCTCAAGCCGGAAACCGGCACCAAGCTAGCGCCTCCGCCAGGGTGCAGTAAAACCACTTGGGCGCGAAAAGCACTTCAACCGGCGACGCGCTCATGCCTTGTTTGTGCGCGTAGCGGACCGTCGTTTCGAGCCACCTGCGGATTACCGCGTCCAGACCATAGCGCAATGGATCACGCCCATTCGTCCCACCTGATCGGCGCCTATCGCGTCGGCACGCTTGGCGCTTGCTGGGCACTGATTAAAAGCTCGTTGCATAGCGTCGCTAGAACCCAGGCATCGCGCGCACTTTGCCGTTCCTCCCCCGCGCCGAGTCCTCGACAACCCTATCGTTGGATGGGACCTTGCATTATCCTAGGCCGAATGGACTTGCGATCCGTTCTGCGCGCCTCGATAAATCCTGTGCTTGCCGCCGCACCGTCGCCACAAGCGAGCGCCGACACAGCTCCGCCGGTGATCATCGCCCGCGGCCTGTCCAAGGTTTACGCGGCAGCGGGCAGCCGCGACGTGATCGCGCTGCAAAATCTCGACTTCGAGATCTATGACGGTGAGTTCATTTCGGTTGTCGGCCAGAGCGGCTGCGGGAAATCGACGCTGCTCAAGTTGCTGGCCGGCCTCCTGCCGTATACGTCGGGATCGGTCTCCTTGAATGGCAGGCCGCTACGCGGCCCGAGCAAGGAGACGGCGGTTGTTTTCCAGTCCCCAGTGCTGCTGCCGTGGCGCACGATATTGGAAAACGTGCTGCTGCCGATCGAATTCCGCAAGCTTGCGGTGTCAAGCTATAAGGCGAAGGCCTTCGATCTCCTGGATACGGTCGGGCTGAAGGACTTTGCCCAGCGCTATCCCTATGAGCTATCGGGTGGCATGCAGCAGCGCGCAGCCATCGTGCGAGCGCTTCTCCAGGATCCCCGGCTGCTGCTGATGGATGAACCGTTTGGCGCGCTCGACGCCATGACCCGCGAGCAGATGAACCTGGATTTGGTGCGGATCTGGAGCCAAAGCCGCAAGACAGTATTCTTCATCACCCACTCGATTGCCGAGGCGATCTTCCTGTCGGACCGCGTCATTGCCATGACGGCGCGCCCGGGGAGTATCGCTGATGTCATTACCATCGATCTGCCGCGCCCACGCGATCTATCCGTGATCAATACTGACGGGTTCGGGCGTTATGCCGCTCATTTGCGCGCTCTGCTCGAGGCGCAAGGAGTAGAATTCTGATGGCGATGCATACCGTTCGGATGCGCGAAGCGCCACCTAGCCTGTTCCGGCGCTATCCGCAATACACGATTTCGCCAACCATTCTCCTGGCGCTGCTCCTAGGCTGGTGGCTCGCCAGCGATGTGCTGCATGCGCCGGTCTACGTGGTGCCGCCGCCCGAACAGGTCTTTGAAGCCCTCCTGCGCGGCTTGAGCCGCGCGCCGTGGGATCGCGCAAGCTACTGGTATCACAGTGGCGTCACCGTCTGGGAGGCGCTGGTAGGCTTCGTCATCGGCTCGACAATCGGCGCGCTCTTGGGCTTCGTTCTCTCCCATTGGCCACTGCTTGGCAAAAGCTCGTACCCGTATATCGTCGGGTTTCAGTCGCTGCCCAAGGTCGCGATCGCACCGCTAATGGTGGTGTGGTTCGGCTTCGGGCTGGAAGGCAAAGTCTTCATCACTGCGATCATCACTTTCTTTCCGCTGTTGGTGAACACGATGGCGGGATATCAGGCAGTCGAACCCGAGCGCATCGAGCTCGCCCGTTCCTGTAATGCCAGCGAATGGCACCTGCTATCGAAAATCATATTTCCGAGTTGCCTGCCGTTTCTGTTTGCCGGGCTCGGAGTGGCTGCGGTACTGTCGATCATCGGCGCGGTGGTCGGCGAGTTTGTCGGCGCCAGCGCCGGCCTAGGCATGCTGCTGATGCAATACAACCAGGCGCTGGAGATTGCGCCGTTGTTTGCCGTCATTCTGCTGTTGGGCCTCATCGGTTTTCTGTTGAACTTTGCTGTCGGGCTCCTGGAACGTCGCTATTGCTTCTGGGCCCAGCGATCAAACACAGCAGCGCGGACATGACCATTCCTTCACCTCGGATCGTGGAGACAGCTATGCAGATCCGTATCTCTCGTCTTGCACTTGCAGCGGCACTCGCGGCGATGGGCGCGGGGGTGACCGATGCTACCGCGCAATCGCCGAAGAAGATGACCCTGGTGCAGATGCACCCGGCGATGGGCATCGGCGAGGAAGTCTTCCTGTATGCCGTGCCCAAACAGCTCGGCTTCTTCAAAGCGGAGGGGCTAGAAATCGATATCCAAAATTCGCAGACCGGAATGATTTCGGCGCAAGTGCTGGAATCACGCAACGCACAGGTGGGCACCACGGCGGCCGAGGCAATCATGGCTGTCCGCGAGCAGGGCGGCGACCTGGTTTCGTTTTTCAACCTCAAGCGAAATGCCGGGACTTTCCTGATCGTGCTGCCGAACTCGCCGATCCAGAAGCTCGAAGACCTCAAGGGCAAGACCATCGGCGCACCCTCGTTCGGCGCTGGCGGCGGCATGGCCTTGAAGGAGAACCTGACAGATATCGGCATCACGCCTGATCAGTACACAGCGATCGCGACCGGCGCCGGCCCCTCGGCGATCGCGGCCCTGCGCACGGGCAAGATCGACGCGCTGGTGGTATGGGATGCGATGCTGGCTGCAGCGGAGAACACCGGGTTGTCGCTGCGTATCGTCCACATTCCGCTGGAGGACGGTTTGGTTGGCACGACGCTGGCCACGACGGCCGCGTTCGCCGACGCCAATCCCAATGAAGTCGCGGCTATTGTCGCGCCATGACCAAGGGCCTGCTGTTCACGATGACCAACAGGGCGGCGGCCGTTCGCCTGTTCTGGAAAGAATTTCCAAACACGAAGCCCACCAGCCTCGACGACGCGAGTGCGCTGAAAAACAGTGTGCATATCATGGACCGTTTCCTCGAAATGGCGCTGCAGGGCCAGTCCACCACCGCGACCCTTGGCGCCTTCATCCCGGCGAATTGGGAGAGCACCCACGCTGACTTCGTCAAAGTCGGCGCACTCAAGGGCACTGAGCCCGCGACCGCTGCCTACACGACGAAATTCATCGCCACCTGCAATGACTTCGACCACGCCGCCATCGTCGCTCGGGCCAAGGCTGCGGAGGAGTAGATTCGGTCGGCGACAGCAATGTAGCCGATGAAAGTCGAGTTCTTTTTCCTTCTGTTTCGCAGCATTGTTGGCAGCATCATCTGTGCAAGCCGGAGCGCGAAGGTTGGTGCGATCGACACTTTTCGATCGTGGCAGCGCGTTCTGCATTTTGCCCTCCGCTGCGCGGGAGGCGCGCCAAACCGTCCTGAGAAAAACGGGCCCCCGTTAACCATTTTCCCCGGAGCAATCCTCGATAGATCAATAGCTTATATCGTATTTCCCGAGTGTTGCCGTTTGGTCACAGCTTTTGTGGCAATGATTCGTTACAGTGCCACGTGAATTTCGCGACTCAAACATCGTAGGGGGACGACCATGAAGAAGCTATGGCTTGCTGCCGTCGCTGGGCTCGCGCTCACCGCTACCTCAGCATTCGCCGCCGATCTCGGGCAGCCCTATGTCAAGGCTCCGCCACCTGCGCCCCCGCCGCCCAGTTGGACGGGCTTTTATATTGGCGCCAACGGCGGCTGGGGCTTCGCCAGAGACACCGGTGATTCAAACTGTATCAATCCGGCAGGCGTTATAGGCGGCACCGGTTGCTGGGATGGTATCGGCAGCATTGTTAAACCGGAAGGCGGGCTCGCCGGCGGCCAAATCGGCTACAATTGGCAGAGCGGCATCGTCGTGTACGGTTTCGAAACCGATTTCCAATGGGCGAACATTAAGGACACTGCCTCGGCAACGGCTGTGTGCACGGGGTTGTGTGGTCCGGCTAACGGCGACTTCACCGCCAGCCAGAAGCTCGATTGGTTCGGTACGGTGCGCGGTCGCCTCGGCATTGCCCCTTACAACAACGCGCTGCTTTATGTCACCGGCGGTCTGATCTACGGCCGAGAGAAAGTCTCTAGCGATTTGTTCTTCCCCACCGGCGTCGAATATTTTGCTAGCACCTCGCAGACACGTACTGGCGGAACGGTTGGTGTAGGGCTAGAATATATGTTCACGCCGTACCTGTCCGGGAAAATCGAGGGCCTGTGGTACGACATGGGTCGTGAGACATTGGTAGCTCCTGCCTCGACTCACAATGGATTCGCCAATAGCACCACGTTCAACTTCCAGGGCGCCATCGTCCGCGGCGGCCTCAACTGGCGTGTCAACTGGTTCGGCGGCGGAGGACCGGGACCGTACCAAGGACAATACTGACAGAGCTGCACGAAAACGAGCAATGCGAGCCCTGGGGCCTTTACCCAGGGCTTTTTTTAACGAGAAAAACTTATGCCTCTCCGCACAGCAACAAATAGCGGAAGCCAAGTGGCCACGATCAGATCATCGCATTCCTCAGTATCTCGATTACAGCAGCGACCTGGTCGGCAATTAGTGCGTGCGTGCTGTATAGGGGCGGAGACATCTTGCTCGATGACGAGTTTCCCCGCTGACCGAATCCGAAGCCGAACCAATTTGGGCGACGAACTGCTGGCAAGGCTTGCTGGTTAGCCCTTGTAGCGTGAGGCGTGCGAGCGGCTCCGTCTTAACTCTCAGTAGAGGCCTGCGTGCGCATTGCTGCGGACGCGGAATTAAATCTGGTTGAAGGCTGCTGGGAAATCACACGGCGCTCTTTTTCCGCCAGCGCGGCGTACAGATGAAGCGCGGTGTCAAGCTTGGGAACCCAGGCTTGCCAAGCGCAACCGTGCGGCCGCCGACGCAGGCCGAGGGCCTATGCGGGATCGAGGCAATCTCGGCGAGCGACCGCCGAGGCGTTCTCACGGCCGCGGCATTAAGATCGCGCACGGCGGTGCTTGGCATTTGACGAGCGTCGCGCGCCTGGTTGGCCAGCTCGGGCTGTGATCGACTTACGGGCGACTTCCGAAAGATTTCTGTGACGAGTATCACAGCCGCTGATCGATAAAACTGAGAAAAATTGCTCCCGATAAATTAACTCCGGGAGACTCCCAAATGAGAAAACTGGTTTTTGCGATGGCCGGTATCGCAACTCTTGCAGTTGCGGCTCCGGCCTACGCCGACCCGAACTGCAACAGCTGTGGCGCCGCTGATGGCGGTTGCGGCAGCTGCATCGCCGTTGATGGCAGCAATTGCAGCGGCTGCGTCATGGCTGACGGCAGCGGTTGCAGCAACTGCGTCATCGGCGACCAATGGTGGGGGTGGCAGCTAAGATAACCGCGACAGCAAGGCTTGCTGATCCGGCTGCTTGACAAATATCCAGTCGGCACGGTCGAATGGCTCCGCCTGGGGGACAGGATTTGTTCAGCGTCAACATGCCGGGCTGTGTAATTGCATTACCGTCGGTCCAACAGCCCCCTTCTGAGTGGGGCGCGGGGGGTCGAGCTATCAGACGCTGGCGGTCTGCCGCACGCTCGCGTTGGCCCTCGTGTTCGCGGCGGCAATTCGCGGAGAAACCGGAAACGGGGGAAAACAAATGCCAAGAATCATGGGACTGGGCCTCCCCTGCGTCGTGATATGCCTGACGTACACGAATGCAAAGAGCGACGAGGTGCGCTCCGCGTCGGCCCAGCGAGGATTCGTCCTTGTCCGGGCCGAATGCACGCGCTGTCACGCAATCGGCAAGACTGGCGATAGGGCGCTCAAGATTGCACCACCTTTCCGCACTCTCCACGACCGTTACCCCGTTGAAGACCTACAAGAACCGCTGGCGGAAGGAATCGTCACCGGCCATCCAACAATGCCCGAGTTTCGGTTCGACCCAGGCCAGGTCGGCGACATCATCGCATATCTGAAGACGCTCGAGCACTAGCGTCGTTGCTAATCATTTCCGTTTGCCCGTTGTTTCTTCTGCCGGTACGGGTCAGTGTCGCTTTGCGGCGCCGGATCATGAATAGGACCACGGCAGACTTAGCGGTAAGCGACCGCCGATGCACGCGGGTACGATGGCGCCGCCGCAGCTCCCACCGAGCTCGGCTTTCGAGGAATAGGGTGCGCAGCAAGAAGATTACGCGCGGGCAGAGGGTGAGGATTTGCCAAAGGCTAGCCGCGTAGACTGCCAATGACGGGCTGGTACACGCGGAGCATGTTCCATGGGCCAGGCCATATTCTCGGAGTTTTGTGGGAGTCCAACCAGTCTGGTGGCGACGAAGCAACCGAAATAGTGATCATCTTATTACTCGTGATATTCGGAGCTGTTGTTATCGGCGCGTTGTGCGGGAGGTGGACTGCGGCAATCAAAAGAGCACGCGAAAGAGCACGCGAACGAACGGAAATCATCAACAATCAGCCGTTCGTCATCAGAACGTACGAAGGAACCAAGAGCAGGCCACGGCGCTTTTCCAAGCGATCGCCGCGGAAATGGCAACTCTACTAGGCTATTTCCCGACAAACCACGTCGGTTCCACGACGGATGAAAAACGGTAACGCCTGCGGAACCATTTTCCGAGTCAGCAGGGTTGGTGGTCGATGAGGTGCGCCACGCGCGGCAACTGCCCAGGATCTTCGCTGTACGGCCGCGATCGACTGCTGTGGGCTCGTGATGACCACTGTTCTTCATCTGCTGGCAGCGATGGGCATCGTGTTTGCGATCAATCTGATGCCCGCTTTCGGGCCGCCGACCTGGGCGGTGCTCGTGTTCGTCCGCTTTGAGTGGCAAGACGTTCCGTCCGCCGCTTTGATCGCTGGTGGCGCGCTGGCGGCGACCGTGGGTCGTCTGGTCCTCGCTGTCGGCATGCGCAAGCTCGGCGGACGGCTCTCTCCCGAACGGCGGGCCAATCTCGAGGCGCTCGGCCAAACGTTTGCAAAGAGCAAGACTGGTGTGGTGGCCAGCCTCGCGGTGTTTGTGTTCTCGCCGTTTCCCTCGGCGCAGATGTTTATGGCGGCCGGCCTGGCGGACGTCCCCCTGCTGCCCGTCTCTGGCGCCTTCCTCATCGGCCGCTCGGTCAGCTACACCATCTACGTCACCGCCGCCACGGCCGCGGAAGAGACAGTTCACCGCCTCCTGCGCCAAGGCCACACATCGCCGGCGGCGATCGCCATCCAGGTGGCCAGCCTTGCCGCCATTGTCCTGATGATCAAGATCGACTGGATCAAAATCATCGACTGGACTCGGGCGCGCATCGCCCGCATGCGCGGCGAGCCCACCCCACCTTCGATCCGGTCACCCAACAGCATCAATCTCCCGGAGAAACGCCGAAAATGACATGCGCAAAGCGGCGCGGGCGGCCCCACCCCCGAAAATAAGGACGGTTTGTAGCGAGTTAGCGGCGGCGCCTTTGACGCGACTGTCAACAGAGCATTCGTGCCGGGATGATCCCTCGCAGGCGACCCGAAAGCCAGTGGATTTTTCAGCACGGTGCAATTCATCCAACCGCTGCAATTCGATCGACAGCACGCGGGCGCGATTGCGCGAAGTCATTATTCCCAGCGAAGTTGCGAATGATCGGTCGATTTTCCGATTCACGCCGCGCAGGCCGCGAGCAGGCCCACCCGATTCGCTGAACTTTTCACGCCCAAGTTTTTAAGCCACCGGGTGGATCGCGCTCAGTCGCGCCAGAAATCTCGAAACCTGTCGACGAAAGCTCGGTGTATTGCACCGTGTGCTGGATCGATCGATGGCCAAGCCAATCTTGGATCGGCGCGTGTCCTGGCAGGCATTCGTGGCAGACATCCATTCGGTGGCCTCCACGAAGCGATTGCCTCAACCAAGGCCGGCGCAGGGCCGCAGCAGCGCGACGCGCCTCAGAAAAAGCTACGAAGCAAGCTAAAGTGACGGGGCGCAAGCGGAATCTCGAAAAGCTGTCGGATACATGCGTACTTCGTCTGCCGCTAACGTCGGCGCCGACAAGGACAGTGAGAAGCGGCAGCGGGCGACGATCACCGGGTTCGCCAAGCGTGGCGGCTTTGATCTGGTGGATTGGTTCAACGATCCGGCTGTGTCCGGTGCCGATCCAATCGAGAGCCGCCCAGGCTTGCTGCTCTGCTCGACCGGATAGAGGGCAACGGGGTCAGGACCGCCATTGTTGAGGATGCCAGCCGCTTCGCTCGTGATCTGGTGACCCAAGAGCTGGGCATCGTCGCTCTGATCGAGCGCGGTCTTCGTATCATCACCGCAAGCGGCGACGATCTGACCGAAACCAAGGATCCAATGAAGGTTGCCATGCGGCAGATCGCCGGCACGTTCGCCTAGCTTGAGAAGGCCCGTCTGGTCGCCAAGCTCAAGGCTGCTCGTGAACGCAAACGGGCGCTGACTAGCAAGTGTGGTGGTCGCAAGACCTATTCGGAGAAGATGCCGGAAACCGTCGCCCTGGCGAAGGCTCTTCGCAGCCGGGGGCTGTCGCTCCGCAAATCGGCGCTGCCCTCGCCGATCGTGGCCACGTCACGTCTGGCGGCAGGCAGCATGATGCAGTTGCTGTCAGCAAGATGATCCGCAGCTAGGCAGGCATCAGGCCGGTGCCGCTGTGGGCGTGAGCCGGGTGCCGGTCAGTAACCCTTGGCCGGCAGGAAAGCTCGATCGATCCCCAAGTCGATAGGATGACCATCAAAGCCTTTTCAGGGACAAGAATCCTTACAAAGCCACCCACTTTCCCTGCCGCCTTTTTGAGCCTGTCCTGGCATGCTGATCGATCATTGCAACCCGCGCGGATCTCTCTTGATCGCCTCCTGCAATGCCGCACTGGCCTTCTTGCGCTCGGCGATAGCCGGTTCAACCACGTCGTCGTCGGCACCTTTGGCGGTGAGCTTGATCGCGTGCGCGAGATCGTTCCGCGCCAGGCGCGAAAGCCACTTGGAAGATCGGGTCGGCGCTGATTTGTTAGGCCAGGTCGGCGCCTGCTTTGCGCTTCCTGCGCCGGCCGAGCAGACCCAATGCGCGAGTCGTAGCCGTCCACCAACCAAATCCTATTTGCGGCAATCAGCGGCTGCAAGCCGAACCATCGATATATTCTTTAGATATAGATTGCGGATTCCAAATTACACACAATCGCCGGATGGAGTCGCCATGGGGGATAGGCGTTTGTTTTGGTTCCGCTTGGCCATCCCGTTGAAACACAGCAACACAGGCCGGAATCTGCGGAATACTCTTCGGACATGCAATGGCCTGTTAATTTTTCCGACGTGCAATGGGCTGCTATTTCCCGAAGGCAGTATCGTTGCTTAAGGGAAGTCCTGAATGAGCGACCGAACCATTTCCATTGTTTCCGGGGTTGCTTTCATCTTGGCTGCGAGCGGCTCTGCTTTTGCGGCTGATATGGCCGTCAAAGCTCCGCCGCCAGCGCCCTACCTACTGTTTGGGATTGGTCCGGGTTCTATATCGGTGCGGGCGGAAGTTTCAACTGGACCCATTTCGACCAATCGCTTCAGGGCGTATCCGGCATCATAAATGTCGTCAACTCAGCCGGAGAGTTAGTCGCCCAGGGGCAGGAGGGCGGTCCCTTTTTCGACTTCAAACCGAAACAAATCCGGTTTCGCCCCCGATGTCCAAATCGGCTATATCTTTCCGTTTGCCGGCGGCGACTGGCTGGCCGGCCTCAAATTCACCTACAAATACGCAAACATTGACTCGAAGGAGAACGTGGCCATTCCCCAGAACGGGACCGGCACCATTCTGACCGCAAACCCGCCCTCCACCGCACCCATCACCGGGTTCGTGGAGATCAGCCCAGCGGAAGTTAATCTCAAGCAGCAGCTTGCGCTTATAGCCACCATTGGCCATGCGTTCGGCAACGTCACATTATACGCGGGTGGCGGTCCGGCCCTGTTCGACGTGGAGACGAATCTTTTCAATGGGGTACCCTTTGCCACGGCGCTGGGCATGACGTTCCCCGTCAGCACGCCGCTCAGCGCAATGAATGATGATTGGGTGTTGGGCGGAGCGGCGCAGGTTGGCACGACGTATGCCTTCGGCCACGGCTGGTTCTTGGATTTTGCCTATACGTATGCGCGGTCGGCGAACTTCACAATCGTAAATCCGGTATTTGTAAAGAACCAGATCGGACCATTGACACTTTCCGGTCCTGCGGTCTTGAACACCCAGGAACGGGTCACCAACCAATCCGTGACGCTAACGCTCAATTATCAATTCCACTGATCTGCGACTTGTTCTTATTTGCCTTGAGCATTGAGGGATAAACATGTCCCGACTTCTGCTCGCGGTTGTTGTCGAGAGTTCTATCTTCTTATAAACCCGGACCGGGACCGTTCCAGGGACCGGTAGCTACGCACGTGCCGCCATTTCGCTCCGCCTCAAGCATGCCATCGGCGGAGACGGCAAAGACAAGCCGAGCATCGCCTGCTCGCGCCTGACGACCGAAACGGAATGGATCATGGCGAGGGAGTTGCCGCCCACGGCCGCGTCAGAGAATGACATTGCCGAAATATATGAGAGACAGGCTGCCCGCGAGGAAGCTCCTCGCAACCATGAGAGGGCGGAGCTGTTTCGTGGGTTGGCTCAGCAATCACGGAAGGCGGCACTGGA
Organism: uncultured Alphaproteobacteria bacterium; assembly: GCA_963708125.1. GTDB lineage: Bacteria > Pseudomonadota > Alphaproteobacteria > Rhizobiales > Xanthobacteraceae > BOG-931. Next base: position 1,554,429 of record OY970184.1, read on the forward strand.
AGCGCAGCAGCCTCCCCATCACTTACGCCTGAACTGGATAAGGTTCTGCGAGGGTTGCGGCCGATCTTTACCCCCAGCAAAAGCAACGGCCGGCTACGCATTAACATGCGGGCGTAGATACGCGCTATGGCCGGAGAGTCGAGAATTAGCTTGCCGCACCTGCACAATGGGGCTGTGGCCACGACCACTCCCGCACGCGCCCAAAGTGCGATATAACCGCTTGGGATGTCGGGGTGGCTTGCGGTGATCATCGAGGTTGTTGCGGTTTACGTTGCTGATACGGCCGTTGCTCGCGTCTTCGCGCCGCTGCGTCGGCGCAAACGCCAGCGCAGGGCAAGCGAGCGCCGGCCCCGCGCCGCGCTAGGGTCGCCGCTCGGGCCTCACGAATAGGGCGATATTCCCGCCTCGCCGCCAACGTCAGCAGCACGGCGAGCGGATCAAGCACCAAGGCCGGAGTGCCCGCCATGGCTGATCCGGCTGGCTGGCTGTTCAAGCCATACGACGGGGCGCACTTGCTGCAAGTCATCCTACGCGCCCTCGACTCAGTTCCTTAACTCAGCGTTGCCGTCCCGTGGCATGGAATGATTTCCAACGCCGCGACTTTCAAGCCCCTCTACAAACGCGCGTAGCCACCAGCGTCAGCAGCACCGCAAACAGATCAAGCACCAGCACCAGCAGCGCCGTGATCAATCGCACGACGGCTTCCGTATCGCCAGAGTCGAAAAGCTCGGCGAGATAAGCCGGGGACGGTCTCGGCGACGATGCGGGCGCGCTGCGCCTCGACGTTACAAGTGGGGCGGACTGCACCGCCGAACTGACCGAATGCTGGAACAGCAGACAGCGACCTCGGAAGTGCACGGCGTTATGGCGAGGTCTCCGGTCGAACTTGCAGCGATTGAGTTGTCGAACCGTCAGGATGATAATAGGTCTGCCGCGACTAGGATTTTGGCGGATCGAGAAGGGGGCATTATGATTTCGGCTCTAATCGGGGTTTTGATAATTGTCGTTGTGGGGGCAATTTGCTTTTGGGTCATCGATAGATTTGTTCGTGACGGGAGGTTGGCAAATCTTCTCAAATTGCTTGTAGTACTGGTCTGCCTAGGTGCGATCGTTCAACGGGTGCTGCCGCTAGTGGGCCCTTAGCTCACAGTTGCCGCCGCCGCCGCTTGCTTTAGCTGCCATGCCAAACGAGCGCCAGCCGAGTAGCCCTGAGCGGGTAAGACATGCCACTCTCCACCGCCCGATCAGCCTATCTCTGATGTTGCGCCTGCTGACAGAAATTTGACGGGCTACTACCAACAGCATCTCGTCACCTATCTGCGCCTGCCCGATGCCGACGCAGTAGGGGCAGACTGGCAAGAAGTGGTGAAAATCGTCCACATCGACCCAGAACGCGAACCGGATCGGCAAAGCGCGCGTGGGAGAGCCATTTGGCCCGTCATGTCGCCTGCCACCGCCTCATGACACCTGCCGAGCGCCACGACGTGCCCGCCGTCTGCCTGGACCTCCTTCGACAGCGAGAATAGGCAAGATACTCGTCCCGATCTGCGACATTGAAGAGCTTGAGCGCATATACCGTCTCAGTCATCACGTCTTCCCGAGTTTCACTCCAACTGAGCGGAGAGCAGTGGCAAAGGAACTCAAAGCGGAGTGGTCGCCCGAGCAGATAGTAGCGTGCGGTTGCAACCTCCGCTTATAGTCTCTTGAACCCGCAAAGGCTGCGGCAGTAGTCTTGCCTCGTCCAAAAACGGGTGGAGCCCAACTATTTGTGGAGGATGCCGTGCCGATCTACATCTCGCGTGGTCGTTACACTGCCGATGCCGTCAAGAGCATGTTGGCTGAGCCAGAAAATCGTGAACAAGCGGTAGCCAAACTCTTCAAAAGCGTAGGAGGCAGGCTCATCGGTTGGTACTTGACGTTCGGCCACTATGATTGGCTGGTCATTGGCGAGTTCCCAGACGAAAAGGCCGCAGCGTCAGCTGTGTTAGCTGCAGCTGCTGGCGGTAGCTTGTCTGACATTGAGACAACTATCGCTATGACGGCTGAGGATGCGGCAGCGACCTTCGGATCTGCCGGAAAGGTGGCGAAGGAATTTCGAAGCGCTGGGCGCTCGTAGCTTCTTTCGACCACGGCCGCCAAGATCTTCGCGGTACCCTCCTCCTGGGTTGCGAATGATGAAGGCCACTCGTCCGTTCGTGCAGACGACGCCGCGTCCAGTTGCCTCAAGAGCGCTGAGGCTGCCTCATCCTCGCCGCGTGCCCCATAGCATCTGCACATGAGCGGAAGTCCGCCTGCTGCCTGACCCCATTGGTCGATCATCTTGGTGGCGTAGGAAAATGAGCGCTCCGGCAGCGGCAAAAGTGAGCGACACATAGACGGCTGGTAGACGGCTGGCAGCCGATGCCTAGCTGTAAGCGCGGCATGTGCGCCTCTGGGCGGACCGGGAACCTCTCATGCTCTCGAGTTGTTTTTGGGCTATGAGCCAGAATCGGGAGGCGTGCCGCAGAAAGGCAACCGAATTGAGCAGCTCCGCTGCTCGCCGCTGAACGAAAGCAAGCGACGAGCTGTATCAGCCGCATCACCTTCGCCTCCACGTGTTATCGGAGGGCTAAGACATGAGCGAAACGCTCGCCGAGAAGAAGTGCACGCCTTGCCGCGGAGGCGTTCCGCCGCTCACGCAGCCAGAAGCGCAGCGCTTCCAATCGCAGACCCCGAATTGGGAATTGCGCGATGACAGCCATCGCATCGAACGGACCTTCCGCTTCCGCAATTTTCGGGAAGCTCTCAACTTTGTGCGCGACGTCGGCGACTTGGCTGAAACAGAAGCGCACCACCCCGAGATCAGCTTCGGCTGGGGTTACGCGACTATCTCGCTGCGCACCAAGAAGATCAAAGATTCCATGAGGAGTGGATAGCGACCTGAACTCTGGCAGGTGAGGTTGCTAAACCCATTCACTCTGGAGGCAATCATGCAGATGACAGCTGACGGCGCACAGGCACAAGCCGCTATCCGTGTCGATCTTAGCGCAATTTTTGTTTCATTGGAACTGAGTCGGTCGACGTGGCTTGTGACAGCGCTTTCGCCGGGAAGCGAGAAGATACCGCGCCATAGCGTTTCTGGCGGGTGTCTTGCGGAACTGTTGATCTGTTTGGCGAGCTGCGGCGCAAAGCGCAGGCCCGCACGGGCCAGATCTATCCGCTGGTAGTAATCCAGGAAGCGGGTCTGGACGGGTTCTGGATCGATCGAGCCCTCAGCCAGGAGGACTGGATCGAGAGCCATGTCGTGGATGCGGCTTCGATCGCGGTGCCGCGCCGGAGGCGGCGGGCGAAGACGGACCGGATCGATGGTGAGACCTTGATCCGGGCGCTGATGGCCTACAAGCGAGGCGAGCCGCGGGTGTGCTCGATGGTGCGGGTGCCGACACCGGCAGACGAAGATCGGCGGCGGATCTGCCGGGAACGCAAGGTGTTGGTGAAGGAGCGGACTTTGCATTCCAATCGCATCAAAGGTCTTCTGTTCAGCCAGGGGGTCCAGGACTATAAGCCGCTGCGGCGCGATCGCCGCGCCCGGCTGGAGCAGCTTCGAACCGGCGATGGCCGCGAGCTTCCCAAGCATCTCAAGGCCCAGATCGAGCGTGAACTCGACCGGCTTGAGCTGCTGGTCAAGCAGATCAAGGCGGTTGAGGCCGAACGCGATGCGGTGATGAGCACAGAGCAAGCCGGCAGCGCCTCACCTGCAGCACTGCTGGCCCGGATCAAAGGGATCGGCCCGGAATTTGCGGCGGTTTTGACCTGCGAAGGCTTGTGCCGGCACTTCGACAATCGACGACAGCTCGCCGCCTATGCCGGGCTTGCTCCCTCTCCCTGGAAGAGCGGCCAGATCGACAAAGAACAAGGTGTTTCCAAATCTGGTAATCCGCGGTTGCGAACGATCATGAACCAGCTCGCATGGCTGTGGCTGCGCCATCAACCCAAATCTGCCTTGTCGCGCTGGTTTGCCGAGCACGTCGCGCGTAATAACAAGCGGGGACGCAAAGTCGCCATCGTCGCACTCGCTCGCAAGCTGCTCATCGCACTGTGGAAATATGCCACGGCTGGCGTGATTATCGAAGGCGCCGTGATCAATCCCGCTTGAGTACACTCATCTCTCAAGCTCTTCCAATCCTCAAGGCCCTGATCAGGCCTGGTGGATCCAGGGGTGTGAACGGACCGATGTAGCCTATGGCACGCAAAGCCAATTCAAAGAATGGTTCCGCTCCTCCTGAGCCCTTGCCCCCGTCGTATGCGGGATTATGGTGCGGCCGCTCTCAAGCGGCGACCGGATGTGAGGTGGTACAGGCTCGCAAACCGGGCCGGTATTGATGCCCCGGGCTCAGACCAAGGATCCGCACTCTCGTCGAAAGAAAACACACCATGGTGAAATAATTCCCCTTGACGCCAAACTCCTCATGTGAGGGCTACACGAGAACGATTTTATTATGGCGAGCAAGATCGACCGGATGTTCGATGGGCTGGAGCGCCCTCCCGATCGTTAGTGAGGTCAACACACCCGAACCATGATTACCGCGAGTAACCGTGTTTGTCACCTCGAAGAAGAGTGAAAGTCCGTCAGCCGCATCGTTCAACCGGCGTGACCCCCGTCGCTCGGAGGACGCCGCTAGCGACGCCGTGCCGCAAGGATCGGGCATATGCGACGGCAATGTTGGAGGGCTCACCGGCCGAACCGCACTCCATTAGCCTTGGCACGAACGCGGTCGGCGGCGTCTGTTCCCTAATCAGGTCACGCTCAAATTCGAGGGTATGCGGTGCACTGCATACAGCCGATTATGCGGACACTGCGGTTATGCGGAGTCCCACATCGGATTCGGAACGGGCCGTGGCGCAGTCCATTGATGCGGCGTGGATATTGAGCGCGAGTTTTCTGGGTTGAACTCCGCATAATCCCGCCTCCTTCATCAAAGGGGAGGCATCATGCTCGACACGCACCTTAAGTCACCTGTAACGCGGCGGCGGCTCCGTTCCGGCCCTGCCACTCAGCACGTCGACGCCTTTGCCGAGTGGCTGCATCGCCAGGGCTACAGGCCTGTCACTATTGACGCGACTCTCCGTTCGCTTGCCGGCTGGACGGATTGGATGCGAGGGGCGGGCCTTAGCATGCACGACGTGCTTGCGGGGTTAGACGCTTGTAGGACAGAACTGGCGATGCTGCCCCGCGCGCCATATCGCCGTGGCCCCAACCGCAATTCGCTGGCATCCGCGGCACTGTTCATCCGGTTTCTCCGCGAACAGAGCCTTCTACCGCAGCTTGTGCGTAAGCCGTCTCCCCGTGATTTATGGCCACTCCTCCGAGAGTTCCATTCCTGGATGCGTCGGCACCGTGGACTGACCGAGGCGTCGCTGAAGGTGTATGAGGGCATTCTCGTGGAGCTCCGTGATGCCCTTGGGGACGATCCACACACCTACACTGCCAAACTCCTGCGTGGCTTCGTTCTGGAGCGAGCGCGTCGTCACCGGATCGCGCGGGCCAAATCTATAGTCGTGGCAGTGCGGGCGTTCCTTCGTTTCCTTGGCGCGACTGGGCGGCGTCCACCGGGAATGGAGCACGCCATACCTGGCTTTGCCTCCTGGCAACTTTCATCGGTTCCACGGTTTCTGGCTGCGGAGGATGTAGAACGCCTAATCGCTTCTTGCCCTACGGATGCCAATGGGCTGCGGGACAAGGCAGTGCTGCTGCTCCTCGCCCGTCTCGGGCTGCGTGCGAGCGAGGTTGCGCAGCTCAAATTCGCTGACATTGACTGGGCAGGCGGGCAACTGACGGTGAGCGGCAAAGGGCGGCGTCAAGAGCAGCTCCCCTTGCCACACGAAGTCGGTGCCGCGCTTTTGCGCTACCTGCGTCGAAGCAGGCCACCACTACCAGTGCCCGAGGTATTCACGTCGATCGTGGCCCCGCTGAGACCACTGAGCCGCGCCGCCGTCACGCATATCGTGCGAGCCGCGCTGCGCCGGACTGGCATCAAGGCGCCGATCAATGGCGCTCACCTTCTCCGACACTCCGCCGCCTCTGCCATGCTGCGGCAGGGCGCATCCCTGGCCGGTATCGGCGCAGTTCTCCGCCACCGCTCTCTCAGGACGACGGTTCATTACGCCAAGGTAGACTTTGGTCTCCTCTCGGAGATCGTGCAGCCGTGGCCGGAGGCGTCATCATGCTGACCGCCCACGTCGCACGCTACATCTCACTTCGCCAGGTCTTGGGCTTCAAGCTCGGTGAAGTCTCGCGACATCTCCATGCTTTCGCTCAGTTCGCCGCAGACAGGGGTGACACGCACATCCGTGCATCAACCGCGGTGGCCTGGGCAACGGAGGCTCCCTCTCCCAGTGCCCGACACATTCGTTTGCGAGATGTCATGCACCTCGCCCGATTCCTGCACGCCGAAGATTCAGCCCACGAGGTACCGCCCGTCACCATATTTCCTGCCCAGAAAGCCCGCCCTCTCCCTTACATCTACGCGCCCGAGGAGGTAGCGCGAATCGTCGAGGCCGCCGGTCGACTGCGACCGACATATCTCCTCCGACGCCAAGTGTACACAACACTCTTCGGGCTGATTGCTGCAACGGGCCTGCGCGTCTCGGAGGCGCTCGACCTGGGGTTCGATGACCTGCAACCGAATGGAGTTCTGCTGATCCGGCGCACCAAATTCGGCAAGAGCCGTCTGATCCCTCTACACCCCACGACTGCAGCAGCTCTCGATCGCTACCTCGATGCACGTCGCCATCTGCCGGTGGCGGATGATCACCTGTTTCTCTCGGCCGGGAACCGTCGAATTTCCGCCAGCACCGTCAACTATGCCTTCCGCCGCGTGCTCCGGCTTGCAGGGATCGCCGCTGCACAAGCGCGACGGTGTCGCATTCATGACCTCCGCCATACGTTCGCAACGAGATCGTTAGAGCAGTGCTCCACGCGGCGTAACGCGGTCAGCCGCCATTTCGTCTCTCTCGCAACGTACATGGGGCACTCAGATATCGTCCACACCTACTGGTATCTGGAGGCGACGCCAGAGCTGATGGCTGACATTGCCACCGCAGCCGAAGCACTGATCGCAAGGGGGGACGCATGACACCGATTGCTCCCCTGATCACTGCATTTCTGCGCGAATACATGCCGACCGAGCGGGGTTACAGCGTGCACACTTGCGAGACTTACGCTCATGCTTTCCGGTTGTTGTTTGTCTTTGCGAGCGAACGGCTGGGCAAACCGCCTTCACAGCTCTGTCTCGAACACTTCGACGCCACTCTGGTGCTGAGCTTCCTCACCCACATCGAGCGACAGCGTGGTAACGAAGCAACTACCCGAAACTCGCGGCTTGCAGCCATCAAGGCCTTCATGCGCTATGTTGAGCTGCGCGTCCCTTCTGCCCTTGAACAGGTCATGCGGATCCGCGCCATACCGACAAAGCGCCACGACCAAGCGCTCGTCCGGCATCTCACGACGGGTGAAGTGCGGGCAATTCTCGATGCTCCGGACCTGACGACGCGTCTCGGCATTCGGGACCGCGCGATGCTGCATCTCTGCTTCGCCTGCGGGCTGCGCGTCTCCGAACTGGTGGGCCTCCCACTGGCACACCTGGTTCTGCACCCACGACCGAGTATCCGTGTGCAAGGAAAGGGCCGCAAGGAGCGGTGCCTCCCGCTTTGGAAAGAAACGGCCGTTGACCTCCGAGCGTGGTTAGCGGTTCGCGGACCCGCCCCGGTCCCGGAGCTCTTCGTCAACGCCGAAGGCAACGCAATGACGCGGGCGGGGTTCGAATATATCTTCGACAAGCATACGCGCTTCGCCGCCGTCAAATGCTCCGGATTGGCTGGACGCTCTGTGTCACCCCACCAACTTCGGCACAGCTGCGCCGTCATGATGCTCCAAGCCACCCGCGACATCCGCAAAGTGGCTTTGTGGCTCGGCCATGCCGACGTGCGGACCACAGAGATCTACTTGCGGCTCGACCCCTCGGAAAAACTGGAGGCAGTGGAGGCTGTCCTGCCGCCCACTTTGCGTCGTGGGCGGTTCAAGGCTCCTGACGCGCTGATCGCGTCCCTGCTCGAACCCCGGCGTTCAGGCCACGCCATCGGACCCTTAACATCACCTACGGAGAGACTCGTCTCGGCGGCCCGGGATTATGCGGAGCCCCACGCCGCTGGAATCCACGCCACGTCCGCATTCCGGAGGCCCAACTTCGCATAACCGCAGTGTCCGCATAATCGGGAATGGCGGCGAGTACCGTCGCGAGTAGCCGGCGTTGGGACGATGACATGTCCCACAACGGATCGCCCAGCGACCGGAATGACGCGCCGGCCTTGCCAATCCGCTCGATCAGGTCGAGCAATTCGCGGGTTAGCGGCCAAGACGGTCGAGCTTGGTGACCGGCACCACGTCGCCGGGCTTGAGCGCGGCCATGAGCTTGGCAAGCAACGGCCGAACGCACGGACGCCGCTGATCTTCTCGCGGCAGATCGTGGTCGCGCCGGAGGCCTTGAGCGCATCGATCTGGCCCGCTCAGGTCTTCGTCGATCGTGCTCACGCGGGCATAGACGACGATCGCCATATTGCGCGTCCATTTCGCAAAATATTCCGCAAGGCCAAAAGCGTTGAAAATGCTAGGGTCAAGAAAGACTTGCAAGAGCGCCAGGGCAGCCGGTACGGCCACCGGTCAACGCTGGCCTCGACACGCCGAGCACTATGGGACACCCCGCGCGCAGAAAGAAAAGATGTCCAGCGCGTCGAGCGCTCTCAAGCGCCTCGGGATTGACGTGGCCCCACCCCATCCGCCGAGCGAACAGCACGTCGTCCTGATCAACCGCGACCTAAAGGGGGCAGGCGGCGAAGCCCGCGGAGCCGGTACAGAGCGTGTCTACTTTACGGCGCCGCTTCAGGTCGATGCATCGACTGACCTGCATCTCGCCGAATAGGCAGCCGCTGGCGGTCAGCGGCACCTGCGCCGCCGGCTGATCCCGCCATGGTAGCGCGGCGGCGGAAGTGCGCGCCGGTGGATGAACGTTCCTCCAAACAATTCGTTTCGCGCGCGGTTCAAGTGCAAAACTCAGCGGCACATAGACCGCGATCGTGGCAGGTCGTAATTGACCATGAGATGCGCACCGCGCTGGAGGTTCACGCCTTCGCCAGCGGCATCATTGGCGATCAGAACCCGCAGCTCCTGGATTTTTGGTAAAGCACCTGGAACAGCCAAGCATGGCTCTTCATTAATTCGAGGAGGATTCTTTAAGGCGGCCGTCACATAGGGCCGTATAGAGGATTTTTATTTAGGAGGAAACGAGAATGGGTACGTCCAACCCTGCCGGAGCGACGCCTTTAGACCGTGGCGACACGGGCGATGATGCGTCGTGGCTGTCATCAGCGGCGGAGCGAGCCCAAGGCGCGGCCAGCGAAGCAGCCGATAAGATCAAAAGCCGAACGCGCGATGCTGCGGAGCAACAAAAAGAGGCCGGCGCCGAGCACATCAGTGGTGTCGCTGACGCGATGAAGGCGGCGGCGGATGATCTGGAAGGGAAAGTTCCCCTCGCCGCTGAGTATGTCGATGACCTCGCTGGACAGCTTGGTTCGGTAGCTTCCGCGCTTCGCCAGCGCAATATCGACGACATGGTCGGCAACGTGGCCGATTTCGCCCGCAAGCAGCCGACGGCCTTCTTCGCCGGCGCAGTCGCAGCCGGGTTTGCCCTATCGCGCTTCGCCAAAAGTTCCGCAAAGCGGGAGGGCAGTCGCAATGTCTAACCGATCTGTCGTCGATATCTTCACCGAAATGGTCAATCAGTTCACCACGCTACTGCGCAAGGAAGGCTTACTCGCGCGGGCCGAACTGTCGGAAAAAATCGGCCAAGCCGGGGTCGGCCTCGGGCTGATAATCGGGGGCGCGGTGCTCCTTATCCCAGCGCTGGTGATTCTTCTGCAAGCCGGCGTTGCGGCCCTTGTCAAAGCGATCCCCGAGCCGTGGGCATCGCTGATCGTAGGCGGCGCCGCGTTCGTGCTTGGCATCTTGATCGCATTGATCGGAATGAGCCGGCTCAATGCCAAAAGTCTCGCGCCCAATCGCACCATTCAGCAAGTGCAGCGCGACGTGGCGGTCGCCAAGCAGCAAGTGGGAGAAAGCTATGACCAGCAGCGCGGAGCTTGAACGGGAAGCGGAGCAAACGCGATCGGAACTCGCCGGCACGCTCGGCGAACTGCGCGAGCGGATCACGCCAGGGCAACTGGTCGACCAAGCCGTCGATTACGCCAAGGACACAACGGGGGGCGAGTTCTTCCGAAATGTGCGTCTCCACATGGCGGCCAACCCGCTGCCGGTCGTGTTAATCGGCGCCGGCATCAGCTGGCTTGCGTTTGCGAATCGCAATTCCGGCCCGGCGAACGGCCCCGCGGCAATGGACTTCAAAGGTGCGGCGGAGGACGCGGAAGCGCGCGCGGGGACAGCGGCCCGCGGCGTTGGTCAGCGCGTGAGTGCATGGTCGCCTCAAGCGGGCGAAAAAGCCGCTGAGGCGGGACAGCAAATCTCCGACGTGGCCGGATCGCTTGGCGAGAGCGCCAGAGATACGGCTGCCGAGGCAACGTCAAAGCTGGCGGACAAAGGCTCCGGGGCGAGCGAACGCGCGGCTTCGGCTTACGAGTTGATGAAATCGGGCGCGAGCGGCGCTGCAACAACGGCGGGCAATGTGGCCACTGACGCATATGGCCGGGTGGCTAATAGCGCCGGGCGGGCCGGATCGGCGATGGCGCAATCCGCACGTGGCTTCGGTCAAAAGGCTTCTGGCCTCGGGGGTGACGCGCTGGCTTTCTGCAAAGGTGAGCCGCTGGTTCTGGCCGGGCTTGGGCTCGCGCTCGGGGCGGTGCTCGGGATACTCATTCCGTCGGCCGACGCCGAGGATCGGCTGATGGGCGAGACCAGCGACCGCATTAAGGCACAGGCGCGCGGCACAGCGGAAGAGCAAATCGATAAAGTCAAAACCGCTGTCGAAAGCGGTATGGAGCAGGCCCAAACGCAGGCGGAACGAGTTGGCGAAGCAGCCGCCGCAAGCCTTGGGCCACAAGATACGGCCGCCAAGCCGCCGCTGGAGTGACCGCCATGGCGATGTCAAAGCGGGAAGCACCGCGAGCGGATCCAAGACGGGCGGCGGCGAGCGCGCCGCGTTGGTCGATGGCAATCACCGCTGGTTTGCTCACGGCCGGGTTTAGACCGCGGCGTCAGGCCCCGCCGCCCGATCAGGGGGAGAAGAATACCCGTGGCGAGAGCGGGCGCGAGCACGGGCGCGGCCGCCACGCATCGACCCCGTCGCAAATCCCGGCACGCGGCTGGAAAGACATCCTCCTGCGCGTTTACAACAATATCGGCGAGGACCGCGTGATGCTGGTCGCGGCAGGCGTGACGTTCTACTCCCTGCTCGCCATCTTCCCCGCCATCGCGGCGCTGGTGGCCCTGTATGGCCTGTTTGCTGATCCGGCCAGTATCGCGAGCCATTTGGATGCTGCCTCGGGAGTGCTGCCGAGCGGCGCCTTGGATGTGATTCGCGACCAGATGAACCGTGTAGCCTCTCAAGGTCACTCAAAGCTGGGGATTGCGTTCGTCATCGGCTTCGTGGTCTCACTGTGGAGCGCGAACGCAGGGATGAAGTCAATCTTTGATGCGCTCAATCTCGTCTACGACGAACCTGAAAAACGTGGTTTTATTAAGCTCAATCTCGTTTCCCTCGCCTTCACCATTGCGGCGATCCTGTTTGTCCTGGTTGCGATCGGCTGCATTGTGGCCCTGCCGGCGGTGTTTTCCTCGATGGGCACGGGCGGCGCAATGGGTCTGGTCGCCAGGATTGTGCGCTGGCCCGTTCTCCTGATACTTATTGGGTTGGCGCTGGCCGTCATCTACCGCTATGGGCCGAGCCGCAGGGAGCCGAAGTGGCGCTGGATCACTTGGGGCAGCGCCTTTGCCGCGGTGGGATGGATTGTCGTCTCGATTCTGTTCTCGTTGTACACGGCGCGTTTCGCCGACTACAACAAGACCTATGGCTCACTCGGGGCGATCATTGCGTTCATGTTTTGGCTGTGGCTCGCAACCACCGTCATCCTCATGGGTGCCGAGATCGATGCCGAAATGGAGCATCAGACGGTTCGCGACACGACGACCGGTGGCCCGAAGCCGCTTGGAGCCCGTGCGGCGAAGATGGCTGACACGGTTGGCGCTGCTCAGGACTAATCGGCGACTCCTGCGCTTCTATATTGCTTTGCCCTCGGGCGCGCCTGCAAGGTCGTGCGCGGCTTGCGACAGGGATTAACGGCAGGAGGAGCGCCGTGCGGTAGCCGTGTACGAGCTGGAGAGGCACGGCAATCCGTGGGGACCTGTCGGAGTCCTTGCACGACACACTACCCAATGAGGAGCAGATGATGAAAGATGAAGAGCAGTCGCCAAACCTGCCGGCGACACATATAAGCCTGCGGCGCTTCGATTCCCGCGCTGCGGAGGCAAGGCGCGATTTACGGTAGCGGTTTGCAGCACGATTACCGAACAGCCCGGTTGCCCCGCGACGCCACCAGCGTCAAGAGCACCCGCAAGTGGATCGAGTACCAGTACCAGCAGTGCCGTAATCAACCGCACTACAGCTTCCGTCTCGTCCGACCCGAACAGCTTGGCGAGGTAGAGCGCCGGGCCGGTCTCGGCGCTTACGCGGGCGCGCTGTGCATCGACATTGGCCTGCTGCACCTCCAGGTCGGCGAGCCGATCGGCGGCGCGCTGATGCTCGGGCACGAGCGCGGCGCGGAAGCCGTCTGTCCTTGTGGCGTGCGCTTGCCTATCAATCAGACGGCTGATCCGCGTGCTTGCGTTCGCGGCGATAGCGCTCCCCGTCCAAAACGAAGCGCTCTAATTGCTCCACAAGACGGTAGCTCTCCGCCAACCGCAGCCAACGCCGCTCCATATCGAGAAATTCAGCTTTGCGTTCTGGATTTAGCGTGGATTGCGCGCTCTCCCGTGCCTCGGCTGCGTGTTCGAGGCATTGCTGGACATTCTCGGCAACGCGCAACAGCATCGCGCACCCAGTCAATGAGAAGAAGAACTACCTAGTCGCCGAGAGATCATGCGCTTGCGCTTCTGTGATGATGTAAGTGTATTCTCCAATCTGGATAGTTTATTCTCGCTATCCACAAGCCTTTGCCGCTTGCGCGCGTGCCGCCCCTGGAACCTGCTCTAACATGTACCGCTACACGCACTCAGGTTGCTGACTGGGCAAAACCTACGGGTGCAAGGGCCCCCGTCTAGTGCCAGTCCTCCCCGGCTTCGCGTGTCACCGCTGGCGCGTTTGGATTTTTCACCTTGATCCAGTGCGGGGAGCGGCCAGAGCGATACAGCGACCCGAGCCGCTTTTGCTGCTACCTGTTGCCTGAGGTTTTAGTAAGGGGTCTATTTTTATTCAGGTGTCACTCTGTCAAGCAGCCGCGCGCGCGTTCCATGAGGTTGTTGAAAGCTTTGGTCGCATAGTAGTATTCCTCACTTTTTCCTGCGAACACTGCTGCATTTGGGATCAAAAAACCCCGGGACGCCAAATCGGCTAGAGATTCTCAATATCTATTTTTTCGAGGCCCCACCTCTTCGCTTGCCGTTCGTTTGCCAAGCTCGTGGCCGACACAAACGGCCGTTTACCCGTTCCCTCCTTCTCCTCGATGGAAACGTCTATGAGAGTCAAAACCTTCAGGTCGGTCTTTGAGAGGACTTCCAAGCGACGCGCCATCTGAGAAAAATCACCAGGTTCTGGCGCTTCTTGCTTCAGCTCACCGACTAAACAGGCCGCGAGGACTTTGAGCGTGTGCTCGTACTCGCCCCTCCTCACCGACGGCGCAAATCCTCGCCGTCCAGTCGAGCAGATGGAAAGCGCCGAGCGCCGCCGCCGCGCTGGTGCGCTGCCGCCGGATTAGCTCGAACACCGCAAGGCCGAAGTCGTGTGACGATGGCCCATCGCGGCGCGCCATCAGGCGAAAACCGACGTGCTGAGCCTTTCCGAACGGCTTGCGTCCGCCCTGCCGGGTCCTTGCACCAGTGCGGAATTAGGCCCCAGCGCAAGGGATCGAACGATAATTGGACGGTGGCGTGATTGCGCCGGATCACAAGCAGCTCTTGGCTCGGTGCAGCGTCCCAGCGCGGCGGATAGTTGTTTGCGCGGCTGTCCCGCTGGTCCATCTCCTCGACGATAGCGCACCACAATGGGGCCCTTGCTCTGGATCACCCTCCAGCGCATGGTCGCACTGTTGTGGATTGGAACTCGGCCGACAACCACGCACCACGTCAGAGCTAAGCTTTCCGCGCTGCTTTCCGGTCGAGGTGCTGACCGTTTTCACGGAAACGGCTTTCAAAACGCTAAGTCAACCGGCGTGTGACGCCAGCTCATTTATGTGGGAACGCCAACTGAGTTCCGGGATTAAGCACGAAGGAGACGTGGTCAAGAAGACGGATTGGTAGCCGAAAATGGCGGCAATGCGAAAAGGCCGCCCCGGCGCGTACTGCCCGCCCTATCTGAGGGACAGACTGTCTGACGTGGCCCGCGCCGGGCTAGCGGAAGCATTGAGGACGTCGTTGTCGCCTTTGGAAGAAATTTCGGACGACATGCTTGAGCTTGTGAAACGGCTCGATGTTCTCACGCCTCCGCAGCTCACGACCGAGAGGGCAGGCGCTTTTGATGCAAGGCAAAGGGAGAACGCAACGAACGATTATTCCGAAGATGTGGGAAGGAAGACTACGCAGAAAGCACGCGAAACGGCAGAAACAGGCAGACAGGCGGCCAAGGAAACGATGCGCGGCGTAGAGCAGGTTTATTCGGCCGCATTTGACAACATCCGAAGTCTCAATGTCAGGCTGATCGACGCAGCGGAGGCAAATGCCGACGCCGTGTGTGCTCTTGCGCGCGACATTGCGACCACCAAGCGACCATCCGATTTACTAGCAGTGTGGATGAATCATGCCCAGAGGCAATTCGACATTGCAATAAAGCAGTTAACGACCTGACTGCGCTAAGACAAAAGCCACCGTTGACTCGTAACTTCCAGCAGGCGTTCACGCAGGGCACTGCTTAGCGAGCCGAGTTGAAATGCCTGACGGACGGCGCTCGAGGCCGGTGGCGATGCTCTCCATGTCACAAGTACCGAAGCGAAACCGGCGGCGGCTGACGGAAAGCGCTTCACCAGAGCGTTGCGCACTTTCGTAAAGCCGTGCGGCAACACGAACGGATCACCTACTCGGCCGCCGCGCACCTCATAGATGGCCCCTATCGCACCCATTCGACATTGTCGATAACGCCCAGACGGGCGAGCACGGTGGTGTTTTGGATCAATGGGATTACGCCGATCACTTTCATGCGGGGACGCCTCAATGACGAGATTCCGCACAGCATACGTTGATGCAGCGCCCCCAACTTCACGGCTGCGCTCAATGAGAAGCGTCTTGCGTCTTGCTTGTGAAAGGAGTCCGGCAGCAGTCAGCCCCCCGAGCCCAGGGCCAATGACGATGACGTCGTAGCCGCCAGCCATGGCTTCCTCATCCATGTGTGGGCGAATAAATTAGTACTCCTCAGGCGGATTCCTTTGTGTTGGATCACTGGTTCAGCCTTCGAGTCTTGCTGTTTGCCCGGTGGATGGAGCACTTTCAGACGTTCGGTCGTTCAGTCGATCCGCAAGCGCGCGAATACCACCATTTGGTCGAGTCCATCGCCAAGGTGAAGAGCAACGTTGTACCGATCAGGATTCCGATGGCCGACAAGGACAGAGCACTCATCATGACGCCGGCGGCGGCAAGCGAGGGCAGTCGTACCGTTCAAGGAAGCGGGCCGGGAGCGCCGCCACGAACACGGTTCTGCCGATTCGAGAAGCACAGATGACAGCTGAACCGCGTCGTGATCACTTCGGTCCGGCCAGGGCACGAACAGCAGCATCGACGCTGATAAAGATGTACTCCCTCGGCAGCGCATCATAGAGCTTGAACCGCTCGAAGGCTTCCCGCGCGCGTATCGATTCTAGACGGGCGATGGCGAGAGTGATGCTCGCGGCGCGACATTCCCTCGACAGCTCGAGCAGCATCTGGGCGGCCGTGAAATCGATGTCCAGGACGCCGCTCGCTTCCAGAACCAACAGCTTTGGTGATGCCGTCCGGATGACCTTCAGCACGTCCGCCCGGAAATTCGTCGCGTTAAGAAACGAAAGGGGTGCCTGCAGGCCGACGACTGCGACGTTAGGAATGCGGTCGCCTGCCGCGTGCGGATGAGCTGGCCACCAGACCGTCGTGCCAGGGACGTGCTCGAATTCGACGAGTCTCGCTCGTGTGGTGCTCCAGATTCCCTGCAGCAAAGATAGCGCGACGCCGATTGCGACGCCTTGTTCGATCGGCATCACGATGATTGCCGCTGCCGTCGCCGCGATCAGCAGAAATTCACCGAACGACTGATGATAGACCGTAACGATCTGTTTCGCGCGGATGATCCGTAGTGCTATGAACAACAGTACGCCGCTCAGCGCAGCATGCGGCACGTTCCGCAGCAGCGTGGCGCCGAACACGAGCAGCGCCAGAACGATTGCCGCAGCGAACAGCCCGCTGAGCTGGGTCCGGCCGCCCGTCTCGGCGACGATGCCGGTTCGCGGCGGGCTAGCATTAACCGGGAACGCGCCAATCAGGCCTGACAGAATGCTCCCGACGCCGGCACCGAAAAAGTCACGGTCGACGTCGGGCGGCCGGTGGGCATCTGAAGGGAACGAGCGCGTAGTGGCTGCCGTTTGCACCATCACGATAAGTGCGATCAGAAAGCTGAGCGGCAGCAGCCTGACCCAGCGCTCGGGCGAGATGTCGGGAAACGACAGTACCGGCAGTGTGCTGGGAATGGAGCCAATCACATGCACACCCCTGCGCTCGAGTTCGCCCCAGATTACTGCAACAGCGGCGACAATCAGTCCGATCAGTGCGCCCGGAATGCGGGCGCTTATAACCTCGGAGCCGGCGACCACTGCCAGTACGCCGAACCCGATGCAGACCGTGTAGATGTTCGCCTCGCGGAGGTGCTGCATCAGCACCGCTATGCCATAGAGCATGGGCCCGCTTGGCGACGTCAGGCCGAGGACCCCAGGTAACTGGGAGACGATGATGTGAATAGCGATGCCGGCGAGAAAGCCGACCGTGACAGGGGTAGACAGCAGGTTTGCAACCCAGCCGAGGCGAAATAGGGTACCGGCGACGAGGAGCACGCCCACCTCCAGCGCCAACGCGACGGCGAGCGCTTGGTAATCGGAGGAGCCGCTCGTGGCCATCTGCGCCAGGCTGCCAGCAAAGATAGGTGTAATCGTGGAGTCGGCACCGCACGACAGGAAGCGGTTGGCTCCGAACATCACAAAGCCTAACGATCCAGCGACAAACGCGAAGAAACCAATCTGCGGCGAGAAGCCGCCGAGACGGGAGGTTGCCATCTGCTCAGGGATGGCGATCGCGGCGAGCGTCAGTCCCGCGATCAGATCGCCGGGCAGATTGCCCGGCCGAAATGATGCCAGCGAGCGAAAGATTGGCCAGCGAGCGTCGTCGTTGGAGTTGTCAGCCATGAGGTCCTGCCTCGTAGCAGTGGGATCGCCGGTCGATTATTACCCGCGCCGCGCCAGCAAGGACCTCTGCGCCCTGATCGAAGCCCCTCGCACGGCGCGCTGCATCGCTTAACCAATCATAGACCAAGACGACCGCGGACACGATGGACCTGCAGGACCTGGGTCGTCCGGACCTTTGCTCAGCGAACTTTCCAAGCACGATCGGCAGTCGCGCGGCAGGCTCCGCGCTGCCGGGATCGACCGGAAAATGGCACAATGGCTCCAATCAGAAGGCAATTCTCAATTGTGGACCGCCTCGACCCACTTCGCATCAGGGTGGGAGACCTCCATAAGGGGAAATTCTTTCCAGCATTCGCCGCGCGTTTCGCCGCGGACCTTTTTGCGTTGACCTAATGGGGAGAATGAACAAGGGCAATAGTGCATGCTTAGTACATGCATGCTTATTACATGCCGAAGATGACCGAAGAGCAGGAGCAGCGCATCAATGAAGCACACAGCAGCATGGTCGTAACGCCACGACCGGATCAGCTCAAAGACCGCGAGCCCGGCCTGGCCGCTGACGATGGCCTCGCCGTCGATCAGGCAGGAGCGAACCGGCAGCGCGCGACCGCCGCGCGCTACCCTGCGGACACCCGGGTGACAGAACTTTAACGTTAACCCCCAAAAGCCGCCGCCGCTTTGTTGCGGGCTGGCCACAAAACTTCGGGCCAGACGTTTTCAACATGCCTTGAGAGGGTGGGCGAAGCGAAGCGAACGAGTAACCAACATCCAGGAGTCACCACCATGCTTCGTGCGATTGTGGAGGAAGCCGCGGCCCTGGCCTCGCTGGTGCTGTTTCTGGGCATGATTGCGATCTGGACGCAGGTGATTGCAACACCTGATCCTGCTGCGCCTGCGATTCAGGTCAGCGGCGCGTTCAAAGGCGCGATCCGGCAACACGCACAGGTGCTTGAGCAATGGCCAACGAGCCGCTCTCATCGTCGTCCGGCATAACGTCCTCGGGCTCGTGACAGCGATCCGCGCCAGCTTGGCCTTGCGCTCCCGAAGAGGCAGCGGCCGCAGATCGGCGCCGTCAGCTATCAGAAGGTCGAAGGCCACATAGGTCGGCCGCCGATGCCCGAATAGCAGCTCCTTGAACAGCGGCCGCCCGGCATCGTCGAGCACGACCAGCTCGCCGTCGAACACGTGACCACGCGGCATCAAATCAAGCACCGCCTCGAAGCGCCGCATCCGGCTGCCGTTGCGCGAGATCAGGCGGCCACGAACGGTGTCGGCCGCGGCGCGGAATCCGTCGAACTTCGCCTCAATACCCAATCGGGATGGCCGAACGGACGGGATTGATCGGGCGTGGTCGGCGCGATCAGATGAATGCGTGATATGTCAGCGCGCACAGCCATGTGCACGGCCGCCGAGATCGAATGCGACTTGCCGGTGCCACGGCCACCAAGGAAGAGCCCCAGCCAAGATCGTGCGGCGGCAGTTGCGCATCGCGCGCTCGAAACACCCAATCGTCAGCGGCGCCATCACCCAGCCGCTTTATAAACTCTTCGGCCTTTGCCGGCGGCAATGAGCGGATGTCTTTCCGCAACTGATGCATGTCCCTGATCTCGCGGAGGAAGCTGTCAGCCATCACCGTCCTGCCTGGTCGCTTCACCGACAATGGTGCGATCGGTCCTATCCACCAATTGATCGAGCACTACCGCCTCCCGGCGATCGGCCAAAATTTTCACGCCAGAAAGCAATTCCTCGGTCATCATACGCCGAGACGATCGCGGACGCGACGAACCTGGATCGGAAACCATTGGCCGCCATTTGGTGCAGCGATTCCGCGTGAGTTGAGGTCGGCTTCGATTGGCACTGAGCCCCCGCGACCAGTCGGCCATGCTCAAGTCGCTCGCGCGTCGGCGATGAACTATCGAAAGGCAAACCTGAGCTGAGTGCCGCTTATCAGGCGGTGAAGGAAGAGGCGAAGCGAGCAACGCAAGCCTGCAGGCCAGGGCATCGCCGCCCTCGCCATTCTCGTATTGCTTGAAAGATAACCCGATTCTCGCGCGCATCTCCGGCCTCGCTTGCTACTGCCGGTATCTGGCTTTTGACGCAGACCGCCTCACAAGCCAATCGCGCGTGGAAAAGCGCGCCGGCACGCCCACACTTCCAATCGCGAAAACCTACGGACAATGCGCGAGGAACGATAGATCCCCTCGCGCTGACAACGTGGCAACCGCGCTCGGCTACACCTATCGCCGCTATGGCATGGGCTGCAAACGCTATCGAATGGGCGGCTTGCTGCATCTGCTTCAGGCATTGGCAGAAGGGGCGCGTAGTCCTGCGAGGCTCACGGCAACAGGACTGAGATTGATAGTCGCAAATGACAAGCGTCCCTTGCGATCCGCCGAGATTAGTAAATACGACCGTATCAATTCGGTCCAGGGCATCACCGCTCCGATCGCGCAGCATGCGAAGAGGCTTTCATGAGGAAGCACTTTTTGGCCGCAGCGCCGCAGATATCTTGCCGACGAACTCGCCGAGCTCTTCGCCGTCGAGATCACTGACGACCCATAATTCAAGCCCTTGCTCGGACCAATGCCGGACGTTGTAACCCTGCACGCTGCGCGCCGTTATTGCGGCGTGCGCGGCGCCGAGATGCTGCGCTACGAACAAGTTGATGACGTGCTTGCGACGCCGATACACGACCGAGGCGACCGGCTCGCCGTCGATGTAATCGAGGCGCCCGCCAAGGAGTGTGAAGCCTTCCGCGGTCAGATCGATGACAGGCGGCGCCACGTCGACCTTGCCGTCGAACCACGGCTTCACCGTGTGCTGGTCGCTGGTTTCGACGTCCATCAAATGGTTGGCCTGTAGCGAGCGGATATGCGCCGACACGACGTCATTGGCGATCGCTTGGTCCTGATCGTTGCGGAAAACGGTGAGCATCAGACTTGCCGCGAGCGCCCCTGACAGCACCGCTCCGGCGCCAAAGCCGCCGAAGAACGAGCGCCGCGACGGCCGGAACGCCAAGACCGAAGCGCTGGCGCGCGCCGGCGATGAGGGCAGCGCCGCCTCGATCCGCGCCTGCAAGACAGCCGACGCTTTTTGTTTCAGGTCAGCGCCGGCCATGGCGGCGCGCATCGCCCGGAACGCAGCGAGCTTCTCGGCGCAGCTTGCGCAGTCGGCGACATGCGCTTCGACGTCGCGGGCGTGCCCAGCGTCGAGTTCGCCGTCGAGCAGCCCATTCAGCATGATTTCGGCTGCGGCGCAGTTCATGATGGCGCTCCTTCGGCGGCGTTCCACGCAGAACGCAGCATGTCGCGCGCCCGGGCGAGCCGCGACATCACCGTTCCGACCGGCACGCCTGAGACCTGGGCGATCTCCTGATACGACAGGTCATTGACCTCGCGCATCACGATGGCCTCGCGGAACGGCTGCGGCAGCGCCGCAACAAGCCGGCGGATGGTCGCGTCATCGTGCTGGCGCACGAGCGCCGATTCGGGAGTGGCTTGCGGCTCCTGCCACAACGGCACGTCCTCCACCTTGGTTTCGAATTCGCTGTCGGCGGACGAATCCAGCTTGCCGCGGCGCGCGAACTCGTCATTGCAAACATTGCGCAAGATAGTCAAAAGCCACGGCTTCATGGCCGGTCCTCGGTAGCTGTCGAAATGGCGGAACGCCCGCAAGTAGCACTCCTGAACCGCATCCTCGGCATCCGCGGCATTGCGCAACAGATAACGGGCGAGCGCATAGGCATCGTCGAGGTAGGGCAGCGCGGCGTCGCGAAAACGCCGCGCCTTATGGTGCTCGTCGTCAGCATAATCCGCCATCGAATCGCGCCCTGTGCGCCACGACGCCCCTGCTGTTTGGGTTGCCGTCTCTCGGAGCAGCGCAGAACCGGGATGCGGCCGATCCAGCATTTAAGGCGCCGCGTTGCTGCCCGTTGCAGTTTCGACCACGATCGTGCCCACCATGTGCGGGTGGATGTAGCAGAAATACTGATACGTGCCGGGTGTAGTGAACGTGAACGAGAATTTTCCGTCGGTGTCGAATGCCGGCGATCTGGTAAAGGCGTTATTCGACGACGCGATACCGTGCGGGATGTCATCCTTGTTGGTCCAGGTGACCGTAGTGCCTGCCTTCACGGTCAGCCTTGGCGGGCTGAAGGTGAAGTTGTCGATCGATATCCCGGTCGCCGGTTTGTTCTGAGCCCATGCCGGCACCACGAAAGGAACGACTAACGGGCCGCAGGCTGCGCCCAGTGCGGTGGCGATGAGCGCGCCGCGTAGTTTTCTTACGTCTAACATCGGCTTGTCCTTCAGACTTGCAGCGGCGTATCGATGATCGCCAGCCGCTGTTGGTTCTGCTTGTAGGTGACGTTGGCGATGCCGAGCATGCTGCGCAGTTTTTCGGCGGGCACTTTCATCGGACCCGGCGAGGGCGCTGAGCCGGGCGCCGGCTGCGGAAAAGCGGTCGAGCGGGCGGTGTGGAAAGTCACGTTGCCCTCGACCTTCTGCATCACCTGATGAATGTGGCCGTTGAGCACGGTCACGGAGCCGAAGCGCTTGAGATAAGCCAGTGCCTGGGCCCCGTCGTCGGTGCCCCAGCCCCAGTTCGGGTAGACGGTCCACAGCGGAATGTGGGCGAACACCACGATGGGGGTCGAGGCGGTGCGACCCTTCACGTCAGCTTCGAGCCACTCGAGCTGCTCCTGGCCGAGATTGCCGAGGCCGCCCGCTTTCAGATCGTGGACGTTGACGAGCCCGATGAAATGCACGCCACCGGCCTCAAAACTGTACCAGCCGGCGCCTTTGGTGCCGCGGCCGTAACGTTCGAGAAAAAGTTTTTGATCCTGATCGACGAAATCGTGCTCGCCGGGCACATAGTGCACATCGAGCCTGGTCTCGCCGATCACCTGGTCGGCAGCGTCGAACTGCGCGGCCGTCGACAGATGGCTGACGTCGCCAGTGTGGATCATGAAAGCGGGTTTTTGCGGCAGCACTTTGATCTTGACGACGCACTCGGAGAGCGTGCCCACCGCGTTGGGATACGGCGTCTTGAAGTCGAATCCGATATGGCTGTCGCTGATCTGCAGGAACGTCAGCCCGCGCGCCTCCTGCGCCACCGCCTCGTCGACGATGCCGAGCGCGTGCGGCACGCCTCCCGAGACGCTCCAGAGCACACCGGTGCCGACCCATGTCATGCATTTGAGGATTTTGCGCCGGCTCAAGCCGTCGTCGTCGCGATCGGATTCGTTCATATTCGGTCTCCCAGGAAGCCGGTTGGCTCAATGCCGGTGCGGCGTTTCACGGCTTCTCAGGCTGAGATCGGGCCAGAGCCCTCTTTATTCCCGACCGTTCGACTTTTTTCGACCTGCGGGTCCCGGCGCTGCGGACACCCTGATCTCACCGTTCGTCTGCATTGGCAGCAAGCGGGCGCGAAGAAGAAAACTGTCAAAGTCCAGCCCCTTAATTAGAACTGGAAGCGCAGTCCAAACGTCGGGTCAATGGTGTTCGTGGCAAGAAACCCGCAGCGTTGTCGTCAAACGCCAACGGCGGGAGCTCATCAATCGCCTTCGAAAGCAGAGCAGGAGCAGACAATCCGACTGCGGCTTCGTCTGTGAATTGTATGCCGTTGGCCATCTTTGTCGCAGGAGAGTGTTTTGCAGGCCGCAAAACGAGCGTTCCGGGCAAAGACGAACTGCAAGCCTACTTGCGGCTCCATGGGTTGAAGTCTCCGGGGGCACCGGGCACATATTGAGTGTTGCGATTGCAAAAGCCCCCCATTCCGCTGAGCGTTGCGAGGCACTGCTGGAATGTGACGAAGCCGCAGTTCGTGGCTCCGGAAGCGTAATCGGCACACCACGGGTAGTTCTGTGCCACGGCGCGGTGCCCGCTCCCAGCCGACACGATCAAAATCGGAAACACAAATAGTAGCAGTTTCATGGCTCTCTCTTGGCGTTTGCTGTGGCAGACTAGACACGCGTTTCTTTGACGAAAACTTCGGCGCCAGCAGCACGGGGCCAGACGGCGAAGTTGTCCATTGGGAGGGACTTCGCTGCCGTCCGGACAATCGGGCGCTGCTCGACCGGAAAAACCAAAGGTTTTCAGATCGTGCGGAGGTATGATCGAAGCACCGATGGCTCTATTCCCCGCGCTACTGAAATTCACGCTCATGAATTCATGATCTGAAACTAAAGGCACGTTCATCAGCCAGGAGGAATACGCTTAAGGATTTTGCGGGACGGTACGTTCGTTCGCGGCTTGAGCCCTGCACCCGCACGGCGTGCCAGATGGGTGCGCGCGTACTGACTGGACTCATTGTCACGCTGCCGTGATGGAATATCAGGCGGTGGAGGCCGATCTCGTGGCCAAGAAGCGAGAGGCATGACGCCTTTTATGCTTCCAACCAGGAGACGGACGATGATCAGACTTTCCAGACTTGTCCTTAGCGCAGTCACAGTCGCGGGCATCGCTTCGCCGGCGCTCGCGCAGTCGTCCCAGCACCGCGTTGCCATGCACAAGACCCACCATCACGCGGTTGCGGCGCGCCAGAGCGACCTCAACGCGTTCGCGATGGTGCCGGGAGGCGAGGGTGGCACTTTTAGTCCTACCGCCAACGGCGGCGGGAGCCTCGGCTACAACGAATATCTTCGCCGCGATCAGTGGTGATAAAGGAGCGCGGGCAGGCGGGCGAACACCAGCTCGCTCGCCTCAGTCGACGAGGAGGTTTGTTTGGGCAGTTCTTCGCCTCGGAGTCATGAGGCCTGCGGCAGAGGCGCGGTGGTGTGGCGGATATTAGTGAACAAACGCGATCGACTCAGATCAATGGTCGCCGAGCTGCATCAAATCCGATGGAGAATCGCATGAGCACTGTCGACATATTCCGTAGTCTGGCACAACGTCCGACCGGCTTCAGCTTCGTCCTCGTCAACAATCGCGTGCCGCGCGTGAAAACAGAGTGCGCACTATGCGGGACAAAAATCGAGCGATCATACCTTCGCGAACTGCAGACGGGTTTGGTTTATTGCGACCCGCAATGCCCTGCGGGTCGCCAAAGGAACACAACGAAGGTGAGGATGGCGTCATGAAATGCGCAAATCCACGCTGAAATCCCGGTACCGTCGCCCATTAGTGCGATTGATGAAATTCACGTCAGGAGCCTTCAGCCAGACGTATGTAGTTTGCCTATGGCTGATGCGAGAGATCGGTTTAACGTTAAGGTGAGTGTCATGTCGCAGCTCATACGGATTGCCCGCTATTCGCTGTCGGACGGTATACCGTTTCGATCATGCTGCGTCGCGCTGATTGTCGGAACCGTCCTCAATCTGATTAATCAGGGTGACGCAGTGATCGCGATGACGTCGGTGAACTGGATCAAGATCGTTCTGACCTATTAGGTGCCGTATGCGGTAAGCACCTATGGCGCCGTCTCTTACCGGATGTTGAAATCATCAAGATTAGCAATTACCGGCCGCCGCTGGTGATATCTCCCGTCACCAGTAACGGCCGCCCCTGATGAGGTTGATTTAATAATCCACCGATTATTCCACCACCATTAGTCTTCTTTCAGAGGGGCTACCAGCACCTAGAGGTCAGGCGTTATGGCTTCTCGCTATCAGTCGCTATTGAGTGCTCGCCCGGGGCCGATCGAAGCGAGAGAGAAAGACAACACAAGGAGCCAGCATCGACGCCAAGGCATCATAGCAGCTCTGTACCGCTGAGATGACGATGGCCGATTTAATACATCAAGCTAGGACAACAACGAATGACGCATGGGGGACTGTTGTATGGATGCTCGCTGTCGCCAACGTTGCGTTCACATTTCTCTTACCCGTTTGTGAAGGAATTTTCGCGGTGAAAGATCGTCTCCTGTACATCGGAGGATAAAGACATGACGTTCTTGTCCGATCCGAGAAGAACACAGGCAATGGTGCCTGTTTGCTCACTTATCAGGAGAAATACTATGATCAGCAAGGCAAAACTCGGTGCGCGCGCCCTGGTGGCGGTGATTGGCATCGCGACGCCGGCGTTCGCCCAGAATCTGGAGACTGGTACCGCCGCGAATACGTATGGCTGGAACTCGCCCCAGGCTGACGCGATATCTGGCGGCTCGAGTGGTTTGCATGCCTTCGCCATGGTGCCGCGTGCGCATGAACCTTCCGGCTTGCGTGCTTTCAACTTGTTGCCGGCAATGGCTTTCGGCTCCGAGAGCCCTTCGGCGACCGGCGGCGGCAGCGTCGGCTACAACAGATACATCGGGAGAGATTCGTGAGGCGAGCAGGCGATAGGAGGGCGGGCGTCGGTCCGCCCTTCTGTCCTCGCTGAGAAGGGAGTCGACATCATGCCACCGATCAACGAGTCGATCGTTTTTACCGCGATCCGACAGTGCTTAGAGACCGCCGATCACTACATTCGCCAAGGCAATCGACGCGACGCAGAATTCTATCTCAATACGGCAGACGCCTATGCAAACCGGCTCATTGCGTCCTTGGTTATTGCCAGCAATAAACTCACTAGTCGCCCTTTGGGTGGCGCTTCACGACCCGCGTGCGGCTCCTGATGGCGTGAAAGTACTGTGCCGGGCGGCACAGACGGCTCTGCGAACATCAATTAAAGCGATGATCTTAGAGGCTTGGACCCTATCAGGAGAAAGAAAATGCTCGAACGTCTCGGATTGGTCTTGTTGTCCTTCGTTCTCATTTTCGCCTTCGCGCCCTATTTTTACGCCCTGGCCGATCTTTAGGAATACTGTCCGGTCGCCGCTTATCAGGCCGGGACCCTACAACCCTGAAGATCGCCAGGCCTGTCGCTAAAGGTACAAAAACCATGATCCCCAATGCGAAGCACGGCTCGATATTTGCGGTCGTAGAGGCGGCCGCCATGTGTGGCCGCCGTGGCGCGCACCTGCTGTTCGACGCACTGCAAGGCGCTTACGACACCCATATGGAACGGGCGGAGATGCGTTTTGCGCCCGTCAAGTCGCGGTCGTGGCGTGATATTCCACGTGCCGACCATCGGTAGTGCACTACCGCACTCATTCCGTAGCATTGAAACTTTAATTCATGAACCGGCCGGCGCGCTTCTCCGCGGTCGCAGCCGCGAGCACGGCCCGGGCCAGGGCGAGCGTGCGGCAGATCGCCAGCGTTTCTTCGCCCTACACGCGGTGTCAGGTCTTAGGGGCTAAGCGGAGCTATTTTGCTCGATCCGAGCCTTTCCGGTTTTGACCCTAAGCTGCCCTCGCCATCAGGCAGTTTGTCGCAGTGCAAAGCCAAGGAGCGTACCGCCACGGGTGCGCAAGGCCAGACGAGAGTGCAGCCTGCGCATCGCCCTCTCGGTCAGCGATGGCTGCTGGCGTCTTCGGCGCGAAACTGTTTGAGAGTGGGAGCAGTCGGCGGCGCGTCGGGTCCTAGGCGTCGAGCCGGTCGTCATTACTGGCGCCGCCCATGCGAATTTCGTCACAAAGACAGAGTATGCAGCTCAGCTTGCGGACGCTTGAGTCAAGGACCTTTGATGGCGCCGATCGATCACATCCAAACTCTAAGCGAGTGCGGCTTCTTAGAACGAGTTTTGGCTGAGCGAGAGGCCGCGGGCAGTGATTGAGCTATGACAAATGCAAACCAGCCCCATCGTTCACGGAGCCCGACCGCACGCTCTAGGTTACTCGCATTCCTGCTTAGAAGGACCATCGTCTCGGACGTGGTGCAGGGCATTATCATCGGCGGCGTGCTGGCGTTCATCACGTTCCAGCTTCTCGCGCACGCCTATGTCACGAAGGTCAACGGTTGGACCACCATGTACGGATGCGGCGAGCCCGGCAACGGCATTCTCTTGCGTGCCGCCTGTGCCAATGAATTCACTGGACCGATAAACGTGCCGCAAGAGGCGATGTACTGGACGACGAACAAAGACGGCGCGGGCGAAAAGCTCTCCGGAGCCCACGACTATATCCTGCACCTTCCGCCAGGCGGGCTTCCGCCGAACAATGCGTTCTGGTCGCTTACCATGGGCGACGCGCACAATCACTTTGTGCCGAATCCGATCAACCAGTACAGCGTCAGCGACCGCTCCGGCCTCGTGCAAAGCCCCGACGGCTCAGTCGATATTTACATCCAGAACGCCGCTCCGGCAGGCCGTGAATCCAATTGGCTGCCGGCGCCCTCGGGCACCTTCATACTCTGGCTACGCGTGTATTTGCCCGGTCGAGCCATTCTCGACGGCGAGTATGAGGTGCCGCCGGTCGTTCAAACGCAATGATCTCAACTATGAAGCACAAGCATCTCATTACATTCAGCTTGGTGGCGGTCGTGGCCTGGGCGCTCGGTACGTTCCTCTTCATCTACTTCTGGCCACACCTTGTAAATAACATATTCAGAAAAGCGATCGTCGATCAGGGGTTCGGCAGCGGCCCCGTCCCGATCAATACGCTCTACACGGAGCCGCAAGTGCTCTTTGCAGAGCCCCTCCGCACATCGCTGCCGCCCGGAAGCTCCAAACTGATGACCGTCGGGGTGAACCACGACACCCTACTTACGGTCGGCTGGCTCGACCTCTCCAAAGGGCCGCTCGTCATCCACGTGCCGGACTTCTCCGGCCGTTATTACAGCGTGCAGTTCACTGATCCGTTTGACGTCGACTTCGCCTACGTCGGCACGCGCACCACCGGTACCGAGGCGGGAGACTACGTTATTACGGGTCCTGACTGGAAAGGACAGGTGCCGAGCGGCACGAACCAGATATTTTCGCCGAACAATTCGGTACTCGTCATCGGCCGCATCCTCGTATACAGCGACAGCGATCTCCCGTTCGCCTATAATCTCGCAAAACAGATACAGCTCGCGCCGCGAAAGTGAGGGCCTGGAATGAGGTTCGTCGCGGGGAGCCTTTTTCGAACTATCCAGACCGGGCCTTGAGTCCGGGTTGCTCGAAGGTGATGATGAGCCTTTGCTGCAATTGCTCACGGCGGTTCATGGCCCAAGGCTGCCGAGTTGAGCGACGCGATAGGTCAGCAGCTGTCGGGGGTACACCGGACATGCTGTCAACTAGCCGCAACGGCAGCCCTTGACCCGGAGGCGACATTACTGTCTGCTCAAAACGGTTAAGGCTCATGGTTGAAGCGATCCCATCGGTCGCGCGTCACGGTCATCCAAATAACGTCCAAAGTGCTCGACCCTGCCACAATAGCGTTGGGCCATTTGCCGACCTGGCTAAATCCCAATTTGGCATAGCAGCCGATCGCGGCCAAATTGGTGGCCGACACACCGGCATCGACACGGTCGACGAAGTATTGGTCAAATGAGACCAAGAGTGCTTGCGCGACCATGCTTGATGCGAAGCCTCGACGACGCTGGTCTGGTGCAACAAGCACACGAGACAGCCGACTCGATAAATAAGGCCAAATTTGACTTATTTCGATGTGCCCGACCGCTTCACCGCCAGTGGAGTGAGCCGTGAAGATGATGCGGGAATTGGGTTGCTTCGTACTCTCAAGGTATCGTTCAAGCTGAGCATCGGTCAGTGGATATTTGAAGAAGGCCGCACACCACTCAATGAGATCGGCTTCAGTCGGCAGCCAAGAGATCAAGCGCGAGAAGTCCTGGCGACCAAAGGGGGCGAGAGTGACGCGATCTGTTGATGTGGCCTTGCCGATCATCAGCCGATCTTGAGCAAAACGCGTCTCTCGTGCAACGGTCTCTCTGACCGATGAAGTGATGGATGCGGTGCTCAAGGTGACCGTAGCCAAGGCCAGAAATCAAGCCGGGAAACTGGTATTTCGTCGTCACCTGTAAAAATTGCCAAGCTTCGGTCGCTTTTGGCGACGCTCTCCCCGGCGGGGTGGTTGACGCGATCAGGGTGGACCACGGCCCCAAGAAATTTCAATCCGGCAGGCGAAGTGAACTCAATCCGGTGCTTGGCCAGCGTTTGCTTGCGCTGCTCGATCGGCAGCCTGCGCAGGGTCCTCGCCGCCAACTTCGCGCGGCCGAAAGCGCAGAGCACGGCAGAGAGGTTCGTCGGCCAGGAACGGAGCAGATCAAAGACCGCGAGCCCACTGTCGTCGCTCACAATAGCCGCGCAGCCATTAGCTACGGCGCGCAGCTTGCGAAGAACTTCGATGATCCGTTAAAGGGCGGCGAGATGGACGACAGGGAGGTATAACAATGGATCACATGTTCGGTTATAGGGTTGCGACCCTCGGAGTACTCCTTGTGATAGCCTGCACGGTATACGCCGTGGTGGTCCTGGCTGAGAAGTTACTGGCTCAGTGACTGCGCCGTTTATCAGGCAGCGGCGCACCGGCATCGCCGCAACGGCTGCCACGACCTGGGGAAACGATCGGCCAAATCGTGGCCGTTGCGGGTGATCAGGCGCACGCCTGCGGCGTCCCGCAGCGCCAGGAGGCGGAAGCCGTCGTGCTTGATCTCGTGCAGCCACTCCGGGCCGGGCGGCGGCGCCGCGCCGGAGGTGGGCAGGCACGGCTCGATGGAGCCGACCGCTCGGCCGCTACGCTGTAACATGATGCTCGGCTAGTTATAATTTCGGCGCAACGTGGCAAGCCAGATTGGCTGTCCTATACTCGCAACCTGCGGACTGCCGATGGCGCGAGGCGGTACTCAACACCCGCGAAACCATTCGGCACGCTGCGAGTAAGTCGTAGGTCAAACGCGACAAATCTCGCAACCATTAGAATGTCCGCTTGCTTACCGAATGGTGGGAGCCTTCGTCGCACACTCACGGCTTTGTGCCAAGAGCGACTACGGCAACCAGATACCGAACTGCTCGCAATGTCCTATGGCAGTCGTGATTCCCCTTGTAACGATCGTCAGTCGAAATAGTATCAATTACGAGTTTTGGCCGAGCGGGGGAGGTATGATGCGTGGGCAAGCATTACGATTTGTAACCCGATCAATATTAATATTGGCCGCCGTTTTGCTTTCTATAGCCCGCAGCCCACCAGCTAACAGCCAAACCAGGCCAGCTATCACTTTTCTAGAAGCAATCGGCTCCTGGCTCACTCCTCTCTTTCTGGCTGAAGAACAAGGAATATTTAGCAGACATAATATTGACGTGAGCCTTGTCCCGGCTATCCATGCTAGGAACAGATGGGAGCCCGTATGATGCAGCCCCCCCGTAATTGCCGATTTTGAAAAACGAAGGAGCGCTGCCCGCATTATTCGTGAATGCTTGAGATCGCATGGCTTGCAGGATGAGATCGATAAGACGAATCTGCAAGTGCACGAGCTATACATTGCGGAAACGACCGGCAACCAGCAACGTATGTCACGAGCTATTCTGGACACCATTTTTCCGCGCGAAGCAGCACCCTGCAATCTCTATCACTACACAAGCCTTCAGAAGTTGAGGAGCATCGCATCGTCGAGAGAATTGCGCCCTTTATGAGGTCCGGAAGCGATTCGGGCAGTGCGAACTAGCTACATTTGCCAAAGCCCATGGCCTGACGGGCTACTTAGATAGCTCTCAAGGGCCGCCGTTTCTTGAGGCGCTGTCCGATAATCTATTCTACGCTTCGATGACACGACCAGTTCCCCCGCAAGATCCGGCACTGATGTGGGGGTACTCGCGGAAGGAACACGTGCACGCCTGCAATTCCGGGTCACACCCAGAGCTGCCGAGTTGCGCGTTCGATTTGCTATGAGCAGCGGTCCACGACAACCCTTCTCAACGCCGCATGCCCGCCAGCTTGTTCGCCGGCGCATGTCGCCTATTGGGACATCTGGATGGACCGGCCGTGCGTTGCAAGTCGGAAATGAGTGATCCGGAGACAATTGGTCTCGCGCATCTGTATTCGGCCCTTTGAAGGAGCATCTGCTCCCGGCCAACATGGATAACCGCGGGCCTCGGGGCCCGGGCGCAACACTATGTCGGTACGCAATACGTGCAAAGCGATTGCCTCCTTGACCCATGTTGCCCCTCGTGCTGCAGGGGAGGAGGTCACTAGGGCCAGACCAGTCGGACTTCCCGTGCGGCGAGTACGCGGGCCGATGTGCCAGATCAATTATTGGGGCAGGCAGGACTGATGGAAATCCGGCCTCGGTTGAGCGTTGTTGCGGAGAGGTCCGCGATGGCGCGAGCAGAACGCGAAGGGCAATGTGGTGAGGCTGCGGCCGTGCAGACTGCCGAAAGCGTGGCGCAGCACAGCCGAACACTCGCCGAAACCGCCAAAGAGGTGGAACAGTCATCCACGCAAATTGAAACCAGCGCCGATCGAACCACTCGGCTCGCCGCCGATCGCACCATACTGGCAGCGGAGCGCACCTACGCATCCTGGGTGCGCACCGGCCTGTTTTCGTTGGCAAGCGGCATCGGCGCGCGCGCTCTGCTTAATGGCGTGCTCCCGGAATGGCTGATTCAGGCTGACGCTAGCATGCTGGTCCTGTTCAGCATCTTTTGCTTTGGCGCGGCGATATGGCGTCATCTCAATCCAGGGCCGCCACCGCCGCTTCCCAATGTGCGGCGGCTTCCGGGCGGTCTCCTGATAATCGTCAATGTCTTTTTGGCGCTTGTCTCGATCGCCGCTCTCATTGGGATCTGGGCCGCGCCGCGCTAGTGCCGCGAGCCGCGGCGCGAGACGTTTATCATGAAGGAATGGATCGCCCCACCTCGCGCGCATTCGAGGTTCACCACCGGACTGAGCGTGCGATCCTTCACCGTTATGGCCCCCAAGGGAATCTTCGCCCTGGGCAACGCAACGCGAAGAACCTTGAGCCCGAAAGGCTCGGCGTTGAACCGGGCGACCAAGCAAGGGTCGCCGCCACAAAACGCCCGTACCCACGAGGTGATTGCGAAGGTGAATGGAGTACGCCTCCAAATAACATTTCGGCAGCGGCCGGCCGCTTGCGCGAAAGGCGGCCTCGACAATTGCTGAAAGAGGAGTTTCGTGCGGCGTCATGATCCACAGCTCACCCGAAAGCTCGGCAATGTCGATTTGCGACGACTAGCCCAGCGGCTTTCAGCTCCGGCGATAACGCAAACGGCGTCGTTGAGCAGGATTTCGGGTTTGTAGTCGCTGGCGATCTTTTTGCCGATCGGTGCCATCACGCGATCAAGTTCGCGCTGGTCCAGACCGCGCAGATCAGGAGGATTCGCGGTGAGTGGGCGATCTTGAGCGAGACGCCGGGATATTTTCGGGACAACAGCTCCACTATGGGCGGGAGCAAGCCCGGCCAGATCGGCTCCGCACACCCGAGTTTGATCTCTCCAGCGGTTGAATCGGCTAGAAATTCGATGTACCGCGAAACCTCGGCTGCGCCGGAACTTGCGGCGAGTCGACAGCGACGGCCTTGCCCGGCTTCTTCGGATCGAACGGATTGTTCATTGAGCCTGGCGGCGGGCATGAGCACGGTTCTTAGTTTGGTTGCCATGGCGACCACCCCAATGGGCAGCTTGCACAGTCGAGCGGAACGGCTTAGCGTAGAAGCATTCGGGGAACGCAGGCTCCCGGTCAGACGGCTTCCGTCCAAGCTCTGCGCAACTCTCGCTTTGTCGAGGAGGTTTGCGCATGGACGGAGTATCAGCCCTAGATCGTTTGTGGCATGAGCTGTTGCGGCAGGCGCCTAGCGCGGCCTTCGTCTCGTTTTTCTTGCTGCTATCCGCCTTCCAACATCCAACTGTATCGACAGCCGCACGGGCCGGTGCGAATGCCGCCGAGCCGCTGCGGCTTGATGCCAAGATTCCGCTCGGCCGGGTGCGGGGTCGTATTGATCACATGGCGATCGATGTGGCGGGGCGGCGCCTGTTCGTTGCCGAACTGGGCAACGACAGTATCGGCGTCGTCGATCTTGCGGCACGCAAGAAGGCCCTCACCATCGACGGCTTGGCGGATCCGCAGGGTGTCGGTTTCGTGCCTTCCAAAGACACGATTTACGTTGCCAATGCCCGCGACGGATCTGTGCGGCTATTTCGCGGCGCCGACTACAGCACCGCCGGCCGGATCGATCTCGGCAGCGACGCCGATAATGTTCGATTTGATGCCGATGCCAGTCGCGTTCTGGTCGGCCACGGCGAAGGGGCGATCGCCGCTATAGACGTAGCGAGCCAGAAGAAGTTCGGCGACACACGACTGCCGGCGCATCCCGAGGGCTTCCAAATCGGAGGCAAACCGAAGCAAGTCTTCGTAGATGTCCCGAGCGTCCATGCGATCGTCGTTCTCGACGGCGTCACGGGACGCCAAAAGGCGAAATGGCCGCTGCGCGAAGGCGGCAATTTCCCGATGGCCCTCGACCCTGCGAACCGCCGTGTTTTGGTCGTTTCGCGCAATCCGCCGCGGCTGATCGTGTTAGGCGAAGACGGCACGGTTTTCACCAAGGCCGACACATGCGGCGATTCCGATGGTCTGTTCGTCGATCCCAAGCGCAGCCGCATCTATATCAGTTGCGGCGAGGGAGCGATCGACGTGTTCGCGTCGCAGGGAAACACCTATCGACGGCTGGCGCGCATCCCGACCGTTGTCGGCGCCCGCTCGTCGTTGTTCGTGCCCGATCTTGACGTTCTGTTGCTGGCGGTCCGCGCCACGCTGACCGAGGCCGCTGCTATCTGGGTGTTCAAGCCGCAGCCTTGAGAAAGGGAGGCGGTCCGATCGTGCGTGATGCTTGTCAGATCGCCAACGTTTGTGGCGCGCGGCTTGTGGTCTTCGCGTGCCTCGTTGCGATGGTGTTGTCGTCTCCCGCCCTTGCTTATCGTCCGTTTGACGGCACCGACGCGTCCGTCGCCGACCAGGGAGAATTTGAAGTCGAATTCCAACCCATCGGTCGTTTGCACGACGATACCGGCACGTCTCTGCTTGCTCCGGACGTCGTGCTGAATTACGGCATGATGCAAGATTGGGAGGCCGTCGTCGAAGCCCGCTTGCAGGAGCCGCTGTCGCCGAGAGGGCCGACCAAATTCATGGCGGCAGGCGCGTTCCTCAAGCACGTCCTGGTACCAGGCGTCCTGCAGGATAAATCCGGACCGAGCGTCGCGACGGAATTCGGCGTTCTCTTTCCCGACAACAACAGTCCGGATTCTGGCTATGGCGCAAGCGTTGCCGGTGTTGTCTCGCAGCGCTGGGATTGGGGAACGATCCACTTCAACGCGGAAACCGCGATCACGCGCCAGCACACCGGGGACGTATTTCTTGACTCCATCGTGGAGGGACCGTCGCAATGGAAGGTTCGGCCGGTCGCCGAGTTTTTTTACGAGAAGGAGTTTGGTCGCGCCGAAACCGTCTCCGCGCTGGTCGGTCTGATCTGGCAGGTCCGTGACAACCTGTCGTTCGACATCGGCATCCGTGAAGCGCTCACAAACGGCAAGCCAGTGAACGAATTACGGGCGGGCGTAACGTTTGGCGTTCCGCTATTTTCGATGAGCCACCCCGAGCGCAGATAACTCATGACATCGCAATGGCATCAAAGACGAGGAGCAAGCACGATAACCGCGTCCAGATGGCTCGGTCTCGCCAAATGCCTCGGGGTGCACTGGAACTCGGCTTAAGGCTATAGGGGAGCTTGCATCGGCGGTGCGTGCTCCAATATATTTGCAGGTACCGGGGAAATGCAGACTCCCCATCAGCGGGTTTCCGTCCAAGATCTGCGCAACACTCGCGTTGCCGAGGAGATTGCGCGTGGACGAAGAGAACGATCGGATTCAGGAGACCGAGTTTACGCAAAACTTGGCGCGCCGCTGGCCCCAAAGGGCTATCGGGTCGCGATCGTCTGGCGTGTCGATCATGAAGCGCAGCGCGCCGCAACGCCTTACAACAACCGTTATCGACGGGTGTTCGAGGAACTGATTGCACTCGGCATCGCCGCGCGGCCCGTTGTGTATGCCGACAACATTGCGGGCGAACTCCGCGTGGACCTTCTCACGTTGATGGTGTCCTCGTCTGGATCAATCCGATCGACGAAGGCCGGACGCGACAAGCGCTCGACGCGGCGTTGCGCGACGTTGCGGCACGAGGCGCTTGGGTCAGCGCGCACCCGACGTCATCCTCAAGATGGGGGTCAAGGAGGTCTTGCATCGGACGAAACATCTCGGCTGGGGCACGGACACTCATCTGTACCGGTCCGTCGAGGATTCCCATGCTGCGTTCCCGAAAACATTGTGGTCGAGTGATGGGTCGCGGGTCCTTAAGCAGAAAATGGCGGTCAAGGAGTCTGGAAAGTCGAGCCGGAGGGCCGCGCAACGGGCGGGACAACCATCATCTCCGTGTTGCAGGCGCTTCGAGGCAGCGTACCGGAAAAATTGCCGCTCGATGAATTCATGGCGCGTTGTGAGCCTTACTTCGCGTCCTTTGGATGCATCATCGACCAGCCGTTTAGCCGCGTCTCCCGGAGGGCATGATCCGCTGCTACATGGGCGTCGACAAGGCCGTTGGCTTCGGCCACCAACTCATTAAGGCGCTCGTCCCGCCGCCCCCGAAGGCCCCGATTCACCGACGGCCCAGCCGGGCCCCCGCATCATGCATGGGGCCGAAGCGGCTCGGTTCCAGGCCCCTTCGGGCAAAGATGGAAACCGAGTGGACGCCGCAGACGATGGCGACCCTCGGAATCGATACGGCGTCGCTTCCCATCATCTGGGATGCCGATTTCCTCGATGGCGTGACCATCAAGCCGGCACTGGCGCTCGGCGGCTGGGTCGCGTTCAAGCCGATGCATGGCGAAGCCGTGGTGATGGGCGACGTGGTCCTGTTGGACAGTGAGATAACGCCGGTGCTGACGAAGTTGACCAATAACGGGCTCGAAATCACGGCGGTGCACAATCACCTGCTGCGGGCCAATCCGCCGACGTACTACTCGCACCTTGGCGGCCATGGCGATCCGGTCGCACTGGCGACCGCTATTCACGCGGCGCTCGCTGAGAGCAAGACCCCGCTGACGCCGCCCGCCGCGGCCGCGCCGCCGCCGGCAATCGATCTTGACACGGCGCAGCTCGACCAGATCATCGGCATCAAAGGCCGGGCGGCCGACGGCGTCTATCAATTCGGCGTGCCGCGACGCGATCCGGTCACGATGCACGGAACGGGCTTGACTCCGCCTAGGCCGCTGGGCCTTGCCACCGGCATCAATTTCCAGCCGATGACCGAAGGTAAGGCCGCGATCACCGGCGACTTCGTACTGACCGCCGACGAGGTCAATCCGGTCATTCAGGCGCTGCGCGCGGGCGGCATCGAGGTCACGGCGCTGCACAGTCACATGCTGGATGAACAGCCGCGCCTGTTCTTCATGCATTTCTGGGCCAATGACGACGCCATCAAGCTCGCCAAGGGCCTACGCGCGGCTCTGGACAAGATGGCCAACACCAAGAGCTAACTACGGCTGCATTCGTTGGGCCGCAAAGCGGCGGCCCAACGACCTTTCGGAGGGCGAAGGCGATGATCCTCATCTGCTTGGCCAAGCACTGGAGGGAACCGTGACCGTAGAAGCCGCCCCCAAATGCGGCCGCCTAGCGGAGCTGCTGTTCTATTTTCTTCGTCTCGGCCTGCTAGGTTTTGGCGGACCGGTGGCGCTGGTCGGCCAGATGGGAGCGGGAAATCGTTGCCGAGCGCGGCTGGCTGAGCAAGGAGCAGATGCGCGAGGCCATCGCCATTTGCCAGTCATTGCCAGGCCCGCTCGCCATTCAGGTCGGGATTTATATCGCCTACCTGCGCGGCGGCTGCTGGGGCGCCTGGGTAGGCGGTTGGGCCTTCATCTTTCCGAACTTTGTCATCGTCGCTGCGCTCGGCGCGCTCTACATTTATCTCGGCGACTATCTCGGCGACCTCAAGCCGGTGACTGCCATCTTCTACGGTGTCAGCCCCGCCGTCATCGCGCTGATCCTTCGTTCGTGTTACCGGCTTGCCAAGCTCGGCATGGAAGACCGGCTGCAATGGTTGATCGCCGCGGCCTGTCTGGTCGTGAAGGTGATCCTGCAGGCGGAAGTCGCGCTGTTGTTCATCGGAGCGGGCATTATCGGAATCCTATACTACGGGAACCTTCTGCGGCCGCCGCCGATGGCGATGTCGATAGCCGCGCTGCCGGTGCTCGCCCCGGTGGCGTCGAGTTCGACGCTACTGAAGCTGCTTCTTTCTTTCTCAAGGCTGGCGCACTCACTTTCGGCAGCGGGCTCGTCATCGTGCCGTTCCTCCAACAAGGCCTGGTGCAGCAATATGGTTGGGTGGATCAGCGGCAATTCCTGATCGCCGTCGCCGTTGGCATGATCAGTCCCGGTCCCGTGGTCATTACCGCAACGTTCGTCGGCTATCTGGTCGCGGGCTTCTGGGGCTCGCTGGTCTCGACCATCGGCATTTTCTTTCCGTCATTCATCTTCGTTCTGGTTGCCGCGCCGCTGCTGGCGCGGCATGGCGCCAACTCCAACGTGCAAGGCTTTGTGCGGGGCGCCTACGCGGCAGCGATAGGAACCATTTTGGGAGCCTGCACACTGCTCGGTCGCATCGCCATCGGCGACTGGCTGACAGCTCTCATAGGCGTCGCGTCCCTGGCCGTGCTGCTTCGCTGGACGGTAAACAATCCCCTTTTGATCGCTGCAACAGCCGTGGTGGGGCTCGTCGCTCATCCGATGCTTCAACCGGATTGGGTTATGGTGAAGTGATAGCGGCATATGTTTACACATCCTCGCGCTGCGATGTCCTGATCGCTATTTTGTTGACGCAAAGCTATGGCGTTTGGAAGATTCGTCGCACTTATTTTATGCAAACGCACGAGGTGATATTTTCCACCCGAAAGCGCTGCACTGCTTCATTGGCTGCAAAATTTACCGCGATCTCGACAGACGGCGGCCGCCATGCGAACCGCTCGCTAAATTCAAGATCGGGCGCGGTCTCGCTTAGCCGCGTGAAGACGATGTTAAAGTACCCGCTGGACTCTGTCTGACATCCGGAGGCGTCGACCGATACGATCGCGGTCCATTTTCGCTCCAAGGTCGGCGGGGTCATTTCAGAGAATTGAACATCGGTGACGGCCAGCTTTGGGTGGCATAAAGGGTCCCCGCTTACCGGTACGATGCTGGCTGGCCCTAGCGCACTCACGGCGATGCCGTAGATAAGGAGTCTGTACATTTGATGCTACCACTCCTCGATCACTGTGCTGCAGATTTTGCTGGGCGTGAAATCCGAACTACCGCGTAGACGAGCATCGCCGCGTAAACGCAGAAGCCGGCGGCCACCGCAGCAAAGAACCCGGTAACGCTGAGATCAAACCAGTAGATCGCGACGAGCCCGCCGGCCGCGCTTGCAACCATGCGCACCGCGTTGGCGTTCATGGCGGCGAGGGCGCGGCCGAAGCCCAGGGTGACGTAGAAAAGTCCGAGGCCCAGCCCGAACAACAGATAGGCCGGGCCGACGATGCGCAGGTAGAGGGTGCCAAGGCGCCCGACATCGGCATCGCCACTGAAGAGGTCGATCCACAGGCCGGGCTGGAACGCGACGATCAGGCCGATCATTCCGCATACCACCGCGACGATCGTCGCACCGGTCCACGCAATCTCGCGGGCGCGGCGATACTGCTGGGCGCCCCAGTTCGTCCCAACCATCGCAACGATCGCGGTGCCGAAGCCGAACGCTATCGGCTGCTGGATGTATTCAAGACGCGCCCCCATGGCGTAGCCGAGGGCGGTGTCGCGCCCCAACTGTCCGGCGATCCCCGTCAGTACGACGACCGAGAGATTAGTGATGGCGATGTTGATCAAGCCGGGCACCCCGACCTTGAGGATGTCGGCGAACAACTCCCAGCGCAGCGTCACCCCGCGGAAGTTCAGCCGCACGATCGCGCGGGAACGCAGGTACCAGATCATGAGGACGCTGCCGCCGGCGAACGGGATCACGATTCCCCAGCCCGCGCCGGCCGGGCCGAGCGCCGGCAAAGGTCCGAAGCCGAAGATCAGCACAGGCGAAATGGCGATGTGCACCACGACGCAGCCGATCAGCACAGCCGCCGGGAACCTCATGTTGCCAGTGCCGCGCACCGCGTTGCCGAGCAGATTGCTCACGCAGATGACGACGGCGCCACCTAGCGCCACGTTGGCGTAAGCGAGCGCGTCGGAGAGCATTTCGTCGCGTCCGCCCATCCATCCGAATAGGAAGGGCGCGCCCAGCAGCAGCACGGTGGAGTAGATTACTGCTACAGCGAGCGCCAGCAGAAATGCGTGGAAGACAAGAGCATCGGCGCGGTCGCGGCGCTCGGCGCCGAGCGCGCGCGCGACTGCGGACGAGACGCCGGCGCCCATGCCGCTATTGGTCGTTTGAAGCACCATCATCACCCAGGGAAATGCCAGCGAGGCGCCAGCGAGCGCATTGGTGCCGATGCGCCCGAGAAAGAAGCCATCAAACGTGATGACACCAGCAAACGCGAGCAGGGTGAGAACGTTGGGTGCGGCCAGGCGCAGCAGCGTCGGCAGGATTGGGCCTTCAAGCAGCATCTTGGTACGCGCCGCCGCGGTCGGAGAAGCCGCAACCTTTTGCGGTGCCACTGACGACGGGGAAATCGAGGCGCTTTGGTCGTTCATAGGGCGCTCCTCGTCCCTCGGGGGAACTGGAGCAGCGCTTGAGACGAACCGTCTTCAAGAACCGGGCGGCTGCTTGGAGAGCCCGACCGCTTCGAATGAAGCGCGAGGCACTATCTACACTTTGCGATTATCAGGCAACATATCTTTTCTCAGGCATTCTTGAGAAAATCTCATGAGGAGAATGATTGTGATTGGCCAACTACATTGCTGCTACCGCCAGTACGCTGTATTCTTGATTAGATTTCCTCACGATCGAATGGGCCGATGGCGCGTCGTCTCCCACCGCTGAATGGCTTGAAAGCTTTCGAGGCCGCGGCTCGGAGTGAAAGCTTCACGCGCGCCGCCAAGGAGTTGAACGTCACGCAAGGCGCCGTTAGCCATCAGGTGAAAGCGCTCGAAAATACGCTTGGGCTCAAGCTCTTCCATCGCGAACGGCAACAGCTAATCCTCACCGAGGCCGGACGCGATTATTTGACCGTGATCCGCGAGGCGTTGGACCAGATCGCGGTCGGCACCGAACGGCTGTTGCAGCGTCAGGAGAGCGGTGTTTTGACCGTAAGCACGTCGCTCGACTTCGCCGCAAAATGGCTAGTCAACCGGCTGAACCGCTTTGCCGAGAAGCATTCCAACGTGGATTTGCGTGTTTCGGCGACGACGCATTACGTCGATTTCGCGCGTGACGATGTCGATATCGCGATCCGACATGGCGACGGGAACTGGCCCGGGCTCGATGTGCAGCGGCTTTATTCGGAGCGTCTGTTCCCGGTTTGCAGCCCAAAGCTCGTCTCCGGACGTAATCGGATCACGAAAGCGGCGGACCTTTTGCAGTTTCCCCTTCTGCGACTTGAGGACGCGAAGAATTGGACACGGTTATTTGAAGCCGCGGGTGTGAAGGCCACCCTCGGCTCTGGACCGGTTCTGAACCGTGCCAGCATGTTGATCGACGCAGCGATCGACGGCCAGGGCATCGCCTTGGCGCGCACGGCGCTTGCGGCCTGGGACTTGATCAGCGGCCGCCTCGTGCGGCCAGTCGACGTTTCGTTGAGAGTGGTCCATACCTACTGGATTGTCTGCCCCAAAGCGGTATCGAATATTGCGAAAATTGCAACATTTCGGAATTGGGTCCTTGCGGAAGCGGCCGAAGATACTCGCCGCCTCAAAGCTCTCGGGCCATGATCGGTGCGTTGCAAGTCGGATTGGGTGAGGCAATGATCGACGTTGAGTGTCCGCGCGATCTCGCACAGCAGCTCGCCGGCTGCCACCCGCTTCAAGTCTCGCTTATGCGATCGGGATCTGCGTGATCACTTTCGACAGCCGCGTCAGGCCCCATATTGCGGCGTCGAGCCGGTTCGGCGAGCCGTCAACGGCGCGACTCCAATCGCGGGAAAACGCCATCATTTCGGCTTCGAGTTGATCGAGGCCTCGGCGATGCAGCACTCTGCCCTTCTCGTAGAGCAAGCTGATCGGTTCAGCGCGCATGGCTTTGCCCCCGCGATGCGGTAACCTCTTTGATGCGGATCAGGTTCGATTCGCGATTGCCGCGCTGATGTACCCGCTCAGCCGCCTGCTTGATCACTTCGGTCGCCATGTCGCCGCCGAAGTTGACCTCGACGACGACATCATCGGTGTCGAAGTCGTCATGACAGCGCACCACCGACTCGCCCCACTTCGCCGGGCTACCGCTGGTGGAGCGTCGGCCAGAATTCTGATTCCCTCGCACTGGATTGATTCGGCACGGGGGCATGAAGCCGCTGACAAGGAAGCGACACAACGCTGTGGCGCGACGGTCGCTGGTGGCAGATGTGGGCTTGGCTGGGTGGCTTCATCGCAAAGACGCGGTAAATGTCAGCGCCGAACATAGCGCTCCGCCTGGAATAGAGGTGACGCACCTCTCGTTGTATTTGACTCCAAAGGATCGGCCGGACGTGAGCCGCGTTGGTCCTAAGATTAGGAGATAGCCGGATCGCGTGAGGGACTAATTGCCCGAAACTGCCGGCAAGCAGCCGCCTGGACGAGAGAACAACATGAACGGAAACAATGTCATCACCGTGAATGGCGCGATGACGCCGGTGGCCGAGAATGTCTGGTTCATCGATGACGAGCCTATCAATGCAGTAGGCCTGCGGCTTCCCGTAAGGATGACGATCATCCGCTTGGGCACCGGCGAACTTCTGCTCCATTCTCCGACGCGATACTCTTCTGCCGTTCGTGAAGAACTGGAGCGTCTTGGAACCATTAAATATCTCGTGGCCCCAAGCATCGCGCATTGGATGTTCATGCCGGAATGGCAAAGGCACTTGCCGGACACAATCACGCTGGCTGTCCCCGGTCTCGGAGCGCGCGAGCAGGTTCGCGAAGTC
Organism: uncultured Alphaproteobacteria bacterium; assembly: GCA_963708125.1. Lineage (GTDB taxonomy): Bacteria > Pseudomonadota > Alphaproteobacteria > Rhizobiales > Xanthobacteraceae > BOG-931. Next base: position 1,596,880 of record OY970184.1, read on the forward strand.
GGTCTGCGTGTGAACCGGGAATTGCTTGACGGCACGCCGGAAGAATGGGCGGGCGAGATAGAGAATGTCCTCATCTCTGGTCCGCTCTTCGCCGAGATCGCCTTATTCCACAAGCCCAGCCGGACGCTCGTTCTCACCGATCTCGTGCAAAATCTCCGACGCGAAGAGTTATCGTATGGCGCGCGCATGGTCGCCAACCTCCTCGGCATCACCAAGCCCGATGGTAAGGCCCCGCTTTATCTGAGGCTTTTGCTGCGCCTGGGTGGCCGCGCGAGCGAACAGGCAGCCGCCCGCCTGCTCGCATTCGCGCCAGAACGTGTCATCTTCGCTCATGGAGAGCCGTTCGAGTGCGATGCGACCGCGCGGCTTCGTCGCTCGTTGCGATGGCTTACTCCCAAGCGTGAACCTCGTATCGGCGCCCTGACCGGAGTTCGCGTAGTGATCACGGGCGCCTCTAGCGGCATCGGTCGGGCAACCGCCCTTGCCTTCGCGCGAGAGGGGGCGAACGTGATCCTGGCGGCAAGGCGCGAGCCTATCCTGCAAAGACTTGCGCAAGAATGCGAAATGCTCGGCGGTCGAGCTCTCGTCGTGGCGACCGACGTGACAGACGCTAACGCAGTACAGCGCCTGGCGGACAGGACGGATGAAGCCTGCGGCGGGTTCGATGTCTGGATCAACAACGCCGGCACCGGCGTGTTCGGAACTTATCAAGCGGCAGACATCGCGCTTCATCGCCGCACCATAGAGGTCAACCTGCTCGGCGCCATGCATGGCGCCTTTGCGGCGCTCCCAGTATTCCTCCGCCAAGCTCGCGGCATTCTGATCAACAACATCTCTATCGGCGGCTGGGCTCCCACTCCATTCGCCGCCGCTTACACCGCCAGTAAGTTCGGGTTGCGGGGCTTCACAGCAAGCTTGCGGCAGGAGCTTGCAGGACACCGGGACATTCATGTCTGCGGCGTGTTCCCCGCCATGGTCGACACGCCCGGATTCGTGCATGGGGCCAATATGTCGGGTCGCAGGCTCGATCCAGGCCCATTCTTGTATCAGCCGGAGGACGTAGCCGAGACTTTCGTCCATCTGGTCCACCATCCACGAAATGAAGTAGCGGTCGGTTGGCCGGCCAGAGCTGCGCAAACTTCTTATGCGTTAGCGCCGTGGGCTACGGAAAATTTCATGGGAGCGGCGTTTCGGTTTCTGCTTGCCCGTGCGCATGGTGCGGAAAACACCGAAGGGACCATGATCGAAGCCGCGCCTGTCGGAACCGCGGCGAGTGGCGGCTGGCTCGCACGAAAAGCGATACCGCCGGCTACCGAGATCAACAGGATTGCCCTTTTCGTGGGACTAGGCGTTTTCACGATCAGCACAATCGCATTTCTGCGGCGCCGCTTCGGAAACTCTGCCTAAACCGGCGATGATGGTGCTGGCTCCCCGCGCGAGGACACCAGCCGCCCGCTGCAACACGTTCACCGCTCCGGTGCCCCGGCCGCATGCAGCGACCATGGTCACTGCCGCGACTGGGGACACAGAACGACCGGCGTGGCGGATTCCTCTTGCAAGATCGACGAAATCGCGGATCAGAGGTCCGTTCGCCGATGACGCCAGGAAGGTGAGCGCGCACAGCTTGTTCCTCTAGAAGGATTTGCGCGACCAGACGAGCATAACGCTTGTAACGAGGCTGCCGCTTCGGAATCGGAGAGAACGGGTGCGGATCGATGCCGACAATCCTCCGCAGCCGCATGGCGCAATGCACACCAGGCACAGAGCGATCGAGACGCCTGCTTGCCCAATCGAGTCTGCAGCAGCGCCGACATCGACGCTCGGGAAAATAGACGTGCCGGCAGCGCCGATGGCATTTCGGGCACAGAAACCACGCCCGTAATCCGCCGCGAGGAGCCTCGTCCCACGTCAGCGGAACCCGAGTTCCATCGACCTCAATCCCGTTCCCTTGTGTGGCGAGCGAGCCAGCGTGTCGGTAGCGGCGCGCGCGTCGAAGAGGTGCGCCGGCTCGGTAATGGCGGGCCGCATTGCTTCGGCCTGGTCGGCGGTCGCGCGCTTCTTGGCTTCGGCACCTTTTCGCCGCTCGGAGACGTCCCGCGGACTGGCGTATTTGATTGCGCGAACTTTTCCAGGCGCTGCTCGCGGGATAGTGTCAAGAGTTTTTCGCACATCATTCGGGCCGAGCGGCGCCCGCCACTGGCGTTGCCCCGGAGACTCGCTGCGGCAATCAAAGGCGCTATCGCCGAGCCGACGCAGATGCTTAGGCGTTTCCGCGCCGCTCGAGCTTTTGCGGTCGAACGACGCAGCATTCTGGCTGGTATCCGGATCGAGCACCTCCAGCGGTTCGTCGCTGAATACGAAGCCGGCTGAGGGAACTCGTAATCCGAAGGATAAGGAAGTGGATACGCTTAGCTCGGCGATGGCTTAGGTGTGTCGCGTTGATGGAACGAGAAGAGGCAGATGTGCGCGCCGCCGAGGAAGGATCGAGAAACAATTCAGTAGCAAGAACCGAGCGCCCAAGGAGAAAGATAATAAGCAAGACTCGGTCAGAGAACCTCGGGCGATGCCCGAGGAGGTCGGCCTAAACAGCGCGAGCCGACGCAATCATACCCATTGCGGGCGAACCTTCTCGGCCTTGCAACGGAACTCCGACGCGCCTCTACTCTTTCGCCATCCTTCCGCCGCAAGTTCTTACATCATTGTGATTCTATTCACTGGTGGGAGCTGATCATGTATCGCACGCTGGGAGCTACGGCCTTTATCGCGATTGCCTTCGTGCTGCCGGTGCAGGAGGCTGCTGCGCAAGACCCCGTTGGTGGTGCCATCCTTGGAGGCGCCGCCGGGGCAATTGTTGGTGGAGCGTTAGGAGGTGGCCATGGAGCTGCAGTTGGTGCGATTGTTGGCGGCACCTCTGGTGCAATCATTGCTGCTCAAGGTCAACCGCGGCCTGGAGGGTATCGCTACTATCACGATGCTTGTTACCAGCAGCGTCCCGATGGCGCGTGGATCGTGGTTGCGCCACGGTATTGTGCGCCACCATCTTCTGGGCCTGTCGCCGTTGCTCCGCCACCTCGACCGGACGTCAGTCGGGACGAACTGATCGATCGTATGGAGGACCTACGCGGAGGGTGCCAAGCTGGTGATCGGCGTGATTGCGTCCGGCTCGGAATAATGATTGGTGAACACCGCGAGCGCCGCGCAGCTTGGCGTCGTGAACACCCAGATGTCTTCTTCTACGAACGTTAAGAGCGTTGCCCGTAACAGCGCGATTTCCTAATCCGGACTGGGAGAGGTGAGGTTCGCGCAATGCTGCGCTCCCGTGGCAGTTTTGCATTTGCCCGCAGCCTTGACTCTGCGTGGGCCCATCACGGTCGCACAGCGGGAGAGCTTGCGGGAGGCGGATCTCATTATCACGCTCCCGCACGGCTACACGGCGTAGGGCCCCTCGCGCAGGCGCCCAGGACGCGATCCCGTTGCCGCCGAACGGGCTTGCCCGCTTAAGGGCTCATTTTGTGTACGAAATAGCGAGAAATAGTCTAAGTTGCCGGCCGCGGCACCGCCGGCCGCCGCCGGATTAGTGCATCGATGCTGTAGGGCCCCGCCCCGAACGCCACCACGTAGAGCATGCCGCCCATGATTGCCAAGTGCTCGAAGAAGTTGTTCTGCTCGGCGTGCGCTTCTGCGCCATTCATCGCCCAATAGGCATGAAAGATGAGGGCGAGCGCTAGCACGTAAAAGAAAAGCAGAAATGCCACTACGTGCGCCCATAATCCCGCCATCAGCATGAGTCCGCCCACAAGTTCGAGAACGACGGCACCCCAAACCAGTACCTGTGCATAAGGGATTCCATGGCTCCCCATATAGGCGGAGGTCGCGGCGATGGCGCCCAGCTGGTTGATCCCGGCGCGAACGAAGATCAGTGCGAGAAGAATGCGGCCGAGGGCCGGCAACGGAGAGGCTGAATCGTTCATGGCTTCTCTGCTTTCTACTTGGATGGCCGCCGGCCCTTCGGCGCCGCTCTCCCGCCGAAACAAGATTGGCTGCGCTGGGAGCCTCGCGCTAAGTGACCGCGGCTTGTGCATGTTTCCTCCTGACCCAGCCGAGCAGGCCGAGCACGCCGAGGCCGGCGGCGAAGAGAGGAAGTGCGTCAGGCAGGGGGGTCACATCCGATATGGCGCCAAAGAGGCCGTGTGTCTCGCCATCGATACCATCAGTGAAGAAGAGGGTGTCGGGGTTCCCGTTGCTGCCCCCAGTCCCGAACTCGAGGGCCCAAAGGCCGCCTGGCGATTGTCCCGTGCCAGGGTCAATTGGGATCGTGCCCAGGAATGCTCCGGTTGTGGGATCGAAGGCGTTGATCTCGCTGACCTTGTAGCTGAAATTACCGATGAGTAGATCGTTGGCGAATGAGCCGAAATTGCTCGGGGCGAGAGCAATGCCCCACGGCGCCGCGAGGGGGGTGTTATTGCCAAGGATCGTTTTCTGTAAGGCCCCGGTCGCATCGAAAATCGCCACCGCTCCCATCCCCGCTGTGGCATTTTGTTGAGCTGGACGCCCGGCGGGCGCATAGGTCACATACACATTCCCGTTGTTGTTCTGCACGTTGAAGGGGACGAGCCCTTCTTGCGCGATCGCAGACGGGGTCGCAAATGCGCCGGCGGGGAGGTTCGTCGCCGGTTGGAACGAACCGTTGAAGACATTGATGCCCGCAGCACTAGCGGCGTACAACAGCGGGCCCCCGGGGGCGCTTTGGTTAATAGCTAGTCCTGTGTAGGGAACGTTCCCCGGGCTCGTCGCCGTCGATTGAACAACGGCTGCTGTGCCGGTGCCGTTCCAGGCAGAGATAGTGCCGTTCAGATTGGCAAAAATGAAGTGAGCGGCTGCGCCATTCACCACGAAGGACGTGCCTGTATTCGCGACCTGGCCGGTGGGGCCTTGGGGTCCGCTAGCCGTGGTTGGAATGCTGATGTTGCCAGTCGGCGGGTTGACGGCTGTGACCTTACTGACATCTAAATTGCCCGTCACCGCATAGAGAGTGGCTGTATTGGTGCCTTGGTCTGAAACCCAAAAAGGGCTCGTGGCGGTATTAGAAATGCCCCAAGGATTCACCAGGCTTTGGTCGGTAATGGCAGCTTCCCCCGCGATGTCAGAAACGAGATCCGACTGAACAAAGGTGTCGGCACACGCGCGCCAAGTTTCCGCGCAAAGAGTGCCGACAATAATGGTTGTGGTCATCAAGGAGGACCGAGCTGATTTGTTCATGACGAATATTCCTCCCGCGAGATCAGGGCGCTGACAGCGTAGCCACGGCTTTATTAAGAATAATGTTTTCGTTACATCGATGTATGTATATCTTTGGATCTATATGATCGCTCTCCCAATCTACCAAATAGGTTAAAGAGTAACAGATAAGCTAGAAACTGACAAAAATGTCCTAATGCGGGCTGAGCGTAGATCGCAATCTAGCGAGCGCGGCACTTTTTGATCTTCTCGTTACGTTTGCGGCATAATCACTGAGTTTGACACGGAAATTATTGAGAAGATGATGCGGACGACCGTTGTTGTACAACAAAGCTTGAGAACGCCCACGAAACCGAGTTTCGAGAACTGCTGTATCCATGGCATCCGTGGTTTGGTGTTCGGGTCGGCATTCACTCGGCGATTGAGAAGCCTGACGGCGTTTTTTTTCACTGTAGCCTGCGCGGCTTAGATGCTGATCGTTGGCTAGACGTGCCGGCCTCGATGTTCGATCGATCGGCCTGCACGAGGGTGCGGGCAGCCGCGGAGGCCCATGTCGACATGGTCGCACTCACGGCGCTCGCAACACTGCTACGGCGTGTACTGAACGAACTTTTGAGCGCACAACTCTCTCACGAGACGAATTGGGGAGAGATTCACGCAAAGTCACACGAAGCAGGCGCAAGCGCGCCGCCGCGCGCCATTGCAAATGGATCTGTTTGCAGGGGACGCGCAGAAGGCCATCGGCGACATGCCGGTATGGTCCGAGCTTCCGATGGAGGTACAAACAACACTGAGCAGCTTGATAGCCCGCCTGCTCGTGCAGCGCGCCGCCGAAAGCCGGCGCAATGACGGAGGCCAGTCATGACCACCGACAAGATTCGCCCGCATCATCTGGAGCGCAAGGCGCTTCTGTACGTGCGGCAGTCATCGGCACACCAAGTTCTGCACAATCGCGAGAGCAGCGCGCTGCAATATGCTATGCGCGATCGTCTGATTGCACTCGGTTGGTCCGAGATCGAAGTGATCGATGATGATCTCGGCCGCTCTGCTGCAGGATCCGTTCAGCGCGCCGGCTTTGAGCGCATGGTGGCGCAAGTGTGCCTCGGAAAGGTTGGCGCTGTTGCGGCGCGCGAAGTCTCTCGCTTTGCCCGAAACAGCCGAGACTGGCAGCAACTGATCGAGATGTGCCGAGTGGTCGACACCGTGCTGATCGATCAGGAGACGATCTATGCGCCCGCGCCATGGCAATGATCGGCCTCTGCTCGGTCTCAAAGGCAGTCTCAACGAGTATGAGCTTGATCTGCTGCGGCAGCGTTCGCTCTCAGCGCGATACGAGAAGGCACGTCGCGGCGAACTCATAGTGCGCGCGCCCGCGGGATTCGTAAAGGCTGGTGATCGCTATGAGAAGGTTCCAGACCGCCGGGTGCAGGAGGCCATCGTTTTGGTCTTCGACAAAGTCCTGGAACTGGGTAGTGCCCGGCAAGCGCTGCTCTGGTTCCTCGAGCATGATCTAGATCTGCCGGTGAAGGTTAAGAATGGCGAGACCGTCTGGCGGCGTCCAAACTATGCCAGCATCCACCGAATAATCCAGAACCCCGTCTACGGCGGTACCTACGCCTATGGTAAGACGGCCGCGGCCATGCGCTATGATTCTATGGGGGTAAGAGTAAGGATTCGTCGCAAGGCACGTGGCGATTGGCTGGCGCTGATGCCGGACGCTCACGAGGGCTATGTCAGCTGGGAAAAGGCCCAGACGATTCGCCAAGATGGTGAGCAACAACGTTCCAACTAGTCGTCATCATGGCGCACCCAAGCACGGCGATGCCCTGCTGGCAGGCCTGCTCCACCGCCGCCGCTGCGGGCGCAAGCTGACAATTCGCTATTCGGGCACAGAGCACAACATCCCTCGCTACAGCTGCAGCCGCGGCTGGATGGACAATGGCGAGCCGCGCTGCATCGCGTTTGGCGATTCTCACGGTAGTTGGGCCTGGCGCCATTGCGGCTGCTGTCGCAGCTGAAAAAGAAGCCGACCAGCGGAGAGATCAGTGCGTGAAGCACTTAAACGCGATCTCGAAGCGGCGCGCTATGCAGCCGATCGTGCTTTCCGACAATACGACGCTGCCGATCCGGTCAACCGGCTGGTGGCGAGCGAATTGGAGGTGCGCTGGAACAAAACACTCACGCGTGTAGCGGAGCTCGAAAACAAGCTCGGAGCCCATGAAGCCGCGAAAGTCGTGGCTGTCGCCGACGTGACATCACTCGTCACAATCGCGGCCGATCTCAAGTCCGTGTGGACTGCGCCCTCGACGGATGCTCGGCTGAAGAAGCGTATCGTCCGCACTCTCATCCACGAGGTGATCGCTGACATCGATGCAGAGGCGGCCGAGATCGTTCTAATCCTTCATTGGAGCGGTGGCGTTCATAGCGAGATACGCTTGCCGAGGCGACGGCGCGGCGCAACGCAACGCAGCACCTCAGCCGATGTGATCGCCGCCGTGCGAGAGCTTGTACTGATTGCCAGTGATGATCTCATGGCTGGTATCTTGAACAGAAATGGATTGGTCACGGGCCATGGCAATCGCTGGACGCGCGAGCGCGTCACGTCATTGCGCTCGCATCACCGCATTCCCGTCTACAAGCCCGCCGATGATGGGATCGAGTCTTGGCTGAACCTTAGCAAAGCCGCGCGCTTTCTCGGCGTCGCGCCCAAAACGCTGAGGCTCGCAGCCGAGGCTCGACAAATCGAGGCGAGTCATCCATTGCCGGATGGCCCGTGGATCTTCAGCCGCGCTGTTCTCGGTACATCGTCCGCGCGTGCTATCGCCCGCGCCTCACCAGAACGTGGTAGGTTCATTGTGACTATAAACCCGAATGCCATTTAGCTCACGTCGTAAAGGATCGTGGCCCGAATATCACCGCTTCTCAGTTCGACAACAACTCCATCCGTCGCTCAGCGGGAGCACGGCTCATGCGGCCGAGTCCCATAGCCAGCGATGTTGCAGCCAGAGCGATTGGTCGAGGTTGAACAGATGGATGCCCTGGCAGCGAAGCCCGTGCATGTGACCGGTCCGGCCGCTTTGCTGTGGGGCATACAATTCGCGAGCGATCCACTGATGGCCACGTGGCGCATGTTTCACCAGCGCGGGCCGTAATGTTCGCGTGACACCGCAATGCTTGCAGGTCGCCTGCAGAAGCTCAAAGCCGAACACGGTAGAAAGAAAGGCCCATACGCGATGGTCCGCCTTATCGCGCGAGTCGTCGGAATCGGCGTTGAGATCGCGGACATGCTGGTCATCATCCTGACCTGCCCAGCATCCGCGGATCGGCGTCGCCCTCGCCGACGAGCTGCTAATCTGACGCAAAAAGCTCTTTATAATTAGGAAACTTGTGGAGGATCGGGTCATACTTTGTTGGCTCAATGAGCGGTAGTAGGAGCTTAAGAGCTGGATTTACAATCCTGGACGTATCCATAACATAAAGATCAATTGGATACAGCAAGTGTCGAAAATGAAGCTTTTGATCGTAGTTGAGGCCACTACTCATAAATTCTTTATAGCCATTTGCTATTGCCATGAAACCATATCGCGATACATCCAATGATAAAGGTGGAGGTCGAGCGCGACCCCATAATCGAGACCGATGTATTCGGCATAGAACGTGATGTCGTGAATCATACATTCAGCAAATCCGACAATTTTTCCGTTCTGGCGCCAGACAAAAAAAGCGAACCTTGTCGGGCATCAGCCGACCAAGATTACAGAAGTAGTCTTGCGTCAATTTTTCAAAGTGAAGTCTCGAGCGATTGTAAACGTTAACATACAAACGGTAGATGTCACCAATTCTGGGTGTGACGTCGCGAATGACGCTCATCTCGATCTTCGTCGCCGTTTCCGCCACTCGAAATTTACGACGCAGTTTTGTGCGAGTAGCGCTGTTCAGTGCCCGCATCATGTAGTCATCAAAACTCGAAAAATCGATGCTCACGCGGGTCATCGGTAGGCTCGGAAGGCGCGTGAAACCATGTACCAGGAACTCAGAAAGTGAGGTCCGGTACCGCGACGGAAATTCTTTGAGGACAATTAGTGGTGCCTTAAGATTTCGCGCATGTTCTGTGATGCCAGCTGCGAGGGTTCGCGCCAACGAGAGACACGATTTTTCGTCGACGGCATCAAGATGGCCCTCTCCTGCCACGCAGCCAACCATCAGCGTTCTAAGTCGCATGAAACGAGGAAATACCGATCGCAGTCGATTAACCAGTGGTCCCCATCTCGGACTGACGCCAACTAGTAGATCCTGTTCTAGAATGAAAAATGGTTGCACAGCGCAAATGTTGCCGGTGCTGTCCCTAATGGCGAAATAGCCGTAATTGAATTCCGGATGTATCGTATCTTCTAGCAGTTCGTAATATGGGTGATCCTTACGTTGTGTTACAAATGCATGCGACCAGCATAGACATTTCGACAAATCACTGCGCGTGTAAAGTTCTACCCGATCCATCTTTGTTCCGAACCGATCGGTCTGTAAAAGCTGACCAGCGAGCTTCACGACGCTTTATATTCCCGATCGATCGAGCGGGACTGTATGACGGTGACTCCTATAGCTACTTCTACCAGAACCTACAAGGTTAGCTTGTTGTCGAGTTCTACTCTGACAAACAGGTTAGAGACTGACAAAAATGTCACCATCATGCGTGCCGGGTACGGATCACAATCCAGTGAGATCAGCATTTTTTGATGTGCTCGTTACGTTCCCGCGCACTCATCAATTAACCCCGTCACGAGAACCGGTTAATAGATGGTGCGGACGACTGTTGTAGTGAGAATGAAGTTAGAAGCCTGGATCGCACGACAACCTGCTATTTGCGTTGCCTGGAGCATTTAATCGTCAAGTGGAATTGTGTGCTCGCGAGAGCAACGCCCAGAATTGCTGTGATCTTATAATCTTTGGCGTTGATGGCGGCCATGTATCAAATTTGGGCCAGGGACCTGGATTGTTGGATCGGAGATCCTTTGAGGACACTCTCAATTCTCTACGCACAAACTTTGGTCGAAAAATAGATTGGCGAAAATGTTGGATGCAGTTTATGGAACAATCGCTAACGTTTCTAACGCAATTGCGCAACCAGGCGCCAAGGCCGCGCTGCACACTGAAACGGGCGCCGTCGCGGCAGATATGGAATCGCATATCGTCGCGAACGTTGCCGCGGCGCATGGCCTTCCCACGGTTGCGGTCCGCGTCATTATCGATCCAGCTGAGCACGCTTTGCCCAGAGGACTGGTCTCAATCTGTCCATGGCGCCGTTGATACAGTGGCACCAATGCGCTCGACCATCGGATGCCCGGCCGAGCTTCCGGCCTGTTGAGAACGATTTCTACGTTTGTTGCAGGGACCGCCTTAGTTGTGGACGCCGCATACTGCTGCTTGCCGATGGCGGAAAAGAAGCGCTCTCGGTAAAAAACGTACTGTGTAGTTCGCTCGAAGTGAATACGGGCATGTCGCAAGTTATTTGGCACTAGGCTCGACGGGAGACGCCCTATGAACATTGCAGAGTTATTCGCGCAGCGCGAACGAGAACGCTACGCACTGAATAGTCGCCTCCTCAATGACCAGATGGTGCGTGTGCTCCAGGCGATCGGCTATGACATCGGCTTTTGCCGCGGTGAAGGCCAATATCTCTATACCCGAAACGGCAATCGTTATCTCGATCTATTAAGCGGCTACGGTGTCTTCGCTATCGGGCGGAACCATCCGAAATTGCGGGAGGCGCTAAAGAGCGTGCTCGACGCCGACCTGCCGAACCTCATTCAGATGGATGTTTCGGCATTAGCAGGTATTCTGGCGGAGCGGTTGCTCAGACATGTTCCCTATTTGGATAAAGCGCTGTTCGTAAATTCAGGGTCAGAAGCGGTCGAGGCAGCGATTAAGTTGGCCCGCGCGTCCACCGGCCGGACCAGGATTGTGTACTGCGCTCACGCATTTCACGGTCTCTCTTGTGGTGCCTTGTCCTTAAATGGAGATGAGATTTTTCGCAATGGCTTCGAACCAATGCTACCAGACTGCGTTCGAATTCCGTTCAACGACCTATTTGCACTTGAGAGAGCGTTGCATGCGCGAACCACCGCCGCCTTTATCGTGGAGCCGATACAAGGCAAAGGCGTTAATATGCCCGCCGAGAACTATCTCAGAGAGGCTGCCGCAATTTGCCGCCGATACGGAAGCTTATTGGTGGCCGACGAAGTGCAAACTGGAATGGGACGCACTGGTCGTTTCCTCGCGGTTGAACACTGGAACGTAGAACCCGACATGGTACTGCTAGCCAAAACTCTGTCCGGAGGACACGTCCCGGTCGGTGTTGTTCTTACCCGCAGAAAAATATTTCATAAAGTCTTTGATCGCATGGATCGTGCGGTGGCCCACGGATCGACCTTCGGCACCAATGATTTGGCGATGGCGGCCGGAATTGCGACTCTCGATGTACTCGAGTCAGAACGATTGGTTGGGAATGCCGCGCGAATCGGCGAGCTTTTGACACGCAAGTTCGCTGAAAAGATTTCCCACCATGAATTTTTGCATGATGTGCGAGGTAAGGGACTGATGATTGGAATTGAATTCGGCCCACCGAGATCGCTCAAACTGAAAACGTCCTGGCACGCCATCGAGACCTCGAGAAAGGGCCTGTTTTGCCAATTAATCACAATTCCGCTCTTCAAAGAGCACAACATACTGAGCCAGGTTGCGGGTCATACAAGCCACACAATCAAACTCTTACCAGCGTTGGTGCTTTCAGAAGCTGATTGCGACTGGATCGTTAGCGGATTCGCGTCGGTCCTTGCCGGCAGCGAACGTGTGCCTGGCGCCATATGGTCACTTGGTAAGACATTGATCGGCCATGCGATCCGGGCAAGGGCGTAGGTTAACGAACAGGCGCAGCCGACCCGGGATCACTACGCATGCGGGCGCAGCGCAGCACGAAGTGCGGCGCCGCAGACCTAAATCTTCGAAAGTCCACGTGGACGACGATCGGGGGCACCGTTGCCCCACTGCGCCTTACTCCGAGTTCTGGGAAGTGCTACCGCCGCGGCTCGGCAGGGCTGATCACCCGCCGAATGGTGGGAAAATGCCGGCGCAATCGACGCTCGGCGTCGGCGCCGGATCGTGCCTGCGCGCACAGAAAGAACGGAATCGATGCGGCAATGGAACTTGACGATCTCATCGCCGAGCGTTTTGCGCACCCGCACGTCGTGGACTTCATTGAGTCCGACTATACCGGTTGTGAGCGAGCGCAGAAATTGTGTCACCTCGGCGATGCAGGCTGGGGGCGCGTCTTGTCCTGCCACCACCTCTGCCGGCAGTGGTTCGATATGCGTCTCGACCTCGACCTCCGGCTCGAATTCGTCGCTCACCGCCTGTTCAAGTCCGCTCGCCACATCGTGCGCCGCGCCGATCGCCAGGGTGCCCTCGACCTCGACCGACAGGCGGCTGGAAATCGCCCACGGGCCACGTGGTGAATGGCTAACCCGCTGTGCGGCATCATTGTGACGCGCTCGCGGTGGTCTCGTCATCAAGCGCGCGCGGTTCAGTAGCGATGGTCACTTCGGCGCGTGGCATGTCGGGCGCGAATGGTACGCGTGAGCCGCTCCTTGATGGAACGCGGTCGAGCGGCAGCGTGCGGCTCACCCCGACGCCGAGGTCAATGTACAGCACCGCGCCCGCCGGCCGCGCGCGCGATCAACGCTGACCACGCCGGGGATTTGCGCGCGACCACGGCCACATGCTCACTCATCCCGGCGGGCGCCGTGTCGGTCAGGGGTATCGATCGTGCGACGGCCAAGCCGTCAGTCGGCGACTGTGGCATCGGCCCAGGCAAAACCGAGCGCCACGATGGCGAGCCCCGATCAGGAAGGCGATCGATGACCACATACCGGAGGAAAAATATAGCGCATCCGTTTGCAGAGCTTCGCTGGCGCTCTCCCCGGCGACGCGGTGGAGCGTGCGGGCGCGAAAAAAATCGACGATAATTGATGCGGCGATGATGGCAAAGGCGGGAACGGTCGCCGTCACCACATGCGGCCGCCCGCCGATGAGCCTTTGGATGGCTTCCCAGATCACCGCGCCGGTAAGCAGGAACAACAACGCGGTCTCGGCCAGCGCGGTGACGCTTTCCATCTTGCCATGGCCGTATTGATGGTCGCCCTCAGCTCGAACCGAGAGCGGCCTTTTCCTTGGAGTCCATGCGAGCCCTCGCGCCCAGAGCCGTTAGAGCTGCCGCAAGGGCACACTCGCACGCAGGAACGAGTCCCGTGCGCTCGATCTCCGCAACATGGCGAGCGGAAAGCGGGTTTCTCGGTTGCTTGCGAACCGGCTTCCGTAAATCGCCATCCCGCCATGCCTGCCGAGGAATCTGACGCAAGGCAATGCCAACTTTGACACATCGCAAGGGTTTTTCGCCAGCGGCGGTACTAATGCGTCCTTATGGAAGGATGTGCGGGTTTTCGCCGCCTATTCAGCTCGATGGCGAAGAAACGGCGCGCGCTCTCCGATATCGAGGCGGCATCCATTCCCGTGGTCGCATGTGATTCAATTCGCACGTTGGAACGGTCTGTGGACGATAGCGAGCGTTCGCGACGGCAACTCACAGTCTTTTGGGCATCTACGCATTTGAAGACCGCCGCAATTGCTTCATTCTGGCTTTGACGCTGCCTGCCTGATGGCATCGCTGTACGGCTTCTTTCAAGCCTCGGCCTCGTGGAGTCCATCTGGTCAGGGGTCGCGATCTATAGTTGGCGAATTAGAACACTCGCGAAATCAAACTAGGACACGGGCCCAGAATTAGGGCATGGCCCAAACCCAGGTCGGGTGGACGAGGGTAACTACATCGGCGGGGCCACTCCATTCTTGCCGACCGTCACGCGCTTTGCTTCGAAACTGCCGTTGCCAGCCGCAGTTGCCGCCGGGATGAACACCTTTTCATTCGGCTTCAGGTCATTCCGGTCGCCTGGGACGAGTGCGACCACCTTTGTGCTTGGCGTCACCGTCACCGTTTTGTTACCGCCCCGGTATTTCACCGTCACCGTATTCCCCTCGACTTTGTTCACCTCCTGACCCACTGTGCCATTGGTCATTGAACTGCCACGGCCGGCGTCCCATGCCCGATTTCCTTCTCCCGTTCCCCGCATCAATTCCGCAAAAATGTGGACTTCAATAGCTTGCAGACGTCCGTCCGGCTGCGGCATTGCCGCTGTCCCGATAAACGTGCCCGGTTTTACGTCGGCCAGCGTTGCCCTGGCTACTGATGCGATCTTAGCATTCTGCGCCAAATAAACGGTGACGGAGGTCCCGTTGCTCGCCTTAATCTGCATCGTATCGCCGCTGACGTGCTCAATCGTGCCCCGCAGGTTACTTGCGTTTCCTGCTGCCACGATTTGGGAAGGGAGGGCAATAGATGCCGCCGCAAGCGCAATGAGAACAGATCGAAGGGTGGTTTGCATGAGTTTTACACCCAAGTCAGAAACGCCCCCTCACCGCCATCCAGATGAGTCGACAGGTAAACGCCCCGACTACTCCCTGGTTCCTGAATGCTGCATCTGCGGCAAAACCGAAGGCGACCGGTTGCGGCCGAGCAGTGTCAGGTTCGTCGTGTTGACCCACCGCCGTGGCCAGTCCTGCACGAGCACCAGCTCGAGATTGGGCGGCTCACCTTTGTGCGCTTCCATTGCAGTGGGGACACCAGGCGCGACGAATCGATCTTGAATTTGTGGGCGTCGATGGCGTCGAACCGCTCGAGCTCGACGAAGTAGCAATTGATGCGGCGCGCGCCACCTGTCGTCGGCTGACACGTCGATGAGCGCGATGTCGTCCACGCGCGCCACATGCTCCGTCACGGCTGCGGCTACGCGCTAGCCAACGCTGGCCACGACAGCGCGAGCTACGGCGCCGGGCTGCGCATGCTATCGGCTGGTCACTGTTGCAAAACGACGTAGCGCCGCTGCTCGACGCATTTGAGGCTGTGCAAGACGGCCGGACGGCTTGAGTACTGTATTGGTGTGTCGCCAGATGACTAGCCTGTCATTTCAATCCCGAAAGGGAAGTCGCTGCCTAACGGGGGCCCTGTTTCTTTAGGCGCGTCATGGCTTCCGCATCGCCTTTCGCGGCGGCCTTCTCGTACAACTCGCGCGCCTCGCCGTGGTCCTGGGCCACACCCCAACCGTTTTGGTAAAGCCAGCCGAGGTTATTCATGGCGCCCGCGATGTCCTTGGCGGCAGCCTTCTCATACCATTCGCGCGCCTTGCCCTAGTCCCGTGCCCACGCCGAAAGCACAGCGAGTTGTTCATGGCGCTCGCGATGCCCTTGGCGGCGGCGTGGGGCAAAGTCCGCTAATTGCTTCAGCTATCCGCGGACCTGCCCGGCATCCTGTCACCTCCCGAATAGGCCTTTTATCATCATCATTCTCTTGCGCGAATACTGCGGCTTCGGGCGCTAAACGGCCGTGCGTCCGAGTCGAGTCATCACAAAGGGCAGCGCACCTACGAGGACGCCAAACACGGCACTCGTTGCGGCCGCTTGCACCAAGGGGCCCGGCGTACCGTCCGCCAGCAGGCCGTACAGTTGCGCAAACGTTGCCCCGACGAAGTTCTGTGTGAACACGCCCATGCCGGCGGCGGTGCCGGCTAACTTGGGATTGATCGCCATGGCCCCGGCCTGCGCG
This sequence comes from uncultured Alphaproteobacteria bacterium, assembly GCA_963708125.1. Classification (GTDB taxonomy): domain Bacteria; phylum Pseudomonadota; class Alphaproteobacteria; order Rhizobiales; family Xanthobacteraceae; genus BOG-931. The sequence goes on from OY970184.1 coordinate 1,612,823, forward strand.
TAGGACAGCGACAAACCCTGAGCCAAGGTGATGAAGAAGCCGGGCGCGAACAGCGTCAGCGGCATCACATTGCCACTCAGCAGCAGGCTGGCTTGCACCGTCACGGCCGAGAGTGACAGCAGCGATCCGGCCATCACCATGGTCTCGTTGGCGGCGCGATTGCCAATGCGGCTGGTGATAAAATTCCCGGACAGAAGGCCGAATGGAAACAGCAGAAAATAAAGACCGAATTCGGCCGATGGACGGTGCAGCATTTCCTTCATCAGGCCTGACGCCGCGGTTGCCGCAACGAGAAACGAGCCGGTGCAAAATCCACTCTGCAGTACGAACGCCGTAAAGCGCGGATGGCGTAACAAGGTCCAATAATTCTGCAGGACATTGCTGCTGCCCGTAGGGCGGGCGACGGGGCGCGACTCGAATACCGCCAGATAGGCGCCGAGCGCGATGAGGCCGCCCGCTCCGAGGGCGAAGCCGAAGACGCTGCGCCAGCCCAAAAAGTCGATCAGCACGCCGCCGACCAGCGGCGAGATCATCGGGCCGATGGTGTAGGCCATGGTCAGATAAGCGATGGCTTTGACGAGCCGCGCCGGTCCGTAAACATCCTGAGCGATTGCGCGCACCAGCGTGATGCCGCAGCCGGCGCCGATCGCCTGCACCAGCCTCCCGGCTATCAATACGCTGATCGAATTGGCTAGCGCCGAGATGGCACTGCCGGCAAGGAACAGGCACAGGCCGGACAGCAGCACCGGCCGGCGCCCGTAGCGGTCCGACAGGGAACCATAGACCAGAGTGGCGACTGCCATGGAAAACAGCGCGATGCTGAAGGTCAGTTGCGCCAGCGCCTCGGAGAGGCCGAGCGCGATCTTCACGGCCGGGATCACTGGCATGAACAGATGCACGGCCAGCGGGCCGATCAGTGAGATCGAAGCCAACGCGAGTGTAAACAGCGGGCCTGTCGCGGCCGATGGTTTCGACGAGATGCGAGAGGCTGCGTTTGCTTGGGCTGCCGTTTCCGGGAGTACGCCCTTTGATGTAGTCTCGGCAGACAGCACGGACGGTGCCTTTCTGGATCGCTTTCGGCGGCGCTGAAGCTCACGCTGCCACAGAGCTTGCGTAATCAAGCTCGGGCGTCTCGTCGAAAAGGTGGCGTTCGCGCAACCAACCTTGCGTCTCTTTGTAAACAGCCTCCGTGTAAGGCAGAAAAACGATCCGCTCTCCCGGCGAGAAACGTCGCACGTCGACCTTCGCTTTATAACGATCCGGAATTTCGCTCAGGTAATAGTGCCGGTATTTCTCAGGGCTAAAATCAAGGTCCATCTGTGCGCGTCTAAGGCCCCTCATGTATTTTTCGACGTCATCGGGATCGACGCCGGCCGGAAACATGAATGCAATCATGAATGACGCGTCGAGGACCTTGCGGAAGCCTATGTGCTCGAGCACCTGGAACGAAAGGCCCCACACGCTGACCGCCGGAAGATCGCGCCCGACGGCGATATCGACGCGTGCCCAGACCGAGCCGCCGAAACGCAGCTTAATCCGTTCGCGGCCGACCACCGGTTCGAGCGATTGCACCGTCGTGAAGTGGCTGCCCGAATGATAGCCGACGGCAATTTCTCGGTCTGCAAGCTGCTCCGGCGTCGTAATCGGTGATTCCGGGGGAACCATGATCCCACCGGGACTCACGACGTAAGACTTGCCCCACATGGTGCCGATCTTTTGCGTGGATGCCTGGTTTACCGTCCAATGACAGGCGCAGGAAATGTCGGACTTGCTCCCCTTGTTTCCGCCGCCGCCCTTATAGGATTCAAAGGCTCCCGCCATCAGATCGGTTACCGTACCGGCTGCATCAACGTTTTTGGTCGTATCGGCCGATGGTCCGCGCACGAACTCGTAATTGAGTCCCTCGTCTTTGAAGTAGCCCTTTTCGTGCGCGATCCACTCCTGCAGCCGGCCATGGGGTTGGATAATGAATTTTGACATCCTGTTTCTCCTAGCCGCCTAGGGGCGGCGAACACGTCATAGGCGAGAGTGAGAATTTGAGGTCTAACCTCTCAGCTCGATCTGTTCGCCATCCGGACCGCGGAACACGACACGACGCCAATTTTGCTCGCGCGGCTCACGAGCCGCGGTCGGGTGTGGCGCTCGAACGAGCGGCACTCCATCAGATTGGAGCTTCGCCACCGCATCGTCAAAGCTATCGGTTTCCAAACAGAAGTGAAAACCGGTCATACCGCCTTCCGACCGCTCGGTAAGCTCCAGGACTGTATCGCTAAGCTTCAGATACGCGATGCGCGGACCGCCGCTCGCCGCATGCTGGAAATAATTCTTGAACCCAAATTGGCGTTCATAAAAGTCGATGGACCGCTCCAGGTTCTGGACGTGGATCGCGACGTGGTCGATACGCTTATACATGAGATCGGTCGCTCCTCGCTGCGGCGCCTACCCCCCATTTTGGCTCCGCGGTTTGGGAATACAATTATACATTCTCCTCAACAGCTATGCGGCCGCGAGACAAGAGTTCGATTGACCTCCCGCACCAGGCAGGCTTATTCTGTTCGAACATATGTTCGCTATGCGAACGAAAGAAGTGATGGTAAACGCGTAACCCGCGAGACTGTCAGGATAAAGTCGAATTCTAGCGGTGCGTTTGAGTATTATGGGGCCAACCCGAACATCGGCGCGCCGGCGTCCGCAATCGTGCTGGCATCTGCGGTCTACGGCGTCGACGCAGATATTTGCGCAATCGCAGCCGAGTTTGCCACAAAGGATACATAGCCGCCGCACCGGATCTATTCCGGCGTTCAATACCTGGTCCGCTGCCAGCGAGCGACAAACGTTTCAGGTCACTTATCTACGGCGGCTCTCCGGCTTCAATGGCCGCGCAGCTTTGATGCCGGGCAGTCCCTCGTCGCGTCAGCGTGGGCGCTCTGCAATGTTCTGCAGCAGATAAATGTACATCTCCTTGTCCGAGATCGGTTTAAATCCGGACTTGATGGTGGGCCCGAAATACGAATATCAACAGTCACTTCGGCGGGACGGGATACGACGGCGCGCCAGTTCATCTGTCCGGTGTAACGCGGCCGGACCTTCGCGCCGAAAGCCAGGCTGCGAATTGCGGAGTTCGCCCCGTCAGCGCCGACCACAAGGTCGTAGCGTTGCCGCTCGCCTCCGGTGAATTCAATCTCGACCTCATTGCCAGACTGCGAAAGCGCGGTGATGGTGGTGCCGAGGCGGATGCGAACGTCCAGCTCCTGCAGCAAACGGCCCAGCACCTCATGCACCACCTGCCGCAAAATCCCGACCGTCGCCGGATAGCCGGGTCCAAGGAGGTTCGGTAGATCGACCGTGCCAGTGACGTTACCGTTGGGGTCGCAGGTCTTGAAAAACGATTGCGGAAACCCGCGTGTGATGCAGCCATCCAAGGCGCCGATGGTGCGCAGCGCGCGCAACGCCGGCCCTTGCAGGGTTATTCCGGTGCCCGGTTCGGTCAGCGCAGGACGGACCTCCGCGATTTCGCAGTCCTAGCCGCGTCGCTTGAGTGCGACCCCCAATGTCATGCCGGCCATACCGGCGCCGACGATCAGAACGGGCCCCATGCGGCCGGCCTCAGCCATATCCCGCTCCGTGAGCTGCGCTCCAAATCAGACGCAAAGCCATGGCGGTGAGCACGAACTGGAGGATCAAGCGAAACTTGGCCTCGGGCGTGCGGGACAGCGCCACCTTGCCGACCCAACTACCGGCAATGCTAGCGAGAACCATCGCTGCCGTCAGCGGAACAAATGGACCGACGGCAAATCCCAAGAAGCCGAAACCGATCAGCTTGGACACGTGGGTGGTCATCATCAGCGCGCCAACCGTTGCCGAATGGTTGCGGCGGTCCGGTGCGGCGCTGGCGACGAACGGCGCAAGCAGGCGTGCCGGTGGCGCTGACAAACAGTCCCAGGATGTCGCAAAAATCCCACCATGAGGAAACGACCGCGCTTCGCTCCGATACGGCCGATGGTAGGCATCCACGTCACCAGGAGAATGAATACGCCGAGGATGCCGAGCGTTACGAATACCTTGGCACCTAATGCCGCGCCGCTCGCCGCACCTAGCAAATAAGGCGCGATCGTTTTTGCATGACTTAGCGCCACATGATCGCGGTACGCGCCACGCCTGCGCCGAGCATCACGACCGTGTGCACTGGCACGATCGCCGGGGCCGGCATAACCAGAGCCATCACTCCCAGCAGCAGGACACCACCAGCAGCGCCAGTGAATACGCCAAAAATGCGGCCGCGACCGAGACCAACGACAAGAGGAAGAAAAGCGACGGTCCGATATTGGGCGCGCTGAATGCTTGGATGAATTTGTCATGTCGCGATGTCAGAACGGGCCCGCTGCGGGCTTGGCTCGCGGCAGAGGCAATCGGGTTTGCGCGAAAAAAGCATTCGCATTGGGCGGTAATGGACAATGGTCGGTAACCCGACGGGGGAGGGGCCTATGATGCTAAGAGAAGGCGTTGACCTCATCAATGAATGCGACCATTTTGTACGCATATCGAACAAAATCGATTAAGCTCGTCGTCAGGGCGAAGATTGCGAAGAGCCGCGTGCCGGACCGCGAGTACGTTGCGGGCCTCGAAAAGGGGCTTTCGATCATTGAAGTATTCGGTCGTCGCCAGTCGGCTCTGACCGTGTCGGAGGCGAGCCCTTTAAAGAAGCAGCCCCTCTGAACGAGCGGCTCCGCGATTGACCATCAGCTGCGCGAGCAGTAGCGTAAGTTGAACATTTGTTCGTCTATCGAACAAGATACTCGCTCAGGTATGCCTATGATCCGCACGTCGATCTGCGATCTTTTCGGCATTGAGCATCCTGTCGCGCTCGGTGGCATGGGCTCGGCGAGTTCTCCGGCTCTGACAGCGGCCGTTTCTGGCGCGGGTGGCCTGGGCGCTTTTGGCTGCCATTATCTGAAGCCGGAAGATTCGGGACCGAACCGCTGCGATCCGGCAAGCAATGAACAAACCGTTCGGTCTCAATTTCTTGCTATTTGACGTACATCAGGACGGCTTTGCCGTCGCGCTTGATCTCCGGCCACCGGTGATGCAGTTCGCCTGGGCGAGACCGGAGCAGGATCTAAAAACGTACTTCGATCGCGCTCACGAGGCTGGCTTCAAAGTGACCTACATGGCCAGCACGGTCCCGGAAGCCATCCGCGCTGGGAATGCGGGAGCCGACGTGATCATTGCCCAAGGCACGGAAGGCGGGGGTCACGTGGGCTGGATGGCTAGCATGCCACTGACGCCGATGATCGTCGACGCCGTGTCGCCAATCCCAGTCATAGCAGCGGGTGGATTTGCCGATGGGCGTGCGGCGTTGGCGCTCGGTGCCGAAGGCATTCTCCTCGGGACCCGTTTTCTGGCAACGGTGGAATCTCTCCTGCATTCGAACTTCAAGCAAGCCATCGTCGACAGCGATGGGCACGATACCCAACTCTCGGAAATTCCCGATATTGCGGCAGGGCTGGTCTGGCCTGGCGCGATGACGCGGTCACGTCGTAACCACTTCATCGAGCGCTGGGCTGGACGGGAGTGGGCGCTGCGTCAGGCGCGCGCTGAGGCAATCGTCAAACTACGCGCCGCGCGTGAAACAGGAAATATCGAGGAGGGGCCTTTATCCATGGGGCAGGATGCGGGCCTTATTCATGATATTCCGTCCGCGGCAGAGATTGTTGAACGCATAATGGAGCAGGCCGAAGCGATCGTACGCAAGAGGCTGGGCAGCCTCGCCTAACGCAACCAACCTGAAGTGAGGTTCGGGGCGAGATGGTGCTGACCACGGCCTCAAACGGTCTTGGGTATAGAACGGAAGAACTCGACCGCGCCTTCAACGACCTGCTCGTAGGGATGGCTACGCGTCGGAGCTGTCAAGCTCATGTAGGCTGCGTGTCGCCACTGCGCGCCTTCTCTGAGGAACAACTTGTACCGAATACCGTCTGACAGCCGAGGCGTCGCAGCACGCCATCTGTCATGCGCTCGCAACGCCGCCCGGCAAATGGAAAGACATCGAGCAGCACCGGACCGATCTCGCTCTCCAGCTGGTCGCGTAGCAGATGCCGTGCGCGGTGCAGCCGTGTCTTGACCGTCCCCGGTTCGATATCGAGCAGTTCGGCGGTTTCCTGCACGCTCATGCCCTCGATCACGCGCGTGACGAAGACTGTGCGGAAAATGTCCGGCAGCAATTCGGTCGCACGCTCGACGAGCTTGAGGATTTCCCGCTGTGCCATCGTTCGCTCGGGGTCTTCAGCCGTCATCGCATTGGGGAATTGGATGATCTGCGCATCAATTCGCGAAACCTCCATAGTGTCAACCGGGACGGCCGGACGCCGCCGCAATCGGCCCAGCGCCTCGTTGAGCACGATGCGTCCGAGCCATGTCGAGAGGCTTGCATCCCCGCGGAAAGTACTAAGATTGGCGAAGGCGCGGACGTATGCCTCCTGTACTGCGTCTTCGGCTTCGCTGTCGTCGCGCAAAACCGCGCGCGCGATTGTGCCGTTCCATGATTGTGCGAAATGCCGCCCCATCGCGCGAGCAGGCACGGCGCACCAGATCGGGTTCATCCGACCTGGCAGTTTCTCGTAACGCAAGTTCGGTTCGCATCGGCTGCGCCTGGTTTGACCATTAGATGCGGCAGCGCCGAACAGGTTCCCGGAAATCAGGCGGTGTAGCTCAGCGTTTCCGGGTTGCGGTCCTTGAGGTACTGATCGAGCCGCCAGCGTTCGACTTGCGCAAACACTTCGTCGAACTCTTCATTCGGTAGCGGTTTGTTAACGAAGCGTTCGCCACGGCCGAACTTGCTGAAGTCCCAGGGGTGGAAGTTCTCGAATTCCGCCGGAACCGCGAGCTTCCACAACGGCAAGTACTTGGCGAGGTTCGTCTCCAGCGCCCGCTCGGCGCCATTGAGCGCTCGCATGTAGCCGTGCACGACCTGCGGCGGCGCATTCTCCGGCACCCACCACACCGTCTTGAAGGTGTCCTCGATGACCTTGCGCAGGCCGAGTTGTTCGGCCATCGCGATCTGCGGCGGCAACAGGCTTGCCGCCTCAACCTCGCCGTCGAGCAGAGCCTTGAGCCGGGCGCCGAAGCCGCCGGTATTGACGGTCTTGATCTCATCAAGCGGCAGATATTTTTCCAGCCGGTACGGCACGTTGAAGTGGCTGCCGGCGCGCATGCCGACGGCGACAGGCACGTTGCGCAGATCCTGCGGTTTGCGGATCGCCGAGTCGGGCCGCACGAAGATGGCCCACGGCAATTCGCCGTAGCCTTCGGTCACCACACGGCCCATGCCGGCGCTGGCATTGCAGATGGTGCCCCACAGGCACGCGCCCTGCACCACGTCCTGGTTGTCCTCGGTGTAAGGCCGATCCTGCGGGCGATGGAAATAATCGAGTTCTTTCCAGTTCGATTGGGTACCGCGGAAGGTCTTCCAGTCGAATGCGACGTCGAGTCCTTCGGCGGCGAAGAAACCTTCCTGCATGGCGACGAAATCGTTCAGACCCATACCTTTGGGCGCGACTTTGACCGGTATCAGCTGCGTGGCCATGACGAATGTCTCCCTGTTGGTTGTTGTTGTTGAACTCTATGAACCGCAGCGGTTCCCATGATGTCGAATTACGCGATCACCGACAGCGAGGCTTTCTCGTATTGTCCGGCTCCCATCTCGCCTTCGGCGAAGATGTGATGGTCGGCGATCCACTCGCGGGACTCTTCGTAGACTTCACGCGTGTATGGTTCGAACACCAACCGCTCACCGGGCCCCCAGCGCCGCGTGTCCATCATCGTGTGGAAGTGGTCGGGGAACTCGTTCTTGTAGTAGTGCGTATAGAGTTCGGGCCGCAGGTCGATGTCACGCTGCGCCTTGCGCAGCGCGCGGAAGAACTTGCGCAAGTCCTCGGGATCGGGATCGCCGTAAATCATGGTGGCGATCATGAAGGTGGTATCGATCACCTTGCGGAAGCCGAGTTGCTCGGCGAAATAATACGGTCCGCTGAACAGGCTCACCGCCGGCGCCTTGCCTTCGATCAGCTGCTCCATGCGCGCGAACAGCATGCCGTCGGCGTAGTGCAGCTTGATCTGGTCGGGCTTGAGGTAGGATTCGAGCCCCTGGATCGTGGCGTAGTGGCTGCCGGATTGATAGCCGACCGAGATCGGCACGCCGGCGAGGTCGGCAGGCGTCTTCACCGGTAAATCGGCGGGGACGAAAATCCCGGCCGGCGAGACCGAATAGACGTCGGTGTACATGCGGCCCAGGCCCTTGGAGGCTGCGACGTTGATGGTCCAGTGGCAGGCGCAGCTCACGTTCGACTTGCGGCCAGCCTCGATCGACTGATAGGCGCCAACCTTGTCGCCCTTGTCGTGGATCTTGCCGCCGGTAGAGCGCACCAGCTCGCGGAACTCATAGTCGAGCCCTTCGGCGCGAAAGTAGCCTTTCTCCTCGGCCACCCATTCGTGCAGGCGGAAGTGCGGTTCAATCAGAAACTTTGCCATCGGTGTTCCTCCAGTGTTGGCAGATTTCAGCGGATTGATTTTCCGTTTGCGGATTTGCGGCCGGCCTCGGCGACCCGCCGAGCGCGGATCATCTTGACGTGATCGTCCATCAGGACGCGCGCGCCGCTCGGATCGTGCAACTCGATCAGGTCGGCAAGTTTTGTGTGAATTTCCACAATGTGCCGCGCCAGCTTGGGCGTGGCGGTGACGTTGCGCCGCGGCCACGATACGTGTTCGAGCGAGATCAGCTGGACGATGAGCACGCGGTTGTGCGAGGTCTCGGCGACCGCGAGGTGGAAATCGCGCGACAGCCGGGTGAATTCATCGAGGTCGCCGATCGCAGCTTCGGCTTCTCGCAGCAGCCGCCGCAGTTTTGCGACGTCCTCAGGCGTGGCGTTCTCGGCCGCGAGTTCGGCGCCGAGCGTCTCGATGGCGCGCTGCGCGTCCATGATCTCGGCGGCGGTAACGCCGGTGAGGTCGAGTTGCACAGCCAGCGCCTCGGCGAACAGGCGCGGATTGCCGTGCGCGATGCGGGCGCCGCCGCCCTTACCCATGCGGATTTCGACGATGCCGAGCGCTTCGAGCGTGCGCAGCGCGTCGCGCGCGACGATGCGGCTGGCCTTGAATCGCGCGGCGAGGTCCTTTTCGGTGCCGAGGAAATCGCCGGGCTTGAGCCGCTTGGCGAACAGGGCGTCGCGGACCTCGGCCACGACTTGCGCGGACAGCGACGAGAAGCGGCCCGCGAACATGATGCGGGCGGTCAACTCGCCGCGGACCTGGCTCGGGGCCGATTGCTCCCTCTGCGCTGCCATCCAAGATCATAAAGATATTATCTTTAGGACAAAATATTGCGGGCCATTTGGGCCGTCAAGGTCCGCGGCAGCATTGTGAACGAGTATGGGAACCTTCGCGCCGCTGCCGCATCCAATGGTCGCTACGGATGCGGCCGTACGGCCGTACGGCCGTACCAGGGAGGTTTACGGAGGTTCCGATGAGATTCGCCAGATTTGCGTGCGTGTTCGCCGGCTTGCTTTTCGCATGCTCGATCGCCGCCGCGCAGGACAAGAAACTGACTGATCCGCAGATTGCGCATATCGCCTATACGGCCGGCCAGATCGATATTGCGGCGGCCCAGCAGGCACTGAAGAAGAGCAAGAACAAGGACGTGATCAGCTTTGCAAAGAACATGGAGCGCGACCACAAGGCGGTGAACGATCAGGCTTTGGCTTTGGTGAAAAAACTCAAGGTCAAGCCCGAGGTCAATCCGACCAGCCAGGCGCTGGTCAAGCAGGCCGACGCCAAGCGGGCCGAACTCGCCAAGCTCAGGGGCAAGGACTTCGACAAAGCCTACATCGATAACGAAGTCGCCTATCACAAGACGGTCAACAGTGCGCTGGAGAACACGCTGATTCCGAACGCGACCAACCAGCAACTGAAGGACTTGCTCAAGACCGGGCTGAAAATCTTTCAGGGCCACGAGCAGCACGCCGAGCTGATCGCCGCGAAGTTCAAATAGGGCGTCACAATGAAGCTGATTGCTTGCGGCACCGCGCTCACTGCGCTGCTCATCCGCGCGTGCGTGGGATCGGCGAGCGCGGAGGTGATAGAGATCAAAATCAAGGATCTTGCCTTTGCGCCGCCGCAAGTGACGGCCCTTGTAGGCGATACGATTAAGTGGGTAAACGGCGACTTCGTTGTCCACACCGCGACCGCGCGTAACGGCGCCTGGGACGTGCAGATTGCGCCCAACGCCAGCAAGAGCGTGGTGCTCAAGGCCGCCGGCGCGGTCGATTACTATTGCAAGTTCCACCCACAAATGACTGGCAAGATCACGATTACCCCGTGACTCGTACGGGCTCACGCGGCCTGCAGCGCAGCCTTGCACGTAACTCGATCCGGACGCGACAACTCCTGAGGAGACCAAGAAGTTCTCCGTCGACGAACTGGCGCTGTGGGGCAAGGTCATCGTCCAGGCGCATATTACTGTGCAGCAACTCGTCATTGCGAGGAGCCCGCAGGGCGACGAAGCAATCCAGTATCGGTGTTCGCGGCTCTGGATTGCTTCGCTTCGCTCGCAATGACGTCTACAACCCCCACAACCGTGCGGATCTTTTCACGCCCGATTTTTCAACCCCCGCCCACTGTTCACAAAATATGCGTTATTCGAACAGTCACAGCGGCAATCCGGCGAAATCCTCAATATCTGTGCATCTTGCCCTGATCGTCCCACGCAACGTAAATCGGACAGTTATCAATAAATCCCAAGTGCGGCATGGAAAAACATTCTCAGTTCAGCTTATCACGATCGTAAGACTCCTCCGGCTTCGGCGGCTCGATGGTGCGCAATTGATCGATCACTTCGCGAATCCGCTGCGTGCTGGTCTTTTGAAATTGTTGGTCGGTCAATTGCATGGCGTCGAGCCGGACCGGCGGTCGAATGTCCGCTCGGCATCGTGGCGCACGAGAAGGCAACCCCACCAAAGACCTTCGTCCAAGAGGTCCCCTGCAAGGAGCCGGGCGTGCGCGTTTTTGTTGTCCACTCCGAGGAACGGGCGGCCTTCGAGGCCGCCAACGCACCAAGGCTATGGACCGCGTGCGCGAGCGGCTTGAGAGGCTTCAGCACCGCGTCGCCGACGGGCGCCTCAAGGCCCCTGAGAAGATCGGAGCCGCCGCCGCCCGCATTCTCGCGTGCAATCACGGCCATCGCTATTACGGCTAGAGCAGCGAGGACGGAGTGTTTCGTTTCTTCGAGGATCCGGTCCACTTCACGCGCGAGCAGGCCTACGAGGGCAAGTACGTTATCCAGACCGAAGAGCAAAACCTGTCCGCAGTCGATGCCGTGCGGCTCTACAAAGAGCTATCGGAAGTGGAGCGCGCCTTCGCGGACCTTAAGGATGTCCTCGACATGCGGCCGATTTATCACCAGACCGACAACCGTGTGCAGGGGCGTATCTACGTCGCCGCGCTCGTATTCCTTATCCACCGCGCCATCGAAAAGAAGCTCAAGACCGCACGCATCGATCTTTCCGCCACCGAAACCTTGACGGCGCTCAAGTCAGTGCGCGTCGTCGACATCGACCTCGGCGACGGCACCACTAAGCGATCGGTCACAGCTGGCACCCACCGCGCCGCCATGGTGCTGCGCGCGTTGCCTGGGAAAACCCTACGGAACTGATTAGCAAGTCAGCGATGCCGCGTGAATTTTACCGCTGAGGTTGAACGCACAGCCGCGGTAGCGCTGCCGCGCCGGGCGGTGACGCACCTAAAATAGCTGCCGCTTTCTCGAAGCCCGTGACAAACGAGTGTGGGGCCACAACCGTGCCACAATCGGTAACGATCTTCAAAGCTGCTCACAAGCACAGTTTGCGACCAAAAAGGGCCGCTAGCGGGGGCGGTCCTTCCGCCTCTGATGCTTTGTTTGCTCAGGCGATGGCTTGCGACTTGCGCTTCCTGCGCCGGCCGAGCAGACCGAGTGCGCCAAGGCCGGTGGCGAAGAGCGGGAGGGCGGCGGGGATAGGCGTAGCAGCAGCGCCGAGAGGATCAAGCTCGGTTCGGATCTCTCCACCGGGGTTCATAGTGGTGTGGATGTTAAAATAGGTTTGGTCGTTTTCGATTCCAGCGATCAGCGCCGCCTCGGCCTGTTCCATGCCGCCCTCCAGGGTGACGAAGGCCGGATTGAAGAACGAAGGGTCCTCCAGACTAAACAGAGGGGAGAGATAGGTCCCTTGCGTCACATCCAGCGGGAACCCGGCAAACGTAGGCACCGTAGTGGCGACGCCCACGTTGGTCCCGGGCATCGTTTGGCAACAATGGATGTGCGCCGCATTATCGGGTGTGGTCAAATCGAAAAATGATGCGATGATTTGTATTGTTTCAGCCGTTGGATCCAGAATTACACCTACGGAACCGGTCCCGGGGGAGTTAGTGGGAGGCACCTCATTTGCTTCGGAAAGGATACCTCCGAAGGTGGTAGTGGCTGCACGGGAAGCTGTTGCCGGCAGCACCAGCGCTGCCACCACGATGATCATCGCGACATACCGCATTTCAGCTCTCCCCTAATTCATGCGAGACTAGCGCATCAGTAGGCTTGTCGAGATTTTGCGCATTCCCGCGCTCAGCTTGGCAATCGGATCAAAAAGAGGGTCTAAGAAGTGCAGCGCCCGCCGATGGCACTTTCGCTGCCCGTCCCTATCGTCCCGGCTTTGGCTAGCCTGGATCAGGGCAGCTAACCGAAGACTACGCCCCCCAGATCGTCGGGCACAATGGCGTATTAGCCCGAAGCGCTTATAACTTTGGATATAGTTCGGTCACTTCAAACAAAAGGCCCGCGCGACCTGAGAGGCACTTATCACGTCGCCCAGAACGGCATTGACGGCCGCGCGCTAGCAGGTAGCTTGTCGCGTCCATGGGTCGCGACGAGAACTCACGACGCCGCTTGCCAATGGGCATTTCGAAAAATGTTCCGGCGCTCGCCGACGCCGGATGAGCTCAGAGATTATAAGCGCTCTCTTGACCTGCGCGAAGCTGCGGAAGCCGCGGATGCCACGGCCGATCTACGCCCGACTGCGCAGCGAGGCCGGCCCCACGCCGACCAAGGCGGCCCGCCCGCAGCGCCGGCAGAAGGCAAGGTCGAACGGCAACGGCAAGACGAACGGGACTAACAAACATCCGCCAACCGCTCAAATTCTGCCGCAAACACCCGCTGCAGCCGTCCAGGCTGCGGAAAGTGAAACGGCGCAAACCGAAAAAGCGGTTGAGCAACCCGCGGCGCTGCCAACAGCAAGGTCGAACGGCAACGGCAAGGCCAACGGCGCGCCGATCGAGATACCGGCAGCCCCGAAGCGCCGCGGCCGCCCGCCGACCTCGGAGCGGACTCGGGCCCGCGCCTTGCTGCGCGAGCAACTTGCTGCGGGGACCGAAGTGCGGCGAGCTCGTCGAGGCCGCCGCCAAGGCCGCGGAGATACCCGAGCCCGCGCTGATCGCGGCTGCGGACGCGCTCGGCGTGCGCACCCAGCGCGGGCAGCGGTGGCTGCCGGGGTGCACTGTCTGTTGCTCCGCGCCCTTCCAACCACGCGCCCACTCGCGTCGTAATACATGGTCGTGCCGTTCTCGGCTCGACCCTTTCCGGCGACGCGGCCGGTTCGGGTTCCACAGCATGTCAGGCATGGCCTGAGGTGCGGCGGACGGGCGGCTATCGAGTGGAGTCCGAGGGGTTAGCTCAGGATCCGATTTGAGCATCAAAATAATGTAACCGGCGTAGCAATCAACACGACGCCGGGGCAGGCGATGCCGGGGTTCTCGTAGAAGTCGAAGTCGCCAAAGCTGTCGCTATCATTATCGTTAAAATGGAAATCGGCCTCGAATCTGGTCCACACATTGATGATGAGCGGCGCGTTCGCCGGCAAGAGAAAACTGTCGAAGTACATGCCATGGGGCTGGTGGTTGAAGAACCAGCTCTCTTGATCTTCAATGGTGTGAGTATGGGCGAGGATATCCTCGAAGACGGACACCTCCGAAGATTCCATAAACGGGTTATCCCAGGAGGAGCCGAGTGTGATTCAGCCGCTGACGCGGCATCGCGTCGAAAAATAAAAAATGGGGTAAAAGAAAAGGGTGTTGCCTTGCGCACTAGCAGTTATAGTGCCGTACAAATCGAGCCCCGTCGATACATCTATGAGCATATCAGTGTTGGCATTCCAAAGGTAGGTGAACGCGAAATCCGCCGTCTCCATTTCGAAACCATCGGTAGCACTTAGAGTGCAATAAGTGCTGAAAAAGACGTTACCGGGTGCTAAGCTGGATGACGTCTCCAAATCGTAGGGCTCTTGAATAAAAGTGTAAGCCTTGTTCAAGACGATAAGCTGCGACGGCTGATCGAGCGGGGTCGCGCGCCCGGCGAGCGCTTGCAGCGAACGGAACCGGCCGCTCACCGCTGCTGCCGTAGGCTCCGGAGGCGCTGACTGCGTCACGCGCGGCCGTAGCGCGGTGGCGGCGTCGCGCGTCCGCTTCCGACTGTGGGCGAGCGTCTCGCGGAGCTTGCGCACATCGACCCCCGCTCGGCTAAACTCGGCTTCCAGTGTCTGGACCGTTTCTTGGCGTATCTGTCTGGTGGCAGCGGCGACCTCACGCGCGTTGCGTTTTGTTGCGACGCGATTGCGGGAATGCGCGCCCTGCTGCAACGAACGCTTTAGCACTTCAAGGTCGAAGTCCGGCGTGCCAATCGCCTTGTTAAGCGTGATCTCCATGACTTCCATGCCTTTTCGCGATTATCGCCGGGATTGCGATCATCATCCCTGACATCGCAATACCACGGATTTCACGACTAATGTGTGACGTATAGCACCTAGCGCATTCAAGATTGCGAATGCAGCGCGCGAGGTGGTCGTTGACCCTGGTCAGAGCGTAGTGGTCAAACAGATCGAAGAGAGCTCACTTCAAATCCTGACCATGCTCAGGATTTTTTCCGACGCTCAAGCAAGGTGTGAATACACTTGGCTGCGCTCCATTAGGCAACAGATGAAAAAAGTACCGAGCGGTTGGGCTGCGCTTTATTTGTTAGCTTCCGGCTTTAGGCGGACCACCGCGCGACGCGCCATACGCGGCGCCAACGGCTCACGCAGCAAAGGACTGCGCCGACTGCGCCGGCGGTGAAACAGCCCATGGGCAGACCATAGCCGAACAATCGCGCTAACAACCGGTACCGAGGGCAAATGGTGCCGGGGCTTTTGAGATTACTGCCGCAGTCCATCTTTGCTAACTACGCGTCCCAGCCGCTCGCGAAACCAATCGGCGCGCCCGTGACGCTGCGAGTAGCCTCGATTCAGAATCTTGTGCCAGCGGGCATGCTTCGGATGGTAGGCGTCGCCAAGGTGCTTGGCGACGATGCCCTCGAGGTCGGCATCGACCACGGCTCGGGCGCCCGCCTCAATTGCACGGTCGTAGGCTGGTTGGCCTACACGTTCGGATTTTTTGAAACCTGTCCTCATCGAGGGGTTTACGCTCAATCGCGGCTCTCCAAGGATAAAATCACCGCCTCCCCCGGAAATACCGAACGAGATTGTCTAGGGAAGCATTAGTGCCTGTCTCGTGCCCCTTAACGATGTCGGCGCCGATGAACGATGCAAGTTGCGTCGTATTCGTCAGCTTGGTTGTTTCGCCATTGGCCGCGAGTTCCAGCGTGGTGAGCGACACACACAAGCGCCTTCCATCCATGCTTATCGTTTCGCTTGATACCACGCGACGGTTGGCGACGATATCCAGATACTGCGTCGTCCCGTAAATATTGGGATTCGCCTTAGACCCGCACCGAAAGCGATCTCGTCCGCCTTCCCGAAAATCTGCTTCGTCATAGATGACCACCGCCGCGTCGGACGGCACTCCCCACTTGGAACGCGAAACCGGATCAGCGAAGGCAGCGAAGACCTTCTCGATGGGAGCCGGTACATCGCGCTCGAAGACCAAAGTCGCGTGTAGTGTCATCGTCACAGCTGTGCTCCAATAGTAGAATAGGCTCACTTGGCTTCTAACGTCGCTCATGTCGCTCATGACGTGAGCGCAATCCAGCCCTCGGCCCGCTCGCCGATCCGGCGCCGGCGCCGCCTTGCGCTGCCGCAACGGCAGCGGCCGCAGATCAACGCCATCGGCGATCAACAGGTCGAAGGCCACATAGGTCGGCCGCCGATGCCCGAATAGCAGCTCCTTGAACAGCGGCCGCCCGGCGGCGTCGAGCACGACGAGCTCGCCTCGAACACGTGGCCACGGGGCAACAGATCAAGCACCGCCTCGAAGCGCCGCATCCGGCTGCCGTTGCGCGAGATCAGGTGGCCACGAACCGTGTCGGCTGCGGCGCGGTATCCGTCGAACTTGGCCTCAAAGACCCAATCGGGATGGTCGAATGGCTCCGCGCGCGGGACGGGATTGATCAAGGTCAGCATGCCGGACCGTGTTAATGCGCACCGGCGGTTTCGCCAAGGCCACGGCGGCCTTTCCCCGAACTATCAATGGGTACTCGGGTCGCCGGAATAAAACGGTCAGGGCCGGGGTTTTTTGTGTCGAGCAGCCCCGAAGGGAGTTACGCGTCATGAAGGATTTCCTGTTCATGTCCGCGGTTCTCGTCGGCATCGCTGGCATCAGCACGCACGCCGATGCCCAGAACTATCCGTGGTGCGCCTATTACGGCGGCGGCGACATGGGCGGCGGCACCAATTGCGGCTTCACCACCTATGACCAGTGCATGACCACTGTCAGCGGAATCGGCGGCTATTGCGCGCGCAACACGCAATACGTTCCTCCTCCGGGTGCTCGCCCGCGTCCATGGCACTACCGGCTGAACCGCTGATCGGCTCGGCGCCTGAGCCGATTTCGGCCTAACGAGTGCGGGGCAACCCAGCCTGCAAAATCAAAAGATGCCGCCCGCGCCGCCGTGCAGGCGGAAGACCAGGCCGATAGCGAGAATATGCGACCGGGTGGAAGGCCTAGAAAGGACAAAACCTTTGACACGAATGAAAAGATGTCAAAGGTTTTAGCACCCACCGGCAACTCCCGCGACCAAGCTTTGCGCCGCCTGATCGGTGGCGAGCTTGTTGGGCGGGTTGGTAACGATCGCTTCCGTGCCGGGCGGCAGCGTCCGCTCCAGCAAAAAGTCGATGCGGCTCATGGAATCCTCCAGGCCGTAGTCGACCAAGTCGTAGGCGTGCATGATGCGCCCGGTGGCGCGCACCATCTTGACGATTGCACCGGAACCACAGCACGTGTCCAAGGAGACGTGCGGCACCTCGTGCAGCACCGGGTACACCGCTTCGGGCGCAGTTTCGTAGCAATCATTCCCGCGATGCTTCAGCGTATGGCGCTGCGGCGAGCGCTTCGCAGCGGCCGGCGCGGGTGCGGGCATATATTCCCGACCGGAGCTTATGACGTCGGCCCCGCGTCGTTTGAGTCGGCGGCGAGCGCAGCGACGATCTCCGCGTTGACGGCGCGCTCTTCGGCTTCCCGCTCCTTTAAGGCACGTTCTATCTCGGAGATGGTGAAGCGGTACTTGCCCTCCCCAGCCGCGTTACGCGCATCGACCGCCTCGTCGAATTCGCACTTCAGGCTGTTGTCCCACTCGGGAGCGACGCCCGTTTTGAAATAGGCCGCCAACTGCTGCTGTCGGTGCGCATCGAGGCGTCGGTAAGCCTCTTCAACGAGCTGTTGTGCCTGCTGGAAAGCGTCGTGAGCCTGAAGAATTTCAACCTTCTGGCGTTCCCACGCCGCGGTCTGCTCCGCCAGCGAGACAAGCACCGCGTCGGGCGGCGGGGTGACGACATAGTCGATGTAATAGCGCCCTATGCATCTGCCGCGCTCCGCGAGCTCGGCTCTGGATAGTCGCATGTCGCCGATCCAAACGAATTTGGGCGTGACGCGCGTGATGGCGCATTCATAATAGCGCTCTTCGTAACGTTCCCCCTCGTAAAGAAGGGCCCACACGCGGGCCGGTACATTGGTCATGACACCGCCCCCGTCATACCGATGGCGACGATGGCGATGGTCATATTGGTTATGATGACGATCGCGGCGACGACTATGGCGGCGGCGGTGCCGGGGCGACGCGATTTCAGATCAGGAGAGGGGAGGGGCGGAGCGTGCGAACAAAGCGCGACTGACTCCGGGGGATTCTCCGGGGGTTTTGCCCCCGGAATACCCCCGGATTCAGGCTTTGTCCGGGTTTTGTTCGGTCGCTCCTCCGCGCGAAAGAAAGCGCGGAAACGCCCTATTTTATTGGGGTTTTTCTGGTCGGAGCGGCGAGATTTGAACTCGCGACCCCCAGTCCCCCAGACTGGTGCGCTAACCGGGCTGCGCTACGCTCCGAAGCCGGTGGGCTTGCTACCTAATGTGCGGCGAACCGGGTGTCCAGACAATTCGAAAACCGGGCGCGAGCCGCGGATTTCGTGCCCTCGCCGGAAAAGCTCGGCGCCGGCACAAGGCAATGACATTCACAACGCCTGTATCGAGCGAGCAAGTAAAACTGGAGCACGAGAACGTATAACCGTCATAGATTTTATTCAACCGTTATGACGTCGTGCGGTATTTATGATGCGGCCTCTATATTGGCGGCCGTTCGATAAGTGATCATCCGTCTCTACCGTCGGGGCGGCACATAAGCGGTTTGCCGACACGCCGACAGGACGCAGGAAAATTATGACAAGGCAAAACATTCCCGCAGTAATGGCCACGGGATTGCTGGCGTTGGGCGTTTGCGCCGCCGCGGCACCGGCTGGCGCGCAGAGTTCGTATTATCCCTCGTTCCCGCAAGCTAAACGACAATGGTGCGGTCGATGAGCGCGGCCCTGCGGCCACAAATGCTGCTGCCATAGGGCAGCCGGTCCGTGGGTGGCGCCTGTTGAATTATCAGGCACCGACGCCACAGCATCAATCCTAGCGTCGCCCCGTAAGGCGAACGACAACGCATCGATCGACGAGCCGAGGCCCAGCCGTTAACACCACCCGCGTTTCCGCCAAGCTGATCGAGCGCGACCTCTTTGCCGGGGTGCGGCCTCGTCATTGCTTCTCAATGGGCCGCTTAGGCGCAGTTGATCAAGCAAGCGGCATTGCCGCAACTGTGCTCCGCAGTGGCGCGCGACCCGTGAAGTGGCTTACATTCCCGCCGGATTTGCTTTACCGGATCGAAAGTGAAGCGGCTTTACGGCGCGACTCTCAATACGCTGCGCGGCCTAGGCTATTGCTTGCGCCATGAGGCTGCGGTCCGCGAGGAAGCGATCCTTCTCGTCGTGGCGCTGCCCGCCGGCCTCTTCCTGGCGCCGGACGCAGCGTGGTACGTGACCATGATCGGCTCGCTGCTCGTCATCCTTGCGGTCGAATTGCTCAATACTGCCATTGAAAAGCTTGCCGACTATGTCACGCGCGAGCACCAGGTGGAAATCCGCCGCATCAAGGATTTCGGCTCGGCGGCGGTGTTCTGCACGGTGTGCCTTGCCGGGCTGATATGGCTTGCGGCTTTGGGGTTGCGGATCGGCCTTCTGTGACCTGCAACTCGGCACTCGATGGTGGTTCACAAAAACTCGGCGCCCGCAAGGCCGCCCACCTGATCGGGGTCTAAGCGCCCGGCGGGAAATGGGGACGGCTCGCACCGTGGCTTATCTTGTGGAATTCGCCTATTGCGACCGATTTGCGCGGAACGCCGTAGCCCGGCAAATGTTGCAAACTGATGGGTGTCGTGCCACTGACGATAAGCCCAACCGGCCCCGATCGCTTCATCGCCGCTGCTCGCATGCGCTGCCCTCAGCCTCGGTGCGGTATTTCACCGGTGCGCATCCTCTTCTCCAGCCACTCTTCGGCGGGGTCGGCGTTATTGATGCTTCATCAGGTGCGGCCTGGCGCACGCGAATTTTGCCATCGCAGCGGAGCTAAGCTTCCAGACCGCGGTGACCGCGCCCGTCCGGAGTCTTGTTCCGCGCCCACGCGAGCGGCTCGCCGGGCTTTCGCCGCCTAAAAAGCGGCGTGATCGCATCAAACGCGCAAGTCCGTTGACCCCTGATTTTCCAGACCCGATCCCTCGTGCCTGCGGCTCATCCAGGTGACAATCGGTACCGCCGGCAGCACCCAACCAATGCCGGCGATGACGTAATAGGCGATCGAGGCAAGCGCATTGTTATGGATGAGCGGCGCCTGCGCCAGTGCCATCGCCAGCAGCGCCCAGACCGTCACGAGGACGAACAGAGCTACGGTGCCGATGAATTTTCGCAGTCGAATAGGCATGAAAAAACGGTGGGAACAAGGCCCAGTTTGAACTGCGCGATCAATCGACCTGCGACAATTGGAGCGACGCGGCATTCTCAAGTGATGAGCCGCTCCTCGCGATGACGTGATTGCGAGGCGAGGGTCACCACTATATGGTTCGCGCGCCTCCGACAAGCGAGCGGCATGAGGGCAATACTTTCGAGTGACGTGCGCCCAGACGTTCAGAAACGGGCGATCCGGGTGTGGCTTTTTGCCGTGGCCGCCATGGTGCTGGCCATGGTGCTGGTGGGCGGCGCCACGCGGCTGACCGAATCAGGCCTTTCCATTACCGAATGGCAGCCGGTGATGGGGGTAATTCCGCCGCACAGCCACGCGCAATGGCAGGCCGAGTTCGAAAAATACCAGCAGATCCCGCAATACCGCTCGCTCAATGAGGGCATGAGTCTCGATGCCTTCAAGACGATATTCTGGTGGGAATGGACACACCGGCTGATCGGGCGGCTGATCGGCGTCGTTTTTCTTCTTCCGCTGCTCTGGTTCCTCTGGCGGGGCTGGATCGGGCCGCGGCTACGCGGGCGGCTTTGGCTGATCTTCGGTCTCGGCGCACTGCAAGGGGCAGTCGGCTGGTGGATGGTCGCCTCCGGCCTGGTCCAGCGGGTGGAGGTGTCACAATACCGGCTTGCCACGCACCTCGTGCTCGCCTGTCTGATCTATGTCGCCGTCCTGTGGACGGCGCTGCGGCTCGACGACGGGCCGGCGCCGCCGCTGCCGAAACGAATCCGCGCCAGCGCGCTCGGGCTTCTGCTTCTGGTGGTGGTGCAAATCTATCTTGGCGCCTTGGTGGCCGGCTTGCGCGCCGGCTACATCTATAACACCTGGCCGTTGATCGATGGCGCGTTTGTGCCCAATCCGGCGCGGTTATTTTCGATCGCGCCGCTGTGGCGGAATTTTTTCGAGAACGCGCTGACGGCGCAGTTCGATCACCGCGTGCTTGCTTACACGATCTGGGTATGTGCACTGCTGCACCTGATCGACGTGACAGCCACCGTAAAAAAGGCGCGTGCGCTGACCGGCGCCGGGGTGCTGTTTACCGTGGTAACGCTGCAGGCTGCGCTCGGCATCTGGACGCTGTTGGTGGTCGCGCCGCTGCCGCTGTCTTTGCTGCATCAGGCGACGGCAATGCTCGTGCTCTCTGCCGCAACGGTGCACGCCGCGATTTCCGCCGCGAGCGCCCCGCGCGCTCACCTGGTCGCCTCGCGCGGCCTTTTGAAAACCACTCCATAGTCATAGCGCGATAGTTCGACGTGCGGAGAAGTCCGGGCGAGGTGCCGACGCGCAAGGTCAAAAGCGCGCGGTCGATATCGAATTACTGCCAAGTTCTGAGGCAGATCAGGCGCTTGTGATTGCCCCTTGTGGACCACCGGCGTGCCTATGCTTCAGCGAGCCCCTGTTCGAGATCGGCGATGATGTCTTCAGGATCTTCGATGCCTATCGACAGCCGCACCACATCCGGTCCGGCGCCCGCGGCAATCTTTTGCGCATCCGAGAGCTGTCGGTGGGTAGTCGAGGCCGGGTGAATGATCAGCGAGCGCGTGTCGCCGATATTGGCGAGGTGCGAGAACAGCTGCACATTCGATACGAGCTTGACGCCGGCGTCGTACCCGCCCTTGAGCCCGAAGGTGAGCACCGCGCCCGCGCCGTTGGGACAGTACTTCTTGGCGAGGCCATGATAGCGATCTCCCGGCAGTCCCGGATAACTGACCCAGGACACTTGTGGATGGGTAGAAATCCATTCGGCAACCTCCTGGGTGTTCTCGCAATGCTTGCGCATGCGCAGCGGCAGGGTCTCGATGCCAGTCAAGATGAGAAACGCGTTAAACGGCGACAGAGCCGAGCCGATATCGCGCAGGGCCAGCGTGCGGCACGCCATCGCGAAACCGAAATTACCGAAGGTCTCGTGCATCACCACGCCGTGATATTCCGGGCGTGGTTCCGAGAGCATCGGATAACGGCGCTCGCGCGACCAGTTGAAGGTGCCGCCGTCGACAATCATGCCGCCGATCGAATTGCCGTGGCCGCCGAGAAACTTGGTCAGCGAATGCACGACAATGTCCGCGCCGTGCTCGAACGGCCGGCACAAATACGGGGTCGCCAGCGTATTGTCGACAATGTAGGGCACACGCGCGCGGCGGGCTATGTGCGCGACCGCCTCCATGTCGGTGATCACCCCGCCGGGATTGGCGATCAATTCGGTAAAGATCGCCTTGGTCTTTGGCGAAATGGCGCGTTCGAACGAGGCAATGTCGTCTGGGTCGGCCCAGATGACGGTCCAGTCGAAATTCTTGAATGCGTGATTGAACTGGTTGATCGAGCCGCCATAGAGCTTTCTCGAGGCGACGAATTCGTCGCCCGGCTGCATCAGGCAGTGAAACACCAGCACCTGCGCGGCGTGGCCGGACGCGGTCGCCACGCCCGCCGTGCCGCCTTCCAGGGCCGCCACGCGTTCCTCGAGTACCGCATTGGTCGGATTGCCTATGCGCGAATAGATGTTGCCGAAGGTTTGCAAGCCGAACAGCGAGGCGGCATGATCCACGCTTTCGAACACATAGGACGTGGTCTGATAGATCGGCGTCGCGCGTGCGCCGGTGGCCGGATCGGGTTGCGCTCCAGCATGGACGGCAAGGGTCGAGAAACCAGGAATGCGTTCGTTCATAGCGCCGATCCCTTTGCTTCGATCCGCGGGGCACAAGCGAGGTTCGGGTTTATAGGACCGGCCGAAACCGTCAAGGCACCGGACGGAGGTCGCAAGGGCAGAACCAAAGCGCGAGATGCGGCGGAAGCTTTTTCGCGGCCGCGCCTGATGCGCGATGCGTGAGCTCTGTTTGAAGCGCCTCAGGGCGTGCGGCAGGGGACCGAAATGCGCCGGCGATTAGCGCGAGGTGCGCGCCATCCGGGATGAATAGCCCGCAGAACGTCTGCGCGTCCGCCATGGGCCCGCCCTGCGATTGGGGCGAGCGCACGGAGACCGAGCATGACGACGATTCGGATTTGCACACCCACGTCCGGCTCGTGATTGAAATGCAGCCCGCCACGCGTTAGCCGGGGTTCATGGCTAATTTGCCGCCGGGGACGGAAGCGGTGTGATCGTGCAGCGCTCGAGCGCCTTCCGAAGCACGATGCAAAACGGCTGGATAAGGGCGGCGGCGGCGCGCGCGGCTGATTCGATCCGAACGAAAGGCGCTCAGTGCTCGCTCTGCTCGCGCTGGGCGCGATCGGCCGCCGCGGTTGTCCCGCCTTGGGCAGTCGCGCGATTGAGCGACATGCGCTGCACGCCGCCAATTGTCCCCTTGCGTGAACTGATGGTTCGGGTATTGACGCCTATCCAAGCAATCTCCGACGACAGCCGTCCATATTCGATTTTAGGACAGCGGCTCATAACCACTTTCAGGCCCTTTTGTTCGGCCAATTGCGCTGCGTCATCGTTGCGGACGCCGAGTTGCATCCAGATCACCTGAGGCTTCGGCTTCAGCTCTAGTGCCTCCTGCACGATCGGCAGCGCATATCGCGAGGCGCGGAAGATATCGACCATGTCGACGGGCTCCGGGATATCCGCAAGCCGCGCGTAAATCGGTTGCCCGAGCATCTCTTCGCCGGCGTGGCCGGGATTGACCGGAATCATCCGGTAACCGCGTTCCAGCAAATATTTGAACGCGAAATAGCTAGGGCGATTTTCCTTCTCCGAGGCGCCAACCATGGCGATGGTCTTCACCGTGTTGAGAATGCCCCGAATATAGCTGTCGGGATAGGAATCGTGGTTCATCGCATGCGCCGCTACTTCAGCGGCCCTCCCATTTCGGCTCGCGTTTTTCGATGAACGCCGAGATGCCTTCGTCGGCGTCGCGCGCCAGCATGTTGTCCACCATAACCTCGGAAGCATATTTGTAGGCCTCGGCAAGCGGCATTTCGATCTGCCGATAAAATGCTTGCTTGCCGATTTTCAACGTCAGCGCCGACTTGGCGGTGATCTTCTTTGCGAGCTTAAGGGCCTCCTCGCGCTCGCTGCCGGGAGCGACGACGTGATTGACGAGACCAATGCGCGCGGCCTCTTCGGCGGAGATCATCTCGCCGGTGAGCAGCATTTCCATCGCGTGCTTGCGCGAAACATTGCGCGACAGCGCCACCATGGGGGTCGAGCAGAACAGGCCGATATTGACGCCCGGGGTCGCGAACGTGGCCGTGCGTGCCGCGACCGCAAGATCACAGCTTGCCACCAGCTGGCAGCCAGCCGCCGTCGCAGTCGCGCCGACCGCGGCGATCACTGGCTGCGGCAAAGTCACGATTCGCTGCATGAGGGTGCTGCACAAGCCCATGATGTGTTCGAAATAGGCGCGCCCGCGATCCTCATCCGACCGGCGCGCATTAAGTTCCTTCAGATCGTGGCCGGCCGAGAAAGCCGGGCCGTTTGCCGCCAGGATAACCGCCCGCACCTCGCGTTCATGCGCGATCGCAGCGAGCGCGTCGTCGAGCGCTTTTAGCA
Organism: uncultured Alphaproteobacteria bacterium; assembly: GCA_963708125.1. Taxonomy (GTDB): domain Bacteria; phylum Pseudomonadota; class Alphaproteobacteria; order Rhizobiales; family Xanthobacteraceae; genus BOG-931. The sequence goes on from OY970184.1 coordinate 1,637,622, forward strand.
TTGCTTCGGAGAGGCTGTTGCGCGCCTGCGGTCGGTTGAGCGCCAGCACGGGGATGCCGCAAATCTCTTCGCGCAGCACCGTCAAATCCGAAGCCGCATTTGCGGAAGAGGCGGCCTTTTTGGCGGTCGGAGTGCTCATGGGATTATCTTGGTTGGCGATGCCGTGTCCCCATTGTATCCGATTTGCGATGGGAGAGCGGACAATGAAAGAGCAGGGGGCAAGAAAGGAGATGGCCGCGCCGAAGCTCACGCGCAAGGCGCTGGAAACGCGGCTGCGGACCGAATTTCCCGAAATGTTCAATGCCGAAAGCGGTTATGCGCTGGAAAGGCTCTGGCACGGCGGGGCTCGCGTGCGCCGGCATTTTCATCCGAAATCGCTGCGGCCTGGCGGCACCGTGTCGGGTCCGACCATCATGGCGCTGGCCGATTTCACCATGTATGTCGCGGTGCTCTCCGCCGTTGGGTGGGTGCCGCTCGCAGTGACCACGAATTTTTGCGTCAATTTCCTGCGCAAACCGGCGCCGCACGACCTGTTGGCCGAAGCGCGCCTGATTAAGCTCGGCAAGCGCCTAGCAGTTGGGGAGATTGCCATCCGCTCGGTCGGCGCGGACGATCTCGTCGCGCATGCTACGGCGACCTACTCGATACCCGCGGTGGTAAAATAATACCGCAAAGCCAAGCATTTGAGACTGTGCATGAATCGCCCCTCCTCGGATTGACGCTTGAGCAATGAGCGGCTAAATAGTCCGGCAACGGCGCGAGCGTTGGACACCTCCAGACGGATTTGATCATGAAGACTTTTTCGGCCAAGCCCGCCGATATCGAGAAAAAGTGGGTGATGATCGACGCCGACGGCCTCGTCGTCGGCCGTCTCGCCGCGCTCGTGGCGCTGCGGCTGCGCGGCAAGCACAAGCCGATCTTCACCCCTCACGTCGATTGCGGCGACAATGTCATCGTTATCAACGCCGCCAAGGCGGTGCTGACCGGCCGCAAGGTCGAGCAGAAGGTCTATTACAAGCACACCGGCTATATTGGCGGGATCAAGGAGCGCTCGGCGAAGTCGATCCTGGCCGGCCGGTTTCCTGAGCGGATCGTCGAAAAGGCGGTGGAACGCATGCTGCCGCGCGGACCGCTCGGCCGCCGCCAGCTCGGCAATCTGCGCGTCTATCCTCACGCGGACCATCCGCACGCCGCGCAGCAGCCGGAACAGATCGACATTGCCGCCATGAACCGCAAGAACAAGAGGACTGCTTGATGGCCGAGACCATCCAGACGCTGGAAGACCTGTCCACGCTCAAGCCTGCGGCAGCACCGCAGCCGCCCAAATACGTACAGAAGCTTGATAAAGAGGGACGCGCCTATGCGACCGGCAAGCGCAAGGACGCGGTGGCGCGGGTCTGGGTCAAGATGGGCGCCGGCAAAATCGTAGTCAACGATCGCCCGGTCGAAACCTACTTCGCCCGGCCAGTTCTGCGCATGCTCATTCAGCAGCCCTTGGTCGCCGCCAATCGGCAGGGCCAATACGATGTGGTCTGCACCGTCTCGGGCGGCGGCCTGTCAGGCCAGGCCGGGGCCGTGCGCCACGGGATCTCCAAGGCACTGATGCGCTACGAGCCAGACCTGCGTCAGGCGCTCAAACGCGGCGGCTTTCTCACCCGCGATCCGCGTGTGGTCGAACGCAAAAAGTACGGCAAGGCCAAAGCCCGCCGCAGCTTTCAGTTCTCCAAGCGGTAGTTCGCACGAGGCCGGTGAAGCCCGCGGACAGGTTAATCCACGTCCACAAAGCCCACCAATTCAGAAGAACGAGAGCGTGCGGATTTCGATGCTCTCGCGCGGCTGCGCGTGCGGCGGCGAGGTCGGATCCTCGAACGCGGTATGGGCGGTCCAGCGCGCACGGCCGTCTGTCATTGAATCGAAGACCTTAAACACCAGCGCTTCCTCGCGGCGCATGCGCGGAAACCAGAACCACTTGTGCGCGGGGTTATAGGTGATGGCATAGGTTTGCCCGACGCGGTTGGGATAGCGTCGCTCGGAGATGACCATATCGTCCGGTGAAAGACTCTGGGCATCTGCCATGGCCAGGGGATAGGTCTCGACCGGATGGCGGATCGGCCGCCACACCTGAATGATGGCAAAACGGCCCTTGAGGAGCTGCTCCGCCTCATCCGGCAGAATATCACGCACGCGCTGCGGCGCCGACCATTCGGTATAGTCGTTGTGCACGCGGCGCACGATTTCGCGGATTTGTTTGCTCTCGCGCAGCTCGTCGTCGGCGGTGCGCAGCGTATGGTCGAACACGACCACGCGCTTGGCGCCGCTTTCGGCTTTGATCAGCGCTTCCATCTCCGGATAATAGACGCGCCGGATCTCATCCTCGTCATAGAAGTCGGTGACTTTCGTATCGTGACGCACGAAGCGGAAGCCGCTGCGCTCGAAATTGAACTCACCGGCGTGCGGGCGGCCATTGTGCAATGTGATCCGGCGCGGATCCGGGGTGCCGCCGGAGCGCACGTCCTGTCCGCCGGGGCCGGCAGTGACGGTAAAAATCTTGCTGCCGTCGTTGACGACGTAGTTGAGCGTCGCCTCGATCGTGTCCGGGGCAGCCTCGAGTTCGGCGGTTTGCATTGGGCACCTCCAGTGCGTCGGTTTACAATCTAGGCGCCGGCCAACGGTAATTGAAGGGTTGGATTTTGCCTTGTCATGACCTTCCGGCGCACCCCGTGCCTGCCGGACTGGCCCGAGGCGGTAGAAAATTTTCAGGTTGTCTAGCTCGCGAGGGTTTTTCGCAAACCCTGTCGTGCCTGCGCACGAGGCGAAGGCAAACGCAAAGCCAGTGCAGGCCGACGTCATTCTGTCGTGTTGCACCCAAAGAGCAGCGCGAGAAAAGCGCCCCGCGAGACGCCGCCGGCAGGCAGGATACGCAGACGCTACGCCGAGTAATACATTTCGAACTCGACCGGATGCGGCGTGTGCTCGAAGCGGATGATCTCCAGCATCTTCAGGTCAATGTAGCTATCGATGAAATCGTCATCAAACACGCCGCTTGCCTTGAGAAAGTCGCGGTCGCTATCGAGGTTGCCGAGAGCCTCGCGCAGGCTGCCGCACACGGTTGGAATCTTCGTCAGCTCCTGCGGCGGGAGATCATACAGGTCTTTGTCGATGGCCTCGCCGGGGCTGAGCTTGTTCTTGATGCCATCCAGTCCGGCCATCAGCATGGCGGCGAAACCCAAATAGGGATTGCACAGCGGGTCAGGGAAGCGCACTTCGACCCGCTTGGCTTTGGGTGATGTCGCAAGCGGAATGCGGCAGCTGGCCGAGCGATTGCGCACCGAATAAGCGAGCAGGACCGGCGCCTCGAAACCCGGCACAAGCCGCTTGTACGAGTTGGTCGTCGGGTTCGTAAAAGCGTTGATTGCCCGCGCGTGCTTGAGAATACCGGCAATGTATTGCAGGCAGGTCTCAGAAAGATCGGCATATTTGTTGCCGGCAAACAGTGGTCTTTCGCCGTTCCAGATTGACTGGTGGCAGTGCATGCCCGAGCCGTTGTCGCCGTAGATCGGCTTCGGCATGAAAGTTGCCGTCTTGCCGTACACCTGGGCGACCTGCTGAATGCAGTATTTGTAGATCTGCATCTGGTCGGCCATGCGCACCATCGGGGCGAACTTCATGCCGAGCTCGTGCTGGGCCGACCCGACTTCATGGTGGTGCTTCTCCACTCTCGCTCCCATTCGGCCGATGGCGGCAAGCATTTCCGAGCGCATATCCTGCGCGGAATCCAGCGGTGGTACCGGGAAATACCCCTTCTTGAATCCGATATGGTGGCCGAGATTGCCGCCCTCGTATTCGGTGTCGGAATTCGTGGGGAACTCGATGGAATCGACGCTGTATCCGACCCGGTAGGGTGTGGCCGAGAACTTTACGTCATCGAAGACGAAGAATTCGGCTTCCGGTCCGAAATACACCGTGTCCCCGATACCCATCGATTTGACGAGCCCGGCAGCCTTTTTGCAGATCGATCGAGGATCGCGGTTGTACGGCTCGCCCGTGAGCGGCTCGAGCGTGTCGCAGATCAGGACCAAAGTGGTCTCGGCGAAGAACGGGTCGATGCAGGCGCTCTCTGGATCGGGCATCAACTGCATATCGGATTCGTGAATCGCCTTCCAGCCGGCGATCGATGAGCCGTCGAACATGATGCCTTCCGAGAACGTATCTTCGTCGACAGTCGTGATGTCGGTCGTGACGTGCTGCCATTTGCCGCGCGGATCGGTAAATCGGAAATCGACGAATTTCGCGTCGTTGTCCTTGACCAACTTCATAACATCCTTCGGCGTCGTCATGGCATGCGTACCTTTCGTGGTGCTGGTGTATAAGTGCTGACCGGGTTCCGCTTGCTCCGGCCGAGCGCGTGCTCAACGGTGCAGTTCAAATCGCATCAAGGCCGGATTCCCCGGTCCTGATCCTGATGGCCTCTTCGATACTCGAAACGAAGATCTTGCCATCTCCGATCCGTCCGGTTTGGGCGGCACGACGGATCGCCTCCACGGCCTTTTCGACCATGTCGTCACCCAGCACAATCTCGATCTTCACTTTGGGCAGAAAATCGACCACGTACTCGGCGCCGCGATAGAGCTCCGTATGCCCCTTCTGCCGGCCGAAGCCCTTGGCTTCAGTGACCGTAATCCCTTGCAACCCGACCTCCTGGAGTGCCTCTTTCACCTCATCAAGCTTGAAGGGCTTAATGATCGCCTCGATTTTTTTCATCGCGTTTCATCTCCCGGATCTAACGCGGGCACTCTTTGGGCTCGGAACCGTCGCCCCTGTTAGCAGGTCCCGTGCCAAGGCCGCAGCGGCCAAAATAGTCAAGTTGCCTCAAAGGCCTAGCCGGCACTCGCGCTCTGACTTCGAAGCTCCGAAAAGTGGCTGCGCCGCCAAAATAGGCATAGTGCCCATTATTTCGTCAATGGTTCCGATGGGCACCGTTGGGATTATGCGTTGCCTGCCGCTTTCGTTATCTTTGGATGCATCATGATCGAGCTTCTCAACACGCCCGAAATGGCCGAAGCCGACCGTCTAGCGATTGCCGGTGGAGTGGCGGGCATCGAGCTGATGGAGCGGGCGGGAAGGGCGGTCGCCGACGCAGTGGCCGCCCGTCACCGCGTCGGCAGCCGTGTCGTGGTGGTGGCTGGCCCGGGCAACAACGGCGGGGACGGATTCGTCGCCGCCCGCTTGCTCTCTCAGCGTGGCTACCGTGTGTCCCTTGTGCTCGTCGGCGAGGTGGCCCGGCTGCGGGGCGATGCAGCACTGGCCGCACGCAAGTGGAGCGGGTCCATTGAAGCGGCCGACCCCGCCAGGCTCGACCGTGCCGAGGTGGTGATTGATGCTTTATTCGGCGCCGGACTGGACCGCCCGGTCGACGGAATCGCGCGGGCCATGATCGTGGCCATGAATGTGGGATCGGCGCCCATAGTTGCGGTTGATTTGCCGAGCGGCATCAACGGCAGCTCCGGCGCGGTAATGGGGACTGCGGTCAAGGCAGCGCAGACGGTAACCTTCTTTCGCCAGAAACCCGGACATCTGCTTCTTCCCGGACGGCTGCATTGTGGCGCCACATCCGTAGCGGACATCGGGATCCCGGATTCCGTCCTAGGACAGATTGGCGTCTCCACTTTCGCGAATGTGCCGGCGCTCTGGCGCGGCCAATTTCCGGTACCGAATTTGGCCGGTCACAAATATGACCGCGGCCATGCCGTGGTGGTCTCCGGTCCGTCCTGGTCGACGGGCGCGGCCAGGCTTGCGGCACGCGGCGCCCTGCGCGCCGGGGCTGGCCTCGTGACCATCGCCAGTTCACGAGAGGCGCTTACCGTGAATGCAGTCGCCAACCTGGCCATCATGGTGCGCAAGGCCGATGATGCCGCGCAGCTCGCGGCGCTGCTGGCCGACGGGCGGCTCAACGCCGTCGCCCTCGGGCCTGCGCTCGGGGTCAGCGAGGCGACCTGCGCGCTGGTGCTGGCGGCGCTCTGCGGCGAGCGCGCGGTGGTGCTCGATGCGGACGCCATCACCAGTTTCGCCGGCGATGCGCAGCGACTCGCTCGGGCCATTGCGGCGCGCGGCGGTCGAGCCACCATCCTGACGCCGCACGAAGGCGAATTCTCCCGCTATTTCTGGGCGCTGGATGAGCGAACCAAATCGGGATCGAAAATCGAGCGCGCGCGCCTGGCCGCGGCGCTGCTTGGCGCGGTCGTGCTGATAAAGGGCGGCGACACAGTGGTCGCGGCAGCCGATGGTCGTGCGAGTATCGCGGCAAACGCACCAGCCTATCTGGCAACGGCCGGCGCAGGCGACGTGCTTACCGGCATCGCAGCCGGACTCTTGGCCCAAGGTATGCCGGCGTTTGAGGCCGCGAGCGCCGCGGTCTGGCTGCACGGCGAGGCCGCCAGCGCGGTGGGTCCCGGCCTGATCTCGGAAGATGTGCCGGAGGCCTTGCCGCGGGTCTATCGGCGACTGCTGGCTTAAAGCACCCGCGCCCTCAACCCATAATGTGGCTGTGGCCGCGCGCGGGCGCAGGGGATTGTAAGGGGCCGAATGGCTTTTTGTTGTGCTCGGCGTTATCGTGCATGATATAAGCCGCGCCGCGGGGGCCGCTTTAGTGCCTCGCGGGCGTGGCGGAATTGGTAGACGCGCGGGATTTAGGTTCCCGTGACGCAAGTCGTGGGGGTTCGAGCCCCTCCGCCCGCACCAGGCGGGCGGACATTTTGATCAGACGTGGCGAGAAATCCCTGATTTCACCGCCGTTAAGAGAAGTTCCAATGCAAGTGACTGAGACTGCCGCCGCGGGCCTCAAACGCGAGTACCGGGTCGTCGTCCCCGCAACCGATCTGGAGGCGCGCGTCAATGAGCGGCTCGATGACCTCAAGGATCGCGTCCAGCTGCGCGGCTTCCGGCCCGGCAAAGTGCCGGTTGCGCATCTTAAGCGCCTTTACGGCAAGTCAGCCATGGCTGAGGTGATCGAAGCTACAGTGCGCGAGGCCAACAACAAGATCATTACCGAACATGGCTTCAAACTCGCCACCGAGCCCAAAGTGGTGCTTCCGTCCGAGGAAGGTGCGGTCGAAGGCGTGATCGCCGGCAAGTCCGACCTCGCCTACACGGTGGAGCTGGAGATCGTTCCGCCGATTACGCTTGGGGATTTTAAGACCATCAAGCTCGAGCGGCTGACGGCCGCGGTGACCGACGCCGAGGTCGACCAGGTGGCGCGGTCAATCGCCGAGCAGAACAAGCCTTTCACAGCAAAGGCCGAGGGGGCGGAAAAAGACGATCGCGTGACGATATCCTTTCGCGGCACCGTGGACGATCAGCCATTTGATGGCGGTACGGGACAGGACGTGCCAGTCATTCTCGGTTCCGGGCGGTTTCTGCCCAGCTTCGAGGATAACCTGATCGGGTTGAAGGCCGGCGAGAGCCGCACCTTCAGCCTGAAGTTCCCCGACGATTATGCGGCGTCCGCCGTTGCCGGCAAGGAAGCGACGTTTGCAGTGGACGTGACTTCGGTCGAGGCGCCGGGGGCGGTGACCGTAGACGACGAGTTCGCAAAAACCCTCGGCTTCGATTCGCTGGCCAAGCTGCGGGACGCGGTGCGCGAGCGGCTGCAGCGCGACCATGGGGCTGTGTCGCGGCAGAGGCTCAAGCGTGCGCTGCTCGATCAGCTCGATGAGCGCCACAAATTCGAGCCGCCGCCGAGCCTCGTCGAGGAGGAATTCAACCAAGTCTGGACGTCGGTCGAGAACGATCTCAAACAGCAGGGCCGCACTTTCGCCGATGAAGGGACCACGGAGGAGAAGGCGCGGGCCGAGTATCGCGCGATCGCGGAGCGGCGCGTGCGGCTCGGTCTGGTCATTGCCGAAATTGGCGAGCGTAACAATATAAAGGTCACGGAAGAGCAGTTACACGCGGGGGTGATGGAACAGGTCCGCCAGATGCCGGGCCGCGAGCGCGAGGTGTGGGACTATTACCGCAACAATCCGGGCGCCCTGGCTGCCCTGCGCGCACCGCTGTTCGAGGATAAGGTGGTCGACTTCCTGCTCGAACTTGCGGAAGTGACCGATAAGCAGGTGTCCCGGGACGAATTATTCACCGATGAGGCGGAGTGAAGTAGGCCGAGCGTTCCGTACGTCTTGCTCACACTGACATTGAGGCCTATCTGCGATGCTGCAAGCCGACTTAGTGGGAGTTCATCTGGCACGGCCTGGGTTGATTGCACCGCTCGCGGCCAGGGCGCACTTGGCAAAACATTCGGCCTTCGGCAGGCTGTGTCCGACTCATCCCGCTGAGCGCGCCCACAGCACAGGCCATAGGTGATCCACCATGCGCGATCCCAACGATACCTACATGAACTACCTCGTTCCCATGGTCGTCGAACAGACCAATCGTGGAGAGCGGGCCTACGATATCTATTCCCGACTGCTCAAGGAGCGGATCATCTTCATTACCGGCGTGGTGGAAGATGGAATGGCATCCCTCGTCGTCGCCCAGCTTCTGTTCCTCGAGGCCGACAACCCGAAAAAAGAAGTATCGATGTACATCAACTCGCCCGGCGGCGTGGTCACGTCCGGCCTGGCGATCTATGACACGATGCAGTTCATCCGGCCTGCGGTGTCGACGCTATGCACCGGGCAGGCGGCGTCGATGGGTTCCCTGCTGCTTGCCGCCGGGGCCAAGGACTTGCGCTTCGCGCTGCCGAACGCACGCATCATGGTCCATCAGCCGTCGGGCGGCTTTCAAGGCCAGGCCACCGACATCATGTTGCATGCCCAGGAGATCCTCAACCTCAAGCGACGCCTAAACGAGATCTACGTTAAGCACACCGGGCAGCCGCTGAAGAAGATCGAGGACGCGCTGGAACGCGACATGTTCCTGACCGCCGAAATGGCCAAAGATTTCGGGCTGATCGACAAGGTGATCGAAAAGCGGCCCGAGGAGCCTGCGCTCAAGGCGGAGGTCACTGCGCTCAAGGGGTGACGGAACGAACCGGCCCCGCTTCCGCCATCAAATGGACCAATTCGGCGCGGCAAAGCGGCTTCAAACGCGCTGATCTTGAGGGTTTTCACACGGTGTGGTGCAGAAACCACACCGGCGCAAAGTCGCCTCGGCCTGCCCTAGTTAATGGATTTTTGGTTGGCATGCCGTTAGCATAGTCGGTTGTACCCGGGGGAGGAACGGGATGGGCGGGGATAGGGAACCTTAGCGCGGCGCTTCGTGAAGTCTTAAAAAGTGCTGCCCTGGTAGAGACTGAAGACTGGTACGGAGACTGGAATGAGCAAGGTCGGTGGCGGCGATTCTAAAAATACGCTCTACTGCTCGTTCTGCGGCAAGAGCCAACACGAGGTGCGCAAGCTCATTGCCGGTCCGACCGTTTTTATTTGCGACGAGTGCGTTGAGTTGTGCATGGACATCATCCGCGAGGAGAATAAATCCTCGCTGGTGAAGTCCCGCGACGGCATCCCGACGCCGCGCGAGATCCGCAAGGTTCTCGATGATTACGTCATCGGCCAGGACTACGCCAAGAAGGTGCTTTCGGTAGCGGTCCACAACCACTACAAGCGGCTTAATCACCAGAGCAAGCACAACGACGTCGAGCTGGCGAAGTCGAACATTCTGTTGATTGGCCCCACCGGCTCCGGCAAGACGCTGCTGGCGCAAACGCTTGCGCGCATCCTTGATGTGCCCTTCACAATGGCGGATGCGACCACGCTGACCGAAGCCGGCTATGTCGGCGAGGACGTCGAGAACATCATCCTCAAGCTCCTGCAGGCGGCGGACTACAATGTCGAGCGCGCGCAACGCGGCATCGTCTATATCGACGAGATCGACAAGATTTCGCGCAAGTCGGATAATCCCTCGATCACCCGCGACGTTTCCGGCGAGGGCGTGCAGCAAGCGTTGCTCAAGATCATGGAAGGCACGATCGCCAGCGTCCCCCCGCAAGGCGGCCGCAAGCACCCGCAGCAGGAGTTCCTCCAGGTCGACACCACCAACATCTTGTTCGTGTGCGGCGGCGCCTTCGCCGGACTGGAAAAGATCATCTCGGCGCGCGGCCGCTCCACCTCGATCGGGTTCGGCGCCAAGGTGATGGCACCGGAGGACCGCAAGCAGGGCGAGATCTTCCGCGAGGTGGAGCCCGAGGATCTGTTGAAGTACGGGCTTATTCCGGAATTCGTCGGGCGCTTGCCGGTGGTGGCGACGCTCGAGGATCTCGACGAAGCTTCGCTCAAGCGCATTCTCACCGAGCCGAAGAACGCGCTGGTCAAGCAGTATCAGCGCATGTTCGAGATGGAGACGGTTGACCTTAAGCTCACCGACGAGGCGCTGTCCGCCATTGCCCGCAAGGCGATCGACCGCAAGACCGGCGCTCGTGGCCTGCGGTCGATCATGGAGAGCATCCTGCTCGATACCATGTTCGATCTGCCGAGCCTGGAAGGTGTGGTTCGGGTCGAGATTTTCCGCGAGGTCGTGGACGGCAGCAAGCGGCCGCTCTACATCTACGCCGACCGCTCCGATCGAGCGAGCGACGCCGGCGGCGCGAGCGCGTGAGGTGGAGTCGGGCCGCCAGAGGCCGCGCAATTCGACAGCGCCAGCCCTTGCGAGGAATGGGCGGGGCGAACGGTTTGCGCGGAAAATTGGGCTTTCTTGACACGCTGGCGTAGCGACGCCACCTATAGCGTCGGAATGAACAGATCGTCGCGTAGCTATCCCGGGCAGGACTCTTCTCGCAGTCACCCTCTGGCGGACGGCCCGATGTCCGCACCCCTGGCCCGGTTTCACCGGCAGTCCGTCGCGACAGCGCATGCTGCGGGCCGTAACGGAAGTGCACAACAATAAGGAATGGCCATGACAAGCGCCGCCAAGCCCAAACCGCTCCTGATGGCCGGCGAAAGCCGCGCCTATCCGGTTTTGCCCTTGCGGGACATTGTTGTCTTCCCGCACATGATCGTGCCGCTTTTCGTCGGGCGGGAGAAATCGATCAAGGCGCTCGAGGAGGTGATGCGCTCGGACACGTTCATCCTGCTGGCGACGCAGAAGAACGCCTCGGATGACGATCCGGCCCCCGACGCCATTTACAATGTGGGCACGCTCGCGAGCGTGCTTCAGCTTTTGAAGCTGCCCGACGGCACCGTAAAGGTTCTGGTCGAAGGCGCCGCACGCGCCCGGGTGAAGCACTACACCTCGCGCGAAGACTATTACGAGGCCGAGGCGGCCGTGCTCGCCGATTCCGAGGGCGACCAGGTCGAGGCGGAGGCGCTGGCGCGCTCCGTCATCAATGAGTTCGAAGGTTATGTGAAGCTCAACAAGAAGGTCTCACCCGAGGTCATCGGCGTGGTCCAGCAGATCGAGGACTACACCAAGCTTGCCGACGCCGTTGCCTCGCATCTCGCCGTGAAGATCCCCGATAAGCAGGCGATCCTCGAGACCCCTAGTGTCACTGAGCGCCTGGAAAAGGTGCTCGGCCTGATGGAGAGCGAAATCTCTGTCCTGCAGGTCGAGAAGCGGATTCGTACCCGCGTGAAGCGTCAGATGGAGAAGACGCAACGCGAGTATTACCTCAACGAGCAGATGAAGGCGATCCAGAAGGAGCTGGGTGACGAGGACGGCAAGGACGAGGTCGCCGAGCTTGAAGAGAAGATCAAGATCACCAAGCTGTCGAAAGAGGCGCGCGAGAAGGCTCAGCACGAGCTCAAGAAGCTGCGCCAGATGTCGCCGATGTCGGCGGAAGCCACCGTGGTGCGCAATTATCTCGACTGGCTCCTGTCGATCCCCTGGAACAAAAAGTCGAAGATCAAAAAGGATCTGCCGCTGGCCGAGCAGATCCTCGACGCCGACCATTACGGCCTGGAGAAGGTCAAGGAACGCATCGTCGAGTACCTCGCGGTGCAGCAGCGCGCCAACAAGCTGACCGGACCGATCCTCTGCCTGGTGGGCCCGCCCGGTGTCGGCAAGACCTCGCTCGGCAAGTCGATCGCACGCGCGACCGGACGGGAGTTTGTGCGCGTGTCCCTCGGCGGCGTGCGCGACGAGGCCGAAATCCGCGGTCACCGGCGGACCTATATCGGCTCAATGCCGGGCAAGGTCATCCAATCGATGCGCAAGGCCAAGAGTTCGAATCCGCTCTTCCTCCTGGATGAGGTGGACAAGATGGGCGCCGATTTCCGCGGTGATCCCTCCTCGGCGCTGCTCGAAGTCCTCGACCCCGAGCAGAACCATGCCTTCAACGATCACTACCTCGAGGTCGATTACGATCTCTCCCACGTGATGTTCATCACCACGGCGAATACACTTAACATCCCGCCGCCGCTGATGGACCGAATGGAGATCATTCGGATCGCCGGATATACCGAGGACGAAAAGGTGGAGATCGCGCGCAAGCACTTGATCCCGCACGCGATCACCAAGCACGGCCTCGGTCCGAAGGAATGGTCGATCGACGACGAGGCCCTGCTGACCATCATTCGCCGCTACACGCGGGAAGCCGGCGTGCGCAATCTCGAACGTGAGCTTTCGACACTGATCCGCAAGGCGGTGAAGGAACTGACGATCAAGAAGACCGCATCGGTGGAGGTCACTGCCAAGAGCCTCGGCGATTATCTCGGTGTGCCGAAGTTCCGCTACGGAGAAGTTGAGGACCAAGACCAGGTCGGCGTCGTCACCGGCCTTGCCTGGACCGATGTGGGCGGGGAGCTGCTCACCATCGAGGCGGCCATGATGCCCGGCAAGGGCAAGATGACCGTCACGGGCAATCTCCGCGACGTGATGAAGGAATCGATCTCGGCGGCGGCATCATACGTGCGCATGCGCTCGACCGCTTTCGGCATTGAGCCGCCGCTGTTCGACAAGCGCGACATCCACGTGCACGTGCCAGAGGGCGCCACGCCAAAAGACGGCCCCTCCGCGGGCGTCGCCATGGTTACCGCAATCGTTTCGGTGATGACCGGAATTCCGGTGCATCGCGACGTGGCGATGACCGGCGAGATCACGCTCCGCGGGCGCGTGCTGCCGATCGGCGGATTGAAGGAGAAGCTGCTCGCCGCGTTGCGCGGCGGCATCAAGACCGTGTTGATCCCGGAAGAGAATGCTAAGGACCTCGTCGAGATCAACGACAGCATCAAGAGTGGGCTCGACATCATCCCAGTCTCGCGCATGGACGAGGTACTGGCGCGCGCGCTCACGCGCAAGCCCGAGTCGATCGTCTGGGAAAAGTCCACTGCAAAGCCGGTCGACGTCCCCGAGCCCGTTGTGGAGGAGGAGTCCTCCGGCTTCAGGGCGCACTAAACGAACACCCCTCGTGTGCGAGCGGCGCCCAATGGGCGCCGCTCTCCTTTGGTGCGCCAAGTATGAACGACAGCTTGGAGGTGGAGGTCCTCTACCCAGCCTGATGGTGGCGAAGGGTTAGCGAAGCGCAAGGGCGGTCGTCGTGAGAAGGGTCTGAAGAAAGCGCGGAGCAAAGCCGCGGCCCGATGGACAAGAACCGGATAAGGAGGCCTACCTGGCGGGACGAGCGGGCCAATGAGCGCGAAGTCCAGGGCCATCAAGGGCCGGGGTTGGTAAATCCGGCGGGCGCGCGGCGAAGGCGGTCGGTCTTACCTCAGGAGATCTCTGCTGTGTCCCGGATTTCTGACTGAGGTCGTCGCAAGGCGGCCTGACCACAACTCCTCAGCAGAGGGCAAAGTAGGCGGCGGCGCGCCGCCGAAGGCCCGAACTGTGGAAGTGGTCAGTAGAGCAGTGCTGACGCGACGGACGCGCGGACGGAGCCTCGCCAAGTCATCAAGGAGCTGTCCACCTACTTGATCGGTTGGCGCGGCTCCTTCGGCTTTTGCCAGACCCCGTCGGTGCTGCGCACACTTGACGAATGGATCAGGCGGCGGTTGCCGCCCCATCGCCTGGAAGCAATGGAAGTACGGACGTGCTCGCTTCGCCGAGTTGCGACGCCGCGGCGTCGGCCGGGACCTGGCGGCGCAAACCGCCGGCAGCCCACATGGCCCATGGCGCTGCGAGCCCTGCGCTTCGCATCGCGTTGCAAACTGCCTTCTTCGGATCCCTTGCCCTCGCTTCCGTCGCGACGCTGCACCTGCATAATCCACCGAACGGCCGTGTACGGACCCGTATGTACGGTGGTGCGGGAGGGAGGAGTCGTGAGACTCCCCCTATCCCGATTGGCCACATTGGCGTGCTGATCGTGGCAAGAGGCAACGAGCGTTGGCCGCGCGCGTCGAATGGGCTAAGATCAACGGGGCGTCGGGGCAACAGCAGATCAATTAATCGAGGTGTACGTGTCCAAGCTTCTTGGTCTGAGTTTCACACTTTCTTGCGTCGCCTTCGTGATGTCGTCGGCTGGCGCGGCCAGCGCGACCGCCACGCTGCAGGAGGGTTTTCCGCTGAGCGGAACCTACATGCAGAACGTTCCCTGCAAGGGCGACGGCAGCGACAAGGCAACGCTTAAGGTCAAAATCTCCCCGCAGCAGATCGTGTCGAACCTCGGCGTGTGCACGATTCTGGATAACAAGCAGGCTGGCAAAAGCTACAAGCTGCACGTCGAATGCAAATTCCCCGCCGGTCCCCTGGTCGGCGACCTGACCTTCACCCCGCAGCCCGACAAGACCGTCAAATTCGTCGACCGGGACAATACCTACAACGCAATCCTGCACCGCTGCCCGAACTAAACGGGGCGGGCTGCCATCGCGGTCCTGGCATGCTATGAAGTCGGCCGCAAACAACTCCTCTCGGCAACCATAAGGCAGCGCAGCATGAGCTATTACCGGGGCTTGCAGGCGGAAGTGGTGCCCTTTCGCGGGCACAATGGCGATCAGGGCGAGGCTTATTATGGGCGGCCGCTCCGCGCGGGGCGATTTCCCGGCGTCGTGGTGATCCATCACATTCCCGGCTGGTGCGAGTGGACCACCGAAGTGGTGCGCAAACTTGCCCACCACGGCTATGCGGCGATCGCGCCTCATCTGTACTTCCGCGAGGGCGGTCCGAACGAGAGCCCCGACGATCTCGGCGCACGCATTCGCGCCGCCGGCGGCGTGGCCGACGCGCAGGTGATGGGAGATGTAGAGGGCGCGATGGCCTATCTGCATGCGCAGTCGAACAGCAACGGCAAGATCGGCGTGATCGGTTTCTGCTCCGGCGGCCGGCACACTTACCTCGCGGCCTGCACGCTGTCCGGGATCGATGCTGCGGTCGATTGCTGGGGCGGCAATGTGATCGTCGACAATCCGAAGGATCTCACCGATAAGCGCCCGGTGGCGCCGATCGATCTCACCGAGAAGATGAATTGCCCGCTGCTCGGCATTTTCGGCAACGACGACGCCAATCCGAACCTGGATCAAGTCAATCGCACTGAGGCGGTGCTGAAAAAGCTCGGTAAGAATTATGAATTCCACCGCTATGACGGCGCCGGCCACGCCTTCTTCAACACCTTGCGCGATGCATACCGGCCCGAGCAGGCGCTCGACGGCTGGCGTAGGGTGTTCGCCTTCTTCAACCGCCATCTGGCGACGACCGCCGCCAACATCGCCGCCGAATAACTCGCGAAAGGCCGAACCCGGCAGCCGGTGTTCGCGGCTGGCCACGCGCAAGAAGAGGTGACCGCCATGTGCTCCTATATCGTCGAAAAGACGAAACTGGTCGGCAGTGCCAAGGGCCGCAAAGGCTGGATGAAGATCGATACGGCCAACGTCTATTATGACCATCCGTATTACTCGACGCTCGACCACGTGCTCGCGATCGATTTCACCAATGAGGGCGAGAGCGGGCGCGACCGTGTGGCGGTAGAGCTGAGCGCGCAATCGGCGCGGGCGCTGGTCGACCGAATCCTTGCAGCGCTGGCGAGCGGCGAAGCCGCGCACGGCGCCGCGCAGGTGCCGCAGGCCGCCGAGTAAGCGCGACGCCGCCGCCGAGGCGGCTCGTTGATCCGCGCATAACGAGAAAATGCCGGCTCCATTCATCGAGCGAGCGGGCGCTGCGTGGAAAGGGAGGAGTGTCATGGACGTCGCGGTCGGAACGCGAGCCAAGAGCGCCAAACTCCAAGTCGTGCCGCTGACCCAGCATATCGGCGCAGAAGTGCGCGGCATCGATCTGCGGGAAAAGCCCGACCAGGACACCGTGCACGCTATCTATCAAGCGTGGCTCGATCATCTCGTATTGGTCTTTCGGCAGCAGCAGCTCGCACAGGAGGATCTGGTCCGCGCCACCGGATTCTTTGGGGAGCTGGGCAAGCTGTCGCGGCCGCCCAAATACTTTCCCAAGGGTTATTCGGCGCTGCTGCCGGGAATCATGATGGTCTCCAACGTCCGCGAGAACGGGGAGCCGATCGGCGTGCTGCCCGACGGCGAGATGATGTTCCACCACGACATGATCCATGCCGAGGTGCCGAGCAAGGCGACGCTGCTTTACGCCGTGGAGATCCCTTCGACCGGCGGCAACACGCTGTTCGCCAGCGGCTATGCGGCCTACGAGACGCTCGACCCAGCCATCCGCGATCGGCTCGAAGGCAAGAAGGCGCTCCACCACTACAATTACGGCACGACCATCAGGGGCGGCAAAATGGGCACCGAGGCCTTCGCCGAGTGCGAGCATCCGGTGTTCCGCACCCATGAGGACACCGGCAGGAAGGCGGTCTACGTCAATCGGCTGATGACCGTGAAAGTCCTCGATACGCCGCAGGACGAAAGCGACCGCCTGCTCAATGCGGTGTTCGATCACGCCGAAAAACGCGAATTCGTTTACGAGCACGTCTGGCGCGAGGGCGACCTTTTGTTGTGGGACAATCGCTGCTCGTCGCACGCGCGCACCGATTTCCCCACGACCGAGCGCCGGCTCCTGCTGCGCACCACGGTGCAAGGCACGGTACGGCCGTATTGATGCGCCTATTTTCTGAGGATCGACCCCCCGCTTTGTCAGGGTCCGCGCGACACAATCCCGGCGCAGGCGGGCCCGGCGCTTTGCCGTGTCCTTACAATTTGGCCAAAGCGGGGAGGATTACGTTACGGGCGAGTTCGTGCGGATAGACATCGCCGCGGTTGCTGAGAATCACGATTCCGAGGTTGCGCTTGGGCACGAGGCCCATGTAACCGGAGGCGTTGTTCAGTCCACCGGGCTTATCGACGATTGTGGGGCCGCCCAGATCGTTGATCTCCCAGGCCATGGCCTGGGCGTTGCGTTTATCGACGCGGAACGCTTCGCGTTGGGTCAATTGCAGTGCTTTCCGCACTTGCGCATCGCTTGCGCCTTCATTTAGAGCGGCGGCGACAAAGAGAGCGAGGTCGCGCGCAGTCGAGAACATTTGTCCGGTACCCGGAAAGTCATAATAGCTCTGCTGGTTTCCAGGGGCCCCGATCGCCTTGCCGTCCGCACCATAACCCTGGACCGCGCGGCGCATAAACTGCGCACTCATGATGGCGCGATTGTCGGGCCCGCGTTCCGGCACGAGCGTAGAATTCATACCCAGCGGTTTGAGAATGCGGGCTTCAATCAATGCGCTGATCGGTCTGCCGTAACGCCGTTCGAGCGCCAGTTGGAGCAGTATGTACCCGGCGTGCGTGTAGATGCGCTGCTTTCCAGGCTCCTGGCCGCTATCCGGAGTCCACGCGTTGAGCATGGCGAGAAATTCGGCGAGCGTGTAGGAGGCGTCCGGCCAAGGCGGTTGGTCGGTCGGCAGCAGGAGCCCGGAGGTGTGAGTCGCAAGCTGGCCGATCGTGATCCGGCGGACATAGGCGCCTTGCAGTTCGCCGACATATTTGTTGACCGGATCGTCGAGCGAAAGCTCGCCGCGTAGTACACCCTCCGCCACCAGCGCGGCTTCGAACGGCTTGCGCAGCGAGGCGAGGTTGAACAGCGAATCCGACGTGATGGGCCGCTGCGTGTTGTCGTCCGCCAAGCCTTGGTTGAAGTACAAGGTGCGCCCGGCAATGTGCACGGCGACGGCGACACCGCCGGCGCTACTCTTCGGCGCCAGCGCGTCCGCCGCCGGGGCGATGATCTGTTTGACTTGTGCCTCCATCTCGGGATTCCCGCCGGAATTTCGCGCGGCAAATGCAAACGGGAGGCTCATGATGATCACCACAGCCGCTCCGAGGTACCAGGCGATTTGCCTCCTCATGGGCCCACATTAAGTTTCGTTCGCATGGCTAACCTTTGGCAAAACACCATGGCGCGTAAGTGGCCACCGGGCGAGATTGGAACAAGTGCCGCTTCACCGTCCAGAGCCATGACGTCTGCCCAGGATTCTGGGTCCAGCTCAGCTTAAGGGGATCGCAGCGCCGCGCGTCCTATGCTGGGTGTGCTGCTGCGGCCCGGAACGCTCTTTTTGAAGAAATTTTGCTTGCCGCCTACTCGTGACACGAAATTGTCATCGCTCGGCCGGCTTGCTCCTCGCGACCCGCTAGCCACTGTTGGGTGAAGTCGCCGGAGGCATGGTCCACAGCATCACCGCTGGTTTTCGCAAGATGCGAGACATCGCGCATGACATCACGCGCAACATCGTGCTAACGCGTTCTTGCAAAGGCGTGGGCCGCCTCACAATAGGAAATAGCCGATGAGAATGCTCGCCTACCTGCTGGGCATTGCCTGCCTTGCTGCTGCCGCGATGTATTACACGATTCCAGCCGGGCAATTGCCCGCCTTTATTCCGGGGCATTTGGATGGCTCCGCGCATATCCACAAAACCCATGCCTATTTGGCCACGGCCGCGGCCGTCGTTCTCTTCGTGCTTGGCTGGTATTTTGGCCGCGCCCGCAGCACCGCCTAAGCCGCTCACGCCGGCGCGCTCTTGCTCGCGAGCTTGCGCTGGACGCGCTCGTCAAACCGCGCGACGCTGACGACCACGCGCCGATGGGTGCCTCCACCGATCGTTTCGAAATCATCACGGGCCTCCACACGAAAGGTGATTGTGCGGCCTTCTGCCTGTAGAACCTCGGCGCTCGCGGTGATGCGCAAGCCGACCGGCGTGGCCGCGACGTGGCTCACATCGAGGTGGATGCCGAGGCTCTGATGGCCGGCGGGCAAGAGGTGCTCGACTGCGGCCAATGCCGCGGCCTCGATCACATTGATCATGACGGGTGTCGCCAGCACCGCGATGCGCCCTGAGCCAACAAAGGGCGCCGTATGCTCCGGCCCGACAACGAGCTCGGCCCTGCCGATGAGCCCCGGCTTAACCTCGGTGAGAACGGGATTGCTCGGCGCGGTTGACGACATGAAGCGACTCGCTATCGATGATCGGGGAGTGCTGCGGATGGGGACTCATGTTGGCCCCGTCAGAGCGATTCTCGGCGGAAGTAAGGCGCCGACAATGCGGCAGATGGCCATTCCGCGCCAACCAGCCAAGGGGTTACAATGCCAATCTGGCAGTGAGGAGATCCCAATGCATCGCACCATTGCTATTGCTGGAGTTTTGTCGGTGTTTTTGCTCGCGACACTGCCGGCGGCACCTGCCTTTGCAATCACTGCCAAGCAGAAGATGGCTACGTGCAAGTTTGGCGCCGACAATGAGAAGCTTGCCGGCCCAAAACGCGCCGAATTTCTCAAGCGCTGCATGTCCGAAGAAAACGATCCGCGCGGTCCGGCCGTCGGCACCCCCGGCGAAAAGCCGCCGCCGAAGAGCTGACGCGCCCCTCTGATCGGGCCGCGACGCTCGCGCCACGAGTGCCGCGGCACGCGCAAGGAACAATTGGGAGAAACAGATGAATAGGGAGGCCACGCCGGCTCCGCACTTCCGGCGTGGCTGGATTTACGTCCTGCTTTTGGCACTGGTCACGATCAACTACATGGATCGTTCGGCCCTCGCGGTCGTCGCGCAGGCGGTGCGCAGCGAATTCAAGCTGTCGCCGGTGCAGATGGGCTACCTGTTCTCATCGTTCCTGTGGACCTACACCTTATTCATTCTGCCGATCGGCATCATGCTCGATCGCTTTTCCGCGCGCAGCATCAATTCGATCGGGATCGCACTATGGTCGGTCGTCATGGCGGCGACTGCTCTGGTCGGCAGCTTCACCGGCTTGTTCATCACCCGGCTCATCATGGGAGCGGGAGAGGCGACCTCGATCCCGTCTTGTGGCCGCATCGTGCGGGAATGGATGCCGGCGCAAGAGCGCGGCGTCGCCAACGTATTCTGGAGCGCCGGTAGCTTCGTCGGCCCCGCCATCGGGGCCGTGATCACCGCGTCGATCGCCAGCGCCTTTGGCTGGCGCGCCGCCTTCGTCTTGCTCGGCGCGCTCGGCTTCGTCTGGCTCGCCTGTAATCTCATCTGGTTCGACCGTCCCGAACAGGTCAAGTGGCTCACCGAGGACGAGCGCGGCAGGATTTTAGCCGAGCGCTCCGCCGGCTCGCCCGATGAAATCGGCATTCACGGCAGCCCCGCAGTCGCCTTCGAATTGCTGCGGTCACCCTCGATGTGGGGCGCGATGATCGCGCAGGCAGCCGGAATTTACACGCTCTATCTCTTGCTGTTCTGGCTGCCAAGCTATCTGCAGGAGACCAAGCACCTGACCATCATGAAGACCGGCCTCTACACCGCAGTGCCCTGGGCAGTCGCGGTGCCGGTGAGCATCGCGATCGGGGCGCTGAGCGATCGGCTGCTCCAGAGCCAGACGCTCCTTGCCGGGGGTCGCCGCGCCATGGTCATCGCCTGCGTGCTGCTTGGCGCGGCCGTCGTGTTCGTGCCCAGTACCAGCAGCACCGCGTTGGTTCTGACGCTGTTCGCGCTGTCCCTCTCCGGAATCAATGCGGCCATCTCGCTCAACCTGACGCTTGTGACCGATCTCGTTCATCGCGCGCGCGACGTCGGCAAGGCGATCGGCCTCACGATCCTGAGCGGAAATATTTGCGGCCTCTTGGCGCCGATCATCACCGGCTATGTAGTGGACGGGCTACACTCCTATGGTTGGGCCCTCTGGATCGCCGGCATGCTGCTCGCGATCGGTGCTGTAGCGCTCGGTACCATGACGCACGCGGTCATTCTGCCGGGTGCTAAAGGGGCTCCAGGGGCGCTCGGCGGGCAGCCGGGGGTGGGTTGAGGCCAACGACGCCGGCCATTAGAGTCTTCGCAGACTTCAGGACTTGCGGCCCTCGGCTAAACCAAAGGATAAAAATCCCATGAGCACCGCTACCATTGAACCCGGCACCACCGAATTCGAAGTCAGCGACATCGAATACCTCCGCCACGGCGATACGTCCCTCCTGGCGCGCATCTTCACGCCCCGCGGGGAGGGCCCCTTTCCGGCGCTGGTCGAGTGCCATGGCGGTGCGTGGTGCATGAGCAACCGGCTTACCGAGCATCTGCGCCACGAGTATATGGCCTCGCACGGCACCGTCTCGATCGCGCTCGATTTTCGCTCCGGCAACGAGGCGCCCTATCCGGCCTCGGTGCAGGACATCAATTACGCGGTGCGCTGGGCCAAGCAGAATGCGCGCGAGCTGAAAACCCGCCCGGAACTGATCGGGATTTCCGGGCAATCGAGCGGCGGCCACCTGGCCATGCTGGTCGCCATGCGCCCGCGCGATCCCCGTTACGCGGCGATTGCGCTCCCGACCGGCGCATCCGCCCAGGATGCGAGCGTACGCTGCGTGGTGATGTCGTGGCCGGTCATCAATCCGCTTTCCCGCTACCGGCATGCCAAGCGTGCCGCAGCCAGCGCCGCCGACTGGGCCAAGCCGATCATTCCGCGCCACGACGCCTACTGGGGCACGGAGGCCAATATGGAAGAGGGCAATCCCATGCTGGCGCTCGAGCGCGGTGAAAAGGTCGAGCTGCCGCCGGCGGTCTGGTATCAAGGCCGCGGCGACGTCGTGCACGACTACAAGGATCCGCAATCCGATTTCCCCGGCAACGAGCCTCAGCGCTTCTGCGCCAACTACAAAAAAGCCGGCGGCGAAATTGCCCTCGAATACATAGATATGGATCGCCATGCCGGTCACGCGCCGGACCTAAGCAAGACCGGCGACATGTTCGCTCGCATGGTGAATTTCATCAGCAAGCGTATGAAGACGTAGCACTTGCTCATGATTGGTAGGGTGGGCGAAGGTCGCAACGCCATGGCTCATCGAAGGCGGCGTGAACGGTGGCCCGGCGTCCAATTGTTACGCTCACCTGCGTGGGCTTCGCTATCGCTCCGCCTGCCCTACGACACAGGAGTAATCCGATGAGCGATTGCCTGCACTGCGACATCAACGAACTCGTTCGCGAGCGCATCGAGGGACAGGAAAACATCGATCTGGGCGATATGGTCGCCCGGGTGTCCGAAAGTCTCGCCGAGCTGATCATGCTCGCTCCCAAAGAGCAGTGGGCGGTGCTCATGGCAGAAGCAATGCGCCAACTCGGCCAGGTGGTCATCGAGGAAATCGAGGGTGTCGAGAGCGGCACCGCCCACTGACGATCGTTCCGGCCGAGGCTCGGTCATCCCCTGTTTGACGGGTAAGTGCTGCCGCCAGTTTCCAGTTTGGATGCGACCATGGAGCAGAAAACGACCACAGACCAAAAAGCCGCCGCCGCAGAGGACCTGCTGTTCGAGCTGCGCGGTGGCATCGGCCGCATCACCTTCAACCGGCCGCAGGCACGCAACGCCTTCACCTTCGCCATGTACGAGCGGCTTGCCGAGATCTGCACGCAGGCCAACGCGGATCGCTCGATCAAGGTGCTGGTGCTCCAGGGTGCCGGCGAGAAGGCCTTCGCCTCGGGCACCGACATCAACCAGTTCCGCGCCTTTACCACACCGCAGCACGCGCTCGACTACGAAGCACGCATCGACCGCGTGCTCGGTCAGCTCGAACAATGCCGCGTGCCGACAATCGCCGCGATCAACGGCGCCTGCACCGGCGGAGGTGCCGGGATTGCCGCCTGCTGCGACCTGCGCATCGGCACCAAAAGCGTGAAAATGGGCTTTCCGATCGCGCGCACGCTGGGCAATTGCCTGTCGATGTCGAATATCAGCCGGCTCACTGCTTTGGTCGGACCGGCCCGCGTAAAGGACCTTATTTTCACGGCCCGCCTGGTCGGCGCCGAGGAGGCCGCCAGGATCGGGCTGCTCCATGAGGTGGTCGAAGACCTTGCGGCCCTGCAAAACCGTGCCGGAGAGCTTGCCGCCACGGTCGCCGGCAACGCGCCGCTCACGCTCAACGCTACCAAACAGGCGCTCGCGCGCCTCGTTCGCCGGCTGTCGCGCGAGGAGGGCGAGGAACTCATCCTCATGTGCTACACGAGCCACGATTTCCGCGAAGGCATGGACGCCTTCCTCAATAAACGCGCGCCGAAATGGACCGGCGAGTAGGCTCTACAACGGGTGGACAAATGCGCCCATGGGTGCGCGCGAAGCGTGACCCGATGACCAGCTCCGCGCCGTGGTCATGGGCAAAGAATCCTCTGTACACTTGATGGCGCTCAGCCAACCCTACGATTCTGATACTCCGCCACAGCCGCGCCGAACGCCTCAAACAACTTGCGATTAACCGGATTGCGCAGGGCGTCGTGCTCGGCGTGCCATTGCACGCCCACCGCGAAGCCCGATGCATCGGCAATGCGGATAGCCTCAATGGTGCCGTCCTCGGCAATCCCCTCGACGACGATGCGCTTGCCTGGTTCCAGAATGCCCTGGCCGTGCAGCGAGTTCACCCGAACGATCTCGCAGCCGAGCAGCTTTGAGAATACTCCGCCCGGCGTCAGCCGCACGTCGTGGCGCTCGGCGAAAATCACCGCGAGATCTGGATGCGGCTCGCCGTTGGGCAGCCGCGGCATGCGATGGTTCATCCGTCCCGGCAGCTCGCGAATTTCCGGATGCAGCGAGCCGCCGAAGGCAACGTTCATCTCCTGAAAGCCGCGGCAAATGCCGAACAGCGGCACCCGGCGCTCAACACAAGCCTCGATCAGCCCGAACGCCAGTTCATCCCGCTCAGGATCGTAGGGCTCGTGACGCGGGTCCTCCGCCTGACCAAAGCGACTCGGATGCACATTGGCACGGGCGCCGGTCAGCAGGACCCCATCGACCACGTCAAGCAGGGCATCGGCATCCGTGATCGCCGCGGTGCCCGCAAACATCAACGGCAAGGCGCCGGCGACCTCGGCGACCGCACGCAGATTGCGCTCGCCGACCCGCTGGGCGGTGAATCGCCCCTCGACCTTATGAGGACCACCGATCACGCCGACGACGGGTTTTCTAGTTCTCACGATAGTCTCGGCTTTCGCTCCGGCAGTCTCCGGCAGTCTTGAAATATCACGTGGTTCGCGGAAGGGAAGTTTGACTCCGGCAAAGGAGGTTTGCGAAATATCCTTCTGTCCCCTGCACCGGCGGGCGATGCGGCCAAACTGCAGGGCTGCGGACAGCGCATCTTGAAGTAGTTCTTAGAGTATATTGCGACTTTCGGGTCTGGCGAATATGGTTGCACCTCGAAGAAGCCGGACCATTCCTTGCCGGGGTCCTGTCTACGGCGTGTATGGCTTGACGGACACGCGCGTAAGTCCCTCCACGGTGGCTTCGGGCCCTTCGTTTCATGGCGCTAAAGAGCTCCCCCGGCTATCTCGGCCAGGCTGCGCCCGATGTGGCGCGGGCCCCGATTTCCTCCCACATTCGCAGGCGAGGGTTCTGGATCGGGAAATTTTAAGTGTGGATTAATTATCTGACAGCACCGCGCTAGCGCTTGTCTTCTCGCTCGCGCTGCACTTCGCGCACGACCTCAGCAACCATTCGAGACAGGCTTTTGCTGAGGTCATCGACCTTGCGGCCCAAGAGATCGAGCTTGCGGTCGAGCCCATCGACCCGTCGATCTAGCCCGTCTATCTTACTTTCCACCCGATCAAGCCGAGTCCTGATTGCGGCCAAATCGTCGCTGTTGCGGTGGGTCTGCTCGAGGATGTGGCGCGTGACGAGCTTTTCGCCCTCGGCCTCTTGGGCGAGCGCGGCGAATTCCTCGCGGGTTACGTCTGCGGGCATTGGATAAGCGGAAGTTACAAGGGCCCTCACCGGCAGGCAGATTAGCACGATTCAACCGCCCAGTCAGCGACCGCTTTTCATGCTTCGCCGCTGCGCGAGGGCAGGCTTTTGAAGCGCTACTCGGCCGCCTCGACGCGCTTCTTGCGCTTATTGTCCGCGCGCGCAAGCACCGGCTTGAGGAACTGCCCGGTATAGCTGCGCTTCTCGCCGGCGAGATCTTCCGGTGTGCCGACCGCGACGATCTCGCCGCCGCCGTCACCGCCTTCGGGGCCAAGATCGATGATCCAGTCGGCGGTCTTGATCACTTCGAGATTGTGCTCGATGACCACGACGGTGTTGCCGTTCTCAACCAGCTCATGTAGCACTTCCAACAACTTAGCCACGTCGTGAAAGTGCAGCCCGGTGGTGGGCTCGTCGAGGATATAGAGCGTACGCCCGGTGGCGCGCTTCGAGAGCTCCTTGGCGAGCTTAACGCGCTGCGCCTCGCCGCCCGACAGCGTCGTCGCCTGCTGGCCGACATGGATATAGTCGAGGCCGACGCGATGCAGGAGCATGAGTACGTCGCGCACCCGCGGCACCGCCTTGAAGAATTCCAAAGCCTCCTCGACGGTCATATCGAGCACGTCGGCGATCGATTTGCCCTTGAACAAAACTTCCAGCGTCTCGCGGTTGTAGCGCTTGCCCTTACAGACGTCGCACGTCACGTACACGTCAGGCAGAAAATGCATTTCGATCTTGATAACCCCGTCGCCCTGGCAGGCCTCGCAGCGGCCGCCCTTGACGTTGAACGAGAAGCGGCCGGGCTGATAGCCCCGCGCGCGCGCTTCGGGCAGGCTCGCGAACCATTCGCGGATCGGCGTGAACGCACCCGTATAGGTCGCCGGGTTGGAACGCGGCGTGCGGCCGATCGGCGACTGGTCGATATCGATGATCTTGTCGAGATGTTCGATGCCGTCGAGACCGTCGTGCGCGGCTGGGGCCTCGCTTGCGCCGTTGAGCCGCCGGGCAAGCGCCTTGTAGAGCGTGTCGATGAGCAGTGTGGACTTGCCGCCGCCGGAGACGCCGGTGACGCAGGTGAACAGACCGAGCGGAATCTCGGCCGTGATTTTTTTCAGATTGTTCCCGCGGGCACCGATAACCCGCAGCAGGCGGCGTGGATTTTTCGGCCGCCGTTCCGGCACCGCGATCTCGCGCGCGCCGTTGAGATATTGCCCGGTGAGCGATTGCCGGCAGGCCATGATGTCCGTGGGGCTGCCTTCGGCGACGATGCGGCCGCCATGCACGCCAGCTCCCGGTCCTACATCAACGACGAAGTCGGCGGCTCTAATTGCGTCCTCATCGTGCTCCACCACGATCACGGTGTTGCCGAGATTGCGCAGTCGGCGCAGCGTCTCGAGCAACCGCGCATTGTCGCGCTGATGCAGCCCAATCGAGGGCTCATCGAGCACGTAGAGCACCCCGGTCAGGCCCGAGCCGATCTGGGAAGCGAGCCGGATGCGCTGGCTTTCGCCGCCGGAGAGCGTTCCCGAGGCGCGCGCCAGCGTCAGATATTCGAGCCCGACATCGACCAAAAATCGCAGCCGCTCGCGAATCTCCTTGAGCACGCGCACGCCGATTTCGTTCTGCTTGGTGGTGAGCCGGTGGGGTAGCTCACTGAACCAGCGCGCTGCCCCTTTGACCGACATTTCGGCGATTTCGCCGATATGCTCCCCGGCGATCTTCACGCATAGGGCTTCCGGCTTGAGCCGATAGCCCTTGCAGGCCTCGCAGGGCACGTCAGTGAAATAGTGGGCGATCTCCTCGCGCGCCCAATCGCTGTCGGTTTCGCGGAAACGACGCTCGAGGTTGGTGACGACGCCTTCGAACGGCCGCTTGGTCTCATAGGCGCGCATGCCGTCATCGTAGGAAAAGCGGATGTCGCTGTCGCCGGAGCCGTAAAGGATCGCGTCCTGCGTCCTCTTCGGCAGATCCTTCCACTTGGTGTCGAGCGTAAATTTGTAGTGTTTGCCGAGCGCGAGCAGCGTCTGCACGTAATACGGCGACGACGATTTCGCCCACGGTGCGATGGCGCCGCGCCGCAGGCTGCGCTCCTTGTCGGGAATGACCAGGTCGGCATCGATGTGCTGCTCGACGCCGAGCCCGCCGCATTTCGGGCAGGCACCGAATGGATTGTTGAACGAGAACAGCCGCGGCTCGATTTCCGGAATCGTGAAGCCTGACACGGGGCAGGCGAACTTTTCGGAAAAGAGCAGACGCTCGGGATGGTTCTTGTCGTGAATTTTCGCGGTCTTTCGCTGTGCTGCTGCATCCTGTGGTGGCGGAGAAGGGTCGGATGCGAATTCTGCTACGGCCAGGCCATCGGCGAGCTTGAGCGCGGTCTCGAGTGAGTCGGCAAGGCGAGTGGCGATGTCGGGGCGCACCACGACACGATCGACCACGACGTCGATATCGTGCTGGAATTTCTTGTCCAGCGCTGGCACATCGGCAATCTCGTAGAACTGGCCGTCGACCTTGACGCGCTGAAATCCCTTTTTGAGAAAATCGCCGAGTTCCCTGCGGTACTCGCCCTTCCTGCCGCGCACCACCGGCGCCAGAAGATAGAGCCGCGTGCCCTCGGGCAGCGCCATGATGCGGTCGACCATCTGCGAGACAGTCTGGCTCTCGATCGGCAACCCCGTCGCCGGAGAGTAGGGCACGCCAATGCGCGCCCAGAGCAGCCGCATGTAATCGTAAATCTCGGTGACGGTGCCCACGGTGGAGCGCGGATTGCGCGAGGTGGTCTTCTGTTCGATGGAGATGGCCGGGGAGAGCCCGTCGATCTGGTCGACATCCGGCTTCTGCATCATTTCCAAAAATTGCCGCGCATAGGCGGACAGGCTTTCCACGTAGCGGCGCTGGCCCTCGGCATAGATGGTGTCAAAGGCAAGCGAGGATTTGCCCGAGCCGGACAGACCGGTGAACACCACGAGCTTGTCGCGCGGAATGTCGAGATCGACGTTCTTGAGGTTATGCTCGCGTGCGCCGCGGATCGCGATCACGCGTCGGTCCGGGCGAGCGGGGGCATGGGCATGGGAACTATCGTTCATGCGCAAATGAAATCTCGCTCCGGCGCAAGCGGCCAGGCATTTCGAACAGCGCGTGAGTCTCGAACATAGTGAGAACGACAAGCGATTGCCAGTGCGGGCGTCGTTCAACGGCCGAATCCACCGGCCAAACTTGCGGTTCTCCACAGCATTGGCAGCCTTTCAGCCGAGCCCAGAGACTGCTAAGTTCAGCTGCGGGGATCATTGAATCGGACAGCGGGGTTAAGGGTCGGGGTGGGGCAGGTTCGCAATGATATCGGAGCATGGCTCAAGCGTGGGCTGGGCATCGCCGTCGCTTGCCCGGCGTTGCTGTATGCTCTGGGCGCACACGCGCAGTCAGTCGGCTTTCCCTGGCTCGACGAGGTGCGGATCGGCGGCGCCACCACTGTGCCGATCGGCGGCGGAGCGACGGGCAAACCTTTGTCGCCGAGCATCGAACTCGAGGCGCTGTTCTCGCCGCTACCGAACACGATTGAGCCCTATGAACCGTACCTGTCTTGGTTGTTCTCCCCGCGCCCGATGATCGGGGCATCGATCAGCGCCGAGGGCAAAACCGACACCGCCTACGCGGCCTTGGCCTGGGATGCGCCGATCGTCGGGCCGTATTTTGCCGAATTTACCGCCGGCGGATTGATTCACGACCAGGACCTCAATGTCGTCTATTCCGACCGCCCATCGCCGCTGACCACGCGTTTGCTGTTCCGCGAGTCGATAGCGGTCGGCCGGCAAATCGGGGCCGACTGGCGCATCCTCGCCTTCTGGGCTCACGCCTCGAACGGTGACCTTGCCAGCGGCAACGTCGGCATCAACCAGGTGGGTGTGCTGCTCGGCCATACATTTGGCCCGAATGGGCCGCCGCGGCCGCAAGCGCCCCCGAGCCGGGATTTCAGTCCCGCAAGTTTCAGTTGGGCCGGCCCGTATCTCGGCTTCGGCGTAGGCCTCGCGACCGGTCACATCGCGTTCGTCACCCCGCCGGGCACGACCGGCTCCCAGTCTGTCAGTCTCGCCGGCACAGCCGGATACAACTGGCAGATCGACCGGCTCGTGCTCGGAATAGAAGCCGATGGCTCCATTCAGAACCTCACCGGCCGCGTGTCGGTCCCCGCAGCGAGCGCGAACGTAACCGCGAGGTCGCGCTGGCTGGCGACGGCGCGCGGCCGTCTCGGCGTCGATCTCGCCATGCCATTTGCACCTTACCGTTTTCTGCTCTACGGCACCGGCGGGGCCGCATTCACGGACGTCGCGAACAGCTCTTGCGTCTGCTCGGTCGGCGGCGCCACTGAAGATCAATCGCAGCTGCGCACCGGTTGGACGGCAGGCGGCGGCGTGGAGGTTCCGCTGGCTCCGACCGCCACGGTGAAACTCGAATATCTGTTCGTTGATTTCGGCAAGCTTGCCTTGAGCAATGCGGCTCTCGCGGATGAGCAATTTAGGTTCGACGAGCAAATCATCCGCGGCGGAGTGAACTTCAAGCTCAACTGAGTTCTCCACCGGGCTGAGGCCCGACCTGCAGCACATGAAACTTCTGCTACCCTCGTCCTGTGTCGTCGGTACCGAGGTCGGTGTCTCCTTGGTGCGATTAAGCCCGCAACTGAGTTGGACCCGGGGTTCTTGGAGCACCTCAGACTGTCGCCACGGGCCCCTTCGGCCCCGGAGCACGCGTTCTAGATTTTCTAGATATACGGGACCCCACGCCGACGACGCAATGCGGAATGGGGAGATGGAAGATGGAGCTATTGCATCGACGATGTTGCGGTCTTGACGTGCACAAAGAGACGGTGGTGGCCTGCCTGCGCCTCGCATCCGACGGCCAGGTGACGACGGAAGTTCGTACTTTCCAGACGACCACGGCGGACCTTTTGCGTTTGTCGGAGTG
Source organism: uncultured Alphaproteobacteria bacterium (assembly GCA_963708125.1). Lineage (GTDB taxonomy): Bacteria > Pseudomonadota > Alphaproteobacteria > Rhizobiales > Xanthobacteraceae > BOG-931. Next base: position 1,667,546 of record OY970184.1, read on the forward strand.
GCTGGCGGTCAGCGGTTGCACGCATGTGGCCATGGAGGCGACCGGCATCTACTGGAAGCCAGTGTGGCACATACTGGATGATGGCGAGTTTGAGTTGGTGCTGGCAAACGCCGCGCACGTGAAGAACGTGCCTGGCCGCAAGACCGACGTCAACGATGCCATGTGGCTGGCCGAACTGCTGGCGCACGGTCTGATCCGGGCGAGCTTTGTGCCGAATGTGCAAACCCAGGAGATGCGCAACCTGCTGCGCACGCGCAAGCAATTGGTCCGTGAGCAGGCGAGCCACGTCCAGCGGGTGCAAAAGACACTCGAGGATGCCAACATTAAATTGGACTCGGTTCTTACCGACGTGATGGGCAAAAGCGGCCGCGCTATAATTGAGGCCCTGATTGCCGGCGAAACCAATCCCGCCAAACTGACCAGCCTTGCCCATCCGCGGGTCAAAGCGCCACCGGAGAAATTGCGTGAGGCCCTTCGTGGCCGGGTGACGCAGCACCATCGCTTCCTGTTGCGCCTTCATCTCAATCAGATCGACGCTCTCGAAGCCGCCATGGCTACGATCGATGCCCAAGTGGAGGCCAACCTTGAGCCCTTTCGCACCGCAGTCGAGTTAATCATGTCGATCCCAGGCATTAAGAGCCTCAGCGCGCAAGTCATCGTCTCAGAGATCGGCATCGACATGAGCCGGTTTCCTTCGGCCGCACATCTCACCTCCTGGGCTTGCATATGTCCGCGCAATGATGAGAGCGCCGGCAAACGTCGATCCAATCGTCTACGTAAGGGCGCCACCTGGCTTAAGACCACGCTGGTTCAGTGCGCTTTAGCGGCAGCAAAAAAGAAAGGAAGCTATTTGCAGGCCCAGTTCCATCGCATCAAAGCCCGACGCGGCCCCAAGAAGGCGATCATGGCCGTCGTCGCCTCCATCCTGACCGCCATCTACCACATGCTCAAGCATGGCACGATGTATCAGGACCTCGGCTGCGACCACTTCAAGCGCCACTCCACCGACCAGCAAAAAAAGCGCCTGGTCAAGCGCTTGTCAGAGCTCGGCTATGCCGTAGAACTCAAGCCCCTCGCTGCATGAGCTTGTGGCGCTGCCGGAGGTGTTGTGGCACGGTCCTAGCGGGTCAGTTTCGTTCTAGGCCAAAAGCTAGGGCAGGAAACTGGGCGGCAAATCACGACGGCGCGCCGACCATCGGTCCTGACACCGTGATAAAGGGGGGCGAGAGGGTAAGGCCGCACGCGGATCAACGTGTTTGGCCAAAACCCCCTCGCCCCACGCTCTCCCCCGACGCCCTGAAACCTGGCGATGGTGCAAGCGCCGCTGCAGAATTCGCGCGCTTGCCGCACAGCAATGAGTAACCGGTCTGAGTTGAAAAGGCTGTAACTCAAATGCCACAGCTGCCGACTTTCTCAACGGTACCCCCGGCGGGTTCGCTGCGGCCGTTCTTTTCGCTTGCGCTCTTATTAGGAACAAAATAAGAACATCGAGCTGCCGGCGCCGCTGAAGGCCAAGTGGAAGCGCCATGTGGATAAGGCCGGCTGCCTCTCGATCGGCCTTGCGGCCAGGCGATTGGGCGTTACGGTGGACAAAATGCGGAACGAACGGAGCGTGTGATGGCGGGAAGCGTGAACAAAGTGATCCTGCTCGGTAACCTGGGCGCTGATCCGGAAATCCGTCGCACCCAGGACGGCCGGGCGGTGGCGAATTTGCGCGTTGCCACGTCCGATACCTGGCGCGACAAGGCCAGTGGCGAACGGCGCGAAAGGACCGAGTGGCACCGCGTCGTCATCTTCAACGAGAACCTGTGCCGGATCGCAGAGCAATACCTCAAGAAGGGCTCGAAGGTTTACATCGAAGGCGCGCTGCAGACACGCAAATGGCAAGACCAGTCGGGCCAGGATCGCTACTCGACCGAGGTGGTGCTGCAAGGTTTTCGCGGCGAACTGACGCTGGTCGATCGTACCGGCAGCGCCGGCGCATCGGGCGGGGGCGGGGGCGGGGATTTTGGCGCCGATGAGGGCGGTGAATTCGGCTCAGTGGGACCGAGCCGCAAGGTCGCCGCTTCGGCGGGCGCCGCCGGCGGCCGCGGCGACATGGACGACGAAATCCCGTTCTGAGGTTTCTCGCCTCCCGTTCTGAACTCCCTGCCGACCGTTGCGGCCGAGCGCGCGCATCGGAGCGAGAGGGCAGGGTGTACGGTGCGCCCAAAGCAGCCGCATCCATACCTGCTGCAATGATGGTCCCCGGTTCGCGCCGGCCACCCGGAATGCTACAGAAGCCGGTTCGCGACTCTCCAGGTGCACTGCCTAGCACTCGATCCGGCGTTTTCGCGAAAACCGGCTTTCCGTGTGATACGACCCACAGCCATGCTCGAAGTCATCCTCGCCATCAAATTCGTCCACATGATCGCCATGGCGGTGATGTTCGGCACCTGGGTGTGCACCGCGCTATTCATGCTGTTGGGATATCGTTCCAGGAAAGCGTCGTTAGTCGCGCTCACCGCGCGTTACGTCGTGCGCGCCGAATTGACGCTCATGATCCCAGCGATCGCCCTGCAGCCGCTCGCCGGCTTTCCGCTCGCTGTCGCGATCGGCGACCGGCTCGACGAATATTGGCTCGAGGCGTCACTCGCGATTTATGCGGTCGTGGTGGCGGCGTGGCTGGCAAATCTCATCATCGCGCTGCGCATTCGCAAAGTGACACGCGAGGCTGCGCTGAGCATTAAGGCGCTGCCGAAAATCTACCGTCGCCTGTTCTTTACCTGGAGCGCAATCAGCGTTGCCGGTCTTGCGGGCATGATAGCGATTATGGCGCTGATGGTGTGGCAGCCGCACTGGTATTAAGACGGGCAACCGGGCATCACCGCCCGCGCGCGCAACGGACGCTTTTTTTCCTTGCTGTGGCGGTCATGCGCCGCCGGTCGGCCGCAACTCAGCCGACGAAGATCGCATGGATTCCGTCGACCACATATTGCACGGCGAGCGCCGCGAGGAGCACGCCGAGCAGGCGCGAAAGCACGACATTTCCGGTCACGCCGAGGAAACGGCTGATCGACACGGCGAACAGGAAGGACACGAGACAACACGCCGCGACTGCAATCGCGACCGCCAGCAACAGTCCCAGCAGCAGCAGCACATCACCGTGCGCCCGCCCGGCGAGCAGCACGGTTGCGGTAATGGCGCCCGGGCCGGCCATGAGGGGAATGGCAAGCGGGAAGGCCGCGAGATCGTGCGCGCGCTCTTCGAGCGCCTGTTCTGCGGCTTCTCCTTCCCGCCGCATGCGCACGCCGAACACCATTTCGATGGCGATCGAGAACAGGAGCAGGCCGCCTGCAATGCGGAACGCCGACAGCGAAATCGCTAGTTTTTGCAGAAGCCAGTCCCCGATCAATGCAGCGCCGACGAGAATGGCCGCGGCGATTAAGGCCGCGCCCACCGCCACCTGTCGGCGCAGCAATTCAGAGAGCCCTTCGGTGATGCCGATGAAGGTCGGTGCCAAGCCGACCGGATCGACGACCACCAGGAGGGTGACGAGCGCGGAGATGAGAAAGCCGACCATGAACCCACTTGGCGCCGACGAACAGCCTGTTACGCGAACGGCCGAACTTACCGTGAAGACTCCATTACCGCGCGGGGTTCCCGGCGCCGGTTTCCAGGCCCGCACTTGATCATAAGCGGCTGAACGACCATATGAAATTCGGCCCGCCCGGCGCCTTTTGAGGGTGGCGTAACGGGTTTGAATCGGCTAAGCATACGGGACCTTTTTAGCGAGATTGCTTTGGCAGACGACGAAAACCGCGAGCCGGCTGACGGCACCAAGCCGTCCGATATTCGCCCGGTCTCGATCATCGAGGAGATGAAGAAAAGCTACCTCGATTACGCCATGAGCGTGATCGTGGCGCGCGCGCTGCCGGATGCCCGCGACGGGCTTAAGCCCGTGCACCGGCGCATCCTCTTCTCGATGCACGAGAACGGCCATACGCCGGACCGCAAATACGTCAAATGCGCGCACGTCGTCGGCGACGTGATGGGCAAATACCATCCCCACGGCGACCAGTCGATCTATGACGCGCTGGTGCGCATGGTGCAGGATTTTTCCATGCGCCTGCCGCTGATTGACGGGCAGGGCAATTTCGGCTCCGTCGACGGCGACAATGCCGCGGCCTACCGCTACACCGAATGCCGGCTGGCGCGGCCGGCCATGGAACTGCTCCGCGATATTGACAAGGACACCGTCGATTTCCAGCCCAATTACGATAATTCCGAGCGCGAGCCGGTGGTACTGCCGGCCGGCTTTCCCAACCTTCTGGTCAACGGCGCCGGCGGTATCGCCGTCGGCATGGCGACCAATATTCCCCCGCATAACCTTGGCGAGGTGATCGACGCCTGCGTCGCGCTGATCGACAACCCCGCGCTGTCGATCGAGGAGTTGATCGCCATTGTCCCAGGCCCGGATTTTCCGACCGGCGGCATCATTCTCGGCCGCGCCGGCATCCGCGCCGCTTATCATCTCGGCCGCGGCTCTATCATCATGCGCGGCAACATGCAGTTTGAGACCTTGCGCGGCGAGCGCGAGGCCATCGTCTTTACCGAAATTCCCTACCAGGTGAACAAAGCGCATCTGGTCGAGCGCATCGGCGAACTCGTCCGCGACAAGAAAATTGAAGGCATCGCCGCCTTGCGCGACGAGTCCGACCGCGAAGGCTATCGGGTGGTCATCGAACTGCGCCGCGACGCCATGCCCGACGTGGTGCTCAACCAGATCTATCGCTATACCGCGCTGCAATCCTCCTTCGGCGCCAATATGGTGGCGCTCGAAGGCGGCCGGCCGCAGGTGATGACCTTAAAGGACCTGCTCGCCTCGTTCATCGCCTTCCGCGAGCAGGTGATCTATCGGCGCACCAAGCATCTGCTCGGCAAGGCGCGCGACCGCGCCCACATCCTGGTCGGGCTCGCGATCGCGGTCGCCAATATCGACGAGGTGATTCGCCTCATCCGCGCTGCCCGCGACGCCAGCGAAGCGCGTGAGCAATTGATGAGCCGCGACTGGCTGGCGCGCGACGTCGCCGCAATGGTCACGCTGATAGACGATCCGCGCCACGCCGTGTCGCCTTCCGGAACCACGCGGCTCTCCGCCGAGCAGGCCAAGGCCATTCTCGATCTGCGCCTGCAGCGCCTCACTGCGCTCGGCCGCGACGAGATCAAGGCCGAGCTCGACAAGCTCGCCGAGGAAATCGCCGACTATCTGGACATCCTGCGCTCGCGCGCCCGCATCCAGGCGATCGCCAAAGACGGGCTCATTGCCATCAAGAACGAGTTCTCCACTCCACGCAAAACCCTGATCATCGATCAGGAAGGCGAGATGGAAGACGAGGATTTGATCCAGCGCGAGGACATGGTCGTCACCGTCTCCCATGCCGGCTATGTCAAGCGCGTGCCGCTGTCGACCTACCGGGCGCAACGGCGCGGCGGCAAGGGCCGTGCCGGCATGCAGACCCGCCAGGAGGACTTTGTTACCCGTCTGTTTGTCGCTTCGACGCATACGCCGGTGCTGTTCTTCTCCTCGCGCGGCAAAGCCTACAAGGAAAAGGTCTGGCGGTTGCCTCAGGCGGCGCCGCAGGCGCGCGGCAAGGCGCTGATCAACATTCTGCCGCTCGAGCAGGGCGAAAACATCACCACCATCATGCCGCTGCCCGAGGACGAATCAACCTGGAACAAGCTCGACGTGATGTTCGCCACCACCCGCGGCACGGTGCGCCGCAACAAGCTTTCCGATTTCGTCGACGTGCGCCGCTCCGGGATCATCGCCATGAAGCTCGACGAGGGCGATTCCATCGTCGACGTGCAGATCTGCACCGAAAGCGATGACGTCCTGCTCACCAGCGCCGCCGGGCAGTGCATCCGCTTCCCCGTCAACGACGTGCGCGTCTTTCAGGGCCGCACCTCCATGGGCGTGCGCGGCATCAACCTAGGGAATGATAAGGAAGGTTTAGTCGACAAGCTCATTTCGCTCTCGATCCTGCGCCACGTCGAGGCGACCGCAGAGGAGCGCGCCGCCTATCTGAAGCGCGCCAATGCGGTGCGCCGGGGACAGAATGGGGAACTGGAGGAGGTTGCCATCAATGGCGACGCCGAAGAGGCCGAAGGCTCAATCGAGCTCGGCGAGGCGCGCTACGTCGACATGTCGGCCAACGAGCAGTTCGTCCTCACCCTTTCGGAAAAAGGCTTTGGCAAGCGTACCTCCTCCTACGAGTACCGCACCACCGGCCGCGGCGGCAAAGGCATCGTCGCCATGGCGGTCAACGAGAGGAACGGCCGCATTGTCGCCTCCTTCCCGGTCGAGGAGAACGACCAGATCATGCTGGTCACCGACGGCGGCCAGCTCATTCGCTGCCCGGTCGACGGCATCCGCATCGCCGGCCGCGCTACGCAGGGCGTCATCGTCTTCTCCACCGCCGAAGGCGAGCGGGTGGCGTCGGTCGAGCGGATTTCTGAAGAGGGCGAGGAGAACGGCGGAGAGTGAGCCGCGCTGCCTCCGCGATCGTCCCGAACGGGGGGGGGCGGCGCCCATTGCCTTAATCCGGCATAAGGGCGGCATCTGAAGCGAAACGCCGCCCTGATTTATTGCTCATTGCTCCCGGCCACCGCGGGCGTCGGGCCACATCTGCACGGGGTGGCGAGCCGGCCCGGCTTGAGCTCGGTCCAGGCTGTGCTCGGGGAATCCACAACGTCTCGCTGCGATCAGGCGAGGTCAAAGCGATCGAGGTTCATCACCTTGTTCCAGGCGGCTACGAAGTCGTTGACAAACTTCTCCTTCGAATCCGCGCACGCATAGACCTCCGCCACGGCGCGCAGTTGTGAGTGCGAGCCGAAGATCAGGTCAACGCGAGTGCCGGTCCACTTCAACGCGTTGGTCTTCCGGTCGTGCCCGTCGTACACGCCGTCAGAGCCGGCGCAGGGCTGCCATTGCGTTCCCATGTCGAGCAGGTTGACGAAGAAGTCGTTCGTCAATGTCTCGGGCCGTTCAGTGAAGACGCCGTGCTTGGACTGCCCGACATTTGCACCCAGGACGCGCAGGCCGCCGACGAGAGCCGTCATCTCCGGCGCCGTCAGCGTCAGCAATTGCGCCCGATCCACCAACAGCTCCTCAGGCGACAAGCTCTGCTTGCCGCGGACATAGTTGCGGAAACCGTCCGCGGTCGGCTCGAGCGGAGAAAACAACTCCACGTCGGTTTGCTCCTGCGACGCATCCGTGCGTCCCGGCGTGAAGGGAACCTCCACGTCGTGCCCAGCGGCCTTTGCCGCTTGCTCGACGGCCGCGCAGCCGCCGAGAACGATCAGGTCAGCAAGCGAAACCTTCTTGCCCCCGACCTGCGAAGTATTGAACGCCTTCTGGATCGCTTCGAGCGTCTGCAGCACCTTGGCGAGCTGAGCTGGTTGATTGACTTCCCAGTCCTTCTGCGGCGCCAGGCGAATGCGCGCGCCGTTCGCGCCACCGCGCTTGTCGGAGCCGCGGAACGTCGATGCCGACGCCCAAGCCGTCGAGACCAACTGGGAAACGGACAGGCCGGACGCAAGGATCTTCGCCTTCAGAGCGGCGGCGTCCTCCTTGCCGATCGGCGGATGATCGGCAGCCGGGATCGGATCCTGCCAGATCAGCGTCTCCTTGGGCACAAGCGGCCCGAGATAACGTGCGATCGGGCCCATGTCGCGGTGCGTCAGCTTGAACCACGCCCGCGCAAACGCGTCTGCGAACTGATCCGGATTTTCGTAGAAACGCCTTGAGATCTTTTCGTAAGCGCGGTCGAGCCGCAAGGCGAGGTCTGTGGTCAGCATTGTCGGCACGTGCCGCTTCGACCCGTCGAAGGGATCCGGAATCGTCGCGGCGACGCCTTTTGCCTTCCACTGATAGGTGCCGGCCGGGCTCTTCGTCAGTTCCCATTCGTTGTTGAACAGGTTTTCGAAGAAGTGGTTGCTCCACTGAGTCGGCTTCTGCGACCAGATGACTTCGGGACCACCGGTGATCGTATCAGCGCCTTTGCCGGTACCAAATTTGCTCTTCCAGCCGAGGCCCTGCTCCTCGATACCCGCGGCTTCCGGTTGCGGGCCCACCAGCGATGCGTCGCCAGCGCCATGGGTCTTGCCGAAGGTGTGACCGCCGGCAATCAGCGCAACCGTTTCCTCGTCGTTCATCGCCATGCGCCTGAACGTCTCGCGGATGTCGCGCGCCGCGGCGATCGGATCCGGCTTGCCGTTCGGTCCCTCCGGATTGACATAGATCAGCCCCATCTGCACGGCAGCGAGAGGGCTCATTAGATCGCGGTCGCCGCTATAGCGCTGGTCGTCGAGCCACTTGCCTTCAGGGCCCCAGAAGATGTCGTCTGCAGGCTCCCAGACATCGGCGCGCCCGCCGCCGAAACCGAACGTCTTGAAACCCATCGACTCGAGCGCGACGTTGCCCGAAAGAACCATCAGGTCGGCCCAGGAGATTTTGCGGCCGTATTTCTGCTTGATCGGCCACAACAGCCGACGCGCCTTGTCGAGGTTGGCGTTGTCCGGCCAACTGTTGACGGGTGCGAAGCGCTGCTGACCGGCGCCGGCGCCGCCGCGGCCGTCGCCTATCCGGTACGTTCCTGCCGCGTGCCAGGCCATGCGGATCAAGAGCGGCCCGTAATGACCAAAGTCCGCCGGCCACCAATCCTGCAACTCCGTCATCAAGGCACGCAGGTCCTTGATGACCGCATTCAGGTCGAGGCTCCTGAATTCCTTGGCGTAGTCGAACTCCTCGCCCAGCGGATTGGACTGGGTGGAGTTCTGGTGGAGAATCTGAACGTTAAGCTGGTTCGGCCACCAGTCTCGGTTCGACATGACCTTGCCAGTCCGGTGTGTCTCGCCCGCTACCGGGCATTTGCTTTCGCTCGTCATGTTCTCTCCGATCGTGTCCCGCTTTTTCCAAGATGGGTGTCTTACCTAAGCCGCGCCATTAGGTAAAGTTAACTTTAATGATCGAGACGATAAGATAGCCTGATTATGCCCGCCGCGACCGGAGACGCCGGTCGAGCAATGCGAGCAGCGGGCAAGCACGCGCAGGGCAAAGCGGCTTGCTGAGATGCCCGCGTCGTGCGTCGCCGCGCGATGAAAGATTCGATCGCGAGTTCCAACAGCGTGTTGGCCGCGGTGGAGCACCGGATAACGCTCCTTCATCAGGCTCCAGTGGTGTATCGGCTGCTAAGTTCGATTCACCGCCGCAGCACGGTTGAGCAGGTGTGCGCGCCACTGCGCCAGATTTGCGACACGCGCTGTCCAATGCGCTACGTGCTCGGGTTCAGCGTGGCGGCCATTGTCATTGTGTTCTTTGCGATTTATTTGGTGTACTTCGCTTAATCCGCGCGCGGTGCCGCAAGGCCGTTGTGTCAGCGACGACCGGCGCCTTTGCCGTTGATGATCTTGCATCAATTTTGACGGAACGTTTGCCGAACCAAGGCGGCTTTGCATTAGCTTAGTAGGCAGGAACCGATCGGCCCTATCGTTCGTTGTTCGGCGTGACATCTTCTCGACGCTCACGCAGAAAGGAGAACGACGGTGGCTGAACAGAACAAGAAGCAAAACGACCAGCAACAGAGTGGTGATCAGCGTCAGCAAGCCGGTCAGGAACGGGATCAGCAGAAGTCGGACACCCAGCGGCGCGCCGAGGAGGCGGCGCGGCGGGATAAGCCAAAGGGAGGCTCCTCTTCAGTCGGGACAGTGGGTACTTAGAGTAGCCGCTTCAACGCATTGGGCCGCGCGTTTGCGGTTGTCGCTGGCTGCCAGATACTGAAACCAAGCAGGAGCCGTGCTAGGGCAGGGGGCGGGGCTGCCCCTGCACGTTCGGTGGGCATGACCATGTTCGCGCCCCGTGCTGCGCTCGAGTTCGGCAGACACTCTCGTAACCAGAAACATAAAGCTTGCCGCCCGTCTGGTCGCATCAATTGGCTTGCGGCCGGGACAGGTTCACTATGACGCATCCCGCGTTTGACCCTGACCTCTGCCGTGATGTCGGCGGTTCTGCCTTGATGGATATATACAAGAGGCGCTTCCCTCCGGCTTGCTTCACTTTCGTGTCGGCCCGAAGCGGAGCGCCTTCAAAAAAATTCAAAAACCTACCGATCGCGGTCCGCTGTGCTAGCATGGCCGCGCTGGCAAGGTTCCCCTTCCGAATGACGGGTTTGCTGTGAAGGGAATTCCTCTTCATGGGCTGCTCGCACTGGGGCACTGAAAAGAAGGACCACCCCAATGAAACGAGTATTTCCGATAGCGGTCGCCGTGAGTCTGGTCGGTGGCGTAGTTTCCGCTTCGGCCTTTCCCGCTTCGACTTCTTCGTGTCCGGAATGGTGCAGTACCTATCGTTGCAAAAAGATAGATCCCGGTGCGCAGCGAGTATGCATGAACCGGTGCATGGCCGCTTGTCGGATGGGCGTGCCTAAACGGAGATCGCACCTGCATGGTCGTTAGAGCGAGTGAAATAGCGCAGCTTTGCGTTCAGCCGTTTCGTTTGCAGATCGCTTTTCGCAAGCTTGTTGCCGAGAAGTGCAATATCAAGCCTCCGACGTGGGCTAACATTCCAGACCCCGAATACCCGTCATATGCAGTGACTTGCCATCTGTTCTGTAGGAGCTCTCTCTTTTTGTTCTTCAGAGACTCGTCAGAGAACAAGACTTGGTCAGTCGGTATGTGTTTCGCGGTCATGTATTCTAGTGTAAGCGCTTATGTCAAAAGGGCGAGGTGTAACAGTAACACTTGTAATCTAGAATCCGGCAATATTGGGTGATCCGTAAGCCTCCGCCGAGAGCCGCCGAGAGCCGCATTTTCCCAACCAGCTGAAACACCGAGATTGCGCCTAGTCTGGTGAGCTATCGCACGTCCATTGCGACTAGTCTGATGACCAGGCGGTTATGGGACAGGCTCAGCGGCGGTGGGATGCTGAGCAGAAGCGTGCGCTCGTAGCCGAGACATTTTTGCCGGGGAACTCAACAGCCCTGGCATGCTGTTAAGTGGCGCAAGCATTTTCGTAACGACCCGCGTTGGTGACCCGAGCCATCGGACCGTCGCCTGATCCCGGCCGCTAACACAAATCCAGTACTTGCCAGCAACGTCAATCTCGATCTGCTCGGGAGTGGTCGCCGATGGTGCGGCAACAGCGGTTTGTTCCGATGCCACGACCACCAGCTTCGCGGGGAGCAAGTCCTCGGGCGTGTCCTCGTGCATTGGAGCTACGATGATTCCGGTCGCTTTGAGCGTGCGCGTCTGGCTCGCGGTCGGGACGAACAGATAATATGAGGCGCGGCATGGTTTCGAAGTCCTGTCGATTTTAGCCATCTGCCCTTATCCGGCCAGCCAAGGGCGAGGTGCGGTACGCTAGGTCTGCTCGTTTGGCGCAGGAAGCGGAAAGCTCGCGTAAGTTGTTAGGGTGGCCTAACAAATCTCATGCCGCAAATGCTTGTCGCGGCTGCGATCTGATTGAAATCGTTGGTTTGCTTGCAGCAATCTTTACGATGGTCCTGAGTGCAGGAGCCATCAGGACGGCCAACGCCCTAGATTTCGACTTTTCCTTCAAGGATGCTTCCGGCACTGTTACGGGGCGAAGTTGACGGCCTCTCAGACAAAAGCAGTGGCTTAGCATCTGCGGTTTTTCTCGACAGCTTCCCGAAAGGCGGGGCCAACTGTTCTGCACCCTGCAAGCCGGCATTGGCCAGGGCATAGCCGCAGGCGTGAACCGGAAAAGCGAAACGCGCGCGATCGCTGATACGCTTGATGCGTCTGGTGGCTGCTCCAAGAGGGAAGGAATGCTCCGGCATGCAGGCGCAAGTTAGTCTCGACCATCAAGTGACGTGGTACGCGGGTGTGATGTGATCCTCAAAGAAGATCTAAGGCGCACATCAGTGTGAATTCACGCTCCAGTGTGAATTCACGCTCCGGGCAGGCATCGGGCCGGCTGCTACTTTGGAGCGGACGATCAAAATTGCCCATGCCCCCGGGGTTGCGCGGCGCTTTTGTGCCAAATGTCACCGAAACTATATCCAAGGTTATAGACGCTTGCGCCCGATACGCCATTGTGCGCGACAACCAGAGCGCGTAGTCTCTAGGTAGCTGCGCTAATCCAGGCTAGCCGAAGCCATGGGGATGTGGAGCGAGCAGCGAAAAGTGCCATCGGCGGGTGCTGTAATGCTCAGATTGTCTTTTTGCCCGCACCTGTTTTCGTCCATGTGAAACTGCGCGCGAAGGTCTTGCAGTCAGTTGCGGCTTTTGCAGTCGCCTAAGGAGGGAGATCGCGATGAAATCACCAGCCATTAACGGACTACCAATTCTAGCCGCATGTGCAATCGCGGGCTTTGCGTTTTCCACGCCATCTGTTCCTGCAGCGGCGGCGACCCTCATGTACGACGCAAGTCTCGAGGGCGCTGCGGAAATCCCCCCGACTGGGTCGCCCGGCATAGGCGCTGCAATCGTCACCGTTGACACGGTCGCGGACACCATGCACGTCCAGGAGATCTTCAGCGGATTAGAGTCCCCCACAACGGCGTCACATATCCACTGCTGCGGGGTCCAACCCACGAATTTGGGGGTCGCGACTACGTTGCCGAGCTTCCCCGGTTTTCCGTTAGGCGTAACGTCAGGTACGTTTGACAATACCTTCGACATGACCTCAGCCTCAAGCTACAACCCGGCATTCATCACCGCCGAGGGCGGGACCGTTGCCGACGCTTTCGACGCTTTGGTTGCAGGACTAAATGACGGTCAAGCGTACATTAATATTCATTCGATGATGTTTCCTAATGGCGAAATACGCGGCATCCTGGAACCAACTCCCTCCGCAACTCCCGTGCCGGCCGCATTGCCGCTGGCCGCCACGGGGTTTGGGCTGTTAGGTCTGCTCGGCTGGTGTAGGAAGCGCAAATCGCGCGCAAGTTGGTTAGGGATGGCCTAACGAATCTCATCTCGGCGCGCCGTTTGCTGGCACTTAAACCGTCTCGACCTCGCGCCGGCGAGCGGCCCTGCGAGCCCGGAATCTGGGCCTCGGGATAGCGGCCGCAACCTGGCTGGCGCGAAGCATATTTGCTTCTGACCAGATAAGCGCGGTCGATGGCACCCGGCACCGATCGCCGCGGCTCAGTGGTGATGATCGTACCCTCGACGACCTGCCGGCATTCGGCGCTTGGCACCGGTTGCATCACTCGCATTGCTGATTGACGTTCGGTGGTCCTGCGTTCGCATAGTCCAGAAATTTGCGGTCACGTCCCCCCTGGGAGCACGAGCATTTCGCCGTCGTTGACCTGATATTCGGCAAGGAGGTCCGGACTGGCTTCTGAGTCTATCTTGACTTCCGCGTCGGGAAGGCACGCTTGAACTGCTCGTATGGCTTCGACTTTATCGGGAATGCCGACAAGAAATACTTCTCTGCGCACTGCACCACTGGCGCCTCTGCCAGCCCTCGCGGTGCTGATCTTCCAGCCCTTTGCCATGCCTTAGTATCGCATAAGTTCTGGTGAGTAGCGAGCCCCCAAGCGCTTGCCCATTGAGAATGCGCTCGCTGAGGTCGTCCGCTCTTTCATGTCTACGCGTTGTCTCAATCGACGGACTTCAAGGTGCACTTCGCCATGGCCCTTCTCGTGCTCGCCCGGCGCTCTATCGCCTGATGGCGCCCCACAATGCGCGACCGTCGTTCCCAAAATTGCTTAACCTCGGCGTACAACGACGCGCCCAGGGCCCCTCATCGACGTGCCAGCCGACGTCATCATCGACGAAGGCGAATTAGGGTCCTTTCCAGGCGCGCATCTGCCGATCGTCCTCGCCTCCGGTCTCGTCCACAAGCCCCTCGGCTCAACCACGACAATAAAAGCGCGAAATACAATTCAATAGCGCGCGCCGCAAGATTGCGTTGTGTGCTGGGAGAATCGTGCCGCCAATAAACGTAAGACCTGCCGTCGTTCACGAGATTCTCTCAAAGGCGAAGTGACAGCCAACGACATCGAACAAAAAAACCGTATGGGCAATAACTGAGACACTGGAGAAAAAGCCGACATCAGTCCGCGCGGTAACAGCTCGTCGTGCCCCATGCGGGCGGAGCCAAGCAACAGCCCGTCGGCGGCACGACCGACTACAATTTCAAAACACTCGACGGCTCACCCTCTTTTTCTTGAGCCTAATGGCTCATGTCCTTTGCTGCATCACGCGCCATCGCGCTCAATACCTTTTTACGGCCAGAACCTGTGAATTATAATCGATGCACTGGCCAAGATCGGCATAGGGGACAGTCTTAAGGCCATATACGGAAGACACACGAATTTCCCTGCCGTCCGATACGAAGAAGCCCTCTTTCTGTTTCTGTAGAGATTCGTCGTAGAAGGAGATCTGGTCCGTCGCCATGTGTTCACTCCCGTCTGTTTGGGTTGTCATATGCGAATGTCAGCGCCAGCCACGGCGAGCCCCGCTGACGCTCCTTGACACGGTTATTTCAGAAGCTGCTATTTGCCTGCCGACGGCACAACGGCTGCCGGTCGCCCTGGAGCTCTCGGCTTGTCTCCTTGGCAGCTCTGAGGTGAGCGTACAGCGAGTTCCTTCGAAAAGGAAGGCAGTAGCTGGCGCCGCTCTACGGGTTGCGCACTGCAAGGTTCCGATGTGGCTACTTAGTACCTCGTCACAGTGATTTTGATTCTTTGACCTCGGGTTTCGGGTAGGGCGCGGCCAATTTTGTCACGTGCTTTCTCGGTCGTGAACATCCACTTTATGCGGGCGCGTGATGTATTGCGCTGCCGTTCCCAGGCATCGATTTCGGACACGAGGCTTTCCTTGCTGTCGATGCGCCGATCCAGGCATTGACTGCGCAACACCCCAATTTCGATTTCCACCATGTTCAACCAGCTGGCGTGCTTGGGGACGTAGTGGAACTCCAGACGGTTCAGCAGGCGCCGGGCCTCGGCAGCCGGGAAGGCTTGATAAAGTGCTCCGGCCGTGTGGGTGGACAGATTATCCAGCACGACGCGGATGCGCTCCGCTTTGGGAAAGTGAACGTCTACCAATTCGCGCATGCAAGCAGCGAAGTCGATGGCGGTGCGGCTGTCCGTGACTTGGACCCTGCGCCACGGGCGATGCGCGTCGAGGAAGATGAACAGATTGGCTGTGCCATTACGCTTGTACTCGCAATCGTAACGCTCCAGCTGTCCCGGCTGGGCCTTCATCGGCTGGCGAACCTCGCCGATGAGCTGGGTCGGGCTTTCGTCGAAACAGACCACCGGGCGCTTCCGATCAGGCTCTTCAGCATAGAGGTCGAGCACATCTTCCATGCGGGCGACGAATTCACCGTCGACCTGCGGGATGCACCACATGTCCTTGCGCCAGGGCTTGAGCTGGTTTTCCTGCAGGCGCCGGCGCACGGTCTCGCGGGAGATGTTGTCGTGCTCGGTGAGCCTGACCATTTCATCGGCGAGGAGTTCCAGCGTCCAACGGGCGCGGCCTTTGGGCGGGCTCGAACAGGCAGTTGCGACCAGCAGGGCCTCCTCTTTGCCGGAGAGCTTGCGGTCGGCACCAGGGCGGGGCTCCTCGCTGAGCGCCGCCTCCAGGTTGCCGATTACGAAGCGGCGCTTGGTCCGATAGACGGTCGAGCCGCCTACCCCGACGCTCCTCGCGATCTCCTCGTCACTGGCGCCGGCATCTGCCGCCAGCAGAATCTGCGCGCGCTTGAGCCTGCGTGCCCCATGTTTGCCGCCGCTCAGCAGCGCACTCAGTTGCTCGTGTTCGGATTGGCTCAGTTCGACCCGATAGCGTACATTCATCCGTGCCTCCTCGAGTTGAGGCCCGGACGAACAGTTGAGTCGGATGGCCGGAGTGAGTCGCCCTGCAAAAAGCTTCACGCCCAAGCAGGGCCAGTATCTCGCGTTTATCCACCTCTACACACGCCTGCACCGCCGGCCACCAGCCGAAACCGACATGCAGCAATATTTCCGCGTCAGCCCACCCTCGGTTCACCAGATGGTATTGACGCTTGAGCGGGCAGGCTTCATCCGAAAACGACCACGGACCCCCCGCAGCATCGAACTGCTCGTTGATCCCAAACAGCTGCCCGAGTTACTTTGAGTACGCGTTTAACCGGTCAAAATCTCTGTGCAGAGGTACTAGAGCGCCACCTGCGGTCAGGTCCGACAACGTCGGCTTTGGGGGCGATTTCGGGCACCTCGGGTCAACCTGCTGCAACTTTCGGTCTGCTGCAGTTCAAGCCGGAATAGGAGGAGACAATGGGCGATGCAGATTTCGGGAGAGAAATCATTCAAGCATTGAACAGCCATGCGGCAGAGCTGGACTCCATGTACAGGGGAGTAATGGTAGCGGCGAAGAATCGGTCGGAAATTCCGAACATAACGGACATTTTTCAAGAGATGGCGGAAGCGTCCAAGGAATGCGATGAGATGCTCGAAATATATTGTGGAGACGAAGATCCGCTGCCACGTGATGTACGTCGGGCAATCCAACGAGTACAGGATGGATTGTTCAACTGTGCGAGCGCGTTCGTTGCATACATGACGATTGCGCGGCTGTCGCTGGGGTAAGTCCCACAGTGATGCTGGTCCGCAATCTAGAAAAAAATGGGCGACCGCCCGTAGTCCGGCAAGGCGGTTCGTCAGCGTCTATGACGTCTTCACTTCAAAGCTGCGTTCAATGGTCGAGTCGTCGAAAAAAAATTTTATTGTGTATTGTCCAACGATCAGCTCCGGAGCAAGAACCCTAATCGCCGCAAGATAAGCGTTCTTTTTGTCGAGAACGACCGTTTTTTTGGGACTTTCAATCACCGTCTGACCTTTGGGATCGGTAAGTGAAATTCTCGTCTCGCACGGTCCCTCGCCGCCGCGAGCGAACAATACAGCCATCACAGATGGAATCACAATGTCCTTTTGCAGGACGATATCGTCGTTTGGAAAGACGCCAATAATGCTGAGCTTGTTGTTGACCTCCTCCCTCACGTCTTCACATAGGAGGAAGGAAGAACCATCAGATTTCGGCACTGACTTATTCATGCTGGTCACAATTGCTGCCGATGCGGGATGGAAAGGGCAGTTTCGTCTTCTAGATCAACCGCAAGTCAACTGGTGTCACAGCGAATTGAGGCCCCTGGCATCGGGTCAGCTCGCGTCGCATTTGCGGTACCAGGCCGGCGAAAACGATGTAGGACGCGCGGACAGAAACCTTTGCTATTGGCTGTACAGCGCGTGCTGATCGAGCAGCAGCAAGGAGGACAATGCCCTCCGCGGCCTGATCAGATCGGCCAGTGTATACCCGTCCAAGACGGCTAGAAACGCCCGAGTCGCCTCGTCAAACACGCCGCGCAACTCGCACACGCGCTGGATCGGGCAATAACCACGCCGCTCCATGCAGCCGACAAGTTCGAGCGTCTCCTCGGTCTGGCGCACCACTTCGCCAATATTGATCTCGCGCGGCAGGCGTCTGAGACGGATACCGCCGCCACGACCTCGCACCGTATCCAGGTAACCCTTCTGGCTGAGATGGTTTACGACCTTCATCAAATGCTGCTTTGAGATGTTGAAGGTCTTCGCAACGTCGTTGATGGTTACCAGCTTGCCATCCGCGACGCCGGCATGAATCAGGACGCGCAGAGAATAGTCGGTATGAAGCGTCAGTCGCATTATCCTCGTCCGTATCCCTGCTTAAGGGGAGCCGGGCCGGCGCCGGTTCCGGCGCTTCGGGGCCGTTATATGGACCCTATGCGCGTGCGGCGCAAGCTTGCGGAAACTCACCCGATAATCGTCGGAAGCATGATAATACGAAAATCATGTATGCACCTTGCATCTTTTGTGGGCATTATGGCGTATTTATATGCATCTGGTTGGTGGTTAAGCATGAAGGAAGACCGACTGTCACCGACGCGCATCCGGCTATGGCTTTATGCCATGGCCGGCGTGGTGCTCGCCGGTGGTCCCCATCCGGCTCACCCGGAGTCGGGGCTGTCGATCACCGAATTGCCAGCCGGCGCCTTCTCGCCAATAACTGAGGCGCAATCCTTGTACGAATCCCACAACGCTCATGCGGCGCGTAGCGGCAGAGGTTTCTTCCAACCCGCCGAAAGGCTTTTATCCCACCGAGTTCTGGGAAGGTCGAGCTAACAGCGGCCTAGGGAGAGAGCAACCATGCGATACCGTACAAACCAAGGGCTGATGATCGAGGCCGAAACGTCGCTCGACCTAATCCGTCGCCTGCGTGAGGCGAGTTGGAGTGAACAAAAGCTAAGTGATCAGGCATACATGGAGGCGGTTGCGGATCGCATGTACGAGCAAGGCATTCACGTTTCGACGGTCAGCCCCGACATTTTTGTTGCTGGGTTGCTGGCAGCCGGGCTTCTCAGGCGCGACATTGAAGGCGCGCAGTCGAATGAGACTGGCGAGCACCTTCATAAATGAGGATACTCTCATGTTCGCCATTTCAAGCTGCAGGCGCAGAAAGCAGCGCTGAGGTGGGAACCAGGGGCTCATCAATGATGCAAGGTCCACGGCATGTTAATGCGGAGAAGGCTAAAGGACGGCAGAAATGATCGACAAAATTCCCGTTACGGTGCTGACCGGTTATTTAGGCGCCGGCAAGACCACATTGCTCAACCGCATTCTCTCGGAGCCGCACGGCAAGAAATACGCTGTCATCGTAAACGAGTTCGGCGAGATCGGCATCGACAACGATCTCGTGGTAGGTGCGGACGAGGAAGTGTTCGAGATGAATAACGGCTGCATCTGCTGCACCGTGCGGGGCGACCTCATCCGCATTCTCGACGGGCTGATGCGCGGGACGGGCAAGTTTGACGGCATTATCGTGGAAACCACGGGGGTCGCCGATCCGGCGCCGGTGGCGCAGACGTTTTTCATGGATGAGAACGTGGGCCGGCGCACCAAGCTCGACGCGGTGGTCACCGTGGCCGACGCCAAGTGGCTCAACGACCGGCTCAAGGATGCCCCGGAGGCAAAGAACCAGATCGCATTTGCTGATGTGATCCTGATCAATAAGACCGACCTGGTCTCGCCCGACGAACTGAGGGAAGTCGAGGCCAGGGTTAGGGGTATCAACCCCTATGCCAGGCTGCACAGGACCGAACGCGCCAGAATTCCCCTCACAGAGATATTGGAACGCAACGCTTTCGATCTGGACCGCATCCTGAATATCGAACCGGCCTTTCTCGAAGGTGAGGAGCACGATCATGGCCACGAAGACGATCATGACCATGCCCATGACCACAAACATGATGACGATACGGACCAAAAGGACGCGCATCAGCACGGCGGGCTCAAGCACTATCATGACGAGGACATGCAATCGATGTCGTTGAAAAGCGATAAGCCGCTGGACCCTGACAAATTTTTCCCTTGGGTGCAGGATCTGGTGCAGAAGGAAGGTCCCAACATCTTGCGCTGCAAGGGTATCCTGGCGTTTAAGGATGACGACGACCGCTTCGTGTTCCAAGGCGTGCACATGATCCTCGACGGCGATCATCAGCGGCCTTGGAACAAGGATGAAAAGCGTGAAAGCCGCATCGTCTTCATTGGCCGCAATCTACCGGGCAAGAAGATCGCCGAAGGCTTCGACAGCTGCGTGGCGTAAATTTCCCTTGCGCAGCGCGACGACCCGCTCCTGCCAAAAACGCCTTCGTTGTCAGCGAGCGTTGCGAAGCAGTGCCACGCCGCTAGATCGATCAACGGCAATCCGAAGCGCAGGCTCCATCATTGGAGCGGAGCATCCGCTCGCTGACGAGTAGTCGACAACGAACATTATGGTGCTCACGAGGGTTGCTGCCGCCGGTCAAACCCGAGGTTCGTCGGAGGGGCGCGAGAAAATTATAAGCAAAAGCCCGACCACGGCTATGCCGATGCCATAATAGATCCACTGGGATTCGCTGCTCATGAAACGGTCAGTGGGATAGGCGAAAAAGCGGAAGCCCTGTCCCATAAAGCCCAGTCCGGCGATCAAAGTAATGACTCCGATGGCTCTCAGTAGCGCATGCATTTGAAAGCGAGTCCCAGATTAGAACTAGGCGGCGCAAGTTTACCGTCGAACATACTATGCGGCATCCACGGCCGCTTCAACTCCATTGGACGCGAGGCTCCCGACCGGCCGAATATGCAGAATTCGGCGAAAGATGCCGGTGGAAAATAATTTCAGTTCGGCAGCTGATTGAGCATCGCGGTCGAAAAAGTCAGCCTTTCAGTTTCTCTGAACACCGCTGATCTTTTTCATTAGCGATGGCCAACACACAAGTAGCGTCATCTGCGGTTGAACTGGGGTGTTGCCGTTCTCTGGTATTTATGCAGTCACCGAGGCTGGGGAGACCCGTACCTAGCGCGCTTTTCTCATCCTATGTTTGCAACATCTCCCGGATTTGCGAAGCCCTTTGTTAGCGTTTTGCGGACAACTTTCGGGGTGGCGCCGAAGAGCAGGGTCGGTGGAATCGCTGCCGTTGCTGCGGGTGCAGCGAAGAAGAGGACTCCAGTGCGCCTTCGGACGCGATGCGGCGCCGGGTGCCCTCCAGGGTGAAGCGCGAGTGTTTGCCGCAGCCAGAAGGGGAAGGCTGGCAAGAGCCCCAGGTGGTTGCTACGGGATAGGCCGACGCGATGGCAACTTTGATGCGGCGAACGCTGTTGCGCACCGGCGCGTCGATCTTTGAGAACTTGCCAACTAAGGCGCTCCGGCATCTGAGGTGATCGCACCACCGTCGAAGCCACTCACAGCCGTCAACAGGTGTAAATTCGAATAGAGCTCTGCTACACTCTCTCGGCATCCGGTTTTGCTCGGCGAAGCAGTGGAAAATCTTTGCTGCAACGACCTAATCGCTGATTCGCCGCCCCGATGCACTGCTTTGGTCAGGAGAGCATATGGCTAAGCCGCAGCTGCCCGGGTTCGTGCGGAGGTATGCGAGCCAAGGTGGGCTTGGCGTTGGCGACGGAGAAATTCCGCGACTGAAACTTCTTCAGGCACAGTCGCCCGAGCTTATTAAATTCAACAACGCCAGGGAGGGCGAGTTTTGGCACAGCCTGATAGATGATTGTATCGGATCGACTGTTCGAATCTGCCCAATTTACATCGACTGGCGCTTTATTCTGTGGCGGCCGCCAGAGGCAGGCGGCGGCATTCTCGCGCGAGCCGACGATGGCAAGCATTGGATCCCGCCCGACACCGAGTTTACGGTCAAGCTCAAGAGCGGTGACGAAGTGAAGTGGCAGACAGCCCGTACGGTGGCAGCATCGGGTCTTAATAGACGAGGCAGCTATAATCCGGGCGATCCGAAATCGCCGCCCGCGGCTACGCGCATGTATTCGATCGTATGTTCATTTCCGGATCGGCGAGATTTGCCGCCGGCGGTGGTGATATTGCAGCGAGCGGCTACCAGGGCCGCAACCAAGTTGATCGGTAAATTGAAGCTGCTGCGTGCACCGTCTTTTGGCGTAATTGTTGAAATGGCCTCGTTGGAACGGAAATCGCCATCCCGCGAGTCCTATGGCTACGGCTTTGAGGTGGTCAGCCCAGTCGAGGACAAGACTTTCTACGAAGAGAACTTTGCGCGGTACCGCTTCTTCATGCAGCAAGGCCTAAAAATCAAGGACCTGGAGGGTGCGCAAGAGGACTAGGTCAGTGGCGCTGAGGAAGCAATCTGACCGCACATGCAAGCCCCAGCCGATCTCAATCGCAAGTGTTCAAAGACGCCAGCCCAAGCCCATAACGGATGGTATTACTGCAAGCTCGACGGCGGAAAATTCGGCCTCATTACGCGCTCGGCTTCGCTCGATCGCGTACTCGCCGGGATTCGATACGGCGCAAGCAGCAAGTTATTTTCAAGCTGCCAGCCGTTTGGTCCTGCGCGGTGACAAGGGCCGAACACAGCCGCTCGAATTCCTTCAAGGTCAAAACCTCTTCGGCAGACAATGACAATTGCGTTCCGCAAGGCGCTGCGCCAGGTCCGGGGAGCTCAACGTCGCGTCGGCACTACGGCACTTTGCCGCAGAATTTGCAGAGGGTATTGGCGGTTGGCCGGTTCGGATAGCTCGCTCGGATACGATCCAATCGACGTTGCGCAGCAGGACCTCCTTGAGGGGGTTAGGCCGCGCGCCAGGGCTCGCGGTCATCCTTGAGCGCCGAAAAGCTTTGTAAAGCGGGGCCAGCCGGGCACGCGATCTCCTCGAAGATGGCTTCATGCTTCATAGTGGCGCTCCGAGCGAATCAGCGCCCAGGAATTACATGCGGCCGTCAACTGAAAATTGCACCAATGGGGGCGCCAACCTGAGTTCCCGGCCGTGGTCGGCTCCGCAACTTGCGTTGACACGCGCCTGGGCGGTGCTAACATGCATCCTATCCACATCAATGGGCGTAGCCCGAGCTACAGGAGCCCTTCATGTGCGACTACAGTCTGCATCACGTCGCCTCGCGGCCCGCAAGGGTCAGCGATAAGTTGGTTACTACGAAACTGGCAAGATCAAGCACTCGCGCGTTTGCCGCTGTCGGGGAGTACGGTGCCAAGCTCGTAATTCATGACGGTGCCCCCGAGGTGGCGGTCTGCTTGCTGCCAGGAACCGAGCTGGCCTTCGACAATAATGTCTCTTACGACCGCGCCTTTAGCGTTCTTGGCACGGCTCGTGTGAATCACAAGGTTGCGCGCTTTCGGCAGATCGACCTGGACGATCCGCACGGTCAGCACGATGCGTTGGAGTTCCCGGATGGGAAAGTTGTAAAAGTCGCGCGGCTGGCGACTGGCCAAACCGCTACGGTGCTTCAATTGCCGGTCGCGACAGAGCTCCCCGAACCTGCTGACACTGGGCACCTGGCCCTGCCGTCCGACTCCCGCGTTGCCTTGAACAGGGTGTCGCTGCGGCCTGGAATCGCATCTATCCTGGTGCCGAACCAGGGCGCAGTGATGTTGTGGCACGCCTTGCGCAGCACGACCATCGCGCTCACGGTGGCGTTGGCGGGGTCATTCCGCCGTTTGAAGGCTCGCAAGCAGAGTCCGATTCTGAGGACCACGTTGCCTGCGGACGTCGAGCAAATCTTAAAGAACGGTGTGCTTACGGCGCCGGTGTCGAAGAAATCGACGGCGCCCGAGAAGAAGATCGACGTTAAGGCTGCCGCTTAATCGGCCGCTAAGAACTCGGAGTGACCGCGATCGAGATGGCCACCAGTCAAGCGATCGCGGTCGGCTAACAGGCGCGAAACAAGCCTGAGCCAGGCGAGGAGGAGGAGCGAGGGCGGATGATAAGCGAGAAACGGCGGGCGTCCCTGCCATGGCGGTCCACCATTGCGCTTGCGGCGATGGCGGCCATATGGGCCACGTGCCCGACGATGGCGAACGCGGCCGATGCGCAGGCGGGTGCACAATTATTCCAGCAAAAAGGCTGTACCGCCTGTCACACGATAGGCAAGGGCGATCTCGTTGGCCCCGACCTGAAGGGCATCACCGAGAAGCGTCCGCAGGACTGGCTGAAGCAATGGATCGCCGCACCGGATAAAATGATCGCCAAGAAAGACGACTATGCGGTCAAGTTGCTGCACCAGTACCACGATGTGCAGATGCCCAGCCTCGGGCTCGGCACCTCCGACGTCGACAACATTCTCGCGTTTCTAGCGTCGCCAGGTGCCGCGGCGCAGGCCTCTGGACCGACACCCCAGGCCGCGAAGACGGCAAACGCGCCTGCGGTCAAGGGTAACCCTGAGATCGGCAAAGACCTGTTCACCGGCGTGGTGCGGTTTCAGAACGGCGGGCCGCCGTGCATGGCCTGTCATAGCGTCAGCGGCATCGGGGCCCTTGGTGGCGGGCAGCTTGGGCCCGATTTGACCGAAGTGGTCAAGCGCTACGGCGGAGCGTCGGGGGTCGACGCCTTCGTCGCCGGGACGCCTACGCCCACCATGAAGGCCGTATGGGGGCAGCGTCCGCTGACAGCCGAAGACCGCGCCAACGTGGTCTCCTTCCTCACCCAGGCGGAACTCAGTCAGCGTCCGGCGCAAGCGATTTGGCAACTCGCGGGTCTGGCCGCGCTGGGCTTTGTGATCTTGCTGACGATCGCGGCCTTCAATTGGCAGCACCGGCTGCGCTTCGGAGTACGGCGTCCGATGGTCGCCATCCCGACGACCGGGCATACCGATCCCCGCAATGGTGGTTGGTTTACCGGTCCGTACCACCCTGGCTGGAAGGGCCAGTACAAATCTGGACGATAACAACCTCGCGGTCCTGCGAACGCACCGAGGAGACGCTGATGAGTTGGATACTTGACCTGGTCAACCCGCAGGAGCGCAAGTGGGAGGAATTCTACCGTAACCGCTGGTCGCACGATAACGTCATCCGCAGCACGCACGGCGTCAACTGCACGGGCGGTTGCTCCTGGGCGATCTACGTGAAGGACGGGATCATCACCTGGGAGATGCAGCAAACGGATTACCCGTTGCTTGAGAAGGGTTTGCCGCCTTATGAGCCGCGCGGCTGCCAGCGCGGCATCTCGGCCTCCTGGTATGTCTACAGCCCGATCAGGGTGAAATATCCATATATCCGCGGCCCGCTGCTCGACTTCTGGCGTGAGGCGAAAAGCCAGCATTCCAATCCGATTGAGGCCTGGGCCTCGCTGATCGAGGATCCGCAAAAGCGTGCGCGTATGCAGCAGTCGCGCGGCAAAGGCGGGTACCGCCGTACCAACTGGGACGATGTGTCGGAGTTGATTGCCGCTGCCAGCCTCTACACGGCGCGCAAGCACGGGCCGGATCGGGTGATCGGCTTCTCGCCGATCCCGGCGATGTCAATGTGTTCCTTTGCGGCGGGTACGCGCTTTCTCCAGCTCTTCGGCGGCGCGTGCCTGAGCTTCTACGACTGGTACGCCGACCTGCCAACGTCGTTCCCCGAGATTTGGGGTGACCAGACGGACGTGTGCGAAAGTGCGGATTGGTACAACAGCAAGTTCATCGTCTCGATGGCGTCGAACTTGAACATGACCCGCACCCCGGACGTGCATTTCATCGCGGAGGCGCGCACCGAAGGCACCAAGTTCGTCGTCCTCGCGCCGGATTTCAGCCAGATCGCCAAGTACTGCGACGAGTGGATCCCGATCCAGGCGGGACAGGATACCGCGCTGTGGATGGCGGTCGATCACGTCATCCTCAAGGAGTTCTACCTCGACCGCCAAGTCCCTTACTTCATGGATTACTTGAAGCGTTACACTGATCTTTCGTTCCTCGTTGAGCTGCACCCCAATGGGAAGAATTATCGTATGGGGCAGCAGGTGCGCGCAAAACGCGTGGCGCGCTACAAAGACGTCGAACACGGCGACTGGAAGCTGATGGTCTTCGACGCCAAAAGCGGCGAGCCGCGCGTGCCCAAGGGCCAAGTCGGCTACCGCTGGGGTACCGAGAAAGGCAAGTGGAACCTCTCCCAGGAGGACGGCGAGGACCACAGCCCCATCGATCCGGTGCTAAGCTTCATCGATAAACATGATGCCGTCGCCCAGGTGGAATTCGAGAATTTCTCCAAGGGCGTCCCGGGCACTGAAACGCCGATCGTCGTACGCGGCGTGCCGGTGCGGCGTCTCGCCACAGCTCAGGGCGAGGTGGTGGTAACCACTGGCTTCGACCTGCTGATGGCTCAATTTGGGCACAGCCGCGGCCTCGAAGGCGCTTACCCGTCGAGCTACGACGACGCGGACGCGCCCTACACGCCGGCGTGGCAGGAGAAATTCACAGGTATCGGTCGCCAAACAGCGATCAGGTTGGCGCGCGAATTTGCCCGCACCGCAGAGCTCACCCAAGGCAAGTCCATGGTGATCGTGGGCGCCAGCGCCAATCACTGGTACTACAACAATCTCTGCTACCGCTCGGCTACCGTCGCCCTAATCCTGTGCGGCTGCTGTGGTGTGAACGGCGGCGGGATTAATCACTACGTGGGCCAGGAAAAGCTTGCCCCTGTTGCGCCCTGGGCCTCGATCGCCCTGGCGCTGGACTGGGTCAAGCCGCCGCGGATCCTGCAGTCGTCGACCTGGCATTACGCCCAGTGCTGTCAGTGGCGCTACGAGAGGGAGTTCACCGAGTATGCCCTGACGAACAACAACCCGCGCTGGGCCAAGGGCCATGCTATGGACCTCGAGGCCAAGTCGGTGCGCTTGGGATGGATGCCTTTCCATCCGTACTTCAACCGCAATCCGCTCGACATCGTGGCCGAGGCCGAGAACGCCGGCGCGAAGACCGACGTCGAGGTCATTGGGCGCGTGATCGAGCAGGTTAAGAACAAGAAGCTGAGCCTTGCGATCAACGATCCCGATGCCGAGGAGAACTGGCCGCGGGTGTGGTTCATCTGGCGCGGCAACGCCATCCAGGCGAGCGCCAAGGGACACGAGTACTTCTTGCGCCACTACCTCGGAGCCCACGACAACGCCATCGCCGAAGACCGCGCCAAGGGCAAGACGAACACGGTGGCGTACCGCGAACCGGCTCCGCGCGGAAAGTATGACCTGGTCGTCGACCTCAATTTCCGCATGGATAGCTCGGCGCTGTACTCCGACATCGTGCTGCCGGCGGCGTTCTGGTACGAGAAGAACGACCTCAACACGACCGACCTGCACTCGTTCCTGCACGTGCTCGGGCAGGCGGTGCCGCCGGTGTGGGAATCCAAATCCGACTGGGAGATTTTCAAGCTGCTCGCGAACAAGGTGAGCGAGATCGCGCCGCTCGCGTTTCCCAAGCCAGTGCGCGATCTGGTCTCTCAGCCGCTCATGCACGATACGCCTGACGAATTGGCGCAGCCGGAGATTCGCGACTGGGCCCTGGGCGAGTGCGACTTATTGCCGGGGAAGACCTTCCCGCATCTGCGGGTCGTCGAGCGCGACTACGCGAACCTGTACAACAAATTCATCTCGTTCGGGCCGCGGGTGCGCGAAGAGGGCGTCACCGCTGTCGGCGTGCAGATCCCGATCAGGGCTCAGTATGACCAAATGCTCGAGAATCCCGTTATGCCGATGCCCGACCCGAGGCACATGCGTTGCGTCGAGTGGGGCGGCAAACGTTATCCTAGCCTCGAGGACGCGCTGGACGCGTGCAACACCATCCTGCTGTGCGCGCCCGAGAGCAACGGCGAGGTCGCCTGGCAAGCCTTCCATCATGAAGAGGAGCGCGTCGGACTGCCGCTCGCCGACATCGCCCAAAACACGCGCGGCGTCAATTGTACGTTCTACGACCTCACGCGCCAGCCGAGGCGCCTACTCACCAGCCCGTGCTGGACCGGCATGATGAACGATGGCCGTGCCTACTCGGCTTGGTGCATGAACGTCGAGCGGCTGGTACCCTGGCGCACGCTCACCGGTCGCCAGACGCTATACATCGATCATCCATGGTATTTGGACTTCGGCGAGCACATACCGACCTACAAGCCCAAGCTCGAGCCGCGCCGGACCGGCGACATCGTGAAAAGCCGGGTCGACGACCGCTCGCTGGTATTGAACTACATCACGCCCCACGGCAAATGGAATATCCACTCCACCTACAAGGACAACCACCGCATGCTGATGCTGTCACGCGGCATGGATCCGGTGTGGATCAACGACCGGGACGCCGCGCGGATCGGCCTCGAGGATAACGACTGGGTCGAGGTCTACAATGACAACGGCGTGGTAGTGACCCGCGCCAATGTGAGCCGCCGCATCCAGCCCGGCACTTGCATGTACTACCACGCGGTCGAACGCACGGTCTACATCCCGAAATCGCAGGAGCGCCAGTGGCGCGGCGGCGGACACAATAGCGTGACGCGCATCCGCATCAACCCGTTGTATCTAGCGGGCGGCTACGCCCAGTTCACATACGGCTGGAACTACTGGGGCCCCACCGGCATCATGACGCGCGATACCCACGTCGTCGTGCGCAAAATGGAGAAGTTGGAATGGTAGGTAGCGCCGCAAAGCATGAACATGAGCATGATCATGAGAATGATCATGAGCATGATCATGAGGCCCACTCCCACGAACTCCTGCGCGCGCCATTCAGAGCGCCGGCGCGAGTGAGCGCCGGAAAGTACGTGACCATTAACTATACGCTGCGCACCAACGGCGCGATCCGTCACATCCGTTCGGCGGTTTGGGGCGACGAGCCGCTGGAATATCTGCACGGTGACGGGCGGCTGCTGCCCGCACTCGAACGCGCGCTTGAGGGCAAGGCGGAGGGCGATCGCTTCACCGCTACCCTACCGCCCGAAGAAGCTTACGGCGAGCGTGACAAGTCCTTGCAGCAGCGGGTGGCCGCCGAGGAGTTTGGCGGCGCGGACCAGATCGAACCGGGTATGTGTTTTCTCGCGCAGACCGAGGACGGCCGTCGCGTGGAGAACGTGATGATCACCGAGGTCAACGAAGAGAACGGCTTCGTGATCGTCGATACCAATCACCCGCTCGCCGGGATGACACTCGAGTTCGAGGGCACCGTGGTGGCCGTACGCGATGCCCCCGCGACAGCGGGATGCGGCACGCCACAGGGAGTTGGCATTGGACACTTGGTTGAAGGCGTAGGAACGAAGCCCCAGTAACGAACATAGGCACCAAGGTTTCTAGGAGGCGAAAGGGCCTAGGAACGAAGGAGAGCGAACATGCAAATCCGATCTCAGGTTTCGATGGTCTTTCATCTCGATAAGTGCATCGGCTGCCACACCTGTACAATCGCGTGCAAGAACATCTGGACGGACCGCAAGGGCACCGAGTACATGTACTGGAACAACGTGGAGACGAAGCCAGGCACTGGCTATCCGACACGTTGGGAGGACCAGACCAAATACCGCGGCGGCTGGGTTGTCGAAGGCAAGAGACAAAAGCGGCTGCGGCTGCGCCTGCAGGGCAAATGGGGGACCCTAACCAACATCTTCTATAACCCCGTTCTGCCCCAGCTCGACGACTATTTCGAACCCTGGACCTACGACTACCAGAACCTGTTCAACGCGCCCGAAGCCGACGAACAGCCCACCGCCCGCGCCATTTCGATGGTGACTGGCAAGTACATGGACACCATCGAGGCGGGGCCGAACTGGGACGACGACCTCGGCGGCTCGCAGGTCTACGCGAACAACGATCCGAATTTCGCCGGCGCCACCCCGGAGGAGCTGGCTCAGCTGCAGGAGATCGACCGCACGGTCTTCTTCTACCTGCCGCGTATCTGCAACCACTGTCTCAATCCGGGCTGCGTCGCGGCTTGCCCGCAAGGCGCGATCTATAAGCGCGGGGAGGACGGCGTGGTGCTGGTCAGCCAGGAACGCTGCCGCGCTTGGCGCATGTGCATATCGGGCTGCCCCTACAAGAAGACTTATTTCAACTGGTCGACCGGCAAAGCGGAGAAGTGCATCCTCTGCTACCCGCGCCTTGAAAGCGGCCAGCCGCCGGCGTGCTTTCACTCATGTGTGGGTCGCATTCGCTATATCGGCTTGGTGCTCTACGACGCGGACGCCATTGAGCAAGCAGCCAGCGCGCCGCAAGAATCGCTCGTGCAGGCGCAGCGAGACACGATCAAGGATCCCTTCGACCCGGAGGTGATCGCGGCCGCCAAGGCGAACGGGATCCCCAATTCCAAGATCGCCGCGGCGCAACAATCGCCGGTTTACCAGTTCGTCAAGAAGTGGAACCTCGCGCTGCCGCTGCATCCGGAGTTCCGCACCCTGCCGATGCTCTTCTACGTGCCGCCGTTGGGTCCAGTGCTCGCCAAGACCGGCAACGGCGTGTACGACAACGTGGCTTCGGATGGCAGGTTGGGCCCGCTGATGAGCTCGCTGGAAAGATCGCGCATCCCGCTACGCTACATGGCCAGCCTGTTGTCGGGCGGCAATGAAGAGATCATCCGTGACGTCTATCGCAAGCTGGTCGCGGTGCGCGTCTACATGCGCGCGAAGAAGGTCAAGGATATACCCGAGGACGAGGTGCAAAGGGCACTCACCGAAGGCAAAACCAATGCGGCCGAGGTAGAGGCGATCTTCCGGCTCACCTCATTGCCGACCTTCGAAGAGCAATTCGTGGTCCCGCCCATGGAGCGCGACACGGCGGTCGAGTCTCTGTTCCCGGTGCTCGATCCGGTCTCGCGCAACTACCCGGTTCGCAAAGGCGCGGTCGGTGTCGGCTTCCACACCGATCCTGCCAGGGGGCCATGAGCCGCTTTTCGCATCGCACAGCGCGAGACCGCCGCCGAGTCCCCGTTGTGGGTGCTTGACGGGGTCTCGCGCCGACTACCCGACGTACAAAGCAATTCCCAAGAGGACATTCCCAAGAGGACCATGGCTCTTTTTTCAAACCGCGCAGAGGTTCTGTTTTCGCGCCGAGCTCAGCTCCTGGGGCTGTTCGCGGACATTCTCGACTATCCCGCCCCAGGACTGGCAGAAAAGGCGGCCAACTGCGCCGCTCTGATCGGCGCGGCGCAGCCGGAGGCGGTAGCCCTGATGGAGAGCTTCCGCCGTTTCGCCGAGGAGACTAGGCTAGGCAGGCTCCAGGAGATTTACAGCGGCTTCTTCGACCTGAACTCGATCTGCCATCCGTACATTGGGTATCAGCTGTTCGGCGAGAACTACAAACGCAGCGTCCTCCTCATCGAGCTCAAGAAAGCCTATCGCGCCGCCGGATTCGAACCGAGCGCTGCTGAAATTCCTGACCGGCTGTCGATCGTGCTGCGCTTCATTGCCCACAGCAAGGGCGGTGAGGAAATCGACGAGCTGCTGAACCGCGGCGTGCTGCCGGCGCTCGCACGGATGACGACCAAACCGGAAACCGATTCCCACCAGCACGACGGGCCGACAGACGTCGACGGTCATACCGGCATCGAGCGCGCCAAGCTCGACGATCGCGAAGAACGAAAGCAGCTCAAGGGCCAGAGCCAGGGTGACATTCTTGGGCCTGGCTTCCTTCTGGCACTGAGCGACGATTACAACAGCCAGGATGCTGGCGAAAAACGCGCCCACCCTTACCATCAGGTGCTCGAGGCCCTGCGTCTTCTGCTCGATCTTGGCTTGACGAAGAAAAGCCCCGGGATCTCTGCCGAGCAAGAGCGCGTTCGTACCTGGGCGCGCGAGCATTTCAATCTTCCCGAGGGCGAAACCATCATGGTGTCGGAACTCCCCTGTTCCGATCCCGGCTGCCCGCCGGTCGAAACGCACCTCGTGTTCTGGAAGCAAGGCGGACGCCACCAATTCAAGGTTTTCAAGCCGCTCGCGGAGGTCGTCCCAGACGACCTATTAGGTCTGCGGGTGTGATGAGGGAGCTGCCATGAGTGACATCGTCCTATTCTCGGCTTTTCCGTACGTGGCGGTCGCGTTGGCGGTCTTTGGCGGTGTCTATCGCTACCGCCGCGACCGCTTCTCGTACTCCACACTGTCCTCGCAGCTTCTGGAAAACCGTACTCTATTCTGGGGGTCGGTGCCGTGGCACTATGGCATCGTGATCGTTTTACTGGCGCACCTGCTCGGGTTTCTTATGCCCGGCATGTGGATGAGTATCACAGCTGCGCCGTCCGCCCTGTATACGATCGAGGTAATAGGCTTTGCGTTCGGGCTGGCCGCGCTGGTCGGCCTGTGCGTACTGTTCGTGCGCCGCCTCACCATGGTGCGTATTCGCTCCGTCACCAGCGTCATCGACTGGGTGCTGCTGGTGGTGCTGCTGCTGCAGGTGGCGCTTGGCTTCTATGTTTCGCTGGTCTATCGGTGGGGCGGCGACTGGTATGTCAACACGGCCGTACCATGGCTTCTATCGCTGGTGAGCCTTAACCCGCAGACCGCATACGTCTCTTCATTGCCCACGGTAGTCAAGCTGCACATGCTCAACGGGTTCCTGGTGATCGCCCTGTTCCCATTCTCGCGGCTGGTGCATCTGATCATGTTCCCGTTCTGGTACTTGTGGCGCCCGTATCAGCTCGTGATCAGCAACCGGTCTGTCACCGGCAGAGGAAGGGCCCGCAACGAGACGGAATGGGCGTCGTGATCAGATAACGCTTCTGAGCGTCGCCATCAGCCTTTCGCGAACTTGGTAGGCTCCAGCCATACGGCAGAAGTGAGCGCAAGATCTCTCGCGCACCTCTGCGTCGAGCGATGGCCGCCGGCCGGGAGCATGATCGCTAGTCGCGTGACGTTTGGTGCGCCATAAGCCGCTTCGGCTGTCCGATTGCCTCTGCCGTTTCCTGAAGTTCACCGGAGCCGGCAACGAGTTGCTGTGCATTTCGCCCCCGCTGCCGCGGTGGCGACGCATCGGGTGATGCGCGTGTAAGCCGGCGAATTCATGCGCGGTGGAAACTCCCCCTTCCTAAAGTGGCTGGCAGAAGGAGTCCGGGGCCTCTCGCCGGCCTATTTCGCCTTGGTCATGGCGACAGGTATCGTCTCCATCGCGTCGGAGCGCGCCGGGCTCCGTGCGATTGCCGCCGTTCTGCTGTGGCTCAACGTGGCGCAGTATCTCTTCCTCTGGATTTTCACCTCGTGGCGACTCTTGCGCTACCGCCAAGCACTGCTCGACGACTTGATGGATCATCAATCTGGGCCGGGATTCTTCTCCGCAGTCGCCGCCACCAGCGTACTGGGAAACCAACTGATACTCATTGGCGCGTATGACGTCGCCTTGGCGCTCTGGATTTTTGGTCTCTTCCTCTGGATCGTCCTCACCTACGCGATTTTCACGACCCTGACCATCAAGGAGGCCAAGCCGACGATCGATCAGGGCATTACCGGGGCGTGGCTGCTTGCAGTTGTTGCTACGCAATCGATCGCGCTTTTGAGCGCGCTCCTCGCGCGACATTTCCACCAGCCGGTCCGCCTTCACGTCAATTTTGTCGCCCTGTCGATGTGGCTGTGGGGCGGCATGATGTATCTCTGGATCATCTCGCTGATCTTCTATCGCTACGCGTTTTTCAGGTTCGCGCCAGCCGATTTCTCGGCCCCGTACTGGATCAACATGGGAGCGATGGCGATCTCGACGCTCGCCGGCTCGATCTTGATCGAGAATGCCACGGATGCGCCCTTCCTCGAGACGCTGCTGCCTTTTCTCAAGGGGTTCACGATCTTCTTTTGGGCGACTGGAACCTGGTGGATCCCAATGCTCGTCGTGCTCGGCGTCTGGCGGCATCTCATCAGGAAATTCCCCTTCAGGTATGAGCCGCTGTATTGGGGTACGGTTTTTCCGCTTGGTATGTACGCCGTCTGCACCTTCGAGATGGTGGACGCGATGAGTTTGGATTTTTTGCTCCCCGTCGCAAACGTGTTTGTTTATGTTGCCCTGCTGGCTTGGGCGACGGCCTTCTTTGGGCTCGTTCAGAGCCTTCTCAGTAGTCTGATGAGCCGCTGAGATTCAGCGCTAAGGGATTGGAGATGGGCGCGGCCTTTTGCAGCTATCAACCTTGAGAAGGCCATTGCGACGGATCGCATCGGCGACCAGAATTACCCGCGTCCCTTCGCGCCGCCTCCACCGCGGGGCCTCAGCCGAAGGAATGGCTTCAATGCGCGGGTTTCGCATCCCTGAAGCCGATGCGCGAAAACGCGATGTAGAAGGCGGCGAAGTTGATCAGTGCCCAGATGGCATAGCCGACGGTGTAGCTGCCCAGAAGATACTTGCTGGCGGCCAGGGCCATCGTCATGGTGAAGCCGCAGGCCGCGCCGGCGGCCTTGGCCAGCCCACTGACCGCGCCGACGTGCCGGAAGTAGACAGGGATCAGTTTGATGACCGCTGCCGCAGCGGCGCCCGCGAACAGCGCATGCACATAAATGGCGAACAGCTCGAGCTTCAGTGAAAGCTGCACGGCGATGACCAGGGTCAGAACGGCCATTATGCCGAACATCGGACCCAGGATTCTCAAGGCATCGAAACGGTCGGCTAGCCAGCCGCCCAGCGGACGTGTGAGGGCGATGCAGACCACCAGCAGCGGGGTGTACACCACGGTCGCGCGGGTGGCGTCCACATGCCATCGGTCGACCAGATAGGTCGGCATCGCCGACGCGAAGAAGGTGAGGGTGCCGAAAGACACCCAGTAAAGGTAGGGCACCAACCATACCACCGGGCCCGAACGGTACACGGCGACGATTTCACGCGTCGAAACGCCTTTGTGCTGCTTGTACGGAGAATCGGACGTAAAGAACCAGTAGACCAGCGCCATCAACAGCGTGGAAGTGCCGAATATCGGGAATATCAGCCGCCAGCTGCCCGGCCCCGATACACGGGTCGTCAGGAACGCGACGGCCATCATGCCAACCGTGATTCCGATGTTGCCCAGAGCAAAGATGCCAAGGGCTGTACCCTGCTTCGATTGGGGGTACCACGATGACACATGAGCGTTGCCGACCACGAAGCTCGCGCCTCCGAGTCCGAGCAGCGACCCCAGAAGCAGAAACGAGTAGTAGCCATAGGCGAAGAGCCCGCAAAATAGGGGAACGGTGAGGCTTAAAAGCAAAAGGGTGAAAACCGTCCGGCCGCCGAACTTGTCCGTCAAGATCCCGAGCGGAATGCTGACGGCGGCCGCAAAAAGCGGTTCCATCGAAGCTAGCACGAGCACCTGGGTGGCGCTGAAACTGTACCACCTGATCAGAAAGGGGGCGAGCGCGGAAAACATTCCCCAAACTGCAAAACCGAGCGAAAACGCTAGGAGCGATATCAACAAAAGCCTGGCGTTGCCCGGTGGATCGGCCGTCGCATCAAACGCGACAATATTGTCCACAGCGTGCTCCGTCAGGCCGACGATCAGAGGCGGCCTCGAGAATCCGGTCGAGCAGGCTTTCGGCGCCGTCCAAGATTCACGCAGAAATTGGCGCGCTTTATCTCAAACATGGACGTGAGCTGCTATTATTTTTGCAAGGTATGAGTGAAGTACCACAGGGTGCCGTTTAGCACCATCGCACCCACGATATTGCCGATGGTGACCGGAATCTGATTCCACACCCACCAATCATAGATGCTCACGTGGGCGCCGGAGAGGATGGCCGTCGGGAAGAGCCACATGTTGACCACAGTGTGCTCGAAGCCAAGCGCAAAGAACATCCCTATCGGTATCCACATCAGCAGCGCCCGGCCCACAGTGCTGCGCGAAGCTTTGGACATAACGGAGCCCAGGCTCACCAGCCAGTTACAAAGAACCCCCATGCCGATGGCGGCGCACCATCCAAGGGCGCCAAATTTGACATACTCGACCTTGTGCTCGGCAGTGTGGGCGATGACCTTGAGCATGGGATTCGGCGCGATAGACCCCCCCTGGGTAAACGAGAACCAGAGTAGCCAGCCGAAAAATAAGCCTCCGAGCAGGTTGCCCGTCATAGTCCAGGTCCAGTTGCGAACCAACTGTAAAGGCGTGACCGTCCCGGCGTACATGCCGATGGGCATCGTCGCGAAGCTGCCGGTCGCCATCTCCAGGCCAAGGAAGCTCAGGGTGACGTAGCCAGCCGGGAAGATAAGTCCCGCCGCGCCGAGTGGTATGCCAGCGGCGACCATGGCAAATACCACACTGGCTCCATAGGCCAGAAAGGGCGTGCATAAAAAACCGCGAACGATGAGGTGAATGGTGCCGAATTTGGCTTTATTGGCGGCGTCCGCAGCCAGCGCCGCTCCCATCTCGGCTGGCGGCACTGTCTCGACTATAATGCCGGGACTCGCATATTCGGCCATTTCATCCTCCCTATGCCTGCACGGATGACACCCGCAGCTGACATCCCTGGTGAGCTGCGCGCTCAACCGCATTCCGGCACCAAGTCGTAATTGCCTCGCTGTCGGGCCTCAGACGCGTGGCTGAATCCCCGACGAAAGTCAGAAAGTCGCAAAGATTTCGCGTAGAGACACCGATCACCAGGGGAATCTCGGCAATCAGAGCGTCGGCAATGACCGGTCGCAGTCCCCGGCCACGTGCTTCTTCCTTGCCAAACTTGTTGATAATGAGCAGATCGACACGTTCAAGCACGGCCCGCTCAACCCATGCGTCGATGCGCGCGAAAGCGTCCGGATCAAGGTGGCAACCCCTCGCTTCATTTCCGCGGTCGAACGAGAATTCTTATTTGCTCACCACTCAACAGGTCCCTCAGGTACATGTCGCAGCGACGTCGACCAGGCCGGTGCGGGTTTGACTGGACAACGCCGCCCAGCCGGTAACCGGAGGCTGCCAGAGCGGTGGCAGATCGAGCTATGAGAGCATCCGCAAAAAGACCGTCATCATAAACCACTAGCCCCAACTGACTCGGGCCAGGGTTGGCATGTTCAATGGGAATTGACGCAGCATGCTCATGGCGCCACGCCATCGTGCCCCCCATCACTCGTTTTCTGATGGCTGCGGGGCGGCGTCACTAAAGTCGCCGGTGCAGAGAAGACCGCGGACACTTCTTTTGGAGTGCGGCGCCATAGTCATCCCGCAATGCGCGCTGCTTTATGCTACAGCGGGGATGTCGTCAAACCGGTGCAGTGTACGCTACGTAAGTGAAACCGACCCTAAGCGGCATGTCAAGTGCATCTTTGTGATAGCCAAGTAGCGCAGGAACGCACAATTCCTCGCCGGCGCCGGCGCCGGCGGGTTCCGGTGCACCCTAGGCGAACCCCCAAACCGCGGCTGTTTCAGCCCCCCAGGGCTGAGTGCATGGGAGCGCAATCGGCGCTGCGTTTCGGTGCCGTCAGATATTGTGTTGGAATTGCGTAGGCGTGATCTCCGGTGGAGTGACGTTATCTGATCATGCAGCCAGGTCAAGCGGCTGCACGATATTTTTTGTTGCTAGCGTTTTCCAGCCATCGATCTTGCGCATGGTGATCTGACCGGAAGCAAGCAGTGCCCAGAAAAGCATGGCAGCGGTATCAGATGAAGGCAGCACCGTCTGGGTCTTGATCCGTCGTTTGAATTCCTCATGCAGGCGTTCGATAGCGTTCGTGGTGCGGGCGCTCTTCCATTGGTCCGGCGGAAGCCTCGTGAAGGTGAAAAGGCGATCGCCGGCTTCGTTTAAGCTGTCCGAAACGGCACTGTGCCGCGCACGCCATTTGCGCAAGAACGCGATCCGTCGCTTCGCCACCTCCTCGGGAGTATCCGCGTAGATCATGTCGTCGTAGTCAGCTTTGATCTCGTCGTGAAGCCGCTTGGGTGCGTGGGCAAGCAAGTTTCTAACTTTGTGGACTGTGCAGCGCTGCGTCGGCACATCTGACCAAATTGCCTCTAACGCAGCATCAAGGCCAGAGCCGCCATCGACAATTAAGAACTCGGGCTTGCGCAGGCCGCGCTTGATGAGATCGTCGAGAACCGCCCGCCAGGCCTCCTTGGTCTCGCCACCGACGTTCTTTATCGAGAGCAGAACTTTTTGCCCGTCTTCTCGCACGCCAACCACCACCAAAAGCGAGATCGACGTAGCCTTCCGATCGAGCCGCACACGAACGACCGTACCATCCAGAATCAGCCGCACAATCGGTTCGTCCGCGAGCGAGCGGGCATTCCAGGCTTGCCAGTCGCTGTCGACCTTACGCCACACGCGACTGACGGTATCCTTGCTGACCTCGCCGCGGAAAAGCGTCGCCAGCGCCCGACGGACCCGGCGGGTATTGACCCCAGACAGATACGCACCGGCAATCAGCGCCTCGGCCGCTTTGGTGCGCCGCTCGTAAGCCGGCAATACGCGGCTCTTCCACTCCACGGTCTTGCCGTTGCCGTCCGGGGCGTTCAGCCGGGCACGTGGAACGCTAATCTCCACTGGGCCGAATGTGCCCACCAGCGACCGCGACCGATGGCCGTGCCGGTGTCCGCTGACGCCGGCCGGCCCCTCGCCGGAGGGGCCTTCAGCCTTCGCCAATCGGCCGTAGCGTGGCCGCGATAGCGCCTCCGCGAGCTCGATCTCGATCATGTGCTCGATGAAGGAACGAACCCGCTCGCGTACCCCTGATTCGATCGGGTCAAACCAGTCCTCAAAAAGCTGGGCGCTCGCCTCAGGTCTCGAATGCGCGACTGCAGGCTTCGTGCTAGTCCTTTCCATGGCGTGGTCTCCATCGGCGGTTTCAACGCCGAATCGTTTGGGTTGAGCAACCCGGAGACTACGCCACTCTCAATTCCCACCAACCCTGCGACGGCACCTGCGTTTCAGCTGAATACAGCTAATAATTGACCGCGCAGCCTGACTCAGTACTCTCGCATGCCGGAGAATGCTTCGCGCAATTCGCACGCGAAATCGCGATAGAGACCTCTGGCATGCTCGGCAAGCTGACGAGTGACGCCCTACCGTTTTACAGTGGCATCGCCATGGTTGGCGCGCTGATCACTGTGTCGGGCGCAGTTGGCGTTGCGGCGCTTATCACTTGGTTCGGCCAATGGCGCTATCTGTGGACAGAATGGGTGACAAGCCTCGACCATAAGAAAATCGGCGTCATGTACGTGACGCTGGCGCTAATCATGTTGGTGCGTGGTTTCATCGATGCCATGATGATGCGAACCCAGCAGGCGATTGCACTCGACTCACGCGGCTATCTGGCCCCAGACCATTTCGATCAGATTCTCACCTCCCACGCCACCATCATGGTCTGCTTTGTGGCGATGCCGTTCCTGGTCGGCCTGTTCAATATCGTCGTCCCGCAGCAGATCGGCGCGCGCAAGATGGCCTGTCCTTTTATGAACTCGGTGAGCCTGTGGCTGACCGCGTCCGGCGCCGCTCTGGTTGTGATCTCGCTGGTCATCGGCAAGTTTTCCGCGGCTGGCTGGACCGCTTACCCGCCCTACTCGGAAGCACCGTTCAGTCCGGGCGTCGGTGTCGATTACTGGTTGTGGGCGGTCCTAGTCAGCGGAGTGGGTTCAATGCTGACCGGGATCAATTTTCTCGTGACTATCATCAAGCGGCGAGCGCCTGGGATGCGGCTAATGATGATGCCGCTCTTCACCTGGACAGCGCTATGTACAAGCATTTTAATTGTGCTCTCCTTTCCGGCTTTGACCGTTGCCGCGGTGCTGCTTGCTCTGGACCGCTATCTGGACATGCACTTTTTCGTCAATGGTGAGGGTGGCAATATAAGGAACTATATCAGCCTGTTCTGGATGTGGGGGCATCCCGAGGTCTATATCCTGCTTTTGCCGGCGTTTGGCATCTATTCGGAAGTCGTGGCGACGTTCTCGGGAAAGGGATTGTTCGGATACGAGTCGCTGGTCTACGCGATTGCGGGCATTACCGTGCTCTCGTTCAGTGTGTGGGTGCACCATTTCTTCACCATGGGCGCGAACTCTGATGTGAATGCCTTTTTCGGTAGGATGGCGCCGCTCATCGCCGTACCGACAGGAGTGATGATTTTCGACTGGTTGTTCACGATGTATCGCGGCCGAATGCAATTTTCCGTGCCGGTGCTGTTTACACTCGGCTTTATCGTCACGTTTATTGTTGGGGGTATGACAGGGGTGTTACTCGCGCTCGGGCCAGATTATGTGATGCACGATACAACGTTCCTGGTGGCGCATTTCCACAACATGATGATCCCTGGTGCGCTGTTCGGCTATTTCGCCGGATACCAATATTGGTTTCCCAAGGCGTTCGGGTTTCGGCTCGAGGAGAAATGGGGGCGGCGGGCCTTCTGGGCTTGGCTGGTCGGCTTCTATTTGGCCTTCGTGCCACTTTATGTTCTGGGTTTCATGGGCATGCCACAGCATCTCGAGCGCTACTATGTCGCCGGCTGGCAGCCATATCTCATCGTGGCGGAATTCGGCGCCTTCGTGATCCTTTGTGGCATCGCGTGTCTCGCCATTCAGCTCGCCGTCAGCGTCCGCGACCGCGCCGCCCTTGCCGTCTCAACCGGCGATCCGTGGAACGGCAGGACGCTGGAATGGGCGACCGCCTCGCCACCGGCGGCGTACAACTTCGCCGTCGTGCCACACGTGCAGGGCATCGATGCATGGTGGGCCATGAAGCAGGCGGGTATGGCGGACCATAGACCCGCCCGATTTCACGACATCATGATTCCCGACGTCAGCAGCGCCGGCGTCTTGCTCGGAGGGATGTCCTTCGTTTTCGCCTTTGCGATGGTCTGGCACATTTGGTGGTTGGCCGCCTTCGGACTGCTCGGCATGTTTGCTGCCCTGCTGTCGCAGGCTTTCCGTGATCATGCCGAGCATTGCATCTCGGCGGGCGAAGTGGAGGCGATCGAGAAGCACCGCACCATGGTGCCCAAACTCGCGCCCGAGGCGCCGACGTGACCGTCGCAATTGTACGGGTATTTTCGTGCCAGTGACAAACGAGTTGAGATCGCTAAATGTGAAGCTGTGATGCCTAAGCTCGCGCAGCGTCCCTGCATTCCTTGCCGAGGCGGCGTCGAGCCGCTCACGCGCGAAGAGTGCGCATCCTACATCGCCGAGCTTGCCAATTGGGAACTTGACGCAGCGGCTCGCTGCATCAAGCGCCGCTTCGGATTTCGCGATTACCGAACCGCCTTGGCATTCGCCAACGCGGTGAGCGCACTTGCAGAGGAAATTTGGCACCACCCGGAGCTCGCGTTGGGCTGGGGCTTTTGCGAAGTATCCTTGACTACTCGAAAGATCGGGGGGTTGCACGAGTCCGATTTCGTGATGGCCGCCCGGATCGATGCGTTGGCTTCAGGCGCACTCGATTCCGCCTGGCTGCCGCCGCTCCCACCACCCAGGAAAACGAAACAATAACATCAGAAGGGGCGGTCTGATAGTGCTGTGAAACATCTTTCGTGCAAACGCCATTGCTGCGGGCTAACGATCACGCCGCAGCCCGTGCTGGTCCGAGCAAAAGTTTTTATCTTCGATGCAAATTGTCGGCCGCGCGGGCGAGTATGTCCACCAGGCTTTCTGCGCTATCATCGAGCGCCTCAGGCCGCCTATCCGTTCCAAGGGCCTGCCGCCAGCGCTTGACCCGTTCGCCCAGCGCAGTCAGGCGGTTGAGGACGACATCGGCGAGATCACGGTTCTCCTTGAGGTAGGCCTGGCCGTGCTCGGTAATCGTGTAAAGCCTCGGAGGTTCGCTCGACCCGGTTAGATAGCCTTCTTCCGCAAGATTGGTCAGCATTGGGTAGATGATGTTGGGGTTTGGCGAGTACCAGTCGGCCGTCTTGTCCTCGATCAGCTTGATGATCTCGTAGCCGTGACGGGGCGCCTCGGCGATCATCGCTAGAGCAACCAGACGTATATCGCCTTCGGCCAGTTTGCCTTGGGGAGCTGCCATCGTTTTTATCCTCCACGCGCCGCTCGAATGGCCGGCGCGCAAGCTGCAATTGCAAGCTCAAACCTGAACTGACGTAATATTAGCCAATGCGCTGGGGTTGACGCCACATACCGTGGAGCGTGGCGGGCCTGGTCCGACCTGCGGCTCTGGGACCCACGGGGGCCGATCCCCCAGGCAATATTTAACCCTTGACGCCGGAACGCCGGCAACCGCGTTCGCCAGCGCCGGCCCGCTCGGCGGCTTGATTCGTAGCATCATGCCGACCCTTACTATGGGTTGGGGCGATCGAACATTGGCATGCCCTGTCCTGCGAGCTCGGTTACTCCCAGATTGCCCGCGCCAAAATGCCGCTTGTCGATCACATGGAGCGCGTCCGGCCGCCAATTCGTGCGGAACTTTCATCCAAAATCCGAGGTTCGTTGGGATCCGGGTACAGGGCTTCGTTGCCCCACGGGCGCAATTACGCTAAATCGCAACCGTACTCCGCCTGGAGGGATGCTATGGACGATCACGGCCAGGTCTCATACGCCACAGCTAAGGGCAACGATTACGTCGGACACGAGCAGACCTATCGCGCGTTCGTGACGCTCACGAAGAGCGCCGTCGCCGTGGTCGCCGGAATTGTGATCCTGATGGCAATTTTCCTCGTGTGACTGGCAAGCCCGGCCAATAGCGGGCGTGAGGCTGTCTGCGCGGCCCCGGCAAGACGGTAGCATCGACATTGCGGTTGCCGAGAGTGATGCGGGCGAGCCGCAGGCATCGCCAGCGAAGATCAGGAATATGAACGCGCTTGGCGCCGATATTCCCGGCGCCGGGACAAGCTGCGTATTCTCCAGATAGGTTATGCCGGCGCCGGTGCTGCAACATAGGGAGTGCGCCGAGTTGCCCGCTCAACGCCACGAAGATCGTCAGAGACCGTTGCCAGACCCCCGCCGGCGTCTGCTGGCAGCCCGCTATTGCATGATAAACATGTATTTGATATGCATGTGTTGGCTGCGCGGCATCGGCACCGCCAGACGGGCCGTGATCGGGGCAGCTCGGAGTCGAGAGCGATGCCGGTACTGGCACGGTTGAGCGCGACTGCGCTGATGCTTGGGATTTTGCTTGCGGACGCCGGCGCCGCGCCGGCCGGCATCGGGCAGCCCACGCACTGGCAAATCGGAATGCAGGCTCCGGTGACGCCGGTCGGGCAAGAGATCTACGGCTTCAACACCTTCCTGTTCTGGATCACCACCGCGATTGCGGTGTTCGTCCTGGTTCTGCTTGCGATCATCATCGCGCGCTTCAATGCGCGCGCAAATCCGGTACCGTCGCGCACGACCCATAACACGGTGCTCGAGGTGATCTGGACTATCGTCCCGGTCGTTATTTTGATGCTGATTGCCGTCCCTTCGTTCCGCCTGCTGTTCACCCAGCTCGACGTGCCGAAGCCGGATCTCACCATTAAGGCTGTCGGCAAGCAGTGGCTGTGGAGCTACAGCTATCCGGACAACGGCAATTTCCAATTCGATTCGACCGTCGTCGCCGACAAGGACCTCAAGCCCGGTCAGCCGCGGCTCCTCACCGTCGATAATGAGGTAGTCGTGCCGCTCAACAAGGTGGTGCATGTGCTGGTGACCGGCGCCGACGTCATTCATTCGTTCGCGGTGCCGTCGTTCGGCGTTCGCATCGACGCCATTCCGGGCCGCATCAATGATACATGGTTCAAGGCGACGCGCGAAGGCATGTACTACGGCCAGTGCTCCGAGCTGTGCGGCGTCAATCATTCGTTCATGCCGATCGCCGTGCGCGTCGTCAGCGACCAGGAATTCACCGCCTGGGCCGCACAGGCGAAACAGAAATTCGCCGCCGCGGCGGCATCTCCTCCGCTAACCACGTTGGCGGCAGCGGGTGCACCGGCGCGATGATTGAATTTTCCGGCCGCCCGCTCTTGGGCATCGCCGGAGCGACTGCGTCCGATCCGAATAAAGGGCGGCCGCTAACGAGGGACTGGCAATGGATGCGATAGCACACACGACACACC
Source organism: uncultured Alphaproteobacteria bacterium (assembly GCA_963708125.1). Lineage (GTDB taxonomy): Bacteria > Pseudomonadota > Alphaproteobacteria > Rhizobiales > Xanthobacteraceae > BOG-931. Next base: position 1,710,712 of record OY970184.1, read on the forward strand.
CCGATGATAACGGCCACGCACTCCCTCATGGTTGGCGCCGCTATCTCTATTCGACCAACCACAAGGACATCGGGACCATGTACCTGGTGTTCGCGCTGGTTGCCGGGCTGATCGGCGGCGCCGCCTCCATCCTGATCCGCGGCGAGCTGATGTATCCGGGCCTGCAGATCTTTCACGAGACGCACTATTACGACGTGACGGTCACCGCGCATGGCCTGATCATGATCTTCTTCGTGATCATGCCGGCGATGATCGGCGGATTCGGCAACTGGATGATTCCGCTCATGATCGGCGCGCCCGACATGGCGTTTCCGCGCATGAACAACATCTCGTTTTGGCTGTTGCCGGCTTCGTTCGCACTTCTGATCACGTCGATGTTCACGGGCGGCGAGCCCGGCACTAACGGCGCCGGCACGGGCTGGACGATCTACGCACCGCTGTCGACGTCCGGGCATCCCGGTCCGGCGATGGATTTCGTCATTCTGTCGATCCATCTGGCCGGCGCCTCATCCATTCTGGGCGCCATCAATTTCATCACCACCATCTTCAACATGCGCGCGCCCGGCATGACGATGCACAAGATGCCGCTGTTCGTCTGGGCCGAGCTGGTAACGGTATTTCTGTTGCTGCTGGCATTGCCGGTGCTGGCCGGCGCCATCACCATGCTGCTCACCGACCGCAATTTCGGCACCACGTTCTTCGATCCGCAAGGCGGCGGCGATCCGCTCCTGTTCCAGCACCTGTTCTGGTTCTTCGGCCATCCCGAAGTCTACATCCTGATCCTGCCGGGCTTCGGCATGGTCAGCCAGATCGTCTCGACATTCTCGAAGAAGCCGGTGTTCGGCTATCTGGGCATGGCCTACGCCATGGTGGCGATCGGCGGCATCGGTTTCGTCGTCTGGGCCCACCACATGTACAACGTCGGTATGTCGGCGAGCGTGCAGGCCTACTTCATCGCCGCCACCATGGTGATCGCGGTGCCGACCGGCGTGAAGATCTTCTCATGGGTCGCCACCATGTGGGGCGGCTCGATTGACTTCAAGACGCCGATGCTGTGGGCAGTCGGCTTCATTTTCCTGTTCACCATCGGCGGCGTCACCGGCGTGGTGCTGGCCAATGCCGGCGTCGACCGGTATCTGCATGGCACGTATTACGTGGTCGCGCACTTCCACTACGTGCTGTCGCTCGGCGCCATCTTTGCGATTTTTGGCGGCTGGTATTACTGGTTCCCGAAGATCACTGGCTACATGTACAACGAAACCATCGGCAAGTGGCACTTCTGGCTGACCTTCATCGGCGTCAACGTTGCCTTCTTCCCGCAGCACTTCCTTGGCATGGCCGGCATGCCGCGGCGCGTTGCGGACTATCCGGACGCGTTCTCGGATTGGAATTTCATCTCTTCGATCGGCGCCTACATCTCAGGCGTCGGTACGCTGGTGTTTTTCTTCGGCGTGGCGCAGGCGTTTCTGCGCAAGGAGCGGGCGAGCGCCAATCCTTGGGGTGCCGGCGCCACCTCGCTGGAGTGGACGCTGCCATCGCCGCCGCCGTTCCATCAATATGAAACCCTGCCGTTGATCCGATGAGCGTCACGCCTGCCCGCGCCGAGCCCTCGATTGCGGGTGTCGGCGATTACATCGAACTGCTGAAGCCGCGGGTGATGTCGCTCGTGGTGTTCACAGCGCTGGTCGGACTTGTGCTTGCGCCCGGCCATGTCCATCCGGTGATTGGCTTCGTCGCGCTCTTGTGCATCACTGTCGGCGCCGGCGCCGCGGGCGCGCTCAACATGTGGTACGACGCCGACATCGACGGGCGGATGGGGCGCACGGCTGGCCGGCCTATTCCGCGGGGCCGCGTCACCCCCGGTGAGGCGGCCGGCTTCGGCTTCACGCTGGCGACGTTCGCGGTGGTGACTCTTGGCCTGTCGGTCAACGTGCTGTCGGCTGCGCTGCTGGCATTTACGATCTTCTTTTACGTCGTGATCTACACGATGTGGCTGAAGCGCTCGACGCCGCAGAACATCGTGATCGGCGGCGCCGCGGGCGCGCTGCCGCCGATGATCGGCTGGGCGGCGGCGAGCGACTCGCTCGCTGCAGAGCCGATCTTGTTGTTTCTCATCATCTTCTTCTGGACGCCGCCGCATTTCTGGGCACTGTCGCTCTACCGCAGTGACGATTATGCCCGAGCCGGCATCCCGATGCTGCCGGTGGTCGCGGGCGCGGAAGAGACGCGGCGGCAAATTCTGCTCTACACGCTGATCCTTGCGCCGCTCGGCGTCGCGCCCTGGCTGCTCGGCTACACGGGGCCAGCCTACGGCATTTCGGCTACGGTGATCGGCGCAGCCCTGATCGTGTTGGCGTTGCGCGTCCGCAAGGAGCGGGACGGACACCGGGCCAGCAAGCAATTGTTCGCCTTCTCAATTCTCTACCTGTTCCTATTATTCGCCATGTTGTTGATTGACCGGATGTCGGGAGGGCTGTTCGGCCAGTTTGCGGCATGACGACAGCGGACGAAATCGTGCCCGGGGTACTCAAAAAGGCTTTACGTCGGGTACAACCGGCCGCGCGCCACCGATGCGATCTCGCGGCCGCATTCCTCTGCGGGAGTGCTGTCCGCGCTGATGGTGGCCTATGCGGCGGCGCCATGCTTCACCGAACAGATCCTGCAGCCCCGTCAAAGGCGCGACATGGCAGTCATATTCTACGTCGATGCCAAGCTAGCGGAGAATTTCGATCAGGACGAGCTGCGCACGATCACGCTGTTCTAGCCCTTCTATCCGGCGCGCCAGCCAGAGCAGGCGGTGAGCGAGAGCGCGATTGCAGGGAAATCCGACCGCATCCAGAACGAATGGAACAAAGCGCGGACGTGGCCGGTGCGGCAAAGTGGAGACGATGACGATGGCCGATGTTGCACACGCCAAGCCGCACCACGACTATCACCTGGTCAATCCCAGCCCGTGGCCGGCAGTCGGCGCCGCCTCGGCCTTCGTCCTCGCCGTCGGGTTGGTCCTGTGGATGCACGCCTCGGTCGTGTTCGCGCCCGTGATTTTCGGCGCAGGCGTACTCGGCATCATTTACACCATGGTCGGCTGGTGGCTCGACGTTATTCACGAGGCCGAGTACGAAGGCGATCACACGCGGGTGGTGCAGATCTCGCACCGCTACGGCATGATCCTGTTCATCGCCTCTGAGGTGATGTTCTTCGTCGCCTGGTTCTGGGCCTATTTCAACACCGCGCTGTTCCCCAACGAGTTGAGAGACGTTGGCCGCGTGGCGTTCACCGGCGGCGTCTGGCCACCCAAGGGCATCGAAACTTTCGATCCCTGGCACCTGCCACTGCTCAACACGCTCATCCTATTGACCTCGGGTACCACGGTGACGTGGGCCCATTACGCGTTGTTGCAGGGTGACCGCAAGGGACTGGTGCGGGGGCTTGCGCTCACCATTCTGCTCGGCATCAGCTTCACGCTGTGTCAGGCCTGGGAATACTCCCATGCCGGGTTCCACTATTCGGGCAACATGTACGGCGCTGCTTTCTTCATGGCGACCGGATTTCACGGCGCTCACGTGATCATCGGGTCGATCTTTCTGACCGTCTGCTTGGTCCGCGCGATGGCCGGGCAGTTCAAGCCGAACCAGCATCTCGGCTTCGAGTTTGCCGCCTGGTACTGGCACTTCGTCGATGTGGTGTGGCTGTTCCTGTTTGCCTGCATCTACGTCTGGGGCGCCGGCGCCTCTGCTGGGTAGCCGCGCCCGGCGCCAAAGCCGTCAGTTGGCCGCTCGACTCGTCTGGCCTTTTGCGCTGTGGACGCGTAGACCACAGCCGCCGATGACCAACGCGCCGATCAACTCGCTCGCGCGCTCTATACGTGCGGGCCGCCGCTGCTCGTATGGCAAGGCAGACTGTTCCTCGGTTTTCCGACGTTGCGCCGTGTTGCCAACTCCGCGAGCTCGACAACGGCTTTGCGGAAGGCGGGCAACCGTCCGAGTGTGACGAAGGTTCCTCTACCGCCGGCGTGTTGGGTCGCTGCCGCGCTGTAGCTGCCGGTCTTTGATCGTCACGCTCGCGCTTCCGTTAATCACAATGCCGAGGAGGCGGGGTTCGGCGAGGCCGGCGCACCTTAACCGGCAAGGCAACCCGGTGGCGCTTTTGGCGCGACACACGTCAGGCTCACTTCGAGTTCCCCGACCAGCTTTGGCAGGCGTTACTGGGGCTTCGGCAGCGGCACCGGGTTCTTCGAGAGGGTATCCAAATAGGCGATCACATCGGCACGCTGCTTTTCGTTCGATAGGCCGGCGAAAGTCATGGCCGTGCCGGGGACGTCGCCGCGCGGATTGGTCAGCCATTTGTCGAGCGCGGCGAACGTCCATTTGCCGCCCTTGCCCTTCAGGGCGGGGGTGTAGTTGAAGCCAGGGATCGATGCGACCGGGCGGTCAACAACGCCGTAGAGGTCGGGGCCGATCTTGGGGCCTTGGCCTTCCTCGAAGTTGTGGCAAATCCCACACTGCTTGGCGACCTGCGCGCCGTGCTGGGGGGAGGCGCTGGCAAGCAGCCGGTTGAACTGCGGGTCAGCGACTGCCTCGCCCTTACCCGACTGCTCCGCCTTCATCACGGCTGCAGAATGCGGCTTGGACGGCAGAAAGGTCCCGTCGATGATATGCAGCGCTTGCAGGAACAACAGCGTTCCCAGCACAAAGCCGAGAACCTTATTGATCTGAAATTCTCTTGCAGTCATCGCTGAATCGCTCCCAACGGTAAATGGGAGGGCCAGGAAAACCGGGAAGGCGCATAAACCCGAACGGCAGCGGGTTTCTGGGCTCCAGCGTTCCTCGATCTGCCTCGACCACAGTCCCCTTTGGTGGCGCGAACCTCGCGCGGCCAACACATGCATATCGCATACATCTTTATCGTGCAACCGTGCGGACTGACGCCCCGCTACGAGGATTTTGCACCGGGATGTGGTCTCACACGCCCCTTATGGCAGCGGCCCGGAAAGCCGGGGCGGTACACGGACGTAGCTCGTTGGGAACGCTGTAAAAGCGTTGTTCATGGCCGTGACCGCGAGTAGCACACGCACGCCAACGAGGTTGCCATATGGTCGAGCCGCACTATCGCCTGCCAACAACCAGCAGGCTCGTCGGCCGAGCGAACGAACATCTGCTTTCATGCAGCCTATTTTGTTCTGCTGGCTATTAAACGCGAGCCTGTTTGCCGCGCATTTCGGACGGCCTTTTAGGCTGCCTAGCCTGCACCTCTAACATTGCAGGCTGCAGCTCTTTAGCCAGTGCGATCCGGACTCGCTTTGGCGGCCGGCTAAGCAGCCTTCACCGCGACCTTCTTCTCAGGCGCGGGCTTCTTCACCGTCACTGCGATCGGTTCATCCTTGAAGCTTGCCTCGATCTTCTTCGCATTGATCTTTGCAGGCAGCTGCTTGTGCGCCTTCGAAAAGCGGCATGACTGCAACAACCTTATCGAGAATCTGAGGGCTGTGCTGCGCAAGATCTGCCACAAGACGACCGTGGCCTGGTTCGGAACCGGGATCGCCGCCTTTCCCGGCCTGAATGCCCGGTTCAACGTGACGCGCGACCAGCGGGCCGTATGCCCAGCTTCAGCAACCTCGGGGCGCTGGGCTGCGAACGGCAGTTGAAGCACCGTGGCGGTTTGCCCGGCTGCGAGCCGCCCGGCCTTCACAAGCTGCCCATCTGGGAATTCCAATGCATCGTGCTGAACGTGCGGATCGTCCAGGTCCATCTGCCGAAAGCGTGCGACCTTGTGTTTCAGGCGGGCGTTGCCAACAGGTGTGAAGGTGCGCTCGTAGTGGACATCGTCATCAAAAGCCAGCTCCGTCCAGGCAGAAGGCAAACCGCCACGCTGGGCGGACTGTCGTCGATCACAAGCTTGGGACCGCGCTCTCCCACGGCGGCAAAGCCACGAGTGCTTGATCTCGCAAATTTCGTCGCAACCAGCTTGTCTCCGACTTTTGCTGGGCGCGACGAAACCCCATGAAGACTATAATCGCACATCCGAAATCCTTTTGCTGGACTGTTGGTCTTGCCTGAATCAGCAACGTGGTCTGACGACGATCCTGAATCAGCAACGTGGTCTGACGACGATTCGTTCCGCACGGTCGCTCATATTTGACAACAATGTCGCAGCCTTACGTGAAGACCAGGTTGAAGAAATCTGCCTCAAATCTCTCTAAAAATCTAGGCCGACAAGTGCGCCGCCTCCTCTGCCCGGCCCTGGCGAATGCGCAATGGATCGACTGATTCGACCGCGCTCCAGTAGCCGGGCAGCTACAATGTCGCGAGTGCGGTTACGGCAGCGCGGCGCCGCCTGGTAAATGCAGGAGCGATGGCCGGATCAGCGCTAAGCAAGGGTATCAGCGCTAAGCAACGATCCTGGAAACGCATATCGTGTTTAGTGACGATTTGCTCCACCTTTCCGCGCAATTCGCGCATCTCTTCATCTCGATCAATATCATCAAGCAGTTTGACGAATTTAACCCAGTGAAGGGGGGCGAGCGCCTTATCGGTACGCGTGTCGAGCTCGTTGGCAACCTCATCGATGAAATCGCGGAGCACGGTCATCAGCGCACCTAGGTCTTCAACATCGGAGTGATGCCCCCCGAACTGCCGCCCGGCGATCTAGATGGTGGTAACATGACCCAGTGGCTAAGGCGGCGAAAGGGAGTCGTCTGTCAAAGTGATGGTGGTGTCAAAAGCCAATACGAGTTGGGCGCCGCCCGCTCCATCATCCCTCATAGAAGGGACGACCATGAACCATTATGTCGGAATCGACGTGTCTTTGGAAGCTTTAAGGTGTGCATCGCCGATGGTAACGGCAACATCGCGTGCGAAAGGCGAGATCGGTAATGACCGGACGATCTGATTGCATGGAGAAGCAACCGCGCTCGGCGCCGGCTGCGCCCCGCCCGTGTGAAGCTAGCGTCTAAGTTTGTTGTGGCGACCACCGGATCCGGTACGAGGCGATATCCGTGAACTGACTATCAGTAGCAGCTGGACTCGCCGCCCAGGCCCGTCGTTCAATAGGTGGCACGAGGCGATGGTTCGAAGGAACTTCTAATGTCACAGAATGGATTTGGCGGAGAGGCAAAAGATTGCGTCTATGACTCCGTGCTGGCAATGCTGCGGCATGCGGATAGGTGGTGGCCTTGCCCAATTGTGGAAGACGCTGTCGTTGCGTGGGACAAGCTGCGATCGAAATGAAAGAAATCGCTTCAATCGATGTGGATCGCGCGTTTTATCGCCGGCGGGAAGTAGAGAAGCTTCAGCGAAAGCACTAATGGCAGAGCCAAAAGCCCCAAACAGTGCGTTGGCAAGGATTCGGCTGGGGCGTAAATGTCGACCACGACAGGGCAACGCAGGGCCTACTCCGGTCGGACCGCGACCGCGGTACGAGCCGCCGACGCGGAAGCCAGAGCGGTGGCGTCCGCCGGCGCCAAAACCGCGTGTCCGACCAACTCGGGCATCGTCAGTCGCCAAGCGGTTTTGAACACGGCCGTCGTCCTGCACGGCAGGGAGCTGAGCCTTGCTGATCGCCATTTGCGCCGTGCCATAAACGTATCGTAAACTTGCGGCTAAAGGTCGCAAATTTTCCATATACTTCAGAGCCGAATCCGGTAATCTTTTACCGACGGCGGCAGCGCCGTCGAGGGGGGAAGGGGGAGGAAAACGGAGGAAAAACAATGAGAAAGTTCGTCATTCTCGGAGCGGCGCTGGCGCTCGGCTTGGTGACGGCGCCGACGATTTCTGTGCATGCACAGGGGGCCGCCGCGAAGAGCCCGTTCTGCAATATCGGCTTTAAGAAGTGGAGCACGAACTGGGGCGAGTATTACCACTGCTATGGTGCGCAGCCTCGGCCGGCGGCGCGGCCGGTCCGGCAGGTGCAGGGCCCCCCCAAGAGCCCGTTCTGCAATATCGGCTTTAAGAAATGGAGCACGAACTGGGGCGAGTATTACCACTGCTATGGTGCGCAGCCTCGGCCGGCGGCGCGGCCGGTCCGGCAGGTGCAGGGCCCCCCCAAGAGCCCGTTCTGCAATATTGGCTTTAAGAAATGGAGCACGAACTGGGGCGAGTACTACCACTGCTATGGCAGGTCGTAGCCATCAGGACGGGGCACTCCGGGGGCCGTGTCTGAGTTCCGTCTGCGACGCGGCTGCGCGAGCACATCGATTTGCCCGGTCCTGATCCAAGGGGGCGATTATATCGCCCCCGATTTTTGTGGCCCTCTGCAGCGCTTCAATTTGCTCGTCGGTTCTGCGTGGGTGCGCTTTGATCACTGACCTTTGGCGGCAGCGGAGGCGAAGCGCTGTGCTTCTTCGGCGGCGCGAAAAAGCGCCTTGGCCTTGTTGATGCATTCCTGCTGCTCGAAATCGGGATTCGAATCGGCGACGATGCCGGCGCCGGCCTGCACGTACATCATGCCGTCCTTGATCAACGCGGTGCGTAGCACGATGCAGCTGTCCATTTCCTCGCCGGCGGAGAAATAGCCGACGCATCCGGCATAGAGCGAGCGTTTCACCTTTTCCAATTCGTCGATGATCTGCATGGCACGCACCTTCGGCGCGCCGGAGACCGTGCCCGCTGGAAAACCGGCGGCGAGCGCGTCTAGCGCATCGCAATCGCGGCGCAGCTTGCCTTCGATGTTGGAGACGATGTGCATCACCTGGCTGTAGCGCTCGATGAAGAACTGATCCGTGACCTTGACGCTGCCGATTTCGGCCACGCGGCCGACATCGTTGCGGCCAAGGTCGAGCAGCATCAGGTGCTCGGCGCGTTCCTTAGGATCAGCGAGCAATTCTGCTGCCAAGGCCTGGTCCTCGTGCGGGGTGGCGCCCCGGCGACGCGTGCCGGCGATGGGCCGGATCGTCACCGTGCCGCCGCTCGTCTTGACCAGAATTTCCGGGCTCGATCCGGCGACCGCGAAGCCGCCGAAGTCGAGGAAAAACAGATACGGCGAGGGATTGACCCGGCGCAGCGCCCGATAAAGGGCGAACGGCGCTAGGCAGAAGGGCGCCTCGAAGCGTTGCGAGAGCACGACCTGAAAGATGTCGCCGGCGGCAATATATTCCTTGGCGCGCAGCACCATGCGCTTGAACTCGGCGGGGCTGGTGTTGGAACGCGCGGCAACTTCGAGCGGCCCCAAGTGGATCTCACCGCTGGACTTGTCGAGCGGCCGGTCGAGCGCGTCGACCACCGCGGACAAACTCTCGCGCGCCCGCGCGAGAGCACTTTTGGCGGAAACATTCTGCTGCGGCCGCACCGGGGTGACCACCGTAATCGTGTCGTCGACAGCGTCGAACACGATCACCAGGGTGGGCCGCACCAGCACCGCATCGGGAATGCCGAGCGGATCTGCGGCGGGCGCTGACAGCGTGTCCTCGAGGAGCCGCACCATGTCGTAGCCGAGATAGCCGAACACGCCTGCGGACATGGGCGGCAGCACGCGCGGCAGCGCAATGCGACTTTCCTCGATGAACGCGCGCAGCGCGGCAAGGGGGTGGCGCGCCGCGGGTGCGAAGCCGTCCGCATCGGCCTGCGGGTTGCTGTTGATCTCGGCCCGGCGTCCGCTCGTGCGGAAGATCAGGTCTGGTTCGATGCCGATGATCGAGTAACGGGCGCGCACGGCGCCGCCCTCGACCGATTCGAGCAGAAAGCTGCCTGCAGGCGAATCTTTCAAAGACGCTTTGGAGCGCGCGCCGGTGACCTTCAGAAAAGCCGAAACCGGCGTTTCCAGATCGGCCACGAGCGTCGTCCACACGACCTGCGGAACACCCGCCGCGTACTTGCCGGCAAATTCATCGGCCGCAGGCGCGATGTGCATTTATTCGGCTTCCGGCGTGCCCCCGCCGCGGGCTTGTGCCAGCATCGACTGGTTCACGGTCGTGCCCAGGTAATCTTCGACCCAGGCCACGTACTGGCTCAAAACGTCGTCCTTCAGCGATGTCTGCAGCAGCTGATTGACCTTTTTGCCCTCATCCGACGTTAGGTCGGCGGCAGGCGTCTTCACATCCGTGACCTGGAACACGAACCACTGCGTCGGCTGGTCGCCATCGGAGCTGCTGAAGGCACCCTTGGCGATGTGGAAGGCAGCGTCAGCCACCTTGCCAGGCACCCCGGGTGGCGCTGCGCCTCGTTTGAGGCCGCTCGCCGTTTCGACCTTCACGCCCGCGGCCGTGGCCAACTTGTCGAAGGCATCGCCCTGCTTGGCCTTGGCAACCAGATCGGCCGCCTTCGCCTTGAGCCGCTCGGCGATCTGGTCCTCGCGCCAGCGTTGCTCGACCTCGCTTTTGACCTCGTCGAGGGTGCGATCGCGCGCCGGCGTAATCCCTTCCACCTCATACCAGACGTAGCCGCCTTGCGTGTCGATCGGATAAGTGTCGACGCCGACATCATTGCTAAAGGCGTTGCTGATCACCTCGTTCGCATCGGCCAGGCTGGTGACCACCTTGCCGGCCGGATCGCGCCCCGAACGATCCGCATCCACAGTGACGGCTCGGAGTTTTAGCTTCTGCGCCGCCTCTGTCAGCGTGGCGCCGCCGGCGCGCGCATCCTCGATCTTGTCGTGAATGTCCTGCACCTCGCTCTTGGCGTGATTGAGCGCGATGTCGTTGCGGATAAAGGGCGCCACCGTCGACAGCGGCTTGGTGCCGCCAGGCTCGATCTCGGCCACCCTCACCAACACGGCGCCGAAGCGGCCCTTCACCGGCGCGCTCACCTCGCCAGCCTTGAGTGAAAACGCGGCATCAGCCACGGCCGGGTCGACGATGCCGGCCTTCGGCACGGTGCCGAGATCAATGTCACTCGGCTTGAGCCCGCGCTCGGTGGCAAGCGCAGCGAAGCTCAAACCTCCTTTGATTCGCGTGCTCGCAGCCTGCGCTTCGGCCATACTGGGAAATACGATTTGCTCGACGTGCCGGCGCTCCGGCGTGGTGTACTGGCCGATGTTATCGTCGTAGTATTTTTTTACGTCGGCGTCGGAGACCTGACTCGATTTCGCCAAGTCCTGCGGCGTGACCGCAACGCTCACGATCTTGCGATATTCGGGCGCGCGGAATAGGACTTTGCGGTCCTCGAAATATTTCTTCAACGCGCCGTCGGTCGGTTTTGCAATATCGCCAGCCTGGGCGGAACCGAGCTCGACATATTGGATGCTGCGCTGTTGATTCTGGAACTCATTGATTGCGTAGAAATAAGTCTGGGGCACGACAATGCCGCCGGAGACTGAATCGGTGATCTCGCGCCGCGGTATCGACCGGCGCTCTTCGTCAAGATAGCGCTGTTCCGAATAGCCGACATTTTGCAGGAAATTCTCGAACATCGCCCGGTCGAACTTCCCGTCCGGCGTCTGGAAATGCGGATCGCTGACGACCTGCCGTACGATCTCCGATGTCGGAATGCCGAGACGCATCTGCTGGGAAAGCTGGTCGAGACCGGCCTGGGCGACGAGTTGTCCGAGCACCTGACGATCGAGGCCGATCGCGGTGGCCTGATCGGAAGTGATGGTACGGCCGGCTCGCCGGCTCAACTCTTGCAGCCGCTCATTGTAGGTTTGACTGAATAGCTGCATTGGAATTTCGGCGTTGCCGATCTTGGCCAACGACGAAGTCCCGTACCCGTGAAAAATATCGTTGATCCCCCAGATTGCGAACACGCCGGCAAGCAGCGTCATGACCACGCCCATGACAGCGCGGCCGAGCCAAGTTTCGGAGGCTTTGCGGAAACTTCGAAGCATACCTTCCGGCGTGTGCTTGCGTAATGGCGACTGCCCTGCCAAGCCAGGGAATCATAGGGATCGCCGCATTGTGCCGCAATGGACGGAATTAAGCGTTAAAACGCCCCTTTTCGCCGTGTAATCGCTCTGCCAGCGGCCCTTTCTTCTTAAAGCCCCATATTTCGACCGTCCAGCGGCTCGAAAATGGCAAATTGTCGCCATGTCGAGCCACTGTTTGCTGGCGCTATTCGCGCCCAATTTTCCGGTTTCGTCCTCCGCACCGACGTGACAGCGCCGAACTTTGGAACTGTGCCGGCGCGTGGGTGACGCTGGCACGCTGGGCTTGGTCAATGCGCGGGGAGGCCGCTGTTCCTCGCGATCGGGTTTAGGTCTAAAGGCAGCCGCGGGGCCCGCATTGGCGCAGATTGCCGATGCCGTCGCTCTATGATCACTGTCCCGCTCCCGGCATCGTCGTCGCCGCACCGTAAACTTTCCCGCAGCCACGGCCGGAAGCGGCGACAATGACGGGATCCGTGGAGACGACGACTGAAAAATCGGAAGCCTCCCTGAGCAGGGCAGATGCCTGGGTGCACTCGGGCCTTGCGGCAATGTAATAACGAGCCGCTGAGGCCCGGCGAAGCTAAGACCGATATGCGGCTATGCGTATCCACTTTTCAGTATTTCAGCCTGGTGAGGCGTCGCGGATAGCTCTCGGCCGGCCAGCGATATGCTGGCGAGGTAGTTGCGATAATGGTCGAGAACGAACACGCGGATGGTAGATGAGAGGTTCCCGACCTCCCGCGCACCGTCGAGCTCTTCGACCAGTTCGGATACCGTGGTCGTGCGCTCGCGAGCGATTTGTTTGAGGCTGGTCCAGAAATAGTCTTCGAGGCTGACGCTCGTCTTGTGACCGCCGATCACAATTGAGCGTTTTTTGACTGGTGAGTTCATTGCGAGGTTCCTTCGCAGGATCCCCCGGCATCACCCCTTATGCGAATTAAATCAACCGTTACGAGTGCCGTCAATCACCCACGGTAAGAAGCTGACGACTTGCTGCCTCTGGCCGCCCTCGGACGCGAGATCGGACCCGTACCCCTATCCGTGGCCGAGTTCCTCCTGCGCCCAAACGAAGGGAGCAGTCCGCCCGGGGGCCAAGGCACCGGACTTCACATTCGGGCTCAGAGGCCTAAGTCGTCGCCGAGAGATTGGACCAGAGGACGCCGGACGGTATCAGCTATGTCGAGCCCTGTACCATATGGCGGAAATGCCGATGGACGTTTTACACGTCCGATCTACCGCGCGGTATGCCTTGCAAATCGCTCGGCGCCTGTCCGTCAAGAAATACTGCACGAGTGGCTACCAGCGTGCGCTTAAAGCCAATCAACGCGCCGAGACGAGGTCATCGAATAGAACCGCACCTGATTTGAGCCGCCTTTGGCTTATGAGACGCGCTCACATCAGGAACACACCCTTGCCGTCGACCTGTTTGTCGAACACCTTGTAGGCCTCCTCCGCCTGTTCGAGCTTCCAGCGGTGCGTGAATAGTCGGTCGACGTCGATCTCGCGCTCAATCGAGAAGCGCGCGCATTCGGCCTGGATGATGTTGGAGAACGTCCACGATGCGATCAGCGTCAGTTGCCGGCGCAGCAGGTGTGGGCTGACATCGATCGTGACATTACCGCCCTCGCCGACGAAGCACATGGTCCCCCACACCTTCGTGCTGCGGATCGCGTTAAGGCGCGCCTCCGGGTTGCTTGATGTATCGAGCGTCAGGTCGGCGTAGCGCCCATGCGTCAAATCCTTGATTGCGGCGACCGGATCGTTCGAGCCGGGATTGACCGCGTGATCGACGCCGAATTCCTTCGCTCGCGCGAGCCGCTGCTGCGCGACGTCGAGCGCGATGACAGTGGCGCCCATCGCTTTGGCGTATTGCGTGGCAGCCAGGCCCACGGGTCCCTGCCCGAAGATTGCGATTGTGTCGTTGCCCGACAGCTTCATCCGTAACAGGGCACTGTAAGCAGTGCCCGAGCCGCAGGAGATCGCGGCGCCCGCCGCAAACGAGAGTTCGTCCGGAAGCGGGACCAGCGTGTTGGCAGGCACGCAGAGATAGTGGGCGTGGCCGCCGTGCGCGTTGTTGCCGTAAACCTTCACCGGGACTTCCTGGCAAAGCTGCTGCCAGCCGGCGCGACAATGGGTGCATTGGGTGCAGCCCTGATAATGGTGCACCATCACCCGCTCGCCAACCCGCGCTTCCCGTGCGGCGACCGCCGAGCCGACCGCGACGACGACGCCGCAGGGCTCATGGCCCGCGATAACGGGATTGGGGTTAACCAGAATGCCGGTCGCCCGCGCTCCTCCTTTTGGCCGCCGGTACTGATGCAGGTCGCTGCCGCACATTCCCGACGCCTTCATCTCAACCACCACCTCGTGCGGTCCCGGCGTCGGATCATCGAATTGCATGAGCTCGAGCTCCCGTCCGCCCGTAAAGACCACACCACGCATTACCGTCTCCTGTCGCTCACCTCCGTGTGGATAAAACTCGATCCCCTCTGATTTGACAATGTCCGCTCAGCACCCACGGCCAACGAAATTGCTCGCTCGGGCGGCGCGTCAGGCACCCGATCGCTTCGCATCCTTGGCTGCGCGCTCGATCAGCTTGGCGACGATTCAGGCTGCGACATACACATTGTGTGAATAGCCCTCACCCTCGGGCACCGTGCTATTGGCCGCCGGCGCTTTTGTTTCACCAGGTCTCCCAGATCTCGCCGGTGTCCGAGTCGCAAGCCGCTATATAGATGAGGCCTGCACTGCGGCTCGTTGCCTGCTTAGGTAATGACCGCGCCGCCGCAGCTGTGGTCGATCAAGATTAACAGGGCATTGACGCGTTCGATCATGGGCTGGTGCTGGCGGCAGCTCCAGCCGTACCGACCTGGCCGCCACCCCCGCCGCGCAGCGTTAAGAGGGCCGTGGCCGACTGAATAATCGTTACTATCATCGCAGGAACATGACTGCGGCGGCAGCGATTAAGAGCCACATCGGTTCTGTCCTGCGCTCGGCGTAAGCTTCTGCGGCGTAAGTCTCTGTCCTGCGCTCGGCGTAAGCTCTCGCGTCTGATCTTGTCGGGCTCAGCTGTCCATACACCTTCGCGCTCGTTGGCATCGGGACCTCCCAAGTGTGACAGAGGAAGACCCTAATGGCCGTTGCGCGCAGGCGATGTAATCCACGTCACACCGCTTCGAGATTCAATCCCTCTCGCCCGGCGCAGCGTTACGCCGCGCCAATGAAACGGGGTGACTTCCTAAAGGTATCTGCTGCACTTCAATGTGGCCCTACTCACGCCGGTCCAGAACGATACTTCAAATGCGTAGAGGGCCGTTGACGTACCAACGGGGGACTGGCTCGAAAAGATCGGTCTCCGTCAATGCACCTCGGCGCTGACCTGACCAAACAATTGACGTCACGTCCGTCGGCGTCGCCGAACATCACCTGAGGCGACGTTTTGCATAGGCTCAGTTTACCGAAAGACGCTTGCTTCATCTATCGTGCGTGAAGTCTAGACGAATTCGGGTCGTCAACAGCGATACCGGCGCAACGTTGATTGGGAGGATGCTCGTCAACTCGAAAAACCTTTAGATGTCCTCCCTCGACCTAGTCGACGGACCCATGTGGGTACCGTCACAGCTGTAGCGGTCGTCCTTCAGCTCCGTCATAAAAATGCGCGGTCATTGTCTTTCTCCGCGGAAAACCACTCTCATGACTTCTTGCCTCCCATCCATTGCAAGTCCGTGTCCGGTATAATCAGCTCATACCCTTGTTTGTGACAATGACCGACAGGAAATTGTTTCATGCCGGGCGGTAGAACACGACGAGCAGTACCGCCCCGCATACCGTTAGAACATGGCGCTGTCCGCTGCTCTACCTTTAAATCTGGGAAATCTCTGGCGAGGCTTCGATCATTGCCGTGCTTCGCCTTAAGGTATTGGATCTGCTTCTGACGCTTCTTCCAGTGCATTCTACTTTTCCCCAGGGAGCGGACTTTTAAATAAGCATTGCGCCCCGAAAAGCGAGTCTCGCGTCGCCCGGCCGGAGAGACCGGGCTCGCACCCTCTGAGCCTCGGCCGAACTTCATGGCTGAGGCCGAGTAGCCTTGCCTTCCGCTCACTGGGTCTTGCCACATAACGCATCGCTGGCGGGATTCTGAGTTTCCACCGCGTGGCTTGCCGAAGCTCGATGCAGTTCGTCCGACCGCAGCAATTCGATCCATCGCACGCGAGCCTGATTATGCGCAGCTGAGCACTTCGCATGCGTGCTCGTTCAAGATCTCTTGCCGGGATGGAGCAAAGCGGGAGATGGCTCGCGGCAGATGCGACGATGATGCTCTCAGAAATGATCGGGATGCCCATTCCTTTGATGCGCGTCATCTTTGGCCTCATCAACACCAATAGTGATGGGACGAGCTCGCCGCAGGAATGGCAGGCGGCCCAAGAGCGATTTTCGGCTATGGACGCCAACAAAGATGGTACAGTAACGCTAGTGGCGAGCCTTCATGTGACCGGGGAGACTGGATCGGCTCCCGCGGGACAAAGGATGCAAAAATTGGCAGACGGCTTGACAGGAAAAGAAAAAACCTGAAACGGCTCTTTGTCGCATATTCGGGGCCGAAACAATGGCACGCCGCCCGCTGGTCGCAGGCAATTGGAAAATGAACGGGCTGATGGCCTCGTTCGGCGAATTGGAAAAGGTGATTTCCGGGGCCCGAACTCTGGCCAATGCCGAACTCGTGGTATGTCCGCCCACCACGCTCGTGGCGGGCTTTGCGGCAGCGGCGCGGAACTCGCGCGTGGCGATCGGCGGCCAGGATTGCCACGCCCAGGCGGCGGGGCCCTATACGGGCGACATTTCCGCCGAGATGCTCAAGGACGCGGGCGCGCAGGCGGTGATCGTGGGCCATTCGGAACGGCGTCGAGATCATTGTGAAACGGATGCGATGGTGTGCGAGAAGGCACTGGCGGCGCGGCGTGCCGGGCTCTTGGCGATCGTCTGCGTCGGTGAGACGCGCGCCGAACGCGATGCCGGGCACGCGCGCCCGGTCGTACGTGCACAACTCAATGGCTCCTTGCCCCAGGGCGATGGCGATTTCGCGGTGGCTTACGAACCGGTGTGGGCAATAGGCTCCGGGCTGACGCCGACCCCGGGTGATATCGCCGACATGCATGGATTCATTCGCCGCATTCTGTGTGGGCGGTCCGCAGCCGCAGGGGAGGCAACCCGCGTCCTTTATGGCGGGTCGGTGAAGCCGGCGAACGCCAAGGCCCTGTTGACCGTCGAGAATGTCGATGGCGCGCTTGTCGGCGGCGCCAGCCTCGACGCCGAGGAATTTTTGGCGATCGCGCGCGTTTACAGCTGAAGACGCGCCGCGCTTCCTGATGATTATCCTAGGCCTTTCCTGCGCTCGCCGGTCTGATCTGCCCTTTCCTTAGTCGGCCGAGTTTGCTGGCACAGGTGTGGCAGACACGGCGCCTGCCATGGCTGCGCCGGGCGGGCGCCGCGGCGGGGGGTTTTTGCGTGCAAGTAACCGCCAATTGCCGCGCCAATGAAAGGTTCGCAACCCAAGGCGCCCGGCAATCGGATGGCGTTCGCCAGGATGCACGACGAAAAAGACATCGATGGGCCATGATCGCCTATCTTAAGACCTACCGCTTAGGCCCGAACGCTTTGGTCGGGCGCGGCGTGGCGAGTGGTTTGCGTGTCCAAGCTCGAGGACAGCGGGGAATTATCGCGGCCTTACAGCCCTGCCCTTTCGCTCGCAGACCTTCTGCATGAGATCGAGTGCATCCTGGAAAGGGCAGGGCGGCTAGCGGACATAGAAAATCCCCAGAGGATCGTGTACAGAGCGCGCCAGCTTCCTATATGGGGACTAGCCGGCGCGGAACCGGGTCTCGCGCCGGCCCATAAGCGGATCACCGCCAATGCTCAGTGTGCTCATCGCCATCCACCTCATGTTGGTCGTCGCCATGATCGGGGTGGTGTTGCTGCAAAAGTCCGAAGGCGGCGGACTGGTCAGTTCCTCGAGCGGGATCCTAACGGGCCGCGGCACCGCCAACGTGCTTACCCGCGCTACCGCGCTTTTGGCGGCCGGATTCTTTGTCACGAGTCTGGCTCTGTCGCTGCTGGCCTCCCATGGGCGCGAGCCGACCTCGCTAATCCCTGGCGGTACGCCGGCAAAGCAAGCTCCAGCGCCTGGTAGCTCCCCGCCGGTGGCGCCTTTGAGCTCGGGGAACAATGGTCTGCTGAACCAGCTTGGCGGTGGCACGCAGTCCGCGAATACGCCGGCACGACCTGGTCCGGCGCCATCGCATGCGGCGCCATCAACCCCGGCTCCTCCCGGGGCGGCGGCATCGGGGCCACCCGCTACGCCGAGCGCTCCGCAGGTGCCGCAATCGCACTGAGCCCATCAGGCGTTATGGCGTGAGGTGCCCTGAGACCTCAAGAACTGGCTGAGGACGGCTGCAAAGTACTGTGAATAACTTAGGCTTTTGCCCGTAGACGCGGCGGGTGCACGGATCCGGGAAAATCGCTCGTCGAATCGCGCGGCGGGCGCTAAACGTTGGGGCCCATGGCGCGGTACATATTCATCACCGGCGGCGTGGTTTCTTCACTTGGCAAGGGCTTGGCGTCGGCGGCGCTCGGCGCACTGTTGCAGGCGCGCGGTTACAAGGTCCGCCTGCGCAAGCTCGACCCCTATCTAAACGTCGATCCGGGCACCATGTCGCCGTATCAGCACGGCGAGGTCTTTGTCACCGACGACGGTGCCGAGACCGACCTCGACCTTGGGCATTACGAGCGCTTCACCGGGCGGCCGGCGACCCGGATGGACAACATCACCACCGGCCGCATCTATCAGGAAATCCTCGCCAAGGAACGCCGGGGCGATTATCTGGGTGCGACCATCCAAGTCATTCCCCACGTCACCAACGCGATCAAGGAATTCATTCGCGACGGCAATGAAGGCTTTGACTTCGTGCTGTGCGAGATCGGCGGCACGGTCGGCGACATCGAGGGCCTACCGTTCTTTGAGGCGATACGCCAGCTCGGCAACGATTTGCCGCGCCGGCATGTCGCCTATATCCATCTAACGTTGATGCCGTTCATTCCCAGCGCTGGCGAATTAAAGACCAAGCCGACGCAGCATTCGGTGCGTGAACTGCGCGCCATCGGCATCCAGCCCGATATCCTTTTATGCCGTACTGACCGGCCAATCCCCGAAGGCGAGCGGAAAAAACTCGCGCTGTTTTGCAACGTGCGCGAAAGCGCGGTGATTGAGGCGCGCGATGTTGACAACATTTATGCGGTGCCGGAGGCCTATCACGCCGGCGGCCTCGACAGCGAAGTGCTTGCAGCTTTCGGCATCGACAATCCGCCCCCGCCTGATCTTGCCACTTGGCGTCTAATCAACGACCGCATTCGCAATCCGGAAGGTGATGTCACCATCGCCGTTGTCGGCAAATATACCGGCATGAAGGACGCTTATAAGTCGCTGATCGAGGCGCTCTCGCACGGCGGCGTTGCCAACAAGGTGAAGGTCAATCTCGACTGGATCGAAAGCGAGGTCTTCGAGAACGAAGATCCGGCGCCGTTCCTTGAGCATGTCGACGGTATTTTAGTGCCGGGCGGCTTCGGCCAGCGCGGCGCCGAAGGAAAAATCCGCGCCGCACAGTTCGCGCGCGAGCGCCAGGTGCCTTATTTCGGCATTTGTTTCGGCATGCAGATGGCGGTGATTGAAGCGGCGCGCAATCTGTGCGGCATCGAGCAGGCGAACTCGACCGAGTTTGGCGCTACGACGGAACCGGTCGTCGGCCTGATGACCGAATGGATGAAGGGCAATGAACTGCAGAAGCGCGGGGTCGGCAGCGATCTCGGCGGCAGCATGCGGCTCGGCGCCTATCCGGCGGTGCTGCAACGCGGCTCGCGCGTCGCCGAAATTTATCAGTTAACCGCGATTTCGGAGCGCCATCGCCATCGCTACGAGGTAAACACCGCCTACAAAGACCGTCTTGCCCAGCACGGCATGCGTTTTTCCGGCATGTCGCCGGACGGTTTCTTGCCGGAGATCATCGAGTACGCCGATCATCCCTGGTTCATCGGCGTGCAATTCCACCCCGAGCTGAAATCGCGCCCATTCACGCCGCACCCGCTGTTTGCTTCGTTCATCGGCGCCGCGATGGAGCAGAGCCGACTGGTGTGATAGCGTTGCCGTCGAACTGGTTGGCTCTTCGCGTGGCCTCGAGACGCCGTGGTTCATTGCGAGATGATGGAGCGCTGCTCGTCCTCAACGCGACCTAAGCATCGATCTTGATGCGATCTGGCGTCGGCTCCTGAACAACCGTGCCGGCCCCCGGCTCCAACGGAATTTCCTGTTACTTTTCCACCGCGCATCACAGCCGCGGCGATCGACGGGCGATTGCCTTTCTCGGTGGTGGCGCTACCGTCCCGGGTCTTCAATCGCAACCTGCCGAGGCATCGATGATCTATGAAATGCGCGTCTATCGCACAGTTCCAGGCCGCTTGCCGGCTCTGCTGCAGCGGTTCGAGAATGTCACGCTGAAGCTCTGGGAGAAGCACGGCATCAAACAGGCGGGGTTCTGGACGACATTGATCGGGGAGTCTAACCACGAACTGACCTACTTGTTGGCCTGGGAATCGCTCGCCGAGCGCGAGAAAAAGTGGAACACCTTCATGAGCGATCCGACCTGGATTTCGGCCCGTGCCGAAAGCGAAAAGGATGGGCCGATCCTTGCCAATGCAACCAATCAGATCCTGCAGCCGACGGCATTTTCTGCGGTGAAATAACGGCGGCGTCGAGTCGCTAGCGCACGGACTGGGGCCGTTTTGGCGCGCGCGACGTTGAGGGAGTTGTTCGCGGACGACGTGGCGCAACCGTGGCTAATGCCGTCCGCCGTGTGCGCGGAGGCTCTTGTTGCGCAACAGCGATCGATCGGCAAGACAGGCCCGCAGGCTTTGCTGCGTGGCAGCCAGCGCGCGGCTGGCAACATCGCGGAGGACGCATCCCCGGATGCGCGGCGCGGTCTCATCGCGGCGCTTCAATCCATCCTACGCAGTAGCTGTGGCGCGGAGTGTCCGCACGTCCGGCGGCTCCTTTCGGCAGCCGGGTGAGCCGCCCGGACGAAGACGAGGAATGCCATCCAACAGCGGCATTTGAATTTCTGGGTCGCCGATTGACCCGGCTCGCTATGCCGGCCATGGTCTTCGCCGCGAGGGTCTCCATGAGCGTTCGCCCTAATCCGGTTGTCGCTGTCGGCAAGGTGCGCTTCGGCAACAAGCTACCGTTTGCCCTGATTGCGGGTCCCTGTGCACTTGAGAGCCATGCGCATGCGTTCGAAATGGCCGCGGCGCTCAAGGAGATTACTGCGCGGCTTGGTATCGGCTTCGTCTACAAATCTTCGTTCGACAAGGCGAACCGCACGAGCGTCAACAGCGCGCGTGGCCTCGGCCTCGAGCAGGCGCTGCCGATATTTGCCGAGTTACGGGAAAAATTGACCGTGCCGGTGCTCACCGACGTGCACGAGCCACCGCAATGCGCGATCGTGGCCGAAGTCGTTGATATTCTCCAAATTCCTGCTTTCCTGTGCCGCCAGACCGATCTCTTGGTTGCCGCGGCGCAAACCGGGCGCGCCGTCAACATCAAGAAGGGGCAGTTTCTCGCACCCTGGGATATGGCCAACGTGGTTGATAAGGTCACCGGCGCTGGCAATCGCAACGTGCTGATGACGGAGCGCGGGGTTTCGTTCGGCTACAACACGCTCGTTTCAGACATGCGGGCGCTGCCGCAGCTCGCCAGGGCTGGCGCTCCGGTGATTTTCGACGCGACCCATTCGGTGCAACAGCCGGGCGGGCAGGGCACCTCTTCGGGCGGCGAGCGCGAATTCGTCCCGGTGCTGGCGCGCGCCGCGGCAGCGGTCGGCGTGGCGGGGCTGTTCATCGAGACCCACGAGAATCCCGAAAAGGCCCCCTCGGACGGTCCAAACATGATCCCGCTCAGAGAGATGGAACCGCTTCTTAAGCGGCTGATGCAATTCGACGCGTTGGCGAAACGCGGCTGAAGCATCGGGTCAGCCAGCCATGATGTGGATGGTCGCGCTCGGGATCTCGACTGCCACTGTGCTCCCGATAGCAAGTTGCAGCCGCCGCAGCTGCGGCGCGAGCAAACAGGCCTTGAGGGGAAAGCCGCAATCCAAACTGATCGTCACCAGCGGTCGCCCATTGTTCAAGCCAGTAACCACCCCCTTCAGCCGGTTTGTTGCGTTCGGCGATAGCGGGTCAGATGGTGCGAAAACGATTATGTCCTCGCCGCGCACGGCGACAAAAACCGAGCTGCCCGGCACAACCGGCGTCGCCGGGGCAGCCGCGTGCAGTGTGCGCTCAGCGATTTGAACCGTCGCCATGCCGCTCGCAAGCTCGATAATGCGGCCCGCGAGCACATTCTCGATGCCGAGAAAGCGCGCAACGAACGCGGTAGCAGGTTTGTGAAAAATGTCAGGGGCAGGACCGCTCTGCACCATCGCGCCGTCATGCAGTACTACAACACCATCCGCAAGCGCCACGGCCTCATCGTGATCGTGGGTGACGAAGACTGCCGGAATCGCGAGCGCGCGCAAGAATAGTTTCAGTTCGTCGCGTATTTGTCTGCGGGTTGAGGTGTCGAGCGCTGAAAATGGTTCGTCAAAGAGGAACACATCGGGCGCGCCGGCGAGCGCGCGAGCAAGCGCCACGCGCTGCTTTTCGCCGGGGCTCAACTCCGCCGGCGCACGCTTCGCCAGAGGCGCGATGCCAAAATAGGCGAGAAGCTCGCCCACACCGCCGTTCCAGGGCGAGCCGGAAAAACCGGTGGCAAAGTCGCGCTCCCGGCGCCGCGCGATGGCGACGTTCTGCGCAACGTTAAGGTGAGGAAACAGCCCGAAATTCTGCACAACAAACCCGATATTGCGCTGCTCCGGCGGCAATGCGGTGACATCGCGGCCAGCAATCGTGACGTGCCCGAAATCGGGGCGGTGGAAGCCGGCAATGGTTTCGAGCGTGACCGATTTCCCTGCGCCGTTCGGTCCGAGAATAACTAGGATTTCGCCCCGGGAGGCTGTGAATTCAACCTTCTCGAGACGAAAATCCCCGAGGGCGAGCGTGAGCGCCTCGACGGTCAGCACGGCACTCATCGATTCTCCCGCGGCTCGCAGCTGCGCTGCGCCAAACCGCGCAGCAGCACGAACAGCGATAGCGAAACGATCAACAGCAGCACAGCTGCGGATACTGACTGCTCGAGTCCAAAGCGCAAGAACAATTCATAAATCTTTACCGGCGCCGTCATCGGATAATAGACTAAGATGATCACGGCACCGAACTCGCTGATCGAGCGCGCATAGGTCAGCGTAATGCCGGTCATGACGCTGCGCCGAGCGAGCGGCAAGGTGATCCGCCAAAACGTTTGCCACGGGCCAAGCCCCAGCGTGCGCGCGATCTTTTCCAGCCGTGGATCGACCAACTCGAAACCCATGCGCGCGGCATTAACCGCGTAGGGCACGGAAACGAACAGCATTGCCACCACCACGCCGGCAAGCGTGCCCCAGACTCTCAGCCCGAGCGCCTGGAAGGGGTGGCCCAGGATCCCCTGGCGACCGAACACGATAAGCAGCGCAATTCCGGCAACGGTATGCGGCACCGCGAGCGGCAGGTCGACCAAGGCGGCGAGGGCGCCCTTGCCGGGAAAAGACGTGCGGGCGAGCACATAGGCGAGCGGTATGCCGAGGAGCGCGGCAAGCGTCGCGGACAGGAAGGCGCCCTCGAGGCTCAGCGCGATTGCGTCGCGCACGTCGGGCATACGCGCGACGTCGGCTAAGCTCGCTCGCGATTGGGTGAGCACCAGCCCAAGGAGCGGAACAAGCAGAAAGGCAAGGAGCAGGCTGCCGAGAAGCCAAAAGACCAAATAAAGGCTGCCGGCACGGCTTAAAGCGGCGGGCCGCCGCTGCAGGCGGCCTGCGCCGCGCGGCAGCATAGGTGAAGCGTCAGTCTTAGCCGTCAATGCGGTATTCCTCTCAGAACCCAGGCCAGGGCTCGACCAGAGCTCTAAGGGCAGCCGGCATTTCCTCGGCATGCACCGCATAGGCCGGGCTGAATGGCTCGAATCCATTGCTCTTCATGACCTTCTGTCCTTGCGCCCCGAGCACCATGGCCACGTATTTCTCCGCGACCGCGGCATTTTTGCTGCCGTTGATGATGGTGGCTGCATAGACGATCGGTTTGCCGGACAGGTCACCGTTGCGGGTTTGCGCAATGCCCTGCCGGTAGTAGGCCGCTTCCGCCGGATCGCTGAGATCGATCTGCGCCGGCAGCTCAACGAATTTAAGATGGTGCTGCAGGGCATCGGAGCGATAAATAGCAAGATAATCAATTTGGCCGAGCTGCAGGGCCGAAATCAGCGCGGTTTCGGTGTCCCGCATGTTGGTGGGCGGCGCATTGGCAAGGACGTGCTGTTCGAGACCCGGGGCGCCATAATACTTTTCCGCCAGGTTGAGCATCTGCACGGTCTGATAGCCGGACGGATCGGTATCGGGGTTTGAACGTCCAATCTCGACGCCCGGGCGCGCCAGTATCTTGTACCAGGTCTGCGACGTCATCTCGCTGGCGTATTTGCTGTTATCGGTATAGGCGAACGTGATAGCGTTTCGGGCAAAGCCTGAGTACCAGGACGCATGTGCGGGAGTGCCGAACATGTATTTTGGGATTACGTTGTAATCGGCGACCGCCAGGAGATCGGCATCCTGATGCAGGTCGGTGATTTTTCTCGTCATCATCACGCTGCCGCCGTATTGCGCCTGCACGGTCACGCTTGGATACTTTTTCTCGAACAGCGCATTAATCTGCCGGAACGGCACAGCTAGCGTGCCCGCGGCAAAGATCGTCAGTGTTGGAGGCTCGGCCGAACGCGCTGCAAAGACCCCCAGCAGAGCGCCGGCAATACCGAAAGTTGCACAGCCAAGCGACACCGTTTGTCTCATGGTCCTATCTCACCATCAGTGGCGAGGGGCGATTTTTCTCTTGCACGTGGGACTAACGCATGGCTTCGGCAGGTGCAAAGGATTTAAACCTCCGCGCCTCGCGATCGGGGCGCCCGCCCGGTTCTGGCAACTTCCGTCTAGCCACGCGGCTGAGATAAAATCCCTCGGCTTCGCCGCGGCCTTATAAGAGGTGTCGAGCGCGAGCGCCAACAATGTGCGCGATCTCGTCGGATGTTCCCGCGCTCGCGGACTGTGTCAGAATGAGCGGATGCCTCTGAGCCCAATTTCGTGCGGACATTGCGCGGATGCGGTGGAGTATCGCTCGGTTTGAAATCTCGAGATCATCGGCGTCGTCATTGTGCAGCATCAATCAATTTGAATCGCCGGATCGGGCAGCGCGATCACCTTGCCCTCCGTGGTAGCTCGTTCATTGGCGTCTACGCGTTCGGCGCACCTGGAGCGCGGGGTGCACCCTTGGCTCGCTGACCCGCCTTCCCATCAACTGCGCTGATCGCCCGTGATCTCGTGCGATCCGGCGCATCCTCGCAGGGGCGGTGCGCCGTTCTTTCAGAAAGGCAGCTGCTGTGGCGAGGCGCGCCAAACTGGAGATGGTCCCCGAATCTGGTCTAGGCCGGCCGCGCACATCGTTCACCGCGGACCGAAGAAGGTCGCTCCGTAGATGACGGCAGCCCAGATAGCAAGCATGAAGCCAAGTCCGACGACCAAGATCATTATCCCATCAAGCATGTCATCCTCCTTGGTAGTTCGCCTTCATTTTTTCCTGATGAACCGGGCCTCCGCCAACTCGATCACCTCATCGGCGCGGCCGGCCGTCCCGCCCATGGCACCTGATTGTCGGCCTGGCGTATGGAGGCGCTAGCCCGCCCGCTGCGGGAATTTGAATGTGTTCCAACCTGACTTGCAAGCCCTACCGAGCGATGCGCGCCGCGCGTTGCTCAATAAGAAGGACCCTGATCATGGCCGGGCGAGATCTTCCTTGGGGCTGCGGGAGCGCCGTTACGGTGCACCGCGGCGAAGACATAAATCCGTTCCTACCGTTGCACCGGGAATGAACCGGCTTTTGAACTTCTTATGTCCTAATTGGATTCCTGAGTGGTAGATTACGGGCACTCACATCGCCATAGAGCGCGACGGTGAAGTCGGCCATATATTGCGGCCATGGCTCAACGATGGTTCAGAGTTGCCGATAGGGGGTCGTCAGGCTGAGTAACCCGACAAGGAGATTAAAGTGACCGTTGATGTCGGGCGGGCTCGCGATCAGCGGGAAAAAAGAGGACCGCGACCGAACCGAGTAAAGGACCGGCTGTTCAGACCTGACGCGCCGACGAAGTCTCTTTAGCGGAGCGGCGCTTTCGCGACTGCCTCATTTCGCCCGACGATGAAAACGTGTCCGGCTGGCGGCGGAGGTCGGGGCTCCCAAGGCAGCTGCCGCCCTGGTGCGTATATAGACGCGAGCGGCGCAAATTTGGCAATGATGGAACTTTCACCCCAAGGAGGAAGCGTAACGCGGCTGTGACCGCGATTCCTATCGATCGGGCCCGCGCGCTCCACCCACCAAGCGAATTCCACCTTGACTCCTGTTCCCTATATGTTCTCATGGAGAGTGCGGACCCGCGGTGAACTCCTGCGCTTCTCAATTGCCTTTGCCCTCAGGCGGGCCCGCAAGATCGTCCGGGGGTTGCGGCATGGATTGACAGAGGAAGAGCGCTACGCCGTTGCCGATGCGGCGCTGAGTGAAATCCAGAAGCACGGTGATCCTTGGGGGCTGTCGGAGCCCTTGCCAGACCCGACCGGGTCGGGCTTTTCGACGCCCCCGATGAAAACCGACTGACCGAGAAGGTGTCCCGATGTGTGGTCGAGTCCGACTTGTCTCCGACTGGTCCGAAATCAAGATCAAGCTGAAATTTGATACTGGCGCCCCTGCGCCGAACTTCGAAGCGGATTGGAATAAGCCACCCACGGCGCCGATGCTGGTTGCCGTCCGCTCGATCGACGGCACACGTGTGCCCAAGATGATGCGCTGGGGCCTTCTGCCACATTGGGCCAAGGACGAAAGGCTCTCCTTTTCGACCTTCAATGCGCGGTCCGAGGACTTCACGCGGAAGCCGGCGTTCCGCGACGCTTGGAGGCGCGGGCAGCGGTGCCTTGTCGTTAATGGGTTCTACGAGTGGAAGAAGCTCGACCCTACGAGCAAGCAGAAACAGCCCTACGCGATTGTTATGGCGGACGACGCCCCGATGGTGCTGGCCGGACTTTGGGACAAATGGAAAGAACCAAAATCGGGGGAAGTCCTAAGCTGCACCGTCCTTACCTGTGACCCGAACGGCGCTATGACCGAGCTTCACGATCGCATGCCCGTCATTCTCGGCGAGAGCGATTGGATGCAATGGCTCGGCGAGGCGCCGGCAACGGAGGCGGAGTTGCTGGCGCTGCTGAAGCCCTGCCCGGACGAAGCGTTGAAGATATGGCCGGTCAATAGAGCGGTGGGGAACGCCAAACTAAACGGGCCGCAGCTCGTCGGGCGATTGTCTGCTTGAGCACGCCCGGCACCGGCCGCTGCTTCCCGCGTGCGTATCGCCAATCCTGCGTCGATGCGGGCTGGATTGCCGGCTGGTCTCGCCTGCTAAAGTTCGCGTCCGATCAGCCGGTCCAGCGAAAGCGGACCGCCACCGCGCAGCGCAATGGCAAAGCACACCAAACCCCAAAGCAGCACGTATTCATAGCCACGATGCAGCCAGGAAAAGCCGTTATTCCAATACAGAATGGTGATGACCAAGAGTTCGATCGCTGCCGCAGCTGCGAAGAATCGGGTAAATAGGCCGAGAATGAGCGCGATGCCGCTCAAGGTCTCGGTGAGTGTTGAGGCCCAAAACCATAATTCCGGGGGCGTAAAGCCGAGAGCAGCGTAGTTTTTAAGGATGCCAGCGGTCGGGCCGGCCGAGAGCTTGCCCAACCCGTGTATCAACAAATTCCAGCCGGCCGCAAATCGAACGATCAGCCACGAGACTGGAAGAACTGCGGCGTAGAACGGCTGCAGGAACGGCAGCAGTAGCTTCGGTTCGGCATTTGCTTTCCCCACGACTTTCCTCCCTAGCCAGTCTATGAGTGGCAACGATGAAGGCCGGAGCTGCTAGTCTGCCGCAATCGCTTGACGCTGTAATCAGGAGTTTGTGTCAGAACGGCACCGTTCTCCCCGTCGGCCGAAAACTTCATTACTACCCGAGCAGAGCCAGTGTCGCCGCCTTTGGAAAATCCCCGTCGGCTTCCTTAACGCCGAGCGGCAGGTGCAGTAAACGACTGAGCCTGCCGGCCAGCCATCACCCACCGTGACGATGACCATGATTGGGAGCGCGGCAGCCGGAAAAATGGCTTCAGCAGCCCCCATTGGGCGCGGGTGAGGCAGCGGGCTCGTTGACGTTGTCGGCCATGGCGGTCCTTTAACACTGTATCGAAAAGCCCAATAATGACAATGTGCTGGATAGGGCGCCTCGACACCGCAAGTCCTTGGAATCCTTCAAGTGAGACACTACTGTCTTGACTGTCTGGGTCGTTCCAGCGAAGGGAGCCGCTTCTGACCGACCACGCTCCATACATAGCCGCGAAACCGCGTGTGGCGATAATCGGCGCCGGCGTGGTCGGACTCGGGATCGCCTGGCGGCTCGCCGGCCGCGCGGCGGTATCTGTTTTCGATCGCGGCGTTGCCGGGTCAGGCGCAAGCCACGCGGCCGCCGGCATGCTCGCGGCGTGTTGCGAGGCCGAGCCTGGCGAGGAGGCGTTGATCGCGCTTGGCCGCGATAGCCAGGCTCGCTGGCCGGCCTATGCCGAAGAACTTCTGCGCGCGAGCGGCGTTGACGTCGAATTGCGCCGCGAGGGCACTCTGGTTCTCGCGCTCACCGCTGACGATCAGGCCGAGATTGCGCATCGCCTCGAATTTCAGCGCCGGCTCGATCTGCCGCTGGAATGGCTCCCTGCTGCAGCGACGCGCGCCCGCGAGCCGCATTTGGCCGGAAAGATCGCCGGCGCGCTGTTTTCGCCCGAGGATCACCAGGTCGACAACCGCAAGCTCGCGGAGGCCTTGCGCCGCGCCGCGAAAGCGGCCGACGTCACCATTTACGAGCATCGGCCGGTCAAGGAGATTTGGCAGCAGGGCGGGCGAGTGAGGGGCATCAGGCTTGAGGATGGCGCCTCCGTTTCCGCAGACCTCGTCGTACTCGCCGCAGGCGCGTGGTCGCGCGGCATCGGCGGCATGCCGCCGGATCGGCGCCCGCCGGTACGCCCGGTCAAAGGCCAAATGCTGGCGCTGCAAATGGCAGCGGCGGCGCCGCTGCTCAATCACGTGCTCTGGGCGCCGGGTGCTTATCTGGTGCCGCGCCGCGACGGGCGCTTGATCATCGGCGGCACGGTCGAGGAGAAAGGTTTTGATCGGACGATCACCGCCGGCGGCATGCTGACGCTGTTGGAAGCCGCCTGGCGAGCGGTGCCGACAATCGAAGAGCTGCCAATCGCCGAGACCTGGGTCGGCCACCGGCCCGGCAGCCGCGACGATGCGCCAATCCTTGGACGCGGTCCGCTCGATGGTTTGTTTTACGCGACCGGCCATCATCGCAATGGCATTCTGCTGGCGCCGGTCACCGCCGATGCGATGGCGCGGCTCATTCTTGACGACGTCGTCGAACCGGTGATCCGCCCCTTCGGGCTCGAGCGTTTTTTGCCGGCGCGCGCGGCGGAGTGATTTTTGGAGGACTAGATGGATCCCGTGATCAGCATCAACGGTGAGAGCGAGCCTCTGGGCGCCGCGACGCTGGAAGCGCTGCTGGCGGAAAAAGCTGTCGACACAGGTCAGCGCGGCATCGCCGTTGCGCTCAACGGCGCCGTGGTCCCTCGCTCGGCATGGCGCGAGACGCGGCTAAACCCGGGCGATAACATTGAGATCGTGCGGGCGAAGCAGGGGGGCTAATGCCCGCCCAGAAGGGCAGGGGAAGGGAAGAAGTAGGAGCAAGTAAGCACATGTCCGATCCGCTCGTCATCGCCGGCCACTGCTTCGGTTCGAGGCTGTTTCTCGGCAGCGCCGGCTATCCGAACCGCAAAATCATGCTTGACGCCATTACGGCGAGCGGCAGCGAAATGGTCACAGCTTCGATTCGCCGCATCAGTCTCGCCGGGGACGACGAGAGCCTCGTGGACTTGCTCACCGGGCGCGTAAAATTCCTGCCGAACACGGCCGGTTGCCAGACCGCCAAGGATGCGGTGCTCACCGCCGAGCTAGCGCGCGAAGCGCTCGATACCAATTGGATAAAACTTGAAGTGATCGGCGACCGCGAACTCCTTTACCCGGATGTCGAGGAGCTGGTGCGCGCCACGCAGGTGTTGGTCGCCAAGGGGTTTATCGTGCTGCCTTATTGCACAGAAGATCCGGTCACCTGCCGCAAGCTCGCCGATGCGGGCGCGGCCGCGGTGATGCCGCTCGGCTCGCCGATTGGCTCCGGGCTTGGCATCTCAAACCCGCATCTGATCGAACTGCTGTGCACGCGCTCGCCCGTCCCGGTCGTGCTCGATGCCGGCATTGGCACCGCTTCCGACGCCGCGCTCGCCATGGAGCTCGGCTGCGCCGCAGTGCTCATTAACACCGCCGTATCGAAGGCGCGCGATCCCGTGCTCATGGCCAAAAGCATGCGCGCGGCTGTCGAGGCCGGCCGCTTTGCTCGGCTTGCCGGCCGTATTGCCAAGCGCGCCCACGCGGAGCCGTCCAGCCCGCAATGGGGACTGGTAGGGACGTGAGCGCGCCAGTAGCCAGGTCAACCCGCCCAGCAAGGCAACGCGCGATCTAGGGTCAGGAGATCGCGGCCAGCGCAATGACTTTTCACTCTAGTTCCACACCGGCCCTGGCCGACCCGCCCTGCATGAAACGGATTTCTACCGCAGCGTGTCTATCATATCATTTTTATCGCTGTCGGCAGGGAGGTCGGTTTTTTCTTGGTGCGGAAGAGCCCGTTCTCTAGTTTGACCCGGGTACCTCGAACACCCCCACTGAAGCCAAGGGGTGGCACAGCCGCCCCCGGAGCCCGTTTTTTAGAGTTCATCCGTGAGAGGTCCCCACGCTGGCGGCGCAGGCGTGAAGGGGAAAACGATTGACGTGATGCATGAGCGGGTTGCCGGTCTTGACGTGCACAAGGAGACGATCGTCGCCTGCGTACGGATCGTGGCCGACCGCAAGGCAACTCGAGAGTGCCGGACATTCGACACGACGACGTCCGGTCTCGAGGTCTTGCTGAGGTGGCTGACGGAGAGTGCGTGTACCCATGTGGCGATGGAAGCCACCGGGGTCTATTGGAAGCCGGTGTGGAATATCCTGAGCGACGGCACGTTCGACTGGTGCTGGCCAACGCGGCGCACATCAAGAACGTTCCCGGGCGCAAGACGGACATGAACGACGCGATGTGGATCGCCGATCTGCTGAGTTGCGGGTTGATCAAGGCGAGCTTCGTTCCTGAACAGGAGATCCAGGAACTGCGGTCGCTGCTGCGCGCCCGCAAGCAGCTGACGCGCGAGCAGACCAGCCACATCCAGCGGATTCAGAAGACCCTGGAAGAGGCCAACATCAAGCTCAACTCGGTGATCAGCGACATCATGGGCGTCAGCGGCAGACGGATGATCGAGGCGATGATCAACGGCGTCAGAAATCCGTTCAAATTGGCCAAACTCGCCGACCGGCAACTCAAGGCGAGTCGCAAGCAGCTGTACGATGCGCTGCATGGACGCTTGACCGATCACCATCGGTTCATGTTGGAGCTCTATTTGCAGCAGTACGATGCCTTGGCGGACGCTGCAAAGATCGATAAGCAGGTCGATGCGGCGATTGCCAGGATGGACGCGGAGGTGGCGGCCGGTCAGGCCCCCTTTCGCTCGTTGATCGATCTGCTGTGCACGATCCCTG
Source organism: uncultured Alphaproteobacteria bacterium (assembly GCA_963708125.1). Classification (GTDB taxonomy): domain Bacteria; phylum Pseudomonadota; class Alphaproteobacteria; order Rhizobiales; family Xanthobacteraceae; genus BOG-931. Next base: position 1,742,467 of record OY970184.1, read on the forward strand.
GTGTCGGCAAGTTAGCGGCAAAGACCATCCTCGCCGAAATCGGCACCGATATGAGTCGGTTCCCAACCGATCTGTGCCGTGGCCGCTTCGATGCTCACTGCAATCTACCACATGCTCAAGGACGGCACCGAACACCACGATCTCGGTGCGGACCACTTCGATCGCCGTTCCACCGTAATCAAAGCCAGGCGCCTGGCCGCCCAGATCGCCAAGCTCGGCTACCAGGTCGAGCTTCGTCCGCTGCCAGAAGCCGCATGACCTCGACGCACTGCCCAGGTTTCTTTTTAGAGCCGTACTGCTGCGTTCTTGCGGGAAATTGGGACGCCTTTGGGATCGAAGGGTGTCCGCTGGGCAACACCGGCACAATAGCTTAAGGAGAGATGGCCGAGCGGTTTAAGGCACCAGTCTTGAAAACTGGCATGGGCGCAAGTCCATCGTGGGTTCGAATCCCACTCTCTCCGCCAGTACTTTGTTTCGCTGCGTGCGCCCAAGCTCCCTTGATTATCAAAAAGCAGCTCTGTTGCAGGTGTTCCTTGCATTTGTCATTTGCCGCTGTGCGCCGTTGTGCGCTAAATATCCGCCCGTGAGGTTGCGTCAAAGGTACCGTTAAATGATCGTGCCGCCTTGCTCCTACCTACGCCAGCGCTGGTCAGGGCGGGACAGGCCCGACATGCTGTATCGGAGATAAAACATGCCGCGGCTGATCGAGCGGTTGTCGAAGGGCGACACCAAGGAGGCCCTGGCGCCGGGGCTCTATCCCGACGGCAATGGGCTGTACCTGCAGGTGACCAAGCGGGGCACCAAGAGCTGGGTGCTGCTGTAGAAGTATCGCAAGCGCCGCCGCAAGATGGGTCTCGGGCCGTTGCGGCTGGTCAATCTTGCCGAGGCGAGAAATCGTCAGGGCGCTGCCCACAAGCAATTGCTCGACGGCGTCGATCCGCTCGCATTGCGCGCGAAGCGCCGCGCCAAGGCGGCGAGTGCCGAGACCTTCCGCGACGCGGCGCGCCAATACATCAAGGATCACGAGGCCAAGTGGAAGAACCCCAAGCACGTGGCGCAGTGGTGCATGACGCTGCTGGGTGAGACGCGGGAGGGCGAGAAGACCACGAACAATTATTGCGCGCTGCTCCACGGCGTCCCAGTCGCTGATGTCGACACCCGGCTGGTGCGGCGTTTTTCCGCTTCGGCGGCGCGTTTTTCCGCTTCGGCGGCGCGACGATCCTCTTCGTCGGCAAGTTGTTTCGCTGCGGCAGCAGCTTCAGCAGCCTTTCGGCTAGCCACAGTGGCATGTCCTTGCTCTTGGACGGCTGCTTCAGCAGCCTTTCGTCTAGCCTCAGCGGCGCGTTGCCTTTCTTCGGCATAACGCTTCCTCGTCTCCGCAGCGCGTTGTTCTGCCTGGGCGTCGCGCTCTGCTGATCGTTCCCGCTCGACTTCCTGCGCGCGGCGCGCGGCCTCCTGCTTTGCCTCTTGGTCGCTTTGTTGTCGTTTGGCGAGCTCGGCTTGCCAATCTGCCGCGCTTCGCGCGGCCTCTGTGATCAACCGATTTCGCTCCAAATCTATTTGCGCTCGACAGGCAGGCATATGTTCAACGAACCTTCCGCCTCTTTGTTTAGCGCACGCGGCAACAGCGTCGGTTGAGTTTGAGGGAGCAGCAAAATAACACTGGTTCTGGCGCGCTAGGTTCTGGCGCGCTATGTAAGGAGGAGGGCAGGGCCACGCGAATGGGTTCTCTAACCAATACGGGGCACTAGGGGGTTTCTGTGCAGTCGCGTCCTGTGCCACGACCACTGGAGGCGATGACTGCGGAGGAGCATTGAGAGCGGGGGTTGGCGCTGTCCGAGGCGGAGAAGTTTTTTGCGAGGTAGCAACAGCGGATGGAGGGCTTTGCCCAGGGAGCGCCGCGACCTCGAGCCGCAAATCCGCGTTCGAGGGATCTAACGCCAGCGCTTTGTCGAAATCACTTTTTGCTGTGTCGGAGCGTCCCATTCTTGCGTAGGTACGTCCGCGGTCTACAAGAATCGCTGTGTTCGTTGGCTCCAATCTCAGAGCAGTCGCATAATCGGCTAACGCTCGGTCATACTGGCCCGCGTCCCTCAGCGCATTGGCTCGGGCACGGAACCGAAATGAGCGGGCCACCGCGTCCAGTCGGATTGCCTCATCGTAGTCTGCAATGGCGCGTTTAAGATCTCCTAAGCCTTGATAGGCCTTGGCGCGATTAAAAAATCGAAAATCACGAGGAGTTGGGTCTCTCTGGATAGCTTCAGTAATGTCGGCGACGGCTTGTTGGTACTTGCCCTGCCGAATGTAGAGGTCGCCTCGCTTCTGCCAGCGGTAGGCAGCTTGTGGATCGAGCCGAATTCCCGCACTAACATCCGAGATTGCTTGGTCGAGCTTTCCTTTTGCCTCAAATGCCAGTGCGCGGTGATGAAAAGCCGCAGCATTTGAAGAACGCTTTAATATCTTTGAACACGCGGCAATGCTGCGGTCAGGATTCCGGGCACCAAGTTCGCAATCCTTCCAGGTCGCGTCCTGTGCCACGGCCACGCCCATCGTCAACAGAGTGATGATCGATGCGACCACACCTGTGATTTCTCGCGACTGGCCCATGGAACATGCTCCACGTATGGCCAGCCCCTCTTGACCCAAGACTAGGCGGCCAGCCTTTGGCCGGTCAATCCTACCAAACGCTGCTTAAGCGACACATGATCAGTCGGCGAACCGGATCTCGGCGGCGCCGGCAGTGCGGCGCGCGGCTGAAGAAGAATGGCGTTCGGTCCGGCGTAGGTAGACACGCGATGGCATACGAAAACCACTGGCTACCGGGCTTCAATTTCAACGTCGAAGAATGGGACGCGGCGGGGCAGAATTACGAGACGCTGGCAATCTGCCGCTCGCTCGCCCTGGCGCGCCGCGTTCGCAGTTATGGTCGAGGAGAGCCCCGCCGGCCGCTTCATGATCCGCAGCAGGACGCGCGTGGTGAAGCGGCACCCGGAGGGCGACTGGTGAGCCTTAGGCCGCCCCTAACAAACTTACGCGCGCTTTGCGCTTTCTACGCCAGCCGAGCAGACCGAGCGCCCCGAGTCCGGTCGCGAAGAGTGGCAGAGCGGCGGGAAGTGGAGTGGCGGGATCGATGGCGCCAAAGAGTCCGTCGGCCTCCATATTGATACCATCGGTGAAGAAGAGCGTATTGGAGCCGCCGTTCATACCCTGGCCGCTTCCGAACACTAGGGCCCAGAGGCCGCCGGGACCGTTGCCGTCGGTGTTAATCGGGATCATGCCCTCGAATGCCCCGGTCACTGGATCGAAGGCGCTGATAAAGCTATTCTTATAGCTGAAATTGCCGACCAGCAGGTCGTTGGCAAAATCACCAAAAGTGGACGGAGCAAGAGCGACACCCCACGGCGCGGCGAGCGTTCCACCGACGAGGGTTCCGCCTTTCAGCGTCGAACTCAACAAGTTTCCGCTTTCAGTAAAAACCGCCACTGCTCCCTGGCCCTGGGCGGCGTTTTGCTGGGCTGGACGGCCACTTGGTGCATAAGTCACATAAACGTTGCCGCCGATGTCTTGCACGTTGAATGGAACGAGTCCCTGTGCGCTAATCGAGGCGGGAGTCGCAAAAGCGGTAGAGCTTACCTTTTGGAAACTGCTATTAAAGACATCGATGCTGCCGGCCGCATTATTGGCCGCGTATAGTTGATTCTGAGCCTCGTTGATGGCGAGCCCGGTGTAAACAGCCCCCGAGGAGGGCACCTGTGTGACGGCGGTGGGGCCGGCGCTCCAGGCGGAGATGGTGCCGTTCAGGTTGGCAAAGATAAAATGCGCGGAGGCTCCACTGACGGAGAAGGACGAGGTGTTTGTATTCGCGACCGCTCCGGTAGGCCCTTGGGGACCGCTTCCCGTAGTCGGAATGGCAATGTTGCCATTCGTCCCCGTGGGCATCACTTTACTGACATTGCTGCCCGTCACGCCGTAGAGGGTGGCAAAATTCGTACCTTGATCTGAAATCCAAAACGGGCTCGTCGACGTACTGGTAAGCCCCCAGGAATTCACCAGTGCGGGGTCGGTGATGTCAGCAAGCCCAGAGATGTCTGAAACGAGGTCCGTCTGAGTGTAACTCGCTGCCTCGGCGCGCCATGTACCCGCGCAAACGGCACTCATGGCAATGGTCATGGTCGTTAAGGACTTCTTAAAGGGAGCTGATTTGCTCATGAGGAGAACTCCTGTGTTCCGTTATTCTGCACCTGCGGCTCGGCAAAATTATGGTCCGCTTCGGTGGCGCCGATAGCAAGAAAGGTGATGATAGATCATCTTTCGGGTTTTTTAGGCAAGAAAGAAAATTTCTTTTTCTGACAAGAAAGTCAGTTTCTGACAAAAGGGTCAGTTTTCGCCTACGCCGCTGAAAGAGAGCGCCGCAGTTATCTACTGATTAGTGGGTTGCATCGCTTCCGGCCGCAGCAGTTGGCTGCGGCACCCGCTGCGGCGGCTGCGGCACCCGAGCCCGCGAACGCGAATGTCGCGGTTGCTGTCGAGGATGCTGTCGCGGATGAGCGGACTTTGCGACGCACTCTGCGACGCGCGAAGGCGGGCCGCTTCCTTGCTCTCCCCGGTCGACCAGGAGCGGCTGTACCAAGTCGCAAGGGCGAAGCCGAACTCGTCAAAGCCGACGCCGCCGAGCACGATACGGAAGACGCGGCCCAATTCGGTCTGCCAAACATTCCCCTGTACCCGCGCCCAGCGGGTTACCGTTCCGCGCGCTGCACATGCACTCGCTCGCAAGTATCCAGAGAAGATCATGCTCGCGGGAGGTAAGGGGCGCGATCCGTTGTGGATTGGCTCACCCAATTCGGTTTCGAGGGCGCTGAGGGACTTGGTCGGCTTAATGATCCAGCGCTAGGGCTGGCGTGCGCACCCAGTGCGGGCAGTGGCGGCTTCCTTAACTCCCCTCCGGCTCCCCTTCAGCTTCCCTTCGGTTGCGGAGGGCTTTGTTACCGGCCTCGAAGAAGGCCCGAACGCGATCGCCATATAGCTCGATGGCTTTGTGGGGTTTTGCCAGGGCAGAAAAACGCTTGCCAGCTATAGGTTGGTGAGGCGTCGCCGCCGCTGATCCGGCGCTCGTGATGCTCCTGGCAGAACGCCTTGGACGTGCGCTATCGCAACCATCCTGGATTTCTTCGATCTGGCCATCGGCGGCGCGGAAATTTACTGGTTCGCACCGTCCTCGCTGAGCAATCCCTGCATCCTTTGCAATGCCGTTCCGCAATCGATGTTGACCGGAAGGTTGTCCTTTCGTTGTGCAGTCTGGACGGCCGTCGAAATCACAGCCGCAATTGTCTCCAGCGACATCTCGTGGTCGGAGTTGAAATCGATTTGCAGAAACTTCAACGCCTGGTCGGTCTTTATTTGATAGTGACAGGCGACGGCGTTGGCGTATGCTTGCGAGACCACCATGACCTCGGCCTGGGCACGGGTTTGAAGGTCTGCATTAGCTAACGCAATGCTCGGGGCGTCAGCGGAAACCGCTGCAACGCCCAGCGTGAGTGCGGCCGCAATGCGATGGTCCGATATGACATGGGACCTCCTTCGGGTTGCCCCAGCCACCACCACGAACAATAAATGCCGTCGGCGCCCGGTTACATTGATGTATGTCAAAAAAGGAAGCAACCGCGACCGGCGCATTACCGATCTGACGAGCACCTCCAAGACGTCGAGCACATGATGGAGAACTGGAAGGAGGCCTTCGAGTGTACCTCGACGACAACGAACGAGTAGCCCCTCGACCGCTTCGTCCAAGCGGCAGATGCGCCTAGCGCTGCCGCGGCGCATCGCGGCCGTGGAGAAGGCCAACGCCGAGCTGCGCAAGGAAAGCGAAGGGGTTGAAGTAGCGACGCCCCTTCTCACCAGTCGCTCGGGACGCCGCTGCACCACACGCGTGCGGCTGCGGATCATAAACCGGCCGGCGGGCTTCTCGGCGATCGCAATGTCGAACACGGCCCGGGCCAGGGCGAGCGTGCGGCAGATCGCGAGCGTTTCTTCGCCCTACACGCGGTTGTCAGGTCTTAGGGGCTAAGCGGGGCTATTTTCCTCGATCCGAGCCTTTCCGGTTTTGACCCGAAGGCGACCTCAGCAGTCCACGATTGCTGCTGCGCAACAGCCGACTTAGTATGGTAGACGATGCCAGAAAGGCCGCATTTGCCGACGCCGATAATCCTAAAGCTGGCCCAGTCGATTCTATCAGCATCGACCCCATGGGTGAGCAATTCACCCTGTCGGTGGCTAGACCGCTGATTTCGCTCGGTATTACACCGAAAGTATATAGGCGCTCAGGCCATCATTGTGCGCGGCGATCAGGTGCCGTAGTATGTTTTGTTAGCTGCCCTGATCTCGGGTTGCCGAAGCCCGGGCACCATTAAGTGATTGGCAGCGAAAAGTGCCATCGGCGGGCGCTACCTTTCTCCAGACCCTCTTTTTGGTCCGTTTCTGAAGCCGATGAGTCGCGCCCAGGCGTGCTCGCGATGAACGTTCACTGGAGTGATCAACAGAGAGGAGTGCACACATGGCGACCGACCAGATTTCCTTCTACGACGAATCTCTAAAGAAACAGATAGAGGGCTCCTTCATATCGGATGGCAATTCAATTCATGTCTATTCCGTATACGGCAGTAAGAGTTTCTCCTATCACGATCTTGGTGCCTGCATCGATTACAATGCACAGGTTTTGTTAGTGAAAAAAGTATTGAGCGAGTTGGCACGTGATCCAGACAGCGGCAAGTTTAAGGACCTTCAGCAGCAGAAGGGCGATCAGCAACTTCAGCCGAGGGAAAGCTATAGCTGTTGGGCCCTGAGAGGTTGACGAACACCTTGATCCTCAGGACAGGGCGCCCCGTCCGCTAACGATGATCTCGATCCAAATCACGGGCGCCAGCTAAGCCGCCCGCCGCCGCAAACTATCGCGCAGCGATTTAGTGCTTTGGCACTTCGCGGCCGTTCAAGATGCGCCCATCATGTCGGCGACGAACTCTTCGTCGACCGCAATCAATGTCGGCAGTCTGAGGAGCTGCGGACCAGATAATTCGAGGAAAGACTTTCGCCTCGTGATCCAACTCTGACATAAGGGCTCGCAATGACTGTCTCTGTTGATTACTTAGAATCATGGTAGTCGACGCGCTTTGGGCATGGCAGAGAGAGTAGAGCGTGCCGAAATGGGAAAGGCTGAGGGAAATGACTGAAGCCGTGTCAATGAGGCGGATAAATCCACCTGAGCTTGGCGGTCCCCCGGCTATTCCAATGTCGTGGAAGTTCGCGCTGAGCGCCTGATTTTCATTGCAGGGCAGACTGCCCTCGGCCGAGACGGAAAGTTGGTTGGCGGAACTGATTTTGCTGCGCAGGCCGAACAAGTATTCCACAATTTGAACATCGCGCTCCAGTCGGTTGGATGCACCGCCAGCAACTTAGTCAAGCTAACCGTTTTTCTTCGGAACATGGAAAACCTATCGGCCTATCGAGAGGCGCTGAATTGGTTCTTTGCAACGACCACGCCACCTGCAGCGCCAGCGGTGACTTTAGTCGAAGTGTCGAAACTCTATGGACCCGATTTCTTGATTGAAATTGAGACTATTGCAGTGGTCTGACTTGGATAATTTCTTCAACCGAGCCGGCGACTATGCTTCGAGGCGCGTGGCCGGGACAACGTGCAGTGAATGAATCCCGGTATGGCCCACTTTCACCGTCGGCGGCATTCGATCGGCACGGAGGCTGTCAGGGGATAAGCTGCCGTCGGCGCCGATGCGCACGGAAACGAGACGCAGATGCGCACGCCGAAGCTAAGCGCGTCGTTCTTCCGCGAGACGGCGAGCCGCAATGCGGTCGCGTAACTGGATAGAACCAAGCCTGCATTGGCCCTTCGCGTCATTTTCTCAAGATTTACTGACCAACATGATTGGTGTTCGGGGAGCGTTGATACGCTGTCAGCTGCCAGGCAGCTCGAACTTCATTCTCACGCAGAATATACACGGCACCGTCACAGCCTCCGACCTTCAGGTAGCGATAGCCGACGCCATGCCACTGGTCCATGTTTTCAGCCACCTCGATCACTCGGTCGTCGAGCCGAAATCGTCGAAGCCGTTCGGCGCCGCCTTCGTCCACGTAGGTTTCAACCTGAACCCGCATAGCGTACTGCATCACCTATTTCACAGTGAAAACGCCTGATGCACTCGAACGCGCGCCCCTTGTGCAGAACCGCCCAGGAAATTCGAGCGAGGTTGTTGGCAAGCGCAACAGGCGATCACCATCGCCTACAAGCCGGACAATCCGCACCCTCGTGATTTGCCGATCGGGTCGGTCCCTCCCGCATTCTGGGCTTGAGTCCGCGTCCTTGCTGACCGATCCTATCACACTACTCCCCGGCTAGCCCGCGAGCACCAGGGGAAAGCCAAAATCATGATCATCAAGGTCGCTGCAGTCACGCTGGCAATTCTTGCGACGTGCGGTTACGCGCGGGCAAATGTTGTTTTCTCGTGCTCCGGGACACTGGAGGGTCCGGGAATTCCGACCGACCGAGCGCATTTGCTGTCGATCACCGTTGACTCGGCTAGAAAAACCGTGACCTTTCGCGATAATGGGACAATACCAATTCAAGGTGATACTACCGATGACACGATAACTTTCGGCGATGCCAATAGCCCCACCTTCGGCATTCTCAACGCAGTTACCGGCGCGCTTTTCGTGTCCACCTTTGAGCCCGTCACCACATACCGCGATCGTAATTGAGCTTGTCGTAGTGCGTCGCATTGATCATTTGCGGTGCGCAAGCGGGGACGTGATTTGCTGCGGTGCATGGGTCCGCAAATGACCCTTATCGTCGCTTTGCTACGAGGCTTCGCTGCAGGGCAGCAGATGCCGAGTGTAGCTAAGCGAGCGCGATGTCCGGCCGTTGGCTTGGCTGCTCATGGCACGGCTGCAACCACCATAGCTTCAACGAGCATCCCAGGTCGCCAAAAGTCGGTCGTGAGGCAAGCCCGCGCCGGAGGGTTTGCCGGGTCGACCCATTCGTTCCAAACAGCGTTGTGATCTTCGAACAGACGCATGTCAGCGATCCAGACCTGGGCGCTTAGTAGCTGTGATTTTTCGGTTCCCGCGAGCTTGAGAAGCTCATCGACGCGTCGCAGCACTTGAGCAGTCTGGGTCTTGATATCGCCGACAATCGGGTTGGGGGTGATGCCGGCAAAATAGGCGACGTTGCCGTGAACGACTGCCTGGCTGATGATTGGCTGACCGCGGTTCTCGTCTGTTATCCGTCTAATCTCGTGACGTATGATCGACATGACATCCCCTTTCTCTGGATTGAGTGCCTTTTTGCCGGCCTTCTTGGAGCCGCTTACTCGAATGGAAGCATGACGATCGAGCCCGTTGTCTTGCGTCCGCCGATGAACTTGTGCGCGGCTGCAGCCTCCCGAAGCGGAAAGGTTTTGACAACGTTGCTCGCGACCACCCCCCTGTGCGACGGCATCGAACAGAGATTTTGCTGCGGCATCGATTTCGCTTCGGTTCGACAGGTAATGCGAAAGCGCGGGACGGGTGATCATGAGAGACCCGCGAGCGCCCAGGTCTTTGACGAGGTCGATCGGATCAGGAACGCCTGACGCCTGCCCGTAAGCTGCGCACATACCGACCAGCCGCAGGCAGTCGAGCGACCTTTGCAGGGTGTCTTTACCGATCAACTCGTAGACAACGTCTACGCCTTTTCCGTCCGTAATCTTGCGGGTGACAGCTACGAAGTCTTCGGTCGAGTAATTGACAACGTGATGACAACTGATATTTCGAGCTATCTCGGCCTTCGCGTCAGTACTAACGGTACCGATCACGATGGCTCCGAGATGCCGCGCCCAAGGACAAAGGATATGGCCCATGCCGCCAGCAGCCGCATGGATCAGAACATAATCTTCCGGCTGCACCTTGTGCGTTCGGTGCAGAAGATATTGCGCGGTCATCCCCTTCAGGACCAGTCCTGCCAATTGAACGTCATCCAATGGCAGTCCTTTGGAACCTTGATCAACTTGTCGGCCGGGTAAAGTCGCTCCTGACTATAAGCCCCGAGTGGAGGAACGCAGGTGCAAACTCGTTCGCCGACGGAGAACCCAATGACGCCAGCCCCCAACTCCTCGATCTCGCCAACTCCTTCAAAACCGAGGACAACAGGCGGATCGCCGACGATCATCGGGTGCGGGATGCCTGCCCGATGGTACGTATCGGCGAAATTCACGCCGACGGCGGTGCTGCGAAGGCGTACCTGGCCACGCTCGGGAGCCCCGACCTTGATCTCCTCCCACGCGAAATTGTCGGGCGCGCCCTTCTTATAGATTACCACCGCCATTCCCATGATGCGTCCTCCTGCTGCACAGCGTATTAATGCGGCGAGGTTCGCAATTGTCTCGCGCGAACGGTTCGACGCATGCCAAACTGTTTTCGCTTGAATATGCTTCCGATACTTCCGATATCAGCGATAGCTGATCGCGGCAGCAAATCTGGTAGAGTTGGCCGCTCTCGTGGGTGATACTGTGCGAGCGACGATGCTTAACGCGCTTATGGGCGGCCAGTCGCTGACGGCCACTGAGCTTGCTTACTGCGCCAACGTCTCTCGCTCGACTGCGAGCAGCCACCTGAGCAAGCTAGTTACCGCGCGGCTTTTGACTGTCACTCGCAACCGTCGCTTCAGCTATTATCGAATCGCGTCTCCGCTGGTCGCGACCATGCTGGAGAGCATGAAGGTCGTCGCCGCCATAGAGGTGCCACCCCGCCGCCAGCCGCGGTGAGCAAATGACGATGCACTCCGTTTTGCCCGAAGTTGCTACGATCACCTGGCTGGCCAGGTAGGAGTCGCTGTTACCGATGCACTCGCGGCTATGGAGCATATCGTACTCACCGATGAAGGCGGTGAGGTCACGGCTTCGGGCGCGCGTTTCCTTTCTGCGTTCGGTGTTGATCTGACGCCTCGGACTCGGCGGATTTTCTGCCAGCCTTGTCTCGACTGGAGCGAGCGTCGTTATCACCTCAAGGGACTGGTCGGAGCTCGGATTCTGGATCGTCTATTGGAGCTCGGATGGCTCAAATGTGTCTCGGGCAGCCGCGCACTCCGACTAACGTCCTCTGGAAGGGCGGGCTTGTCCGAAACCTTCCAGATCGAGATCAACAACGAGGGTATCTCAACCGGTCGATTATTCGACACACGAAGGCTGACAGCTTAGGCCGCGCAAACCGTCATCTCGCGAGAAAGGTTGCTGTTTTTCTTGCAGTGCGAAGTGAAGCGTTTGGCACCGAGCGTAGCTTCGCGCACGCGTCGGATCGTTCAAGTTCAACGCATAGCCGAGATCGCGGGGAATTTCGTCCTAGCGCAAATTTTCTAAGGTCGCTTTTCCCGACGAAATCCAAGATTTGAGTGGCTAGATGCTACTGTTCGCGGAATCTTTATTCTATCGCGACCTCACTCTTTTCCTTTTCACGCAGCCAAAGCCCAAAACTACCCCCGACTTTGGTAACTTGGCCATTGTTCCCGCGCCTCGAAATTTGCTCGCTTCAAAAATGCAGGCCGCCCCGCGCTTTCCGTATCGCGCTCGGGGATCGTTGGTAAACCTCAAGAAAAACTGTGTTAAATCGGCGAATGCTGGAAAATCCGGCGCACATCGCAATTTCCGACATCGGCAAATTGGTGCTGTCCAGCAAGCGTTTCGCGCGTTGAACGCGGTTCGTACGCGCGACCTGTAGCGGACTTGCGCCGAGATGTTTGCTGAACAGCCGATCGAGGTGCCGCACCCCGACCCCTAGGCGCGAAGCGAACGTTGCCACGCTGTCCTGATCAAGTGCCCCTTGCATTATCAACCGGAGCGCTCGCGCCACTGTTGTACGCGAACCGTTCCAAGCTGGGGAGAACGGGGCAGTTTCGGGTCGGCACCTTAGGCAGGGCCGAAATCCGGCTGCTTCTGCCGATGCCGCCGATGGGAAGAATCTAACGTTTTCTGCCCTGGCCGGGTGCACTGGGCAGACCGGTCTGCAGTAGATCCGGGTTGTTCTCACGCCCGTGAAGAAACGTCCGTCGTAACGTCGATCCCTGGTAATCCGGGCGCGTTCGCATTCCGCGGCGTCCAATATTGTCGGGTTGCGAAGGGACTGACGACGGAGTCCGAATGCGGCGAGTTCGAACAATTAGATTGGTGCTAACTGAAATCCTATCAGCGATGGCAGTTGTAGTGCCTGCGGGATCAGCGGCACATGGCGCGGTGACATGCGATGAAGGGGACGGCGGCAAGGTCTCGGTTTCCGGGCTGGTTCGTGGCATGGGCTGCATTTGCGATAGCTTCGTTCTCCTGGGGCGTAGGCTTTTACGGGCTTTCTGTTTTTTTGCAAGCCCTGCACGTAACCCGCGACTGGCCGATTGCAATAATCTCGTCGGCGATTACGGTACACTTTCTCTTGAGTGCCTTGATCATCACCTATTTGCCCGAGATTCGCCGGAGCTGGGGAATTGCACTCACAACGACCGTCGGCGCTCTCCTCTCGACGGCGGGACTGCTACTAGCCGTTGGCGCCAACGCGTTTGCGCTGTGGATCGGCTGCATCCTTTTCGGCCTCGGCGTCGGCAACCTCACGACGCTTCCGCCGCTCATCGTCCAACAAGAGTTCAATCGCGCCAACGCCATAATAGTCGTGGGTCTTGTCATTGCCGTCAACCAAGCGATCCTTGCCTTCGCACCCGCAGTTTTTGGTGCACTAAGGCAGGTGACCGAAAGTTATGAGGTCCCTTTCCTGTTGGCTGCCATCGTACAACTCTGCGCCGCCGGACTCGTTGTGGCTGGCCGTCGCCGATCATCGGTGTCGTGCGGGTTGAATAGAAATTGTAGCAGTCAGCCCGGCATGAATGCGGAGACAGGGATTTCATGCTTATCCGGTTTTCTCCCATGAAACTTAATCCAAAGATGGCAGTCGAGGCGGACATTTTTTGTTGGGAAGACAGCAAACCATGGCGCGGCCCAACCTGGCCACTTATCGATGGCGTCGCGATCATTCTTTGCCCGGATTGCGGCGAAATAGACGAGGACGGCCGTTTTTTCGAACCCAATACGGTCTACTCGAATCTGGGCGGCCCTGGAGATAACGATCCGGGCGGCACCCACCCACGCTGCAACATGTGCAAATCTTCTGGCTATATGTTTGTAGGGCTATGATGGGAAACAACCGGATAAGCATGAGGGATTTAATCTCTAACGTACGTAAGCTTTTGGAGCGCAAGCGGGGAGGTGTCTATGAAAATCGCGATAATGGCGACAGGCGGCGTCGGCGGTTATTTCGGCGCGCGGCTTGCGGCGGCCGGCGAAGACGTGCATTTCATCGCGCGCGGAGCGCATCTCGCAGCGTTGCGGGAGAAGGGTCTTTCGCTGAAAAGCGCCAATACATCTGCAGCCGGTGGCCGCGACCGATGATCCGGCGTGCATTGGAACAGTCGACATCGTCATCTTCGCGGTCAAGCAATACGATACCGAATCCGCGGCGTGGCTGATTACGCCGCTGATCGGGACGGATACCGCGGCGATCACGCTGCAGAACGGCATGGACCGCGACCAGCGGCTGCTTGCTGTGCTCGGTCGCGATCACGTCATCGACGGCGCGGCCTATATCAGCGGCGCACGGGTAGCGTCTCCCGGCGTCATCAGTCATGTGGGCAAGGTGGCGAGCATCATCTTCGGCGAGGTTGACGGCGCCCGGAGCGCGCGCGGCGAGCGCTTCCTCGCCGCCTGCAAGAACGCCGGCATCGATGCGACCCTTTCGACCGAGATCGCCAAAGAGCTGTGGAGGAAGTTCGCGTTGCTTTCGGCGTTCAGCGGCGTCTCGAGCGTTCTGCGCCAACCGGTTGGTGCGATTGCGGCCGATGCCGACACCCGCAGGCTCTTTATCGATGCGCTCTCGGAGACCATTGCGGTGGCCAAGGCAAAGGAGATCGATCTCGGCGCCGATTACCTGACCCAACAGCTGAACTTCCTCGACAGGGTGCCGCCGGAAACCAAATCCTCGATGCAGATGGACCTCGAAGCCGGCCGCCGCCTTGAACTTGATTGGATGTCGGGCGCGGTCGCGCGCATCGGCGATGAGCTCGGCGTGCCGACCCCCGTCCATCATTTTATCTATGCGGTACGGAAGCTTTACGCAGGCGGCAGCCGATAAAGCCTATCTCGGGCTCAAGATATGACCCCGACGACACGAGTTTCCTTGGCACTCTCCTGCTCGCGGCCAACAGAGTGCCATGCGGCGCTGTACCCCCAACGCGAACGTGCTGGTCCAGCACCTGGGGTAAGCCGCATACGGGTAATTCGAGTCGAAAGAGTGTGTGAGTCGTGCCAATTTTTGCTGCAAGGCACTTGGTCCGTTCCTGGCCCGCATGCGAACTCTTCGTCGACCGCAATCAATGTCGGCAGTCTGAGGAGCTGCGGACCAGATAATTCGAGGAAAGACTTTCGCCTCGTGACCCATTGCGGAAGTCGCCGAATTCTATTTGCTGTGATGCACAATCTCATTTCGGGTTGCCCAATTGAACAAACAAGGGGCTAACGCGACCCCTCATCGTTAATTGGCCGGGGTAATGTTTTGGTTCAATCGAAAAAAGTTGCTCGGGTCGAATTTGGCCTTGAGCTGCCGCAGCCGTTCGAACGTTTGCGCATCATATGCGGCCTTCACGCGATCCGCGCCCTCATCACCAAGGAAATTTAGATAAACCTGTCCGGTACCCCGAGTTTGCAGCGCATCGGAAAATGTCCGTACCCAGTTGATGTGTTCGCCGGCATCCTTGCCGGCGGTCCACAGGCCGAGGATGTTGAGAACATAGCGGGCACTGCGATGACCGAAGGCGGTCTGATCCGCCCCCGCGCGTTTGATCGCGCCTTCCCAGTGATGGATGTGGACAGCCGAGAAAGGCGAGAGCGATTTCATCGCGGACGTGCGGTCGATCAGGGCATCAATCGTTGGATCGTCCAGATCACGCAGATACTGCGTCCTCCAGTAGGCGTGTATCCCCTTCGGCGCACTCGGATTGAATATGCCTTGCAGAGCGAGGTAGGGCAGCGGTCCCAAGCGGTCGATCGCGGCCGGCGCAAATTCACGCAAAGGCTTGACTAGCTTCTCGCCCGCTTCGACGGCGCCGGCATGGCAGAGCGCAACCGCAATCATTGGCGTTCCGACCAGTTTCTTGGGCACGAATGGCTCAGGTTGTGCCGTGAGGAACACCACCATGGTCGACAATTCGTCAGGAAGCATCTGCGTCCAGCCGCGATAGAAGCGCAAGAGGTCCTTGGCCTTTGCCGCCGGGTGAAAAATAGCGCCGCCAAAGACCATGGGGCCGACGGGATGAAGCCGGAACGCGAACGAGGTGACGATGCCAAAATTTCCGCCGCCGCCGCGCACGCCCCAAAATAGATCGGCGTTCTCGTTTGGACTGGCAGTAATGCTACGCCCATCGGCCAATACCATCTCGACGGACAGCAGATTGTCGACGGTCAGCCCGTGTTTGCGCACTAGCCAGCCGAAGCCGCCGCCGAGCGTGAACCCTGCAATGCCTGTGCTGGAGACCAACCCGCCGGTGGTAGCCAAACCTCGCACTTGCGTCGCTTTATCGAACTCGCCCCAGGTCAGGCCGGCCTCAGCGTGTGCCGTGCGCGACGCCGCGTCGACGGCGATGTCGTTCATCGGCGACAAGTCGATTACCATGCCGCCGTCGCAGGTACCGAAGCCGGCGACATTGTGTCCGCCGCCGCGAATCGCGGTGAGCAGGTGGTTAGCTCGTGCGAAGTTGACAGCGTTAATCACGTCGCTCTTATCCGTGCAGCGCACGATAAGTTCGGGCCGCTTGTCGATCATTCCGTTCCAAACTGTCCGCGCCTCCTCATAGTCGCCGTCATGGGAGGTGATAAGTTGACCGTGCAAATTTCCCTTGAACTGGCTGAGGTCCGAGGACGTTGTCGGCATGGTCGTGCTCCCTGTTTGGCTGGGGTATTTCTCGAATTTCCTCAAACTAGATCGAAGCACACGATGACGTCTTTAACCACTCGCGCGTCTTCCCTCACTTGCATTTCGAACCCATTTAACAGTGTCCAGTCATCGAACAGGAGGGTAAACTATGAATATCGTCGTCATTGACGGCACCAGCCTGATCGGCTCGAAGACCGTCGCCATTCTGCGCCAGGGCGGCAGCGAGGTCGTCGCCGCCTCGCCCAAAAGTGTCATCAGCACCATCACCGGCGAAGGGCATGTAGTGGTTCATCTCGCCAATCCGCCCTCATTTGAAGATAAGGCGGTGCTGGAATTCTTCGAGACCTCCGGCCGCAACCTTCTTGCGGCGGAGATCGCAGCGGGCGGTGTCCGGCACCATGTCGCGCTATCCATCGTCGGAACCGACCGGTCCGACAATGGCTATTTCCGCGCCAAGGTCGCCCAAGAGAAACTGATCGAGACCTCCGGCATCCCCTACACCATCATCCGCTCTACCCAGGTCCTGGAATTCCTAGGCGGCATCGCCGCTTCAAGTGCGGATGGAAACATAGTCAGGATTTCGCCCGGCCTGTTCCAGCCCATCGCGGCGGACGACGTTGCTGCCATCGTTGCCGATGTGGCGCTCGGGGCGCCGCAAAACGGAATCGTCGAGATCGCCGGCCCGGAACGAGCGCCGTTCAGCGAATTCGTCGCCCGCTATCTGAAGGTGGTCGGCGACCCGCGTGAGGTGGTGAGCGACCCCGAGGCTCGATGCTTCGGCAGCCGGGTCGAAGAGCGCTCGCTGGTGCCGTTGGGAGAAGCGCGCCTCGGGCACATCGGTTTCGATGAATGGCTCCGCCGCTCGCCGGCAGCAGCCTGATCCCTCATCCGCCAAGCCACGGCGTCAGCGCCAATGCCAGCAAGACGAAGCCGGCCAAGCTCCTCGCGGTGTTCGTGGTGGACACGAACGAGACGGAACTGACGATTCCATTCGGGAACTGAGGTCTTAATACCTTTCGTGCGGAGATTTTGCCGAGATAATCCAGCAGATTTGCTGTTTTGCTGTAGCTTGTCTGCTGAAGAAGTGGCGACAGCGCTATGGCGAGAACCTACCGCGAAATGTAATAGAGGAAATGCTGGGACATCGAACGCAGCGTGCGGAATTACCGCACTGCGCTCTCGGACTGGTTTCACGTGCGGGCATACGGCGGCCCCCCGTCGAAGAAGCGATGAGTCAGGCTATTGACTGGTGGAGACCTGCCGCTGCCGATGAAAGAAGCGATCGAGCAGTTTCGCACCCAACTTGGGGCGGATGTATGATGCGTGGGCAAGCATTACGATTTGTAACCCGATCGATATTAATATTGACCGCCGTTTTGCTTTCTATAGCCCGCAGCCCACCCGCTAACAGCCAAACCAGGACAGCTATCACTTTTCCAGAAGCAATCGGCTCCTGGCTCACTCCTCTCTTTCTGGCTCAAGAACAAGGAATATTTAGCAGACATAATATTGACGTGAGCCTTGTCCCGGCCGCCGGTGCTACGGTTCCTCGTGTTACCGATGCGACCCCATTTGGGCTGATCGGCGCGCCTGCGGCTTTAATACAAGCTGAGCACGGAACCGACCTCAAGCTTATCGCATCGTTCTACAAAGCGCGTTTGACGGGGGAATTGGTTGCGCGACCTGGAATTTGTCCGCGGCGCAACTTCGCGGAAAGCATGTCGGTGTGCGAGTAATTGGCGCGGGTATCTGGATAGATACGGTCGTGGCACTTCGTCAATTGCAAATAGAACCGGCAGCGGTTCAGTTCGTTGCAGTTGGAGGGCCTCCCGAGATTTTGAAGGCGCTTGAGGAAGGGTCAATTGATGTGGCACTTGTTCCCAAAAAGCCCGCGGAAGCCCTGCGAGCTAAGAGGTATGTGGTTCTAATCGATAGGTATCCAGCTGACCTGTATACGTATGAGGCCAGTTTAGTCGTCTCTTCTTCCTACATTACCTCCCACCCCGACCTAGTGAAGGGCGTCCTGCACTCGTTGGTAGAGGCAGTCACGTTAATGCATCAGCCAGAGAATAGGAGTATCACGATCCAGGCTTTAGCAGCCGCTTTAAAACTATCTGATGAGCAGGCTGCGCAGCACTACGACGAGCTAAAAAATGTTCCTGAGTACCCTACGCCTTCGCTTGAGACGTTGAAAGCGATGCAGGCCGTAATGGCTTATCACGATCGTAACGTTCTAAAAGTTAATATTCAGAATCTCGTAGATGAGCAATTTCTTCGCCGTTGAGGAGTGGAAGACTGATGCCATCTGCGCGAATTACAGATAGCAACTGAGCGCGGAGGCCGATTGACGACTAAAAAAAGCAATTTCACACTCGGCTAAGCGCAAGAGGCTCGACGGCAATTAGCTCGCAAAGCTGCAAAAAGTTCACTGAACGAGTAGAGAAGGGATTGCCGCGGAACTTCGCGGCAGCACGCCATTGGCCTGCGCGCGCTTGCGGCCCTCGCTGGTGCGGGCGCGGATGAGATGGCGCTCGAATTCGGCGAGACCACCGAGCACCGTCAACATCAACCGCCCGTGCGGGCTCGTGGTGTCGGCCCAGGCTGTCGTGCAAGCTCTTGAACGTGGCGCCAGCCTCGCCGACCGCCGCCAGCGTGTTCAGCAAATCGCGATTCGACCGCGCCAGCCGCTCCAGCCGCGTCACGATCACCGCGTCGCCGTCGTAGAGCTCCGCCAGCAAGCGCGCCAATTCCTTCCGGTCAGTCCGCGCGCCGGAAATCTTTTCCCGAAAGACGCGCTGGCAGCCGGCCGCCTTCAGCTCCGCCACCTGCGCCGTCAGCGACTGGCGCTCGCTCGAAACCCTTGCATATCCATAAACCGTCATCAGCGACCTCAAAAATTGACCAACCGAGTGCGGGAGGGGTGCCCCCGGCCTCGGCGGCAAAACGTTTACGCCCGGCGCGACAAGCCCCCGTCACTTACCGTTGACTTATGCAGCGCGGGAAGCCGCGAAAACAAGGCATTGCAAATTAGTGCGACGGGAAGGGGCTACGGGCTGCCCATCGGCAACCTCGCGGCGCCGCGAGGTTCTTGGGTTTAGTGCGGCTCCCCGGAGCCGTTCCCGTTCCGGCGTTGATCCGCGACCAGCGCATTGATCGCCGCTTCGATCCGGTCGGTCGATGTCTGGCGGTGCTCCGGCGGATGCGAGACCACGCGAACGGCGTGGCCGATCGGCGCGTTCAGGCCGAGCAGGGTCGCTTTACGCTCTGCCACCTTGACCAGCAATGCGCCGGCGGCGGTGTCGCGATCCTCGAACGCCATCTTGCCGAACGTCACCTCGAGGCGGTCGAGCAATAGCAGCTGCTGCGCTAGGCAACGACGCAGATAGCTATCGCGATCAACTTCGACCGGATGTTGATCGAGAATCGCCAGCAGCTCCTCGAGCGTGAGCCCGTGCTCCTCGGCGAGGGCATGCTCAGGACGATGCAATATCAGGTCGCAGCGTTGATGCTTTGGTTGCGTCACGGCGCTTCCTCCCTCGGCGACCACGTAGGCGGCGATTTAGATCATAAACGATCGAGCCGAGGTAAGCGACTAGATGCGCCTCTTCGTTTTGTAGCTGCCGGACAAGAGCATCGTGGAATGCTTTGTTACGGCCGCGCCGGCGGGCTGGCAGGGGACTGAACGGCCGAAGGTCTTCACAACCCAGACGGCGCCGTAGGCGTACCGCACGGGCCGCGCTGGGCATCGAGCGATTGATGTGGCGAACGGCCCAGTCGAGCCGGTGACAGCGCCGGCAAGCGATCGTGTCGCGCAGGTACATGAACCGAGTCCGCCTCGCGCACACCGGACACGCGAAGAACGGGTGAGCCACGTTCGGTTCGGCGAGGTCCACGTCACCAGGACGCGGGTCTCGCCGATCCAAACGTGCAGCGCCTCGCGCCGAATCTCGACCTCGTGCGGGGGGCCAGGGCCGCCCCGACCCTCGCGGCCGAATTGCCACGGCCGCCGATCGAAGCCCCGGGGGGTGCAACTGTGCGAAAAATGTAGCTTGGCGCCTGGAGGCGCAGTGTTGAAGGCATTGATGAATTTCGTTGGATTGCGGGGTGACTGTCCCAAGAAGAGACCTTTTGCTCAGGCCGCTTCGGGATGGGCGCAAACGGATGCAGGTCGGCACCGATCGCCGCAGCCGCCGAAGCCGATGAGCGCCGGGCACCGTCCGGTGCAAGTGGCGGCAGATGTAGTCGAGATGGCAGCAGGTTCGGCAGGCGAGCTTGCAGACGTGCTTGCACCGCCGGCCACAGGCCGAACACCGGAACCATGGCCGCGCCTGCCCATCCCACAGCACGGCAACCTGGTTCCCGTTCACCAAAATATCGGGCGTGTGTCTAGCGAGCCGTTAGCGCCTATCCCCCCATCGGAGCTCGGTGACCGCCCCTTCCACGAAGGCGCCGATGCTGTGCAGCTTGAACGCATCGAGGCGTGCGCAATTTTCGACGAGGCGACTGGCAGGGAAGTGGCGAGGTGTGCCAACCGTCGAGTAGTCCGAAGCAGCCGACCATAACGGTGAAAGTAACACCTCTCGGCCCGCGCACCGGGCACGTCAGAGGTGCCGTCAAAAATCACCGCCCGTCCAGATAACTAAATAATTCTAGATAGCTGTATCGCGAGTTCGAATCCCACTCTCTCCGCCACCTGAACTATTCGCACTCGTTCGCTACTGTTAGCGAAATCCCTTAAAAGTTCCGTAGACACGGGCAATAGCGCTGGACCACCACTCTTGGGCTGTTCGCAGCCGTTAGCCATAATTCGGGCTCATAACCGTGGACATGATTGTAGATCACCGGTTCGATCACGAGGCGGCACACAATTTCTGACGGTTGAGGGGAGCAATGGCGCGGGAAAACGAGCGACTTACGACGCTGAAAGTCGAGAAGGTGAAGAAGCCGGGAATGTATGCCGATGGCGGCGGGCTCTATTTGCGGGTGACGGCGGAAGGCGCACGCAATTGGGTGTTGCGCTACATGCTCGATCGCAAGGCGCACTGGATGGGATTGGGTCCGCTCGCGCTTTATGGCCTCGCAGAGGCCCGCACGCGGGCGCTGGACGCGCGAAAGAAGCGGCACGATGGAATAGACCCCATCAAAGCCCGGCGCGTTGAGCGGGCACGGCAGCGCCTGGAGGCGGCCAAGACGGTCACGCTCAAGCAATGCGCCGAGTCCTACATCGCCGCTCACCGTGCCGGATGGCGCAATGGCAAGCACGCCGCGCAATGGAGCGCGACGCTCTCCACCTACGCTAGCCCGGTAATCGGCGCGCTGCCGGTGCAGTCAGTGGACACCGCCCTGGTCCTGAAAGTCATCGAACCGATCTGGACGGCAAAGCCCGAAACAGCGAGCCGGCTGCGGGGACGCCTGGAAAGCATCTTGGACTTCGCCAAGGTGCGCGGCTATCGCGACGGCGAGAACCCGGCGCGCTGGCGCGGGCACCTCGACAAGCTGCTGCCGGCACGTTTCAAGGTGCGCGCGATCGAGCACCACGCCGCGCTGCCATACGCAGAAATGCCAGCCTTCCTGCCAGCCTTGCGCGAACAAGAAGGCGCGGCGGCCCAGGCGCTGGAATTTCTGATCCTCACCGCCGCGCGCACGGGCGAGGTGATCGGCGCGCGCTGGAGCGAGATTGACTTGCTCGACAAGGTGTGGACCGTGCCGGCGGCCCGGATGAAAGCTCGCCGCGAGCACCGCGTTCCGCTGTCGCCGCGGACGCTCGCCATCCTATCCGGATTTCAGGCGGCTCGCGGCAGCGGCGCCGACAGCGCCTTCGTGTTCCCCGGCCGCAAGGCGGAAAAACCGCTTTCCAACATGGCGTTCTTGATGCTGTTGCGGCGCTTGGGCCGCGCCGACCTGACGGCGCACGGTTTTCGCGCTACGTTCAAAACCTGGGCGAGCGAGCGCACGGCGTTTCAGAACGAAATTGTCGAGGCGAGTTTGGCGCACGTCATCGGCGGCAAGGTGGAGCAAGCCTACCGGCGCGGCGACATGTTCGAAAAGCGGCGCCGGCTGATGAACGATTGGGCTGTGTTCTGCAACGAGCCGATCGCGGCCGGCGACGTGGTACCGCTGCGCGGGGCGCAATAGAGAGCCTGGAAGGCGGCGCGGCCGGGGATTGAGCCCCCCGACCGCGCCATGATCCGGCACTGTGAGGTGACACATGGCGGACCTAACCGGCGATGATATCTCACGCGCGTTCTCGGCGCATCCCGGTTTGCCCTTCCGCGTGCGCGAGCTGCTGAAACGGCAGCTAAAAGACCGGCTCCAGAAACTACGGATCGAGGGCGATATTGCGACGGCCAACATGCTGGCGCGCCTCGCCAACGACGAAAAGGTGACTGAAGCGGCAAGAGAGTTATTCGACAGACACGACCAGCGCAAAATCTATCCCCTCGCGGGTAATTATTTGCGCCCGACGATTGACGCGCTGCTCTGGCAGGACACGCGATTGCGGGCCGTGGTGCGTGCGGATCCGCAACACGCACATAAGCTGCAAGCGTACGAATGCGCGGCGCACGACGAGATAGCCTGGCGCATCTGCATCGCCATCGAAATGCTCTCGGAACTAGCTAAAAAGGCAACGCAATTCCCGAATGACCGTGCCGTAGCGGAGGTAACGAGCATCGCGCGGGAAGCTGAGATAGAAGGGCAAGCGGCTGAGGACCTGCGTGCGCACGGATATCCGGATGGCGTCGTGGCAAGACAGCTGCAGCAAGCAGAGATGCGTCGTGATTTCGCGCGAAAGCGCGCTCACCAGTACGCTGAAGAGTACCGGGATAACCTGCTGCTCCTGATGTGGTGCAGAGCGGCGCGGCATTTCGGCTTCAACGGGTACTCACTCGCCGCGGCGCTGGTGTCGTCGGCGCTGGGGACGCCGATTTCCGCACGTCACGCCCGACACGTCGTCAAAAAATTTTTGCAAGCTCAAAACAATAGTTGTTGCAAATCATAGGGTTAATCCGTGCATGGCGCACGCCCAAAAAGGCTGTGCGCAATGGCATGACGCGCATGGCTATGGTTTGTTTTCGTTCGAAATCGTGAGCACGGAGAATTCGCAATGAGCGTCGAACATCCGCCCGCGCCACAGCGCGGTGGAAAGCTGCTCTACAAAACCAGAGAAGCCAAAGCCGCTCTCAGTTGCGGCCAGGAGCGGCTTTATCAGCTCATAAACAGCGGCGCTTTAGAGGCCCGTCGGGAAGGGCACCGGACATACATCACGGCTGAGAGCTTGGAGAGTTTCGTCGCATCGTTGCCGCGCGTCGTGACACCGACGATGGCGAAAGCAGAGCGCGCCGAACGGCTCGCACGTCTGAAAAATATCCGTGAAAGCCGCGCGGCAAAGGACGCATCCGAACCCAACGATCTGAAATAGAAAGTCCGAGCGAGTCGCCAAAGAAAAAGCCGCGGGGCAAGTGCCCCACGGCCTCAAGACTGGTGGACTTCAAGACGGTCGCGGTGAACCAACCCGCGCCAAACCAGAGCGAACGAGAGCGGAACTAAGATTGGATGTCGATCGCATCTCGATCGCGCACCTCGATCGCTTCGCTCTGTCTTGCACATAAGACGACCGAGCGGCGTGGTCAACCGAAACGGACCGCCGCATGGCAAAACTCACAATCACCTGCACCGCCTGGCGCGAGATGCGCCGTAATACCCTTCGCGGCTTCGCGACAATCAAGATCGAGGAATTGCGCCTCGTCGTAAACGAAATTGCCATCCACGAAAGCGACGATGGACGGCCGTGGGCCGCGTTGCCAGCGCGCCCCTGGGTGAAGGACGGGGCAGTCGTGACCGACGACAATGGCAAGGTCCGGTATAGCCCGCTGTTTGAATTCGACACCGCAGCAGTACGTAACTCATTTTCTGCGGCCGTTATTGATGCATTAAGGCGTTTCAACCCGCGCGCCCTCGACGGCGACGACTATGGGGCGCTCCATGGTTGATCCGGCCCTCGCTGACGACCGCCAACCCTTTCTGCCCTCGATCAAGCATTCCACACCGCTTGAGCACGCGCTTACCTTGGCCGTGCAGGGTGTACCGTCGTTTCCATGTCGTGACGATAAGGCGCCAGCCTGCCCTGGCGGATTCAAGACCGCGACCGCCGATCCCGATGCGTTGCGTGCCCTCTGGCGTCGCTATCCGGGTTCGCTGATAGGCGTTCCGACCGGCGGGCGGTTCAGTGTGCTCGACTTAGATTTGCAGCGCCCGGAAGCCCAAGCGTGGCTTGACCGGCACCGTGACCGCTTGCCGCTCACGCGCTCCCACGTCACCCGATCCGGGGGGCGGCACTTTCTGTTCAAGCCGAACGCTGACTTTCGCACCACTGCCGGCATGATCGCGCACGGCGTCGATAGCCGTGCGTCCGGCGCATACATCGTGTGGTGGCCGGCTGCGCGCTTTGATGTGCTGCATCGGGGGGTGCTTGCCGAGGCGCCGCTGTGGCTGCTCGCCATGCTGCGCAGGCCAAAGCCGCCGCCGATCATCGTTCGCGCAGCGCGTGCCACAGCCGGAAACGCCAGCGCCCGGCTGCACGCCATTCTCGACCTTGTAGCTAGCTCTAAGGAAGGCGAGCGCAATCGGCTCGTTTTTTGGGCTGCATGTCGCTTTGCCGAAATGATCGCGGCCGGCGAGATCGATCAGGGCGTCGGAGCCATAGCGTTCGATGACCTCATGACGGCTGCCGCGCAATGCGGCCTGCCCGCACGAGAAATTCAAGCCACGATCAAGAGCGCGCAGGTGTCGCGATGACAAGATGGAAATCGGCTAATGCCGCTGGCACGAGCACCAAGAACAGCAATCTGGTGTGCATGTCATCGGTGACGATGAAGGCCACTGATTGGCTTTGGTTCAATCGCATTCCTCGCGGGGGTATGACCCTGCTGGCGGGGCAGCCCGGAGTGGGTAAGTCGCAGCAACAGTGCGATATCATCGCTCACGTTACGACCGGCAAGGCGTGGCCGGATGGCACGCTATGCCCAACTGGCGATGTCATCCTAATCACCTGCGAAGACGGTTACGACCGAGTTGTTGTACCTCGGCTCGTGGGAGCCGGCGCGGATCTCAGTAAGGTTTTCGGATTGAAGCTAATCCACATCGACGGCAAGACCGACCGGGCGTTCCTGCTAACCGAAGACCTCGATGAACTCGAACGCCATCTAAACGAAAAGGTCGGCGTCCTTTTGGTGGCGATCGACCCCATCACCGGCTTTGTCGGTAGTGGGAAAATTGATTCCAATAGCGTTACCGACATCCGCGGGGTCCTCGCGCCACTGCATGACATGGCCGAGCGGCGCAACATCGCCGTTCACGCCGTCACGCATCCGCCTAAGGGCGCGACCGTGGCTATGGACGCCTTCATTGGCTCTCAGGCTTTCGTGGCCGCATCACGGATGGCCGTCATCACGACCCCTGAGATAGGCGACGACGAGCGCCCCACCGGAAGGTACTTGGTCGCCACACCGCGCAATAGCTGGGGACCGCCACCGAGCACGATGGCCTATTGGATTGAGCAGACGATTGTCGGTCAGGCGGAGGACACCCGTGACGTTGTCGCATCCTTCATTCGGTGGGAGCAGGGCAAGGTCGATATATCGGCGAGCAGCGCCATGGCCCGGGCGGCGGCGAACGCCAAGAGCGGCGGCGAACGATCGGCCATGGCCGAGGCCATCACCTTCCTGCGCCGAGTGCTGGCGAAGGGTCCGGTGACGGCAAAGGACGCCCTCGATGAAGCGAAGGCCAATCTGATTTCCGAACGGACGCTTGAGCGTGCGAGGGCGCACTTGGGCGTAATCGCGGAAAAGGGAGGCATGACCGAAGGGTGGACATGGGATCTCCCGAAGACCGAAGACCACCGAAGACCGCCGAATGATCCTCAGCCTTATAATTGGCGGCCTTCGGAAAATGGTGGCGGTCTTCTGGACAGCGTGGCGGCCTTCGAAGACCGCCAAGAGGACGAAGACCGCCAACCGAAAGACGAAGACCGCCAAAATATAGGCCAAGAGCTCCCTGGCGGACTTCGCGGGCATGCCACCAGCGACTCCAACGAAACCGGGAACGGCCATGCGGACGACGACCCGCTCGCCGACGAGGAAGCGGCCGAGATCAAGGCGTCGCCCGCCCCCGTTGCTGCCCGTTCCGAAGCGGACCCGCCTGCCGCTGACTGTAGGAAGTCCGCTGAGAGTCCCGAGCCCAGCCGGCCACCTGGGCAGGCCGATCCGCAGAACGCACCCCAGCGAGTCCCGGAAGCTCGCGGCGGGGCTGCGCAGAGCGACCAGCTGAGTTCGCCCAAACCCGCACCGGATGTTGCAGCTCGCCGCGCCGCAAAGCTCGCTGCACTGCGCGCTGCGACCGGCCCCGCACTGCCGGGCACTTACCGGCGATCGGGCGGCGGTGGGACTGCACCGTGCGACATCTGCAGCGGAAGGTTGGCGATGCGCTCGCGGTATCTCGATCGCGACGGCGATCCGGTCATCGCCTGCCCCAAGTGCGCCGGGGACAAGCTGGGGGTTTCCGCATGACCACCAAGGCCAAGCTGCGAGCCTTTCTTGAATGGGCCAGGAGCAATAACCCGGACTTTGAACTCAAATGTGCCGATTGCGGGTTCGATACGAATGCCGGCGGCGAATACTACATGGTCCACGACCAAATATGGCACCAAGCCTGTGCTGCGAAGCCAGTACCCACCGATCAGGCAATTCTCTGCATCGGTTGCCTCGAAAGACGCATCGGCCGCACGCTGACGAAATGCGATTTCAGTGACGTGCCGCTCAACGACTACGAGGTCGCCGGCGACCACTGGTCCGAAACACTGCGCGATCGTTTGGGCGTTGTGTCATGACCGCACCGCACAAGCTTGAATTATTCTTCCGTTTAGAGAGCGCGGCGCCGCAGGGTGTGTTGCATTACCGCGAAATCGGCGCCAGGGCGCATGAGCGCATCGAGCAGGTGCAGATCGTTATCAGGTCGCTCTACCTCCGTGACGACGCTTTCGGCCATACGAGGCCGAATAAGTTGAAGGTGACTGTAGAGGCGGCCGCGCCAGGAAGCACCGCCGCAGAACATGCTCGCCAGCGAGCCTCGCAAAGCTCTGGCGACACCACCACGATCCCGACCCCCGAGCTGCTCGATACCGGCCTTCGCGCTACCGCCTCGGCCGGGCGCAAGTCGTGGCACGCCTTCGAGGTGCTGGGCGACGCGGACGGTCGGTGCGCGCGCTGCGGCTTTTCGATCGGCGCCAAGCACATCCGCTACGGCGGCCAGGAGTACGTGCTGCACGCCTCATGCGCCAGCGACCACTTCGCGGCGCAAGCCCACGCACAAAAAGACAACGCACCATGCCGCAGCTAAGGAACAGCGATTTTTTCGTCCTGCTGCGCGGCCGGCGGCAATGCGTCGGCCCGTTCCAGACTTACGACAAAGCCAAGGCGTGTGCGCCGCCAGATGACGCCAGCATCGTCACCGGCAGGTGGCTAAATCAGAGTGTGTCGGTTGGGGCTTTCAGCCTGGAGCCGCCCCAACAAACAAAGCCGCAGGACTGAACCAATGCTGAAGGACCTCGAAACATTCCCGGCTGGATCGGTCCAAACGCCCCGGCGCCGGGATGTTCTGTCGTTCGCCCGCCAGCGCCGAACGGTTGTGTGGACGCCACAACAAGACGAAGTGCTGCGCCGTGAGCTGGAAGCCGGAAAATCCGCCTCCGAGGCGGCTGCTGCCATCAACGAACAATTCGCCACACGTTACAGCCGCATGGCCTGCATCGGCCGCGCTTACCGCATCGGCCTGCGCTCACTCGTGCCGCCGCAAGAGCCAAAACCCCGCAACCGAAAGGATAGACCTGCCGCCATGTCGCCCTCGATCGCGCCCACTCCCGCGCCGGCAGAATGCACAGTCGATCCCGTGCCGCTGCTGCAACTCAAACACCACCACTGCCGGGCACCACTCGATCTCTGGGGCGCCGATGGACTGATGCTGTTTTGTGGCACACCGGCGCTGCCGGGGTACTCGTACTGCGCCGGGCACTGCGCGCGTTTCTTTCAATCTCAACCGCGGCGCCTGCTGCAAACAAACGGACTGAACCAATGAACGATCCGGAAACCCTCCTGATCCGCAAGCAAGAGGACGAGGCAGCACAGAAGCGCCGCCCGCCAACGCGACGCTGGCCGTCGAGCCCGCGCGCTGCAAAGCCGCCCCGCAGCCGGCGGTACCAAAACCGGCCCCCTGAGATTGACCGTAGGACGGGGGCGAGAGGAGTGAAGAGGGGGTAGAGGGGCGCGTAGCGCCCCTCTACCCCCTCTTCAGGCTACGAGCCGGCGGACTATGTTTTTTAAGGAGGGGAAAGATCCGTGGAGATTGGCGCCCTGACGGCGGCAAAACGGGCTGATGGCGCGGCGGCGGGCGCGGCGGTGAAATCGCTCGCCGTTCGACGCCGGGGGCAGTTTCAGAAGGAGGAGCAGCGACTGCAGAGAGCATTCGTCCGGCTACTAAAAAGGCACCTTGACGCCACCTGCACAGATTGGACGGCGAACGAGAACAAGCCGCGGTCGGCGGCCGCCGGCTTCCATCAGAAGCTATGCGGCGTCAAAAGCGGTCAACCCGATCTGCATATTTCGTATTGCAGGAAATCGATTTACATCGAGCTGAAATCGAAGCCGGTATTGTCAGCAAAGCGCAGAAGCAACGCCGTCTGGAAATACTGGCGGGCGGCGGCGAATGGTGGCTGGCGCGCTCGGCCCGTGCGGCCATGACTGCGCTGCAGCTCTCGGGCGTGGTGTTTCGTCGGCCATGGGAGTCGCTGCCGCCCGAGCCTTGGGAGGGTCCGTTCGCCGATCCGAACCGGCTGCCGTCGCATCCGAGTGTGGTGGCGCGGCGCAGGGCGGCGCGGCGCCGGTATCGTGAGCGTCGGCGCGTCCGTAAGGCCACACAGCCGGCGCCCGAACCGCTGCACCCACACTAAGCCTGATGGCGCCGCGGCGCCCGGTGTTTAACTCCGGGGCACGAATGGGACGTTTCGCAGGTCGCTCAGACAACCGCTTGTCAGAGCAGCATTGGCGTAGGGCTAATTGCTCGTCCCAAAACCGGGGAGCGCCCACCCTACGGATGTAACTCGAAATTTCGGTTCTTCATACCAGCAAATGCCTGGTATGCTTTCAACTCTTTATAATCTTGGGCTTCTTTTCCGCGCGCATCTGAACAAGAGAACGGCAACATTTCGACGAATTCTGCGGCGTAGGAAGCCTCATAAAATTCTTCTCGGATGTCGGAAAGAAGATTACGCCCACACCAATCACCCAAGCAGTCGATAGTAATATCCAAAGTCGTAAAAAACCTCGATGCCATCTCACCCGACTTCTCCTTATGCTACGCGGTATCGTAGCGAGCAAAGGCGCGCTTTAACTGATGCTTCCATGTGTGATCATGCCTCACTTTGAATTTTGGAGGACGGACCGGCAAGCCAAAGCCGAATGCACGCAAAGGAAAACGTGCCAGCTAGGAAACCCGAAACCCAATCACCCCCATCATAGCTATCTGCCCCTAGTACCTGTGCACAGAGGATTTGACGGGTTGGCGAGCAGCACTGGGGATCGGTGGAATCAGCGCCGTGGGACTGCATGGCCCGGCTGCCGTGACGAATACATTGATCTGATGGCCGGTGTTACCTCAGATTACTGATGACTTTGCTGCATCGCGCTAGTTGGCAGCTCTGGGCCAGGGCACAAAGTCGCTGCGCTCCAGCCCGCTTCGCGGGGGCAAGAGCCGCGAGCCCGTAGCCAGTCGAGATGGTGCCAGTAGCAGGTGGAGAGCCCCGTCCTGAGAATCGAGGTGTCGTCAACCTCACTCAGGAAGGAGCTCCCCATGAGCGAGACCAACACCGTCAGTCCGCTGCGTCAGCGTATGCTCGAAGATATGGCTGCGCGCAAGCTCAACCCGCACACGCAGCGCAGCCATATCTCAAGCTGCAAGCGGTTCGCCGCCTGGCTCAAGCGCTCGCCCGACACGGCAACGCCCGACGAGGTGCGGCGTTTTCAGCTGCACCTCATCGAGAGCGGTGCGAGTATCTGCAACCGCAATCGGATCATGACCGGGATACGATTCCTGTTCCGTGTCACGCTGCGGCGCCACGATCTGGCGGCCGAGGTCTGGCACATCAAGGAGCCGCAGAAGCTGCCGCCGGTGCTTAGCCCTGATGAGGTCAAGCGCGTCCTGACCCTGGCGACGAGCCTGAAGGCACGCGCGATGCTGACGCTGGCCTATGGTTGCGGGCTGCGGGCCAGCGAAGTGGTGCGGCTACGGGCCGGCGACATCGATAGCGAGCAGATGATCATCCGCATCGTGCAATCGAAGGGCCGCAAGGACCGGCACGTGATGCTGCCGGCAGACGTCCTCGATCTTTTGCGGCAATGGTGGACGGTCCGACCGCGGAGACACGATGCTGGGGTCGCACCGGCGCAACGCTGGTTGTTTCCTGGACGCAGCGAGCGTGTGGGTCTGTCGCTGACCACGCGCCAGTTCGGGCGGTTGTTTAAAGAGGCAGTCAAAGCAGCAGGGCTACGCAAGACGCTGTCTCTGCATACGCTTCGCCACAGCTTTGCGACCCATCTGCTGGAGCGCGGCACGGATATCCGGCTGATCCAGGCATTGCTCGGGCACGACAAGCTTGAGACGACGGCCCGCTACACGCGCGTGGCGACCGGAATGATCGCCAAGATCGAGAGCCCGCTCGATGGCCTCAAAGCGCCGCGCCGCAGGCGTCCGAAACGCAACCCCGAGGAGCCGCCGAGGGAGCCGCCGGCGCCGTAGCGCCGCCGGCCAATGGTTCGACCGGCCCTGGAGGTCGCGGATATCTTCCGCGACCACGGCCCCGCTTGGCGTGAGGCCAACCGCGGGCATGTTAGCCTCGAACAATTGAAGGTGATGAGCGCGATCGAGCGCTGTCGCACGGCGGCGCTCGGCGGGCATGTGGCGCGCTGCGAGAATGAGGCCTGCGGCCATACGGTGATCGCGTACAACTCCTGCCGCAACCGGCATTGCCCGAAGTGTCAGGCGGCAGCATCGCGCCGATGGCTCGCCGACCGCGAAGCGGAGCTCCTGCCGGTACCGTTATGTTCTGTCGCCACTTATGTTCTGCGCAAAACAGCGGGGATATCCGGGCCGGACCAACGAGCCTGCCTCACAGAACATAAATTTGCTCAGACGATCGAACCCCTTGTTCCTCACCCTCAAGGAGGTTCGACGTGTTCGACCAGCTATTCAATAGTCACGAAGCCCTAGCGCGACATCGATCGGCGCCGCTCCTGGACGCACGATTGCGCTTTCTTCAATACTTTCAGGAGTGCGGTAGCCCCCGTGGGACCCTGCGGCGAGTAGCACGTGAACTTCTCGTCGTCATTGACCAGCTGAATCTGCAGCCGGAGGGAGCGGTCCAGCCCGAAGACGTTGAAGCAGCAGCTCAGCGATGGGCGTACCGGCGACCCCGCCACCACAAATCTAAAGACGCCGAGAAGATAAAAAAGCACTTCACGTCTGCTGCCATGTGTTGGTTGCGGTTCTTGGGTCGACTGCAAGCGCCACCCGCTCCCTGGTACCAGAGCTTCATCGAGGAGTTCGCCTCCTATATGGCGCGCGATAAGGGCTTTTCACCCGCGACCATCGGCGCCGAATGCGGCCATGTCAGGAGGTTTCTGGCTCGCCATTGCGCCAGTGGCGAACGACTCAGGGACATCTTGATCCGACAGATTGATGAAGCGATCGCGCAAAAGCGGCACCAGGATGGTTGTAGCCGCGTCAGCATTCGTTTCTATGCGGCTTCTTTGCGAGCGTTCTTCCAATACGCGGGGATGAAGGGTTGGTGTCGGCAGGGTTTTGCCACAGCGATCACGGCGCCACGTGTCTATCAGCACGAGTTAATTCCCTCTGGACCACCCTGGGAAGTGGTACAGCAGCTATTGGAGAGCACTGCCACTGATCGTCCCGTAGACATTCGCGATCATGCCATCTTGAAGTTGTTCGCGGTCTACGGACTACGGTCAGAAGAGGTTCAAGGCCTACAGTTGGAGGATTTCGACTGGGATCGTGAGGTCATCCACATTGCCCGACCGAAGCCACGTACGATCCAGCAGTACCCGCTGGCGCCGACGGTCGGTGAAGCAATTCTCCGGTATTTGAAGGAAGTGAGGTTGCAGCGTCCGTCACGGCACGTGTTTCTCACGTTGCGGGCTCCATACGGTCCTCTGAGCCGCTCTGCGCTTTGGAAAGTGGTCAGTGATCGTTTGCGTCCCTTGAAGCTTTCCATCCGACATCGAGGACCCCATTCGCTCCGTCATGCCTGTGCGACGCATCTTCTCGCACAAGGTCTGTCGCTTAAAGAGATCGGCGACCACCTGGGACATCGGGACCCAAAATCGACGTGCGTCTACGCAAAAGTCGATCTCAACGGTCTGCGAGAGGTTGCAGAGTTCAGTTTGGGAGGCCTGCTATGAAGCTCCATGATGTGATCGGCGAGTACCTTGCCTATCAGCACTCGATAGGACGCATCTTCACCAGTCGCAGGTTCCTGCTTCGGGCGTTTAATCGCGCCGTTGGCTGCGAGGTTGAGATTCAGCACGTTGACCCCAATCGCGTACTTGCCTTCCTCGGGCGCCCAACGACGCGCTACTGGCATGACAAGTATTACGCGTTAGCAAGCTTCTATCGGTATGCCACGAGCCGCGGTCACGCAAGCTCGGTGCCGCTCCCAAGAACAATCCCCAAGATCTCCTCTCAGTTTGTTCCATACATTTACACCCATGACGATGTGCGGCGGCTTCTGGAGGCGACTGTCTCGTATCGGAAGATCCATATTCTGCTGGAGCCACACACGTTTCGGGCCATCCTGCTGCTGCTCTATGCTGCCGGATTACGAATTAGCGAAGCGCTCTCATTGCGGATGGCCGACGTCGACTTACCACAGGCCGTGCTGTTGATTCGACAGACCAAGTTCTACAAGTCGCGGCTCATACCCATTGGTTCTCAACTGCAACAGGCGATGGCTAAGTTTGCGGAGATCAGACGGGAAGCTGGTCATTCGGAGATGCCGGATGCTCCGTTTTTCATAGGCCGTACGGGCGACCAGCTAACGATTCCTACAGTTCAACAGGCATTCCGCCAACTCCGCGCGTACGCTGGAATTCGGCGAGCTGGCGGCGCTCGTTGCCAGCCTCGTCTCCATGATCTTCGCCATGCCTTCTGTGTTAATCGCCTGGTCGCTGCCTACGAGGCAGGAGCTGACGTGACCGTGCTGCTGCCGAAGTTATCTACTTATGTGGGGCATATCGATCTCAACTCCACGCAGCGGTACCTGACAATGACACCGGCGCTCCTGCAGCAAGCCTGCGGGCGCTTCGAACGGTATGCCATGTCGGGAGGCGCCGATGCGTAATACTGTTCTACTCGGCCCCTGGATTCGTCGTTTCCTCTTGGAGCATCTCGTCACCGAGCGGAACCTATCTCGCAATACACAAAGGAGCTATCGGGACACCTTCGCCCTCTTGATTCCGTTTGTTGGTGCGAAGTTACACAAACCGATTGATCAACTTTCGGTAACCGATTTGAGCTCGGAGAAAGTGCGTGCCTTTCTTGCCGATCTCGAGCAAATCCGAGGTTCCGGCATTTCCACCCGCAACCAACGCTTAGCGGCCGTTCACTCCCTCGCCCGGTTCGTGGCCCTGCATTGTCCGGAGTACATCGGCTGGTCCGGAGAGCTTCGCTCTATACCGTTCAAAAAGCCCTGTCAGCGACCAGTTGCGTACCTTGAAAAACCAGAGATGGATGGACTTTTGAATGCCCCCGATCAAGGCACAGCTCAGGGTCGCCGAGATTATGTTCTCTTGTTGTTTCTGTACAATACCGGCGCCCGAGCCGACGAAGCGGCACAGCTTTTGATCGGGGACCTGGATCTTGCCGTCCGGGCGCAGGATTATTCTTCGGTCAGCATTCGCGGCAAGGGCAACAAGCTTCGTCGTTGCCCACTTTGGCCTCACACGGTGAAACACCTGAAGGCATTGATCTGTCGCCGCGCTCCAAGTGAAAGAGTCTTTCTAAATCGTCGCCAGCAACCTATTACCCGTTTCGGTATCTATCAGATGGTCGAACGATATGCCATGCACGTCGCCAAACATATGCCGTCCCTGGCGGCAAAAAGCGTGAGCCCGCACTCCATTCGACACACAACGGGAACTCACTTGCTGCGAGCCGGCGTTGACATCAACACGATCCGTGCGTGGCTCGGTCACGTCTCATTGACCACAACAAACATTTACGCCGAAGTTGACTTGGAGATGAAGGCTAAGGCCGTCGCTCACTGCGAGGTCAAGGAGCCTAAACGCACAAGACATTGGCGTGATGATCCTGGGCTGATAAGTTTTCTCAGATCTCTGTAGTGATTAGTTATGTGGTCTTCCAATCTCGCGCGAGGGCCACCGACGGCACAGCCACCGCTGGCCAGAACATAAGTGGCGACAGAACATAAGGGCACAAATGTTCTGGAGAACATTTGTACCGTACTTCCATGTCGTCTACACGCTGCCGAGCGAGCTGCGTGACATCGCGCACCAAAACAAGCACGTAGTCTACGATCTGCTGATGAAGGCGGCCGCCGAGACGACGCTCGCCATCGCGGCCGATCCCAAGCGCCTGGCGCCCGGATCGCCATCACGGCCGTACTCCACACCTGGGGATCGGCGCTTACCCATCATCCGCACGTGCATATGATCGTGCCAGGCGGAGGGCTCTCGCTCGACGGCGCGCGATGGATCGCGTCGCGCGCCAACTTTCTCGTGCATGTCAACGTGCTGGCGCGCCTGTTCCGCGGCAAGATGCTGGCCATGCTCATGGATGCGCACGCAGCCGGCCAGTTGAAGTTCTTCAACACCCATGCCGGGCTGGCGGACAAACGCACGTTCAAGCGCTTCATCGGCCCGCTCCGGCACATCAAGTGGGTGGTCTACTGCAAGGCGCCGTTCGCGGGGCCCCAGCAGGTGCTGCGCTATCTCTCCCGTTACACCCATCGCGTCGCCATCTCGAACCGCCGTCTCGTTGCCGCCGATGACCCGGCATCGCGTTCCGCTGGAAGGACTATCGTATCGACGGCCTAGCCCGCTGGAAGACGATGCGCCTTCACCCGCACGAGTTCATACGGCGCTTCATGCTCCACGTGCTACCGAAGGGCTTTCACCGCATCCGCCACTACGGGCTCTTCGCCGGCTCCCATCGCGCTGACAAGATCGCCACGGCCCGCGTTCTCCTCGGAGTCGCCAAGCCTGCCGGCGATCCGCAACAGCCGCAGGATATCGCCCCGGATGCGCCACCGGTGCTGCCCTGCCCATGCCCGCACTGTGGCGCTCGCATGATCGTCATCGAGGTATTCGCGCGCGGCTGCCAACCAAGCTGGCGGCCGACGCCGGGCAGGATCGACACCTCATGAGCCAGACACCCTGTGATCGTCCCCACTTTCTCGTTCCTGATGCGCTGGCTCAACGCCGACGCCAAGCTCTCTTGACCAAATCATCTGCATCACTGCTCCGTTCGCCCGCTGATCCACTTCGAAGGCGCATCGAACTGCCCAGAGCACACACCAACCTCCCGTGCGTTCACACATGCAGGTCGTGTCGCGCTGCCGTCCCGCCGCCTATCGACCCCGGCGCTGACTTCAAATCCCCATAGCGCTCGCTGCCACCCAGTGCACAACACACCGCGACTTCGTGCCTTGGCGCTTTTCGGACGCCGCCCGCCACAGCGCATGGTCAGATCGTCAATCCCGGCGTCCGAAAACCTGCACAGAAGCGGTCCTGAGCAGTCGCAGCAAAAAAGTCCACTACTCGATCACCTCGTCGGTAGAGATGCGACGCGAACGAGCCCAGCCCCTCGATTGATAGCCGCGTAGTGAGCTAGAATTATGGTCGACGCTGAACAAGCCCGGCTCTAACCTTCAATGCGTAGCACTTAGGCGGGCTAGGACAGGGCCCACGAGAGGAGACTCGATGAACACAGTCAAGGACGCTTTGGCCCAGAAGAGTGGCGCCCTGATCCATGTTCGTTCCAGCGACATGATCGTCGAAGCCTTGCGCCAGATGCGCGACAACCGGGTCCGGTCGGTGCTGGTCATCGACGACGACGTCCTGGTCGGTAT
The DNA here is from genome assembly GCA_963708125.1 of uncultured Alphaproteobacteria bacterium. GTDB lineage: Bacteria > Pseudomonadota > Alphaproteobacteria > Rhizobiales > Xanthobacteraceae > BOG-931. The sequence goes on from OY970184.1 coordinate 1,778,681, forward strand.
CATGACCCAGGGTGACTGCGCCATAAAAGTGCTGCTGCCCGGGCTCGATGCGAAGCAAACTCCGGTGGGCCAAGTGATGACGGGCGATCCGGTGACGGTCAAGCCGGACGACCAACTGGAAGGCTGCATGGCAATGATGGCTGCGCGCGGCTTTCGCCATCTACCAGTGCTGGACGCGGGCAAGGTCGTGGGCGTGATCTCGATTGGAGACGTCGTCAAGGACATCATCCGAAATTTGGAGCACAACGTGGGCGACCTGATGGGCTACATCATGACGGACGGCCCCGGGGGCTGACAGATGAACCGCGGTGCCGTCGCCCGGCGTTGCTGCAGATGTCCGTTCCGGGTCAAATTCGGCCGTGGTACTCGATCGGCCAGGACGGCAGCTTACCCCCCGATAATGCCGTGCTGGTTGGATGCCGACTACGGAAGGAGTGGGCCATAAACCGGCTGTGGGCATGTGCAGCAAAACGTAGCCGTATTCAGATCCTGTTCGGATTAAAAAGCATAGGCAGGCGCGTGGACCGTTCCCTTTGCCTGCGAAGACGTCGTTTATGAACTTCTTTTTTCAGATAGTCGCACGCCAATCCCGCGGCGCCTCACAAAGGAACACTGAGAGATCGGGCTGCGGCGGTCGCGCATCTGCTTCAAGAAACATCTCCGCCACCCAGCCGCGGTGGTACGACGCGTGGGTTACGACATGGAGGAACATCTCGCCGCGCCTCATCGAGGCCTGGGTACCGCTGACGAAAGTGAAGGGCACTTCCTCCTCAAGCGACGCGTCGCTCTGCGCAGCGGCCCACTCGATGAACCAATTATTTGTCTTCTGCTGCGCTGCCCAGAGCGCTGGCAATTCCGGATGCAGCAAGATGTTGCGCGCCTTGAAGCCATGCTCGCGGCCTTCGAGATGCGCCTGCCAGATCAGGTCGACGACATAGGTGTGGTTGAGGGTTCCGATAATGGTCTTGAAGAGCGTCTTGCGCTCTTTCTCCGCCTCGCCAGGCGGCAAGGCGGCAACGCCATCGAATATCACCTTGTCCGCCCAGGCCTTGTACTGGGCGAGCATCTTGGCGGTGCGCGTGTAAATCATTTGCGAAACCTCCCGATGGGCTCATGGGCGATCATTTGGAAATCCCCCAGCCCGGTCAAGGGGGATCCGTCGGACACGCGGATCAATGCCGTGCACGACTACGCTCAGCCTGAGCGACATGTGCCACACTATATCACCTGGCATACTGCGCGGCTTCGCCAGGACACGTTTTGCGCAACAGCAAGTCTCGAAGGCTCATGTCTGAAGACGGTCAAATCCTCCCGCGGTGTTCTACCGGCACGAACGACAGCTTATCCCCCGATGGCGTTCGTGCCCGACCGGACCCCTCTGTCGCTGAAGACGAGTATCTTTGCGACGAAGAACGAGATCGATGCGCTTCAGCGCGTCTCCTACAACAGTCTCTCGATCGCGGGTCGGAGGCTCGGCGGCGTGGTGTTCGGAGCAAAACGGGCGACCGCGGTACCCGCGCGGTCGATCAGGAACTTGGTGAAATTCCACTTGATGGTCCTGGTGCCGAACAGCCCGCGCTTCTCGTTCTTCAGGTGTTGATAAAGCGGATGGGTGCCTGAGCCGTTCACCTCGATCTTTGCGAATATCGGAAAGGTGTTGCCGTAGTTCCCATGACAGAACGCGCCGATCTCCACCGCAGATCCTGGCTCCTGGCGGCCGAACTGGTTGCAGGGAAAGGCGAGGACGGAGAGGCCCTGGCCCTGATACTCCTTGTAGAGCGCCTCCAGCGTGGAATATTGCGGGGTGAGGCCACACTTGCTCGCGGTGTTGACGATCAGCAGCACTTTGCCCCGGTAGTCCGACAGCGCCACCTCATTGCCGTCGAGCGACCTCGCCGTGTACTCATAGACGGTGGTCATGCGATCCTCCCTCGGTGAGCATGGACGAAGTGGCGATCATAGTGTGTCTGTGCATTCCGACCCAACGCACGTCTGATCCGGATTAGCGTCCCGATCCTATTGCAAACGCCGGCGACAAATGTGACCTATCCCGGTTACGCGGCGCACGGAGCCATGGTCCAATAGAGAGTGCGGTTCGCGAGCCGCTCAGGAGTACTTGCCGCAGCGAACTTTGTCTTGATAGGCTTTTGCGATGGCTAGGTCAGCGCAATTCGGATCCAAGAGGCTTCGTTCATGAACCGCTCAACCGCTATACTTCATCCAGGTGAGCCAGTTACTGTCGAGCCAGCCGGGCACATCAGCTTCGAGATTGAAGCCGGCCAGAAGCTCAAGCTTACTCAGCCTGAGGGAGAGCAGGTTGCTGACCTAATTTCGTTTAATCGAGATGATGTTCGCGAAATGCTGTCAATGCTTTCAAGTCGCGCCGTCAACCTAAGTTGGAAGCTGACGGCTCCGCATGTGCTCTATAGCAATTGCACCCGCGAGATGTGGCAGATCGAAGAGGACTTGACAGGTGAGAATTATTGTGGGGGTGGATACTGCAGCGAGCCTCTCAATATCGTCCGCTATGGCGAGACCGGCAGGGGAGCTCCGAACTGCCAGTCCAATCTTGAAATGGCGATTCGCGGCTACGGCATGGACCGCTGGAGCTTTAACACTGACGCCTGCTTCAATGTGTTCATGACCGTAGCTTACGACCAAAATGGCGTGTGGGAAATCCGGCCGCCGAAAGGGAAGCCCGGGGACTATATGGTGATGCTCGCTTTGATGCCGCAGATCGTTGCCATCTCCAACTGCCCTATCCTGTTTAACCCGTGCAATAACTTCCGACTGAAGCCGCTTAGAATCGAGCTTCTTAAGCAGCGGAGCAACTCGTAGTGAAGTGGGCAGCCGGACCACACAGTCGGACGGCTTCGCGGGCTGAGGCCAAACTGGTCCCGGAATGAACTCGGCGACGGCCTTTTCGACACGGTCGTTGCGATCGCGGCTACGCGATTATCGACGCAACCTGCGCGTCGGCAACGCTAAAATTGCGTTTGCAATGCAGCAAATTGCTGATCGCGACGACAGCTGTGGGTCATTTGCGGACCCATGCACCGCAGCAAATCACGTCCCCGCTTGCGCACCGCAAATGATCAATGCGACGCACTACGATAAGCTCAATTACGATTTGGAAACGGTCTTGCAAATGCCGCGGTATGTGGTGACGGGCTCAAAGGTGGACACGAAAAGCGCGCCGGTAACTGCGTTGAGAATGCCGAAGGTGGGGCTATTGGCATCGCCGAAAGTTATCGCGTCGTCGGTAGTATCACCTTGAATTGGTACTGTCCCATTATCGCGAAAGGTCACGGTTTTTCTAGCCGAGTCAACGGTGATCGACAGCAAATGCGCTCGGTCGGTCGGAATTCCCGGACCCTCCAGTGTCCCGGAGCACGAGAAAACAACATTTGCCCGCGCTGACCGCACGTCGCGAGAATCGCCAGCGTGACTGCAGCGACCTTGATGATCATGATTTTGGCTTTCCCCTGGTGCCCGCGGGTTAGCCGGGGAGTAGTGTGATAGGATCGGTCAGCGAGGACGCCGACTCAAGCCCAGAATGCGGGAGGGACCGACCTGATCGGCAAATCACGAGGGTGCGGATTGTCCGGCTTGCAGCCGATGTTGATCGCCTGTTGCGCTTGCCAACAACCTCGCTCGAATTTCCTGGGCGGTTCTGCACATTGGGCGCGCGTTCGAGTGCATCAGGCGTTTTCACTGTGAAATGGGCGATGCAGTACGCTATGCGGGTTCAGGTTGAAACCTATGTGGACGAAGGCGGCGCCGAACGGCTTCGACGATTTCGGCTCGACGACCGAGTGATCGAGGTGGCTGAAAACATCGACCAGTGGCATGGCGTCGGCTATCGCTACCTGAAGGTCGGAGGCTGTGACGGTGCCGTGTATATTCTGCGTGAGAATGAAGTTCGAGCTGCGTGGCAGCTGACAGCGTATCAACGCTCCCCGAACAGTAATATGTTGGTCAGTAAATCTTGAGAAAATGATGCGAAGGGCCAATGCAGGCTTGGTTCTGTCCAGTTACTCGACCGCATTGTTGCTCGGCATCTCGCGGAAGAACGACGCGCTTAGCTTCGGCGTTCGCATCTGCTTCTCGTTTCCGTGCGCATTGGCGCCGACGGCAGCTTATCCCCTGACAGCCTCCGTGCCGATCGAATGCCGCCGACGGTGAAAGTGGGCCACAACCGGACCATCCCAGCCACCTAAGGACATAGATCGACCACAAGCGCCAAGCGGACGTTTGCGACCGAAGTGAACTACTTTCGATCCTTTGCTACAGGTGGTTCGCGCTCAGCTCTAAGCTGCCAGACCGCAAAAAGTCCAAAAAATTCAAATTCCTGAACCGGATAGTCTGCTGAATACTCAGCAAGATTGCGTACTCGCGAGTACCCTTTGGCGTACTTATGCTCATTGCATTTCGGTGCCTTGTATATGCACGCAGCGCATGCTCGGCATTGTTGTTATTCCACGGCACGCCGTCGAAATTAAGGAACGTAAACAGCGTGTCACGATTTTTCTCCATGCCCTTTCGAAGCGCCTCTGCCACCTGTGAGTGGCAGTTGAGTGCGCCAATTTCTTCGAAGAAGGACTCCACCTGAGATTCATGCTTACGCAAATGTCTCGCTTTTAAACCATATCGATCGACTGTATCGACGATCCCCCGCAGCAAAATCCCAAAACGTTTGGCTATAAATCCGAGTTCATCATTGAACGGGCTTTTGAGCACATCTTCGTTTATGTCTCTCATCAAGTGAATTAGACACCTTTGTTGCGGACAAGCTATGGACTCGTACGCGGCATAAAAATCAGAAATCAAAACGCCATCAAACCCCTTCAGAATATCGCTCAGAACCCTTGCATCACGAGACGCTGCGTAGACGTAGGCCACCGAGGTCATATTCGCAAAGACCCACATGTAGTGACCTCCACCGCGGATTACTGCTTTCGTCTCATCCACGTGAACAAAAGGTCCTTCGGAGATACCTTTGATGATGCGCTCGTAGGCTGACTCGTACTCTTTGGCCGCTTGTTCCTTTATCCGAGCTACATCTCGTTCCGTGATGGGCAATCCGAATAGTGAAGACAAATGCTGCACGATTTTACGACGAGACAGTCTAAGCTCAATAATAAGATAAATAATGTATGCACGCAAACTGCGCCCAACTGCAGAATCCTTTGGCTTGGATGTCGATTCCGCACGACACCTCCCGCAACGGTAAGTGCTATAGCTGTACCTCATAACATTTCTCTTTATACCATTGTGCAGAAATCGCAGGTCCATCACGGTCTTTGCATGTCTCCTCGATGCCCATATTATTGTTGATCCGCATCTCGTGCAGGACGGTGGTCTGTCTCCTTCAATTTGCACTCTTTTGTCGATGGGCGCAGCCCGTCGCGTCCTTCTCTTGCTGTCCTTGCTTATAGCTTGACTCAAATATTTGTTGGACCGAACATATACCTTCTCTCGCTGGTAGTCCCAATACGCTGCCTGGTTAATTTTCTCAAAATCTGGAAATGGGCTCTCAAATTTGCCGAAGGTTTGCTGGAAGCTGACCTCCAAAGAAGTGACGTTGATCGGTCCCGATCTCGACAAGTCGCCATCATCGGGATGTTGGCAAATTCGTACCAACGCCTTGGTGATCACTTCCACTGCTCGGCAGTCCTCCTTGTTGTACGTAACAAGAGCTCGTCTCATGTCTTCATCACCTGTGAGTTCATAGCATCGGCGCATCAATAACGCGGCGCCTCCCGACGCTTGAGGGTGTGTCCAACTGAATCCAAGAAAGCGTGCGATCTCCTTCAGGCTATTCGAATATGCGGGGAAGTAGATTTTGCCATATATGACATTTAGAAGATTTAGAGACCTGTTGACGAGTTGATTGATGAAATCGTCTTCCTCAACCCCGTTGCTATATCTCTGCTTCATGTGTCGGAGAAAACGAGCTTCGTAGGCGCCGTAGTGCAAGATTATCGGATCATCGATTGTTTGAAGGGCATGCAGGAAATCGCGACAGATATCGCGCTCATCATCGCGATCGTCGGCCCAGAAAGAGCGTTCGACGTGTTCAGCGTTCTGCAAATACCGTATTCCAATGAGATAATAGAAGCCGCGATCAGGCACCGCCTCGACATCTAAGAATACCGGCGTACCACTAATTTCTATGGACGGGGTTCCCACGATGTGAACCTGAGCCTTCTTTATCGCAAGAGCTTTCAGCTTATGATCGTGTTTCGTCGGAGGGCTGGCGCGACCGGCTGTCGAATTGATGCGCTTCTGGCGCCGAGGGCGGTATCCGTAGGACAACTGCGTTAAACTTGATATTCCCGTTTCCTCGTATTTCCCCCGCTCCTTTGCGCTCAGGCTGGAGATTAGGCTGAGGTCGTCGCGGTCGACACAAGTGTTGCGGCACGTGGATTGGAAATCGCACACTGTGCAATGCTTGTTGAGGAGCAGTCTCGGCCGAGATGAGCCATACGATCGAATTGAATCAATGATTTTTCGTGTGCTAGTGACATGGTCAGCAACCCTGACAATTTTGCAGTGAGGTCGTTCGCCATAGATGACTTTCCGATTTTTGGGATCGTTCCGGTCACCTGCGATATTGCTAATGCACCAAAGCAGACGAAAAGATAATCGCAGCGCTCGACCTTTTCCCGAGCCGAATAGAGTATCGGAATATACGTTTGGGGTGCCATGGAGTGTTGAACTCTGTGGTCCAAGCATGCCTGTGAGGGCAGAGCGCATCGGTACACAACCGAGTCACAGTGAACGTAATACAGGGCGTCACGCTCACGGAAGTCGCGGCTAACTTCTGTAAAATCGATGTGCTTGATCCCATCCAGAATATGCGCTGTGGCCCTAACATTGTAGGCGGTGGCTATGCGCGCTTCAGTGCTGGAGAAAAAGCACGCGGGCGGGGTCTCACCAATCGCGCAAAGATACGCTTTGGTCGCGCAGTTCAGATACGCGGAGAACACTCGCGCGTTGATTGAGAAGGGAGCATCCATTGGGTCATAATGCCAAACACGAGAAATTCATGCCAAGTCAATTTTGCTCGGAGTGGGCTTTCGCTGCACACGGCTTATCAGAGTGCGTGATCCAGTAAGGTGTCCCGCCCGAGAATGTCAGCAGTGGGTCAATAGCACCGCGCCTCGGCATCGTCGCTAGCCATATCACGACTGCTGTTGCCTCGAAGCTGCCGTGCAATCAGCGCCTTTCGCAAAAACGAGCCATTCTGATCGGTCTCTCTAAGGAGGAGACCGATCATGAGCAAAAAGAATCAATCCCGTCCAACAGTCCACCGCGCCCTCAGCCTTGGAACAAGGGCAAGCTGATCGGTGCAAAGCCGCCACTACGAGCAAGCTACGTCTGGTCGATCCGGACGAAGCTCCAGCTCGAGAAGCGCACCCGCGATCTCGCGCTATTCAATCTCGCCATCGACAGCAAACTGCGCGGCTGCGATGTCGTGGCAATACGCGTCGATGATGTGTTCTCCAACGAGCTCGATCGAGCAACGGTCCCCAGAAAAAGACCGGTCATCCGGTCCGGTTCGAGCTCACCGAGCAGACCCGTCAAGCCATCGACGAGTATCTTAGACTGAACTGCAGGAAGCCTGGCGATTTCCTGTTCGCCGGTCGTGGCGACAACGGCTGCGGCCTCACGACACGTCAATATGCCCGCCTCGTCGGCCAGTGGATCGCCAGATCGGCCTCGACCCGCGCTCAAGTTCGGCAGGCACTCCCCTGCGCCGAACCAAAGCGACGTTGATCTACCGCCGAACCGGCAATCTGCGTGCTGTGCAATTATTGTTGGGCTATACGAAGATCGAAAGCACAGTTCGATATCTTGGCATCGAGATAGACGATGCGATTGAGATCGCTGAGAAATTCGAGGTCTGAAGTGCCCGGGCAGAGCTGCCGTGCTCTGCCCGGCCCCTAAACGGTGAAGACATGCCATGAGTGACGCTGTCGCGGTTTCGTGGCACTCGACGGTAATTATCGTTCAGTTCGGCCGCCCTTCAATAAGCGTGAAGCCGACCTGAGTCTCGACTCGCTCGCTGAGCTGCCACCCTGACCGTTGCAATAGGTCCGACCATTCAGGCGCCGTGCGTTCCCGTCCGCCGAGAAGCATCATCATTTGTATGTCCATCGTCAGATTAGGGTGCGGTGCGTCCGACCTGTGCGGCAAGTCTTGATTTGCAATCAGCAAACGGCCTTCAGCGCTGACGGCACGCCGGCAGTTCGACAGGATGCGAACGCATTGCTCGTCATTGAAGTCGTGCAAAACGCCCTTGATGACATAGCAGTCGGCGCCGGCGGGGATCGTCTCGAAAAAACTTCCACCGATTTTCTTGCTTCGCTTCGACAGGTCAGCCTCCTCCAGGCGCGTGGCCCTTTCCAGGACTTGAGGCTGCTCGAAGAGCACGCCAACCGCGTCTGGCGCGCGCTGCAGGATCTGAACCAGAAGCCCGCCATGGCCGCCCCCAACATCGACAATCTGTCGGAAACGGCTGAACGCATATGAGGCAGCAATAGCGGCATCATCCGCATCGGACGTCCGCTCCATACCGCGATCAAAACGCCGCTGAGCTTCCGGGTTCTCTTTCAGGTACTGAAAGAAGGGGACTCCATGGACATGCTGAAAGGCGGGCTCGCCGGTGCGCAAGCAATGTTCGAAATCGCCAACTGCCGCCCACCAGATTCCGACCCGTTGCAAATGAGGACGTACCGACTGCGGATGATCGTCGCGGAGAACCGAGGACAGCTCGGTATTGCTGAAGCCGTCCGGCGATATTTCCTCGAAAATGCGATAGGCGGAAAGGAAGCGGAGGAGCCGTCGAAGCGCCCCTGCGTTCGTTTTTGTGGCATTGGCAAGTGCCGCAACGGTGACTGTACTGTCGCCCAACCTGTCAGCAACGCCGAGTTCGGCCGCAACCTGAATGGCCCGCGATAAAAAGTAAAGGCGCGACATCTCACCGATCAGGCGAGTAGGAGATTGCTCGGCATCTCGTGACAACAGTTCCGGTTTTTGCATGAAAATACCCGTACGAGAGAAAAATTCCGGCCAATGTTTATATCTCTATTTGGTGTTCAGCACTAAAACTCATTTCTGCCACAAGCAGGCATTCTGCGCTGCAACCAAAAGGGCTTATTCGACCACCTCGTCGGGGGCGCGGATGGTATTTTGATACCGGATGATGTCCGAGGGATGTGCCATTAGCCGAGGGATTCGGCTATGCCCGTCAGCCGCCCTAACACAACCTCTTGCATCAGCGCGCCCCATAAAACTCTCTGATGGAGAAAAAAAGGATTTGTGATTATGATCCGTCACTTTCATATTTTGACGACTGCATCTGCGCAAAGAGCGGACACGATGGATCGACGTTCATTCCTTAGGTTGACTGGGCTAACATCGGTCGGACTACTTAGTCAGTCTGATAGTAGCTGGGCGCAAAATTGGCCGCAGCGTCCTGTCAAGATCATCGTCCCGATTGGGCCTGGCAGCACTAGCGACATCTGTGCACGGACTTTTGCTGATAAATTGTCAGCGATCTGGGAGCGGCCCGTTGTGGTTGAGAACCGGCCGGGTGGTGATGCTATCGTTGGAATTTTGGCAGTGATCTCAGCAAACGATGATCGCACGCTACTTTGTACAGCAAGCGGGTTTTTTACACCGCAACCGTATGTTCATGCAAAACTTCCATACGACGCAAAGCGCGACCTTGTGCCAGTGGCAGGAATGTCTGAACTCAGTATTGGGATTGCTGTTCCCCAATCGCTTCACGTCGATTCTCTTACGCAACTGGTGAGCGTGGTGCGCAAAGAGCCCGGTAAGCTAAATTGGGGTGCTATTGCCAGCATCGATGACTTCATATTTTTGGCCTTTCTTAAAAGCGAAGGCCTTATCATGGCTCGCGTACCCTACCGTGATCCGATCAGCGCGCTGATCGATTTGTCGGAGGCGCGCATTGATGTCTGCATTGCTGCCCTCTCAAGCATCCTGCCTCGCGTCCAGAGTGGCAAGGTCAAGGCACTCGCGATTACTAATCTGCGGCGCTCACCGGCAGCGTCTGAGTTACCTACCGCCACTGAAGCAGGCTATTCTTCACTTAACTATGCACCAATTCTTGGCATCTTTGGCTCGCGGGCGCTCAGTGTAGAGGCACGCGGACGAATAGCAGCAGACCTCAAGACGGTAACAGAGGACTCCGCGGTTGTGAGTCGTCTTGCACCTACCGGCCAAGAAATAAAATTCGTTGCGCCTGCCGCGTTCACCGAAACTATAGAGCAAGAGCGCGCAAAAATCGCGGCAATTGCCAAAATGCTCGATATACGTCCTGCACAATAATTTTAAGCCAAGGACTGAAATGGCTCAGGTGCCGTACATGGACCCCTCGGCTTCCACGTTCTTCCGGGGATCGTCGATCAATGCCCCAATATCAAACACGGCCTGCGAAACAAAAAGATGAGCCGTTCCTCTATGCTTGTTACAAGCAGACCATGCGTGAATACGTTGAGCGGACGTGGGGATGGAACGAGGAATTTCAGAGAGCATCCTTTCTCAAACATCTGCCATGGCAACGATTTCAAATCATCGCAATCGGTCCAATTGCTGTTGGGGGTGCGTGCATCTTGGTATCACCGACCTGCATGGAGCTGGAGATGATCTTTATCGATCCGCGATTTCAGAGGAGGGGTATCGGGTCTGATTTTGTTACAGACCTATTGAACCGTGCTCGCCAGGAAAGACGATCGGTTGCATTGCGCGTGTTGAAAGTAAATCCGGCAGGAACGCTGTATCAGCGGTTGGGGTTCGTTGTGGTCGGGGAGGACGCGGAAACGGTCGAAATGCGAGCACAGCCATAGTCGGCTTGCAATGTCCGGCTTCGGGTCACGAGCGTCATTTTCGATGCGATGGCACTTGGTCGGCTCATCCTCTGACAGCGGCGGTCGACATCGCGGCAGTTCTCTGTCGGGCCAGTAACAGACTACTGTAGGTGCGCTGCAGCGTCAGCGCGCTGCTATCGTTGTGAGGAAATTCTCGACCTCGCGGTCGGACACCAACTGGATCACGCGGAGATGGCTGCCGAATTGCGCGATACTGCCTATGATGCGCGGCCGCTGCTTGACCGGAAAGTTCCAAACGTAGCGTAAGAACGCAATCTCGAAGCGGTCAGGGCAACCTTCGGCCAAATCCGAATGGGTCCGACCATATCCCATGATCGTGCGCATTAGTACGCGACGCATGCAGGTGCCGCGCGGGTGATCGAGCCAAACCAGACTATCGGCGCAAGGCATGCGAATATCGAACGTATTGATGTAGTTGCCATCCATCACCCATGCAGGCGACACCGCTAGGGCCATGAGCTGCTGGCGCCATGCTGAAGTCTCGGGCATTTGCCAGCCCGGCCGCCAAAAATAGGAATTGAAATGGATCACCGGCAGCCGAAGCTTCCCCCCGAGCCGGCGCGCGAAGGTCGATTTGCCTGCACCCGCGTTTCCGACCACCAGAATACGATTTATCGCCTCTCATCGGCGCTCTGCTCATCGCCCATCTTTTTACACCGCACGCCACCCAATGTCGCGGCGATAGAAGCCGTCCGGCCAGTGGATGCAGGCGACGGCCTTATATGCGCGGCACTGGGCTTCGCCAAACAACTCGCCGAGCGCACACACGATGAGGACTCTGCCGCCGTCGGCGAGAATACGGGCGCCATCCACTTTCGTGCCGGCTTGGAAGATTTCCACGCCGTCGACAGCAGCTGGGGCGTCGAGGCCTTCGATCGACGAACCGCGCTCATAATGTCCAGGGTAGCCCTTAAGGACCTGGCATTCGGGATCGCCGAAGCGGACGTTATATTCAATGAGTTTCGGCCCGGAAGGCGTAATCATCAGTTCGGTATAGAGGACGCCCCTTGTACGAGGCCCGCATCGCTTTCATCGCGCGCAACGTTGGCAGCACGATTTCCATGACGCGCGAACTCATCGCGGCATCGACATTTGGTGACGGCGAATAGGCGCCCATGCCGCCGGTATTCGGTCCCCGGTCCCCGTCAAAGGCGCGCTTGTGATCCTGAGCGGGTGCCAGCGGGATCGCAGTTACGCCGTTGCAAAGCGCGAAAAAGGACGCCTCTTCCCCATCGAGGAACTCCTCGATCACGACTTCAGCGCCAGCCGTGCCTAAGCCGCCGGAGAACATCATATCGATGGCGGCGTTCGCTTCGGCGATGCTGTGTGCGACGATCACGCCCTTGCCGGCCGCAAGGCCGTCCGCCTTGACCACGATCGGCGCGCCAAGACTGCGGACATAGCTCTTGGCCGCGTCGGGCGCGCAGAAGCGCTCATAGGCGGCAGTCGGGATGCCGTTCGCCCGGCACAGGTCTTTTGTGAAGCCCTTGGAGCCTTCGAGCCGCGCCGCCGCCTGCGTTGGGCCGAACGTTTTGATGCCGGCGGCGTCGAGATCGTCGACGATGCCCGCGCAAAGGGGACCTTCGGGGCCCACGACAACAAAGTCGATGTGTGGTTCGTGCGGCAGAACGCGAGCACGGCGACATGGTCGCCAGGGTCAAGCGCCACACATCGAACCTCGCGCGAGATGCCGGCATTGCCAGGCGCGCAGCAGAGCTGGTCAACGAGCGGGCTTGTCGCCATTTTCCAGGCCAGCGCGTGCTCGCGCCCGCTAGAGCCTAAAAGCAAAACGTTCATCGCCATTTCCGGGACGGCTGCACGGGCGCGAAGTTGCCGTCGCAAATTAGCCGTCCAGGATGAGGACAACGAAAAGTTACATTCCGAAGCGGCGGAGATACCAGCAACAGCGCTTTCTCCCCTCGATGCATTTTCGGGCCGCTGTTATATATAACGTCGCGGCTTCCCGGTGATAAGATGGATTGAAGGCAATGCCCCGATCTGACCTCGAACTCGCGAATGATTTTGTTCACAGATGGGCTTCGCTCCGGAAGGAACGCAGAGCGCGGCTGGGCAAGCAGATTCCGGTCGCCACTGTCAGGTGGCTGCAGTCGGCCACCCTGATCCGGCGATGCGTCGGTTCTGCCTGTTCCTTCTGGACCATTACGCGAGCGACCTTTCTTCAGACACCTTTCGACGTGCTCTGCACGATCCCGTCGCGGCGGTCCGTGAGAGTGCTCTACACGGTCTCGCTTGTGAGAGGTGTCGTCACGAGGATATTTGTGTGATCGACGTTGTAACCGATCTCGTGGAGATTCTGGCTTGTGATCACAACGCAGAGGTCCGGCACAAGACGGTTGCCGCTCTGGCACGTTTTATTGGCCGCGACGGTCGCGCAAGCGAAGCCATTGCGCGTGCGGGTCGTCACGACCCCGACCTCGCAATTCGAGTCGTTGCGCAAGCCGTACTGGATAGCGGCCAGCCTCACGTTCGCCGCCGCAAGGCGTTGCGTGACGTAGGGCGAGCCTCTCGAAGAGCCAATAGCGCTCGACAAGTATAGCGAGACAGCTGCAGACAGTGTGGTGAGCTCAAATGCATCCCATCGTATGGCGGGAGACTGCTGCACCGCAGGATTCCGAGCCGGCGAATGTCTCTTTAGGGTCATCTTCATCGTTTCAGTGACGTCAGCGGGATGTCCGATGTTCCCCATGCTGCGACATCGCGGCCGACGCAGACCAACGCAGTTCTCGTGTATCTTGATTCCAGACCTGCCAGCGGGACATGCCGACGCTCCGCGAGTTCAAAGGCAGCGACTGTGCCTCCGGCGGGCGAGCAATCTGAAATCAATCGAGACTGGTTTGCAACCTTCTGTCTCTGTAGAAGGTGACGAACGCTCGTGGAGGTGTTGATGAAACTTCCCCGCCGCAGGTTTCTGGGTCTCGCAGCAGGTGCTACTGCGCTGCCAGCCCTGCCGCGCTTCGCGCGCGCCGATCCGGTCCAGATTCGCGCCGCCTGGGTGGCGCCAGTCGAAAGCTTTCCGTCGATGTGGCTCTTTAAGAAGGAGCTCGCCCGGCATTTTGGCAAGTCCTACGTGTTTGAGCCCGTGCATTTTGCCGGCACGCCTCCAATGGTGACGGCGATCGCCAATAACGAGGTGCAGATCGGCGAACTCGCCTACTCGACGCTGCCAATCGCCATCAAAAACGCCGGTCTGGACGATATTCGCGTGATCGCCGACGACTTGCAGGACGGTGTCGATGGCTATTGGACGGTCCCATTCGCCGTGCTCAAGGACGGCCCGATCAAGAAAGTCGAGGATCTCAAGGGCAAGATTGTCGCCACGAACGCGGAAGGCAGCGCCGTCGACCTCGCCATGAAGGCGATGCTGCACAAGCACGGCCTGAAACTCAATCGCGACTACACCGAAGTGGAGGCGCCATTCCCGGCCATCAAGGCGATGCTGGTGGAACACAAGGTGGATCTGATCCCGAACATCCTGCCGTTTGCGCTCGATCCGCAAATACAGAACATAGGTTTCGACGAGCTGATAGCCGCGTGAGGCGCAATAGGCTTCGTCCTGGCGCTTTTGGTCGGGGATGGAGACGTCGTGCTCGGCCTGCCGCGCCGTCGAGACGCGCAAGTAAAGGGCGGCGCGCAGCGGGACAGTCATGGGCAATGCCTCCTTCTCAACTGATGTTCCGGCCCGAGCGGTTCGGTCGCATGACTCAGGCCGCGCTCTGCAACGGGCGTGCGCGCTTGATCCGTTCACGCTCCTTCGGCGTGTTCATCACCTCCCAGAGATCGCTGCGCCGCTGCACGTTGAGCCAGAACTCGGGGCTGTTGCCGAACACGCGGGCAAGAATCAGAGCTGTCGCTGCCGTCACGTTCCTGCGGTTGCCGCACAGTTCGTTGACATGCTTGCGCTGAACGCCCATCGCCTCGGCGAGCGCGCCTTGCGTCAGGCCCATCGGTTGCATGAACTCTTCGACGAGGATTTCGCCGACAGTCGCCGGCTTGCGCTTGGTGGTCAGCATCTTTGCCTCGCTTTCATCGGTAGCTGTGATCGTCCAGATAAATTCCGTCCGCCTCGCCGCGTGCGCCATCCCAGCGGAAGATCAACCGCCATTGCTGGTTGACGCGGATCGAATGCAGCCCCGCCAGATTGCCGCGCAGCTTCTCGAAATGATTGCTGGGCGGCACGCGCAAGTCCTGATGGGTCACGGCATCGTCGATCATCTGGAGCTTTCTGAACAGCCGGGCTTCGCGATCGGACGGGATGTTGCGGGAGCGGACATCATCCACAAAGAAGGCCCGCAACCAGTCATCCCGAAAGCCTACGATCACGGGCCTACTCCAACGATGGATCTATGTACCACACCATAACTCATCTCCCAATAGGGAATGTTCAAGCGTCCGGACCAAACAGTTCATCGAACAAATCGCCAAACCATCGCTCGAATACCTCCACCTCGGCTTCCGTGACCGGAACGGGATCGGGCCCAGTCGTCGATGACGGTCCATGTGGACGGGTCATGTTTGGGCGGCCTTCCGGGGAACGGCCACGGATAGCCTAACAGCGCCTCAAGCTGCTCCGATGCCGTGGGTGACCTCACACGCGGGGGGATGGGACACGACGCCCACCCCGCCACTATCGGTCTCGCCATCGGTCATCGAAGTCGAGACGTTGTCCGGCATCGCGGCCGAGAATCTGGAAAGCGGCTCGGGCATCGCCTCGCGCACTATCGCCAGCATGGAACATGGCTGGGGACAGGGCCGCGACGTACTCACCAACCGCGACGTTCTGGATGAGCCGAGATGCCGTTCGGCTTTAGCAACGAAGAGGTGCAGTTCGATCCCTGCATTAAGTCTCGCCATTGCCGCCCCCGGCGGGGTTGCCGAGCGGATTGCGGATTACTCGCCGCAAGTGCGTGGGCCCGGGCTCGTATAGGGGGTTGGAGGACGAAGCCGAAGGCTTTGGCACGCCGGTGCAAGTTGTCGATGACCCGGGCACGATAACGGGTCTCGTAGGAGGATGCCCCTGGGTCGACGTAGTCCATGCCATGACGCAGGGCGTTGTAGAAGAGGACTGCAAGCTTTCGGGCGGTCGCGGTGATCGCCTTGACCTTGCCGATGCCGCACGAACGTCGAACTCAAGGGAATTTGATTGTTGGCGGATGCCCCGACGTGGTGATGGCAATGGCGACTCACGGCGGCGATAGAAACTGAGTTGCTTCAGGACGGCTTCGATCCGCGCGTCGCAGGCCGATGCCTTCTGCATGTGCTGGATGTGCGAGGCGGCGTATTCGAGCAGACGCTCGCGTTGGCGCAGGTAAAATCTCAAAGCCGCGCGCCTCAAGGAGCTTGAAACAGGGATCCAGTAGATACTGGTTAATTCCATAGCGACCGTCTGAACGCCGCATTCTGCAAACCAGCTCCGCTAGTCGATGCAAATCCGTCGTGAACGTGCCGAAGGTGCGCACCGGCTCGGCTGCGCGGTCTGTCCCACTGCCGCCACGTGCATCCTGGCTCCCACATCGATTGCAGCTGCGTTCGGATGCCACCATCGACAGTGCATGCCGGATTTTGTTATCTCATTGCGTCTCATCGCCAACCCTCCTGTTGCGAAGCGGAAGGGCTGGGCTGTGCTTCAATTCAATTTCGTAACACGGGATCGCCGAACGGCGTCGCCACTTTCAAGTCCGCAACAGCCCCGATGGGCCATGTTTTTTTACGGGGTCACTCGCCACCAAAAACCCACTCGTCCGCTCCCTCCCATGTCCACTGTAGAGAATGGACGTTTCTACATGGCGTCGCTACAAGACAAACAGTAGTGTAGGCATACAAGGCGCGGTCATCGTATGCCCTTTGCGCGAGCTTGAACTTTGCCGGCCACGGTGGAGGGCGAGCGATCGTGCGAGCGGCTTCTTCAGGATTGAGCGGCCGCTAACCGTAGCAGCCGATCACCAGTCATATACGTCAATGCACGCTCGTGCGCGGTACCGTTCAGGTTACGTTCATATTGCGGGGTCATAATTGTTGATCGAGGGGTAAAGGAGATGACAAATGCGTATCATTTTAGCCGCAGCACTTTTTTCGCTCCCGATAGTTGCAGCTGCTACCACGCAAACCTTGGCGGCCGGTAATTACGGCACGTCAGCCACGGGCGGGGGCAGTGCCGGCTACAATCGCGGCGTTGCCACTGACTATCGCTTGAAGAGGCATCACCATGCTAAACGGCATGCCTCGGCTAAACCGCAGGCCTCGAAAACGTCTGGCGGAAATCCTGGCGGTGGGCAAGCTGGCGGAAATCCTGGCGGTGGGCAAGCTGGCGGAAATCCTGGCGGTGGGCACGGTGCCGGTGGCGAGGCCGCAAAACAGCCTATGGGTCGGCCATAGGGAGGCGCGCAATTGCGATCATCGCGCTGATCGTGGCAAGCCGATCCGCTCGTTGCGAGCGACGAAGTCCAGCTGCGGGTTTCAACGCCTACATGTGGGCGTTGGACGTCGAGCGGCTGTTCGTGAGCGACGATCGCAATAGCATTTGATTTGGCTTAATGGAGCCAATCGAGAAGGCAGAGTGACAGCATCGTCGCTCTGCCTTCTTGGCGATTATCGCCTGGATCGAAGCGAGGTGCCAGCGTTAATGCATCATCATGCTTGGCGACAGCGCGTGGGCGAACGCCTCTTCCCGGTCGCGCTTAGCGAGTTCATAGCACGTCGGCCAACTCGCTAGCGCCGCCGTCAGCTCCCGTTCCTTTACGGCGAGACAAACCGATGCTGGGGCTCGTCCCGCAGTTGTTCCTGGAGCTGATCGACTAGCCCGTTGCTCGAGCGGAGCGCGGGTTTGAGTTGAAAGGCGATGCGATCAGTCTTGCTTTGGGAATTAGCGGCTGCCTCAACCCGTTGGCCTTCGTCTTTCTAATCGCGGGTTTCCGGTTAATGCGCAGCACAGCCGTTCGCACCTCGCCAGCTTAAGAAAGCCATTGGCGTTGCTGCTCTTATCTCGCACCGCCAAATAGCAAGCTTGCGCAAGGGCGCGGCGCGGAAAGCTTTTGATCGCTCATCTGCGACCAAACTTGTAGCCTGGGCAATCGCCACGAGGCGACCTTATAGGGCTTCCAATTCGACTCGCGCGTCTTTTAGCTTGGCCGGATGTTGTGGTTGAGTCGGAACCTGTTTTCAGGATCCCACCGACGCTTCGCCTCAGCTAACCGCCTATAGTTCGCACCGTAGATCATCTCGATCCGTTCGGGCTCATCAGCCGGAACGAAGTTGACATAGCCGCTGCCCGTTGCGTAGGGCGCAGCAGCCTTGAATAACTCGCGCGCCCACGTGATGCACTCAGTATCTTGCGTTGGTTCACGCCAGCGTGCGTGCACATTCATGATGAAATGCGCCCCGCGGTGAGGGTACGACGTAGCAGCGGATGCAACCCGACTCATTGCGCCGCCGACCTGGGCGATGAAAACTTCGCATTCTGGTCCGGGCAAACGCGAGACTGCCGGTATGATCGCATCGATCGCCCCGTCCGATAATTCGGCAAAATCGTGCGTCTTCCAGTAGTTGCGTGCGCCGGGCGTGAGCAGCGGATCAAAGGCTGCCTGCCACGCAACGAAAGGATGCGGTCCAAGCACGTCGGCGATCGGCTTGCCGAGTTGCCGCAGCGGCGCAGCCGCTTTCTCGCCCTCGGCCATCGATCCCACAAAGCAGACGGCAAATACGAGCACTTCGCGCCCGTGCCATTCGGTCG
Organism: uncultured Alphaproteobacteria bacterium; assembly: GCA_963708125.1. GTDB lineage: Bacteria > Pseudomonadota > Alphaproteobacteria > Rhizobiales > Xanthobacteraceae > BOG-931. The sequence goes on from OY970184.1 coordinate 1,797,350, forward strand.
CGATGAACGGCAGCGGCGGTGCTTTACGCATGATGGCCCAGATCGTGAGTTGATCCGGTGCTTCGACTGCGATGCGTCGATATTCTTTCAGCAGCTCGCGCGCTCTGTCCAACGGATGCACGACCAGGCCGGAAAACACTTCCGGGCCCACCGAGTGGAGCCGGAAACCAAACTTGGTGACCACACCAAAATTTCCCCCGCCGCCACGAATCGCCCAAAACAGGTCCGAGTTCTCCGTTGCGCTCGCGGGCACTAGTTGGCCTTTGGCAGTCACCACCTCGGCGCTGGTCAGGCTATCGATCGTCATCCCGAAGGGACGTGTCAGCCAGCCAAAGCCGCCACCGAGCGTCAGCCCGGCAATCCCAGTGGTCGAGTTGATACCGGTCGGGACAGCGAGACCGAATGCCTGTGTAGCCTTGTCGACGTCGCCCAGCGTAGCCCCCGGACCAACCCAAGCGCGTCGCGATTTCTGCTCGACTTGCACGTCTCTCATCGACGAGAGGTCGATCAGCAGCCCGCCTTCGCCGACGGCGCTGCCCGCGATGTTGTGCCCACCGCCCCGCACTGCAATAGGAAGGTTGTGCTCCGTTGCATAGCGCACGGAGCGGATCACGTCGTTCGCGTCTGCGCAGCGAACCACAACGTCGGGAAACCTGTCGACCATGGCGTTCCAGATCGAGCGCGCTTCGTCGTAACCGGGATCACCTTGCAGACAGATCTGACCGTGTAATCCCTTTCGGAGGGCGCCTAATTCAGGCAGATTCAACTGCAAAATGCTTTCTCGGGTACTTGTCATGCTGTCCTCCTTATGTTCCAGTCTGGCCGCTTGGCAGCCGCGAGCGATAACCCATGCTGGCTAGAGTGAACGCCAAACGTCCGGGCCAGCCAACTTCAGGATTTGTACTGCCGAGGGAACCAACCGAATTGGTTTGGTTCGGAGGACGCGGCTATGCAGGAATCCAATAGTTACGGACAGTTCTGCCCGGTAGCCATGGCAGCGGAGGTGATCTGCACGCGATGGACGCCCCTCATCCTCCGCGAGTTGGTGGCCGGGAGCACGCGTTTTAACGATTTGCGCCGCGGCCTACCGCGAATTTCGCCGACGCTATTGTCTAAACGTTTGAAGGAGCTTGAAAGCGCAGGCGTCGTCCAGCGCGTCCATTCCACACGGAATGGCAATGCTGAGTATCGCCTCACACCCGCCGGCGAAGACCTCAAGTCGTTCGTTTTCAACCTCGGCGTTTGGGGTCAACACTGGATCGAAGCGCAGACTTCTCTGAAGAACCTCGATCCGTCATTGCTGATGTGGGATATGCGGCGGAACATCGATCCAATTCCGCTACCGCCCCGCCGGTGTGTGATACAGATTGTGTACCCCGAGCTCTCGCCGGGCAAACGGCGGTGGTGGCTGATCGTTGACCGCAATGGTGCCGATCTTTGCAAAGTCGACCCCGGTTTTGATGTTGATCTGCATGTTTCGACCGACTTGCGTACGATGACGGCGATCTGGATGGGCCTGACAACGATTGGTGCGGAAATTGAGGCTGGTCGAGTCCAGCTCGTTGGCGACGAAACTATCAAGAGACAAATGCAACAGTGGCTGCGTCTCAGTCCGTTTGCAAGTGAGCAAAAGCGCGTCAGTGGTTGACCTCGCGGGCATTCTAATTGGCGTTCCTGGCACCAAGCGTCAGATCACAGCAGATCCCGACTCCGTGGCTCTGGAAGGGCACAGCCGACCCGATCCGGCAATCGCTGATGTTGCGCCTGCTGACAGGCAATCGACGAGCTACGACCAGCAGCATCTCGTCCGCTATCTGCGCTGCTGGTCCCAACGCCGCCGTGGAGCGCAAATTGGAGGAAATATTGACGCCTGCCGGCTGTACGGGATGGGGTGCGGGTAGCCGCCCGTGTGGCCACTGGGGATTTCACGGCGTTCGTAATCGGCTGACGTGGCGAGCGTTCGAGCTTCGCCTGTTGTTCATGGGGCGGGGCCGAGGTAGCGGCGGAGGCGATCGCGTGGCCACCGAGGATTTCACCGCGTTCGTCATCGGCTGATGGGGCTCGTAATCATCCGGCAGCAGTGACGGCGCGACCGCGGAGGATATCACCGCGTTCATACGCGGTTCGTCCATTCGTCCGCCCGCTTCAATGGGCGCAGCTTCAGTGGATCCTCCTGTCCGCGCCTTCAGCGAAAATTCCAAGGCCCCGGCGCAAACGATGAGGAGCAAGGCGCATAGCAGGAGACCCAGCTGGGTGACCCCTCGCCAAGATGGCCACGAAAGATTGAGGATCTGCACCCAGCCGTGCACGCAACTACAGGAGAGCTGGATAATCGTTCGCTGCACGTTGCCGATGTCCCTCCACCAGTGTTCTTCCGTACGGATTTTGGGCTGGTTGGGATTGCGAGCCAAAGGACGATTTTCGCGCGCCGTGTCGATCAGGCTGCTTACTATAGGCCAATTGGCTGTGCGCTTTTCCGCCTTGCCATTCCTCCGAGCCTCCGGGCCGCGAGGCGGCCGCGTCCGGCTCGGAAAAGCGCCGCCCGTCCGGCCGAGGAGGCCCAGGAGTTTCTCGCGAGGGGGCAACAGCGGATGAAAGGCTTTGCCCAGGAAGCCACGCATCCTCCGGACGCTGCGTAGGAGCGGGCTGTCGTGAGGGTGACGACTGCGGAGGAGCTTGCCAGGGGGAGGAGGGAATGCAGAGCCTTGCCGAACGGAAGCGGCACGGAGGCCCGCTTCGAGCCGCAGCAACGCCTCCTCGGTCAACAACGCGGGCGCATCGCCGCCTTTTGCGCGATCGCTCGCCGCGCCGTCCTTTTTTGAAGCCCTAGGATCAACAGAGCTGGACATAACCACCGCCTGCGAAAGTAACGATGGACGCGACAAGACCTATAACTTCTCGCGAACGCCCACTCGGTCGACTGTTACAAAGAAATAGACACACCGCAGATAGTTGAACGTTTGGTTAATAAACCTCCCCTCGTGATTGCGTTCCGACAACTAAAGAGGGAACCGTTTAATTCCCCCCAGGGGGCATTGGTAATCCATCGCACGCGACCGACACAATTATGCCCCTGGCTTGTATGGGAGCAGTTTTGTCAAGTGATATTTGAGTGTGGTTCAATGCAATTTGGGACACCCTGTTTTTCTGAAGGGACGATCTGAGGGGAGCTCGCCAAGGGAGTGCGACGAATTCGGCGCCAAAAGCTTGTATTCGGCGGACCCTCTATGAGTCCGAACCATGATGCGGTCATGCGCATCGGCGGCGAAGCTCCGGGGCGGTGAGCCCTTTCTCAAGAGCGGCGCGAAGGCCATGCCAGGGGACGGGATCACCACCACCTCGGATCGTTATCGGCAGTTCCTGCCGAATGGTGGGTTGATTTGGTTCATGGAATTGGATCTGGGGCTTAGGCTGCAGCGTGCCGCAGCGTCAGCGTGGCCGGCACCTCGCCGCGCAACGCGCCAAGATCTGCTGCTCAGTTCAACCACGGCGATCAATGTGCTAGCTTGGTCAAAGGCGGTGAAGGACTTCTTGCTGTGGTCGATTTGCTGCGACATGGGGGCAAACTCCGTCGGCTGGAGTTCAAGCAGCCGAAGGTGGCACACCTTCACCGCCTGCCCCATAGGATCTGTAGTGGCACGCATTGGCTATGACGGGAGCTTTAATGCGGTACGCTCGCGGGCATGACGAGCGTCTCACAAGCTCACGGAGCTGGCTGGTGAGCCAGGTCAGCACAGTTAAATCGAGAATCGTCCCTAGGTACGACCTACGGACAGCTGTTCTTGTGCTCATTTTGGCGACATCAGTGTTTGAAGCAGCAACACTTCGCGGTCTCTACGCGGACGGTGCTGATTTTCTAGCTCAAATATTGGCAACCAAGAATTTTTACTTCCTAAATGCATCGCGACGCTTCACCGAGATATTGACCCAGTTACCTGTCGTTCTCGCCATCAAAGCCGGTTTAAGTAAGCTTTCATTGCTCATCTTCATTCATTCAGTCGCGTTGGTCATGCTACCCATAATTTTCTGGATCCTCAGTCTGTGGCGACTTTACGAGGATGATTTGTTCTGGCCAATGTTTGTTTTATTCTGCATTATTCATTTTAATTTGGCTTTTTTTGCGATCGGCGAATATAATGTGGCTTATTCTCTCGTCGCTTTGTCATTAGCAATTCTTGCCGCGCGCGCTCAAATATCAGATTTTTGGGCCGTTGTTGTCCTTTTTGCCGCCATTTGTCTGATTACATCTTATGAAGCCTTAGTATTTCTAGGACCACTTCTGGCGGTTTTGGCGTGTCATAGGCTCGTCAACAAGCAGCCGCTTCTTACCGGCTTAGTTAAAAGCACTTTGGTTCTTTGTCTAGTCTGCTACTTGTCCGCCACTATTATCGCTGCCTCGTCGATCTCGCATCCTCGAGATCCGGCAGTCTTCGCCGACGCAGTCGATATGCGCTACAATGCGAGGAACAGTCTTTTGCTCCTGTCATTGAGTTTTGCACTTTCTTGGGGGCTGCAGTGCCTATCAGAGTCAACGTCAGTAAAAAGATTAGCAACTGTGATTGCGATTTCTACCTTATTAGCCCTGGGATGGCCCGAGCTTTGGTCTGCGCCTGGCATGCAATATTCCTCGAGGGTCATTGGTGGAATAATAATTCTGCTGTTCGGAGCGATCGTCTTATTAGAGCGTCCCATAAACAATTATCTGCATCTCGATCTCAAACGAGCGGCATCAGCCAACGTGTATTATTCTCTTTCGTTCTTCGTTATTCTATTAGCTTCTGATGTAACGCGTTCCGTCCAATTCATGGATTATCTAGATAATTTTAAAATAGAGGTCAGGTCACATGCCGGTCTCATTCCGCTCGAGGCTACCAACCTGTCTTCTCATCGTGACGACGTGTTTGGTTGGGAATGGACTCACCCAAGTCTTAGCATTTTGCTTCGCGACGATGCTCGGCAGGCTGTGATACTCAATTCGGGTGACGAACTATCTGGTCCCAAGGGTAGCATTCCCGATTTGTCCAGCTATTACCCCCATAAGTCCATGCCCGCGCCGTAGCGGGCACTCCGCTCCGCCGCGAGTGAGGGCGGGGCGACGGAAGGCGGTAAGCGGCGCGCCGTGGGCTAAAAGGGGCGGCCGGTGCGATTGTCGCCCGACTGGAGAGAATGGCCTAACAAATGCTGTCGGCAACTCTGATAATGTGGGATCAAGGCGACTGAACGATCCTCCAGTAGGTCGGCCGCCTGAACCGCTTTTGCGCGTTTTTCGGGGAGCCTCGCTTGCGTGGTTGCGATCGTCCCGACGATCGATGGTGCCCGGGGAAGGGCTCCGGCTGCGTAAAACGACCTTTCAAAGTTTCGAGCTCTGGGAGGGACCCCGCCCGCTGCGGACCTGGGAAAATCCGTAGGAAAATTTTGGATCGTGGCGGACACTCTCTCCGCCAAGTGCACCATCAGCTGCCGTCCGCCGCACGGCGAGCGACTGTGGGTTTAACAGGGAATGCCCTGAGCTCTAGAAAAACGGAAAAGCGTTAGAGAGGCACCGCATCAAGCATTTGGACAACGCTCCTCGCCCGGCCACTGACTTCCCGGCCGTGTCGGCGGCAGCTTGCGGCCTATGAGATATTTGAGTTGGGCCGCCCCACGCACGGGCGCCGACATCGCCGCATAAACAAACAACACGGGCATTGCGATGCGTTGGCATGCCATCCGTTAATGGCGCAAGGCAAAGCCGTCAAAGAAGTAGTCGTATTTCGAGTACCGACGCTCAACTGCAAAGCCGTGCTCTCTAAATCGCTGGGTTGTGCATTCCCATACAGCTGTGCCATGATGAGTTTCAAAGAACACAGCCGTCTCCCGTGGGAATACATCAAACAGCGTAGGAATGATGTGAATTTCTTCCCCTTCAACATCCAACTTGAGCACTAACCGCTCAGGTCGCCGCTGGGATAGCATTGTAGCTAGATTAATAAGTCGCACGGCGTACCGGGGCTTGCCTCGCAATCCCGATCGCCAACCTTGATAATCTTGGACGCTGGATGTGTGTTCATCGACCAGATGCCCAGTGTCGCTTGCGTGATCCTGGAACAACGCTTCTCCCTCCCGAACCGAAACAGCTGCCTGCACCGCTTCTATCTTCAAGGCATTGAGTTGCACCTGTCGATGGATCCACTCCATGTTGTTCTGGTTTGGTTCGAAGATGATCTGCTGCGCCGTGGGGTATCGGCTACGCGCCAGCAGCGAAAACATGCCAACATGACCGCCGCAATCAAAAATCTGATCCGGTGTGAACGGGATCAATCCAAGGTCATGGTTCCTGTACAGGAAGAACTCGTCAATAATTCCTATGTGGCTTGGGTCCGCTGGGTTTAAGAGCCACTTTCAGACCACCGAGCAGCGCTGGCCGAACGACCAGTTCCGGAAAGAGGCGCCGCGTCAAAAATAAATCCGGCCTCGTGGTGTCACACCCAGGACGGCAAATGAGAACCAATCCCGCGGCGTGTGAGCCAGTGGCAAGTACCTCCGCAACATGGTGGAGACGAGCGCCAATCGGTCCAAAAGTCATTAACCAGAACTCCCGCCAGCCCCGGCTTCCTCCGATAAACCCATCCCGGTGCGATATCCTAAATAGGAGTGCATACCGGCAAAATTAAGCTGATCCCAAGTTACAGATCCACGCCAGTTTTGAAAAAATCAAAACTGGGCCACGATCACGGTCCCGGTGGCGGGTTCCACGGTTACAGTGGTCCACCAAGAGTTAGATTGCAATGGTGTGGTCAAATTAACAGCGCACAGGGCAGTGTCGGTCACGACGGTCGCTATAGGCTGGACCGTCGAATGGGCGTTTATGCGGGGGTGGAGTTCTTTGCCGCGCTAAAAGCGGCAGCTTCGCAGCCCTTGAGTGCTGAATCTAATTTTCTGTGTAGCATCAGTCCTTGCTCAATTTGGTGCAATTCTCCCTAGTCGATAACATTGGACGGGTGCGGGTCGGAAGGGACTTTCAGCTGTTCCCACGCACAACACGAAAGCGCAAGTGGCGCTTCCTTGGCAGCCGAAAAGGAGAGGTTTGGACCCGGGAGGCCGGGCAGGTCGGGGGTGGGCAAGGCTTGCGGGAATCGAAAATGCGAAATTACTGCAGCACACGCGATCGACCGCGGGCGTTTGCGGCTTGCGCGTTGCCATCTGTCGCCCCCGCGCGCCGGGGTTCAGCGCGCTCCACGCGCTCCGCGACTTCTGACCGAAATCTTTCATAAAGAACTTTCTGAGTTTTCGCTGAACGTGGCTCATTCATATCCTCGCTTGCCTTCGACCGCCGCCACGTATCGAGCGACAGATGCTTCCAGTACCTCTTTGCCCCCATTCGCGATGACTCGCTCAAAATAATGGCCGTAGATCGTTTCGAACTCGAATGGTTTAAGCGCTTCGTCAATGTGCTGAACCGTGCGCACCGATAAGGGGATGAAATTCGGGTAACTCCGCATGAACGACAGCCACTTGCGGTCAGTGGTCACGGTCAAAATATCGCCGGCGCAAACGACGCCGCGGCCGACAGCTCCGCCGGCCCAATGCAATACCGTGCCACCTTCAAAATGACCGCCACAGCGCACTAGCGTGACGCCGTCCCAAAGCGTTTTCGTTTCGCCGTCCCATAGCTCGATAGCGGGATCGTAGCGCATGATCCAACGCTTGTCCGCCGCGTGCAAGTGAATGCGCGCCGTGAAAGCATAAGCCCATTCCACCATCGTCGTGTAAAAATGCGGGTGCGAGATCGCGATGGCATCAATGCCACCGAGACCTTCGATCATTGTCACAGTGGCAGCATCGAGCGTTGCTATGCAATCCCACAGGATATTGCCGTGTTCCGTGCGCACGAGCAGCGCCCGCTGACCAATAGCGAAAGCAGGCGTTGAGCCAATACCGATAATGCTCTTCTCGTATTCGCGGAATGTGTTGGTGTGGCCGTGCTGCAGTGCTTCAAGCGTGGTCCAGGTCTGCCCACGCGGGGAGACGTACTGGCGTTCTTCCCCGCAAATCGCGCACTCGGCCGGCGGCTGCTCGCTGTCGGGATATTGAGTGCCGCACGTGGTGCAGATGTGTAGAGGCATTGGTGAATTCCTCAACGTTCCTCGCGCCGATACCGTAGCGCGCTGTCACGCACGTCACAGCATGACAAAGATGCCGCCTGGATGGAACCGCGAGGTCGGACGACAACAACGTCAGAGTATCGGCAGCGACCGCCCGAAAAAGCAATGACGATCTATGTTGCGTTCGCGCCGGTGAACCATCGGGCCATCCGCTGATCAGCAGCGGAAGGGTTCGGCCCGGCTGGATCGGGGTGAGGAAATGCTGGCGCAGGTCGCGGGACCATTGCGGTGCGATCACCGGTGCTTAGTACCCGGAGCATCGACGAGACACCCGATGTCGCCGATGTCATCGAGCGCAGCGTTGCGCGAGCATGTGCGTCGTTCCTCCAGAAGCTGTGCCACGCAGGCCGTCGATCACTCAACGATCTCGCGGTGCTCGAGGCGCGGTACGCTGCCGGATGATCTGAGCACGAGGCGCGTTTAGCCTCTGGCTCGGCCATCGCTCGTGGCTTGATTACCGGGGGTGAAAGGTCAGCGAAACGGCTGGGTCACCTTGAAGCCAGTTTTTCGCCGCCGATTTACAAATTCTCGCTGGAGTAAATTTGCCTTCATATCCATTCTAACCCCCGACGGACGTTAGATTGCCTAATATACGAATGAATCGAAAATGAAACCTAAGTCGATCCAGAGGGTTATACGTCTGCCTTGAGGTCGGAGGGCTTTGTGCTCGCTCGCCCTTGGCGCGATCGTCTCCTGACGCTGCGATCGCATTTGGACGAAGCTTATGCTGTTCATTCTTGGTTCAGTTCTGCTCATGGTAAACGGTTCTGGAGCTTGCTTTCTGGGTCGTAAGTCGCGGATGAAGTCATGACGATCCTGGAGAAAGATAAGGCGCGTTCTTCCGCTACAGGCTCCGCCAAACGGATCCTGGCGCGACTCGGCCCTGGTCTGGTGACTGGCGCCTCCGACGACGATCCCTCAGGCATTGGGACATACAGCCAGGCCGGCGCGCAGCTCGGCTTTGGCATCGCCTGGTCCATGCTGCTGACGTATCCGCTGATGGCCGCGATTCAGGAAATCAGCGCGGTGATAGGACGGACCACCGGTCACGGCATCGCGGGAAATTTGGGCCGACATTACCCGAACTGGCTGCTTCAACTAATCGTCCTGTTTCTGTTCGTTGCCAACACGATCAATATCGGTGCAGACCTCAGCGCGATGGCGGATGCGACTAAGCTACTGATCGGCGGACCCAGCGTTGTCTACGTCATCGTGTTCGCAACGATCTGCGTGGTGGGCATCGTTTTTGTTGACTACAACCGCTACTCCCTCGTCCTCAAATGGATGACCTTGATCCTGTTCTCCTATATTGCGGTGCTCTTTACCGTGCACGTGCCCTGGGGCGAGGCGCTGGCCGGGCTTCTTGTTCCTCGCATCACATGGAAGAACGAATTCTTCACTACCCTGCTTGCGATCTTCGGGACGACGATTTCCCCGTATCTATTCTTTTGGCAAGCCTCCCAGGAGGTTGAAGAGGTCCATTCCAATCAGCGCAGAGTGCCGCTGCTGCGGGCGCCCCGACAGGCGCTCGATGCCTTCCACCGGATTCGTGCCGACACGCTTATCGGAATGGGAATTTCCAACATCATCGCCCTTGCGATCCTGTTTGCGACCGCAGCGACCCTGAATAAGGCTGGCATCACTAATATCGAAACATCCGCACAGGCAGCCAAAGCATTGGAGCCTATCGCCGGGGATTTCGCATTCGCCATCTTCGCGCTCGGGATCGTGGGCACGGGCCTTCTGGCAGTTCCTATCCTGGCCGGCTCAGCCGCATATGCGATCGGCGAATCGCGGCAATGGCCCGTCGGGTTGTCCCGCCAGCCACAGGAAGCGGTTGCATTCTATTCTACCTTGACGGCCGCAACCGCTCTTGGCGTGGCAATCACTTTGGGTCCGATCGATCCGATTAAGGCACTGTACTGGACAGCGGTTATCAACGGCGTCATCGCGGTGCCCGTCATGACCGTGATGATGTTGATGACGGCGCAATCGCGAGTAATGGGAAATTTCGTCATCAAGGGTTGGCTGCGGTGGCTCGGCTGGAGTTCTACGCTGGCCATGGGCGCGTGCGTGATCGGCATGGTCATCGGCTGGTTGGTGTGAACGCAGGCCACAGACCGGAGCGGCGCGATCCCGCATTATGGGAGCCGACAGCTCCCATTAACTGCACAAATTGTTTAGCCGTCGTGCGAAACCGCGGAACGTAGCCGGCCGCAGCCCGAACTGATCGCGTTTGCGAAGAGCGATCCACTGTCGCCCGATCGTGGCTGCACGCTCCGCCAAGCTATCGGTCTTCATCTCGCCCCGCCCGAACCACCGCAACTGCTCCAGGGCGAGGTCCGCGAGTCATCCAATTCCAATAATGTCATCGAGGTTGCTTGCTGTTCGCGCGGAGGGTTCCAGAAGGGCGCGCCCTACGGCTGCCTATGGATGAAGTAGCGGCTCTGCAGCCTGGGTGCGCGTGCCACGAACGGTGGTTCGCGGCCAGCTCGCCAATAGGCCGAGACCTCAACTGTCCGTCATGGCCGCCTCACTGATCGTGGCCGCGGACGCGCTCGGGTGCGCACGCATCGCCGTCGATGGCCTTAGGACCAGCGCCGAAACGTCGCCTCCCACGCCGGTCAACGGTGGGCCAGCGATTGGGTCAAAGCGAGTAGGTGAGTAATACGTCGTGTAATTTCGGGCGCTTCTATGAAGCTACGCCCGCTATATGTCATTTGTCCGGCCCGGGGACATAGACTAGGTTACAGATTCTAGAGTGCCGGTCCCGTTCCGATCAGAGAACGTGAAGCGTTACGTCCTTCCAAGCTGGGTGACGGTATCAGGCTGGAGCAGGCACCCAGGCGGCGTTCGCAGATGAAGATCGTGGTCACCGGCAGCAGCGGGAAGTTCGGTCAGCACGTCGTGCGAAATCTCATCGCGTCAGGACACGACGTGTTGGGTCTTGATCGAGTAGTGAATCCGTCGCTGCGGCCCTCCTGGGTGTGCGATCTTAGCCGTACGGGAGATCTGTTCGAAGCGTTCGCCGGCGCTGAAGCCGTCGTTCATCTCGCGGCGATCTCTGCACCCAATTTGGCGCCTGACAACGTGACGTTCGATAATAACGTGAGCGCGACCTATAACGTCTTGAAGGTTGCGGCCGAGTTGAGGGTAAGAAAGGTTGTCGTCGCGTCGAGCATTGCCGCCTACGGCTTTCTGTACGCACGGAAACCGATTCGGCCAAAATACTTACCGTTGGATGAAAACCATCCTTGCCAACCGACCGATTCCTATGGGCTCTCCAAGCTCGTCGGCGAAATGATAGCTGATTCGTTCGCGGCCCAAACGGAGGCTTCGATCGCCAGTCTGCGATTTCCCGGAATCAATTTCGACCCGGAGTTCAAGCTGATCAGAGAGCGCTTGAACAACCCGGAGTATCGGTTGCCCGGCTTCTGGACCTACATCGACGCTCGGGACGCGGCCGGCGCATGCCGGCTGGGAATCGAAGCTGCACCGCCCGGCCACACCGTTTTCAATGCAGCCGCTCCCACGAGCAACATGCGCGAGCTGACGGACGACTTAATGGAACGGTATTTGCCGGGCGTGAAAAAAAACAAACATGGGCTTGTCGGCAACTGGAGCGGTTTGGACAGCAGCAAGGCTGAACGCATCCTAGGCTTTCGTGCCCAACATCTTTGGGAAGGATATGGGCAGGGTCGGTATGAGTGAGGCGGCAAGCGACTGGCCCGCAGAGGGATATAGCAATCAGCTTCTAAAGCACGGCTTCCCTGCGGATCACTTTAATTCAAGAACAAAAGCGACTTAGTACCCGTAGATTAGCTCGTGTCCGAGCGACGCTCCGGATACTCCATAGGGTTTGGTCGTTGCCTCTGCCAAGCTTCGGATAATGTCTCGATATGCGGACCTTACGAGCACCTTCTGCGGCTGACCGCTTACCAGGCAAATGGCCTTGCCAGCAATATCGCTCCGCCGATAATCTCTGCAGCGGCGATAGCTTACCCTCGAGAGGTCTCGCTCCCCTTCCACGCGGAATGGCGATCGGAATGAAAGGTATAAATATGCCAGAGCTTACAGCGCCTGCCACTTATGAAGAATTTTTGACCGAGTATTCGCGCACGGCGGCAGACAGCTTGGCAGGCCAAATGCTGCGGCACTATTGGCATCCGGTCTGCTTTTCACGAGACCTTAAGGACATCCCCTACGGCGTGCGAATGCTCAGTGAGGATTTGGTTGCATTCCGAAATGTAGATGGGACCGTTGGGTTAGTCGGCCACAGTTGTCCGCATCGGCGTGCGTCGCTCGAATATGGACAGATTAGACCGGAAGGACTGATGTGCTCCTACCATGGGTGGACGTTCAATTCCGCAGGTCGCTGTGTGGCGATGCCGCTTGAACCCGCCAACACTCGGTTGATGGAAAAAGCCTCGATCCCATCCTATCCCACGCAGGAGTGGGGCGGCATTGTCTGGTGCTATATGGGTGCGGCTAAGGAAAATCCTCCGCCGCTGCCCAAAATCGACATGCTGGATCGCGATGACGGCGAGCTGCGCATCGAACGAGGCGATATTCGGGATTACACCTATCTTAATTGGCTCGAGAACTTTGTCGACAACGGACACGTCCACGTTCTGCATACCTTGGTTCCCGGCGTCATCCATGACGACATCCGGCCCTACATCAACACCACGGTGGATCCGGACTGGCGCAGTAGCCAGTTTAGTGCCTTCGAAACCAGCTTTGGGATGAAGACCGTCCTGGTGCAAAATACGGCTGACCCGGAGCTCAAATTCGTAAATACGCTGAGCATCGTCTTTCCCAATTGTTACCGGATGGCCAACAATGGCGGTGTGCCTCCCGATTGGAGCAATGACCGCCGTGAAACGGGTGGGCTGTTGCGCATCATCGACGATGATCATTTCGAAGTAATTCGCTTTTCCTTGTTTCGAAAGGGCAACTATCGACGGGGCTTCCGGGCGAGCGATCCGGGCCTGGACAGAAGCGTCAAAGACAGGCTCCACGGCACCGTGGAAAAGAAACATTACGACCACCGCGAATACGCAGGTTGGGAGGGTTCGACTTCGCTGGAAGATCTGATTATGCAGAAGTCCCAAGGCTCGCCCGTGACCAGAGGCAAGGAGTTGCTCGGCACGTCAGACGTGGGGGTCGTTCGGCTTCGGCGTCTTTTCCGGAAATCGATGGAAGATGTCGCTGCTGGCAAAAAGCCCAAAGCGATCGCGCTCGATGAGAATGGCATTGTCGAGGCGGATACGTTCAAGGGGCTTGTCACCCCCCAAGAGCTGAAAGTCGGTCCGGAAAACATGCCGTCATCGCGTGACGGTCGCGGCTTGCTGCGAGATGCAAGCGGAAACCTTGTATTTGCATAGTGCGGGAGGAGGGCGCTTCACGCTCGACGAGCAGGTCAGGCTCGCGCGCCGCGACCGCATCGGCATGGTTGAGGTGCTGCGGGGACAATCCGTTCACTCAATCTCGGTTGAGCAGCGGTGCTTCACCTGCATAATGGTGCGCGAGGATTCGGCATGCTGCTGCTGGAGCACGACGATATTGCCGGCTTGCTGGCGCCGGAAGAGATCATCACGGCCTTGCGCGAGGCGCTGCTCGAACAGAGTAAGAACCTAGTTCAGCTACCACCGCGGACGACAATCAATTCATCGGCTGGCTTCGGCTGGCTGCGCACCATGCCGGCAATCCTCAACGGCTCAAGGGTGATGGGTTTTAAGGCCATGCACTCAACCCCTGGCGTTGGGGTCGGGTATTTCGTCGAGTTATATGACCTCCCGACCGGCGAGCTATTGGCGATGATGGATGCCGATTGGCTGACTGCGCAGCGGACCGCAGCGACTGCCGCAATCGGCGTCGACACGCTGGCATCTAAGACCATTCGCAGAGTCGGCGTCCTCGGCTCCGGGGAGCAAGCGCGCTCGATGCTTATTGCGGCGAGCAAGGTTCGTCATATGGCGCAAATCAATGTTTTTAGCCCGACACCAGCACATCGGAAAGCATTCGCTGAATCCCTCGGACTCGACCACGGACTAAACATCAAACCGGTAGATGATCCGGAGCAGGCCGTTGCCGGCTCCGATTTGCTGCTGAGCGTATTTCGCGCCGGCAAGGAGCCGGTGGTTGCCGCCGACTGGATCACCCCAGGGATGCACGTCTGCGCCTCCAGCTCCGTGCGGCCGCTCGCCAGGGAGCTCGCCGACGATATATGGCGCAAGGCTGCTGTCGTTGCTGTCGACGACCGCGCCCACGCATTCGAGTTGGGGGACGGCAGGAGCGCCATTGCCTCGGGCTCGTTCGACCCGGAGCGCGCCGTTGAATTGTGGGAGCTGGTCAGCGGGCAAAAGCCCGGCCGCAGCACCGATCTCGACGTTACTCTGTTCAAATCCGTTGGCACCGCGCTGCAAGACCTAGCCGTCGCTCATGCCATCTATCGCCGCGCCAAGCAAAAGGGCATCGGGCGCGACCTGGGGCGATTTCCGAAAATGCGCGCGCATTCGTGATGGGCTGCGGTCGGCATGCGTATCAAGGGTGCATCGTTGTGGGCCAAGCGCAGTAATCCATACTGAGCGCACTGAATTCTGGACTGCTTTCTTGCCCCTTAGGGGTCGCCTGGTAATAAGAATTGCTACTGCCGTTACGCTGGACCAGCACTGATCAGCGTGATCAAAGCTCAGGGATTTCCCTCATGCGAGAGTAAGTCGGCAGCAACTGAACGAAGCAGCGAAACTCAGTTGGGATGTCGTCCGATGAAAAAATCGGCAAAGCTTTCGTCCTTGATATCGAAACCAGCGCGCAGCATCGCCTCACGCAATAGGCGCATTTCACGGTCATTGACCTTGCTCACCGGCTGGCGCAGCGGTCCGCCATTATAGCCGTTGAGCCACGCCCAAAACTTCCACAGCGAGCGGTTGATGAAGTGCGAGCCGCTCATATAAGCGGAGAGCTGCACACGCAGTTGGCGCACAGGATCGACCTGCCAGTAAAGCTCCATCGCCTGGTCGTGTTCGCCGTCGCGCAGCAGCTTAAAGAGTTTTGGCGCTGCACCCCCGAAGATTTCATAGCCGCTGGTCCCGGACCATTGCTGACCGAACAGCTCCACGGAAACCGGAAAATTAGCTTCCATCGGATCCGAGTAAAGCACATTGCGGCCTTTCAGCTTCAGCCAAAAATCATAATGTCCGCTGATCCCACCGACCTCGAACTTGCATGCCACCAAATTCTCCAGCTTGGCCGCTTCGAGCATGACCTCTGGCGGATACCCGCTCGGGTGCAGCCGGTTAAAATTCCAATGCGGCTGCGCGAAACCGACGACGGCGAGCTCGGTTCGATTGCAGACATACTCCGTAAAATCGTAAAGCTCCTTCTCGGTCTGCGGATAAAATGACGTCGGGTGCCCGAGAAGCAAGCCATCCACGCCGATCTGCTCGGCTGCGTTTGCGAAGCGCACGATATCTTCGGCAGTATCGAAGCAGCCATGACACAGAAAATATTGCTTGCTTTTCGCCTCATCGACCGCGATCTCCATGAATTCGATATATTCGTCATTAGTGGTCGCGGCTTCCGAAACCAGAAGGGCGCCCCAGTAGCCGAGCTCGATATTTCGGCGTACGTCGTGGCGAATGCCGGATTCATTGAGGCGCTTGAGGTCAGAGCTGTAACTCGGGATGATGACGTTGCAGAGGCCGTGCCAGTTCTGTCGCGCCCAGTCCTTTGCCTCGTGCTTCTTGTATTTCAATGACATTGATGGTTCTCCAAGTCGATTGCGGCTGCAATAGCGCCTGGCTGCCGCTCGGCAGTCACTCGTAACAGTATTAGGCTGAGAGCATTATCCACAATGCACAATACGCTGTCCGCGCCTGCACACACATGCCCGGTCGAATGCGCGAGAGCGGTCCTGACAAGGAGAATGTGACGGAGAGCGGTGCATCGCCCACTGCTCACCCTAGTGCGTGCCGCAAACATCTAACGCCAGGCTAAACGAGGCGCCTTCGCCGACCATTCCGGTGAAGTGGAAAGGTCCTATATCTCGCGCTAAATTATTCTCTGCCACGTCGGTGTGCCGTCCTTGGATGTGAGTGATCATGTTGGGCATAGTGTTGCCGTAGCAAGTCCTTGCCGTAATCGTTGCCATTCGGTGTGCGCACTACGGTATGGATATGATCTCGACTGGGCTCGTCATTCGCGTAGATGATACCGGGCTGGTGATCGAACTCGATGAGCACGACTGGACTGTAGATGCGGTAGTAAAAGGGTCCGTGATCGTCGTCCGCGCCAATCCATGCAAAAAGCGTGCTGCGCAGGTGATCGAATACCTCTTCCAGCCCCCTTTCCGCGTGGCCCGGGCGAATTCGATGAACGTAGAGACGGATAAGATCGCGTAATGTTTCCTGCTGGGTGCTGGCGAGATCGTCATAGCGAATGCCTTCCTCCGGCATGCGGGTGTTGTCGCAATATGCCGCTGTGAGGCATTCGCCCGGCAACCGCGTGTCAATAATGGCCTTTGCTCGCTGTTCTGGACTGAGGCCCTGGATCATAGCAAGGCCAACGCTCTCCTCGGGCTGAAATAGGCGGGTACCGGCGTACTTGCCCGACTCCGCAAACACGGGTTCAGAGCCCATGAATTGCGGAGTGAGCACCAGCTGATCGCCAAGAATAAAGCAGTTGATGATCAAATGGTGTCCGTCCAGCTGCCACCCCCAGGGCTCGGTTGCCGATGGCACACCAAATATGCTGAGCCAGTAGTACCATTCGCCGTATTCCTCGGTAAGGCCGGTTAGCTCACAAGCATGCTCGTTCAGTCTCATTACATCGCGGGCAGTCTCGAATCCGCTGATACTCAGCGCGCTGCTTACCAAAGCAAGTGCAGCGTCGCGCTGGCCACTATCAAGCTCGTGGAGGGCAATGCCGTGGCGCATTAGGAACGGATGCACATTGGACCATGAACGCCATTCGTTGCTGGCCAAATCGAATGATACCCGACGTTGCTGCAGTGGATCCAATTTCGTCAAGAAACCGCGTGCTGCATTTAGAATAGGCTCGAGCGATATACCCGTCTTGCGCACTGGGAATAGACCCGGCCTGACAATTCCGCCGGTCGTAATTCCCGTGAACTCTTCCGCCAGCGAGGCCTTGGCTCGAACGAGCATTCGCTGCAGAAATTCACTATATTTCGGCGGCGTCTTGTATGCCGCCATCGGTAGCCGATGGCGAAGCGGTGGGCGCTGGCTGGGTCGAGAGGCTGGATTGCGCGAATCTTCGTGTTCGTGACGCATGATTAACCGCGCTTTCTGTATTCTTAGGATGGTTCCAAACTATTGCAAGAGGCGCGTCCTTTACTGAGTAACTTGCTTGGGGGTACGCATGCACTAAGCGTTTTGAGTGCTCGAATGGAGGTGTGGACCGTGTGACATGACGCGCTCCTGAGGATGAAAACTGTAACTGCACTTTAATGCTGATTCGCATGCGCCCAGGGCATCAACAAACGCTCAGTTACGGCCACTGCCGCGAAAAAGACGATCCCGAGCACACTGAGCCATACAAGCGCGGCCCAGGCGAGCGGGCCATCAAGCTGCGAATTCGCGCTGAGAAGGAGGTTGCCAAGTCCACTTGACGACCCGACGAACTCGCCGATCACGGCCCCAATGACTGCCAAGGTGATCGCGACTTTGGCCCCGGCAAACACGAACGGCAAAGCCGCTGGCATCTGTACCTTGAAAAATACTTGCAAACGCGACGCCCTTAGCGATCTGGCAAGCTCAAGCAGCCCAACGGGAGTTGCTCTTAGGCCTGTCGCGGTGTCTACCACGACCGGGAAAAAAGCCACGAGAAAAGCCAAGGCGAGTTTAAATTCTATCCCCAATCCGAACCAGACCAGGATGATCGGAGCGATGGCGACTTTTGGAACCGACTGAGTGGCTACGAGGATTGGATAGACTCCGAGGTTCAGGACACGCCAGTTGGCGACGCAAAACGCGAGCGGGATACCGATCACGAGGGCGAGACCGAATCCCAAGAGTGTTTCGATTACCGTCGGCCACGTTTCGGTCAGCAGCAAGTCATAATGGCTTATCGAAGCACGTGCAATGTCGGCCGGACTCGGCAAGACGATGCGGCTTATGCCGGACAGCGAAGTATAGATTTGCCAGAGCGCGATGACCACGAGCAGACCTAGGGCTGGAAAAGTAGAGCGTTGCAGCTGATGCCATTTCATCGGGTGATTCCCAGGGCGCGTCCGGCGCGATGCTCAAGGGCGGTGAATGAGGTAGTATAGCGAACTTCTGGTCTTCTCGGGTAGGCAAGCGGAATCTCGATGCAATCGGCGACGATGGCCGGCCGCTTGGTGAAGACCACTACCAGATCCGAAACGTATATCGCCTCGCTAATACTGTGGGTTACCAGTATACCGGTCGCCTGCGACTTGCTGCGAATGTCGAGCAGCAGGTCCTGCATCTCCATTCGGGTAAGTTCGTCAAGAGCTCCAAACGGTTCATCCATCAACAACAGCTTCGGTCGATGAACTAACGCGCGGCAGAGCGCAACGCGCTGTTGCATGCCGCCGGAGAGCTCCGATGGATAAGCCTGCTCAAATCCGGAGAGCCCGACTAGCGATAGGAGCTGCCTCGCACGCTCGGTACTTGCGCGGCTGCGGTCGCCATGGATTTCCAGTGGAAACAACACATTCCTGAGCACGGTTCGCCACGGCATCAGGTTGGCCTGCTGAAAGGCGATCCCGAAATCTGGCTGCGGGCCCGTAACATCGAGGCCGTTAATTTGGACGATACCACGAGTAGCGGCAATCAGCCCGGCGACGATACGCAGGAATGTCGTCTTGCCGCACCCGCTCGGGCCGAGCAAGCTGATGAACTGCCCCGCTTTGAGATCAAATGAGATCGTATCGATCGCTACAACAGGTTCATGACCGGCCCGGCTAAATACCTTGTGCACATTCGCAAAATGCCCAAGCGGCGGAGGAGCGGGACCGATCCCTGTCCGCTCGCGGCTAAGGACGTTACGCATCGAATATAGGCTGACAGTTACGGCTTGATCGGCGAATTGGGCAGAAAGCCATTGGCGACGAGATCAGATGGGTCTGGCGGCGTACCCTTCACGTCCATGTATTTGACCACAAAATCGCGATTGGACTTGATCGCTGCGAGGTCGAACCAGCCAAGCCCTTGCTTCTCCACCGCCGGCGTCACGGCAAAATTCCGCACAATGGCGATCTCCGCTTTGACAACATCGGGCTTGAGACTTGGCACATACTTAATCTCGTCCTGTGCAGCCTGATCCGGATGCTCGAAAGCAAACTTCCAGCCCCGCAATGCCGCGCGCACGAACCCCTTTACGACGTTGGGATTTTTGCCAAGGTAGTCTTCTCGCACCCCGATGCCGTTGGAGTAGAGGTCAAGGCCGTGGTCGCCGGGCAGAAACGTCTGGAGTTCTTCGTGTATGTCTTTGGCCGCGGCATCTAATCCAGGCCTCCCCATAACATAGGTCTCGATGGAAGGGATTTTCTTGGTCAATAGGGCGCTGGGGCGAGCAGGAGGCGCGACGTCCACCACGTGCAGCGAATGGCGGTCTAGTCCATTCCGGGCCATGAACCCTTTAATAATTTTGGGCGTGAAGCTGCCCGAGCCGCTTCCCAGCGTCAGTCCTTGCAGTTGTTTGACAGTGGTAACGTTGGCGCCCGATTTCAGGCTGAAGATTGCAATAGGCTCCTTCTGGTAATTAACAGCTACGATCTTGACCTTCGCTCCATTGGCGCGCGCGAGGACGAGTTCCGGAACTCCGACGAATGCCAGATTCGCTGTTTGTGATTCGACCGCCTGAATTGAGTTTGCGCCGCCTTGACTGGGTATGATGTTTACGTCGAGGCCTTCCTGCTTGAAGTAGCCCTCTGCCAAAGCTGCGTACCACGGAGCATGCCGGCCAAGCGGGATGAAATCGAGCGCAAACGTCACTTTCGTAAGAGGCCTGTCCTGCGCCACTGTCGGCTCTACGCTTGCGGCAGCGATCATCGCAGCAAACGCTAGAACTCCGGCAGTCGAGAACGCCGGTGACCCCGGAGACATGGCAGTCATTCCTCTTGATACGAGTTGCGCGATACGCGGCGTGCCAGCGAATTGTCGAGAGCGTTCCAGAAAACGATTGACCGGTCAAGTTTATCGAAAATATAGTCCATGTCGAAACTTGGCGGTTCGAACGCGGCACCTTCGGCGTGCGATGTGGCGATTAATGGCTGTGATGTTCACGCCTGTCGAACGCGCCGAGCACTCCACCCTCAACGTGACGGCATTCAGGCGCATCTGTGCCCAAGTTGTACTGTGCCAATTGATGCCCATGAGGGTCTGCGGCTCCACGGTCTGCGCGAGAGGTACGACCTCGGCGCCAGCCCAATTCGCGAGGCACTGATGCAGGCGGCTAGCGGAGGCCTCGTGGAGCTTGAACACAACAAAGGATTTCGCGTTTCGCCGATCTCGCCTGATCGGCTCGTGGATCTGATGCGCATGCGCGGCGACATAGAGGCGAGTGCAGTGCGCTTGTCCCTACGGAACGGCTACATAGATTGGCAGGCCGCATTGCTCGTTGCATTTCACAGCCTGTGAATTCAGAAGAAGGTTGAGCTTACTGGAGCCGGAAAAATAAACCCATCCTGGGCAAAGAAGTCGGGCTTTCATACGGCGTTAGCAGCCGCGTGCGGCTCTGGTTGAAGGGGAACTTTCATTGCGCACAGGGCGGTTACGGGAGTGCGGCCGAGAACGTGACGAATTTCTCTGCCGAGTTTGATCCCAAGGGAATGAATCAGTATGACAGACAGCCAATCGGTCTCAGTGGCGGCTGACCAGTTGCAGGAGCTAGTGGCACGACTCTTCGTAGCTGCTGGCTTATCCATGCAGGCTGCGCGCACCGTCTCTGGCGGTTTGGTCGACGCTGACTTGGAGGGCGTCTCGTCTCACGGCGTCATGCTGACCGATATGTACATCGAACGCATCCGCAACGGCTCAATATCCATGAAAGAAACCGTCGAAATTGTTTCCGATCGGGCCGGAGCGGTAGTGCTCGATTCAGCCCATTCCCTCGGACAACTGACGGGTGATCAGGCAATGGATATCGCGGTCGAGCGGGCGCGTTGCTTCGCCGCGGGACTCGTCGCTGTGCGCCATGGTTTCCATTTCGGCACCGCACGGCGTTATGCATTGAAAGCAGCGGCGGCAGACTGCATCGGCATCGTCGCCTGCAATACGCGGCCGCTGATGCCGCCACCAGGCGGCGCGGAACGGCAGGTCGGCAACAATCCGATCGCGATTGCTCTCCCCAGCGCGGGCCCCATCCCCATCGTTCTAGATATGGCAACCAGCGAAGCTGCAATGGGCAGGATTCGAATGGCTGAAAAGTCTGGAACGCGAATTCCACCGAACTGGGCAGTCAAATCAGATGGCGGCAGTACAACGGATCCAGCTGAGGCGATTGCTGGCATGTTGTTGCCTTCAGGTGGTCCCAAGGGTTTTGGTTTGGCGTTTGTGATTGATCTCATGTGCGGACTGCTTTCCGGCGGCTCAGTCGGAAATGAAGTGCGTCCGCTCTATGGTGACTTTGCCATTCCCTACGACTGCTCCCAGCTTTTCGTAGCGATTGATGTAGGGCATTTCATAAACCCTGGGACGTTTCGCATCAGGGCCGAGCAAGCAGCGGATCGGGTGCGCGCCGGCCGGCGTGCCGCAGGGAGTACCCAGCTGTTTACGCCCGGCGAGCCGGAATGGCGCACACGGCAGCAGTCGGGCAGCAACGTGCGGCTCGATGCGACGGTCGCGGAAATGCTAGTTCGATATGCGCGGGATCTCGGGGTGTCGGCCGCGCCGCTCGCGACAGATCAGGCACAAAGTTTGAGGGATCAAGGACATGCCAAAGCATGAGGTTTCGACAGATGCGGTTCGCAAGCCGATCGGCACCTTCTCGCAAGCCACGGTGGTCGAAGCTAAAGGACGTCTAGTGTTCATTTCGGGAATGACCGCCAGGCGCCCCGACGGCTCGATCGCGGGGATCGGCAATATTACCGAGCAGACGCAGCAGGTTTGCGAGAACATCCAGGCAGCCGTGAGGGCCGCCGGCGGAACCTTGGATCATGTTTGCCGCGTCGACGTTTACGTGCGCAACATGGAGCATTTTGATGCGATCCACGCCGTGCGTAAAAAATATTTCAAGCATCCGCTTCCGGCCTCAACAATGGTCGAAGTCACGAAAATGGTTTCGCCAGAGTACCTGATCGAGATCAACGCCATTGCCGTCATCCCTGACTGATGTGGCCGTCGAGAGCGAGTATAACGATGCTTCCGAAAAGTGCACCAAGCCTGGACGAGATACTTATTCAGTCGGAGACAGTCCCCTGGCGGGCAAAATCGCTCAAGGGAATTTATGAAAAAATGTTGTGGCGCAACGACGAGACTGGTGCCTCGATTGCGCTCATTCGTTTTGAAAAAGGCTCAGGTATCCCAGAGCCGCATCTACATTCATCGAATCAATTTATGTTCTGCTTGAAAGGACGTTACGAATACACGGCTACAGGAGTTGTGCTCACGCCCGGTTGCTTTTACTGCAATCCCAAAGGTAACGTTCATGGGCCGGCAGTGGCCCACGAAGAGACTATCGTAATTGAGATCTACGATGGCGCTCACTATCCGCAAAAGCCTTCCTGGTACACGGACGAGCAAGACGCCCGATAACTACTCGCTCATACCGCGCGGTGGGCAAAATGACCACGGGCGAGCCGCGCTCAACTGTTATAACGATGCCGGAGCTCGCGCGCCCGTGACCGGCATTATCGACATACTTGATTGCCATCATGCGCGGGCGGGGCCCCAGCTTGCCCTCCACGACCTTTCCCAGATCTCGTATGTTTAAGTTGATTCGCTCACCGCTATGCAAAATGGTCGGAGAATCCCAGTGCTGAAACTCTGCTCGGTCGTCCTCTTGGTAACGGCTTCGCTAGGCTGTTTTCCAACATACGCGCAGGACAAGATTGAGATTAAAAAATTCAATTACAGCAGCTGGACAAAGGGGATCTTTTCCGAGGCCGTCACCGTGACCGGGATCGGTAACGCCAAGCTTATCTATCTCGCAGGCGTTGGGGCTGAGGACGAAGACGGCCCGCGTGGCAAAATTCGTTATCCAGGTGACTTCGCTCAACAATGCCACTATGCTTACGACAAAATAAAGCGTGTCTTAGCACGAAACGGCGCCTCGCTCGCGGACGTGGTAAAGATCACAACCTACATGACCGACTTAAGATATCGGGTAGACATGGGCAAATGCATTGGCGAGTCTTGGGGTAGCGTTACCTTTCCTACTCACACGCTGATAGGAGTGGCGGCGCTTGCCTTTCCGCAAATGATTATAGAGGTAGACGCTACCGCGATCGTGACCAAGTAGAAGCTGAACCAGCTGACTACTATGAAAA
Source organism: uncultured Alphaproteobacteria bacterium (assembly GCA_963708125.1). GTDB lineage: Bacteria > Pseudomonadota > Alphaproteobacteria > Rhizobiales > Xanthobacteraceae > BOG-931. Next base: position 1,820,972 of record OY970184.1, read on the forward strand.
TTCGATTCCGGTGCCAACCGGACCACGCCCCAAATCCCGTTTCGGATTTCTCAACCAATATTCACTGGGCTGCATTTTTATTGGCGCACTGATGTGCTGAGAGAGTTTCCTGCGAACACGAGGAGGCGATGACAATCCTCCATGAGAAAAACCGTTGCCGTTGTGGGTCGCGGTGCGGCAGTTGCAAAAACCCCACATCGGCACTGAAGGTCCCGCTCTGAGCGGGCGGGATATCCACGGTTGGCGTCATTTTTTCCTGCCCCACAACCTCGCATGCGCTGGAGCTGTGCGCCAGCGGACAGTCCTTCAATGTTACCTCGAGCTCTAAATATCGGAGCGTTTGGCTAGAATGATTGGCGATGGTGGCGCTGAGGATCGGGAACTCATCCATTTGGTCCTGCGTGAAAGGTCGGCCGAACGCGTCAGCTCCGGTCAGCCGCGGTCGAACAGTTACGTCCCCAAGCGACAGATCGGTGGTCGAAATTTTGGCCGCACGTTCCGCAGCAGCCTCACGCTGTGCAACGGCTTGCTGCGCCGCGATTACGGCCTTACGCTGCTGATCATACTGTTGCTTACGCAGTGCCTCTTGGTGCTGCGCATCGAGAATGAGAAATACGAGGTCACTGACGATAAGCAGCGCGATGGTGCCGCATAATTTCCGGAACGGCGGCGAGTGACGCGCGTGGGCGATCAACGCTCTTCCCCACAACGCGGAAGCATTGCCTCCCAACAAATAGTGAAACGCACGGCCAATAAGCCACGTGAGCGACGCAGGGATGACGAACCGCACACATGCAAAAAGTAGTACTCCGTTGTCCGGGGCGGCAGACAAAATGCAAGCCACGGCCACGAGCAGCAAGACACCTGCTACACCCGAAAAAGCCCAATAAAGTTCGTTGCCCAACCGAGCGAGGGTGCTACGGCCCTTCACCTTATTGCGCTGTGCGCAAGAGATTTCCAGTGCGACCGAGTAAGGGCGCTGCCATGCTAAAAATGGAATGGAGTGCGCCGTGCCGCGCTCGGCACGCGCTTTCGCCGTCAATCCGGCACGTCTAAAGACCCGCCCCTGTTGCACTTGCCGACGTGGCGCATTGGCCGCTTCCATCGCGGACGCAATCGCTTCCTTGACCGTGCCCGCCTCAGTCATCTCAGTCATGATGTTCGGGGAATTCGGCATTGCAATGTAAGGCATTGAGCTTGACGCTCATAAGTGGCTTCTATGCGGCGACGTCAGTGGCATCGTCGCGCTCCAGGGGCAGGGGCGCTGAGCTTCCGCGCTGCCGCTACGCGGGCGGCGTGACGGTGATAATGACCGACCGCGAAGAGAGCGGCTTGTTCCCGTGCGGTCGAAGCAACGATCAATGAAACGAAATCAACGATTGCCGGCTTCACGGGCCGCCATAAGCGGATTCGTAAGGGTCGCCGTTGCTAAAAGCGGCAGGACGCAACCGGCGTTCTTTGCCCCTCGGCCTGCCTTGTTGGCAGCCACCTTCATCGTCAACCGTAAAAACTCGGGGTTGGCCGCGCGCCGACGGCGCAATCGGGCAACCAGCAACGCCGGAAAGGGCGCCCCGGTCGCCGCAAAACGACCGTTGAGAAATTCCGCAGAAAATGCCGCAATAAGACGCGTGCAAAATAGTTGCAGGGCGCAGTTTGGGGCTGCTAGATCGCCTAACGAAAGCCTAGGAGAGAACGATGGTTAACAGTGGCGGGCGGCGTCTTGCTTGCGCATTGATCGGCCTTGTGGGCCTGGCGGTAGGCTTGGGCCTGCCGGCGGAGGCCGAAGATTCCTACAAGGGCAAGATGTTCACCATTGTAGTCGGCTTCTCGCCGGCGGGCGGCTACGACACCTACGCGCGCAACCTCGGTCGCTATCTCGGGAATCATATTCCCGGCCATCCGACGATCATTGTCCAGAACATGCCGGGGGCCGGCAGCCTCACTTCGGTGCGCTATCTCGATCTGACGGCACCCAGAGACGGTACAGTGATGACCATCTTCAATCCCGGCTTAGTGACACAGTCTCTTGTCGAGCCCGCGCGCGTCAATCTCGACTTCCGCAAATTCTCCTGGGTAGGCGTGGTCACACCGGATTTCCGGGTTTGCTACGGCTACGGACCGAACGGGATCAAGAGCTGGGACCAGCTCATGCATGGCGGCAAGCAATTCATCATTGGCTCGACCGGCAAGGGCTCCGGCAACTACATCAACGGCGCCACGCTTCGCCAAGTCTTCCACGCGCCGGTCAAACAAGTGCTTGGCTTTCCCGGCAGCGCCGAACAGCGCCTGGCGATCGAGCAGGGCGAACTCGACGGCGATTGCGGATCCTACAGCTCGATTCCGCAGGACTGGATCAAGAAGGGCTTGGTCCACCCCTTCGTGCGATTCATTCAAACGCGCCCGCCGGAAATCCCGGAGAGTGCCGCCTTTATCGGCAGCTTTGCTACCAGCAATGCGCAACGGCAGTTGCTGCAGGTGCTCAATGGGGGCGACGAGGTCGGCCGTCCCTTCATCATGTCAAAGCAGGTGCCGGCTGACCGTCTCGCGATCATCCGCAAGGCGTTCGACGAGACAATGAAGGATCCGGGCTTCATTGCCGACATGGCCAAGCAGCAATTGCCGGTCCACCCCGTATCCGGCGCGGAGGCGGAAAAGATCGTCGGTGAACTGATGAAAGTACCCGCCAACGTCGTTGCGCAGGCAAAGCCGATCTACCAATAGCCGGGCGTAGACGGCCCGTGGGCTGCCGCTGATGGCTGTTGCCGGATTCCGACAAGGTCCCATTCACTATGGGAGGCCATTTGGGCGTTTCCGCCACATTGTGACCACCTAGACCGTGATACGTCCTATCGGGGCACGGGACCGGGGAGATGGGTCGGAGCGGCGCGGCGACGAGTTCTGTTGCGACATTGACACGTTTGGTGCCCGCCCTCGCGTGCGCGCTCACGTCGCTTTTGCTTGCCCATTGCTCGAGTTCGAACTGGCGTTTGGGCACCGCCGCCAGCCCGCGCGTCGTTGAGCCTGGCGAGCCGGTCCCCAAGGGCGGGGGCGTACGTCATTTGGGTTCAGCCTATGTTGTCGGCGGCCGCATGTATGTGCCGCACTATGATCCGCACTATAAGTCCGCGGGCCTCGCCTCCTGGTATGGCGAAGATTTTTACGGCCGCTACACGGCCAATGGCGAGATTTTTGACCTCAATGCCATTTCGGCGGCGCATCCGACCATGCCGTTGCCGAGCTACGCGCGTGTGACCAATCTCGCCAATGGGCACTCGCTCATCGTTCGGGTCAACGACCGCGGCCCCTATGTGAGCAATCGAATCATCGACCTGTCGGTTCACGCGGCAAAACTCCTGGGCTTTTACGGGCAGGGAACGGCCCCAGTGAAAGTTGAGTACGTGGCGCCCGCGCCGCTGCGAGGCTCCGATGATCGAATCCTGGCGGCCACTTTGCGTCAGGACGGTCCGGCCCCGCCTCCAAGCACCGTCAGGCTTGCCAGCCGCATGTTTCCGCCGGCGCCCCCGCCGACAGCGGCGACAGCCGCCGTGCTGGCCAGTGCGGCCGAAGAGTACCCGCTGCACGATCCGCCCCGTCGCCGGCCGGTTTTGCGCGGGGTCTCATACGCACCGGAAGCCGCGGACGGCACAGTCTCTCCTGAGGAGGATCGCTCGCGAGAAGAAACCGAAGCCACGCAATTCCTCAGCGGCCGTGGCCTTTACTGATCCTTCATCCGATAGGGCTTAATCGCGTCGCGTTCCCGTGTCCCCGCTCGGGCAGCACCGGGCGGGTCGCCCAAGCGGATCGTGGATCTCTGGCTGCGCACGCACAGGTGCGCATCGAGCTTTGCGGGACGCCTCGGCCTGTGCAAAATCGAGCTTTGCGAGGCCGGGAGAGACAGGTTGCGGAGCCAGCCAACAGGGGGCAGTGGGGCAAACGCGTCATTGCGCATGCTCGCGGCCTGCATGGCCGCACTGCTCGGGCTTGCGGCACTGCTGACCGCGAGTGTTGCACCGCGCGCCGCGCCGAGCCCGGCCAACAAGAACGACAGCTTTCGCACCAACGTTTCCAACGCCATCCTGATCGAACCGCACAGCGACAGTATCCTTTTCGAGAAGAACGCTGACCAACCGATCGAGCCAGCGAGCCTCGCCAAGCTTATGACGCTGGAATACGTGTTCCACGAGATCAAAGAGGGAAGGCTCAAGCTCGACGACCAGTTCACCATTAGCGAGAATGCCTGGCGCAAGGGTGGGGCGCCCTCGCACGGCTCCACCATGTTCGCCCCCATTCACAGCCAGGTCAGTCTCGAGAACCTCATCCGCGGTATCGTCGTCGATTCTGCCAATGACGCCTGCATGGCAATTGCCGAGAAGCTCGCCGGCGGCGAGGACGCGTTCGGCGCATTGCTGACCAAACGCGCGCGCGAAATCGGGCTACAGCATTCGACCTTCACCAACTCGACGGGCTATTCCGATCCCGGCCAGCGCATGACTGTGCGCGACATCGCCGAACTCTCGCGCCATATCATGCAAGCTTACCCCGATTTCTATCGCTATTTCGGCGAGCGCGACTTCACCTGGAACAGAATCCGTCAGACCAATCGCAATCCGCTCCTCGGCATGGGCATTGGCGCCGACGGGCTCAAGACGGGCGAAACCGGTGAGAGGGGCTTTGGCCTTGCAGGGTCGGCCGTGCAGGACGACCTGCGGCTCATCATTGTCATTGTGGGGGCGAAGTCGGACAAGGAGCGCGCCGAGGAGGCCCGCAAGCTGCTGGAATGGGGGTTTCACAGCTTCGAGATGCGGACGCTGTTCGGCCAGGGCCAGACCATCGCCGAAGCCAAGGTTTTCGGTGGCAACCGCAGTTACGTGCCGCTGGTCGGCTCGGGAGCGATCCGAGTAATGGTTCCCCGCGGCGGCGACGAGCCCCTTACTGGGCGGATCGAATATACCGGCCCAGTGCCGGCGCCGATCAGCAAGGGCCAGAAGATCGGCACGCTTAGGATCTGGCGCGGCGACAACCTCGCGCTTGATGTGCCAGTGATGTCCGCCGTGGATGTGGGTAAGGGCAGCATGTCCCAGCGCGCCATTGACGCGGCGACCGAACTGGTGATCGGTCTGTTCCGGGCGGGCATCAGTCGCCTGTGAGGGGGCGCGTGTGGCGCCCCTGCGGGGCGCCCTTCGGGGCCGCTCCCTATATACTGTCCAGTTTAGGCAGAGCGTTCATAGTATGCTCCAAGACACTGATCGGAATGGTTCAAAGACGAAAGACCATCGCTCTTAAGTGGCCCGGCGAAGCCGAGCCGCGGACCACGCGCACACGCGGTCGATTCATCACCTTCGAGGGCGGCGAGGGCAGCGGGAAGTCGACTCAGGCTGCCCTGCTGGCGTCGCGCCTCGAATGCCTGGGCCTCGGGGTGCTGCTCACCCATGAGCCCGGCGGCTCGCCGGGCGCGGAAATTATGCGCCACGTGCTGCTGTCGGGAGCTGCCAAGCCCCTCGGCCCGGAAGCTGAGGCGGTACTGTTTACCGCCGCGCGCGCCGACCACCTCAAGTGCACCATCCTGCCCGCGCTGAGCTCCGGCAAATGGGTTATCTCCGACCGCTTCGCCAATTCGACGCGCGTCTATCAGGGCGCGGTGGGCGCGGTTGATGAGCGCCTGATCAAGGCTCTGGAGCGGGTTTCCATCGGCGATTTGCGCCCTGATCTCACCGTCGTGCTCGACGTGCCGGTGGAATTGGGATTGCAGCGCGCGGCCCAGCGGCGCGGCGGCTCCGTCCCGGACCGGTTCGAGGCCGAGCACGTGGGATTTCACGACCGCTTGCGCGAGGCCTATCTCGCGCTCGCTGCTGCTGAAGCGCATCGTTGCACGCTCATCGACGCCAGCGGGACCGAGGACGACGTCGCGGCGCGGGTCTGGCAAGCGGTCAGTACCAGGCTTGAGCCGGCAGCGGGCCTGGTCACGAAAGAGAATTTGTCCTCGTGAGCAGGGCGGCATGAGAGCAGAGCGTGGCGAAGACGCGGTGGAGGGGCTGCGTCCGCGCGCGAATTGCGCGCTGTTCGGCCATGCCGCGGCCGAGGCGGCGCTACTCGCCGCCTATCGCAGCGCGCGTGTGCCGCACGGTTTCCTGATCGCCGGCCCCAAAGGCATCGGCAAGGCGACGCTGGCCTATCGCATGGCGCGCTTCGTGCTGGCGCATCCCGATCCGACTGCGCCCGGTGTACGGGCCGCGCGCTCGCTCGCCATCGACGAAACCCATCCGGTGGCGCGCCGGATCGCCGCACAGGCTCAGTGCGATCTGCTGGTGCTCGAGCGCACGCCGAACGATAACGGCGTATTGCGTCAGCAAATTGCCGTCGACGACGTGCGCCGCACGGTGTCGTTTTTCGGCTCGACGGCCGGGGAGGGCGGCTGGCGGATTGCTATCATCGACGCAGTCGATGAACTCAACCGTTCGAGCGCCAATGCGCTCCTGAAGATTCTGGAGGAGCCGCCGGAACGCGCGCTGCTGTTGCTGGTCTGTCATTCGGCCGCGCGGCTGCCGGCGACGCTGCGTTCGCGCTGCCGGTCGCTCATCCTGCGGGCGCTCGCCCCCGCCGACGTCGCGCGCGCCGTCGCCGCCGCCACCGGGGCCGCCGCTACTGACGCGCATATCGCGGCGGCAGCGTCCGCTGCAGAAGGCTCGGTCGCCCGTGCGTTGGCTCTGCTCGATGACGATGCCCTGGCCCTGCGCCAGCAGGCTCTCGATCTTCTGGCGCGGCTGCCGCGGCTTGATGCCAATGCGCTGCACGCACTTGGCGACGCGCTCGCCGGCACCGACCCGCAGCCGCTCGTTTCGTTCGTCGACACGGTCAACGGCTGGCTCGCCGGTCGCCTGCATGAGGGCAATACCGAAATCGGCCGGCTCGAGCGGCTGGCCGAGGCCTTTGAGCGTATCAATGCCGCGGCACGCGATACGGAAACCTATAATTTGGAGCGAAAACCCTTTGTCTTCGGCGTGTTCGGCTTGCTTGCCGAGGCCACGCGCGGTTGATACCTACGGCAAATGCTACGGAAGCAGCCCTTTTACATTACGACCGCCATCGCCTACCCGAACGGTCCGCCGCATATCGGCCACGCCTATGAGGCGATCGCCACCGACGCGATCGCCCGTTTCATGCGGCTTGACGGCGACGACGTCTATTTCCTCACCGGCACCGACGAGCACGGCATCAAGATGCTGCAGACGGCGGCGAAGGAGAAGCTGACGCCGCGCCAGCTCGTCGAGCGCAATGTGCCGCGCTTCCAGGCGATGGTGCAAAAGCTCAACTGCTCGAATGACGATTTCATCCGCACCACCGAGCCGCGGCATTACCGTGCGTCCGAAGCCATCTGGCAGCGCATGCAGGCAGCGGGCGACATCTACCTCGACAAATATGCCGGCTGGTATTCGGTGCGTGACGAGGCCTATTACGACGAAAGCGAGACCCATTTCGACGAGCAAGGCGTGCGGCTTGGCCCTCACGATACGCCGGTCGAATGGGTCGAGGAGGAGAGCTATTTCTTCCGCCTGTCGGCTTTCACCGACCGCCTGCTCGAGCTCTACAAGGCGCATCCCAATTTCGTCCTGCCAAAGGAGCGCATGAACGAGGTGGTCAGCTTCGTGCGCGGCGGCCTGCAGGATCTGTCGATCTCGCGGACCACCTTCGACTGGGGCGTGCCGGTGCCCGGCGATCCCAAGCACGTCATGTATGTGTGGGTCGACGCGCTCACCAATTACATCACCGCCGTCGGCTATCCCGACACGGACAGCGAGACCTTCAGAAAATACTGGCCGGCCGAACTGCACGTTATCGGCAAGGACATCGTGCGCTTCCACGCCGTGTACTGGCCGGCCTTTCTAATGTCGGCCGGCGTGGAGCTGCCGCGGCGCATTTTCTCCCACGGCTTTTTGTTCAACCGTGGTGAAAAAATGTCGAAATCAGTCGGCAACGTGATCGATCCGTTCGCGCTCGCCGATGCCTACGGCGTCGACCAATTCCGCTATTTCGTGCTGCGCGAAGTGCCGTTCGGCCAGGACGGCAACTACGGCCATGAGGCGATCGTCAACCGCATTAATGCGGACCTCGCCAACGATCTCGGCAATCTGGCGCAGCGCTCGCTGACCATGGTGGCGCGCCAGTTCGGCGGCGCCTTGCCGAAGCCGGGCGAACTGAGCGCCAACGATCGGACGATCCTAAGCGCAGCCGATTGTCTCGTCGGCAAGGCCCGTGAAGTCATGGCCATGCAGCAACTGCACCAGGTGCTCAATGCCACCTGGGCGGTCGTGACCGAGGCCAATCGCTATTTTGCCGGCGAAGCGCCCTGGGCGCTGGCCAAGACCGATCCGCAGCGGCAGGGCACCGTGCTCTACGTAACGGCGGAGGTGTTGCGGCAGATCGCCATCCTGAGTTTGCCATTTATTCCGGAATCGGCCGGGAAACTGCTCGACCTTCTCGGTGTGCCGCATGATGAGCGTCTGTTTTCATTCCTCGGCGGCGCGCACCGGATCGCAGGCGGTGCGAAATTGCCGCCGCCGGTCCCGGTTTTCCCGCGTTACGTCGAGCCCGACAGCCGAGCGGCCCAATAGGACGACATGCTGATCGACAGCCATTGCCATCTCGATTTTCCCGATTTTGCCGACGAGCTCGATGAAGTGATCGCCCGCGCGCGGCAAGCGGGGATCGCGCGCATGGTCACGATCTCGACGCGCGTGCGGCGCCACGGCGACGTGCTCGCGATCGCACAGCGATATCCGGAGGTCTTTTGCTCGGTCGGCACGCATCCGCATTACGCCCATGAGGAACGCGACGTGAGTGCAGCCGACCTAATCGCGCGTGCACGCGGGGAAAAAGTCGTGGCTCTGGGCGAAGCCGGCCTCGATTATCATTACCGTACTTCCCCGCGCGAAGCGCAGGAGGACGGCTTTCGCACGCACATCGCCGCGGCGCGCGAAACCGGTTTGCCGCTGGTTGTTCACACGCGCGACGCCGATGAGGATACGGCGCGCATCCTTGAAGAGGAAACGGGCAGGGGCGCCTTCGCCGCGGTGCTGCACTGCTTCACCGGCGGCCCCGACCTCGCCCGCCGCGCCATTGCACTGGGCCATTTCATCTCCTTTACTGGTATTTTGACTTTCAAAAATTCGACGGCGTTGCGCGCGATCGCCGCCGAGCTTCCGGCGGACCGCATCCTGGTCGAAACCGATGCGCCCTATCTTGCCCCCGGCCGTTACCGCGGCAAGCGCAACGAGCCGGCCTATGTGGCGGAGACCGCCAAGGTGCTGGCCGAGGCGCGCGGAGTCCCGTTGGCGGAAATCGCTCGCCAGACCAGCGAGAATTTCTTTCGCCTGTTTGCCAAGGTCCCGCGGCCGGCCGCGACCGCGCATCATTTTGATTCGCCGAACTTGCCAGCGGCATGACTTGCAAATTCACCATTTTGGGCTGCGGATCCTCCGGCGGCGTGCCGCGCCCGGCCCTGGGGTGGGGCGCCTGCGATCCCACCAACCCGAAAAATCGGCGGCGGCGCACGTCACTGCTGATCGAGCGGCGTACTCGCTCCAATCCTGCGCCGCAAGCGGGCGAGGCAGGCGTCACGCGCGCGCTGGTCGACACCTCACCTGATCTGCGGGAACAACTGCTTGACGCGGAAGTCGATCGGCTGGACGGCGTGCTCTACACCCACGAGCACGCCGACCACACCCATGGCATCGACGATCTGCGCGCGCTGTCCATCAAGCAGCGGCAGAGGATCGACGTGTATCTCGACGAGCGCACCTCGGACATGATGCGCACCCGCTTCGGCTATTGCTTCCAATCGCCCCCCGGCAGCGAATATCCGCCGATCGTGCGTGAGCACCGGCTGGCTGCCGGTCAAGCGGTCACCATCGGCGGACCGGGCGGCCCGATCACGGCGCTGCCGTTCCTGCAGGCGCACGGCGATATGGATTCGCTGGGCTTTCGTTTTGGCGGCGTGGCCTATTCGGCAGATATCGGCGGCCTGCCGCCGCAAAGCGCCGCCGTGCTTGAAGGGCTCGACGTTTGGATCGTCGATGCGCTGCGCGATCGACCGCACCCGAGCCATTTCTCATTGGCCGATGCGCTCGCCTGGATCGAGCAACTGCGGCCGCGGCGCGCGATCCTCACCAACCTGCACGCCGACCTCGATTACGAGGACTTGCGGCGGAAGCTGCCGCCCCATGTCGAGCCGGCCTATGATGGGATGACCTTTGCGTTTTCCGGCGATTTCGCCCGGGAAATCGAAGAAGTTCCATAATATCTCTTATGCGAATCGGTGCGGCACGCCTCACCAAATCCCCGCAATGAGCCGCCAGCGGACGCGCTGCGCGTAATCGCGATAGCCCGGGAGCTCGGCCTTGAGCATGCGGTCCTCGGTCATCACCCGATACAGCAGGAATGGCAGGCTGGGAATCACGAAGACCGCGGTGGCAATCCAGGAATTGAGCGCCGGTCCGCTCGCCGTCATGATGAGGATGCCCGCGAGATAGCCGGGATGCCGGATTAAGCTGTAGGGGCCGGCTTCGACCACATACTGCCCGCGTTCGGACTGGATGCGCACGATCGAGGAGAAGAACCGGTTGACGACCATCGCCCAGAGCGCCAGCGCGTAGCTTGCGGCGATCACGCCGAGGCTGAGCCATTGCGCCCAGGGCGGCACGCTGTCGGTCCAATGAAAGCGCCCGTAATCGAGCCCAGCCAGGATCCAGGCAGCGAGCATTGCGAGCGTGAACAATTGCAAGCTCAGCGGTCGACGTTGTCCGCCAGGCCGCAACCGCTCGCGAACCAGGTCGGCCGGCAGGATCGCGAGCGCCGCGACCGTCACTGCCAACAGGGTCGCGAGATACACCCAATATGTGGCAATAGCGATGGTGCCGGCCGAGGCAAACAACGCAACGGCCGCCACGATGAGTAAGCCAGCAGACTCGAGATAGACCGCAGTCGGCATAGCAGGCCCATTCGTGGCGTCGCCGCTGATTTTTACACGAATTGCGGCGCTCCGCTCCAGCGCGCATAGTGGCAGGTCGCCCGCCATCAGCTCTTCTGATAGGGTCCGCGCCCACGTTGCGAGACCTGTCAGGACCCTGCCGATGACCCCTTCCCGCGATATCGGTTGCCTCATTGAAATCATGGCGGCGCTGCGCACGCCCGAGACCGGCTGCCCCTGGGATCTGGCGCAGAATTTTTCCACGATCGCGCCGTATACGCTTGAAGAAGCTTACGAGGTCGCGGATGCGATCGCGCGCGGCGATCTCGCCGATCTCAAAGAGGAGCTCGGCGATCTCCTGCTGCAAGTGGTGTTTCACGCGCGCATGGCGCAGGAACAGGATGCGTTCGATTTCGGCGACGTGGTGCAGGCCATTACCGAAAAACTCATTCGCCGCCATCCGCATGTGTTCGGCGGCGAGCGCTCGCAGACCCCGCAGGCCGTCGAGAACCTGTGGGAGCGGATCAAGGCCGAGGAGAAGGCTGCCCGCAAACGTCCGCACAATGCCGGCGCGCTGGCCGGCGTGCCGGTGGCGCTGCCTGCGCTGACCAGCGCGCTCAAGCTGCAGGAGAAGGCGTCGGGAGTTGGATTCGATTGGAACGATCCCCGCACGGTGTTGCACAAAATTCGCGAGGAGGTCGACGAGATCGAAGCGGCGCTCGATGCCGACCAGCGGCATGCCGCCGCCGAAGTCGGCGACTTGCTGTTCGCCGCCGTCAACCTGGCGCGGCATCTGCGCGCTGACCCTGAAGCCATGTTGCGGCAGACCAACCTGAAATTCGCGCGCCGCTTTGCGGCGATCGAGCGCGCGCTCGCGGCCAAAGGCAAAGCGCCGCGCGACGCGAGCCTCGCCGAGATGGATGCGCTATGGGAAGAAGCCAAGGCGCAAGATTAGGCTCGGATCATCAATGACCACGATCGCCCTCCCCTGCGGATCCGGACGTGAGCGTCTCCGCTCATCCGGCTCTTATCGTCCAGCCGCGACGCCGCGCAACACGGCCTTCCGGTTTTAGACGGAATGAAATTTTGCCTTCACGGCCTCGGCCTTCGCCGCATCCGCCCGCACCGTCATGGCAATGCGACCGCTGCGTTCATCCACCATCTTGTGAATGACTTCGGTATGCCGGTGCAGCCAGCTGATTCCGGCTCCGTCGGCCGGATCGAGTTCGAGATCAAGCAACACGCGGCCGGCTGAAAGCCGCCGTTCGATGGCGGCCGCGAGCCGATCGATTCCCTCCCCGGTTACCGCCGAAAGCAGAACCGGCCGCTGCTCTGCGGGATGGCGTTCGGCGAGATTTTCCAATTGGGTGCGCGCCGCCGGGTCGAGCAGGTCGATCTTATTCCATACTTCGATCAGCGTCGGCCGCTCGCCGCCGCCATTGTGCGGATCGATGCCGAGCTGCCGCAGAATCTTCTCCACGTCGCGCAGCTGCGCCTCCCTGTCGTCGTGGGCGATGTCGCGCACGTGCAGGATAACATCCGCTTCGACCACTTCTTCGAGGGTCGCGCGGAACGCGGCGACCAGCATGGTCGGCAGATCGGAGATGAAGCCGACCGTGTCCGACAGGATGACGTGCGCGCCGTGGGGCAGGTCGACGGCCCGCAAGGTCGGATCGAGCGTCGCAAACAGCATGTCGGCCGATAGCACGCTCGCCTGGGTCATGCGGTTGAACAGCGTCGATTTGCCGGCATTGGTGTAGCCGACCAGGGCGACGATCGGGTAGGGCACGCGGCGGCGGCTCTGACGATGCAGTGCCCGCGTGCGCTTAACCTTGGCGAGTTCGCTCTCGATCTTGGCCAGTCGCTCTTCGATGATGCGGCGGTCGGCTTCGAGCTGGGTCTCGCCGGGACCGCCCAAAAAGCCGAAGCCGCCGCGCTGGCGCTCCAGATGGGTCCAGGAGCGCACCAGCCGGCTTTTCTGATAGGTCAGGTGCGCGTGCTCGACCTGCAGCGCGCCTTCGCGGCTGCGCGCGCGTCGTCCGAAGATCTCGAGGATCAATCCGGTGCGGTCGACCACCTTGGCGTCCCACGCCTTTTCCAGATTGCGCTGCTGCACCGGCGAGAGCGCGCAGTCCATGATCACGATGCCAGCGTCCAGGCTTTTCACCAGACCCGCAACCTCTTCGACCTTGCCCTTACCCAGGTAAGTGGCCGGCCGCAGCGCATTGAGCATCATGACGCCCGATTGCTCGACCTCAAGATCAATGGCGCGGGCGAGCCCGACCGCCTCGTCAAGCTTCGCCGCAGGCATCCGCTCGGCTTTCGCCGCCCGCGTCCGATCAGCGGCGGGGCGACGCAACACCGGCTCCACGACGATCGCGCGTCCGGTCGCCAAGTGGTTGGCTCCGGCTACACCCCCACCTTTCCCCGGCCCGGTTGCGCGGGAGGAGAGCGAGAGGTTGCGAATGTCGCGGCGACGAGGCTCCAATCAGACCTTTTCCGTGGGCACCGCTTCCTCGGCACCTTCGAACAGCTGGACAGGATGACCCGGCATGATCGTCGAGATCGCGTGCTTATAGACGAGCTGTGAATGTCCGTCCCGACGAAGCAGCACGCAGAAATTATCGAACCAGGTCACCACGCCTTGCAGCTTGACTCCGTTCACCAGAAAGATGGTGAGCGGAATCTTGTTCTTGCGGACGTGATTGAGGAAGGTGTCTTGCAGATTTTGTGCGCGGTCGGCTGCCATGGCCGTTGTTTCCGTTCTTGCCACGCGGGCCCCCTGCCCCCGCGGGGTATTCCGCAGTTGGTAGCGGCATCGATTTAGCGCAAGCTAACCCGCCGCTTTCTGTCGAGGTGGCTGTGCCGCTGCGCGACCAACCCACCCCCGCAACGCTCAATAAATAGGGACCGATGTTGCGGAGCGAAAGCCGCCGCACGCGCCGCCCTGGCTGGTCGGGCCTTTGTCCCCTCAAGCCCAACAAGCCGCTTTTCGACGCCCGAACTCGACCGGACCCAGCCGCCCATTAGAAGGCGCTGCGCCGGACGATGCAAGCCCAACTTGCCCGTGAACACCAGATATGCCCACGGGACGGGTGTTATCCAGCCTCGGCGAAGCGGTGGTATTCCCGGCGCAGCGCTTCGGCAAGCAGCCCCGGCTGGCCGTTGCCGATGATTCGCCCGTTGATACTGACGACGGGCATGACGATCTGGCTGGCCGAGGTCTCGAAAGCCTCGCGCGCCGCATAGACCTCCTCAAGGGTGAAGGCGCGTTCCTCGACGGTAAGCCCCTGCGCTTTAAGCACCTCGAACAGGACCGCGCGGGTGATGCCGCTGAGGATGGCATGGTCCGCGCGCCGGGTCACCACGATGCCCTGCGCCGTGACGATCCAAGCATTGGCCGACGAGGCCTCGGTGACGGCACCGTTGCGGTCCACAAACCAGGCATCCCGCGCGCCGCGGTCGATGGCCGCCTGCCGCGCCAGCACGTTCGGCAACAGGCTGGTGGTCTTGATATCGACCCGGCTCCAGCGATTGTCCGGCAGGCTGACAACGGCGATACCGCTAGCGGCGAGCGCGTCGTTGCGCGCCCGGTTGAGCGGGCGCGCCGTCACCACAAGGTTCGGCGCCACGTCCGGGCGGGGAAAAGCGTGATCGCGCCGCGCCACGCCGCGGGTGATTTGCAGATAGAGGATGCCGTAGCCGATCCGGTTTCGCACCACCACTTCGCGCAGCACGACGAGCAGCGCCGCGCGCGCCATCGGCATCGAGATGCGCAGCGCGCCGAGCGAGCGCTCCAGCCGATCGAGGTGGCGGCGCGCATCGATCAGACGCCCTTGCCGGATCTCGCACACTTCATAGACGCTGTCGCCGAATTGATAGCCGCGATCCTCGACGTGGATTTTGGCATCGCGGAATGGCAGATAACGGCCGTTGACGTAAGCGTATCGGGACATCGGGGATCAGCAATCAGGAGTGAGGGAACGCCTCAGGATCAAGGATCGGCTCTGCTATCGCCAGTCATACACTGCATTGCTCGATATTTGACTCCTGATCCCCCGCTGGCTGATCGACTGATCAGTCGATGCCGAGCACTTTGAGCTTGCGGTGTAGCGCCGAGCGTTCCATGCCGACGAATTCGGCGGTGCGCGAAATATTGCCGCCAAATCGATTGATCTGGGCAAGCAGGTATTCGCGCTCGAACATCTCGCGCGCATCGCGCAAGCCAAGACTCATCAGATGCTCGCCGCCATTGCCGTTGGGCATGTTGGGGACCATCGAGCCGACGTCCTGCGGCAGCATGGCCGCGGTAATGACGGCATCGGGATCGCCGCCGGCGAGGATCATCAAGCGCTCGACGTTGTTGCGCAACTGCCGGACATTACCCGGCCAATCATGCGACTGCAGCACCGCCAGCGCATCGGGGCCGACTTTGCGCTTGGGAAGCCCGGTGGCATGCGAAATCTGGGTCATGAAATAGTCGACCAGTTCGGGAATGTCTTCCCGGCGCTCGGCGAGGGACGGTACCCGAATCGGCACCACCGACAGGCGGTGATAAAGGTCCTCGCGGAACTTGCCGGCCGCGATATCGGCCTCGATGTTGCGGCTGGTGGAGGACACGATACGCACGTCGACGGTGACCTTGGTGCTGCCGCCCACGCGCTGAAAGGTCTGATCGACCAAGACGCGCAAAATCTTGTTCTGGGTCTCGCGCGGCATGTCGGAGATTTCGTCGATGAACAGCGTACCGCCATGCGCTTCTTCCAGCGCGCCGACCTTGCGGCCGTGCGCGCTGTTGCTGGCTTCGACGCCGAACAGCTCGACCTCCATGTGTTCGGGCAGAATCGCGGCGGCGTTGATGATGACGAACGGCGCGTCGGTGCGCGCCGAATGGGTGTGAATGGTGCGCGCGGCAAGCTCCTTGCCGCTGCCCGACGCCCCGACGATGAGAATGCGGCTGTTGGTCGGTGCCACTTTCTCAACCGTCTGTCGCAAGTGATTGACCGCAAGCGAGCTGCCGACAATCATGGTGGGCAGCGGGGCGAATTGTTTGAGCTGCTTGACCTCGCGCTTTAGCCGCGAATTCTCCAAGGCCCGCTCCGCCACGAGCAACAGCCGGTCGGCCTTGAACGGCTTTTCGATGAAGTCATAGGCGCCACGTTTGATCGCCGACACCGCGGTTTCGATATTGCCGTGCCCGGAAATCATCACGATCGGCAGTTCGGGATGCTCGAGCTTGACGGCATCAAGCAATTGCAAGCCGTCGAGGCGGCTGCCCTGCAGCCAAATGTCGAGGAAGACGAGATTGGGCCTTCGTGCCACCACGGCGGCGAGCGCCTCGTCGCTGTCGTGCGCCGTGCGCGTCGTATAGCCTTCGTCCTGCAGGATACCCGCGACCAGTTCGCGGATATCGGCTTCATCATCGACGATGAGGATGTCGGAGGGCATGGTCACCTATCGCCCAACAGCCGCCTTTTGTTGCTCGGGCGCTACGGCGATGCCGCTCAGCGGCTCGGCCACAAAGCGCAACTGCATCCAGGCGCCGCGGGCGCCGGAAATCCTTTCGGCGGCATCGCGCAGCTCGATGCGGCCGCCATGTTCCTCGAGAATGCGGCCGACAATGGCGAGGCCGAGACCGGTGCCCTTCTCGCGCGTGGTCACGTAAGGCTCGAGAAGCCGCGCCCGGTTCTCCTTGGGTAGGCCGATACCGTTATCGACCACGTCGATGATGGCTTCGTCCCGGCCCTCGCGCCGGGCGGCGAGGATGATGCGCCCGTGGCCGAGCTCGGCGGCAGGCAGGGCCGCGATCGCCTCGATCGCATTCTTGATGATGTTGGTGAGCGCCTGCGAGATCAGCCGCCGGTCGAAACGCGCCGGCATGACCTCGCTCTGCAGCTCCACTTGGAAGTGGATGTCCGGGTGACCGACGCGCAGCAGGAACACCACCTGGCGCACGGTGTCGGCTATGTCTTCGTCGGCGATCACCGGCTTGGGCATGCGGGCGAAGCGCGAGAACTCGTCGACCATGCGTTTGATGTCGTCGACTTGGCGCACGATCGTGTCGGTGCATTGCTCGAAGATCGCCGTATCGTCGACGATCAGTTTGCGGTACTTGCGGCGCAGCCGCTCGGCTGACAGCTGGATCGGCGTGAGCGGGTTCTTGATTTCGTGGGCGATGCGCCGGGCGATGTCGGCCCAGGCCGAAGAGCGCTGCGCGAGCACGAGCTCGGTGATGTCGTCAATGGTGATGACGTAGCCGTGTTCGGATTCGGGCGCCTGTTCGCTGGTGACGCGAACGGAAAAATTGCGCTCCTGGCCGTCGCGGGCGACGGCGACTTGGCGCTGGATGAGCCGCTGATTGCTGCTGCGGGCGGCGGCGAAGATTTCGCCGAGCTCGGGAGCGACCTCCCGCAGCGGGTGGCCGAGCACCTCGCTCTCGGGCCGGCCGATCAACCGCTCGGCCGAGCGGTTAAGAATCGTGATGAGGCCTTCGGCGGTGACGCCGATCACGCCGGCGCTGGCGCCGGCGAGCACCGCTTCGGTGAAGCGACGCCGGCTGTCGATGAGGTCGCTGGCGCGCACGATGTCGGCGTGCTGGGTGCGCAGCTCGGCGGTCATCTTGTTGAAGGTTTCGCCGAGCCGTGCGAGGTCACCCTCAGATCCGCGGACCGGTACCTGGATGTTCAGGTTGCCGGTGGAGACCACGTTGGCGGCGCCGATCAGGCGGCGAATCGGGGCGACCAGCCTGTTGGCGAAATCGAGCCCGATCCAAGCCGATGATAGGATTACGATCAGCGCGATCACCGCGAACATCAACGCAAACGCGATCTGGATGCCGAGCCGGCGCGCCTCCAAATTGGCGTATTCGCTGATGCTTTCCTGGGTCGCGGTCAATTGCGCAACAACGCGCGGATCGAGCATCTGTGCGACATAGAGATACATGTCGTCGTAGCTGCGCAGCTTGATGGCGGCAGCCACATGATCGCCTTGCGGAATGAGCGCGACCTGCGGATTGGTGTCGGTGATCTTCTTCAGGAGTTCTGCCGACGGCAGCACAACCGGCTTGTTCATGGTGACGTCGGCGCGCTCGACCGTAGAGCCGTCCGGTCTGATCATAATGGCCGCTGACAATCCGCGAGCTTTTGCCTGCGCCGTGAGGAATTGCCGGAACTGCTCGCGGTTCTGGTCGAACAGCGGCTTGGCGCGGCTTACGTCGTAGGCCATCGCCAGGATCTCGGCGCGAATAATCTGGGCGTGATCGGTCACGTAGGCGTCGGCCACGATCATCGATTGCTCGATCATGGCGCGCGTGCGCGAGGAAAAGTACCGGTCGAGGGCGTTGTTCAGCGTCGTGCTCGCGACCACCGAGACGAGCACTGTGGGAACTGCCGCAATCACGGCGAAGAGGGCGACGATCTGGACGTGCAGCCGCGAGCCCGCTCGCCCGCGCCGCCGCGCCTGCACCACCACCCACACCTCGCGGCCGATGATCGCGAGCAGCAGGAGGCCGGTCACCGCGTTGCCCAACAGCAGGTCGACAACGACCCGGTGGACCGGCGTGATTGGCGTGAGGTCGGCGAGGACCAGGAAGGTGGCAGTGGCGGAAAGAAGCGCAATCCCGACCGCGGCCGCCCCGATCAGCCGGGAAGCCCCGGGCATCGGCGCAGCCGTACTCGGCTCGAGTGACGCGACCTGATCGACAGTCGTCATCGCGGCCCGTGAAGGCGAAGGACTGTTGTCGAAACACAGCAGGTCGAGTGCAGCCCAGCCACTCGCCCTCCCCCGGTGCGGCTTTTATACAACAATGTTGCCGGAAAACGACAGCATTGTGGCTTCAAGGACGTCGCCAGCATTTTCAGGAAATGTGGCAAACACAATGTGAGCGGCGAATTATGGGCGCGCCGCTGCAACTGGTCGTCAATCTACGCTACGCGCGCTGCAGGAGCCGAAGTTAATTAAGACCGCAGTGCCGGTCAGGAAGTGTGCAGTGGTGCTGCTCTGCAACACCTGCGACTTCAACATCCTGACGGTCAGGTCATCCTCAATACCGCAACCGCCGCATTGGATCGAGGCGGCGCTGCGCGAGGTCAGGCCCGGCACGAGCCATCGCTACCAGAGGCTGGCGCGCATATACCGCCAAGGGGCCACGCACTGGCGAGGCGGCGGCGGCTCACGCTCTCGTCGAAGCTCGACAAGCGACGGCAAGCCGCCGGCGGCTCGAAACTGAAAAGGAGGCCCGGCGAGGGCTACCTGCCGATGTCGGTGCTCGCAGCGGCAGACAAGCTGCCAAACGCAGATCAACATGGCGCAAGCGGTGGAGCTAAAGCCATCTACCAATGACAATATCGGTGGGAAACGCGATACCAGCTGCCGCTGCGGGCGTGGAAGTAGCAGTTGCCGTTCCACCAGTAATGGCGATTACGGAAGCGCCGGCCATGTCTGCCGATAAGGGCGCCGGTGCCCGCCCCGACCAGAGCGCCGATGGCAGCTCCGGGGGGGCCACCTGCCAATCCACCGATAACGGCACCTCCTAGGGCACCGCGACCGGTTTGGGCCGCAGATGGCTGCGCGAATAACGCAGCAACAATCAGGACAAATGCGAGAGACAACGTTAATCGGTGCAACATCTTTCTGTCCTCCCTCTAAAAAAAAGAAGATGAAACCTATGCCATATTCCGGCTGCACAATGCCCGAAGTTTGGCCCCATCTGCAGCAACGCGGCCGCGCGGCGGCTATGCATGACCATGCTATTCGGTGTGAACCCGGAGTCGAGGCCGAGTTGCGATATTTAGTGCGCCAACGTCGGCAACACCGCAAGCGGACCGACTACGCCTCAACGAGCCGGAGATGGCGGGCGACGACGAGCTGCAAACCAAATATTGCGTGCCGCGTGCCAGAAGGCGCGCTGTGCGGTCAACCGCTCCGGCTGATGGAGTGGCACAAATATCGAGACTCTGCGCATCTACGACGCGGGCACCAGCACGGGCCATTATCAAAGTGCGCCACGTGTTCCCCCTGGCCCCCTCACCCCGACCCGCTCCGGGCTTGCGGGGAGAGGATTCATAGCCACGTCAGCTCATGGAGGTGCGGTAGACCTGAATTTCCAGATCGCGGATCTTCTTGCGCAAGGTATTGCGGTTGACGCCAAGGAGATCGGCGGCGCGGATTTGGTTGCCACGCGTCGCACTGAGCGCTGCCGAGAGCAGCGGGCCCTCCACTTCGCGCAAGATGCGGTGATAGAGGCCAGGCGGCGGCAGGCCGTCGTCGAAGCCGGAGAAATAGCGCGCGAGATAGCGCTCGACGGCATTCGAGAGATTGTCCTCGGCATTGCGGCCCGGCTCGCTTGGCGCCGTCAGCGCCGGCTGCGACAGCTCGGCATCGATCACCGCTGCCGTGATCGTCTCCTGCGGGTAAAGCGCGGCAAGCCGGCGCGCCAGGTTTTCCAGCTCGCGCACGTTGCCAGGCCAGCGGTGCCGCTTGAGCCGGTCGAGCGCGGGCTGATCGATTTGTTTGAGCGGCAGGCCCTCGCGCACGACCTGGGCGAAGAAATGCCGGATCAGATCGGCAACGTCCTCGGTGCGCTCGCGCAGCGGCGGCAGGCGCAGCGGCACCACGTTCAGGCGGAAGAACAAGTCTTCGCGGAACAGGCCCTGCTGGATGAGCAGCCGCAAATCCTTGTTGCTGGCCGCGATGATGCGCACGTCGGTCTTGATCGGCGTGCGGCCGCCGACCGTCGTGTATTCGCCCTGCTGCAGCACCCGCAACAGCCGGGTCTGCGCCTCCATCGGCATGTCGCCGATCTCGTCGAGAAAGAGCGTGCCGCCTTCGGCCTGCTCGAAGCGGCCGGCGCTGCGGGTATTGGCGCCGGTGAACGCGCCCTTCTCGTGACCGAACAGTTCCGATTCGATGAGGTCGCGCGGGATTGCCGCCATGTTGACGGCGACGAAGGGACCGGTGCGGCGCTTGCCGTAATCGTGCAGTGCCCGCGCCACCAGCTCCTTGCCGGTGCCAGATTCGCCCGCGATCATCACCGTGAGATCGGTCTGCATCAGCCGCGCCAGCACACGGTATATTTCCTGCATCGCCGGCGAGCGGCCGACGAGAGGAATGGAATCGAAGTCCTCGACCTTGGCGGCCTGCCGCGGCTTTTCCTTCGGCTCCGAGAGTGCCCGCCCGACAATACCGATCAGCTCCTTGAGATCGAACGGCTTGGGCAGGTACTCGTAGGCGCCGCGCTCAGAGGCGCGGATCGCCGTCATGAAGGTGTTCTGCGCGCTCATGACGATGATCGGCATTTCCGGCCGCGTCTTTTTGATGCGGGGCAGCAGATCGAACGCGCTTTCGTCCGGCAGCACCACAT
Organism: uncultured Alphaproteobacteria bacterium; assembly: GCA_963708125.1. GTDB lineage: Bacteria > Pseudomonadota > Alphaproteobacteria > Rhizobiales > Xanthobacteraceae > BOG-931. The sequence continues at coordinate 1,842,295 of OY970184.1, forward strand.
CGGTGACGATGAGATCGCCGTCGCCCTGGCTGACCCAGCGCCACAGCGTGGCGGCGTTGCCGGTAGAGCGAACTTCGTAGCCGGCGCGCGAGAGCGCCTGGTTGAGAACGGTCCGGATCGCCGTATCGTCGTCGGCGACGAGAATGCTTGCCGCTGGCATCAATTGTCCTCTTGTGGCCGCAGAGCGCCGTCCGGCTCGGCGCCCTCGGTGTATTTGGGCATGAGTATGCGAAAGGTGGTGCGGCGCGGCTGCGATTCGCATTCGATGATGCCGCCGTGATCGCCGACGATCTTGGCGACGAGCGCAAGCCCGAGGCCGGATCCGCTCGGCTTGGTGGTGACGAACGGATCGAACAGGTGAGGCATCAATTCATCGGAAACGCCGGGGCCATTGTCGCGCACGCAGAATTCCAGCGGCAGCGAGATGCGGGTTTTCGTGCCGGGCAGCGACAGGCGCACGCCTGGACGAAACGCCGTGGTCAGCGCAATCTCGCCGCCAGCGCTGTTCTCGCCGACTGATTCGGCGGCGTTCTTCATCAGGTTGAGAAACACCTGAATGAGCTGATCGCGATTCGCGAGCACCGGCGGCAGCGACGGATCGTAATCCTCGACGAAGCGGATGTTGCGGGCAAAGCCGTTCTGCGCCAGGCGCTTGACGTGCTCGAGCACGACGTGAATGTTGATCGGCTCACGCTCGACCGGCCGCTCGTCGCCGAACACTTCAATGCGGTCGACCAGTTTGACGATGCGATCGGCTTCATCGCAGATGAGCCTCGTCAGCTTGCGATCTTCGTCGTCGACCGATTGTTCGAGCAGCTGCGCGGCGCCGCGAATTCCCGACAGCGGATTTTTAATCTCGTGCGCCAGCATGGCGGCGAGAGCGACGACCGAGCGCGCGGCCCCGCGATGGGTGAGCTGGCGATCCATCTTGTCGGCGATGGTGCGCTCCTGCAGCACGACGACCACGTAGTCGAGCTGTTCTGGAAGCGGCGCGACGTGCAAGTCGACCAAACGGTCGCCTGGGTTGCGCGGCGTGCCGAGATCGACCTTGTATTCGTTCACCGCGGCGCCGCGCCTTCGCACCTGTTCGATGAGCGCCAGCAACGGACTGCCGAAGGGCACCAGATCACGCAACGACTGCCGGCGCAGAAGCGGCAGCGAGACTTCGAAGAAGGCCTCCGCCGCCGCGTTGGCGTCGACCATTTTGCCATCGGCCGCCACCACAATGACCGGGTGCGGCAGGGCGTTAAGGACTGCGTCGGCCGACGATCCCACGACCAGCGGTTCAGCCATGCTCATCGTGGGTCCTGCACGGCATCATGTTCCCCGCAGCGGGCCCATGGGCCGGGGGCGGCCCAGGACTCAGCACGAGGAAGCCTCTCAAGCACATGTGCACACGGATTAGGCGTATCGTTTTGGCTGCATAGAGTTTAGCCAAAATATCGCATCGCGCAAGTGCTGCACTGCAATATTCGTGGTGAACACAGCATGAACGCCCCGGCCGGTCCGGGCTGCCGGCGCGCCCCAAGGGGCCTTCATCCGCACTTGTTCACACTTGGCGGGAACATGCGCTAAAGCGGATGTGGAAAGCCACAGGAGCATGCAGATGGGCGGTATCGCGGCTGTCATTGTTGCGGCTGGCCGCGGTCACCGGGCCGGCGGCGACATTCCCAAGCAATATCGGAGCCTTGCCGGCAAACCGGCGATCCGTCCGGTGCTGTGTGCGTTCTCCTGCCATGCCGCGATCGATCTGATCCAGCCGGTCATCCATCCGCACGACGAAGGCTTCTTTGTCGCCGCGAGCGGCGGCGTGCGAAAGCTATTGCCGCCGGCTGCCGGCGGGGCGACGCGGCAAAACTCAGTCCGTGCCGGACTCGAGTCCTTGGCGGCGCATGCGCCAGACCTGGTGCTCATTCATGACGCAGCCCGCCCGTTTCTCAGCGGCGCACTCATCAACCGCGCCGTACAGGCCGCCAAGGCGCATGGGGCTGCGGTACCAGGGCTCCCGGTGGCCGATACTGTAAAGAAAATCGACGATGCAGGCACAGTCACCAAAACCCTCGACCGCAGCCGCCTGCGCATCGTGCAGACGCCGCAGGCCTTCGCCTTCGCACTGATCGTGGCGGCGCATCGGCGTGCCGCTGCCGCCGGCCGCGATGATTTTACCGACGACGCCGCCCTTGCCGAATGGGCCGGCCATCAGGTGAGCATGTTCGAGGGCGAGGCCGCAAACGTGAAGCTGACCACGACCGAGGATTTCGCGCGCGCCGAGGCATGGCACTCCGCGGCACTCGGCGACATACGCACCGGCACCGGTTTTGACGTCCACGCCTTCGGCGACGGCGACCATGTGATGCTCGGCGGCGTGCGCATCGCGCATGCGCGCGGGGTGACGGGCCATTCGGATGCCGACGTGGCGTTGCATGCGCTGGTCGATGCGATTTTGGGAGCGTTGGCGGAGGGCGATATCGGGCAGCATTTTCCACCAAGCGATCCGCAATGGCGCGGCGCTGCGTCGGATCGCTTCCTCGCCTTTGCCTGCGAACGCGTGCGCGCCCGCGGCGGCCTGATCGGCAATCTCGATGTGACTGTCGTGTGCGAATCGCCGCGCGTGTCGCCGCATCGCGACGCCATGCGCGCGCGCATCGCTGCCATTGCCGGCATTGCCGCCGATCGCGTAGCCGTGAAAGCCACGACCAGCGAGAAGCTCGGCTTCGCCGGCCGCGGTGAGGGCATTTTCGCCATGGCGACGGCGACGGTGCGGCTGCCGTGGAGCGCAGCATGAGCGACAAGACATTGCTTGGCGCGGCGGAACGTCTGCTCGATGCGTGCCGCGCGCGGGGCTTGCGTATCGCCACGGCCGAATCCTGTACCGGCGGCATGGTAGCCGCGGCGCTCACCGACATCGCCGGTTCATCGGACGTCGTCGAATGCGGGTTCGTCGTCTATTCGAATGCGGCGAAAGAAGCCATGCTTGACGTGCCGTCTGCCACGCTTAAACGTCATGGCGCGGTGAGCCGCGAGACCGCGCTCGCCATGGCCGCGGGCGCATTAAGGAACTCGCCCGCCGATCTGGCTGTGGCGATCACCGGCATTGCCGGGCCGGGAGGCGGCAGCAAAGACAAGCCGATCGGGCTTGTGCATTTCGCCGCCGCCAGCCGCGACGGCCGGTCGCTGGATTGCCGCCGGCTTTTTGGCAAGATCGGCCGGCGCCGCGTGCGCGAAGGCTCAGTCGCGCAAGCGCTCGCGCTGCTGCAGCAACTGGCCGATCCAGCAGGCAAGTCCAGCACGCAGCGCAAACCCGCAGGCGTTGCTAAAAGCTGAACATAGGGCGCTTCTTGGGCGGATCCAATCGCGCTCGTGCGATGGGCCCGCGAGCTGGTCATGGGCCGCTTGTTTGAAGCTGGATGGCTGTTTGAACCGGCGGCGCCATCCCCCTCCCCGGCCCCTCTTTCAGTGAGGCGGTCTGCTTACTCGGACGTGTTCTCGCCAGACGCGCGCGAGTGCAGATAATCCTTCAGCCAATAGGCAGCAATGATCAGCTTCGGGTCATCGATCGATCCGTCGGCAAGGCGCTCCATGAGCTCTGCCGTAGCCATGTGAATGACGGTAACGTCCTCGTCGTCATCCCCGCCGCCATCTGCCAGCCGGTCGGCTTCGCCGACTTCGGCGAAATACAGAAAGATTCGTTCGGAGGTGCCGCCCGGCGAAGAAAAGAACGTAGCAACCAGCCGAGGGTCGACAACGCGGTAGCCGGTCTCCTCCCTCGCCTCCCGGACGGCGGCTGCTGCAGGCGTCTCGTTCGCCTCGATCATGCCCGCGATTGTTTCGTTTACCCAGCCGTCCGTCGCGTTGGGGTGATCGCGGCGGCGGCCGATCAAGGCCGCCGTTCTGAACTGGTTCACCAGCACGACGCACTTATTGTCGCGATCGAGGAGCAGAATGCCGGCCGCATCGCCGCGTTCGAACACCAGGCGCTTTTGCCGGCTCACCGCGCCGTCGCGGCGGCGGTGCGAAACGTCTATTTCGTCCACCCTGAAGAAGTCGTCGAATCGCGGTGCTGTGCCGTGAATCTCGGCTCTGCGGCTCTCATCCATGCGGGCCTCCGGGACCGATGAGATCTTGCGGGTGTTAAATTTAAATTAGGCCGGATGGGCGCCGTAAACCTCGTCGGCGCGGCGCTCGAACGCAGCGGCGAAGCGGCGGAAGGCGGCGTCGAACACGCTTCCCATCAACAGGGCGAGCGTGCGGCTGCGGAATTCGTAGGCGAGGAAAAACTCGACGTCGCAGGTACCCTCGTCGAGCGGATGAAAGCTCCAGCGATTGTTCATGCGGCGGAACGGGCCTTCGAGGTATTCCACCAGAATTGTCAGATTCTTTCGATCGAGGGTCACCCGGCTGGTGAAACTCTCGCGAACGAATTTGTAGGCCACGGTCATGCCGGCGATGATGATCTGTCGACCACCATCCCCTGCCCTGCGCTCGCGCACGGTAAGCGATTCGCACAGCGGCACGAATTCGGGATAGCGCTCGACGTCGGCGACGAGATCGAACATGGCGGAAGCGGAATGCCGCACCCGACGCTTGGTGGCGAATCGCGGCATCCGTCAACGGGCGGCACGCGCCGCCCGCAGGCGCGCAAAATCCTCGCCCGCGTGGTGCGAGGATCGGGTCAGTGGCGAGGCCGAGACCATCAAAAATCCCTTGGCAGAGGCAATCGTCTTTAGGGTCTCAAATTCGTCCGGTGGCACGTAGCGCACCACCGCGTGATGCTTGCGCGAGGGCTGCAGATATTGGCCGATGGTGATGAAATCGACATCGGCTGCGCGCAGATCGTCTATCACTTGCAGGATTTCGTCGCGCGTCTCGCCGAGGCCGACCATGATGCCGGATTTTGTGAACATGGCGGAATCGAGCTCCTTGACGCGCTGCAGGAGCCGGACCGAGGCAAAATAGCGGGCGCCCGGCCGCACCGTGAGATATTTGGCCGGCACGGTCTCGAGGTTGTGGTTGAAGATATCCGGGCGCGCGGCGACAACGGTTTCGACGGCGTCGGTCTTGCGCAAAAAGTCAGGCGTGAGAACTTCGATCGTGGTGCCGGGGCAGCGCGCGCGAATGGCGCCAATGACGGCAGCGAAATGCGCGGCTCCGCCGTCGCCGAGATCGTCCCGATCGACCGAGGTGACGACCACGTGCGACAGACCGAGTTTCTGCGTTGCCGCGGCGACATGTTCAGGCTCGGCTTCGTCTAGCGCGGCAGGCAGGCCGGTCTTGACATTGCAGAACGCACAGGCACGCGTGCAGGTGTCACCCATGATCATAAAAGTGGCGTGCTTTTTCTCCCAGCACTCGCCGATATTGGGGCAGCCGGCCTCCTCGCAGACCGTGTGCAGGCCGTTCTCGCGCACGATCCGCCGCGTCTCCATATAGCCCGGCGAGACCGGAGCCTTGACGCGGATCCAGTCGGCCTTGCGCGGGCTCGGCTGATCCGGCCGGTGCACTTTTTCCGGATGGCGCGGCGGGCGGAGGGCACCAACAATGTCGATCAGCACGGCCATCATGGCTCCGGGCAACGGTTTCGTCTTTCGATACTTACGAGCGAGGGTGCCGCGCTGCAAGCCGGCGGCCGCAGCCGGCAGCGCATCACGGCAATGAACGATGTGCTAAGGGATGGCCGCGTTCCGCACGTCAGTACACCACTTTCGCCATAATGGAGGACCTCACTGTAAGCGTCGGTTTGGCATTGCCGGAGGTTTCGGTTTTGACTCCTCGTGGACAAGAAGCGGCGGCGCTGGCGCTCCATCGCTTCGGCTTCGGCCCGCGCCGCAACTCGATTGCCGTCCTCGCCTCTGATCCGCACGCAGCTTTCCTCGCCGATCTGGAGCGCCCCAAAGCGGGGCAGCTGACCACAGACCTACCGTCAAGCGCGCAATCAGCACGCGAGCTGTTCGAGTTTCGGGCCAAACGCCGGGCACAACAAAAGCTCGCGCTACGCATCCAGAAGGCGGAGGCCGCAGAGACCGCAGGCGAAGCACTGGCCATGGCCGCGCTTGAGAAGGAGCTCCCGGCACAGAATGTGCCGGGCCCGCATCCGCCCCCATTGCCGCAGCAGCTTCTCCTGAAAGAGGCGCAAGCGCGGTTCGACGCAGCCACCGCCGCCGAAATCGGCTTCGTCGAACGCCTGGTGTGGTTCTGGTCGAACCATTTTTGCATCTCGGCGGACAAGGTCGCCGGTATGGCCGGGCCCTACGAGCGCGAGGCCATCCGCCCGCACGTGCTTGGCCGCTTCGGCGATATGTTGCAGGCCGTCGAAAGTCACCCGGCCATGCTGCACTACCTCGACAATGCCCAATCCATGGGGCCGGACTCGATAGCCGGCATAAACAGCGATCGCGGCTTGAACGAAAATCTCGCGCGCGAGACGCTCGAATTGCACACGCTCGGCGTCCGCACCGGCTACACCCAGGCCGACGTGACAAACTTCGCCAAGGTGCTGACCGGCTGGACGTCGATATCGCCGGCCGGACCGGTGCATGGCGGCGAGTTCGCTTTTGTCGGCCGCCTGCACGAGCCCGGCCCGCAGCTCGTGCTCGGCAAGAGCTATCCAGATACCGGCCTCGACCAGGGCCGCGCGGTGCTTGCCGATCTCGCACACCACCCAGCTACGGCGCAGCACCTCGCGCAAAAAATCGCGGCTCACTTCGTCGCCGACGAGCCGCCGCCGTCGCTGGTCGGCAAGCTCGAACAGACGTTTTCCAGATCCGGCGGCGATCTCAAAGAGGTTTACAAGACCCTCATCACCGCAAACGAAGCCTGGACGCCCCAGCGCACCAAGCTCAAACCGCCGGCGCAATGGACGGTGAGCGTCTTGCGCGCCACTGACGCCGGATCGCGCGTGCCGATCGGCCAGATCATGGGCGCGCAGGCGACGCTGGGCGAAGCGTTGTGGCGGCCGCCCGCGGCGAACGGCTATTCGGACCGGGAAGCTGCCTGGCTGGATGGGCTGCCGCGTCGGCTCGACCTCGCCACGCAGTTTGCCGCGCGATTTGCCGGAAATGCCGATCCAGTGGCGCTGCTCGACACCGCCCTCGGTCCATTGGCCTCGCGCCAGACCCGCGATACCGTGCTGCGCGCGGAAAGCCGCCCTCAGGCCGTGGCGCTCTTGGTGATGGCGCCAGAATTCCTACGGAGCTGACATTTTGCGGAGCTGACGATGACCCCCGTGCACGCGTCGACGCGACGCCATTTGCTGCTGTCTTCCGGCACGCTGTTCGCCTGGGCCTACCTGCCGAAGATCGCGCGCGCCGAGGGTCGCGATCCGCGTTTTCTGGCCTTCGTCCTGCGCGGCGCCCTCGACGGACTTGCGACCGTGGCGCCCTTCGGCGATCCCGATTGGGTCGCGTTGCGCGGCGAGGACGCGCTGACGCTGCAGGGCAAAACCCCGGCGTTGCCGCTCGATAGCTTCTTCGCGCTCAACCCGGCAATGCCCAACCTGCAGCGCTTGTTCGCGGCGCGCGAAGCGATCATCGTCCATGCCTGCGCCACGCCCTATCGCGAGCGCTCGCATTTCGACGGTCAGGACGTGCTCGAAAGCGGGCTGACACGACCGGGCGCGAGCGAGGGCGGCTGGCTCAATCGCGCCCTGGCCTCGCTGACGCCGGGCGGCCGCATTGATCCCAGCGGCAGCAAGGCGTTCGGGGTTGGCCCGGTGACCCCGCTCGTGTTGCGCGGGCCGGCGCCGGTCCTCTCCTGGTCGCCACAGCGCGTGCTGCCGGCGAGCGACGACACGGTGCATCGGCTGCTCGCGCTCTATCGCGAGAAAGATACCAAGCTTGCGCACGTGCTCGAGGACGACGCCAAGCTCAAAACCGTCGAGCAGACGAGCGATATGGCGCATACGCCGGGGGCGCCGAAGGCCGTTCCGCAGCCGGCTAACGTGCGCGCTTATTTCGCCGAGGTCGCCGGCACCGCGGCAAAACTTCTGGCGCAGCCTGACGGCCCGCGTATCGGAGCGCTGGCCCTCGACGGCTGGGACACGCATTTCAACGAGGGCATTGGGCACGGGCGCCTGGCGCAACTGCTCGGAGCGCTCGACGACGCGCTGCTAGCGGTGAAGACCAATTTGGGGCCGGCCTGGCGCGAAACCGTCGTGGCGCTGACCACCGAGTTCGGCCGCACCGCGCACATCAACGGTACTGCCGGCACCGACCACGGCACCGGCACGGTGGCGCTCTTGGCCGGTGGCGCGCTCAACGGCGGCCGGGTCATTGCCGATTGGCCGGGGCTCAAACCCGCCGATCTTTACGAAAGCCGCGATCTCAAGCCAACCGCCGATCTGCGGGCGGTGCTCAAGGGATTGCTGCGCGACCACCTGCGCGCCGACGAACGGGCGCTGGCCGCAAACGTCTTCCCCGGCAGCGCCAACGTCAAGCCGATGCCCGGGCTTGTGGCTTGACCGGCATTCCGGGCCCGCGCGGCGGCGACCGGCGTCCATAACGACGGTCACTTCGGGCTTTTGCGCCGACTGCGATCATCGCAAATGGTGGTGATGAATTGCTCGTCGCGCCTGCGGCCGCACCGCGCCATGTGTGGATCAAATATTTAACACCCGTCCATACGCATCGAGCACCGCTTCCTTCATCATCTCGGAGAGCGTCGGGTGCGGGAAGACGGTGTGCATCAGTTCTTCCTCGGTCGTCTCCAAATTCATCGCGATCACGTAACCCTGAATAAGCTCCGTGACTTCCGCGCCGACCATGTGGGCGCCGAGCAGCTGCCCGGTCTGCTTGTCGAAGATCACCTTTATGAGACCCTGCTCCTCGCCGAGCGCAATCGCCTTGCCGTTGCCAACGAAGGGAAAGCGACCGACGCGAATGTCGCGCTTTTGCTCCTTGGCCGCCTGTTCGGTGAGTCCGACCGAGGCGATCTGCGGTGAACAATAAGTGCAGCCGGGGATAAGCTGCCGGTCCATCGGATGCGGATGCAGGCCTTTAATGGCCTCGACGCAGATGACGCCTTCATGCTCGGCCTTATGCGCCAAGAGCGGCGGACCGGCGACGTCGCCAATGGCGTAAAGGTTAGGGACATTGGTCCGGCAGGCGCCATCGATGACAATGGCGCCGTGCGCGGTCTTCACGCCGAGTCTCTCCAGGCCGAGGTTTTCGATGTTGCCAACCACGCCGACGGCGGAAATCACCCGCTCGACCGAAAGCGTCTGCGCGCCGCCCTTGCCGTCGTCGACGATGGCGGTAGCGCTGTCGGGCTTCTTTTCGAGCCTGCTCAGCTTGGCCCCGGTGTAGATTTTGATGCCCTGCTTCTCAAAACTCTTGCGGGCGAAAGCGGCAATCTCGGCGTCTTCCGCGGGCAGGATCTGCGGCAACACCTCGACGACCGTCACCTCGGCGCCCAGCGCACGGTAGAATGAGGCGAACTCGATGCCGATCGCGCCCGAGCCAATGACCAAGAGTGTCTTCGGCATGCGGTCAGGCACCATGGCCTCGAAATAAGTCCAGACCACTTTTTTGTCGGGCTCTATGCCGGGCAGAACGCGTGGCCGCGCGCCGGTGGCGATGATGATGTGCTTGGCCTGATACGATCCGGGACCCAGTGCGCCCTTTGGGGCCTCGTTGCGCGCGCCCTTTACCGTAATCTTTCCCGGCGCATCGATGACCGCCTCGCCCCAGATGACGGCGACCTTGTTCTTGCGCATTAGAAAGCCGACGCCGTCATTGAGCCGCTTGGAAATTGCGCGCGAGCGCTTCACCACCGCGCCCGGATCATAGGTCACCTCGCCCGCTGAAAGCCCGTAATCCTTCGCGTGCTGCAGATAATGAAAAATCTCCGCCGAGCGCAGCAGCGCTTTGGTGGGGATGCAGCCCCAGTTAAGGCAGACCCCGCCCAAATATTCGCGCTCGACGATGGCGGTCTTGAAACCGAGCTGCGCGGCACGTATGGCGCAGACATAACCGCCGGGGCCGGAACCGACGATGATGATGTCGAAATTCGTTTCAGCCATTCAAACCTCGTGTTCGCCCCTCCCCTATATGGGAGACTGCGGCCGCCTTATAGCAAGCTTCTGGCTCGGGCATCGGGCGAAATGCCCGACCGGCAGCAGGCCGCTCGAGAGGTCAGCGAATGCCCAAAGGGCAGCCGCAGCGCCGGGTCTGGCCTGGATGCTAGGACGTGGACTCATTAACGCGCAGCCAGCCATACTCTGATCGATGCAAGCTGTACGAAGGCAAGGTAGTTAGCGGCGAGCCTGTCGTAGCGCGTTGCCACCCGACGACATTGTTTGATTCTGTTGAAGAACCGCTCGACCTGGTTGCGAGCGCGGTAGAGATAGGGACTGAAGCAGATCGGATCGCTGCGATTGCTTTTCGGTGGAATGTTGGCCCACGCGCCCTTCTTCAATGGCAAGCTCTCTGATCCAGTCGGCATCATAGCCACGATCCGCAAGCAGCATCGACCCGGATTTCAGTCGAGACAGCAGTTTTCCGGCGAGTCGAACGTCATGTGCCTCGCCGGGGCTCAGCGCCAGCCGTACCGGCAGACCATTGCTATCGACCACCGCATGAATTTTGCTCGTCAAGCCGCCGCGTGACCTCCCCATCGACTGGCGCTGGTTTCGTGTGATGCAGGCTCCATGCTGATGCACTCGGACAATGGAGGTGTCGATCATCTGGACAGCGGCATCATGGGCAGCGGCGAGCGCGTCGATGATGCGGCCCCAGACACCAGCCCGCCGCCAGCGGACGAACCGGTTGTAGCAAGTGGTGTATGGGCCAAACGCTTCGGGCAGATCACGCCAAGGTGCCCCGGATCGCAAGACCCAGAAGATGCCATTGAGGACACGTCGGTCGTTTACCCGAGGAACGCCACGCGGCTTGTTTGGCAACATCGGCTTGATGGCAACCCATTCACAATCGGCAAGTTCGTAGCGCATGATTCGAGCCCCAAATATGCGAGTTAAATCATGAGCGTCCGGCCAAACGCAACCTTTTGGCTGGCGATGGTTTGGCGCTTTCAGGTCAAAGCGGACATCAGCCACACGACGACCCCCGCTCAAATCTTCGAAAATGACCCAAGGCGGACGTTAGTCGGACCGTGTGGCCAACTCGTCGATTTTCATGATCGGCTGGCCTGCCTTGATCTGCTGGCCGACGCGGTCACGCACGATTCAAGTTTTGTTTTTTGACTTTGGGGCAGGCAAATCTCCGCCCACTTGATCGTTGCCACCGTGCGCGGCGATGAACATGGCGACGGCCGACCGGCAATAGGATTCGATTTCGTTGTCGTCCTCTGCTCTCGCCTCATCGAAGCGTGCGATCATCAGGAGATCGGATCCTTTGAAAAGCGCGGCAAACAAGCGGGCGGACCGGAGAGGATCGGGCACGTTCAGAACCGCCTTCGCGTGCAACTGACGCAACAGGGCCTCGATTTGGGCGATGACATGGGCGGGCCCGGCTTCGTAATGAAGCTTGCTTAGCGAGTTTTGACTCGTCTTGTCGGCCATGACCATGGCTTCGACACTGCGGACGTCTGATCTCAACAGCGTGCGAAGCAGTGATGATCCCACCGCCATGAGCTGATCTTCGACCGAACCGTCGACGCCTTCAAGAAGGGCCTGTGGTGCAAACAACTGATGGCAGCCGGCTGCGATGGCCGCGCTGAACAGCGCCTCCTTGTTCTCGAAATGCCGATAGATGCTGAGCTTGGATATCTTCGCTCGCTGGGCGACCTTGTCCAATGTCGTCGCTTGAAAACCCAATTCCACAAAGAGTTCGCGCGCGGCGTCGACGATCGTTTGGCCAAGCGCCTCGTTGGCGGGCCGGCCGCGCCGCCCCTGGCTCCTTTCGGTCACGATAATTCCAGCCCTTGACAGTATCCTAATTCATGAATTACGATACCACGCAGTTCCCGAAATATGCAAGAGCGTCGTCTGACGGTGTGGGCGGCCTAGAGCACAAGAGACCATGCAACGACGAACTCTACTGAAGCTGGCCGCACTTTCCGCTCTTGGCGTCGCCTCCGCCCAGGCCACTGCCAAGGCCAGCCCATCCCCCTCGATCCACAACACGGAGCCAGTCACCATGGATGACGTCATCATTATCGGCGGCAGTTTTGCCGGTCTCGCCGCCGCACTGCAGTTCGGCCGTGCCCGCCGCAAGGTCACCGTTCTCGACACCGGCCTGCCGCGCAACCGCTTCGCCGGCCACTCGCATGGCCTGCTCGGCCACGATCACAAGCCACCGCTGGACATCTTGGCTGAAGCGCGGCGGCAGCTCGCGCGCTATCCCGCGATCAGGCTGGTCAATGCCCGGGCCGACAGCATCTCCGGCGTCATCGACAATTTCTCCGTCCTCACTGGCGATGGCGAAAGCTTGGGGGCGCGTCGCCTGATCCTGAGCTATGGCCTTGTCGATCAGATGCCTGCTGTTCCGGGCTTTGCCGAAGGCTGGGGCACGTCCATCGTTCCCTGCCCCTATTGCGACGGTTTTGAGGTCGCCGGTCAGCATTGGGGCCTCGTCTGGTTCCGCCCGCAGTCGCACATTCAGGTCAAGCTGTACCAGCATTGGACCGACGCGCTCACGGTCTTCGCCGATGGTCACGACATTGCGCCCGATATCCGGGCCGATTTGGCGCGCCGCAACGTACCTGTCGTCGATGGCCGGATCACCGGGATCGCCCATCACGGGGGCCATAGCGCCACCGTCAAGCTCGACACCGGCGCCGAGGTCGCGGTCGACATCCTGTTCGCGCATCCGCCCGCCAACCCGTCCGCAAGCCTGCATGAAGCACTCGGACTCGCCACGATCGATACGCCGCTCGGCATCGTCATCAAGGTCGACGAGCGCCGCGAAACCAGCGTGCCCGGCATCTACGCCGCCGGCGATCTCGCCAACCCCGGAATGCCCTCGGTCACCACGGCATCATGGCAAGGCGCGATGGCGGGTATCTTCGCCCAGCAGTCGATGCTGGTCTGAGAGCACGGATTGGAGATCGGCATGGCCGTCGAACCGGACAGCGCGGGTGTGCGCTTCCCTCCGCCCCTCGTCTATCTGGGAGCGCTGCTCTTGGGACTGGCGGCGGAGCGCTTCGTCACCCTGCGCTCTTTCGGCATCGACTGGCGGTTGCTGGCGGCGATGGGCGCGCTGCTGTTCATGGCCGGCGTGGCGATAATGCTTGCGGCGGCGGGGCTGTTCCGGCGGCTGGGCACCAGTGTTCCGCCCTCGCGTCCGACGACCCTCATCGCCACGACCGGTCCTTATCGGTGGACCCGCAATCCCATGTATCTCGGCATGGCGCTTGTCTGTGCCGGCCTTGCGATCGGCTTTGACGGGCCGATCGCCTTCGCCTTGCTCCCGCTGGTGCTGATCGCGATCCAGACGCAGGTGATCGCCCGCGAGGAGCGCTATCTCGAAGCGAAGTTCGGCGACGACTACCGCCGCTACAAGGCCGAGGTTCGCCGCTGGCTTTGACTATCCCGCCGCTGTCGCCTGCCGCGCCTTGATAGACCAGCGCCGGCATCGGTCTCACGGAGATCTCGACATGACACACTCCCATCCCATCCTCGTCACCGGTGCCGCTGGCCAAGTTGGAGCGATCGGACCGAGCGTGACGAAGTTTTTGCTGGAGCGCGGGCTGAAGGTGCGCGCCATGGTCCGCCAGGATGACGACCGGGCGGAATCGCTGAGGGCACTTGGCGCCGAGGTGATCGTCGGAGACCTGCTCGACCTGGACGCCGTGCATCGCGCCGTGGACGGTTGCAAGCGCCTGTACTTCAGCATGTCGGCCAACGACAAGTATCTCGAAGCGACGACGAACGTGGCGGTGGTTGCCCAGCACCATGGCGTCGAAGCATTCGTCAACATGTCGCAGATGACGGTCTCGGAGATGCGACGCGGTGAAGGTGGCGTTGGAAGTTGGCCCGCTGTCGCGCTTGCTTGATGATCAGCCAGACGACATCCGCGCACGCGCCTCGGCCGCGGTTCGTGCCGCCTTCGCGAGTTGCCTTGGTGATCGGTCGGTGGTGGTCCGCAGCGCGACGTGGATCGTCACGGCGCGCAATCCGGCAAGCTGAGAGATTAAGAGGGGAAGACGCCCCCGCTCGGTGGCCTTTGGCCGGTCAGCGGGATCAGATGAGGGCGTATCCGCGGTGTCGGAGCAAAGCGATTTATGAGTACGCGCCCTAGACCAGCATCATCACCGGATTTTCGATCAGCGTCTTGAAGGCGCCGATCAGCACCGCCCCCAGCGCGCCGTCGACCGCGCGGTGATCGCAGGATAGGGTCACGCTCATGATGTGGGCGACCTCGATCTTGCCATTGCGGACCACCGCGCGTTCCTCGCCGGTGCCGACGGCCAGGATTGTCGCGTGCGGCGGATTGATCACCGCGGTGAAATCCTTGATGCCGTACATACCGAGATTCGACACCGCCGAGCTGCCGCCCTGATATTCCTGCGGCTTTAGTTTTTTCGCCCGGGCGCGCGCGGCGAGCTCTTTCATCTCGTTGGAGATCGCCGAGAGCGATTTGCTTTCGGCGTTGCGCACGATCGGGGTGATGAGGCCAAAGGGCAGCGCCACGGCGACGCCGATATCGGAATGCCTGTGCTTGAGCATGCCACCTTCGGTCCAGGTGACATTGGCATCGGGCACGTGCTGCAAAGCGAGCGCAAAGGCTTTGACCACGAAATCATTGACCGAGAGCTTATAGGCCGGCTTGCCGTCCCTGTCCCTCGGCGCCTGCGCGTTGATCTCCTCGCGCGCCGCCAGAAGCTTGCCGATGTCGCAGTCGACAGTCAGGTAAAAATGCGGAATTGTCTGCACCGAGGCGGTGAGCCGCTGCGCGATGGTACGGCGCATGCCATCGTGCGGGACAACCTCGTAGCTGCCATCTTCGTAGAGCGCGCGAACCTGCTCGTCCGTCATCGCCGGCGCGATCAGCGGTGTGGGTGCTGCGGCTGGTGCCGGGGCCGGCGCGCGCAGGCTGCGCCCTGCCCTGGCGGCCTCTACGTCGCGGGCAATCACGCGACCGTGCGGGCCGGAGCCTTCGATGCGGCCGATCTCAATGCCCGCCTCCTTGGCGAGCCGCCGCGCGAGCGGGGAAGAAAAGATCCTGTTGGGGGTGCGGGGTCCGGCACCGTGACCGTCAGCCTTAACGCTCTCATCGGGGGCCCGCGGCGCCGCCCGCTGCGTGCCGGCCGGTGGCGGTGCAACGGGCGGCGATGGTGCCTTCGCCTGCGTGACCGGCACGGTCTGCCGTGCCGCGTCGGGAGCGGCCTCTTCGCTCGGCGGCTTGGCGGCGGGAGCGGGTTTGCCCGCCGCCGCGGCCGCGGCCTTCACGTCCTCGCCTTCCTGCGCCAAAACAGCGATCAGCTGGTTGACCGGCACGTCATTGGTGCCTTCGGGGACCACGATTTTGGCCAAGACGCCGTCGTCGACGGCCTCGTATTCCATGGTCGCCTTGTCTGTCTCGATCTCGGCAATTACGTCGCCGGTGTTGACCGCCTCACCTTCTTTTTTCAGCCACTTGGCGAGATTGCCCTTCTCCATCGTGGGCGAGAGCGCCGGCATGAGGATGTTGATCGGCATGGGACGCTTTCAGCTGATCGCGTTAGTATTGGCGATACCGCTCGGCCGTTCCGTCTCGGCTTCGAATAAGCGGTGGACTTTCTCCACCACGTTCTCCTCGCGCACACCGGCTTGCGCGTCGGCGAGCGAAATTTTCCAAAGTTTCTGGCGCCTCGAAGGCGCGCCGCGATGGACGTGCAGGCTCGCGTCGGTGATCGCGCGCGGCACCTTGCGCCCCGCCATTTTGTGCCGGTGACACGCGGCCGCGCTTTCCGTCTTCGCTCATCGGTAACAAGCCGCTTTCGCCGCCGCGACCACTTCGCCGACCGAGGGCAGCGCCAGTTTTTCTAGATTGGCGGCGTATGGCATCGGCACGTCCTTGCCGGCGACGCGCTCGACCGGTGCGTCGAGATAATCGAATGCGGCGGACATCACCCGGGCAGCAATTTCGGCGCCAACGCCGGACTGTTTCCAGCCCTCCTCGACCGTGACCACGCGGCCGGTCTTTTTCACCAACTCGATAATGGAGTCGGAGTCCATTGGCTTAATCGTGCGCAAATCGATCACTTCGGCGGAAATACCTTCTTTCGCCAACTCGTCCGCGGCTTTCAGCGCGTAGGTCATGCCGATCGACCAGGCGACGATGGTCACGTCCGTGCCGCCGCGCACCACTCGCGCACGTCCGATTGGCAGCACGTAATCGGCGAGCTTCGGCACCGGCGACGAATGGCCGTAGAGAATTTCGTTTTCCAGAAACATGACCGGATTGGGATCGCGGATCGCGGCTTTCAAAAGCCCCTTGGCGTCGGCCGCGGTCGATGGCGCGATTACCTTTAGGCCTGGAACATGCGAGTACCAGGCCGAGTAATCCTGGCTGTGCTGAGCAGCCACGCGCGCCGCGGCGCCGTTCGGGCCGCGGAAGACAATCGCTACCTGCACTTGGCCGCCTGACATATACGGCGTCTTTGCCGCCGAGTTAATGAGCTGATCCATGGCCTGCATCGCGAAGTTGAAGGTCATGAACTCGACGACCGGCTTTAGGCCCGCGAGCGCGGCGCCGACCCCAAGGCCGGCAAAGCCGTGCTCGGTGATCGGCGTGTCGATCACGCGCCGCGCGCCGAACTCCTCGAGCAGGCCCTGTGTCACCTTGTAGGCGCCCTGATACTCGGCGACCTCTTCGCCGATGACGAAAACGTCGGGGTCGCGGCGCATTTCTTCGGCCATGGCGTCGCGCAACGCCTCGCGCATGGTCATGGTGACCATCTCGGTGCCCTCAGGCACCTCCGGCTCAGGCGCCGCGGCGCTGGCCGTTTCGAGGACTGAGGTTTTTGGTGCCGCGGGCGAGACAGCCTTGGCCGGCTCTGCGGCTGCGGGCGGCATGGACTCGAGCGCCTTCTCCTGGCGCGCTGGCGCAGTTGCCGCGCCGTGACCGTCCGTCAGCGCGCCGGCGTCTTCGCCCTCACCGAGGATCATCGCGATCGGGGTGTTGACCGCGACGTCGTTGGTGCCTTCCGGCACCAGGATTTTTCCGAGCGTGCCCTCGTCGACTGCCTCCACCTCCATGGTGGCCTTGTCGGTTTCGATCTCGGCAACAACATCGCCGGATCTTACGGCGTCGCCTTCTTTCTTGAGCCATTTGGCAAGATTGCCCTTCTCCATCGTGGGCGACAAAGCGGGCATCAGGATCGGGGTCGGCATGGCGGCTGCTCGTCAATCGTCATGCCGGAACGGCTGGCCGGCGCACGACACACACCATCGTCGGCTCACCGGTAAACGTCTGTGTAAAGCTCGGCGGGATCCGGCTCGGCATCGTGGGTGGCGAATTCGGCCGCTTCGTTGACGAGGGCGCGCACCGCGGCGTCCATCTTCTTCAACTCGTCCTCGCCCGCCCATTTCCGATCAAGCAGACGCTTGCGCACCTGCTCGATCGGATCGTGCTCGGTGCGCATTCTATCCACCTCTTCCTTGGTCCGGTATTTGGCCGGATCCGACATGGAATGGCCGCGATAGCGGTAAGTCATCATTTCAAGGATGGTCGGCCCCTTGCCGGCGCGGCACCAGGCGAGCGCGTCGTCGGCCGCCGCCTTCACCGCGCGCACGTCCATGCCGTCGACCTGCTTGCCGGGAATGTTGAAGGAGAGGCCGCGCCTGGAAAAATCGGTCTGCGCCGAGGAACGCGACACTGCAGTCCCCATCGCATAACGGTTATTCTCGATTACGTAAACGACCGGCAGTTTCCACAGCTCCGCCATATTGAAGCTTTCGTAGACCTGCCCTTGATTGGCCGCGCCGTCGCCGAAAAAGGTCACGCAGGCGGTGTTGTCGCCGCGGTACGTGTTGGCGAAGGCGAGCCCGGTGCCGATCGGCACCTGCGCGGCGACGATGCCGTGTCCGCCGAAAAAATTCTTCTCGCGGGAGAACATGTGCATCGAGCCGCCTTTGCCTTTGGCGTAGCCGCCGCGGCGGCCGGCGAGTTCCGCCATCACCCCTTTGGGATCCATGCCGCAGGCAAGCATGTGACCGTGATCGCGATAGCCAGTGATCATCTTGTCGCCGTCGGACATCGCCATTTTTATGCCGACCACGACGGCTTCCTGGCCGATATAGAGGTGGCAGAAGCCGCCGATCAGCCCCATGCCGTACATCTGCCCAGCCTTTTCCTCGAAGCGGCGAATGAGGAGCATCTGCCGCAGCGCCTGGAACTCCTCCTCCTTGCTGAACTCGGCAATGGCGGCGTCTTGCAGGCCCAAGTCGACGGCGGGGCGGAGATCTTGGTCGTCCTGATCGGCTGTTTTCGTTTTGGCGACGGCCATCAGTTTCCTCGCAGCATCCCGGAGCGGCTCTCCCCATTAGCCGAATTTGCCCCGGTGCGGAAGCCGTCGGCCAGGCGGGCCTGCTGCGCATTCCGCCGAGGCAAGTCGTTGTCGTGAAATTTAATTTCGGGAAGCGCGATAGCGAGTTCAAGGCCCCGGCGCATCGGCGGGCTGACCACCTGGGATGCTCAGCGTCAGGTCGTCGGGGCCAACATAGTCGAGCAGCGCGCGGGCGCGTTCGTCGAGCATGTCGGAATCAATATTCTCAGGCTTAAGCAGGTTGACACGGCGCTGCCATTGCGCGCGCTCGACTTGCAGATGGTTCAATTCCGCCGACAGCGTCGCCATCTGGCGGTCGATATCCTGCTTGGCCTTGAGCCCGTGATTGCCGCTATAGGCATTGACGCCGAAATAGCCGACCAGGAGCGCCGCCGTGACATAGAGGCCAAGCGTGTTGAGGATCGAACGCAGACGCCTACGAGTGACCATGCCGCAACCATGCGCGGCTTCGCCTTAAGAGCGCATTAATGGTTCACCGACGGCTCGGCCCGGGAGGAGCAATGCACTATGGCTTGCCTGCTGCGAGCTCTTTTTAAGCAAGGACGTTGCGCAGCTCGCTCAAGATGAAATTGCCAACCCGCTTGCCGCGGTTGCGCAGATAGCGAACGAGCCCGGCATCGACAAAATAGGTGAGCAGGATGCTGTCGCGCGTCCTCACTTCGGGACCGATACGGTCGGCCGAATGCCAGGTGTCGCTGCCAACCGCAAAGGCGTAGCCGCTATTGGGCGCAAACGTCATCTGCTTCGCGTTCTTCAGCGACCCGTCAGGCAGCTTTTCATGGAAAATCGTGCCCACATGGGTGATCGAGCTGTCGGGCGGTAGATAGAGCTGTACGGTAATGCCCTTCCAGCGCGTGTCGGTGTGCGGCGTGATCAGGTAGCCGGTGATGTCGCGCGTGAGCACCGGAATCGGATACATGCCAACGGCGGGGTAGCTTCGACCGAATCGGCGCGCCAAAGCCGGCGCCAGCCGCCGCACGAAGGCATCCCGCACCGGTGCTGAGCAGAGCGCGCGGCCGACGACGTCCCACACGGCCCGTTTCTCCGGCGGCAAATGGCGGATGTATTCCGGAAACAGATCGATCTTTACCCGCGTATGGGTGCCGTCGGCGAGATCATGGCCTCTGGCGCGGCCGTGCATCGGCCGATAATCGGTGGGCTGCGGCATGTTCGCCAGCATGGCGGCGTAGACATCCCCGGGAAAAACCCCCTCCAGCACGAGATGGGTGAACGGCGCGTCGCTGTGCACGGCCGTTTCGACCGCGGCCACCACGTGGTCGCGCAGCCTGGCGACGGCGAGCTTGCGGTTGCCGGCCCTCAAACTGATGGTTTGATCCATGCGCTCGTTCCGCGCCCGGCGCGGTCCCCATCCACTTAAAAAGTCCGATCCCGACCCGATATTGCGCCGATTGCGCCGCGGCGACAAGCGTGCCGCAGCGGCACCCCTCATGATTGATTGGCCTCTCCTGCCGGACCGCTGTGCATGGCGGCGCGCGAGCGTAGGCTACGGCCTCGAACACAGACCGGGGCGCCACCTTCTCGAAGGCGTGGATTATCCACGGGGAGGCATCACGCCAACGCCTTGAACGCGGCGCGGCCAGCGAATTTGCCTTGCGGCCCAAGTTCCTCCTCGATGCGCAAGAGCTCATTGTACTTGGCGGTGCGATCGGCGCGCGCAAGCGAGCCGGTCTTGATCTGCCCGCAATTTGTGGCAACCGCGAGATCGGCGATCGTCACATCCTCGGTTTCGCCCGAGCGATGCGACATGACCGCGGTATAGCCAGCTTTGTGTGCCATTTCGACCGCGGCGAGGGTCTCGCTGAGCGTGCCGATCTGGTTCACCTTGATGAGGATCGAATTACCGATGCCTTGCTTTATTCCCTCGGCGAGCCGCTTCACATTGGTGACGAAATTATCGTCGCCGACCAGTTGGCAGGTTTTGCCGATGGTCTGCGTCAGCTTCTGCCAGCCGCTGAAATCGTCTTCGGCCATGCCGTCTTCGATCGAGGCGATCGGGTAGCGTTTGGCGAGTCCCGACAGATACTCAACCTGCTGGTCGACCGATCGCATCTTGCCCTCGCCTTTGTACCGATACGCGCCGTCGGTGAAAAATTCACTCGCCGCCGGGTCGAGCGCGAGCATCACCTCCTCGCCCACGCGATAGCCGGCTTGTTCGATTGCGTTGACGACGAAATCGAGCGCGGCCTCGGCCGTGGGCAGGTCGGGTGCAAAGCCGCCCTCATCGCCCACGTTGGTGTTGTGACCCGCGGCTTTGAGGGAAGCGCGCAAGGTTTGAAAGATTTCCGCGCCGGCGCGCAAAGCCTCGGCGAACGAGGCGGCGCCGAGTGGCACGATCATGAATTCCTGAAAATCGATCGGGTTGTCGGCGTGCGCGCCGCCGTTGAGGATGTTCATCATCGGCACCGGCAGGAGCCGCGCCGAAGTGCCGCCGACGTAGCGGTAGAGAGGCAGCCGGTGGGCGGCGGCGGCGGCCTTGGCGACAGCAAGCGACACACCGAGGATGGAGTTGGCGCCGAGCCGCTCCTTATTGGCCGTGCCGTCGAGCGCGATCATAGTCTCGTCGATCTTGAGCTGCTCCTCGGCGTCCATGCCCGACAGCGCTTCAAAAATTTCACCGTTGACCGCCTCGACCGCGTTGCGCACGCCCTTGCCGAGATAGCGTTTCTGGTCGCCATCGCGCAGTTCAACCGCCTCGTGTGCGCCGGTCGAGGCGCCCGATGGCACGGCAGCACGCCCACGCGAACCATCTTCGAGGATCACGTCGACCTCGACGGTCGGATTGCCACGGCTATCGAGAATCTCCCGGCCGACAATGTCGATTATGGCAGTCATGCGCGCGCTCCGATCCGTTTGCCGAGCGCTTCTACAGCGCCGAATGGGCTCTTGTCATGCCTGGCCAAGGCAGGCATCCAGGGGCGATGGCGAAAGCACCGTCCTTGCAGCTCGGTCGCCCGACACCGGTCCCGGCTTCGCCGGCCGAGGCGGTACTTGACCGTGTACCAAATCCGCACGCGGACACCGATTACCTCGCGCAATTCACCTTCCCCGAATTCACCGTCATGTGCCCAGTCACCGGCCAGCCGGATTTTGCCACCTTGGTCATCGATTACGTCCCGCGCGGCTGGCTGGTGGAATCGAAATCGCTCAAGCTTTACTTGAACAGCTTTCGCAACCATGGCGCTTTCCATGAGCAATGCACGGTGGCCATCGGCAAGAAACTGATCGAGCTCTTGAAGCCCAAATGGCTGCGCATCGGCGGCTATTTCCATCCGCGCGGCGGCATGCCGATCGACGTATTCTGGCAGGCGGGAAAGCTTCCCGCGGGCGTCTGGGTGCCCGAGCAGGGCGTCAGCACTTACCGGGCGCGCTAATTCCCAGCACGCCATTGAGTGCCGCGAGCAGGCCGGCAACTTCTTGCGCCGGGTCGCTGGCGCGCATGACCCCTCCCATGACGGCGACGCCTGCCGCGCCCGCGGCAACGAGTTCGGCGATGCGCGCCGCATTGATGCCGCCGATGGCGAGCACCGGCACGCGCGCGGCTGCGACGATGTCGTGCAGTCCCTTGCGGCCGATTTCCGGACCGTAGCCCGGCTTGCTCAGCGTCTCGAACGCCGGACCTGCGAGCGCGTAATCGACACAGTTCGGCTCGAGCGCCTCGGCATCGGTGACCGTGTGGATCGAGACGCCGATGAGCTTATGCGGCCCGAGCAGCGCACGGGCCCTGCGCCCGTCGGCCCCCGCAGGCAGGTGGACACCGTCGGCGCCTGCGTGCTGGGCCAGCACCGCTTCACCGTGTACCGACACGCGCGCGCCGAAGCTCCGCGCGATCGGCAAGAGCCGGCGCACCACCAAGACCTGTTCGTCCTCGGGCAAATCCTTTTCGCGCACGCTGATCCAGCGGCAGCCGGCCCCGGCTGCGGCGGCGACCACATCGGCAAGCGACCCTCGCGTCTGTCGCCGGTTGGTCACCAGAAGGAGCGGAGGAGCGGGCAGTTCCATCGGGTCCGGCCGAATTGGACTTATCCGGTCTGGGCATCCATATGATCGCCACCGGCGTCCCAAAGCCTATCGGATAACGGCCAGTGCGGCTATTGCGCCGCGCATGGCATAAACGGACCGCGATGAATAGTCCTGCGCGCATCTGCTTTGTCTCGCTCGGCTGCCCCAAGGCGCTGGTCAATTCCGAGCGCATCATTACCCGGCTGCGCGCCGAGGGCTATGCGCTGTCACACGACCATGCCGGCGCCGATCTTGCGATCGTTAATACCTGTGGCTTTCTCGACAGCGCGCAAGCCGAGTCGCTTGCGGCGATCGGGGCGGCCATGGCGGAGAACGGCAAGGTCATCGTCACCGGCTGCATGGGCGCGCAGCCACAAAAGATCACCGATGCGTATCCGGGGGTGCTCGCGGTCACCGGGCCGCAGCAATACGAAAGCGTGATCGAGGCGGTGCATCGCGCCGCCGCGCCGCAACACGATCCCTATGCCGATCTGATTCCGCCCGAAGGCATCAAGCTGACGCCGCGGCACTACGCTTACCTGAAGATTTCGGAGGGTTGTCATAACCGCTGCACGTTCTGCATCATTCCCAAGCTGCGCGGTGATCTGGTCTCCCGTCCGGCCGCCGATGTGCTGCGCGAGGCCGAGCGGCTAGTCGCCGCCGGTGTCAAAGAGCTTCTGGTTCTTGCGCAGGACACGTCCGCCTATGGGCTCGACATCAAATACGCCGCAAGTCCGTGGAAGGGCCGCGAGGTGCGGGCGAAGTTTGTCGATCTGGTGCGTGAGCTTGGTGAGTTCGGGGTCTGGGTGCGGCTGCATTATGTCTATCCCTACCCGCATGTCGACGAAGTGATCGCGTTGATGGCGGACGGCAGGGTGCTGCCCTATCTCGACATCCCCTTTCAGCACGCGAGCCCCGAGGTGCTCAAGCGCATGCGCCGGCCGGCGGCGCAGGAGCGTACGCTCGAACGCATTCGGCGGTGGCGAGCGGCCTGCCCCAACCTCACCCTCCGCTCGACGTTTATCGTCGGCTTTCCCGGCGAAACGGAAGGCGACTTCGCGCTCCTGCTTGATTGGCTCACGGCGGCCGAGTTGGATCGGGTCGGCTGTTTCCGTTACGAGCCGGTGGCGGGCGCTGCGGCCAACGATCTGGCGGCCGCGGTGCCGGAGCCGGTCAAACAAGAGCGCTGGAACCGGCTAATGGCGCACCAGCAGGCGATTTCGCGCAAGCGGCTCAAGCGCAAGGTGGGCCGCAATGAGCCGGTCATCATCGATGAGGTCGAGCCGTCGCGCGGCAGAGAAAAAATTCGGGCGGCCGCCAAGGGGCGCAGCCGGGGTGATGCGCCGCAGATCGACGGAGTTGTTTTCGTCACCAGCCACCGGCCGCTGCGCGTCGGCGAGATCGCCACGGTGAAGATCGAACGCGCCGACGCTTACGACCTCCACGGCACGGCAGTGGGTTACTGACCGGCGTGACAACCACTATTTTGCGGCTTGCCGTTTGAGCGCATTCTCGACGAAGCTCTGGTCGATCATGCTCTCCATATCGATGGTCTTGACTTTGGGATTGCTGGCGACGAGCGCGTCGACGTCGCCCTTGATCTGCGCGACATTCGGCGTCGGCTCGGGGGCGAGGATCTCGTTGACGTAAAAGTTATAGGTGAAATCGAGTTCGCCTTTATCCTTGACGCCCAGGTGCTTGCTGATCTCGCTCTCGGCGTAAGCGCGGTCGGACTTCTCGCGGTGCAGCGCTTCAACCACAGCGTCAACCACATTCGCCACCACGTCGTGATGCCGATCCAGATAGGATTGCGTGACCCATAGCCCGGCGCTCACCGATGGGATTTTGTCCTTGGCGAGGTCGACGAGGTCGACCATCCCGGCACGCTTAAACTGATACGTGGCCGGCGGATGCGATGCGGCTGCGACCACGCTACCGGCCATCAGCGAACTGTTGACGTTGACCACGCCGCCGAGCGACGTCAGCATGACGTCGGAGGGCTTAAGGCCGAGCTCTTTGAGCGCCAGCAAAGTGGCGGCGTAGAGCGAGCCGGTGGTGCTGGTAATGCCGATGCGTTGACCCTTCAGCCCGCTCGCGCTGGCGTGGTCGGGCCGCGCCCAGAACTGGAACGTATAAATGGGCGTGAGCGTCAGCACCGCCTTGAGCTTGGCGCCCTGGGCCTCTGCTGAGGCGGCGTCGGAGGCACCGTTCCCGGCGATCTGCACCTGGCCACTGAGCAGCGCCGGGATGCCCTCCTGAGCCGGCAGATAGTTCACGGTCGCGTTAATGCCGTGCTCCTTAAAGTACCCGGCATCGCTCGCGATCCACAACGGCAGGAAGTCCACAGTCTTCTGACTGTGGGAAATGGTGATCGGGATCGCATCCGCCGCGGCTGCGCGCATCGCCGGCAAGAGCACGGCCACCGCCAAAGCCGCTGCGAAAAACGGCAGTTGCACTCGCTGGGTCATGTTATCCTCCTAAGTCTATGTTATGTGCGCGTCACAGCCGCCAGGCATCGAAGCGGTGCTCGAGCCAACGCACGATTGCCGTAAGCAGCAGGCCGGCCACCGCGAACATCAGCAGGCCGGCAAAGACGATGTTGGTCTGGAACTGCTCGGCGGCGTTTTGGATCATAGCGCCAACGCCATGCTGGGCGCCGAGCAGCTCGGCAACGAACACCCCGATCAGCGCCTGACCGATGGCGAGCCGCAAGCCGCCGAGGATGAACGGCACTGAGCCTGGCAGCGCGATGGTGCGGAAAATCTTCAGATCGGTGGCCCCGAAGCAGCGCGCGACGCGCAACAGATGCGGGTCGAGGCTGCGGACACCGCTCGACGTATTAACAAGGACCGGGAAGACCGCGATCAGGAAAACAAGCGCCACTTTGGAGCTCAAGCCGATGCCGAGCCACACAATCAACAATGGGCCAAGCGCGACGCGCGGCACGGCATAGAGGAAATTGACGAACGGGTCGAAAAAGTAGCCGAGCCGCGGATACCAGCCGATCGCGAGGCCGGCGCCGATGCCGACGGCAGCCGCCAGCGCGAAGCCATAAAACAACTCCTTGCCGCTCTCTTCGAGATCGGCCCAGATGTCGGACGTGGAAAACAGGCTGCCAAACGCATTCACTACACCCGCGGGCGACGGCAGCAGGATCGGCGGCTCGATGCCGAGCGCGGTGACCAATTGCCAGACGATGAACAACAACGCGATGAAAGCGCTCCCCAGAACGATGCGCTCAGTGCGCAGTCCCAGGCCCGCAAACGCGAGATGCTGCCGGCGTCTGGGCGCACCCGAGTCGTCGAGAATAATCGTCGCCATGACGGCGCCTCCTGGCTTCCTGCTAAACGTTATTTTCTGTCTTCTCCGCCCTGCCGGTCGCGGCGAGCACGCCCGCGACCTCCTGGACATGGGCAAGAAATTCGGGCTTCAGACGCACCTCGTCGCGCGGCTTGGGCAAGCGCACGCGCACCTCGCGCACGATGCGGCCGGGGCGCGGGCTGAAAATGCAGACCCGGTCGGCGAGAAACACTGCCTCGCCGATATCGTGGGTGACGAACAAGGCGGTGACTTCGGCGCGCTTGCAGATGGCGAGGAGCTCGACCTGCAGCGCCTCGCGGGTCTGCGCGTCGACCGAGGCGAAGGGCTCGTCGAGCAGCAAGAGCTCAGGTTCGACGGCCAGCGCCCGGGCGAGATTGACGCGCTGCTGCATCCCACCCGAAAGCTGATTCGGAAAACTGCCGGCGAAATCGGCGAGACCGACGAGCTCGAGCAGCGAACGGGCATGAGCGGCGGCTGCGCGCCCGCGCATGCGGCCTGACATTTCGAGGCCGTAAGTGACGTTGTGCAGAACGTCGCGCCAGGGCAGCAGTCCAGGCTGTTGAAAGACCATGGCGCGGTCCGGCCCCGGTCGGGCGATCGGCCTGCCTTCGAAGGTGAGTTCGCCCGAGGAGACCGGCAGAAAACCGGCGACGGCGTTGAGGAACGTGGTCTTGCCACAACCCGAGGGTCCGAGCAGGCAGACAAACTCTCCGCGCCTAAGCAACAAATCGACCCGATCGATGGCGAGCACCACCTCGCCGCCGCGCCCCGCATAGGCAATCGAGACCTGGCGCGCGTTCAGATAATCGCAGGCTTGGTCCGCCGCTTTCGCCGGCATAGGCGCTGCGACTGCGGCTTTCTCGTGCAGCGGTCTCACCCGCGCGATCGCCATATCTGCGGTCTCATGAAATCTGAACGCAAAACCTGGGCAGCTCCAGTGACGAACAGCCAGGGTCGCGATGCCGCAGGCAAGATTTCGTGCCCTGCATACATGAGGGGGTCGACGACGTCCACGAACCCATTGCCGCCCTCAGGCGGTGACAGTTTCGGCGAGCACGCGGCGGATCGCCTCGGTCAGGTGCGCTAGCTCGCCTTCGGCGATAGTGAAAGCCGGCGTGAGGTAGACCACCGAGCCGAACGGGCGGATGAAAATTCCTTCCGCCACAAAGCGTTGCCGCAGCGCGTTGAGGTTTTCGATGTGATACAGCTCGACCACCCCGATAGCGCCGCAGACCCGCACATCGCTCACGCCCGAAAGCTCGCGGCACGGTTCGAGAGCATGCGTCAAAGTGCGCGCGATGGCTGCCACCTGATCGAGCCGCGGTTCGCGCTCGAATAGGTCAAGGGAGGCATTGGCGGCCGCGCAGGCGAGCGGGTTGGCCATGAAAGTCGGGCCGTGCATCAGCGCATGGGCTGGATCATCGGACCAGAACCCCTCGAAGACTTTCCGCCGCGCGAGCGTGGCAGCAAGCGGCAATGTGCCTGCGGTCAGCGCCTTCGCAAGCGTCACGATGTCCGGCACCACGCCGGCGGACTGGAAGGCGAACAGTGAACCGGTACGGCCGAAACCGGTAAAGATCTCGTCGCAGATCAACAAAATCTCGTACCGGTCCGCCGCTGCGCGCAGCCGGCGCAAGACATGCGCATCATGAAAGCGCATGCCGCCGGCGCCTTGCACCAGCGGCTCAACAATGATCGCGGCGATCTCGTCGGCACGCTGTTCGAGCAGGCGTTCGAAGGCATCGGTGCTGGCGGAATCGACTGGCAAAGCGGCAGTGATTTGCCGTGGCAACAGACCGCCGAATGCGGCATGCATGCCGTCGTCCGGATCAGAAACCGCCATGGCGCCGGCGGTGTCGCCGTGATAAGCGCCGCGAAATGCGACGATGCGGGTGCGGCGACGGGCGCCGCGGTTGAACCAGTATTGCACCGCCATTTTGAGCGCGACCTCGACGGCGACGGAACCGGACTCGCAAAAAAACACCCGATCGAGATCGGCTGGCGCCGTCAGGCCGGCCAGCCGCCGCGCCAGGACGAGCGCCTGTTCGTGGACCAGGCCGCCGAACATCACATGAGGCAGCCGTACCATCTGGCGCTCCACGGCAGCGCGGATATAGGGGTGATTGTAGCCGTGGCAGGCCGTCCACCATGAGGCGATGCCGTCGATCAACTCACGGCCGTCGGCGAGCAGGATACGGCTGCCATGGGTTGCCACAACCGCAAGCGGCGGGTTTGCGGTCTTCATCTGCGCATAGGGCAGCCAGACGTGATCGAGCCCTGCCCGATACCAGGGGAGTGCCGAATCTGCGGCCATATTTTTCCTGGTATAATTTGACATTCGGCGGTTTCATGCGGCGCGATGCATGCTTCACTCGATGAATATGCGCGCGGCAAGCTTGCAAGCCTAGAGCAAGTGCGGCTGCGGCGCACGCCGGTGGTCACCGCCCGCGACGGCATTTATGCCGAGCGCAGCGGTCGCCGCCTCATCTCCTTTTCGTGCAACGATTACCTCAACCTCAGCCAGCACCCGGCGACCATCAGGGCCGCGATCGAGGCAACACAACACTACGGTGTCGGTGCCGGCGCCTCGCGTCTGGTGACCGGCAATCATCCGCTTTACGCAGCGCTGGAGAACCGGCTGGCGCATCTGAAGGCAAGCGAGGCGGCCTGCGTGTTCGGCTCCGGCTATCTCGCCAATACCGGGCTCATTCCGGCCTTGGTCGGGCCCGACGATCTCATCGCCGTCGACGAGTTGTCGCACGCCTGCATCCACGCCGGGGCCAAGCTCGCCGGCGCCACCGTTTACCGCTATCGCCACGCCGATACCGCCCATGCCGCGCAGCTTCTGGCGGCGCACCGCGCAAAGCACCCGCGGGCGCTGATCGCGACCGATGGCGTATTTTCCATGGACGGCGATCTAGCGCCGCTCCACGCGCTCTCCGCCTTGGCGCAAGACTTCGATGCGTGGCTGCTTGCCGACGACGCTCACGGGCTCGGTGTGGTCGGCAACGGCCGCGGCGCCACGTTTGCCGGCGGCAAGCCCGCCGCCGTGCCGTTACAGATGGGCACTCTGTCGAAGGCAATCGGGGCCTATGGCGGCTATGTGTGCGCGTCGGCGCCGGTGATCGACCTTCTGCGCACCCGCGCCCGCACCTTCATCTATTCGACCGGCCTGCCGCCGCCGGTGATCGCCGCCGCCACCGCCGCACTGGAGATTATTGAGAGTGACCCGGCTTACACCGGTGAGCCGTTGCGCAAGGCCAGAAATTTTGCTCGCGTCCTCAACCTTCCCGAACCGCAGAGCGCCATCGTGCCGCTCATTCTTGGCGACGCCGAGGCCACGCTTGTCGCCGCTCAGGCGCTCGAGGAAGAAGGGTTTCTCGTCGTCGCCATCAGGCCGCCGACAGTGCCTCAGGGCACGGCGCGGCTGCGCCTGGCGTTCACCGCGCGACATCCCGACAGTGAAATTGAACGGCTGGCCGCCGCGGTCCGCAGGCGGGTGCCCGGCTGCCGCTCGTGACCGCGATCTTCATCACCGCGACCGGCACCGATGTGGGCAAGACCCACGTCGCCGCCTCCCTGATCGGGCATTTCCGCCAAATGGGCCGCCGCGTCGCGGCGCTCAAGCCAGTGGTGAGCGGGTTCGATCCGGCCCGCCCCGCAGACAGCGATCCGGCCACTTTGCTGCGCGCTCTCGAGCTGCCGGCGACGACCGAGAATATCGAGCGCATCTCACCGTGGCGGTTCCGCGCGCCGTTGTCGCCTGACCTTTCGGCGCAGCGCGAAGGGCGCCGCATCGATGTCGACAAAGTCATCGCCTTCTGCCGCAATGCGGTTGAGCAGCGGCAGGACATTCTGCTCATTGAAGGTATCGGCGGCATCATGGTGCCGCTCGACGGTGAGCGGACGGTGCTGGACGTAATGATGGCGCTGCGGCTGCCGCTCATTTTGGTGACCGGAAGCTATCTCGGCACCATCAGCCACACGCTCACGGCCCTCAATTCACTGTTCCGCCGCGACATGCACGTGCTCGCGGTCATAGTCAGCGAGACCCCGGGCTCGACCGTGCCGCTCGACGAGACCGTCGCGGTCATTGCGCGCTTTGCCGAGCCGGTGATTGGGCTGCCGCGTCGACGGCAAAAGGACGCGGCAAGCGCGGCCGCAGCCACACCGTTCGACCGACTGTTTAATCCTAGCGGCAGGCGGCCACGCTAAACGAGCCACAGTGCCGCCGGAAGCTCCTGATCGCGAATTTCAGTCCGAACTCCGTCGCAGGAACATCATCGCCGGAAATCGTGTCAGAAACGCTTAAGCTGCACCGCCGTCTCGATCATCCCTTCGAGGTTGAACAGACCGTGCAGCACGATCGTGAGCAGCGTCGAGCCGCTCTTCCAGCGCGCCCAGCCGAGAAACATCCCGGCCACGAATATTTCCAGCATGCCGGTCCAATCGTATTGCACATGAGGCCCCGCCCATAACAGCGAGATTGCGACGATTGCGGGCCATGCCGCGCGCTCCGAACGGACAAAACCGCGAAACAAAAAGCCGCGAAACATGATCTCCTCGCCGGCGGGCGCAACCACCACCGTCGCAAACCACATCAGCGCCAGCCACCCCTCGGCCGCGGCTGTCCGGTAGGAGATTGCCTGAAACGGCGACACGATGGCGCGTCCGCTCAGGAAGAGCAGCGCATCGGTGAGACCGATAATGACCAAAATGCCGATAATGCCGATCACCACCATGCGCAGCTGCGGCGGCAACAGTCCAAGGTATTCGACGACATCGGCGCTGCGCAGCCGCGACGCGAGGACCAGGACGGCGATGCTCACCGGATTGATCACCAGCACCGAGAGCGTCACCACCGCGCCGTCATAGGGCGATGCGATCAGCCGATTAAGCCCGCCGTGCGACCACAGGACGAGCGCGGCCAAAGCCACGATCTGGCCGACAAGAAACGCGACGAATGCCCAGGCAAACGTGGTTATCGCCGCATATAGCCAAGACCAACGCGATGCCATTGTTGCCCTCGGACGTTGGAGGGTATGAGCCCGGGCGCTGGCCCGATCAAGTACGAGGCGCCTCGCGCAGCACTACCGGATCGGCGAAAGGGCCGCCGTCAGCCTTTGCGCACACCATCGCTGACGCCCATTCGGATCTCGCACGTGATCGAACGACGCACAATTCGGCTAATTTGCCAGAGGCTGTAATGCCCTTGGCTAAGGCTCAAACGAATGCTGAGCGAACGCAGACACGATTGACCGAAGTAGCACCCTCAGATCGCAGCGGTCTGCAGGTTAAGTGAATATTCTGGGCGAATGACTGAAGGACTGCCGAACATTCGCAAGGCGCTGAGCGCGGCGATGCACACGGCCCTTGCGATAAGGCCTTTCAATCCGGAAGTCGCCGCCCGAGAGGTGCCGGGAATACAGCAAACCGGCCCGGCTAGGGCATGATCGGCGCCGGAACGCTGTGTCTTTCATCAGAGAGAGATCTTTGCGGCGGAAACCGCGCCGTTGACGGCGAGGCGGAGCAAATTGACTGCAGACGTTCCTCTACCAAGCTCCGCCACGGGTACGCAGGCCCTTGATCTGTCAGGGTCGCAAGGCTCAGCTCTCAGCTCAGAGCGTTAGCCCTATTCCGCGACTTTAGACGGAGCCGTTACGAGGTCCGCATTCTTCTGCCGAAGACAGTCGCGATCACGGCAGGAGGATCGACGAACCGGTGGTGGCGCGGCCTTCGAGATCGCGATGCGCTTTGACCGCGTCCCGCAGCCCGTATGTCTGGTTGGCCGGGATTTTGACCGCACCCTTGGCGACCACGTCGAACAGATCGTTGGCGATGGACAGCAAATCCTCGCGCTTGGCCGCGTAAGTGTTCAACGTCGGCCGCGTGGCGAAGAGTGAGCCCTTGGCCTGCAGGATGTTGATGTTGAACGCGTCGATCTGCCCCGAGGCGCTGCCGTAGCTGACGAACATGCCGAGCGGTTTAAGGCAATCGAGCGAGGCTGGGAAAGTGGTCTTGCCAATTCCGTCGTAGATCACCTCACACAATTTGCCGCCGGTGATCTCCTTGGTTCGTGCGGCAAAATCCTCTTCGCGATAAAGAATCGTGTGGTGACAGCCGTTCGCTTTGGCGAGCGCGGCTTTCTCCTTCGAGCCGACCGTGCCGATGACAGTGGCGCCGAGATGATTGGCCCATTGACAGAGGATGAGTCCGACGCCGCCGGCTGCCGCATGGACGAAAACGTTCATTCCTCGCTCGACTCTGAAAGTACGGCGCAGCAGGTATTCGGCCGTCATGCCCTTGAGCATCATGGCGGCAGCCTGCTCATAACTGATGCTTTCCGGCAGTTTGACTGCCCGGTCTGCGGGCACTAAACGCTCCGCTGCGTAGCACCCCAGTGCTACCACATAGCCGACGCGATCGCCGACCTTAAGATCAGTGACGCCGGGGCCGACGGCTACGACTTCCCCGGCCGCCTCATTTCCGGCAACGAACGGCATCCCGACCGGCGAGGGATAAAGGCCCATGCGGAAATAGGTATCGATGAAATTGACGCCGCAGGCGTGTTGCTTCACGCGGACCTGGCCCTGCCCGGGCGGGCCGATCGCGATGTCTTCATAGGTCAAAACCTCGGGACCGCCGACTTTATGCACGCGTACCGCCGCAACCATTTTCCCCTCCTTGCAGGCGAGTTGTCGAAAGCGAAAGTGCTCGGATCATAGGCGGCCGGCCGCCCGAGACAAGGCGGCGCCCGCAATAACCTGCAATCACGGCAGCCTGAACGGATAGCCGCCAGGTTTGCCCGCTGCCGCCAGCGAGGAAAGACAACGAGCTGAGGCATGCAACGCTGCCTTGGGACGGGTGTGAAAGCCCGGGTCAGGGATTCAGGGATGATGGCGACGAAGGAATCCCACGCCGACGAAATAGACGCCCAGGAGCAACAGAGCCACGACAATCCACGGGCCCGGCGCCAGATCGTCAGCCACGGCAAAGATGGCAAAGACGGCCCAGAGAATCAGCGCTGCAAAGGTAAAGGCTCGCATGTGCAGAATGCGGATCGGATGGATGAAATGAACCGGCAGGAAGGTGAGCACCGAGAGCGTCACGACCGCAACTGCACTGATCCAGGCCGGCAGCTTGAGCACGAACAGATAAAAGGCCGCGACATTCCAAACCGCGGGAAAGCCGCGGAAATAGTAATCGGGCGTTTTCATCTGGCGGTCGGCGAAATAGAGCGAGCCGGTCACGGTCACGAGCAACCCGAGCGCGGTCGAAAGCGACGGCGGCAGCAGACCGCTGGCGGCGAGCGCGTAGGCCGGCACGAACACATAGGTGAGAATGTCGATGACGAGGTCGAGCACATCGCCCGACCAGCGCGGCAGCACTTCGGCGACACGCAGCCAGCGTGCAAAGGTGCCGTCAATCCCGTCGATGAGGACGGCGACGCCGAGCCAGACGAACATGTTCGGCCAGGCCTGCCGCACCGCTGCGAGGAGCGCCAAGAACGCGCAGGCGGCGCCACAAGCGGTAAAGACGTGCACCGCGAACGCGACGGCTCCCGGCACCTTCGGTGAACGCTTTTTCCGGTTCATTGTAAAGCGATCCTATCCCATTATCATGGGTGCGACGGTCGGCCGGAAATTGACGCTTTGGCTCGATCCTTTTATTGGACTTTAGGTTATGCCGCCAACACAACGCCGCAGCAGCCGAATCGGAAAGAGCAGCGTGACATCGGAAATGACTCAGCGGAGCCAGGCCGAGGTCGCTGTCGTCGGCGGGGGGCCTACCGGACTGCTCACCGCCATTGCCCTGGCGGCGCAAGGTGTTGAAACCGTGCTCGTTGCGCCGGCTGCCGAGCCGGATCATCGCACCACGGCGCTGCTGGCGGGCTCGGTCACCGCTTTGACGGCGCTCGGCGTCTGGGATGCCTGCCTGCCGCAGGCAGCACCGCTCCGTCGCATTCGCATCGTTGACGACACTGCGCGGCTTTTGCGCGCGCCCGAAGTCTCCTTCGCGGCTGAGGAGATCGGCCTCGACGCCTTCGGCTACAACATCGAAAACCGCCATTTGCTGGCCGCGCTCGAGGCGCATGCCGGTCAGTGTAAACTTCCACGGATTGCAGCGCCCGCACTTGCGGTTAGAAGCGACGCGGCCGGAGTCACAATAACCCATGCCGGCGGCGAGCTCCGCGCAAGGCTTGCGATCGGAGCCGACGGGGCGCGCTCGCTGTGCCGCTCTGCCGCCGGCATTTCCACGCGGCGGCGGACCTATCCGCAGGCCGCGCTCACGCTTAATCTCGCGCACGCGCGGCCGCACGAAGACACCTCGACCGAATTTCACACCGCACGCGGTCCGTTTACACTCGTTCCCCTGCCCGGCCGCCGTTCCAGCCTGGTCTGCGTGCTCGATCCTGACAATGCGCAAAAGCTTGCGGCCTTGACCGATGCCGAACTTTCCGAAGCCATCGAGCACCGCGCCCACTCGCTGCTCGGGCGCATGCAGGTCGAAGGGGGCCGCGGCTTTTTCCCCCTGGCCATAGAAAGTGCGGAATGCCTGGCGCGCGCCCGCATCGTGCTCGTCGGTGAGGCGGCGCACGTGGTGCCGCCGATTGGCGCGCAGGGCCTCAATCTCGGGCTGCGCGACGGCGCAGCCATCGCCGAGATCGTTGCCGAGACGCGGCGGCAAAATCGCGATGTCGGCGGGGCCGACATGCTCGCGCGCTATGAGGCGGCGCGCCGTTCCGACGTGATGAGCCGGACGCTGGCCGTCGATCTGCTCAACCGCAGCCTGTTGACCGGATTCATTCCTGCGCACGGACTGCGCGGGCTGTCGCTCTATCTGATCGAGCGCATCGGGCCACTGCGCCGGGCGCTCATGCGCGAAGGCGTCGCTCCCGCCGCCGCTCAGCCGCGACTGATGCGCGGCGAGAGGACCTGACGGCCTGCCGATGCGGCCGGCTGCCTATCTGCACGACCGGTGTGCTTGCGCGATCGCCGCCTTGCCAGCAAGAGCAGCTTGGCGCACGTTGGTTATTGGCTTAAGGACGCGTCATTGTCCCTGGCTCCCCCCTCGCGGCGAACTCGAGCGAGCGTCGCGAGCGAGACGAAGCGTTCGGACGTCCCTCTCCACTGGTGGGAAGAGGAGAGTTCGGTGGCACGTTCCGCTTACGGGGTGATCCCGAGGAGCGCTTGAGGTGCCGCATGAAGCTGCCGCGCGACTTCTTCAAGCCCTTGGCGATCGGCGCGCCGGCGCCGCTGCGCGAACTGCCGCTGAAACTCGAGCGCATGATCCATTTCGTGCCGCCGCACGTGGAGAAAGTTCGCATCAAGGTGCCCGAGCTCATTCGCGACGTCGACGTCGTGCTCGGCAATCTCGAGGACGCGGTTCCGGTCGACGCCAAGAAAGCCGCGCGGGCTGGCTTCATCGCCATGGCGAGGGACTACGAATTTGGCGGGACCGGCTTATGGACGCGGGTGAACGCGCTCAACTCGCCGTGGATTCTCGATGACGTTTGCGAGATCGTCGGCGCGGTTGGCCAGAAGCTCGACGTGATCATGCTGCCCAAGGTCGAAGGCGCCTGGGATATTCATTATCTCGACCAGCTTCTGGCCCAGCTCGAAGCGAGGCACGAAATCAAAAAACCGGTCCTCATCCACGCGATCCTGGAAACGGCGCAAGGTGTCGATAACGTCGAAGCGATCGCGGTTGCTTCGCCGCGCATGCACGGCATCAGTCTCGGCCCTGCCGATCTCGCCGCCTCACGCGCGATGAAGACGACGCGGGTTGGCGGCGGGCATCCGGACTATAGGGTGCTGGCCGACGACGCTGTCGCCGGCGCGCCGCGCGCGGCCTATCAGCAGGACCTGTGGCACTACACGATCGCCAAGATGGTCGACGCCTGCGCGGCCGCCGGCATCAAAGCATTCTACGGCCCGTTCGGTGATTTCGCTGACGGCGCCGCCTGCGAAACGCAATTTCGCAACGCCTTTTTGCTCGGCTGCGTCGGCGCCTGGACGTTGCACCCAAGCCAGGTGCCAATCGCCAAACGCGTGTTTTCGCCTGAACCGGCCGAAGTTGCCTTTGCCAAGAAGATCATCGCTGCCATGCCGGATGGCACCGGCGCCGCCATGATCGACGGCAAAATGCAGGACGACGCCACTTGGAAGCAGGCGAAGGTGCTGCTCGATCTCGCCCGGCAGGTGGGAGCGAAGGACCCGGAAATGGCCGGGCGGTATGGGCTGTGAAGGGGCGGCCACAAATTTGTCCGCACTACGCCATAAAACTGTCACTCATCAGGGCAGAGCGTTGTGCGTGCGGGCGCAGCAGATAGAGAGCAGATAGACTGAAGGTCATGCCGACGGACAAAATTCGTGTTGCCAAATTTCAGATCGGCCAGGTCGTCCGCCACCGCCTCTATCCGTTTCGCGGCGTGGTGTTCGACGTCGATGCGGTGTTTGACAATACCGAGGAATGGTATCAGTCGATTCCCGCAGAGGCGCGCCCCCACAAGGATCAGCCGTTCTATCACTTGTTCGCCGAGAACGAGGACAGCGAATACATCGCCTACGTCTCCGAGCAAAATCTATTGCCCGACGACAGCGGCCAGCCGGTCCGCCATGCGCAAGTCGCCGAAACCTTCGTCAAGGACGGCAAGGGCGGCTACCGCCCGCGCGCGGATATGCGCCATTGACCTGGCGTAGCTTGGATTGAGCCCTGCGCAATCCGCAGATGGCGTGCAGCGAGATCCTGTATTGCGTCGTTACTGCGTCTTGCCGGGCGACGTTGTTGGATGCTGGGCTTCCAGCTGCTTACGCGCTTCGTCCGCGCGCTTCTGCAGCTCTTGCTGCAGCTTCTGCTGCTGTGCCTCAAACACCTTGGGGTCGGTGGGCGGGCCGTCATAGGCCTTGGCGAAATCACTCAGCGGCAGCACCAGGCTGAGCGGCTGGCCATTGGCATTGATCGCCTGCACCACTAAGCCCTTGCCCTTTTTCATCTGCTCGATCATTTGCGTCGTGGCCTCATAATCGGCCATGCAGCCGTTGGTGAAGCAAATGACATAGGGAGCAGTCATCGGCTGGTTTTGATCGATGATCACGCGCGTGCCGTGAACGAGCTGCATGCCGAGCGGCAGGGTAACGCGCAGAATTTTTTTGGGCGCGCCCTCCGGCTCGATCAGCACGGCGGCGACTACCGGCATGCCCGATTCGATGCGGGCATCCTTGCCGGTAAAGCAGACCTGCTTCGGAGTTGGATCCTTGCTCTTAAGGCAGAACTTGGTCCACGGCGAATAGATCAATTGCGCCGGTTGCTGCTGTTGCTGCTGTTGCTGCTGTTGCTGCTGCTGTCCCTGTGCTTCCGGCGCCGGCGCCGGAGTCGCGTGCTGCTGCGCCGCTTCCGGCTTTTTGGCGGCGGGCTTTTTGCTCTGGGCGAGGGACAGCGAAGCCGGTGCAACGGCGAGCATGGCGCTCAGCGCCGCTGTCGTGGCTATAGCACCGAGCGTGCGGCGCCGTCGCGCCCACGCGTTGCGATCAATCATGAATGCAGTCCTTCCTTGTGCTGCCGCACGCAATCGACAAGCGTCGAGTTGCCGCTCAGACCTTCTCACCGCGCTTCCACGCACGGATGCCCCCAGGTCGCATGGTCAATCGACGCAGATTGCGGCAACAGCGTGACACCGGATTGAAGGGATGAGTGCCATTACGAGGCCTGATAGCGGCGCGTAGCTCCTCCTTGGCGCTGTTTGCACCTCCCCAGCACTGCGGTTAAGTCCTTGAACCGTCCATGTAGACTCTATTTTCCTTCACAACGTTGTATCCTACTGTGTTCCCGTCGCTGGGGCCTGAAGCCGGGACAGACGTGAAGGCACAAGGATGGTACGGCGGCCGCGCGCCTTGCATCTCGAGACCTCGACGCCCCGGCTCACGTTCCCGGTGCGTCTCGAGATGTAGCCAAATACCTCACTGAGATGAACCAGCCTTACGTAACCTCTATCGCTGAGATGAATAGAACAATGAGTCGAAGCGCGACCAGCAGATTTGCACAACGTGTTACGCCAGGATGCGGTGGCTGCCTCCACGGGAATTGTCCCCTTTCTGCATGGGTTCATTGACACACAGCACAAGAATGGACCGACAACCGCGGTGAGCTCACGAATTTTCCGTCCGACGCACAGGCCGCGTTGAACGCCAGTCTTGCCAGCATCGGCAATGATGTTTCGAAAGCGAATCCAGAGCTAAATAATGCGGCCAAACGTGTTGCTGATTTCAGCAGTGCACAATAAACGATGGCGGTTCGCGATCTTCGCCGCCTATCGTCGCCGATCGAGGAGCTCTTGCTCGGCCGCGTTCATCTGAGGATTCGCTTTACGCCGGAACGTCGCTTCCGTCATGCGTCGCTTCGGCCCGGCCGGGAGAAGATGCCGAGTGATGCGGCAAAAGGGTCATGACGACGCTCGCGACCGGGAGCTGGGCATCGATCGCCCGATCGCCCGGCGCGATTTTCTCAACGGCGCCGCCGTCGCGATCGGTGCCGCGTTTGCCGGCCCCGCTTTCGGCGAGTCGGTGGCAGCCCAGGACGAGCACGGGTATTACCCGCCCGCGCTCACCGGAATGCGCGGCAGTCACCCGGGATCTTTCGAGGCGGCCCATCGCTTGGTCGACGGCGCGCCGCTCCCACCCGCCGCGGGCCGAGCCGATGAGCGCTATGATCTCGTGATCGTCGGCGGCGGCATCAGCGGCCTCGCCGCCGCCGTGTTCTATCGCGCCGAGAAGCCGCAGGGCCGGGTGCTCGTCCTCGACAACCACGACGATTTCGGCGGCCACGCCAAGCGCAACGAATTTCTTCTCGGCGGCCGAACCGAGCTCATGAACGGAGGAACGTGGGCGATCGAGAGTCCGCGACCGTACGGCGCCGTCGCCGCCTCACTTCTGCGAACGCTCGGCGTCGATCCTATCGCGCTCGACAAGCGCTGCGCCAAGAGGGATTTTTACCCCTCGATCGGCCTTACGCGCGGGCTATTTTTCGATCGCGAGACCTTCGGCGCCGACCGGCTCGTCGTCGGGGTGGGCGCGAAGCCCTGGCCCGAGCTCTTGCGCGAGGCCCCGCTCCCGGCGGCCGTAAGCGCCGATGTCGCCAGAATCTACGGCGAGAAGCGCGACTACCTGCCCGGCCTTTCCTCGGACGAGAAGAAGGCCCGGCTCGCGCGGATGAGCTACGCCGACTATCTCACCAAGGTGGTGAAGGCCACGCCGGGGATCCTCCCCTTTTTCCAGGCGATGACGCACGGGGAGTGGGGAGTGGGGATCGACGCGGTCGGAGCGCTCGAGGTCTGGCCGTTCAAGTTCCCGGGGTTTCAGGGGCTCGATCTCGAGCCGGGTGCGGCACCGCATATGGGATTCACCGCCGCGGGCTATGCCGCCACCGGGGGCTCCGCGCGTTTTCACTTTCCGGACGGCAACGCCTCGATCGCACGCCTTTTGGTGCGCCGGCTCGTCCCAGCGGCGATGCCGGGCAGCGATGCGGAGGACGTCGTCACCGTGCGTGCCGACTATCGCGAGCTTGACCGCCCCGGCGCCCCCGTGCGCATCAGGCTTAGCAGCACCGCGCTCGCAGTTCGCAACGTCGCCGGGGAGCGGGCGCCGGAGGTCGAGGTAACTTATGCGCGCGCCGGAACCCTACACAAGGCGCGGGCCGGCGCCGCAGTGCTCGCCTGCTGGGCCTGCATGATCCCTCATCTGTGCCCGGAAATGCCCGAACGGCAGCGCGAGGCGCTCCATTCGCTGGTCAAGACGCCGCTTGTCTATACGACTGTCGCGCTCACCAATTGGCGCGCCTTCACTTCGCTCGGCATTGCGAGCGTCTACGCGCCCGGATCGTACCACCACTCGCTCCGCCTGAACTCCGTGGTCGATATCGGCGCCTATAAAACCGTGCGTTCGCCACACGAGCCGACCCTCGTGCGGATGACGCGCACGCCGTGCCGGCCGGGCTTCGAGCCGAAAGAGCAGTTCCGAACGGGCCAAAGGGAGCTTCTGGCCACGGACTTCGCGACATTCGAGCGCAACATCCGCGACCAACTCGCGCGCACCCTCGGGCCCGGCGGTTTCGACCCGGCGCGCGACATCACCGCGATTACCGTCAACCGTTGGCCCCACGGCTACGCCTACGAATACAATCCGCTGTTCGATCCGGAGTGGGACGAGCCCGACCAGCCCCACGTCGTCGGCCGGGCGCCCTTCGGCCGCATCGTTATCGCAAATTCGGACTCTGGCGCTGGGGCCTACACCGACGTGGCCATCGAGCAGGCCTGGCGCGCAATCGGCGAGGCGTTGGCGATCACCGGCTGAGGCGGCCTCCGTGCATCCGTTTCGAAGGCGACGCCGCGCAACAAGGGGCGTTTTTGATTGACGACTATTCCGATCATACCGTCGATTTGGTTTGTCGGACCGAGGCCCGCAGATTGTGATACATTTCGCCTCGATGCGGATCAGCAACCATTTCCCGGGCCGACGAGCCCTCTGCGCATCCGCTCCGGTCAAGGCAAAACCGGCGGCGGGCGTGGCGATCGTGCTTGTGGCCGGCCTTGTGGGCGCGCTCTGTCTCGCGGCGGCGACCGCGCAAGCCGCGGCGGCCGCCTACGCCATTGCCATGCACGGCAGCCCGGCAATTCCGGAGACGTTTGCGGCAATGCCCTACGTCAATCCCAATGCGCCGAAGGGCGGCCGCTTGGTGGAAGGCGAGCTGGGAACTTTCGATAGC
The DNA here is from genome assembly GCA_963708125.1 of uncultured Alphaproteobacteria bacterium. Classification (GTDB taxonomy): domain Bacteria; phylum Pseudomonadota; class Alphaproteobacteria; order Rhizobiales; family Xanthobacteraceae; genus BOG-931. Next base: position 1,882,840 of record OY970184.1, read on the forward strand.
CTCAATCCCCTCATCGTCATGGGCATTCCGGTGCAGGCGATTCGTGGCTATGTGGTGGAAAGCTTGATGGCGCGCGGTTACGACGAGCCGTTCACGCTTTACGGTCTGCTTGCGCGCAGCATGGAGACCGACGAGGCACGCGATTACGTGACCTTCAGCCTCAATGAGGCCGCCCACTTCTCCGACGGCGCGCCGGTAACAGCGCAGGATGTGGTGTTTTCCTGGAAGCTGTTGCGCGATCGCGGGCGGCCGAACTATCGCGCGTATTATTCCAAGGTGGTCCGGGCTGACATTCTCAACGCGCACACCGTGCGCTTCGACCTCGCCGACAGCAAGGACCGCGAACTGCCGCTCATTCTCGGCCTCATGCCGGTGCTGCCCGAGCATGGCGTCGATGCCGCCACCTTCGAACGGACCAGCCTGTCGAAGCCGATCGGCAGCGGTCCCTATGTGGTGGCAAGCATTGATCCCGGTAAAAGCGTCATCTTCAAGCGCGATCCGAATTATTGGGGCCGGAAGCTGCCGATCAATCGCGGGCTGTGGAATTTCAGCGAAGTCCGTTTCGATTATTACCGCGACGCCAACGCCTATTTCGAGGCTTTCAAGGCGGGCCTATATGACCTCCGCAGCGAACAGGATCCGACACGTTGGCAGACCGGGTACGATTTTCCAGCGGCACGCGACGGGCGCGTCATCAAAGAGTCTTTTGCGGACGCGCTGCCTAAACCGGCCTCTGATTTCGTCTTCAACACGCGACGCGCAGTGTTCGCCGATATTCGCGTCCGCGAGGCCATCACGCTGTTGTTCGATTTTGAGTGGATCAATCGCAATTTCTTTTACGGGCTATACAAACGCAGCGCCAGCTTCTTCGATGATTCCGAACTCTCCGCCTATCAGCGGCCGGCAAGTGAACGCGAGCGCGCGCTGTTGGCGCCATTTCCCGACGCGGTGCGCACCGACGTGCTCGACGGCACCTGGTCGCCGCCGGTGACCGACGGCTCAGGTCATGATCGGGCGCCGTTGCGCGCCGCGCTCGCCCTGTTGAAGTCCGCTGGCTACGAACTCAAAGGCACGAAATTGCGTAACCGCGCGAGCGGACGCCCGCTCCGCTTCGAGATCACGGTCAATGACCGCGACGACGAGCGGCTGGCGCTTGCCTTTGCCAACACTCTGATGCGCACCGGCATCGATGCGCAGGTGCACCTCGTTGACGACGTGCAATACCAGGAGCGGCTGACCGCATTTGATTTCGATATGATCAAATATCGCTGGGACGAATCGCTGTCGCCCGGCAACGAGCAGGCTTTTTATTTCGGTGCGGCCGCTGCCGACCAGGAAGGTTCGCGCAACTATATGGGAGTGCGCAGCCCCGCGGTCGACGCCATGATCGCAGCGCTGTTGCGCGCTCGCGACCGCGCCGATTTCGTCGCCGCCGTGCGCGCGCTCGACCGCGTGCTCATGTCCGGCTGCTACGTCGTGCCGCTGTTCTACCTGTCCAGCCAATGGGTAGCGCACGAGGCCTCTATCGAACATCCGGCGCAGACCTCCCTATTCGGCTATTTGCCGGAAACCTGGTGGCGGCGGGTGGGGCAACACGGCAATAATCACGATTAGATACCGCGGGCATTTAGCAACTGCAGCCACACACCATGCCGCCGTTGCTGCCGCATTCACCTTGGAGTTAACGACGCCAGCAGCACTTTCATTATTATTAGAGCCGACTCCGCTGCCTGCGGTCCTTCCGCTCTTCGCCAGTGGGCTGGGCGCGGTGGGTCTGCTGGGCTGGCGCAGGAAACGCAAAGGGCGCATAAGTTTGCTAGACGGCCTAACAAATTTCATCTCGGGCGCGCCGCTTGCCGACAAGCTGGACCGTCGCGACATCACGGACCGTTAGCGGCCAGGCAATGACGCGCCTGGCGTCGAGCGCGCGATGTCTACACCTCCAACGGCTGCACTAGCGTGTTGGAGATGCCAAGGCCGCCGAGCGTATCCAGCGCGCGCTGCGACACAACGTGACGGCCATCGGCAGCCGCCCCAATATCATCCTGACCAGCTTTCCCCTCGGGTTTCAGCCAAGCAAACGGAGGCAGTTTTCGATGGGGAGTTCTTTAAACCCCTCGCGCGGGTGCGGATCGCGGCGCCTGAGCTCCGCGAGCAGCACGGTGGCGACGAACTCGAACCAGAGCTGCGGATCGTGCACGAGCTGCAGATGGAAATCCGGTGGCGTGACGTTGTGGCGTCGGAGCAGCGCGTACAGCACGCGCGCGGGTCGGTCTTGAACTTCTTTCGCTCTCGGCCGAGCGTCGCCGCATCTTCCATCTCGACGAAGTAGCAATTAATCGAGCGCGCCCGCTGCCGTCGCCCAAGCGGTCGAGGAGCACCAGGCGCTAAGGTGCTGAAACGTAGAGCCTTTCAAAAACGTATTTAACGGCCCATTAACAATATTTTGGGATGTTTGGGGGCAAAGTTGCAAAAATTTGTCCCCACCATGGCGCTGCAAGGTCCGTTTGTCGTCGTTGCCGACAGCCCTGGGGCGGGCGTGGTTGGCGCCCTGCGTGCCGCTGGGGCTTTTCCCATCGTGGAGACGAGTTGGGCCGAAGCCGCCAATGCTGTAGTCTCCGTTGATCCTGAAGGTCTCGTCCTCGCCAACACTTGCAGTGAGGATGTCAGCTTCGGCGCCCTCGCAGAGGCGCTTCAGCGGCGCTCCAGCGCCACGAGCAGTGCCTTCCTGCCGGTCGTCGCCCGCGCCCGCGAGGACGACGTGATCGTGCTCCCCGATGCTCTGGCGGTTGCGCCGAACGTGCCCGCCGCACGCATCGTCGGCCGCCTCTCCTCGGCGCTGCGCATCCGCATGCTTCACTCCACGGTCCTGCGCCGCACGCGTGTGCTCGCCGCACGCGGCGAACTTCTGCCGGAATTGCCGGGGAACGATCCGCTCGATGAAGCGACCGTCCTGGTCGCCGGCCGCGGCCGCTCCTATCCGGCGCTCTCAGTCTCACTCGGTGAGCGGGTCGGGCTAGTCGGCGCGCTCAGCCTCGAAAGCGCAGCGCGCGCGCTCAGCGCGCGCGACATCCACGGCCTTGTCATCGGCGAGGGGTTCAGTCCACGTATCCTCGAGGTGCTGCTGATCGCGCTCGCGGAAGACATGCGCTTCCGCGATTTGCCGATCGTCACGCTCGGCGCCTATGCCAGCGTAGTCGATCGCTTTGCCGGGCATTTGCCGAATCTCGAGCGCATCGCCGAGGGACCACAACGTCTGGTCGATCGCTTTCTGCCCTTGGTGCGGCTGCACGCTTTCGGCGGGCGGCTGCGCCGCATGCTCAAGTCGCTCGACACCAAGGGAATGATCGACCCCGCAACCGGGCTCCTCGCCCACGAAGCGTTCTGGCGCGATCTCAACCATGCGGTCGACGCTGCGAAAAAGCGGGGTGCAGGGCTGTCGATCGCGCGCTTCGCCTTCGATGGCAGCGATCGTCGCAGCAGCCTCGACGCGGCGCGACTCCTGGGCCGACTGCTGCGCCAGGTCGATTTCGCCTGTCAGGAGCAAGCCGACAACTCGATCTTTGCCGTCTTTACCGAGACCGATCTGCGCGCCGCGCACGTGATCGCTCGCCGTATTGCCAGCGTACTCAAAAACACCACGATGGCCGCCGACCGCAAGCATGTCGACGTTGAGGTGGCAGTGACGCTTGCCACCTTGCGGCCGACCGACACCGTCGATTCACTCGTCGCTAGGGTCGGCGCCGGCCGCGGCGGTGGAATATAGGAAATTAGCGCGAACAGCGCGATCGCGAGCATCGGCGTATAGCGTCCAGAGGGGGCAAAGCCATGGTCGCGTAAGACGCCTTGTCGTGGCTCGGGCACAACCGTGCTGTATGCACTATCGAACGGCTACGACCGGTCTTTTCCGTCTCATCAGGGTCACCGTCGCTGCCGACCAGCGGACGATGTCCGTTCCCCTGTTTGGTCCAGTGCCAAGCGAGATCGTCGGCCCGATCGCCCTGTTTGAGCGCAGTATCGCCGCTTTAATTAAACGTGCCGGATGAGGCCAAGCAACTCAAGGGGCCGATCGCGCCGTCGCTGGGCTTGAAAGCCATTGCAAGGAGCGCAGCGGCGAACCAGTCCAAAGAGGCGGGCCGAGTGGCCAAGACGCGGCCGACCACGGCGTGGCCAAACTTGCAATGAGGTCGACGGCCTGGTCCAGCGGCAGTCGAAAAATTATCTTAGACGCGCAAACGCATCAAGGTATCGTTTCATGGCCAGCTCCCCCGCACCTACCGCCCTACAAATCGAGGTGATCTCCGACGTGGTGTGTCCCTGGTGCTATATTGGCAAGCACCGGCTGGAGGCGGCGATTGCGCTTAACCCCGACATCCAAGCCAGCATCAATTGGCGACCCTATTTTCTCAATCCGTGGATTCCGCGCCAAGGCATCGACCGGCAGACGTATCTTAAGACCAAATTCGGATCCGTGGAGCGCCATAGCGTCATCGCGGAGCGTGTCGCCGCCGCGGCGGCAATGGAGGGCTTGCGTTATGCACCGGACAGAATTAGCCGCCAGCCCAACACGCTTGATTGCCATCGCCTGATCCTGTGGTCGCGCAGCGTCATCGATCCGGCGCTAATGAAGCAACGGCTGATGGAGCTGTACTTCGCCGAAGGTGCCGATCTGAGTGACCCAAACATTCTGGTCAAGGCTGCAGCCGATTGCGGCATGGACGGGGATGTGGTTCGCCGCCTTCTTTGCAGCGGGGTTGACGTCGATGTCGTCGAGCGCGACGCTACCGGCGCCCAGGAAGCTGGCATCGACGGCGTGCCCTGCTTCATCTTCGGCGGCAGTGTAGTCGTCACCGGCGCGCAATCGCCCGAATATCTGGCGACCGCCATCGAGCGGGCCGAGAGCCGCGACGATCGACCAGCCGCTGATCGCTAGCGGCATTGGATCATCGACCCCGCCGGCTCGACAACCCGCAACACGGGCACATCCGGTGCTCGCCGGCTACACTCAACAAGGCCGATCGGTCGCCCTACGCCGCCCTCCTGCCCTTCTCCGCGATCCCCGAGAGCGCACGCAAAATTCCCGTGGCGCCTTGGAGCCGCGCCTTCGGCGTGTCCCATTCGTCGAAGAACACGATTCTCATGTCCGGCCGCACGCGGGCGCTGGCGGGGTGTTTGGCAATGTAGGCGATGAGACCGTCGGGGTTGGCGAAGATGTTGTCGCGGAACGCGAGGACCGCTCCTTTGGGTCCGACCTCGATGCGCTCGACATTGGCGCGCCGGCATAGCGATTTGATGGCAACCACCTGCAACAGATAGTCGACCTCCTGCGGCAGCGGGCCGAAACGGTCGACGAGCTCGGCGGCAAAAGCCTCAATATCGCGCTCGTCCTCAATCTCGGAGAGCCGCCGGTAGAGCGACAGCCGCACCGGCAGATCGATGACGTAATCCTCGGGGATGAGCACCGGCGTGCCGATGGTGATTTGCGGCGACCATTTCTCCGCCGCCGGCGCGCTGATGCCGGCCTTGAGCGCGGTAACCGCCTCCTCGAGCATTTCCTGATAGAGCTCGTAGCCGACTTCCTTGATGTGGCCGGACTGCTCCTCACCCAGAAGATTGCCGGCGCCGCGAATGTCGAGGTCGTGCGAGGCGAGCTGGAAGCCGGCGCCGAGCGTATCGAGCGACTGCAGCACTTTGAGCCGCCGCTCGGCCTGAAGAGTAATCCGCTGGTTCGCCGGCAGCGTGAACAGCGCGTAGGCACGCAGCTTCGAGCGGCCGACGCGGCCGCGCAGCTGATAAATCTGCGCCAGCCCGAACATATCGGCGCGGTGCACGATCAGCGTGTTGGCGGTCGGAATGTCGAGCCCCAATTCGACGATGGCGGTGGACAGGAGCACGTCGAACTTGCCATCATAGAATGCTGACATGACGTCTTCGAGCATGGTCGCCGGCATCTGCCCATGCGCCACCGCGACACGCACCTCCGGAACGGTCTTGTCGAGGAAGGCTTTGGTCTCCGCCAAGTCCTCGATGCGCGGGCACACATAAAAAGCCTGGCCGCCGCGATAGCGCTCGCGCAGCAGCGCCTCGCGCACGACAACCGGATCGAACGGTGAGATGAAGGTGCGCACGGCAAGCCGGTCGACCGGCGGCGTGGCGATGATCGACATTTCGCGCACGCCCGATAGTGCGAGCTGCAAGGTACGCGGGATCGGCGTCGCAGTCAGGGTGAGCACATGCACCTCGGCGCGCAAGCGCTTGAGCTTTTCCTTGTGCGCGACACCAAAATGCTGCTCCTCGTCAACGACGATGAGGCCCAAGTCCTTGAACTTGACGGTCTTGCCAAGAAGCGCATGGGTGCCGACGACGATGTCGATCGTGCCCTCGGCAAGGCTCTTTTTGACGCTGGCCAGTTGCTTGGCGGAGACCAGGCGCGAGGCCTGCGCGACGTGCACCGGATAGCCGCGCAACCGATCCGAAAACGTCTTGTAATGCTGGCGTGCGAGCAGCGTCGTGGGCACCACGACCGCCACCTGCTTGCCGTTCATCGCCGCGACAAAAGCGGCGCGCAACGCCACCTCGGTCTTGCCGAAACCGACATCGCCACAGATCAGCCGGTCCATTGGCCGGCCGCGGGTCAGATCGTCGAGCACGGCCGCAATCGCGGCATCCTGGTCGTCGGTTTCCTCGTAGGGAAAGCCGGCGCAGAATTCATCGTACAGGCCGGCGCCGAGCGCAAGGCGCGGCGCCTCGCGCAGTTGCCGCTCGGCCGCGATCTTGATCAGCTCGCCCGCGATCTCGCGGATGCGATTCTTCATGCGCGCCTTGCGCGCCTGCCAGGCCGTGCTGCCGAGCCGGTCGAGCTCGACGTGGCTGTCTTCGGAGCCGTAGCGGGAGAGCAGTTCGATATTTTCGACCGGCAGAAACAGCTTGTCGCCGCCGTGGTAGTGGACTTCAAGGCAATCATGTGGCGCGCCCGCGGCCTCGATGGCGCGCAGCCCAACGAAGCGCCCGATGCCATGGTCGACGTGGACGACGAGGTCGCCGGACGACAGGCTCGTCGCCTCGGTGATGAAATTTTCAGCGCGTTTGATCTGGCGGCGCGGGCGGACCAGACGCTCGCCTAAGATATCCTCCTCGCTGATCACCGCGACATCGGTCGACTCGAAGCCGGTCTCGATGCCGAGCACGGCGAGTGCCACTTGCGGGCGCGGCAGCGCCAAGGCTGCCGGCCACGAGGGCACCGGCGCCAGATTGTGTAGCCCGTGCTCGGCAAGCACGTGCGCCATGCGCTCGCGCGAACCTTCGCTCCACAGCGCGATCACCGCGCGCTTGCCGGCCCCCTGCAGCGCCTCGACATGCCTAGTGAGCGCCGCAAAAACGTTCTTGCCGGGCTCGCCGCGCTCAGGAGCAAAATTGCGCCCCGCGCGGGTAGAAATGTTGATCGCATTGGCGGTGCCTTCCGGCGCGGCGAAAGGCGACAGCCGCGCCAGCGGCGATTTTTCCAAACGGGCGCGCCATTCGCCTTCCCCCTGATAAAGCTTGTCCGGCGGCAACGGTTTATAGCGCGCGCCAGCGTCGGCTTTGTCGAGCGCGTCCTTGCGCGCCTGGAAGTAATCGGCGATCTGCGCGAGCCGCTCGTGCGCGGCTTCTTCGGCGAGCGGTTCGACCGCGAAAGGCGTGCCCTCTAAATAATCAAACAGCGTCGCCAGGCTTTCGTGGAACAGCGGCAGCCAGTGCTCCATGCCCGCATAGCGGCGTCCTTCGGTGACCGCCTGATAGAGCACGTCGTCAGGGCCGGCCGCACCGAAGGCGGCCACGTAGCCGGTGCGGAACAGTCGGATGGTCTGCGTGGTAAGTTGAAACTCCGAGACCGGCACGAGATCGAGCGTGCGCAGGTCGGCGGCGGTGCGTTGCGTTTCGGGGTCAAAGGTACGGATCGATTCCAGCGTATCGCCGAAGAAATCGAGCCGCACCGGCTCGTCCATGCCGGGCGCGAACAGGTCGAGGATGCCGCCGCGCACCGCGTAATCGCCGGGCTCGCGCACCGTGGCAGCACGATTAAAACCGTTGAGCTCGAGCCATGCAGTGACGCCGGCCATCGGCAAGAGATTGCCGGGCGCGGCAGCGAGCGATTGCCGGGCCACGGTGTCACGCGCCGGCACCCGCTGCAGGATGGCGTTGACCGTGGTGAGCAGCATCGACGGCTGCTCCCGGCGCTTTATGCGCGCTAACCGCGCCAGCACGCTCATGCGCTGCGCCACGATTGCGGCATGCGGCGAGACGCGGTCGTAAGGCAGACAGTCCCAGGCTGGGAATTCGAGGATTTCCGTTTCCGGTGCGAAGAAGGCGAGTGCGCGCGCGAGCATGGCCATGCGCGGGCCGTCGCGACAGATCACTGCAAGGCTGATTGCCGGCGGCTTTTCGGTCGCCGCGACTGCGCCGGCGAGATCGCCGAGCACCAACCCTTCGGCACCATCGGCGACGCCGGCGAGCAGGAGCGGGCGACCGGGATTAAGACGCTGCGCCGGCGACTGCGATTTGGTCTGGGCCATTATGGTTTCGTTCTGTCCTGATGATGGAAACTGATGAGTTGCCGAAGCACGGACGTGTCGTGGTCTTGCGGAATTGGCTGCGCCCCGGTGACCCAGGCATAGAGGCTCGCATTGGGCGCCTCCATGAGCCGCTCCAAATCATCCAGTTCGGGCGCATCGAGCACCCCGATATACGCATCGGCGAAGCGGCCGACGATCAAGTCCATCTCGCGCACGCCCCGTCGCCAGGCGCGGAACAGCAGCCGACTACGCCGCGCGTCCAACCCCTCGCTCGACCGTTGCGTCATCGCGCTCAACGCCAAAAGCCCGGACGCGGCCGGGCGCGGTGTATATAGAGGGCGAGCTTGTGATTGTCATGGCCCGCGCAGTCGGGCCATCCAGTAATTACCGGACGCGACTTTCTGCACGGATTATTGGATCATCCGACCCCCGGACGGTGACAGTGTAGGATGCGCACCATGCGCCCGTCGCTGCTCAACCCGCTATTCGCCCCGCTTTCCGTTCTGCCTGGCATAGGGCCGCGCATCGAGACGCTGCTCGGCCGGCTGCTCGACTGCGAGCCGCCGAAGCCGCACATCATCGACCTGCTCTTTCACTTTCCCACCGGCGTTGTGGATCGCCGCAATCAGCCGAAACTGAGCGAAGTCATACCCGATACGGTGGTCACCGTGGCCGTGCGGGTGAAGCGTCACCGACCGCCGCCGCCGAACCGGCCGCGTGCGCCCTACAAGATCGAAACCGCCGATGACACCAACACGCTGACCATCACTTATTTCAACGCACGTCGCGATTATCTGGAAAAGTTCTTCCCCAAGGGTGACAGGCGTTACGTCTCCGGCACCGTCACGCTCTATGACGGCCATTTAGAGATGGTGCACCCCGACCGCGTCGTCGACGAGGTTGGTTTTACCCGTTTACCCCTGCTCGATCCGATCTATCCGCTGACTGAAGGACTGCACCCCAATCAAGTCGGCCGCGCGATCGAACTGGCGCTCGAACGCCTGCCCGCGAATCTGCCCGAATGGCAGGATGCCGACTGGCTCAAGCGCAACAACTTCACTGGTTTCGCCGAAGCGTTGCGGCAGGTGCACCGGCCGCAAGCGCCCGACGGCCCCAGGCCGGACGGTGCCGCCTGGTCGCGGCTCGCCTATGACGAACTTTTGGCCGGCCAGCTTGCGCTCGCGCTCCTGCGCGCCCATCAGCGTAGCCGCGGCGGCCGCGGAAGCGCCGCTGCGGGACGATTATGCGCCCGCGTCGTCGCTGCCCTGCCCTATTCGCTTACGGCGTCGCAGGAGCGCGCGGTTGCCGATATCGTCACCGACCTGGCGCGGCCCACGCGCATGCTGCGGCTCCTGCAGGGAGATGTCGGGTCAGGCAAGACCGTGGTCGCGCTGCTTGCCGCCGCCCACGTGATCGAAGCCGGCCGCCAGGCTGCGCTAATGGCGCCGACGGAAATCTTGGCGCGGCAGCATTTGTCGACGATCGCGCCGCTCGCGCATAAAGCCGGCCTGCGGGTCGCTCTCCTCACCGGCCGAGAGCGCGGGCGCCAGCGCTGCGACATTTTGGTTGCGCTTGCCGCTGGCGAGATCGATTTTCTCGTCGGCACGCACGCCCTGTTCCAGGATGACGTGAATTTCCACGATCTGGCGCTGGCGATCGTCGACGAGCAGCATCGATTCGGCGTGCACCAGCGGCTCGCGCTGGCGCGCAAGGGCGAAGCTGTCGATCTCCTGGTGCTAACCGCAACGCCGATCCCGCGCACGCTCGTGCTCACTTATTTCGGCGACTTGGACGTTTCCGCGCTGCGCGAAAAGCCGCCGGGGCGGCAAAAAGTCGACACCCGCGCCATCCCGCTCGAGCGGCTCAGCGAAGTCATCGACGCGGTGGCGCGCGCACTCGATGAGGGCCGCCGTGCCTACTGGGTCTGCCCGCTGGTCGAGGAATCCGAACAGGTCGATCTCGCCGCCGCCGAAGAGCGTTTCGCCGAGCTCAAGCACCGCTTCGGCCGAAGGGTCGACCTCGTGCACGGCCGTATGCGGGGCTCCGACAAGGACCGCGCCATGGCACGCTTTGCCGCCGGCGAGGCGCGGCTGCTCATAGCCACCACGGTGATCGAGGTCGGCGTCGACGTGCCGGAGGCGAGCATCATGGTGATTGAGCACGCCGAACGCTTCGGGCTTGCGCAATTGCACCAGCTGCGCGGCCGCATCGGCCGCGGCGGCGAACGCTCAACCTGCCTGCTGCTCTACAAGGAACCGCTCGGCGAAACTGCCAAGGCACGCCTCGCCATCATGCGCGAGACCGACGATGGCTTCCGCATCGCCGAGGAAGATTTGCGGCTGCGCGGCGAAGGCGACGTGCTCGGCACGCGGCAGAGCGGCATTCCCGGCTTCCGCATCGCCCGTCTCGAAGTGCACGGCACGCTGCTGAGCGCGGCGCACGACGACGCGGCGCTGATGCTCGCGCGCGATCCAATACTCTCCTCGCCGCGCGGCGAAGCGCTCCGCCATCTTCTCTATCTCTTCTCCCGCGACGAGGCGATCCGGTTGCTGCGCGCGGGCTAGGACGCCCACGCCCGGGGGCTGGATGGGTGGTCGCCGTCCCGCAATGATTGAGCAAGGGCGTAACGCGCGGCGATTTGAGCGGAACTGCAATTGGCGCTAGTCAACTTGTTCATCGTGCCCGATGAGAAAACCCATGACGGTCGATGCTGATCCCGTGCAAACAAGCAAGCTTCGCGTTTCGATTTTTCTGCCGCAATACAGCAAGGATGCGGCGACCGGGAAGCTGCGCGGGATCGGCATGGGTTTCCTCGCCATCGAGATCGGCCGGGTGTTGGCGGCGCGCCTGGGCGTGAATTTCGAGCTGGTGGAACATCCGACGCCACGCGACGCCATGGCGGGCCTGCAGTCCGGGGCAAGCGATCTTGCGTGCCTGGGCATCGAGCCGACGCGAACCGCCGAGCTAGACTTCTCGCCGCCTCTGGTAGAATTCGACTACACCCTGCTGTTGCCCGCCGGCTCTGCGATCAAAACTTTTTCCGATGCCGATCAGCCGGGGCACCGCATCGCCGTCGTGCTCAACCACGCCTCGACCTTCGCGCTCGGCCGCAAAGCGGTCCACGCCGCACGCGTCGGCACGGAATTGCCGGACGCAGCATTCGAACTTTTGCGCGCCGCGAAGGTGGAGGCGTTTGCCGCGCCGCGCGAGCAGCTTCTCGGTTACTGCGAAATGCTGCCGGGCTCGCGCGTGCTCGACGAGGGCTACGGCATCAATAGTGCCGGTATCGCCATTAGAAAGGGCCAGCCGGCAAGGCTCACTTTGGTGCGCGAATTCGTCGAGGAGGCCAAAAAGTCGGGCCTGATCGCCGACATCATCGCCCGCGGGCGCTTGCGCGGATTTCGCGTGGCCCCCGCGTCAACGTCGCCGTAGCCGGTAAATCGCGGCTTTGGGCTTTCAGTTCGACCGCACATTCTCGCCCGCGATAAGGCTGCCCGGCGGGCGGGCTCACTCGGTCCGGCACAGCGCGCTTACGTCTTTGTCGCCGGTGGGATCGCCGGGCCGCCGACTCCGTCGCGGCGATAAATGTCCTCACGGAACTGCACCACGCCATCGGAGGCAGACCAGGCAGTCACGTAGACCCAATGCAGCGGTACTTTCTTCGCCGGCCGCGCGCTGATCTGCTCACCCGAGCCGATCGCCTGATCGATGGTCGCCGGCGGCCAACCCTTGGTTTCGTCGAGCAGCCAATAGACCAGCTGGCGTACGTTCTGCACGCGGCAGCATCCCGAGGAATCGTACCGGAAATCTTCCCCGAACAGATCCTTCTCCGGCGTATCGTGCATGTACACGCCGTATGGGCTGGGAAAATTGATGCGAATACGCCCCAGCGAGTTGAAGTCGCCCGGGTCCTGGCGAAAGGTGTAATGGACGGCTTCCTCGGAATACCAGTTGATTTGCGACGGCTGCAGCTCGTTGTGGTTCGGATCGAAGATGCGGATGTGATACCGGGAAAGATAATCCGGCTCTTTTTCCATCAGCGTAATCAGATCCTTGCGCACGATCGAGACCGGCACGGTCCAGTACGGATTGAAATTGACCTCGACGATCTGGCTATTGATGTCGGGCGATGGACGCGACGGCCGGCCGACCACCGCGGTATGGCGTGACACTACAACGTCGTTCTCGATCGCCTCGACGCGGGCGGCGGGAATGTTGACTACGACGTAGCGCGGTCCGAGATTGGTCGTCAGCGTCTGCAGCCGCGAGATGTTGACCTTAAGCTGCTCACGCCGGCTTGCCGCCGGGATGTTCATGGCATCGAGCGTCGCCGACCGCAGCACACCGTCGGGCGTCAACCCATGGCGCGCCTGAAAACGTCGGACTGCCGCCTCGACATAGGAATCGTAGATATCGTTGCGCACTGCATTGGGATCGAGATCGCCCGACACTGCCAGCCGCTCGCGCAGAACGACGACCGCGGGATTCTGCATGCCGAGATGCAGTTCACTGACTTTCGGTACCTGCGGCCAGCCGCCCCGCGCCACGATGCCGTCGTAGATTGCGACCGCCTGCTCGGTGATCTGCGCGGTTTGCGGCGAGAGCGTCGGCACCGTGAGCTTGGGCATGCGAATGGTGCGCGACGATTGGTCGAATGTTTGATCGAATTCGTCGTGCTGGCTGTCGCCAATCAGCGCCTCGAGGGCGGTGTCGCCCGCCGCCGCGGGGCGCCGTGCCATAACAGCGCCGGCGGCAACCGCTGTGGCGCCGGCAAAATACCGGACAAACCAGCGCCGATCGGGTCTTGCACCTGACCCCTCGTTCGTTTCGCTCACCGCGCATTCGCCCATCAATTCGACCGATGAGAACCTGGTCGGCATGGAAGTTGTCCCCGGAGCGCCCCCGAACAAGGCCTAGCATGCGCCGGCGGTGAACCCAAGCGCGCGCGACACCGCCATCCGCTTCTGCGCAAGAACTCGGATTTGGTCCTTTGGTCCCACCTATCGCCCACCCTGGGCCGTTTTGTGACGGTAAAGACCGACCGTATATTGCCGAATCGCAGGTGACGGGTTCGATCCTGAGGGAGCGACCATGGGTCCGATACGAATGATTGCAGCTCCGATCCACCGCCTGGCCAATTCGCGGCTCATCCAGCTCGCGGTCGTCCTCGCCATCATTCTTGCGCTCGACCACTACTCCTATGACTATGGCGTGCTGCGCACGGTGGCCGAGGGATTGAAGGCGCTGGTCGCGGCCTCGGTTGCGCTCTGCTCGGATCTGTTTCGGGTGGGAATCCTGACCGACCCAGTCCTGCAAGTCGGGCTGATGATTGCCTATGTTTACTTGGTCTGCTTGCTGATTTTCCTGTTGCTCCGCTTGCTGGTCGGCGCAGTGATCGACCGCATGGGCCGAACTAATTTTCTCTGGCTGCGCAATGCCATCGCCCGTGAGCGCGGCATCGCGGCCTATCGCGCCTGGCTGCCGCTCGAGCGTATCAGGCCGCCCGGTTATCCGCAGGACAAGTGGGAATCCGAGTTTGCCTGGCCTGCAGACAACAAGCCGCCATACCCGCCCCTGCCGCAACGGGCGCTGCGGGCAGCCATCGGCTATGTGACCGTGCTCGCTGGCGTTGCGATCCTGCTGCAGTTCCTTACCCCCTTTCCAGTCCTCACGTGGATCGGCAGGCAGATCTAAACAGCCGGTTTGTTGCACTGACGCTCCGCTTGAGCGGAGCACCAGTAACGGACTTTTTCTTCGACAGCACTAGGGTAACAAAGCCATCCACAGAGACTGGCGGAGAGGACCGGCTATCAGAGCCGGTATAGTATCTGATCGGTCCAGAACCGCTCGAGCCGATGCAGCGCCTTGTTCAGCCTGCCGAATTCCTCGGCATTAATGCCGCCGACCTGCTCGACGGTGCGCACGTGCTTCTGATAGAGCATGTCCACGATATCGCGTACCTCGCGACCCTTCTCGGTAAGCCTGATGCGCACGGAGCGCCGATCGATGCGGGAGCGCTGGTGATCGAGGAAGCCCATATCGACCAGCTTCTTCAGATTGTACGAGACGTTGGAGCCGAGATAATAGCCGCGCGTACGCAGCTCGCCCGCAGTGAGCTCCTTGTCACCCATATTGTAGAGCAGAAGCGCTTGCACCGAGTTGATGTCGGCGCGGCCCCGGCGGTCGAACTCGTCCTTGAGGATGTCGAGCAGACGCCGATGCAGGCGCTCGACCAAGGTCAGCGCCTCCAGATAGTGTGGCCGGATATGGTCGAAGCGCGCCTCGCGGTCGGCGGGCTCGACCGTCTTGACGACGGATTTCATAGTGACGCCTTTCCGGTAGTCGATTTTTTGTCACCGACGGGCCCTGTTCCCCGTCGTATGGGGCAAGAATAGCGCGCCCGCTCTAAGACCAGTTTAAATAACACGCTAAAGATATCGTTTACTCGGCGATGTCGTGGAAAAATGACCGATCGAGTCATCGATCTGTTCACCGCAGCCGCTCAGCGCATTTGCAGGTGCGCCTCGGCGATGATCCGGCCGTAATGCTGATAATCCCGGTGCAGAACGGCCGCTAACGCCGCCCCGCACTGGCTGCTGGGAAGAAAGCCCAGCGCCTCGAACTTGGCTTTGACGTCCGGCGCGGCGATCGCGGCGGAGAAGTAGCCGATCAGATTGGCGATCGTTGCCGGCGGCGTCTTCGCGGGCGCGACGACGCCGCCGTAGAACTGGGCCTCGACGTCGCGATAGCCGGATTCGATGACGGTCGGCACTTGCGGCAGCATCGGTACGCGGGCCGGCGCCGTCGTCGCCAGCGCGCGCAGCCTGCCATTCTGCAATTCGCCTTGCAGCGTGGTGAGGTCAGCTTGCGCTGCGGTCAGTTGATGGGCAAGCAGCGCCTGGACTGACGGCGTATAGCCGGTGAAGGGAACAAAGGTGATGTCAACTTTGGCCGCGCGCTTGAGCATTTCGAAAGCAATCTGCGAGGATGTGCCTGGACCGATTGTACCGTAGGTCAGCGCACCGGGCTGCGCGCGCGCAGCCTCGATGAAATCGCCCAGCGTATGATACGGAGAATCGTTGTTGACCACGATGAGCGGCGGGAAGGTCGCGAGCTCGCAGATTGGCACGAAATCCGTCAATGCATCGTATTTGAGGCTGCGCAGATGCGGCAGCACGACAAAGGAAGGCGACACAACCAAAAGGGTCTTGCCGTCCGCGGCAGCGCGTGAGACATATTCAGTCCCGATCTCGGTGCCGGCACCCGGATGGCTCTCAACCACGATGGACGGGCCCCCGGCAGCGCCAATCTGCTGAGCAACCACGCGGGCCATCGCATCTGCAGGACCGCCCGGCGGAAACGGTAGGATCAAGCGGATCGTTCGGCCTGACTGCGGCCAGGCGCTGGAAGCGAACAGGCCGGTGAACACGACGATTGTGAGCGCCACGGCCGCACAAGTTCGCCGGTGCCATTGCATGCGGTTGCTCCCCGAAGCGCCGATGCAGATGTACGAAAATATCCTACAGCAGTTCGGGCCCGCTCGAAAGCGACCCGGCTTTGTCGGTCAGCGGCCTTTCCGCTCCATATTCAAACGCGCACGAGCTCCCGATTGGGCCGAGCGCCCCCCAATGTCCCAGCCAACATGCTCGCGCCGGTCAGCGTCGGCAATGCCGCAGTGCCCAGATCAGTGATAGCCCACGTCACCCCGGACCTTCCCGCGAAAGACCCAGTAGGACCACGCGGTGTACATGAGGATGATCGGCAGGAGAAACAATGTGCCGATCAGCAGGAAGGCCTGCGTACTCGGAGAAGAGGCCGCCTGCCATAGCGTGAAATGGTACGGTACGATCATTGGCCATAGGCTGATGGCCATGCCGACGAAGGACATCAGAAAGAGCCCGATCGCGCCGACGAACGGCAGCAGGTCATGGCGGTGCGTCAGGCCATACCATTCGGCCGCTGCGATGAGCGCCGTAATAATCGGCACCGGCGCAAGATAGGCGATGTTGGGCCAATTGAACCAACGCTGCGCGATGTGCGCGTTTGCCAACGGCGTCCAGATGCTAACGCCGAGAATGGCTACAAGAACGGCACCGAGCGCAACCATGCCGGCGCGTCGTGCCCATTGCTGCAGCTCACCTTCAGTCTTAAGAATGATCCAGCCGGCGCCCAGCAGGCTATAGCCGAACACCAAGGCTAGTCCAACAAGAAGCGCAAACGGCGTGATCCAGTCCAGTGACGTGCCGCCGAACTGCGTGCCGTTGACTTTAAAGCCCTGAATGAAGGCGCCCAGGACAACGCCTTGCGCGTAGGTCGCCACGATGGAGCCGGCGTGGAAGGCGCGGTCCCAGAACCGCCGCAACCCAGAATGCTTGAAGCGAAACTCGAAGGCGACACCCCGAAAAACGAGGGCGAGCAGCATGATGAGGATAGGGAAATAGACTGCAGGGATGATGATGGCGAAGGCGATGGGAAATGCCGCCAGCAACCCGAGCCCGCCGAACACGAGCCAGGTCTCGTTGCCATCCCAAATCGGCGCAATTGTGTTCATCGCGATGGCGCGCTGGGACTCATCTGGAATGAAGCCGTAGAGAATGCCAACGCCGAGATCAAAGCCGTCGAACACGACATAGTAAAAAATTGCGAGCCCGAGCAGTCCGGTCCACAGCGGCACCAGATCGAGGACCATGGCACTCCCCTATGCGTCCGCGCCCGCACGCGCGGCATCCTGGAACGGTCGGTTCGAGCGTCCGCTCTCGACAAATTCAGGTTCGAGCGCAGGCTGCTGTGGCCCGCGCCGCACCAGCCCCGCCATGAAGGCGATCCCGGTCGGAAACATGATCAGATAAACGACAAAATAAAGCGCGAGCGAAACGACGACGTCCGTGCCGGTTAATGAAGGCGACACCGACGCTGAGGTGCGCATCAGCCCATACACCGTCCATGGCTGGCGCCCGACTTCCGTCGTGATCCACCCGGCCAGGACGGCGAAAAAGCCGAGCGGAGCCACCAATTGGCAAAGGCGCAGGAACCAAATCGAATCAAAAAGTCGTCTTGTGAGTCGCAGGAATTGGCCAACGACTACCACCACCAGCATGATAATCCCGATGCCGACCATAATGCGAAAGCAATAGAATGGCGGCGCGACAGGCGGCCGCTGATCGGGCGGCCACTCCTTCAGCCCTTTTATTCCGCCCCTCCACGAGTGCATAAGGATCAAACTGCCGAGATCGGGGATTTCGAGCGCGTCACGCATTGTCGCGTTCGCATCGTCCGGAATCCCGAAGATCGTCAGCGGCGTAGGGCTCACCGTGTCGTAGCGGCCTTCAATCGCGGCGAGCTTTGCCGGCTGGTGTTCGAGCGTGTTGAGCCCGTGCTGGTCGCCAAGGAAAATCTGCAGCGGGACGATGATAATCAGAAGGTCGAGCGCCATGCGGATCATGAGGCGCGACTCTTCCACGGCTCGTTCACGCCGCAGGAGCCAGGCCCCGACGCCCATGACCACGAAAGCGGTCGTGATGTAGAAAGCCGTCACATTATGCGCGAACCGGTATGGAAATGACGGATTGAAGATGATCGCGAGCCAATCGACGGGTTGGAACCGACCGCCGACGAGCCTATAGCCAGCCGGGGTCTGCATCCATGAGTTGGTCGCAAGAATCCAGAACGAGGAAAACAGCGTTCCGAACCCAACCATCAGCGCTGCAAAGAAATGTGCCCAGGCTGGCACTAGCTTGCGTCCAAACAGCAGCACGCCGAGGAACGACGCTTCGAGAAAGAACGCGGTCAGCCCCTCATAGGCCATCAAGGGCGACAGCACATCGGCCGTGGCTTCAGTGAAACGGCTCCAATTGGTGCCGAACTGAAACGGCATGATGATGCCGGAGACCACACCCATGCCAAACGAGACCGCAAAGATCCGGGTCCAGAAGCCGGAAATGCGAAGCCAAATGGCGTCGCGTGTGAACCAGTGGAGCCCTTCAAGCACCGCAATGTAGGAGGCAAGCCCGACGGTGAATGCCGGCAGCAGGATGTGCCAGGCGATCACCCACGCCCATTGCAGCCGTGATATAAAGACAGGGTCGAGCGTCATGCTATGCCTCGGACGTTCGATTGCGTTTCTCGTCGGCAAACCCCCAAGGCGGGTGGGGGCGATAGGGCGTCGAGCTCGCAGCGTCCGCGTGCAGCCCCGAAGAGTAGCCGCCTGGCGGTCACCCGCTCAGCTCAGTTTTCGTTGCACCCGCCAAATTGCTCATTGCGCAATCCAGCTTGCGCAGCGCTTTTGCATTTTGCGTATCTTGGGAGCGGCGAAAATCCCGATTCGGGTAAGATTGGCAAGGCGCACGTCAGGGTTAAGCACAAGCGCGCGCAAAAGCCTTTCGTGCGAGTGCGCATAGCTGCGCCACAGTGCCCATCGTGGCGGCGAAGTGTGGCCGCTGCCAGGGGTCTATTCAGTCCCATGATCTCGCCTCTTTAGAATGAGAAGCAGAGAACTTGCGGACGCGGTAAGCGTTGCATAGTAAACATTAACAGTGCTGGCCCGACGCTCGCCGCAGGTACTCGATCGCTACATCCGACTCCCCGCTGCGAAACGCGCGCGGCCCGTACCAGCGCTGGCCAGATTGCGCGCCCTCCGCGGTCCGGCATCTGTTACGGACCGCATAGCAGAACGCTGTCGCACCATAGGGCGCAGCGGAATTATTGTCGAGCTAGATCGCCTGGGCGCGGGACTCAGTGCCTCGCGGCGCGTCGCACCGGCAGAAATTGCAGCGAACCTCGCCAAGCGTTGCACTTCGGCTTTTCAACACGCGCAGCACCGCCGCAAACGGGCGCACAATATGCCGAGTGCGTCATTTCGCCGGGTGCCACCGCCACGGAAGGCGCCGATACCTCCATCGCAAAGAGAGCAAAAGAGTTCCCCTAGTAAATGGGCGACGACGGCGGCTACGATCACTGCCAATCCAAGTTAAGGGAACCAGCATCGCCGGCTGGACATTTCGCGGGTACTTCGCGCCATGACACGACTATTCTTCGCTGCTGCGGCCGCGCTCTATGTTCCGGCTGCTGTGTGCATTGCAGCTGTTCAGCTATCCTTCAACGCGGCTGCGCAATCGAGATGCCCAATCTGCTCCTCGCAGGTTCTCTACCAAAATGCACCAGCCTTTCTGGACAATCCGAGCGAACTGCCAAAGATCACCCAATATCCCGATCCGTTCGTAATGCTCAACGGCACGGCCGTCAGGACGCTGAGCCAATGGAACCAGCACCGGACCGAACTGCGAAGTTTAGAGGATTTTTATATTTACGGTCATGCGCCGCCTGGTTCCCCGGTCTCAGTCGTCAGCCAGCAGCCAGATCAGATAATTGGTCGGATGGTTTATCGTTATTTCAATTTGCGGATTAATACTCCCGGCGGCCCGTTGTCATTCTTTGTTGACCTATATGTTCCGATTCCGAGCAGTTGCGGTGCGTTTTCTAACGGTGTTCCAGCCAGTGGTCCATACCCGGTCATTCTGTCTGGCGAAGCGTCCTGGGACCCTGTCATCACGCCTTTTTCGGATGGCAATACCAACGCCAGCGTTGGTCAAGCAAATCTTGAGACACTGGTGTGCCGCGGTTACGCCGTCGCTGAATTTGGCAGGGACAACTTCTCTCCTGATAACCGTGACGTCGATAATGTTTTTCAACATGGAGTGTTTCCTCTCTACCCGTATGATTCACACGGAGTGACGGGGTATGACTGGGGCATCATGCGCGCCTGGGCCTGGGGTTATAGCCGCTCTATCGATTTCCTAGAAACATTGCCATACATTGACAGGAGCAGGATCGCCATAATTGGTCATTCGCGTGGTGGTCAGACCGCAACGATCGCGGGTGAGATAGATACTCGTGTCGCTCTGACTATTGATAGCCAACAGGCTCCTTCATATTACAGATACGTTGATACTCATCTTGGCGAACAAACCATCTGTACCAACCTTTCATATGGCGGCGATCCAGGATGGTACATTCCAAATCTGCTTCCATTCGCCAATTGCATCGGGACCAGCAATGTCCCCGCGCTTCCGATCGACTGCCCAAGTATGATGGGTCAAATCGCGCCACGTGCGCTGTTGATCACAGGGGCCACCGGCGCCATGTACGAAAACCCGGAGAGCGGAACCCGCTGTTACTTTGCCCTCAAAGCGCTCTATGGTGCCTTTGGAGCGCAAAGCAAGCTCGGCCTTTTTACCGGCAACACCGACCACCAGATGAGCATGGGATATTGGAGTGCCGCTCTCGATTTCGCGGATCAAGTATTCTTCAACTACAAGGCTCGATCGGCGGCAGCCAACGCCATTTCGATGCCGGTATCTCCGACGGATTTCGACAGCACTCCGTTTGCCAACTATCTTAGGTCGCCGACCCATACTTGGACGGCGCCCACTCTTAGCACTGGGGGCTAGGGCAAAGAAACAAATCAATGAGGCGCACCGCCGCGCAGAAAATGGCGAAAGTCGCTCTCCGTGATCCATTTCGATCGGCCTACTGACTCTCCCACACACGTTCGCCGGATCAGATTGGCGTTCTGGGTCGATGCAGGACGATCTTCGCCACTTCTTCCAGTTTACCACTTCTGTGTCGGCGCGAATAGGCGCAGAGTGACGGATGCCTGTTGATCGAACCAGCCGCCATCAAAAATCGCTGCGCCCTCCGGAACGAGGAGCTTTTCTCGATCGAGTGGTAGGCTAGCCGGCAGGAGGTTGGCCGCTGTCCAAATGCTAAGCCGACCCGCATCGTTGGGGACGCCGAGTGACTCAACCGGATCTCATTTATTTTTTGCACGGTCAGGCGAAAGTCTATAGCCAAGTCGTTCGGGAATTAGCGGATGGACGCAAGCGGACCCATTGGATGTGGTACATCTTTCCGCAACTTTCCGGCCTGGGGCATAGTCCGATGGCCCGACGTTACGCAATTCGCGATCTGGAACACGGCCAGGCGTTACTTGGCTGACCCCGTTCTGGGGGAACGCTTACGTTATGCTATTAGCTGATGATGCACAGCAGGGGCAAGTCAGCGTTCGAAATTCTTGGACCTCCGATGATCTGAAGTTTCGATCGTGTTTGACGCTCTTTCGTGAGGCCGCTTCCGATCACTCCGAGCGTACTTTGTTCACGGAAGCACTAAACCAACTCTATCATAGCGAGGCAGACGCTCGCACACTCGAGTTGCTGAAGCTGAGCCGATAAGCCGGGTACCGCTGCGCTCCCCATTAATCGACTGCACAATTGCACATGAGCCGCCGGGGCGCAGCGGCCCTGCTCTTTTACGCCCGCGGGATATCGATCGGCTATGGACGCGGACGAAGCTCGCCAGGGTCGTCGCGGCTGAGCACGATGCGATGATGAAGTCAGCGCTGTGCTGGCCGCCCGGAGGCCGGTATTTTGATCCACGGCCAGCACGTTGCAGTTGTGTCGCACGCCTCGCAATTACTGCGTATTCGTCGCCGTGTCAGAGTTGGACTGCGCCGCGATCTTGCCAAACAGCCCGTCCTGCTGCTGGTTTGGCCCTGCAGTGAAATAGAGGGTATCGGCGTTTGAGTTTGAGAACGTGCCAAACACGATCGCCCACAGCCCATCGATCGAGATAGGCAGTCCGCTGGTACCCTGCAGGGGGCCGAGGAAGCTGTTCTTGTTGCCCCCATCGAAGGCATTGATCTGCCCGCCGAACTGGCCCTGTCCGAAGTTGCCGATCAGAATGTCCCCGCTAAATTGGCCGAAGTTCTGCGTTGCGCGTGCCACGCCCCACGGGGCATTGAGCGTGCCGCCTGATGCGAAGCGCTTTATCAGCACGCCGTCGGTGGTGAAGACGTCGACGAAGCCAAGCCCGGGCCCTGTGATCTCATCGTTTTTCTGCGCATTCTGCTTGGCGTAGGTCACAAACAGATTGTTGTCGATGTTGGCGATCCCGAATGGCGCAAAACCGGCAGGAATGTCCGGATCCCTGAAGCTGCCATCGAGCGTCGCGGGCTTAAAGGTCTGATCGAAGACCTCAACGGTGCCGGCTGCGAAATTGGTCGCGAACAGGAAATTGCCGTGCTTGTTGGTGCCGAAGGCGAGGCCTTTGTAAACCGCACCGCTGGCGGAATTATCGACAATGAGGGTCGCTGTCGATAGTCCGTTGGCAATCGGATCGACAGCCGGGTTCCAGGCCGAGATGGTTCCGTCCTCGGTATCAAAAATGAAAATTGACGGCACGGTGGTACCCCCCACGGTGATCGTGAAGGCCGTGGTCGGATTCCACACCATCCCGGTCGGAGCCGCCGCTGGCGGCGGCGACTTCCCCGCCGGCAAGGGGACGGTGATGGTCAGATTGGTCTTTTTACCGTTGCCGTCATAGAGTGTGGAAAGTCCGTCATTGTTGTCGGAAACCCACAGCGCACCGCCAGGAGCGTTTGCCACTCCCCAAGCGTTCTGCAGATTAGGATCGGCCGGCTGGACAAGGTTCTGTGAATCCGAGACGAGATCGGTGCGGACATAGGCTGCGCCGCCTCCGCCGCTATTTCCGACCTGTTGCTGCCCTTGTTGCCCTTGTTGCCCTTGTTGCCCTTGTTGCCCTTGTTGCCCTTGTTGCCCTTGCTGGCCTTGCTGCGCCTGCTGGCCTTGCTGCGCCTGCTGCCCTTGCTGCGCCGACTGCCCTTCTTGCCCGCCGCCGCCGCTGTTTTGGTCCTGCGCCAGCGCGGTCCACCAGCCGACCGTGGCGCCCAACATCACGACGACACTCGCCAGTAAGTGTTTCTTACACGCAGATTTTGATTTTGCCATAGTCCTCCAGCCTCCCTGAATAAATTAAAGAGCAGTAGACACCTAGTCTGTGACCTATCTTTGATAGTTTGTGACCTAATCTTTGACATCAACACGGCATCGCGCGTGCGCTAACTGCATCGACGAGGCCGTGCGCGCAACGATTGCGCATTTACGCAAGAGTTACGGCACCGGCGGCCTCGTTAAGGCCAGCGGCAAGCCCACCTGCAGCGATCAATGGGTATTCGGGTCGCTCTTCTTGTCTTCGGCTGCCAACTCGACGAGGGCGCGTGCGCCAGGGCAATCATGCGTCACGCCATCGAGAAGACGATGCGCCGACACACGCTGCGCTCGAGCTTGCTCGGCTCGATGAACTTCAGAAGGTGCTTTACGCGCGCGCACCAAACGTGACTTTTGGAGGCGCCGACGAAGCTAGGGACAGCTGCATAGCTGCATAATGTATACTGCTGAAAGCCGAACACCTCCTACGCGCGATTTATCTCCAAACCGTGGCAGCGGCGCTGAGCTGTCGCGCAACTACGGTCCCTGACGGATCAGGGCGCCAGGCAGCTGCCAAATCGAAGTTGGGCGGCGGCGCTGCGCTCAAGCGTGCGGCACCATCAGATACTTAACGCGCACCATCGTCTAGCCTATCGACCGGGGAGCTTTGGTTATTCGGCCTGAACGGTCCCGTGTCAGAGGGACATCGCTGGCATGAGTGCGATTATGCGGAATAACATGCGCATTCCAGCGTTTGTAGGTCAGCGCTCGACTTGGCGAGGGAAGCCGAAATGCGTCATGCCATTCAGTTTGGAGTTCTCATTGCAGTCGTTTTCGCAGCCCCGATCACGGCGCGAACGCAGAACTGGCCGTGGTGCTCAAAATTTCATGATGGTGCGGGTACCAATTGCGGCTTTTCCACCTACGAACAGTGCATGGCGACCGCGCGCGGCAGCGGCGGCTACTGCGCGCCGAATAACCTTTACGTCCGGCCGCACCCTGCAATGTCTTCCAGCCCCGCGAAGCACAAGCACCGAATTCCAAGCTCGAGCAGATGATCCTCGTTAGAAATGGTGCGGTGTGAGATCCCCGACTGGAATTCGCCGATACGGTGTTAAGAGTTCTGGCGCACGGATTGTGGATACCCAGGCGAGCGCCAGCGTCGGAGGGCGCCTCGCCCACCCCTCCGCAAAGCGTCGTAGGCTTTCAATTACTGCTTGCAGTGCGGATGCCCGCTGCTTGCTGCTTCGCATTGCAGAGGCGGCAACGCCCGGCCCCCGTTTACGGCCTTGCGGCCCGGCGGAGGCTTACCTCGCAGGCGCGGCGGATGTCGTAAGCGGACAGTCGGCGATCGTCCGTTCCCCCATTGTTGGTAGCTTTGGTCGCCAGCACGATCCGATCGCGCCACGCTTCCGCGTCAAGTGTGTATCGCCTGATCCGTGCCGACGCATTCGAGCACCGAGTGGACGCCGAAGCCGCCAGTCAGGCCGCGCACGCGCTCGATCGCTTCTTCGCCCCGCTCGCTCACGACGTCCGTCGCGCCGAACTCTTTGGCCAGCGCTATGCGGCCTGGGTGCATTGATCTGACTCCCTGAGATGGCCCAAGGGCTGCTACAACGCGGGGCTTTGCCGCGGAAAGAGTGTCATCTGATGCGTTCTATTCGGACGCTGATCGAACCGGGCAGATCTAAAGTCGAAACGTCATCGGTCACTCGGCCGAGCAAGATGATCCCGGGCTGAGGCACGCGGCCGCTGCGGTAGTAGATGAACAAAGTGATCGGAGTTCCAGAGTCCCAGCGCCCGGTCGAGAAATCGAGTTGCCGCTCGACCGCAGGCAATGGCGAAGGCAGGTAGCCTGTCGACGCAGGTGGGTCGCGCATCTCGACTGTGAACGGCAACATCTGAACGAGCGAGCGGGTTGAATTGTTGTCAACCAGCTCGGCATTGATCGTCCCCCATCAGAGGAAATCAAAATGCGCTCTTGTGCCATTGCAGGTCCGTCAATCCAAGTGTGATGACGAGGCTTCCGCAGTAGGTTCAGCATTTGCAAGCCCCCACATTTTTTGGATTCTGGCGTAATTGCCGTTACCGATGGCTGCGCGACGACACGTCCGTTCCGGCGCCATACTGTTCGTCGGTGACATGCTCCAGCCACTCGACGGCCTTGCCGTCGAGTGACTCCTGGATGGCGATGTGCGTCATGGCTGTGGCAGCCGTCGCACCGTGCCAGTGCTTCTCGCCGGGCGGGAACCAGATCACGTCGCCCGGGCGGATTTGCTCGACGGGACCGCCCTCGCGCTGTGCCCAGCCGACGCCCGAGGTCACGATCAAGGTTTGACCAAGCGGATGCGTGTGCCAGGCAGTTCTAGCGCCCGGTTCAAAAGTGACAGCCGCGCCGCCAACGCGGGCCGGCGCCGGCGCGGTGAAGAGTGGGTCGATACGAACGGTGCCGGTGAACCAGTCCGCGGGTCCCTTGCCTGATGGCTTCGATCCGGCGCGCGTGATCTCCATTGTCGTCCTCTCCTTCAATGCGCGGTGAAGCCACCGTCGACCGGCAGGCCGACGCCGATCACGAAGCTCGCGGCCGGGCTGCACAGCCAGAGCACCGCGGCCGCGACCTCCTCAGCCCGGCCAAGACGGCCAATTGACTGCTGCTTCATGATCTCTGCCATAGCCTCAGCTTGACCGTCGAGCATGGCGGCGACCATCGGTGTGTCGATCGTGCCAGGGCAGACCGCGTTGATACGGATGCCGCGCGGCGCATACTCGACAGCTGCGCTTTTAGTCATCCCGAGAACCGCGTGCTTAGTACCATGATACGCTGCCCGTTGCGGCAGGCCGACGAGACCGCCGAGCGACGAACAGTTGACGATCGCGCCGCTCCCTTGCTGACGCATTGCGCGCAGCTCATGCTTCATGCAGGCCCAGACCCCCCGCTGGTTCACTGCGGTGACGCGCTCGAAATTCTCGATCAACTCGTCGGCGGCGTCCGAAGGCGGCACTTGGATGCCGGCATTGTTGAATGCCATGTCGAGCCGGCCGTACTCTGCGACCGCGCGATCGACCATCGCGGCCACCTGCGCCTCGTCAGCGACATCGCAGGCCATGCCGATCGCGTTGCCGCCGTCGCCGACGATCCGCTCGGCCTCGTTTGCGGATAGGTCGCCGTCTACGTCGGCCAGCACGACGGAGGCGCCGTTCTCGGCGAACATGCGCGCCGTAGCCAGCCCCATGCCTTTCGCAGCGCCTGTGATAAGGGCCACTTGGTCTTTGAAATCATAGATCGGGTTCATCTCGTCGTCGCCGATCCATCTGGCGCTCTCCTTCAATGACCAGGCTCAAGATGTCACCTGCAGCATATGTAAGCCGCGCGCCCGCTAGCACTATCCCCTAAAGTAAGCATACACTAATGAGGGAAGATCATGAAAGCAGCGTGGCAGTCCAGACCCGCTCGCGGCCTTTGTCATCATCCGCGCGGGAGCACAGCTTCACGATAGCCGCAGCGAAACTGCCGGGAGAACCTGAAGAGATCGAAAAGCACCGGGACAAACTGTTGCGCCAAAGCAGCGATCAGGGCAGCAATAGCGCCCCTGATGGCGCGCCATGACCGGTGGCCGTCCCTGATCACTCGCAAGGGCACGCCTTCACTGTCGGCTTTCCGTTCATCGCCATGGCACACGATCACGTTGGATGCCGAATGAAAGACGATGACGGGCCTTTGCATGTCCGGAACGCAGCTTCGCCGATGAAGCACTCGTGCCCGATGCGTTGGATGTCGAGCAGACGTCGGTTGGCTGAAAACCCGACGATTATTGGCAAATCGAGCAGTTCAGATCGAGAAACTCCTCAAGCTGCTTGCGCAGGGGTAGGTTCCTACAAGTCGAACCCGGCCAGGAGGAGTACCGCCACGAGCGGGTGTTGGTGATCGTCCGACCAGGACCCTCGGACTCAGGGCGCGTCAATCCGAGAGTGACGCGGATTAACCCGCCGGGCCGCGTCGCCGAGAGGATTTTGAAGCTCTAGTTTCCGGGATCATTCAAATGCATTGGGGCGCCGAGTGATCCGATCTTCGAAAACATCCCACAAGCGTCTCGGGTCCCCTCCGGGTATTAAGCTCGAAATCACCGAAAACCACCACGACCCGATCACGTCCTCGCACGACCGTATTTGGCTCCCTGCAAGCGCGACCGCATTTCCACCGCAGCGCTGACGTCGTCGCCCTCGTCCAGATCGATGCGCCGTCCTCAGGCCCTAATCGCCTATCCGCCAAGAAACGCGCATTCTGGCAGCGATTGACCCTCAGCCATCGTCACCAAGTGAGCCCGTCAAGGAAGCCGAGCCGGAGCCCAGTCAGAGTCAAACCCTATCTATTTCCCTGTTCGATCAGCAGCGCCCGATAGTGGCAGGAGCCAACAAGGTGATGTTGCAACCTCGGCCAAATCCAGCGCCGAAACACGGATAACAGCAGGAGGAAGGTCTCAGCGCCTTTACTTGTTGAGCCTTGTTGGCCTGCTCAGGCTCCCGATTAAGAACGCAAGCAAAGGGCGCTTATCCTCTCTAAGCTGCCGCTTCCAAGCCGCTGGCGCAGAGCACGGGGATTTACCACCCGATGCCTGATGACGTCGTCATCGCGACCCGCTCGTCCGATCGGGTAGGACCTCACGAACCAGCCACGGGGAGCCGCCCTTCAGAAAGGGCCACGGCCAGGGAGCTTCGCCGGCGCCGATGCATGATTCTCCCACTTCCAAGCTGCCCGTCAGGCTCGCGCACCGAGAAAAGGCCCCGGCTTCCGCCGAGGCCTCTCAAGAGGAATTCTCGCGAACACAGTGGATCAGTCGCAGATGCGCCGACGTACCGTGACGCTGCCATTGGGACCCCTGCGGTGCGTGATCACCATCCGGCAATTGTCGCCGCGGTCGCGGTAGCCGCGGTCGCCGTAGTCGCGGTCGCGGTAGCCGCGGTCGTGACCAGGGCTGACATACACTCCGCCTGGACCGATGCCAACGCCTTGCGCGTTCGCCACCCCGGCCGATCCCGCCGTCAATGCCGCAATCGCGGAAAGTGCCAAAAGAGTTCGCCTCATCGTTTCACCTCCTGTTGATGCCCATCAGAGGAGCTAACGACTGGTCGGTCATGCTGTTCCGCGATTGAGAAGTTCCCGATGACAGGCGGTCTTGTCCCCGAGGGCCGGGCCGTTAAGCCGGCATGGCCTACCCGCCGCATAGGCGGAGATCGCCTGATAACGCTATGCCGTGGCCGCGCCTTGAGCGCGCGACGCGCGGCGATTGCTTCGTCGATGGCGCCGATGGCGGGAGTGTACTCGCTTGTCTCGATCTTCGGCCACCTTGTGCGCGTACCAGGTCCGGCACATTTCCGTCGCACCCTTAGGCTCGATGACGATGTCACCGCGGTCGCAGCCGAAGGCGCCTGGGCGGCTCACCTTCTTGTAGGGCTCGTTGACCGATTGCTCAATCGAATCGAACCGATCCGCGGTTGCGCGCCCCCGTAGACGCCGCCGTCCCGACCCGCCAGCCGGCGTGTGGGACGGCGAGATCGTGCCGATGCTGGCGGCGGCGCCCGGTATCCGCGCCGTGGCGATCTTCGAGGAGATCTGCCGTCGCAATCCCGGGATTGCGCCGGGAATACGGCGGACTCTAGAGCGCCGCGTCGCCGGATGGCGGGCGCTCAATGGTCCCAACCG
Source organism: uncultured Alphaproteobacteria bacterium (assembly GCA_963708125.1). Classification (GTDB taxonomy): domain Bacteria; phylum Pseudomonadota; class Alphaproteobacteria; order Rhizobiales; family Xanthobacteraceae; genus BOG-931. Next base: position 1,911,876 of record OY970184.1, read on the forward strand.
CGATGTAATCTTTCGCCAGGAGCAGCCGCCGGGGCGGATGGGTCTATCCGATTTCACCGCATGGGCGCGCTCGACATCACGATCGCGGGTGAGCACTTCGATCATCGGTTTTATCATTTCCGACTGGCGTTCTCGGGCTTCGAGCATGCCCATGTCGTGCTCGGCGGCGAGAGTTTTGTGGCGCTCGCCGAAGGTCTGCAGAATGCGCTGAGGGTGCTCGGCGGCGTGCCGGAGCAACAGCGACAGCCTGTCAGCGGCATTCTGCAACCTCGATCGCGTTGCCCAAGAGGACCTCAGCCTGCGCTACGAGGAACTGTGTCTGTCGATGTCACGTGCATCGAGCTCCTCCTCGCCGACTTGCGGCTGCCCGCCATCAAGCTGATGTGGCCCAAGCTCGCCGAGCAAGCCGACAAGGAAGGCTGGCCCGCGGCTCGCTTCCTCGCCGCTCTCGCCGAGCACGAGATCGCCGATCGCGGCAACCGCCGCATCGAGCGCCATCTCACCGAAGCCCGACTGCCGGTCGGCAAGCCTGCAGAACTTCGCGTTCGATGCGGTGCCGATGGGCAGCAAGGCGCAGGTCATGGCGCTTGCCGCCGGCGACAGCTGGCTGGAAAGGGCGCCAATCTTTTGCTGTTCGGCCCGTCCGGCGTCGGCAAAAGCCACTTGGCGGCGGCCATCGGGCTTGCGCTGGTCGAGAACGGATGGCGCGTGCTGTTCATGCGCAGCAGTGATCTCGTCCAGCGCGTGCAGATCGCGCGTCGCGAATTCGCGCTCGAAAATGCGCTCGCCAAGCTCGAAAAGTATCACCTCTTGGTTCTCGACGACATTGTCTACGTCAGCAAGGATCAAGCCGAAACCAGTGTGCTGTTCGAGCTCATTGGAAGTCGCTACGAGCGGCGGTCGATGTTGATCACCGCCAATCAGCCCTTCGGTGACTGGGGGAAAATCTTTCCAGATCAAGCTATGACGCTGGCCGCTATCGACCGTCTCGTTCATCACTCGACCATCTTCGAGATGAACGTCGAAAGCTATCGTCGTCGCGCTGCCCTCGACCGCAAGCGCGGTTCAGGCCGCCCGCCAACCCACGCGACCATCAAGGAAAAACTCTCTCAATAGGCGTCCAAAATTGACCTCCTCTTCCCCCAAGTGAGCAAGCCGCGAGCGAGCGCGCCCTCCATAGCGCCGTGGCGCGCGAGCGGCTTGCGGTCGGCTTGCATTGGGTTTTTGGCTTCGCGCCGAAGAAACGAGCCCGTAGGAAGCCCGCTCGTGCGTTTTTTGAGAGGAGCCGCTACCTTGGTACCCCCTTGATCGGAAGATCAGGCGCCGATCCCCCGTTCAGGGGTCATAAGAGAAATGCACGCCGAATAACAAAAGGCTGATTGACGCTCAGCGACAATCACAAAACGCTGCCCGGCTAAAACCGGTTGCTAACCGTCAAGCTCCAGATCATCATCCAAGCGCTAGCGGCCGCTCATCAAACTCTGACTGCCGCCGCCGTTCTCATCCAGATTGACGCGCGATATTGGTCCGCCGTGTCCGCAGGCTATGAGATGAACCATAAGCTCGCTGACGTGCCGGAACCGTGTCGACGCCGCTGTCCGCTGTATCCGGCAGTGTAAGCGTGGGGCCCTGGAAGTTCGAGCGCCGACGTCGCCAGCGGCGAAGTCAATTATTGCCATTCTGGTTTTGCGATCGTAAAAGATCGACAAAATATTCGGCCGCTGGCGTCAACGAAAGTCCACTGCGCTTAATTAAAACCATGGCGGGTGCGGGAAGCCTTTCTTTGACAGGTATTGACGTCACAGCACCTTTTGCCAAAGCGAAATCGGTGAATTGAAGTGGCACCATCGCCAGCATGTCGCCGTAGACAAGGGCCATGATAAGGCTAAGCGCAGATTGAGACTGAGCCACGATTTTAGGTGGCCGTAGCCCATTCTTCTGGAAAAGAGCGCCTAACTCCTCATCGACGTCATGGGTAATGCTGGTCGTAACCCATTCGGCGCTGACAAGATCCGCCAGGGCGACTTGTCTTTTCGACTTCAGCGTACGCGTTAGGGGATGTCCGGAGCGACATACGATCGAGCGTTCATGATTGAATAGCGTCTCGCCAACAAGGCCATCTGGAACGGCCCCCTCGGGACGAGGCCCAATGTAGAAATCGATGCTGCCGTCTTTCAGGCCAGCTTCCAAAGTCGGAAAAAAACCTTCGATAAGATGGAGGAATACATCTGGATAGCGTTTGCGAAACCGCCTCAGCGAATGCGGGAGAAGCGCGACGTGTGCTGCAATTGAAAGTCCAGCGACCAGGGTTCCCTGAGTGTTGCCGGATATTTGCTCTACCTCTTCGCGGGCTCGTCGCAGGTCACCCAGGATCGAATTGGCACGGCAGACGAAGGCCTCGCCCGCTCGGGTCAGGGTCATGCCGCGCCGTCGTCGCTCAAATAATGGAGCACCAAGCTCATGCTCGAGCTCATGCACGCTGCGGGTAAGTGCTGGTTGCGCCAAGCCAAGCGCTCGGGCAGCTCCCCTTAGGCTGCCATGCTCGGCAATAGCCCTGACATTGCGCAGCTGGTTTAGTTTCATCGGGCCATCTTGTCCTGATACCAAAGGGGTATCAAGACAACTCTTTTGCCATCTTACGGCGATCGTTGGACCCTCTATCTTTGCACTTAGGCGCCTAAAGCGCGGCGGCAATCGAGGAAACGTCCATGCGATTTACACCGTTCCCTCGTAGGGATGGTCTGGAAGGCTTGGTGGTTTTGGACGCCGCGGGCGTGGCGCTTGGCCTGACGACCTCGGAAGCTGGCTACCCGGGGAGGCTGGAAGAGCTGATCAAGGGCGGCCCAGCGCGCCTGAAGGGCGCAGTCGAGGCTCTTTTCAAAGGTCGGCCAATTGACCCGCGAAGTCGAAATCGACCGGATCGGAATTCTGCACAACTCAGTTATCGATGAACCCATACCCGCGGTGAGCGGGTGAAACAAATCGGCAGCAAAGCCATCGGAGACAAGCGAGGAAAACAAAAATGACGCAGATCAGAGGCTTTATAGGTGCGACTCGACGCCCTGGAGAACTCGGCGTCCATTCGCTAGACGGATTTAATCTCGTTGTGCCAGATATGCGGCTCGCCGAGAAATTCTATGGCGAATTCGGTCTCGACCTTCAGGCGCGGGGAAACCGGATCGACGTTCATTCCCATGGACACACCCATCGTTGGGGCACAATCATCGAAGGTTCCCGTAAGCGGTTGTCTCATCTGAGCTTTGGTGTCTTCGAAGACGATTTTCCGCGTTTCAAGGAGAAATTAAGCCAGCTTGGCGTGACCTTGCTCGATCCTCCGCAGGGTTTCGAATCGAACGGATTATGGTTTCACAACCCGGACGGCCTGCTCATGGAGCTGCGCGTCGCGGAGAAATCTTCGCCCAACCAAAAGTCGTCGTTTGTCATGGGCAGTGCGCCGGTAGGAACGCAAGGAGCGCCGAACCGAAGCCAAGCGCCACGCATTAACCCCCGCCGACTTGCGCACATCCTGATCTTCACCGCAGATGTGCCCGCCAGCATTGGATTCTACGAGCGGGTTCTCGGTTTGCGGCTGTCTGACCGGTCCGGCGACGGCATCGCCTTCATGCACGGTATTCACGGCAGCGATCATCATCTGATTGCGCTCGCCAAGGCTCAAGGTGCGGGGCTGCATCATCTGAGCTGGGATGTTGGCTCTATAGATGACATCGGCCTCGGCGCCATGCATATGGCCGACAAAGGCTATAGCGCTGGATGGGGCCTTGGACGGCACGTACTTGGATCGAACTATTTCCACTATGTCCGCGACCCTTGGGGGAGTTACTCGGAATACTCGGCCGACATTGATTACATTCCCGTGAACTGCGATTGGCGTGCCGAGGACAATCCCGCACACGATTCGTTTTACCTGTGGGGACCGGTGCCGCCTGAGGATTTCGCGGTAAATCACGAGCTCGTTGGCTAGCGCACGTTCGCGCGATGGTCACTGAGACGACTCAGGTCCTCATCGTGGGCGGCGGTCCATGCGGGCTGATGCTCGCCAACGAGCTTGGCCGCCGCGGGATTGCTGTCATTTTGGTCGACCAGAAGGCAAGCACCGCGTTCAGTCCGCAGGCCAACGCGACACAAGCCCGCACAATGGAGCATTTTCGGCGCCTTGGCTTCGTCGAGGAAGTCCGCAGCATGGGATTGCCGGACGACTACCCCACCGACATTGCCTATTTTACGCGTTACACCACCCATGAGCTCGGACGCGTCCGCTTGCCGTCGGCGAAAGAGGCCAAAAATTGGATGAAAATGAGCGGCGGTTCGTGGAGCGCCGCCGAAGCGCCTCATCGTGTCTCACAGAAATTCGTCGAGGCCGTGCTTTACCGACACGCTGCGGCGCTACCGTCGGTGTCACTACGATTCTCGTGGCGGCTCAATTCGTTTGAGGAAAACAGCGACGGCGTTGATGCCTGCATCAGCTCTGTCGCCAGCGGAGAATCGCGACGCATCAAAGCCGAATTCCTATTCGGCGCGGATGGCCGGCGCAGCTCTATTCGGCAGCAACTCGGCTTCGCCTATGGCGGCGACCCCGGTGCCGATCGTGATTTCATGGGTGGCCAGATGTTGGCGATCTACATGAAGGCGCCAACGTTTTACGCCACTTGCCCACATCCCAAGACCTGGATGTACTGCTCATTTAACGCGGAGCGGCGGGCTCTCCTGATCGCCGTCGATAGCCGGGAGCAATTTGTACTCCATACGCAGCTGCGAGCCCAGGAAGCAGCCTCGCTAACCGACAAGACCGCGCGACGATATTTCGAGCAAGCTGGCCGGTCACGCTCAATCCGAATTCAATATTCCGGGGTTCACCTTCGGCGCGCGGTATGACCATTCGCCCATTATTGCCAAGGATCGAGTGCCATCACCGCCGGATGCTCCGACTATTTATGTGCCGACGGGAAAACCCGGGGGGCGGGCACCGCATCTCTGGCTAAGCGATGGGAGATCCTTGTACGACGCGTTCGGGTTCGAATGGACATTGTTGTGTCTCGCAAAAAACGAGTCCGCGTCATCCTCGTTCGTTGGAGCGGCTGCCGCGGCAGGAATAGTTCTTCAAGCCTTCACTTACGATGATGAAGAGGCGCGGGATATCTACGAAAGCGACCTTGTCCTGATACGACCGGACCAAATCGTCGCCTGGCGTCGCACAGACGAGAAGTTCAACGCTAAAGACGTTCTGGCTGCCGCAACTGGACGCCCCGCCGCAGAACGCGTTGCAGCTTAAATGTGGTCATTAAAGCCAAACTCGTTTCGCAGTAAGACGGGGAAGCACTCGCTCGCTGATGATCATCCTGGCTCAACGTCGGTAGCGACGACGGGCTGCGACGCTTGCGTTGTTCGAACGATAGTTCTCAGTGACTCGCACGAGGTGATAGTCAATTCCAAGAATATTTGCACCGAACTTGATCGCCGCAATCGTTCGGCGCCGAATAGTCTCATCTCAGACAAATTTCGCGACGCAATAGCGGCCGAGATTGCGATTGTCGATGATCTCCCAAATTATCCGCTTCTCGCTGTGACTGTTGGCAAGCCCACCCCATTTGCTGCCGATAACAGCTTCGCGGTTTCGAAGGTGCGTCGTTGCGAGAGCCTGATGGCTGGAAATGCTCAGTATACCGTGCTGCATCGCGCTTATAGTGCAAAGCGCGCAAAGCAAAAGGCGACCGCGGATGATTTGGTTGATTCATCAGCAACAAATCGCGCACGGAGAAGAGGCATTGCGTCAGCTCGACAAAAGGCTGGCGAAAAGTTCTGGCCGCTACCTCTTTGATTCAACGGTGACGATGGCCGACTTATTTTGGGGCGTAGAGCTTATCAGAATCGAGGACCTTCGCCTTCGGCTATCTGGTCCACCACAATTGCCCTCAGTCGAGGCCTACCATCGTCGGCTATCCGACTTGCCGGCGATTTCTGGCGCGGTCACGCAATGGCCAGGAGCACGGCTGAATATATTAATTGATAATCGAAGAATCTTAATTGGCCTCGCTGTTACGTGCTGCCGTGGGTCCGACGTCAGCGGGATACACAGAAAAGTATTCTGGGCGGAAGCTGAAAGCGAAAAAGATCGACGCGGCATCCGTACTTTCACTAAAACAAACGGAGTGCCAGAAATGATAGAGTTCTATGATCTAGCTCCTCGTTTGGGACTCGTTGCGCGTCAAATGCCAGAACTAAACGATTAGGGTTCAAAACGGCGCCCACTATAACGATGCGGGTCTGGCTTATATTGTGGCAATTCATTCTCTAATGCGAAGTTTTAATCTTCGCTGCCGATGCGGATGACTGCACCTGCCATTGCGCAAAAGCGCAACCGACGTAGATTTCCGACAAAGGCTCGTAACCTAAAAGCTCAAAGCCCCTGCCGCCCGATACTGCATGCGCGATGACCCAATTCCGCACCTCGTCCCCGCCGTTGCCGCTCTTTTTTACGGCCTGTTCCAACGTGTCGGCAATCCGAGCTTCGTCGCCATCTTCAAAGGCAGAAATGCAGGTGCGATCAAATTCCTCGTCAATCTGTCCCATCCCCGGCTGGCCAATATAGTGGCTCAGACCGCCCGTCCCTAATACCGCGACACGGAGCGGCTCCGGATAGGTTTCGATAGCCGCTCGCAGCAAATGACCCCATTCCAGGCATCGCCGCACAGTCGGCATCGGCGCCTCAACTTCGTTGACAACTATTGGAACAATCGGCGGAATGGTTTCGAGATTCATTCGCCACAGCGGCAGACAGAACCCATGATCGAGCGCCAGGCGATGTGACGCCGACGGATCGGCGCCACGCTCCAATGCTGTATCCAGTATATGCCTTGCAAAGCTCGGGTGCCCTTTGAGCGTGTCGTGTTTGAACACCTTCTTGAGAAATGGCTCGGGCGGGCCGTCATGCTCGTCGCCGACGCCGATACAGAACGCCGGAAGATTGTTTAGGAAGAAGTTGACCCAATGGTCAGGGGACAAGATGACTAGGGCATCGGGACGCGCCGCTTTGAGCCGGGAGCCGACATTAGAGAAACCAGCGTCAATCCGCCTCTGCACGTCTGCCGGTAGGTGATCCCATTCTCGCGCGATCATTGGCCCGTGGCTCGCCGCGTAGATACCAACGAGTTCACCCATTTGAGGCACCTCCCGAAGCCGGTAAGTCATTAAGCCGGCGAATAAAATCATCATCTTTGACGCCGCGGATCGCGTAGTAAAAGCGAAGCAGATAGGCGTTGGCATGCGGCGCCATGACCGCCAAGTCGTCGTTGATTACCGCCTCACGCAGACCAGCCTTCAGCGGATAGTCCGCGAGGACCGCTTTCATGTCGCTGTTGAACCGCGCAGCTTTCTCAGGTTGGTGTTGCAGATCGAAAAACAGCTTGTTGAGCCAGTAGTCGGTCACGTCAGCCCTCGCTTTTCCAGAAAATACAACCTCGATACCGATCGACCAGAAGTGCAGATTACTCCAAGGTGATCCCGGCGTCCTTGATCAGCTTCGTCCATTTGTCGTATTCAGCGGGCACGAAGCTATCGAGCTTGTCGGGCGGCACCCACATATACTCGGCGCCCACGGTGGCGAACTTTGTTTTCAATTCGGGCGCCAATTCAGTGATGTCTTTTTGCAATTTTTCGATCACCGACTTCGGTGTACCGCCCGGCGCGAATAGACCGATCCACGAATCGACGTTCAGACCGGTTATGCCTGCCTCGTCCATGGTCGGAACATTTGGCGCGTCTTTGGACCGCTGCGGCGCCAGGATTGCAAAGCCTTTTACCTTGCCGGACTGAACGAACGGCAGCGCCCCCGTGATGGAATCGAAGAACAGATCGACCCGACCGGCGATCAGGTCCGGATAGACCGCTGTAGCACCTTTGTAGGGTACTTCGACAAGCTTGGTGTCGGTCGCCTTCATGAAAGCCACGGCCGTCAACTGTTGACCGGTCCCCACGCCCGCGGTCGCGAGATTGATGCTGTCCGGCTTGGCCTTCGCGGCGGATATGATCGCCCTTAAATCGGCGAATGGCACATCGTTCGATCCGACCAGCATATAGGCGAGTCTGTAAACGATGGCGACCGGCACGAGTTGTTTCAGCGGATCGTATGGCGCCTTGCGATATAGGCTCGCGTTGAAGACGATGTTGCTCAATCCGCCGGCCAGCAACGTGTAACCGTCCGGTTGCGCCGCAATGACCGCCTGGGTGCCGACGATGGTGCCGGCGCCCGTCTTGTTTTCAATGAAAACACTCTGCCCCAAGCGAGGACCAAGCTGCTCGGCGAGAAGCCGAGCCATCACGTCATAGCCGCCGCCGGGGCCGGTCGGCACGACAATGCGGACCGGGCGCGTCGGATAATCCTCGGCCCGAACCGGCTTGCCTGCCATGGTCAGGGCGGCGGAGAGGGCCAGAATTGCACCTAGCCGCGCCGGTATGCCGACGAAACTCTTGCGCTCCATTATTTCTCCTACTGCTTGCCGCGAAGGCTAGTATTGCCCCTTGGGCTCTAACCCAAGCGCGTGCTGGCCATACATCGTGCTTACCGCATCCCAGTTCATGCTGACGTGCACGGCACCGGCATGAACATCGCGCCACGCCCGCTGGATCGGCTTTCCCGTGAAAATCCCCTGTCCACCCGCAGCCGCAAACAAGGCATCGACGGCCTGTACCAAAAGCCGCACACTGAAAGCCTGGCTCAGACGATTGCGCAGCCGGAGATCAAGATCAGCTTGTCGTCCGACTTTGGCTGCCGCCGCCGCATTATCCAGGGCTTGGAGTATCATCAGCCTTGCCGCTTCAATGGCGCCAGTCGCTTCGGCAACGCGGCCTTGGATGGTTGCGAATTCGGCCATGCGATTGTTGCCGCCGACGACCGCTCCCCGCGTGGTACGGACCTTCGCCATGTCGACGAAATCGGCAAGCGCGCCTTCGGCCATACCCAGGATCGGCGCAACCAGCGCGAATGGCAGTGCCGATAGCATTGATTGCCGATAGAGCGGATTGTCATGCACTTGGCTGCCTGGCGCTGTTCCAGCCAACAGGTCGCTCACGACCACCATGCGATGTGCCGGAACGAATATGTCCGACGCCGCGGTATTTTTACTGCCGGTGCCGGAGAGACCCGTAGTGAACCAATTGTCGTCGAGTCGGACATCGCCGATTGGCACCAGAAAAAATCCGGGCGCTGGCGGCTCGGTTTCATTTATCGGTGGAACCATGCCGCCAAGCACGAGCCATTGCGCATGGTCGCATCCGCTTGTGAAACTCCAAAGACCGGACAGACGATAGCCCCCATCGACGCGGACAACTTTGCCGACAGGCGCATAGGAGCCCGCTGCAACGGCATCCGGGTCGGACCAGTATTCGTCTTGTGCTTGCCGCGGAAAACATGCGACCAGCCATTGATGAACGATGCCGAGGCTAAAGACCCACCCGGACGACCCGCAGCCTGCCGCGACCGGTGTGACAGCGTGGATCAAGACTTCGAAGCCGTATTCGTAGCCGCCATAGACTTCCGGCTGCATGATGCGAAACAGGCCCGCGTCGCGCATTTGCGCGAACGCTTCGACGGAAACAACGCGGTTGGCCTCGGTTTGCTCCGCGCATTGCCGAACGAGCTGGGCAATTTCCGCAGCCCGCGACGCTAGTTCGCTGATGCTCGGTTTGGGCGCCGCCGCGTTGATGCTAGCAATGGACATATCACGCCTGAGCGGTCGTTGGAGTCAGCGAGCAGCAGTCGACGCGTAAACGCGGCCGAGATAACCGCCCCTATCCTCCCCAGACGATTTTTCTACTCTCTGGTAGCAGGACAACCTAGATACCAAATTCGCCCTGGCGATACCAATCCGCTATCGTCCCTTAATCGGCAAACGGTGCGCTGTATCTCTCTGCGATTCCGATTCGTCGTTTGCGCTTTCGGAGCCTCACTAGCGTGGATTTCCATGGAAGGAGGCTCTCCCAACGAAGGATGCGCCCAAGGGATTCATCGGACTCAGGATTCTCCCCGCCGCGGCCATGCAAAATGACGCGCTGATAAGCATTTTTGCGAGCCTTATATGCACGACTGCACCAAAACCAGCTAGCAGCCAACGTCGGCGCGAATGCCAGGAAACCTTGTAGCATAGGCGGTTTTTTTGTAGTGCGCGCCGCGACGCAATCTTGTTCATGGGTGGCCATACGCGACGTGAGGCGCGCAAAACGCTCTATCAGCGCACCAAAAGGCATAACGGTTTGGCAACTCCAGTGACTCTGCTGATTCGCTTAGATGCCTCGAGGCGTTAGCCGAATGTCCTTCTGTGGAAATCCGGCTAGCTTTCCCAACCACGCAAATACACTAAATGCGTCACACTATAAGCCAACTCGCCCACTGCCGTGATCGGAATCTTGCTCTGAGATATTTTATAGACAGGATGGACAAGCCGAGTGAGCTCGTGTTCGGTTTCCGACCGGACTGCCAAAATAATTCTAGATTTACGGTAGAACATTACGGAAAGCCCGCTTTCTTCCAAGGTCAATGGGGGAGACACCAGCTCGACGGTATGTGCGGCCCCATAGGGGAAGCTCGCCGTGGGCATATACATCGGAGCTTTCGCGTCATTAAATTCATAGCCATAAACCGGCACATAATCTGCCAGCCAAGCGTTTGCGAAGCGCGCCACAGGAGAAATACGCATCCGTTTCCGCTGCGGCGAGCGCTTCGCTTGGAGAACCGAATTGGGCAGGCGTGTATTTCGGCCGCGACTTTCGGCGCCCCATCACCAAAAAACTCTCGACCGCGGTCAGATATTGGTCAGTTGCAAGGCACTTGCCGTTTCGCAATTCGGTTCGGGCTAGTGGCCAGCGCCATTCATCATGATTCGTGCCGTTTATCATCGGAACGCGGTTGAAGGTGCCGTTTCGAATGACTAAATCGAGGGATTCCGGGACAGGCGGCGCACCAACGATTAGGCCCGAAATAAAGCGCATTTGCTGATCTATAATTTTCTGAACTGGCAATTGCCGTAGGCACCTGGGACATCCTTCGTGCATCCCGCTGCCACGGCGAATTTGTCCGCGAGCTGTGTAGCGTCAGCCAACGGAGTAATAACGCTCCTTGGAACCGCCCGAAAACTTTTGGCGTATTCGGTGACGGCCCATTGAAGAATGGCCTTATGGAAGAGGCCGCTTGATTCCGGCAAAGTCAAATGCCCATAAACGCTAATCGCGCCGGCTGATTCTCCAAATATGGTGATGTTATCCGGATCACCGCCGAAGGCCGTAATATTCTTGGTACCCATTGTAGCGCAAATTGCTGATCAAGCAGTCCGTAATTGTCAAATGCATGCCCTTCAGCATTGATCTCCGATTGCGCGAAGAATCTAGCAAGCCGATACGGTAGGTGACGGAAACCAGGACTACACCCCCATCGACAACTATCCGAGAAGGGTCATAATCATGCTACCTCCTGCAAAAAACCGCCTCCTGGAATCCAAAACATAACGGCAAGTTTTCTCCCCTCGACCGTTCCAGAAGGGATGAAGACATTCGGAAACAGGCAGTCCTCGGTCGAGCTTGGAGCAATGAGGGCGTCGGGTGTTCGAGCACTCGACGCTCTTATTCATTTACGCGATGCATGATCTAACATGACCGGGCACGCAACAAATCCAGCCATGCTTTATTCATCCACAGAAACGCAACTCGGGGCAAAGCATGGCGAAGGAAGGGCAGGTCGGGCTTAAGTCGATTACAGATAGCTTTCCTACTTCGGCCGGCGCGTTGTCCAAATTATTTGGATCTCGCCGCGCGGGCATTTACCGAAAGAATTTCGGAATTGGTCGCCGCGCGCGGCGCGCACGCTGACGGATCATGGGTCCCGGCAGCTTTCATGTCGCAACCCATGTCACATGCACTCGCCGTGGTCGGTTGTCGTCCGTTGAAATTACTTGGTATTTTCTTGCGACACGTGCGACATGAAAATGGCCCCGATGGATGGTGCCATAAGGGCAGTTTCTCTTGTGATTTCAAGGTGGTGGGGGAGGTAGGACTCGAACCTACGAAGGCGTCAGCCAGCGGATTTACAGTCCGCCCCCTTTGCCGCTCGGGACACTCCCCCGTCAATAAAATCGAGTACTTAGCGCGCTATCCGGTCCTTGATGTTGCATCCCATGTTGCGCCCGTTTGGCGAGCAGTTCCTTAGCATAGCTCATCGCGTCTGTCGCCTGCCGCAGCTTGTCGCGCTCGGCCTCAAAGTCTGCGAATGGTCACGATCAGGTCTGGCATATCATGCTTGACCATCATGCGCGCAACCGTGGCTATGGCGCGGTCGAGGCGTTCGACTGTGACGGCCGCAGTCATGCCGCGGCTTTCACGGCGATCTTGTTCAGCGCTTCCGCGATTTGGATCGGGAGTCAGCGTCATTCTGCGCCGCCCTATCGGCCAATTATCTCACGCAATGACTCCTGCTCGACGCGCTCCACTACCTTGCAGCGTTCCCATGCGGTCGGTTCGATCAGGTCTAATATCTCTTCCTCGACGCGCTCTCGCCGGTCGTTAGTGTCGAGGGCGTCAAGCTCCCAGCGACGATTGCCGTGGTTAGAGACGAACCATTTATAGCGCGGATCGCCTTTCTTGTCGGACGCTGGGAACGATGGCAGGTCTGATAAATCCGATACCAGAAGGGCAATGCGTTGCAGGGTTAAGTCCTCACCGCCGTACTTCTCAATCCGCTGCGGGAGGTGATGCTCAGACATATAGAGGCCGCTAGGGTCATAATCGCCGACATAGAGCGCCACTACCGGCTGATCCTCGGCATATCGGGCGGCTTCATAGGCGGCCGTGGCGCTAGCGAAACCGTGCATCACGCGGAAGCCAACTCCATATTCGTCAAGAACCGGCTGTAGGACTCCGCGAACGGTACCCTTCTTGCTCCACACCTCCACGCGCTCTAACTGCTGGCCCAGTAGTCGCGCCGATATGACCGAATAACCGCTTTCGCGTATTGGTCCGGATTGCCCCAACTCGCTACTTGTTCAAGTTCGCGAGTCTCGTCCACTATCCAGCTCCAAGGGATTATTCCCTGCTCGCGAGCTTCCTTCAGGAGTCGATATACTCTTTTGATTTCCTTCCGTTCCATGGAAGGAATTAGGCCCTGCGAAAATAGCTTATAGCCGACGCCCCTGCCGGTAAAAGGATTCGTCTCGGCCGCTATCCGGCGCATGATTTCCATGAGGGCCACAGACGTCTTGGATGGGCCTCGGACCTTTTTGGTACTGGTCCCGGTTTGTTTGGTTGCCATGTTTTACGCCACTAACTCTTTTTGATGCTCCGCAAGCCGCGTTCAGCAAGTGGCGGCTGATAGCAGGGCGGATAGCCGGAAGGGCAACGAGACGGGGGCGTGCGTGGGTGCCGTGTTGCGTCCGATGTTGCGCCCTTTTGGGATTTACAGTCCGCCCCCTTTATGGAATGGCCCGCCCCTCCCCCTGGGCATCCGCTAGGATGCTGGTGCTGAAAGAAAGAGGAGCGAGCCAATGACCATAGTGATCTTAGGTATCGATTTAGGCAAGAACAGCTGCAGCGTCGTCGGACTCGATGCCACCGGTCGGGTCGTGCTGCGTCGGCGGATGCGGCGGGAGAGCATCATCGCGCTCGCGGCGAAGCTGCCAGGCTGCATGGTGGCGATGGAGGCGTGCTGTGGAGCGCATCACCTTGGCCGCCAACTGGTCGCCCGGGGGCACGAAGTGCGATTGATGTCGCCGGAATATGTCCGTCCCTACGTCAAGGCGCAGAAGAACGATGACCGGGACGCCGAGGCGATCGCCGAGGCGGCGACCCGGCCGACGATGCGGTTCGTCGCGCTCAAGACCCAGACACAACTTGATGTCCAGCTTCTGCATCGCGTCCGCGACCGCCTGGTCGGCCAGCGAACGGCACTGATAAACCAAATTCAGCATCCTGCTCGAGCGCGGGATCGTGGTAGCGCAGGGCCGACGCAAGCTTCTCGACACCTTGGCGACGCTGTCGTCCGGGACGGAGGATCGCGAGGTCGGAGCGCGTGTGCGACATTTGCTTGACGACATGCTTGATCAATGGCGCGCGCTGGATGCAAGGATCGCCGCACTCGACGACGAGTTCGCAGACATGCCACGCAAAGATCCGGCGGCTCGCCGTCTCGCCACCATTCCCGGCATCGGCGTCTTGAACGCCACCGCATTGGTCGCCGCGATCGGCGACGGCCGGACATTCAGCCGCGGCCGGGATCTTTCGGCTTGGCTCGGGCTGGTCCCGCGTCAGGCGACCACCGGCGGCAAGCCGAAGCTGCTCGGGATCACCAAACGCGGCAGCAAGTATTTGCGCAAGCTCCTCATCCAGGGCGCACGCGCGGTCCTGCCGTCGCTGGCGAAGACGGCGACGCCGCTAGGTGCCTGGCTCCGCGGTCTGCTGGCACGGACGCATAGCAACGCGGTGGTCGTGGCCTTGGCAAGCAAATTGGCCTCGAATTTGCTGGGCGCTGCTGCGCAACGTGCTTCGCCCCGGGCGGCCGGGCGGCTTAGGACGAGACCGGGGCTCGCGCGATGATCACCCGATATGGCGCGTGCCGCATAAGGTCTGCGGGTGGTGGAAGCGAGATGGCCTGACAGTCAACCGGTGGCCCGTCAGCCTACGGCGCAAAATGGCACACTCGATGCCGGCCCCTTTATGAGGCCCGGGACGCGCGGATCTCCATCTTGGCCAGGGCGACAGGCCCTGAGACCGGATACGTTGATGCAGACTGATCAGATCAGCTTCGCAAAAAACCACTTGCATCGGGGCGGGCCATACGTTGCCGCCCGGGACACTCCCCCGCGCCAATGGTTTCAAAACACTTACCGAGAGTGCCGCAGGAACGACATAGGAACCCAAAGCGGTTTTGCCACAGGATTGGCATCGCCTACCCTACTCCGCACGCATGCGGGCAAACATCGCCTCGATCACCTGCCGCCGCACGGTCACCATTTTCGGCCCGTAGACGCCAAGGTGATCGAGGGGTTTGGCCACTCCGTTCAATTCGACGGCAAGGCTGGAATAGCGATCCCGCTCCGTCCGTGATTTGAAGCTTCGACGAACAAGCCGCGCAACGACGATCAAACCGCCGACCAAGGAATTACTGCGCTCCTCGTGCATTCGTTTCGCAGCGGCCCACGGTCGCCCGACGCGTGGATGCGGCGCGAGGTCGGCGAAGGGATCAATCACGCGTTTCCACTAACGATTTGGTCGCCGCGAGCTAAAATCGATGCGCAGCGAATTTCACAGATGAGGCGATCGAAACGGCGTCAACACCGACCGCGATCCCGTCGACCAGCCATGCTTGCATTAGCTGGAATTTACTGCACCGGACCCGGGCCCTCTGGGAGCAGCGGCGGAGCCGGCAGGCATCTGATTTGAAATCCGCCACCCGCGCAGACATATTTTATGCAAACGGTAGAATTCACGTCAGTCCAAGAAGCTACGGGATTGCACGCTGGAGGCGGAGGTGGAGGCGGAGGCGGCAGGACCCTTCTGTGATAGACCCGCCCCACAGCGCTTGTGGAAAGCGCGAGGCTAACGACGGCAATAAGCCATAGCTTCTTCATGGTCGCGTCCCTTTGCTGCGAAGCCGAGCAGGACAATAAACGGGATTTCTTGGCGAATGGATAAAAATTCGAAACTGTCCACAAGGTTCGAGCGAGCTAGATCATTTGCCTCGTCGCCCGCCGGCTGCCCGATCCGGAGGTGGTCGCGAGACTGCGCGATGCCGACGCGACAACTGCGTAACGCCGACCAGCTTCTTTGAACGAGACTGACGGAAACGTCTGTCGCAAACTGAAGACCATCCGCAGAGACGGCAGAGAGTTTGATGTTGTATATCGCTCTTTACTTCAACCGAACGGCAGGATCAGGGTAGTCCGGCGTGAAAGTTCTGCAGGTTACCCTCACTTCTAAATGGTTCGCACCTATCAGCGTTCTTGAGGGGGGGTCGGGCCGCGAACATCGGAGCGAGTGGGTGGCAAACTCAGGGGACCGGCACCGAAATGCCAGCGGAATTGCCCCCGTACCACTCAGGAAAGCCTAGGATTGGATGGGGCGGCGAGATTCGCCGAGACCGCAAAACGGGCTCAATTAAGCGAACTGACACAAAGAGGCGAATCGGCTTTACCGTCCGCCCCCTTTGCCGCTCGGGACACTCCGCCCCGCCATGCGTAAAATGGGCCGGTGCGTCATCCCGCGTCAGTATATGGTGGGGCCGTCAATTGCAAACGAAAACGCTTCGCCTCACTTCGATCATTGGATACGGCCATGCGCGACCGGGAACGGCGCTCCAAACCATCCCCGCAACATCGGCGCGAAGGCCGGCCTACCTCAGGTCGGCATTTCAGGGGCGCGCAGCGCGGCCGCGCCGATCCGCCGGTGATCCTTTATGGCTGGCACACGGTGATCGCGGCGCTCACCAATCCGGCCCGCCACATCCACCGCGTGCTGGCCACGGAGAACGCCTTGCGGCGGCTCCCCGACGAAGGAGTCGACACACAAAGGTTCGCGCTCGAAGTAGTGCGGCCGAAGGCGATTGATGCCCTACTCACGCCCGATGCCGTGCACCAAGGCCTTTATGCCGAGGCCGATCCCCTCCCCTCGCCCGACCTTGCCGATTTGGCGTGCTGCGGGACCGTGCTGTTGCTCGACCAAATCACCGATCCGCACAACGTCGGCGCCATTTTGCGCACCGCGGCCGCCTTCACCGTCGCCGCCGTGGTGACGACGGCGCGGCACAGCCCAGAAGCAACCGGCGTGCTCGCCAAATCCGCATCCGGCGCGCTCGAACTCGTCCCCATCATCAGTGTGCAAAATCTCGCCCACGCGCTCCAAACGCTAAAGGACCGCGGTTTTCTGATCGTGGGGCTCGACAGCGCCGCAGCCGATGACCTTTCCGCCGTTCGGCTCGAGGCGCCGCTCGCGCTCGTGCTCGGCGCCGAAGGCAAGGGATTGCGGCAAGGCACACGCGCAGCTTGCCAGTACCTGGCGAGGCTGGATCTTTCCGGCGCCATCAAGAGCCTCAATGTCTCGAATGCGGCAGCGCTGTCGCTTTACATCGCAAGCCGCGCGATCGGCCAAACTTTTCGCCCTTGATATTCCGAGTGGCCGCGGAGCGGTAGCGCACCCCACGATGGCGCTACCCTGCTGATGGCGATCGCCGGGGGCAGTCACAGGATGACAAACCTGTCGAATTTATCCAGAACTTCCCACCCCAAAAAGCCATTCAATTGTCCGGAAACGGTTTTCGGCTAGCGAAAATTTTGTACGTACGCGGGGAAGAGGGCTGCACAACGCCCCGCCTTATCCCATGGATAAACCGAGTATCAGACAGGTGATTTACTGATGAATTCGTTTAAGAACACCGCAAGAACAGCATTGGTTGGAAACGGGGCTTAAGAGGCAATGCCCCAGCAGCATCAATGCCGCTGGGCGTATCCCGCCTGGATGACGATCTCAGGCTGTCCCCGCGCGCGAGGTCCCGTCTGCCAGAGCGCGGCGGTGAGAATGATCAACCTGCGCACGTACGGAGATCGACGCACCGAATCGCTTTTTTTCGGTAGCTTGATTGCTAATAGCAATCGCGTGAAACCACGACGTGCCAACAGGTCACACGAGCCGGCGCGCGAGAAAATTGCGCAAGGCCGCGGCCGCCGCGCACAAAAGCGCAAAGCCCATCGCCGCGCCGGCGACTTCCACAGCCACGCCTGAAAAACCGTGAGTTGGAATATCCGCTGTGAGCCGCAGCGGTGCCCATGATTTGAACAGCGCAGCCATCGCACCAATGCACGCGCCGTAGGCGGCTGCACGCCCGACGCTCCATGGTTGCGTGTTCGGCTCCAAGCGGTGCAGCGAAGGGAAGAGTGGCATCCTGATCCCGAGGTCCTGCTTGTTCCCGAGGCAACGTTTACCAGTGCGCGGACACTTTCGGCGGACCGTATTTCGCTCACCGGCCGCGCTTTAAGGAAGCGCAGTCGCAAGACCGGCGCCACGGCCGGGCAGCAGATTGTCGTTCGGCAAGAACGCCCTGCTTTGCATTTGCCGGCAGCTTCGGCGCCAGTCTCGTCTTCGGTTTCTCGAGTTTGCCGAGGCCCGCGCGCGGCGGCCACTCGCCGTGACATAGGGCTTGTTCAGACGCGTAGCCCTGCGCTGCGCATGTGTTCCTGCAAAAACACGGCAATATGTCGCATCCCGCCATCAGCAGCTCCAGCCTTGTTTCCCTAGGCTCGGTGTTGACCCGCCGCGCTGGTCGGCGCGCAAATTGTTAACTACCATCGGTTCGGGCGGCACGGGAGGAATGGGTCCGCAGGGCCGAGAACGCGTGTCGGAACAATGCGTGTGGGACTTGGCGTACCAGCTTCGCGCGCGGTGAGGAACATTGATGGATACGAGCCTGCTGCATTCAATCGGAGCCGGTGTCCACACCTATTTCCACGACTTCACCGACGGCGCCTCAATCGCTCTGAATTCAGCGCACAATGCCCTATTCATCATCCTCAATCCCATGCGCATGCTTTACCTCTTCGCTGGGGTGTGCATGGGCCTCGCGCTCGGCATTCTTCCCGGCATCGGCGGAATAGCGGGCACGGCGCTGCTTCTGCCGTTCACCTACGATCTCGATCCGCCTACGGCCTTTGCGCTGCTGCTCGGCCTCGGCGCCACGACCACAACCGCCGATCCCATTGCCGCCATCCTGTTCGGCGCGCCTGGCCATGCCGCCTCTGCTGCGACCACGCTTGACGGCTATCCAATGACGCGACGGGGCGAAGCCGGACGCGCCCTCGGCGCTTCCTATATGGCGGCCTTGATCGGGGGGCTGTTCGGTGCAGCGCTGATGGCCATCGCACTTCCAGTAATGCGGCCGATTATCCTCTATATCGGCTCGCCGGAACTGCTCAGCATCGCCGTTTTCGGCATTTCCATGGTGGCGGTGCTGTCGGGCAACGCGCCGCTGCGTGGGCTGACGTTTGCCTGTTTCGGCATGATGCTGCGGATGATCGGCACCGATCCGCAGTCGGGCACGCTGCGCTGGACCATGGGCACGCTCTATTTGTGGGACGGGCTGCCCCTTGTGCCGCTGACGCTCGGCATTTTCGCCCTGCCGGAGCTTTGCGATCTGGCGATCGGGCGCATGGCCATCGTCGAGCAGGGTAAGACCCTCGATACCAAGGCTGGCATGCTGCTCGGCATCAAGGATTGCGTGGCGCACTGGTTTTTGATCCTGCGCTGCTCCTGGATCGGCTCGGCGATGGGCGCCATTCCGGGCATTGGCGCCTCGGTGATCGACTGGATCTCCTACGGCCACGCGCTGCGCACCGAGACAAACGCGGCGCAAACCTTCGGCACCGGCGACGTGCGCGGCGTCATCGCCGCGGAGAGCGCCACCAATGCGCGCGAGGGCGGCGCGTTGGTGCCCACCGTCGCCTTCGGCGTGCCGGCGAGCGCCGGCATGGCGATCCTGCTCGGCGCCTTCCTCATTCATGGTCTGGTGCCCGGGCCGGACATGCTCACCAAGCACCTCGACCTCACCTATTCGATGGTGTGGAGCATTGCCATTGCCAATATTTTGGGCTCGGGGCTTTGCTTCGCGTTCAGCGGTCAGCTCGCGAAAATAGCGACGCTGCGTTACACGCTGTTCATGCCGGCGGTGCTCAGCCTGGTTTACATCGGATCATTCGAGGCGTCGCGGAACTGGGGCGACCTGTTCTCGCTCATGTTCTTTGGCATGCTCGGTTGGGCGATGAAGCACTTCAGGTGGCCGCGCCCGCCGTTCGTGCTCGGCTTCATTCTGGGCGAGCCGATCGAGCGCTATATGTTCATCTCGATCGAGCGTTATGGTGCAAATTGGATGATAAAGCCGTTCGTGCTGGTGATGTTCGCACTGGCGGCGTTATCGTTGCTGGGCCCGCTCTTACAGGATATCCGTAGCCACGGCGGCGTGAAAAAGATGGTCTCGGAATGGGGCCACCCGGTATTCTCCAGCGACAACGCGTTTCCGGCGGCGATGCTCATTCTGTTCGTCGTCATGCTGTCGCAGTCATTGGATTGGGCCTTCGCCGCACGGATCGTGCCGACCATCGTGGGGGTCGGCGCCATCCTGTTCTGCGGGCTCAGCCTGGCCAACGACGTGTTGGGGGTGCACGAGCGCAGGGGCGCGCCGGCGGCGGCCGTGGGTGGGGCCGGGGCTGCCGCTCCGGCTGCGGAGCCCGGCGGCAACGCCAACCGGCCGAAGAAAATCCACATGGATATCGCGTCCAAGACCGCACACCTGCCCGGCGCCACCATCCTGTCGCGCGGGTTCATGTTCTTCGGCTGGATGGCGGGTTTCATGCTGCTGATGTGGATCATCGGCCTCATTCCGGCTGTGCCGATCTTCATCATCTCTTACATGCGGCTCGAAGGACGCGAGAAATGGCACATCGTGATACCGATGGCGGTCGTGGTCGTGCTGCTGATCTATGTGGTGTTCGACCAGCTGCTGGCGATCCCATGGCCGCCGACGCTGTTGGGCACGTTCTTCCCGGTGCTCAAGGTCGTTCCCAGCGTATGAACGCGGGCCACGGGCCGCCCACGGTGGCCCGCATGATCTACACATCGATTGCGGGTTGGATGCGTTACCCCAACGACGTCGCGAGAGGGCGGCGATGGATTCGATGAAAGCGCGCTCGGAACCCGCGGCGATTCGCTCCTCAGACCAGGGCGGGCGGCAGGCCGCTGACCGGCCAGGCGAGAACCCGCTGGTCCGCCGTTTGCTACTATTTTTCGCGCTGGTCTATATTGTCGAGGGCCTCGGACAAGTTGTCGGGCTCATTTCCCAGCCGCTCACTTATTATCTGAAACAGGTGCACGGCTGGTCGGCGCTCCAGGTCACCGCCTTCATCACCGTGTTCAATGTGCCCTGGGTGATCAAGCCGATCTACGGCCTGGTTTCCGATTTCCTGCCGCTGTTTGGTTACCGCCGCAAGAGCTATCTGCTGATCGCCAACGCGACTGCCGCCGGGGCGTATTTTTGGGTGACGCAGATCAACGGCCCGCATCTGCTGCTGCTGGCCCTGATGCTGACCGCTTATGCGATGGCGATTTCCAGCACGCTATGCGGCGCCGTACTGGTGGAAAACGGCCAAAAACTTCACGCCAGCGGAGCGTTCGTCAATCAGCAATGGCTGTGGGCCAACATCGCCGCTATGGCGGCGGCGATCGTCGGCGGTCAGCTCGTCCAGCATCTGCCACCGGCCTCTGCCCTGCACGCCGCCGCCGGCATTGTCGCGGTCGCTCCGTTCGCCGTCATTTTCGGGACGCTGTGGCTCATTCCCGAACAGCGGGTCGCGATCAACATGCGCGGCATGCGGCAAACGTTCGACGGGCTCTTGGCAACGTTCAAACGGCGCGAATTGTGGGTGATCGCCGTCTTCATTTTCCTTTATTACTTCAGCCCCGGCTTCACGACGCCACTCTACTATCACATGACCGACAAGCTGAAATTCTCGCAGGGCTATATAGGCATCCTCGGCTCGATCGCGTCGGCCGGCTGGGTCGTCGGCGCCCTGCTCTACCGGCGCTTTTTCAGCGGTCTCACTCTCAAAAGGCTGCTCAACCTCAGCATCGCCTTTGGTACGGTTACGACAGCCGCATATCTGTTGCTGTCAACCGAGGCCTCCGCCGCAATACTCAACTTCTGCAGCGGCTTCGCAGCGATGCTAGCCACCGTGGCCACCCTGACGCTGGCCGCGGATTATTGCCCGCAGCGCGCCGAAGGATTTGCTTTTGCCGTCCTCATGTCGATCATCAATCTGGCAACTACGGCTGCCGATAATCTCGGCTCTTTTCTTTACACGCATGTCTTTGGCAGCAACCTCACGCCGCTGGTGTTTGTTTCCGCAGGATCTACAGCCTTCGCCTTCGTACTTGTCCCGCTCCTTCGCCTCGGCGATAAGCGCCAGGGCGATCCGGCGACGGGTTCGGACCTGATGGAACCGTGTCGCTCGCCTTAGCGTTGACGTGGTTCGGAGTGCCTGGTCATGCCCAGGATCGGCGCCTGGCTGGTGATGAGTGCGTTCGCCGCCGCGATTGTTACGCCGGCGCCGACCATGGCCTTGGGCTTGCGCATCGGTCCCATCCGTTTCGGTCTGCCGTTCCTCGTCGTTCACCATCGCATTGCGCACCGGCATCACGTTGCGGTGCGGACTCGTATTCGCCACAGGGCTGGTTTCGGCAGTTCCCGTGCCGTTGCACAGAAGAGCCGCAGCGTCACCGGCGGCGAGAGCGCACCAAGCAACGATGCGGCTGTGCTTTATCCGAGCCTTGCCGTCCCAAGCCTCGCCAATGACGTTTTCTGGCCAAATCGCTCGTCGCCATGGCCGTTCAGCTATGACGCGATTTTCCGCACCACGTTTGCCAAATCGCTCCCAGCGCAAGCTGTGCAATCCTGTCAGGGCAATGAGCCGGGAGGGTTGATTGTCGCCCGCATTCAGTCCGAACTCGGACCAAGCGCTGTGCAGGAGCGACTGTTGCAGAATGTCGGCGGAGCCCTCGGCTTGGCGTCCGCCGCCCTGGCAAAGGCTTGTCCGACCGCAGTCCCCGCCCAACCTGTCGCCCGCCTCCAGCTCATGCAGGCGCAGGTCGAGGCGCTGAGCATGGCGGTCGATCTCATCCGTCTACCCTTGCAGCAATTCGAGCAGTCCTTGAATGCCCAGCAGCGGGCGAGGTTCGCGGCCGTGCCGTCTCCGTCCGCTGGCGCGATCGCCTGCGGTCCCGCGACCTCCTCCACCGATTGGTCGATCAACCAGATTAGCCAATCGGTGCAGCCCAGCGACGCCCAGGCCGAAGCGCTCGTGGCCCTGCGTCAAGCGTTTGCCAGCGCCGCTCGCGACCTGGACGCGCATTGTCCAAAAATGCTGCCGCCCGACCCCCTGGCGCGCCTGGAATCGATCGAGGGCCGCCTCGATGCCAGCTGGCGCGCTGTGCTCGGCATGCAAGTGGCGCTTGCCAGCTTCGAAAGCCGACTAACGGATTCCCAGCGGATGCGCTTCGAAGCCATGAATGTTGCCGAAGCACGGTAGAATTTAGCCCCTTTTTCGCCCAAAGCGGTTACTCCAGGGATCCTTTGGATCGTTTTTTGACGCCGAGCCTCTGCCGTTGCCGCGCTGCGCGCAACGGGATGGCCGATTTTGTTCCACCGGGCTACAATTGGACGCACCGGGAAATTCCTGGCTCTGCGTGCGCTGCGGCCCACGAAGGAAACAACTCCTGGTGCCCCGAGTTTATCCAGTAGACCTCGCGACATAGACGTCGCTTACGCGACGCAGTCGCACAATGCGCATTGAAACGAAACGCAGAAATCATGGAGAGCGTGATGAAAAAGACGACCCTAATGCTGCTTGCGAGCGCCGCCCTGGCGCTGCCCGGCGTCCTTCCCGCCATGGCGCAGAACACGCCGGCCAACCAGCCTCCGCAGGCGCAAAGCACTGAGCAGCCGCAGGGGCAAAATCAGCAACCACAAGGGCAAAACGAGCAGGCCTCAAACGAGTCCATTCCTGCGAGCCAACTCGGCCGCCAGGGCGTCCGCCAAGTGCAAGAGGCGCTCAACAAGGCCGGCCATAACGTTGGCCGGCCCGACGGCATCATGGGGCGCCGAACTCGCGAAGCTCTGCAGAGTTTTCAAAAATCGAAGGGCATGCAGGCAGACGGCAAGATCACCCAGCAGACCCTGGCGGATCTTGGCGTCCAAGTTCCTCAGCCCCGGCCGGGATCGTCGAACCAGCAAAATAATAATCAGAACCAGAATCACCCTGGCGGCAACGCAAATCCAGGCGGCAACCAGTAGGCGTGATTCGTTCAACAGTGGCTGCGTAGTCCCGCTGTAGGCGGGACTGCGCGCATTTTTGTCTGGTGAGACTGCCGGCGTTCAGGTGTTCGTCGTAAACGACGGAGAATCGGCGGGTGTTCGTCTTCTCTCGTTTTCTCACAAGGATGCAGTCCAGGACTGGCAGACGGAAAACCCGATGGCTCGCGCACAGCTGACGCCGCGGACTCAAGCTTCTCATGGAGGAGTCCCTGGATTGCTTCCGCTTCAACTCCGGCCCCATCTAGTTCGCAAAAAACCTGTTCTTCGGCCGCGGCAGGCCCAGATGTTCGCGCAGTGTCGTGCCCTCGTAGTCTCGGCGGAATAGACCGCGCCGCTGCAATTCGGGAACGATGCAGTTGCAAAAATCTTCGAGCCCCCCAGGCAAATAGGGAAACATCACGGTAAAGCCGTCGGAGGCCTCGGTCTCGAGCCACTCCTCCATCTCGTCAGCGACCGTTTGCCGCGTGCCGACCATGGCGAGACCGGAATAGCCGCCGAGCCGCTGCGCCAGCTGCCGCACAGTCAGATTCTCCCGTCGCGCCAGCGCGATCGCACGCTCGCGTCCGCTCTTGGACGCGTTGCTTTCGGGAATCTCCTCTGGCAGTGGCGCGTCCGGATCAAACTTCGAGGCATCGTGACCAAGCGCGATCGAGAGCGACGCAATGGCGTTGGCGTAGTCGACCAAGCTGTCGAGCTTGGCACGTTTCGCTTTCGCTTCCTCCACCGTGTCACCAACCACGACGAAGCAGGCCGGCAAAATCTTCATGTGCTCGCGCGCACGCCCGAGCGTCTCCATGCGGCTTTTCACGTCTGCGTAGAATTGCCGTCCGGCCGCGAGATCGCTCTGCGCGGTGAACACCGCTTCCGCGGTTTCGGCCGCAAGCTGACGCCCGGCCTCGGAAGCGCCGGCCTGCACGATCACCGGCCAGCCCTGGATCGGACGCGCGATGTTAAGCGGACCGCGCACCGACAGATATTTGCCCTGGTGACCGAGCACGTGCAACTTCGCCGGATCGAAAAAGGTACCGCTGTCAACGTCACGAATAAAAGCTTCGTCGGCCCAGCTGTCCCATAGGCCGGTTACCACGTCGTAAAATTCGCGCGCACGGCGATAACGCTCGCCGTGCTCGATATGCTCCTCAAGCCCGAAATTGAGCGCGGCGTCTGGGTTCGACGTAGTGACGATATTCCAGCCCGCACGGCCGCCAGAAATATGGTCGAGCGAGGCGAACCGCCGGGCGACGTGATAGGGCGCATCAAACGTTGTCGAACCGGTGGCGACGAGCCCGATGCGTTCCGTTGCCTGCGACAGCGCCGAAAGCAGCGTGAACGGCTCGAACGAGGTCACGGTATGGCTGCGCTTGAGCGCATCGATCGGCATGTTGAGCACGGCCATGTGATCGGCCATGAAGAACGCATCGAACTTCGCCCGTTCGAGCATTTGGATGCAGCTTTTGATATGCGCGAAATTGAAGTTCATGTCGGGCCAGGCGCCCGGATAGCGCCACGCACCGGTGTGGATGCTGGCCGGGCGCATGAAGGCGCCGAGATGCAATTGGCGTCGAGAGGACATATGACGATCCTTTGCGGCGGCCCCCAGTGCGTGCCGATGATCGGACCGAAAGCGCCACTGCGCGTCGCTCTTCTCGTCTCGATTGCATCGTCCACCTCCGCCTGTGCATAGCACAAAATAGCTTGCTGTGCGCGGATGACGATCCAAATGTTCCCGTCTTGCCAAATACTGCTCGAGTTGTCAGCCTGAGCGACATGCTTGGCCACTCAGAAAATCTGGAGTCGTTCTAAATGCCTAGCCCTGGTTCTGCGACGACCATTGGTGCCGGCGCGCCATCGACCGATCCGCGTAGCCCGCGCCGCGTGCGGCATGAGCCGCGGCGCCGCACGCTTTCGGTGAAACAGACCGAAAGAATTGCCGCGCACATGGCCCGCCTGACGCTGGGCGGCGATCTGGAAGGGTTCGTCAGCCTGGGCTTTGACGACCACGTTAAACTGTTTTTCCCCGACGGCACGCTCAATGCCGAGGGCACGCCCAATGTGCTGGGCCGCGATTTCACACCGCGACGCTACGACCCCGTCGCCAAAACCTTGCAGATCGATTTTGTGCTCCACGATGCGGGGCCGGCGACGCGCTGGGCCGCGCAGGCAAAGCCGGGCGAGACGCTCGTCGTCGGCGGCCCACGCGGCTCGTTCATCATTCCACTCGCATTCGACTGGCATCTGCTGATCGGAGATGAAACGGGCCTGCCGGCCATCTCGAGGCGCCTTTCGGAGCTGCCGGTCGGCGCGCGCGCCATCGTGATCGGCGAGGTCGAAGGCCCGGCCGACGAACTCGCTCTCGAAACCCGGGCTGATGCAACAATCGTCTGGGCACATCGTAACGGCGCTGCCCCGGGAGCAAACGACGTATTGGCAAAGGCGCTTGCCAGCCTGACATTGCCGCCGCGCGATTACTACGCCTGGGTGGCGTGCGAGTCGCTCACCGCCAAGGTCCTGCGCAAGCAGCTGATTGAGGAGTGCGGCGCCAATCCCAAATGGCTGCGCGCCGCCGGTTATTGGCGACGCGGCGCCGTCGCCATACACGACGTCCACGAGGAATAGATCGCCCCACGCTCCGCAGATCTGCGTTCAGCGCATCAAAAGGTCGTTCCTTCGCACGATGCTCACCGTCGCTTTCGCCAACCTTGCGTATCGCCGCGCGTTGGGGACCACGCTTGCCGTTTCTATTTGCGCGCCGCAACCGCCTCCGCGGCATTATGGCCGCTTGCCACGTTGCACGGACTTTTGGGTTTGGCTGGGTTGCCCTGCCTTTTGCTCGCGCTCGGCGGGTCGCCAACAGGCGTCGATAAGAGTGTGAGCGCGCCTGGCGACATCAGCGCCTGAGACCCGCACCAACCGGGAGATCGTCCCGAGGATTGGCGCACTTGTCACGGAAGGCTAAGTGAGGAGCGCGGCTTGCTCTGCTCAAGGATTGACAAGACCTGCGCAACTGACGCTCGATTAGCGGACGTTGCGCAGGCAAAATCCGCCTTTGCCTTTCAGGTCGGCCATGCACTGCCTATGGCTGGCAAAGTAGCAATTTTTTGCTCCCTCTGCGCTTTCATACACAGCACACCACCGGCCTTCGGCGACCAATACAGGGGTGAAAAGCGCAGCGCCCAGAACGAGCAGCAAGACCGCAGAAACTGTCTTCACCCCGGCCTCCTGGATTCACGACACCGCTGGCGCCCCCTCGATGCTAAGAATGGGCGGGCTGCATACCCTTGGATTCGATGATCGGGATGGCACGCGGTGCGGAGAGAAATTTGACCAAGCCGCTCGCTGCCTCGCGATGCTTGGCCGCGGTGGCGACGCCCGCTGAGTAAACGGTGTAGTTCTGGATCTCCGCGGGCAATGGGCCCACCAGGGTCACTCCCTTGACCGGCAAAATTTCGCTGATCTGGTGGATGCCGATTTCCGCCTCGCCGTCGGCAATGTGATCGGCGACGGCGCCGCCCTGCACCAGCACCGCCTTGGCGGTGACCTCCTTGGCGATGCCGAGGCGCTCCAAGAGCTTCGCCACATAGATGCCGCTCGAGCCGCCGGCGGCGGGATCGATATAGGCTACCGATTTGGCAGCGAGCAGCGTGCGTTTGAAAGCGTCGACCGTGCCGATGTCGGGAAGCGGCGCTCCGGCCTTGACCGCCACGCCGATCCCGGTCTTGGCCAGATCGGCGCGGCTGCCGGATACCACCTTGCCCTCTTTCGCAAGATTGTCGATGGCTGCCGGCGTGAGCACGGCTACGTCGAAACTCTCCGCGCCACTACCAATCAGCTTAAGGTGCTGGCCCACGGTGCGGTAGGTGACGTCGACCTTATTGCCGCTCTCCTTTTCATACTGCGCGATGAGCGCGGTGAGCACCTGCTGGAAGGCGCCGCCGCTGATAACGCGGATTTCCATGGTTTCGGCTGACTGTGACATGGCAGGTTGTGGTATGGCGACCTGTGAAAGGGTGAGCGTAAACGCGGCTACGAGGACCGCTGAGAAAAACCGCCCGGACATGATTGCCTCATCCGTTGATGAATCGCCAGCCCCTAGCGCTTAAACAGGCCCATGATCTCGGCGCGGGCCAAGGTATTAAAATGCAGGTTGAAGCCGACCACCGCGGCCGACGTGTCTGCCTCTACGTTAAGCCTGTCGGTTTTCACCGCGAAGATTGTGAACAGATAGCGGTGCGGATGGTCGCCCGCGGGCGGGCATGGGCCGCCATAGCCGGGTGCGCCGAAATCGGTCCGCGTCTGCAGCGCGCCGGCGGGCAACTGGCCGCCGGCGCTGCCGGCGCCTACGGGGAGTTCGCTCACGCTGGCCGGGATATTGACCAGGAGCCAGTGCCAGAACCCGGAGCCGGTCGGCGCGTCTGGATCGAAGCAGGTCACCGCGAAGCTTTTCGTGCCCGCCGGCGCGTCGGACCATTTGAGGTGTGGCGAGCTATTGCGTCCGGCGCAGCCAAAGCCAAAATCGGCCGATAAGATAAAATCGTTCGGCAGATAATCGCCGTCCTTGAAGCTGTCGCTGACCAGCGTGAACGCCATATCCTTCTCCTTGCCGGGAACGCACTCGCCGCATGGAGCAAGCTTGAAAGCGGGCCTGCGGGCGCAACCCAAGTTGGAATGCCATCACATAATGGCGCGGCCATGCGGAGAAAAGGCGCCATTGGCGGAGCCGGCCATGCATGCTAGCCGGTGCCCATGCCGGTGTTCGAATTGCGAGAGGCAGTCAGGTTCTTGCCGCCGCGCGGCACGCTGATTGGGCTCGATCTCGGAACCAAGACCATCGGCGTCGCCGCAAGTGATCCGGATCGGCGCGTTGCCGCGCCGGTCGAAACGATCATGCGCAAGCGCTTTGGTCTCGACGCGCAGCGCGTGCTCGCGCTGGCGGCCGAACGCCGCGCCGTCGGTTACGTGCTGGGACTACCCATTAACATGGATGGCAGCGAAGGCGCGCGCGCCCAGGCCACGCGCGCGTTCGCCCGCAATCTTGCCGCCCTCAGCGATCTGCCGATCGCGCTTTGGGATGAGCGCTTATCAACCGTCGCCGTCGAGCGTGCGCTCATCCATGCGGATGCGAGCCGCGCCGCGCGCAAGGCGGTTATCGATCAGCATGCTGCCGCCTACATCCTGCAGGGTGCGCTTGATCGCCTCGCTCGCGGTGCGCTCGATTGAGCGTCAACAGACCGCTCACGAGCAGAGATCGGCGCCGGCGGCGTTCGCCCCGCGGCCGCGTATCGGTTATTCCGGCAGCAGCCGCGCCAGGAGTTCGGCCGTGCTCAAGTCGCTCGCGCCGTAGAGCTGGGGGTGCGGGCGGCGAAGCCGGGTACTGATGAACGCCTCGGTGACCGCCGGCGGCGCGCTCGCCTTGAGCGCCGTCGCGCTCGCGCACAATGCGAGCCGGCTTACGAGTTCGCGCGCATGGCCTTCCTTTGCCGGATCCAACGTCGCCAATGGATCGGCCGGCGCAGCGGAGGTCTCGCGCACGAGCGCGGCGAACAGGTCCCGTTCCGCCTGACGCCTCAGTGCGCGCAGGACGTCGAGGCACAACACGTTGCCGGAGCCTTCCCAGATGGCATTGACCGGCGCCTCGCGATAGAGCCGCGGCAGCATAGCCTCTTCGACATAGCCGTTGCCGCCTAGGCACTCCATCGCCTCATAGATCAAGCCAGGCGCAATCTTGCAGATCCAAAACTTTGCCGCCGGCGTCACAAGCCGCGCATAAGCCGCCTCGCGCACATCATTGGCAGCGTGATCGAAAGCGCGCGCGAGGCGCATCACCAGCGCGAGGGCGCCTTGCACATCGAGCGCCAGGTCGGCGAGCACCGCGCGCATCATCGGCTGGTGATAAAGCTTTTTCTGGAAGACCTCGCGATGCCGGCAATGGTGCACGGCCTGCGCCAGCGCCATCCGCATCAGACCCGCCGAGGCAATGGCGCAATCGAGGCGCGTCAATTGCACCATCTGCAGGATGGTGCGGATGCCGTCGCCCTCGGCGCCGACCTGCCAGGCGAACGCATCGGTGAATTCCACTTCGCACGAAGCATTGGAACGGTTGCCCAGCTTGTCCTTCAACCGCTGCAAGCGCAGCGCGTTCGCCGATCCGTCCGGCCGAAACCGCGGCAGGAGGAAACAGGTCAGGCCGCCGGACGCCTGCGCCAATACCAGGAACGCATCGCTCATTGGCGCCGACATGAACCATTTATGGCCGACCAGCGAATAGCCGTCCTGTGTGCGAGTAGCGGTCGTGGTATTGGCGCGCACATCGGTGCCGCCCTGCTTCTCGGTCATCCCCATGCCGAACGTGAGCCCTGATTTCTGCCACCAGGGGCGAAAGCTCGGGTCGTAGCTGCTGGTGAGCACTTTGGGCGCGAGCTTGGCGGCGAGCGCGGGCTCGGCAGCGAGCGCCGCCAGCGCGGCGCGCGTCATCGTGATCGGACAGAGGTGGCCGCTCTCGACCTGCGCGGCCATGTAGAAACGGGCGGCGCGGGCCACTTCAGCCGGAGCCGCGGCACGGACGCCCGATGCGGTCCAAGTGGAGCCGTGGAGGCCAGCCCCGATGCTTTCGCTCATGAAGCGGTGATAGGCGGGGTGGAACTCGACGCTGTCCTCGCGGAACCCCTCAGCGTCGAACGCATGCAGCGTTGGTGGATTTTCGTTGGCCTGCCGAGCGAGCGCAAACATTTCCGCACTGCCCCAGTGCCGGCCGAACGAGGACAGCGCCGCCCCTGCGGCTGCGGCGCCGTTGGCGGCGACGGCTTCCTTGAGCGGCGCGTCGCTCTCGAACAAATCTATGTTCTCGTACGGCAGCGACTGGTTGAAAACCTTGTGCGTATCGAAGCGCGGTCCAGGAGCTTGCGGAACCATAGCGGCCACCCTCGCGGAACGCCGCACCGTTGCACGGGCGCGGTGCTTTCCACTGTGACGACGGCGCAGCCTCCCCGATAGGCTTGCCCCGCCGCGCGGACTTCGCCTATAGCAGAATTTTAATGACTAAGGCCTTGCCGCCCACGCGCCACATTATCTCGATCAACGACCTCAGCAACAGCGAGATCGAGACGGTCTTCGAGGTTGCCCAGGGCTTTTTGCGAGAGCTTGCCGATCCCCACGTCCCCTATCGCATCGGGCGCCGCACCGATCTCGCCACGAAGTTCATTCTCGCGAGCCTGTTCTACGAGCCGTCGACGCGAACGCGGCTGTCGTTCGAGACGGCGATGCTGCGGCTCGGCGGTGCCAATATCACCAGCGCCGATCCGGCGGTCAGCTCCGCCGCGAAGGGTGAAAGCCTCGCCGACACGATCCGGGTGATCGGCAATTATGCCGACATCATCGTCATCCGTCATCCGCGCGACGGCGCTGCGCGGCTCGCCGCTGAATATTCGCGCATCCCGGTGATCAATGGGGGCGACGGCAGCCACGAGCATCCGACGCAGACCTTGTGCGACCTGTTCACGCTGCGGACGAAGAAGAAGAGCTTCAAGAACATGAAAGTCGCGATATCGGGCGACCTCAAGGGCAGCCGCACGATCCATTCGTTCGTCTACGCGCTGGCGCGCTTCGGCGCCACCATCGATCCCCTGCCCGCGCCGGGTATGGAGCTCCCGGCGCATGTGGATCGCAGGTTGCGCGAGGAGTTTCACAGTCGGATCGTTTCGAAAAAAGCCGGACAATCCGACCGCGGCGCCATCGACGCCCTCTACGTAACCGCCGATCAGCCGCATCAGCTCGCGCTCATTCCCGAGCCCGAGGATTACGGCTTCTTCGTGCAGAAGAAGACCGATGCAGTCTATGTGACGCGCTTTCAGAAGGAGCGCTGGGCCGAGAAGGAACGGCCCTATCCGAAGATCGACGCGGAATTCATGGGCGACGAGAGATATTCGGATGCAAGCGTTATGCACCCGTTGCCGCGCGTCAACGAACTGGATGTCTCGCTCGATAAGGATCGCCGTGCCGTTTATTTCCAGCAGGCCGCCTACGGCGTTCCGGTGCGCATGGCGCTGATTTCGTTGCTTCTGCACCTGCACAAGAACAAGTCACTGCATCAATTTCCAGGTGGCTTCGCCAAACCCGATCATGCGCTCTACGCGCAGTCGATCGGCACCGGAATCCAATGCGCCAATACCAACTGCATCGTCTGCGATCCGTCCGAACGCCAATACGCTGCAAACAAGTTTCATGTCATCGAACACCCCTCGCGACGATGCTGCACCCTGCGCTGTGTTTATTGCGAAACTGACATCGAGGAAGAGGCGGCCGCGCATTTTGTCGTTGCCGATGCCACGCGCAGGACGTTCACACCGGGAATCGGGGTGCTCGGCCGCACGGCCGGCGACAGGTTGAAGAATTTCGTGATTTACCAAAGCGCGAGCGAGGCGGCGGCCGCGGGCTTCCAGCCGCGCGAGAGCCGCGGCAAAGCCGGTGCCGGGTAAGCCATGATCGACTGGTCGCTTGCGTCGCGATACGCCGCCGCCTTGGTGTTTGGCTATTTGTGCGGCTCGATACCGTTCGGCATCCTCATCACGCGGCTCACCGGTGCACCCGACATCCGCTCCGTCGGCTCGGGCAATATCGGGGCGACCAACGTGCTGCGCACCGGACGAAAAAGCCTGGCCGCCGTGACACTTTTGGCCGATATGCTCAAGGGAACGCTGCCGGTGCTGCTCAGCGGCGCAGTCGCGGGCCGCGATGCCGCCATAGCTGCCGCGGTCGGCGCCTTTTTCGGCCACCTGTTTCCGGTTTGGCTGCGCTTTAAGGGCGGCAAGGGAGTGGCAACCTATATCGGGATTTTGCTCGGCCTCGCCTGGCCGGCTGCGCTCCTGTTCTGTCTCGTCTGGCTCGCGGTCGCCGCGCTGACTCGCTACTCGTCGCTTGCCGCCTTGACTTCAAGCCTCGCCGCGCCGGCCTTTCTGTGGTGGCGGGGTGACATCGTGCTTGCGGTCCTGTTCGCCGTGCTGTCGCTTGTCTTGTGGTTCACGCATTGGGGCAACATCGCTCGCTTGACGCAGGGCCGCGAAAGCAAGATCGGCGCTGGTTCGGCTCAGCGAACCAGCAGTGAAAGCCCGGCGCGGTTCGCGCGACATCGTCGCCGTGATTGAGCCGCCTCCGGCGGCGGCCGCGCGCGAGCCCGAAGTCCAACCGGTTTCGAGGCCATTAGCCGGTTTTAATCGGCATTCGGCAGGATGCTTTCGCCCGGGCTGCTCACCCGCTGCTCGTGGAATTCTTCGGCGAATTCGTCTACCTGCACAAATAAAGTGCGTGCGCGATTCTCAACTGCCTGACAAGTCTGCTGGAGAACAGGATGATCGCCGGCAGGCATGCGGACAACGTCGTCGGCAGCAGCCTGGGCTT
The DNA here is from genome assembly GCA_963708125.1 of uncultured Alphaproteobacteria bacterium. Classification (GTDB taxonomy): domain Bacteria; phylum Pseudomonadota; class Alphaproteobacteria; order Rhizobiales; family Xanthobacteraceae; genus BOG-931. The sequence goes on from OY970184.1 coordinate 1,945,168, forward strand.
CGGCAATAACCGATTGGGTGAGAGTTCGGACGCGCGCGAGCACCTGGCGTGCGCCGAGACCGCACTCTCTCGCGAAGCGCACCCAATGCTTTCCCGTTAGATGCTCGCCGCGATTTTCACCAGCTATCTTGTGCGCAAGATTCCTCGTAACGTGCTCCCAGACCTGAGCGCACATGACGTCGTACAATGGCGCGAGCGATACTCCGTTGGCGTTGATCATTATCGAATAGTTCTTTGCGTGTGCATCGGTGTTACAGGCGATCACGTTGAAAACGACCATATCGAGCAGGCGGATAATCTCGGTCGGCAACATTAGTCTGCGAGTCACATCAAACATGTCAGCTAGCGTCGGTCCACGAATGCCGGTCTGGTTGGTTTCGTATTTTGCGGCGGGCGGTTTTCCAAGCGCCTGACAGAAGTCTTCCTGGTGAAGTCGCCTCCAGCGACCGTTTATGAACATTCTATCGTATCGCGTGACGAGCAGGTACGAACGGTCGCCGGCCTTGCCGGTCGTCACCTGTGGAGTTTGCATGCCCAGCCTCTTGGCCAAGCGCAGGCAGAAGGCTTCATTTTGTACCCCGCCCCAAAGCCGCGCGGCATCCGGCTTGAGGATGTGAGTTGACGGGGAGCCTTCGAGTGGAATGCAAATGCGTCCAGATTCATCGATGGCAACTGCAAGCTTGGACTGGACTCCAGCCAGCGACATTGAAACACCTTCTTCGCCGACCAGGAATGGCTTACTTGGCAGTTCCTCAATTATTCTCTCCAGATCCTGCTGTCTTTCGATCGCACGCCAATGCAATAGGGACGTACCTCCAAATTTTCCGATTGAAAGAGCGCCAGCGGTATCGCGACCAATTGCCGATAGCAGTCCGATTACATCGCCTGCAGCCGTCCCGAGGAGCTGTCCTACGGTGCGGAGCTGAACGCTTTCCGGAAGTAGATTTGCCGCCCAAGGTTGGAAAATTCGAGGGGCATAACGGCCTTCCTGCAACGGCATTGTTGTCGAGATTGGGAAGGCGCCTCTCGTATCAAGCCAACGGCGGTCATAGGCAAAGCTCGAACCGTTAGTGGCGACAGTGATTGTGCCGACCAGCCGCTGTTCAAAATAAGCGGGAAGCTCAGTCATTCGCATCCTCGTCTGATGGAATGTCAGGCAGATCCACGGCCGGAATCGGCGGGGACGCTTCGTTGGGCGTCAGCAGCGCTGGCCGAAGCCCGAGAGCTTGGGCAATCACAAGGCTACGGCCGAGGTGACACGTGGCTTTTCCCGCCTCAAGTTCGATCAGGAACCTTCTGCCAACCCCCGTTGCGAGGGCGAGTTGATCTTGGCTCATGGCAAGGGCTTGCCGGCGACGACGTATGAGCGACCCGAACGTGTGCGCCGCCTCAGATGCCCTCCGGTCAATTGTGTGGCCTTTCTTCATGGGCTATGTCCACGTTCCCGATCGGGAACATCGTCATTGAAAAGTCTCGAAGTCAAGGGCTAATGTTACCGAGCGGGTACAATGAATGATGCGACACAGAAACCGGCGCAAAAAGTGCCCGAGCGGGAACAAAAGGCGTGAGGCGGGGGGCGGACCCCACCCGGATTTAGCATCGTCGGGCCGAAATTTGTTTAAAAGCAAGCCCGGCGCTGATTTCAATGACGATCCGGCGGGCTCTCCGGATCTTCGCCACGTCCGCGTGGTACTGCTTGAGCTTGATTCGCGATACGCGGAGGTTTGGAAACAGCGAGCGGACCGACTCGCCGGCCTGTTGATGTGAGCGTTGCCGGCTTCGCTGCGATCATGTACGCCGTTCCATCTCGGGCGCGCGCTTGCAGGCCGCGCCGAACTTTCTTCCGGCCGAAGAGTTTGAGTTCTTCTCCCAGCTAGCCAACAAGGAATATGCCGTGTGAGGACGCTGGCGAGGGTTTGGCGCGGATGGCCGATTCTGGCGCTGCTTGCGGTCGCCGGATATGGCGGTTGCGCCGGTGCCGAATCATTCGAAGACTTCCTTGCCGCGTTGCGCGCCGATGCTGCGGCTCAGGGCATTACCCAGGCGACCTTCGAGCGGGCAATGGCCGGCCTCACACCCGATCCGGCCGTGCTCGCCGCCATGCAGCGCGAACCCGAATACGGCAAGCCGATGAGTGCTTATCTCGCGAGCCTCGTGTCGCCCGCGCGCATTGCCACGGGCGCACGCAAATACGCGCAATGGTCGGCTACATTGCAGGGCATCGGGAAGCGCTTTGGGGTCGAGCCTTCGATCCTCGTCGCCATCTGGGGCGTCGAGTCGTCATTCGGCCAGGCGCGCGACCCCTGGGACGTATTCCGCTCGCTTGCAACGCTGGCCTACGCGCAATTCCAGCCGCCCCTATTCCGCAATGAGTTGCTCAGTGCATTCAAAATTTTGCAACAGGATCGCATCCCGCGGCAGCAATTCGTCGGCTCCTGGGCCGGCGCCATGGGCCAGGCGCAGTTCATGCCGTCGAGCTACCTGACGTATGCCGTCGATTTCGACGGCGACGGCCGCCCGGATATCTGGACCAGCGTGCCCGACGTGCTGGCCTCGATCGCCAACTATCTGCAAAAAGCCGGCTGGCGCCCGGGCTTGCCCTGGGGGTTTGAGGTGCGCGTACCGCAAGGCTTCGATTATGGCATGAGCCGCGGCAGTCTTGCGGCCTGGGCTGGTGCCGGTTTTAAGCGCGCCGATGGCACGGCGTTGCCCGGTGCCGCGGACAGGGCGATCCTGTTCTTTCCCAGCGGCGCTGAAGGGCCGGCCTTTCTCGTGACGCAGAACTTCATAGTCATCAAGCAGTACAACAATTCGGATGCTTATGCGCTTGCGGTTGGGTTGTTTTCCGACCGGCTGGGTGGCTTGGCGCCGTTTCGTACGCCGTGGCCGCCCAATGATTTTCAGCCCTCCCGCGGACAGCGCATGGCACTGCAACGCCGGCTGGCCGCGGTAGGCTTTAAGGTCGATGATCTCAACGGCCATATCGATTTTGCGCTGCGCGATGCGATTAGGCAAATGCAGCACCAATTCGGCATGGTGGCCGACGGCTATCCCGGCCACGTATTCCTCCAGCGCCTCGGGGTCACAGAACCTTAGACACCGCGCTCGGCCTCGCCCTATGCAATTGCGAGTGTTCTAGCTATTCCTCAACCGGAACGGGCGAGCTTGGACCCTCAATCCAGCGCCTTTTGTCGCAGAAAAGCCGGCTCGTCATGTTCGGGCTGTTTGACAGGCGGGGTCTCATTACCCATGTTCGCGGCGGCCGGCTTTTGGTCGACGCGCCAAAAAATGGAAAAAGCCCGAGAATAGTCAATGGTTTATCATGGATCTGGTGCTGGTGGAATCGCCTGCTAAGGCGAAAACGATCAACAAATACCTTGGCCGCGGCTACGAGGTTTTGGCCTCGTTCGGCCACGTGCGCGACCTGCCGGCCAAAAGCGGATCGGTCGACCCGGATCACAATTTTCGCATGATCTGGGAGGTCGATCCGAAAGCACAAAAGCGGCTTAATGATATCATCCGAGCCGTCAAAGACGCCGAAAAACTCATCCTTGCCACTGACCCCGATCGCGAGGGCGAGGCGATCTCCTGGCACGTGCTCGAAATCCTCAAGCAGAAGAAAGCGCTCGACGGCCAGGCCATCCACCGCGTCGTGTTCAATGCCATCACCAAGCAGGCGGTGAGCGAGGCGATGAGGCAGCCGCGCGGCATCGATCAGGCCCTGGTCGACGCTTACCTCGCCCGCCGCGCCCTCGACTACCTTGTCGGCTTTACCATCTCGCCGGTCCTCTGGCGCAAGCTGCCTGGCGCGCGCTCGGCCGGCCGCGTGCAATCGGTGGCGCTGCGGCTTGTCTGCGACCGCGAGCTCGAAATCGAAAGGTTCGTCCGCCAAGAATATTGGTCGATCGTGGCCACGCTGGCGACCCCGCGCAACGAGACGTTCGAAGCGCGGCTCGTTGGCGCGGACGGCAAGAAGCTGCAGCGTCTCGACATCGGATCGGGCGAGCAAGCGGCCGCCTTCAAGCAGGCGCTGGAAAAAGCCAGGTTCACCGTGGCCGCCGTCGAGGCCAAGCCGCTCAAGCGCCATCCACAGCCGCCGTTCACCACCTCCACCCTGCAGCAGGAAGCAAGCCGCAAACTCGGTTTCGCTCCCGCCCATACGATGCGCGTGGCGCAGCGCCTTTACGAGGGCGTGGACATTGGCGGCGAGCTGGTCGGCCTCATCACCTATATGCGGACCGATGGCGTGCAGATCGCCAACGAAGCTGTCGCCGCCGCGCGCCGCGTGATCGAAGCGAATTACGGTGATCGCTATGTTCCCTCTGCGCCGCGCCGCTACGAGACCAGGGCCAAGAACGCGCAGGAGGCGCACGAGGCGATCCGTCCGACCGATCTCACCCGCCGCCCGCAGGACACCAAGCGCCATCTCGATGGCGATCAGGCGAAACTGTATGAGCTGATCTGGCTGCGCACGGTCGCGAGCCAGATGGAGTCCGCCGAACTCGAACGCACCACGGTCGATATATCGGCGAAGGTCGCCGAGCGGCTTTTGGACCTGCGCGCCACCGGCACCGTGATCAAGTTCGACGGCTTTCTCACGCTGTATCAGGAAGGCCGCGACGAAGACCCCGACGATGAGGAGACGCGACGGCTGCCGGAGATGAGCTCTGGCGAACGGCTGACCAAGCATGCGATCGCCGCCGACCAGCATTTTACCGAGCCGCCGCCCCGCTATTCGGAAGCTTCGCTGGTCAAGCGCCTGGAAGAGCTCGGCATCGGCCGGCCCTCGACCTACGCGTCGATCCTGCAGCTGTTGAAAGACCGCAAATATGTGCGGCTCGACAAGCGCCGGCTTTATCCGGAGGATCGCGGCCGCATCGTGGTCGCCTTCCTGGAGAGCTTTTTTACCAAATACGTCGAGTACGATTTCACTGCCGGGCTGGAAGAGCAGCTCGATCTCATTTCCAACAACGAGATCGAATGGCGTGAGGTGTTGCGCGATTTCTGGCGGGACTTCATCGCCTCGGTCGATGACATCAAGGATTTGAAGATCTCGCAGGTGATCGACGCACTCGACGCGCTGCTCGCGCCGCACCTGTTTCCGCCACGTGCCGATGGCGGCGACCCTCGCCAGTGCCCGAATTGCGGCAGCGGCCGCCTCACGCTGAAACTCTCCAAGTTCGGCGCTTTTATCGGCTGCTCGAGTTACCCGGAATGCCGCTATACGCGGCCGCTATCCGGCGAGGGCGCGGCCGATATCGGCACCAAGAAGCTCGGCGAGGACTCGCAAACCGGCCTCGAGGTGACGTTGCGCAGCGGCCGCTTCGGTCCGTATGTGCAGCTTGGCGAAGCCGTTGACGGCGAAAAGCCCAAGCGCGCAGGTCTGCCCAAGAAGATGTCACCCGAGGAGCTCGATCTTGAACGCGCGCTCGCCTTGCTGTCGCTGCCGCGCGAAGTTGGGCGCCATCCTGACGACGGTGAGCCGATCCGTGCGGGCATCGGGCGCTTCGGGCCTTACGTGCAGCACGGCAAGACTTACGCCAATCTGGAGCCGGGAGACGACGTCTTTACCATCGGCCTCAATCGGGCGGTGACTCTCATTGCCGAAAAACTCGCCAAGGGCCCGCGTTCTCGCCGCTTCGGCGCCGATCCCGGCCGCGCGCTCGGCGATCATCCGACCAAGGGTGGAGCGATTGTGGCAAAGAACGGCCGCTATGGACCCTATGTCAGCCACGCCGGCGTAAACGCGACCCTGCCGCGCGACAAGACGCCGGAGACGATTACGCTCGACGAGGCGGTGGCACTGCTCGACGCCAGGGCGGACCGCAGCGCTCCGGCTCCGCACGCCCGCCCGCGCAAGCCGAGACGCGCTGCGGCATCGGCGGCGGCGCGCAGCGCTAAGCGTCCGGACACAAGCGGCGCCGACCGCGTCACCGCAGACCGCGTCACCGCAGACCGGCCCGGCGCCAAACGAACGAGCAAGCGATCGGCCGGAGCAGCCAAACGTGCAGCCGCTGCGAGCAAGAAGCGCACACGCAAAGCCCCGCAAGCTGCCGAGTAGGTTATACGATGAGCCGCTCGCGACCATTCGGCCAATGAGCGGCCTATGAAACAACGAAGAGAACTGCCCTCGCCTGCGGAACTTCTCGCCTTCATTCGCGAGCGCAGCGGCAAAGTCGGCTCGCGCGAGATCGCGCGCGCCTTCGGGGCCAAAAACGCCGATCGTGCCGCACTCAATCGCATGCTGCGCGAACTCACCGAGAAAGGCGAGCTCGACCGCCGGCGCAGGCGGCTGCATCATTCCGGCACGCTGCCGCCCGTCGTGCTTGCCGACGTGACCGCACGCGATGCCGACGGCGAGCTGTTGGCGCGGCCCACCGAATGGGATAAGCAGGCGCACGGCGATGCACCGGTGATCCGCATCGTCACGCCGCGGCGGGCCAGGCCTGGCGAGGTCGCCGGCGTCGGCGACCGCGCGCTCATTCGCATCGAGCGATCGGACGACGGGAAGACGAAAAGCGGCCGGGTCATCAAACTGATCGACCGCGCCAGGCACCGCACGCTCGGGATTTTCCGCAGCCTTCCCGGAGGCGGCGGACGCTTGGTGCCGATCGACAAGAAACAGCTCGGCCGCGAGATCACTATTCCCGCGGGCGCCGAGGCCGCACTTGCCGACGGCGATCTCGTCGCCGTCGAAGTCAGTCGGCACGGCCGGCTCGGTTTGCCGAGCGGCTCGGTCGTTGAAAATCTTGGCTCGATCAAGAGCGAACGCGCGGTCAGCCTCATCGCGATCCATGCCCACGGCATTCCGCATGTCTTTTCGCGCGCGGTAACGGCGGAGGCCGAGGCGGCGCGACCCCTCGGCCCCGCCGGACAACAGAGTGGGCGCGAGGATTGGCGCAAGGTCCCGTTCGTCACCATCGATCCGCCGGATGCCAAAGACCACGACGACGCCGTGCACGCCGTGGCTGACGACGATCCGCGCAACCCCGGCGGCCACATCGTCAGTGTCGCCATTGCGGATGTCGCGCATTACGTGAGGGCCGGTTCGGCGCTCGATCGCGCGTCGGCCGAGCGCGGTAATTCGGTATATTTCCCCGACCGCGTCGTGCCGATGTTGCCCGAGCGCATTTCCAACGATCTGTGCTCGCTGCGTCCCGGCGAAAACCGTCCGGCCGTTGCCGTGCGCATTGTGGTGGGGGCGGACGGCCGCAAGCGCACGCACAGCTTTCATCGTGTCATGATCCGTTCGGCGGCGCGGCTGCATTACGAGCAGGCGCAACTTGCAATGTCCGGCCGCACCGATGAGGTCACCGAGCCGATCGTAGAAAAAATTCTTGCGCCGCTGTTTGCCGCCTATCGCACCGTGCTCCGCGCGCGCGACGAACGCGAACCGCTCGATTTGGAAATTCCCGAACGCAAGATCGTGCTCAAGTCCGATGGCACGGTGGACCGCGTGATCGTTCCACAGCGGCTCGAATCGCACCGGCTGATCGAGGAATTCATGATCCTCGCCAACGTCGTCGCCGCCGAAACCTGCGAGCGCGCGCGGGTCCCACTTATTTATCGCGTACATGACGAGCCGTCGCCGGAAAAGCTCAATGCACTGCGGGAATTTCTCGCTACGCTCGATATTTCGCTGCCGAAAAGCGGCGCGCTGCGGCCCGATGCGTTCAATCGCATCCTGGTGCGCGTCAAAGGCCGCGACGTCGAACGGCTGGTCAATGAAGTCGTGCTGCGCAGTCAGGCCCAGGCGGAATATTCGTCGGAGAATTTCGGCCATTTCGGCCTCAACCTGCGCCGCTATGCCCATTTCACCTCCCCGATCCGCCGCTATGCCGATCTCGTCGTGCACCGCGCCCTGATCCGCGCACAAAAACTCGGACCGGACGGGCTTGACGATGAGGTGGAGCCGCGCTGGCTCGCCGAAATCGCAGCTAGCATTTCGGCGACCGAGCGTCGCGCCATGAAGGCGGAGCGGGAGACGGCGGACCGCCTGATCGCGCATTTTCTCGCCGACCGGGTCGGCGCAGTGTTCGACGGGCATATTTCCGGGGTTACCCGCGCTGGCCTATTCGTCGAACTCGACGAAACCGGCGCCGACGGTTTCGTTCCGGCGCGGCAGATCGGCGACGAATACTTCCGTTTCCACGACGCGGGCCGGGCCTTCGTGGGCAGTGCGCAAACTTACCGGCTCGGCGATCCGGTGACCGTTGAGCTCGTCGAGGCGGCGCCCGTAGCCGGTGCCCTGCGTTTCCGACTGGTGCGCAATGCTCAACCCGCTCAGCATAGGACTAGACTAGCGGCGCCGAAGCGGCAGAAATCGGCGCGCCGTCAGCATACGCGCGGGCGGCCTTGAGTGGGGAAGCTTTCATGAACGAGGCGATGGTCGAAGCCGGTGCCGCGGCGGATCGAGCCGAGCGGCTCACGCGCACCATTCGTGATCAGACTTTTCCGAATCTGAAGCCGCGGGATTCCGCCACGCTCATTCTCATCGACCGCGCCCACCCGGTGCCAAAAGTGCTGCTCGGCCGTCGCCATCAGCGCCATCGGTTCATGCCAGGCAAATTCGTCTTCCCCGGTGGCCGCATCGAAGCCGCTGACCGCCTGATGGCTGCGCGCGCGCCGCTGCATGATCGCCACGTCGCGCGGCTGATGCAGCGGCTGCGAAGCGCCAGTGCCGCGAAAGCGGCCGCGTTCGCCTTCGCCGCGGTGCGCGAGACGTATGAAGAGACCGGTCTCATGCTCGGGGTGCGCACCGAGGACCCGATAAAAACCCCGCCGGGCGCCTGGGAGGACTTCGCCAAAGCGGGGATTCTTCCCGACCTCGGCGTCATTCATTTTGTCGCCCGCGCAGTCACTCCGCCGAAGCGGCCGTTGCGCTTCGACAGCCGCTTCTTCGCCGCCGATGCGTCGGCGGTCGCGCGGCGTGTCGACGGTCTCGTTGGTCCCGACGCGGAATTGGTCGAATTGGTCTGGTTGCCGATCAATGAGGCGCGCAGCCTCGACATGCCCGGCATCACTGCCGTCGTGCTCGAAGAACTGGCCGACCGCATCGCTGCCGGCATGGACCCGGACTTTCCGGTCCCGCTCTACCGGATGCTGCGCAGGCGCTTCGTGCGGGAAGTGCTGTGACGAATGCGGGGCGACGAATTCCGATCCGACGATCCGGCGTTCGCCGCTGCGATAGGTCGACCAGGGCACTGGCTGCGGTCCCGCGAAGACGATACGAAACTGTCCCCACCGCCGTCAGCGCAAGCGGTCGGACCCTCAACTCTGAAGAAGCGTGGGTGCGGCGCTGGTAAAAAGTTCTTCATTGACTGTTCGGCAAAGCAGTCGGCCCTAATCCCCGCGAGCGCCCCTGGCTAACGTGCTTGGCCTGTGGCTTCGCTCCGCATCGTCTGCTTTCTTGACATTCAGCGATCGCCGATTACTTTGGCGTCAAGCAAAAGGGCGATTTCGAGGTCCGATCATGGCGAAAGCGACCACGATCAAGGTCAAACTGGTGTCGAGCGCTGATACCGGTTTCTACTACGTTACGCGCAAGAACTCGCGCACGATGACCGACAAGCTGGTGAAGAAGAAATACGATCCAGTGGCAAAGAAGCACGTCGAGTTCCGCGAAGCCAAGATCAAATAGGCCAATTTCGTAACCTGACCGGCAGGGCGCCTATTGAGGCGCCTTTTGCGTTTGCGCGCGCACGGCGGAAGGTTCGGACGTGAGGGGGCCGGGCGGAAACGGTGTCATGAGGAGGCCACTCGCACCATTCCCGCGCCGGCCGAACCCCACGGAACCCAGGAGATGCGGCGGACCTGAGCACTCCGTAGGGCATTCGAAACGGGGACTAGCACCCGCCTGATTCCTAGCTTTCGCTGGGAAAGCGTCCCGGCAATGTCGGCTTCGCGCCCAGGCTAGCACCCGCCTGATTCCTAGCTTTCGCTGGGAAGCGTCCCGGCAATGTCGGCTTCGCGCCCAGGCTAGCTTAATCGGCGAAGAAAGCAACCGCCAAAGTTCCGCCGCAAACCTAAATGCGGGACATAACCACAATGATTTTGATTAAATGTTTACTCCCAATCTGAAGGGAACAGGACAGTTCTGCCGGTCCGCCAAATCAGGCAACGGCTATTCGCAGTCCGCCCATCGCCATGTCCGTTTCCGCCAGGATAATTCGCCGCGCACCGCGACAAGGGCGCTCCCAATCGCGAGCACACAGCCGTCGCGGCCGCTCATCGCAGTGATCACGTCGAAATATTCGGCCGACAGCCCGTCGAGCGGAGTTTGACATTGGGGCAACGTCACCGATGCGAGAACCCGCGCGTTTGAGCCCGATCCCTCATGGATCGCCGAGGAAACGACGGATCGTTTCGATGAATTTGCCGACCGAGATCGGCTTTGACAGATAGGCCTCGCAGCCGCCGTCGCGGATGCGCTCTTCGTCCCCCTTCATGGCGAAGGCGGTCACCGCGACCACGGGAATGCGCTTGAGCTCGGTGTCGTCCTTGAGCCATTTCGTCACCTCGAGACCGGATACTTCCGGCAACTGGATATCCATCAGGATCAGATCGGGCCGATGCTTGCGCGCCAAATCAAGAGCTTCGATACCGTTGCGCGTACCCAGAGTCGCGTAGCCGTGCGCCTCCAACAAATCGTGGAAGAGCTTCATATTGAGCGCATTGTCCTCCACGATCAGGACAGTCTTGGCCATCCTCATTCCTTCGCCTGCCCGCCTTTGGGGAGAAGCCCTCGATAGATTGAGCCACCAGCCGTGAGTCGGCGTGAAGGTGAACTGGAAGCGTAGACGTTCTCGGCCACGACTGCGATGGCGATCCTTGACCAGAGCATGGACCTGGCCGGTGAGCAGATCAATTCCAGCCAATGGGCTAAGCGTACCGTGGCGCTTGTAGTCATAGTCGCGCGCCAAAGCGGCATGCTCGCCAGGCCTCGGCGGCAGGTCCGGGTCGTTGCGTTGGCTTTTCCTTTAAAAAGATAATCGTCCACGTCTTGGTTGGCTCTTTCCATACCTGCTTGAGAAGGCCACCTCGCGCTAGACGCACAGCAACTTCCGCCATCTCGTCCGAGCGCGGTAACACAGCGTTTGAGGTAATACAGCACCGTCCGAGGCTGTTCGCCCATTCCACCCGGCCCGCAGGTTTTGTTCTCGCCTGGGGAAGGCCATTTGCAGTTTGCGGAACGATAGACCCGCTGTAACGTTGAAGACACGACTCCGATACGTTTGCATCGATGCCGGGTTAGGACGCACTGCAATTTGCCGACCACCGGGCTCGAGTCGCGCTTCAAGTCGCGGCCAGACGTTGAACCTGCGAAGCTTGCCATGCAGGGTCCCAGACCCATCCTTCGTCGCAGCGGCACGTCGACCCGATCATACCCGGTACGGCGCGCGTCGGCAGGCGATGCGGGCGGCGGCTGCACTATTGCGGACGGCGTCCCCTGGGAGTGCGCCGGCGCCGTTGAGATCGGGTTTACGATTCCGACGCGCTACAACGCCAGCGAGGTCCTCTTTCAGAATCTGCGGGTGGGCCGCGGCGATCGATTGGCCGTAGCCGGTCCGGCCGGACGGCGCAGCTATCGTGGGCTCACGGCCGATGCCGGGCACTGGGGCAACGCGCTGCTCTCGCTCGGGCTCAAGCGCGGCGACCGCGTTTTGTTGTTGCTGGACGACACGCCGACCTATCCGGCAGCGTTCTTCGGTGCGGTTCGTGCCGGGCTTGTTCCAATCCTGCTCAGCATTCTCACCCCGCCCGATCTATTGCGCTTTTATGCGAACGATTCAAACGCCAAGGCTGCCGTTTCCGAGGCCGCTTTGTGCGATCGCCTCGAATCGCCCGGCCGGCCGCTCGGGCAGGTTAAGAGGATTGTTGTAGTTAACGGCAGGGCAGATCCGTCAATTTGCGGTGCCGAGATCAGGTATGCCGATAATTGGCTGCCCGCATTTTCAGATCGTTTGCCGGCCGCAGACACGCACCGTAACGAGATGGCGTTTTGGATGTATTCGTCCGGGTCGACGGGCAGACCCAAGGGCATTGTGCATCTGCAGCACGACATGGCCTACACCGATCTCTCCTATGCCCGCTCCGTACTCAAGCTAACACCGGACGATATCTGCTTTTCGGTGCCGAAAATTTTCTTCTCCTACGGATTCGGGAATTCAATCACGTTCCCCTTCTCGGCGGGCGCGGCATCCGTGCTCATGCCGGGCCGGCCGACCCCGACTGCCGTGTTTGCTGCGGTCGAGCAATTTCGCCCGACCGTGCCGACACTTTACACGATGCTCAGCGGGGCGCCGGAAATCCGCCACGTCAATTTTTCTTCTGTCAGGCTTGCCGTCTCTGCAGCCGAGGTCTTGTCCACGGAAGTTTCGAATGCCTGGAAAGCGGCAACGGGCCCTCGAGATCATCGAGTGTCTCGGGTCAACCGAAATGCTCAACGTCTACCTGTCGAACACTCCGCACGCCGGAAAAGAGGCGCGGCGGGATTGCGTGTGCCCGGCTACGAAATCGTTCTCAAGGACGAGAACGGACGGGAAGTCGCCGACGGCCGAGAAGGGGATCATGTGGATTCGTGGGCATTCCGGAACGCCGATGTTCTGGAATCGGCCGGAGCGAACGGCGCAGACGATCCGCAACGGCGGCTGGCTCTGCACCAACGACCGCTTCACGCGCGACGAAGATGGATTTTATTTTTTCTGCGGTCGCACCGACGATCTGGTCAAAATTTCCGGTCACTGGGTGCATCCGGTCGAAGTGCAGCGCTGCCTCGCCGAGCATCCGCTGGTGCGTGAATGCGCGGTGCTCGCGCTCGAACTGCCCGACCGGCGCATGACGCTCAAGGCTTTCGTCGTGATCAACGGTTTGAGTTTCGACCAGAAAGCGACCACGCGGCTTTTGCAGGATTACGTCAAGCAGAAGCTGCTTCCGTACAAATATCCGTGCATCGTCGAATTTTTGGATGATCTGCCGAAAACGGGAAGCGGAAAGATCGACCGGCAGGCGCTTGCTCTAGCGGCGCGTGTCAGCGATGCGACCGAGGACAGGCGCGCATGAGAGCAGTGCGCTGCAGGAATTTGCGCCTTTCCGGGATCGACGTGCTGCTTCCTGCGCTCGTCAGCATTGACGGCCGTCGGCCTGACGATGCGCGAGAAGTGCAGATCGCCGTCAGTTTCGCCGAGGGCCACCTGCAAAGCGTCGTCGCAGCTTTGGTGGCACACTGGCTCGAGCACACATTCCATCGTCGTTTCGTCGAAAACCCCCGCGGCGCCGAGAGCGAGCTTGCCGCGGCGGCCTTTTACGACAAGCTCGCCAGCGGCCTCGAAAATGAGAGCGCGTTTGCCGCGGCCCTCCTCTTCCCGCGACGCCGCTCGAAGTCCCGCAGCGCCGATCCGGCGTCGCGCAAAGCCGCGCCCATTGGTCACGTCCGCCGCACCGCCCGCGACAGTGTTTCTACTCGGTTCGTTAATGGTACCGAACTCGCCAAATGGTCATTCCATGGCTGCGTGCGCGCGCATGTTGATCCGGCAGCCGGCACAGTGCAGGTCGCATTTGACGAACTGCCCGGTAGCATCACCTTTTGTCAGCGAGCGGAAATCCCCAACGCTTGCCTCACGTTGTATTGCGGGGTCCCATGCGGTGAGTGCCTGGTACGGATTCGGCACGCCGATCCGCCGACTTGACGCCGCAATCGAGACGCTTCGCGATGCCGTCGCTCCAAAGAGCCCCGGTGCGAAGGCGGCCAGGCGGTTTCATTCCTGGTAGCTATCTGACCTCGCAACCGCTCCCGGCTGCCGTTCCACAACGCCCCTCCTAGTCGTGCGACCAATTCCACAGCAGCCAGCGCTCTCTATAATGCCTTTCGATCCGGCTTGCTGGTTCGCTTTATCTCCTGTTCTGTCAGGCGTGTCCGTTTCGCCCTAGCGCAAAGACAGCTGGCGATCGTGAGATTTCTTCATGCCGGTGAGTATGTGCCGCTCGCCTGCTTCTTTGGGGCTGCTGCGTAGCAACAAATTGGGTCCTGCGCCGGCACTTTGCTAATCGCTCCGCCGGCGCGCTGGTGCTAAGCTGGTCGGTGGCGGCGGGATTCGATTGCGCCTAGGCCTGCGGCCAGCGAGGATGGCAAAGCGGGGGTAGGACATGCGGAGCAATCGGTCCATCGTTTCGCCGGAAGCTGCAGAAAAACAGGCAATTCAAGCGCTTGCCTTTATTGCTGAGGAGCCCCACCGGCTCGCGCCCTTCTTGACTGCAACCGGACTCGAGGCGAACGGGATCCGCCAGGCGGCGCGAGAACCTGGCTTCCTCGCCGGCGTGCTCGAGCATATTCTCAGCGACGACAATCTCGTGATCGCTTTTGCCCAAAGCGCCGGCATCGATCCTGCCGAGGTGGCGCGCGCCTTGGCGGCCCTCGGCGGACAATGGCCGTGAGCGCCGGCCGTGAGCTTCTGCCGCGACTGCCTTGCCGATGCGGGCCCGCACGACAGCCGTTGCAACCTCTGCGGCTCGCCGCGGCTGGTCCGGCATGCCGAGCTGCCGTCGCTTGCCGTCGCTCACGTCGATTGTGACGCCTTCTACGCGACGATCGAAAAACGCGACGATCCTTCGCTCGCGACCGAACCGGTAATCATCGGTGGCGGAAAGCGCGGCGTGGTCGCGGCGGCCTGCTATGTCGCCCGCACGTTCGGCGTGAGATCGGCCATGCCGATGTTCGAAGCCTTGCGCCTTTGCCCCCGCGCCAAGGTGATCCGGCCAAATATGGAGAAATATACGCGCGTCGGCCGCGAGGTCCGCGGCATGATGCTGGCGCTCACCCCCCTGGTTGAGCCGCTCTCGATCGATGAGGCCTTTCTCGACCTCTCCGGTACGGAGCGGCTGCATGGCATGATCCCGGCCAAGGCGCTGGCCCGGTTCGCCGTCGAAGTGGAACAGAAGGTCGGCATTACGGTCTCGATCGGACTGTCCTGCAACAAATTCCTCGCCAAGATCGCTTCCGACCTGGACAAGCCGCGCGGCTTTGCCGTGTTGAGCCAAAGCGAGGCGCCGGCTTTTCTAGCGCCAAAACCCGTCAACTTCATTTTTGGTGTCGGCAAAGTGAGTGCAGCGCGCTATGTGCGCGATGGCCTTCGACGCATCGCCGATCTGCAACGTGCCGGGGAGCTCGAGCTTTCCCGCCGCTACGGCGAAGAAGGCCGCCGTTTGGCGCGACTTGCCAGCGGCACCGACGGGCGCCTGGTCAGCGCTGACCGGGAGACCAAGAGCGTCTCCTCCGAGACCACGTTCGATCGCGACATCGGCGAATTCCGCGCGCTCGAACGCATTCTCTGGGGCTTGGCCGAAGAAGTGTCGGCACGACTGAAAGAGAAAGCGCTGGCGGGGACCACGGTGACCCTCAAGCTCAAGACCGCAGATTTCAAGATTCGGACGCGGGCGCGCTCGCTCGCCTCGCCGACCCGGCTGGCCAATCGGATTTTTGCCGCGTCACGCGGGCTGCTCAAAACTGAGGCCGACGGCACGCGCTTCCGGCTTCTCGGCGTTGGCTTAAGCGCTCTCGTCGACCTCAAGGCTGCTGATCCAGCCGACCTGATGGACGCCCGGGTCGCCGAGGCCGAGCAGGCCGTCGACCGGGTGCGCGCCCGTTTCGGCGAAAACGCCGTGGTCAGGGGACTTGCCTTCGAGCAGCCGGATGATTGTTAATTCGGCGCGATTTTGTTTCGCATCAATTCGGGGCGGCCGCTGGCGGAAAGTAACTCGCGACAACTCGTATAATTCGTCGCTTCTGACCGCGCGAGCTTCTGCGCCGCTCGCGCCCGTCATCGCGCCTTTCGGCGAGGCTGGCTGACCTGCCTTAGCTTCGCCGGCGGAAACAGCGGTGCTATTTGCAAGGTTTGGGCGTTTTGATTTGCAGCGACGTGAGCCTTCCGCTCACGACAAAGTCGTTGTAATCGAGCGAGAGCGCACGGGAGATGCCGTTCGCATAAAGCTCGAAACTGATCGCGTAATCCGGCGTCTGTTCGCCGCTATTAGGATCTTTATTGTTGGAAAAGTAACTGATTGTCACTGGCCAGCGCGGCACGTTGGTGAGTTCCGGCACATGCGCGGCGGCGTCGTCAGGTTGCTTCCCGTCAGCGATTTTGCGACCGATCACGGTGAGCGTGTTGAAAACCTTGTCGCCCTTCTCGGAGCCGTCATAGACCGGAAAGCTCAGAATGGTCTTGCCGGCGCGCGCCGCGGTGATGGCGCGCACCATGTGCTCGGTCGGAAACACCACGTTCGGCTCGAAGTCAAAATTACGACGCTCGGGCTTCCGCAGGTCGACTTCGGTCTTCCTGGCATCGTGTTGCGCATGCCCATCAACCGCGTCGACCAGGTTGTCGTCAACGAAGTTTTGCGAGCTGAATTTGAAGCTCTTGGCGTCGCTGCCTTCCCAGGTGGTTGAGCGCAAGTCGCTAGTCGATATTTTGCCCTCGCTGTTGTCAAGCTCGGAAAATTGGCGGAAGACCAGCGAATAGCCGTCGCAGGCATTGCCGGAAAAATCGTACAGGATGCGCCCGCGCACGCTCGCGATCTGCGAATTTCCGCGTGTGCGCGCGAGCGAGAGATCGTAGATCGCCCGATGCGCGACGAGCCCGCTCGTGTCCTGCGCCCGCACCGCTGCCGAGGCGAGGAAACACAGGGAGGCGGCGAGAATCCCGCCGCGCAGCACGGCCGTCCGAGGCAATGTGATCAAGTTGCCGCTCCCGACTTGCGTAAGGCTGGCCAGGCCCGGCATAGGCGCCCTGCGCGACTGCTGTTCATGGCCTCAATTGCGGCGAAGATAGGGACCCTACCGTCCTGCCGCAACGATGCAGCAGGGGCAGCGCGGCTTGCATGACGCAGTGCCATCGGCCACAAAGACCCCCTGATAGCAAAGCGCAAGCTGGAGGGTCGGGTATGGCCGGGACTATCGAGAGGAGATTAAAAGAGCTTGGCATCACGTTGCGACAAGCGCCTGCGCCGGTCGCCAATTACGTCCCCTTCGTACTGACCGGAAATCTGCTCATGGTCTCCGGTCAGCTGTGCTTTGACAGCGACGGCAGGCTCGCCGCCGCTGGCCGGCTTGGCGGCGGCGTTTCGATCGAGGACGGACAGAAGGCCGCGCGCGCCTGCGCCGTCAACCTGTTGTGCCAGATTGAAGCCGCGGTTGGCGATCTCGACAGGGTGATGCGGGTGGTGCGGCTCGGCGGCTTCATTAATTCCGCCCCGGGTTTCGCCGATGGCCCCACGGTGATGAACGGCGCCTCGGACTTGATGGTTGCGGTGTTCGGTGACAAGGGCAAACACGCGCGCACCACTGTGGGCGTCGCCGCCCTGCCGGCCGACGCCGCGGTCGAGGTCGAGGGCCTCTTCGAAGTCGCGTGAACCGGTGCGGCGAATTTCTGCTGGATATGACATTCTGACATTAACCTGTAACCGCACACGCGCAGCGGGATTTGGACGTGCGTGGCGGGTTGTCTAAATACATAGCGGCCGCCCGCGAACTGCAGATCAGGATGCTCGTCTCGAATGCGCTCGATTGGCTGATCGACCGCCCCATCGCGCATCGGGGGCTGCATGATGTCGAGGCTGGCGTTATCGAAAACACCGCCGGCGCCGTCCGCGCCGCAATCGCTGCCGGCTACGGCATTGAAATTGACCTGCAAGTCTCCCGCGACGGCGAGGCCATGGTGCACCATGACGATTCGCTTGGCCGTCTCACTGAGGGCCGCGGCCGGCTTGACGCGCTGACCGCGGCGGAACTCAAGCGCGTTCGCTTTCGCGGCAGTGAGGAACGCATGATGACGCTGGGCGAGCTCTGCGATCTCATCGGCGGGCGCGCAACCATGCTGCTCGAGCTAAAGAGCCGCTTCGACGCAGATCCACGGCTGCCGCTGCGGGTCGCCCGCGTGCTGGGGCGCTATCGCGGCCCGGCGGCGCCAATGTCCTTCGATCCGCGGCATATTGCGCTGCTGCGGCGGAAAGCGTCGCAGCTGCCATGCGGAATCATCGCTGCTAAATATCGACCGCATCCCTATTGGGACCAGATGCCGGCATGGATGCGCCATGGCATGGGCTCGCTACTCACGGCCCTCGCGGCACGCCCGCAATTCGTGGCCTATGCGGTGGCCGATCTGCCGGCCTTGGCACCATGGATCGCCCGGCACGTTTTTGGCTTGCCCCTGATCACCTGGGCTGTCCGCAGCGAGAAGGAGCGGCAGACAGCCGCACGCTGGGCCGATCAGATGATTTTCGAAGGTTTTCGGCCATAGATCATGCGCGCAACGCCAATGGCAAGACAAATGGCAGCACAAAACGACGGCAAAGCCGGAGCGCGGGTCGATCTCTACGTCCGAGTGGCAGGCGCGATCGACGAAATCCCGGCGGCGGCTTGGAATGCCTGCGCAAGCGGGAGCGAGTCTCGCCCCGCCGGGGGCCATGACGCAACCGTCTCCGCGGCTCACAATCCAGGTCAGGACGCCGAATATAATCCATTCATTTCTCATGAATTTTTATCAGCGATCGAGGAATCGAAATCGGTCGGGCGCCGCACCGGTTGGGGGGCCCAGCACCTGCTGGTGACGGCCGCGGACGGCTCATTGCTGGCGGCGGCGCCCTGCTACCTCAAGAGCCACTCCCGGGGAGAATACGTGTTCGACCGCGGCTGGGCCGACGCTTACGAACGCGCCGGCGGCAGTTACTATCCCAAGCTGCAGGTCGCAGTGCCGTTCACGCCCGCCACAGGCCGCCGGCTCCTGGTGCGACCGGGGCCGCTTGCGCCAGCGGCGCGACAGGCGCTCGCGCGCGGGCTGATCGAAGTCTGCCGTCACGAACAAATCTCCGGCGTGCATGTGACCTTCGCCACAGAGCCCGAAGCCCGCTTTCTCGGCGAGCTTGGTTTCCTGCAACGCAACGATCAGCAGTTTCATTGGCAAAATGACGGCTACGACCGTTTTGATGACTTCCTCGCCGCACTCGCCTCGCGCAAGCGCAAAACAATCCGCCGCGAACGGCAGGACGCGCTGGGGGCAGGCATTACCGTGCATTGGCTCACCGGCAAAGACCTCACCGAAGATGTTTGGGACGCCTTTTTCGCCTTCTACATGGAAACTGGATCGCGCAAATGGGGCCGGCCCTATCTGACCCGCGAATTTTATTCACTGGTCGGCGAGAAGATGGCCGACCGAATTGTTCTAGTCATGGCCAAGCGCGCCGGCCGCTGGATCGCCGGGGCCATCAATTTCATTGGCTCGCATTGCCTGTTCGGCCGCCATTGGGGCGCTATCGAGCACCATCCGTTCCTGCACTTCGAACTGTGCTACTACCAGGCGATCGAGTACGCGATCACACAAAAGCTTCTGCGGGTCGAAGCGGGCGCTCAGGGCGAGCATAAAATATCGCGCGGCTACATGCCCTGCACCACTCATTCGGCCCATTATATTGCCAATCCGGCGCTGCGGCGGGCGATCGCCGATTATCTTGTGCGTGAGCGCGCTTACGTGGCTGAGGTGGGCGCCGAGCTTGCCGCTACGGCCCCCTATCGCAAGGATTTGATCCTCGACCCGCAACCGTAACGACATCGAGATAGCCTGCCAAACAGCCGTAGAGCAAAATTCTCTTCCTGCCCTGCAAGTGGGATAGGATCAGGAAGGGGCACGGGATTGCTTAGACGCGGAGTTTGTCAGCGGGCAGGCACTTCGGGCCGGGCCGGTCGGCCCCTCGTGATGCCGGAAAGCGGAGAACGCGATGCCGAACTACGACCCGAGCAACGTATTCGCAAGGATCTTGCGCGGCGAAATGTCCGCTCACAAAGTCTATGAAGACGATAGGGCTTTTGCCTTTCTCGACATCATGCCCCGGGCGCCCGGCCATACGCTGGTCATTCCCAAAAGCCCGGCACGCACTATTCTCGATATTGCGCCGGACGATCTTGCGCACCTGATTAAGGTAACGCAGACGATCGCCCGCGCGGCGGTGTCGGTCTTTGCCGCCGATGGCCTCACTATTCAGCAGTTCAACGAGCCGGCCGGAGGACAATTGGTGTTTCACCTGCACATCCATGTCATTCCGCGCAAGATGGGTGTGCCGCTCAAGCCGCCTGCTAGTGCCAAAGAGGAGTCTGCCGTGCTGTCGGATCAGGCGCTGCGCCTTGCCGCAGCGCTTAAAGGCAGATAACGCGGCGTTCTGAAGATTGCCCCGCTCCTGCGTCGCTGGCGCGAACGTTGGGGGCACGCTAATGTCCGCGCGAGACCCGCTCGATCTCGGCGCGCACCAACCGCTCGACGAGGCTCGGTAAATTCGCGTCAAGCCAGTTTTTCAGCATCGGACGGAGCATTTCGCGCACCAAATCTTCGAGCGTGCGGGCACTTCTCACGAGCACGCTTTGCGCGAGCGTATTCAACGCGGCATCGACCGCCGCGCTGGTCTCAGGCGAGAGCAATTGCGCCTGGTCGGCTCTTCGTCGCGCCGCTGATGTTTCGGCGGCATTGGCAAAGCCGACATCCGAGACGCCGTCAGTCGTGTGGCACTGCGCGCCTGGCGCCACGCGCGATGCTGCGGACAGCCCTGCCTGCGGCGATGACGCGCCCGTCGCTTCGGCAGGTTCAAGAGTAGCGGCGGATTGCTCCCCGAATAAGCCACGAGCCGCGGCCACGGGCGGTTGCTCTGTTGAGTGCGTAGCGGCCGGCGGCGGCAATGGCGCGCGCGGCGCTGAGGATGCCGCCGGGTTTGGAACCGGAGCCGCGATCCTCGACACTTCCGGCTCCGGCTGCGCCGATTTGGTCGTATCATCCTCGGCAATGATACGGCGAATGGAGGCAAGGATTTCCTCCATGGCCGGTTCGCTTGCCTTCACCGACTGCGTCATGCTCGCGTCATCCTCACCGTCTGCTTGCCCTGCTTCGCAGCGACGTCGATCGAGAGCTGATAATATCCGTTAAGTTGCCGTCGCTTTTACGTCCTGCCGTAGACGTCGCTCACTGCTGGAACGGCCCGGCAAATCACGGCAGATCGAGTATCCAACGGCGGTCGTTAAGTTGTCGTTAAGCATGTCATAGAAGCTCAAGGGAGCGCA
The DNA here is from genome assembly GCA_963708125.1 of uncultured Alphaproteobacteria bacterium. Taxonomy (GTDB): domain Bacteria; phylum Pseudomonadota; class Alphaproteobacteria; order Rhizobiales; family Xanthobacteraceae; genus BOG-931. The sequence continues at coordinate 1,966,259 of OY970184.1, forward strand.
GCAGCGCCTTTGACGCGCAGGCCTTTGCATTACCGGCCATCCGGCGTGCGGACGCCGAACCAAGCATCGCGCACCTGCTGATAATGCACCTGCGGATCGTAGATTGCCACGTTGAGGCCGAGCGTCTGCAGTGATAGGCCGCCAACGGCAGCAAGCAAGGTGTACGAGGCGACCACGCGATCGTGCTGGGCCGTAACCAGGGCCACGCGGGCATTGACCAGTTCCTGTTGCGCGTTGAGCACGTCGAGCGTGGTGCGCTGGCCCACGCGCGCCTCCTCGCGCACGCCATTGAGCGCGATTTCGGCGGCGTTGACCTGAGCCGTGGTGGCCTCAATCTGCGCCTTGGCTGCCTGCAGCTGTCCCCAGCTCTGCGCCACCGTGGCCCGGACCTGATCGCGGTTGACATCGAGGTTGAGCCGCTGCTGGCCCAGTGTTTCCTTCGACTGGCGAATGGCGGCATATTCGCCGCCGCCTTGGTAGATGGGGATGGTGAGCTCACCCATCACCGAGGCGAGGAATTGGTGGTTGATCGTGACCTGCGGATTCGAGTTCTGCGATGCGCTCGCGGTGAGCGCCAGATTCGGATACAGCGAGCCCTCATTGATCTTCACGGCGAGCTGGGCGGTGTCGACGCCGTACGTTGCGGCAAGCACCGACGGGCTGAGCCGCTCGCCCTGAACGATCGCTGCCGGCAGCGTCGATGGCGAGAAACGATCAACCGACGTGCCCGGCGCGAGCTTGCCGGGCGCGACACCGATGACGCGGCGGTAATTGGCCTGAGACGTCATGTAATTCGATTGCGCCCCGAGCAATGAGGAGCGTCCGGCGGCGAGCCGCGATTCGGCTTGCGCTACATCGGTGCGCGTCACCTCGCCCACGCTGTAGCGGTCGCGGGTCTGCTTCAATTGCTCGGTGAGGACCTCGACGTTGCGCCGATTGAGCTCGAGAATTGCCTCATCGCGGAGGAGGTTCATGTAGGCGGTGGCAGCGTCGAGCAGCACCTGCTGTTCGGTGACCCGCAACGTCTCACGCATGCCCATGACCTGGCTCTCCGCCTGGCGCACCCGGTTGGCGGTCTGGAAACCATTGAATAATGTCTGGCTGGCGGTGGCCCCGACTCCGCTCGACACGAACGACTTATTCACCGAGGTAGAGCTCGTGATGACGTTGCCGGTATTGCTAAACTGGTGGGTCACGACACTGGTGTAATTGTCGCTTGCATTTGCGGTAATGGTGAGCTTGGGCCGATAGCCGGAGAGCGCTTGCGGGACATTCTCGTCGGCCGCGCGCAAGGCCGCGCGCTGGGCATTGAGCGAAGGATTGTTCTGATAGGCCTGAACAAGGGCCCATTCGAGCGCGTCGGCAGCGGCGCGTCGCGAGAGTATCGCCGCCGCAAGGCCAGCGACAGCGAGGCCGGCAATTGCCAAGAGAATCGCCCGCACTGCGCGTCTACACATGCCCTGCTGCCGCTACCCACCGCCATTGGCCGGGGCCGAAACTCGCCACCGGTTGACCAAACGTTGGACATTAGGCGGCGGCTGGAAGCGGTAAAACCCCTGCTGGCTGGACCGTTAAAAAATTCTGAACATTGGCGCATCCGCGCCACAGGTGGCGGGTATAAACTGCGCATATAAAAATCGCACGCTGCACACCGCGGGCGCCCGCCAAAGGCATGGGCACAAAGCCGACAAAGCCGACTAAGCTTCGCTAAAACACGAAGGCCGGGGGTGCTACAAAGCCCGGCAGCACCGGTGCTGCCGCATCAAAAATCCAGCGGCCGACCAGGCGGCCCTCGGCGAGCCGAAACAACATGGCCTTCGCGCTAGGCGGACGGCCGAAAATGCAGGCGAGGTATCCATCGGGCTTCAACTGAGTGCCGAGCGCTTCGGGGATAATCTCGGTCGCGCCGTTGAGCAAAATCACGTCGTACGGCGCGGCCTGCGGCCAGCCGTCGACCAGCGGTCCGCTAACCACGGTGACATTGGTGGCCCCCGCTGCCGCAAGTGCCTTCCTGGCGTGGTGCACCAGGCCAAAATCCTGCTCCAGGGCGATGACCAACTCGGCTAGTCGCGACAACACCGCCGAGGAATAGCCCATGGCGCAGCCGACGTCGAGCACGTGATCACTGTGGTGCACCTGCGCCGCCTGAATAAGCCGCGCCAGTACCATGGGCTTAAGCAAGGCGCGCCCGCACCCTACCTCGAGGTCTGTGTCGATATAGGCCTGTGTTTCGAGCGCCGGCGGCACGAAACGCTCGCGCGGCACCTCGAGCATGGCGGCGATAAGGTCCGCATAGGTAACATCAGCGGTGCGGACCTGCCCGTCTACCATCATGCGGCGCGCCATGGCGCTGTCGAACATGCGGTGCGATCCCATATTGATGTGGAACGGGTTTCGATGCCTTGTGCGGCACGGTACGACAAAAGGCAAGCATCTGCCGGCCAGCGGATCCGAACCACGGTTTCACCGGAACGCCCCGCTGGTGACCGGAACCGCCTCAATTCCGAACCCTTACCGTCCGTATCGTCATTGCCGGAAACGAGGCGTTCCTTTATAGAGCCAGGTCTGCCGGCAGCGGCTCAACCGCACTGCAAACGCCCCGGTAATGGCCACGTGGCGGAGTGGTTACGCAGCGGTCTGCAAAACCGTTTACCCCGGTTCAATTCCGGGCGTGGCCTCCACCTTCAATATCAATGGCTTAGTCCGACTTCCCTAAGAGGGTTTCTAGGGCAAATTTTTCGCTCTGGGGACTCTCTGGGGACTCCGGTGCGCGGGCTGCCCTATCTTCCTCCGCCGGGGGCGACGCTCAGGGAGGGATTCCGTTGCGACCCGTTCGAACGTCGCCGAACTGCCGAGGGGGATGACCGTGGGGCGCTTTGCTCAGCGAGGCGTTGTGGTCTTCGTCGCGCGTGCGCCAGTTGGAATTCGCCATCACCACGCGCCGAAACGGCAGCCTCGTGCTTTCACGCGAGATGGCGATGAGCCTTGAGCGAGAAAACAAGGAGCTGCGTTTTGCGCTCGAAACGACCCTCGGCGTCCTGAGCAGGTTCGCGGAATTCGGCTGGGCTGGAATCACGAGCGCGATCTTTACGTCGCGCTGAGCTACGGGCGGCTCATTCTCGCGCAACCGGCCGGCTATGACTGCCGCTACGTCGATCGCCGGTATTTTCGGCGCGATATTCAACAGCCAAGAAGCGGGTGCGGGTCGCCAAACCCGCGCCCAAGGCGCGCTTACCAGCGCGGTGCAGACGAAGTTGACGACGGGCGTCCCGGATTCTACCCGTTAGGAAGCCCATCCGTGCGTTCGTCGCGGGCGGCGCGCAGCGGCCTCAATTAAGGCGGCTGAGCGAAACCAAACCGAAGCGTTTGTAGCGCTGACCTGTTTGCGGCATTGGCGTCGGGCGCCGGCGCGCCTAGGTGATTGGGTGAGGTGCGCGAGCGCGTCTCTCCATCTCGGCGTGCAAGGGCGAAGCTCGAAACATTTCAAGCGGTCGCTGCCTATCCGACCACGTATTCCAGCGATTTGAAGCTCAACTGATCCACGCCACGCGGTGCATCCGAAAGCTTACGAATCGCCAGCATCTGGCGAGCGACTAATGAGTCGAACAGTCGTCGTCCTGGTCCGCAGTCGAGCCTTTCTTCGCCTTCTCGTCTTCCAGCATCAATTCGTTCAAGACTTTTTCAATTCGATCAGTGCTTATCGCAATCAGATGTGCGAAAGGCGTTGGGGGCGGATAAAGCGATGCGATAAGGCTGGCTAAGCACAGCGAAAGCGCTACTTTTCGGGAGGTAAAATTTCCTGTGGACACACCTGGTCGATCAGGTGCTCTCGACGCAAGTCGGTAAGATGGGCTCTTTTCTCGTCATTTGTAAGATTTGCGCCAATTCCACGGGTCATAACTATTACGAGCGTTTGATCGGTCATGTCCACCCGGTAGCTGCGGCGAACAAGCTTACCGGCGGCATCCCGCACGAACGGACTGTTCGGATCAACGGTCAGGTCAGGCTCATAGAAACGCGGCATTGGCACAAGATACACCGTCCGGCGCTCAAATGCGAGAAGCACCATTGTCCTCATGCGGTAGCACGACACCTTCATCCAAGAAAAGACTTAGCGCGCGAAGCGAATCGTCCGACCTTTTGCAAGTCTTTCGTGTGGCTTCCATCGTCTTTGTCTGTTTTTGTTCTTAAATCGACACCTGCTGGCTGCGCAACGTTATCAGGCCCAAGTCCCCCGCGATAATGACAGGAGGTGTTCTATCGCTCGTTCAACAACCGCCGCCAGGTGGGAAGTTACGTCGGCTTCTCGCCGAGCCCGTTCGCCAGTGGCGGGATGTCGCGCGAGCAGGGGATCAGCAAGGCTGGCAATGCCAAGGCGCGCAAAACCATGATCGAGCTGGCGGTGGCCGCGCTATCAGCCCGACAGCGCCTTGAGCATCTGGTTCCGCGAGCGGGTCGGCACCATGAAGGGCCGCAACCGGCGCATCACCATCGTGGCCGTGGCGCGCAAGCTCGTGGTGGCGCTCTGGCTAATTCGAGACCGGCCTGATCCCACACGGCGCGCTGCTCAAAGCCTGACGCGATCGCGCGCACGACCCCCACGAGAGCAAACAAGGGAGGACTTACCGAGATCCAAGGTGGACGCGTGACCGGCGCCATCGCATGGCTGAAAGACGCCGCGATCGAGATGGGTCCCATCCCCCTTGGAGCCCTACACCCTCGCAATGCTGCATGAGGGACCTTGGTGCCGGCAACCCCGGACCGGATATGAGTTGGTGCGGTGAGTGCCGCATGCAAAAGGGGGCTCGCCTTGGATCAGTTGGAAAGCTTCCCATCAGCCCAGACGGAGAAAGATAGACCAGAAATCTTGGCAACCGATACACGGGGTCATGCGGGCAGGCGGCGCACCGCTTCGCGGCTGCGCGACTTGACCGTGCGCCTGCCCGCATGACCAGTAGCTATCTGTTCGCGAAGCGAAAGAAAATCCTTACGGGGGGCACCCCTTGACACCAAAACCCTCATATGAGCGATGGCCGAGTCAATCCTGGATGCGTCGCGTGTCGTGGCTGGTATTGGCCAGGGCGTAGCCACAGGCGTGGCGGAGCATGTGAGCGTGAACTGGAAAGGCAAAGCCGGCGCGCGCGCCGATGCGCTTGATCAGCCGATTGATGGCATCGGGCGTGAAGCGTCCACTGCGCTCAGCGGCGAAGACGAAGGTCGCTTCCGGGAAGTGCCGGCGCAGCTCGCGCAGGACTCAGATCTCGTCGCCGACCCCCCTCCTGCAAGCCGGATCTATTGTGGGCCGCGGACAAAAAGGGAGACGGGGCGCGCTTGTTTACCTGCCCGCATTGCGGGCGCCGCCGCCGCCCAAATCGCAGCGGGGTGAGACGTGCCGTCATCCGCGGCCGTCGCCTGGCAGCGATCCGACGTGACCGCGGTCTCTCCCAGGCCGCGCTCGCCGCTCGCCTTCGCCATCGGCAAAGCCGGGCACACAATCGGTTATTGGGAAAGCCTCGGCAGCGCGATTCGCTGCCGCGACGCGCGCAAATGCGCCCGCGCGCTACGCTGCTCGATCAAGGACCTGGCGGCAGCGCTGGACGCGCCGCTGCCGGCTGCCCCGGCCAATTGGCGGCGCACCCGGCGGCAAATCCAGCTCCAACGCGCCGCTAGAACGGGGGAGCCGCCCGGCTGGGTGCGCCGGTTCGCTGCCATCCTCAAGCAGCCCCAGCTCTCCGATGCCGGCGGCACGTCAAGCCGGGGCGCCGGACCGGCGCCGGTCGCGCAGGCCCGGGTGGTGCTTGGAAGCGCCCTGAGCAGCCCTGGCGGCGACGAAATCGAACCAGATAGCCGGATCCTTTCACGAGCTGTAAATGGAAGTCGGGCGGCGTGGCGGTATGCTCCGGATCGAGCTTGGACTTCTTTGCCTCGGCGCCGAGCGCCGCCGCGGTGAAATCTTGCAGCTCGACGAAGTAACAGTTGATAGATCGCCGCCCGGCGGTGTCGGCCGGATGGTCGAGCAGCAGGACTTCGCCGGCGCGCGCCATCCGCTGCTTGCGGATGCCGGCGGCCTTGCTCGCGCAAGAACGTCTCGCCGCCGAGGCGCCGCACCGTGATCGGGTAGACTGCGCTGTTACCCTGCCGCTACGGCACATAACCTGATCCGGTTGCCCAAACTCCTGGGAGCCCCGCAACGTGAAGGGCAAGTGGCGCATAGTTCGGATGCCGGATTACGAAAGCCGACTTCCCCGACATGATGGAGCCTGCCTATATCCGTCTTCGACGGCAGGGGTGGAGGCGAGTTCACCTTCGGCTGCGTTACCGGCGCCCATGTGCCGGTCACGGCAATGCTGTTGAGGCTTGCGGCGACGGTTGCGCCGAGCTCCAGGCCAAATCTGCTTCCACCGCGGCGATGAACAAATTTCACCGCGCGTCGCTGGAAGGCTTCTTCAACGCCCTGCTAAACCTCGAACGAAGGCCGGCGGCGTGCAGTCTACTCAAAGGGTCCAACGGCCTTCGAAAATGCGAATTTTCGACAGCATCGACCCGTTGCAACCGAACTGTGGGCAATTTTTTCGAGGTGCAAAATGTTCGACGCGATGGTTACCGCGGAAATTCATGGCTGAGGTCCGCTTCGTATTTCCGGCGCCTTCATTGCTAGCCCGACGATTTGCTCCGCGAGACGCGACAGGTTAATGGGCAGAAATGGTCTCGCGAAAACGGTTTGGTCGAATCGCCCCAACGCTGCAGCAGGCGGCAGCAATTTTGGTGGACCAAAACGCAGCAAATCTCCCCCCGAAAATTCAATATTGAGGTCGAGAAATAGTCCGCGAAACTCGGTTGGGCTCTGGTCGCCAGTCGTCACGAGGATCGGCGCTCCAGCGCCGCTGCAGCGCTGCGCATACGCTTTCCGGTAGAGACGGCACAGCACCTTGCGATGGCGGATGATTTCTCTGAGAAGGCAATCTGGAACGACCTGGTAGACGCGCAAAGACAAAATCAGTGCCAGCTCCATGAGATGACAGTAGGAATAGGCCGCGAGCCTCCTTTTGTGCTTGGTCTGATAGTTTTTACGTTCGAAGGGAATTCCCAATTTGCGCAGGTACTCGTAAAAGTTTCTTCACTGACCGCGCCGCGATAGCCAAGCTCGGTCAAAAGCCAAAGCACTTGGCCGTGCCTCAATGTAATCGGTGGCAATCTCTTTGGCAGACAGCTCACGTCGCGAAAAAGCCGGGCGATTGGTCAGCAGCATTGTCGCACATTCCATAAAAAGCGGAGCTGTTTCAAGCCGCTACTTCACAACCAGCACTGGACAGGTTGCTTGGTGCAAGAGTTTTTGCGCTCGACTGCCGATCATGCGGTCATACAGAGCGGAATGGCCGCTGGAGCCGACAACGATCAGGTCGGCGTTGAGCTCGATGGCGAGTTTGATGACATTATGCACAGGGTGGCCGGCCAGAACATGCGCGCGCAATTTGACTTGGCCTCCCTCGGCCAGGGCGCGCGCCCTCTGCAATGTCCTGTCGAAACGCAAGGTCGCGGCAATTGTGCCACGCTCGCCTTCCTCGGCGAGCTGCGGCATGTGCCCCCGCTCTTCCACTGAAACCATGTGCAACTCGGCTGCGTCCTTCCTGGCAAGCTGCAACGCCAGTTTCAGGGCATTGAAGGCATGATCGGAACCATCATTGGCATGCAGGATTCTCGTGAACATCCGGCATCCTTCCGATCTGATAGTTGCCCCGGCACAGTACCGGGTGGGCGTCATCGTGAGCTAAGATGCAGCGAAATGCAACGAGGAGGGCCTATTGGGACCTGCGACCCGGCAGCCGCGAACGCGTTTGCAAATTCCGGCTATCTGACGACCAGGACAGGACAACCGGCCAGATGGACGATCCGATCGGCACGGCTGCCGAGCATGCGCTCGTAAAGGTCCGAATGCCCCGCGGAGCCGATCACAAGAAGATCGGCCTTCAACTCGGCCGCAAGCTCGACGATATCTCGCACGGGATGGCCGGCAAGCACATGTGTGCGGAGTTTTACGTGAGCTTCTTCGGCCATCGCGCGCGCGTTTTGCAGGACTTTGTGAAATCGACGCGCCGCGGTGCCAATCTCTTCCCTTACTTCTTCCATGAATTCCGGCATGTAGGCGATTTCCTCGACCGAGACCATGTGGAGTTCGGAGTTGTTCTCCTTCGCGATCGTAATCGCCAAGGCCAGGGCGTGGAAGGCGCGCTCTGAACCGTCATTGGCGCAAAGAATCTTCTCGAACATCCCCGCCTCCAAACCTATTCGGACTTCGCCGCAGCCGCCCTTAGCGGTGGCGCGCTTGCCTCTGCTGTTGCAGTCAGTTCTGGCTCGGTCTGAGGGAGCAGGTGGTGCGGCAGATAGAAGGCGTTCGCGATCAAGGTCGGGATCACCGCGCTGCCGATGACGCCAGCGACCAGGATCGAATATTGCGCCTGGGTAATGATGCCATGCGACAGCCCAAATAGCGATGAGATCGTGCCGAACGTCAGACCGGTGGACATCAGAAGCGTCGTGTACATTGCTTCCGGATTGGGTGTCTTGAAAGCGCGCGTCACCGGGTAAACGCCGACGAACTTGCTCACCATTTTGGCCGCAAGCAGGAAAAAGAACGCAAACGGCGCGGCGACCAGCGCCGGTATCGAAACAAACGCCCCGGCGCGAATGAAATAAAACGGCGTCATCAAGCCGAACGTCATCGCCCTCATGCGACGCACTAACGCGTGATCCCTGCCGACGGTCCCGGCCAGCATCATGCCAATAACATAGGCAGGCAGCACCGCCTCGCTGTCGGCCCAGCCGGCCAAGGCGCCAAGGGCCAGCAGGAAAAACAGCAGGTACTTAATTTCCATTTCGGACGGCCGATTGCCGAACCGATGATTAAACCATGCCGTCACCCAAGGCAGAGTCGCAAACACCAAAATCGAAATCGCGGCAAAGATCAGGGTCTTCAGGGTGAACGGTGCAAAGATGAAGCCGAGCGCGAGCACGGTTCCGAGATCGTTGATGAAGCATGCGGCGAGTACCGTTTTGCCGTATTCGGTCCTGTTCAAACCATATTCGACCATTACGGCATAGACGACGGCGACCGACGTGGTGGAGAGCGCGACGCCCGCGAGCCAGCTCGCACTCGCATTCCAGCCGAGCACGAAAGATGCGGCTGCAGCGCAGCCGAGGAACGGAAAGAAGAAGCCGACGAGGCCGAGTGCCGTGGCCTCCTTCCATTTCTTCCTGAAGACGATCGGGTCCAATTCCGCGCCGGCGAGGAACGTCAGCATGATGGCGCCGATGCCGGCGAGGAACTTGATCCAGCCTTCGTCCGACCCCAGCACGCTTGCTCCCAACGCGGTGCCGAGAATAAGCTGGGCCAGCGTTCCAACGCAGATCTCCGTGAGCGCTGTGGAAACGCGCAGCCAAACCGATAGCAGGCTTGCAATCAGCGCCAACGCCACCCACAGCGTAAAAAGTGCCCAAACAGAGGTCATCCTTCAAGACTCCTGTCATCTTGCTCGAACCGGCGTGTGTTCACACCCGCATCCGAACGGATACGCAAAGCCAAACCTGGAGGCAGTGGGAGCAATAAAAAACTCCTACCGACGCCAAGCGCCCGGCAGGAGTCATCAGCCGTACTACCGGCGGTTTTTGGGGAACTCCTTCCCCGCCTGCTTAATAGGGAATCTCGCCCCGAAAATCAATACCAAGGGTCAGACGTTCGTCGCTTACGCGCGCAGATACTATGCTGTGCTCGAACCCCTGTACGGTTACATCAGTCCAACACCGATAACGAGGACAATCAAAATCGCGAGCAACACGTATGCGGCGTAGGCATTGACATGCCCAACATGCATTCGGCGGGCCAATGCCGCGAGATTCCGCAGCATATCGATCGGCGGGTGGAGAACGAAACGGTCGATGACGTGAATTTCGGTGTATTCGCGCTTGATCGCGGTGCGGAAATGACCAGCGACGGCTTCGGTGCTTTCCTCGCTCGCAGCCGGGGTCAGCAGCGCCGCGAAGATCACCCGGACCGGGTTTGAGAATCCGGTCGCTGTGTAAGTAACCTCAGGCCGCAAGTGACGCAGTCCGCCAGCCCACGCCTCGCCGCGGGTAGACCCTCGGCGACGCGTCAGGAGCTGGAAAGCGACGAAAATCAATCCGAGAATGACGGCGAGCGCGACCACCATGTAGGTCGTCGACATGGCGAACACGACAGGATTGCGCTCCTCGCCCCGGTGCAGCACGACAAGGCCACGTCCCGGGAGGAATTCTCGACCGACCTGCGCCCCGAGGTCGTGGAATTCGCCGAGGAATGTTGGTGGAAGGTTTTGCGGTTGTTGCGCATTTGCAACGAAGAACGGTGGGACCAGCGCGGCGGTTGCGCTCTCGTGCGCAAGCGGTGTTACTGCGCGATCGATTGCCGGAATCACGTAAGTCGGAAAAATCCCGAGGACGATGCACAAGGCAGCCAGAAGCGCCAGCGCTGTCCGCGTCGCCACATGGGCTTCATGCGCCCCAGTTGCGGCCGATGAACGCGACATGCCGAGAAAGCCTGTGGCAAACACCTTCACGAAGCAGGTGACTGCAAGTCCGGCAGTCAAGGCCAATAATGCGCCGCAGATCGCAAAAATGATCTTGATAACCGTCGAGGACAGAACTGCCGAGCGCAGGATGGTCTGCAGCGTCAGCCACTCGCTGACGAAACCATTAAAGGGCGGCAACGCCGCAATCGAGAGCACCCCGACCAAAAAGAAGGCGCTGGTCCACGGCATCCAGCGAATGATACCGCCCAGCCGATCGAGATCGCGGGTCCCAGTTCCCGCTTCCACGGCGCCGGTGCCGAGAAAGAGCAGCGCCTTGTACACGGAATGATTGGCGAGATGGTAGAACGCTGCGACGAGCGCAATGGCGCCAACAACCCGATGGTCGGTAGCAACGAAGACCATGCCGGCACCAATGCCGGCCGCGACAATTCCCATGTTCTCAATCGTGCTGTGCGCGAGGAGCCGCTTCAGCTCGCCTTGAATGGTCGCATAGAGAATACCAATAAGCGCCGAAATGCTGCCGATCACCAATACGATCAGTCCCGGACCGACCGCCGTCGTCGGCGCGAGATCGAGATTGACCCGCACGAGTCCATAGATCCCCAGGTTAACGATAACTGCTGACAACAAGGCCGAGACATTTGTCGGCGCGACTGGATGGGCCAGCGGCAACCAGCTGTTGAGGGGAACGAGTCCAGCTTTCACAGCGAAACCGAAGAACGAGAGCAGGAAGATTGCCCAGCGCAGCGAATCGGTCCCAGTAGGTGCTATCGAACGCAACGCCGCGAAGCCAAGCTCGCCGGTTGCGCCAGCGATCATAATGAAGGCGATCGCCACCGCGATTGTTCCTCCCTCACTCATGGCCAACATGACGTAGCCGGCTCGCGAGCTCTCGGCGCGTTCCAATTCGTAGTTGACGAGCAGATAGCTCGCGATCGACATCATTTCCCAGGCTACGAGAAAGGAAATTACGTCGCCAGCGATAAGAAAGAACGCTACCGATGCAAACATTGCGTGATACAGAACGCTGAAATATCGCACGTCTTGGTGTGCAATATATTTTGTCAAATATGCGCCGGAGAAGATCGAGACAGGCAGAAACACGAGGCCGGTGACGAAGAGAAAGAAAGCCGAGAGAGGATCGGATGCCAGCGTAAGCGTCCCCAATGTAAGCACCGACCACAACGGGGCGTGAAATTCGGCGCCGGATACCAGAAGCATGGCGCTCGCGCTCAGAAGGATCAGAGCCGCCAGCGCACCGACGATCGCGAGCAAAATTGGCAGCCGTCGCTGTGGGATGAGGAACGCGAGAACCGCTCCCGCTCCGCACAGGATGAAGAACGAGACCAGGAGCTGCGCCGCGCTCATACTGTATCCTTTGTTGCTTGGGGCGCCGCAGAGACCAGCGACGACGGCGGCTTTCTCTCTACAACCACAAGCAGGCCGTGCAGGATTGCCAGGGGCGGCGGTGGGCATCCCGGTACAATGACATCGACCGGGATAATCTCGTCGGCGCCGCCCAAGGCCGCGAAGCTCGGGCCGAACACGCCGCCGGATGCAGCGCAAGCGCCAATGGCGACAACGCGCTTCGGAGTGGGCATTGCTTCGTAGGTTTTGCGCAGCGGTAACCGCATGGCGTCCGAAATCGGTCCCGCCACAAGCAGGATGTCAGCGCTACGCGGTGCCGGCGTAATGAAAAATCCTAGCCGGTGCAAATTGTAATAGGGATTGTTGATCTGGCGCGCCTCGCTCATACAGGCGCCGCAGGCGCCGGCATCGACGAAACGGATGTGCAGCGACCGGCCGAACATGCCAGAGAGCTTATTCAGTGCTGTCGCCTCACCGCTTTGGGCAGCCCATTCGTATCCCGGTTCCCAATCTGCGGGCTCGTCGACATCTCGCTGACAGCGAAAACAATGGACACACCGACCCTGATCAATCGTGACCGCGGCATTGCTACGAGCAATGGCTTTTGTAGGACACTGAGCGACCAGCGCATCCCTGGCGGCAACGGATTTCGGACGCGTCCCCATCGGGCGTCCAGGTGATACGCCCGGTGCATCCTCGACTTGGTCGGGATAGGCGCTGCTCTTGACGCCTGTACGAAGCCCTTTGAGCACCCAGTTTGCCATCGTACCCTCTATCGATCGCACTCAGCGTTCGACAAACCAAAGCTCGCAAGAATGATCGGAAAGTCTTGGAAGGCAAAATTCTCGGCGGCGAGATGGAAGCCGTGCCAATTCGTGAATGAGGGCGGGGTCAAGCGATGGCGAACGACCTTGCCGTCGTCGTCAAGCCGCAGCCAGTGGAAGGCTGCGCCAAGCGGCGCCTCGACCGCCGTAAGGGCCGCTCCGGCGCGCAGGGGAACTTGGTTTGCCTGGATGGCACCTTCCGGCAGCGTCGACAGTAGAGCATCGATGATAGCAGTCGATTGCTCGGCTTCCGCGAATAGGACACGTAAGCGGGCATAGCCGTCGCCCTCATTCTCGATGGGAACCGAGAAATTTACCGAACCATACCCCGCGTACGGGAACAGTTTTCGGATGTCACGAGCAACGCCGGATGCACGCGCAATCGGCCCGACAACACCATAGGAACTGGCTTTGTCCCCGGTCACGATCCCCACTTCTTCGAGACGGTCGAGGAAGCTTGAAGAATAGCGCAGCATCTGAAGAAGCGTGCGCAGCTCGTGCGCAATCTCGGCAACTACAGTTGCCAAATGGTGAGAAGCGGCGGTGGGCAGATCAAACGCAACGCCGCCAGGAACGACCGAACCGAACAAATAGCGGTGACCACTAATTTCACAGCTCAAGCGTAGCAGTCTTTCCTCGATGAGCGCGGCCTGACTTGTCGCCACAGCGAGCGCCGTCGAGTTGCAGATAGCTGTGATAGCCGCCGCGTGGCTGCGGAGCCGTTCAAGCTCGGCGAATACGGTGCGAAGCGCTTGCGCCCGCGGCGGCGGCCTGATGGCACAGATCGCCTCGATAGCCCTGCAGAATGCCAAGCCATGCGCAAATGCGGCGGTACCGGAAAAGCGCTCCGCAAGCAGCAACGCGCGGTCGGCTGGTTGTCCTTCCGCAATCTTCTCGACCCCTCGGTATTTGTAGAAGAAACGTGGGATCGTACGGATCACGTCCTCGCCAACGGTTTCGAGCAAAAAATGAGATGATTCAGCAAAGTCCGAAAATACCGGTCCAATCGGCATGGCGAAGGCACCAGGCGCAGTTACAATTGTCGGCGGTTCCCATTTCGGGTCTGTGGCTCTGGTTTCGAACCGTTTGTTCGCGTCGAAATCCCGACGCATGGGATTGATGCCTTCTAGCCAGTCCTCGTGCAGGATGAATTCGCCGAGCCGCGGATGGCCCTCGAAATGCAGTCCGAACAGATCCTCGACCTCGCGCTCATGCCAGTCGAATGAGGGACCATGGAAAAGATCGACAATCGAAGGCACCACGGAAACCGCCGCATCGAGTTTCAGCTCGACACGGACCAAAGGCGACTTGGCATCCTTATAGAAGGCGTAGAGCAGCAGCCAATTTGTATTCGTCTTCTCGACCACGAGCGTAGCGAATGCAAAGTCAAGATCGCGCGTGAGCCATTGGCACATGTCGCGCAGGCGTGTGGCTTGACAGTCGATTCGACAAGTGTTCTCTGCGCCCTCAAGCGTCGCGACCACCTCCCCTTGCCACCGGTTCCGGCACAGCTCCAGAAAGCTCGCCGAGCAGGTCGCGTCATCGCGAATGCGGTCGAGTATGGTCATGGCGCTCGCGCTAGCCTCCCATCGCGCTCGCCGCCGACTTGAGCAGGTCGTAAAGCGGCGTCGGCACGTAAATGCCTATGATGACCAGCGGAATGGCGGCAAGCGCCAATGTCACCTTGCATGAATATGGGACGGCCGCTGGCCGTATGTCATGTTCTGCAACGCCGAATACCATCCGATTCACGTGGAACATGACCGCGCAGAACGCGATGACGACCAGGACCGCCAAAAGCGAGACGATAAGGTACTGACCGCTGGCAAGCCCTGCCTTGAGAATCACAAATTCACTGACGAACACGGCGAAGGGCGGTGCACCGGCAATGGCAAAGCCGCCGGCAAGAAGCGCTATTGCGGCGAGCGGCGAGGAGCGCACAAGACCGCGAACTGCCGTAATGTCCTGGGTGCCGACGCCAAGCACGATCACGCCTGCCGCGAAGAAGCAAAACGATTTGGCGATGGCGTGGCCCGTCATCTGATACGCGGCACCAAGGTGCGCGTCGGCGCTCCCGATACCGGCAGCGACCAGGATGATGCCCATGTGTTCGACTGTCGAGAAGGCAAACATCCGCTTGAAGTCGCTGACATTGATGAACAGCAGGGTTGCCACGGTAACCGATAACAGCCCGAACCCGATGAACCAGGGCCGCGCGTCGAGCCCCGGCGCAACACCGACCACCGGGAAGAGCCGCAGGATAACGTAGAGAACGGTTGTGGTTTCGACACCGGATAGCAGCGCGCAGATTGAGGCCGGCGCTTGGCTATGAGCATCGGGCAGCCAGGTATGCATGGGCACCAGTCCGACTTTGGTGCCGAAGCCCACCAAGATAAAAAGGAATGCAGGCCACAGTAGCGCCGGCGGCATGCGCGGTGCCCCCTCTACCAGACCCACCCAGGTAAAGGGCTCAAGGCCGGCGACGCGTGACCCCCAATATAGAATCAGAAAACCGAGCAAGGCGAGGACTGCCCCGAGCGTTGTCAGAACGACATACTTCCATGCCGCTTCGAGCGCTTCGGGCGTGTCCTCGAAACCGACCAGGAACGCGGACGACAAAGTCGTCAGCTCCACTGCGATCCACATCAGGGCGACGTTAGCCAACAGCGGTACCGACAGCATGGAAACGACGAACAGGTTGTAGAGCGCGTAATAGAGTTGGATGCTTTTGTGCCGCCCGTTCTTGACGCGCTCCGCGATGTAACCCCAGGAAAACAGCGCTGCGGTGAAGCTAACGAAGGCGACGAGGAGCAACAGCAGGGCACCCAGTCCGTCGCACGTCAGCCACTCACCCGAAGCAGCGACCGTTCCGGTGCGGGCGGCCTCCGTGGCAACAGCAACGGCAAGCCCGAGAACTATTGCTGAGGCAAGGAGCGTGACCGGTGCGGCGAAACGTCGGCCGGCCGGTAACAGCGCAAATCCGCTGGCCAGCAACGGAATTAAGAGGATGCCGGTGAGCTCCATGATTTCTCATTCCTCCCGAAGCGAAGCCAGATGCCCCACAGCCGTGGTGCCAAGCTGCGCATGAATCCGGCGGGTTAACATACCGACCACGAGCGTTATCACCGGTACGTCGACCGCAGCCGCGAGTTCAGCGATGACTGGAAGGTTCGGCACGATGGCAACGCCTGCGAAGAATACTCCGTTTTCCACCGCCAGCAGACCAAGCAACTGCGGAACAGCCTCGCGTCTGACAGCGATCGTAAAAGCGCCGAGGAACATCGCGGCGATGCCAAGGGGAAGATTGACCTGCACAAACAGTACGGCGACGATGCCGAGCAACGGATTTGCGACGACGTAAGCGAGGACGATCAAAACCGCCGCGACCAGCAAAGAGCTGGGAATGTTGAGCACGCGTTCAATCTCACGCGTGCCATAGACCTCTTCGCTTACAGTGCGTCGAAGCAGCCAAGGGATCAGTAGAGTTTTGGTGGCGATGGTAATCGCCGCTACCGCGAACAAATGAATGGAGCCCTCAGCAATGCCGAGCAGCACTGCCGATGCGGCCAGCAGCAATGACTGCAAGATGAACAGCTGCAGAGAGGCCAGCACTTGGCGGGTCGCGACCACCCCAAGCGCAGTGAGCAAAAATAGAGAGCCGGTCAGTGCATCCAAGGCGAAAATGACAGGCGAACCATTCATCGGTTAGGCCTTCAGATTTGCGACAGTCGCGCGATCACTGCAATCACCGAAATGACGAAGGCCGCACCAATAAATTCCGTGATGCGAAAAAGGCGCAATTTGGCTAATGATGACTCAATATAAACGAGCACGAGCACAAAACAGAAGACCTTCAGCAGCACGAGCGGGATTGCGAGGAGGACTTCACCCAGCTGCATGCCCTTTGCCAAACCCCAAGGGGTTACGAGGACATTGAGAAAAACGATGATCAACACAAAGAACTTCATCGCGCCGGCCCATTTCATCAGGGCCGCCCCGCGCCCGGAATATTCCAGCGATTTTGAACGGTCGATCATCGCCAGCTCGAATTGACCAGAAGGGCTATCGACAGGGATGCGGCCATCCTCCGCGAGGATGAGCATGAGGAAGGCCATCAGCAGCAGGATGTGCGACGGTTCGAAGAAATTTGCTATTGGCGTGACCCACCGCGTCTGCACGATGTAGGGTATGGTCGAACCCGCCACGAACGAGATGGTTAAAAACACCATGATAAAAACGGGCTCGGCGAGAAATCCAACCATTCGCGTGCGGCTGGCGCCCATAAGCCCATAGGGATTAGCGGTATCTGCCGCAGCCAGGCAGGCGAAAAATCCGGCCAACGCGAAGACAAAGCCGACGCCGAGCATGTCGGCCATGAATGCGAAGAAGAGGGGAAATCGGGTCAGAACAGGGATGAGGAGCGCGACGAAAACGGGAGCAGCGAAGACGATGAAGGGTGTCGCGCGAAAAAGCCATGAGCTTTGGTCGGACACGACCTCGTCTTTGTGCAGAAGCTTCCAGATGTCGCGGTACGGCTGAAAAATGCTCGGTCCGCGCTTTGACTGGAGAATTTCCTTCAGCCTGGTTGCTACTCCTTCCACCAGCGGTGCGAAGGCCACGACGACCACGACCTGGATGAGATTGTACGCGATCCGCTCGATCATGAACCGGCCTCGCAGACGACATAAGTCCACAGCCGCTTGATCGTGCGTCCCGGCTTACGCCACCGCTCGTCTCCGGTCTCCGGCCAGAATGCGGGAATTACGTCGGCAATGATCGCCATCGCAGATCACCCTGCAGGTTCGTCCTACGTAACCGCCGACCCCAACGATCAAGCGTGCGTCCGTAGGAGTCATCAGCCTGCTAGGGCGGTTGAGGCGGACTCCATCGCCGATTCCAGACGGCAATCTAGGCCATAAACATCGACCGATCAATCGGGCTGGGATCTCTGCCTTCCTGTATCGTCGTCTCACGGGAGGTGGTCGAGCTTGCTTCGGCGAAGCCGCCCACTATATCGCTGGTTCAGACGACCGGGGATGGGGTCCCCCGCCAAGCGCCTTCGGGCTGATGACTCCTGCCGCGTAACAAACAGGCGGTGGGATTGCCCTATGGCCCCTCATCTTACAGCTCTAAAAGACGAGTGCGTTGCGTTGCCGTTGAAGGAGTGCGCCTCGTGAGGACCTTTGGCGATCCAGCCTTCTTTCGCGTCTTCGACCTGATGCTGAGCCTCACGAATCCAGCCTCCAAACGGTCGCACTGGCGGCACGATGGCGTTGATTTCGAGCGCGAGCGTCACAGCGTAACCAATCCGCGGTATGGTCTTGCCATCGAGATTTTCACCCTTACGCGGCCAGGCCGTCGCGGCTGGTCTTTTATGGTCATCAAGGAATACTGGTGGGCGGGCGAGGAGAGCAAGGCTTTGAAAAACTTACGCTGGGCGCGCCCCATCAGCGGCCAGCGCACCGACGTCCTTTCCTGGCTGCGGGCGCAGGAATCGAAAATCGCCAGCAAATCCTTCCTGGAAGACGCCACCGATCAAGAAGAGTCGCGGAAACCAAGGGGGCCGACCATTGATGAACGATAGCTCCCGCACGGCTGCGCCTGTGCAATGGCCGCAAGCTTGCGCCCGCTCGGAGGCGCTCCGCGCCATGCTTCGCCGGGCCCGAGACGCCACTCGAAAGCGCCCTGGGATCTAGCTCGCAGCTCTTAAAACGGTTCCGAAGGTTGCACGGGCGCCTGGAGCATGAACGGCTCCAATTTGCTGTGTAAGGTCAATTCAAGCGCGGCAAAAGCACCTTCGTTAATGCGCTGCTCGGCGCAGCGGTGCTCCCCACCGGGGTTGTTCCACTGACGGCTGTTGCCACGTTCATTGCCTGGGAGGACGCGCCGCGCATTGTGGTCCATTTGTGCGCAGCGTGGCGAGCTGTTTTCTCCGCAGACCGTAGATCGTGATGTTCTGTTTCGCTTCGTCGCGGAGGAGGGCAACCCGGAAAACCAGCTCGGTGTGGAGCGGGTCGAGTTCTTTTGTCCCGCGATATGTTGGCTGATGGGACAGTGATCATCGATACACCGGGAGTGCGCTCAACTCTGCGGCACAAAACGGAAGCAGCCCAGCAGGTCCTACCCGAATGCGACGCCGCTTTCTTCGTCGTTTCGGCCGATCCGCCGATCACCGAAATCGAACTCGACTTCCTGCTGCACCTGAAGCCCAAAATACCTCGCGTGTGTTTTGTACTGAATAACTCGGATTACGTGCGCCCTGACGAGCAGCGGAGCGTCGTGGATTTTTTGAAACGGGTGCTAACAGAAAAATCGCTCATTGATGCTGATTGCCGAATTTTCTGTATCTCGGCCCGGGATGCACTCGAGAGCCCAAACAGCGTGGCGACAATCAGGCATTGGAAAGAAGTAGCGTTGCTGCATTTCAACGGCACATTTTGGGTTCTTTGGCTCGTGCGAAAACTCGCTGGCTCGCGCGCCGTCTTGAACATGCGGGCGTCCGACACGGCAGCCAGGATGGCGGTCGCGCCGAGCGGACCTAGCCCCGGAATCGCCATCAGCCGACAGGCTACCTCGTCGGTCTTGGCGGCACGAACAATCTGTCCTTCCAGTTTGCAGATCTCCGCATTCTGCCTTTCCCATTGCCGCGCCAATACTTGCAGCGGCATGCGCGCCATTTCGGGGATTGCACTCGCCGGATCGTCGGCCACCTGCACCAGCCAGTGAAGCCCTTTCGGGCCCTGCGCCGCTACAATACCAAACTCCGCCAGCGCTGAACGAAGCGCATTGGCTGACATCGTGCGCTGGCGAACCAGCAGCCGACGTGTGCGATGCAGGACCAGAACTGCCTGACTGTCGAGGCTCTTTACCGGCACGAACCGCATGGTCGGCCGCGTCAGTGCCTCGCACACTCCTTCGGCGTCGCGCCCATCATTCTTGTTGCGCTTGACGTAAGGCTTCACGTACGCCGGCGGCATGATTCGAACTTCGTGCCCGAGTTTTTGAAACAGGCGGGCCCAGTGATGCGCACCGCCACACGCCTCCATCCCGACAACTGTCGGCGGCAGTTGGGCGAAAAACTTCTCCACCTGCCCACGCCGCACCTGACGTCGCAGCACAACCGTACCGGCTGCATCAATCCCGTGAATCTGGAACACGTTCTTTGCTAGATCCAAACCAATCATGCTAATCTTCACCATGGATGGCTCCCTTCGCTGGTTGCGAATCAACACCACCAGTTTGGCACTGATGATGCCGTCGGGGGCGTCCACCCCATCATGCGAGGAGGCGGTGCGTCGCCTCCTTACTGCGGCCATGCAGGCAGAATTCGACGCAGCGTGCGAACCGTTGGTGAGTGACTTTGCCGCCGATGCCAGCGCTGCTCTTCCGCAAAGCCACCGGCCATTTTGAGGAACGGCTCGTGAGGCGATCTGAGCCACCAGCAATATCATCAATGAAGCTCTGGTCCGCAGGCGCGATCGGTCCTTCGCCGTCAAGCCACAGCTGCATCGCTTGAACTCCGCTATGGCATCCGTTTCGCCCGCCCGAGATGAGCTGCAGGGCGGCCGGCCCAACCGATGTAGGCTTAAAAGCGGCGCAGCGATAAACATGATTGCGCCGGTGAGGCGGACCCTTCCACCGGGTCGGAAATTGATCGTTCGGCTCTCAAGAATTCTATGAGGACTTCAAAGCCATGAAGAGCAGCGAGCGCTTCGAGGGCGCGGCAACGCGACTGATAGAGACCGCTGCGTTCACGTTCGAACAGGAGTGCTCGGAGGGTGGGCACAGCATTCTTGCCGCAAGCGACCACATCGAGGACGCCGGCGTCTTCCTCGCCGAATGTTTTAAGTTGCTCGATCGCCTGATCAATCTTGGACTGCTGCGCTGATGTCATAGCCCACGGCTAGGCGCGGTTATCAACGAGCGAGTGTCTGCCAACCCAGATGAAGATCGGAATCGATGCGAGCTGCGTTACCGCACAGAATGCAATGACCGCAGGCAACGAAACATCATATAGGATTCCGATGGCTGCGCTTCCGAGGAACCAGAAGGTGCCGTAGCCGGCGGTAAACGTCCCGAAGGCGGAACCTCGCCGGCGCGCAGTGATCATCGGAGATACAGCCGCGGGAATGATCAATTCGTGGACGCCCATCCCAAGACCCCAGGTGGCGGCGCCGAATAGCGCCAGCCAGAACCCGCCGAGAAATACGAGTGGGGCAAACAACGTGGAAACCGCGATCAACGCAACCAGCACTATGAAGCCGTGGCGATCGAAGAGACGAGCCATGACGAGCGAGCCCGTACCGCTGACGGCCATCGCAACCGAATAGAAGATGGGGACCCAATTAGCCGGGACGCTATGGACTCGTGCGAAATGAAAGGCGATGAGCGGATAGTCTGCGAATCCCGCAGCGACCAGAATGGCGCCGAGCAGATAAATCCAGAAGACCTGCGGCAAGTCGGTGCGAACACCCGCCTGTGGTGCGCGGTCCATCTCCTCTGGCTTTGGATACAGAAACCGGGCCAGTAGCACTAGGCTCAGGTTTATGACGGCGGGTATCAGCAGCACGGCAAATGCTTCTCGGAAGCTATGGTCATAAGCCAGCACCGCAGATACCGCGAGCGGACCGAACATGGCGCCGAACTGGTCCAGTGCTTCGTGCAATCCGAACGCCCACCCGTATCCACCGGCCTGCTTACCAGCGTGCGAGAGCATCACGTCGCGCGGTGGATTGCGGATGGCTTTGCCGACGCGTTCAAGAATGATGAGAATGGCGGCTATCGGCCAGCCGCTCGTTAGCGCCAGTGCAGGCACCGAGGCCATCTGAACGACATATCCGAAGATGGCGATCGGCCAATAACGGCCAGTGGCGTCGGCCCACCGCCCGGAAAACAATCGAAGTCCATAACCCGCCAGTTCGCCAACTCCGGTAACTATTCCTACAATCGTGCCGGTCGCCTGCAAGCTCGCCAAGTACGGTCCGATGATGCTTCGCGAGCCCTCATAGGTGAAGTCGGCGAAAAAGCTCAGTATCCCTATGAGAATGATAAATCGCAGTGCACCACGTTGTTCGCGACGATCAACTTCTGCCACGGCCTACCTCCCTTGACGCCCAGCTTGCACTTGATAAGCTTGGGATAGGGCATGGAGTCGCCCATATGCGCCGAAAGGCTGATGACTCCTACCGCAGAGTCGCGGTGGGGTCATTTTTATGAACCCACCGAGCGTGGGTTTTTTATTGCCTGCACTTGGCCGCAGAGCCACCGCCGTGGGCGATCTCTCAGCGTTCGCTTCCGGTGAATAAAAATCCGAGCCTGATCTGCATGGCGGGCAAACCTCCCCACTGCGACCTGCGTTTTCGCGTGGTGCTGAGCACATCAATTTTTTGTGCTCTCAGCAGAGGAGGAGCAAGCCCAATGTGTGAATACAGCCTGGAATGCATTGCATTCCGTCCGGACAAAGTCGGAGACAAGCTGGTTATGGTGAAGCTGCCAAACACGGTGACATACGGTTTTGCACTGCTGGACGATCCCACTATCGCGGTGTGTCTTGCTGCTGGGACGGAGCTTGCCTTCGAAAGGGAGATGCAGCGCCAGCATCCGTTTTCTTGGCTTTCGCCGGAGCTTCGTAACCTCGGTGACAATGTCGCTCGTTTCCGACAGGTCAATCTGCACAAGCGACGGGCTCACCACGACGCTTTAGAGCTTCCCGACGGCAAAATCGTCTTGCTGACCAATCTCTGTCCCGGGCAACGGGCGACGGTCCTGCAACTCCCTGCTCAAGCGCCAGCCCGCATATCTTCCGCAGAAAAAACCAGCACAGCGCCCGATTTAGCACGAGTGCAGGAATCGGAGTTCTCGGGCTAGCAGTAGCCGCAGCCGTACTTCTACTCAGCCGAGCACGAAATCCTCAGTCCGATCTGCAGCCCAGGACCCAAAACGACATACGAAAATGAATGCTGTAGCTGATTGAGGAAGGGGCCCAAACCTGAGCGTGGCGCGCGGATGAGCCAAGGATCACGAGCTAAGATCGTCGGATTTGATCAAGCACGGCGTATGCGTGCGACCGAAGATCCTATGCCAAAGGACGACGCCCGTTCCTCGCCATTTTACAGCATTCTATTTGCTAGTCCCTCAGATCGCGCGCACCAAGAGCGGGTTGAAGCGCCCGCATTTTTTCCCGACCTTAACGGCGATCAGATCGTGGCGGGCATTACCGCGGGGAGGGACGAATACAATGTAACTGCCTTTTTCCATACATGCTTGCAGCGCGTCGATGCGATCCGCTACCGGCATGAAGTGATGCAGGACCTGGAACGTGCTCCGCTTTATGAAAGGGTAAGCTCTTTCGCAGCCAGGATGAGAGAGGTACGTGAACATCTCCACCAAGCTCAAAAGATGCATTACAAAGAACAGATGGAAGCTTGGTTTCGTGATGCCGCCGAAATCTACTTTACCGCCGTCAACGAATTCGCCGCCGAACTCCGCGATTCTGAGCTGCGATCACGAGGCTTTCTTGGTTTTCGCCAATACTTGGCCAATTATGTGCGTTCCGACCAGTTCTGCTCGTTAGTAAATGCGGCCAACAAGCTTGAGGCTGATCTGGCAACCGTCGAGCACTGCGTGCTCATAAGAGGCGATCGGTTCACCGTTACCAGATACGATGGCGAAGCAGACTACACCGCCGAGGTCGAGCGTACCTTCCAGAAATTCAAGCAGGGTGCCGTCAAGGATTACCGAATTAACTTCGCCGTCAGCGTGGAGATGAACCACGTCGAAGCAACGATACTGGAGTTTGTGGCACGGTTATTTCCCGAAGTGTTTGGGTCCCTTGAAGAGTTCTATGCGAGAAACCAGAATTTCATAGACCCCACCATCGCGGCGTTTGATCGCGAGGTGCAATTTTATCTCGCGTACTTCGAATACGCCTGCGCGCTGAAGCGTGCGGGTCTGCGCTTCTGCTATCCTCGCATGTCCGGTGCCGATCGCGAGCTTTACGACTATGAGGGCTTCGACATCGCCTTGGCCCACAAGCTTCTCAAGGAGAATTCATCGGTCGTTTGCAACGATTTTCACCTCACTGGACGAGAGCGTATCCTGGTGGTATCCGGCCCAAACCAAGGAGGCAAGACGACCTTCGCTCGGACGTTTGGCCAATTGCACTATCTTGCGAGTATTGGCCTCCCAGTTCCCGGCAAGGAAGCGCAGTTATTCCTTTTCGACGATATATTCACGCATTTCGAAAAGGAGGAAGAGGTCGAGAACTTACGAGGCAAGCTTGAAGACGACTTGTTGCGGATACATGGCATACTCGGCAGAGCGACGTCGCGTTCTATCATCGTATTAAACGAGGTTTTTACATCGACGACTATTAAAGACGAAACGTTCCTGAGCGAAAAGGTAATGGAGAAAATTATCGCGCTGGGCGCGCTGTGCGTTTGGGTGACATTCGTAGAAGAGCTTGCCTCATTCGGTCCGCAGGTCGTCTCGATGGTAAGCACGGTTGTGCCGGAAAATCCTGCGCTACGGACCTTCAAGGTTCTGCGACATCCGGCTGACGGGTTAGCCTACGCGCTGGCTATCGCCCAGAAATACGGCCTGACCTACGAGGCGATCAAGAATCGGATCAAGCCATGAAGGCTTTTCTGATGTACAGCGATCGCGACTTCGATCCGCACCGACTGCTGGCGCGCCGCGAGAGGGAGTTGCGCTATGGAAGGCACAACGAACAGGGGCTGGAGCTGCGGCAAGTTTTGCCATGGAATGAAGCGACGCTGAGGCAAGACTTAGGGCTCGATATTATTTGCCAGGCGATGGCGGGGGATGATCAATTTCTCCTTGAAGTGGCCCGCGTCGCAATCCTGTCCACCATCGCTGATGTCGGTACGATCCAATACCGTCAGCACGTATACGCGGATTGCTCAAG
This sequence comes from uncultured Alphaproteobacteria bacterium, assembly GCA_963708125.1. GTDB lineage: Bacteria > Pseudomonadota > Alphaproteobacteria > Rhizobiales > Xanthobacteraceae > BOG-931. The sequence continues at coordinate 1,990,939 of OY970184.1, forward strand.
GAACGCAGAAATTGTGCGACAAATATATCAGATTGCGATTGACGGGATTGAAAGTGAGCGAAAGGGCTACTGGAGCTTCCATGCTCGATATCCGTCCGGCATTCTCCATCGCGCGGTGGAGGTGCTGCAGGTGTTCGTCCAAGTGCTGAAGCGCCTGCGGCGGCTGGCCGATCAGCATGCGCACCGATTTACCTCGGAGGGCTTTTGTAGGCTACTGTCTATGCTGCAGACGGAGCTAAGTGATGCCTATTTCGACGAGATCGAGGTCCACCTGAGTACGCTAAAATTCCGTTATGGCGTTTTGATAAGCGCGCAATTAGGCAAAGCCAACAAGGGAATAAATCACGTTCTGCGGAGACCACATCGGGACGATCGCAGCTGGTTGGCTAAATTGTTGTCCGAAAAGCCGCTCTCCTATTCTTTCCAGCTTCATCCGCGAGATGATGCCGGCGCACAGGCCTTGTCGAGACTGAATGACCGAGGCGTCAATTTCGTCGGCAATGCGCTCGCGCAATCCACCGATCATATTTTGAGCTTTTTCCAAATGCTCCGAACAGAGTTGGCGTTTTACATTGGCTGCCTGAATCTTCATGGCGAACTGGCCAAAAGGGGCGAGCCGATCTGCTTCCCGCTCCCCTATCCCGTGGGCCGCCGCAAGCTAGTGTTCACGAATTTGCACGATGCGGCACTCGCGTTGAGCATGGATAGGCCGGTCGTCGGGAACGATATCAATGCCGATCGAAAGGACATCGTCATCATCACTGGGGCGAATACAGGAGGAAAATCGACCTTTCTGCGCAGCGTTGGCCTCGCGCAATTGATGATGCAAGCCGGAATGTTTGTGTCTGCAGAAACGTTCGCTGCCGAAGTAAGTGACGGCATCTTTAGCCATTACAAGCGCGAAGAAGACGCGACGATGGAGAGCGGGAAGTGGGACGAAGAGCTGCGTCGAATGAGCGAAATAGTACAGAATATCAGGCCCAATTCCCTGATGTTGTTCAACGAATCGTTCGGTTCAACCAATGAACGGGAGGGTTCGGAAATCGCGAGCCAAATAGTAGCGGCCTTGCTGGACCGAAAAGTCAAAGTGCTCTTCGTGACACACCTCTACCATTTTGCGCAAACCTTCTTCGCTCGAAACGCTGCCACGGCCCTGTTCCTTCGCGCGGAACGCCGGCCCGATGGTTCGCGACCGCTCAAACTCGTCGAAGCCGAGCCGTTGCAGACAAGTTACGGCGTTGATTTGTACGGAACAATCTTCCAGAGCGAGCCCGAGAGGCAACGCTTCGGGAGCAAAGAGGTATAACTGGAGTCATCGCATGGTATGGTTGCTTTTCACGTCGCGAACCAGTGAAACTGATTGGCCGCCCCGATGCACCGCCGCCCTTATGGTTGCGCCGGAGCGAGATGGCAACGTCTGTACAACCCCCGCGCGGCCGGCAGCGACGGCGTGCACGGCCGGGCGACGAGGCGCGACAGGCGCCGACGCTGAAGGAAGAGCGATGAGCTCAAGCGCGGTCCCGCGCCGGGCTCGTCGGTTATGGCCGCCGCTGAAGCCGCCGAGATCCCCGAGCACAGCCTGATCGCCGCTGCGGATGAGCTCGGCGTGCGCACCCGGCGCGGGGATTGGTGGCTGCCGGGGTGATGGCCGAAGCAATTCTGGACTCTCAAAGCGCCGTCATTTAAGTCGGCGTCGTGTTACAGCGCAGCGGCGGCACGATCCACTTTGTCGAACCGTGCCTGCCGTCGCTGGCCAAAACCCCGGCGAGCGGCCCCGACTGACTGCACGAGATCAAGCACGACGGCTTCCGCGTCCTGGCGCGGCGCGACGCCACGGGCGTGCGCCAGATCACCCGCAACGGCTACGATTTTGCCGGTCGTTTTCTCGAGGTCGTGGCGGCGGTCGCGACGCTGCCGGTGCGCCCCTGCCTGATCAACGGCCCAGTCACTGAGCCAGTAACTTCTCAGCCAAGACCACCACGGCGTATACCGTGCAGGCTATCACAAGGAGTACTCCGAGGGTCGCAACCCGATAACCGAACATGTGATCCATTGTTATACCTCCCTGTCGTCCATCTCGCCGCCCTTTAACGGATCATCGAAGTTCTTCGCAAGCTGCGCGCCGTAGCTCATGGCTGCGCGGCCATTGTGAGCGACGACAGTGGGCTCGCGGTCTTTGATCTGCTCCGTTCCTGGCCGACGAACCTCTCTGCCGTGCTCTGCGCTTTCGACCTGCTCGAAGTTGGCGGCGAGGACCCTGCGCAGGCTGCCGATCGAGCAGCGCAAGCAAACGCTGGCCAAGCACCGGATTGAGTTCACTTCGCCTGCCGCGATTGAAATTTCTTGGGGCCGTGCTCCACCCTGATCGCGTCAACCACCCCGCCGGGGAGAGCGTCGCCAAAAGCGACCGCAGCTTGGCAATTCTTACAGGTGACGACGAAATACCAGTTTCCCGGCTTGATTTCTGGCATGGCTACGGTCACCTACTGTAGCATTGGTTGAGCCACCGCATCCATCACTTTCGCTGTGGTGAGCGGACCGTATCCCCGCATCGCCCTCAACGAGCACCACGTCGGCCACCGCGATATCGTCTATCAGCAGGCCTGCAGGCTGGGCTGCAAGGGCATTGTGTCGAAGCGGCTCGGCTCGCTCTATCGCTCCGGCCGCTCCAAGCGTTGGCTCAAGGTCAAGAACCCGGCGGCACCGGCGGTGCGGCGCGAGGGCGGAAGAGGATTGGGATGCCCGGGAATTCCACGGCGTGCCTGCATTGGAAGTAATAAGATTCGTCCTTCCCGACCTGGAGCGGGAATCGCAATACCGAAAAGGCAGGTCCTCCGGCCCCGACACCGCAATGCGCTTGCGGAAACCCTGGAGGAGGCACAAGACCCCGCCTGACCTTGTCGGCGCTTTTCACCCAGTAGGACGGCGGCTGCTCAATCGTCCACTGCAACCCGTCGGCACACGGACGATCCTTGCTCCGCGGTGTCATTGCCGGCCAGTCGCCGACTGAAAAGTCGATGACGTACCCGTCGGCATCGAGCCACGAATGAAACGCACACGCTCCGCCTGTCGTGTAGATGCCGACATTGTTGGGCGCGCAGAACCTGAGCACGTCGCGCTTCGGGTCAGGACCGACGCGGTAGAGCAGCCCTCCGAAATGCTGATCGGCGCGGATCCCGAGATCGAACAGAACGTAACTGCCGATCAGGCTACGCAGCATGCAGGTGCCGCCCGCCCCGAGCCGATCAGCAAATGCACATCGATCAGCTGCATGATGCGCGCAGCCTCCAACATGCGGCGATCGAGCGGCGAGCCAAGTCTCCGAAGTTTACGACTTGACGGCGCAGGCGTAGGTAGGGCGCTCATGGGTTCAACTGACCGTAAGAACGTTGCACTGGCACGCAGAGCAGATGAGCACGACCGAAAATCATTTGAGGTTGACGGCCAGGCGCACCGCGCGGTCGCCGCAGAACAACGTTGTCGTTTGCATCAACTCGGCATTGCGGGGTCGTTCGCGGAAGCGCTCATGGCACCCGCTTTTCTTGCGGCGTGGGGGACAGAATTCGAGAATGTTTGTTGTCCGCACGCCGCTAGTTCGGTTTTCAGGTCGTCAAGTTTTTTCTTCACTTTGTAGTGCTGACCTGGATCACGGATGCTGTGCAAGGCGGCGGGGTGGGCAAGGAGCACATCGGTGAATACGATCAGCTCTCGCGCGTCCCGTTCGACGCGCTCGATATCCGAATCCGCTGCGTGCCTTAACGCGGCGAGTTGTTCATCGAGCCGCCGCATCAGGCGTGCCCTGATCTGGGCGCGGCGCCTGCCGTCGAACATCATGCATCGCAGTTCTTCTTTGAATGAACGGGGGGCGCTATCGTCGGTCACCTTGCCGGGCACGCCGAGATATTGTTGCTTGGTCATGACTCGACCCCCTGCAGCGCGGTTGCTCGCGGCGAGCGCGGCTCGCGGCGTTGCGAAGCAAGCCAGGTTTCGAGGTCTGCGATGGAGTAAAAAATCCGGCGGCCAATCTTGTAGTAGGCGGGCCCGCGCCCTGTTGAGCGCCCCTGGGCCAAAGTCGGCTTTTTCTGGTGGATGATGTTAGCCGCCTCAGCCTCGGGGACGAGGTCGGCTTTCGGCTCGTCTGCCATCTGGGTCCCACTCAATTTCGTTACTCGTGAGACGGTTTAGTTATAGGAAATTTGCAGAATGTCACCAAGTTTCGGAAGACGAACGAATGGAGCTCAGCTTTCGCCCGGCGCGACGCAGGCGGCGATGAATGCTTTGGCATCTCTGGTGTTACAGCCTCGGCTTGACCACCAGTTAGCGCAAGCTCATCCGCCTACCGGATTCAAAGACCAACGAGCCGCGCACCATCCCACCTGAGCGACGCCGCGCTGGAGGTCCTGCCGGCCTGCCGCGCGTTGGCGCTGCCAATCGACATGCGACCATTGCGCGGCGGTGACCTCGCCGCTGCGGGCCCCGGTGAACAGCGCGAGGCGGAGCCCGGCGGCGGCGTGCGGCCCGATCTTCCCTGCCCGCTCAGCGGCCGCGATGCCCTCGGCGGCCTTGGCAATCTCCGCCTCGCTCGGGAAGCGTTCGATCTTACGCTCGCGATTACGCTTGATCCGCTTGGCCGGATTGCTGCCGCGCGGGCGCAAGCCGAGGTCCTCGGCAAAGTTGAAGATCGCGTGCGCGGTGGAGACGGTGTAGTTGGCGCGCCGTGGCGTGCGCCGCATCGCCAGGTGCAGCTGCACAACGCCTCGCGACCCACCTGCACCACCGGCAGAAGGCCGAGCGCCGGACTGATGTGCTGGGCAACGAGCCTCTCGTAATCCGCTTTTGTGCGCGGCTTGAGCTTCGGCCGCACGTGATCGGTTCAGCCACTTCTCCACGAACTGCGACACCAGCATTTGGCCGGAAGCGGCCGCCCGCGCTCTCGCCTCGCGGGCCGTTCTCGGGTCGTGGCCGAGGCGAATGTCGGTCCGCATCTGTGCGGCGAGGTCGCGCGCTTCCGCCAGGCGCAGTGGTGGACGATGGCCGACGGTATGCCGCGGCGGCAGCCCCACGTAATAAATGCCCCGGCCTTTCGGCATCAGCCGGAAGGCGAAGGTCGGGACGACTGTGTCGAACAGATACTGGTCGCGTTCAGATGGAACGAGGCTGTCGAGCAGCGCCTCGCTGAGTTTGACGGGCATGAAAACCGTTTACCTGTGGAAGAGTCCCAGGGACTGTTTTTGCCAAAATTTAATCTACTGTAATCGCAATAATTTTCGGAGAAGAAAATATAACGAAATCAATCTCGGTCGAGCTTCATCGTTCTCGGTTTAGGCCCCCATGTAAGGCTGCAAAACCGTTTACCCCGGTTCAATTCCGGGCGTGGCCTCCAATACTTTGCGGAAATGACCCCTCCGCATTTTGCAAACGATTTAGCAGAATGGTTGCCCGGACGTTCTCACTTCTTGCCCCCGCTCCGGCTTGGCAACGGCCGCTAGCACCAGTCTGTGCGCGTCAGATACCCTGTCTAGGATAGCACCGACAGCCGAGGCTCTCGGACAGCGTGCTGGACGAGGTCGAGCACCTGCGCCCCGAGCTGCGCGAGGCGATCGCATGCACTAGTTCGTGACCGCTAGCGCCGGACGCATGTCCAATCTAACGAAATCTGAAACTGAAAACGCCGGCGCGAGCGCACGCGCTCCCGTAACGGCCGCCCATCAGACTGACTCTATCCGTGCTTATTTTATTTCGTCCGCTTCGCTGCTGCAGCAAACACCTGGTAGGCTTTATCGAGGTGGGGTTTGCGCTTGGCCACGTCTTGGCCGACGGTTTGAAGCGTATTCATCATCTCGGCCTGCTCGTTCGCCGGCAGTTGGATGATTTCTCCGTGTTGCGACCAAATCTTGCTTTCCTTATCGTAGAAGTTGGCCGCCCAGGGAAGGACTTGCGCTGCCGCTTTGCCCGCATCGGTATCGAGTATCGTCTGCAAATCCTTCGGCAGGGAGTCGAACCACTTCTTGCTGAGAAAAGCCATCGAGAAGATGAACGGTTGGTTGGTCTCCGTGATGTACTTGGCGGCGTCGTAATAACGCATCGTCGTGTCGACCGTGACGGCCAATACCGCGCCGTCTATCGCGCCTTGCTGAATCGCCGGCAGCACGTCGCCAAGCGTCATGGCAATGGGCGAGGCGCCGAGCCGCTTGAGCATTTCCTGCTGCATGTCGGCGGCTAGCACCCGCAGCTTCTTGCCCTTGATCTCGGCGAGATGCCGAATCGGGGTACGGGACACGATTGAAGACGGCTGCGAGACGAACAACGCAACCCCGTGGATTCCCTTGTTGGCGCCGAGGCCGAACATCATCTTCTGCAGTTCGGGATCGCCCGCCACCCGGATACCGTGCGCCATGTCCGTCACCAGACCAGGGGCCGAGAGAGCCTCGTAACGATCATCGACGCCGACCAGAAATTCGGGCGGCCCGATGTAGCCTTGAATCGCGCCGAACTGCACGCCCTCGATCTCGCGCGGTATTGGCCCCAATTGACTTGCCGGATAAAGCTCGCCCTTTACCCGGCCTGCCGAATCCTTCGCAACCATCGCCGCGAACCGCTTGCACCATTCATGCTGGGCGTCATTGATCGTTGCGAAGCCGAGCTTCATCACATAGGTCTTGCTGTCGGCAGCCCGTGCCTCATTCAAACTCAGAGCGAGCAGGATGCAAACGCCGGCGGCCAACGCTGTTCGCGCTTGGACCATCAGTCCCATAGCAGTTCCTCCGGATAGATGATTGTTTTTGCGGTAAGGTTTTGATGTTATCGTCCGCCTCTCGCCTCGCCATAGCGCAAAATTGCCGCGGTCATAGTCCGCCAAGGCTTTGCCGTGCTCCCGCGGTCCCACAATCCGGCACAACTTGGGATTTTGCGGCTGTCGCGGTATGCCCGCCTACGCGCACCCCGAGCCGCCCGTTGCGGCGCCATGACAGCGACTTAGCCAAGCACCACTGGCGATACCGTTGCCACTGAACGCACCTGCTCGCATGGCTACACTCGGGGCGGTCTATTCTGTCTGGCACCGCGGTAGCGGGCGCTGATCCGTTCAGACCCGGACCAGCTTTTACCAGTCGCCTTCTCGGTGCCGCTTCACCGCACAGGCCCTGCTGCGGATCATCAACTGGCGGGCGGACTTCTTCTCGACCGCGACCGTAAACACTGCGCAGGCCAGGGCGAGCGTGCGGTAGGTCGCCAGGGTCTCGCAGCTCGCCCCTTGGCGTGCCATTCCTCGACGTTGAAGTTGAAGCCGGCCAGCCAGTGTCTTATTGCATCGGAGACTTTGTCTGCAGTTTTGACTTGACCCGTCCGATGCGGCAGAGGCGCGCCGTTAAGGAGTTTTTGAACCTCGCTGCAATACCATGAGCAAGGGAACAACGTCCCATCAAACCCTCGCACAAGCGTCTGCTGCACAGGAGCTCCATGTCCCCGCAGGCTTTCCCGAATGTGAAGCCCGTCCAGGAGAGGCGCACTTCGCTGTGGTTGCGAGGTACTGCGGGAATGAGCAAAGGCTGTGCCGACTGGAGGAGGTCATGAAGAACGCTATTCTGGCATTGCCGGTGTTTGCGGCTGTCTCGCTCGCATCTCTACCGGCACGCGCTGATCTTATCGGTGCCCTGGCCGGTGGCGGTGCTGGCTTGTTGATCGCCGGCCCGCCTGGAGCGATCGCTGGTGTCTTCATCGGTGGTTTGTGGGGCCGCCCCTTCTGGGGCCCACCAAGCGGTCCACAGGCTTGTTGGACCGATGACTCGTTTCACCGGCATTGTCACCTGCCAGACCAGCCAGCAGAGCGGCCGCCGGTCTCCTGATACTCGGTCGCCTTGCGATTTAACGCCATAATTCCTCGGCCTCGCGCCGGATTCTTGACCGGACCCAGTGCTTGTGAGGCGACCGGAGCTATACGTTGACTCGAGCCGCTTCGACAGGATGCCCTCGCAACCGAGCTTGCAGGCCTCCTCATAGACGATGTCGCGGTCGCCAAGTAGTGCTCGTTGCGCAACAAGCCCAGACGCGGCACGCACCAACTTGGCCAGCATTCGTTTGCGCTGCTCGATCGGCAGCGCACGCAGACATCGCCGTCAAGCTCCGTCAGGTCGAAGGCGCACAGCCTGATAGCGTGGTCGTGACACCAGGACGGAGTAGCTCAAAGACCGGGAGGCCAGCCTCGTCGGTGACGATGGCCTCGCCGTGGATCAGGCAGGAGGTGCCTGCAGGGCGGCCATAGCCGATCGCTCCGCTGGCACTTGAATAATGTCCTGACTGCTGAGAGAAATTGGTCAAGACCCACCGCAAATCGATCACTCGGGTACGCCTGCCTTGCGCATTCCGGCGATCAATCGTTCTCGATCGGCGTCTCGGCGGAATGGGTAATACCCGCATAACTTGGTGACAGTAACTTTTGGATCGATCCCCACATATCAGTTCAGCGCCTGCTTCGCCTCGTCGGCTCGGTCCAGCATGGCGTGCGATGCGATCATCATCCGAAGCGCCGGCAGCCAGTTTGGCTTAACTCGCAGCGCCATTGCGGCCCAGCGAGCAGCTTCGTCATCGCGTCCGGCGATGAAATGGGCGAACGCCATGGCGCTTTGCGTGAGGAAAACACGTGTATCAAGCGGATTGAGGCGAATCGCGTTGTTTAGGCTCTCAATCGCCCCATCTGAATCGCCGGCGTATCCCCGGACCCAGCCGCTTCGCTGCCAAGCGACGGCTAGGTTCACATCCAGATCAAAGGCTCGTTTGATGAGCAGCAGTGCACGGTCAAGGCCGTGAAAGAAGTAGGCATGCACGTGTCCTGCCCAACAGAGGGCGACAGCGTCATCCGCCCCTATGTCCGCAGCGCGCTCGACGAGCCGAGATATCTCTCCCTCATCAAAGGTCGAGGCCCAGCCATTCGCTTTAGCGAAATGATGGCACGAAGCAGCCAGGCCATACGGAGTGAAAAGTCGCGATCTTTCGCTATTGCCGCGTTGAATAGCCGCAATGCTTTGACATTTTTCTCTTTGATCCATCAATTCCAGCTGGCAAGTCCGCGAAGGTATAAATCGTAGGCCGCCAGATCGCCGGTCATATCCAGCTTGGCACGATCAATTCTGCCTTCTCAAGTTGCGGCGCCACCGCGCCAACGACGCTCGTGACGAGTTGGTCTTGAAGATCGAAAATATCGACCAGGTGACCGTCGTAGCGATCTGCCCACAAATGGCGGCCCGATCAGCTTCGATGAATTGCCCGGTCACGCGCACACGGTCGCTCGATTTGCGCACGCTGCCCTCTAGCACATAGCGGACCCCAAGCTCGCGAGCGACCTGTTTGGTATCGACCCGTTTGCCTTTGTACGTAAACGATGAATTGCGGGCGATGACGAAAAATGCGCGGTTGCGCGATAAAGCGGTTACGATGTCCTCGACAACTCCGTCAATGAAGTACTCTTGTTTGGGATCACTGCTGAGGTTCGCGAACGGCAAGACTGCAATCGACGGCTTCTCGGCGGCTCGGGGCGAAGGCTCGTGCTGGCCAGCCTCGGCTAGGCCGTATTCCTCCTCTCGAACGGCGCATAAATCGAAGGCCCCTGCGCGGTACCGTCTTGATCAGCCTTTGCCGAGTCCCGGTATCGCCGATAGCACTGCGGGCCGCGTTGATCCGGTTGAACAGGGCCGACTCCGAGACGGCGCGTCCTTGCCAGACCGAGCCCACAAGGTCATCTTTGCTGACCACTCGGTCGCGTTGCTGGATCAAGTAAACGAGAAGATCGAAGACCTGCGGCTCAATCGCCACGAGGCCGGCAGCTCGCCGTAGCTCGTGACGATCCGTATCGAGTGCACAATCCTCGAACAGATAGCGCAAAATTTCATCCCACTCGTGGGCAAAACCGGGCAGTAACCCTAGCACAAGCCCTCCTAAGGAAAAATGAAGGGGACGTTAAGCCCATATTGAGGGACTCTGAAAGACGTAGCGCTTCAACTCTGACATGCGGGAGAGTAGCTGAACAGTGCCGGGAGGAAGACATGGCTCTGCTCCGATTGGCCGCGCGGCTTGCGGTCCCTGTGATCTACGTTGCATGGCTTTTGCTACCATTATCTTCGTGGGCGGCGGACGTGCGATATGTCGTCAAGCCCATTGCTGAGATGAAGGTCAAGCAACTTCCGAGAGGGCCGCTGTACTGGGGGTCGAGAATTTCCCGACGCTGGATCAGGCTAATCCTGCTGCGGGGGAGTACTGTTGGAATCCAGATACTGTGAGCTACGTAGGGTCGCCGTCGCTAACGGCTGAAGTCGCTGGCAAAGTCTGGCTGTTCACGCTGGGCCCGCAAGGCGCGGCGACGCCGCGCGGAACGAAATTGGCGGAGATTGGACCTGTACCGCCCATTTCTGCCCCCGAGTACCTCCTGCGCATCAACTACGGGAGCGGGCCGCCGGGGCCAAGACACCGGTCCATTCACATCCGGGCTCAGAGGCCTTCTACGTCGTCAGCGGAAAATTGGGCCAGAAGACGCCGGAGAGCGCCTCTACGTCGAGGCCGGCCACACGATGAACGGCCACATGGCCGGAATGCCGATGGAAGTCTTCAACGGCGGCAGGACCGAGCTGGCAGCCCTCATTATGTTCGCGGTTGATGCTACCAAACCATTCTCGGTGCCCGCCACCTTGCCTTGACAAACAAGGCTGCCGCTTTGGTGGATCTCAACTGCTGTTAGCCGATGCGTAAACGGCTAAGGACTTGGGTAGGGACATGGAATATCGAATCGGATACCGGCATCACTCCGGACGTCGTCCAATTCAGCCGTTTGATCCGGATCCAAAATGAGGCGCGATATTCCACAGTGCGGGTCACTTCGCGATCGTTATCTCGCGCACCGATCTTCCGAATTCGAAACAAACGTGGAGCGTTTAGCTGAGTGACATAACGGACGCTCGACGGCGTCAGGCATTGACGAGGATCGGTCACCTGACAAGGCCGCTCCTCTTCATACTGTTTTCCGCGGATGAAGCATGCCCGACATCGGCCAAGGTCCAAAGGCACGCGACACGGTCATGGGTATCGGCCTATACGACAGCGCTTGATCAATAGCATCCATGAGCTGCGCGGTCCCGATCTCGTAGGTGCCAAACGTGAGCGCGCCCCTGGATCGACGCGCGAGCGAGCACTTAACGACCGCCGTACGATCAGCGATCCGTGACGCGCGTACTCTCGCAGACTGCTTCATATCGGTCGCACGAACAGACGCACTTTCTTCATTACTCGTTGGCGCTCTCCGGCTCCGCGCTCTTCGGCTCCGTATCGCTTGAAAGGGCAGCAGGGCTAGGGATTGGGGACGACGAGAATGCCCCGTTTTTGCTCCTCGGCTCATCCGGAAGCGCCGTGGGCGACAAGTTAGCAAGCCGCGACCCTCCCCCTAAAGCGGCAACTACGTTAAGGGCGCGCTGGACGCAATCCATAGCATCGGTACGGGTGACGTTTTCCTGGCCCTCGTCCTGGGTCGACGAACCACTGAGCGGAGGGCCAGCCCCGGCAATCGTCAGTGAAAGGTCGCCCGCAGCGGGCTCTCTCAGCGTGGTGGCAAGCGCCAATGCCCCAGAGGCGTGGCCCGGGGCCGGTTTTGCGCTCCGCAAGGACTTGCTCGAACGGAACACATCTCTGGCGTTGTCCTCACGTTTCGATAATCCCTCAAAGCGCGCATTCTCATCGATCGATAGTGATCGGTGAAAGATGTCGCCTTGGACAACTGCGGTGTTCGCCAACTTGACGCGATTCGCATGGATGGTTCCCTTGACCTCTCCTGCAATCGTCAGCTCCTCGGCGACCAGGTTGCCCTCTACTTCTGCGCCCTCTTTGATCAAAACGGTAGACGCGCGGATCTCGCCCTTGATGCGGCCGAATATTTGGACCGTCCCGTCGCCGAAAATTTCGCCAACGACTGTTACGCCGCGACTGATAGAAGATGTCATCTCATTCAATTTCCCAAACATTTCTCGCTCCCTAGTTAGGGGGTGGCTGCCCTCCGTGTGGTCGCCGCGCCCTGCTACGCTGAGACGTTCAGGGGAGCATTGATGCGCCTACGCGAGCCGGCTCAATTTCGACCACGCCTCGGCAGCGGGAACGACAGGCTCAGCCACTATTGTAAAAACAAGATGCCAAGCTGTCTCGGTCGTTTTGGCGGCCTCGATTACGGGATCCAGAGTGAGCGCGGAAGGCTTTGGCAATATAACTTGAGATATAAACCTCGGCCTTGCTCCCGATATCTGCGCGAGCCTTTTTGACCGTACCTCCAAGTGTGGTCCGAATCCCGGGTACTGCACGCTCGCCGCACGCGCCGGCTGGAGGAACTGGCGGAGCCAGCGGCTGCCCGATACACCGCGCCTTCTCCCCAAGGGAACACGGGCAACGTGTTCCTCGGCAGCACGGCGGAAGGTAGCGCGATCGGGCCGCGGCGATCATGAGCCGGCAAGACGAAAGATCAGCTCGTTGCATCGCGATACGATGGCGGTTGCGCGGTGTTCTTGGGTTTAGCGCATCGCGCAGCAGATCCAGCAACGAGTCGGAGAACGGTCCCAGAGCCCTTGCGGAACCGATCGCCCACGAACGCAGGGCCCCGGCGCAAGGAGGTCAGTGATGCAGTCGAAACAGGCGAAGCCGCACGCGCGCTTGGCAACGTAGCGGTCCCGATTCCATGGGCTGTGGAGCGCTTTCCCGCAACCTTGCTCGTAATCAGCCAACGTGGATGCTAGCTTGATTGCTCCGCAGTCGCTCTTGCGGTCGTAGTGCGCCGAGCGGGGTGGAAGCAGTTCTGGTTCTCGGAAGTTTGTTAGGAGGCTGCCGCCTTCGGACCCGTCCAAAGTCGGCAGCGCCTCCCTTTTAATCGCAACGCTGATCAGGGCGCACTCGGCGGTGCAGAACCGCTATCTAGCGGCTACCTCCGCCACCACCGCCACCCGGCCCACCACCGCCGCCACCGGGTCCACCACCGCCACCGGGTCCACCGCCACCCGGTCTACCACCACCCGGTCCACCGGCACCCGGCCCACCGCCACCCGGCCCACCACCACCGCCACCCGGTCCACCTCTACCCCCTCCACCTCCACGGCCACCCGGTCCACCGCCGGGGCCCCCAGGTCCGCCGCCACCACGACCCATGCTGCCACGACCCGGCCCGCCAGTCGGTCCACCGGGGCGACCAGGTCGGAAACCACCAGACGGTCTGCCTACTGGACCGCCGCGACGACCAGGACGAACGCCCGGTCCTCCAGGACGAACGGCCCAGCCGTGCCAACCGCGCGGACCGCCCCAGCCAATCCCGCGGCGCCAGGCGTAGCCGCACCAATACCAACCAGGACCGTGCCACCCGTCCCAGTACCAGCAGTATCGCCGACCGCCGAAGAAGAACTGGACGTCCTGCAATAGACCGGCATTGCCGGCCTCGGGACTAAGCGGAGCCGCCGGCATGGCTTGCGCAGACGCCGTGCCTCCTGCCAGCGCTGCACCGAGAGCAAGTGCAAGCCGCAATCCTTTCATCGAACACTCCTCCTTGAATTCTGTGATATTGCGCACCGTAGCCCGCAGTGCGCCAATGTCCCCAGCGTCTTAATCCGTGAGAGCGCTCCGCGTTCCTCGCTAATTCCTTATGCGGGCCACGGCGGCGCAAAGGCCGCAACACCCTTGGATCCTACATCGATCGCCTTGCGTTGGGCCTATTCAGCCAGCCCGTAAATGGCAGGAAATTCTTGTTCGGCCACCGGCGGCGGTATTTGATGTCGTTAGGTCACCATAAATTCAACGGGTTGTTCAGAACATTGCAGGGCCAGATTTAAGTGCGGTTTTCCACCAAACCGCACCAGTTCACTTTGCTCGGCGCTAGCGCAATCACAACCGCTGCAAATGTGCTGGCCGCCTCAACGGCAGATGCTGGATGTTGGTGTGCTGTAATCTTCCAGGTCCATTAAGTCGGCTTCCCGAGCGCCCCTTACCGCACGCACCCTTAATCGGGCAACAGGCCTCCACCTCTCATTGTTAGCGGCAGTTACACCGTTACCGGGGCAGAAATCCCAAGTCGTCTAGCTTCCACTTGCACTGCGTCGTTCGGCTGGCCTCGAAGGAAGCGCAACGTGCCAACCGTTCTCCCGATCCAAACTTTCATAGATGGTTCGTGCCCATGTGGGACACTTGAGTTCGCGAAGGGCCTAAGCGGGAGAAGGTCGGCGAAATGCGAGCGAAGTTCTTGCTCTAGTATCCACTGCGCACGATAAGCGTGAGCATCCTCTGCGGCGCGGCGGAAGACAAGGCGATCTGGCGGCGGTAGCCCGACGGCGCGGGTATCTGAGGGCGGCCTGAGCGGTCGGTCGATCATTTACAGCGAGCGCTTCGCTCCGGGGCAGCTATTGCAAGTAGTTCGCCGCGTTCTCCAACGCTGGTGACGGGCCACGTTCGAGGACGTCCGCTATTTCAAGCCGCACCTTGCCGCTGACCGGGGCGTGGCATCGCTCGCCCCAACCGCTTTACGACGGGGCTGCGGTTTTTGTTCGGAGCGCGGCTTGCCACTTCCTTCTGGTTTGATCAAGAAATCGATGTGCCGGAGAAGATTGCCGACATTTTCAATATGCGTGGCATCACTCTCCGAAATCTCGATGCCAGTCTCGTGTTCGATACGTAACAGCAATTCGAGACGCTCCAACCAGTCGAGGCCGAGATCGTCTCGGAGGTTGGCGTTATCAATAACGCGCTTCATGCTGACACCGACGTAGTCGGCAATGATTCCGCGTATTTTTTCAATCTCAAAATCTACTGGTCTCGAGATTGACTGTGGCAGTGGGCTCAAGCTGTTAAGGTCCATAGCCACCTCCCCAATTCGCTGAGCACGCGCTTATCTTATCCCAAATAATCTCGGTCACATTTGGGTTCTCAAAAGATTTTCGGCCTGGGTTGCACGAAAGACACGCTCGATGATTAGTGCCGCGATTTTACGCGCTTTCTTCTGGTGAATGACGGCTTTTGCCCTGACAAGACCCTGCCAACGATCGCAATTGCGATTTCATGCTGGCAATCCGAGGGCGAAAAGATGACATACGGGCTGCTGCTATACGGCCTGACGGTTAATAATGCGGTGGCCGCTCTTCTTTACCAAGTGACTACTGGCCTGATGCGGGCTCGCAAGTCACGTGAGAAAGGAGTGGTAAAGGATGACTGGTGGCCTACGGCCGTATTGAATTTACTACGCGCTTGTTCAGTGTAGCGAGCAATGCCAGGGATGGCATCAACCGAGTAAAATTTAGGGCGCTCGTCGAGGAAATCGAAGGATCATGGGGCCGCCGGGCGGGGGAGGCAATCGCGCCACCGCTCCCCTGCCCAGGGCGATACCATTTCGACGATTTCTACGCGAGCTTCGACGGCGGCACCCCAATAGCGTGGCTCTTACTTGACAACGATATGGCAGTTGTTTACCGCGCACTCGCGTGTATTCCTGCAT
Source organism: uncultured Alphaproteobacteria bacterium (assembly GCA_963708125.1). Taxonomy (GTDB): domain Bacteria; phylum Pseudomonadota; class Alphaproteobacteria; order Rhizobiales; family Xanthobacteraceae; genus BOG-931. The sequence goes on from OY970184.1 coordinate 2,006,429, forward strand.
TCGCGCCAATTGCAAACTTCCCCAAATCGCGAAATTCTCATCCCACACCGCAGAAAACTTCTCGATTTTCAGGCAACAGAAGAGTGGCGGCTTGCCAAGCGCCCAGCAACGCCTACACCGTACGCGGTCCTTCATGGCGTCTGTATTGACTCCGCGCGCTCCCATCGTGGAGTGGCTCACAGAACTCGACGCCACCCTTGAACATGCCGTAGGTTCCCTAACCGCCCATCCAGTGGTGCTTGACTTGTCCGCTGTGCGGTTGAGTCCAAATGCAATCATGCATCTCATCAGCAATCTTGAAGAACGCAAGATACGCGTCCTGGGCATCGAAGGGCTTGAGCCAACCGAGGCTCACGCAGGACTCCCTCCCGTCTTGCGCCCGGGCAACCTACGCACGGCTAAGCCGCCTAAGCCGTCACCTCCGACTTTGCAGAAAGAGCAGCCCACGTCTCTGCTAATCGACAAACCTGTTCGCTCTGGAGAACGGGTCTTCACGGAGGGCGATATCACTGTGGTCGGCTCCGTAGGATCGGGTGCCGAGATAGTTGCCGCTGGGTCCGTTCACATCTATGGGACGCTGCGCGGACGAGCTATGGCAGGCGCATGGGGCAATACCCGAGCACGCATCTTTTGCCAACGTCTGGAAGCTGAGCTCCTCGCTATTGGGTCATATTTCAAGACAGCAGACGAAATCGAGGAGAACATCCATTCCCGGCCGGCGCAGGTTTGGCTTGAAGGCAGCACACTGAGAGTTTCGGTAATGGAATGATGCATGTTTTGCCTTGATTAAGTCTGCCACCTACGGTTTGGTCGTCAAGCACACTGCGGCAGCACCAAGCGTCCTTCAATCAGCATCATCAAATTCACAGGCGAATGTCGCGGTGCGTTTGCCTGCCGGTCGGGTGAACTGAACGACATAGGGCCAAGTGTAACGGTTACTTACGAAACCCGGGGGACTGGCACGCGGGGAGCCGCCGGTGAAAGGGATCGAACGTCCTGAGAGCGTCCTGGCGCATCTCTGTATCGCGCCATTGATATCGATCGGAACGCCCCCCGCGCGTGAACTTCCCGTGCTTGGCTAATCTGAGCCATCGGCGGGCCAATTCGACGAGTCTCGTTAGGGATGTCTCATGGCCGGCTTACCAGCCGATGTCTTCGGCATCGGGAAACCAACACAAATACGCGGACCAACCACGCCCGCGAGCATTGCCGATCAATCTGGCGCCGGATCGCCAGCGACCGATCGCCGTCGCGTTTTAAAGCGGCTTCAGGATGACGCGTGGCCCGACTGGCCGGAATACTTTTCCTCGAGACCTCGAAGAGCTGCGCTGCCGGCGGCGGAGGCCTTGCGCACGGCAAGCTGGGGATAGCCGCGCCTTGCTTGGTGCTTTCAAAACCCGAGCGGCTTTGTTATATGCGCGTCGTCTGGCGCGCTTGAGCCCTGTTCCCCGGTAGCTCAGCGGTAGAGCAACCGGCTGTTAACCGGTTGGTCGCTGGTTCGAATCCGGCCCGGGGAGCCACCTGCATTGGTTTATACCGAAGACATAGGTAACACCTTTAGGACCGAGGCTCGAGAGTGCCCGGAGCAGCGCCCCCTTGGTTGGGGCATTATCGCTTAGCACGCGCTTTCGCCGTCAACCCCCGCGCGCTATAGGGCGCGCGCCCTTGGTGGGGCTTCGGGGGTTGACCGCTCAGCGCGGCCAAGCAAGCGCGGGCTGCCGTGCCAAGAATGCAAACATCAGAGCTCCTTCATTGGCCCTTTTCAGAGCGCCGCCGTAGCGGAGAGATCGGTGACAACCTTCGGGCCGAACGGGTTGCCGAGCGGCTCGAGTTTGCACGTCTCATCGTCAAAGTATCCCAGGTCGTAGTCCATGAAGCTCACGAGCCAGATATTCTCGCTCACCTGCTTTATGCAGGCCGTTTTGCTGCGGATGGCCCGGTTTTATGCGCTCGATCTCGATGCCGAGCCTGAGCCACCAGACTGCGAGGCTGCTCAAGTTGAAAAGAGCATTCGGGCTCGCGAAGGGAACCCCGTTATCGGTGCGGATGCCACGCGGCAGACCGAACTCCTTGAAAGCGGTCTCAAACACCGAGAACGCATAGCATTCCTTCGTCGTCGCCAGCGCTTCGCAGGCGATGAGATAACGGCTGGCGAAATCGGTGATTGTCAGAGGATAGCAATAGCGCCGATCGGCAAGCATAAATTCGCCCTTGTAGTCGGCACACCAGAGATCATTGGGCTCATACGGATGTGACAGCGCCGTTCCGTGCGCCTTGTTGCGGCGCCCTTTCCTCGGCTTGACGAGCCCATGGCGATCAAGAACCGCATGCACAGTGCTGATTGCAGGGGCATGCACATCGGGATAGGCCGTATTAGTCTCTCGCGGATCTTCGGTGCGCCCCATGTGGGCCTATCCTGCTTCAAGCGCACGATTAGCGTCTCGATCTGGAGCGGCAGCTGATTTGCATGCCGATAGGGCCGGCGTGACCGATCGGTCAGTGCTTCGACGCCGCAGTTCTTGTAGCGCTTGATGATCTTGTAACCGGTCTTGCGCGACATCCCGAACTCACGGCACAGCGCCGCCATTTTATGCCCATCCAGCAGCTGGGCGATGAACTTCATTCGTTCATCCATCGGGTTACACTCCTTCCAGGGCATTTTGCGCTCCCTGCAAAAGCGCCCCAATTGTGTAACCTATGTGCCCGGAATGGAGTGTTACCTATGTCTCAGGAAGCTCACAAAGGCTTAGCTAGCTCTAACCGCTCCGCAAAAGCCCCCAAAATTAGCTCTGGGCCACATCCTGAGCCACATTTTGCAAATTTCGCATCTGACCGCTTGCTGAACACATTGAGTTTGCTCGACAGCTTGTTGAACGTTCGCTCGACCCGTTGTTCCAGTCAGCCCACGCTGTAAAAGAGAAAGGCCCGCGCAGGCGACACGCGGGCCTTCCGGAGGTTCATGGACATCGATGGCCAACTCCAATCTCTCACAACGGAGAGGCCATCCGCAATGTCCGACGCCGACGCTGCCGAAGACCTAATCGCCCACCTCTGTGGCGGGCTGCACCCCAACGACCGTGAAGCCTTCCGCCAGGCCGCCGAGGCCGCCCTGGCAAGCTCACCGCAATGCTGGGGGCCGGGCTCCATCCACCGCACCCTGGTGCCGCTGTGGCGCAAATTCTTCCGCCCGATGCGCGACGATCGCGGCACCGGATGGGACCAGGGACGGCGGACCCACAAGCTGGTCGAGCACGGCGACTACCAGCCGCGCAGCCGCGCCGTGGAGTGAAACTCATGGCGTACTGGGCGGCGACGCAGCTGCAGAAGAACCGCGAGCGTGTGGCCGAATACTTCCTTCAGCAGTTCGGCTTCGAAGTCTACCTGCCGCGAGTGCGCGCGCGCGGAAATCGCCAAGCTGAGGAGGCGCTCGGCAATCCGATCCTCGACGTCCGGGCGGGATATTGAACCTAGGAGATGGGCTATAGTGTAGGGCTGAGGGCACGCCTCCCGAAGCCTCTGTCAGCGAACCGCTCGGACTTGAGTCCCGATGTCATCCATAAGGACGAAGCCTTGCGAAACTGCAACAATCCAATCGACGTCCATATCAACTGATTGCCCGGCCGGCGCCAAGCCTTGGGTGTTGCTCGCGACAATTCTCGCCTCTTCGATCGTCTACATTGACGAATCCGTGGTCAACGTTGCCTTGCCCGCGATTGAGACCGATCTCGTCACAACAGCCGTTGTGGTTCAGTGGCTCGTCAACGCTTATACGCTCTGTCTGTCGGCGTTTCTCTTGGCTGGCGGCGCAGCCGGCGATCAGTTCGGCAGACGCAGGCTTTTCATTCTGGGGACTATCATCTTTGCCGTTGCGTCGCTGTGGTCCGGGCTTGCCCTTACCATAGCGCAATTAATTTCAGCTCGTGCAATTCAAGGCCTTGGTGCCGCTCTCCTCGTTCCCTGTAGTCTTGCCCTGATCGGTGCCAATTTCGACGAAGCGGAACGTGGGAAGGCAATCGGCACATGGGCTGGTTCATCGGCGGTCGCGACAGCGATAGCTCCGTTGCTAGGCGGATGGATCGTTGATCATTTCAGTTGGCGTTGGATCTTCCTCATCAATCCCCTTATCGCATTCCTGACCGTTTGGATTGCATATTATCGCGTGCCAGAAAGTCGTGATCAGGCTGCGCGGCAGGGTCTCGACTGGCTTGGGACCATCCTTTTGTTATTGGGTCTTGTTAGTCTTGCTTATGGATTGATTGCATTGCCAACGTCTGGTTGGCGCGATCCGATCGTGTTCGCTTCACTGACCGGAGGATTGGCACTGCTCGTTGCGTTCGTGTTGGTGGAGTATCGCAGCCGTTCGCCAATCTTGCCACTCAGTCTTTTTGGATCTCGAACGTTTAGCGCGGTCAACGTTTTGACACTGTTCTTGTACGGAGCAATCGGCGGCGTGTTCTTCTTTCTGCCATTCGTTTTAATCCAAGTACACGGCTTTCCAGCAACCTTTGCCGGCGCTGCGTTTCTACCGCCAACTGTTTTAATAGCCGTTCTCTCGCGCTGGGCTGGTGGATTGGTCGATCGATTGGGGGCGCGACTGCCCTTGATGATCGGACCAGGGATTGCGGCGTTTGGCATCGCGTTATTGGGAATCTTGGTTCCAAACGGCTCGTACTGGCAATTCCTCGTTTCTCTTACGATACTTGGGTTCGGCATGGTGGTGACTGTTGCGCCGCTTACGACGACTGTCATCGACGCCGTGCCAGCGCATCAGACAGGTGTCGCCTCTGGGATCAACAATGCGGTCGCGTCCGTAGCGAATCTTTTTGCAGTCGCCATTCTCGGCGCCCTGGCAGTATTAATTCTTGATCAATCGCTCTCTCAGCACTTGCAAAGCCAAGTTCTCTCTGACGGTGCCAAACATGCTATCCAAGCAGCGCATGGGCAATTAGTGATCGAACCAACGTTGATCAACCTTCAAGGCGAAGACCGCGCCATTGTCGAGCCAATCATTAGGGGATCGCTTGCCAAAAGCATTCGAGCTGTACTTCTAATCGCCACCGTATTTGCCGCGGGCGCAGCAGCCGTTGCTACAGTAATTCCCCGATCGACTCTCCACGTCGATGACAGTTAAACATGATGTCGATCATTGCGAGGAGCGCAGGACGAATTGAAATACGGCACCTCAGTTATTAGCGGCGCTACGGCCGCCGCATCGAGGTGCTGCGGCCGTACTTCCCTGGCTATTGCTTCACTCGGATCGAGCTGCAGTGGCACAGCGTGCGCGAATGCCCGGGCGTGGTTCGGCTGGTCAGGATCGGCGGCGACGAGCCGGTGCACGTACCTGACGACGTGATCAATGCCTTGCGCGCCCGCGAGCGCAACGGCGCCATCGACCCGCCGGAGGAGAAGCGCCGGCGCAAAAACCCCAGGATCGGCGACCGGGTGCGTATCACCTCCGGACCGTTCGTCGGCCACTCCGGGCTCTGCACCCAGCTGTCGCGCCAGAAGGTCGGCGTGCTGCTGCTCATGTTCAAAGCGCAGCGTCAGGTGCGGCTGCGACGCGATGTGGTCGAGCTGATCTGAAGGCTGCTCCGCGACCTCTTCTGCCTATCGCTCCGCGGCGACGACAACTTCGATGCGGGCGCGCCAAGCGTGCCGTACCGCCGTTCGCTTCCTTTTATCGGACCGCTGGGTGGGGAGGGCCAGACTTCGAACCCCACTTATCGACGGGGTCGAACTAAGCAAACGGCCAACGAATATCTTGACTGTAACCGTCACTAGTGTGCATTTATCCGGTCATGATCGTTGCACCAGAAGAGATCCGTTCCCTTCACGGGCACGTGCGGCCCCGTCCGCGGGGCGGCGCTGCTTTGTGCGCTCTCCGCTTCGCCTTTGCGTCGTTTACCAGCAGGAGGCCGCCGCGAAGCTAGCTATTTGACACAGCCGCTCGTGGTCCAAGCCTCCAGGGTCCTCCAGGGAGGCTTTTTTGTTGCCCGAGGGATCTTGTCCAGATCGCCAGCAAATTTCATCCGACAAGAAATGAAAGGCCGTTTCACATGGGGTTTCTCACTTAAGTCCAGAACGTCTCGAACGGTATCTGGCGCTGCGGGACCTGACCGATCCAAACCAGGGCCGGCACGCCATCAACATCCTAATGACCAGCCTGATTTCGGCGATCGAGCGGTGGTCGGCACTGCCGGCCGACATCGTCCGCATGCCGCCGGTCGTTCCGGTTGCCGACAACTATGACCGACTGTTCTACGAGCCTGACGCTATCGCACGTTCAGCACGCTACTCGCACTACGTCGACGACAAGCACGTGCTGCGGACCCACACGACAGCGGCGATCCCAGCTGCGCTGGCGACTACTGGCTCGAACCGGCTGATCGTCTGCCCCGGACTCGTCTACCGCCGTGACGTCGTGGACCGCCTGCATGTCGGCGAGCCGCACCAAGTCGACATCTGGATCGCACGGCTGGCCCGGCTTCGCCGCGCCGATCTCCTGCAGATGATTGCGGTCGTGGTCAACACCATGCTGCCCGGCCGGGCGTACCGCTGCAACGAGACCTTCCACCCCTATACGGTGAACGGATTGGAGGTGGAAGTGCAGGTTGATGACCGCTGGGTCGAGGTGCTCGAATGTGGAGAAATCCACCCGTGGCTTCTGAATGAAAGCCATCTGCCTAGCCAGCAATGGTCTGGCCTCGCCATGGGCATCGGCCTCGATCGCCTAGTCATGCTGATCAAGCGCATCGACGACATCCGTCTCCTGCGCAGCGGCGATGCGCGCGTCGCCCGTCAGATGCTTAACCTCGATCCCTACGAGCCGGTCAGCAACCAGCCCGTCATTAGCCGCGACATGTCGATCTGCGTCGCCGATCCGGATATGGAACTGCTGGGCGACCGCATCCGGGATGCGCTCGGCGAGCGCGGTGGGTGGGTGGAGAACGTGGAATTGCTCCAGGTATCGGACTACACGTCGGTTCCCGAAGCGGCCCGGCAGCGGCTTGGCATCTCGCCCGGACAGCAGAACCTCCTAATCCGAGTCACACTGCGCTCGCTCGACGGCAGCATCTCGAAGGAGGACGCGAACCGGGTTTACGATCTCGTCTACGCAAAACTGCACGAGGGAACCGCGGGGTATTTCCGCTGATCACGCTTAAATCAAGCGCGAGGCGGCGCCGGCCCGATACCGGCGGCCACGAGTCGCGGCCGGCCGAACAGTAGGATGGTGCACCGCAATTCCTCACGCAACCATCGAATTTAGGAGCGCTCCTAATCACGAGGCGCAACCTCTCGCCCTGCAGCCGGATTTGATCATCATCGTCTCGGCATTAGATGATAGACGATCGCCAGTGTCGCAGTCATCGGTGCTCGTGATGAGCCAGGAAACAGATGCAAAAGTTCGCGAGGTCACCGCCCGCTACGAACGCGAGGCCAAGGAAGCCGAGGCGCGCGCGCAGCAGGCGCTAGCAGCCCGAAGCCAGGAGGATGCCTACGATCGGCGGCTCCGCGAACGCCGGGAGCAAGAAGCCAAGGAAGCCCAAGAACGCGCCCGGCAGGAAAACCTTCAAGTCCAGCAGCAGCAGGCGACAACCGAGCAGCAGAAATGGATGGCGTGGGTCGACGGTCGCATCAGGGCCCATTTCCAGGAATGGTTCGGCACCATGTTTGACGAGCGGTGCGAGCCCTTGGTGGACGTGATCGGCAAATTTGCGGCGGACGAGCGTCGAAAAATGCGCGCCGAGATCGACGAAGCCGTCACGGAGACGAAGAACTGGTTCGAGGGCCGAATCGAAACGAAAATCCTGCCGCGGCTCGAAACGATCGAGCAGCGCGTCGCGCAATATGCCGGCCGTGTTGATGGCCTCGGCGCGGCAATCGAGCAGGAGCGCCGCGACCGGCGTGAGGAGGTCGCCACCGCCGCCGAGGTCCTCCAGCGCACGCTTGAGACACGGATCGAGGCCACCACGGCGGCATTTGAAACGCGTGTCACCCAACAGATTGGCCAGTATGTCGACCGCGCCGCCGACGCCCTCGACGAGGCGATCGCAACGGAACGCGCGGACCGCCAAAGAGAGATCGACACCGCCCTTGGAGAGGTTCGGCACGCGCTCGAGGAGAAGACCGAGACGAAGCTGGCGGCACTTGAAGCGCGCTGCAATGCACTGCTGCCGGCGAAGCTGCCGATCGCGCGGGCCTATTGTGCGGATACCGTTCACTATGCCGGCCAGGTCGTCGTCCATTGCGGCGCCTCGTATCAGGCGGTGCGTGACACGGCCCGCGCACCGCCGCATGGCGACGATTGGATTTGCCTCGCCGGCGCTGGCCGCGACGGCCGCGATGGGAGAACGCCGGTCATTCGCGGCACGTTTGATGTACGCGAACGCTACACGAGGCTCGACATCGCGGTGCGCGATGGCGCTGCCTTCATCGCGACAAGAGATAATCCGGGGATCTGTCCGGGCGACGGCTGGCAGCTGATCGCCCAACAAGGCAGGCGCGGGCCGCGCGGCGAGTGTGGGCCGCGCGGCGAGAAGGGCGAGGCCCGCCCGGCAATCATGCCAAAGCTGATCAGCTCAAAAATCGACGAGCATTACAATCTGACTCTCCTGCGAGAAGACAAGAGTTTGGAAATCATTCCGTTACGCGAGGCCTTCGAGCGCTTTTTCAACGAGACGGGCGGCGGCGAATGAAGATACGGCGCACCGACGATATCGATATCGCTTACTGGGAGGCCGACCCCGTAATGCTTTGGACTCTTGGCATTGTAGAGTTTCGGATCGATACGCGAAACCGAAAATTCATCCTGACCCCGATCATGCGCGACAAAAGCGAAGGTCCGATTATCGACGCCACCGAGATGCACGAAAAATTCATGCGAGAGCAATGGTGAAGCGCCGCAATGACCGACTGGACCGACATCGAACGATGGCTCGACAAGAAACTTGAACTCGCATACGAGCAAGGATTCCGCGACGGCGTCGACCGCGCCGGCAAGGAGGTCAACTCCCTCGTCAGCCAATTCCGGGAAGAGTATCGCGCCGAAATGCAGGCCGAAATGAAGGCCATCCGCGCCGACATAGACACCGCCAACGCTGCACTTGCGCGGGCGCGGGCGCTCGATAAGGTCGACGAGCCCGAGCCGGATCCCCCGAAGCGGCTGAACTAGCGGCGAAGAAGCTCGACCCAGCGCTCGCTGCCGGTTTCGGCTCCGTTAAACCAACAAATTATCATCGGCGCCTTAAGGTTTTGATGGTGTGACCATTAGATGGGTGACCGCGGCTCCTGCGTGTCTTGTATTCCCCCAGTAATCAAGTCCGCAGGTCCTAGGCTGGTGCGGCAGGGTACAAACTATACGCAATGCACGAATGATGTGCAGGTGATACGGTACCGTGCTCTGTTGGTGGAAACCTTCGGCAGCGGCGCTAAATTGGAGGACTACTCCGATGGCCAGTGAAGAAAACACGAAGCTCCGGGAGGAGTTCGGTCTTCGCGTTACCAACCTACTCAATCGACTTCTGAAAGCCGCGGGTGTGGGTAAGGACCGGATGAAGCAGGGCGACCTTGATGTTCTTGCGGCTGCGACAATGGAGCTGCTGACGATGACCTTAGCCAACATGCCAGAGCCAATACGTGGCAAAAGAGTCCAGGGTTTGTCCGCGACCCTGGCGGCCGATGTTGCCAAAAAGCGCGAACAACTCGATCAAAATATTCTAACGCGGCACCTCGATACGCCGAGGGACTCAGCGTAACCGCAGTGAGCCGAGCACCATCAACCATAGCACGAACACCACACCTGCGGAATCCTCTAGGCCGCGTGCGAAGGCTCCCGGCCAGTCTGCCGCGCGGCGACGGGGGTCGTGCAATAGCATTCCAACATACCACCGTACAAAGCGAACATGCCTTGCTGAAGGACTCTCCTGCGAAGCGCAAATCATCGTAAGCCCCACTTGATGCGGCGGTAGCGGTGATCGATCTCCGCTGATAGTCGCTGCATAAATCCTTGCACTCTTTTCGATGCTCGGAGCGCTTGCAATTCGTCGTATTTGGCGCGGACGTGCATCACCAAATTTCGGTATTCGTCCTTAAAGCCGTTTAAATCGGCTCGTGCACCACTATAAAACTCCAAAGCCGCGTCTTTGGCCTTCCCGGCTTTTTTGCCGCCAATAACTTTAATCTCGCTATCGAATGCTCGAATGATTTCCTGCCAAGTTGCCCATTCTACCCCCTTTTGCTTGGGCAAGCGTATCTTTCGTTCTTTGGCCAAAGCGCGCAAACCCTGTTCTGCAACCCTCATGGAATGAAAACCAGATGCGGTGGGATATCCGAGCGCAAGACAATCAATTGCTGCAATCGCATCATCTTTTGCGTCGGGGAAAGCATCAGTAATGTTTTTCCATTCTGACTCCGCCGTAATTACCATTATCGCTTTCGCCTGCGGATATCGGTAGAAGTGCCTGAATTGTATATTTTGTTCAAAAGCTTCGCGCAGCACTCGGACCTCGGAAAGAAATTCATGAATCGAGATTTGACCGCCAACGCGATGGCTAAAGATATCCACCCGATCATGCACCGGTTTAAGTTCGAGTTGGTCAGCTAAGTGCGTCGCAAATTGTAAAATCCCGTGCATTTGTGCTCTGTCATTATCTGTCACCTGATACGGAGTCCCGCTTTTGATCAACGCCTCTTGTCCACCGTGCCGTAATTCTGCATTGCTCCATGCGACCCGCTGCTCGAAATCATGTTCGATGTCTCGGCGCGCTCTCAGGTGGTGGCATAACCCAAAAATTTGAAAATTGATCATGGCGTCCCCAAAACTCGATGATTTGCTCTGATGCCATGGGCGTTCGACCCACACCCGGTGAGACGCCTTCAACCATGAACTATTCAGCGCCCCATGGCGCTCGCGCGCAGCATGGAACAGATGCACGAGCGCGCTCTCGATATTCGCAGACTGGGGTGACGTGGCGGGTGTACCGGGCGGTGCGCCTGGAATCGCTTGGTCGTGCATGCGATCGATATACCGTTGCCTGCTGCAAACCGAAAGAGCTTCCTTGTTTTGCCGTTGTGGCTAGGGCTAGGTTAGCTGAACATCATGTTACAGCGTAGCAGCCGAGCGGTCGGCGTCATCGAACCTTGCCTGCCGTCTCCGGCCAAGGCCCCGCCGACCGGCCCCGACTGGCTGCACGAGATCAAGCACGACGGCTTCCGCATCCTGGCGTGCCGTGACGCGGCGGGTGTGCAACTCATCACACGCAACGGCCACGACTTCACCGCGCGGTTCCCGCTCGTCGTGGCGGCCATCGCGGCGCTGCTGGCGCGGTCCTGCCTGATCGACGGCGAGGCCATCGTCAGCGACGACAGCGGGCTCGCCGTTTTTGAGCTACTCCGCTCCTCGCCACGACAACGCCGCCGTGCTCTGCGCTTTCGATCTGTTGAAGCTTGACGGCGAGGACCTGCGGCGGACGCCGATCGAACAGCGGAAGCGAACTGGCACTCCGGGAGGTCTTTTTTCCTGGCCAGGAAAAAAGGCCCCCTCGCGGGGGGCCTGGAAGTTTTAGGGCTTAGGTTCGCTGTAGATGTTTTCCATCAGCCGCCGGTACCGTGCTGGTTCGCTCTTGGAGGCAGCAGTGTCAGTCGACGCCGGAATGCGGTCGATTTCGGCAATGACGGTATTGAGCAGGTTCTCACGCGTCACCCGATTTTTGGCGCGTTTATTCCACACCGTCTCGTGGGCCTGTTTCTCGGCTTTGTCGAGCCTGGCCTCGGCCTCGCTATTGTCAATCATGGTCCTGAGCAATTCCATGCCTCGGCCGGACACCATGAAATCCAACATCTGCTGCCCGCGTTCGTCGCGCTTGTCGCCCTCTAGCGTCGACAACTTGATCGCGAACGTCCGCACCAGCGTCGTCAGCGCGATGCCCGCCGAGAACTCGCAGACGTGGACACCCTCGATGTGCGTCCACGGATCAGTGACGTCCGTCGGCATGGTTTTGGTCCACAATATGGCGTGTGCGGAGCTGGCCTTGATCTGGTCCGCCCGCAATTTTGTCGGATAGTCCTTGAGGAACCTATCCGCAAACGATTACGTCGATTTGAGAGACATTCGCGGCCTTAACTTGCGCTAGATACCCACAAAAATCGCAAATAATGTCAGCGCATTTGAAATTGGGCGGAAGTCGCCTGAGGGTTCTACTCCGCTTGCATTTTGGGCACGTGCATTTTTGCACGACGCACATTTCTCCGTAGACACCTAAGACCTGGCGCTTGGTCGACACGATAGTCCTCCCGCGATAATCCTGAGAATAACACTGAGACTCCGCCACGCGGCACGAATGACGCTCTAGCCTTAGCCTCGGGGATTAGGCCGGGATTTCGCGGGCCAAAAAATCCTAAGCCACTAATAAATCGGCTCGCGACGACCGCGCGGGAAGCGCGGCAGCGTCTTCCATACGGGCTCCCCATGGAGCGAACGGCAGGCTAGTCAGCGGCGCGCAGCCTCGAAAGCATCGAGCAATGGCACGAGATCCTGCATCCCAGTCCAGTCGATCGCCTGCGGCGCGCGGCGCCGCAATTCGCCGAGCAAGGTCATGTTGACGGTGCCGACCCAATGCTGCGGCTCGTCCTGTAGCAACACGAGGTCGAAATCCGGCGGCTCGGTCTTGTGTTGCCAGCGCAGCGAGTAGAGCGGCCGGTCGAGCTTGATCGCGCCACCGGAGCTTCGCTCCATGACCTCGTAACAGTTGATGCACTCGGGTGACCGGCTGTCCGCTGGTTTCTCCAGCAGCACGACCTCGCCGAGACGCGCCATGCGCCAGTTCGGGCAGAGGGCGTCGTCATCGTCCACAATGAGCGTGGGTTCGCCCAGGTGCTTGAGCGCCGTCACCGTCAGCGCGCCCAGCAGCTTGCTTTGCGACGAGTGAGGTCCGGTGATCATCGGATCCGCAACAGCCGCGCGCTGTTAGGACATGTCGTGGCGCCGCCAATTCTCGCCGAAAATTTGAATAAAGTGCACCAGCCTGCAGAATAGGGGTCGACCTCCATGGTCACGCCTCGTCGTTCTGCGATCATGTAAGTTTGTTTCCAATCGCCGAAAGCAATTGGTGTTGAACCGGGCTGTACGTCCGGCATTTGGGTTGCGATGTTGATCGGACTGCCTGCTAACGTGAAGCCGGGCAACCCACCAGGCAACTGTCCCCAGATCGGACGCTGCGCCGAATCCGACATCGTCAACAACAGCGCAAAAGTCCGCTGATTCATCAAATACGAGGCGCCTGCCTGCCATTGCATCGGAACCTCGAATTTTAGGATTACCAGATCCTGCCATGAAAATTGCCCCGCCGGAGTTACTGGCGACGTTTCACAAACTGGAATGCCCGAACTCTGGTTCAAGAGGCCCAATGGTTTCCCGACGCCGTCTCCGGCGAGCAACGACTGATTGATCGTCAGCCGCATGCCGTCTGATACTTTGCGAAGCAACCAGTTCTCAACATCAAACGCTGCATCCTCAAGGAGGTCACGGCCCGCACAGGCAACGAAACGCATCGTTTCCGGCTTGATGGTCAATTCGCCCAACCCAGCTTGAAGATCTGGAATTGGATTATTTGCGAAACAACTGGCTTCGCATGACCAAGCCCCGACCCCCATGCGCGCATTGTCGATCGGAAACGTGATCGAGCTTGAGCTGATGTTCACGCGATTGACTAGGCCGCTGATGTCGCTTGGATCGACCAGACAACTTAGAACTCAATTCGACCGCTCGGGCGGCAGCAGAAAGCCGGTGCCACCGAAGCTGAAGGCGGAAAGCGATTTGCGGATCGTGCCGTCGAAGCGATCGAGGTTGCCATGGCGAAGGTAGCTCGGCAGCGCACGGCGGGCGATAATCGCTTCCTCAATCTCGTCGCCCGGTTGGCGCGTATTCAGCCGTTGTCAGATCGCTCTTGGGCAGACGCTCGTTGTGGCGCATCTTGCACATCTCGACAGCGGATTTGCGCTCATAAAGCTCGTCCTCGCGGTAGCCATCGAAGCCGCCGGGGCGCGACGTCTTCTTGTAGAGTTCGTTGATGTGCTTCTCGAGCCCCTCGATGCGCTCGGCGGTTCGGGCATCGCCCATCTCGATGTTTTCAGATGCCTGTTTGATCTCGCGGACGAGGTCGCTGAGGCCTGCCAGGTCAGACATATGGAATACTCCAAATTTTAGCCGCGTTGCGCCGCGGCGATGGTGATCTCCTTTCATCTCTACGTGCGTCCGCAATGATAACCTGAACGCCTGTCCCGGCAACGAAAGAGCGCGCCAACCGTTTGGCCGACGGGCTCTTCCAAGGAGGTAACCATCATTTGGAGGCCGGACTCGTCCGGCACCGCATCCTAGCACAAAGCGGCCTGCGCCGTGATCAAGAGGTTTCCCAGCGCAGGCCCTTGCACGTCAGAGATGGAGAAGCTCGCGCGCCTCACTCATGACCTAAGCACGCCAGCGCCCGCCGCAACTTCACAGACGTGTCGGATTTGCCAGACTTCGGTCGTCCTATGGTCGCAACACGGGAGTCCAAACCATGCCTGAACAGGCCAACGCTGACGAAGCTCGGATCAAAGCCCTTCTCGAGAGCTGGGCGGAAGCTGTCCGCCGGCACGATCTCCCCGCCATTCTTGCGCACCACGAGCGGGAAATGGTGATGTTCGACTTGCCGCCGCCACTTCAATGCAAGGGCATCGAAGCCTACGAGCAGACGTGGGATTTGCTTTTCCGTTATCACAAGCCCAGTACAGCCTTCGACTTTCGGGAGCTTGCCGTTACTGCCGGTGGGGACGTCGCCTTCGCGGTGGCCATCATGTGGTGCGGCCCTGATTCCTCCAGCAATCCTATAGACAAGGACGGCTTTCTGTTCCGACTGACTGTGGGCCTGCGCAAAGTCGATGGTGACTGGCGCATCACACACGAGCATCACTCCGTGCCTGCTACAGACTAAGTCCGCAGGACAGTCACGATCGGGGCATACTCATCAGGTCGGCTGTCGTCCGAGGCGTGGCCGCTCGCGCGCCTATCACGACGCCTTGGTCGCCGCGGTGCTTGACCAAGAAGCCGCGCTCCTCGTCCATTTGCAGCACGACGTCAACGACGCCCTTGAGCGGCGCATTCGCATTCGCAAACAGCGGGGGAAGTGGTAGGTTGCCGCTATGGATCACGACGAACTCCTCAATAAGCGCGTGCACGCCATTGCAAAAGCCCACAAGTGCGCGGTCGACGACGTGCACCAAGCACTCGACCAGCACCCGTTCACGCTCGATCGTGACGCCTTTTTGCAACGAACGCTGGCGCTCGAACTGATTCGGCTCGATCAGCTCGAAATGGCGTTCGAGGACAAGGCACTGCAGGACCGCGACGTCGCGGCGGGCGTGCTGATGTGCAAAATTCAAGAAAGACGGGCCACGTTGCTCGTTCTAAACGCCCCGATCGGTCATGCGGTGCGCGTGGTTTCGCATCCGCCAGAGCATCGCGAGACTTCGACCGACAAGGTCGAACGCGCGCTCAATGCATTGATTGAGGACCAGCGGCGGTCGCAGACGAACTGATCGAACAACGGCGCAAGGCTTGGCACAGGCTCAATCCCCGCAAATGCATTGGCTGTGGTGAGGCGTTCACGCCACGCCGCAATACTGACCGCTACTGCTCGATCGCGTGTAAGCAGCGCGCTTGGCGCCGTCGAGCGCCTAGCGGCGCCTGACTTCACCGCCATTCTTTCTCGGCCTCGCGGCGCACCGCCGGGGCTTGCGGGGTTCTTGCACTTGCGCCAAGCCCTCATGTCGATGCATGCACAGGCTGTGCATGCTTGCCCGATTGCTCAGTGCCGACTACTAAATCCGGCATGCTGTCGCTGATCAATCCCGTCCCGCGCGCGGAGCCGTTCGACCATCCCGAGTGGGTGTTCGAGGCCAAGTTTGATGGCCCGGCTTAGGTCGACAAGTTCAGTTTCGGTCATGTCGAGAGGCTCTTTTGAAAGATGATCTGGCCATCCTCTTTGCGGCCGACCTCAGTCCAGCCCTCGGTGCGGTAGAACTGTTCCGCGCGCGTACCCGCCTCAGTGGTTAGCACCGCCTTCGCGTGTCCGCTTTCCTTTAGTACATTGCAGCAAGGGGGAGCAGCGCACGTCCGATGCCGCGTCTTTCGTAAAAAGGGTGGACGAAAAGCGCACAGATCGACCCGTCACGAGGGTCTGCAGCCGAAAAACCTTGGATTGCGCTGTCTTCTTCCCAAACCCAAATTGTCGAATTGTCGAACAGCCAACCGACAAGCTCCGCAATCACCGCAATCACTGCTGCATTTGCGGGACGATTTTCTCGCACCGCAAATCGAATCTCCGAAATGCGTGGACCATCGGCACGGGTGGCCTTTCGTATCATAGCGATCAAAATAGCATCTTGTTTGCCGCAATGCATGAACGCAACGACAACTAGGGGCGCGTCGGACGGTTTAGTCTTAGATGCCCGCCAAACAGCGAGCCATGAAGCCTGTGGGATGAGTCTCAATACCGGCGGCTTTGCGCCTCAGGTATCTCGCACTGGCATTCTGACGTGGTTTCCAGCCACGCGAAATCGCCAGTTGGCGACATTCGTCGTAGGATCGGGCCTGCTTCTGCGCGGCCAAGACGGTCGGTGTAACAGCCGGAATACATACTGCCGATCCGAGCAGAGCAAGGACGAGAATTCGCATCGCAGCCCTCATCTGGTTGCGCACGCTGCCCAAGGCAACGACAAATCGGGCGTCGCGTGTTGCTCGTGAATAAATCAGAATTGCTGTCAACGGAGCGTCACGGCTGCGTCAAGGCGAATGCTTTGATAGATCAGTAATTTGGAATCCTGCCAGGCGGGGTGATCGAAGACGATCTGGCAGCGGTCGCGCGTGCTCGCGCAGTGGGCCGAAGGGTGATGGGTGAATCGCACTTCCCCCTGTCGCGCCGCCGCGCCGGACGCATAGCACCAGCCCCGCCGCCGTTTGACGCCCTCGAAGTATTGCGCTTCTGCCCGTTTGAGCGCGGCACACTACCGCCTCGCCGGTCAGATGCTGATCGAGGCCAAGGGGCAAGTAGCCCATGGCGGTCGGAGTCGATGGCTGGATAAAAACTTCGATTTGAGCGCCCGCACGGCACAGGTTTATATGCAATGGGCGCGCGATGAGCGAAATGGGGTTTCGCATTCGAGCCTGCGAGATGGCCGGTGCCACCGAGCGACGCCGCGAAGACCGCCAATCCAAGCAACAACAGGACTTCCGCCGCGTACTGCGCGATGTGGCGCGCGACGACTTCCTGCCTGCAAACGCATTAAGCGTTTCCCTCCGGCTTGCGGGTGATCAGACGGAGCATACGCCCCCTCTTTTGCCCTTCGTCACTCGCTGCCGTGTCAATCGTATTGAGCAAATGATACAGGAGCGCAGGAGATTGGGGGCCTACGGCCCAAAAATAGTCATCAGGGGAAACTCTCCGCATAAGCATCCAGGATGGCTGCGAGCGCACTGCTGGTCAAGGGCGCGGCTCTTACTCCTGATCCGTTCGTGGCGCGCCGTGCTCGTCCGGTATCTTAACGGGCGGGTTCGCCATCGCCGCCAGGTGCCGCTTCGCGCAGTCCTCGTGCCAGAGGTCAACCTCGCTGCCGCGCTGGATGCGTTTCACGCCCCCGGCCTTACCGCAGACGGCGCACCTTTCGCCAGGCGGGGCCGAGCCGAGCACTTCATATGCCGGGCCTGCCCGCTCTTCCCCGTCGGGAGGGGCGGGCGCTTCCAACGCCCCCTTGCCCCTTCCAACGGGGGTGGGGGTATTAGGGGGTGTGGGTGCACACCCCGTTGGAACGGGTTGGAGGGGGTTGGAAGCGGGGTTGGAAGGAGGGTTGGAAACCTCGATGATTTTCGTTCGCATCCGTGATGGCGGCCCGAAGGGAACGACCGCGATCTTATTGGCGGCGAAGAGTTGGGCCATGGCCGAGGCCAGCGCCTCCTTGGTTGCCTTCGCCGCTTTGGCTTTCGGCGCCGCGGCGAAGACGGTCGGCGCGTATGAGGGGCTGGGTTTGTCGCTGACGTTGCGGCCCTGTTCGGCGGCCTGGCGCAACAGGTCCGTGAACAGATTCGCGGTCTCCACCTCGGCCATGCGCTGCTCGAACGTCCCTTTGCCCAGATCGACGACATAGACGCCGTCGCGCCAGCGCAGCAGGATGTTCTCGCTCACCGGGCCGTAGTTATTCTTTTTCACTTCGAGCACGCGCAGCGCCGGGTCATCGCCCGCGGACTTGAAGTACATCCTCGCGCGCGGACCGTTGTGCCATCCGGTCGAGCCGGACAAGCCGCTGTCCGACGTGATGCCGGTCAAGCTCGGGTGCGCCGCCACGACGACCGCGCTTTCGGCGTCGATGGCGAGCCCGCGCAGCATCGTTATAAACTGCCGCGTCTGGCCGCGCTTGATCTCGTCGCCGCCGAACGTATCGGCGACCGTGTCGAGCACAATAAGCTTTGGCTTCAGTTGCAGCGCATCGCATCGTATGCGCTCGAACAGCGGCGTCGGCCTGATGATCCCGTAGCGATCCGGCTGCGCTAGGATGGCGTCGTGTCCGGCGAAGGATAGGAAGCGTAAGCCGTGCTCAGCCAGCTTTTGGCGCGTGGTGCGGAGATGAACGGCGACGTCCTCTATGCGCAGCCGCAATTCGTCGTCGGTCTCCTCGCACGACACATAGAGCGCGGGCCCGTGGGTGGGGCACGTTCCGATCCACTCGCTACCGACGAGCACGACCGCGCCGCCGAGCTGCATTAGCAATAGCGAATTGCCGATGGCGCCTTCGCCAGACAGCAGGGTGACGTTGCGCATGGGGATGCGCTCCGGCACCAGCCATTCGCGCGGCTTAAGGTCGAGCGTCAGATCCACGTAGGGCAGCGGCGACGTGGCTATCCCCGCCGAGGCCCGCGCGATAGCACCGGCGATGACGTGCTGCACGGTGTCAGAATCAACAAGGCCGTCATGGACTTGCACTGCCAGCTCGTGCAGCTTCTCGGCGACCTCGACGCGGTCGAAGCCGCGGCAGATCAACTCCGCAACGCTGACGGCGGCGTCCTCGAACAGGCGCAGGCGTGCCTCCTGCGGGACCGAGAACAATATCTCACGCCAGTTGGCGATGGCATTGGCGAGCGCGTCGGATTCTCTCATCGCGCTCTCCCGTTGGCCCGAGTGCGGGCGCGCATCCGGTCGGCGCTGGCGATGTGCTTGAGCAGCAAAAGCTCGACGGCATTGAGCGTGCGGGCCAGCGCGCCGGGCGTGCGGCTCGCATCGGCCTGCGCGAGCGTGAAGCCTAGAACGGCGACCAAAGCGCTAGCGGTCTCGACCGGCTTGGGGGCCAAGCTCTTGACGATGATGGCGGCGAGCTTCTGAGCAAGCTCCATAACGAGCTGCCGGTCGTAGTCGGCGAGGCATGGGTGATGCGACGGCGCGCTCATGGCCGCCTCGCTGCTGCCTGGAAGCAGGGGCACCCGGCCGCGCGCAGGCTTGGCGGTGGGTCTGGATCGGCATCGCCGCCACCGTCATCGCGCGTCCCGGCACAACGGGTGCCGCGCGACCTCCGCGGGGCGCGGCAACGCGGTCGGCGCAGGCGGCCTTGCAGTCGCTGGCAGGCCCGGCCCGTGGGGTTAATCGCACACGGGCAAGCCCATGGGCGGGTGCAGGGGCAATCCCGAAGCAGCAGCTCGACAGATACACCGGTCAATTCCACCGGCTCGTCGATGGCATCGAAAAGGTAAATTACGGTATCTGCAAGTAAACTCGAACGCATGGCTCG
Source organism: uncultured Alphaproteobacteria bacterium (assembly GCA_963708125.1). Classification (GTDB taxonomy): domain Bacteria; phylum Pseudomonadota; class Alphaproteobacteria; order Rhizobiales; family Xanthobacteraceae; genus BOG-931. Next base: position 2,026,238 of record OY970184.1, read on the forward strand.
ACCTCCAATTTGGAGGCCGCGCCCGAGAGGGGTTTGACCGGAACGAAGGGAAGCGCTAGGGGTTTACCGCTCGTCGTCTTATCAGAAGCATACCTTCGCATCCGGCCGCGTCGCCCAAATCGGCGCGGCCATTCTCTTTCAGAAACAACAAAGTTCCCCAATTGTTGTTCGTCATCGTCGTTGTCGACGCTATTTCTTTCGCCATGACTTGCTGTCGCCACGGGGAGAGCGCCGCGTTGCGACGCTGAGCGCGTGCTCGATGAAGCGCACCGCAAGCCTGCCGCCCTGGCCATAGGGGGGATTAGACACGATGCCGTCGACGTTGGCGGGCGCGGCGCGGTATTGCAGAAAATCGTCACTGGTCGAGACGACTGTGAACCCAGCCCTTCGCAGCGCCACCGCTATGCCGTCCTTCGGCGCGGTCGCTGGCTCCCAAGGGCGCCGCACGCCTGCATGCTGTAGGTGCGGCACGATGGTCAGCGTCACCTCCACCGGTGTCTCGTACTGATCATCGGCGACGCGCTGATAGCCGGACATCCGCTGCGCCATCACCGCCTCCTGTTCGGCTGCGGGCACGAACCGATCGCGGCGACAATGTTCGCCGCGGCGGCGAGCGGGCGCCACGACGGGGCAATGGCGGATTCCAGATCAGGCCAGCACGGATGCGGGGCGTACGGATCGGCAGCGCGGGCAGCGCGGTTTGACACTGCGCCGAAAAGCCTTTTAGCAGCAATGTCGACTTTTAGGATGGTTTGACAGTCTAAATCCTTGATAGCATTCGGCTGGGGCAATCCGGCCCGGGGAGCCAAGAAAAATAAGGGTTTAGCCAAAAAATCTCGGAGGCAAGAATTACCAAAATTTGCCTCGGGACAGCAACCGGGACAGCAGACGAAAGATTTCGCAGGACGCAGCCAAATGGCTAAAAAACCGGGCAGCCATTCCAACACCACAGACGCCCGCTGACCGTCCGCCCCCTGGGCCTGCCGCCTTTCAGACCGGAAACGAGCTGCCGCCGAAGGAGGTCATAGACGTGAACGCGGTACCGTCGGCGGGGACAGCGCCCAGCGAGATCAAGATGTTCCTCGTCGAGGCACGCCGCGCCAACCACCACTTTGGCCGCCGACGCTGAGGTAAGCCGAGCCGTGAGGCACGTGATCGTGGGAAATCTCGCCACGAACGCGCCCGACAATCGCGCGGCAGCACAGGCCCTGCTGCAAGCTACCCAAACGAAGATCACCGAATTGCGTGAAGCCCGGTCCAATGATCGTGAAACTGCGGACTTGATCGATTTCCTCGAATGGCTTGCGCGAGGGCCGTCGGAATTAGTCGAAAACCTTGACCGCGTGATCGCCAATCCCTCGGAGCCGATGTTCTTAGAGACAGCGGGCAAGATTGCCCATGATCTAAAAGTCGGACTTTTAGAGGCACTGGAAAAAAACCGTGTGAGGGTATGGGAGATTAGTGCCTGCGTGGCCGCCGGGTGCTTTCTCAGTTGGCTTGGAGACGAAAATTTGGCTCATTTTTTAAACATCCTGATACGCGGAAAGTAAATCGTGAATTGATGCTGTTGCGTCTGCGTACCCGCCGGTCCGGTTCGTCGCACCCTGCCTGCCCTCAACCGCCCCCCGTCAACGGTGCGGCACTGTCACCGGCGGCATTCGATCCTTCGGCATTTGATTCTGCCACCCTTCGGCCGCCAGGGCTTCCAATCCGGTCAAGGACACGGGCCGTGATCTCTAGCGTGATCGCTAGAGGCAAATCGATTACTGACGCGCTGAAAACGGCCACCGACATGATCTGGGGACCAAATCAGAAAAATTGATCCATTTCCTCGTTCTTCATCACCCGGCAGCCACCGCTGCCCGCGCTGCGTGCGCACCCCGAGCGCATCCGCAGCCACGATCAGTGAGCGTTTCGGGATCTCGGCGGCCTCGGCTGCGGCAATCATGGACAATTCCGTCTCGGCCCGTTCTTGAGCTGCTCGCGCACCAGCGCACGCGCCCGCTGTGCAACCTTCGGCTTGCCGCGCCTCGCTGGCTTTGGCGGCGGCTCGGACGGCGCTAACGGGACGGCATCGATGACCGGCGGTGGAGCGCGCGCCCGCGCGGCTTTCTTGCCCTTCGGCTTGCACGGCGGCGGGGCGGGCCATTGCAGAAACCTGCCGACATCGTGTTCCGTAACGGGCTTGCCACTGGCCGCAAATGCCCACACAGCGCCGGCATCAATGGTCGCCGGCAGGGCTAATACCCCGAGCGATACCGCAAGACCGCCAACCAGGCGTTCAGTCGCCTCACGCGCCTGTTCGGCGTCATGCGGCTCTGCCATTCACGGACGGTTCGCAATCAATTGCTCGAACGTCATGAACAAGCCTCGGCAATCTGGCGATGGCGCAGGCTAGCGGACGTCGCGCGGCCGTCAATAGTTGGGCCAGCCGCGCGGTTGTCCAAAGGTGTGCGGGTCGATGCTGGACGGCGCCTTTCCGTCAAAAACCGGATGCCGAGGTGTGACGCCAACGTCAGTTACGCGCCAGAATGGGAGTGTTTTACCTTGTCACCGGCAGCGTTTCCTCTTGAAGCTGGCGACTGCACAGCCAATGGCCAGAACGGCCGCGGATGCCAAAGAGTCTCTAGCAATCGCACTTCTCGGCAGGCCCATGGCATCATGGCAAAGCGAATATAGCGCGATAGCCAAACCTGCAGCGGCAAGGAGCGCGATAGCAAATACAAACCCTGTTCTCAACATGGGCAGGTGTATAGCACCAACATTGTGGCCGAATGTGTGCTGTTGGCCTGAAGCCTGAGCAGGCCCTGGCGTCCGTACACGTTTCTTGGGTGAAACGCTATCACGGGCAAAAGCGTGCAACGGGCTCAGCACCGGATGATCTTCTCGTCGCTTCAATTCACGGTTCTGGCCGGCCAGCATAAAATCGAGACCTTAGGTAAGCCCCATTGGCAGTTCTCGTTCGTTCAAATCGATTTACTCAAGCTGATCTCCGATCACAGCAATTGATTGTATTTCGACGAGCAGGTCGGGATTGGCAAAGTCCTTGGCCGTGATCAGCATGCTTGCTGGGAATTTGTTTTTGAAGAACTCCCCACGCACTTTCACAAATTCATTACCATCCGATTGATTGCGGATCATCACGGTCATTGATACAATATTATCAAGAGAGCCTCCCGCCTGCTTCAACGCCGCCTCGATGTTCTGGAAAGCTCGGCGCGTCTGACTCGCAAAATCGGTTATCTTTTTACCGTCTGCGGTCCGCGTCCCACCCATGCCGGCGAGCCAAACTATGTGGCCTCCCTGAGTGACGACGCCCGCACTATACGAGCGTTGAGCGTTGCTCGGTTCGAGATATCGTGCGGCTGTAAGTGGACTCGCGGGTATTATTAAGAACGCCGCGACGATCGCCGTTCCCCGCAGCGTTGCCAACGTGGTGCGAAAATCAGGTATTTTCATTAGGACCTCTGTTAATCCAAGCCACCAATTCGAAAGCGTAGCACGGTTTGTCAATGCCACAAACGCTGCTTCAGCGGCTTCTCAGCGCGGCATCTCAACGGGGTGGATTGGTCCATGCCCTCCACAATGCCGTAACGAAGCGGTCCGCTGCTTTGGATTGCCCTCCCGCATATGATGCTAAGACAGGCAGCGTGCTAGCTACGCAAACCGCCGGTTGATTTTTACAATGTCAAAATTACCGACCTCGGTTGTCCCCGTTCATAAGGTTGGGCGGCAGAGTTGGGAAGGCAGCCATATAGCCCCGGCAGCTTCGCAAGCCTGCACGAAGCCTTTCCGGGTTACGCATCCGCGTATGCGGCCTTCACTGGTGTGCGCAACGATCAGGTGCCGTTCGACTAGCCCAGCAGGATCATCAGGCGTTCGGCGTGGTGATGTCCGCCCATGCATGGTGCACCGAACGGATGGGCATTGGCTGCACCGATGGCGGGCGCCAGCGCATGGCGACTGCATGCAGCTTATGCGATCGGGATCTGCGTGATCACTCTCGACAGTCGCGTCAGGCCCCATACCGCAGCGTCGATCCGGTTCGGCGAGCCGTCAACGGCGCGATCCCACTCGCGGGAAAACGCCATCATCTCGGCTTCGAGCTGATCAAGGCCACGACGATGCAACACTCTGCGCTTCTCGTAGAGCAAGCTGATCGGTTCGGCGCGCATCGCCTTGCCACCCGAGGCTGAAACCTCTTTGACCCGTATCATGTTCGTTTGGCGGTCTCCGCGCTGATGCACCCATTCAGCGGCCTGCTTCACCACCTCGGTCGCCATGTCGCCGCCGAAATTGATTTCCACCACGCAGTCGTCGGGATCGAAATCATCATGGCATTTGACCGCTGCTTCGCCCCACTGCGCCGGGCTGCCGACCGTGGTCCGGTCCGCCAGGACCGCATACCTTCCGTCGTTGAGCAGCGAGCAAGCCACCAGATGAATGCGTGATATGCCGGCGCGCACCGCCATGTGCACCGCCGCCGACGTGCTGTGAGACTTACCGGCACCGCGGCCACCAAGAAACAGCCAGCACCACGACAGGTCGGACGGCGGCAGTTGCGCATCGCGCGCCCGAAACACCCAATCGTCCGCGGGCGTCATCACCCAGCCGCTTCATGAACTCTTCGGCCTTTGCCGGCGGCAATGACCGGATGTCCTTCCGCAGCTGATGCATGTCCCTGATCTCGCGGAGGAAGCGGTCAGCCATTACGGTCCCTTAATTGCTTTCCGGTCGATGGTGCGAACGATTGCCCATCAATTTATCGAGCAACGGGGCCAACTCGCTGGGGTTTTCACGCTCAACTTTTCAAGCCCTCTTTCCCTGGAGTCGATCAGATCACCTCGGCAGCGTGCCGCGACTTGAGCCGGGAAATCGTCGACCTCTCCTGGCATGAGATGCGGCGGATAAAGGATCAGCTGATCCGCTCACTGTTGGGCAGTTTCCTGATGGACGTTGCTCGCGCAACCCCCCATTAGGGAGCGGCGATCGCGGCGACTATCTCCTGCGTGCATACGATGGCACTGGCGTAGTGGGCATGCTGATGCCGAGCGTCGAGTGATCGCTTCGTGCGAAGTAATCCGCCGTCGCACCCTTCACCACGATGACCTCGTAACCGAGCTCGAGAGCGAGCATGGTCTCGCGGGTCTTGTCGTCGATCGCCGAACTCGCCCAGCGGTCGATCCGCTGCGTTGATTTCGGCCACCGAGGTGTGTCGCGTCTTGGCGAGGGGCGCGCTGCGACCCCGAATGCGTTGCTTAATGATCGCATCGTCTCCACTCGGCCGGCGTCGAGACGATCACCTGAACGCCCAGACACGGCACTTCAACGAAGGCTGCGGGCCTCGACCTCGACGCGCTTCGGGCGGCCTTGAGGATCGAACACGTCGCGCAGGACGTCGCGCGCTTCATGCGCGTGGAGATAGCCGAAACGGGGTGAGTGGCGGCAGGTTCGAGCGCCGTATGGGCGGTGGGGCGAGGCCGGCATGCCGGACAAAGTCCGCGCCCTGGCCTTCTAAAGGGCGATCGGACCAGAAGCGCCCCGGTCCGGCAACCTCGGGGGCCGACTATTTTCCGCCGGCGGCAGAGCCGCGTTTGCATCGCGAAGCAAAATAGTCGGCCCCCTTCGGTCCTCCGCTGCGCTTCGGCCGCGGCGCATAGCGCCGCGGTGCAGCCCCGTGCCGCTCCCGGTCCGTTGATCGCTATGAAGGCCGCAATGGGCCCCGCCGATCCTGCAAAGGACCTCACCATGACGACCGACCACGACGACACCGATTTCGAACCGCCGCGCAGCTCATCCCCGACCGATCATTTTCTCAACAAGCTTCAGCTCGACTGCTATCGTCCCTTCCGGGAGGAACCTCATCCGAGACCGCTTCCTGAAGGCAATGCCGTGACCGGCGCCGTCGCCGACATCTTCGACGCCCTGGTCTCGACTCTGAACGACACGCGCCTCGAACCGGACCTCGAGGACCCGCTTTGGTCAGCGGTGACCTATCTGACCTGGACCGAGCACAATCTGCTGCGGCAGGTCTCTTACCAGGGCGAGCGACAGGACAAGCCGGCGCGGCAGGTCGTCCGCGCCGTGCCGCACCCTTGAGAAGCCGCCGAGCTTCACGGCCGGGCTCACCCGACCTGCTCGACGTGCAGCGTTCCCGGCGCCAAGGGCTTGATTAACGACTTCGCTGAGACTGACGGATCGAGCCAGGCCGCCCAGGCGTCGCGGTCCAGGATGACGATCTGCCGATCATGGTACGGCGCAATGTCCGGCCCCGGCTCCATCGTCAACATCGTGAAGGCTTCGCCGACATCCTTGTTGGCGCGCCAAATTCCTGCAACGCAAAACCAGGGCTCGCTCTTCCTGGTAAAGAGCCACTTATCCTTCCGCTTCTTCTTTTTGTCGGCCGGGTCCGTGAACTCATAGAAGCCGTCGGCAATGATCAGGCAGCGGCCGGTGCTGAACTCGCGCCCATCGGATCGAAAATTGTAAACCGGCCGGCCGTTCTGTTCCGGCCAGCTCCAACGCCGCTGCACGAGATCGCCCGCATCCCGCTCGCCGTCAATCGTGCGCACGATCGGCGCCGTGTCTGTGATCTTGATGTCTTGCCGCGCCTCTATGTTAGGCGCGCCCTCGGAGAAACGGATCTTGATCTTGAGGTCCGCGAAGTCCTCAAAGATCTTCGCCGTCTCCACCTCCAGCCGATAGTCGTTGCACATGCGGGTTTCCCTCTGGCGGCATCGTTTGCAGGCAAATCCCGTTCCTATTATGTTCGGGGCCATGACCGCGACCCCGTTCGATCTCGACACGCCTCTCGGCCAACGCCGCGCGATCATACGCCGGGATGCCGAAGGCGTTGAGATGGTTGAAGCGGCCTGGGGTCTTCGGCCCGGTCCGAGTTCCGAACGTCCTTTCACCCTTGTCCGTGCCGAGGGTCGGACCTTTCCGACCCATCGCTGCCTCATCGCCGCATCCGAGTTTCGCCTGCGCAGCCGCGGACGCGCGTACAGCTTCTCACTCGCCGACGGCGACTGGTTCTATTTCGCGGGTACCTGGCGTCCCGCGAAACCGGACTGGCCGGAGTCCTATGCGATCCTCACCGTCCCCGCGAATACTGACGTTGCGCCTTACCATGATCGACAGGTGGCGGTGCTGCGGCGCGAACAGCGCCTCGATTGGCTCGACAGCCTGGTCGCCGAGGACGAGTTGCTCCATCCACTGTCGGCCGGAAGCTTCCGTGTGAAAGAGGTACGGCCCGCCTTCGCGTTCTGAGGCCTGATCGCGCAGGCTCAACGCGTTCTCGGAAATCCTGAAATCCGTTAGCCCGTAAAGCCGTCACGGCCGTGGGGAAAAGCCTTCCCCCTGGCCGGCGCTTCGATCGCCGGCACACCCCCTTCTGCGGGGAGATCCCCGCAACGCCCCCTGAGAGCAGGTCCCTACGCTGCGGCGCCAAGCGCCAGCACTGGCTTCGGCCATACCCGAGATAGCTTGAAAATGATCGAGCGAAGTCGCCCTCCTCGGTGGCTGGCGATCGGTCTATCTCTGCTCGGCGGCGCTCATGGTGGTCATGGCGGGCCTTCTCCTGCGGATGCTTCCGCGTCATCTCAGCGCCGGTGCAGCGCCGTCATACCTGTAGCTGATCGGCTCTCTTGTGACGCTGTTCCGCGAGGAGCCCGTCCTGCGCACTCGGGCCGTTCTCGCGTTTCTAATCTTCGCCAGCTTCAACGTTCTGTGAGCGCCGCTGGCGCTGCCGCTTGGCGCGCCACCGCTCTCCCTGTCTCATTCCGCAATCGGGGTGTTCGGTCTGGCGGGACTGGCCGGGGCGCTCGCTGCCGGGCGCGCCGGACGTCTTGCCGATCGCGGGCTTGGCCAATGGACGACAGGGATGTCGCTCGCGTCGTGCTGGTGGCCTGCCTGCCCATCGCGTTTTTGCATCGCTCGCTTTGGGCTCTCGCCATCGGTGTGATCTTGTTCGACGCTCGCGATCCAGGCCGTCCACGTGACCAACCAGAGCCTAATCCGAAGTTTTCACTGGGCACGAGCTGAAAGTCTAGTCTGCGCGTGAGGTTAGGCGCGACGAAGCTTGTGCGTTGTGTCCATGTAGGGGATTGAACGAAGCCGCTTTCGCGGCACTTAAGGAGCAGTCTGATTGCCTCCTGTCTGAGAGGATCATGGGTTCGCAACCCAACCCTTCAGACAGGAGCTTTTTCAATGGCTGAGATCAGCCCGCTTCGCCGCCGCATGATCGAGGACATGACGGTCCGCAATCTGTCACCAGCGACGCAACAATCCTACCTCAACGCCGTATCGAAGTTCAGTCGATATTTTGGCCGCTCCCCTGATCGTCTTGGCCTGGAAGATGTCCACGCCTTCCAGGTTCATCTGGTTGCGACAGGGATTTCGTGGCCGGCGCTAAACCAGATCGTCTGCGCCTTGCGGTTCTTCTACGGTGTTACGCTCGGCCAAGCCGCGGTGCCGGAACGCATCGCCTATGCGCGGGAGCCGAGCAAGCTGCCGGTTGTGCTGAGCGCCGACGAGGTCGTGCGCTTTCCGAGCCTCAAAAGCCGTACCGCCCTGACTACGGTCTACGCCGCCGGGCTGCGCGTGTCGGAAGTTGTTCTCTTAAAGATCACCAACATCGATAGCCAGCGGATGCTCATCCGTGTCGAGCAGGGCCAGGGCGGCAAGGATCGCTACGTCATGCTCTCTCCGCAACTATTGACAATTCTGCGGACATATTGGCGGCTCACTCGGCCCAAGCGCTGGCTGTTTCCCGGCCGCGACGACGAGCGTCCGCTTGTGCCCAACGTCTTGCATGCCGCTTGCCGTTCAGCCAGTGCGGCCGCGGGTTTGAGCAAGCAGGTGACGGTGCACACCCTGCGACACTCATTTGCTACCCACCTATTGGAAAGCGGGGCGGACGTGCGCATCATCCAGGTCCTGCTCGGCCACGCCAGCCTTGCGAGCACGGCGCGCTACACCCGCGTCGCCACCAAAACGATCAGCAACACGCCGAGCCCACTCGATCGGCTGCGCCTGGAAGTCGTGCCATCCGGCTGAGCCGGTATCATGACGCCGGGTTTGGAGGTGGCGGACATCTTCCGCCGCCACGGCGAAGCGTTTCGACAGAAGCATGCTGGCCATCTCGGGTACGTCGAGCAACGCATCATCGGCGCCACTACAGCGTGCCGGACGGCGGCGCTCGGGGGGCATATTGAACAGTACGACGACTGCGGCGCGACCCGTATCGCCTACAACTCGTGCCGCAACCGTCACTGCCCAAAATGTCAGGGGCTGGCGCGCGCCCAGTGGCTCGCCGACCGCCGTGCCGAGCTGTTGGCGGTGCCCTTATGTTCTGTCGCCACTTATGTTCTGGCCAGCGGTGGCTGTGCCGTCGGTGGCCCTCGCGCGAGATTGGAAGACCACATAACTAATCACTACAGAGATCTGAGAAAACTTATCAGCCCAGGATCATCACGCCAATGTCTTGTGCGTTTAGGCTCCTTGACCTCGCAGTGAGCGACGGCCTTAGCCTTCATCTCCAAGTCAACTTCGGCGTAAATGTTTGTTGTGGTCAATGAGACGTGACCGAGCCACGCACGGATCGTGTTGATGTCAACGCCGGCTCGCAGCAAGTGAGTTCCCGTTGTGTGTCGAATGGAGTGCGGGCTCACGCTTTTTGCCGCCAGGGACGGCATATGTTTGGCGACGTGCATGGCATATCGTTCGACCATCTGATAGATACCGAAACGGGTAATAGGTTGCTGGCGACGATTTAGAAAGACTTTTTCACTTGGAGCGCGGCGACAGATCAATGCCTTCAGGTGTTTCACCGTGTGAGGCCAAAGTGGGCAACGACGAAGCTTGTTGCCCTTGCCGCGAATGCTGACCGAAGAATAATCCTGCGCCCGGACGGCAAGATCCAGGTCCCCGATCAAAAGCTGTGCCGCTTCGTCGGCTCGGGCGCCGGTATTGTACAGAAACAACAAGAGAACATAATCTCGGCGACCCTGAGCTGTGCCTTGATCGGGGGCATTCAAGAGTCCATCCATCTCTGGTTTTTCAAGGTACGCAACTGGTCGCTGACAGGGCTTTTTGAACGGTATAGAGCGAAGCTCTCCGGACCAGCCGATGTACTCCGGACAATGCAGGGCCACGAACCGGGCGAGGGAGTGAACGGCCGCTAAGCGTTGGTTGCGGGTGGAAATGCCGGAACCTCGGATTTGCTCGAGATCGGCAAGAAAGGCACGCACTTTCTCCGAGCTCAAATCGGTTACCGAAAGTTGATCAATCGGTTTGTGTAACTTCGCACCAACAAACGGAATCAAGAGGGCGAAGGTGTCCCGATAGCTCCTTTGTGTATTGCGAGATAGGTTCCGCTCGGTGACGAGATGCTCCAAGAGGAAACGACGAATCCAGGGGCCGAGTAGCATCGGCGCCTCCCGACATGGCATACCGTTCGAAGCGCCCGCAGGCTTGCTGCAGGAGCGCCGGTGTCATTGTCAGGTACCGCTGCGTGGAGTTGAGATCGATATGCCCCACATAAGTAGATAACTTCGGCAGCAGCACGGTCACGTCAGCTCCTGCCTCGTAGGCAGCGACCAGGCGATTAACACAGAAGGCATGGCGAAGATCATGGAGACGAGGCTGGCAACGAGCGCCGCCAGCTCGCCGAATTCCAGCGTACGCGCGGAGTTGGCGGAATGCCTGTTGAACTGTAGGAATCGTTAGCTGGTCGCCCGTACGGCCTATGAAAAACGGAGCATCCGGCATCTCCGAATGACCAGCTTCCCGTCTGATCTCCGCAAACTTAGCCATCGCCTGTTGCAGTTGAGAACCAATGGGTATGAGCCGCGACTTGTAGAACTTGGTCTGTCGAATCAACAGCACGGCCTGTGGTAAGTCGACGTCGGCCATCCGCAATGAGAGCGCTTCGCTAATTCGTAATCCGGCAGCATAGAGCAGCAGCAGGATGGCCCGAAACGTGTGTGGCTCCAGCAGAATATGGATCTTCCGATACGAGACAGTCGCCTCCAGAAGCCGCCGCACATCGTCATGGGTGTAAATGTATGGAACAAACTGAGAGGAGATCTTGGGGATTGTTCTTGGGAGCGGCACCGAGCTTGCGTGACCGCGGCTCGTGGCATACCGATAGAAGCTTGCTAACGCGTAATACTTGTCATGCCAGTAGCGCGTCGTTGGGCGCCCGAGGAAGGCAAGTACGCGATTGGGGTCAACGTGCTGAATCTCAACCTCGCAGCCAACGGCGCGATTAAACGCCCGAAGCAGGAACCTGCGACTGGTGAAGATGCGTCCTATCGAGTGCTGATAGGCAAGGTACTCGCCGATCACATCATGGAGCTTCATAGCAGGCCTCCCAAACTGAACTCTGCAACCTCTCGCAGACCGTTGAGATCGACTTTTGCGTAGACGCACGTCGATTTTGGGTCCCGATGTCCCAGGTGGTCGCCGATCTCTTTAAGCGACAGACCTTGTGCGAGAAGATGCGTCGCACAGGCATGACGGAGCGAATGGGGTCCTCGATGTCGGATGGAAAGCTTCAAGGGACGCAAACGATCACTGACCACTTTCCAAAGCGCAGAGCGGCTCAGAGGACCGTATGGAGCCCGCAACGTGAGAAACACGTGCCGTGACGGACGCTGCAACCTCACTTCCTTCAAATACCGGAGAATTGCTTCACCGACCGTCGGCGCCAGCGGGTACTGCTGGATCGTACGTGGCTTCGGTCGGGCAATGTGGATGACCTCACGATCCCAGTCGAAATCCTCCAACTGTAGGCCTTGAACCTCTTCTGACCGTAGTCCGTAGACCGCGAACAACTTCAAGATGGCATGATCGCGAAGTCTACGGGACGATCAGTGGCAGTGCTCTCCAATAGCTGCTGTACCACTTCCCAGGGTGGTCCAGAGGGAATTAACTCGTGCTGATAGACACGTGGCGCCGTGATCGCTGTGGCAAAACCCTGCCGACACCAACCCTTCATCCCCGCGTATTGGAAGAACGCTCGCAAAGAAGCCGCATAGAAACGAATGCTGACGCGGCTACAACCATCCTGGTGCCGCTTTTGCGCGATCGCTTCATCAATCTGTCGGATCGAGATGTCCCTGAGTCGTTCGCCACTGGCGCAATGGCGAGCCAGAAACCTCCTGACATGGCCGCATTCGGCGCCGATGGTCGCGGGTGAAAAGCCCTTATCGCGCGCCATATAGGAGGCGAACTCCTCGATGAAGCTCTGGTACCAGGGAGCGGGTGGCGCTTGCAGTCGACCCAAGAACCGCAACCAACACATGGCAGCAGACGTGAAGTGCTTTTTTATCTTCTCGGCGTCTTTAGATTTGTGGTGGCGGGGTCGCCGGTACGCCCATCGCTGAGCTGCTGCTTCAACGTCTTCGGGCTGGACCGCTCCCTCCGGCTGCAGATTCAGCTGGTCAATGACGACGAGAAGTTCACGTGCTACTCGCCGCAGGGTCCCACGGGGGCTACCGCACTCCTGAAAGTATTGAAGAAAGCGCAATCGTGCGTCCAGGAGCGGCGCCGATCGATGTCGCGCTAGGGCTTCGTGACTATTGAATAGCTGGTCGAACACGTCGAACCTCCTTGAGGGTGAGGAACAAGGGGTTCGATCGTCTGAGCAAATTTATGTTCTGTGAGGCAGGCTCGTTGGTCCGGCCCGGATATCCCCGCTGTTTTGCGCAGAACATAAGTGGCGACAGAACATAACGGTACCGGCAGGAGCTCCGCTTCGCGGTCGGCGAGCCATCGGCGCGATGCTGCCGCCTGACACTTCGGGCAATGCCGGTTGCGGCAGGAGTTGTACGCGATCACCGTATGGCCGCAGGCCTCATTCTCGCAGCGCGCCACATGCCCGCCGAGCGCCGCCGTGCGACAGCGCTCGATCGCGCTCATCACCTTCAATTGTTCGAGGCTAACATGCCCGCGGTTGGCCTCACGCCAAGCGGGGCCGTGGTCGCGGAAGATATCCGCGACCTCCAGGGCCGGTCGAACCATTGGCCGGCGGCGCTACGGCGCCGGCGGCTCCCTCGGCGGCTCCTCGGGGTTGCGTTTCGGACGCCTGCGGCGCGGCGCTTTGAGGCCATCGAGCGGGCTCTCGATCTTGGCGATCATTCCGGTCGCCACGCGCGTGTAGCGGGCCGTCGTCTCAAGCTTGTCGTGCCCGAGCAATGCCTGGATCAGCCGGATATCCGTGCCGCGCTCCAGCAGATGGGTCGCAAAGCTGTGGCGAAGCGTATGCAGAGACAGCGTCTTGCGTAGCCCTGCTGCTTAGGCAAGGTACTCGCCGATCACATCATGGAGCTTCATAGCAGGCCTCCCAAACTGAACTCTGCAACCTCTCGCAGACCGTTGAGATCGACTTTTGCGTAGACGCACGTCGATTTTGGGTCCCGATGTCCCAGGTGGTCGCCGATCTCTTTAAGCGACAGACCTTGTGCGAGAAGATGCGTCGCACAGGCATGACGGAGCGAATGGGGTCCTCGATGTCGGATGGAAAGCTTCAAGGGACGCAAACGATCACTGACCACTTTCCAAAGCGCAGGGCGGCTCAGAGGACCGTATGGAGCCCGCAACGTGAGAAACACGTGCCGTGACGGACGCTGCAACCTCACTTCCTTCAAATACCGGAGAATTGCTTCACCGACCGTCGGCGCCAGCGGGTACTGCTGGATCGTACGTGGCTTCGGTCGGGCAATGTGGATGACCTCACGATCCCAGTCGAAATCCTCCAACTGTAGGCCTTGAACCTCTTCTGACCGTAGTCCGTAGACCGCGAACAACTTCAAGATGGCATGATCGCGAAGTCTACGGGACGATCAGTGGCAGTGCTCTCCAATAGCTGCTGTACCACTTCCCAGGGTGGTCCAGAGGGAATTAACTCGTGCTGATAGACACGTGGCGCCGTGATCGCTGTGGCAAAACCCTGCCGACACCAACCCTTCATCCCCGCGTATTGGAAGAACGCTCGCAAAGAAGCCGCATAGAAACGAATGCTGACGCGGCTACAACCATCCTGGTGCCGCTTTTGCGCGATCGCTTCATCAATCTGTCGGATCGAGATGTCCCTGAGTCGTTCGCCACTGGCGCAATGGCGAGCCAGAAACCTCCTGACATGGCCGCATTCGGCGCCGATGGTCGCGGGTGAAAAGCCCTTATCGCGCGCCATATAGGAGGCGAACTCCTCGATGAAGCTCTGGTACCAGGGAGCGGGTGGCGCTTGCAGTCGACCCAAGAACCGCAACCAACACATGGCAGCAGACGTGAAGTGCTTTTTTATCTTCTCGGCGTCTTTAGATTTGTGGTGGCGGGGTCGCCGGTGCGCCCATCGCTGAGCTGCTGCTTCAACGTCTTCGGGCTGGACCGCTCCCTCCGGCTGCAGATTCAGCTGGTCAATGACGACGAGAAGTTCACGTGCTACTCGCCGCAGGGTCCCACGGGGGCTACCGCACTCCTGAAAGTATTGAAGAAAGCGCAATCGTGCGTCCAGGAGCGGCGCCGATCGATGTCGCGCTAGGGCTTCGTGACTATTGAATAGCTGGTCGAACACGTCGAACCTCCTTGAGGGTGAGGAACAAGGGGTTCGATCGTCTGAGCAAATTTATGTTCTGTGAGGCAGGCTCGTTGGTCCGGCCCGGATATCCCCGCTGTTTTGCGCAGAACATAAGTGGCGACAGAACATAACGGTACAAATGTTCTCCAGAACATTTGTGCCCTACTTCCACGTTGTCTTCACCTTGCCGGCGTCAGCCGGAGAGATCGCGTTCCACAACAAGGCCGTGGTTTATGCGATCCTGTTCCGCACGGCGGCCGAGACGCTCGCCACCATCGCCGCCGATCCCAAGCATCTCGGCGCTCAACTCGGCGCGACCATGGTTCTCCACACCTGGGGCCAGACTTTGCAGCACAATCCGCATGTCCACTGTGTCGTGCCGGGCGGCGGACCTTCCCTCGACAATACCCGCTGGGTCGCGTGCCGAACGGGCTTCTTCTTGCCGGTGCGCGTGCTCTCACGGTTGTTCCGTCGTCTGTTCCTGTGCGAGTTGGAGAATGCCTTCGCCGCCGGCAAGCTGCGGTTCTTCGGCAATCTCGCCAACCTCGCCGAGCCGGAGGCCTTCACACGCCGTATCGCTGAATTGCGTCGACTAGACTGGGTGATCTACGCCAAGCGGCCTTTCGGCGGCCCCCAACAGGTGCTGGCCTACCTCGGCCGCTACACCCATCGCGTCGCCATCGCCAACAGCCGTCTGGTCTCGCTCGTTGATGGTCACGTCCGCTTCACCTGGAAGGATTCCGCTCACTAATTTTGACGCACAGGGTTCCGGCGGCGGCCTCCTGGGTTTCCACCGCGTGCTTGTGAAACGCGTGGTACTATTCGTCCAACCGCCGCAACTCGATCGACAACACCCGGGCACGATTGTGCGGAGTCAGTACTTCGGATGCGTGCTCGTCCAGGACCTCGTGCACTTCCTTGACCAAGCAGCCATGGCGGCGAGCAATGGCCTTATTGGTCTGGCCGTTTACGGCATCGGCGATGATGGCTTCGCGATCGATCATCTACGCAGCATACCAGATTTCTTGACGCGGGACTCCAGATCGTCGGCAACATCACGCATATTTGCCACGACGCCCTGCTCGAGAGCGAGGATTTGGCCAACGATCTTCCGCTGCGTGTGTCGGAGCGACGATAGCGGCGGCAACGGCGAGAACGGCGCAGGATGCGCACCGAGCTTTCTCCGCAGCCGTGCAATCCGGCTTAGCTGCGGCGTGTGCCGGTTGATATGACGGCAGGCATAGTCCAGTTGCCCGCATATCGAGGACCCAAGTTCGCAGCATGGTGAAGACGACCCGCCTAGCACCTTGCCACGCCTTGCGTCGATTGTGCGGTTGGCGAGATTCGGCTCTGCCTCGGTCTCGTAACACCAGTCGTACAGCTTGTATTCGTGCAGCTTGCCGAGCCCGAGGGGAATGGAGATGAGTGGCTTGCGGTCGCGGGGGGCCCGCCTCGAGTAACAGCACCTTTGCGGCGCCGTCCTCAGTCAGCCGGTTCGCAAGGACGCAGCCCGCCGAGCCGGCACCTACAATGATGTAGTCGTAGTCGTTCGCGTTCATAATTCGCTACCGCTGGCGGATGGATACGAGCACAGGCTTGACCTCTCCGGCTAGCATGGGCAGTATTTTATACACCCGACGGAGAGGCGCCGTAGCGAGTGAATGTTGCAAGTACCGTAAGCGCAACCGTAGTGGGCGCGGCGCTCGTTCTCGTTGCTCTGATCGCTCCCTTTCAATACGTTTTTCTCGAGAGCGAACTGCTTATCGCAGTTCTCTACGCGATGAGCTTGAATCTTCTTATGGGCTCAGCCGGCATGCTGTCGCTCGGCCACTCCGCCTATTATGCGATCGCGTCCTACGCGTCGTCACTGCTGCTGACCCGGCTAGGCTGGCCAATGGGGTTGGCAATGATCGCGGGGCCGCCGCTCGCGGCAGCCGGAGCTCTGCTGTTCGGCGCCTTCATCGTTCGTGTCAGCCATCGCCAGCACGCGTACTTCCTCATGCTTACGCTGGCGTTCAGCCAGCTGATTTTCATGTTGATCTATAAGTGGTACGCCGTCACGCGCGGCGACGACGGCATTTCAGGGATAGACGCCAGCGGGGTGCTCGCCTCACCGCGCTATTATTGCCTGTTCACATTGGGCGTGGTTGCGTTCTCCATTGTTGCGCTGCATCGCATCCAGATTTCGCATTTCGGTCTTGCGTTACAAGCTATACGCGACAATCCAGAGCGCGCATCTTTCGTGGGGCTTTCTACGCGTTATCATCAGTTGCTCGCGTTTGTAATTGCCGGTTTCTTCGCCGGCGTCTCCGGGACGCTTTACGCTTTTTTCTCTGGCACGATCTCACCGCAAATCGCCGACTGGAGCGCATCGGCTCGGCCATTCCTGTCCAATGTAATCGGCGGGGTGCAGAGTTTTTGGGGACCGGCGCTGGGCGTGTTCGCGTTGGAAACCATCGAGAGCCAAGTCGGCCGCTTCACCGAGCATTCGCTGCTTGCAACCGGAGTTCTGGCGTTGCTGGTTGGGCTTTACCTCCCGCAGGGGATTGTCGGTCTGTTGCGGGGGGTATGGGAACGGCGCCGCACAATTGCCGAGCGGCATTCAAAACTGATGTGAGCTCACGCTCCATGAAGCCGCTGCTCACGGTGAATGGTGTGTCCCGGCAATTCGGTGGATTCGTCGCGGTGAACGATGTGTCGTTCACGTTGCGGACCGGTGAGCGCCGCGCGCTGATAGGACCGAACGGCGCCGGCAAGTCGACCCTCTTCAACCTCTTGTCCGGTCGGCTGCGCCCAAACTCCGGCAGTATCCGCTACGAGGACCGTGAAATTCAGCAGTGCTCAGCCGCCGAAATATGCCGGCTCGGTATTGCGCGGACGTTTCAGATTACGAGCATCTTCTCGCAGCTGAGCCCGATTGAAAATGTGCAGATCGCGCTCATCGCCCGTCGCCGGCAATCGCTACAGTTTTTGCGATCTTCGCGGCAGGCCTATCTGGACGAAGCGGCGGAGCTTCTTGCCCACGTTGGGCTCGGCGACAGGCATGGCGGACGCTGCGGACTTTTATCGTACGGCGATCAGAAGCGGATCGAGCTCGCGGTCACCCTTGCGATGAAGCCACGACTGCTGCTGCTTGACGAGCCGACGGCGGGAATGGAAGCGCAGGCCCGGCGCGACATCGTCGCGCTTGTCAAGCGGCTGTGCGATGAGCGGGCGCTCACGTTGTTGTTTTGCGAACACGACATGGAGTTTGTCTTCAGCATCGCTGGAACCGTTACGGTTCTCCACCAGGGCCGCATCGTGCTTGAAGGAACGCCGGACGTGGTACGTCGTGACCGGATGGTTCGGTCAATCTACCTCGGAACGCAGCACGGTGAGGCCTCGTGAGCGGGTTGCTAGAGCTCGACTCGGTCGACGCCTTTTATGGCATGAGCCACGTTCTTCACCGCGTTTCGCTCTCGGTCGGAGTGGGGGAGGTGGTCCTGCTCCTCGGCCGCAACGGCGCGGGTAAGAGCACTATCATGCGCACCATAATGGGCTTGGTCGCAACGCGCGGCGCGGGGCGGATGTGCTATGCGGGCCGCGACATCACCCGCTTGCCTCCGCACCAAATCGCTCATTTGGGAATAGGTCTCGTGCCGGAAGACCGCCGCATGTTTGCCAAGCTCACGGTGCGCGACAACCTCGAATTGGGACGCAAAGCGGCGCCTGGCGCGGCGCAAGGGGAGTCTTGGGATCTACAGCGCGTGTTAGCGCTGTTTCCAGCACTGGCGGATCTGCAAACCCGTCGAGCCGGAACATTATCCGGCGGACAGCAACAGATGCTTACGATCGCTCGCGCGTTGATGGGTAATCCGCAGCTCTTGATGTTGGATGAACCTGCGGAGGGCCTCGCTCCAATCGTCGTTGAAGCTCTGGCGCAGCAGCTCGCGCTGTTGCGGACGCGAGGGTTGTCGATGCTGCTTTCTGAGCAAAATCTTACGTTCTCCCGAGCGCTTGCTGACCGTGCCTACGTAATCGAGACCGGATATGTCCGCCACCAGGGCACGCTTGCCGAGCTCGATGCCAATCCACAGGCGTGGACGCCCTACATCTCATTCTGAAGTGCAAGCGCCAATTCTGACGCATGCGGCAAAAGCGTTCAGCGGACTATTTCCGCGTTGAAAATACGCGATTTCTCGTCGATGATTAGGCCGCTGCGAAGCATCGCGGATGAGGATCTGGGAGAATTTATGCGTACACGATCGACAGTGACGGCTTTGGCCGTGTTGCTGGCGAGTTTTGCTGGCAGCGCCTCCTGGGCGCAGGCTCCGACGGGAAAACCCATTCGCCTCGGTTTGATTGCCGAGCAGACCGGTCCGCTGGCGTTTTATGGCGCCGAAACGGCGCGTACCGCGCAACTCGTGGTCAAGCAGATAAATGAGCACGGCGGCCTACTCGGCCGGCCAGTCGAGCTCATCGTGCGCGACAGCAAAACAACAGTCAATGAAGCAGTACGCCAAGCCCGCGATCTGGTTTACACAGAGAACGTCGATTTTCTCCTTCAAAGTATCAATAGTGCCGAATGCATCGGCATAGCCAATGTGGCTACCCAAGCGAAGAAGCTATTCATCAGCAACTGCGCCAATGACAATCTGACCACCAAGAATGGCGGAAAATACATTTTCCGCATTATGAATATAACCACGCGGACGCAAGGCTACGCCGCGGCCGATTACGTCGGTAATAAGCTGCTCGCGCGCGGCAACCGCTACTACACGATCGCTCATGACTTTGCATTTGGTCGGCTGGCTACCGCCGCATTCAAGACCAAAATCAAGGGGATCAATCCAAAGGCTGAGTTTGTCGGCGAGGCATGGCCGAAAATGAATGAGGCCGACTACACGCCGTTCATCACTGCCCTGACCGAGGCGAAACCGGACGTGGTGTTTTTCGCATGGGGCGTCGGCGCGCCATTCTGGCAGCAGTCGGGCCCGTACAAGCTCCCGCAAAAGTTCGCGATGGTGAGCTCGTACTGGGGCGGATCGGACGAATTGCAGGTATTGCCGAAACCATCCGTGCCGGTAGGCGCGGTGATGGGCGGCGTTCCGTATTACGCGATCGATAACGCCACCAATACCGACTTCGTTGACGCGTTCCGCAAGGACTACGGTAAGCCACCGCTCACGCCTGCCTATTTCGAGTTCGTAACGCTGCAAGCCCTCAAGCTTGGAATCGAAAAGGCGAAAACGATCGATACTAACGCAGTGATCAAGGCGTTGGAGGGCCTCCAATTCGATTCGATCATTGGGCCCGTGACGATTCGGCCGTTCGACCATCAGGGCACGACACCGTACTTCACGGGCGTCGCGGCATGGGATGATGGGCGCCACATTGGCGTGCTTTCGGAAATCCTGAAGCTGCCGACCGAGAAATATCTTCCGAGCGCAGCTGAAGTGGAAGCGTTCCCGCGGTAAGGCGAAGTGACACGACGGTCGGCTCGGCAGCCATATGGAAGTCATCGTTCTCCAAGCGGTCAGCGGCCTGCTCAAGGCGATGTTTCTGTTCCTGCTCGCATCCGGGCTGTCGCTGATCTTTGGTGTGTCTCGCGTCCTCAACCTGGCGCATGGCGGATTCTACACGCTCGGCGCCTACCTTCTGCTTTCCGCAACGCGCAATGGGGCGCTCACACCATCGGTGTTTTTCGGTACGCTGGCTCTCATCACGCTAGCGGGCGCGACCGGAGGCGCGGGTTTCGAAGTGCTGGTGTTACGCCGCGTCTACCGTGCCGGCACCCTATTCCTTGCCCTCGTCACTTTTGGCGCACTGATGATCGCCGAGGAGATGGTAAAAATCCTATGGAATGCCGAGCTCGTAACCGTACCGCGGCCGTCGGGGTTCGATGGCGGATTATCATTTGGCCACGACATAGTTCCCCTCTACAGCCTGTTGCTGCTGGGCGCAGGATGCTTCCTCGGGCTGCTGTTATGGGCGGTGGTCGAACACACCCGTTTTGGTGTTTTAATCCGTGCTGCCGCTATGGACCGCGAGATGCTTTCGGTGCTCGGGATTAACGTCCCGCGCCTATACACGATCACCTTTGCGGCCGGAGGAGCATTGGCGACAATCGCAGGCGCGCTCGCTGCGCCCATGGTGAACCTATCGCCCAGCATGGGTTCGACGATTCTCATCGAAACGTTTGCGGTCGTGGTGATCGGCGGTCTGGGAAGCTTGCCGGGCAGTCTGCTGGGCGCGCTCATCGTCGGGCAGTTTGAGGCGTTTGGCATTTTGGTATCGCCCGAGGTCGCCTCCCCGTTGCTCTATCTTTTGATGGCCGTAATCCTAATCATTCGCCCAAGTGGCCTTCTGGGTACGCCCGACCCTTAAGCTTCCGCTTGCATTTGGATGCGTCAACCCCTGCCGAGCTTGGCAAAAATCATAACCGACGTGGCAAACGAAAAATCGACAACATTCGTCGCTTCAATCTTCAGGGGGACTGATGAACAATCGGGACACGGTTTTGCTAACCGGGGCAGCCCGCGGGTTGGGCCATGTGATGGCTAAAGCATTGGCCGGCGCGAACTATAGCATTGCTCTCGTCGATAAAAGCGAATCTGGCCTGGAAAGGCCATTTGGCGGAATTGCGTCGGGCGTATCCCAACTCAGACCTGCGTACGTTGGCACTCAATCTTGCCGAAGAGTCGATTTTCGGCGCCGCAATCGAGAAGATTAAGGAGCGGTTTGGGGCTATTGATATCCTGATCTTAATGCGGGGCTGTATGTTAGCTCGGTTCGAGAGGACTTTCGGCAGCGCCCGCTGCGTTTCTGGGAAATAGACGCCGAGACACTGAAGCGCTTCTTTCGGATCAACGCGATCGCACCGATGATTCTCGCATCTAAGCTCGTGCCAAGCATGCTCGCAAGGCGATTTGGCCGCATTGTCAACGTGACGACGAGCCTGAGCACAATGATCCGTCCAGGCGTCACGCCCTATGGAGGCGCCAAAGCCTCCTTGGAGGCGCACAGTGCCCTCACGGCGAAGGACCTCGAACATACGGGCGGAACCGTCAACATACTCGTGCCAGGGGCCACTGACACGCCTACAATTCCGCAAAGCCACACCAGGGACCGGACGACTCTGTTTCCACCAGCCGTGATGGGACCACCGCTGCTTTGGCTGCTAAGCGATCGAGCTTCAGAGATCAACGGCCGGCGCATAATGGTCAATGTCGCCCGGGATTCAACCAGATGCCGCAGGTCGTCGATGGCGCGTCCGATTTCTGTTATGAGCTGTTCGGCCCGTAGGCAGGGGCCAGCATGCGCACACCCGATCGGTATGGCCGAAGTGCCCCACGCGTTGCGGTCGAAATCAACGGCGGCTTCGAGCTCTTCCCACAGGGTGCTTGGTATTTGCTGTGAAACCTAAATTGGGAAGTGCTCGCGATCTCCGCGGCGTTTTCCCTGAGGCGCCGGCGAAAATCGGCAGGTCGCGCAGCGTGGTTGCCCTTTCCGCTATACTGCTAATGACAAAAGGTTGACCGTGACAGCCTCCCGGCGAAGAGCAGAATTGTACGATTTCGTGATTATCGGAGCAGGCTCGGCGGGCTGCGTGTTGGCTGCGCGGCTAAGCGAGCATCCAGGCACCCAGGTGCTCCTCATAGAGGCTGGCAAAGACTATGCGCCGGGTCAGGAACCGGCTGAGATTCTCGATATCTTTGCTGCAACCGCGTATTCGAACCCCGCGTTTATCTGGCCGAACCTGACTGCACGATTCTCCCCGCGGACGGGCAATGCACCAGATGACCGGCCCCGCCGTGTATACAATCAGGGTCGCGTTATCGGCGGCACGTCGTCAATCAACGGCATGGCATCATTGCGGGGACTGCCGTCAGACTACGATCATTGGGCCGCGTACGGCGCGGACGGCTGGGACTGGGATGGCGTATTGCCTTTTTTTAAGAAACTCGAGACCGACGCCGACTTCAATGGTCCACTGCACGGCCATAGCGGCCCCATCCGGCTGCAGCGTTATCCTGCCGAACGCTGGCCCGGCTTCGTGCAGGGCGTCATTCAAGCCGTCGAGAAACACGGCTGGCTCGATCGGCTAGACCAAAATGCCGATTTCCGCGACGGCTACGCTCCGGTTGCCTATTGTCACACCGACACTAAGCGCATGGGCGCCGCTTGGTGCTATCTGACGAGCGACGTTCGGCGACGACCGAATCTCACCATAATGGCGGAGACTGAAGTCGAGCGGATCTTGTTTCAGGGCAGACGGGCGACAGGCATCCGCGCCAGGCGGAGCGGACATATACTTGAGGTCTGTGCACGAGAGGTGATTGTGTCCTGCGGTGCGCTGAAGTCACCGGCACTGCTGATGCGGTCTGGTGTCGGGCCGGCGCGGGAGCTTGCTACTTTGGGAATACCCGTTGTCGCTGATCGCGGTGGAGTCGGAAAGCATCTCATGGAGCATCCCGGCGTCAATTTCGGTGCGTATCTGAAGCGCACCGTGCGACTTCCAAAATCCTTGCGTCGGCAGATGTTCGCTGGCCTGCGCTGGTCCTCCGGTTTAGACGGCTGCCCTCCCGGCGACATGTATCTCATTCCCGCGAATAAGGCGGCTTGGCATGCGATCGGAGATCGGCTCGGCATCATTATGCTATGGGTGAACAGGTCGTTTTCGACCGGAGAAATAAAACTCGAAACAGCGGAGCCGGAAAGCCCGATCAATGTCGACTTCAACATGTGCTCAGACGCGCGCGATCTCGAACGGCTCGTCCAGGGCGTTCGTTTGATGTGCCAATTACAGGCCGAGCCTTCTGTTCAAGGCGCCGTCGAGCAAGTATTTCCGATCAGCCTAAGCGATTGGGCGCGCCGGCTCTCGGTCCGCAAGCCGATCAATGCTGTGCAGACATGGCTTGGCGCCATAGCAATGGACTCGTCGGCGCTTATCCGGCACTGGATGATCGATAAGCTGATTGCGGATTCGCCGACGCTCGCGGACCTCAACAATGATGACGTTGCCTGCCGCGATTGGATTCGCGGTGCTGTTCTCGGACACTGGCACGCTTCGTGTACCTGCCGCATGGGTGCAAGGGACGATTTAGGTGCTGTCACCGATGCTTCAGCGCGCGTTTATGGGGTCGGTGGCTTGCGCGTCGCTGATGCCTCGATAATGCCATCCGTGCCCTGCGGAAATACGAACATTCCGACTATTATGATCGGTGAGAAGGTGGCGGCCACGATCCTCGCTGAGGCATGAAGCCCCGGTGGCGCCTGCAGGCCTACTGGGGCTTAAAACCAGAGGCCTTCACGATCTCGGCGTTCGTCGCAATTTCTTTGCGCACGAACGCATCAAAGTCTCCAGCGGACAAGGGGGCAGGTTCACCGCCGAGCGCACGAATCTTCTCTGCAATATCGTTGCGCGCCAGCGCGGCGACCACTTCGCGGTTGAGGCGATCGACTATCGGCTTCGGCGTCTTTGCGGGAGCGAACGCGCCGATCCAGAAATTATAAAGGGCGTTCGACAAGCCTTCCTCACCGAGCGTTGGTACGTCCGGCATCAGAGCTAAGCGTTTCGTGGAGCTTACGGCGAGGACATGGACTTTTCCGGCCTTGGCAAGTGGCAGAGCGTTTAAAACCGGGGCCGGATAGACGTCGAGCCGGCCTGCGATTAGCTCGTTCATGCCTTCTGGCGTGCCACGAAATGGCACATGGGTTGCTGCGAAGCCGGCGGCCAGTCGGAGGCGTTCCATAAACAATTGTCCAGAACTCCCGGCGCCCGCACTGCCGTAGAGAAGGTGGTTGCCCGGCTCCTTGCCGGCGGCAATCAAATCGTTGAGCGTGTTATATTTAGTCGATGTTGCAATCACGAAAGGAATGTCAGCCAACTCGGATATGCCAGTGAAGTCGTTGATGACGTCGTATGGCAGGTTGGCATAGGTCGAGGCGACCACTGCGTGCGAGGTGGAGTTGACCAGGAGTGTGTAGCCGTCCGGATCCGCCCTGGCCACCATGCTGGAACCGACTGTAGTGCCGCCGCCGCCGCGATTCTCGATCACGAAAGTCTGGTTGATCTGATTGCCTACCTGGTTGAAAACGGTGCGCGCGATGATGTCAGTCGCACTGCCGGCCGAAAACGGTACGACGATCTTAATAGGCCCCCTGCCGGGCCAATCCTGGGCTGAAGCAGCCACAGGAACCAGAAAGAGCAATAAAGCTGAAAGCCGTCTCATAAATGCTACTCTCCTTGCGGGGTTGCTCCTGGGAGTTGATGCGCTCTCACGTGATCGCACGATAAGCGACAACTCCCACCTGTGCTCGAATGACCCCAACGTAGTCGGCGTGATTATCGAAGTCGTGACCTTGCGGTCAACCGCAGTAAAGCCATTGGCCCATCCAAATCGGACACGTAAGCGACCGGGGATTCCGCACATCCCCGACGACTTGGAGCCTGGCCGGGTGCCCTTACGTCTTCCATTCGACGTCCTGGTTGGCGGCCGAGCCTTTTTGGCCGCCACCTCGTCCGCATGAGCCGTTGTTCCGCGCTCGAGCTAGTTCTTGTAAGGTCCAAGTCTTTTGTCGGCAGCAGCCCCGAAAGTATCGTCGATCAATTCGTCCGGGTTCACCGAGCCTTTGATGAATCCCTTCTCCTTCAGAAAAATCTTTCTTTACGCTGGCGACCTTGAGAGCGCCGTTGGGATCGGTCCAGACTGGAACGATTTTCTTGAGCAAATCAGCGTTCTTTTCGCGACCATGCTTGATCAGGCTGGCAATGACTTGGTCAGCATTCTTTCCGGCGATGCGGCCGTTGGCCAGACCGATGACATAAGCGCGAACTCCGCGGATATAGGCGTCCAGCCGTTGCATCGGGAATGTGCAGCAATGCGCAGAACTGGCCGTAACCCGGACAAATTTTTTGGTCAGGCAGGCCGAGAAATGTTTCCACAATGGTAGCGCGGAAAGTGGGTGCGGAAAGGCAAATCTCGCCACCACTAATTTCCGCGATTGAACCGGTAAACTGGATGTTTCCAGCGCTGCGGTCGACGCGAGACCCGGGAGACGGTGAAGCTTGCGCCACGAGGCCCATGCCCGTGGGAGATCGCCTGAGCACATAGGAGTATCGCTGTGGCAATGACGCTCATCGCGGGCGGCCAATAACGCCACTACTACAGTCCGGACTTGATGTGCAGGAAGGCTGCAGAGGGCTAACATGAAAGGCTTCGCGATTTTTACCCGCATTGCTCGTGGGCGTGACACTGGCGCATTCCGTAACGCCGGCTACGGCCTGGTGGCAGTTTGTTTTCAACGGACCAAACGCAGAGCGGCAGATTTCCCCTCATTTCAAAGCCGAAAAAGAATGCAACGGCGTTCTCAACGTCGCCGAGGCGGCGCTAGCCAAGGAGTATCCCGATCGTTATCCCCTGGTGGGAAGCTGCGAAGAATACCGCTGAGCTACGCAAAAATCAGATTTGGTCCTGCACATGCGCTGCGGCTTAATCGCCTGAGACTAGAGATCGCACACGCAGAACTGAAATGGCGGGACGAGCAACCCGGTGGCATCCTCACTACCGGCTGCTCTCCTGCGCTTGTTGCCTCTCACACCTTCATATCCGCGTCCCGCACTTGAGGCGATCGATCCAACAATCACAGCCGCGATCCTTTCGACGGGGCGAGACGAAGGTAGTATCGCTACCTTTGTTCTTGGCGGCGTTCTTGTTTCAAGCGAGTTCTGGCAGTCCGTACGCCGGCTCAAGAATACCGTAGGGCGTCTCTAAATAATCGGGCCGGCCTTTCCAGATCTCGCTCTCAGCATTGTCCCCATTCAACCAGGATGCACAAGCTCCAGCAGCGCGAACGCTGTCCGTCCTGAACAATCGGACAACGACATTTCCGTCACGAAAAAGAACATACCAGCGCTTGTCAGCTGAAGTGTACCAAATGGTGTGCATGCTGGCTGCTCCGTCGTTTTGTTGCAGCTGGCGCAAGCCTGCACTTTGTCGACCAATCTTACCATTTTGACCTGATCGGTCCTGCTCCTCTAGCCTATGAGCGCGTTGACGTCGATGCCGTGAACAGACCCGCGATCGCGCGCGCGAAGACCCATGGCCATGGCGAGAGCGACCGCACCGTCGAAGCGAAACCGCGCCTTCTCTTTGTCCATCTTTCTATTGCCGGCCGGATCCGTAGTCGCGACGGCGTTGCCAATGCAAAAATTCATGGTCGGGACGTTCCCATGCACCAGCTTCCGCTCCATGATCGCGACCTCGAGCGCGTCGATGGCGCCGGCCATATCACGGTAACCTTGCTCCCACGGAATTAACCGCAAACCGCCGCCATCTTTTTCGCAGTCCCGGAACGCAACCAGGCCGATGCGATCGAACTCGCGTAAAAGCTCGTCGCATCGCCACCTATCGTAAGCGAGGCCAAGAATAATTTAGGAACGCTCGTACAGCTCGCCGATGAACGCCGCGACCACACCCGGATCAATGCTGCGGCCGGGACTGGTGAACAGATCGCCCTTGGATGCCATTCGAGATAGCGATGGTCGCCGGATCCGAAGTCGCGCTAGGAGTGGCCGCGCAAAGTCTGGGCCGGCTTCCAGAAGAACGAACGAACACGCGCCGGATCGGACGCCGTCACCATGACCAACGCGGTGAGATCGGTGGTGCTCGAGAGGTCGAGCCCGAGATAAATCTGCTCGTAATCGGCGAACTCGACTTCGCCAACACAAGCCATCCATTCGGCTCGGAAGATCAACCGCGAGACCGGCGAGTTCCTCATATTCAGCAAAAAATTCCTCACCTTCGGCTCCTCGGGAAGGCGGCTGCGCCTTGCGGATCTGCGCGGCCAAATCCTCGCGGTCACGAAATATGTCCAACGCCGGATTGGCCTTGAGCCATTGGCTTTCGTCGTTGAGGTCACAGCCTTCATCCGCCGCATGGAGGTGACAAACGATAGCCGGATCGTTCCATCAAACCGTCATCGATCAACCGCGACAAGATGTGCTCGGGATCGTTGCTTTGGGTACTGATGATGACAAACAGCGGCTCTGCACGGGGGTGCCGTCAGATATTGTGTTGGAATTGGGTAGGCGTGATCTCCGGTGGAGTGACGTTATCTGATCAGGCAGCCAGGTCAAGCGGCTGCACGACATTTTTTGTTGCTATCGTTTTCCAGCCATCGATCTTGCGCATGGTGATCTGACCGGAAGCAAGCAGTGCCCAGAAAAGCATGGCAGCGGTATCAGATGAAGGCAGCACCGTCTGGGTCTTGATCCGTCGTTTGAACTCCTCATGCAGCCGTTCGATAGCGTTCGTGGTTCGGGCGCTCTTCCATTGGTCCGGCGGAAGCTTCGTGAAGGTGAAAAGGCGATCGCCGGCTTCGTTTAAGCTGTCCGAAACGGCACTGTGCCGCGCACGCCATTTGCGCAAGAACGCGATCCGTCGCTTCGCCACCTCCTCGGGAGTATCCGCGTAGATCATGTCGTCGTAGTCAGCTTTGATCTCGTCGTGAAGCCGCTTGGGTGCGTGGGCAAGCAAGTTTCTAACTTTGTGGACTGTGCAGCGCTGCGTCGGCACATCTGACCAAATTGCCTCTAACGCAGCATCAAGGCCAGAGCCGCCATCGACAATTAAGAACTCGGGCTTGCGCAGGCCGCGCTTGATGAGATCGTCGAGAACCGCCCGCCAGGCCTCCTTGGTCTCGCCACCGACGTTCTTTATCGAGAGCAGAACTTTTTGCCCGTCTTCTCGCACGCCAACCACCACCAAAAGCGAGATCGACGTAGCCTTCCGATCGAGCCGCACACGAACAACCGTACCATCCAGAATCAGCCGCACAATCGGTTCGTCCGCGAGCGAGCGGGCATTCCAGGCTTGCCAGTCGCTGTCGACCTTACGCCACACGCGACTGACGGTATCCTTGCTGACCTCGCCGCGGAAAAGCGTCGCCAGCGCCCGACGGACCCGGCGGGTATTGACCCCAGACAGATACGCACCGGCAATCAGCGCCTCGGCCGCTTTGGTGCGCCGCTCGTAAGCCGGCAATACGCGGCTCTTCCACTCCACGGTCTTGCCGTTGCCGTCCGGGGCGTTCAGCCGGGCACGTGGAACGCTAATCTCCACTGGGCCGAATGTGCCCACCAGCGACCGCGACCGATGGCCGTGCCGGTGTCCGCTGACGCCGGCCGGCCCCTCGCCGGAGGGGCCTTCAGCCTTCGCCAATCGGCCGTAGCGTGGCCGCGATAGCGCCTCCGCGAGCTCGATCTCGATCATGTGCTCGATGAAGGAACGAACCCGCTCGCGTACCCCTGATTCGATCGGGTCAAACCAGTCCTCAAAAAGCTGGGCGCTCGCCTCAGGTCCCGAATGCGCGACTGCAGGCTTCGTGCTAGTCCTTTCCATGGCGTGGTCTCCATCGGCGGTTTTCAACGCCGAATTGTTTGGGTTGAGCAACCCGGAGACTACGCCACTCTCAATTCCCACCAACCCTGCGACGGCACCTGCACGGGAGTCGAAACTACTGTCGAGCACATCATAAAGATTGCGGTTTCGGGCCTGCGCCAACTCGTCCCAGATGACGACGCTGGGTGACAGACCGTGCGCCTTACGGCGATGCGCGCTGCTGCAGGTAAGCTGCAGCGAGGCTGCGAGAGGAGTGCGGGAGTTGAATCACCAGGCATCATCACTCACCAGTATGGATAACTCAGCACGATCTCGAGACCGGGAACATTGATCAATTCGGCGTGAAAGCAGAGATCAATTCGCTGTGAAAGCGGAACTTGTCTCCATTAAGCAAATGAACCATTTGCGGGGGAAGCGCGCTCAATCCAATTTGGGCTCGCTAACGCGGGGTGTAGATAATTCCGAGTGCTGGGTTTGATTGACACTTTGGCGCTGAGGTTTGGAGAAAGCAGAGGGACGGCAGTGATGACTCTGCTTTCTTGTCGAGTGGCCTGCAGAGGCATCACAGCGAATACTGAGGGATCTCTAAGCGACGGTCGCAGGCGCAATGCCAAAGTATTGGGGTTGCCGCAGAGAAGCTTCCTTTTTCGACAACTGCAACGCACACGCCGATCAGTGGCGGGTGTTCCGCATCCCCCGATACCCGCGCACTGCGGCGTGATTGTCAGCGACACGGACGCCACCGATCTCAAAAGCCCTGCGGGCTTGGCAACAAGACCATCCCGTTATGG
Organism: uncultured Alphaproteobacteria bacterium; assembly: GCA_963708125.1. Lineage (GTDB taxonomy): Bacteria > Pseudomonadota > Alphaproteobacteria > Rhizobiales > Xanthobacteraceae > BOG-931. The sequence goes on from OY970184.1 coordinate 2,055,994, forward strand.
CGCTACACCGCACTCGGTCGTCGAACGACGGAGGGGCGACTTTCAGCAGGCGACGGCACTCGAGCTCTGCGGGCTCACCAACCGAAACCGCAAAACACGCCAAGAAAGGTAACGAGCACGAAAGGTCCTCTCTTGGTCTCCGAAACGCTGCGAAGGACTGTGTGGTCCATTTTTCGGCAGAGGAAGTTGTCGTGGCTGATGTGAGCCCCGCCACCGCGACGGGATGGGGATTTGCGACACGTCCACCGAAAAGGCACTGGGATATATCCGCTCAAACATCATGACAGAATGCACGGCGGGACGACAGTAGATCAACGATGATCTTATGGTGACCGGACAACCTACGACGCCAACTGCAACCAAGTTCAAACTCTCGCTCAGCGTCGTCTTTCCATTGCTGGGGGACCGCTCAACCTGGAGCCACGAACATCTGTTGCCGATATTCGTCTCTCTGATCGTCGCCCTTATGCTGATGGTGGTTCCGTTTCCGGGGTTTCAATTAATGATGGGCGACAAGCCCGCTCCACCCGGGATCAACGAAGGTTGGCAGGTGTTCGCTATCCTCGGGATCTTTATCGCGTTCATCATAAATTACTACGTCAATCAGATGAGCGGTCGGGCCCGATCTGGTTTGCTCCTGGCGCTCGTCAGTCTCATGACGTTCTGCCTCTTGAAAAGCCCCTTCTGGGATTACTGGTACGACCTCTTCCCGGCACAAAATTTGGAAAATTCCTCGAACGCGGTCGCAGTGATTGTTGGGAATATTTTCGGCACTGGATTGAGCGAGGAGGGATTTAAGGCCCTGCCTCTTATGGGACTAGCCCTGGTGAGCGTAGCACTCGGTTTCATGAGTCGCCGCACTGGAGGCAGGTTGAGCGCGCTTCTTTCCGGCGTCAGAGAGCATTTCGGGCTTCGCGAGCCGCTCGACGGCATCGTTCTCGGCGCCGCCTCCGGCAGTGGATTTTTTCTCTATGAAACACTCGTCCAGTACGTTCCTCAGGTGATCGACAAGGCGAAAGATCAAGCGAATGGGGCATTCGATGGAATAGTGCAACTGCTGGCGCGTGGGCTACCGGAGCTGACCGCACACTCGGCTTATTCCGGGTTGTTCGGCTATTTCATCGGGCTCTCGGTGCTGCGGCCCGGAATGGCGGTGCTTTTGATTCCATTCGGCTGGCTGAGCGCGGCCGTCCTGCACGGCGCCTGGGACTCGGCCAGCGACCTCGTCGGTTCAGCCTTGATCGGTGTGCCCGTTCACGTGGTGATCGGCGTGCTAAGCTATGCGCTGCTCGCAGGTGCGATTTTCAAAGCGCGCGACATCTCGCCGAGTTTTGCTGCAAAATGTCCACAGGCACTGCCCCGAGGCATCGGCCCTGCCATCGGCCTTGCTCCGGCGAGCATGCCGCGGCCGGGGACAGACGCCTCGGATGGCCGCGTCTCGCGCGAGGTTAAAGCGGCCCTCGAAGAGGCCGCGCGAGATGATGGACAGGCTCTCGCCGATTGGCTGACTGAGAAGGGCTACCTTAGGGAGCGGCGATGAGGCCCCTGACCGCCATCTACCACATGCTCAAGGACGGCACGATGTATCAGGACCTCGGCTGCGACCACTTCAAGCGCCACTCCGCCGACCAGCAAAAAAAGCCCCTGGTCAAGCGCTTGTCAGAGCTCGGCTATGACGTAGAACTCACGCCTCACGCTGCATGAGCTTGTGGCGCTGCCGGCGTCGGTTGTGGCACGGTCATAGCGGGTCAGTTTCGTTCTTAGTACACCGCAACTGAGCACCCGAGGATGGATCAAGCCTTCTCTGCCTCACAAAGCTGGCGATCAGCCCCCCACGCCCCGAATTCGGCCGAGGGACCCTCGGCGACGGCTCCGGAACATATGCGCCCGGCTATCTCCTCTACGAAATTCAGCCATCCGGACGTAACGGCGACGGGCGAACGCCGTGCGAGCGTCTTCTTAAAGGCCCTCAAGACGCTCTGGTTCAACACCGGGACGCTTTGCAACCTGACCTGCGAGAACTGCTACATCGAGTCGAGTCCGAAGAACGACCGCCTCATCTACCTTTCGCGCTCAGAGGTGGACTGCTTTTTAACGGAGGCAGCCAAGCTTGACCCGCCGCCTAATGAGATCGGCTTTACCGGTGGCGAGCCGTTCAAAGAGAGATCACCCGCGTAGCCAAGGGATTGGGAGCGGCCGGACCGGTTCTGCGGACAGAGTTCGAACTCCCTCACCAAGCTCGTCGTCTTTTTTTGCACCGGCGAGAAAGGCAAGGGGTGCGAACTAACAGAATATGAGTGGGAACAGTACGTCACCAGCGAAGGAGGAGCTGATCGGGAGCTCGGCCTGACGCCTCTGCTGATGCACCCTGCACAGGTCTGCGCGCGAATGTCTCCCCACCGGCCTTCATTTCAAGTGTCATCAGCGCCCCAGTGGGAAATGCCTCTGATATTGAAGAAATGAGAACTCTTAATCCGATTCTCGTCCCAAACCCAGCTACGCTGAAAATCCGGCAATTGGAGCCTTCCACTGCCGCAATCTTTGAGGAGTTCCTCCAATGACACTGGATTGGTCTTAAACGCCGGTCTGAGCCATGTCATCCGTCCTCCGTTCCTACGCCGTATTTGCAGCGTCTTGAGCTGACTGACAGTGTTTCGAGCCCCTCGTCGCTCGTAGACCGCAGTGTGCGATGCGCTGGCGTGCGCTCAATACGGCCTACGCCCCCCACCTCTTTGCTCGCGTCGGCATGGAAATGCTCATTCAGCTCGAAACGCCCGTCGCGCTCCATCGTGAGCTGATGCGTCATGCCCCGCAGGCCGAACTTGGTCATCGTGTAGGGCAGCGAATCCGGCCGCCGGATTTATCTCCAGCCGCTCGCCACGAGCCATTGACCCTGATCCATATCTCTTCCGTAGAATTGCCTTCACCCGGCCGCTCACCCGCCAGAACCAAGCCACTGAATTCAGCCGAGCTCGTCGACAGCGAAGGAGGCATAACGACAGCATCTACACCACAGTCCCGCCACTGCCCGCATGCGCGCCCGGTGGATTGCTCCGCTTTTCAGCGCCAATGACAATTCAGCGCCAATGACGATAATGTCGCACACCAACAGCGGTGGCAGAAGGATGCCGCCGGGAGGCATAGGCGTAAACCCCGTAACCCGGGTAGCCGTAGTCGTAAGCGTAGGCCGGGTAACCGGAGCCGTAGGCATAGCCCGGGTAACCGGAGCCGTAGGCGTAGCCCGGGTAACCGGAGCCGTAGGCGTAGCCCGGGTAACCGGAGCCGTAGGCGTAGCCCGGGTAACCGTAGCCGTACGTGTAGTATGGGGCGGCAAGCGCGCTACCGATTAACACTCCGGCAGCGGCAATCCCCAATGCGGCTCCGCCCCAGCCCCACCCACCGCGCCAGCCCCAACCCCACTGCGCGTTCGCTTGACTTGTGAGCGACGGTACGGCGGCAGTCATCAGCGCCGCTGTTAAGGCTGTAGTGCGTAGTAGTTTCATGAAATCCCTCCTACAAATGCTGTCGCCCGATGATGAGCGGCTCTTCGTCGAACAATTCTCCAGAAACTTTGTTCCGGCCCGTGCCAGGGCGTTTGCAGGAGGAGGTCGAACAACAACGGCCGACGCCCGACGAGAAACGGACATGAGTTCAAAGGCCGAGTCCGTTTCATGCAGGGCGGGTCGGCCAGGGCCGGTGTGGAACTAGAGAGGCGCGCTACACAACCGAGGCTCTGGCGGTAATTCAGTACCGGCCCAAAGATAAGTACTGACACCTTGGTCTCCGCCATGAAGGGCCGCTTCGGAGAGCCGGCGGGCCGATCTCCATCGACCCGCGCACCCGCGACATCATTCAGAACATCTACATTCGCAAGGTCGAGATGGTGGACGGCGCGCTGGCATCGCCGCCTTCGCCATATTGTCGCGACGTGCGTCTAAGGCTGAAGGCTCGTTCATGATCCACAAAGCGTAATCGAGCGGCGTCCCTTTCCCTGCCGCGTTAAGCGCCGCTTCCCTCGATGATTTTCCTGGCTTGCGATCAACACCCGGTCTACCTCCGCGCTCAAGCGCCGCAATGTCTCGTGGAGTTCGGGCGCACAGCCCTGGCGAGAGCGATCCGGACGGGGACAAAGCCCGACACCTTCGATTTTCTCGGCCTAACGCACAAGTGTGCACTCAGCCGGCGAGGGAAGTTCGCGGTCCATGTCAAGAAGATGAAGAAGCGCCTCAGGCGGTCTCTTACGGCCGTTTCCGAATGGTGCCGCATTCACCGATGCGACGGCGTGGACAAGCAACAGGCCGTCCTCAATGCCAAACTTCGCGGCCACTACCAGTACTATGGTCGCCCAACAAACTACCGCAGTCTGTGGCAGTTCTATCGGGTCGTCCGGCGGACCTGGAAGAAGTGGCTTGAACGGAGGACGCGGGGACAGCCCCTCAGCTGGGCAAGGTACGAGCAGATCCTGCGCCGCCATCCGCTGCTGCGTCCGTGGATCGCACGCCCTTGGGCCAGTGCAGTTGAGTCAGACCTGAAGAACCCACTGCGGTAATTCCGCACGGTGGGGTCTGTGAGGGCGGAAGGTCGGCAGTACCATGGTGAACCTAAACGGGCACGCAGCCGGAAACGGCGGAAACAGACAAGGGGACCCTAAAGTGCTGATCGTCTCTTCCGCTACTCGGCGAGGGCGGCAGCTTGGGGTTCCACGACAGCGTTCTCAAGTACACAGACGCGATCCGCGAAATGCAGATTTATAAGCAGCAGCGGCGGCAAGTCCCCGCCAGCGAGATGACGTTCGTGGAGGTGGGCGAGGATTTTGCCCCCTGAACGGAGGGCAACGGTTGGGCGAGGGTGGACCGGGCGCTAACGGAATGCCCTCGTCCATCGAAGCCCTGAACACTTGACGACTTTGATTGTCCATGGCGTCTTCGTCGATGGTTCAGGTTGGCGTGCGGTCCACGACCGTCCACCTCGCCCGGTGCCAGGGGCCGTGCCAAAAGTGCCGTAGTCGGTGGTTTGATCCGGAATGTCGACTGTATCTGTCATATTGAGCCCACGCCCGCAAGCTCGTTTGCATCCGCTGCCGTTGCGAATCATGCATTGGATCAACGCCGCGGCAATTTTCATCATGATCGGTAGCGGCTGGCGGATCTACAATGACGATGTCCTCTTCGGCTGGCTGCATTTTCCTGATTTTTTCGTGATCGGCAAGTGGGCGCAATACGGCCTGCAGTGGCACTTCTTCGGTATGTGGATCTTCGTCCTCAGCGGCCTCGCCTACCTGATTTACGGGATCTTCACCGGCCGCTTGCGGCGAAAACTGTTTCCTGTATCGCTAAGCGAGGTGCTCGCGACAATTGGCGAAGCGCTGCGCTTGCGCCTGAAGCACGAGGATTTGACCGTCTACAACGCCTTGCAGAAAATGCTCTACCTCGGCGTCATTCTTGGTCGGTATCCTGATCGTGATCACCGGCGTCTGCCTGTGGAAGCCCGTGCAGTTTTCGGAAGTTGCGGGCCTGTTCGGGAATTTCCAGACCATCCAACTCATTCACTTCCTGTGCATGTCGGCGATCGTGGCCTTCGTCACCGTGCATGTCACGTTGGCGCTTTTCCGTGCCGCAAAGCCTCCTCGCCATGATCACCGGCGGTCCGATCCTCGAGGACAAACCTGTCGGCGGCCAACCGGTCGCGCCGGCGGTCGTAACCGAAGCGACAGTGATGTGGTGATCTTATGAGCATGCGAATCCGTACACCGTCTCCGTTTCGCCCGCAGCAGGCTATCGACAGGGCCGCGCGCAAGGAAAGCCGGGCGCTGGTCGCGAATTTCAATCGTCGCGGCGTGTTGCGCGGAGCGCTTACACTTGGCGCGTTGACGCTATTGACCGCTGCGACGTCATCGAAGAGCCTTCCGTGCAGAACGCGTTGCGCGCCGTGTCCTCGTGGAACGACGGCGCACAGGCCGCGATCTTCCGGCCCGATCATCTCGCGCCGACATTCAGCGCCTCGCAAGTGGTCAAGCCGCCACGCTTTAACGCCTATTACGACATTGAGGATGTCAAGCCAGTCGACGGCGTCACCTGGAAACTGGAATTAGCGGGCTTGATCAAGGATAAGCGCCCCTGGACGCTGCAGCAGATTTACCTATTACCGGAGCAGGAACTGATTATCCGCCACATCTGCGTCGAAGGCTGGGATTATATCGGGCAGTGGTCCGGCCCGAACCTGCGCGCCTTCCTCACGCGCGTCGGGGCCGATCTCTCGGCCAAGTACGTTTATTTCGTTTGTAACGACGATTTTACCGAAAGCATCGATATGGCATCGGCGCTGCACGCGCAGACGACCCTGGCGACCAAATATGCGGGCGCGCCCATTACCGATCCCTTCGGCTATCCGTTGCGGCTGCGCACCGCGGTCAAGCTCGGCTACAAGAACGCCAAATGGATCAGGACGATCGAGGTCACCAACACGTTTCGGCCGACCTTCTGGAGCAAACAGGGCGAAAACTGGTTTGCAGGAATTTGATCAAGCAATGCCGTGCTAACGAGAGGAAAAGAAGCAATGGGAGGAGCCTTCGTGCCACGAGTTCAGCTTTCATTTTCTTACGTGCCTCGGAGAAATCGCTGAACTCGTGCTTTTTATCGTCCCACGTGGGGTTCGTGGAGAGCGACGCGCCACTTTTGATTGGAGAACACAACATGAATCGTGTGGAAAAAGTGCCGCTCGTGGCGATGAGTGGCGCTTTCGCTCTGTTGCTCGGCTTGGCCGCCCCGCTCAGCGCCGCAACCGCCGCCGGAGCAGTGACGCCCGCATTTAGGCTCGCGCAGGCGATGGTGCCGCCGACCGGCATGATGGATGCGCAGCACCCCATGCCCATGAACGAGCGTATGCTCAAGCGCTTCCCGCAGCCGGTCCGCGTCGGCGACCTAATCGGTTTGCCCGTGCTCGACCAAAACGCATCCACGCTCGGCTACGTGCGACAGGTCGTGCGCACGCCGCAGGGCGAGCTCGAGCTGATCGTCTCGTACAGCCGCTGGTGGGGCTGGTTCGGCCGAGCCGTTGCCGTGCCGATCGAAGTGGTCGGCATAGAGGGCCGGCAACTGGTGTCGCTCGACATGCCGCCGAGAGCATTTGCGGCGGCGCCGACCTGGGAAGGAAACGACGGTACGTTCCTGCAGGCCGATGCGACCATACGCGTCGCATTGGCCCGCGGCTAACCTGGGGAGTCTAGGCCTTGTTTCCTGGCGCTCCGTCGCCAATGACGCTGAGCGCAAGCATCAAAGAACGTATGGCGCGCCCCGTTCGCAAGTGGCTTTCACACGATGATCTCACCAGTCTGCGTCAACGTATCCGGTCTCGGGGAAGACGGGGCTTCCCCCGGCCAAGATGGAGATCCGCGCGTCCCGGTCCTAATAACGTATGGCGCGCCCCGTTCGCAAGTGGCTTTCACACGATGATCTCACCAGTCTGCGTCAACGTATCCGGTCTCGGGGAAGACGGGGCTTCCCCCGGCCAAGATGGAGATCCGCGCGTCCCGGTCCTAATAACTTGATCGGCATTGGATGCCATTCTTAAAGCCAGGATGCCAGGACGCCGTTCGACTGTGAGGCCATCTCCGTTCCACCACCCGCAAACATCGAAGGCCAGATCAGCGCATCATGATGCGCTAGCCGGCCAATCCGGATCATTTATGCCGTCGCCGAATCGACGGAACGGAACGTCTCATTGTGCCGCAGCACGGCCCATGCGATACGCGCCAGCTTGTTGGCAAGCGCGACCACAACGGCATTTTTGTGCATTCTCGCCAGCAGGCCGCGCAACCATGCCCCGAACGACGTTGCACTCTCTAGCAGCGTCGGCAAGGCGGCTCGGGCGCCGTGGATCAAAAGCTTGCGGAGATACTTGTTGCCCCGCTTACTGATTCCGACCAGACGCGGCTTGCCGCCGGTTGTGACTTGGCGCGGCACCAAACCCAGCCAGGCCGCCAAGTCCCGTCCACGCGCAAAGCCGTCGGCTCGACCGATTGCCGCGATGAGCGCGGTGGCATTCAATACACCGATTCCCGGAATGGTCATCAGGCGACGCGCCGTCTCTTCGTTGCGCACCCATTCGGCAAGCTCCTTGTCGAGTTCCGCAATGCGCCGGTCCAATTCGCACCATTGCCGCCGCATGTCTTCAATCAGCACGCACATTCTTTGAGTGAGACCTCCCCAAGGGTTCAAACCCGCGAGATGCTGCTCGAGCTTGCGCCGGCCCTGCGCAACCGTGGTGCCGCGTTCCAGCAGAATGGCTCGCAGTTGATTAATCAGCGCGGTGCGCTCGCCCACCAATCGATCGCGAGCTCGGTGCAAAGTCTGCATGTCGAGCTGCTCCTCGCTCTTCAGCTCGACGAACCGCATCGTCGGTCTCGTTGCCGCCTCCGCGATCGCTTCGGCGTCGCGATCGTCGTTCTTCTGCGACTTGACGTAGGGGCGGACATACTCCGGTGACATCAGCCGAAGGTCGTGACCCTGAACCCGAAGTACGCGGCCGAGATGATGCGCCCCGCAGCAGGCTTCCATCGCCACTACGCATCGCTTCAGCTTGCCCGCAAGCTTGATCACTCCCTCACGCCGCATGCGTCGCCGCAGTACGACGGCTCCTGCCGCATCCAACCCGACGATGCTGCAGCTGTTCTTGCCCAAATCAATCCCGAGAACCGCGATTTCCATGATCTATTCCCTCCGAATCAGTTATCCGAAGACACTACGCCTTCGGCGCTGAGGAGGGGCGCGCCATTCCATAACTTGAACTTGAAGACGTCCTCGAAGCATCGCTCGTTGACCGCACTAAGCGACGCGTCGTCCTCACGCCGGCCGGCATCGAGGCGGTAGAGCGCGCTCGCAGGATCCTCAAAGAGCTTCAAGACCTGACGGAATTCGCGAGCACTTTCCGCGAGCCCCTGTCGGGCATACTGCGGTTGGGGACCATTCCGACCGTCGTCCCCTACGTGCTGCCACGCGTGCTGCCGAGCCTGCGCGAATCCTATAGCCATCTCAATTAAACTAAAGTGAAGAAGAGAAACAACATGGGTGGATCGGTTTTTCTTGAAAGCTCGACATCGGGGGGCAACAGCCCCCACCGAAGTGAATCGACGGGGGCGTGCGTCTCGTCGCCACGCCCTCCGGGCCGGTGCGGCGGCGGCGGCCGCACTGTCCTTGCCAGGTCACGCGCGCGCCCAAGGGGCCGGCGCAGTAGCAGCGCCCACTCGCGTCGTCGAAGTCGGCGGACGGAAGCTCGCATATCGTACTGTGGGCAAAGGCAACCCTATCGTGCTGTGCCACCGCTTCCGCGGTGCGCTCGACCTTTGGGATCCAGCCTTCATAGATGGATTGGCGGCGGAGGGCTTCGAGGTCGTGACCTTCGACTACTCGGGGCTCGGTCAATCTACCCGGAGAGAAGACCTATAACTCCGCCCCCTAGCGCAGGATGCAAAGGATCTGATCGACGCACTCGGGTTGAAGGACGTCGTGATTGGCGGCTGGTCCATCGGCGGAATTGCTGCGCAAATATTTTTGGCAATGTTCGGCGCTCATGTCAGCCCCGTGGTGTTGCTCGCGACGACGCCACCGGGGAAGCTCGTCAAGACGGCGGAGTAACTCTTCTATGACACGGGAAGACCGATCGCAGCCCGGATATTCGCGCCGACTGGTCCATCGCGCAGATCGGCACCACGCCGAGCAATCCGATGTTCCCGTCTGAGGAGGTGCTCCAAGTCTTGAAGACCACGGCCGTGCCTATCCTGCACCTTGGCGCCGACCACGACATCATCTTTCCGATCGAGAACTGGTATGCCTTGAACGCTCAGCTGCCAACGTTGCATCTGATCACCTAATCAATCCAGTGCGAGGGAATCAGAATTCGCTAATTAGGTACAGACCCTAGAATGTGATCGGCGAGGTGCGAAAGCCGCTTGTGCGCTTGGCCCCGACAAGCGACGAAGCTGAGGCCGATGAGGAATACGACCCAAAGTGGGACGATGCCCAAGAGACGAGCCGTCCGGTTATGTTGGGAACATGGCATGCTGTATTTGAACGAAGGCGCCCAGCACGCCGCCATAGACCGCCTGGGCGAGCACGGTCGTAAGCGGCGTTTGATAGCCGTAGTTCATCGCCAGAAACCCAGGCGGCTCTAACTGGCAACTCATGGTGACGCCGTGATGCTCTGAAGCCATATTGGGATGGACGTAGGGTAGCAGCGGGATCGCACACACGAGGATGAAAGCGCCGTGGCCGATGCCGACGATCGCACCCATCCACCAAGTATATATGCCGATGCTGCTGAAAAACAGAAAATACAGGAACGCGAACAGCCAGCCGCCGATCACATAGAGCGCGAAGCCGAGAATCATTGCCGTGCTTCGGTTCGTGGTCAGCGTCGAGCCGAGCAGGAAAGGCAGGCTCATCCGCGACAGCCCTAGGCCTTGGCTCGCCTCCAGGATCGCCGTCATGGCGATGGTTGCGATTAGCCCCCAAAGCACGAGAGATCCGCTCATCCGCATGGTCATGGCCATCATGTCGCAAATCTCCCGCCAGCAGCCGACCGTGCCTTTTCGATGGCGAGGGCGGCATTGATCAGACCCACATGCGTGAAGGCCTGCGGAAAATTTCCCAGCGCCTCGCCCGATTGCATGTCGATTTCCTCTGCGAACAAGCCGACGTCGTTGGCGAAGGATAAGAGCTCATCGATCTGCTGTTCGGCGCGTACCAGATCGCCACGCTCGGCGAGTTGTTCGATGGCCCAGAAGCTGCAGATTCCGAACGCGCCCTCGTGGCCTTCCAGGCCGTCGGTGTCGTGCTCGTAACGTAGCAGAAGGCCGCGCGACCCAAGCCGTGCGAAGATAAGATCGAAGGTCGACCGAACCCGGGGATCGTCAGCGCGCTTGTATCCGACGCTCGTCATCAGCAGCACGCTGGCATCGACCCTGTCGCTATCGAGCTCGGCTGTATAGGCGCCGAGGGTTTGATTAAATGCCCGCGTCTCGATCACAGCCGCGATCGCGGCGCGTACCGTTTTGAAGCGTTCGAGCTCGCCGCCGAGCTTGACAGCACCGCGCGCGTGGAGCGCGATCAACCGATCGAGCGCCGCCCAGCACATCAGCTTTGAAAAGGTGAAATGCCTCGGACCACCGCGCACCTCCCAGATGCCGTTATCGGGTTCTTCCCAACTTTCGCAAATCACCTCGCCGAGACCTTCGAGCATGCGTGAAGAGGCTCTGTCGATGGCGCCGCCGGCCGCGGCAAAGGTATCGGCGGCCGCAATGACCTCGCCATAGATGTCGAGCTGATTCTGGTCATGAGCGCTATTGCCGATGCGCACAGGGCGGGAATTGCGATAGCCGGCGAGATGGTCAAACTCGAATTCGTCGAGTTTGGTGCGACCGTATATATCGTACATCACCTGCAGCTTCGGCCAAGTCAGCCGGGTAGCATGCAGGAGCCAGTCGAGAAAGGCTTTTGCCTCATCATCGATGCCGAGCCCGAGCATCGCCTGCATCGTCAGCCCCGCGTCGCGTAGCCAGCAATAGCGGTAATCCCAGTTGCGGCCGCCACCGATCTGTTCAGGCAGAGAGGTCGTCGGCGCGGCGATGACGGCTCCAGAGGGCACGAAGGTGAGCAGCTTCAGTGTGAGCGCGCTGCGGACGACGGCGTTGCGATACGGGCCTCTATAAGTGATTTTGGTGGCCCACTCGCGCCACCAGGAAAGGGTTTCCGCGAGGCGCTCATCCGCCGCAGATCCGAGGAGCGGAATGATTGCGGGTTCATCGCGACAATAGGCGAGGCTGAACGCGCAGCGCTCGCCCGGGCCGATGGTGGCCTTACCGCGAAGCTCCGTCTCGCCCAAGGCGAGCTCGATGTCGGTTTTCACGTAGACGATCTCGCCTCCCCATTCGTAACACCAGCCCAGCCGACCGCGATGCTTGGGTTGCGCTCGTCGTCGCCCATAATCAGGACGTAGATCGACTGTTGCCTCGAAACTTACGGATCCTGAAACGCCCTCGACGACCCGGAGAATCTCGCGGAGGGGGCGCATGTGACGGATACCATCGAGCACCGGAAGGCAGTCCAACACGCGTATCGTGCCTGTCTTGGTCCTGAAAGTCGTTTCCAACACCGCCGTGTCGCCAATGTAGCGGCGGGTGGCCTCGAAAGGTTCATCGGGCTGCAACGAGAAGCACCCACCGTATGGGTCAAGGATTTTTGCGAAGACAGAGGCGCCGGAAACATTGGGAAGGCAGAGCCAGTCGATTGAACCATTGATGGAGACCAGGGCCGCCGTGCGGCAATCACCAATAAGCGCATAATCCGAAATAGCGGGGCTGCTATCTTGCTTGCCACCGGTATAAAATTCCTTCGGGACGATGTTCGTCGAGAGCTTCAAGAGGATTCTCTGTCCAAGGAGGTTTGCTCAGGCAGCGGGGTTGTAATACCTCACGGGGCCGATCTGCTTCTTCACGGCTTGGTGAGGCGCCCGTCTGTAAGGTCACCACAACTAACCCTTCCCTTAGTCCTTCATGCTGACCCGGGTTCCGAGCGCAAGTCTCAGCCGCCTCAACCGCCTCAGCCGCCTTCATTTTTGTGCATGAGCCGTCGGCCGAGGCGACCTTTATTGGCCCTTCCACGCTTGCGGACGTTGCCCGCCCCGAGCGCGTGAGACTCCAGCCGGTTCGGCCGGAGAGACCCGGGCCGAGAATGCAGTCGTGCCGGGCGAGGTCGGCGGGCGTTTGCGGCGTTCCCGTGCGTGCAAAGTAGGCAGGCGAGGCAACGAACGGCAGGCGATCCGCGACCTGGTTCGTGCCCCGCTTGCGGCGGTTCGTAGCTCCAACAAGCCCGCCAGCAACTATCCGGTTTCCTGCTGCGCAATAGCCGTCACCACCACCGGACTCCGTGGACCTTGGCACATCGGCGCTGGATGGTCGATCTTAAAATTCGGTCAAGGTTGGCCCCCGGCATGTCGTCAATGGCGAGGTCGAGGCCCTTGCTGTCCATTTGGCGATCGAGAAGACATTCCATCGAGCAATTTAGTTGGAGTAATGCAATTGTAGGCCGCGCAAAACAAATTTTTTCAGTTCAGCTTGTCAGGATCGTCGGGGCCATCAGGCTTCGGCGGCTCGATGGCGCGCAATTGGTCGATCACTCACGTGTCCGCTGGGTGCTGGTCTTTTGCAATTGCTGGTCGGTCAATTGCGTGGCGTTGAGCCTGACCGGCGCGTTCAAGCCCAACAAGCAAGCCTTTCTTTCGCTGATCTTCACGCACAAGGCTCCGCTGGCGGGATCCTGCGTTTCCACCGCGTGCTGTGAAAGATTTCATGCAAGTCGCCCAAACGCTGCAATTCGATCGACAGCACGCGGGCGCGATCGTGCGGAGTCAGCACTTCGGATGCGTGCTCGTCCAGGATCTCATGCACGTCCTTGACCGTACAGCCATTGCGGTGGGCAATGGCTTTGATGGTCTCGCCGTTGACGGCGTCGGCAATAATGGCCTCGCGATCGATCACCGGCGCAGCATACCAGATTTTTTGGCGCGGGCCTCGAGATTGTCGGCAACGTTGCCCATGCTTGCCACGATGCCCTGCTCGAGAGCGAGGATCTGTCCGCCTGTCCTGGGACGATTATAAATGGAAAATGGTATTCATTTCATTAGCGGCATGCCACGGTCAGACACGACGCTACTCGCAGCAATCTTGCGGCAGAATCCTGCACTGCATGCTGGCTTGTCGTCGCCAGTCGGCATTCTGTGCCAGAAGCTAATTGCCGCCATGGCTGTGCTCACGGCGATTTTTCCGCTTTGGTCACCGATGAGCAGCGCGGCAATGTCTTGCGTGCTGTCGTCAGTGGGTATTATCAGCAAAACGAGCGTCAAATCATCATCGATACCAATCGGTATTGGTGCAACCGCATGCCCATACTGGCAGAGTTATTCCCCGCGGCCAAGGTCATCGCATGCGTCCGCGATCCGCTTTGGATATTTGACTCTTTCGAACGGCTGGTGCGAAAGAATTCCCTGCCGGGTTCGAAAATGTTCGCAGCGGATACTGCAACCGCGGTGTACTCCAGACTTGAACGCTTCACTTCGCGCCCCGATCGCTTCTTCTGGCGCAAGCCATCCAGAGCAAAGCGCTGACAATTCTGCCGATGAAGCCTGCGCAGCGCGTCCTGCGCGCGGCGGGGACAGCTTTGAGCATTTGGCGCCTGTGGAACTAGGCAAGCCAGTAGTGCGGGTTGGTGACCGGGAGCGGGAGGCGTGATCGCACGCCAGGGAATTGAGGACCATGGGACCAACAAGTCCGCCCCATACCCCCGTTCGGCGGTGGACTCGCGGCCGTGGCACACATAGCCGCCGTGCACGGGATCGCGACCTCGCCAAGCGCACCTTGCCCACGCCCTTGCCTTGGACGGCAAGTCGCTCACCGGCGGCGATTTGGCCCGCGCAGCGCATGCCATAGGTCTGAAAGCCCGCATCCTGCGCAGCCCGCCGCGGGCCCGAACCACAGCTGCAAAAAATGCGCTATAGGATTCAACGCGGCGGCGGCATCTTCGGGAAGCGAGCCATGTCGCCGGCCAATTGGAGCCAGGGCTGTGCGCTGTCGCAGTAGATCTGCACCCCGGGCTTTACCCAGCTGGCGTCATCCAGTGTGCCAACCTGAATCATGGTGATGCCGGGCATAGCTTCGGCCTCGTCCATCAGCGTAGAACCGCAGTCGGGGCAGAAACGACGATACATTGCTTTGCCGCTGTCGCCTCTATCCGCGTAAGTCTTCACCTGACCCTGAACAGCCAACGCGGACTGGGGCACCCCGATGACAATAGCGAACGCGCCGCCACTTTCCTTTTGGCAATTGCGGCAGTGGCAGACCCCAGCGAACACGGGCTCCACGTCGGCGCTGTACCGCACCTTGCCGCAGAGGCAACCGCCAGTAACTTTTGCCATATCACTCTCCCATAATGCCGTTTTCCCACGACGCGAGGGTCCCACGGGCAAGCGGTCGGCGCAAGCGCCGCACGATAGTCAGACATCTTTGCGCCAAACGACAGGCAACGGTCGCGCGCCTCGAACTCTCCCACCCGGAGCTGGTTCTGGCGCAGCCGCACCCAGTGCACAGTCGCCAGGGTCGCGTAACTCTGCCCCTTCGCGTCCCATTCGTCGATGTTGAAGTTCAAGCGGGGCAGCCGGTACTTTCCGGTGGTGCATCCAGTGTCTACCTGCGCCTGGCGCGACATGAAGGCAGGCAGGGCTCGATGAAGCCGACCCTGCGGCGGCTGCGCTGTAGCATAGCCCGGCAAGTTAAAATTTTCGACCCGCGCGTCGAGCATCATGTCGGCGCCCAACCAAAACAAAACCTGAGGTCTGCCGAGATACTGCTTTCACTATGCACCAGGGTTAGCCGGCATGTTCGGGGCGTCGGTCTCATACCAGTGGCTCTCGGCAGCATTTACTGGCGTCATCAGTTTTAACCCTAGCAACATCAATGCTGGACCTGTAGCTCCGTACGCCAGCCCCGATTTCATGCTATCTCCTATTCCGGGAGCCTCGCCTACATTGCTAGCCGACCCTAGACCCTCAAGAGCGCTTCCAAAGTAGGCGCCAGAGACCAACGTCCCGACAGTGCCCACACCAAAAAGTATCATGCCAGTCTGCCAGTCTGACCGCTGTGCGCCGGTAATCTTCGGCGGGGGTGGGGCCTTCTGCCCATTAGTATGTAGGCCAGCCCAGGGCGGCGAAGCCGACTGACGAGGTGCAACTGGGGCCGGGCCCGGCCGCGGGTTAGGACGCGGCCCACCCGTGCCGTTCTGGGCGCCCTGAGGCGATCCATTTGCGGATGCGGACGCATTAGTTATCGCCTCAGAGAACTGCTGGGCACCCGTGTTGCTGGTGTTCGATGTTGTTTGGCGGTTCTCGGCGCTCAATTGTGCAGGAAATATCATCGCAACCCCTCGTGTTACGGCAAGCTGGCCATCGTCTCGGCACCCCGGTGCGCCTATCTCCGCTTTGTAGCCTCGCAGGTTGAGACACGGAACAGAAAACGTGGACCTTATGGTGGCGCTGATGAAAATGAGGGACAGACTGAATAATGTATACGGCTGGTCCGACCGTCCCGTGTGCGCAGCGGCCGCAGGACGACCAAGCGGTGTTGGCAAACCGCGTGAAATTTTTGGCTCGACCGCCAGCTGCCGTTGTTTCTTGTTCTTCATCGTCCGAACCCGCTTCGGAGCGCATGCGGTACTAATAATTTATTTTTAGAAAAAACACCCCGAATCTCGCATATACACCACGCCTTCGTAGGTGTAGAGCGGCGTTGCCGGGCCGTAACAAAAAGCTGAGGGAGCACAAAAAATGGTACTGAGAAGCGTGTGACAACCGAGAATGAGGCGCCGCGCCACCAACCCGGGTGCCGATGAGCGATTGGCATGTGGCAATCGCGCACAGCGGAGACTGACTTCCCATTGACCAGGAAAGTCAGACCGTCTGGCGGCGCGTGGCACCCCACGGGTGCTCCTACCGGAGCCCGGTTCTCAACCTGCTGTTCGCGCCGATAGCAGTCTTGCCGACCCAAGGCCATGTAAGGCCGATCGTCTCCTCGGTGGCTTCATCAATTACATCAACAACCGCGACAGTCGGCGAGAACGGATCGACGCTGGCGCCAGTACCCTCCGGGCGGCGGAAAGGCGATCGTGGCCGGAGCAATCAAACTCAATCCGCGAGATCCGGCGGGCACCGCCATGCATGCCGTTGGCATGCTGCGAAACTTACTGGGCACCGCGGCCACCTAGAAGGCCAGAGCACCACGACAGGTCGGGCGGCGGCACTTGTAAATCGCGCGCCCGAGACACCCCACCGTTTGCGGCGTCTCCACCCAGCCTCTTCATGAACTCTTCGGGCTTCGCCGGGGCCAATGAGCTGATGTCTTTGCGCAACTGATGCACGTCCCGGTCCCGCGGAGGAAAGCGGCAAAACATTAGCTTCCCTCCTCGATCGCTTCGTGGTCGTTGGTACACCCGACATTTGTAGGTCCTACTTTACCTGCGTCTTGGCCCGCAGATCGAGATCGGCGAGCACCGTGAGCAGTACGCCACGCGTCACGTCGCCAAGTTTGGCTCGTCCAGACCTTCGTTGGTCCATGACCCGCTGCAGGACATTTGAGTTCTTCAGCCATTGGGGGTGATCAGCCTCATAGCCGAGCGGGCTCACTTTGCCTACGCAAGTTTCTCAGCACATAGCGCTCAGTCGCGCAGCTAGTTGTTTCAGATGCCATCTCTTCGCCAGCGCAGCCGCCTCCTCCCAGGTCGGCTTTTGATCCCGTATGCGCGGAAGCGGCGCTGCCGCGTCCATAGTCGCAATGGAGCGAAAGAGCCGCAGTTCCTCGGCCTGTGCCGGGAAACGTCCCGCCGCAAGCAGCGCATCGAGCGAGCCATAGCGCCGCAGCAGATCAGCGGCGCCGGCCGCTCCGATGCCGATTGCGCCGGGAATTCTGTCGGAAGGATCCCCTCGCAGCGCGATGAAATCGGGCACCTGCTTCGGATTGATACCGTAGCGCGTGCGCACCTCGACGGGACCGATGCGCGCTATCTCTCCCGCGCGCACCGGATAAAGAACTGTGCAGCGCTCCGAGGCGAGTTGAAACGTGTCGCGATCTCCGCTTGCCACCAGCACCGTACCGTTGCGCTTTTCTTCCCGCTCAACGGCTGCAGCAAGAAAATCGTCAGCCTCATACCCGGCGGCGTTGGCATTCGCGAAACCGCAGGCAGTTACGAATTCCGGGATCAGCTCCAGTTGCTCGATCAGCTCATCGTCGAATTTCCGGCCTCCCTGATAGGCCTCGAACGCCCTGTGGCGGTAGGTCGGCACATCTAACGTATCCCAGGCGACCAGTACAGCCCGCGGCCGCTCAGCGTGGTAAAGCCGTAGCAGCATGTTAGCGAAACCGAGGATCGCGCCCGCGGGCTTGTCGCTATCGCGTCGGATCGTTTTGGGCAAAGCGTGGTAGGCGCGGTGCGCAAAGGAGTCGCCGTCTATCACTAACAAAGGCCGGCGCGCGGATGGACTGACAGCCTCGGGCAGTTTCTTCGTGCGTCTCACGGGAACCCGCGGCTTGGCTGCCGGGCCCGTATCGGTTGTGGCCACGTAGCTCAGCTCGACCCATACCGGAGCATGGTCGCTGGCATTCGCCTTGCCACGCACCTCACGATCGACCCCGGAGGCGACCAAACACTTTGCGAGAGCAGCACTGAGAAGAAGGTGATCGAGACGCAGTCCCGCGTCGCGCGGCCAGCGGTTCCTCATATAGTCCCAGTACGTATAGATACGGTCTTTCGGATGCAACGCGCGGATCGCGTCGATCCAGCCTTGTTTGGTCAGTCGCTGAAAGGCGGCGCGGCTCGCTGGCTGCACTAGTGCGTCATTGTCGTAGGAGTGCGTCTGGTAAATATCGAGCGGGGTCGGTACGACGTTGTAGTCACCGGCCAGCACCGCCGGGACGTTTGCCTTGAGCAACGAGCGTCCGTGGCGGACGAGGCGCTCGAGCCAGGCAAGCTTGTAATCGAATTTTGGGCCGGGCTGCGGGTTGCCGTTCGGCGCATACAGGCAGCCAATGATAACTCCATTCACGGCAGCTTCGATGTAGCGGCTCTGCATATCCATTGCGTCGCCCGGCAATTCGCCGCGCGTCAGCACTGGTTCCACACCGCGCACAAGGATGGCGACCCCGTTCCATGTCTTCTGACCACGCCACACTGCCTCATATCCGGCACGACGAATCGCATCGATCGGGAAATCCGTGTCAGTGGATTTCAGCTCCTGAAGGCACACCACATTGGGGCTGGCTGCACGCAACCAGGCGAGCAGATTTGGCAGGCGCTTGTTGAGGTTGTTGATGTTGAAGGTCGCGATCTTCATCGCCGTAGGATGTGCGCCTAGCTCTCAAGAGGCAAGCGAGAACGCAAACGCGTCCTAGAATTCCTTACTCCTTGGTCCAGCAATCCGGAGCGCGGTAAGAAGAGGTTTTTGGGGGACTTAGCGGTCCGTAGTGGAAAGCGCCAGCCGGTAAATCGTTGGGAGCGCCAGCTGAGTCGCAAGAAGCTCCTCATTGTTGTTTTCCGGCGAGTGCTACTAAACGCTTCTTTCTCAGGGGTACGAAATCGAGCCGGATCTCAGGCGCTAAATAAGTTTGATTAGTCATTGGTTAATGGCCGATCAACACTCAGCGATCCGATATCAAGGCACACTCGGTGCTGCGACACTTTCTTCCGCCTACGACCTCAGCGCAACGGAATTCCTCAGGACGCTCGTCACCCACAATCGGGCAACAATGCTCATTAACCCTCCTCACAAATTATAGGTGGGTTTATGGGCATGGCTCTATCCCACCCTTCACGTGCGCCCGAGATTCAGCGAGTGTGACTCAACAGGTCTGGCCAGGTGCGGCCTAACAAGCGGAGGGCGAGATGTGGTCTGACTGGATTGACTGGCGTATCATCTTGAACGTGATCATAGCCATTCTAATTGTTGAAGCTGCGGAAGCCCTCGGACAAGTATGGGCGCGGTGGGTGCGTCGGGCTCTTTTCCCAGGTGACCCTACGAGTTCAGACAATGGGGCAACCTAACGAACCACTATTTCAGGAAAGCTCATCCTGCGTAGGAATGCGCCCTCTGCGCTTTCCGGTCAGTCCGCAGCTGATAGCGAAGCGTTAGACGAATATTTTTTGTCACACTGCTGAGGCTTTGGCCTCTTTTAGGGACTGCAGTGGGCCACGAGCTTCGACCCAACGGGCGGCGCAAGCTTCATTTTGGCCCCGCAGGCTGGCACGAGCAGAGCTTGTGCGGTATTTTTCGTTTGATGTTTTAGAAAAGTCACTTCTCGCCCTAGTGTAACAATGCAAGGCTAGTGCGCGGTTTAAATACTTGTCGCGATCGACCCGATCGAATGCCGTCCAAAACAGCATTAACCTCCTCGACGTCGGCGCAGCCATAGTCCTCGGCGATCCGCTGCACGACGCGGTGAATGATCTTGTCCTCGTCCTGCTGATCCATGGCGCCAAGCGAACGGGCATTTGATTATCTTGATCCGGTTAAGCGCAGGCGCTTGTGTCTGATAGCGAACTTTCATTGAGAATTGCGGTCGGCTCTGAATTCGTCGCAACCACGTCTCGCTTTGAGGGCGTGTCAACTTTAGCAACTGAAGTACTCGGGCAGCGGTTTCGCCGTGGAGAGTTTTCATAGACGAGAAAGCACGCAATTCACTGTCCCGCCCGCATGCCGTTGGAGGCGTCGGCCTTGGGATGGCAGCTCTGGCCACGGTACCCGGCGTTTGGCGCAGAATGAACACCCGGCGAGGGCTAATCTCACGATCCAGGACCCGCGTTCCAAGTATCCAAAGCCGCCGTTCAGGAGCCAAACCCAGCCATGGCCGGGGTTGGCGCGAAACATGGACCCGAAGCCCGATCATGGCGAAACCAGCTACGCGGCTCGGGCCGTCTTGCCGGACGATTCCGATATGGGCCGGGCTGCTGCCATTGCCTATGCGCGCGAGGGTGCGGACGTGGCGATCAACTATTTGCCAAACGAGGAGCCGCACGCGCAGGAGGTGGTGCAGATGATCCAAGCCGCAGGCCGTACGGCAGTTCACGTTCCTGGCGATTTGCGCGAAGAATCATTTTGCCAGCAGCTCGTATCGCGCGCACTGCAGGGATTCGGCGACCTAAACATCGTGGTCTCGAACGCAGGGAGGCAACAATCGCGGCCGTCGATTCTCGGCATTTCCACGAAGATTTCGATGCTACGATGAAAACGAACATCTACGCACCTTTCTGGATCATCAAGGCCGCGCTGCCACATCTGCAACCGGGCTCATGCATCATCGCAACGACTTCGGAACAGGCCTACGATCCATCGTCAGATCTGTACGACTATGCGCAAACAAAGGCGGCCACCATGAACTATGTCAAATCGCTCGCCAAGCAGCTCGCTTCAAAAGGGATTCGCGTCAACGGCGTGGCGCCCGGTTGAGGTCTGGACTCCGCTTCAGATCAGCGGCGGTGCTCCGGAACAAAGGTACACATCGTTCGGTAAAGACACCGTGTTCGGTCGTCCCGGTCAGCCCGCTGAACTCGCATCGATCTACGTCCAAGTTGCCGCCGATGATGCGAGCTTTGCTACTGGAAACATTTATGGCGCGGGCGGGGGAAAGGGGCAGCCCTAAAGGTCGACCTCGATCACGACCCCTTCGTTGGGACGCAAATCGATGGTTCCGCGAACCTCTTCTCCTTCACGATCAAGATGAGAAGACAAGAGGAGCTTCCCCTCAAGTGGCTGATTGCCAAAGTCAGCAAGCTCCGGCCGACCGCCGAGATTGAGCGCCACCAGCAAACTCTCGTCTTCGCACCGGCGGCCAAATAACAGCAAATCGTCTTGCGAAAGCAATGGAAAATAGCTCCCGGTCAGGAGAGCGTTCCGCGACCTGCGCAGCACGATCAGCTGCCTGTAGAGTTGATATACAGAGGTCGGGTCGGCCCGCTGATCGGCCACATTCAGGTCCCCGGGCGCATCCGCAAGCGGCAGCCACGGCTCCGCCTCGGAGAAGCCTGCGTATTTGGAGTCGTCCCATTGCATCGGGGTGCGGCTGCCGTCCCGTCCCAGTCCCTGGCCGGGCGCCACCCTTTCAAACCTATCGCGGACGCGCTCGAAAGGTATCTCGGCCTGCGGCATGCCGATCTCGTCTCCATAGTAGATCGTCGGCGTGCCGCGCAACGTGAGCAGAAGCATCGCAGCCGTCCGAGCCTGCTCAGGACCGACGCGACCGGCGATGCGGGGCCAATCATGATTGCCGAGGACCCAGTTAGGCCAGCCCCCCTTCGGCAAGGCTTTCTCGTATTCGCCGATCAATCGGACAATTGTCTCAGCGCGCCAGGAGGCGGGGAGCAGCGCGAAGTTGAATGGCAGATGCACACCGCGCAGGTCGCGGCCGTAGTAGCTGACGAGGCGATCGAGGGGCAGATAGATTTCTCCGATCAGGAGACGGTCCCCGAACTCGTCGACAACGCCACGCATCTCCGCGAGCAGGCCCTGCATCTCGGGACGATCGGTGGTATAGAGGGGAATGAGGGACTCATAGATCGGCCGGCCGCGCGTGTACTTCGGGTTGGGCGGATTGTCCCTGAACTGATCGTCCTTTATGAGATGCCACAGGACATCGACGCGAAACCCGTCCACGCCGCGACGCAGCCAGAATCGCATCGTTTCATAGATCGCCTGGCGAACTTGCGGATTGCGCCAGTTCAGATCCGGCTGCTGCTTGAGAAAGGCATGATAGTAGTATTGTCCGGTTGATCGATCGAACTCCCAAGCGCTCCCGCCGACCTGCGAAAGCCAGTTGTTGGGCTCCTTGCCAAGCGCACCGGGATCGCGCCAAAGATACCAGTCCCGCTTCGCGTTGTGTCGGGAGCTTCAACTCTCGACGAACCAGGGATGCTGGTCGGAAGTATGATTAGGGACGAGATCGAGCACGAGCTTGAGCCCGAGACGATGTGCCTCGGCTAGCAGCTTGTCGAACTCCGCAAGGGTTCCAAACAGCGGATCAACGTCAAGGTAATTCGCGACGTCATATCCGAAATCGAGCATGGGTGAAGGAAAGATGGGCGAGACCCAGATGACATCGATCCCCAGCTCGACGAGATAGGGTAGCCGCGCGATCATTCCCTGAAGGTCGCCAATTCCGTCACCATCCGAATCCTGAAACGATCTCGGATAGATTTGATAGATCACCGCGTACTTCCACCAGGTATCCGGCATGCGTACCTCTTTATCTGTGCAGGCGCAGCGTGACGCCTTCATTTCCGCGCAATATCGGGCCGTTGGACAGCCGTTCCGGCCCGCGGTCGAGATGGGTTGACAGCAGCAGGCGCGCGGGGGAGGTCAACGACAGCTTGCGCGGATCGGGACTTAAGTTCAGTGCGACTGCGATCTCGATCTCTGCATTGCAACGTTTGAACATCAGCACGTCATGGATGGCCCGCATGGGAACATAATCGCCCCCCACCAAGGCTGCCTCGCGTTTTCGAAGCTCGATCAGAGCGCGATAGAGCGACAGGAGCGAGTGCGGATTCTCCCGTAAGGTCGCCACGTTGCGGTCCTTGATATCCCTGCCCGTGGGCAGCCAGGGCTCTCCGCAGGTAAAGCCACCGTGCTGGCTCTCGTCCCAGCGCATGGGCGAGCGCTCGGGATCACGATTGAGCCCATATCCGGGAGCAAGCTTCTCGAAGGGATCTTGAACCGCCTCGGAAGGGATTGGCACCGCCTCCATCCCGATTTCGTCGCCGGCAAACAAGAACGGCGTTCCCTTACGCTGAGCAGAAGCATAGCGAGCAGGCGCGCCTGAGCCTGTCCGATGCGCTCGGCGACCCGCCGCTTATCGTGGGGGCCAACAGCCCAATCCGGCCAAGCGCGCTGCGGTATGGCATTCAGGTAACGGTCGATCGTCGCTTGGAGGGCGACCGCGTTCCATGGTGTGTCAAGCAGCGCGAAATTGAGCGGAAGGTGCAAACGGGGCCGGTCGTTACCGTAGAAATGGCCGATGCGATCGACCTGGACTTCTCCGGCGAGACCACGGTCCGGGAACTCGTCGAGAACGCGCGCAGTTCTTCGAGGCACTCCAGGGACTCTGGCCGATCGTCCGTGAATATGCGCCGCAGTCGCTGCGGCGGCGGCATGGTCCGCGGATCGTAGCTCGGATCAGGTGGGTCGTCCCGCAGGAGATCATCTTTAATCAGTACGGCGCTGGCATCGACGCGAAACCCATCTACACCCCGCCGCAGCCAGAATCGCATTACATCTGCCATGGCGGCGCGCACCTGCGGATTGCGCCAGTTCAAGTCGGGCTGCTCGGTCAGGAGCGCGTGGTAGTAGTATTGCGTGGTAGCCTCGTCGAAGCTCCATGCGCTGCCGCCGAATCGGCTCAGCCAATTATTGGGAGGGCCTCCATCCTGTCCCGGCTCCGCCCAGATGTACCAATCTCGTCGCGGATTTTGCCGGGATGAACGGCTCTCCACGAACCAGGGATGCCGAGAGGATGTATGGTTGGGCACGAAGTCCAGCAGCAACCTGATTCCTCGGGAATGCAACGCCTCCAGCAGGCTGTCGAAGTCGGCAAGCGTTCCAAACAGCGGGTTGACGTCGCAAAAATCCGTGATGTCGTAGCCGAAATCAGCCAGGGGCGAGGGATTGATCGGACACAGCCAGACCGCATCGACGCCGAGCCACTCGAGATATGGCAAACGGCTCAAGATCCCCGGCAGGTCACCTTTGCCGTCACCATTGCTGTCCTGGAACGACATGGGGGCGATTTGATAGATCACCGCCCGCTGCCACCATTCAAGCCGGTCGATCTCGGATGTGAATTTCCTCGGTTCTCTTCGGGTGCGATTGCTCATGGTCGGGCCGCAATTGTGCCCGCAGCACCAACGCGGCTGGCACTCGCCCGTTCCCACGCGCCGCCGGTGCTAGGCTGGTTTCGCACGTGGGACGTCGTCTGGGCTCTCGACCCGGCACCCCCTCAGGCAGCTCGCTCTTCCTGCGCCAAATATTGCAGCGTCACGTCCTTCACATGGCTGTCGATCCAGGCAGCCATCTCCTCCTCCTCGCGAAGTGAGGTGGTCAGCGGACCCGAAAGGTCGACGCCCGCGCGCTCGGCCAGCGCAAGCAGCGACTTGTAGGCCGCGATCTCGTAATGCTCGAAGGCGTTGTTGGCAAAGGTGTTCTTCAGGATCCCGTCCCCCGCCATGGCGTGCGCCATGGCGGTGACGTTCGCCACAGTCGACAGCGCCGCATCCTTGAGCGAGGACTCGCTCTCGCCGCACTCCCGCAAGCACGTTTCAAGTCGGCGAAGCTGCTCCTGGGTCTCCTCCAGATGACGCTTGAGCCGCTGCTGCACCTGCGGGAAGTGGCCGATGCGCTCGCTTTGCCGTTCCATGAGCTCGCGAGCCTGAGTTTCCATGGAGTGGGCGTTGCGCAGTCCGGTGATCAGAAGATCCCGCGCCGTTTGTCGGGCCATTGACATATCTCCTATCGGCGAAGCGCCTTGATTGAACTCGATTCAGTCAGATCAGACCGAAGCAATCTGTTTCGTTCCTCCCGGTCGTAGGAATTTACGCTGTTGCTGCAGTTCCAGCTCCTGAAGATTGGCCGTTCAGGCAATCATTCAGTTCCGCCGCGCTGAATGAATTAGCCAGAGTACTGGGTCCACAAAGCCGGCGCGCGATTAATCGAGCTTGAGCAGGGAATATCGCTCGGGGCCAATTCGGACCTGCATAGCGACGGCCGAGACTTGCGCCATCTGCACAACCTGCGCAACAAGGTGGCGATCGGCTCGCGGAAGGGCAAGGCAAGCTTGCCGCTCACATCGACCTTGTAGTCATAGATCTGGCGCCTTCGGCGCGGAAGGTCGCGAGCACGCTCTCGCCGCACCTCGAGCCTGATGTCACCCTCCCGACCCTCTCACATAATTATCATTTTGAAACTGCAAGATTTCGTGTTTGCGTACCAAAAAATAGCGTGACCAGAGGGGGCCCGGGTCGGTATCTCCTTCGTCGGTTTTCAAACAGCGCGCCGTTACGTCCGCCGCCGGGCTGGTTATGAGTCGGATCGTGATCCCCGCAAATGACGGATCAGAACGCACGATCGCCCTCGACAATGGCGGCGCAGCAGCCGCCGTTTCCGGTCGGAAAATTGCCACGGATGAGCAGAGAGGGAAGTACGAGTTTCTTGGCCATATTGATTTACATCGGGCATTCTTGGTCCGTACCGGCATCTCATGCCGGCCGATGCTCGCAAATCTAAGTGTTCCGCCAGACGCAGACCGGCGCATCACACTAAAGGCGAACTCGAAAGCGAACTTCCTCTGCCGCGCGAGGGCAGCAGCGGCCACGAGAACAGCGCCATAGCTTCAATGACGCGCCTTTTTTCTAACGAGATCTCTGCATGCTTGATGTGCGGGCATGAGAGCGATACGATCCCATCGACGTCGGCGCTTTCGTAAAATCGCAACGTCGTGTTTGCTGGTTGCTTGTGGTCGCGAGACAAACATCCTGAGTCGGACTGCCTCTTTATGTCGTTTGCCTTGGCTCTGACAGCGGCCATGCCACAGCGATGCGCCGGTTTGGCCGCCTTGGCGGCGACTGCCGCCCTCACTCTCGTCGGCTGCAGCTCTAGGAATACGTTCGTTCCTCCACCGCCGGCGAAGGTCGTCGTGGCCCAACCCTTACAGCAGCCGGTGACTCTGTATGTTTATCTCACGGGCAATACCGCGCCGTACAGAACTGCCAATCTGGTGGCGCGCGTCCAGGGGTTCCTGGAAACGATCGATTATAGGGACGGGGCCGCGGTCACGAAGGGAACGCAACTCTTCGGCATCGAACGCGACACCTATCAGGCGCAGGTCGACCAGGCCGCAGCGCAATTGGCAAAAGACCAGTCGGCGCTCGCACAAGCGCAAGTCAATCTAAGCCGCTATCAAACGTTGGAGCAGCAAAGATCAATAGCAGCGCAGCAAGCCCAAGATCAGAGCTTCGTCGTTCAGCAAAACAAGGCCACTGTTGGAATTGATGAGGCCAATCTCCAAACAGCGAAAATCAGCCTTGGGTTTACCACGGTCACGGCCCCTTTTGACGGCATCGTCACCAATCATTTGATCGACATTGGCAATCTCGTCGGCGCGTCCGGACCGACTACGCTCGCAACCATCGTTCAGACCCACCCGATTTACGTGAATTTCACCATGAGCGAGCCGCAATTCTTGAGGATCCGGAGTAACAACGCCAGGGCGGGACGCCCCGTCAGCACGTCGGACCTTACCTTCATTTCGAGCATCCCGGTTGAGATCGGCCTGCAGGACGAGGAGGGCTATCCTCACCAAGGCCACCTCGACTACGTTTCGCCGCAAGTCGATCCCGCAACCGGCACGGTGGCGGTGCGCGCGATATTTGAGAACAAGGATAACGCGCTGCTGCCGGGCCTTTTCGTGCGCGTCAGGGGCCCGATCGGCCGTCTGGATAAGGCGCTGCTGACGCGAAATGACGCGATCGGGACGAGCCAAGAGGGACGCTATGTGCTGGTAGTCGGCGCGGGGAATGTCGTACAGCGCAAAATCGTCAAAACCGGGCAACGGCAGGGGCAGTTCGTAATCATCAACTCCGGGCTCGACCCGGGCGACTGGGTGGTGATTGAAGGCATTCAGCAGGCCTTTCCCGGTGCCAAGGTGGAGCCGCAACGATCCGAGCTGAGGTCGGCCGAAGCCAGCCCTTCTGACGATCCCAAGAAGAGCGCTCCCGACCCGGCGCCGAAATGAAAGGCCGCGACGGACCAGGATGATCTCGCGCTTTTTCATCGATCGACCGGTGCTTGCCAACGTGTTGGCATTGGTTTTCGTACTCGTCGGCCTGGTTGCGCTGCTTCAATTGCCGACCGCGGAATATCCCAACGTGGTCCCGCCCACCGTACAGGTCTCGGCGCGGTACCCCGGTGCGAGCGCCAAGACGCTGGTTAACACGGTCGCCCTGCCAATCGAGCAGCAGGTCAACGGGGTCGAGGGCATGCTCTACATGCAATCGACGAGCGCGAGCGACGGCACCTACGGCCTGACCGTCACCTTCGCGATCGGCACCGACCCCGACAAAGCGCAGATCCTGGTCCAGAACCAGGTCTCCGCCGCCCTTTCGTCCTTGCCGCCAGCTGTGCAAGCCCAGGGCGTTACGACGACAAAAAGGTCGAGCTCGTTTCTCGAGTTCATCGCGCTGGTTTCGCCTGACAGCCGCTTCGACAGCCTGTTTCTGTCGAACTACGCCGTTATCAACTTGCAGAACGAACTAGCGCGCCTCAATGGCGTAGGCGCCGTGACGATCTTCGGTGCCGGCCAATATGCCATGCGGATTTGGATGAATCCGGACCTGCTTCAAACGCGGGGTCTTACGCCTCAAGACGTGATCACCGCAGTCCAGCAGCAGAGCCAACAGGTCACCGCCGGCCAGGTCGGCGCGCCGCCTGCACCGACGGGTCAAGGTTTCCAATATACGCTCGATATCAAAGGCCGCCTCGACGAGGTTGCCGAGTTCGAGAACGTCGTGGTCAAGGCCACTGGCACAAACGGCGGACAAATCACCAAAATCCGCGATATCGGCCGCGTCGAGCTCGGCGCCCAAACCTACAGCCAATCCTTCAATCTCGACGGCCGACCGGCAGCCGGGATCGGTATCTCGCTGCTGCCCGATGCTAACGCCATCGCGGTCGCCAACGCGGTGAAAGCGAAGATGGACGAGCTCGCCAAGAGCTTTCCGCAGGGCGTCAGCTATGTGATCCCCTACGACACCACCAAGTTCGTCAGAGCAGCGATCCGCGAGGTCTATCGGACCCTGATCGAGGCCGCGGTTCTGGTTCTGATCGTCATTCTTGTTTTCCTGCAGGATTGGCGGGCCATGCTAGTCCCGGCGACAACCGTACCGGTGACTTTGATCGGCGCATTCGCAGCGATGGCAGCGCTTGGTTTTAGCATCAATCTCGCAACGCTCTTTGCCATCGTGCTGGCGATCGGCATAGTCGTCGACGACGCGATCGTCATCGTTGAGGGCGTCTCGCGCTATGTCGAACGGGGCGTCCCCGGCCGCGAGGCGGCCGGCAGGGCGATGGACGACCTCATGGGTCCGGTCATCGGCATTACCCTGGTCCTCATGTCGGTATTTATTCCAGCCGCCTTCATGCCGGGGCTGACTGGACAGCTCTACCGCCAGTTCGCGCTAATCATTGCCGCCACCGCCTTCATCAGCGCGATTAACGCTGTCACCTTAAAGCCCACACAAAGCGCGCTGTGGCTGCGAACGCCGGTTCCGCTCGAGCGGCGCAACCTGTTCTATCGCGGCTTCAACGCAATATTTGGCGCCACTGAGCGTGGCTACGTGAGACTGGTCGGCGCGATGACGCGCCACAGCTCCGCAATGGTGCTGCTTGCGCTTGCCCTGGTCGTCGTTGCGATCTGGGGGCTGGCGCGAGTGCCGACTGCGTTCCTGCCGGACGAAGACCAAGGATATTTGATCGTCAGCGCACAGCTGCCCGACGGCGCCTCGAAGCAGCGTACCGACGCCGTCATGCAGCAGATCTCGGCTATCGCCAAGAAAGTACCTGGCGTCGAGAATGTGATCACTGTCAGCGGCATTTCCATACTGGACAACTTTGCGAGCCTCGCCAATGCAGGGGTCGCATTCGTGGTCCTCAATGACTGGAACGTACGGCTCAAACGGAACGGACAAGATCTCGGCTCGATCACCCGGACTCTGAATGGCTCCCTGCACGCCATAACACAGGCCGTCGTGTTCGCGCTGCCCCCGCCACCGATCCAAGGCATCGGCAACGTCGGTGGCTTCACGATGCAAGTCGAGATGAGGAACGGCAATTTCGATTACGCGTTCTTGCAGAACCTGGCAGACACCGTAGTCCGGGATGGTAATGAGCAATCGGCTCTGCAGAGGCTGAGCACGACCTTCCGCGCCAATTCCCCGCAACTCAATATCGCGGTAGACCGCGTCAAAGCCGAGACGCTCGGCGTCACGGTCGGCAACGTCTTTTCGGCTCTGTCCACCTACGTCGGATCAGACTACGCGGCCCAGTTCAATACGTTCGGACATGTTTTCCAGGTCTATACCCAGGCGCTACCCGACTATCGGGCGACGGCAGCCGACATCCGTAACCTCAAAGTCAAGGTGGGAAATGGCACCATGACGCCGATCGCAACGTTGGTCGATATCAATGATACGCAGGGTCCGTCGCTGATCAACCTCTATAACCTTTATCCGTCGGCGACAGTCGTTGGCAGCGCCGCGCCTGGCTTCAGTTCGGGACAGGCGCTCGACATCATGGACCAGCTTGGCCAGCGAGTGCTGCCGACCGGAACAGGCCATGAGTGGACCGCGATGTCCTACCAGGAGAAGGCGGTCGGTTCGCAGATGTATTTCGTTTTCGGCCTCGCCCTGCTGCTCGTCTATTTCGTGCTGGCGGGCCAGTACGAAAGCTGGATCCTGCCGCTCGCCGTGATTCTCGGCGTGCCACTCGCCCTCCTCGGTACAGTCGGTGCGCTGACCATCCTTGGCGCAGCCAACAATCTTTATACGCAGATCGGCCTCATCCTCCTCATCGCACTTGGCAGCAAAAATGCGATTTTGATCGTGGAATATGCGCGCCACAGGCGCGCCGAGGGGATGGACATCGTCACTGCGGCGGTGGAGGGAGCGCGGCTGAGGTTCCGGCCCATTCTAATGACCTCTTTTGCCTTCATTCTGGGCGTCTTCCCGCTCGTCATTGCGACCGGCGCAGGCGCCGGCGCACGGCGGTCGATCGGCCTGCCGGTGTTCAGCGGCATGATCGCCTCGACTTGTCTTGTCATCGTGTTCGTTCCCTCGTTCTATATCGTGATGCAGCGTATTGAGGAGCGAATGAGAGGCCGCACGGCGCGAGTTGATGCGCAGGAGCCTCCTCAATCGGCTGGCCAGATTCCGAGGTCTTCGTAGTTCTTTCAGCAAAATTCGTCTCGGCGAATAGAGGTAGAGTCGAGCAGTACTTTAGGGCCCTTCTCTGCATTCGCTCCGGTCTGCCGGCTACGGCTTGCCCGGACCGGACTTGCACCGGCTGGAGTTCTTTCAGAGCTTTCAGCGTCTCATCTCAGATCCTCCTCTTCTGCCCTATTCCCAGCGCGACAAATTCTGACTTTCAGCTGAGTCGTGGAGATCCGCTTTCCCGGTATGGCGCGTTGCGGCGCGAGTACCCGCGATCACCGATGGCGCGCGCCACAAGTTCGGAAGAGGTCTCGATGAGCGCGACTTCAGAAGGAGCAGGACGCATAAGAAAGGCGGCGAGCAGCATCCGCCATCTCGCCAGCAAGGATCCCGGGCGGGATTTCCCAGCGCATCAAACTGCTTGCCGCCGCTTAGGAACCGAATGCGGGGCAAGAGGTTGCCTTGGCGCGAGGATTGTCAGAGAAGATTGGCCTAGGGCTCCTCCGCGGAAGCCGCGAGCCGCTTACGCGCGCAGCAGGAGGAGTTTTATCGATACCGCCCAAATGTGTACATCGATGTCACGTGAATTCTTCGTTGGCGAGTAGCAAAATGCTTTCTAACAAATGTTAGATTTTATTTGCAGTTTTAGGCCCTTCTTGGGACAACCTCCCCTCCCCCTATATGGAGCGGGCTACGGGCCACCGGTCGCGAGGACAAAGGAAGGTTCAATGAGTAATCAAAAAGTGATTGAGGCGTTAGAACGCAGCTTGAATTGCGCGAGCGAGCCCGAACTGCGCGCGCAGCTCGCCGCCGCGATCAGACAACTCCGCGCGCCTGCCGGCCGCCCGTCTCCTCAGCGGCGCCCCTCGGCAGCGCTTCGCGGCGACAGGCACGCCAGCTCGGCAAAGGGCGCGGTCAGCCTGCATATAAGCGGCAAAGAAAAGCCCCGCCGATCGAGCAGGGGCTAAACTCTGGTAAGAAACCGGGGCGGTGGGTCGGCATCATGCGGCTTCTGGAAGCGGGCGGATCTCGATCTCGAAGCCGAGCTTTTTGATCTGGGCGGCTAGACGCTTGGCTTTTTCTCGGTGGAACGGGTGGTCGGCACCGAGATCCTGGTGTTCGGTGCCGTCCTTCAGTATGTGGGAAGTTGCGGTGAGGATCGAAGCGGCCACGGCGCAGATCGCTTTCTTGGCGCCATGCCTGCCGCGCAACTCGCCGATACCTGGGATCGTGCACAATCGAGCGATCAGCGTGCGAAAGGTGGCCTGACCGGCCGCCACCTGCGCGTCCATCTTGGCAATCCCACACCGGCTTCCAACCCCGGTCGCTTCCATCGGCACCTGGGTGCACCCGCTCTCCGCCAACCAGCTCAGCAGCGTCTCGAGACCGGCCGTCGTCGTGTCGAATGTCCGGCACTCGCGAGCTGCCTTACCATCGGCTATGAGCCTACGCAGGCGACGATCGTTTCATTGTGCACATCAAGACCGCCAACCCGCTCATGCATTACGTCCATCATTTTTCCCCTTCACGTCTGCGCTGCCGGCGTGGGGACCTCTCACGGATGAATTCTGGTAAACGGGCTCCGAGGGCAGCGGTGCTGCCCCGTGGCTTTAGTGGGGGGTGTTCGAGGACCCCGAATCAAACTAACGAACGGGCTCTTCCGCACTAAGCAGAAAACCGACCTCCGTGCCGACAGCGGTAAAATATATGACGGACACGGAACGCTCGAAAACCGTTTCAGGCGCGGGTCGCCCAAACGGCCGGTCGCAACTAACGAGGGACTAAGCATACCGCCCCAGCAGTTATTGCAATTGCTTCGGACGCCACCGCGCCATGGTTTCGGCTTTAGCGGGACGCGAGGTAGGTTTTGAAAGCCTCTAAAACGTCGTGCGGCATGCGGCCGGCTTTGAGCTGCTGGCTCGCCCAGGTCGTTATCTTCTTAAGAGCATCTAGGCGTGCAATCGCATCAATCGTTAGGGCATCCGGCTCAGCGGTCGAAAGCACTAGCATGTCCGGGCCTGCTGTGCTGGCGCCCTTACCGGCCAAATGCCTTTGCGCCGCGTCGATCAGATCCTGTTCGGGATAGCGCACGCGGTGACGACATTTCGCGCGCCGGCCGTTCTGCAGGCGGTAATAGATGCGCTCAAGGTGCCAAAGCTCTCCGCGGCGAAAGCTTGCTTCGTATTCGTCGCCGCCGAATACAAAGTTGACCTTCTTTATTCCGCTGGTCAACTCGCGAGCATCGATTTGTGCCGGGATAGGTTTCGGATCCCCTAACTGAATGATTTCTGCAGTCATAGCTTTTCCTTTCCCCGGTTGTGGATGCGCCACATGCCAAGGCCAGAAAAAATTGTCTTAATCGTCATCGGCGCTCCAGCGTAGGCTGTCGGTGGCAAGTGACCCGGGTCGGTTGGCGCCGATGCGCCTGTGCCTTTATCGTTCGCTTTCCTTACGAAATGGTGAAATCGGCCGGGGGTGCTCTATGAGCGACAATGAGACTGCCGCACATCAAGGTATCAGGCTGCGACCAACAGTGCCCGCTGCCGAACAGTCGCCGATTTGCCGCGCTGCATTTGTCTGGCAGCTTACAGACCTGCAGTGGATAGAATCTGCCGATATTCAGTAGCCCGCTGGATGTGCGCTGTCAGTTTGTGGCGCCATCGAGTGCGGCATCCCTAGCGCGAGATCATCTTGTCCCTTTTCCCCAGTTCGCACTCAGCTGTTCGTAATGCTGATCTTCTTGCACGACGCACTTTGCTCGTGCCTCAAAGACCGATGTACCGGCGATTGCCGAGGTAATATTTAAGCGGTTTTTTTCTTCTCGATCAATCTCGTATATCTACAACACGAATTTCATATGATCTTTCATGAGATCATGGTGCGTTATTCGGCTCGGTCGATGCTCGCTGCAGCTCGCTTTAAGATCGGATTAATTGGTCGACGTGGCGGAGCTTTGATGCGTCTCGCGGCAGTCCTCATCGTCTCAAAAACGAACGCGGACTCTTCATCTAAATATGCGGTCCATCCTCGCGCTCCAAAGCACACGGAATCACATCGAGCCGGCATTCAAAATGCGCCAACGAGACGGTAAACCTGAGTTCGGGCCGTGATGGGATGCGCTTGGGCCTTGAGCTCGTCGCGTCCGGCCGTAAACTATCCAAGTTCACGTCACGGCTGTCCAATGGCAAATACTTTTCGGGGGCTCTATCGCACCATAAGCGGGGCCTATGTGACTACCGATAAGATGGCATTCCAAGTGCCGGAGTCGGATTACCGCGCGTTCGAATATCAACCCGACTACAATGACTTACCTTGGAAAGAGGATTATGACGCGACAAAACTCGTGCGGCTGCTACCGCAGTCCGGGTGTTGACTGCCGAGGACCGGCAAGCCGATGATAAATGGCGCGCTCGAGAAAGCATTGTGCCCGAGCTCCAGTCTTTCGGGGGCGATCCGGCTGCCGCATTCTCAGGTGACGCATCCGGTTTAGCTCTTGGTGAAGGGACACGGCCGGGGGGCCATTCTGTCTGCTGGAACTCTTGATGGGCGTCGCCGTTTAGGTGTAACCGCTCGGCCGGTCCTTCCCATTCGCGTCGTCTTTGCGGTGTAGCGACTTGGTCTTTCGAACCGGGGGATGTAATGAGAGCGGACCGCGCTCGGTCGGACAGAGCAAAGGCATAACCATGGAAAGTTGACCAGGCCTCAGGCTAATTAGGGCCGTGCTTGAGGCCGAGACGAAGCGCCTGCTCCGATAAATCGGGAAGGCTGTATCAGAGATCCGCAACCCGTCCAGATTTCACCGACATTGGCGGAAGCTATCCCGAGCACCGTGCCGGTACTCGATTGAAGTCAGCGGGAGTCGATCATGCCTAATTCCGGACGCGACATTGGACTGACAACCGGCGCCCCTGAGCGGGCCATTGCGAAGGTCCTCGTCGGGCAGAAAGCACTGGTCACCGGCGCCAATTCGGGCATTGGCCAGGCGACCGCGATCGCTCTCGGGCAAGCCGGTGCCGATGTGGTGGTCAATTATGTGACCGACGAGGATCAAGCCGAGGCGGTGGTTGAGGCGATCCATCGATCGGGCGCCAAGGCATATGCATACAAAA
This sequence comes from uncultured Alphaproteobacteria bacterium, assembly GCA_963708125.1. Lineage (GTDB taxonomy): Bacteria > Pseudomonadota > Alphaproteobacteria > Rhizobiales > Xanthobacteraceae > BOG-931. Next base: position 2,090,660 of record OY970184.1, read on the forward strand.
CCGACGTATCGCAGGAGAATCAAGTTGAGGACATGTTCCGCGATATGATCGAACAATTCGGCACCATCGATATCCTGATCAACAATGCCGGACTGCAGCGGGACGCGGCGTTTTACGAGATGACCTTGGCGCAGTGGAACACCGTCATCAATGTCAATTTGACCGGTCAGTTCCTGTGCGCGCGGGCGGCAGTGCGCGAGTTCCTGCGCCGCGGCATCGTACCAGCAGTGTCCTGCGCTGCAGGCAAAATCATCTGCATGAGCTCGGTGCACCAGGTGATTCCGTGGGCCGGTCACGCCAACTACGCCGCCTCGAAAGGCGCCGTCATGCTGATGATGAAGAGCCTTGCGCAGGAGCTCGCGCCCCACCGCATCCGGGTCAACGGCATCGCGCCCGGCGCGATTCGGACGCCGATCAACACAGCCGCCTGGAGCACTGCGAAGGCCTACGAACAACTGATGACCTTGGTGCCCTACAAACGCATCGGCGAGCCTGAGGATATCGCGCGAGCGGTCGTGTGGCTCGCGTCCGACGAAGCCGATTATGTCGTCGGCACAACGCTGTTCGTCGACGGCGGGATGACTCTCTATCCCGGTTTTACCACAGGCGGATGATAGTGCGAGCAATGGCATCGGGTGCAAAATAGGCCCGATTTGCTTCGCGGCAGGAATCATGCCCGCCGGTCTCTGTCTCAACCACATTGGCCGCTGGACCACGTGAGCGTCATTGTACCAGCGGTTGGACCGGCGGGTGCGCAGCCGCTTGGAAAAAGGCTTACGGCTCGCCGAAGCAGGGCATCATCTTGCGTGGCGAGGAGCAACACGAGGCTTTCCCTTTCTCCCTACCGCCTTGGTCGCTCGGTTTGGTAGGATCATTTAGGTTCCGCCGCCTAAGCGTTTTTGCAGCTCGCGGCAGCGACGCCGCGTCCGATGCCGCCCTGATTTTGTGAAGGAGAATTTGCGTGGCCGACAATCCTTACGACGTCTTGGGCGTGAAGCCAGACGCCACGGAAGACGAAATCCGCGCGGCCTATCGCAAGCTTGCCAAAGAGCTTCACCCCGATCTCAATCCGGGTGACCGCGAGGCCGAGGAGAAATTCAAAACCGTTTCCGTGGCCTATGATCTTCTCGGCGACGCGGAAAAGCGTGCCCGCTTCGATCGCGGCGAAATTGACGCCACGGGGGCCGAACGACCGCGCGAACGCTATTATCGCAACTTTCACGGCGCCGGCGCGCAGGAACATCCGTACAGCTCCACCGCCGGTTCGGCCGATTTCGAGGACATCCTTTCGGAAGTATTCGGCGCACAGCGCGGCGCGCGCGCGCAATTCCGCATGCGCGGGCAGGACGTGCTCTACCAATTGCCCGTGGCGTTTCTCGAGGCGGTCAATGGGGCCACAAGGCGCATTACGCTAGCCGGCGGTTCGACGCTCGATGTGCGAATCCCTCCAGGCACGCAAGATGGACAGGTTTTGCGCCTGCGCGGTAAGGGCAGCCCTGGTGTTGGCGACGGCCCACCGGGTGATGCCCTCGTCGCTATAACGGTAGAACCGCATCCCTTCTTCAGCCGCAAGGGCGAGGATATCGAGGTCGACCTGCCGATCACATTGCGCGAAGCAGTGCTCGGCACGACAGTGTCGGTTCCGACCCCTACCGGGCCGGTGCGCATGACGGTGCCGAAAAACGCGAACACTGGCACCCGGCTGCGCCTGCGCGGCAAAGGTGTCGCTCGCGCGGACGGCACGCACGGGGACGAATATGTGACGCTCAAAATCGTTTTGCCGGAGCGACCTGATGCCGAGCTGGAGAAATTCGCCGCGGGCTGGTCGGCCGCGCAGGATTTCAATCCGCGGCGCCACCTGGAGGACGCAGCATGATTCAGGTCGACGAATTTCTTATAAGAATCCACATCGAGCGGCGGATCGTCGAAAGCTGGATCGCGGCCGGATGGCTGATACCGCAGCGCGAACCGGAATTGGCCTTTTCCGAGGTCGACCTCGCGCGGGCGCAATTGATACGGGAGCTAAAAGAGGATTTCGGCGTCAACGACGAAGGCATTTCGCTGATCTTGCACCTGCTAGATCAGGTTCACGGCCTGCGGCGCAGCATGCGCGAAGTCCTGGAGCAGATGCGCGCTACCAGAAACTGAATTGACAGGGAAATGGGCACGACTGAGGCTCTTGCCCGAATAGACGGTCATAAGATGCGGACGAGTTGCTGCTCGTCTCGAAGTGGCGGCGGTAAAGTCGGAGAGCGTGTGGGTAAACGCTCAGGAGCGCAGCCGGCGCGATTGGGGCTGCTGCAGTCGAGCAATTTGATAACTGGCTCCCCTACAGTAATGGCCGTTCGTCGACCCCGTCTATATTGCTGACAGCAATATGCTTTCAGGACATTGGAAGCGCTTCGATCGCAAGCGGGGCGACTTAACCGTTTTTGACGCCGAATGTGCCGTGGGGCGGCGATCACCGCGGTTCGCGCTCGGGCGTGGGCGATTGGCAACGGCGGCCGGCTTGGCCACCCTGGCGCTCATCCTGCGTCTAGATGGTCTTGCGGAAAAGTCCTTCTGGTACGACAAGCTTGTCACCTGGGGCCGCCCCAAGCTGCCGTTCGCGCAGCTCGCCGTCGACGCAATCAAGCACCAGAGGCGATCCGAGCATGTATGGACGCGCTTCCTGGGCAAACTGCACTTCGGTCGATGAAAGGCGCCATCAGCAGTCCGGCCACGAGGCCCGCGATCGGGCCGCGTAGTTCGCTCGCCGCGCCGGCGACGAGGAACACGCAGACTGCCCCGAAGATGGCAGAGGGTAAGCGCAACATCCATTCGGGATCGCCCGCCGAGGCGAACGGAGCGACGAGCAGCTTGCCACCATGTGATGGCTTCTTCGCATCGCGAACAGAGCCGAAGCCGCTGCCCGGCCCATCATGCACCAAGATGCCCTGCCCGGCGCCTGGATGGCATTCACGCTCGGCACGCTGTGTATCGAGAACAATACCTTTCCCTGGCTGTTTGCTTGCAACCTGGCGCTGCTGACGTTTGTGCTCCACAGCCCGTCGATCCGCAGAGGCGGCCTGTTCTTCAATTGGGCGCGCTCCCAGGGGCCTCATCCTCGTGGTCTGGCTACCCGCGCTCGCCGTCACGCTTTAAATCGCGGTGCCGTACTCGATGCGTTGCTCTGGATCCCCAAACCCACCTGGGAGACACTGCGCTCCACCATCGCGGCAGTCTACCTGTTTCGTATCTCGGATCTGGTGACGTATCGGCTGTTGCCGACGCTTGTCTCTGGATTTGGAGCCGTTATTGCGTGGATCGCGCTGCTCGGGGCCTGGCGGCTGCGCCGCGACCCGCCGCTGCTGGCGGCGATCGGCCTCGCCTTAGCCGCGATGCCGCTGACGATCTAACTGCTTTCCGGTGTTCAGCCTTTGCTGGTGCCACGTTATCTGTTGTGGAGCACGGGGCCGTTCTTCGTGCTGGCCGGAATCGGTACCGCGTCGCTCCCGGCGAGGATGTGGGTGCCGGCCACGTTGTCACTCGCGATGGGCGGGGCCTTAGTCTGACTCCCTATTACGGGGCCGAAACCAAGCCGCGTTGGCTTGACGCGGGCAGCCTATTTGGCGAGCCACGTGCGGCCGCAGGATGCGGTGGTCGCCGAGAACTCGTCGGTGCGCTTTGTGCTGACCGCCTATGCGCGGCGAGTTATGTTGCCGTCACACAATCCAATCCTATCCTGGAATCCAACGACACCGCGCGCGAACTAGCCGCAGCTGAGCGTGTATGGGTCGTGTACGGCCGCGTCGGCCAGGGGGCCTGCAGGAGCCCGAGGAACTGTTTCGGCAGAAATGGGCGAAATTCGGCACTCCTGCCGAACAGATCGGCTTCGGCAATTCCATTCTCGTCCTGCGTTTCGATCAGCCATCGCGGCACGACATTGCAACCGGCTCCGAGGACGACAATGGAAATCGCAAGCTGAGTAATCGCAATCCGTCAGGCGAAATCCGCCAGGGACCGTGAATGGCGCTGGTGCGCTCAGCGCTCGGCCTCCCGACGCCCATCGCCACGCGTTCACCAGTGCACGCAAATACTTAGCCAGAAAGCCCGCGAATTACGTCGCGCCGGCCCGGTTCCAACCGCGAATGCGGTCGCCGTAAATCTCAAAGCCGGTCGGCGTGACCGCCACAGTGTCTTCGAGCTTGATAAAACCGCGCTCCGGATGCTGCAGCGTCGTCTCGACCGAAACCACCATTCCAGCTTCGAGCGGCCGGCTCGCGTCGTAAGCGTCGTAGGGCACCGGCCCGGTATCGGTGAGGCGCGGCGCCTCGTGACTGACGAGTCCCATGCCGTGGGCGAGAAAATGGGTGTGGTTGTGTATCTTGGAGCGATGCAGCACCTCATTCGCCGCCGCGTAGATGTCCTTGCCCAGCGCGCTTGGCCGGATTGGCTTCATCGAAGCCTGCTGGACGGATTCGACCTCGGCCAACAGCTCCACCAGTTCCGCATCCGGCTCGCCGATGATTCCCATCCGACAAACGTCGCCGATATAGCCGTGATAATTGCCGCCGGAATCGAGCGATAAGATATTGCCCTCTTCCCAGCGCTGATCGGACGGCGCGCGATTGAGGCTGGAGCCGACCGTGATCAGGCAATAATCGAATGCGAGCCCGCGCGAGGTCTCCTCGCGCCGCAGCGCCTCCACCAAATCATTCTTGGTCGCGCCCGGGCCATGCTTGTTGATCACCGCCTGCATCGAATCGATCACCGCATCGGAGGCGATGCGCAGCATGTTGAGCTCCTCCGGCGTTTTGATCGCACGCAGGCGCTCGAGCACGAACAACGCGTCAGTCACCTCGCTGCCAGCAAACGCTTTGTGCAGTACCGCGGCGGAATCGGCGGGCAGAAAGGCGAGCTCCGCACCGAGCCTTGGCCTCGGATTAAGCTTGCGCACGTAGTCGACCGCCTTTTCCATGACGTCGACCGAACCCGAATTTTTGACATTGAGCTCAGAGACCCAGAAAGGTTTTACCTCATTCTGATAGTTCTCCATGCGGTGACCGAAGAAGCCGGCTTTTTCCGCAGCACCCTTGGGATAAACGAACACCGGCAGGTAACGGCTTAATCCCATGGCGTCCATGGTTTCGAAAAAGAAGGCCCGATGCCCGCCCAAAAGGTACTGCACATTGTGCTTCGAAGTGGCGAGGAGGATGTCGATCCCGGCTTCGTCCATCAGGCGGTCGAGCCGAGCAGTGTCGAACGGCGCTGTGGCTTGTCGCTTAGTGACATCGAGCATGAATGTTCTCCTGGCTAAATGGGCGCTCCGTGCTGGAACGAGAGCTTAGCAAATGCGGCTGCGCGGATGAACCCGGGTTCCGCATGCATCATTCCGCATCACCGCGAAGCGACATCTCCGCAATCCATCACAAACCGCTTGCGCCAGCGGCCGCGCTCGATGAGGACGGCGAGGAAATCCCGATGTCAACCCCGAAGGACGCACGCATGGTGCAGACTATCTTTCCCACAATTCGGCGCTGGCGAGTCGGGCGCCTTCCACCAGGGTCGAGAGCTTCGCCCACATAATGGAGGGGTGCACGCGCCGATGAAACGGGCCCTGCGCGAAACCGCAATCCGTTCCGCCGATCACATTTTCGCGGCCGACCAGGCGCGCGAGCCGCACGATGCGCTCGGCGACAAGATCGGGATGCTCAACAACGTTAGTGGCATGGCTGATCACGCCAGGGATGAGCACCATGCCCTCGGGCAGCTTGGCGCTTTCCCACACGCGCCACTCGTGCTCGTGGCGGGGATTGGCACCCTCGATCACTAGGGCGCCAACTTTCAACGTAAGAATGAGATCGACAATGTCTTTGAGCGGGACATCGCTGGTATGCGGGCCGGGCCAGCTTCCCCAACAGACGTGATAACGAATGCGGTCAGCCGGAAGCCCTGCGATGGCCTCATTGGTCACCTCGATCTGCAAGGCCAGCCATTTGCGGTAATCGGCAAAGCTCGCCGGCGGCACCATGCGGTCATAGGTGACGGCGGCGCGCGCGTCATCGAGCTGCAGTAGAAAGCCAGCATCGATGATTGTTCGATACTCCGTGCGCATCGCCGCGCCGATGGCGCGGATTAGCTCCTCATCGCCGTTGTAATATTCGTTCTTCCGGTCGGGAATGACGCTCGCCGGCGCCGCGACGGGAAGGAACGCCTCCTCAACTCCGACGTCCTTGAGTGCCGCTTTGAAATTATCGATGTCGCGCGCAAGCTCGGCGTGGCCGGTATAGGAAATTGGCCCGACGCACACAGCCTCGACCGCGGTGGCTATGCCTTCGCGGGCATCGAGTTCGGCGTAAAAGTCGGCGAATTTCTCACGGTCGACGCCGCGGGTAAACGGGTTGGCGCCGAGCTTGATCGGCCGCCGCTCAAAACCGCTCAGGCGTTCGAGCACGTATTGCGACCAGGAGATGGATTTGCCGAATTCACCATCGCTGACCACGTCGAGGCCGACCTCGGCCTGCTTGTGCACGACCTCGGCGACCTTCTCCCGCAGGCATTTTTCGTAGGCCGCGGCGTCATAGGGCTTGCCGGCCTGTTTGAGGCGCAGAAAATCCTGCAGCGCCGGCGGCCGAATGAGACTGCCGACGTGGGTTGTTAGGATACCATGGCTGCTGCGGTTCATGGTGTTCTCTCGGCAGCAATTGCGCACGCAACGAAGCAATCTGCAGCAGCGCTGTCAATTCCAGATGGTGAATGTCGCGCGACTGCTGCGTGGTCTAATCCCCATATGGGCTGCGTTCGATTGACGTTGCAGGCGCGGTTGGCCTCGCATGGGGCGGAGCACGAATGGCGCGACAGCATCGGATTCACGGCGCGCACGCTAGATCGGCGCGCGACGGTGCGGCTTGCCGTTTCCTACCACCCCATACCTCCACTTCCTGCAACATGCGTGCGCTGATCGCTTTCGGGATCATCACCGCCTATACGCGGGCGACAAGCTGCGGGCGTCCCGACCAGATCCGGCGCCGACCCGCCGATGGTTTCCGCAACAACGGTCACGACAAACGACTTTTTGACGCCGAGGTTGATTGCGCTCACCATTTGACCGGATGCGCGGCTTGGTTCGCGGCAGGTCACTAATCCCGCGCATCCCCGCTGGTCGCGCGGCCGCAAACAACAGGTGAAAAGGCAGACAAAACACGCCTTCGCCTGCCCCTTAGCCGTTACGTTTGCGGCCTCCCTTGTTTCGGAAGATTTCGTCATTTAGGGTCGCTTCAGGCGGATAATGCGGTCATGCAGGTCTCCAATAGCATCATCGAAGCCATTGGCAACACGCCGCTGATCCGGCTCGATCGGGTCTCCGCGGCGACCGGCTGCACCATTCTGGGCAAGGCCGAGTTCATGAATCCAGGGCAGTCGGTGAAGGATCGGGCAGCCCTGTTCATTATCGAGGATGCCGTAAAAAAGGGCCAATTGCGGCCCGGCGGCGTGATCGTGGAAGGCACTGCCGGCAATACCGGCATCGGTCTCGCACTGGTCGGCAACGCGCTGGGCTTCCGCTCGGTGATCGTTATACCGGAAACGCAAACCCAGGAGAAAAAGGATACGCTGCGGCTCTGCGGCGCTGAGCTGATCGAGGTGCCGGCCGTGCCCTATTCCAATCCGAACAATTACGTCAAAGTCTCCGGCCGCCTCGCGGCCCAGCTCGGCAAGAGCGAGAAAAATGGCGCAATCTGGGCCAACCAGTTCGACAATGTCGCTAACCGCCAGGGGCACGTCGAGACCACCGGGCAGGAAATCTGGCGACAGACCGAAGGCAAGATCGACGGCTTCGCCTGCGCGGTCGGCACCGGCGGCACGCTCGCTGGCGTCGGCATGGCGCTCAAGGCGCACAATGAGGCGGTGCGCATCGCGCTCGCCGATCCGTTGGGTGCCGCGCTCTACAGCTACTACACGACCGGCAAGCTCAAGGCCGAAGGCTCGTCGATCACCGAAGGCATTGGGCAGGGCCGGATCACCAAAAATCTCGAAGGCGCGCCGATCGATATCGCCTATCAGATCCCCGATGCCGAGGCGGTGCCGATCATCTTTGACCTATTGGAGTACGAGGGTCTTTGTCTTGGCGGCTCATCGGGCATCAATGTGGCCGGCGCCGTGCGGCTTGCGAGAGAGCTAGGCCCCGGACACACGGTCGTGACCATCCTCGCCGATTACGGCACCCGCTATCAGTCGAAACTGTTCAATCCGGCCTTCCTCCGCGAGAAGAAGCTGCCGGTTCCGGCCTGGCTTGAGCGCCGCTCGACCATCAGGGTTCCCTACGAGTAAAGTTGGCACCGCACAACCGTCATGCGAGGAGCTGCAAAGCGGCGATGAAGCAACCTGGCATCGGTGCCTCGGAATCGAACCAAGTCCGATCGCAGTGGATGCGGACACAAGCCGTGAGAGATTAAGATCGAAAGCCATACAACCAGACTGAACCTGGCTGCCGCGTGGGCGTTGACCACGAAACGCAAGCGCGGGCGCATCATCGAGCACAATCATGTTGAGAACCGAGAAGGACCCTGCCCCATCGCCTGCGAGCCGCTGGCTTAAATCCACCGAATGGCTCGCGCAGCACTTTCGCGATCCCGACGTCGCCATTGTCGACGGCTCGTATTTTCTGCCAACGCAGAAGCGCGATGCGCATGCGGAATATCTCAGCGGCCATGTTCCCGGCGCCGTATTCTTCGACATCGAAGCCGTGAGCGATCATTCGACCGAACTGCCGCACATGCTGCCGGGCACGAAACAATTCAGCGAGGTGGTCGGCGCACTCGGCATCGGGGACGGCGACACCATCGTGGTGTATGACAGCGTCGGCCTCTACTCCGCGGCGCGGGTGTGGTGGACGTTCCGTGTCTTTGGCGCGCGGAGTGTTTTTGTTCTCGACGGCGGATTGCCGAAGTGGAAATCCGAAGGCCGGCCGCTGGTGAGCGGCGAAATCGAGCGGGCGCCGAAGTCATTTCATGCCGAAATGAACGTCGGCGCGGTGGCCATGCTCGCCGACGTCCGCTTGGCCTTGGCCGACGGTAGCGCGCAAATCGTCGACGCGCGCTCGGCCGAGCGCTTTGCCGGAACGGCGCCGGAGCCGAGAGCCGGGCTACGTTCCGGCCATATGCCGGGCTCCTTCAACGTGCCGTTCGATCGCCTCCTGAACAATGGCAGCCTCACCTCGCCCGCCCACATCGAAGCGGCGTTTACGGCAGCCGGCGTCGATCTCGATAAGCCGATCATCACTTCATGCGGCTCCGGCGTGACCGCCGCAATCCTGACGCTTGCGCTCGAATCGATCGGCAAAAAACCGCAAGGCCTCTATGACGGCTCGTGGTCCGAGTGGGCCTCACGTCCCGACCTTCCCGTCGAGCGCGGCTAGCGCGGACGGGACGTCCAGATGGCGAGCGCGCAAACCGTTGCCCTCGTCACCGGGGGCGCCAACGGGATCGGCCGTGCCATTTCGCGCCGCCTGCTGGCGGCCGGCTGGAGCGTCGGCATCGTCGACCTGCCAGGCAGCGGTCTGCGCCGCGCGTTTTCGGCATCCTCGCGCAACATCGTTCTGGTCGAGGGCGATGTTCGCGAAGAAGCAACCGCCGGCCGCGCGGTCACCGCGCTGCTTGACCGCTTCGGAGGGATCGACGGGCTCGTCGCCAATGCTGAAATCATGATCAGAAAGCCGCTGCGCCAGCTGTCGCTCGAGGAATGGCGCCGCGTCATCGACACCAACCTCACGGCAGCTTTCCTGTTTACCCGCGCCGCCGAAAAGGAGCTGAGCAAAGCGCGCGGCGCCATCGTCACTATTGCGTCCACCCGCGCGCATATGTCGGAACCCAACACTGAATCTTATTCTGCCTCAAAGGGCGGCCTGCTCGCTCTCACCCATGCTTTGGCGATCAGCCTTGGCCCACAGGTGCGCGTGAACTGTGTTAGCCCCGGCTGGATCGAAACCAAAAACTACGCTGCCCTACGGCGCAGCGATCATGCTCAACACCCGAGCGGCCGCGTTGGCAAACCGGAAGACATCGCCGAGATCGTCGCTTTTCTGCTCGACGGCAGTCGCTCGGGCTTCGTGACCGGTGCCAATTTCACCATCGACGGCGGCATGACGCGCAAGATGATTTATGAGGAGTGATGCCGGCAGCAATACATGTTGGCTGACGCAATCTCGAGTTGCCGGGGTAAAGACGCGAATTTATTACGGAGAAATCCGGCAGGTCGATTTGCTCGAAGTCCATGCCTACGATCGACGTCTTCTTCGGCAGCGCGCCACAAATGCGAAAGCCGCAGGAACTAAGAATTCCTGCGGCTTCCGTGGGGCGCCCGTTGCGGGGAGGCGAAAAATCAGCGGGCGCCTCGGCAATAGCGTCTGCTAGAGCCGGTCTCCCGGCCCTGCATCGTGGTCCTCATCGTTGTCCTCGCCGCCGTTCGGGGCCATCCGATGCTGCGGACCATATCCAGCACCGCCATGGTCGGACCCATGATCGCCGTCGCGATCATGCCGGAAGAACATGGGCCGGTGTGGATGCGGGCGCAGCATGCGCGCCAGAGTCCGGAACCGCCCCTTCTGCGCATCCGTCAGGCTCTGGTAGAGCGGAGCGCCGGCATCGGCAAGTTTCTTGAGCGCGGCGCCAGTCTTGGCCAAGCTATCGCCCCGCTGCGCCAGGCGATCAAATGGATTGGACGCTTGTTCGCCCTGCTGCGCTCCTTCGCCCTGCTGCCGCCGCTGCTGGCGCGCCTGCATCCGCTGAATGTGCAACTGCGCCAGTTCGCGCACCGCCTGCTCGAAAGGTGGCCAGTTCTTTGCCTGCTCCGGTGTCAATTCGAGGCCGGCCTTGAGTGCGGCGATGCGCGCGTCAGTGAATGCCGCCATATCGTCGGCGCTCAACGGCTGATGATGCTCGGCCCGCCAGCGGCCAAAACCTTCGTGATCGCCGAACTGCTGTGCGTAGACCAGCGAAGAGCCAGCGATGGCGAGAACGGCCATCCCGACTGTGACCGGCTTGAACATTTTTTCCTCCACGGCTCGCAACGCAATTGCAACTAAAACCCTAGGGCCATCGCAATTCAAGTTAAAGTTTGGTCAGGAACGGCCTGCGAATTACGACTTTGTAATCTTCGCGCAGCTTTCATTCTGACGGTATCTTAACTGCCCACGCGAGAGCGCGGCAGAGTTCCAACGCGGTCCACTTGCGCTGCCTGCGCCAACCCGAGGCGGGAAAGGTATGGCTTGACTCAACCGGACTGGAGGGCCTGGCGGCATCGCGCGGTCGTCCGGGCGAGGATCACCGGCCTTGACGCGGCCGCCCACGCGAGTCACCAGCATAAGGCGATCAGGACCGCGGGCTGCCGATCATGTGACCACCCCCCTGAGGGCGCAGGTTGATCCACAGGGCAATGGCGCAAGCCAATGGGAATGCGGATGAACGACAGGGGCGACAACGGCAACAAGATCGAGCGCGGGATTACCGGCGGCAAAATCTTATCCGCACCGCACTCGGAGACGCGTGTGGTCACCGCCGGACGGGATCCTCGCTCCAATCACGGTTTTGTCAATCCGCCGGTTTATCACGCCTCGACCGTGCTTTATCCGAGCGCGGAGGATTTCTTGGCGCACCGCGCGCGCTACCAATATGGCCGCCGCGGCACGCCGACTACGGAAGCCCTCGAGAACGCGCTCGCCGAATTGGAAGGGCCGCAATGCGCGGGAGTCGCCTTGCTGCCGTCCGGTCTGGCGGCGATTTCCACTGCGCTCCTGTCGGTTGTGCGTACCGGCGATCATCTGGTCGTCACCGACAGCGCCTATGGTCCGACGCGGAATTTCTGCGAGCAAATGCTCACGCGCCTCGGTGTCGGCACCACCTATTACGATCCGCTGATCGGCGCCCGTATCGCCGAGCACTTCCAGCCGAACACGCGCGCGGTCTTTCTCGAATCGCCGGGCTCGCTCTCGTTCGAGATGCAGGATGTGCCGGCCATCGCCAAGGCGGCGCACGAGAAGGGCGCGCAGGTGCTTATGGACAATACCTGGGCTACGCCGCTCTATTTTCGTCCGCTGGAGCACGGGGTGGATCTCGCTATCCAGGCCGGCACCAAATACATCGGCGGCCATTCCGACTTGATGCTGGGCTCGGTCGCGGCCAATGCTGCCACCGTGGCGGCTCTCAAAAATACCGTGCGCCTCTGCGGCCAGTGCGAAGGGCCGGACGACGTTTATCTCGGCCTGCGCGGCCTGCGCACGCTTGCTGTCCGGCTCGAGCGGCACTACAAGTCGGGTCTTGCGGTGGCGCGCTGGCTCGAACAGCGCCCCGAGGTTTTACGGCTTTTGCACCCGGCGCTGCCGAGCCACCCGGGTCACGCCATCTGGAAACGCGATTTTTCCGGCGCCTGCGGCCTGTTCAGCATGGTGCTCAAGCCGGTGCCGCAGAAGGCGGTGTACGCCTTCCTCGACACTCTCGAACTCTTTGGCATCGGCGCCTCTTGGGGCGGCTATGAAAGCCTCGCCATCCCATTCGATTGCGCACCGCTGCGCACCGCGATCCGTTGGGCGCCAGGCGGCCCAACTGTGCGCTTCCACATCGGCCTCGAAGCGGTCGAGGACCTCATCGGCGACCTCGAACACGCGTTCGCCGCCATGGCGGCGGCGAGTTAAACTGCAAGTTGGCGGCAGCTGCCGCGCTCGACGGGCTTCAGACCCCGGTGATCGAGGTACGATCCGGTGGCCAAGGCAGACCCTGCTCAAGAGCATCCGACCACGTCCGCAGATGCTGATAGGCAGCGCTCAGAGTGCTGCAGTCACAGCAACTGTTCAAAGACAACGCTGAGGGCGCGCATAGGATTTGGCGTCGCGGTCTTCGTTACGTTGAGCGGCCTGATTTTGAGCAAACCGGCTTGGCCGATGCTCGATTTTGATCAGAATTTTTATATCTCTATCGCCTACGACCTGGAAAAGCATGGCGTGTACAGCAACGGCATTCTTGGCGAGGTTGACAGCACGGTGACCCGACCACCCTCCGGCATGTTCTTTGGCCCGGTATTTCCGATGCTGGTATTTGCAGCCACCAAGCTCGATGCGCGTTTTGCGGAAGCAGTACGATGCAGCATCGAAGCCAATAGCGGCCTGCGAAACGCCGCCGCCTGCAAGCCGGATGAGTTGCCCATTCGGCTCGTCAATGTTTTCCTGCTCACTATCGGGTTATTCGCCGTCGCATCCGCAGCCGAGCTGATTTTCCGACGGCGCTGGATGTTCTTGCTATCGGGAACACTAGGCCTGATTGCCGTTACCTGCGAAGCCAATATTTTTTCCTACATCATGACCGAAGCCACTGTTTTTTCGCTCTATAGCATGTTCGCTTACGCGACCGTACTGGCCTGCAAGACTGGCCGCACGCGACACTTTGTCATAAGTGGAGTTCTGCTAGGGCTTCTCTGCCTGACAAAGCCTTCTTTCCTTGTTCAGTTTCCGCTGGTCGCGACCTTGACCGCGGGTTACCTGTTCGGACGAACCAAGAGCAGTCTGCAGGTCCTCAAGCACGTGGTCGCCTTTAGCCTCGCGTTCGCTCTCCTGCCCATGGGATGGATGGTGCGGAATGCCATTTCCGTTGGGAAATTCGGCTTTACTGAAGAGTATGGCGCTGCCGCGCTGATCGAACGCTTCGCCTACAATGAGATGAGCCTGCGAGAATTCCTGCAAGCCTTCCCGTACTGCACACCAGCGCTCGGCGAGCTTGCCTTTGATAAGGCCGGAGGCCGTGATTCTATGCATCGCTTCACCTATTTCACCGCGGGCAGCTTCTTCAACCTGGGCCGCGATCGTCGCAATGCCCTTCGCGAGCGATATGGCAAATTGGACCCGCAGATTTCCGGCATAGTGCTTGATGAACTGCGGACCAGATGGTGGCGGCACCTGTTGGTCAGCATTCCGCTTGCCTGGTGCGGGATGTGGGCTGGCCGGGCAGCAAGCCTGCTTCTTATTCCCCTGTTCGCGTGGGCCTGCATCCGGTCCGCGCGCACTCGGCCGCCGTTGTTCTTGTATTACGCAGCGCCAGCTCTCGCGAACCTCGCTTTGGACGCACTCATCGGCAACCATTACAACCGCTACAATCTCATTCTGATTGGACCGTACGCGACAGGTGCCGCGGAGATCATTTCGTCATGGCTGAAGAGGCTGCATTGGCGATGGCGATTTCGCGCGCCAGCACGGTTATCAATTCCGTCTGCGCCCGCAGCTTCAGATGAAGATTGAGCATAATTAGGAGACTGATCACAAGCCAGGTGTAGAAGACAAGGTCAGCGCCACGGCCAATCCCGACTTGAGCCGCGAGCCAACTCGCCTGGGACGGGAACCAAACCAGGTCAAGCCCAACGGCGGCGGTCAGCATCGCTACTGAACCGATGAGTGGTGCACGTGAGCGTTCGTTCAAGGCGTATAGGACGATCCCGCCAAGCAGAATCGAAAGGGCGATCTGAGCGATCATCGATGCAGCCTCTGAGTGGACAAATCCAGAAGAATGCGTAGCGAATCTGCGAGCTTCTGACCCTTGGCAAGCGAATAGCTGCTGTAGTCAATCGTGACTGGCACCTCGACATAGCCGAGGCCGCTTTGCGCGATCTGATGAAGCAACTCGGAGGCGTGCGCCATCCGGTTCTGCCGGAGCGAGATGTGCTTGGCGCCACGCCCGGTCATCGCCCGCAACCCATTGTGGGTGTCGGTGACGCGCATTCCGCTCGTCAGGCGCGTAAACAGCGTGGCAGCGCGCAGCAGCAACTGACGCGAAGCCGGCATGGCGATCGGCCCACCGAGAAATCGACTGCCCAGCGCGTAATCGACCTGATGTGCCGCCAATGCGCCGAGAAGACTGCCAACATCGCTCGCGCGGTGCTGACCGTCGGCGTCGAACGTGACGATGTACCGAGCGCCGTGAATAAGCGCGAACCGAATCCCGGTTTGCAGCGCTGCTCCCTGCCCAAGATTGACCGGATGAGTGACAACGCAGGCGCCGGCCTTGCCGGCCCTTACGCCGGTCTCGTCGCTCGAGGCGTCGTCAACGACCACAACGTTGTAGTCCCGTCGAATGAGATCGGCGACCACTTGGCTGATAACTACCGCCTCGTTGTAGGCAGGAACGACCACCCAAACGAAATCTTCGAAGCCTGAGCGCATTTCCGCTCCTGCGATGCAAAACTTGCCCTTTATCCCGCAATGCAAACAAGCCCAGCCGCAATCAAAGCAACTCCAACAACGAAGCGAAAGGAAATCGGTTCCCCAAAAACAAGGCCGCCGACTAACGGCGCGAGAATGAAGGCCAGCGCGACGAACGCGTAGGCGCGCGACAGCGGCGTAAACGTCAGGATCCAGACCCAGACTACCGTCAGCAGCACGTACAGAACTACGGCGGCGCCGAAAAACCCGTTGTGAATCAGGCCCACCATTCGTTGGCTGAGCGAGCCCGCCGGATTCCTGATGGCGGCCAGCTTGAACAAGATTTGTCCCCCGGCCATGGCAGCGGCATAGGCGACGAGCAGGATAACTTGTACGAAGGACAATCGAGCGTCCATATCAGCGATCCTCAGTCGAAGCCGCTTGCGAGAGCAGCACCTGATATAGCGCCATCACCCCTGTCGCTTCCTGAGCACGCAGCGCATCGCATCGAATAGATTGACTGGGATGCCGATCCGACTTCCGCTCGTTATGCGGGTACGACCGGCGCCAATCATCCGGCGCAGTTGAAAGGTTATGAGTGACAATGGCACCAACTTCCAGGGATGATCGCAATACTGCAGCTCCAGGCCGACGGCGCTGGCCAGCCGTTTCATGCTCTTCGGCGTGAAGTACCAAAGGTGTTGCGGGGGCGTCATCAGCCGCCAATGGCGCCGCGCCAGGCGCGCGTAAAGCGATGCAAAATCTCCTGTTGTTATAACGATGATACCGTCACCAGTAAGACGCCGGCAGCACAGCTCCAGCGTCCGCCGCGGATCGGGCAGGTGCTCGATGACATCGAACATAACGATTACGTCCATCACCGCAAGTTGCTGCAAACTCGTTTGCTCCACCGTACCGGTAACGACTTGCAGGCCGCTGCGGCGGCAGAATTCGGCAGCCTGCGGGGAGATTTCAATCCCGCTTACCTGGTAAAACGGGTGCGCCTCTTTGAGAAAAAAACCGTAGGCGCAGCCTACATCGAGCAGCCGTCCGTCCGCGCGAAATTTGCGAATGAACGCGACAGCACTGGCGAATTCCCGTCTTAGAACCGCTTCTGACCCGCAATAGTCCGCATACCCGTCGGCGCGGGCTCCCGAGAAATAATCGGTGTTGTAGTACGCGTTTGGCTCGAAATTAAGCGCGACGGCGCGTCCTAGACCGCAAGCCGTACACTGCAATATGTCACACTCATTTTTTTCAAATAAATAGCGGTGCTCTGTCGCCGCAGAACATGCCGGACATACAAATTGCATTTGGCAGCCACTCACCCGGCACGCCTGCTCCGCCGCCTTTAAGGCACACAGGATAACGGCGTGGCATTCCCCTGTGCTCCGCGTTGAGTTCGAGCCTCAGCGAAGATCGATAACCTAGCGTCACGTGTGCCAGTTGCCCAGTGCATCCGCGAACCGACGCGCAAACGGTTGCCAGCCGGACCCGGCGCCTGTTTCGCTCGCATCGGAACAATCCTTGCCCCCCGTTGGAGTCGGCAAATCAATCGAAGGTCACCACGACAGAGTTGAATTGCGCCAGGCTCGCAATGTCGGACCAGAGCGACCCCGATACGACGACAAGCAAGAGAGCAAGCGCCAGCATCACGCCGCGGTCGCCGTCACTTTGCGCTCGCGCATCACGAAATGAAGGTTGCGCAGGTAGACGAAGACCCCGAAGGCCTGACCGGCGATGAACACTGCGTCCTTGCGATAGAGTGCATAGATCAGGAGCAGGACGCCGCCTGCGAGGGAGAAGAACCAGAAGGCGACCGGCATGACGCTGCGGCCGGCCCGTTCGGAAGCGATCCATTGCACCAGGAAGCGCATGGTGAACATAAGCTGGGCGGTGAACCCCAGGATCAGCCACCAGTCGGCGCGGGTGACGAACACATCGAACAGGTAGGCGCCGACCGCGCGGGATATCTCAACGAGCACGGCTCACCTCCTCATAGCGGGGCACGCGTTTTCGGCGCCGGATCAGCCACGATACTCCGGCCAAGTCCAAAATGCCGATCCAAAGCCGATCCCACATGCCGTAGTTCGACGCGCCATGCCGGCGCGGCCGATCGACCACGTCGACATAGCCCACGGCAAAACCTTCACGGCGGACGAGCGCCGGCAGGAAGCGGTGTAGACCGTCGAAATAAGGCAGCGCCATGAACAGGTCGCGGCGGAATGCCTTGAGACCGCAGCCGGTGTCGCGGGTGCCGTCCCTGAGCACGGCCGCGCGCGCCGCATTGGCGATGCGCGACTGCATTTGCTTGAACCCAGTCGCCTTGCGGCCGATGCGCTGGCCGGCGACCAGGCCGATACGCGGCGCGCCGTTTTGCAGAGTTGCAAGCAATGCTGGAATGAAGGCTGGATCATTCTGGCCATCGCCATCGAGCGTCACCACGATCGATCCGCGCGCGGTGACGACGCCGGTGCGCACCGCGGCCGACTGGCCGCACGATTCTTGGTGACGGATCTGGCGCAGCCGTGGGCACTGGGCCATCAGCGCCAGCAACTGCGCTTCGGTTTCATCCGTGGAACCGTCGTTGACGAAGACGATTTCGAAACTTCGGCCGCGCAAGGCGGCGGCGATCTCGGCGACGAGTGGCGCGACGTTGCCGGCTTCATTGCGCACCGGCACGACCACGGATATTTCAGGATCGCCGTTCTCCAGCATGGCGCGTTTCTAGAGCGCCTCACGGTCGGCTTCAATCACGGGTTTGGGCGTACCGACCTCGCTGCGAGCGGAATCGAAGTGGCTGAGGTTCGTTGTCGGCTGCGTGATGCTGGTGAGCGAGTGACCAATCCGGCGCAGCGATGGAATCGGATAGGGCTTTAGATTGCGGGCGCAGAACAGCAGGCGCCGCGCAGCAAAAAAACGGCGTACAAGTGCTGCACCGGCGGCGCCGACCACTGCGCCAGCAACAACGTCGCTCGGGTGATGCGCCATCACCACGACGCGGCTGAGCATGATAACCAGCGCATAAAGCCACAAAACCGGACGCGCACGCGGCCACAGTGCTCCGAAAGCCACAGCCACCGCGGCGACCGTTGTAGCATGGCCCGATGGCAGGCTTGCATATTCCGGCCGCCAAGCGAACGGCATGTAGGTAAACGGATTGTCGTGGATATCGACATAGGGGCGCGCCCGGCCGATCACGCGCTTGATGATCGTGGAGAACAGGCCCGGCGCGGCGATTGCCCAGAACAGGAATAAAAAGCGCCAGCTCACCGCCGCAAGCACGCCGCGCGAAAAGCGGGGCATGGACGGCGATATTACCATCGCTAGGCACAGAGTAGAGATCCCGAGAGGATAAAGAAACCAGCCCGAAAGCCCTCCCTCGGTAATCGCCTCGAACGCGTCAACAACACCTGGCGGCAATTGCCGCGCCCAATCGGCCGCCTGGCGGTCGAGGAGAAACATCGAAGCGAGCACCACACCGATCGCGAGCACGATGCCGACAACGGCTTTCCTCGACCACGGCGGCGGTGGCGTGCGGCGCGCGTCCGGCCGCAGCGCCCGGCTCCAGAGGGCAATATTGCGTGCCGCGTTTTGGCAAAGTGCGCGTGACAGTTTCAGGACGATAGCCCCTGGCCTCTTTGCGGGGATCGCTTCCTTGACAATCGGCGCTTTCAGGCTCACGGCTTGCCCACTGATTGAAAGGCGGTCACATCAATCCAGTGTCCGTTTGAAATATTGAGGCCTTGCAGCTGCCCCGCCGTCCGGTAGCGCAGGCCGATCTCGTCGGCGCGCTTGGCGAATGCGGGCTCCTCGCGTGCTTCGACGAACCCGATGCGGCAGCGAGGATGCGGATAATCGGCCTTCAGGAAATCGGCCACTCCAGCGCCCTCCGTCAGGCGCGTCTCGGTACCGGCAAGAAAAACGATGCTCGGCTCCTCGTAACCAGCACTGGCGGCGACGCCATGGTCGCAGGCGGCGTGCAGCAGTCTGGCCAGCGCCACGGCGGGAAACGCCGCATTGAGCGAAGGCAGGACGATGCCACAAATGCCGAGTGCCAGCAGGACCGCGCTGGCAAGCCCGCGCAGGAATGCCAGCTCGGCGGTGGCGATGCCGTAGGATCGCCAAGCGTACACACCGCAGACGATCGCCGCGGCAAACAACGGCCACGCCAGAAGGGCGAGATGACCGCCGATCATCAATGAAGCGGCGATTGCGAGACCGCTGAAAACGAGAGGAACGATGGCCCACCATACGGCGGCGCGCGCCAACGCTGGCCGCTTCGACAGCGTTCCGGCTTGCATCGAACCGGCGATCAGAATCGCAATCGCCGGATAGAGCGGCAGCACGTAATGCGGCAGTTTGGTCGGCACCAGCTCGAAAACGATCCATGAGGGGACGAGCCAGGCGAGGAGAAAGCGCGTGGTCGCTTGGCGACGGGCAGACCAGATCGCCGGCGCAGCCATCAGCGCCAGGGCTGAGCCGGGAAAGAACGTAAGGAAAAACAAGGGGACGTAAGCGCCTGGTGGGGCGCCATGGGTCTCCTGCCCGCCGCCGACTTTGGCCAGCATGTCGTGCCCGACAGAATTGATCAGGAAGGCGGCACCGGCGCGCAAATATATGGCAATGAACCACGGCAGTACGAGCGCCGCCATCCACGCCAAACCAGGCAGCGGGCGCAAGGCGGCGAGCCAGCGCGCCGAACGATCGAGGGTCGACACCGTGGCCGCTGCAAGCGTAACAAACATCAGGATCAACGGGCCCTTCACGAGAATTCCGGCCGCCAGGGCCGTCCAGAATAGCGCGAGCGAGGTCCAACGATGCGTCGCGGCTCCCGCTGCACCGGGTTCGCTCGAAGTGCGCGGCCCGAGGTAAGCGCGCGCCAGGACGCCCATGGCAAGGAGCGTCGCGAACAGCAACACAGCATCGGTCTTGGCCAGACGCACTTCGATGCCGAGCCCAATAGCGGCCGCCATCATCAGCGCCGCGATCACCGCGCTACGCCGGCTCACGAAGGCGAGCGCGCACCAATACGTCGCCAAGACCGCGCCGACGGCGCCGAGCAGAGACGGCAGCCGATAGAGCCATATTGCGGTCAAGGCACTGCGCAAGCCGAGCGCCCGCGCCGTGTTCACCGCCGCCGCCTGCAACCAATAGATACCAACAGGTTTGCGGTAACGCACGTCGTTCTGGTAGCGGATGTTTACGTAGTCGCCGGTCTCGATCATCTGCTTGGTGGCTTGGGCGAAATAGAACTCGTCGCGATCCACCGGCGGGATTTGAAAAAAGCCCGGCAGGAACGCGAGCAGGGAGACGAGAACAAGGAGCGCAGCTGCGCGCGCGTTGGCGCTCGCGGCAAAATCGAGCAAAGCCACCAAGCCCTTGGCCGGCC
Organism: uncultured Alphaproteobacteria bacterium; assembly: GCA_963708125.1. GTDB lineage: Bacteria > Pseudomonadota > Alphaproteobacteria > Rhizobiales > Xanthobacteraceae > BOG-931. Next base: position 2,111,209 of record OY970184.1, read on the forward strand.
AATAGGATCGCGACACCGCGCTACTCCTCATGCTCCACCGTGGCAAACGCCGGCGGACCATAGTGAAAAGGCGGCTGCCGGGAAAGCGAGCAGGCCGGCGGGCCGCCGTGGTCCAGGCGTTATCCGCACCAGCCCGCCTGCCGCGCTCGCGTCATCGGCGCCCCCTTGACACTGTCGCTTTCTTTCGCCCGTGGAATCGATCACGCAACTCGCGAACAAGGCAGGGCCGGCCGGGTAAAGAACAACGCGCCGCGATGTTGCTGCTTGACCGCAAGCCCGTTGACGAAGATCGTAAGTGGCGCCACCACCGCCGGTGACTTCGAGCGTACCGGTCGCTTGCCGTCGGTGTTGACAGATCGAAATGGGCCCGTGGGGACCGAAACAGGATATCCAACGAGGCCGCCACATTGGCGCCGGGGGCGGGAGCAAAGCGCCACAGCGGCGGCGGCAGCTTCGCACGCGACATCATCAGCATGCCGGTTGGCGGCCTCAAAAGGCTTTAAACTCCCGCTGATAGCAGCCATTTCAGGCGCCGACCGCACGCGCACGTGAGCCGCCTAAAGTGTTTTGTCGGCGATCACGCCACCGGGTTTCCATGGCGGGCCAAGGCGAATGGACTTATCGGGCGCTTTCGCATGCGATTCCCTATATGATGCTGCCGTCATAGGATACCGTCGTCGGCCCCGTAGCTCAGAGGATAGAGCAACAGCCTTCTAAGCTGAAGGTCGCAGGTTCGAATCCTGCCGGGGTCGCCAGTTCAGCAAATTCTCTTTTGAAATCAACATGGGGGACAAAGCTGAGTTGGAGTGGGGGACAAATTTTCGACCCGTTTTGTTCTGCACAGCTGCGCTCATTGTGCCGCCCTCCCCTTGGCGCGCCTCGCCATCACCTCCTCGGCGAGTTGATCCTGATTGGTTTTCTCGATGTATTTTTGCAGCACCGCCAAACTCTTGTGGCCGCTGATTGATTGCATGTGCTTGACCGATTCCCCGTCCTGGGCGCAGACCGTGCAGGCGGCAGTGCTTCGGCAGCCCGGCGGCATCACACCACTTCCTGAAATCGCCTGTGAGCGCCTTAAACGAACGCGGCGTGCCGTGTTTGGTGGCAAGGTATGTCAGGTGCGGGAAAGGCGCGCAGGCATCGATGGCGGCGCGCAGCTCGGCGCTAATCGGCACCAGCGTGTCATTCGAGCCTTTGAGTCGCTTAACGAACAACTTGCCGTAAGGCGCCTTCGGCGTCGGCGGCCGCTCGTGCTGTGGGCCGAGGGTGACGATTTCAGCGCGCCGCGCCACTAGCTCGAGTGCCAGCTCAAAGCACAAGCGCGGCACGCTGCCGAGCGACCAATGCGCGCGATACTGCGCGATCTCCTCGGCAGTCAAAGTGTGGTGCCCGTCGCCTTCGGTCTTGAGCCGCTTGGTGCCGAGGACCGGATTGTCAGATCGCAAATTGATCTCGATGGCGTGATCGAACAAATGGCGGAGCACCTTGCGCAGGGTGTTCGCTGCATGCCGGCCGGCTTTGGCCTTGGCGTTGAGGATGGCGATGATGTGTTTGCGCTCGAAATTCGCGACCAGATCGTCGGCGAAGTCTTTGCGAAAATCCCGTTCGAGAACGCCCCGCCGCATCGCCTGGGTTGATTCGGCGAGCGTCGGAAATACGAGCTTGTAATAGGAGACGATCAGCGCGTTGACCGAACCCGGCCTAGTCTTGCCGGCGCCGATCTCGGTCATCGTCTTAGGCGCCGTGGCACGCTCGAGCGCAGCCGCGTAGGCGCGCATGAACGTCTCGCTCCAAGGAATGTCCGGCAGGTACGCGGTGACGCCGCGCAGGCGAAAACGCACGCGTCGGCGCTTGCCGCCTCGGTCAACGTTCCAAACACAATGATTAGGCAGTCCTGTCTTGGTGCGAAGCATCGAAGAGACGATCCAGTGGATTCTTTTGCTCACCATCGTCGGGTTCGCCGACGACGAGCGCGAGAGTACCGTCGGGCTTGACCGTCATCGACCTGACGGGGAGGCCAGCTTCTCGGGCGGCCCGCGCCAGGCGGGCGACCTCAGTCATCCGAAACCGTTGCGCGCGCGAACCCATAGTGAAAAGCCCCGCAAAATGCAAAATTTGAGCAATAATGCTCGCGTCGCCTCAAATGCACCAGCAACCGTGCCTTGCGCCAATCGGCCAAATCGTGAGCCTCCGTAGCCGTTTGTAGCCGTCCGTACCACGTAGGGAATCGTCCGGCCTCGTTCTTACCCGTCCTGCCCGTCCCGACTACAACCCAACTTTTTTGCGACGATTGAAGTTCTTGCTAACACTAGCAAAAATCCCACAATTCCCCGCATTCTCCCTTGACCGACGAATAGACCCGACAACGTCGCCCGATGTCGGGGGCCACCGATGGACTCGCGCGTTATTTGGTCTTGGCGAAGTAAACTCCTGGATCGCCGATGAAACACTCCCACCGCTCGCCACCCTCCGCGTCCTGGCCGCCAACGAGGCCAGACAATTTCTTGCTCTCGCTGCACGGCGCGGGGCCGCCTTTCCACGTGGCGCCGGGGGGCGGGGCGCAAACGTCCCGCCGGCGGGATGTTGTCTCAAAGGCACCCAGCTTCCGGCCGCTCGGCGCGGCCCAGACGACAGCGATCGTAGGCGATGACATTCTCACAAGGCTCTCGCGATCTGGAATCGACGGTGAACGTGCTTAGGTTCAAGGTTGAGGCGCGCGAGCGTCTCTAGGATGCAGCACCGGGCCAATGCTCCGGTGTCCAAATCGATGATCTCCGGTGAGAGCGCGTCGGGGCTGAGAAAGGCATCGAACGGTTTTCGTGATGCAATTTCGGCTGCAATCATTCTCGGCGACGGAATTGGAAAACCTATGGGCCTTCTGCATCCGAACTCGGGCATTCCGATCTGCGACACATCGTTGGCAACGCAGCCCGGCCAATTTGGCAAGATTTTATCATGTTGAAATGGGAAATCCCGATGCAGTGGCAAGCCGGATGCTCCTATCTGATGAACCAGCGCACGTTCGCTCTCTTAATGACAATGTCTGACGCCAGCTCGCGGCCCGCTGTGGACATCCCTGCCGGGAACGGAACCGGGCTTCACGCTGGCCGGCTCGCCGATCCGCATCGCGAGCCATGCCGGATGTACAACCGGGAGCGACGCCGATCCTCTATGCAAATCTGAAAGAAAGCTATTTGCTGGTTAACCGCCAAGCAACGACGATGACACCCGACGTTTACAGCGCGCCGTGGTGTACGCTATTCAGGTTTGAGACTCGACTTGGAGGAGGTCCGGCGTGTCCTAATGCGAGCCGGTTGTTGCGAATCCGATAAATGGTTGACGATCTTTTTGCCGAGATGGACCTGATCGCCGACACGCTGTGCGCGGGCTCGACCTTCGAGGATGACCTGCGATTCGAGCTTCGTTAGCTCCAGAAATGCCGCTACCCCGAGCTCACCACCGCGCAATGGCATGCTCTCTTCGGCGGTGGCTTGATCACTAATGCCGCCCGGCAGCAAGCCGCCGAGGCGGCGGCGGACGCCCGCGCGGCCGAACTATGGGAGAGCGGCGCAGCGTGCTTGCTCAGCGTACCGTCCTACCATCAGGGCCGTTGCGCGAGGCCGCCGAACGGCGGCTGTTTACAATCGGGCAGGAGATCGCGGACCTCTACAAGTCGCGCAGACCGCCGGCGGCTGCGGCAACCTGGGTCTCTGATTACGGGGTAGACTGGCGGGTCAGCAGCTTGCCGCGCGCTGTCGCATCGCGGCGAGCTTCTGCCATTGCGACGATTGATCCTTGCTGATGGCCAATTCCTTGAGCTTAGGAGGATCGGTCGTATCGGACGACTGATCTCCATGAGGTCCAAGTTTTGCCTTCGGCATTTTCGTCAGCAACTGCCCGGCTTTACGTTCAGCTCGCAGTCTGATTTCGCACGCCCGACGCTCCGCATTTTGTTCTTTGCTGGGGAGCCGTTTTCGGGCATCGTCAGATCGACCATTGACGGCCGCGCGCCGCCGGCTAGCCTTCCGCTCTGAATTTCCTCGGAGCCGATTCGCCGATGGGCAAACAGCGCGGTCGCCGAGACGAAGACGCGGACTATCGCTGGGCTTTTCGGTACGTTTTCGGGCGCGAGCCTTCCCGAAGGAGCTCGCGAAATACAAGCATGATCGGCACATCGAAAGACTTCGGTCGTTTCCCGCGCACTGGCTGAGTGCAAATGACATCGCGGAGTTACAGGCTGCGCCGGCGCGGCCACCCGAGCCACCGCCCGCGCCCGCACCGCCCGCGAAAATAGATGAGCCGCCCGCCGAAACCGGCGAGTATGCCGGCACCGGCCAGCCTGAGCGTGAGGGAAAGAAGCGCCGGGAATCGGCGCCGCCGCCGGTGCCAAAATCGCCCAAGCTGCGGATGCCGGCGCGGGCACGAGCGCTGTTGCGCAAGCAACTGGCCGACGGCCCGAAGTCCGGCGCGCTGGTCGAAGCCGCCGCCCAAGCTACCGCGATCCCCGCTCGCTCGCTCATCGCCGCCGCTGACGCGCTCAGGGTGCGCACGCGGCGGGGGGAATGATGGCTGCCGGGGTGAGCCGAGCCCACCGTCTGTTGCTTCGCGCCCTCCCGACCACGCGCCCACTCGCGTCGTCATACGTGGTCATGCCATCCTGCAAGGAGCGCTACGGCGAACGTTGCACTGATAGTGGACGCGCCGGATTGGCACGGTCCCAGTTTCGGGACATGCAGGAATTGCGGCAGTGTTTCGCGCCGGTTCCCAACTTCTCGGCGCCGGGAAGCTCTTTCCAACCATCACGCCGAAGTCGTTGGGCTAAAAGAAAAGACGCTGACGCGCCGTCGCGAGAACCGCCGCCACGTGGCGGCGGTTTTGGAACTCGCGATCTGCGCACCGTGAGCTCGGTCATGGTGCCTACCCTATTTGCTGTGCTGCTGGGCGAAGTGCCGTTCGGCGATCGCCTTTGGCCTCCTCCAGTGTCTTCGCCGAGCCGATCTTGTAGTTGAGCGCCACCTCTTCCACCGTGGTTCCGTCCGGCGCGAAATAAACGCCGTAAACACCACCGCCGAGGCTGCACGTAAAGTACTCCCAACCATCGCCGACGGACGCTGTGGCTTCCCACTCATCCTCGGTCCACGCCAGCGCCGCCGGCTCGCTGTTGCTGATCCGGTGCTTATGGCGCTCCTGGCAAAATGCCTTGGCGGTCCGGGCGGAGTCGCAGCCTTCCTGGACGACTTCGATCTGGCCATCGGCGGCGCTGTCCTTCCCCTAATCGTCAACTCACTCTGATGTAGAATTGGTATTAATAGTGTCAGTGTACGTCTTAACCGGCTGGCGCTCATCCATATGGCTGAGGCGTGGATTGCGTTGGCCGATATGCCCACCCACCAAGACGAGTAAAAAGGCGAAACACTTTCAATGCCGCTCGCCGGCTGCCGGTCAGGCAGACCAAATAGTCTACCTACCGTCTCGGCAGCGCCGCGCCGGCTGTCACGCGCGAGGGCCGGAAGAGGAGGAGCTTCAGGCCCGACTCGCAACATTCAGAACACTGTTTTGTCCCAACCGGGACAAAATGCGTTCTGATTACGTTTGCGAGTCAGTGAATTTTCGGTAGTGCATTACCTACGAGAACAAAAGAGGCGGCTCGATTTGTTCTTGGTAAGCGCAATTAATTGCGCTCTAAAAGCAGACCTGGCCCGGAAGGCTGCGCGCGGGCAAAGTTCGACCTTCCTCATTCGCGGGCAGTATCTGATTCAGCGCGACGTTTTTGCGATAATGATCGAGAACGAAGACGCGGATGGTGGACGAGAGATTGCCGCCATTTCGCTCCGCATCAAGGATGCCAATGAGTGTTGATAGGGTGGTTGCGCGTTCGCGAGCGATTTGCCGGACGCAGGCCCAGAACATGTCTTCAAGACTGATGCTGGTCTTATGATTGCGAATGACAATCGAGCGTTTCTTCACACTTGAGCTCATTGCTGCTTCCTCACGAATAGCGGCCCACGATTTTAGGCATCGTCATGATTTTTTCTCCTCGTCCGCTGGGCACACAACCACCTTCCCCCGTTCGCGCAAGCGCGACGGATTGCGAACGTGATTTACTCACGCTCATGCGCCCATACCCGCGCAATAAGCGGTGCAAAATCGCGAAATTGATGGAGTTTTACGCCTGCCGATGGCATGCCCGCTGCATCGCCCAGCGGATGATTCGGCACCTCTCCGCATCAGAGCAGCTACCTCGCCAAGCTTGCACAACTCTGATCCAAAAGCAACAACATTTGGTCACAAAATTCACAAAAAAACCACTCATCGCGCTGGGCCTTTCTGACCACGTGCAACTGTTCTGAGGGCGTCGGGCCGTTGATGCCTGAACTGATGAGTCGATTAGTCGCCCCGAAGCCATACGGCGGCTCGTCAAGTAGGCCTTGGCCAGCGGGTCGAAATCAGTCAGTCCCGCAACGGGCGTCGCGACCAGGTATGCGTGCCAGCTCATGCCACCCGATAGTGCGGCAAGCTACCTCTCAACTCCGCTGCTATACCGGGTATCTAGGCCGGCATGTTGATGCTTAGCCGCCGCACGGTCGGTTTTATTGAACCGTGCCTACCTTCTCCTGCCAAGGTGCCGCCCTCCGGCCCCAGTTCGCTTCGCGAGATCAAACACGGCGGCTTTCGCCTACTAGCGGGGCGCGACGCCAAGGGCGTGCGCCTGCTCACCCGCAACGGCTACAATTTCGCCGAGCGGTTTCCCGTGGTCGTGGCGGCTGTGGTGGCGCTGCCGTGTGCGCTCCTGCCTGATTCGACGGCGAGGCCATCGTCACCGACAAGTCCGGGCTCGCGCTTTTTGAGCTGATCCGGTCCTGGCGTCACGACCGCGCCGCCGTGCTCTGCGCCTTCGAGCTGCTCGAGCTCTACGGCAAGGATTTGCGCGGACTGCCGCGATCGAGCGGCGCAAAAAACAGCTCGCCCGCCTGCTGCCGAAGCCGTTCCAGGGAATGGCCTTGAACCAATATTTTGCCGGCGACGGCGAGATCGTATTCGCCAGCTCGGCTGCGAGGGCATCGTGTCGAAGCGGCTCGGCTCGCTTTACCGTTCGGGCCGCTCTAGGCATTGGCTCAAGGTGAAGAATCCGGCGGCCGTAGCGGTAAAGCGCGAGGCCGAGGAAGAATGGCGGCGCTAAGGCACATTGGCGACGCGGAGCGTCTGCTCGGCTTGGTCGGTCGTAAGGCCAAGCGGCCTGCCCGCTGCTGTGGTTGCTTATCGCGCGTGCCGGGCGAGCACTGCTTTATCCACCTGCGGCTGTGTAATCATGCAAGTAGTCACTGCAATGATGATGGCCAGCGCCAGCACAGACAAGCCGATAATGCCGTAGACGCGGTACATGATCCCCCCTTCAGCAGATTGTATGCTTAAGCATTACCATCCGCTTGGAACGCCATCCATGGCGTTCGGTCAGCGCAGGTAGACCACTTCGATGGCACAAGAGAACCACTGGCTGCCCGGCTTCAACTTCAACGTCGAGGAATGGGACGCGGAGGGGCGCAGTTACGAGACGCTGGCGGTCTGCCGCACGCTCGAGCTAGCCCGCGTGGCATTCGCGGCTGCGATCGCGAAGAAGCCCTCAGGCCGGTTCAAGATTCGCAGCCGGGCGCGCGTGGTGCAGCGGCACCCGGAGGGCGACTGGTGAGCCGTAATTTTGGGGCTCACCGTCGTGAGGCCGCGACGGTTCAACATGTCGGCAGCGGCGCGCGCCCAGATGAGATTCCTCAGGCCGCCCCTAACAAACTTACGCACACTTTGATGGCGTTATAGTTTCGGTGATTGTGCCCTCGCAGGACAGCGCTCCATGAACGGCAACGCTGACATTGTGATTGCAATAATCAGTTTCCTCATTTAGCAGATGCGAACGGAACATTGGTGCCGAACGAAAGCGCACGGATTTTCAGGTCGCCGTTCTCCCTGCCGTAGACATAGAGTGCGTGCGCCCTGACGACATGGCCATCGGGGAACGTTTGCGTGCCCTGTCCCAATGCCCAGCCGCCATCTCCCTGCGAATGGATCTGATCGAGTGTAATCGCTAAGACGAAGTGACCTGCAGTGTTGGAGTACATCTTTGCAAGATTGGGGCGACCGCTGGTCATCGCTCCGTTCTGCGCGACCACAACGCCGCCTTCGGTGAAGAGCGACGCCACCTTGGCGCCGTCCTTGTGGTTGAACGCATCTACGTACTGAGTTTCTAGGGTCCGCGCTTCAGTATCCAGCGATGCGGCAGATGCCGATCCAGTAACGGCTATGCTGGTAAGGACTGTAACGAACTTCTTCACTTTCTTCCTCCCTTGTGAGTGTTTCGATACGTTTCAATCCACATCCTTGTGAGAGGACGACAAATTTATTCGGTTGACGGCCCACAGAGTGCAGCTAGATATTTGCCCAACACGATCTGGACTGTTTGCGATTGCAATGATGGGCTGCGAGCCGTACCCTACAAAATCCTATTTGCAACAAATCAGCGTTTGCAAGTTAATTCTACGAATTAGATCTTTTGAATTAGCTACAGAGTTGTCGACCAGAGTATTAGATTACCATAAAGCAAGATCCCGATATCAAATTACCTCTAACAAAAAAGCCTCTAAGGATCGTATCTTGAAAACAGGAGGACGTTTCCGCAAAAAGCTTTTTGTTTACTCGTCTGAAAGATCGGGTCGCGCGCGCGAGAAGGGGGTAGCGCGCTAACTTTTAGTTCCGCGCCGCGTCCAAGTTTTGAACCCCCCTATCGATCATCGCCAGCAGTCCTTGAACGGCGCCGCGCTCAATTGCGTGTAGCGCGTCGTGCGCTGGATCGATCGATGGCCGAGCCAATCCTGAATGCGTCTCGTGTCGTGGCCGGCATTGGCCAGGGCGTAGCCGCAGCCGTGGCGCAGCATGTGGGCGTGAACCGGAAAGGCGAAGCCGGCGCGCTCACCGATGCGTTTGATGAGCCGGTTGACCGCATCCGGGGTGAATGGGCCGCCACGCTCGGTGGCGAACACGAAGGCCGAGTCCGGGAGTTGTCGCCGCAGCTCGCGCAGTGCGCGGACCTCGTCGCCGCGCGACGGATGCGCGGAGGGCTTGCCGTTCTTGGCGCGGCGGACGTGGAGCGTGGGCGATCGCCGAGCTCGACCTGCGACCACTCCAGGTCGGCGATCTCGCTGGCGCGGAGGCCGTGGCGGTAGCCGAGCAGGATGAGGGTCGCATCACGATGGCCGTAGCGGCCGTTGCGGGCCGCGCTGATGAGCTTTTCGACCTCGACGGCGGTGAGTACTCGCGGGTGCGCAGCGCGCTGTTGGCGGGCCCGCAGCGGCGTGACTGTCCGATTTACGCTGTGTGGCGCGACGACGCGCAGCATTGCAGACATTGGCGAATTTTCTCGGATTGCGGGCAGACTGACGGAAGAAGGGATATTTATCGGACAGTTGCGATACGTAATGATGCCGGTCGTAGACGCCCTCGACGCCCTCAATCGCGTGGCCCATGACGCGCTCGCGTGCTCGCTCGGCACACCCGCGCGGCTCATGAGGCTGCGCGCGGTGCGGCGCAGGTCGTGCAGCCGCCAGCCGCTCACGCCGCTCGTGCGGTCGAGCCGCGCCTTGAACTTAGACATGCCATTGATCGGCTTGTCGCCAAGGTGCGGCTGCCGCTCGACGATGGCGCGTGCCATCGGTGGCAGCACGCGCCTCTAGCGCCAGCGTCCAGGCGTCGCCCTTGATCTCCGACCAGCGCACGCGGACAATCTTGGCGCGCCGCTGCGCGGTCAGCAAGGCGAGCTGCACCACGGAGCCAAATGCCCCTGCCCTTTCAGCTGCTATCCAAATCGCGCGGATCTTGTCGTCGACGCGCGCCCGTGCCGTGGCGTGCGGTGACTGTCGGCGCATGCCGCGAACGATCGGCGGCGTGTGGTCGTCCGACCGTGTGGCGTACCAGTTCATCAACGAGCGCACGGCCGTCAGCACGGCATCGGCCTGACGAGGGCGGTGCTCGTCTCCGACCTCGTCGAGCAACGCGGCGACGTCGGAACGGCGGATCGACAGGAACGGTCGTTCGCCCCACACCGGCAGGACATGCGCGGCGAGCAGGCGCTTGATCTCGGCCTGCGAGCGCAGCTTGTTGGCCCCGACATGGCGCTTGAGCCAGTTGGCGGCCACTTCGGCGAACGTCCCGCCCCTGCCCTCGACCGCTGGCAAAGCCGGCAGCAGTGCACCACGATCGGAAATCTCCCGTCAGCGCCTTGGCCGAACGCGGCTTGCCGGCTTTGGTATGCAAATAGGTTAGATGCCGGATCGGCATGGCATTAATCGCTGCGCGTAGCTCGGCCGTGATCGGAATCGGCCCTCCCTCCAAGCCCTTGATGTGGGCGACGACCAGCCAGCCGAACGGCGCATCAGGCGTCGGCGGCCTTTCATGCTGCGGCCAAAGCTTGGTGATATTGCCTTGCCGCGCCGTCGTATCCAACGCTAATTCAAAGGTCAATCGCTGTTGCGTGCCACAGAACCAATACGCCCGATAGCGCGCAAGCTCGTCGTCATTCCAGCGGCGGCGTCCGCCCTTTTTGGTTTTGACGCGCTCTACGTTGAGCATCGGATTGTCGGCCCGCATCTTGAGCCGCACAGCATGCTTGAACAAATCGCGTAGCGCCTTCGCAAATTGTTGGCACCGTGCGGTGCTTCCTTCGCATTTTTTAGGATGATCGTTTCTAGCAATTCCGGCGTGGCCCCAACGACACTGCGGACCGTGCTCGTCGCGGAAGCGTTGCAGAAGCGCCTGTCGCGCTGCTTGCGTGCCTTCCGCCTTCAGGGGCAGCACCAGCTCAAAATAACTGACGGCCGCACCGCTGCAAAAATGTTAATAAACTAAAAGTTTTACGTTCGTTGCCAATTTGGCGGCTCTGTATGGGTCTGAGGTGGCTCTATAGGGGTCTGAGGTGGCTCTGTACGGGTTTAGCGGCCGCGGAATACAACCTTTTCTTGCAAAGGTAAGCGTCCGAGAGGCTTAAGAGGTTTATCCGATGCCGCCGCGCGGCACATCCTGCCTCGGCGCGGCAGCTTCGTGCGCCACGGCGCCGGACAGGCGTTTTTTGTTGGGTAGCGCGCATAATTCCGAACGTAGCACCGTAACGAAACCCGTAACGAACCGGACTTGTCAAAGCGTTTGGGTCTGTGAATTAGCTAGGCGGAAGCAGCCAGCGCACGGGCGGAGAGTGCTCGCGCTGCTGTCGATGGACAATCAGGATTACAAGGTTGCCGGCAGAGCGGATGCCTGGGTCTTCGCGCGGTGGGACGCACGTCAAAAGCGGTGGCGCATCGTTGATTCGGCCGGCGGCGGACCCGAATATGTCGGCTGGTGGTGCGAGATACCCAAAGCGCCCAAGGGCGTTGTTATCGTCCCCCTAGCCGAGTCCTGGGAAACACTCACTCATGGCGGGGTAGCCGCCAACGTCAGAAGCACGGCGAGCGGGCCCAGCACGGGGACGAGGAGGCGTCATCAACCGCACTGCGGCTTCCGCTGTCGTGTGAGCCGAACAGTTTGGCCAGGTATAGCGTCGGTTCCGCCGCACGCATTCGTCATTGCGGCGCACGCCGAGAGCTGAGAACAGCATTAATTTCTTGATAGCGATGCCGCGACAGGCAGTCGCACCCACTTTGATAAACTTGACTTTGCGGAGTGCCCCACCCAGCTTTTTTTTGTAAAACAATTGAATCCGGGCCCCTCTGGCGAGGACGCCGAAGTGTCGGCCAACCCCGCGATGTCGGATCACTTATTCTGTGCCAAGGCGCATGGATCTGACGACATCAGGGCCCGAGCTCCGTCACCCTGATCCAACTGATCCGAGCTCCTTAGGCGCGAACGTAGCGCAGCTTGAGGAGGAGCTCCATGGCTATCCACTACATCCGCCCCGACATCCGCGGCGAACTCCGCGATCCGTTCGATTGCGATGAGCAGGTTGTCAATGCCCTGGTCACCGTTAGCGCTTTCGTCGCCCTTGCAGATGGCCGCGTCGACGCGATCGAGCGCGACGAGGCAGTGAATTACATTGATCGGCAGCAGCTTGCGCCGACCATCTCGCGGCAGCGCATTGCTGAATTTTTCGACGCACGAGCACGCCATCTCGAGGATAGAGATTTCGGGGACTTGATTGTGGAGGCTCTTCGCCCGGTCGCCGCTCTATCACTGACGTTCGATGTGGTTCGAATCGCGGAACTGGTCGCCGCGGCAGATTGCCGTCTGGATCCTAACGAAGCGCAGGTGATCAAGCTTATACGGCTGATCGCTGCGGGTTCGCCAGAGCCGAAGGTAGTCGCCTGCACACCACAATCATCCGATCGCACTGATTGATTTCTCCGGCAGGAGTACCAAACTGAAACGATCATCCAACGGCTGTCCCGTTACAGATAACATCCAGGCGAATGGCGCGAGGACGGATGACTGGCGGCTCGAACGTCTCATAGATCGGCTGCCAAACCGGATTCGCTTAACCATTCGCTTCGTCCGGCAGCCATCCGCCCGCTGGCTCAGGATTCCAATGGGGATCTTGCTGACGGTTAGCGGCACTCTTTGGTTTCTGCCGATCGTTGGATTGTGGATGCTACCGCTCGGCTTGGCGCTCCTGGCCGATGACGTTCCCCCCTTACGATCACTCCGGTCGCGAATCTTGGATTGGATTGAACATCACCGGCCGGATTGGCTTGCTGATGGTTCTCGCCCTCAATGATCTGTCATGACCAATATCGTCACCAGCGGCGCTGTCGCGACGTTGATCCAGGTCGTCATGATCGACTTGGTGCTGGCTGGAGACAATGCCATTGTCGTTGGCCTTGCCGCAGCCGGCTTGCCATTCAAGCAGCGCAAGCGCGCGATCGTGATCGGAATTCTTGCTGCAACTGCCCTGCGTATCCTATGCGCCGGTATAGCGACGCAATTACTGCAGCTAGTCGGGCTTCAGTTTGCGGGCGGCATTCTTCTCCTTTGGATCTGCTGGAAAATGTGGCGCGAACTTTGCACGACATCGCTGGATCAGCATCGAGCGGAGAGGATACTGATGGACGACGAGCTCGGACTCGACGGCACAGTCGCAGGGCGTATTCGTCGCAAGACCTTCGGCCAAGCCGCATTCCAGATCGTCGTGGCAGATGCTTCGATGTCCCTAGACAACGTGCTGGCCATAGCAGGAGCAGCCCGCGAGCATCCCGTCATTCTTGCCTTTGGACTGCTCCTGTCGGTCGCGCTAATGGGCGTCGCTGCCGACGTGATAAGTCGATTACTTCAGAAGCACCGTTGGCTCCCCTATGTCGGGCTCGCAATCATTCTCTATGTGGCTTGCGAAATGATTTACCGCGGCGCTCACGAGCTGAAGCCAGTGGTCAGCGCACTGGGATCGATCTTTCAAGTATAGCAGGCACTCTTTTTCCGGTAGTGAATAAGCACCATTGAGGGTCGTCTTCGAGTCATTTTCGACAGAGCCATTAGCCTTGCCGACGCTGTGAATAGCTCCGATTGAGAATCTTGTGCCAGCGGGCGAGCTTCGGATGATACGCATCACCGAGACGCTTGGCGACAATCCCTCGAGGTCGACTCCTGCCCGGTAAAGCGCGCACCCGTCACCGACGATGCCGTTGGTGAGCGCGATTTGCAACTCGTCGAGTCGGGCCAGCTCCAAACCCAGCCTGTCCTTGCGAATCTGAACGTTGACCACCGAGGCCGCCCAGCGATCGATCGCCTCGTTCACCGTGGCGGCGGTCGTGCCCTGCGCCTGGTATGGCGCCACCGGGTGGCCGCTGATCCTCAGCTTTATGATCGCGTTCCTCGTCGCTCATGGCTCAGCATACCGCATAGACACCTCTCGTGCAGGGGGAGGTTACTCCGACCTCGCATCCGACCCGTGTTCCGACAACTGGGCACCAAACCAGCGGTGAACTGCCGTCACCAGGTGCCTGTCCTGAGTCTCGAATGTGATAGCCGCGCGGAGTGGTAACTCTGAATAGGAGCTGACGCTGGCCAATGCGGCCCACGTCAAGAACGTGCCCGGCCGTTGAATGAGCGAAGCGCAAATCGTCCGCCGCCGCTGACCGCCGCGCAGCAAAAAACCGTGCCCGGCCAGAACACAAATGGGAACTTTGTTGTTGTGAAAACGAGTGCGGCCGTGCTGACGCCAATTTTTGACTGCTGGCGTGGAGCCCCCCACAGCGGCCAGCCAAAAAAAGTGCTGCGCCATCCCCCGTCACGTGCGTGGAATCTTTTTGATGTTAGTCTGATACCGACGGTATGACGTTACCGTATCCACTCTGGATTTACTTGATAACTTTGTCGGGGCGGCCAACAAAATCTCAGCCGTCGACCGCGGGCCCTATCGACGGTGGCGGGGCAAATGCCTGAAGGCTCGTCCTACACGGAGGAAACTCGCCATGAATACAAATTCCAAGATTGCATTGGCCGTCGTGGCCGGTGCAGCGGTCGGCGCAGCCGCCATGCACGGGCTGCACGCGCAAGCCAAGCCTCCCGTCTTTGTCATCGCGGAAGTTGACGTCTCCAATCCTGAGGCCTACGCGAAGGAATTCGCCTCCAAAGCTCGAGACATCATCAAGTCGCATGGTGGGCATTTCCTTGCCATCGGTGGAACGGGAGGAGCCGGTGGAAAGGTGACTGCCCTCGAAGGCGACGCCCCAAAGCGCGCCATCGTATTTCAATTTGACAACATGAACAAGATCGAAGCGTGGCGGAACAATCCGGAGTACAAACAACTCCGCAAGATCGGCGATAAGTACGCAACGTTCCGCACATTTGCCGTTGATGGCCTGCCGCAGTAACCACTCACGACTTTGGCACGCACTAGCGCGTGCCCGCAGCATGGCTGTTCGCAACCAGCCTCGGCGCTCTCGGGCTGCTCGGCTGGATGCTGCTCGGCTCAGTCAGATCGGCGATGATGAAGCGGGCCATCCGGCCAGCAGCGACACCGCCTCGGTGATGTCTCTCGTGGCTGGCACAGCGAAGTCGAACAGGTCGGGAGGTAGTCACGCCTGCGCAGCTTCTCCCGTATCGCGTCGAGGACCGCCTTAGGCTCATCGGTAAACCGACCGAGGATCAACACCGCCTTGGAGGTAACGCTGTCGATCACGTCGCGGATTTTCTCGTTGTGGAGCAGGAATAGATGAACTGCGCGACCTTCATGTTGTTGACGGCGCGGGTGTGTTATGGGTTAAATTCTGCTGCTTGGTGCTGCTGTCCAGTTTCAGACCCCATGCGGACACTTTATCCGCCGTGGGAGTAGTTCAACACGAGTTGCCAAAGGTACGCCGCCAACAAATCAGCATTTGCAACGATGTTGTCGGTATCGAATTACCATCAAACAAAAAGCTCCGCGCGTGCCAAGCCGCGCGGCCGGGCTGCGGCGTGACGCCAGTCACTTTTTTATCATCTCGACCATGGCATTTTTAGGAGGCATTTAGGCCCCTAAGAGGAGTGATGACATGGCGGCGAAACAGAGTTGTCCCGGCCAAATGACAACAGGCGGAATGCAATGCACGCTCGACGGAGCGGAAGTCGATGAGAAAGGCGTGCTTCACTGCTCCTACTCGTGTACCGTAGTGGCTAAACCATCGCAGAAAACGCAACTTCAGAGTCTCGGCGCACGAGCGGAGGCTGTAGCTACAGGACTGAACGCTGAAGACCCAGCAAGCGTAAAGACGGTAAATGCGGAGTTGAAAAAGATCCACGCTGACCTGGCGGCCTTCGCGAAGTCCAACAACCTCAAGCTCATCAAGCAGGAAACACTGCACAAGCCTGACGCAACGCGCCCGCTTCCAGGCTGACAGAGAGCTTGTCGACCCTCGAAGCGAGGCATCCGGTTGCTTGAGACGAGATCAACCGGCCGGGAACAGTATCAGCCGCAGGTCATCAAACCTGACCACAATCGACGTAGTCGAACGGCTCCGCTCGCGGAAGAGGATTGATCAACGCCGACATGCCGACTTTTGTAGTCGGCATGGAATAATTGGGCGAGCAACGACCTAATAGGGGTTGTCGCGGTGCGCTGATCGGCGAGTAGCGCATTGAGCGCAGCCTCGATCCGGTCGGTGTTCGTCTCTTTCGGCGCCGCAGCCTCGACGATCTGCAGGTCGCGGTCGCGGCGTATGCAGGCCGAGCATCACACAGCGCGCTCAATGCTTTGGTCGGCGAGCTTTCTGACGCGCCTAGCGGAGTTCGTCCAGCTCCTCGCGTAGCTCCGCGATGCGCCGGTCGCGGAGCGTGATCTCGTCCTGTCGCTCGCCGATAGTCGGTTTGCCGCGCTTGGCATGCGCCTTCCTTCTGTGCGCATGTTATCGTACTTTCAGCACAAACCCATGCGGGTTCTGTGGTTTGGGCCATGCGGAAAGGGCGGATGCCGTACGAGGGGGCCACTTGTTCCTCGGCGCGCGCTTCATCAGCACAGGGCCCGTTCGACGCTTTCCCGTTCAAATTCAGCGATATTCGAAAATGTGCGCTGGCGCCCCTTTTCTGTTTTAGCCAGCGCCGTGTAGCACGCAGCTCGGGCGACCGGGCAGCGCTGATCAACGGGCCATATAGCGGCGATGCCGCTCGGCGTCGCACATGGCTCGTTGGCCGACGGGAGGGCGACCCATGGCAGCCTCGCGCAATATCATCCGCACTGAGCCAATGCCGCGGCAAGAGCGGAGCCGCTCCAGGTGACGAGCGCGCTTGTATTCCGCGAGTTCGTCCTCCGATGGCTCGCGCCCGTGACAGCCAGTGTTTGAGTCCTCGTCTCGGCGACCAGGCTGTTTGCGCATTGGCGAATCGCGCTCCGAGAAGCGAATTCGGAGCGGCACGCTAGCGGCCGCGGCGTGGCCGTCACTGTTGGCTTCGCGATTGGGAATTACCGGCTTCATCGTTGACGGCGTCGGCTCGCCGGGCGAGCCACGTCTCGAATTCTTCGTCGCTCAATATCCCAGCTTGCGCACCCGATAGGCGTCCTGTTGGTGACTCGGCATCGCGGCAGAATGCGCCGCGCTTCGTTGTGCGTCAGTCCCGGCGGCAACGGTTTATTTGGATCGGCCTGGGCTTCTTCTGCCGCAGCGATGTTACTGCGTGCCCGCGCCGCCGTTTAGCGCAACTTGCTCCTCGCTATGTCGAGATCGCTTGAACGCTCGTTGCCTTTGTGGCGGCAGTCATGTGCACCTCGGGCGCTCGAGGCGGTATCGCGGCGAGCAGCGTCAGGTTTGCGGTGTTGACCCAATTCGGCGGCCTGTCCTGCACCAGCTCCCAGATCGAATCTGGCGGCTCAGCCTTGTGCTGCCAGCGCAGCGAATAGACCAGGCGAGCCGGGTCGAGCTTGAACACGGCGCCGCGAGAGCTCCGCTCCACGACCCGGTAGCAATCAATGCACTTGAGCACCTGATCGTCCGCAGGCTTCTCCACGACCGCGATCTCGCCGACGCGCACGACGCGCCAACCTGGACAGAGATTCTTGTCGGCATCAAACGTCAGGGTATCACCGGCGAGGTGCTTGAGCGCCATCAACGTCAACGAGCCGAGCAAGCGTCTTTGCGACCGGTCGAGTTCGGTCATCATCGGATCCTAGCGGCAGGTAGGGGCACCTCCTATGCGACATTAGAACTTAAATGCGTAGAAACCGACGCTGTATGGATAAACGAGCATCGTCACCGCTTTTCTGTCGACCACGGTGTACGCGGCGCGCCAGTTGCCAAAGGCGATAGGAGTCGAGCCGGGGGCTACGTCAGGCATATGGGTGACGATTTGGATCGGAGAGCCCGCCAGAGTGAAGCCGGGCTAGCCACCCGGCAACTGGCCCCGAATTGGGCGCTGTGCCGAGTCCGACATTGTAAGGAGCAGAGCAAACGTGCGTTGATTTATTAGAAATGAGCAGCCAGCCTGCCACTCCATCGGCAGCTCGAACTTGAGCATGATCAGGTCTTGCCACGTGAACTGCCCCGGCTCTGTGACCTGCGAAGTTTTACAGAGCGGGATGCCGCTTGCTGGATTGAGCAGGCCGAGCGGCTTGCCGATGCCATAACCGATCAGCAGCGCGTTTCTGATGGTATTGCGGAAGCCGCGGCTGGCTTTATTGACTAGCTAATTCTCAATATTAAAGCTTGCGTCCTCCAACAAATCGCTCGTGGCGCAGGCTATATAGCGTGTCGGCTCCGCTTTAATCTCGAGTTCACCCAATCCGGCCTGGAGGTCCGGCAGCGGATTGTTTAAGAAAGAGCTCGCGTCGCACGCCAATCCGGCGTTCGGTCATCCGCGCATTACCGCAGAAACCGAGTGGGGCCCGGCGCTGATCTGAACGCGATTCATCAAACCGGAAATATCACTCGGATCGACGAGGCAACTTAGCACCGTGTTCGACATTTCCGGCGCGAGAAGGAAACTGGAATTGCCGAACGAGAATGCCGAAAGCGACTTCCGCTCGAGCTAATCTAGCCATGAAACTGTCGCCGTGACGCAGCATGAGCTTAAAATCTCCCCGCGGCCATTGCCTCATTGCTCTCGGCGGCGCCAGGGACATATTTGGTCGTCTTTCCGTCGACCTTCGGCACTGACAGCGCGCGCCGGATGTGGCACATCTCGGTCGCACTCTTGCGCTCGGTGACCTCGTCATCGACGGGAGCGCGACGCTTTTTTGAAAACTCGTTGACCGATGTCTCGATCGCATCGAGGCGCTTGGCGGTTCGGGCGTCGCCCTGCTCGTTATCGCGAAACGCCTCTTTGATTGCGGCGACGAGCGAGCTTAGTCCTGAATAGTCACTCATGATGGAAAACTCCAAATTTTAGCCGCGTTGCGGCGCGGCGGTGATTCTCCTTTCATCTCCGTGTCGCGACCTTAAGAACAGACCTCAAATGCCTAGCACGCAAAGGCTAGGGAGCGCGCCGCCCGCCGACTGGCCAACGGGCCCTGAAGGAATCAGTTCTATGGAGACCGGGTGGAATTGTGTTGAATGTGTCGGCACAAGGAGGTTCGAACAAAGCATGAGTTTTTTAACGCAAAGCAAGATCCCCCACTAATGGAGAGGTGACGATGGCTAGATTATTGCAAGTCGGAGAAGGTACCTGGATCAATCTCGACTACGTACGTGAAATCTCAATCATCAACGAAACCGATATCGCAGTAGAATTCGCTGTTGCGGAGCATGACTATAGAACGGATCGCCACCGACGTTATGGTAGATGTGTAGAGGATCTGCGCAGCTTCTTGAGAAGGGAGTGGGAGCGAAATGGTTGAGGGAACAAGCGCGGTAGCCCAGCGTGCGCATCCTATCAAAAAAGACCTGCGCCGAGACCAGCCCGGCGCAGCCCGTGAGCGACACGTTGATGGAGACGCTCGCGCGCCTCACCTGGGAGGCTAAGCACGCGGGCGGGCGCCGCCGAGTGCCGCAACGGCTCGCCGCCCATAATCGTCTCGGTCTCGTTCTCGCTGAGCGGCGGAAAGCTGGGCAACGCACGGATGCTCTTCGCCTCCGTCGCGCGCCTTTCGGCGAGTGCGGCGAGCCGTTTAACCTCGCGACGAGCGGCGGTGACCCGGAGACGGAGATTCATTCGGTGTGCATCGCGGAACGGAGCTGCTGCAAGGCCAACCGGCAGGCCCCTAGATACAACCCATGGGAGCCGCTATGGGGCCAACTACTGTAACTGCCCGCGCGGCTTTTTTTTGCGACTCGGCGTGCCAGGCATGCCAAGTCGATTGGTGAGCCAACTTGGTATTCTTGTGGTTTAGATTGCATTTAGATGGATGCTCGTCACGGAGCCATTGCAGTAGCGCACGCTTCCCTGCGGTCCTGCGCCGCGGCGTACTCGACGGCGAAGTCCGGCGAGCTAAACGGCGCTTGCAGATAGATCGAGAACCCGTTGCCGAAAAAGCGCAGGCGGCGCTTGCCATGTCTGTCGGTGGTCCAATACAGGCCTTTCGGCAGTCCGGTTCTATTCTTTGTCATCGCCTTTCAGATCGTCCCATGAGGTACGCGTGGCTTGACCTCAGCGACCTCACCAACCATCGGCACAAGTTCGAGCGTGCCGTCAGTGCAAATGCGCATGAACGGGTCCGGGCAGGCGCGCACAGCCCACGGCCCGTTGGGTGAACACCTGTTTCCGTTTGCCCCCTCGCCTACGTTGCTTGCCCGCAGGGGTAGGTAACGCGCTCATTGCCGGAAATCCCCATAGAGAGCACTTCGCGAATAATGCACGGCGCGATTTAAATGCAAAGCGCCCGCGCCGCGCTGCTGCGTGCCTTCCGCCTTCAGGGGCAGCACCAGTTCGATCGAGCCGGGATGGTGCGCTCGGACCCGACAACTTGTGCACCTTGCGCCATACCGGAATATCACCAGATAAAGCCTCAAACACCATTGTCCATCTGGACCACAGCCTACTCGCAACCGCGGCCTCCGTACGGAGGTCGATCCGCGTCCGTTCGCCGCGATCCCGCGGCGCCCGCGTGCTCGCGACCGCATCCGTCACATCATCCGGCAGATCTACGCGGCTGAGGGCGGGCTGATCGCACAGTTGCACGATCTGAACGATACGCTAGAGCGCCACGCGCACCTGGCGAAGGCACGAGGTCACAAGTGATATACAATCTCTGCAAGCCACCAGATAACCGCGTGGTACGGGGGGGTTGATGGGTTCCGAACCCCGATGCCCTCGCAGCCGAGCTTGCAGGCCGCCAATAGGCGATCTCGCCGACGTAATGCTCGTTGAGCGCGATGCCGGGCTTGACCAGCTTGGCCGGCCTTCTTTCCACTCGTTAGCTAGGCCAAAACTCGGCCCCAGGACCGGCGAGCCGATCAGCGGTTCAGCCGGAAGTGCCATGGACGCGTGCGAGGCCCCGGCATCGCAACAAAGGGAACGTATTGCGTATTGCGTGCGCAATAACCGCCGATTCCGCTGACATCGGCCATGCACTGGTCGAAGGTGCTAAATCCGCAACTCTCACCATCACCACCCTTTGCGTAACGGGCGCACCACGGATAATTCTGGGCATCGGCGTGCGTGCCGGTCCCCGTGATCGCGAGGAGAACCGCGCACGTGAACAGGAAAGCCTTCATGCCGCGTGACTCCGTTTGGGCTGCGCGACATATAAACCCCGGCTGCGGCTGTTTTAATCTGCCCCCTCCGGTCCGCTGCGCGCTGCTATCCCGGCTCTGCCTCCGCACTCATAAGGCGAATTTCGAGGCTTTGCTTGCGCGGCTGTTCGGTAGTGATTACAGAGCCCAATCCGGTCCCGCGAGCGGAGCCGTTCGACCATCCCGACTGGATATTTGAAGCCAAGTTCGACGGATTCCGGGCCGCGGCCGACACTGTTCGCGGCGGCCTAAGTTTGCGCAACGGCAGCCGGATGCGGCGCTTCGAGGCGGTGCTTGATCTGTTACCGCGTGGTCACGTGTTCGACTGCGAGCTGGTCGTGTTCGACGAGCCCGGGCGACCGCTGTTCAACGAGCTGCTATTCGGGCATTGGCGGCCGACCTAGGTGGCCTTCGACCTTCTGATGGCTGACGGCGCCGATCTGCGGCCGCTGCCTCTCAGGGAGCGTAAGGCCAAGCTGGCGCGGATCGGCAAACGCGCTGAGTCCTGGATCGCGCTCAACAACGGCATCGTCGGTGACGGGTGCGCGCTGTACCGGGCGGTGGTTGACGCCGACCTGGAGGCGGTCGTCGCCAAGCATCTGGCCGACGTCTACCACCCGAAGCATGCCCGCTGGCACAAGATTCTGAATCGAGGCTACTCGCAGCGTCACGGGCGCGTCGAGTGGTTTCACGAGCGCCGAGGACGCTATGCCGGACGACGATGAAAGTTCTGTCACGCCGAGGTTCGCCCGGGATGACGGCGACGCTCCACCGTCTATTTCCACCCCTTGGCTTCCTTGAGGAAATTCATTGCTGCATTGACGTGCATCCGAGGGGAGCCGCAGAGGGTGGAAGCGGGGTAATAATAGGAGCCCACCTCTTCGGCAGATCGCCTAACCCCGCAACCTCACTGTCGACCGCATCTCGGCCGGTGTAATCGCCCACAGCGGCAGCCGCCACTGCCCGCGCTGCGAGCGCACGCCGAGAGCGTCTGCGGCCCCGATCAGCGAGCGTTCGGGAATCTCGGCGACCTCGGTAGCGGCCACAGTCAGGTCGACGGGCTTGGGGCCCGTCGGGGAGCTGCTGACGCACGAACTCCCGTGCGCGCTCGGCGATTCCGTGGGCCATTCCGCGCCGACGCTTCGGCGGGATAGCTGGTAAGCCGTGGTTATCACCCCGATGTGACGACGGCGGTGCGGCTTCCAACGCGTCGTCCGGCTGGCGCTAGGCGTCCCACGCACCCGTGGCGTCACGCTCAGCAATTGCGCAGGCTCGTGGCCGAAGGTTTGCCGGAATGCCCAGCGACAGGCGTTGGCCCACGACTCGACGTCAAGCGTCATGGCTACCCGCCGCCGCGAACCCGTCAATGGTGACGCACTGTCCTGCTATCCGGCGCGGCCGGGCAACACGGGTGCGGCCTCACTCAGCCTAGCCCCTTACAGGCAGGCGCCATTTGGGCAACTAGGTGGTAACGATGTCTTGCACCAGTTTTCTGGAGAATATTGTGTATGTGGATTTTGACTGTTCCAACGCTCAATCCCAATTGCCGAGCGATTTCCTTATTTGACATGCCGGTGCCTACCAAAAGGACAACTTCCGTCTCGCGGCGGGTGAGCCCCTGTGGCAGCCACTGCTGGCGCAATGCAATGGTGTTGGAACTAGCCACCGAAGGCTCCCTGGACAAGGAGCCTTCACTCACCGAAGAGGCAAACTGCGGCACCGCGTCAAAGTAACTTGGATGTATATCTAGGGGATGCATCCTTTCCGCCACCTGTCGAAGGAATTAATACTTGGTAATGCAGCGCTGGCGATCTGCCGCACGCTCGAACTGCCCCGCGCCGTGTTCAAGGCCGCGATCGCGGAGAAGGCTGCCGGGCCTCGAAGGCGTCGAGTAGCGGCGCGAGATCCTGCATCCTGGTCCAGTCGATCGCCTGCAGAGCCCGGCGGCGCAGCTCAGCGAGCAGCGTCAAATTGGGTGTTGATCCACTGCTGCGGCTCAGCCTGACAGAGACTGTTGTCGGCATCAAACGTCAGGGTATCACCGCCGAGATGCTCGAGCGCGGTGAGCGTCAGCGCGCCGAGCAGCTTGCTATGCGAAGGATCGAGTCCGGTCATCATCGGATCCGCAGCAGCCGCGCGGCGTTTGAGCAGGTCGGCGCGCCACCAATCCGACAATCAAATTTGAACAAGGCTACACCAACGGCGCTGTAAGGGTCCGTCAACACCGTGGTCGCCCGGCGATTCACGATTGTGTAAGCCTGCCGGAGATTGCCGAACAAAACGGGCGTCGAGCCGGGCTGTACGTCAGGCATTTGGGTGACGATGATGATCGGCCAGAGTGAAGCTGGGCAATTGGCCCCAGATCGGTCGCTGCGCTGAATCCGACATCGTCAGGAGCAGCGCGAAGGTTCTCTGATTCATAAGATAACTGGCGCCATTTTTCCACTCCATCGGGATCTCGTACTTAAGCATCGCCAAGTCATGCCAAGTGAACTGATTAGGCGGCGTCACCGGTGAGGTTTCACAGATTGGGATTCCGGCATTGGGGTTGAGTAGGCCCCAGTGGTTTGCCGACGCCGTCGCCGAGGATGATGGCGGCGGCGTTTATCGTGTTTCTGAAAGCCTGGGCGTGACTTTCTGCCGGACCCAACCTCGGGCGCTGCGCGGGGATGGGTCGATCGAGCTGGTGCCCGTGGCCGTGAGGGCCTTGAGCGCGATCAGCAAAAAAACGATTGGGGTGAGTTGGTGTTCAAAAATGCCTCCCCCCGCGATGCGACGCGGTATTTGGAGCGTTTCCGCAAAGAGCACGGTCAGCGGCGCGTCGCGCATCTAGAGGACAAGCCCAGGCCATCGTCGCTATCATCGCCAAGGCGAAGACGCCGCATGCCGCCAACAATCTGCGCAAGATCTTTCGGCATTTGTTTGCGCACGCCCGCGCTGCGCATGATCAAGCACAACCCGGTCATTGGCACCAAGCGGCTGAAGGTCGATAGGCGCGGGTTTCATACCTGGACCGATGCCGAGATCGCCCGGTATGGCGCCCATTGGCCGCTCGCTACCCGACAGCGGCATTGCCTCGAACTGGCGCTGGAGACGACATCACGGCGGAGCGATATCACCCTGATCGGCCCACAGCACCGCCGCGGCAATGTACTCGACCTGCGACACACCAAGACCGAGAGCGAAGCTTTCATGCCGCTGACCGGTGCGCGAAGCCTATCGACGCCATGGCGCCGATCAAGCATCTGACCTACCTGCACACGGCGAAGGGGTACGGCGCGCTCGCCCAAGGCGCTCGCGGGCGATTTCCGCCGCTGGTGCAACGGTGCGGGGCTGCGTAAGAATTGCTCGCTGGCACGGCCTCCGCAAGGGCGGCGCGCGGCGTCAAGCCGAGGCTGGCGCGTCGGCGAAAGAGATTATGAGCATCACCGGCCACAAGACGCTCGCTGAGGTGCATCGCTATGTCGATGCCGTCGACAAGGCCAAGATCGCCGAGCAGGCCATCGCGAAGCTCAAGGGGAAGACGGCGTGATACTGTGCAATAGCAAAAAAAGCACTTTGAAATCAAAAGCTGCCTTTGGCCGTGCTGTGCAAAATGTATCGAGCAAAATCAACGGTGGTGACAATCCTGCCCGGGTCGGCGGTTAAATCTACGGCTTACGTGATAGCAGCTCGCGCGATAAGAACGTTGAGCGAACCAGCGGCTAACCAGATTTCAGAACCGCACTTGTCGGATCGGCAGCCACCATCGGCCTCGCTGGGCCGCCGAGCGCATCCGCGGCGGTGATCAGGCTGCATTCGAGAACCGCGGCCTGGAATTCTCTCTCGGCTCCTGCATCTTGCAGCTGGAGGCGCGCTGCCCGCTTCTCCTCAAGCGGCTACAGAGCGTCGCGCGGCGAGCCTTTCGGCGCATCGCGGATCGTGCGTCGGCAGGTAAACCTCGGGCGTGCGGCGCAAAGAGCGCGGATATCGGCGAGCGTTGCTTTTGCCGTACTCGCGTCCGGGCTCACGCCGTCGATCGTTCCGCTGAGCATCGTCTCTTCCAAATAGGACGCGTCGCCCGCGAACATGATCTGCTGATCGCCCTCGTCGATCAGGACGGAAAGGTGATCGGGCGTGTGTCCCGGCGTCGCTACCGCGAGGACGTCGCCGGCCTGCGTGATCGGCGCGGTTTGCGCGAATGGCCCGCGACGCAAGGACTGCCACGGCAACGGCTGCGGGTCGAACCACTCCGGCCAGCGGCTCGGCAGGTAACCCCGGATCGCACCGGCGATGCCGGCCGCGCGCGCGATCTCGCCGCTGCCGACGAAGATGCGGCTATGCGGGAAATGCGCAAGTCCGCCGTCGTGATCGCAGTGCAGATGGGTCAACACGACCGTCTTCACGTCGCGTTCGCCGATACCTAGGCTTCGCAATTGCGGTCCGACTTCTTGCCCGGGCTCAAGGTCGAAGCGCACGGAGCGTCGGAAATAGGGGTGCCAGCGCGGCAGTGATTTCAAATGCACGGCCGATCCAGTATCGACGACGATACCTCCTTCGGAATGCTCGATTGCCCAGACGTAGACCGGTACCCACTCTGCCCATTCGTTCGAGAGGATCGGCTGAATCCGCCGTAAAAGGTGCCCGCGGCCTATGATCTGTGCCGCTTTGATCCGCACGCGGCCGGTTTGGATGGCGTGGATGCGCATTGGCTTTTTCCTCGCTCTTGCGAAACATCACACAGCGAGACGCATAATTGAGAAGGAGCGGACCTGTATTAGTGTGCCGGCCTGTCTGGTGGCGGGCGTAGGGCGTGCCTAGGTCTTTAGGTTGACGCGCGCAAGCGTCTCTTTCGCTCTCCTATGCAGCGGCCTGCGCTGGGGCTCGATCTTGGCGCGGCCGTCGCGTCCAAGATCGTCTCCATCTTTGAAAAAGCTAAATTGAATTTACCGCCAGTCCGTGTTAGAACGCCGTGCAGGAAAAACTCGGCCTCCAAAACTGATGATGCCTACTTCGTTTGCGAAGGGCCCGCCGGCTGCAAAAATGAACCCGCGTGTATCGTGGATATTTCCGTTTCACTTCACGCCGTCCCACTCATTGTCTTCTTTCGTCGGTACGCTCTCGCCGACCGGTCGCAGTTCGATCGAGCCATCCGGTGAATGGTGATTGTTTGGTTCAGTGCGGCGCGCTGCGCGCGCTCCAGGGCTCGCTGTGTCCAGGGTTGTCGCCGCTCGCCTACCTTGCCTTGCTTGCGCTCGGGCTCCCGTCGTAACTCATTCATGGCGGAAAACTATAAAGAGCAAATTGATGGGTATACTGCTCGGCGGCGTTGCAAATGCCAACAACTGCGCCGTGCGGCCCGCTATGTGCCAGCCGGTGCCAAGCTATGGCAAGCAATGCCAAGCCATTTCTCCCGGTACGGCTAATTGCCGTCGTGGACCAGTCCGCGGCTGACCGAGGGATGGGGCGTGAGGCGAGCACCGGGGCAGCCAAGTTCGCCGCCCAAGGTGGCAAAGCGCCTGGCATCCAGGCAGATGCCGCCAAAATGGACGATGCACAGCGCGTCGTCGATTTCGCCATCGGCCGGTTCGGAAGATGCGCGGACCAGCGCGCGGCCCACCCGCCTCAGTCGCGGTGCATTTCGGCGATCCGGTCGGGGCCCGCACGCCGACGCGGCCCGCAGCGCCCGCCCACGGATGCCGCCCGAGTTGATTTTGGCGAGATCATCGGGATAACCGGTGCGCCCCGAGCGGCATGTTGCTCAGGTGCTCGGCCAAGTCGCCCTTTTGCAGCATCTCGCGCTGCTTCGCAAGCGTTTGGGTCGGCGTGCAACATCAAACATTTGCCTTCCGGTTTGTAAACGCAGGCAATTCGGTTTGTAGGTCGGTGTTCGCGTTCTGGCCTTCCACCGCTCCGCCCCCCGCTTTTTCAGAAGCTTGTCCACGGCGGAATCGGCCATCAATTCCAGATCGACTTCTTGCAAGTATTGACGAACCTGCCGCGGGTCGCCGTGGCCGCTCAGCTCCATGAGTTCGCGGCCTGTGGCACCGGCATGGGCATAGGCGACGAGCGCGGCCTTACGCAGCCCATGGGCGCGGTAGCTGCGCATTAGCTCGAGGGCGAGCCGGGCCGTGGCTCAGCTTGTAGTGTGCGCTGTACGGGCAATCTGCTGCTCAAGCAACGTCATCAGGCGGTCCCTTTAGATCAGCGCTCGCGTGAAACATCTAATGGGGATTGCATACATTACTCATAATTATCGTGCTTTCTCACAAACTCAGAAACACTGCCATAAAAAGTTTCACTTTCTCCTCGTTCTATGGGCCTCACCTTTGACGCCTGGAGGACGAGATGGGCTTCAGTCTCAATCCGCTAGACGACCTCAACAGCGCGCTGCACACGGGCGAGAAGATAGTCGCAGACGGCGCGAAGGATTTCAAAGCCGCAATGAAGGACGCGGCGAAGGTTGTCACGCATATGTCGCCGTCCGAGATTGGCCATACGGTTCTCAATGTCGCTGGGATGGTCCCGGTGATCGGAGCGCCGGCTGACGCCCTCAACGCTGGCTGGTATGCGGCTCAGGGCGATTGGGGAAATGCCGCGTTATCCACCGCCACGGCCATTCCGGGCCTGGGCGACGTCGTGGGTGGGGCGAGGCTGGGCGCAAATGCCCTAAAAATCGCCGAGGATGGTGTAAAGGCCGAACGGGTCATCAAGGGTGGTTCCGAGGTCGCGAAAACGACAGAGCGGACGATTGCGGACAGCTCGGAGACGGAAAAGGAAACCAGCGCGGTCGGCCGGACGGTGGGCGTTTCAGCCGCCAACTCCAACACGGTTGATAGAGTTAACGCGCTCAAGGACGCAATCCCAGACGCGCAAAAGGGCCGTATAACGATGGCTGTGGGCCGTGCAACTGACTCGACTGGAGCGGAGAAAGTTCTGGTTGCAACCAGCGAACCAGGGGGTTACCTCCGCTCTGGCGTTACTCTCAAACCAGGAGAAATCTTGGCGGCCGGCGATAAACACGCTGAGGTGGATATTGTGAATTTCGCAAAACAGAACGGCCTCACGTTGCTCGAAGTGGGTGCCACGCGACCGATTTGCGGTACCTGTGCCTCAGCCATCGAGGAAGCTGGCGCAAAGCCCGTGACAGCCCTGAAGGCGCACTGATGAAGAATCCTCTTCGTCTCAATTCCATATCTGAGAACTTGGCAAATGCCTTCCGGCAGGCCAGCGAGTTGCAACAGCGGAGAGCAGCATCAGCTGCGGCTCAGGTTGCCGCCTCTCGAGTTGGATTAGAGGGAAACGAAGTAGACGCCGCCCTCGAGATCCTTCGCCGCGGAGGGACTAATGGAACAACGATACGACAGAAGCTGGAAACCTTATCGGCGGATTTAGATGATCAGTACCTGCGGCTAGGCGAGGAAACGGATGAAGAAGCCGATCAGGTGAGTTCCGAGGCTTTGCTCCTGTTTCGGAAAGCTAGAGCGGCGGCGGCGCTTGCGTTTGCCCTATCCTCCGATCCCGAGCAGCTTCACGAAGCGCTTTACGAAGCCATCATTGCCTCTGAAGACCGAGCCGAGACGATCCGATCGGCGGATATAGCACTTACAGGGGAAAGAACACGGTAGGGCTGGTATCCTTCGACCACTACGGCTGCAAATGCGAATCGCGCGGTATGCGAAACAGCGCTCCATGCAGTCCTTGGCCGTCGAACTCTCGATCCTCCCGCATGGGCATAGTTGCAGGCGCAAGCGGCGATACGGTCGTCTGTGGTTCCCTTTCGTCAGTCATTCAAGCTCGCCACTGACGCCCGGGATAGCGCCCCCCGCGCTCGCGAAACCCGCACGCCCGTCGCGCTGCGGGTAGCCGCGGTTGAGCACCTTATGCCAGCGGGTATGATTCGGCCGATAGCCGTCGTCCAGGCGTTTGGCGACGATGCCCTCGGGCAGCCCCTTGAACAGCGGGCGCCCCACGTCGCCGAGGACCACAAGCTCGTCCTCAAACATGTGACCCGTCGACAAGAGCTCAAGCAGTCGCCTCCGGCTTCAGCTCCTCGATGAAAGCAGATAGCAAAAATCTACAGGATTTTGATCGCGGCGTAGCGGTGCCAGGATGAGGCTTTGGATATACATCTCTGGATATGACGCGCCCGCTAAGAGGCGTGCGGAGCAATTTTTGGGCACTCGAGCTTTCGGACAGTCGTTCGCCAATGCGGCAAACCGAAAATGATTATAATATGACG
This sequence comes from uncultured Alphaproteobacteria bacterium, assembly GCA_963708125.1. Lineage (GTDB taxonomy): Bacteria > Pseudomonadota > Alphaproteobacteria > Rhizobiales > Xanthobacteraceae > BOG-931. The sequence goes on from OY970184.1 coordinate 2,140,531, forward strand.
GATTTAGCGGGACTGACCTCGGCCGACACTCGGCTCAACCTCGTCGGGCCGCCTTTCACCCGAGCGGCCAACATAGGATCTAGCAGGATGTGTGTGCTATAGCTCTTCATGGCGTGGTCGCCTGCCCGGCACTTGGTCGATCACCCGGATACTGGCTACCTTATTCCAAATAACCTCGGGACAGCACCTCCAAAAGAATGAATTTCCTGTTGACCATTGTATTTGGCGTCGTCGGATTTGCTTTGAGCTATGGATTTTTTATTCCTCCAGAATTCTCAATGCTTCGGCTTATAGCAGCGATTGGAATGATGGTTGGATATCGAATTGGTAAACTTGTTGGTAGGCTCGTAAGACCAGCTCCTAAAAGATTCTTAATTGTAAGTGTAAGCACAGTATTTTGCTTTTACTTTGCGGTTGGATATGCGAGGATTATTCACATGGGATCAACCAATGCACTAGATCTTAGCAACTTGGGTGCGCTACTTGGCTTGTTCTTCCTCTCGCTGGGATTTTTATTGCCCTTCACACGCGTTCTAGTTCCGAGCGAAATTGGGATCCTGTGCTCAAAGGCTATTGAGTATCTCGCAAGGCTCTTTCGAGATTAGCCAAAAGGTCGCGTGGCCACTCTCTCAGTCGAGCCAGTCGCCCTGCATGATCAATCGAGCCAGTCGGCCTGCCGCGAATGGCCGCGCGCGACACGAATATGTGGTCGCAGACCAGAATTCGTAACATTCGCACTCGGGGTAGGAGCCCACTCATATGCGTACCCAGAGCAGAAGGCCGCGGCGTCTAGTGCGCTGCACGAACGGATCTGTGCTTTCTTCATTCCCAACTCATGGGATGAGGACACCGCGAAGTTCTCCGCAGTTGCCTTCGAGGCGCTTGCTACCACGAGGCGCGGACGTGCGACTTGCTCGGCCGTGCTGTCGCCAACGTCAGCCGCGCCGAGCGCTCGCCACTTGCCAGGGCAATTGTCGCAGCGACTGCTCTCCCGGTGAATGCTCTCTTGAGAACCGCTTCGCGCACGACCCCGACTCGGCTGCTGAAACCATCCAGCGCGCGGAAACGGAAAAGAGCAACTAACAGGAAGCATTCCTTCGACGGGAATTGAGCTGGCCGAGGGGTTTCTCCCGGGTGAGGACTTTGCAAAGCGCGGCGCAGCGCCAAGTAGGTATCGCGACGTTTGTGTGCCCCGTTTAACGATAAGCTAGCGGAAGCGAAGCTGCAGAAGGATTATAAGCGCATAGTGCTGAAATTATTAAAGAGCGAGCAGCAGTGTCACGGCGTTTGAATACGCGACCACTATCCTCACCGCCGAGCACCGCTGCGACGGTCGGACGCAGGGACGCTACGACGCAGGAGGCCAACGGGAATTTCATGGTTGATATGTCGAGAGGTCCGCGGTGCTGGCGAGGATCCTCTTCCATGGAGTAACTTCATGATAAGTCCAATTATTACATCTCAGAAGGTCAATTCTCGGCGCACGATCCTGTTGCATGGCATCTCTATTGCCGTCGGCGGACTCGCCTTCAGCGCGCCTAATGCTAGCAGGGCGCTGGCACAGACCAAGCTTTCCCACGAACAAGCCAAATATCAGGACACACCAAAAAACGGCCAGAAGTGCTCGACGTGCATCCAGTTTGTGGCCCCGGCCTCCTGCAAACTCGTAGCAGATCCGATCATGCCAGACGGATGGTGCCAGTTCTACGGAGCCAAAACAACGTGAGAGACAATCTTTGCGCTGCGGCACCATGGCGATTTAGAAGAATTTGATCAAGCCTAGAAAGCACCCGCTGCGACAAATCGTTTTCGGAGATTTATAACAACACCAAGAGAGGAGTGGCAGATATGGCGAAACACATGACAGCCGACCAAATCTCTTTCTACGATGAATCTCTAAACACACAGATAGAGGGGTCCTACGTAACGGATGGCAAGGCAGTTCACGTCCGCTCCGCAAAATACGGCATTAAGAGTGCTCCCTATGGCCATTCTGGCACGTTCATCGATCAGGATGGACTGGATTTGTTAGCGCAAAAACTATTGAGCGAGTTGGCGCGTGATGCAGCAAAAGACAAAAGCCACTAAGCTTAGGAAAGAAATAAATGGTAGGTCTCTACGCCAGCATCGGCGGCGCTTTGCCACCTCCAGACAAAAATGAAAAACGGCAGCCCAGCCGTCCGGCCGAGCTGCCGTTCGCTTCCAACGTCTAAGTTCCCACGGCGCCCGACTGAAGATGGGTAAGGTCCGGGCTTATCCTTCCGCGCCGGCTTTTTAGGCTTCCGCTGAGACTCGGTTTGTTCTGCTGCTGATTGCGGTCCTGATCCCCTTTCTGACGCTGACCGCCACGCTGCGCGGTGAATTCATGAACCGGCCAGCGGGCCGTCAAAAAAGGGGCGGCGGCCTTGTCTACCGTTCGTCCATGGTTCCGCGGTGTCGTCCTTCGGTTTAGCACCTTTCGCGCCGGGTGCTCGCGCATCTTGTTATGGGGCCGTCGCTCTTCGGCGTCCCACAATCAGCCCGGCGCGCATGCCCTCAAGCTGGCCTGTGGCTAGTGCTCCAGCGTTTTCAGATATGCGATGATATCCCCGGCCTGATCTGGGTCGAATCGAAACTCGGGCATTGTTGCATGGCCGGTGACGACTCCTTCCGCAAGCGGTTCTTGTAGGTCTTCAACGGGGTAGCGCGCTCGTGGAGAGTGCGGAAAGACGAACCTCATCGCTCTTTGCATTCAGCCGCGAACGCGGGCTCGGGCCAGGACGAGCGTGCGGCAGCGCGGTTGAAGAATTTTTTGATCCCAACTGAAGACCATGACCGGGGGACTGATGCCGACTGGAGGAGCTCATGAAGATGCGGCTGCCTCAGTCGCTGCCCTACCTCACGCGCTGTTTTGTCGGCGGCCTGGCTGGAGGCGGTACCGGTTTGCTGATCGCGGGCCCGCCTTGAGCGGTTGCTGTTCTCTACATCGGCGGCTTTTGGGGGCGCCCGTCAGGGGGCCACCAAGCGGGCCGCAGGCTTGTTGAACTGATGAGCTCATTCCAGCGGCATTGTGGCCTGCCAGATCAGTCAGCCGAGCGGCCGCTGGCCTCATGATACGCAGCCACTTCGCAACTTAACGCCACTGTTCCTTGGCCTCATAGTATACTGCCGGCGCCGCCGGATTCTTGACCTTGAGCCAATACTTGGAGCGGTAGGAGCGGTACGCCGAGCCGAGCCGCTTGGACACGATGCTCTCGCACCGAGTGGGGGCTGAAACTTAGACCCTCCCATCAGAGTCGCTGGTCACCCCCAAACCGACTCCTATCCGGCGGAGCGGTTTGCCGAGGCGCGGCGCCATGACTGCCTTATCGACACTGGTGTCCCCGCATTCGGGACAGGAGATATCGCGGGCCTTTTGCTGCGCCTCGAACCCGTCGCCATCTCGAAACCAGCCTTCAAATTGGTGGCCACGGGCGCAACGCAGTGTAAATAAAATCATTCGATTACCTCCGAGCCGTGCGTTTGTATCCGGCTCTTCCCGCAGTCGGCGCAGCTAATACATAACAGAGTTGCGAGATGTATGCCCTCCGCTTATCGCCTGCCTCGCGTGCCCAATCGGGATAGCCGTCATGCTTCCCGTTACCGTGTCAACATCAGCGTCGAATCAATCCAGAGATCACGCGCACGGTCGGGGGTAGCGCTGCCATCAGTGTTTTCGTTGAAGCTTCTCTATTTCTCGACCGCGATAAACCGCGCCATCTACTTCGATTGAAGCGCTTTCTCTCATTTCAACCGGCAGCACGTGCCACGCAGCGACAGCGTCCTCTAGAGTTGGGCAAGGCCAGAACCTGTCCGCATGCCGCAGAATTGCCGGCGCCGAGTAATCGACCTCTCCTGCGGATCCATTCTGCGACATTAGAGACTCCTCCGAACTGTCGCGTATGGCAGTTATTGAATCACCAGCCGCGGTGGCGAGTCCAGCCGCTATGGATGGTGGCTTACGAATATCCAGATCGTACCGGGTTCGCCACCACTTGACCGGTAGCGCGGCCATCTGCCGCTGGGCGCCAGAAAGGCGGCTCCGCGGCGATCACTTCTGCCGCGCCCCCACCCGTGTAGCCCGCCGAGGGTAGCCTTGCGACAGGTGGGGACGCTAACATGCTTGGTGCGACTAGGGTCCTGTGCGCCGGATCACTCCGGTTTGACGTTGGCGAACTCGATCACCTTCGACCACTTTTTGATTTCGTCAGCGATGAATTTGCCGAACTCCGCTGTGTTCATCGGTGCCGGATCGATGCCCAAGGACTTTAGGCGCGCCTGAAAGTTGCGGTCGGTATCGATCGCAACAATCGTTGTTGCCAATTTGTCGACGACATTGGCCGGTGTGGCGCGTGGGGCGCAGATGTCATACCAACCGGCGGCTGCATAGCCGGGCACGAACTCTCCGAGGGCGGGCACATCCGGCAAAAGCTCCGAGCGCGTTGGGGTGGTCACAGCCATAATGCGCAGCCTGCCATCTCTGATCAACTGGATCACGGGCGCGATGGGCACGAAGGCGAGTGGCACCTGGCCACTGAGTAGATCGGTAAAGTAGCTTGTCTTATACGGCACGTGTACGAGTTTGGTGCCGGTCATCATCATGAACAATTCGCCCGCAACATGCGGGCTGCTGCCGACGCCGTTCGTTGCCATGTCCACCTTGCTGGGATTGGCCTTTAGGTAAGCGATGAGCTGGGGAACGGTTTTTGCCGGGAGCATCGGATTGATCACGATGGCGAATGGTGTGCGCCCGATCCCCGCGACCGGCACGAGATCATGGCTGAAATCGAAATTCAGGTGGGTGTAAAGGGTTGCGTTGACTGCATTGGTCGAGACAGTACTGAGCAGCGGGTAGTCATCCGGCGGCGAATGGGCGACAATTTTCGGTACCGATATTGCTGGCGGCTCCTGGCCTGTTGTCGATGATGAATTGCTGGCCAAGCCGCCCCGACAAGCGTTGTGCGATGAGGCGAGCCACAATATCTGGCGCCGTGCCGGCTGGATAGCCGGTGATGATGTGCACCGACCGGGTCGGATAGTCGATCGCCCATGCGATGCGAGGCAGGATTGGAGTGATTGTAGCAGCCGCTGCCGCATGCAGAAATTTACGCCGGACGACGGTCATGACGTTCCTCCATGAGATCCAGGTCTGAGCGAATAAGACCATAATGCTCATCGTGCGTCGGTGTCTTGACCCATTTGGATCATACCTGCACAGGAGTGTGATGCGCGTCACAGTGTCGTTGGACAAAGGGTATCCTGATAAAGGCAGAGAAACAGCGCGCAAGTATTCAATGACCATCGATCAAAAAGCTCTGCGCCTGCGGCTGGGAATCGGCGAGAATGGAGGGCACCAGCTCTCCGGCGCAGCCGCCACGCGATCAATAGGAGGCAAAGACCGATGCAAATGCCTGCTCGCTCAATCCAAACCGCAACAGCGCCGGCACAGAATTCCGGAAAGTAGATGTGCGACAGCGCCGATCACACGTGGACACAGAAAGCACGTCCGCGATCCACCGATGCAGCTCGTCCACGTCAGCGGAACGCGAGTTCGTTAACGAAAAAACGACCCTGTGTGGCGAGGCGACTGTCCCGGCGGCGTCCGTACGGCAATGTTCACGCCAAGTTTAGAAGGCCCCGGCCGATAGTCGGAAGCTGATCGTTAGTGACGCGAGTATGTGTTCCACAAAAAAAGAGGTGACGCGAGCGCCCGCGACTGCATGGGTTATACGATCGGGATGTGCATGATCACTTTCAATAGTCGCATCAAGCCCGTACTGCGGCATCGAGCCGGTTCGGCGAGCCGTCGAAGCAAGCTGATCGGCTCGGCGCCCCGGCGAAAGGGATTCCGCGGAGAAGAGGGATTGACAACACCCGGGCCCATTACAGAAGAAGCATTGGCTCAAGGTCAAGAACCCGGCCGAGCCGGCGGTGCGCCGCGAAGCTGAAGAAGAATGGCGTTAGAGCTTTACGACTAGAGCAATCGATGGAACGAGCATTTCTCTTTGGGCTGGGGACGTTCCTCGTCATCGCTGCACTGGGTCTACTGATTCGTCTCAGCATTCCTGAGTTCGTTCTCACGCTGGTGCTGATGCCGATCGGCGTATTTCTGCTGCATGAGGCCATTCAAGCACCGCCCAATCGATCACGAGCGTCGGCGATTCGTGGATGGCTACTCGGCTTTCTCTTAATCCCGGTACCACTCGGTATATACTTCTTCATCCTGCGCTAATCGGTTCACGGAGTGGTGAGGAGTTTCTCCCTAAAAGGGGCGACAGCGTCCCATTCGGACGAAACTCCCCCATCCTTTGGTGAAATTTTCCGCATGGGATCGTAAGGCCGCAGTAGCTGCAAAGATGAGGACGGCAAGGTGGAGCGGCACCTCCGCTGCATGACTAATTTTGATACGCGCTGTGCTGCGGCGTGAAGCTGTCGAGGCCTGTGTCGCACCAATACCTCCGTAACTCGATCTGCCGCTTCGCGGATTTGTGGCACGGCTCGCATAAGCTTTGCAGCTTGCCAGTATAGAATGCGCCCAATCAGCCAGATGCGGCGATCGGCTATAATTGTTATACTCTTCGGTTGAACGCGCGTTCCTTGATCGTTTCCCGAGTAGGATTGAATCAACCGCAGAGGAGGCAGCAGATATGAAGCATGCGCACCACCGGATTGCCTCATGAACGTCACCGATGTCCGCGCCATCATCGCCATCGGCCTCCGCGGCCAATTCGGCCTCCGCGGTCGTCTCCCTTGGGAGGGCAATCGCGGCCGCGAATATGTCGCAGATGTCGAGCGTTTCTTCGAGCTCACGCGCGGACACGTGATCATCATGGGCCACCGCACCTTTACCTCCGTCCCGGACTTTGCCTTCAAGGACCGCGATATCTTGCAGATTCATTCTTCCGATAGCCCAGAGGACGTACTAGCGCGCTTTCCAAGCCGCGTCGTCTTCATCGGCGGCGGGCCGCCCGTCTATACCGCCTATGCATCTTTCATCCGCCATTGGGACATCAACCGGCTGCCGTACAACGGCGAGGCCGATCGCTGGTTCGATCCCGCCTGGCTCGTTGCAGGCGGCCATCATCTCGATTGCTGAACGAGGATCAAAATCAATCAAACGCCCAATCAACCATGTAAAGCACTATTTTTGTGACCTGCGTGGGCGCCGTATCTCAGCCGGTAGGGTTGAACGGATGATTTGGGAACAATGCCGAGCCAACCCTGCAGGGTATTTGGGTTAGCACAAATGGCAGCGGCGACGCGGTGCTAACCTAACGCCGGCCCAGTTTCGCAGCGCTGCAGGCTTCGCGCAAGTGCCGGTCATTGCGATCCAGTCAGCGCCGCTGCGGCGCGCTCTTGCCATCTGTTGTTTGCGTCTAGCTGCGCCAGACTTTTAACCGATTTCCGCGCGCCGAAGCAGATAGTCCAGCCCGCCGACACGGAACCAGCGGTAACCATAGCCCTCGAGGACCAGGCGATGGCGACCCTGCTTGTCGCTGCGGCTGTGATCGTCTGACAGGACACTGACCAACAACCTTCCGGCTGCCACATTGCGACCGGTAAAGCCGGTAGAAAACCTCACCTCGCGCGGCTTGGAAGCCAGGTTGTGAATAAAGAGCACCGAATTGTTGCGCCAGTCATAGCGGATGATCAGGACGGCTGGGTCACGGCTGTCAATGATCGCGAAATCGCCCCAGCCGATCTCCGGCACTTCTTTGCGCATTCGGATGATGCGTTCGGTCCAATTAAGCAACGATCCCGGGTCACGTCGCTGGATGGCTGCATTGACACTCTCGAATCCGTATGGCCCTTCGGTGATGACAGGCAAAAGCGGTTTGGCGCTTTTGGTAAAGCCGCCATTAGGCTCATTGGACCATTGCATCGGCGTACGCGCACAGTTGCGCTCCGGGAGTGAGAGATCGTCGCCCATCCCGATTTCATCGCCATAACGAATAACCGGCGTTCCAGGCAGCGTAAACAGCAGGCTATAGGCCAACTCCAGTCGCCGCCGGTCGCCATCCAGCATGCTCGCGAGTCGACGCCGGATGCCACGGTTGTAGAGCTGCATCTCCTTTTTGGGACCGAACGCTTCGAACACTGCCTGACGCTGCCTTTTGCTCAATCGGGCAAGGTCGAGCTCGTCATGATTGCGTAGAAACATGCCCCATTGTGCGGTAACTGGACGTGTTTTGGTTGATTCTAGGGCGGCCGCCAGCGGGCGGGTGTCGGCTGCAGCCAACGCATAAAACAAGTGCTGGTTGGCCTCAAAGTTGAACATCATATGCAAGCGGTCGCCGGCTGTGCCGAAATATTGCATGTCCGTTCGCGGCAGCACATTGGCCTCAGCGAGGATGATGCAGTCTCCCTTACGCCACTGCACGAATTCGCGAAACCTGCGGAGCATATCATATTGCTCTGTGAGCCTTATGACGCTTGGGCTTTTCCTGGCAATCACGAAGGGCACGGCATCCATGCGAAAGCCCGAGACGCCGAGCTGAATCCAAAACCCCATGATCTTTAAGAATCTCGGCCTGCACCTCCGGGTTGGCGGTATTGAGATCGGGCTGGAAATCATAGAAACGATGGAAGTACCACGCTTTGGCACATCCGTCATAGCTCCAGGTGGATTTCTGTACACCGGGAAATACGATGCCCTGGTCGGCCTGGGGCGGTTTTTTCTTCGACCATACGTACCAGTTCCGATATTTGGAATCGCGATTCCGGCGGGCCTCCTTGAACCAATGATGTTCATTCGACGTATGATTGACGACGAGGTCGATCAGCAGCCGGATGCCACGCTGTTTGGCGCTTTGTGCAAATTCGACGAAATCTCCCAGCGTGCCGTAGCGCGAGTCCACCGAATAATAATCCGCGATATCGTACCCGTCGTCCCGATGGGGAGATACCTGAAATGGCATCAGCCAAAGGGCGGTCACGCCAAGGCCCTGCAAATAGTCAAGCCGACGCATAAGGCCCTGGAAATCGCCAATGCCGTCGCCGTTGGCGTCCATGTAGGTTCCGACGGCAACGCAATATATAATCGCGTTTTTGTACCACAGATCGTTGATCATAATGAGGTATCGATGACTAAGGTCGATTATGCCAATGGCCGAGCGGCCTTCTGGTTTGCAAGATTTTGCGGCTTCGGGCGAAGCCTACGTGAGCTGTGGCAAACATCGCTTTCGAGCCAAAGGCTCCTTGGATGTGACCCGTCGCAGGTGCTCGCATGACTGATCTGCGGCAAGCAAGTTGAGCGCCTCTCACCGGCCCCGTGCCCGCGTTTTCAAGCACCGTCTTTAGCACGCTGAGCCCTGCGTTTTGAGCCGCAAGATTGTCATCGTGATCGTTGTCGCACCTCAGCCCAGAGTATGCCTGAACCGTATTGATCACGATGGTCTTGGAGAAAGACCGCCGCCGCTTGCTTTCCTCATCGGCCGGCGCCAGATGCTGCACTCTCATGCAGACGAGCCAGGTAGTACGGGCAACACTTTCGGCTCTTTATCTAGGCGCTTTGGCCGCGTGCTTCGCAGGTGGAGCGGCAGTTGGCAGCTGTGCGGGGCCGCTTCCCTCGGTGGTGCCGGATTGGGTTTGCCTCCTGGGAATGGCGGTGCAGCGCTGCCTCCCTCGGTGGTTCCGGATTGAGTTTGCCCTGTGGGCATAGCGGGGCTGTTTGCGGGGCCGCCTCCCTCGGTGGTCCCGGATTGAGTTTGCCTCGTGGGCACGGCGCGTCCGTTTGGATTTGCCGCAGAAAGCGCACCTAAAAACGCAGGAGCATAGCCAGGCGGCGGCGAGTACGGCCACAGCAATACCATGCCCACGACAATGGCCTGAAGTGTGCACCATTTCGTCTGTGTCATGGCGCGACTCTAGATCGGAGAGAACATGGAAGCAACTGCCGTCCGCGACGTTTGCGGCTATTCGAGACCGGAAGATCACAGTCTACCAGATCGTCGGCGTCTTGCTACCACGCCTGGTGCCGAAACCGACCAAGGCGTTCTTCAGCTCCTCGCGGTCCATGGTGAAAACCCCTCCTTGGCTCGCGGTGCGGGAAGACGCGCTGGCAATCGGGAAAGCTGCTCCTCAAAACGCGCCTCTTGGCCGCCGGCGCGCCCGCAAAGATGAGCCGCAGTTACGGCGTAATGATCAGGATGGCGTGTCGCCAATTCTCGCGCGCTGGAACCCGTTCGCCTTGCCCGCGCGGCCGCGGGATGAATTGCTCCTTGGGCCGAAACCCGCTGACGTTCTTGGGGTCTGTGCGGGCAACCACCTCGACCAGGAGGTGCCCGTCAGTGGCTATGAAGCGCCGGTTTTCGCCCTCATAGCGGAGCCGGAGGCCGTTGCGGTAGTGCTCCCTCACTTTCTTGTAGATGGGCATGGCGCACCCGCTCTGAGCTTTCCGAATTCGCGCTGCGGGATCGCGCCGAGCCTCTGCCATTGCAATGACTGGTCTTTAGATATGCCGACTGCTCCGGCTCCGTCACGACCAACCTGCCGTGCTCTGCGCCTTCGACCTACTTGAGTTTGACGGGCTGCGCAGGCCGGCGAGGAGCGCAAGCCACGGCTGCCGATTGGCGGGCCAGCGGGTGCTGTGTATGACGTCTGTGCTGTGATTAATAACGCGGGCGAGGACCCGGGGGAGGAATGTATTGCGTATTGCGCGCGCAATAGCCGTGGACTCCGCTGATATTGGCCATGCACTGGTCGAAGGCAATGAATCCGCAATTCGTACCGCCGTTCTTATAATAGGCACACCATGGATAGTTCTGGGCGTCGGCCTGCGTGCTGGTCCCTGCGATTCCGACGAGAACCGCGCACATGATCAGGAAAGCCTTCATGCGTGTAACTCCGTTTGGGCTGCTCGACATAGAAAACCCCGGTTCCGGTTGTTTTAATCCGCCCAGCTCGGCCTGCTGCTCGCAGATGTGACCGCAGCAACAGACTGGTCGTGTGATGATCGTCAAGGACGCGGCGCTTGCCGGCAAACCTCACCTCATGGACACAGCCACGATGGACTATAGCGATTGAGCAGTACGCGCGCGTCCTTACCCCCACGCCTTCGATCAGCCGGCCTCGGGTGGGAACGGATTGGGCTCGCATATGCCGCGGAAGTTCGCAGTCTCTTCACACTGCCATCAATTCGTAAACCAGCAGTGCAAAGGATTCGCGTGTAGACACCAGGGGTACCATACCTCGGCCACTGCGGTGGTGGGTTGTGCAGCCACTAACGAGCCCAACAAAACGCCGGCCATTATGGTCGTCAGAGACATTGCCTTTCTAAACGGCATGGTTCGATCGCCCCGCGATGTGCACTCGCCAGAGGCCTTAGTCACGGGCCCTTAGGACACGCTGTCGTATCTCTCTTTGCTGCGCCCCCAGTTTCGTTGCTGCTTCCATCCAGGCAAAGTTGGCCCAACTTATCATTAAGGATGTAGTCCTTGCAGTTGTGGCCGGATCTGGCCGAATATATCGGAGGCGATGTGTGTCCATGGCCAGTCTAAATTCCCTTGCTTTTTTCGCAGCATGGAACGAGGACGACACCCAGAGTTAACTGACGCCCGAGGAGCCGTCTGTGACGAGCACCACAGTACTTTCAATTCGCCGGACGTCAGGCCCGCATTCAGCTGTTGTTCTGAAAAGGCTGGACGCTTGCACGTGCCCGACTAAATGCGCTCTATGATCGCTAGCTTAATAGGCCCGTTGTTGCATGGACTGTTCGACAAAGCCTAACGATCTGCCGAGATCGGGCTCGGCTACACCTCGATGTTCTTCTGCGATTTGAGGGTTGGACATACCCCCGGGGCCTTCCCCTTTGACTTGCGCAATCTCACCGGTGACTGTCACCTGTCGAACTTTCTGGGCGGCAAACAAATCCTTACGTGGCAACCGGTCTCCGTTATCAGATCGATAAAACCTGTATTGATGGGCTATGCCTTGCGCCGGTCGCCCTGGCGAGTTTCTTACGCCCGCGTTGGTGCCTCTTTAATGTCGGCTTCGCTGATTTGCCCTGTTTTATCTCAGGTTCGCGTTTGGCCTGTTCGGCCTGTCTGTATTCCCCTCGGCAGCGACTAAGCGACGTTTCCTGCTTAGTGCCGCGGCGTTTCTCTTCGGCCACAAGTTTTCGTTGCGACAGCTGCCTTGCAGCGCGCCACCAGCCCTCAGCGGTGGGTCCTTTCTCTGCCGCCATGGTGGGGAACTGCGGCCAGGACTCCTCCACAACTTAACACCTTACAATCTTGTCAAATTTTTTAGGGAGTGAAAGGCTGTCCAGCAGCGGTCGAGCTCGTGCTATAAGGGCGGGGCTTGAAAACTCAGCCGTGAAAAGTTCCAGGCGATCAGTGGAGGAGCTGAGTGGACCCATCCGGATATCTTTACACAATCGCGACCGTCGGCGTGACCTTCGCGGGACTATCCGTCCTGACAATGATTCTTCGTCAAATGCTCGGCGGTCGAATGACCAAGTGGGACAGCTTTGTGACCCGTACATGGGTTCAATTGGGATTTATGACGACGTTCGGCTCGATTCTGCCGCCGCTGTTGACATTATTGGGAGCCCCGGCGCCGATCGCTTGGCGCGTTTCAAGCGGCGCTATGGCTGTCATTCTCGGGTGCTGGGCATTAACATTTCCGCGCCGTCGGCTTGCCGTAAATCCGACGCGTTTGCCTTTACAGGTGGTGGTATTCTCGCTGGCGATGGATATCGGCGCGCTGGCTTTGGCGGCAAATGCAATTGTCCTTCCTGGCGAGCGACTGGCGGGCGTCTATGCCGCGGCGGTGACCGCGATACTGATCGGTGCCGGGATGTTGTTCCTGTTCGCCTTCGTGCATTGGTATGACGCACTAATCGGTCACGAGCATCCTAAATCGAAAGTCCCCATACTGCCTGCGTAAGGAGAGCTGCGTTACATGGTATAAGGCGCTGCGACGCCGCTGGCGTTTTGGCCTGCTACTCAGCGGCAAGGTCGATACTCCTCGACAACATTTTCATCATCGGTGAATACCTCGGGGCTAATCTACAGACGCTGCTATCGACTATTACAAAGAACCAGGTGAATGAACTACTGGATTTCTTCAAACGCCGCGGGCCAAAGAGACTGTTCTTGATGACGCTCGAAGGCCTGAGCTGATCTTCGAGCATCTTCGCCGCATTCTCGCGAGCGTCGACAGCTCGCTGACCGCGCCCTATCGTCTACCGTTTATGTCACTGACATGAACCTGTGTCCGATGGTGAACAATGCCTATGTTGAGAAATTTGGATCAAACCTTCCCGCCAGGACGATCGTGCAAGTCGCGGGGCTTAACCAGAACGACAGTATCGAAATTGCCGTCATAGCCGCCAAGACCTTAGCGGCTGACGACGACAGCTCGCACGGCGGCGGGCGGGGAAGCACCTCCTGAAGAGCAAGGCGCTAAAGCCGTATTTATCACTTGCGGCGCCTGAACCGCGCGCATTGTGTGGGATCTCAAGGACGGCGCGCTATGCGACAGGGAAATCCGCAGCGGGCTGCTGCGCGGCCCTTGCGGCTGCCCGGTGCGACCTTCAGAAAATGATCCCGAGGCGGAGCGCTTTGAGTTCGCGCCTCAAGCGCCGTGACGCGATCACTTTAGTTCCCGTGTGAGGCAGTCAGCTCGCTCCTATTGCTGATGCGCTGATGCGTGAAATGGCAAAATTTTGTATCAAACTATTTTTGCGACATCCGCTATAGGGTAGTAGTGGTGCCCTGGCCCCTTCAATTAACATCGGTAATGACAACGAGGGAGCGTCAACATGATGTCCAAGGTGTTCTCCGTGACGTTAGGTGCGATGGTAATTTTTGCTTCAATTTCATACGCGAGTGCTCAAAATGCGACACCAATCGCAAGAGAAAAACCACACTGTGGTGTAGCATGCGACCATCGATGCAGTTGTTATCAATGCCTCTCTTCAAATCTGAGTGGGTAAGGGTAAGCTTTGATAGTAACGGGGGTTGGGCATGTCGGACGAGCTGTTTGAGGTGGCGCTGGGAGTATCCTCACCGTGGTATGTAGCAGGGACGGACTTTGACGCGGCGGCCAAGATGCTGACGATCCGCGTGGACTTCACTGCCGGCAGTCGCTTTGCCGTGGCGGGGTTCGACGGCCAGCATCCAGTCCACGACACCGTTACCAAGCGCTACCGGCACCTGAACTTCTTTCAGCACGAGTGTTTCCTGGAGGTGCGGGTGCCGCGCGTGAAGCTCCCGGACGGCAGCGTGCGCCAAGTCGAACCGCCGTGGGGTGGGAAACTGTCGGGCTTCACGTTGTTGTTCGAAGCTCTCGTGCTGATCCTGTGCCAGCAGATGACCTTCGCTGCGGCCGCCCGCCTGGTGGGGGAGAGCCGGCACCGGGTGGCAGCGATCTGTGAGCGCTATGTGGAGCTCGCGCTCGCCCAGACCGATCTGTCGGCGGTGCGGGCGCTGGCCATCGATGAGACCTCCCGAGCTCGCGGGCACGACTACATCACCCTGGCCGCCGATGCCACGGAGCGGCGTGTGTTGGCGGTCACCGAGGGCCGAAGTGCAGAGACCATCGGGCATCTGACCCAAGAGATCGAAAGCCGCGGCTGCACCGCGGCGCAAATTGACTCGATCAGCATCGATATGTCGCCGGCCTTCATTAAGGGCTGTGCTGAGCACTTGCCCAATGCACGGATCACCTTCGACAAGTTCCACGTCGTCTGGCATGCCAACGCCGCCGTCGACCGCACCCGGCGCATCGAGCAGCGTACCGATCGATCGCTCAAGGGGTTGCGCTGGTCGCTCCTGAAGGATCGATCGCGACTGTCCAACGAGGCTGCGGCCGATCTCGATGCGCTGATCGCGCGCATGACCACCGTGCGCACCGCACGCGCCTGGACCTACAAGGAGCGGCTGCGGGAAATCCTCGATCGCAAACAGATCAATGTCGTGCGCGCCATGCTCGCTCACTGGTGTACCTGCGTCATGCGATCGAAGGTCGAGCCGATGAAAGAAGTCGCCGCGATGGTCCGCAATAACCTCGAGGGTATCATCGCCTGGGCGCAGACGCGCCAGACCAACGGTTTCCTCGAAGCGCTCAACGGATTGTTCCAGTCCGCCAAGCGCCGTGCCCGCGGGTTCACCCAACTCTCGACCATCCGCACCGTCATCTTCCTCATTGCCGGCAAACTCGACTTCCGAACCATCAACCCGCATGCCGCGTAACCCACTCAAAATTCAATAGAGCCTTATCAATGCATGCAGAATAGTTGCCCGTGGATGAAACGAAAGCACCACTTTCCATCATACTTAAGACGCTCGATCTGAGCCGCTGTCATCCTGGTCCGACATAGCTGGCTCGCGAAACTATTCGGTCGCCCGCGCTGCTGCGAGTAGTCCCGGTTGAGGACCTTGTGCCATCGGACACGCGTATACCTCCTGCTGATTGAGGATCTTGCGCCGTGCCCTGGCCAAAATTGGCGAGCAAGTCATGCCCCGCCCCGGGCCTTGCTCGCGGGCAATATCGGGCGAGCAGCTTACGACAGCCCAGATCCACCAACCAGGCTTCTTGGCCTCGTCGTGGTCGGGGGCTGCTTGCCGGGTCGGAGTTGACCGTCAAGCGCTGCCAGCGGAGCATAGGCGACGGTCACAATCCGTGCTCTTCGCTCTTCACCGGGACAAACCGCATGGTCGGGCGCAGCGCCGCCTCGGCAATCGCTTCCGCATCCCGATCGTCATTCTTCTGCGCCTTGACGTAAGGACGGACATATTCCGGCGACATCAGTCGAACTTCATGTCCCTGCGCTGCCAGTAGACGGCCAAGGTGGTGCGCCCCGCAGCACGCTTCCATCGCTACGACACAACCAGGCCATTTCAGCGCAAAGTCAGCCACCGACGATCCAGACGACGGCACAGTACCACCCGACCGCCGCCATCCAAACCGACGAGGCTGCAAACATTCTTGCCCAAATCAGCGCCAATTATCACGATATCCATTGGTCCCGCTCTCTTCGCTGAAGGCAGCTATCCTAACTCGGATCGCTGAAGAGGGGCGGGCCATTCCATAATCACAAGCGATGCTATAACGCGAATACTGTTCCACGCAAACGACTAAATTCATGGAAACGCCCGTCTAGTCGACGCCCAGTGGCCCACAACAACTCGGCCGCGGTTTACCGGCCTGGTTTCTCAAACTTCTGCCATTCCTAGCCAGATGCTGCGACACACTGGCGCGGAGCGAAGGGGTTGCCTCTCCTCACGTGACAAAATAAGCAGCCCCTAACTATGCTCACCACGATCTCCACAGCATCAACAAAAAGCTTCACTCAAAATAACGGTAAGTTGGTCAACCCCTCGCGTTGGGCTTTGGCGAACATCCCCCTGCGCGGATATCAGCCAGGTCAACGAAGCCGGTATGAGATGCAACCGCAAATGCAGTTGCAGCATGAACAACTGGACCTTGAACGCCAGTAGCGAATTGCACCTCAACAAAAGAGATAGGTTCTAGGTGATAGTCGCTGTGTTTGTCCAATTTTGCTCTTCATTATTAATATTTGAAAATAGACTTTTAGTCGGGACCCATGCAGAAATGATAGAACACTTTTGGACCATTTCGCACCTGCTAGCTATAATCGGCATCATATTCGCCTATTGGCTCGTCACTTCATGACGGTTATAGCGGGCTTACGTGCTCGCCGCATCTCTATCAACATGCCAATCTCGAGGACGAGAAAGACCGGGCAGCGAGAGAAAAAGACGTCGCAGCAAGCGCGCTCGGTAGAGCCACGCGCGTTACAGCAACTCCCAGAGCTCGACAGCTACGTTGCTTTGGCAGCCGGCTAAAAAACCACTGCTCCGCCCGTAACGGCGTGATAACCGCACCGAGCGCGTGCTCTGTGCGCTTTGCCGATAAAGACGATAGTTGGCCGCGATGCTAAAGCGGACAATACCTGTTCGTACTGCAAGCCCGGTACGAACACGTGGAAGTACGTTCGGTCGATCCCCCTCCAGCCGCACATGACCGTTGACAATCTCGGTCGCGTTCTGTGCTATCATCGGCCTGGCTCCGGTCGTGCAGGTTTGCCTCTTGGAGGCTTTTGACCGTTTATCGGTGTTTGAGTCTGGTCTTACCAGAGCTCGTCATGAACCGGCGACCGGAGCCACATTCTGCACGCCCCGCCCGTGTGAGGCGAAGCCTCGCTTTCGTCTTCGGCGACCACGCAGGCGGTGATTACGATCGTAAACAACCGAAACCCTGCGGGCTAGCTTTGCGTCTTCAGAATGGAAGTGCGCAACAAGCTGGTGGTGGTAAGCGCGGCTGGGCCGCAATGCCACGCTGCACGTGCACCGCGTCAAACCCAGCAGACCTGTCAGATAACCTCGCGGTCGCAAATCTGCGTTGGCCGCGCGCCGCAGCGTTAGTTTCCGATTTTCGTTCCCCGACGCCACGGGTCGCAGGCTTGCGGCAGCCTGAACTACAAGTTCAACGGCTTTATTGATCTCAAACAGTAAAAACGCAACCAAAGCAAGGCTAAGGAGTCCCGACGCAACGAGGAACGCAGGCGGAAGCCACGACATCATCCGATCCTCCTCAGCGCTTACGCGAAAACATTTCGGCGAAAATCAACCCGCAGCACCGCCGGCGATCCGCCTACTACCTGTGGTCTCCAGCTCGATTACCCAGCACGCCCCGCACTTAAACGTCAGGTCCGAGAGGCCGCCGGTTCGCAGCACAATCCGGTCTAAGTGCATCGCCCGTCCGCAATTCGGACAAAGGGGGGTTGCGGTGGTCTGATCGACGGTCTGGGCCCATTCGCGAGTCGGAAACATCTGGCGCCTCAATGCATTTCAAACAGTAGATTGAAATTCAAACAGTCGTTTTGAGTCGGCGCAAATAAAAACTTTGTGATTGCGCGGGCTGCCGCGGTGTTGGCGGAAGCCCGCCCGGGCTGGCGTTCACAAGTCCTGGAGGGTTTCCGCGTCGCGCCGCAAAGCGCGGGGCTGCACTTCGCGCGACAAGCGGCCGCTTCTGGGCCATTGCGCTGCCATTAAATCGCCGCGAAAAATCATCGAACGGCCGTGAATAACTGTAACAATTCTTTACCTAACAGGGGGATGTATCATGCCAGTCCGTTTTCGCGCCGGCCCATTCCGCATGAACCTGAGCAAGCGCGGCGTGTCGTGGAGTGTCGGGGGTAAAGGCGCTTGGTTTAGCCTTACTGACGGACGTTTTCGAACAAGCTTCAGTATCCCGGGAACCGGCATTGACTGGTACGTTGCACCGGCCATCGCCGCAGACATGCCGACATTGGCGGACACCGTAAAACGGGCCGCATGGGTAATTGCAATGCTCTTTATCGCCTGTGTAGCACTTGGGCTTGTCGCCATTTGGCTGTGACCGCGACATAACGCGTATTTCGCTCGCTTCCCAGTGACAGCCAGCCTCCTGCGTTTAAGGTCGGCTCGGGCTCCACACACACCTTTTTTCGAGCCTGCTCGGTGCTAATTGCGCACTGCAGCCCGAATGCTTGCGGAATCAGCCCAAGGCTTCCAGCTGTTTTGTTAGCTGTTGCTGCTCGCTGGAGCGCGAAAGTTGACGAGTGGTCGCCACTCTTAAAGCCCGATTCAGTTCATCATGCTGCGCACCTAAGGTCGGTGGCAGCCGCCAGAATCGATGTCAGCACCGACACAGGACGACAGTCGATAGCCGTTCTGTCAAAGGTCAACCGACCAGGCAAAGACAAACGCCCGACTCGATTTTGCCCTCGTTAAAACGCACTTCCAGGATACCGGCTTGCGTGTCGGGGAGTTCAGATCAATTGCGGATTTCGTTTCGCCGCACGGCTTGGTGCAGGCGGACGGGGAGTCGTCGTGTCTGGGGTCATAGAAGTTAGGGAGGCACAATGACCATTTACGGGCTACTGCAAAACTCGGGCCTGGAACTGGAAAGAATCAAGTCTGTTGCGGCCGCTTACGAGGACGCCTTACGCATGCTCGGGCTCAAGGACCGCCGCGATCCCGTGACCGAGTTGCTTGCCAGCAAGATGATCGAGGTTGCCAAAACCGGCGAGCGCGATCCGATCCGCATTCGAACGCGGGCCATTGCAGAACTGGGCCAGTAGCGACCAAGGGCGCCATTGGCAGGTCGCCCTATTCCAATTGACCGTCCCCAACAGCAGGAACGCGTTACGTTTCTTTACCGGCGTATGGCAATCCTGACTGACGGTTATCCGACGGCGGCCCTGGCCGCGCGTCCGTCAAAACACCTTCGAAGCGTCAGCGAGTCCGCCTGATGTTGCAGCGTTGACCCGCCATATTGCCGCGATCGTCAGCACACGGCAAGCGGATCGAGCACAAACAAGAACCGCCGTAATGACACGAATAGTGCCTTCGATGTTGTCGGAACCAAACAAATGGTGAGATAGAAAGCCGGGCCATTTTAGCTCTCAGGTTCGCCCGCTCCTTCGATGCCGACCGTGTCGACCTGCAGATTGGCCATTTGTTCGGCCACTCTTTGTCGTTCGGCCATCCGATCGCAGCGATGGTCTGCTATCACCGGCAGGGGCAATCGGGTGTGACCATGCACCGTCGACACGTCCACTGTCCCGTCAAGCTGCGCGATGCGGGCATCAATGCCTTTTACTCTAGATTCTGCCAGTGCAATCTGCTGCGCGAGGGGCGCCGCGATGCGATCAATGGCCTCAGCTATCGCACTTCGCTCGGCCAGGTGAGCGCAGCTCAGGAGCCCGAACGTACCCACCGCCGTGAGCGCCATCAGCAGGAATACGATAATGACGAGCGGCGCCTGAAGTGCTAGCGGCGCCACAGACCATCGCCGCGCCAGCCATGCCGTTGCGTCACGCTCCGCGGCATCGTGACTTTGCGCGCTCGGCCGGACGATAAGGGGACCGGCTAGAGGAACCGCAAGCCGGCCGCTAGCCACGTTGTGTACGATCATGCTTGTGATCTGGCGCTATTGCGGGACGTGGGAAGCCGACAGGCAATTTGCTTAGCGCCAAGGCTGACCTGGAAACGGTCCGCTCAAATCTGCGGTGCCGAAGCCGCCGCCCGTATGCGATGCTCAAGGGCGTGATCGGGTATCAGCACCTGTTGATCGACGCTTGCCGGATGCGCCGTTCACTCAGCCACGGATCTGACAAGCGTAGGCTTTGCGGCCGGTTTGTCGACGACGAGCGTGTCGAAATCCCTAGGGGTATCACCGGCGATGATGGGATCGTTCGGCACGCGATCGCTCGGCTCATACCATGGCAGCCTGGATTTGACGCTCCCCTCTAGCGCTTGAGCAACCAGCCTTCCCATTTCCTCGCCTTCCAAGGGGACGAGCCTGCTGTCGCCGTCAAATTTGTACAATTGCGGGCAGAAATACAGACGATGGATACGCGGGTCAAAACCCTCGACAACCACAAAGGGTCGGCGACGAAAGGACTTCCATTTTCTGACGATTTTCCGCTCTTGTGTCGTCCGGGCCACGCGCAGCCGCGTCGGAGAAGGTCCGACGATGGTGCATGCCTCAAGCAAGATCATCCAGTCGCTATTTGCGGCATTGTCCGGGTGGATCGGGACGATGTGATTGGGAAGTTTTCGCTGAAAGACGAACATGGCATAGCTCCCGCGGCAGGCCCCTGTGCGGAGCGAAAAGGAACACGCCGACGTCAACGAGGGGAGCCAGGTTCGAGTTCCGTCAGCACCAGGCTCTCTTTCGGATTTCAGCAATTGTTTTTATCCGATAACATTGCACCATGACATGAATGACAAATCGCCAGCCGGCGAGCTTGCCGGCTTGTTCGCCGGCTTCCAAGAACAAGGACCAGGCCATCGGCATTATCATCAAACCAGGATCGGAACGATACCGTAGAGAACAAACGGCGCGTACAATGCGCCTGTGGCGGCGTTTTATCATTGATGTCTGTTAACGGCCATTGCTGGAATTATGGGTCAATGCTGCTCAAATCGGGCAGCCTGCCAATTCAGATGGAAAAGCAAGCGCGTTAAGATCGTTGTCGCAGACGAAGTGGCTGCGATTTGCCGACAGCGACGTCCTTCAGCTTCAGAAAGTCTCGCTGCGCCTCGACCGCGATACGATACACGAGGCCGGGGCCACGGGCCGAAGATGGGTATCCCGCGATCCGCTCAGCGACCATTTGCAAAAAGCCGTCGCGCACCGAGGGTGGCAATGCTGACGTCAATGCGGTGATGGAACTCAGTTCTTCATCAGTGAAGCCGAATGGCATAGCAGCACACTCGCGTTCTTGGGCGCCAGAAGGTGCCACGCCTGCGTTAACGACTTCTATCGAATCGCGGCCCATTCTATTCTTCGAGCCTAACCAAGGGCGGAGCGCTGCATCTCCGCATGGAGGTAGGTGACCTGGTCGGAGAAAATCGTGCCGGCCTTCGCGGACTTCGCTCGGGGCCAAACCGCCCGCTACTTGCGCGTGCAGAATAGCGGAAACACGTCCACCGCGTGCTGAAAGCTTCGGTTCGCGCCGGCCACACCCCAGGCGGGCAACTGCCCGGCGTAGGTGTTGATACTTCGAGACTTCTAGTGATATTGCCCGCTGCGACACCGCAAGCCCGTCGTGCGTCGCCTCCTTGTCACAGGCGAAATCAACGTCGCCACTTTGAAGTCGGCAGTGGCGGTAAACGCTTCCATGTAGATCAAGGTCAAGGTCCTTGATGCTGCCAATGCTGATGGACTTGATGCAGGCTTCGCGTCGGCTGCACAGGCCGGCTGGTCCACCGTATTGACGGCGATCTTGATCGGCCCGCGCCGGCTTATGGTGCAGACAAATTCGGCAAACAGCTCTAGACTCGATTTGAGGGACCCTGCAGCGAGCTATTGCGCCGCTCCCGAGCCGACCACAAGCATCTACACGCCATTCTCCTCAAACCAAACAAACGAACGCACCCTGGCAAAGCCCGACACGATCTTGGTTTCGGCCCGGGTGGATCGCAGCGCGCCGGCGCTATGCGCGAGCGCAGAGCACAAGAGCGGGGCGGGCTTCGCGAAATCTTCGGGGGTCATGGCACGGACCCCTTTGTCGGTGTCGGCCTTGCTGCAGGATTCGCTCTGCATTGCCCTCGCCGTCCGGCCAGGATATGCCTCGACCACTTTGCTTACGAGCCCTGCAGGAAAGCCTCGATGAAAGCCGGCCGCTACGGACCCTTTCCCTATTCTCCTATTATCCGTCGTCCGCCGCTCAAATGGCCGAACGGCGCTCACGTTGCTTTGTGGGTAATTCCCAATATCGAATTCTTCGCGCTTGACGAGCAAGTGCCACCCGGCTCCGGCGGCACAGGCACTCCCGCTCCCGACATCCCCACCTGGTCGGCGCGCGACTACGGCAACCGCATCGGCGTATTCCGGATTATGCAGGTGCTCGATCGTCACGAGATCCGCGCCACGGTCGCCCTCAACAGCGAGCTTTGCGCCGAACATCCGGTGATCATCGAGGAAGGCAACAAGAGAGATTGGGAATGGATGGGGCACTGCGAGAGCAATACGCGCCGCCTCAATGCCGCGGCGCCTGGGGAGGAGGCAGGCATTATCAAGCGCTCGCTAGCGGCCATCGAGCAAGGGGCCGGCACGCGGCCTCGCGGCTGGCTCGGCTCCGGCCTGCAGGAAACCTGGGAGACGCTGGATCTGCTCTCCGCCGCAGGCTGCGACTATGTGTGTGACTGGACCAATGACGACCAGCCTTACATGATGAATCTCGATGGCGGCCGCACGTTGGTCAGCGTGCCCTACAGCCACGAGATCAATGACAAGCCCGTATTCGAGCGTCTGCATCGCACGGCCGACGAGTTTCGTGAAATGATTTGTCGGCAATTCGACGTGCTCTACCGTGAGGGTGCCGAGTCCGGCCGCGTGATGGCAATCGCGATCCATCCTTATCTGACGGGAGTGCCGCATCGCATTGACGCTTTCAATGCTGCGCTACGCTACATCAGCCAGCACCAAAAGGTTTGGAAGGCAACCGGCGCCGAAATCGCGAGCCACTATCGGGCGCAGTCGGGACAGATACTAAACACAACGAATGATGCGTTTCGTTGAGCACGGCGCTAGTTGCAGAGTGTCAGGTTGCGATGAGCACCACGCGTGAAGATGTTGGGCCGGCGGCTCTGGTTGAGCCGCGGGTGAAGACCGGCGCTCCCTGGCACCCGGTCGTCGCCACCCTGGGGCGCGGTTACCTTGCCGGCATCCTGTCGGTCCTCGGCGGGCTTGCGCTCTGGGAACTGATCAGCCGCTACCTGGTCGCCAACGCGCTTTTTCTCGCCGCGCCTTCGCAGATCGTCATCGCCGTCATCAGGCTTGCGCGCAGCGGCCAGCTGTGGCGCGACATCGTGGTCAGCGCCAGTGAATTCGCGCTCGGTTATGTCATCGCCAGCGTGCTGGGGATCGCGCTGGGGCTTGCCATGGCATGGAGCAAGACCGCCAAGCAGGCCCTGCAGCCATGGGTCTCGGGCCTCTATGCCACGCCCATTATCGCACTGGCGCCGCTGTTCATTCTCTGGTTTGGAATCGGCATCTGGTCGAAAGTCGTGGTCGTCATCTCGCTGGTTATATTCCCGGTCGCTATCAACACCGAGGCGGGGTTGCACACCACCAGCGAGCGGCTCATCGAGATGCTGCGGTCGTTCGGCGCCACGCCGCGACAGATCTTCATGAAAGTATCGCTGCCCTCGGCCGTGCCCTTCATCCTCACGGGCCTGAAGCTCGGCATCGGCCGCGGTTTGATCGGGGTTGTGGTGGCCGAATTGTTCGGCTCACGGGCCGGGCTCGGCAACCTCATTAGCCAGTCGGCCGACGCCTTCAACATGCCGGATCTGTTTGCCGGGGTGGTCATTCTCGCCGTCGCTGGCATCGTGCTGACGGCCGGGTTCGGCTGGCTCGAAGGCCGGCTCGTTCCCTGGACGCGAGATTGACCATGCCGGCAAAGCTTCAGGTATCGCGACTGGGCAAATCGTTTGCCGGTCTGGAAGCCTTGCGCGGCATCGATCTGGGCATTGCGCGCGGCGAGTTCATCTGCGTTGTCGGCCCGAGCGGCTGCGGCAAGACGACCTTTCTGCGCATTATCGCCGGGCTCGAGCCCGCCAGCTCGGGCGAGCTGCTGCTCGACGGCCGCGCGGTGCGCCATCCCGGCCGCGACCGCGGTTTCGTCTTTCAAAACGACAGCCTGCTGCCCTGGCGAAGCGTTCTGCACAACGCCATGATCGGCCGCGAAATCGCCGGCGATGCCGGCCCGGCGCAGCGCCGGCACACGCTCGAGCTGTTGAAGCTGGTCGGGCTGGCAGGTTTCGAGCACTATTATCCGCGCCAGCTTTCCGGCGGCATGCGCCAGCGCGTCAACCTCGCCCGCGCGCTCGCCATAGACCCGGAAATTCTGCTCATGGACGAGCCGTTCGCGGCGCTTGACGCCCAGACCCGCGAGATCATGCAAACCGAATTGCTGCGCATCTGGGAGCGCGGGCACAAGACGGTCCTGTTCGTCACCCACCAGATCGACGAGGCGGTGTTTCTCGCCGATCGCGTCCTGGTGTTCGCGCGCCGGCCGGGACGGCTGCAGGAAGAGGTGAAGATCACCTTGCCGCGGCCGCGCCATCTGGACATCAAGCGCAGCGCGGAGTTCGTCAACTTGGTCGACCATACCTGGCGCCTGATCGAGGACGACGTCCGCGCCGCCGCACTTTATGAGAACGCATAACCAGCGGCCCGATACTGAAGTCGACCAGATGAGCCAGCAAGCAGCGGTCGGCGTGAAGTGCACCTGCCAGCGCGGCCGCTTGGCAGCCGTACGCGGATCAGCTGGCCTTTGTCGTGTCATAGTTCACGACGAAATCGACCCGCTTTCCGCAAGCCGCTCGGCTTCCGCTTGCGTATCGGCGCAAATCACCTGCGGATTGATGGCGTGACGCAGCTTGCGCCTGCATTTCTGCGCCAGCGCATCCATGGAGCGAAACTCGGGTGCCATAAGCGCGATGTACTCTTCGAAATTGCGATAGCCGGGCTTGTACTCGCCCAACCAAACGTCGCAGTGTTGCGCGATCAGCGCCTTGCCGAGCGGTTGGCTGCATAGATCGCCGGGTACGGCGTCGGCTTGCTTGGCAACGATCTCGCCGGCCTTCGGCATGACCACCTTTCCCTCCGCCGGTGAGCGCGGCGCGCACACGGGCGCGGTAATACGCCCCGTCGAACGTAAAGTTTGAATCGGTCCATAGACCTTTGATCACCGCTATGTATTCGCCCATGCGCGGATACCGTTGAGCATCGCCAATCCAACTGCCGTTGCTGAACAAGTCCAATTCCTCCTGCCACCAGCCGTTGACAATGTTGAGCGCCGCGCGCCCACGGCTGATGCGGTCGAGGCTTGCGGTCATCTTGGCAACGACCTGCGGCGTCACCATACCGGGTGCACGGCGACCATCAGCTCGATGCGCTTGGTCACCATGGCGAGGACGCTGGCGAGCACCCAGGTGGAGAGATCGGGGCCAAGAAAACGCTCGGCGATGAGCGTGGTCTCGAAGCCGAGTTCGTCGGCGCGGCGGACCACCTCGCAGGAGAAAACAAACGTGCCGTCCTCATGCGCGCCCAAAGTTGGCCGCGGCGATTTGATTTCGGCGACCGCTCGCTCCATGCCCGGCTCGGGCCGAATCGGTGCGGCAGTGGCGTCCAAATTCCGAATTGCATGAGGCCCTTCCGTTCAGGCTATAGATTGCCATAAGCGTGCTTATTAGCCTATGCAAACATCGCGCCCGCGCACGACAGACGTGGAGGTTTTTCATGCACTCAAGTTCGGCTGCCGACGCCATTCCTCGCGGGCGCCACCGGATCGTGGCAGCCGCATTGTTGGTCGCCGGACTGCTTGCCGGCGACGCGGCGCAGGCGCAGAACAGGATCGTGCTGTCGGATTTCAGCGGTTCGCCCTACGGGGTCTTTGCCAAAAAGGAAATCAAGGCCATTGCTGATCTTAAGTGCAAGCTGATCAGCATCGACGGACCGAACGACATTACGTTGATCTACATTAAGCCGTTCCTCGCCTCGGCAGGCTTGCACACGAGCGATGTCGATTTCATCTATGCCAAGGCCGCTGGCGACCGCTTCGCTGCCCTCGTCTCCGGCGCCGTCGATGCCGCCATCTTCAATCCGCCGACTTATTTTGAAGCAATCTCGGCTGGCCTTTCCAATCTGGGCGACACCAAGCCTTACGCTGAAGGCGTTCCCTTCACCGTCTGGGGTGCGAATACCAAATGGGCGGCAGGCCACCGCGACGCGCTCGTCGCCTTCGCCCGTGACTATACGCGCGCGGTCGCCTGGCTCTACGATCCAGCCAACAAGGAACGGGCCATCGACATCCTTGTCAAGCACGCGCACCAGAAGCCCGACGTTTCACGCAAGGCGTATGAGTATCTCATCCAAAAACTCAAGCTGTTCGGAACTGATGGCGACGTGTCGGATGGCGCCTATGCCAAGATGGTCGATGGTCTCGCTGCTATCGGCACCGTAACGGCCCCGTACCCGCCGAAATCCGCGATCTTCGACGGCAGCTTCTTACAGGCCGCGAACTGACATGCCGGCTGGGTCAAGGTTAGCGGAACGCGTGTCGCTGATCGCCGGCGGCGGCGGCGAAATCGGCGGAGCGATCGCGCGGCTGTTCGCGGCCGAAGGCGCCGCCGTCGCTGTTGCCGATCTCGATCTGCACAAAGCCGAGAGGGTAGCCCGCGCGATCGCTGATCAAGGTGGCCGCGCGCAGGCGATTGGCGTCGATGTCGCCAGCGAAGCCAGCGCCAAGCAAGCGATCGCACGTACCGTCGAAGTCTTCGGCAAGCTGACGACGCTGGTGAATGTAGCGGCAGCGGTGACACCGGACGGTACTGTCGAAACCCTCAGCCTCGAACAGTGGAACAAGGCCATCGCCGTCAATCTCACCGGCGTGTTCCTGATGTGCAAATTCGCGGTACCAGAACTGCGCCGCGCGGGCGGCGGCAGCATCGTCAACATCGCCTCGCAGCTCGGCCATCTCGGCGTGCCGCTGCGCTCGCCCTATTGCACCACAAAGGCGGCGCTCATCCATTTCACCCGCATCTTGGCGATGGACCATGCGGCCGACAACATTCGCGCCAACACGATCTCGCCCGGATTCATCTTGACGGATCGCTCGAGCGCGCGTTCGGGCGCCAAAGAGCAGGCCCGTATTATCAACGGGCCGCGGCATCTGCTCAATCGGCCGGGCGAACCGGAAGAAATCTCCGCTGGCGCGCTCTACCTTGCCAGCGAGGAATCCTCGTTCGTGACCGCGACCGACCTGCTGATCGACGGCGGCTATGTCGCCTTCAAGGGCAAGATCGGCCCGCAAGGCAGACCGGTATTTTCTTAAAGTGGGACTAGCCCGCACATGCGCCGGTTTCAGCCGATCACCGGGAATGCGATGAGCGGGTGACGAAGCGGGAAATTGGGCGTCTCTCAATGCGCAACGGTTTCCACCAGGCCTGGCGCGCTTCCTGGTTCGACAGCGCCCGCGTGGTGAAGTTCGGGTACAGCCGCCGCCACCGGCGAGCCAAAGCGTGCGCGGTAAACCTGCAAATTTTCCATGACGCGCTCGACGTAGTTGCGGGTTTCGGCAAATGGGATGCGCTCTACCCAATCGACTGGATCGATTTTAGGATCACGCGGATCGCCGTGCGCGGCGATCCATTGTTGCACCCGCCCCCGCCCGGCATTGTAGGCCGCAAAGGTCAGGATGTAGGAGCCGTGATATTCCTTCAGCAGGGCGGCCAGTTCAGCGGCGCCCATCTGGGTGTTGTAGACCGCGTCAGAGACCAGGCGATGCCAATCGTAGGATACGCGCAACCGTTTGGCGGTATCGCGTCCTGCCTCAGGGGTGACCTGCATGAGTCCGACCGCCATGGCCGAGGATTTGTCGCGCTGGTCGAACGCACTCTCGGTGCGCGCGACCGAATAGATGATGCAGGGATCGACTGCAGGACCGATCGCGGCGTAGCGGGGTAGGCCGAAATCAGGAAACGCGTATTGGTCGAGCGCCATGCCGCGCGCAACTGCGGCCTTACCGACGGTCACCGTCGCGCGCGCATCACCATGCTCGGCCGTCACTTGAGCAACCGCGGCTAAGATGGCGGTGTCGGAACTCTCTTTCGCAAGATCGGAAACGAATGTCAGCGCCAGGTCGCGCTCACCGATGCCATAGAGGATACTGACGGCGTGGACCAGTTCACTATTCCTCGCCGGCCGAGGTGCTGGACGCAAGACGATGCCGCCGACTTCGAGGCGCACACGCGCGAGTTGCCCGTAATACGACGTCGGGTAGCGGCTGGCGGCCTCATAGTGCGTGCGCATCTGGCTGATATCGCCGGCGGCTTCGGCGGCGCGGCCGCGCCAATAGCCGGCGCGAGCGAGGATGCGCGGGTCGGCGCTACCTTCGTCGATGCGGGAAAAATGCGCGGACGCGGCGCCAGCATCGTGCAAAAAGCGCAGAGCGATCCAGCCGGCCAGGAAATGATATTCAGCGCGGTAATAAGGGTTGGCAGGCGGCGCTGCGCCGGTGACCACCTGATAAGCGGTGGTTGCATTCCCGAGGTCGAGAAGCTTGCGGGCGAGCGCGCGGCGTTCGCGCCACCATTCGTCGGTGTCCTGCTCCTGCAAATCCTGCTTCGATGCGCTGAGCGCCAGCTTTGCGGCTGCCGCAACGTCCCCCTTCGGCGTCACGATGCGGCCGCGAAGATTCGAGCCTGGCGAATCGTTGCGCATGAGCCAATGAATACGGCACAGCGCGTAGCCCAGATCGTCGCGCGCCGCAGCCGCAATGCCATCGAGCAGCTTTCCCCCGTTCGCCGCTTTTGTCTCTGCGGCCGCGCATGCCTTGACGATTGCGATTTGCTCGTCGCCGAGGCGCTTCGCGGCCCGCATCGCGGCGGCAAAATCCTTGGCGCCGAGACGCCGATCCATGCGCGCGACATG
The DNA here is from genome assembly GCA_963708125.1 of uncultured Alphaproteobacteria bacterium. Classification (GTDB taxonomy): domain Bacteria; phylum Pseudomonadota; class Alphaproteobacteria; order Rhizobiales; family Xanthobacteraceae; genus BOG-931. The sequence goes on from OY970184.1 coordinate 2,169,511, forward strand.
GTCCGCGTGCGTCACCACGTTGGGAAATGCGGCGAGCAGCGCGCTTTCGAATTCAGAAGGCAGCGGAGCTGATCGCCACACGGAGCGAACATCGGTCTCCGCCCCTGCGTCATCGCCCTGCGCCTTTAGCATGCGTGCGAGGACAAGCTTACCCGCTGGGCTGATCGGCGGGTTGTGCGCGAAGAAACGGCGCACCGTGCCAGCGTCGGGCCGCTCGCGCCACAAGATCGCCTCGGCGCGTCGGCGCAGCAATGCAAGGCTCGGCCAGTCCGGATTGGCCCTGATGAAATCGGCATAGCGCTCGAATGCGAGCCCGTTGTCGGCGCGGCGCAGCAGCGCCCACTCTACGAGCTTGCGAGCTGCCGGATCCTTGATGGTTTTTTCGAGCGTTGTTGCGTCGCCGAACTTGCCGCGCGCTATCAGTTCAAAGGCCTGCCTTACGGCTGCGAGAGCCGGCGGCAAATCAGCAAGTGCTGGCCTTGTAACCGGCAGCTCGATGGCAGCCGATTTGTGCTTGCCTGCTCGTGCCCCCTCGTGCTCGGCATGCGCGCGGTGCGTGGGGTGTGCCGCGTGCGCGGCTTTGGCGACGTGGTGCGGCGCTGAACCGTCCTTGGGCCGTGCACGAGGGTGAGCGCCGGCATTGCCGGTCCAAACCATGGCCCCACAGAACAGTAAAATACAGATGCCCAAACCTGTCCGCACGGCCCAGATGCCATAGCCGGCATTTGCAAGCATTCTTTGGCTTTTGGCTGAAGCCCAGATCCCACCCGTGCTTTGAACAGCCAATGGCCCCTTCCCCGCAAACAGAATCAATTTCGCCGAGCGACTCGTCGCGACAGTCGCATTGAAGCAGCGTGTGTTGGCGGGAAGGTGGCGCACCTGTTCATCTGCTGTTCATCTGCACCACAATAGGTGAGCGGATGGGGAGGAATCGGGGGGCCCGCACGCAGAGGGACCTGGCAATGAAAACCCCCTTGTTAATCGTACTCGCGGCGGCTTTTCTACTGACCACAGGCAGCGGGTTGGCGATCATGAACAAGGCCTGCAAAAGCAGCCAGCATGCGTGGTGCGCTTCGGCCGCCGACCTTCGACATCACGTTAGGATGGTGCACCGCTGAGCCCATCCCAGCACGAACGGCCGGCTGCGGCTCGGCGCAAAAAAATTTGTAAGCTGCTGCTCGGCGACAGCTGTGCTGAAGGGACATTTAGGACCAAAGCCGGCTGCTGTTCGACCCTAGCTGATTTGCCGCTCGGCGTTACGACGCGTTAACCAAAGCTGCCAGAATTCCATCCTTGTTCGCGCTTAAAGGGCCTGTTGATTGGGGGCGTCATAGCGATTCGCTTCGCGCACCGTAATCTGGGCGAACCTGCGGGCCACTTTTCGACCGCAGCAGTGCTCCCAAGGCATCCGCGATCCAATCGGCCTTCCCGGTCGCCGCCACAGGCAGCATGCCGCGCGCGCAGCCCAATTTGGCGCCCGGCGCGGCGCCGCTGCTGCGTCACTGCGCCGCCGGCGTGCGACATCGAATCACGGCGCTTTCGCAGCGGGGCGTGCGCATCCTTCCCTGCCGAGAGCGTGACCATGGAGGACGACATGGACGACATGGTTGCCGATGCAGCGCTGTGGCTGATCTTCGCGGCTGCGGTCGCCTTGATCGTTCTTGGCTGCTGGGTGACCCGCCGGGTCCCGAAGGCACGGACGCAGAATCTCGACCCGCAGATCGATCGCGCTGCCTGACTTCTTCTTCCCCCACCTCCGCGCTCGCGCGCGGCCGGCCGCTACCGCGGGCGCGCACCTCAACTGCGCGAGGTCCGCGTATCGGGCGCTCGTTCGTGGCAGCCGGACGGCGGCACACAATCAGATGTCGACCCCCGATCCGCGCGCCGAGCAAAATCCGCAACAAACGTTTGGGTTGTGTTCCTGCGGCCTTTTCGACAAAATGCTGACGGGCAAGCGGCGAATGCCGTACAATCCGTGCGCATATTGAGAAAATAGGAACTGCTGGCGATCAGATATCTTGCTGCTCCGACGCTTTAATCTTCAACCATCCGGGGTGAAGAATGGCTCAGTTGTCTCTGCGCAAGGTCGTCAAACGGTTCGGCGAGACCGAGGCGGTCCGTGGCATCGACCTCGACATTGCCGACGAGGAGCTTCTGGTGCTGGTCGGTCCTTCCGGATGCGGCAAGAGCACCACGCTGCGGCTGATCGCAGGCCTCGAGGAATTGACCAGCGGCGAAATCTATATCGGTGGCGATCTGGTCAACGATCTGCCGCCGCGCGATCGCGACATTGCCATGGTGTTTCAGAACTACGCGCTCTATCCGCACATGACGGTGTTCGAGAACATGTCGTTCGGGCTGCGGCTGAAACATTTTCCCAAAGACGAGATTCGCCGCCGCGTCGAGGACGCCGCCCGAATCCTCGACATCAAGGATTTGCTGGCGCGGCGCCCCAAACAGCTGTCGGGCGGTCAGCGCCAGCGCGTCGCCATGGGACGCGCCATCGTGCGTAATCCCAAAGTTTTCCTGTTCGACGAGCCGCTGTCCAATCTCGATGCCAAGCTGCGCGTGCAGATGCGCACCGAGATTAAGAAGGTGCACCAAAAAGTGCGCACCACGTCGGTCTACGTCACCCATGATCAGGTCGAGGCGATGACTCTCGCCGACCGCGTCGTGGTGATGAATGCCGGCGAGATCGAGCAGGTCGGCCCGCCCAATGATCTGTATCATCATCCTCGCACGCGCTTCGTCGCTGGCTTCATAGGCTCGCCGGCGATGAATTTTTTGTCCTGCCGGCTGATCGAGCGCGGCCGCGATCTGGCCGTGGATGTTGGCGGCGCCTTGACGCTGCCGGTGCCGGCTGAGCGCGCGGCGAGCTATCGACCGTATGCGGGGCGCGATCTCCTCCTTGGGCTGCGCCCCGAGCACATCACCGAGCAGCGACCCTATCGTGCCGGCGCCGAGTTCACGCTGCCGGTGGACGTGGTCGAACCGATGGGCACGGAAACCATGGTTCATCTCGACATTGCCAGCGTAGATGTCTGCGCTCGCTGTTCGCCGGACGTTGCCGTTTCGCCGGGCGAGCCAATGGCCTTCATGGCACAGATGGATCACATGCACCTGATCGACCCGAAGACCGATCAGGTGATCGCGGCGGTGCGGAACAAGAAGGCGGCCGCTTAAATTGACCCAGGCGGCGCGGCCCGACTGGTAGACGATAAGCGGGCATGCTATACGTAACTCTTTACGCGGCAAAAAACTTCAATAACAGCCGCCTAGTTCGCTTGTCCTTGGCCCGCGCGCTGTGCCCACGTTCATCGCACCGCTATACGCGGAGCGACCGCCCGGCGGCGAGCAATCGCAGACCACGGGAGGAACATTAGATGACCAAATCGACCAGGCGCACCGTGCTTCGCAATTCCCTTGCGATCGCCGCAGCAGGGACAATTGCCCGGCCCTTTATCGCCAACGCGCAGAGCAAGACCGCGATCGCCTGGTGGAATCAGGGTTTTGTCCCGGAGGAAGATTCCTCCTTTCGCGCCATGGTCGCCGAATACGAAAAGCAGAGCGGCAACAAGATCGAGTACAGCTTGATCCCTACTGGGCCGCTGATGCAGAAGATCGTCTCCTCGCTCACCAGCGGCGATGTCCCCGACGTGATGTCGCACGACAGCCAGGCCGCGACCGTCGTCCCCCAGAACGCCTGGAAGGACAAGCTCGTCGATCTAAGCGACATCGTCGATCCGCTCAAATCGCAGCTGCATCCCACCGCCTATCTCTCCTCGCGGTTCTACAACAACGTCACCAGGGAACGCGGTGCCTATCAAGCGCCGTTTAAGACAGAGGTACTGCCGTTCCACATCTGGAATTCGCTGGTCGAAAAGGCCGGCCTGAAAGTGGCCGAGGCGCCTAAGACCTGGGACGCTTTCTTCGACTACTTCAAGCCGGCGCAGGCCAAACTGCGGAGCCAGGGCCTGCGCGGCGTCTATTCGCTGGGCCTGCAAGCCACCACCAATGGGCCGGCCGACGGCAACAATCTGTTCAACTATTTCCTCGCCGCCTATGGCGGCTATGGCATCGTCACTGCGGACGGGCGACCGCATCTCGACGATCCGGCGGTCAAGGAAGGCGTGATCAAGTCGATCACCTACATCACCAACGCGTTCAAGCAGGGCTATGTGCCGCCCGGGGCGCTCGATTGGGGCGATCCCGACGACAACAACGCCTTTCACGCCAGGCAGATCGTCATGGATCTCGACGGCACGATCTCGACCGAACTGGCGATGATCCACGATCCCGAGCGGTACCATGACGCTGTGACCATGGGACTGCCGAACGACAATTCCGGCAAGCCGATCGCCTCGCCGCTCGAGGTGGGCGGCGCCTTCGTCCCCAAAGGGGCAAAGAACGTCGCCGTCGCCAAAGAGTTCATCCAACATGTGATTCAGCCGAAGGTCTCGGGCGCCTATCTGAAGGCCGGGCTCGCCCGCTGGCTGCCGGCCTACCCGAGCATCGTCAAGGACGATCCATGGTGGACCGATGCGAAGGACCCGCACCGCCTCGCCTATGTGACGCAGGGCGTGCTCGGCAAAACTGTGCCACGCCATTACGCTTACAACCCCGGCATGGCCGAGGCGAATGCCGCGCAGATTTGGGGCACCGCACACGCCAGCGTCATTCGCGACCATGTGACTCCGGAAGCGGCCGCCGAAACCGCCTTGAAGCACATCGGCGCCATTCTCGCCAAATACCCCGTCGCGCAGACCTGAGAGCAAGACAATGAGCAGCACAACCTTTGAGGCCGTCCGGGAACTTACCGCACCCTCGCGGTCGCTGCTGCGACGTCGTCTTTGGCGGGGCGGCTTGCAAGGATCGGAATTCGCGTGGGCCGTTGCCTTCGTGGTTCCTTATGCGGCGGTGTTCGTGGCGTTCGTGGCCTATCCAGTCGCCTACGGCTTGTGGATGGGCCACTCCCCGCACCTGTATAGTGAACTGTTTTCCGATCCGATCTACCTGCGCACGGTGGTCAACACCGTGATCTATCTCGGCATCGGCGTGAATCTGAAAATGTTCGGCGCCCTGCTCTTGTCCGGCTTCTTCATGCGACGCAGCTGGTGGACCAAGGGCCTGTTGCTCATCTACGTGCTGCCCTGGGCGGTCCCCGCTTTGCCTACCTTCATCTCCATCCACTGGATGCTCAATGGCCAGTGGGGTTTGCTCAACAACGTGCTCTGGGAGCTGTTCCGGATCGACGGGCCGGGCTGGCTCGACACATCGCGTTGGCTGGCGCTCGGCTCGGTCATCGCCTCGCATATCTGGAAATGGATGCCGTTCTGGACCGTGATCCTGCTCGCCGGCCGCATGGCCATCCCGCAGGAGCTCTATGACGCCGCCGAAGTCGACGGCGCAACCGGGATCAGGCGCTTTGTCCACGTGACCTTCCCGCTGATCGCCAACCTGTATCTGATCTGCACGCTGCTTTCGACCATCTTCACCTTAGGCGACTTCAACACGGTCTATTTCGTGTCCGGGGGCGGGCCCGCGCTATCCACCCACGTCCTTGCGACCCTCGGCATCCGCGACGCGTTCCAGGTGGCGCGGCCCGACCTCGGCGTCGCCACGGTAATGTCGGCGCTGCCGCTGATGATCCCGCTGGTCATCATCCTCATGCGCAAATTGCGTACGACGGAGGTGCAGCTGTGAGCTTAGCCCTGCTAAATGGCGGCACCAAACGACGTCCCAATTATCGTCGGCGCCGCAATATGACGGAAGCGGCGGCGATCGGACTGGCGCTCGTTCTCATCGTCTGGACGCTGGCGCCGATCTACAACATGGTGTTCGTGTCGCTCCAGTCGCACGGCGACGTATTCACCACCAGCATCTGGCCGGCGCCTCCAACGCTGCAAAGCTTTTGGATTGTGCTCACCGAGGGTTACTGGTATCTGCAGTATTTCTGGCATCAATTCGGCAACAGCATCTATATCGGCGCCGCGACGACCTTTCTCACGCTGCTCATCGGCTCCTTGGCAAGCTTTTCGATCGGACGGATGCGGCTGAAGAACGGCTGGATCATCAGCAACGCGGCGCTGCTCACCTATGTGATTCCGGCCTCCTTTCTCGCTATTCCATTCTACAGCATCATGATCAAGTACGGTCTCGCCAACAATCTGTGGGCGGTGATCTTCGCCGAAATCACCTTCGCCACGCCGTATGCGATCTTCATCTTTCATCAGTACGGCGTCAGCATCCCGATCGAGCTCGATGAAGCGGCGCGCATCGACGGCGCCTCACCGCTCCAGGTCTATCTGCGCATCTATCTGCCACTGATGGCGCCGGCTTTGGTCGCGGTCGGCACTTATGCGCTGCTGCTCGCGTGGAACGAGTATCTCTACCAGTTCATGCTTCTGTCCTCGACGCGGAGCATGACCGTGCCGGTGGCTTTGGCGCAGTTCCTCAACAGCGACGAGGCGCCGTGGAACTACATGATGGCGACCGCCATCATCTACGCGATCCCGCCGGTTGCGGTCTATTACGCGTTTCGGCGGCGCATGACTGCCGGCCTGACCATGGGCGGGGTCAAGGGCTGAGCGGGCCTAAGCGCAGCATCACTCTCATGAGCGTCACTCCGGCCGTTCTTGCGGCGAGATCCTCCGGCGCCGTCCGATGGCCGCAGCTGCCGCATTGGCGCGTCCCCCTGCACGGCGCCGATCTCGTTTGGGCGCTGGCCTTCCTCGTCCCCTACGCCGCGCTGTTCGTCGCTTTTGTCGCCTATCCGGTCGGCTATGGCCTGTGGATGGGCAGCGATCGGGCGCTCTACGCCGAGCTTTTGGCCGACCCGCGCTTCGTCCGGGCGGCGATCAACACCGTGCTCTTTGTCGGACTGGCAGTGAATGTGCAGATGATACTCGCCCTGCTCCTGTCCGGCTTCTTCGCCCGCCGCAGCCGCTGGAGCAAGGCGCTGCTGGTCGTCTTTCTGCTGCCATGGACGCTGCCCGCGGTCCCAGCCTACCTGTCATTCCACTGGATGCTGGTCGCCTACCCGCAGGGGCTGATGGACAACCTCTTGTCCCTGTTCGGGTTCGAGCCTGTGTTCTGGTTCAATCACGGTTGGGCGGCGCTCGGCTGGGACATCACCGCCAGCATCTGGAAATGGACGCCGCTGTGGACCTTGGTCCTGCTCGGCGGCCGCATGGCCATCCCGCAGGCCCTTTACGATGCCGCTTCCGTCGACGGTGCCTCACTTTATCAGCGCTTCGTCCACGTCACCGCACCGCTCCTCGCCAACCTCTACGTGATCAGCACTCTGATCTCGACCATCTGGGCGTTCGGCGACTACTCCCCGGTCCTGTTCGTCTCCGCCGGCACGCCGGCTTTCGAGTCGGAGGTCCTCTCCACCCTCGGCTTTCACTATGCGCTCGATTACGCCAATCCGCCGCTCGGGATCGCGGCCGGGCTATCGGCGCTTCCGCTGCTCGTTACGTTCGTGATCCTTTTGCTGCGACGCCTCGAAGCGACCGAGGTGCAGTTGTGAGTGTAGCTCTGCGGGCGATGAAATACGGGCAACGCAGCTTTCGCTGGCGCAGGATGCTTGTGGCAGCCGGCTCGGCCGCGCTCGGAGCGATCATTCTCGTTTGGTCGCTCATTCCCGTTTACAATATGTTTTTGGTCGCGCTCGATCCCGCCGGCCACAACGAATTTACCTATGATCTCTGGCCGCCGCACCCGACCCTCGCCGCGTTCACAAGTTTGTGGAACGCCGAGGTCGAGGACGTCCGTGACATATGGCCCGAATTCGGCAACAGCCTCTTCATCGGTGGCGCGGTCATGGTGCTCACCGTATTGGTGGCCTCGCTGGCGAGCTTCGCCGTCGGCCGCATGCGCCTCGCCAGGGATTGGACGCTGTCCAGCGCCGCGCTCCTGACCTATGCCATCCCGGCCTCGGCCTTGATCATTCCGTTCCTGCGCGTCATGCACATTTACGGCCTGCTCGACAATCCCTGGTCAGTCATTGCCGCGGAAGTGACTCTCGCCACGCCTTACGCCATTCTCGTCCTGCAGTACTACGCGCGGCTCATTCCGCGCGAGCTCGACGATGCCGCGCGCATCGACGGCGCCTCGGCGCTTCAGCTCTATTGCCACATCTACGTGCCGCTGATGGCGCCGGCGCTGGCGGCAATCGGTACCTTCGCGCTGCTGTTCGCCTGGAACGACTATTTCTATCAATACATGCTGCTGATGTCGGAAAAACACACCACCGTCGCCATGGCGTTGGAGCAATTCTTCGATGATGATGATGCGCCGTGGAACTACATGATGGCGATCGCCATCCTTTACGCGCTGCCGCCGATCGCGGTCTTTTACGCGCTGCGCCGCTTCATGGCCTCCGGCCTCACGGCGGGCGGGATCAAGGGCTAGGCCAAGTTTTCCGGCTCATGAACGGGCAGGCGCTGGCGCTCGCCGCGACGCGTGCCGCTCACTTGCCGGTATAAGAGCCTTCGGAAATATCTCTGTTAGTATAATCCGGCATCATCGCGGTCGAAATCAGGCTCACGACCGCGCAGGCGGCGATATACCACGCCACCGCGTATCCGGAATGAAAGGTCGCAAACAATGCCGTAGCGATGATCGGCGCCGGGCCGCCGGCGATAATGGAGGCGAGCTGGTAGCCGAGCGACGCGCCGCTGTAGCGCAGTCGCGGCGTGAACGCCTCGGCAATCAGGGCCGCCTGCGGACCGTACTGCAGGTCATGCGGGATGAGCGACAGCACGATGGCGATGAACACCAAGACCGGAACCGTCGTGTCCACCATGGCGAAATAGATGAACCCGAACACCCCCATCACGGCGGCGCCTATCAGATACATTTTCTTGCGCCCGATGCGGTCCGACAGGTGTCCGGCAAACGGAATGGTAAAGAACGATACCAAGGCCGCGGCCATCACCGCACCAAGAATGAAGTCGCGCGACATTTTCAGCGTGCCGACCGTATAGGCGAATACGAACGCCGTGAAAATATAGAACGGCGCCTGCTCGGCCATTCGCAGCAGCGCCGACAGGATGATCTCCCTGGGCTGCTGCCTAATCACCTCGACAATGGGGGCCTTTTCTATCTTGTTCTGTTCCACGAGACCCTTGAACACCGGCGTCTCGAGAATGCCGAGCCGTATCCACAAACCGACGCCGACCAGTACGATCGACAACGCGAACGGAATGCGCCACCCCCAAACGGCGAATTGATCGCCCGACACTGCACTGAACAGCGCGATCGCGGCGGTCGACAACAACAAGCCACAGGGCACGCCGAATTGCGGCCATGACGCGACCAGCCCGCGGTGGCTATTCTTGCGCGCCCACTCCATCGACATTAGTACCGACCCGCCCCATTCGCCGCCGACACCAATGCCTTGAATGGCGCGCAATACCGTAAGCAGGATGGCGCCCCAGATGCCGATCGACGCATAGGTAGGGACAAACGCGATCAGAAACGTGCCGATACCCATGCATAGCAACGTCGCGATCAGGGTCGCCTTGCGGCCGATCCGGTCGCCATAATGGCCGAAAATCGCCGCGCCAATCGGCCGGCCGACGAAACCGATGAAATAGGTTCCGAAGGCGAGCAACGTTGCCGACAAGGGGTTTTCGTGGGGAAAATAAAGCTTTCCCAAAACCAGACCGGCCGCGGTACCGTAGATGAAGAAGTCGTACCACTCGATCGCGGTACCGACAGTCGATGCAATGACCGCCTTGCGCAGCCACGCGCTATGTTCCGCCTCGGACATTGTGTCGATTGTTGTTGTCGCCATTGCCATGTCCGCGTTCCCCTAAAGTCTGCGCACCGGTTGCGCAGCGGGTTTCTATCGAGCCCGGCTGATTGCTTACGATACGACACCGCGCGAGCGATGGCCATAGACGACGGCTCTGAGAGCCAGACCCTTTTTTGCGGTGCAGCGCAGCACGGAATAGCGGCTGCAGGACGAAATGACGCGCCCACCGGCGATGCAGCGAACGGCAAAGACCTACTGGCTCGGCTTGCTCGAGGCCAACACCGTGACTGGCACCTCGCGATAATAGGTTGGGAATAGGCGCTTGAGGTTTTCCACCTTCGGCAGATCATTGAAGACAATGTAGGGATAATCGGGGTGCCGAACGGCAAAATCCTGATGATATTCTTCGGCGCGATAGAAGCCGGGCAAGGCACCGAGCTTGGTGACGATCGGCTCGGGAAAGACATGCGCCTTGCCGAGCTGCGCCACGTAAGCCTCGGCTACACGCTTTTGCTCTGCATTGGCATAGAAAATCTCGGAGCGGTACTGGCTGCCGGCATCGGGGCCCTGATAGTTCAGCTCGGTCGGATTGTGCGCGACCGAGAAATAGATCTGCAGAAGCTTGCCGAGCGAAATCTGTCGCGGATCAAACGTCACCTGTTCCAATTCGGCATGCCCGGTGGTACCCGTGCCGACCATCTCGTATTGCGCGGTGTTCTTCGCTCCGCCGGCATAACCGGAAACCGCCTGCGTGACGCCCTTGGTGTGCTCGTACACCGCCTGCATGCCCCAGAAACAACCTCCGGCAAGTACGATGGTCTGCGGTCCGCCGCCTGACGGCGGCGCCGGATCGAGCGCCGGCGGCGGAACGATGACCGCCGGTTCGGCGGCGCTGGCGCCGATCGTGGCCGCAACGGTGAACGCGCAAACGAAATAAACCAAACCAAAAACTGCACGCAGTGAATACGTCTCGCCGGCGTTCTGCCCTAGGCTGCAAGCCATCGCCGTCCTCCGTTTCTCCCGCGCCGCTGAGGCGGCCGCGCCTTCTATCTAGGGCAGCGAGCGTCCGCCGCGCCAATCACAATTGGGAGCCGGCACAGCCGACCGGCAGTCACGAGGCCGTGTGCGCGGATGCCGCGTCCGCCGTGCGGCAAACCAGGGCGCCGCATCGGTAGAACCAAACGGCCGACTTTAGGGCCGCCAGAATTGGCTGCGCGCCTTGTCATCTGAGCGGACGGCCTCATGTCACTTGCATAGTAGCTCTCGCTGGCAAACCACCGCCCATGAGGCAGTACAAGGTCTCGCGATGCGCCCTGCGCGGCGGCCGCGCGTGCGGCGCCTCAGCGCTCGGCGCGGCTCAACACGTTCATGAGCTCGGTGATCTTGCGCCGCTGCTCGGCCTTGTTGCCGGAGGCAATCGCGTGCTCGACGCAATTGGCCACGTGGTCGGCCAAAATCTCCTCCTCGGCGCGGCGCAAAGCGGCCCGCGCCGCGGAAAGCTGGGTGATGATGTCGATACAGTAGCGGTCGTGCTCGACCATGCGGGACAGCCCGCGTACCTGGCCTTCGATCCGATTGAGGCGCCTGAGCACCGATGACTTGGCATGTGACCGCATAGCGCCCCATATACCCCTACCGGGTACCCGTTTCAAGTACGGCACACCATGGAGCAGCTCGTTCACTCGACCGCCACGGCCTTCCGCGCCCTGCTCGATCTTGCGCCCAAAGCTGCGCTGCGGATTGAAGAGAGCGGCGACGTCGAAGTTCCGCTCGACCGCGTCAAAGTTGGCGACCGTCTGCGCGTGCGACCAGGCGAAAAGGTTCCGGTCGACGGGGTCAATACTCGACGGCCGTTCGTCGGTCGACGAATCCATGGTGACCGGCGAATCGATGCCGGTCGCCAAAACGGTCGATGCCAAGATCATTGCCGGCACACTTAATCAGAACGGCAGCTTTGTCATGCGCGCCGAAAAAGTCGGACGCGACACGCTATTGGCGCAAATCGTGCAGATGGTGGCGGCGGCACAGCGCTCGCGCGCGCCCATCCAGCGGCTTGCCGATCGGGTCTCGTCGTGGTTTGTGCCGTCAGTGATCGTAGTGGCGCTGATTACGTTTGCCGTGTGGGCGCTGTTCGGCCCCGAGCCGCGCGTGAGCTTCGCGCTCGCAGCCGCTGTGAGCGTGCTGATCATCGCTTGCCCCTGCGCGCTCGGTCTCGCGACGCCGATGTCGATCATGGTCGGCGTTGGTCGCGGCGCCCGTGGCGGCGTCCTGGTCAAGAATGCCGAAGCGCTCGAGCGCATGGAGAAGGTCGACACGCTGGTGATCGACAAGACCGGCACCTTGACGCAAGGCCGGCCGCACCTCGTCGCTGTGGTGCCGGCCAATGGCTTTAACGAAATTGAAATCCTACGCCTCGCCGCCTCGGTCGAGCGCGCCAGCGCCCATCCGCTCGCCAATGCCATTGTCGCCGCCGCGGCAGAGCGCAACCTCGCCCTCGCCGAGGTCGGCGAGTTTGATGCCTCGGCCGGCAAAGGCGTCACCGGCGTTGTCGAAGATCGCAAGGTGGCGCTGGGCAACGCCGCCTATCTTGCCGAACGCGGCATCGAGGCGATGACGATACCGGCCGAAGCCCGCCGCAGCCACGGCGTGGGCGCGACCGTCGTTTTTCTCGCGGTGGAGCATACGCTCGCAGGCCTTTTCGCCATCGCGGACCCGATCAAACCAACGACGCCGGCGGCACTCAACGCACTCGGCGCCGAAGGGCTGCGCATCGTCATGCTCACCGGCGACGCCCGCGCCACGGCCGAGGCCGTGGCGCGGCGGCTAGGCATTGCCGAAGTGCAAGCCGAGGTGCTGCCCGACGGCAAGAGCGCAGTTATCGAGCGCTTGCGCCGCGAGGCCGCGTCGTCGCCATGGCCGGAGACGGAGTCAATGACGCGCCGGCGCTCGCCGCCGCTGACGTCGGCATCGCCATGGGTACCGGCACTGACGTCGCCATCGAGAGCGCCGGCATCACGCTTGTCAAAGGCGATCTTTACGGCATCCTCCGCGCCCGGCGGCTGTCGCGCGCCACCATGGGCAATATTCGGCAAAATCTGCTGCTGGCATTCATCTATAATGGCGCAGCTATTCCCATTGCCGCCGGAGTGCTCTATCCGGCATTCGGCCTGCTGCTCTCGCCCGTGATCGGCGCGGCGGCCATGGCGCTGTCGTCGGTGAGCGTCATCAGCAACGCGCTGCGCTTACGGCTCGCGCAGCTGGATTGAGGTGCGCGTCATTTGGTCCGACATACGCGTTCGCTCCCGTCAGCCGCCGAAATCGAGATCCGTACCGAAGAAATCCACCGAATTCGCCGGCTGCTCATGCTCCTCATTTCGCCGAACATCACAAGCGAGATTACTCGGCGCTTGTATCAATTTATCAAATCAACCATTGAGGAAATCCAATACCGCATTCGCTGTCGTATCCGGCTGTTCAAGGTGCGGCAGGTGCCCGGCCTTCTCGATGAGTTCGACGCGCGCGTTCGAGATCAGCGCGGAAAATTCCTTGGCGTAGAGCGGCGCTGCGATGCGGTCGCTCTCGCCCCAGACGATCAGGGTCGGCGCCGCGATACGGTGAATGCGTCGCCGCAAACCGCGATCAGGTATCGGCCAGACGAATTTTCCGGTGCAGGCCTGCGCCCAGATGAACGGCGCGAGCACCTCGACGCGGTCCTCAGGATCAGCCGGCACGGCCAAGAAGCGCTGCGCCGCCTCGCCCTGCGGATCGGCGAACAGCGCTGGCCGGCGCTCGGCGTCGCTGAGCACAATCCAATTCTTCACCGGCGCATCGTCGCGCCACAGCCCGACCGGATCGATCAGCACGAGTTTCTTTATCGATTGCGGCGCAGCCGCCGCCAATTCGGCAGCGAGAAGCGCGCCGAACGAATGACCGACGATGCAAGCCGGCCCTTCGAGCTGCAAACGCTCGAGCAGTTCACCGTGATAGACGACGAGATCGAGCCAGCCGGACAGCGCATGCGCCGCTTCGGAATCGTCCGGAGTCGTGCCGGGAAAGCGCGGCGCGTAGACCGTGTGGGCCTGAGCGAGCAGTGCAACAAAGCTGCGATCGGGCGGCAGACCCCACGGCCCGTGCAGATAAACCAGCGCCGGACCGCTGCCGGTGATGTCGAGATCCGTTGCGATGCGGTCCTGCCACAGCCGCAAGCGGCGCGTTTCCAGGCTCGGCATGATCGGTCTCCGCGGTTTTCAGGACGCGACGGCCATCGCGGCGGCCGGGCGGCGGCTCGCGCGCAGGCGTTCGGGCCACCAGCGGTCCTCGTATTTGTCGTCCCAGAGCGGCGCCAGGTGCGGCATGACCTCACGCGCGAACAGATCGATGTTGCTCTTGCACAGCTCCGTCGGCATCGAGCCGAAATGCAGGAGCGCCAACAGGTGGCCGACGCGCAACCGCTTGACGGCATCCAGCAATTGCTCGCGCACGGTTTTCGGACTGCCGACCATGACGAAGCCGCGCTCGTACAAATCCTTGGCCTTGAGTTCGCGAAGTTTTACCTCGGCGCGCGGATTGTGATACAAAGCTTGGCGGAGCGGCGAATATTCGAGACAGCCCGGGATCTGCTGATAGTGGGACGCGGTGTAGAGCAGTTTGTGGAAGAAATATTCGGCGTGCGGCGCGTAAACCTCTTCCGCCTCGGCGTCGCTCTCGGCGATGCCGATCAGCTGTAAGAAACTCAAACGATAGGGGTTGTCATCACGACCCTTGCGCGCCACCAAGTCCCAATAGCGATCGGTCACCGCGGTGGCGTTCTTGGCGCCGTAATAGCTGAGGTGGCAGAAGCAATGGTCGAGACCGACGACGAACTCCGCGGTGGATGAAATCCCGGAGCCGGGTATCCAGATCGGCGGGTGCGGCTGCTGGAGCGGACGGGGCCACAGGTTGACCATGCCGAGCTGATAATGCTTGCCGTTCCAGGGAAAGATCTCCCGCGCCGACCACGCCTTCTTGACGAGCGCCAGCGCCTCGCGAAAGCGCTCGCGCTGTTCAATCGGCACCACGCCGTTGGAGATGGTCGCGTCCGCCGGCAAGCCGGTGGGAAAGCCGGCAACGAGGCGCCCGCCGCTGATGCAGTCGAGCATCGCATATTCCTCGGCGATGCGCGTGGGCGGCGTGGTGGAAGGCAGCGTCGAGCCGATCTGGATCACCGCAACGTTCTGGCCATTGGTGTTTTTGGCGAGCACGGAGGCCATCAGGCTCGGATTGGCCATAAAGCCGTAGACGTTCTGATGGTGCTGGTTGGTGCACAGCCCGTGCAGCCCTGCCTTGGCCGCGTAGAGCAGTTCGTCGAGCGTCCAATTATAGT
Source organism: uncultured Alphaproteobacteria bacterium (assembly GCA_963708125.1). Classification (GTDB taxonomy): domain Bacteria; phylum Pseudomonadota; class Alphaproteobacteria; order Rhizobiales; family Xanthobacteraceae; genus BOG-931. The sequence continues at coordinate 2,184,636 of OY970184.1, forward strand.
ATTGGCCGACCTTTTCCGGATCGGCAACGTCGAACCAAATGGGATCAATATAGGCTGATTCGTAACGGCGCTCGAAGTCTGCCGGCAGATCGCGGTACGGCATGAGGTGGAACATGCACAGTTTCACGATTTTTCCTCCCTAGCCGGTTTTCCTATCGTAGCCACGCTCAGCGAAGCGAAATGTGAGATCATGCGAGCCCGTCCGTGCGATGAATAGACGACACGGCGATCGGGACGGCGGCATTCTCGTTACCCTCGATCGCAGACAGCCCGTCGGGATCGCGCGGCGCTCTTCAGGACCGCCTTTTACTCAACGGTCTGATAGCCGCGAATGATCCGCTCCGAGCCATATCCCCAATAGTTGCGCAGCGTTTCCGGTCCCCACACTTTCGGCCGCTGCGGGCGGTCCTGGTGCCAGGGCCGCGGATCGAAATAGCCAAGGCTCTCGTCCTTCATCTGGTCCATCTCACAGAAAAATTCTACGCGCACCTTGTCGGCGTTGCGGTGATAGATCGCGACGTTATGGCCGATAATATGCCGCCCGGGCCCCCATACCAGATGTATATTGTGCCTAGCGAGCGTCTCGGCGGCGCGCTGGATTTCCGCCCAATCCTTGACCTCGAAGGCGATGTGATGGAGCTGCGGCTCGGCGTCATAGACGAAATTGACGGTGTGGTGATCGGTGTTGCAGCGCAAGAAGGCGAACGTGTTGTCGCGCCAGTCGGAGACGCGGAAGCCGAGCACGTTACAGTAAAATTTCACCGTCTTCTGCACGTCATCGACGCGATACGCGACGTGGCCGAGCTTGAGTGGCATGATTCCGGCGCTGCGGCCGTCGTCTCTGGCGAACGCATACTCGGAGAAAATCTGGACCAGCGTGCCCTTCGGATCGTTGAACACCACAGCTTCGGCGACGCCCGGCGATAGGCCGTTGCGCCGTTCGCATTTGATGCCGTCCTTGGCGAGCGCGCGCGTCACATCGGCGAGATCGGTGCCGGGCGCGACCTGAAAGGAAATGCGCGACAGCGCGTTGGCTTTGCCGGGCTCAAGCGCGATCGCCTCAAGGCCAGGCTTGCATGCGAGATAAGCGCTATGCTTGCCGCGCTCAACCAAGCTGAGCCCGACCACCTCGGTGTAATACGCCACCTGTCGCTCGATGTCAGGCGTGGTCAGTGTGGCGTGTCCCAACCTCTTGACGCTTATCATTTCATCCTCCCCAACGAGGGCAGCCGCACACGGGGAGCTTCCGGGCCCTTGCGGACCGGCGGCCCGGTCGCGCTGGCGCGGCGGGACCCGATGAATAGGAGTGGCGCGCCAGTCTAGTGGTTTTGGCTCCTCGCACTTTGCTGATTGAGCAGCGGAATGTCCTTCGCCGGCTTCGGCTTCGGCCGCGATTCCAGATAGGCATAGACGTCGGCGAGGGCCGAATCGGGAAGAATCTCCACGTGGAACGGCGGCATGGCGCCGGCCGGATCACGCACATAAGCTTTGAAGGCGTCGAAGGGAAGCTGCGTATCGGCAATGACGCGGCCGCCGCTGGTTGCGTTCGAGCCCTGCCCCTCAAAACCGTGGCATTGCCAGCAGCCGTATTTGATGAACGCGGTCTTGCCGTTTTCGGCCGAGCCCGCGGGTGCCGGCGCTTGCGCGAGCGCGGGGCAGGCGACAAGGCCCGCGAGTGCAATACAAGTACGAGCGAATTTCATCGGGCGATCTCCCTTGTCCTCGCGAATTGACCCTGCTCTCACCTGTCGCCGCAGGAGAAAGACGGTCGAAGCCCTTTGCGATTCTGAGCACTACCTCGGTTGCGTCCAGACGTTGATCAAAGCCGGCTGGCCGGATTTGACCACGGCCACCGCTTCCTTGAGCGCAGGCGCGAGATCGGCGGGATCCTTGATCGGCCCCTTGGCCCACCAGCCCATCAACTCCGCGAGCTTGTGATATTCGATATCGGGATTCATGATACTGGTGCCGACTGGCCCGAAGTCATTGCCGACGTTGGCAGTGCGATCGCGGAAATTGGCCAGTCGCTGCACGTGCATCACCTCCTGGTGATAGCCGCGATTGTTGTGCATGACCGACAGCAGTGGAATGTTGTGCCGTGCGGCGGTCCAGAGCGCGCCGGGCGCGTACATCAAATCGCCGTCGGACTGGATCGCCACGGAAAAGCGTCCCTCGTCGCGGTTGGCCAACGCGCCGCCGACGGAGGCGGGGGCCCCCCAGCCGACGCCGTAGCCGCCGGACGTCCCGGTCCAGTGGTAAGGCTTGGTCATAGGCCACAGCCGAGTCGGCCAGCCGCTGACATTGCCCGAGGACGGCACCAGCGACCAATCCAAATCCTTGATCTGCGCGTAAAGCTCCATGCATAGCCGCGCTGTTGAGATCGGACTCGCATCCCAGGCAATCGCCGCCATTTGCCTGCCGGCATCGAGCGCACGCGCGTGCGCCTCCTTGATCGCCTGCCCGCGCTTGGCGAGCGCATCCCTGCGGCTGTCGGCAATCGACAGCTTCAGCGCCTCGATGAGCGCCGGCAGCGTGGCTTCCACGTCGCCGGCGATCGGGACATCGATGCTCTGGAAGCGCTCGAACTCCTGGTAGTTCGATTTGGTAAGGAACTGCTGGGTGCCGATGCTGATCAGCTTGGTGCCGGGGCGCACGCGCTGCGTGACGCTGCCGACGCCGTGGTCGTTGTTGTCGGTGAACTTGTTGACCGCGTCCCAGTAATCGGTCAGCTCGAGCCCGAGGATCACGTCGGCCTGAGCGATCACGCTTGCCGGCCGGCTGAGATAATGCGTGTTGGGGAAATTGAGCCGCGCCCGCTGGCGCACGACCGGAGCCTGCAAGAACTCGGCGAGCTGCACCAGGAGATTCATGCCGCGCTCGGTGTTGACCGCACGGTCGGCGACAATCACCGGATGCTCGGCATTGGCGAGAAGCCGCGCGGCTTCGCCCACGGCGCCGGCGTCGCCCTGCGGGGGCGCCGTGGGTACGAACTTCGGAATGTAGAGCGGCTGGCCGTAATCGCGGATCGGCTCTTGCGCAAGCCCGTCATCGAGCGAAATGACCACCGGCGCGCAGGGCGGCGTGGTCGCGATCTGATAGGCGCGTACGAACGATTGCGCGAAGGCCTGCGCCGAGACCGGTGTGTCGTCCCACTTGGTATAGTCACGCACGATGGCGTTGATGTCCTGCGCCGAATGGATCGTCGGCACCCCGGGCGGCCGATGGGCGGCGTCGAGATCATTGCCGGCAATGACGACAACCGGCGCGTGGTCACAGAAGGCGTTGTAGACGTTCATGGTGGCGTGCATCAGGCCGACGGTGCCGTGGCACGTGGTCATCAGTGGCTTATTGGCGATCTTGTAGTAGCCGTGGGCGATGCCGACGCCGACCTCCTCATGGGTGCAGGTGAGGAATTCCGGCTTGGTGTTCTTACCGTAGTCGATCAATGATTCGTGCAGCGCCCGATAGCTCGAGGCGGGATTGGCCGGCAGATATTTGATGTCCAGCGTCTTGATCACGTCGACCATAAAATCGGAGCCGGGCCGGCGGTGCTCGGTCGAATAGGGCGCGATGTTCGGCACGGCGGTTTCGGCTGCGGCGACGTGCTCATTCGGCGGCAGAGCCGAGGGCACGCGCTGTTGCGCCCCGGCCGGCATCGCCGCCCGCCCCTGGCCGGGAGTGACCGCGCCGGCAGCGCCGGCAACGGCCGCGGTAGTGAGAAACTTACGACGATCGAGATTGGGGCGGCTTTCCTTCGACATTGTTTACCTCTCCGATCGGAACGATGTGGTGCCGGGCGGCTGCATGCTGACGGAAACCTTAGACAAGCATCGCCGAGGAAATTTCCCGCAAACAGTAACACGCCGAGTTTGCGCCTCACAGCCGCCGGCGCGCGCCGGCGGCCCGCAGGCGGCGCATGGGTGGTTCGCTGTTATTGGTTCCCGCTGCGACGTGACGACATGCACCTAAAGCAATGCGCCAGCCAGCAGAAGAGGCCCAGCGTACGACAAGCCGTGCTCAATGGGTCCAGGCGTCGCGGCGCGTTGCGACAAAATTGTCGGCATACGAGATGCGCGGGCGCTTGGCGCCGGGCATGCTGTCGAAGACTTGGTAGGGAATGCCCTCGCGCTCGCAATAGGCGACCGCCTCTTCCCTGGTCTCAAATTGCAGCCGCAATTGCTGCTTCATATCGCCGGAACTCGTCCAGCCCATGAGCGGTTCGATCAGGCGCGGCTCCTCCGGCTCGTAGTCGAGCACCCATTCCTTGGTCTTGGCCTGTCCGGACTGCATGGCGGTGCGCGCCGGTTTGTAGATTCGGGCGGTCATGGGCGTATTGCTCTTGCTGGGCAGGTGTTTGGAGGCGGGTCAGAACAAATGGCATTAACGACTTAGATGGTCGGGGCAGCAGGATTTGAACCTGCGACCTGCAGTACCCAAAACTGCCGCGCTACCAGGCTGCGCTATACCCCGGCGCTTGCCGCACTGGATATATGTTTCGGCTGCCGCCAGCAAGGCGAAGCGGCAGATCCGCCCGGGCCAGCGCCAAGAGAATTTTCTCGCGCCGCGGCCGAACCGCCCGGGCCTGCGGGAAATCCCTCAGCTGCCACGGCCGAAGATCGAGCCGGTCACCTGGTCGCCGACCGCGATGCCGAGCTTGTCCGCCGTGCCGGCGATCACTTCGAGCACGGCGCGGACCGGATATTCAGATGGAATCAACTTGTCCGACATCGGCGCCGCGTTTTCGACGATGTGCGCGACCCGTCCGCGCCCGTTAATGAAGATCATGTCGAGCGGAATGTAGGTATTGTGCATCCAGAACGCGACCGGCTGATCGACCTTGAAATCGAACAGCATTCCTCGCCCCTCCGGAAGCGATTTTCGGAACATCAACCCGCGCTCGCGCTCGGCATTATTGGCGGCAAGCTCGACCTCGAACGCGTGAACGCCGCTCTTGGAGACGATCTCGATAGTCGCCCGGCCGGCTGCGTTGGCCGGCGCCCCCGTGATAAACGCGAGGCAGACGCCGAATAGCAGGGCTGCCGCAACCTGCAGCGGCACGGTCCACTGCAAGGGCAAGCAAGTTGCCAACGCCGCTAAGGCACGCCGACCTGCTCTGTCATTGTGGGCAAAGCGAACATTGTGGGCAAAGCGAACATTCTGGGCAAAGCGAAGCCATCCAACTCGTAAGTGCCGGATCGCTTCGCGCTGTTGAGGCTTCTCGCCGTGCCCGCCTCGGCGCGAATGGAACGAGGCACACTCTAGTGGCAAGCCGGCCCGAGCGGGCCACCCTCCGGACGCACCTCGGCCGCCATCATCCCCTTGGGGCCGATGCCATAGCGCACAAGCACAAATTGCCCCGGGCGCAACTCGGTAATACCGAAGCGGCGCAGCGTTTCCATATGGACGAAAATGTCCGGTGTGCCCTCTCCGCGCGTGAGAAAACCGAATCCCCGAAGACGATTGAACCATTTTACCTGTGCCCGTTCGAGACCGCTCGTCGGGTTGACAGTAACATGAGTTCGCGGCGGCGGCATCTGCGCCGGATGGACCGCTGTCGACTCGTCCATGGAGAGGATGCGAAAGGCTTGCAAGCCTTTTGCCCGCGGCAAGGCTTCGCAGACAACCCGCGAGCCCTCATAGGCGGTCTGATAGCCGTCCCGGCGCAGAACCGTGACATGCAGCAGCACGTCCGCCATGCCGTTGTCAGGTACGATAAAACCGTAGCCTTTGGCGACGTCGAACCATTTGATCACGCCGGCGACTTCAATGACGCTCACCGTCGTCTCTCCGCTGAGAGCGACATCAGGCAGTCTCGGCCTCGTGGATTTTGGTTCGAACCCGTCGGACGCCATGAGGGTTGCTTATTTGACTTAACGATGCCGTTGCACCGGCGCCCCGGGGCGCGAATCTCTGGATTGAGGATAACATTCGGCGTCCCTTGTAAAAGGACAAAAATGCTATCCTCGCTTTAAATCTGTAACAAGCCTGTGCACAAGAGTGGATGAACCGTCGCTTAGTGGACAATGAACGGTTCGAGGACGGTACCGATATCCTGCCGCACCACGAGATCGGCAAGATCGTCGAACTCGGTCGGCTCCCGAGTCATGATCACGAGGTGCGCGCCATTGCGCTTGGCCATCAACGGAAATCCCGCCGCCGGCCAGACTACGAGCGACGAGCCGATCGCCATGAAGAGATCGCAGCCAAGCGCCAACGCTTCGGCGTGTCGCATGGCTGCGTCCGGCATGGCCTGTCCGAACGAGATCGTCGCGGTCTTAATAAAGCCGCCGCATGCGGGGCAATCCGGCGCACAGCCATTACCCGCCTCCATACGCTCGCACACCCAGGCGAGCTCGTAGCGCGTCGCACAATCCAGGCACGCCGCGTAGGTGGTATTTCCGTGCAGTTCCACGACGTGTTCGGGCGCTATCCCAGAAGCTTGATGAAGATTATCGATGTTCTGCGTGATCACCGCGGGTACTTTGCCGGCGCGATAGAGGCTGGCAAGCGCGCGATGGCCTCGTCCCGGCCGCGCCGCGGTGAACTGCGAGGTCATCGCAAAGCGGCGGCGCCAAGATTCGTTGCGCGCCTCCTGGCTGGCCAAAAAATCCTCGAACGGAATCGGCGCATGCTTGGTCCACAGTCCGCCTGGGGAACGAAAGTCGGGAATGCCGCATTCGGTGGAAATACCGGCGCCAGTAAACGGGGCGATGCTGCTCGCCTCGTCTACCATGGCGCGCAGCCGCGTGACGGCGGCGTCCAGATCGGGCACAATCATGCTTTGCACCTCATCGGCTCTCATCGCTCAATCGCACTCGAAGGCGAGCCATCGCCGGCCCACAATTGCGGAGGTTTTCATGCGATATCTGCACACAATGTTGCGCGTGCGCAATCTCGATGCCGCGCTCGACTTTTACTGCAACAAGCTCGGGCTCGCCGAGGTGCGGCGCCGGGTTGACGAGAAGAACAGATATACGCTGGTGTTTTTGGCGGCGCCGGGCGATGACGAACTGGTCGCCAAGGGGCCGGCGATGCGCCAGGCGCCGCTGGTCGAGCTGACGTACAACTGGAACAGCGAGGATTACGGCGAAGCGCGCTATTTCGGCCACCTCGCCTACGAAGTCGACGATATCTATGCGCTGTGCGAGCGGCTGATGAAAGCCGGCGTCACCATCAACCGTCCTCCCCGTGACGGCAGCATGGCCTTCGTGCGTTCGCCCGACCGGCATTCGATCGAGCTTCTGCAAAAAGGCTCGCCCTTGCCGCCGCAGGAGCCCTGGGCGTCTATGCCCAATACCGGGCGCTGGTAATCTGCCCAATTAGCGGCGCTGTCGTCGCGCGCTTGCTTGTCCGCGACGACTAACGCCTTTATATGTGCCGCGTCGGCTGTTGCGGGCTGATCGCTGCCCGCTTTCGCGCCCTTCGTCTAGCGGTCTAGGACATCGCCCTTTCACGGCGGAAACACGGGTTCGAGTCCCGTAGGGCGCACCATTGCCTCAGAACCAATAACACTAAAACCTACAATCATAAGTTCTGCTGCGCGGTAGGGCATTACGCGGAGGGCCTATCAATGTCGGCGATGCGGAACCTGATCAAAGACCGACATGGACACCACGCACGCGCCGCAAAGCTGCGTGGCTCCGAAGCGGTCGGGCGCATCATTGAACCGAAAAAGCCAAATGAGACCCTGAGCTTGAAGAGCTTTGAGGAAGACCTCCGTAGGCTAAACCGCTTCTTGAAAGCATGCCAGGCTGGTCAGGTGTCATGCACGTTCTGGACTGCCCGAGCGCGAGGCAATCCGTCCTAGCACGGGCGCCTCGCGAACAACCGTCGCGTGATGATCAAGGCTTTAGCGCGAAGACCTGCATACCGCCCAGCGCCGCGCGGGCTCTCGCAGGGACGGGACCTACATCGCCGGACATCTTGCCCGACTTTTTGCAACTATTTCCGCAGTGCTGAGATGTGGCGACGTGCCGGACTCGTGTTTCGCAACTGGCAAACTCATCGGTGTTGGCATAGCCACACCGTCCGCCCGCCTGCTTCCGCATCATTAGCAACGTGCTTGAGCACGTGGAATCCGAAACGTGCGATCAGCCCTCCATATTCGGCGGGTGATAGGCTTGCGTGATAGACCGGGTCGCCCCTGTACTCACCTACCGCCTCACCGTGCTGCGGCCCCGTATTGAACATCAATACCGTGCCGACAGAGGCGTGGTGTGCCAAGATCGCCAACATTCGTCGTTGGTCATCGTGATCGAGGTGAAAGTAGCTGTCCCAGGCGAGGATGCCATCGAAGCGCCGACCGAGGGCCAATTGCCGCATGTCGGCAAGAATCCATTCTTGCTCGGGCAGACGTTCACGGCAAAACGCAATCATCTTCGGTGACGCATCGATGCCCGTCACGCGCAATCCTCGTTCGACCATGTGTTGCGCCACGGGTAGCCCTGAGCCACAGCCGAGGTCCAGCACCTTGGCACCTTTGCCGAATTTGTCGATGAAGCGATCGTGCCAAACCTTGTCGTTCCAGGAACTGTTCCGACGGTCCCGGTCCCAGGTGGCTGCGTGCTTCTCGTAATGTCCAACCATCAGATTTGCGAGGTCCGACATTTTTTCGACCTGGGCAACTGCTCGCCCGTCTTCGACTGGTTCGCGCCACGGCCGCCTCGAAGATCGGAAGTACTTCGGACCCAGTCACGCGATTTCAAATCAACTCGACCGGGTTCCACGGCCGCTGCCACGCTCGCGGTCGGATCGAGCAATCAGAATAAGACGACGTACCACGATGACAGCAAGCGAAATCGCCGCATCTGCCAGCATGTGCAACGCAACTCCGGAAGCTTGTGATCTACTTATCCAAGCTCGCGATCAGGCGCGTTGCGGGCCACGGATGAATTGAGCCCAGCCGGCCGACGGCAAAGGCGGCGCGCGGCCGGCATATCCCCGCGGTATGCGCAGCGCTTTTCAAGACGTCCTCCTATCGACCGCACCGGGGGACGACGTATGAGCGCTGGCAACAAACGCCCGCTCCTGTCGGCTGCCGCCGAGCCTCCTTGGCGCATACGCCCGCTCAGTTCTTCGCCGCATTCATGGCAGCTACCCCGCATGGCATGTTGATGGGATGTGCCGGATTGCGGCCGATAAATCGCCGACTTCGCCCGCGACTGTGGCGCGTTGCCGGACGACTGGTGCATTTTCGACAATATTCACCCGTCGCAACACCGTCACTGCGCAGGTTCCAGCTCACAAGGCGCGTTGTCGGCGCGCATGCCTCCAGTTGAAACGGCGGGAGGCGGCGAACCTTTTGGGCACAATGTCGTTCGACTCGGCAGGACCGGTGGTCCGAACCCTGCAAGGCGTTTGCAAGACGAGCCTTTGCAAGCGGAAAAGGAGTGAAGCATGATACGATCGCTGATCTTGGGCGCGGCCGCGCTCGCATTCACCGGCGCTGCCGCATCGGCACAAGCCGTCTATGTGTCGCCGGGCTATGTCGTGGCGCCGACCTACGTTGCTCCGGCCTATGTCGCGCCGAGCTTCGTCGCGCCGCGGGTCTATGTTGCGCCGAGTCCTCCGATCTACGACTATGGACCTGGCGTGGTAGACGCCTACACGGTCACGGAACCCGGCTGGGCTTGGTAGTTACGACAGTTCGACGCTTGCTCTTGCCGCTTCCGAGCCTCGGTCTTCCGCAGGATTCGGAAGCGGTTTCGTATGCCACTGGCCGTCAGCAGGAACCCAGGTTCGATTGCGATCCGTAAATGCTGTTGGTTGGGGGGGCGCCGACCGGGATCCGGTCAAGCGTCTCGGCCGTGCCCGGCGGCGGGGTCGCTGTCCCGGGAAGCCCACCAGCGCCGCTCACCGAAACCGAGCCCGATCCGTTACAGGGCAAGCCGGTAATCGGATTGATCCCGGCAGCGCTGCCGCCTATTGCCGCGGTCGACCCCGGAAGTGTGCCGGGATTGATTGGAGAGACCGGGGGCTCCGCGACTTGGGGCAGGGTCAGCGGCATCGTCGGGTTCTGAACGAATATCAGCGGCGGCCTGCTTGCGGCGTTGGCCCGCGATTGTGCCGACAAGAGCCCCTGCGCCACCGCCGTCGCGGCAACCGCGAGCACGCCCTGTGCCAAGAGCGCTGCCAATAAGGATAGCGAGAGCAACGTCCGTTTTTGCCAACGACCTGCTACCATGGTCACCTCTGTGTGTGTTCGCCCGAGTGGCCAGCGCCACGTGCGGGCTCCGGCGGTCCTACCGCGCTTGTTTTCGGTTGAACAAATTTATTTCGGTTGCGAATGAGCGGCAACGGACCGAACTATGGAACTGCACTGGAATACCAAAGCCGGAGCAGGATTTCCTTGCCGTCTACGCCGACGGGACGCAGGTCTGTCAAATGGCCGCCACAGAGTGGGGTTATGCATGTAGCTGCAAAAAGAGAGGGGTGTTTGGGAAGGTCTAGGGAGTGACACGAATGCCCCCCCATACCGACAGGGTAGAAGAGGCGCGGCTGACAACTTACGACAAAAACAAATGCCCGCAATGTAATGCATGGCTGCTGGCACCTGAGTGGTCAGAATATCTCAACGAGCGGTGCGTACGGCACACCTGGTCGTGTGAAGCGTGCCGCTATCAGTTCGAGACCTCGGTGTTCTTTTCCGCAGCGGCTTAGCGAAGCGGACGCCGCTTTAGACAAATCCGGGTGATCAGCCCCGCATGTGCTTGTTCTCGTGACGGGGGGATGTGTTTTGCATATCGCGCAGCGCAACAATTCCTTCTTCGCAGGGCCGGCAGCTCACTCCCATCGCTTCGCCAGAACGCCCGCGCTGAACTCGCCCAGTCATTCTTTAGGGAGCGGCCGAACGAGCCGGGAGGAACGCACTCTGCTGCGGCGCTCGCGTTCGGCACGTTTGGCTTCTGTATCAGCCTCGCTCCCCGGCGGATAACGGTGCAAACGGCCGTTGAAATCCTCCACCGTGCCATCGCTGGACACGTAACTCGGCCCGATCGGCGACTTTCCATAGCCGCCAGGGATGTCGAGCACATAGGTTGGCTGGCATATGCCAGAAAAGCGGCCGTGCAGCGCCCGCACCAAGGCCTGGCCTTCTGCGATCGTGGTGCGCAAATGCGCAGTCCCGGGCGCCAGATCTGCGTGATGCAGATAGTAGGGTTTCACGCGGCTCTCGACCAAAGCCCGCATCAACGCGCCGAGCGTTTGCGCGTCGTCATTGACACCGCGCAGCAGCACGGTTTGCGCCAGCATAGGAATGCCCGCGTCGACCAGGCGTGCGCATGCCGCACGCACATGTCTGTTCAGCTCACGCGGGTGATTGGCGTGCAGCACGACGAACAGTGCTTTGTCGTTCTTGCCGGCGGCGCCAAGTGTGCGCAGAAGTGCGACGTCGATGCGCTCAGGCGCAGCGACCGGCACACGCGTATGAATGCGCAGCACTTTGACGTGAGCAATGCCGGCGAGTTTGGCCAGCACCTCGTTCAAACGTCGCGGGGACAGCACCAGCGGATCGCCACCGGTGAGAATGACTTCCCAGATTTGCGGGCGCGCGGCGATGTAGTCGAGCGCCGCGGCAAGCGCCCGCGGCGAAAGCGCGCCCTTACCCGGCCCCACCATCTCACGCCGGAAGCAGAACCGGCAGTAAACGGCGCAGGCATTGACGATTTTCAGCAGCACCCGATCCTGATACCGGTGCACGATTCCCTCGATCGGGCTAAACCGCTCGTCGCCAATCGGATCGACGCGCTCGTCGGGTTGCGCTTGTAGTTCGTGAGTATCGGGAACGAACTGACGCGCGATCGGATCGTGGGGATCGGATCGGTCAATCAAATCGGCAACAGCGGGCGTAATGGCGACGGCATAGCGCTCGGCGACGCGCTGCAAGGACGCGAGCCGGTTGCGGCCAATGAGCCCGGCATCGGCGAGCTCAGCGGGGTGGCGCAGCGATTTGGCGTTGGCGCGCTTCACGGTCGGGGTCTTCATTATGCGTTTCGTTGCGGCCTCGATTGCCCGAAATCATGAGCCTTATGCGCGATCCCATGCTTGGCAAGCAAGCCGGGCATTGTTACCAAAATACCCTTCGGCGCCGTTTGGGCCAGATCGCCCGGCCGTTCCGGCCGGCAGGTGAGCAGCAAGGACAAGCACATGAAGAACTATATGGATGGCGGGGAAGCGATCCTGGAGGCGTTCCGCAAGCTCAAGATCGATCACATCATGTCGTCGCCGGGATCGGAATGGTCGCCGGTCTGGGAAGCTTTGGTACGGCAGAAGCTCGGCAATCGATCGGGTCCGGACTACATCAATTCCTGGCACGAAACGCTCGCCGTCAACATGGCAACCGGCTACACGCTGATCACCGGCCGGCCACAGGCGGTGCTGGTGCATGCCGGCGTCGGTCTCCTGCAGGGCAGTATGGGCGTGCACGGCGCGCTGCAGGCGGAAGTACCGATGATCGTCATGTCCGGCGAGTCGCAGACCCTCGGCGAAAACCCCGATCTCGACATCGAGCAGCAATGGTATGGCGGCCTAAGCATCGGCGGCATCGAGCGCTTTGTCGAGAACATCACCAAATCGGCGCGGGGGGTGACGAGCCCCTACACGCTGTACGAGAGCGTGATCCGCGCCGGGGAAATGGCGCAGCGCACGCCGAAAGGTCCGATCTATCTCAACGTCGCACTCGAACACATGCTGCACCCGTGGACGCCGCCGCAGAATGAGCGCGAGGTGCCAGGACCGCCGCGCACTGCCCCGCATCCGAGCGAGGTCGAGAAGATCGCCGACCTCTTGCTTGCGGCCAGGAACCCGATCATCGTCGCGGAGCAATCCGGCCGCGATCCGGCGGCTTATGCGGCGCTCATCGAGTTGGCCGACCTGCTGGCGGTGCCGGTGACCTGGAGCCGCGGCGCCAATTATTGCAGCTTTCCCACCAACCATCCGCTCTATCTGGGCGTCGCCAACTACAAATATCTATCCGACGCCGACTTCGTGCTGCTCGTGGGCGGCCGAGTGCCGTGGTACCCGCCGCGCGTGCGACCAAGCAAGGGCAAGATCGTATCAGTCAATGAAAGCCAGTTTAAAGGCCACATGATCTATCAGCAGCTCCACGCCGACGCCTATTTGGAAGGAGACATCGCGGCCTCGCTGCAGGCGCTCGCTGCGGCCGCGCAGGGCGCCAAGTTCGATGCCGACGCAGTCAAGTCGCGGCGCGCCAAGTGGACCGCCGAGCACGACAAATTCGCCGCCGCGCTGGAGACCGAAAAGGCCAAGGCGAGGAGCGCCAATGGCGGCGCCGTCGATCCGCTCGCCCTGATTGCCGCGCTCGGCGAAACCATGCCGGCCGACACCATTTACGTCGACGAAACAATCCTGCACGGGCCAGCGCTGCGCCAGCACCTGCCTTTCACCACGCCACAAAGCTTCTTCCGAGGCTTCGGCGGGCTCGGCCAGGGCATCGGCACCGCGCTTGGCGTAAAACTCGCCGCGCGCGAGCGGCCGGTCGCGCTTCTCATAGGCGACGGCGGCTTCCTGTACAACCCCGTGATCCAGGCGCTCGGTGCTTCCAAGCAACACGACCTGCCGATCCTCATCGTCGTGTTCAACAACAAAGGCTACATGGCGATGCAGAAGGGCCATGTGCACCACTATCCCGACGGGGCCGCCGAAAGCGCCCATATGCATCTCGGCTCGCAGCTCAACGGGCCCGATTACGCGGAACTCGGCTCGCATTTCGGGCTGGCCGGCGCGCGCGTCGAAGAGCCGGCGCAGCTCAAGGGTGCACTGCAAGCCGCGATGAAGAAGGTGCGGGACGGCAGTACAACGATCCTCAATGTCTTGGTGAGCCATTAAATCCAGGAAGTTGCTCGGCGGCCTTTATTTACGAGCATCGCCCTGGGCGCTTGGCGCCAACGCAGCCGGCCGTCGCGGGGGCCCGCTGACAAACGCGGCGCCGAGCTGGGTGAGGCCACTCGGCCATCGCGGTTAGCCCGCAACATATCGCGCAAGGGTCGAGCCAGGCCGCCCGTATGCCGTGAAAATCGAGGGAACACCGCGACCCGATGCGCATTAGCTCTTTGCGTACGAGAACATCGCAGCCCTCCCGGCTGCGCGATCAGGGTCGCGCCACCGGGGCGCGAGCGGAAACAGGAACGGCGGACCGTGTCGCCGGACGACCCCCTTCCCCTCGACAAAACTTCGCCAGAGCGCAAAGCCGCGCTGGACCGCGAGGTGCGAGTATTTCTTGGTCACCGATTGCGCGCCTATTATGACCACATTCGGCAAATTCCAGTTTCGGAGGCGCTGGCCAATCTGCTAAAGCAGATCGAACCAAAAACTGATCAAGAGCACCATCCGAGTCCATAGCGATTTTCTAAAAACAGTTGCTCGCAAGCGACCTGTCGGCCAGCGGCCGAGCGCGCCGCCGCGGACAGGCCGGTGACTACCTCGTCTGCAGCACCCGATCGCAGCGATCACCGCCATTGCCTGGGAAAGCATCAGCGCGCTGTCCCAATTCTTAGCCGACCGCCGGCTCCCGGCCAACGCAGCGGCACCGCTCTGCTTCCTGCCAAATCGAGGTTGAGCTCTCGGTCTTCAACAACAGGCATTTCGAAGCGGCCACGCGCGCAAAGACCTTTGGCCTTCGAGACATGGATGCGGAATGAGTTCGCGAAGCGGCATGAGAGCTGCAGCCCGGATAAGGCGCAGCGTTATCCGACATTGCGGGCGCGCGGATTGCGCGGTGTACTTGCTCATTCTGCGCTCGGCGCCCACAGCACCTGATCAATCCGCGCGGCGCCGGTTGCGAGCATCACCAAACGGTCGAGACCGAGCGCGATCCCGCAGGCTTCAGGCATGTGCACAAGCGCCGCCAAAAAGTCTTCGTCGAGCGGGTAACGCTCGCCATAGCGGCGCTCCTTCTGCTTCATCTCGCGCTCGAGCCGGCGGCGCTGCTCGGCGGCGTCGGTGAGTTCGCCAAAGCCATTGGCGAGTTCGACGCCGCCGACATAAAGCTCGAAGCGTTCGGCAACGCGCGAGTCCGCCGGCGAGGTCCGCGCCAGCGCCGCGTGCCCGGCCGGATACTGATCCAGAATGGTGGGGCGGCCGATGCCCAGTTCGGGCTCGACGCGCTCGACCAGCACGCGGCTGAAAATGTCCGCCCAGCTGTCGTCAGCGGCGATGCTGATGCCGGCCGCGCGCGCGGCAACAGCGAGGCTTTCGCGGTCCCCCTGGCCGTCGGCGAGCGTCTCCAGAAGATCAATGCCGGAAAAACGCGCAAAGGCTTCCGCCACCGAGAGCCGCTCCGGCTCGGCAAACGGGTCAGTCGAGCGGCCGCGAAACGAAAACTGCCGCGTGCCGACGGCCTGCGCGGCAGCCTGCAGGATTGCGGCGCAGTCGGCCATCAAGGCGGTGTAGGGCTCGCCGGCCCGGTACCATTCGAGCAGGGTAAATTCGGGCGCATGCAGCGCACCTTGCTCGCGGTTGCGGTAAACGCGCGCGAATTCGACGATACGGCGCTCGCCGGCGGCAAGCAGCTTCTTGCAGGCAAATTCCGGCGAAGTGCGCAGATAACGCTGCGATTTGGCGCCATCCGGGCCCTGCAGCGCCGTGGCGAAGGCGTGTAGGTGCGTCTCGTTTCCAGGTGAAACCTGCAGCGCGCCCGTTTCGACCTCAACGAAATCGTTGGCTACGAAGAAAGCGCGCAGGGCGGTCGTAATCCGTGCTCGCGCCAAGAGAAACGGCCGCCGGTCGGCATGGACGTGGGGGGCCCAGAAGGGCGACGAACCGGGCGTTTTCTGCGCCATTGCCTTGCCCCGGTTCCGGAAATAACTAGCGGATGGCCCTCAGATGGGTATGTTGCGCCCCGAATCGAGACACCAATAACTTAAAGGATTTCGTACCGTGAAAGTCATCGCCAGCTCGTTGCGCAAAGGCAACATCGTCGACATCGACGGCAAGCTCGGGGTCATCGTCGCCGCCGAGAACATCCATCCCGGCAAGGGTACGCCGGTCACCCAGCTCGACGTGCGCCGCATTGCCGATGGCGTAAAGGTATCGCTGCGCTTCAAAACTACCGACCAGGTCGAGCGCGCCTTCGTTGAGGACCGCAAGCATCAATACATGTACCAGGACAATGACGGTTTCCATTTCATGAACATGGAGACCTACGACCAGGTGACCGTGCCGGCGGACATTATCGGCAATCAGGCGGCCTATCTGCAGCCGGAAATGGAAGTTACCGTCAGCCTGCACGAGGGCACGCCGGTTGCCGTCGAACTGCCGGCAAAGGCAGTGCTCGAAGTGGTTGAGACCGAGCCGACGGTGAAGGGCCAGACGGCGGCGTCATCCTACAAACCGGCTCTGCTGTCGAACGGCGTGCGCACCATGGTACCGCCCTTCGTCACCATCGGCACTAAAATCGTGGTGCAAATCGCAGACGGCAGCTACGTCGAGCGGTCGAAGGAGTAATCCGGTAAACGAGTACGCACTGTCGTTACCGGTATCAACTTGCTCGGACTCGAGCTGCCTCGCCCGTGCACTCCAACCGCGGCCTTCCGCGCGTCGAGCGAGTATTGAATTTGTCGGGCGCTATCAGCCGGCTGGTAGAGCTTGCCAGCTTCGATCGACCCATGCTTGTCCCGCCGCACCAGACATTCGGATCTGCCGGGGCTAGGCAAAATCGGGATCAAGCGGATCGATAGGTCTCCGGACGCCGGGATTTTGGCTCGCTTGCGCCCGGGACTATGATCGGCTTGATTGTCGCCCACCAGCCGGTCCACCCGCCTGCATCCTCGATCGAAATTGAAGGAAACGCCATGACGCCCCCCCAAGCCGCCACCGCTCGCGTCAACACCGCCGCCGACCCGGCGGTGGCCGCGCTCGAGCGCCCCACGCCGGCCGGCGCCAACGCGCCCGGCTTTGGCTCCGACGTGATCGCCGACGCATTGCGCTCGCTCGACATTCCCTATATCGCGCTCACCCCCGGCGCCTCCTATCGCGGGCTTCACGACAGCATCGTCAATTATCTCGGCAATACCAAACCGCAGATGCTGCTCTGCCTGCACGAGGAAGCCGCGGTCGCCATCGCCCACGGCTATGCCAAGGTGACCGGCAAGGCGATGGCCACCGCCGTGCACTCCAATGTCGGGCTGCTGCACGCCACGATGGCGGTGTTCAACGCCTGGTGCGACCGCATGCCGGTACTCGTGCTCGGCGCCACCGGCCCGGTCGATGCGGTCAAGCGCCGTCCGTGGATCGACTGGATCCACACCGCGCGCGATCAGGGCGCGCTCGTTCGCGAATACACCAAGTGGGACGACCAGCCGGCCTCGCCCGGCGCCGCCCGCGAAGCGATCCTGCGCGGCACCTGGATCGCCAACACCGCGCCGCAAGGCCCCGTCTACATCAATTTCGATGCTGAACTGCAGGAATCGAAAATCTCCGAGCCGTTGCCGCCGATCGACGTTAACCGCTACATGCCGACGATCTCGACGGCCGCGCCGGCGGAGCTGGTCCGTCAGGCGGCTGCCATACTCACAGACGCCCGGCAAGTGCTCATCCTCGCCGGCCGCGCCTCGCGCAGCGAGCAGGCGTGGAACGCGCGCATTGCGCTCGCCGAAGCGCTCGGCGCCCGCGTGGTCACGGACCTGAAAATCGGCGCCAGCTTTCCGACCGATCATTCACTGTATGCCGGCGCACCGCGCGCCATCACGCCCGACAGCGTCGAAGGATTAAAAAACGTCGACGTGATTTTGAGCCTCGACTGGGTCGATCTCGCCGGCGCGCTGCGCTATTTCGGTCCCTCGCCGGCGGTGAAGGTGATCCAGGTATCGCTCGACCACCGCATTCACAACGGCTGGAGCATGGATCATCAGGCGCTGCCCTCGGTTGATCTCTTCCTCTCCGCCGACCCAGACCTGGTCGTGCCGGAACTGGTCAAGGAAGTCGGCAAGGGTGCAAGGCCGCACGCGGTGCCGAACGCCCGCCGCGTTACTGAAAAAGAACCCGCCGGCTTCACCAACGAGCACATTGCTCGTACGCTGCGCAAGGTGCTCGGTGACCGTCCAGTCAGCTACACGCAATTGCCGCTCTCTTGGGAGGACAGCTGGATTGCGTTCCGCCACCCGCTCGACTATCTCGGCTCCGGCGGTGGCGGCGGCGTCGGCGGAGGGCCGGGAATTTCGGTCGGCGCCGCGTTGGCACTCAAGGGCTCGGGCCGACTGCCAATCGCGATCTGCGGCGACGGCGACTTTTTGATGGGCGTCACGGCGGTGTGGACCGCCGTGCATTACAAGATTCCCCTGCTCTTCGTGCTCGCCAATAATCGATCATTCTATAACGACGAGCTGCACCAGGAGCGGATGGCGCGCATGCGCAACCGGCCGATCGAGAACAAATGGATCGGCCAGCGCATGTCCGAGCCGGAGGTCGATCTCGCCGCCATGGGCCGCGCGCAGGGGGCCGTCGGCTTCGGCCCGGTCACCAGGCCGGCCGATCTCGCGCCGATACTGCAAAAGGCGATCGCCGAAGTCGACGCCGGCAATGTCGCCGTCGTCGACGTGCGAGTCGAGCCCGGCTACACCGCGGCGATGACGGCGGCGATGACTCGCGCAGGGAGTTAAGGCGCGTGCGCTTCGGCGCATGATCAGGAAGCCCCGGCGCTTACGCCCCGGAGGCTTCACAATAGGCGGGGAAACAGGCAATGACAGTCTTTGCCGCATGCCCGTGCTGCCTCGGCCGCCGGCAATTCCTCGCCGGCGGACTTTCTGCTGCCGCCGTCACGGCCGCAGCCGCGCTCTCGGTGCGCTCGGCCTTCGCGCAGGCGCCCGCGGCCCCGGCACCGGCGCAAAAACCGCCGAGCTCGCGGCGCATTGACGTGCATCATCATTTCCTGCCGCCGCGCTACATGAAGGAGGAGCACGAGCGCATCAGCTTCAAGCACGGCGCCGTGTCGACCAATGCGCTCCTGTCCTGGACACCGAGCCAATCGCTCGAAGCCATGGACCAGAACGGAATTGCAATCGCGATCGTTTCCGTCACCACGCCGGGCCCGTGGTTCGGCGATTCCGCCGCCGGCCGCCGGCTATCGCGGATGTGGAACGAATATGCGGCTGAGCAGATCAAATCCTATCCCGGCCGCTATGGACTGTTCGCCACCGTGCCGCTGCCAGACACCGACGGCAGCCTCAAGGAGATCGAATACGCGCTTGATGTGTTGCACGCCGACGGTGTCGGCCTACTCAGTTCCTACGACGGCAAATATCTTGGGGATCCCGCCTTCGCATCGGTCTTCGCTGAGCTCAACCGACGCAAGGCCGTTGTCTACACTCACCCGACCACCTCAACGTGCTGCACCAACGTGCTTGCGGGGGTCCCGCCGCAGGCGATCGAATATCCGTTCGAAACCACGCGCACGATCGTGAGCCTTCTGCTCAACGGCACCGTGTTCAGGAACCCAGACATCCGCTTTATCTTTTCTCATGGCGGCGGCGCGACGCCGATGCTCGCGGGCCGTATGGTTGACACGATCGGCCGCAGTCCCAATGCCGCGAAATACATGCCCAACGGCGTGCTCGCCGAACTGCGCAAGCTTTATTACGACACCGCCGCCGCCGACACCGCCGGCTCGATCGCAGCCTTGCGGGTGATGGCACCGCTGTCGCACATCTTGTTCGGCACCGACTATCCGTTCGTCAAAGTCGCCGAAGGCGTCAACCACCTGCGAGCCGACGCCATCTCGGAAACCGATCGCAACGCCATCGATTACGGCAACGCGCTCGCGCTCTTGCCGCGACTTAAAGCCTGATGGTGTTGATATCCCCGCAACGGGGTCACAGACAGCTATCATTGTTGA
Organism: uncultured Alphaproteobacteria bacterium; assembly: GCA_963708125.1. Taxonomy (GTDB): domain Bacteria; phylum Pseudomonadota; class Alphaproteobacteria; order Rhizobiales; family Xanthobacteraceae; genus BOG-931. Next base: position 2,204,482 of record OY970184.1, read on the forward strand.
GGGCCGCGCAGGGCGCCCGATTGTGCAAGCGCGATCGGCAACCTGTAGCCGCCCTCGAAGGAATAAGGCCGAAGCGCCGCGGCCTCACCTTCAAGGCTCAGCACTTTGCGCCGACCACCTTTCAGGGTAAGGACGACGTGGTCGTGAATATCACCGGACCCATGCGTTTCGGTCGGCGATGATGACGCGCGATCGTCCGCAAAAATGCGGTTCACAACGCCGCGCGAATGGCGCACCATACGCGCCGGGAGATGTCCCACTGCTCCAACGATCAAACAGGGCAACGACGCCGACGGGCGCCGATCTGCGGGGAGTGAATTATGAGGAAACGCAAAGGAAGCGGCGTACCGCCGCTCGAACCCGTGGCGGGCAACGGGCTTGTCCATCGCCGCGCGCTGTTGGGCGGCGTCCTTTTCGCCGGCGCGATGACTTCGGGCGCCGGGCTCACGCGCGCCGCCGCCGAGCCGCTCGCCAATCCCGAGTGGACCAATGTGCCGGGCATCGTCACGCCGGTGTTGCAGGCGCCCTCGCGCTTCGAATCCGGCGTGGTGCGCATCCTGTCCAATCCCAAGGGCGAGCCGCGCACCCAGCACGCGCGGGCGCCGCTGCAGATGCTCGACGGGACGATCACGCCCAATCCCCTGCACTTCACCATTTTGCACTCGGGCATTCCAGATATCGACCCGGCGCAGCACCGCTTCGTCATCCACGGCATGGTGCGACAGCCGCTCGAATACACAGTGGAGGATTTGCTGCGCTACCCAATGGTGACGCGCAAGCACTTCGTCGAGTGCGGCGGCAACAGCGCGGGCATGTTTTCTGATGATCCGATCCAGGCCACCGTGCAGCAGCTGCACGGCCTCGTCTCCTGCGCCGAGTGGACCGGCGTTCCGATTTCCACCATCCTCGATGAAGCCGGTGTCGATCCGAAAGCGGTGTGGATGGTCGCCGAAGGCGCCGACGATCTTCTGGTCAGCCGAAGCGTGCCGCTGAAAAAAGGCTTCGACGACGCGATGATCGCCTTCTACCAGAACGGCGAGCGGCTGATGCCCGGCAACGGCTACCCGATGCGGCTGCTTCTGCCCGGCTACGAAGGCAACATGAATACCAAATTCTTACGCCGTCTCTACATCACCGAGCAGCCGGCTATGACTTTTTACGAGACGCGCAACTACTCGCCGCTCTTGCCGGACGGCAAGGCCTATCGCTTCTACTTTGTTAACGAGGTGAAATCCTTCATAACGAAGCCGTCCTTCGGCATGAATCTGAAAGGCCCCGGATATTATGAGATCTCCGGCCTGGCTTATTCGGGATCCGGCGCGATCACGAAAGTGCTGGTCTCTGCGGACGGCGGCAAGAGCTGGGGCGAAGCGGCGGTCGAAGGCCCGGTGTCGCCGAAGGCGTTCACGCGCTTCCGCATGCCGTGGCGCTGGGACGGCCAGCCGGCGGTGCTGACCAGCCGCGCCTGGGACGATTCCGGTGCGGCGCAGCCGCTGCGCGGCGCCTTCATCAAGCTGCGCGGTGAGACCAAACGACCGGTGAAGAGCCCCTACGCCTTCCCCAACAATCATTACAATAGCCTCACCTCATGGGGCATCGACGCAAAGGGGGAGATCAAACATGTCTATGTCTAAAATCGTCCGCGGCATGCGATCCCGCGCCACTCACGCGGCCCGTCCCCTCTGTCGCTTGCTGGACAGGGAGGGCAGCGCACGAAACGGTGCGTTCGCGACAGCTGCCGGAGGCTCAGCATGTCCCCTCTCCCGCTTGCAGCGCAGGGTTACGGAGGGGACCTTCGGCGTGCTCGCCGCCGCCTTCCTCTTCGCGCTCGCACCGTCCGCCCGCGCCGCCAATTCGCCGCATCTCGGCAAGCCCGTGAGCGAGTACGACATCAAGGCCTGGGACATCACCATCCTGCCAGACGGCACCGGTCTGCCGCCGGGAAGCGGCACTGCCGCCCAAGGCGCCAAACTCTTTGACCAAAAGAGCTGCTCGGCCTGCCATGGCAAGGACGCCAAGGGCGGCATTGCCAACATGCTGATCGGCAGCCCCTCGCTGGTTGCGCAAGGCATTTCCGCCAACAAGACCATCGCCAATTTCTGGGGTCAACCGACCACCCTGTTCGACTACATCCGCCGCGCCATGCCCTGGCCAATGCCGCACACGCTGTCCGACGACGAAGTGTACGCGCTCTGCGCCTACCTGCTCGCCGGCAACAAGCTCATCCCCGAAGACGAGCCGATGAACGCGCAGACGCTCCCCAAGGTGAAAATGCCCAACCGGAACAACTTCATCATCAAGTTCCCGGACCGAATTTGATCTGTTGAACCGCGGGCCTGCTGCCCGAGAGCAAACGAGTGCTGGGAGCAGACGGTGCAGCCAGAAACCGTCGTAGCCCGCCTCGTAGCAAGAAACCACCTCAACGTGTTTGTTCGTTTCTCTGGCAGCTCGCGTCCGGATCCGCTCGCACAGATCCAGGAGTTCCTTCCCATCACAGGGCCTCAACGTATAGCGACTGATCTTGTCCGGCAGGGGTGTGTTGACCGCGACAATCCAATTTTTCTTGCTCAAGGCCGCTGCGTCCTTGTTGGGCCGTTGAAACCCTGACGTACCCAATGAGCGATTTAGTCGCCATGTGTCCCTCCCGTAGCCCTACAAACACCATACGGACAAGTGGGATGCGGCGTCGTGACCAGCTCACTTGGCCCAATCAGGGTTGGCCAGGACTAGGCCGCAGAGGGCATTCAGATATTGGACTAACGCGTCCTGAACAGGCTTGTGCAACGACGGCCTACTCCGGACACCTATGCTCGCAACCAACGTCCGCTGCTCGGCTACTGGGGCGCTTGCAGACGTGAAGACGTGCCTTGGCAAATGAGCCTCTTCCGCGAGCCAAATGGCCAGCGAGACCCCACCGGGGTGCTTCAAAAAATTCGCGTAAACCGGTCGCGCGAACTGGAGCGTTCGGTCTGCGATCTTTGTCATCCGCTCTCCCGGAACTTTCGCAGAAGGTTGCCAGTTCTTATGTGAATCCCGAACATCCCTTTGGCTGTGGGGTTCTTGGGTGGTCACACTTACTCGTCGAGAACTCCAGTTAGCGCGTGCGAACCACGCGCTTAACGCTGCCAACTTCTTTTTGGCTGACGTGCGTGACGCCCTTGGGCCATATCTCGCGGTCTATCTACTGACTGAGCGAGAGTGGGACGCGGCGAGTATCGGCATCGTCATGTCCATTGCCACAATCGCAGGCATCCTCGCGCAAACGCCGTCGGGCGCGTTGGTGGATGGGACCCGAGCCAAACGCGCCGTAATGGTCGCTGCCGCGGTTTTCGTGACTGCGGCATCTCTCATTGTACCTTGGGTATCATCCTTTTGGCCTGTCGCCGTTTCTCAGGCAACGGCTCATGCGGCAGGCGTCGTGTTCGGTCCCGCCCTTGCAGCCATCACCCTCGGCATCTTTGGGCGTGGAGCGTTCACCAAGCGGATCGGACGAAACGAAAGCTACAATCACGCTGGCAACGCCTTCGCAGCTACCGCTGCCGGTGCCCTCGCTTATCTTTGGGGACCGCGAGTCGTGTTTTACCTGCTTGCGTCAATGGCAGTAGCGAGCATCGTTAGCGTCCTAATTATTCCCAAGGAGGCCATCGACCATGATCTTGCTCGCGGCCTTCACGGCCCCAAATCGGGCACGGACAAAGCGGCAGATGAGAAGCCTTCAGGCCTGACCGTGCTTCTGACCTGTCGCCCGCTCCTGATCTTTGCCGGTTGCGCGATCATGTTTCACTTCGCCAACGCTGCCATGCTGCCGTTGGTCGGTCAGAAGCTTGCGCTTCAAGACAAGAACTTGGGAACAAGTCTCATGTCCGCCTGCATAGTCGCGGCGCAAATCGTGATGGTGCCAATGGCAATGCTGGTCGGCGCGAAGGCGGATACGTGGGGACGCAAGCCGCTATTCCTGATCGCGCTTTCAGTCTTGACGATTCGCGGTTGTCTCTATCCGCTATCTGATAACGCCTATTGGCTTGTTGGAGTGCAGTTGTTGGATGGTGTTGGCGCGGGCATCTACGGTGCGATCTTTCCGGTGATCGTTGCTGATCTCATGCGGGGCACGGGCCGTTTTAACGTCGCCCAAGGTGCGATCATCACCGCGCAAGGCATCGGTGCCGCGTTGTCCACCACGCTCGCGGGAATCGTTGTTGTCCATGCGGGGTACAGCGCGGCATTCCTTACGCTTGCCTGTGTGGCCATCCTTGGACTTGCGCTCTATTTCTTTGTGATGCCCGAGACTTTGGAGCGGCCAGCGTCCAAGCAGAGCGAGACAAGCCGCGCGCTCGTCGCCGAGTAGGAGAGTTCGTTGTCACTCCCCATTGACCACGCGGTCGCGACGTGGGGCATCGCCGGCTTGGCGACAGCCGGCGTCGTTGCGCGGCCTTTCCGATGGCTGGAAGCAATTTGGGCGGTCGCTGATGCAACTGCGTGCTGAAGTGTTTTAAGACTTCAGAACTGCACCTGTCGGAACCATCCCGGTCTCCAGGTAGCGCCATAGTGCGATCAGCAGCTTGCGTGCGACTGCGACGATCGTAATTCGTCGGATACGGCCCTTGAGTTTGCCGACACGATCTCCGAACCAGATACTCAAGGAGCTGTCAGGCTGATACCGCAACCACAGCCACGCGAGTTCAATCATCACGGTGCGAGCCTTGGCGTTACCGGCCTTGCTGATACCCTGATTACGGCACATCGGGCCGCTCTGAAAATGCGCCGGCGTCAGACCGACATAGCTCGCCAGTTGTTTGCGATTGTAGAGGCGAGGAGAGGCGCGGTGGCTTGGGGCCCTGTGGCATCGCTCCGTTTCCCCTCCCCGCTCATCGGTAGGGTCGAGGACTGGCGCGCCGGTTTAGGTCGAAGTTCGTGTTCACTGTTGTCTCGCCCTTTCGTCTGCGAGTGTCACAGTATCTCGACCCTGCCACGTTTCCAGTCCCCGCCACGTCGAACGCCGTGTGCGGCTTTCCCGCGCGACGCTCACCTGTCTGCTTCACCTCAAGGTTTCTGGGACCTATCCAACCAGAGCGACTTTCGTCAGCGGCCTTCGAACCCTGTAGCAGTTGAACAGCTTCAGGTCTTCATAAAGCCACTGCCTACTCCACCGCTTCCAGCCGAAGCCCTTTCGCTTCCGAGCCCGCATCATGTGGCGCCGGACCTTCTTCTCCACCCAGTCTTTGATCAAGCTGAAGCACTCGCTAGAGTGCCCGACCGCGAAGTAATTCACCCAACCGCGTAGCACCGGATTGATCAACTGTACGACCCGGCCAACTGGTTGAGATTGATAGCAGCGGAACACATCCTTGAGCTTCCGCAGCAGCGCCATTCGCTTCTTGAGCTTTGGCGTGCATTGCGCACGCCAGACGCCCCCTCTGCTACGGATGCGGCGAAAATCGAATCCCAGAAAGCCGAAGCTCTCGCCCCGACCGAGGTCCACGATCCAACTCTTCTCTTCATTGATCTCAACTTGGAGATTGGCCAACTCTTCCCGTAGCCGTTTCTCTACCGCCGTCAGCAGCCAATCATGTCGCGGGTGGGCATCAATCAAGATCACCAGATCATCGGCGAAACGCGCGTACTCGATCGCGGTGTACCTGCCGTAGAGTGTTGCCTCCTTTGCTTGCTCAAGCATACGGTCCACCTCGTTGAGGTAGATATTGCTGAGCAGGGGGGAGACCACACCGCCTTGAGGGACGCCACGTTGACCACTGGCTTTCAGCATGATCTTCAGTAAGTGCATCACGTCATCGTCGTTGCGCACGCGATCTCCTCAAATCGACCGACGATCTGCCGATGCGTCTGGGAGTCAGCATGGCTGAGCGGCCCCGTTTCCGTCCTCTGCGGCTCATGGTCGACGGCATCAACCGCCGTGCCCATTTTCCAATTGCTGCAGGATCTGGTCTACGCTGAAGCTCGACGGCTTCTGCCGCGGCGGAAAGCCCTTGAACGTCGCAATGAACCACTGGACGAATGCCTGCGCCGCGCGAACAGAAATGCCCGCTGAAGCGTCCAGTCGTAGTAGATGTTCGACGTGGTACCCGCCCGCTCGTACGGGTCGGTGCGCAGGTTGAACAGCTTAGGCTGCCGCCGGCACACGAAGCGCTCCCCCACATATCGAGCGTGCCGGGCGTCTTCTGCTCGCAGAACACCGCCTTCCAGTTCTCGTAGCGGATCGCCACGAGCTCGGCGTCGTCGTTGTTGAAGAAAAACTCCTTGCGCGCCGATTTGTCCTGCCGGCTGGTGAGCAACGGCAGTGGTTGTAGCTGTCGAGATGCACCTTGAACGTTTGCCGCTCGACGCATAGCCGGTGATCAGCTTGTCCTTGATGTCGGGCTCGCCGGCCGCCGCCAGCAGCGTCGGGAACCAGTCGAGCGCCGCGAAGATCTCGTTGCGGACCCGTCCCGGCTTGACGTGGCCTGGCCAGCGGATCATCGCCGGCACCCGGTATGCGCCTTCCCACTTGGTGTTCTTCTCGCTGCGGAACGGCGTCATGCCGCCGTCCGGCCACGAGTTCATGTGCACGCCGCTGTCGTGCCATTGATGACGATCGTGTTGTCGGCGATGCCGAGGTCATCGACGGTCTTCAGCAGGGTGCCGACGTCGCCGTCGTGCTCGAGTATGCCGTCGATGTATTCGTCAGCCCGCTGCGGTCCGATATTCCGGTCGCACATGTGTGCAGAGATGCATGCGCGTGGCATTCCACCAGCAGGAAAACGGCTTGTTGGCCTGAGTTTGCCGCTTGATGAAATCGACCGCCGCGTTGGTCGTCTCGTCGTCGATGGACTCCATCTGCTTGCGGATCAGCGCCCCCGGTGTCCTCGATGGTCTGCCGGCCAATTCGGCCGAACCGCGGATCAACGGTCGCATTGTCGGTCTCGGTGGCCTTGCACTCGAGCACGCCGCGGCTCGAACTTTGCCTTGAACGCCGGATCCTTCGGATAGTCCTCGCGCTCGGGCTCCTCCTGGGCATTGAGGCGATAGAGACTGCCAAAGAACTCGTCGAAGCCGTGCACGGTGCGCAGGAATTCGTTCCGGTCGCCGAGATGGTTCTTGCCGATTGGCCGGTGGTTGAGCCGAGCGGCTTCAGCGCCTGCGCGATGGTAATGTCGTCGCCGCTCAGGCCGAGCGCCGCGGCCGGCAGGCCGACCCTTGTGATGCCGGTGCGCAGGCCGGACTGGCCGGTGATGAACGAGGCGCGCCCTGCCGTGCAGCTCTGCTCGGCGTAGTAATCAGTGAACATCAGCCCCTCGCGGGCGATGCGGTCGATGTTCGGCGTCTTGTAGCCATCAGGCCGAACGAGCAGGCGCTGACATTGGCGATGCCGACGTCATCGCCCCAGATGACCAGAATGTTCGGCTTCTGCCCCGACCGCGCCGCCGGCTGCTGCGCCTGCGCGATCCGCGCGGTCGCGCCTGCGCCGATCGCGGAAGCGGCCGCGAGCGTCGTCCCGGCGAGCAGGATGTTGCGCCGACTGATATCGGGTTCGTCCCTTTCGTGTCGTGGCATGCGGCAGATGGCGTCGGGGATCGACTTCGTCATGGACAGCTCCTGCGTCGAGTTTCAAAGCATGCTGTGCGACTTCCCTTCCGTCATCGCGAGCTCAGTCGACGAGCTTGGGCAACGGCGATTGCCATGTCCCAGCAGCCAGTGCGCCTTCCGGTCCGTACATGCGCAGCACCATGTAGTAGTTTCCGGACGGCGGCGTCGGAAGCCAATTGGATTCCTTGTCCTTGCCCGGAGATTGGCTCTGCAAATAAATATCGACCGAGCCGTCGGCGTTCGTTTTCAATCCATCCGTTCGGCTGCCAATCGCGTAGCGATTGATGGCGTTGTCCACCAGCAGGCGCTTGGGCAGATTGTACATGGTCATCGACCAGAAGTATTTCACCGGCGGAACCTGATCCTTTGCGAAATGCAGGACGTAGCTCTTGCTGCCTTCCAACGGCTTCTTGTCGGCGTCGACGGTGAATGCGGTGTAATAGGCCTCCTCCTTCGAGTTGCCATAAATGCCCATGGCGGCGCCGACAGCGCGGCGCATGATGTAGTCGCTGCCGAGGAACTGCCGGGTGCCGAACAGGTTGGCCGAACTTGTCGTCTTGTCGATCGTTTCCTGGAGCGCCTTCTGCGCATCCTTGATTCCGGCCTCGATCGCCTTGCGGGTTTCCGGGTCGACCGCGGCGGCGTCGAATGTACGGCCAGGGCCGATGCCGATCCTTGCGAAACGGTTCATCATTTCCGTTTCGGATGGAACGGTCGGCGCGAACCGGAGGATGAAGTTGAGATAGCCGGTGAAATCGATCGTACCGACTCGCGCTTCGTCCCAGGCCGGGAAGACATAGGTGGGCGCAGGCACAGGCGGCGTGCCGCCCAGGTACTCGCTGAGCGTCCTGATGCGGTACTGCCGCTGCATGGCGACGAGGCCCTGGCGGTCCTTCGGACCGGTCCATGATGTGCGAGTGAGCGTCCCGACGATGCGGGTCTCGGATCGCAGCACCTGCTTGATGCCCTCGGGCTTTTCACCCTTCCAGTCCGGGCCCGCGATCAGATAGTCGCCGGCTTCGGTGCCGGTCGCACGCGAGCCGATGTATGCGAAATTGTGTGTATAGAGATCGAACCACTGCAGAACATAGTAGCGGTCCCTCGAAGCCGGGACCGAGATCACCATCGGCTCCGCGCGAAGGTCGAGCCAAGCCCATGAATAGGGCGTGTCGTTGCTCGGCGACACGATATCCGTGTCCGCCGGGGTAAAGCCCCTCGAGTAGTGACGGAATCGATTGAATCCGCCGATATATCCCGGAAAGCCGGAGTCCATGACCTGCTGGAACAGTGTCTTGTAATTGTACAGCATGGCATAGGCGTACAGGTACGCATCGGCCGCGATCTTCTGCGCCTCCGCGGGCGGAAGCGGTTGCGCTCTTGCGGGCTGCGCAAGCGAGGCAATTCCGATTGCACCCGTCAGTGCGAGCACGAGTTTCATCTGCCTGTATAATTGCATTGCACGTCTCCCGATCGTTTTCCTCCTCCGACAACGTCGGATCAGTTGATCATCTCAAAGTCCCCGAGTTTGAACGTCTTGTCGAAGAACGGTTGCTCCGGCGCATAGAGGCGGAAGTAGACGAACCATCCGTCCTGACCGATGGTCTTCATATGATTTTTCTCGTACCCCGCCGGCGCCTGCGGTCCGATGAAGAGGTCGACGCTGCCGTCTTTGTTGTATTTCAAATCCTTCATGCGGCTATCGAGGTTGGCGCTGCGGATCTTCGTGCCGCCGTTGTCGTAGGGGCGGCGCGTATTTTCGCTGTAAAGGGTGAGCGCCCAGAACTGTCCGACCGGCACTTTTGCGGGAACGTGCAGCTTGTAGGTCCTGTCGGCCCGCAGCATGCGGCCCTTGCTGTCGCGCTTGGTGGTCATGTAGACCTGACCGGCACCGGGCGTCGGATTGACCATGCCCTTGGTGCTGGAGACCGCCTCATAGAACCACGTCGCGCGTTCATCGAGCTCGACGCGCGTGTCCGTTTCCTGCGGGATGTGAAAGTCGAAGCTCTTGTACCAGCTCGTGCCTTTCCAATAGGGCTCGGTGTAGCGGGGGTTGACCTGGAGATTGCGGGTCATCAGCTCGCCCATTGCGACTCCCTTGAGCAGCGCGGCCTTCTGGTGATCGTTCGGCTGAAACGGCTTTCCTTTTTCAATCCCGAGCGGCGCGATCATCGCCATCCATGCCTTGTCTACCTCGCGGACGGGCTCGTTGTTGACGATGTCCGAGAGCTTCTTCCAATAATCGAGGCCGCGCGGCGCCGTGGCGCTCCACTCGACGTCCTTGCCTTTGATGAATCGACTGGTGGCAAGCCTGCCGCCGGCGCGGCCCATCTTGTACTCGGATGTGAACTTGTCGAAGTATCCGGGATCCCGGTCCAGGATGCGAAGGCCGATGAAGACGTTGTTGGTCACGCTCTGAAAGACGTGGGCACCGTCTTTCCTGTATTTCGCCGGGTCGTCTTCGGGACCGGCGACGATGTAGGTTGCGCCGTTGCCTTTGTCAGGTCCGGTCAATCCCAGATCGAAGATCGGTCGCTGCCAGAAATCCAGCACGCCGCCCGCGGTCTGACCGGGGGGATATTCGATTTCGACCGCGCCGGACTTGAGGTTGATAAAGTTGAAAATGTAGGGCGTGGTCAGGTTGGCGGTGACGATCCCGCGCTTTTCCTTCAGGGATTCAAGGACAACGAAGTCGGTGTCGCTCGTGACCCCATAGGCCTTGCCCTGGTTGTCGCGCCAGGTGGTCATGCTGACCAGCGGCGTGCTCCAGATGTAGGCCTGTGACGCTCGCTGGTAATCCATCTCGTCGAACAGTCGCTTCGAAGCGTCGTCGTCGAAATAGCTGTCGGTGAGCCGGATTGAGCCAATTGGCGTTTGGATCACCTCGTCGCCATGAAGCGCTGCGCTTTCCATGGACTGCGGTTGATTTTGTTCGGCGGAGTGGAGTGCCGTTGCGAAAAGCAGGGTAGCTACAACACCGAAAACAGCGAGAGTTCCGGCCATCATCGTCTCCTTCGCCTTGCACGGATTTTCAGAGGTACATGAGGTGCGCTTTCACCCAGCCAGTTTCGACGCGAGCGTGCCAATCGTCCCAGCGTGTCGGAGAAAATGGTCGCGGCGCTGGACATGCCGGAACTCACCGCGGATCGGAAATATGCCGATGACGTCCATCTCGCTTGCCACGACGAATCCCATGACGGACCCTCAGAACACGTAATTCATCCAGCTCTTCATGCGCAGCAGGATGCGCCAGATCACGGCGACGGGGCGCCAATGCTCGCTATAGACTGCGACCTGCGCGGTCGCGTCGGCGGGGAGTGATAGGGCGAAAGATCGCTTGTGATGTCGATTCGAACCAGCGCAAGGCCCGACGTCTTCGAGCGGTCTTCCGGGTTGAGCAGCGCATTGCTGGCCTGCAGCTGGCCGTGGGATATGGCGTCGATCAGGACATTTACCTTGCCCTGAAACACGCGGCCAGGAATGCCGTCGAACGCGATCTCGGCCTCCGCTCCCCGGCGCAGCCGTTGCACGACTGTCTGGGGGAACGCGGCAGCGAAAATCCGATCATGGTCGTGGATGAATATCGTGGCCGGTGAGGACCCGGCCATCATGCCGGGTCGGAGAAACAATTGCGTGACATAGCCGTCGGTCGGCGCCCGGGCCGTGGTCTGATCGAGATCGTATTCGGCATCGCGGAGATCCGCCGCCAGGCGCGCGACCGTGGTGTTCACACCACCGATCTGCGACTTGTACGCAAGGCGAGCTCTTTGCTCGGCCGCCTCTGCTTGGGCCAGAGATTGTGTGGCGGCATCGAGATTGCGCTGCGCAGTGTCCAAGGCCGCCTGCGCGACGGTGCCTGACCTCCGCAGTTCCGCCTGTCTGTCATAGTTCTGGTGCTGGAGCTCGAGCTGCGCCTTCGCCTTGTCGACTCCCGCCGAAGCCTGGTCGAGCGAGGCCTTGAGCTGTTTGACATTTTGCTGCGCTTCGACGAATGCGGCCTTTTTCTGGTCAACCACGAACTGATAGGGCCGCGGATCGATCTTGAACAGCGGATCGCCACGCCTGAGAGGCAAATTTGGCTTGACCGGAACCTCGATGACGCGACGCTTGACCTCCGAAATGATCGGCGTGGTGAAAAAGTAGAGCCGGGCGTCGGTCGTGTAAGGATCGTTGTAGTTCATCCCCAGCAGAAGACCGCCGATCATGATCACGCCGCCAATTCCCGCAGTCGTGATGGTCCACTTGTTAATCGGCATGCGCAGCAGCCGAAAGATCACAACACAAATCGCGCCATAGCAGAGCAGGAGCAGTGCTGCCATGACTTATCTCGTTTTCAGCGCGCGCTCGAGCGCGGCCACGCGCTCCTCGAGCCGGGCCAGCGTGGCGGCAGAGGCCGACGCATTTGCCCAAAATCCCCAACCGCGATCGGGGCGATAGGCCATTGCCCAAATCCACAGAACGGCCACAGCGCGCCGAGCGTGAGCAGGCTTACCCAAGTTGCTGCGCCGATGGCGTCCTGATGCAGGTGATTGCGTCCTTTTGCGATCTCGTAGGGAATCCCCCAGAGCCCGACAACTCCGTAAACGACAAGGAGGGTGATCACGATCAGCAGCACAAGAGCGTATGATCGAGGGTCACGGTATCTCTCCCTCACGGCTCGGTGGGCGTTGGAAGCCGGGTCGTGCAGCACGCGGAGCCGCCCGAACGGTGCTCATCCAACGCGCAAGCTTCAATTGCGCGTGGCCCCAATTGAAGGCGATGGGCCGATGTCATGGCTCTGTCGTCCGCACCGTCTTGCTTGGAAAGATCACTTTCCAGTCAGTCTTCATGCTCACGACGATCCAGCCGCGCCTGTCGCTTTCATCAAGCGCCTTGCCGAGCCGGCCGAATGGGCTCGTGCGGTCGTAGGCGTATTCGCGGTCGGCATCGTCGTGATGAACGATCAAGCCGAGCCGCGCTCCGCTCGCCGACGTCGTCCAGTCGAGCATCTGGAAATCGCCGTCGGAGTTTCCGAAGGCCAGGATCGGACGCCGCCCGATGTGCATCGCGATGCCGACCGGCTTGCCGGGGCCATCGTCGACGAAATCAATTGCCGGCAGGCGTACCAGAACCGGCTTGCCGTTCCTGACCTCGTATTTGAGCTTGATGCTCGAGCCGACGACCTGCTCGGGCGGGATGCCGTAGACGCGTTCGACCCAGGGCCGCATGAACTCGATCCCGCCACCCGAGACGATGAACGTCTTGAACCCGTTCGCGCGTAGATAGGCGAGCAAGTCCAGCATCGGCTGATAGACGACATCCGAATACGGTCGTTGGAACCTGGGATGGCGCGCGGTGGCAAGCCAATCCGTGACGATGCTGACGAACTCATCGGTCGTCATCCCGGCATGAGTCGCCATGATCAGCTCGACGAGCCCGTGCTGGCCGGCTGCCGCAAGGGCCTTCGTGTCGCCGTCGAGTGCGGCCTTGAACGGTTGCCTGGTCTTCCATTCCGGGTGTTGCCCGGCCAGCGCCTTCACCCGATCGAGCGCGAAGGCGAGCTGCACGTACATCGGCTGCTCGGGCCACAGCGTTCCATCATTGTCGAAGACCGCGATGCGCTCCGCCGTCGCGACGAAATCGGGGCCACCCTGGGCCGTCACCTTGTCGACGAAGGCGGTAATGGCGGATTTCGCCGCTCCCGCGTTCCACGACGGCAGCGGATCGGATTGCGCCGATGCGCGCGAGGCCGCCGCGATGACCGCTACGCCGACGAGAGCGAGCACGCATAACAACTGCGATTTCATAGGCATTGGCACTTACCCAAGCGTTCGACAGCTTCTATCAAGGCGGCGTGACCTGCGGTGCAGGCCGGGAGTGGCAGCCTCTTCCCTGAAGTATGCCAGCCCCGGCTTCGAGGTCAGTTTCCGGTCGGCAGCGGGATCGAGACTCCTTCCTTGGCCAATTGGTCACGCACGAACGAGAACCGTTGATAGTCCGTGAGAGTAAGGGGTCCGCTGTACCCCTCGCTTTGCAGCTTGCGCGGCGGGTACTTCCGATAAGTCTTCATCAGCTCCATGACGGCGTCGTTGATGGTGACCAGCACCCAGGTATGCTCGGTGTAGTTGTTCATGAAGATGTCGTAGCGTTCCTGCGGGTCCTGCCAGAGATCGAAGACCTGGGGGACGGTGGCGACGTATTGCTGCGGGCCTTTCCATCCCTGATTTAAATCGACGGCGAGCCCGCCGGTGGCTTGGCCGTTGTCGCCGCGCAGGTTGAATACAGCCTTGTAGTGGCCGACGCGGGCCGCGCCGGGCGTGAGTTCGTTTTCGGTGAAGAAGAACCATGAATTCCGCGGCGACTTGCCCGTGCCGAAAAGGACCGGCGTGATGTCGTGGCTGTCGAAGATGATGGGCTTGCCCTCACGGTCGTTCTCCGGCAGCTTTGCGCCGGCGAGCGAGGCGAACGTCGCCATATAGTCCAGACCGCCGACGATCTCGGCATTCTTGGAGCCGACCTTGATGCCGGGACCCCAGGCAATTGATGGGACCCTGGAGCCACCTTCGCGATCCGTGCCTTTCGTGCCGCGGAAAGGCGTGTACCCGGCGTCGGGATAAACGTCCTGCCACGCCCCGTTGTCGGTCGTCCAGAACACGTAGGTGTTCTTCTCGAGCCCGAGCTCCCGGACCTTTTCCATGAGGCGGCCAATTCGCGTGTCGTTCTCGACGACCGAATCGGCGTACTTAGATTTCGATGGCGACTTGTGCTCGAACTCGGGTGCGGGCAGGTTCGGCTGGTGCACCTTCATGAAGTTGACGCTCATGAAGAAAGGCGCACCCGACCTGCCGTTGCGATCGAGGTAGTCGAGAGCAGCCCTCTCGACATACTTGTCGAAGAACGGATGCCGACGACACCCTGATCCGGCGTGTCGACATACTCCCCGTTGATCTTGAAATCCTCACGTGCCTGTTCGCCGGCATTGCCCGACAACGAGCCCTTGGTCACCCGTTGGAACATGGCGCGCAGGTCCGGGTCCATGTCCGGGAACCACTTTGGATCGGCGTACGTATAGGCGTTGAGATGATAGAGGCCGCAATACTTCATCTCGTCATAGCCCTGCGCGTTGGGCAGCGCATAGTCGGACTCCCCGAGATGCCATTTGCCGGTGAAGAAGGTCTTGTAGCCCGCGGTCTTGAGCATGGACGCCAAGGTCCATTCCGCGGCCGGCAGGCCGCCGCCCTGGCCCTGGAAGGCGACGGTCGTCATTCCGCTGCGGTTGGGGATGCGTCCGGTCTGCATGGCCGCACGCCCGGGCGTGCAGCTCGGCTGCGCATAGAACGAGGTGAACATCATGCCCTCGGCGGCCAGGCGGTCGATGTTGGGCGTCGGCATGCCGCGGGCTTCGCCCCCCAGATAGCAACCTGCGTCACCCCAGCCGAAATCGTCGGAGACGATCATGATGATGTTCGGTTTGGTGCCGCTCGCGCCCGTCACCGGTCGCATCGTGGAGGGCTGGGCCGGTGCCTGTGCCGACGAAGCCACTGCGGTCGCTGCCGCGAGCGCCGTCGCTCCTAGCAGGATGCCACGACGGTCTAGATTGGCGCTGTTTTGCCCTTCCTTCATGATCTACTCCTTTTCCCTATTGACGCATCGGAACCCCACGTGACTGGTCGAAGTGTCGACCGGTTGCGCGTGTCGGGCGGCCGGGCGATAGCGGCGGCAGTAATTCGGGGCGCACAGATGGGAGCCGCCCTTGAGAACCCTGCGCGGGATTTTGACCTCGGGCTGACAGGGGTCGTAGCTGTCCTGCTCGCGGCCGCCACGCGGATTCTCCGGGATGCAGCAGGCCTTCGCGGCATCGGCCTCGTGCCTGGGCGCATACCAATCGGACGTCCATTCCCACACAT
Source organism: uncultured Alphaproteobacteria bacterium (assembly GCA_963708125.1). Taxonomy (GTDB): domain Bacteria; phylum Pseudomonadota; class Alphaproteobacteria; order Rhizobiales; family Xanthobacteraceae; genus BOG-931. The sequence goes on from OY970184.1 coordinate 2,219,946, forward strand.
TGCCGATCATGTCGTAGATGTCATAGCCATTGGGCGGAAACGCCTTCACCGGCGACGTGCGCGCAAACCCATCGCTGCACAAATTCTCGCGGGGAAATTCGCCCTGCCAGGTATTGGCGAGGTGCTTGCCGCCCGGCGTGAGCTCATCGCCCCACGCATATTCGGCGCCGTCGAGGCCGCCACGGGCGGCGTATTCCCATTCCGCTTCGGTCGGCAGATCCTTGCCGGCCCAGCACGCATAGGCGAGCGCGTCGCTATACGCGACATGCACGACCGGATGATTGTCGAGAGCGTTGATGTTGCTCTTCGGGCCGTAAGGGTGCCGCCAGTTCGCGCCCGCGAGCAGCGTCCACCACTCGCCCCAAAGCCGCAGGTCGACAGGGTGCTTCGGCGGCGTGAACACCAGTGAGCCGGCAAAGAGCATGCCCGGGAGCGCCCCGGGATAATCGCTGGGATCAGGCGTGGTCTCTGCGAAGGTGACGTGACCGGTCGCGTGGACGAACGCCTTGAATTGACAATTCGTCACCGGTGTCGCGTCGATCCAAAAACCGGCGACCGTCACCCGATGTGCCGGCGCCTCTTCCGGATAATGGCGGTCCGAGCCCATGCAGAACGTGCCGCCGGCGACGTAGATCATCCCGTCGTGAGCTGTGGCAACTTCGCGGGCGGCAACGGCGATTTCATTCATCGTGTCGCGTCTCTCCCTTATGTAGCGTCGGCTCTCGTTCTCCCTCTGCGGTGCGGTGGGCTTGCGCAGGTCGTGACCAGGGTGCGATCAGGACTCGCGCAGAGGGGAGGATCGAGCGGGCGCAAGAGGAGAAGGAGTCATGAGGAGTATCGCTCTGGCGATCATGACGAGGGTATCCGGTCTCGTGATCATGCTCGCGCCCCAGCCCCAAGCCGTCGCAACCCCGCTCGCCGTGACGAAAGCAGGTCCAAGGCGCGGGTGCGTCGAGCAGGTCCGCTTCGGCGGGGGCCGTGGCGGGGGCTTCCGCGGTGGCGGAGCCCGTGCGGGGCACGTCGGTGTCGTCAACTGGAGCTTCGCCGGACATCGGAGCTACGCCGGCAACCGCAATTTCAATCGCGCCGCCCATGTCAACCGCAACGTCCGCCGCAATGTGAATCGGAAGTCAATCGCAACGTAAACCGGAACGTCAATCGCAACGTGACCAGGAACGTGAACCGGAACGTCAATCGCACGACGGTAGGGGTCGGCGGGCAGTGGGTGCGCCCGAACCGTTACTGGTGGCGCCCCGGCGGCGCAGTCGCCGCAGGTGCTGCGACCGGATTCGTCTCGGGAGCAACGGCAGCAGCGTGGGGCGGGCCGGCGTCGGCGGCGAACATGTTCTGGTACTACACGGATTCGAGCCATCACGAGGGCTTCTGGGATCACTGCCCCTAATTGCCTGCGCGTTAGCGCCACACAATCCTAACGCGCCGGGACTATGCGCTTTTTGCCAATCTGCTGGGCTTCTGTCGGAATCGCGACATTCCGTCGTCGGCGCGCCAGCGTCTGCGATGGCAATTCTCCGAAGAGGTCGCGGTACCAGCCCGCAAACCGACCCATTTCGTGGACGCCCAACCGATTGGCAACCCACTTGATCGTGTGCGCAAGTTCGGCATCGGAAACGAGCCGGTGACGGATTCGGTGAAGTCTCAGCTTCAGGACATAGGAATACGGCGTTTCGCCGAGCACGGTCTGGAATGCGCGATTGAGCGTCCGCAGCGACGTCCACGCCGCGTCTGCGATCATATCGATCGACAGAGGCTGATCCAGATTCTCATGAATGAACGCACGCGCGCGAGCGACGATGCGAGCGTGCCCTTTTGGATCAGTTCCTCCAAGGTGAAAGCGCGGAGGCCTCGCGAGATGCATGATGAATGCCCGCAACAGCAGCTCCCGGACGACACGCGGGTCCAGCTCCGCGGTATAGCAGCAGGCCGCGTGTACGCGCCTGAACTGTGCTTCCAGCGCCGACACCGTCGGTTCGAGAAATTTTCTCGGATGGACGCCACTACCTCCGAGCGTCTGCCGATCGAGCACAAGGTCGTGCTTGGCCGCCAACTCTTCGAGGCGTTCGGCGCCAAGCGAAACGGCCACATAAATCGATCCCGGCATGTAGACCGCGTCGTGCTCGTCGCCTGGCAGGAACACTCCGACAGATCCGCTCGTAACTTCGTTGAGCCAATGCCGCGTACCGGGCGCCATGACAACGCCGACGCCGAGGGTGGTCAAGCTCTCCGACAACGAGCCGGTGAGTGCGACCCGGCCAGCGACATAGCCCGTGCTGCAAGTGATACCGTGGGATGTCGTGAAGGCCAGACTTCCGGTGATGGGCGCTCGCGACAGCTGCGTGACTTCGAGGCCTGCTCCCAGAACCGCGTCGCTCAAGTCTTCTACGCAGGAGATGGGAATGCGCGTCCACGCTTCGGCTGCCGAATCTGACAACATGGTCATCTTCTCGCGTTCCTCCTTGTCTCATAGACACCAGAAATTTAGGCTGGAAAGTTCAGGCTATGCGTCGATCTCCGTCGTGGAGCTCTTCATTCCGGAAAGCGCGGCGAGCCGGTGCAGCTTTTTCCTTCCTGAGCCGCCAAGGACCACAAACAGCTAAACGGCCTCCCTCCTCCCGCCCGGAGGACCGCGCGTAACGAACTTCGAACTCTATTGCTCCGAGACGGGCAACGATATTGCCCTAAGGTCCAGTGCCGGGGTCATGTACAAGAGTCGGGTTCGCGACCAAGCCAGCAGCTCGCATCCGGTCGTCCTCACTGGCGATGATTCAGCGGAAGCATGCGCGCACCGCTTTGGCCGCCGCCGGCGCTTGGCCGCGCGCCATGCCGAGCCGGTTGTTTCGGCGCCGGCGTTCGCCCAGCAATTCATCGCGACCTTCAAGAACTTCCCAGCGCGGCAGAAGCCGGCGAGCTCCAGCTTCGACCAAGTCGCGCAGAATGCGCACGGCGGCTGATGCTGGTGACCCGCACCGGCCGGGCGAGCACACTCTGGCATTCGTTCAGGCTTCCTGCATTCGTTCAGGCTTCGACGGGCCGCATCGGATCGATCGTGAAGGCGGAACGTTCGCAAGCTCGCAGAGCATCCAAAACGCTGCGCAACGATTGGAGGAAAGTATGAAGCGTCTGTTTGTGAGTAAGCGTTGCGCCCAGCTCACGTTGCATCGTTGGCCAGACTTGTGATCTTCATCCTGCGATGAGGGTGGAGATGAATCACATGATTTTTGAGTCGATGGCGAGCGATTTGGGTGGCAGGCGTTTCCGCGGCGGTACCGCGTTGTGCGGCATGGCGCGAGCCTCGCAGACGGCCGATACCCAAGAGGTTGCACGCCTTCGGGCAGTCGGCGGCGAACCCATGACGTGCTTCGCAAGGCTCGATCCGGCTGGCCTGCGCCGCACGTGCTGCCCGGCTGCTAGGCGGGTGGCGCCGCTGAAGCGGGCGTGAGCGATCGGCTCTCCGCTGACCCGCGCCCCGCGGAACCGAGGGCAACGAATCTTGAACTCGAGAAGTCGGTAATCACCCGTGACGCCGTCGAGGGTTCCGCGGCAGCGCTTGCATAAACTCGAGCAGCGCGATGAGTGGCATTGCGATTACTGCCGTTCCGATCACAAACACGGTGCCTTCGTCAAACGGATTTTTGGCCAGCACCTGCTGCACCAGCATGGTGAGTCCCCTCGCTCCCTTGCGCATGTCCGTATACCCGCAGGCCAGATAGACCCGCACTCCGGTTGGCGGCGCGATCATCGGATCGCCAACGCCGCCAACACTCGGTGCAGTGCCCCGCTGTCGACCTGCGCATCCACCCATACACTGACCCCGCCGGGCAGCGCGATCTCGATCGAGCCGCCGGTGCGCGTCACACCGCCCTCGCTGATGTTGATGCCGCTTCATGCCGCGCTCTCGTTACCGCCGATTCCCGCTGTTGCGGTCAGTCAGCACCGCAACGCGGGCGAACCGCGCGGGCAGCTGGCACTCTCCGCCGAACTGCCCTTCCCGCAGCTGCCGCCGCCAGGTGTAAAGCTGACCGCTGACAATGCCATGGCGGCGCGCCACCGCGATCGGCGACATGCCCGGTTCCAGGCTCTCCGCCACGATCTCCCGCTTCTGCTCCACCGACCACGACCGGCGCCGTTCACCCCGCGTTATCACCTCGATCTGCTGCTTGCGAGCGCTCTTATGACCAGTCATAAGTTCGCTCTCTGTCGCCGCGACTGCGGTAGACCCATGCTCGGTATTTGCCATGGACATCACCCCTCATTCTATCAGCCGATGCTGGAGCTGCTCGCCTATCTGCGCGCCAATGGCTTCAAAACGTTCATCGTGTCCGGCGGCGGCGTCGAGTTCATGCGTCCGTGGACCGAAAAGGTCTATGGCATTCCGCCCGAGCAGGTGGTCGGCTCGTCGGGCGTCGTCAGGTTTCAGATGGGAGCCGGCGGCAAACCCGAGCTGGTGAAGCTGCCGCAAGTCGAATTCGTCGACGACGGGCCCGGCAAGCCGGTCGGCATCAACCGCTTCATCGGCCGCCGGCCCTTTCTTGCCTTCGAACTCCGACGGCGACCGACAAATGCTGGAATGGACCGCGGCTGGCGCCGGCGCCCGCTTCATGGGCCTCGTGCACCACACCGACGACCGCCGCGTGATAAAATCTGCTGCAGGCTATCAACTCACCGGCCCGCAGCCATAGGCAATTCCTGGGTCTGCAACCGTTCGCAGGAAGCTCACTTCCCACCCAGCGTTCGGCGCTGCAGCAATTCCGCGCCCCCTTGTGTGACACACACTCCCCAGCGGGCCTCCGTCAACCCGTTGCCGGTTCCCGTTCCTATAGGATCGCGGGGAAAGGGAAACCGGAAAACGATGCACGACCCTCGATGGCTGCGCGTCAACGGCCTTCCCGGCACTCCGCCGTCCCTCAATTATCGTGCGCGCACCTCCCTCAAAAAGTGTGCTCACTCACATTACGACCGCTTGGAAGAGCGCAGGTTCAACGCACGCCATCACGTCCGCAAAATCCTGGCGCTGGCGGAGATCTATCCCGTCGACCTCGTGGCGCGCGCCATCTCCGACGGGCTCGCCTTCGAGGCCTTCAGCGCCGAATACATCACCGACATCCTGGAGACCCGGGCGCGGGCGTTGCCAGAACCAGGGCCGCTACAACTCACCGCCGCCACGATCTCCTCGACATCGATATCGATCCCCCCGATCTTAACGACTACAAGGTGAACGATCATGACCCCGAGTGATCAGACGCAATTGGATTCCCAGCTGCAGCGGCTCCACTTGGGCTATGTCCAAAGCAACTACCAAACCTTGGCCCGCAAAGCCGCGAACAGCAGCGCTCGCATGTCGATTATCTCGCGCAGCTCGTCGAGGGTGAGTTCGCGATGCGCGAGATGCGCAGCATCGAACGCCGAATCAGGAACGCCCGCTTTCCCGTCCTCAAAACCCTCGATGACTTCCAATGGAGTGGCCCAAAAAGATCAATCGTCTGCAGATCCAGAACCTGTTTCGTCTCGATTTCATCGCAACATGCACCCACGTCGTGACGATCGGTAACGTTGGGTTGGGCAAAACCCACTTATCGATCGCCTTGGGCCACGCCGCCTGCACGGCCGGGCACTCCGTGCTCTTCACCACCGCCGTTGATGTTATCAATACCCTCGCCGCCGCTCAATCCGCCGGTCAACTCAAGCGCGAGATCCGCCGTTATGTGAAGCCCGCCGTCCTCATCGTCGACGAACTCGGCTATCTCCCCATCGACAAGCACGGCGCAGACTTGCTGTTCCAGATCATCAGCGAGCGCTACGAGCGCGCCCCGATCGTGATCACCACCAACCGCGCCTACAAGCACTGGGCCTAGATCTTCAATAATGACAGCACGCTGACTTCCGCTATTCTCGATCGTCATGCACCACGTGGATACCGTCATCATCGAAGGCAAAAGCTTTCGCATGAAGGACGAGGTCGAAGAGTAGGGGCCGCAATGACGCGAACGCACGCGTTCGAATTGCCCGAATACGTCTCCGATGCGGCCACCGCTTACATCGCCGACATGCTCATGCAGATCGCCCTGCAATTCGAGGCAACCCACTTCGCCCAAATCCGCCGTCATTACCAGTCCCTCAGGCCAGAACCTGATGAGAAGCCCGGCCAGCAGCTCGATCTAGTCGACAAAGACCCGCTGTTCTGAGCGCCGGACGCGCACGCGTTCTCTTGCTTCAGTGCTTTCTTTTGTTCGACCGCACCGCAGGCTTTCTTCCGCCCCGACCGCAGATTTCGCACGCCCTCGCGCACAGGGGCGGTCAAGGCCGGCGGCACTCTCCCAGTAAGCCCACTCTCCGGCGTTTCCAGGCCGCGCCTTGACAGCCCCGAGCACGGCGGCAGCATCGGTCCGTCGGGCAAGTGGCCCACCCGGCAGCATTAGGAGCAGTTTCCGATCGGCTTAAATCCGGGGGATTCCCTAGGGCCGATAGATGCGCGAGTTTACCGGCATTGATTCGATTGGGAGGGGGGAGCAATGCCGAGGCCGTATTCGCAAGACTTGCGTGTGCGGGTAATCGAAGCAGTTGAGGGCGGGGCGTCGCGACGCGAGGTGGCGGAGCTTTACGGAATTAGCCCCAGCGTGGTGGTGATCTGGATGCAGCGCTGGATCGCGACGGGGAGCATTGAAGCTAAGCCGAGCGGGCGCAGCACCTCGCCGCTTGATGAACATGCCGAGTTTCCGCTCGGCCTGACCGTCAAGCAACCGGATATGACGCTGGATGAGATCGTTGTGGCAATGGCGAGAGCTGGCATCGCGGGGAGCCGCACGCGATGTGGCGGTTCTATGAACGACACGACATCCGCCATAAAAAAACGCTGTACGCGGCGGAGCAAAGCGTGCCGAGGTCGCCCGTGCGCGCCGCCATTGGATGCGAAAGCAATATGTTTGATCCGGCGCGACTGGTGTTCATCGACGAGACCTGCACGAATACTGCGATGGTGCGGCGGTACGGCCGCTGTCCGCGTGGTGAACGATTGATCAGCTACGCGCCGCACGGCCATTGGAAAACCATTACCTTTGTGGCTGGTCTGCGCATGCGCGAAATGACTGCACCATTTGTGCTGGACGGCGCCATGAATGGGCCGATGTTCCTTCTTTATGTGAAGCAATGCCTTGTTCCAACACACTCAAGCGCGGCGACATCGTCGTCATGGACAATCTTCCGGTCCATAAGGTAGCCGGCGTCGCCGAGGCGATCGAAGCGGTGGGCGCCACGCTGCTTTACTTGCCACCCTACTCACCCGATCTCAATCCGATTGAACTGGCCTTCAGCAAATTGAAAGCGCACCTGCGCAAGGCTACCGAGCACTCAATTCCAGGTCTGGTGCGCAGGATCGGTCGGCTTGTTAAGGCCTTTAGTCGCCGAGAATGCGCGAATTTCATGCGCCACGCAGGCTATGCTTGGACATGACCGGAATCCGCTCTAGCGGCAGGAAATCTCAACCCGCGGCCTCGATAATTTCAAACCGGTGGTTCTTGATCAATTTCACGGCGCTGGTGACACCAGTCATGCAGACGTGATCCTTTCGTGCCTTCTCCTGCCGACAGGCGCTTCCAATCCGATGGCTTAAGCGTCTTAGCAATCTCGGCAGCTGTGCCTGCGGCCAGCCGCTTCTTGCCCCAGGATCGAAACACATGGGTTGAGTCGACGCCAAGCACGTAGCCCTTTCCCAAGTGCCGGAGATCGCGCTCGATATCACCAACGCCATACACGCTGTCCGCGGCCACCCAGCGGAATGGCATGCCGGCCGCCGCGGCGCGTGCGATCATCCGCGCCGCCAATTGCGGCTTCGTCGCGAAGCCAACGTCCTTTGGAACAGAGTAGCCTTCAGGCGTAAAGGATCGTCGGTCCAGCTCTTCGGCAAATAGAGCGCCCGATCAATGAATGCATGGCCGTGGCACGACGCATTCGTGGCAAAGACGCCAATTTGGCAGATCGTGATCTTCCCTGCAGAACCCGTGTATTGCCGCGCCACACCACACGATGCCTCGCCTTGCTTCAGGAAGCCGGTTTCATCAACCACCAGCATCGCTTCATCATCGCGCAGATGTTCAACGACGTACTCACGTACAAGATCGCGCAGCGTATCGGCATCCCAACGGTCTCGCCCGAGCAGTTCCTGCTGCCGCCAAGGACCAGGATCGCCCGCCGCCTCCGAACGCATCGAGCCCGTCTTACGCCGCTCGTCGCTGAGCAAACCATCCAAAAACAAGCCGGCATTCGCCGCTGTTCGCTCCTGCGCGAACAGCTGTCGCATCCGACCCTTCACATCCCGCAGTGCCGACGCGAACATTTCCAGCGTCGCCTCGACAGGAGCATAACCAGACCATGACTTCCAATTCATGGTCCGTCATCGAATTCAGGCGATTCGCAATAGGAAAATCACGACTGTAGTGCTAGGGCGACTCAATTAGGTCAGAGCCAATAGGCCAACGTTGCGACGAAGCACGATCGGGGTGTGAGAACGGCAAATTCGAGCCATGGCGCGCTCCGTGTCTTCCAGGCGAGAGCCTTAAGAGGCTCTCGGTCACCCGGCCTGACTGCCGGTGACGCTAACAGCATACCCAATTCCGGGAGGGCACGGACAACGGGCGGCCTGTGGATGATTGTGCATGGACCGCGAACCATTTCGCCTTACGTTAGTTGACGTTCGATATCTGGACCGGTGCGGGGGCGAAACTACGGATGGCCTACATCCTAGTCGTTGAGGACGAAACGCAGGTCCTGATTCTGGCGGAGTCGGTCTTACAACAGGCCGGGCATGAAACCGTGTCCGCTGCCACTGTGGCGGAAGCGGAGACCCTCATTCATTCGGACGAGAAGTTCGACTTGGTATTTACGGACGTAGCCTTAGCCAATCACGATGAAGGCGGCCTAACCGTCGGCCAGTTGGTAGGGCAGGAAAAACGCGGAACGCCACTCCTGTACACGAGCGGGCGCGAGTTGACTGACGGTATGAAAGCCATGTTTGCCGAGCCGAGTGCATTCCTGTCGAAGCCGTACACCGCTCAGCAATTGACGGATGCGGTGGCGGATTTGCTAGGAACCAGCAAGGAGACGCCGACGTTAACGAAGGAATGAAGTGGCGGAATGGGTGTCGTTTCAGCAAAAGAGTCAATCGAGAAAGCTGCCAATCCTGCATCTCGGTGGGAGATTAAACCGTTCATCGGGCAGCAGCTAGTTGAGTACACAATCTTCCAGAGCCAATTCCTGACCGGCTCGCGGAATTGCTCAAACAACTCGACCAACGAACCAACCACGGCGATGACTTATCGCGCGAGGGCCAGCACTCGTAGCCCTTAGCATTTTGACCGTTCTGATTTCGGGCTTCGGACGTTCTCGTCTATTCACCCCATGGTGAGTAGCTGACGGGCGTTATACCAAACTTCACGGACCTTGACCGGGAACTGCCCAGGTTTCGCATTGAGATAGATGTGATGCGACCGGGGTCATTGACAAGTTTATTCCAAGCGGAGGCGGACGCCTCGACGACGGCGTCGTAGTCCGGAAAGACGCGGTTGGAGAGATTATTCTGGCGCAGGCACTGCCAGATGTTCTCGGTCGGGTTCAGCTCGGGACTGCCGGGCGGCAGATGCAGAAGAGTCATGTTGGCAGGAACGGCGAGTTTGCGTGTCGTATGCCAACCGGCCCTATCGAGCGCCAGTACGGCGTGAACATCAGCGGGGACGCAGCGGCACTAAAGTCCTCCCGCAAGCTCACCGCTGCGCCCATGACCCTGCCCCGCGAATCACTTCCGCCTCGGGCAATCGAATCATGCTCTCACGCCAGCGCAAACCAAAGTTGAGAGTCATCAGCTGCGAACGTTAGTATTACTCATTTCTCGAAACGTTCTCACGCGCAAATTTAGTGCGGCTTTTTCACCGGAGCCGTGTGCACGAACTCAATCGTCACTCGCAACCCCTTACCCGATGCGGTCTCGACCTTGAACTCGGTCTTTGCATTCTCGCGCAAGGTTTGAAGAATGAGCGCCCCAAGTTTGCCCGGAACCGGCCACGTGGCACCGTTCGTCAGCCCAACTCCGTCGTCGGCCACTACGATGCTATAGCGGCTTTCATGTTCGTGCAGGCATCGGACCATGATGGTGCCGGCGTCCCTCCCGACGAAAGCATACTTGAATGCGTTGGTGAGCAGCTCGTTGACGAGAAGGCCGACCGGCATTGCAATGTTAATTGATGCTAGAGCGTGATCGACTTTGAGGTCCAACCTTATTCCATCAACCGCATAGGTGTGCATGACGGCGGAAACGATTTCGCTGATATAGTGCCCAAGCTCAACCGTCTGGCCCAATCCATCGGTCGCTAGGTCTTTATAAAGTAGCTGCAAGGATTCAATTCGTCCCGCGAGCCTGTCGAGGTTGATTGCGTCGCCCTTGCGTTGATTGCGCGCGTCGATGCGGATCAGCGCAGTGAGGAGTTGCAGGTTGTTCCTGACCCGATGCTGTAGCTCTTTGAGCAGCAGGTCCTTGTCTTGAAGCTGACGGGCAAGCTCCTCACGCTGCGCACGTTCGCGAACGGTCACGTCTACGATTGCAACGATGCGATAATTCTCAATGCTGTCCTCGTTCTCGATGATGCCGGTGTAGCCTTCGACCAAAATAGGGTCGGGACGCTCTAACCGAAATGTCCCAAGGTAATCCTCCCACTTGGATAGAGCTTGTGCCATTGTGATCGTAGGGTCATCCTCGTTCTTAAACGCCTCCAAGATAGACCAACCCCGCCCGTGAACATCCGCGCAGGCCATGCCCGTGAGACTTTCATAGGCTTTGTTGGCGTACACAATACGTTGGTCGTCCCGGATGATCTTGGAGACGACGATTGCAATTGGCAGGTGATCGAGAAAAACCTTGAACTCTTCGGTCTCTATCGCCTTGGTGAGTTCCGGCGAGTCGAAAAGGTCGTTGACCTGCCGCGACGTGGCTTCATGTCCCTGTTCAGGAGACGCCATTTGTCCGTCCCTCCCGCCCGCGTGCGGGGTTTTGGCCCGGTTCCCTCGCATTAGCAATGACGACGTGATTTTGTTCTTCGTGTGGCGGTGTTCGCCAATGGGAACGGTGTTCGCCAATGGGAACGAAGACTGCAGGGTGCCAGTTGTTGTTCTCGGCGAACAAACAAACCATTGTCAGAAAGGTGGATGCCATGAGGAAAATTCTGGTACTCTCGTCGCCGTGGGCCATTGGCGCGATGGCTGTCGCAATATCCAGCACGGCGAACGCGCGCCCGTGGGGCCACGGTTGGGGCTGGGGTCCAGGCCCGTTCGTCGGCGCCTTGGTCGTCAGTGCAGCGTTGGCCGCGCCGTACTACGATTACTAGCCGTATGGTCCCTCCCCCTACTATTACGATCCCGGCTGCCGTCCAGTGTGGAACGGTTACGCCTGGGTGCGCGCCTGCTACTCATAAGATGTGTCGCCGCAACGACCCGGGGGCGTCCCCTTCTGAAAGGTCTCCGGGGGCGCCCTCCTTGGCATGACTACAGAGTGCAATTCGGACTCATATGATTCCGAACAAGCTGGCGCGATCGATACGAAGACCTGCGCAGGATCGCGATCGCTGACACGCGAGAACAGCATGGCGGTCGCGACGCTTTTGATCAGCACGCCAAAGCCGCCGAAATGATGCAACCTTCTACCTTCTCCAACTTTACGGCGGCGTGTTTGAGGTGCGGCAGTTTACTGACCGGATCCCACTCGCAGAGAGTCAACTCATTGGCTACGCGCGGCCGGCCGGGATCGTCCCAGTAACCGTAGTGGAACGGCAGGAACAGCGTCCTCGCCCGATGTCGCCAATCCGCGCCGGCGCCTCCGCAAGGCCACGGCGGGATGTGACGCGCAACATCTCTCCGTCCGCGATACCAAGGCGCGTGCATCGTCCGCGTTCACCTGGATGAAGGCGTCCGGCGCGGCATCCCGCAGCGCCTTGGACTGCCCCGTCTTAGTGCGAGTGTGAAAGTGATAGACGACCCGCCCCGGGGTCAAAAAAAGGAAAGGATACTCTTGGTCCGGCTCCTCGGTCGGCGGGACGTATTCGGCTGCACGCAGGAATGCACGGCCATTCGGCTCCTTCGCGCGGTAGATATCCGACTTAATTTCTGCGCCGTCAGCAGATCGTGACCGTAGCTCTCGCAATAATCCGGATCGGTCGCAAACTTGAGATCGGCGTAATACCGGACCGAACCATCGGGTTGCTCATCATTGGCCGGCCAGGGGATGCCCGAGCCGTCGTCAGCTTGGCATAGGAGAGGTCGAGTAGTCACAAGGTCGGCCTCGTGAGCACTCGCGCCACGCATTGAACGCGCCCTCCGAATTCGTCCACTTGATCAGCCGCGCGCCGTCTTTGTCGAGAAAGCCCATGCGCCGGGCGAAGTCGAGGAAAATCTCGAGGTCGGACTTCGCCTCCCCTGGTGGCTCTATGGCTTTGCGGTTGAGGTGAACGACGCGGCTCACGTTGGTGGAGCAGCCGGTCTTCTTACCCCAAATCGCGGCGGGCAGCACCACGTCCGCCATTTCCGCGGTCTCCGGTCATGAAGGCGTCCTGCACGATCACGAAGACGCCCTATTTACGTAACATCGCGCGAAGCCGGTTCAGGTCCGGGATAGACACCGCCGGGTTCGTGCCGATGATCCACAGCACGCGGATCGAGCCGGTCTCGACACAATGAAAGATTTGCAGTGCATGGGTCGGCGGGCCCCCAGTTCGGCAAGGTGGCCGGGTCCACATTCCACAGCTTGGCGATCTTCTCGATGTGGCGCGGGTTGTCAAAGTTACGAAAGCCCCGGCAAATCTCCGCCCGTCCCACTCTCGCGATCGTTTTGGGCAGTAGCCTGGCCGTTCATCTGCAGGACGCCGCAGCCTGGTCGACCAATGCGGCCCAGCACTAAATTGATGTTGTTGACCTGCAACCGCGGCGGCTGTGCCCTGGTTCGACTGGTAGACGCCTTGCAAGCAGCTCGACAGCAACATCTTGGAACGACCGATCATGTCTGCCGCCTGCCGAAGCTGATCCGCGGGTACGCGCGCGATCCGGCGACGCGTTCGGGCGTGTAGGCGGCCACGGTGCGAGCCAATTCGTCGAAGCCGAGGGTATGCGCGTCGATAAAAGCGCGGCCAGCGTGACCCTGCTCGATCAGTTTCTGGATCAAGCCGTTAAGCACGGCGACATTGGTGCAGAGCCGCGGCTGGATGTGGATGTCAGCCTCGGTGGTCGTTGCCGTGCGCCGGGGGTCGATTGCGACCATTCGCGACGGTACATCCGCGCGTCTCCGATCCAGCACACGTGCCCACAGCACCGTAGCCGTCGCGGCCATATCGTGGCCGACGAGCAAGAAGCAGTCCGTGACGTCGATGTCTTCGCCGGGCTGCCCGTCGGCCCCAAAAGATTCCTTTAGCGCAGCGCCCGCCGTCGCCGTGCACAAGCGGGTATTGCCGTCGATATGCATTGTGCCAATGCCGGCCTTCCCAATCACGCTCAGCGTGTAGTTTTCTTCCGCGAAGAGCTGGCCCGAGGTATAGAAGCCGATCGATCCGGCGCTATAGTTCTGCTTTGCATCCTTCATGCGGTGGACGATCTGGTCCATCGCTTCGTCCCAGCTTGCGCGCTCGAACCGGTCTCCGCGGCGGATCAACGGATGGGTCAGTCGGTCCGGGCTGGCATTGGCCACCCAACCGTAAAGTCCCTTGGGACCCAGCCGGCCACGGTTGACCACGTCAACTTCTCGTCCGCGCACGCCGACGATGCGTCCGCCCGCCCGATCGTCTTTGACGCCGATATCAATTCCACAGCCGTTGGAACATAGGAAGCAGGAGGCCTGAACCCAACGATCCGGATGCTCTTTTATGTTTTGGTCCACCCGGACTGGCCAATGCGAGCCCGCGTGGGGCGTGCGCGGCCCCAAATGTCTGCGATACTGTCGCGTGTGACTGGCATCTAGTAACGCTCCCTAGTCTGACTCTGATCGTGCTCCGCGAGCCTCCCGAAATCCCGGATCGATGCGTTCAACGTTTACTTTGCCGAGGCGCGAGCGCGACGACAGCCTCGGTTGTCAGTAACCGGAAGGTGAAAGTCTCTTGCAGGTACAGCTCCACTGTCGTTTTGGAATGGCTCAAGTAACCGATTGAAAAGTCTTGCCCGATGTCTAACTCGAAATCCCCGCCGCGAGTCGTAAGCACGAAACCGCCTTCGATTGCGGGGGCCCAAATGATCTCTCCATCGACAAGACGATGGATATGTTGAAGGACAGGATACCCTTCGTCGCTTCCCCCACTGACGGCGGTATACGTCTCTCCACCCAGCACGAGCGCATAGGGCCCGTTGCAACCCGCGAGACGCAATTGGCTCACTGCCTGCGCGACCGCACCCGGAGTGCCCCTCACATCGGGAGGGAGCGTCACCACCGGGTTGTTGGTGCCTTGGCGGATGCCCTGAATCCCGGCGGCGGCGTAACCATCGAAAACAGCGCGATCTTCCGCGAAGGCGATTTTGCGCGCCGAATCCTTCACCGCCGACCAATCTGAATCCGTTGCGCCGCGATCCACGTCGTCGATCGCCTGCCGCGTGAGCTCGAACGGTACACGCAATTCAACGAGCGCTTTGGCCTCGCGTTGTGCAGCCTGGATACCATCTCCGGGTGCTTGGATCTGCTGGAGGTGACCGGTGCCGACCGCCGAGAGCTCAAGACCTTTCGGACCCTGCAAGTCCACGACCCGCCGCGCAGCCAAGTGGCGCTTGAGAGTGCGGGACGCCTCCCGTTCGATCTGGACCCATGCCGCAGCAGAAATCGGGGCGAGTTCCCGATGAAGATTATTCATGTCCTGCCTCTTTATTTAGTTTGAGCGAACCGATACCGAGTGAACCATCGAATGGAGACAATCGTGATTTGGACTTATCCTCAGCCTCACGTCCATTCGAGACCGGAGCCGCTTCCCCGGCTGCAACATTCTCCAGGAACGTCGCCGACGGTACAAAAAAAAGCGTGCCGGTCACCGCTCGGCTGAAGTCCAGCAGGCGGTCATAGTTACCTGGTGGCCGGCCAACGAACATGTTTACGAGCATCTGCTCGATCCTGCGGGGGGACCGGGCATAGCCGATGAAATACGTGCCGAACTCTCCCTTGCCGATATCACCGAATGGCATATTGTCGCGCACGATCTCTAGCTGCTTCCCGTCCTCCATGATCGTCGTCAGTGCATTGTGCGCCGAGGTCGGTTTCACGGTATCGTCCAGTTCGATGTCGGACAGTTTTCTTCTGCCGATAATTCTCTCTTGGTCCTCGACGGGCAGCGCGTTCCATCCGTTCAGATCATGGATATACTTCTGGACAATCACGTAGCTTCCACCCGCAAACGCAGCATCCTCTTCGCCGATGATGGTGGCTTCGAGGGCACCTTGGTCCACCGGGTTCTCCGTCCCGTCGACGAATCCGATCAGATCGCGATCATCGAAGTAGGTGAAGCTGTGCACTTCATCGACTGTGGTGACCGCGCCGCCCAGCCGCGACATGATCTGCATGGCTAGTTCAAAGCACAGATCCATCCGTACGGCGCGGATATGAAAGAGGATGTCGCCAGGCGTCGCGACGGCATGGTGCCGGCCGCGGATTTCTCGGAACGGATGCAATTCTTTCGGCTTCGGCGCTCCGGAAAGGCGATCCCAGGCGTCGGAGCCGAAGGCCATGACGCATGACAGCCCTCCCTGGAGGTCGCGGAAGCCCACGGCACGCAGAAGCGCAGCCAGATCGCCGCACAGGGCGCGCACGGCGGCTTCATTTTCTTGCCCGCCGTTGATCGTCACGACGAGAAAAATAGCGGCGCGCGTGAGCCGTGCGATGACCGGTTGCGGAATCGCGGACGGCAAGCTTCCGGCGTCAGTTTCGTCCAACTCGGTCTGTCGATGCCCGACCATGTTCAAAGCTCAATCCATGTCTCGAAAGGCGTGACCGTTGGTTTCAATGCTCTGCACAAGACTGGGCGGCAAGTCGCCTTGCGCCGCAGTGCCATCAAATACGCATTCCTTGGGGTCGGCCAGATTCGGGAGACCTTTCCCTTTCCAGACGTAAAGGCCCACTGCGGGCTTTTGCGGATTAATGTAAAGATCATATTCCTGCATCGGCGTCTGCCTCGTTAGTATGGGACAGCTTGACCGGACTTCTCCGCTTCGAGAGTCACGGCAATGTCCGCGTTGGCAGAGAGACGGACCTTTTGACCCTCAACACCTGCCACGAAGCCGATCTTGATGTAGCGATTTTGCCTTTGGTTCATCCCATGATCGCTGTCGCGCTTTTTGAGTTTGATGCGGTCGCCTTCGACGTGATCGACTGTGCCGACGTACACACCATCAGCTCCAGTGACCTCCATATTTTCTCTGATCTTTTCCTGCATGGCGTTCCTCCTTCGCTGATCTGATGCATGCACGCGGCATCTAGCAGATGGCTGCGTTGTGACAGGACCAAGTCGGCCTGCGCCGCCGCAGGGGACCATTCACTGCCTCGCGACGCTCTCATGCCGCTTCGACCTCCTCCTTATGGGACCTCTCTGGCGTTTTGCCATTAACGTAAGGCATCCCTTCCCTGCGGAGATCTTTACGTGTGAGCCGTCACGCACGCGCCTGCCAAAATCATCTCGGCAAGCGGATCCTGCACCGACTTCTGGATCACCCGCTTGAGCGGCCGTGCGCCGTATGCGGGATTATAGTCCTTCTCGGCGAGCCAATCGCGCGCCTTGGCATCGAGCGCGATCGTGATTTTGTGGTCATCGAGCAGCTTCTGCAGGCTCAAAGGCGCTTTCTGTGCGCCACGGTGTTCCCCAGAGCCTGTGACACGCGCCAGCACGTAGTCCGGATCCTGCGGCATGGTCTTGCCCCTCCAAGCCACATGCTGATCGGGGCGAATAAGGGCGAAAGCGGCTTCGTATCGGCTGCACAATCGAGTATCTGGCAAGGCAAGTACCTTCAGTGGAACCTTGCGTTCCGCGGCCGCAACGATGAGCTGGTCCCCTGCTTCGGTATCTCCTTGCGTGATCAACAGAGTAAAGCCCTCACCGAAGTGGTCATAGAGCGATGACCAATCGGACAACCAAAGATGCGTCGCCAGTTGGGGGATGTCCAGCAGACAAGCTCGGCCATTTGCCAGTTTCCCTTCCTGCATGGCCTGCGCTAATTGGGGCCAGCGGCTCGGAGCCGTGTGGTCTGTTACCTTGATCCTGAGGGCTGGATTTGAAGCCAGGCCGCGGCGCAAAGCGTAAGCCCGCGACAAGGGCCTGCATCTACAATTTAAAGGTCTCGTAAGTCGCCGGATGAAACAGCTCGTCGACCGAGAGCCTCCGCCGAGAAAGACCCTCGGTATGATGCTGGGCGAGAAAATAGTCCAACACCTTGCGATTCGGCTCGACGCCGTAGGGCCAGAAGTCGTGACCCATGAGGGCGCGCGCTTCCGCAAGCCGCTCCTCGACGAACGGCAGGGTTACCTTGGTGGCCGACGTGTCGGAGAGCTTTGCGAGCCCCGCCGCTTTCGCCTGTTCGAAGGCCTTGAGAACTGCGCCTGGCAGCCACGGATGCTTGTCAGCAAGCGCGCGGCGGATGCCGACTGCATGCATGATCGGGAAAAATCCGGTGCGTTTGTAGTAATTCTTGGCCACCGCGGTCGGATCGTCGAACAGCCAGCCGACATGCGGATGCCCCTTTTCGAGCAGAGTCGGCGGCCGTGGCGCAATAAAAGCGTCGATCTCGCCGGCCTCGAGCAGCGCCGAGATGGTCTTGCCCTCGGGCGCATTATCGAGCCGCACGCCGGGCGGCAATTTCACCGAAATTTTTTCCGGCCGACCGGCTTGCTCGATTCCCCCGCGGATCCAGTGAATATCGGAGCGCCTGACGCCGTAATCGTCCTCGAGGAAGGCGCGCGCCCACACATTGGCGGTGAGCTGATATTCGGGCACACCGACCTTGCGCCCCTTCAAGTCCTCCGGCTTCTTGACCCGGTCGCTGCGCACGTAAAGCGAGGTGTGGCGGAAGGCGCGCGACACGAAGGCCGGCACCGCAATATAGGGGCAATTGCCCTGCGCGGCCTTCACCGAGTAACTCGATAACGACACTTCGCAGATGTCAAATTCGGCGCCGCGGAAAGCGCGGAAGAAAATCTCCTCGGGCACCAGCGTCATAAACACCGGATCGACGCCGTCGATCTGCACGCTGCCATCGATCAGCGCGCGCGTGCGGTCGTAATCGCCGACCGCGACGGAAAGTTGCAGTTTGGCCATATCGTTTCCTTTCTCTCGGCCGTCATCGCGACCAACGGGTCGGGCCGCAAAGCCAGCCCCGATGGCAACCACACCCGAGGCTGCGGATGCGCAATTGCTCGTCGTCCTGTGGGGTTCCTGGTAGGTGTGCGACAGCACTGGAGCCGGCGCGTCCAAATAGCCACCTGCGCGCGGCCCTGCCAAGACGCATCTACGCGCCCCCGCTACGGTCGCAATACCTTCGCCAGATCCGAATATGTGCCCCTCCTCGCGCCCGCGGGCGGGCGAAACGGGCGACGGTGAATCCGGGAGCACATATCTTAGCGCAGACACTACGGGTGTCCGTGTTCGCGGGCATGACGAGAACGGGGACCAAGGCCATGCGCCTGCCGATTTATCAAGTCGACGCGTTCACTGAAAAGCTGTTCGGCGGCAATCCGGCCGCAATCTGTCCGCTGCAGGCATGGCTGCCCGAGGCAACCATGCAGGCGATTGCGGCCGAGAACAATCTGCCCGAGACCGCCTTCTTCGTGCGCCAGGGGCCCGATTACGAACTGCGCTGGTTCACGCCCGCCGTCGAGGTCGACCTGTGCGGGCACGCGACGCTCGCATCGGCCCACATCATCTTCCGCTGCCTCGAGCCGGAGCGGCAGAGCGTGAACTTCCGCACCCTGAAGGCCGGCACGCTTACCGTTGAGCGCCGCGGCGACGGGCTGGTGATGCATTTTCCGGCGCGGCCGGCCAGCCCGGCGGAAGCGCCGCGTGGGCTGATCTCCGCCTTAGGCCGCGCGCCGCGCGAGGTGCTGCGCGCCCGCGATTATCTCGTGATCTATGGCAGTGCCGCCGAAGTCGCAGCGCTCAAGCCCGATTTCACCGCGCTCGGAAAGGTCGATTGCTTCGCGGTGATCGCTAGCGCGCCGGGCGAGAACGGCATCGATTTCGTCTCCCGTTTCTTCGCGCCGCGCCAAGGGATTGACGAAGATCCGGTGACCGGCTCCTCGCATTGCACGCTCGTGCCCTATTGGGCGAAGCGCCTGAGGAAGAGCGAACTCGAAGCGCGGCAAATCTCCGCGCGCGGCGGCGCGCTCTCCTGCGCGCTCGACGGCGATCGCGTGCGCATCGGTGGCCGCGCGGTGCTTTACCTGGAGGGGCAGATCATGGTTTAGGGGTTCAGCGCACGCAGCGCAACGCGTCGCTGCAGGCACCACACGCAGGGATTCCCTAAAAACATCTTATTTTCTGAGGCCCGCATTGAAGAGCACCTCGTTGAGCTCTGGCATCCCTTGCGCGCTTAACGCGCGACGAATGGCTCCGCGGGCGCGGCGTCGCTGAGCCGAAACTGCACACGCTCCTCGCCGTTCCATCGGTCGATTGCAAACGAGCCGGCGGCGTGAATTTGTCGGCCGCGGTTTTGCAGAAGTGCAGCGCCGAGCTTTTGCCCGGCGGCGCGGAAGGCGATGGCGTTCAGGGGCGTGCCGTCGCCGGCCGTCAGCCGCGCGCGCACATGCGCCTGGCCGACTTCCTGGGCAAAGGCGACGGTGTGCGCCGGCAGCACGATGATCGGCTCGGGATTACCGGCACCGAACGGGCCGGCGCGGTTGATCATCTCGACGAGATCGGGATTGGCGGCCGCCGCAGTCAGCGCACCGTCGATCAAAAGCCCGTTCTTGCGCCGCGCCGCATCGACCTCGGTGACGAGCGCGGCTTCAAGGTAGGCGCGCAGCGCTGCCAGCGCGTCTCGTCGCAAAGTCACTCCTGCCGCCATGGCATGGCCACCGCCTTTGAGCAAGAGGCCCTCGGCCACGGCGCGCCGCACCGCGCGGCCGATATCAACGCCGAGGATAGAGCGGCCCGAGCCTGTTGCGATGCCGCCGGGTTGGAGCGCAATCGCGAAGGCCGGCCGGCCGAATTTTTCTTTCAGCCGCGCGGCCACTAGCCCGACGACGCCGGGATGCCAGCCCTCGGCGGCGGTGACTACGACCGCGCCGCGTTCTTCGAGTCCCAGCGCGGCCGTGGCTTCGGCCTCGGCCTGCGCCAGGGTTTCAAGTTCGATCACTTGGCGCTCGCGGTTGAGCCGGTCGAGTTCGAGGGAGATTTTGGCCGCTTCGAGCGGATCGTCCTGCAGCAAAAGCCGCACACCGAGATCGGCGCGGCCGATCCGACCGCCGGCATTGATGCGCGGACCGAGGAAAAACCCGAGATGCCAGGCTTCGGGCGGCCCGGCAAGCCGCGCCATGTCCATCAGGCTTGTCGGACCGGCGCGCGCGCGTCGGCGCAGCGCCAGCAGGCCCTTGGCGACAAAGGCGCGGTTAAGCCCGACCAGCGGCACCACATCTGCCACGGTGCCGAGCGCGACGTCATCGAGGAGCGAAAGCAGATCTGGCTCTGGTCGCCGCGCATGCCAGAAACCGCGCCTGCGCAGCACCCGGTTCACCGCCACCACGGTCATGAACACGAGTCCGACGGCGGCGAGATGACCGAGGCCGGACAGGTCGTCGCGCCGGTTCGGATTGACGACGGCAATCGCCGGAGGCAGCGCTTCGTCGGCCTGGTGATGGTCGATAACGATGACGTCGACGCCGCTCATGCGCGCCGCTGTAAGCGGCTCGATGCTGGTCGTGCCGCAATCCACGGTCACCAGCAGCGTGGCGCCGCGGGCGGCGAGCGCGCGCACCGCCTCGAGATTCGGGCCATAGCCCTCGAAGAGGCGGTCGGGAATGTGGATGAGCGGTTCAATGTTGCCAAAACGCAAAAAGCGCGCGAGCAGCGCCGCGGATGTGGCACCATCCACATCGTAGTCGCCGAAAATGGCGACGCATTCGCCGCGCATCATGGCGTCGGCGAGCCGCTCGGCCGCCTCCTGCATGCCGCACAGCACATGCGGATCGGGCATCGTGCGCTTGATCGCCGGGTCGAGAAAGCCTTCGACCGCGTCAAGCTCGACATTGCGGCCGGCGAGTATGCGCGCGAGCAATTCCGGCATGTCGTGCCGCTGCGCAATCGCCAGCGCCCGTGCTGCCGCGCGCTCGTCGAGCCGATCGCGCCAAGCCCGCCCGGTCGCCGAGCTTTCAACACCGAGAAAGAGGCGATTGGTCAACGAGAACCCCCCGTCGGGGCCAACCCGATTCGTCAACAGCTTACAACAAATCGGGGGCGCCGAGGAGCGCAGCGACAAAAATGCTTCGCTGCGGGACTGAATTACTTTCGCTCCTCACTCGCAATCACGAGCTAAAACTTATCAAACTGCCGGTGCTCGGCCCTTATCCAGCGCACTGTGCCGGTGATCGAGCGCATCACCACCGTTTCGGTTTCAATGACGCCGCTGCCGAAGCGCACGCCCTTGAGCATGCGGCCGTCGGTGACGCCGGTCGCCGCAAACAGGCAGTCGCCCTGCACCATGTCCTCGATGTGATACTTCTTGCGGTAATCCTTGATGCCCATGCGCGTGGCGCGCGCGCGCTTCTCATCGGTGTCGATGATGAGTTGCGTCTGCATCTGACCGCCGATGCAGCGCAAGGCAGCGGCTGCCAGCACCCCTTCCGGGGCGCCGCCGGTGCCGAGATAGATGTCGATCCCGGTCCGGTCCGGTTCGGCCGTGTGAATGACGCCGGCCACATCGCCGTCGGTGATCAGGCTCACTGCAGCGCCGGCCTTGCGCACCGCCGCAATTAAATCGGCGTGGCGCGGGCGATCGAGAACGATGGCGGTAATGGCCTCGGCTTTGACGCCCTTCGCCCTGGCGAGGTTGCGGATATTGTGGTCGGCCGGCGCATCGAGATCGACCACGCCCTTCGGATAGCCCGGCCCGATCGCGATCTTCTCCATATAGATGTCCGGCGCATGCAGCAGCGTGCCGGCATCTGCCATGGCCAAGGTCGCGATCGCACCCGACATATTCTTGGCACACAGCGTTGTGCCCTCCAGCGGATCGACGGCGACGTCGACTTTGGGGCCGGATTTGGTGCCGACCCGCTCGCCGATGAACAGCATGGGCGCCTCGTCCATCTCGCCTTCGCCGATTACCACCGTGCCGTCTATCGGCAGCTTGGCAAGCTCGCTGCGCATGGCGTCGACCGCAGCCTGATCGGACTTCTTTTCCGCGCCGCGTCCGCGCAGCTGCGCTGCCGCCACGGCCGCCCGCTCGGTCACGCGCGCGACCTCGATCGTGAAAACGCGCTCGATCATCGAGGACTGCGCAACGCAGACGGATGCCATCGTCTTCCCCATCGCTTCGGAGCGCCGATCGTGGCTCGCGCAATTGCGCGGCAGGCCAGATCAGCGCCTAGTTCTTCTCGATCCGTATAACTTGCGGCCGGCCGGAGATTACACGGTCGCGCCGCACCGCGGAAAGCGCTCTGTGGACCGCATCCTCGCTGGTCGCATAGGTGATCATGATCACCGGCACCGGCTCGCCCGAGCGCCCGGCGCTAGCCGCGCCCTCGCCGCGGATGTCATGGCGCTGCACGATCGAGGCGAGCGAAATCTTCTGCTGCGCAAGCCGCCGCGCGATCGTCGCCGCGGTGCCCGGGCGATCGCGCGCCATCAGGCGGATGTAGTAACCGCCTTCGTGGTGCTGCATCGGCGCCTTGCGGGTCGTGATCATGCGCGCGGCCGGACGGCCGAACGGGGCGTTGCGGACGCCGCGGGCGATGTCGGCGAGATCGGAAACCACCGCCGAAGCGGTCGCCATGCCGCCGGCGCCCGGACCGACCAGGGTGATCGGCGACAAC
Organism: uncultured Alphaproteobacteria bacterium; assembly: GCA_963708125.1. GTDB lineage: Bacteria > Pseudomonadota > Alphaproteobacteria > Rhizobiales > Xanthobacteraceae > BOG-931. The sequence goes on from OY970184.1 coordinate 2,242,972, forward strand.
CCATCGGCATCGACCGTAACCGCGTTGGTGACGCCGAGCACCTGGGCGATGGGCGATTCCTTCGGCACCATGGTTGGATGCACGCGCTGCTCGATGCCGGCTTCGGTCTTTACGGCCACGCCGAGCAGTTTAACGCGGTAGCCGAGTTCGGCCGCGGCATCGAGATCCGCAAGCGTGATGGACGAAATGCCTTCGACGTAGATCGCATCGGGATCGAGCTTGCTGCCGAAGGCGAGGCTCGCCAGGATAGAAAGCTTCTGCGCGGTGTCGTGACCTTCCACGTCGAAGGACGGATCGGCTTCGGCATAGCCCAGCCGCTGCGCCTCGCGCAGACAGTCGGCAAAGGCGAGCCGATCCTGCTCCATGCGCGTGAGGATATAATTGCATGTGCCGTTGAGAATGCCGTAGATGCGGGTAAAGACGTTGCCGTTGAGCCCCTCGCGCAGGGTCTTGACGATTGGAATGCCGCCACCCACCGAGGCTTCGAAATTGAGCGCCGCTCCGCTCCGCTCCGCTAGCGCGGCAAGCTTGAGTCCATGGCGCGCCAGCAGCGCCTTGTTGGCGGTGACCACCGACTTGCCGGCCGCAAGCGCCGCCTGCACCGCAGCCTTGGCCGGATCGCCGGCACCGCCCATGAGCTCGACCAGCACGTCGATTGCGGGGTCCCGCGCAAGCGCTACCGGATTTTCGGCCCAGCGGAAGTTCTTCAGATCGAAGCCGCGCTTTTTGCTGCGCGAGCGCGCGGTCAGTGCGACAATTTCGATGCCGCGCCCGCAACGGGCGATCAGCTTGTCGCGGCCGCGCTCAAGAACATGAACAACAGACGTGCCGACGGTGCCCAGGCCGGCAAGACCGACTTTCAACGGCGCGGTCATCAGTGCGCTAATCCGGTGTTTCAAAAACGACTGGGGAGGATTTCGGAAGCTTTGTCAATGCACCGGACCAGACCCCGACGCTGCGTCAATTGCAGGCATGCTCGTCGCCACTGCAAACATGCCGACGCTCTTATCGCAGCAGTGCTGTCGGGCTTGCCGCTGGTATCCTCCCGCGACGAATGCAGTTGCGGCGGATAAAACTTGCGGGATTTGCGGGCGCAAGGCCGCGCCTACGGCCGTCGTTTTCGCAACTTTGCACGGGCCGGCAGGCGTTGAGCTGAGGGGTGGCCCGCTCGCAGAAGGCGTTAAAATCGCCGTTGAACTTGCTAGCACGCGTCGAATCTAACGTCGCGTCGCGAGCGGAACGACATTATGCAGCACTTCCGGGCCGGTCTCCAGAAAACGGCGGATGTTGCGGGCGGCCTGGCGAATACGTTGCTCGTTCTCGACGAGGGCAATACGCACGTGGCCCTCGCCGTATTCGCCAAAACCCGCCCCGGGCGACACGGCAACGCCCGCCTTTTCGACAAGCAGTGTGGAAAATTCGACACTGCCCAATGGCAAGAACGGCTGCGGAATAGGTGCCCAGGCAAACATCGACGCCGCCGGAGGCGGCAGGCGCCAACCGGCGCGGCCGAACGCATCCACAAGCGCGTCGCGACGCCGCCGATAGGTCGCACGCATGTCGCGAATGCAATCATCGGGCCCGTTCAGTGCCGCCGTTGCCGCCACTTGGATTGGCGTAAACGCGCCGTAATCCAGATAGGACTTCACCCGCGCCAACGCTGCAATGATGCGCTCGTTGCCGACGGCAAAACCGATCCGCCAGCCAGGCATCGAATAAGTCTTGGACATCGAGGTGAACTCGACTGCGACATCCATTGCTCCGGGCACCTGCAACACCGAGGGCGGCGGATCGTTGAAATAAACCTCTGCGTAGGCGAGATCAGATAGCAGCAGCAGGCCATGGCGCTTCGCGAAGGCGATCAGGTCACGGTAAAAATCCAGGTCGGCCACGCAAGCGGTCGGATTCGACGGATAACAGACGACCACCGCGATCGGCTTTGGAATCGAATGCAGCACTGCGCGCTCGAGCGCCATGAAGAAGGCCGTTCCCGGTTCGACCGGCACCGCGCGGATGGTGCCGCCGGCCATCAAAAAGCCGAAGGCATGGATCGGGTAGGTCGGGTTGGGAACGACAACGACATCGCCCGGCGCCGTGATCGCCTGGGCGACGTTGGCAAAACCCTCCTTGGAGCCAAGCGTGGTGACGATCTGCGTTTCGGAGTTGAGCTTTACGCCGAAGCGGCGCGCATAATAGGCGGCTTGAGCCCGCCGCAATCCGGGAATTCCCTTCGAGGAGGAATAACGGTCGGTGCGCGGCTTGCCCAGGGTCTCCTTGAGCTTTTCGACCACATGCGCGGGCGCCGGCAGGTCCGGATTACCCATGCCGAGATCGATAATGTCGGCCCCGCCATTGCGCGCGGTCGCCTTTGCCCGGTTGACGACTTCGAAGACGTAGGGCGGCAGCCGACGGACGCGGTAAAATTCTTCCATGGTGATCCCAGCGGGCATGGGGACAGCGAGGTAATTTCAGACTCTTGCCGATGCACAGTTTTATTTCAGAATTCCGCAAAAGTGGCAAACCATAAATGGATGACGACGTCCCGGAACCGCGGCCGAAATGGCGACCTCAGCGCCGATACGGCAGCACAAACCCCAAACGTCGACGCGCCGACGCAGTGCTGACAACGTTGCGTCGGTGTTAACCATCGCAAGCTTGCCGGACGAGCAAAAAACCGTAATTTCTGGTGTGCTTTCGAACACGGTGAGAATGGGTGGTAGGCGATGAGCCTCAAAACAGCTGCAAAGACCAGGACCTTGCAGAGAAAGCTCTCAGTGGAGGTTGTAATGGTTGAGCCTGCCTCCACGACTTTACCGGCGCTGATCCAGCGCCGCTCAACGTGACCGCGCGATCGGCCAGCGCGGAGGGTCAACCAGCGACCGTTCAGGAAAGGCTGGACGCACCTGACGCGCCCCGCGGAAACGCGAAGCTGGTCCCGACAGTCTATCTCGCCAAGCTGTTCGGCTCGAACGACGCGCGAGCTTTCCAGTGTGATCGACCGGCATGTTTTGACGGTGCAGCAAACGTTGGCGCTTCCCGGAAGTGGCCGTGCCGAAGTTCGGAAGCGGCCCTTGGTCGTCGCTGCGGCGCGCGAGCCGACGGACAACAGTGGGAGCGCCTGCGGTTTCCGCGATACTGTGACGAGCATCACACGCAAATACACGATTTGGGTGAGAGAAAGAGGAGGTCTCGGGAAAATTGCGTCACCTGCCGCAACGAAACGAAAGCAAAAGCGGTGGCAATGAAAGCACTGCAGCGCGGCTTAGCCATGGTTTTGGCAAGCACATCGGTGGCATTGGCTGCCGGCGATTGGAAAAACTCGCCGCTACACCATTGGTTCGATGGCTTGGCCTCAAAGAAAGGATTGTGCTGCTCTTATACGGATGGCGTGGCTATCAGCGATGTTGATTGGGGCACAGAAGTCCTAGAGAAGCCAATCACGCTGGCCGATGGAACACAGGAGAGAAACGTGTACTGGGTCATTGTGGATGCTCAAAAATTAATCGTGCCGCCTGACTCGGTTGTCGTTGAACACAACCGCTATGGCCGGGCTGTTGTGTGGCCCTTTCGCGACGCCGCCGACCGATTACAAATCCGCTGCTTTATGCCCGGGTCCGAAGCGTAGCTATGGAATACTGCCTAATGAGAAAGCTGATTTTCGAAATCGCTGCTGGCGCGACTCTTGCCTTTGCTGCTCCTGCCTTTGCTGGCACTCCAGACTGCAGCAGCTGCGCCGTTGCTCTACAGCATGGAGCTCGGTCGGCGGCCGACGATCTCGCCGAGCGCGGCAGGTATCTGGTGAGCATCATCCCTTGTACGGATTGCCACACGCCAGGGACGCTGTACGGCAAGCCTGACATGGCCAAGTATCTCGCCGGGTCGGATACCGGCTTCTTCATTCCTAATCTCGGTTTTTTCTACGGCGAGAACCTGACGCCGGACGACGAGACCGGCTTAGGGAAGTGGAGCGTGGAGCAGATCGCAAGAGCAATCACTGATGGCGTCGACCCAACGGGGCGCAAGCTCGCGCCGAGTATGCCGGCGGAAGTGTTCCACCACATGACGAAGCACGATGCGCTAGCCATCGCGACTTATCTGAAGACACTGCCGCCGATTCACAACAAGACAACAGGACCATTAGGGCCGACGCAAAAGCCGACCGGCTATATTTTACAGGTAAAACCGGTTTCCGAGCTTTCGCAGTGACACGGTCGAGTGAGAGGAGAGAAAAATGATCACGATCGTCTTGGCAGCATTTATGGCTGGTGCAGCTTGCGCCAATGGCGAGAGCAATTGCAATCAAATAATCGCCGTCCCCGACAGCGAGCTTGAGCTGCTGGGCGTATCTGCCGATCACAAGACCTGGGAAGCGCCGGACGGTACGATATACCAATGCGAAGGTGGCTTCTACGCCATACAGGTCAAGGGCGAGAGCACGATGTGGTGCAACGGTAAAGTCATATGAGACGCAAAATAGCTGCATCTAAAAATTTAGCCTGTGCCCTCATCCATGCACTGCTGCACCATTGGCGACCCAAGTCCGGCTGACATGATTGGCGACGGCGCGGCAATGCGCTGGCAGCAATTATGATGGCAATGGCAATCCCGTCGGAGAGTCAAATGGCATTACCCGTCCGCCAGCAAAGAGCGACTTCGTAGCTGGCCGATGGCGCCTGCAGCCTTGGCAACGGGAATGGCGACGGCGAGATTGGCTGCAAAGAATTTGCCGCGCACGACTGCGCCTCGGCTGAGGCCGGCTGCACCGTCGATCGGATTATGGCAATTGCGGGCCGCTGAATCGATCGGCAGCGTGCAGAGAAACCCAGCAGGCGATTGATCCGTTGAAAATGCGGACACATGGCAGCCAGCGATCGCGAGGGCCACGAAAATTTTGTAACGCCGTAGTTGGGAAAGCAAAAAGTAAAATCAGGCTCGGGTCACGGTTCATAATCAGGGCTTGGCCGAGGCGCCAGTCGCTTGCACGCTACCGGTCGCGTCCCCACAATGCGGCGTGTTGCCCGAGGAATGAGCCCTTGTTTCCGAACACAAATGATTGCGCTCGGAAATGAGATTATCGACCGCCTGTTTGACCTCGTCCGGCTTGAGCGGCGTGTCTTCGCGCGGGGGCGGATGGTTGAGGACCGCCGGAAACAGGCTGGGTGTCGCCGTAGACGAGCAACCGGCCGCCAAAAGAGCGGTTCCGATCGCGACCGCCAAGCCTGCGATCAGCCTTGCCCGCGCGCGACATCAATTCTGCATCCAGGCTCGTCCCGCCAATTGCCGTGAGGTTTGGCGCTCCCGGGCCACCCGTCGCGCAGCCCCACGTGCGCCTTTAATGGCAACAACTGGATAGTTGCGGAAAGCCCGTCGCTTGTGTCGGTAGCCTTCTAATATGTCGAAACAAGGACCGGGCGGTGCGTCCGGCGGTCCTACCGAGGGTCCCTCACCCTCCCCGCGTCTTGCGAGCTTGAGTTGGGAAGGCCATTTCTGACGAAGAACCGTGCCGGGTCAATTTGAGTCCCGGGGTGGTCAATGAGGAACGCCCGTGCCGACTTCGTCCCAACAACCGGTGAAAATCGGTTCGCTCGACGTCGAGGAGTTTTCGCACAATCTGGCGCGTCTCGTCGAGCAGGGCGGCCGCGCACTTGCCGCCTACTTGCGGCCGCGCGAGCAGGGCAGCGATGATCGCGAACTCACCGACGAAGTGGCCGAAGTGGTCAAGACTTCTCAGTTGCGTCGCCGAATACTGGCTCGGCGATCCGCAGCGCACCGTGAAACTGCAGACGCGGCTCGGAGAATCCTACCTCGAACTGTGGGCCGCCGCGGCGACGCGGCTGGCGGGCGGCCAGGCGCCGCCGGTCGCCGTCCCGGCAGCGAACGACAAACGCTTCGCCGATCCCGAATGGTCGGCGAACCTGTTCTATGATTTCCTCAAGCAGGCTTATCTGTTGACTACGCGCTGGGCCGATGAGCTAGTCGCTGATGCCGAGACGCTCGATCCGCACACCAAGCAGAAGGCTAAGTTTTATGTGCGGCAAATCGCCAACGCGCTCTCGCCCTCGAACTTTGTTCTGACCAGCCCTGAATTGCTGCGCGAGACCTTCTCAAGCAATGCCGAGAACCTCGTTCGCGGCATGTGCATGCTAGCAGAGGACATCGAAGCCGGCGGCGGCCACTTGCGCATCCGCCAGTCGGATTCCGCGATGTTCGAAGTGGGGCGCAATCTGGCGATCACGCCGGGAAAGGTGATCTACCAGAACGAGCTGATGCAGCTCATCCAATACGCCCCGTCGACCGCGACAGTGCTCAAGCGGCCGGTGCTGATCGTGCCGCCTTGGATCAACAAGTACTACGTGCTCGATTTGACGCCGGACAAATCCTTCATCAAATGGTGCGTCGACCAAGGCCTCAGCGTCTTCTGCATCTCCTGGGTCAATCCCGACGCGCGGCTGGCGCAGAAGACGTTCGAGGATTACCTCGACGAGGGGCCGCTGGCCGCACTCAAAGTGATCGAGCAGGCGAGTGGCGAGCAACGGGTACATACGATCGGCTACTGCGTCGGCGGCACGCTGCTAACCGTCGCGCTGGCGCTAATGGCGGCGTGCGGCGACGAGCGCATCATCTCGGCAACGTTGTTCGCTGCCCAGGTCGATTTCACCCATGCGGGCGACCTCAAGGTGTTCGTCGACAAGGAGCAGGTCGAGGCGCTCGAGCAGCGCATGGCCGAACGCGGCTATCTCGAAGGACGCACCATGGCGACGGTATTCAACCTTTTGCGCTCCAACGATCTTGTCTGGCCCTACGTCATCAACAATTACCTGAAGGGCAAGGCGCCGTTTCCGTTCGACCTGCTTTACTGGAATTCCGACGCCACGCGCATGCCGGCCGCCAATCATTCGTTCTACGTGCGCTCCTGCTATCTCGAAAACAAGCTCTCGCAAGGCGAAGTGACACTCGCAAACACGCACCTCGACCTGAAATCCATCACGATCCCCGTCTACAATCTGGCGACGCGCGAAGACCACATCGCGCCGGCCAGATCCGTGGCGCTCGGCTGCAAGTTCTTCGGCGGGCCGGTGCGTTTCGTGCTCGCCGGCTCCGGCCACATTGCGGGCGTGATCAACCCGCCCGCCCGCAACAAATACCAGTACTGGACCGGCCCGCGGCCGCGCAGTGCCGATGTTGACAAGTGGCTTGCCCGGGCCAAGGAGCATACCGGCTCATGGTGGCCGGACTGGCTTGCCTGGCTCAAGCGCCAGGACGACACTGAAGTGCCGGCGCGCCAGCCCGGCGGCGGCGTGCTGCCCCCGATCGAGGACGCCCCCGGCAGCTACGTGAAGGTGCGCAGTGACTGATCTGCGCCCTCAGAGCGACCGCCGGGAAGGATTTCACGTTCACTGCGACCGAGTTCAGGGCCAAATTGTATGTCCTTATCGAGCGAGTTCCTGCGGCCGGAAAACCGATGATGATCGGCTGAAAGCGGCTGAGCTCCTGCCTCCGTGCGGCGCTTCGGCGTGCTCGCAGGGACTGATAGGAAGCCGCACCATCGGGGATCGCGCTGCCGCCGTTACGGAAACAGCGCCGCCTGTTCGAGGCCCGCCGTTTCCGGAAATCCGAGCATCACATTCATGTTCTGCACCGCCTGGCCGGCGGCGCCCTTGGTGAGATTGTCGAGCGCCGAGCCGATGATGGCGCGGCCAGCGATCCGATCGGCGGCGAGCCCAATGAAGGTCATGTTGGAGCCGCGCACGTGCCGGGTCTGCGGCAAGGTGCCGAACGGCAGCACGTACACGAACGGCTCGTCGGCGTAACTCTCGGCCAGCCGGGCGTGAAGATCGTGTGGCGAGGCTTCGCGGCCGCGCACGTAAATGGTCGAGAGGATGCCGCGGTTCATCGGCACGAGATGCGGCGTGAAGCTGACGATGACCTCGCGGCCGGCGGCGAGCGAGAACTCCTGATCGAGCTCGGCCATGTGGCGATGATGCCCGACCCCATAGGCATGAAAACCCTCGGAGACTTCAGCGAACAGCATCTCCTCGCGCGCCGCCCTGCCCGCCCCGGTCACGCCCGATTTGGCGTCGACGACGATCTCGTCGGGATCGATGGCGCCAGCTTTGAGCAGCGGAATAAGCGCAAGCTCGGCACAGGTTGTGTAGCAGCCCGGATTGGCGACGAGCCGCGCCATCTTGATTTTTTGCCGGTGGACTTCCGTGAGCCCGTACACCGCTTCTTTCTGCAGCTCCGGCGCGGCGTGCGCGTGGGCGTACCAGCGCGCATAAGCGGCCGGATCGCACAGACGGAAATCAGCCGACAGATCGACGACTTTGGTGGCAGGAGCGCGCGCAAATAGATCGGCAACGATCTTGTGCGTCGTGCCGTGCGGCAGCGCACAGAAAGCAAGATCGAGCTTGAGCGGCGCCCATTGAGCCTGCTCCACCGGCGTGAGCATCGGCAGGGGATACGGAGCGAATTGCGGAAACACCTCGGCTATCGATTTACCGGCGCGGCGCTCGGCGGTGAGCAGCGCGATCTCGGCGCGCGGATGGCGCAGCAGCAGGCGCACCAGCTCGGCCCCGGTATAGCCGGAGGCGCCGAGCACGCCGACCTTGGCTTTCTCCTTTGCAGACATGAACCAACCTGAATAAGGGAGGGTCACGCGCGCCACTTCGTAACACGATATCAGAGGAGACGCCGCGGAGCCGGGAGGTTTTTCAAGCGCCAGCGTACGCCGCGGCGGTGCGAGCGCGATGGCGTCTGTGGGCCGCAATGGTCACAAAAGAGCCGGTCATATCGCGCCATATAGAGGCGGCACGGGCCAGCGTCAATCAAGGCGGACATTCAAGCTATGCCGCGCAAATGGCATAGTCAGGCGATGATTCGCCAGTGCCATTGCGCACCCGGTGACGACCCTCCACATGGATTAAGCCGTGGGCAAGACAGCGAAAACTCCCAAAACTGCCGATCTGTTCGCGACTCTGGAGCCGGGGCGTGGGACGCAGCGCCGCACCCGGGTCGCCCCCGCGCGCGGCGTTTCCGCTGAGGGCGGCTATACGGCCAAACACATCGAGGTCTTGGAAGGCCTCGAGCCGGTGCGCCGGCGGCCCGGCATGTATATCGGGGGCACCGACGAGAAGGCGCTGCACCACCTGTTCGCCGAGGTGATCGACAACGCGATGGACGAGGCGCTGGCCGGCCACGCCGACTGGATCGAGGTCGAGTTGGAGGCCGACGGTTACGTTAGCGTGACCGACAACGGCCGCGGTATCCCGATCGATCCGCACCCGAAATTTCCGAAAAAATCGGCCCTCGAAGTGATCATGTGCACGCTGCATGCCGGCGGCAAATTCGACTCCAAGGTGTACGAAACCTCGGGCGGCCTGCACGGCGTGGGCGTGTCGGTGGCGAACGCGCTGTCGGAGCGCCTGGAGGTCGAGGTCGCGCGCGGGCAAAAGCTCTACCGAATGACGTTTGAGCGCGGCAAGCCGAAGGGCAAGCTGCAGGAGGTGGGAAGGGCCCCGAACCGTCGCGGCACCAAGGTGCGGTTCCGCCCGGACCCGCAAATCTTCGGGCAAAAGGCCCAATTCAAGCCCGAGCGTGTGTTCAAGATGACGCGCTCAAAAGCCTATCTGTTCGGCGGCGTCGAGATGCGCTGGTCTTGCGCCAAGGAACTGTTGCGCGGCATTGAAGGCGTGCCCGAACAGGGGACGTTCCACTTCGCCGACGGCCTGAAGGACTATCTGTCGGAGACGCTGTCGAGCGCCACGCTAGTGCATCCGGAAATCTTTACCGGCAGCGCCGGTAAGGTCGGCAGCCACGGCGGCGTGCAATGGGCGGTGGCGTGGACCACCGACGCCGACGGCTTTTTCAATTCCTACTGCAATACCATCCCGACGCCGGACGGCGGTACGCACGAAGCCGGCCTGCGCGCGGCGCTGCTGCGCGGCTTGAAAGATCACGCCGAGCGCGTTGGCCAGAGCAAACGCGCCTCCTCCATCACCTCGGACGACGTCATGGCGGGCGCCGGCGCCATGCTCTCGGTGTTCATCCGCGAGCCGGAATTTCAGGGCCAGACCAAGGACCGGCTTGCGACCGCCGAAGCGCAGAGGCTGGTCGAGCAGGCGATCAAGGACCCGTTCGACCACTGGCTTGCCGGCAATCCGACGTCCGCCAACAGATTGTTCGATTTCGTGGTCGAGCACGCCGAGGAGCGCATCCGCCGCCGCCAGGAGAAGGAGATTGCGCGCAAGAGCGCGGGGCGAAAATTGCGCCTGCCCGGAAAGCTCGCCGACTGCACCAACAATGCCGCCGAAGGCGCCGAGATTTTCGTGGTCGAGGGCGATTCCGCCGGCGGCTCGGCCAAACAGGCGCGCGATCGCGCCAGCCAGGCGGTGCTGCCCTTGCGCGGCAAAATCCTCAACGTCGCCTCCGCTGGCAAGGATAAACTCGCACAGAATCAGCAGCTCGCCGATCTCGTGCAGGCGCTCGGCTGCGGCACCGGCCTTCACTACCGCGACGAGGATTTGCGCTACGGCAGAGTCATCATCATGACCGACGCCGATGTCGACGGCGCCCACATCGCATCGCTGCTGATCACGTTCTTTTACCGTCAGATGCCGCAGCTCATCCACAATGGCCATCTCTATCTGGCGGTGCCGCCGCTCTACCGGCTCTCGCACGGCGGCAAGATCTTTTATGCCCGCGACGACAAGCACCGGGACGAGATTCTCAAAAAGGAATTCCACGCCAACGCCAAAGTGGAAGTGAGCCGCTTCAAAGGCCTGGGCGAGATGATGGCGGCGCAGCTCAAGGAAACCACGATGGATCCGAGGAAGCGCACGCTCCTGCGGGTGATGCTTATCGTCGACGATCAGAAAGCGACGGACAAATCCGTCGAGCGGCTGATGGGCACCAAGCCCGAGGCGCGCTTCGCCTTCATCCAGGAACGCGCCGAGTTCGCCGATGAGGAACTGCTGGACGTTTAGCCTGCAGCAGGAATAACGCGGCTGCTATCCGCATCCGTCGCGGCGAATTACCGGCTCGATTGCCTGCGGCGCAGGACCTTCTCGGGGCGCAGACCGGGCGCCGCAACAAACCCCGCAGAGCGGACGGCGAATTGGCCGCGAGCAAACCGCATCGCAGGATCGCGGCGCTTAAACCATGCTCTTGATGTCGCTCGAATAGGTCGGGAATGCGAAAACCGTATCTTGAATATCGCCGGAGGTGATGCCGAACTTCATGGCGAAGGCGAACAGATGGATCAGCTCTTCGCCGGCATGACCGACCAGGTGAGCGCCGAGAATGCGCTCGCTGTTCTGCTCGACGATCACTTTGGCCCACGCGAGGGATTCGTTATAGGTGCGCGACGACAACCAGTCGCTCATGTCGTTCTGCTCCACCTTGATCTTGTGTCCTGATTGGCGCGCTTCTTCTTCCGTGAGGCCGACGGTCGAGAGCGCCGGCACGGTAAACACGCAGGATGGAATGCTGGAATAATCCGCCTTTTGCACCGGCCCTTCGACGATGTTGCGCCCGACGATGCGGCCTTCGTAGGTGGCGATCGGCGACAGTTGCGGCGAACTCCACAAGGCGTCGCCGCACACATGCACCGCCGGGTTCGAGGCCGAGCGCATGTAGGCGTCGAGCTCGATCCGCCCATCGCGCAGGCGAACGTTGCCGGCAGCAAGATCGAGCGTGTCGACATCGGCGATGCGCCCTGCCCCGTTGACCACGCGGTCGGCTTCGATTGTGCGTTCGGCACCCTGGTGCTCGTAGCTGACGACGAATCCGCGAGGGCCGTGTGCCTCAATGCGGTTGACTTTCGCGCCGCTGGTCAGCGCGATGCCGATCCGCTCGCTCTGGCGGACGATCTGCTCCACCGCGTCGGCGTCAAAGCCGGGCAGGAAGCGCGGCAAAACTTCCAGCATGGTCACCTTGGTGCCGGCGCGGGCATAGACCTGACTGAATTCGAAGGCGATCACCCCGCCGCCGACGAACACGACCTCGCGCGGCTGCTCGCGCTCGCTCAAAACGTCGTCGGAGGTGATCATGTGCTCGGCGCCAGGAATCGGCAGTTGGCGCGTCTTCGAGCCGGTGGCGATGACGATGTCCTTCGCCTCGATCGTGCGCTCGCCAACGCGCACCGCATTCGGTCCCGCGAACGCCGCGCGGGCGCGCAACACCTCGACGCCGCGGTCAGCCAGGAGTTTTGCGAAGGATTCCGGCAGATGGCTGATCAGCTTTTTCTCGCGATCGATCAAGCGCGCCCAATCGAGCCACGGCTTGCCCACGGAGATGCCGTGACCTGAAGCGCGCGCGATTTCCTCGAGCGCATGGCCGGCGGCGACCAAAACTTTTTTCGGCGTGCAGCCGCGGTTCGGACAGGTCCCGCCGAGCTCGCGATCCTCGACCAGCGCGACCGAAAGCCCGGCCTTGCGCGTCGCCACCGTAACCCCGATGCCGGCATTGCCGCCGCCGAGGATCAGGACGTCATATTTGTCGCCGGCCATTGCTCCTCCTGCATGCGGCAGCCTGCCGAAGCATCAAAGTCAAGCGGCTACTCGAAATGCAGATGTGCAGCTTTTACCACTTTGCTGAACTTGACGATGTCGCTTGCGATGATTGCGCGGAACTGCGCGGCATCGGCGCCTCCGGGATCGACCGCCATGTTCTTTAGCTTTGCCGAGACAGCCGGATCGGCCACCGCCTGGCGCAACGCCTTCTCCAGTTTGACGGCAATGGCGGGCGGCGTGGCGGCCGGCGCAAATACGCCGCTCCACAGACGCACATCGACTCCGGGATAGCCGGCTTCCGCCATGCTGGGCACGTCCGGCAACAGTGGCGAGCGCTCTTTGCCGGTCACGGCGAGCGCCTCGACCTTGCCGGCTTTGACCTGCGGCACAGTTGGCGGTCCGTCGGCAATGGTCATCGCCGCCTGCCCGGCGATGACGCTTAAGATCATCTCATTGCTGCTCTTGTACGGGATCATGGTTCCAGGCATGCCGGTATCCAGTTTCAGCAGTTCGGTGGTGATGGTAAACGCGGGCGAGGAGCTTGCGTAATTCGCCTGGTCGGGATGCGCCTTCATCCACGCGACAAATTCCTTGACGTCCCTGGCAGGATTGTTGACGCCGACGACCATTATGAGTGGGAAATTGGCGATCATGCCGAGCGGGCTGAGCGTCTTGAGCGAGTCGTATTTGAGATCGGAATAGATCGCCGGGCCGATTGCCATGGCGCCGCTGGCACCGACCAGAAGTGTGTAGCCGTCGGCCGCTTGGTTGGAGACATACTCGGCCGAGAGCCGCCCGCCCGCGCCCGGTCGGTTCTCGACCACGATCTGCTGCCCGAGGATCTCGCCAAGCTTCGCCCCGACGAGCCGCGCGAAAATGTCGTTACCGCCGCCGGCGGCAAAGCCGACGACGAGCTTTATTGGCTTCGTCGGGTAGCGCATCTGCGCGGCTGCGGGCGCGACCGGGAGCGCCGTCGCCAGCGCGGCGAAGGCCGTCAGCAACATTCCGCGTCGCGATTTCGCAAATTCCATAGTGCTCACTCCTCCTAACGCTTGGTAAGCGCCTTGGCACGGGACCATCCAGCGTTAGCACAACGTGTCTGCCCTTGGCCATCGCGCCGGCTCGATCAGCCGAGCGCGGCGGCAAGGTCGGCGATGAGATCGTCAACGTCTTCGATCCCGACCGAGATGCGCACCAGTCGATCGCTGATGCCCAGCGCGGCGCGCACATCTGCCGGCGTCGAAGCATGCGTCATTGCGGCCGGCAGCGAGATGAGGCTTTCCACCCCGCCCAGACTCTCGGCAAGGGTGAACAGCCGGCAGCGTTCGAGGAAGCCGCGCGCGTCCTGACCGGTGCCGGCGACCTCCACAGCAATCATGGCGCCGAAGCCGCGCATCTGTGTGCGCGCCAAGGCGTGCTGCGGGTGCGAGGGCAAGCCGGGATAATGCACACGCGCGATTTTCTCATGCTGCTCGAGCCATTGCGCGATCGCCAGCGCCGAGGCCGATTGACGCGCCATGCGCAGTGCCAGCGTCTTGAGCCCGCGCAACGCCAGAAACGAGTCAAAGGCGCCTTGGATTGCGCCGACCGCGTTCTGCAAAAAGCCGATACGCTCGCGCAGCTCGGCATTCTCGCCGACGACCACGGCGCCGCCCACCATGTCGGAATGGCCATTGAGATATTTGGTGGTCGAATGCACGACGAGATCGAAGTCATGCTCGAGCGGCCGCTGCGCCCATGGACTGGCAAAAGTATTGTCGCACGCAGAGAGGATTTTGTTTGAACGCGCGATTGCGGCGAGGCGGGAAAGATCGAGCACTTTCAGTATCGGATTGGTCGGCGTTTCGAGCCAGACGAGCCGCGTATTGGGGCGTATCGCGGCTTCCAGCGCCGCCGCATCGCTCAGATCGACGTAGCTTGCCTGAAGACCTGCCGCCCGTCTGCGCACGCGGTCGAACAGCCGTCGCGTGCCGCCGTAAACGTCGTCGCCGACGACGACGTGCGAATCTTTTTCCAGGACTTCGAGCACACTCGCCGTTGCCGCCATGCCGGAGGCGAAGGCAAAGGCGGCGCTGCCGCCTTCGAGGTCGGCAATGCAGCGCTCGAACGCCGTGCGCGTCGGATTTTTGGTGCGCGCATATTCGTAGCCCTTGTGCACGCCGGGGCTGGACTGCGCGTAAGTCGAGGTCGCGTAGATGGGCGTCATCACCGCGCCGGTCGTCGGATCGTTCTCCTGACCGGCATGAACGCAGCGCGTGGCGAATCCCAGATTTGACTTTTTGCTCATGCGGTTCTCTAACGTCGTACGATTGTCTGTGACTGGATGTCCGCCTTCGCGGCATGGCAAAACGGCCTCATCTGGTTTGCGCCAGCCGGAAATAATTGACCAGGTCGAGCCGGGTGGCGATGCCCAAAAAGCGGCTGCCATCCATGACGATGGCGACGAGATCGCGGCGGAACAGCGGGACGAGATCGCGGATCGGCGCGTCCGCCGCGATGGTCTCGAGCCGCCTCACCATCACGTTCTTCACCGGCGTGTCGAACGCCTGTGCAGAGCCTTCGAGCACGGCGCCCAGTACGTCGCTCTCGTCAACTAGACCGACGATGCGTTCGCCATCGACGACCGGCAGTTGCGAGACATCTGTGGCGCGCATGCGGGTATAGGCGATGCGCAGCGGATCATCCGGCGCGACCACCACTTCTTCGCCTTCGGGAAAGCGGCTGAACACCACATCCCGCACCTTGCCGCTGCGCTCGTGATCCCAGCCTTCGCGCGCCGCGTACACCGGATTGAACACCTTGGACAGATATTTGGCCCCGGAATCGCACACCAGCGAGACGACACGCTGCGGCTCGCTCTGGGCGCCGCAATAGCGCAAGGCCGCGGCGAGCAGCGTGCCGCTCGAGGAACCAGCCAAGACGCCTTCCCGGCGCAGCAGATCGCGTGCGGCTGCAAAACTCTCGACATCTGTAATGGAGAAGGCTTGCTGCACGAGCGACAAATCGGCGTTCGGCGGCACAAAATCCTCACCAATGCCCTCGACCGCCCAGCTTCCCGCGTTCGCTGGCACACGACCGGTCTCGACATAAGGCGCGAGCACCGAGCCCGCAGGGTCGGCGAGGATCATGCGGGTGTTCGGCGAAGCCTTGGCCATAAAGCGGCCGATGCCGGTGAGCGTACCGCCGGAGCCGACACCCACCACCACGGCGTCAACGCGCCCGTGCATCTGCCGCAAGATTTCCGGACCGGTGGTGGTCTCGTGCGCCAGCGGATTGGCCGGGTTGGCGAACTGATTGATGAAAATGGCTCCCGGAGTGCGCGCGGTGATCGCCTCGGCGAGATCCTGATAATAATCGGGATGGCCGCGCCCGACGTCCGAGCGCGTGAGCACCACTTCGGCGCCCATCGCCTTGCAGTGCAGGATCTTTTCGCGCGCCATCTTATCCGGCACGACGAGCACGATGCGGTAGCCTTTGCGCGCGCCGACGAGCGCCAAACCGAGCCCGGTATTGCCCGCGGTCGCTTCGACGATGGTGCCGCCGGATTTGAGCCGGCCGTCGGCCTCTGCCGCGTCGATCATGGCGCGCGCCGGGCGATCTTTGATGGATCCGGACGGGTTGGCGCTCTCCAGTTTGAGAAATAACCGGCAGGGGCCGCACTCGAAATGCGTAACTTCAACGAGCGGCGTTTCGCCGATCAGGTCGAGGACATAAGTCATCAGGCGCACGCCGTGGTCAGGAGCTCAACCATTCGACCAACGCCTTGTTCACCGCCGCGGGGCGTTCGAGCGTTGACAAATGTCCGCAGTCGGCAATCACCGCAAGCCGCGCCCGCGGGATCGCGCCCGCCATCTCGCGTGCCAGATCAGGCGGGGTGAGCTGATCGTCGTCGCCGACCAGAACCAGGGTCGGACAGGCGATTGCCGCAAGATGCGGCCGCGAGTCCGGCCGAGTGATGATCGCCTGCTGCTGCCGCAAATAGGCCTCGGCGCCGGTTTCCGCGTTCATCGCCCGGACGATGGCTTTGAGCGCGGCATCGTCATGGCGGCTGCGATGCACGAGGCACGGGAACTGCAGATCGGTGATCTCGGCGAAACGGCCGCTCCGTGCCAACTCCAAAAGCGGCTTGCGCACCTCGGTGCGATCGGTGGTCTCGGCGCCGGCGCCGGTATCGAGCAGCGCCAATCTCGTGACCCTTTCAGGTGCCTGGCGCAGGATCTCGAAGGCGATGTAGCCGCCCATTGACAGCCCGGCGAGTGCAAAGGCCGGGGCAGCTGCGGCCAAAACGTGCTCGGCAATGGCCGCGATATTGTCGTCGCGTCGGTGGTCGGCGATCGTCACCGGGCCGAACTGCCAGAGCAGCGGGATCTGCTCGGCAAAAAGGCGCGCCGAGCAGTTGAGGCCGGCGACGAGAACGATTGGCAGGCAGGGTGTCTCTGGATTTGCCACGGCGCTTGCTCCATTGCGAAAAAGTGACGGTATCGTCTTAACTTAGCGTAGTGCGGCGAGGCCTTTGCCGTTGACTTTCGTCGATTCGCCCATATGTTGCAGGCAACCGAGGGATAGGCGGATTCGGTCGCCCGGCGCGCTTCTCCGGCTCTACAGGTTTTCACATGCGCCGCGGAGCGGTGCCCGACACGAGGGTTTATGTCTTTTTCTCATCTCGGCTTGTCCGAAAAAGTTCTCGCCGCGGTTGCGGCGGCCGGCTACCAAAATCCCACCCCCATTCAAGATCAGGCCATTCCTCATGTGCTGGCCCGGCGCGATGTGCTCGGCATCGCCCAGACCGGCACCGGCAAGACGGCAGCGTTCACGCTGCCGATGCTGACCATGCTGGAGAAGGGTCGCGCCCGCGCCCGCATGCCGCGCACGCTCATTCTCGAGCCGACGCGCGAACTGGCGGCGCAAGTGGAAGAAAGCTTCGCCAAATACGGCGCCAATCATAAGCTCAACGTCGCGCTCCTCATCGGCGGCGTTTCGTTTGACGACCAGGACACCAAACTCACGCGCGGCGTGGACGTCCTGATCGCCACACCCGGGCGGCTCCTCGACCACTTCGAACGCGGCCGGCTGCTGCTGAGCGGGGTCGAGTTGTTGGTTATCGACGAAGCCGACCGCATGCTCGACATGGGCTTCATCCCTGACATCGAGCGCATCTGCAAGCTCGTTCCCTTCACCCGCCAGACCCTGTTTTTCACCGCCACCATGCCGCCGGAGATTCGGCGCATCACCGAACAGTTTTTGCACAATCCCGTGCGCGTCGAGGTTTCGCGTCCCGCCAGCACCGTGTCGACCACCACGCAGCTCCTGGCCAAATCGGGGCACCAATCGCACGAGAAGCGCGAAACGCTGCGGCAGTCGATTCGCGCGGCCGCTGGATTGAAGAACGCTATCATCTTCTGCAACCGCAAGCGCGACGTGGCGATGCTCCATCGCTCGCTCCTACGTCATGGCTTTTCCGTTCTGGCCCTGCACGGCGACATGGACCAGCCGGCGCGCATGGCCGCGCTCGAGCAATTCCGCAAAGGCGAAGTGGCGCTGCTGGTGGCCTCCGATGTCGCCGCGCGCGGCCTCGATATTCCCGACGTGAGCCACGTGTACAATTTCGATGTTCCCTTCCACGCCGACGACTACGTCCATCGCATCGGCCGCACCGGCCGCGCCGGCCGGCTCGGCACCGCGATCACCATTGTGGCCGGAGCCAATGACGCCAAGGCGGTGGTCGCGATCGAAAAGCTGATCGGCCGCAGTATTCCATACGCCGAAGAGCCGGCGCGAACGGCTGCGGCGCCGAAGCAGGGTCCGGCCGCGAAGGTGCAAAGAGAGCGTGGCCCCCAGCCACGCCGCGGCCATGAGGGCAGAACGCGGCAGCCGCTTCGCCCGGCGGTCGCGCGTCTCGAGGAAACGCGCTCGCGCCGCCCGGCGCAGCCGGCCCGACCGCGCCTCGATGATGGCGATGCCTCGCATCTGCCGGCCTTTCTGCTGCGGCCGGTACCGCTAAAGGCCTGATCAGCCGGAGGCTCTTTCCGACGAACAGCGAACCCGCTCGAACCGAGTTTCGCGCCGTGGCAAACAATGCGCGGAATTCACACGTTCTGGCGCGTCCAGCAGAACAGCCGCCGCTCGACCAAGCGGAACCCCGAGCGGATATAACAGCGAGCTCGGGCTTGCACGTCCTCGAGAAAAGCGGGCGCTCGACATAATTCCTGCGCCCTTGCGCGACGAACTCTCCTCGCAGAGCTTGGCGACTGGCTCAGCCAGCCTCCTCGGAAATGTGTCAGGCTGTCACCTTCCGGACCAGCCCGCGCACGCCGGGCCGATATGCACCGACTCGGCGCAGCCGAAATGGCTTAGGCTTTCAGCTTACCCGACCGCGGCACCAGTCCGCCCGCCCCCCGGCTCGATCTGCACCGACTCGCCGCAGCCGCAGGCGCCCGTCTGGTTTGGATTGTTGAAGACGAATTGCGCTGAGAGCTTGTCGACCCTGTAGTCCATCTCGGTTCCGAGCAGGAACAGCACGGCCTTGGCATCGACCAGGATGCGCACCCCCTTGTCCTCAATCACCTCGTCGAGCGCATCGATCTTGTCCGCGTACTCCATGTAGTAGCTCATGCCGGCGCAGCCGCCGTTCTTGACGCCGACGCGAACGGCCGCGATCGGGTGGTCGGCTTTCGCCATGACGGCCTTGATGCGTTCCGCTGCGGCGTCGGTGAGCCGCATGACTTGGGGCGTGGGCCGGGAAGCGGCCATTGTTTTCCTCCTCGCTCGCTTGCACCAACCGAACCGTGGTGGACTCGCAATACCTCGGACAGCGAAGTTGACCTGCCTTCATTTAATACGTCGGCACAGGTCCCGCAACAAACAGCACCGTTCACCACATGTCGAGCACCGTGCGCGCCTCATCCGACATGCGGCTCGGGTCCCAGGGCGGATCCCATACGATGTTGACCTTGGCCTCACGCACGCCGGACACGGTTAAGACCGCATTCTCCACCTGGCCGGGCAGTTCCGCCGCCGAGGGGCAGTTCGGGGTCGTGAGCGTCATGTCGACAGTCACCAGCCGGTCGTCGTCGATATCGACCTTGTAGATCAGGCCGAGCTCATAGATGTCCGCGGGAATTTCCGGATCGTAGACTGTCTTGAGCGCACCGACGATCTCGTCGGTCAACCGCGCCATCTCGTCAGCCGGCAGGGCGGACGGATTGCCCGGGGCAGCCGCCGGCGCAGGCGCAACCGGCGCGGCGCCTTCGGCCTGGACTCTTTGCTCAGCCTTCTGCTCGTTCATCTTCAGAAATCCTTTGCGACGGAACCGCGCACGAACGGCGATGCCAATCGACTAAAGACCCTTTAGGCATCTATTGGCAACTCCATCAAGTTCCGCCACGGCTAGAGGAAAGTCGCCTTCGGGTAGCCTCCCTAAGGGAAGTCCCCGTGTTCTGGCCCTAAGTGAAGAACTCCTGGGCTTTGAGCAGCGCCTGTGCCAGCGCATCCACCTCCTCGCGCGTATTGTACATGGCAAACGAGGCGCGACAGGTCGCGGTGACGCCGAAGCGGGCAAGGAGCGGCATCACGCAATGGGTGCCGGCGCGTACGGCAACGCCAGAGCGATCAACGACGGTCGCTATGTCGTGCGGGTGCGCGCCTCGCATTTCGAAGGAGACGATCGGTCCCTTGCCCTTGGCCTCGCCGAAGATACGCAGCGAATTGATCTCGCGCAGCCGCTCGTGGGCGTAGCGCAGCAGCTCCTGCTCGTGGGCCCGGATGCGCCCCTTGCCAATCGCGGTCACGTACGCGATCGCGGCGCCAAGCCCGATCGCCTGAGCGATCGCCGGCGTGCCGGCTTCGAACTTGTGCGGCGGCTCGCCATAGATCACGCGATCCTCGAGCACTTCGCGGATCATCTCGCCACCGCCATTGAACGGAGGCATCGCCTCGAGATGCGCGTATTTGCCGTATAGCACGCCGATCCCGGTCGGTCCGTACAGCTTGTGCCCGGTCAGGGCATAAAAGTCGCAGTCGATGTCCTGCACGTCGACGTCGAGGTGCACCGCTGCCTGCGCGCCGTCGAGCAGCACCGGGATGCCGCGCGCGTGGGCACGTCGCGTCACCTCCTTCACCGGCACCTCGGTGCCGAGCATGTTCGACATATGAGTGATGGCGACCATCTTGGTGCGCGGCCCGAGCAGTTTTTCGAATTCATCGAGCAGAAAGTTGCCCTCGTCGTCGACCGGCGCATATTTGATCACGGCACCCTGCCGCTCCCGCAGAAAGTGCCAGGGCACCAGATTAGAATGGTGCTCCATGATCGATACGACGATCTCATCGCCGGGCTTTACGCGCTCGCGGCCGAACGTATAGGCCACGAGGTTGATCGCCTCGGTGGCATTGCGGGTGAAGACGATCTCCTCTTTGCGCTCGGCATTGACAAACGCGGCCACGCGCGCGCGCGCCTGCTCGTAGGCCTCGGTCGCCTCGTTGGCGAGATAGTGCAGACCACGATGCACGTTGGCGTATTGCGACGTGTAGACCTGCGCCAGCCGGTCGAGCACGCCCTGCGGCTTCTGCGCCGAGGCCGCATTGTCGAGATAGACGAGCGGCCTGCCATAGACCTTGCTCGCGAGGATCGGAAAATCCGTGCGAATGCGATCGACGTCATAGACGTGGATGGTCGCCGCTTCATTCATCGCCGTGCCCTCAGCCACGCCGTGACGCGTTCCATCAGCGCCTCGCGCAAGCCCGCATGTTCGATACCCTCCACCGCCTCGCCCAGGAAGGCCTGGATCAGCAGCGCCTCGGCTTCCGCGGCCGGAATGCCGCGCGCCATGAGATAAAATTTCAGCTCCTCATCGAGCGCGCCCGCCGTTGCGCCATGTCCGCACTGCACGTCATCGGCAAAGATTTCGAGCTCGGGCTTGTTGCTCGCTTCGGCACTCTGCGACAAGAGCAGCGCCTGGGTCATCATTTTGGCGTCGGTCTTCTGCGCGCCGGGGCGCACGACGATGCGGCCCTGGAACACGCCATGGGCCTCGCCATCGAGCACCGTTTTGAACAGTTCGCGGCTCTGACAGCCCTGCGCGATGTGATTGGCGAACAGCGTCGTGTCGGCGTGCTGGCGGCCCGTGATCATGGCGGCACCGCGGATGCCGGCGACGGCGTCCTCGCCGTCGAAGTTCAAATAAAGCTGGTTGCGCACCACCGCGCCGCCGGCGGTGAAGGTGAAGGCGTTCAAGTGCGACCTCGCGCCGATCCCAGCGGCGAGCGTCGAGACGTGCAGCGCGTCTGGGCCTTCGCCGATGATCTTGACGTGATCGACATGCGCGCGGTCGCCGACGGACAATTCGAGCGCGCTGTTGACCTGATAGTCGCTGCCGGCTGGGCCTTCGTAGCTTTCGATCAGCATAACGCGCGCGGAGGGCGCCACCGTGACCAGCGAGCGCACAAACGTCGCCGCGGGCTTTGCCGAGGCGGTGAAAACCAGGTGCAGCGGCCGCTCGATGGTCGCACCAGCCGCGATCCGGATCACGGCGCCGTCGCCCATGAACGCGGTGTTGAGCGCCACCGCGACGTCATCGGCTGGAGCGAGCTTGCCGACCGTTGCTGCGATGTCTGCATCGCCGCTGCCAAGCGCGTCGGCGAGCGAGCCGATAAGCAGCCCGCGCTCCAGTCCGCCGAGATCGGACAAATCCGGCACGAAAGCGCCGTCAACGAAGACGAGGCGCCGCGCCTCGACGTCGCCGACGATGGAGCCAGCGGTCCTGCCGCGCGCCTTTGCCGCCGCGTCGGGCGGGCTGGCCAACGGCTTGGCATCGCGCATCAGCGCGCGCAGATCCGTATACTTCCACTCTTCGACGCGGCGATGCGGCAGGCCCTCCTTGGCGAACAGATCGAACGCGGCCTGGCGTCGTGCCGCAACTGCGCCGTTACCCGGCAGCCGGCCACGCGCCTGGTCGAAAGCCTGCGCCAGCTCGGTCTCCGCCGCGGTCTTTATGATTTTTACTTCAGTCATGGCATTCATCGTCAAGCGTAGAGCCGGAGCGCGGTCACGCCGCCTGCTCCTGATATTCGGCGTAGCCGCGGGCCTCGAGCTCGAGCGCCAATTCCTTGCCGCCGGTGCGCACGATGCGCCCGCGCGAGAGCACGTGCACCACGTCGGGCACGATGTAGTTGAGGAGCCGCTGATAATGGGTGATGAGGATGAACGCACGCTGCGGCGCGCGCAACCGGTTGACGCCGTCGGCAACGATGCGCAATGCGTCGATGTCGAGACCGGAATCGGTCTCATCGAGCACCGCAAGGCGAGGCTCGAGCAGGGCCATCTGCAAAATTTCGTTGCGCTTCTTTTCGCCGCCGGAGAACCCGACATTGACCGCGCGGCGCAGCATCTCCTGCTCGATGCCGAGTCTGCCCGCGACGTCGCGCACCTTCCTGATGAATTCCGGCGTCGACAGCTCGCCTTCGCCGCGCTTCTTGCGCTGCGCATTGAGCGCGGTACGCAAAAAGGTCATGGTGGCGACACCCGGAATCTCCAGCGGATATTGGAACGCCAGAAACAGACCGGCTGCGGCACGCTCGTCCGGCTCCATCTCGAACAGATCGCGGCCAGCAAAGAGCACTTCGCCGGCGACCGGCTCGTAGCCTTCCTTGCCAGCGAGGACGTGCGCAAGCGTCGACTTTCCCGACCCGTTCGGGCCCATGATGGCGTGCATCTCGCCCGCTTCGACAGCGAGGTCGAGACCCTTGAGAATCTGTTTGCCGTCGATCTCGACGTGCAGGTTTTTCACTTCAAGCAATTCCATTCGCGAGCTCCGAAACCTTTTCTTCGCACCTAGCGACCACCCCAGCGCCACCGCCACTCACCGTCGGTGTGGCGGCGGCTGACGATCCAAAGGAGCGCCAAGACCACGGCTTCGCTGGCGAAAAACGCAACCCACGCCCCTGATTGCCGCCCATGAGGCTCGAGGATGAGCCACGCCGCGCCGGCTATGGCGATCACGCCGATGGCAACGACAGCCCAGCCCTGCCAGGCCACCGGCGTGGCGCCGTAGCCAAACTTTTTGGGCCTGAACCAAGCGGACATCGGCGCCCCCTTTGCAGCACCGGCCTAACCCACGCTGCCTTCAAGGGAGATCGAGATCAGCTTCTGCGCCTCGACCGCGAATTCCATTGGCAATTGCTGCAGCACGTCCTTGACGAAGCCGTTGACCACGAGCGCTACGGCCTCTTCTTGCGAAAGGCCACGCTGCATGCAGTAGAACAACATGTCTTGGGAAATTTTCGAGGTCGTGGCCTCGTGCTCGAACACCGCCTTGGAATTCTTGGCCTCGATATAGGGTACGGTATGTGCGCCGCACTTGTCGCCGATCAGCAGCGAATCACAATTGGTGAAGTTGCGCGCGCCGGTGGCGCGGGGGTGCGCGGTCACCAACCCACGATAGGTATTGTTCGAGCAGCCGGCGGCGATGCCTTTGGAGATGATTCGGCTCGTGGTGTTCCTGCCGAGATGCAGCATCTTGGTGCCTGAATCGACCTGTTGATAGCCGTTGGAAATGGCGATCGAATAGAACTCGCCGCGCGAATTGTCGCCGCGCAGGATACAACTCGGATATTTCCAGGTGATGGCCGAGCCGGTCTCGAGCTGCGTCCACGAGATCTTTGAGTTCTTGCCCCGACAATCGCCGCGCTTGGTGACGAAATTGTAGACGCCGCCGCGACCCTGTGCGTCGCCCGGATACCAGTTCTGAATGGTCGAATATTTGATCTCGGCATCATCGAGCGCGATCAATTCGACCACGGCCGCGTGCAACTGGTTCTCGTCGCGCACCGGCGCCGTGCAGCCTTCCAGATAACTGACGTAAGAGCCTCTATCGGCGATGATCAGCGTGCGCTCGAACTGCCCGGTGTTGCGCTCGTTGATGCGAAAATAGGTAGACAGCTCCATCGGGCAGCGCACGCCCGGCGGCACGTAGACGAACGACCCGTCGGAAAACACCGCTGAATTGAGCGTGGCGAAGAAATTGTCGCTGATCGGCACCACTCTGCCGAGATATTTCTTGACCAGGTCCGGGTGCTGCTGCACAGCCTCCGAAATCGGCATGAACAGCACCCCGGCCTTGGCGAGCTCGACCTTGAACGTGGTGGCAACGGAGACCGAATCGAACACCGCGTCGACGGCAACGCGGCCGTAGCTGTTGCCGTCACCTTGCGCCTCGGCGTCCGCGGCCCCGCTATCGGCTTTCTCAACGCCCAGAAGCGCCTCGCGCTCATGCAGCGGGATGCCGAGCTTCTCATAGGTGCGCAGGATTTCCGGGTCGATCTCGTCGAGCGACTTCGGCGCCTTCTTGGGGGCGGCGTAGTAGTGGATGCCCTGATAGTCGATAGGGCCGTATTGCACCTTCGCCCATTTGGGTTCGCGCATGGTCAGCCAGCGCCGGTAGGCATCGAGCCGCCAGGCCAGCATCCATTCGGGCTCTTTCTTCTTTGCGGAAATAAACCGGATCGTCTCCTCGGAAAGACCCTTGGCGGCCTTTTCGGATTCGATCGCGGTTACGAACCCATACTTGTACTGATCAACGTCGATACGGCGGACCTGATCGACGGTCTCCTGCAGTGCCGGCATTCCTCCCTCCGCTCACGGTGTCAAGGACCGCGGGTTGGATTTAGTCCGTTATGGCGATGTTCTGGCTCGGATCTTTCCTCTGTCGCTGCTCTTGCGTGGTCCAAGCGTCACCAATTCGGTCGGTGATTGAGCCATTTAGGCTGCAATACTGTGCCCCTTACATAGTGCACCGTGAAGCTTTCTCCAAGCGGCAAGAAACCGCTCGATATCGGCTTTTTCAGTGCTCCGGCCCAAGCTGACGCGCACCGCCCCGCGGCTTAGCGCACTCGCCACCCCCATTGCGCCAAGCACATGGGAAGGCTGGACTTTCCCGGACGAACAGGCTGCGCCGGAGGACACTGCAATGCCTTCGAGATCGAAGGCAATGACGGCCGTTTCGGCCTTGATGTCTTCGAGGGCGAATAACGTCGTGTTCGGCAACCGCTGCGCGGCTGCGCCGAAAATCGTGGCCGCCGGTGTGATCGCCTTGAGGCCCTGCTCGAGGCCGTCACGCAAGGTGCGCATGTGCTCCGCCTCAGCGGCGAACGCGCGCCGCGCGGCCGCCGCGGCCGCGCCGAACGCCGCGATGCCGGCAACGTTCTCGGTGCCGGCGCGCATGCCGCGCTCCTGGCCGCCGCCACGGATCAGGGGAAGCGGCAGGTGGATGTCCTCGCGCGCCCGCACCAGGGCCCCGACCCCCTTCGGGCCGCCGATCTTGTGGGCCGAAAGCGTCAGCAAATCGGCGTCAAGCCGGCCGATCTCGCAAGCGATGCGCCCCGGCGCCTGCGCTGCATCGACGTGCAGAAGGCCGCCGGCGGCGTGCGTGACTGCCGCTGCCTCCGCGACCGGCTGGACGACGCCGGTCTCATTGTTGGCGAGCATGAGCGAGATCAGCGGCCGGCAAGAACGGGCCACGGCGGTGGCCAAGGCCGCCAAATTGATCCTGCCCTCGGGCGTGACGGGAATATCCTCGATCGCCTCGCGCAGAAACTGCCCGCCGGCGCGCACCGAGGTATGTTCGATTGCCGACATGAGCAGACGATCGCGCGGCCGCTTCTGCGCGGCCGTTTCGATCGTCGGCGTGAGCGCCGCCATATTGGCCTCGGTTCCACCCGAGGTAAAAAACACATTGCCCGGCTCTGCTCCGACCAATCCGGCCACTTGCTCGCGAGCGCGCTCGACGAGCCGCCGCGCGCTGCGGCCCTCGGCGTGGACGGATGAAGGATTGCCAACCACCGACAGCGCATCCTGCAACGCCGCACGCGCCTCTTCCCGCAGCGGTGCCGTGGCATTCCAGTCGAAATAGCTGCGCTCGGCCCGGTTCACGATGCTTGCTTTCTATCCCCCGCCCCGTGCTAGAAGTCGCGACCAAAATGTTTTAGCCGGCCGCGCGAAGTTGCCAGTTCTAAAAATCCTAAGCGGCTATCGATACTTAGGCGCGCGCTCAGGCGCGGTCAAGCGCGCCGCACTGATTGCTCCGGCTCCATTGGCGAGCGGAACTGATCCCGCCCGGCGCTGACGAGAGGTCAACCCATGCCAGAGGTCATTTTCACCGGGCCTGCCGGCCGAATCGAGGGGCGCTACCATCCGGCGCGGCAAAAAAATGCGCCCATCGGCATCGTGCTGCACCCGCATCCGCAATTTGGCGGCACTATGAACCACCAAATCGTCTACCAGCTCTATTACACCTTCGTGCACCGGAACTTTTCGGCGCTGCGGTTCAATTTTCGCGGTGTCGGGCGCAGCCAGGGCGGCTTTGACCACGGCATCGGCGAGCTTTCCGATGCTGCCGCCGCGCTCGACTGGGCGCAGTCGGTCAACCCGGAAGCACGCAGTTGCTGGATCGCCGGCTTTTCCTTCGGCGCGTGGATCGGCATGCAGCTCTTGATGCGGCGCCCCGAAATTGAAGGTTTTATCTCGGTCGCCCCGCCAGCCAACCTCTACGACTTCTCCTTCCTGGCGCCGTGCCCGTCTTCGGGCCTGATCGTCCATGGCGACAAGGACGCCGTGGTGCCGCATCGCGACGTGACCACCCTGGTCGAGAAGCTCAAGACACAGAAGGGTATCGTGATTGAGCAGAAGATAATTCCCGGCGCCAACCACTTTTTCGACGCCAAGATCGAGCCGCTGATGAGCTCGGTGAACGCCTATCTAGACAAACGGCTCGGCACCAAAGGCGGGCGCACCACCACCGCCGCCTAGCCCGCATTTTGAGGACCCGCTAACGTCGCGCGAAAGGTTTGCTTTCGAAGTGCGCGGTCGAGGGTTCTGCGAGTATTTTCTCCTGGTTGCGAACCGCTCTCAGAGTCCTAATAGCGCTCCCCCAAACCCCATTCGGTTGGTCTTCTTACTTCTGGCTGCTGGCGCGCCGGATTTAAAAGAATCGCTTCACCGCCAGCACGGCATTGAGTCCGCCGAAGGCGAACGAATTCGACAGCGCGGCCTCGATTGCAAGCGACCGCGCTGTGTTGGGTACATAATCGAGATCGCAGGCCGGATCGGCTCCCAGATAGCCGATCGTCGGCGGCACGGTAGCTTCGCGCACGGCGAGCACAGTTGCGATCAGTTCGAGCGCTCCGGCAGCCCCCAGTGCATGACCGACCATGGACTTTGTCGAGGACACCGCGAGCTTCTTGGCATGGAGCCCAAACGCCTTGTGCAGCGCCCTGGTTTCGGTCTCGTCATTGGCAGCGGTGCCGGTGCCGTGGGCGTTGACGTATTGAATTTGCTCCGGCTCCAGATGCGCATCGGCGAGCGCGGATTGCAGGGCACGGACCATGCCGCCAAGGTCGGGGGCGGTCAGATCGGCGGCATCCGCGCTCATGCCGAAGCCGGCGATCTCGCCAAGAACTTGTGCCCCGCGCGCCTGCGCGCGATCGAGCGGCTCCAGCACCATCATGGCCGCGCCCTCGCCTAGAATGAGGCCCATGCGATCCTTCGAGAACGGCCGGCACGCGTCCGGCGCCATCACCCGCATCGCTTCCCAGCCACGCACCGTGCCAAAGGTGATGCAGGCCTCGGCGCCGCCGGTTACTGCACAGTCGACCTGTCCCGAGCGCACCATGTGGAAGGCGACGCCGATCGCATGGGTAGCCGAAGCGCAGGCGCTCGCCACAGCGAAAGCCGGCCCGCGTAAGCCGCACGCCATCGATACCTGGCTTGCCGGCGCGTTGACCATCAGCTTGGGGATGGTGAGCGGGAAAACACGCATTTTCTTTTCCACATAGACGCGGCGAAAGCTGTCGTCGTGCGTGGTCTGTCCGCCCACACCAGTGCCGATGATCGTCGCGGTACGCGCCGACAAAGGCATGTCGAAGATCAGGCCGGCCTGCGCGATCGCTTCGCGCGCGGCCACGATGGCGAATTGGGAAACCCGGTCGAGGGTGGAGAGCTGGCGCTCCGGAAAATGCTGGAGCGGATCGAAGTTCTTAACTTCGGCGGCGACTTTCTGGGTCAGTTCATCATTCGCCGGGGTGAGTGTGATCGGGCCGAGCCCGCTCACGCCCGCTTTCAGGTTTTGCCAATAGGAGGCGATGCTATGACCCAGCGGAGAAACGGCGCCCACCCCGGTAACAACGACGCGATTCACGCCGGTCACAACTTCTTGAGCGCAACGAGGCCTTCGACGGCTTTGACCACGTCGCCGACCCTTTCAAATTCGGTGCGCGGATTGTTGGTATTGGCGTTGTAAGGTATCTGGATATCGAACTTCTCTTCCAGATCAAAAATCATCTCGACCGCATCGAGAGATTCAAGGCCCAGATCCTCGAGCCGATCCGTGATCTCGACGTTCGGCTTTTCCACTCGTTTCTTCTTGGCGATAATCGCGATCACGTTGCTTGCTACGTCATCCATGACGCAACACCCCTCACTTCTTCAACGCCCGCTCGAGCGCGTCCAGCCGCGATGCCATGGCGGCAACCGTATCATGCAGTCGCCTCTGCCGGCCGAGATAAAGCTGCTGTTCGACCGAGCGCTTGTGCGGCAGCGCCGGATAGCCGGAAACGAACGCGCCAGCCGGCACGTTGCTGCCGACACCCGAACCGGCGGCGACCACCGCCTGATCCCCAATTCGCACATGATCGCCGATGCCAACGCCGCCGCCAAGCCTGACCCGGTCGCCGAGAACAACGCTCCCGGAAAGACCCACCATCCCGCAGAGGATGCAGCTTTCGCCGATGGTGACGTTGTGGCCGATATGCACGTGGTCGTCGATCTTGGTGCCGCGACCGATCCGGGTCGATTCCAGGGTAGCGCGGTCGATCGTGGTGCAGGCGCCGATCTCCACGTCATCGCCGATGACCACATTGCCAAGCGAATGCACCCGGCGCACGGTCAGGCCGGCGGGAAAGGCCGCCGCTGTCATCAAATCGGGGGCATAGCTGAACCCGTCGGCGCCAATCACCGCGTTGGCATGCACGATCACCCGATCACCCAGCGTGCAGCCATCGCCGACACGAACGCCGGAATGGAACAACCCGCCCGCGCCAATGCTCACGTCACAGCCGATCGTCGCCTGCGGCATAATCGTCGTGCGCGGGCCAATACGGCTGCGCCGGCCGATCACAACGTAGGCGCCGATGCTCGCTCCGTCGGCGATTTCAGCGTCGGCGGCGACGACCGCGGTGGGGTGCACGCCTGGCTCCTGGCCCGGTCCGCGATCGAACAAGGCGGTCAAGGTGGCAAGCGCCGTACGCGCTTCACCCACCGCGATGACGGCCGGGAAGAGTCCGCAGGCGAGCGGATGATCCGCCGAAATCACCACTGCCCGCGCCTTGCTGCCGACGAGCGCGGCAACCGCCTCCCCGCTCATCGCCAGGGCGAGATCGGATGGCCGTTCAGCCCGATGCGGATGCACGAGCCGATCGACGTCGATAGCCCCATCGCCTTCGAGTTGGCCCGAAAGCGCCTGTGCGATGTCTCTGGTGAGCATGAATTATCTTTGCGGCGTAGACGGTTACCTAACCATCTTCACGTGACAATGTGGGCAAGCTGAACTGAACGTGCGCTAGATCGTGGGGCGGGTCAATCACAAGCGCTTCGCCCCAGCCGCTGTCGCCAGAACGATGCTTGCAATTCCGATGACCTTCCGCTCTCAATAGCGCCACTTCAGCGCAGATTTCGCGATCTCTCCACCGCATAACCGGGAGGACCTCATGTGCCACAAGAGCTTTGCCCTTTTCGGCCTGTCGGCGGCGCTGGCGCTGCTTGGCGGCCAAGGCGCCTCCGCGCAAGACGTGGTCAAAGTCGGCGTGGTTGTGCCGATGACAGGAACCTCGGCTGCAGTCGGCCGCGAGATCGAGGCCGGCACCAAGCTCTATATGGCACAGCATGGCGACACGGTGGCCGGCAAGAAGATTCAGTTGATCATTCGCGACGATGCCAGCGTGCCCGACAATGCCAAGCGGTTGGCGCAGGAACTGATTGTCAACGAGCATGTGAGCTTCCTCGGTGCCGGGCTGACGCCGAGCGCTATGTCGATGGCGCCGCTCGCGACCCAGGGCAAGGTCGCCACCGTGGTCATGGTGTCCGGCACCTCGGTGGTGACGGAGCGCTCGCCTTATTACGTGCGCACCAGTTTTACACTCGGCCAGCAATCGGGCATCATCGCCGATTGGGCGATCAAAAACGGCAGCAGGAAGGCAGTCTCGATCCTCTCCGACTGGGCGCCTGGCGCCGAAGCGGGCAAGGTTTTCGCGCAGCATTTCAGTAAGGGAGGCGGTCAGCTGCTCGACACCCTGAAAGTCCCGCTCGCCAATCCTGACTTTGCACCGTTCCTGCAACGGGCGGCCGATCTGCACCCCGACACACTGTTCGTCTTCGTGCCGGCCGGGCAGGCCGGGCCGTTCGCGCGGCAATTCGCCGAACGCGGGCTCAACAAGTCTGGAATCAAGCTGGTCGGGCCGGGCGATATTGTTGACGACGATGACCTGCCGGCGACCGGCGACACGCTGCTCGGCGTGGTCACCGCCGGTATCTATTCGGCGGCGCATCCTTCGCCACTCAACAGGCAATATGTCGACGCTTATCAGAAGATGACCGGTCACCGCGCCAATTTCATCTCTGTCGGCGGCTATGACGGCATGCACCTTATCTACACGGCGCTACAAAAGACCGGCGGCAAAACCGATGCGGATGCCTTGATCGGCGCGATGAAAGGCCTCTCATGGCAGAGCCCGCGCGGACCGATCTCGATTGATCCGCGCACCCGCGACATCGTGCAGAACGTCTATATCCGTAAGGTTGAGAAGGTGAACGGGGCGCCGTGGGCGGTCGAGTTCGAAGCCTTTCCCGACGTCAAAGACCCGTTGAAGGAAGCTGCGGCGCATTGATTCTCTTGCGCGGAGACCGCGGTCCCGATTGCGCCGTGCTTGTCTTACGTTACGGGCGAGCGAGAACGCCGCCGGTGAGCGGATGGGGCACGCCCGTCGTGCTGGGCAGCGAAAGCGGCAGGCCGCGCAGGCTGCGCACCGCCAGATAGCCGAAGGCCTGCGCCTCGATGGCGTCGGTCGACCAGCCGGCCTGATCGGCAGTTTCGACCGGCGCCGGCGCCAGGCGATCCGCGAGCATGCGCATAAGCGTCGGGTTACGCGCGCCGCCGCCCGAAACGATCCAGATTCTTGGCCGGCGCGGCAGTTGGGGCACGATGTGCGCGGCCGCAGCGGCGGTCAGCGCAGTCAGCGTCGCGGCACCGTCAGCAAGATTCGCGGCCTCGAGTGCGCCGGCGCAAAGAACGCGAAATTCGTTGCGGTCGAGTGATTTTGGCGGCGGCAGCGCAAAGAACGGATGGGCCAGGAAGCGCGCGACCGCGGCCTCGTCGACGCGGCCCGCGGCCGCCATGCGGCCACCTGCATCCATCGGCTCCCCGGTATGCGCGCGCAAAAAATCGTCGATGAGCGCATTGCCGGGCCCGGTGTCGCAGGAGACCACCTTGTCGCCGTCCACAAAGGTCACATTGGCCACGCCGCCGACATTGAGCACGGCGACCGCGGACTCGCGCCCCGACCGTCGCACCAAGGCCCGATGGAACAACGGCGCGAGCGGCGCGCCCTGCCCGCCGGCGGCGACATCGGCGGCACGGAAATCGTAAATCACCGCAATGCCGAGCCGCTTGGCCAGCGTGCAGCCGTTGCCAATCTGCACAGTCAGATGCCGCTGCGGCCGGTGCAACACGGTTTGGCCGTGGAATCCGACCACCGCCACATCGCTGGCCTTTAGACGATTGTCGGCTAGGAAGCTCTCCACGGCCTCGGCATGGGCCGTGGTCACCACGGTTTCGGCTTCCGCAATGACACCCGTCCGCTCGGTCCTTAGCGTAAGGGCTGCGCCAGCCGCAATGGCAGCGTGGAGCACTGCGCGCTCCTTCTCGGTATAGGCGCGGTAGGCGGTCGGCCCGAATTGTGCGACGATCTTTCCATCCGTCTCGATCAGGGCCACGTCGACGCCATCCTGCGAGGTGCCGCTCATCAACCCGATCGCCGGGATCGGACCGGTCAGCAATGACTTCGGCGGCGCCGGCATCGAGCGATCCCGAAAGGTTGAATCAGTGGACGGACCTGTTACACCAGCCCCGCCGCTAGGGCGAGCAGCGGCCTAAGCAGCCGGACGACGAATGAGTACGTATAAGTCGGATTTCCTCGACGTCCTCGCCAGCCGAGGTTTTATTCACCAGATCTCGGAGCCCGACGATCTGGACGCGCGCGCGCGCTCTTCAAGCATCACCGCCTATATAGGCTTCGACTGCACGGCGCCGTCGCTGCATGTCGGCTCGCTGCTGCCGATCATGATGCTCTATTGGCTACAGCAGACCGGCCATAGGCCGATTGCGCTGATGGGTGGCGGCACCACGCGGGTCGGCGATCCGTCCGGCAAGGATGAGACTCGCAAACTGCTCACCGGCGAGCAGATCGAGGAGAATTTGCGGGGTATCCGCGCCGTCTTCGACAAGTTCCTCAAGTTCGACGATACCGGCGGCAACGCCATCATGGCCAACAATGCCGCGTGGCTCAACACGCTTAACTATATCGATTTCCTGCGCGACATCGGCCGCTACTTCTCAATCAATCGCATGCTGGCCTTCGAGTCGGTGAAACTGCGGCTGGAACGGCAGCAGGAGCTGTCATTTCTCGAATTCAATTACATGATCCTGCAGGCGTATGATTTCGTCGAACTCTACCGCCGCCATGGCTGCGTGCTGCAGATGGGCGGCTCCGATCAATGGGGCAATATTGTCAATGGCATCGACCTCGGCCGGCGGCTGCACAACGCGCAGCTCTTCGCGCTGACTTCGCCGCTCATCAGCACATCGTCGGGCGCCAAGATGGGCAAGACCGCGGCCGGCGCCGTTTGGCTCAATGCCGATCTCGTGCGTCCCTACGAATACTGGCAGTACTGGCGCAACACCGAAGACGCCGACGTCGGTCGGTTCCTCAAGCTCTTTACCGTCCTGCCGCTCGACGAAATCGAGCGGCTCGCCGGGCTCAAGGGCGAAGAGATTAACGAGGCCAAGAAAATCCTCGCGACCGAGGCGACCGCCCTCGTGCATGGCCACGCGGCTGCCGATGAAGCGGCCGCCACCGCGCGCGCGACATTCGAGGAAGGCGGCATCGGCGCCAACCTGCCGACGGTCGAAGTCAGGCGGGCCGAGCTGCAGGCCGGTTTCAGCGTGCTTGCGGCCTTCGTCAAGGCCGGCCTGGCTGCGTCAAACGGCGAAGTGCGGCGCGCCATCGCCAACAATGCGATCATGGTCAACGACGTTCGCATCACCAGCGAAAAGGCCGTCGTCAGCGAAGCCGACGTAACGGCGGATGGCGCGGTCAAGCTCTCGCTTGGGCGCAAGCGCCACGTCCTGCTCAAGCCGGTCTAAAAGTTCAGCGGCTTTCGTCGCCCAGCGTGTCGGTCGCCGCCGGATATTCAAAAATCTTGCGCAGCACGCCGGGTGCAAGGCCGGAGAGCAGATTGACGTTGAGCATGGGATTACCGGGCTTGCCGACGACCTGATAGGTAAAACCGACTAGCCCCTCCTTCGAACCGCCGAGTATGGGGCCTACGACCGGGATCCAGCCGAACAGGTTGTTGGCCCCGTAGAGCGGCACCAAGGTCCCGCGCAGATCCACTTTGTTGCGCGTGTAATCGACGAGCCCGTCCATGGTGCCGCCAAGGATCGGCCCGCGCGCCACGCCGTCGCGCAACGCGATGCGGCCTGGAGCGCGGGTGAAATCGACACGCATACTGGAGAACTGCAGCTTGTTGCCCGCTTGCGAACTGGCCTGTGCCGCCCCGCGGGCAGCGCGCTGCAGCTGTGCTTCGTCATGGACGGTAAAGTCACGGACGTTGATCGTGCCCTGCTGCATCGCGTTTTTGCCCGACGGCGCGTCCATTGTTATTGCCATTTGCCCGCCAATCATGCGCTTATAGACGTCGGTCGCCCGGAACAGTGCGCCGGCATCGCTGGTGCGCAGGACTACGACTTGGCGCCCATCCGGCTGACCGCGCAAATCCCCTTCAAGTTTACCGTCGCGTCCGATCTTGGCGCTGAGGCCGAGCGCGCGAATTTCGCCGGCGCGGCGCGACATCTTAAAATGCACGTCGCTCAGTGCTTCGCCGTTGTAGGCCAGCATCGCCCCGAGTTTCACATCGAGATTGACATCCGCCGTTGGGTCAGCCCCCCGCGCGGTTGGCCGGCCAGTCAAACTTTTGAGGAAGCCGCGCGCGTCATAGACGTCGCCCCGCATCGTAACGTGCAGGGTGCCGTCGGGCATGCGCTCGGCCTTCAGGCTCGCCTGGTCGCCGTCGGAGAAACCATAGGACGGGAAGTTGGCCGACCGCAGCTGGCCCGAGCCGTCGAGCTCGATCGTGCCCTCCACCTCGCCGCCGGCGCCATCGATCTTGAGATCCTCGATGCGGATCGATTGCGGGCTCGTCGTGAGCGTGAGCGTCGCGTGTGCCGGCTTGCCGGTGGGCTTGACCCAGCCCGGCAGGAAGTCCTCGATTTGCGCCGGGGTGAGATCGGCGGCGATGGTGAATCGCGCGTTGCGGTCTGAATCGGGGGCGCTGGCAACGCGGCCCACGAGCCGGACCGGGATGGAACCGCTGATCGAATTCTCCCGATCGAAGCCGAGGCTCTTGCGCATCGCCGCATCGAGCGAGCCGGAAATGCGCACGTCGGCCTCGCTCTCACCGCGCGTCTGCCGATAATCGAGGGTCGCCGGACTACCTGCGATCTTCACGTTGCCCTTGAACTGAAAACCTTGCGGTGTAGCGGTCACGCGCAAAGCCGGGGCATCGAGCCGCTGTCCCATAATCATGTGGTCGGCGGAAAAATTGCTGGCATCGACAGTGATGTCGTAATTGGTCGAACCCGGCGGCAAATCGGGTTCGAGCCGCATGGCGAGCGACACCTCCGCGGCGATCGTTCCATGGATAGCTGCCGGATCGAACGGGGTCCGGGCGATGTCACGCAGCCGCTCCGTGGTCAGCAATTCGGCCGCGGCCGGGACTGAGCCGTCGAGCTTGAAGTGAACCTGCGCCGGCGGCTGACGCGGCGCGGTGTCGGGCACTTCAAAGCGGCCCGACGACATCGCAAGCTTCCGCCCGGAGGGCAGAACGGCAACGGCGTTGCCGAGCGAGACCTGCGCGTTGCGGCCGACAACATGCACCGTGAGATCGGCGTTCTCGAGCGCCGGCAGGCCAGCCGCCGGGCGAATGACGCAATCGGACGCCGTCGCCTCGATCGACAATCCATCGTCCGGAATAGGCGGGCCGTCGGCCTTGAGCGTCGCAAACGGAGCATTCACGGCGATCGTAATGTGGTCGACGGTGCCGCTCAACAGATGCTCATAGAACCAATCGCGCACCTTGGGCGCGACAAAGACCGGCCAAAGCTGTTTCAATTGGTCGACCGACATGCGTTGGCCGGCAAAGCCAACATTCACGAGCCACTGGCCGTTCGCATAATTGATGTTGCCGGACGTGAATACGCTCACATCCGTATTGCCGACGTTGCCGTCGTCAATCACCAGGCGATGCATGCGCGCGTCGTACCTGCCGCTGAGCGCAATGCGCCTCAGGATCAACGGCTCGCCAGCGCCGCGCGGTGCGGCAAGCACGACGGTACCGCCGGAGAGCTTGAAGGACCAATCGCCTCCGGGCGCCGTCGGCGCCTGGACTTGCCCGAGCAGAGTCATCCTGTTGCCGGAGGACAGGATCTGAAACGGCACGGTGAGCGAACGAGCCGTGGGATCCCAATCGAACTTGAATTCGGCGCGGTCGAGGGCGATGCGGCCTTCGGCACTGTCGGCCTCCCCGATATAGCCGTCTTCCGCCGCGATGCGGCCGGCGAGACTGCGCGGCACCCCATCCTCGCCGATTTCGCCGCGAACGGTCCCTGACAAGGAGAGCGTGGTCTCCAGGCTTGCATCGCCAAAGTGAAACGCGCGCAACAGTCCGCTCGCCGGGATGTGGCTGGCTTCGATCTCGACGCTGCGGGCACCGTCGTGAATCGGCCTAACCGAGGCCACCAGCGTCCATGGCCGCTTTGGGCTTTCCGATCCGAGCCGCAGAACCACGCCACCACCGAGCGGGTGCTCGAGGCTAAGCCTGATATTCGCCAGGCCCCAATCTTTGCCGGTGCGCGCATCGTCGACAGTCAGCGTGCCTTCTTTCAATCCGAGTTCACGCAAATCGTGACCGTCAAGTCCGGTTTTGCTGATGCCATCGATCCAGGTGAGCAGCGCCGCCAGGGCGACGTCGGCGTGGTCCGGCGACAGCAGCTTGGTCGTTGCCGTGCTCAGGTCGCGAAAACCTCTTGCGCTCGCGGCGGCATCCGCGGGCGGCGGTGACAGTGCTGAATGGCCGCCCGCAAGCGCGGCGGCAACCCTGGCATTGGCCGTCGCGATCGGAAGCTGATCCGCGCCGGCAAAGACCGTGACCTCGCCGTCGGGCTCGATCCGCACGTGCAGCTGGGCGCCGACGAGGTTTAGGCTTTCTGCGCGGATGTGACCCGTGAGCAGGCTGAGAACGGAGACACGGACCTCCGCCTTAGGCGCCCGCGCCACCACCTCGCCCGCCGGATCGCGCACCACGATGTCGCGGATGCGCACCGCAGCGCCGCCGTTCTCGGTGCGCTCGATCTGGGTGCCGCCGACCTCGACTCGATCGCGGCTACCGAAATTCTCTTCGATCGCGGAAGCCAGCCATGGCGTGAAAATGTCAAGTTGAATGGGGCCGCTGGACAGCCGCCACCAAACGCCGACGAAGGCCGCCAGCAGCACGCCCGCGAGCGCGCAGGAGCCAATGCCCACGCGGCGAATCAGTTGTTTATGGCGCGCACCAAGACGCTGGTAAGCGGACAGATACCGGCCATCGCCCCAACGCACGCCGTGTCGGACCATCATCAGGCTCCCGCGCCGACGGCGGTCAACCACCGGTTCCCGCTTGGGGGGCGCCGCATTGTGCCAGTCCTGATTGGCCATTCCCCCCTCGGGCGTCGGCCTCATCCGTGGTGTCGCCAGAACGGTGTCGCAGGCCTCAATCCTCGACCGCTGCCCGTGCATGTGATTAGGATTGTGCCGCTGCGAAAGCGTCGAAAGGAAGGCATATGAACGGGTCCGTCAGGAACCTACGTCGGGAACAACGCCTTCGCCGGGGATTTCCCGACTTAAATTTCAACGTCGCGCTGCAGCAAGCAAGCGATCGACTTCTTCCGTCTGCGACGACTTTATTAAGCACATTTACCAGCCGCAAAATTTGTCGCGGCAATTTCCAAAATCCTAACCATCGCTTCAGGCGGCGACGCGACGCGGCAACACCTCGCTGTGCTGTTGGACTGCGTCGCAGCCACATCAGGCCGCGCGGCAGCGTATCTGCATTTATCAAACGCGGGTCAAACGGTCAGCCGGTTACAAAGCACGGTTTCCTGCGTGCCGGCGAGAAGCTCTCGTTCATCGCCGGGCCAGCGACGCGACGCGCTGGACTAACGCGCCGCTACTCCACGTCCTCGATTTCCGTCGGTTCGCCGCCGAACGCTTTTTGCGCCAGCGCCGCCGCGACAAACTGGTCGATGTCGCCGTCAAGCACCGCGCCGGTATTGGATGTGGAGACTCCGGTGCGCAGGTCCTTCACCATCTGATAGGGCTGCAGCACGTAGGAACGGATTTGATGGCCCCAACCAATATCAGTCTTGGCCGCCTGTTCGGCGGCGGCCTTCTCCTCGCGCTTCTTCAGTTCCAGTTCGTAAAGCTTGGCGCGCAGCATCTGCCAGGCTTGGGCGCGGTTGCGGTGCTGCGAGCGGTCGTTCTGGCAGACCACCATGATATTGGTCGGAATGTGGGTGAGCCGGATCGCCGATTCGGTCTTGTTGACGTGCTGGCCGCCGGCGCCGCCGGCGCGCATCGTATCGACGCGCACGTCGGCTTCCTTGATATCGATATTGATGCGGTCGTCGACTACGGGATAGACGTTGACGCTGGCGAATGAGGTGTGGCGGCGGGCATTGGCGTCGAACGGCGAGATACGCACGAGCCGGTGCACGCCGTTCTCGGTTTTGAGCCAGCCATAGGCATAGTGGCCCTTCACCTCGATCGTGGCGGACTTGATGCCGGCCGCTTCGCCCTCGGTCTCCTCGATGTATTCAACCTTATAGCGGTGCTGCTCCGCCCAGCGCACATACATGCGCATGAGCATGCTGGCCCAGTCCTGGCTTTCCGTGCCGCCGGCGCCGGCATGCACTTCGAGATAGCAATCGTTCCCGTCGGCCTCGCCCGATAGCAGCGCCTCGAGTTCACGACGCGCCGCTTCGGCCTTGAGCGCCCGCAAACTCGCCTCCGCATCGGCAATCACTTTCTGGTCGTCTTCCGCCTCGCCGAGCTCGATCAGCGTGACCTGATCGTCGAGCTCCTGGTCGATACGCGACAGCGCGCTGAGCTGGTCGTCGAGCGCGGTGCGCTCTTGCATGACCCGGCTTGCCCGCTGGGGATCGTTCCAGAGGTTGGGATCTTCGGCCCGCCGATTGAGCTCGCCCAGCCGCGCGCGCGCCCTGTCGACGTCAAAGATGCCTCCTCAGCAGCCCGGCCGACTGCTTGATTTCAGCCACGATGGTTTCGATTTCGGCGCGCATATCAGGCAACAGGAGCGAGGGACCAGTAGCAGCATATCGTGCTTTGGCTGGCACAGATCAACTGCAGCGTACGCCGGCTTTCTCAGCCAAGGCCGGCTCCTCGAACTGTCGATCCCCCTCCGCTGGCATCAGTACAATCCGCCGGTACTGCGTACTGCGCGATCGGCATCGGGGGAAACGGGCGCTGGTCCGCCGGCAACCGGCAACGCCCTACCGTTGGTCGTGTCCGTCCCGACCACCGAATAGGTGTCCGGCGGGGCAGTTCCCGGCTTAAAGGCTTCAAGAATGACGTGCGGATCGCCCGGTCCGGCGCGCAGACCAGTTTTGGAGTCGACGCGAACGAGCTTGATGTAGTCGGGCATCGGGAACGGAATTGGCGGTTTGTCGGCTAGCGCCACTTTCAAGAAGTCGCGCACGATGGGCGCCGCCATACTGCCGCCCGTCGCGTTATTGGCGATCCGGCGCGGCTTATCGTAGCCCAGGTACACACCGCAGACGATATCCGGCGAGAAGCCAATGAACCAGACGTCCTTGTAATCGCTGGTGGTGCCGGTCTTGCCGGCGATCGGCTTGCCGACAGCACGAAGCGCGCTGCCCGTGCCGAACTGCACGACACCCTCCATCATCGAAACGATCTGGTAATCGGTCAACGGATCGAGCACTTTTTCTTCGTGGCTGATCAGCGTCGGCTCCGGTTGATTGTCCCAGGTTTTGGCGTTGCAACCGATGCATTCGCGCGTGTCGTGCTTATAGATCGTATGGCCGTACCGATCCTGGATCCGATCGATCAGAGTCGGGATGACGCGGCGGCCGCCATTATCAAGGATCGCGTAGGCATTGACCATGCGCATCAAAGTGGTTTCCCCGGCGCCGAGCGCATACGACAGATAGGCCGGCAAATTGTCGTAGACGCCAAACCGCTTGGCATAGTCGGCGATCAGCGGCATGCCGATGTCCTGCGCCAGCCGGACCGTCATTACGTTGCGCGATTCTTGTAGGGCGAAGCGAAGCGTCGAGGGACCATAAAACTTTCCGCCGAAATTTTGCGGCTTCCAGACGCCTCCTCCGCCCGGCCCGGTATCGACCTCGATCGGGGC
This sequence comes from uncultured Alphaproteobacteria bacterium, assembly GCA_963708125.1. Lineage (GTDB taxonomy): Bacteria > Pseudomonadota > Alphaproteobacteria > Rhizobiales > Xanthobacteraceae > BOG-931. The sequence goes on from OY970184.1 coordinate 2,283,289, forward strand.
GTCGAGGATGATCGTCGAGGGCGTGTAGCCGTTGTCGATCGCGGCGGCATAGACGAGGGGCTTGAATGAGGAGCCCGGCTGGCGCAGTGCCTGGGTGGCGCGGTTGAATTGGCTCTGATCGAAGGAGAAGCCACCGACCATGGCGAGCACGCGGCCGGTATGCGGGTCCTCGACGACCATGGCGCCGGAGAGTTCCGGGATTTGCCGCAGCGTGTATTGGCCGGACGTGTCCGCCAGCGGCTCGACATAGATGACGTCGCCGGGTGAAAGCACCTGGTTCACGCGTTGAATTTGGTGCGACGGACCTCTGGCGGGGCGCGCCCATTTAACGCCTTCGAGGGGCACGGTTGCGGTCTCGCGTTTCTTGATCACGTTGCCGCCGGGGTCGCGGCCCGGCTGCAAGCCGATGCGCGCCGAGTCATCGTTGACCGCGAGCACTACCGCCATGCGCCACGGCTCGATGTCGGAGAGCGATTTGACGTCGGCGAGCTTGAGTCCCCAATCACCGGTGACGTCGATCTTGGTAATCGGGCCGCGATAGCCTTTGCTTTCGTCGAACCGCTCGAGCCCGGCCACGAGCGTGTCGCGCGCTAGCATTTGCAGCTTGGGATCGAGCGTCGCACGCACCGACAGGCCGCCCTCATAGAGCTTCTTCTCGCCGTAGTGCTCGACCAGGTAGCGGCGCACCTCTTCGGTAAAATATTCGGCAGCGGTTTCGTGATTGTCCGGCGGGCGCATGGCAACGCTAAGGGGCTCTTTCTCAGCTTGGGCGCCCTGAGCGGCCGAGATGAAGCCGTCCTCCACCATGCGCTCGATCACGTAGTTGCGCCGCGCGACTGCCTCGTCGTGCCGGCGGAATGGGTTGTAATTGTTCGGTCCCTTGGGCAGGCCGGCGAGGAAAGCCGCCTCCGCAATCGTCAGCTCATGCACCGATTGGTTAAAATAGAGCAGCGAGGCGGCCGCCACACCGTAGGCCCCGAAGCCGAGATAGATTTCGTTGAGGTAAAGTTCGAGGATCTTGTCCTTCGGATAGGCCCGCTCAATCTCGAGCGCGAGCAGCATCTCCTTGATCTTGCGATCGAAGGTCACCTGGTTGCCGAGCAGAAAATTCTTGGCGACCTGCTGTGTGATGGTCGAGGCGCCCTGCGGATGACGATTGCTACCGTAATTCTCCACATAGACTAGCGCCGCGCGAGCGATGCCGGAGAGGTCGATGCCGGGATGCTGGTAGAAATTCTTGTCCTCGGCCGCGATGAAGGCGTTCTTCACCAGATTGGGAATCACCTGAATGGGCAAATAGAGCCGACGTTGGGCGGCATATTCGGCGAGCAGCGAGCCGTCCGCCGCCTGCACTCGGGTCATCACCGGGGGTTCGTAGTTCTTCAGCTGTGAGTAATCGGGCAGGTCTTGCGAATAATGCCACAACAGCCCAGCCGCCGCGGCTACCGCCACGAGGAACACGGTGGTTCCCGCCGCGAACAGAAATCCCAGGAAACGCAACAGGATTCTCATTGATTGCGTCCCGCCCCCGGCCAGCCAAGCTGCGCCCCTGACCGTTCTGCGCGCCGAACCACGGCCAGAACGCGTCTCGGCATTGTCGCGTGATGGCGGAGAAAGACCCCCGTTCTCATCGGCTGTCCTTGCTCCAGTTTTTGTTCAAACTGAGGCCTCTTGCACCCAATAAAGCCTCAGTCGGCGCCAGCGCGATCGCCGGCAAGATGGCTGGAAAAGTACGTACCGATGGCCTTGGCGATCGAATTGGCCGTGCGGTCGCGCCAGGAATCGGTCGTCAAGAGCCTCAGATCGGCTGGATCGGACAGATAGCCCAGTTCGACCAGGACCGACGGCACGTCGGGAGCGCGCAACACGCGAAAGCCCGCGGATTTGACCGGATCTCTGTGCAAGGGCGTCACTCGCTTCAAGCCGCCCACCAGCTCGCGCGCAAATTGCACTGAAAATGTCTTCGTCTCGCGCTGAGCGAGATCGATAAGAATGCCGGCAACATCGTTGGGCTCGGTCTTCAGATCGACGCCGGCGATAACGTCTGAGTGGTTCTCCTGCAGCGCAAGTTGCGCGGCCTGGTCGTCAGAGGCCTTATTGGAGAGCGTGTAGACCGTTGCGCCCCGGGCGTCGCCGTCCCGGCGCGGCAATGAATCGGCGTGGACGGAAACGAACAGGGCAGCGCCGGCTTTGCGCGCGATGCGCACGCGCTCGTCAAGCGGCACGTAAGTGTCGTCGGCGCGTGTCATCAGGGTCCGATACTTGCCGGTTTTTTCGAGGCGCGCACGCAGGCGTTTGGCAAAATCGAGGACAATGTCTTTTTCCATTTGCCCGGTCTGGGCCCGAGAGCCGCTGTCGATGCCGCCGTGGCCGGGATCGAGTACGACGAGCGGCCGCGGGTCGCCGGGCTTGGATCGGCCCGGCGACCCGGATTGAACCGGCGGTTGCGCCGTCAAAACGTTATCCTCAAGCGCCACGGTACGCAGAAAACTGGCGCGATCGGTTGGTAACAGATCGAGCACCAGCCGTGCAGGGTCGCCCTGGGCGGGAGCCACGACGAACGCCTTGGCAATGCGCACCGGCCTCGCCATATCAAGCACGATACGGGATTCGCCCGTCATCATCAGACCGAAGCGGAACGCCTTGATGAGCCCGTGCCCGGTCTCGCCGGCCTTGGGCGGCAAACGGAAGATCACTTCGGGGACGTCCACCACCACCCGGTAGGGATCCGCCAAGGTGAAGGCGTGGAGGTCAATCTTGCGGCTTAGGTCCATGACGAACCGGGTATCGGCTTGGTCGCCGCCTAACCGCACGGCGGACGCGACCGGAAATGAGTTGGGCGCTGCCCTTGGGCGATTGGCCGCCACGCCGGTCGCGGTGAAAAGGACAGCCAGAAACGCTCCACCCGCCGCCCGTACAAGCATTCGGTCTTCCCCGATTGCCGGAGTAATCCTTTAGGAACGCGTGATTAACCGAAACCTAAATGCCTGCGCAACCGGTCCTCGGGGCTCGCGAACAGGGCGATTTTGCGCCGACTCGCAAAGCCGGCTTGCCAATTCCCTGCCGGGGGCCGTATGAAGAACGGGCTGATGGTGACAGGTTCCGGTTGCGTCTCGTTAGGGCATCCGGCACGTCCGCCACGGTCGTTTCCCTTGAGAAGATGACGGGAGCGAGGCGGACACGCGTTCGATTCCTCCTTTGGTGCCGACGCGCCGAGGAAGATCGGGCAAGCAAGCGGCGCCGATACCCTGGAAGGAAGAGGCCAGCCGGAGCCGCGGGTGACGCGTGTGTCGGCAGCAAAGGGCTGCTGCCGAGACAGTATCGCGCCGATGCCGTGAGCAATCGAGCGGCGGCACCTAAAGCGCTGCCGCCCCACAATGCGGTTTGGAGTCCATGTTCGAGGTGCAAGTCCAGACGGTGCACGTTCAGACACAACCGACGAGGAACGACGGCCTAGGCGCGTCGCTCATTACCTCGCCGGCGGACGTTGCGCGCCGAATCTCGGGATTTCCAATCCGCTCCATTCAACAACATTGGGCCGGTTGCCGTCCACCACCGCCGCTTCGGCGGGGAATCGGGCGCGCCGGCTCGCGCGAGATGTGCCAATGGCCAACAAAATGCTCATCGACGCGACCCATCCGGAGGAAACCCGGGTGGTCGTCCAGCGCGGCAATCGCGTCGAGGAATTCGACTTTGAATCAGCGCAGCGTAAACAACTAAGAGGCAATATCTACTTAGCGAAAGTGACGCGCGTTGAGCCGTCGCTGCAAGCCGCCTTCATCGATTACGGCGGCAATCGCCATGGGTTTCTCGCCTTTTCCGAAATCCACCCGGACTATTACCAGATCCCAGTAGCCGACCGGCAGGCGCTGATCGACGAGGAGCAGCGCGCGCAGCGCGCCGCCGAGGACGAGATCGACCGCCGTTCGCGCCGGCATCGCGGTCATAGACGGACCGCTCCGAGCAGCCGCCACGATGAGGCGGTGCGCAGCGAGGTGGCGGAGCCGGCCGACGCCGATGATGTTGCCGCGGAGCAGCCCGCGGCCGACTTCGCAGCCGGCGAGGAATTGAGCGAGACCGAATTCGGTCCAGGCGCAGACGCGTCCGGCACAGAACAGCAAGAGTCCGCTGCCGCGGCAATGTCAGAGGAGGTCGCTCAGGAGCCCACCGGGGCGGAAGCTGGCGACGGCGCCGAGCCTGGCGAACCGTATCCAGCCACCGCCGAGGCGACCGCGGAGGTCATGTCGGCTCCCGAGATCACCGGCCCTGAAGCACCCGAAACATCCACGCCCAACACGGCGGTGCCCGAAACCGCGGCATCGGACCAGCCACAGCCCTACGCTACGGAAACGGCCGATCACCAGGCCCGCGAAGCCGCGGATGGCGCAAACGGCGACGATGGTGCGGACGTCGAGAACGGCGAAGAAATCGTCGAATCCGTGGGCGGCGCCGATGCGCTTGAGGAAGTGCCCGATCGTGCGCCGCGCTATCGCCGCCAATACAAAATTCAAGAGGTGATCAAGCGCCGGCAGGTGATGCTTGTGCAGGTGGTCAAGGAAGAGCGCGGCACCAAGGGCGCAGCCCTGACCACGTACCTTTCACTCGCCGGCCGGTATTCGGTGCTGATGCCCAATACCGCCCGCGGCGGCGGCATTTCCCGCAAAATCACCAATGCCGAAGATCGGGGCCGGCTCAAGGAGATCGCCCAGGAACTGGAAGTGCCGGACGGCATGGGCGTGATCCTGCGCACCGCCGGGGCGAGCCGCACCAAGACCGAGATCAAGCGCGATTTCGAGTATCTGCTGCGGCTGTGGGAAACAGTGCGCGACCTGACGCTGAAATCCACCGCCCCCAAGCTCGTCTACGAGGAGGGCTCGCTGGTCAAACGCTCGATCAGAGACCTCTATACCAAGGACATTGACGAGGTGGTCGTCGCCGGCGGCGAGGCCTACCAAGAGGCCAAGGACTTCATGCGCATGCTCATGCCGAGCCATGCGAAGAACGTGAAGCTTTACGCCGACACGCAGCCGCTCTTATCGCGCTATGCTGCCGAGAGCCAGCTCGACGCCATGTTCTCACCGGTCGTGCAATTGCGCTCGGGCGGTTACATCGTGCTCAACCAAGCCGAGGCCCTGGTCGCCATCGACGTCAATTCCGGCCGCGCCACCCGCGAGCATCATATTGAGGACACCGCGCTCAAGACCAATCTCGAGGCTGCCGACGAAATCGCCCGCCAACTGCGCTTGCGCGATCTCGCCGGGCTAATCGTCATCGACTTCATCGACATGGACGAGAAGCGCAACAACCGCGCGGTCGAGCGACGGCTGAAGGAATGTCTCAAGCAGGACCGCGCCCGCATTCAGGTGGGCCGCATCTCGCATTTCGGCCTGCTCGAAATGTCGCGGCAGCGCATCCGCGCCAGCGTGCTGGAAAGCTCCACGGAGAAATGTCCCTATTGCGGCGGAAGCGGCCATGTCCGCTCGGTGTCCTCGCTGGCGCTGCAGGTACTGCGCGCGCTGGAAGAGCAACTAATGAAGGGCGCGACGCATAATCTGATCGCGCGCACGCGGCCGGACGTGGCGCTCTATATGCTCAACCAGAAGCGGGCCCATCTGCGCGCTTTGGAAGAGCGGTTCGCCATCTTCATCACCATTGCGGCAGACGACTCGGTCACGGCGCTGCCGGCCTTCATCATTGAGCGTGCCGAACAGGTGCATACGATCGAAGCCGCGCGCGCGTTGGCCGAGCAGGCGCAGCCGGTCCGCGCGCCGCTCGAGGAAGAAGACGATCTCGAAGAAGGCCGCCCGCTCGAAGATGAGGGGGCCGAAGAACAGGCCGCAGCGGCGGCCGCAGCCGGCTCGACCGGGACGTCTGACGAAGAGCGCGAAGGTGGATCACGGCGCCGGCGCAGGCGGCGGCGAGGCCGCGGCCGCGAGAACGGCGAAGCGGCGCTCAGTCGCCAACCGTCCGAGGAGGTCGCTTTGGGCGAACCCGGCGGCGAAGCCTCCGAGGCGGAAGAAGCGGTCGGAGCCGACGAAGACACGCTGGCTGCCGAGGACGAAGCGGTGGCGAGCGAGGGCGCGGAAGCAACCGAGCGCCATGAGCCCCATGGCGAGCGGCGCCGGCGTCGACGCGGCCGGCGCGGCGGCCGCCGCAATCGGCAGGAGCGTGAGCGAACCGCGGAGACGGAATTTCACGATCAGCCGCAGCAGGCGCCCTCCCATGAATTCGCCTCCGACGAGATTGACCAATCTGAAGCAAGCCAAATCAGCGACGCGACCGCCGATCTCGATGCAAGCCCGCCGGTTTCCTCAATCCCGCCGGCTCCTCAAAGTGAGCCAAACTCGGCAGACCCGGTGCCTCCCGCGCCGAGCGCCGAGCCTGACGCGCCAGCGCGCCGACGCTCCACCGTGCGCGAGCCGGCACCGGTGCAGGGCGCGGACACGGGCTTGGCGTCCGCGCGGCCGCCGGCTCCGGAGCCTGTCATCACCGAAAGCGACGAGGGCGAGAATTCCGGCAGTCAACGGCGGACGGGCTGGTGGGCGCGCCGTGTTGCCGGTAGTTGATGGGACATTCGAAGCTCGTTGGTAGCGATCGTCTGGATTAGGCAAATCAAAACCCGCCAATTCGAATGCGGCGGGCGCCAGCCTGCTCTCCTGGGTCCTGGGAGCGCGTGCAAATGAGAAGCGCCTGGGTCGACGCTGAGGCGGCGAGCATGGTTGCTCTCGGCGCGCAGCAGGGCGTCGAGCGCGACTTTGCGCTGCGCGTTTACACGACCCGGCTTCTCGGCCGCGATCGCAAGCTCGTGCTGCATGGCGGCGGCAACACCTCGCTCAAAGAGCTCGCGCGCGATCGCTTCGGCGAGGAGATCTCGGTCTTGCGCGTCAAGGCGACCGGCGCCGACATGGCGCTCATCGAGGCGCAGGGATTTTCCGCGGTGCGGCTCGGTCCGATGCGCAAGTTGCGCGAGCTCGACGAGATCGCCGATGCGCAGCTGCTCGCCATCGAACGTGCGAACCTCATCGATCCGACAGCGCCCAATCCCTCCATCGAGATGATGCTGCACGCCTTCCTGCCACAAAAATTCGTTGACCACACCCACGCCACCGCCGTTTTGAGCCTGATCGACCAGCCGGACGGCGAACAAAAATGCGCTGACGTTTTTGGCGCGCGGATCGGCTTCGTCCCCTATCTGATGCCCGGTTTCGGCCTCGCTAAAAAGGCGATCGAGGTCTTTGAACAGGCAAAGCCGAGCGATGGCCTGATCCTGAGCAAGCACGGCATCGTCACATTCGGCGATGAGGCCCGGCAAGCCTACGAGCGCATGATCGAAATGGTCTCGCTCGCCGAGGAATTCATCGCCCGCAATCGCCGCTCGCTCGCTGTGCGCAAGCCGCCGTCGGCCAACGCGGCGAAAGTGGCGTGGATCGCGCCAATCCTGCGCGGGGCCTGCAGCGCAAAGGACACGCAGCAGGATGGGGCCTGGCGGCGACTCGTGGCCGAATTTCGCGCGACAGACGCGGTGCGCAATTTTCTCGAAAACAAAGATTTACCCCGGCTCGCCGGATCCGGCGTGATAACGCCGGACCACACCATCCGCACCAAGAATTGGCCGCTCCTTGTTCCCCGCCCGGAACCAGGCATGGCTGGCGAATTCGCCGCGCTCGCGCGCGAGGCGGTGGCGGATTTTGCTGCCCGTTACCGCGACTATTTTGCGCGCCACAACGCCCGCGTCGGCGGCACCAGAACACAACTCGATCCCCTCCCCCGGGTCGTGCTGGTGCCTGGAGTCGGATTGTTCGGCCTTGGGCCGACCAAACGCGACGCCATGATCGCTGCCGACATTGCCGAGGCATGGATCGAAGGGGTGTCCGACGCCGAAGCCATCGGCCGCTTCGAATCGATCTCCGAGGCACAGATGTTCGATTGCGAATATTGGCCGCTCGAGCAGGCCAAGCTCGGCGCGCGCAGAGAAGCGCCGCTTGCCGGACAGATCGCGGCCGTAACGGGCGCAGGCGGCGCGATCGGGGCGGCAACCGCAAAGCTGTTCGCGGCGGCGGGCGCCGAGGTCGCCCTGCTCGACGTAAACCTCGTCGCCGCGCGGGCGGCAGCGCAAGCGACCAGCCCGAGCGCGCTCGCCCTCGCATGCGACGTGACCAATGTGGTTTCCGTGACCGCGGCCTTCGATGCCGTCGTCGAAAATTTTGGTGGCCTCGACATCCTGGTCTCCAATGCCGGCGCGGCATGGCAAGGCCGCATCGGCGACGTCGAGGAAGAGGTGTTGCGCGAAAGCTTCGAGCTGAATTTTTATGGTCACCAGCGCGCCGCACAGGCTGCCACCCGGATCATGCTGGCGCAAGGCACCGGCGGCTGCCTCTTGTTCAACGTTTCCAAACAGGCGGTCAATCCGGGTCCGCGTTTCGGGCCCTATGGCATTCCCAAAGCGGCGCTGCTCGCGCTCATGCGCCAGTACGCGCTCGACTATGGCGCCGACGGCATTCGCGCTAACGCGGTCAACGCCGACCGCATCCGCTCGGGACTGCTTTCCCCCGCGATGATCGCCGCGCGCGCCCGAGCCCGCGGGGTGAGCGAGAAGGATTACATGAGCGGCAACCTGCTCGGCCGGGAAGTGACCGCCGAGGACGTTGCCCAGGCTTTTCTGCACCACGCGCTCGCCCTCAAGACCACCGCCGACATCACCACCGTCGACGGCGGCAATATCGCCGCGGCCCTGCGCTGAACTCGGACAACATCAGGCATTTCACCGGCACTGGTCCGGGCGGCGATAGCCGATCGATGCCGCTTCGGGCACCTATCGCGGCCCATCGACGGCGGGAGAAGTCAATCCCACTGCATCCGGCCGGAATAGGACCAGTCGACAATTCGGCCGTCACGGCGGGCCAGGGCAGAGATCTCCCCCATTTCGGCGTCATTGAGATTGAAATCAAAGATCGCGGCGTTCTCCGAAAGCCGTTGCAGTTTGCCGGTACGCGGAATCACGACGATGTTTTGCTGCACCAGAAACCGCAGGCAGATTTGCGCGGCCGTCTTCTTGTGGGCAGCGCCGATGCGCGAGAGCACCTCGTTGCGGTGAAACTCCCCGCGAGCGAGCGGGCTATAGGCCACGACCGCCATGCCGTGGCGGCGGCATGCGGCGATGACCTTCGACTGATCGAGGAACGGATGGCATTCGATCTGGTCGCATACGAGGGGTTCGCTCGACACCGCCAGCGCCTGTTCGATCAGAGCCACGGTGAAATTGGAGACGCCAATGTGGCGCGCGAGGCCATCGCGTTTGACCTTGCACAGCGAGCCGATGGTTTCAGCGAGCGGCACCTGCGGATTGGGCCAATGCAGGAGCAGAAGGTCGACCTCGCTCAACCGCAGCCGGGTCAAACAATCGCGCGCGGCACGCTCCAGTTCGCGCGGGCGAAAATGCGAGGGCCAGATTTTGGTCGTGACAAACGCCTCATTCCGCTTGACCGTGGACGCGCGCAAACCGTCCCCGACCTCGCGTTCGTTGTCATACATCTCCGCGGTGTCGAGATGCCGATAGCCGAGCCGCAACGCCTGCTCGACCACGCGCGCGCAGGTGTGGCCGCGCAGTTCCCAGGTGCCGAGGCCGAGCAGCGGAATCTTTGCTCGGTGAGCTTCGACGGCCGGAATTGCTGCAATCTCGTGCACGAGTTGGTCACGTATCCCATTGCGGCGCCTGCGGCGGCGAGACGATGCGTGCACTCGGGCGCCTGAGCTTATCGATCTGCGCCATCTCGGCGGCAGTCAAGGTGAATTTGAGGCTGCCAAGATTTTCCGCAAGCCGTTCACGCTTCGACGTGCGCGGGATCGGAATGACGGCTTGTTGTTCGAGGAACCGCAACGCCACCTGCGCCGGCGTCTTGCCGTGGGCGCGCGCGATGGCCCCCAAGACCTCGTCGCCCGGCACCTTGCCGCGAGCCAGTGGACAATAGCCTACCACGGCCATGCCGTGCTGGCGCGCCGCGGCAATCACCTTGGCCTGATCCAGATAAGGATGTACCTCGATCTGCAGCGCCGCGAGTGGCTCGCTGGCGAGCTGATGCACCTGTTCGATCATCGCGATATTGAAATTGGCGACCCCGATGTGCTTGGCGAGTCCTGCCCGTTTGACCTTACATAGCGCGCCGATCAATTCGGCGAGCGGGATCTGGGCGTTGGGCCAGTGGATCAGCAACAGGTCGACCCAGGGCAGCGCTAGCCGTTCGAGGCTTTCGTCGACCGAGCGCTCGAAATCGCCGGCGGCAAGGCGGTTGAACCAGACCTTGGTCGTGAGAAAAATTTCCTCGCGCTTGATGCCCGAGCGGCGGATTCCCTCGCCCACCTCGCGTTCATTGCCGTAATTGTGCGCGGTGTCGAGGTGGCGGTAACCCAGTTGCAGCGCGGCCTCGACCAGATCGACGCACAAATCGTCTTTCAGTGTCATAGTGCCGAAACCGATGACCGGAATGCGCGCACCGTGACTTTCGATGACCTGCATTGGCGGGCTCCTGTCCTTACGGCCAGCGGCACGAGATTTTCGCGGTCATCTTCTTGGGCGAAAGCTCTTCGCTTACGAGCTGGTGTGATACGCTCGAGCTGGGCTGCTAGCTGATGAACGCGATCCTTGCGCCGATTAGCAACACTGCGGTGCCGCTTGGCAAGCGCCCTTTTGGACCTTTCTGGCTCGCGTTGACCGATTTCCTCCGAGCGCGGCGGAAAACTGCTCAGCCTTCACGTGCTCAGCCTCAGCCTGAAGCAGCCTGTCGTTGTCGAAGACAAGTGTGGCGAATGTCCGCTCTGGCATTATGCCCCGTGAGAAAGCCCCAGCTTGCCGCTCCGCCAATTCGGGCTTGGCGTGAACCGAAAGCCGTCGCAGTGATACTTAAACGCGAAGCCAACGCGGACACGCTCTCGCTGAAGCACCGGGCGCAAAACTGGTAGGGCGGATCTGGCCTAACAGGCACGGTCCAGTCCGGCCGGCCCTATCAAGCTGATCCGCCCTACCGCCCCTTGCCGCCGAGCACCGCAAAAGCGGCCTCAGGCGCCCGTTCGATCACTTTGAGCAGGGCGCGAGCGGGTCCGCGCGGCGCCCGCTTGCCCTGCTCCCAATTGCGTACGGTCTCGACCGGCACGCCGATGCGCTCGGCGAACGCGGCTTGCGTGAGCCCGGTGCGGCCGCGCACCGTGCGGGCATAGCTCGCGTGCACGCTGCGCGCATCCGCCAAACGCGCGGCGTTGTGCGCCGCCGTCACTATGGACCGAGGATCGGGAGAAATCTCGCGCTCGCTGCCGTCCGCTAAAATTTCGACCAGCCGGCCATCCGCCTTTAACCGCACGCGCAGCATGCCATCGCTCCGCCGCCGAGGGCGGCGGCATGATAACTGATTCGTCGCGCTTGAACTCGCGAAAACCGGCCGGGCCTCGTTATTGCCCAAACGCTGAAGTCCATAGTCACTGCTTAGCCAGCTTCTTACACCCATCGGTCCGCGCAACGGGGTACCGCCCCGCGCCGGCCCTCGCGCCGGTTATCATCACGAGTGGGTCAACGGCTTACTCGGCCGTTGTCTCATGCAACTCAAAATGGGATAGAACAGTAAACGGGCAGATCACGCCTCTTCTGCGCCTCTTCCGTTTGCCGTGGGGCTGGCTCCGTTGCTGAATTTGTTGTTCTTGGGAAATCCCTTCGGCGCCAGCCGCCCGGCATCGCCGCGATTGCCGCGCCAGTCGGCCAGCTCTTTGAGCGACAGCGTGAATATGCGGCCCGCCGAATCGGTCCAGGTCAGGCCCTTCTCCACTTCGAACGCCTTTATGTCCGAAAGCCCGCCGTCCTTGTGACGCTGCAGGCGTACCCCGCGGCCGCGCGCCATTTCCGGCACCTGCTCAATCGGGAATACGAGCATTTTGCGGTTTTCGCCGATCGCCGCCACCAGTTCGCCCTCGACCGGCGCCACCGCGCACGCCGCGTCCGGCGCCGCGACATTGAGAACCTGCTTGCCCTTGCGGGTATTGGCCAGACACTCGTCTTCGGCCACGATGAACCCGCGGCCCTGCTTGCTGGCGAGAAGAAGCTTGCGGCCACCCTGGTAGCGGAAAACGTCCACGACGTCCTGCTGATCAAGATCGATGAACAGGCGAATCGGCTCGCCATGGCCGCGGCCGCCGGGAAGCTTTGCGGCCTCGATCGTGTAGAAGCGTCCATTTGTGGCGAAGACCAAAATCTTCGATGTGGTCTCGGCAAAGAAGGCGTGGTCGAGCGCATCGTCGGTCTTAAACGACAGCCCGGAAAGATCGGCGACCTGCCCGCGCAGCGCCCGAATCCAACCCTTCTCGGACACGACGACCGTGATCGGCTCACGTTCGACCAGAGCCTGTTCGATCGCCGCCTCATCGTGTGCGGGCGCCTCAGCGAAGCCGGTGCGGCGCTTGCCGAGCGGGGTTTTAGGGCTGAACTTGTCCCGCACTTCGCGAATCTGTTCGGCGATGGCTTTCCACTGCTCCTTCTCGGAGCCGAGCAAGTCTTCGATCGATTTCTTTTCCGCGCGCAGCCTTCTGTCCTCCTCGCGGATTTCCATCTCTTCCAGCCTGCGCAGGTTGCGCAGGCGCATGTTGAGTATGGCGTCCGTCTGCACGTCGGAGAGCCTGAACGTCTTCATCAGCACCGGTTTCGGTTCGTCCTCTTTGCGGATGATTTTGATGACCTTGTCGATGTTGAGGTAGGCGATCAGGTAGCCGCCCAGCATTTCGAGGCGATGCTCGATCTGATTGAGCCGGTAGCGGGAGCGGCGCAGCAACACCTCGCGCCGGTGGGTGAGCCATTCGGTCAGCGCCTCGGCAAGCCCGAGCACTTTCGGGATGCGCCCGCGCACCAGCAGGTTCATATTGAGCGGCACGCGGCTTTCGAGCTCAGTGAGCTTGAACAAGCTCTCCATCATCAGCGCCGGATCGACGCTGCGCGAGCGCGGCTCGAACACAAGGCGCACGTCCTCGGCCAACTCGTCGCGCATGTCGGCCACCAGCGGCAACTTCTTTTCATTGATCAACTCGGCGAGGCGCTCGACGAGCCGCATCTTCTGCACCTGCCAGGGGATTTCGGTAACCACCACCTGGTAGGTGCCGCGCCCGGTCTCCTCGACCTGCCAGCGCGCGCGCAGGCGGAACGAACCGCGGCCGCTCGCGTACGCCTCGGCTACCGTCTGCGGCGGATCAACAATGATGCCGCCGGTCGGAAAATCGGGACCGCGCACGAATTTGAGCAGCGTGCGGGTGCGCGCCTTCGGCTGCTCAATCAGGTGCAGCGCGCCGTCGCAGAGTTCCGCGATGTTGTGCGGCGGTATCGCGGTCGCCATGCCGACCGCAATGCCCTGCGCGCCGTTGGCGAGCAGGTTGGGGAAGGCCGCTGGCAACACCATCGGCTCTTGGCTAACCCCGTCGTAGCTCGGGCGGAAATCGACCGCGTCCTCGTCGATGCCGTCGAGCAGGAGCCGCGCGGCCTCGGTCAGCCGCGCCTCGGTATAGCGATATGCGGCGGCATTATCGCCGTCGATATTGCCGAAATTGCCCTGCCCATCGACCAGCGGATAGCGCGAGGAAAAGTCCTGGGCGAGGCGCACGAGCGCATCATAGATCGCCTGGTCGCCGTGCGGATGGAAGTTGCCCATCACATCGCCGACGATCTTGGCCGACTTCTTGAACGTGGCACCGGGATCGAGACGCAACAGCCGCATCCCATAGAGGATGCGGCGGTGCACCGGTTTGAGCCCGTCGCGCGCGTCCGGCAGCGCGCGATGCATGATCGTCGAGAGCGCGTAGGCGAGATAGCGCTCCTCCAGCGCCTCCCGCAGCGCGACCTCGTGGATGTCACCCGAAGGCGGTTGCGGAGGAATCAGTTTTGCGGCCATGGTAGCGTTGAGCTAGCGCGGTCTGAGGGCGCGGACAAGGTGTGGTCGCCCCCTCCTTGCCGACCACTGCGCTGCATATTAGTGCCAAATGTTTACTGCCAATTACCGCCAAATGTCGCGGTTGCGCTGCACACCACGCGCCGGACGCGCGTCATCGCCTGCCGAGCTACATCGGAAATGACTTTGCCCGTCGTGGTGTGTTGCCCGGTCCCCCGCTCCTTGGTCACCAGCATGCAGGTCGTCAATTTCTAGGGTCCAGACTCAATTAATCCAATAGGCGACGATGGCGGCGAGGTAAATGGCAGCCAAGAAGTTTCTGGCAAGTTCGTCGTAGCGAGTTGCGACACGCCTGAAATCCTTGAGCCGGCGCCGCGATTGACGATTTCGGGGCGAAAACCGTCGCCGTCATAGCCTTTGTCGCCAATGAGGGTAGCCATCGACGGCGCGAGTTCCCACAGGACCGGCCCTGCGGCAATATCGGCGTCTTGTCCCGAAGTGAGATGAAATGCGCAAAGGTCTGCAATCAGGGTCTCGCTCAACGCGTGGATTTTCGTGGTCCGTCCACCACGTGAGCGACCGATCGCCTGTTCCTGCTCCCTGCCTTTTGCGCCGCTCGCCGAGCGATGCGCTTTGATCGAGGTGGAGTCTATGGACAAAGTCACGCCGTCCTTGCCGCAGCGGGCGAGCGCTTCAAAGATCGCCTGCCAATGTCCGCGCTTGGCCCAGCAATTGAAACGATTGTAGATCGTCGTGTAAGGGCCGTAGTCGGCGGGCAATCGCGCCAGCGTGCGCCGCACTGAAGCATGTGAATGATACCGCAGCATGTGAATGATACCGCTGATGATGCGTCGATCGTCTTCGCGCGCCGGGCCGGTCTCTGGTTCGTCGGCAGATGCCGCTGGATCTGAGCCCACTGCTTGTTGTTGAGCCAGAACACTCCTTTGCGCATAGAAGTCCCTGGTGCCGAATCAATCCAGTGCGAGGGAATCAGTATTCGCTAATTAGGTACAGACCCTAGTCCTCATATACTCGCTGGCAATGCATCAGATGCGGAGATGAAACCATCAAAGAGGCAAGTTGTCGTGCTTCCGGCTGGGTATCTCCACGGTCTTCCCGCGCAATAGCGCCAGCGCGCGGGCAATGCGCGGGCGGGTTGCGTGCGGCATGATCACGTCATCGATGTAGCCGCGCTCGGCGGCGATGAAGGGCGAAAGGAAGTGCTCTTCATATTCGCGGGTGCGGGCAGCGATTTTTTCCGGATCGCCGAGGTCGGCGCGGAAGATGATCTCGACCGCGCCTTTCGCGCCCATCACCGCAATCTGCGCGGTCGGCCAGGCGTAATTGAGATCGCCACCGATATGTTTTGAGGCCATCACGTCATAGGCGCCGCCGAAGGCCTTTCGCGTGATAACCGTGACCAGCGGGACGGTCGCCTGCGCATAGGCGAACAGCAGCTTGGCGCCGTGCTTGATCAGCCCGCCATATTCCTGGGCGGTCCCGGGGAGAAAGCCGGGCACGTCGACGAAAGTGACAATTGGGATATTGAATGCATCGCAGAAGCGCACAAAGCGCGCTGCCTTGCGGCTGCCATCGGAGTCGAGCACGCCGGCCAGAACCATCGGCTGATTGGCGACAAAGCCGACGCTTCGACCGGCGATGCGGCCGAAGCCGACGACGACGTTGCGGGCGAAGGCCTCAGAGAGTTCAAAGAAGTCGCCCTCGTCGACAACTTTGAGAATCAGCTCCTTGATATCGTAGGGCTTGTTCGGATTATCGGGCACCAGCGTATCGAGCGAGGTCTCCTCACGCCCCACCGCATCGAGCGAGGGCCATTCCGGCACGCCGGAGCAATTGTTTGCTGGCAGAAAATCGAGGAGCCGGCGCATCTGCAGCAGGCACTCGACGTCATTGTCATAAGCGCCGTCGGCGATCGATGACTTGGTCGCGTGCACCGAGGCGCCGCCGAGTTCCTCTGCCGTGACGACCTCGTTGGTCACGGTCTTCACCACGTCTGGGCCGGTGACGAACATGTAACTCGTATCACGCACCATGAAGGTGAAATCGGTCATTGCCGGCGAATAGACGTCGCCGCCGGCGCACGGGCCCATGATCACCGAAATCTGCGGAATGACCCCGGAGGCGATGACGTTGCGCCTGAACACTTCGCCATAGCCGCCGAGCGCCGCCACACCTTCCTGGATGCGGGCGCCGCCGGCGTCGAACAGGCCGATGATCGGCGCGCGCGCGCGCATCGCCATATCCTGGATTTTGATGATCTTCTGCGCGTGCGTCTCCGACAGCGAGCCGCCGAACACGGTAAAATCCTTGGCGAAAACGAAGACCGTGCGGCCGTTGACCGTGCCGAAGCCGGTGACGACGCCGTCGCCCGCGATCCGCTGCTTGTCCATGCCGAATTCGCCGGACCGGTGCTCGACAAACATGTCGAGCTCCTCGAACAAGTCGCGGTCCATGAGCAGTTCGATGCGCTCGCGCGCGGCGAGCTTGCCGCGTTTGTGCTGCGCCTCGATCCGCGCCTTGCCACCGCCGAGCCGCGCCGCTTGGCGCCGCGCTTCGAGCTTGTCGATGATCTCTTTCATGTCAGCTGCCAGGAACGGACATCGGGATCAGGCATCAGCAATAGCAAGAGCCGCAGCAAGCGTCACGGCGCTGCTTTGTCCCTTTGGAGGGGTCGCGATCCTGAGCCAAGGCGCCAGCGCCCAACGCAGGCGACCAACCGGGTTTGCCTGCCCGCGCGTTACACTGCCGGCAACGAGCAGGCTTCAGCTGGCATCGCCGCTTGCGGCCGCTTTCACCGCCGCCACAATGCCGGCATAGCCGGTACAGCGGCAGAGGTGGCCGGATAGGACGTCGCGGATCTCCGCCTCCGAGGGGTGTGGGTTGCGGGCCAGATAATCGGTAAACGACATTAAAATGCCCGGCGTGCAGAAGCCGCACTGCAGGGCGTGATTGGCGCGAAAGGCGGCCTGCAGCGGATTGAGCGTGCCGTCCGGCGCAGCGAGCAATTCCACTGTGCGCACCTCGCGACCCTCTACCTGCACCGCAAGCGTCAGGCACGAGCGCGCCGCTACGCCGTCGATGAGCACGGTGCAGCAGCCGCAGATGCCGTGCTCGCAGCCAACATGGGTTCCAGTGGCGCCGAGCGATTGCCGCAGAAAGTCTGACAGAAGCGTGCGCGGCTCCGTCTCGGATGCGAGCTTTTTGCCGTTCAGCGTCAGCGCGATGCGCGCGCGCTGGCCTTTTTCCACACGGCGCATTAGCGCACTCCCTGCTCCAGCGCTTTTCGCGCGTCCGCCACCACGTGGGGCGCCAGATTGCGAACCAGATCGCGGCGCATCGCCGCCGTGGCATGCAGATCGTCGTAGCCTTCGAGTTCACCGGCCCAGCGCTCCACCGCTTCGGCCAGCGCGTCGCTGCCATTGCCCGGCAGGGTGCGCACCAGCGGTCGGCCGGCCATGCCACCGACCGCAAGTCGCACGGCGGTCTTTTCTGCCACCGCGGCAAGCGCAACGATGGCGAAGTCGCCGCGGCGGCGGGCCACTTCCCGGAAGCCGACGCCCTGCCCTGCGCGCACGGGAAAGCGCACGGCAGCGATCAACTCGTCCACCGCGCGCGCGGTGGTCAGCATGTCTTGTTGAAAGTCGCTTGCCGGGAGCACGCGCTCGCCGCTTTTTTGCGAACGCAGCACCACCTCACCGTCCAGTACCGCCAAGACCAGCGGCAGCTCGGAACTCGGATCGGCGTGGGCAATCGACCCGCACACAGTTCCTTTATTGCGCGTCTGGAAATGGCCCACGAAAGGCAGCGCCGCGGCCACGAGCGGCAGCTTTTCCTTCAGCGGCGGCCAAGCCATCAGCTCGTTCTGCGTCACCGCGGCGCCGACTTCGACAGAACGGCCCAAATCGCGGATCGCACCGAGTGAGGTGATGCGCGATACATCGATGAGCACGCTCGCCTCGATCAGCCGCAGATTGAGCATCGGAACGAGCGACTGACCGCCCGCTAGAATACGCGCGTCGGCGCCATATTCGGCAAGTAGCGCAATCGCTTCTTCGGCCGTCTGCGGCCGTACGTAATCGAACGGACGCGGCTTCATCGTCTGCTGCCAGCCTCGATCATGGCGTGGATGCGCCGCGGCGTCGCCGGCAGCACGACGTTCTCGGCACCCAGCGCGTCGGCAATGGCATTGGCGATGCAGGCCGGCGTCGACATGCAATTGCCTTCGGCCAATCCCTTCGCGCCGAGCGGCGTGAGCGGCGATGGCGATTGGTAATGCAAAATTTCCACCTCCGGCACTTCGCTCACCGTCGGCACCAGATAATCGGCAAAAGTGCCGGAGAGGAATGCGCCCTCCTCGCTATAGCAGAATTCCTCGTAGAGCGCCGCGGCAACGCCCTGTGCAAAGGCGCCGCGAATCTGTCCATCGGCGATCATCGGATTGAGAATGCGACCAGCATCGTGCATCGACACATAGCGGTCGACGCGCACCTGGTAGGTGACCGGATCGATCTCGACGCCGCACATGTCGAACACGAAGCCATACGTGAGGGAGGTATTAATCTGGTCATCGCGCGACGGCGGTTCCAGCTCCGGCGGCGTCCACGCTGCGGTTTCCGACAGCGCCGGCGCCATCGTCTCGGGCAGCAGGCCCGGGGACCAGTGCGAAGTTGCGGCGACGCGGCCGAACGGCAGCGCGTTATCCGGGTTGCTGCGGCTGCGGGCCTTGCCGCCTGAGAGTTCGACATCCTGCGGCAGCACGTTGAGCTGCTTGGCGGCAATCGCTTTGAGCTTGTCGCGCAGCTGCACCGCGGCCATGTGCGCCGCCACCGCGGTGCCCGAGGCGAAACGGCTCGAATAGGTGCCGGCCGCAATCGACCATTGATCCTTGGCGGTATCCAATTCCAGGATGACTTCGATGTCGTCGGGCCGCAGGCCGAGCTCCGCGGCCACGATCTGCGCCAGCACCGTTTCATGGCTCTGCCCCTGCACGGTGACGTCGGCGGTTACGGTGACGGCGCCGAGCGGATCGATGTTGATCCGCGCCATCGATACGGCGCCGCTTTTGGGGCCGGCTTTTTCGCGCGCCTGCTTGGTCATCAGGGTCGATAGATAGCCCATGTTCGACATGGCCGGCTCGACAATGGCGGCAAAGCCGATGCCGTAGCGGCGGCCTTCGGCGCGCGCCGCTGCGCGCCGGCGCTTGAGATCGTCCAAGCGGCCCTGGCCCACGGCAATCTCGACCGCGCGCAAGTAATCGCCGGAATCGTAGAGCGCGCCGGCCGCCGTGCGGTACGGAAATCTCGCTGCCGGGATCAGGTTGCGCTTGATCAGCTCGAGCGGATCGAGCTCGAGCTCGACGGCGATGCGCTGCATCAGCCGCTCCAGGGCCAGATACAGCTGCGGCCCGCCGAACCCGCGAATGAGGCTCGCCGGCATTTTGTTGGTGAGCACGACGCGGTTTTTGACGTCGACATTGGCGATATCGTAGGCGCCGGTCACCGCCCCCTGCATGCGGTAGAGCGGGCCTGGCATCGGCGCGCGCAGGAATGCGCCGTAATCTTCCAGTTGATCGAGCCGCAGCGCCAGAATGCGTCCTTCATTGGTAACCGCTGCCTCGATCTCGGTCACACGATTGGGGCCCGAACTCGCCGCAACCAGATGCTCGATGCGGTCCTCGATCCATTTTATCGGCCTGCCGGTGACGCGCGCGGCGAGCGCCATGAGCACGATATAAGGAAACACCGAAAGCTTGATGCCAAAACTGCCTCCGGAATCCGGCGGGATGCGCAAACGCAATTTCGGTCCAGGCACCCGCAGCGCCCGCGCCATGACCGGATGCATGGAAAACGGGCCCTGGAAATTCGCCAGCACGTCGTAGCCATTATCGGCCGGATTGTACTGGGCGAGCACCACGTAGCATTCGATCGGCGTGAACGACAGGCGCGGAAACTCGCTCGTCATGGTGATCTGGCGGTCGGCGCGCGCGAAGGCCGCCTCGGTGTCGCCGTAGCGAAATTCCCGCACCGAGACTTCGTTGGTGCCGGCCTCCGCGTGCAAGAGCGGCGCCGCACTTTGACATGCCGCGCGCGGATCGATCACGGCCTCGCGCGGTTTGTATTCGATCTCGACAAGCTCGGCGGCGTCTTCGGCCGTGTAGCGGCTCTCGGCGACGACCAACGCCACCGGCTCCCCGACATAGCGAACGGCCTCCACCGCCAGCGGCCATTGCCGCACCGGGGTCTTCACCGCCGCAAGAAACGGATCCGACAGCTTGCGCACGTCCTCGCCGGTCATGACCGCCCACACGCCCTCGTGGGCCAGCGCAGCGCTTGCGTCGATAGCTACGATATCGGCGTGCGCATGCGGCGAGCGGATAACATGCGCGTGCAGCGTACCGATTGGAATTGGCAAATCATCGGCATAGCGCCCGCGCCCGGATAGCAGTGATGCGTCCTCCTTACGCAGGACTCTTGTTGATGGGTCGTTTTTGTTGTTCATCGTTTCGGTCCGGAGCGCGCCATTGCCAGCGCAACGATGCATCTGTCTCATTTTCAAGCAAGTCTTCGCAACGACGGCGATGCTATAATCTCTGGCTCGGCTCGAGCCCGAACAAAGCTTGGCCGGCGGACTCGAAATTGGACATGTTCGCTTGACCCTGTGCGGTCACCGTATGCATGTCGCGGAACCGGCGCTCGAACGGAGAACCGGTGAAGATCGCGCTGGTGCCGGCGGCGTGATAGGCAAAATCGACCACGCGGCGCGACTGGTCGAGCGCGCCGGTAATGGCGAGCCGCAGCCGTGCGCGCTGTTGGAGGCTGAACGTGCCCTGGGTAACGGCCGCTTCCCAGATCTCCTGCAGCATCTCGGTGAGGAACGAACGCGCCGAGCGCAGCCGCGTCATGGCCTTGGCGGTGCGCGATTGAATGAGCGGGCTGTCGCGCAGCAGCGGCGATCCCGGCCCGCGCGCATTCTTGCTCACGGCTAAGCTCATAAATGCGTCGAGGCTCGCCCGCGCAAGCCCGAGCCCGACGCCGGAAAAGCCGATGCCATAAAGTGTCAGCAACGGGATGTTGAAGATCGGGCTGTCGTCGCGCCGGTCCGCCGTTGAATCGCGCCAGGTCGTAAAGGACTCCGGCACGAACAGCTCGCGCGCCTCATAGGCGTTGCTGCCGGTGCCGCGCAGGCCGACGACGTGCCAGATGTCTTCGATCCTGGCCTTCTCCTTGCGAAACAACATGGTGCGCAGCACCGGACGGCCCTTTTTGTCGACGCGGGGCTCGCCGTCGCGCTCGATCACTGCCGAATGGCCGCCGAGCCAAGGACTATGGCCGCTGCCGCTGGCGAAGCGCCAGCGACCATTGACCACATAGCCGCCGTGCGTCACCACCGCCTTGGCGCCGGACGGCGGGCCCCAAGCCACCGCGCCCTCGGGTGGGGCGAACACCTCGCGCGCAACCTCGGCAGCGAGGTAACCCGCAGCTTGCGTTGACGCCACCTGCTGACCCAGGCACCAGGCAGTACTGCCGTCGGCTGCCGCGATCGTCTCGATGACATGGTTGAAAGCGACGATGTCGGCGCCGCCGCCACCGAGCGAAGGCGGCAGCAGCATATGGAAGATGCCGGCCTCCTGCAGCGCCGTGACAACGTCCGGAATGATGCGCCGCTCCGCCTCGATACGGTCGCCGGCGGCTTCGACCTCGGGCACGACCGCTTGCGCCCTTGCAACCCAATCCACCGGCGGCTTTTGTCGTTCTCGCTCGAGCACAGGCGATCCTCCACTGGCTCTTCCCTGTGTACCGCCTCGACCAGCCCTTGTCAGCACTGGCGCGAACCCCGCTGGCGCGTGCGATGGGCAGCGCTTAACATCGCGACGCTCGAGTGCCACAGAGGAAGAGCGTTGAGCCCAATCCACCTCGCCATCACGGCGCTTGCGGCGCTTTTGGCCCTCGCCATGCCCGGCACGAGCCGTGCCCAGGCCAATTACCCGTCGCGCACTGTGAAAATGATCGTGCCCTATCCGCCGGGTGGCGGCACGGATCTGTTGGCGCGCGTGCTCGCCCAACAGCTTTCAGTGAAGTGGAAGCAGTCGGTGATCGTGGAGAATGTTGGCGGCGCCGGCGGCAATGTCGGCGCTGAGGAAGTCGCGCGCGCGGCACCGGACGGCTACACGCTCCTGTTCGGCTCGCCCGGCCCGCTCGCCACCAACGCCCTGGTGTACAAGACCATGCCTTACGATCCGGCGAAGTGGGTGCCGATCGCGGTGGTGGCGACATCGCCATACGTGCTGGTTGTCAGCCCGCAATTTGCCGCGTCCAGCCTCGCGCAGGTGATCGCCGCGGCCAAAGCCAAGCCCGGCCAGCTCACCGCGGCGACGCCGGGTCTGGGCTCGCTCGGGCAGTTCGCCACCATGGAATTCGAGATGCTCGCGCACGTGAAGTTGCTGGAGGTCCCCTATAAAGGGTTGAGCCCGGCGGTATCGGACGTGCTCGGCGGCAATGTCAATATGATGTTCGACATGATGGCGACGTCGCTGCCACTTCACCGCGCCGGCAAGGTGCGGATCGTCGCGGTGGGCGCAGCGGCGCGCGTTCCACAGCTGCCTGACGTGCCGACGCTCGCCGAAGCCGGGGTGCCAAACTATCGCGCGGTGACGTTTTTCGGGCTAGTGGCACCGCCCGGCACGCCCGAGGCGCTCGCCGAGAAGATCAACCGTGATGTTGTCGCCTGCATGCAGGAGCCGAGCTTCGTTCAGAAGACCAAGGGTTTAGGCATGGACCTCGCGCCCGGCAGCCGCGGCGAAGCGGCAAAGTTTTTGGTCGAGGAGCGCGAGCTTTGGAGCAAGGCTGCGAAGGCAGCCAATCTCACGCCGGAGCAATAAGAGCCCGGCGCCATCCATATCATCGGTGCGGTCCCGAACGCGCGAGCAGGGTAAATTCATGCGATTGTGGCTAGCGGTTCCGCGTTCGGCCGTTGCAGGCCCGCAATAACGAGTGAGAACGTCGATGTCGCGACCGGCAAAAACGACCGGCATCGGCGCGCCCGTGCGGCGGCGCGAGGATTTGCGTCTGCTGCGTGGCGCCGGTCGCTACACAGCTGACGAAAACCTGCCCGGCCAAGCCTATGCGGTCATGCTGCGCTCGCCGCACGCTCACGCCCGCATTCGCTTGATCAAGAAGGATGAGGCGCTGGCCACAGCCGGGGTGCTTACCGTCCTCACCGGCGCCGATATGTTGGCCGACGGTCTAAATCCGATTCCGCACAAGGTCTGGTCGCAGCACCCCGCCGAAATCAAATTAAATCCCCCCGAGGTGTTCACGGCACCGCACTATCCGCTGCCCGCCGACGAGGCCCGCTTCGCCGGCGAGGCCGTGGCCATGATCGTCGCCGAAACCATCAACGCCGCTAAGGACGGCGCCGAGCGGGTCAAGATCGACTACGACATTCTACCGGCCGTCGTAGAGACGGCCGCTGCAGCGCGGCAGGGCGCACCACGCGTGCATGACCAAGCGCGCTCCAATATCTGCTTCGATGCGCAGCTCGGCGACAGCGCCGCCACGGCGGCGTCGTTCGCGCGCGCCGCGCACGTGACGCGGTTCGAAACCTGGGTGCGGCGCGTGACCGGCGTGCCCATGGAGCCGCGCGCCGCGCTCGCCGCTTTCGATCCAGCGAGCGGCCGCTATACGCTTTATGCAGGAAATGGCGGGGCCGTGCGGCTCAAAGAGGATCTCGCCACGATTCTCGGCGTGCCGCCCGACAAAGTGCGCGTGCTGATGGGCGACGTCGGCGGCAATTTCGGCACCCGCGGCATGATCTACGCCGAGTTCGCGTTGGTCGCCTGGGCCGCAAGGAAGATCGGCCGGCCGGTGAAATGGATCATCGAGCGGCACGAATCGTTCCTGTGCGACTATCAGGCCCGCGACCTGGTCGTCGAGGCGGAGCTCGCCCTCGACGAGCGGGGAAATTTTCTCGCCATCCGCGGCACCAATCTCGGCAACGTCGGCGGCCACACCACGAATTATTCGATGGTGCAAAAAGGCGTGCAGATGATGTCGAGCGTCTACCGCATCCCGGCCGCGCATTTTCACGCTCGCGCCACGCTGTCGAACACGTCTCCGACCCGGCCGTACCGCAGCGCCGGCCGCCCCGAGGTTATTTTTGTGATCGAGCGGCTCATCGATCTCGCCGCGCGCCAGTGCGGGTTCGACCGCGTCGCGCTGCGCCGGCGCAATCTCGTCGCGCAAAAGGAGCTGCCCTACAAAAATCCCTTCGGCATGGAGTACGACAGCGGCGACTATATCGGCGCAATGGAGGCGGCGCTCAAACTCGGGGACTGGGCCGGATTTCCGCGCCGCCGGCGTGAGGCAAAAAAACGCGGCAAATATCGCGGCATCGGCGTTGCCAATTATGTCGACATCTCCACCGGCGTGCCTCGCGAAAAGGCGGAGATCACGGTCAAGCCGGAAGGCGCGGTCGACCTCGTCATCGGTGTCACCTCGCAGGGCCAGGGCCACGAGACGAGCTTCGCGCAGCTCGTCACCGAATGGCTTGGCGTGCCGATCGAATCGGTGCGCCTGATCGCCGGAGATACCGACCGGGTTAGCGTGGGGGGCGGCGCCCATTCCGGCCGCGGCATGCGGCTTGGCTCGATCGTCATCAGGAAATCGGCCGACGAAGTTATCGAGAAAGGCACGAAGATCGCCGAACTTCTCTTGGAGACGAGCGCGGCCGATATTGAATTCAACGATGGTCGCTTTACGGTGAAAGGCACCAACCATTCGGTCGGTCTGTTTGACGTGGCGCGGGCCGCGGCCGAGCGCCACGATCTGCCGCCTGATCTGCGCGGCAGGCTCACGGCCGCATGCGAGGAGACCGTCGCCGAGGCGAGCTTCCCGTATGGCTGTCAGGTCTGCGAGGTTGAGGTCGATCCCGAAACCGGCGCCGTCACGCTCGCCAATTACGTGGCAGTCGACGACGTCGGGCGCGCGGTCAATCCGCTGATCATTCACGGCCAGGTGCACGGCGGCATCGCCCAAGGCGCCGGGCAGGCGCTGATGGAACATGCGCATTATGATCCCGAGACCGGCCAGCTGCTCGCCGGCTCGTTCATGGATTACGCCAT
Source organism: uncultured Alphaproteobacteria bacterium (assembly GCA_963708125.1). GTDB lineage: Bacteria > Pseudomonadota > Alphaproteobacteria > Rhizobiales > Xanthobacteraceae > BOG-931. The sequence goes on from OY970184.1 coordinate 2,308,339, forward strand.
GCCGCGGGCTTGCGACCTGCCGTTCTATGCCACCGCGCTCAGTGAAGTGCCCTCGACCACGCATCCGCTCGGCATCCGCCCAGCCGGCGAAGGGGGCACGGTGCCGGCGCTCGCCGTGATCATCAACGCCATCGTCGATGCGCTCTCGGAATTCGGGGTCCGCCACATCGAAATGCCGGCGACAGCGCAGCGGGTGTGGCAGGCGATTGCCCAGGCGAAGCGCTAACGCGCCCGAAACCAAAATGCCGTTGATTTACCCCGGCAACCGCCAGTGCTAGGGTTTACCTCGATAGCGGATCGGGCGGGAAAATGGCGGACTATCTGAGGCTTGAGGCGCTGCGGGCAACCCCACTGGTGAGCGAGCCATTCCCGCATCTGGTTGTGCCGGGCTTCGTCAGCCAGGCCGGACTGGCCGATATCAACGCCGACTATCCGCGGATCTCTTCGCCCGGCAGCTTCCCGACCGACCAGCTCGTTTTCGGTAAAGCCTTTCAGGCGCTGCTCGATCAGCTTGAGAGCGATCGCTTTCGCGAGGCTTTCGAGCAGAAATTCAACATCGATCTGTCCGGCCGGCCGACGCTCACCACGGTGCGCGGCCGCTGCGACCCGAGCGACGGCAAGATCCACACCGATTCGAAAACCAAGATCATTACTATCCTGATCTATATGAATCCGAGCTGGGAACAGTCCGGCGGCCGCTTGCGTCTGCTGCGCTCGGCGCACGACCTCAGCGACATCATTGTCGAGGTGCCGCCGGTCGCCGGAACCCTGCTCGCGTTCAAGCGCAGCACCAATTCCTGGCACGGGCACGAATCATTTTCCGGCGAGCGCCGCGTAATCCAATTCAACTGGCTCACCTCGCAGGGCAACCGACAGATCGCCATGCTGCGCCACCAGACCTCGGCATCGTTTAAGCGCATGCTGCAAATGATCTTGCCGGGTCGCGCTTAGCCCAATAAAGCTTCGCGAACCATCTCGACGCGCATCGGCAACGTCGTCGCCGCAGAGGAACGCGTTTTGGCTTTGGCACCAGACATACTTCGCAGTCGGCAGTTTTCCAGAATTCTGCTGATCAAATTGTCGGCGGTCGGCGACGTGGTGCACACGATCCCGGTGCTCAACAAATTGCGCCGGCGGTTTCCCAAGGCGCAGCTCGATTGGCTCGTGACGCCGGCGATCGGCGAACTTCTGCGCCATCACCCGGCGATCACGAGCGTGATCGACTTCGTCCGTGAGGTGCGCGCAGCGCCGCTTGGCCTCGGCAGCTTCGGCAATCTGGCACACTACGCGGGTCTGGCGGCGAAGCTGCGCGCTGCGCGATATGATCTAGTCGTCGATATGCACGGCCAGTTCCGCACCGCGGTGCTGGCACTCGCCAGCGGCGCGCCGGTGCGCATCGGCTTCGACCGGCCCCGGGGGCGCGTCTGGAAAGAATCGGCGCGGCAGTTCCCCGCGCAAACGCGCAAACACGCCTGGCAGGGGGCGCGCGAGGGCAGCTGGCTCGCCTACACGCATGCGGTCCCGGTGCCGACGCTCGAGCGGCACGCGGTCGATCGCTATCTCGACGTCGGATCGCTTCTGGGTCTTGACGAGCGTGCGGCGGACTTTTTCTTTCCGATCCCGCAGCAGGCGCGTGAGCGTGTCCGCGCGCTGCTGCAGGGTCACGGCATTGCCCAGGCAAAGCTGATTGTGATGGCGCCGGGCACGATCTGGGAAACCAAACAATGGCGGAGCGAGGGTTTTGCCGAAGTCGCGCAGCATTTTTTGCACAGGGACTTTGCGGTCGCGCTCATCGGCTCGGCGCGCGAGCGCGCGGTCTGCGGCGAAGTCGCCGCGCTGGCGCCAGGTGTGGTCAATCTCGGCGGCGCGACCACGCTGAGCGAAGTTGCGGCGCTGATCCGATGCGCCACGATTTGTTTGACCAATGATTCCGGCCCGATGCATCTTGCGGTCGCGCTCGACCGCCCGGTGGTGAGCATCTTCGGCTCGACCGATCCGATCTGGATCGGCCCTTACCGGCGCGAAGGCGCAGTTCTGCAGGCCAAACTGCCCTGCTCGCCATGCTATCTGCGCCAGCTCAGCCGCTGCGCCTATGAGCACGCGTGCATGAAGCGAATCTCCGCGGGCGCTGTGATCGCGCGCATGGAACACATGCTCTCTCAGGCGGCGAGCGGCGCTGCGCCCGTCGAAGCCCCTGCGACCGGCTGCTAAATAAACGTATGCAGACGATTTCGGCCTGTATCATCGCCTTCAACGAAGCGGCCAAAATCAAGGCCGCGGTCGAAAGCGTGCTCTGGGCTGACGAAATCGTGGTCGCCGATTCCAACAGCACCGACGCGACGGCGGAGCTCGCCGCAGGCTTGGGGGCGCGCGTCGTGCAGGTGCCGTTCCACGGCTTCGGCGACCTGCGTAATCGCGCCGTCGCGGCCTGCCGCTGCGATTGGATTTTTAGCCTCGATTCCGACGAACGCTGCACCGCGGCGGTGCGCGATGAGATCCTCGGCCTGCTCGCTGGCGCGCCGCCGCACGACCTCTACCGCGTTCGGCGCCGCAATTTCATGATGGGCCGCACGATCCGCGGCTCCGGCTGGTATCCGAATTTCCGCCAGCCGCAGCTGTTTCGTAAAGGCTGCATGCGCTACACGCTCGAACCCGTGCACGAGGGCTATCAGGTCTTGAGCGCTAAACCGCTCGGAACGCTGCAGAACGCCATCTGGCAGTTCCCGTTCCGCAACCTGTCGGAAATCCTGAGAAAAGCGGACCGCTACTCCTCGCTCGGTGCACCGAAGCTCGCAGGCAAACGCGTCTCGATGGCCAGCGCGCTTGGCCACGCTACTTGGGCTTTTCTCAAGCATTACGTTTTCAAGCGCGGCTTCATCGACGGCTGGGCCGGCTTCGTGATCGCCTTCGGCAATTTCGAAGGCACGTTCTATCGCTACGCCAAGCATTATGAACAATCACACAACTGGTTGCCACCGCCGAGCGAGCCGCTGACGCGCCAGCGTCCCCCAGGCGATACGTAAAAAGCCGAAGATGCCGGATAGGGGGCCCTCTCGCCCTCGGCACCCAGCTTTTTGCAAGAATGCTCCCGGCAATGGCGCTGCGGTAAAGCAAGCTATAGCTGCTTCTGCTTCGGTCCATCCGCACGTCTGCGGACCGTCGGCGCGAGCCGCGCATGCGCAGGGACAAGGGTTGGGCCGCCGCACACGCCGCAATGGCAGAGCGGAGTTCAGTGCCAGTACGGCGGATAGCCGGAATTGTTCTGCTGCGCGGCCAGGAGCCGCAGCATGGCCGGCCGTTCGAGCACGCCGTAGGGACGGCGCGTGGTCGGCTGATACAGATGCGCGGTGTGCGCCAGCACGTTTTCGCCTGGCATGGTCAGTTCGCTCCGCGCCGCCATGGCGTCGACCTGCGAGCGGCACGACAACTCCAGCTGATACATTGTGTTGAACGCCTGCTGGATGGTGGCACCGCAGCTAAGCAGCCCGTGATTGCGCATGATCATGGCGTCATGCGGCCCGAGATCGCGAACGAGCCGTTCACGCTCGGAAAGATCGATCGCCGGCCCCTCGTAGGCGTGATAGCCGACATGGCCGACGAAGCGCATCGAGGTCTGCGACAGCGGCAATAGCCCGCATTTCATCGCCGAGACCGCCATGCCGGCGCGGGTATGGGTGTGCAGCACGCAGGCCACGTCCGGCCGCGCCTTATGGATGGCGCCGTGGATCACATAGCCGGAAACATTGATGCCGTAATCAGTATCCGGCTTGCACACGATGTTGCCCTCCACGTCGATCTTGACCAAGCTCGAGGCTGTGATCTCCTTGTAGAGAAGGCCGTAGAGATTGATTAAAAGGTTGCCAGTGCCGGGGATGCGCGCGGTGATGTGGTTGTAGATGAGATCGCTCATGCCGTAGTAATCGACCAGGCGATAGCAGGCAGCGAGATCGGTTCGCGTTTGCCACTCCTGTGCCGATACCTGGCCGCGAATCGATGCGAATTCGGTCGAATAATTCACGCCGGCGATCTCCCCTTTTATCGAACACTATCGCTGCAAAGGCGCCGAGTCAGCGGCAATTGGCAAGGGGCAACACCATGGCAGGCGAGACCGAGAACATCCCACGCAATCACGCGAAGGAGAAACTTGAACGCGGCGAACTCGTCGCCTGCATGACCGTGCGGCTCGTTGGCGGCGTCGAGATCGCGCGCATCGCCAAGACCTCCGGCTTCGACTGTCTTTACCTCGATTTGGAGCATTCGACCTTTTCGCTGCAGACGACCAGCCAAGTCTGCATCGCCGCACTCGAGGCCGGCATCACGCCGCTGGTCCGGGTGCCAGCGCTCGGCGAGGTGCAGCGCATTCTCGATGGCGGAGCGCTCGGCATCATCGCCCCGCACGTCGAATCGGCCCAGGAGGCGCGCGCCTATGTGCGGGCGGCCAAATACCCGCCGCATGGCGAGCGTTCCAACGCCGGTCCCCTACCCCACCTGCAGTACCGCGCCCGCCCCGCTTCGCAAGGCTACGCCGCGATCAACGCCGCCACCATGGTGATAGTCCAATTCGAGAGCCAAAAGGCCCTCGAGAATGCCGATGCCATCGCAGCGGTGGGCGGAGTCGATATGGTGCTCATCGGCACCAACGATCTGCTCGCCGATTGGGGTCTGCCCGGTCAATATGAGCATCCGGGTGTGCGCGAGGCCTACGAGAAAACCATCGCCGCCTGCCGCCGGCACGGCAAACATACCGCGGTCGGCGGTTTTGCCACGCGTCCCGATCTTGCCGCACGCTACGTGGCTATGGGCGCGCGGTTTGTTTCGACCGGCACCGATCTCGCCTTTCTGCTGGCAGCGTGTGCGGCAAAAGCCAGAGAAGTGCGGGAGATGGACCTACCAGACACGGCGCCGCCGTAATGGCCTGCCACAAACAGCCGCCGCCGATGTGGAACGGCAGGCGGGTCCGCGCACGGCGCCATGATTCAGCCAAAGGCTGGGCAATATTTGCAACCAAGCACGGGGAAGGAGGGGCTCAGGTGTCCCTAGCACGTCGGTCTGCCTCCACTGCGACAGCGATGCTGCTCGCAAGCGCAATGTTCAGTTTACTGGCTTCGGCCGCAGCGGCACCGGCCGAAACCCCGGCTTCGTCTTGCACGCATGCGCTTCAGGTGGCGATGCTGCCGGCTCCGCTCGCCCCGTGGGCAGGTGCGCCCTTGCGCGTCCTGGTCGCTGCGGAGAAGCCGCTGACTGGCGCGCTGTCGCTGATCGCGCCCGACGGTAGAGTCGCGGCCAAATCGGCCGGCCGGCAGGGCGGGCCGCCCTACGTCTGGTATGCCGAGGTCGGCTCGCCGGCCGCGGGAACGTGGCGCGTGACGCTTGCCCTCGACGAGGCGCCAGGCGGCTGCAGCACGATCACGCGCGACATTGCCGTAAGTGCTCAAAAACCCCCACCCCTGCGCGCGACCTCGGGAACTCTCTGGCCGCTGCGCAACAGCTGGAGTCGTGAAACGGAAAATCTTTATTCCGCGTGGATCGCAAAGCTGTTTGACGGGACGCTCGACCAGGCACTGTCGTGGAAGACCTGGGATGGGCCTCTCCACGATCAATCGCGGAATATGTTGTTCAACTATTTTGGGCTTGGCGAAGACAACATCGTAAGGGGACTACGCCCGGATTGCGCCGACTTCGTCTATTTCCTGCGCGCCTATTTCGCCTTCAAGATAGGGCTGCCATTCGGCTATTCGAGCTGCTCGCGCGGCACCGGCGGCGCGCCGCCGAAGTGTTATCAATGGTTCAACATCGAGCGTCCTGAGATCACGCGTCCGCAGCCACCCGAACAAACCGCAGCCGCCACGCCGGCGCGGGCGCGGTCCAGGCTGCTGCAGCAGACCTTTGCATCGCCGGATCCGCCTGTTGCCATACCAGCCGCACCGGCCAGACCAGCCGAGCCTTCCGTCCCCAAGCGGCCGGCGGGGCTTGCGGCGGCGTTTCGCGCCTATCTGCCGGCGGTCGCGGACGTCGTGCAAACCGGAGCGGTGCGCGTCTCCGCCACCGACGATCGTACCGACTTTTATACCGTGCCGCTGACGCAAGCGACGCTGCGCCCGGGAACAGTCTATGCCGACCCGTACGGGCACGTTCTCATGCTGGTGAAGCTGGTGCCGGAGGCGAGCGGCGCGCCCGGGGTGTTCCTCGCCGTCGACGCCGAACCGGACGGAACGGTAACGCGCAAGCGCTTCTGGCGCGGAAACTTCCTGTTCGTGCACAATCCCGCGCTCGGCACGGCTGGCTTTAAGCGTTTCCGCCCGATCGTGCGCGAGAGGAACGGCGCCTTGCGGCGGCTGACCAACGCGGAAATCGCCAACGACGCGCAATACGGCGACTTTTCGCTCGAGCCAACAAAGCTCGGCGTTGAGGATTTTTACGATCGCATGGACGACGTGATGTCGCCGCAGCCAGTCGATCCGGTGAAGGCGATGGAAAACGCGGTGGCGAACCTCGACGAACAGGTGAAGACGCGCGTCACCGCAGTCGAAATTGGTCGCAAATATTTGGACAAGGAACGCGGCGACGTGTCGATGCCGTCCGGCGCGTCGATTTTCGAGACGACCGGCGCCTGGGAAGATTACTCAACTCCAGCGCGCGATTTTCGCATGTTGATTGCAATTGATGTGGTGCGCGGTTTGCCCGATCACGTGGCGCGGCGGCCCGAGCGCTATGCCATTGCCGAGGGCAGGAGCGTCGCCGACGTCAAGGCCGAATTGCAGAGCGCGCTTGCCTCCGCGCTTGCATCGCACAAGTTCTCCTATACGCGCAGCGACGGCTCGCAATGGACGCTCTCGCTCAAGGAGGTGATCGACCGGGCCCCAGCCCTCGAAATGGCCTACAACCCGAACGACTGCGTCGAGCTGCGCTGGGGCGCGCCGGAAGGCAGCGCCGAGGCCTCGACCTGCAAGCGGCGCGCGCCGGCAGCCCAGCGGGCGAAGATGAGCGGATACCGCAGCTGGTTCCACGACCGGCACTGGCCGACCCACGCTTAGGAGCGGCGCCGAGCGCGGAGGCAAAAGCTCGAGGCTCACGGAGCGATGATCGCGCGCTTTGTCTATCGCTCCGACCCGATCCGCATCCTGTTCGGCCGCGGCGCCGTTGCAGCGCTGCGCGCAGAAGTCGATTTGCACAATATAACGCGGCTGGTTGTGCTGTGCTCAAGCTCGCGCGCCGATCTGGCGCGCCGCCTCACGGCTCCGGTCGCGGACCGCCGCGCGGCCGTCTGCGATGCTTCCTCTCCTAACATGCCGCGCGCGGCATTCGAGCGCTTGATGGACGAACTCAAGCGCTCAAGGGCGGACGGGTTCGTCGTCTTCGGTGGCGGCTCGCCGATTGGGCTTGCCAAGGCCGCTGCGGCGGCGACCAAGCTGCCCTACATCGCCATCGTCACGACCTATTCGGGCTCGGAGATGGCGGCGCGGTGGAATCTCGGCGTCGCCGCCGAGCGCGTCGGCGGCAACGACCCCGCGGCGCTGCCGGCGACGGCGATCTACGATCCGGAACTGACGCTTGAACTTCCTGCGCGCGTCTCCGCCGCGAGCGGGATGAATGCGATAGCGCACGCAGTCGAGAGCTTATATGGCATCGACACCAATCCGGTGATGCAGACCATGGCTGAGGAAGCGGTGCGGCTGCTCGGCATAAGCTTGCCGCGCGTCGTCGATCATCCGCGCGATCTGGCCGCGCGCACCGACGCGCTCTACGGCGCCTGGCTGGCGGCCAACTTCCGTGCCGAGGTCGGTCTCGAACACGCGATCGCCCAACGCGTGCGGCAGTGGTTTGACCTCGACCACGCGCACACCCACGCGGTCGCCACGCCCTATGCCATCGGTTTCAACAGCGCGGCCGCGCCGGAGGCCACGGCGCGGATAACGCGCGCGCTCGGCGTCGTCGATGCGGCGCGCGGCCTCTATGACCTGAACATCCGCCTCGGCCTGCCGACCGGGCTGAAGGGGCTCGGGATGCGCGAACAGGATATTGCCAAAGCCGTGGAGGTCGTGAGCGCGGTGAAGATCGCGCATCCGCGACCGGTGTCGAAAGCCGACCTCGCCGAGATCATCCGCCAAGCCTACTTCGGCGGGCCGCCGCGATTTTAATGCGGTTTCGGCGCGGTGAAAGGGGCGAAGCGACAAAGCCGATCCAACCGGCAGGCCGAGCTGGATTGCTTGCTTGCTCGCAATCACCAACCGCAATTTGCTCGAACGTTCGCTATTGCAGCGCGATCTTCGTGGCACTGAGCGCTGCGTGCGCGCTCGCACTGCGTTGCCCAACCAGCCAATGACGGCCAGCGGTGGACCCTTACTCTTGCGGTGCCAACCCGCTAAAAGGGCTAGCTCGGCGGACCGGCGCACGCCCGCAGATTTGCTTGCGAACAATTAAGAAAAAAGCCCAGGCGCATAATGGATAGCCGCAAATGCAGAACAAATTTCGCGGGGTCACGCAGAGCCCGGTCCGCGGCTACCTTGATCTGCCGACCTTCGAGCGGCTTCTGGATTTTCACGGGCGCGCCGGAGTGCCGGCGATTTCCTGGCCGCATCACAAGAAACGAATCGCTCAACCTGACCATCGCCGAGCGCAAATTTGCTCACCGGCGTCGAGTTCCCGCTGCCCTCTGTACCGCTGGGCGGCGTCGGCTCTTATTCCGCCGCCGGCTCGATCTGCCCGAATTTATGCAACCATCTGTTCGACACCTGCATCGCCGGCGAATGGACGCGGGCGCGCGAGCTGCAATACAAGATGACGCGACTGTGGCACCTGTTTAAGGATCAATACCCCTCCTCGCTCAAAGGCGGCATGGTGGCCGTGGGACGCCCGGTCGGACCGACGCGGGCGCCGCTGCCGACGGCGACGCCGCAGCGCCAGGCCTATATCCGCGCGCAGCTCGAAGAGCTCGGCATCGCCGATAGTGAGTCGCACGGCCGGTGAGCTTTATTAGGAGCGCACGATGCCTCTCGAACCAGGCTTGGTGCACGCGCCGCTCACGCCGTTTGCCGACGACTGGCGCATCGACTTTGCTCTCTTCGGACGGGTGATCGATTTTCATTTCCGGCATGGCGCACAGGCCGTCGCCGTGCCCATGCTGTGGGCGAATCGGTCAGTCTTGCAGATGACGAGCGGCGCGACCTCATCAGCTACGCCGTGCAACACGGAAAAAAGGGCGCGCCGATTATCGCCCATGTGAGCGATGCGGGCACCGGCATCGCCGCTGCGCTGGCGCAGGCTGCGCAGGCGGCCGGCGCCGCAGTGGTCGTGGCCACGATGCCTTATTATTGGACACCGCCGACGGCCATGCTGATCGAGCATTTCGTTCAGATCGGTGCCGCGGTCGACATTCCGTTCTTCATCTTCAATGCGCCCGACGATACGGCCGGCAGCAAGATCAATGCGGCGATCGCGCTCGAGCTGATCGAAAAGCTGCCCAACTTCGCCGGCGTGGTCGACAGCAGCCTTGATTGGCAGTTCATGATCGGGCTTTTGACCGAATCGTCGCGCGCGCCCTGCTTTCGCGCTCCTTTCCGGCACCGGGCTTCTGGTCTCCGCCTCAGCGATCGGCGCACGCGGGATGTATTCCGCGCTGGCCATCGTCGCGCCGACCCTGGTGCGCCGCCTGTTCGAGCTCTGCCGACGGGAAAGACCATTCGAGGCGCGGGCAGTGCAGGAGGAACTCGCGGCGTTGCGCCAGATCGACAAGCCCGGCGGCGCCGCCGCGCGCAAGCCCGCCGCTAGCGCCATGGGCCGCCAACGCGGCCATCCACGCCCGCCACTGCTGCCGCTCGAGGCGGCGGCGGAGATGACGCTGGTCGCTGCCATCGAGGCGCTGCCGGCGATTGGCAGCGAGCCGCGTGGCTGGTGAAGCAGCTCCAAACCAACAGGTCTGTACGGTGCATTAGGCGCGCTGCGCGGCGCATGCACAGCCTCAATCGCAGCACCGCGCGCGCGACTCTCGCGATTCCCAACTCCGCCGTCCCCCTTTCATTCAGCCCGGCCGCATCGTAAGGTCTCTGCAAAGCGGGGAGGCGGTCAATGCCGGGCAGCGCGCGCTTTGTCATCTTCTTGCCGCTTGTCGTCGCCGCTCCCTTGAGCGCGGCCGCGCAGGATCGCAGTCAAGAGCTCCTCGGCATGCGGCTGTTCAACCAATCCTGCCGCGTTTGCCACACCAAGCCGCAAATGACGAGTCCGCAATATGGACCGGCGCTGTCGATGAACACGCTCGGGGGCAAAGTGGATTTGATCCGTCAATTCATCAGCGACGGCACGGCGCGCATGCCGGCCTTCAAATATCAATTCACGCCCACACAGATCGATGCCATCGCCGCCTATATCGCCAGCCTCCCGGCGCCGCCACAAGCCGCGCCTGCCGCTGTCAAAACCGGAGCCGGACGCAATGCCGATTAACAGGGCGCGAGAGATCGCGCGACATCTTTTGGGAGAGCAACGCATGTTCAAGACGCGTGATCTCATCGCTCGGAGCCTCGTCACTTTGGCTGCCGGCGCATTCTTCGCGGCCGCGCCGGCCGCCGCTGACCCGCTGTTGAGCGGGAGCATCACCGCGGCAGACGGCAAGCCTCTGGGCGGCATCACAGTTTCGGCCAAACCCGAAGGCGGCACCATCACCACCAGCGTGTTCACCGACCAGGCGGGTCAGTATTATTTCCCGCCGCTGCCCGCAGGCAGCTACCGCGTTTGGGCACAGGCGCTCAGCTATCAGACCGCTAAAAACAAAATCGATCTCGCCGCCAACAGCCGCGCGAATTTTGTGCTGCAGCCGATGAAGGATGCCGAGCGAACGTTCAAGCAGCTTCCCGGCAATCTTGTGCTCGATGCGTTACCGGAGCGAACGCCGCAAGAGCAGCGCATGAAGCGCATTGTGCGCACGGTGTGCACCGGATGTCATACGGCGAGCTATCCGCTGCAGCACCGCTTCGACGAAGCCGGCTGGAACGCCGTCATCGGGCTGATGAAGAACGTCAACGTGTACGGCGCCTATGTGGGCGCCGAGCGCAAGCCCTCCGGAATTCTCGATTTTCATCAGAAGGAGCTCGCCCGGTATCTCGCGGCCGCACGCGGGCCCGGCCAAAGCGACATGCAGGTCAAGCTCGAGCCGCGGCCGAGCGGCGAAGCCGCCCGCGTCGTATTTAAGGAATACGACTTGCCGCTCGATCCGGACGCCAATCTGCCGGCCGACTTCGTGCAAAATGACGGCAGTGACTGGTCGCTCGGCACGCCCTCGGTCCTCATCCCGGGCTGGGGCGTGCATGATACGTGGCTGGATCTTTCAGGCAATCTCTGGTTTACGTGCAACATCCCCAACAACCGCACCACCATCGGCCGCATCGACACGGCGACCGGCGCGGTGAAGCTGTTCAGGTTTCCGGCGACGAACGGACTGGCCGCGCAGACCCATGGCATGACCCGGGACCGCAACGGCATTCTCTGGTTCAACATTAATGTCGGCCGCGGCGGTCTCGGCCGGCTCGATCCGAAGACGCAGAAGATCGAGGTCTATCTGCCGCCGGATAGCATGATCCAGACCGGCGGTGCCGCCACCGTCGACTACGACGGCAAGGGCGACATCTGGTCTTCGGCACCCAACGGGGCGCTGCGCTTTGATCCGGTTAGCGGCAAGTTCACCGAGTTCAAGTCGGTCACGTTCAAGACTGTCAACGGTACCGGCATCACCTACGGCACCGCGGCCGACCGCAACGGCAACGGCTATTGGGCCGAGATGACTCTCGACACGATCGGTGTCGGCGATGGCGCAACGGCCAAGGCGTCGGAACTGAAACTTGCGCCGGTGAAAACCGAGCTCGACCTGCTGACGCCGGAGGAACGCAAGTTCTACGCCGCGTATAGCCAGCCGGACTTCAATTCGCCGCTGCCATGGGCGCAAGGTCCGCGCCGCATGGGCACGGATAAAAACGGCGACGTATTGTGGATCGGCGATTCCTGGGGCGCCAATCTCGCGCAAATCGACACCCGCACGCACGCCATCACCTACGTGGCGCTGCCAGGCGAACAGCAGCCCTACCACGTTGCGGTCGATAGAAACCATGATGCCTGGACCAATCTGTGGGGTGCCGATCGCGTCATGCGTTACGATCCCAAGAGCAAGACCTGGACCGCTTTCGACCTGCCGACGCGCGGCGCCGAGCCGCGGTATATTTCGCTGCTCGAGCGCCCAGGGCAGGACATGGAAGTGGCGATCCCCTACTTCCGTGCACGCAAGGTCGCGGTGATGACGCTGCGCAGCGACGCTGAACTTGCCGCGCTCAAGGCGCAGGCTGGGCAGTGACCCACAAGCAAGTTTTTGGCAAGCGCGTGCGCTCGACTTCGCGCGCGTCTGCCGGCAAAGCCGCGCTCTTGCCGCGCCGCATTTGCACGCGACGTTGCCGGGGATTGCCCCAGCGATGGCAGCGAATGGCCCATTCGCCATTTCAGAACATTGTTGATCGGATCGAGGCTTCTCATTGTCTCGAAAGCAACAAATAGTCCCGCGCCTCAATCTGGTCTGAATTAAGCGCCAATATAGACACATTTACTGCGCACTTACAGACCTTCGGGGCGGGAGAGTTTTCGGGGTTCATCTGGCCGGGGGGATCGTGTTGAAAATTTTCGGTCCGATCTCGGTTGTAGCGGTTGCAATTATCGTTCTGGTAACGGCAATCGGCGTGAGCACTCCGGTCGGCGGCGCCTATGCCAATGACTGCGTTGGCGCGCCAAAAACTGCCTCGCCGCATGGGCAGCATTGGTACTATCGCATCGACCGTTCAACACGGCGGAAATGTTGGTATTTGCGGGGGTTCCTCTCGCGTTCGCATCAAGCGGCAAAATCATCCGAAGCCCATCTGGCCGCTGCTCAATCAACAATTGCGGTGCCGGCGCCGCCTTCGGTACCATCAGCCGAGGCAGCAAGGCCGGCCGGTCATGGCAGCAGCGCTGTGCATCAGCCGGAGGTCAAGATCCTGTCTGTGAGGACAGTGCAGTTCGCCAACCCACCAACGGTTCAAGCTCCGCAACAGCGGGCTGAGCAACAAACGGCTGCGCCCTCCGTTCTGCCCGCCTCGGGCAACGAGAACAGAAATCCGCCAAATGCCGCAAACGCTACAGCGGCGGTCAAGCCCACAACCGAGGACCAATATCCGCTACCGGCGAATGTCGCATCCAGCCCGCCCAAGGCTGACCGTCCCATGAAACCCCAGGCCGTCGCGACGATCGGGCCAACGGAAATCTTCTTACTCCTCGTGCTCGGGATAGGCCTGGCGACCCTCCTGCTCGGAGTCGTAATCCAACGTCTCGGCAGACAGCACGCCGTGCCAATTCTGGAGGACCCCGATAGCGCCTGGAGACGCTATCGCTTGGGCGATCAGCGCCCCGACCTTGAAGCCTCGAACGCCCTCGCTTCGCCCGCTCGCCCCCGACTCGAGCCTGCGCCGCGGGCGCTTAGGGAAGCGCGGCAGCACGTGGCGGCGTAGCGCCTGGTGCACCCGGCGGACTATTATCTATCTAAAGGTCGGCGTAATACGCGCGATAATTTGGTTGTCATGCTCAGGCAGGCCATCGCCTGTTCCTGCGATCGGCCTAGCTCGCGGTCAGTCCGCCGTCGAGCACCAGCACGTGACCGCTGATCGATGCGGCCGCGGGACTAGCGAGATAAGCCGCAGCGCCCGCGACTTCTTCGACGCTCGCCAGCCGGTGCAAGGGGGATGCGCTTGAGCATTGCCTTCATGTGTGAAGGATCGGTCCCCTTTTGGGAGCGTGACGGCGAAGCGGTCACCAGCCGCCCCGGGACGATGGCGTCGACGCGGATGTTGTGCGCAGCCCATTCCGTCGCCAGCATGCGCGTCATGCCGACCAGGGCCGCTTTGGAAATGCCGTAGACATGGAGCGCTCCGGCGCGCCGACAAGCGCGTGGGTCCAGGCGATCGTGACGATGCACCCTCCCCTTCCGGCGCCAATAAGATGGTGGCCGACCTGTTGGTGAGGAAAAATGTGTCGCGCAGGTTCACATTCATCACCGCATCCCACTCCCACGGCGTGACCTCGGTTGCGTCTTTGCTTAAGTTGAGCCCGGCATTATTGACGAGTACGTCAAGCCCACGCGCCTCGGCGTGCTGTTGGCGTCGCTCGCCAACGCGGCCCCGGCTTGCGCCGACAAGCTTGACGCCATCAAGGCGCGCGGAAAGCTCCTGATCGGCGTGAGCGAAACTTCGCCGCTGTTTAACTTTCGCGATGCCGGCAAGGGCATCGTCGGCTACGATGTCGATCTCGCCGAGCGCGTGGCGCAAAAGCTCGGCCTCGCCGCGGCGAAGGTCCCACTGGTCAATGCCGAGCGCATTGCGGCCCTGCAACAGAAGCGTGTCGATCTCATCGCCGTCGGCATGACGCGCACAAGGACCGCGGCATCGAACACATTGCGCAACTCGCCGGCCGCACGCTCGCATTGGTGCGTTCGGCGATCGTCGATGCGCAACTCAAGGCCGCAGTGCCGACATTGCGGATCGGCTATCTTGACAGCTATGACGCGGCATTCGCGGCACTATCGGCCGAGCGCGTTGATGCTTTTCTCGCCGACACGATGCTGCTGCTCTCCCCGGCGCAGCAAAGCGGCCACCGGCGGATTTCGCGCTAATCACCGATTATCAACGGCCGCGCACTGCTAGCTTTGCCTTGCCGAAGAACGAGCCGCATTTTCTGCATTTGCTCGATCAGACGCTGATCGAGCTCGAAGCCTCTGGTGAAGCCGCGAAGATTTTCGATAAATGGTTCGCCCCAGCTGCGGCGCGATTTTCGCATTCAGCCCGATTGGTAACGCGGGTATGGAAGCGGCGCCGAGCGCGGGTTTTCGAAAAATCGGCAAGCCACTCCATCCGCCGGCCAGAAGACCCGCCAACCACGCGGGAATTTTCGCCGCTCGAACTCCACCACATGGGAAGGCCGGCGGATGCTTTGCTGACGCGCCGCCGACGGTTTGGTGAGGCGGCGTCAGTGGCGCGCCCGCGATGGTGCTCAACGCCCCTCAACGACGCGCTTGCGCCGTTCGGCGTCTTGATCAATTCCGGCAACGCCGCCGCGAATTCGCGCCGCTGCGGGCCGGGAATTAGCAATCAAAATAGCGGCCCGATTACGAGACTGAGGTCCTGTCATACTGGCCGCTCGCGCGCTGAATAAACCGCAAGCCACAGATATATGCCGAGCAGGCCCAACTCAGTGAGCACGATGAACAGGTTGCCGCCATACACCGCCGGCAAGGCCAGCTCCACCGCGGCCATGCAGACGACCGAGATGAGCCACACCACCGCACCCCATGAGGCGGCAAGCCATAGCCCGACTGCTGCCACCAGGTCGATAATCGCGAAGAAGATGGTCACCGCCTGCCAGGCCACCGTGCGTTCTTCAAAGCCTTGACCGGCGGCAGCACCGATGCTGCAGATTTGCATCCAGTGATAGAGCCCCTTGGCCAGCGACATTGCGGCCATGATGCGCAGGAACAGAACGAGATATCCGGTCCAGGGCCCCTGAACGGCCTTGGCTTGCATGGGTTCGAGCAGATCGCTCGATCGGGTGGGTCGGCGCTGCGATTGATCGGTCATCCTAGCTCTGTCGCCCGTCGTTGCTTGATGTGTTCGGGGCGCGACGGATAGAGGCAGGCCCAGAACCGCGGGCATGCCCGCCGGTTTCGCGGAAAAGACAGTAGCGGCACTTGTGGCCGGCCCATGGCCGGTGGCGAGCATGGCTCGGAATGGCTAAAAGGATAGTCTACGATCTTGGCAAGGCAGCGCCAAAGGAGCACCTATGGCGATCAAATTCGGCAGACCGCTTGAACATCGGCGCGCCGCCGCGGCGCCCGCCCTGCTTCGCCCGCAGACGCCCGAAGCGAAGGCCGGGCAGGAAGCCGAAACGCTCGATCTCGTGATTCGACCGCGCCGCAACCGCCGCGCCGAATGGGTGCGGCGCATGGTGCGGGAAACCGTACTGACCACCGATGACCTGATCTGGCCGCTGTTTGTGGTGGACGGAGCGAGGGTCCGCGTGCCGGTACCTTCCATGCCCGGTGTGGAGCGCCTCTCGGTCGACGAAGCCGTGCGCGCGGCCGAACTGGCGGCACGACTGTCGATCCCGTGCCTCGCGCTCTTTCCCTATACCGATCCGGCGCGGCGCGACGAGGCCGGCTCCGAGGCGCTCAATCCAGACAACCTCGTCTGCCGCGCGATCCACGCCATCAAAAAAGAAGTGCCGGACGTCGGCGTCCTCTGCGATGTTGCGCTCGACCCCTATACCAGCCATGGCCATGATGGACTGCTGCGCGACGGCGTCATTCTCAACGACGAGACGGTCGCCGTCCTGGTGCGACAGGCCTTGCTCCAGGCCGAAGCCGGCTGCGATATCATCGCGCCCTCGGACATGATGGATGGCCGTGTCGGCGCCATCCGCTCCGGACTCGATGCCGCCGGCTTCACGGACGTGCAGATCATGGCCTATGCGGCCAAATACGCCTCGGTCTTTTACGGACCATTCCGCGACGCGATCGGCTCAAGCATGACGCTAACCGGCGACAAGCGGACTTATCAGATGGATCCAGCAAATTCCGAAGAGGCGCTGCGCGAAGTGGAGCTTGATATTGCTGAGGGCGCCGACATGATTATGGTTAAGCCGGGCCTGCCTTATCTCGACATATTGCATCGCGTCAAAGATGCTTTCGGCATGCCGACGTTTGCCTACCAAGTTTCCGGCGAATATGCGATGATCATGGCCGCGGCGGGGAACCGCTGGCTCGACGGCGACAAGGCCATGATCGAAAGCCTCATCGCCTTCAAGCGCGCCGGCGCCGATGGCGTGCTGACTTATTTTGCGCAGAGGGTCGCACAGAGGCTGACGAACGGCGCCGCCTGAACACCCCCTTCTGCAATGCAACGACGAGGCCGACGTGTCATGCAGGACGAGAAGCAGGTCCGGCGCTTCATGCCGGTGCTGGGGCGTATCATCATCCTGGTGGCGGTTATCGCCGCAATCCCGGGGGCGATATGGGCCGTTACGGTCTTTGTGCGCAGCTCCATGGGTCCTCCTGAAATTCCGGGCGCAAGTCCGATGCAGCCAGCGCGCGTGAGCGTTTCGGCCGATCAGAGTTCGACCGCGCCGCTCGACAATCCACAACAGCCCTCGTCAGCCGCCTTGCCTGGCGGCGCCGAAACCGACACGGCGGGCAATGGCCAGTCGACCGCCCCCACCGGCATTGATGCGGCGGCCGCCAACGCCAACGCTTCCAAAGACGCCGCGTCGGCCATCACCGCGACGCCAGCCGCCGCTGCCGCAATGACATCCTCCGGTCGGACCAGCTCGCCCAATCCAGAGATGACCGAGTTCGCCAGTCCAACACCGCCTCCGCCCGCCGTTGCTGTGGAGAATGGGCCGGCGCAGATGGCCACTCAACAGCCCTCGGTGGATCAGGCACCGGCGCAACAGCCGAGGTCAACAGACTGGCCTGCTCGGGGGCCGAGCAACTGGCCATCGCCGTCGGCTCTAGCGGCTCCAGCGGATGAGGCGGCGGCCACAACGTCGACGACCGTTCCTATCCCTTTGCCGCGCCAGCGCCCGCGTTCGGTTGTATTGGCCGGTACCATGATACCGTTGCCGCGGCCGCGCCCTGACGCCGCCGGCGCCGCCGGCTCGGGTGGGCCACCGGCCCCAACAGGCCTGGCCGCGTGGCTGCGCGGCACTTTCCAGTCCTCTCCACCGGCCGCGCCGCAGCCGCAGCCGGTTCACCGGGGCGACTACTGAAACCGCTGCCGCCCGGCGCCCGCTTGGCCACCCGAGGACGCCGCCGATTTCGCCCTGAGCGGCCGCGCCCGGTTCTGCGCTCACTCCAGTGCTACCCCGCCCACCACCCGCGCTGGATGATAGCCGTCGGCTTTGAGCGCGTTGAAAATTTGCTCGGCATGAGCGCCGTCGCGCGTCTCCATGGTGACATCAAGCTTGGCGCCTTTGGCCGGCACGTCGAGAAACAGGCGGTGATGCTCGACGTCCAAAATGTTGGCGCCGAGTTCGCCGAGCCTGCTCGCAATTTGTCCTAGGATTCCCGGTCGATCGGGGATGGTGAGGCGGAACGAGACGATCCGGTCGGCGCGTTCCAGTTCGCGCACCATGATTGAAGCCAGGATCCGCGGGTCAATATTGCCGCCGCACAGGATCAGCCCGACCTTGCGGCCGGCAAAGCGCTGCGGGAAAGCGAGCATCGCGGCGAGCCCGGCGGCGCCGGCACCTTCCGCCATCGCCTTTTGCAGGGTGACGAAGGCGTTCACCGCCCGCTCGAGCATCGGCTCATCGACGAGCACGATGTCGCTGACAAGCTCGCGCACGATCGGTAGGGTGAGTTCGCCGGCTCTGCTCACGGCAATGCCTTCGGCGAGGGTGGCTCCGCCGCACGGCTTGTTCCCGCAATGAATGGCATTCCACATCGACGGATAGAGCGCACATTCGACGCCGACGATTTCGATGGACGGTCTTTTTGCGAGCGCCGCGACGGCGCAGCCCGCGATCAGCCCGCCACCGCCGATCGGAATGAGGAGCACATCGAGGTCCGGCACTTCCTCAAGCATTTCCACCGCCACGGTACCCTGCCCGGCGATCACGAGCGGATCGTCAAAGGGATGGACCCAGACAAGATTGCCCGCAGCCGCGAGCGCTTCGGCGCGCGCCTGCGACTCAACGAGCGTCTCGCCGTGCAGTACCACGGTCGCGCCATACGCCTCGGTCGCCTTCACTTTCACAAACGGTGTTGTAACCGGCATCACGATGGTGGCCGGAATCGACAGCCGTTGGGCGTGATAAGCAACCGCCTGCGCGTGATTGCCGGCCGACATGGTGATGACACCGCGGCGCCGCTCATCGGCGTTTAAGGCCGCGAGCTTGACGCAGGCGCCGCGCTCCTTGAACGAATTGGTGACCTGCAAGTTCTCGTATTTGACGAAAACTTCGGCGCCAGCCAGCGCCGAAAGCGGCGGCGCCGGCAGGGTCGGGGTGCGCAACACGTGCCCGGCGATGATCCGCCGGGCAGCCTCGATTTCCGCGAGAGTCACCGATTTTCCCGCGTGCGCAAGCCGCGCCGTTGAGGGCGAGGAGGAAGCACGCTGCCTCTGTGGTGCAACGTATTGCCTGACGATTGCCAACGCGGCGCCAGCAGCCAAGACGACGAACCAGGCCGGGGACGAACCAACTGCCTTGCGCTCTTTAAAAGTATCGACCAGAGCCGAGACTGACAGTTTCGGCGGTCAGGCGACCAAAAACTGCAGATGGTCATCTTCCCCATCGACAGCCAAAAGCTCGCAGTCCATTTTGGCGAATACCTGCCGATCGTGGTCAACCAATGCGGAAAGCGCCCTTTCGTCGAAAAACCGATACCCGGCGACCCAGACCGAATGCACCACAAGCTTGCAAACGGTGTGCTTTTAACCTTTCTATGGACTTGCATTTCAGAAGACAGGATCAATTAAGGTTGATCGGGTGCTTCGCACATATCGATACCGCATCAAGGATGCAAGCCCTCCGATCGACGGGTCCTTCATTGGAGGAGCGGTCAATTTGGTGCGGAATTGACTTAAGGTATGGATGTGCGCCGAGTACGTACTGAGTTTCTGATGATCGGGGCATCAACGCCGCTCCGAATCCTACCTGTCAGGGTGGAACGTCCTCCTGCGGCAATGGAATTTCCCGCTCTTTAGGGCGGAAGACGTCAACAACGTTTCCTGTCTGATTGCCGTTGCCGCAAGGGATCGGCGCATCCGCGTGGCCATTACACATGTGGCGTGCGGACTTGCTCCCCTGCCGCGTCCCCGGCGCCATTTCGCCTTTGACGGCGGGCGTGTCTCGGGCAATGCTATGGGGCAGCCGCGTGCCAAACGGCCGCAGCGCCGAGACAAGCCGACGACAGTGACCCAGCACTCGCGCGATACACCGCAATTTTATCTGACCGCGCCCTCCCCCTGTCCTTATCTGCCGGGCCGCGAAGAGCGGAAGGTTTTTACCCATCTGGTCGGCGGACGCGCCGCCGAACTGAACAATATTCTCACCCAGGGCGGATTTCGCCGCAGCCAGTCGATTGCCTATCGCCCGGCCTGCGAAGGTTGCCGCTCCTGCGTGTCGGTGCGCGTCATCGCGCAGGAATTTCGTCCCTCGCGCAGCATGCGCCGCATCGGCAAGCGCAACGCCGACATCATCGGCGAAATGCGGACGGCCGTGCCGAGCTCGGAGCAATACTCGGTATTCCGCGCTTACCTCAATTCGCGCCATCGCGATGGCGGCATGGCGGACATGACGGTACTCGACTACGCGATGATGGTGGAAGACAGTCACGTGGATACGCGCATCATCGAATACCGGCGAGTCGTTTCCCCTCATGATGTGGAGGAGGAAGAGGACGACGCGGCGCATGGTCGAGGCAGGCGCTTTGACCGGAGCAGGTGGAGCACGCCGGCGCGGCCACCGGCCGCCGCTCCGCTTCGCCCTCTGGGGGGCCGTCATGGAAGGGGCTCGCGCAGGACTGGCGGCGATCTCGTGGCTGTCGCGCTCACCGACGTGCTCGGCGATGGCCTGTCCATGGTCTATTCATTTTTTGAGCCCGACGAATCGTCGCGGTCGCTCGGCACTTTCATGGTTCTCGACCACATCGCACGCGCGCAGGCGATGGGTCTTTCCTATGTCTATCTCGGCTACTGGGTGCGCGGCTCGGGCAAGATGGACTACAAGAGCCGCTTCTTGCCGCAGGAGCGGCTCGCGCCGGAAGGCTGGATGCGGGCTGAATGAGATAGCCTAACCCGAGCGGCAGTGAAATCAGGATGAAGCACGCCTATTTCCGGATTTCCTTTCGCGCGATCCCGGCCTATCGCTGCCAGCCAATCGCACGGTGCGCCGTTAACAAGCATTGGGAACGCCAAGGACAGGTGTCATGAAGCTTTCCACGGAACAGCTCAGCGCATTCGACGACCAAGGCTACCTGTTTTTGCCGAACTGTTTTTGTGAAGAGGAGATCGGGCTGCTGCGCAACGAGGCCGAGGTCATTCTCAAGCTCGACCGCAAAGAAGTGTGGCGGGAGAAGACCGGCGCACCGCGCACCGCTTTTGCGGCGCATACGTTCAACGAAGTGTTTCATCTGCTCGCCTGTCATCCGCGGCTGGTCGAGCCGCTTCGTGTATTGTTCGGCGAGGATGTCTACGTGCATCAGTTCAAGCTCAACGCCAAGGCAGCGTTCGAGGGCGACGTCTGGCAATGGCATCAGGACTACGGCACCTGGGCGCGCGACGACGGCATGCCGCAAGCGCGCGCGATGAACATCGCCGTCTTTCTCGACGAGGTGATGCCGATCAACGGCCCGCTTCTGCTCATTCCCAAGAGTCATAAACAGGGCGTGTTTTCAGCCGGGCACGATACGCTCACCACGTCCTATCCGCTGTGGACGCTCGACAAGGAAACCGTCACACGGCTTGCGGCGGAGGGGGGCATCGTGGCACCGACCGGCAAGCCGGGGTCGGTGCTGATGTTTCATGGCAACCTCGTGCACGCCTCGCCGCCCAATATTACCCCCTACCCGCGCAAGATCGTCTATTTGACGCTATGCGCGGTCTCCAACCACATTACCCAATTCAATCGGCCGGAATGGATCGCGCACCGGGACTTTACGCCGATTGTACCGGTCGCCGACGACGCCTTGCTCGCTTACGCCCGCGCGCACCGAGTGGCAGCGGAATAAGGTCAGCCGATGAACCTGCATTCCATGCTCGCGGCACGCGCTGCTGGCGGCAAGCCGATCCGTGTCGGACTAATCGGCGCCGGCAAATTTGGCTCAATGTTTCTGGCGCAAGTGCCTTCAATCGAGGGCCTGCAGGTCGCGGTCATCGCCGATCTCGATTGCGAACGTGCGCGCGCCGTCTGTCGCACTGTGGGCTGGGACTCCACGCGCCTCGCGCGCACCCGTTTTATCGAGAGCGGCCGCCAAGCCTGCGCCGATGATCGGATCGATGTCGTCGTGGAAGCGACCGGCAATGCGTCGGCCGGGATCGCGCACGCGCTCGCTGCCATCAAGGCCAAGAAGCACCTGGTGATGGTCAATGTCGAAGCCGACGCGCTCGCCGGTGCTCTGCTTGCCCGCAAGGCGCGCGCCGCCGGCGTGATCTATTCCATGGCCTATGGCGACCAACCGGCACTGATCGCGGAGATGGTTGATTGGGCCCGCGCCGCCGGCTTCACCGTCACTGCCGCGGGCAAGGGCACCAAATATCTACCGGCCTATCATGCCGTCACCCCCAAGGAGGTCTGGGAGCATTATGGGCTCTCTGCCGAGGAGGCACGACAGGGGGGCATGAATTCGCAGATGTTCAACTCATTCCTGGACGGTACCAAATCGGCGATCGAGATGGCCGCGGTTGCCAACGGCTGCGAGCTCCACGTGCCGCACGACGGCCTGGCGTTTCCGCCGTGCGGCAGCGACGAACTCGCCAATATTCTGCGGCCGCGCTCGTTGGGCGGCGTGCTGGAGCGCGACGGCATGGTTGAGGTTGTCTCTTCCCTCAAACGCAGCGGCGAGCCAGTCCCGCACGATCTGCGCTGGGGGGTCTATGTGGTGCTGAAGGCAAATAGCGATTACGCCGCGTCCTGTTTGCGGCAATATGGGCTCCCCACCGACGCAACGGGTCGTTATGCGGCGATGTACAAGCCGTATCATCTGATCGGCCTCGAACTGTCGATCTCGGTCGCAAATGTGGCGCTGCGCGGCGAGCCGACCGGAAGCTGCCGCAGCTTTCGCGGTGATGCCGTCGCCGTTGCCAAGCGTGCCCTGAAGTCCGGCGAAATACTCGACGGCGAAGGCGGCTATACGGTCTACGGAAAGCTCATCCCCGCAGCTCGCAGCTTGGCGCTCGGCGCGCTGCCGATCGGGCTCGCCCAGCAAGTCAAACTGTTGCGCGAGGTCGCAGCCGGCGAACTTTTGACAGCCGCCGATGTTGCGCTCGATCACAGCGCACCAGCCGTGCGCGCGAGACGCGAGATGGAATGGGAGGCCCGGGAGGCAAGCGGGGTCTTGCAAGTCAAAGAATGCGGGCCGCCGCGCACATGACGGCGCGTGCAGCCATTGCACATAGGCCGCCGGCCGAGTCGGCCATTGGCCGGCAGCGCCATGGCTGCATCTGGGAGTAGGTCTATCGCGCGCCAAAAGAGCGCACCGCAAAAGAAGAGGAAATGACCGGGGTGCAGGCTCTGCAGATCAACCCACAGCGGCTCTGGGATTCGCTCATGGAAACAGCGCGGATCGGCGCCACCGCCAAGGGCGGGATCTGCCGGCTTGCGCTCACCGATTCCGATCGGCAGGTACGCGACTGGTTTAAGGCGCAATGCGCGGCGCTCGACTGCGTGGTGACGGTCGACGAGGTCGGTAACATGTTCGCCCACCGGCCGGGCAAGACTGAAAACTTCGTACCCATCGCCATGGGCTCACATCTCGACACCCAGCCGAACGGCGGCAAGTTTGACGGCGCGCTCGGCGTTCTCGGCGCGCTCGAAGCACTGCGCACGCTCCATGAGGCCGACTACAAGACCAATGCCCCCATCGAGGTAGTTAATTGGACCAACGAGGAAGGCGCGCGCTTTGCGCCGCCGATGCTCGCCTCCGGCGTTTTCGCCGGCGCGTTTTCAACCGAATACGCCTATTCGCGGACCGACCGCGATGGCAAAACTTTTGCCGCAGAATTGCAGCGCATTGGCTATCGAGGCAGCGAGAGAGCCGGCGGCCACAAGCTTGCCGCCCTGCTCGAACTGCACATCGAACAAGGCCCGGTCCTCGAGGCAGAGGGAGGCACAATAGGTGTCGTGCGCGGCGTGCAGGGAATGCGCTGGTATGAAATCACCATCACCGGCCAGGCGGCTCATACCGGCGCGACGCCCATGGGGATGCGTAAAAACGCGCTCCTTGGCGCCGCGCGCATGATCGAACGCGTCGATGCCATTGCGCGCGCGCATGCTCCAAACGCCGTCGGAACGGTCGGCCTCATCGAGAACAACCCGAACAGCCGCAACGTCATTCCCGACGAGGTTTTCTTCACTGTGGATTTTCGCCACCCCGACGACGACGTGCTCGGCATTATGGAACAGCAACTCCGCGCCGCGCTTGCCGAGACCCTGCAGCCGCTTGGTCTTCCTCACCGGGAAGCGTGCATTTGGAATTCGCCCGCGGTCAAATTCGCACCGGAGCTGACCGAGTGCATCCGGGTCGGCGCACACCAAGCCGGCTTTGCCGCGCGCGAGATGATCTCCGGCGCCGGGCACGATGCCGCCTACATCGCCCGCGTCGCACCCACCGCCATGATCTTCGTCCCTTGCGCCAGAGGCATCTCGCACAACGAAGCTAAATCCGCGAGCTTCGAACACTGCGCCGCTGGCGCTCAGGTGCTGCTTAACGCGACACTGGAGTATGATCGGAGGCTGGCCTGAAGGCCACTCAGCCCTCGCAAGGCAACTTGGAGGCTGCGTAAGCCTCGTCACGGTTGCAGTCAATGATATGAAGAGCTCTTGATCGGCTCGAGACTGGACCTAACTTCGTGAGCTACAACCCGCGCAGCTGTGCGAATTGACCCGTCTGCCGAATTCAGACGTGTCGGGTTTCGTCTCGCCGGGGGGCTCGTCTGCGTGCATGGGAGGCGTCGAATGCGCCGCGCTCTTTGTGTTGCAGTCGTTTTCCTTGTCTGCCTTAACCCCGCTTCGGCCGACGTGCGGATCGAGGGGAGCACGGGGGGCGTTGTCAGCAATTTTCTCGAGCTGTTCGGTTTGCTGCGTCGCTCGGGCGAGCGTGTCATTATTGACGGTCCCTGTTTTTCTGCCTGCACATTGGTCTTGAGCACGATCCCGCGCAATCGCATTTGCGTCACGCAGCGAGCAGTCTTGGGCTTCCATGCGCCGAAGCTGGTCGACATGTACGGTCAGCAATATCCGACGGAAGCGGCGACACGGGTGGTCACCGCCACCTACCCGGTACCGATCCGCAACTGGATCAGGCGGCACGGCGGTCTAACCGACAGGCCGATCTTCCTGCGCGGTCGAGAGCTCGCGGCGCTGTATCGGCTCTGCCGCTGAGGAGGCCGGGAAGCTGGCACCGAGCCGCGCGGTTTACCGCGTCTTTTCAAAAATCTCCCGGCCGATCAGCATGCGGCGGATTTCGCTCGTACCCGCGCCGATTTCGTAGAGCTTGGCATCGCGCAAAAGCCGGCCGGCCGGGTAGTCGTTTGTGTAGCCGATACCGCCAAGGCACTGGATGGTTTCGAGCGCCATCCAGGTCGCGCGCTCGGCGGCATAGAGGATGGCGCCGGCGGCATCTTCGCGCGTCGTCTCGCCGCGGTCGCAGGCGCGCGCCACCGCGTAAACGTAGGCCTTGGCGGCGTTGAGCGTCACGTACATGTCGGCAAGTTTCGCCTGTATGAGCTGAAAGCGCCCGATTGGCTGGCCGAACTGTGTGCGCTGGTGGACGTAGGGAATGACGAGATCGAGACAAGCCTGCATCACTCCGAGCGGCCCCGCCGCCAATACTGCCAGCTGCGTCACCTGCCGATTGAAAACATCCGCTGTCCCGACGAGACCGGGCTGAAAGGCGATGAACAGGTAGCCCTAGTCGCTCTCCTGCCCCGAGCCGGACCCGGCGAGCAATCCCAACGCCTGTATCCTCAGCGCCAGCCCGAAGCCTTTGTAACCGCCGAACGGAAGCAATGCGCCACGGCGTGCAAGTGTCGGCTCCCTGGTCGGCTCGCCGTCGGGTCCGATCGCCACGCCTTCGGGAAGCAACTCGCCCAGCCGCTCGCGCAGCATCACTTCGGTCATCATGTAGGCGGAGGTCCCGATGTCGAGCACGATGGGCCCGCGCGACGACGGAACCGCAATCGCCAGTGGATTCGTACCGAGCATCGCCCTGGCACCACCGAGCGGAGCCATCAGTCGCGAGCCGGATGCGGTGTGGATCGCGACGAGGCCGGCATTGGCAATCATCTCGACATAGTAGGCGCTACGCCCGCTCATCCAGGCATCGTTCACCGAGATCAACGCAATCCCATGCGCAGCCGCCTTCTTGATAGTGGCCTCTGCCGCGTAAAACAGCGACAGCATGCCGACATTGTAGCCGCCGTCAAAGGCGATCGAGACATCGGTCTCGCGCAGTACCTTCATGGGTCGGCGCGGCAGCTTGCAGTGCTCGCTGTCCACTATGTTGAGGATCTTGGCGAGGCCCGAATATTCATAGCCGCACAACGCGGCATCGATGACGTGATCGGCGACGATGCGCGCCTCATCGTGATCAAATCCGATGCCACGCAGCGCACTCTCCGCCAGATCGCGTGCGTCCGCGACGCTCAAATGGACCCGTCCCGGTGCCATAACGCCTACCTTCGCCAATTCACAGAAACTGCCTATGGCGTTACCGGCCTCCGCGGCCGACCGCCGATTTACGATCCCAGGTTTGACACGCACGGCCGAAGCACACCACCCTCGGCGTCTCGGCCGACCCTTGCCGAGTAGAGGAAGAGTCGATCAGCACGTTTAGGGTCCCCTATCTGTATCCGCCGTTTCCGGCTGCGTGCCCGTTTAGGTTATCGCTGGCTGTGAAGTTATTCGGGAAGCTTCGCGAGCTAGTGATCGGGGGGCGAGCTCAGCCCGCACGGTTGAATGGGCGATTTGGATCGGTCGGGAAGCCGTCAAGACCGATTTCGGTGCGATAGTCACGAAATGCGTGCCAACGCAGCGATCGAACCATGCCCTTTGGTAGCCCACTGTCCTCGATGATCATGATCGCCAGTTCCGAGCGCTTGTCGGCACGGAAGATACATCGCTGCGTTAGATTGGCACGGACGGGTGCCACCCCCACCCCTCTTCACCGACATATATCCTAAGCCCAGCGGCGTATTGCGGGGCGGCCACGTCATGATGCCCCTCGGTCATCATAGGACGAGACGATCCCGGACGCGACGAACCTTGCATCGGAAACGATTGGCCGCCCTTCGGTGCTGGATGCCGCGCGAGTTGAGATCGGCTGCGACGGCACTGCGGCGAGCCTTGCCAGCTCTGGCCCTAAACCTTTACTGGCGGAGAACATCGAGAGATGCAATCTAATCGCTGATGACGGTGACTAGCCGCAATCGGCCCTACGTCGGTGACCATTATGGCAAATAGGAAAGAGCAATGCGTGCAGAACACTTTGAGGTACTGCGGCGCCATATGCTGGCAGAAATCACCGCGGCGGCAGTTCATATCAGCAACCTGATTGGCAAGAGTGCACTCGACGAACGAGTTATGACAGCCATGGCTAAGGTCCCACGGCATGAGTTCGTGCCAATCGAACTCCGGCCGTACGCCTACGCCAATATTCCACTTCCAATCGGCTTCGACAAAACGGTCTCGCAACCATTTATCGTGGCGTTGATGACCGATCTGCTTGACATCGGTGCCGATGATACTGTCCTCGAGATCGGCACCGGCCTGGGATACCAAGCCGCGATTCTCGCACAGCTGGCTCGGCAGGTATACAGCGTCGAGATAATCGAAGAACTCGGGCAGCAGGCCAGGGAGCGACTTCGCCGACAAGGCTGCACGAATATCGAGCTCAAGATTGCGAACGGCAAACATGGCTGGCCTGAGCACGCCCCCTTCGAAAAGGTCATGGTGACAGCGGCCCCGGACCTGGTTCCGCCTTCACTGATCAGTCAGCTGAAAAACGGTGGGAAAATGGTCGTCCCGGCCGGGCTGGCCGATTCGCAGGTACTCCTGCTGGTCGACAAAGACAGCAATGGCAGGGTGAGTATAAAGGAGATTCTGCCGGTACGCTTCTCACAACTGGAAGAGGTCGAGCCGGACTGAACAGGCCCGCGTATTGCAGGTTCGCCTCATTGCGCGGAGACAACCTCAGACCAAGCTGCTGATGCACTCAGTGCCTCCACTTGATCGAACAGCCCATGGATGGCAATTGCTCTTTCGGACCGCGCCCTGTTTCGGCGATCTGCTTCATAGCTTCAAAAAGATCGCGGCGAGCGTTTGTGACTAACGTCATGCGGGAGGCATCTAGCCGGCCTCGATATTGAAGCTCGTCTTGCGCGTTGAGGCCGAAGAAATCGGGCGTGCACTGAGCGTCATAAGCGCGGGCCACTTCTTGGGTCATATCGATAACGTAAGGGAAGGTGAAGCCGTGCCGCGCCGCGAACGCTTTCATATTGTCGAAAGAGTCCTCGGGGTAGGTCTCGGAGTCGTTTGGCATGATGGCGATGGTGCCGATGCCGATCTCGCGTAGCGCATTGGCCTCAGCCACGATACGATTGATGGATGCCTTCACGTAGGGGCAGTGATTGCAGATGAAGACCACGACCGTGCCTTTTGGCCCGCGCACTTGGCTAAGCGAATAGGTCTTAGCGTCGATGCCGCTAAGGGCAAAGTCAATCGCTTTCCAGCCGATCGGTTTGGCGTGACCCATAGTATCCAGGCGTCCTCCGTCTTGCTTTTGCCGTCGGCTTGTCAAACACCATCACGTTGGAAGCGAAAGCGGACAGTTGCCGTAACCCTACCACTTACCGCGGGCTTTGCGAACGGCTATCCGCCGGTCGAAGTCACGTGTGACGTCTGCAGTGACCGAGCTTGGTTTCCTAGTCACGGATCATTGTCACCAGCTCATTGTGTTAAGCGCGGCTCCGGCCTCGCTTGAGAGGTGGCAGGCAGCGCGTAAGCCGTGCAGTAAGGTCGTTCGCTATCGAGCGTTACTCAGACCTTTGGCCGAGCGGTGCTGGCTCGACCGAACCCTCACGCAGATTTGCCTGCTACGATCGAGTGAACGGTGGCGACACGCGACTGCCAACTCGGTCGACAGACAGCCTGGATAACGAATGCCTTACGGCTGCTTGGAATCCATCAACGCGAAGAGGACGCGGACGGTTCCTTACCGTGATTGAGCCAAGCATGGTTGGTAGCCTGCTGCACGACGACGCCGGTCTTGAGGTGTACTGTTTTATCGTCTAGCATCACGTCAATCTCACCTGACATCATGATGGCGTAGTCGATGGTGCGCGTGCGGTGCTCCATTGAATTAGTCGGCGGCACTCCGCGCGCCGGCGCGGTCGAGCAAAATTGCTGCGCTCGCCGACATCAAAACGGCGCGCGCCTTCTTGGAATTCGCGTTGCTAGTTGACGATGCCAGCAAAGTCCCGCGAGCAGCGGCGCGCAATCCAATTGCGTTCGATCGGTCCTTCCGGCCTGGCGCGTAGGGCCCACACCCATTTGTAGGTCGCGACCTGATGGTGAAGCCGGCGTCCTCGATCGCCTCGCGCCGCAAAGCGCCCTCGTCGCTTTCAGCGCTCCTTGATGCGCGTGCACGTCCCAAGGCGACACCAGAGGCGGACTCGATTATTCCGCTGGAATGCGCGAATTTGCCCAACCCAATCCTCGCCGAACTTTGGCATAATGCTGGGTCAATCGGCCTCGCGTGTTCACGGCGTCGGCGACCTGATGCGCGTGCGGCCGGGGTGAATGCGCCATCGACTTGAGTGATGGCGCGATTGCAAACGGCAAGGGTTCGGGAAGGATCATATGACGCAGCTAACTTGTTTGTGGCGGGCCGCAGCATCGGCGCTCTGCTTCGGTCTTGTTTTCACTGTCACCCAGGGACTTGCGGCTGTTGCTGCTGCGTCCGCGCCTGCGCCCAAGCTCACCATTTCCTACGCCCAGAAGACTGTGGATTTCCTGCCGCTCTTGATGGCCGAGGACGCCGGCTATTTCAACAAGCACAACCTCGACATCATGGTGCGCTACCTGCCTGCTCAGGAAGGTATCCCAGCGGTTATCTCCGGTCAGGTGGAGGGCGTGGGCATCGGCGGCTCCGATGCTGCATCCGCCGAAGCTCAGGGCACCAAGCTCAAGCTGGTGTTGACGCTGACGCCGGTCTACCCGTTCCAGTTCTGGGCGCAGCCGAAATACGCCAGCGCGACCAAATTGAAGGGCCAGCGGGTCGCCATCACCAGCAGCACGGGCTCGCTCTACGCTGGCACCTTGTTGGCGCTCAAGGCCCTCGGCCTCAAGACCACGGACGTTTCAGTAACGCCGATGGGCGCCGTGACCAGCGTGAATAGCGCTCTGCTGGCTGGCAGCGTTGCGGCGGCGGCATCGCACCCGCCGGCGACCTACAAATTCAAGCAGGCCGGCCTGGTCGACCTGGTCGATTTGGCGAAGGAGCACCTGCCATCGGTCAGTGCCGGGCTCTGGTTCACCGGTGCCTACATCAAGGCGCACCCCGACGTAGTGCAGGACGTCGTCGATGCGGTGTTGCAGGTGCTCAACCGTGAAAAGGCGGACCGCTCCTTTGTCGAAAGCGAGATCACGAAGCACCTCAATGTGAGGGACAAGGCCGAGCTCGATTTCACCTATGATTTCTACACCAAAGAGGTCTTGTCCGCGGGACCGATGCCGCAAGCTGACGAAGTCCAGGCCAACATCGATGCGCTCGCGATCAAGAATCCCAACGTCAAGAGCCTCAACGCCGTGGAGATGATCGATCAGCGCTTCGTCAAGAACGCCGAGAAGCATGGAACGATGAACTGATCGCCGTCAAATTCTCGCAGCACGCATTTTCATAGGTAGCCCGCCGATTCTGCTGAACCTCAGAACGATGGTTAAGCAGGGCCCGTTCGACTTTCTGCGCGACTTCAGCGAATCATGCCGCGCAGAATTGGCTCTCTCCGCCCCGAGCAGCTTTGAGCTGTCACGTCACCAGCATCCCGCACCGGCATGACCACCGCGGGCTTGGTCAGTGCGGCCTCGCCAGGAGGCTTTAAGAAATAGACGGAAGACTGGTCGCCGGGATCAAACAGCGCCTCGGTTGCAGCTCCAAGCTGCGCTGCAATGGCCAAGGCAGGACGATTGGCATAGTCACGGCAGTTCGCGGCGGCCAGTGCGGTCCGAGAACTCGACTTGCGCAAGGTTTCCCGTATAGGTCGGAAAAGCGAACGGAACCCGCGCCAAATTATCGACCCGCATCCCCACTGAAATAGCAATTGCCGCGACTTGGGCGATCTCAACCGCTCTTTCGCCAACAACGTGGCAACCTAATATCTTCGCAGTTTGACGGTCGACAACAAGTGTGCAAAAGCTCGCCTTGCGTCCGTCAATGATCGTGCGGACGGTCGAGTCGAAGTGGACGACCGCGGTGACGACATCGTGGATCTCACGCGCCTCCGCTTCCGATTGAGCGCTCCACCCACGGATCATGAAAACGAGTTCGGCTTTCACTCGCCGCGCAGGAAAGGACTCGGGCCGGCAAGAGCTCAATAGCCGGAGCAACACGCCAACTGCGAGTGCGTTGGCAATGAAATCAGCTCGACAAACTTGGATGGGGACTTTCACGCCTAACAGCTCATGAGCTTAGTCAAAGGCGAGGCGAGTATTAGTAAGAGCAATCTCGACAAGCTTGAGATTGTACTCAGTGGCGCCCATGGCAACGGTCGCATAGGTGTTTTGGACCAGGTCCGCTGCTTGGTTGGTGACCACCTTCGCCTTCGTTTGGTGTTCTTGGCATGCGCGACGCCCTTCTCGGCCATTTCACGAAATCGCCTCCGGCATTTCCATATTCGGCAGGTCGAATTTTGGCATCTCGAATTTCGGAATCCAGTAGTCCGGCAAGCCAAACGAGGAGGCGGCGTGCTTCGCAGTCTCGGCTTTGGCGGCGCCAGTGGTGATTTCCGTCATGACACCTAATCCTTTACGGGGCGGTTTTGGTTGGACCTCTCGACGCCGCCCTCAACGTCGGATCTCGGTAAAGATTAGTGTTTCGGTCCGGCGTCGGTGTGACTTAAGACGCCAACGGCCATGACGCAGTTCTCGAAGCTGGAAAAGGTCCAGAACAGAGCTTGCCGTCATCCTCAATTCCGTACCAGCCGGCCTTGCTGCGCGCATGTCGGATTTGTTTTCACTGATGAAATGGGGGGTGGTCATTGTGATCCTAGAACTTGCATGACTTTCGATGAGAGGCAGGGGTCCGTGGGCTGCGATGCCTGGGCGCTCATGGCACCCACTCGCTAACGGAACTCTAGTCGGCGTACTTCGGAGCATTATTGTGGCAGCAGAGGGCGCCAGTGCTGCCAATTACAGAGAGCGGAGGTTTCGGTACGTCTCCGTTTTTTTGGGCAGCTCTCGGGCAAGCACCGGCTTGCCAGTACCTTCGTAGGTGTGGTGCCATTATCAAAGCATAATGGTCCGTCGAGAATTTAATTCGCAAATCAGCCGAGGCTGTTGCTGTGTTGCCTGCCACCCCGATGATGACGGTTTTAGTGCTGACGTTCCGAAGAAAAGTAAGACACTTTGCTATTCAAAAGGAAAAGTAGGGTGCGGTTGTGGAGGTTGCCGCGTTTCGATTTGCTCTTGATCTTGTTAGCTTCGAGGGCAGCCATCGCTGCTTCTCCGATCCAGTAGTCGTCTGGATCACACTCATCCGCGGATTTACAGTCCATGCATGCTCGGAAGCATAGCGCTTTAGCTGTCTGCCTGATCTGAACTTTCGTCGTCACGCGTCACTCCTACATGACTTCATGCGGGCGCTACGCACCGACTGGCATTCGCTAAACAGGCACTCGCCTTCTCTCAGTTGAGCGAAGCTGATTTCGGCGCCATCAACAGCACATAGCAGGCGTCCACAAGGGCGGAACTCGGCTCCGTTTCACCCGGCAGCGTCACGGACTCCTTGGGGAATTCGTCCGCGCGCTTCCACGAGTCGATCTTCGAAAGCGCGATCGTCTTCGCTGCGGCATCAGGTTGTGCGCGGAATTTATCGGCGCACACAGGCGCCAGCGCCGCTACGACCGCCAGATCGGACCGCTCTTTCGCCATCTTGTCAGCAGTGCTGCTGAGCGACCAGCCGCCCCAGTTAAAGCCAATAAAGATCGTTGCGACAGCACCGGCGGTTGCGCCTTGCAGCAGACGCTTCAGCGATTCTCCCTGCACGATTGAAGGCATTTGCATGGTATTTCCTTTCGTCCGACATGTTTCGGAGCGAGGCCATGGAGACCTGGACGGGGGCCCCGGTTCAGTTAGATTGAAGACCGAACGCTTTGCGAAAGCGCATCGATTATTGTTCGTTTACGCCTTCGTCCGTTCGGAATCTGAGCAAAATAGCTCACGCCCGACTTTTCCGCGCACTCCGCAACGGAGGCCGTCGAAGACGCCCGTTTTGGGCATATTCTGTTCCTGTTGCGGCGTCACTCTGACCACCCGGTACACCACGACGACCGAGTTTTCTGCGGGCAATTTCATCCTCAGTTAGCCGTTCGTCTTCGCGGGTCGCGGGTCGTATCTCACGCCTCCATGTGGACGCTCTTGAACTTCTTCGCGTCCTTCCTCTGATCCGTAAACCCGTCGGACGCTTTGGTGTGCTTGGTCCGGTGCGAGACCCCTCTGCGAGCGATACCTGGGCAGACCCGCGGCGATTATAGCACAGATGCATCCTTAAGCGGCACTTGCCTCAGCCCGGCATCGTGATCGATCCAGGATGCTCGCTCTTGTAATGCGGCTTGCGTCCAGATCCGCGCAAGCTCAAGCAAACCCTGCCTATCCTTGCCGTTTTGGGCGTAGCAAGCCGAAAGCGTCGCCTCTTTCGCGAATTGCCAGAACTGATCTGCTTCCGACATGGGCATCCTCCCGTGCCCCGGCATCCCACTTACTCGCATGCGTCCCTTAGCAGTAGCGGTCTGTTCAAAATTGCTCACCTAGCGCGTATTGTTGTATCGCCAAGCAGACGATCGAACTCCTTCTTGGAAAGGCCGTAGCACTCGCAGAAGCGGTGAGAAAAAATACTCGCTTTGCAGCGGATTCTCTTCCGCGCTGCGATCGAATGGCAGTTCCACGACCGTTTTAATCCTTTGCCACGCGCGCAAATTGGGTCCGACGCCGCCGCACAGAAAAGTCCACAAAGGCACGATCGCGACCAATGTCGAGTCGGCAAGGTGGACCATGCGGAGCGCGACGTCGGACTTCAAAGCGACCAGTCTCCCGCCAGCGCTTCACCCGGCGGATCGCCGTTTAAATCTTGAGGCTTCTGTGAGGTCGCGCGGCATGACCGAGCGAAGGCTGGGGAAGGCGGATGCGACTTCACAGAAGCCGGGTTGAACGAAGCCGCGGGTAGTTGGGCACCCTATGGGCAAAGTGATGCCGGGGCGGCGGTGATTGACGTGGCAGCGCGGGCGATAGCGGGGGGCGGTGCGCGGTGAATTCGCCGGCCGGGGACATCGGCAGGAGCGGTGTGGCAGTTTGAGTGACGCAACGGGCTGCATGGCAGGCGTGTACGCAGCGTCGCCATCAGCAGCAGGAGCATGTCGTGGGGTTGAAGTGGGCAGGGCTGTCATGACGTGTCGCAGAAGAACGGCTGAGAGGAAGCGGCGGATGAACTCGTCGACGGCGAGGGCCATCACTTTGTTCCTGCCATGGTGGCGGTAGTCTTTCCAGGTGAACTCAGTCGCCGAAGCGACACAGGGCAGATCTCCCGAGGAATCATGTGTCCGCATTGTCACGGCGTCCCAATCTCCACCCAGCAGTTGCACGGCTGAAGGCGTGGCGGCATTTCCGGTCCGTGGTAGCAATCAGCCCATCATCACCTGGTACACATCGTTACGGCTGCGCGGAAGTTCGTGGCGCTCGATCGCTTTGCGGCAAAGGCGGCGGTCTGCTCCTCCGTCTGTCGCTTATCGCGTGGAAGCGCCATCCACTCCCGAATGACCGCCCTTCGAATCCCTTGTTTGTTCATTCTGGCCCTCATTCATCCTCTCCTCCGTACTTAACGTGACATCCGTTGGAAAGAAGGAGGCGGCGGTTCGCGCACCAGTTCGCTCGTATCGAGCACCTCCCCGCTTTCCGTGATGTCGGATAGCAGAACATCCACAAACGGGTGCTGGCGATTGAATGCCGGGCCTCGCTGATATTTGGATGTCGCAATTCGCTCGATCCCTGCGAGGTTGCGCTTGCCGAGCGCGTTGTACTGTTCGCGATAAAGGCTTTGCTTCCCGCGGTAGGGCTGTCTGGGATCGACCCAATCGTCCATGACACGTCTGCTGATGAACGCCGTTACCTGTTGATCGCCATCCCACCCGCGAAGTAGCAATCCATCACTGTTGTGCGGGCCGTCGTCAAGGGCAAATTTGGTGAGTTTCACGATCGGTCCTATCTGGCGTGAGGCTGAAGTAAATCGCTCATTAGCTGTAGCCGCCGTTCACGGTGTACGTTTGACTGTGGCCGCACTCGGCGCACGCGTAGGTGCGAAGCTCCAACGCGCCGTCGCTTGAGTCAGGCTTCACGAGCTTGAGCACCATAGTCCCTGAGCATATGGCGCAACGGGAGGCCGCCATGGCCGCAAGTCGTTCTTTCGTTGCCAACGTGGAGCCCCTTTCAGCCGAAAATGGCGTTGCCCTTGATTTACGCGCTCAGCAGCGCTCTCCGCGTCACAGCACTGCCCGACGCGGTGTCTGATCGCCGCCATCCTTATGATTATGCAGAAAGCGCGCGATCTGTCCCTTCGGCGGGGGTGTCTGCGCGAGGTCGGCGAGGGAAGTCGCGTGTTCGAAGAGTTCCCGTTGAATTTTGGTCGGAAGAGTGCCCCATCGCATGATGACGGCCGCTCCCAAACATTCCAAAATCTTCTTGTCGTCCCCGGGAGCATGATCAAACTTCGGATCTGCCGCCGCCTCGGCTATCCGCTTGGAGCGCACGTCTTTCGATACTCTCACGCCCGTATTGCTTCGAGCCGACAAGGAAGCGCCACCCTCGTCATCCCACCGCGCAATAACCGCGTCGTAGTCGCTCATATCAGTCTGATGGGCTTCTCTTGCGGTCATGTGTGGCACATGGGGTGCGGACTCGACGTTTACTAGATGTGAGCTTTCCGTCAGGCGAGCATTCTCATGCGTGTCCATTCGGTCCCCCGCGAATCACTGTGTTTGCCAACATCAGCGTTCCCGGTCCGGGCCGAATGGACAACCTCCTCCCACGACGAACATACCGTTAAACCGTCGGTAAATCCCGGCACAATGCCGCCGCGGCGATTGTGGCATGACGATCACACAGAGATTCAGAACTCTAGTTGAGCGGGCGACCGCTGCCGCACTTTGGCGACCTCGCCAACCGCCTCGGTGTATTTTCCCACGGATTTTATGCGCGCGATCGCTAGGCGTCTGAGCAAAATTGATCACGTTACCAATCACCGGTAAGTCGTTCCGAACTGCCGCGCGGCTTATCGGACTCCTGCTCCAAGGAAGGCGCGAAAGCAGCCTCCAAACGCAGCTCTGCATATCGAGCCCGGTGCGACAAACGCAGCTGCAATGTCAGCTTATGCACCTACTTGCCCGGTGCACCGGACAACGCGCGCCAGCCGATGCTGCGTTTCACCCCTCGAGAAAGTGCCCATTCAGCGAGCCGCCGAATACAATCATCAGCACTGGCAACACAAGGTGAAAGCCGCACAAAATTGCTCATTCAAGCGCGCAAGGTCTTGCGGACCAAATCGGCAGCTGCGGCAAAGGATCGCTCAGGAAAAAGCGCTGTAGAACGCTCGCGCCATGATCAAGAGCACGAGGAACGCCGGCACAACGATAGGCGGGACGAACCAGCTCTTGGCTGTGTCGCTCTCGAACCGGGTGTGAGCGCTTGCGATTGTCGTCGCGGCAGAGATCTGACCTGCTGGGGAATTGGTCATGCTATTTTGCCTGGCGTCGTTTGCTGAAGGCGACGGCCACTTCTTTCTTCTTTATGCGCGCCGACGGGTTACCGCGCTCACCAAGATTCTGCTCTTCGGTGCCATCACCCATCATGCCAGGATGAACGACCTTGGCCTGCTTCTTGGTATCATTAGGGGTCGGGGGTTTATTCGTCATGCCAAATACTCCTTGCGATTTGCCCGGTGGTTGGGTGTTGAAACTAGACCACTCACCGAGTTAAAATTGTATAGAATTGCTCAGTTTCACGGGTCTGCGGATTTTATCCGCATGCCCGGGCGTCGGTAAAAGTGGAACCATTTAATTTTCGATTTGCCGCTGGTCGTGCAGAATGACATTCAACAATGAACTGTGGACTTCAATGCCGTGTTCGATGCCGCCATTGTAGCCGATGAAGCCCAGTTTTCGGAATTTGTTCATGAAGAAACTCACGCGAGACCGGGTCGTACCGATCATCTCCGCAAGGGTCTCCTGGCTGATCTTGGCGATAATCGGCTCCGGTCGACCTTCCTTGCCGAAGTTCGCCAACAGCAGGAGCACGCGGGCAAGCCGCTTCTCACTCGAATTGAAGAGCTGATCGACAAGGTCTGCTTCGACGCGGATGGCGCGGCTTAGAAGATGGGCAATGAATATCTCGGAGAATGCCGGTTCCTCATGGATCACCTTGATGATCGCTGATTTTTCCAATCTGACGATGACGGAATCCGTCATGGCCGCAACCGTGGCGATGCGTTGCGCCTGCCCGGCAAGACAGCCCTCGCCGAAGAATTCGTCCCTCCCAAGTATTGCGATGACCGCTTCCTTGCCTTGCTCGGAAACAACGGTGAGCTTCGCCTTGCCGTTCTGGATGTAGAACACCGCATCGCCAACGTCCCCTTGTGAAAAAACGACCTGACCTTTGCGGTATTTGCCGATGCTCCGCCCGTCCCCGACACGGGCGAGAAACGATTTTGGATCGAATTCGGGTCGGCTTTTAGTCGCCATCACAAGACCTTCTATCCCAATCATAGGCTCTTTTGGGGCGGAAAGGAATCGCGTTGTCGATCCGGGGGACACTTTGAAGCGATCTTGAGGCGTATGGGCAGGCACCAAGGTCGATCGGGCGCCGCCCGGGAAATGCAAGCATTGGACACATTGCAGGTGCAACCGTGTGAGCAATATTGCTCAGTACGCATGGAGCCAAAGATCACTATCTATGACTGAGGCGATCTATGACTGAGGCGATCTATGACTGAGGCGCGCCCGCCGATCGAGTAGAGAGCCACGACAATGGATCCGATCAACAATATCGCTCGGCTCTCTCGATCGGACCAGTAAAGTGTCGTGGCTGGGCTGGTAACGGCGTAGTTGGACCTTATGTTCGTAGGATCGTTTGGATGGCCATGCATTCAGATGATGCTTAATTGGTTTATTATAAGTCCCAGCCGATGATCGAATTCGATTACAACTGTGCGGCCGAGCTGTTTGCGATGCGACGCCCGCTGCGCCGGCGTCAACCGTTCGGCTACAAGCGATTTAGTCAAGCCGCACAGGCCATCCGTTTCGCCATCGAGGAACTGCCGCCGGAATATCTGGTCGGAGCGTTTCTCGAAGTCGACGAGCGAAGATACGGCAGCGATGACATCCGCCGTTTTACGAACAGGCCGAATATCCCATGACCCGTCGCGGTGTGCGATAATGACCGAGAAGACGATCGACCTGGATCAGCATCGCGGCATGGCCGCCCAGAAGGCGACCGAGCTGCGTCGGCTGCTGGCGGACGTGGAAGAGAACGAGAAGGAACTGCGGCTTCGGCAAGACGCACTGGAATCTCACCTGCTGGCGGCGCCGGCGGCGAATTGGCACGAAGCCGCCGACAAAGCTCGCTATCTCCTCAACCTCTTCGCGGCGACGCTGGCTGCGAACATGAGAGAGCAGGCCGCTGAGAAACGCGGTTTTTCGACGGAATTTTCGATGTTTGGAGGTCAGAAACATCAGGGCGAGCGAGTGTGTCGGCGCCAAAGGCGCTGATTTTCGCCAATTCTTGCTTCATCTTCATCACTCCGGACAAACTCATGGCGTTGCTGCAATCAGCTTGGGGATGCGAACCAGGTTGGAGGCAGTGGCGGTGAGAACGAAAAGCCAGTCCACCAGGCGGCGACCGCAATGACGGGTCTTGCGCAGCCCGCCGATGGTCTTCATTCATCCGAATGGTTCTTCGATCCGCTTACGGTTGATGGTGCTGAGCCGATAGCCGGAATGTCGGGTCGTTCGCCGGTCGATCGCCGAGCGGCGGTTGGTATTGTTCTGCGAGACATGCGGTGTGCCAGCCGCGTTCGCGACATCCGGCCACGGAGTCGGCAGTATCATAATTCTTGTCGCCACCCACGTGCTGCCGGGCCGGGCATTATCCACGATCATGTCGAGCGCGGTTTCGCGCTCGGCCGTGCCATTGGCCTCGGTCATCCGGGCGTCGACGATGAGCCCATTGCGGTTCTCCATCATCAGATGCCCCATGTGGCAGAGCTTCGCCTCCTTGCCGGCGCCTTTGCGGAACAGCCGGGCATCGGGATCGGTGGTTGAGCATCAATGGGTGTCATTCTTGCGCTTCTCGCCATGGAAGTCGCGCTCGGCATTGCGCCCGGGGCTCTGGTCATCCCTTTCCGCCAGGAGGATCACCGCCATCCTTGGTACGAAGCTCTTCATGCTGGCCCAGGCCCTGAACCTCGCGGATGACGGCTATTTGCTGAGTATTCGTCTCAACGTCAGTCTGCCTGGTGTGGAGCGCGAGGTTGCCCAGGCTCTGCTGGAAGCTGCGCACAAGGTTTGTCCGTACTCCAAAGCCGCGCGCGGCAACGTCGATATCGCTGTCACTCTGGTTTGAAAGAACATGTCATCGGCACGTGGAAATGTGAAGGCGCGTCCATGAATTGGTTCTATAGGCTCGGTACCCGCAATTGCTGCACCGATCATCGGCGCGCTGCCACTCTGATGGCGAACGCGCCAACGATAAAACCGCGATGATCTTCACGCATCACGCGCCTTCAAACCCGTAGAAATAGGTTAGGGCATGGCCGTCGCTATAAATGTAAATGGCGCCAGTCACAGCGTCGACGTCGATGGCGATGTACCGCGCATATCGTCAATGCCGGTTGGACGCGCGGCGCAATTTGCAGTACTTGACGCACAGAACTGCCAAAAAGCCTGTAGGCGGACCGCAAGCCGTGCTCGCCTAGTCTGTCCCGCTATACCCACCGCGTCGCCATCGCCAATAGCCGCTTGCTCGCGCTCGATGACAAAAGCGTCACCTTCAAGTGGAAGGACCACTGCAGCAAAGGATCAGATCGATACAAGGCAATGACGCTCACCATCGCCGAGTTCATCCGCCGCTTCCTCATCCCTGTGCTGCCCAAAGGGATTCCACCGCATCCGCCACTACGGCCTGTTCGCCCAACCCTCTTGTGCCACTACATCGCCCGCGCGCCCGCCAGCTGCTCGCGCTGTCACAAGTTCAAGATGAGATCGCCAGTGCTGATGCCGCCAATGTTGAGTAACCACCAGTCAATCGTTGTTCGTGCTGTGGTTGTCGCATGATCATCACCGAGCGCACCTCAACGCTGCACGTCGGCCCATTCGCGCGCTCGCTGTGCTGGTCCCCAGCCGGCCCCGGCAACAGCTCGCCCACATGCTCAATCAAGCCTAGACTGCAAAAAATCAGCCGGGCCAACCTACGAAAATCGCTCTCGCCACCGCGAGGGCCGCTCAGCGTCCTCCGCCATCGCCGCGCGCACACGCCACTGCCTCACCGGCCGCACTCAAATCCCCATAGCGCAAGCCGTAGCGCTCCAATCCTTCTCCCGCGGTTTCCTTCACTTGGAGGTCTTCGGCTGAGACCCCGCCAATCTCGCGCGGCCGGCATCCGAAAACCTTCACAAGATCGACCGATTGGACCCGATGGATGCACGTCTCCTCTAACCCCAGTAGCGACCCGCGTCGCGACGGGCCATTAAGCGCCAAATTGCACTGCAGCAAAAAGATGCCTCTTCGATCAACCTCGTCGGCGAGCAAGAGGAGGTTGTGTGGCACTTCAAGCCCAAGCGCCTCGGTCATGATTGATGACGAGTTCAGTCCTTCAGCTTCTTCACGAGCGCGGCGATCTCCGCCTCTTCGGCGGCAGTTGACTTCTTCAGCGCGAAGGCGGTCGGCCACATGCGGCCTTTGTTGAGCCCTGCCTCGTGCATGAAGCCGAATTTCGTGGTACATGGCGTGTTGTTCACGTTTTAGGGAAACGGCTCTGCCCCCGGTTGCATCCGCACCGTGTGCACGGATGATGCGCTTGTCGCCGATCCGATGCTCCAGGAAGCGGACTACCCATTCCTGAGAGACTTCAGTGAAGAACGACCGGATATCGCCGTCGAGTATGAAGTTCACTTTCTTGCTGGAGATGCCGACAATCAACGCATCGAGCGCATCATGCGAGCTGCGCCCTGGTCGGAATCCGTACGAGAACCCGAGGAATGCCTCCTCGTAGATCCTCATCACCCATGCGGCCGGATTGCTCTCTCAAACAATCCTCGAGGCAAGCCAATCCCGCACGATCAGGTCGAGTCCCATCGGTTGGAGCTCTCCCTTTACTGGCTCAGTCATTTGCTCGCCAAAAAACAAACCGTGCGGGAAAGTGAGTTCCGGCGGCGCTTCGTGACGGGAAACCGGCGCGCTATAAATCCGCGCAACCATGTATGGCCCGCGCCAATGAGCGGGGATTGGCTGTCAAGGCCGACGGCTCGGCCGCCGCTGGTCTAGCCTTTACAGCTTGGGGCCGCAGGCCCTCGTTGCTCTGCTACTCATCGATTACAGCAGTCACGGCGCTGATCCGCCGTTGCGCCAGAGACGCGCGCACCTCAGGAGCCGGATGGGTCTGGCTTTTCCGGTTTGGGCTGCGTGATGCTTACCGGATCGGAGCCGGCCATCGTCTCCTCAAGGCCTTGTTCAAGCTTGCGTTCAGCTTCGTCTTTTGGATGTTTGTGCACGGGCTTCGTCGGCACGTGCGGATCGGCGCCGCGCTTTTTCGCTGCAGGGTGAACCATATTTCGCCTCCGATTTTTCCCGTTACCTCAAATACGAAGAAAATGCCCGGTTCGGAAATCCGAACGGGGGCAGCAAGCCCGACGAGAATGCGGTTCGTTATTAGTGCCGCATGGGCCTTGTTGTCGGCGCTTAGCCGTTTTGGTTATGCAAAACCTTTTGACTGTTTTCCGCGCTGCCTGCCTTCTGGCTGCTTCGGTGCGCGCCCGGGCCACCGCTGTCGGCCGCATTGCCCGCTGGGGTATTTTCCTGCGCTAAACAACGCCTCGACGGCCGATAGGTTTCAGCGGGAAACACATGAAGGAACTGCGCGGAACATCGAACTAAGATTTTTTTGAAGAGGACAGGGTGGCGGCTAGGTCAGCGGCCCTAGACGCGGACGCCGTGATGCCCAACCAATAGGACGACGATGACCACGATTACGATAATCCAAATAAGGCTGTGACCTCCACCACCATAATAGCCACGGCGATAACCCCAATAGCCGCCGCCACCTCCGAAGAGGAAGAGGAGTACGACTATTAAAAGAATGAGCTCCACCGCATACCTTGTCGCTTGGGCACGTCCGCTCGGTTAATGCACGCTTATCAAAGTGGTTCCACACCTGATCCGCTTACGATTTTCGGGTTTGAGCCACGCGCGCCAGTGCGGGCTCTTGGTGTTGCGAATGTTCGTGACCGGCGCCCCGCCGAATTGCGGCGGCCCCGGCATGCCCCAGCGCGCCATCATCAATTCGCGCACGCCGCCAGGCGCGTTGCGCACGATCGGCGCCGGATAATCGGGGAACACGCCCGGCATCAGCGACAGATTGCCGGTCGTGTCGCGCATCGCGTGTCTCCATTCGATAATCGCGGCTTAACCCTTAGTCACGGAATAGAGGTTCATTTTGCGAACAGTCGCGACTCTCACTGCGGGCGCGCCCGCGATCGACGAATTCCGCGATCTGTTCAGCGTGGTGGCTTACGACCGCAATGGGTCGCTCATTCGCGCCGCGCGGCCAGATAGACCCCACCGGCACCAGCTTACGGCAGCCTATTTCAGTGGGCGCTGTAATCCGGCCATCAATGAATATTTGTTCATGTCTAAGCGATTCAAACAGCAGCCAACATTGCCTTCCCGCCGTTTCAGTGAGCCCCCTGAACGCCCGCCCTGCGCGTTACCCCGCGAGCATGGAAGCGACCGCTTGATGTAATTGCCACGCCAGGACCACTGACTTCGGCTGTTGTAAGGTATCAGGGTACGTCAAATCAGCATTAGAGCACCTCTCCGCGACAGCCAATGAGAGCCTCCCGCCACGATTTTGGTCGGAATTGGCACGCCATCCGCATCGTCTGTGCGGGCAAGGAGAATGCGCCGCCCTACGACCTTTTGGGCCTCATCTATCACGATTGGTGACCGACCCAGGGGGCTGTCGATCTTCCTGCAAGGGCTCGAGAAGCGCGGCGATAACAATTTGCGGACGAGAATTTATTTCTCGGCGGTCACGCCTGACCTCTACAAGCCGATGTGCGGAGCAAAAGTAACGAGTTACCGCTCGTAGCTTCCTTTTTTGATGTGCCCGTCGGATGCTTCTGAAATATAATTTCGTGCACCACTCGTATTTCCGCAATTCGACCTCATGTGTGGGGTGACATTTGAATGATGCTCATTCAAATACTTGATCCCTATTTTTGGAGCGTCTTTGTTGGTTCCAAAGCAGGAGACGAACATGAGTAAGACGTCGAAATTTGCTTTCCTCGCTGCCGTCGTGGCGATTGGCATCAGCTCGCCGGTGTTGGCCCAATCCCGTGACGACGGGCGGAATACCTACGGCCTGGTCAACGGGCGGAATGCCTACGATATGGTGGTCCCGCAAGATTGGAACTCTCCGGCGTCCACTGGCGGCGGCAGCTCCGGTTACAACGCGAACCTGCCGACGACCACTGATTAACATCGAAATGAAAATCAAGTGAAGCGCGTCCGTTACGTCCACCTCTCCCTTAGAGGCCCGCAAGGGCGCTGTAAGTAGCCTCCCTGAAGGCGATAGCGGATCAGCACGCGGCCAATGCGCTCTCGGTCATTCGCGAGAGACAGCGCAGCGGCGCAAGGTCCCCTGCATCAGATCGCCGACGCCCTCAATGCCCGGGGCATCCACGCGGTGGCCAATGGTACGCGAAGTCCGTTGCCAACGCGGTGGCTCGCGCTTGATTTGGTCAGCTCGTTGCGCCGTGCCATCGCGGCAATGCGCAAGGACGCAAGCCGCATCCGTCGCCCATAAGTGAAAGCCAGGCGGGATGGCCGGGCCTCCTACACTATCATCACGCTGGTCTTACGAGCGATTATATCGCGTTATCTCGCTCCACCATCACCTCGACGGCGACGACCATACCGATCACCGCCAAGACGCCAATGGGCACTGCGGTCGGGCGATACAAGTTAGCGCAAGCGAAATAAAGAAGGCCCGGAGAGGTGGGTCCCACCGGGCCGGCAAAGCTGGACGACTGTACGCTATCGCAAACACGTCGCAGGGGGGCGGCGCGCATCGTCCTTGTCGTTGTTCGGTCCTCGTCGTCGTCATGCGGGAACCTTATCTGGTTCATTAGCGACGCTAAAATAAGCTGGCTCGCGTGACGCCAGCGTACTTCGACCATCAAGTTCGTTGGGCTCCTGCTCTTCGCTGCGGAGCATCGCCTCGTACTTATTGGCGACCTTGTCCCAGCCTATCGCGAACAGCTCCAATGCCTGCTTGTCGGCGGGCTTCGTCAGCATCGCCGCGAGATCGCTAGCAAACTGTCTATACTGAGCAACCAGGTGCATCGTTGTCACTCACAGGCGACCCCAAACACACCCGACCCTGAGCTCACCTCTCCCAAGCGGGGTCGGGATTGGCCTGTTCCCAATTGAACATCCGCGGCAAGATATTTGCCGTGGGGCCCGACAAGCTAGTCGCGCAGAAGGACACTCAGCAAGGAACTATGGATTTGCAGGTGGCCGTTGTAATCGACGAAGCCCAATTTCCTGAATTTGTTCATAAATTGATTGACCCGAGATCGAGTTATGCCGACGATTTCTGCGAGCGTCTCTTGGCTGATCTTGGTTCTCTTGGCTGATCTTGGTGGTAATCGGCTC
Source organism: uncultured Alphaproteobacteria bacterium (assembly GCA_963708125.1). GTDB lineage: Bacteria > Pseudomonadota > Alphaproteobacteria > Rhizobiales > Xanthobacteraceae > BOG-931. The sequence goes on from OY970184.1 coordinate 2,353,296, forward strand.
CGGCTTACCTTCCTTGCCGTAATTCGCGAGGAGCAGAAGTGTTCGTGCCAGACGCTTTTCGCTGCCGAGCACGTCGTCGTCGGGGTGGCGAAACTATCAAGAGCTCTTGATCGGCTCGAGACTGGACCTAACTTCGTGAGCTACAACCCGCGCAGCTGTGCGAATTGACCCGTCTGCCGAATTCAGACGTGTCGGGTTTCGTCTCGCCGGGGGCTCGTCTGCGTGCATGGGAGGCGTCGAATGCGCCGCGCTCTTTGTGTTGCCGTCGTTTTCCTTGTCTGCCTTAACCCCGCTTCGGCCGACGTGCGGATCGAGGGGGGCACGGGGGGCGTTGTCAGCACTTTTCTCGAGCTGTTCGGTTTGCTGCGTCGCTCGGGCGAGCGTGTCATTATTGACGGTCCTCGTTTTTCTGCCTGCACATTGGTCTTGAGCACGATCCCGCGCAATCGCATTTGCGTCACGCAGCGAGCAGTCTTGGGCTTCCATGCGCCGAAGCTGGTCGACATGTACGGTCAGCAATATCCGACGGAAGCGGCGACACGGCTGGTCACCGCCACCTACCCGGTACCGATCCGCAACTGGATCAGGCGGCACGGCGGTCTAACCGACAGGCCGATCTTCCTGCGCGGTCGAGAGCTCGCGGCGCTGTATCGGCTCTGCCGCTGAGGAGGCCGGGAAGCTGGCACCGAGCCGCGCGGTTTACCGCGTCTTTTCAAAAATCTCCCGGCCGATCAGCATGCGGCGGATTTCGCTCGTACCCGCGCCGATTTCGTAGAGCTTGGCATCGCGCAAAAGCCGGCCGGCCGGGTAGTCGTTTGTGTAGCCGATACCGCCAAGGCACTGGATGGTTTCGAGCGCCATCCAGGTCGCGCGCTCGGCGGCATAGAGGATGGCGCCGGCGGCATCTTCGCGCGTCGTCTCGCCGCGGTCGCAGGCGCGCGCCACCGCGTAAACGTAGGCCTTGGCGGCGTTGAGCGTCACGTACATGTCGGCAAGTTTCGCCTGTATGAGCTGAAAGCGCCCGATTGGCTGGCCGAACTGTGTGCGCTGGTGGACGTAGGGAATGACGAGATCGAGACAAGCCTGCATCACTCCGAGCGGCCCCGCCGCCAATACTGCGCGCTCGTAATCAAGGCCGGACATCAGAACGTTGACGCCGTTGCCGACCACGCCGAGCACGTTCTCGGCCGGAACCTCGCAGTCGGCAAAGACGATCTCGCTGGTATCGGAGCCGCGCATACCGAGCTTGTCGAGTTTCTGCCCCGTGGAAAAACCCTCAAATGTGTTCTCGACGATGAAAGCGGTGATCCCGCGAGCGCCGGCGGTGCGGTCGGTCTTGGCATAGACAACGAGCGTATCGGCGACCGGCCCGTTGGTGATCCACATTTTTGTGCCGTTGAGAACAAAACGATCGCCCCTGCGCTCGGCCCGCGTGCGCATCGACACGACGTCCGATCCCGCGCCCGGCTCGGACATGGCCAGCGCGCCGACCTGCTCGCCGGAGATGAGCTTCGGCAGGTAGCGCTTCTTCTGCTCGGCGTTGCCATTGCGGCGAATCTGGTTAACGCAGAGATTGGAGTGGGCACCGTAGGATAGCCCAACCGCCGCACTCGCTCGTGAAATCTCCTCCATGGCCACGCAATGCGCGAGATAGCCCAGCCCGGCACCGCCAAGTGCCTCCTCTACCGTGATGCCGAGGAGTCCCAGGCCGCCCAGTTGGGGCCACAGCTCACGCGGAAAAGAATTGGCACGGTCGATCTCGGCGGCAAGCGGAGCAATCTTTGCCTGGGCAAAACTGCGCACGGTCTCGCGTAGCATGTCGATCTCGTTGCCGAGGCCGAAATCGAGGCCGGGCAAGCTGTTGGATATCATCGCCCGCTCCTTGGGCCGGCACAAAGGCCGGCAGTTCTTGCAGCCTGCTGCGAACCGCGTCGCTATAGATATGCGTTTGCCCTCAAGCTGTCAGCGCGAGCGGGCCCGGTGCATGCCGTTTAGCGCCACGACGGAAAAGTGGCGGGCGGGGCGAGCAATGAATCGATCCGTCCAGCGGGCGCGGCTGGCGCAAGCGCAAGCCTGATATTGTCGCAGCCGGCGAGCTGCAGCGGCACCCGCCGCTCGTCGATCCTGGCGCCCTCAGCCCGCATGCTCACGCCGAGCGCCTGGTCAAGCGTGACGATCGCCGGCATCCGCCAATGCGCGATCGACCTTGAACTCGCTCGATGGCGGCGAAGTCATCTTCTTCTGAACGGGCCGAGAAAAGCCATCGTAGGCCGCGGTTGCTATGGCCTTAGGCGCCTGCGTCCCTTACGATGCGTGCGGGTCGGGTGGTTCCCGCGACGCGACAGCGCGAGGGGGCCAGAGTGGGCATGTACAGGGCTGGGACTAATCACAACAGGGCCATATCGATCGCGATCGACATCCTTTGCTGGGTGCTGTTCGCCGCCGCGCCGGCATGCGCACAAAGCTGCCCCGGTCATCCCGGTGCGCTGGGGACAAGCCGCACGCTGGTGGTTTCGCCCGCGCAATATCAGCGCCTCGGCACGATGCAGTACCCGCAAACCCTGCCGCTCGCGGACCACGACGTGGTGATCACCTTCGACGACGGACCTTTGCCGCCGTGGTCAGACCGGACGCTCGATATCCTCACAGCGCAATGCGTCAAGGCGACGTTCTTTATTATCGGGAAAATGGCGCGGCAATATCCCGAAATCGTCCGCCGCGAATATGAGGCCGGCGAGACGATCGGGACTCATAGCCAGGATCATCCGCTAAATTTTGAGAAACTCGCGGGCGACCAGTTGAGCGCGCAGATCGATGGCGGCATCGCCTCGGTCAGCGCCGCGCTTGGTGATGCCAACGACGTGGCGCCGTTCTTCCGCATTCCCGGCCTCCGCAACTCGCCGGCGATTGAAGACGCGGTCGCCGCGCGCGGCCTCGTCGTTTTCAGCTCGGACGTAGACGCCGACGACTGGTTCCACCACATCAAGCCCGCGCAGATCGTCGCGCGCGCGATCAGCCGCCTGGAAAAACGCGGGCGCGGCATTCTGCTCCTGCATGACATTCATCCGGCGACGGTCGCGGCTCTGCCGGCATTGTTGCAAGCGCTTAAGGACCATGGCTTCCACGTCGTGCAGGTGGTGGCGCCGGCCCCGGCAGGCTCCGAAATAGCGGGCGGCCCCAAGGCCTGGGCCCTCGCCGCGGCGAGTCCGCACGCGGGCCTCATCGACAAAGGCGCCGTATCGCCGGCTTGGCCGCGGGTGAACGCGGATGTAGTAACGGACGCTCCGGTTCTGCCAGCGCCCGACGCCGTTGCTTTCCAACCCAGCGCGCTGCCCGACGTCGCCGTCAGCTCTGCGAACGGGAACGCCGCGACTGCCGGTTGGCCGAAACCATCCGACGCGCCCCTCGTACTCGGCGCGACCGAGGCCCAATTGCCGGCGCCAGGTTTGCCAAACATCGGCGTGAGCCTGCGGGGCGAAACGCTGATCAGCATCGACCTCGAAGCGAGGGTGATCCCACCGACTGCGGAGCGGCCACACCTACGCCGCGTCCGCTTGCGCGCCCGCCATCGCGTGCGCGCACGCGCCGGCACCGCACACCGCGCGGATCTGCGCTCGGGACTTCGATCATAGGCGAGATACTCTGCGGCGGCGCGTCTACCATGGCTCTCATGCTCATCTCCTGGATCGGCCGCGCGCGATTGCCTCAAGGACCCGGTGCGGCGCGATAGGCGAAACGGTTAGCTCGGCGCCGAGCGGCCGCAATGCGTCGTTGACCGCGTTCGTGATAGCCGCTGGTGCGGGAATTGCACCGCCCTCCCCGATGCCTTTGACGCCGAACTCCGTATAGGGCGAAGGCGTCTCCATGTGCTCGAGCCGCACAGTCGGCATTTCGGGTGCGGCCGGGAGCAAGTAGTCGGCAAGGGTCGAGGCGAGCGGCTGTGCGGACGCGTCGAACGGCATCTCCTCATATAACGCCGTGCCTATTCCCTGCACCAGGCCGCCCACGATTTGCCCGTCGACTACCATCGGGTTGATCAGCGTGCCGCCGTCTTCGACCACGACGTAATCGAGAATCTCGACGGTGCCGATTTCCGGGTCGACCGCCACCAGAGCCGCATGCGTGGCATAGCTGAAAGTCCCGGTATCCGGCTTCGGCCGATAGCCTATGGTCGCTTCCATGCCGCCCATGTCGACGTCGTTCGGCAGATTCTGCGGCTTGAGGTACCAGGTCCGCGCGATCTCGCGCAGCGTGATCGAGCCGCGCGGGCCGACCACTTCGCCGGCGCGCACGCTCACTTGCGCAGGATCGGCTTGCAGAAGTTGTGCGCCGATCCTGGCAGCCCGCCGGGCGATCTCTCGGCAGGCGACCGAAACCGCGCCGCCCGCCATCACCGTGCAGCGGGAGCCCCAGGTTCCGGTCGAATAGGGTGTCATGGCGGTGTCTCCGTGCACCACCTTGATCTTATCGACATCAATGCCGAGGATTTCGTGCGCGATCTGAGAAAGCGTCGTCTCCAGGCTTTGGCCGTGCGACTGGATGCCGACCCGCAGTTCCAACCCGCCGTCCGGCGTCAGCCGGGCGGTCGCTTGCTCATAGCCGGGGACCATGGGTATGCCCCAGCCGTGATAGACCGAGGTGCCGTGCGCGGCCTGCTCGCAATAGGTGCCAAGGCCAACACCGATGAGCCGGCCATCGGCTTCGCTGCGCCGCTGGCGGGCGCGCACCGAGTCGACCCCGATGGCGGCAACCGCCCGACGCAATGATTGCGGATAATCGCCGCTGTCGAAGTGTTTTTTGGTGATGTTGTTGAACGGCATCTGTTCCGGCTTGACCAAATTCTTCGCTCGCATCACGTGCGGTTCAATGCCGGCCTCGCGCGCGATCGCGTCGAGCAGGAGTTCCATGGCGAAACACACGCCGGTTCTGGCGACGCCTCGATAGGGCAAGATCGGACATTTGTTGGTTGCCACCGAATAGGTGCGGCAGCGGTAGGACGGAAAGTCGTAGGGTCCGGGAAGGATGCTCGCGACCTGCGCCGCCTCCAGGCAGGCCGTGAAAGGGTAGACCGAATAGGCGCCGGAATCGACGATCGCTTCACAGTCGATGCCGCGCAGCGTGCCGTCACGATCGGCGTAGCCGCTGATCCGGTAAAAATGCTCGCGGCAATCGGCGCCGGCGATCAAATGCTCCCGCCGATCCTCGATCCAGCGCACTGGCTGTCGCAGACGCATTGCCAGCCAACCGAGGCAGACCTCCTCGGCGAGCAAAATGCCCTTGTTGCCGAAGCCACCCCCGACGTCGGGCGCGATCACCCGCACCTGACCCTCATCAAGTCCGAGGCAATCGGACAAACCGGTGCGCACGATATGCGGCATCTGGCAGGCTGAATAGATCGTCAGCTGTTCGAGGCGCTCATCCCACAGGGCCACCACGCCGCGGCCTTCGATTGGCGCCATGCACTGGCGCGCGGTGCGGATTTCGCGTGTCACCTTGATCGGGGCATCGAGCGCCGCATCGATATTCACATCGACCAAGGTCTCGAGGAAAACGTTGTCGCCCCAATGCTCGTGCAGGAGCGGCGACGCCGGATCGCGCGCCGCCAGCATGTCGCGGACTGCCGGCAACTCGGCGAGCTCGATCGTGACGGTTCCGGCAATATCTTCGGCCTCCGCACGCGTCGGCGCGATACACATTGCGATCGGCTCGCCAACGTAGCGGACCTTGCTGGAGGCGAGCGGTGTCTGTTCGGAGGGCTTGAAACCGCGAAGACCGCAGATCGCGCGAATAGGCTTAACGCCCGCAAGATCCGTATGGATGAACACGCTCGGCTTTTGTGCCTGCGGAACTGTTATGCCGCCCAATAACGCGTGCGCCACGGGACTGCGCACAAAGGCCACATCCCGCATGCCGGCGAACTGCAGGTCGGCAACGAACTGGCCGCGGCCGCGCATCAGGCGATTGTCTTCCTTGCGCAACAGGCGGGCGCCAACACCCTGCTCTTTCATCGTATGCTCCCGGGGCCGACCCTGTCAGGTCGACCGCCCAACGTATGACAAATACCCCGGCCCTTCCTCTGCCGACGGGTTACTCGACGGGCGAGAGCGAGTGCCGTCAAGGCCAGGTTGCTAATCTCATGCCTCCAAACGTACTATCGCACCCTCAAACTTGCTGCTTCCGGTGAGTGTCTCATTGAGGTTTTGATGGCAAGCGGGGCCGACAATAATATCGACAGGCAGAGCCTGCGAGGCTTCCTGCACATGGTCGAGGCGGACTATCCAGACGAGTTTTTGCGCATTTCCGAGCCGATCGATCAACGCTTCGACATGACAGCGATTGTCTTCGAGCTCCAACGCGCGGGCAAAAACCCGGTCGTCCTGCTCGAACACGTGGACGGCTATGGTATTCCGGTGGTGACCAACGTTGCGGCAAACCGCCGGCTGCTGGCGGCCTGTCTCGGCGTCGATGCGTGCAATCTGCCCGCCGCGTTCCGCGACCGCTGTCAGCACTACATTCCCTGCACAACGGTGAGCGAAGCGGCGTGGAACGACGTCGTCATCGAGGGTGACGAGGTCGATCTCACCAAGCTGCCGATCACGCTGCAATTCGCCGTCGACGGCGCGCCGTATATCACTGCCGGTCAGATTTCGGCGCGCGATCCGGGGACCGGCATCGATACAACCGGCTTCCACCGGCTGATGCTGAAGGGGAGGAATCGCCTCGGGGTCTCGCTGCATTCGCGTCGCCGGCTCTACGAATTCCATCGTCGCGCGGAAGAACAAGGCCGGTCGCTGCCCGCGGTCGTGACTATCGGGACGCATCCGTTGCACTATATGGGCTCGATGGTCTACGCCTATCCGCCGAACACGCGGAAATTCGAGATCATTGGCGGCCTGTTCGGCGCGCCTTACCGGGTGGCGCGCTGCGGCATCGATGAGCTCGAAGTGCCAGCGGGCGCCGAGATCATCATCGAGGGTGAGATCCTCGCCGGCGTGCACGAGCCGGAAGGCCCATTCAGCGAGTTCACCGGCTATGCCTCCTACCGCAGCACGCAAAATGTGTTTGTCGCCAAGCGCATTCGCATGCGCGGCGACGCCATTTTTCAGTCGGTCACCTCCGGCATGTCCAAGGACCATGTCCTGGTCTCCTGCATCACGCGCGAGGGCGAAATCTTCAACGCGCTCAAGCGGAACCTGCCAAATGTGCGCGCGGTGCACGTGCCGCACACGACCTGCGGCGCGTTTATGGCGTTTATTTCGATGAAAAAGACCGCCGAGGGCGAGCCGCAGATGGCGGCCATGGCGACGTTCGGCACCGAGCTCTACACCAAATACGTAGTCGTGGTCGACGATGATGTCGACGTCTTCGACATCAACGACGTGATGTGGGCTCTGGCGACCCGCGTGCGAGCGGATCGCGACATTTTCTTCATCCCCAATGCCAAAAGCGCGATTCTCGATCCCACATCGGACCCGCAGACGTTCACGGTGACCAAAATGGGCATCGATGCCACCCGCCCCTCGGGCCGCGATTTTGCCGAACGCCTTATCATCCCCGAGGCGCAGCGCGCGCGGGCGCGCCAGATCCTCGCCAAAGCTGGAATCGTTCTCTAGGCGCGTTCGCTACATTTATGCGCGGCGCGGCGCGCTGGCTTTTTCAGATCGCGGGACTCTCGATGACATCGCGCGGAAGCTTTGCTGACGAGGTCGGCGCGGACAGGAGAAGCTTGCGCGTGCCCGCCGGCGATGAGGACGCGGCACTGCCGTGTGCGAGGGAGGCGGCGGCGGAGCGTGCTGCCGCCTCCGTCTTGTCACTTATGCTGCGAACTTCCCGCAACGGCTCAACGCCATCGTGCGCGCATGCGCTTGCCGTATCTGTTCGTCAGCCCAACGTAATTGTACAGCGGTCCGCCCGAAATGCGCGCCATCCGTGTTCCCATCGAGATGGTACGTGAACCGCCCATCGCGAACCGGGTCGGCAGCACCCTAGTCTGCGCCACGTGCTGGGTCTGAGTAAGCATTACGGTGCGGGTGCGAACCCGCGGGATCACCGCGATGCGGACGCGCGGTATCACCCGCGTGTGGAGGCGCGTGAGCAGGACGTGATGGACGCGCGTGACCATGTGCACCCGCACGACTGGCTGCAGCCGGGTCACGGTCACGATGCGGTTGATATGCCGCACGTAGTGCGTCCGCGTGATGTCGCGGTAGCGCACCCGCCGGATGTTGCGGAAGGCCGTTCTGGTGACATTGCGGAAGCTGGTCCGCGTGACGTTGCGATAGCGATTGACGTTGCTGATCCGCGGTACCGTCCGGAAGCGGTAGCTCGTGCTGACACTGGTGCCGACAATGGGTCGTGCGCAGGACCTTCCGACACATCGTTGCGCTTGAGCCGAGGCGGGCATTGCCATGATCGCCGCGCTCAACAACGCAAAAAGGCTCAGGGTTGTCATTGACTTCGACATTGGTTTGCGCCTTCTGATTGATCTTCTCCGCAGGAGTCCGCACAACGAGCGGCGCACTACCGGAAAGATAAAACAGGGCTCGATCAAGCCGATCGTCGTGACACTCCGCAGGGCCAAGCGGGCGCTTATTGATTAGTTCCGTCGACTTTTTGTTCCGCTATGTCCAACAACATCGCCTGAGTTCCACGGACCTTTTTGCTAATTCCCTGCGTTGCGAGTTAGTTATTCGTGCCTTGTGAGTTCCCGTAGTGCAATGGGCGTATTGCCGTCTACTTTGATCACGTAAGTGTGATCCGCGCAGAATTCGAGCCGGCGGAATTATTCACGCCGCCAGTGCCGCAATGCCGGGGATGGGCTATGGAACTGATCCTCGTCAAAATCTTCGCTGTCGCTCTCGCCCTGAGCCAGGTGTTCACGCAGCCCGGTGATGTGAAGACGCATTTCGACCCTGTGCGCGACCGCGAGGAAGTGATTACGTTGCTACAGGCAGGCTGCGCCCATCTACGCCAATCGTTCGGAATTGAGGCCATCGATCTGGATGACCTTATTGCCACGGCGCTGGCCGACCCGAAGGCGACCGGTAACACCGACATCATCCACGGGTTGAAGTTGGACGACCTGCTCACGTCCTACCGGGAGTTCTGCAAGAACGAGGCGGTGCAACATTCGCCTATCGATCTCGGCGCCGTGATCGCCTTCTACAACCGGGCAGCCGCCGATCTGCCTGACCCGGCTGTACTGAGGGGCAAGGCGCTGCCCAGCGTCACAAAAGTGCTCAATTATCACCGAGCCCGTTTTGCCGAGGTCGGCAAGCCGGAACAAAGGCGCATCTGGGTACCGCTCTCCACAATCCCTGACCATGTGCAGAGAGCCTTCGTGGCGGCCGAGGACAAGCGCTTCTTTAATCATCACGGCATCGACGAACAGGGCATGATCAGGGCGTTTCTCGGCAATCTCGGGCGCCTTGGCCGCCCACAGGGCGGCTCGACGATCACTCAGCAAGTGGCGAAGAATTTGTTAGTGGGCGCCGAGGTCACGTTCGAGCGCAAAATTCGCGAGATCATAGTTGCATCGCGCTTGGAGCGTGTGCTTACCAAGCCCGAGATACTCGCCCTTTATCTGAATTCGGTCTATCTCGGCCGCGGCGCTTGGGGCGTTGAACTGGCGGCGCGGCACTATTTTGGTAAACACGCGAGTGAACTGACGCTTGCTGAAGGCGCGGTGCTCGCCGGATTAACGCGCGGGCCAACCTTTTATGATCCGGACCATCACCCAAACCGCACCCGCGAGCGGCTCACCTACGTGCTCGATCGCATGCAGGAGGAGGGCGCGATCAATGCCGAACAGAAGCAGCAGGCATCGGGGCGGCTGCCGCAGTTTATCGACTATCATGCCGCCGCCGAGCGCGACACCGGATACCACTTTGTCGATCAGGTGACGCGCGAAGCGACGACTGTTGCTGGAATCGCCGACCCCCGGGGCGGCGGCTACACCGTGCATTCGACAGTCGTGCCCGCGCTGCAGCGCGCCACCGAGGCCGTGCTCCAGGAAAGTCTCGCGCAGTACGAACTGGACCGAGGCCGGCAGCAATTTTATCAACCGGAAGCCAATCTCGCGGCCGCGATCGCCCGCATCGAGCAAGCGCGGGCCGCTGATGCTCGCGACTCCTCGGCCCCCAAGGGTTCGGCGCAGCCGCAGCCCGCAATTCCAGCCTGGCAGCAGGCCCTCGAGAGCGCGCGGCTGCCGCTTTACGACGTGCATTGGCCCGCCGCTATTGTGTTACCCAACGCGCGCGACGATGCGCTTCATGTTGGGCTTGCCGATGGAGCCATCCTGCCGCTCAAGACGGCGAGTTCTGCAGCACGACACGCGCTGAAAACTTACGATGTCGTCTACGTCGCGCCGACTGGCAAGAAACGCGCGCACACGGCCGCGGTGCTGCGCGTTCGACCGCAGGTGCAGGGTGCCGCGATTGTCGTGGACAACAGGACAGGACGAATTCTCGCCATGGCTGGTGGGTTCTCGTATCCACTGAGCCAGCTCAACCGCGCGACCCAGATCCTGCGGCAACCCGGCTCGGCGTTAAAGCCGGTCACCTACCTGGCGGCGCTGAAGGCCGGGTTGCGGCCGAACAGCCTTGTGCGCGACGAGCCGATCACGCTGCCGTCCCCCGAGGGCGCGACGCGCAAAGAGGATTATTGGACGCCCCGCAATGACAGCGGCAACGCGTGGGGCGAGATCACGTTGCGCAGTGCGCTGGAAAATTCCCGCAATCTCGCGACCGCGCATTTGCTCGACGGCGGCATAGCGAAGAACGCAAAGGACAGTTTAGCCCGCGTGTGCCAACTAGCGCTCGCCGCTCAGCTCTACCGCGAGTGCCAGCCGTATTACCCGTTCGTTCTGGGCACACAGCCGCTGCGGATGGTCGACCTTGCGGCATTCTATGCGGCGATTGCCAACGGAGGCATCCGGCCCACACCGCACACCATCGATTCGATCGAGCAGAACGGCAAGGTGGTGTATCGGTTTCAAACGCCCTCCTCGGGCCCGATCGGCGACATTGATCCGGCGACCTTTAATCAGCTCCGCACCATGCTCGAGGGCGTGGTCGCGCGGGGTACCGCGCGCTCGATACGCAATCTCGCTGGCTACGTCGCCGGCAAGACCGGAACCACCACGGACGTGAACGATGCCTGGTTTGTCGGATTCAGCAACAAGGTCACGGTCGCGGTCTGGGTCGGCTACGACAACGGCGGCCGGCAGCACTATACGCTTGGCGCCGGCGAGAGCGGCAACAGCGTGGCGGCGCCGATCTTCGAAAAGATCATGGACGCGGCGTGGGGCAATCTTGGTCCGCGCACGCTTTTGCGTCCGCCGTCCGCGCCGGCGCGCCACGAACTCGTTGACCTGCCGATGGACGCGCATTCCGGCGCCCTCTCCCGCAAAGGGCGTCGAGCATCCGTCGAGCACGCTCATTCCGATGAGCAAGGCATGCTTGACGATGTTCAAACGGGCACACATCCGGCGCATAGGGCCCACAAAATAACCGAGGACACATCGCGACATTCGGCCCAAAGGCCGCACGGGGTAACCGAGGACACATCGCGACATTCGGCCCAAAGGCCGCATTTGACCGAGGACAGATCGCGGTCAACAAATGAGCGCACCGAACTGCGTTCCCCGTCACAGTGGATCGGCCCATCACATCCGCTAAATGCGCAGCAACGAGAGTTTCAGGGGTTCTGGCCGTGGAATGGCCTTTACGACACCGGATGGGGCTATCGCAGCGACTGGGATGAGCGACTTAATGCGCATTGAAGCAAAAGCGATCGCGAAAAATCGAAGCCACGCCGAAGCGAGCCGCCCACGTCCGCTAGCGCCGCGCAACCGCATTTGAAAAGCCGCGAAGGGGGACGGAACAGATCCCTGCCCGCCTGCCAACACCGACTGCCTTGCGGGCGAGCCGCACCAGCGCAGCGGCCTGCGAGCAATCGCACGGCAATGACCCCGTGCTACGTGCTCACTCAGAGCGTAGCCGGCTATAGGGCAGCCGGGCTACGACGGTCGCCCTGCTGCTCCTGACGCCTGATCGCGACGAGGTGCGGCAAGTCGGCCAGTCAACTCTCTGCGCCCGTGGCTTATTCAGACGGCATGGAAATGCGTGCCCGCCGCACGGGCGGGTTTATTAAACCGTGCCTGCCCACCTCCGCCAAAGCACCGCCGTCCGGCCCGGAGTGGATCCACGAAATAAAGCATGACGGCTTTCGGATCATGGCGCGCCATGACGCGGGCGGCGTGCACCTGTTTACTCGCACGGGATACGACTTCACCACGCGATTTCCGCAGATCGCCGCGGCCGTGGCCGCCCTGCCGGTTCGGTCATGCTTGATCGACGGCGAGGCCGTCGTGTGCGACGAGGCTGGTCTTGCGGCGTTCGATCTTATCAGTCAACACCGCCGCGGGGCCTCGGCAGTGCTGTGCGTCTTCGACTTGCTCCAGCTCGACGGGCGGGATCTGCGCCGGCTACCAATCGAGCACCGCAAGCGAACGCTGGCAAAGACCGTCCGCGGCCCCCATCCGGGGATTGTGCTCAACGAGCATTACGAAGGCGACGGCGAGACCGTGTTCAAACACGCCTGCAAGCTTGGTTGCGAGGGCATCGTGTCGAAGCGGCTCGGGTCGTCATATCGCTCCGGCCTCTGTTCGGATTGGATCAAGGTCAAAAATCCCGGGGCCCCCGCACTCGCGCGCGAGGCGGAGGAGAATTGGACGTGAGGTGGCCAGACCGGGACGCCCAAACGGGCGCGCACTCACGCGGCGGCCAGGAGCAAAATCAATCCGGCGGGACCTTTTGAACAATGCCTGAGCGCGATCCAGCGCAAAACCTGGCCAGTCAGAGTACGCACTATGCGCGGCATGACGTACCGCGCTCGAGCTGGCGGGAGCACAGATCGCGCCGCGGCGCGCTCGATGATCTGAACAAAACGCCCAGCAGAACCCCCGACCCTGTTTATTTTGCCATGCAGCCTGGAGTTTTGCAGTTCGCCCAGGAGAACCGAAGCCAGCTTCAATGGTCGGCGGTTTTCTTAAGGCGAAAGGACCCGCTCTGCCCGCGGGGGCGGAGCCTGCCAGACAGCTGCTGCTGCAGGGCGCCAAATAGAGACGAGCAATGGGATTCCAGCACCAAGCAGGAAGCAGCGTGCAATTGCGGCGCAATAGCCGGCGACGAAATTGGCCCCCATACCGCATCGCCACGTGGACTGATCACGGTCTTGCTGATGTGGCCGTAGGCGGCCAGCTTTGAGAGGCTCGGCCTGATCTGGTGCGGAACAGTCGCCAGCTTCTCGGCGAGCTGCCGCGTGGTGATGCCGCGCGGCTCGGCGAGGACAGCGGCCAGAATGTCGATGCGGCTTGGCCTCATGACATAACCTCTAGCGCGGCAATGAAGAAAGAATACCGCAGCAGCGCTCTCGGCGCCGTCGCCGCGGCTTATCCGGTGGTGCGTTGATCATGGCGAGCCGCACGGAAGCCTGTTGATGAACCGTGCACCCTTGACCTGCGTATAACTGGAACGAGACATTTTGTGGGCACTATGTCAGCTAAGCGACACACGCTCAGACTTTTGATCGTATCGCGGACCAGCTTCTTTCGTATGTTCTAAATCGGAGTGCAGCAGGAGCACACTTGTGCATTCGTTAGGGTGAGAGCGGCGGGCACAAGGCTCAAGTTTGCCACTGATAGGCAACGGTACTTTTGAAATACTGAACCCGCTGCCGCCCGGCTCAGCGCACTGCTATTCTAAAGCAGCCGCTGATTGTCGAGCGACCCCAAGGTGGAAAGCAAATCAGGTCCGATTGCGGGCCCAACGTTGGCATGCTGAAAGTCGCTCGGGTGTGGCGGCGGCTGTAGTTCAAATATTGCACGCGAATTCGACCGCGGCGATATCTCAGATTGAAACACCAACAACCCGGGTTGGCCTGAGCATCGTGAACGCCGCAAGCATTTAGCGCGAAACGGTCCTCTCGGTCTTGGACCGGACGCGAGAAGTCTCGAGTTTCTCAATAACGCGCCCGCGAATTTAGGTGTCGTGTTCGCCAGTCTGCCGAATCATGATCTGCTTGGCCAGACGCCGGGTAGTGGGATCATCGCCACTCGCCAGCCGAACTCCAATAACCCGTCATCGTATGCTCTGGCGATTGCACTGATCTTCCTGAGCAAGTTTGATGTATTTAGCGCGCTTGGACAATCAATGCGTCGAGTTTACCCGCAAGGCACGACCGTTTGGCCGGGGGCACCCGCGTCTGCTTCATCCGTGTAAGGCGGGCGGGACAATCGAAATTCCCGATCGCGACGCCAAATAGGGCCGCATAGCGTACTGTTCTCAACCGCTACAGTAGCCTAGCCTATTCGAGGTACCTGCTCGGCGGATAGTCGCGCGAGAAGGGCGGTCGCGTGACGAATTCCTTGGGATTGTAAGTCCAGAACTGGCTCACTTGCGGGTAAGTCTTAAGGATCGCATTGACGAGCTTCCCATTTACCCGCGCGACCTTCCGAATATAGATATCGAGGATTGGCGTTCCGTACTCGTCAAGCCGCACCGGCCCGATTGGACCGCGGGTCAGACCGACATTGTGCAGCGCCTTGAGGAAGGCCGCTGCATCGTTGACATTGCCACCTGTGGCCTGGAGCGCCTCTTCTATGATCAGCAGCGCGGTATAAGGCCCGGCCGTGTAGAAGCCTGGATCGTGGTGATAGGCGGCGTTGATGCCGGCCACGAATTTCTTGTTGTCTGCAGTGTCAAGACCGGCGGCGTACCAACCTGCGGTGTAAACGCCCACTGCCTCATCGCCCATCAATTTGAGAATTCCCTCGTCGGCGCTGGTGGTATTGCCGAGCACCCCAAGCTTTCCTTTCAACCCGAAGTCAGTGAACTGCTTAAGAAACCGCGGCGGATTGCTGCCGGCAAAGCCCATATAAATGCCATCGATGTCGCTTTTGATCTGTGCCAGGAAGGGGGCGTATTCGGGCGCGTTGAGCGGCGGCCAAAGTTTTTGCACTATTTTGCCGCCGGCGGCTTCGAACGCGAGCTGGAATCCGCCGGCGCCCTCATAGCCATAGGTGAAATCTTCCGCAACAATCGCCATCCGCTTATAACCCAGCGTCTTAGCCGCATAATCACCGAGCGGATAGGTCACCTGCGGCGCCGTGCCGAAGGCATGAAGTACCCACGGATTCACTTGACGAGCCTTCAGATCGACGGTTGCCGCCGAGGTCGTGGTGATCAGCGGCACCTTTGTCTCCCGAACATAGGAGTCCATCGCCAACGCCTCGTTGGTCGCCAACGGACCAATCATGACAGGCACTTTGTAGCGCTCTACCAATTCCTGTGTCTTGGTCCTCGCGAGCGAAGCGTTGCCCGCCGTGTCCTGTTTGATTAGTTCGACCTTACGCCCGGCGATCATGCCGCCGCGCTCCTGCAGAAACAGTGCCGCGCCCTCTTCCTGCTGCTTCCCGCCGGCAGCGAGTGGACCAGTATCAACGGTGAGAAATCCGATCTTGAGCGGCTGCTGCGCTTGGGCGAGTGCGCGTCGCGACGGCAGCGCGCCTGCCGCCGCTAACCCCGCCAGCAGCGCACGGCGCGATATCGCAACCCGATCCTTGCCAACGGGCATCGTCAACTCCTAAATTCTGCTTCCGGCGCTCGCCCCGCCAGCGAACAAAACGAACCATGGCTATAGGCTACTTGTTCTCAAAGGCGTGCACAAGTATCTGCGATCGCGAAACGGACGCAGTCGTTTTCGAGACGAGGGATCGATACTTGCCGTCGCATGCATCAGCACCGGGAATAACTCGACCGGCTAAAGTAACGCCTTTGATCTACGGCTGAATGCTGGAGCCTTGCTGCATCCCTCGATGCCCCACTCAGGACCGGATTTGAGAAAGACATCCGCACGCGCATTCTCAGATAGCTGCGCCTTCGAACCGCTCGATCAGGCAGGCTTCTTACGAAACTGATAACGCTCTGTAAAAGGCCAATGGCAATACTGTCCGCAATCGAACTGTTCGCGCGCGAGCTTATGCCGACATGCGGATGACACCCCGCCGCATTGGTATCAGGAATCAGCATCAGGCCTGATCCTGATCGCTCGAAGTCCCCTTGCATAGAGGTCGGCAACATCCCTAAATGCAACGCGTAACCGCGCTCGTGCGGGACGGAGGCAAATGTGCAAAGGGCATTTTTGGCCTTCGAGGCCGGCGAGCGCGCCTGCTGCCGCAATAACAAGAGACGAGCCGGTGACGAAAACGCCCTTAGCCAAAGTCGTGATTATCGGTTCGGGGCCCGCCGGCTATGCTGCGGCCATCTACGCCGGCCGCGCCATGCTTAACCCGGTTCTGGTCCAGGGCACCGCGCCCGGCGGCCAGCCCATGACCACAACCGACGTCGAGAATTATCCGGGCTATGCCGAGGTCGTCCAGGGCCCATGGCTAATGGAGCAGATGCGCAAGCAGGCCGCTCATGTCGGCGCCAATATCGTCGCCGATCAGGTGAAGAAGGTGGAACTTGAACGGCGTCCCTTCCGCGTCGAATGCGAATCCGGTGCTATCTATTTTGGCGGGGCGCTGATCCTCGCTACCGGCGCGCAGGCGCGATCGCTCGAGCTGCCCTCAGATGCGAAATTCCGCGGCTACTGCGCCGCATGTGACGGCTGTTTCTATCGTGACAAGGAGCTTTTAGTGATCGGTGGGGGTAATGCCGCCGTGGAGGAGGCGCTCTTTCTGAGCAATTTCGCCTCCATCGTCACGCTCGTGCACCGCCGCGACCGCTTGCGCGCTGACAAGATTTTGCAGGATCGACTGTTCAGGAATCGGAAAATCAGGGTCGTTTGGGATACGGTACTCCACGATGTCGTCGGCGGCAAAAATCCACCCAAAGTCACACATGCGCAGCTGAGAAACATCAAGACTGGCGCCGTGAGCCAGCGGCGCATCGACGGCGTTTTCATCGCCATTGGCCGTACCCCGGCGACGGAGCTTGTGGCTGGCCAGGTGGAGACCAAACCTACCGGACACATCAAAACCGCGCCGTACTCGACAGCGACTTCTGTCCCTGGCTTGTTTGCCGCCGGCGGTGTTGCCGACGACATTTACCGTCAGACGGTAACTGCCGCTGGCTTGGGCTGTATGGCAGCTCTAGACGCGGAACGCTTCCTCGCGGCGGATGCGCAACGGCGTGGCGCGCGGCGTGAGTAGACCGAAACCGGGGAACCCGACAGAAAAAGCAGTGTCGGGTTGGTCGCACAAAACCGTCGCCGCCCGTGCGTGGTTTCGCGCAGCTTCTTTGCGCCCTGATACCGGGCTGTATGAGCTCCCTCCACCACTCCGTCTCCATAGCCCTTCATGCGCGCCATGGTGTCGCCGTCACAGTGGCACGACATGGCGGGCTGACCGATCCGCAGCCGGCGTGAGCTATCCAAAGTGCGGGCACCATAAAAGCGCCAGAACGATTAGGGACGCGTTTCGCGCGTTCGATCGGGCTCCGCTACGGCGCTGCCCCAGGTGATGTTGCCCCCGAGCGCGGTTCGACTGTGCCGATCTTCGAGAAGGTCTTTGATCCGAGCAGTTTTGGTTATCGCAACCGGACCCAGCACTGCCCTCGGCCGACACTCGCCGAGGATGATTATGCCAAGGACGTCGTCTTTGCTGACATCGACGACGCGCGCAGTACCAACCACACGGGCGTTGTTCATGACGCAGATCCGATCGGCCAGATGGAGCCAGCGTCTAGATCGTTTCGATGCCGCATCGTCTAGCATCGCGCGGATTGTCAAATCACCGCCTCCACGCCGCCCATAGTGATCGTCCCGGAATCGCGCTCGCAGGCACCGGAGAGAACCTTAGCCAGCGTCGATTTGCCGGCGCCATTGTGGCCCACCAGCGCCAGGACCTCTCCGGGGCAAAGCTCAAATGACGTGCGGTCGACGGCGCGAACGCCTCCGAACGAAACGCAGATGTCACGCAGTGCGACAAGCGGGCGGTGTGGGCGTCCATTTCGAATTCCCTGTGTCACTCTGCCTTATGATGTTGTCCGCCGCCGGTACAAGCGTCGAGCCATGCCGCCAGCACCAGAACGGCGCCGACAACAATGTTCTGCGGCGGCGTGCCGACGCCGACGAGCACCATGCCCGATTGCAGCGATTGCATGATGAGGGCGCCGAGCATCGCACCCGCCACAGTGCCGACGCCGCCGGCCAACGAGGTTCCACCGATGGCCGCCGCAGCGATCACCAACAGCTCGGCGAGCGTGCCCTCGGCATTGGTCGCGGCGTTCTGACGCGCGATCGACACAGCGGCGCTCAGCGCCGCAAGAAGACCCATGAGCATAATAAGGTTACCCAGCGGGTGTGTTGACGCCCGCCAGTTCGGCAGCGTCGGGTTACCGCCGATCGCGTAGACGTACCGGCCGAAGCTGGTGCGCCTCGCCAGGAACATCACCACCACGCCGGCGCCGATGGCGACGAGGACCGGAATCGCGATCCCGTGGGTGATGAACAGGCCGTCCTTCGGCAGCGCCACGACGGAATGCCAAGGTAAGCGATGATAAAACCCTGGAACGCGCAAGCAGGACGCCGAGGATCAGTCCGGCGCCAGGGTGAGCGACCATGTTGCTGGATATTTAAAGCCGAACAGTTTCGGTAGCAGTTTCGTTTGGATCACGCCCATGATCATCCCGATGAAGCCGAGCATCGAGCCGATCGACAGATCGATGTTGCGGGTTACAATCACCAGCACCATGCCCGCCGCCAGGATGGCGACGGGCGAGGATTGCACCAAGAGGTTCCACAGATTACGCGCCGGACAGCAGGTGAAAAGCGATCCAGATCAGCAGTAGCGCGGCGATCAACCCGAGTAACCGAGTGTCGAGCTGCGTTGAACTGAGAAAGAGCGCCAGCGGACGCAAACGGCTCTGCTTCATCGGCGAACGGCAATTATCCGCAAATCTTGGCGTTGCCGAGTTTGACGCCCTGGCAGATTTCGTCTCTCCTGATCCAGCCGGCATCGACGACGACATCGAGGTTTTCTCTGGTGATCGGGATCGGCGTCAAGAACAGCGAGTTCATCTCGACCTTCTTCGGGCCACCGTCGAACTTCAAAGCTGCGGGAATGTCGCTCATCTTCTTGCCGCCGGCGAGCAGCAGGTTCTTGCCGCCGGCGAGCAGCAGGGCGACCTCGGCGGCCTTCTTGCCGAGCGCACGCGCATCCTTCCATACCGAACCGTCTGCATACCCAACGCGATGCGGTTGAGCGCGGCGTGATCGCCGTCCTGGCCGGAAACCGCCACCGAACCAGCCAGGCCCTGCGCCGCCAGCGCGGCGATGGCACCGCCGGCCGTGGCATCGTTCGACGCCACCACGGCATCCACGTTATTGTTATTCTTGGTCAAGATCTGTTCCATGTTTCTCTGCGCGCTAGCCGGCAGCCAGCCATCGGTATAAGCCTCGCCAATGTTCTTGATCACCGCGGCTGCGATGGCCTCCCTTAACAGCTCGATCTGACCGGCATAGAAAGTACGCATTTGGATCGGCCGACGACCCCTTGATGAAGGCCGTGGCCTCCGCGCGAACACGGCGCGCGCCTGCATCCGCCCCACTTCTTTGTTGTCGAACGTGATGTAGAATGGACGCGGATTTTCAATCAGGCGGTCGTAACCGATGACCGGAATGCTCTCGTCGATCGCCTCCTGTACCGCCGGTGCAATCGCGGAGGCGTCCTGCGCCAGCACGATCAGCACGTTGGCGCCTTGTGCGATCAGCGACTCGATGTCGGCGAGATGTATTCGCCGCCGGCCGCCGCGACTGCCGCCTTGATCGCGGCTTCATCGGTCTTCTAACGCTCTTCCTGAAAATTGGACCATGACACGCCGTACAACTTTGCCCTTGGCGTGGCCGCCGGAAGCAAAGCAAAGCGTAACGGCGGTGACCGCCAGGACGGGTGCAGACCTCCCGATCATGGCCTTCCCTTGCCAAGTCATGCTGGGCCGTGCCGAGGCCATCTTCATCCCCCTTCTTATAACCTATGCGGCGGTCGTCGAGCCAGGTCGCGGCCCGTTCTTCCGACTGGAGAGCTGTAAGAACAGCCAACTATGCCACCGCATTGCGTCTGATCGTTTCCGCATAAAGCGCGGCGCTGAGCTTCTGCATGCGCTTCTGCGTGGCGTAATCCACTCTGATCAGGCCGAAACGGGTAGCATAACCTGAGGTCCACTCGAAATTATCGAACAAGCTCCAATGAAAGTAGCCACGCACCGGCGCGCCCTCGGCAATCGCACGTTGCAGCATGCCGAGATAGGCGCGCAGGAACATGATCCGGTCGCTGTCGCGGACGAGACCGTCGATGCCCGGGTCATCTTCGGTGGCGCAGCCGTTCTCGCTGATATAAATCTCCTTCACATTCCAAATTTTATGCAGGTGCCGCGGCGCCCAATAAAGCGCCTCGGGGCCGATGAACTGCCAGGAAGCCGCGGTGCGCGGATGCGATTTAGAGAACGGCAGCACTTCGTAGCCGCGCGCAGCGGCGGCAGCGCGGATATAGGTCGGCGTATAGACATTGAGGCCGACGAAATCGACAGGGGTGGCGATTGCTCGCAGCTCGTCATCGGTGAATTTGGGGCCGTCCGCCCCGGCGGCCGCCAGGAAGTGTTGCGTGTAGCGCCCCTCGAGAATGACTGTGAGATAACCCGCATTTAGTTCGCGCATCGCCCTTTCGGCGGCGCTGATGTCCTGCGGCGTGTCGATCGCCGGGACTGCGGCCGTGATGTTTTCCGCTAGCCCGACCCTGGTACTCGGTTTGGCACGGGCGCGGATCGCCTGCACTGCGAGCCCGTGGCCGAGAACGGCAAAATGGCGTGTCTGATTGAGACGGGCTGCGGAAAGCTTCAAGCCGGGCGCGAACTGGCCGCTGCGGTAACCCAGTTCGATGAACGTGGCGAGTTCGTTGAGAGTGAAGAAATGGCCAACCCGGTCGCTGAGTTTTTCGGCTATGTAGCCAGCATAATCCGCGAATGCCTCGGCGGTGTCACGCGATTGCCATCCGCCGAATTTTTCCTGCAGCGTTTGCGGCAGATCCCAATGATAGAGGGTCGCGAACGGCTCAATGCCATTAGCCAATAATTCATCCACCAGACGATCGTAGAAAGCCAACCCCTTGGCGTTGGCCGCTCCCGTGCCTTGCGGCAAAATCCGTGGCCAGGAGATCGAAAACCGATAGCTCCTCGTTCCCAGTGCTTTCATGTGCCGCACGTCATCGCGATAGCGATGATAATGATCGATCGCGACGTCGCCGGTGTCGTTGTTGCGGATCTTGCCGGGAGTATGCGAAAACCTGTCCCAGATTGATTCGCCTTTGCCGTCTTCGTTCCAAGCGCCTTCAACCTGATAAGCCGAGGTGGCGGTGCCCCAGCGAAAGCCTGGCGGAAAAGCTGCGGCGCAATCGCACTCAATCGCGGCGTAGGAGGTCGCTTGCATAGGCGCGGGCGCCACGGAAGCGGCGGTCAGCGCGCCCGCACCGGCGAGCTTGATGCACTGGCGGCGCGAGGGAATAGGTGCTTGGACGGCATTCAATTCACGCTGCTTGGAAATCGCTGCCTCCTAAAGGCTCCGCACCGGCGGATGAGCGCGCCGGGACATCAGGCATGAGCAGCGCAAGAAGTAGCATGGCGGCCGCGAGTAGTCCCGGCAACAGCGTTCCAAAGCTGATCGTCGCCATCCCGCGCAACGGCAAAATCCCGCATTGGAGGGAGGCGCGCCGGAATATTCGTCGTTAACGTGGCAGATCGCCATCGCGCCGATGCCTACTGCTAGCGCGGACAGCGCGCGATTGGCAGCTTCTACTCCAGGCTCGACAGCAGGCAAGACCATGCTCGTCAATGGATGTCGAAGAGTTGGCGGAAGCACGCACGATGTAGATTATTTCGATCGTAACGCTTTCTATCCGATTGGCCTCGCGTTGGGGGGCACAATCGCTGAGCATCCGGGCGTGGCGGCCGGTGAGGGAGGCGAGCGCATCGGTCCAGCTCGCCCGCATGGGACTGGATCGGTCGAGAGCGGACGGACATTTTGAAAAATCGTGCGAGGAAATAGGCGATCTGAGCATCCGATGGCGGGCCGCCGGGCGGACTGGTCGTGGCGGTCTCGTCGCGGCGGTCGACCTGAACGATCCATGGCCTGACCTCGGCGCGGCCGGCTACGATTGTCACCGCAAGAACCAACGCGAGGCAGATGCCCGCCAATCCAGCTGCCACAAAGCGCCAAGTGCTCGCCTGCTGGCGCGCTGACGCAACACGTTCCACCAACAAGTCCATTGCCCTTTCATACGGCGAGTGCGTCGCACCGATATTTCTGCAGATCGGCGGTGACACACCAAGGAGTCCGCGAATCGCACGCGCACCCAGCGTTCGAAGTCGGAACCATTCAAACCAGGCCAGCGCGGTGATCTGCACCGCGAGATTGAGGCCGAAGGCGACCTGGTAGGCAATCATGGGGTAATGGCCGTGCTGGCTGGGCCATACTGCGAGAAACAAGCCGGTCGCGTACTGCACGACAAAAGCCCAGCCAAGCTGGAAGACGTTAAGCGCAGCGTTGCCACGCCCTGCCAGCTCTTTGGGAAAGATCTCCGCAATCATCGAGTAGGTGAGAACCGTGCCGGCCCCAACAATGGCCACAACGCACCAGGGCAGGCACGATGGCACGGGCAACCGCAGTATTAATGTGAGCTGGGCTGCGACGAAAAGGGTGACAACGGCGGCGAGCAGGCGTTGCGAACCTGCGCCGTGCCGCCGCATGCGGTCAGCGAGAGTGCCAAGCGCCAAGGCGCCCACGCCGAGCGCAACTGCCATGGCGAGGAGCTGCGCCATCAGCGCCTTTCGATCGAGGCCCTCGACGTCTCTCAGCCAAGGCGCCGCCCACAAGCCCTGCAGCGCCCAGGCCGAGCCGACGCAAGTCGCCGCCAACGGCGCCAATCGCCAAAACCTGGGATCGGTGTAGACGGCTTTCAGTCCGGCAGAGGAAGAGCGGGTCACGGACACTCCTGCGCCCCCAGGCTCCGGGACCGCAAAGTAGATTACGACGGCAGCCACGACCGCCGTTGCCGCCAGCAGCTCGAACAGCCCGCGCCAGCCGATCGTCTCGGCCAGGGCTTGGGCGGGCGCCGTTGCGGTGACGGCGCCAAGCGCGCCAAGCATAATCATGATCCCATTGAGGAGCGCCATGCGCTCCCTTGGAAACCATAGAACAATGGCCTTCAGCCCAGCCGTCAGTGAGGCGGCAACGCCAAAACCAATCAGGGCGCGCCCGATCCACAACGACAGGAAGTGCTGCGCGGTACCGAAAAGCGCAGCACCTGCTGCCGCTACGACGAGCATGGCACTTTGCACGCGGCGCGGGCCATAGCCGTCGAGCAGCATCCCCACTGGAATTTGCGCGACCGCAGAGGTTAGAAAATAAACCGACGACAGGAGTCCCAGATCCGAGGCGTCGAGCGCAAGGTCCGCTACCAACGGGCCCGAAATCGCCGCGTTGATGGTCCGAAACAGGTAAGACAGATAAAACCCGACAGCGAACGGCAGAAACACAAACGCGATCAGGTGCGCGTTGCTGGGCGGGCGCTTGGTCAGATCCCGTGGCCACGGTCTGCGAGCTGCGTCAGCGCCGCCCGCGCCCGGGTCACACGGCACCGCGTTAGCGGGTGCGACTATCGCACCGTTCGGGAAAGCCGGCGTTGCTGCCGCCCTCCGCGGCGACAGCGTCAAACCTGGGCTTGGCATCCAACCCGATCGGTGCAGCTTTACCCCGTTCGGGTGGGGCGCCGAGCGGTGCGCCCTCCTCGATGTCGCGGGCAAAGAGCTTCGGGCTCGCGGCGCTGAGCCGATCCATTGTCTCGCGCATCAGAGGGGTGCCGAGATGCACGCGCCTGCCGACTT
This sequence comes from uncultured Alphaproteobacteria bacterium, assembly GCA_963708125.1. GTDB lineage: Bacteria > Pseudomonadota > Alphaproteobacteria > Rhizobiales > Xanthobacteraceae > BOG-931. The sequence continues at coordinate 2,377,235 of OY970184.1, forward strand.
GTGCCGCAAAGGCTTCGAAGCGTTCGAGGCCCAGCGCACAGGCGGCGGGCTGCTGCGATGACGGCAGCGGCGGCGTGACCGTCAGATGGTATCGAGCATGCAATGCCACGGTCTCGTTGACGATCCGCAAGTCGCGCTCGAGCTGTTCGAGTTGGCGGCTCATCCAGTTGAGTCGTCGGAGCGTCGCCGTGTCTTTGATCAATTCGCCAGGATCGACGCCGGAGCTGAGAAAAATATCGAGCGCGGCTTCCACGATTGCGGCCTTGGTCGCGCCCTGGCGCTCGGCAGCGGCTTTCAGCCGTTCGACGATCTGTTCTGATAGCCGCACGGTAACTTTCCGCTTCATGGCTGATCTCCTTGGGCTCTCGTTTTTCTATTTGGACTCATCTGCTCTAGCCGCGAGTTTGCGCCGTTGACGTCATCACGCGAAATATCGCGCAGCACGCTCTTGCCCTTTGCCAATCGTCGACTCAACGTCTCCAGGAATGACTCGAAACGCTCGCGCCCTTTCGCCTGAGCGGCGTCCTGCGCACTTTCCGGCAGCGGCGGCGTCGTGGTGAGCCAAAACCGGATAAAAAGAGCGAGCGTTTCGGCGGCGATCCACAGATCGCGTTCCAGCCGTTCTCCCTGGCGGGTGAGCCGATCGAGCCGGCAGGTCGTTGCGGACTCGCGCCGATCCGAATCACCGAGGGCCAGAAAGGATGTAATGGCCGCTTCCACGATCAGCGATGCCGCCTGCTGCTTGCGGTCGGCGAGTTCGGCCAGCTCTGCCATCATGCTCGGCTCGAGATAGACCGAGAGGCGGGCCTTTTTCACGGCATCCTCACAATCCAAGGCCGTCGCCGGGATCAAGCGACGCTTGCCGCGCCACACCGCGAAATTTGTCGTTCAGAGCCTTCGCCTTGAGCGGTTCATCGTCCGGCTCGTCCTCGAGAAGCGCAAATTCCCGGTTCGGCTTCGGTTCTTCGGACACGATCGTTTCGTGTTCGGCTAAGGCCGGCTCGCGGCGAATGCCGGTCGCTGCGTCGTCTTCCGGCAAAAAGCTGGCGACCGACCTGACGGCAGCCGCACCTGGGTGGAGAGGCAGAGTTGTCCAGTCATCGGCATTTTGGGCAGGTCGGTCGCCAGAAGTACCCGCGCCGCTCGGGCTCAGCGCGGGAGGGTGCAAGATTCGACGCCTCAGCCGGTCATCCTCGAAGTAGCGGGCTTTGTGGGCGCGGATGGGAGGAACCCCGGACACCAGAACCAATTGGTCGGTGGGCGGCAGCTGCATGACCTCGCCGGGGGTCAAAAGCGGCCGCGCGGTTTCTTGGCGCGAAACCATGAGGTGTCCAAGCCAAGGCGAGAGCCGGTGGCCGGCATAGTTCTTCATGGCGCGCAGCTCGGTCGCTGTCCCGAGCGCGTCGGAGACACGCCGCGCCGTGCGCTCGTCGTTGGTGGCGAAGGCGACGCGGACATGGCAGTTGTCGAGGATCGAGTGGTTCGGGCCGTACGCTTTCTCGATCTGGTTCAAAGACTGGGCGATGAGAAAAGCCTTCAGCCCGTACCCGGCCATGGAGGAGAGCACCGACTCGAAAAAGTCGAGGCGGCCGAGTGCGGGAAACTCGTCGAGCATGAGCAGCATGCGATGGCCTCGAACGCCGAGGTCCTCGGTTAGGCGGCGGCCGATTTGGTTAAGGATCAGCCGAATGAGCGGTTTGGTGCGGCTGATGTCGGAGGGCGGCACCACGAGATAGAGCGTGACCGGACGTTTTCCCCCAACGAGATCGACGATCCGCCAGTCGCAACGCGAGGTCACCGTGGCCACGATCGGATCGCGATAGAGGCCAAGAAAGCTCATCGCGGTAGAAAGCACGCCTGAGCGTTCATTCTCGGACTTGTTGAGCAGCTCTCGCGCAGCCGACGCGACCACCGGATGGGCTCGATCGCCGAGATGCGGCGTCGTCATCATGGCACGCAGCGCAGTCTCGATCGGGCGCTTGGGATCGGAGAGAAAATTGGCGACGCCGGCCAGCGTCTTGTTGCGGTCGGCGTAAAGGACATGCAGGATCGTGCCGACCAGGAGTGAGTGACTTGTCTTCTCCCAGTGATTTCGCCGTTCGAGGGCTCGGATAGCGCCGCGTCTTCGTGAGAACATCTCGCAAACTCAATATGTTATCTATTAGGGCGCGGACTGGTGTCCCGAAAGTGTCCCGGTTCAAACATTGACCGGACAGCCGACAGCGGCGCCTTTTGCCGCCTCAAATCGGCCTGTGCACAACCGCGCTCGCCGTCGCAGGATCAGTCGCTAAGCGCGACACACATTCAGGCCATGAGGTGCAGTCGTGGCGCGCGAGCGCACCTCACGCTGAACCCAATCACGCAGCCGGAGCCCGACCGGGCACCATCGACCACCCCGATGGGACGGGCGTGACGAACGCGAGCCGACCAACTCGAAAATTGTCCCAAAAAAATCCATGGATTTCCGAGCCGCCGCCTCCCTGTTTGAGCGAGGCGGCAGTAATGGTCGAAACAAGGTTTTCACTTGTCCTCAAGGTTGCTACATGTAGCTTGGATCTCACCGATGGTTCGTCGGCTATTCGATAAAGTCTCCGCGTACGTAAATGTTTCCCCACGACCGTCATGTGCAGGAGACGCTGCGGTTTTGGGATGTTCATAAATTATCCGACCGCGTAGCTGACCACGCGCCATGTTCGTTGCGCTTGCCCGAGTTCAGCGCGCCAAAAGTCGGAGACGCCGTTCGGGCCGAGCACGACCGCCTCGCCGTCGAGCACGAAATGCTAGTGGCGCAGCCTCAGAGCGGCCTCGACGATCAGCGGGAAATGCCGCGCCAGATCGTAGCCACCCCTGCTGATCAGGCGCACGCGGACCTGCTCGCGGATGAGCATCATCCGGTAGCCGTCGTACTTGACCTCGTGCAGCCAGTCGGGGCCGGTCGGCACCTGGTCGGCCTTGGTGGTGAGTGAAAACTCGTAGAGCATCGGTGCCCGGCAAATTAGCCGTGGCGATGCTCATTGCAAAGCGGCAGAATTTCCGCGCAAATCGCGCGCATCAGTTGTCGGAATCGTCATCTCCACCCATCGTCAGCACTATTGTCGTCATAGCGCTGATTGCTATTGCCAGATGGCGGCGGATAGCCGGGATTGGGCACATAGGAATAACCACCCATTTCATCGGAACGAAACTGGCCCATTTCTGTATTAAAAGGACCGCTTTGCACGCTGTAGTCCCCCATTCCATTAGGGACCGATTCTGTAACTGGGCTGGCCGTATTGTGCGTGAGCAGCGGAAATGCCCGCAGCTAAAATGCCGGCAATCACAAGAGTGCGCCTCGTTGCAGTCCTCCATTTCATCGCCCGCATAGAACTCTTCGCAATTTCCGCCTAATTAGCGACCCGGGATCCCGGCATGGCGAAGGGGCGCGCCATCAGGGCAAGACTGACGAACACGAGCTGTTCAACAATCCCGTCATAGGGGCATGTGCTCGACGTACTCCAGGATTGGCGTGAATTTCCGATTGGTAGGCAGATTGTACGCAAGCAATATTGCTCGCAAGGATTGTACAAATCAGCGCTGTCCGGTAGCGCCGGGCTCCGGCGGACCAGTTGGCTTGGAGCAAACGACAAGTTCGGGAGTTTGTCGTGAGTCGTGCCCGGCCAAGAATCGGTCAACGCTTGATCAGACGAAGAGATGAATCAGATCGACCGCTTTATCGTCTCTTGCAGGTCTTGGGACGATTTCTGGGATCGAGCGAGAAAGTCATCCGAAGCGGAAAAAGGCAGAGCATTTGAGCGATTAACGCAGCTCTATCTCGAGACCGCACCCGAATATCGAACTAAGCTTCAAGACGTCTGGTTGCTGCGCGACATACCTGTAGACGTGCGCCGCCGGCTAAACCTTCCAACGCCTCGCGACGAAGGGATCGACTTAATCGCGCGCACACGGCAGGGGAAGTATTGGGCGATACAGGTAAAATTTCGTAGCGACCCCGATAAGCCTCTCACGCGAAGAGAATTAGGTACCTTTACCAGTTTGGCATTTAATACCTGCATCAATATTTCTTTGGCTGTCGTCGCTCATACTGCTACTAAACCGGTCAGCAAGCATCATCTGATGCGCAAGACGGTCGAAATTGGTCTCGACCGTTGGCGATCACTCGACCATGGGGGTTGGTCCTCAATTGTCGAACGGTTGAAGGGTCGAAGTGCGCGGCCGAAGCCAAGAAGCCCGAGGCCTCACCAGCGCGTCGCTATTTCCGCTGCGAAGCGCCATTTTATTGCGCACAAGGCCGCGCGCGGTCGTTTGATTATGCCCTGCGCTACGGGCAAAAGCCTTGCTGCGTTTTGGATTGCTCAAGCGCTCGGAGCGAAGACTGTTCTTGTTGCAGTCCCAAGTCTCGCACTGATCCGCCAAAGCGTTACCGATTGGACTCGCGAGTTTATGGCTCACAATCAGATTCCAGATTGGCTTTGTGTTTGCAGCGATGAGAGCGTTGGCAATCTTGAACGGGATGATTTTGTTGGGGCAACCTATGACACCGGATTGCCGACGCACACCGATACGAAAGAGATCGCGCGGCGGCTTCGGATGCCTGCCAAAGGAGCAAAAATCGTTTTTACCACCTATCAGAGCAGCGACAAACTGTCTGCGGCGGCACGGCGGGCAAACATAGGTTTCGATCTTGCCATCCTTGACGAAGCGCACAAGACCGTGGGTGTGCGTTCGAAGACGTTTGCTACGCTGCTGCGGGAGCGAAAGTTCAAGGCTCGGCGTCGCTTGTTCATGACCGCCACCGAGCGCGTGTTTCGGGGTGATACCCGATAAAGTCCTCTCCATGGATAACGAGGCCGACTACGGTAAGCGCTTTTTTCAGTTATCGTACAAGGAGGCAATCGCGCAACGGATTATCTCGGACTACAAGATTCTGACCATTGCTGTGAGCGACGAGCGCGTTGCCAGGGCGATTGAAGAAAACCAAATTCTGAACTTGGATCCGCGCCACCTGGACGAGGCTGAGGCGCGGATGGTCGCAACCGGAGTATCGCTCAAACGGGTGCTCAAAGTACAGGGGGCTACCCACGCGATTTCATTCCACTCCAGCATCCTTGCGGCGCAGCGTTTCCGGGACCAGCAGGATGTCCTTAATAGGCTGCCGCCGCGAACCACGAACCTTCACATCTCAAGCAAGAAGAGCGCTGGCGAACGCGCCGACCTCTTGCGCGAATTCGTTGGGGAGTCGCGGGCTCTCATGACGAACGCGCGATGTCTAACGGAAGGGGTGGACGTGCCAGCCATTGATTGCGTCGTGTTTGCCGACCCAAAGCAGAGTCGCATCGACATAGTCCAGGCGGCAGGACGTGCCTTGCGACGGTATCCGGGAAAGGACTACGGCTACATCCTGCTGCCGCTCCTCGTCCCCCGAGAGATGGGTTTTGAAGAATTTGCCGAGACAACGGGCTTCCGGCGAGTCGCGGGCATAGTCGCCGGGCTCGCGACCCAGGACGAACGCATTGTTGACGAGTTTCGAGCAATCCAACAAGGCCGCATACCGAAAGGGAAGATTGTTGAGCCGCCTTCTGGAGATGTGCCGGTCGGTATGCACATGTCACTCCGCCGGTTTGCCGACGCGGTCTCGACGCGGATTTGGCAGAGCGTCGCACGCTTGAATTGGCGGGACTTCGCTGATGCTCGTGCCTTTGCGCGCGGCCTCAAGCTCAAAAGTAGCATGGAGTGGCAGGCTTATGCCCAGTCGGGGAAAAAGCCCAGCGACATTCCGGCGAACCCCCAGACGGTTTATGCCGATGCCGGCTGGGTGAATTGGGGCGATTGGCTTGACACTGGGCGGCACATTGGTAAGTGGCGACCATTCGAAGAGGCTCGCGCTTTTGTGCGTGGCCTCAAGCTCAAAGGTCAGAAGGAGTGGACGGCCTACTGTAAATCGGGGAAGAAGCCCTATGACATCCCCGCGGATGTTCCTTCAGTTTACGCCGATACCGGCTGGGCGGGTTACGACGATTGGCTCGGCATCGAGCATGAGTGGCGACCATTCAAAGACGCTCGCGCTTTTGTGCGTGGCCTCAAGCTCAAAAGTCTTGAGGAGTGGAAGGCCTACGCGAAGTCGGAAAAAAGGCCCCGTGACATCCCGGCGAGCCCTAATTGGGTTTACGCCGATGCCGGCTGGGCGGGCTCGCGCGATTGGCTCGGCACTACCGAGCGTCAGTGGCGATCCTTCAAAGACGCTCGCGCTTTTGTGCGCCGCATCGGACTCAAAAACATAAAGCGATGGCAAACTTACTGCCAGTCCGGGAAAAAGCCCAATGACATTCCGTCTAATCCTCAGAATACTTATTCCGACAGCGGCTGGGTGAATTGGCGTGATTGGCTGGGCACCCGGCGGCACGTCGGCGACTGGCGCTCTTTCAAAGAAGCGCGCGCGTTTGTGCATGGCCTCAAGCTCAAAAGCGCCAAGGAATGGGCAGTCTACCGCAAATCAGCGGAAAGGCCCAGCGACATCCCGACCACCCCTGATACGGTTTATGCCGATACCGGCTGGGTGGGTTGGAGCGATTGGCTCGGCATCGAGCGTGAGTGGCGACCATTCAAAGACGCTCGCGCCTTTGTGCGGGCTCTCAAGCTCAAAAATGTAAAGGCATGGAGGGCCTATGCCCAGTCGAAGAAAAAGCCTCGCGACATCCCGGCGATCCCTGACAGCTCTTATGCCGGTGCCGGCTGGGCGGGTTACGACGATTGGCTCGGCACCGGACGGCAGCCGCCGGGCGCCGCCTGGCGACCATTTAAAGACGCTCGTGCTTTTGTTCATCGCCTCAAGCTCAAAAACAGCATGCACTGGAAGGTCTATGCCAGGTCGCGGAAAAGGCCCCGTGACATCCCTACCAACCCTCACACGATTTACGCCGATGCTGGCTGGGAAAATTGGGGTACTTGGCTCGGCACCGGCAGCCGGGGGCACGGCGATGAGTGGCGACCATTCAAAAATGCTCGTGCCTTTGTTCATCGCCTCAAGCTCGAAAGTGAAAAGGACTGGAGGGTTTATGCCAAGTCAAAGAAAAAGCCCAACGACATCCCCGCCACACCTGTAAGCGTTTACGCTGATGCCGGCTGGGTGAGTTGGGGCGATTGGCTCGGCACCGAGGGTGACTCGCGGCCGCACTCCTCAAGTTCAAAAGTCACAAGGAGTGGAAGGCTTATGCCACGCCAAATTCTTTAATCCGCCCAGAAGGCACGGTAATCCGTCCCCGCTCTAAGTGACGCTAATGCACCGAGCAGGACGGTGGCTGGCGGGTTAGTTAGCTTCCGCAGCCCCATTCTCGGGCAGTGTGCGGTAGGCAGTTCGGCGAGGCGCGACCACGTTGATCCCGGGGAACCGTGCCCCAGCGACAAAATGCGCCTCAGCACCTAGTTGCGCTACAGGCACCATCCCCTAATAAAACGCGGCATGAGGGAAACTAGTTCATCGATTCGTTGAAACGCATCATATGGGGTGGATTTATTTTTGCTGACATGGGTTGTAGCCTCGCTGCTCTGATTCGGAAGCGGGGATTGAGATCATGGCGGGGTGGCGGCATGCGATCGAGTTGGCGCTGAGTGAGGAGGATGCGGCCAGGTTGACTGCGGTGGCGCGGTCGCGGACGGAACCCGCGAGCCGGGTCGAGCGTGCGCGAATGCTGCTCGCCTACCGGGAGGACGCATCCTTTTTTGCGGTGGCCAGGGCCATAGGGGTGCACCATCAGACCGTTCAGCGCTGCGTTGAACGAGCCCTGGCCTTGGGCGCGATGGCGGCGCTGGACGATCTGCCGCGCCCGGGCCGGAAGCCGACAATCACAGCCGAGGCCAAGGCCTGGGTGGTGAATCTGGCCTGCCACAAGGCCAAGGAACTCGGCTATCCCCACGAATTGTGGACGACGCGGCTGCTCGCCCGTCATGTGCGCGAACATGGGCCGCGAGAGGGGCACGTTTGCCTGGGCAAGCTTGCTCAGGGCACGTTGTGCATCATCCTCAACGAGCAGGAGATCAAGCCTCACAAGGTCCGTTACTACCTGGAACGCCGTGATCCCGACTTTAAGGCCAAGATGGCGGAAGTCCTGTGTGTCTATCGCGAGGTGAAGATCATTAAAGAGACTGCGGCAAAAGCCAAGCAAAAACCCAGCGACGCGGTGGCGATCATTTCCTATGATGAGAAGCCGGGCATTCAGGCGCTTGCGACGACCGCACCGGACCTGCCGCCCGAGCCTGGCATCCATGCGACGTTTGCGCGTGATCACGAATACAAGCGCCACGGCACGATCAGTTTGTTGGCCGGCATTGATCTGCTCACCGGCCAGGTTCACGCCCTTGTCAAGGATCGGCACCGTAGTCGCGAATTCATCGAATTCCTCAAGCTGATCGATGCCGCCTATCCGGCCCATACCGCGATCAAGCTGATCCTCGACAATCATTCGGCACACATCTCCAAGGAGACCAAGGCCTGGCTTGCACAGCAGCCCGTGGGGCGCTTCGAATTCACCTTCACGCCCACACACGGCTCCTGGCTCAATCTCATCGAAGGGTTCTTCTCCAAGCTCACTCGCTCGGTGTTGCGCCACATCCGCGTCGCATCCAAACAGGAACTCAAGGATCGCATCACGGCGGCCATGGATCACTTCAACCAGGATCCGGTCGTCCACACATGGTCCTACAAACTCGATCGAGCCGCCTGATATGATTCGGACTTTGGAAACGATGAACTAGCGAACTAGCACCCTACCCGCGTGCACCTGATGATGTCGGCCTCAGAACTGCAGGCCATCCACGACTGGCGGCGTCGGCAGCCTGACCTGCCTGGCAATCCGGCGTCTGATTCAGCTCCGACTGCCGGCCAAGACTGCGCCACCCAAGAAGACGAAGGTTTCCTATATTTTATCGTCTTAGCATCCGCTGCGTGGGCAGTCGGTCGAGCCTGTCACTACGTGTTTGGCGGCGATCAATGGGCGCTTTAGGAAAAGCCGGTTTGGCAAAAATTAAAGCCTTAACGAACAATCCCAATTAGCCGATAATCTAAATTGCCGGCCGTTCACTGTTGAATAGCCGCTCCACAAGCCTCCAATTGTCTTCCCTGGTGGATAGAAAATTGCTCGCTGACGGCACCAGAATACCGTGCGGTGTCGCGCTACCGAGATTGGTGGCACTAATGTGATGCACGGCACAGACCGTCATGCTAATGAGAGTAGCCTTCCTGACAGCGGACCCTGAGAAAGGCTTTCCACCGACGATTTCTGCGCTTTGGTCAAATCGCATATCGATTGCGTGTCGTCTCACTCTCTTGACAAGCGCTGCCAGTGGAAAAGGTCACAGCGAATGACATAACTGGGTGGGAGCTAGGAAATGGCGAGGCGAGAAACGTGCAACAAAGCGCTTCTAAAGAAGAGCATAGTTTTAACCGTCATTTTTTTGTGGTTGATCTCAGGTAGCGAGCTTTTAGCCCAACAGCTTCCAATTATACGATACGATCCAGTTCAAGGTCCGATCTGCATGGGCCCTCTAGGGCCTGGGCCATGCGCGCTGGTCCAACAATACCTGATGCAACATGCGGCACAGCCGGTGGCGCCGCAGAGTGCTCCCCCAACATTATATCCGTCTCCGCTTCCAGAGCCTGCCATTTTACCCGATACAGGCTCGTACGGAGCAACCGAACTAAGCTTGCCCGGAATAGGCTCGCCCGCAAATATAGGTTTGCCCGGAGATTACACGCTTGGCCCGCCCAAGCCCCGGCCAAAGTGACGCGCGCGGTAGCGGTGACCCTCATGATGAAGAGCGTAAACCAGGCCATAATAGTCGGATTGGCGGTCTGCGCATTTTCCACAATCAGTGCGGCCTCCAAGACGCGTCTCTGCGTTGTACAGCCGGGGGACCATCGTCCGCCTATTGCAGGATGTACGCTGGCGAAAACAAAAAAAGTCCAAGTAAAAGGCAGAGCAGTAGCGGCGAAAAAACAACAAAAGGGGAATGCCGTAGCGGAGAAAAAACAAACAAGGATGAGGGCAACTCGCTTCGGCTATGTTAGCGGCCGTTCTCTTTACCGTCGAAATCAAATATCCTTGCCGGGAGACACCACGGTTCCCCCACCCACGCCCAAAGGATTGGGCCCACGTCCAAACAATTAATACGACGCGCGCGGCTGATCACTCAACCTTCTTTCGCGTTTGACAAACGGAACGGTACCAACTGTGCTTTCATCACTTCCCAAATTGGCTGACCGTGCTTTTATTCTAGGTGCGCTGCTGCCGAGCCTGCTCTTTGGCGTCAGTTTACTTTTTCTCTTCTACGATCAACCACTATTTTCTCAGTTCATTGGCGCTGCGGTAGCGAAAGACGTCCCGAAAGACATTGTCGGAAAGGGCGTCTACTTCCTCTTCGTCGTGTGGGTAGTGGCCGTCCTGCTTTTGATGTTGAATCTGCCGCTTTATCGTTTTCTCGAGGGCTATACATTCCCAAAATGGCTCAAAAAGCCCCTACAAGAACGGCATAGGAAACGTTTGAAAGCGGATCTGGGCGAAATCAAATCTCTATATGATCTTTGGGAGAAAGAGGGAGAGAAGTTTCCTGCCAACAAATTGGAACGCTATGTAGCGCTCAGAAAGCAAATGGTGCGGTCGATACCATCAGGCAAAGCAGACGTTCTCCCCACGCGTTTTGGAAACGTTATTAAAGCGTTCGAAGTCTACCCGCGAGATATTTATGGCGCCGATGGCATCGTGATCTGGCTTCGCCTTGTGTCTGTATTACCAAATTCGTTTCTAGAACTAATTCAGGGTGTTCGGAGTCAAATCGACTTCTTGGTAAACTGTTGCTTCTTTTCTACGATAATTTGTCTTCTCAGCGTTGGACGCTTAATTTACTCGGCTGATTGGCATAACAGCCACTTACGGACGGCTTCTGGGATTATCACATTGATTTCTAGCATTCAAATCTATTGGATATTTTGGATAGCAGGCGGCCTCATCGTTGCCTACGTTTTTTATGAGTGGGCAGTGTCTCGCATTCCTGCTTGGGGAGAACTGGTTATGAGCGCCTTTGACTGCTATTTGCCAGCGCTAGCGGGACAGTTTGGTCTTGAACTTCCGAAGAGCGAAGCGGAGCGACGAATTTTCTGGGAGACCTTTAGTCAACAATTGATTTACCGGCGCGAACCGGACGGTAGTCTGCCGTTTCGCGTTGAGGATTGGAAACGAACGGGCGAAGCGGGAGGCAAGAACGGGAATGCCGATTGCAAGCCACGAGGCCTCGCATCGCGAGACGCATACAGCAAAAGGCTACCATTACAGCGGGATCGGCCGCGATGATGGTGCCAGCCGCGCGGCCGCCGCTCTGACGGGCTCATCACGCCGCTTTCGCCGCCACCGGCTCCCGTCCGCTCAGCCTTCTGCCGCTCTCGCCATCGCTGCGTTGCCCGTCGCTGCGCCGCCACGTCCGGCGCTCAGCCCAGCAATTGCGAGCCATCGACCCATCGTCCCTCCGCCCATCGCTCGTCCCGCCATCCCGGAGCGCCCGACCTGCGAACTTTTTCCAAAAGCCGAAAGCGATCTGACCAGAAGCTTGCTCGCAGCGGCTTGGCAGCATCTAGGGAGGCGAAGGGCGTTTCCTCTCGACTGCACCATGTCTGTTTTTGGGGGAACTCGGAAGTGAGTGCCTTGCGTGAGTTTCCGTCGCCGTGGTCTCCGGCGCACTGACGGGGATTCCATGCCCCTCTTCATCAAGATTCGTTGAAAAAGCGGAGGCGTCGCGAGCCATTTCCGCGAGCCGATCCAGCACAGTGGACGGGGATGCGAGTAAATTCTGGTTGCTCTCCAAATATATGAGTTCATTTTGTGTCAGCGTCTTTACCTGGATCATTGGCTGACAGTCCTTAGTTACCTTAATAAAAAGGATCGATCCAATCTGCATAGCGACGTTTGGGAAATCCTTGGTTGTCTTAATCAATTTCGAGACAGCGTCAGCTTGCTTAGCGTCGATTTCTGCCTGTGGCTGTCCAAGGCCCTTTAATTCTAGAGCGCGCTCGATTTTGGCGAGACGTTCTGCCACTTCCGGCTGACTAGCAACCTCGGCTGTTTTTACCCACCATTTCTTGAACCATGAGCCTTGCGTCGGAGGAAAGTCGTCAGCGATTTGGAACCCAAACGCCTCGACCAAATCAGTTATTTCTCGGCTTACTTCATCTATACGATCTGAACTTTCAGATAAGTATGCACGGAGCGGGATAAACCGAGATAAGCGCGCATCATTCGTGTCAATGCCAAGGGACTGCGCCGCAAGCCACTGATGAGTGTCAGCACTAAGAGCGTTATGTTTTTGTTTGATTTCTTCAATCGATCTGCTCAATTCGTTCAGACGAACTGAAAAGGCATTTTTGTCTTCTTGTACTTGTGCTTTGAGATCAGCTTGCTCGCTCTGAAGAAAATTTATTTGTTTCTGAATACTAGCAATCGAGTGGGGAATAGCGGATTCTACTGCGCGGCGCGAGAGGTCCTCTAATAACGAGTTAATCTCGCGATCAAGCGGGCCGCCGCGCTTGTGACGACGCAATTGCTGTAACGCGAGCGCGGTCAAAAACTCCAAGCGCTCTATACGACGTAACAAGTCGGGATCAGGATAATCAGCCATGCCTCCGCCCTTCCCTTGTTCAACGCGAGGATGAGGTTAACCGGAAAATACCCGAATGCGAGGTACGGATGTAGTTATTTTCTTTGTCTAGTGGCACAGACCGAGGTACCGAAATACCTCGACTTAGCCGATGCCGGGACGAGCGGACATGACACCATCGCGATTATTTCCAGCCAACTGGAAGCATTCTTGACCGATGCTTGCCGCTACTAATCAACCCGTTACGGCTGCCTTTTGTTTATTGCTTCCAAAGCGGCTGAGCGGAATGTTTTGAGGTAATGATTGTGAAATCTGCGATGGTCCAACTGTTACATTCACGTCCGTGCTTGGAAGATGCCCTTGTACAGGATGACCGATATACGTTATTAAGCCAAGGCCAGTCCCATGGGACACGGAAGAGAATATATCGCGCGCTTGAAGGCCCGACGCCAACTCAATTATGCCACTTCAGCCGCTGCCGATTGCTCTGTGATCCGCGCACCGTTCTGCCGCTCCCGCCACCGCTTGCGTGCCGCTGATCGCTCGGCTGCTACCTGCGGGTGCTGCGGCAGCCGCTGATGCGGGTCGGCAAATGGCCCCTCCCATGCTTCCAGCTGCGGCGGCTGCCATTCGCGGCGAAACACCACACCCGAGCGCTGCAGCGCCGTCAGCGCGGCGCGAGCGCTGCGCACCAGCCACCACACGGCACCGGCCTGGATGAGTTCGGCGCGGACCTGCTTCTGCACTTTGCTGGCCACGCCACGGCGCGATTTCAGTTCAATGAAGATGGGTTTGCCGCAATGGATGACGAGGAGATCGGCAAGTCCGGATCGCACGCCACGCCGCCTTTGAAAGACGCCGCTCAGTTGCGAGCGCGGCTTGTTCTCCATCGCGGAAAAAAATGTGGTGGCAGGATTAAGGAATTGCGCCAGTAGGGCGGCGAGCTTGGTCTGTTCGCTCCATTCCTCACGGCTGCTTGCGCGCCGCTGCCGTACGGCAAACGATTCGACTGCATCGGTCATGACGGTGGGCCGCCTTCGTCATAACTGCCGCCGTCGGCATCCTCATCGAGCAGCTGCGGGGGTGCGGGTGTGGCTTGCGGGGCCAGGTTGGCAATCGTCACCAACTCCTTGGCGGCCATCATCTTGGTGTGCGGTGCCGCTTCGCTCTCGGGCGACAGCGCAATACCGGCAAGCAGGCGCACTATGTTGACCAGATAGCACCTCGCGTCCTCCCGTCCGCTGCTCAGGCCATCCCTTGGCGAAGCGGACAACGGCTCCGGGGCAGGGGGAACGTTACTGACACACGGCGCGGAGCCGGAGCGCTCGGATGGGTGTCTGGCCATGTCATCCTCCGTGAGAATTATAAGCGGCATAAGACGGCGGTTCGAGAGTGAGGCGCTAACGCGCCTCACTCTCTCGCCACCGCCCTATGCATGATTTTGCTGTGGGTCGGGGCGGGGTTGGTTTCGCTGCCTTCGTCTGCGCGATGAGACCGGCATCGTGCCGTCGGTTTTCACCGCTCTGGGCTGCGCGGGGGCGTGTGTAGAGAGAGGTCTTACGGATACGTCTAAGGGGGAGCACTGCCAAAACTGCCAAAAGCCCCCCGCCACCCTTTTGGCAGTTTTGGCAGTGCTCGGATGTACACACATTTTGGATTTTCATGCCGGGGCGAGTGCCTTGGGGTTGACCGTGTAGACCGTGGCAGGGCGCCCGTTGGTGTCGACCGTCCGCTGCGCCAGCCAGTCGTAATCGACCAGCATCGTCAGCCCGGCGTGGACCGCATCGCGGTCCGTCAACCGCGACCAGTTCGGACGCCAAACGTCACGCGATCTGAACTTGTCCTTGAGGTGGCCGGAGCGAATCTTGGCAAGAATGACCTTGGCCGTATCGGCCGATGCGGCGGTGACGCTGCCATAGGCGCGTTGGGCGTGCGACTCCAGGTAGGGCGCCCAGGCGATCCCCCGGCGCACGCCGTCTGTGCCTACGGGCCCCTTCGACCCATCGGCAAGATCCGCAACGTGGCAGATCAAGCTCAGGCCGGGGATGAGCTTCCGATACTTGGCAAGGTGGGACTCCAGCGCGGGGTGTAGCTCGTCGCCGCCGTGCAGACGGTGTTCGAGCTTTGCGTGCCAGTCCTTGTATAGCTCGTAAGCGCCGTCATCGAAGCGCAAATACGGCAGGCCTTCCTCGTCGCCCTTCCAATTGCAGGCACCGATGGCGCGCAAATCGAGAGCGTCGAGGCGCTCGAACAGCCGCATTACTTCCGCCTTGGCTTCCTGATCGGGCGCCCGGTCCACATGCTTCCATTCGTCCGAAATGTCCGGCCACACCATCAGGCCAAATCGTTGAATCAGACCATCGTCAAAGCGCCCGCCACGGATGGCCCTTCCGAGATATTGCGAAATGCGCCCCGGCTGCGCACTGCCCAGCATCGAGAGACAAACGCCGTCAATATGGAGGTGCAGGCCACGGCCGATGCGATCAAAGGTGTACGAACTGTCGCCATTCCATCCCGTCAAATAGAAGCCGCGCTCGCTGACAAACTCTTCGCGATCAAGAGTGTCCAAGAGCGACAGGATTTCATCCCTGAAAACGAGCAAGCCGTTTGGATTCTGCTGCAGCAGGGCGCCGAGAGAGGCAACGTTCGTATCGTTTGCAATGTATCGCTTCAGCGTCGGCGGCTCTGATGCCTGGTCCTCCTTGAGCAACGACCTGACATCGGCGGTGCGA
The DNA here is from genome assembly GCA_963708125.1 of uncultured Alphaproteobacteria bacterium. Taxonomy (GTDB): domain Bacteria; phylum Pseudomonadota; class Alphaproteobacteria; order Rhizobiales; family Xanthobacteraceae; genus BOG-931. The sequence continues at coordinate 2,392,603 of OY970184.1, forward strand.
TCCTTCTTCAATTTTTCTGCGGCCTCTTTAGCATTCGCGTCGCGACGCAGTTTATTAGCCGAGGCTGTCAGATCGTATTCGGCAATTTCCTTTTTGAAGTTCGCCTCGGCCAAGGCTGACAGCCAGTGCATCGGTCGCAGGGCGTCGTTCATCGACGGGCTCTTCAAAACTCCGGGCCGTCCGATAATGAGCCCCCACATATTGGCGGTTACGGTCCAGTCGTCCTTCGCCTTCGGGCGAATGGCGAGCCTGCGCCCGATCACGGCACCGAGGGCGGTCATTGATGAGACCGCAACGAAATCGGGCGGACATTGCATACGTTCGCTTACGTCCTTGATCCACGCCCGCATTTCATCGGGGACCAATTCATAATCGAAGGCGGCAACCGGCAATAAGCTGTCGGGCAATGGCTGAGGATTGGGCCATTCGCTATTGCATTGTTCGCAGCCATTTCGCTCGGCGGCTAGTTTCGGCTCCGGTTTTGCCGGAGGCTCGTTCGGTTGCAGCCGCTCATTCAGCCACGCTGCCGGATCTTCGCAGCCTTGGCGCTCCAGGTCGTCGGCATCGAACCCGTCGGGCAGGTCATCGACCCGCACCACCTGCGTGTCGGCTGGCAGCCGCGGCAGGAGTTTGCGCATTGCATCGAGCCCAGGCGCATCGGCGTCGGGCCAGACAATGACCGTGCGGTTTGCCAGCGGGCCGAGATCGGCGTGTTCGAGCTGGGCAGCGCCGCCGAACCAACTGAGGCAGACATGGCCGGTAAACAGGCGCTGCGCCGCGTCGGCTGCCTTCTCGCCTTCGCAGAGGATCACCGATGCATCCGGCATCGTCGTTAGTCTATTGAGCCCGTACAGCGGGCGCGGCGGGTTGGGTGCTTTCTTGTGCCATCCGAGCACGCCGTCGAGTTCGCCATAGGTGGTCGGAATGAACAGTTTGGGTTTGCCGCCACGCGCCTCGATGCGGCCAACAACGTGCGTCTCACGCTTGTCGAGCGACGTGTACCAGTGAACCATATCGAAGCCCGATAGCATCGCAGCGGAAGGCCGACCGGCATCGACGGGCGGTGGGATCAGCGAACTCCACTGCGGCTGCCCGTCATCGGGCTTGGCTTTTGGTTTCGGCTCGCCCCGCGCGCGTTGTTTGATCTCGATGCCGAACTCGTCGGCCAGTTCGAGCGCCGCTTGCACACGGTCGCCGTGGCAGAACTTCGCCGCATAGAGCCCGATCACGTCGCCGCCGCTCTCGCCGCGTCCGTTAAACTCGGCAAATTTGCCGGTCAGCATGTTGACGCGAAAACTGTCGCCAGCTTCGCCGTTGATCGAGCCGACGTGCCACTCGTGCCCGACGGCTTTGCCATTGGGAAACCACGCGCGCAGCAACGACGGCAATTGCGCCCGCGCGGCAGCATTGATGGCATCGAACGGAATGCCGTATCCGCCGCCCCAGATGGGTCCCTGCCCTATAACCATTGCACAGCCTCACTCAGCTGCGCCGGTCTGGACCTCAAGCTAGCATTCGTGTAATCGTCTGAATTGGCGTTTGTTAGCGTTGAGAACGATTACACCGCCGCCGCTCGGGTCCTTCCGGCGGCGGTTTTTATTTGGCAACGTCGTGTCCGGGCTCGGTCGCTTTCGGCGCTTTCGGCTTGGCCCTGCGGCGCGCCGGTCGCGGCTCGGAGAGCCACACCGGCAAGCCGTCATTCGGCCTCTTCGGTGCGCCGTTGGCGGGCACTTTGGGCAGCGCACGCCGCCAACGAGCGGCGTCCTCGTGCGTAACAATCGTTCTCGAGGCGACCTTTCTGGCGATCAGCCGGCCGGCTGCAATTTCTTTGTATGCTTGCGCGCGGCTGATGGCGTTCTTTTCTGCAAATCGCTCAACTGTGTCCGCGCCGTCATGCTCGTCATGCGGCGTGCTGGCGGATGCGCGAGTTGCCTTCATGGCCGCACCTCCACGTCGGGCTCACGGCGCGGTGCGGCAATCTTTTTAAGTCGCGATTTCTTGGGTGCGACGACTTTTGCCGAGTGATATTTGCTTGCGCCGAGGCGCTCCTTTTGCGGGGTCCAATTCGGCAAACGCCGCATCTCGTCGAGCACGACGTCAGTGACAAAGCGCGTGGAGCCGCCGACCTTCACGGCAATTCCAGGCTTGTTTTTCAGGTCGTGGTAGGCGCTTGCCTGACAGCGGTTCATCAGTTTGCAATATTGTGCAACCGTCAGCAGCGGCGGAAGTGCTTCCCGTAATCTTTGAATGGTACCGTCGTGCATGACGCGCCTCCTAGACAAACGCACCGCTAGCAGCGGTGTGCTGTCCTTAGTGACCCGCGTCCTGGTCAGCGAAGAAGTAATTTGGATCCCGGGCGCTTGCCGTTTAGGGCTTATCCGGTCAAGCCTTCTTGGGGCCGTTCACATCCAAAAGAAAATAATTCCTTATATCTCTTTATATCTGCTCCTAACCGTCTATGCAAGCGCCAAGGCGGAGTCATGCGTTCTTCTCGGCGTCGCCGCGCAGCCGTTTTATTTCCGCACGCAGCGCGGCGTTTTCCTTTGCTCGCGCGTCGGCGATTGCCAGCGCGCGACGTTTGGCACCCTGTAGACGCGCGATCTCGGCAGCCTGCTTACGGATTATGTCGGCCTCAACTGCCGGTGACGCGTCCTTTCTGTTGAGCATCGCCCGAATCCCGGTCGCTGCTATGCGCCGGTGGTCCGCCGCTCACCGAGAGACACGATTTCGGTCGGCTTGGGCAATGTCGCGCGCACCATTTCATCGACATGGTCGCTGATGAACCGGCTGTAATTGCGCTCGATCATCACCACTGACGTGTCGTGGTGCGCCGCAACAGCGCGGATTGGCACGTTGGCCAGTAATTGCCGCACAATGCTCGTGTGCCTCAGCGCGTACATCGTCACCTTGGCCGCATTGTTGAACATGACGCCCTCCATTGCGTCGGCGAAGTGGCGTGAGAGGTTTCTGTCCCAAGGCGTGCCATCGGTTCGCTTCAGCAACAAGCCGGAACGACCCTTCAGCCGAGCTGCCAAAGCCGGCGTGATGGGCACCGGTATGAAGCGACGGGCTTTCTTCCCATTGCCCTTGAAGCTCACCGGCATCATCAGACGGGGCTGCCGTTTGCCGGTTCGGTTCTCGACGAAATCGGCCTGCACATCGTCTGCGGTTAAGCGCACGGCTTGGCTCGGGCGCGCTCCGGTTTCATCCAGCACATCGATCAACAAGCCGAATTCGTCGCTGTCCCGATAGGCAGCGGCTTTGAGCGCCCGGCGGTCCGCATCGTCGAGGACGACGTTGCGGGCTCCGGCTTCGTCGCCGCCGATGGTTTTCAGGGCGGTTTTCCACGGCCTACGGGTGATGCGCTCGTCGTTTTCCGCCGTCAGGTTCAGCGCGGCTTTGAGGCCGCGGTTGATCCGGTCAATTGTCGCCGGCTTGATCCCCTTTGACGCCAGATGGTCGGGAAATTCGCTCAGACGTTCCGACAGCGACGAGGACGTCAGGAGCGTGTTCGCTAGTTTGGTGCCCTTCAGGTGGAACAGCACTCGTGATGCGTTCCGCAGGTCACGGCCGCGTGTTTCAAGAATGGTCCTGTAGTGCTCGACCCGTGCGATGACGGAAAGATCGTTTGTCGCCTTGCCGACGCGCGCTCGCACCCGGGCAAGGTCCTGCGCCTGCCAGAAATCGAGGACATCCCCTCCGTTCGCCTCGGCGAAATCGTCTGCAAGCCCGAGCCGCTCGGTCCAATCTTCGCCATCGCGGCATACACGCACCATCCACGGCCCGACGGTCTCGTTGCGCCGGTAGAGCAAGGACACGCCGCGCATGATTTTCGCGGGGTAAGGCTTCTTGCGACGCGCCAGGCGCAGCCGCGCCGAGCGAGTTTCGAGGTCCCTGGATCGCACCCTTCGTGTCATGGCCTCCCCCTTCAATCGGTGCCCCGGCGGTGTCCCGGGTGACATCTGTAGCCCGCTTGCCCTGCGCTGCGGCCGCAGTACCGATTACTGAAATGCGAGGGCCCATCCCATCGCGACCAGCCAGTGTCCCGAAGGTGTCCCAGCGATTGGCATAGACAGTTATGGACGAGAGTAGACGATTTAGCAAGAAAGATAATGACTTATTTGGGATGGCATGGACGGCTATGGATTGTGCGGAGCCGTTCGAGGGCGCCTTCTGGATCGACCAGGATGTCGGCGACGTTCTGGACATCGCGCACCTCGGTGTCGCCGCGGCGCACCTCGAGCAATGGATTGTAGGCCGCCGAGAGCGGATTAGTCGGATCGAACAGCAGCACGCGGCCAAAGCGCGCACGCCATCCGGCGGTGAGCTGCCAGTTTTCCCCCTTGATGTCGTGCACGATGGCCGAACCCGGCCAGGTCAACAACGTTGGGACAACGAGCCCCACACCTTTGCCGGACCGCGTCGGCGCAAAGCACAACACGTGCTCGGGTCCATCGTGTCGAAGGTACTGATGGCCGAAACGAGCAAGAACGACACCGCCCGCATGAAGTAGACCAGCTCGGCGAATCTCGTTTTTTGTCGCCCAACGCGCTGAGCCATAGGTCGTGATCGTCTTCGCCTCGCGCGCACGCCACAGTGACATGCCAATGGCAACGCCGATCGCGGCAAAGCCGCCGGACGCCGCGAAACATGCCCCCTCAATGAAGATTCCTGGCGCATAGGCATCGTACCGATACCACCACCAGAAGAATGCCGGCGGTAGATAAACCGGACTGCCCGCGACCTCGAACCAGGGAGCCCCAAGCTGCGGTTGATATGCCAACCGCCACGCCGTCCACTGCGTGGCCACCCACATCATCATCACAACGATGGCGAGGACGGTAAAGATCTGACCCCAGAGAATTTTGCTAGCGCTCACGTCGGCTCCCCACTGTAATGCACAGCGGTGATTTAAGAGGTCAAAATTGAGCGCGCGCAACTAACGACTGGAGGCTATCGTAGTTTTGGATAGATCCGCGCGGAAAAACTGTCGAAAGACTAGCCTGCGAGATTGCCGCGAGTGCATCCAGATGAGTTTGACTCTGGCTCGACCATCTAACTGACTTCTTAGCTTTTTTCTCGTCGATTGTCTGGGTTGGGTTGTCTCCCAGACACTCAAGTTGTCAGACCGATCCCGATTCGTGCCGATCACCCGCGCCATGGCATTGCCCGCCATGCTCTTGCGGTCGGCACCTTGGGTGTAATGGATGGCCGTCTTGGCGCTGGCATGGGCGAGCACCGCAGCAACCTCATTCGGGCTGGCTCCCAACTCGGCGAGCAGATCGCCCATGGCGTGGCGCAGGCCGTGGGTCGAATACTGCGGCGGGATGCCGGCCTCGTTGCACCAGACCCGGAACTGGTCGGACAGGTTGTTCGGCAGGTACGACTTGCCGCTAGCGGTCACTAGCAGCGCCTTGGTGCCGGTGATCGCCGTGGCCTCGATGATGCCGCGCAAGTCCGGGTGCAGCGGCAGGGTTGCCAGCACGCCGGTCTTCTGCCGCCGAATGCCAATGACGACCTTCTCGCCCTTACCGTTCACGTCGATATGCTGCGGACCAATCTTGCTTGATCTCGGTCCTGCCGGCGCCGGTATATTTGCCGAGCGCGAAGCACAGCCGGGCCTTGGTGCCGATGGCGTGGTGCGCCTCATATTGCGCGATCAGCTCCGGCGTCCATGACGGATGCTTGCTGCTCTTGGCGTTCGTCGCGTGGATGGTGCGGGCCACGTCGTGCTTGGCGTGACGCAACAGGCCGCGCAGCGTCTTGAGAACATTGCGCGCCGCGTGCGGCTTCATGCTCTCCAGATAGGTGACCAGAAAGTTCTCGGTGAGTTGGCGCAACGGCCAAGGCCATAGCGCTTGCGGAAGCTCTCCAGGTGACAGCACCGCAGGCGGCGGGTGCCATCGGAGAACGCATTCCAGTCCGATGATGCGTTATAGGCGACGATCGCGGCGCTGACGCTGCCAGCGATGGTGCGGTCGGCGCCGATCTCGCTCTTGCCGCCGAGTGGCGACTTATAGGCGACCCAGAACTCGTCCGAACCGATCGGCTGCGGCAGCCGCGCCCGCCTATGGCGACGCTTCCTGAAATACAGGTAACAGCGGCCGTCGCGCTTATCGAAATAGCGCTGTAGATGCGGCGGCATGGCCCTGGACCTCGTCGTTATCGTCCTTCTTTGCGCAATCGCTGCGCTTCAAGTTCGAAGGGATTCTCCTCGGCGCCGTTGTTCGCCTCGCTCGGCGAGACGGGCACGATCGTAAACCCACCGCCGGGCTCGACGCTTCGCATTCAGCGGCAAACGCTCATGAACTTCTCTCCCGACATTTGTCTGACAGCCCACGAGGTCCCGCGCCGAGCCTGTGCCGCCGTTCGCAACGCGGGACCTATTTGAACCCTTGTCGCGCCGATTCCTAAAATTTCGTCGATCGAACTGTAAACAGTGTTTTCATCAGAGTTCTCCGGGGTATGGGTGAAGCCGTCGAACCATGTCTCGCGCGCACCATCAACCATGTCATCATAATTGAGGGTGAAGACGTCAAGCCGAAATTCTTTTTCTAAGTAGCGTACGAATTGATGTAAAGGCGGGTGGGCTGGGCAAATGCTGAACATCTGTGTCGATATCGTGCGATATATTTTGGCAATGACTCTGGATCTAACCGCTGAAAGTAGCGTTGCGTCAATAAGATCGAAACACCGATTGATTTCAACGAATGCTGAGAGAACGGCGCGATAGCGATCAACTCTACGAGTATCCTCAATACTTGTAAGAATTGGCTCTAATTGTTCGATAGCATGCAGGATTAGCTCGAAATCCACATCGTCAAATTCGCTGCTCAGCGCGCCATGAATTATCCGCAGATTGAATCTCTTTATCTTCATGAAACAGTTGCGTCGGATCAGGTCCGAAAAGGATAGGCGTGCTTCAGCGCACCGCAACCGGGAATTCCATCCTTGCAATTTCGTTTGTCAGCTTTTCAGTGGAGGGCATTCCAATAGGCGAGTCTCCTTGCGGGGTTACTCCAAGATTCAGCGTCGAACCCGCGCCGAGAAGAATTGACAGGCATGGTTTTGCTATCTCATTCAACTCACGGCCTCATAATGTAGTCCAAGGCACCGCTTTTGGCGTGCGCGAAAGGGGCGTGCGCCAGTGTGAGGCACTGTTCGATGGCGGGTACTATCCTAGCGACATGCTATCGAACCTAATCGGGGCCAAGCCGAGGATTTAGACTAGGACCGCGTCCACGATACTAACCCCTGCAGCAGGCATACCCATGGTTCTCGGACCGATATTCGTAATGGTAGCCACCGACAATTCTCGCCCCAGTGAATAAGATGTGCAAACGGCAGTTCCGACAAATTGTGTCTTGCACGGGATTAATTTGAAGAATAGCTGCTCGCTTGAGCGAGAACGCAGCTCTTACATGCTCTTCGCCGTGCTCCTCGATGCCCTGCTGAATAAACTCATACGTACTGTATACGTGTCCGCATCGCGGACAATCCAAACTGTTAGCGTATCCATCGACCTCTATGTTGAAATCCGATTTAACCCGCGCAGCTAGTTCCGCGGAAATAGGTTTGAAGCCAACGATTTCGACCCTTTCCGGTGTCCAGTACCATCTTATGATCGCCTCAAATAGGGTAGGTTTACAATAGAGTGTTGCAGTTCTGCCTTCTGTAATTGCCTTAATTGCCCATTCAATCATTGCAGAATCTTCTGAAGAAACGACAGTCTTGCCTTGATGGATCAGTGCTTCGATGGCGCCGAAATTAATTGCCGTTTCCATTATCACGCCTCCGTGTCAGGGACCGCATCACGCCCGACTACTTACATCATTTCAGCAATGCTGCCCGTCGGCGGATAACCAAAGCGAGTTCGCGATGGTGGTGGCGACGCAGTGTCCACATCAAGAAGAAGTTGGTCGAGGGAAAATAAGATGCAGTACTCCCATAATTCCCAATAATCCACAAGAAACGATTGTCAAAAGCGCGTATCGTCATCGCCTATGCGCCCCAATCTCGTCGAGCAGGTGATTAGTGGCAGCCCAGCCTAACAGCCCCGCGAGCAACCCCGATCTCTTCGCGCCCAGCGCGGACCCTCGGTCTGGAAAGCACGGACAGCGTACACCTGCTTACGCTTGCGCGCGGACAACGCGCTTGGCCAATGGCGCGGTTGATGTGTCAGTTGATGCCCCCGCATCGGCCGCCCCGATGCCGAGCGCCGCGGGCTCACCGACGACCGCATGGAATCGGCGAGCGCCTCATGGTTGTGCGGTATAGCGCCCCCCGCGCTCGCGAAACCATTCCGCACGTCGTGCCGTTGCGAGTAGCCGCGGTTTAGGACCTTATGCCAGCGGATGTGATTCGGGCGATAGGCGTCGGCCAGCCGCTTGGCGATGATACCCTCTAGGTCGGCATCGACCACGGCTCGGTAAAGCGCGCACCCGTCACCGACTATGCCATTGGTAAGCGCGATCCAGCTCTCGGCCCCTTTGCCGATCCGCGCCAGCTTGGCCTTACGCTCCTTGAGAGGCAGCGGCCGCGGATCCTCGCCGTCAGCCATCAGAAGGTCGAAGGCCACATAGGTCGGCCCGCCGATGCCCGAATAGCAGCTCCTTGAACATCGGCCGCCCGGCCTCGTCGAGCACGACCAGCTCGCCGTCGAACACCTGACCACGCGGCAACAGATCAAGCACCGCCTCGAAGCGCCGCATCCGGCTGCTGTTGCGCGAGATCAGCCGGCCGCGAACAGTGTCGGCGGCGGCACGGAAGCCGTCGAACTTGGCCTCGAACACCCAATCGGGATCGTCGAACGGCTCCGCGCGCGGGACCGGATTGATCAGCGTTAACATGCCGAACTCTGTAGTCGCCACGGCTCAATCGGGCAAGCATGCACAGCCTGTGCATGCATCGACATGAGGGCGTGGCGCAAATGCAAGAACCCGGAAGCCCCGGCGGTGCGGCGCTTGGCCGAAGAGGATTGGGGGCGCTAGAAGCCAAACTTGGCCAGCGGGCTGCGCCCCTTTTTTATGGTTATCAAACTAAGTAGGCTGAAGCTGGCCGGACTGGGCGTTGTCCACCGGCGGCTGTGTAATCCTGCAAGTAGTCACCGCAATGATGATGGCCAGAGCCAGCACGCACAGGCCGATAATAGCGTAGATGCGGTTCATGATCCCCACCCAGCAGGTTGTGCTTGAGCATTATCACCCACTTGGAAGGCTATCTACGGCGTTCGGTCAGGCGCAAGTAGAGCACCCGATGGCACAAGAAAGACCACTGGCTGCTCGGCTTCAACTTCAACACAATCTGATCAAAAACTACGTCCGAGATGATGCCTTAGCGCGCCGTCTCGCTGGCCAAACAGGATGCGGTCGCCGACCTTGACGTCGGGATGAGCTTGCCGCCCTCGTCGTGACCGCCCGGGCCAACGGCGATGACCTTGCCCTGCTGGGGTTTCTCCTGTGCGGTGTCGGGAATGATCACGCCGCTAGCAGTCTTTGCCTCGGCATCGATTCGCTCGATGAAAACACGATCGTGAAAGCGGTTCCGCGATCCCTTGCGATCAGGTGGCCTTCTTGAACGTCTTGGACACGCTTGTCTTAATTGGCTCCGCGGCCTCAGTTGCGACCAACTGAGCGAGCGCGCAAAGCTCCTTGTTCTGCGCGGAAGCGATATCAAATTGCTTGCGCATTTGAGCGGTCGACAGCTCGATAAAGTCCGACGCGGACTTGGCACCCAACAGCTCATGGGCGTAGTCAAAGGCGGCGCGCGTGTTGGTACGGGAAATCTCGATAAGCTTGAGACTATAGTCTGTCACCCCTTTGGCAACAGCCGTGTAGGTGTTTTCGAGCAGATCGGCTGCTTCCTCGCTGGCTATCTTCGCCTTCGCGCAGGTGTCTCTGGCATGCGCGACGCCCTTCTCGGTCATCTCACGAAATGCTTCCGGCATTTCCGTGTTCGCCAAGCCAAATTTTGGCATCTCGAATCTCGGCATACCAAATTTCGGCATACCATATGGCACGCCAAGCGGGGAGGCGACGGGCTTCGTAGCCTTGGCTTTGGTGGCGGCCGTGGTGGTTTCGTTCATGACACTCATCCTTTAGAGGGCGAGTTTGGTTGGACCTCCTGACGCCGCCCTGAACGTCGGATGCCGGCAGAAAAGCGGTTCATTGGGGCCCTCGCTGCGATTTCGGCACCATCGTCTCGATCGTCGGCTGAGTGATTCTCTTGCGGCATTCATCAAGGCTGGAAAAAGGTCCGGAAGAGAGATTGCCGTCATCCTCAATCACGTACCAGCCGTGCTTGATGCAACGCATATCGGATTTGTTTTCATTGACGTAATAGGGAACGTTCATGGCCTTGCTCCAGATGCGCAGCATCGAGGTCTACGATTTCAGTTCATTGAACTACGGTTTTGGTTTGGACCAATTTCTCTGCACATGCCCTGGCCACGTGGTAGTCGGAGGAGGTGGCCCCCGGCAGCGTTGCCCAGCCGCCCTTCTCCAGGTAGTCGCCCTGTTCCCAGTTCGTAGAGATCTTTTGCAGGACTGCCAGGTTCGCTTTCGCGTTGCTGTTTTGCAGAAATTTCTCCACGCAGATCGGCGTCAGGGCTGCCACGACGGCGGTATCAGCCCGCTCAGCCGCAAGTTTGTCGGCGGTGCCGCCCGTCACCCAGCCGCCCCAAGAAAACCCGATGATCATCGACGCGGCCGCGCCGATTACTATTCCTTGCAGGAGACGCCTCCGTGATTCGCCCAGCAGAATAGATGGAATTTGCATGGCTTTTAGCCTTTCGATGAGAGGGACCGGTGCCGCACGCACCGTGCGCAGCAACGCCGATGGGTGCTGATGGCACCCTGAACGCGGCTCTATTTTGAGGTTACTGTGCCTACCGACGGCACCGGCGCTGCCCAAAGTGACGAACGAAAATTTCGGTACTTTCTCGTTTCAGCGGCAGCTCTCGGGCAAGCCACTGCTCGCCCGTATTCGTCCATGTATGGTGCCTGCAAGTAACGCACAATAGCAGGTCGGAATTAAGTTCGCGATTGGGTAATCAGGACGACCGGCTTTGCAGCCTCACCTCCAGGGCAGAGGCTTGGCGCTGAATGCGCCGTTCGGCTTTATATGGCGGCGGGATTGCATTTGTCGAAAATGCCAAGATGTTTTTGCGTCTCAACCATGTCGGGCAAGTGATGGCGCGGCCCATAAAGGTCGCCAAGATCGGCTGAAGGTGCGCAAAATTCCAAAATTGCCGTTCATTCATCTCGATCTCGGTCACCTCGTTGTCGAGGACCCAAGTTCGCAGCACGGTGAGACGGCTTCGCTCAGGATCGGTGAACATCGTACCCGGCAGACAAAGCTGGTTTGCCTGCTGCTGCCCGTTTATAATGCCGCACTATTCGTCGCCTTTGTCTTAAGACGATGGCGCGCCGATGCGGCGCAGCAGCTGCGTGAGGACATGCCGCGAATATCTGCGAACTTTCGGAATCGGGACGCCTAGGAAAATTTCTTGCCGGCAGGGGCTTTTCCGGTGGGCGGCGCCAATGCAAACGGCGAGACCGCCGCAGCGGATTTCTTCTTGTTCTTGTCCGCTTTCGGTTTTTTCTTCTCGCGATTGCTTCGCATTTGGCCCTTTGCCATCTTGTCCTCCTGCTTGAGTGCACGCTTGTCGTGGTTATCGGAACCCTACCGCCGCTCAGTTTTCGCGCCCTTCAAGCCGAATAAAGTCGGCAAGAACGGCGGCGACAAGGTTCTGTTTGCGCGGGTCCTGTGCAATCAGGATCGCCGCATACAGATTGAGAAGGTAGCGGGCTTTGTCGGCAGCTTCGTGCCAACTTCGCCGCCGGCGCCTTCAGCAAGTGAGTTTCCAATTCGCCTTGCCGAAGGCGCAGAGCCTTTTCGTTCGCTTCCACGTCGGAGAGCAGCCGCCGAAGCTCTGTGGCTTTCTGGGCCATCATGCCGCGATGCTGGTCCAGGTCGATCGTCCTGTCGGTCATGACTGTGCAGCGCGACGGATTAGCGGATACCGGCGCTTTCGTATAAGCGGCGGATGTCGTCGCGCGGTCGAATCTCTGCTCATCGACTTCGAGAAACGCGCCGATGAGACTTTCCCCCGCCCGGTCCTCCATGGCAAAACGGACGGCCTGTGCGGCGTGCTCAAATCGCTTGTAGCCGAATGGATCATGCCGGTGTACCCGCCGTCGCGTCGAAAACAACTCGGCCTCAGCATCGTAATCGAATTCGGCCATCGGTCGTCCCGTGATGAAATTTAATAAAGCATCCGGCCGATAGCACCTGTGCTGGCAGTGGATCGCTGTTTCGTAGGGCAGTTCCCAGGCTAGCCGATGCGCGCCTGTACTTTCGTATCTGTGCTAGCGGAAGCTAAAGCACAAGGCTGCGTCGGGAATTTAGTTTTACGGTCGAGGTGGTGATCGCAGTCGACGCTCTCGATTAAAAGAAGGTTGGCGCCTGCAACCAAAAGCCGACGTGTCTTTGCCCTGCACTAAGCGACACGACAGCCTGTAGCTGAAAGTCGTCGAAATCCCTCGTCAGTTTCTTCAGGGTCGCCATTCGCAGATCTGAGCAAGTTCTCTCGCGAGGGCCAAAATCTGGTTTTTTTGGCCGCTTGCTCCTTGTCCGCGGTCGGCCGCCGGTCTGGAGGACCTTCGGTTCCTACGTTGACGCGTCCAGACATTTCTCCTCGCTCCCCCGGCTCGCTATTCGATTTCGCCATCCCGATTTCTCTATTCACCTCCGAGCAATGACCAAAAGGCGATGCATAAGCGGAGGCTTTTAAGTAAAGTGCTCCAGATGTTCACGCCCAAGCAATATCGTGCAAAAGCAAGTCAAGTCGGAAAAAACATCGGCCGGCCCGAACGACAAAGCGTCGATTTCAAGAGCTGCAACACCACTTCACTGAGATCACGGACAACGAGCAATCGCTCGCAGAAAAGCATCAAAGGTCTCTGACCGACCCGGAGAAGGATCGATCTGATGGTCCCACTCTCGCCGACGAAGAGGAGCATGTCCTGCGATGCCTCGGCGCCGCACTGATCATGCAATGGAATACCTTGCCGGCTAAGCTGCAAAGAGAGCTGTTCGACAGCCGGCGCGATGGGCGAACTGTTGGACTCGGCGGCTCTGAGAGGACAAATCGCTCGCTTTCTCCACAAGCACAATAAGGGTGAGAATACAGCGGGAACATGATCGGAATAGAAACCACTCGCAGTGATGGGAGCGTCCGCGCAGCAATCGCGCGGTGGGTTGATGGCGGAGGCGCTTGCCAAACGAGCGGATGCGCGACGCTCAGGACAATTCCTAATCCCACTTACAGGGCTTGCCATCGATGATGGCCTTCACAACATGGGCGGATTGCCGGTTCACGCCTGGGACGGGTCTCATATATTAGTGTTCCTAGGACCCCTTCTGCCAGTTTTAGTGTGTCACAGGCTCGTCACATGGCCGCGAAGAATGACGAGACGACGTATTTTCTGATCCACACTTTGACGCCTGGCCCGGATGGGCAAATCCACCGACTGGAAGGATGCTGGCCGCAGAAGGTGAGAATGGCAAGCATGAGCGGAACACCGATGAAGGTGCCGATGAGACCCCACAGGAAGGTCCAAAAGAAGATTGCGAACAGCACAACAAATGGGAAACGGTCAACACGCCGCCGGAGACACGTTGCTCGACATAACTGCCGACGATGAACTGAATGATGTTGAGTCCGATAAAGACATCAACAATGGCCTGCCAGCTGCCGAACTGCGTCATGGCCAGCAGCGTTGGGAACAGTGTTGCGACAAGGGGCCGATGATTGGAATGTAGTTGAGCACAAACGCGATCACGCGCCACTCGGCGGCGGATCGCAATCCTGTGACAACAGATACGCCGCGTCAGCTGACGGCACCGCTCACTTAGAACGATCCAAATGCCGTGCCGAGTAAGATGACCGCGATGAGAGCGAGGATCGCGCTGACAATCCCGACCATGACAATGTCGAAGTAGCTCTCTCGGTGTGTCGATCCGCAAACCGCCAGCAGGGTCACGACCGCGCCGTTATGCGGCAGGATATCCAGTGTTCCCGAGCCGATCACAGCGACACGGTGCATCAGCGCGGGACTAAGACCGGTTTGCGCCGCGATTGTCATATAGATTTGCCCAAGCGCATCGAGCGCAATCGTCAACCCCCCGGAAGCCGAGCCGGTGAGCGCCGCGAGCACATTCGTCGCCACGGCGAGCGAGACGAGCGGGCCGCCCTGTATTGCCAGCACCCAGTCGCGTACCACTGCGAAAGCAGGCAGTGCGGCGATAACCGCTCCAAATCCGACGAGGCTCGCAACGCTCAGCGCCGGCAGAACGGACGCGTTGGCGCCCGCATCCATACTTTGGCGAAGCACCGGCAGGCGGCTGCGGTTGCAAAGGATGACGGTCGCGATCGCGGCGGCGAGCGCGACTACCACTGACCAAACGCCGGCGACGGCAGAAATCGAAGTTGCGCCCCAGCGTTCTTCGGCAAGGAATGAGGAGTCCAGTCGGGGCAGCACAACGAGCGACATCAAGAGATTGACCGCAACGACGACGACGAGCGGCAGCGCCGCGAACATGATCGGCGGAGTACTATCGCTGGATTTCCCATGATGGATCTCCGCCGGATCGAATTCCCGCGCGGTGGTCGCTCGCTCGCGAACCAGCTCATTCTCAGCCGCCGTATCGGTGGTGACCGATGGCTCCGCTCCATACCCCTCGCCCTTGCGGCGCGCTGCGCGCTCGGCTCGGGCGAGCCACGACAGGCCGCAGCCGAGCATGACGATCGACGCGAGGATGCCAAGGCCGGGCGCAGCAAATGGCGTCGTGCCGAAGAACGGCATCGGAATGGCGTTCTGAATCGACGGCGTGCCCGGCAACGCGGACATGGTGAAGGTCGACGTGCCAAGCACGAGCGCCGCGGGCATGAGCCGGCGCGGGATAGCTGCTCGGCGGAACAGCGCTTTGGCCATAGGGGCCAACACAAAGAAGGCAACAAACAGGCTGACGCCGCCATAGGTCACGAACGCGCCCGCGAGCACTACCGCGAGCATCGCGCGATGCTCACCCAGGCTCTTTGTCATGAAATCCGCAACTGCCGACACCGAACGGCTATCTTCCATGAGCTTGCCGAAAAGCGCTCCCAGAAGAAAAATCGGAAAAAATTGAGCGAGAAACCCCGCGGCGCTGGCCATGAAAATCTGCGTCCAATTAGCGAGCAACGGCTCGCCGCCAAACGCGGCAGCGACCAGCGCGGCGGCCGGGGCAAGCAGCAATACGCTCCAGCCGCGGAACGCGAACCAGACCAAAAGACCGAGCCCAACGAGGATGCCGAGCAGGCCCATTATTCAGCACTCTGTCAGAAGCACATCCAAATCGGCGGTGGACCGCTTGCCGAGATCGTTGCCGTTTGCGTCCAGAAATTCGCTCGCGGCGCGGCGTCCTTCCGCCCGCAACATCTCGACGAATTCCCACTCGGCGTTCAGCTTCGATGAGGCTCCGAACTGGGCCAACATATTGGTCATGATCCGGTGCGTGCGCATCTTCGCCCAGCGACCGCCCTCCCCGGTTCCGGGATTGGCCACCTGACGCAGCAGCGCAATCATCCGGAGTTCCTTCATCAGCGGCGAATTGAAGGAAATTTCATTGAGCCGATTGAGGATGTCTGCGGCGATGCGCGGCGTGTCGGGCCGTTCGCGCGGGTTGATCTGCACTAAGATGGCGTCGTGGGCATCGGTTTCGCGGACCAGCGGCGTTATGGTGGGATTGCCGGTAAAGCCGCCGTCCCAATACGCTTCCCCGTCGATTTCGACTGCGCGGAACATCGTCGGCAGACACGCCGAAGCGAGCAGGACATCGGCCGTAATCTCGGCGTTGCGAAAGATGCGGCCGCGGCCGGTTCGCACAGTCGTGGCGGTGATGAATAATTTGATCGGCGAATGAGCGAGCCGAGTACAATCGATGCTTTCGGCAAGAATGCGCCGCAGCGGATTGAAGTCGAGCGGGTTGAGCACGTAAGGCGAAACAACGCGCGATATCAGGTCCATAAAGACGTAAGCGGGAGAGGTATCGAGCGTCCAACGGCCCAGGACGCGGTCGACCGGCGAGCGCTGCAGCAGGCTGAACGCCGCGGCGCGCGATACGCGCCGCCAAAATTGTTCGAGCGCGATGCGTGCGCCTTCGGCCCCTCTCTCGGTCCATCCATACGCCAGCACCGCAGCACTCATTGCGCCCGCCGAAGTGCCGGAAATACCGGCGATGCGCAGCCAGGGCTCTTCAAGCAGACGCTCCAAGACGCCCCACGTGAACGCGCCGTGAGAGCCGCCGCCCTGAAGGGCAAGATCGATCAATACCGGTTTTCGGTCCATCGGCGGGTTCCCTCGTTGCTAATACCCCCGGAGCCGCGCGCCCCGGTTGCTTATCCGCTAGAATGCGAGCAAGCGGTCACCTGTCAGAACAGGCAAAGGCGACGATTGTATTCCCAATCGCAAGAGTGTCTCATCAATGGCTGGGCTTTCCCAGCCAATTCCCAACGCCGTGTTCGATTTCGCCCGTTTGGTGCTTTGTTTTCTCCCACGCGGCCTCGCGATAGTGGCGGTCATACTCATACCCGTCGAACTCCAAAAGGACAGCAATCAAGACTGCAAAAATTATGATGAGGTCGGCCGCATGTGTTACACGTAAAACCCAGTTCGCTCCTCTTACCGGCGGCATCTCCCAATTACAAGCCACGCGCGCCGCTCATTTCCACATGAACTGACGGTTCCAATTCATCTGCTCATGTCGAACCTAGGGGTCGAACGTCGGTTGGACCTTCTTTGCCGCGGAACCAGGTCACATACAGCGTTGGAAGAAAAACCAGTGTCAGAATAGTCGCGACCAGCAATCCTCCCATAATCGCGAATGCCATCGGGCCCCAGAACACCGTCGGTGCAATTGGGATCAAGCCGAGAACTGTCGAGATGGCCGTCAACATGATGGGCCGGAACCGAGCGCCGCTAGCGTCGACCACGGCCGACCAGACATCCTTGCCCTGAGCTCTTTCGGCTTCGATTTGACTTATCAGAATAACGGCATTCTTGGTGATCATGCCGAGCAGCGCCAAAATGCCCAGAATGGCCACGAAACCGAGCGGCTTGCCGGACACAAGCAGCGCTGCAACAACTCCGATCAAGCCCAGAGGCCCTACCGTGAGAACGAGAAACAGGCGTTGGAAGCTGCGCAACTCGAACATCAGGATCGTGAGCATGAGCAGAAGCATGAGCGGCACCTTGGCAATAACGGAGGCTTGCGACTTGGCGCTTTCCTCGACCGTGCCGCCTGTGGCGATGCTGTAGGAGGGCGGCAGGCTTTTGGTCAAAGCATCGACGTCCGGCGAGAGCGCATCAACCACCGTCTCCGGCAGTGTTCCGGGTGTCATATCAGCTTGCACTGTTAGGGTCGGAACTCGGTCTCGCCTCCAGATCAGCGGGTAGTCCTGTTCATACTCGAAGGTTGCAAATTGGCTCAAGGGCACTGTGTGCCCACTTGGCAACGGAACCTGTAGATTAGGAAGAGTCGCAAGCGACACGCGCTGCTCATCGTTCGCGCGCACAATGACGTCAACGAGATAAATGTCGTCGCGGACCTGAGTAATCGTGGTACCTGACATGACAGTGTTGAGAACGTTTGCCAGCGCGTGCGAACTGAGCCCGAGCAGACGGGCTTCGTTCTGATCAATAACAATTCGCACCTCCCTGGTCGGCTCCATCCAGTCGAAATTGATGTTCGCGGCTTGCGGGTTTTTCGCCACCACCTGGGCCAGCTTGGACGCAATCCCACGAACTTCGGAGATGTCGGGGCCGCTCACACGATATTGGACGGGCCATCCGACCGGAGGACCGAGCTCCAGCGGATACACGCGAGATACGACGCTTGGAAAATGTTCCGCCAGAGCCTTCTGCAATTTGGTCTGTAGCCGCTCACGCGCTGGGACGTCCTTGGCAACGATGACCGCTTGCGAAAAGAAGCTGTTCGGCAGCTGCACATTGAGCGGGAGATAGAACCGAATGGCGCCGCGCCCGACATAGGTGCTCCAGTGCGCGACATCGGAGTCATTCTTTAGCATCGCGTCGAAGCGGTCCGCGAGCAATTCACTGGCAAAGATCGAAGCGTTCTGTGGCACAGCGAGGTCGACGAGCAGCTCCGGGCGATCCGATGACGGAAAGAACTGACGAGGTATAAGCGGAAGCGCGAGAAAGGATGCGACGAAAAGTGCTAATGTCAGCGCGATCGTCAGCCAATTTGCCCGCATCGCCAGAGTGAGGAAACCTCGATACGTCCGAAACACCCTCCCAGGCTCGGCGCTCTGCGCCGTACGCGGCGGCTTAAGAATGGCTGCGCCGAGAACAGGCGCAAAAATGACCGCAACGAACCAGGATGCGATGAGCGCGATCGCGACGACGGCGAAAAGCGAGAATGTATATTCGCCCGCCGAACTGGCCGCAAAGCCAACCGGAATGAAGCCGCCGATTGTGACCAGCGTGCCCGCGAGCATCGCGAAGGCGTAGGTGCGGAACGCGAATGAGGCGGCTTGCACCTTATTGTCCCCCTGCGAAAGCCTGGTGAGCGTTGCGTCAATGGTGGTCATCGCGTCGTCGACAAGCAGCGCCAAGGCTATGATCAGCGCGCCGAGCGATATGCGCTGCATATCGATCCCGGTCAGCTGCATGACAGAGAAGACGGCGGCTAGCGTCAAGGGAATAGCAAGCGCAACGATCAGGCCGGGCCGCACGCCGAGACTGATGAAGCTTACGAACAGGATGATCAGCACCGCTTGCCAGAGCGATGTCATGAATTCAGCGATGGCGTTGCTCACCGTAACCGGTTGGTCCGCGACCAGCACGGGATTAATGCCGAGTGGCAGGCCGGCGGTAATCTGGGCCATGGCTTTGTGAATGTTCCGGCCCAGGGCGAGGATATCACCGCCCTCGCGCATGGCTATGGCGAGGCCGATCGCCGGCTCGCCATTCACGCGAAAGAGCGGTTGCGGAGGATCGGAATAACCGCGTCGGACCTGCGCGATATCACCGAGGCGGAGCATACGCCCGCCGACAGCAAAGTTGGTGTCCAGCAGATCCTGCTCTGATCGAAACGCGCCGGATACGCGCAGCGACAGCGCCTCGTCGCCTGTCTCAATCGTGCCGGCGGGTTGTACGATATTCTGCGCTTGCAGCGCCGCGATCAGGGCTGAGCGGTCAATGCCCAGGGTGGCGAGCTCCTTCATCGAGAACTGGATGAAGATCTTTTCATCCTGGGCGCCGAGGATTTCGATCTTCGACACATCGGGCACGTGCAAAAGCTTCGAGCGGACATCTTCGACGTAGTCGCGAAGCTCGCGATGCGTAAAGCCGTCAGCCGTGAAGCCGTAAATGATCCCGAAAGTGTCGCCGAACTCATCGTTGAAACCCGGCCCGACAACTCCCATCGGCAGAGTAGATCTCATGTCGCCGATACTCTTGCGCACGTGATACCAGATGTCGGGAACGTCGTTAGCCGGTGTGCTGCCTTTCAGATTGACGAAGATGGTTGTGATCCCAGCACGCGTGAAACTGCGCAGATAATCAAGATGTGGCGTTTCCTGGAGCGTGCGCTCCAGCCGCTCCGTCACTTGCTTGAGTGTCTCTTCGACGGTCGCACCCGGCCATGCGGCCTGAACCACCATAGTCTTGATGACGAATGAAGGGTCCTCGCTACGTCCAAGCCGGATGTAGGACAATGTGCCGGCACCCACCACCAGTATCATCAAGTAAATGGCCACCGAGCGGTATCTGAGTGCCCATTCCGAAAGGTTGAAACCGGTCATGACGACGGCGATCCGAGCAAGCGGACTTTTTGACCAGGGTGCAAAGCCTGTACGCCCGCGGTAACTACTATTTCTCCTGTTTCGAGCCCTTCCGAAATGGCAACTGTCGCGGGATCGTAACGAAGCACTTCGACATTGCGTGGCGAAACCGTGTGGTTCGACGGATCCACGATCCAAACGGCAGGCAGCTGACTGAATCTCGTCAGCGCCGATGCCGGAATATCGAAGGCGAGAGAAGCCTCCATCTCCATGCGCCCGGCGACTGTCGCACCCAGTCGCATCGCCGGCGGAGGATCGCTCAAGCCTACCTTCACCTCGAATGTTCTGGTCACAGGGTTTGCCTGGGGCGCAACCTCGCGGACGCGCCCCTGCACGGTGACCCTCGGATCTTCCGTCAAACTCACTGCGATCTGCGGGTTGGGAGGTGCCGATCTGATTACCTGGGCCGGCACATCGAATACTGCATCCCTCCCGTCCTTTCGGGCCAGCTTGACAATCATCTGACCAGCCTGCACGACCGTTCCGGCACGTGGCCCGACCTCGGTAACCACGCCAGGCGCATCCGCTTGCAGCTGAGTGAAGCTCACCAGGTCTTGTGCGATCTTCAATTGCACCTCGGCCAAGTCAACCTGAGCCTGAGATGTCTGCCGTGCCGCGTTGGCCTGATCCCAACTTGACCGTGCGGTCGAACGCTGTTTGAGAAGCGTGTCCTGCCGTTCGAAATTAATCCGCGCCTCCGTGAGCTGCGCCTGAGCCGCCACGAGATTTGCCTCTGCCGACCGCAACTGGTTCATCTCGTTCTGTGGGTCCAGGCGCGCGACCGGCTGTCCGGGCTTCACTCGATCGCCGAGCTTAGCTTTATTTTCCAGCAGCCGACCTGAGATTCGGAATCCAAGCGAGACCTCATCCTCGGCCTCGATGCGACCGGTCAAGGTGACCGGCACTCCGGCTTCGTGTTTTTCAACTGTTACGGTTCGAACCGGTCGGACTTGGGGCGCGGCGGCTTCAGTGCTCGGCTGACACGCGGCCAGGAGTGCTGGCAGCGCGAATCCCAACAGCGCGGTCTGCAGTGCGCGACACATCGCCGTCGAAGAGGTAATCCTGGCTGGCATGACGTAACCTCCGCTGGCAGTATCTACTCATCTGATTGGGTGGATTCGAACGCGGTGCCCACCGGCACTGGCGGCTCGATCGCAAAGATTCCTTTTTGCGTCTCAGGCGGAGTTGCACTGGCCGTCCGACCGTATAAACCCCAAACGGCGATCAGAGCCTGCGTCATGATAAGCGTATACGATAGACCTTGCCGCCAAGCTGACATGGCGAGCCCAGCGACCACGGGTCCGACTGCCGCGCCAGCGCCCTGAATAAGCAGCAGGTTACCTGCGGCAGCCACGAACTCATCTTGGGCTATGGTGTCGTTCACGTGGGCGATAACGATGCTGTAAGTCGGCATGAACGTGGCGCCGAAGAGGGCGACACACAAGTACAGCAGCCACGGCGCAGCGCCGAGCGGAACAAGCGTGATCATAGCAAGCAAGGTCGTGGCGGCTGCGACCGCCGCTCCAATAATGATCAGCCGGCGGTCGAAGCGATCCGACAGCCAGCCGAATGGCAAGGCGGTCACGAAGCCGCCAAACGTGCCGCTTGCCATGAAGATCGCAATCTCTCCAATATCGAGGCCTCGCTGGTGCGCGAAGACCGGGCCCAGGGTAAAGAAAGCGCCGGTGGTCACTCCGGACAGGAGCGCCGCCACCACGCCGAAAGATGACTGTCGCAGCCCCCTCAGGCCGATACGGGCGCCGCCGTTCGCATGCGTCGGCGTGGTCGCGCGGGTCAGAGCGGTCGGCACCAGGGCGAAGGCGAGAATAATCGTACCGACACAGAAAGGCTCGAAGCCTGCCGCGTCCGTCGCTGAGAGAAGCAGTTGCCCGCCTACCCCCGCCATAAGCCCCGTCATGCCGTAGATGCTCAATATCTGTCCCCGCATGTCGACGGTCGCGGCTGCGTTGAGCCAACTTTCGACGACGATGAACGATCCGGCGAAACATACTCCGGTCAGCATACGTTAAAGCACCCAAGAGATCGGATTGATCGCAAGCAGGTGCAAAAGCGGCGCGGTCGACGCGATTGCTCCAAGAGCCGCGAAGGTCCGAACGTGGCCCACACGCTCGATCAGCGTTCCACTGCACAGCGACCCAATCACGATGCCAGCCAAGAAGCCCGCTCCAACCGGACATTTTGAACAGGCGAGAAGCCCTCGATCTCGCCGCGGACGCTCAGGAGCGTGCCCTGCAACATATTGCCGATCTGCATGAACCCAAAGCCAACCAGCAGAGCCAGTAGCATCGCTATTTTCGTTCGCAAGGTCGCCGGCATGGACCTTCTTCATGGTTTCCGGGAAACGAACGATCCGCCTACAAGCGATTAGGACCACGTCAATCGCTGATCGTGGCCCTAAGGTCCACTGCGGAGGCGCGCTCAGCAGCGTGGTTGATGCGACGGAGGGTGACACCTGCGGTCCACCCTCGTCTTTTTGGATTCCCCTCGATCCTGACCCCCGACCTGAGCGAGTCTAGATCTAGAGTGACACGTATCCTCGATCAGGACCGATCGTCGGCTGAACACTGATGTGCTTCGCATCCGTAACTCGCAGTTTAGGTTGCGGCTAAAGCTGCAACGAAGAGGATCGCCAGCACCACGAGGGAGAGGGCTCCCGCTGGCCATTGCCGGAGCGTGGCGTCTATTCCTTCTATTATTCCGGCGAGGACCAGGGCTGCGCGTCTGAGTGGGCCAACGATTGCGACCAGCAATTTCTCAAAGGATGTGTGCGCCCGCCGACGTTTCCAGCGTCCCAGCAAAATTGCCAGCACACCTCCACCTAGGATCGGCCAGAACGCCGTCGCAGCAGCTTTGAACGAGAGAGCATTCAATGGGGTAGGGGCCGGAATCGAGAGATAGACTTGCCAAGGAATCAGCCCTAGCAGCAGCGAACATAGCGCGAGCGCCAGCGCCGCCAGTTCGCCGATGCGCGGGACTTGGACCCTCAACGTGATTGGCTCGTCCGCGGGCTCTAGCGCGAAGGCCAGGACCAGCAGCACGTAACCACTCGTAAGAAATGCGCCCCCCTGGATCACGATCGCCCACCACCATTGTCTGGAATCGGCCGCCGCTCCGAGCAACAGCCCCTTGGCAAAATAGACGCCGCTCGGCGGTACGCCGATCAGCGCCAAACCGCTCAGGGCAAAGGCGAAGAGGGCCAGCGGCAGCGCGCGCCCCACCCCACTCAACCCCGTGATGCGATCGTGACCCAGCCCCGCGTAGATCAATCCGGCCGCCATGAACATGGCGGCCTTCGCCGTGGCGTGTGACATCGCCTGTACCATGCCTCCGGACAAGGCGCCGTCGCTCTTTAGCGGCCCTGCCTCGGCACCAAAGCTGAGTGGGAACATCAAGAACAGATAGCCGATCTGTGCCACCGTGGAATAGGCGATCAGGAGCTTCAACCGCTCTTGCCGCAGCGCGACGACACTGCCGAGCAGGATCGCTGCGGCGCCCAATCCTGCAAGGAGCTGCGCCCCACCTCGGGTTACCAACCCGGGCATCACATCGAACCAGAGGCGGACGGCGATGAAAAACGAAGCCTTCACCACCAAAGCTGAGAGAACTGCGCTCCCGGCGGCTGGTGCGCCGGCATGCGCAGGCGGTAGCCAGAAATGCAGGGGAAAGAGCGCGGTCTTGGCAAGAAGTCCCGCCGTCATCAGCGCCCCAGCAACGAGGGTCGGCGGGCCAAAGTGGATCCGCTGCGACAGCAGCACGATGTCCAGCGTGCCGTAGACCCCGTAGAACAGCGCGGTGCCGACTAGGTAGAGGACCGAGCCGAACAGCGCGAAGAGGAGATATCGCAGTGCGGCCTGAAACGTCTCCGCGTGGCCATCCAGGCAGACCAAGGGCACTGCAGCGAAGGTCACCAGCTCCAACGCGACGTACAGCGTAAAGAGATCGCCCCCCAGGAAGACGGTATTTAGCGCCCCCCAGATCGCCAGCAGCAAAATCCAAAATGCGGACGCCGCGCGGCCCTCCTCTGAAGGGGCGCGGAAATCCGGGTAGCCAAATACACCGACTGTGCAGATCACCATCGCGGCAGTCATCATCATGACCGCCGAGAGTCCATCCGCGCGCAGCGCCACCCCAAGCGGGGGTGCCCATCCGCCGAGCAAATAGACAAGCTGACCGCCTGTCCGCCGCAGCGCTACAAGGATCGCGACCGAGACCGCGAAGCCGAGTGACATAGTCGCGAAGGCCACCCGTTCGACGTGACGGCCGCCGGCAACAAAAGCCAGCAGCACACCAGCCACCGGCACGACGAGCGACAGCACAAGCAAAGATCCGCCCGCGGTTGTCACAGCGTCTGAACCGAGGGGTGGATGCGGCATCAGGCGCTTGTTGGATTGGTGTCAGCGCTGCCTGCCGCGTCACCGCGCAGGGTTGCCGAGCCGGCGGCCTCCAACAGTCGCAGCAACAGCGCGATCGCCAGAGCCGTGGCGGAAAAGGCGACGACGAGCCCGGTGATGACCAACGCCTGTGGGACCGGATCACCGCCGAACCCTGCTGCTCCACCCCTGCGCGCGACGATGCCGAAAAGCAGGAAAGCGCCGCTGCCAAGCAGATTGAAGGCCAGGATCTTGCGCAGCGGTTCTGGATTGGTGATCAGGCCGTAGAGCCCGAGAGCTACTGCTACTGCAGCGCATAATCCGAATACGGTTGCACCGCTCATTGCTCGCCACTCCATTCCGGGGCGCCCGCCAGCAGGCCGAGTGTCACAGCCACTGTCAGCGTCATCGCGCATTCGATCGCCAGGATCAGCGGCTTGGCGAAGGCTATGGGATAGGCGAGGAAGGCGGCACCAATCCAAAGCCCGCCAAGGCCAACGACGAGAAAGACCAGTGGACCGGCGATCAGCATCAGCCGCAGCCTTCGACGGCTCATCGGAGGAACTTCCGATAGTCCCGCCATCAAAACCAGCAACCACATGGCGGCAAGGATCGCACCGGCCTGGAACGCACCGCCCGGATGGTCGGCGCCAACCCACAAGATGAACAGGGCAACGCCGACACCTACGGGCGGCAGTAGCCGCGCTGTGAAAACGAGCGTGCCAGCGGGGTCAGCCAGGCGGGTCGGCACCCGGTGTTCGCCCCAGAGGCGGTCCGGCGCTAGCGACCATACGCCAATCAGGGCAAGCAGAAGCACGACTTTCTCCAGCAGAGTGTCCATCGCGCGAAAGGCTACCAGCACGTTCGTGACCGGATTGCCCAGGCCGGTCGCCACAGCGCTCGCGGCGGCCGCCGGCGCGAGTGTGGGCGCCGGATCAGGCAAAGAAAGCACTGCGGTTGCAAGTGCCGCCGCGATTGACGCTGAGAGCACCGCGGCTCCGAGGCGCAGACTTTTACTAGAACCTTCTGCCGCAGGCCTTTCGCTCTTTCGCAGGCGGGCCGCGGCGCCGATGAGTATCGCGCCGGTCAAGCCGCTGCCGATTGCAGTCTCGGTCAATGCTAAGTCGACAGCAGAAAGCTGCACCCAGACGATCGCCAATAACAATCCATAGATGACGAATATGACGACGGCAGTGAAAACATGGCGCGCCGCAATGGTCCAGATGGCTGCCGCCACGAGCAGCGCGGCAAGACTGATGTCGAAAAGCAACGTGATGGTCATGCGTGCGGTCCATTCTGTCGAACGCCACCCGCGATAAGCTGGGTGACTATCGCACCAGAAAATTGGACGAGCAACCAGATGCTGACAAGCTTCAAGGCGTTCAGCAGGCCCCCGACTTGCGGCAATAGACCCAGCACCATGAGGCCGAGCCCGAGATTGTCCGCCTTGGTCAAGGCGTGCAGTCGCGTAAGCGTGTCAGGGAACCGCAGCAATCCAACTGTCCCTGCCATGAAGAAAAACGCGCCGGTTGAGACCGTGAACACATTCAATATGGCAAAGATGAAAGTCATCGGTGGTCTGATACCTTTGGCGGCTCTGTATTCAAAGTTGCTGCGCCTCTGACGAATGCAATGGATGCGAAGGTGGCCAGTAGCGCCAGGATCAACGCAACATCCACGATGGACGGCGTTTTGGTGGCCACGGCCATCAGCAACAGCACCGCAACTCCGCCGCTACCCACGAGCTGCCCGGCCATCATGCGGTCGGCCTCAGCCGGACCATGAAAAATTCGAAATAACCCAAGTGCCACCATCGCCAGTACGAATAGAGCGACGCCGGAAAGAAACTCAGACATCGTGATAGTCGCCTCCCAGAGCCCGTACCAATAATGCCTCCTGTGCGGCTAACTCCTCTGTCACTGCTTGAGAAACATCGAGACAATGGATGACGAGATCTCCGTTCTCGTCACTGCCGCACGGGAGCGTGCCGGGCGGCAAGCTTGTCATTGCACAGAATGCATTTCGCGTCAGGCCGGGCGGAAGATGCGATCTGTAGATCACAAAGCCAGGCCGTAGCGGCAATCGAGGATCGAGGGCGCGCCGTGCAACATCGATTCCGGCGCCGATAGATTGACGCAAGAAGTAGAGCACAAGGCGCGTCGCGGCCTTGGGGCGAAAACTCCACTGGCCGGTCGGCAACAGGCGCAGGCTTACGGATGCTGTGATGACAGCAGCCAATACACCAACGATAAGACCTCTGGTAGTTGGTCCGAGAAGCACCAACCAAAATGCAAAAAACTCTACTGTACGCACAAGCATGCTACGGCAACTCACGGAAAGCACAAAGATCGCTATTCACGACGCGCACACATTGGTGGGCCAGAAGGGCTGCGACGACGCACTCAGGCAGCGCTGTGAGCACATCATCTACATTGTATTCCGCTGCATTGGCCACTCATCGATACCAGCAACGTTCGCGGCACACCCAAGTACAGCCGCGTTAGATGATGCGCCTCGATGATGACGTTGATCCGAAAAGGCGCCTTCCTACCGGATCGCCGGTCAGCAGATCGCCTCGCGCGCTCCACTCACGACGATAGGCGTCTTCCCGGGCGGTCATCACCTCTCAATGGTTGAAATCTTGCGACGGCAGCACTTGTGATTGATGTTTGCCTCAGATCTGCCGGTTCGCTATTCTCCTATTTATTATGACTGGAGAGTTGCCAGTTCTGAGCAGGCTACGGAGGCGCTCCAAAATCGGCACGCGCACCCTCCGCCCAGCGGCTCTCGCTGATCTCCACTATTGAAACCAGATTTGCGCGGAGACGCGTGTGAACTCTGCGTCCCTGCTCGAGCCTAGTGTTTTTTCAGCCGATCAAGCTTTTCGATGTCAACGGCGGCGCTAAAGCCAATCGCTTGTGGGGGCTCATCGCGCCTCTGCTGAATTTGTTGCGTGTCGCGTTCTGCTATACCACCGCCTTGAGAGATCAAATACACCAGCAAAACCGAGCGTACGGGACGACAATCAATACTCTCAACCAGATTGCCCTGTGCCAACCCGAAATATCATTTCGTTGAAACAGATCACGGACAGCGAAAATGAATAGCCAAAACCGTACGACCTCCGGTCACGAAGATTCATTATTGGGCAAAGAATCCTTTGCGAATCTGCTCTTGCCGTAAATCAGGTCGGCGTAAGCAGTGGCCTCTACGCACCTAATCGTTGCGGCAATGCGCCCCGATGATGTCGCCGCGGTTCATGGACCCTCGGTGCACGTGCCCCCGGTGCCGAAGACCCGTTGGTCCGGATTCGACGACCGGCTCGACTAACGCCAAGCACACACGCGGCGTCCCCTACGCCACCAGCATACCCGCCGGCCACGACGACGCGGACCGACCACAACCACTTGTGCCTTCTCCACCTGCGAGAGCTTGGTTTGCGCAGCATCGATCGTTCGAGTAGCCATCGGCACCGCTCCAGCGGCATTCAGCGCAACAGCCAAGCCGACCGTTGCGACTGCGCTTAGCAAAGAGATACGGGTCAGCACGCGATATTGCCTAAAGGCCGTCATTCGTCTTCTCCCTTTTGATCGCTGCGAAAACTAGAACCCTCACGCAGCATTCCTGAGCTGTTGCGCCGCTTCGTTCGATGCAAAGTCCTCAAGAAGAACTGAATTGGTCTTTTTTCCGTCCCTTCCGTGACCTGTGAGCTGAGATTATCGAGGTGAAGCAAGAGAAAATTCAGCGCCGCTTTTGAGGCGCTGCATCGCTACGTTTAAAATGTCAAGGCCTTGCAAAAGGTTCCAATCACATTCACTTGAATGGGGTCGATGCGGAAGCGTTCGGCCCGTCTTACCTATTTGCTTTCTGCCAATAGTTTGAGCGTAGTCCTTTGGTGCTAAATTCCTCTCGCGAAATTTGTCGCCAAGAAGACCAGAAGAGCATTGGGCGGGCGCAACGCACCCGTTGCCCACCCTATTGCCTCTACGAAACGACGCTGAAGAACGTGATCTCGATCGATAATACCGCTGCGGCGGTCATAATGAAGCGACTTCGTCCAGACTTATGCCACGGCAGAGTTCGGCTTGCTGCCATGCGCGCTCTGAAATCATGTTTGTCGAATACCGAGTAAGGAAGTTCTGAATCTGAACTGAGCCGTGTTTAACGCGAAAAGAAAAATGTTCACTGTGTTTGCCGGACGTTCCGAGTAATTTCGGGAGGAGTGATGATGCAAACGAAAGTCCAGCAGCCAATGAGCGCAACTTTGCCTTCGTGTCGACAGGTCATGTGCCCACTTCCGACGCGGTAGCAGAATTGGTACAGGAGGCACATGCGTGAGTCAGGTCGAATACGGAAGGGCAGAATTCGCAAGTGTATCCAGCGCTTGGCAATGCAAGCGCAAGAACCTCAAGCATCCAACCAGCCTGCTCGTAGCAGCGATCCTACAATACACCAATCAACATATTTACAGAAACAGTGAGGAAGCCACAACAGAAATAGGCAAAAGAAGCAGCCAGAATATGAAATCTATACAGGCTAGGCCTAAGGTGAACGGTCCCATTGCCATTTATTGGTAACGCCGGGAAGCCAAACATGGCTAAGCAGCGTGATAGCTAGCGTAGAAGAAAAAGCTCTCGCTACCAGCGCCCAGATTGACCAGTCGATCAAGGCCCCGATAGCCATGCAGACGAACCCCATGATCTGAGCCGGGATCTTAGATCATTGTAACGCGACCAAGCGCCAAGTTGCGGGTCGCTTCAGCAAATTTTGTGGATTGAAAACCTCCGATGACAACGGCAAAGGCGATGCCATGGATTATGGGAACGTACGGACCGGAACACACGCGGCGCTAAGCTTCTTCAGGAAGGCGTCGAGGAACTAAGCTCGCGTATCCACCTCCTGATCGAAAACATGCTGATACGATGGCAGGCGCAACCGCGTTGGTCGCTGCCGTGGGTGATGCGCGAACATTCGCGCGGGCACGGATCTAGCCGCCTGGCTAGGCCTTGTGCCTCGGCAGGCCACGACAGGAGGCAAGCCTCGTCTCCTCGGCATCACCAAACGGGGCAGCAAGTATTTGCGCAAGATGCTGATACAACGTTCGTGCAGCCTGCCGAGCTTAAGCCGAAGCAACACTCGGCTCGCGCGGTGGCACGCGGACTGCTCGCGAGGAGCGCATTTTAATACCGTCGTTGTTGCACTCGCCGCCAAGATGGCGCGCATCGCGTGGGCGCTGCTGAGCTACCGCGGACAATGTTTGAACCGCAAACAATCGTTGCTTAATTCCATGGCTGGTCGGCTTCGTTAGCCGCCCAATCATGATGTCGGCGGCTGGTTAAGCGAGAGATGGCCTGACAGTCGATCGGCGTGCTGCAAGCCTACGGCGGAAAATGGCACCTCGATGCCGTCCCCCTTATGAGGAGCGGAACGCGCGCCAACGGCATAGTCCCGAGAGACCGGATACCTTGTGCAGACTGTTCATGCCAACTGCAAAAACCACTTGCCGACGGGGCGGGCCATACGTTCTCCACCTGCAGCCGAGCGGTGCGCTTTGATATGCGTGGAGTCGATCATCTGGGTCTCGGCTAATCGGCCACACCCGGCCAGTTCCCGGAACAGGTTCTCCCAGATCGTAGTCGGCGGACCATATTCGGGCGGGCAATCGCGCCAGCGGCAACAGTTCTTGAGAAAATGAACGATCCGGCTGATGACCCGGCGATCGTCAACCCCGCTCAACGCCGCGCACATTGATCGGCAAATGCGGCTCGATCCGGGCCCACTGCTCCTCGCTCAGCCAAAACAATTCCTCCGCATGGTGCTGATCCCCTTCCGAAAAACAATTCACAATCGGGCCACATGGTAGCTTGAGAGCTAATACCCCCATCAGCCGCCTCGGTCTTTCCGAGGACAACCTGTTGAAGCTCCACAGCTAGCTTGGTCGAACTGGCGTCAGCACCGCCAGCCCCAGCAACCCGGCCCACCCCAACCTGCATTCCAACGGGGACCCCAACCCCAACGTGGACCCCAAACGGCATATAATCGGGGACGGGGAGCCCAACCTGGGCCCCAACCTGGACCCCAACCGGCATTCCAACCAGGACCCCGACCCCAACCGGCGTTCCAACCAGGACCCCGACCCCAACCGGCATTCCAACCAGGACCCGGACCCCAACCAGCACTCCAACCAGGACCCGGACCACCTCCGCCGACGATGATGACGGTCTGCGCCGATGCAGTCACCGGAAGCGCGAAGACAGCAGCCCCGAACAGGGCTGGAAGGACTCTCGTCATATCCATGACATCAAACTCCGCTCACACTGCAGGCGTTAAGCGCCGCGGTTTTAACGCGCCGCAGTAATTTTTGGTTCCTGCGCCCCAACCTGCCGTTGTTCCACATCGTGATCCGCCAGCACCTACCGTCCCTCGCCTCCGCGCCTTGGCCATTGAAGTGCCAAGCACATCTAAGTGTGGGCTGGGGCTGGGCTGAGGGGTAAGCCGCGTCGCGCAACCTCAGCGTCGTGGGCCGCTGTCGGTGGGCGTCCCCGCAGACAGCCGCATGATTCCAGCTTGCCGTTCCGCAGATCACGCCCTCTGCGTGAGAGCGGCCACGGTTTTTGATGGATTTGTTTCCGCGATGATTGATGGACGACCGACGCTGGGGTGTTTCCGGTTTTCCGTTTCCGTTCGGGCCAACACTCCGTAGCTGATTGAGCCGATAGCCGTCGGCGGATCTGATGACGCGGCCGCTAGCGATGAGTTGGGTGAGGGCGTCGCCGACGAAACTGGCGCGGATGCGGGCTTGTTGGCACAATTGTCGCTGCGCGAGCGGCATTGTCGCCGCGCAGCGAATCTGTTCGATCCGATCCAAGGAAGAAGGTTGGCCGGCCTGCTCGATGGGTGGTGGCCGGGAGATGACTTCCAAGGCGATCGCCGGTGCATTGGCGCGCAGGGCGAGCGGCAGCCGGTCGACGCTAGTGGCGGCGCGATGCTCGATGCTCAGCTGCTAGTGCTGGCCGTCGCGATGCAGATAGAGATTGGAGTCGCCCCAGGCGTGCAGTTCCGAGGCGCCGCGCAGCGCCTGACCGCCGCGCTCATGGGCGGCCCCTTTGCGGGCGTGGTGCACGAGCGCCACGGCAGGGTGGTGGCAGCGCTGCAGCGTGCGCAGACAGGCGAGGAGTGGCGCGACCTCGGGGGCGAGGTTTTCGTCGATGCCATGCAGGCGCACAAAAGGGATCACGCACGAGCAGTGTTGGCTGCAGCTGAACGACGGTGGCGGCCAGCACACCTTTTGACAGCGGGCCCCATACAAGTTTGATGCGGCGAGTGCCGCATAGCGAAAAGGGGCTCCGCCTTGGTCAATTGAGCAAACGTATCGAACGTCAGGGGAAAAAGGGGTGTGAAGATCCCGAACGGATGTCTCGCAAGTCAAGAAAGGATTGACAAGACCCGGGCCCGTTACAGAAGCTAAACTATCACCCGGCGCCCTCTCTTAACTCGGCGGCGGCAGGGGCGGTAAACTGCTGCAATCGTTTCCTTGTGCACATCAAGACCGGCAGCCGCTCATGCATCACGTCCATCGTTTTCACCTTTCACGTCTGCGCTGCCGGCGTGGGGACCTCTCGCGGATGAATACTGGTAAGCGGGCTCCGAGGGCAGCGGTGCCGCCCCGTGGCTTAAGTGGGGGTGTTCGCGATCAAGTAGGTGGTGACGATCCACGTGCTCTGGTCGATACTGGCGCCGAAGCTGCCGGCAATGTAGCGCAGCGACACATTTGCAATAGCGGCATCGAGTACCACCATGAAGGTGGCGATTGACACGATGATGGCGATTAGCCAAGGGCTGCAGTCGCCGGCAGCCGAACGGCTCGCGTCCCAGCCGGCCACTGCCGAGGTATCCCGGATCGAACTGCTACACGGGCTCTTCCGCACCAAGGAGAAACCGACCTCCGTGCCGACAGGGGTAAAAATTCTATGACGGACACGGAAGGCGTAAAACCGTTTCATGTAGGCGCGGGTCGGCCAAACGGCCGGTTGTGAACTGCTACGAAGCTGGACCGACTGGGGTACGGGCTTTACCGGCAGGTGCGGGCGTTAGGTCACGAGTGCACTGTCGTGACGACCTCGCTGATCCCCAGGAAGCCTGGCGAGCGGGTGAAGACCAATCGACGCGACGCGGTGAGTCTGGCCCGGCTGTTTCGGGCCGGCGAACTGACGGTGGTGTGGGTTCCTGACACGGTGCACGAAGCGGCCCGCGTTCTGGTTCGGGGGCGCGCGCGCGAGCGCCGACGTTCGCAAGAAGCGTCAGCAGCTTCAGTCATTTTTGTTGCGTCACGGCCGCTCCCATAGCACTGCCAAGCACTGGACGAACGCGCATGCGCGCTGGCTGGCCAACCAGGCGTTCGAGCATCCGGCGCAACAGATCGTGCTGCAAGAGGGTGTCAACGCCATCGAGGATTGCGCTAGCCGGGTGCAGCGCCTTGATGAGCAGCTTCATGCCATCATGCCAACTTGGTCGATGGCGCCTGTGGTTGCCGCCAATCAAGCGATGCGTGGCGTCTCCTTCATCGTCGCCGTAACGTTCGTTGCCGAAATCGGTGACGTGCGTCGCTTCGACACTCCCCGCCAAGTCATGGCTTTCCTCGGTTTGGTTCCTTCCGAGCGCTCGACCGGAGACAATGTGCGGCGCGCGGGACTGACGTTGAGCGGCAACCAGCGTGCCCGCCGCGTCCTGATCGAAGGGGCGTGGACCTACGATATAAAGCGCGGGTCAGCGCTATGCTGCAGCGGCGATCGCAGGAGCTTCCGAAAGAGATCCGCGACATTGCCTGGAAGGCGCAGGTCCGCCTCTGTGGCCGGTATCGTCGGCTCGCAGCGAAAGGCAAGAAGACACCCGTCATCGTCGCTGCCATCGCCCGCGAGATGGCAGCGTTTCTGCGATCGGCCAAAACGTTGCTCCCGTTTCCTGACCGGTGCCCCCTCCGAGGGCCTCTGCCATGAGCAAAACAAATAATCGGCCGCAACCGTCATCTGAGCAGCGCTCGAGAGCGCCGCCGTAATACACTTGCTGCACCGTCCTGCGCAGCGCGGGGATGGAGGTGCTACGGAGGGGCAACTCCCGGAGTAGTTATGTGGCCGAACTCTTCAGTTCGACGCCCGTTCTCTAGACACGGGAATCGGTCCGAGATGGAAAACGGAAGGCGGTATCCAATCCGCGGATAAGAGCTTGATCAACCGTCGACTCAAGCGCGCGCTCCATTTCCCGCTCTGTGCAGATGATCGTTTCGATCAAACAGCGGCTTTCTTCACCTGCAGAACCGGCAGCAATGAGCTGGGTTGTTGATTGGTGCATTTTTCTCTTGACGACGGACATAAGAGCTAAGCTAACTGCCTTTTGTTCGCAATCAGTCGGCGTCAGGCCCCTCGATGGCCTCCCTCTAGTTGATCCAGGATCCCGGTTAGGAAAATTGCAGCTCAAGGTGACGGCCATACTGGAAGCGGGACGCGAAAAGCACCGGGGCCGAGCATAACCTGGGCGATTTGCACACTGGCCCACAAGATTGGCAGCTCAATGCCACCGCTCGAAAAATAGAACCCGTTCTTTCGATAGATCCAGATGGAAGCGAAAAGAATTGGCAAGCTGATCAGGCATAAAACTGGGACATAGATGCCGAGAACGAGGCCGACCGCCACGATGCTCTCAAAGCAGATATCGAACCAGGCCAGCCAGACCGGCAAGCCTTGCCGCAAAAAGAACGTTTCCGTTGCGAGCATACCGCGATATCCGACTTTGAACCACCAGTGAGCGATCCATAAGCCGGCCAAGATGAAGCGCAGGAAAGCTGCGCCGATGGCGCTGATCGGCAACAGGTCAAGGTGCTGCACTATTTGTGCCATGAAGGTTTCCGATTTTCTCACCGGTCTTACTTATTAAGCCCACGAATCGGTCTGCGGGGCTGTTGATTGGATCGCGGCCGGTCGCAACTGTTACTTTGGCAGTCAAACTTGTAAGCCACCTGGAATGTCACATCGTGACTAAAGCTCGTACCGGACGCACCAGGCGATAGGTGGGGATTTGCTCGGCAAGCAGGAGCAGCCCCCTCAACCATCCTGATAGGCAGCGCCGAAGTTGCTCAAGAGCCATGGTCATTATCGTTCGAATGTCCGCACGGGAGTGGCCCGGCCGACGATTGCGGAGGCTGGGATCGGCCCGAAGTAACGCCCATCGAGCGACGCCACCTGGTCAGGATTCATGAGGAACACTTCGTTTGGCGCGATTACGCGGCAACCCCGCCAAACCGGCAATCTGCGGCCGTGCGTATCGTACACGAGCGCTTCGCCCGCCGCGACGCGATCAACGCTGATCCGTAAGCCGTTACGGCAAACGGATTGGCCGGGCAGAGCAAGCACAGGCTTGATCAGCGGCACGCCGATCGGCAAGGAACCCCGGTCAGCGAGAAAGGCCGCGAGCGGTTGAGGCGGCATGGCGACAACGAGGACCCCGACAGCAATTTTGCCGACCCGTTGTACGCTATAGAGCCCGATCGGAGCGCTTGCGGAGGCGTTCCATAGCAGCCACGGCGCCGGCTTGTTGCAAATGCTGAAGGTGACGAGCGCGGCGCCCGCGGACATGATAGCGAACGTTGCAACGCGGCCCGTCATGGCAAGACCTTCTGCCAGTGAATGTAGGGTCGCGCGAGCTCAAAGGACGAGCAACCGCGCGACATCGTTCGCTGCCCAGATAAGTACGTCGGCATCTCAGATTCTCGCCATGCGATAAATCGGCGTTCGGTTCAGCCCGGATCATCACTTCAACCATGCGGATTTTATCGGCGTCAGGCACGATTTCGAGCCACTGAAGATCGATTTCGTGCTGGAAAGTCGTGCGGAAGGACATGAAGCAGTTCGATCCGCGATCACTGCAAAAGGCTCGCTTGTTCGGGCATGGGATAACGTCAGCGGCGATAGGGTTGGGTCATTCCCGCGGCCAAGATGCGTTTGGCCGGGGACACCCTTCTCGCGCTCTGGTCGAAGGTTGAGGTTCTGATGCCGCGATCAGCCCAGGCTTTGAGATCCTTGAGTGCATAGATGACACGGCCTCCGATTTTTCGGTATTTTGGGCCGGTGCCGTAGCTGCGGTGTTTTTCCAGAGTGCGGCCAGACAGACCGAGAAAGCGCGCAGCTTCTGGCGTACGCAGAAAGCGCGGCGGCAAGCCGGCAAGTACATCGGGCATAAGCGAATCCTCGTGGCAGTGTGGCGCCCGCCAGGCAGCAGCAGCGCGTCACTGGCCACACTGGCGAAGAACAGGGCGCAGAGGGATGGTGAAGAGAAGGGGCGCCGTTTTCGCCACCCCTGAAATAAAGCGATTCGCGGCTTCGCCGCGGTCCGCGGGGCAGGCCGAGATAACGCGTTGCATGACCCTCAACCTGCTCTCAGCTCGCACTCAACAGTTCAGGTATGCCATGT
Source organism: uncultured Alphaproteobacteria bacterium (assembly GCA_963708125.1). Classification (GTDB taxonomy): domain Bacteria; phylum Pseudomonadota; class Alphaproteobacteria; order Rhizobiales; family Xanthobacteraceae; genus BOG-931. The sequence goes on from OY970184.1 coordinate 2,428,363, forward strand.
ACGCCATCCGATTACCGCAACGCCGGTTCGAGTGTGAGGCAGACGCAGGCATCACAATGACCCGATAGCTTATGCGGGGCCAGACTCCACCCGGGCCTTCGGCAATTGCTACCAATTCCCGCGTGAACCTCAGGTCATTGTGGCTGCTGGACCCAGCGAAGGGAAAAACAAGCGAAACGTCGTGCCCCGACCCAATTCGCTCTCGACATCGATGTGCCCCCCTGACTGCTTTACGAAGCCGTATACGATGCTCAGGCCGAGACCCGTTCCCTGCCCGGTCGGCTTCGTCGTGAAGAGTGGCTCGAAAACCTTGTCAATATGATCCGACGAGATTCCGCAGCCTTGGTCCGCGACAGAGATCGACACGTAGTCCCCAACTCCCATCTGCCCGCTTCGCGCAAGCCTTGGGACGCTCACCGACATTCCAGCTGCCGCAATCTTCACATTACCACCTGGTTCGCTCGCATCACGGGCGTTAAGAATGAGGTTAAGGAGGGCATTTTCAAGCTGATTAGGGTCCACAAGAATTGCCGGCAACTTTTGTGCGTATTCTATCTCGAGGCTGACCGTGCCGCCCAACGCTTGGCGCCAAACATCGGCCATTGACGAGATGAGCTCGTCAACGTGAACAAGCTTGGCGTCGAGTGATTGGCGTCGTGAGAAAGCGAGTAGGCGCTGGGTCAGCGCGTTTGAACGATCGGCACTGACCCGTGCTCTTTCGAGAGCGCGCCGGATTCCCAACTCGTCGCGCGGAAAAGACCTATCGACTATCTCCAAATTACGGATAATGATCATGAGCAGGTTATTGAAATCGTGGGCAATACCGCCCGTCAGTTGACCCAGCGTTTCCATCTTCTGAATTTGGCGAAGCGTCTGTTCGAGTTCCATTAGCCGGCCATGTTCGATCTCAGCGCGTTTGCGCTCCGTGATATCACGCGCCGTGACGGCCAGCCCAACGATCTGACTATCCTCGTCTCGTATGGGTGCCAACCTCACTTTCGGCATGAGCTGGCGCCGCGCCTGCCGGCACTATCATCGTCTCGTGCCCCACGATCGTTTCGCCCGCGCGTCCACGCTCAAGCAGCGCGCCGATCTCCCCGTGAACATCTGGTGCGAAGAGTTCAAGGGCCGGCCGATTAACCGCGTCATCGGCGTTTAAACCGAAAAGACGGTTGGCCGCCTCGTTCATGGCGATGACCATACAATTTAGATCTAATGCGAAAATCGCATCTGGGCCTGTTTCAAGATAGTTGCCAGATACTCCTCCGACAGCATGATCTGACGCTGGCGGCGCCGTACTTCGGCTGTGGCGCGCTCTGACACCAGCTGCGCATTAATGCGATCAAAGACGGATAGCAGGCCGTGGCGGCCGCGCGCCGTGTGAGCAGCCTCCAAGATAACCGACCTGGTTGCGTCTGGAGGTGCGTCGACAGCCGCGGTCCAAGCGTCCGATAGATGCGGCACAAAGGGCAGCGATGTTCGAAACCTGTCTATTTTGCCCGTAGTCAAAAGAAAAACGACTTGCGCCCGCGGTGCCAGCTGCCTGAGTTGATCTGCCTTGGTGAGTGGTTCCTCGAAGTAAGGGCCGATAACCAATACATCGACGGCGCGGCTTCCATCGAACCTGTCAGAACGGATTGCCGCCGCGTCGGGTTCAATAATCTCAACTTCCAGATCTGCGCGATCGGACATGAGCGCACGACAAAGATGGTGCGCACCGTGGATACCGGTAACCACCTCGATATGAAGGTGCCGGGGTCACGGATCGCAACGTCAAAACAAAGGCATGCCGAGGAGGGATCGCCCAAGCCACCGCTTGAGAAGGTGTGTTGTCGGAGACATGACATGTGCCGCCTGCGCATCCCGCAACAAGCGTCCCAGTGAGCTATTTTCCTGATACCCCTGTCCTCCAGCCAGCCTCATGGCCGCATTTGTTACCGCCACAGCCGTTCCGGCGACATCGAGTTTGGCTGCAAACAATGCGGCTTGCGAATTGGGCGACCCAGCGTCACCAAGACGCGCAGCATAATGCACGAGCTGACGTGCGCGTTCAGTACGGGTCCACATATCCGCCACCTCATCCGAGAGCGCCGATATCGCACGCTTAAGGTTTCGCCGGTATGCTCATGGCGTCGACGTTGCAGACGGCCGATTGTCAGGTCTAGCGCCGCCTGGGCAATCCCGACATAGACGCCAGCCATCGCGACCAGAAAATACGGTGTGACGATTTCGAAGACGTACCAGATCTGATCTCCGGTTACGCCGAGCAGGTTCGCCCGCGGAATGGGGACGTTGTGGAGCTTTGCAGCACATGAGCTGTTACCGCGCATCCCGAGCCCGCGCCACGCACCTAGCCATTCGATGCCCGGGCTGTCGGAATCCATGACAAGATAGGTGAAGGTGCCGGGATCGAGTTCTGCCCCCGGCGGCACCGCCGATACGACGTATGAGTCGGCATGGCTCGCGCTCGTCACGAAACTCTTTTGACCATCGAGTACAAAATCCTCCCCTTGCAGCCAATAATGGCTTCTTGGCAGAAAAAAATGTGCACCCGTGCCGGATTCGCTCAAAGCCAGCGTCGTGATGTGTCGCCCTTTCGCGATCGGGCGCAGATACTGATCTTCCTGGTACTTCGTTGCCTTGGCTGCGAGCACCTTGGAGGCGACACAGTGCATGGCAAAGCACATGGCGGTCGAACTACATGCGCGAGCAAGCTCTTCGGTTACTACGGCTAGCGATAAAAAGACCTCCCCCGAGGCCGCCCAGATGGCGCGAGATGTGAAGTCCCATCAGGCCCGCATCGGCCAATGCGCGCAGGCCGTTAGCCGGCCATTCCGCCTCTCTGTCCACTCGTTCAGCGTTAGGAGCTAAAGCTGCAGCGGCTATCTGCGCGGTTTTTTCCTGGAGAATTGTCGTGGTGGGCAGGGTGTCTCGTTCATGTGTCAGCCACCTCCCATGAGGCAGTGCGGCAACGCCGCGCTCACGGGTCATGAGCCCCCCGGCCCATCAGCACAAAATGTCGAGCGCCCGATGATAACCGCAGGTTTACCTGTACCGCTATTTTTGCGGCATTATCATCTGCCGCCAATCAGGTGCCCGGCGAAGGATTTTGCTGTGCCCTCTGTGGCCGGATTCGGGCGCGCCGATGACGCGGCCCCCCCCGCCTGGGGCGGGCGGCGTTCCTTGTGCTTGTATCAACACCCATGGTTGCGGCCGGCGCCGGAGATCCGCCTCGTGGCGCGCCCGGCAGGGCCAAAGTCACCCGGCGCTGATCCCGGTTCGAAAGTCACTTTACGTCCAACGATTGCTTTAGAATCCAATTGTCATGGCCTTCACCAACTCTCAGCCAAACAACTCTACCATGATCGACGAAAACGCCGAGGCTCTCGGTGAGGTACAGTTGCGCGGCCGAGGGGTTTTGGTTTGGACGCTTGAGCAAAAGCTCCCCACTGGCGGCACACCTTACCTTCTCTTTGAGGGCACCCATAGCCCGGGACCGTACCCATACCTTTCGATCGTGCGATCACATTGGCGCGAAACGATGGCCGCGCAGCATTTCAGACATTTGTCACATTAAGAGGCTGTCATCAGCACGACGCGGTAGAGCGAGCGTTCAGCGGCGTGGCCGCGGCGAGCGCAGCAGGTCGAGATAACCGCCTTGCATGAGCCTCAACCCGCTGCGCGCGAGGCGAATTGTGCGATCGCGTAGATCGTGGGTCTTCCAGGCAGCGCCGGCCGGAAGCCGCGCGCAACCGAACAGGCTCTGCGCAATGACCCGATAGCTTGCACGAGCCAAACGACCATCGAGGGCGCGCAACGTCAGTGCCAGCCTTTGACGTCTCTGCCCGGTCAAGCGTTCCGGCGCACGGGTGTGCAATCGGTCGGTCATGCGATGCTGGAGGCGCAATAATGCGCCAAGCCGAGTCGTGAAGTCGGCATCAAACGGGATAATCGCTGCGGCAGGTGCCGATGCGCTTGCATTGCCAATACGCACGACGGGTAAACGTCCGTGGTTGTCGTCAACGATCCAATAGGTGAAATCACGCGTACTGCGTTGAAACGACGGTGTGATTGTGCCGATGGTTTGAGCACCGGTGAAATTTGCCGGGCCCGTCGCAAGCAGAACCGCGCCGGGATCGAGATGTGGCAGCCAGACGACCGGCGCCTGATCAGCTCGCAGATCCGGATCGATCGCGAAACGGTAACCCCCAACGCAGCCTCAACAGTTCGGGAAATTCCGTCGGCTGCGCAACATCACCGGTTGTCGCTCGACAATCGCGACGATAGTCGGGATTGCGCCGCAAAAATTCCCAAGCCAGCTCCGTAGGGCTGAGATTGTCGAGATATGTGTAGGCGGCCGCCGACCGCCAGTCCGGTGCTGAAGGCATATTGAATCCCCCCACAATATGCGTGGCATCCCCAGTAATGTGCTTAACTTGCAATTGCGGCCAAATCCAGGTCAGTTCAATGCAGCGCCGATCTCAAGAGATCGCGATAGCCGTGCTCGGCCATCCATCGCGCGCGCGCCAAATGACTGTCATGAACGGACCGCGCGCGCGCGCCATCTCGCTCCGGATCAAGTCCGAACAGGATGCGCGCCACCTCGGTCCAGTCTGCTCCCTCCTCCGCGGCATCGAGCAGGCGAACATAAAGTGCAAGGTGCTGACGGTCGTAATCGGTCAGCCTTGAACTCTGCGGCGGCGGGTCGGAAAAGGCCACAACGCTCGGCGCACCAGCCCAATTCTGTTTCGTGGATCGGTTTTGATCAGTCGGAGTTTTCGGTCGCGATTTTGGCGGACGTGAATTCACGTCGATTGTTCCTCGAGGTTAACAGCTCCGCTGCTCGCGGCGGCAGTGCTTGCCGGTACTCTGCTCGTCACGACCTAGCTAAGTTGCCCAGGGCTCGACCACACCGCAGACGTTGCGAACCAGCCTTGCCAAGGGTTGCCCCTAGCATAGGACAGAATTGGGATAAACCGGCGAATTGCTGAACCTTCGCCATCCGGGGGCAAGCCACTAAGATGTAAGCGGTCCGCGCGAGCCAACGCAAGTTGACGAATCCTGAGACTTATTATCTCCAGGGGCGACGTCGGTTTAGTCATGCCCGATGAGAAGCGCGAAATCCGCCCCCAGTCGTTCGCGGCCCGGGCACTTAGTGCCGAGCAGCTTCGGTCACTTTCTGCTTCTCGGCACCTGCGCCTCTACCCAAAAGAGCTCTGGTCCGCTTATCCGTCAGTTGGAACGTGAGCTATCGAACTGAAATTAGCGTCAGCAACGTTAGACTTATCAAAGCGAGACCGATGACCATCAGTGACCAGTCCCCAATATTGAGGCCAAATAGCCGCCTCGTCGCAGTCATGCAAACGCGCGCGGCCACCATTCGCAGACATTTGGGAGCAATCGGCAGCGGCTGCGCACTCATCTTCGCACCAATTCGCACCATTCACGAGCTGATGCTTCGTGGGAGGCAAGACTTTTTCTGGTCTGAATTGTGACCGGCAACAAAATCCGAGCATCTGTTGCAATTTTGCAACTTCATTTCCATGCGATATCGGGGCGAAGAACAATCGAAGGCCTCGCGCGCAATTAGATCGCCACTCCTGCAGCTGCGCTGCGCGGTGACCATGGAGCAAGCTGTCGTGCGGTTCCGCCGCCGCGCGCACCCGGAGTCGAGGATTCGAATGTCGCACAGAGTCAGAGCATTATCGAGTACTCTTCGAACACAGGAGAATTTCGAGGCGAATCTCTTGGAGCCTCCTGTTCATCGACATGATCAATCCGCTCTCGTTGAGTTCTGCACTTGCGGGATTTCCGTCTTCTCCACCGCGACGACCGTTCCGTTATCAAGTCGATCCTGTCCGGTCGTGACCACCGTCTGTCCGACGGACACGCCTTTCACGATGACAGAGATGCCGCGGCGCCGCACGGCTTGTTGGACGTCGACCCGAGTAACCTTATTGTAGTCGCCGATGACGTAAACGTAATCGCCGTTCGGGCCCGCCATCACGGCAGAAGCGGGCACCGTCACGACTTTGTGCAGCATGCCGACGACGAGCTGTATGGAGACATACTCGCCCGGCCAGAGCGCATTGCCTTCGTTAACGAAGGTGGCCTGCAGGGAGACTGTGCCAGTGGCGGTGTTCACGTGATTGTCGATCACCGTGAGCTTGCCTTTTCCCAGAAGTTTTCCGGTCTGCGAATAGGCGCTGACTTCGAGGGGCGCTTTTGCCTGGCTTTGTGCAACCTGATTGAACGCAGTCTGTGGAATGCTGAAGCCGACGTAAATCGGCTGCAAGTGTTCGATGGATACCAAACCGCCCGTCGGAAAAATTGCCCCAGTGGGTGTTGAAATCGGGGTGCTGTAGCCAGCGCTGGAGTTGGTGCTGGGACCGGTGTTGGCGCCGTAGTTGGTGCTGGCGCCCGCGGTCGCGTTCGGGCTGGGACTCGGAGTTGCGCTGGCGGCCGGGGTGGGGCTAGCGCTAGGTCTAGCACTTACTGCACTGTTTGGCTGTGCACTTGACGACCCGACAAGATTGCCAACGTCGACCTGCAGCGTGCCGGCGCGGCCAGAAATGGGAGAGAAGATATGGCAATAGTCGAGATTGAGCTGCGCTATTTCCACGTTGGCCTGATCGAGCTGAACCGTGGCTTCGTTCTGCCGAACCACATAGGCTTGGTCCTGCGCAGTCTGCGTAGCAATTGATCTCCGCTGTGCAAGAGTTTGATAGCGTTGAAGGTCCATCCGCGCCTGTGCAAGCACCCCCCGATCATGGGCCAATTGCCCCTTGCTCTGATCGAGCACAGCCTGGTAGGGACGCGGGTCAATCAGGAACAACTCTTGTCCCTTCTTGACGTACTGTCCTGGTGTGAATTCGATCTTTTCGATCGTACCGGTGACGCGCGGTTGCACGGAAACGCTGTCGATCGACTGCGCAGCGTCCACGATCTCGGGCACGTCTTGGTGCCTGGCAACCGCGGTGGTCACCGGCGTCGCGCTCGTGGCAGCCGCATAGCTTCCGCTCGGAGGCGCGCTCCTGGTGATGTACCGGACCTCGAACGAGACGCCGATTACGATTGCCAGCCCAAAAATGATCCAAATCGCGCGGCGCCAACGCCAACGTTGCACTTTCGCCATGGAGCCAAATACGAGGTCCTGTTCCAAAATCTCACTTATCGAACGCAGATTGGACGAGAACGTTTCCGCAAAGTTCCGCCCCGAGCGTCCCAGCGTCGGCGGCATTACATCGACAATTCCGCCGCAGCCGACAGGGCTGGGCCATGGCCGTGAATCTGGCGTAAAGTGCGGCGGCGCCTCGGGTGCACCGGGCCTTGATGAATACCGAATGGTATCAGCGGCAGCCCTGCGCGCCCGGCCATGGCAAGGCAAACCCGCAACGGTTCCACCAAGCATCTCGCCATGAGCATCGGGGATCCGGAATGATACGCCGCCGCCGTGAAACGAGCCAGACGCCAGATGCACACGGGCAGGCGGGTGGCCGTCGCTGCGCGATCGTAAGAAGCAGCTCTTCTGTGCTGGCGGCAGCTCCAGTCAGCGCCAAAAACGTGCGTGAGCGTGGCATCCTTACTATCAGGGTGGTCACCAGGCCGCTTTCAGTTCGAGTACCAGCCCCGTATGCGCTTTGCCGAAGCGGGCGTCGCGGAACTCCTCAACGTAGTGGAGAGCGCGCCGGTCATCCCATGCCGGATCCTGACGCATTGTCGCTGCGGCAGGCCGGCTCATTTGGCCTGCACTCGCGCAAAACAGTCTGCACCAATTACTTTCATTCCGGGCAAGTAGACCTGTCCGATACGATCTATTGGGCAACATTCTCATGACCGCCGTCATTATTGATGGTGCAAGAATCGCTAAGTCAGTTCGTGCTGACTGTCGTGCGCGCGTGTCACGGCTGCTGCAGCGTAGCGGCGTTCGACCGGGCCTGGCGGTCCTTAATATCGGCGATGATCCGGCGTCGGCAATCTACATACGCAACAAGATTAAAGCCTGCGAAGAGGTCGGCATCAAATCTTTTTCGTATCACTTTGACCGGGACTGCGAGCCCCGGCTGGTTCTCGACCTGATCCAGCAGCTCAATGCCGACAAATCAATCCATGGGATACTCGTCCAGCTTCCGTTGCCGGCCCAGTTCAAGATCGGCCCGATCTTGCGGGCCATCAGCCCGGACAAGGACGTAGACGGATTTCATCTCTACAACGTTGGCGCATTGATCGTGGGTGAAACGGTCTTCCCGCCGTGCACGCCCTATGGGGTGCTGCGATTGCTGGAGCATGAAGGAATTCCTTTAGCTGGACAGAATGTCATTGTCGTCGGCGCCAGCAATATCGTTGGCAAGCCGATGGCGCTTATGCTGATGCAGCGCGATGCGACCGTCTGCATCTGCCACGCGAGAACGAGGGATCTTGCGCAGTTCACAATACTTGCAGATATCCTCGTCGTTGCCGCGGGACAGCCTAATTTGATCCTGCCGCAGATGGTCAAAACAGGTGTGGTCGTCATTGACGTCGGTATCACGCGGCTTCCCGATGGCCGATTGGTCGGAGATGTCGACTTCGAGGGCGTCCGTCAGAAGGCGTCCTACATCACGCCGGTTCCGGGCGGCGTCGGGCCGATGACCGTGACCATGCTGCTCGTGAATACGATTGCCTCTTCAGAACGTGCTGCGGCGGACCGCCACGTTAAGATTATTCCTTCGGAAATTGCCGGTTCACCGTAAGCTTCCGCTCAGCTTGCAATTACCCACATTGTTAAGCGTCAGCTTCGAGGGAAATCGAAAAGACACGTAGTGAGTGCAATTGAGCACCCAATTCAGGACGGAGCGTGCTCCTTGAGGCTGGCACCGCAGGCGCGGACACAACTAGCCCAACTTGAGCAGAATCGACACCTCGGTTTAGACAAATCAATGGGTTAGCCGAAAAGTCGTCACTACATTTTTGGTGCAGCGACTGCGCGAGTCAGGCTGTGGCCGCGAGCATCGAAGGGGCGGTTTCGGCAAGCCGCATTCGCTTGGGGAAGACCAGGCCGAGCCGGTCGAGCAGTATGGATTGCGCGCTGTCGGGTTGCGTGATGCAGCGCAAGCGGAGTTGTCCGTGCGTGGCGGTCGGCAGCACAACGTCATGCGACTGAATGCGCGCAAGCTCTTCCAGGATGGTGCGCGGCGAATTGCCCAAGCCTGAGCGTTGCTGCCACATCTCCAGGGTCTTCCAGAGGACGAAGGCGAGGAAGCAGACGAGGATGTGGGCTTGGACGCGATCCTCGCGTTGATGCCAGATCGGACGCACGCTCAGTTCGGTTTTCTGGATGCGAAACGCCGCTTCGGCTTGGGTGAGTTGAATGTACGCCTTCCAGAGCTGCTGCTCGTTCCAATCAGCGATATTGGAACGCAACAGATAGCTACCCTCGGAGATTGCCGCCCATTGGTCGAATGACGGATTGTAGGCGACAACAAGCCGAAAGCCTGCCGGGCAGCCGTCCGGCTCCAGACTGATTGCAAAGCGGGCAGCAGCGCGCTGGCTGCGCTGCAGGATACGGCCGATTTGCCGTTGGATGACGGACTGGTTGAGTGGCTTCTTTGATCGAGCGATGCGGGCCGCAAGGCTGTGCAATGCCGCTTCGATGCGGCGAGAGAACTTCGCGTGGATTGCCGTCTCTTTGCTGCGCCGATCTTGCGAGCGGCACAAGATCACGGTCTCACCGCTCTGCACATGCCTGGTGAGCTTGACCTCGACACCGTCCTGAACGGCGCGCCAACCATCGGTGCTGGCAAGTTCAGCAGCGAACTTCTTCAATTCCGATTTCGGCGCCCCGATGATGTAGCGGCGGCCGGTCTCCCGCAGCCAGGCGAGATTCTCTGCACTCGCCATGCCGCGGTCGGCAATCCAAACCCGCCCCAGCACCCCATGCCTCGCTTCCATCGTGGTGACGATGGTCGGCAATGTGCGCGAGTCGTGCGTATTGCCGGCGAACACCTCGTAGCCCAGCGGAAAGCCATCAAAGGTGACGACAACCGCAATACAGACCTGCTTGCAGTCCGGCCGGTGATCGCGCGAATAACCGCGTTGCGCCTGCGGATTGCGTTCGGCTTGGCCCTCGAAATAGGTGCTCGTCACGTCATAGAGCAGCACTTCGTTCTCGGTGGCAAACAGCTCGCCGCAGCGCTTCGACAGATGTGCTTCGAGCGCGCTTTTGTGTTCAAGCAGGTGGTCGAGCGCGCGATACAGGCGCTCCTTCGTCACCTCCTGCTCGCCGAGCTGCAACAGATCGGCAAGTGCCGTCCGGCGGTACCAATCCTCGGCGATGTGCAGCTCGCTCGACGGCTCGCACAGACGCGCGGTGACCAGCAATGCTGCCATCTTTGCCCAGGGAATGAGCTCTTTCCCGACCGGCAGAAGCTGCTCACAGAGATGCTCAAGCCCGGTCCCGCGCCACAAAGCAAGCACCAGGTAGACGTCCCCGAACCGAAGCGAGCGTTCCACGCGAATGCCTTTGAGGTGAACTGGAACTGTTAGCCCCTCGCTGCCGTCATTGAACAGCTGCGCTTGCTCAGGCGTGCCGATCAGATGGCGCGCAAGCGCACGCGCCTGAATGCGTCCGCGCTCGTCGAGCTCACCAAGATGCGCGACGACCTGCTGGATCACACGTCGGCCGAGGCGCACGCTACGCACCAAGCACCAATAGCGGTGCACCTTCCCGTCCTTTTTGCAAATCGTATGGCGCAGGTACATGCACCATCAGAGCGAACCAGCAGCAAAAGAAAATAGCCAAGGTCGTCACTACAGGCGCAAATCAGGTTCGCCCGCGGTCTAACCCCTTGATCCGACTCGCGCCATTACTCGCAAAATCGTAAAAACTACCCCCGAACTGCTCAAGTTGGGCTAGCTCGCGCGGCGCCACATGGAGCGGGCGCATGGGGCACACTCGATGATGGGTCTGTGGTGAGGTTTGAGCATATGGTGCCACGCACGCGAGTCGACAGATCATCAGCTGCGTCCCATCGGCTCGGCTGCCCTGACCGGAATGAGCGATCACGTGCATGTTGCGGCACGTAATCGCCGTCCGCAGATCATTTGTACGCGTCCAGGAAATGCGGCACGGCAATCCAGTCGAGCATGGCGCCGGCGCTTTGTAGAAGCTCGTGCATCCGCTGATCTGCTGGCGTCTTGAGATTCACGCCGAGATGCGTCCCGAGCTTGCGTCCATGCATGACGATGGCGTCGCCAATCGGTTGGCGGTCAGCATTATAGGCGTTGAGAGCAGTGTCGATGTCCTCGTTCTCCTCAAGGTGCCTGGCGAGCGCTTGCGCGTCAGCGCCCGCTTTGGCCATTCCAGAATCCCATGTGTGGGCGCGCATTTGCGGCAGCGTCACCCACCATCGCCACCCGCCCCTGAACAATCGCGGGCGCCGTGAAGTCGTAGATCGGAGTAATGAACGGCTGCTTGATTTGTAAGAGTGTATCAAAGAGCGTGTCCGGGAGGATCTCACGGGCATCATTATGCATTTCCGCAACGAGATCTCTGCGCACGAGCGCCGGCGGCACCGAAAATTTGTGCTGAACGCCATTGTCATCGACCAACATGTCACGCAATTGCGCTGCATCGGCGACGCGATACCAGATGAAGTTGAAACGGCGCTTGCTGGGCGTGAGATCGTCGTTGTAACCGGCAATCGGATATGTGATCACTTCCTGCTGCGGCGGCAGAAAGAAGGTGAAGTACGGATAGATCTCACGAAGCGTCCTGGGATCCAAATCGGCCTCGTTCGGAGCGCCGCGCCAGATATAATAGCCCGCGTAGATTGGCTGTACTTGCGGCGCTATTTGCGCACGCACACTTGAGCGTATGCCGTCTGCGCCGACCAGGATATCGGCCTCTTCAAACCGATTCCCTGAGAAGGTGACGTGGACGCCATGTTCGTGCTGATCGACCCGGTCGAAATTCCAACCGAGATGATAATTCGTTTCGTTAATCGTAGTCCGTAATAGCCGCTGTAATCGATCCCATGAGGTCAGGACCTGGCGGAGCGGGCGCTCGTCGGTGACTCGTCCACTTCGGTCAATAGCGATCCGCTTCTTGACCTCAACGCCGAGATCTCTCGTACCGGCACCGCAGGCGATCAGCGCCTCGAACAGCTCAGGATGGGCGGTAATGCCAGCTCCGCGGCCGACGAGCTCGACTTTCGAGCGCTCGTACACGTGCGCGTCCCAGCCGATGCGGGAAAGAAAGGCCGCCGAAAACAAGCCTGACATAGAACCGCCGATGATGATCGCGCGGCGTTTGGCTCGACTTAGACTCAACAGATAGCGCCTCGCTGCGTGGCGCAAAATGCTATTGCGCCAATGGCGCTCTGCCAAGGCTGTTTTCTTATGTTTCGCTTCTGATCTTGCGAGGCTTTTCTTGAACCCGCTTCCGCCACTAAATTGCTGGCCACACCCGTTGCTCGATGGTGAAGATCATGAAAGCACTCGTTTATACCAGCCCGAACACACTCGAATGGCGTGACGAGCCGGAGCCTCTGCCCGGCAGCGATGAAGTTCTGGTCCGCGTCGACGCTGTGGGCATCTGCGGCTCCGACATGCATGCCTACCACGGCCACAACTCACGCCGTCCTGCCCCGCTGGTGCTCGGCCATGAGGCGGCCGGATCAATCGCCGGCGGGCCGCACGCGGGCCAACGGGTGGCGGTCAATCCGCTGGTCAATTGCGGCGTCTGCGAGTTTTGTCTCGACGGCCGCCCGCATCTGTGCCCATCGCGCGAGTTGCTCTCAGTGCCGCCGCGCGCCGGGGCCTTTGCCGAGCTGGTGCGCGTGCCCGAGCGCAATCTCGTCGCCATTCCGGATACGTTCGACGCTGCCAAGGCGGCGCTCACCGAACCGCTGGCGGTCGCCTATCACGCCGTTAGTCTGGGTGTGCGGTCCTTGTCGCGGCCGCTGTCGGCAAGCCATTGCGCGGTCCTAGGTGGCGGCGCAATCGGGCTTGGCTGCGCTCTGGTGCTCGCCATGCAGGGTGCGCACGACATTAGCATCGCTGAGCCCAACGCCGCCCGCCGGCAGACGGCGGAACGGGCGGGACCGTTTCGCTGCTACACACCGGACGAAACGGGTGAGCCGACGCGATCCTCAATGGATTTCGTCATCGACGCGGTCGGAGCCAAGACGACACGCGCCGCGGCTTGCAAACTGGCGCGGGCTGGCGCCGTGATCGTGCATGTCGGCCTACTACCCGGATCGGAGGGGCTGGACGTGCGAAAGATGACCCTGCGGGAAATCGTTTTCACCGGCACCTATTGCTATTCGCCGCTCGAATTCCGTGAAACTCTCGATGCGATCACGGGCGGCCGGCTCGGCTCACTCGACTGGGTGCAGGAGCGGCCATTGGCCGAGGGGGCACGGGCCTTCCGCGATCTCGACGCCGGCGCGGTCGGTGAGGCGAAGATCGTGCTGCGGCCGTAGTCGCATCGTTGAGCCTCGCGCGCATTGCGCCTGGAGCTTGCCCATCAACACGGCATCCAGGATGTGATAGATTGTCGTCCTCGGCCTTGAGGGGACATCCATGAGGCCGCGGCCCGTTATCACGCTCGTTCGAGCCCCGCTTAACCGCTTTTCAAATGGAGCAGCAACCGTGACAATGGAATCCCTCACACCGCAGATGATGGAAGCCCGCGTCGCCCAATTCAACAAACTGCAGACCTACCAGCGGCAAAACTTTGAGACGCACGGCATTCCATCCGGCGCAGTGGAGAAGATCACAGCGCGGCGTGTCTATCCGGTCATGGCGCCGTTGGACTATCAGGGTCGCAGCGCCGGCGCGCCGGTCAAGGGCCCGCGCGGTCTCATTGTCAGCATCGCAGAGTGCGAGCCGGGAAACGGGCCTGGCTTGCACCGACATCTTAACACCGTGGAGAATTTCCTCTGCCTCTGCGGCCGCTTCGAGATTGCGTGGGGCAATCATGGTGACCACACGCTTGTCCTGGAGCCGCTGGACATGATTTCGGTGCCGCGCGGCGAGAACCGCAGCTTCCGCAATGTTTCCAACGAAATTGGCCGCCTGTTGGTGATGATCGTGCCGGAGACAGATGAACAGACTGACCCCATCGCCTATGCGCCAAGTGTAGCCAAGGAAATCGAGACTGAGTACGGCACGACGGCACTGCAAGGTCTCGAAAAGATTGGCTTCAAGTTCGAGGATGAGCCGACAACCTAACTTCGCGCTGAATGACGCGCACCAGCCGCGCGGTGATGTGCGAGCTATCGTGCCAGGCGACGTACAATTCTGAGTTATGGTCTCCTGCTAGGCGTTCGCGCAGTCCCCGCGGTTGGAGCGCAAAGCAGTCTGCCGCCTCAGATTGCTGGCATCGCCTCAACAATTTTTGGTCCATTCCCGCACTAGACTTGCAAACAATGCTGGATGTATATAATTAGACCTCGGATCTAAGGGTATACATCATGGCATCCGCTACGGATTTCGACCTCCCCACATCCGGTCCGGGCGTACTAGCACCCGAGGGCCTGCGCGACCCGAAAGTTCGCGAGCGCATGTCCCCTGTGGCCGTCAAGCTCTTCATGCGACTGAGCAACATCTGGCGCCTGGCCGTTGATCAGCGCCGCGCGCTCCTCGGAGATATCTCCAGGCCGACCTATCACAACTGGCAGAGAGGGAAGGTCGGAACCCTGTCCCGCGACCAGCTTGAGCGCATCTCTCTTGTGCTTGGCATCTATAAGGGGCTCAAACTGCTGTTTGCCGATGAGGCAAGCGCGACGCGGTGGCTGACGAGCCCGAACCGCGATTTACCATTCGGCGGACAGTCGCCTTTGCAGCGGGCGCTTAAGGGCAGTATCGACGATCTTTATGTGGTGCGACGCTACATCGACGCGTGGCGCGGTATGAAATGATCGCGTTATCACGCACGCATGTGCGCGACACGACGCATCGGTTAATCGCGAGCCACTATCCGCCGATCGGCACGTTCGATGACCTGACCGCCGACCCGGAGGAGCTGGCCCTGGCCTATCTGCTCGAATCGGCCACCAACGACCGCTTTGCGCTGCTCTCGCGGCGCCTCCCGCTGCTGCCGGCGAGCGAGCTCGTGCAGGGACCGGGTGCGACAATGGTGATGGCGGCGTTCTTGCATGCGGACGCGGCGGGCGGGCGTTTTACCGACGGCCGGCTCGGCGCCTGGTACGCATCCTTCGACGTCAATACGGCCATAGCCGAAAGCGTCCATCACAGCTCTCGTCGGCTGCGTTTGTCCGATGGAGCGTTTCCGTCATGCATCCAGATGCGCGAGCTAGTCGCTGGCATCGACTGTACGCTCATCGACGTGCGCGGGCAGAAACAAATACGGCCCGAGCTCTACGATCCGGATGACTACACGGCCGCCCAGGCGTTCGGGGTCGGCTTGCGCTGGCCTGGATCTGGCGAAGGGGAAAACGGGCTCGTCTATGACAGCGTGCGCCGCGCGCGCGGCACGAATGTCTGCATCTACCGTCCCTCGCTCGTTCAGCTCCCCGTCACGCAAGCTGATCACTACGAGTACCGCTGGGACGCGGCTGGAAGCGTCAGTGTGCTCAGGCTGACCAATGTCCCCGCGGGCGGGCTTCCTACGCGCGAGGGCATTAACGCATGCTCTTAGGGTTTGAGCTTCCAAAATCCGAGAGCGCTGAAGCTGGCGCATGCGAAGAGGCCCCGGCCGGGCGCGCGACTGTGAATCGAATTAAAGCGCGCTCATCGTGCCGTACGAGATGCGGCGGCCGGGGAAATCCTGATGCGCCGAGAGCCTTCGCCGCCCTCGCGTCTCAAACAGCCCGTGAGCTTGAATGCGGCGTTGAAATTCGTCCAGGGACCCTGCTGGGACAGGACGGCGATGACGTCGGTGCGCAGCGCGGCCGCCGCGGGCTGCGTTAGATACGCCGCGCGAGAGTGCCGAAGATTGACGCAGTGAAAGACTTAACGAGGTATTGACCTGAGGATCTCGGATTCTGCCGTCAAGGAGTCTTCCGATAGTCAAAAATCCAGTGTTGCCAGGGGATGGCCCATTGGCATTGCCCGATTTCTCCCGGGTATCAGTTCCCCGTTTTTCGGCTGGATTTTTTTGCAATCTGCAAATAGAATTTCATGCGCATTTCAATTTCATATTTCAGTACATTCTTAACCTAAGCCGCGGCCACGCCGTCAGCGGACTAGCCTTGGAGGAGTACTCGTCATGAAAAAATCAACTCGGTTCTCCTTGACCGCTACAACCCTTCTTGCTGGCACCCTTTGCGCGGGTATATGGCGCACCGAGGCAGCGCCTTACGTTCAGACGGACCTAGTTTCGGACATCTCTGGGCTTGCGTCCGTCACTGACCCCGACCTGCAGAATCCTTGGGGTCTCACCAGCACGACTTCGAGCCCGTTTTGGATCTCGGATCAGGCTACGAATTCTACCACCCTCTACGGTGTAACGGGCACGACAGATGTCACTAAGGTCACAGCCGTCAACCCGCCGAATGGCGTCATCAGCATTCCGACCACCGCAAGCGGTCCCCAAGGGCCTACCGGCGCAGTCGCAAATACAAACACCTCATCATTCCTTGTAGGCAACGGGGGCAATGGAGGGTCCGCGCACTTTATTTTTGCCAACCTAAACGGCACCATTTCCGCCTGGGATGCGGGGGCGACCGCGTTCTCACAGGCGACGACGCCGGGAGCTATCTACACTGGGCTTGCCATCAACGAGGGGCAGAATCAGCTATACGCGGCCAATAATGCGGCCGGCAGCATCGATGTCTTTAATTCAAATTTTCAAAAGCAAAGCCTCGGTTCTAGCGCTTTTGCAACTCCTGCTGCGATTAGCGCAAAAGGACTCGTTCCATTCAACGTGCAAGACATCGGCGGCAATGTTTTCGTAACCTATGCACCAATCGGCCGTGTGGCCCAGGCAGGCGCCACCCTGGGCCAGGGAGCAGTGGCGGTTTTCGATGAAAGTGGGAACTTGTTGAGCTCGCACCCGATGCTAATCGGCGGAAACCTCGCCGCGCCATGGGGTGTCGCTCTCGCTCCGTCAACTTTTGGCGAATTTGCCAACGACCTGCTGGTTGGCAATTTCAGCTACAATAACAGTTTTATCAACGCTTTCGATCCAGTGACGGGCGCTTTCGACGGGACGATCCAGATTGCCACCGGCGGCAACGGTCCCGGCGGTCTCTGGGCCCTTGAGTTCGGCATCGGGGGCATGAACGGCAGCCCCGATACTCTTTACTTCACCGATGGTATCAATCGTGAGACAGATGGACTCTTTGGCGCCATCGACCCCACGCCACTGCCCGCCGCACTCCCGCTCTTCGCGACCGGCATCGGCTGGTTAGCTCGGCTGGCGCAGGCAGCGCAAATCACGTGCACGGGTGGCCTAGCTCGTCAGCCCCAACTGCCGCTGCGCGGACACAATGAGGCGGGCGCAGGTCCAGCCGTGCGGGCCGCCGTTTAGTGGCAACGTAACCGCGTCCTGCGCACCGTGCGATCGGACGTGGAAACTGCCCCGCACAGTAGGCCGAGGCGGGCAGGAGCCGCCCCGTCCACCGGCATCGGCAGGCAGAAACTACACCCCCGCGAGGACGGCGCCAGCAACCCGGCAATGACGGCGCCGATGAACTTCATCATTTGAATATCAGCTGGTGCGCGTAGCCCTGATTTCGGGCAAGCCGGCGGCGGCTTCAGTCTTTCAAAGTTGCAGCGCCGCCCGTGCTTCCGTCAGGCGTTCCAGCGCGTGCGTGAGATATTTGGAACCCACGCGCTTCGACGACCTCTGGCAACACGAATGTTTGTTTGGACTCACCGAGCTGCGCGCGAATCACCGTTCGCGGTGGGGCGATTACAACCATTCTCGAAAGATTAGAGACCCAGGAAGCCGTCCGAGACTGGCTTTAGTGCGTGGATCGCGGGTAAAAGATGTTTAACGCCGTCCCCCACCCCTTGTGGGCATCCTGGCGCGATGGCGCGCGTTTGAGGTCTCCCCAGCCACACCCGGCGCGAGCAGGCAGGGCTATATTCAGCGCCCTTATTCGACCTTCACCTGCGCCTTCTCGATGACCTCTCCCCATTTGATCGACTCTCTGCGTAGATATTCAGCAAAGGCTGCGAGCGACCCGGGGATAGGCTGCACTGCAAAGCGATCGAGGTACTTCTTCTGGAAATCGGGGTCGCTAACGATCTTTTGCACGTCGGCGTTCACTTTCTTTATGACGTCGGCTGGTGCCCCGGCTGGGGCAAAAAGCCCGAAAGATACGCTAGCTTCGTATCCCGAAACGGTCTCGGCGATGGTCGGCACGTCGGGGAACTGCGGTACTCGCGTTTCGCTGCCGAACGCAATCATCTTGAGCTTTCCGGCCTTTACCGAACTCAGCGCCACGGATGGGCCCATGATCACCGCGTCGATCTGCCCCGCCAGCAAGTCACGCAGCGCAGGTGCAGCGCCGCGGTAATGCACTGCCGTCATGTTGATGCGCGCAAGATTTTCGAGCTCCAGACCGGCGATGTGCAGCGCGGTGCCGACGCCCGCCGTGCCGAAAGTCAACTCACCGGGCTTTTTCCTGGCAAGCGCAATTAGGTCGCTGACCGAATTCACCGGCATGGACGGGTTCACCAGCAGCGCCGCTGGAATTGTGCCGTAGCCGGCGACCGGAACGAAATCCGTCTCCGGATCATAGCCCAGCCGGCCTTTGGCATAGAGATGCGGCTGGGTGGTGTAAAAGCCGGTCTCCGACGCGAGCAGCGTATAGCCGTCGTGCGCCGCCTGCTTTACTGACTGTGCTGCGATGGCGTATCCGGCGCCACCCCGGTTTACGACGATCACGCTCCGCTTCCAGATGTCCGATAGCCGCTGGGCAACCGCCCGCGTAAGCAAGTCGGTCAGCGCGCCAGCCGCGGAGGTTACCACGATCGTCACGTTGCGTTCCGGGTAGGTCTGTCCCAGGGCGGCGGGGCTCGCAAGCAAGCAGGCGAGCAGAAGAAAACGTCCAAGCAGGGCAACCATTGTTCCGTCCATTTTCCGATTTCTAACCGCTTTGCTTGCGTCCCCAACATTCGCTCCGCTGATCCTGCGCTGTCTTTCGCTAAATTGCGATCGCGCCTGAGCACGAGTGGGCCCAATGCCGGCAGCCCGCACTAAGCGGCAGCAGGCTCCGCGTGCGGCGATCAGCGGCCTCATTCGCCATCATCCCACCCGATCCGTTTATTGACCTAACGCAATGCCGACTAGCCACCAGCCTCTGCAAATGGATGGGCTCTTCGCATTTAATTTCATGGAGTGAGGCTACGTGGCAGCAAAATTCCTACTCTAATACCGAGCAGGCCCTCATGGTTTTCTTGCGTCTCTGCATGGAATTTCGGCCGGAACGATCTTACGATCGTGGTGCTGCCCTTGAAAGCGCGTGTGGACAGAAGTTTTTCAACACCTCGTTTTCGTTTTCACCTCGCCCGGGTAGCACAACTTGATACAACGGAAATGGTAGCCCTGTTCCATTTGTGCAATGAAGGACTTCGTCATTGCATTGCGCTCAGCGATCACGTCAACACTGGGGCAACCGTGCCGACCTTCTGGGGCGCCGCGGAGAGTGGCATTACATTCGAACCTTGCAGGTAGCTGAGCACGAAATCGATGACGGTTCTTCTGCGCCTGTCTATATTGCTGGGGGACATCATCCGCCGTCCGAAGATCACGCCGAATGTGTGCTGGTTCGAGAAGTACATGATGCACAACGCGCACAGCGACACGTAGAAATCGACTGGCTCGACGTCGCGCCGGAAGTCGCCGTTCGCCTGGCCACGATCAAGGATACGGCTGATAACATCGGTCAACGGCGTCTTGAACATCTTAAGCTTGCGCGATTTGCGCAGATGGCGCGCCTTGTAGAAATTCTCCAATGACAGGAACGACACGAAGTGCGGATTCTCGAGATAGTAGTCAATCTTGAGATTGATCATTGCCTCGATAGCCGCCGGCGGATCGAGATGCTCGATCTCGATCTGACGTTCGCGGGCAACCAGGTCGCCGAATACCGCCTCCAGCGCGGCCAGATAAAGGCCGTCCTTGCTGCCGAAGTAGTAGTAGATCATCCGTTTGTTGACGCCGCTGCGCCGGGCAATGTCGTCAGTGCTTGCCCCGGGCAATCCCCGCGCGCTGAATTCGCCGAGTGCGGCCTGCAATATCTTGGCCCGGGTCGTGTCGGCATTGCGCCTTTGCCGTGCCTTCACGCGTTTGCCCGACTTCATCGAACGACCATGCCCTTACGACGAGCCCGATGCAACATGATACGGCGATAGGCCAAAGCACCTACCCGTGCGGTTGACAGCGCGCTCGCCCCCCAGTTAACTATCCAGTTAATTAGAGCGATAAGACGCCGGGGAGAAAACGATGCAGACTGGCTACCCACCGATCCGTCGCGTCGTCACAGGACACGATGAAACTTACGTTGCTAAGGTGCTGCGCGACGAGCCAGCCAGCAACGCAAAGACGCCGCAGCCGGGTCTGGTCTCGACCATGATGTGGTGTACCGACGGCGCGCCGGCGGCGATTCCGGTCGGCGAGCAGCCGGAAGATATGGGCGCGCGGGTCCTTGGCACCGCCCCGCCGCCAAACGGTACCCGTTTCGCGGTCATCGACTTTCCTCCGGGCAATCTGCCGCATATGCATCGCACCGAGACCATTGATTACGTCATCGTCATGGAGGGCGAGATCGAAATGGACATGGATGCTTCGACGGTCAAGCTGAAGGCTGGGGACATTTTGATTCAGCGCGGCACCAACCACGCCTGGGCCAACCGCAGTGACAAGCGCGCCCGCGTGGCCTTCGTGCTCGTCGATGCGAAGCCGCTCGGGATCGGTACGCCTGTCACCGGCGCACAGAGCGCGCGATAAGGAAATACCAGATGCTTTCCTCGGTCAAATGGGCGGTGTGCGCTGCGCTTGTGGTGCTTGCGACGGCCGCGCCTGCGCAAACCTTCCCAAGCGGCCCCGTCAAGATCATCGTCCCCATTCCGGCGGGTGGCGTTACCGATCTGATGGCCCGCGTCATCGGCCGGCGCCTGCAGGAAATGTGGGGCCAAAGCGTCGTCGTGGAAAATCGGCCTGGCGGTAACTCGGGGGTCGGCGCTCATGATGTGGAGCAGTCCGCACCTGACGGACTGACGCTTCTCGTCGCACCGGACTCGACCTTTACCACGAACCCGGCGCTGTTCTCGAGGCTGATCTACAATCCCGACCATTTCACGCCGATAGCCATCCTGTGCCGCGGCACGCCGATGCTGATGGTGAATGCGTCGCTGCCGGTGAAAACGGTCACGGAGCTGATCGCCTACGCCAAAGGCAACCCGGGCAAGCTCAGCTACGGCTCCTTCGGGCTCGGCACCTACGCAAATCTCAGCATGGAGGAGTTCAACCAGCGAACCGGAATCCAGCTGCAGCACGTGCCCTATCGCGGAGCAGCGCCGGCGCTCAACGGCCTGCTCGGCAACGAGGTCTCGGTGATGCTGCTCAACCTGTCGAGCGTCAAGCAATATGCCAAGGCCGGAGAGGTCAGGCTGATCGCGGCAGCAACCGAAAAGCGGGTCCCGGCGCTCCCCGACCTTCCCACGGTCGGCGAGACGATTCCCGGCTTCAAGACGTCAGTATGGTTCGGCCTCTGGGGACCGGGCAAAATGGCACCCGAACTCACCGCGAAAATTCACGCCGATGTCTCGAAAGCTTTGGACCTTCCGCAGATCCGAGAATTCTTCGAAACCAATACTCTCGAGCGGGTCGATCTTTCTCCACAGGAGTTCGGCACGCTCATCCAAAGCGACCTGCTCAAGCACTGGAGCGGGTTGATCCACGCTCTGGGTATCAAGGTCGAGTAAGGCTCGCGCCATGAAAGTTTTGATCACCGGCGGCATGGGCGTCATCGGCGCCGAGACCAGCCGCAAGTTTGTCAAGGAAGGCCAACGTCCCGTCATCTTCGCGCGTCACCGGGATACGAGCCTGATCAGCGACATCGCCGAACGAATCGACTTCGAGCAGGGCGATGTGCTTGACATGCCGCGCATCCTGCAGGCCATCAAAAAGCATCAAGTGACGCACGTGGTCCATGCTGCGGCGTTTGTCGGCGCGGTGTCGGCGGCTAATCCGGCGCTCAGTATCCAGGTCAACGTCATGGGCCTGGTCAATGTTCTGGAGGCGGCGCGGGCGCTCAACGTCAAGCGCGTCGTTTTCACCAGCGCCAAAGGCGTCTACGGCCCGATCACCGGCGAATACGGCTCACCGACCTGGAAGCCGATGTCGGAAGATCTGCCGGCCAAACCCAAGCGCATCTACGACTCCGCCAAGTTCATGGGCGAGAACGTCTGTACCTACTACAATGACAACATGGGCATCGAGACGGTGTCGCTGCGTTTTGCCTCGACCTACGGCCCGGGCAAGACGGCGCGGCATGGCCCGATGGCGGTGATGAGCCGGATCGTCGAAAATCCCGCGCAGGGGCTGCCGTTCAACCTTGAACGCGGCGGTGACGACAAGGACGACTTCATTTATAACAAGGACTCCGCGCTCGGCATTTATCTGGCGACCGTTGCCGACAAGGTCAAAAGACGCGTCTACAATATCGGCACAGGCACGGGCGTGACGCTGCGCGATTTCGCACGCGTTATCAAAAAGCACATACCGAACGCGCAGATCGCGATCGGTGGGGGCCTGAATTTCTACGGCTTTGCATATCCGGCAACCGGCGTTTACGACATATCGCGGGCGCGCGACGACTTAACCCAACTTGAGCAGAATCGACACCTCGGTTTAGACAAATCAATGGGTTAGCCGAAAAGTCGTCACTACATTTTTGGTGCAGCGACTGCGCGAGTCAGGCTGTGGCCGCGAGCATCGAAGGGGCGGTTTCGGCAAGCCGCATTCGCTTGGGGAAGACCAGGCCGAGCCGGTCGAGCAGTATGGATTGCGCGCTGTCGGGTTGCGTGATGCAGCGCAAGCGGAGTTGTCCGTGCGTGGCGGTCGGCAGCACAACGTCATGCGACTGAATGCGCGCAAGCTCTTCCAGGATGGTGCGCGGCGAATTGCCCAAGCCTGAGCGTTGCTGCCACATCTCCAGGGTCTTCCAGAGGACGAAGGCGAGGAAGCAGACGAGGATGTGGGCTTGGACGCGATCCTCGCGTTGATGCCAGATCGGACGCACGCTCAGTTCGGTTTTCTGGATGCGAAACGCCGCTTCGGCTTGGGTGAGTTGAATGTACGCCTTCCAGAGCTGCTGCTCGTTCCAATCAGCGATATTGGAACGCAACAGATAGCTACCCTCGGAGATTGCCGCCCATTGGTCGAATGACGGATTGTAGGCGACAACAAGCCGAAAGCCTGCGGGGCAGCCGTCCGGCTCCAGACTGATTGCAAAGCGGGCAGCAGCGCGCTGGCTGCGCTGCAGGATACGGACCGATTTGCCGTTGGATGACGGACTGGTTGAGTGGCTTCTTTGATCGAGCGATGCGGGCCGCAAGGCTGTGCAATGCCGCTTCGATGCGGCGAGAGAACTTCGCGTGGATTGCCGTCTCTTTGCTGCGCCGATCTTGCGAGCGGCACAAGATCACGGTCTCACCGCTCTGCACATGCCTGGTGAGCTTGACCTCGACACCGTCCTGAACGGCGCGCCAACCATCGGTGCTGGCAAGTTCAGCAGCGAACTTCTTCAATTCCGACTTCGGCGCCCCGATGATGTAGCGGCGGCCGGTCTCCCGCAGCCAGGCGAGATTCTCTGCACTCGCCATGCCGCGGTCGGCAATCCAAACCCGCCCCAGCACCCCATGCCTCGCTTCCATCGTGGTGACGATGGTCGGCAATGTGCGCGAGTCGTGCGTATTGCCGGCAAACACCTCGTAGCCCAGCGGAAAGCCATCAAAGGTGACGACAACCGCAATACAGACCTGCTTGCAGTCCGGCCGGTGATCGCGCGAATAACCGCGTTGCGCCTGCGGATTGCGTTCGGCTTGGCCCTCGAAATAGGTGCTCGTCACGTCATAGAGCAGCACTTCGTTCTCGGTGGCAAACAGCTCGCCGCAGCGCTTCGACAGATGTGCTTCGAGCGCGCTTTTGTGTTCAAGCAGGTGGTCGAGCGCGCGATACAGGCGCTCCTTCGTCACCTCCTGCTCGCCGAGCTGCAACAGATCGGCAAGTGCCGTCCGGCGGTACCAATCCTCGGCGATGTGCAGCTCGCTCGACGGCTCGCACAGACGCGCGGTGACCAGCAATGCTGCCATCTTTGCCCAGGGAATGAGCTCTTTCCCGACCGGCAGAAGCTGCTCACAGAGATGCTCAAGCCCGGTCCCGCGCCACAAAGCGAGCACCAGGTAGACGTCCCCGAACCGAAGCGAGCGTTCCACGCGAATGCCTTTGAGGCGAACTGGAACCGTTAGCCCCTCGCTGCCGTCATTGAACAGCTGCGCTTGCTCAGGCGTGCCGATCAGATGGCGCGCAAGCGCGCGCGCCTGAATGCGTCCGCGCTCGTCGAGCTCACCAAGATGCGCGACGACCTGCTGGATCACACGTCGGCCGAGGCGAACGCTGCGCACCAAGCACCAATAGCGGTGCACCTTCCCGTCCTTTTTGCGAATCGTATGGCGCAGGTACATGCACCATCAGAGCGAACCAGCAGCAAAAGAAAATAGCCAAGGTCGTCACTACAGGCGCAAATCAGGTTCGCCCGCGGTCTAACCCCTTGATCCAACTCGCGCCATTACTCGCAAAATCGTAAAAACTACCCCCGAACTGCTCAAGTTGGGTTAGGCTACAAGCCGAGTTCAATCTCGACCGCGGCATCACCGACTATCTGGGGGCACTGAAGCAGATGAAGGCCGCCGCCTGATAGTTTTGCCCGAGCTGCCGTCTCGTACAGGTAGGCACCACATCGCTTTGCGCGAAGGAACATCCATGCGCCCCACGCTCGAGCTTCCCCGTCTCTCCCTTGCCGAACGCGACCGGCGCTACGCCGCCGTGCGCAAGCAGATGGCGGCGCGCGGCCTCGAGGTCATCGTGCTGTGGGGCTGGCCGATGATGTGGGACTTCTACACCGCCAACGCGCGCTATCTCTCGCCGATCGGCGGCAACGCCGAATTTAATGTGCTGGTCTTCCCCGCGGTCGGAGAGCCCACGTCGATCATCCACATGCCGACGTTCCTTGAAGGTTGGGGCGCGGCGCAGAACTGGGTGAGTGACATCCGCCCGCGCACCAGGACTTGGGCCGATTCCGTCGCTAACCGCATCAAGCAGCTCAAGCTCGAACGCGGCAAGATCGGCATCGATGGGCTCGCCGGCCCTCTCGATCCGGACGGCTGGCTGCCCCATGACGTGTACAAGCAACTCACCGCTCTCCTGCCCAACGCGGAGATCGTCAGCCTCGACGACATGCTGGAGAAGGTTCGCTCCGTCAAAAGCGCCGAGGAGCTCGAATTGCTCCGCAAGGCGGCGGAGCTGGGCGATCTGATGCTGACCACGTGCCGCGACGTCGCCCGGCCCGGCGTAAAGGAATGCGAGGTCTACGGCGCCATGATGCAGGCGATGACGGCACACGGGGGCGAAGAGCCGACCCTGTTTCTGTGGAATTGCGACCGCTACCCCTATCCGCATCCATTCCGGGTGCCGACGATGCGACCCATGGAACAGGGTGATCTCATTATCTGCGAAATGCATCCCAAATTCGGCGGCTACTTCACCCACGTCGAGCGGACTTTCTGTCTCGGCGAACCGGAGAAGGAGCAGCTCAACATTTACGAGGGATGTCTCGCGGCCTACCGGTGCGGGCTCGAGCACTTTGGCCCCGGCAAAACGATTTCGACTGCGCTCATGGCGGTCAAAGACGAGATCGACAGCCGTGGGCTGGCGATCTGCGAAGCCGGCATCCACGGCCACGGCCTCGCGTCGCTGGAATATCCGCGATTTCGCCACCATGCCATCGCCGCGGACCGGGAGGCAATCAAGGTCATCGGCGATCGTTTTGACCGGGGCATGGTGTTCGCGTTCAACATCGATCTGCTTGACCCGAAGTGGCGTCAAGGCAAGACCGGCTGCGTTTTCGCGGAAACCATCGAGATCACCGCGACCGGAGCCCGCCGCATGCACAGCTTCTCAACTGATTTCCAGCGCGTCACGCACTAAAAGGCGCCCGAGGGCGTCGTTGGTCGAGCTGGCCGTGATCCCGCAAGCCGCTCTGAACTCTTCGCGCGTGAACAGGCGCGGATGGTATTGATCACTGGATGAAACTTAGGTCCGGGTCATTGCTCGGTACCTATTCCGGCGCCGAAGATGATTCGGAACGTTCAGCAATCGGCTGTGACTTGAAAAGCAAGCCGCGTGGGTGTCGTCCGCGTCGTGGTTCGTGTCGCGCCGGGTTCCCGAGGGTGCTCGCCCCAGCGCTCTACGACGCGGATCGCGCCCCTCGGGTCGACCAGTTCCTTGCGAAGATTGACTGGGGTGCCGTTCGCCAGGCACGCAGTTATGTGAAAGGCTGTGAACCGGTCTTGGTGCGGCCGAGAGAAGTGGCACAACGGGGCAAGAGAACAATTTATCTCCCTCCCCCCCGGGCAAGCGACCCCTTCAGGGGAAAAAGGAATTTTCGCAGGCTCCCTCGCTCATGGGCTGAACGGAATCCCCACGGCGCAGCGCGCGTCATAAATGGTGGCGACCCGTCAGCGATCGCAATTATCAACCGTGAGCGAAACGACTCTCAGCGCCCCGTGCCTCCTGCGCGCCTTTTAACGGGGATGCGGCCCCGGCGAACCTGAGAGATCCGACAGCCGCTGAACGCGCGCGGCGGTATCGCGCTCGACAGAAGACAGAGGCGAGTGGAGCCGGGACGCGCGCTTCCGCCACGCCGATTGCCATCACGGCAGAAACGCCCGCGCTCGCCGCTGCGCCCGCCCTCGTCGCCGTCACGCCAAGCACGAGCGCCACGGCGAGCATCACGCCGGCCCTCACGGTATCCGGCGCCACGCATGCCGTTAGGGCCGTAATGCCCGTGCGCGGCAAGGCGGCAGGCCGTCACGGTAGCCGCGCTCATCGCCGCCGGCTCGCTCGCGCACGCACCCTTTCACGCGGGCCGGAATTCAACATCACACGCCACGTCCGCTGCCCTTCGCTGGCGCGTATGAGGATAGCGGCTGCCGCAGAAAACGCACCGGCCGCCACTCACGGCATGGGTGGTGGCCTTAATGGACACTGACGGCGATCGGCAGCTATGGCTTCCTCATTGGGGCGCACTTGCGCATCAGGTCGCCGCGCAGGAGCCATCAACCATGACGCCTCACCGCCCGCGCAGCGGATCGCGCTGGCTCAGGCCGATGTGCGGGATCTGGATGGCCGGATTGCGCAGTTCGACGCGGTGTTTAGGGCCGCCCACTGCGCGCGCGGCTACACCAAGACCGCCATGCGGCTGGTCGAAGATCAGGCCAAGAGCCGCGCCGACCCGGTAGCGCAGCGTCAGGCTGGCCGAGTTGAAAGTGCATCAGGCCAATGTCGAGGCGTGCGCACGCGGCGGTAATCAAAACTTCCTCATCGTAGCCACCGCCTCGATCCGCGGCCATGCTGCTGCGCGCGATGCCCCAGGCTCCGGCGAAATTCACCCGGCGTCTGTCCGATCCAGCGCCGGAAGGCGCGCACGAAATGACTGGTGTCAGCGTAGCCGAGCTGCAGGGCGATCTGGGTGATTTGCGTTTTGCGCTGCTCAAGGAGCGACATAGCATGCCGAGCGAGGACGCGGTCCATCACCTCCTCGAAGCTGGTGTCGTGGAGGTTCAGGTGGCGTTGCAGGGACCGACCAGACAAGTCCATTTTACGAGCCACCCAGTCAACCCGCGGCCGACCTTCGAGCAGTGCGAGCCTCATGAGCTGCTCGACACATTTCACGACGTCGCGCGTGTCGGGCATGGGCGACTCGACTTCGACAATGCCGGCGTCAACCAGCAGTCCCGCGTGGAAATTGGGCAGTTCCAGCAACTCGGAGGGAAAGGTGATTGCCGACACGTCGCCGCGCGAAAGCTCGCAGGACAGCACGTCTTGCACTGCGGCCTGCCCCACTATCGACGGTCCCATGACATCCACTCGTGACGGCGTCCATCGTGACCCGGCGAAGCGCCGCAGCAGATCGAGCATGTAGCCGAGCGCAAGTATGTCGTGCTTCTGACGTCCCACCTCGGCGGGAGCGGAAATGTCATAGCTCCAGCGCGTCCACGGCCCGTCAACGTCAACCCGCAGATTTGTCGAGGACTGCAGAAGTCCGCCGATCAGCAGGCTGGCCCGTCCAATGGCGACTTCGAGGGTTGGCGCCGTCAACAGGCGATCGCCAAACACGCCCAGGCCGGGCACGCCGGCCTCCGACGACAACCGCGCCGAGAGCGCGTCGTCGCCGACTTCCCGTGAGGCATATTCCAGCAGACTCACCTGGTCGCGCAGCGGCACCAGCATGTCCGGGTGATCGATCAAGGTGAGCGGTAGCCCGGCGCGGGCGAAGACCCGCTCGATTGAGCCGCCTCTGGTTTGGACGGCGTCGGCGAGGGCGCCGTTTGAACGTGCCTTGGTGAAACCGATTTCCTGCATGTATTCGCCGCGGCTTTACGTGTGGAGCGGCTTCCATGAGGGCTGCTGGCCCGCGGGGAAACGTACTTCAGAAAGGCCGGGGCTTCCCTACCACGTATATCGATTCCTTCCGCCACTCGCATGGCCAGGAGAATGCCGGGTCCCGTGGCCGGCGGCCCGCCGCGGTGGTGGTTTTGCCCTCGCCTAATTGTGCGATGCGATGACCTAGCATACTGCCATACATGGCGCGAAATGGCTAGTCGAACACAAAATCGCCACGATCCCCTGGAAGGCTCTTCCGTTCCGCAAACGCCGTGAAGGCGTACCATCCCGACCTCCACCCGACCATCTGTATGTGGCTGCTCTTCATGAGGGAAGCAGCAATGAACTCAAGTGTGAAGAAACGCTCGATTGTCATCGGCAGCCACAAGACCAGCATCAGCCTTGAAGACGATTTCTGGGCCTGCCTCCGGCAAATCGCTCGCGAGCGCGCAACGACCATATCAAATCTCATTGGCATGCTTGATGCGGCACGCGGAGTTGGCAACCTCTCTTCGCATATCCGCGTCTTTGTTCTCGATCATTATCGCAATAGCGTAGCGTCGAACCAGACACTGCCCGTGAATGCGGGAAAAACGAAATTTGCCCATGATTGATATATCTTTCCCGATTAATCCAGCGCTGCACCAACCTTCCGGGCCAGGTCCGCTGCAATGAGCGTAATTGATTGCGCTTACGAAGAACAAATCGAGCTGCCCGGTTTGTTCTCGGAGGTAACACGCTACCGAAAATTCACTGACTCGCAACCGAAATCAGAACGCATTTGGTCGCGGGTGGGACAAAACTCTGTTCTGAGTGTGCGTCCGGCCTGCAAATGCACCATTTCGAACAGACGAACTTCCGAGAAATTCTCGGAAAAGAAATTCTCGGAAAGAAGGAATTCAGGCTACATCCCGACAGTTTTTGGGTAAAGTTGCGAAGCGCAGGATTGGCTGCGTTGCGCCACTTCACGCTTTAGCTTCAACATGCGCGAGAAATCTGCGGCGGTGGATGCTTGGTAACCCACGCCGCATGAGCGTGAGGGCCTTGTTGCGGATGCATTTCCGCCGTCAGGCAAGGCAGAGCGCCTTCATTGCTCAACAGTCGGCTCGTACAGAGTCGCGCACCCAAAGAGGGGTGGTAAGAAGATGAACTATCGACGCGCGCGGCCAAGCAATGAGGTGGCGACGCCCCAATAAGTTTCGCCTCACCTATCGCGACGCTCACCGCGCACTGCCAACCCACGAATGGCGGCGCATCACCGAGGATGAAGCTCTGATGACTGCCAAGAGTGCCCGTGCTAATAGCGCCTCGCTATCGGCACGGCGTCAGCTTCTGACTTAGGGCATGCCACGCCATATCGCCGGCGATGTGAATATCCCGATGACCGTCAGCCCTAGGCGGATCAGTCCGGCGCCGGATTCCGCATGATGCTCGATTTTCGGATCTGTCACCTTCGACTTTCCGTAATGGCGCCGGGAACGTCCGAGAATCCGCTGTCCAGTGACTATCTCCTGCAAAGGTTGGCGATCGTTCGAGTGGGTAGCTCGCCGAGGAGAAGCCGGTGGATACTCTCGTCATGCGCCCGCTACGTGAAAGTTAGGGGTAGAAGCTGCAGTCACACGTCGGGACAGCGGGGTAACCTTAATGGAAGTGGATTGTTGCGCCGACGTGCTTGATGGTAACCGCGCTCGGGCGAAACAGTTCCAGGAACAACGGGCTCCCATGAACGGCCATCGTCTGCGGCAATGCCGCAAACCGCGCGCTCGGAACCGCGCGCTGTCGCCGAGCGCCTTTCTCTCAGATGACTAAGACTGCGCAAATAATTCGAATGCTTCGTCGCGATGCCGAAGCCTAGATCGAAAGTCGGCGGCTGGCCGCTGGCGACCGCGCTTGCGGCTCTTCTGGCGTTCCTGTTTTTGGTTCGCGGAGTGCTGCTGCCATTCGTCTTGTCCGCAGCGATCGCTTTCATCCTGACGCCCGTCGTCGATCGCGCCCAGCACCGCCTGAGAGCACCGCGGTGGATCATCGCGGTCGCGGTCTATGTCGTTGTCGTCGGCAGCTTGGGCTTGCTCGGCTACTGGGTGGGCGGCGTGATGGTGCGCGATGTGGCGGCGCTGGTGAAGCAATTCCCGCAGCTCCTCCATAGGGCAATCGGCGAAGTGGTAAACTGACGTCAGGATTCGTCGGTCAGTCGATCGACGTCAACACCCTGACCAAGGAAGCGCTGACCGATCTCGGCGCGGTGTTCGGCGGCGGGGTCGGGCTGAAATTTCCCGGCTACGGCATCGCGACGGTTTTTGGCGGGATCCTGATGCTGGTGCTGCTTGTTTATATGTTGCTCTCCGGCAAGCGGGTAGCGGCGGGAGTGTTTTGGCTGGTGCCGCCAGAGTATCGCGCCGGCGTCGATAGCATTACTGAGAAAGTTCTGCCGATGCTGTGGCGCTACTTTGTCGGCCTGCTCGGCGTCATTGCCTATACGACCAGCCTCGCATGGATCGGCTTCGGCGTCGTCTTCCATCTGCCGCATCCGCGCCGACGCTCTCGATCGCCGTCGGCCTGTTAGAACTTGTTCCGGTGATCGGGCCGGCGGTGTCGCTCGGTCTGGTCGGGCTGACCGCCGTGCAGCAGGCCACGATGCTGGCGATGGTTGGGCTTGCTGCTTTTGCGATCGGCCTCAAGGCTGTCCATCGATCAGATCGTTGGCCCCCTGGTTCTCGGCCACGCCGCGCGGCTGCATGCCGTGGTAATCATTTTCGCTTTTCTCACCGGCGCCGCCTTGTTCGGCATCATCGGCCTGTTGTGATCAGGGGCGGCACGCATGGCTCGGGACATCATGTCGCGCTTTGGCCGGTCGAGTAGCCGACATCGCGGAACACCAGGTCCTCTCCATCGAACAGCATCTACGCTATGTTGAGGCGGTTGAGTGCATCTGCCTTTAAGGGCAGGGCTACATTATGCGAGAATGCAATCTGATACTCGCCCTGTCGGTCAGTACGCCCGCTCGATGCCTTGCAGAATTCCTCGGGAATAGGTCAGATCTGCAGGAAGCTTTAACGCGGCCTGCATTTGGTCAATAGCGCGAATCCGTTTCGGAGCTAATCGACGCGACGGCGAGGCATTGCGATGCACTGTTTATCATCACGCCGATCGGAAACTTGTCCATTACGCCATAGACGCCGGGATCGACATCATCCCGCCCTTGCGGTCGCTTCGCTCAGCGCCTCGCCGCGATTGGTTTGTATGTAGAGCGTCTGCTTGACGCGGTCGTAAGCGTAGCCGATGCTCGGCGCCTCTTAGCCAGCCATTGCGCATCAGTGATCGGTCGGCCTTTGAACAGAAATTCAAGGATGTCCGACCTCGCAGCCAAATGGGTCAATCAGCCAGTACAGAACGAAAATTGCCGCCGTGGCGATAATGGTTTAAACAAAGGGCGCGTTTCCGGTTATCACTCGGCTCAGGTTGGAGCTGATCACTTACCATTCGCCCGCCCAACAGCACGGCCAAAAATACGTGCCACGTCTCCTCGAGCACGCCGAGCAAGGCGAGTTTGACTGCTCCGACCTCGCCACGCACCTTTTCCTTGGAAGAGGCGCCTCGCGGCTGCGCCAAGGCGCGCGCGACTCATCCGTTCCGGATCGCCTTGTGCTCAATCGGGGAAGGAATCACTCACAGCTCCCCGCGCGCCGCCATCGCCTTGATCCGATCGGCGGTCCGGCAGGCGATCGCCTAAATGGTCAGCGAGGGGTTTGAGCCCGCCAACTGTCGGAAACACCGAGCCATCGCAGATCCACAAATTCGGAATATCCGAGGAATGGCAATCGGGGTTCACCACACTGTTCTTCGGATTGTCGCCCATGCGAGCGGTGCCGTTGACAAGCGCGGCCAGCACAGCCAAAAGATCGAACCGTCGCGGCCCACCAAAGCTGCGGTTTCGCAATCCCCAATGACGGCATAATATTCGATCTTGCAGGCCATTGCCGATGTAATGGTTTGATGCGGCACGATGTTCCAGCTGCACGGACCGACTAATGGACCGCAGCGACTATAAGAACATTGATGCGGATCACACCCCGATGCGAGATTGCTGCGTTCGTTTGTAGCCGCCGGTTGAAGCCGACAATACGAGCCTGTCGGGGATGCTCGGACGGCCTTCCTGCAAATTGGCACGCGACAGGTTCTCGAGCAGATGCGGCCCAAGGTGATCAATATGGCTCACGCCCAAGAGACCCAGACTATCCAGTGCTTCAGCCTTGATAATTTCCAGGGCCCGAGCCACGCCGGGGGCTCCAGCTGCACACAACCCATATAGCGCAGCGCGGCCCACCCACACAGCATCGGCGCCCAGCGCAAGAGCCTTGAGCAAGTCGGTCCCCCGGCGGACGCCGCCAGCCATGTCAAGCGCGATCCGATCGCCAACAATATCCCGTGCGAGTGGGAGGACGTCGAGTGGCGCAACTGTCCAGTCGAGCTGTCGACCTCCGTGAGTGCTCAGCACGATTCCGTCCACGCCGCCATCCATCGCCCGACGCACGTCCTCTGGATTGAGGAGTCCTTTCAGAATAAACGGCTTCTTCCAACGCTGCCGTATTTTCGCGACCGTGTCCCAACTAAGCGAAGTCGGTTGATGCTTGCGGATCCAGCTCGAAGCCGCAAAGAAGCCGCGCTGGTCCTTCGGAACGAAGTCGATGATATTAGCGAAGTTCGGCATTCCATGCGTTAGCAGATTCTGCGCCATCCAGAGGGGATGGGTGAGGCTCTCCACGGCCGCCGAGGTCGTAAGCCGCTTATTGCCGACTTGATTACGGCGCTGCCACTCGCGGTCGCCGAAGATCTGAGTGTTGGTCGTCAGCACGAGAGCTTCGCAGCCCACTCTGTCCGCGCGACGGAGGAGTTCCTGCCAAATCTCGTCGCCTCCGAAAACGTACAGCTGCCACCACTGGCGTACCCCAGGGGCGGCTTTGGCGACCTCTTCCATAGTATCGTTCGACATCGTGCTCTGGACAAAAGGGACATTCGCACGGCGCGCTGCTTGCGCGAGCGCGCTGTCGCCGTGAGCCCGGAAGATGCCATTGAGACCCGTAGGCGCAACGACAAGCGGCATAGAGGCCGAGCGACCGAGGATGTTAGCCTGCAGTGTCCGGCGAGACACGTCGACGAGGGTCCGCGGTACGAAACGCCAATCAGCATACGCGCGCCGCTCACGGAGCATCGTGGCCTCGTCCTGCGCGCCGCCTTCGAGGTATTCGAGCGCGAAGCGTGGCAGTCGTTTGTGGCTCATCGCCCTTAGGTCCTCGATAGCGACTGCGCGTTCCGGGTTGAAGCCGGTGTAATACCGTCGTGATGGCGTGCCATCGAGCTGCACCAGCTCTGTATTGCGATTGGGCTCATTTCCGGTCGGATGTGATCGGCGGGCCAGAATAGTGCTCGCGGCTGCTCCAGCTAGTCCTGCAAATGTCAACGCTAAAGCCCGAGCGAGAGTACGATCGTCCGTGCTGGGCCTAGCAAACCTCTCCAGGCGGGACATGGCACCTCTGAGACGCTTAGCTCAACAGCTGGCATTCCTCGATTTCCGCTATGGAACCGTTTATAATGCGTTGGCGAGGATGCACCTTCTCTTGAAAAACATATCATCCGACAATCTGTTCCGTTGAAGGGCTGCTTTCTGCTGCAGGTGCCGCGTCGATTTAAGCGGCTGCGGCGCGTTGAGGTCCATTGCGTAGCTCCACGCGCGCAACTTATCGTTTGCAATGCCCGTTTGCTGATCGGGTTTTACCGCAGCGAGCATCAGCGCACGAGCTGCCGCGCCATGTCCGAGATAACGTCCGCTGCAATCGCTTCGGTGCTAGCGATCGTCTGCACCGGCGTTTTATCAAGCAGCCCCTGAGATACGTTCGGCGCTAAGGGGGCTGCCACGCATGGTGATGAAATATGGATACGTGTCCGGAAAGATCTTGTTGTTCGCAGTTACAAACCGGCCGAACGGCGGATTGTGGCCTGCGGCAGCTGATCGAATTGCACATAGCCGGTCCAGGCGTACTCGCCGCTCCAGCCGGGGCGGGGCATCCAACCGTCGCTGCGAACGGGAATTCGCGCCGGCGCAAAAAACCCAATCGTGCCGTCGACATCGGCGTAGGCGAAATTCATGTGGCGCGCCGTAATCGCGTGGCGCCGATTTGAATTCCTGCCAGTTACGGGCGTTGTCCATTTCCCAAAGCGCTTGCGGCGTCAGTTCGCCATCCTCGAGATATCTTGCCTGCATCGCGAGTACGTATTGACCATTGAGGCGGCTGCCTTGCTGAAATCAGGGCCGATGATCTGGGGCTGCCGCCATACTGCGCTGCCGACATTTGCGGGTTCCCTGGCTTGTCGGTGTCAGAGACCACCGGTCCATGACGCGTCGAGCACACCACGAACGCGACGTTCGGTCCTTTGACCAGAATCCGCATGAGCCGGTCACGCTCGATCGTGCCCTTGCCGGCCAGCTCGGATAGGCGGCCCTCGCCGAAATGACCATCGGGTCCATCTGGAAGATACGGCCTTGCGCTGCCGGGCCTTTCCGCGGCGCTTCGTGTTCAGCGCGATGCGTTCGGCATTCCGCACATTAGCGCACAAAACGTCGACAATGCGATGTTCGTGCTTGGCTACGTGCAGGCGGTCATCTCGCCACCGACGCGCGGCAGGGACGTGCGAAGCCAAAGATAGAGTCCGCCCAGACAGGCGATCAGCAGAACCACCAGGGTTGATATGATACCGCCGACCCGCGGCGCGATTCTCTTAAATTCATGGGATCGCCTGATAATCCTGTTAATCCTGTCAGCGAGAGTAGCCATGCGCATTGCAGCGGCGCTCTCCATCTTCAACAAAATGGAGGGGAAGGCTGTTCCAAGCCTGCAAAGAAGCGCGGGACGCAGCCAAATGCCGAATATCCGGGCCGTTTTGCGCGGCGGCGCCGCGTATTGCGCAAGAGCCGGTGCCTCAGCTAACCATTGCGCCGCAGTTGGGGAACTTCGCATTGCTTGCGCAATTTGAGTTACCAGAAACCGTCAGGGAATGTGGAGTACTGCGTCTTGAGTATCGTGCGACAGCCCGCATCCGGAGAAGTTCCAAAGCCTATCGAAGAACACCGCGGCGCGCCGGCTTTGGGACCACGCAATGTTGCGCGCGAGGCGCAGAGTCCCGATCTGCGGTCACCGCCAAAAACCGATCACGGTGCGCTGCCAAACTTGCGCTTCTCTTTCGCCGACGCGCACATGAAAATGTACGAAGGTGGTTGGGCCCGCGAGGTCACCGCCCGCGAATTGCCGGCCGCAACAACAATTGCCGGCGTCAACATGCGGCTAGCGCTTGGCGGCGCGCGCGAACTGCACTGGCACAAGGAAGCCGAATGGTCGTTCATGCTGGCGGGCAGCGCCCGCGTCACTTCGGTCGACGCCGACGGCCGCAACTTCATCGCCGATGTCGGTCCTGGCGACCTCTGGTACTTTCCCGCCGGCATTCCGCATTCAATTCAGGGCCTGCCGCCGGACGGCTGCGAGTTTCTGCTGGCATTCCCGAACGGACAATTTTCCGAGCACAATACGTTCTCGCTGAGCGACCTGTTCGGGCATATGCCGAAGCCGCTGCTGGCCAAAAATTTTATCGCCGCCATCGAGGCGTTCGACCGCATTCCGCAATCCGAACAATACATTTTACTGGCGCCACCCCCTCCCCCGCTGCCCAAGGATGCCGTGAGCGGTTCCCGGCCGGCGCGCAACGACATGACCTTCAAGCTGATGGCGCAGCCGGCCGTCGAGGCGCGCGGCGACCGCGTGCGCGTCGTCGACACTGGAAAATTTCCGATCTCGCGAATGATCGCCGCCGCCTGGATCGAAGTCGACCCCGGGCACGTGCGTGAAATTCACTGGCATCCGAACGCCGACGAATGGCAATATTTTATCTGCGGCCAGGCACGCATGACGGTGTTTGGCGCCCAGGGCAGCGCGCGGACATTCGACTTTCAGGCCGGCGACGTCGGCACGGTGCCAAAATCTATGGCGCATTATGTCGAGAACGTCGGCGACGGCCCGTTGCAGTTTCTCGAACTGTTCCGCGACGAGCGCTTCGTGGACGTTTCGCTCGCGCAATGGCTGGCGCTGACGCCTCATGAGTTAGTCGAGGCGCACCTGCACCTCGACCGCGGCCTGCTCGACACCATTCGCAAGGAAAAGCTGCCGGTCGTATGACTTCACCGGCGTGCGACGAAACTCCTGAAGCCGACATACAGCAAGCACCCGATCGCTGCCGCCACGCCCACCTTGGCGAGCGCCTGGCGATCGAGCTGCGCCGGCTGTTCGCGATAGAGCTTGGCGGGCAAATGCTCGGGCAGCGCCTGGCTGGTCCGGGCGGCGAGTGCCAACACCTCCGCCGGGTGCAGCGCCCAGCGATCGGTGGCGTGCGCGATCTGCTCGCGGCAGCTCAATCCGTCGGCGATGATCAACGTGCTCGGCGCGGCATCGCGCACGGCCGGCAGAAAATCCTGCTCGCCGATCGCCATGGCGACGTCATAGTGCTCGCGCTCGTAGCCGAACGAGCCGGCTTGGCCGCAGCAGCCGACCTTCGGCGTCGAGACGTCAAGCCCCATCGCCGCCAGCATTTTCTCCTGCGCCTCATCGTCGAGCACCGAGCGGTGATGGCAGTGCATATGCACCAGCGCCTTGCGCTTGAGCTGCGGCATTTTCCAGTCCGGATGGCGCATCAAGAACTCGCTGAGCAGCATGGTCTGCTGGGCGAGCCGCTGGGCGTCCTCGTCGCCCGGCATCAAATTGCGCAACTCGTCGCGAAACACCGAGACGCAGCTCGGCTCGAGCCCGACCACCGGAACACCGGCGCGGATCGCCGGACGCAGCGCATTGATGGTCTGTCGCAGCTTACGTTTAGCAAGGCCCAGCATGCCGTAGTCATAGAGCGGTCGGCCGCAGCACAGTCGCTGGCGCGGAACGGTGACCTCATATCCGGCGTCTTCCAGAACGCTCACTGCGGCCTTGGCGGTGCTCGGCAAGAAGTAGTTGTTGAACGTGTCGGGCCAGAGAATGACGGTCCGGCCGGTCGTATGCTTAGCTGCTGATCCACCGCGGTAGAAAAACCAATGCTGAAACGTTTCCGGCGCGAACTGGGGCGGCTCACGCGCTGGGGCAAAGCCGGCAAATCGGCGCAGCGCGGCACCGGCGCCGCGCGACTGCAGGATGAAATTGGCAAGCCCGGGCGCCTGTGCGGCAAGACGCGCCCAGAAAAACACCAGCCCCATCGAATAGGCCGCCATTGGCCGCATCCGGCCCGAGTAATAGTGCGCCAAAAATTCGGCCTTGTAGGTCGCCATGTCGACCGATGCCGGGCAGTCGTGCTTGCAGCCCTTGCACTGCAGGCAGAGGTCGAGCGCTTCATGCACCGCTTCCTCGCGCCAGCCACGCTCGAGCGCATCGCCACGCATCATTTCAAACAACAGATGCGCGCGTCCGCGCGTCGAGTGCATTTCGTCGCGGGTTGCCTGAAAGCTCGGACACATGACCTCGCCGCCGAGGCTGCGGCAGCGGCCGACGCCAAAGCAGCGCTCCACGGCATGGCCGAAGAGCCCTTAATCGTTGGGATATTTGAAATGCGTGCGCACATCGCGGAGCCGATAATCAGGCCCCAGGCGCAAGTCCGCGTCGAGTGGCTGCGCGTCGATCAGCTTGCCGGGATTCATCCGCCAGTGCGGATCCCAGATTGACTTGAAGTCGCGGAAGGCCTGGATCAGCTCGCTGCCGAACATGCGCGGCAACAGCTCGCCCTTGGCCTGGCCGTCACCATGCTCGCCGGACAGCGAGCCACCGAACGACAGGCACAGATCGGCGGCTTCCTGCATGTAGGCGCGAAACTTGGTGACGCCCTCGGCGGTCTTCAGCCCGAAGGTCATGCGCGCATGCACGCAGCCGTCGCCGAAATGGCCGAACACCGTGTAAGCGTAGCCGTAACGCCCACACAATTTCTTGAAAGCGCGTAAATATTCGCCAAGCCGCTCGGGCGGCACCGCCGCGTCCTCCCAGCTCGGCCAAGCTTCCTCTTCCCCGGGAATGTGGCTGGCACCGACGCCGGCTTCGCGGATCTGCCAGATCGACGCCTGATCGGCGGCCGATTCGACTACCCGCGCATGCGCGGCGCGCAAGCGTTAGCGCGTATCCTCGGCCGCCGCATTGGCGGCACGCGAGTCCTCGCCGCCGAACTCGACCAGAAGCCAGGCATTGCCTTGCGGCAGCAGCTCGGCGCCAGGAACGGCTTTTTCCTTGCGCCGCATGTTCTCGATGATGTGTTCGTCGATGCCCTCGAGCGCTGTCGCGCCCAGGCCGCGAATATCGGGCACGCTGTCGGCTGCATCTGCGATGTCCTCGAAGCCCAGCACGAGCAGAGCGCGCGCCGGAGGCGACGGCAACAACCGAACCGTCGCCGCCAGGGTCAGCGCGCACGTGCTCTCCGAGCCAACCAGCGCCCGTGCAACGTGAAAACCTTTTTCCGGCAACAGATCGTCAAGGTTGTAGCCGGAGACCCGGCGCGGGATATTGGGATAGCGACGGCGGATTTCGCCGGCATAACGCTCCGCGAGCGCGCGCAGCTTTTCGTAGATCTCGCCGCGTCGGCCGCCGGCTCTGCGGATCGCCTCGAACTTTTCGCTCGACGTTGCACCGACGGTCATTTGCAGGCCGTCATACGTCAGGACATCGAGTTCCTCGACGTTGTCGACCGTCTTGCCGCCCCAGAACGTATGGGCGCCGCAGGAATTGTTGCCGATATTGCCGCCGACAGTGCAGTACTTGTGGGTCGCGGGGTCGGGCGCGAAGGTCAGGCCGAAACGCGCGGCGGCATCGCGCAGCTGATCGTTAATGATCCCCGGCTCGATCTTCACCAGGCGCGCGTCCGGATCGATGTCGATGAGCCCATTCATGTATTTGGAAAAATCGATCACCACCGCGACATTGCAGCATTGTCCGGCAAGGCTCGTGCCGCAGCCGCGGCCTAGGATCGGAACGTCGCGCGCGCGGCAGGCCTCGACAATAGCGATCACCTCGTCCTTGTTGCGCGGGATCACCACGCCGATCGGGACGTGGCGGTAGATAGAGAGATCAGTGGCATAGAGCGCGCGAGTTCCCTTGTCGAAACGCACCTCGCCGCTGATTCGATGTCCTAAAGTATCCGCTAATTCACGTGCTGCGTCGCGGTGGCGGCGCTGCTCTGGACGCGAACCGTATGCTGACGATCCAGCGCCAGCGCGCGCTAAAATATGCGACGCCATGCTCATCGGCTCGAAATTGGTAGGGTGCGGCCGATCACAGTGTAGGCCTTATCATTCTGAACAAACCGTGATGCAGGACCACTGTTCCAACCGCGACAAAATATCCGCATATCCGAACTGCGCTTGATGTCGCATATCCGAACTGCGCTTGATGCCACGAGCTTCCAGAGGGAAAGTCACCACGGAAGCAGCACCCGTTTATCGCCGACGCGGTCATTTCAAGGACATTAATCGCCTCAAGCCGCGCTTCTCTCTCTCTCTGTTTCGCGCCGCATCGGTCCCATGAAAGGGACGCGGCTGTTGATCGCGCCGGAGTGGACAGACAGGAGACTATCCCCACTGGCTTCGCCTGCGCGGTTATCGGGGTGACGATCGCGGCCTCTATATGTTTGGCCGCCTTGACGTTCACGGCCGTCGGACTCCCGTGGCGGCTCACCTGCGACTCTGTTGTGTGGCGATGTGCCAGCACCGAGCAGCGATCGGACCCACCGTGCGAGTCTTTCGCGGACAAGCCAAAAAAGACGACCTGGGCGCGTCCACAAATTTTCGAGCAGCGATGAAAATTTACCTCGGAAGGTATGCCCCTTCGACCCGGCGCAAAGCCAAAAAGTTACTCTGCAGATTGTTCATTTTTACTTGTGTAGAGGGCGCTTACCTATCCTGATGAGGGCACGTCTGGTCATTAGGCCCAGTTCTCATGCTTGAACAATCGTAGCTTGGGCCATTTCAGCACCCTCCTGGCTTATTGGATGTGAACTGCATAGTCCGCCCGCTCGTCCAATTCCCCCACGCAAGCGGGTCAGCAGCACGACGCCCTGGTCGGGAAGTTCGATAGCATCGTGATGGGTACTGGGATTATCCAAATTGATCTGGCGAAAGCGTCCGACCTTATGGCCGGTGTTCTATGAAGAAGCTGAAGAAAAGAGTGTGAAGCCATGCATGCTGATGCTGGACCTCGGCTTCGAAAGCGAGTTCGGTGCCGGGAAGCAAACACACGGCGACGTTCGGCTCCTCCACCGCCGAGAATGCGCTTCTATGCGAGCCTGAGCGCGTGCCAGAGGCACAATCTGTTCGCCAGCGGAAAGACACGCATCTGAACCCAAACCAAAAAGGAGGTTCGCGAGAGGAAGTACCTCGCACTAGCCTTGCCGCTCATTCGCGCTTGGAAGTCCGACAACCGTGACAAGCCTGGCCCAGGCCGAACCTAACCCCATACCTCATACGGGAAGTTGGTAAACAACGCAGAACACGGATAACTAAACGCAACCCGGAGCGCTCGCGTTCCGGTTACGAAAAAGCCCGGAGAACGCCGGGCTTTTTTGTCGCCGCTGCTTCGAACCGCGCAGAGCGATTTCCCGTTTCCCGCCATGAGCAATGATCGGCCGCCGTTTTGGCGTCGCACCGCCGCATGCGGTGACCTTACTTTCATTTGTGACGCAAATGGGCGTGCGTTCACCAAGGAAGCCTTCGGCAACTTATTCCACGAGGCCTGCGCATCTGCAGGCGTGCCTGGATCTGCTCGCCTGCGCAAGCTCGCCTCAATCCGGGCGGCACATAAGGGCGTCCCGACGGCACAGATGCGCGCCCTCTTCGGCTGGACGACCGATGCGACGCCGTCGCTCGATACTAAAGCAGCCGATCGACTGCGGCTTGCGATCGAGGGCGCCATAGTGCTGGCGAACGAAAATCGAACTTCTATTCCCTCCCTCAAGCGGCGGCGTTCCCTCCCCCGACAAAAAGCCAATAAAACAATAACGCGTTTGAGCCGTGGTGCGGCCGAGAGGACTCGAACCTCCACGGGTTGCCCCGCTAGCACCTCAAGCTAGTGCGTCTACCACTTCCGCCACGGCCGCATAGGTGGAATGCGCGCCCTGCCGGCGCACGGGCGCCGATGTAACAGTTCGGCTATGGGGGGACAAGGGCTGAACCCAGCATTTCAAGACTGCAGCGCAACAAAGCGCGTCATGTGGCGGCCACGGCGATATCAGAGGCTGCGAAACTGCTTAGGACCTGTTCATAAATAAGTCGGTCAATTCGGCTTTCGGCGAGATTGACGACCAAGGGGCTTGGACAGATCGTGTGGTTCCATTCACCGTGGCGGGGCCGCCACGCGCAATTTGGAGAGCAGAGTGTGATCGTCAGGGAGATGGAGGCCGCCGACAAGCCGGTCTGGACTGAGATGCGAGCCGAGCTTTGGCCCGATCAGCCCCTGGAGGCGCATCGGAGCGAACTCGAGGAATTTCTGCGACGTGGAAATTTTTGGGGCTTCATCTCGGAAATATCCGCGGGAACCGCGGCTGGGTTCGCCGAAATTGCCATCCGAGACTACGCTAATGGCTGCATTAGCCGGCCGGTTGCATTCCTCGAAGGCATATGGGTTAAACCGCAACTTCGGCGGCAAGGGATCGGCGCTCGGCTGCTGGCGGGCGCCGAGGCATTTCTGATCGCCCGTGGCTTCTGCGAGCTCGGTTCCGATGCGCTGATCAACGAACACGGATCGCACGCTGCCCATGCGGCCTGGGGGTTTACCGAAACGGAGAGGGTTGTCTATTTCCGCAAATGGTTGAAGCCCGGCGACCGCTGAACGGGGTGCGCGCGACGCGATGGTGGTGGAAGGCGCGGCCGTCGCTTTTTTGTCGGGGAGGCTACAATCCTCCTCGTCATTGCACACAGTATGCCGAACTCAGTATGCCGAAAGCCGAATTGACTGACTTATTATGGACTCGCCCTTACTGCTCACGAATGTCGTCGAGGACTCTTGACCTTGTCATCCTTCGGGATGAGGGCGCCGCGGCGCAGCCGTGCCAACTCCTAAATCGGCCCAGGAGACCCGTCCGAATTATGTCGAAAGACGTCGCCAGGCCTATATATGTTGGCGGAGGCGCTGCTTTGGAGGTGTGGTCACGACGTGGTTAGTGCGCGCGCCCGTCTCGGATCTGGATTGCTGCCAAGGCCGGGCTCGCCGCCAGTCGAGTGGCAAGTCAGCGACCGCTTGGTCGAGTACGAGGTGGCGCTTGCGCGCATGACCGCCCGCGCCGCTGCGATCGCACGCGGCGAGGAGAGCGAGCTGGTCTGGCTTTTGGAGCACCCTCCCCTTTACACCGCTGGCACCTCGGCCCAGGCGCACCAACTGATCGAGGCGCGCTTTCCTGTCCATACTGCAGGGCGAGGCGGACAATTCACCTATCACGGACCGGGCCAGCGCGTCGGCTACGTCATGCTAGACCTCAAGCGCCGGGTACCCGATGTGCGCCGTTTCGTCGCCATCCTTGAGGAATGGCTCATCCGCAGCCTTGCGGCGTTCAACGTGCGTGGTGAGCGCCGGGGCGAGCGCGTCGGCGTGTGGGTGCTGCGACCGGAAA
Source organism: uncultured Alphaproteobacteria bacterium (assembly GCA_963708125.1). Classification (GTDB taxonomy): domain Bacteria; phylum Pseudomonadota; class Alphaproteobacteria; order Rhizobiales; family Xanthobacteraceae; genus BOG-931. The sequence continues at coordinate 2,471,651 of OY970184.1, forward strand.
AGGGCGACGGTTTTGAGGACAAAATAGCGGCCATCGGCATACGCGTGCGGCAATGGGTGACGCTCCACGGTTTTGCGCTCAATGTGGAGCCGGACCTGTCGCATTTTTCCGGCATCTTGCCATGCGGGATTGCCGATCCACGCTACGGCGTCACTTCGCTCGCCGACCTCGGTCTGACCGCGCCTATGCCGGAAGTGGACATGGCACTGCGGGCGGCATTCCAACCTTTGTTCGGGGCGGCCGCCGGCATTCAGACGCTTGACAGCACCGAAAATGCCTCGCCGGCGCGGCGCAGCGCCAGGTCCTCCGCGGTTGCTTCGACCTGATCGATGGCCTCGACCCGCGCGCCGGGCGGCCCCTCACGGCACAACTCGACCATCGCGAGAACGTCGTCCTCGCTACCGGCAAATACCGCCTCTACGGAGCCATCGCGGCGATTGCGGACCCAGCCTTCAACGCCGCGGGTGGCGGCCGTGGCTTCGGCCCAGGCGCGGAAACCCACCCCCTGCACGCAACCGCGGATAAGAACGCGATGAATAACAGTCATGGCTCCCCCTCTCGCGCTCATCCGAGCCTGCGGACCTTGCCGCTTCAAAGCCCGACCGCGAGCCGGCGCGTGCCGGTGCCGAGCGGTCGTGCCGGGACCCACCCTGCAACCAAGCAAGGTAGCAATGCGGCAGGTCCCACGCGCGCGCTGCTGCGAGCACCAGTTCCATATAACCCGGCTTCGGCCGGCCGGTCCCAATAGAAGGCCCGAGATACACCAAAGCAGGACGCAGATAGCCCCCCTGACGGACTGGCATAGTGGCGGCGCGGTACCGTCCGCCGGCGATGCCCTCCCAGATATCGAGTGTGATGCGGTCGTGGGGCGTGAGCCGCCACAGCACGCCGTAGACCGACGCGGCCCGCGCGCGTTCCACTGAGGCGTAGCCATCGGTGGTGATGATGAAGCGGTGGTGGGCAAGACAGGCGATGCTGATCGGCACCGCGTCGGGCGCATGCCGCCGCATGAGCGTGCGATCCATGTTGGAACCGTAAGCGAAGTGCAGCATCGGCTCGCGCTCTCAGGCGATGCTTACGCAAATTCCATGATCACCGCGTCGACGGCGACGCTGTCGCCGGGTTTGACGCGGATTTTGCCGATGGTGCCGTCGCGTTCGGCGCGCAAGATATTTTCCATCTTCATGGCTTCCACCACAGCAAGCGTTTCACCGGCCTTCACATCCTGTCCCACGCTCACTGCGACGGATACGACCAGGCCGGGCATTGGACAGCGGATCGATTTCTCGCTCTCCGACAGGTGCTTTGCCGGCATCAGGCGCGCGTAGCGCGCCTCGCGTTCGGTATAGACGTAGACTTTGGATTCGGTGCCCCGATAGGCAAGCTCGAACCCGTTCAAGATCGGTCGCACGTGCAGCGAGATTGACGCGCCGTCGATGACACCCGACCAGATCGGCACACCCGGCACGAACTTGGAACGGAGCACGTGGCGGACGCCGTCCTCGAAGCTAACCACGATCGCCTCGCCGTCCCGTTCGACATCGGCGAGGATCTCGTCGCTGCCGAGCCAGATGGCGCGCCGCCGCTCCCGCGTTAGCGCTCGGTTCGATTGCCCGGAAATCACGCGCCGGCGCTCGCCGAGCACGAGGTCGATGGCGCCGGCCACAGCGGCGATTTTGCGCGCATCCGCGGCGGTCGGCGCGATGCGCTCAAAACCGCGCGGGAACTCCTCCGCGATGAAGCCGGTGCTCAACTTACCGGCGCGCCAGCGCGGATGTTGCATCACGGCGGCAAGAAACGGAATGTTGTGACGAATGCCCTCGATCGTGAAGGCATCAAGCGCATCGGCCTGGGCGTCGATCGCCTGCAGGCGGGTCGGCGCATGGGTGACGAGCTTGGCAATCATTGGATCGTAATAGAGCGAGATCTCGCCCCCTTCGGTCACCCCGGTATCGTTGCGCAGCGTCACGCCATCGCGGACGCCCTCAGCCGGCGGCCGATAGCGCACGAGACGCCCGATGGAGGGCGCGAAGTTGCGAGTGGGGTCTTCCGCGTAGATGCGACTCTCCGCTGCCCAGCCGGACAGTTTCACGTCAGCCTGTTTGATCGTCAGCGCCTCGCCGGCGGCGACGCGGATCATCTGCTCGACAAGATCGATGCCGGTGACGAGCTCGGTCACCGGATGTTCGACCTGCAGCCGCGTGTTCATCTCAAGAAAATAGAAGCTGCGGTCCTGTCCAGCCACGAACTCGACGGTGCCGGCGCTGTCGTAGCCGACCGCCTTCGCCAGTGCGACCGCCTGCTCGCCCATTTTTGCCCGCGTCGGTTCATCAAGCAACGGGCTCGGCGATTCTTCGATGACCTTCTGATTCCGCCGCTGGATCGAGCACTCGCGTTCGCCAAGATGAATAACATGGCCGTGCTTGTCGCCCAGGACCTGAATTTCCACGTGCCGCGGATCGGTGACGAATTTTTCGATAAACACCCGATCGTCGCCGAAGCTCGATTTCGCCTCGGAACGGGCGCGAACAAAACCTTCGCGCACCTCGCTGGCGGTAAAAGCAACGCGCATGCCCTTGCCCCCGCCGCCAGCCGAGGCCTTGATCATCACCGGGTAGCCGATCTGTTCGGCAATGGCGGCGGCCTGATCGGAGTTCTCGATCACGCCGAGATGACCGGGCACCGTGGAGACGCACGCGCGTGCAGCGGCCTTTTTCGACTCGATCTTGTCGCCCATTGCGGCAATGGCCTGCGGATTTGGCCCGATGAACACGATGCCGGCAGCGGCAAGCGCCTCGGCGAAGGCGGCGCGCTCAGAAAGAAAGCCATAGCCGGGATGCACCGCTTCGGCGCCGCTCGCCCTGCAAGCCTCAACGATTTTCTCGATCACCAGATAGCTTTGCGCAGCCGCCGGCGGCCCGATCGGCACCGCCTCGTCAGCCAATTCGACATGCAGCGCATCACGGTCGGCTTCGGAAAAAACGGCGACCGTGCCGATCCCCATCCGCCGCGCGGTCTTGATGATCCGGCAGGCAATCTCGCCGCGATTGGCGATCAGGATGCGCTTAAACATTCGGGGTTGTCTAAACCGCGCGGCCCAGCTTCTTCGCTTTGCGGCGCGAGCGCGCAAATGTCAATCAGAGTGGACTGTGCCAAGGGGGTTTGGACGCTCGCATCTAGGCTAATGGCGCAGCCACAGCGACGCCAACAGCGCGAGCCCGAGGAGAGCGCAAACGCCCTGCCAAAACGCCACCGGATGGCGTTTGTAGAATGTCTGCTGGGTGTAGGTTGCTACCGGCGAGCGCGCCGGTCCGGTCTCCATCTCCACGGCGAAATCGATCATGTCGCGAAACCGTTCGGTAGGATCGTTGGCGATGGCGCGCCCGAGCACCGCCTGCAGCCAAGCCGGCAGGTCCGGCCGCAGCGTAGCGAGCGCAATCGGCCGGCTCCGGCGTGGCGGGCTCGTGGCGTCGGCATTGCCGTAGGGATAGGTGCCGGTGAAGGCCCGGAACATGGTCACGCCGAGCGCATAGATATCGCTGGCCTCGTTTCCGGCCTCGCCAGCGAGCATCTCGGGCGCCATATAGGCGCGTGTACCTGGAATGTCGGCGGGCGGAAAATCTTCCAGTCCGGGCACACGCACCACGCCGAGATCGATCAACTTGAGCGAGCCGTCGTTTTCCAGAATGACATTGTCCGGCTTGATGTCGCGATGGATGATGCCGGCATGGTGCAAAGCCGCCGCGGCGCGGGCGAGCTTGACGGCGATATTTCTTCCCTCCTCAAGCCCCAGTGACGGTCGGCGTCCCAGCCGAGTCTCCAAAAGTTCGCCCTGATAAAGCGGCATCACCGTGTAGAGACAGCTTTGCCGGCCGGGCGGCAGTTCGATGGTGCGCCCGACCCAGGGGCTGTGCACGCGCGCACCCACCCAGGCCTCGCGGACGAAGGCGGCGCGGTAGGTGTCAAGGGCCGCAACCTGCGGCTTCGGAAATTTCAACACCACTTCGCCGCCCTCGACTTCGTCAATGGCGCCGAACAGACGGGTGTAGCGGCCGTCCGACAAAAGCACCTTGAGCAAAAAGCCGTCGACCGTTTCGCCGTCGATCGGCACGGGAATGAGCGGCAATTGCATGATGGGAGCGCCGATGTCGGCGGATTCGGCCGTCGGCAATTCGACCACGTCGACGACTAGAGCCGTGCAATTATCGGCACTGCCTGATTGCAACGCCGCGGCAACCAAAGCGCGGGCGGAATCGTCGGAGGCCGAGCGCTCGCGCAGGATATCGGCGATCAACTCCGCCGGTAAAACCGCATGCACACCATCGCTGCACAAAAGGAAGCGATCATGCCGCGCTAGCGGCTGCGTGGCGTAGTCTAGCGGCACCTCGCTTTCGACCCCGAGCGCGCGCACCAGCGTGCTTGAGCGGCCACCGCCGCTAGCGCGCTCGCGCACATGGTCGCTCGTCAGGCAGACCAGACGATCGCCGCGCAGCCGATACGCCCGCGTATCACCGACATGCAGGATATGTGCGACCCGCCCGCGCAGCACCAGTGCCGTGAACGTGCAACCCATTCCCGCCAATTTGGCGTCGCGCTGGCCCTGCGAATAAATCCAGCTGTTGAGGGAGGTGAGCACGCGCGCTGCGGCGCGGCGCACTTCGATGGTCTCGGCCAGGTCGCAAAAGCCGTCGAGAAAACCGCGCACCGCCATTTCCGCCGCCACCCGGCCGCCTTTAGCGCCGCCAATCCCGTCGGCGATTGCCGCGACGATGTCGCGCCGCGGCTGCGGCAGTTCCATGCCGAAGACGGCGCCGGCGAAATCCTCATTGCGCTCACGCGGTCCGGTCTCCGAGGCAAAGCCGACGGTGGCCTGAACGCCGGAAAGTCTCTGCGTCATAAACTGCTCTCCGGTCGGCGCCTGACCGGCGGAAATGCAATCGCAGCTTCAATTCTCCGGCTTGCATCGGTCATAGAGAAAATAGCCGCCAGTGCTCGATGGCACGATGACCGTAAGCTTTCCGGATTTGCGATCGAGCGTGTAGTTGCTGTTATCTTTGGCATCGTGCCAGGACATTTCGCCCTCGCTGATACGGGCGGGATTGGAATCCACAGTGCCGCGATCGTAATCGACACTGATGCGCCAGGTCGCACCGCTATACGGGTTGGTGCAGGTGATCGTACCCCCTGTGCCGGCCGCCTGAGCATTGGCCGCATGCATGCCGATGCCGGCCGCGAGGATGCCGGCCGCCAACACCCTCAGCAAAGCTGAAACGAACCAAGTTCGACATGGCCTGCCTAGTTTATAGCCTGTTGCTAACTTTTTAGTCAGCGGGTCACCTTTGGTCGCAGTTTTTCAATGAAAATGCATTCGGTCAACGTTTTGGGCGATGGCATAAGTCTTGCCATGAGGCAAGCGCTCAGCTGTGTGCCACCGGCGCGCAGTGGGAGGTTCGCTCCGCCCGTGTGCCCTCGGCACGCCAGGGCATTTTTGGGGTAAGGCACACATGGCACTCATGGAACTCGTCGCTTCACCTAAATGGCTCGACACAGGTGACAATGCTTGGCAGCTCGCAGCCGCCACGTTCGTTGGCCTGCAAAGCATTCCCGGGCTGACCGTTCTTTATGGCGGCATCGTCAAAAAGAAATGGGCGATCAACTCTGCTTTCATGTCGATGTACGCCTTCGCTTCGGTCCTCGTGGTGTGGGTTCTGTTCGACTACAACATGGCCTTCGGGCCGCAATGGTTTCCCTTCCTTGGCAAGCCGATGCTGGCGCTGTCGCCGGTATTTACCACCGGGCAAGCGACCATTCCGGCTGCGGCTTCCGGCATGCCACCGCTCGCCTTCCCGATGGCGACACTGATGTTTTTCCAGTTCGTGTTCGCTGCCATCACCGTAATCATCCTTGCCGGTTCTCTGCTCGGTCGCATGAATTTCACGGCCTGGATGATCTTTTGTCCGGTGTGGATGACGCTGGTCTACACCGTGGGCGCGTTTAGCCTGTGGGGCGGCGGTTGGCTCGCCGGCATGGGCGTAGCGGATTTCTCGGGCGGATACGTGATCCATCTTGCCGCCGGCACGTCCGGATTTGTCGCAGCCGCAGTCATTGGTCCCCGCCTGCAGACCGACCGCGATCATTTTCCGCCCAACAGCCTGCTGGTGACGTTGATCGGGGCCGGCATCCTGTGGCTGGGCTGGAACGGCTTCAACGGCGGTGACCCGTACTTCGCCAACGCCGACGCCGGCGCCGCGGTCATGAACACCAACACGGCGACTGCGGTCGCCCTCCTGGTCTGGACGCTGATGGACAAGATGGCCTACGGCAAACCGTCGGTGCTCGGTGCCGTCAACGGCATGATCGCGGGTCTGGTCGCCATCACGCCCGCCGCCGGCTATGTGGATGGCCTTGGCGCCATAATCATTGGCATCTGCGCGGGGATCATTCCCTGGCTCAGCATGAACAAGTTCCAGAAGCTCGGCTTTATGCAGAAAGTGGATGACACGCTGAGCGTCTTCTCCACCCATGGCGTCGCCGGTCTCACGGGCGGCTTGTTGACGGGCCTTTTGGCCAATCCCGGCATGCTTGAGTATGTCGGCACCGGCAAAGAAGCACCGGGCGTGTCCGTGACCGGGCTGTTCTACGGCAATCCGCACCAGTTCCTGCTTCAGATCTATGGCGCCGCGTTCATCATCGTGTTCAACGTGATCGCTACCTTCATCATCCTGAAAGTCATCGGTCTGGTCGTTCCGCTACGCATGGACGAAGCGACCCTGAAGGTCGGCGACGACGCGGTTCATGGCGAGACAGCTTACGCCATCGGCGCGGAGGGTGAGTAATCCGAGCAGGCGCAAGCGGCTGCGAGCAATTCTCGGCTCGTGCGGCATTGCTCACGCGCGGGCCCTGGCGGCCCGGACTCCGGCCACCTTTTTTTCAGCCGCGCAATGGAGTTGCGCATCGGCGCCTTTCAGAGGCGCCGGCGCGCGAAAGGAAAGGAAAGGAAAGGAAGCCAAACGGGGCAGGCTAGTTCCGCGCAACCTTGCGGCCGATGCGGTGTCCTTCTGCGCAAATCCAATCCAGGATTGCAAGATCGACATCATCAAAATGATCGGGCAGCCCCGCCAGGCGCGCACCAAGCTCGGCCGGGCGCAGACTGGAAAGGACGATCGGCGACTGCGCGATCACCGCAACGATGAGATCGAGACCGGAATACGTCAGTGTCCTCAACGTGGTCGCCTCCACACAGTTTTAGCCTAGGCTGCCGACCGCGTGTGCCTTCCAACCGGCTTGGCGCGACCACATTGGTCGCAGCAAAGCCGTTTCTGCCCCCAAAGGTCCAATGGGAGGGTGGCTAGGCAAGGGCGCCACTGCGGCAAACTCGCGGCGCCTGCCGTGTGCTGGACCACGCCGAAAATCCTCTCCCCTCGTCCACCTCCTTGGAGGATTATTCCAATTCCTCCCGAAACAGGCGAATGGGTGAGCCCGCGACTTTAGCGTCAGCGCACAGGGCTGGTGTCGGAGCGGGTTCAATCGTACATACGCCATCATTTGTGTAACGGACGCACGGAGGTTTTCCATGGCGCTGGCAATTGGCGATACCGCCCCGGATTTCGAAGCGGACACGACCGAAGGCAGGATCCGCTTTCATGAGTGGATCGGCGACAGCTGGGTTGTGCTGTTCTCGCATCCGAAGGACTTCACCCCGGTTTGCACGACCGAATTGGGCGCGATGGCGCGGTTAAAGCCCGAATTCGACAAACGTGGCGTGAAGATCGTCGGGCTTTCGGTCGATCCCGTCGAGAACCACAAGAAGTGGTCGAGCGACATCAAAGATGTGGTGGGCTTCGCGCCGAACTACCCGTTGGTCGGCGATACCGACCTGAAAGTCTCAAAGCTGTACGGTATGCTCGCGGCGAGCACGAGCGGGACCTCAGAGGGCCGCACGCCCAATGACAATCAAACCGTCCGCAATGTGTTCGTCATCGGACCGGATAAGAAGATCAAGCTCGTCCTGGTCTATCCGATGAGCACGGGCCGCAACTTCGACGAGATTCTGCGCGTGATCAATTCACTGCAGCTCACGGCTAACCACCGCGTCTCGACCCCGGCCGACTGGAAGCAAGGTCAGGACGTCATTCTGACCGCCGCGGTCAGCGACGAAGAAGCCAAAAAACTCTATCCGCAGGGCTGGAAGACGCCGAAGCCATACATGCGGGTCGTTCCGCAGCCGCGCTAGTAGCTTTTCCGCAACCGGCGTGGGACGATGCAAGAGCGCGGCCTCGGCCGCGCTCTTTCATTTGGCATTTGGACTGCCCGGGGCCAATGATGACCCAACAGATCAATCACGAAGCCGAATTGCAGCCGCCCTTTGCCGACTTAATGGGTATGCGGATCACACACCTGTCGCGCGACAAAGTGGAGGCCGAACTCATAGTTCGCGCCGAACTGGAGAACAGGTTCGGTGTCCTCCACGGGGGCGCGGTCATGGCGCTCGCTGACAATCTCGGCGGCACAGCAACGATGGCCAATTTGCCCCAAGGCGCGCACACCGCCACCATCGAAAGCAAGACCAACTTCTTTGCTGCAATACCGCTTGGCGACACCGCGCGCGCCGAATGCACCCCGCTGCATCGCGGCCGCACCACCATGGTGTGGCAGACTAAAATTACACGCGGCGATGGCCGCCTCTGTGCGCTCGTCACCCAGACACAGATCGTGATTTGGCCCGAGAAGGCTTAAACGGGCGGGCGGATACCGGTATTGGCAAAGGCGCTGCGGTCATTCATTGTCTTGACCCGGGAGGCTGACGATGCATGCGACGGTGTAATTGCTCGTTGCCGGTCGTGCTCAATGCCGCCAAGATGGACCAGACAAGCGGCATGACAACTTTGTGAGGGCTCCATGGAGGTTCGCGCCGCCTTAGCGTCCGCGCCGGGCAAGCCACTCGAAGTGACCACTGTCGATCTCGATGGCCCGCGCGCCGGCGAGGTTTTGGTCGAGATCAAGGCGACCGGCATTTGCCACACCGATGAGTTCACCCTTTCGGGCGCCGATCCCGAAGGGTTGTTTCCCGTCATCCTCGGTCACGAAGGCGCAGGCATCGTCGTCGATGTCGGCGCCGGCGTGACCTCGGTGAAAAAGGGCGACCACGTGATTCCGCTCTACACACCGGAATGCCGACAGTGCCCGTCCTGCCTGTCGCGTAAGACGAACCTGTGCACGGCGATCCGAACCACGCAGGGCCAGGGCGTGATGCCCGACGGCACCTCGCGGTTTTCACTCCGCGGCGAAAAAATTCATCACTACATGGGCTGCTCGACCTTCGCCAATTTTACCGTGCTGCCGGAAATCGCCGTGGCAAAGATCCGCGAGGACGCTCCATTCGACATGGTTTGCTACATCGGCTGCGGCGTCACCACCGGAGTGGGCGCGGTGATCAACACCGCCAAAGTCGAGCCTGGAGCCAAAGCGATCGTGTTCGGACTCGGCGGCATCGGCCTCAATGTTATCCAGGGGCTGCGCCTGGTCGGCGCCGATATGATTGTCGGCGTCGACGTCAACCCGGACAAGAAGTCCTGGGGCGAACGATTCGGCATGACCCATTTCGTCAATCCGAACGAGATCGGCGGCGGCATGGCCGAGCTCGTCGCCCATCTCGTCAACATAACCAAAAGCGGCGCCGATCAGATCGGCGGCGCCGACCACACGTTCGAATGCGTGGGCAACGTCCATCTGATGCGCGCGGCACTGGAAAGCTGTCACCGCGGGTGGGGCCAAAGCATCATTATCGGCGTTGCCGGATCCGGCCAACAGATTACGACGCGCCCGTTTCAGCTCGTCACCGGCCGGGTGTGGCGCGGTAGCGCGTTCGGCGGCGCGCGGGGGCGGACCGACGTACCCAAGATCGTTGACTGGTACATGCAGGGAAAAATCGAAATTGACCCGATGATCACCCACAAGATGCCGCTTGCCAACATCAATAAGGCATTCGAGCTGATGCGCGCCGGCAAGAGCATCCGCAGCGTTGTCATCTATTAGGACGCGCGACGATGAAGATCACGGGCGTCGAGCCCATCCTCATTGCGGTGCCCTACGAGCACGGCGGAGCAAAGCCGATGCGGCCGCTCGGACCATGGACGCACATGGAAACATTGTTGGTGCGCGTGCAGACCGATGCCGGCGCCATCGGTTGGGGCGAGGCTTTCGGCTTTGCCGCCTCATCGCTCACCCGAGAGGCGATCATACGCATCGTTGCCCCGCTCTGCGTCGGGCGCGCGTTCACCGACGTCGCCTCCTTCATGGCCGACCTGCAGTGCAAGGTTCACGCCATGGGACGGCACGGCGCGGTGAGCTTCGCACTCTCTGGTCTCGACATCGCGCTCTGGGATATCGCCGGGAAGGTTAAGGACGCGCCGCTTCACAAGCTGCTCGGCGGCGCCTCGCGCGATCGCATCCCGACCTATGCGAGTCTGCTGCGTTACGGCAAGCCGGACCTCGTCGCCCGCTACACGGCGCAAGCGCTCGAGCGCGGCTATCAGGCGGTCAAACTGCACGAGAATCGGATCGAGACCATCGCGCCCGGACGCGAAGCCGCCGGGCCGCACATCGCGCTTATGGTCGACGCCAATTGCGCCTGGCCGCCGGACGAGGCGCTCGACATGGCGAAAGAACTCAAAAGCTGCAACCTTGTCTGGCTCGAGGAGCCGGTCGATCCGGTCGGCGATTACCAGGCGATGGCACGCATCAGACGCGAATCCGGCATCACCGTCGCCGCCGGCGAGAATATAGGCCATGCCGGTGAGGCGCGCTACGCCATCGCATGCGGCGCGCTCGATATATTACAGCCGAGCGTCACCAAGATCGGGGGCATTCTGGCCATGCGCGAAGTCATCGATGTGGCCAACGAGCACGGACTGCGCGTAATGCCGCATTCGCCCTATTTCGGACCGGGGCTGATTGCGACCCTGCACATCCTTGCCACCTGGCTTCCCGAATCCTGGTGCGAACGATTCTACTGCGAGCTGGAAGCGACCCCGCTGGGCGATGCGATCGCGGCGGATGATGGCTATATGCGGGTGCCGCAAGGCCCCGGATTGGGGATTGAGATCGACGAGCGCGTTATCGCTCGCTATCGCGTCGGCTAGATCGGCTTGGTTTTCTTCCGCCCACCCAACTCACGCGGCGATCCTCACTCGTCCCTAACAGCCACCGCACAGGAACCGCAGCTTGAATCCGGCCGTTGCCCCGTCAGCACAATTTTGGCGGCCAGCGCCGCCTCTGTCATTGCGATGGCCGCACCGTCCCGCGAAGGAACAAGATCCCGTATCCGCCACACAGCGGCCCGCTATCGCGATGCCAGAAGGTCGTTGCAGACGCCGACCTCACGGCAAAGTCGTTACGGCCTCGACTGGGTGAATTTCTTTCTCGCCGATATCCAGACCGGCTTCGGCACTTTCGTCGCGTTCTATCTCGCGGGTCTCGGCTGGACCACGAGCAAGATCGGGCTCGCATTGACGGTGGGAACGCTCGCTGCGGTCGTGACCCAAATCCCCGGAGGCGCGCTTGCCGATGCGGTGACCTGGAAGCGCGGGCTAGTCACGCTCAGCATCGTCATGATGGCGGCGTCGGCCGTAATCTTCGCGCTCGTGCCGGCCTTTGCTGCCGTTTTCGCCGCCGAGGTTTTGCAGGGAACGACGGGCGGCATCGTCACGCCGGCGATCAGCGCGATCAGCCTCGGGCTGGTCGGGCGCCGAGCCATGTCGGCGCGCACCGGCCGAAATTTTCGTTATGCGGCCGGTGGCCACGCCCTCACCGCCGCCCTGATGGGGCTTGCCGGATCCTATCTGACGAACAGAGCGATCTTCCTCGCCGCGGCATTTCTCAGCATCCCCGCCCTGATCGCGCTTGCCTTCATCCGACCGTCGGAGATCGATTACGCCCGCGCCCGCAATGCGCGGGCCAAGGAACGCGGCCATGAAGTGGAGCGCGCGTTCACCCTCGGAAAAAATCGGCGGCTGATCTCGTTTACCGCCGCGCTGATGCTGTTTCAGCTTGCCGACGCCTCGATGCTGCCGCTAATGGGCGAGAATCTCGCCGGCGCAAAGTTGATCGACGCGCCGCTCTGGATGTCCGGCTTGATCCTCGTGCCGCAGATCGTCGTGGCCCTGGTCGCCCCGTGGGTCGGCTATCATTCTGAGCGGAAAGGCCGCAAGCCACTTTTGCTGGTCGGATTTGCCATCGAGCCCGTTCGCGCAGTGTTGCTCGCGTTCACGTCGGCTTATCCCTTCCTGGCGCTCGTGCAGTTCCTCGACGGCATCAATGCAGCCATTATCAGCGTCTTGACCGTGCTCGTGATCACCGATCTCACGGCGGGCACCGGGCGTTTCAATCTCGCGCAAGGCGCGGTTGGGGCCATGATCGCGATTGCCGCTTCGGTGAGCACCCTTGCCAGCGGGTTCCTGTTTCAGGCAATTGGTCCGCTCGGCGGCTTTCTCGTTATTACCGTGATAGCTGCTGCAGCCACGGTCGTGCTGTGGCTTTTTGTTCCCGAGACAAAACCGGCCGAGTACGACGAGTGAGCGGCCATTTTCCGCGACATTCGTTCAATCCACTTTGATGCTGGCGAACTTCACAACCTTCACCCATTTGGCTGTATCAGCGGCAATAAATTTAGCGACGTCGGCCGGCGTGTTCGGCGGTACGACTTCGCCGCCGAGATCATGCAAGCGCGCTTTGATCTGCGGGTCGGCGATGGCGGCATTGATCTGCTTGTTGAGTTTGTCGATGACCGTGTTCGGCGTATTTTTCGGCGCACCAACGCCGATCCAGCCAAACGCCTCGTACTCCGGCAAAAACTCCGCCATGGCCGGAACGCCGGGAAGGACATTCATGCGCTCCGGCGTGGTCACCGCAAGCGGCCGCAACCTGCCGGCCCTGATATGGGGCAGCGACGACGGCGTGACGTCGAACATCACCTGCACCTGGCCGCCCATGAGGTCGACCAGAGCCGGCGTGGAGCCCCGATAAGGCACGTGAACAAGATTGACCCCGGCCATGTATTTGAGCAGTTCGCCGGCAACATGCTGCGGGCCGCCGATCCCGGCCGATGCCATATTGATCTGGCCTGGATGCGCTTTCGCGTAGGCGATAAATTCCGGCACGGTTTTGGTCGGGAACGACGGGTTGACCTCCATGACCAGCGGCACGCGGTCAACGAGCGCGATCGGCGTTATGTCGCGATCAAAATCGAAATTCAGTTTGGTATAGAGCGCCGCGTTGATCGTGTTCTGCGAGTTGATGAGCAGGAGCGTGTAGCCGTCGGGCGCCGAATGCACGACCGCCTCGGTGGCGATGTTGCCGGTGGCCCCTGGGCGCACGTCGACGATGAATTGCTGGCCGAGATGTTCGGAGAGCGATTGCACGATCAGCCGCGCCGTGATGTCGGAGGAGCTGCCGGCCGCCTGGCCGACGATGACATGGACCGGCCGCGCCGGATAAGCCTGTGCGCGGGCCGAGCGGGGCCGCGGCGACAGCGCCGCGGCAGCCACGGGCAGCCAGAGCACCTGGCGGCGGTTCATGGCGTTCTCCTCCGACCTGCCCGACAGATAAGAACCGGGCGACAGCAACCTGCAGGTCCCATTTTGTCGGGCGGCTCCGAGAATTGTTAGCAGATGCCGGGATGGTTAACATCCCTTGAGGGAGGACACCAATGGACCGGCAGGCTACGTGCTCGCGGCAACTTGCGCTTGCGATGAGCCTGCTCTCGGTCTTGCTCGCCAGTCTTGCCGCTCCGGCCGCGGCGCAAAAGCCGACGCCTGCCCTCGCCGGCAAAACCGTGAGCTTGATCATCGGCTTCGGCCCCGGCGGCGGCTACGACACGTGGGGCCGCCTTGTCGCCGAGCACCTCGGCGCGAACCTGCCGGGCCATCCCGCGGTGGTGGCGCAGAACCTCCCCGGCGGCGGCAGCTTCCGCGCCGCAAGCTTCGTGTACAATCAGGCGCCGAAGGACGGCACCACTATTGCGCTGATCGCCCGCGATGCAGCGCTCGGCCCGCTCACCGGTCAAGCGGGCGCGTTGTTCGACCCGACCAAATTGTCCTTTATCGGGACGCCCGCAACTGAAACCAATGTGTGCATTGCCAACCGCACCGCCGCGGTCAAAAACGTTCGGGACCTTAAGGAGAAAACGCTCATTGTCGGCGACACCGGCCCAGGCACCGGCACGCATGCCTATCCGAAGGCGCTCAATGCAATTCTCGGCTTCAAGTTCAAGCTGATCGGCGGCTATCAGTCCACGGCGAACGTGTTTCTCGCCATGGAGCGCGGCGAGTTGGACGGTGTCTGTGAAAGCCTCGTCAGCGTTGAGGCTCGCCGCCCCGATTGGATAAATTCCGGCAAGGTTTCGGTGCTGTTTCAGGGCGGCGCCAAGCCAGGTCCGGGTTTGCCAGGCGTGCCGTTTGTCACCGACCTCGCCCAGAGGCCGCAAGACAAACAGGCGATCGAATTCCTCTATATCGGCCAGGGCATCGGCCGGCCGTTCATTGCACCGCCCGGACTGCCTGCCGATCGGCTACGCATGCTGCGCGACGCGTTCGACGCGACCATGAAGGATCCCTCCTTCATCGCGGAAGTCAAAAAGCGCAAATACTCGCTCGATCCGGCACGCGGCAGTGATCTTGAGGCGCTGATCAAAAAGGCTTACGCCACACCGAAACCCGTCGTGGAGCGGATCGCGAATTTGATACAGTAGATGCGGCGCTGCACGTCCCGAGGCGTTTTGCGACAGTGCAAATGCGAGTGCGAGCAAACATCAACGACCACGACGGAGGGGCGCGCGTACATCCGGCGACGCCCGATCTCACCGTGGCCGTCGGGCGGTGGAGCACTCCTTACCGATGCCCACCGCCATGTCTCGCAGCCTAGCAGCCTGAGGTGACAATCGGATGACCGCAAAATCAGGCCGGATCCACGTTGGCGTTGGCGGATGGACCTTTGCTCCGTGGCGTGGGACTTTTTATCCAAAGGGCCTGCCGCACGCCAAGGAGCTCGGCTTCGCCAGCGAGCGGCTGACCGCCATAGAAATTAACGGCACGTTCTACCGCACACAAAAGCCGGCGACGTTTCGCAAATGGGCCAGCGAGGTCCCGCCAAAATTCGTGTTCACACTCAAGGGCCCGCGCTTTGCGACCAACCGGCGGGTGCTCAAAGACGCCGGCAACTCGATCAAGGTCTTTCTCAATTCCGGCGTGACCGAGCTCGGCGCACATCTCGGTCCCCTGCTCTGGCAATTTGCACCGACCAAAAAATTCGATGCTGCGGATTTCGGCGGATTCTTGGAATTGCTGCCGAGCGAATGGAACGGCCACACGCTGCGCCACGTCGTCGAGGTCCGGCACGACAGCTTTTGCGTGCCGGAATTTGTCTCGCTGCTGCGCCGTTTCGCCGTTCCGGTCGTCTATACAGATCACGTCAAATATCCGAACATCGCTGACCTGACCGGCGGCTTCGTCTATGCGCGCCTGCAGCGCGGCAAGGATACGCTCCCAACCGCCTATCCGCCGAAGGAGCTCGACGCCTGGGCACGCCGGCTGCAATCGTGGGCACAAGGAAAGTCGTTAGACGAATTGCCGCGCATCGACGCGTCGCGTAAAGCTCAAGCTGCACCGCGCGATGTGTTCGCCTATGTCATCCACGAAGGGAAAGTCCGCGCCCCGGCCGGCGCAATGGCACTCATCGCGCGGCTGCAGACCGAAGATACCATTAGGTAATTTCGTAGGACTCCAGAGGCTGATAACGGCTCCTGCAATCCCCTCGTACATTGCCGTCGCGCTCCGAGCTCGCACTTGGAAGTACGACCCCGTCGACGTGCCACACTCCGTCTGCGCGGCCGAGTGCGTTACTAGTTCATCAATTCGTTGAAACGCATCATATGGGGTGGATTCATTTTTGCTGACATGGGTTGTAGCCTCGCTGCTCTGATTCGGAAGCGGGGATTGAGATCATGGCGGGGTGGCGGCATGCGATCGAGTTGGCGCTGAGTGAGGAGGATGCGGCCAGGTTGACTGCGGTGGCGCGGTCGCGGACGGAACCCGCGAGCCGGGTCGAGCGTGCGCGAATGCTGCTCGCCTACCGGGAGGACGCATCCTTTTTTGCGGTGGCCAGGGCCATAGGGGTGCACCATCTGACCGTTCAGCGCTGCGTTGAACGAGCCCTGGCCTTGGGCGCGATGGCGGCGCTGGACGATCTGCCGCGCCCGGGCCGGAAGCCGACAATTACAGCCGAGGCCAAGGCCTGGGTGGTGAATCTGGCCTGCCGCAAGGCCAAGGAACTCGGCTATCCCCACGAATTGTGGACGACGCGGCTGCTCGCCCGTCATGTGCGCGAACATGGGCCGCGAGAGGGGCACGTTTGCCTGGCCAAGCTTGCTCAGGGCACGTTGTGCATCATCCTCAACGAGCAGGAGATCAAGCCTCACAAGGTCCGTTACTACCTGGAACGCCGTGATCCCGACTTTAAGGCCAAGATGGCGGAAGTCCTGTGTGTCTATCGCGAGGTGAAGATCATTAAAGAGACTGCGGCAAAAGCCAAGCAAAAACCCAGCGACGCGGTGGCGATCATTTCCTATGATGAGAAGCCGGGCATTCAGGCGATTGCGACGACCGCACCGGACCTGCCGCCCGAGCCTGGCATCCATGCGACGTTTGCGCGTGATCACGAATACAAGCGCCACGGCACGATCAGTTTGTTGGCCGGCATTGATCTGCTCACCGGCCAGGTTCACGCCCTTGTCAAGGATCGGCACCGTAGTCGCGAATTCATCGAATTCCTCAAGCTGATCGATGCCGCCTATCCGGCCCATACCGCGATCAAGCTGATCCTCGACAATCATTCGGCACACATCTCCAAGGAGACCAAGGCCTGGCTTGCACAGCAGCCCGTGGGGCGCTTCGAATTCACCTTCACGCCCACACACGGCTCCTGGCTCAATCTCATCGAAGGGTTCTTCTCCAAGCTCACTCGCTCGGTGTTGCGCCACATCCGCGTCGCATCCAAACAGGAACTCAAGGATCGCATCACGGCGGCCATGGACCACTTCAACCAGGATCCGGTCGTCCACACATGGTCCTACAAACTCGATCGAGCCGCCTGATATGATTCGGACTTTGGAAACGATGAACTAGTTTGCTTGCAGGCCTGGGTGCAGTGAGCGTGTGCGTGACTGTCCCGACTCGATCCGCACGTCCGCCATGCCGCCTTCGCCGTGAATGCGTCGGAAAAAGGCGTCTCCGCGGACCGCGCCACTTGATGCTTCGTGACCAGCGTGGCTCGCCGGTGGGAGCGTTCCCAATACGGCGACGATACCGATGATGGCGGCGCCGCAAGACGCTTCGATCGCAGCGTTGCGGCACAGCGCGCGCCGCGCCTTCCGAGCAGCACCGCCATCGGCGTTTCGGACTAGCTTGGGCGTCAGCTGCGACCAATTGAAAACCGCAATGCCAACCATGATCAGGAAAAGCGCCAACTTGATCAACAGCAGGCGCCCATAGGTGGACCCCGTCAGCGCCGAAACGCTACCCGCGAGATACCAGGTATTGATTATGCCGGTGAGCAACAGCGTGCCGACGCTGGCAAGGCCGAGCGTCGAGAAGCGCAAGATTGCGGTACGCGCTACGGCGAGCTTATCTCCCGTCATCGAGAGCAGCAACGCGAGTGGAACGAGCGTTCCCACCCAGGCCGCCGCACCAATCAAGTGCAAAACGTCGGCGATGGGATGAACAATACCCTCGATGCCTTGAGCGCCGATGGCGTGACCCGCCCAAGCGAGCGAACCGACCAATGAGGCGGCAAAGATGACCGCAGCAGCTTTTAGCCAAGGTGATTTAGCGCCCGCCGTGGGCAGGAGGCGAATAAGCAGGCCAGCGAGAACACAGATGAAAACCGAACGTGCGAGCCAGTCGTTGCCGAAGTCCGTCTGCGACAGCACCGTCCACAACGTGCCCTGCGCGTACACCTCAGCCACCGGCTGACCGCTCATCGATGCGGCGGCGAGAATCAGCCAAGCCAAGCCCGATAGCACAAAGAATGCAATGCTGATCCAAGTATCCGCGCGAGTCTGAGCCGGACCGCCGCAGCGATTTTTGAATCGGTCGGCGCCTTGCGGAACGCCGGATCGGCAATAAAGATGATGAAGAAAACAACGCCGGCCGCCGTGATGCTCGCGGCAAAATGCACAGCACGCGCGTACAACATCAGGCTGCCCAATTCGAAGCTCCCGAATGCGGCCGTTCGCGGTTGCGCGCGCCGGTAGGGTTACTGTCCGCCGACGTGAAATGTGAAATTTCCTTGCGTCCTATGCGTGTCGACCGAGAGCGCTCGCCAGTGAACGTGGTAGGTTCCTGGTCCCGAGGCCCTCAGGACAACGCGCATCGTATTGGCATTGATCCGCGCCCTGCCCGCGTCGACGCGGGCGCCGTTGGGGCCTGTGACCTCGACGCTGCTGAAAGCTGGCTCCAGGGTTTGCGTGAACCACAACGTGATCTCGTGCGGCGCAGTCGACACCGTGCTGCCGACCAGCGGGCTTGCGTGGTCGAGGAAGGCGTGGGCTTGTGCGCAAGGTGACCCGAGCGCAAGTGTGATAAGTGCCGCGACCGTACTAAGGGGACGCATGGGATGTCCTCTAGAACGTGAGTTTTCGGGGTTGCGTCTGCGTGCCGCCAAGCAGCGGCTGCCCGAACGTGTTCGGAAACATGTCGTCGAGATACAGATGGAGTTGGCCAATGAGGCCGATACCGGTGCCGCTCTGGCTGTTGACCGGAATCATGGCTTCCAATCCTACCTGGAAGTAGCTGCCGGCCCAAATGACCCCAGGATTGACGGTTCCGGTGGTGACAAAGCTGTTGCGGAAATTGTTGGCTACCGGGGTCGAAAGCCGAAGCTCGACGATCGGAATCAAATGATTGACGAAATCGGGAAGCTGTAGTTCTTGGATCTGCGATTTCAGATATGGCATGCTATATTGCAGCGAGGCGCCATAAGTGAGGACCTGGGGTATGAATGCATTCTGGGTCGGATCGAAAGATTCCGTAGGGATCTGATAGCCGATCTGCCCGGTCACCGCGAAGGCACGTAGCCAGCCGGCGCTGTCGGGTAGGTCGCCGAACCCCTTGCCGAAATAATAGGTTGGCGTGAGTACGCTGTAGGACGTTCCAATTCCCGAATCGACGGCGCCAGTGCCGCCCCAGTCGACAACCAGGCCCAACAGCATCGCCAGCTCGTGATCGTCATTTTTCAGGAGCTGATACTGGAACGTCGTCTCCAAATCAGAGAAACCTGCTTTCGTGAATCCGCCCGGTTGATGAATTTGCGACCAGGTATCACCGATTGAGATGCCGAAATCCTCGGTGATGCGTTTCGAAAGTTCCGCCGAGATATCCCATTGGCCAGCGGCAGGAACGTCGGCCGTCTTGGACCAGGCCACCGTCGGTAGTGAGACCTCGTCGGCAACACACGGATCATCGATCGCCAGCGTTGCGGGAAAAAAGCGTGCGCCGACGAAGCAGTGCGCCAACGCAGGGGAAAGGAGTAAAGGCAGCAATAGCAGCGCGAGTGCGAGCGAATGACCGCATATGCGGGGCATGAAGGTTCTCCATCGCAGCCTGACAGGGTCGGGCCACCGCGGCGGCCATGCCGGGTCACGCGGCGAAAGGTGGCGCTCGCGATCGGTGAGATTTGGTTTGCCGGCCCGAAGCGCTATTGACGATAGTCTCGGCGCTATGAGCCGGTCGGATGATTGCACCACCGCGAGCGACGCTGTGGGGCACGCCCGCCAAGAGCATCATGCATCCGATGCAACAGGAACTGCTGCAATCCCCGTGATCACCGCCCGGCGCAGTCTGGCCGAGGGGTGTCTGGCAGATGATGATGTCGGAGCCGGTCGCATCCGCCACTGCAGCGCGAACGGCGCTTGAGCTCGCAATAACGGCCAATAGCGCGATCGCATAAGTGGCGATCAGCGCAGTCAGCCGCCGCAGCACCCTGTTGGCGAAACGCCTGTGCAAGATCGAGCCTGGTGTGGCACAACTGTGGCACAACGCCGTAACACTAGAACATGCTACTCGCAAAAAAATTCATTGCCACTGCGAAAATGCTCCAAGCGCCGCGTTTTGGAATTCCGGCGGGGCAGGCTTGTCAACCAAGCACTCGCGAAAGCGTCTAGCAATCCGCACCGGATTTGCACCACGCTGTAACCAAATAAGGGTGGCGACTTTGGCTGGCGTCCGATTTCAGGCCGCGATCAGGATCTTGCGCGACGAACTTCAACCCGGTCGTATCCCTTCAGCCGGTAGAACAGCATTGAGATCAGCCAACTTAGGGCGAAGATAGCTATGGTCAAATAGCCGATCACGCCGAACCTGTCGTTCAGCGTACGGATGATCTCCCACAAACCACCCGAGAGTGCGAAACGGTCGCCGATCAACCCAAGCGCTTCTATGCCTCCGACAACGACCGCGACGACGACCGACACCAACGTAATGGTCATGTTGTAATAGAGCTTGCGGAGTGGCTTGAGGAAGGCCCAGCCGTAGGCGCCGAGCATGAGCACTGAATCGGTACTGTCAATCAAGGTCATTCCCGCGGTGAACAAAACCGGGAAGACAAGGATCGACCAGATCGGCATGCCTTTGGCCGCGCTGGCGGCAGAAATGCCAAGCAGCCCCACCTCGGTTGCGGTATCAAAGCCCAGCCCGAACAGGAAGCCGAGTGGATACATGTGCCAGCTCGTCTCGATCATCCGAAACAGCGGTCGCAACACTCGCGCCAGGACACCGCTCTTCGCCATGAGCGTGTTGAAATCTTCGTTGACGTACTCGCCACCGCTTTTGACGTGTTGGAACGTTCGATAGACGTTGATCAAGATGTAAATGTTGACCGCTGCGATCAGCAGGAGGAATACCGCCGAGACCGAGGTGCCGATCACGCCGCCGACGGCGTGGAAGGTCTCCATTCGGTCCTTGAAGGCCGTCGCGGTTGCTGCGACCGCGACTGAGGCCAGCACCACAATGGTCGAATGGCCTAGCGAAAAGAACAGGCCGATCGTGACCGGACGCTTGCCCTGCTGCATCAGCTTGCGAGTGACGTTATCAATCGCCGCGATATGGTCGGCATCAACGGCGTGGCGCAGGCCAAAGCTGTAGGCCAGAAAGGCGGTGCCCAGTAGGACTGGATAGTGGCGAAAAGCCAACAGCGCCCAGAGCCACGCCGCCACGTTGGCGGCGATCAGCAGGCCATAGAGTACGACGACTTTGGCTCGAACGTTGTCAGCGTCAGCGCCGCCATCGAATATGCGCAGCATCGAGGACATCAAAACTCCTGTTTGGGCTGCCCGCGTGGACGAGCTGCCGTCCCAAATTGAAAGTAAGGAATGACGCTATCTTACCGGTTCGACGGAGAAGACTTCCGGGAGCGCCATGACCGCCGTGTAACGACCAAGTGGGAGCTTCGGCATGAGCGACTTCGGCACAGTATATTTGAAGCCGCTGCCACCTCTGCGGGGGTGGATCACCACCACCGCGAAGGTGCCAGCCGGCGACTTTTCTGGGGCGGTCTGGAGAGTCCCCTGGCCCGGACTGGCATACACCGCGAGCATCACGCCATCGGCCGCGCAGGGCATGGCGTGCCTTCTCCTTGATAAAAGTACACGGACAACTCGCGCCGCTTCGCGTGCAATCGCTTCATCGCATCCTCGCCGATCCTGATCCCGACTGGCAGAAAGGAGCCAAAACCTCCGTGGATACGTGTGAGCAATTTAACCCGCTCCCCCGGCGTCTCGGCTCTGACAGCAACGCCCATGGTCAGGACGAGTATCGAAACACCGGCGAGCACCCTCGTGAGCATCGCGAGGTCCCCCTTGAGTATGCATAATGGTAATAAAGAGCATACCCATTCAGGCCGGCATTGTCTTGCCGTTTCACCATTCTCGGGGATGAGGTAGCCTGGCGCTAGCCGTAGCAGCGACCTGCGGCTCGTCCGCGGGCGCGCCGTGCAAGAAAGCTGCCCGGTCTGTCGGCAGGCTCGGCGAATCACGACTTCATCGCAAGGCTGCGAAGCATCACAAAGCAGATCGTCCACGCAAGTCCACGACGACATCGGCGATACGGTGCTACCGCGGCTGATGCACGTGCGTATGCGAATGGCGGCGCGCACGCTCGCCGCCATGGGTGTGAATCTCATTGCCTTCTTTTACAGGGATTGCCAGGAGACGACCATATCGCACGCCGCGCTCGGCTATCACGTGTTCCGCGATACCCTGAACATTCCGACTGCGTCCTTTAAGAATCGTCACCTCCAGGCAACTGTCATGATCAAGGTGAACATGCATTGTTGCCAGCGTCGCGTCGTGATGCTCATGGAAAGAATGGACGAGCCGATTTCCCAACTTTCGTGCGGCATGATCGTAAACGTAAACGAGGGCACCGACACAATCCTGACTGTCGCCTTGTATTGCTTGGGCGAGCCCCGCCCGCGCCAAGTCTCTGATGGCCTCAGAACGGTTCTGATATCCGTGCGTCGCAATAATTCGATCAACGTCTGCCATGAGCCCATCATCGACAGTGATCGTGATGCGTTGCATGAACCCTTCCTTTCAGTTTTTGGCCTGCCCATGTTTGGCCGCTCGAATATTCCTGAATGAACTTATGAATACAATAATCATATGATGACGCGGCATGATCCTCATACTCGCTGATGAGGAAAACATTCCTCAGAATGGGAACATTTCCCCGGACGACGACAGGCCAAGGCGGCCTGCTGCCGGCCCACGGGCTCTTCCCAGGCAATCGCGACGCGAATTCCATTGATCCAAATATCGACCTCACCCACAGCCAGCCGCTAATCTCCGGCTCAAGGCTAACCCCAACTTGGCAAGCGCCCGGTCGACCATAGGCGTCAGAGGAATGTCATACGATCATGATGAAGCGCAAGATCATCCCAATTGCTGACATCTACGTTCCGACCAAACGGCGTGCCACACTCGATCAGAAGCGAGTAGACGAGATCGCGGCGAGCATTCTGGAGAAGGGACTGCAGGCGCCGATCCTAGTAAGGGCGGATGGCGCGCGCTTTGTGCTTGTTGAGGGTCTGCATCGGCTGGAGGCCGCCAAGGCGCTAGGCGAAGAGAACATTGTCGGCTTTCTTGTCGATGCGCGGAAGCACTGAACGAACATCCTTCATCGCTCAGGCGGATATACCCGGCTACGGCGTTCACCCGCGACCCTCTCGACCCGCCGTGGTTGATTTAAACAAGCGACCTGGATCTCGCGCCAAAACAGCCATGACAACCGGCACGCAGCGGTACGCTCGGTTGCGGAGCTCATCCTGAGTCGTACTGGCGCACGAGAAAGGCTTCTATCGTGACGTCGGACTCAACGTTACGGTAAGCGCCGGAAAGGGGTCGGTCACCACCGCGCAAATGGTTGCCACCAAAGCGAGCCAAATTGGTATTTCCGACGCTTCGTGGTGGGCAGCGGTATCGCCAAAGCCATGAACATCAAAACGATCGGGAGCATTTTCCGGCGCGGGCCCGCCGCCATAATGATGCTTGGCAATTCCCCGATCAAAAGCACCAAAAGATCTCGAAGGCAGAACGGTCGCGATGACTGCCGGCAGCGCCGTGTTTCAACAATGGCCTGCCTTCGTTGAGGGCGCAGGCATCGACGCTTTCAAGATCCATGTTGTCAACATCGATCGTGCAGGGCTGGCACCGGCGCTCAGCAGCGGCAAGGTCGACGCCATTGGTGGCTATATGGGCAGCTACGTGCCGAGCTTCGAATTCCGCGGCAAGCAACAGGCGCGCATATTGTGGTTTGCCGATAACGGCGTCAGAGTGGTTTCGAACGGGATTGTCGCGCATAATGACTTGATCAAGAGCGATCCCGATCTTCTGCGCGCATTCGTTCCAGCCTCGATCAAAGGCTTCCTCACGGCCGACAGCACGTGGACGAAGCGGTGGCCGCGGTCACTAGGTATTCGCCGACTGCAGATGCGGCGATCATCAAGCGCGAATTCGAAGTGTCGTGAAACACCTGGGTGACGCCGGCCACCGAGGGCAAGCCACTTGGCTGGGAGTCAGACGACAGCTGGCCTCTACGATCGACGTACTTAAGCGATACGGCGGCGTAGCTCCCCCCTCTGGCGCGAGCCAGCTTTATACGATGAATTCGTGCCCACCGGCGCTGAGTACGTGCCGCCGCAGCAGGCGTAAAATCCATCCGCACAGGCCTAGAAAACCAGCGGCGAATATGCGGAGCACTGCACGGTAGACCCGCTTCGTGGAATGCTGCGGTCGTCGAGTGCCTTGGCAAGGCGCGCGTCGTCGCCCGGCAGGCCGGCACCGCTGTGCCACGGCGGGCACCGACCTCGCTGACGGCCTTCGCGCCGGTTCGACCTGCGCCGCTAACGTGCGCTCTTGGATGCGATGCTCGACGGCGGCTTGTGGCCGGCGCCGCGCAGCAGCGGGGGCGTCCGCTCGATGATGGCGCTGCACACCTTGCGATGGTCGGGCCGGCGACTTGCCTGCACTCGCGAGGGGCCGGTCTTAGCCGCACCGTGCAGCGGTGAGCGGCCGCGAGTGCCAGATCGCCTTTCAGTGTGAGCGCGCCACGATTGTTAGGTTTTCACGACGAAATTCAGTGCGATGCTTCTTTGGCGGCGTAGGTCCGTGCCGAGGCGGCAGCGAGGCGATGTACTCGGCCATGGCGGCACGGTCGTCTTGAGCAAGTAGGGAGGTGTTGCGAATGACTTCGGCCATGCCGTCGCCGGCGAAATCGCCCGATGGAGTCATGCCGTCGGCGAGGAAGCTTGTGATGTCGTCCTTGGTCCACTGGGTCTCGCCAAGCGGCGATTGGCCGAGTCCGGCCGGCGTGATGTTGGGAACCCAGCCATTGCCGTCAGGAGTCGGGCCGCCCGCAAAGCGTTCGCTGTTAATGATCGCGCCCAGCGCATTGCGCGGACTGTGGCACTCGGCGCAGTGCCCGGGACCGTTCACCAGATAGGCGCCGCGATTCCATTGCGCCGATTTCGATGGGTCGGTGACGAACGGCCCGCCGTGCAGATAAAGCAGCTTCCAGGCTCCGACGAGCCGCCGGATGCTGAAGGGGAATCTAAGGTCGTGCCCGCGCACCCTGCCGTGGACCGGCGTTAATGTTTTCAAATAGGCGAAGAGATCGCGCACATCGTCGAGCCGCATGTACTGGTAGGACGTATAGGGAAAGGCCGGATAAAGATTGCTGCCGTCCGGCGCTGTTCCCTTCCACAACGCGGTGACGAAGCTCACCTCGCTCCAGCGGCCGATGCCGTCCTTAGGATCTGGCGAGATGTTGGGCACGTAGAACGTGCCGAACGGCGACTTTAGCGCAAGGCCGCCGCCAAGCCGCGTGCGGTCGACTTTGTCGGGATCGGGATTAGGAACGGCGTGGCAGGATGCGCAGCCGCCGACATTAAACATTGCCCGCCCATTGACGAGGTTAGGGGCGTAAGGAGGCAAAGCCGAGGCAGCGACCGGCGCCGGCAGCGTGAGCACCCATACTCCAGCGACGCAAGCGGCAAGGAGCACCACGCCGGCGATGGCAAGCCGTAGCATCCCGGGCTTTGCCGAGTTTGTTCAGCTTTTTTTTATGCGAAACTGTTCATGACAGCCGGTGCAATTCTTGGTGACCGCGCTGAAGCTAGCCTTGAAGGTCGCAAGATCTTTGGTGTTCTGTTGCGCCGCCTTGACATCATCGGTGAACTTGGCCATCGCTGCATTGAAGTCGGGCCGCTTCTCCCAGATTGCCGGTGCGGCAGTCGTACGGTCGCCAGTTTTCGAACATTCGGGAAAGAGCGTCGGCACCTTGCCGGCGTCATTGGCGAAGGTGGCGAGGATTTCCTTCGCCTTGGCAAGATCGAACGCGGTCTGGCCTTTGAGCATGGCGGTCCCCGCTTTGGCGGCGGCGCCGCTTTTCTTCATCAAGTCTTGACGCGCTTTGATCGTATCCGGACAGCTCTGCGCCACAACGCCCGTGGCGCCGAACATCATCAGGCCTGCGACGATCAGCAATCTGCGAAACATGCTGTGATCTCCTCCAAGTTCAATGAATCGCCTCCCGCGAGCGAGATCGCTGGCATCCGTGCGCAAGGCGGCGTTCAACCCAGCGTAAACACCTCAATAAAGGCATTATTCCATTCATAATCGATACGGAAGATCAGGAAGCGGCGAATGTTGCAGATGTTTCACAGTGCATCTGCCGCCTGAGCGGCGTAGGCAGCCGTCCAGCGCCGAAGGGTAGTTCTTGGGTTCAGAGCCTAACCTATATCTCATGCACGTTGCGGGCCTAGCACGCGCGGTTGGCCCCGCTCTCCGACGAATAGCTACCCATCACGCGGCGCCGTGCGCTCTAGCGCCCCTGTAGTTTATCGATTGTATTTGGCCGCCGCTATTCGATCACCTGCCGGGGGTCGAAGTGGAGCGGAGCGAAGGCCCAAGCAGTGCAGCCCGGAAATCACGCAGCCCAGGCATGCAATCGATGGCGACCATATCGCCAGCCTTGCCTTGGGCCGCGGCGTTAGAACCGCATTCTTGATCAGCGCAAGGTCTTTACGATAACGAGTAACACGCAGGTTCTTGTTGATACACCTCGTGCCGAGGACACGGCCTGGCTCGAGATCTCAGGTGCCCTCCATCGACACATCTATTATGTGTGTGTCGTTCAACATGCTGGTGCTTTGCTTCGCGCCTGTGCCTATATGAATTAAGCCACGCAAAGGAACACCAACGGGAGGTCGACTGGTTGCTGCACGGCAAATGTTCGACGGTCGGTTTAGAATGCGTTGCGTCAAAGCGCCGAACGATCGGTTTGAACAGCAGAGCTGTGTCACGACATTTTGCGGACAGTAGCGGAGCTTAAGTCGGACGTGAACATTTCCGATAATCGGCGGAGTTCGATCGCGGCCGCAGCCCGAACTTTCACGGTTCACCGAGTAACGCGGAGGTTCCCGGCGCCGCCCGATGAGAAGCCCGCGGAACGTGCTCGGCCCGCATCCGGCGTGCGCCGGCCGACGCCGTCGAGCGTATCTAGCCACTTGCGGCCGTCGTAACGTCGTTGGTGCCCGGATGCCGCAATCGCGTTCCGGCCAGCGGCGACGTTCGAGGTGACGCGCGTACATCTGGCGTCACGGTGGTCAGCATGGCCGTCCAGCGGCTGCAGGTCTGACTTCGCGGAATGTTAGGTGGGGCACGGCCGGGCATTTATGCAAGACTCGGTTTGTGCCAAACTCGGTTCATAGAGGTTCCGGCCCCAGGGCCCTCGGCAGCGTCAGCGCTCTGGCCCAAAAAGCAGGAAAGCGGACCATGAGCCTGGACCTATCGACCGACGCCATCGAACGCGCGCTCCAAAGCGCTGTCCGTGAGCACTGGGTGCTGTTTCTCATCGAGGGCATCGTGCTCGTCATTCTCGGCGCCGCAGCCATCCTGGTGCCGCCGCTGGCGACGATCACGTTCACCATCCTCGTCGGCTGGCTGTTCCTGATTTCCGGTATTCTCGGCCTCGTGACGACGCTGTGGATGCGCCATGCGCCCGGCTTCTGGTGGTCGCTCCTCTCGGCTGTCATCGCCGTCATCGCCGGTATTTTGCTCCTGGTACGGCCGCTCACCGGCGCGCTGTCGCTCACCTTGCTGCTGGGGGCGTTTTTCATCGTCGAAGGCGTCGCGTCCATCATGTACGCGATCGACCATCGCAATCGGGCAACCGATCGCTGGGGCTGGATGCTGGTCAGCGGCATCATCGACCTGGTCATCGCCGGGATCATTATCGCTGGATGGCCGGGCACCGCAGCCTGGGCGCTGGGACTGTTGGTAGGCGTAAATCTTCTGTTCGGCGGCGCCGCGATGATCGGTATCGCGCTCGCCGCGCGCAAGCCGGCCTAGAGAGCGGATTTTGTGAGCGCTGCCTCGCAGGCGCGCAATGCATTGGGAGGGAATATGGCCACGCGGCGCAACTTGATGGCGCTAGGCCTGCTGGCGGTAGCCAGCGCGGCGGCGGCGCCGGGGCAGGCAGCGGATTATCCGAGCAAGCCGATCCGGGTGATTTCCGATTCTCCGCCGGGCAGCGCGGTCGACGTCACCTTCCGGATGGTGATGGACCGGGTCGGCAACGTACTGGGTCAGCAGATCGTTGCGGTCGATCAGCCCGGCGCCAGCGGCGCCGTTGCCGCCCACGCCGCGGCACAAGCCGTTGCCGACGGCTACACCCTATTTGCCCCGGCCATTTCGCTGTTCATCGCCGTGCCCGGCAAGGCCGAGAACCTTCCCCTGGGCCTGCCGCGCGACTTTCTCCCTGTCGGCTCGCTGATCGAGCAACCCATGTTCGTTTGCGCAAGCCCGGCATCGGGGCTTAAGACGCTGCCGGACTTGATCGCGCGCGCCAAAGCCCATCCTGGCCAGGTCTCCTTTGCGGCAACCGGAATCGGACGTATCACGCATCTCACCGGGCTGTTGCTGCAAAGCCGCGCCGGCATCAAACTGCAGGTTGTGCCGTACACCGGCGGCCCGGCGGCGGCGTTAACCGACGTGATGGGCGGCCGCGTGCCGCTGATCATCGAGGGCTATTCGGGCCTCGCCGGCGCCATCCAGGCGCATAAGCTCAATGTGCTGGCAGTCGCTTCCAGCAAGCGCCTGCCCGACTTCCCCAATCTGCCGACGGTCGCGGAGACGCTGCCAGGCTTCACCGCCGGCGGCTGGCAAGGCATCGTGGCGCCGCTCGGCACGCCCGCGCCTGCCATTCAGACGTTCAATGCAGCCCTCAACAAGGTGCTGGCCCAGGCGGATCTCGCCAAAGAGCTCGCGACGCGCGGAGCCTATGTCAAACCGTTATCGCCGGCGGAGACCAACGCATTCGTTAATGCCCAGCAGGCGCAATGGAAGCCGGTGCTGGAGGCGTTTGCGGCAAGCGTCAGCAGATAACATTGCTCTTTCGCCCCGGGGGCTCGTTTACTCCGCAGGCTGCAGCGCCCGCCCCTTCTCGACGCAGTTGGCGATGAAAGCGATCAGGAGTACGGCGACGAGAAAGCCCAACCCGATAAAGGCCGTGATGTTAAGCACGACATCGAAGCCCCCGCGGCCATAGAGCACCGCGATCATCGAGACTGCGAGACCCGACACCATGAAGGTGAGAAAGTAGCGCACCGCATAGACGCGCCCGCGCCACGAATCGGCGGTGTAGCGTGCGATGACGAGATCGTTGAGCGTGATTTGCCCGTAGATCGCCGCCATGGTGAAGGCGAGCGCGAACAGAAGCCATAGGCCGGTTGAATGCGCGATCCAAACCACGCCCGCAAACTGGGCTATCGCGCTGATTGCAAACAGGATCTGCAGCGGAAAACGCTCCACCAAGCGGCCGACGGTGATTTGGGCAAGCGCTCCGCAGAGGAAGACCGCGGTAGTCAGTCCGCCGACCTCGGTGAGCGAAATACCGCCGCCGACACGCTCGTCGACGATCTTCGGCAGCGCCACCGAAATCGTGTTGAACACGAGGCCGGCGCAAAGCGCGACCACGACGAACAGGCCGAAGATCATTGCCGCGGTCGCCGGCGAAAGCACAACATCCGCCACCGTACTGCGTCTCTGCGCGTGACGGGCTTCGCGCGGGACGAGCCAGAAATAGGTAGCGCCGGCTGCGATGCAGACCAGGCCCGGCACGAGGAACGCGCCGCGCCAGGAGATCGCGGCGGTCAACGCCGCAGTCACCCCGGCAGCGAGCGATACGCCCAGATTGCCGCACACCCCGTTGAACGCGAGCGAGCGTCCGCGCTGGGTGGCATGCTCGAGAATTATCGCCGTGCCCACTGGATGATAGATCGCGGCAAACACGCCAAGCGCAAACAGGGCCACTGCGAGCATCAGCAGCGACGGCGCGAAAGCCGCAGCGACCAGCGACAATCCGCAGCCGAGATAGAAACCCACCATCATGTTGCGGCGGCTCCAGCGGTCGGCGAGCCAGCCGGCGGGCAGTGAGAACAGGCCGAAGGCGACGAACGAGGCGGTCGAAAACGCGATCAGGGTCGCATACAATTCGCGGTAGGCGGCCTGCAGTTGGATGACGACAGTCGGATAGATCAGAATGACGAAATGGTCGAGGCCGTGCGCCAAATTGAGAAATGCAATCGCCAGCCGCCGGCGCGCGGGATCGCAAGCGGCGGGCAAGGCTATCGTATCGGCAGGAGCATCCGTCGCGCTTATTGCAGCATCCCTTGCATAGCAAAAAGTATAGCGTGCGCGGGCGTGGCTAACCCGTGCGGTTTTC
Source organism: uncultured Alphaproteobacteria bacterium (assembly GCA_963708125.1). Taxonomy (GTDB): domain Bacteria; phylum Pseudomonadota; class Alphaproteobacteria; order Rhizobiales; family Xanthobacteraceae; genus BOG-931. The sequence goes on from OY970184.1 coordinate 2,501,980, forward strand.
GCATTGCAGGCCGGCAGTCGAATCGAGCTCGCAGCCCTCGCGGGTGGATTGCCCTGCTCGCCGCGGCTATGCATGGCGCGACCAGCCGCTTTTGTAGCCGGCATGCAGCCGCGGTGCGGCGGAGTGCGATTGTGTCATGGGCAAAGACCGTCTGGCAGCATTCAGCGACGGCGTCATAGCCATCCTGATCACCATCATGGTGCTCGAATTGAGAGTGCCACAGGGCGCCGACCTAAAGACGCTGGCGAGCATAGCGCCAAGCTTTTTCACTTACGTCATCAGCTTCGTGTATCTCGCGATCTACTGGAACAATCATCATCACCTTCTGCACACCGTCTCGCGCGTCGATGGGCTCATTCTCTGGGCCAATTCGCATTTGCTGTTCTGGCTCTCGCTCCTGCCGGCCGCGACCGCCTGGATGGGCGACAACCTGCCGGCGTCGGTGCCGGTTGCGGTCTATGGGGTGGTGCTGTTGATGCCGGCGATCGCCTACTACCTGCTGGAGAGGGCAATCCTGCGCCAGCAAGGGCCGCATTCGGTGCTGGCGCGGGCGCTCGGCCGCGACCTCAAAGGCAAGGTGTCGCCGTTCCTCTACGCAGCAGGCATCGGTCTGGCGGCCGTCTATCCCTGGGCCTCGGTGGTCCTCTATATCGCGGTCGCGCTGATGTGGCTCGTTCCCGACCGGCGTATCGAGAAGGTTCTCGGCAGAAATTGAGGGAGGGTTGGGGCAAGCGGATTGACACGCTACATAGTGATCAATGGCACCTCCTTTGCGCCCCGGGGCTGGTGCCTGCGCTGGCAGGGGATTTTTTCGCTATTGCAAAGGGCGCAGTCTTCGACTGCGAATTCACGTGACCGATACCATGAACGTTCGCCCGCTACCGGCCTCGATCGATGCCACCGTCGACCTGCTGGCCGAGGCCGATTATCTCGCCGACCGCTCGCTCGGCACTGTGCTTTATTTGGCGCTCAAGATGGGCCGGCCAATCTTTCTCGAGGGCGAGGCCGGCGTCGGCAAGACCGAGATCGCCAAGGTGCTGTCGCATACGCTCGGGCGGCGGCTGATCCGGTTGCAATGCTATGAAGGCCTCGACGTGGCTGCAGCGGTCTATGAGTGGAACTACGCTGCGCAGATGATCGCCATCCGCGTCGCCGAAGCCGAGGGCGAACACGACCGCGAGCGGCTCGAGCACGACGTGTTCTCAGAGCGTTTTCTCATCGAGCGGCCACTGTTGCAGGCGCTTAAGCCCGACAGCGCCGGCGCGCCGGTGCTTCTGATTGACGAGATCGATCGGACTGACGAAGCCTTCGAGGCATTTCTGCTCGAAGTGCTGGCTGACTTTCAGGTCACCATCCCGGAAATGGGTACGGTCAAGGCCGATCAGCCGCCAATCGTGGTAATCACCTCGAACCGCACCCGCGAGGTGCACGACGCGCTCAAGCGCCGCTGCCTTTATCACTGGGTCGGCTATCCGACCGCGGAGCGCGAACTTGCGATTGTGCGCAAAAAAGTGCCGGACATCAGCAAAAAACTTTCCGAGCAGGTGGTGGCTTTCGTGCAGACGCTGCGCAACCAGGATTTGTTCAAATCGCCGGGAGTGGCCGAAACGCTGGATTGGGCCGGCGCGCTGTCGGAACTCGACGTGGCAGCGCTCGACCCCGCGACCGTCTCGGACACGCTCGGGGTGCTGCTCAAATATCAGGACGATATCGCGCGGCTGGAAGGGACCAAGCTCAAGGAGCTGCTCGACGAGGTGAAGTCGGAGCTGCGAGCCGCGGAATGAGATTTTGCTGCGGCCCAGTCGAGGCGATGCAGGAGCGCAAGCGACAGTAGGGTTGGCACATGCGTGACGGACAGACACCCTCTCCTTCCCACTTTGCCAAGCCCGCCTGCGGCGCGCGCGGCGGGGGGGACGCAACCGGGCGGCTCGCCGAGAATATTGTTTATTTCGCGCGCGCGCTGCGCAAGGCCGGCATTCCCGTCGGACCCGGCGCGGTGCTCGACGCGCTGGCGGCGCTGCAGAGCGCCGGCGTGAGCACGCGGGAGGATTTTTATTGGACCCTGCACGCCGTGTTCGTGAAGCGGCACGAGCACTCGGTGCTATTCGATCAAGCCTTCCGCATCTTCTTTCGCCGTCGCGGCTATGTCGACCAGCTGCTCGCCATGATGCTGCCGCAGGCGCCGGCAGCGCCGCAGCAGCCGCAGCCGGGCTCGACCCGCGTGCACGAGGCGCTGTTCTCCGGCCTCGACGACAAGCTCAAGAAACAGCGCGAGGTCGAGCTCGATACCCGGATGACGGTGTCCGACCGCGAGGTGCTGCAAAAGAAAGATTTTGCGCAAATGACCAATGCGGAGATCGCTGCCGCCAAGGAGGCGATGCAACACCTCGTGCTGCCGCTTGCCGAAGTGCGCACGCGGCGGCTAGCGCCGCATCGCCACGGTCACCTGATCGACATCCGCCGCACCTTGCGCGCTAGTCTCAAGGGTGGCGGCGCGTTCATCGACCTGCGCTTCATCGGGCCGAAGACCAAGCCGCCGCCGATCGTGGCCCTGCTCGACATATCCGGCTCGATGAACCAGTACAGCCGCATCTTTTTGCACTTCCTGCACGCGCTCACCGATACGCGAAAACGCGTCAGCACGTTTCTGTTCGGCACCCGGCTCACCAACGTTACCCGCGCGCTGCGCGAGCGCGACCCGGACGACGCGCTTGCCGCCTGCTCGGCCAGCGTCCCCGACTGGTCGGGCGGCACCCGCATCGCCTCTTCGCTGCGCGCGTTCAACAAGCTGTGGGCGCGCCGCGTGCTGGCCCAGGGCGCCATCGTGCTGCTCATCACCGACGGCCTCGAACGCGATGCCGACGACACGTTGGCCTTCGAAATCGACCGGCTGCATCGCTCTTGTCGCCGCTTGGTCTGGCTCAACCCGCTGCTCCGCTTCGAGGGCTTTGAAGCCCGCGCGCGCGGCATTCGCACGATGCTGCCGCATGTCGACGAATTCCGGCCCGTCCATAACCTCGAATCGATGGCGGCGCTGGTGACCGCGCTGCAGAGCGGCGGCGACCGCGCCGGCGATCCGAAAGCCTGGATGCAAAAGGTGGCGTGACACGCTATATATGGGCGAATATAGCGAATGACGGCGGAGTCCAGCCTGGCCCCCTGCGTCCATTCGCGCTTGTAACCGGACGGAGGCGTACATGCGGGCAACGGACACCGACATCCTCAAAGTCGCCGAGGAATGGCGCAAAGGCGGCCGCGAGGTCGCCCTCGCGACGGTGGTGGAGACCTGGGGTTCGGCGCCGCGCCCCGTCGGCTCCAACCTTGTCATCGACGGCGGCGGCAATTTCCTTGGCTCGGTGTCCGGCGGCTGCGTCGAAGGCGCGGTGGTCACCGAAGCACTGGACGTCATCGACAGTGGCGAGCCCAAAATGTTGGAATTCGGCGTCGCCGACGAGACCGCCTGGAAGGTCGGCCTCTCCTGCGGCGGCACCATCCGGGTGTATGTCGAAAAGGTTGAGTAAGTATCGTTCCGCGCCGCGAAGCGCGAAGGCCGACCCTGTGACAGTTCGTTATACGGTATATGGGTCAGGATTGACTCGCTTCGCTCGGCTTGCGGAATGACGGCAGAGAAAAACGATGAAGCTCGAACTTCTCACTTCCCTCAACACCGAGCGCGCGGCGCGCCGCCCGGCCATAGTCGTGACCGACGTCAATAGCGGCAGGGAGCGGCTGGTCAAGGCGGCCGACATTGCCAAGGACCCGTTGCGGGCGATTCTCGGCGAGCGCCTGCGTACCGGCAAAAGCGGCATGGTCGACAGCCCCGAAGGCCGCGTCTTTCTCACTGTCCACGTGCCGGCGCCGCAGCTCGTCATCACCGGTGCCGTGCATATCAGCCAGACACTGGCGCCGATCGGCAAGCTGCTCGGCTACGACGTGACCATCGTTGATCCGCGCACCGCTTTTGCCTCGATCGAGCGCTTTCCCGACGTGAAAGTCATTGCCGAATGGCCGGATCGGGCGCTGCCGCCGCTCGGCATCGATCGCTATACGGCGTTCGTCGCGCTTACCCACGATCCCAAGATCGATGATCCGGCGTTGATTCACGGGCTGTCGCGCGATTGTTTCTATATCGGCGCGCTCGGCTCGACGAAGACCCACGGGCGGCGCGTCGCACGGCTCAAAGACCAGGGCGTGAGCGAAGCCGATATCGCCCGCATTCACGCACCCATCGGCCTCGATATCGGTGCGGTCTCTCCGGCGGAGATCGCGGTCGCCATCATGGCGCAAATCACCGAGCGGCTGCGCGCCGAAGAGGAGAGCGAGCCCGCGATTGCAACTATGGTTTCTTAGACGTCGTGCCTTGCCTGGGGGACGCGGATCTGAGGGGACCCTCTGAGCCGAGCGTTGCCTCCCTCACCTACCAAGGCGACTTTACTCCAGCGGTGGCGGAAACCGGTAGAGGTGCCCAACCAATGCCTCAAGGCTTCAGGCCGCGGCTCCTCAAGGGTGGTTTTTCCGTCGCAGAGGATTTCCGATGAAGTTCGGTCCGGTAGCGCCTGTCGACGCGCTCGGTGCAACCGCCGTGCACACGATCCGCCAGGGCGCGGTGGTGCTCAAGAAAGGTAAGCAAATCGATGCCGCGGATGTCGCCGCCCTGCAGGCTGCGGGCATTAAGCAGATCGTGGTCGCCCGCCTCGAACCCGGCGACATATCGGAAGACGTGGCCGCAGCCGAAATCGGCAAACGGGTGGCGGGCAATGGGGTGCATCTCGATCGGGCCTTTACCGGCCGGGCCAATCTGTTTGCGCAGCACGCGGGCGTGCTGGTGATCGACAAGGCGGGCGTCGACCGCCTCAACCGAATCGATGAAGCCATAACGTTCGCGACGCTTCCCGCGTACAAGCCGGTCGTGGCAGGCGAGATGATCGCGACTGTGAAGATCATCCCGTTCGCGGTCGGCAAGGCGGCCTGCGCGGCGGCGCTGGCCGCTGTGGCGCAGCCGCTGTTGCGCGTGGAGCCGTACCGCGTCCGCAACGTCGGCGTGGTATCCACGATTCTGCCCGGGCTTGCGCCGAAGGTGATCGAGAAGACCCTGAAGATTACCGCCGAGCGGCTGGCACCGGCGGGCGCCAGCATTATCGCCGAGCGGCGGGTGTCGCACGAGCGCGCCGCACTGGCCCGCGCCCTCGAAGAGGTCCTCAATGATGGCGCGGAGCTCGCTATTGTGTTCGGTGCATCGGCGATCGCCGACCGGCGCGACGTTATTCCGGCAGCCCTGGAGTCGATCGGCGGCCGCATCGCGCATTTCGGCATGCCTGTCGATCCTGGCAATCTGCTGATGATCGGCGACGCGGATGGCCACCCGGTGCTCGGCGCCCCCGGCTGCGCGCGCAGCCCCAAGGAGAACGGCTTCGACTGGGTACTGATGCGGCTCCTCGCCGGCCTGCCGATCGAGCGCGACGATATTACCGGCTTCGGCGTTGGCGGCTTGTTGATGGAGATCGTTACCAGGCCGCAGCCGCGCGAAGAACGTCCGCCTACCGGCCGCAATGTTGCCGCCCTGGTGCTTGCCGCCGGCCGCTCGAGCCGCATGGGCGGTGCCAACAAGCTTCTGGAAACCATCGCCGGGCGGCCCCTGGTGCGCGTCGTCGTGGAGGCGGCACTCGCCTCGCAGGCGCGGCCGGTGGTCGTGGTGACTGGGCACCAGCGCGAACACGTCGAGGCGGCACTCGCCGGCTTACCGGTGACAGTCGTGTACAATCCAAGTTTCTCCGATGGCCTTGGCACCTCGCTGCGGGCCGGCATTGCCGCGCTGCCCGCAGAGGCAGACGGAGTCATCGTCTGTCTCGGCGACATGCCGCAGGTCGATGCGTCGTTGATCGATCAGCTCATCGGCGCGTTCGATCCCGACAACGGCGCCTTGGTGGTCGTGCCGACGATCGACGGCGGGCGCGGCAATCCGGTCGTGTGGTCGCGGCGGTTCTTCGGCGATCTCATGGCCGTAGAAGGCGATGTCGGCGCGCGGCACCTCATCGGCCGCTACGCCGAAGTGGTGACGGAGGTGGCGCTCAACGACAAAGCCGCGATCACCGACATCGATACACCGGAAGCCCTTGAAGCCTTTAAGGCGGAGCTGCAAAAGTCGTAAGGCGTCTGCACTCGCCGCCGGTCCGAGCCTGCTCTCGATTTTTCAGCTTGATCGCAAAAGTTCTCGCCGTAAAGAAGTGAGGCCGAAGCATCGGCGTGATCCGCCGCGGCCGCGACGCCATCATGGCGAATGCCAAGAAACCGTGCGGCTCCGCACCCTTATGGTGCTCGGATTGCGCGATGGGGAGCCGAGAGCCGCCGAATTAACTTTGTATTAATCGCCGCCGATGGTGCGCACTACGCTCGATTCCGGCCGCGTATTGGTGGCGTCCATCTTTTCCTGCTGCCGCAGCATGTCATCGTATTTTGCCAGTGTCGCGACCGGCGCGCGCGGCACCATGTGCACGATCCGAAAACCGTTCGCTTTCAGCTGACGCAAAATTTCGGGCAGCGCCTCGGCGGTCGCGTGCTGAAAATCGTGCATCAGCACGATTCCCTTGCCGCGCTTTTTCACCTTGCTGATCACTGAGTCGATGACCTGTTGCGGACGGTGCATCTTGAAGTCGAACGAATCGATGTCGGTCGAAAAGGTCGCGATATTGCGCTGCGCCAGGTAGGCCAGGAGCACCGGCGGCTGCTGCAGGTCCGGGAAGCGGAAGAACGGCGCGATCGGCCCATCGACTGCCCAGTGCACGGCGCTCACGCCAAGCTCGATCTCCTGCTTGGCCTGCTCGATATCGTTGGCGTACGGATTCTTGGCCAAATCCTTGTGTGACCAGGTATGGCTGGCGACAGTCATGCCTGCCGCGGCCACCATCTTGGAAATCTCCGGATGCCAAGTCGCGTGCTTGCCAATCTCGAAGAACGTCGCTTTGGCGCATTCGTCACTGAGGGCCTTGAGGACGGCGGGCGTGTTTCCCGGCCAAGGTCCGTCGTCGAAGGTCAGCACCACCTCGTGGTCGCGCAGGAAATCGTATTGCTTGAAATGTTCGAAGCCGAAGGCGGGACCGCCAGTGGTGTCGATCTCGACGATGCGCGCTAGACCCATGGCGCCGGGCTTGTTGCAGCTCATCATAGCCTTGCCGGCCCCGGAGCCGGTCTCGGTCGCGGTCGCATGCGTGGCGCCCGAGGCCGGCGCGCTCGTCGTATTTTGCGCAACCTGGGTCGAGGCAACCGTCGCCGGCGAAGGCGCCGAACGTGGCGGCGCAGCGGTCGGAGCCGAAGGCGGCGGGGCAGTGGTCGCCGTCGACGGTTTCGGGGCGGCCGCGACTTGGCCCACTCCCTGCGCCGGAGTGGCCGCTGCAGGCGGCTGCGGCGCGGTCGTTTTTGCGACCCCCACTGCGCCCCCGCGCTCGGACGCTTTTTGCGCTGCGATAACTCCGAATGCCGCGAGGCCCAATGTGGCCAACGCGGCGATCACGATGACCAATCGCCTCACCGCACCCTCCGCTGCAGCGCACACAGGCGCCACAAAGTGAAAGCCCCATCGGCAGTCGAGTCAACGCGACCGACGCAAGACCCGAACAGTCATGCCCCAGAGATTCGTCATTTCCGGGGCACGTTGAGAAAAATTGCATGTGCGAGAACTTCACCTGCCGAATTGATCCTTCCAACTCTTCATCCCGCCATCTGCAAATGGCAACGCGGCCGCCTCATACACACCACGGGCAATGGCGCGTGCAACCACATTGGCGGCGAGCGCGCCAAGCCTGACCATCGCCGGCAGCGGATCTGCAAGCGGTCGCCTGCCAGTCGCAACGGCGAACACGACATCGCCGTCGAGCGGCGTGTGCACCGGGTAAATGGCGCGGGACAGGCCCGACTGGGCCATGATTGCCATGCGCTTGGCCTGCGCTTTGGTCAGAACGGCGTCGGTGGCCACAATAGCCAATGTGGTGTTGGTGCGGGCGCTGCCTTTGGTCAGCGGGTCAAGGGCTCCAGGCGGAAGTCGGACGGGGAGCCCGCGCCCGCCGAACTCGCCATTCACCTCGAACGGCGCTGCCCAGAACCAGGGCCCCCGACCGACGAGCGTGCTGCCGGCAGCGTTGGCGGCGGCCAGCGCCGCAACGGTATGGCCGTCGGCGCTTTGCGCCGAGGCCGAACCCAGACCGCCCTTGCAGGTCGCCGTCGTGGCGCCGGTTCCGGCCCCCACGCTACCGAGGGCAAAATCGAGCCCAGCCGCGGCAGACGCGGCGGCCGTGGCGGCCGCCGCGTAGCCGAGCTCGCGATACGGCGGATAGCGCCCCCATCCCTTGTCGCCACCGCTGAGCAGATCGAAGAGAATGGCGGCCGGCACGATAGGCACGCGCGCAACACCCACGGCAAAGCCGCGGCCCTGCTCTTTCAGCCAGGCCTGCACCCCCGAAGCGGCATCCAGCCCGAACGCGGAGCCACCTGAAAGCGCGATCGCGTCGATGCCCTCGACCGTCTGCGTCGGGTCGAGCAGAGCAGTTTCGCGCGTGCCCGGGCCGCCGCCGCGTATGTCAATCGACCCGACCGCCGGCTGGTCAAAGATAACGGCGGTGACCCCGGAGCCGAGCCGCATATCCTCGGCCTGACCGACCCTCACGCCTGCAACATCGGTCAACAGATTGCGCATGCGGCATCATAGCCCCCGAAAGCTGCGTCGGAAGAGACTTCCGAACGGCGCGGGCTTGCAATCGCCACGCCGGTCGGTGCATGTCCTGCGCCATGGCGAACGTCACCATCCTTGCCGCACTGCTCGCGGGCATGCTGAGCTTCCTGTCGCCCTGCGTCCTGCCGCTGGTGCCGCCCTATCTGGTTTATCTCACCGGGACTTCGCTCGAACGCCTCGCCGACGCCGAAGCCAAGCCGCGGGTGCGGCGGGAGACGATCACGGCCGCTTTCCTTTTTGTTCTCGGCTTTTCCACGGTGTTCGTCGCGCTCGGCGCTAGCGCCAGCGCCATCGGCGCACTGCTGCGCGCTTATTCGGGCGAGCTCGCTGTGGCGGCGGGCATCGCCATCATCGTTATGGGGCTGCACTTTCTGGGGCTCACCCCGATCGCCTGGCTGATGCGTGAAAAAAGGCTCGATCTCGCCAAGCCGGTCGGATTGTGGGGCGCCTACCTAATGGGAGTGGCCTTTGCGCTGGGCTGGACGCCGTGCATCGGCCCGATTCTCGCGGCCATCCTGGCTATAGCGGCCTCCGAGCAGACGGTCGCCAGGGGCGCCGGCATGCTCGCGGTCTATTCCGTCGGCCTCGGCGTTCCGTTCATTGTGGCGGCCTTTGCGGTCGCGCCATTCGCCGCCTTCCTTGCCCGCTTTCGCGCCCATTTGGGGCTCGTGGAAAGGACGATGGGCGGGCTGCTTGTCCTTACCGGAATTGCTTTTCTGACCGGCGCGGTCTCGCAGGCGAGCAATTGGCTCTTGACCACGTTTCCGACGCTCGCAAAGATCGGCTGAGACCCACGAAACAGTCGTGGGATCCTGGTTTCGCGGCTCCCATCGGGCAGCCTCCGCCAGCGTTTTGCTTCTCCGCAATCCTGATCGTGCATTAAAATCGCGTCCACGGCTTGTCCACACCCTCGGCTCGGCCAGTCACGTCATCCTAATGTAAGCTCGCCGTTAAACGGCAGGCGCCGCTGCGGGACCGCGCGAGGCCTGCTCCGCCGGTGTGGATCGCGCGCTTGCCGCGCGAATGACGGCAATTGCCGGCTGCGAGGGCCGCTGTGCCCGTTATTGCGACGGCGCTGAGCTTGTGATCTGGTCGTAGTTGCCGGACTTGTCCCAGCGATAGACCGCCCAAGCAATCGAGGTGATATCGCCCTTCTTGTTGAAGGAGAGCGGGCCGAGCACCGTGTCCCAGGTGCCCTGATGCATAGCCGCGGCCACTTTTTCCGGGTCTAGCGTGCCCGCCTTGCTGGCGGCCTCTGCCCAGACCTGGAAGGCTGCATAGGTGTAGAGCGTGTAGCCTTCGGGATCGATTCCTTTGTCCTTGAATTCCTTCACGATCGCTGCGGCCGTGGCGCGCTTGCGCGGATCGAGGCCGAAGGTAAACAGGACGCCATCTCCAGCCGGGCCGGTGATTGACGCGAATTCATGGTCGGCCAGCGCATCACCTGACATCAGGACCGTTTGCAGGCCCTGATCGCGCATCTGGCGGACGATGAGCCCTGCTTCCTGGTGATAGCCGCCGGTATAGACGACATCGATGCCGTTGAGCTTGAGCTTGGAGACGAGCGCGCTGAAATCCTTTTCGCCCTGGGTATAGGACTCCTCGAGCTTCTCGACGATGCCGCTGGCGTGCAACGCTTTCCTCACCTGATCGGCGAGCCCTTTGCCATAGGTCGACTTGTCGTCGATGATGGCGATGTTCTTGCCCTTGAAATGTTGAGCGATGTAGCTGGCGGCAAAGCCGCCCTGCTGGTCGTCGCGGCCGCAAACGCGGAACGTGTTCCACATGCCGCGGTCGGTGAAGGTCGGATTGGTCGAGGCCGGCGTGATCTGCAAGACATTGCCGTCGAGATAGGCGTTCGAGGCCGGAATGGACGAGGATGAGCAATAATGCCCGACCACCACGGGCACGCCGAGTCCGGCGAGTTTTTGCGCCACTGAAAAGGCCTGCTTCGGGTCGCACGCATCGTCGGCGACTTGCAGCGTGAGTTTATGGCCGAGCACCCCGCCGTGGGCGTTGAGATCGGCCACGGCCTGTTCTGCGCCGTTGCGCAGCTGCCGTCCGAAAGCCGCGTATTCGCCGGTCATTGGACCCGCGGTGGCCACCGCGACGTCCTGCGCCATAGCTGGGCCGGCCAAGAGTCCGAGCATGAGCGCCAAGGCGCCAAGCCGATGCGTGTTCATCTCCTACCCCTTCCGTAGCGTCTTCTCGATCAGTGGCCTCGCTTGGTAATCGCGGGCGCCGGGTGGATGTTTAGCACGGGCCGTCGCGATTTGCCTGTGCGATTTCGCGCCACGTGAGTGGACCGGTGCGGGCATATAGCCAAGGATATTGCCGCACCATCTGCGCGGCGCGGGTAACGCGCCAGGCGATCAGCCCGACGACGAGGAAAATGGCGAAATCGCAGCCATATGAAGACAGCGACAACAAATTGCCGCCGAACAGGGCGAAATGAATGAACCGCGCGGCGCCAGTGAGCGGGAGCATGGCCAAAACGACATGGAGCGATGATCGCCAGTTCAAGGCGATAGCACGGCCGGCAAGCCAGGCGGCGCCGCCGCCGAGGGCTCCCGTTACCAGCAGCACGGCGCCCCTGCTTTCGCCTGCATAAAGACTGTCGAATAGCGCGTGCATGTCAGCGCGCCCCACCCTCGAGGTAGGCGGCGCGAATCTCCGGCCGCTGCAACAATTCGCGGCCGCTGCCGCTCAGCGTGATCTGCCCGTTGATGAGCACGTAGCCGCGGTGCGCGAGCTTGAGCGCGTGATAAGCGTTCTGCTCGACGAGAAAGACGGTGAGCTTGTCGCGCTCGTTGAGCGCACGGATCGCGGCAAAAATCTGCTGCACGAGCAGCGGCGCTAAGCCGAGCGAGGGCTCGTCGAGCAGAATGAGCCGCGGCCGGGCCATCAGCGCCCGGCCGATTGCCAGCATTTGCTGCTCGCCGCCCGATAGCGTGCCGCCGCGCTGCTGGCAGCGCTCGCGCAGACGCGGAAACAGGGCGAACACGCGTTCGAGGTCCTCGGCGAAGTGGGCGGAATCGGTCACTGTGGCGCCGATCTGTAGATTTTCCGTCACCGTCATGCGCGGAAAGATGCGCCGCCCTTCCGGCGCCTGAGCAAGGCGGAGCTTGGCGATCTCGTGGGTCGGCAGCGCGGTGATGTCGCGGCCGGCGAAGCGGATTTCGCCTTCGCGCGCGCGCGGATTGCCGAAGATCGTCATCATCATGGTCGATTTGCCGGCGCCGTTGGCGCCGATCAACGCGACGATCTCGCCCTCATTGACATCGATGTCGACGCCTTTGAGCGCGATCACGTGGCCGTAATAAGCCTTTACGCCGCGCACCGTGAGCAGCGCGGATCCGCTCATCGGCCGACCTCCGCTTCGGCGAGACCGACCTCCTCGTCGGCGACGCCCAGGTAGGCGGCGATCACCTTGGGATTGCTGCGCACCTGCGCCGCCGTGCCGTCAGCGATCTTCACACCATAATCGAGCACCACGATGTGGTCGGAAATCTCCATCACCACGCCCATATCGTGCTCGATCAGCAGAATCGACGTTCCCTGCTGTTCGCGGATCGACAAGAGCAAAGCGTTGAGCGCAGCGCTTTCGCGATTGTTGAGGCCCGCCGCCGGCTCGTCGAGACAGAGCAGCACCGGGTCGGTGCACATGGCGCGCGCGATTTCGAGCCGGCGCTGCGCACCATAGGGCAGGGCGCCGGCCGGATCGTCGGCCCGCTCGAGGAGCCCGATTCGGTCGAGCCAGGAGCGCGCCTTGTCGATTGCGGCGGCCTCCGAGCGGCGATAGGCGCGCGAGCCGAAGAGGCCGAGCACGGTCAAGCCGGACGCGCGCATCAGCATATTGTGCTGCGCGACCAGCAGGTTTTCGAGCAGCGTCATGCCGGCGAACAGGCGCACGTTCTGGAAGGTGCGCGCCACGCGCGCCTGCTTGGCAATGCGGAAATCGGGCATCCGTTCGAGCAGGAATTTTGCGCCGTCCGGGTGCGCGAGCGCGACGCGGCCGGCCGTGGGCTTATAAAAGCCGGTGATGCAGTTGAACAGGGTAGTCTTGCCGGCGCCGTTCGGGCCTATCAGCGCCGTAATCTCGCGCGCGCGTGCGACGAACGAGAGGTCACTGACGGCTAAGAGGCCACCGAAACGCATGGTGACATGCTCGACGTCGAGGATGTTGCGCCGCTCCGCGCCAGTCATGTCGGCGTTTCCATCCGTGCCTCGCTGACAATGGCGGCCGGAACGGTTTTGCGCGTGCGCAAAAACGCCGACGGCGTGCGGGTGGCGATCAATCCGCGGGGCCGATAGATCATCACCGCCACCATGGCGACACCGAACACCAGCATGCGGTATTGCTCGAATTCGCGGAAGAACTCGAAACCGCCGAGCATCACAGTGGCGGCGATGGCAACGCCAAGTTGGCTGCCCATACCGCCGAGCACGACGATTGCCAGCACGAACGCCGATTCCGAAAATGTGAAAGAATCGGGGCTGATAAAGCCCATGCGGACAGCGAAGAACGCCCCGGCAAAGCCGCCGAACATGGCGCCCGTGGCGAAAGCGGTCAGCTTCGTCGTCGTGGTATTGATGCCGAGTGCGCGGCACGCAATCTCGTCCTCGCGCAGCGCTTCCCAGGCGCGTCCGATGGGCAGCCGGCGCAGCTTGAGCGTCACCCAATTCGTCGCCAGCGCCAGCGCTAAAATGAGGTAATAAATGAATATTTGCCGCTGCGTCGGCGCGTAATGCAGCCCCAAGGTCGCGGCGAAACCGCGCGGCCCGGCGATAAATGGCAGCCCGAAAAACGTCGGATGCGGCGCGAACAGGCCGTTCGGCCCGCCGGTGAACTGCTGCCAGTTGAGCAGAATGAGCCGGATGATTTCGCCGAAGCCCAGGGTGACGATCGCCAGATAGTCACCGCGCAATCTGAGCACCGGAAAGCCGAGCAGGAGACCGGCGAACGCGGCAAGAATTCCGGCAAGCGGCAGGCAGATCCAGAAAGAAACGCCAAAGTGCTCTGCGATCAGCGCGTAGGAATAGGCGCCAACCGCATAGAACGCGACATAGCCAAGATCGAGCAGCCCGGCGAGACCGACCACGATGTTAAGCCCGAAGCCGAGCATCGTGTAGGTGGCAATCACGCTGGCGAGATCGAGCAGATAGCCGTTTGCGTGGAACAGCAGCGGCGCGATCAGCGCGAAGCCGAGAAAAGCGGGCGCGGCGTAGGCGTTTAGTCTCGCCGCCGCCCCCGCCTGCGGCGCAAGACGCCCAAGCAATGCGGCTAAGCCGGGTGCGAGCAGGCTGCGCAACAGGCTGCCGGCAAACACAGCCGCGACGATGACACCGAGCGTTCCGAAGCGCACGCTGATGACCAAGGCGCCGGTCGGCCCCTGCTCCGTGCGCACGCCGATCAAGAGCACGAACAGGCCGAACGCCACGACGGCGGCGATGACGGCCTGTTTCACCGCGACGACGAGGCCGGTTGTCTTTTTGCTCGCTTCGCTCTCGCGCTCCACGCGCGGCTCCCCGCTCGCTCAGACTTTCTCGATTTCCGGCCGGCCCAGAATGCCGGTGGGCAGGAAGATCAGCACGATGATGAGGATCGAGAAAGCGGCAACGTCCTTGTATTCGATCGAGAAGTACGCGGACCACATGGTCTCGATAAGGCCGATCAGAAGTCCTCCCAGCATGGCGCCGGGCAGCGAGCCTATCCCGCCGAGCACCGCCGCGGTGAACGCCTTCACTCCGGCGAGAAACCCGATGAAGAAATCGATTACCCCATAATAGAGCAGAAACATGAGCCCGGCGACCGAGGCCAGGGCCGCACCTATGACAAACGTCAGCGAGATGGTGCGGTCCACATCGATGCCGGCGAGCGCGGCCATTTTCAAATCCTGCTCGCAAGCCCGCATATTGCGGCCGAGTCTGGTGCGCGCCACCAGAAAGGAAAAACCGGCCATTAAAAGCAGCGTGGTGACCACGACCATGATCTGGATATTGGAGAGCCGCACGGCGAAACCGCCTGCACCAAACAAAGTGTACCCGCCCTGGACGAGCGGCGGCAGCGGCTTGACCCGGGCACCCTGCGCGACCTGGACGTAATTCTGTAGAAGAATGGACATGCCGATCGCGGAAATCAGCGGCGCCAGCCTGAACGAGTGCCGCAGCGGCCGATAGGCGACGCGCTCGACGGTCCAGCCGTAGAGTGAAGTCAGCGCCATCGAAACCAAAAGCACAATGAACAACGCGAGCGGCACCGCGCTGATCCCGGCGGCAACCAGCACCAGGAACGCGATCAGCGCGGTGAAGGCACCCACCATGAAAATGTCGCCGTGGGCAAAATTGATCATGCCGATGATGCCGTAGACCATCGTGTAGCCGATGGCGATCAGGCCGTAGATCGAACCAAGGGTGACGCCGTTGATGAGCTGCTGGACAAAATAGTCCATAAGTCGCAAGCCTCTCGCCCGGGAATCCGCTCGACCACTCAAACTAACAGGGGGCGGTGGGAGCGGCAACGCCACGGCCCTTTTCGGCGCCGCGGCATCGACGCGCTCCCGCCAGCGTGTTTCGGTCGCGCCGCCGAGTTCCACGACCTGTGCAGGCGAATGTGCGATAATCGGCCCGGGCATGATGCCAACGGCAACCGGTTGACTTGCCCTCTCGCCCGCAACGGACTAGGCGTGCCGCCAGGATCAAGGGAGACGCCATGGACCGGCTTAAATGCGAAGATGCGATCGGCGCCAAGGGGCGGCCGTTCACCGGCGCGGAGTATCTCGAAAGCCTGCGCGACGGCCGCGAGGTCTACGTCTACGGCGAGCGGGTCAAGGACGTCACCAGCCATCCGGCGTTCCGCAACGCCGCGCGCTCGATCGCGCGGCTCTATGACGCGCTGCACGAGGCCAAGACCAAGCCCATCCTCACTGCGCCGACCGATACCGGCTCGAGCGGCTTCACCCACAAATTCTTCCGCGCCGCCCATTCGCGCGAGCAACTGCTCGGGCAACGCGATGCCATCGCCCAATGGGCGCGCATGTCTTATGGCTGGATGGGACGCTCACCGGACTACAAGGCGTCGCTGATGAACACGCTCGGCGCCAATTACGATTTTTATGGCAAGTTCGCCGACAACGCCAAGACGTGGTACCGGCGCGCCCAAGAAAACGTGCTGTTCATGAACCACGCCATCGTCAATCCGCCGGTGGATCGCGCCAGGCCCGTGGACCAGGTCAAGGACATTTTCATCACCATTCAAAAAGATACCGACGCCGGGATTTACCTGTCCGGAGCCAAGGTGGTGGCGACCTCCTCGGCGCTCACGCACTATAACTTCCTCGGCCAGAATGCCGCCGTGCCGCTGCACGATACCGATCTCGCGGTGATGTTCATCGCGCCGATGAACGCGCCGGGCGTCAAGTTGTTCTGCCGCACGTCCTATGAAATGACCGCGAGCGTGATGGGCACGCCGTTCGACTATCCGCTGTCATCGCGGTTCGACGAGAACGACGCCATTTTCGTGTTCGACAACGTGTTCATTCCCTGGGAAGACGTGCTCCTGCACCGCGATCTGGAAAAGCTGAAAATCTTTTTCCCGCAATCCGGATTTCTCGCCGGATACCAGTTCCAAGGCTGCACGCGGCTCGCGGTCAAGCTCGACTTCCTGGTCGGCGTGATCGCCAAGGCTTTGCGCGCGGCCGGCTCTGACGAGTTCCGCGGCAATCAGGCCTTGCTCGGCGAGATCATCGCCTGGCGCCATCTGTTCTGGGCGTTGACCGATGCCATGGCGATGAACCCGACGGATTGGGTAAACGGCGCCGTGCTGCCCAATCTGCAATCGGGCTCGAGCTACCGCGTGTTCGCCGGCGACGCCTACGGCCGCGTCAAGGAGATCGTGGAAAAGATTGTCGCCTCGTCGCTGATCTACCTGCCTTCTTCCGCCAAGGATTTCAAAAACCCTGCGATCGACCGCTACCTCGCGCAATATGTGCGCGGCTCTCACGGCATCGGGTACCGAGAGCGCATCAAGATCATGAAGCTCCTCTGGGACGCGATCGGCACCGAGTTTGGCGGCCGCCACGAGCTCTACGAGCGCAACTATGCCGGCAATCACGAGGATATCCGCATCCAGGCCCTGTGGAACGCGCGCAGCTCGGGCATGATGGAAGCCATGACCTCGCTCGCCGAGCAATGCATGGCCGAGTATGACGAAAACGGCTGGACCGATCCGGCTTGGCTCAACCCCGATGACGTGGCCTATCCGGGTTTGCCGGAAGAGCGCCGGGCGGCGGAGTAGATCCTATGCAGGCGTAGCGGGCGAGGCTTGCTTTCGCTCACGTCGCGGCCTGCGATGTCCGGTATTGCCTGGATGGCTTGCCTATATCTGCAGGTAAGGCGGATACTGGAGCGTCCGCTGGCACGGGCCACGACGCGCATGGAGCGTTGATGAGCTGGATCGACCAAAGACCGGACGACGCCATGGACGGCGCCTTCATGGCGGTAGCGCCGGAGCCTATCGTGTGCGTCGGCGCGGCGGTATTTCGCGAGGCCATGAGCCGGCTCGGGGCGGCGGTGCACGTTGTCACCACGGCCGGTCCAGGGGGCAAGACCGGCTTTACTGCGACGGCGGTCTGCTCCGTATCAGACCAGCCCGCGATGCTTCTGCTGTGCCTTAATCGCCGCAGCAACAGCGCGCCGCCGATGTCGCAAAATGGCGTGTTCTGCGTGAATACCCTCGGTGCGGGCGAATCGAAGCTCGCCGATGTTTTCGCCGGACGGAGCGGCGCGCACCTGGAAGAGCGCTTTTCCGTGGGCGAATGGATGACGCTGAAGACCGGCGCGCCGGTTCTGGCCTCCGCGGTCGTCGCCTTCGATTGCCGCACCATCGAAGTCAAGGCGGTCGCCTCCCACAATGTCTTTTTCGGCGCCGTGGAAGCGGTCCGGCTCGGGCCAGCCGGGCCGGCCCTCGTCTACCACGAGCGCCTGTACAAGCCGGTATGATCAGCCTGCCGGTTATGCACACCCTTGTGGCCGGGTTCGCCGATGGCGACGGCGGCCGCTGGCGGGCTTATTCTAAAGGCAATGGCTACTGCGCTACCCCTCTTCCATCTCTACGGCGACCCGCCGGACGATCAGGCGTTCGACTTCATTCACATCGAAACCATAGCCTCGCGGTCGTCCATTCACGAGTGGACCATTCGCGCCCACCGGCATCGCAACCTCTTTCAGATCCTGCTGATCGAACGGGGCGGCGGCACGATGACATTTGAAGCGGCCGCGCTCGCGTTTGCCGCGCCAGCCGCGATCCTCGTCCCTTCGACGATCGCCCATGGCTTTCGCTTCGAGCCTAATATCACCGACGGGTGGGTCTTGAGCTTTACCGAGGATGTCGCGGGCAGTATTGAAGGCACTGCCGGCGACGGCTTGGCGCGGCTGCGCGCGCTCGCGGCGCAGCCGATCATTCCGATCGTTGAGGAGATCGAACGGGCGCGGCTGTCGGGGCTGTGCGCGGATCTCAACGAGGAGCATCGTCTGCCACGCGAGGGCTATCGCCTCGCCATGCGCGGCCTGTTGCTTCTCATTGCCGTCGAGCTGGCACGTCTGGCGGCAAGCCGAGCCCGCACTGGCATCGTGACGCTCAGACCGGCGGACCCGACGGTGACGCAATTGCGCAATCTGGTCGACGAGCTTTTCCGCTCCCAACGTCAACTCGGCTACTACGCCGCAAAACTAGGCATGACCGTCGATCGCCTCAACGATCACGTCAAGCGTGCCACCGGCGTGACTGCCGGCCAGCTCATCCGGCAGCGTGTGCTCAGCGAAGCCAAGCGCCAGCTCGTCTTTACCACCGAGCCGATCCAGGACATCGCCGAAGAACTTGCGTTCGCCAATGCGTCCCACTTCGCGCGTTTTTTCCGCCAGCAGACCGGCACCACGCCCCACGAATTTCGCCAGCGACGCGGCGGCTAAAGCGGGCTGATCAGCGGCCGCGTCGGCCGGCGGCCGGTTCAACCGGCAACTCGGCCATCAGTGTCCGCGCCAGCCTGTCGAGCAACGCCCTCACTTCTGGACGCTGCTCGCACGCGCTTCTCGCGCGCACGGATCATCTGGTTGAAGACTTCGCGGCCGCTCCCACTCGGCATCAAAGCGGTTAACGTAGCCGGCAGGACTAAGCCGTGTGCTGTCAGCCGTCGGGCCATGTCGCCAAGCTTCGCCAGCGGGACCGCGCAATCCCGCGCGAGCCTGCCGACATCGGTCTCCGCCGGCGAAAGGCAAAGGTGTGCCCAGCGTTGGAGAATAGTTCACCTGGAAATAGAGCGGCATGTAAGTGACCGAGCCGAACAGCGCGAGGCCGACAATGAACCCGACCGCAGGACATCAGAAAATGCGGTTTCGGAACAGCGAGATCGGCATGATGGGTTCGGCCGCGCCATATTCAACAACCGCAAAGCCCACGAGCGCTAGCATCATCAAAGCAGCAAGACCGCTGGTTTGGAGTGCAGTCCAAGCGTACGAGCTGCCGCCGAAGGTGATGAGGAAAATCAATGCACTCAACGCCAACGCCAGAAGAGCCGCCCCGAGGAAATCGATGCGCCGCCGACGCCGCGTGAGCGGCCCGCTATGGGCGAAGCCGATTACCGCAACTGCAACCAGGCCCAGCGCCAAATTCACATAAAAAATCCAGCGCCAACTCAAATGGTCGACGAAAAATCCGCCGACCAGCAGCCCGACCACGGTGGAGAAGCCGAAGGCGGCGCCGAAAAGTCCCTGATAGCGCCCGCGCTCGCGCGGGGCCACGAGATCTCCGACCACCGCCATGGTGACGACCATCAGTCCGCCGCCGCCCAGGCCCTGCAAGGCACGAAAAGCGATGAGTTCGCCCATGGACCGGCTCAAGCCGCACAGCGCTGAGCCGGCGAGGAACAGAACGATCGCCGATTGCAGCACCATCTTGCGGCCGAACTGATCGCCGAGCTTGCCATAAAAGCGGCGTCGCAACCGTTGTCGTCAGAAGGTAGGGCGCAAGCCCACCGAGCTCGCCTACGATGGTCGGTAGAGCCGTCGCGTAGATGGTCTGGTCAAGCGAGGCCAGCAAGATCACCAGCATAAGTGCACTGAAGACAATATGAATACGTTCACGCGGCACTGCCGGCCCGCTGACAGAGGGGCGCTTAGGTCGTTCATTCCTGATCAAGTAAGGGTCAGCCCAAGAGGTTTCATGAGCCGCGGACCGTGCGCGCGCTGAGATCGCTGCGGCGATGCCAAGGCGTTGAAGCGATGCATTTCTCATCTGAGCATATCCTCTCTCCGCAAAAGCGGCTTCCACTCGTTCGGATCATGGTCTAAGTGGAGCGTTGGTACGGTGCTGGACGAAGGAGCGATGCCATGGCGATGACGATGACCGGCGAGTATCAGCTTCCGGTCCCACCGCAGACGGTCTGGGAGAAGCTAAACGACCCCGCCACGCTCAAGGCCTGCATTCCGGGCTGCGAGCAGCTCGACAAGACGTCGGACACGGAGTTTCAGGCGGTTGCAACGACGAAGATTGGTCCGGTAAAGGCCAAGTTCAAAGGCAAGGTCACTTTATCCGACCTCAATCCGCCCACCAGTTACAAGATTTCCGGTCAGGGGGACGGTGGCGTGGCTGGCTTCGCCAAGGGCGGTGCTACCGTCAAGCTGGCACCAAAGGACGGCGGCACATTGCTGACCTATGCGGTCGAGGCACAGATCGGCGGCAAGCTTGCGCAGCTCGGCCAGCGGCTCATCAACGGCGCTGCCAAAAAGGTCGCCGACGATTTTTTTAAGAATTTCGCCGCCGCGGTTAATTCGAAGAACTCGTAGGCCACACCTTTTTGCGTCTAAATAACAAGCCCCCCCAATGCGGATCGGCTTGCTTTGCGCCCATTATATTACATCAGGGGCATGGTTGGCGCATTCTGTCGTGACCGACATAGGTTCGGCTTGCCGGATCGTAAGAGCGGAACCGCGCTTCGCAACTGACAACTGCGCTTTGCTCGCCCGGCGCACTCATGCCAGGCGCCTCATTGTGCGTTGGCGCTTGACTGATCATAGGGCCCGTTCGATTGCGAAGGCTGCGCCGACTGCCCCGAACTGTTCAGTGCTCGGCATGCCCGTTTGTGCTTCGCGCGCCGGTGTGTTGCGCGAAAGCGGTGCCGACGGTGAGCGCTCCACAGCAAGCGCTGCCAGGCTCATGGCGATTTTCACCATCATGGCGTCCTGCTTTACTGTGTCATCTTTCGTTCTCCCGTGTCAGGGAGGCGTTGCCCCTCCGGCCAGGAACAACGAGTCCTGACCCTACTGTTGCCATCGCCTGCTGAAGTTCAGACCCACGCCAACCGATGGCGCGAATGCTCAATGGGTTTGACGAACGCGCGCAACCGCACGCGCCCGGCGGCGGCATGAGCGGCATGTCAGGTGCACAGCCGCTGCATCACCGACAAAACGCCGTCACCGACACCGGCGCAGGTGATCACCTTGAACCCGCGAAATATGCCTCGACCACCGCTCGTTCCGGTCCCGCAGAAATTCCCGCGGAATCATGTGCGGCCTCGCCATGGCCGGATCTTCGAAGGCGTTCGGGGCTTCGCTCGGTTGGGCAACGTGATCGCCCTTAGTGGCCGGGCGCAGCCCCGCGATGGTTTTGCACCATGCGAAACTCCCTTGACCGGCGCCTAGGCCGCGGTTCAGAGTAATTTTCGTTCCAAGGAGTGAAATTCGGCAGAATCGCCACGATTTCGCGCTTGGATCGTGGTGGCAAGGCGGCACCGCGTGTGAATCGCGGCGTTTTGACCGTTATCTTATTGCGAGGAGGAGCCCCATGGCAGCCAATACGGCAGCCGTTTCCCTGACGGTGAACGGCAAACCTGTGACCGCCGAAGTCGATCCGCGCACGCTGTTGGTGCAGCTGCTGCGCGAGCATCTGCGGCTTACCGGCACCCATGTCGGCTGCGACACGTCGCAATGCGGCGCCTGTGTCGTGCACGTGAATGGCAGGGCGGTGAAGTCCTGCACCCTGCTGGCGCTGCAGCTCGAAGGCGCAGATGTGCTCACTATCGAAGGGCTGGCGGCACCAGAGGGACCTCTGCACCCGATGCAGGAAGCCTTCCGCGAGAACCACGGCCTGCAATGCGGCTACTGCACGCCCGGCATGATCATGACCGCAGTCGATATCGTTCGCCGCAAAGGACATGAGCTCGACGAGCACACGATCCGCGAAGAGCTCGAAGGCAATATCTGCCGCTGCACCGGCTATCACAATATTGTCAAAGCGATCGCCGCCGGCGCCCGCGCGATGCGCAGCAGCAGCCCGGCCAGTCAGGCGGCCGCATAGGCGCGGGGTAGTTGTTCCAGGAGGAAGCTACCGGGAGGTACTGCCATGAGCGTCACCGGTATCGGCGCTGCGGTGCGGCGCAAGGAAGATCATCGCTTCATCACCGGCACCGGACACTACACCGCCGACATCAATCGGCCCGGCCAGGTCTTTGCGTATTTCATCCGCTCGCCCCACGCGCACGCCACGATCAAGTCCATCGATACAAAGGCGGCTGCGGAAATGCCCGGCGTGCGCGCGGTGCTCACGGGTGCGCAACTCGGCGCCGATAAGATCGGCAACCTGGTCTGCGGCTGGATGATCCACTCCAAGGATGGTTCGCCAATGAAGATGGCGCCCCATCCGGCGCTCGCCAATGGCAAGGCCTGCCATGTCGGCGATCCGGTTGCGGTGGTGATTGCGCAAACGCTGCCGCAGGCCCGCGATGCGGCGGAAAAAGTCGCGGTCGATTACGCCGTGCTGCCCGCCACTGCCGACCCGGCGGCGGCGCAGAAATCCGGCGCTCCGCAGATCCACGATGTTGCGCCCAATAACACGATCTACCAATGGCAGCTCGGCGACGCCCACGCGGTCGAGGCGGCTTTCCGATCGGCAAAGCACGTCACCAAGCTCGACATCATCAACAATCGCGTCGTGCCCAATGCTATCGAGCCGCGCGCGGCGATCGGCGAATACGATGCCGGTACCGAGACGTTCACGCTCTGGAACACCACGCAGAATCCGCACGTGGCACGCCTCGTCATCTCCGCCTTTGTCGGCATGGCTCCCGAGCACAAGCTGCGCGTGATCGCGCCCGATGTCGGCGGCGGCTTCGGTTCAAAGATTTTCATCTACCCAGAGGAAGTCGTGGCGTTGTGGGCGTCGAAACGGGTCGGTTGCCCGGTGAAATGGGTTGCCGACCGGTCGGAAGCGTTCCTCACCGATGCGCACGGCCGCGATCATGTCACTCACGCCGAATTGGCTTTCGAGGCCGATGGTAGAATTCTGGCGCTGCGGGCCAAGACAATCGCCAACCTTGGCGCCTACATGTCGACATTCTCGTCGTCGGTGCCAACCTATCTGTACGCGACGCTGCTCTCCGGTCAGTACGAAATCCCGCACATCTATTGCGAGGTCGATGCGGTCTACACCAACACGGTGCCGGTCGACGCCTATCGCGGCGCCGGCCGTCCGGAAGCCACCTTCGTGGTCGAACGCCTGGTTGAGGTCGGCGCCCGCGAATTGGGATTCGATGCGGCGGAGCTGCGGCGCAAGAATTTCATCAAGACATTCCCGCATCAGACCCCGGTAATCATGACCTATGACACCGGCGATTACGCCGCCTCGCTCAAGAAAGCACTCGAGCTTGCCGACTATGACGGCTTTGCCAAACGCAAGCGCGACTCGGCTCGCCATGGCAAGCTGCGCGGCATTGGACTAGCGACCTATATCGAAGCCTGCGGGATCGCGCCCTCGCAGGCCGTCGGCTCGCTGGGCTGCGGCGTGGGTCTGTGGGAGTCAGCCGAAGTGAGGGTCAATCCAACCGGCTCGGTCGAAATCCTCACCGGCTGTCATGCCCATGGCCAGGGCCATGAGACCACGTTTGCGCAGCTCGTCTCCGAGCGCCTCGGTCTTCCGCTCGAGACCGTCTCGGTGATCCACGGCGATACCGACAAAGTACAGTTCGGGATGGGCACCTACGGCTCGCGCTCCGGTGCAGTCGGCATGTCGGCTTTGGCCAAGGCGCTGGACAAGATCGAAGCCAAGGCCAAAAAGGTTGCGGCTCACCTGCTCGAAGCGGCCGAAGGCGACATTGAATTCAAAGACGGCAAATTCAGCGTCGCCGGCACCGACAAGGCGGCTGGATGGGGCGACGTCGCGCTTAACGCCTATATTGCGCATAAGTTCTCCGGGCAGGAGCTCGAGCCCGGGCTGAAGGAAGGCGCCTTCTACGATCCGACCAATTTCACCTTCCCGGCCGGCTGCCACGTTTGCGAAGTGGAAGTCGATCCCGATACTGGCAACACTGAGATCGTGGGCTGGACGGCGGTCGATGACTTCGGCGTTGTCGTTAATCCGATGATCGTCGAGGGCCAGGTCCATGGCGGCATCGCGCAGGGCGTCGGCCAGGCTTTGTGCGAGGGCGCGGTCTACGACAAAGACGGCCAGCTCCTCACCGGCTCGCTGATGGACTATTGCATGCCGCGGGCCGATCATTTGCCGATCTTGAAAGTCGACACTACGGTGACCAAGTGCCCGTCCAATCCGCTCGGCATCAAAGGCTGCGGCGAGGCCGGCGCCATCGCCGCGCCGGCGGCCGTGATCAACGCAATCACCCACGCCATCGGAACTGAGCACATCGCCATGCCGGCAACACCGGCCGTCGTCTGGACCGCGCTGCAAAAGGCCCACGCCATGCCGCGCGCCGCGTAAGGCGAGATCGATAGACAAGGAGGTCTGACAAAATGTACGCGTTCACATTCCATCGTCCGCAGACGCTGCGTCAGGCCGCGGGCCTGCTTGCCAAGCACGAGGAGGCCAAGTTGCTGGCTGGCGGCCATACGCTTTTGCCGACGATGAAACTGCGGCTCGCCGGTCCACCGCACCTGATCGACCTGTCGCTCATCGAGGGGTTGGCCGGCATCGAACAAAGCGGTCGTTCGATCACCATCGGTGCCATGACCCGCCACGATGACGTGAACACCTCGCCGGTGGTGCAGCAGGCGATCCCGGCGCTTGCCCGCCTCGCCGGCATGATCGGCGACCCGGCCGTACGCCATATGGGCACGATTGGCGGCTCGATCGCCAACAACGATCCGAACGCCGATTACCCCGCCGCCTGCCTCGGACTTGGCGCCACCATCGTTACCAACAAACGCCGCATCAAGGCCGACGATTTCTTCACCGGCATGTTCTCGACCGCGTTGGAGCCGGCCGAAATCATCAGCAAAGTGATCTTCCCCATTCCGAAGAGAGCGGCCTACCAAAAATTCCGCAATCAGGCGTCCCGCTTCGCCCTGGTCGGCGTGTTCGTTTCCAAGCGCGGCAGCGAAATTCGCGTCGCGGTAACCGGCGCCGGCGCCAATGGCGTGTTCCGCGTGCCGTCGTTCGAGGAAGCGCTGAAGAAGCGTTTTGCGCCGAAGTCGCTGGAGGGCATGAGCATTCCAGCCGACGGCATGAACAGCGACATTCACGGCAGCGCCGAATACCGTGCGCATCTGGTCGGCGTGCTGGCCCGCCGCGCGGTTGCTGAAGCGGTTGGCAAATCGGCCTGATGGCGCCCTGGACCCCATCCGGGGTTTTCAGGCGGCTGCGACGCTCTTTGCTTTACTCTGCTTCGACCCCAGCAGGCACTTACGCCTATCCATTCCCAGCCGTTGAAGGCGGGGGATTTTGGCGTGTTTTGCTAAACCTTCGGGCTAAAGGGGGCGGCGGGCGCCGCCTGTCAATCAGCAAAGCGCTCGGCGGCATAAGGTTTTGGATCACAAAACGGCGTTGTGCCGGTCATCATCTCGGCGATGAGACGGCCCGTTGCCGGGCCCAGCGTCAGACCCCAATGGCCGTGGCCGTAGGCGAGCCACAGCCCGCGCTGGCGCGGCGCGCGCCCGATCACTGGACGCGAATCGGCAAAGCACGGTCGCGCGCCTTTCCATGGCTGTGCCTCGACTGGATCGCCGAGCGGAAACAGTTCCGCGGCGGCCGGCATCACGCGATCGAATTGCACCGGGGTGGGCGGCGCATCGCGCGCGGCAAATTCGGCGCCAGTGGTCAAGCGCAGGCCCTGCTCCATCGGCGTAACGCAGTAGCCATTCTCAGCGTCAAGGACCGGGCGGTTCAAGCCGGCATTGCCGCGCGCGCGAAAATGGCGGTGATAGCCGCGCTTGACCGCGAGCGGCAACTTGATGCCGAACGGATCGAGCAGGTCGGGCGCCCATGGACCCAATGCGACAACCACATCGCCGGCGTCAAGCGGTCCGCCAGCGGTGTCCACACGCCAATGCGAGTCGGCGCGATGCAGCGTGCGCGCATCGCCACCGAGGGTCACGCCGCCGAGCGCAGCGAAGCGCGCCGCATAGGCGCGCGTGAGCGCGAGCGGATTGCTCACGCTCAGGGCTCCAGTCCAATGAACGGCGTGCCGGAACACCGGCGCCAGCGAGGGCTCGAGCGCCCGTGCCGTCTCGCCATCGAGCGGGACGTTGGCAATGCCCAGCGAGGAAGCGATCTCAAGCTCCCGCGCCTGTGCGGCGAACGAGCGGTCGCCGCGGTAGAGCTTGAGCCAGCCGGTCCGCCGCAGGTAGCGCTCGGCGCCGGCCTCAGCAAGCAGCGTCTCGTGCTCGGCCACGGCGCGGGCAAACAATGGCCGCATTAGCTCGGCGGTCTCGATCAGCCGTTGCGGCTGCGAAGCGGCGCGGAAGGCGAGCAGCCAGGACCCGACTTTCGGCAGGAAGGCGAGATGATAATTGGCCTCCGGCGCGCGCTTGAGCACGACTCGCAAGAGCGAGGTCCAGTCCGGCGGGAAGGCGGGGGGAAAGATGGTATTGCCCTCAATAATGCCAGTGTTGCCGTATGAGGTCCCCTCCCCCGGGCCGGCGCGATCAACCAGCGCCACCGATAATCCGCGCCTCGCGAGATGGAGCGCGATCGACGTGCCGACGATCCCCGCTCCCAGCACAATGACATCCGTCCGCGCCACGGCACCCTCCGCTCCGCCACCGGCTATCTGATTTTGTCATCGCTGATCAAGCCTGAGCACCGACGACGCCGGCCGCCGGCGCGCGGCGGGACTGAGATCAAGGCGCACAGCGTCGAAATCGTCAGGGGCGTTTGTGCCGGTCACGGCCGAGCCTGGCGGGTCTGCCGCCGAGTTGGGCCCTGGTCGCGAATGAGGCGCGTTCGGTCCATTGACATGAGATGCTGGAACGTTCGCTGCGGCTGGCGTTGCGGTTGGCGCGCTTGCCCAGGAGGCGGTGCAAATCGGGGCCGCGCTGCAAGTGCGAAAACACCCATTTTTTTTCAAATCGAAGCTCCCCGAAACGGCCAAAGCCGCCGCCGCGCGGCCGCAAGCAAATCTTGCTCTTCCCCGGATGCCGCGTTGCCGGGCCGTCAGCGGCATGTTAGGCGAGCAACGGATCTGGAGAGCTCCCGTGGCGCGTCCACTCATTATCGCCCCCTCGATACTGTCGGCCGACTTTGCCACCCTCGGCGAGGAAGTGCGCGCGGTCGATGCCGCAGGCGCCGACTGGATCCATGTCGATGTCATGGACGGCCATTTCGTACCCAATATTTCGATCGGCCCGGGCGTGGTTAAGGCGATCCGGCCACATACCAACAAGCCGCTCGACGTCCATTTGATGATCGCCCCGTGCGATCCGTACCTCGAGGCTTTCGCCAAAGCCGGTGCCGATCACATCACCGTGCATGTCGAGGCCGGCCCGCACATCCATCGATCGCTGCAACACATTCGCGCCTTGGGCAAAAAGGCCGGCGTGACGCTTAATCCGGGGACGCACGAGAGCACCATCGAGCGCGTCATCGACATTGTCGATCTCATTCTCGTTATGTCGGTCAATCCGGGCTTCGCCGGTCAAAAGTTTATAACCGACACCCTCGACAAGGTGCGCAACCTGCGCGCCATGGCGGGCGGCCGGGCGATCGATATCGAGATCGACGGCGGCATTACGGCCGAGACCGCGCCGGCCGCGGCGCGCGCCGGCGCCAACGCCTTCGTTGCCGGCTCGGCGGTATTCAAGGGTCGCTCGCCCGATTCATATCGCGCCAACATCGCTGCCATCCGTCACGGGGCAGCGTTGGCGCGCGGGGAGGCCGCGTGATGGGCATTCTGGTCGACGGCACATGGCGCGACGAGGACCTCGTCGAGGAAACCAGTACGGCAGGTGAGTTTCGCCGCACCGAGAGCCGCTTCCGCGACCGCATCAGCGCCGATGGCTCATCCGGGTTCAAGGCCGAGCCCGGGCGTTATCATCTCTACGTCGCCCACGCCTGCCCGTGGGCGCATCGGACCCTGATTTTCCGCGCGCGAAAGAGGCTCGAGCAGGCGATTTCGGTTGCTTATGCGATCCCTGGCATCAAGCAGCAGGGCTGGATGTTCGAAGACAATCCGGCATTCCCCGATTGCATACCCGACCGGGTCAACGGCTTTCGTTATTTGCACCAGGCCTACACGGCGAGCGATCCGCATTATTCCGGCAAAGTCACCGTGCCGACGCTCTGGGATAAAAAGACTGGACGCATCGTCAACAACGAATCCGCCGAAATCATTCGCATGCTCAACTGCGAATTTGCCGAGATCGGCGCCGATCCCACGGACTATTATCCGACGCCTCTGCGCAGCGAGATCGACCGAATCAATGCGCTCGTCTACTCCAACGTCAATAACGGCGTCTACCGCTGCGGTTTTGCGCGCTCGCAAGCCGCCTACGAGGCCGCTTACGACGCGCTGTTCGCGACACTGGACGAATTGGAAGCGCGGCTCGGGCGGCAGCGCTATCTCGCAGGGGGCCAGATCACCGAAGCCGACTGGCGGCTCTTTCCGACGCTCGTGCGCTTCGACGTCGCGTATTTCTCGCTGTTCAAGTGCAACCGAAACCGCATCGCCGATTTTCCCAACCTGTCGAACTACATGCGCGAGCTTTATCAGCTGCCGGGGATCGCCGAGACGGTGAAGCCGCGCTATTACGTGATCAACTATTATTCGATCGGGCAAGTCAATCCGACCGGCATCATCCCCAAGGGCACCCCGGTCGATCTCAGTCGGCCGCACGATCGCGCGCGGCTCGCGGCATGATCTCGCGCTATACACGGCCCGAAATGGCGGCGATCTGGTCGGCGCAGACGCGTTTTCGCATCTGGTTTGAGATCGAGGCGCACGCCGCCGACGCCATGGTCGAGATCGGCACTATTCCGAAGGAAGCGGCGAAAAAAATTTGGGCCAAAGGCAAGTCGGTGCAGTTCGACGCCGCGCGCATCGAGGCAATAGAGCGCGAGGTCAAGCACGACGTGGTCGCGTTCCTCACGCACCTTGCCGAGATCGTCGGGCCGGAAGCGCGCTTCGTGCATCAGGGCATGACCTCGTCCGACGTGCTCGATACCTGCTTCAACGTCCAGCTCGTACGCGCCGCCGATCTGCTCATCGCCGATGTCGACAAGTTGAAAGCTGCGATCGAGCGGCGCGCCCGCGAGCACAAATACACACCGACGATCGGCCGCTCACACGGCATTCATGCCGAGCCGACCACCTTCGGGCTCAAGCTCGCGGTTGCCTACGCGGAATTTGCGCGCGGCCGCGAGCGCCTTGTCGCCGCGCGCCGCGAAGTAGCCACCTGCGCGATTTCCGGCGCGGTCGGCACGTTCGCGCAAGTCGACCCGCGTGTCGAAGCCCACGTGGCCAAGGCAATGGGGCTTTCGGTCGAGCCGATCTCGACGCAAATCATTCCGCGCGATCGCCATGCGATGTATTTCGCCACGCTCGGTGTAGTCGCCGCCTCGGTCGAACGGCTGGCGACCGAAATCCGCCACCTGCAGCGCACCGAAGTGTTGGAGGCGGAGGAGTTTTTCTCGCCCGGGCAAAAAGGCTCCTCCGCCATGCCGCACAAGCGCAACCCGGTGCTGTCGGAAAACCTGGTGGGGCTTGCGCGCATGGTGCGCGCCTACGTGACACCGGCGCTGGAGAATGTCGCGCTTTGGCACGAGCGTGACATCTCGCACTCCTCGGTCGAGCGCATGATCGGCCCCGACGCCACCGCGACGCTTGATTTCGCGCTCGCCCGGCTCACCGGCGTGGTCGACAAGCTGGTGGTCTATCCCGAAAACATGCGCAAAAATCTCGATCGCCTTGGCGGGCTGGTGCATTCGCAACGCGTGCTGTTGGCCCTGACCCAAAAAGGCGTCGGGCGCGAGGACGCCTATCGGCTCGTTCAACGCAATGCGTTGAAGGCCTGGGCGGGCGAAGGCGATTTGTTGACGCTGCTCGCCGCCGACGAGGACCTGCGCAAGCACTTGAGCGAAGCGGAATTGAAGGCCAATTTCGACCTCGACTTTCATTTTGCTCGCGTTGATGAGATTTTCCGCCGGGTCTTTGGAAGCGCCTGACAGGGTCGGTGCTCTGACGATCAATCTGCCGTTCCCAATCCGGCTGATGTCGGCTGATTCCGGCCCCTCTCCTCCAGCGGCCGAGTTCTCCCGGCGACCGCGAAAGCGGCGAGTGAACCTTTGGCTCGGCCAATGACCTAAAAACCTGCGCCCGCCTTGCCGCGGCCGCTGATCTGCGCACCGAGCGAGCGGCCTTGCCTTGCCCGTGTCGGAGCGATTGCAGAGGGTCAAGCCATCGTGTCATGTCTGGGCGCCATGACCGTGTCTCCGGCCATTCTGGTGTTCGATTCGGGCCTCGGCGGGCTCACCGTTTACCGCGCGATCGCCGCAGCGCGACCGGATGCGGATTTCCTCTACGTGGCCGATGATGCCGCCTTTCCCTACGGCGCACTCACCGAAACGGCGCTTGTTGACCGCGTCGTCGCGCTCATGGGCGAGCTGATCGCATCGCAGCGGCCCGATCTCATCGTCATTGCCTGCAACACCGCCTCGACGCTGGTGCTACCGGCGTTGCGCCGGAAATTTCCGCTGCCGTTTGTCGGCACCGTGCCGGCGATCAAGCCCGCCTGCACCCAATCGCTCACCCGCCGCGTCTCCGTGCTCGGCACCGAAGGGACCGTCGCCCGCGAATATACCCGCACGCTCATTCGCGATTATGCGCGGGACTGCGAGGTGACCCTGGTTGGCTCGCGCCATCTGGCCGCTTACGCGGAGGCCGAATTGGCGGGCCGGCCGATCGGTGACAAGCAAATCCGCGCCGAGATCGCGCCCTGCTTTCGCGATGACGGCGCGCGCACCGACACGGTGGTCCTGGCGTGCACGCACTATCCGCTGCTGCTATGTCGACTGACGCGGGTCGCCCCTTGGAACGTCAATTTCATCGATCCAGCGCCAGCGATTGCCCGGCGGGTGATCGACCTTCTCGGCCCGGCACAGGCGTCTGCGTCGGTTGGCCAAGCGCGAACCCTGTTCACGTCCGGCCGCACGCCAGTGGCTGTGCTCACACGTTTCGGCGTCCGCTGCGGCAGCGAGGCGGGCTCTCCTGGCGAGCGATGATGTCTGTAACCCATCTGGTTGGAGCTTTTTGCATTTGACTGCGCTGACCACAAACCTTCTGCAACGGCGATGACTGCTTTGCGGACCAGCCGCACAATCCGCTTTTGCAAGGTGATATCCGAACTTTCGAGACCGCTCCTTGCATCGGCTTGCGTTTGATTAAAGCGGTTTGTACTTGGGTTCTGACTCCCTGATCGCAAGTCAAGGTCCGTTCGGCGGCAGCTTCGGCAAAAAAACGACCGTGGCTAGTTCCGTATCGATTGGCAACCCGGGCGCCGCCGGGTTGCCGGGCGATCGCGAACTGCTTGCGCGGTTATCGAATAGGGCGGCCGGCATCACCGCTAAAGGCGGCGCGGGTCAGATGCGCAAGCGGATTGCCACGTCGCTAGCCAGCCGCTGCAGCCAAATTGGGCTTTGCCTGGCTTGTTGAGCCAAAGGCGGGACGCTAGGCTTATTGGCAGGCCGGGCACTCCTTTGAGGGACTGCACATGACCAGCGCTGTCGTCAGGTCAGAATCAAAAGCTTGGTATCTCAATCGCTGGAACCAGCTCATCCTCGGCGTGATCGCCATGATGGCCATTTCCAGCCCGCAATATGTCTGGACCCTGTTTACCACACCGCTCAGTGCCAAGCTCGGCACCAAGCTCACGGAATTGCAGTGGACCTTTTCGCTGCTGATCATTCTGCAGACCTGGTTTTCCCCCTTCCAGGCCTATCTGGTCGATCGCTTCGGACCGCGCGCGTTGATCTCGCTCGGCGCCCTGCTCTCGGGCGGAAGCTGGGTCCTATCAGCCTACGTGAACAACATTTGGGCGCTCTACTTTACCTATGGCATGCTCGGCGGGTTCGGCACGGGCATCATTTATGTGGGCATTATCGGTCTGATGGTGCGCTGGTTTCCCGACCGCCGCGGCCTTGCTACCGGTATCGCCGCCGCGGGCTACGGCTTTGGCGCCATTTTCACGAGCTTCCCGATCGACGGCATGATCAAGAGTTCGGGCTACGCCCACACGCTGGTCGTCTGGGGCGTGATCCAGGGCGCGATCGGCATTCTTGCTGCGCAATGGCTGCGGTTGCCGCCAAATGCGGATCGGGCGATACCGGTTACGCTGGCTACCCCCGCGCAGCAGACCTGGCGCAGCTTCTCGCCGCGCGAGATGCTGCAGAGCCCGATCTTCTATCTTTTGTTCGTGATGATGAGCATGATGTCGACCAGTGGGCTCATGGTCGTGTCCAATGTCGGACCGTTTGCCAAGGAATTCGGCGTTGCCAACATGCCGGTGCTCGGCATGGCGGCGCTGCCGCTGTCGCTGACGCTCTCGCGATTTACCAACGGCCTCACTCGGCCGTTTTTCGGCTGGGTCTCCGACCACATCGGCCGCGAGGCGACGATGGCGCTCGCGTTCTCGTTGGAAGCGCTCGCCATCATTATCCTGTTCTCCTACATCAACCAGCCGGCGATGTTCGTGGTGCTGACCGGCCTCGTCTTCTTCGGTTGGGGCGAGATCTTTTCGCTCTTCCCGGCGACACTGACCGACACTTTCGGGCCGAAATACGCGGCCACCAATTACGGCTTTCTCTACATTGCGCAGGGCGTGGGCTCGATCCTCGGCGGGCCCGCCGCGGCCTTCCTCAAAGACCTGACCGGAGGCTGGGTCGCGGTATTCGCCGCCGTCGCGGCGCTGGACGCCTTGACCGCCCTGCTCGCGATCACGCTGTTGCGCAGCCTGCGGCGCAAGCATTTTGCGCAAGGGTGATGAGCCTGGCGAAACCGGCTCGGGCCGCGGTTTGACAGCCGCATGGTTTGTCCCTAAATACGCGGCGCTGCGCGGGCCCGAGGGCCCGCGCCGTGTTTCGCGACCCGTGGTTTTGCTGGAGCCGGCGCTTCGGCGCAAGACCTGTCGGTCCGACCGCCGGCCCAATAAGCTCGGCGGCCTGGTACAGAGGAGGGCGCGATCCTCAGCCATTCTAAGCTCACGCGGGGACGCGAATGACCAAGCGCCACGAGGCAAAGTATAAGATCGACCGCCGGATGGGCCAAAACATCTGGGGACGGCCGAAAAGTCCAATCAACAAGCGCGAATACGGCCCCGGCCAGCACGGGCAGCGGCGCAAGGGCAAGCTGTCGGACTACGGCGTGCAATTGCGCGCCAAGCAGAAGCTCAAAGGCTACTACGCCAACATGTCGGAGCGGCATTTCCGCGGCATTTACGAGGAAGCCCGGCGGCTCAAGGGCGATACCGGCGCCCACATGATCGGCCTCTTGGAGCGCCGGCTGGATACGATCGTTTACCGCGCCAAGTTTGTGCCCACCGTGTTCGCCGCTCGGCAGTTCATCAGCCACGGCCATGTCAAGGTCAACGGGCGCCGCGTGACCATCTCGAGCTATCGGGTCAAGGTCGACGATGTGGTCGAGGTCAAAGACAACTCAAAGCAGTCTGCGATGGTGCTGGAGGCTACCGGGTTGGCCGAGCGCGATGTGCCGGACTACATCGACGTGGACCACTCGAAGATGACGGCGAAGCTGGCGCGCGTGCCGGCGTTCGGCGAGGTCCCCTACCCGGTCATGATGGAGCCACACCTGGTCGTCGAATATTATTCGCGCTGACACGGCGTATCCTGCAGGCGCAAGGATGGCGACGACACGGCAATTCCGCCGTATTGCCCTCTCCCCCGGCACGATCGAAGCGGCGCATTTCGAGCGCACCGCGTTTAAGGTACGCCGCATCTACGCTACGTTGTCGCCAGATGGCCGCACCGCCAACCTGATGCTGACGCCGGACCAACAATCGCTTAAATGCGAACTGGCACCGGAGGCTTTCGCTCCAGTGCCAAACGCCTGGGGCGCACGCGGCGCCACCACCGTAAAGCTGTCGGCCGTGAATGTGGAAGAACTGCGCGCCGCGCTGACCACTGCCTGGCAGCACGCGGTTTCCAAGCGGCGGTAAGGCGCACCCGGAAACCGATAGCAGCACCGCGGCGAGCCGGACCGTCAGGCGGTGGCCGGGGCCTTCGTGGTCACGCCCTTATCCTTGAGCAGGGACTGCAACTCGCCGGATTGGAACATCTCGCGAATGATATCGCAACCGCCCACGAATTCGCCCTTGACGAAGAGCTGCGGTATGGTCGGCCAGTTGGAGTAGGATTTAATGCCCTGGCGCAAATCCTCGTTCTCCAGCACGTTGAGGCCCTTATAGGGCACGCCGAGATAATCCAGGATTTGCACGAGCTGGCCAGAGAAGCCGCACATCGGGAATTGCGGCGTGCCCTTCATGAACAGCACAACGTCGTTTGCTTTGACCTCATTGTCGATGAATCGATCGATAGACATTGGCATCATCCTCGCTGAGGCAGTGGGCTGTCCCACGCCGGATTCCCATCCTGCTGTGTGTCAATATATGTAGCGCAAGCCAAAGGCAAAGCCCGCTTGCCGGTCTGCGGAAAAGCGCCTCGGCTCTGCGGGTTCCAGCGCAGCGCCGCGGCCCCGGCGGGCCGTCAGTCCGGCGCTCCGGTCTGCAGCGCCAATGCGTGCAGCTTGCCGCCCATTTCGGCTTTGAGCGCCTGATAGACGATCTGGTGCTGTTGCACCCGGGATTTGCCGCGAAACAATTCGGCTATCACGGTGGCTTGGTAATGGTCGCCGTCGCCAGCCAGATCGCGGATCGTCACCTGCGCGTCGGGAATATGAGCCCGGATCAGCCGTTCTATGTCGTGAGCAGCCATCGCCATCGCAGTCCGTCCATGTTCGTGTCGTTTCCTGTCGGCGCTGCACACCGCCGGTGGCAATGCCAGCAACGTTTACGTCTTTATCGTGACCAGCACTCGGGCGCCAGCGCAACAACGGTCGCGGGCTCAACTCCCCAGGGTCCACAGTTGCTGCCGACGGGGCTTCTCGGCCGTTGGCGGGTATGGGATGCACTGGGGTCGGAGCCGATCAGCCGGTTTGCGTGATATACGCCGGCAGCCAGCTTTCGAAGCGGCTGACGAGATCACGAACAAGTAGCGGGCGCTCGTCTGCGAGTGCGAGCAAGTGCCCGGCGGTGGCGCCCAGTCGCATCAGCGGCACCGCGGCTGCGGCCGCGCGCCGGGCAATCGCCTCTGTATCCCTCGCGGTGACCACATAGCGCCCCTGGTCCTCGCCGAACCAGAAAGCGTGAGCCGCAACGTTTGCCGCAGCCTCAAGCACCGCGCCGATCCCGGACGCCATTGCCATCTCGGCGAGGGCGACCAAAACGCCGCCGTCAGAGACGTCATGCACGGCGCTGACCAGGCCCTCGTCGATCAAGCCGCGCACGAAGTCGCCATGGCGGCGCTCGGCGGCCAGATCGATCGGCGGCGGGGCGCCCTCCTCGCGACCGCAGAGCTCGCGCAGATAGAGCGACTGGCCGAGCCAGCCGCGGGTCTCGCCGATCAACAGGATCGCCTCGCCTTCGACCTTGAACGAGAGAGTCACCGATTTCGTGAATTGCTCAAGCAGCCCGACGCCACCGATCGTGGGTGTCGGCAAAATCGCCCGGCCATTGGTCTCGTTGTAGAGCGACACGTTGCCGGACACGACTGGAAAATCGAGCGCGCGGCAGGCTTCGGCGATGCCGCGGATGCAGCCGACGAGTTGGCCCATGATCTGCGGCCGCTCCGGATTGCCGAAGTTCAGATTGTCGGTGAGCGCCAGCGGGCGTGCGCCGACCGCCGTGAGATTACGCCAGGCTTCGGCTACCGCCTGCTTGCCGCCCTCGAACGGATCGGCGTCGCAATAGCGCGGCGTGGCGTCCGCGGTCAGTGCCAGCGCCTTGGGACCATCATTGATGCGGATCACGGCGGCGTCGCCACCCGGACGCTGCACAGTATTGCCGAGGATGACGTGATCGTACTGCTGCCAGATCCAACGCTTGCAGCAAAGATCCGGCGTGGCGATCAATTTCTGGAGCGCCTCGCCGACCCCCATCGGCGGTTTGATCGAGGCCGCCGTTATCACCGGCTGCTTTGCGCTGAGGACGAACGGCCTGTCGTAGACCGGCGCCTGGTCGCCGAGTTCCTTGATCGGCAGGTCGGCGATGACGTTGCCACCACGGCGCACGAGGAAGCGCTTGGTCGCGGTGGTCACACCCACAACGGCAAAGTCGAGACCCCATTTGCGGAAGATCGCCTCAGCTTCCTGCTCTTTCTCCGGCTTGAGCACCATGAGCATGCGCTCCTGGCTTTCCGACAGCATCATCTCGTAGGCGCTCATGCCGCCTTCGCGGCACGGCACATGGTCGAGGTCGAGGGTGACGCCGAGGTCGCCCTTGGCGCCCATTTCCACGGCCGAAGAGGTAAGTCCCGCGGCGCCCATGTCCTGGATGGCGACGACGCAGCCCTTAGCCATGATCTCCAGGCAGGCCTCGAGCAAAAGCTTTTGCGAGAACGGATCGCCGACCTGGACGGTCGGCCGCATTTCCTCCGCGTCGGCGCCGAACTCCGCCGACGCCATTGTGGCGCCGTGAATCCCGTCACGCCCAGTTTTCGACCCGAGATAGACAATCGGCATGCCCACGCCCGAGGCGACGGAGTAAAAGATCCTCTCGGTTTCGGCGATTCCGACCGCCATGGCGTTGACCAGGCAGTTGCCGTCATAACGGCGGTGGAAGCGCACCTCGCCGCCCACCGTCGGTACGCCGAAGGCGTTGCCGTAGCCGCCAATGCCGGCGACGACGCCGCAGAGGAGGTGACGCGTTTTCGGATGGCTCGAATCGCCGAACGAGAGCGCATTGAGGCAAGCGATTGGCCGCGCCCCCATGGTGAACACGTCCCGCAGAATGCCGCCGACGCCGGTCGCGGCGCCCTGATAGGGCTCGATGTAGCTCGGGTGGTTATGGCTCTCCATCTTGAACACGACGGCAAGCCCATCGCCGATATCGATCACGCCGGCATTTTCGCCCGGGCCCTGAATTACCCAGGGAGCCTTGGTCGGCAACGTGCGCAGATGCATCTTCGAGGATTTATAGGAGCAGTGTTCATTCCACATCGCCGAAAAAATGCCCAGCTCCGTGAAGGTCGGCACGCGACCAATGAGCTTGACGATGCGATCGTATTCTTCGCGCGTCAGCCCGTGTTCGGCGATCAAGTCGGGCGAGATGGCGCGCTCATTGGTCATTATTGCGGCTCGCCTCTGATCCAGCTCCGAAAATCCTCCTTTGATACCTTTAGTCGGCGACAAGGCCATCGGTCCAACACGATAAAGCCCGTCGGCTCTCGCCCGCCGCGGGCCGTCATTTCCGTAGACGGAGCAATTTCGTGCATGCGCCGAACCAATCGCTTTCCCTGCAGGAGGCATTCGGTCGGCGCTGCTGCGGTTATCGCGCAAATGACCGCATCGAGTTCGTGATGGATCAGACTGCAATCGTCGAAGTCAAGCTGTTTGGCAATTGCGCTGCACAGTTCATGTCTGCTCGTTCCCTTATAGCGCTTGTTGGGAATGCCCAACAGGGCAAGGGTTCCGGCCGGATACGTTTCGAACAATCGCTCGCCCAGCTTCGATCTGAAATCGTCGGCCCGAAGGACGGCCTTGAAACGAGCCACGCAGGCGCCCAGCCGGTCGGCAAGCGGGGCCATTGCGCCGAACGCATAATCAATTGGACGCTTGCTGAACTCCCAAATGAATCTGCAATCTTCTGGCGCCGGAAGACCCTGAAGGTCAATGGGAACGTCGACTGCAAGCGGACCGATTGTCATGCAGTTCAAAAGGTCTTGTCGTTCTTCGGCGAGGGCCTGGCGGGCGTCGTCTAACCCATGCCGGCATCTGCAGACGGCAGAGCCCTGAAGGATCACTGCCGAGGCCGTATCCCCACTGATGTCCACTGCTGCGAGGTAAGTTCCGCCGGTGCTGTAGCCGGAAAGGTCCAGCCCGAAGCCGATCATCACGCCGCCAGCCTGAGGTGCTCCACAAGGCCGGCGAACAGGCCGCGGCCGTCGGTGCAGCCCATGGAGGCTTCAACGTGGTTTTCCGGATGCGGCATCATGCCGAGCACATTGCCGCGCTCATTGATGATGCCGGCGATCGCGTTCATCGCGCCATTGTGATTCCAGTTCGGATCGACGATGCCTTCCGGCGAGGCATAGCGAAACACCACCCTGCCCTCGCCCTCGAGCCGGGCGATGGTTTCGCCATCGGCGATGTAATTGCCTTCGCCGTGCGCCACCGGCACGCGGATCACCTGGCCGGCATTGTAGCCGCGGGTGAACGGCGTATCGGAGCGTTCTACGCGTAGAAATACGTCGCGACAGACGAAGCGCAGTTGCGCGTTGCGCATGAGCACGCCCGGCAGCAGCCCGGCCTCGCAGGCGATCTGAAAGCCATTGCACACCGCGAGCACGAGCCCGCCCTTGTGCGCGAACGTCCGCACCGCATCCATGATCGGCGCGCGTGCCGCAATGGCGCCGCAGCGCAGATAGTCGCCGTAGGAAAAGCCTCCAGGCATGACGACCAAATCGGTTCCCGGCGGCAGTTCGGTTTCCGCGTGCCAGACCATGGCCGGCGTGCGTCCGGCGACCAGCGTGAGCGCGCGCGCCATGTCGCGCTCGCGATTGATGCCGGGAAAAACGAGCACCGCCGGTTTCATCGCCTTGCCTTTGCGCGCCAATTCACCCCGCAACCTCGATCCGGTAGTTTTCGATCACGGTATTGGCGAGCAGCTTTTCCGCAGCATCCTTGAGCGCCGCCTCGGCGCCAGCCCGGTCGCCTGCCTCGATCTCGATGTCGAAAACCTTGCCCTGGCGCACGCTGGCGATCCCGCTCACGCCCAGCGAATTCAGAGCGCCCTCGATGGCCTTCCCCTGCGGGTCCAAAATGCCCGATTTCAACGTCACGGTGACGCGGGCTTTCATGGCGGCGGCTCGCTCCTTACCACCCTTCATAGGCATCAGTCGCATCGGCCGCAACTGCCGCGCTGGCCAAAGAATAGCACCCCGGCCCGGAGGCGTAGCGCTAGATCTCGGCCAACGCTAGGCAAATGCCCAGCACTGGGAAGTTCGAGCGAGGCGATCTTACGCGACGCGCAGCAGGCGAGCTTTGCGAGGAGAAAAACCTCGGCAGGGTCCTGGGAAATAACCAGGCGGCGCTCCGCGACCGAGGGCGAGAGAGTTTCAAATGCGGCAAGCGCGTCAGCGATCCCCCCGCCGCGAGAATTGTTCCTCACCGTAATTGCTAGAAGCAAGAAGGCATCCGGCTCTCGCAAGCTTGTTTCGGCAATCCGCGAGGCCCAAGGCGGTCAGCGCTTCGGAGGACCGGCGCTCGTGATGCTCGCGAGCTTCAAGGGGACACGCAAGTCCGCTCATCGAGAAGCACCGGCGCAGCTAGCAAAGAGCTGCTCCATGCCGATCAGCTCGCATTTTTTCCTTATCGGGCCTGGTGTCGATGGAAGTCGAAAAATTCGCGTTTTCAGCCCTTGACGAGCACCGGCCCGGTGCCCTGCGGCCGCTCACCCGCGCTCATGACGCCGAGCCGTTTTGCCACTTCCGTATAGGCTTCGAGCAGGCCGCCGAGGTCGCGGCGGAAGCGATCTTTGTCGAGCTTATCGTTTGATTTGATATCCCACAGCCGACACGAATCAGGCGAGATCTCATCGGCGACGACGATGCGCATGAGGTCGTTCTCCCAGAGCCGGCCGGTCTCCATTTTGAAGTCGACGAGACGAATGCCGACACCGAGGAACAGCCCGGAAAGGAAGTCGTTGACGCGGATTGCGAGTGACATGATGTCATCGATTTCCTGCGGCGTCGCCCAGCCAAAGGCGGTAATATGCTCTTCCGAGACCATCGGGTCGTTGAGCTGGTCGTTCTTGTAATAGAACTCGATGATCGAACGCGGCAGCTGCGTACCCTCCTCGATCCCAAGCCGCTGCGACAGCGATCCTGCGGCAACATTGCGTATGCAGATTTCCAGCGGAACGATCTCCACCTCGCGAATGAGCTGCTCGCGCATGTTCAGCCGGCGGATGAAGTGGGTGGGAACACCGATGTCGTTCAAGTGCTGGAAGACGTATTCGGAGATCCGGTTGTTGAGAACACCCTTGCCCTCAATCACCTGATGCTTCTTCGCATTGAAGGCGGTCGCGTCGTCTTTGAAGTGCTGGATCAAGGTTCCGGGTTCGGGCCCTTCATAGAGGACCTTCGCCTTGCCCTCATAGATGCGGCGACGACGGCTCATCGGCGTATACCGTTGTTTGGTGAAATCCATGTATGCCGTGGCTCCGGTTCTGGGGGTCGAGGTCCGCGGCGGCGGCAGCGAGCGGCCCGACTCAAGCGTGGCGGCTCCTCCGCGCATCAAAGCTAACCGATGGCGACGCGGAGTACAATCGACATAGACCCGCTCACCGGCCGCCGCAACGGCGATGTTCGATCACGATCCCGGTTGCCTTGACGGAGCCAGCCCGATATGCAAGGCGGCAGGCAAATTCCGATCCACATCGAGGCGAAGGTCCATGACCACATTCGACAAGCGCGAAGAGGCCTTCGAGCGGCAATTTGCGCACGATGAGGAACTCCGCTTCAAGGCCATCGCGCGCCGCAATAAGCTGCTTGGGCTCTGGGCGGCGAAAAAGCTCGGCCTGCAAGGTGCGGAAGCCGACAGTTACGCGCTCTCGGTTGTTATGTCGGCCTTCGAGGATAGCGGTGAGCGCGACGTGGAGCGCAAGATCCGCAAGGATTTCGACGCCAAGGGCGTCGAGCAGTCGGACCGCCAGATTGAGCGCCAAATGACCGAGCTGTTGGCGCAAGCAATCGCCGATATCAAGGCGGGCAGATAGCGCGCCTCGGCACGCCGCCACAACGAGAACGACCATGGCCATTGCCGCTCTCACGCTTGTCCAGAAATTGCGCGCCGGCGAAGCTGTCTTCAGCGGCTGGTGCGGGTTGCCCTATCCGCTGGTGGCCGAGACGCTCGGCCGCGACGGATTTTCCGCCGTGACCCTCGATAGCCAGCACGGGTTGTGGGATCTTAATTCCATCCTGACGACGATCGCGGCGGTCAGACAAGGCGGCGCGGCGCCGATCGTGCGCGTGCCGGTGGGCGATTTTGCCATGGTCAGCCGCGCGCTGGATTTCGGCGCCGAAGGCATCATCGCGCCGATGATCAACAGCGCCGCCGATGCCCGCGCGTTTGCGGCAGCAGCAAAATACCCGCCCATCGGCGAGCGCAGTTGGGGGCCGCACCGCGCCACGACACTTGCCGGACTCGCCGACCAGTCGATCTATTTGCGCGAGGCCAATGATCATGTGCTCACACTTGCCATGATCGAGACCCGCACTGCGCTCAAGAATCTCGAGCCCATCGTCGAAACGCCGGGAATCGACGGCCTGTTTCTCGGTCCGTCCGATCTCTCGATCGCGCTGTCGGATGGCAAGAACCTCGATCCCTTGTCGAAGGATGTGGATCGCGAACTCGACCGCATCCTTTCCGCCGCGCAGAGGGCGAACAAGATTCCCGGGGCTTATTGTCATTCGGCCCAGCGCGCCGCCGAGCTTGCCAAGCGCGGCGTGCGCTTCCTCGCGGTGATGAGCGATCTGGCGATGCTGCGCGCGGGCGCCGCCGCCGCGCTGAAAATTCTCAACGCGTAGCGCCGGGCGCGAGTGCTTCGGCGCGATCCGCTAATTCACCTTGACGTTGAGTTTTTTCAGCTTGCGCCCGGTAACATGCGCACCAAGGTGCGGTCGCGCCAAATCCAGTGGTGGACCAGGGCGGCAACGGCATGGATGCCGGCAAGGATTAACAGCGCGTCGGCGAAATTGCCGTGCAGGTGGAGTATGGTGCGGCCGGTGACGCGATCGATCGGCCATGGCGATCGTAACTGCCAAAAACCAAAGACCGGCAATATGCCGGCGCGTTTGAGCTCGGCAATAACCCCCAAGGTCGGCACCGCCAGAAGCAACGCATAGAGTGTGACGTGGCTGAGCCTTGCCGCCCACTTCACGAGCCGGCCGAACCGCGTCGCTTCGTATGGCGGCGCTGGGTTGCGGAGC
The DNA here is from genome assembly GCA_963708125.1 of uncultured Alphaproteobacteria bacterium. Classification (GTDB taxonomy): domain Bacteria; phylum Pseudomonadota; class Alphaproteobacteria; order Rhizobiales; family Xanthobacteraceae; genus BOG-931. The sequence goes on from OY970184.1 coordinate 2,544,192, forward strand.
ATCCAGACCAAGCGAAACAGCAGAAGCAGGACCACGCATTGACCCAGCGCGATATGGGTTAGAAGCCAAAAGTCCGGTGGGGATTTTGGCGAAGGAAAATCGGCCAATTGGCCGATCAGCCAGCCGGCCAGGACGAAAATGGCGGTGAGCCAGTGCACGCCTTGCGGAATCGCGCCATAACGCGTCTTTGAGTTGGCCAATTGCATGATCGGATTATTCCTCGATCGCCTGATCGAGCCGCTCCAGCGCCCCCGCGATATCAGATTCCAGATCGCGCACAAGCAGTTCCACGACGCGATAGCGGTGGGCGCCCAGCCACGCGCGCTTTTCGGCTCTCGCCTTGGCGGCGGCGGCGCTTTCGTCGCGCGGCTTGATGTCGATCACAAGGCGGAGAGGAAATGACACGAAATCGCAAATGTGCCGCCCGACCGGCGTCTGCCGCTTAAATCCGCGCCCGGCGAACCGCCGGTCGTTGGTGAGCGCCTGCCACAGCGTGCGCTCCACCTCGGTCGGATTGCGGCGAAGAAGCCGGGCGAGGCCGCGCACCGGCCCGCGCTCCTTGGGGACGCGGCCGCCGCCGTGTTCGGCAAGGAGCGTCCGCAACATCTCGGCCTCCGGGCCATCGAGCACGCCGCCGCGCGCCGGGCCTTTGCGACCCTGGGCGATCGCCATAATCACCCCGTGCAGCGTCTGAATGTCCTGCTGCGTCGGCTGCATGCGGGCAAAGATGTTGCGCAGATTGATCTGCATAGTCTGCCGTTTGTCGGCCGGCCGGAAAAACTCGACCTTTTCCAGCTCGCGCTCGAGCGAGGCGAAAAAGGCGAGCAATTGCTGTTTGCGCGCCGGTGCGGATTTTTGCGGCATGCCGAACGGCAATTCTTCGCCGCTTGCGCGCTTGAACCATTCGTAGGCAACAATGACCACGGCCTGCGCGAGATTGAGCGAGGCAAAAGCGGGATTGACCGGCAATGTGATGATGCGGTCGGCAAGGGCCACCTCATCATTTTCCAGGCCATTGCGCTCGCGACCGAACACCACCGCTACCGTTTCGCCGGCGGCAATCCGCGGCACCATTTCGCCGGCCGCAGCGGCGGCTCCGACCACCAGCTTGGCTTGGTCATGGGCGCGTGCCGTGGTGGCGAATACCAAGCTGCAATCGGCAATGGCGGCTTCGAGGCTGTCAAACAACGCCGCACTCTCGAGGATACGGTCGGCGCCGGCGGCCATCCTCCGCGCCTTGTCATTCGGCCAGACCGGCCGCGGGTTGACCAGGCGCAGCCGCGACAGCCCGAAATTCGCCATTGCCCGCGCCGCCGCTCCGATGTTCTCGCCGAGCTGAGGTTCCACCAGGACGACGGCCGGTCCTGGCCCGGCCGCCCAATCCCTGCTCCTGTCGGTTCCTGCCCCGGGCATATTAGCTTCCCATCCGGTGGAGCGGGCGGCGCCATCGCGACAAAAACGGGCACGCTGCACCCAGATCGTCGGCTTTCTCCGCCCGCTCACGGATGCTATAGCGGCGGCCGCCGGCGAGGCTGGGGACCCTGGCCGATGCGCGCCTGCCTCCATTGAGCGCCGCAAAACACTTAACCAAAGGTCGTACCAACATGGCAAAAATCAAAGTAGCCAATCCGGTTGTCGAGATGGATGGCGACGAGATGACCAGGATCATCTGGCGGTTGATCAAGGAAAAACTGATCTACCCCTATCTCGACATCGACTTGATGTATTTCGATCTCGGCATTGAAAACCGCGACGAGACGCGCGACCAGATCACCATCGAGGCTGCGGAAGCGACGAAAAAGGTCGGCGTTGCCGTCAAATGCGCCACGATCACCCCCGACGAAGCGCGCGTGAAGGAGTTCGACCTTCACGAAATGTATCGTTCCCCGAACGGCACCATCCGCAACATTCTGGGCGGGGTGATCTTCCGCGAACCGATCGTCTGCCGCAACGTGCCGCGGCTTGTCCCCGGCTGGACCAAGCCGATCATCATCGGTCGTCACGCCTACGGCGATCAGTACCGCGCCACTGACTTCAAGGTGCCGAGCAAGGGCAGGCTCTATCTGACCTTCATCGGCGAGGACGGCAAGAAGATCGAACGCGAAGTGTTCCAATTCCCCGGCAGCGGCGTCGCCATGTCGATGTACAATCTCGACAATTCGATCCGCGACTTCGCCCGTGCCTCGATGAACTATGCCTTGAGCCGCGGCTATCCGCTTTATCTCTCGACCAAGAATACCATCGTCAAGGTTTATGACGGCCGGTTCAAGGACATTTTCCAGCAGGTGTTCGACGCCGAGTTCAAGGAGAAGTTTGCGGAGAAGAAGCTCACTTACGAGCACCGGCTGATCGACGACATGGTAGCGGCGGCGCTCAAATGGTCGGGTGGCTACGTCTGGGCATGCAAGAATTATGATGGCGACGTGCAATCAGATACGGTGGCGCAGGGCTATGGCTCGCTCGGGCTGATGACCTCGGTCCTGACGACGCCCGACGGCAAAGTGGTCGAAGCCGAGGCGGCGCACGGCACGGTGACCCGGCACTACCGCGAGCATCAGCTGGGCCGCGAGACCTCCACCAACTCGATTGCCTCGATCTTCGCCTGGACGCGGGGACTTGCCCACCGTGCCAAGCTCGATGGCAACGAGGAGCTGAAAAGATTTGCCGAGACCCTGGAGCGGGTCACCGTCGGAACCGTCGAGACCGGCTCGATGACCAAGGATTTGGCGCTGCTGATCGGGCCCGATCAGAAATGGCTCACCACGACCGGCTTTCTCGACAAGGTCGACGAGAATCTGCGTGAGGCAATGGGTCAGCCTTCACAGCAGGCGCGACGGTAGGCTGCATCTGCGCGCGGTACGACAAGCCGCGCTCGTGGCGAGACTGGCTCAACGACGAGAAGACGGCCGCCCCAGCTGCCAAGGTGACCACCTCGCAGCGGCTTGACACCCATGACGGCGCGCTCAGGCGGCAACCAGCCGGTGACCGCAGGAGCGCCCTATTGGCTCAGCAACGCGTTCCGGCGCAATGGGAGTGAAGTCACATGCGGATGAACCGTTTCGGGGGGTGGCGGTTGACGTTCCGGAGCCTATGTCAAGAAAATGGAAAAGCCGCACGCAAAGCGGGGAACCCTGCGGGCGATCATCTTGGTCGCCGTGCCGCTGTTTGCCATTCTGGCGGCGGCTGTTTGGTACGCGGCCCGCGCCTGGTTGACGCTCGGCGGTCCGCCAATGCCGGCGACCGGCTATGTGGCGCTGGCGATCGGCATCGTATTTTCGCTCCTGGTCGGATTCGGATTGATGGCGCTTCTGTTCTACTCAAGTCGCCACGGTTATGACGAACCGTACCGGAGTGAGGAGGGCGACGCTCCGTGAGTACGGCCCATGGCCACGCAAATCCGAAGAGCCGGTCGACAGCCGCTCCTGATTCGCACTGAAGGTCACAGCCGCCTCGTCCTGCCGGGGCGGGATGAAATGAAATTATTTTTGCGCAGGCGCTGGAGGGGGCGAAGTTTTTGCTAAACATGAGCGCCCAATAGACAAAAATTTTAGCAAATGGGCGCGCTGCGCGAGAATGCCACGCTCGAATGACCGATCATGCGATCACAAAGATTCGTTCCGCCAACGCATTGCCTCGGCCATCGCGAAGCGGCAAAAGCACGCTGGGCGGCTAGTTGTTAGCAACGGCACTTCGTGTGAGATCTCGGCTGATGACGTCCGTCATGCGGCGTGAATTGCGCGGCATCGCCGTCGCGCTCGTTTTAGTGGTGTTGACGACTGCGGTCGCCATCCTGCTGCGGCAATATCTCGGTATTCATCGCGGGTCGGTGCTCTATCTCATCCCGGTGATGCTGCTCGGCTACAATTACGGGGTGATCCCGGCGCTGCTCGTCGCCGTCTGCGGCATCGTCATCTCGGGCTATCTGTTTTTTGCACAGTTTTACAGCTTGCGTCTGGCGTCTCCGCAGGAGGCGCTAAACTTCCTTCTGTTCACGATTGTCGCCGTGGTGGTTTCGCACCTCTCCAGCCAAGCCAAGGGACACATTACGATCGCGCGCAAGCGCGAGCGCGAAATGAGTGATCTCTATGCGTTCTCGCGACGGCTTGCCGGGGCGTCGAGCGCGGCTGAAATCTTCGTCGCCATTCAGAATCACCTGGCCAATTTGGTGCAGCGCAAGGTGGTGCTGCTCGGCGCGGCGGAGACCGGCAACGCCGAGGACGTGCCTGAGCGCGTGCGCGCGCAGGTTTCCTCGATCGAACGCGATGCGGTGCGCGAGCGGACGATCGACGATGGCAACGGCAATGTCTGGCTCGTTCGCCGGGTCTCTCCGAAGACGCACGACTTCGGCATGGTCGCGGTCGACCTTGGCAGCGTCTCAGGCGACACATTGACCGACATGTGCCAACGCATCGACGATGCGCTTGCCGACGCCGCGGCCACGCTCGAGCGGCTGGACGTCGCGCGCACACTCAACGAGGCCAAGATGCGCTCGGAGGCCGAACGTCTGCGCGAAGCGCTGATCGGATCGGTGTCGCACGAGCTGCGCACGCCGCTTTCGTCCATTCTCGGCGCTGCGACGATTCTGGCGAACGCGCCGGCGCTTACAAAAGACGCGCGTCTGTTGGCGCTCGCTGGCCTGGTGCATGACGAAGCCGAGCGCCTCAACAGCGACATCCAGAACCTGCTGGACGCCACGACCATCAGTCGCCAGCAGGTGCGGCCGAAACTGCAATGGGTCGAGCCGGTCGACATCGTCAACGCCGCACTCCAACACCGTCGGCGTCGGCTCGCCGGCCATCCGGTCACGCTTGACCTTAATTCCAATCTGCCAATCGTGCGCGCAGACCCTGTCCAGGTCGAGCAGGCGCTCGTGCAAATCCTCGACAATGCCGCCAAATACTCGACCGACGCCGCGCCGATCCGGGTTGCCGCCCATGCGAATGGGCAACATGTCGTGATCTCGGTGCACGATTGCGGGGCGGGCCTCACGGCGCAGGAGAAGCGGCAGGTCGGCGAGCGCTTCTTTCGCGGCCCGCGCCACGCGGCGACTACATCCGGCTCCGGGCTCGGGCTATGGATCGCCAACGCGTTTGTTTCAGCCAATGACGGCAAGGTCGAGGTGGAGAGCGAAGGTGCGGGGCGCGGCACGAAGGTCTCGATCCATCTGCCGGTTGCGCCTGAACCGAAGTTTGCCGAGCCCCTGCCGGCGGAGGCCGCGCCGGCAGATCCGATATGGCCGGAAGCCGCGGCGTCGAAGCCCGTCGCCGCATCGGGGCCGTTGCCGACGGGCGACGCGCCCTCGGCATATCCGCCGGCCGAGCAGGAACGAATGCGGGGCGCATCGTTGTAGTGGGGAGACAGGTGTCAATGAATGAAATTCCGCCCGCAGTTCTGATCGTCGATGACGAGGTACAGATCCGCCGTTTCCTGCGCACCGGGTTTGAGCTCGATGGCTTTTGCGTGCAGGAAGCCGAGACCGGCGTGGAGGCTTTGCGCGCGGCGACACTGAAGCCGTCCGAGCTGGTGATCCTCGATCTTGGGCTGCCGGACATGGACGGCGGCGATGTCCTGGAGCGACTGCGCGCCTGGTCCGGCGTACCCGTGATCGTGCTCTCGGTACGCGGCAGCGAAGCTGAAAAGGTGCGGCTCCTCGAACTCGGCGCCGACGATTATGTGGTCAAGCCATTCGGCATGGCCGAGCTATTGGCTCGCGCGCATTCGGCCATGCGCCGGCAGCTGCGCACCGTCCGCGGCGAGCCGGTAGTCAAATTCGGGCCGCTTGCCATCGACTTCACGGCGCGCGCGGTATTCGTCAATGAGCGACGGCTGACGCTCACCCCCAAGGAGTATCGCCTGCTGCAGATCTTGGCGCAGCACTCGGGCAACGTGGTGACCCATCAGTTTCTGCTGCGGGAAGTATGGGGCAACGAGCACATTGACGACACCCATTACTTGCGCATCTTCGTGCGCAAGCTGCGGCGCAAGATCGAGGCTGATCCAACCCAGCCGCAAATTCTGCTCACCGAGCTAGGTGTCGGTTACCGTCTGGTCTCCAATGATCAGCCCCCAATGCCAGGATCGGGGGCAGAACCCGCTGGCGCGGCCATGTCCTAATCGGGGGAACGCGACGCGTCGACTGGTGCGACCGGGATGACTGCGGCCCCGAACAAGCCCCGGGCTGGTTCGGCCATCTGATGACCGCGGCCCAGGTGCGCCAAAGCGCTGCTGGTCGTGCTGCGCTGCGCCCGAAACGCGTGGTGATTTAGCTTATTGAATGTGTGGGCGAAAGCCGCCGCCCCGAATCGCGGAAACTTCCCGCGATCAAATAGCGCGCCTTCGGGTAAACCCGGGTGCCTCGGCGCGGGCAGAGCCAGCCAGCAAAATTAACCCTCCGCGGCGTCGTCATCGCGAGCTTCCTCACCGGTCAGAATCTTCTCTGCGATCAACCCGGCATTCTGCCGGATCGCGGCCTCGATCTTTTGCGCAACATCCGAATTGGCTCTGAGAAACGCCTTAGCATTCTCGCGGCCCTGGCCGATGCGCTGGCTGTCGTAGGAGAACCAAGCGCCGGACTTTTCCACCACGCCGGCCTTGACGCCAAGGTCGATCAATTCGCCCACCTTCGATACCCCTTCGCCGTACATGATGTCGAACTCGACCTGCTTGAAGGGAGGCGCGAGCTTGTTCTTGACGACCTTAACGCGAGTTTGGTTGCCGACTACCTCGTCGCGCTCCTTGATGGCACCGATCCTGCGAATATCGAGGCGCACGGAGGCGTAGAATTTGAGCGCATGGCCACCGGTGGTGGTTTCGGGCGAGCCGTACATGACGCCGATCTTCATCCGAATCTGGTTGATGAAGATCACCATCGTGTGGGAGCGGTTGATCGAGGCCGTGAGCTTGCGCAGCGCCTGGCTCATCAGGCGTGCCTGCAGCCCGGGCTGGTTGTCGCCCATCTCGCCTTCGAGCTCGGCCCGCGGTACTAAGGCGGCCACCGAATCAATCACCAGCACGTCCACTGCGCCGGAGCGCACGAGCGTATCGGCGATTTCCAGCGCCTGCTCGCCAGCGTCGGGCTGGGAAATGAGTAGATCGTCGACATTGACGCCGAGTTTGCGCGCGTAGACCGGATCGAGCGCGTGCTCGGCGTCAATGAATGCGCAGATGCCGCCCTTCTTCTGCGCCTCGGCGACACAATGCAGCGCGAGCGTGGTCTTGCCCGAGGATTCCGGTCCGTAAATCTCCACCACGCGGCCGCGCGGCAGGCCACCGACGCCGAGCGCGATATCGAGACCGAGCGAGCCGGTGGACACGACCTCGACATCCAGCGACTGCATGCCCTTGCCAAGCCGCATGATCGAGCCCTTGCCGAAATTGCGCTCGATTTGGGAGAGCGCGGCATCGAGGGCCTTCGATTTATCCATGGACGATCCTTCGACGAGACGAAGCGCTGCACTCATTGGTCATGCTCCTTATGGCCGGGAATCCGCGAGGGGACAACGGAAGCTTCTCGCGGGCGCCCGCTCGCCCCCTAAAACGGATGATTCTCAGAGTGTACACGATATGTTCTCCGTTCGCAATATGTTCTTTTTCCCTGGGGTACTGGCCCATTCGGACTAGCGTGGCCCCTTTTTGAATTTGCAGGTGGTCCCCCTTTGGTTGGGAACAAGCAAGCGCGGCGGTGTCCGCGTCGTCAGCTACTTCGCCGGTGAGGACGTTCGCGTGTTCTGCCTGCCGTCATCAAAAAGGCGACCACGACAACTTGGCGAAGGCCCAGTGCAACAAGCTGCGCAAGGAGCTAGCCGGAATCGCGGAGGACTACCGTATCGCGAGCTGAGACCAGGGGCTGGCATTGAACCTCAGTCAAAACGAATTTGCCGCGCGCTTCGGCATCTCACCAGGCACGCTGCGCGACTGGGAGCAAGGACGCAAGAAGCCGGAAGGTCCGGCGCGGGTGCTGCGCATGGTGATTGCGAAGCACCCTGGCGCGGTAACGCGGGCGCTCAAGTCTGACTTGAGCGAATTCGATCGTGAGTCGGCCTAACGACAGGCTGGTTCCTTTTGGGGTAAAGGGGCCCAGTACCACTGGGGGTTCTCGCCCGTTTCAGACTAGCGTGGCCCCATTTCCGGTTGGGGAACAAGCGAACGGCAAAATCTCACGATGCGCATCGGCTCAAAGCGGTTCGCTCAGCAATGGCTTTAGCAAGAAATTCGATTGCACCTTGCACAGCTGTGGCGTTCTACATCGTTGTCGGCAGCTCGCGCCCCAATTGAGCGGTATCGCTGGCCCATCGTCGGTTCGTCGCCTACTCTGCTACGTGCTTGATGTGCGACATTCTGATCCGCGGCGGCCTTTTATTCGACGGCGCTGGAAGTGCCGGCGTACTCGGCGACCTGGCCATCGCCAACGGCCGCATCGTCGGCGTTCATCCACTCCCTGAGGCTGCCCGCCCGCGCACAGAAGGGGGAAAGACAAAACTGGCGGCGCGCAAAATCATCGATGCGGGCGGGCTCGCGGTGGCGCCCGGCTTCATCGACATCAAGACCCATTCCGATTTCACCCTGCCGATCAATCCGAAAGCCGAAAGCAAGGTGCGCCAAGGCGTCACCACCGAGATCGTCGGCCATTGCGGCTTTTCGGTCGCGCCTGCGCTTCCGGGAAAGGTCGAGCTGCTTAAGGATTATTTGAGCCCAAGCGCGCCCTGGTTGCCATTCCGCGAGACCAACTTTTCCGATTATCTCAACAGCTTTCCGCCGGCCGCGGTGAATGCCGGCATGCTGGTCGGCCACAACACGATGCGGCTTATGGTGATGGGCATGGCGCAGCGGCCGCCGAACGCGGGTGAGCTTGCGCAGATGATCGGGCTTCTCGAGGAGGCGCTAATGGCCGGCGCGCTCGGCCTGTCGTCAGGTCTGTTCACCCCACCCGGCTGTTACGCCGATGCCAGCGAGATGATCGCGCTCGGTCACGTGCTCAAGCGCCACAATGCCGCGTATTTCACCCACCTGCGAGATGAATCGAACAAAGTGATCGAGGCAGTGGCCGAGGCGCTCGATATCGCGGCGCAATGCGGCGTGCATGTCGAGATCGTGCATTTTAAATGCTCCGGCGTGGATAATTGGGGCAAGGCGGCGACAGCATTGTCCATGATCGAAGCCGCCAAGACGCGCCGGCTCGATGTCGATTGCGACTGCTACCCCTATGCCGCGGGCTCCAATCCGCTGAAAAATCTGTTGCCGCCGTGGGTGCAGGCGGGGGGCGTGGAGGCCATGCTCGAACGCCTCGCGCAACCGGCAGCGCGCGCCAAAATCCGTGCCGACATCGCTCGCGACGGCCTCAACAATTGGGGCAAAATCCCGTCCTGGGAGTGCGTGAGGATCTCCATCTCTCCGCATCTGCCGCAGCATAGCGGCCGCACCTTCGCGGCACTCGCCGCCGAGGGCGCGGCCGATCCGATCGACGCGCTCTGCGATTACCTGATTGCCGACCGCGGCGCGACCCGCGTGCTGGTGACCGCGATCTCGGAAAACGATATTCGCACGCTCCTCGCCTCGCCGCTGCCGCTCGTGGGCTCCGACGGCAATTGCGTCGCGCCCTACGGGGTGGTCGGCCAGGGCCTCCCACACCCGCGCTTTTACGGCACCTTTCCGCGCGTCCTTTCCCGCTACGTGCGCGAGCAGAAGGCGCTGCCGCTCGAACTTGCCATTCACAAGATGACCGGCGCCACCGCGCGGGCGCTGAAGTTGAAGGACCGCGGCCTTCTGCGCGAGGGCTTTTGCGCTGACGTCGTGATCTTTGACCCTGACGATTTCACCGACCGCGCCACTTATGCGCAGCCGCACCAGTTTCCGAGTGGGGCGCGCACCAGCGTCATCGTCAACGGTACTTTGGTGGTCGAAAACGCCGCCCATACGGGTGCGCTACCCGGCAAGGTATTGCGGCGCGAGACAAGCGGCACGGTCGCCTGAGCGCGCCGTTCGGCGGGTCGGCGCGCTGCCGAGCTGCGCGCCCGCAATGCGGGACCTCTACGGAACCGTAGCGGGGCGAACGATGTCACGTTCGGCGGCTTGAGCGCCGCGGTCGCGAGGGCCACAAAAGGCAGAGGCTTGGCTTTCGGCCGGGTCAAAACCGGCTGCGCAAAAGCTTACGCCTCGACCACGATCTTCGGCCCCGGACGGCTTGCCGCTTGCAGGCCGGAGCGAACGCGCGCGGCAATATCGCGAAAGATCTTTGCGTGGGCGCCGTCGGGATCGGCAGCCACTACAGGCAGGCCGGCGTCCGATGTCTCGCGAATGGCCATGTCGAGGGGAACCTCGCCGAGGAACGGCACGCCGAGCCGCTCGGCCTCGGCCCGCGCCCCGCCGTGGCCGAAAATGTCGGAGCGCTCGCCGCAATGCGGGCACAGGAAGTAGCTCATGTTCTCGACAATGCCGAGCACCGGCACGTTAACCCGGCGGAACATGGCGATTCCCCGCCGGGCGTCGACCAGGGCGAGGTCCTGCGGCGTTGACACGATCACCGCGCCCTTGAGCGGCACCTGCTGGGCCATGGTGAGCTGCGCGTCGCCGGTGCCTGGCGGCATATCAACCACCATTACATCGAGCGCGCCCCATTCGACCTCCCGCAGCATCTGCGTGAGCGCCGACATCACCATCGGGCCGCGCCAGATCATCGGCGTCTCTTCCTCGATGAGGAAGCCGATCGACATCGCGGCCATGCCGTGGCGGAAAATCGGCTTGAGCCGCGTGCCGCCGATGGTCTGCGGGCGCTCGCGGATGGCGAGCAGTTTCGGCATCGATGGGCCGTAAATGTCGGCGTCGAGGATCCCGACCTTGAGCCCGAGATCGCGCAGGCCCAGGGCCAGATTGACGGCCGCGGTCGACTTGCCGACCCCGCCCTTGCCGGACGCCACCGCGATGATCGCCTCGACGCCAGGAATGCCGGCGGGGGTTGGTGCGGCGTGCTCGCCGGGGGCTCGCCCGCGCGCCTGAGGGCGTCGCGGCGGCGCTGCGCCGCTGGCGTCGGCCGCTGGTCTCGGCGCTCGCTCGCCGGTCAGAACCACCATCGCCGATTTCACCCCCGGCACGGCGCGAACCGCAGCCTCGGCGCGTGCGCGCACGGGCTCCCATTCGCGCACCGCAGCGGCGTCGACTGTGATGGAAAAGAACACCTTACCGTCGGTTACAACGATATCCGACAGCGTGCCGGTTTGTGGCAGCGGCTTGCCGTCGGGGCCCGGAACCTTGCCGAGCGCAGCCGATACGTCGTCTTTCACCGTCATCAAATCTGCTCCCGGCGCGCGGCTCACCAACACAAGGCCATGTAAGTTACATAGACTCGGCTCGGTCATGGTCAATCGCCCGAGCGCGGCGCGGTTGACGGGCAGCGGCCGGTCGGGCGATGACCGAACGTGGCGCGAATTGGCGACGCGACATCCGGGATTGCATTGCGGGCGGGGCTGCCCCCGAACGTCGCTTTCGCGACTGCGCGCTGCGGACACGGAGGAAACAATGGCGAAGGTCGCATTCATCGGGCTCGGCGTGATGGGCTATCCGATGGCGGGACATCTGAAAACCAAGGGCGGTCACGACGTCACAGTATTTAACCGCACCGCCGCTAAGGCGGAGAAGTGGGTCGCCCAATACGGTGGCAGGCGCGCACCGACGGCCAAAGCCGCCGCGGAGGGGGCGCAATTCGTCATGGCTTGCGTCGGCAATGACAATGATTTGCGCGAGGTTATGCTGGGCGAGAACGGCATTTTTGCCGGCGCGCGCAAGGACGCAATCGTGGTCGATCACACGACCGCCTCGGCGGCGATCGCGCGCGAGCTCTACGTGGACGCCAAGAAAGCCGGCTTCGACTTCGTCGACGCCCCCGTGTCCGGGGGGCAGGCCGGTGCCGAAAATGGCGTGCTCACGGTCATGTGCGGCGGCGACGAGCAGCCGTTCGTGCAGGCCCAAGAGGTCATCGCCGCCTACGCGCGCACCTGCAATCTTCTCGGCGGTCCCGGATCAGGGCAGCTCGCCAAGATGGTCAACCAGATCTGCATCGCCGGCACCGTGCAGGGCCTCGCGGAGGGCCTGCATTTCGCGCAAAAAGCCGGGCTCGACATCGAAAAGCTGATCGCCACGATCTCCAAGGGCGCGGCGCAGTCCTGGCAAATGGAGAACCGCTATAAGACCATGGTGGCGGGCCAATTCGATTTCGGCTTCGCTGTGGACTGGATGCGCAAGGATCTCGCAATTTGCCTCGACGAAGCGCGCCGGAACGGCACCCATCTGCCGCTCGCGGCCTTGGTCGATCAATTCTATTCGCAGGTTCAGACGATGGGTGGACGGCGCTGGGATACGTCTAGCTTGATCGCGCTGTTGCAGCGGTGAGAATACGCGGCCGTTGGCAGCCAACGGGTCTCGGCCGAAGCGCCGGACCGCAAGTAAGCTTCGCACTTCCGCAAATAGAGGTTCACGCCCGCCCGGACGGCAGCGGCGAGCGGTCGGCGAGCTCCATAAGACCGTAGGCGAGCCGCTCCATCAGAGCGGCACGCACGGCGCGGTGCGCCGCGGCGTCGAACAAATTCTCCATCTCGTGAGGATCATTAGCACGGTCGTAAAGCTCGCCGTACCGATCGCCGTTCGCAATGGTCAGACGATAGCGCTTGGTGATCAGCGTGCGCAGCCGCGGCGGCGCGGCAAATCCGAGGCTCGGACGCTGCTGGTCGTCCTCGATGACGAGGCCATCGCGCGCGCCACCCAGCGCGTCGCTCTCGATGACCGGCAGCAGGCTTTCTCCCTGGATTCCATTATAGGGCTGGACGCGTGCGCGGTCGAGGATCGTTGGCGCAATGTCCAGCGTGCCGCACAAGGCATCGCTGCGCCGCGCGGCCCGTTCCCCGGGCTCTGCCCAGATGAACGGCACATGGGTGATGCCCTCATAGTGTGCCGGACCCTTGAGCAACAGCCGGTGATCGCCGAGGTAATCACCGTGATCGGTGGTGAAGATCACGACCGTATCATTGGCCAAGCCGGCTGCTGCAAGGCGCTGGAGCACAACACCGATGCAATCGTCGATATTGGCGATCATGCCGCACGACAACGCCATGGCCTCGCGCGCCTCGCGCTCGTTGACCGCGAAGGCCGCCTGGCCGGCAGTATCGGCCGTGCCGCTTTCGCGCTGCGCCAGGGCCCAGGCCGCGGCACGCGGCAGCGGCCCGTGGCCATGATTAAAACTCGGCGGCAGCACCATATCCTCGGGCCAGTACATCGACCAGTAGCGGCCGGGCGGCGTGAATGGATGGTGCGGATCGGGAAATGACACCATCAAAAAGAACGGAGCGCCGGGTGTGCCGGCATGGGCGTCAATCCATTCGCAGGCTTTCTCGGCGATATAGCCCGTCGGGTACAATTGTTCGGGAATGGCGGTACGGATCGCCTGCGGGCAAAGGTAATCGTGCGGCAACTGATTTTTAGCATCGCGCAGCGCATCCGCATCGAGCCGCTTCGACTTCAGCCAGACGTAATAATGCCCGCCTACGCGGTGGCCGTGGTCCGTGCATAGATCCACGTGCTCGAACCCATAGTAAGGTAGCTGCATGGTAAAATCGCGCCCGGATGACCAGCGAGCCGGATGCTCCTGATCATAGAGCTCCTCCCCCACGACCGGCTTGAAGGCCTCGGCAAAATCCGCATCAAGCAGGCGATCGCCTTCACGTGCCGGGGGGCGGTTTGTGATCGGGCCGAAGCCGGTAAAATTTTGCAGATGGCTCTTGCCGATCAATGCGGTGGCATAGCCGCTGGCGCGCAGCGCATCGACGAAGGTGTTGGCGCGCAGCGAGAGCGGAATGCCGTTGCCGCGTGCGCCGTGCACCGAGGGCATGCGCCCGGTCATCAACGTTGCGCGATTTGGCATGCAGACCGGCGTCGCCACGTAGAAGCGATCAAAGGTCACCCCGTGCGCCGCGATCGTATCGATATGCGGCGTTTTCAGCACCGGGTGGCCGTAACAGCCGAGATAGTCGGCACGGTGCTGGTCGGTGATGAAGAGAAGAAAGTTAGGTCGGCTCATGTTCTCCTTCTTTGCTCGCGCCTTCGTTGCAAGCCCCGCGCCGGCGGGTGCGCGCGACCACAGCGGACACGCTATGGCGAACCGGGTAGTGGTGTTAGTCTTAATCGGTCGGTCGGATATGCGCGTCTTTGGCGAGCTGGAGGGTCGAGTCGAAATCCCTCTTAAAGAAGTTGGCGAAATCGCTCACGCTCATCATCACGGGCACGATGCCGAGCTTCGCCAGGCGATCCTTTACGGCCGGCATCTGCAGCGCTTTTTCAGTAGCATCGTGCAGCTTGTTGACGATGCTCGGGGGCGTCTTTGCCGGCGCTGACAAGCCGACCCAGAAACTGGATTGGGCGCCGGGATAGCCGGCTTCCGCGACCGTCGGCACGTCCGGCAAGAGCTGTGAGCGCTTATCCGTGCTGACTGCGAGGACATTGAGCTTGCCGCTAGCCAACGCCGAGGCGGCCGCGGCAAGTGGAATGAAGTAGAAGTCGATCCGGCCCGCCATCACCTCGGTCAGCCCGCCTTCGCGGAATGGGATGTGGCGGACGTCGATCTTCGTAGCGAGGCGAAAGCGCTCGCCGGCCATGTGCGACGTGGACCCGATGCCCGCAGAGGCGAAAGTCAACGTCCCGGACTTTGCTTTGGCCGCGGCAACGAGATCGCTGACCGTCTTAAAGCCGCTCTGTTTGGAAGCGACCAGCACATTCGGCTGCGTGCCGAATATCGCAACCGGAACGAAATCGCGTACGGGATCGTAGGGAAGGTGACTGTGCAGCACGGCGCCATTGGCCATGGAGGTCGAACTGGTGACCAGCGTGTAACCGTCAGGCGCCGCCTTGGCGACGGTGGCAAAGCCGATCAGTCCCCCTGCCCCAGGCTGCGGCTCCACAACCATGGCCTGCCCGAGCAACTGCGATACCTGATCGAGTACGACGCGAGCCGTGGTATCCGACGCGCTTCCTGCCGGGTATGGACTGATCACTCTGATGGACCGTGTTGGCCAAGTCTGGGCCTCGGCCCCGACTATCGCTGCGGCAGCAAGCATTGCTAACGCAATAGCGCCGTACAGCACCCGCTTCACTATCATCTACACCTCCCGGCCAGCGCAACGTCCTTGCCGCCGAGCCTACCCGTCGCGCAAAGGACCCGGCAATGTTGATCCGAAGCGGGCGGCTTGCCAAGCGGGCACGCGGCTTACGGGGCAGCGCGGTATCAGCGATGTGCCTTCTTGCCGCGGCCGACCGGCCCTCCATCTTGTCCCTAGCCCACAAGCGAGGTTTATCCCCATGTCCATTCGGCCGGTTAGGCGCATCGTCACGGCAAAGCCCACCGTGGAAGGCGCCGGCGTAAAGCTGCGGCGCGCCTTTGGTTTCGGTGATACCGGCGAGGTCGATCCCTTCCTGTTGCTCGACGATTTCCGCAACGAGCGGCCGGAAGACTATCGCGCCGGCTTTCCCTGGCATCCGCATCGCGGCATCGAGACCATTACCTATGTGCTCGCCGGCAGCGTCGATCACGGCGACAGCCTGGGCAATCGCGGCAAGCTTTCGGCTGGCGATCTGCAATGGATGACCGCTGGACGCGGCATCCTGCATCAGGAGATGCCACAAGGCGACCCTGCGGGCCGCATGCACGGCTTTCAGCTCTGGGCCAATCTGCCGTCCTCCCTAAAGATGACGGCGCCGCGCTATCAGGACATCAAAGCCGCCGAGATTCCCGAAGTCGTCGAAGACGACGGCACGCGCGTGCGCGTCGTTTGCGGCGAGTTTTTTGGTCGGCGCGGACCGGTCAAGGGCGTTGCGGCCGACCCACGCTATCTCGACGTCTGGGTGCCGCCGCGACGGCGCAAAACATTGCCTGTCGAACTCGAGCGGCACGCCTTCGCCTATGTGTTCGAGGGCTCGGGGAGCTTTCGCGCGGCGTCGCGGCCCTTCGGTGTGCTCACCGAAAAGACCGAGGGCGCAGCGGAGACGCTTGTGCGTGATCAGACCGGCAATCGTTCGCTCGTCTTGTTCGACTCCGGTGATGAAGTGACAGTTCAGGCGGGCGATGAAGGCATTCGCTTCCTGCTCGTCTCGGGCAAGCCGATCAAAGAGCCGGTGGCCTGGTATGGCCCGATCGTAATGAACAACGAGGTCGAACTGCAGCAGGCGTTCGACGAGTTGCGTGCTGGCACGTTTATTCGTTAGCAGTTCGGCTCGCTGTGCCGACGGCCGCCGGCAAGGAATCTTCCCGTGCGGCCGTTTACCGCCGCGTACACGCGACGGCGGAGCTTCCCGGTTTCGACGACCTTGATAGGCGGTGCGCGAAGCCTGTCCTTCGTCGCGGCTGAAGTCTGTCCTTCGTCGCGGCTATAGTGTCGGCGCGCTCGGTGCCGGGTTGCTTGAGATCACGCATGGGCACCACCCATGGTCGCGAGAGCCGCCGCTCCAAGTAACCGGCTTGTCCATACCGTCAACGAAATTGCCAGTATTCGGCCTGGCTCAGGCTGACACCGCGTCAGTTTGGGAGCGGCGGTTCTGCCGATAAGAGCAAATTCGCGCCGTCTCGCTTACAGATGGACCCGCGCAACAATCGCGCGGCCAAGGATCATCA
Source organism: uncultured Alphaproteobacteria bacterium (assembly GCA_963708125.1). GTDB lineage: Bacteria > Pseudomonadota > Alphaproteobacteria > Rhizobiales > Xanthobacteraceae > BOG-931. The sequence continues at coordinate 2,560,837 of OY970184.1, forward strand.
CCGGAGAATTCGCTACCTGAAATATACGACTTGTTAATGGCACAGCGATGCGCGACAACAAATCGGAGCGATCGAGGCAGACCGTTTAAAACGCGTTTCGGGCCACGTATCACCGGCTTGCGCGTTGAACTGGCATCACATATCAGGATTGTTCAGAGTGCGGACGACGCTTATGCAGGAAATCAAATTCAGACTTTTCAACCCCCGACTGGCGCCGCGGCGGACCAAGCTGGAAGTGCCGGGCTGGGCCGGAAACTCCGCGCCGCGACGTGACGGCTCGCACGAATATCCCTGGCACTGCGCCCCGTTTACCGAGGGCGCGCAGTATGGAATCGAGATTTTCTATCCCTATGAGAACGAACTGCATGTCTCCAAGAAGGACGGCAAATGGGCTTTCGACGGCGATTTCGGGCCCGCGCCGGACAGCGACCTGCAATGGCCCCCGTTCCGCAGCTTCGGCGACGAATATTACACGTATCAGCTGCTTCTTGACCTGAAAGTTGAAAAGGAATGGGCGGTCCGCACGGAGCCGCATCCGCGCTTCTATACCGACACGACTGGAACAGTCCCCATCGCGGTGCCCGCGTTGCTGCGGACCGAATGGTGGCCGATGATTTCTTTCGTAGTATTCAAGGCGCCGGCGACAGGGCAAACGCATATCTTCCGTCCCGGTGAACCGATGCTGCAGATTTTGCTCCTGCCGGTGACAGCCGATTTCACGCTCGCGCCAATGGACGAAGAAGAAGCCGCCGAGCGCGAGATGCGCGGCCGGCGTATTCATGCGAGCCGGCCCACGCTGGCCAGCGAAACCACTTGGACTTCGGACACAAGCACCGTGTTCGACGGCACCTACCGCCATCTGCTGCGCGCCGCCAAGGCGCGGGAGCGGGAGACCTGAGAGGCGTGAGAACCACCGGATCGCGACCGGCTATGGGCGCTGGTACTGTCGAGCAAGCCTCGCCCCCCCCTTCGGGCCGCGTGGTCGGACTTAACAAGGTGCCGATAAACACAGGCTTTGCGCGGGGTGTGGCGCGCGATGAAGCTTTAGGCGGATGCGCTCGCGCGCGCAGCAACCGCCCCGTGCCACCGCCCACGTCGGTCAGATCCTCGGGCACGGAGAGTCTGGACACGCGCATGAAATCCACCGCCACCAACGCCGTGATATCGGCAACGCTGAAAGCGGAGCCGGTCACGAAGGGCCGGTCTTTCAGCTCGCGGTCAAGGACCCGCAGAAAGTCGAAGATGCGCGGCTTGTTGGCCTCGCCCCATGGGCACTTGCGGATTGACCATTTCGCTCATGGCCGGATGCAGGTGCTGGAACACGCTTGCCACCGGCAGGAGGAGATGAAACTCCACCCGGCGATTCCACATCTCGATTAGCGCCGTCTGGCGTGCGCCGCGGCCGAATAACGGCGGGTCCGGCTGCAGAGCTTCGAAATAGCGGCAGATCGCGATCGATTCGGCGATCACCGTTCCGTCGTCGAGCACGAGGGCGGGCACCCGCTGCATCGGGTTGATCGCCGTATAGGCCTCAGAGCGCTGCTGCATTGCCGCAAGGTCCACCTGCTCGGTCGACACTTTGATGCCCTTCTCGGCCAGAAAAATGCGCACCCGCCGCGGGTTGGGCGCTCGGCCGCCGTCGTAGAGCTTCATGACCTTTCCCTCGTTGTCCTCGTGCGGAAACTCTATCGCCAGGATGGCCGGGCGCCAAAACGGCCGGAATCGCTAAGAAACCAGAATGCCCGGTGCGGGTTGACTGCTTCGGTCGAGCGCCCACAGAGTTTGAGCAAGCGGCGCGAACCGGCTCCGGCGACGGCTCGACAAACCAGTCGATTACCGCTCGATCGCTGACGCCGGATGAAGAGTCTTAAGGATTTTGCGCGACGTTCCCGGTTCGTTGCGAACGGCTGTTCCGCAGCGCTTAGCGACGATTATGCTGGCGCCATTCTGGGGGCCTAGGTGCGATGGCGAATTCCAACGTTGAGATTCCGTGCGCTCTCCCCGGCGCCACCGCTGCGCCAGCGCGGTTAGGCATCGAACGTCGCTTGGCCCGTGAAATGGACGGCTGGTTAGGCGCTTCGGTTCGCATAACCGCTCGCGTGAGCTGTCCGCCCGCTGCACCCGCGTCGTAAAGGTGGTTCCCGTGCGTCAACGGCTGTCGCTTCTTGTCTTGATCGCCCTTTTGACGATTGCCGTCTCTATGCTTCTCGTCCGCCAAGGCGGCGCCGTCGGCCCTCTGACCAGCCCGGATTTCCCCTCGCTATCGTATAGGATCGCCCTCCTGGCCTTCGTAGCTGGGACGATGCTGACTCTGTACCGGGGACGCTTTACCAAGGCGATCGCGGCGGTCACGCTGTGGATGCTGTTCGGCCTTTTGCTGGTTGCCGCCTACTCATACCGGTTCGAACTACATGAGATCGCAGAGCGCATGCTCGCAGAACTGCTTCCCGGGCACGTGGTGTCGCATGGACGAACGGTTGCGGTCGCTCGCGCCAACGCGGGGGATTTTGCTATTAAGGCCGAGATCAACGGCGCGCGGGTGGCCATGGTGCTCGATACCGGCGCCAGTTCGGTGGTGCTCACCCGCGAAGATGCCAAAGCGGCCGGCCTGCCGCTCGAAGTGCTTGAATACACCGTCGCGATTGATACCGCGAACGGACGCGCCCGGGCTGCGCCGGTGACGCTTGATCGCATCGCCATCGGCAATTTGGCCGAGCGTTCGATTGACGCGCTGGTGGCACAGCCCGGCCAGTTGAAGACAAGCCTGCTCGGCATGAGCTTTCTCAACCGGCTGCAGAGCTGGGAGGTGAGCGGCGATCGCCTGTTTTTGCGTGGCTACCCCGTGAACGACCGATAGGTTGGGGCAACGTCGGACCTTAGCGCCGGTCATCGCACGGCCTCGGCGTGCTTAGGCGCTCTTTCAGGAATAGACCGCGCGGGAATCACGGCTCCTTTGAGCTCGCACTAGAGACCTAGAAGCGCGGCGCGCCATGCCTACCCTACGTAAACAGACTGACGAGAAAGCGGACGGAGACCAGCAGCAGGAAGACGCTAAACATGATTTCCAAGTTGCGCCGCGACAGCTTGTGGGCAAGCCGCGCGCCATAGGGCGCGATCAGGCTTGAGACCGGCGCCATCACCACGAATCCGATCAGCGACACGAAACCGAGCGACAGCGGCGGCAGCTGGGCATGATGCGGCAGGCCGGCCAAAATGTAGCCAATCGTGCCCACGATCGTGATCGGCACGCCGAGCCCCGCCGAGGTCGCAACGGCATTGTGGATCGACTTGCCGTAGAGGGTGAGCACGATATTGGAGAGCGAACCACCGCTCACCCCCATGAGCGACCCGGCAAGCCCGATACTGAAGCCATAACACGTCATGGGCAGCCGCCCGGGCAGCTCCGTCCCGAGATTCCACCGGTCGCCCGCGAACAAGAACTTGGCAGCGATAAACCCGGCGATGAGGATGAAGGCGATCTTGAACACCGCCGGCGGCGCAAAGGCGGCGACGATCGCGCCGCAGGTGACGCCAATCACCGCAGGAATCGCCCACAAGCGGATGACGCGTGGAATGACCAAGCCTTTGGCGCGGTGCGCGAGGAAGGAGCGCACCGCGGTCGGCACTATGATCGCAATTGAGGTACCGACGCAAAGCTGCATGCGCACCTCTTCGGGCACGCCAAGCACGCGGAACACTTCGTAGAGAACCGGCACGATCACCGCGCCGCCGCCGATGCCGAACAACCCGGCAAGAATCCCGGTAACGGCGCCGGCAATGAGAATCGCGACTGCGAGCCAGAGGACTTCGTTCAATCCGACGCCGAATAGCATTCTATCGTTGTGTGTTGTGCTTGTTCTATTTTCCGCAAAACCGTTACGCGGCGATGTGTTCCAATTTGTGCTTACTGTGGGCACTCTCCGAGGCCAGTGAAAGCGCGGCCGTCAGCAGTTCGGCGCCGGCCTGTGGGTTGCCCGCCGCATCGGCGAGATGGCGGCGGAACGCACGCGCGCCGGGAACAGCGCGGAACAGCCCGTGCAGATGGCGCGTGATCGCATGCAGCCGCGTTCCCTCGGCAAGCTCGCGCTCGATATAGGGCACGAGCGCCGCCGCGGCGTCTTTGGGCGCGGCAAACGGAGCCACTTGCGCGAACACGAGCGGATCGACAGCAAGCAGCCGCCACGGCTCCTGATAGGCCGCACGGCCCATCATCACCCCATCGACACGAGCGAGATGGCAGAGCGCCTCTTCCACCGAGCGGAGGCCGCCATTGAGCACGACCGAAAGCCCCGGATGCGCCGCCTTGAGCCTGTACACGCGCCCATGATCGAGCGGCGGGATTTCGCGGTTCTCCTTGGGCGACAAACCTTTGAGCCAGGCTTTGCGTGCGTGCACGATGAGCGCGTCGCCCCCGGCCTGCTCCACCGCGCCGGCAAGCCGCTCCAACGCTTCGTCCGGGTCCTGCTCGTCGATCCCGAGGCGACATTTCGCGGTGACCGGAATCCGGACTGCCGCTTTCATGGCGGCGACGCAGTCGCCCACTAGCGCCGGCTCCGCCATGAGACAGGCGCCGAAGCGACCGTCCTGAACGCGGTCGGACGGACAGCCGGCATTGAGGTTGATTTCGTCAAAGCCGAAATCCTCGCCGATGCGCGCGCAGGCCGCCAGCGCGGCCGGGTCGGCGCCGCCGAGCTGCAGCGCGACGGGATGTTCAGCCGGATCGTGACGCAACAGCCGGGCTCGATCCCCGTGCAGCACTGCGCCGGTGGTGAGCATTTCGGTGTAAAGCAGCGCGCGTCGCGTAAGCAGCCGATGGAAGAAACGGCAATGGCGATCGGTCCATTCCATCATCGGCGCAACACTAAATCTGAACCGGCTGATATGGCTGGATTTTCCTGCAATGTCAGCGGTTTGCATCGACCCTATGCTGTACTCATTCACTCCTGTTTTCTTCCGATTTTCCATCCATTTTCTTGTTTAAAGTACAGCCATGCTGTACCGTGCAGCCCATGCTGTACCACAATTTGCCTCGAGGGAACGATCATCCCGCGCAAGCGAAAGAGTGGGTCCACAGCATACCATGCGCAGGTCCTCATCAAGCGCAGGGGCGCGATCGTTCATCGCGAGTCTCGGACGTTTGATCGCAAACAGGCCGCTGCCGCATGGCTCGAAAGACGCGAGACCGAACTCGCCAAGCCCGGCGCCCTCGAACGGGAAAAATCCCCCGACCCTACCCTAGCTTCGGTGATCGATCGCTATACCGAAGAGTCCGTCAAAGACATTGGTCGAACGAAGACTCAGGTACTACGTGCGATCAAACGCTATGATATCGCGAACCGGCCGTGTTCGACCGTTACGAGCGCCGACATCATTGTGTTCGCGAATCAACTCGTATCGAAGGTCACACCGCAGACCGTGGGCAATTATCTCTCGCGTCTTGCGGCAGCGTTCGCGATCGCCCGGCCAGCATGGGGATATCAGCTTGACCAGAACGCAATGAAGGACGCGTTCGTCGTCGCAAAACGGCTGGGCATCACGACCAAGAGCCGCGCGCGCGATCGTCGTCCAACGATGGACGAGTTGGACAAGTTGATGATCCATTTCTGCGAGCGGTTAAAGCGCCGCCCGTCGTCGATTCCCATGCAGAAGATCATGGCTTTCGCGATTTTTTCGACGCGTCGGTTGGAGGAAATCACCCGCATGCATTGGACCGACATCGAGGCGGGAGGAAGTCGAGTGTTGATTTGCGACATGAAAAATCCCGGAGAGAAGATTGGAAACGATGTCTGGTGTGATCTCCCACCGGAGGCGCACCAAATCATCATATCGATGCCGAAAACCTCCGACGAGATTTTTCCGTACAGCGCAGATGCGATCGGAGCGAGCTTCACGCGAGCGTGCCAATTTCTCGGAATCACGGACTTACATTTCCATGACCTGCGCCATGATGGCGTTTCGAGGCTGTTCGAGACGGGTCTTAGCATCCCTCAAGTGGCAAGCGTGTCCGGTCACCGGGCATGGTCGAGCCTCAAGCGCTATACCCATCTTCGCCAAACTGGAGACAAATATGCTGGTTGGAAATGGCTCTCTGTCGTCACGGGCCGAGATGGCGGTGGAGCTCAGCCTGAACGGGGCCTCGACAGCAAGGCTGATTCTTTGAATGGTCACGGTTCGGGGGCAGCAAGCCTGATATCTTTGTTCTGCATGTCCATACGACCATCGGAGAATCAACGACCAGAAGTCGTTGCGAAAAACGTAATCCTGCCCTCCTGAAGTGCACCACCAGACCGAGAGCCTGCTCGACCCGAACAGCGCATTGGGCTTGCGAACGGAGCGCCGTTATCGGTGCGCATGGCCCGCGGCAGGGCGAACTCTTTGAATGCGCTCTCGAACACCGCGAAGGCAAAGTATTCCTTAGTGGTCGAGAGCGCTTCGCAGGCGATGAGTAGCGGCTGGGACGTCGGTAATCGTCAGCGGGTAGCAATAGCGTCGGTCGGCGAGCATGAATTCGCCTTTGTAGTCAGCACCACAGCTCATTGGGCTTTCCAGGAAGCGAAAGTGGAGTTCCCTTTGCCCTGTTCCGCCGTCCGCGTCGGCGCTTGACCAGGCCGTGGCGGTCCAGGACTGCATGCACCGTGCTGATTGCCGGGGTGTGCACGTCGGGATGGAGCCGCGCCAGCCGCACGATCAGCGTCTCGATCTGGACGGGCAGCTAGTTGGCGTGGCGGTAGGGTCGGCGGAGCGGTCGGTCAACCCATCCAGGCCACAAGATTCTTGCGTCCCGGCCGCCCGAGCAGCCGATGCGCGCAGAGGCGCGGTGGTCGCAAAATGCGCCCAGCCTCGATCGCGCTGGAGGTTGCCGCCAGCAGCGATTATGGTTGTCGAAGCGCGGGCGACCTCGTGGCGAAGCGTGGCGCGTCGGCTGCAAGCGTCACCAGACTGCCTAACGTGTCTTGCCGAGCTGAGGCGCCCGCGCGCCGGTTTTTGGCCGTCGCGGTTTCCATTGCGCCACGAACCGCTCGTAGGTTTGCTCCGCCTGGGGCGGCAGCATCTTACGGTCACGCAGCGCCTTGACATTGAACGCATAGGCTGGGCCACGCCGGCTGCCCTTTTGTTGCGGCTGTCCTGCCTGAAGTTGCATCGCGCGGGTCTTGATGGCGGCAGTGGCCCTGGCCCGCTCTCACTGTGCTCTGGTGGCATCTGTTGACGAAAGGCGAGGATTATCTGTGGATGCGCCCGGCCCTGATCGCGCTCGTCGCCGACCTGCATCCAGGCTCCCAGAGTACGCACGGCCGGAAGGTCTTCGACAGCGAAGTGGATCGCCTCTGCAGCCGTGGCGAAGCGCCAATAGCCCAGCCGCTGCCGCGTACCGGCACGACGCTTTCCGACGAACAGCTCGGCCGGCGAGGTGTAATCAAACGTCGTCACATGACGCCTTTCAGGCGACCTCGAAACCCGCACCATCGTCAATGCAAAAAGTACCAAGTAAAGCCAACGGCCAGCGAGCAGGGAAGCTGTCGAATACAAAGATTATTTCGAAGCCATGAAGCGGAGCGCGGTTCGACATGGAGGAATAATGCACGCTTCTGGCGCCAAATAATGCACGCTTCTGGCGCCAATTGATAGCTGCAATCGCTTTAACCAGAACGAAACCTAGGCGTTCAAAAGGACACAGCTGCCGCGCCTTGAAACGAACACATGTTCGGCCCATATTGCATGTTGCAGCCTGACAAGGCACATGCGAGCCGCGTGTTACGGATTCCCGTCAAACGGTCTCTGGCTCGCCTTTTCCTTAGTGCACTGACAGCCCAGAGCGCGCGGGGTGTCGATCACCGCCCGCGATGAAGGCCCGCTGCAAAATGCAGCGGCCACGACAGCGCGCACAAAAAGAAAGCCTTCTCTTGACCTCATTTCAGGACCTTGCACTTAACGACGCCATCACGCGAGCGCTTGCGGAAGAAAAATATCTCACTCCGACCCCGATCCAGGTACAGACCATACCGCCGGTCCTGGCCGGGCGCGACGTGATAGGCATCGTCCAAACCGGGACTGGCAAGGCTGCGGCATTCCTCCTGCCGATGCTGCATCGTCTCGCCGCACAGCAGCGCCTTGCCCTGCGTAAGAGCTGTCGGGTGCTGGTGCTTAGTCCGACCCGCGAATTATCAAACCAAATCCTCGACAACTTTCGGGCTTACGGACGACATCTGCGCATCAGCACGCGCAATATCTCGCAGGGATACGTCTCTTCCTCCCGTGCGGCGTGGACCGCTCATTCGAAGGAATCATGACGTGCCTAAAGAAGAACTTTTGCAAATCGAGGGGCTCGTCACCGAGATATTGCCCGATGCGCGCTACCGGGTTGAGCTCGACAACGGCCATGCGCTCGTCGCCTATACGGCCGGGCGAATGAAAAAGAACCGGATCAAGACTCTGGCCGGCGATCGGGTGACCGTCGAGGTGTCGCCCTATGATCTGGAAAAAGGACGGCTAATCTTCCGCCACAAGGACGAACGAGCCGGACCGCCCAATCGCTCACCGCAACGCAATCGGTTTCGCCGGAGGTAACCAACCATGCTCGCTGAACCAGCCAACACCAACGATGTGACGGTAGAGCCACGTTCCGCCATACGAATAATTATCTTCAAGTCCGAGCCCAGACCGGATCTGCATGCGTTCGGAGCCGAATTGGACGGCAGTCGGTTGCCAAAACAGTTCAGACCCTGGCGCGCGATCGGCGCCATCGCGCCCGATCGCGACCCTCCGCATGAACTCTCCCGCGAGGTGATCGAACAGGCCATCCGAACCGAGGGTTTCCAGCTTTGGCGGATGAGCAAGAAGGACTAGATGTCGAAGCTCGGTGCGCAGCTATACTCGATAAGAGCCCAATCGAACATTGATTCAGGCGGCGGCAACGAAAGCATACAAGCGCGAGCGAAAGGCACCGTACGAACTTGCTGTGCAAGATTTCGCCAGTACCGGCTGGCTGGCTCGCGGAAAATGAGCCTTGATGAAAGAGTTCTCAATGCCCAGCGCCAATGATCATGTGGTCAAATTCAATGTCCCAACTGCGGCCGCGATTTTGAACAAAGCATCAGCCAACTGAAATCGGGCGAACACATGCAATGTGCGGGATGCGGCATCGGTTTTAACATCGACACGAAACCGTGTTAGCGATGCTGCGGACGAAGCCATCGAAAAGGTGTCCCCTCAGATCACTGTCAAGTTCTTTCGCTAATGATGCCTGAACCTAAGGCGAGCATCACGAGGATGGAGCCGTTTTGAGCGATCGATCAAACTACGTTACGCGCGTGGCAGCGACCGACGTACGCGCCTTGGCACGAGCCCTCGGAAGCTATCGCGATCCGAGCCATGGACGCAGCGCGGTCGAGGTTTTGATTACGGTCGTGCCGTTTGTGGGCCTTTGGTCGTTAATGTGGTTATCGCTCCACGTCGGATACGGGCTTTCTCTTTTGCTCGCTGTTCCCACAGCGGGCTTTCTTGTCCGTTTATTCATGATCCAGCACGACTGCGGTCACGGGTCGCTTTTTCGTGATCAATCGATAAACAACTGGGTTGGGCGCATCATCGGCGTGCTCACGCTGACGCCCTACGACTTCTGGCGGCGCACACATGCCGCCCACCATGCGTCCTCAGGCAATCTCGATCGTCGTGGCATGGGCGACATCGACACGTTGACCGTCAACGAATACCTGTTGCGGTCGAGGTGGGGTCGGCTTCGATATCGCATGTACCGCCATCCATTGGTGATGTTCGGTTTCGGGCCCGCCTACCTCTTTTTCCTGCAGCATCGCCTGCCGATCGGACTGATGCGCGGCGGCTGGAAGCCTTGGCTCAGCACGATGGGGACCAATCTGGCGATTTTGCTGGTCGCGACCGTTACGATCCGGGTCGTGGGCTTGAGTCCATTTCTGCTCGTGCATCTGCCGGTCACGCTGATCGGCGCGTCGCTCGGAGTTTGGCTGTTCTACGTCCAGCACCAGTTCGAGCACACATTTTGGGCCCGTGGAAAAGCTTGGGACCTGCAAGAGGCCGCCCTTTATGGCAGCTCACATTACGACCTTCCGAGTGTCCTGCGCTGGTTCACGGCGAATATTGGCCTCCACCATGTCCACCATCTCTGCAGCCGAATTCCGTTCTACCGCTTGCCGCTCGCACTCCGCCGGCATCCCGATCTGGCTGATGTCGGCCAACTCACGGTGGCGGAGAGTTTTGCGTCTGTGCGCCGCGTGCTTTGGGATGAAACGTCGGGCCGCCTCATTACCTTTCGTGAGCTGCAAAGTCGGCTTAATAGTGGTCCGTTGGAATCCACTATCTGAACGCCGACCTTTTGTGCGAGCCGGCATATGCTTGTGGCCATCGTTGCTAGGTACTAATGTAGTTTGGATGATGGCATTCAAATTGTATTTCGGCAATTTCGGACAGTTACAACATGACTGAGGATAACAAGGGCCAGCCCCAGCAGGGTAGGCAAAGTAACAATCCGGGGCAGCAAGGTGAGCAGCCAGCTGCCCACAAGCCGGGGCAGGAAGGTCAGGAGCAGCCCAGGCAGCAGGCCCAGCAGCCCAGCGAAAAGCCTGGTCAGGGCACCGAAGAGCTGATTTCGAGAGAACCCCGCCAGTTGGCGGGGTTCTCTTTTTAAAACGCTCTGAAGTGTCCCTCTCCAATCGGGGAAAAAGGACTTCAGCATGCCAACTCAAATCGCGCTGGTAGAGGACGGTCCCGGTTCATATAGGTTCACGTTCACGACGACGCGTGGAGAGCTTTCCGGCCGCGTCACGGTAGGAATCGAAGGACCGCCAGATAGGCGGTCTTGCCAGGACAGAGAACAGGCCGCCAAAAATCAGATTCTCGCTCTTTCGAGGGAGTTTTCGGCAGCGTGCGGAGACTGAACTCGCTCGGCAATTTGAAGAAAGCAAAATGCACGAGTTAGATTATGCCCCTACGGCCGAGTTGGTGACTATCGATCCTCTCGGCCTTCACGCCGCGCTGGCGCGAGTCTCGGGCCTTGACAGATAAAACGATCGATCTCGACCAGCATCGCGGAATCGCCGCGCAGAAGGCAGCCGACCTTCGCCGGCTCCTGGCGGACGTTGCTGCAAATGAACGGACATTGCGCGCGGCCCAGGATGAATTGGAGGCGCAGTTGATCGCGGCCCCGGCCTTGAATTGGCAAGAGGCTGCAGACAAGGCGCGCTACCTGCTGTCCGTGCTTGCGGCTACGCCAAGCGGACAAGACCCGCGCAGGAAGATATTGATCCAGGCCGTTCTTGACGATTTCGATCGGCTTTGCCAGGAGAAATAGGGTCCACTTGGTATCGCCTCGTCCATCAACCGTGGGGCTGCATTCAATCTGGCCATTTGGCATTTTTCTATCTTGTCGGAACTGTCGTTGAGTGGAGCCCCTTGTCTCATCCACGATGAGGAGCAAAGCGCGCATACGCAACCAATTTGCTGCGCGCGCTAAGGCTCCCGCGTGAGTTGTTCATTTCACAAGCAAACTGGCGCGCTCGAAGAGATTCGAAACTCCGCCCCCAGATAATCTGTAAGTGCTCGATGCGTTGCCGATTATTTGCGGCATGATCTCCCCTGGTCGGGACGTAGGTACTCGGGCTCGGTTTATCCGGAGCGAATCACTGGACACCGATTGGGCCAAGTCTGATTATCGTCCGCTTGAATTCGCAATTGTCGCGCACTCGCGCGGCCGTTCGCGATTTTTGCGAGTTCTTCGCAGGAACGAAAGCGAAAAAAGTAGAACAGGCTTGTGCAAAAATTGCACCCGGCTTCGCCAACACCTGATCAAGCTAGTCTTTCGCTCCAACCCATCATGGGCGCGATACACAACCTACGGGACTGTTTGGCGGCATTTTTATCGGAATCTCAAAACTGTTACGTCGCACGCCGTGCACGCAGCTCCCTGCGCAGGAAGAGAAAGTATGTCAACGATCCATTCCTCCCGGGCAGGGATGCTGCACCTGCGCGCGTTGTGTTCTGCGGCACCGCACGGGGCAAACCTTCGGCGAGGGCGAAGGCACGGCGCGCCCAATCGCGTCTCCCCCCACACTCCGTGCGATCGGGCTCGATGCGGGCAGACACGTCGGCGGCTTTTGACGGATTTTGAGTTCGGGCTTAAGCCCGGTGTCAGCGATGCAGGCAGGCATAAATACGCACCAGCCGGCGGCTTGCCATTGGAACGGCGCGGTTAGCCCTTTCGTTCGCAACCGCAGTTTCGCATGAAAGCCAAAAGTAAGTCGCCGTCGGGTCCACTACGAGCCGCGCCGGGGCAAACTTCGGCGCCAGCAATATCGACAGATAAGGCGTCGTAGAAAACCAGGACAGTCGGTTGAGATCGGAGTTGATCCGCGCTGAGGATACAAACCGGGGATCGCCGAGCGCTGGATCGGACACCGTGCTGATGGCGAGCGCGCGTACCGCGGCAGTGTAGTCAATCCAGGTGCGCACAAATTTCGTGGTTTCGACCATGTGGACCAGCGTGATCAGGATGAAGGCACCGGTAACGACGCGGACCATCGTGTCGGTCTTAAGCGCAGCGATCAGACGCGGCAGCCATGGAACGCCAAGTTTGAGGTGTCCCTCAGCCTCCACAGCAAGCACACCAGCCAGCCCGCCGAGTGCCACGGTTGCGAGCAATAACACCGTGCGCTGATAATATCGCTCTTCGCCATGAAGGGCGCGGTCGAACATCAGCCAGTACACGCATAACGACGCCACCACACACAGCGCGGCCCAAACGTGCGCCTGTGCCGGCGCAAGCCGTCGCAGCACGACCCATGCGGTGCCGTAAGCGGCCAGCGCACCAAGCTGCACCACGAGGATGTAGGAGGTGAATGTCGCGATATCGAAGAAGTGCAGCGCCGCCCGGCGCATCACCGGAGCATCGTAGGCGTCCGGAGGGAGCATCACCTTGACGATCGCCAAGATCGAGAAGGATGCGAGGAGGCTCGCAGCGGTCCTTAAAGCCAAGCCGCTGCGCGGACCGCGCAGCAGAACGGTTATCATGATGAGGGCGGCAAGGATGACGCCGCCTTCATGGCTGAAAACCAGCGTTAACAGCAGTAAAAAGATCAGAACCGGCGCCGTAATGTGCTGGCGAGGATAATGACAAGCAGCCAAGGCGGGCCAGAACACCGCGGCGCCTATCCACATTTCGGTGGGGAAGCCGAATACCAAAGGGCAAAAGCAGGCAGTTGAAGCACAGGCAAAAGTGAAGATGACGCGGTTGCGCGAGCCATCCGCGAACCAGGTCGCCACAAGGCCCAGGAGATTGGAGACAAAGAATAGGAATCCGTAAAGATCGATGCCGCCTTGCGCGTCGCCGCTCACTCCGACGAAGATTTCGGCCGGCACTACCGTGAAGAGATAGACAAACAAGCGGCCGGAAATGTTGTGCCAGTGAAACGCCCAGGCATCCTGCACCGCGACCGCATAGGAGAACATCGAGCCATCGGCGTAGAGCTGCAGCCGATAACGCAGCCCAACAACCACAAAGGAAATAGCGGCGCCTACGCCGAAGGCGATGACCAGCGTGCGCAGCAAACGATCCTGTGGCCGGGCCTCGACGTCATTTGCCGTTGTGCCGCAGCCAGCGGCCACGCCCGGAACAGAGCTAGCCATCTCGATCGCCCTCGCTGCGCCGCCGCCCTAACGCCCACGGACTCGCCCGCGATCACGGCGGACATCAATTCGAGCATAGGTTAGGGTCAACCCCGTGCTGAGGCGATGTCAGCGTCCGGCATGCTCAGGCGAGCGTTCCGGTCAACGTGACTTCCGAGCACCATCCTCGCCCAAGTCTTTGGTCCACTCGCCTAATCGGTGCCCGGCGCGCGCCGCCTTAGCCGCGAGATAGCGCCGGTTCTGGGGCGTAACGGGGGTGACCAAGGGAATAGTGCCGGCAATCTCGATGCCGGCATCCCTCAGTCCGGAAATTTTCGCCGGATTGTTGCTCATCAGCAAAACGCGATTGCAGCCGAGCATTTTGAGCATACGTGCCGCGACCAGATAATCGCGCTCGTCATGTTCGAAGCCGAGCGTCGTGTTGGCATCCAGCGTATCCAGGCCGGTATCTTGCAGCCGATATGCGCGCATTTTGTTGACAAGCCCGAGCCCGCGGCCTTCTTGCGCCAAATACAGAATAATTCCGCCGCCGGCCTTTTGCAGACGAACCAGCGCAAGCCGCAGCTGGTCGCCGCAATCGCACCGCCCGGATGCGAACACATCGCCGGTGAGACAGGCGGAATGCAGCCGCACCGGGACCGCCTCGGCGAAATTCGGCTGGCCGACGATCACGGCTATCTGGCTGTACCCGAGCATGTCGGTGAAGATCGCGAAATGCGCCGAGATCCCTCCATGCAGCGGTATATCGGATTGCGCCGTGAGCTTGAGCGACACAAGCAGAGCACAACGGAAGTCGTCGATAGCCTCGACCGGCACGCTGACGATCGGCGTTCCCACGATTGAGGTCGATCCTGCCGGTATCGAGGCCGCCAATACCGCGGGCAACGACTGTGACATTTTGGCGAGTCCGATGGCTGCTGTTGCCGCGGCGGCAAATGCCCCCTTATCGAGCGGCTCGCTGTCAAGGTGCCCGTCGATCTTGGCCTCGGTTGCGAGCGAGAGAATTTGTTCGGCGTCGAGATCAGGTGCAAGTCGCAGCGCGATGGGACTATTTCCCGAGAGCCCGAGAACGCGCGAGCGCTGCTGGGTAATGACGAGAAACGGCGATGCGGGTGCACAGAACCGCACAAAGCCCGCCCAGCGCCGATCGTCGACCTGTTCCACCGGCAGAGTGATCACCGCCTCGCCGTCGCTAGCGATGACGATCGGGCGACCGGCGCGGAACTCGGCCAAGGCCCTGCTGACCATGATATGATCCGGCGGGCCGAAGAGGTCCTGCACATCGGCGGCTGGATTTGCGGGTTTGTTCTCTACGACCATGAAACCTTGCGTTGCCATGAAATTTATCGTCATTCGGGGTTATATAGCAGGCGAGGCACCCCTCGTTATTAATTATTCGGCGGTCTCAACGAATGGTGGGCTTTGAACGAGCCGCTCACGACGACGTTACAGCTCGGCAAACCTCACGAAGGGGAGGATTGCTACGATTCCTGGCGACAAGTGCCGTACCACTTCCGGGCATTGTCCACTCCGTTACCCCAGCCTTGGGAAGGCATATTCGGCCCGCTCCGCGCCGGAAAGGTCGACGACCTCGTTATTGTCGGTCAAATCGGGCAATCACTCGACGGTCGTGTGGCAACGACGACCGGCCGGTCGCATTACATCAACGGGCGGGCGGGCCTTGCGCACCTCCACCGCTTGCGGGCGTTGGTCGATGCCGTGCTTGTTGGCGTCGAAACCGCGTCCTCCGATGACCCACAATTGACCGTTCGTCACGTCCAGGGTCCCAATCCGGTCAGAGTCGTTCTTGACCCGCGCGGCCGGCTGCCGCCCCATGCGCGCCTGCTCGGCCGCGATGGCCGCCGCATTGTTGTAACAGCGAAGGGTGTCGATTGCCGATTGCCCGGGGCGGAAATTTTACCCCTGCCCGCAAGGGACGGACATATCGCACCTATGGCCATCCTGGCGGGGCTCGCCGAGCGGGGCTTGCGCCGCGTGCTCGTTGAGGGCGGTCCCGAGACGGTGTCGCGCTTTCTGCATGCCGGCTGTCTCGACCGTGTTCACATCGTAGTGGCACCGCTCATCCTCGGCGCCGGACGGTCGAGTCTAGGCTTCGGTTCGATCGACCGTGTCGACGAGGCGCTGCGCCCCTCGGTGCATACGCATCGGCTCGGGGATGAGACACTGTTCGATTGCGATTTCTCGGCTCAGCGGATTGCGATCTGGCGCGCCCAAAAATCGACGTGACCGACCCGGATCGAGGATCGGCCCGTCAAAACCAAATCACGGCGGCGGCTCAGCCAGGCCATAGCGTCCGCTCGTGACGCGCCGGCTGCGCAAGCGGCGCCAGCCCAGCCGTCGAGAAGAGCGAGCTGCATATTGGCATCGTCCGGCACCACGAGCCAATCAGACGGGCCGTGAACAACGGCGTAGCCGAGTGAGCACAAGCGTGCGATCGCGCAGGACGCCGCATCCGGCCCCAGGGCGGGGCCAAATCCCTTATCGGTGCGCTGGTGGGTGTTGAGCGCTGCGATGATCGGCTCATCAAATGGATCGGCCGGATCAAACTGGGCGCGCCCATCGTAGCTTAGAGCGGCATAAAACGGCAAAGTGCGCGCGGCGATCTCGACCGCCAACTGCTCAAGCCAACCTTCCGAGACAAGATCCAACAGCGCCGACGTGACGACCAGATCGAGTGACCCATCGAGCGCCGCTTGAAAACCGCGGCTGAGGTCAAGCGGCATCGCCGTCAGCGTGATCCCGGACGGAACATCCGCCGCAGCCGCCGCAGCCGCCCGCGCCATGAGGTCGAGATCATTGTCGACGAGGCGCCAATTCTGCAGCGCCGCAAGCCGCGGCGAGAGTTCACGCAGCATTGCTCCCGTGCCGCAGCCGAGATCGACGACCCCGAGCACTGAAGTATGTTGCAGCGAGGCGACGACGGCGTCGAGAATTCTTGGGTTGCGTGCACGCCTGTCATACGGCTCGCGCCGCGCCAGCCAGTCCACCGCAAAACTGTTCATCGGAAAATTCCACACTGGATATCTCAGGATTTATCCGGGCACACAATCCAAACAGCTTTTGCAGAAAATGTGACGACCATTGCCGCAGCGTTGCGGATCAGCGCGCGAGAAGACCTGACCAACATAGCCCCATCAAAGCGGTCGAGCGGACAGGAGACTGCATCGCTGACTGCATGGCTCGGTGTTCCGACATTGCAGGACTTCGTGTCGCCCAAAAGGCAGCCGAGTTTGGTATTGCAACCATCTTCGTTAACCCGGCCTATAAGAAATCGGATTGCGGGCAAAGCACCGCGTTGACTGAAGGTGTGGTCGCCGGGCGCACAGCAATGCTAATGCAGCCTCGAGCCTGTGCCGACTTGGCGAGAGTGCTCTTTCGACAAGGGCAGCGTAAACCGACCTGATGTTGCGAGATTGGACATCCATGGTGGGGTTGCTTACGCGATGGATTCCAGGATACCGACAAATATTTTTGCGGAGTCCCGCCATTTTGGCAGCCGACTTGCCGCACGCCATGCGCCCGTCGCCAGCTTGTCCCTGATATCGGAATTTTCGATCAAATGGCGCAACGCCGAGGCCAGCGCGATTGAGTCATCAGCTGCAACGAGTATGGCGGCGTCGGCGGGCACCGTGTCTGGGATGGCGCCGGCCGTCGTCCCGATGATCGGCAATCCGCGCGCCATGGCTTCGGCGTAGACCATACCGTAACCTTCGAACCGCGACGCGAGTACGAATAAATCGGCGCCGTCATACAGCTTCTCGAGGCCGGCGGGCGGCAGGGTACCCAGCACGGTGACACGATCGCTCAGATTGAGGCGCGCAATATCCGCCTCGAGCTTTACTGCGCTGCTCGGATCGCGGCGCGTATCGCCGACAATGGACAGATGCCAGTGCAGGTCCGTGATGGGCGCAAGTGCCGCGACGAGGACATCGAAGCCTTTGCGCGGCACCAGCGAGCCGACCGACAGCAGTTGCACAATATCGCCACGGCTGCCGCGCGACCTCGGCGCCGGGTCGGTACCGGGCGGCGCGACGCTCACTCGTGCCGCCGGGACCATGTAATCGGCGATAAGACAGCGCGCTGTCGCCGCGCTCGTCGTCACGACGCGAATTGCGCAGGACAGCGCCGCGCGTTCGCTTTCCCGCAATACCGCGCTCTGCGCGTCAGACAAGCCCGACTCAAACGCGAGGGGATGGTGGATCAGCGCGACCAGCGGGTGATCGAAACGAAGCCTCTGCGCCGTATCGGGAAGCACTCCAAACGCGAGCCCGTCGATCACGATGGGATCGCCGGGCGGCACCTGGATGAGCCGAGTCTGTGCTGCCAGTTGAATGTGCTCGTGCGGCCACGGAAATCCTTCGCCAAGCCCGATGATATCAACGTGCCAGCCGAGTTGTCGCAGTTCGGCGATCATCCGGCGATCGTAGGCATAGCCGCCGGTCGGCGCGGCAAGATCCCCCGGCACCGCAAAAGCAAGCCGCCTCACCGCAACACTGCCTCGTACCAGGCGCGCGCCACATGCGATTCCGATAGCGTCACCCGAATGGCTTTGAGCTCATGGCCCTGACCTCCGAGCGCACCCTCGCGCGCGCTATTCGCCAGACGCTCGAAGATATATTTGGCCAAAAATTCCGTCGTTGTGTTGACGCCCTTCAGCTCGGGCACATCGTCGAGATTTTGATAGTTCAGCGACCCCAGCGCCGCCTTGAGTGCGTGATGCGCGCGTCCGATATCGACCACGATACCGTCGTCGTCGAGCGTTTCCGCAATGAAAGCCGCGTCCACGACGAAAGTCGCCCCATGCAGGGCCTGTGCCGGGCCGAAAACAATGCCGCGGAATGAATGAGCGATCATGATGTGATCGCGGACTTCAACAGCAAACAAGCAATTCCCTCACGTTTTGTAATCGATGAGCTGGCACGGCAGTCCGCTCTTGGCAATAAGAATATTTGGAAGGTGCTTTGGTAAATTGTCAAAGGTGATCGCGGGGGCGAACAAGCCATCGAGCCGATCGTCAGCCAATAAGGCAACCGCCGCGGCGAGCCGCCGGTTCGTTGTCCAACGCGATCGGTGGGAAGGGGCTACTTGGCCGACCTGGCTCGAAATCAAGCGCAGCCGGCGGCTATGGAACGCAGCTCCGAGCGGCACCGCGACTGCCCCGTCGCCGTACCAACTCAGATCGAGCACAGCGGCCTCATCGCCGGCGCAATCCAGCGCGGTTGCAAGGCCGGAAGCCGTAGCGCTCGCGTGGAACACCACGTCGCAATCGGCCGGCGCCGCCGAGGGCTTGGCAAAAGCCACGCCCAGCTTGCGGGCTATCTCCGCGCGGCTGGCGTCAATATCGATCAGGGTCACCTCCGCGCCGGGAAGTCGGCCGCATAGAAATGCAACGAGCGCCCCGATGGCGCCGCCGCCGACAACCGCAATGCGGTCGGCTGGCCCCGGCTCGCCGTCCCACATCGCGTTGAGCGCAGTCTCCATATTGGCGGCCAGCACGGCCCGGCGCGGCGGGACTTGATCCGGGAGGACAACGACGGCATCGGACGGCACATTGAAGCGGTCTTGATGCGGATGCAGCGTAAATACGATGCGATTGATCAGATGGGCGGGTCCGGCCTCGATCCGGCCGACCGTCGAATAGCCGTATTTGACCGGAAACGGAAAATTGCCGCCCATGAATGGCGCGCGCATGCGTTCGAACTCGCTCGGCGGCACATGACCGGCGAGCACCAACGCCTCCGTGCCGCGGCTGAGAGCACCGGCCAGCGCGCGCACCCGTACATGGCCCGGACCTGGGGGAAGCAGCTTTTCCTCACGGATTTCGGCGTGGCTGGGCCGGACATACCAAAGCGCGTGGGCTGTCTCATCCATCCGGCTGTGACGCAGTAATGGGGTTTTCATAGCGGACTTCGGACGCATTCGCGGTGTTATATCACGGCCAGGGAATAGGCAGATGAGCGGCTAATGGGGGTGTCGGGGGGTGTCGGGGCTGACGGGACGCCGTTTTAACGCAACTGCTGTGCATACGGTAAGTGACCGGGTTAATATGACCGGGCGACGGCTTCTTTATGCCGCGCTGTTCGCTGCGACGGCGTGCGCAATGCTTGCGCTTGTGGTTGTGGCACTTTCGGCCGGCGGCTTCAGCATTGCCGATTTCGGCATCGTCGTGCTGTTCGCGCTGACGCTACCGTGGCTGGTGAGCGGATTCTGGAACGCGGTGATCGGCTTTATCGTTCTGCGTTTTTACCCGGACGAGATTGCTGTGTCGATTGCGGCAACGGGCCAGGCCGACGATCCGATTACGACATCGACAGCGATCGTGTTGTGCATCCGCAACGAGCAGCCGCAGCGGGCAATTCGCAATCTTGAGGCGATGATGACTGAGCTTGTCGGCATCGGCTATGCCGACCATTTTCACATCTATGTGCTGAGCGATACCGACGACGCCGCAATTGCCGTCGCGGAAAAGACGCTGTTTGGCGCATTGGCGGCGCGCTGGCGTGATCGGATCGCCGTCACCTATCGTCGCCGGCAGATCAATACTGGCTATAAAGCCGGCAACATTCGCGACTTCTGCGACCGCTGGGGGCGCGATCACGACTTTGCCCTCATCCTCGACGCCGATAGCTTCATGAGCGGCGGCGCTATTCTGCGGCTGGTGTGTATCATGCAGGCGGATGCCAAGCTTGGAATCGTGCAGAGTCTGGTCGTCGGTTTGCCCTCGAAGAGCGCCTTCGTCCGTCTTTTCCAATTTGGCATGCGGCTCGGCATGCGGACCTACACCGTCGGTTGCGCTTGGTGGCAAGGCGATTGCGGCCCCTACTGGGGGCACAATGCACTGATCCGCCTTGCCCCATTCATCGCGCATGGCAGGCTTCCCATGCTGTCGGATAGCGGTGAGGACGACGGACATATTCTCAGTCACGATCAGATCGAGGCCGCACTCATCCGCCGTGCCGGCTACGGTGTGCGCGTGGTAGCTATAGATGGCAGTTGGGAAGAGAACCCGCCGACCTTGCTCGAATTCATCCGCCGGGATTTGCGCTGGTGCGAAGGCAATATGCAGTACTGGTGCCTTGTAAGGCTTCCTGGCCTGGCAGCGGTGAGCCGATGCAACATTGCCACTGCGATTTTTATGTTTGCGCAATCCCCCGCTTGGATCGGCATGTTTGTTCTCGCCACGGCATCGGTCGCTTTGGCGCCGACCCCGAGCGCGTTCATCTGCCCGGGCGCCGGATTGAGCGCGCTCGTGCTCATTCTTCTGATGTGGTTTGCCCCCTTGACGGCGGGTGCGATCGACGTGCTGCTCAGGCCGCAGTCGCGCCATGCCTTTGGCGGCGCCACGCGATTTCTCGCCAATGTCGCGGTCGTTTATATTTTTTCGATGTTGCTGAGCCCGATCATGTGGCTTGAACATACGATATTCATGATCGCCCGCTTATTCCGCGGCGACACTCGCGGCTGGCTCGGTCAGGTTCGGGATGACCACAACGTCCCGGTGCGGGTTGCGTTGCGCACCCTTTGGCCGCAGACATTGCTGGGCAGCGGGGTCATCGGCCTGTTGGCTATTACGCATCCGGCGGCCATCCCCTATGCGCTGTTCTTTGCCGCAGGTCTGATCCTGGCGGTGCCGATCGCGATGGGCACGGCGTTGCCCGAGCTCGGCATGTTGTTCGTACGCAGCGGGGTGGGTCGTTTACCGGAGGAAACTGCGCCACCGCCTGAGTTCCATGCCCTGGCGCCGGCCGCGATCAAACCGATTGCGTCGATATCGGGTCCATGCCTGGTGTAGCTAAGGCGACCATTTTGTTCAGGAGCACGTGTGGTATCGCCCGCTCGCTGCGAATCTATTACGGCGATCGGCGCCGCGCCGGAGCGATGGACCGCTTCTACAGTCAATTTGTATGCTCTGGGGATTTGGTATTTGACGTTGGCGCCCATGTCGGCAATCGCATTGCCTCGTTCCGCCGGCTCGGCGCTCGTGTGGTCGCCATCGAGCCACAGCCGGCTTTGGTGAAAGTCCTCAAACTGATCTACGGGCGAACACCCATGGTCACGATCGAAGCGGCCGCCATTGGCAATCGCATCGGCGTCATCAAATTGATGATTAACATCGACAATCCCGCGACCTCGACCACGTCGGCGGCATTCATCGACGCTGCCCGGGGCGCCGCCGGCTGGGAAGCGCAACATTGGCCTAGAAGCGTGAACGTCGCAATGACGACGCTCGACGCGTTGATGGTTCGATACGGCACGCCTGCCTTTATCAAGATCGATGTCGAGGGTTTTGAGATGGAGGCCTTGGCCGGTCTCAGCCGGCGCGTGAGCGCCCTATCGTTCGAGTTTACGACCATTCAGCGCCACCTTGCCGCGGCGTGTGTCAAGCGCTGCGTCGAACTCGGCTACACGCGCTTCAACGCTGCTTTGGGCGAGAGTCAATCGCTTGTCCATGCCAGCTGGCTCGACGCCAGTGCAATCGCACGCTGGCTCGCAGCATTGCCGCACGCGGCGAATTCCGGAGACGTCTATGCTGCCACGGTTGACGAGTTCGCTGCACGCGCACGATGACGTCCCGGCAAAGCCATGAAGGCGAGATTTTCGGCAAGGATGATCAGATTCGCGCTAAAGCAGGCACACACTCGGCGCAATCGTTGAACTCGCTACACGCATTCCATCTGCGCCGTGTGCCCGAACAGCTCCGACCGAAACATTCGGATTGTGCTTAGCATCAGCTATTATTGCTGCTTTGGGGTCGCCGACGTGGTCCACGCCTTGTAGTCAGCTTCTGAAACACTAGGGAGCTTTTTTAAGAAAGCCACGACTGCCCATATTGTGTTATCCGTCGCCTCCGCGGCCGCGAAGCCGGGCATAGCGGTCATATTAATACCGTTTTTGATCACCCAGAACAATTGCGACGGCGTCGCCTCACCGACCACATCCTTAAGATCGGGCGGATCGGGGCGCAACCCTTCTGAGAATTTTGCCCACTTCACGCCCGGCGCACCGTGGCAATTGACGCAGCCGAGCGTCGAGAAGGCACGCGCACCGGCCTTAACGGTCTCCGGATCATTGATATTCGCTGGCGGCTGGTCTTGGGCGTGGCGTGCGATCGAAGCCGCGCGGGCGTGGGTCAATACCCAGCGGACAACACCCGGATCCTCCTGCGAGGCGGCGACATTGTAGAAGCCGCCAAGAAAAAATACGGCTGCGGCAACCGCTGCGAGAATTGCGAGCGCGCCAATCACGGCCAATACGCGCATAAAGGACCTCCTAGGCTTCCGGGCATCCGGATTATAGAAGAGCCCGGCCGTCTTTCCAGCGCCCGTTCACAGTGGACCTCAGGGTGCAGGTTTACGTGACGTTAACCGACAGATCGCGATAAGCAATGTGTGCCGCGTAGGGATTTGCATGACTGCAACAAGACGGTCGATTCTTGACGCTACAGTGCAGGATCAGGAGCACGCGGTCCCGAAAAGCGCAACGTGCTGCGCTTTTGGTCGTGCTCGCGTTTGTTGTAGGGGTTGGTGAGCCTCAGCCATCGCGCAGCTCATTGCGTTGGGTTAGGCCATGGCTGGCGGCTTTGCGATTAGACGCGCACCACCGATCTATCAGATTGTACGAAGCCCCTAACAAAAAGCTCTGAGTGCGACGATATTTTTGCTCCGCTATGTCCCAGCACTTTGACGCATTGACGTTCGAAACTACTGTAATTTGATGCAATCTGGCTTTTCCGCTACCGCCGATCAGGCCCTTCCGTTAACTGCGCGGGACGGAATTTTATTGGAGTCAATGAATGGCCATGGCTCGTTCGGCTTCCACATTCGCCGGAAACTTAGCCAAGGCGCGCATCAGGCGCACAGGGGATAAGGAGGAGGATGGATGGCTCGAATACGCTACTTGCTGAAATCATTGCTCATCTGGGTTTTCATCCTGGGATGGGGCTCAGGGCTCGCATTGTGGGTGGTCGCAACGGGAGCATGGCCGACGGGAGCGCTTGGGGCCATTGTGTGGTTCTTCTGCATAATGTTTTGGGCAATGCCCACGATTATGGCCTATTGGTCTTGGGAATATTGGAGCGACCAAGAAAAGCAACGGCGCTTCCTCGCGTGGTGGGAACTAGAGAGCAATTCGAAGAGCGGCAGGCGCAAGCTTACGTGATGGCTCCCATGATAGGATCCAACCGCTGCCAGGGCGCGCGCCGCTCTGAGGTGAACCAGCATGCATTCTCCGCTTAGGTGATCTTAGGGGCGCGCCGATCTGGTGTCCGGCTTTGCGACGGGGCACTCGACTTTAGCCGCAAATTCTGAAAACCGCGCTTTGGACGGCGCGATGCGACTCTGGCGCCGAAGGTAAAAATCGCAGACGAGTGGCCTATATTGACGCGCCTTCGCGTCCCATCTAACGGCTCTCGGCACGAGGGCTTGCATGGATTCCAAGGAACGGGCCGCACTCGGTTCGATTGCTGCCTCGGCGGGGCTGACGGTGGCGAAGGCAGTTATCGGCCTCTTCACCGGTTCCCTCGCCATCCTATCGGAGGCAGGCCATTCTCTGCTCGACCTCGCCGCGACGGTGCTGACCTATTTCGCGGTGCGCGTTTCCGGCAAGCCGGCTGATGCCGAGCATCAATACGGTCACGGCAAGATGGAAAGCGTCACGGCGCTGGCTGAGACTGCACTGTTGTTCCTGCTGACTGGCGTGGTGGTCTGGGAAGCCATGCAAAGGCTGATCGGCGCGCGGTCGCAGGCAGTGGAGGCGACGGGGGCCGCCTTCGCCATCATTGCTGCATCGATTGTCATCGATCTCTTTCGCTCCCGCCAGCTCCGCCGGGTCGCCGACGAGTGCGCCAGCGAAGCCTTGCAGGCGGATGCGCTGCATTTTTCCTCCGACATGTGGTCATCTTTCGCCGTCCTGATCGGGCTTGCCGGCGTGGCGCTCGGTTTTCCGTTGGCCGATGCCGCGGCCGCGCTCGTCGTCGCGGTCTTTATCTTTATCGCCGGGTGGCGGCTCGGGCGCCGCACCATCGATTCGTTGACCGACACGGCGCCCGCCGGGGCGAGCGAGCACGTAGCCGCAATCGCGCGGGAGGTGCCGGGCGTCGTCGGGGTTGATCGCGTGCGCGCCCGACCAGCGGGCGCCGTGCTGTTCGTCGATCTCGGCGTCGCGGTGAGCCGCACGCTGCCGCTCGACCGCGTGTCCGCCATAAAGGAGCGGCTCACCCGCGCCATTCGCGCCGACATGCCCCGCGCCGAAGTGACCATCACCACCGAACCGCGGGCGCTCGACGACGAGACCGTACGGGAACGCGTCATGATGATCGCGCACAAAAGCGGCCTGGCCATTCACCACGTGGCCGTGCAGGCGCTTTCCAATCATCTGTCGGTGTCGGCGGACCTCGAGGTTGAGGGCAGCATGCCGTTGCATGCGGCGCACGAGGTTGCGAGCGGACTGGAAGAGGCGGTGCGCGAGGAATTCGGGCCGGAAGTCGAAGTCGACACGCATATCGAGCCGCTGCCGGCCGATGTGGTGGCAGGACAGGACGCTCCGGCCGCGCGCATCGCCGAGGTGACGCAACTGCTGCGCTCGTTTGCCACCGATATTGCCGGCCTCGATGAAGTTCATGACGTGCGGGTGCGCGAGACGCCGGGCGGCGAGATCGTCAACTTTCATTGCCGCGTCGATCCGGCGCTTTCGGTGCGCGCGGTGCACGATCTGGTGGATGCCGCCGAGCGTCGGCTGCGCCGGCATTTTCCGACGATCCAGCGGGTCATCGGCCATGCCGAGCCGCAGCGGTAGCATCAGGGAACGAGTACAGCGGCGCCTTCGAACCGCCCGGCCCGCAGATCGTCAAGCGCAGCGTTTGCCTGTGCGAGCGGATAGCGCGTCACCTGCATTCTGATGCCGGCTTGCGGCACGACCGCCAGAAATTCGCGCGCATCGGCACGGGTGAGATTGGCGACCGAAACGAGTTGCCGCTCCTCCCAGAGAAGAGAATAAGGGAAACTCGGAATATCGGACATGTGAATGCCGCCGCACACCACCCGGCCGCCTTTCTTCACCGCGCGCAAAGCCGCCGGCACAAGCACGCCAACCGGCGCGAAGATGATCGCCGCATCGAGCTGTTCGGGCGGCATGTCGTCGGAGCCGCCGGCCCAGACCGCGCCGAGCGCGCGGGCAAAGTCCTGCGAGGTTTTGTCCCGCGGGCGGGTAAAGGCGAAAATGCGCCGGCCCTGCCAGGCCGCAACCTGCGCCAAAATGTGGGCGGCGGCGCCGAAACCATAGAGTCCGAGTGCTTCGCCCTCGCCCGCGATGCGATAGCTGCGCCAACCGATAAGCCCGGCGCAGAGCAGCGGCGCGGCTTGCGCCGGATCGAGTTTACTGTCGAGCGGGAAACAGAAGCGCGCATCGGCCACGGCGTGCGTCGCGTAGCCGCCGTCGCGGGTGTAGCCGGTAAACAGCGGACGGTCGCAAAGGTTTTCGCGCCCCGAACGGCAAAAAGGACAAATCCCGCAAGTCGCCCCGAGCCAAGGTACGCCCAGGCGCTCGCCGCGCGCAAAGCCCGACACCCCCTGCCCTGTCGCCGCTACGCGGCCGACGATCTCATGCCCGGGCACGATGGGCAGTCTTGGCTGGGGCAACTCGCCGTCGACCACGTGCAGATCGGTGCGGCAAACCCCGCAGGCTGCGATCTCGACCAGCACTTCTCCCGCGGCCGGCTGCGGAACCGGCCGCTCGAGCATGACGAGCGGCGTTCCCGCCCGTTCCAATACCATCGCCCGCATCATGGCCATGAGGAAATATTCCTTGCGGGCAAAAACCGGCACAGCCACCGCATGCGCTTTTAATTAGCGCCCGAAGCCTTTACATCAACCGGATCATGCGCACCGAAGAGCCCCGCCCCGTCCGCCTGCAAGATTACCGGCCACCCGATTGGCTGATCGAGACCGTCGACCTCGACGTGTCGCTGCATCCGACCGCAACGCGCGTGCGCGCCACGCTTAAGCTTAAGCCCAATGCGGCCGGCGCACCGGGGCCGCTCGTCCTTGACGGTGAGGATTTGAAGCTCGTCTCGCTGCAAGTAGACGGCAAGCCGCTGCCGGCTGACAATTTCGTTGTCTCGTCCGAGCGGCTCACCATTGTGCAGCCGCCGAACCGCCCGTTTACGCTTGAGATCGAAACCGAAATCGATCCGATGGGCAACACGCGGCTCATGGGCCTTTATCGCGCGGGCACCACCTATTGCACGCAATGCGAGGCCGAAGGGTTTCGCCGCATCACCTATTTTCTCGATCGCCCGGACGTGATGGCGGTCTACACCACGCGCATTGAGGCGGACAAAGACGAGGCGCCGGTACTGCTGGCCAACGGCAATCTCGTCGCGCGAGGCGACGTGCCTGGCTCAAAACGCCATTTCGCGGTCTGGCAGGACCCGTTCAAAAAGCCTTGCTATCTGTTCGCGCTGGTCGGCGGCAAACTTGCGCGCGTCGAGGACAGTTTCGCCACGAAGTCCGGCCGCAAGGTGACGCTGCACATTTATGTCGAACCGGGCAAGGAGGATCGCTGCGCCTATGCCATGGACAGCCTCAAGCGCGCCATGCATTGGGACGAGCAGGCTTTCGGCCGCGAATACGATCTCGACATTTTTATGATCGTCGCCGTCTCCGCCTTCAATATGGGGGCAATGGAAAACAAGGGCCTGAACGTCTTCAACGACAAGTACGTTCTTGCCTCTCCGGCGACTGCGACCGATACCGATTTTGCCCATATCGAAGCGGTGATTGCGCACGAATATTTTCACAACTGGACCGGCGACCGCATCACCTGCCGCGATTGGTTCCAGCTTTGCCTAAAGGAAGGGCTAACGGTCTATCGGGATCAGGAATTTTCCGCCGATCAAAGATCGCGTCCGGTGGAGCGCATTGCCGATGTGCGCGCGCTGCGCTCGCATCAATTCGTCGAGGATGCGGGTCCGCTCGCGCATCCGGTGCGTCCGGAGCTGTATCATGAGATCAACAATTTCTACACCTCGACGGTTTACGAGAAGGGCGCCGAGGTGGTGCGCATGATCGGCACACTGCTCGGCCCCCAGCTGTTCCGCGAGGGCATGGACCTCTATTTCGCCCGGCACGACGGCGAAGCCGCCACTGTCGAACAATTCGTGCAATGCTTTGCCGATGTGAGCGGCCGCGACCTTTCGCAGTTCATGCGCTGGTATTCGCAAGCCGGCACGCCGGAAGTGGTGGTGACGCCGCACTACGATGCGGCGGCAAGGTCCTATCGCCTCGATGTTGCGCAGAGGATCCCGCCGACCCCGGGTCAGCCGCGCAAGGAACCGCTGCACATTCCGCTCGCGCTCGGGCTCGTGGGAGGACATGGCGCCGATTTGCCGCTCGCGCTCGACCGCAAGCCGCTCGAGCGCAGCGTCATCGAGTTGACGCAAGCGACCCAAAGCTTCGTGTTCACCGGGATCGCGGAGCGTCCGATTCCCTCGCTCAATCGCGGCTTCCGCGCGCCAATCAAACTGTCGCAGCCGATCGCGCCCGACGATCTTCGCTTTCTCGCCGCCCACGATGCCGATCCGTTCAACCGCTGGCAGGCGGTGCAGTCGCTCGCCATGTCGCTGCTGATGGATAACGTCGCCGCGCGGCGGGGCGGCCGAGCCGAGCGCCAGGATGCCGGGCTGATGGACGCGCTCGGCCAAATTCTCGCCGACCGCCAGCTCGAACCGGCCTTCATCGCGCTTACGCTGATGCCGCCGAGCGAAGCCGATATCGCCCGCGAGATCGGTCACAACGTCGATCCCGACGCGATCTTCGCCGCGCGGCGAACGCTGCGCGCCGCGATCGGCGAGCGGCACGGCCTGGCGTTGGCGCAGACCCATGAGCGGATGATCACGCCCGGCCCGTACCGGCCCGATGCCGCGAGCGCCGGTCGGCGCGCGCTCAAGAATGCATGCCTGGACCTGTTTGCGGTCAGCGGACGGAGCGAGGCGATCGCGCAGGCATTCGCGCAATATCGCGATGCCGACAATATGACCGACCGCATGGCGGCGCTGGAGACGCTCGCTTTGCATGACCGACCGGAGCGCGCCGAGGCGCTTGACGACTTTTACCGTCGCTATGCCGACGATCCGCTGATCATCGACAAATGGCTGGCGCTGCAGGCGGCAATCCCGGAGCGCGGCACGCTCGAGCGGGTACGCGCGCTCACCGGCCATCGCGCCTTTTCCATGGCCAATCCCAACCGGGTGCGGGCGCTGATCGGCTCCTTTGCGCAGGTCAACCACACCCAGTTCAACAGGCCCGACGGCGCGGGCTACGCGTTCGTGGCCGACATTGTGGTCGCGCTCGATCCGAAGAATCCGCAAGTCGCAGCGCGGTTGATGGGAGCGTTCCGCTCCTGGCGCGCGCTGGAAAGCGAGCGGCGCAACTACGCCAGAGCAACCTTGCGCAGCGTCGCCGCGACGCCGGGTCTGTCGCGGGAGCTCGCCGACATCGTCGCGCGCAGCCTGGCGGAGAGCTAGACTACTTTGCACGCGGCGGGCGCAATTGGCTCGCATCGGAACTTGCCATAGCGCCGGCGCCGCCGGTACGCAGCGACCGCTCATCTGCAATCTGCTGCCGCCAGCATCGCCAGGTGAGACGAATCAGCGACGACACGGCTGGCATTGCTAAAAATGTTGAGCCGACGTCTCGACAAATCCCCGCGCATCGAATCTTATCAGGGTGATTCGGAGGAGATGCGGCACATCCTTCCGAGGAAGGATACCGGGAGCGTCCGAGCGGAGGCCGGCGATGGCGCGCGCCGACATGGCGAGTGCGTCTTTGCATTCCGATTCTATCAAGGGTCTGGCGCAATCGATCGCCAGGCCCGCCTACCAGCGACTGTTGAGGGCCGAGCCGCTGTTGCGACGCGCGGTGCCGGTTCTCATCGTCGCTTTTATATTGACGATCTGCGTTGGCGCCGCCGTGCAGGTGCTCGATTATCGCCGACAAGTCATTGTTGAGGCGACGCGAACGGTCGAAGCACTCGCCGATCAATTCGCCTTCACCCTCGATCGATCGGCAGGGGACGGCGCGCTGAGCTTCGTGCGCACCTCCGGCGCGCTGCCGCAGTCGCTGCCGGACTGGGCAGCGGGTGCGGGCCGCCACGTGCTGGTGGCCGATGGCTCAGGCGTCATCATCGCCAGCATCCCCGGGGAGCCGTCGCTACGCGGCCGCTCCATTCTCGACCTACTTGGGCCGCCGACCACATTTGCCGACGAGTCCCACACGATGCAGATTACGCTGCCGGGCGGAAAATCCGCTCTGGCATCGGTGCGCGCGCTGAAACATCCGACCGGTATGCTTGCCGTAGCGCAGCCGCTCGACGACGCGCTGGCGCAATGGCGCTCTACTGCGGCACTCACCGCGACGCTCTCGGCGGCCACCGGCTTCGTCGTGCTCATTCTCGGTTTCGCCTTTCACTGGCAGGCTACGCGTGCGCGCGAAGCCGACCTCATTCACGACGCCGTGCGCTGTCGAATCGACACCGCGCTCAATCGCGGCCGTTGCGGATTGTGGGACTGGGATCTGGACCGCGGCCGCGTGTTCTGGTCGCATTCGATGTTCGATATTCTCGGCCTGTCGCCGAAGGACGATCTGCTCACCTTCGGTGAGGTCGGTGCTTTGGTGCATCCCGAGGACATCGATCTTTGCGACCTTGCGACACGGCTGGTCGACGCCCGGCTGCAGTCTTTCGACCATGCCTTTCGTATGCGCCACGCCGATGGACGCTGGCTGTGGCTGCGCGCGCGTTGCGAACTCGCCCGCCAGAGCGGCGAGGCCGGCCTGCATCTGATCGGCATCGCAGTCGACATTACCGAGCAGAGAAATCTCGTGGAGAAGAGCATGGCCGCAGATTTGCGGCTGCGCGACGCCATCGAGACTGTACCGGAAGCCTTTGTACTGTGGGATGCCGACGACCGCCTGGTGCTGTGCAATTCCAACTTCCAGGCCTTGCACAGCCTTACGGACGAAGCAGTCGTGCCCGGGACCGATTACCGAACGATCGCCGCGGCCGGAAGAAAACTGACCACTCGCACCCCAATCGCCAACGAAGAGAGTCAACGGCCTGGCGCGCGGACCTTCGAAGCCCAGCTGGACGACGGCCGCTGGATGCATATCAGCGAGCGCCGCACCAAGGACGGCGGCTACGTGTCGGTCGGGACCGATATCACCCAGATCAAGCTGCACGAGCAGCGGTGGGTCGAGGGGGAACAACGCCGCATGGCCACCGTCGACGATCTGCGACGATCGCAACAGGCGCTGGAACGCCAGACCGCACAGCTGGCCGAGCTAGCGGAAAAATATGCCGAGGAAAGGACCCGCGCCGACGAAGCCAACCAGAGCAAATCGAAATTCCTCGCCAATATGAGCCACGAGTTGCGAACGCCGCTCAATGCTATCATCGGCTTTTCGGAAATCATGGAATCGGCGATGTTCGGGCCGCTCGGCGCGGCGAAATACCGCGAATACTCGCGCGATATCCGCGAAAGCGGGCAGTATCTGCTTGATGTCATCAACGACATTCTCGACATGTCGAACATCGAGGCCGGCGGCCTTCAGCTCACGCCCGAGAACGTCGAGCTCGACGCGGCTGTCGCCGAATGCCTGCGGGTCATTTCGGGCCCCGCCAACGAAAAACAGCTGACAGTAAAATCCGACATCACCCCCGCCATCTCGGTTAAGGCGGACCGCCGCGCCCTCAAGCAGATTGTGCTCAACCTTTTGTCCAACGCGGTCAAATTCACGCCTGACCGCGGCGCCATCACCGTTGTCGGGCGACAGCGCGTCGGCACCATCACCATCGCCATTGCAGACGACGGCATCGGCATCCCGAAGGATGCGCTGCACAAGCTTGGTCGCCCGTTCGAGCAGGTCGAAAGTCAATTGACCAAACGGCACCAGGGCTCCGGGCTCGGCTTGGCCATTGCCAAATCCCTCGTCGAACTGCACGGCGGCGCCATGCGCATCTGTTCGCGCCTCGGCAGGGGCACCATCGTCGTGGTGCGGCTGCCGCCAAAAGATTGTCGGCACGCAGGGCCTCGGTATTCACCACAAGCACTCGCTGGACCCAGCATAGCAGCATGATCCCAGCCGCCCAGGCCCCGCACGCAAGCGCTTGCGGGCTAAGCTCGTGATCACGCAATAGCATCACGGTAGGTCGGCGCATCTGCGATTGAGGTTCTTCGGCTATGGGCGCTTTAGATCGGCTATTTGATCGACACCGTCGCATCGCTGGTGCCGCGCCCAGGTGCTTCTGCGGGGCTACTCCACGGCGCACTTCCCAAAATCCTGACGAAGCATCTGCGAACCTGCCGCTGCGTCTCCTCCACGTGCGCTTGCAGCGCCGGGAAATCGGGCAAGTCGGCAGCGCGGGCAAGCAGGCTGAGAACGCCGCTGCTCGCGGCGGCAGGATCTAATTTGCCGGGCAGGCACAGGCGAATGATTTGCGTCAGATCATGAAACAGTTTGACGGCCGGCCGCAGCACGGCGGCCTCCTGCGGCGCCAGGACGCCGAGCCGCTCCGCCTTCTCGAGCGTGCGCGCCGTCGAGGCGTCGAGGATCTCCGGCATCTTCGCGGCGTGAACGAGCTGTAGGTATTGCGCGATAAATTCGATATCCACCAAGGCCCCTGCCGCATGTTTGAGGTCCCAGCAGTCGGCGTCCCCCTTTTCCTTGGCGATCGCGCCGCGCATTTCGACGACGTCGGTGGCGATTTCAGCTGCGTTGCGAACGCGGCAAAGAACTTCACGGATGATGCTTTGGACGCGTGCGCAAAAGTCCGGCGGCCCGGCGATCACGCGCGCGCGGGTGAGCGCCATGTGCTCCCAGGTCCAGGCCTCGTGGTCCTGGTAGTTCGCAAACCCGTCGATCTGTGTCGCCAGCGGGCCGGAACGGCCCGACGGGCGCAGCCGCATGTCGACCGGATAGAGCAGGCCGTAATTGGTCTGCACGGTGAGCGCGCTGATCAGGCGCTGCGTGAGCCGCGCGAAGTATTGCGCCCCGTAAAGCGGACGTTCGCCGTCGGAGATCGGAAATTGCTGGTCGAAGTCGTAGACGACAATCAGATCGAGGTCGGACCCAGCGGTCATCTCCCGCGCCCCCAGCCGGCCCAGCGCGAGGATTGCCGTCTGCGCGCTGCGAATGCGGCCGTGCGCGGCGGCAAAAGTCTCCTGCACTTTGGCGAGCAGCGCGCGCACCAACACTTCGGCGAGCCCTGCGAACACCTCGCCGGCCTGCTCCGCGGAGATGGAGCCCGAGAGAATGCGCGCCCCGATCAGGAACATGCGCTCCTGGCCGAACAGCCGGATGGCGTCGAGAAAATCTTCGTAGCTGCGCGCCTCGGCCACGGCCTGCCTCAGCTCCTCAGCGAGCCGCTCTTGGTCCGGCAGCGCGCCGAAGAAACTAGGATCGATCAGCGGATCGATCAGATGCGGATTGCGCGCGATCGTGTCGGCAAGGCGCGGAGCAACCCCGAGAATGAGCGCGACGAATTCGATCACCTGCGGGTTCTGTCGCAGCAGCGACAAAAAACGCCCGCCGGCGCGCAGCCCGGAGAGGAACTGGTCAAAGGAAACGAAAGCCAAATCCGGGTTGTCGGAACGCGCGACCTGATCGATGATGAGCGGCAGAAGCTCGGCAAGATTATTTCGCGCCTGCTCGCCGCGCAAAGCCGGATAGAGCGGCTCGCGCCAGCGGCGCACCGCCTCGACCAAGGCCTGCGGGCGGCGGAAGCCGAGCAGAGCGAGCCGATCGAGCGTCTCGCCTTCATGCTCCGAGCTCGAGAATGTTAGGTTTTGTTGGCGGGCGAGGAATGCGGGCTCGCGCTCGAACAGCTTGACGTAATGGCGCTCGACGTTGCGCAAATGCGCAACGAGCGCGGCGGCGAATTCGTCGCGGCCGGCAAAGCCAAGAAAGCGGGCAAATGATTCGAGCGCCGCCGAATCGGCCGGCAATGTGTGCGTCTGCTCGTCGGCCAGCATTTGCAGACGGTGCTCGACCCGGCGCAAGAATTCGTAGGCGGCGGTCAGTTCGTCGCGCGCGGTGCTGTCGATCCAGCCGCCCGCGGCTAAACCGGCGAGCGTCGCCACCGTGGCGCGGCCGCGCAATCCGTTGTGCCGTCCGCCGGCGATGAGTTGCTGGGTTTGTACGAAGAACTCGATCTCGCGAATGCCGCCGCGACCGAGCTTGATATTGTGGCCTTCCACCGCGATTTCGCCATGCCCGCGATAGGCGTGAATCTGCCGCTTCATTTCGTGCACGTCGGCGACGCTGGCGTAGTCGAGGTATTTGCGCCAGACGAAAGGTGCGAGATCGCCCAAGAGCTTTTCGCCGGCCGCCCGATCGCCGGCGCATTGGCGCGCCTTGATCAGCGCCGCCCGCTCCCAGTTCTGGCCGCGGTGTTCATAATAGTTGAGCGCGGCATCGCTCGAGATCGCAATCTGGGTGGAGGACGGATCGGGGCGCAGGCGCAGGTCGACGCGGAATACGTAATCCGGACTACGCTCCTGAATGAGCTTTACCAGGTCACGGGTGAGCCGGACATAAAACAGCGCCGGCTCAACCTCCGGCGGGAGCGCCGCGGCGCTCGCATCGTAGAATACGATAAGGTCGATATCGCTGGAAAAATTCAGCTCATAGGCACCCATTTTACCCATGGCGAGGACAATGTATCCCGAGCCGGTTTCCGGATCGGCCGGATCCTGCGGGGCGAGTTTGCCGCGCCGGGCAGCATCGCGGAGAAGGTAACGCACCGCCGCGCCGACCGCCGCGTCGGCAAATTCGGTCAGTGCCCGGGTGACACGCTCGACCGGCCAAACGCCGCCAATATCGGCGAGCGCGACAAGCAGCATCGCCTCCGACTTGGCGCGGCGGAGCGCGGGCATCAGCGTCTCGGCGCCGCGCGCCGCAACAGCGGTTTGACGGACTCTTGTCAGGATCGATGCAAATTGTTCATCCGGGTCGCGAGTAATGAGGCGGCGCACGCGCGCAGTGTCGGCGCGCACGAGATCCCACAGGTACGGGGCGGTTTCGGCAATGCCCCCAAGGAGCTGGACAAGGTGCGGTTCGCTAGCGGCAAGTTTGTTGAGCGCCTTGCCGGCCGGACTATCCGCTATGCTTGCGAGGAATTCGAAAAGGCGCGTCGACCCGGCAGCGGAAAGCACCGGCAACCCCGCGTACCCGGCACGACCGGCCAGGCTGGCACGAGCCAACCGTCGCACCAGCGCCGAATCTCCAGATCGCAGTTTTTTGCGCTTGGCGGGGGACCGCATCACGCCGGTCCCGCGCGCGGCAGCGCAATGATGCTTCTGAGCCCCGGCTTGTTGTCTTCGAGTTTAAGCTCGCCGCCGTGCAGCCGCGCCACCGCAGAGGCAAGGCTCAGTCCCAGGCCCGAACCCGGCTGGGAGCGGCTTTGTTCAAGCCGCACGAAGCGCTCGACAACGCGGTCGCGGTCCGCTTCCGGAATGCCCGGACCGCGATCCTCTACCGATAAGATGATGTGCTCGCCTTCGCTGCCGGTCTTGACCAGGATCTCGGCGCGTTCGCCGTTGAGCTTGCTTTGCGGCGCGGCATATTTGATGGCATTGTCGACCAGATTGGCCAGAGCCTGGCCCACCAGCTCACGATTGCCCCGCATCGGCGCCTTGCCCGATGCGTCCAGTTTGAGCGCAAGACCATTTTCATCGGCCAGCGGTTCGTACAACTCGGCAACATCGCGGGCGATCTCGGCGGCGTCGAATTCGGTTATGTTATCACGCGCATGCCCGGATTCGGCGCGGGCGATCATCAACAGCGCGTCGAAGGTGCGGATAAGTTCATCGGATTCCTCGATCGTGGCTTCGAGGACGGCGCGATAATCGACCACATCGCCCTTATGGCGCAGCGCCTGCTCGCAGCGATTGCGCAACCTGGTCAGCGGCGTTTTCAGGTCGTGGGCGATGTTGTCGGAGACCTCCGTGAGACCGCGCATCAATGCCACGATGCGGTCGAGCATGGCATTGACGTGATCGGCGAGGCGGTCGAGTTCGTCGCCGGTGCCGGCCACCGGCAGTCTGCCGGCCAAATCGCCGGCCATGATGGTCTGCGCAGTGTCGGTCATGGCATCGATGCGACTCAACACGCGCCGGCTGACGAAGAATCCGCCGGCAAGCCCGAGCACCACCACCAACGCGAACGA
This sequence comes from uncultured Alphaproteobacteria bacterium, assembly GCA_963708125.1. Lineage (GTDB taxonomy): Bacteria > Pseudomonadota > Alphaproteobacteria > Rhizobiales > Xanthobacteraceae > BOG-931. The sequence goes on from OY970184.1 coordinate 2,596,729, forward strand.
CCAGCGCCCAGCATTGGTGATGATGCTGTAAAGCCGATCGCGCTCCTCAAGGTCGCGGCCGACGAGAAGATGAAAGCCGCCAAGTTGGACCACTTCCACCAGCGCCCGATGCTCGCCGCCTTCAGGCGAATCAAGCCGGCGATACGAGGTTTCGAGCCAGCCCGGGTGGTTGAGTACCCCCGGCTCGAGCGCGCCGACATTGCCGGCGAGACCCTCCCCGTTGGGCGTGGTGATCAGATACAGGCTCGAGCCCGGACGGCGCGAGCGCAATTCGACCGCGGTGACCAATCGTCTCAAGCCGCCCTCGTTGTACTGCTCGGCCAGGCCGTGAATTTCACTCTGCACCATGCCGGTGATCTGTTCGGTGATCAGCCGGCGGGTGTTGAGCGCGAAATAGCCGAGCAGCGAAGCCGCGAACAGAATAAAGATCAAGAGATAGACGAGGGTCAGCTGGAAAGCCGTGGTGCGCAGCAGTTTACCGAGTGCAGCCACTTCCGATTGTCTCTCAACTGCGCAACAGCTCGCCTTCGGCGAAATCATCTTCCCAGAACTCGGCCGCCGCGCGATTGCCGCCCTGCCGGTTGACTGCCTCTGCGCGCCGCAGCTCGACGCGACGGATCTTGCCGGAGATGGTCTTGGGCAGCTCGGCGAATTCGAGCCGGCGCACGCGCTTGAATGGCGCGAGCGCGCCCCGGCAATGGCGGAAGATCGACAGGGCCGTTTCGCGATCCGGCGCATGGCCGGATGCGAGCGCCAGGTACGCCTTGGGGACGGCAAGCCGGATCGGGTCAGGCGATGGGACCACGGCGGCCTCGGCGACCGCCGGATGCTCGATCAAGACGCTTTCAAGCTCGAACGGGCTGATCCGGTAGTCGGACGATTTGAACACGTCATCGGCCCGCCCGACATAGGTCAGGTAGCCCTCTTCGTCGACCGCAGCGACGTCGCCGGTGCGGTACACCGATTGATCGAGGGCCTGCACGGCGCCGCCGTCGCCCTGATAACCCTGCATCAGCCCGGTCGGCCGGGGTGCGAGCAGGAGACAAATTTCGCCTTCCTTCTGTTGCCTCCCCGCGGAATCGAGAAGCGCCACGCGATAGCCCGGCAGTGGCCGGCCCATCGAACCGGGTTTGAGCTTTTGGCCGGGCGTGTTGCCGATCAACGCCGTCGTCTCGGTCTGGCCGTAACCGTCGCGAATGGTCAGGCCCCATGCGGCCTTCACCCGCTCGATCACTTCCGGATTGAGCGGCTCGCCGGCGCTGGCGAGCTCATGCAGCCGCACCGGCCAGGCCGCGAGATCCTCCTGAATCAGCAGCCGCCATACCGTGGGCGGCGCACACAAAGTCGTCACCCCGCAGCGCACAATCGTGTCGAGCAGCCCCCGCACATTGAAGCGGCGTTGATTGAGGATGAAAATCGTCGCCGGTGCGGTCCACGGCGAAAAGAAACAGCTCCAGGCGTGCTTGGCCCAGCCGGGTGAGGAAATATTGAGGTGCACGTCGCCGGGGCGCAGCCCGAGCCAATACATGGTCGACAAATGTCCGACCGGATAGCTTTGCTGACTATGCAGCACAAGCTTCGGCCTGGCCGTGGTGCCGGAGGTGAAATAGAGCAAAAGCGGATCGTCGGCCCGGGTCTCGCCATCAGGCGCGAAATCCGCCGAGTCTTCGTAGCACGTCTCATAAGAAACCCAGTCGGGCGCTGCCGTGCCAACCACGATACGCGTGTAGTCCCCAGGCAAGTCGGCGAATTTTGCCGTGGCCTCGGCGCTGGCGACGACATGGCGGACGCAGCCGCGGGCAAAGCGGTCGGCGAGATCGGCGCGGGTCAATGACGTGGTCGCCGGCACGATGACGGCGCCGAGTTTCATCGCCGCGAGCATGCTCTCCCACAATGGCACGACATTGCCGAGCATGAGCAGAATGCGGTCGCCGCGCGCGATGCCGAGACGGCGAAACGCATTGGCGACGCGGTTCGACCGTTCGCTCATCTGCGCAAAGGAAAGCTTCGTCTCGCCGGCCTCCTCGTCCGCCAGCCACAGCGCCGTCTGCGCGTTGGCGCGCGCCATCACGTCGAAATAGTCGAGCGCCCAATTGAAACGCTCGAGCGCGGGCCACTTGAAATCGATATGGGCGCCAGCGTAATCCTCACGATGCCGCAGCAGGAAATCACGAGCCGCGAGAAACGGATCCCTTGAGGTCATGGCGTGCTCCAAATCGCCCGTGGCGGGCGCGGCAACCACATTGTAACCCGAGGCGGAAAAATCCTAAATGCGCCGCCGGCTCAGCGGGCGCCGTCGCGGATCATGTAGCCGGCGCCGCGCACAGTATGCAGCAGCGGCTGCGCAAAGCCCTTGTCGATCTTGGACCGCAAGCGGGAAATGTGCACGTCGATCACATTGGTCTGCGGGTCGAAATGATAGTCCCAGACGTTCTCCAGCAGCATGGTGCGGGTCACCACCTGGCCGGCATGGCGCATCAAATATTCAAGCAAACGAAATTCTCGCGGTTGCAGCTGCAGCTCATGGCCGGCGCGGCTGACTTCATGCGACAACCGGTTGAGCTCGAGGTCGCCGACCCGATAGATGGTCTCCTCGCCGCGGCTGCCGCGCCGTCGCGCTAACGCCTCGACGCGGGCCAACAGTTCGGAGAACGCATAGGGCTTCGCAAGATAATCGTCACCGCCGCTGCGCAAGCCTTTCACACGGTCGTCCACCTGGCCGAGCGCGGAGAGAATGAGCACCGGTGTCTCTACGGAATTGGCGCGCAGCGCGGCGATGACCGACAAGCCGTCGCGCTTCGGCAGCATGCGGTCGATGATGAGCACGTCGTATTGCCCGTCGAGCGCCACCGCCAGACCTTCCTCGCCGTCGCTCGCCTGATCAGCCACGTGCCCCACTTCGCGGAACGCCTTGACCAGATAATCGGTCGCGTCGCGGTCATCCTCGACAATGAGAAGGCGCATGACTTAAGTGTCGCTCCACCGATGCTTGCAGCCATGGCGGAACGGTCACGGCGCGCCGAAGGCCGGAATTGGCCCGCCCCACGACCCTCCCGCCTTGTCGATCATATTGTCGTCGCGAGCGCTCCCGGCAATAGAGGTGGCCGCTCGCTTTAGCGAACCCGCAGCACTAAGGGGGTGGCGAGCGCTTGCTCGCCACCCCCTTTACCCACTCCACCCCGGCGGGGGCGACGGGATACCGGCAGATGGAGTGGTATCGCAGGGACGGGCCTTGCGGCCCGTCCCCAGGGTACGCCCGCCAGCGGGGGCGACAAATGCCGGCGGATCGCCCCTTTGCTTCAGGCGTTGCCGAGCGGCAGGGCCACGAATTTCGTGTCCTCGCCCGACTTCACCCGGAATAAGATGGTGTGTTTGCCCTCTTTGCGTGCGTCGGAAAGGCAATTGTTGACGTCTGCGGGCGTGGCGACCGCTTTACCGCCCACATCAAGAATCACGTCGCCAACTTGCAGCCCATGATCCGCGGCTACGCCGCCATCGACGACCCCCGTCACCGCGACGCCGTTGCCGCTGGCTCCGGACACGCTGCCTGCCGGCGCAAGCGTCAGCCCGAGCTTGGGCACGTCAAGCTTCGATCCCTCGGTTTGGTTGCCCAACTCGTTGGCCGCCACTTTTTCGTTCGGCAGGGTGCCGAGCGTGAGGCTGACGGTCTTTTGCTCACCGCCATGAATGAGGTCGAGGGTGACGGTGGTGCCCGGCGCCATGGTGCCGATCTGCCGCGCCAGCTGCCGCGCGTCGACGACCGGTTTGCCGTTCACCGCAGTAATGACGTCGCCGCTCCTGATGCCGGCCTTCACCGCCGGGCTATTGGCCTGCGGTTGAGCAACCAGCGCACCGGCCGCCTTTTTCAGCCCCATGCTGTCGGCAATCTCCGGCGTGACCGGTTGGATTTCCACGCCGATCCAGCCGCGGGTCACGCTGCCCTTATTGCGCAATTGGCTGATGACGCTCTTGACCGTATCGGCCGGAATCGCGAACGCGATGCCCACGGAACCGCCCGAGGGTGAATAGATCGCAGTATTGACGCCGATCACGTTGCCTTCGACGTCGAAGGTCGGTCCGCCGGAATTACCCTTGTTCACCGGCGCATCGATCTGGATGAAATCATCATACGGCCCGTCGCCGATGTCGCGGCCGCGGGCGGAGACGATGCCGGCCGTCACGGTGCCGCCGAGGCCGAAGGGATTACCGACGGCGAGCACCCAATCGCCGACGCGCGGCGCTTTATCGGCAAGCTTGACGTAGGGGAAATTGCTGCCGGCGATCTTAATGAGCGCGAGATCGGTCCGCGGATCGGTGCCGATGACCTTGGCCTTGTACGTCTTGCCGTCGTCGGCGGTGACCGTCACGCTTTGGGCGCTCTGCACGACGTGATTATTGGTGACCGCATAGCCGTCGCTCGAAAGAAAGAAGCCGGAGCCTTGGCCGGTGACGATTTGCGGCCCACTGTGCAGGTCCGGCATGCCGAAACGCCGGAAGAAACGCTCGAACGGCGAACCGGGCGGCAACGGAATTTCGCCTTCTTGGTCGTCGCCGAGATGCTCGGCGCCCTTCTCCTCGACCTTCACGCGCACCGAGATTACCGCCGGCTTGACCTTCTCCACGATGTCGGCGAAGCCGACGGGCTTCTGCGCGATCTGCTGCGCCCTCTCACTCAAATTCTGCGCACGGGCGGGAGCACCAAACAGATCTGAATTGCGCGCAACGCCTGGCGCCAGGATCATCGCCGCAGCGCCAATCCCGGCAACTGACGTCGCCAGCAGGCCGGCGCGACGCACAGATAGACGGCAGAGTGAACCATTACCCTTCATAGTCTATGTTCCCTTGTCTCCGAGATCGGGGCCGTTTGCGACCGAACTCCCCAGCAAGTCGCTCGTGAGTGAGCATGGAACAGCGCGCATTACCGGTGTCTGTCGGTTAAATTAAAAGTTGGTAATGTCGCGCGATTCGGGAAATCAGAACCGAGCCGGGAACCCGCTTGCAGCGGGGAATTGGCTACGGAGCGGGCTCGCCCTCGAGGAGTTTGGCAAGACGCGCTTGCTCGGCCGTTGTGAGATTCGCGCCTTCAGGCGTGCCTCGGGCGGCGGCGCGCCGACGCGCCACTATGACCATCATGGCGAGGCCAATCAGCAGCACGGCCGGTGGTGCCCCCCAAAGTGCGATCGTGTTTAAGGACAGCGGCGGTTTGAGCAGAATGAATTCGCCGTATCGCGAGACCAGAAAACCGATGATCTGCCGGTCGCTGTCGCCGGCCAGCAACCTCCGGCGCACCAGCAGACGCAGATCGTGGGCGAGCGGCGCTTCCGAATCGTCGATCAATTCGTTCTGGCACACCATGCAGCGCAGCTCTTTGGAAATGGCCCGCGCGCGAGCCTCCAAGGCCGGATTGGACAACATTTCGTCCGGCTGCACGGCCCACGCCGGCGCTGAGGCGGCGAGGGCGATCAGAAGTGCACAAGCCATTAGATACTTCATGACGCTCACTCGGCCGGCTGCAACGCCGGCCTTTTGGCCTTGGCCGGCCGCGGCGCCCCTACCCGCAGCCGCCGATCCGAGAGCGAAAGCGCTCCGCCCACAAACATGAAGCCGGCGCCGAGCCAGATCAGCAGCACGTGCGGCTTGAAGTATAGGCGCACTGGGACGCTACCGTTGCGATTTGGATCGCCGATCGAGACGTAGAGCTGACTGACGCCGCGCGTCATCAGTGCAGCTTCGGTGGTGGCCATGCCGCGGTCGGGGAATGCGCGCCGGCTCGGCTCCATCACGCCCACCAATTGGCCGCCGCGGTGCACGGTAAAATGCGCAGCTACATCCTGATAGTTGGGACCGGCCCGGTGAATTAGACCGTCGAACGTCAACTGGTAATGGGCAATCTCGAGCCTGCCGCCTGGCTTCACGTCGGCGAGGCGTTCGCTGCCCCAGGCCGTGACGCCGACAATGCCAAGCAGCGTGACGCCGATGCCGAAATGCGCCAAGGCCGTACCCCAGGCGGAGCGCGGCAGGCCCCAACCGCGCCGCAGCGCAGTCGCCAGCGGCAGGCGCATGATCATGGTGCGCTCGACGATGTCGGTCACGGCACCGGCCATGACAAAAACCGCCACGCCGACCCCGAAGGGCGCCAGAACCGGGCCCCCATAGGCGATGGCGAAGGCCGCGGCCATCGCCACTGCCGCCAGCATCGCCGCCGCAAGCAAGCGTTGCGCCGCGCCAAGCAGATCGCCGCGTTTCCAGCCGAGCAACGGGCCAAACGGCATCGCGATCATCAGCGGCACGAACAGCGGGCCGAAAGTTGAGTCGAAAAACGGCGGGCCGACGGAAATTTTCTCGCCGGTCAGGGCTTCGAGCGCCAGCGGATAGAGTGTGCCAATCAGCACGGTGGCGCAGGCGGTCACCAGGAATAGATTGTTGAACACAAGCGCGCCTTCGCGCGAAATCGGTGCGAACAAGCCACCTTGCTTGAGCAGAGGCGCGCGCCAAGCATAGAGCGCGAACGCGCCGCCGATGAACCCGACCAGAATCGCAAGAATGAAGATGCCGCGTCTCGGATCGACGGCAAAGGCGTGCACCGAGGTCAGCACACCCGACCGCACCAGGAAAGTGCCGATCAGCGACAGCGAGAAGGCGAGAATGGCGAGCAGGATCGTCCAGACTTTCAGCGCCTCACGCTTTTCCATCACGACGGCGGAATGCAAGAGCGCCGTGCCGGCGAGCCAGGGCATGAGCGAGGCGTTCTCGACCGGATCCCAGAACCAAAAGCCGCCCCAGCCGAGCTCGTAATATGACCAATAGGAGCCGCCGGCGATGCCAATCGTCAGGCACATCCATGCGACCAGCACCCACGGGCGAACCCAGCGCGCCCAAGCCGCATCGATGCGCCCCTCGAGCAAGGCGGCGATCGCAAACGAGAAGGTGATCGAGAATCCGACATAGCCGAGGTAAAGCATCGGCGGGTGAAACGCCAGACCGGGATCCTGCAGGATCGGATTGAGGTCGCGGCCCTCGAACGGCGCGTTCGGGATGCGCAGGAATGGATTCGAAGTGGTGAGAATGAACAGCTCGAACGCTGCGGCGATCCAAGCCTGAACACCCAGTGCATTGGCCTTGAGCGTCGTCGGCAAATTGCTGCCGAAGGCCGCGACCAGCGCCCCGAAAAAGGCGAGGATTGATACCCAAAGCATCATGGAGCCTTCGTGATTGCCCCAGATGCTGGTCATCCGGTAGATCAGCGGCATCGTGGTGTTCGAGTTCTCGTAGACATTGAGCACCGAGAAATCGGAAAACACGTAGCACTCCGCCAACGCCAAAAAGGCGATGGCCACGAAAACGAATTGCGCCAGCGCCGCCGGCGCGGCCATGCTCATCAGCAGCGGATCTTTACTGCGGGCGCCGACAATCGGCATGGATCCTTGAATGAGCGCGATTCCGAATGCCAGCATCAACGCGTAATGGCCAAGTTCGGGGATCATTTGTTCGCTCCGGCGACCGGCAGCGCCGCGCGCTGCGAGTATTCGTCTTTCCAGTGCCCTGACTTCTTCAATGCGTCGACGACCTCTTTCGGCATGTAGGTCGAGTCGTGCTTGGCCAGAATGGTGTCGGCCGTGAACAGGCCGGAGCCGTTGAGCTCGCCCTCGGCCACCACGCCCTGCCCTTCGCGGAACAGGTCGGGCAACACGCCATCGTAGGTCACCGGAATCTCGTTCTTGCCGTCGGTGACTTCGAACCGGACGTGCAGACCCTCGCGCTGGACAAGGCTTCCGTTTTTCACCAGCCCGCCGAGCCGAATGCGGGTGCCGGGCGCGACATGATCCACCACCACATCGCTCGGCGAATTGAAGAACACGATCGAGGAGCGAAATGCGTTGAGCATGAGCGCAACCGCGATGGCCAGCACGCCGAGCGAGCCGCCAACCAGAACCAACCGTCGCTGCTTGCGGGTCATTGTCATCGTCTCCAGCGCGGTTGTCCCTCAGCCTGCGAGCCCGAGGCCCTTAACGAGCTCATCGACGCGTTTGACCTCATCGGGATGGCCGGCGAGCGCGCGCCTGGCATCGGCGGCGGCGGTCTTGGCCTTGTCCGCGTCGCCGAGCACGGCGTACGCGCGCACCAGGCGCAACCACCCTTCGACATCGCTGCCGTTGGCGCGCAGGCGGTCGGCGAGCTTGGCGACCATAGCGCGAACCATCGCGGTGCGCTCCGCTTCAGGGCCATTTTGCGCGGCCTGCATGTCCTGCAGGGTCGGGCCGGTGAGCGGCTCCCCGGTGACGCGCGCCAGCGCCTGACGCACGAAATTAGTCCACGGGGCACCCGCGGGGGCGTCTTCGAGAAGGGCGCGCCATTTCGTGGCGGCCGCTTCTTTGTTGCCGTCCTGCTCGTCAGCCAGGCCGAGAAAGTAGCGCGCCTTGGGGTCGCGCGAGTCGCGCGCCGCGGCGCGCTCGAAAGTCTGCTTGGCCTCATCGGTGACCACGCCGTTCGCGGCGGCGACCAGGGCTTCGCCGAGATCGGATTCGCGCGTTGCCGTCTCGCCGTTGAGCGCCAGGGACTTGCGGAAGGCCATCACCGCATCATCGAAGCGGCCGAGCTGCAGGTAGACCGGCGCAATCACCTGCCAGCCTGCGCCGTCGTTCGGCTTTTCCGCAAGGTGTTGTTCGACCTGAGCGATCAGGGCAGCAATCGACTGACCGCCCGCGGGCCTGGTGGCCCGCGCAAACACCGGCTGCCCAGGAATCTCGGGCGAGCCGAGAAAGCCATAGAGACCGACCGGCAGAAGCAGCAGCACGAGCAGCGTTGCCAGCGCTGCGCTGCGCCGGCGCCACAGCGGCTGCGCCGCGCTTGGCGGCGCCTGCGCGTCGGCCGCAGCGAGCAGCCGGCGCGACACTTCGATACGCGCGGCTTGCGCCTCAGCCTCGCCAATCAGGCCAGCGCTGCGATCGCGGTCGATTTCTTCCAATTGGTCGCGGTAGACCAGAAGGTCGCCGCCCGCAACTGCGCGCGGTTTGCGCGTCAACGGCCACAGCAGGGCAAGAATTGCCGCCGTGCTCATCAATGCAAAGATGATCCAAAGCATCATATCGATAGTTTCATTATCGTTTTTCGCTGTCTCGGCGCATCGTTCGCCATCTCAGCGCGTCTCGCCCCCCAGACGCCGCGCAGCTGTCCGGCCGCCGCCCCCCCCCGCCCCGCGCGCACGCTGCGCGTTTACATCACGGAGTAAATGCGGCCGCAATGGGAACATCGGCGCGGCAATTGCGCGCCCTGCGGGGCGGAGGCGCGGCCGATGGCGGCTCCGGCACCGGGGCCTCGGCGGCTTTGGCGACGAGCCGGTATATTCAGCCCGCCAGCACGCTCCGACAAGAGCTCAATGCGGCATTGGCCTGTGATTGTCGGAATAGCCGCTCGGCGTCTTTGGAATAGCGCGAGGGTGATCCTAAAGCCCGCCAGTTCGAGCCGTGCTTCGATCTCTCGCAGCCGGTGTCCCGGCCCACGCGGCGGCGGCGACCGCCCTAATCGGCCGGCGGGGCGACATTAGGCTGCACGCTGCGCGAACGACCGGTGGGGCCCGCGTCCATTGCGGCAGCTTGGCGCCATGGTTAAGGTGCGCGATCTCATTTGAGATCCCGCCAGCCGCCGGGCAAGCGGCGCCCGCCAGCGGCTGCAAACAAATCAAGGGGAAGGCATGGGAGGCCATTCACGTCGCGACGTCATCCGTGGCAGCGGGGGCCTGATACTGGCGCTCGCCGGCGCGCCGGGGCTTTCGGTGCGGCCGGCATGCGCGCGGGACTATCCCACTCGTGTCGTGCGCATCATCGTACCCTACCCGGCCGGCGGCACCGCCGATGTCATGCCGCGCATCATCGCCGACTGGCTGTCGCGCAAGTGGGGTCAATCGGTGATCATCGAGAATCGAACCGGCGCCGGCGGCAATATCGGGGCCGAGGCGGTCGCCAAATCCGATCCAGACGGCTACACGCTCGTGGCCTCGCCGCCAGGCCCGCTGGTCATCAACCAAAATCTTTATGCGCATCTCGACTTCGACCCGCTGCAGTTCGTGCCCATCGTCGTCATGGGCCACGTTCCGAACGGGCTCGTCGTCAATCCAAACAAGATCAGAGCCAACAGCGTACCGGATTTCATTGCCTACGTGCGGGCCAATCCGGGCAAGATCACCGACGCTACCCAGGGCAACGGCACCACATCGCACCTGACGTCAGAACTGTTCCAGCTGATGGCCAAGGCCAAGCTGCAGAACGTGCCCTACCGCGGCTCGGCGCCGGCGCTCAACGATCTCGTCGCCGGCAATGTCGACTGCATGTTCGATAACATCGGCGTGTCCATGCAGTTTGTGAAAGCCGGCAAGCTGAAATTGCTCGCCGTCGCCTCGCCCGAACGGGTAAAGTCACTTCCTGACGTCCCGACGGTTGCCGAAGCCCTGCCGGGCTTCGAATCCGTAACCTGGTACGCGCTGGCCGCCCCGCCGAAGACGCCGGCGGCCATCGTCGAGAGTGTCAATGCCGCGGTGAATGAGGCGCTGCGTGATCCCACTGTGGTCAAGCGCTTCGCCGACCTGTCGGCCGACCCCGCCGGCGGCACGCCGCAGGAGACCGCGGCCTATTTCCACGACGAAGTTGAACGCTGGAAGAGAGTGATTGTTGCGGCGCACGTCACACTCGATTGAGCGATCATGGCGGCAAGCATTTGGCGCGCATTTCTTGAACGCAGCGTCCGGCTCTGTTTGACGGCTGCGGTAATCCTCTTGGGCACAAGCGCGCCGGGCGCGGCCGCCGAACCTTACCCCAACCGTCCAATCCGCTTGGTCGTTGGCTTTCTCGCCGGCGGGCCGACCGACATCCCGGCGCGCTTCATCGCCGATCGCCTAACCACGCAACTGGGCCAAAAAGTCTACGTCGAGAACAAGCCGGGCGCCGGCGGCATGATCGCGCTCAACGAGGTGCTGGCGCAACCGCGCAACGGCTACACCTTGCAGCTATGCACCTATTTCGACGCGATCAATACGCTGTTGTACAAAAACGTCGCCTACCAGCTGAGCGACATCGCGCCGGTCACTCTGATTTCCAAGTATTATTATCTGATCGCGCTCGCCAAATCCGTCCCGGTCGACAGTTTCGACCAGTTCGTCAGCTACGCCAAGGCGAAACCCGGCGAAATTCTCTATGGTACCGTCGGCGCCGGATCGACCCAGGAGCTGATCGCGCACGAGCTGGAAAAGAGCGCCGGAATTCGCATGACCAAGGTGCCTTTCAAGGGCTCAAACCAAATTACGCAGGAAATGCTAGCGGGGCGCGTTCAGTTCCAGGTCGGGCCACCGATCGCCATCGGGCCCTATTACACCAACCATCAGCTGAAAGTGCTGGCGACGACCAGCCCGCAACGGCTGAAAAGCTTTCCTGACGTTCCGACGCTGAGCGAGCGCGGGTTTGCGCTGACGCCTTACGGCTGGCTCGGCGTGTGCGCGGGTGCCGGCACGCCGCAGCCGATCATCGAGCTGCTGCAACGGCACATTGTGTCAATCACGCACTCGGACGAATACCGCCGGTTCATGGAAAAGGCCGGCAACATCCCAGCTTCCAGCACACCGGGGGAGTTCGCCCGCATCATCAACGAGACCGCCGAGGACGCCGCGCCCGTCATCCGAGAATTCCACATGCAGATGCAGTAGATGAAACACAGCAGTGAACGCATTCTCACCACCCATGCCGGCAGCCTGCCGCGGCCGGCCGATCTGCTTGCCCTGGTGGAACGCGACGGCCCCAACGCCTTCGATCCACCCGCCGCCGCAGCGCGACTTGGCGCCGCGGTCGCCGAAGTCGTCAACCGGCAGGTGGAGCTCGGCATCGATGTCATAGATGACGGCGAATACGGCAAGCCGAGTTTTGTCAGCTACATCAATGAACGCCTCGGCGGCTATGAAGTAGACACCGTAGCCGGGCCGCGCAATCAATGGGCGTCCTCACGCGAAGGGCAGTCGTTTCCGGAATTTTACGCGCAGACGCATGCCGCCTCGCGCCATATCCACATGGTCTGCACGGGCCCGATCAGGTACAAAGGGCATGCGCAACTCAAGCGCGACATCGCCAATCTCAAGGCCGCGCTCAGGGGCGTGCCAGTCGAAGACGTCTTCATGCCGGCGATATCGCCATCGAATATCGAGGACTGGCAGCGCAATACCTATTACAAAACGCGGGAGGAATACGTCTTTGCGATCGCCGAGGCGATGCGCGAGGAATATCGCGCAATCGTCGACGCCGGGCTCATCCTGCAGATCGACGATCCGCGGCTCGTCACCTATTACATCATCCATCCCGAGGCGAGCATCCCCGATTGCCGCAAATGGGCGGAAATCCGCATCGCGGCGCTCAATCATGCGCTGCGCGACATCCCTGAGGAAAAAATCCGCTTTCACACCTGCTACGGCATCAATATGGGGCCGCGCATCCACGACATGGAGCTCAAAGACATTGTCGACCTTATTTTGAAAATCCGCGCGGGCGCCTATTCGTTCGAGGCCGCCAACCCGCGTCACGAGCACGAATGGAAGGTCTGGAAAAACGTCCGACTGCCGGAAGGAAAAATCCTCATTCCAGGCGTGATCTCGCACTCGACCGTGCTGGTGGAGCACCCCGAGCTCGTTGCCGAGCGGATCGTGCGCTTCGCCAATGTGGTTGGCCGCGAGAACGTGATTGCCGGCTCCGATTGCGGCTTTGCCACGTTTGCCGGGTCGAAGGAGGTGCACCCGTCAATCGTGTGGGCGAAATTCAAGGCCATGTCCGAGGGCGCGCGCATCGCTTCGAAGGAGCTTTGGGGCTGAGTGCGCTGCAGCTGGCGGCGTCGGCGTGATCACCCCGCCGGGAGTGCCAATTCGGCACGCAAACCCCCGATCGGCGCGGTGTCGAGAGTGAGCACCCCGCTATAGAGGCTGGCAAGCTCGACCACGATTGACAGGCCAAGGCCTGAGCCTGGCTTACTCTCGTCCAGCCGCCGCCCGCGCAGCGCGACCTGTGCGCGCTCGGCAGGCGAAAGGCCGGGTCCGTCGTCGTCGACGATGATGCGCACGCGCCCGTTCTCGCCATGTTCGCCCGTTGCGCTCCACTGGCCCTTGTCGCTGTCATTGGCAACCCGATCGGCCAGCACTTCAATCGCGACCCGCGATTGCGCCCATTTGCAGCCGTTGTCGACCAGGTTGCCGATCATCTCTTCGAGGTCCTGCTGCTCGCCGCGGAAATAGGCGTGTTCTGGCATGTCGACCGCGATGGCGATGTCGCGCTCGCGGTAGAGTTTTTCCATAGTGCGCGCGAGCGCGGTGACCACCGGCGGGACGTCGGTCAGTGTGCCGACCACCGTGAGGCGAGCGGCAAGCCGCGCGCGCTCGAGTTGGCGCGCCACCTGGTCGCGCATGATGTCGGCCTGCTCGCGCACCTTCTGCGCCAGCGGATCCCCAGTGCGCGCCGCGGCTTCATTGACGATGACCGAGAGCGGCGTCTTCAAGGCGTGTGCGAGATTGCCGACATGCGTTCGCGCCCGCTCCACGATTTCGCGGTTGGCGTCGAGCAGCCCGTTGGCCTCGCGCGCGAGCGGCGCGATCTCGACCGGGAATCGGCCCTCGAGGCGTTCGGCCCGGCCGGAACGGATCGCCGCCAGCCGCTGCGAAATGCGCGCAAGCGGCGCCAGGCCGAACCGCACCTGCAGCGCCGTGGTCAGCAACAGCGCCAGCGTCAGTGCGCCGAAGGTGGCGCTGATGACGCGATCGAAGCTGCGGGTTTCTTCGTCGATGTCGGAAGCGTCGCCGGCGACCTCGATCAAATATTTGCCGTCATCGCCGAGATCGATATTGCGCTCGACAATGCGCAGCTTCTGATCTTCCGGGCCCTGCGCATAACCCTGCCGTAGTTCGGCTGTGCCCGGGGGATCGTCGTCCGACAGGTGTGGCAGCGCCAAATCCCACAGCGAGCGGGAGGAGCGCACCTGCGGCGCCTGGCTGTCGAGCCGGGTGACCTGCCAATACCAGCCCGACAGCGGCAGCTCGAACAGCGGCTCACCGATCGATTGGGGAAATTTGTCCCCGCCTTCCTCCGGCGAGGCGACGTCGGCGACCAGCGTGCGCAGATAGACGTCGAGGCGGCGGTCGAAGGCGCGCTCGACCGCATGGCGGTAAAGCGTCGACAGCGCGATGCCGGTGACAATGAGGATGATCAGCGTCCATCCGGCTGCCCACAAGAACAGGCGCAGCGCTAGTGAATTAGCGCGCATCGGGCGGGGTGAGCAGATAACCGAGGCCGCGGACCGTCTGGATTACGTCGACGCCGAGCTTTTTGCGGATGCGGCCGACAAAGACTTCGATGGTGTTGGAATCGCGATCAAAATCCTGATCGTAGAGATGCTCCACCAGCTCGGTACGCGACACGACGCGGCCGGTATGGTGCATGAGGTAGGCCAGCAGTCGATATTCGTGCGAGGTCAGCTTGACCGGATTGCCGTCGACGGCGACCCGTCCGGTGCGCGTATCAAGGCGCACCGACCCGCAGGTAAATTCGCTCTTGGCGTGGCCGGCCGAGCGGCGCAGGAGCGCGCGCACTCGCGCCAAGACCTCTTCAAGATGAAACGGCTTTGCTACATAGTCGTCGGCGCCGGCGTCAAAGCCCTGCACTTTGTCACTCCAGCGATCGCGCGCAGTCAGAATTAGCACCGGCATGATGCGGCCGGCACGCCGCCAGTTCTCGAGCACCGAAATCCCGTCCATTTTCGGCAATCCTATATCGAGGATGACCGCATCATACGGCTCGCTTTCGCCGAGGTAATGTCCCTCCTCTCCGTCGAAAGCGCGATCGACCACGTAGCCGGCGCCGGTCAGCGCGGTTGCAAGTTGCCGATTGAGATCGGGATCGTCCTCGACGACGAGAAGCCGCAAGTCAACTCACTCCCTCAGCGCTGGCCAACCACGGTGCCCTTGGCCGCGTCGACCGTGAGCCGCGCGACTTTGCCATCACGCGCCAGCACTGTCAGCACGTACACCAGCCCGTCCTTGCCATGACACAATCGCGCCCGCACCACGGCGCCGGGCATTCGCTTTTTAGCCGCACGCATCGCCGAGGCGAGATGGATCACCCGGCCCGTTTTCTCGGCGGCCCACCGCTCGGTCTGATCCAGGCAGGTCTGCGCGGCGGTGGAATGCTTCGGACGGGCAGCTTGTTCCGCCCGCGCGGGCGCAAGCACCAGCACGGTCAGTGCAATCGCCACTCGCCCACGGCAGTGCATGTTTCGACCTATGCGCTCATCGAACTGTGCCTGAACGGCTGTTTTGGGGCAAGCTTCAACGATCGTGAGCTAATCGTTTGGATAAGTGAAGAAGCCGCTCGTGACTATGAAACCTGCCCGCTCCGCACTGCTCGCATTGCCGCTCTTTGCTGCGTCCGGCTTCACTCGCGGAGGGGCTATCGTCGGCGGCGCGCCGGCGGCAGATGGCACCGGCCTCGCTGGTGATGATCCTCCGCCCCCACGTAGCGTTTGCAGCGCAGCCGCTACTGCGCCCGATTTGCTGCTGCATTGGCGTTTAGCGGGCGCCGATTACAAGCTTGCCGATTTATCCGCCTCCGGCACACCATATTAATGACATTGCGCGCATCGTGCGGGATCCGCAGTTCGAGCCCAAACGCCGAGCCTGGGCGCCCGCGGCGAAATTCCGGCGCACCGGCGTTCCGAGACACGGCCGGCAGCCTCGCCATCGTTGGGTTGTGAGCTGGTCTACCCGGCCCAAGCCTTCCGTCGACTGCGGCCGACTGACCGGCGTTGCGTTACCCTCCTTGGATCTTGGAGACCGCGGCTGCTCGGGGCGGCGCTTGGACCGAAACACCAATAAGCGCCCCGGCGGAACTGGGAGGATAGTCCCGCCGGGGCCTATGGACAGCAGGCGATAACCGCCGTCCACATGCAAAACGCTCGAGCCTGGCACCTGCGCGCGCGACATGCTCACGCAGCCCAGTGTTAGCGCTCTTTGAACCCGATCATGTCGAGCTTGGTCAGCGTCACCCTGCTGCCGATGCGTGCGGCGTTGGCGAGATGCCAAGCCGTGTAGAGTTCCGGGAACAGATCGTCCGCCGACATGGCATCGACCGGCACGACAACGTCAAAGCCGCGCAAGGCGGCCTCCCCGCCAGTATGCAGCACCGAAGTCTGCGCCTGCGTGCCCATCGCGACGACCGTCTCGATGCCCTTCTCGCGCAGGGTATTCTCGAGCTCGCTGTGGATGAACTTGTCAGGCCCGAGCGGCGGCAGGACCTGTTCTCCGGGGGCCGGCGTCAGCTCCTTGAGGATATCGCCCGGTCCCGACTTCGCAACGGCGACGCTGTAGATGATCAACGCCCCTTTAGCGCGTGCTTGCTCCACGAACGACTTTACTTTCGCAACCGAGGCGGCGCAGCGCGGGCGCCGCGCTTGCGTGCAGGTCTGTACCGTGAAATCCATCACCAGAAGCGCCGTCGCCTTGGCGTCGAGTTTGACCGGCTTGAGCTGTGGCGGCGCCGGGAGCTTCGCTTGGTACCATTCATCGATCACGGTCTGCGCGTTGACAGGATTTCCGGCCAAAGCCGAAACGATTAGTAGCGCGCCGAGCCTCATCCAAACTTGCAGCATGTTGTTCCTCCCCGAGCACAGCGGCGGCAGCTTACGGCCTCGCGTCGCAGCCGCCCCGGCGCGGCTTTGTGTGGGGTTAACTGACCGAGGCGGCAAATAACGAGCACCGCCCTACTCGGCCGCGGTCTCGGCGACGCGCAGTGGTCCATGCAGCGGCCGCTCTTCGACGCCGAGAAGGCAAGTGAATGAGATCCCGAGGCAGATCGCCGCTGCAACGAAAACCCAGTGGAACGCCGGCCCAAGATCGCCGTGACCGGCAACGAGTTTGTTGAGCGTCATGACGGGGGAGCCCTGGGCCACACCGCTGAGCACAATGGCACCGAACATGGCGACCACGATGGCGCCGCCGAGGGTGCGGAAGAAATTCAACGTCCCGGTCGCGGTACCGAGCTGGTGCGGCTTGACCGCGTTTTGCATGACAATCGTGCTGACCGGATACATCGGGCCAAGTCCGCAACCGAGCACGAACAAAAGAGCGACGACTTGGCCGAGCGAATGTCCCGCGGGATTGATCGCAAGCACGGCGAGCGCAGAGACCGCGATCACGAGGCCGCCGAGCGGCACCCGCATATAGTGTTGGATGCGCACGATAAAGCGCGTGGAAACCAGCGAACCCAGCGTGGCCCCGCCCATATAGGCGATCAGCGCGAGGCCGGAGAGACTCGCCGAGACGCCGAGTACGGTCTGGCAGTAGAGCGGCATGTAGATCGTCACTCCGATCACGGTGCCGATCGAAAAGAAAGCGGCCACCGTAATCATGCTGGTGACTCGCCCATGCAGGATGGCAAGCGGAATGAACGGCTCGCGCGCCGTCAACAGGCGCAGAGCGAAAAGCGCCCACAGCACCGCGGAGCCGGCCAGCAATGTCAGCATCCGCCAAGAGTTCCATGGATAATGCGTGCCGCCCAGGCTCAGCGCCAGCATCAGCGCGAGAGCTGCGCCAACCATCAGCACCGCGCCGATGACATCGAGCCGGTGCGGCCGATCGTTGCGCGGCAGCAGACGCAGCGCGCGCTCGGTCATGACCAAGGCGACCGCGCCTAAAGGCACGTTGATCCAGAAGATGAAGGACCAGTGCAGATGATCGGTCAGCAGGCCGCCAAGCACTGGGCCGAGAATGCTGGCGCTCATGAACATGATCGAGGTGCGGCCCTGAACTACCGGCCGTTCGCGCGGCGACAGCAGATCGGCAATGATCGTTTGCGCGATCGGCAGAAGGCCGCCGCCACCGATACCCTGCAGCCCGCGCGACAAAACCAGCAGCCACAGCGTGGGCGCCAACGCGCAGGCAATCGAGCCGGCAACGAAGATACTGATGGCGAGCATGAGGACCGCTCGACGGCCATAGATGTCGGAAAGCTTGCCGAATAGCGGCGTCGTCGCGGTGAGCGCCAGAAGGTAGGCGGTAATCACCCAGGAGAGATCATCGACGTTGCCCAGGCTGCGGCCGATCGCCGGCAGCGCCGGCGCCACGATCGTCTGCTCGAGTGCCGAGAGGAACATCGCCAGCATGATTCCGGCGACAATGGTGCGGGCTGTGGCATGATCGAGGGGCGCGGCAACAGCCTGTGGCGGCGAGCCTTCCTCGCCAAAGGACGGAGTTCGCGCCGGCGCAGAAGCCGCGGTGGCGCGGCGACCGGCCACATTCCTGGCAAGCCTATAGGCATCCGGCGGCGGCACAGAGCCTGTCATTTGCCAAAGAAGTCCATTGCAAGAAGTCCATGGCGTCGGCGTCGCGCGCCATTTCAGATCAGCCCGTTCGCATCTGGCCGCCGCCACATTCTAACGCAACCCGTGGAGTTCGCAGAACAGGGTTGCCGTTCACGGAGGCGAAGCAAAATCGCCGGATCGGCGCACGGGAGGATCGGATCAGCGCACAAGCAGGACAGCGAGCCACGCCAGCGACAACGGTTAAGCATGGCGAGCCGAATCGCCACACCGCGCCAAGCTTTTAGGAGCCGATTATCGTGCCTGCCTTGCCCGCTTTGGCAGCCTGAGCGGCCAATTGACGATGTAGTCTTCGAGTTCGTCATCTGCGACTTGCGTCTCGTTCGCGCGCACGCGGCCGCGCACCGAGACCCCTGCGGCGTGCACTGTTTCAGGATCCCCGGAGACCAGCGGATGCCACCAGTACAGGTCCTTGCCTTCGGCCAAACGCACATAGGCGCAGGACGGCGGCAGCCAGGTGATGGTCTTGAGACTCTCCGGCGTTAGCCGCACGCAATCCTCCACGGTCTCGAGCCTTCGCGTGTAGTCGCGGCAGCGGCAGGTGGTCCCGTCCAGGAGCCGACAGCCGACGTCGGTGTAGTAGGTTCGGTCCGTGCCCTCTTCTTCGAGCTTATTGAGGCAGCACCGGCCGCAGCCATCGCAAAGGCTCTCCCATTCCGAATCCGTCATTTCCTCCAGGCGTTTGCGCTGCCAGAATGGCACCTGGTCGAATTCGTCGTCTTGCCTTTGCTCGGTTCCCATGATCGTCCTGCCGCCAAGGCGCGCCATCAGCATTGGCACTCGTCTTAAGGCTTTAAGCCAAAATTCCCCCCAATTTGCATTCACCGTGTGGCTCGCGCAACATTGCCGGGCGGCGCCGGGTCGGATAAGCACGAGCCGGTAAGCACTGGTCGGCGAAGGCTTTTTCGGCTAACACGCCGCCGGCGTTCAGAACGCCAAACCGCGCGGATAGACTTGGTTCCTGGAGCGTTGCAGAGGTGAGAGACATTTTTCCTGATCCGGGCGACGATTGGCGGCCGGAGTTGAAGCGCCGTCTGCTCGAGATCGACTCGCGCATCGATTTCGCGCTCTTTGCCAGCGGCAAGTGGGCACGCGAAATCTACGAGCGATTTACCGCCGCCATGGATCGCTTCCACGTCGCCGGATGGCGGCGATGGCTGCTCGTCGAACCGCTCTCCGAGGCGGCTACGCTGGGCACTGGCGCACTGCTGCTTTTGCTCGCCCTCTCGATCCCCGCCTATCGCCAAACGGTGGAAGGGGATTGGCTGAAGAAATCCGACCTCGCCGTCACCTTCCTCGACCGCTACGGCAACAAGATCGGCAGCCGCGGCATCAAACATAACGATTCGGTGCCGCTCGAGCAGATGCCTGACCACCTCATCAAGGCGGTATTGGCAACGGAGGACCGCCGCTTCTACGAGCATTTTGGCATCGATTTTCTCGGCACCTTGCGCGCGATGGTCACCAACGCGCAGGCTGGCGGCGTGGTGCAGGGCGGCTCAACCATAACCCAGCAGCTTGCGAAGAATCTTTTTTTGTCGAACGAGCGCACCTATACGCGCAAAATCAACGAAGCATTCTTCGCCAGCTGGCTCGAAGCGCATCTGAGCAAGAACCAAATTCTCAAGCTCTACCTAGACCGCATGTATCTTGGTGGAGGCGTCTACGGCGTCGACGCCGCAGCGGAATATTATTTCGGCAAGTCGGTGCGCGACGTGACATTGGCTGAATCGGCGATGATTGCCGGCATGCTCAAGGCGCCGGTGAGATACTCGCCGTTCGTCAACCTGCCGTCCGCCCGCGCGCGCGCCAACGTGGTGCTCGACAATCTCGTCAAGAACGGCTTCCTGACCGAAGGCCAAGTCTACGGGGCACGACGGCACCCGGCCACGCCAATTCTCCGGCGCGAAGAGGACGTGGCCAATTATTACCTCGATTGGGCCTTCGACGAGATGCGGCGACTCGTCGACAGCTTTCCGAAGTCGGTCAGCGACCGCTATTTCGTGGTGCGTACTGCGCTCGACATGGGTCTGCAACGTTACGCTGACCATGTTGTCCAGGCGAATCTGCGCGATTACAGCCGTGAATATGGCGCAAGCCAGGCCGCCGTGGTGATCGCCGATCTCGATGGCGCGGTTCATGCCCTTGTCGGCGGGCGCGACTATGATGAGAGCCAGTTCAACCGCGCCGTGGACGCGATGCGTCAGCCGGGTTCCTCGTTCAAGCCCTATGTCTATTCCACAGCACTTGCCAACGGCTTCACGCCGAATTCGGTGGTTGTCGATTCGCCGGTCTGCATTGGCAACTGGTGCCCGCACAATTTTGGGGGCAGCTATTCCGGATCGGTGACGCTGCTTGAAGCCATTACGCGCTCGATCAACGTCATTCCCGTCAAGCTTTCGATCGCGCTTGGCGACGGCAATGCCAAGATCGGCCGCGCCAAGATCGTGCAGACGGCGCGCAACATGGGTATCGTGACGCCGCTGCCCGATACGCCCTCGCTGCCGATCGGCGCCGACGCGGTGACGCCGCTCGAGCACGCCGTCGCCTATGCGACCTTTCCCAATCTCGGCAAGGCCGTGACCCCGCACGCGGTGCTGGAGGTGCGCAGCGGCACGGGCAAGCTGGTGTGGCGCTTTGACCGCGACGGTCCGCGCCCACGCCAGGTGCTCACCCCGCACGTCGCCGTGGAGATGATCAAGATGATGAATTCGGTCGTGGAAAACGGCACCGGCAAGCGCGCCGAGCTCGACGGGGTCCCGACCTGCGGCAAAACCGGTACCACCAACGATTTCCGCGACGGCTGGTTCGTCGGCTATACGGGCAATTTCGTGGGCGCGGTATGGATGGGTAACGACGACTTCTCCCCCACTAAGCGGATGGTGGGCGGCTCGCTGCCGGGGATGACATGGCACGACATCATGGCCTATGCCCACCAGGGCGTAGAATTGCGCCAGCTGCCCGGCCTGCGTGCCCCGCAACACCCGCCGCCGCTGGCCGAAGGTGCGGTGAAGGGCCTCGACGAGCCGCACCCGGCACTGCTCACGCGCAAGGGCACCGAGGCCCTCGTCCACCTCCAGGACATGTTCGACGACGCCGAGCACGGGCTGTCGGCGCAATCCGGCCCGCCGCCAACGCTTGGGGCGCTCAATGCAGGCAGCCGCACAGGCGACGTGGACGGAAATGGCGGTGCTGGTCCGAATGCCAGCATCGCGGAAATGACTGACCAAAACTCACCGCCAAGTTCGCGCGGCCACTGAACCTTACTCGGACATGCGTCTGCTCTTTGGCGCCTTTTGCACGTTCGCGCTGGCGGCAGCGATCGGCCTAGGCGTGACGTGGCTCACCCTCACGCGCGGAGTCGCCTTCGGCTCGCTGACGATCGGCGCCTGGACGGCATGGCCGAAGGACGGATCGCAAGACATTGATCCCTATGCCCACGCCAGCATTGTCCGCGACGGCGTATTGCCTGTGGGGATTGGCGACGGAGTTGCATTCTACGCCCGCGCCGACGATGCCGGCCGCAGCCTCGACGGCCGTTGCGTCTATGCGCTCAGCGGCATGACCCCGCCGGCGCGCTATTGGACCGTGGCGCTTTACAACTCGGCAGGTCGGCTGGTGGCGAATGCGCTGGATCGGCACAGTTTCACCAGCGGAGAAATCGTGCGCAAGATCGATGGCAGTTTCACAATCATGGTTGCGCCGCTGGCGCGGCCGGGCAATTGGCTGCCCACCGGGGGCATCGAACGCTTTCTCCTGGTCCTACGCCTATACGACACGCCGATCGGAGTGGCTACGACAACCATGAAACAGGGACCGATGCCGGCCATTACCCGACAGGGCTGCTCATGATCCGCTGGCTGATATGGATCATTGGCGGGGTTCTGCTTGGCGGGATCGTACACCTCGCCACGGTGCTCGCCATGCCGCGAACGGCTAGCCAAGACGCCTACTCCCGGCTCGTGCCACTCACTGCGGTGAACAAAATGGTGCTGTTACCGGAGCCGACGCCGAAAGCTGCCGTCATGCAACTCATGGACCCCGCCTTTGCGACGGCGGTGTGCCGCTATGATCTGACCAGCGGCTCGATCAAGCTGAATGCCCCGGTGAGCGAGTCCTACACGTCGGTCACGTTCTACACGCGCGACAGCATCGCCTACTACGCAATCAACGATCGCGCCGCCGGGCGCCGTGCGATCGAGCTCGACCTGATGACCGCCCAGCAGCACGAGCAGATTCCGGAAGAGGAGGACGTGACCGCCGCCGACCGTTTGATCATCAATTCACCGGGCACGCGGGGACTCATCGTGCTGCGCGCGCTCGCGCTCGAACCGGCCTTCATGCCGATGGTGCGCCGGGCGCTTGCAGCCGCACAATGTCAGATCGAACCGGTGCATTAGCGGCTTTGCCGCCCTGCGCACTCAACCGTTCCGGCCAGCGAGATCGGCGGTGGCCCTGCATGCTCTGCTGGCGCCGCCGATCGATATCAAGCACGCGACTTACATCCATCTGCTGCATCGCCCGACCCACTCGTAAAAGTCGTCACTGACGAGATCCTCAGCCGTTCAAAGTGGCCAATGCCGTGCAGGCGCCAGAACGGCGCGCCCGTGGCGGGTTCGCTTCACGATGACGTGGGCGCGCCGCGTCTTGTCTCCCTAATCTCCCTGAGCTGGCGATACCTCCGCATCGCCCAGAGCGACGCCGCATGCGTCGCCGTGCGCCGCTGTTCGCAGGCGGATGCGTGCGCAGCTCGGCGCGTTCGCTCGAGCCGTCCGCGGAACGCTCGATGCGGATCACGGGTAGGATGATTACAGTCGCCCGCTCGACGGCCCCAACGTCCCGCGCGAAAGGGTGTTGGAGCACTTGCTCGAGCAGCTCAAGAGACTGAATGCCGCGCTCCAGTCCAGCGGCGGAGGATGCCGCCGAAAGATCCTATGAACAACGCCGTTTAAGATCACGATCCCATCGAGACAGATCGCGATTAGTACCTGCGGCCCCTGCGAAACCACTCGGCACCGCCCGCGACGCTGCGAGGAGGGCGGGTTGAGGATCTTTTGCCAGGGGCGAGCTTCGGGTGGTAGGCATCGGTGAGCCGCTTCGCGACAGCGCCTTCAAGGTCGGTTTCGACTACGGCTAGCGCGCAGCCGTCGCCGACAATACCGTTGGTGACCGCAGGTCTTCGCTCTCCGAAATCAACAGGTCGAGGGCCCACGTAAGTCGGTCGCGGCGGCCAAACATCAACTCATTGAACAGCGGCCGCCCGGCGTCATCGAGCGCGACCGGCTCGCCCTCGAAGACGTGGCCCTCGCGTCGCGCCATGGTGTCGCGAGTCCCATGTCGCTCCAGCTCCTCACGTTCTATCAATTTTCGATCCTGCGAACGATGAGGTCCAAGGCGGGCGGATCGGGGCGCGCCTACACCCTCGACCCGTCTCAAATCGCGACCCTAAAGTGGTTCCCATCCCCAAATTCAGTCGCAATTCAACGCCGATATCGCCCCACTTGGCGCACATTCTGGGGGTCTGCTGACGACTTCGATCCGAGCGTGAGAGGGTCATGGCGAAAGTCTCCAATCCCATCTTATCTTTGCTTGCGGCCACGCTTCTTTTGTTCGGAATCAACCTCAGTCTGCAAAGCGCGCGCGCCATCGAAACCGATACCGCCGACTGTATTGTGGCGCATAGCGGTCCGGCGCCACCGGGGCAGCATTGGGACCTCCGGGGCAAATGCTGGCACCTTCACGCGGGCGCGCCGCTTGTGCATCACGCCGCAACGCGGCCTCGCGCGAAAGCCGCGACCTTTGTGCATCACGCCGCAGGACGGCGTCGCGTGACGCGCGTGACAACGACTGCAGCGACCCATACGAAATCCCCGCAGCACAACCCGGATTTGAGGCGGGCACCCGCTGTCGCGTCAGTGGCTGCCCAAGCCGGGCCATCCCCGACCGCAGGAGTGCCCGTGGCCGAAGCGCCGCCGCCGGCCGGCCCTACTGACAGCGTTCAACCGCAGCCGCACGTCGAAATATTGAGAACCGTGCCCGTCGGCGTGCCGACGCAAGAGGCTGCGCAACCGAGCGGGCCGGCGGCGCAGGTGGCGCCGGATACACAAGGCGCGAGCGCGACGGCGGTCAGCAACGGAACGTCGACGGGGAACGCAGATGCAGTCGCGTCAATCTCCGGATCCGATGTCAAAAATGCCGCATCCCACCAAGCCGAGCCTGATGGCGAGCGCAGCGGATCTGATGCCGCGCAGCAGAAGCCGGCCGAGGCGCCCGGCCTGGCGGATACGATCGCGACTCTTCAGCCGACGGAAATGTTCTTTCTTCTCGCAATCGGGCTCAGCATTGTGGTTTTTCTGATCGCGATCGCTGGCAGGATTGCCGCCAAGCGTCGCCAGCCGTTCATCACTGATCATCCCGATTCCGCCTGGACCAACGAGCGGTTCGACCCGCCGCAGGTCGACAACACCCAATTCGCCGATGAAGTGATGGATGAACAATGGATCGATGAAGAACAGGACGTTCCGTTCATCGATCCACAAGCGCTCGCATCGTCTTCGGCGGCGCCGTCAGAGCCAGACCCGAAAGGCCTTGAACCCGTGCTCCGCATGTTGCGGCAAGCATAACCGCATAAAAATTCACCGAACGAGTGCGAAAACACCTCCCGGCCGATGTTAGAACCTTTTCGCGCGGAGGTTATCTTTGCCGCGCAACGGTCGCCTGGCACGCCGGACACGGACCTGGATTTCGGCCAGGTCCTGCTCGGTGGCATCGAGCAGCTCGCACCGTTTGCGGCTGCGCTCGTCGGCGAGCAGCGGATTGCGGCAGACAATGAGGCGCTCATCGGGATAGTCGGGTGAACTGACCTCGGCGAGATCGCGCTCGTCGAACAGCGACAGCTGAATGGTGCCCGCCGCGGCGAGGCTGTGAACCGCAGGCGCTCGCAAAGCGGTGATGAAGTTGATGCCGGCCGGCTTCACGGTTTCATTGATGCGTGCCGCGGTGATCATGCCGCGGTCGCCGATCAACACGATGTGCTCAATCCCGAACCGCTGCTTGACCTTGTCGATCTGAGCGGCCAACGTCGAGGGGTCGCCGACATTGCCTTCGAACACTTCAACCGCCACAGGACATCCCTGCGCCGTGCACATCAGCCCGAACACGATCTGGAGCTTGTGGCGCTTGCCATCGCGATTATAGCCGCGTTTGGCCAGCGGGCAGGTGCGGCCCTCGAAATAAGTCGAGCTGACATCGTAGAGAACCAGAGTGCCGTGCTCGAGGTGCCGCCGGGCCAGCGCACGTTCGATGCGCTGCTGCTGTCCCACCAGCCAGTCAAGCGCCTCATAGAGCTCCTGTTCGTCAACCGCTCCGAGCTCGAGCACTTGGCCAAGCGAAGAGGTGGCTGTGGCGTCAGTGAGCCCGCGTGCGGTCGCCAGCTTGGAGGCCGGATCGATGAGCCGCGCCACCAGCATGGCAATGCACAGCACCACTTCGCGACCAGGCTGCCGGCCGTCTTGCGATAAAATCCTTTCCAGCCCGATCTTGCGAATTGTCCCCAGTGCCGCTGCCACATGACCGTGCGGCAGGCTGCGCAGCAGGGTGAATGCGGTTTGGTCGCTCGGCGCTACAGCCTCGTCACGCAGCACGCGGCGTAGCGCTTCGATCTTTGCCGCCGGCCAATCGGACAGATTGGCGAGCGTGCGCCGCTTGAACTTGTCACCGTCGCGATAGCTCTCGCGCAGCAAAATCGCTGGCGGCGAGTGGCGATTCGGGATGCGTTCGACGTACATGGCAATCTTGAATCACTGCAACAGGCGCCCGTCAAGCGAGATTTCAGCAATTCTACGAATTTACATGGCAAACAAAAACGGCATCCAGGTCGCTTTGTGACTTACAATCAATGGCTTAGCCAAAAAACTCCCGGCAACTTCCGACTAGCGAGTCTTCATCATCTGCGCCTGCTCGTTGGGCGGTAGGTGGATTAGCTCGCCGCATTGCGCCACTCACTCCTTTTGCCACTACGTTGACACCGCCAAATACCTGACCGAGACCGACCAACCGGCCATCTTCGCGATTATGGAAGTCAGCTAGAAATGGTTCGATTCGCTGCAGTGACCGCGTCGGAGGCGCCGGCAGAGGTCGTGAAGCTCACGCTAATATTGATCTGATCGTCTGATGGCCGCGTACCTCAGATTGGTGAGGACTTTGCTGCATCGCATTAGTCGGCAGCTTTGGGTCAAATTCGGCCGTGGTGCTCGATCGAAGGCGGCAGCTGTCGGGTAAGGAGATGGCGCGATACGTTTCCGCCCGTTTCCATCTCCTCCCCCCAGATTCCGTACAGTGGGTTTTCCCCAATACGGCTCAAAGATTGGTGCAGCCAATCAGACAGTGCCTTCCCCAACCGTTCCATCGCTTAAGCGATTCCCCGCATACACGTTGCATGCGGTCAGGTTTGCATCTGTCCTTCGTGCCGTTCATTTGGATGTGTTACCTCGCACACAGTCGAACACCTCCGCCTCTGGATATGACTACGGTGGCACACGGATATTTCCACCAACAGGACTTTCGCCTGTTAGACAAGCAAGCTAGGCTCGCTGCACAACCCCTCGATAGTTGGCATGCCGGTTGGATGCCGGCTCCGGAAGGAGTGGGCCAGAGCCGACCTCGCACCCCTCTACACATCCAAGGCATTGGTGTAGTCTCATCGAAGAGCCGCCACCGGGATATGCCGGCGTTCGTGCATCTAATGGGCGGCGATTGTGCCTTCGGCGGGCGAGCAATTCTAAGATAAATCGACATCGGTTCCACCCGATGCCTCTGCGTTGCAGAAGGCATCCAAGCTCGTGGGGTCAGCAATGAAACTTGCGCGGCGCAAATTTCTGCGTGTCGCAGCGACCACTGCCGCGCTGCCAACGATTTCGCGGATCGCGATAGCGGAAATCTATCCGTCGCGACCGGTGCACATCATCGTTGGCTTTGCCGCCGGCGGTCCGACTGACATTTTTGCCCGCATGATCGGCCAGTGGCTCTCGGAGCACCTCGGCCAATCGTTCGTCATCGAAGACCGGCCGGGTGCCGCCACCAACATCGCGACCGAAGCCGTCGCCCATGCGCCGCCCGACGGCTATACACTGCTTGCCGCTGTCTCGACCAACACGGTCAATCCGGCGCTCTATCGCAACCTCAATTTCAATTTCATGCGCGACATCGCGATGGTGGCCGGCCTTACGCATTCGCCGCTTGTCTTGGAGGTTAATCCCGCCGTCCCCGTCAGTTCGGTCCCCGAGCTGATTGCCTACGTCAAGACACATCCGAATAAGATTAGCCTCGCCTCCTTTGGCACGGGCACCATCTCCCATGTCGCCGGCATCCTCTTTAAGACACAGGCAGGCATCGAAATGACGCATGTGCCCTATCGTGGCTCAGCCCCCCTGGTCATTGATCTGCTCTCCGGTCAGGTGCAGTCGGCCTTCGACAATCTGCAATCGTCCATCACCTACATCAAACAGGGAAAGCTGCGGGCGCTTGCGGTGACGACGGCAACGCGCTCCCCAGCGCTGCCCGAGGTGCCAACGCTGGGCGAGTTTCTTCCAGGTTACGAAGCCAATGCTTGGATCGGCATCGGCGCTCCCAAGGGCACGCCGGTCGACGTCATCGCCAAGCTCAACAAGGAGATCAATGCAGGGCTCACCAACCCCAAGATCGCCGCGCGGATCGCCGATCTGGCCGGCACACCATTCACCGCCTCGCCTGCCGAGCTCGACAACCTCGTTATCGAATACACCGACAAGTGGGGCAAGGTGATCCACGCCGCCGGCATTACGGTCGAATGACGCCGCGTTTCATAATCTACAAACGCTGCGGACCTCAACTTACGTTGTGGGCCATGAGCGGACTCATTCAGCGCAGCAAACGTATTTCTATTCGGCCTCCAAGGCGCGCAACGGGAGGTTCGCCGCACCGGGCAAATGGCCCGAGCGCGAACTCGTCCTCAGGCCGCACATCAAGAACGGTAACCGTGCCGGCACGCGACCGCTGCAAAAGTTCCGCGCGCGAAACCGGCTCTAAGCTGTCACCGGTCACGGAAATACTTTCCAGCACACGCCCGACCTCCGCGACATTGCGCTCGGTGATGCGGTGCAGTGCCGCCAGCAGATCGAGAACAGCGTCGTCCGCCCCGTAGTTGACGAACTTGCCGTCGCGCCTTGCCGCCACCAAACCGGCGCGGCGTGCAGATGCTGCTATCCACAGTGTCGCGGCTCATATCGATCCAAAATGCATCAGTATCCCCCCACGCTAACTCTTGGTTGTCAACCTGACGCGATTGGGGGTGACGACCCTTTGAGCCTTACCAATTTTGCGAAGCTCCTCTACGCTCGCGCCTGCCTTGATTTTTGTGCCCTCTACCTCGGCGACCAACAGGCCAGTTTTCGGTGTCAGCATCGCATGAAATTGGCTCGGCGCGTTGACGGTGACTATGGAGCGGATCGCTCCTGTTGCGTCGTGATGGACAAACAGTTTCATTTTTCACCTCTATTGGCTGACGATACTAAAGTTCATGCCATAGCCGTCGACGTACGAAGTCCCAACGTTCTTGACATTGAACAGAAACCCGCGGCTACCACTCGCGTCTGCGATTACGCGGACGCCCTCTACACTGAGGATTGCGGTGGGGTCCTCACCGCCCGCGATAGGTACAGCGGTCACCGACCACGCCTCCAAGTAACCCAAGGGTGATGCCTCCCAATAGTGCACATCTCCGGGGCTCATCGGATAGCCCTCCATCGATACCCACGAAGCCTGCCAGTACGAAACATTCGCCATGGAAATCTCCTTCTGGGTCGCTGAAAGCCTCCTTCTCGATCGCTTTAAACCTTACACTATAAATATCGCTTTTGGGAGCCTCTGGACATCGCTACGCCCGAGCATTCAATTCCTCGGCCGCTTCCCCGGCAGCGGTGCACGATTTCAGTTGAACGTTCGGCCGAACGGGCTGATGTCCGCTTTGGGTCAAAACCGGAGAGGCTCGGATCGAGCAAGATAGTTCCGCCTAGTCCAAGACCTAACAACGTGTAGGGCGAAGAAACGCTGGCCATCTGCCGCACGCTCGCCCTGGCCCGCACCGTGTTCGCGGCTGCGATCGCGGAGAAGCGCGCCGGCCGGCTTCTGACTTTTGCCCCGGCAGGTTTACCTCCTGCTGAACAGATCAGTCTTAACTGGACACACAACGTCACTTGCTTATTACCTGTGCGTATCTCAGCAGCACACCAAATCCGAATAAATCTCTGCTACACTTTGTCGGCATCGGGGCGCTCCGCGAAGCAGTGAAAAATCGGTCCCACATATGACTAATCGCTGATTCGCCGCCCCGATGCACCCTATCTATGAGATATTCCCGCTAGAGGTCGTGAGCGGTGCGCCAACGGCGGTATTGAGCGCAACCGTGACCAAAGGCTGAAAAGCGACGTTCACTTTAACACTGCATCATACTGATCCGGGCCTATCGGTGACGCCTTCACGTCCGGCGGCCTGAATGGAGTTGACACATGCAATCACCACCTCCTGATCCGCCTATCTCTGATATTGCGCCTGTTAACAGGAATTTTACGGGGCTACGACCAGCAGCATCTCGTCACCTACCTGCGCCTGCTCGACGCCGACGCAGAGGGGCAGACTGGCAAGAAGTGGCGAAAATCGTCCTGCACATCAACTCAGAACGCGGACCGGTTCGCGCAAAGCACGCGTGGGAGAGCCATTTGGCCCGTGCGAAGTGGCTAACGGAGAACGGTTATCGCCATCTTCTGCGCGGGGTCCGCCTCATTGAATTTGTTTCGTTGCCCCGGCGGGGCAAATGCGGTAGCCGCCAGAGCCGTAGGGGCGATCGCTCGCCAGCCGGTCGGCGACGGCATCCACTGTGCCGAAGCGCCCGGCGTGCACATGGGCCGACCGCTCGCGAACCTACAACGCCAGCCACATGACAATCTCGCGGCTCAAAACGCAGCACGCCCGTCATCAAGGCCGGGGCTTTAAAAGTCGAGCGTGGAGGTTCGGCCGGGGCGCGGAGGGACCTTTGATGCCCGGCGGACAACGCCAAACGTACGGCAGTTTCCTGCAATGTCAGGTCAACTACTCGAATTGGTTCGAGATGATCAACGCGGTCCGCTATCATGCTTTCGATCTCGACGTCGAGGGCGTGTCGCATTCCGGCAATCGCATCTCGCCCAACACGAACGGCAACCACAGCTGAGAAGCTTGCAAGACGGAGTAGACGATGTTCATCGCAATGAACCGATTTCGCGTGAAGCGAGGGTGCGAAGAGGCCTTCGAGAAGGTTTGGCTTGGGCGCGATTCGTATCTTGACCGGGTGCCTGGCTTCGTCGAGTTCCATTTGCTTAAAGGACCGGAGGCTGAGGATCACACGCTCTACTCTTCACATACTGTTTGGCAGAGTAAGGGGGCGTTCGAAGCGTGGACAAAATCGGACGAGTTTCGCTCCGCCCACGCGCGCGCCGGAAACGACGCAACGGGGCCACTGTATTTGGAGCACCCAAAATTTGAAGGCTTCGAGGTCCGACAGACTTTATCTCGAAAATCAGCCGTGGCGTGACCAAGTCCATTACCCTCCGTCCCCGTCGGCTGCCGGTATGCGTCGCCACTTCCGACTTGCTGGAGGATGCGTCATTAATCTTAGCGCGCGGCAGGCCCTCCTTAAGGAAGGCAGCGAACTGGAGCGCCCAACGAGGCGTTGCGGCGTTGAACTGGGGGCTTGCCTCTTGCTGCCGCTGTTTGGAGCTTGATTCGCCGCAGAGTGCTCGTCCATTTGCCTGGCGCTGCCGACAGCGGCGCGTCGAGCTGCGCCGCCAGGCAACGCAGCGCGCGGGCGCACTTGCGCGCGTCGCTATAGCGGATTTGAGTGCCGACGCCGGGTCTATCAACAACTTCTTGCCAGTTTCTTCAGCGGTAAACTCGATTTGCGTCGATATGCTTCGGCACGCCTGCGGCTACGACCCGGCCAACGCTGGCCGCGAAACACGCGCCATTCAGGACGGCTCGGCTGGATTCGAGCGGCCGAGGCCTCGCTGGTTGAGGACCTGCATGCGTTCAAGCTTGTGCGGTTTCGCCGCGACGCTTAACTGCGACGGCCTTTGCTATGATCCGGTCGGACCCCAGGGCCTTGAAAAGTTGAGCGCGAAGAGGGCAGCGAAATCGGCAGGCAAACTTTCTTCGCACACCGCAGGCGAATTTTAAAGCTGAGGCTGGAGGGCGGACTTAAGCACACGGCAAGTAGCCCTCAAACCGCACCCTCTAAACAGGGTTGATGAAGCGCTCAGATACATCGAAATTGGCGCGGTGCTGCTACCGAGAGGCCAAGCGCTGCGAAGCCATCAGCTCGCACAGTCTGCTAAATTGAGGCGGAAAGGCAGTCGCCACCTCAGCCTGGTCTTCTGGGAATATGTCTGCAAACACCACCCGAGAGCTATGCAAGAGATTTTCGAATCGGGCGCTGTCGGCTGCCATGACTTGCCCTTGATTTACATAGCTACGCTGTTTCAACCGGGCACCAAATCCCGAGTCTGAATCAATTCGAAGTCGAATGTCCTTGTCAGGCTTGGGACCGTGAAAGTACCATGGAATTGGTTTGGGATCGCTTCCGAGGGGCTGAAACGTACGAATGACTAATTCTCCGCCGCGCCTTCCGCACGTAACTGTTAGATCGTACTTAGCCTGGGAACTCTCAATTTGAGCGAAAGCATGTACCCGCTGCTCATCAGTCAGCTTGTCCTCGTCAAAAGTAAATCTCCATGCACCCTTTCGCGAAGGCATTTCACGCCTTAGAACGCGCTTTTCCTCTTGGTCCATCGCGTTGTCGACCACGTCAGGGAGGCGGTTTAACGCAATTCGACTACTTGAGAGTTGAAGCCGGTCCTCCGATGACAGCGGAATTTTCGCAGAACTCAGCGTCCTCACTGACTTGGTGACATCCGCCACCATTGACGACGTTGATCCATCCAGCAGCCGCCTACCCCGTCGATCGATCCTATTGTTCAGTTCCTGCAAGTCATTGGCAAGCGGCCCAATGTCGGCCATCTCATCCTTAAATTGTTGAGCTTTTGCCAGAGCACCGTTGGCAGCAGCCAGCGTGTCGCTGTAATCGATTCGATTGATCAATCGAATACCGTCAAAGCCCGATAAAGTATTTTGGTAGCTCTTGAGGCTTCCGACCACAGCAAGGCCTCATAGCGAGATGCAACGTAAACGTGGCGTCAAAGAAGTGTTTGGAGTGTCGCGTTGATTGGTGTAAGCGAGTAAGTTCTGTAGACTGACTTCTGGTGGTTGGGACTGTTTCCATAGCCCACTGAGCGCATCCGATACTGGGCCGATTGCGGGTGAGATAGTCGATTACTGCTGCCGTCTGCGATCTCAGCGCTTGAAAGCAACTCTCCGCCGCTAGGCAGGCAGGCCCTGGCGCTTCTTGGGATGCGAGTTGTGATTGCCAGCGACCTGATATACCCAACTCGCGCGCGATTTGACAAGAGGCAGGAACCTTTAGCAAGCGCGCGAATTCTCCGTCACTAGACTGCGCTGGAGGAGTGTCATTAGCAGAGGCGAAGGAGTTTTTCGTTCTGCACGCTGCATAGGAGGCGAAGGGGTTTTTTGCGAGGGGGCGACGGTAGAACTCGCGGGAGTCAGCTGTTGTGCGGGTTGCGACTGCGGAGAAGGTTTTTGCGCAGGAGATGCAGGGCTTTGCCCAGAGCGCCGCGACCTCCACTTCGATGGCGTGCCGCAACTCTGCGTTCGAGGGATCCAACGTCAGCGCTTTATCGAAATCACTTTTTGCCGTCGCGGATCGCCCCATCCTTGCGTACGTACGTCCGCGGTCTACAAGTATCCCTGTGTTCGTTGGCTCCAATTTCATAGCAGTCGCATAATCCGCTAACGCACGATCATACTGACCCGCGTCCCTCAGTGCATTTGCTCGGGCATAGAACCGAAATGACCGGGCCTCGGGGTCTAATCGGATTGCCTCGTCGTAATCTGCAATGGCACCCGTAAGATCTCCTAAACCTTGATAGGCGTCGCCGCGACTTTGAAATCGGAAGGCGCGAGGAGTTGGGTCTTTCCGTATCGCTTCAGTGAGGTCGGCGACAGCTTGTTGGTACTTCCCTGCCGAGCGTAAAGCTCGCCTCGCTTCTGCCAGCGATAGGCAGGTTGTGGATCGAGCCGAATCCCCGCACTAACATCCGAGATCGCTTCGTCAAGTTTTCCTTTTGCTTCAAATGCCAGTGCGCGGTGATGAAAAGCCGCAGCATTTGAAGAACGCTTTAATATTTTGGAACACGCGGCAATGCTGCGGTCAGGATTCCGGGCACCAAGTTCGCAATCCTTCCAGGTCGCGTCTTGCGCCACGGCCACACCCATCGCCAACAAACTGACGATAGCTGCGACGAGAGCTGTGATTTCTCGGGAACGGGGCATGGAATTTGCTCGCGTATGGCCCAGCCCGTCCTGCACACTTTACGCGGCTAGCCTATGGCCGGTCAAAGTTCCGATCCCTCGCTGCGACGCCATCTTAAAATGGTTGCTATTATCAGTAGGTTCCTTATCCTGATCCAGTTGTGCACGCATTCTGCACTGCCGTAAACGGATCTATTGGCACCGCTCGATGCGCTGATCCATGCCGCCGCTTCCTGCTGGCCCCGGATCCGGCGGCGATTGCAGCAACGCACCGGGGGGGGTGTTGGCGGCAAGGAGAGCAAGCAAACAACGCAAGCTGAAGGGCGGCGATCAAGGCAGTCAGCATGAATAGGCAAAGTCGCCGTGTGCTACTTCCGACCTCGGCAGCGCGTCAAGCCGCAGTGGCAGTGCGGAGCTCGCGCAGGGCCGGATAATGCTTGGAGATCGCCGAGCAGTCGGATGACCCTCAACGATATGATCGCCCAGCGCGACGCGCTGCTCGCAGCCCGTCTCCGCGGCGTGCGCACGAGTCAATGCTCGACGCTGAGCTCAATGATTTCGGCGTGCAATTTGCCATGCTCGGCGGTCATGCGGCCGACAGTGATGGGCAGGCGGAAACGGCGCGGCCCGGCACTACCCGGATTGAAAAAGAGTGTGCCGTTCTTTGTCTCGATCTCGGGCTGGTGCGAATGACCGTAGATTACGGCGTCGACGTTGTCGGCGGCCTGGGAGTTAAGCTCGGCCAGAATGTGTAGCACATAAATGCGGAAGCCATCGATCTCGATGCGCTGCTTCACAGGTAAGTTCGCGCTCCAGGCACCGTGATCGACGTTTCCGCGAACGGCGTGGACTGGCGCCAGCGCGCCGAGCGTCGCCAGTACGTCAGGGCTGCCAATATCCCCGGCATGGATGATGGGATCGCAGCCGGCAAGTGCCGCGAGCGCCTGCGGCCGCAGCAGGCCATGAGTATCGGAAATCGCGCCAATGGTTCGCATCATGCCCAATCAGACTCTAGAAGAGGATCCTGGCGCTGGCCAACTGCCATGGCGAGCCCCCGCACGGGGCTCCTTTAAGATCAGCCTCGGTTGGTACCCAGTAATCCCAGCATACCACATGCCGCCCCTGTGCCTCAAAAGGCAATTGATCTGGTTGACGGTGATTGGCATCATCTATATTTGTGGCCGCCAGCTGCAACGATTTCCCGGATCAACTTGAAGTCATCAGGTTGCGCCATAGCCAAAGCTCCGCCGTCGCCATCAAAGCATTCCAAGTTAATGGTGCAACGATTTACCCATGGGCCATCTCAGCTCAGATATCCGATGATTTTCTGCCGCCGCGCTCGGCCGACAGTCTTGCCTTGCCCGCTCTCGATGACCTCACGGCGCGCGAACGGGAGATCCTCGAGGTGGTGGCCGAGGGCCTCGACAACTACGAGATCGCTGCGCGGCTCGACATGAGCGAGAAGACCGTGCGCAACCATGTTTCGACCGTCTTCAGCAAGCTCCAGATAAAGAGTCGCGCCCATGCGGTGGCTCTCGCTCGCGACGCGGGTCTCGGAAGGGGCATTCGCTGAGCCCTGGGGCGGTTACGTCCGGTCGGGCCAGGACGTAGGCACGCTATGATCGACAAGATCAGGCGCACCAACGACCGCGAACTGATCAAGGAGAGCGGTGATGGCTGACCGGTGCCGGCCACGACACGCGGCGAATCCAAGATTGGCTGGCCATCGGTCGATCCAGCATACCACGCGCTACACGCAATTGAGCGCGGCGCCGTTCAAGGACTTCTGGCGGTGAATTGACCGGGGGGCTTGCAAAAATGGGCGTGAGAGTCGCAGAAAAGTGGGGGCGGAGGGCACTCCGCAGTCAGTTGGCGAATTTCTGAGCCCTTGTTTGCTCACGGATGGCGTGACGTTGAGGCCGATTTCGCGCGTGGTAATCGATGCAGGTGATGCGGTTGCTCGGCCGGCTTGGCCTGTGATCCGGCGCCGGTGAACGAGGACCTTGCCCGACAGTCCGTTTCGGTTGAGTACGCGATGATTCATGCCACGCGTCGATCGGTCGTCGTCCGGCTCGCTAAGGCTTCCTGAAGTCCTGCGCGCTTTGCGCGATCTGGGCGCTTTGCGCGCGCGCAACTCGCGCACCCCGCGCGGAAACGCGTCGCTGATCCGGTCTCAGCCCCTCGTTATCCTGTGCTCCTGCTTCGCGCCTACCTTGCCGGTCGGCTCGACGGCGAGAACAATGGTCGCGCCGAGTTGCGCAGGGTGGCGGAGTACTTCGACGCCGAGTTGGCCGGCGATGCAGGCCGGACGAGTATGCGACCCAGATCGAACATGAAACTGAATCCGGAAGAGCTGGCAAAAAAACACTGATTTCACGCTGAGTCACTACAACGAGCACGCCGAAGATTTCTGGGAAGGTACTCGCGATCACAACGTCAACCAGAACATCACAGCGCTGTTACAAAGCATCGAGGGTGAGCCGCCTTATACGATACTAGATTTTGGCTGCGGGCCCGGCCGTGACCTCAAGGTGTTTGCCGAACTTGGTCACATCGCGATAGGGTTGGATGGCGCCCCACATTTCGCCATGATGGCCCGCGCCCATAGTGGCTGCGAAGTGTGGCAACAGGATTTTCTTAAGCTCGATTTGCCGGATCGCCATTTCGATGGCGTATTCGCCAACGCCGCACTGTTTCACGTACCCGGCCAGGAGTTACCGCGTGTGTTACTAGAACTGTACGCAAGTCTAAAACCGGGTAGTGTCCTGTTCAGCTCGAACCCGCACGGCCACAATGAGGAAGGCTGGAATGGTGGGCGCTACGGCGTGTATCATGATCTTGATACTTGGCGCAGCTATGTGTCGGCCGCAGGATTCGTTGAGATTAATCACTATTACCGCCCCGCCGGACTGCCGCGCGAAAA
This sequence comes from uncultured Alphaproteobacteria bacterium, assembly GCA_963708125.1. Taxonomy (GTDB): domain Bacteria; phylum Pseudomonadota; class Alphaproteobacteria; order Rhizobiales; family Xanthobacteraceae; genus BOG-931. The sequence continues at coordinate 2,633,492 of OY970184.1, forward strand.
ACAGCCTAGGCTAGCGAGCGTCTGGCATCGGAGCGGTCACAGCTTCTGAGCGATGGGCCTGATCGGAGGTGCAACTTAATGTCGGATTCGACAGTGATGACGGCAGAAACCGAGGCAGTCGATTTCTTTGCATTCGACAACAGCTACGCCCGCCTGCCGGACCGATTCTTCGCGCGGCTTCGGCCCACTGCCGTCGCCGCGCCCCGCCTAGTTCGGCTGAACAAGAAACTCGCCTGGCATCTCCAGCTCGATCCGGGAAAGCTTGCCGCACCGGAGGGTGTGGAGATCCTCGCGGGCAACCGGCTGCCCAAGGGAGGCGAGCCGCTCGCCATGGCTTATGCGGGCCACCAGTTCGGGACTTTTGTACCTCAACTTGGTGACGGACGTGCCATTCTTCTCGGCGAGGTGATCGATCGCGACGGTGTGCGCCGCGACATCCAGCTCAAGGGGTCTGGCCCAACGCCGTTTTCCCGGCAGGGCGACGGACGCGCGGCGCTTGGGCCTGTCCTGCGCGAATACATCGTCAGCGAGGCGATGGCGGCGCTCGGGATTCCGACGACCCGAGCGCTCGCCGCTGTGACGACCGGCGAGCCGGTCTGGCGCGAGACGCCTTTGCCCGGGGCGGTACTGACCCGCGTCGCGTCGAGCCACATCCGTGTCGGCACCTTCCAGTTCTTCGCGGCGCACGGCGATTTGGATGCGATCCGGCGCCTCGCTGATCACGTCATCGCGCGACATTACCCAGAGGCAGTTGAAGCCACGAACCGGTACCGCACGCTCCTCGACTTGGTGATCTCGCGCCAGGCAGCGCTTATAGCGAGGTGGCTGCTCGTCGGCTTCATTCATGGCGTCATGAACACCGACAACATGTCGATAGCGGGCGAGACCATCGACTACGGCCCCTGCGCCTTCATGGACACCTATCACCCAGGGACGGTCTACAGTTCCATCGATAACATGGGGCGCTACGCTTACGGCAACCAGCCGCGCATCGCCCAATGGAACCTCGCCCGTCTGGCGGAGACGCTCTTGCCGCTGCTTGCAGAGGACGAGGAGGCAGCCATCAAAGAGGCGCAAGAGGCAATCGACGCGTTCGTCACTTGCTTCGAGACGGCCTACGCCGCGGGCCTCAGCCGCAAGCTCGGCCTGTTCCAATCGCGGCCGGACGATCTGGCCCTAGCACAAGACCTCCTCGAGCGCATGGCCCGCAGCGGCGTCGATTTCACCTTGATCTTCCGCCGGCTATGCGACGCGGCTACCAGCCCCGACGCCGACGCGGCTATCCGCAACCTGTTTACCGATCCGAGCTCCTTTGACCATTGGGCGGTGAGATGGCGACATCGGCTTGCAGAGGAGGGTGGAGAGGCGAACCAGCGCCGGACGGCGATGCGTGCCGCTAATCCTGCTTTCATCCCGCGCAACCATCTGGTGGAGGAGGCGATCTCTGCAGCCGTGAACGATGGGTATTTTGCGCCCTTCGAGAGTTTGCTGACAGTGCTCTCCACGCCTTACGAGGATCAACCGGCCTTCGGCTGTTACGTCGATTCGCCGCGGCCCGATCAAGTCGTGCACCAAACGTTTTGCGGCACTTGACCAAGGAAGGGCAAGCTCGACGCCAGCATCTTTTCGGGAGTGGAATCTTGCCAGGCTACGGGGCGAGTGAGCAGGCGCTAGCGCACCAGACTGACGAATATTGCCTGGTATCTCGCATTAAAAAGCGGCTTGTCCGTAGTTGGTGCCGGATTATCTCAACGGGCTCAACGACCGCGCGCCTTTGGATGTCGCGTTTGATCTATGGGAGGCGCACCAGCGCCAGTGTCGGCGATCCTTCATCGAGGGGAATGCCTCGGACCTCGTCCGCGTCGCCTGGCTCCTCCTCGGCGTCAAAGTGATAGACGCGGTGATCAAGCCAACGGTTTACCTGCTCGCACCCGCCGCCGTGCGCTGTAGCAGTTCCGCGAACGAAGACCCACGACACGGTGCATATCTCGGTGACCGGGCTGTTCGCCGTGCTCCTGATCTTCGTCCTTGCGCACATCTTCAGGCGCGGCAGCGACATGAGCGCCGAATTGGCAGGAACGATCTAGCATGGCGATCGTGGTGAACCTCGATGAGTTGCTCTACGCACGCCGTCCGATGCCTATATCTTCCCCAACACGTTCCGCGCATGACATTGACGGAACTCGCCGATCGCGTCGGCATCACCCTTATCAACCTATCGATCCTAAGGCCGGCAAGGGCGAAAGCGATCCGGTTCTCCATGCTCGATGCGATCTGCCGGCCAGTTCGGCTGCCAGCCGGGCGATCTGTTGGCGTTCAATGCGGGCCGTGCCCCGGCCGAAGAAAAGCTGGCAACAGACGCGCTCTAGCCGGAAGTTACCGGCAACTTCCGTCTAGCGGGTCCCACAACGACACTGGCTACAAACCTAGCCAAATTCGAGCAATGGAGGTCCATGAAAGTCAGATGCGATGCACAAAGGTGTCGATTGGGTCAGCCCGGACACCCTGTGACTGACTGAGCTAGCAAAATTGATGCGCGACCACCGATTGCCAACGCCGATAATCCTAAAATTGGAGCTGTTGATCTTATCAGCATCGACCCCATAGGTGAGCGTTGGGTAAAAGGTGAGAGCTTGGTAAGAACGGGCAGCGGATGGGAACGCAGGCGCGAGCCCGAATGAACGGCCAGCGCATCGCAAATCAGTCATAAAGGCGAATTGAACTTGCACTGTCCGGGGCGGTGAGTCCCACAAAGCCGCTGCGGTCTATCAGGTAAAACTCGCTGGCCTTTCCTAACCCGTTCGGTTCGGGAAGTAGAGCCGAAATTGACCTGTACCCCCGTCGATATACATGCGGCCTTCCCTAAGAATGTCGCGACCAATCAATACGTCATACGGTGCGAGGTAATCAAGCACGGAAAAGTCGCGGATGAACTCAATCCCATTCTTGAACCGCACTAAGCCTCGGATCGTAGGAGGACCTTCAAGCAGGCCATAAATGTGCGATAAGCTGCGGACTCCCCGTAGGCCACCTTCCATCTTCGCTGCCCGTCGTGGCGAGATACAAGATGACTTAGATCCCGTGTCGACTAGCGCGCCCACCTCATGGTGTACAAGTGTCGTTTCTTCCTCCGTAACCGCGGCGATGCTGACTTCGAGATTCGGCCCCATCTGCTCCAGTGCCCCTGGATCAAAAGAGATGGACAGACGGTGCCATTTGCCGTTCCGCGCCAGCGGGTCATCTTCTGCGCTCATGGCAATCAGATATACCGAACCTATTCGGACCTTAGGCAGATCGGTCCCTTCGCAAGTCCGGGGGCTCGATGCAAGGTGCCGCGGAGTGTAGTGCGGTTGCGAATGATCGCTATCGGGCGAACCATCCCTGTAATCAGTATGGCCACTATACGGAAATGCATCTTTCCTGTCCCAAACACCGGTTTTCAAGCACCACCTGTACACTGCCACGCAGCGCCTCTCCGATCCAGCCGGTCGGGCACACGCAGCTATAGCCAAGACAGTTATTGAGTTGTTGGGAGCACGTGTGGCGGCCCACGTCACACGCGGGAGCGGCGCCGAGCGTGAGGAGCGCTGAAACCCCGAGTACCTTTACGCACGATTCAATCCTAAGCGCATGGATGATATCCTTCCCCATCAGCACTAATTCAACGAAGCAAGCGTAGCAGCACAGACATGGCCGTCAAGGTACATCCGGCGTTCGACGGGCTTTTGTCATGCGTAGCTTATGGTATATTAGTTTGGCATGAACGGCGATCAGATCGTCAAGCAACGCATTACCGGCGGCGTGATTTGAACGCGTCCATAGATTTGGAGATAGGCCATGATCTGTTGCCAGCATCGGCCGCTGTTTGGGTCGATGTGCGCTGCCGGAGTGCTGCTTGCCGACGCCGCCACCGCACAGGTACCGGACGCAATCGCGGCTTCCGACGAGACCGCGGTCGCAACCTTCCATGCCGAAGGTGTCCAGATCTATGACTGCGAGGCCGATGTGAGCGGCGCGCTTGCTTGGCGCTTTCGCGAGCCGATCGCCACGCTGTTGCGCGATGGCGCAACTGTCGGCCGTCACTATGCCGGTCCGAATTGGGAGGCCTGGTGTTTCCCGTTCACCAAACTTGGATAACGATCGATGGCATGTGCACCGTCGAATCGAGCTAATGCGCAGGGCCGCCGATTGAAGGCATTGAGTATAAGCGACGAGCCATAGTTGGGCAATTCACACTCGAAGGAGGAAACGATGATTGATAACGTGTTATCTCGGCGAGCCATCCTTGCGCTTACTGGGCTGGCCTGCGTCGGCTGGGTTGGATCGGCGACAGCCGCAACGGTCTCATTCAAGGTGCCGCTAAGTGGTGCAGAACAAGTACCGCCAGTGTCCACCGCGGGCAAAGGAAGCGCCGACCTGACATGGGATCCGAGCACCCGCGTCGTCAGCTGGGACATCACCCATAGCGGTCTGACGGGCCCAGTCACCATGGCGCATTTCCACAATGGCTCGGAAGGAAAGAATGGCCCGGTGGTGATCTGGCTCACCAAGAAAAACACCGAGGCGATGGGCGCGATCAAGGGCAAAGCGACGTTGACCCCTGAACAGGAACAACAGTTCGAGGCCGGCGACTGGTACATCAACGTGCATACCAAGGACCATCCCGCGGGCGAAATCCGCGGACAGGTGAAGCCTCCGAAAAGCTGATAACAACGGCAAGCTTGCCTATAGGAACCTATAGGAAGTTGGCCAGGAGAGCGGCCGCCAAGGTGCTGCAGCTGAGGAACAATAGTGCGCGCAGCACTCCGGCTTGAGTGGGAGGGCGCACACCCAGCGGAAGCACCTTGCGTCCAGTAATCATTGGCAACAGAAGGTTTTGGCGTTTGGCCGCCCAATATAGTCCGATAGCCAAAACGTGCAGCGCCACTGCCACCAATAGCGCTTGCCATAAGACGTCGTGCAGAGTGGTGATGAAATTGGCGACCGGTACCGGAGTGAGTTCAGTGAATGGACCGACGTCGGCAACGTCGTTGTTAGTGTAGATGCCGGTCAGCGTCTCGGCGAGCAGGAGCGCCAACAATAGTAGCACCATCCAGCCGCCGGCCGGATTGTGGCCAACCTGATGGTCGAGCTCTCGCCGGCGCAGCCGGACAAGATGGCACGCGGCCCTGCGCGGTGTGGCGAGGAAACGTGCGAATTGAGCGGTCTCGCTGCCAAAAAATCCCCAAAGCAGCCGGAAGACAACGAGCGCGAGCAGCGCGTAACCAGCATAGGCGTGCCAGTCCATCCAATTGAGCCGCCAAGTTGCATAGGCCGTGATGATTAGCATCACCGTGAGCCAATGGAAAAGACGCGTCGGTACGTCCCAAACCACTATCTGTTGCATTGCTCTGTCCACTCCGCCGGCGGACTTGTTCGTCCTTAAAGGGTCTGTGCGCGATCACAAGGTAGCACAATCCAGTCAAAAAAATTCGCGACCGCACTGCCAAGCGAGCAAAGACCGGGGTCTTAAATTGTTGGGCGTGAAAAGTTCGCGACAAGGGGCGGGTCATGCTGCGCCATGGCTGCGGCTACGCCCTGGCCAACGCCGGCCACGACACCCGACGCATCCAGGATTAGCTTGGCCATCCGACGATTCAGCACACGACGCGCTACACGCAACTGAGCGCTGCGCCGTTCAGGACTTCTGGAGATAACGAGGCCGGCGGGCTTGAAAACGCGGGCGTGGAAGTGCCGGCGAAGTCGGCGGCTACCCTTCGCGCTCGTTATGCCGAAATTCGGCCCAGGGGACCCAGCCGATCAGCGGGCCAGCGGCGGCTGTGAATATACCGTCTCTGCCGTGGTTGATAACGTGAGTGAGGACCCGGAGGGGAAAACGTATTGCGTATTGTGTGCGCAATAACCTTTGTTTCCGCTGACATATTTCCTACACTGCTCAAAGGTCGTAAATCCGCAGTTCGTGGCGCCACCCATTACGGATAAATAGGCGCACCACGGATAGTTCTGGGCATCGGCGTGCGTGCTGATTCCTGCGATACCGGCGAGAAGTGCGGACACGAAGAGGAAACCTTCATGGGCCTACTCAATTTGGGTCGCCGCTCATCCTGGACTCGGTGCATTTATCCGTTAAAGGCCTCATTGTTCATCGTCTTGTGGTATGCTGCCTCCTATGGACGATGATGCAATCATTGCGCAGCGATCGAATTTCCGGCCGTTCCGTGCGCGCGATCGCCAAGGCTCAGGGTCGGTCGGTGGCCGAGGTCACCCAGGTTATTGACCGCTGGTCGGAATTGCAGATCGACGACAAGCTCCGCAAGCATACCCTCGCCTCTAGAGCTCGCCCGATTGGACCAGCTGCAGCAGGTGTTTTATCAGAAGGCCGTTTTGGACGATGACGTGCAATGCAGCGTCTTGGTTACGAAGATCATCCAGCGCCGCGGTGTGATGCTCGGCCTTCACACGCCGCAGACGGCTGTGTTGCAGATCGTCGACGAAGCGAAGCCGGCGGAGACGTCAACCGACCGCATCGAGCGGGCGCTCGCCGAGCTTTGTGCCGAGAAAGACGAGCCGCCCGTTCACTGATTGCTGCTGGAAGGGCCCGCCACGGCCTTGGCGACACCGCTGACGCACTCGGCTAGGCCTCGATGCCGCACGATCACTGGCTGCACGTTCGCTTAAGTTTAAGGACCTCGGGCAACATTGTTTTTGCGTCGCCGCACGCCTCATCCAATTGCTTCTGGGTCAAATATCTGGCGTCGCTGAGATCGGTTAATCTCAAGTCGGCGCCGCTCAGCTTGGCGGCTCTCAGGTCGGCGTCGCTTAGATTGGCTCTGTTCAGGCCGACGGCGCCGCTCAGCTATGCGCCCCTCAGGTTGGCGTTGCTCAGATTGGCATGGAAAAGGTTGGCTTCGCTCAGGCTGGCCTGGTGCAGGTCGGCGTCGCTCGGGTTGGCGCCGCTCAGGTCGGCGTTGGTCATGTCGGCCTCGGACAGTTCGGCGCGTTTCAGGTTGGCGCTGCTCAGGTTGGCGCTGCTCAGGTTGGCGCTGCTCAGGTTGGCGCTGCTAAGATCGTTTTCAGAAAGCCACTGACCCGATAGGTTCACATGTCTCAAATCAAAGGGACGACGCACTGGCCCTACGCCAACAAACCCTGAGCCGAATATCAGCCCCCAGGCAAGAAGCCCTGTTACCACGCTTGCCAACGCCTTTGAGCGCCAAATAGATCTGCTGAGTGGCAGCATGACATGGGCAGCGATGACCGCTACCGCAACACCAAACAAAACTGATCCCAAGGTGGGAAACACGGCGGCCTTCCACGCAAAAAAAACATCAATGCCACTGGCACAACAGATAGTAGACGACGACCCGTATCAGTGAGTTCTGGAGCGGCAGCAAGGTCGGCGCCCGCATCACCGAAATTGACCGTGCAAGTCGGTCTAACCGGTCGCTGTGTTCGACATAAATCTGCAGGTAAACCCTCAACGCGATCAGGACCGCCGGGCCCACCACCATGAATCCGAAAAAGACACCAGCCCAGCGAGCGGCACGTTTATCTTATCACCGCCGTTCAGGAGCGCACTGTCCGGGCTGAACACGGACACGAGGCAGAAAGCGGCGGTGCCTAGGAACGTCAGCCCACTGAGAATGATCTGCTTGGCGCTGTCTTCGCTTGCCTTGCTTAAGAGGTCAGGGGAGAGCTTCCGAAGACCTTGGCGACGACCCGTCGAGCGGAATTTGATCGGCGGAAGCACCCGCTGAGCCCAGATCTGCCGGGCTACGACGTCCGCCCTTTCTTCGCGTTCAGAATTGCTCCTTCCTAGTCGTCACGTCCTGAACGCAAAAGAGTATATGCTCGCTGCCCATTTCCGCGTGGGTAGCGTGGTACCATTTGGTAGCGCGGATGCAGAGCGGTTGCGCGCGCGAGTTTTAAGGCGACCGCTAAGATGGTGGACTTGATCAGACCTTGGCCCTTAAGGCCAAGTGCTTCGAGGGTTAAAGTCGAGAACCGATCAATGAGCGGCTGGAACCGAATCGGTATCGTCATATCGGTCGCGTGGTTGATCAGCATGCCGATTTGCATCGCTGTAGGAAACAACAATGCACGTGCGCTGTGGCTCGCGCTCGTCGTTCCCCTCGCGCTGCTGTGGCTTTTAGGAGCTGCCGTTATCGGTGCGCTCCAAAAGGTCGCTCTCGGCTTCCGACGCGACTGAAGCAACTTGCCGTCAACAGTAACGGCAGGTCGCTCCATGCTGGCGCGCTTGAGGCCGCTAGGGCCGGCGTCGGCCCGGCGGTCGACACGATGCCCTCGCAGCCGAGCCTGCAGGCCTGCCGATAGACGATCGTGACCGACGTAGTGCGTGTTGAGCGCGATGCCCGGATGCGGACCGCGCAGCAGTTGGGCAAGCCCGGCTTTGCGGACTTCGATCGGCAACCGGCGCAGGCCCTCGCCGTCGAGTTCGAGTAGATCGAAGGCATAGAGCACGGCAGCTTGGCGGCCTTGGGGACGCGCTCGCTCTCCATTCGGCGCTTATTGAAGCCCGTGACAACGGATTCCGCCGCCGGCTGACGTGCCGGTCAAGCCGCTATATATCGTGCCTGACCGGGAGGACCTGACGATGGCAGATCAGCAATCTACGATAGGCGAGCTCGTCGCGACGGTGACGGCCGATGCTCTTGCAGATGGATTGAAACCACCCTTCGTCATTTGCTTGGTGAGTCCTGACGGGGCTGTGCTGGCTGTTCGCTCCTACCAAGATCGAGAGCCCGAAGTCTTGGTCAACCATGCCGGCGATCAGGGTGCAGGCGTGCAAGGCGTCGGCGTATTGCTCGATCAAAGCGGCGAAAAGCGAACCTGGACGATGTGGAAGCCACAGCAGTCGCATTAGAACTCCCATGCATGGCCGATCGCCGCCGCTTCCCACCGCCCTGGTCCGTTGAAGAACGGCCAGCCCGCTACATCGTCAAGGACGCCAACGGCTTCGCGCTCGCCTACGTCTATTACATGCAAGAGCCCGGCCGGCGTTCTGATGCGAACCTCATGACGCAGGATCAAGCGCGGCGATTCTGACCGTTGCGAGTGATCAGCCGCACGTCCTTCGCGTCGCGCCGCTAAAAATACGCCTTGAACGGCTTGCAAGCAAAGCGAAAGAGCGCGCCGATCGTCCAATCGGACCGACGCGCTCTCTCTTCAAGGGAGGTTCATCTTGGAGGTTGCCGGGACAGGCACTGCATCCTAGCACGAAGCGGCCCGCGTCGTGACAAGAGGTTTCGCGGCGCGGGCCCTTTTGAGCGACATAGAAGCGAGACGCGCACCGCGCGCCTTATACCTGAAACTAGGCACGGCTGCCGCCGACGCCAGAGCCCGAGCGCGCGTTCGTCAGGAGCTTTCGTCGCCTACGATCGCTTCAGGCGCCGCGCGGAGCTCGCAGCAACCAGTGAAGTAAGCAAGTCAGAGCGAGGCAACGCAGTTTCGCGCACCTTTGAGCAGCCTTGTGCAGGCCTTTGGCCCAATTTTCACAAATATTCTCCTATCTTCTCTCGAACCTTGTTATTGAACGGCTCCTTGGGGAGTGCGAAGTGCGCTCGTATCGCGCTGCCATCGCCTCACCGTCGAGATGAACGATTGGCTCGCTTGCCGGAGCGGCACCGGCAAGCGCGTTTTCGACGGCACCGTACGCTCGCTGATGAATCTCTATCAGACCGAGGAGATGAGCCCGTACCACGGGCTGGAACGTTCGAGCCGCCACCCCTATGACGTGTACACCCGCGTGATCATCGAGACGGTCGGTGCGCGCCGCATCGATGCGCTCGACGGCGACGATCTGCGGTGCTGGCATCGCGAATGGACCGCCCCGGTCGTCGAAGGCGGCAAGCCGCGTCTCGCTGCGGGGCGCATGGCGATGATCGTGCTCAAGACCGCGCTCACCTACGGCATCACCCGCAAGTGGCCGGCCTGTGCCGAGCTGCGCGAGATTCTGCGCGATATCGATTTTCCGCTTCCCCGTCCCCGCACCCAGGCGCCGAGCGCCCCGGCGATCGTCGCAATAAACTGGGCCACCCTCGCGCCGGGCTCGCCTATGCCCTGCAATTCGAGGGCGGCATGCGGCAGTGTTAGTGGGTGCCGCTGGCCGACAAGCGAGTGTCCCTGGTCATCGGCGGCCAGCGCAAATGGCTCGGCGCGATGTGGGCGATCATCGATGATAATCTGATCCTGCGCTACACGCCGGCCAAGACGCAGTTCACCAGCGGCGCCATGGTGGCCCATGATCTCACCCAATTCCGCATGGTGATGGAGGAACTGGAGCAGGTACCGGTGGAGTCCCGGCGCGGCCCGCTGGTCGTCAATCCGAACACCGGTCTGGCCTACAAGGTTCCGCATGGCGTGCGCTGTGGAATGACGTGCGCAAGATCGCCGGCATCCCAAGGATATTTGGAACCGCGACATGCGGGCGGCGGCCGTGACCGAGGCCCGAGAGGCGGGAGCGGCCAACGCCGACATGGCGAAGGTCATCGGCGATACGGAGCGCACGACCGCGGAGGTCTACGACCGCGCCCGGCTTGCGGCGGCGCGCCGCACCGCCCAGGCCCGCAATGCCTATCGCGACCGAGACGGAAACGGAGAGTGAAACCGGGTGCGTGCAGTGTGTAGCACGCCGCAATGGGATCAAGGGCTTAGGATCTGTTTGAGTTAACGCTCCGCTAACGCTGGCGAATTAGCCTGCTCATGGTCTGATCGTCAGCGCCAGCGCTATCGAGCATGAACCCGTCGAGCTGTCTCAACCTTGAAGGCCTCACCGAGATCGGCTTGCGCCGCGGAGCCGACACGCGCCCCGCCCTGCTGCGTGTGCTCACCGATCTCTACGTACAAAAGCCGACGCACACGCGCGACGAGGAGCGTCACTACACCGAACTTGCACTGCGGCTCCTCGAATTTGTCGACGTGCCGACCCGCGCGGCCGTGGCGGCGCGGCTGGCGCATCATCTTTCACCGCCGGCTCGGATTATCGAACGCTTGAGAAACGATCTGCCGGAAGTCGCAGCCCCGCTTCTGCGCACCCAGTCCAGCGCCGCACCCCGCCAAGATCGCACATCGGCGTGGGACTTTGCGCGCCGCACTTCGGCCGCATCGCCGTCATGGCGCGCACCGGCCATGGACGCGATCGACGCGAACGTCGCGCGTGAGCTCAATGAACTGTTCTTTGCTGCCAATGCACAGGAACGCCGTCTGATCCTGCTCAACCTTCCGATCGTTGCGCCGCTGCCGGCGCCGCATGCCGACCTGCCAAATGATCCGTCGATCGGCCCACGACTGGAAGCCGCAGCGGTGGCCCGCAAACGGGACGAGTTTACCCATCAGCTCGCGCGCTCGCTGCTGATTTCCCGCGCGCAAGCCAACCGCATCGCCGACGACGAACTGGGCGAACCGATCGTGGTTGCGGCCAAGGCACTGGACGTGGCCCGCGATCAGCTTTACCGCATCCTGTTGTTCGTCAATACCGGGAGCGGCGATTCGGTCGAACGCGTGCATGCACTAGCCGCACTCTACGACCAGATCAGGCTGCAGGCGGCGCAGGATTTGCTTGCCGTCTGGCAAGCGGTCGATGCCGAGAACAAGGAGGGCGCTGCCGAGGCGTATTGCTCCCTCCTCTCCGAGGGCTGGCAAGCGGACGCGCACGCGGCGGTGGCGGCGCAGCGAACAGTTGCGGCGTGGCAGACAAGCGCGCCCCGCGATCGCTCCTGAAATCGAACGCGACCTCATATTCAGCCGGCGACCACGTCGAGAAAGTTGCGCCCCGAGCGGTCTTCCACCTCGACAATCCAGACGTCAGGGTCGAACTTGATCTCGCGCGTCAGGTAAGCATCAACCGCAGGGTCGGGCGCGGGCTGGGCGGCGAGGCTCGCACTGAACGCGCGCGCCGCTCCCGGCGCTGCGTCAAACGCGCTTTGCGGAGCTGGACCGTACAGATCGGAGGTGCCGTCTAGTCTGCTCACACGCACAAACACCGCGCCGGCCTCCTCGGCGCCGCGCCTGCGCACAACCGCAAAGACACCTTCGACCTGACAGCGGCGCAGATAGGCCGCAACCCAGAGGGCAGACTTAAGGCGCATATCGGGGCTCACGGCGGCGCTTGAAAGCAATATGGTCCACGCCGCGCGCCGCCGCAATTGACGACTTACAACGGATGACCGATGAGCACCGCAAGCTCGTTCGCCAGCCGGTCGGATATCTTGCCGGTAACCGGCATGTTGTGCTCGCGCTCAAACCGCTCGATGGCGTCGCGTGTGGGCCGATCGAGAATGCCGGACGGCTTGAGCTGACCATAGCCGTAATCCGACAGGGCGCGCTGTAACGCAGTGATTCGCGAGGCTTCGTCGATCAGCTGGGCAATCGCATCACGCCGCGGTGTTGCGGCGCCGTGCGCAGGCTTGCGGATGGCGCCAACATTATGCGTGGGGGCGGCCGTGGGGGCTGACATGGGGACGGCCTTCGGCAGATTTTCGCTGATCCGGGGCCGCGGCAGGGCAGCGGTGGGGGCCGACGCCGGAAGCGGCCGCGTCTGCAGAAACAACGCATTGGCGGCGATGACCAAGCATCCGGCAGCGGCGGCCAGAATGGCAGCGGAATCGATCGGTCGGCGTGCCACCTGCGCCCACAGCAGCAAGACCGCAGAGCGGCCAAGCCGCCCTGCCACACCGGCAAGCCTGCGCTTCTTGTTACGGCCGCTAGGCACTATGCTTCACCAGGCCGCCGGGATGGCGCGCCACACTCAGCGTATCGTGCTGCGCCGAAGGATGAAGCAGCGCGTCGATATAGTCCCGGATCGGCGCTAAGACACCCACGTTTCCTACGCACGTCCAACTTGCAGACGCGCTCCCCTTTGTGCAGCGGGATCGTTTCAGAGGGCCCTTAAGCGAACCCTAAGGACACACGGGCGAAGAAACTGGCAGCTCTCGTGTCCTCCGCCTTGTCCAGGAGGTCCGCTTTTCGTCCCGCATGGTGAACGCGCGCTTGCCGCTGCTCCACCCCCGTCACGCGTACTACTGCAGTTAAGCGATCGCAAGTGCTCCGATGCTGACGATCACGCGATGCGCAAAACCGTTTTCGCAGACTTTAGGTCAAACTTTTTTGAGACTTCTTTGCTAATTGTCGAAAATTTGCGGCTTATTTTGCTCAACTGTGAACAAAAACGATCCGACCTCGCGAACGCACCTTTCAAGGCTGGCTGGTATCTTGTTCCCAGACGGTGGTGCTTGCGCAGGCAATGCCGCATTCATGTTCTTCCTCTTGCGAATGGCGTTCTGGCTCGGCCTCGTGCTGATGCTGCTGCCCAGCGGCGGCAGACAACCTCGCGCGTCGAGCCACGATATTGTCGCCGCAGACGTCATTTCTGCGACGTCCGCGGCTGTGCACGACCTGCGCGGATTCTGTGTGCGAGAGCCCGATGCATGCACGGTAGGCTCGCAGCTCGCCGCTGACATCGGGTACCACGCACAGGCGGGCGCCAGAATGCTTTACAATTTCTTAAGCGGCGCGGTTACGCGGCACGAGCGATCGAGCGGCGACAGTGAAAACCAAGCGGCGCGGAGCCGCATCGCGCCGCCGAGCGAGAATACGCTGATGCCCAGCGACCTCGCACCGGCGTGGCGCGGCCGGCCGCTCCATGGTGGCGCCGCGCATTCGGCTTGATCCGGACCGGCGGCAGCCCGCGCAAAACCGGCGGCCTCCCCCAACCTATAATGTGCAGCCCGGCCTTCCTGAGCACGCAAGTTCCCGGCTGTAAATGTTCCGCAACGCCGTTTCACGACGCGACGCTTCGGCTGCATGGCCTGGGGAGGTCGACCTCGCTAGTGCGACGCTCTATATATGGTGGGACGTGGAACGACTGAATGATGCCCAAGATCGACGAAATCATTGATAACTTCTCGGTCCTCGAGGACTGGGATGATCGCTACCGTTACCTGATCGAATTGGGGCGGGAGTTGCCGCCGCTTGAGCCGTCCGCGCATAGCGAAGTGAACAAGGTACAGGGATGCGCCAGCCAGGTCTGGCTCGATGTCGACGTGCGGCCCGACGGAGCCGACGGGCCGGTGCTCATCTTCGCCGGCGATAGTGACGCGCACATCGTCCGCGGCCTGATTGCCATCCTGTTTGCGATGTTCTCCGGCCAGCATGCCAAGGACATTCTCTCGATGGACGCGCTGGCGCTGTTCGAAAAAATGGGCCTGCGCGAGCATCTGACGCCTCAGCGTTCGAACGGCTTCCGTTCCATGGTCGAGCGCATCCGCGCGCAAGCGCATGCAGCGCTTGCTGCCGCTCCGGCGTGACGAGGCTCGGCTTTCAGGCCGAGCGGATCACGGTCACGCGGGTTGCGCGTGGCTCGCTTGCGCGCCTGGGTTGACCACCTGGATGTGTAAAACTGGCTCCGGTGCCACGCCGGAACGTCGCGGGTCGTCAAGGCGGCCACCTTTCGACAGCTGGGACTGTACCTGCAAGGGCCGTTGCCTCGAGCCTGATATTGGGCCTATCTAGAGGAACCATTCCCTCGTTTTCGCGGTTTCAGCCGCAGATCCCGCCCAATCCGGCTTCACATTGAGGAGTAGACCAATGGCATTCACCCTGCCCGACCTGCCCTTCCCGTACGATGCGCTGACCCCTTACATGTCGCGCGAAACACTCGAATTCCATCACGACAAGCACCATCAAGCCTACGTCACCACTGGCAACAACCTGGCCAAGGGCACCGAGTGGGAGAACAAGCCGGTGGAGGAGGTCGTGAGGGGCACATTCGGCAAAAACCAGGGCCTGTTTAACAATGCCGGCCAGCATTATAACCATATTCATTTTTGGAAGTGGATGAAGAAGGGAGGCGGAGGCGAAAAGCTTCCCGGCAAATTGGAAAAGCAGCTGACCTCCGACGTCGGCCCGCTCGGCAAATTCAAGGAGGAATTTACCCAGGCGGGAGTAACACAGTTCGGCTCCGGCTGGTGCTGGCTTGCGGTCAAGGATGGCAAGATCGTCGTCATGAAGACACCGAACGGCGAAAACCCGCTGGTGCACGGCGCCAAACCGATCCTCGGCTGCGACGTGTGGGAGCACTCGTACTATATCGACTATCGAAACCGGCGGCCCGACTACCTCAAGGCTTTCCTCGACCACCTGGTGAATTGGGATTACGTCGCCGAGATGTACGAAGCGGCGATGAAATAGCCGCCATCGGCGACAGCAGACGCAAAGCGGGGCCTTCGGCCCCGCTTTTTGCAATGCGCAGCTTCCCGATCCGCCTATGTGACACATTGCTCCCGCTACGAGTGGCGGTCATCGATCAAAGCGCCGGGGCCGAGCTTTTGGCGCAAAACCTCACGGCGATACCGAAGCGAAGGGCCGGCCAATCGTGCTTCAATCCGCAGTCAAACCAATCCCGCTTTATAGCCACGCCAGTTCCATCTTGCGTTCGGCGGATTGGATTGCCATCGCAATCTTGGCGTTGCTGGCGGCGATCGCCGCTCTGACATTCCGCGATTACGGCCTGGGCTGGGACGACTATACGCAATCCCAATACGGCCAGCTGCTGCTGTCGCTTTATCATTCCAACTTCAGCGACAAGCGAGCGCTGTCGTTTGTCAATTTGTACATGTACGGCGGTGGCTTCGACATGCTGGCGGCGCTTGCCGCAAAGGTGCTTCCCTGCGGTCTGTTCGAAACCCGCCGCTTCGTCGGTGCAGCCATAGGTCTGGTCGGGCTGTTCGCGACCTGGCGGCTGACGCGGCGCGTTGGCGGTCCATTGGCCGGCCTCATCGCTCTCGTGCTGCTTGCCGCCTGCCCGCTCTATTACGGGCACATGTTCATCAACTGCAAAGACATCCCCTTTGCCACGGCCATGGTCATCGCGCTTGTTGGCATCGTGCGTGCCTTGGAAGAATACCCGAGCGCAAAACCCACCACGATCGCACTTTGCGGGACGGGCGTCGGGCTTGCGATTGGCACGCGCGTTTTGGGCGGCTTTGCGGTCCTGGAGGCGCTCTTGCCACTCCTGGTTCTTCTCGCCGTGCAATCGCGTTTGCGCGGCCTCGCCGCGGCGGCGGCCGAAGGCGGCTCGTTTCTTGTCCCTTTCATCCCCGGCGCGCTCCTCGCCTGCCTCGTCATGGGCCTGGTCTGGCCCTGGGGCGTGACCTCTCCGCTGCATCTCGTTCGTGCCCTCGGATACTTCTCCCATGCGTTTGAAAAGCCCTGGCGGGAGCTGTTCGACGGTCAATTGGTTCCTATCATCGACATGCCGCGCAGCTATGCGCCGACGCTATTTGCCGCAAATTTGCCGGAACTGATGCTCGCGCTGGGGCTCTGCGGCATGGCCGGCGCGCTTTTCGCCGTCGTGCAGTGGGATCGTGGCGGCTATAGGCGGCGGACTACCCTTCTGGCCATAGTGCTCGCGGCCACCCTGCCAATTCTGCTCACGATCATGACGCGCCCCTACATCTATAACGGCGTCCGCCACCTCATCTTCGTGGTGCCGCCATTCGCCGTACTCGGCGGCCTGGCCGGAGAATGGATTTTCCGTCGCCTCGAACAAGTCGGCGGCGTGGGCGTGGCGGCGGGCGTGCTGGCGCTCGTTGTCGGCACTGCCTCGCCCATCATCGACATGGTGCGGCTGCATCCTTACGAGTACACCGATTTCAACCACATCGTCGGGGGCGTGAGCGGCGCACGGCCGCTGTTCATGGTCGATTATTGGGGCCTGTCGCTGACGCAGGCCTCGCGGCAACTCATCGCCTATCTCGGCGAGCATCACGAGAAGCCGCCTCAGGGGCACTGGAAAGTCGCGGTCTGTGGGCCGCATCCGCCGGTGAGTGTCGCGCTCGGCGCGGGGACGGTCATCACCTGGGATCCGCAGGGCGCCGACTTCGCCCTGCAGCTTGGCGAATTCTATTGCGCCAAGCTCGACGCGCCGCTGCTCTTTCAGATCGTTCGTGACGGCGTGGTCTATGCGAGCGTTTACGACCTTCGCGGGCGGTCGATCCGCTCGCTGCTCACAGTGCCGGGGGTTTGACCCCGCCGCACTCAGCGGTCAAAGTGCGCAATGCAGATCAAGGTCATGCGTCGGCCCCCGCAAAGGCGTGCGCGCCGTCAAACACTCAGCTGCAGAACCAGGAAGGGTGGGTGCGCAACCCTATAGTCGGCACTTTGCGTCGGCAATCGTTCTTTAAGTCAAAACCGGGGACCGTCGTCGCGAGATTAGGTAACGTACCTTACTCATTCGCCTGTCCTTTCGTAGACTTGACCTCTCTGCCACAAGCTGCCTTGCCAAAGAGCCTCGGAGATCGGCAAATGCTTAGCGGGAAGGCCTGGGTGTTCGACGCTTACGGCACGTTGTTCGATGTGCATTCGGCGCTCGCGCGCCATCGCGCGCAAGCCGGTGCCGAGGCCGAACGCTTTTCGGAAATCTGGCGAACGAAGCAGCTCGAATATGCCTGGACGATGACGCTCGCCGGCCGCTACGCAGATTTCTGGACGCTAACCGAACGCGCGCTTGAATACGCCTTCGCGCGCGTTCCGTCAGTGGACCGCGCGCTGCGGCCGAGACTCCTCGAAGCCTACCTGGGGCTCGACGCATTTGCCGAGGCGCGCGCCGCGCTCACCGCGCTGCAATCGCAGAATCTCCGGCTCGCGATCCTCTCGAATGGCTCGCCGCAGATGCTTGGCTCGGCCGTAAAAGCTTCCGGCCTCGGCGATCTCTTGGATGCGCTCTTGTCGGTCGAGGCCGTGCGCGCCTATAAGCCGCGGCCGGAAGTCTACGCGCTGGTGACCAAGCGCTTCGATCTTGCGCCAAGCGACGTCGTTTTCGTGTCGTCGAACCGCTGGGACGTCATGGGGGCTGCTTCGTTCGGGTTCGCCACCGTATGGATCAACCGCGCGCGCCTGCCCGACGAGTATCCGGATTGGCCGCCAGGGCGCATCGTGGCGAGCCTTGCGGAACTGCCTTCATTGGTGTCCTGAGCGAAGCAATCGGGACAAATCGCGCAGGAGATCGAAGCGCAGGCGAACTACGAGGCGGGGCTCTGATTTCCGCTCGCTTCCGGGCTCTTGAGCGCGGCGGCAACCTGCTGCTTGCTCAACCGTGTTCCGTCGTCGCCCTCGATCAGCAATGTCACCCGGCCGCTCTCGTTGATGTGACGCGCCCAGCTCATCGCCTCATCGAGCAGATTGAATTCCTTGAACAGATGACGATCCTTCTCCAGCGGCGCGATCAATTCGGAGCCGCGGGGACCTGAGTACACACGATAGCTCATGGGTATCACCCTATGCCTGTTTACATTGATATTGCCGCATTTTTCCGCTTCTGGGCAGTCCTTTTGGTATTCCACAGCCCCTTATACTTGTTGTCCGCGATATCCGAGTATTTCCTGGGGCCAAGTACTTTCCCGTGGAATACCGCAGGACACCGTCGAGATTACCCCATCACGCCGCGTAGGATGGAACAACCGGGTTGCGTGTGCAGGTAAGCGCGATGGGGCGCCCCGCGAAGCAAAAACGTTCGACCGGCGTCAGGCTGCCCTCGCTCGGATGGTCCGCCGTGAGGCCGACATTGCCAAGCCCCCGCGCGATCGAGCCATCAAGACGCACCGTCGGTCAATACGTCGGCCGAGCACACAAGGGCTCACTTAGCGTTCTGACTATCCTCAATATGGACTATGAGGAATGCTGTCTCGCCGTAGAGCACTTTGCGCAAGAACTTTTCAGGGCTCAGGTGGACGGAGTAGTTTCGGCACACCCGAGCGCGGATTGAGCCAAAGCTAGGTACTGCGCCATCAAATAAAAGGCTACGTTCATGTCGCAGATGGGGGCGCGAGAAAACAAATTGCGCCGCCGCGCAGAAGATCTCGACCCCCGGTAGTCACTTAGCCATTTCGGTCGGGCCGAATGACTTTCCCACCCACGCTTTGCCGATCAGGTTCGTATTCTAGGTATGCAGCACGTTTTCGCCGCGGCTTGTCAGTTTGCGTTCGTTTGCGTCAGTTCGAGCAGGCGCAGATAGGTAGCGAGATGCTGCTCGTGTCAGTAGCGCAATCGAGGATCTCCGCGCCGACGTGAAAATTAGGGAAGAAGCCAGAAGCACGCCTAATCAAAAAATAATTCGAGCGGCTGTCGGAACGAGGAAAGGTTGACAGCGTTTGGACCGTAAACTCCGCGTGCTGTTCCCGCGGAGCTCAGGAACTCCTTACAACCGACTGGTACTCCGGCAGGGCAAAACCCATGCCGCAGAATGCTCAGAAAAATCAAGGGCGACTGGCCATCACGCGAAACGGTGATGCCGGCCCAGATTGGGCAGAAAAGGAGCTTCTTTCATGAGCACAATCACTGCCGATGACGGCACCGAAATCTGGTACAAGGACTGGGGCCCTAAGAGCGCCCAGCCGATCGTCTTCCACCACGGGTGGCCGCTGAGCGGCGACGATTGGGATACGCAGTTGCTGTATTTCCTCGGGAATGGCTATCGCGTCATCGCCCATGACCGGCGCGGCCATGGCCGCTCGGCGCAGGTGAGCGATGGTCATGACATGGATAACTACGCCGCCGACGCTGCCGCCGTAGTCGAACATCTAGACCTGAGAAATGCCGTCCATATCGGTCACTCCACCGGAGGTGGCGAAGCGGCCCATTACGTCGCGCAGCATGGTCAGCGCGACAATCGCGTCGCCAAGCTCGTGCTTATCGGTGCCGTGCCGCCGATAGTGGTGAAGACGCCAGCCAATCCGGGCGGCCTGCCGATGGAGGTATTCGACGGGTTGCGAAAGGCACTGGCCGGCAACCGGGCACAGTTCTATCTGGATTTTGCGAGCGGTCCCTTCTACGGCTTCAACCGGCCGGGCGCCAAGCCAATCCCAGGCGTCATTGAGAACTGGTGGCGACAGGCCATGATGGGGAGCGCCAAGGCACAGTACGACGGCATCAAAGCGTTCTCGGAGACCGATTTCACCGAGGACCTGAAGATGATCAATGTGCCGACGCTCGTGATGCACGGCGACGACGATCAGATTGTGCCGATCGCGGACTCGGCGCCGCTCTCAGCAAAGCTCCTGAAGAAGGGGCAACTCAAAATTTACGAGAAGTTTCCGCACGGCATGTGCACGACCCACGCCGATGTGGTGAACCCGGAACTGCTCGCCTTTATCGCGGGATAGCCGAGGTTCCAAACAAGAGACCACCGGGCGCTCTGACCGTTAAGGCCGGTAGTCACGAGCAGAAAGGACTCATTGTTATCGAAGTGGATTAGCGGATGTAAGGTCATGAAGATCATCGTTATTGGCGGAACCGGGTTGATCGGATCCAAAGTTGTCGCGAAGCTGAAGCAGAAAGGTCAGGACGCAGTTGCCGCTGCGCCGAACACGGGCGTCAACACGATCACTGGCCAAGGGCTCAAGGAGGCCATGGCCGGCACGCAGGTGGTGATTGACGTCGCCAATTCTCCCTCATTTGAAGCCAAGGCGGTGCTGGAATTCTTCGAGACCTCTGGCCGTAACCTTCTCGCCGCCGAGACCGCGGCGGGCGGCGTCCGGCACCACGTCGCGCTTTCTATTGTTGGAATTGACCGGTCCGACAATGGCTATTTTCGCGCCAAAGTCGCCCAAGAGAGCCTCATCAAGAGCTCGGGCATTCCCTACACCATCATCCGCTCAACTCAGTTCTTGGAATTCCTCCGCGGCATTGCCGGTTCAGGGGCGGATGGAAATACAGTCAGGATTTCCCCGGGCCTGTTTCAACCCATCGCGGCCGACGATGTGGCTGACTTTGTTGCGGACATGGCGCTCGCGGCGCCGCGAAACGGCATCGCCGAGATCGCCGGTCCAGAACGAGCCCCGTTCAACGAAATCATCGCTCGCTATTTAAAGGCGATCGGCGACCCCCGTGAGGTCGTGAGCGACCCGGAGGCCCCATACTTCGGGAGCCGGGTCGAGGAGCGCTCGCTGGTGCCGTTGGGCGAAGCACGCCTCGGCCGCATCGGACTTGACGAATGGCTCCGCCGCTCAAGAGCAGCAGCCTGATCCCGCCACCTCGACATGAGGATAAGTCTCCATGAAAGGCATCCTGTGTTTGCTGCTTGTCGCCACCCTGCCGTTCGGCGTCGTCCTCGCGGACGCACCGAACTCTAAGAACGCCAAGGTGACCCTGGTCTACCAGCACGAGCTGCCGAACGTTCCCGGCAAGAGTATAAAGGCCGTGCTTGTCGAATACGGCCCTGGGGGCTACTCGCCTGGTCACACGCATCCCAAGTCAGCCTTCATCTACGCAACGGTGCTTGAGGGGGCAGTCCGGAGTCAGGTCAACGACGGACCGGTGAGGATCTATAAGGCCGGAAAGAGCTTCTCCGAGTTACCCGGCGACCGCCACGCCGTTAGCGCCAATGCGAGCAAGACGAAGCCGGCCAAGCTTCTGGCGGTGTTCGTGGTGGACACCAACGAGACGAAACTGACGATCCCGCTCGAGAACTGAGATTTGATAACTTTCGTGCACAGATTATTGCTGAGGTAGTTCACCAGAGCCGCCGGGCCACACACCCGTTCAGCCCCATCGCCAGCGCGCCGGGCGACTGGCAGGCCAACACGCGGCCGCCGAGTGGGCGACCGCCTGTCAGCTCAACGGCATGAGCTTCTGGTTGCAGATTTTGGCATACGCCGCCTCGCAGTGTTGGTAAAGCGCGGGGCAGACCTTTGCCGCGGCGAGGCCGGCGTCGATGGACTTGATCTGGTCGCCCGCCTCCTCTGATTGTGGGTCATAGGTCAGGATCGCGTCGTTGCGGCTGAGTGCGCGATCTGTGCGCAGAAAATTCTCTGCGGCGTCAAAATAGGCAGTGGCGATATTGATGGCGTCATTGAGCCTCTTGGTATCTGCGGCATTGGCGTGGGGATCGGGCTTGACCACGCGGGCGCGCACGGCCGCATCCGTGTAGAGCATGTTGAGCTTGAAATAGATGCCGCCGCATTGAGCGAGGCCCAGCCAATAGGGGTGGCCGTTGAACGGCCCGGGTGTGGCGACGATGCTGTCGCGTTCGTCGAGCGAAACCGGCGGCGCGCGTTCGGTCTTTCGCGGCACGTGCCTGCGCATTCTGAGCGCATTCGCGCTCGTTGCGACGGCGAGGGCGATCGCCACGACAGCGAGTTTCGAGACAGTTCCCGGCATACCCGTTTATAACCGCTGCGGACACCGGACTCAAAACTTCTCGATCCAGGGCCGCAGCTCGATTTCCCAGGCCCAGGCGCTGCGATCCTGCCGCAGGAGGTCGAGGTAGCTCTGCGCGATCGCATCAGGATCGAGCGTGCTGTCGGGCCGGTCCGGCGGATCGGGGCGGCGCCCAGTGCGGATGCCGCCATCGATCACAACATGGGCGACGTGGATGCCCTGCGGGGAAAGCTCGCGCGCCAGACTTTGCGCCAGCCCGCGTAGCGCGAACTTGCCCATGGCGAACGGCGCCGATTGCGCATAACCCTTCACGCTCGCTGAGGCGCCGGTGAACAGCAGCGCGCCGCGGCCCGCCGGCAGCATGCGCCTGACCGCCTCATGCGCCACCAGAAAGCCACCGAATGCAGTAACCGCCAACGCCTTGGCGACCTCGTCGGGCTCAAGATCGACGAACGGGCCACGGGTCCGATAGCTGGCGTTGTAGATCACCACGTCGGGGGCGCTGAGTTCGGTTTCGACGTCGGCAAAAAGCTTGGCAACTTCCGCGATCTTGGTGGCATCGCACGCGAACGCCTTGCCGCCGACCTCTTTGGCAAGCGGGCCGAGTTCGACGGCGCGCCGCGCGGCGAGCGCGACCGTCATGCCAGCCTTGGCAAAACGTCGCGCGAGCGAGGCGGAGAGACCTGCTCCGACTCCGACGATAAGTGCGGTGCGGTACGAAAATACGGTCATGCGGTCCTCCGTCTGCGCGGCGGGGCGAATAGGTTCCCCCGTTCCGGCCTATTTGGCAGGCACGGGCGTGCGCCCGTCAAGCAAGTCCCGACGGATGGGGTCTTTACGCCGGCGAAACTGCGAGTTTGGACTCGATTGATCGTCGCTGGTGTTTTTTTCGGCAATACGATACCGCGAAGTGCGCGTGGGCGTTCCTTATCACGCCCGCAATCTCGAGCCAGGCGGCTGCGGACTTGATCGCGCGCCTCCCCTCCCCACTTTCTACAGCGAGGCCCGGATGGACATGCAACGGCTGTTGATCGGAGTCGGGCTGGCGGTGCTGCTCGCGGGGATCGCCTGGCCATTCTTGAGTTGCATTGGCCTCGGCCGCCTGCCCGGCGACATTTTCGTTCAGCGCGGCGGCACGACCTTTTATTTCCCTGTCGTCACCAGCATCATTATCAGTATTGTGCTAAGCGCGTTGCTGTGGCTATTCAACCGCTGACCACGCGGGCCACGGCTTTCTCGCGAACGGGAGGTCGCGGGCTATCAGTGACAAAGCGCGTCTAATCGATCACCGCGACGGCGTTGATCTCGATCAGGCAGCGCGGATCGGTGGCAAGCCGCACCACCTGCACGGTCGTGGTAGCCGGCTTGGCGTCGCGAAAATATTGCGCCCAGACCCGATTGAGCATGTCCTGATCGGTAAGATCGGTCACGAAGCGATCGGCGGTCACCACGTCGTCGAAGCTTGCTCCGACCGCATCCAGTCCGCGCTTGAGGTTCTCCAGCGCGGCGCGCGCCTGCCCCGCCATGTCGCCCGGCATTCCGTCGAACTCCTCCGGCCGATGTGGATGATGGTGATAGACGGGCGCCGCGGTCACCCCCGCGAGGTAAACCGTGGTGCCTCCCCTTACCTTGATTGCCGGCGCGTAGGGCATCCACAGGTCTGGCGCGCGCGGCCAATGGATGTGCTCGATGGTTTTGGCCATATTTTCCACTCCAATCTTGCGCGGCATGCAGCATGAGAGCAGCTTGCTGAGCGCGCGCGACGAAGCTTGCCAATCGGCTGTGGACGTTCAAGGCCTTGTCAACGATTTTAGGCGACGGGGCGAAACACGAATTGACACGTTTCACATCCTAAACACGCCAAACCGGGTCTCGGCAATCGGGGCATTGAGCGTCGCCGCAAGACATAGCGCGAGCACGCGGCGGGTCTCCGCCGGCGTGATGATGCCATCGTCCCACAGCCGCGCTGTGGCGTAATAAGGATTGCCCTCGGCCTCGTACTGCTCGCGAATAGGCTGCTTGAATTCTTCCTCTTCCACCTCCGACCATTTGCCGCCTGCGGCCTCGATATTGTCGCGGCGCACCGTAGCGAGCACCCGCGCCGCCTGCTCGCCGCCCATCACCGAGATGCGCGCGTTCGGCCAGCTGAAAAGGAAACGCGGCGAGTAGGCGCGGCCGCACATGCCGTAATTGCCGGCGCCATAGGAGCCGCCGACGATGACGGTGATCTTCGGCACCTGCGCGCAGGCCACAGCCCGGACCATTTTGGCGCCGTCCTTGGCGATGCCGCCGGCTTCGTAGTCGCGCCCCACCATGAACCCGACAATGTTCTGCAGGAACAGGAGCGGCACGCCCCGTTGGCAGCACAGTTCGATGAAATGCGCGGCTTTGAGCGCGCTTTCCGAGAACAGGATGCCGTTATTGCCCAGAATGCCGACTGGGATGCCGTGGATATGGGCGAAGCCGGTAACCAACGTCGTGCCATAAAGCGCCTTGAACTCATCAAATTCCGAAGCGTCGACCAGCCGGGCGATCACTTCGCGCACATCATATTGCTTTTTTAGATCGGCCGGAACGATCCCGTCGAGCTCGTCGGCCTGGTGTTTCGGCTCAATCGGCTTGGCGAGGGCGATGTCGGTAGCGCGCTTCACCTTCAGATTGGAGACGATGCGTCGGCAGAGTGCCAGCGCGTGCCGGTCGTTCTCGGCGAGATAATCGGCGACTCCCGACTTCCTCGTATGCACGTCGGCGCCCCCGAGCTCCTCGGCGGAAACAATCTCGCCGGTCGCCGCCTTGACCAGAGGCGGCCCGCCGAGAAAGATCGTGCCTTGATTCCTGACGATGATCGTCTCGTCCGCCATTGCCGGTACGTAGGCGCCGCCTGCGGTGCACGAGCCCATCACCACCGCGATCTGCGCGATGCCTGCGGCCGAGAGGGTCGCCTGATTGTAGAAGATCCGGCCGAAATGCTCGCGGTCGGGAAAAACTTCGGTCTGGTGCGGCAGGTTGGCGCCGCCGGAATCGACCAGATAGATGCAGGGCAGCCGATTCTGGCGCGCG
Organism: uncultured Alphaproteobacteria bacterium; assembly: GCA_963708125.1. Lineage (GTDB taxonomy): Bacteria > Pseudomonadota > Alphaproteobacteria > Rhizobiales > Xanthobacteraceae > BOG-931. Next base: position 2,658,725 of record OY970184.1, read on the forward strand.
ATCTCCTGCGCGCGCAGATGTTTCTTCACCGTCATTGGGTAATAGGTGCCGCCCTTGATCGTCGAGTCATTGCAGACAATGACGCACTCGCGCCCGGCCACCCGGCCGATGCCGGTGATGATGCCGGCGGCATGAATGGCGTCCTCATAGAGTCCGTGGGCGGCGAGCGGCGAAAGTTCGAGAAACGGAGTGCCCGGATCGAGCAGTGTCGTCACGCGATCGCGCGGCAGAAGTTTTCCGCGCGCCAGGTGGCGCTCGCGCGCGCGCGGCGGCCCGCCTGCGGCCGCCTTGGCCCGGCAGGCTTCAAGTTCGGCGATCAGCGCGCGCATCGCTGTCTGGTTGGTGCGGAACTCACTCGATGCACAGTCGATGCTCGATCCGATAATTGACACGGGGACCTCGCCCAAACAATGAACAAACAGTCGCAAAAGCGTGCTGTATGTACGGCCCGCCTTCCTTCGGCTTACCGACAAATATCACAAGGAGCCGAAACTTTCGCGTCGAGCCGCCTGCGAACGGCAGCATAACCGCCCCTGCTCGTCGCTCGGATGCAAGCAGCGCGCATGCGCGCGCGTTCACCACTCATGCGCGTGGTGTCGGTGCCGCGATATCCGGCGAGCGCGGACCCAACCGCGTTGGCGCGGAATTTTTGCTGTACGCGGACCGAATGGTGATCGTCAACCCACGCGAGTTTGTTGCGATCATTCCGGCTTCGGAGCCGAGCGCCACGACGCCTCAAGACGGGGGCTGCACGCCACTCTGTCTCTTTTTGATGGGTGGTCAGCCGGTTCGTCCGGGCGCAAGCCTAGCCCGCCTCGCCCGGGGCAAGCACCCGTATTTGAAAGGATGGAACTCGGCACATTCACGCGAGCCGACGCGCATTCGCTGCAGAGACGATCTGGACAGCGGATACAAACGCCAGCTTCGACGGCACCTACGTCACCGCGCGCTGCCCCAAGCGCGCACGAGCGGGACCTTCGGTGCGCAGCCCCGCTGCCCGCAACCTAACATGATGTGATATAGAGATCACGACGGGGCGGAAGGGAGGAGTTCCATGAACTACCTGCGTACCGCCGTGTTGCTGGCCGGCTTGACCGCTCTATTGATGGCGGTCGGTTTTTTGATTGGCGGCGGGCAAGGAGCGGTGATCGCGCTCGTCGTCGCTGCCGCGACTAATCTGTTCAGTTACTGGAATGCCGACAAGCTCGTGCTATCGATGCACGATGCGCGGCAAGTCGACGAGAGCAGTGCACCCGAACTCGTCGCGATTGTCCGCGAACTGGCACAGCGCGCCAATCTACCGATGCCGCGAGTTTATTTGATGGACAGTCCGCAAGCGAATGCGTTCGCTACCGGGCGAAGTCCGCAACACGCCGCTGTCTGCGCCACCACAGGGCTCCTCGACACACTGAGCCGCGAAGAAGTCGCTGGCGTTATCGGTCACGAACTCGGTCACGTCCGCAATCATGATACGCTGACGATGACGATTGCTGCTACCATTGCTGGCGCCGTTTCTATGCTGGCGCAACTCGGCATGTTCTTTGGAGGCGGCAGACGGAACAACGTCGTCGGTTCATTGCTCATGCTCATCCTGGCGCCGATCGCTGCCATGATCGTACAAATGGCAATCAGTCGCACGCGCGAATACGCTGCCGACAATTTTGGCGGGCGCATCAGCGGCCGGCCAGATGCGCTTGCCTCGGCCCTCGTAAAAATCTCGCGCATGGCGACAGCGGTCCCTAATGAGACTGCGGAAACTCATCCCGCAACCGCGCCTCTTTTCATCGTGAACCCCCTCTCTGGCCACGGCATGGACAACTTATTCTCCACGCACCCGTCGACGGAAAATCGTGTCGCCGCGCTCCAGAGATTGTCGCGTGAGTTAGGCCTCGGTCGGTTTGCACACCGCGACCCGCCCACTTCGAGTGCACCGTCCGGTCCTTGGAGCAAAAGCGGAGAAGCCTGAGACCGCCTGCCATGAGGAGCGAGAACAGCGAACGAGGAGTTTGACCCAATCGGAATCGGTGTGCTCCTTGTTCATGGCCTCGCGGAGTTCGACCCTAGGCCCGCAGCGTCAGATCGAGGCCGATCGCCGAGGGCGACCGGGTCTATGCGGGCCGGCCCGTCTCGCCCACATCGTGCGCCAGTTGAAGGCGCAAGCCCTGCGCCTTACCGGCAAGGCCGAGATGGCTACGACACCTTTTTGGACGAGCTGTCAGCATGTCGCTCCAGAGCACGTCGCTAGCCGCAGCAAGCTAGTTCTTCAAGCCCGCACTTCCTGGCGCTGGAAGACCACATAGCCGACGACAAACAGCACGATCGCGGTTGCGACCAAGCCCACGATCTGCGGCCAGGCGACCAGCACGCTGGCACCGAGCGCCAGCGGCGAACCGAGCACCGCGCCTTGGAGCTGGCTCAAGTAGATCGGACCCAAAGCGCGGGTCGTCGGATCGAGCAGAGCCACCACGGTTTCGCCGAACAGGGTCGAGGGCGAGAACCGCGCCAGTATCTGTTCGAGGGCCATGGTGCCAGGCGTCTGCAGTCCCAACGCCGCGTAGCGCGGATCGGGCGGCACGATGATCTGCGCCAGTTCACCGGCAAGCACCGGCCAGATCACGTAGAAGAACAGCCACACGCCGAGCGTCGCCAGGGCCGCGGTTGCGGCCGAGCGGAACAGGATCGAGAACAACAGCGCGAGCGCCAGCCACACGCCGGCATAAACGATCGTCACCAGCAAAAACACGAAGGCGCGTGCTATCTCCTCCCCGCCAGGCGGGATGCCGATGAACAACAGACCAAGGCCGATCACCAACAACCAGAGCACGATTAGCGCGATTGCCAGCGTCACCAACGCGCCAAGAAATTTTCCGAACAGCAGCGCGTCGCGATAGATTGGCTGCGAGAGAATACGTGACAGGGTGCGCCTATTGTGCTCGCCATTGACCGAGTCAAAGACAAGGCCGATCGCCATTACCGGCACCAACAGCGACAGCCAAAAGATGAAGGACGGCAACGGCTCGCGCGAGGTGGTGAAGAATTTTAGGAAAAGGAACGGATCTTGCGCGACCGTGTCCTTGATCTGCTGCGTGGCCACATAGACGGTGCCGACTGCAATCAGCATCACGATCAGCTCGAGGATAATGAAGCGGACACTGGTCAGGTGGTCCGCGAGCTCCTTGAGCATGACCACGCCGAGCCCGTTAAAGGCCGAGCCTTCACGCTGCATTGCGGGCTCCTTCCTTCAGAGTCTCGTCGGGCTTGGTCTCGAAGTAGTGGGTGTAGATTGCCTCGAGGCTCGGCTCCTCGACGCCGAGATATTTGAGGCGGCCGTGCATCGCCACTACCTCCGCAGCCGCCTCTGGGCGCACGTCGCGGTCGGCATGCAGCCGCAGCTTGCCGACTCCGGTCTGTTCGACACCGCTAACGCCGGGAATGCGCGCGAGTCGCTCGGCAAGTCCGGCGCCGTCGGCCTCAATATCGACCACATAGCCGGCGCCGAGCACCTCGCGGCCGAGCTCGGACACCGAACCCATCAAGGCGATGCGCCCGGCGCTGAACAAAGCGACACGGTCGCAGACGCTCTGCACCCGTTCGAGCAAGTGCGAGGAGAGCAGGACGGAAACGCCCTCCGCTTTAAAGCCGCGAATGATGCCGAGCAGTTCGGCCGTGGCGTGGGGATCGAGCCCCGATGTCGGCTCGTCGAGAATGGCGATCTGGGCGCCTTTCATGAGGATCTCGGCGAGACCGAGCCGCTGGCGCATGCCGCGTGAAAACGTGCCGACCCGCTGATCGGCGTAGTTGGATAGTCCGACGCGATCGAGCGCCGCGGCGATGCGCTTTTCGCGCTCGGCGAACCGAAAGCCGATGAGGCGGGCGGTGTAGCGCAGATTGTCGGCAGCAGTGAGCTGTTCATAGAAGCCCACCGTGTCGGGCAGATAGCCGACGCGGCGCTTGACCGAGAGCGGCTGACGCGCCGGGTCGAAGCCGAGGACACTGACCTCACCGCCGGAAATCTCGGTGAGCCCGAGCAGCATCAGGATCGTCGTGGTCTTGCCGGCCCCATTCGGGCCGAGGAGACCGAAAATCTCCCCGCGCCCGACGGTAAAGGAAATATGGTCGACGGCAACGACCTGCCGATAAGCCTTGGCGAGGCCTTTGGCCTCGATCACGACATCAGTGCTCATCGGCGCCCAAACCTCGCGACTGCGCCGACCATGACCAGCAGCGCCACGCCGATGAGGCCGACGCCGGCAATGCCCCACAGGGTCGAGGTCGTCACCGTGACGCGGAAGTCGGTCGAGGCAGTCTCGCCGCGCGCGGCGGCGCTGATCGTGGTGACATAGTCGCCGGCGATCGCCTTGTCGGTCGGCGTGATCAGTGCCTGTACTTCTTTGTTAGCGTTCGGCGCAATGCGGTCGACAGTCTTCGGATTGAAATCGACCTTCCAGCCGCTCGGCGCCGAGCCGCTCAATTCCACGCCTTCGGCCGGCGCCGTCCCGGTATTGGTGATGACCACCGGCACGGACGTCTGCCCGCCGGCATTGGCACGTGTCGACACTAGGCCTTCGCGGCCGCTCACTTGGAGCTTCGGCTGACCGGTAATGTCGAGACCGAGATTGGCCGTCGCAGAAGTTTCCTCGGCGCTCGCGCGGGCCACGACCTGATAGTTGCCGGCCGCGGCCGTATTGGGCGGAGTGACTTTCAGCTTCACGTCCTTGTTCTGACCGGCGTCGATCGGCACCGCATTGAGTTCCTGTGTGCCGTATTGTTCGGTAAACGAGACGTCAAAGTTGGGCGGGGCTTGCGCGGCCAGACTCACCGTCAGCTTCTTGCCGCTGTCGTTCTTGATGTTGAGCGTGTACTCGAAGCTCGACTTCGAGGTGCCGCGCAATTCCGGCAGCTGCGGCGTCAGAGTAAGCTTGGCGGGCAAGTCCTTGGCGAGCGTCACCGCGATCGGCAGCTGCAACTTCGAGGTGTTTCCCGCAGCGGCAATCGTCAAGATGTCGGTACCGACGGGAGCATTCTTCGGAACGTCGAGCCGCAATTCGAGCGAGACGCTGGAATTGGTCGCCGGCATCGCGGCGGCAATCGGCTGGCCGCCGCCGAGCAAAGTCGCCGTCCAGCCTGTTGGCACCCCAGAGACCGACAACGCCATGCGCTCGGGCGCCATGTCATAGTTGCGCAGCTGCAGATTGACCGTCGAGGTTTCCCCAGGGCGCACCGTGACAGCGGGATAGTCGCTCAACAGATAAAGCCCCTTCACATCCCTGGGCGCGTTTTCGGCGCTGGCGGCGGACGCCAGGACAGCCGCGACAGCGGCCACAGCGGCGATAAACCCATATCGCATTGACGTTAGCTCCGTGCAGTTTGGATCGGTGCTCTCCGGTTGCGGCCATCGATCAGGTGGGCCCCGGTGAGGACGCGGCATTTTCGGCTTAATAGTGACAAAATCATGCAGGTTTACCCCACTTTGCCAAGGCCTGCGGTAGAGAGCCGCAGGTTTAGGGCCGACTGCGCGCATGCGCCGCACCGGCCGGCACAGCGCAGGCAGATGCCCGCCTGCCGCTTCGGGCTTGCCGCCGATGCCGCCTGCGGTTTTTGCTCGAAAAATTGCGTAAACTCTGCCGAGATGGACCGCGCAAAAAACCTCAGTGCCGGGCTCCTCGCATTCCGCCGGACGCACGGGCTTGAAGTGCTGCTGGCGCATCCGGGCGGGCCGTTTTGGGCCAAGAAGGACGCAGGCGCCTGGACGATCCCGAAGGGTCTTGCCGAGCCCGGCGCCGACCTGTTGGCAACGGCGCGACGGGAATTTATCGAAGAGACAAATTTGTCACCGGCCGGCGATTTCATTGCGCTCAGGCCGGTCAAGCAGAAAGGCGGCAAGATCGTCCACGCCTTTGCGTTCGAGGCCGATCTCGATCTGACATCGTTCGCCAGCAACACGTTTGCATTGGAATGGCCACCGAAATCCGGACGCCGCCAGAGCTTTCCGGAGGTCGACCGGATCGCCTATTTCCCGCTGCCGGTGGCAATGGGCAAGATAGTCGCCTATCAGCGCCCGCTGCTGGACGAGCTGAAGGAACGCCTGGCCTCTACTCTTTGAGGCCCTCCTGCCCAAACCCACCTCTCGGCCGGCAAGAACTTCAAGCTCAGCGCCAGACCACCGGCGCATAGATAGCTTCGACCGCGCTGGAGGCGCCGTAGAGAAATGACCCGCCGGCGCCAATCGCGCCCCGGGATTCCAGACGGCGTAATGCGCGCGGCATCGGCTGCGGCTGCGGCATCGAGCGCACGGGGCCAGAATTCGCGCAAGAGGCCGTCATCACGGCCCCGGGAGCAGTTGCTTGGTCCGCCCGGAAAGCCGATAGGCCAAGAGCCCGAGCCATTCATGGACCGCGGCATCGGTCCGCTGCAGACCCTCGGTCAAGGAGCCGAACGGCTGCAGCGCATCGATCGGCCCACGGGTGCGCCAATCGACCGGATAGGCTTCGATCGGGAAACCGGCCGCACGGAAGGCCGCCACGGCGCGCGGCATGTGATAAGCCGAGGTGACCAGAAGCCATCGCTCGCCCGGTTTCGGCTGCGCAATCAGACGCGAGAACGCCGCATTTTCGACGGTGTTGCGCGACTGCTCTTCGGCAGTGATGCGGTTGTGTGCGACGCCGAGCGCCTCGAGTTCGGCCACGGCGAATGGCGCCTCTGCAATTCTATCGGAAATCAAGGCATTACTGCCGCCGGAAAAGATAATGCGCGCGTTCGGGTAGCGATGGGCCAGTTCGGCGGTCACGGTGAGGCGCTCGGCCGCCTCGTTGAGCGCGATGGCGCCGCGGGCGGCGGACACCGCCGGCGTGATCGCACCGCCGAGCACCACGATGCCGTCGGGCGGTCCACGCGAACGGTCCCAGGGCGGAAAGCGCTGCTCAAGCGGAAGGATCAATACATTGCCGAGCGGCGACCAGCCCGCAATCGCGACGAAGACCACGCTCGTGACCACGAGCCAGCTCGCGAGCCGGCGAAAGCGCGTGCACAAGAGCACCAGTCCGACGATTCCGATCGATATCAGCAGATTTGCGGGAAGCGCAAAGAAACCAGCGATCTTAGACAGATCAAAAAACATCCCACGGTCCGCGCAACGATTGGGACGCCTCGGGAAAATAACGGGCGGGCGTCACGGCGCGCCTTCTCAGAGACGGTCGCCGGCGCGGCGCCTTTCTTCTTAAATTATTCCCGCGTCTTCCGCCACGCCATGTAGCGCGTCTTGGTTTGCTCGTTGGGCGGGTAGAGCCCGGGCAGTTTCACGCCTTGCTCAACCTCGCTGAACACCCAGCTTTCGTACAGCTCGTGCTCGGCCCCCTCGCGGGCGACAAACTCGACCAGGTTTTGCGGAATGACGACGGCGCCGTCATCGTCGGCGACGATCACGTCGCCGGGAAAAACGGCGCAGCCGCCGCAGCCGATCGGCTGCTGCCAGCCGACGAAGGTCAGACCGTTGACCGATGCGGGTGCGGCGATGCCGGCGCACCAGACCGGCAGAGCACTGGCCACGACGCCGGCGCGGTCGCGCAAGACGCCGTCGGTGACCAGCCCCGCCACGTTCCGCTTCTGCATCCGCGCGCAGAGAATGTCGCCGAAAATCCCGGCGCCCGGAACGCCCATAGCGTCAGCCACCGCGATCACGCCCTCCGGCATTTCCTCGATAGCGGCGCGGGTCGAAATCGGATGCGCCCAGCTTTCCGGGGTGGCCACGTCTTCGCGCACTGGCACGAAGCGCAACGTGAAGGCCGGCCCGACGATCCGCGCGCCACTTCCCACCAGAGGCTTCGGCCCGTTCATCCAGCAGCGCCGGATGCCCTTCTTCAGCAGCATCGTGGTGATGGTCGCCGTCGTCACCTTGTGCAGGATATCGAGAACAGGGCTGCTCATGATTCATCCGCTCATGATTGATCCATCGGAGCCAAGTCACACCGCGTCACGCCGGCTGCATGCCCAGCCGCACGTCGCGGCGCCGCAGCCAGCTCACCAGGGGTATCGAAAACAGCACCATCCAGGCCTTGCCGATAACCTGACCGAGCAGAAATTCGAGCGAGCCGAAGGCGAGCCATAGGAAGACGATCGAATCGATCACAAGCCCGGCAGAGCTCGAGGCAATCACGGCCGCGACAAGCCTCCGGCGCGCCAGCGGCGTGTAGACCGCAAGATCGGCAAACTCGGAAAGCAGGAACGCAACTGCGGAGGCAAGGATCAAAGCCGGCGGCGCGACGAGCGCCGACAAGGCCGCTCCGAACAGAATCGCCAAAGCCGATACGGCGCCCCCGAGCCGCCGCTGCACCAAATCGCGCAGCACCAACGCGATGCCGACCATGGTGACGCCGGACGGAGCCATGATGCCGGGCGCGACCGGCACGACGCACGGCCCATGGCGAGCGGCGCAAGCGGTGCCGACATGGCCAATCATCCAGTTTGCCGCCGGTACAGTGAGCGCGAACAGCACAACAAACACCAGCCCCTCGCGGGTGCGCTGCCGCGCGCGCGCCTCTTTCATGATGTCGCTTTCCACTTGGCAAAACCCTGAGCGCGCAGCTGGCAGGCCGGACATGCGCCGCAGCCATAGCCCCAATCATGCCGGTGCCGGCGATCGCCGAGATAGCAGGTATGGGTTTCGGCGAGAAGGAGCTCGATCAGCTCGTTTCCGCCGAGCGCATCGGCGAGCGCAAACGTGCCGGCCTTGTCGATCCACATGAGCGGCGTGTGGATCACGAAGCCGCGGTCCAGCCCCAGCGTGAGCGCGACCTGCATCGCCTTGATGGTGGCATCGCGGCAATCCGGATAGCCGGAGAAATCGGTTTCGCACATGCCGGCCACGAGGTGCTTGATGCCGCAACGGTAGGCGAGCGCGCCGGCAAAGGACAAAAAAACGAGATTACGGCCGGGCACGAAGGTGGTGGGCAGTCCGGACGCGGCAATCTCGATCGCGGCTTCGCGCGTGAGCGCAGTATCGGAAATCTCGGCAAGCGCGCCGATGCGCACGACGTGGTCGTCGCCGAGGCGTTCGCGCCATGGCGCGAAAAGCCCGGCCAGCCCCTCGCGAATGCGCGGCCGTACCGCGAGCTCGACGCAATGGCGTTGTCCATAATCGAACCCCACGGTGTGGACGCGGCGAAAGCGTTCAAGCGCCCAGGCGAGACACACAGTCGAATCCTGGCCGCCTGAGAACAGCACGAGGGCGCCGTCGAACAGGTCCACCGCCGCGTCATCCTTTGAGCCAATGGCCGATGCGCTCGACCGCTTCGCGCATATCGTCGGGCGCGCCTGCATAGCAGAGGCGGACGAAGCTGTTGCCGCGCAGCGGATCGAAATCGATGCCCGGAGTAACCGCCACGCCGGCCTCCTCCAACATCCGCGTGGCGAACGCGAAGCTGTCCGCCGAAAAGCGCGACACGTCGGCGTAGAGGTAGAAGGCGCCGTCGGCCGGCAGAAAGGTATCGAGCCCGGCGCGCGGCAAGCCATCGACCAGGATGCGCCGGTTTTCCTCGTAGCCTTGCCTGATCTGTTCCAGTTCGGCATGGCCATCGAACGCAGCCTCGGCTGCGATCTGCGAGAGCGTCGGCACCGAAATCGCCAGGTTCTGCTGCAGCCGCTCGACCGCGCGCAGCAGCGCCGGAGGCAACACCATCCAGCCGATCCGCCAGCCGGTCATACAGAAGTATTTGGAGAAGGAATTGACGATGATGGCATCGGAGGACACTCCGGCCGCGCTCTGCGCGGCAAAGGCATAATCGAGTCCGTGATAGATCTCATCGGAGATGACGATCATGCCCGCGCTTTGCGCGCATCGGATCAGTTCGGCGAGCGCCGGGCCGGTCATCATGGTGCCGGTCGGATTGGCCGGGGAGGCGATGACAAGCCCTTGGAGCGGGCGAACGCGGTGCTCAGCCAGGAGGCTGTCCGGGGTCATCGACCATCGCGTCTGCGGCCCGGTCTCGATGCCGACCGGCTCGCAGCCCAGCGCGCTGAGGATGTGGCGATAGGGCGGATAGCCCGGCAGCGCCATCGCCACGCGAGCACCGGGCTCGAAAGCGGCGAGGAAGGCGAGGATGAAGGCGGCCGAAGAACCGGTCGTCACCACGACCCGCTGCGGATCGATGTGCAGGCCGTGCCGCTCGCCGTAGGCCTGCGCGATGCGCCGGCGCAACGAGCCAATGCCGAGGGTTTCGGTATAGCCGAGCGCGCCGCTTGCCAGCGCGGCGCGGGCCGCGGCAAGGGCCGGCAAAGGGGCGCCGGCCGCCGGCTGCCCCACCTCCATGTGAACGATGCGCCGCCCCTGCGCCTCGATGCGGGCGGCGGCAGCCATTACGTCCATCACCATGAACGGCGGGACAGCGCTGCGGACCGAGGGCCGCAGCAAACATTTGGCCTTATCGAGCATCCAGTCGCCTTTGCGGACGATCGGCGCCGTGCTGCCGCCCCCGTGCTGCCGTATTCAATGGGTTTCGTGGCGCGCGCTTTGCTGCGGCGAGCGCGTGGGGGTTCCGTTGACCGCGAACTGATCCGTCCATCGCCTGACGTGCCGACCAGGGATCCGCATTGTCCCAGATGAGTGCTGCCGGACCTCCTAGCAAGCCACTTCGGACATGGCTAGCGACGCGGGCAGTCGTCTTCGCGGCCGCCGCAGCCATCATGCTGACAAGCGTGCCGGTGCGGGCACAGACGGGCATTCCGATCATTCGCGATGCCGAGATCGAACAGCTCTTGCGCGATTATGCGAAGCCCATTTTCGGGGTTGCCAGGCTCGGGGATCAGAACATTCACGTGGTGATCATCAATGACAAGTCGTTCAACGCGTTCGTGATGGACGCCCATCACGTGTTCATCAATGCCGGCGCGCTCACGGATTCAACAACGCCGAACCAAGTCATTGGTGTCTTCGCTCACGAGACCGGCCACATCGTCGGCGGGCACCTCGCCAAATTCCGCCAGGAGCTTGCCAGCGCCCAGACCGGCGCAATCATCGCCCTGCTCCTTGGTGTGGGCACGATCGTGGCCGGCGCCCGCGCCGGCAATGCCGACGTCGGTAATGTGGGCGGCGCGTTGATGCAGGCGCCGCAGTCGTATATCCAGCATTCCCTGCTCGCCTATCGGCGCGCGCAGGAGGAATATGCCGACCGCGCCGGCGTGCGCCTTCTCACCATGACCGGCCAGTCCGCCAAGGGCATGTACGACACGTTCAAGCGTTTTGCCCATGAGACGATGTTCGAATCGGATGCCATCGACCGTTACGCGCAGGACCATCCCATGCCCGAAGAGCGCATGGCGGAACTGGCGAACTTGGTGCATAACCAATACTGGGACAAGAAGGACCCGCCGCAGCTGCAATTCCGCCACGACATGATGCGCGCGAAGCTTTTCGGCTATATGGATCGCCAGGCCGAGGTCTCGCGGCGCTATCCGCCCTCCGACAACAGCCTGCCGGCGCGCTACGCGCGCGCCCTTTCCACCTATCGGTACGGCGATATGCGCGACGCCATTGCCGAGATCGACGGCCTGATCCGGTCGACGCCGAGCGATCCCTATTTCTACGAATTGAAGGGCCAGGCGCTGCTGGAAAGCAGTCACGCCGCCGCAGCAATCCCGCCGCTGCAGCGCGCCGTTTCGCTGGTGCCGGATCCCGCGCTCATTCAAATCGAACTCGCCCAGGCCATGATCGCCACCAAGGATGCGAAAATGACGGACACGGCCATATCGCTGCTGCGCACCGCCCTGATCAAGGAGCCCGAATCCGCCGACGCCTATACCCAGCTCGCCATGGCGTATGGGCGCAAGAACGACTATGCCAATGCCGATCTCGCTTCGGCACAGGCCGCCTTCGCGCGGGGCGACAACAAGACCGCCCGGGGGCTCGCCGCGCGGGCAAAGGAGCGTTTTCCGATCGGATCGCCGGGCTGGGTCAGAGCCGACGATATTGTCGCCATCAAGACTGCGAAAAAGAACCCTCTCGCCATCGTTCCATGAAAGCAAAAGGACATATCAGATGACTTCAATTGCGCGCATCGCCGTCGCGATCGCGACCTTGCTGGCGTTGCCGGTGGCGGCGCCGGCGCAACCATTCACGCCGGACCAACGCCACGAGATCGAAGGCATCATCAAGGATTATCTGATCTCCCACCCCGAGGTGATGCAGGACGTGCAGGCTGCGCTCGAGAGACGGCAAGCACAGGCCGAAGTGCAGAAGGCACGCACCGCGATCGATAAGAACAACGCGACCCTGTTCAATTCCCCGCATCAGGTCGTGCTCGGCAACCCAAACGGCAAGGTAACGATGGTCGAGTTCTTCGATTACAATTGTCCCCATTGCAAGGACGCCGTATCAGACATGCTCGACCTGCTGAAAACCGATCACGATCTCAAATTCGTCCTCAAGGAGTTCCCGATTCTGACCGAGGGCTCGGTCGAGGCCGCCCACGTCGCGGTGGCGGTGCGCATGCAGGACCCGAGCGGCGCGAAGTATCTGGCGTTTCACAAAGAGCTTTTCGCAAGCCGGGGCCTGGTCGATCAGGCGCACGCGCTCGCTGCCGCCAAGGACGCCGGTTGCGACATGGCGCGCATCAAGAAGGATATGAGCAGCGACGAGGTCAAGATCACGCTCGCCGAGGACATGAAGCTTGCCGATGCGCTCGGGGTAAGCGGCACCCCAAGCTACGTGATCGGCAACCAGCTCCTAGTCGGCCAGGTTGGCGTCGCCGAGCTGCAACATAGAATCGCGACTCTGGAAAAATAGACGCGCCTCGCTCGCCCCGAGAGTGGGCCGGCGTTTTCCGCTATAGGGATTGTGCGGGCGAGCGCGGCGGCTACCCCCCGCGCGGCAGGGTGGTCCTCGACAGCGTCGAGTCGCACCGGGGCCAATCGCGACGCCGACCACAGCGTGCGACTTTCCCTTTGCGGGCGCCTTCCCTATAACGGACGCCGCCCGGCGGTCGTCTGTCGCGGCGCCATCAATAACCGGTCCTCGACGGCCGGTGCAGTTTGCGCCCATGCCGAATGCGATCCACGTCATCAACGGACCAAATCTAAATCTCCTCGGCACGCGCGAGCCGGAATTGTACGGGCGCGCGACCCTCGCCGATGTTGAGAAGCTCTGCCGCAGCACCGCGCAGCGGTTCGCCCTCGGCGTCGAGTTCCGGCAATCCAATCATGAGGGAGAGATCATCGACTGGATCCACCAGGCGCGCGCCGAGAAGGCCGCGGGGCTCGTGATCAATCCGGCCGGATATACGACGACGTCGGTCGCCATCCTCGACGCCCTGCAGAGTATGGAAGCACCGGTGATTGAGGTCCACATCACCAATATCCACGCGCGCGAGGAGTTTCGCCGCCATTCATACGTGTCGAAAGCAGCGCGCGCCGTCGTTTGCGGTTTCGGTATAGAGGGTTACGCCCTCGCCATAACTGGTCTTGCCGCCCTCATCGGTGCCAAGAGGTAATCGTGGCGCGCAAGCCGGGAAAGCCGCCGATGCCGAAAACGCTAAATTTCGATTACGAAATGATTCGCGAATTGGCGCGGCTGCTCGATGAAACCGGCCTCAGCGAAATCGCGATCGAACAGGACGGCGTCTCGGTGCGCGTTGCCCGCCACACCCACACCGCGGCGCCGCCGCGCAGCCGAGCGGCGGAAGCTGCCGTTGCGCTGCCGAGTGCGGCGTCGGCTGCGCCTCCCATGGAGCCAAGGCAGCATCCGGGACTCGTGGCCTCGCCCATGGTCGGAACGGCGTACCGCGCCGCGGAGCCTGGGGCCCGCCCCTTCGTCGACGTCGGCAACCCGGTCAAGGCCGGCGACACGCTGCTCATCATCGAGGCGATGAAGACCATGAATCAAATCCCGGCACCCCGCGCCGGCACGGTGATCCAGATTCTGGTGGAGGACGGTCAGCCGGTCGAATACGGCGAGCCGCTGATGATCATAGAGTAAGGGCGCCAATAGCAAACAACCAGATGCCGATGGCAAACATTGCCTCCTGTCCCTATTCGCTACTCGCTCCTCGCCATTCGCGTACACTTGCGCTGCCGGCCTGCCAATGTTCGACAAAATCCTGATCGCCAATCGCGGAGAAATCGCGCTGCGCGTGCTGCGCGCCTGCAAGGAACTCGGCATTGCAACCGTCGCGGTGCATTCGACTGCCGATGAGGACGCCATGCACGTGCGGCTCGCCGATGAGAGCGTCTGTATCGGCCCGCCGCCGGTCAAGGACAGTTACCTGAACATTCCGGCGCTGCTTGCCGCCTGCGAGATCACCGGCGCCGACGCCGTGCATCCGGGCTACGGCTTTCTCTCCGAGAATGCGCGCTTTGCCGAAATCCTCGCCGAGCACCACGTGCATTTCATCGGCCCGAGACCCGAGCACGTCCGCCTGATGGGCGATAAGATTGCGGCCAAGGCCGCGGCGCGGCAATTGGCAATACCGGTCGTGCCGGGATCGGACGGCGGCATCAGCAGCGACGAGGAGGCCTGCCGTCTCGCCCGCGAGATCGGCTTTCCGGTCATGGTCAAAGCCGCCGCCGGTGGCGGCGGCCGCGGCATGAAGGTAATTCGCACCGAGGCGGAGGGCGCTTCCGCCCTCGCTACCGCGCGGGCCGAGGCGAAAGCCGCCTTCGGCGACGACACCCTTTATCTGGAAAAATATCTGCAGCGGCCGCGGCACATTGAAATCCAAGTGCTCGGCGACGGCAGGGGCAACGCCATTCATCTCGGCGAACGAGACTGCTCGCTGCAGCGGCGCCATCAGAAGGTCTGGGAGGAAGGTCCTTCGCCGGCGCTGAACGCGACCGCGCGCGATGCGATCGGCCAAACGGTGGCCAAGGCCATGCGCGACATCAAATATCTCAGCGTGGGCACGGTCGAGTTTCTCTATCATGAGGGCTTGTTCTATTTCATCGAGATGAACACGCGCATTCAGGTCGAGCACCCGGTGACCGAGATGATCACCGACATCGACCTTATTCTCGAGCAGATCCGCGTTGCTGCGGGCAACGAGCTTGCGCTCGACCAGCGCAATGTCAAATTCAACGGCCACGCGATTGAGTGCCGCATAAATGCGGAAAATGCCGTCTCATTCCGCCCGTCGCCGGGCAAGATCGTCCATTACCATCCACCCGGCGGGCTCGGCGTGCGGGTCGATTCGGCGGTCTACCACGGCTACACGATTCCGCCATTTTACGATTCCCTCCTCGGCAAGCTCATTGTCCACGGCAAGACGCGCAGCGAATGTCTCATGCGGTTGAAGCGCGCGCTCGATGAATTCGTGGTCGACGGGGTCGAGACCACGTTGCCACTGTTCCGGGCATTGGTGCAGGAAAAGGACATCCTCGACGGCAATTTTCATATCCACTGGCTCGAAGAGTTCCTGGCGCGCGGCGGCTTGGCGAGCTAAGCAAAGCCGGCGCCGACCATCGTGGCGCGGCCCGACTGGTCTTGCGGATACGAGCAAGTGACGATTGGAACAGATCAACGAATGCGACGTTCACAGCTCTCGAAAGCTGACGCGGCAACGCCTAGACTGACCAAAAGCGCAGAAGTGCGCGTCAGCAAGTACGCCACTTGAAGCGTGGCGCCCGAGCCGGTTAAACGAGCGCATGGCCAGTCGCGAGTCGGCCTTCATTGAGATCACCCCGGAAGTGCTGCTCAAGGCCTATGCCTGCGGCATCTTCCCCATGGCCGAAGGTGCCGATGATCCGGCGCTCTACTGGATCGAGCCGGAGCGCCGCGGCATCATCCCGCTCGACGGATTCCATGTCCCTGATCGCTTGGCGCGGACCGTTCGCGCCGACTGTTTTACGGTCATGATCAACCGCGACTTCGACAGCGTGATCATCGGCTGTGCGCTGCCGGCGCCGGGCCGCAGCCGCACCTGGATCAACGGTCGCATCCACAACCTGTATCGAAAACTCTACGAGCGCGGCGACTGCCATACCGTCGAAGTCTACGAAGATGGACGACTGGTCGGCGGCCTCTACGGGGTCAGCCTCGGGCGCGCATTCTTCGGTGAGAGCATGTTCCATCGTGCGCGCGATGCATCCAAGGTCGCGCTCGTGCATCTGGTGGCGCGGCTAAAGGCGGGCGGTTATTGTCTGTTGGACACCCAATTTGTCACCGATCATTTGCGCACCTTTGGCGCGGTGGAGGTTTCGCGGCCTGCCTATCATAAGCTGCTCGATGCGGCGCTCGTCGGTGAAGGCGATTTCGGCGCACTGCCGCTCGACCGGCCGGTCGCCGGCAACACCGTGCTCGCCGTCCTTGATACTCGGCAATCGTCTTAGTCGGGCTGGGGCTCGAGCTCCTCGCTCGCCGGCGCCCGCCGGCGCACCGCCGGACGGCGCATCGGAGCGCCGGTCGGGGCCGCGGACTGCGCAGCCGGCTGGGCCAGTGTGGTCTCGACCGGCGCGGCGCAATCGATCAGCCAGACGTCGTAGATCGGGTGCTCCACGGCATTGAGGCCTGGGCTTAAGGCAAACATCCAGCCGCTGAAAATGCGCTTGATGCCGCCCTTGAGCGTCACCTCGTCGACTTCGACGAAAGCGTCCGTTTTGGTCGCCTCGGTCGGCGGCCGCGTGTAGCAGGTGCGGGGTGTGACCTGCAGCGCGCCGAACTGCACGGTCTCCCCGAGCGCGGCATCGAATTTGATGGTGCGGCCGCTAATCTTGTCGAGGCCGACAAATACCGCGCGCTTGTTGGTGATATGCGCGGTCGGCTTCTCCACGACCGTGTCGGCATCTGGCGCGGCGGCGGCAGGTGCGGCTTGGGAGTTCCCCTGCGGCGGCGGCACATTAGCGCCCTGGCTCGGCGGCTGACCCTGCGGCGGATAGCCTCGATCCGCTGGCTGCTGCGGATATGCCTGACCCGGCGCGGCGGCGCCAGGCGGCGGATAGCCTCGATCCGCCGGCTGCTGCGGATAGGCTTGACCCGGGGCGGCGGCGCCGGGCGGCGGTGGCAATGCCTGTTGCTCGACTGCGGGTGAAGGTGGAGGAGGTGCTGCGGGATAGGCCGGCGTCGGCTGAGCCGGATAGGCCTGGGGTCCAGGAGCCGGGTAAGCCGGATATGATGGAGGCGCCTGTCCCGGATAATCCGGCGACGATGGCGGGCCGCCGTTTGGCACATCGGCCGGAGGGCGCGGTGGCGACTCGCCAAATAGGTTACCGAATTGCGCTGCGGCCGGACCGGCCGCGAGGCCTCCGCCGATCACAATCAAAAGCGCGGCGATGCGGAGCATGGCGGCTGGGTTGGAGGAGGCGCAAACGAGCTTTCGCGTCTGTAGGCCACCGTCCAGTTAACATCGTGATTACGGCAATTTTCAGGGGTCAACCATCAGCATCAGGGATCAGGATGACACCCATCGGCCTGATACCGGTTCTAATCGCCCGGCGTCCACGGCTTATAATCCCCCGTCGCTTTGGGACGGCGACCCTGGGCCAGGGTCGATCCGCTAGGCCGATGCGCCGCTGGAGTCCCGGTGAGGTTCGGGCGATGCGGTTTTTCCCAGCGATACGATTTGGGTTTATCCTCATCCTCAGTCGGCGGCACATCCACGGTATGATGCAGCCAACCGAACCATTTCGGCGGGACCGTCGAGGGCTCGGCTAGTCCGCGGTAGATCACCCAGCGCCGCTCAATGCCGAGCGCCGGATCGATCTTGCCGCCTTTCGTGCGGAAATAGCGGTTGCCGAATTCATCCTCGCCGACGAACTCGCCATATAATAGCGTCCACAATTGAGTGCCGAAGGTCTGGCTGTTCCACCAGGTAAAAAAGCGCAGGAGAAAGCTCTTCATCGCCGACCGCTGAAGCTCTTCGTTGCAGACGATTGGCCGTTAGATGCCATCCCACAGCGGAGCTGTCCAGCAGACCCGAGGTCTGGACTCGCCGGCGAACTTGCGCGTTTTGTCACTTGGCGGGCGTTTTTTCTAGCGGGCGTTTTTTCTTCATCTGGCGAGCGCGTGCACATGTGGCCAAACTTCGTCGATCAGGCCCGGTCCGTCCTCAAAAGCGCGGCGCAGGGGATTTCGTTCGCGCCGTCCTGGGCGGTAGCCCTGGTCGTCCTGATCGCTGCGATGGCCGCGGCATGGCTTGTGCACAGCGCCATTTTGGCCGTGTTGCATCGATTGTGCCGGGGCAAGCGGCCCTATCTGCAAAACATTCTCGAACAGACCAGAGCCCCCACGCTCCTCGGCGTCCTGCTCATTGCCGGGGCCATCGCCCTGCCTGCTGCGCCGCTCGGGCCCGATATCAGGGCCCTCGCCGGGCGGCTGCTCGGCCTAGCCGTCATTGGCCTCCTGGGCTGGTTCGCGGTGCGCGCGCTGCGCATCGCCGCCGAACTTTATTTGATGCGCTTTCGCATGGACGTGGAGGACAATTTTCTGGCGCGCAAGCACGTCACCCAAGTGCGCGTGCTGCTGCGCATCGTCGAAGTCGTCATCGCGCTGCTGACGCTCGGCTTTGCGCTCATGACTTTCAACCAGGTGCGCCAATACGGGGTTACCCTGTTCGCCTCAGCCGGGGTCGCAGGAATCGTCGCCGGGCTCGCCGCGCGCCCGGTGATGAGCAACTTCCTGGCCGGCGTGCAGCTTGCCATTTCCCAGCCGATCCGCATCGACGACGCCGTCATCGTCGAGAATGAATGGGGCAATGTCGAAGAGATCACGTTCAGCTACGTCGTGATCCGGCTATGGGACTTGCGGCGGCTGATCGTCCCCATCGGCTACTTCATAGAAAAACCGTTCCAGAACTGGAGCCGGATGAGCAGCGAACTGATAGGAACGGTGCTGCTTTACGTCGACCACACCACTCCGGTTGAGGCGATCCGCAAAAAGCTCAAGGAGATCGCCGCGCAATCGCGATTGTGGAACGGCAAGGTCGTCAACCTGCAGGTGATCGACTGCAACGAGACCACGATACAACTGCGCGCGCTGGTCAGCGCCAACAGCGCCTCGGCGGTCTTTGAATTGCGCTGTGAAGTCCGCGAAAAACTCATCGAGTTCCTGCAGCGCGAATATCCGCATGCCTTGCCGCGACGGCGCAACGAGGTGCTCGACGTCACCGCACGGAAGAACGAGCCATCGCCGCCGGCGCACTCTGCGCCCGAGAATTGATCACGGGATTTCAGGAGCGGCGCGCTTGCAGGAGCGCCGCCGCGATTAAGACCCATTCGGCCGCGAGCTCTCCCTGCGCCGGCTCTCGGCCAGCCTGGCGATACCAAAAGCCAGCGTTGTCGAGATCGCCTTCCTCGCGATGCAGATAGGCGTGCACCCAGGCGCAATCGGCGCCGCTCTCGTCCATCACCACCCGGTGCGCCCGCTGCCAATCGTGCTTGGCCGCCCACCATAGAGCCGCAAGCGCCGGCGCAAGCCCGGCGGGCGGCTTCGCTTCGGCAACCGAACGCTTGAACTCGTCCACGTTCATGCGAGCAGATCCTACCACCATTGCACCGGCGCGAACGAACCGGCGGCCTTTTCGATCACGGCGCCGATCGCAAATAGCGTCTCCTCCTCGAAGGGCCGGCCGATCAGCTGCAGGCCGAGCGGCAACCCCTGCGCATCAAGCCCGCCCGGCACCGAAATGCCTGGCAGACCAGCCATGTTCACGGTCACCGTGAACACGTCGTTGAGGTACATTTCGATCGGGTCGGCGCGGCCCTTTTCTCCGATCGCGAACGCAGCCGACGGCGTCGTTGGCGTGAGAATGGCGTCGATGCCGTCGGCAAAGCATCGCTGGAAGTCCTGTTTGATCAGCGTGCGCACCTTTTGCGCGCGCAGATAATAGGCGTCGTAATAGCCGGCCGAAAGCGCGTAAGTGCCGATCATCACCCGGCGGCGAACTTCCTTGCCGAAACCGGCCGCTCGGGTGCGGTCATACATCTCCCGCACATCGCGGCCGGCGATCCGCAGCCCATAGCGCACGCCGTCATATCGCGCGAGATTGGACGAGGCTTCGGCCGGCGCCACGATGTAATACGCCGGCAGCGCATATTTGGTCATCGGCAGCGAAATCTCGACCGTTTCGGCGCCCGCCTCTTTAAGCCATTGTGCGCCGCTCTCCCACAGCGCCTCGATCTCCGCTTGCATGCCGGGCACGCGGTATTGTCTTGGAATGCCGATGCGCTTGCCCCTGATCGAAGCGCCAACGGCCGCCTCGTAATCGGGCACCGGAAGGTCGGCGCAGGTCGTGTCCTTCGGATCACTGCCGGCCATCGAGCCCAACAGGACGGCGCAGTCGCGCACGGAGCGCGCGAACGGCCCGGCCTGGTCGAGCGAAGAGGCGAAGGCGACGATGCCCCAGCGCGAGCAGCGGCCATAGGTGGGTTTGAGGCCGACCACGCCGCAGAACGCCGCCGGCTGGCGAATCGAGCCGCCGGTATCCGTACCGGTGGCGCCAACGCAAAGACCCGCCGCGACCGCCGCCGCCGAACCGCCCGATGAGCCGCCCGGCACGAGCTTGGCGTCCGCACCGCGCTGCCGCCAGGGCGAGAGGACCGGCCCGAAACAAGAGGTTTCGTTCGACGAGCCCATGGCGAACTCGTCGTTGTTGAGTTTGCCCACGAGCACGGCCCCGTCGCGCCAGAGCTTGGCGGTGACCGTCAACTCGTAGGTGGGAACGAAGTTTTGCAGAATCCGCGAGCAGGCGGTGGTGCGCACGCCCTCGGTGCAGAACAAATCCTTGATCCCGAGCGGCAGGCCTTCGAGCGGACCGCCCTCCCCTTTCGCCAGCCGCGCGTCCGCCTTCTGCGCCATGGCGCGGGCGCGGTCCGGCGTCTCCTGAACAAAGGCGTTGAGCGCGCGCGCCTGCGCGATGGCGGCGATGTGCGCGTCGGCTAACTCGCTTGCGGAAAACTCGCGCCGGCGCAAGCCCTCGCGGGCCTGCGCCAGCGTCAGCGCGGTGAGTTCGGTCATCGAGCCGTGGGATCGTCGCAGGAAAACGGATTTGTTTCCGGGGCGGCGGCCCCCGGGCCGTCTGCCGCCTGCTCGTCCGGAAGCCCCTGCACGGGCAGCGGGTTAACTGGAAATCCACCAAACAGCGCCTCGACGGCCGCCGCGTCGTCGGGCTGCAACAATCCCCGGCTCTCGAGATAGGCGAGCCAGACCGCGTCTTGTTCACAGGCGAGGCACATCGTCAGGTCCTCTCAAGCGCTCGGCGCCGTTCTCGTCGCCCTGTCGACGGGCATTTCGGCACAGAGTCAGCCCCTCATTCCACCACTTTTGCAACGAGGAAGAAATGATCTTCCCGCGCCGGCGCGTTGGCAATGACCGCATCGGCAATGCCGCCATCAGTGACTTCGTCCTTGCGCATCTTCATGGTCATCGGCATGACCGAGGTCATCGGTTCGACGTTGCTGACGTCGACGTCGCGTAGCTGCTCAATGAAAGATAGGATCACGTTAAGCTCGCCCTGCAGCGCCTCGACCTCCTCCTCGGCGACCGCGATGCGCGCGAGCTGCGCCACACGACGGACCGTATCGGCATCGACGGACATGATGAGGAAGCCTCTCATTGGCGCAAACTGCGGCCAATTTACCGGCGGCTATAGCAGAGGCCCCGTGGGGCGCCAATAGCACCGGAGCTGCCGAAGCTGCCGGCTCCGGGTTGCCAAACGATCATCCCGGCGGCTTCGTGATCTCGGCGAGCTTGCGCTTGAGCGCGCGCATTTCCTCAAAGCGCTTCGTCACATCGCGGATGATGGCAACCAGGCCGATCAGACGGCCCTCGCTGCGCAACGGCGCGATCGTGAACTCGACCGAGATCGTGACGCCGTCCCGGCGCAGCGCGGGAACGGCGAGCAGGTCGCCGTCGCCATAGCGGCTCTCGCCAGTCGCCATGACCCGCCAATAGCCTTCCCAATGGCGCTGGCGCAGCCGTTCCGGAATGATCAGATCGAGTGAGCGGCCGATCGCTTCGGCGCACGAATAGCCGAACAGGCGTTCCGCGCCCGGATTCCAGAAATGCACAATGCCGTCCTGGTCCGCGGCGATGACGGCTTCGGACTTGCCACCGAGAACGGCTTCGGCAATCGGCGCAGCAGGGTTCATGGCAATACGCCCTCGCTAAGGCCTCGCAAAAAGCTCGCGCCTTGTCACATCGATCCGCGGCAGTGAACACTCCGTGCGCAAGTGCCGCGGCAGGTGTTCAAGGGGCGCCGCCTGCTCAGCCGGAGGTAATTCCGGTTGATCCGGTAGTGCACCGCGATTACCTCGCCAACTCGCCGCTCTTGCGCGCAACGAAGCTCAGCACCCGCAAGCAGGAACCGGTAAAAACGGTCAGACGCATGTAAGATCCAACGCGGCTAGGCAGCTCCGGCGTGCAACCTGGACTTTTGCGCGCGGACGCAGAGTTGCAGACTTTCGGCAATGCGCTCGGCCCGCGCGACGAAGTGCGCGGCCGCGCTCGGCGGGCAAACTTCCTCCGCCGTGGCCGAGAACAATTCGAGCCAGCGCTGGAAATGCGGAGCCTCGATTGGCAACGGCAGGTGCGCCGCCATCGGCTGCCCGTGGTAGCGGCCGCTCATCAGCGCGACCGAAGACCAGAAATCGCACATGCGGGCCAGATGCGCATCCCAATCGGCGACACGCCGTTCGAAAATCGGCCCGATCAGCGGATCACGCCGGGCGCGCTCATAAAAGCGGTGCACCAATTGCGCGATCATTGTTTCATCGATGCCGGTGCGGTCGACGATCTCGGCGACGATCACGTTACGCCGCGCCGCGCCCGCTTTTGGGTCCACGCTCATCTCCAAGCTGTCTTTGTGCAAGGAACACGTCCGCGCCTAACATATATCCAAAATACATGTTATTCCGCGCAGGCGCAAGGGCGGGCCGGGCCGCCATTGCCGCCACCATGGCTGACGCTTATTTCGTGCGAATGCAAATGTCGCACCCGATTCACGTCATCGGCGGCGGCCTTGCGGGTTGCGAGGCCGCCTGGCAGATCGCGCGCCGCGGCGTGCCGGTGGTGCTGCACGAAATGCGCCCCCTGCGCGCGACGGCCGCACACAAGACCGACAGCCTCGCGGAACTCGTCTGCTCCAACTCATTTCGCTCCGACGACGCAGAAGCAAGCGCCATCGGACTCTTGCACGGGGAGATGCGGGCGCTTGGCTCGCTCATTATGCGCGCGGCCGATGCGCACAAGCTGCCCGCGGGCAGTGCGCTTGCTGTCGACCGCGAAGGCTTTGCCGTCGCGGTGACCGAACAGCTTCAGGCCGAGCCGCTGATCACGATTCGCCGCGAGGAGATTTCGGCGCCGCCGGCGGAGTGGGACAGCGTCATCATCGCGACCGGGCCGCTGACCTCACCAGCGCTGGCGCAGACCATCAACGCCCAGACCGGCGAAGACGCGCTCGCCTTCTTCGACGCGATCGCGCCGATCGTGCATCGCGACAGCATCGATTTCGACGTCGCTTGGTTCCAGTCGCGCTATGACAAGGCCGGACCCGGCGGGTCCGGCGCCGATTACATCAATTGTCCGCTCACGCGCGCGCAATACGAGGCGTTCGTGGATGCGCTCGTAGCCGGTGAAAAGATCGCCTTTCGCGATTTCGAGATGGCGACGCCCTATTTCGACGGCTGTCTGCCGATCGAAGTCATGGCCGAGCGCGGGCGCGAAACCTTGCGCCACGGACCGATGAAGCCGGTCGGGCTCACCGATCCGCGCCGCACCGATCAAAAACCCTATGCTGTGGCGCAGCTTCGCCAGGACAATAAGCTCGGCAGCCTCTTTAACATGGTGGGCTTCCAGACCAAACTGAAGCACGGCGAGCAGGTGCGCATTTTCCGTACCATTCCCGGGCTTGAGCATGCCGAGTTCGCCCGGCTCGGCGGCCTGCATCGCAACACCTTCCTCAATTCGCCAAGGCTGCTCGACCCAACACTGCGGCTCAAAGCGATGCCGCGCTGGCGCTTTGCCGGGCAGATCACCGGCTGCGAAGGCTATGTCGAATCGGCGGCCGTCGGCCTTCTCGCCGGCCGCTTTGCGGCGGCGGAGCGGCTGGGCGAAACGGCACACCTGCCGCCGCCAACGACCGCCCACGGTGCGCTGCTCGGCCACATTACCGGCGGCCATATTGCGACGATCGTTTCCGGCGCGCGATCGTTTCAGCCGATGAACGTCAATTTCGGCCTGTTCCCCCCGTTAGGCGCAAGCACGCCGCACGGTGCGCGAAAACAAGCGCTTTGCGCCCGCGCCCGGTCCGACCTCGCAGCCTGGAGCTCGGCGGCGTCGACGCATGCGGCGCAGTAATTCGCCGAGTGCAAGTGTCGCTCAGATCAGCCCGCGATCCGCGCCGGGTTGTGCGCCGCCCGCCAGATCAGCCATTGCCGGCGCCATGGCGCCAAGTCGGCCGGCGCAAATGGCTGGCGGCGCAGCAGGCGATCGAGCGAAGCACGTGTGAGCGCGAGCACAAGAAAGGCCGGCCGCGCATTGCTTGGCAGCACAGGCAGGTGCTGCCGCACGCTATCG
This sequence comes from uncultured Alphaproteobacteria bacterium, assembly GCA_963708125.1. Lineage (GTDB taxonomy): Bacteria > Pseudomonadota > Alphaproteobacteria > Rhizobiales > Xanthobacteraceae > BOG-931. The sequence continues at coordinate 2,683,212 of OY970184.1, forward strand.
AGATGCCGGCCGGCAATCTCGCGCAGCTCGGCGAATGCCGCCTCGAGGCCGCTTGAGGATCGGCCAGCGTAAATGTCCCGCCTATGCACCTGGTGGCGCTCCAAAAGGTCGAGCGGGAGATAAATCTGGCGGCGGGCGGCGTGCAGCGGAAACGCGCGCAGCAGGGTGGCAATCGCGTAGGCGATCCCGGCAGGCTCCGCGATTGCTGGCAGATCGAGGCCGCAGAGGATTTGCGCGCCGAGCGCAAACAGTACCGAGGCCGTTTTGCGCGCATGGTCTTTCAGATCGGCAAGGCTCGCCATCGGTTCTTCGTACAGGTCGAAGCGTCGTGCCTCAATCAGGTCGATGAGCCTGATCGGTGCGAGGTCGTAGTCCGCGATGGTAGCCAGCAGCGCCGCGGCAACCGGATTTGCGCTCGCTTCCGCGCTGCGGTCCCCGCGCAAAACCTCGCCCCACCATTGCAGCCGGATTTCGCCGGGCAGCGGCTCGCGCGCGGCTTCGCGCACCCGCGCCACTTCGCTGTTGAAGGCGTAAAGCGCAAGCAGGCCGCGGCGACGCTCGGCCGGCGCGAACAAGGCGGCCAGATAACGGTCGCGATCGGCGGTGCGGACGAGCTCGGCGCAATAGGCGAATGCATCCGGCATCGGCCGCAAAGTAGCACTCTCACGGGATCGCGATCAGCCCGGCGCCCACGCGGCGGCTCTCCATCAGCATCACGTTGTAGGTGCGGACCGCCGGGCCGGTGGTCATCGTTTCAACGGAAACATGCGCCTCGCGAAATCGTCCGCGCAGCCGCTCCGGCAGCGCCCAGGGCTCCTGGCCCGTGCCGAGTACGAAAAAATCCAAATCCGCAGCGCGACCGAACACGAGCGCCAGGGTCGTTTCCGTCACCGCGCTGGGCGCGCCCACCGGCCAACCCCAGATGCCGTCCGGCAGGCACAGCAGCGAGCCCCGATGCGACATGCCGGCAAAACGAAAACCGCCGGCACCATGGGCATCGATAAGCGCTTGCCGCGGCAGATGCGGCGCTTCCACTACCGCCGTGCCCTGGCCCGCCGGCTTGTCGGCGCAGGTTTCGAAGCGGTCGGCTTCGCCGGAGCCGGTGTTGCCGCGGTCGCCGCCGGCAACTCGGGCTCTTCGGCCGCGCCCATGCGCCCGGCCCCGACGCCCAGATAGATCAAGATCGGCGAGGCGATAAAAACTGACGTGTAGGTCCCCACCAGTACCACGCCGAACATCATCGTCGCCGTGAAGCTGCGGATCGCTTGCCCGCCGAACACAAGCAGCGCCAGCAGCGACAGCGACACGGTCAAGTGGGTGACGATCGAGCGCGATAGGGTGGCGTTCACCGACGCGTTGAGCAGATCGGGCATCGGCATGCGCTTATAGCGCCGCAGCATTTCGCGGATGCGGTCGTAGATCACCACCGTGTCGTTGAGCGAATAGCCGAGGATGGTCAAAAGCGCCGCGATGCTGGTGAGATCGAAATCAACACGGGTCAGCGACATGAAGCCGACGGTGAGCACGAGGTCGTGCACGTTGGCAATCATGGCGCCGAGTGCGAACTGCCATTCGAACCGGAACCACAGATAAAGCAGGATGCACATGATCGCGGCCACGAGGCCGACCGTGCCGTAGGAGAGCAGCTCAGTGGAGACGCTCGGGCCCACCACTTCGACGCGGCGATAGGTGACCGCGTCGCCGAGTGCCTGGCGCACCTTCTGCACCGCCACCTGCTGCCCCTGATCGCCGCCTGGCTGCTCGGGAATGCGGATCACCACGTTGTCCGGTGCGCCGAATTGCTGCAGCGAAAAATCGCCCAGCTGCAGCGACCCTATGGTCGAGCGCAATTTCGCCAGATCCGCCGGGCCTGCCTTGGTCTGCACCTCGATCAATGTGCCGCCGACAAAGTCGATGCCGAAATTCAGCCCATGAAAGAAGTAGAGCAGGATGGCCGCTATCGACAGCATCGCCGAGATAGGGAAGCTGATGCGCCGGAAGCGCATGAAGTCGAAGCGGGTGTTGTCGGGAACGATGCGAAGCAGGCGCACTGGGCTTCTTTCAGGCGAGCTCTATGGTTGCGGGTTTGCACATGATCGCTGCGTCAAACGAGTTCCGTCCTTTCCGTGGCGTTGCGAACGGATCGAAGTGCCATTCTAGATCGGCACGGTGCGCGGCCGCCACAGGCGCACCCAATAGGCCACGATCAATCGGGTTAGGGTGAACGCGGTGAACAAGCTTGTGAGAATGCCGATGCCCAGCGTCACTGCGAAGCCGCGCACCGGACCGCTGCCGATGTAGAACAGCACCATCGCGGCGATAAAGGTGGTGATGTTGGAGTCGAGAATCGTGGCCAGCGCACGAGTAAACCCGGCGTCGATGGCGTTGATGGCGCTGCGGCCGGCGCGCACCTCTTCGCGGATGCGCTCGTAGATCAGCACGTTGGAATCCACCGCAATGCCGACCGTGAGCACGATGCCGGCAATGCCTGGCAGCGTCAGCGTCGCATTGAGCATCGACAGCACGCCGAAGATCATGGCGACGTTGATGGCAACGGCAATATTGGCGAACAGCCCGAACAGTCCGTAGGTGACGAACATGAAGAAGACGACGAGGCCGGCGCCCACATAGGCCGCATGTTCGCCGGCCAGAATCGAATCCTGCCCGAGCCCCGGACCGACGGTGTTTTCTTGCACCACGGTGAGCGGCGCCGGCAGCGCGCCGGCGCGCAGCAGGATGGCGAGATCGTTCGCCTGCTGCACCGTGAAACTCCCGGAAATCTGCCCGGAGCCGCCGAGAATCGGCTCGCGGATCACCGGCGCCGAGACCACCTGGTTGTCGAGCACGATGGCGAACGGCTTGCCGACGTTCTGCTGCGTGGCTTCTGCAAACTTGCGCGCGCCCACCGAATTGAAGCGGAAATCGACGATCGGCTCGTTAGTCTGCTGGTCGAAACTCGGTTGCGCATCGACAAGGTCGGCGCCGGAGACGAGCACGCGTTTGTCGATCAGATATTTCTCGCCGTGCTGGCCCTCGAGCACTTCGGCGTCCGCCGGCGGATGCGTGGCAAGGGCCTGTTCCGGCGTCATTGACAGGTTGACCATACGGAAGTCCAGCTTCGCCGTCTTGCCCAGAATTTCCTTCAGACGCGTGGGATCCTGCAGGCCCGGCACCTGCACGAGGATGCGATCGGTTCCCTCGCGCTGGATGGTGGGCTCGACCAGCCCCAGTCCGTTGACGCGGCGCTGAATGATGTCGATCGACTGATCGACTGCTTGGCGGATGCGATCGTTGAACGCCGCATCCGAGGGCGTGAGCTTGACCAGACCGCCGCTCTCGGAAATATCGAGGCTGCGCTCGCCGGTCGAACCGAGAATCCCGGTCAGCGGCTGCGACAACCCGCCGAGCTTATCGAGCGCGGTCTTGACGTCCGTCGGACGGGTTATGCGGACCTCGACCCGATTACCGACAATGGCGCGGCCGGTAAACGGAATGCGCGCCTGCCGCAGCACGCGCAGCACGTCATCGTTAAGCGTCTGCAGTCGTTCCTTGCGCACGGCATTGATGTCCACCTGCAGCAGAAGGCTCGATCCGCCCTGCAGGTCGAGTCCGAGCACGATGTGGCGCTGCGCCCAGCTCGGCCAACGCGACAGCGTCTCGGTGGAAAAGAAGTTTGGCAGCGCGAACAGGCACACGACCAGCGCCGTGAGCAGGATTGCCGCCGCCTTCCACCGCGTGAAAAACAACATGAAGTACGGTCGTCCTCGTTAGCCGCCCGCAGCACCGCTGTCTGTCCCGCAAGTAGGGCGCTGCGCGGGTAGGTTCAACTCGCGTTCTCTTCCTTGACCGGCTCGCCCTTGGCGCGGACCTCGGCGACCATCGAGCGCATCTGCCGCACCCGGACGCCTTTTGCGTCGCCCTTGCCGACGTCCACGGTCCCGAGTTCGAGCTCGATCTGATCGTCGTCGACCACTCTGGTCACCTTGGCGACGAGACCTCCGCTGGTCACCACTGTATCGCCCCGGCGCAGCGCCTTGATCATTTCCTGATGGTGTTTCACCTTGCGCTGTTGCGGGCGCAGGATCAGAAAATACATGATTACAATGATCAGGATCAGCGGCATAAATTGCACGATTATGCTGCTGCCCCCGTTGGCGCCGCCGCCAAAGACTTGGGCGAATGCAGGCGTGATGAGCATTGCTCCTCCGCAGGCCGGTCCAGACGCGCCGGCCTTGGGGACAAAGGGCCGATTTGGCGCGGAAATCGGCGCGGACTATAGCGGCCATTGGCCCAATTGCAATTGGCCCGATTGCAATGTCGCGCGCCCCCTTGTTAGCCGCCACCGGCCGGCTAAAACCTGCCGACTTCTTGCGGGCGTTGCGAACGCCGGTTAAGGGAAGGCCGCCACGGGCCAAAAAATCAGATGGGACAATCTCCGCAACGCCTTCGCGATAAAACACCCGACCTCATCGGTCCGCCGGCATCGGCCGAGGCCGGCGACACACTGTTGCGGCGCATTGCCGAGGCTCTGGAGCGCCTGGCCCCGCCCGCTCCCCCGGTCCCCGATTTTGCCGCCGCCGAGGCCTTCGTCTGGCATCCCGAGCAGCGCAACTTCACGCCGGTGCGCCGCGTCAATCGGGTCGAGATGTCGCTTCTCAAAGGCATCGACCGGGTCCGCGATCTTCTGGTGGAGAACACGGAACGCTTTGCGCGGGGGCTGCCGGCCAATAATGCCCTGCTCTGGGGCGCGCGCGGCATGGGCAAGTCCTCGCTGGTCAAGGCTGCGCACGCGGCCGTCGCCGCCGCCTACCCCGTCAGCGGACTCAAACTGGTCGAAATTCATCGCGAAGACATCGAATCCTTGCCCGATTTGATGGCGAGGTTGCGCAACTGCGCGCAGCGCTTCCTCGTGTTTTGCGACGATCTTTCCTTCGATGCCGAGGATACTTCGTATAAATCCTTGAAGACCATGCTGGAGGGCGGCATCGAGGGTCGACCGGAAAACGTCGTCTTCTACGCCACTTCAAACCGCCGCCACATGCTGGCGCGCGGGATGCTCGAGAACGAGCGCGCCACCGCCGTCAATCCCGGCGAAGCGGTTGAGGAGAAGGTCTCGCTGTCCGACCGTTTCGGGCTTTGGCTTGGCTTCCATCGCTGCAGCCAGGACGAGTACCTCGCCATGGTCGAGGGCTATGTCGCGCATTACCGCATTCCGCTTTCCGGAGTGGAACTGCGTCGCGAGGCGCTCGAATGGGCAACCACGCGCGGCGCCCGTTCCGGCCGCGTCGCCTGGCAATACGTGCAGGATTTGGCCGGGCGGATGGGCGTGAAGATGACGGATATCGGATGACCGATGACGGACGTCGGATGACGGGCGTCGGCACTCAAATGGTCCCGCCATCCGCCTGCGAAATCCGCTTACGCCCCGCTGAGAAATTGCGCTGGATCGACCGGGGTCGCGCCCCTGCGAATCTCAAAATGCAGTTCCGGTGAGTTGACGTTGCCTGACTCGCCCGATTTGGCGATGATTTGGCCACGTTTGACGGTCTCGCCGCGTTTGACCAGGATTTCGCTGGCATGCGCGTAGGCAGTGACATAGCCGTTGCCGTGCCGGATCAGCACCAGATTGCCGTAGCCTTTGAGTTCGTTGCCGGCATAGGCAACGACACCGTCATCGGCCGCCTTGACCGGCGTGCCTTGCGGCACGGCAAGATCGATGCCGTCGTTCTGCAGGCCATTTGGCTTTTGACCAAAGCCGGTGATGACGTGGCCGCGCACGGGCCAGCGGAAGCTTGGCAGCGCGCCCGCGGGCTGCGCCACCTTGACCGGCGCTTGCTGCACCGGCGGCGGGACGGTGGATGCCTTAAACGCGCTGTCCGGGTCGGCCGTGGCGACCTCACGATGCGTAGCCTCGCGCTTGGCGAGGTTGTGCGGAGCCGGCGCTTTCTGCCGCTTGGCTTCGGCGCCGGCTGCCCGGCGCTCATCCGGAATGACGATGTGCTGCCCCACCCTCACCATTGTATCCGGCGCAAGATTGCTGGCCCGAGCGAGCACCATCACGGGCTTGCCGTAGTGGCGGGCGATGCTGTGGAGCGTTTCTCCCGGTGCCACGACGTGCACGATCGAATGCGGCCCGAGCGCAGTGTGAGGCGGGCGCCGTTCGTTTGATGCAGCCGGATTGGCTGGCGTGGGGGCGACCGCTGCTTTAGGCGAGGATCGGCGGCGCGGAATCACCAGATGCTGGCCGGCATGGATCGAGCTGGAGCTCGTGATCTTGTTGGCCTCCATGATGGCGTAAGCCGGCACCTGGTATTTGCGCGACAACATGTCGAGTGTTTCGCCATGCGCAACGATGATTGGTGTACCACCCTCCCAGGTCCAGGCCGGCGGCGGGGACGGCGCGACCGATCGCACAGAGCCAGTGACTTCAGCGCTGCCCGGCTGATGAGACGCAATGCCGCGGCCGGCGTCTGAGACCTGCTCGCGATCCGCCGCGGCGAGCGGCGGCATCGGCTTGCCGTCCACGCGGCCGGAGTTGGCGCGCGGCCCCGTCGCGCCTGGTGGAATGGAACCGGCGTCAGCGCCGCGCGCAGCGTCACCGGAGCCCATAAAGCTGGAAAACCGCTCGGTATCGGTGCAGCTTGCCGCCCCCAATCCGATTAATGAAATGGCAACGACTTGTGGCCAAATGGCCCATCGGCGCGATGCGCACATGATTACTCGCTCGTACGCAACAAAGGTTCGCGCGACTAAACACCGGTCGCGGTAAACAAGCCCTTTAAGCGTCGGCCGGATTTTAAAGAAAATCGGAGCTAGGAACCGGCTACAATTCCCGCGCCTGGCCCGGCAGCAGCGGCACAAATCTGACCGCGAGAAGGTCCTCGCGCTCCACATCGCCATTCGGCTTCTTTGTGAGCTTGGCGATGCGCTGCGGACCCTGGCGCGGCCCAAGCGGCAAGACCATTTTGCCGTCCGCGTCAAGCTGCGTGAGCAGCGCGTCCGGCACCCACTCCGCCGCCGCCGTCACCATAATGCGGTCGAATGGTGCGCAGTCGGGCGCGCCAGCAAAACCGTCGCCCGCGCGCACCACGACGTTCGCATAGCCGAGGGTCTTAAGACGATCGCGCGCGGCATCCGCCAGCGTGCGATAGCGCTCGATGCTCACCACCTCGCGCGCGATCCGCGACAGCACCGCGGCCTGATAGCCCGAGCCGGTGCCGATCTCGAGCACGCGGCTCCCGGGCAGCACTTCGAGCTGCTCGGTCATGTAGGCGACCACGTAGGGCTGGCTGATGGTCTGCCCGCAGGCGATCGGCAGCGCCTGATCGGCATAGGCGCTTTCGGCTTGTTCGGGCGCGACGAAATGCTCTCGCGGCACTTCGTCCATGGCGCGCAACACCGCGCGGTCGCTGATGCCGCGGCGGCGCAGCGCAAGCTGAAACTCCATACGCTCGACGTCGGCGGCTGGTACGGTTGCCACTCCGATATTGGCTGCGGACAAGCGCTCCGTCTCCCTAATTATCATTATGCCCGCCCTCGTGATACTGGTCTCGCCGTTTAAAAAGCGGTAGCCGCGCGGTTCCCATCCGGCGAAAAATTCGCTCGCCGTGAGGAACACTCCGCCGGCCCTCGTGTTGGCTTTGCGCACGGGTATCGACGGGCGTTCAGGGCCGCCGTCGGCAATTGACATTTTCCTTCACGAGTCGCCTCATTTTCCTCCAATTGTCGCAACCGCGGCAAACGCGCAAGGCGAGGTCAAAATGGAGTCCGAGGCAAAAACCTGCGCAGGCAGACGCGTTCTTGTGGTTGAGGACGAGCCGATGATTCGTCTGCTGCTCGACGACATGCTCAATGATCTCGGTTATACCATGGCGGCGGAAGCCGGCCGGCTCGATGAGGCGCTCTCGGTCGCCAAACGGGGCCAGTTCGACCTCGCCATCCTCGATGTTAATCTCAACGGCCAGCCGATTACGCCGGTCGTCGACGTTCTGGTCGCACGGGGGGTGCCGTTCGTGTTCGTTAGCGGCTATGCGCGGCGCGGTATTCCCGAGGAGCTCGGCGAGATTCCGCTGTTGCAGAAGCCGTTTCAGGTCGAGGGGCTGGCCCGGGCGCTGGCATCCGTCGCGTCGAAGCCGGCGGATTAACCGCTCCGGCGTGGTCGCGCCGTCCTTCACCCTCCATGCTTGGTGAGGAGGAGCATCCACGCGCTGCAATGGTGTCAATGATGCGCGTTTGCAGCGGTGTGTCACTCAGGCGAACAGTTGCGCAAGCCGCGTGAGAAACGGCTCGTCGGTCATGTCGAGCCGAAGCGGGGTCACCGTAACGCAGCTGTCGTCGAGAGCGGCAAGATCGGTACCTTCCGCGGGCTTGCCAAGGTCCTCGCGCGAATAGGCGATCCAATAATACGGATTGCCGCGCCCGTCGGTGCGCTCGTCGATGTGCAGCCGCTCCTGCCGGCGCCGCCCCTGGGCGGTTACCGCAACCCGCCTGACTTCTTGCGCCGCGCAATCGGGAAAATTGATGTTGATGAGCACGTCGCGGGGAATGCCTTCGGCGAGCAAGCGGCTGATGATTTCGGGCGCAAATTTCAGGCTCGTTTCCCAATAAGGCGGACGACCGCTGCGCGATTTATAGGATTGCGAGAGCGCCAGTGACGCAATGCCGAGCATCGCCCCTTCCACGGCGCCGGCAATGGTGCCTGAATAGATCACGTCCTCGCCGACATTGCGGCCGCGATTGACGCCGGAGAGGACGAGATCGGGCGCCTTGTCCTTGAGCACGTAGCGCGCGGCCATGATGACGCAATCGGTCGGGGTGCCGCGCACCGCAAAACGGCGCTCTCCCACCTGGCGTAGCCGCAGCGGGTCGTTAAGCGTCAGCGAATGGGCGACGCCGGACTGGTCGAATTCCGGAGCCACGATCCACACATCGTTCGACAGCGAGCGCGCGATTTTTTCGCAAGTATTGAGCCCTTCGGCGTGAATGCCGTCGTCGTTGGTAATGAGAATGCGCAATGGAACCTCTGCACAAGAAAACAGGCGAATAGCGACACTGAATGCAAGTGTATCCGGTATGGGCGGTATTGCCTATTCGTCATTGGCTATTCGCTTTTCGCGATCTTTTTCATGCCGCCCATGTAGCTCTGCAACGCCTGTGGCAGAGCGATCGAGCCGTCCTCCTGCTGATAGGTCTCCGCGACCGCAATGAGCGCGCGGCCGACGGCGACGCCGGAGCCATTGAGCGTGTGCACGTGGCGCACCTGGCGGCCCTGCCTTGCGCGGTAGCGGGCGTTCATGCGCCGCGCCTGGAAATCGCCGCAGATCGAGCACGAGGAAATCTCCCGATAGGCATTTTGCCCGGGCAGCCATACTTCGATGTCGTAGGTCTTTTGTGACGCAAATCCCATATCGCCGGTGCACAGAGTCACCACGCGGTAATGCAGATCGAGCCGCCGCAACACCTCCTCGGCGCAGGCGAGCATCCGCTCGTGCTCATCCTTCGATTGCTCGGGCGTGGTGATGGAGACCAATTCGACCTTGGTGAACTGATGCTGCCGGATCATGCCGCGCGTGTCTTTGCCGGCGGCGCCGGCTTCGGCGCGGAAGCACGGCGTGCAGGCGGTGAACCGCATCGGCAGTTGCGCTTCGTCGACGATGGATTCGCGGACGAGGTTCGTTAGCGGGACTTCGGCGGTGGGGATGAGCCATAAAATCTGGCCCAAACTCTTCGCCCCGAGTGCATCGATAAACTCGCCGAGCAGCAAGCTCCGGTCTTCGCCATGTCCGGATGCGGCTTGCGCTTCTCTAGGTATCGCCACTATTCTTTCGGCAATTTCCTGCACTTTGTCCGGAGGGATATTCTCCACAATCCAGCGAAAATTTGATGGTGCGTCGGCGAGGCTGTCGATTTCCCATGTCGCCAAAAATTGATCTGCCCGAAATTTAGGTAATTGGGCGGTGCCGAACATTACCGGTTCGCGCACCATCAGGGGCGGGGAGACTTCGATATAATTATGCGGCTCGCTCGTGTGCACATCGAGCATGAATTGGCCGAGCGCGCGTTCGAGCCGCGCGAGGTCTTTTTTCAGAACTACGAACCGTGCCCCGGAAAGTTTCGCGGCAGTCTCAAAGTCCATCTGACCCAGCGCCTCGCCGAGCTCGAAATGCTGCTTCGGCGTGAAGGCGTAATCTCGCTTCGCTCCGAAATGATGATGCTCGACGTTATCGTTGGCATCTTTACCGTCGGGGACTTCGTCGAGCGGCAGGTTGGGAATTTCGGCAAGTGCCCTGTTCAGCTCTTCGCTTGCGGCCTTCTCCTGCGCCTCCATGGCAGGTAGCGACTCTTTGAGCGCGGCGACCTCGGCGAACAGGCTCTTGGCCTTCGCCTCGTCCTTTGCCTTCTTCGCTTCGCCGATTTCCTTCGAGGCCGCATTGCGCCGCGCCTGCGCCGCCTCGACCTTTCCAATCGCCGCGCGGCGCCGCTCGTCGAGCACGATCAGGTGCTGCGCCTGCGGCGTAAGCCCGCGGCGCGCAAGGCCATAATCGAAGGCGTCCGGATGTTCGCGGATGAAGCGGATATCGTGCATGTGGTGATCCGGAAGCTGCGCATCAAATGCACCTGGAAGCAATGAACGGCCCGTGCGGCTGGGCCGCCGTCCTTCCCGGCTCGCAATGCTTGCACCTTACGGTATCGGACCTAACGGGCGTTGCCGCGTCGGGTCAAGCCGGATCAAAGCCGGCAAATGACGAACAAGGGTCACTCCGCCGGCTTGGCGGCCGCTTCGGCGGCAGCGGCGGCGCGCTCGGCGGCGAGCCGCTTTTCAACCATGCGCACCGACCAGACCGAACCCTCGTAGAGCGCAAGCAACGGCAACGCCAGCGAGCATTGGCTCAGCACGTCCGGCGGGGTGAGCACGGCGGCGATGGCGAAGGCGGCGACGATGAAATAGCGGCGCTTGGCCCTGAGCTGGTCGGAGGTGATGAGGCCGACGCGGCCGAGCAGCGTGAGGATCACCGGAAGCTGGAAGGCGACGCCGAACGCCAAAATGAGCTTCATCATCAGCGACAGATAATCCTCAACCTTCGGCAACAGCTCGATGGTCGCCTCGCCCGGGCCGCCCAATTGCTGCATGCCGAGCGAAAAACGCGTGATCAGCGGCCAGACGACGAGATAGACGACAAGCGAGCCGAGCAGAAAGAAGATGGGCGTCGCGATCAGATAGGGCAGAAAAGCCTTGCGCTCGTTGCGGTAGAGCCCCGGCGCCACGAACATGTAGACTTGCGTCGCGATCACCGGAAAGGCAAGGAAGATTCCGCCGAACACGGCGAGCTTGAGCTGCACGACGAAATATTCGAGCAGGCCGGTATAGATGAATTTGGCATTGTTCGCGCCCGCCACCCACACATAGGGCCAGGTCAGCACATCGAAGATGTGGCGGGCGATGAAGAAGCAGCCGATCGTCGCCACCGCAAAAGCCGCGAGCGACTTGATGAGCCGCGCGCGCAGCTCGATCAAGTGATCCATCAACGGCGCTTTGGTCGCCTCGATCTCTCTTTCTTCCTCCTCGCGGGTGGTCATCCCGTGCGCCCCGTTGCCTTCGCCGGGTCCGCACCACCGACCGGTTCCGCCGCTTCCGCCGGGGCATCGGTCTCATCGCCCTCAGTCCGATGCGCCGAGGTGGGCGAGGAAGTCTGGTACGCCGCTGCCGGCGCTCCATCCGCGGTCGCCGGCACCGGCTCCGCGGCAGCCACCGGTATGGTCGTTTCGGCCTTGGTAGTCTCGACCGTGGTGGTTTCGGCCTTGGGAGTTTGGGCCGTGGGAGTTTCGAGCTTGGGAGTTTCGAGCTTGGGAGTTTCGACCTTGGGAGTTTCGACCTTGGGAGTTTCGGCCTTGGGAGTTTCGGCCTTAACGGTTTCGGCCTCGGCGGACGCCCTCGTCAGCGCCGGCGCAGTTTCACCTGGCGCCGCTTGTTCGGGGCTCGAATCAAGAGAGTGCTCGAAATCGCTGCCCATAGTTTCGAAATCGTCGCGCACGCTCTTGATCGGATCGGCGCTCCTTACCTTATGGGCGAGATCGTCGACCTCATTTTTGAGATCGGCCATCTCGGCTTCGCGCATGGCCTCGTGGAATTGATTCTGAAAATCGGTGGCCATGGCGCGCACCTTGCGCGTCCATTGGCCGAGCGTGCGCATGACCGCCGGCAGCTCCTTCGGCCCGATCACGATCAACGCCACGACGCCGATGAGCAGAAATTCGCTCCAGCTGATGTCGAACATGAAAGAGCTTCCCCGGCCGTGTTGCGGCCCATCGTGCGCCCCGCGGCCTCATTGCCGGGGCAGCGCGGGGAGCGCCGCGAGCGGCCGCGCGGCCGTCGGCGGCGTCAGGACAGCGAGCGCTCGACCTTGCTATCGGATTCCGTGCGCGCGGCGGCTTCGGCCTGATGATCGATGCTCTTTGCCGGTGCGGCGGGCTTGGCCGCCTCGTCGTCGTCGGCCAATCCCCTCTTGAAAGATTTGATCCCTTTGGCCAGGTCGCCCATCAGGTCAGAAACTTTGCCGCGGCCGCCGAACAACAGAAGCCCGACGGCAAGGACGATTAGCCAATGCCAGATGCTCAAACCACCCATGAATTCCTCCGTCCGCAGCCGCGTTCGCGCCCGCGGCAAGGGGCCATTTAGGCGAGAAGCTAGGCGTCGCGGACGCCAAAAACAAGCGCGCCCGCAGGGTCGCCGCGCCGCAGGCCAATCAGACCGCTGGGCGGCATGCGAAGGAGACAACGCCGTCAGGTGAATAAAATAAAATCGCGTGAGCGGCGACCATCAATCGCACAATCGCAAGGACGCTCTGGGATTGCCCGCAGCAAACAGGCCAAACCGTTGCGAATACTGGATCATCTGCTTTCGCCGGCGCCGGACTTACTCCTTGGCGCGTTCGCCGGGTGGAACCAGCGCGAGATCGAGGTCGCCGCTTTCGAGCGGCTCTTCGTCCTCGCGCAGCGCCGGATCGTCGGAGGGCACCGGCACGTCGAAACCCTGCGGCAGCGCGCCCTCGAGCAGGCCTGCGCCCTTGAGTTCGTCCAGTCCGGGTAGATCGGCGAGCGCCTCAAGCCCGAAATGCGACAGGAACGCCTCGCTGGTTCCGTAGGTCACCGGCCGGCCGGGCGCCTTGCGGCGGCCGCGCAGGCGTACCCAGCCGGTTTCCAGGAGCACGTCGAGCGTACCTTTCGAGGTGGTGACACCCCTGATCGCCTCAATCTCGGCGCGGGTCACGGGTTGGTGATAGGCGACGATCGCAAGCGTTTCCATGGCTGCACGCGACAGCTTGCGCGGCACGACCGATTCGCGCGTCAACAGCCAAGCAAGATCGCTTGCCGTGCGCAGCGTCCATTTCCCGCCGACCCGCAGGAGGTTGACTCCACGGGATGCATAATCCTTTTGCAGTTGCCCGAGCAGGGCGGCGACGTCGGTGCCGGCCGGTAGGCGTGCAGTCAGCGCCTTTTCGGCGAGCGGCTCCTCGGCGGCGAATAACAGGGCCTCGAGAATGCGCAGCGCTTCCGCACGCTCCGTTTGCTCATTCTCGCCGACAATCACCCGCATCCCCACGACGTTCGACATTCGCTTCCCCCTAAGTCAGGCGTTCTTCGCGCCTTGGTCTGCCTGCGGGCGTGCCCGCACGTAGAGCGGCGCGAAAGGCGCGTGCTGATGCATTTCCACACGGCCCTCGCGGACCAGTTCGAGGGTCGCGGCAAAGCTCGAGGCGAGGACCGTAGGCCGCTGCGAAGGCTCGACGAGAAACGCCAATAGATATTGATCGAGCGGACTCCACTCGACCGAGCAACCGATCAGCCGCTCGAGCGCCTTGCGTGCCTCGGCAAGCGACCAGACCGTGCGTTTGGGCAGGCGCACATAAGCGCGCGCTTGAATCTGCCGCCGCGTCGCATAGGCGGACAGGAGGTCGTAGAGCGTGGCCGACCATTCGGGCCGCTTGATTTCGGCGATCGGCTCCGGCTGCCCGCGCCGAAACACGTCACGGCCGAGCTGCGGCCGGTCGAGCAATTGCTCGGCGACCCGACGAAGCCCTTCGAGCCGGCGCAACCGCAGCGCCAGCGCGTTCGCCAGTTCTTCGGCGCTCAGACCCTCCGGCGGCGGCTGTTCGGGCAAGAGCAGACGCGACTTCAGGTAGGCGAGCCAGGCCGCCATAACCAGGTAATCGGCCACGAGCTCCAGGCGCAACTGCCGCGCGGCCTCAATGAAAGCCAGGTACTGGTCGGCCAGCGCCAGGATGGAAATCTTGGCGAGATCGACCTTCTGCTGGCGCGCAAGCGTCAGCAACAGATCGAGCGGGCCCTCAAAACCTTCGACATCGACCACCAGCGCAGGCTCGCCCTCGACCGGCTGCGCAAGATTGGTGTCAATCGCCAGATCTTCGCTACTCATGCCCAGGCTTTTGCTTGCGCCGGTTCCCAGATGCCGCGCATCAGCGCCGACAATTCCGCTCGCTTAGCCGCAACATCGATCGATGCGGCTGGCGTCTTGCCGGCCAATGCGGCGGCAGCCCGACGGGCCGCTTCGCCAGCCAGAATGGGCGCTGCAGCGGCCACTTCGCACATTTCGTTCATGTCTGCGTTGCAGTGCAGCGCCATATCGCAGCCGGCCGCGATCGCCGCCTCTGTGCGCACGGCGAGCGATCCGCTCAGCGCCCCCATGGACAGGTCGTCGCTCATCAACAGGCCTCGATAACCGATCGAACCACGAATCACGTCAGCCACTATAGCCATCGAAGTGGTTGCCGGCTCGACGGGATCAATGGCTGTAAACACCACATGGGCGGTCATGGCGAGCGGGAGTGAGGCAAGCGGCCGAAACGCCGCGAAATCGCTCGCCTCGAGCGCTGCCCGCTCGGCCGTGACCACGGGAAGGCGTCGATGACTGTCGGCCATTGCCCGGCCATGGCCGGGAATGTGCTTGACGACCGGCAGCACGCCGCCTTGCGCCAAGCCTTGCGCGAAGGCACCGCCAAGGTTGGCGACTTTGCCGGGGGCGTCGCCGAAAGCGCGATCGCCGATTATGGCATCGGCGCCGGCGGCCGGCACATCGGCAACTGGCATGCAGTCGATGTCGATGCCCACGCTTACAAGATCGGCCGCAATCAGCCGCGCCCCAAGCTCCGCCGCTGCCAAGGCCGCGCCGCGATCACGGTCATAGAGATGCCCATAGGCCGCCGCCGGGGGGTATTGGGGCCAATGCGGCGGACCGAGGCGCTGCACGCGGCCACCTTCCTGATCGACCAGCACAGGCACGTCGCGGCCCAATATCGTACGGACGTCTCCGATTAGCCGGCGCAGCTGTTCCGGCTCGATCGCATTGCGCTTGAAGACGATCAAGCCCCAGGGCTCCGCCTCGCGCAGGAACGCTTGCTCGGCCTGGCTTAAGGTCGGCCCCGCCAGCCCGGTGATGAAGGCGCGCATGAGTGGCGGCTTAGCTTGCGCGTTACACGAGGGTCAAGCACTAAGCCGCTAATTTCTTTGGATGAGGCAGCTGCCGCCTGCGGCTTTCAGGCTGCTGCAAAGGCGCGATGCTTCTTCCGCCGACGCAAATGGACCGACGAGCGCGCGATAATAGACGCCCTTGGGGCCGAGGTCGGCGCGGCGGACCATGCCGTGCTGGCTGCCTAATTGCTGCGGATACTTTGCCTGCAGCACGTGGAACGTGGCCTGTGCATCGGCTTCGCTGCGCTGTGAGGAGACCTGCACGGCATAACCGCCCGTCTCTGCAGGCGGCGAAGCCGAAGGCCCAGGCTCTTCCGAACGCGCCTCAGCTTCACGGGAGCGCGAGCCCGACGGTGTTGAGGTTTGTCGGCCGGGGACGATTGAGAGCGTCCCGGCGTTAGCCGTATCGAGCCCCGCCCTCCCCGGGCGGTTGCCGGCCGTATTGCCCGGCGCGGAGCGGTCGGTGTGGATCGCGAGGGTGTGAACCGGCTTTGGCGGCGGCGGCGTAGGCTCGGGGGGCGCGGCTGTGCCCGGCGCCTCTGGGCCGAGCGCCGACGCAGAGGCGGTCATCCCCGGCGATACGCCGTCGGGCGGCGTGTTGGAGATCACCGGAACTGTGGTCACCGCATGCGAAGGAGTGGCCTGGACCGCGACGGGCTGTTCCTCGTGCGACACCAGATGGTCCCCCGCACCGGTATTGGCTGCCGCAGTCTGGTTCGGTGCGACGGCCTGGGAGTCATGATTGGGTACGATTTTGACCGGAGCGCTGGAGGGCTTGATGATCGGCGGCAGCGCCGGAAAGGCCGAGCTGCCGAACATGGCGCGATAGCCAAAGGCCGCCGCGCTGCCGAGGACGATCAGGCCGACAAGGCCGAGAACGATGCCGCCGGCCCTGCTGCGCCGGCCACTCGCGGATCGTTCCGCCTCGTACGGCTCATCGTATTCCTCGTCAAAGTCCCCATCGGAATAATCGCCGGCATCATTGTCGCCGGCTTCCTCGCCAGCATCGCCGTCGTCGGCATCGTTATCGCCGGTATGCTCCTCGTCGCCGTCCGCTTCGGCGTCATCGCGGTACGAGTCGTCATGCACATCGCCATGCGCGTCGCCAGAAAGCGGTGGCGAATATTGCCGCGGCGCGGCGGCCGCGGCCTCATAGCGGCTCTCGCCCGCCGGCTCATGGCCCGGCCCGGAATGTTCCTCGCCAGACCAACCCAGCGGACGTGCCGCAGCAGCCCCGCCCTCACCCTCGCGGCCGGAGGCGTGACGCGAATCGCTTTGCCCGATATGCTGATCGCTTTGTCCGATCAGCCTGGCGAGCTCTGCCAGAGGATCGGAAATCGCGTTGTCCACATCGGCGCTACTCTCGAGCGCCGGACGACGAAGGCTACGAAACTCGTTATCGCCCATAAACCCCGTTCAGCCTTTCCCCTCGGCGGCCGTAGGGAGCGGCCTGCCAAGGCCCACGGAGATTTCACCGCATCTCGTTCGGCGCCGCGACTCCCAGCAGCGCCAAGCCGGAAAATAGCACGCTGACGACGCCTTGCACGAGAACGAGACGCGCCGCTGTAAGTTCTCGATCATTCTGGATAATAAAGCGTAAATGTGGCACCGAATTTCCCAGCGTGTAGAGCGCATGAAATTCGCTCGCCAGCTCATACAGGTAAAAAGCAATGCGGTGCGGCTCGTGCGCCAAGGCGGCAGCCTCGACGACGCGCGGATAAAGCGCAATGCGCCGCATCAGCGACAGCGCTGCAGGATCAGACAGCCGATCAAGCGCCGCGGCGTCTGCCAGATCGGCGATGGCGTCCGGCAAATCTGCAAACACCGCGCGCGCGTTGCGGAAGATGGACTGGCCGCGGGCGTGACCGTATTGGACGTAGAAGACCGGATTGTCACGCGACTGCTCGATCACCTTGGCAAGGTCGAAATCGAGCACCGCGTCGTTCTTGCGGTAGAGCATCATGAAGCGAACGGCGTCGCGTCCGACTTCATCCACCACTTGGCGGACGGTCACCAATTCGCCTGCACGCTTCGACATTTTCGCCGGCTGCCCGCCACGCAGGAAACGCACGAGCTGGCAGACCTTGACGTCGAGAGTGGCCTTGCCGCCGCTCACCGCCTCAACAGCTGCATTGAGCCGCTTGACGTAACCGGCGTGATCGGCGCCCAGCACGTCGATCATATTGCTAAAGCCGCGCTCGAATTTGTCGCGGTGATAGGCAATATCCGGGGTGATGTAGGCCGGACTCCCATCAGACTTGAGGATTGGCCGATCGACCTCGTCGCCAAACTGGGTAGCGCGGAAGAGCAGCATTTCGCGCGGCTCCCAATCCTCCATCACCTTGCCCTTCGGCGGCGGCAGGGTGCCGCGATAGAGCAGGCCCTTGGCTTCAAGAAAGCCAATGGTCTCGGCTATCTTGCTCGGGCCTCCGTTGCGCGGCTCATGCAACGAACGTTCGGAAAAGAAGACTTCGTGCTCGATGCCGAGAGCGGCGAGATCCTCGCGGATCAGCGCCATCATCATTTCGATCGCCTCGGCCCGTACGATGGGCAGCCATTCGGCTTCGTTCATCTGTTTGAGCAAACCGCCGTGTTCGGCGGCGAGCGCCGCACCCACCGGCTTGAGATAATCGCCGGGGTAAAGGCCTTCGGGAATGGCGCCAATTCGCTCCCCGAGCGCTTCGCGGTAGCGCAGATAGGCGGAGCGCGCGAGCACGTCCACCTGGGCGCCGGCATCGTTGACGTAATATTCGCGCGTGACCTTAAAGCCGGTGAAGGCGAGCAGATTGGCCAGCGCGTCGCCGAACACAGCGCCGCGGCCATGGCCGACATGCATGGGTCCGGTCGGGTTGGCCGAAACGTATTCAACATTGACCGGGATATCGCGGCCAATATCGCTCGCGCCATAGCGGACTCCGCGGCGCACCGCGGCGCGCAACGCATCCATCCAGGCCGCGGGCTTGAGCGTCAGATTGATAAATCCCGGGCCGGCCACCTCGACGCGGTCCACGAGATCGTCGGTGCGCAGCTTAGCCGCCATGGCCTCGGCGAGTTGGCGCGGCTTCTTGCCAGCGTCCTTGGCGAGCACCATGGCGGCGTTGGTCGCCATGTCGCCGTGCGCTGCATCGCGCGGCGGCTCGACGCTCACGCGCGACTGGTCGATGCCGGCGGGCAAAAATCCGGCGCCGATCAGCGCGTTGTTGGCGCGCCGGACGCGGTCGAGAATTTCGGCGAAAATGTTCTCTGTCGCCATTACACAATGCTTTGTTGGCGGATCTGCGGCCCGACCGGCGTGCCGGCCGCCTAACGCAGTTCGAGGGTCGAGTCAAAGAGCCGGGCGTGCTCGGCGAGCGCATAACGGTCGGTCATCCCGGCGATGAAATCGGCGATGCGGCGAGCGCGCGCCGCGTCTTCTGCACCGGCCAAACCTTCGCGCCATTCCGCAGGCAGATCGTCGGGGCACGCATTGTAGCGAGCAAACAGCTCACGCACGGCTCGGGCGGCCTCATCCATCACGCACACGACACGCGCATGCTGATACATTTGCTGCTGGAGGAAGCTCTTGATGGCATGATCGTCGCGCTCGATCGCGGGCGAAAAGCCGGCAACCGGCGCGGCCGCGCGCCGCACTGCTTCGGCCGAACGCGGGGCAAGTCTTGCAAACCGTCGGCTGGATTCGACGATCACATCCTCAATCAGGAGCCCGGTTAACCTGCGAATGAATTCATGAACGAGGCGGGAGGCGTCGAGCCTCGGATAGTCGGCGCGTATCTCGCCGACAATTCGGCCTGGAAGGGCGAGTGCGGCGATGTCGTCGAGCCCGAACAACTCGGCCCGCAACCCATCGTCGATATCGTGCGCGTCATAGGCGATGTCGTCCGCCACCGTGGCCACCTGCGCCTCGGCACTGGGCAAGCTCCAAAGCTGCAGGTCCTGCGCCCCGCAATAATCCCGAATGGTTTGCGGAACTCCGTGATCGCGATAGCGCGGCAGCGGGACGCCACTGCGCTCAGTGAGCGCTCCATTATGCTTGACAATCCCCTCCAGCGTTTCCCAGGTGAGGTTAAGGCCGTCGAACGCCGGATAGCGGCACTCCAAGGTCGTGACCACGCGCAAGGACTGGGCGTTGTGATCGAAACCTCCGAAGGCGTCGAGGCATTGATCGAGCGCGCGTTCGCCGGCATGGCCGAACGGCGGGTGGCCGAGATCATGGGCGAGCGCCAGCGCCTCGGCGAGGTCTTCGTCTAGCCCGAGCGCGCGCGCGAGCGCCCGCGCAATCTGCGTCACTTCGAGCGTGTGGGTGAGCCGGGTGCGGTAGTGGTCGCCCTCGTCGAACACGAAGACTTGGGTCTTGTCCTTGAGCCGACGGAAGGCGGTGGCGTGAATGATGCGGTCGCAATCGCGACGGAAGGCGTTGCGACTTCTGCTCTCGGGCTCCGGGTGCAGCCGCCCGCGGCTCGCTGCCGGATCGCAGGCATAGGGAGCGCGCGGCGTTGCGGCATCGATCGTCATTGCTCTTGTCCGGCGTGCAATTGACCTCGGCTTGGCCTGCGCTTACCTAACTATCGTGAGCGTGAAGTGGCAATCGGTGCCTGCCGCACGAGGCTTGCAGTGCACAGCTAGGCCCTTGGCAGCGGGTGCGGTATCCGCAGGAGCGTGGAGAAGATTATGACGGCCAACGTGATCGTGACCGAGCGGGCGGCGCAGAGGATCGGCGACATTCTCCGGCGGGAGCCGGCGGGCACGATGCTGCGCGTGTCCGTCGAGGGCGGCGGTTGCTCGGGCTTCCAGTACAAATTCGACACCGAGCGTGAGCGCGCCCAAGACGACGTCGTGATCGAAAAGTGCGGTGCGACGGTGCTGATCGACCCGATCTCGCTCGACTACATGGCCGGTTCTGAGATCGATTTCGTCGACGACCTGATCGGCTCGTCGTTCAAGATCAACAATCCGAAAGCCGCGGCCTCTTGCGGGTGTGGCACCAGCTTCGCGATTTGAGGGCCGGTAAAGTGCGCCGGCCGAGCTCGCTGGACGACGTCGCTCGCCATGAGCGCCCGGCATTGATCGAGATCAGCCCCGGCGGGTTATTCTTAAGCGTGCTGGCTGGTTTTCGGATAAGCTCAAATGCTCATCCTATCGAGGCTCTGCTATTTCCGTGCGCATCGCCACCTGGAACGTCAACTCGATCAAGCAACGGATCGATTGCGCGCGCGCGTGGCTCGAGGAGCGCCAGCCGCACATCGTCTGTCTGCAGGAGACCAAATGCGTCGACGATGCGTTTCCGCGTCTCGAATTCGAGGGCCTCGGCTATAACGTCGCCGTGCACGGGCAAAAGACCTTTAACGGCGTGGCCATTCTGTCGAAATTTAAGTTTGACGAGGTGATCAAGGGACTGCCCGGCGATGCCAGCGACGATCACGCTCGCTTCATTGAAGCGACGGTCTCTACCGCACGTGGCGTCCTGCGGATCGCGAGCCTTTATCTGCCCAACGGCAACCCGCCGCAGAGCGAGAAGTACACCTACAAAATCGGCTGGATGAAGCGGCTGTTCGCCTATTCCCGTGACCGCCTCGCGCTCGAAGAGCCGCTCGTGCTCGCCGGCGATTACAACGTCATTCCAACCCCCGACGATGCCAAGAACCCGCAGGCGTGGGCCAACGACGCACTGTTTCAACCGCGCACGCGCGCCGAGTTTCGTGCTCTCGTCAATCTCGGCCTGACTGACGCGGTGCGCGCAACCAGCGATGATGACGGCCTTTATACGTTCTGGGATTATCAGGCCGGCGCCTGGCAAAGGAACAACGGCATCCGCATCGACCACGTGCTGCTGTCGCCGCCCGCCGCCGACCGGCTTGCCGCGCTCGGCATCGACCGATACGTGCGCAGCTGGGAGAAGCCCTCAGATCACGTGCCGGTATGGATCGATCTCGAAGTCGAGGCGAAATAGGCGTGAAGGCGCAACACGTTGCGCCTTTGGCCCCGCACCGCGGCCCGCTGCCCGTCGGCTGTTTGCTAATAGCGCCGGCCGTTGATCCAATCCTTCAGGTAGACCAGCGCCAAGGCCCGCTCGTCATCGCTGGCGCGGCGGAAATCGTTGTCATAGAGCGGCTTCACCCAGCCTTCGTCGGCGCCGGCGCAATCACGACCGAGCGTCAGCCACATCAAGCCGCGCGCGGCCTGGCGCGGCACGTTGCGGCCGCGGAACAGAAGGTCGCCGAGGGCGACTTGGGCGCGGCACTGGCCTTTGGTGGCGGCGAGCAGGAGCCAGCGCGCTGCCTCGTGTTCGTCGCTCGGCTTGCCGTCAAGGTAAAGCCTG
This sequence comes from uncultured Alphaproteobacteria bacterium, assembly GCA_963708125.1. Taxonomy (GTDB): domain Bacteria; phylum Pseudomonadota; class Alphaproteobacteria; order Rhizobiales; family Xanthobacteraceae; genus BOG-931. The sequence goes on from OY970184.1 coordinate 2,705,014, forward strand.
CCCAGCTCGTACTGCGCGTCGGCGTCGCCGAAATACGATGCCGCGTAAGCAAACATTGCATGGGCGCGGGCACGATCGGGCTTGATGGCAGAATTGGGAATGCCCTTGAGGTTGTAGCGCCCGAGCGCCACGAAGGCATCGGCAACCATGACCGCTTGCCGGGTGCCCGGCGGTGCGTCGGCGTGCGAGTTGGCGATCTGGCTAAAATACGCGAACGCTCGCAGATCGTCGCGCGGCACGCCATCGCCGTCGGCATACATGCGGCCGAGCCGCCATTGCGCGCTCGGATGGCCCTGGTCGGCCGCGTATTGCAGCGCCGAAAATTGCTTTGCTTTGAGACCGACATCTCCCCCGCCTCCGGTCGCGCCCAATCCCGCAGGCGGGGTGAGCGAAGCGGTAGCCGGTGTGGCGCTGCCGTCGAAAGCGAGCGCCGGCTGCAGCGAGAGGGAGTGGCCGCGGCCGGATGGCGGCCCCACGTTTAGACCGAAGCCAAGCGCGATGCACAGGCCGCCGGCCAGCGTGGCCAGCACCGCGCTGGTGGCGACGTGCGCTGCTCCTTTAGATATCCGCATAGCACGCCTTCTCGACCGACGCGCCCGGATGCGTCACGGCGCCATCGCGCGCCGCGCCCACCTGTTGGGCGTATTTCCACAAATAGCCGGACGCGAACTCCTCGGCGCGCGGCTTCCATTGCTTAGCCCGCTGCTCCATTTCGCTCGCCGTCAAGTCGACGTCGAGCGTCCCCCTCTCGGCGTCGAGCGTAACGATGTCGCCGTCGCGCAGCAGCGCGATCGGCCCACCGATCGCCGCTTCAGGGCCGATATGGCCGACGCAGAAACCGCGGGTGGCACCGGAAAAGCGTCCATCGGTGATGAGCGCGACCTTGCCGCCCATGCCTTGACCGTAGAGGGCCGCGGTCGTTGCCAGCATTTCGCGCATGCCGGGGCCGCCCTTCGGTCCCTCGTAGCGGATCACCAGCACCTCGCCTTCCCGGTATTTTTTGTTTTTGACTGCTTCGAAGCAAGCTTCCTCGCCATCGAAACAGCGCGCCGGTCCGGAGAAATGCAAACGCTCCATCCCGGCGACCTTAACGATCGCACCTTCAGGGGCGAGATTGCCCTGCAAACCGATGACACCTCCGGTCGGCAGGATCGGCTTGTCGGCCGGGTAAACCACGTCCTGATCGGTATTCCACTGCACCGACTTCAGGTTCTCGGCGATGGTGCGGCCGGTGACGGTGAGGCACTCGCCGTGCAAATAGCCGTGGTCGAGCAGAGTCCGCATCAACAGCGGAACGCCGCCAGCTTCAAACATATCCTTGGCGACATAGCGGCCGGACGGTTTCAAATCGGCGATATAAGGTGTTCTTTTCAGGACTTCGGCCACATCGAACAGGTCGAATTTGATGCCGCACTCATTGGCAATCGCCGGCAGGTGCAGCGCGGCGTTGGTCGAGCCGCCGGTCGCGGCGACGACCGCTGCGGCATTCTCCAGCGCCTTGCGGGTGACGATGTCGCGCGGGCGAATGTTCTTGACGATTAAGTCCACGATCATCTCGCCGGCGAGCGTGCAGAACCTGTCGCGGATTTCGTAAGGCGCAGGCGCGCCGGCCGAGTACGGCAGCGCCAGCCCGATCGCCTCCGAGACCGTCGCCATGGTGTTCGCAGTGAACTGCGCGCCGCACGCGCCAGCCGAGGGGCAGGCATTCTGCTCGAGGATTTCCAGATCAGCCTGCGACATAGCGCCGATCGAATGCTTGCCGACCGCCTCGTACACGTCCTGAATGGTAACCGGCTTGCCCTTGAAGGTGCCTGGCAGGATGGAACCGCCATAGATGTAGATCGACGGCACGTTGAGCCGGCACATTGCCATCATCATCCCGGGCTGGGACTTGTCGCAGCCGGCGACGCCGATCAGCGCATCATAGGCGTGGCCGCGGACCGTCAATTCCACGGAGTCGGCAATCACTTCGCGCGACGGCAGTGAGGCCTTCATGCCGCCGTGGCCCATGGCGATACCGTCGGTGACGGTAATCGTACAGAACTCGCGCGGGGTGCCGCCCGATGCGGCCACGCCCTGCTTGACCGCCTGGGCCTGGCGCCTGAGCGCGATGTTACAGGGCGCGGCTTCGTTCCAGCAGGTGGCGACGCCGACAAAGGGTTGGTGGATCTGCTCGCACGTCAGACCCATCGCGTAGTAAAATGCGCGGTGCGGCGCTCGTTCTGCCCCTTCGGTCGCATGGCGACTTGGCAGTCTTTCTTTCAATCCGGCCTTGGCGTCCATCGTACTCTGCGGGCCCGTCACGGTCCCCTTCGCCCCCCTCCCCCTAAGGCTTCCCAAGCACAAAGCGTTCCGCTCTGAAACTAGGAAGTCACACATTTCTTTGTCTGCAGCCAGCCAACGGCCGCATGGTTTCGATCTCGAAAAATTCTACGGCCAAAAAGCGGCGTCCTGGACCGGCCGGCGGTCAATCAACGGAAATGTTCGACACGTGTGTTCCGTGAGCCACAGATCGTGGCCACAGAAGCAGTATTTAGTAACTCGTATTTTGCAAATCCACTGCGGGCTGCGACGTTACGTCCATGGGACGGTCGATGAGAAAACGGTACTTCAGCCGCAGCGTGCACGAGGTGGCGCGCGATCTCATCGGGACGATTCTTCTGGTCAACGGCGCCGGCGGCCCCATTGTCGAGGTGGAGGCGTATCATCATACCGATCCGGCGGCGCACAGCTTTCGCGGGCCTACGGAGCGCAATGCGGTCATGTTCGGGCCGCCGGGTTATGCCTACGTATACCGCTCCTACGGCATCCACTGGTGCCTCAATCTGGTCTGCGAGCCGGAGGGCTCGGCGAGCGCCGTGCTCATCCGCGCGCTCGAGCCGACTACGGGGCTGCGAGCCATGCGGCGGCGGCGCGGCGTGGCCGACAAGCGGCTGCTCTGTTCGGGCCCTGGGCGGGTATGCCAGGCGCTGGGCGTCACCGGGGCCTATAACGGGCTGGCGCTCGACGCACCGCCGTTTGCGATCCTCGCCCGTCGTGGACCGGTGGAGGTCGTTGCCGGCCCGCGCATTGGAATTACCAAGGCGGCCGACAAGCCCTGGCGCTACGGGCTCAAGGACTCGCGGTTCGTAAGCAAGCCGTTTGCAACCACGGCTAAGGCAGAAGCCTGAATGCCGGGTCGAAGCCCAGTTCGCGGCGCGCCTTGTCGATCGACACGGTGCCGTCGTCGTCGGCGATGTTGTAGATTCCCGGCCCGCCGCGCGTGACCGCGAGGAAAGCGGCCCGTGCGGCGGCATCGATGTGCAGTGCAGGCTTACGCTCTGGCGTCTGCGTCCAGGTGCCGGGACCGTAAAATACGCCATAGCGCAGGGCGATTGCCTCCATGCCCGATTCGAGCACCTGCCTCTCCATGTCCGCCGCGGCACGGACGGTCTGCAGACGCGGGCCCTCCGAGAGATTGAGCGGGTCGGTTTCGCCATGCGGTTGCCTGCCCGGGGCGTAAGCAAAAGCGACGCTCTGCACGATAAAGCGGCGTGCGCCGGCGGCGCGCGCGGCCGCGACCAGGTTGCGGGTGCCTTGGATGCGGATACGCGCATTGCGCGGGTAAGCCGCCGCAAGCTGCGCCTCGTCACTGAGAACGCGCGGCAGATCGGTGAGCTGATGGATGACGACTTCGGGCTGCGCCTCGGCAACGGCGCGCTTGAGGACATCGGCGTCGAACACATCTGCGAGCGCAGCGCGTACGCCAGCAGTCTTAAGGTCATCTGCCGCGCTCAATGAGCGCGTCAGGCCGGTCACGTCATAACCGGCCTCAACGAGCAGCGGCGTGAGACGCCGACCGATGGCTCCGCTCGCACCGGCGAGAAAAATATTCATCCGATCCGCTCACATTGAGGTCTCGAGCCGCTGCAGCGCTTCGGCGATTTTGGCCTTGCGGGCCAGCGCCGCTTCGCGCTTTTCGCGCTCGCCTTCGACCACTTCTTCGGGAGCGCGCTTGAGAAAGTCCGTATTGTTGAGTTTCTGATCGAGCCGCGCGATGTCGGCATCGCATTTTGCGATATCCTTGTTGAGCCGGGCGCGTTCGGCGGCGACGTCGATGATGCCGGAGAGCGGCAGCGCCGCAACTTCGCCGCGTACCAGGAGCTGCAGCGCGCCATGCGGGGGCGCCGCGGCAAACGAGATGTTGGAGACGCGCGCCAGGCGCTGCACGAACTCCGACCAGCGCCGCGCTCTGTCGGCGGTCTCCTTAGAAACACCGGCGAGCACTAGCGGCGTGGCACCGATATTCATCTCAACGCGCACCGAGCGGACCGCGGTGACCAGATCGATCACCCAGCCGATCTCCGCTTCCGCCGCAGCATCGTCGAGCCGATCATGGCTCGGCCAGGCGGCGAGCGCCAGCATATGATGGCGCTTGATGTTGCCGTGCTCGGCAGTGACCCGCCACAGCTCTTCGGTGACGAAGGGCATGAAGGGATGCAGGAGTTTTAGAATCTCATCGAGCGTCCAGGCCGCCGCCGCACGCGTCTCGCTCTTGGTGGCCCCGTCAGGCCCGGTGAGCACCGGCTTCGCCAGCTCCAGATACCAGTCGCAATAGACGTTCCAGACAAATCGGTAGACCGCGGTGGCCGCCTCGTTGAACTTGTAGGCCTCGAGCATTGCAGTGACTTCGCGGCCGGTCTTGGCGGTCTCGTGGATGATCCAACGATTGAGCGTTTCCTTGGCCTCATACACGCTGAAATCGGGATCGTGCACGCAGCCATTAATCTCGGCAAAGCGCGCAGCATTCCACAGCTTGGTCGCGAAGTTGCGATAGCCGGCCACGCGTTCGGCCGACAATTTGACGTCGCGGCCCTGCGCTGCCATGGCGGCGAGAGTGAACCGCAGCGCGTCGGCGCCGTATTCGTCGATCATCGCCAAGGGATCGATCACATTGCCCTTGGACTTCGACATTTTCTGTCCGCTGGCGTCGCGGACGAGCGCGTGGATGTAGACCACCGGGAATGGGACCTTGCCCATGCAATAAAGGCCCATCATCATCATCCGCGCCACCCAGAAGAAGATGATGTCGAAGCCGGTGACCAGCACGCTGTTCGGGTAATAGCGGGCGAGCTCTGGCGTGCGGTCCGGCCAGCCGAGCGTCGAGAACGGCCACAGCGCCGAGGAAAACCAGGTGTCGAGCACGTCTTCGTCGCGGTGCAGATACTCGTTGGCGAAACGCGCGCGCCGCTCCGGGTCGGCGGCAATGTCGTGGCCGTCTTCCGGCGTGATCTCCTCGATGGCGACGTAGTGGGCAAGCGCCTCGGCGACGGCGTCGTCCTCACTCTCGGCGACGAAGATTTTGCCGTCGGGCCCGTACCACGCCGGGATCTGGTGGCCCCACCAGATTTGACGCGAAATGCACCAGGGCTGGATGTTCTGCATCCAATTGAAGAACGTCGCCTCCCATTGTGCCGGTACAAATCCGGTCGTGCCCGCCCGCACCGCCGCGATCGCCGGCTCGGCTAGAGCCTTGGTGTCGACATACCATTGATCGGTCAGGAACGGTTCGAGTACCGCGCCCGAACGGTCGCCGTGCGGCACAACATGCAGCGTCGGCTCAGCCTTCTCGATCAGCCCGGCCGCCTCGAGCCGCTCGACGATCTTCTTGCGCGCGGCGAAGCGATCGACACCGTGCAGCCCCAACGTCGCGGCAAGCTCTGCCGATCGCGGCACGCCGGCGAGAAAATCCTCGTTGTCCTTTAAGTCAAGGCAGCCTTCTTCATCGAGCACATCGATCAGCGGCAGATCGTGACGGCGGCCCACCTCGAAGTCGTTGAAATCGTGCGCCGGCGTGACCTTCACTGCTCCGGAGCCTTTATCCGGGTCAGCGTAAGCGTCGCCGATGATCGGGATGCGGCGACCAACGAGCGGCAGCACAGCGGTCTTGCCGATCAGATGCCGGAGCTTTTCGTCGTCGGGATGCACCGCAACCGCGACGTCGCCGAGCATGGTCTCGGGCCGTGTCGTCGCCACGACAATGAACTGATCGCTGCCTTCGAGCGGATATCTGATGTGCCAGAGCTGCCCACGCACCTCCACCTGCTGCACTTCCAGGTCAGAGATCGCAGTCTTCAGCTTCGGGTCCCAATTGACGAGGCGCTTGTCCTTATTGATCAGGCCGTCGCGGTACAGCCGCACGAAGACCTTTCTCACCGCGCGCGACAGGCCCTCGTCCATCGTGAAGCGCTCACGCGACCAGTCGCAGGACGCTCCAAGCCGTTTCAATTGGCCGATGATGGTGCCGCCCGTTTGCGCCTTCCAAGCCCACACGCGCTCAATGAAGGCCTCGCGCCCCAAGGCCCGGATCGGTTGCTGTCGCTCCATCAGTTGCCGCTCGACCACGGCCTGGGTGGCAATGCCGGCGTGATCGGTGCCCGGCTGCCAGAGCACGTCGTTGCCGCGCATGCGCTCGAAGCGGCAGAGAATATCCTGCAGCGTGTTGTTGAGCGCGTGGCCCATATGCAGCGAGCCGGTCACGTTCGGCGGCGGAATGACCATGCAATAGGCCGCCGCGGCGGCGCGCTCCGGGCGCCCGGCGCGGAAGGCACCGGCGGCCTCCCAGGCCGCGTAAATGCGGCCTTCGACGGCGGCGGGCTGAAAAGTTTTATCAATCATTTGCAGTTTCGGGTTTTTCGCACTGCGGCGTAAAAAGCCTGCCGCACGTGACCTGTCAACGCCGCCAAGGCGCTGCGGCTTCAATTCCGAGCGAACCCGCCTGCTTAAAGCACGAGAACGTCACCGCCTTCGTGCGCCCGCACGCCGACCCGTTCGATCATGTTGTTCGCCATTACCGCCGCAGGCGGCGGCTTGATGCGCTTGGAACGCCTTCGGCGTCGGCGCGCTTGGAAACGCCTTCGGCATCGGCTGACTCTCGACGGTCGGCCCTGGTCAAGCTGGCGGTGTTGCGGCTCGGGCGGCGTCGGGCGGCGGGACTTGCTGTCACAACGAGCCGTGCGAAGCGAAAGAAGCGCGCCTAGCGGCCCGGAAGTAACGAGGTCACACCTTGACCAGCGGCACCTTCGGCACCGAGCCGCGGCTCGGCGGGGGGCCATTGCCGCCGCCGGATCCGGGGGGCCTGCGCCGCGGCGAGGCCCGGCGTTTCTTGGCGCGGTGCGGCTCCGGCAACTTCTCTGGCCGCGGCGTAACCGGACCGTCCGGGTAGTCGAAGCCGAGTTTGCTTTCGCCTGTCGCCTCGTCGGTCACGACGATAACACGCACATGACCGCCCGACTTCAAACGGCCAAACAGCACCTCGTCGGCGAGCGGCTTCTTGATATGCTCCTGGATCACCCGCGCCATCGGCCGGGCGCCCATCTGCTCGTCGTAGCCATTCCTGATGAGCCAGTTGGTGGCTTCGTCCGTGAGCTCGATGGTGACGTCGCGGTCGTCGAGTTGCGCCTCGAGCTGCAGCACGAACTTTTCCACGACCATGGCGATCACTTCGCGCGACAAATGCGCGAAAGTGATGATCGCGTCGAGCCGGTTGCGGAACTCGGGCGCGAACATGCGGTTGATCGCCTCCATATCGTCGCCTTCGCGCTTGGTGCGGGTGAAGCCGAACGCGGCCCTGGCTAGATCGGCGGCGCCCGCATTGGTGGTCATGATCAGGATCACGTTACGGAAGTCGACCTGCTTGCCATTGTGGTCGGTCAGCTTGCCATGATCCATGATCTGCAGCAGCACGTTGAACAGGTCGGGGTGCGCCTTCTCGACCTCGTCGAGCAGCAGCACGCAATGCGGGTGCTGGTCGACGCCGTCGGTAAGCAGCCCGCCCTGGTCGAAGCCCACATAGCCCGGCGGCGCGCCGATGAGCCGCGACACGGTATGCCGCTCCATGTATTCCGACATGTCGAAGCGGATGATTTCGACGCCAAGCGCCGCGGCGAGCTGCCGCGCCACCTCGGTCTTACCGACACCGGTCGGGCCGGAGAACAGATACGAGCCGATCGGCTTTTCCGGCTCGCGCAAGCCCGCGCGCGCCAGCTTGATGGAGGCGGCGAGCGCCTCGATCGCCTTGTCCTGGCCATAGACCACGCGCTTGAGCGTCGCCTCCAGGTGCTGGAGCACTGCGGCATCGTCCTTCGACACCGCTTTCGGCGGAATGCGGGCCATCGTGGCGATCGTGGTCTCGATCTCCCTGATGCCGATCGTGCGCTTGCGCCGGCTCTCCGGCAGCAGCATCTGTGCCGCGCCCAATTCGTCGATCACGTCGATGGCCTTGTCGGGCAGCTTGCGGTCGTGGATGTAGCGCGACGACAGCTCCACCGCCGCCTTGATCGCCTCGCCGGTGTAGCGAAGCTTGTGGTAGTCCTCGAAATAGGGTTTTAGGCCCTTGAGAATTTCGATGGCGTCCGGGATCGTCGGCTCGTTGACGTCGATCTTCTGGAAACGACGCACCAGCGCGCGATCCTTTTCGAAATACTGCCGGTACTCTTTATAGGTGGTCGAGCCGATGCAGCGCACAGTGCCCGAGGCGAGCGCCGGCTTAAGCAGGTTGGAGGCGTCCATGGCTCCGCCGGACGTGGCGCCGGCGCCGATCACGGTGTGAATCTCGTCGATGAACAGGATCGCTCCCGGATAGCCTTCCAACTCCTTGATGACCTGCTTGAGCCGCTCCTCGAAATCGCCGCGATAGCGCGTCCCGGCAAGCAACGTGCCCATGTCGAGCGCGAACACCGTGGCGTTGCGCAAGACGTCCGGCACCTCGCCATGGACGATGCGCCGCGCCAAGCCTTCGGCGATCGCGGTCTTGCCGACCCCGGCCTCGCCGACGAACAGCGGATTGTTCTTCTGCCGCCGGCACAGAACCTGGATCGTGCGGTTGATTTCGGACTCGCGGCCGATCAGCGGATCGATCTTGCCCTCGCGCGCCTTCTTGTTGAGGTTGACGCAGTAGGCGTCGAGCGCATCGACCTTCTTCTTCTGCTCGTCACCGGACTTGGTGTCGCTCTCCTCGTCGGTGCCGCGCACCGGACGCGCCTCCGACATTCCCGGCCGTTTGGCGATGCCGTGGCTGATGTAGTTGACGGCGTCGTAGCGCGTCATGTCCTGCTCCTGCAGGAAATACGCGGCATGGCTCTCGCGCTCGGCGAAAATGGCGACCAGGACGTTGGCGCCAGTCACCTCCTCGCGGCCAGACGATTGCACATGAATGACGGCACGCTGAATAACGCGCTGGAACCCGGCGGTGGGCTTGGAATCCTCGGCGCCGTCGGTGACGAGATTGTCAAGTTCCAATTCGAGGTAGGCGACGAGGCTTCTGCGCAGCTTCTCGAGATCGACATTGCACGCCCGCATCACCGCCGCGGCGTCCTGATCCTCGATCAGAGCGAGCAGAAGGTGTTCAAGGGTCGCATATTCATGGTGCCGCTCGTTGGCCAGCGCCAGGGCCCGATGAAGCGACTGTTCGAGGCTGCGTGAAAATGTTGGCATCTTCAGATTCTCTTCATGAGTTGCCGAACGTTCCTCCCAGGAATCACTTCTTCTCCATGATGCACTGCAAAGGATGCTGATGCTTGCGGGCAAAGTCCATCACCTGCGTCACTTTGGTCTCGGCCACCTCGTAAGTGAACACGCCGCATTCGCCGATCCCGTGCTGGTGCACATGCATCATGATCCGCTGCGCCGTCTCGCGGTCCTTATTGAAAAACCGCTCAAGCACGAGCACCACGAACTCCATCGGCGTGTAATCGTCATTGAGCAAGAGAACGCGATACAGGTTGGGGCGTTTGGTTTGCGGCCGCGTCTTGGTGATGACCGCAGTGCCTGGACCGCTGGGGTCGCCTTTGCGCTTGCGGTCGTCGTCCGCCATGCCCAGCGGTGATCGCGCCGTATCGTCCTTCGCCAGCATTTTCGCGTCTATCGTCCAGATATGCTCGCAGTGGGGAGGCTCCCCGGCCCCCAGCCGGCTTGCGCCCTCCGTACTGCCGCCAATCTATCATAATGACGGAGCGCCGTTCGTGCCAGATCGTAGGAGCCGGCCCGATCACAAGACAGCCCAGCCATGCCGTCTCCTCCATTCCGCGCTTTCCCTCCTCCTCGCCGGGAAGCGAGGGCGTCACGATAGCAACTCCGAAATTGTGGCGATCGATCCGGCGATCCCGGGATTTTTCCCGCGCGGCGCCGGAACTGCGCCGTAATCGGCATCAGTCAACCATCGAATCGCAGATTGGTTGCGCGAACACATTGGTGGCGAGGCCCGTGTGGCGAAGCCCGCGATCATGGCGCGTGCCGAGCGAGAGCCGAGCAGATCGGATGATTCCATTCTACAGCGCGCACCGGCCAATCAACCCGCCTTCGCGGTCTCGCTGCTTTGGTCGCTGGCGCCGCTCACGCCGGCTTGCTCAGCAACGCGCCGAACGGCTTGTAGGTCTCCGCGGCGAGATCGACGTAAAGCTCGCCGAGCTTGCTGGCCTCGGCGATAAAGTCCTCATATGAGGACTTGAGATATTCGGTCTGCACCTCAATGGCTTTTTCCAGGCTCTGGGTGCCCATGAGCCTTTCCCATGCCGCCGCGGCGCTCTCAGCCGACTTCTTCGAGTAGTCCACGACTTCGACTGCGATCGCCTGCGCGCCCTTCGTCCAGGCACCGAGCGGACCGAATGCCATGTCCATGCTGCTGTCGCCGAATTTCGGGATGTTCTCGTCGGTCATGTTGATCCTTCCGGTCGATCGCGCTGTGGTTGATATTTGGTCTCGTGATGCCAGACGGTTGCCTTGAAAAAGCCTTCTCCTGCATCGAGCATATTATAGCTTATAGTGCGACGCACAAAAAGGGGCAATGTTGCTGGCGCAGTGCACAAGCGCCGGGGGGTTTAACGCTTTGGCAAGGGCGCTCGCGTACGTGCTTGATTATGTCGTCCGGGTGACGGCCGGTCTCACACCGGGGCTATGCTCGCGCACGCGAAGGTCGAGTAGGAAGGCCGGCTTTTCGCCTGCAAGCAACTCGGTCCCGAACGAGCAAAAGGGGTGGGCGCGAACGGGGCGTCTGTCGTTTCAGGGACGGAGTCCATAATGGGTTTGGCGAGCAACGGGGCCAGCCATTGGCTTGGCACATATGGGCTTGGCAAATGTCGGCTTGGCAAACACAGGCTTCGCAATTGCATTTTGAGTTGTGCCGCAATCGGCACTGTTCTCACCATCTCGAGCGATGTGGCGGACGCACGGCATCATTGGCGCGGGCACGTGCATCTGGCCCGCCATTTGGTCCGGCATAGCGAGTACGCGCCGCCGACCGCCACGATCGTCGTCGACGGCAATACCGGCGGAGTGTTGGAGGGATCCAATGCGGACGCGCCGCGTTACCCGGCCTCGCTGACCAAGGTGATGACGCTCTACCTTTTGTTCGAGCAACTCGACGCCGGCAGGATCCATCTCGATACGAGACTTTATGTGTCAGAGCATGCTGCCGGGCAGGCGCCGACGAAACTTGGCCTCCAGCCGGGGCAGACCATTGCAGTCGAAGACGCGATCAAGGGGATCGTCACCCGGTCGGCAAATGACGCTGCGGTGGTTGTTGCCGAGAATCTGGCCGGCAGTGAAAAAGCCTTCGCCAGGATCATGACCAGCAAGGCCGATGAGCTTGGCATGACGCGCACGACCTATGTCAACGCCTCGGGGCTGCCCGACGACGATCAGGTCACCACGGCGCGCGACCAGGCCTTGCTCGGGCGAGCGATCCAGGAACGCTTTCCCCGCTATTACCGGTTCTTTTCCACGACCTCATTCGTTTTTCGTGGCCAGGAAATCCGCGGTCACAATCACCTGCTTGGTTCGGTTGCCGGCGTCGACGGCATCAAGACCGGCTATACCGCCGAGTCGGGCTTTAATCTATTGACATCGGTCCACCACGACGGCCGCTATCTGGTTGCGGTCGTGCTCGGCGGCCGCAGCGCAGCGCAGCGCGACGCCCATATGCGCGCCCTGATCACGGCTAATATCGAGCTCGCGGCGGCACGGCGAGCGGCGCCGCTTCTGACTCTTCGTCTGGCCTCAAGGGGCGAACCGCGACGCCCAGCCCTCGCCAGGATGGCCGCGCCCGCACGCGCCAATTCGACCGCGACTGCAGCGCCTTCCACGAGCCCGGTGGTGGGCTCGTACGCCCCGCTCCGGCCCGTCGTGGTGAAAACCATCACCTACCGCACGGCCAGGGTGCCGACGCGCCGGGTGGTCCCAATGCCGGCCCCGGCAGCGCAGTCGGCGAGGACGATCCCCGCCGAGCCGGCGGCCGAGCTCAAAGAGCCGACGCCACCCGTTCAAGACGGCTCGACGGTCGTGGCATCTGCCGAACCCAGTACCGTCGGCGAGCCGGCGCCGAGCAGGGCCGAACTGGTGCGCGATGTGCCCGGCACGGCGTCCGGTGCGGCCGAGTCCGTTAATACCAACGAGGCCACGCCGAGCGAGGTCACGCCGATCTCTGCGGCTGTGCCGCATGCGCATAGCGGCTGGCTTATCCAGATCGGCGCCTTCGACGGCGAACAGGCAGCCAAGCAGCACCTCGAGGACGCGAGGCTCAAACTGCCTGCCCTCGGCTTGGCGGATCCGTTTACCGAGCCGGTCCAGAAAGGCGACATGACGCTCTATCGGGCGCGCTTTTCCGGCCTGGACAAACAGACCGCGGAAGCCGCCTGCCGCAAGCTGAGGCGCAGCGAGGTTCCGTGTATGGCGCTCAAGGACTGACTACGTCCAGGCGCGCCAGGCGTGGAAGGAACGGACAGGGGCGCGCGAGGAATGCCGGGAGAAGCCTCAGCCGTGGCGGCGAAGAAGAACGTCCTTGGCCTCGTTCACCCGGGCCGCAAGATACGTAGACCCCCCCTGGTCGGGATGAAGTTTCTTCATGAGGGATCGGTGAGCGCGCGAGATCTCCTGCGCGCCGGCGCCGGCCCGAACACCGAGGATTTGATAAGCTTCCTCTTCGGTCATTTTGCCGCTGGCCGCCGAGCGCGGCGCCTTCCCCGCTGCCGCATTGCCCTGCTGGTGCTCACCCCAGCGGGCCTTCCGGCTGTCATAATCAGGGATGCTCGGCCATAACCACATGAGCCGGCCCAAGAGCCCGAGGCCGATGATTCCGAAGGGGATCGCCTCGGCAATTTCCCCACGCAGCAACAGAAAGGCCGCAAATGCCAAGGCGGCATAGCCGGCGATGCCGGGCCAGAGGCGCGCCAGGGGCTTGTGGCCGGCCTTGAAAACCGCCTTTGTGGCCCATAGCAGCACAACGACGACAGCGGCCCACAGGATAAGCGTCATGGCTGCTTGGACAATCCCGACCCGGTTTGGCTGGCGTTGCTGCCATCGATCTTGCGAATGCGCATGAATGAGCTTTTTGCGGCAGATCTTTTTGCGGCAGATGTCGTGCAAACGTTGCTATCAGGCTCGCGCCCAGTGCACCAGCCACCGCGCTGTAGGCCGGGCTGCCGGTGAGGGGCGCTCTGCAATCGGAAGTCCGCTGGACGGGTCTGGCACGGGATGCCGACGGCGGGCTGCGGCAATAGAGGGCCCCGCCTTATTGGGCGACGAGGCCGTGGGTCTCGAGCGGCTTGCCCCTCTCCGCCCGCGCCGCAGCGGCTCGCTTGCGCGCGTCGAGCGGCAAATTGAGCGCCTCGATCAATGCCGTGACCTCGTCGCGCGCGGTGATGTGTGAGGCGCGCGGCCGCCGACCGAGCATCTCCTCATCGAGCTGATCGAGCGCGGTGAGCCCGCGCGGAAAAAACTCGCGGTAAACCAGGCGCTCGGCAAACCCGTTGACCACGCGGAAGCCAAGCTGCCGCGAAAGCGCTCCAATCCCCTCGCCCAGGAGCCGCTTATTGCGCGAACCGAGCGCCGCGAGCCGATTGCGCAGCACGACCCAGTCGATCAAGCCGCCGTCGACCAGCCGCCGCTGACGGCGCGCCTCGCCCACCATTTGAGCGTAATGGCTCACGCCGGTCACCTCGAAGGTCGTCGGGTCAACTGTCCCGAACACATCGAAGTCGACAAAACTGTCATTGAGCGGCGTGATCAACGTATCCGCCGTCGAATGAGCAAGCCGCATCAAATAGGAATCATTGCCCGGCGTGTCGATCACAACAAAATCGTGGTTATTCTCTACTGTGCTCACCGCTTCGGCGAAAATGGAACATTCCTGCGCCTCGATTTCGTCCGGCCGCAGCCCGCTACCGCGGGCAACGCAATAATGCTGCGGCAGGTCGAGCCTGAGCCGGGCTCGCTCGGCCCAATTCCGCCGGTTGCCGATGTGATGCGTGAACGTGGCTTGACGCGAATCGAGGTCGACGGTGGCGACACGCTGACCGGCCTGCATCAGCGCGATAGCGAGATGCATCGCAATGGTCGATTTGCCGGACCCGCCTTTTTCATTGCCGAGGACGATGACGTGGGCCGAATCCGGCTTGCCAATATCCGCCTGCATCGACATGGGAACGCGACCCTTCGCAGCGAATATCTTCTGCGGCTTGCAGCGGGTGCAATCAAGATACAGCATTGCACGCGAATTGCACGCAATAAGTTGGTGTTAACCTCGCAACTCGCGGTGTGCCCGGGCGGCGAACCGGGATGCCAGGGCAGAGCCATCCGGCGTCGGAAAGACAATGCGATCGCTTCGCCTCTGGCGCCGACGCCTTGGAAGCGCGAATGACGAAGAAACCAATCCGACCGCGGCGCCGGCCACATATCATCCGTACAATCCCGATGTTGCGGCGCGCCATCGCCGATTTGCGGGCGCGAGGCAAGACGATTGCGCTGGTGCCCACGATGGGCGCGCTGCATGCCGGCCATCTCGCGCTCATTCGGTTGGCGCAACGGCGCGCCGATGCGGTCGTCGTCTCGATTTTCGTCAATCCGACGCAGTTTTCACCCAACGAGGACTTTCGTAGCTATCCGCGAACTTTTGCCGCCGATGTGAGCGCGCTCGCCGCGCTCGAAATTTGCCTCGTTTGGGCGCCGTCGGTGGAAACGATGTATCCGCCCGGCTTCGCCACCAGGATCGTACCCGAGGGTCCGGCGCAGGCCGGTCTTGAAGATGCGTTCCGCCCGCACTTCTTTGCCGGCGTGGCAACGGTCGTAGCCAAGCTTTTGCTCGAATGCGAGCCCGACATCTCCGTTTTCGGCGAGAAGGATTACCAGCAGCTCAAGGTCATCGCCCGGCTTGCCCGCGACCTTGACCTGAAAACCCGCATCCTCGGCGCACCGATCGTACGCGAGGCGGACGGGCTCGCCTGCTCCTCGCGCAATGTCTATCTGTCCGCAACCGAGCGCCAGGCGGCACCGACGCTCCAGCGCGTCCTCAAGCAATGCGCCACCGAGATCGCTGGCGGCCGGCCGATCGCCGACGTGCTCGCCAGGGGCCGTGAGGCGATTGGCTGTGCCGGCTTCGTCCTCGATTACCTCGAAGCGCGTGAGGCCGAGACGTTGGCGCCGCTCGGCGCCACCAAGAAGGGCGCGCTCCGGCTACTCGTGGCGGCTCGCATCGGCACGACGCGGCTGATTGATAATGTGGCGGTAGGTTTTTAAGGACCGACAGGTCGGATCATCCGTCGCAATCGGGCCGTTAATTACCTCGCAGCCGCCTTCGTCGGATCCTTGACCGCGGGGTAAGTCTCAAACTCGGTATTCCACAGCTGCCCGTTTATCTTCTCCACCCTGCGGATGTAGATGTTGGAGACCACATCGCGCGTGGCAGGATCGATCGAGATCGGCCCGCGCGGGCTCTCGAAGGCCATGCCTTTCATCGCCGCGACCAGCGCATCGGCGTCGGAATTGCCGCCGGTTTTTTTCAATGCTTGGTAAATCAAGTGCATGCCGTCATAGCCGCCCAGGGAGACGAAGTCGGGGCGAAAATGGCCGGCCGTCTCGATAGCTGCGACGTAAGCCTTGTTGAGTTTCAAATCGTGGGAAGCCGAATAGGGGCCGGCCGTGATGATGCCGAGCATCTGGTCGCCCATATCGTTGAGGCTGTCGTCGGTTGTCAGGTCGCCCGGTCCGACGATCTTGATACCGGAGCGGCCGAGGCCGCGTTCGGCGAATTGCTTAGCGAAGATCGGCGCTTGCGTGCCAGGGAAGTAGATGAACGCAGTGTCCGGCTTCAGATCGCTGACGCGTTGAAGGAACGGCGCGAAATCCGGGTTGGCGAGCGGGATGCGGATCAACTCGATGATGTGCCCTCCGAGCTCTTTGAAGCGCCTGGCGAAGGCGGTCTCGGCTTCGATGCCCGGCGCCCAGTCGTTCACCAGGCTGACGACGCGCTTGGACCCATTCTTGGCCGCCCACTCGGCCATGATCCACGATTGCGGGCTGAGGATGAACCCGGCGCGGACGAAATAGGGGGACTTTGTCGTGGTGATCGAAGCCCCCGAGCTCATCACCAGGGTCATCTTCTTGGCTGCGGTCACCAGTGGCGCGATCGCAAGACAGGTCGGCGTGATGCCGATGCCGACAATGTCGATCTTGTCGTTGACGATCATCTCCTGCACGCGCCGCCGCGCCACGTCGGCGACCCCGCCGTCGTCGTGAACGATCAGCTCGATCTTGCGTCCCGCCACGGTGTCGCCGTGCTGGAGCATGTAAAGCTTGATCGCAGCCGTGAGCTGGCGCCCGACTGCGGCGAAGCCAACTCCGGTCATCGGCATGCTGATGCCGATCTTGAGAACCGTGTCGGCAGCCGCGCGGCGAAGCGTGGCGCGGCTCAAAACTCCGGCGGCGAGACCTTGCAGGACCGTTCTGCGGCGCATTGTCGTTTCCCCTTTCGCTGCCGCCTCCCCGCGCGGAGAGAGGGCAAATTGCCGGGCACGCGCGCCCCGGCGCTTGGCGAGCGCCCTCGGCGCGCTCTCGCATCACCACGGCCGAACTCTATATCGCGCGGGCTGCGGCCGAGGGCCGTCCACCGCAGCCGCGCAGAGTGCTAGACCCTCTCCAGATGCGGAATGTGTGGCCGTTCGCCTTGCGCCTTGCCGGTGATCGGCGGCTTCGGCAGCCGGGCGGGGCCGGGCTCCATGACGAAGGTGTGTTCGAGCGAATACCACGGCCCGCCCAGACCGGAAGCCGGTGCGAGCTCGGACTCGTCATGGCGCACGTAATTGCCGATCAGGTGGCGGGTGACGCCGAACTGCACATCGGTCTCGATGTGCGGGTCCTCGGGGTCGTAAATCTGCGAGATCAGCGTCTTGAAGCCCGGCTTGTAGACGAGGAAATGCAGATGCGCTGGCCGCATGTTGTGCCGGCCCTGCGCGCGCAGGAGATCGCCCACCGGACCGTCGATCGGAATCGGGTAGCCGGCGGGCTTGACGCTGCGGAAGCGGATGCGGCCGGCAGAATCGGTCGTGAATTTGCCACGCAAATTCATGTCGGCCTGCGCCGGGTCCTGGTTCTCGTAGAAACCTTCGGGCGAGGACTGCCAGATGTCGACCTCGGCGCCGGCGACCGGCTCGCCCTTTACGTCGCGGAACGTGGCCTCGACGAACAATGCCGGCCCCGGCGTCGGCGAGCGCACGATTGAGCCGCCGTTCTCGGTCGGTGGCGACTGCATGCGCCAAAATGGACCGAGCAGATTGGCGTCGGTTTCGGTCTGCCCATGTTTGCCGTTGTTGAGCAGGCAGATCAGCGTCGAGAAGCCGAGCGAGCCAGACATCAGCACGGCTTCATTGTGGGTCTCAGTCGTGTGCTTGCCGAGCGCCACGATGATCCCGATCGCCATCTGGAATTCTTCCTCGGTCAGCCGCACCTCGCGCGCAAAATCGTGCAGGTGGCGCACCAACGCCGACACCACCTCGCGAAAGCGCGGAGTCTTGGCGCGCGCGATTTCGCTCAATACGGCCTTGGTAACGTCGGTCTCGTTCTCGATAATCATTCTCATGCTCCGCACGTCATTCGCGCAAATCGGCGCATTTTACGTGATTGCGGGCGGCGACGCCACGCAGCTAGGACTTCGCCGGCCGAGGAGCCGGCGCGCCGCTTGCCTTGGGCTCACATCAGGCCGAGTTCGCGCAATTCGCGGCGGAGATTTTCCGGCATGTCAGCGGCGCCGGGAGCGGCCTCCTCAAGGTCCCGCGGGGTGTCGGCGGCTTGCAAATAACGCCAGCCCTGGAATGCGCGATACGGTCGCGGCGCGACCAGCACGATTTTGGCATCGAGCACGAGCGCGCAGCGGCCGACGCCGTGCTGGTCGCGAAACGGCCGCACGTCGCGGATGCGCTGCCGGCAGGCGATCTCGCCGCGAATGACCCAATAGAGCGAGCCGCCGTCGACGAGCTCGGCGGCGCGCTTGGGCACCATGCGCGTGCGATGCACGTGTTGCGCCTTTGCGCCGCGTTTGCGTTTGTCGCTGAGCCTTTTCTTGATCCAGTGTTCGAGTTCGCGCACCGAACCGCAGCCGACGCAAAGTTTTATCAGATGCAGGGGCATGGGACTCACATTATCGCGTCTTCGCCGGCTCGATCAGCATAATCGGATCGCCTTCCCCAACTTGCACACCGGCCGCCACTGCGATCTCGCGCACCACGCCGGCAAACGGGGCATGCAGCGTGTGCTCCATCTTCATCGCCTCGATTATGGCAAGCCGCTGGCCACCGGCTACTTCCTCACCGGGCGCGGCAAAGACCTGCAGGACCCGGCCGTGCATCGGCGCCTTGATAAGGCCATCGCCCGCCGCGGCCGCGCCGACGATGCCCGACAAACCGCCAAGCCGCACCCGGGTCTGCCGGCCAGCGCGCAAGACATAGGCTTCATCGCCCGCTTCGAACACCGCTGCATCGCCAGCCGGCGCCCTCCCGTCGAGGGTCACCCGCAAGCCGTCCTTCCCATAAGTGGCTATTGCCTCGGCGCTCTGGCCATCGAGGAGTATCGGAACGGTGAGCCGGCGGCTGCCGCCGAGTTGAAAACCGTCGCGAGCCGCCCACGGTAAATCTGCATCGGCGGAACACTCCTCGATCAGCGGCCGCCCGAGCAGGCGTTCAACCCCGCAGGCCGCAGCAGCGCGGTCAGGTGGGCGCGGCACTGCGCCCAAGTCGGCCAAGGCGCGGTCGATAAAGCCGGTATCGACCTCGCCCCGGCGGAACTCGCGCGTCCGGCAAAGCGCGCCGAGGAAGGCCACATTGCTGTGCGGGCCCGCAATCAGCGTGTGCGCGAGCGCGTCCGCCAGGCGATCGAGGGCGCCATCGCGGCTTTCCGCCCACGCGATCAATTTGGCGATCATCGGATCGTAAAACGGAGTGACCTGATCGTCGGCCTCGACACCGCTATCGACGCGAACGTCTTGCGGAAATTGCAAGGCGACGATCGTCCCGGTCGATGGCAAAAATTCCTTCTCAGGATCCTCGGCATACAGTCGGGCCTCGATGGCGTGGCCGCGCAGGCGGATGTCTTTCTGCTCAATTGGCAGCTTTTCGCCTGACGCGACGCGGAATTGCCACTCGACCAGATCGAGCCCGGTGACCGCCTCGGTCACCCCATGCTCGACCTGCAGCCGCGTATTCATTTCGATGAACCAGAAGGCAGCGGCGCTCAATCCGGCCGTGCCGTCGGCCACGAATTCGACAGTGCCGGCGCCGCTATAGCCGACGGCGCGTGCGGCCTCGAGCGCAACCGCGCCCATCACCGCGCGCAGATCGGCACTCATCCCAGGCGCCGGCGCTTCTTCGATCACTTTCTGGTGGCGGCGCTGCAGCGAGCAATCGCGCTCGCCCAAGTAAATGAGACTGCCATGCCGATCGCCGAACACTTGAAACTCGATGTGCCGCGGCGCGGCAACGTATTTTTCGATCAGCACGCGCGCCGAGCCGAAGGCGGATTCGCATTCGCGGATCGCCGATTTGAGGGCAGCGTCGAACTGCGCATGCTCGTCGATGCGGCGCAGTCCGCGGCCGCCGCCGCCCGCTGCCGGCTTGATAAGCACCGGGTAACCGATCTCGGAGGCCTTCTCCTTAAGGAAAGGGCCGTCCTGGCGGTCGCCGTGATAGCCGGGGACCACCGGCACGCCGGCGTTTTCCATCAGTATCTTGGCGCGGTCCTTGAGCCCCATGGCACGGATGGCCGCTGCGGGCGGCCCGATGAACGCAAGGCCCGCTTGCGCGCAGGCCTCGGCGAAATCCGCGTTCTCGGATAAAAACCCATAGCCCGGGTGCACGCATTCGGCCCGGGCCTCGCGAGCGACCTCGATCAGCCGTTCGATCGACAGATAGCTTTGGCGCGGCTCGGCGGGGCCGAGCAGGAAAGCCTCATCGCAGCAGCGCACATGAAGCGCATGCACATCGGCGGCCGAATAGACCGCGATCGTGCGCATACCTAACCGCTTTGCGGTGCGGGCGATGCGGCAGGCAATTTCGCCGCGATTGGCAATGAGAACGGAGCTGAACATCAGCGCCATCAGAGCCGTGGCCGCGCGGGGCGGCTCAACGGCTCAATGCGCCTTCAGAAGCCGGAGCCGGCGTCCAGACCGGATCGGTCTGCGCCGCACCCGGCCGCTTGCGCGCGGCTTCGGCCGCAGGTGACGTGTTGGGTTCGGGATTCATGATGCTGATCGGCGGAATCGAGGCGGCCGATGGGAAGTCGATGTCGACCTTGTGTCTGCCGGGCGGTTCCGCCTCAGCCATGGCGGCCTGCTGGGAGTCCTCCGCTTCCGCCGTGGCTGCGCTGGGAAGGCGAGCCCACGCCGGGCGGTATTGCTCGACGTAATGCTGCAGCGTTTGCGCGATCAGATTTGTGCGGACGTGGTCCGGACGCCGCAAAAGCGCCAAGGGCGGGCAGCTTTCGCTATTGCAGCCGTCCTGCATCACAAGGACGTAAGCGACAAAGCCATAAGGATCGGCCTCGAGCGCGCGGCGCAGCGGCTTTAGCGTCTTGTCGATGCCGCGACCACCGCGCTGGGCATACTCCGCCATGTCGGACAGGAGTGCGAGCCGCGCCGTCACATAAGCGATTGCAGCAGCCACATTGGTTGGGCCGGCGAACACCGCCCTTTCGCATGCCGCCTGGAGCGTGTCTGACGCGACCCCGTCGAGACAGGCGAGCGGCGAGCCGAGAGCAAGCGACTGCGCAGTCAGCTGCGCCGCGCGGTTGTCAAGCGCGCGTCGTTCGGCGCTCAAGTCGCGCAGGCCGGCCGCATGCAAAAAGGCCCAGGCAAGACAGCCGACAACGAGGGTACCGCCGCCAATCAGCCCATAGCGGCTAACCGCGTCTGCCGCGCTGGCCTTGATATTCGGCATCCTCCGCAACACGAGAACACCAACGGAAACGAGGAGCGCAGCCGCTGCGCCGGCCGCCCCCCATGGCACGACCAGCGAGATCTTGCGATCGATACTGAACATCAACGCACCCAGCCGACGAAATCGACCCCCGTGCTCCACTATGGCGCAGCGCCGGCACTGGCGCCAGTCCACACCGCGGCCGCGCTCGCGCAAGCGTAAACGACCGCACAAACGGGCATCAAGGCACGGGTGCGGCAGAGCCGGCGATCAGCTCTCGAGTTCGAGCTGGCTTTCCTTGGCGACGCGTTCGAACGCTTCGCCGGAATGCTTGATCCGGTACTGGTAGTCCTCGCCATCAGACGGCAGCAGCCGCACGACCTTATAACTTCCGCTCGCACCCGGGCGGGTGATCGGGCTTGAGGTATAGAAGACCGTCTGGCCGACACGGAACTTGTGCGTCCGCAGGCCTGTACCGATTGATTTCACCGCGTTCGCCCTGGAGGCGTCGCTCGTCTCGGCGTTTGCCGGTGCGGCACTCGCCGGGCCGCCGGCCGGCGAGGTGTTGTTACAGTTGATGGCGGCGACTTTGCGGCCGTGGCCCAGTTCCGGTGTCCGCGCCACCGCCCGCACGTTATCCTTGCGGGAGGCCGGCTTGCGACTGACGGTGCGTGGGCCGGGCTTGGCCGTTCGCCTTTTGGTCGCTGAATGTTTGTTCATTTGGTAACTATAGCACCCAACCTAACAGCGGAGCAAACAAATGTGGGGCTCGGGCGGGGGCCGCGCGGGGCGCTTTTCGACGTTCGGTTTTAGAGGAATACGTCCCTAATATCAATGGCTTATCTCATCTGGCGAGAAAGCAGCGTAAAACTTGCGGATTTAACCCTGCCGTTTCCAGCGGCCATTCTCGTCGGCAAGCCAGTAAGTGACCGTAAGCCCCGCGCTCTTGGCCTCGGTCCAGTGCTGCCGGGCGGCAGCCAGAGCGTCCGGATCCTCGCCGTCGAACAGCAGGACAAGCCGCTGATAGAGCGAGACATCCGGCGGCGCGGCGGCCCCCTCGACCAGGAACCGCACTGTGGCGCCGTTGGGATTGTCCTCGTTGACCGTGAGCACAACCGGCTGCGCCGCAGCTTCGGGGCCGCGCCAGGTGCCGTGCGGCAAAAAGCCGTCATCCTCCCAGGTCCACAGGTGGGCATCGAGCGCTTCGACGCGCTCTTCGGACGAGGCCTGGACCACGACGCGCCAGCCGCGTTCGAGCGACTTCTGCAAAAGCGGCGGCAGCACCCGTTCGAGCGTCTGTCCCTTGAGCTGGTAGAACAGGATCTCGGTCATCGCCATCTCCGCAGCGGCCGCGTGGGTCGGGGCGATCTTTGCGCTCAACGCTCGTAATGGTCCGTCACCAGCCGGTCGAGCAGCCGCACGCCCCAACCTGAACTCCAGCTCTTATTGATGTCGGTCTGCGGCGAGCCGAGCGCGGTGCCTGCAATATCGAGATGTGCCCAAGGCGTCTTGTCGACGAAACGCTGCAGCAGTTGCGCCGCGGTGATCGAGCCGGCCCAGCGCCCGCCAGTGTTTTTCATGTCGGCGAACTTGGAATCGATCAGTTTGTCATATTCGGCGCCGAGCGGCATGCGCCACACCCGCTCGCCCGTATCCTCGCCGGCCTTGGTCAACCGCTCGGCGAGCGCGTCATCGTTGGCGAACAGCCCGGCATAGTCCTGTCCGAGCGCGACAATGATCGCACCGGTCAAGGTCGCCAGGTTGATCATGAATTTCGGCTTGAACCGGGTGTTAACGTAGTGCAGCACGTCGGCGAGCACGAGGCGACCCTCGGCATCCGTGTTGATGATTTCGATGGTCTGGCCCGACATTGACTTGACGATGTCGCCCGGGCGCTGCGCCTTGCCATCGAGCATATTCTCCACAAGTCCGATGGCGCCGACCACGTTGGCCTTGGCCTTGCGCACGGCCAGGCCATGCATGAGGCCGACCACGCAGGCGGCGCCGGCCATGTCGCCCTTCATGTCCTCCATGCCCTGCGCCGGCTTGATCGAGATGCCGCCGGTGTCGAAGCAGACCCCCTTGCCGATGAAGGCGATCGGATCGGCTCCGCCTTTGCCGCCATTCCAGCGCATGATCACCAAGCGCGGATCGTGCGCCGAGCCCTGGCCTACTCCGAGCAGCGCGCCCATTCGCAGCTTGCGCATGGCCGCGATGTCGAGCACTTCAACGTTTACGCCGAGGCTCTTCAGGGCGGATGCGCGCCGGGCGAATTCTTGCGGGTAAAGGACGTTGGCGGGCTCATTGATGAGATCGCGCGCCAGCACCACGCCTTCGGCGACGGCGTTGGCGCGCGCCCAGGCCCGCTCCGCGCTCGAACGGTTTTCGCATGCGATGGAAATATCCACCTTCTCGGGCCGCTCGTCCCCGCCCTTGCGCTTGGTCTTGTAGCGCTCGAACGAATAGGCGCGCAGCCGCACCCCGAGGGTCAAATCGGCGACCGCGTCGGGTTTGAGCGGGCCCGCGGCGAATTCGGCAAATATCGTAGCCTGGGCGGCCGCAGGGGGCACCTTGCCCATGGCGAGGCCGCCGAGCTTGACGATGTCGCGCGGCTTCAGCTCGCTCTCTTTGCCGGTCCCGACCACGACGAGCCGCGGCGTGTCGAGGCCCTGCGGGGCGATAATGTCGAGCACTGCGCCGTTCTTGCCGGTAAACCGATCGGCGGCCGCGGCGCGTCGCACGAGGTCTCGGACCGGTGCCAGCGCATCCTTCGTCGCCGCGCCGAATTGCAGGTCCTCTGCGCAGAACACAACAAGAACTCCGCGTTTCCGCGTGAAGGGGGCGAAGGCGAGCTTGACGGCGCCGGGCATTTTCATTTCCTTAGTTTCTTTGAGGTTCGATGTGTTTGGAGCGGCTTCGGGCGCAAGGCATTCGACGTTGGCCGCGTTTCCAGAGAAATCCCCCGTCCTTTTAGACGCACAAGACGTTAAATGAACCGAACCGTCGTGCAAGTGCAAAGCCGCCTTGCGCAACGGATAGTTGCGATTTGAGCCCGATCATCGCCGCTGTCCGACAGCCGGGCGGGGAAGTGTCCCGTGTTGAGGGGATTGCCTTGGCAAGGCCATTTTGCCAAGCAAGGGTTTTAAGTCGTCCGGGATCAGATGACCGGGGGCCAATTCGCATGGTGCGCCGGACCGTCGGCGGGAGGGCTGATGGGGTCGCTCGGCCGCTACATGTTTCGCACCACCATGGTGGCGTTCCTGATCACGCTCGCCACATTGACGGTCGTGATCTGGTTCACCCAGGCCATGCGGGACTTCGACCTGATCACGAGCGAGCGGCAGACCCTGTTCGTGTTCGTCGGCATTACCGGAATGATCGTGCCGCTTTTGGTAATGATCATTGCGCCAATCGCCTTGATGATCTCGGCCGCTCATGTGCTCAACCGCCTGGGATCGGATTCCGAGATCATAGTGATGAACGCCGCCGGGGTGTCGCCGTGGCGGCTGTTGTGGCCCTTTATCATCGCGGCTTTTCTGGTTTCCCTCCTGGTCTCCGCCATCGCCGCCTATGTCTCGCCGCGCGCTTTGCGCGAATTGCGCGACTGGTCCGAGCAGGTGCGCGCCGACATTCTCACCAATATCGTCCAGCCCGGGCGCTTCACCAGCGTGAGCGGCAATCTCACCTTTCATATCGCCGACCGCCGCCCGAACGGCCTGCTCGTCGGCATATTCGTCGATGACCGGCGCGACCCCAACGAGGAGGCCACCTACCTCGCCGAGCAAGGCGAGATCGTAAAAAACGAGAACGGGTCATTCCTCATCCTCGAACACGGCAGCATTCAGCGGCTGGAAAAGGGCAAGACCGACCCGCGCATCGTCACCTTCGACCGGGATGCCTTCGATCTGTCGCAATTCGCCACCGGTCCGCGCAACGTGCTCTACACCGAGCGCGAGAAGTACATCTGGGAGCTCATGTGGCCAAAGCCGGACGATAAGCTCTATGCGACGCAGCCCGATCAGTATCGGTCGGAACTCTACGATCGCGTGGCTAGCCCGCTCTATCCGCTGGCTTTCACGATTTTGACCTTCATGTTTCTCGGGCCCCCGCAGACGACGCGGCAAAGCCGCTCGCTGGCAATGCTGGCGCTGATCAGTTTGTCGACCGCGCTGCGGCTGATCGGCTTCTTCAGCGTCGTCGCCGGGGTCAAACAGCCGCCGCTTCTGGCTCTGCAGTTCATCGCGCTCATCGCCACGATCGCGGTTGGCTTGTGGAAGATCGGCCAGGGCAAGACCATCGAACATGCCACGGCGATGACCAAGCTCAGTTCCGCGATCAGCGAACGGATCGCGCGGGCAACTGCTTAGGGGCACACCATGGTCGCCCGCACGCTCTCGCGCTATTTTGGGCTCCGCTTCTTGAGCTCCACGGTCGGCACGTTTTTCGGCGTGGTCGTGCTCGCCGGAATGATCGATTATTTCGAGCTGATGCGCCGCGGCGCCGACTGGCCCAATGCCACGGCCGTGATCCTGGCGCAAATCTCGATCTACCGCATTCCGCAGCTCACCGAGCACATCATGCCGTTCGCGGTCTTGGTAAGCACGATGTCGTGCTATCTGACCCTGTCGCGGCGCCTTGAACTGGTCATCGCCCGCGCGGCCGGAGTTTCCGCCTGGCAGTTTGTGGCTCCTGCCGTCATCGTCGCGTTCCTGTTCGGCACCGTGGCCACCGCCGCCTACAATCCGCTCGCCGCACTCCTGCATGAGCGGTCAAAACGCCTTGAGGCGAAAATGCTGGGCGAGACGCCTTCGGCCTTGCAGGAGAGTTCCAGCGGATTCTGGGTGCGCCAGAAGAGCGAAGACGGCGCTGCCATTATCAACGCCAAGTCTAGCCAAGAGCAAGGCTCCAGCCTCGGCGGAGTAACAGTGTACACGTTCGAGCGCGATGGTCACTTTGCCGACCGGATCGAGGCGCGCAACGCCGCGCTCCAGCGCGGCGACTGGCTGCTCGATGACGCCCGCGTCTACTCGACCGGCAAACCGCCGCTGATCGAAAAAAGCTACAAGCTGAAAACCAATCTCACGCTCGCTCAGGTGCGCGAAAGCTTTGCCACCCCGGAAACCGTGCCGTTCTGGCAGCTTCCGAGCTACATCGACATGGCGGAAAAGTCGGGACTGGCGGCCGCCGGATATCGACTGCAATACGACGAATTGATCGCGCGTCCGTTCCTGCTGTCCGCCATGGTCCTGCTGGCGGCCTCGGTGAGCCTGCGGTTTTTCCGTTTCGGCGGCGTGCAGAAGATGGTGTTAAGCGGCATCTCCGCCGGCTTCCTCCTGTTCGTGCTGCAGAAGATCACCGACGACATGAGCAAATCCGAACTGCTGCCGCCGCTGGCTGCGGCCTGGATTCCGGTCATAGTGGGAGGCCTCACCGGTTTCGTGGTGCTGCTGTATCAGGAGGATGGATAGGGTGGCCCGCGCGCCGGAGGCGCCTTTGGTCGCACCTGCCGGGCCGCCGTGTCCAAATTTTCGCCGCGAGGCGTCAGCAATCTCTGCCGGCGGACCGGCAGATTTCCGGGCGCGAGGAGCACAAGGGCGATGTGGCAGACCAACATGCGCATCCGACGAGGTGGCTGGGCCACGGCGGCGCTGATCGCCGCGATTGTCTTTTGCGGCCCATCGATCTTGCGCGCCCAATCGGTCGTGGTGGCGCTCGTTGACGGCGTGCCCATCACCGAATTCGACATCACGCAGCGCGCGAAACTGGAGCAATTGAGCACGCAGAAGCAGCCGTCGCGGCAGGTGGTGCTCAACACCCTGATCGACGAGATCCTCGAAGTGCACGAGGCCAAGCGCTTCGGCATTGACGTTCCCGCGACGCAGATCGACAGTTCGCTCGCCGCGATCGCCGGCCACATGGGCGTCGACACGCAGAGGCTTACGCAGATGCTCGCCAAATCCGGCACCAGCATCGAGACGCTCAGGAGCAGGATCCGCGCCCAGTTGGCTTGGACCGCCTTGGTCCGCGGCCGTTACCAGGCCAGTCTGGAGGTGGCGGACACCGATGTCGAAGCCCAGCTGAAGCTACACCAGCCGGATCAGAAGGACGGTGTCGGCTACCAATACACGATGCGACCGATCCTCTTCGTCGTGCCGCCGGGTTCGTCGGGCGCGGCCTACGAGGCGCGCAAGCGGCAGGCCGACGCTTTGCGGGCGCGCTTTCAGAACTGTGTCGCCGGCCTTGCGTTCGCGCGCGCGCTCGGCGGGGTGGCAGTGCGCGAGCAGATCATCAAGTTTTCGGCCGATCTGCCGCCGCAGTCGCGGGCCATTCTCGACGGCACCGAGGTTGGCCATCTGACGCCGCCGGAACAAACCTCCGAAGGCATCGAGGTGTTCGCCGTCTGCGACAAAAGGCAGAGCAAGAATGATACCCCGGCGCAGAAGAAGGTTCGCGAAGAAATCTTCCAACAGAAGTTCGGCGCCCAGGCTGCCGCCTATTTGCGAAAACTGCGTCGCCAAGCCTATATTGAATACAAGTAACGCGGATTAGTTGGGCGCATGTGTCGAGCGCGTGCCGCGCCGGCGGAGGCGCTGCCGGCGCGGCGGGCGGAGGGCAGCAGTCCTATTTCGCTCTCGAGGCGGAGATTGCCACTTGCAATTATGGGATCTGCGCTGACCACGACAAAAACAAAACGGATCGGTCGGGAACGTACGAATTTTTGCGAACGAGCGGACCAAATAAGATCGTGAAACCGCTGGCCTTGACTCTCGGGGAACCCGCCGGGATCGGGCCTGACCTCGCGCTTGCGATCTGGCATGGCCGCGCCGCCCTCGATATTCCGGCCTTCTATATCGTCGGCGAGCCGGACTTTCTGCGGCGGCGGGCCGGCGATCTTGGCCTCGATGTCCCCATTGCAACGGTGGCGCCCGCCGCGGCTGCGGCAGCGTTTTCCGCAACGCTTCCGGTCGTCGCCCTTAAGGTCGCGGTCAATGCCGAACCCGGCCGGCCGGACCGCTCGAGCGCCCCGGCGGCGATCGCCTCGATCCGCCGCGCCGTGACTGATGTCATGGACGGCTCGGCAGCCGCCGTCGTCACCAACCCGGTGGCAAAGAACGTGCTCTACAAATCGGGATTCGCCGAGCCCGGCCACACTGAATTTCTGGCGCGGCTCGCCCAGGAAGCGACCGGCAAGGCGCTGCGGCCGGCAATGCTGCTCTGGTCACCGGAACTGGCGGTGGTGCCGGTAACGATCCATCTGCCGCTGCGTGACATCTTCGCCCAGCTTTCGACCGAATTGATCGTCGAAACCGGACGCATCGTGGAGCGCGATTTCCGCCGACGGTTTCGCATCGCACGGCCGCGGCTCGCCATCGCCGGGCTCAATCCCCATGCCGGCGAACAAGGCGCCCTCGGCGCGGAGGACCGCTCGATCGTTGCCCCGGCCGTGTCGCGGCTCATTGCCGACGGCATCGACGCCAGGGGACCGCTTCCGGCCAACTCGCTGTTTCACGAACAGGCGCGCGCAACCTACGACGCTGCTTTGTGCATGTATCACGACCAGGCGTTGATCCCGATCAAGACGCTCGCCTTCGACCACGCCGTCAATGTGACGCTCGGTCTGCCCTTCGTGCGCACGTCGCCGGACCATGGCACCGCCTTCGACATTGCCGGCACCGGCCGCGCCGATCCGACCAGCCTCATTGCCGCGCTGCGGCTAGCCGCGCGGCTGGCGGCGGCGGAAAAGCCGGCGCTGACGACGGCGCCGTGAGCGAAGCGGCCAAGCCGGCCGACGGTCTGCCGCCGCTGCGCGAGGTCGTCCGCCGGCACGGGCTGAGCGCCAAAAAAGCGCTCGGCCAGAATTTTCTGTTCGACCTCAACCTTGCCCGGCGCATTGCGAAAGCGGCGGGTCCGCTCGCCGGGGTCAACGTGCTGGAAGTCGGACCCGGACCTGGCGGCCTGACGCGCGCCTTGCTCGCGCTCGGCGCCGGCTGCGTCATTGCCGTCGAGCGCGACCAGCGCGCCATTGCGGCTCTTGCGGAGATCGCCGCCCGCTATCCCGGTCGCCTCGCCATTGTCGCCGCCGACGCGCTTGCCTTCGATCCGCGGCCGCACCTGGCCAACCGGCCGGCGCGCATTGTGGCCAACCTCCCCTACAACATTGCCACCGCCCTCCTCGTGCGCTGGCTCAGCGTCGAGCCTTGGCCGCCCTGGTACGATGGCGCCATTCTCATGTTCCAGCGCGAGGTCGCTGAGCGCATCACCGCGCAGCCGCATGCGAAGGCTTACGGGCGGTTGTCTGTGCTGGCGCAATGGCGCTGTGAGGCGCGCATCCTGTTCGACGTCAACGCCTCGGCTTTCGTGCCGCCGCCGAGCGTCACCTCTGCGCTTGTTCGTCTGCTGCCGCGCTCGACGCCCCTGCCGTGTGATCGCAATCTCCTTGAGCGTGTGACCGCGGCGGCGTTCGGTAAGCGCCGCAAGATGCTGCGGCAAAGCCTGCGCGCGCTCGATGTGGAGGTGGCGGCGTTGCTCGCGGCGGCGCAGATCGAGGCCACGGCCCGGGCCGAGGACGTGCCGGTGGCCGGCTTTGTCGCGCTAGCGCGTGCGCTCGCGGCAAGCCGCGGCTTGGGGCATGATGGTGCGCACGCAAGTGTGAGCCGCGGCGGAGCCCCATGAACAAAATGCATTGTCAGGCCTTGGTAGCCTACGGTCAGCCGCTGTGCGAGCGGGTCGTCGATCGTCCGGCGCCGCGCGGCAGCGAAGTGCTCGTGCGCGTCGAGCGATGCGGCGTCTGCCATTCCGATCTGCACCTGCAGGACGGCTATTTCGCGCTCGGCGGCGAGCGGCGG
Organism: uncultured Alphaproteobacteria bacterium; assembly: GCA_963708125.1. GTDB lineage: Bacteria > Pseudomonadota > Alphaproteobacteria > Rhizobiales > Xanthobacteraceae > BOG-931. The sequence continues at coordinate 2,735,069 of OY970184.1, forward strand.
CTCGATATCAGCAAGGATCGCCCGCTGCCATTCACGCTGGGACACGAGATTGCAGGCGTGATCGAGGCGGCCGGTGCGGCGGCGACTGGCGCCGAGCCCGGCCGCCGCGTCGCAGTTTATCCATGGATCGGCTGCGGCAGCTGTGCGGCGTGCCGCGGCGGCGAGGAAAACTTGTGCTCGGCCCATCGTCATCTCGGCATTGCGGTGGATGGCGGATTTGCCACCCACGTGCTGGTGCCGCATCCGCGCTATCTGCTCGACTACGCGCCGCTCGGCGCCGATTTTGCGGCGCCGCTGATGTGCTCCGGGCTTACCGCTTACGCGGCGCTCAAAGCGCTTGGTACTCGCACTGCGCGGGGCCCGGCGCTGCTTATCGGCCTCGGCGGCGTTGGCATGATGGGGCTTTCGCTCGCCCGCGCTTTGTTTGCCGAGCCGCCGATCGTCGCCGATATCGATCCGCGCAAGCGGGAAGCCGCGCTTTGTGCCGGGGCCGCCGCCGCCTATGATCCAGCCGATCCGCAAGCGCGTCGCGCCGTGCTGGCGGCTACCGGCGGGCTGTTCGCGGTGTGCGACTTCGTCGGCTCCGACAGATCGCTGCAATTCGCCGCCGGCGTCGTGGCCCGTGGCAGCAAGATCGTAGTGACCGGCCTGCTCGGCGGCACCTTTTCGATCGCCGCCGCCATGATCCCCATCAAAGCGATGACGATCGAGGGCACACTCACCGGCACGCTCGTGCAGGCGCGCGAACTGCTCGACCTCGCGCGCTCCGGCAAAATTGCGCCGATCCCGACGCGCGGCCGCCTGCTCAGCGAGGCGCAAGCGGCGCTCGACGATTTACGGGCCGGCCGGGTGGTCGGGCGGACAATTCTCTACGCGTGAATTTCGCGGACAGCTGCGCCGCCAGGCGGCGGACGAAATCCGATAATCCCACCTGCCGCTCGCGCTTGAGCCGCTCGGCGGCAAGGATGGCGCGCACTTCGGCAAAGGCGCGGTTTTTGTCACTGTTGACGACGACGTAGTCGTATTCCGGCCAATGGCTCATCTCGCCCGCGGCCTTGGCCATGCGGGTTTTGATGATATCGCGGCTGTCCTGAGCGCGCATTTTCAGCCGCCGTTCCAGCTCCGCGACGCTCGGCGGCAGAATGAAGACGCTGACAAGATCCTCGCGCGCTCTTTCCCGCAGCTGCTGCGTGCCCTGCCAGTCGATGTCGAACAGAACATCGCGTCCGGCTTTGAGCGCCTTCTCCACCGGGCGCCGTGGCGTGCCGTAGCAATGGCCAAAAACTTCCGCGCATTCCAGAAGCTCGCCCGATTTTATCATGGCGTTAAAGCGCGCCGGATCAATGAAATGATAATCGCGGCCGTCAACCTCGCCGCGGCGCCTGGGGCGTGTGGTGACCGAGATCGACAGCTCGACATGCCGATCCGCGCGCAGCAACAGCCGCGACAGCGTCGTCTTGCCGACGCCGGACGGCGAAGACAGGACATACATCAGGCCGTGCCGGGGGATGGCCTTGTGATCCTTTGCGGTTTTTTTGCGGGGCGCGCGCGCCATGGCCCTATTCCACGTTCTGCACCTGCTCGCGAAATTGTTCGACGGCGGCTTTGAGCTCCAGGCCGATATTGGTGAGCTCGACATGGTTGGCCTTGGCGCACAGCGTATTGGCTTCGCGGTTGAGCTCCTGGGCGAGAAAATCGAGGCGGCGGCCGATCGGCCCGCCCTGTCTGATCAGCGCCTGCGCCTGCGCCACATGGGCGGTCAGCCGATCGAGCTCTTCGCGCACATCGGCCTTGGTCGCGATCAGAATTGCTTCCTGATGCAGCCGATCGGGATCGAACAGCTCCGACTGCGCCAACAGCGCTGACACCTGCTCGGCGAGCCGGGCGCGGATCGCTTCTGGGCGGCGGCTGGGCGCGAGTTCGGCGCGCTGCGTCAGGGCCGTGATCTCGTTGAGCCGCGCCGCTAGAACCCGCGCAAGGCTTTCGCCTTCATGGCGCCGCATCTCGGCGAGCGCAGCAATCACTTCGGCAAAGCCGGTGGTCACCGCCGCTTCGGCGCCGCGCCGCTCCTCTTCGCTCTCCTCGGGGTCACTGACTTCGAGCACGCCTTTAAGCCCGAGCAATCCGTCGAGGCTGGGCGGCGATGCCTCGATCTGGTTCGCGAGCTGGCGCGCCGCCGCCAGCAGGGCTTCGAGCACGGCCGTATTGACGCGCACGGCGACGGCGGCGCCGGTGCGCTCGATGCTGAGACCGGCTTGGATCGAGCCGCGCGCCAAAGTCTCGGCCGCCCGCGCGCGCAAAGCCTTCTCGGTTGCTTCCCATCCGGGCGGCAGCCGCAAACGCACCTCGAGCCCCTTGCCGTTGACCGATTTGATTTCCCAAGCCCAGGCATAGGAACCGCAGACACCATGGCGGCGAGCAAATCCGGTCATGCTCGACAGCGCCATGGAATGCGGTCTCCGGCGGTGAATTTGCAAGAAATTCGCGCCGAACTTAGCGACGGCCGATTGCCCTCACAAGGGCATCGCTTTGCCGACGATCACTCGCTGCTGTGGACGCGCCGGCTGCGCGCGTTCTTGCGCGGTGAAGCGTGCTGCGGCGGTGCCGGTTCGGCCGGCGCCGGTGCAACGGCCGGCGGCGCCGGCGGTTGCTCGGTATCGGGCACCGCGTCCTTTTTCTGCTGCACTTCCAGCTGCCGCAGGTGCAGAACGTTTTTCTGATGCTGCTCATAGCTCTCGGCGAACAAATGGCCGCCGTTGCCGTCAGCAACGAAATAAAGGTCGCGCGTGCGCGCGGGATTGGCGGCGGCCTCGAGCGCCGCGCGGCCGGGATTGGTGATCGGGCCCGGTGGTAAACCGTCGATCTGGTAGGTGTTGTACGGGGTCGGCTGATCGATCTCGCTCTTCATGATCGACCGGCCGAGCGAGCCTTTGCCGCCGACCAGACCATAAATGATGGTCGGGTCGGATTGCAGCCGCATCTTCTGTTTGAGCCGGTTGACGAACACCGCGGCAATGCGCGTGCGCTCGTCGGGTTTGCCAGTCTCCTTCTCGACGATCGAGGCAAGAATAACGAGCTGCTGTGGCGTCTTCAGCGGCAGGTCTGGTGCCCGCCGTGTCCAGATTTCGGCGAGCAGGCTCTGCTGCGCCTTCTGCATGCGCTGGATGATCTGCTCACGGGTAATGCCGCGGGTGAAGCTGTAGGTGTCAGGCAGCATGCTGCCCTCGGCAGGGACCTCGTCGATGTTTCCGGTCAACACGTCGTTGTCCATCAAATGGGCGACGATCTGCTCTGAAGTGAGTCCCTCGGGGACGGTGATTTGATGAATCACCACCTTGCCATCGCTCAGCGTCGCAACCACGTCGCTCAGGCTCGCATGCGCCTTGAACGCGTACTCGCCCGCTTTCAGTCCCTCACGCGCCTTGCGCACGAGCACGCCACCGATAAACACCCATGGCTGATCGATCACGCCGTCCCGAGTCAAAATATCGCTTATGTCGCGGAGGCCCGAGCCGCGCGGGATGTTTACGACCGTGTCCTGTCGCAAGGGGCCGGGTGCCTCGAAGCGCTGCTTGCCGAGATAGAGCACGTAGCCGCCAGCCACCAGCAAGATCAGGAGAATACTGATGACTGCGTTGCCGGCAATAACGAGAGGATGGCGGGCGGACGCTGAGCGGGGCGCCGGTGGTTCGAGCCGATCGGGCTCGCTCACCTCGCGGCGGCTGCGCGCCGCCGCGCGTTCTTTTGACGCGCGCGCCGCCGACCGCGGCTGGGGCGCCGGCGCCCGCCCAGGTCCGGCACTCTGACCATTGGCGCGCGCACGTTTAGTTGTAGGGCCAGGCGAAGACCCCCCCGGCCGCTCGGAAGCAGTATTGGCCGCCGGCACGCCGGCCCGCGCTCGCTGCTCGGGGGCAGCGCCGACGCGCTTGCTGCCATTGGGTGGTTGTTTCAATTCGGTCAATGCCAAGCGTCTCCATCTGCCAGAGGCTTAAATCGAAACTCAGCCAAGCGCACCCCCAAAAAGGGCTGCATATATTCTGTTGCAGATTTTGTTGCATATTCCTCTACGCCTGCCCAGCAAAAGCATCGAGCTGCGTATCTTGATGATTCGCAGGCCAGTGCGGAGCAAATATGGCCAAAAAGTGATTGCGCAGCTATTGAGCGACGCGGCGGAAGAGCAGACTGGCATTGGTGCCGCCAAATCCAAACGAATTTGACAGTACGATGTTGACCGGTCGCTTGCGCGCCCGATGCGGCACAAGATCGATCGCAGTGGCGATCGACGGATTGTCGAGATTGATGGTCGGCGGCACCACCTGATCGCGAATCGCGAGCAAACAGAAGATCGCCTCGACGGCGCCGGCGGCGCCGAGGAGGTGGCCGATCGACGATTTCGTCGACGACATGGCGACGCGGCCCGCTTGATTGCCGATCAGGCGCTCGACCGCTTTCAGCTCGATCTCGTCGCCCACCGGCGTCGATGTGCCGTGGGCGTTGATATAGTCGATGTCCTCGCCGGAAATTCCGGCGCGGCGGAGCGCGGCCTGCATGCAGCGCAGTGCGCCGTCGCCGTCCTCGGCGGGCGCGGTGATGTGATGGGCGTCGCCGGACAGACCGTAACCGATCAGTTCGCCATAGGTGCGCGCGCCGCGTTTTTTGGCATGCTCATAGTCCTCGAGCACAACGGCGCCCGCGCCCTCGCCGAGAACGAATCCGTCGCGGTCACGGTCATAGGGACGTGAAGCGCGCTTGGGCATGTCGTTGAATCCGGTCGAAAGCGCCCGGCAGGCGGCAAAGCCGGCCAGCGAAATGCGGTTGACCGGAGATTCCGTGCCGCCGGCCACCATCACGTCGGCATCACCCATCGCGATCAGCCGCCCGGCATCGCCGATCGCATGAGCGCCGGTCGAGCAGGCGGTGACCACGGCGTGATTCGGTCCCTTGAGCGCGTGCGCGATCGAGACGTAGCCCGCAGCCAGATTGATGATCCGGCCGGGAATGAAGAACGGCGAGATGCGACGCGGACCGCGGTCGCGCAGCAACAAAGCGGTTTCGGCGATGCCTTCCACGCCGCCGATGCCCGAACCGATCAGCACGCCACTGGCGATCTGATCTGCGTAGGCGCTCGGGTGCCAGCCTGCGTCATCGAGCGCCTGCGTCGCCGCACACATGGCGTAGACGATAAAGTCGTCGACCTTGCGCTGCTCTTTCGGCTCCATCCACTGATCGGGATTGAAGCTGCCGTTGCCGCCGTCACCGCGGGGAATTTGCCCGGCGATCTGGCTGGCAATATCGGAAACTTCGAATTTACTGATCCGCTTGATCCCGCTCTCGGCCGCGAGCAAGCGCTGCCAAGTAGGTTCGACGCCGCAGCCAAGCGGCGTCACCATGCCGAGCCCGGTGATGACGACGCGTCTCATGATCGACGCTCCTAACCTCGACCGCGGCCAATACTACGACTGCAGAACGAGCCGGCCCAGCGGCAGGCAATCGGCCACCGCCTCGCACCTCGATTTGTGCGGGTCTCAGACAGACAGGGGTTAAAGGAGCTTGCGGCCAGCGACCGGATGGTCAGCCTTTGGCGTTTTTTTCCAGGAACTTGATGGCATCGCCGACGGTCAAAATGGTCTCCGCTGTGTCGTCGGGAATCTCGCAATTGAATTCCTCCTCGAACGCCATGACCAGTTCGACGGTATCGAGGCTGTCGGCTCCGAGGTCTTCGATGAAACTCGCATTATCCGTCACCCTTTCAGGGTCGACGCCCAAATTATCCACGACGATTTTTTTCACCCGCTCGGCAATATCGCTCATCGTCCAACCTCATTTTTCAACGCGACCCATTGAATGAGTTTGGTCTCGTCGTCGGCGCCAGCCGCGGGTCGACACCGATCAGAGGCGGATATTTGTTGCCCCGCGCTCCGGGTCTTAAGATTCGCCCAGCCCGATCGCGGTCCGGTTACCACACTTCCTGCGCGTTGACCAGCACGCCCGCGCGCCCCCTCGCCCGTTTTAGCCATTCAAATCATCGCCATGCCGCCATTGACGTGCAGCGTCTGACCGGTGACGTAAGCCGCCTCGTTGGAGGCAAGAAACGCGACGGCGGCGGCGACTTCTTCCGGCGTTCCAACCCGGCTAGCCGGAACTTTCGCCAGGATCATGTCGCGCTGCTTGTCGTCTAGCTTTTCGGTCATCGGCGTAAGGATAAAGCCGGGCGAAACGCAATTGGCGGTAATGCCGCGCTTGGCATATTCCTGCGCGATCGCCTTCATCAGGCCGGTGATGCCGGCTTTGGCGGCGACGTAATTGGCTTGGCCGGGATTGCCGGTGGTGCCGACCACCGAGGTGATGGCAATGATGCGGCCGAAGCGCCGGCGCATCATGCCGCGCACGGCTGCACGCGCGAGCCGGAACGTAGCGTTAAGATTGACGCCGATCACCTGATCCCAATCTTGGTCGCGCAATTGCACCAGCAAATTGTCGCGGACCACGCCGGCATTGGCGACCAGAATGTCGAGCCGACCCATGGCCTCTTCCGCGCGCGGCACCAGCGCTTCACTGTCTGCCGCATCCGCGAGATTGCAGGGCAGGACATGAACGCGCTCGCCAAGAGCGGCGGCGAGCCGATCGAGGGCTTCGCGCCGCGTTCCTGAAACGGCGACGGTTGCACCCTGCAGATGAAGCGCGCGTGCGATGGCGCCGCCGATCGGCCCGCTCGCCCCGGTGATCAAGCCTACTTTTCCGGTGAGTTCAAACATGACCGTCCTCCTCGCCGGCTACCGGCCGTTCCTGCGCAAGCATGCCAGCCTTAAAAGTGTGCGGCCTTAAAGCGGGCGACATCGTCGGGCGTGCCAACGGCGGACGCGTTCGCCGTCTCGACAATGCGCTTGATCAGTCCGCTCAACACCCGGCCAGGGCCGATCTCGTAGAAGGTGGAAACCCCGTTCTGCGCCATGAACAAAACCGATTCGCGCCAGCGGACCGTCCCAGTGACCTGCTCGATCAGACCATGCACGATGTCGGCCGGCGCCGCGATCGGCCGCGCCAGCACATTGGCGACGAGCGGTACCCGGGCTGGCGCAATGGCGACCCTGGCCAGCGCTGCAGCCATCACCTCCGCCGCCGGCTGCATCAGCAGGCAATGGAAAGGAGCGGACACCGGCAGCATCATCGCCCGTTTCACACCGCGCGTCCTGGCGATCTCGACCGCGCGCTCGACCGCCTTCTTCTCGCCGGAGAGGACGACCTGGCCGCCGCCATTATCGTTGGCCGCCGCACAGATGCCCGCATTAGACGCGTCAGCCGCAATCGCCTGAGCGTCGGCGAATTCGACCCCGACCAGAGCGGCCATGGCGCCGACGCCGACCGGCACGGCCTGCTGCATGGCGCGGCCGCGCAGGCGCAACAGACGCGCGGCATCGGCAATCGAGAGCGTGCCGGCGGCCGCCAGCGCCGAGTATTCGCCGAGCGAGTGGCCGGCCAGGAAGGCGGCATCGCGGACGAGGTCGAGTCCGGCTTCGGCTTCGAGCACGCGGATAACCGCAAGCGATACCGCCATAAGCGCGGGCTGAGCATTTTCGGTGAGCACCAGGCTGTCGGCCGGGCCGTTCCAGATGATGGCGCTCAGCTTTTGTCCCAGCGCCTCGTCAACTTCATCGAAAACCCGCCGTGCCGGCGCAAAGGCGTCCGCCAAAGGCCTGCCCATGCCCACCATCTGGCTTCCCTGGCCGGGAAAAACGAATGCAACCGTCATCAGAATCCTTTGCGGCGCAAACCTCGTCACCGGCGATGCGGAGGAGCCGCACCAGTGTTGCCTTGGCAGAACACCTCCCGTGAGGCGAATGACCGTTCTTTTTAGGCCGGGGAAGACATTAAAGCGCTGTAAAGCGCTGTCCTGCGAAAGAGGGGAAAATACCGGGCGACCAGAGCTGTCAAGCCGGTTCGTGAGCGGACTGAGTAAAGAAGGACGGAAGCGACTGTGCGGTTACCAAACGGCGCGGGAGCGGCAGGTGCGGCCTCGTGAGACACCGATCTCATTATCCCGCTCACCGATTCGTGCTTTTCGCCGACAACTCGAGCAGAGCCCTGAAGCCGCTGCGTGGCCGCATTGCCAGGGGCTGCGCGCTACCGCCCCATCGCTGGACGGCGGGACGGAAAAGGGCCAGGGGCGAGCCCATCGCGCCTGTGGTGTGCCGTTAGCAATCGGCGCGCCACTTTTTGATGAAATGGCTTCTGCGCTTGCCTTTCCAGATGGGCTGCGTATATGTCCAGCTTCCGCTCGACCCCGGCCGGGGGCTGAACGGACGGCCGCGCGGGCCTTTACGGCAATGACGCGGTAGAGCCCTTCGGGGTTTTCGGCGTCCCGTGTTCCCGCCTTCAGAGCATTCGAGCCTTTCCCGAAGGGCTCGAGGGGCTTCGCGCCGGCGGCGAGTTCTCGCAGATGCAGGAAAGGACAGCCATGCCGCTGTACGAGCACGTTTACCTCGCACGCCAGGATGCCAGCGCGCAGCAAGTTGAGGACCTGACAGCCCAGTTCAAGGGTATTGTCGAGGGTCTCGGTGGCAAGATCGCAAAAACCGAATATTGGGGCGTCAAATCGCTGGCCTATCGGCTGCGCAAGAACCGCAAGGTTCACTTTACCCTGATGAACATTGATGCGCCGCCGGCCGCGATCAACGAGATCGAACGACTGGAGCGGCTCAATGAGGACGTGCTGCGCTTCCTGACCATTCGGGTCGACGAGCACGAGTCCGGGCCGTCGGCGATGATGCGCCGCGCCGAGCGCGATCGGGATCGCGAGGAGCGCCGCGGTGATCGGGGCGAGCGCAGCGATCGGGGCGAGCGCGGCGACCACCGCGGTGATCGGGGCGAGCGCGGCGACCGCGGCGAGCGCGGCGACCGCGGCGAACGCGGCGAACGGCCTCGCGATCGTCGCGCACGCGAAGCCGAAGGACCTAACGCCGGCACGGAGGAGTGATTATGGCCATGTCCCCACAAGCTGCCGGCGGCCGCCGCCCTTTTTTCCGCCGCCGCAAGAGCTGCCCGTTCTCCGGCGCCAACGCGCCGAAGATCGATTACAAGGACGTCAAGCTGCTGCAGCGATTCGTCTCCGAACGCGGGAAAATCGTGCCGAGCCGTATCACCGCGGTCTCGGCTAAAAAACAGCGAGAACTCGCCCAGGCGATCAAGCGCGCCCGCTTTCTCGGCCTGTTGCCGTATGTGATCCGCTAGCGTGGTCCGCCGATCCGCGATCAAGGAGAAGCCGAGATGGAAGTGATCCTCTTGGAGCGCGTCGCCCGATTGGGCCAAATGGGCGACGTTGTTCGCGTCAAGGACGGTTTTGCCCGCAATTTCCTGCTGCCGAGCGGCAAGGCGCTGCGCGCCACCGAGGCCAATCGCTCGCGCTTCGAGGCGATGAAGAGCGAATTGCAGGCGCGCTCGCTTGCGCTCAAGGGCGAGGCGGCCGGCGTTGCCGAGAAGCTCAACGGCAAGAGCTTTACCGTTTTGCGGCAAGCCTCCGAGGCTGGCCAGCTTTTCGGCTCGGTGTCGCCACGCGACTTGGTGCGACTGATTGCCGAAGCCGGTTTCCCCGTCAATCGCAGTCAGATCGCGCTCAACACGCCGATCAAGACCATCGGCCAACACGCCATTCCGCTCCTCCTCCACCCCGAGATCGAGACTTCGATCACAGTGATCGTCGCCCGCAATAACGATGAGGCAACGCGCATCGCGCGCGGCGAGGACGCCACCCAATTGCGCGAAGAGCCGAGTGAAGAAGAAGCTGCCGCATTGGCCGCGGAAACGTTCTTCGAGCCAGAGGCAGTCGAATTGCAGCGAGAGCGCGAAGAGCAAACGCCCGCCGAAACCACCCCGGTCGCCAAGAGCTGAGCCGGCGCAAAGCGCTGGTTGGTCGGGACTTCATCGGGGCGCAGTGCAACGGCGCACGCCGATCCGGAACAGTTGCTGCGCTGCGCTTTGGAAACTGGTGAGGCGTGGCCCGACCTTAAGTTCGGTTCTCAGTCCGCAATATTGTCGCTTGCCCCGGAGGACGCGTCGCCGGGCTGAGCCGTTGCCGGCGCCGCGGCGGCAGGCGGTTCAGTCGGCCGCGAAGCCGGCGTAGTTGGTGCGGCGGCGGCGGTTGGCGGGCCTGCATCGGATGGCGGAGCCGTTGCAGCCGGTTTTTCCTGCGGTGCCGCCGGTTGCCGAGCCTCTGGACTTTGCTTGCGCGCGCGCTCACGAGCCTGCTGACGATTCTGGCTCCGCCGCTGCTCGCGACCGACGGGCATTTGGGCCGTCCCCGCGGGGCGCTCCGGCCCGGTCAAAGCATCACGCGCGGGAGCTGGACTGCGGAGGCCCCCGCCACCCGCAAGCACGTAAGCGGCGAGCGCCGCCGCCTCCGAATCGCTCGACGTATAATGTTCGGCGAGATACCGAGCGAGGACTATCTGGCCCCTGCCATGCGCCAGTCCGCGAATGGACTTATGGCAGACCGCGCAGGCGCTGGCGTAGATGTGCGCCGGCGTCTTGTCCTGATCGATATTCACCTGCGCTTGCGCCACCGGCGGAGCCAAAGCCGCAAGCAACGTCAGTGCAGGCACGGCACGCCGTAACACCCCGATTCCGGCAGATCCTCTCCAAGGGTTGCTCATTACTTACCCCAACCGGCCTGATGCGAGCGAGGCCGTGACATCTGTATGGGCAGCATAGAACATTGCTGGTCAACGAGGATTTTGTTTTAATGACGGCAGGAATAAGACTCTGTGCGGCGCAACGACTCGATCGGGTGACGCGACGCCGATAAGAACAATCGTCTCGGCCTTGCGATCCGCAAGACAGGCGCCAGAATGCGTGCGGGTGAGGGTGGAGGAGGCGTGGAACGGTTACTGGTGGCATTCTTGCGTCGGTATATCCGCCGGGGAACATTCCAGCTCACCACCGCGGCGGGCAACCGCTATACGTTCGGCGATGGCAGCGGTTCTGCGGTCTGTGTGTGCTTCAGCAGCCGCAGCGCCCAACGCGCCGTGCTGTTCGACCCTGAGCTCAAACTGGGCGAAGCCTATATGGCCGGCTCGCTCGTGATCGAGCACGGCTCGATTGCCGACGTTCTCGCCCTGCTCTTGCGCCAGGAGCCGATTGCGACACCGCGCTGGGCTTCGCCGCCGCACTCTGCCCGCCGCCTGTTGCGGCGCCTGCAGCAATTCAACCCGCGCCCGCGCGCTCGCCGCAATGCGGCGCATCATTACGACCTCGACGGCAGGCTTTATCGGCTGTTCCTCGACGGCGACCAGCAATATAGCTGTGCCTATTTCGAATCACCGCAGGTTTCGCTCGACGATGCCCAGCTCGCCAAGAAGCGGCACTTGGCAGCCAAGCTGCTCATCGGGGCTGGCGCAACTGTGCTCGATATCGGCTGCGGCTGGGGCGGCCTTGCGCTCTACCTTGCCGAGATTTGCGGCGCGCAGGTCACCGGCATTACCCTTTCCAACGAGCAATATGCCCGCGCACAGGCGCGGGCGGCCGAGCGCGGCCGGTCGCAGGACGCAACCTTCAAACTGACCGACTATCGCGACGTCGACGGCCACTTCGACCGCATCGTCTCGGTCGGCATGTTCGAACATGTCGGCGTCGGCTTTTATGGTGCCTTCTTCGCCAAGTGCGCGAGCTTGCTCGCAGAAAACGGCGTGATGCTGTTGCATTTCATCGGCCGCAAGACCTCCCCGGGGGTCACCAATCCGTGGATTGCCAAGTACATCTTCCCGGGCGGCTATATCCCGGCGCTTTCGGAAGTCTTGCCCCCGATCGAGCGCGCCGAGCTCATCGTCACCGACATCGAAGTGCTGCAATTGCACTATGCGGAGACGCTCAAAGCCTGGCGCGAGCGCCTCCTGGCCCACCGCGACGAGGTTGCCCGCCTGTACGATCAGCGCTTTGTCCGCATGTGGGAATTTTACCTGGCGTCGTCCGAAATGGCGTTCCGCTCGGGCGACATGGTGGTTTTTCAGATCCAGATGACCAAGCGCAAAGGCATCACGCCGGCCACGCGCGACTACATTGCCCGCGCGGAAGCACGGCTGCGCGCGCTCGAGGCGAGCCAATCGCCGCCGCTGCGTCTGGCCGGCGAATAAGGCGGTCGGATTGCCGGCAGCCGTCAAAATTTTTTTGCCAAGCAGTGCGTAACGGGGGAAAGCCTTAAGGCGGGATTTCCATCCAAGCGCCGTGGCATTATTCCAAACACGAGCGCGGTGCCAAGGTTCAAGATGCTCCCGGTCGCGCCGATTGTCAGGCGAAGTTGTCGTCGGGTGATTGCCGTGTGAGTGGTCCGTCATGTTGAGTTGTCGCAAAAAAGTTCAGCCAATCAGGGCCGACCGCAAATCGGCCACACGTCATTCACCTGATCGCAACCATGGCACCGGCCAATTCGATCGCACGCAGGCAAATCGCCGCCCCGGCGGAGCCGGCGCCGCGCACGCCGCCCCACAACATCGAGGCTGAACAGGCGCTGCTCGGCGCCATTCTGGTCAACAACGAGGCGTTTTACCGAGTCTCCGACTTCCTCGAGCCGAAGCACTTTTTCGAGCCGATCCATCAGCGCATTTTCGAACTGGCGGGCGAGCTCATTCGGGCCGGGAAAATTGCCACCCCGGTGACGCTCAAGACTTTCCTGCCGGCGGACTTCGACGTGGCCGGCCTGTCGCTCAACCAATATCTGGCGCGGCTCGCCGCCGAGGCGACGACGATCATCAATGCCGAGGATTACGGCCGCACCATTTACGACCTTTCGATCCGGCGCGACCTGATCACCATCGGCGAGGACATGGTCAACCTGGCCTATGAGGCCCCGGTCGATTCCACGCCGCTCAGCCATATCGAGGAAGCCGAGCGCAAGCTCTACCAGATCGCGGAAACCGGGCGATACGATTCCGGCTTCCAGCGCTTTGCCCAAGCGCTCACCACCGCCGTCGATATGGCGGCGCAGGCCTATCAGCGCGATGGCGGCCTCTCGGGCCTGGCGACCGGGCTGAGCGATCTCGATGCCAGGATGGGCGGCCTGCAGCCGTCAGACCTGATCATTCTGGCCGGCCGCCCCGGCATGGGTAAGACAGCACTCGCCACCAACGTTGCCTATAACGTCGCCCGGGCCTGGGACGGCGAAATGCGGCCCGACGGGCACTTGGCAACAATCAACGGCGGTATTGTCGGCTTCTTCTCGCTGGAAATGTCGGCCGAGCAACTCGCCACCCGCATCATCGCCGAGCAGACGGGTACCCCCTCTAACAAGATTCGCCGTGGCGCCATCGATGAAGCCGATTTCGAAAAGATCAAGGACGTGTCGATCGAGCTGCAGAATCTGCCGTTTTATGTCGATGAGACCGGCGGCCTGTCGATCGGCCAATTGGCGGCGCGGGCGCGGCGTCTGAAGCGCCAGCGCGGGCTCGACCTTCTGGTGATCGACTACTTGCAGCTCTTGGTGGGATCGAGCCAGCGCGCCAGCGAAGGGCGCGTGCACGAAATCACCGAGATCACCACCCGCCTGAAAGCGCTCGCTAAGGAGCTCAATATTCCGATCCTGGCGCTCTCCCAGCTTTCGCGCCAGGTGGAGGCGCGCGACGACAAACGGCCACAGCTTTCGGATCTGCGCGAGTCGGGCTCGATCGAGCAGGACGCCGATGTCGTGCTGTTCGTGTTTCGCGAGGAATATTATCTAGAGAACCGCAAGCCGCGCGAAGGCACGGCGGAATTCGCCGAATGGGAAAAGCAAATCACCGACGCGCACGGCAAGGCCGAGATCATCATCGGCAAACAGCGGCACGGCCCCACCGGCACCATCGAATTGCAGTTCGATGCGGAAGTCACGCGCTTCGCCAATCTCGAAACCAGGCACCAGTCCAGCTTTTAGGCCGTGCGAGGTTCGACGTCGCTTGATGGAGCGAACCCCGCTGCGGCTGTGCGCGCAAGGCGCCAGAGTGGGCCCGCGTCCCAGGGAGCTATAAAAGAACCGCGCCGGGCATGGAATGACATCCGGGCATGGAATGACATAGTGTCCGGCAGCAGCGAATTGCGGAGCGCAGAGATCACGCAGCCGGCCAACTTCGCCACCCTAAACACATCGCCTATGACTTTGCGCGGAGCCGCCGGAAAGGACAGCTTACGCCGAAACGCAAACTCGCCGCTACGGCCCGTGTGGCCGCTTTACCGCTGCCGCGGGGCCGGTCATAACCAGCCCATGGCGCTCGCGGAAACCCTGGCCAAACCGATCGGCGCGTCGCTGCCCGAGACCGGCGGGACGCTTTGCATCGATCTTGCCGCCATCGAGGCGAACTGGCGGAGGTTGGCGCGCCAAACCCACACCGCTGAATGCGCCGCCGTGGTCAAAGCCAACGCCTATGGTCTCGGCATCGAGGCGGTGACCACCAAGCTCAATGGCGCCGGCTGCAAGACATTCTTCGTCGCCGATCTCTCCGAAGCACGCCGCGTGCGCGCCTGCGCGCGCCAGGCAGTCATCTACGTGCTCGGCGGATTTTCGCCCGACATCGCTTCGGGCTACATCGATGTCGGCGCGCGGCCGGTGATCAACAGCACTACGGAATTGGCCGAATGGGACGCCTTTGTTGCCGAGCGCAACTGGCGTGGCGGCGCGGCCATCCATGTCGACACCGGCATGAACCGGCTGGGCATGGGCAGCGACGAAGCCGCCGCGCTCGCGCCGCGCGTGCAGACCGAAAACCACGGCATCACGCTCTTGATCAGCCACATGGCCTGCGCCGAAAACCCCGACCATCCGCTCAATGCTGCGCAAATCCGCCTGTTCAAACAATTGCGCGGGCTGTTCCGCGGGGTGCCGGCCTCGCTCGCCAATTCCTCGGCCATTTTCCTCGACGATTGCACCCATTGGGAGCTGGCGCGGCCGGGCGCTGCCCTCTACGGCGTCAATCCCACGCCGCACCGCGCCAATCCAATGCGGGGCGTGGTCAAACTTGCGAGCCGCATCCTACAAATCCGCACCGTCGAGCGAGGGCAGACCGTCGGTTACGGCGCCGTTTGGGCAGCCAAGAGGCCGACGCGCCTCGCCGTTGCGGCGCTCGGCTATGCCGACGGATTGCTGCGCGCCTCGAGCGGCATCAAGGAAGCCCGGGGGATGGCCAGCATCGCCGGCAAATTGTGCCCGTTCGTCGGGCGAATCTCGATGGATTTGGTGTGTATCGATGTGACCGACCTGCCTGAGGGGACCGTCCGTCGCGGCGATCTGGCGACATTTATCGGCGATCAAATCTCGATCGATGATATCGCGGCGGGTGCAGGCACGATTGGCTACGAAATTCTCACCTTGCTCGGCCGGCGCTGCCACATCGTCTACCGCGGGGTCTGATTCGGGTACGCAAAATGGCGCGCACGCACAATTTTGTTTGCCAGAGCTGCGGCGCAGCCTTTGCCCGCTGGGCTGGCCGCTGCGAAGCGTGCGGCGCCTGGAACACCCTGGTCGCGGAAGGCGCTGCCGCAACGCCGCGGCCCTCGCGCAAGGGCCGGATCTTCGCGATCGAGCCGCTCAAGGGCGATACCCACGAGGCGCCCCGCCTTTCTTCGGGTATGGCCGAATTCGACCGTGTGACCGGCGGCGGGCTGGTGCGCGGGTCCGTGCTGCTGCTCGGCGGCGACCCGGGCATCGGCAAATCCACGCTCTTGACCGAGGTCGCCGCCGCCTTTGCGCGCGGCGGCCACCGCACGGTCTACGTTTCCGGCGAAGAGGCTGTGGCCCAGGTTCGCCTGCGCGCCGAACGGCTCGGGCTCGGCCAGGCGGCCGTCGAGGTGGCGGCGGAGACTTCGGTCGAGGATATCGTGGCGACGCTCTCGCACGGCGCAACGCCGCGCCTGCTCGTCGTGGATTCGATTCAGACCATGTGGACGCAGGCCGTGGAAGCGGCGCCGGGCACGGTCACGCAGGTGCGCGAGGCGGCCGGCGAACTCATTCGCTTTGCCAAGCGCTCCGGCGCGGCCGTCATCCTCGTCGGCCACGTCACCAAAGACGGCCAGATTGCCGGCCCCCGCGTCGTCGAGCATATGGTCGACGCGGTGCTGTCGTTCGAGGGCGAAGGCTCGCATCAATTCCGCATCCTGCGCGCCATGAAGAACCGCTTCGGCCCCACTGACGAGATCGGCGTGTTCGAGATGACCGGGACTGGACTGCGCGAGGTCGCCAACCCCTCCGAACTGTTCCTCTCCGAGCGCGATCTCGGCAGCCCGGGCACGGCCGTGTTTGCGGGAATCGAGGGCACCCGACCGCTGCTCGTGGAAATCCAGGCCCTGGCGGCGCCAACTACCCTCGGCACCCCGCGTCGCGCCGTGGTTGGCTGGGACCCGAACCGCCTGTCCATGGTGCTCGCGGTGCTCGAAGCCCATTGCGGCGTTCGCCTCTCGGGCCATGACGTTTACCTCAATGTCGCCGGCGGGCTGCGCATCCAGGAACCGGCGGCCGATCTCGCCGCCGCGGCGGCCCTCGTTTCTTCGCTCGCCTGCGCGCCGTTGCCGGCCGATGCCGTCTATTTCGGCGAAATCTCGCTTTCCGGCGCGGTGAGGCCGGTCGCCCAGAGCGCGCCGCGGCTCAAGGAGGCGCAGAAGCTCGGCTTCACGCGCGCTATCGCCCCAGACGCGGCGCGCACCGAAGCTCCCGATGGTTTATCGATCACCGCGCTCGGCGCGCTCGCCACCCTCGTTGCCGACATCGCCCGCCACGGCACGGCGCCATTACGCCGCGCCGGCCGCCGAGAGTAGCTCATAAAACCGTCGTACCCCAGTGGTTTGCGGATATTCCCAGATGTTTCGCCCGAGCATCTGTTGTGCGTGCCAAAAGCCGATGATGACGAGCCGGCATCAGACAGCTATACACGCGGCGGACCTTGGCACGGGGCCTGTCCGGGGTGGGTAGCGCGATAGGCACGATTTCCGTAAACCCAGCTGCGCCTACGCCGCGTCGCGTCCCCGTGGCGACGTGTCGTCATTTGGAGCGAAGGTCCGATGCAATGGTCCGCTGCACCCGATTCGCGGGCGCAGGCGAGGGAACCGGCGAGCGAACGAGTTAGACCATGCCGATTACGCTACTGGATATCGGGCTCATCGCCGTGATGCTCATTTCCGGGCTGCTGGCGATGATCCGCGGGTTTATGCGCGAGGTGCTCTCGATCGTGGCATGGGTGCTGGCCGCCATCGCCACGGTCTACGCCTACGGCAAGCTGGTGCCGGCGGCCACGGCCTACTTCAATAGCGATTTGATCGCTAAGGCGGTGGTCGTTGGCGGCGTCTTTCTGCTGACGCTGCTCGTGGTCTCGATCATCACCGTGCGCATCTCCGATATGGTGCTCGACAGCCGCGTTGGCGCCCTCGACCGCACGTTGGGCTTCCTGTTCGGTCTCGGCCGCGGTCTCGTTATCGTGGTGGTGGCGTTCGGGTTTTTCGAGTGGCTGGTGCCGGAAAAATCTCAGCCCGCCTGGGTTGCAGATGCCAAATCCAAGGTGTTCCTCGCCGATACTGCCGAATGGCTGAGGTCTATGTCTCCCGACCTCGAAGCCCTATATCAGAGATACAAGGGTAAGAAGCCGGGCGAGCCGGATGCGGCTCCCGATCAGCACGGTGCACTGGACCAACCTGCGAACGAGGCTCGCGGATGAGATGCTGGAGGGCAAGATGACCCGGACAGAACCTGCCCTCCTCGATCTGGAAGCCGACCGGTTGCGCGAAGAATGCGGGGTGTTTGGCATTTTCGGCCATCCCGACGCAGCGGCTATCACGGCGCTCGGCCTGCATGCCTTGCAGCATCGGGGTCAGGAGGCCGCCGGCATCGTTTCGTTCGACGGCAAGCGCTTTCATTCCGAACGCCGCCTGGGCCTGGTTGGCGACGCGTTTTCACGCCGTGAGGTGATCGACCGGCTGCCCGGCAGCGCCGCTATCGGCCATGTCCGGTATTCGACCACCGGCGAGACCATTCTGCGCAACGTGCAGCCGCTCTTCGCCGAGCTCAATGCCGGCGGTTTTGCCATCGGCCATAACGGCAATCTCACCAATGGGCTCACGCTGCGCCGCCAACTGGTGCGCGATGGTGCCATGATGCAGTCGACCACCGATACCGAGGTGATCCTTCATCTCGTGGCGCGTTCGCATCGCAATCGGTTCGTCGCCCGCTTCATCGAAGGCTTGAAAATTCTCGAAGGCTCCTACGCCTTCGTCGGCTTGACCAACAAAAAGCTGGTCGGCGCGCGCGACCCGCTCGGCATCCGACCGCTGGTTGTGGGCAAGCTCGACGGCTGCCCGATTCTTGCTTCCGAAACCTGCGCGCTCGATATCATCGGCGCGCAATATGTGCGCGATGTGGAGAACGGCGAAGTTCTCATTTTCGATGAGCACGGTGCCCATTCGGAAAAGCCGTTTGGACAATTACCGGCGCGGCCTTGCATCTTCGAGTACATTTATTTTTCGCGACCGGATTCGATCGTCGGCGGCCGCAGCGTGTACGAGATGCGAAAATCGTGCGGGATCGAGCTTGCCCGCGAAGCGCCGGCAGCCGCGGACGTGGTCGTTCCGGTACCCGATTCCGGCGTGCCGGCGGCCATTGGCTATGCGCAGGAATCCGGCATCCCTTACGAGCTCGGCATCATCCGCAACCACTACGTCGGCCGCACCTTCATAGAGCCGGCCCAGCACATCCGTCAGCTCGGCGTACGGCTCAAACACAGTGCCAATCGCGCGGTGGTGTGCGGCAGGCGAATCGTACTGATCGACGATTCAATCGTGCGCGGCACCACCTCCGTGAAGATCGTGCAGATGATGCGTGAGGCGGGCGCCTGCGAGGTGCATTTCCGCATCGCTTCGCCGCCGATCACGCACCCGGATTATTACGGCATCGACACGCCCGAGAAGGACAAGCTTCTGGCCGCCACCCACGATCTCGAGGGCATGCGGCGATTCATCGGCGCAGATACGCTGCAATTCCTCTCCATCGACGGCATCTATCGCGCCATGGGCGAGCGGGGACGCAACGCCGGGCGTCCGCAATTCACCGATCACTGCTTCACCGGCGAATACCCGACCCCGCTCACCGACCAGATGGCGCAGGAAGCGATCCCGCGCCAGCTCTCGCTGCTGGCTGAGGCGAGCTGAACGCAAAACCGGCTTTGGCGTGATTCTTAAGTCTTGTCAGCGCAGTGAGGCCCACAGAAACACCAGCGTCGCGGCGAAGCCGAGCGCCGTGCGCACCGCATGCAGCCGCGCCCACGTCTCGATGAGTTTTCGACTCTCATTTCCGGCCGTGGTCGGCTCGGCTGCCATAAGCGCGTCATTGGTAGGCATGATGCCGAGCAATGTGTAGGGCCAGTTGGCGATGATAAGGACGGCGCCTAAGAGCCACTGCCAGTGTCCGGTCTGCCACCAGGCCAACAGCCCCAGCGCGCAGCCGAAAATGGCCAAGGGGGCTTGCATCAGCGTGCCGCGCTTATAGGCAGGCTTCCATTCCATCAGGAGCGCCCGATTATCGAGACCAAGCCGCGCGGGATGTTCGGCAATGCTGACATAGAGTGCCGCGCCGGCGAAAACGGCTGCACCAATCAGCGCCAACTGCCCAGCAAGCATGAGGTCTTTCACCGATTGCGCAAGCTCCCTATACAGGACGCGCAGTCGAGGCGGAATAGGAACGATTGGGACCATGGCCAAACCGCTTGCGGACCGCGTCGCGCTGATCACCGGCGCCACGCGCGGCATCGGCCACGCGCTGGCGCTGGCCTTGGCGCGCGCCGGCGCGCATCTGGTCGCGGTAGGGCGCACGCAAGGCGCGCTCGAGGAACTTGATGATGCGGTGCGCGCGGCCGGCGCCACAGCCACGCTGACGCCGCTCGATATGCGCGACTATGGCGGCATCTACCGGCTCGCGACGGCGCTCAACGAGCGCCATCAGCGGCTCGACGTGCTCGTGGGTAATGCGGCGATCGTCGGCCAGAGCTCGCCGCTCGGACACGTCGATCCCAAAGCCTGGGACGACGTGATGGCGATCAACGTCACGGCCAATTGGCATCTCATTCGCGCGATGGACCCGCTGCTGCGGCGCGCACCGGCCGGCCGTGCGGTGTTCATGACATCCGGCGCCGCCACGCATGCCCGCGCCTATAGCGGCCCGTACTCCGTCTCCAAGGCTGCGCTCAACGTGCTGGCGCGCACCTACGCGGCGGAAACCGATACGACCACGAAAATCCGTATCAACCTGTTCAATCCCGGACCGACGCGCACGCGCATGCGCGCGCAAGTCATGCCCGGCGAAGACCCGATGACCTTGCCGACCCCGCAGGACGTGGCGGAGACCATCGTGCCGCTCTGCCTGCCGAGCTGTTTGCAAACCGGCAAGCTCTACGATTTTCGCGCAGGCAAATTCTTGGAATTCACGCAGCCGGCTTGAGGAGGCTGCTATCAGCGCCGCCTTTTGCGTCCGGCGTAAGGGTTGGCCTTGGCGCGCAAGATCAGCCTGATCGGCGTGCCCGGCAGCGCGAAGGCTTCGCGTAAACCGTTGGCAAGGTAGCGGCGATAAGTCTCCGGAAGCGCCGAAGGGCGCGAGGAAAACAGCACGAAAGTCGGCGGGCGCGTTTTCGGCTGTGTCATGTAATCGAGCCGCGGTCGACGGCCGGCTACCGCCGGCGGCGGGTTGGCTGCCGCGGCTTGCGCCAAAAAGCGATTGAGCGCCGCGGTCGGAATGCGGCGGTTCCACACCGCGTAGCTGTCCTGAACGGCCTGCATCAGCCGATCGAGCCCGGCGCCGGTCTGCGCCGATAAGACCACGACCGGCACGCCCTTGATCTGCGGCAGCAGCCGATCGGTCTGCTCGCGCAGCCGCGCGGACCAACCCGGCGGCGGCTTGATCAAGTCCCATTTGTTAATGCCGACGACGATGGCGCGCCCTTCCTGCTCGATCAGATCGACAATGCGCGTGTCCTGCTCCTCGAAGGGCATCTGCGCGTCGATCAGCACGACGACTACTTCGGCAAAGCGCACGGCGTTGAGCGTGTCGGCCACCGACAGTTTTTCCAGTTTTTCCACGATGCGTGCGCGGCGGCGCAGGCCGGCCGTATCGTGGATGCGCAAAGGATGCCCGCGCCATTTTAGATCGACCGCGATCGCGTCACGCGTGATGCCGGGCTCCGGTCCGGTCAACAGCCGTTCGTCGCCGAGGAGGCGGTTGATCAAGGTCGATTTGCCGGTATTAGGCCGGCCGACGATGGCGATGCGGATCGGCTTTTCGCCGCTTTGCCCGACTTCCTCAGCGAGCATGCCGCCGCTCGCGTCGATCGCGGGGCGCTGCGTAGCTTCGGGCAATGCCGCACGCAGGGCATCGTAGAGTCCGCCAAGGCCCTCGCCATGCTCGGCGCTCATCGCGACCGGCTCGCCCAGGCCGAGTGCGTACGCTTCGAGCACACCGGCCTCGCCGGCGCGGCCTTCGCTCTTGTTGGCAAGCAGAATGGCAGGCTTGCCCGACTTGCGCACCAGATCAGCAAAGCCGCGATCCGCCGGCGCAACGCCGGCCCGCGCATCGATCAAAAAGAATACCGCGTCCGCCTGTCCGATCGCCGCTGCCGTCTGCGCCTGCATCCGTCCGGAAAGGGTCTCATCATCGGCATGTTCGAGACCAGCCGTGTCGATCACCTTGAACGAAAGATCGCCAAGCCGCGCGCCGCCCTCGCGCCGGTCCCGCGTCACCCCTGGTGTATCGTCAACAAGCGCCAGCCGGCGCCCGACCAAACGATTGAACAGGGTCGATTTGCCAACATTAGGTCGGCCGACAATGACGACGGTAAAGGCCATGAGTGCAGTCCGAAGCGCGACGCGCGAGCGTAGCCTCCTGCGCACTTTCGGGTAAGCGCGATTCCGGCGCCAAGTTGCTTGGCCGCGAAGAGGACCAGTCGAGCGCTTGCGGGCTCCGCCTATCGCGGGCGCGCGCTGCCTTCGTACATGAAGGTCAACGGCCTCGGGCCGCGCATATAGCCGGTATCGCAGCGGTCGAAGGCGAAACCGGCTTCCTCGATAAGCGATCCAACTGCGCGATTGAGATGACAACCGCCGGTAAAGCGCTTCCACATAGGTGTCAGCCGATCCTGCCACCGCGCGACATTCGGCTCTGGCGCCCGACCGTGCTCGGCGAACAGCAAACGCCCGCCGGGCTTGAGCACCCGGCGTATCTCGCCAAGTGCGCGGGACGCATCGGGAATACTGCACAGGGTCCAGGTCATGACAACAGTGTCGACCGTCCCGTCGTTGAGCGGAATCTCCTCGGCGGAGCCTTCGATGAATTGCGCACCGGCGCCCGTGCGCTCGGCTCCGCGCGCCAGTGCAATGAGCTTCGGCGATGGTTCGAGGCCGATCACTTGCCGGGCCCGCTGAGAGTAGAACGGCAGATTGAGCCCGGGACCGACCCCGACTTCAAGCACGCGGCCTTCTGCCGCCGCCACCACGCGGCGGCGGTACTCAACGAGATTCCGCTGCCGCATCGACAGATTAATCAGTAAAGGGACAATTTGATCGTGGTAAAAGCCCATGACGAGAATTGTCCGGTCCGCGCTGCCATCAGATCGTCGTCACGAAACGAACCGGCGGCAGGCGCGCGCCGCGACGAATCACTGGGTCGAACCGCTGGGTGCCGGCGGGTTTGGCCAGATCGACTGTGAGGATTGCTGCACGGAACCTGCAGGCGGTGCGGCCGGCCACTGCGTGGCCTGCGGCTGACCCGTGGATGGCGGCGCGGGCCAAACTGTGCTCGACGATTGCGTCGGCGCGGCGGGCGGCGCGGGCCAAACTGTGCTCGACGATTGCGTCGGCGCGGCGGGTGGCGCGGGCCACGCCGTTTGTGGCGTCTGCGGTGCGCTCGAAGCCGCCGGTTTTTGATGCTTGGCAAGGCCAACCCTGACCTCGGTTCGCGGCTTGTGCCGGGTGCGCACCACCCTCGCCGGCCTTTTCTCGGGTTCGGCTTTTGCCGCATCGTCCGCCGGTGGCACGACCGGGGTCACCGCAGGGGCATTGTCGGCCGCCTGACCCGGTGGCGGCTGATAGCCCTTGTAGAGATCGGCGGGGATTCCGGTGGTCGCTCCCGGCACGCCATTGGGGAAGACGAGCTCCCGCTGCCCCTGGAGCCGCTTCTTGCTGTCGAACATGTCGTTGTTGAGGAGCGACGTGGGGTCGAACTGACCGCCTTTCGTGCAACCCGCCAGCACCAGGATCAGTGCAAGCATGGAGCCGACCTGAAGGAGTGGGACTTTGCAGCGCGCTTGCATGCCGGCTTAGCCCTTGCCGTTGGCGGCGATCAGTTCGCTTAGGATTTGCGCGCGGCTGCGCGTTCCCGCCGGCGTGTTCGGATCGCTCATCAGCGCGTCCGTCCATTTTTGCGTCGCGCTGATATCGCCGGATTTCCACGCCGAGAATGCCAGCAGCTCGCGGGCCATGAAGCGGAAGGACCGGCCGGATCCCGTCAGCGGCTCGAGCCGCTTGCGCATATCCGCATAAGAGTCGGTATCGACGAGCAGCAGGCCCGCACGCAGCGCGGCCAGATCGGCGATCACCGGGCCGGCATTCTTGTCCGCCGCGAGCGCATCGTAGGCGGCAATGGCGGCCTTGCGATCCGTCTGCGCAAGCTCGGCCGCCGCGCGCAAGCGCGCCAGCACGCGATAGCCTGCGGTGCCCTCGGCAGCGATCTTGGCGAACGCGGCCTCGGCTTCTTTGTGCCTGCCCGCTTCGGCAAGGCTCACGGCCTGCTCGAACGCCATGCCGGTTTCGCCAGCCTTCTGGGTCCGCCAATAATCGTAGCCGCGCCAGGCGCCGATGACGGCGACGAGGAGAACGCACGCTGCGATGATCAAGTTGCCGTAGCGCTGCCACAGCTTTTTGAGCTGCTCGCGGCGGACTTCCTCATCGACTTCATGAAAGATATCGGCCACGAACCGACCCACGAAAGTTGCCAAAAATTCGCCGCAACGGCCTCCGGCAGATCGCCGGGCAAACGCTCCGCTAGTGGGCAAAATCAAGGACATTCTCGGCGGTTACGCCTGGAATCCCTTCCTGCCGCGTAGCTTAATGATGTGGCGCCAGCAAGGCAAAGCGCAACCGTGACCTGCGACGATCCGACGGCGGCGACGTGGGGTCATGACGGCTTTCAGTCCTGGCCTTTCGACTTGCGCATCGGGTAGACGTGCTCGGGCCCGGGGAACCGGCGCTCCCGCACCTCCTGCGCATAGCCCTTGACTGCCCGCTCGATCGCGGGACCGAGCTCACCGAAACGCTTGACGAATTTCGGCACCCGCGACGAAAGGCCGAGCATATCTTCGAGCACGAGCACTTGGCCGTCGCAGGCGGCGCTGGCGCCGATGCCGATGGTGGGGATTGCCACCTCTTCGGTGATGCGGCGGCCGAGCGGCTCGGCCATCGCCTCAAGTACCACTGCGAAGGCGCCGGCGTCGGCCACCGCGCGCGCGTCGGCCTCGATCGGCCCCCAGCCGCTCGGGTCGCGGCCTTGGGCGCGGAACGAACCGATCATGTTGATGGCCTGCGGGGTGAGACCGACATGGCCCATGACCGGAACGCCGCGCTCGACCAAAAACGCGATCGTTTCCGCCATGCGCCGGCCCCCCTCCAGCTTGAGGGCGCCGCAGCCAGTCTCCTTCATCACCCGTGCGGCGGACACGAAGGCCTGCTCCTTCGAGGCTTCATAGGAGCCGAACGGCATGTCGACGACGACGAGGGCGCGGCGCGAACCGCGCATCACCGCAAGCGCCTGCAGGATCATCATGTCCAGGGTGACCGGAACGGTGGTCTCGAGCCCGTGCATCACCATGCCGAGCGAATCACCCACCAGAATGACGTCGCAATAGGCGTCCACGATGCGCGCTGTGTGGGCGTGATATGAGGTCAGGCACACGATCGGATCGCCGCCCTTGCGGGCGCGAATGTCGGGCGCCGTCAGCCGGCGAACGTCGTCTTGCGCCGACATTGTTTAGTGCCCGAGTTTAGTGCCCGAGCGCCGGCGTTCCGAACGCAGGCAGCCCAATGACAATGGGGTGAAACACGAAGCCGAGAGCCAGATAGACGATGGTGCCGACCACGACGGCGGCGATGTCGTTCTTAAGGCCCCCAACGGGAATCGGCGGCGCGCCGGGGTCGGTGCGGCGCTTGAGCGTGAACCGGTCGTAACCCCCCCACAGCAGCACCGAGCCGAACAGGATGATGCCGCCGAGGTCGCCATTCGCGGTCAGGTGCGCCAGGGCCCAGGTCTTTACGCCGAAGAGCATCGGATGTTGGAGCGCGCGTTTAATGTTGCCGGGAATGTAGGCGGCGACCACCAGGATGCTCGCCGGCCACATCAGCGCCTCGACGATGTGGCGCGTCCATGCCGGCGGATACCATACCGGGATGAGACCCGCCGAACGGTACCACGCAAAACCGTAGCCGATCAGCACTATGCCGACGAGCGAAACGAGCGAGAACAGGCCCCGATAAGGACCGGAGCCGATCGCCTTAATGAGCGCCTCGCGCCGCTCGCGCATGGTCACGAACACATGCGCGCCGAGAAACAGCACAAGTCCGAGAATTTCGATTGCAAGACCCATTGCCCGGTCCGGTGTTCGGTTTTGCGACACCCTCATCCCGCCGGCGCGATTGGAAGGTCGCCAAAACGGGCATCCATCGTCACCGCCGTGCAAAATCTGTACGAGCCCATCAGCCGGAGTTCGCATCGATGGCAACGCCGGCCGCGATCATGGCGAGCGCATCCGCCTTGTCAATGATGGCTGCCTTACGACCCATACTGCCGGCCGCGATCGAGGTAGGCGGCGGTGCCGACGACGTGCTCCCGCTCGTCGAAGGAAGCCATGTGGCCGGACATTGCGGCGGCGCTGCCGTCGCGCCCGATCGCGGCCAGCACACGCTGCATAGCCGCGATCGCCGCGCGTTGGGTGTCGCTGGGGATAATCACGAGATGGTAGCCGAGCTCTTCCAGGCGCTGCGCCGGCAGAAGCGGGGTCTTGCCGCCGGCAAACATGTTGATCAGCTTGAGCCCCGGCAGGCGCTTGGCGATCTCGATGATTTCCGTTTCCGATGTAGGCGCCTCGACGAAGCTCATGTCGGCGCCTGCTTCAAGATAGGCGGCGGCGCGCTCGATCGCGGCATTAAATCCTTCGACGGCGAGCGCATCAGTGCGGGCGATGACGACGAAATCGGGGTCGCGCAAGGCGTCGCGCACCGCCCTGAGCTTCTGCACCATCTCGTTCGCCGGCACCACGTTTTTGTCATTGTAATGGCCGCATTTTTTCGGGAACGTCTGGTCTTCGAGATGGAAGGCGGCGACCCCTGAGCGCTCGAATGCGCGCGCAGCCGCTTGCGCGTTGAGCGCGTTGCCGTAGCCGGTATCGGCATCGGCGACCACCGGCACATCGACCACGTCCACCATTGCGGCGAGCCGATCAACGATGGCGCCAAGAGGAATGAGGCCGAGATCGGGAAGGCCGGCGGAGCGCGCGATGGCGCCGCCGCTGGCATAGACCGCGGGGAAGCCGGCCTGCGTCACGAGCCGCGCCGACAGTCCGTCATAGGCGCCCGGCGCCACCGCAATGCGACCGGACGCCAACAGGCTCTTCAATCGGGCGGTCGCGCGCACGCTCCGTCTCCGCTTCGTCGACAAGACCTCTCATGCTACGTCTGCCGGCGCTATCGGGGAAGCGCAGGAGCAAGCTGATGACACGCCTGATCGCCGTCGCGCTCGCGATCGTTGTCGCCACGTTCGCTGGCGCCGCTGCACAGGAGTGGCCGACGCAGACAGTCCGCATCATCGTGCCGTTCGCGGCCGGCGCGACCCCGGACTTCGTCGCCCGGCTGATCGCCGACCGCCTGCAGCAACAGACCGGGAGGACATTCCTCGTCGAGAACAAGCCAGGCGCGAGCGGCAATACCGGCACGGATGCAGTCGCCAAGGCTGCGCCGGACGGCGCCACCATCGGGGTGAGCATCGGTGGGCCCCTCGCGATCAACACGCTGTTGTTCGCGCATCTGCCCTACGATCCGAGCAGGGATCTGGCCCTCATCACAATGTTGGCAACGCAGCCGAGCGCGCTTGCGGTAAACGCCAAACTCAATGTCAACACTGTACCGGAACTGATCGGGCTCATTCGCCGCAGTCCGGGCACATACAATTACGGCTCTATCGGCACCGGATCACTGTCGCAGCTCGCCATGGAGGCGATCGCGCTCAGCAGCGGCAGCAAGCTCGTGCATGTGCCCTATGCGTCATCGCCCCAGGCAGTGACAGCGCTCATGCGCGGCGACGTGCAGATGGTCTGCCTGCCAGCGATCTCGATCACGCCGCAGCTTGGCAGCGGCAAGATCAAGCTCTTGGCGCTCACCACTGCGCGGCGTTCGGCCCTGCTGCCGGGCGTGCCGAGCTTGAAGGAGTCGGGCGTCGATGTGGAAGCTGATGCCTGGATGGGCCTGATCGGGCCGGCAGGTCTTCCGCAGCTCATGGTCGCGCGCATCAATCGCCTGGTCGGCGAGGCGATCACCTCGCCGGAGGTCCGGCAAAAGCTCGCGGCACAATTGATGGAGCCGATCCCCGATACGCCAGAAAACTTCCGCGACCGCATCGCCGCCGATATCGCGCGCTGGAAGCCGGTGATCGTCGCGGCAAAGATCAACATTCATTAGCGAGTAGCTGTCTTATTCGCTATTCACTATTTCGCCGCCTTAGTGCCCGCCGCCGAAGCGGAAGTTCACGCCGGCCTTGACTTCCTGTACGTTGAGGCTCGCGCTGGTGCTCGCCGAATGGGTCGGCGCGGTGAAGTTCATCGATTGCGGCCCGAAGCCAAGATAGTCGTATTCGACCTTTGCCGACCAATTGTCGCTGAGCGCATATTCAAGGCCGGCACCGGCGGTCCAGCCGGTGCGTAGGAAGCTGTCGCTGGCCGTGCTGCCGGAAAGATTGCTCAGGCTGCTCCTATCCTGCGCCAGCGCAAGTCCGCCCTTGCCGTAGACCAGAAGGCGATCGAACGCCGCGCCGATGCGGCCAGTCGCAGTGGAGGTCCATTGCAAGTTGCTGTTGAGCTTGTCGCCGATCGAGTTGGTGCTGCTGTTCGACAGATTCATCCAGCTGAAATCGGCCCTCGAGGCCGACCGCCAGCCGATTGAATTGGGCATTGGCGCCGACTTGTCCGCCGCCCAGGAACCCCGAATTATTGATCGTGTCACTGCCGCCGGTGATCGCATCACTCCAGGACGAACCGACAAAACCGCCACCGATGTGACCGCCGACATAGATCCCCGTCCAGTTGTAGACTTGCGGCGCGTAAGCGATCGGCGGCACCGGCGCCGGCGTCGGTGCCGCCGGCCCCATATCGGCGGCCTGCGCGAGAGAGGGAAACGTGCAAGACACGACAACGAGAGTGCCCGCGGCGAACGCCATGCCGCCGACCAACTCACGCAAAGGCATGCTCATCCTCCAAGCCCGCCCTCGAAGCCCGCTCGCAACAACGCCAATGCCCGGAACCGCCCAGAGCGCGCCGGCTGCTATCGACGCGCAGAGAGCCGCATGTCTTCGGAAAAAGCATGATCGTCCAGTGGCGGGAAAAAGGCCGGCGACATTCTAAACGGATCGGCTGTGACCGAATTTCGCCCAGTTGTTGCTGCGCGCGCGTCCGGCTGATGTGTTCCAAGCACTGTGAACGAATGCGGCATGGCGGAGCTTTCGCCGGGACATTAAAGGACCTACTCCAGGAGCCGGCCCCACTAAGGGCCGAAGTTGCCCGATAATTTGCGGCGGCCGAGGTCGAGCACCGGCCGCTTGATCGGCGACGGGTGCTTGAGCAGCTCCCGTCGTTAGCTACCCAACAGTCAATATAATGTGATTTTTATCTGTACGAATTGGTGGGGCATGGGCTTGGAGCGGTAGAGCCTGATCCAACGTGATCGTCACACTCCTCGTCATCAACCACGCCGAGCTTGCGCAAAGCACGGCACATCACGAGACTCTTACCCATTCGTCCAGACCTTGCACGGGATACAAAACCGACTTGCCGATTTTTATGGCTTTCCCACGCACTGCACGCCAATCCTGGACGTTCGCACACAGATTAGGATCGCAAGTCGGCCACACTTGGCGGCTCTCAAGCGGCTCAAAGGCGCGGCCGCACGGAGGTTAGGAGGCGCATTCACCATCCGGACTGGCAATGACCACCACATAGCCATCGGGATCACGCAGCCAGATCTCCCTGTGTCGCGGCGCCGAATTGACGTGAGGCTCTTCGATAATCTGGGCGCCTAACGCGCGAGCTCGCTCCACGGCGGAGTCAAAGTCATCGACCTGAAACCACAATAAGACGCCATGTCCGGGCGGTGCCAAGTCCGCGTTGACAAGATTGGGGTGGTCTTCCTCGTCCCAAGCATGCAATTGAAGAAGCAACCGGCCAGAGCATGAGATCCGCTCGTACAAGTCGCGGTGACGGTGTTCTGGAAGTGAGTCTGCTCCGAGCAATTCGGCGTACCAGCGACTACTCGCTCGAACATTACGTACGGCTACCAGCGGTTGAGCCTCGACCGTTGATTTTTGCGTAGCGAAGCCCATGAAGCTCTCCTTTCGATCAGTTTCGCGTTGATGCTACCGACCGGTCAATCAGACACGGTAATGCTACATCGGTTCAGTGTTGAATTTTGTACGTAGCGGACGCCGATACATGAGACGATCCTCGGCCTAATGGAAATTAACGCGCTTCAGAAAACTTTGAAACCTTCTTGGCCGATGCTCGGGATGCCGCCGGCCCTTACGACGGCGATGCAGTCCTGTTATGGGCTGGGGCGGAGCCTTCGTGCGCGCGCTTGGCGGCTGACCGACAATTCAAGTCAGAAAGTTGTCCCCGAGCAGCGATCTCCTAGTGAAATGTGCGCGCCTCTGCATTCCCAACATATCGCCATAAAAGCGATTAGCACGACCAACCTCGGAGCCGCCAATATTTGGTACGATGCGTGTGCGTACCATATGCATGCCTCCCGGGATGCCTGGGAGTAGTTGACCTGTATCCGTGTGAGCACCGGGAACTCTCGCGGAATATCCTTAAGCTTGTCCAAGTCTACGTGCGGACCAGTCCCAATCACCGCCTCACTCAGGCAATTGGTGTCTGCTGATGCTGGATGATTCGCATCGCGCCATCTCGTCGAACATACGTCGAGCTGCAATAGGCGCGGTATGGGGCAGAGTCACTGCGATGGCCTTGCGCCCTGTACGCAATGACGATTGTCTCATTGCCCTGACGGCTGGTTGAACGATCTAGCAGCTCCACTTCCGTCCACCGCGGCGCATCTCTCAGGCTTTCCATGATGGCAGCGCTTCCTTGATAATGCCGACCGGTTCGCCAAAGACCACAATGCATTCAGGATGCAGAAGTTCGACATAGGCATCGGACAAACGACGCTCGTTTTCCCAAGCCTCCTCCGACATGAGATGCTCCTAGCACCCCGGGACAGTACGGTGCATCGCCAGCTTAGGGTGCATCGCCAGCTTTTGGCCAGGCAGTCGTTCTGCTACTGCCGCAAGACCCCTTGTTTTAAACTACGCCCCTCTCAGCCTGTTCCCGGGCTATCCGGCCGAACTCTGCGTCACCGGTCCGTCTCGCGGACATGAGAATATTCCGCGGCTGGCAAGTGCCAACTCGCCGCTAACATCAACGCTGTCGGACCTCCTCCGACGATAACCACCGAGCCGGCTCATCCGCGGATGGCGGACAGAGGCTCAACATCGGTGTGCAGGACGCGGTAAACCTGGGATGGACGCTGGTCCAGATGGTCAAGGAACGTCACCGGCGAGCCGGCAAGGCTGGGCTGCGCTCTCAGGGAGAATGGGAAGCCGGCGCCGAACGCCACGTTGTGACCGTTGCCAAGAGGCTCGGCACGGATTGGAGAAAGGCTTCACGAGCCGCGAGGGCCAGTCGACGGCTGGTTCGCCTCACGGTTCAACTCGTCCGCATCGGCGTCAATGCGGACGGAGAGGAAACGAACCAAGGAAGTCTGCGCCTAGTTTCGGTGCAAATTCACTTGCGTTCTTCATTGGAGAGACCCATGCCTGAGGCGACACAGATCGCGATCGTTCTGTATCCGGGTCTTACGGCGCTCGACGCACTCGGTCCCTACGAGGTGTTGAAGTACCTGCCAGGCGCGGAAATCAGATTCGTGGCGCACGAGCCCGGCCCGATCGCCACTGACCGCGCCGCATTGACGATCGGCGCAACCCATTCATTCGACGAGACGTCGATGCCGTTCATGCTGCTGGTTCCGGGCTCGGAAGCGAACACCACGACGGCGATGGCGGACGGTAGGCTGCTCGCATGGCTGAAAAAGACACACCAGACGACTAGATGGACCACGTCCGTTTGCTCTGGCGCGCTCGTCCTCGGCGCCGCAGGGCTGCTCGAAGGCGAGGAGGCCACCACGCACTGGTGGGCGCAATCGTCGCTCGCGCGCTTCGGCGCGATCGCAAGGCCGGATAGCCGCGTCGTGCGCTCCGGTAAGGTCTGGACCGCGGCTGGCGTGTCGGCTGGCCTCGACCTCGCCTTGACGCTGGTCGGCGAGATCGCGGGTCGCGAGGCGGCAGAGGTCGCGCAATTGATGATCGAGTATGATCCGCAACCTCCTCTCAACTCAGGGAGCCCGAACAAGGCCAGTGAAAGGGTCCGCCAAATGGCCGCAGCCGAACTGGCCCGCCTTGCGAAAAATCCGCGAGACCTCATTTCAATTCCGCAGATTCTGTGGCGCCGCGCAATTTCTCGCAGCCGCAGGACGTGAATATGATGATCCGGGCTTTGCCGATTTAGGAATTGACGCCGGAACTCAGCCACGCCTATATCGAGGCAGAGTTCGCGCGTGTTCGCGAACTCGGGTGCGACGCGTAGGCATATCAGATCAACGTCTTCTTGTTCCACCAGTAGCTGGCACTGCGAATCCGGGCGGCGAGCCCGGCGAGCGGCGAGAGCATAGCCGAACCCGCCGCCGCTTTGCCAAGTGCCCGTGGAAACGCACCGCGGCCCAATCCGCGCGTTTGCGCAAGAACCTCGCGCGATGCCGCCCACGCCCGTTGCACGTCAGCTTCGCGCTGCCAGTTCATCGCCGCTCTCCCTGTGGTTGGCTTCTCGCCGCTTAAAAACAAGGTGCAAGCACTCGCCGGCTTTGCGCAAGCCGGCGTGCCGGCGTCAAGCCTCCTTCTTCGACCGCGGTTTTGAGCGCGGGCCCATCGGCTCTGGCTGAAACGGCCCGTCGCGCAGCTCGAGATAGGCTTTCAACCCATTCGTGCGCTGGGCCGCGAACAGACGCTCGCGGTCTTCATTGTGCGATGAATGCACGAGCGCGCTCAACGCGCCTTCCAGGAGCAGCGCCGAATGCACGCCGGAAGCCTGGATGCCCAACATCGAAATCGCCTTATTGAGGCGGATCGACGGTTCGGGCACGAGCGCAATGCGCTCGGCCAGCGCGCGGGCGCGCGGCATGAGCTCGTCGTGCGGCACCACCTCGTTGATCATGCCGATGCGCAGCGCCTCCTGCGCGTCGAAGTGATCGCCGGTGAGCGCCCAGCGGTTTGCCGCCTTCCAGCCGCACAAGGCCGTGAACAGATAGGTCGAGTTGGAGACGTGGCGCACTTCCGGCTGCGCGAACACGGCCTTGTCGGACGCGATCGTGATGTCGGCGGCGAGCTGATACCAAAAGCCGCCGCCCATCGCCCAGCCGTTCACCGCCGCGATCACCGGCTTGGCGAGGCTCCACATATGGGTCCAATGGTTGATGCGGCTGCCGTCGTGACGCTGCCAATGCTCGATAAACTCGGCATGCGTCTTGCCCTGCGGGTCGGAATGGCGCACGCCGGAAGCCGGCGCCGCCGCCTGATCGTAGCCGGCGCAAAAGGCGGCGCCGTTGCCGGTGAGAATGATGGCGCGGACCTTGCGGTCGGCATCGGCCTCGTCCAGGGCGCGGTGAATTTCCGCCTCAAGATTGCGCGACAGCGCGTTCATGCGATCGGGGCGGTTCAACGTGATCGTCGCCACCTTACCATCGATGCCGTACAGCAGATCCTGATACCTCATCTTTGTCCTCTCCCTTGGCCTTCCTGGAAGCTACCGGAATACGAACCTCGCCACAAAACCCACGGCGATGGCGACCACCGCAAGGTCGACGCCGGAAAGCTTGTGCTCCTTCATCAAAATCGTGATGTGCAAGGCAACCGACGCAGCAGCGTCATCGCCCGATCTGCGAACTTTGCGCTTACTGTATCTTGCGAATCCATAAGCTCGTGTTCCCTGGCGTTAAGGGTGCCGAGGGTTTTTTCATTGCTAGCGGCATTGCACTGCGCAGGAACTGGCCGTGATGGACTTCCATCATCGAATTGAAATAAAGAATACGGAAGGCGCAGTTATATTGGAGAAACGCATGGAGAAAATAAGCCTCATTCCATGCACGCCCGATATCATGCCACAGGCTCGGATATTCGAATGGCCATAAGATATCGTGAAAATGTAGGATCACACCTCTATTCAATGACGGGAGTATGCTGAACAGCAGGTGCAAAACGTCGCTGTCCGTCTTGGCGACATGCGATGAATCCACAAAGAGGATGTCATTCTCATGCAGGTCGGCAAAGAGTCGTGCTGGAACTTCTTGCACATCTGCTCGAATAATATTGCATCGTTTAGTGTCCTGATTCTCCAGCAAGCTCAGAAGTCGATCTGGAAAAGGTTCGATGAATGTTAGGTCGATATCTCCATTGCAAAATTTATCGTTTACGTCGAGCATTGCCGCAGAGGAAAATCCCGACCCTACTTCGATGACGCGCTTCGGCTTGAACTGGCGCAGCATGGAATAGAGCACTACACCGTCTCCATAGCTGAAGTAGTCGTTGTCGAAGTAGTAACGACATCCATCCTGCCTTTTTTCGGGGAACGGGATGTCCTTGTAATACATAACAAACTTGTGTGCCAGTTCGATCTGCGCGTTTACGTTGACATCAATGCCGGGAATCGATTTCGGCGAACGGTCGTACACAATGTCCGATCTCGCGTGTATCTTTTTGATGTCCGGTATCGGAGAGGAGAAACTCCCCGGTGGAGCGCACTTTAAAAATCGACAATTGCTGGAACACATAGCGGACATTCGAAGAAACCTTCGAAAATTGTAAAGTTCGCCCCAAACTCGCTTCAATGAGCCAAACTCGTTTGAGCCTGTTGCGGTGCGCTAGTGATATTCGATACCTTCGCATTGGAATCCGACAGCATATTGCATGCGCATCTCGGCGCACGAACTGTTCCCCAATCTGTTTCCCGCAAAATCGTTCCGAAGTTCTAGTAATGGGCGAGTACCGATAGTACGCGCCGAGGGCGCTGCGGGCAATGCAGGATGAACACCGCCTCGCAGCAGTCGGTCACTTGCACATTGGGCGGAGATGGCCACTTGGAAGCCGCGAGCTCTTTACCCGTCGCTGAATTCGCCGATCAAAGAAGTTCTTGGAGCGTTCCGAGTCGGTGCCCTCATGACAACACGGGGGCCGGCTTCGACGGTGTGAATGCCATCATCGACGAATAATCTGCGGCAAGGATTGGATCGGGATTTTGTTGAGTTGCCATCTTCGGCTTCGCGATAAAAAAGAGCGGCTCTCGATGCTGTTTTTCGCAAAGGGTTAGTTGCTGTCATCGCACTAGCCGTCGACAAGGCCGTTGAACCCGCGCGAAGTATATACTCCGACAAGCTTAATGCGCTTCGTCTGTTCTCGCGCCCTGACGCCTTGAACGACCGGCGCGTACGCCATCCGCATCAAGCTCACCAACACTCCATTCCCGAAAATATCGCGACGGTCGCCGGACTGGATCTATTCATGCGAACTCGATCGCTCGCCCCTCTATCAACTCCTGGCCCAGACGCTTGATCAAAGCAGTGCGCAGTTTGGTTGGCAATGGCTGGTCTTCGATCGGGGGCCGAGCTGCGGCAAGCGCTGTGGTCGACTAGGGCGACGGCAAACTCAAGATCATGGCGGAGTAGCCATAGGCCTCTGCGCAGATGCCCGGAATTTGGTCTGCCTATAAAGGGCGATCATTTGCTCGCCAACACATCGCCAATCGAATCTTAGTGCTTGTGTTCTTGCCAGCTTCCGGCGGTTTCGCGCTAATTCTCTATCGCCTGCAAGCGATACAATCAAATTCACATGGGCGTACACATCGCCGAGCGGTAGAAGCCAGCCGCTCTCTTCATTAACATAATCTGGAATGCCGCCGACGAGCGTTGAAATCACTGGTGTCCCGCAAGCAAGGGCTTCCAGAATGGAGTTGTTTGCGGTCGCGTTGGATACCGGAAGAAACAGAACGTCGGCACTGCGATATAGCTCGATCAACTCGTCCTCAGAGATCTGGGAATGTAGCACAACGTTGTCGCAGCCGATAAAGAAGGGGAAGAATTGTTCGGCAGTCACTACGTGAAATTCGACAGCTAGTCCGCGCTGGTTGATCTCGTCGATTGTCCTATAAATCACGAACCAATCTCGCATATTGGAGCCGACGGTTAATACACGCAGCTTGTCCGGCGACAATGTATGCTCCTTTGGCCGAAATCGATCTGTATCGATGCCGTGGGGGATGTAGACGATTTTGCCGGGATCGATCCAACGCTGTAAAGGGGCAATTTGGCTGGTCGCGACGACCACCGCAACATCGATGCCAAGGCCTTTTCGATAGGTGTCGAGAGGGCGAGTGAAACTGGGATCTGTAAAAGGACCGTGAAAGGTCACGATCAGCGGACATCGCAGCAGCTTTCGCCTTTTGCTCAGAAGATAAAATTGCCCGTCGTAGAGCACATGCAGTACGTCGGGTGGCCACAAGAACCCCGTGGTCAGTGCTTGTAACTCGGTCAACCAATCGTCGACCCGGTAAAAGGAGTTCGGCGAGTCCTTTTTAGGCGTCAGCTGCCGCCAGATTCCATTTGCGGCTTTGCCGAAAAGTCCCGGAATCTGTTTGCGCACGATGATCTGCGCGCCGACAGCGGCGGCCAGGCGATCATATCCTCCTGACGCTGTATGATGATCGTAACGTCGCACCAAGCAAGTCACGCGCACAAGGGTCTCTCGCATGGGACACCTATTGCCTTTGCAAGAAGTAGGCTTGGGTCTTCGTCACGACTAGTGCTTCTAGACGAAGGCTCAAAAGTCGTCCAATCTGCTTGAGGTGGCCGTAGAGGTCGGGCGCCGGGGGCTGGCCAATGGTTGCCGCGCACCTATCGTGGACGACGCACCGGTTGAGGCAAGCGCGCGCTCGACTGCACCGACCGCTTAGCACCCAACGCCTCATGGAATGATCTGAAGGACAATGGGGAAAAATAAAAACCGGGCGCCCAAAGGGCTGTGCTGGATAACCGGCAGGCACTGCAAGCGCCGCCTGTGCTTTTTCGGCCACGGCTTCTCGCTCTACCTGCACGCGCCGTTAGGCTCACCGGAATTCGCTGCCGACTACGCCGCAGCGCCAGCCTTACGTCGCCGAGCGCAAGATCCTTGGTTCAATCACGGCGATGGCCACCAGTTAAAACGAAATGGTGCTGCCGCTGAAGGCGAAAGTCACGCAATCAGGCCGCCGCACGCTGGCGGAGCGCTTGTGCGAGGGACATGCCATCGGGCTTGCTTCCGAGCTGCGGACCTGCGGCAGATCGCAACCATCGGGCGCGAGGTGGCGGAGCGAAACGACAACCTCGCAGGCAAAGCCGCAAGCCGACGTCAATACGCGTCTTATTATGGCCGACCAATCCGGGCGCCTATGCGCTCATTGCAAAGCAGATCGCCCTCCAGCTTCCGACCTACCGCGACAATATCGCGGTTTCGGTCAAGGAAGATGAAGGTTGGGAGGCCGACGCATCGCCAAACTTGAGGAACGCTTCACCCAATGGTTGGCGCCATGAACTTATCCGAGTCCCTTTCCGATCGACATTATCTTTTGTTCTGCCAATTCAAGGGGTCCGCGCGAGCGCAGTTCTGCATCAAATAGCACGGCTTACTAGGTTGCGCCGAGCGAGGAAGGATGTCGGCGCCTACATGGGATCTACTGCAACCGCAAAGCAGTGCTTTGGTCACATTCATGCTGTATGTTTTACGCTGCGGCTCTGCGCTTTCGATCAATCAAACAAGATGTCGAGCGGTAAGCATAAGCGACCTTGGTCCCCAGACAAGCGCTGACGCATTGTGGCTGGAGCACTCGGTTGCAAGACTGGTAGGGATCGCACAAGAGGCGCATTTTCGCTCCCCCGATCAACACACGTGGCGCTCAGGCGGTCACGATCAGTGCGTCGAGTGCAGTGGCACCGTCGCCCGCGGCATGGATCATCAGCGGGTTGACGTCGAT
The DNA here is from genome assembly GCA_963708125.1 of uncultured Alphaproteobacteria bacterium. GTDB lineage: Bacteria > Pseudomonadota > Alphaproteobacteria > Rhizobiales > Xanthobacteraceae > BOG-931. The sequence goes on from OY970184.1 coordinate 2,772,463, forward strand.
CTCGGTCACTGCCGGAAGGCTTTGCATCAAATGGCCGACCGCGAGGACGGCATGCACTATGGCGTCGAGATCGGCGGGCGGCGCGCCGCGTACGCCTGCCAGCAGCCTCGCCGCGCGGAGCTTGCCGATCGCTGCGCGGATTTGCGCTTCGTCAGCGCTCTCGGGCAGTACTTGCACGTCCCCCAAGGCCTCGACCCAAATGCCGCCGAGACCGAGCAACAGCACCGTGCCCCAGTTTTGATCGCGTTTCGCACCCACCATCATCTCGACGCCGCGCGGCGACATCTTCTCGACCAGTGCACCATCCAGAGCAAGGCACGGCCTGGCGCGCTTGACGCTGCCGATCATCGCATCCCAAGCCTCGCGGACGGCCGCCTCCCCGCTGAGATTGAGCGCGACGCCACCGGCCTCGGTCTTGCGCGACAGGGCTGCGGCCTGCGCCTTTAGAGCCACCGGATAGCCGATCCGCTTGGCGATCGCGACGGCTTCATTAGGCGTTCGCGCGAGCGCGCCGTCGGGTACGCGAATGCCAGCCGCGGCGAGGATCTCCTTGCCCAGCCATTCCGGCTGTGTGCCGCACCCGAGCTTGGGTAGTCCTGCGAGCGCTGCGGCCGTCTCAGTCACGCGCGTTCGCGCGAGCAAGCGCCCGTATCTGGTGTAGTGCGCAATCGCTCGCAGCATGCGGTCGGACGAGCGCGAGTAGACGGCCGGGCTTTCCTTAGCCGCCTCGTCCACCTCAGGGCCGAGTTTAAAGCTGTCGCCGAGTGCGACCATCACCTTCGGCTTGGGCGAGTGCGCCATGCCCTCGTTGAAGGCCCGCACTGGGGCCGCCGTGTTGATCGGAAACGAGATGAACAGCATCCCGACATTGGGGTCGTCAATCAGCGCCTTGACCACGCCCGGAAGCATGGCGAGCGCGAAGCCAGCAGTGGTATCCAGCGGATTGCCGTAGTTGCCGTAGGGTGGCAGCATGGCGCTGATTTTTTGCAGGGTCGCCGGCGCAAGCTCCGGAATGTCAAGGCCGGTCTCTTCGGCGAAATCGTCCGTCAGTCCGACGTAAGCGCCCGAGGCGGTTAAGATGCCAGGCCCCTTGCTCGGCGGCGTCGGGAACCGCTGCAGGATTTCCACGAGGTCCATCGTCTCGTCCATCGTGGATACGACAACGGCCCCTGCATCCTCGACCTGGGTCCGCACCGTTGCGAAGTCGCTGATTAAGGCGCCGGTGTGCGACTGCGCCGCCTTTTTGGCCTTGGCGCTGCGGCCCGCCAGTATCATCACGACCGGTTTGCCTGCCGTGCGGGCGCGCCGCAACGCGGTCAGGAACGCCTGCGCCCGCCTTATCTGTTCGCAATACAGAACGATGACGCGGGTAGAGCGATCCTCGACGAGGAACTCGAGAAAGTCGGTGGTTTCGAGACCAGCCTCGTTGCCGGTCGAGACGACATAGGAGAGCGGAATGCCGCGGCCTTCGGTGGCGCGCTGGAAGTGGCCGAGCAAGCCGCCGCTCTGGCCGACAAAGGCGACGCCATTTTCGACGCCGCGTCGCGCCTGCCGGGCAAACAGCATGTGCAGCCACAAGCCGCCGACATTGTTGGTAAAGCCAAGGCAGTTCGGCCCGACCACAGCGAGGCCTGCGCTGCGAGCAGCCGCGGTCACCGCATCCTGGGTGGCGTAATCGCCTATCTCGGCGAAGCCCGCCGCGAACACCAGAGCCGAGCCCACCTTGCGCCGCGCGCAGGCCTCGATGCCTTCGCGCACTGCGGTGGCCGGCATGGCGAATACCGCGAGGTCGACGCCCTCCGGCAAATGATCCGCACTCTTCAACACCGGCCGGCCGTCGATGAGTTCATCAGTGCGGCCAACTAGATAAACGTCGCCCTCGAAGTTATTAACTTTCAGGCATTGTAAGATGATTTGCCCGGCGCTGCCCGCGCGCGTCGACATGCCGATGATCGCAACCGAGCGAGGGTTTAGGAATCTCGCGACCGCTTTCGGGCCGCGGGCATCTTCCGCTCCGCTCATGCCGCGTCCTTGTCGGGTTGAAACATCAAAAGATGGGTGCCGTCATCGAGCGGGTGCCAGTACGGCTTCACCTTCATGCCGACCTTCAACTCGGCAGCCGTGCAATTGACGATGTTGGCGATGAAATTGACGCCGACGTTGAGCGTCACGCTCACCACAGCGTATGGCTCAGCGCCGCGGAAGGCCGGCGTGCCGCGCTCGGTAATCGTATAGGAGAACACCACGCCGCTGCCTGACACCTCGCGCCATTCGAGGTCGCGCCGCCGTCCGGTGAAGATGCTGACCGGGCGTGGAAAATGCTGATATTTTCCGGTCTTTTTGCAGTACTGAATCAGGAGCTTCTTTTGCTTGGTGCCCTGCCAATAGGGTTCGGAGAAATCAAAGTGCCTGATCGTGCGTTTGACGCCAAGCGTGTCGTTCAATGGTCGGTCGCTTGCAGGACTGGTCATGGGCCGCTCGCCTATTCCGGAACCAGGACGAGCGCCGCGCTCGAACCCCAGTTGCGTCCGTAATTGATCCAGCCGATACCGGTCACCAGCGCGTTGTTGGTGTTTTTCACCTGACGCTTGCCGCCCTCGCCGCGCAGCTGCCGCACCGCCTCGATCAGATTATGCGATGAGCACGCAGCCTGCCCCGCCGAGATCTGGCCGCCGCCGGTGTTGAGCGGAAGATCGCCGTTGAAAGAAAAGTCGTGGTCGCGAATGAATTTTATGCCCTGGCCAGCCGTGCAGAAGCCGAAGGCTTCGAACTGCAGCATGATGGCGATGATGAAATCGTCGTAAGGGTGGAACGAGGCGATGTCCTTGACGCCCAGACCCGCCTCGCGCAGCGCCTTCTTGCCGCAAATTTCATGACCGCTCTTGGTCACATCGACCAGATTCTCGCCGCCCTTGAAGTTAGTGCGCTCGGCATAGCCGATCGGAATGACGCCTTTCGTGAGCCTCTTCTCTTTCGCGCGTTGGCGGCTCATCATGATAAGGCCGGCTGCGCCGTCCGCTCGCATCACGCAATCGAGGAGCCGGATCGGATCGGCGATAATGCGGGAATTGAGATAGTCATCAATGGTGATCGGCACGCGCAGCTTTTCACAGGCATTGTCGTTGAGCAGCGCGTGATTGCGCTGCGTTACCGCGATCTTGCCCAGCATCCGATAGTCGAGGCCGTATTTCGCCTCGTAGGCCCGACTGAGGAGCCCGAACGCGCCAGGCGGTCCCATGAGACCATACGGCTCGGTCCACTCGCGGCGATAGCTGTGACTGTGGTCGGTCTTATCCTCCAGCACATGCGTGTCGGCAAACAAAAGCAGCGCCACTTCGCACATCCCGTAATCGATCGCCGCCGCCGCGCGTGCGACGCACCCCGCAGCCGAGCAGCCGCCGGTGTGAACCTGCTCGCAGAATCCGACCTCGAGACCCAGTTCGTCGGCCATGGTCTGGGCCCAGAACGGGTTGCCGGCGCCGGTGCCGGTCAGGCCCGCCATGACCAGGCCGTCGATCTCGTTCTTGTCGATCGCGGTCTTGTCCAGCAGCTCTTGGAGAATTTCTCCGGCCAGCACGAAAACGTCGCGATCGCTCTTCTCCATCACCTTGGTTTCGGCATAAGCGACAATGGCGTTGTCACGCAAACTCATTCCTTATCTCCTTCAATCGGATTCGCCCGCGGCTTCATTCGGGGCGCACGCGCGGCGCGGTCTTGTCGAGGAACTGATTGAGCCGCGAGATTGATTCCGCGCTGCGGGTGTATTCGGCCACCATGCGCTCGAAGAACAGTCCGTCGTCGTAAGACAGGTCTTGAAGTCGCGGCAGACTGTTGGTGATGGCGAAATTTGACAGCGGCGCGTTGTTGCAGATCTTCAGCGCCAGTTCCTTGGCCTTGGCGAGGTGCTGGCCATTCGCGACAACGTATTGCACGATGCCATAGCGCTCGGCCTGCTCCGCGGTAAGCACGCGGCCGGTGAGCATCATGTCCTGCATGCGGGCGAATCCGATCAGGCGCGCGACACGAATCGAGCCGCCCCCGCCGACAAAAATGCCGCGCGTTCCTTCGGGCAAACCGAAGAACGTGGTCTCATCGGCGACGCGGATATGGGCAGCGGCAGCCGTTTCCAGCCCGCCGCCCAGCGTCGCTCCGTGTAGCGCCGCAATGAACGGAATGTTGCCGCGCGCCATCTCCTCGAAATAGGTGTTGCGATTGAACGGAAACGGCAGCCGCCGTGAACGTCCGTTCTTCCAGTTGTCCGCGGCCCAGCGCAGGTCGAGACCGGCGCAAAAGTTGTCGCCGTGGCCGAAGATGATGCCGCATTTCGCTTCCTCTCCAGCGCGTTCGATCGCCTTGCGCAACTGTTTCATCACCATCGGATTGAAGCAGTTTCGCTTGTCCGGGCGATTGAGGCCGACCAAAGCGATCTCGCCCTCAAGCTCGTAAGTCACGGTTTGCTCTTCGCTCATGATTTCTCCTGTTCGGCGGGGCTAATCCATGCTCCACCGCGGGTGGTCGCTCGCCGGAATTTTGCTGGTGCCGAGAATATCGAGCACGGCGTTGCTGGCAAAGTCTTCGTCCATGGCGCGCTGCACGACTACGCTATCAGCCCGGCGATTTGCACATAGCGGCGGCGCTGCGCTGCCGCATTGCCGAACAGGGAAGACAGTAGCATCGCGCGCTTGAGATAAAGACCGATGTCGTGCTCTTCGGTGAAGCCGATGGCGCCGTGAAGTTGGATGCAGGCTTCGGTAACGAACAGCGCATCTTCCGAGGCCTTGGCTTTCACGGCGACGGCCTGCGCAGGATCGATCCCATGGGGGTGATTGTTGGCAGCAACTTGATACAGCAGCGAGCGCGTCGTCTCAGTCCGGATGTAAATGTCGACCGCCCTGTGCTGCAGGGCCTGAAAGCTGCCGATCGGCTTACCGAACTGCTTGCGGACGCACAGATAGTCGAAGGTAAGGTCCCGCGCTTTAGCCATAACGCCGAGCAATTCGGCAGACAAGGCGATCAGCGCCAGATCGCTGAGGGCCGCCACCGCGTTGTCTGCCGATTGGCGCGGTGCAATGAGATCGGCCGGCGTTTTCTCCAGGGTCAGCGTTGAAACTTTGCGGCCGTCCACCGTCTCAATCGCGGATAAGCACAAGCCGCGTGCATGGCGTCCGACATAATAATGCCCGGGTCCTTCGGGCCCGTTGGCGCTGACTAGAAAGCCATCGGCACCGTCGGCACAAACAAAGCACTTGGTCCCGGTCAAGCGAAACGCTCCGTTCGCCCTTTCCGAACGCGTCTTTAGCTTGTGGGGATCGCAGTGGTGCGGGCCTTCCTGCAGTGCCGGCACGATCAGGACCGCACCAGCCATTGCCCGTTGCAGCATCGGATGCGGCGCGCGCCCTTGGGCCAGCGCGGCGGCGCTGATCGCTGCGAGCCCGACCGGCTCGCAGAGAAGCCCACGACCCGCCTGCTCCAGCACCAAGACCAGCTCGGTGAGGCCAAGGCCAAGCCCCCCGACAGAAGTCGGAACGAGGATGCTAAGCCAGCCGAGCTCGCCAGTTTGCCGCAGTCTCTCGGGCGCGAACCCCACATCGTGCTCGCGAAACCGGCGCGCCATTATCGGACTCGCCGCGGCGACGAATTTGGCGGCGTTGTCCCGCAGCAGGATCTGCTCCGGGGTGAGATCGAGCTCCATGTTCATTTCACCGCAGCCGTTCGCCGGAAGCCCTCAAGTTGGCAAGTTTAGAACGCGGCGGGCAACGATGTTGCGCTGAACTTCCGAAGAGCCCCCATAAATAGTCGCGCGCCGCACCTGAAGAAACGGAGCCGCTACATCCACCTCGCCGAAATCAGTTGCGATCGGTTTTGCCGTCGATGCGTGACCACCGGCCGCTTCTAGCAAAAGCTCGTTGAGCGCTTGCAGGAGTTCGGAGCCGAAAATCTTGATGATGGACGATTCCGGTCCGGGATTTTGCTTTCGGCTGGCGAGTTCTACGCCGTGACTGAATAATGCCGACAGTGCCGTGACATTGATGCTGGCCGCGGCCAGGCGGTCTTGAAAAGCCGGATGATCGATGATCCCGGAGGCGCGCGCCATTGTCTTGATGCGTTCGATCGCCATCAGTGCGTATTGCGGATTCGACGTGCCCAATCGCTCGTGCCCGAGCAGTGCATTGGCGATGCGCCAGCCGTCGTTGAGCTTGCCCACTAGATTTTCGGCGGGGACCAGGACGTTATCGAAGAACACTTCGCTGAACTCGTCATCGCCCGCGATGGTCTTGATCGGCCTGACCGCGATGCCGGGGCTGTGCAAATCAAGCAACAGAAAGCTGATACCGGCATGCCGCGGCTGGGCCTGCGGATCGGTGCGCACCAGAGCAAACATCCAATCGGAATAATGGCCCCACGTGGTCCAGATTTTTTGTCCCTGCACCACGAAATGATCGCCGTCGAGTGTCGCGCGCGTTGCCAGGCTGGCAAGATCGGAGCCGGCGCCGGGTTCTGAATAGCCTTGGGCCCAAATCACCGTGCCGGCAATGATCGGCGGCAGATGGCGCGCTTTTTGCGCGTCACTGCCGAATTTGATCAGGATCGGCCCGATGTGATTGAGACCCTGGGCCGGCAGCTGCGGCGCGCCGACGCGCGCCAGCTCCTCGCCCATAATGATTTGTTCATTTAATGTGGCACCCATTCCGCCGTATTGCTTCGGCCAATGCGGAGCAATCCAGCCTTTGCGCGACAGGGTGCGATACCAAGGCATCAGCTGCGCGGGCGGCGGCCGCACCGTGCGTCCGCGCAGCGAAGCTGGAAGATTGGCTTCAAGCCAGCTCCGCACCTCCATGCGAAACTCGGCCTCGGCGGGGGAATCGCGGCGGAACATGGCGGGTCTTTCAATGGCGACAGCGCAGTTAGGGTCTTAGGCTCGGCGCGCTGCCGCAACTCATTTCATCTCGTAATGGTCGAGACCAAGACAGACCCGGACATTCGCTGCCAGCAAACCACTGATAAGTGCCCATTTCATCGTATTGTCCTACTATTTTCGCCATTTGTCCCGGACACTTGCAGTCGCCGAGAGGCTGCTAGCGGTAGCCGTTGCGGCGATTATCGTCGTTGCAATTCTGGTTCTGGGTCGTCGCGCAGGACGGTGTGCCTCCCCCGCCCGGGGTGGCGAAATTGCGATTATACTGTTCGTTTCGCTGCTCGGACTGGTATCGCCAATCGTTTCGCTGCTCGGAGGGGTATCGCCAAGGTCTCATATATTCGGGAGGGTATTGCGCGAAAGCAGTGCTAACAGCGAGCCCTCCGGCCAGAGCCACCGCCGCCAAGCTTATGGAGAAAAGTTTCATCTTCATGGCGTCCTCCTTTGGGGAAAAAGAGCCGCGGGCTGGCTCACCTGCACTGCGCTTGCCTCGATGAATGATCGACTGTACCGGCGGCCGCCGGAAAATCCAGCGGCGAATTGACGGCCGCTCGCCGGTGGGTACCGTGTGCCGTCCATGGGACGCGACGAGTCTCACGACGCTGCGTGCAAGTGGGCTTTCCGGCGCGTTTGGCCGCCGACCCACGGCGGACGAACTCGAGGACTACAAACACAGCCTCGATGAGCGTGACAGGCTCAGCCTGGACAACGCCTTGCCGATCTTCAATCGCCTGCGCCAGTCGCACGGCGCCGTCGCTCCGTTGCCTGTGGACCCATCCGAATGGGAGTCGCCACGGGCAAATGGTGCGCGTGTGCACCCGGAGCCCAAGCCGTTACGACCGAAGCCGCCCCAAGCCGATCTCGTACAAAGTACGAAGTCGGTCTCCACGCTCGCCAGCAGCACCGAGAGTCGGCCCGCCGGAAATGGCCGGCTGCCCGCGCCGAAGCGCGCTGAGGCCATTGTGCGCGAGCAACTTGCCAACGGTCCGGTGCCCGGCGATCTGGTCAAGGCCATCGCTGCTGAGGCCAAGGTTTCCGAACGCTTCCTGATCGCCGCCGCCGAACGCCTGGGCGTGCGCACGCGGCGCGGGCAGTGGTGGCTGCCGGGGTGAATGCGTTGCTGTTACCCCTGAGGTTACCCCGGCTGAGTCATCCTCAGCTACTCAGACGACAAGCCCTGCATTATTGCGCTATCTTTATGGCCCTGCCTCCCCCTTTTCATTTCATCTCGATGTGTGCTGCCTGCACGACGGCTTTCCACTGCGTAAGTTCCTTGGCGAGCATCGCACCAAGCTCCTCCGGCGTACCGACTTTGGGCGTGGCACCGAGTGCCTTGAGCCTCTTGAGGGTATCAGGCGCCGCGAGTGCTTCGCGGAATGCTTGATTGAGCTTATCGATCACGTCGCCTGGAGTTCCGGCTGGCGCTACCACGGCGAGCCAGAACGGCGCCTGAAGTTTTGGGAAGCCCTCCTCGCCTACGGTCGGAACGTTGGGCAATACTGGATCGCGCTCGCGGCCTGCGATCGCAATCGGGCGCAGGTTACCCGCCTGGATGTACGGCAGGCTGGTGGTCGAGGGGTCGGCGATGATCTGCGCCTGTTTGGCCAAAACAGCGTTGAGCAGAGGGCCGCTGCCGCGATAGGGCACGTGCACTATGTTGATGCCGGCTTCGAGCTTGAACATCTCCGCGAGCAGATGCGGCGCGGTGCCGAAGCCCTGCGAGCCCCAGATTAGTTTGCCGGGGTTGGCTTTGGCATACGCTACCACGTCCGCCAGCGACTTCGCCGGCACTGTCGGGAGCACGGAGATGATCAGCGGCGTCTCGATAAGTTGGCAGACGGGAGTGAAGACCTTTTCAGGATCGTAGCCAATATCGCGATTCACCGCTGGACCGGTAGTCAGCGCTCCCCCGGGGGTCATGAGCAGGGTATAGCCGTCGGCAGGGGCTGACGCGACAAACTTGCCGCCGATCCCGCCGCCAGCGCCGCCGCGGTTCTCGATCACAATGGCTTGGCCGAGTTCGCTTTGCAGGCGTTGCGAGATGATCCGCGCCATTCCGTCGGTCGGCCCACCCGGCGGGAACGGGACGACTATTTTGATCGGCTGCCTATGCGGAAAGGTCTGAGCCCTTGCGGGCCCGATCGCGCCACTTGCCAAAACGGCAAACAATAGTGCCGCAAGCAGTCGCCTTACCATGGTCGCCCTCCCGGCGTTATGATTTTGAACTATCCTAGCACAGCCACCTGCGAACTCCGCAATGCACAGTTGACGTTGGTGACTTTGCGGGACGTTTGCAGCGCGCTTGACTTTGCGGAACGTTTGACTTTGCGGGACGTTTGTAGCGCGCTCGGCATTCTTTACGTCTTGCAATTAAGCAACCGGGGAAGTGCGTGACCCTATCGGAACAGGCCGTGAACGTCGTCCGCGAAACTCGGCTTCGAGGACGAGGAGCCCGCTTCATACGCTCGGCGCGGACGCTGACGGCGCTCGCGCAGCCTTCCTGCTGCACTGCCAGACTGCAGGCCAAATCGTGTGCGCGAACAGGTAGCTCGTGGTCAGCCGAATCGCTTCGCTGAAATCGGCCTCTCATCATAAACCGTCCACACCGAACGTGCTCCAACAGTCTTCCTAATCAGATCTTAAGCACGAACGTAATCTATTAAGGATTTGATGCGCCTCTACCAAGCGACACAACAGCGTCTGCATACAAAGGCCCCGTTGTCAGTCATATTGCTTTCGCAAAGCCATTAATGCAGCGCCTGATAACCCGCAACGATGAGTTCTATCGCAATCAAAATGACAATGATGATCTCCAGCCGCAGCGAGCGCCTGGTATCAATCATATCGGTCAGCAACTCCGCGGTCTTGGAGATGACGGCAAGCTTACGCGCTAGGGTCTCGGCGCGTTCCTCCAGCTCATACTCGTCTTGCAGCCGGGCATAGAGCCGCTCCAGATCAGGACGATCCCAAACCACATCAGGTTTTTCCGTCACCGCAACCCGGCCGGATACGCGGTGTTGGACCAGCAATGCGTTGCCGACGTGCTTGAGAATGGCCCTCCGGCCGGCAAAGGTCCGGCCGTGATCAGCAAGTTGACGGGCGAATGGCTCGACCAACTCGAATACGGCGGCAACTTCACGCTCGTCGCGCGCCAGCACGACACTTTTCGACAGCGCATCGGCAATAATGATGAGGCGATCGGGGGCGATCGTCTTCAGCATGATCGGTCCACCGGGGAGGATTTGCTCGTCATTGTCCGGAGCATGCTCGATCAGCGCCGTTTCCTCCTCGAAGGGTTTGATGGGGCCGATAAGCCTCGGCTGCAAGCGCCAGAGTATTTCCTCTTCCTCTGCGGTGGTAAGGCCCGTCAGGACCGCAACGCCGTAGCGGAATAAGGTCACCAGTCCGCCTTGACCATATTTGAAGGTTAAGGGGGCGGCCGAGATAACGCCGTCGTGCTCAAGGTTCGACGTCTCTATCCGATCGCTCAATAACAGCGCGCGGATGCGCTTTCGGAGCTCTTCGAGCGGACTGCTAGGCATCACCGACCGAGCGGGCGCGAGTGGACTGCAAAATTCTATCTCGGGATCGGAACAGTGAATCGCAATCGAGAAAATTTTATCCTCGTGAGCGTTACGCACCTGCCGCCGCTGCTATCCGCCAGTGCAACGCCTGGTCGGCCAAGAACCGTCCCTCGCGAAGGAGTTAAAGAAATTCGGCTTGCGAGACCTGAACGCTAGATGTCTTTGTTCCGGACTCCACAATGAGGCCCCCGGCCCTGATCATCGGCGCCGCTGGCGAACGTTTGCCGCTAACAAGGAGCCATCGACTTTCTCGACAACGAGAGACCGTACAAATCGTGAAGTAGGTGCGCGCAAACACGTTGCCGACGGATTTTGAGGGCCGTGCTAGCGAATGGAACGGTAGGTCTATTGTCATGCCGAAAATCCGGGTCGGCAGCGTGATCGAGCAACACCTTGAAAGCAGTCACAAGCGTGCGTGGGCGGATAGTGCAGCGCGGTTGCTCGTCCGCCGTCGTTCGTTTGAGCAATCTCGCGCCTGTCATCGACCCGCGCGTCGTGGCGCCATGCTGAGCGTATGCTTGGCACAGCGAGGCGGCTCGTTTGCGTCTCTAATGCGCACGCCAGAACTCAGGTGCACGTCAGCGAGCGTGATGAACTGGCGTGATCTCGAGAGCATAATGACGGCTTTGCCCGCGGGTAGGCAAGATTTTCTTCCAGAACCCAAAGTCGCCGAGAAAAGCGTGCGTGAAGATGTCGTCCTTGGCGCCTGCCTGATCAGGACACCCTCGATGTCCCTGCGCCGGTTCAAACCGCGGCGCCACCACGTTCGAATGCTTGGAAAACGCACAACAGCCGTCGTCTGGCCAAGAATGCTATCCATCGCGTGCGATCGCGGGGGGCTCCGTCGTCTCTCGGGCTGAAGGCCAACGGCCGACCGATTGCGGCAATCTCGCGACCGCGTTCTTGAGGTCGAAGTCGCAAAATCAGCATGTTCTGTCGCCAGCCTGGCAGCCGAATCAAACCTTTCGCTCGATGATCTTCCCGTTCTTTTTCCGTGGATGCCCCGTCTTTTCCGTGGACGGTAGAGCTTGACGGGCAAAGAACAAAGCATAAACATGCTTCCTCACAAGGGAGTGGCGAATTCCGTGCACGCTGCAAACAACGTTACTGAGCTGTTTAGGCACGTCAGCGCCGAGAAAGCCGCATTCTATCGCTCGATCATGGACGTCTTCGCAGCAGCGAAGCGGCAATACCGGCTGCAATTGAGGCCTGATGAGGTCCTGGCCGACGGCCGATGGCCGGGACCCCCGCCTCGCATCGAAGAAGTCAACCTCGCATTGGCTCAGCTCTCCGATTGGGGCAATCTCGAATCACATCCAGACACGGCGCGGGTCTCCACCATCAGCGACTTCTATCGCGCGCGCTTCCTCTACCGGCTCTCGCCGGGCGGCGAGGCGGTGGAAGCCGCATTGGCTGTTTTCGTGCAGACTCTTCAGCGCCGGGCCGAGCTGCAGACGGTAGCGCTCGAAGATATCACGAGCCGTCTTAAGGCCCTCGCCGCCCTCGCGAGTGATACCGAGACGGACGTTGCCAAGATCCACGAATCAATGCGCGATCTGGTGCGCGTCTTCGAAGGATTGGCGGAGAACGCCCAGGCGTTCATGGCTGGCGTCGCGCGCAGCATCGAGCTGCAGCACGCAGACGCTGGCGCGGTGGCGAGCTACAAGCGTCGGTTGATCGATTATCTGGAGCGGTTCATGGGCGATCTGGTGCGACGCTCGGATTCCATCGCCCGGCTCATCGTTACGCTGGAGCCGCGCTCCGATGCCCTGCTGGAGCAGATTGTCGAGCGCGAGGCGCGCGATGCCGCGCCAGGCGAGGCACGAGATCAGGCCGATGCGCGACACCGCTACCGGGGAGCCTGGCGGGAACGCTGGAAAGGCCTGCGCGGCTGGTTTCTCAGCACCGGCAATGAGCCACCTCAGGCGGAGCTTCTGCGAGCGCGAGCGCGATCGGCAATTCCGCAATTGCTGGGTGCGATTGCTGCGCTGAACGAAAGGCGCAGTGGTCGCAGTGACCGTTCGGCCGACTTTCGCGTGCTCGCCGGCTGGTTTGCGCGCTGTAGCGACGACGAGGCGGCACATCGGCTCGCGCGCGCCGCCTTCGCGATCAATCCGGCTCGGCATTTTTTGCTCAACGCTGATGCGGATGCCGAATTGCCGGCCAGCACGCCGTGGTCGGATGCCCCGCCAATGCGCGTTCACCCCCGGCTGCGCGAATACGGCGAAGCTGCGCCGCGTGGTCCGTTGCCGCGCGTGAGGGACCGCGGCCGGGACCGTGCCCTTCTCGCACTCCAGCTCGCGCAAGAATTGCTGCAGGTCGAAGCCGCGCGCGAACGCCTCGCAACGGGTCGCCCCGCCCGCCTATCGGATCTGGGCGAGCTTGATCAGCATGCATTCGGTCTGTTTCTGGGGCTTCTCGGCGAGGCCCTGAGCGAGCAGGCGAGGCCCGATGCTTCCGTGGAGAGGCGCACGGGCGACGGCGTGCTGCACATCCGGCTCGAGCCGCTGGCCGCGGACACCTATGCCAAGATCAAGACCCCGCACGGCGTCTTTGCAGGGCGAGATCACGTGGTCACCATCACCCCTATTTAGGATGCCAGATGAGCGCCGATCGACGAGGGGAAAGAGACAGCGGCAGTATCCGCGAACGACAGCAGCTCGCGCGCCGGGACGAGTTTCGCACCGCCGTGCGAGCCCTGCTGATGACTCCGTTGATGAGCCCCGCCCACGAGGACTTTACCGCGGTTCGTCGCCACGCAGACTCGTTGCGCGAGTGGTTTGCGCGAGAGACCGGTTGGGTCCTCCATGTGGAGCGAGATGGCGCGCGCCTGTTCAAAAGGCCCGCCGACCTGATGGACAGTACCCGCGGGCTACCCGGCTATGACCGTCGCCGCTATGTGCTGTTGTGCCTCGCTTGCGCCGTGCTCGAGCGCGCCGACCCGCAGATCACGCTGCGTATCCTCGGCGAGAGGCTGCTTCAACTCGCCGCAGATCCGACGCTCGCCGCGCTCGACTTCACTTTCACGCTCGGCTCGCAGCAACAGCGGCGCGAGCTCGTAGCCGTGTGCCGCACACTGCTCGAGCTAGGGGTTTTACAGCGCGTCGCGGGCGATGAGGAATCGTTCGTGCATGCCGCAAGCGATCAGGCAGACGCGCTGTACGACGTGCAGCGCCGCTTGCTTGCCGGTGTGCTCGCCGCCGCGCGAGGCCCATCGACATGGGCACCCGAAGAAGCACCGGGCACGCTCGACGAACGGCTGCACGCGCTGACCGAGGAGCATGTGACCGATAGCGACGAGGGTCGGCGCACGATGCTGCGTCACCGGATCGCGCGATGCCTTCTCGACGACCCGGTGATTTACATCGAAACGCTGGATCAGCAGGCCCGCGTTTATTTCGCCAATCAGCGGGGCGCCATGGCGGCGCGTCTGTGCGAGGCCACCGGTCTCGTCGCTGAGCAGCGCGCGGAAGGCCTCGCCCTCACCGATGAGACTGGGTCGCTAACGGACGTCTTGATGCCGGCCGAGGGCACGGATGCGCACGCGACGCTCCTCGTGGCAGAATATCTGGCGAACCGAGCGAGGTGGCGGGAGCGCTGGGAGCGCGCCGAGATGCCGGGTTTACCCGGCCGAGTGCCTGAGCAGGACATAGCTGAGTTCCTGCGCGAGACTAAGGAGCGCTTCGGCCGGTACTGGCGGAAGTCCGCACGCGAACCCGGTAGTGAACAGGAACTGACGGCGATTGCGATTGATCGCCTGGAAAAGCTGCAACTGATCGAGCGGTCTGCCGGGGGCGTGCTCGCGCGACCGGCCCTGGCCCGTTTCGCCGTCGCCGATGGCGATATCCACCTGTTCGGGGACAACCGGCGACCTCCTGACGACCGTTTCCCTGGGACACCATGAACGACACCATGAACGACGGTTCTGTCGCGCTCATCCGACGCTCGGAGCGGCCGGCGCTGCCGGTGCCGACCCGAGAGCGCTGGCAACCGCTGCGGATGGGTCTGGTGGAGCTGTTCCACTATGACAGCGAGGAGTTCTGGTTCCGCGACGGCCACCTGCTGCTGCGCGGCAACAACGGCACCGGCAAGTCGAAGGTTCTGTCGCTGACACTGCCGTTCCTGCTCGACGCGCAACTGAAGCCTTCTCGCATCGAGCCCGACGGTGACAGCGGCAAAAAGATGGGCTGGAACCTGCTGATGAGCGGCTATGACAGGCGCGTCGGCTATGCCTGGATCGAATTCGGTCGTCTCAAGGACGGCACGCCGATTTATCTATCGCTCGGCATCGGCCTTTCGGCAACGGCGGCCCGCCCACAGGTGGACTCCTGGTTCTTCATCGTAGAGGACGCCGATGGCTCGCGCATCAACCAGGATCTCTGGTTGACGAGTTCGCAGCGCGTGGTGCTGTCGAGGGAACGCCTGCGCGAACTCCTCAAAGGCCGCGGCCAGATATTCGAGGCGGCAAGGGACTATCGCCGCGCTGTGGACGAACGCCTCTTTCGCCTCGGCCCCAAACGTTACGACGCACTAATGGATACGCTTATCCAGCTGCGCCAGCCGCAACTGTCGAAAAAACCGGACGAGACAGCGTTGTCGAATGCGCTGACCGAAGCCTTGCCGCCACTGCCACCCGAGTTACTCGCCGACGTAGCCGAGGCGCTGGGCCAACTGGAGGAAGATCGACGGCAGCTCGAGGAGTTTAAGGCACTTGCCAGGGCAGTGGCGCGTTTCGAGCAGCGATATCGGGTTTATGCCGGCACGCAGAGTCGCCGCCAGGCGCGCGTTCTGCGCCAAGCGCAGACGGATTTCGACAACACCAGCCGGGCGCGGCACGAGGCGCAAGCCGTGTTCGAGCAAGCACAAGCCGAAGAGCAAAAGGCTCGCATCAGCCACGATGGGGCCGACATGGCCTTGCGGGGCGCACGCGCTAAGCTCGACACACTGCGTCTAGAGCCGGCGATGGAAGACGCGAACGCTCTCGAGCGAGCCGAGAGGGATAGGGGCGCGCGCCGGAACTCGATGGAGCATGCCTCCGCAGCCGTTGCCGAAGCAACCCGCCGGTTGCAGCATACCCTCCACGATATCGCCCATGCGGAGCAGCGCGTTGAGCAAGCCGAACGGGCGCTCTCGCAGACGCGTCGGGAGAGTGCAATCCACACGGCCGATGCAGGTATCGCCACTGCGCATCATGAGAATCCGCTCGCGTCGCTCGATCCATCCGCGCTGATCGGCTTGCCTCAGCGCGACTTCGATGGAGCCTGCTCACGCCTCAACGTCTTGGTCGCGCGCCGGCGCGAGGAGATCGCGCTGCTGCGGCGACGCCGAGACGCTGTGGATCGAGCCGAGCGAAAGCATGAGGAAGAGGGCCGGCTCCGGGACGATAGGCAGCTCGATGCCGACAGAGCGGCTGGCCGGCGCGCGCAAGCCGATGCCGAAGTCGAGCGACAGGGGCTAGCGCTCGTTAGCGAATGGGAGCGCCACTTCGCCGGATTGCAGCAGCTCACCGTCACTCCCGAAGAGATCGCCGCGGCGCTTGCCGCGCTGGCCGAATGGGTCGTCGGCATGGATGGCGACAATCCGGGTAGGCACACCTTGCTCATGTTGCAGCAGAGCGCCGCCCTTCGGCTGGCAGAGCGAACTGCTACGCTCGACCACCAGCGTCTCGCTCTGGAAACGGAAATTCACACGCTCGAGGACGAGCGCAACCGCCTCGAAGCGGGCGTCGATCCGGCGCCACCCGTACCCTATACGCGCAGTTCCGATGTGCGAAAAGCACGTAAAGGCGCCCCACTGTGGCACCTCGTTGACTTTCGCGATGCAGTCACGGCCGCACAGCGCGCCGGGCTCGAAGCCGCCCTCGAGGTGGCTGGACTGCTCGACGCCTGGGTCTCGCCCGACGGCTGTCTCCAGACTGCCGATGGCGGGGTACTCCTCCACGATACCCAAATGGTGGCTCGACCGCCACTGTCGGCATCGCTTTCAGATTGGCTGCAGCCGTCAGTTTCTCACGACAGCGCGGTACCGGCCGGCATAGTAGTACAAGTGCTTTCTGCAATTGCTTGCGCGGACGATGACGTGGCCAATGCCGAGGCGTGGATTTCTCCGGATGGCCGCTTCCGTCTCGGCGTGTTGACCGGCGCCTGGGCGAAGCCGGCAGCTGCCCATATCGGCCACACGGCCCGTGCCGCGGCGCGCGAATGCCGAATCGCCGAGATCGCAGAGCGTCTCGCGCAACTTGCCGACGAATGCAAAGCCATTCAGGCGGCGGCCGAGCAGCTCGCGCGCGAGCGTCGGCAGGCCAACGAAGAGTGGCAGCGCGCTCCGGTCGACGATGCGCTTCGCGCCGCCCACGTCAGGGCCGGGGCTGCGGCGCGCGAGGCGCAAGTTGCTCAAGAGAGGCTGACCGAGGCGCAAGACCGCCGTCGTGCGGCGGAACAGGCTTTGAATCGCGCGCGCGACCAGTTCGCCACAGACGCCGCCGACATGCGCCTTCCGGAAAATCCCGAGGCGCTGCTCGGCGCCGAGTCCGCGCTGGATTGCTATCGCGACGCGCTGGGGCGACTAACGCCGGCGGCCCGCGAGTTGCGTGTGGCCGTGCCGGAGCTGCTTCGGTATCGCGCTCGCGAGGCTGAAGCGCGCACCGATGTGAGAAACAGCGAGGAGCGCCTTGCTGCAGCGCGCACTGGGTGGGAGGAAGCCTCTGCGCGGTTCGACGCGCTGCTTGGTTCAGTCGGCGCCAAGGTCGAAGACCTAAAGCGTCAACTGCTCGAGGCGGGAGACGCCGTAGAGACATGCGACAACGCGCTAAAGCAGGCAAACTCTGCCCTGCGTGCCGCGGGGGAAACGCGTGCCGTGGCAGGGCAGAAGGCCGCCTCCGCTGCCGACGCCTTGCAGCAACGCAGCGAAGCTCGTGCGCTCTCGGTTGTCAGATGGCAGCAATTCGTCGCCGCCGGCCTGCTCATAGCGGCAATCCCCGAGGTCGATGTTCCTGGTGCGAGCGTGCCCTGGACCATCGATCCCGCGCTGACGCTGGCGCGGCGTGCCGAGCAAGCGCTATCGGACCTTAAAGACGACGACGAGACCTGGTCGCGGGTGCAGAGACAGTTGAACGACGAGTTCGCCGAGCTGCAGCGTGCGCTCAGCGCGCTCGGCCATCAGGCTATCGCAGACGTCGGAGATTGGGGCTTGGTGGTCCACATCGTGTATCAGAATAGACCCGAACGCCCTGATCGCCTCTCGACCCGCCTCGGCGACGAGATCGCCCAACGCAGCGAACTGCTCACCGCGAGAGAGCGCGAGGTGCTGGAGAACCATCTGCAGGCGGAGATCGCGACCGAGATGCAGCGCATGCTGCAGAACGCTGAGCGACAGTGCCATGCCATCAACAGGGAATTGCACAAGCGGCCGACCTCGACGGGCGTGCGCTTCCGCCTCGTGTGGCAGCCCCTAAGCGAAGAAGACGGCGCGCCCGTGGGTCTCGAGGCGGCACGCAAACGCCTGCTCGCGACCAGTGCGGATCTTTGGTCTGCGGACGACCGCAGCGTGGTCGGCACAATGTTGCAACAGTGTATCGCGGCTGAGCGTGAGCGCGCGGACTCGCTCGCTGGCACCGGCGGAAGCCTGCATGAACAACTCGCCAACGCACTCGACTACCGTCGCTGGCACCGCTTTCGTGTGGAACGCTGGCAGGACGGCCGTTGGCGAAGGCTCTCCGGACCGGCCTCCAGCGGCGAACGCGCCCTCGGTCTGACAGTCCCGCTGTTCGCCGCCGTGGCGAGCTTCTACGGCCAAGGCAGCTATGCCTTTGCGCCGCGCCTGATCCTGCTCGACGAAGCATTTGCCGGCATAGACGATGCGGCCCGCGCCCATTGCATGGGGCTCATCAATGAATTCGATCTCGATTTCGTCCTCACCAGCGAGCGTGAATGGGCCTGTTACGCCGAGCTACCAGGCGTGGCCATCTGCCAATTGCAACGACGCGAAGGCGTCGACGCGGTCTTCGTCTCACGGTGGACTTGGGACGGCCGCGCCAGGATATGCCAAGCTGATCCAAACCGCAGGTTTGCCTCTTAATGTCCGCCCGCCTGAGCGGCGGGATTTCTCCAGTGAGAGAGCGTTTACGTCACCATCATGCAATTCACCGCGATCGAAACAAGCGCACTGACTTACTCCCGGTCTGCAACACCTTTAGGCCTGCCGATAGGTTGCACATTCGCGTCAGATCTGGGTCGAGCACGTTTCGTTGACGACTGCGAAGGATGCGCCGTGCCTGTAGAACTTATAGCGGAGCATCTCTCGCAACGACCCCTCGAGATCGGATTGTGCCATCCGCATCTGTGCCAAACCCGAAGCGTTCACGGCACCAATGGCGCCGCAGCCATGCTTTGGGGTCGCCAAACTATTTCGCCGCTTCAACGGCAGGCACGACGCTTGCTGTTATTCGGCAGTATGCCGAGCAGCCGCGCGCCTCCCCGGTGTCATGAACGGCAATGTTTCTGGCGCGGGGAGTTTGCATGAGTGGAGGTGTCGATGGGGATGGGCGCTGCGACCCCCGTCTGCAACGTCTGCTCGGTGGCGATCAGCTTGCCTCGCTGCGCTACCGCCTGCGCCGGCGCTTCGAGCGCGCTGGCGCCGACAGGCCTATTGAGCACATCCGCATCGATGGACTCACGGCAGAGGAGCACGCCGCGCTCGCCTCGCTGCTCGGCCGTCCGCAGCGCTACTCCAACTCACTACAAATCGACGTTCATCTCATCGATGCCGCCTTGCAGCGCGCGGGGATCGCGCCCTCTCTGCGCGGCGCGTTGGAACGGCTCGATGGCTCTATCACCAATCTTGCAGCCGCGCGTCTTCGCAACGAGCAGCTTTGGTCGGATGTTGCTGCGGGCCGCAGCCAGGCGGATCTGGCGGCGTTCCTGCGAGTGCCGGACGGCCTCAGCCTGCTTAAACGGCTCGCCAGACAAGATTCCTTGTTAGCGGCGGAACTGTGCCGCGGCGCCGAGGCGGTCTTAGGACGTCTGCCGGCGAAAGGAATCGCGCGTTCGCAACTTGCTGCCGAGGCGCTGGGCGACGCTCACGCGCTCGATAACGGCCAGCCGGTGGCGACGGTCGTGCTCGCCGTGTGGCGACGGCTTGCACAAAGCCTCGGCGACAACGAGGTGACGGAATTGACGGCCGAGCTGCAACCGGCCGGGACAAGCGAGCGGATCCGGGACATCTGGGCAACGGCCGGTGTGCTCGTCAACGAACTGGCGCGGCCGGCACTCTTTCTGAACGTGCCGATCAAGGCCTCCGAGAGTGGCTGGTGCGATGGCGAGCCGACTTATCGTTCTCTGCGCGCATTGCTACGCTTGCCACCCTCATGGAACGTGGCGGGGCGGAAGGTCTACGTCTGCGAAAACCCCAACCTGCTTGCCATTGCCGCGGACCACTTGGGTGGCAATTGCGCGCCGCTGGTTTGCACCGAAGGCATGCCCGCGGCTGCGCAGCAATGCCTGCTATCGCAGCTCGCGCTGGCCGGAGCATACCTGTTCTATCATGGCGACTTCGACTGGCCAGGACTGCGCATCGGCAACTACGTCATGCGTGAGTTCGGCGCACAGCCATGGCGATTTGGCGTCACCGATTACATCGCCGCCGTCCACGCTGCCGCAAGCTCCAGACAGCCTCTGAAAGGCAAGAGCGCCGAGGCCGCATGGGACACCGCGTTGGCGGCGGCTATGGAGCAGCATCGACTGTGTGTTGCTGAAGAAGCGCTTGTTTCTTCACTATTGCAGGACCTGGACAGGCGTGTGTCGACATAGTTTCTCGGCTTGCGCCCTGATAACGTCTGCTTCTGGCTTCCGGCTCTGTCATGATGGGCCCGTCACGGCTGCAATGACTGCCGGGGCCCGAGCTCGCTTTACCGTTTCCGAGCCTGAGCTCGCAAAACGGCATTCAACAACCGTCGACGCGGTCCGCGACTTGGGGGCATCCTTGCGGGAACCCTATTACCGCAGTCGATTTTTTTCTGCGCACGATGAATACCGTCTTTTACAGAGGGATTTTAAAGAGGAATTTGCGCGACCTGCCCATTTTTTCAGCTCCATAGAGCACCGCAATCTATCGCGGTTTTTGAATTTTCGAGGAAATGGCCCAGTCCACCGCCCGGCAAAGGGTGTCACGCACTCCCGGCCCGCAATCCATCCGCGAGTGACGAAAGCGCGTCGGCAAGTTGTCTCGCGGCCTCCGGCGGCGGCAGTGGCATTTTGAGACTCCGCACGCCGGTTGCCGGGTCGCGTTCGATCCATGGATGAACCGCATCCTTGGGATCGTTCGCCGCCGCGAGAGCGGCAACGAGCTGCGCGCCCACCTGCACCAGAGCAAGCCAGGGATTGGCCGCGGAATCACTGCGCGGCATCGCGGGTCGGATCGAGCCGGCAATATCGCCGGCGCTAATATCCGCATCCACTTTCGTGTGTTCCGCAGGTCCTGCGTCCTCAGCAGGGACGATGCTGTTCCCGATTTCCTCTGCCGGCGTCACCGCCTCGCTTTCGCCCATGCGCCCCGTGACGTTCTCCACCTCCTTCATAAAGCGGTTGAGACGGGATCCGCCCAGCGAAATCTCGCCGCTGCCGCCGTCGAGAATTCCGGCCGACAGTGAGCGCTTGAACGCCAGCACGGAAAGCATCCCTTCCTCGATAGTGCCCTTCGCGACGAAATTGACGACCCGCACAGGCTGTGGCTGACCAATGCGATGGATGCGTGCGATCCGCTGCTCCAGTACGGCAGGATTCCAGGGTAGGTCCATGTTCACGAGAGTCGAGGCATGCTGCAGGTTGAGGCCCGTGCTGCCCGCGTCTGTGGACAGGAACACCCGGCAGGCGGGGTCGTCGCGAAAGCGCGTGACGAGTTCCGGCCGCTTGTCTGACGGTACGCCGCCGTGGAAACTGACATACCCCAAGCTGCGCGCTTCGAGGCGCCGGATGACGATGTCGTGGGTCCGCGTCCATTGCGAGAACACCACAGCCTTGGCTTTCGGCTCGGCGAACAGATTGTCGAACAGGGCCGCCAGCTCATCGGCCTTGACGCCATGGTCCGTCTCTCGGTCCAAGAGATAGGTGCTGTTGCACGACATGCGCATGTTCTGCAGCGCACAGGTCAACCGCCGCTGATCCTTGTCTGACAAGAATCGGGTCTTCCGCCAGCGCTGGACGATTTTGGCCACTACGTCCGCGTTTTCCCGGTGATAGAGCATCTGCTTCTCTGTCATCGGCACCAGAAGATTCTGATCCAAACGATCCGGCAATTGCTTTAGCACCTCGGATTTGCGGCGGCGGATCATAATCGGGGCCAGTGTCTGACCAATCTTCTCAAGCCCGGTATAGCCAGTAACGCGTCCGCCTTCGTCCTTGACCTGGTGCTCGTGCAGCAGCTTCCACGTCGGCCCCAGCCGATGTTGATCAATGAACTGAACGATCGAGATCAGCTCTTCGAGTTTGTTCTCCAAGGGGGTGCCGGTCAGCACGATCGCGTAGGGACTGTCGATGCGCTTTAAGGCCCGTGCAGCAATGGTGTTCCAGTTCTTCACCCGCTGCGCTTCATCGACCACCACGAGATCGGGCGCCCAGGCAGCAATCAGATCGAGGTCCGGCTTGAGCTTCTCGTAATTTGTGATCTTGCAGAAATCGTCCAACCGATAGTCGTTCTGGCGCTGCGCCCGGCCGCCATTGATGACCCGCGGCGGGTTCTCGGCTTGTCGGCCAGCGAAACGCAGGATTTCGCTCTGCCACTGGTATTTGAGCGAGGTCGGGCAGATCACCAGGACCCTCGTGACACCGAAATGCCGCGCCAGTATTTCCATGGCGGCGATAGCTTGGACGGTTTTACCCAGTCCCATATCGTCGCCGATCAACGCCCTGCCGGCCTGGACCGCGAACAGCGCGCCTTCGGCCTGATAGGGATAGAGCGGCACTTTTAGAAAGACTCCGAGCCCGGGATCGGCAGCTCCCTGAGGAAACAGTTCCACCAGCTTCGAGGCCCGGCGCTCCGCATCGCGCCTTCCAGCGATGAAATCGAGCGCGTCGTCATAAGCGCGCAACTCGTGACCGGACTGCGACGCCATGGCCATGAAACTTTCGAGTTCGTCGTAGCGGTCATCCGGCAGCATCCCGTCGTTACCGGGGTCGAATAATGCGGCGGCCGCGTCGCGCAACGCGGGCGGGCAGTCCGTTCCAGCTCGAAAATGGATGCGGCGCCTGGCGTCGTTGCGGAGATACAGCTCGGAAAAAGCTGGCTGGTAGCCGCGCGCAAACGCGGCTTTGGCGCCGCGCTTGTTGTGAAGCCGCGCAAGCGTGAACTCGATGTGCTTACAGGTGCCGAGATCGTTCGTCGCATAATCGGGGCATGAGCAGAAATTGCCGCCCGGCCCCATGCCCCGGATCGCTACCCGATAACTCGTTTTCGAAGCAGGATTGCTGACCCGAAACTCGGAGAAAAACGGCTCATCGGTCAGATTCTCGAGGCCGAAGGGCTGCTCGCGGCCGAACTGGCGGCGCAAGCGTCTCTGCCATTCCACGGGTGATAGCCCGGCGGGCGCATGGCTGCGCGAGAGCTTGGGTACCATGTTCGGGGTAGTTGCGGATTTGATCCTTCGGTGTTTGGAGTTCATCAAATCGTATCCCATTGGCTATACTGTCATCGAGTAGCCGAGGCTCACTGCGCTTGAGCACCAGTGGAACCTCGTCGACGTGGTTGTCCGCTGGACGTTGGATAAAGAAGGGCAACTTTGCTCACCTTCCTCCCGTCGGGGTGCTGATTCCGCCAAAAGGAAAGCAACGGCATTAAGCGGAATAGCACAGCGCGACCGCTTTGGCCGCCCGCTGGTTTGGGCGCTGTGGGCAACCATGAAAGGGGCTGCGGCAGTTTCGATCCTTCTTGTCTGAAAAATGCGGCGGAGATCCGCTAAATTCGCCCGACCATACCCGCCGCTGCCGTTGGCTCGCCCATCAGTATCGGGTGCGCCGTGGCGCCAGGCGGCTCTTCGCGGGAGCAAAAGTGCTGGCGAAAAATCGCAAGACCTCCGGCCGCCGCGCCAGCGGCCGTAAGATCGAGCGCCGCCACTGCAATCGGCGCGGCAAGCCAAGCCGCGGGTGCGCCGGGCGTGCCAGCCGCGAATGCTCGTCGCGAGCCAGTTTCAAGTTAAAACAATTCAAATCTGGCCCGTTGCAAATGTCGCGTTGACGAAGCGGCCGCTTGGCTTCATTTACGTAATCGAATTGAGCCGAGGAATTGATCGGCTGAGGGCAAGGCCAAATCGCAAACGACAAGACAGAAAGAGCGAGAGAGTATCGCATGCGCCTAAGCCTGTTGGTTGCCGTCGAAGCTATGCTTGTAACACTTGCACTCGCAGGCGCCGCTCAAGGCAAGGAGTATCCGATCGGTAAGCCGAAAACCGTCAGCGGCATGGAAGTGGCTGCTGTCTATTTGCAGCCCATCGAGATGGAACCGGCAGGAATGATGCGGCCCGCCGCCCAATCGGATATTCATCTCGAAGCTGACATCCATGCGACGAAGGATAACCCGAACGGTTTCGCGGACGGTGAGTGGATGGCCTACCTGCTGGTGCATTATCAGCTGTCCAAGTCTGACGGCGGGCAGGTCCTCAAGGGCGAGTTGATGCCGATGGTCGCCAATGATGGTCCGCACTACGGTGACAACGTCAAGCTCGCGGGACCGGGCAAATACAAGCTCACCCTGACGATTGCTCCGCCGAGCGCAAATCCTCATGTTCCGTTTGGTCGCCATGTCGACAAGGAAACCGGCGTACGCCCTTGGTTCAAGCCATTCTCAGTCGACTTTGAATTCGTCTTTGCCGGGACCGGTAAGAAAGGGGCGTACTGATTCGATGCACAGATTGGAGGTTCTATGCAGAGACTTGCGCTCCCGCACAACGGTCAGCGGTTTATGTCTCATGACAATGCTGATCGGCGCCGCGGTGTCCGGTCCAATAGCGGCTGAGCAGATGCCAGTGTTCTCGATCCAATTCAAAGATGGCACGATTCTACCGCTGCACCTCGATGTGCCTGCCGGCCGGCCATTCAAAATTGAGCTTCACAACAGCGGGCAAACGCCAGCCGAGTTCGAAAGCACCGAGTTGCATCTGGAGAAGGTTCTTGCGGCGCAAAGCTCGTCATCCATCGTGATCCGTAGACTTAATCCTGGGGAGCACAAGTTCTTTGACGATTTCCACCCCGGAGCGCCGCAAGCGGTGCTGGTGGCAAAATGACCAGGAATTACTGAAGGTCAGGCGAGGTGCTCAAAAGCGGGACTTGGGAGAGCAAGCTCTGTAGCTCGCGGCCGGGCGTCCGACCGCGGGTTGTCTCTATCGACCGCGCGGTAGCGAATTTCGGCGATTGGCTACGTCGGCATCAAGGCACTGTGCGAGCGGTACAATGGTGCGTTGTCGGCGTCTATCTCGTGCTCGTCGCCGTTCCTGCCATGCTGCCCTTGCCCGATCGCACGGCCCATCTGTGGACGAACCTGACGCTGCTAGCGCAATTTGCCTTCTGGGGCATCTGGTGGCCGTTCGTGCTCCTGAGCATGGTCCTCGTCGGCCGCATGTGGTGCGGTCTCCTCTGCCCGGAGGGCACCCTTACGGAGTTTGCAAGCCGCCATGGATACGCGCGCGGATTGCCGCGCTGGCTTACGTGGGGCGGCTGGCCTTTTGTTGCTTTCGCCTGCACGACCATCTACGGGCAGATGGTTAGCGTTTATCAGTATCCGCAGCCGGTGCTCGTCATACTTGGCGGTTCAACGCTTGCCGCTTGCGTCGTCGGCTTCGTCTATGGCCGCAACAAGCGGGTGTGGTGCCGATATCTGTGCCCCGTCAATGGTGTATTCGCCTTGCTGGCGAAGCTTGCGCCATTGCATTTTCGTGTCGATCAGGAGGCTTGGCGCGCCTCGCAGCGAGCTCACGAGCATCCGACCCGTCCAATCAACTGCGCGCCCCTGGTGCCAATTCGCACGATGCGCGACGCAAGCGCTTGTCACATGTGCGGCCGCTGCAGCGGATTTCGTGGCGCGGTAGCGCTCTCGGTCCGCCGGCCCAACAGCGAAATTGTCGATGTCGCCGGTAAGCGCACAAACCCTTGGGAAACTGTGCTCATCCTTTTCGGCCTCATGGGGATTGCGGTCGGTGCCTTTCATTGGTCGGCGAGCCCGTGGTTTATTGATCTCAAACAATCCCTTGCGGCGTGGTTGGTCGACCGCGGTTCATTGTGGCCAATCGGGACGTCATTGCCCTGGTGGGTCTTGACCGACTATCCGCAGCAGAACGACACCTTAACGGTTCTCGATGGTGCACTGTTGATCGGCTACATATCGGCCACCGCAATCGTCCTGGGCGGCGTGTTGGCAATGCTGCTGGCGCTGGCCACGCGTATCTTAGGCCGCTGGTCATGGCCGCGGTTTCACCATTTGGCACAGACTCTGATTCCACTCGCCGCCTGCGGCGTCTTCCTTGGACTGTCGGCGCTGAGCGTCACAATGTTGCGCAGCGAAGGATTTGCGCTTCAGTGGATCGGGCCTGTTCGCGCTCTGTTTCTTGCCGGCGCGGCATTATGGTCTGTTTGGCTCGGGTGGTGCGTCGCAGGTCTGTCCAGCCGGGGCGTGAGGCGGAGCCTTGCTACCGGCTGCATTGCTCTCGCCACCGCTGTAAGCCTAGGGGGGTGGACGATGCTCTTCTGGGCATGGACCTGAACAGTCACCGATGCATGTGATCCGATGCGAGCTCGTTCGCATCGGACGCCCTCCTCGCTCCACTTGATCGAGGCCCTGCCCGGTGCAAGTCAAGCCGTCCGCGGTTGCCGTGCGGCGGGCGTGGCGAACAGCTTCATGAGCGTGGCGATGGTGCCCAGCGTTGCCAAATAAACGATGAGCTGCATCGCGCTCGGCTCGGCAACATAGCCGATTAGCGTGTGCAGCGCACGGCCGAGCAGGCTCGAATCGCTCAACAGCCAGGAAGTGTCCCACACAGTCCCATCGAATGCGGTCATGATCCCGGCCTGCTGCAGAAAGGCAATGGCCTGCGCCGCTAGGCCGGCCGCCAAGAATGCAATCAACGTGCTCGTGACCGCAAACAGGTAGCGGGTCGGGATAGCGACGAGGCCCAGATAGGTGGCAAAGCACACGAGCGCGCCGAGGATGAGACCGACGAAGCCGCCCCCCACCATTCCCCAGCTTGCGCCCCCCTGCGCCGCGGCAACGCCGTAGAGGAAAAGGACGACCTCGGAGCCCTCGCGAAGCACCGCGATTGCCACCACGACCGCCAGCGCCGCTAGCGACTTCGATCCGGCGACGACTGCGGCCCCGGCCGCATGCAGTTCGGCGGCCAAATCGCGGCCATGACGCGCCATCCACACGTTGTGCCAAGTCAGCATGACGACAGCAAAGGCCAGAATACCGGCATTGAATACTTCCTGGCCGGAGCCGCCGAACAGCTGCGATAGGCCCTCGGTAAACAGAGCCACCAGGCAGGCGCCTAACACCCCGGCGATGACTCCAGCGGCGACCCAAAGACCGCGGCCGCCCACGCCGGCAGTAACAGCCAGGACGATGCCGACAATCAACCCGGCTTCAAAGACTTCGCGAAAGACAATTAAAAGCGCGGCGAGCACGGAAACCTCACCCAGCGGTTTATGACAGACGACTTAGACCACAGTTTTGACTGGATGGTCGCGAATATAACGGACGCTAATGCAAGGACGATCGTGCGAGATCGCCGACTTGATCACGATGTTGTATTGAATTATTCCAATTAGCGTTCTCCGCTGCTCATCCAAACGGGCTGTGCGGGCACCTTCGGCCGCATAGACACTGCCGTCCCTGCGGTCCGGTTTAGCCAACAGCCAGCGCGTCGGCGACCTGGACTTCCTTGGCCGCTCGGCGGCCCTGTGGTCGGAGCGATGCAAGGTCCCCGCCGGTCACGGCGCCGCCACATCAAGGCAAATTCGCCGCCGCAAATCCGGCCCATTTAGATCTGACGCGTTCCGCTGTCCAACAGCACGATCAACCCGCAAACGATGCCGGTCAAAGTCGCAGTGCTCAGTAAAGACCGTGATCGGAACCTGCCGGCCCCATGAGGATGGTCGCGCCGCTCGGCAACTCGCGTCTGCAAGGGGCCTTGGACAACGACGACGACTATAATTTGCTCGTGGCCATTGCGCGCTGCGGGCACGCCCTCAAACCATCATGGATAAGCAGCCGTCCGGCCCGAAGCACTGAACCAAACGGCGCAGCGGCGGGATTTTCCCAACAAGCCTGGCTAATCGCTTTTCAGCCGTTGCGCGGTAGCAGCCGCAATGGATGGCCGTCCACTGCGCTGCGCATCTTGGCGCAGTACGCGGACATATTCGGCCGTGGTCACCTGCTCGTAGCGTGGCGGATTATCAGAGCCTTGGCAGGTGTGGATGCAGCGCACAACGGTGTTGGCCTCCGGATAGACGAACAGGGCCGCCGAAATGCGCGGATCTTTGCCGACGTGAAGCGCCCGGTGCAGCGTCGATTTGTACAGGTCGTTGGTCCAGCGCTCCAACAGATTTCCGACATTGACCACGAACATTCCGGCTTTCGGAGTCACCTCGATCCATTCACCAGCCGAGTTGCGCGCCTGCAGGCCGCCGCTGGAACCCTGCAGCAGCACCGTAAAAGCCGTGTATCGACGTGCGGCGAAAAACTCCACTGCTCCGGCTTGAGCGTGAGGGGATCGACCGGCGGATAGTAATTGAACGTCAGTGTCATGTCCGGCCGCACATAGAGTGGATCGAAAAAATCCTCTTGCAGATCGAGGCTGAGCGCGAAAGCATGGTTGAGTGCCACCACGACGCTCTCAAGACGTGCGACATAGTCCTTCAGGGTAGGCTCGAACGCCGACAGCCTTGCCCGTGCCGGCCACTGTGTCCTGCCGAGCCGCGAATCAAACCGGGCCTGCTCGCCGGGCCGCGGGTCAACGAAAAACGTTCTTTGATGTCGACGAGCTTTTCGCGATTGCTTTCCGGATCTATTCCACCGGTGCGAACGAAACCGGGCGTGTCAACGTCCCGCGACAGCACCTTCATTTTTTCCGCAAGCGGCAGCGCAAAGAATTTCGTCCCTCGCTCAGCACGGCGTCGAGTTCGGCCACCGTGAAGCCGTGGCCGGTCACGTAGAAAAATCCAATATCAATGCAGGCGGAACGAATCGCGCCGGCGATCTGCCGGCGATCCTCAGGCGAGCTTTCCGAGGTAAATGGGCTAAGATCGACGACCGGCAGATTTGAAACGGCTACTCGCTGTGGACTTCCCGAGAGCACGCGATTGTCGGGGTCTGCGTAAGTGCGAGCTTGCTTGGCTTGAATAATTTCCGCCATCCGCTGCCTCCCACATTTGCAGACAACGTGGATCACCGAACTGAGCGGCTGTTGCGTCGCGCCAGGTTTCGTGAGCAGTGCGATGCTCACTAGCACACAACGAAACCATTTGTGTCACAGATCAGCTTGCCCAGCGCACATTGGGGAAGATAGCCCTCGAAAATCCCGGGGCGAATTTTGGGTTCCAATTGTACGCTGGAACGATCATCCTCCCCACTCCCGCTCAATTGTTTTGAGCAACCGAACGTCGGGCACGTCGAACTTGACAAGCCGAGCTTCACACTGATCGACCTTGCCTCGAGACTCCTTGAATGCCTTCGCAAAGTTGTCGTCAAGAGCGACTGTCGCAAACTCGATCAGGTCCGTATCGGTCTCGACGCCCGCGTGTATTGGGCGGCCACTGCTCAAGCTTGATGCGCCAAACTCGGTGGCCGCTTCATAGAACGGTTCTCCTTAGATAGCGGAAATGCGGGCAAATTCCTGCGCAGCGGCGCGCATCGGGATGTGCGCCTTCAGGAAATTGCGCACGCGGTTAATCGTGCGTTCTTTGAGCTCCGGCGGCTCTTTCCATGGAAAAACTGTGATCTCGGCGTTGGGTGCCAGCGAGGCTATGTCGACCGAGGTCTGCAGCGGATGGGCCGGTACGTCATCCGGCAGCACCAGCATCGGCGTGCGGCAATTCCTGATGAAATTGCGCGACACGCTGTACAGAAAATCGGGCTGCACTGCATAGAGGTTACGCAAGTACTGCTCGACGGTGTCCGCCGACACCTCGGGCCGCCGTTTCATAAAATCGGGTGCCCAGTTCTCCTTGCCACCCCGATACATGACGCTCGGATCTTCCGGCCGGTGACCTACGGTCTGGCAAAACACCGCGGCGACGACACGATCGGGCGCTCGCTGCATCAGCTTCCCGGCAAAACAACCGCCGATGCAGTAGCCCATATAGAAGAACTCCCGGATGCCGAGGTGATCCATCAGCCCGAGCTGGTCGTCGGCAAACGCATCCCACGGGTTATCGACCTGCAGTGGGCCGATGCTCTCGCCTCCATTGGCGTTGCGCTGGTCCATCGTGATGCAGTGGAAGTCGTTCTTGAGCGCCTCCATTGCATTGAACACCGCTGCCGGCCAATTGCTGACCCGCGAATTGAGACCACCTCCGGGGGTGACCAGCAACGGGAAGCCCGAGCCCACCGCCTCGTAGCGGATGCGAACCTCGCCTTTTTGATAAAATGGCATATCAGTCTCCTCCTTGCTTGATTAAGACGGAGCAAATCGCGCATGCGCGTACGCTCGCCTATTGGCTGCCGCGGAAATAGGTCATTGGGTGGCATCGCGCCCGGCCTGATCCGAGAGCCTTCTTTTCTGCGGCAGCGCAGCTCCAAGCAGATGCGGGCGTCGCATGCCCTAAAGAAGGCGCACGACCTGGCGGCGCCCCAGGGCGTTGCGGCCGGCCGGATCCTCCATTTGATTCGCATCAGCCGAGGCGTAGCATTGCTGCTTGGGGCAGGGGTGGCAACAATGGAGGTCATAATGGAGGCTCTCCGAAAAAGCGAAGGTGTTCAGCCGGCCTTCAAGAAGGCGCGCATTTTGATCGATGGGAGCTGGATAGAGAGTGCTTCCGGCGAGGTGATCGAGGTCGAGAATCCGGCGTACCGGCGGCCGATCGCAGTGGTCCCGCGCGGTCGCGCCGAGGATGTCGCCCGCGCCGTCGACGCCGCCGCCAAGGCGTATCCCGCCTGGTCGCGGACGATCGCGCGAGAGCGGGGGCGACTGCTAGCGCGGATCGCCGATGCGCTGGAAAGCCGCGTCGAGGAACTTGGGCGCACTATCGCCCTCGAAACCGGGAACGCGCTCCGCACCCAGGCGCGACCGGAGGCCAAGATGACCGTGGATATTCTGCGCTACTTTGGCGGCTTGGGTGGCGAACTCAAGGGAGAAACGATCCCCCTGGGCGAGCATGTCCTGAGTTACACCCGCCGCGAGCCGCTCGGCGTCGTCGGCGCCATCATTCCGTGGAATGCGCCAGTGCTCCTCGCCGCCCTTAAGATCGGCCCCGCTCTTTGCGCTGGCAACACACTGGTCCTGAAAGCGGCAGAAGATGCGCCACTTGGCGTGCTCCTCCTCGCCGAAGTGTGCCAGGAATTCTTGCCGCCCGGTGTCCTCAATGTTTTGACCGGACTGGGCGAGGAATGCGGCGCCCCGCTCGCCAATCACCCGATGGTGCAAAAGCTTTCTTTCACCGGCTCCACAGACGTGGGCAAGCTCATTATGCGCGCGGCATCTGAGCGCATCGTGCCGATTTCGCTTGAACTCGGTGGCAAGAGCCCCTCAATCGTCTTTCCGGACGCGAATGAGGACTGGGTCGTCGATGGGATCATCGCGGCGATGCGTTTTACGCGGCAGAGCCAGTCTTGCACCGCCGGCTCACGCCTTTTGCTTCACCGCGACGTCTTCGACAGCTTTCTTGATTCGCTCGGCCGCAAGGTGAAGCAGCTTAAGATAGGCGATCCGCTCGATGAGGAAAACGATATCGGGACAATTATCAACGAGAAGCAGTTCCGGAAGGTGTGTAGCTACGTAGCCGAAGGCCTAAGCCGGCGCGAAGCGCGAGCCGTAATCGGCGGGCTTCCACCCGAGCAGGGGCCGCTCAGCAAGGGCTATTACGCGATACCGACCATCTTCGCTAACGCAGCCAACGACTGGCGTATGTCGCGCGAGGAAATCTTCGGGCCTGTGCTGGTCGCAATTCCCTGGTCGGACGAGGAAGAAGCTATCCGCATGGCGAACGACACGCATTACGGACTTGCCGCTTACGTGTGGTCGCACGACATCGGCCGCGCACTCCGCGCTGCCCACGCGATTGAGGCGGGCTGGGTCCAGGTCAATCAGGGCCTCGGGCAGTCTCCGGGTCATTCTTATGGCGGTTACAAGCAAAGCGGCATCGGCCGCGAGTTCTCACTGGAAGGGATGCTCGAAAGTTACACGCAAAGGAAGAACGTCACTGTCAATCTGATGCACTAGTCACGATAGTCTGTTCGGCCTGCAAATCGACGCCAGCTTCGAATTTGTGACCGAAATGCCTAGAACCACGTGCAAAAACGACAATTAGGTTCTAAGGAGGAAACGCAATGACTTGTCCATTTAGCGCGTCGCGTCGTGGCATCCTCAGCGGCGGCGCCGCTCTGGTGTTCGGTCTCGGCAGCGCGGCATTCGCCCCGCACCAAGCTCTCGCCGAGACGACTGAGCGCGAGAAGCAGCTCTATGACGCAGCAAAGAAGGACGGCGAGCTCACTTGGTACACCGCGCACTCCGATGACGTGACCGCGCAGGCGCTGGGCCGAAAATTCGAGCAGCTTTACCCGGGTATCAGAGTCAACGTGGTGCGCACCACCGCGCAAGTGGCTTTCCAGCGCGTCTCGCAGGAGCTCAAGGCGGGCGCCATGCAGGTCGACGTGCTCAGCTCGACAGATATTGGGCACTACGTTTACTTGAAGGAAAAGAATTTACTACAAAAGTTTGTTCCGGAGAATGCCAGCAAGGTCTTCGACATCTACAAGAACTATGATCCGGACGGTTATTATTACGTCACTTCGGCTGGCCTGATCGGCATGTCGTGCAACACCTCGAAGGTCAAGCTTGCTGACGCGCCTACCAATTGGTCCGGGCTGCTCGACGCAAAATGGAAGGGCCAGATTGCGCTAGGCCACCCAGCTTTCAGCGGCTATGTCGGCACTTGGGGAGTGATGCTGCGCAAGCTCTACGGCTGGCAGTTCTTCGACAAGCTCGCCAAGAACAATCCTAGGGTTGGCCGTTCCATCAACGACACCGTCACGCTTTTGAATTCCGGCGAGAGTACCATTGCCGGTACTGCTGCTAATAACTCGACCGTGGAGAGCCTGCGTAAGGGAAACCCGCTGGCCATGATTTATCCGACCGATGGCACGGTGTTGATCCTCGCGCCGTCGGGGATCATGAAGGGCGTGAAGCATCCCGCCGCGGCACGGCTGTTTATGGAATATCTCATGAGTATCGATGCATCGAAGATTTGGGTTGAACATTTCAATGAGTCGATGCGTCCGGAAGTGCCGCCGGTTGCAAACGTTACGTCGGCCAAGGACGTCAAGACCGTCCGTCCGAGCGTACAGGAGATTAGCAAGGGCATTCCCGAAGTGATCAAGCAGTGGCGCGATACCTTCGGCGTCTGAGGCGCGAGCAGCATTGATCCCTTGTGGCCTTCTTGAAAGGGAAAAATAAGTTTGTCGGCCGGAGAAGACCGCGCAGTGTTGAGCAGTGACAGCGCGATGCTGAAAGGCTCCGCGGCGCCTGGCATTCTGCGCCGCATCGAGCCCAGCATGGTGCTGTGGTTTCTGCTGGCGGCAATCCTGATCTTCCTGGTGGCAAGCCCGATGGTGCGGCTCCTGGTGTCGAGTTTTCAGGAGCCGGACACCGGGCGCCTGACGCTCGCGAACTACTGGGACGCATACTTCAATATCCGCCACCTTCAGGCGCTCGGCAATTCGCTCGTGCTGGGCGCCGGCGTGGCTGTAATGGCGGCTCTGTTCGGAGTGCCAATCGCTTGGGCGATCTCGCGCACGGATATGCCGGCAAAGGGCTTTGTGCGCGTCATGGTGCTCGGCGCGTTTATTACGCCGCCTTATCTAGGCGCTATCGGCTGGATCTTGCTCGCCGGTCCGAATTCAGGCTGGTTGAACAGAGTTTGGATGGCGATGACTGGGGACCCTCACGGCATCTTCAACATCTATTCCATGGCGGGCCTGATTCTTGTCGTCTCCGTTACGTCGTTTCCCTACGTCTTCGTTTTTACGAATTCGGCCCTCGACCTGGTTTCGTCGGAGATGGAGGATGCGGCGCAGATT
The DNA here is from genome assembly GCA_963708125.1 of uncultured Alphaproteobacteria bacterium. GTDB lineage: Bacteria > Pseudomonadota > Alphaproteobacteria > Rhizobiales > Xanthobacteraceae > BOG-931. The sequence goes on from OY970184.1 coordinate 2,806,231, forward strand.
CTTGGCGCCAGCAAGCTGCGCACGGCCTTTCGGGTAACCTTACCCCTTGTGCTTCCGGCGATACTGGGTGGTTTGATCATCAGTTTCCTCGAAGCGATCTCATTATTCGGTGCGCCCGCGCTGATTGCCCTTCCAGCACGATTCAACGTGGTCGCGACCCAGCTCTGGCAGTTTTTCGAGTATCCGGTGCGCGTCGAAGTAGCGGCCGCATTCGCGATGCCGCTTCTGATTATCACCGTCGTTATGTTCTGGATCCAACGTACCATTCTCGGTCGAAAGGGATATGCCGCGGTGACCGGCAAGGGCGGCGAACGACGCATGATTCGCCTCGGCGCCTGGAAGTGGTTGCTGCTCGCTCACGCGCTGCTGGTGTGCGCGCTCTCGGTGGTTCTGCCCATGAGCGTGCTTCTGCAGGCGGCATTCGCCAAGGCCTGGGGGCGCGGCTTTTCGCTGCAAAATCTGACTCTCGCGAATTTCCACTATCTTCTTTTCGAGCAAACTCAAGCGCAGCAGACCATCATCAACACTTTCCTTTATGCTGGCGTCACCGCTTTCGCCGCCATATCTTTGGCGCTCGCCATAGCCTACATCGTCGATCGCAAGTTGCTGCCGTGGTCGAACGCGCTTTCGTTTCTCTGCGTCGCGCCATTCGTGGTTCCCGGCATCGTGCTTGCGATCGGATTCTATGCGGCTTATGCGCCGCCGCCGCTTGCGCTGTACGGTACTGGTACGATCCTGGTGCTTGCCTTCACCACACGCTACTTGCCGATTGCATACACCTCGAGCGCTGCCAGCGTTCGCAGCATCAATCCGGAAATGGAGGAGGCGGTGCGAATTCTCGGTGGCGGCAAAACGCTGGCGATTCGAAAGGTTTTGGTGCCTCTTCTGAAAAAGAGCTTGGCGGGCGCCTGGATCCTGGTGTTCATCCCGGCCGCGCGCGAGCTTTCCTCGGCGATCTTCCTGGTGGGGCCCAATTCGCGAGTCATTTCGGTGATGTTGTTCGATCTGTCGGAGGAAGGGAATTTTGAGGTCCTTGCTGCTCTGGGTACGATTCTGCTGGTAGTGACCCTCCTGATCGCGGCTATTGGCTTTCGCATCATCGGACGGGATTTTATGCTGCGAAGGAATCCCTGATGGCAAAGCTGGCGCTACGCGGCATCGAGCGCCGGTTTGGCGATTTCCGAGCAGTCGCCGGCCTCGACCTCGAACTGCAATCCGGAGAGTTCGTTTCGCTGCTTGGTCCGTCCGGCTGTGGCAAGACCACGACACTGCGCATGATCGCCGGCTTCATCGACCCAACCGCAGGGACGATCGAAATGGACGGGCGGGTGCTCTCATCGCCGACAGGCTCACTGCCTCCGGAGCGACGGCAGATGTCAATGATTTTCCAGAGCTACGCCATTTGGCCGAATATGACTGTCGAGCAGAACGTCGCGTTCGGGCTGGAAGTGCGCAAGCTTCGCGCCGAAGAGGTGCGCAAACGGGTTCATGAGATCTTGGACGTGGTGCAGATGCGCCATTTGGCCGCGCGCTATCCTGCCGAGCTCAGCGGCGGTCAACAGCAACGTGTAGCCTTGGCGCGCGCTATTGTGATTAAACCGGCCGTACTGCTGCTCGACGAGCCGCTTTCTAATCTTGATGCCAATTTGCGTGAAGAGATGCGATTCGAGATCAAGCGGCTGCACAATGAATTTCGAATCACTACGGTCTACGTCACGCACGATCAAGCGGAAGCCATGGTGACTTCCGACCGCATCGCGGTGATGAACCAGGGCCACATCGAGCAGGTCGACGATCCCTACACTCTCTACAACCGGCCGACCACGCGTTTCGTCGCGGCCTTCATCGGCCGCTCGAATTTCATCGACGGCGCGTGTAACGGTGGCGAGATCGCCTTCGATCGCTTCGCGATACCGAAAGCGATGATGACCAATGGCGCTGCGCTGACCGGGCGCATTACGTTTTCAGTGCGGCCGCAGAGCATGCGGCTCAACCGTGTAGGCGTGCCGAGCAGCGAGGGCAAGCCGCTCGTGGAAGTGAGCGTTGTTGATTGCGCCTATCTCGGTAAGTCCTGGGACTACATGGTCGTGCCGGTTGGCGGATCGATGAAGTTGCGCGTCACCGCTCCTGCCTCGGAGCGTTACCAGACCGGGGAGACGGCATGGTTGGAGATCGATCCTGGTCAGGTGATACCTCTCGTTTGAGCATAGGCGACTTCGGCTTTCCTTCGTCATTACGTGTGGCGTCCGCAGCGATTGAGGCGAGGGCTATAGCGCCGCTCTTTTCAAAACCGTCAATCTGGTCCTGCTCGAAGCCATATTCGCGCAAGACCTCGCACGTATGCTCGCCATAAAGCGGCGCGGCGGTGCGCACCTTGCCTGGTGTCGCCGAGAATTTGACAGGCAAGCCGAGCGTTTTGACTGGACCAAGGGCCGAATGAGCTACGTCGACGACCATCTCGCGTGCAAGCGTCTGCGGATCGCGGAGCGCCTGTACCATGTCTTGTACCGGGCCGCAGGGCACGCCCTTTTGCTCAAGAACTTGCAGCCAGTACTGCGCCGGTTTTTCTCGAAAGCGCTTGCTCAACTCCAACTCGAGTTCACGCAGATGGGTCATACGATCGGCGCCGGACAGGAAGCGGGGATCTCGGGCGAGCTCAGGCGCGTTCAACGCTTCCAGCATCCGCAGCCAGTTCTTTTGATTGGCGCCACCGACCACAACCCAGCCGTCAGAGGCCTCAAAGGCCTGGTAGGGGGCATTTAGCGGATGGGCCGAACCCATGGCGCGCGGTGCCACTCCGGTTGCGAGCGCAATGGCGGATTGCCAATAGGTCTGCACCAGCGCGGCTTCGAACAACGAAGTCTCCACCCATTGTCCCTCACCGGTTTTCAGCCTGTGGACGTAGGCGGCCAGGATGCCCATGGCGGCTAAGATTCCTGCGGTGATATCGGAAAGCGGAGCGCCGCATTTGACTGGCGGCCCATCGGGCCGTTCGCCGGTGAAACTCATGATTCCGCTCATCGCCTGAGCGACAAGATCGAAACCGCGCCGTTGGCTGTACGGCCCGCTGCGGCCGAAGCCAGACAGCGAGCAATAAATCAGCGCTGGTTGCTTGGCGTGCAATCTGTCGTAGCCAAAGCCGAGGCGATCCATGACGCCAGCCGCGAAATTCTCCACTAGTACATCCGCACGCTCGATCAGCTTGCCAAGAATTTGCTTGCCGTCTTCGGTCTTCAGATCAATGGCAACGCCGCGCTTGTTGCGGTTCATCATCATGAACGCGGCAGCTTCATCGTTTATCTTTGGCGGAATCATGTGGCGGGAATCGTCGCCGTCCGGGATCTTTTCAATCTTCACCACGTCGGCGCCCAAATCTGCGAGCATCAGCGTGCAGGTCGGACCGGCCATGACGTGCGTGAGGTCAATCACCTTTATTCCGGTCAGTGGTCCCATCGATTATTCCTTCCGTGACAGCGAGACGACGCCCGCTATGGCCGAGGCAGCTGATGCTGCAGCGCGCGGCCCCCCGCAATACTAGCTGCCGATGCTGGCGCACGCACATCCTCTTCGGTTTCGCCAACCACCCGATGCTCGCGTGAATTTCGCGCCAAGGCGGTGTGCTCTACGATGACGCATTGGCTTTACGCGGCATGATGTTGACAGTGGCGACGGGCGCTGATCATCGCGTCGAGATATCAATTGCCGCGATATTTCGCCCGGTTGGCTCGCCCCTGGCGCCGCGCCTAACCGATGCGGCCTTTCGCGTTTGCGCAACGCACCTATGTTGAGGTTGGATTAGCATCCGCCAATCGCCCTGAAAAGTTCATGGGAGATGTGCTCATGGACGCACCGAACAAGGACTACACGCTTGCCACTAGCCTAGAGGACCTGAAGGCGAAGGGCCGAATCGTCGTGCACGGTAGCCATCGCCCAATCCTTGTCGTCTACGACCACGGCCGGATCTTTGCGCTTGACAACCGATGTCCGCACATGGGTTTCCCGCTCGAGCGTGGCAGTGTCGAGGACGGCATTCTGACCTGTCATTGGCACCATGCGCGCTTCGACCTCGAAAGCGGCTGTACCTTTGACCTGTGGGCGGACGACGTGCCGATCTGCCCCGTTCTGGTGCACAAGGGCAACGTCTGGGTAAAGGCTTCCTTCGGTCATGCCGATCCCGCTGCGCACTGGCGTCAGCGGCTTGCGGATGGCCTCGACCACGACCTTGATCTCGTCATCGCCAAGGCGGTGCATGGGCAGCTCGCGGCCGACGTGCCGGCGGCCGACATCGTGCGACAAGTGACGCTGTTCGGGGCAAAGAACCGAGACGGCTGGGGCGTGGGTCTCACGATCCTCACTGCACTCGCCAACCTTCTGCCGGCGCTGCCGGAGGACGAAGCCTTTCACGCGTTATTCCATGGCGCCCGGCGCGTAGCGGCAGACTGCGATGGTCAGCCGCCGCGCCGCGAACGTGCACCGCTTGGAAGCCGGCCGGATGCACACGCACTCAAACGTTGGCTGCGGCGCTGGGCCAAGGTACGCCACCGCGAGGCGGCCGAGCGCACCCTGCTCACGGCGATCACGACCGGCGCTTCGCCGGCCATTCTCGGTGATGCGCTGCTCGCGGCCGAGACTGACCGGGTGTTTGCCGACAGCGGACATTCGCTCGATTTCATCAACAAGGCCTTCGAGTGCCTTGATCTGATTGGCTGGGAGCATGCGTCTGCTGTGCTGCCGACGGTGATCGGCCAGATGGTCGCCGCCCGTGGAGCTGAGGAATCCACCGCGTGGCGCCAGCCTACTGACCTCATTGCGCTCTGTGATCAAGCGGCGAGCCAACTGCCGGAGCTATTCGCCGCCGGCCACCGTGCATGCCGCTGGTCGGACCATGCAGCGCTCGCGCACGAACTGCTCGGTGACGATCCGGGTAGCATTATTGATGCTCTCAATTCGGCAATCCGCGCAGGCGCCGCTCCCGCCGATCTCGGCCGTTCGCTCGCTTATGCTGCGGCACTTCGGGTGGCGCGCTTCGGCAACGCGAATGAGCACTCCGACTGGGAAACGGCGCACCATGTCTTCACCTATGCCAACGCCGTTCACCAGATGATTGTGCGGATCGGCCCAGCAAAGGCTGGCAATTACGTCATCGGCGTGCGCGGTATAATGCATGGAGCTATGGCGCTTTACCTCGCGCGGTATCTCAACGTGCCGCCGGCGCGCATCCCGGGCGACGAGCACCTAGACGATCTGCCGGCCGATGTGGCGACGATTCGAAGTAGCTTACTCGACGCCTTTGACCGGCAGCGGCAGGTCGACCTCGCCGCCAAGCTCGTAGCACGGCATCTCACGCTCGGCCATTCACCACAAGCATTGATCGCCACGCTTGCTCATGCGCTGCTGCGCGAAGATGCGGGGTTTCATGCCTATCAGATATTGGAGGCGGGAGTCCGTCAGGTCACGGCCTGGGGCGACTCGGAAGAAGCCCGTCATATCCTCGTTGCGGTCGCCCGCTATCTGGCCGCCCATTCACCGACCGAACGGGCGGGACTGCAGACCGCAGATGTTGCTCGGCGCTTAATGCGAGGCGGCGAACTGCATCTCGACACCGCTGCATCGTAGCGTAACCTGAGGCCTGCATCCCGGCGTGCTCACCAGGGGGATTACCTTTCGGTCTCGCAGGAATTTTCCCGTAAGCTTCTGCGATGCGTTAAGCGAGAGCAAAGACCTGGAGCGTCGCGGTCACAGATTATTTCGGAGTTGATGACTAGGACATTTACTCGCGGAGGGGCTTTTTAGAAGCCGCCAATGGAACCGAGCAAACGGAAACCGAGTTCACCGACTTACGCCAAGAAAGACGTCAAATCGAGAGCCCGCCGCTCGCGCCTCGGAAGGGGTGCCCTGGAAAATCTGCGTGCCCGACGCGAGTACGCACACCCGATCGGCGACATCGAGGGCGCGGGCAGTATTCTGTTCCACCAGCAGGATGCCTAATCCTTCCGTCTTCAATTTGAGCAACGCGTCCAAGCATAGATCGACCATGCGCGGCATCAATCCGAGCGACAATTCATCGACGAGGAGAAGCTTTGGCTCCGCCATCAGGGCGCGCCCGATCGCTAGCATCTGCTGTTCGCCACCGGAGAGCGAACCGGCAAGCTGAGTGCGCCGCTCAAAGAGCCGTGGGAAATACTCGAACACCCGCGCGCGTTTGGCGCCATCGGCTATCGGCGGTCTTGCATAGCCGCCTACGGTCAGGTTCTCGTCGACGCTCAGATCTGAGAACAGCCGCCGGCCTTCGGGGACGAGCGCAATGCCGAGTTCGACGCGCTCGACCGCGCGGCGCCGCGTTATGTCCACGCCCCCGAGCAGGATGCGCCCGCCAAACACGTCGACATGGCCCATGATCGCCATTATGGTCGAGGTCTTGCCAGCGCCGTTCGGGCCAAGGAGGGCGAAGATGGAGCCGGCCCACATAGCCAGCGACAGGCTGTGCACCGCGACGACAGAGCCGTAGCCGCAATTGAGCTGCTCAACGCTCAGCATGGTCTGGGGTCCTGGTTCCGATATAGGCTTCACGCACGAGCGGATCGGCGATCACGATGTCCGGTGCGCCATCGGCGAGCACTCGCCCTTCATTGAGCACGATCAGCCGGCGCGATACGCGCATCACCGCTTCGAGATTGTGCTCGACCAGCACGACAGTGACGCCCTGGGCATGAACCTCGCCGATCGTCTCCGCCTGCCGCGCCGCTTCAGTCTGGTTGAGCCCGGCGAGCGGTTCGTCGAACAGAATAATGAGCGGGTCGACGGCGAGCGAGCGCGCGACTTCGAGCCGCTTCATCTGGCCGAGTGGCAATGAGCCGGCGAGCTTGCCTTCGCTGCCGCCAAGACCGACGCGGGCGAGAATGGCGGCAGCGCGCTCGGTCTCGGCGCGGCGCTCGATCTTTACGAGTGCGCGCAGCGGATTTCTGGTGCGCTGATAGCCGGCGGCCAGCACGACATTGTCGAGCACTGTCATCTCGCGAAACGGCCGCACGATCTGGTGCGTGAGCGTCAGGCCATGGCGTACGCGGGACGCGGTTGACGTGCCGGTCACATCCCGGCCGGCAAGCACCACGCGACCGCGATCGGGCTTGGCCGCGCCGGTGACGATGCGAATGAGCGTGGTCTTGCCGGCGCCGTTGGGACCGATCAGACCGACAAACTCGCCTTCCGCTATCGATATTTGTACCCGGTCGAGCGCCTGAATGCCACCGAACCGCACTGCGATATCCTGGAGTTCCAGCACCGCGCTCATGGCTTGGCAGCGCCCCGCGCCAATCGCCTGGCGAGCGCCGCGAGGCCGCCCGGCGCGACGCGAATAACGAACACCATGATCCCGCCGAACATCAGCAGGCGGTAGTCGTTGACGAATCGGATCGCCTCCGGCAGCAGCGTCAGGCCGATGGCGGCGACGACCACACCCCAGGTCGAGCCGATGCCGCCGATCACCACCATCGCCATCAGCATCACCGAAAAGATAAAGTCGAACGCATCGGCGGTGATGAACTGGGTGAAGAATGTGTAGAGCCCGCCCGCGAGCCCGGCGAGGGCGGTGCCGATGCCGAACGCAGCGAGCTTGTAGGCCCCGGCATTGATGCCGAGCGTGGCGGCTGCGTCCTCATCCTCGCTGACAGCGCGAAAGGCAAAGCCCATCCATGAACGGCCAATATAGACGCTGAGCGCGATGGTCAGGGCGGCGAACACGAGGATCATCACCATGTTGCCGCTGGCGCCAAGGCCGGACCCGGGAATGCCGCTGATGCCCATCTCGCCGCCGAGCCAAGCCTGCTTGCGGACGAAGCCGGTGAACAGGAAGTTGACGCCGATCGTGGTGATGGCGAGGAAATCGCTGCGCACACGAAGCGATGTGAAGCCGACGAGAATACCCAGCGCGCAGCCGGCAGCCAGCCCGGCGAGGAGCGCGAGCGGAAAGGTCCCGGAGCCGATCATCACCAGAGCTGCCGCATAGGCACCGGCGCCGTAGAACGCGGCATGGCCGAGGCTGATCTGTCCGCAGAATCCGCTGATCATGTTCAGGCTGACGGCCAGAATCACGTTAATGCCGATCACCGACAGCACGCTGACGTCATAGGCGCTCATGGTGCGCGCAACCCGGTCAGGCCTTGCGGACGCACAAGCAGCAGCACGATCAAGACGACGAAGGCAATCGCATCGCGATTGAGCCAGGAGCCGATGAAGATCGTGCCGTAGGATTCGACAAGGCCGAGCACGAGGCTCGCGATCAGCGTGCCGCGCACGCTGCCGAGCCCGCCGAGCACAATGATGGCGAGCGCTTTGTAGCTTACCACATAGCCGATCACCGGATCGACGAGATTGTCGAGCAGGCCGACCAGCCCGCCGGCCAAAGCCGCCAGCGCCGAGCCGACGGCGAAGCAGAGATAGCGCACCCGCTCGGCGTCGACTCCGAAGCTCGTGGCGATCTTCGGCTGCGAAACAGTCGCGCGCCAGCCAATTCCGATCCGGGTACGGGTGGTGAACAGGTGCAGTCCGATAAACACTGCTGTCGTGCAGACCACGATGGCGATCTGCACGGCGTTGACGCGCTCGCCGCCGATGTCGAAGACCGTGAACAGATAGACGTTGTTCTGAAAGGTAACGCCCTGCTCGCCAAACGCGATACGGAAGGCGTCCTGCATCAGCACCAGCAGCCCCACGGAGGCGATCATCGGCACGTCCGGCCGATAGCGCAAAAGCGGCTGATAGAGACCGCGATAGATCGCCATGCCGAACAGCGGCGTGCAGGCGATGGCGGCGAGCAGTCCGACCAGGACGCTGCCGCTCGCATTAGCGACGATGACGGTGACATACGCGCCGAGCGCAAAAACCGCGGCATGCGCGATGTGGAGGATGCGGAGGAGCCCGTAGACGAGGGTCAGGCCAATCGCCATCAAGGCGTACATACATCCGAAGCTCAGGCCGGTGACAGCCAGGTCGATGTAGTACACCGCGTCGTCCTTATGCTGCGGAACTGGGGCTCGCGCAAAGGCCCTGCCCTTAATTGTTGGGCGGCGCGAACGCGGCGAGGTCGTTGAGCTTGGCGAAGGAGACGAACTTGCGGTCCTTTACCACGTTCACGTTGATCGGCATAATGACTTCGTGAAGCTTGTTGAAACCGATCAGGTCGCCGGTCAAGAGCGGGTAATTCTTGGTCGCAGCTAGGGCGTCCCGCACCTTCCCCGGATCAGCGCTCTTGGCGCGCGCGATCGCATCAGCCATTAGCTTGACCGCTGAGTAGGTAATGGCCGCAACGTTCTCGGGTGGATAGGCTGCACGCTTCTGAAAATCGGCGAAGAACTTCTGCAGCGCAGTGTCCTTTCGGCCTCGGTCGAAGCTGTCGATCACATAGGTGCCCTCGGCCGCCGGGCCGGCAATCTTCATCAGCGTCGCCGAGTCGAAGGCTTGCGAGCCAATGATCGGAACGCTAACGCCCGCTGCGCGCAGTTGCGAGATCAGCGGGCCGCCGGTAAAGAAATAGCCGGTGGCGTAGACGCCATCCGGATTGTCGCGCTTGACACTGGCGACGATCGAGCCGAACTGGCGGTCGCTCAGCGCGTAGCTGTATTTGTTGACGACTTGGATGCCGTATTTGGGGGCAGCGCCGAGGAAGCCATCCATGGTGGCTTGGCCGTAATCATTGTCCATCGTGATGGCGGAGATACGCTTGAGGTGCAGCCTCTTGCCGACGAACAGGGCCGTCGCCTCGCCCTGAGGCGGGCCGAGATGGACAAGCCGGAACATAAAATTCCCGGCGGTCGTGATATCGGGGTGAACACCGTAGGCGGCGATCATCAGCACGCCGGCTTTCTGGAAGACAGGCGCCGCGGCGCGGCCGGAGGCCGAATAGCTGGCGTTGACCACAAGCTTGACGCCGTCCTCGCCGATCAGCTTATTGGCGGTGAAGATCGCCTGGTCGGGCTTGGCCTGGTCGTCATAGGGGACAAGCTGCAGCTTCTGCCCGATCACGCCGCCGGCGGCGTTGATCTCGTCGATCGCCATCTGCGCCGCGATCATCGCCGACTTGCCGTCGGTCGCCGCAAACCCAGTCAGCGGCGCCTGAAAGCCGATCTTGATCTCGGCATTCGCCGGAGGCGCGGCGAACGCGAGCGCAGCGGCCGCCGCCACGGCGGCGGCTATGACGCCCGCGTGGAAGACGAATTTCGACACGTGGTGCAACATCGCAGTCTCCTTCGGGGCAGTTCAATTCATCCTTCGCTCGATCGCGGTCGGAGCGGGCTTGCAGTCAGCAATTCACGGGCGCGCCTGCGCGCACGTTCGGGCGGCAGCGCCCTTGTCCAGTCGCTCCGGTCGCCCGGCCGCATTGTCGCGTCGATGCCCAGCTTGGCGATAATGCCTCCACTTTCCAGCGGGTCGGAGCGGTCGGTGCGTACGCCGGGCACGACAACAAGGTCGCGGTCGGCCTTCATCCGCGTCGCCATTGCCCATTCCACCTGAAACGGGTCCCACGGGTCGATATCCTCATCCACCACGACGATTCGCTTGATGAGATTGACCGCCGACCAGATCGCGAACATCGCCTTGCGCGCGTCACCCGGCCGGGGCTCGCGCAGCGCGACGACCGCGTGCAGCCGCCCGGCCCCGCCCATTCCGACGGCAACTTCGCGCAGCACCGGGACGGCGGCGCGGACCGCGCGCGCGAGTCCGGCCGCGATCGCGACGCCGCCGAGCAGGCAATGCTCGCGATGGTAGCCGGGCAGCACAACCTGAAATACCGCGTTCTGGCGGCGCGTCAGGCGCGAGAAGGTGGCAAGGATGCCGGGTCCGTAATCCTCGTAAAGTCCGTGATACTCGCTGACCGAACCTTCGGTGATACGCTCGCCGGCAAAGATCCTGCCTTCGAGCACGCATTCACAATGCGCCGGCACCAGCAGATCGGAATGGCGGCAGCGAACAACTTCGAGCGGTTCGCCCATGAGTGCGCCCGCGACTTTCAGCTCGTCGTCGCCCAGACCGAGATAGAGGCACGCGGCCACCAGCACCGCCGGGTGATTGCCGATCGTTGCCGCGATATCGAGCGTCTCGCCGCGGGCATGCGCCGCGCGCGCCATCAGCGCCAAATGATGATTGGGTGCGATGCCGATCAACGCGCGGTTACCGCCCAGCGGCATCAGCCGTGCGATAGACAGGTTGATGGCGCCGCTCACGCGGTCCTTGGCGACGATGCAGCCGGCGCTGATGTAGGAACCGCTCTCGTGCTCGAAGAAACGCGGAATGGGCAATTCGTCGGCGAGCGACGGGTTCGCGACCGAAAGCTCCTGGCACGGCCCCGATGAAATCACGCGGTGCTGAAGCGGACTTTCGATGGCCGCGATGATAGCCCCCTGCAGCGTGGCGGGCGTCACCTGCAGCGCCTCAGCAAACCGACTAAACGAATTGAGCACGTTGCCAACGACTGGCATGGCATGGCCAGCGACGTTGTCGAATTGCAGCGCCGGGCCTTCATCGGCTTCGGCAAGGCACGCGGCGATCTCAAACTCGCGATTAACCGGATGCGGAATGCGCCGCAGCACGCCGTTGCGATCGAGCGTGTCGAGGAAGGCCCGCATGGACTGCCGGGAAACCGAGGCCGGCTGGCTCTCGTTGGCTTTGGCGTGCAGGCCGGAACAGCCGCGCATCGGGGTTTAACCTGAAAGCGGTATACGTGCCGGACAGGCGCTGCCGCAACGTCCGTCCACATTTGATCCTATCGCCCGGTCCGGCTGCCTGCACGTACATCCGACCTGAATGCGGGCATAGGAAAAACCGAAGGGAGCCTGACGCGCGGCGATTTGTGCCCTATTCTCCTCGCGAGCGGAGCCCCTCCCGATGATCGAGCTACGCAGCTTGGCTTATTTCGTCGCCGCCTGTCGATCCGACACGCTTGGGCGCGCGGCAAGCGAACTCGGCATCGCGTTGTCGACATTGAGCGCCGCGCTGAAATCGCTCGAAGCGGACCTTGGGCTCGGGCTGTTCCGCCGCATCAACGGCGGGCTTTATCCGACCGCTGGCGCGCGCTGGCTGATGCGTATCGCGGAGCCCACGCTTACCGCCGAAGCGTTCGCCCGGCGCTTGATCGCGCTGCCGCATGGCCGTGAGGCGCGCGTGCTCACCGTCGATATGAAACTGAGCTTCACCGTCGGCGGCGTCAGCTCGGCAATGCAAAGCGCAATCGAAAGGATGGGGGCACGCAGCCCGCACGTGCTCGTCGATCCAGTCTGGAGCGACAGTCGGGATACGCCGCGCATCGACGGTCTCGCTGCTCTGTGGCCGAACCTTCCGCAAACAAAGCTCACGATCGCACTCGCCGATGAGCAAGCCAGCAGCAAGCATCGGGCGGTAACGGTGCTGATGGACCACTGGGTGCTGGCCTGCCGCGTGCCGGCCGGCACGCGCAAGCCGCCGAGCGCCGCAGACCTTGTCGCCGGTCGCATCGTGATTCCCGCGCTCGCATCGCCACTCGTCGAGCAGGCCGAACGTTATCTCCATCGCCTCAAGGTCCGCGGCGTGCGGCTGGTCAACGATCATCCCGGCGAGGTGCCGCGTCTGATCGACGAATATCCGGACGCAGCTCTATTCCTGCCCGGCAGTCTGCTGTCACCGCGACTCGGATTGCAGCGGGTACGGGCGGTGGCTCCCAATCCGCCGCTTAACTCCAGGATAACCGCGCGCGCGTCGCCAGCGGATGCGCCAGCGCGCGAGTTCATCGAACATCTGCAACGGGCGTTGTTCGACCGGCGGCAACCGAAAACGCCACAGCCTCGGATCAGCCTACGGCAAATCCATTACTTCAATCTCGTTTACCGGGTGCGCCGTGTTTCCGCGGCCGCTCGCGGCGTCAACATCACGCAGCCCGCGTTGAGTGAGCAGCTGGCGAAGCTCGAGTCCATTGTCGGCGCGCCACTCTTCGTCCGACAGGATGATGGGCTGACGACGACCGCAGCCGGCGATTGCTTCAGCCCGGCCGCCAGGGTAATCGAGGCGACCTTTCAGCGCCTCTCGGCCGGCGGGTCGGCGGCTGCGGCGCCGCCTTCGCGGCGAATTGCCATTGGCATTTTGCCGTCGGTCAGTCAGCATGGCCTTCTGGTCAGCCGCATCGCCGATGCCGTTATTCAGGTACAAGAGCGTCACCCGGCGCTCAAGCTCGTAGTGCAGGAAGGACCGAACAACACGCTGCAGGATTGGGTTATGCGCGGCTTGGTCGGGCTCGCCGTTGTCGAAACAAGCCTGCCGCACGTGCCGCGGCTGCCGCTCGGATCATCCGAGGGGCTCGCCGTGATTGTCCATCAAAAATATGACCCGCTCCCACGCGGGCCGGTGTGCTTTGCCGAGGTGGCGCAGCTGCCACTGGCACTGCCGAGTCATCGCTTCGGTCTGCGGCAATTGCTCGAAACAGCGGCCGAACAGCGCGATATCAAAATTCAGCCGTCCATCGAAGTCGACGCGCTGAGCATGATTGCGGCTGTGTTGGCCCGCACACGGGTATGCACAGTGTTGCCGGCATCCGCGGTATGGCGTGAACTCACGGCGGGTGAATTTAGAGCCCACCAAATCATCGAACCGACAATCGCGCGCCGCTTGTTCGTCATTTATTCCGCCGAGCGGAGCCTGAGCGGGCCGGAACGCGACCTTGTGAGGTCATTACGGACGCGTTTGTCGCAGACGCAGGAGATGGGCAGCTGGTAATTCGATCCGGATTACGACAAGCGAAAATGACGCACTCCCTTTCTGCTCGCCTCGTCGAGCGCTTCGGGGTAACCGGCGTCGGCGTAGCGCATCACCCCAAGACTGGTATCGTTAGTCAGTGATAGCATGATGCGCTCATCGGCTTCCCTGCTTCCGTCGGCAATCACAGTTACGCCCGCGCTGGTCATGTAGCCGGAGTAGCCGCCACCACCAGAATGGATGGCAACGAGATCGGCTTGCGATGCGCACATTGCCATCGCGTCGAGCAAGGGCCAGTCGGCGATAGCATCGGAGCCGTCGCGCATGTGCTCGGTCATGATATTGGGATGCGCCATCGCGCCGGCGTCAAGGTGGTCGCGCGTGAACGCGACGGGCCCTGATAGCTCGCCTTCGCGCACCATGCAATTAACCGCGAGCGCCAGCTTGGTCCGCTCGCCGTGACCGAGCCAGGCAATGCGCGCCGGCAAGCCCTCGAACGGAACGTTCGCGGCCGCAAGTTTGATCCAGTTGGCAAGGATACGATTGTCCGGAAAAGCTTCGAGCAGATGGCGATCGATCTTGTGGATGTCTTCGTTGTCGTTGACGAGTGAAATCCAGCGGAACGGCCCGATCGCGCGTGCGAACAGCGGGCGCAGGTAGGCTTCGGTGAAGATCGGAATATCGAAGGCCTCACTTACGCCGCCGTCGCGGGCCTGAGTGCGGATCAGATTGCCGTTGTCGAAGACAATGGCACCCGCGCGCTGAAAGCCGAGCATGGCGCGGACATGGCGCGCGATCGTGGCGCGGCTTTCGCGTATTACCGTTTGCGGATCGGTTCGGCGCATCGAACGCACCTCCGAGAGCGTCCGGCCGGACGGCACATAGCCATAAACGAGATCGTGCGCGGCGGTCTGGTCGGTAACTACGTCGGGAATGATCCCGCGAGCGAGCAGCGTCTCGTACACGTCGGCGGCATTACCGAGTACCGCGATGGAGACGGCGCGCCGTTCGCGCCGGGCCGCCTCAACCATCGCCAGCGCATGATCGAGATCGGAGGCACGCTGATCGAGGTAGCGGTTGGCAAGGCGCTTGGCAATGCGTTCCTCATCGATCTCCACGCACAAAATGACTGCGCCGGCCATGCGGCCCGCAAGCGGCTGCGCGCCACCCATCCCGCCCAAACCAGCGGTAAGTATGAAGTGACCGCTAAGGCTGTTCTGGAAATGCCGCTCGGCAATTCGCATGAAGACTTCATAGGTGCCCTGGATCACGCCCTGCGAACCGATGTATTGCCAGTCACCCGCGGTCAGTCCGGCCCAGCAGATCAGGTTGCGCTGCTCCAGATCATAGAAGTTTTCGGCCGTCGCCCATTGGCCCACCATGTTGCAGTTCGCCATGATGACGATTGGCGCCTTATCGTGCGTCGCAATCAGACCGATCGGCTTACCCGATTGCACGATCAGCGTCTCATCGTCCGCCATCGTGAGCAGCGTCTCGACGATCTTATCGTGCGAAGGCCAGTCGCGGGCGGCCTTGCCCAAGGCTGCATAGACAACGAGATGGGCCGGGTCTTCCCCGACCGCCAGCACATTTTCCAATAGACGCAGCACTCCCTCCTGCCGCCAGCCGCGGCACCGCAGGTTCGAGCCGGAAGTGATTGTGAAGCGTGGGGCCATGGCCGTTACTTATGCCAGCGCATAGCGGGCAACGGGAATGCCGAGCGCCGCTTCTACCGCCGGATACACGCTCGGGTCTTTTACCGAGGAGCTCAGCGGCAATTGCGATTTGTCGATGTGAAAAACCGCAAGCTCCGTTCCCTCTGTGATCCGGCCAACGCTGACCGGGCTGCCATCTGAACCCAGGGTCGCGATCACGTCGGGAAAAGTGGCAAGGCGCGAGCCGCTTTCTTCCACCGCGATGTATTCGTTCATCACGTAAAGCACGAGTTCGCGTTTTCCGCATCGGATCGCAATGCTGCCGATATCGAAGGCGGCGTCGGTGTAGTGTACCGACTTGCGAATGACCGTACCCTCGCCAAGCATTTTTCCCGCCGTGGTGTGGCAGATCGCGTCGATAATGGCGCGCCCACCCTTTGCTTGCGCATCCATAATGGCATGGCCGAGCTCGAGCGCGCGCGAAATGCCACCGAGCGCGGCGTGACGCTTGACGTATGAGCCGCGGATTGGGTTGCGGCAGCTCGCAATGAAGCCGCCGGCCATATCAGCGGCTTTCCGCAATACAGGCGAGACTTTGGCGGTCGCGCCGCGCACCACAAGCTCGATGTAGGAATGACTGGACCGATGCCCTCCGACCGCGACCTGAATGGTTGGCTCCGGGCTCCCCGCCATGCCGAGGGAGCCCATGTCGCCGGTCGGGTGCGCGCGAATATCGCCGACCGCGTCGACCACTTTGGTGCCCAGCAACGCCGATGGTAGCCAGGCATTCATCGTGCTTGACATGCCGTTTTGACCG
The DNA here is from genome assembly GCA_963708125.1 of uncultured Alphaproteobacteria bacterium. Classification (GTDB taxonomy): domain Bacteria; phylum Pseudomonadota; class Alphaproteobacteria; order Rhizobiales; family Xanthobacteraceae; genus BOG-931. The sequence continues at coordinate 2,822,419 of OY970184.1, forward strand.
ATCATCAGCCCATAAAGCGGCGCGCCAAGAGCCTCCTGCAACAGCTCGACCGCCTTAACATAATCGACGCCTAGCATCTGCCACTCTGTTGTGCCGGCCGGCGCACCGATGGCGGCTGCGGTGGCGATGAAGGCATCCTCGGGCACTTCGTCCATCGACACGAGTTCTGGCCGCCCTATCGTTACCGCCGTCGTGCCAAGCTCACGGCCATGTTCGACCCAGCCGCCTCCGCCGGCGGCGAAGACGGAGCCGCCGAGGATCGCCGCCTCAACGTCCTGCAATCCCAGAATGCGCCCCATTACGCCCCCTCCTTTTTGCTCGCCAGACTGACGCCCAAGGATCGGTCCAGCGCCTTGACAGTCTGCAGCAAGACTGCGGCGCCGACGGCGATGGCATCGCGATCAGCCCACTCCTCTGGCGTGTGGCTCTTGCCTTCGCGGCACGGCGCGAAAATCATGGCTGAAGGGCAAATGCGAGTCATGAAGGCGGTGTCGTGGCCGGCGCCGCTCGCAATATCCGTGGCCCTCAATCCGAGTTCTTCGGCCGCGAAGCGTAGCATGTCCCGCAACGTCGGATCGCATGCAGCAGGCGGCTCATCGGACAAGATGACGAGCGGCGCGCGGGAAACGGATGCGGCTTCGGCATGCAGGGCGCTCTCGCGCTCGATGGACGCGACGAAGCGTTCGGTCAGGGCGGGGTTGGTCGTTCGAGTATCAACCACTATTCGGCATCGCTCCGGCACGACATTGGAGGCCCCCGGCGTGACTTCGAGAATGCCCACGGTGGCAACGAAATAATCATCGCCTTCGGCCGCAAGCTGTTCCGCAAGGGCGCGGATAGCGACGACGGTTTGCGCAGCGGCTACAAGCGCATCGTGGCGCAAAGTCATCGGCGTAGTGCCGGCATGGTCGGCCGCACCTTCAAACGTGATTTCAACCCGGTGTATGCCAACAATCGAGCTGACGACTCCCACGTTAACTCCGCTCGAACTCGAGAACTCTGCCCTGCTCGATATGCAATTCGAGAAACGCCGCCACGTCGCGCCGGCGCGCCGCTGCGATCCGCTCCGGGTCACCGCCGACCCGGCGCAGCGCGTCACAAAGCGCTTCATTTCCCGGGCCCTTCATCCCCAGCATCGCCGGCTCCAATGCACCGGTTATGCCGCGGCTGCCGACACAGGAGAGACCAAACTCGCTGGGTTCTTCGGCCAGAAAATCGATGACCTCGATCGTGTGCGAGAGATGTGTCTTGGCATCGCGGAGTGCGCGCACGACTTCCAGCCCCGCGATAACGCCGGCGATGCCATCGAAACGACCGCCCAGTGGCACGGTATCGCTGTGCGATCCGATGGCAATGACGCCGAACGAGGCGGCCTCGCCCTGAAGGCGGCCGATCAGATTTCCGGCCGCATCGACGCGGACGGCAAGTCCCGCTTCTCTGAAGCGTTGGGCAAGCCACGCGCGGCCTTCCAGGAACAGCGGCGTGAAGGAACGGCGTGTATAGGGACGCTCAGGATCGGTGATTTGGGCAAGCGCCATAACGTCTTTCCAGAGGCGCTCGGCATCGAGCGGCAGAGCGGGGAGCAGCACATTCGCCTCCGCTTATTGCGCCCGCAATGGCGGCTTGATGCAACGCCCAAGACCAGGCGGCGCAGTCACTTTACCATCGGCCGCGACGCAGATCCCGCGCAAGAACGTGCCGACGACACGAAACGGCAGTTCGATCCCGTCGTAGGGGCTCCACTGCACGAAATTGTTGCCGCTCTCGCTGGCACCATAGCGATAAGGGTCGCGCCGCATGAGCACAATGTCGGCGTCGCGGCCGACGGCGAGCGCGCCCTTTGTCTGTGCGATGCGGAACAGGCTCGCAGGATTGTGCGCCAGCAGCTGAGCGGCATGGGTCAATGACAGATTGCGCTCGATCAAACCTTTCAGCAGCAGCGGATAGAGAACTTCGAGGCCAGGGACGCCGGAGGCGTTTTTGAGCATGTCCGGATCGGTCTTGCGATCCTCCGACCAGCTTACGTGGTCGGTCGACACGACGGTGACATTGCCGGCGGCGAGATGATGCCACAGCATCTCCACCTCCCGACGCGAGCGCAGCGGCGGATTGATCTTGGCCTTGCCGCCAAGCCGGCGCACGTCATTCTCTTCGTCGAGCGTAAGATAGTGGATGCAGGCCTCGATGGTCGCCGCCAGTCCCTGAGCGCGATATGACGCTGCCATTTCATAGCCGCGGCCGATCGAGCAATGCACTATATGCACTGGGCAGCCGGCAGCGACGCCGAGTTCGAACACCTCAGCCGTCGCCAACGCTTCAGTAACTGGCGGACGCGACAAGCCGTGCGCGCGGTAATCCGTAATCCCGCACGCCTCGACTTCGGCCAAAAAGGCGCGGACCATCTCGTCATTCTCGTTATGAATGCCGGCAATCAGCCCCCGGGGGCCGATCGCGCGGAAGCACGCAAAAAGCGTCTGCGGAGGTACGCGCGGAAAGCGCGTGGGATGCGTGCCGAAGGTGGAGAACTTGAAAGCAGCAGCGCCGGCGTCGACCAGTTCGTCAATACGCGCTGCTCCCTTGTCGGGGTCGATGGTGGCGTAGAGTGCAAAATCAACGCGAGCTTGCGCGCTTGCCTCGGCTACTTTGTTGAGAAAGCGATCCGCTGTGGCGATCAAACAGCCGTCGTCATAGGGCATGTCAACAATCGTCGTAACTCCTCCCGCTGCGGCGCTGCGGGTCGACCAGATGAAATCCTCCTGGCCCTTCTGACTACGGCTGTGAACTTGCGCATCGATTGCGCCAGGCAAGATAACAAGGTCTCTGCCGCCATGCTTTTCTCCCGCTGGCGGATCGCCGCGGCCGATACCCTGGACCAGTCCATCGCCGACCAACACATATCCGTTGTCGACGATACTGTTGGGTAGGACAATCGTCCCCGTGAAAACCTGATCGGGCATGAGCTTCTTACCGTAGACGCCCTATCACAGCTAATGTGGCACTGGTTGACGTGGCCAGAGGCGCGGCCGAGATAATCGGCAGCCCTCGGAGGATCCTTTCAGCAATTGGTAGCTGACGCAGGACCCGCAAGCGAACGGAGAAATCCGAAATTGGCGATAGGAAAAAATAAACCGGCTCGTTTTCAGGTCGTTTGAGCAGCAAGCCCCTACGGGACGGCGCGCAGATGCCGTGGAGCCGTGCGATAACTCCCGAACGGGAATTTCTGCGCTTCGCGATCCGACCGGTTTCAGCAACTGTCCGCACCGGTCGGGTCGATTTGCGATATCGCGGTCCGCTAGCAGCGTAAAAATACCGTCAGCGCAAGGGATACAAGAGCTTGTACAATAACCGGCGGGAGATCAATTTAAGCCATGGCGCCGAGTGGAAAACGCTCATCAGCAGATACATCGGACCATTCCGGTCAGCGGCGATGCACCGGGCGTGGCCGAGCAGAGCATGTCCGGCATGCTCCCACCATCGATCCCTGTAAGCAGCGCCATGCCGGCGAAGGTCGGAGCGGCTGCAAGGCCTAGCCAACCGGCTTCGCCGGGCGCCGCCGTATGGCTACGTCGCCCGATCATCGCGCCAGCTGCTCGTAGCTGTCGTGGTGACGCCACCAAACTCCCGTTTCGTTGCGACCTTTTGGGGCACGATCGAGCCACTGGTACATGCCCCAGAGCCCATCCAGTCCGCGGGCATAGGTCGAATAGGCATGATAGACGACGCCATCCTCGAGAACGAAAGCGCTTAGGCCGGGCCGCTCGCGTACATAGGCCATCGGCTCGACGCCCGCTCTCGCCGCGTTCTCGATTACGACGGGCGGAAGGGTCGTTTCTGTCATCGCGTGCCCGCCACGACGGTAATTGTATTCGCTGCCGCCGTCGCGCTGCTGCTCTTCGGTGATCGAGACATTGAAATCGTAGTTGAAGTCGCCACTCTGCGAGGACGCCCAGGGAAAGGTCCAGCCCATCCGCTGTTTGAATGCCTGCAACTTCGGAAACGGGGCGCGCGATACCGCCCACAGCATCACGTCGTGGTTGGCGAGGTGCACGGCGATGCCGTTAAAGCCGTCGGCGATCGACGAACAGGAAATGCAGCCCGCGTTATAGTCCGGCCCAAACATGAAGTGATAGACGAGGAGCTGCGACCGCCCCCGGAAGAGATCCGCGAGCGAGGCCTTCCCTTCGTCGGTGTCGAACCGGTAGTCCTTTTCCACGGCGACCCAGGGTAGTTCCTGTCGCCTTTGCGCGAGCTCATCGCTCTGCCGCGTCAGCGCCTTTTCCGCATCAAGCAGCTTGAGCCGCGCCGTACGCCACTGTTCACGTGTTCCGGTCTTGTGTGTGGCCATTGTCATTTCTCCGTTATCTGTGCCGTTGTGGGTTAGACTAGGACCGAACTTGGCCTCCTGGGAGTTACAAGAGTGACGGGATTTCGATGGACCCGCTGATCACGGCGGCGGCACGGGCGCTCGCGATGGGCGATCCTCTTGGAGCGCTGAACAGAGTGGCGCTCCGCGATGACGCGGCGGCGCTCGCGCTTCGAGGCATCGCCATGGCTCAGCTAGGCGATCTCACCCGCGCGAAAGCGCTCGTGCGGCGAGCGGCGCGCGCCTTCAGCCCGAGAGAAGCTGTGGCTCGCGCGAGATGCGTCGTCGCCGAGGCGGAAATCGCGCTCGCTTCGCGCGACCTTGCTTGGCCCACGAAGACACTCGCAATGGCATCGGCCACCCTCCAAGCTCATGGCGATCGGGCGAACGCCGCCTATGCGTGCTGTCTCGAAGCCCGGCGCTTGCTCCTGATGGGACGGCTCGACGATGCCGAGCACAAGCTTGCGCAGCTCGATCTCTCAGATCTTACGCCTGCGTTGCGTGCGATACATGAGCTCGCAGTCGCCGGGATTTCCATGCGGCGTGTCCGCACCAGGGCAGCACTCGCAGCGCTGGCCCGCGCCGAGCAAGCCGCGCGCTGGGCGCGCATTCCGGCGCTCGCGGCGGAGGTCGAAGAGGCACGCGCTGCACTCGACGCACCTGTAGCGCGGCTGATCGCGCGCGGCGAGAAGCGTCCTCTCCTGCTAGCGGACGTCGAGGCGCTGCTCGCATCGAACGCGCTTGTCATCGACGCGTGCCGCAATCTCGTGCGCGAGCGCAAAGTGCTCGTACCGCTCGCGACCCGCCCGGTGCTGTTCGCGCTTGCGCGCGTGCTCGGCGAGGCATGGCCCGCGGACGTGCCGCGGGACGTACTGCTCACCCGCGCCTTCGGGGCGAAGCACGCCGACGAATCCCATCGCGCTCGTTTGCGAGTCGAGATCGCGCGGCTTCGCAGGCTGCTGCAGATAGTTGCCCGCGTGAGCGCGACGAAACGAGGTTTCGCGCTCGCGCCGCGCGGCGCGCGCGAGGTCATCGTGCTGGCGCGGCCGGTGGAAGAGCGGCACGCCGCGGTGCTCGCCCTCCTGGCGGACGGCGAGTCATGGTCGGTCTCGGCACTTGCGCTCGCACTCGGCACGAGCCGGCGCACCGTGCAGCGCGCGCTCAAAGAGCTTGCGGCCGCGGGCAAGGTGCACGGATTCGGCCACGGCCGGGCGCGGCGCTGGACTACCCCGCCGTCGCCAAGATTCGCGACGACCTTGTTACTCCCCGCGCCGCTCCCAGGCAGCTAGGATCGATGAATGAAGGCATCAAAGGCAGAAGTCCTCCGCGAATACGGGCCCTTCCCCGGGGCCGAACAGGTTCATGGGGTCTCGTTCGACGGCAAACATGTCTGGTTCGCGTCCGGTAATCGGCTGAACGCGTTGGATCCTGAGAGCGGCAAGAAACTGCGCTCGCTCGACATCGCCGGGCATGCGGGCACCGCGTTTGACGGCGAGCATCTGTTCCAGATCGCCGAGAATCGCATCCACAAGATCGATCCGACGACGGGGCGCGTGGTCGCCACAATTCCGTCGCCCGGCGGCGGCGGTGACTCGGGACTTGCCTGGGCCGAAGGCACACTCTGGGTGGGCCAGTATCGGGAGCGAAAGATCCACCAGATCGACCCGGGGACTGGAGCGATCCTTCGCACCATCGAATCCAATCGCTTCGTCACCGGAGTTACGTGGGTCGACGGCGAGCTGTGGCACGGTACCTGGGAAGGGGACGAGAGCGATCTGAGGCGCATCGATCCACAAACGGGAGAGGTGCTGGAACGAATTGAAATGCCGCAAGGTGTCGTCGTGTCAGGGCTCGAATCCAACGGCAGCAATAGGTTCTTTTGCGGCGGCGGAAGCAGCGGCATGGTGAGAGCCGTCCGCCGGCCCACGGAGGCTCCAGAGTAGCGTGAGGGTAATCGCTACTATCGTAGGCCAACATCGCCTCTATTTTGTTTGCTCATGGCTCCAGAACCCATATCACCACTTCCAGCGGTCAAGCGCTTGAGATGGTCGCGCGTCCAGCGGCGCTCACCCGAGGAGCCTTCGGGCCTTGTGCGCGCCGGTCAATTCTTTCGCCCGGGGATGATCTCGACTGCGGGCTTGCCGTTTCTGAGAACGACCACACGTTCCCCCGTCCGCTCAATTTCCCGCACCAGGCCGGAAAATCCCTGATTAGCTTCGTGGAGATTGAACTGAATCATGATTGTAGCACAATGCCGAGGGCCACGCTTCCGAGCAAGCTGGGTGCATTTCTGCACGCTGCGCCAAAATTTTATCATTCGGGCGCAAGACCGAAAGCGTCCTTTTTCAAAACTGCTATATCGCGAGGTGATTGCGGCACATTGAAGAGCACACTATCGCGCCTCTAGTTCCGCCAAAGTCTTGGCCACAGCGGCACGGACGGGCGGTAAACGACCGGCAAGCGCCACCGCCACATTGCGTAACGCCTGACTCATCGGCGATTTCATGGTTGCCACGCGGGTCATTCTGTCTGTAAGCGCCACCACGTTGCTCGCAACTTTGTGACGTTGGGCTGCCCAAACGTCGAGTCGCGGCTCGTCGCCATCCCGGAGCGTCCTCGTCAGCGCGTCAGCAAGCGATATGCTGTCTTGAATACCGGTATTCATGCCTTGTCCGCCGGCGGGACTGTGAACGTGCGCGGCGTCCCCGCATAGTAAAACTCGACCTTTGCGCGGGTGTTTCACCAGCCTATGATGAATATGAAATCGTGAACTCCACGCGACGTCATGTAACCGTCCTGGGCTTTTCGTTGGGCCGCGCGCATCGAGCACCCCCTGGATGAACTCCAGTGACGGAACTTCCGGAGCTTCGTCCACGGTGGCGACGATACGGAAGCGTTCGTCGGGAAGCGGCGCAACTACGATCAATCCCAGTGGCGAATAAAACAGCGTGACTTCTTCACGGCTCAGTGGCCAGTCCATGCTTACGTCAGCAAGCACGAAGCTTGCTTTGTACTCCCCACCCGAGAAAGTAATGCTTGACTGCTCTCGCACCGTACTGTGCATGCCGTCACAACCGATAAGCCAATGCGCCGTGATCGATTTGACGGCTCCGCTGGCTTGAACCTGCGCTTCAACCAAAGACCGCGAGGAGGCGTACTGCATTAACTTGCATGGGCGAACAACGCTACCGCGCAGGCATTCGAGATGCCGGAGCAGGATCTGTTCGACCCTGCTCTGTGGAATCATTAGCGTGAACGTGTAGCGACTCGGAATGTCCGAAAAATCGATAGTGACAAGGACACGATCGCGATCGCGAATGCGAAAGATCGGGACCCTTACGCCCTCCGCCAACAAGTCAGGGGTCACGCCGAGCGGTTCTAGCAACTCCATAGTCCGAGCATGCACCACACACGCTCGTGAGGTGTTCACACCGGCGGGCTGTTGATCGACGATTACGACGTCAACGTCGCGACGTTTCAGTTCTGCTGCCAGCGCAAGTCCGGACGGGCCCGCTCCGACTATGAGAATTTGGGTTTCGGCTTTGTCATCGTGCATGAGGTCTCCATCGGCACATGGTATTCGGGCATGAGCGCAATCTGATTAGCGTTGCGAGCGCTGCGGTGCGTGCGCCGCCAAAATGGCGTCGCCCTTCGGCGAGGCGTGGTGCATCACGCTGCCGCATGAATCCCTTCACGCCCGGCAAGAAGTTCATGGCGCCCCCTTAAACCATTCCTCGTGCGAGGCGCCACCTTTGTCGGGCATGTCCGTCCCTACTGATGTCACACGCGTGAGCCGTACTCACCCGGCCACACGCCCGTCGGGTTTCACTCTTTGGGTGCGGGATCGTACACGCTCTAGGGGCCGTCCGTCGTCGGTCTGAATCGAAACTGTCGATCCGCACCCACAGCAACCGCACCTGCGTCATCTCTTCGCTGCGCGGCGTTAGCCCTTCTCGGCAGATCGAGCCGGGCCTCAAGCCGCTCTTCATGTGCTCTTTGACGGTCATAATTTTTCCCTTTAGGCAGGAGCCGCTATTTCCAGCTATCGAGCTTGATCTCATCGGTCACGCGGCGCCTTTAATCACTGACGTCTGACGCAGGTCCTTTCTCTGCAAGCGGGAGCCACGGACCCGCGGGTCAGGCTCGCAAATGATGCTGGGCGGCTGCGAGAGTTCCCGCGGTCGTAATCCGCAAAGCAGGACCTGACCAATATCAATTTGGTAGCGCATGCTACCCCAAAGGTATGGACCGGATGGTATGGTGCGGCTCCGCCTGGCTCATGGCGAGCAACGCGGGGGATCATATAAAATGGAGCTTCGACACCTGCGCTATTTCGTGGCTGCCGCTGAAGAGCTCAACTTCAGCCGCGCGGCAGCGCGCCTATGCGTTTCACAGCCGCCGCTCAGCCGACAGATCAAAAATCTGGAGGAAGAAATCGGCGCCCCGCTGTTCGACCGCTCCAGACAGAAACTGCAGCTTACGCCCGCTGGAAAGTCATTCCTCGAACAGGCAAAGCAGATTCTCGCGCTCTCGGACCGGGCTGCGGGGCTGGCGAAGGCCATTAGCCAGGGACGATGCGGCCAATTGACCGTCGGTTTCCTCAGCCCTTTAGGGGGCGGCTTCCTCCCCGCCGCGCTGCGTAAGTTCCGGCAGAAATTCCCGCTGGTTGAGGTGACTCTTACCGAAATGGTGCCGCGCCGGCAGGTCAAAGCGCTGTGCGAAGGCTGGATCGACATGGGAATCGTCCCGAAAGATGAGGCACGATTCGAGAAGGATCTCGCGCTGGAGGCAGTGGTGGAAGTCCGAATGATCGCTGCACTTCCACCGGAACATTCGCTCACGAGGTTGCGTAAAGTGCCGCTGCGGAAGCTCGCCGACGAACCGCTCGTCAGTTTCAAGAGATCCTCGGCGCCAGCCTTGCATGATTGGATCAGGGACCTTTGCCGTGCCAACGGATTTGAGCCGAATATCAAGCGCCAGTGCGATCAGGCGCAGGCCATGCTCAATTCCGTCGCCAGCGGCATCGGCATCGCCATTCTGCCGGAATTTTTCCGCCGCTACCAGTCTGAGGTCGCGTTCCGCCCGCTCGCTCCTCATCCGCCAAAGACGGAGCTTTGCGTGGTCTGGCGGCGGCGCGATCAATCGGAGGCGCTGCGTGCGTTGCGAGTGATCCTGCAACAAACGTTTTGGGAAAAGCATCCGATACCGAAATTCTAAGCGCTGTGCAGCCCAACCGAGTTGAAACTGAGCAGGCCCCGTGACTGATCAAGAAAAACGCACTCCGGTTCTGATCTTGGGCGCTGGCGCTGCCTGACGGGATCGCAGACAATTCACGCCCCGCAGCGCTAATCCTCTACCTCGCTTTCATTGAGCATCCAGCAGCTGCGTTGCCGAAGGCGGTGCTCATCTAATTTAGCCGTCTTCCATCATCCGGTTCGATGTCAGTCAACGGAAGTGAACGTGGTGGTGAAATCATGCCGCCTTGAGCAGTGCTTGCACCTTGGGCCATGGATCTGGCGCCAGGTTCTTGAACGGCGCCCAGTCGGACTCTGACATCCGATCGAAGATCGTCGACTTGACCGAGGGCCGCTCGCGCATCCGCTCCCACCATGCGGCGACACCCGGGTGGTGGTCCCACAGCCCGCCGAGCTTGAGCAGTTCGAGGCGCAGAATATAAGGGATGACTGCGCAGTCCGCGTTGGAGAAATTTTCACCGGCGAGATACGCCCCGCCCCGCAGGGAGTCAGTCATCCACGACAGCAGCTTGCGATGCTGTGCGACAGCCTCCGCGACGAACTCGGAATCGAGCCCGTGCTCGATGACGCTGCGTTTGTACTCGGCGCGACGCTTGAGCGGCGACTTGGCGATCTCCGCCTGCCATGCCTCGCGCGTCATTTTCAGGAAGGCTGGCCGGAATGCGGTGGCAAAGGTCAGGATCATGCAGGAATTGTGCACGTATTCATCGACGAGCTTGTTGTACAGGCGCACGTGATGGCGCTGGCTTGGCGCCTTCGGCATTAGCGGCGGCTCAGGGAACGCGTTGTCGAGGTAATAAAGGATCAGCGCGGACTCGATGATAGGCGCGCCGTCATGAATCAAGGTCGGCACGACGCCGCCGGGATTGAGCTTCAGATAGGCAGGATCGAACTGGTCGCCGCGCAGGGTCATCATGTGATCCTTGGCGCTCAGCCCTTTTTCGTGCAACGCGATACGAACCTTCTGGGCGCATACCGAATTGATGCTGTGATAAAGCTCGAGCACCTCGTCCTCCCCTGATTATGCCGTAGCGCGCGGCTGGTCCACAACCGGCGTGCCTTTGGAATGATGCCGGCCGGATTGAGCTTGGCGACGAATATTAGTTGATGACCTAGCAGCGCGACTTGGCGTGGTCAATCCGTTATGTCCAACGCGCGACCTCTTAGATTCCCAAATTTAGCCAAACTCATCTGCAGCTTCATCGAGGTGGTAGGCCCAAGGCTATTTGCGATCTACATTCTCGATTGCGATCGAGCCATCCGGAGCAGATTACCGGGATCATTTCGCAGAACGGCAACTTCGTGATTGATGGGATGATCCCGACCTATTGGCGTGAACCCACCAGCGCCACGCGACACGTCGCACAGGTGCTCGATCTTGACTTCAAGAGGATCTACATCGGCGCAAATTGCCGTGAGCCTCGGTGGGGTTGCGGCAGCATCTACGCGCTGCTTAATAAAGCGGGGCTGCTCCGGAGTTGGATCTACTGGAGATGACCGATCAGCAATGGGGCTAACGGCCTCGCTCTCAACCACGATGAACGCGACTGACTTTGCACTGGTGGGAGACCGACGCTCGGCTTTTGATTGGAGAAACACATCACGATGTGTGATAAGACTGCCGCTACCGATGAGTAGCGCTTTCGCTCTGTTGCTCCTCTTGGCCGCCCCGCTCAGCGCCGCAATGGCGACCGGAGCGGTGACGCCCCAGTCTAGGGTCGCCCAGGCGATGGTGCCGCCGACCGGCATGATGGATGCGCAGCACCCCATGCCTATGCATGAGCGCATGCTCAAGCGCTTCCCGCAACCTGTCCGTGTCGGCGACCTCATCGGTTTGCCCGTGCTTGACAAAAACGCTTCCACGCTCGGGTACGTGCGGCAGGTCGTGCGCACGCCACAGGGCGACGTCGAGCTGATCGTCTCGTATAGCCGCTGGTGGGGTTGGTTCGGCCGGCCGGTTGCCGTGCCGGTCCAAGCGGTCGGCATAGAGGGACGCCAACTGGTGTCGCTCGACATGCCACCGAGCGCATATGCGGCGGCGCCGATCTGGCAGGGAAAGGCCGATACCTCCCTGCGGGTCGATGCGACTATCCTACTTGCGCTGGCCCGCGGCTAACAATGGCGGAGTACTTTCGCCCCGCTCGGACGATTGTCCATCGTGCTAGAACTCGGAGGGCCCACCCCGATCTGAGGACATCCTCCTCCTTGGGCCTCCTCTCTGCAGCACACTGCCACTGAATTGGAGCCTATGCGGGCGATGGTGACTGCGAAAGGCGTCAAAGCCCGATCGACTGCACTCCGGCTTAAGTTCCGACCGGCCGATCAGCAGAGGTATGGATCTTGGACACATTTGCTTAACTGGTAGGCATGCACGACTGCTGGGGAATGCGCTGCGATGATGTTATGGGCACGACACAAACGTCGGCCAATGCTTCTTCGCTCATCTGTGGCTCGATGGCGCGCGCGTTCGTCCGGGAAGTCCGAAACTTTTGGATGGCTGAGGTTTCTTGTGCGAATGTAGGAGGCCGTTCGTCAATGCAACAAAGGCTGCAGCAAGTCCATCGTACCCTGCGACCAACGATCATGAAGGCAAACAGAAAATGACAGCAATTCAGCAAACGACCAGTTCGCCTGCGCGTTATTTCGGCCCCTTTAACGCCGCGCAGTCGCTCGGGATCGATCGAGGCAATTACATTGCAATTCAATCCAGCAATCCCGCGGCAGCAGCGCATTACGCTGTAGAAAATATGGGCTTCTACCTGGTCCACATAGACGGCGAAGGGCGCCACTACCTTGCCGCCCATGGGCTCGATCCGTATTCGCTCGTCTATACGCGGGGAGAACATGGCAAGATAGATCACCTTTCCTACGTGGTGCGTAGCGCCGACGACTTGCTCACGGCCGAAACAAGACTCGGTGAGTTCGGCGTAAAATGCGAGCGGATCGAGCGCTCAGCATTGTGGCGACACGGTTCGGCCCTGCGGTTTGCTAATCCCAGCGGACAGACGATTGAACTCACGCCGGGAGTATTGGTCGATGTGCCAATGGCCGCGCTGGTTGCTGAGCCGCAGTCAACGCCGGCGCCGGTCACGTTCGATCACGCGATCGTCCGGACAGCCGACGTCGGTGCAGCTTTCGAATTTGCTGCACGCATAATGGGATTGAAGGAGTCAGCTCGCATATTCGCCCCCGAAGGTATTCCAATCCTGGGCTTCTTCCGCTGCCACACCTTGTTTCACTGCTATGGCGCGGCACGCTCGCAGTACAATGGGCTCCATCACATGCAATTCACCGTGAAAAATCCGCTCGCGGTCCACCGCGCATTCGAGCACATGAAGGAACGCCGAAAGGTCGAGTTGATCTGGGGACCACTGCGCCACGGAGCTGGACATAACGTCGTGTTCTATTTCCGCGACTACACCGGAAACATTGTGGAGTATTCGGCCGAGGAGGAGATCATCCTCAATGATGCGACTTACGTGCCACGCGCTTGGCCAGTCACCGACCCCCTCGCGGCGGATGAGTGGTATCGATCACACGTCCCCGAAGCCATGATGTAAAGAAAAGCTCCTGATCAGTGCTTTTCCAGCCGGCTTCAACTTGCTTGCTGGGGCACGAGCTTTGGTAACCGGGCTGGCCGAGCTCCGGCGCGACATCGACTGCCTTCGCTTGTCTAGCAGCAGATCAACGAGATCGAGACGACACGCGCCAAGCGCTTGGCGCGGAAGCGTCAACGCCGAATGCGGTAGCAGACCGACTGGCAGAGGGTCGGCGTTATAACACCAATCCTCGCTTCCCTCCGATACTCCACTCGATCGCTCTTGTCTCATTCACGATCGCCGACACATAAGGACGAGCCGCCGCTGCTCGCTTGCCCAAAGCGCAGCGTGGCGAGCGACCGCGTCGGAGAGGGGCGCTTCACCCCCTTGGCGGGCCTAAGCACCGGTCAGGCCTGGCCGAGTGGACCGAATTCCAGTGCAGCAAAACCAACGCCTCGGTCGGCGGTGCGTAGCAAATTTCGATGACCTGATGCGCGTGTGAGCGCACTGATCAATCATGCCGTGCCAACGCGAGCAGTGCCGCCCGCAGTGCTATTGGCAGTGAAACATCTCTTTCTAGTTTGAGATGAGCCTGCCGCCAGATAGGGAAGCCCTTCGCGAGTAGAGCACGCCCGGCCGGCCTGATCGTGAGGAGGCGGGTGCGGCGGTCCTTCTTGTTGACTGAAATAGTCACCAAACCCCGGCGCACGAGTGGCTTCAGAGCGGCTGTGAGGGTGGTACGATCCATCGCCAATAGCGAGGCCACACTCCCAAGGCTAGGCTGTTCCGGCCGATTGAGTGACATCAACAGCGAAAACTGACCATTGGTCAGGTCGAGTGGGCGGAACGCCTCGTCGAAGCGGCGTGCCAGGGCGCGTGCGGCGCGCTGCACGTGCAAACACAGGCAGGCATCCCGCACTTCAGCGGTGCACGAATATGGCAGTTCAGTCTGCTCGGCAGCGCGGGTTGACATGGGTCGTTTATGTTGATATCAACATAATTTGTCAAGGTGCCGCGCCAGCAGAGGTGGATGAATCACCCCGGCTGCTTTGAAACCCAAGTTCAAAAAGCGGCGAATGGTCAACAACTCGGGAGAAGGGCGATGACCCAAGGCGGGGTCACGGTACTTATCGGCACAACAAAGGGCGCTTTCCTGATATTCGGCGGCAGCGATCGGGAGAGTTGGACCGTTACCGGTCCATTTTGCGAGGGATGGCCGATCAACCATGTTGTAGGTGACCCTGCGACAGGAGTGCTGTGGGCCGGCGGGGGTGGCGATTTTCAGGGCGCCGGTGTGTGGCGCTCTGAAGATTCGGGCGCGACCTGGCAGCTTACCAAACTCACGAAAGGTCTCATGGACGACTGGGCGGCCAAGGATCCGCAGTTCGCCGCCATGATGAACTGGACCAAACAACCCTTGCCGTTTGGCGATCAGTTCTCGCAGATCTGGTCGTTGGGCTATGCGCACGGGACACTCTACGCTGGAACCAAGCCGGCAAGGCTTCTGTCGAGCCTAGACTGCGGGAAGACCTGGCAAGAAGTTCAAGGCTTGCGTGAGCACCCTTCCGCCAGCAGCTGGAATCCCGGCGGGGCCGGACTGACCTTGCACACGATTCTGTTCGATCCGGCGAAGGCCGAAAAGATATGGGTCGGGATTTCGGCGGCGGGCGCTTTTGCGACCGAGGACGGCGGCAGAACCTGGGAACGGCGAAATAGGCTATCGAACAAGGCGCCCGAGACGCAAATCAACCATCCCGCGGCGCCACGCAATGGCGAGATCGGCTATTGCGTCCACAACATGGTGCGGGCTCCAGGCGCCGCGGACCTGCTCTATCAGCAAAATCATTACGGCGTCTGGTGTTCTGCGGACGGCGGCCGCAGTTGGGACGACATCACGCGCGGGCTTCCGGCCACGTTCGGTTTCCCAATCTGCGTTCATCCCCGCGATCCCGAAACCATCTGGACGATCCCCTTGAACGGCGACTTGGCAGGCCGTTTCCCGCCCGATGCGGCGGCGGCCGTCTGGCGTTCACGCGATCGCGGCGGGACCTGGCAGGCCATGCGCGATGGGCTGCCGCAGAAATCGTGCTACTTCACCGTTCTCCGCCAGGCTATGGCACGTGACGAACAGGATCAGGTGGGGGTGTATTTCGGGACCAATAGCGGCTCGGTGTTTGCGAGCCTCGACGAAGGGGACACTTGGCAGGAAATCGCGCGGCATCTGCCGACGATCCTAAGCGTTGAAGCACTCGACCGCGCATGAACGACAATCGTGGACCGGAAACAGCACAAATATCTGTGCCGATTGCAAATCCCCGCCGCTATCTCTTCCTTTCTGCGGCGTTTCCTTTTATTTTTGCTAAGTCTCGCGTCAGCTTATCTACCGCCGATTTAAGCGCCGCAATCTCGGCGCGGGCGGCGGCAAGGTCGCGATCGGCGGCAGCCATCTTCTGCTCGGTCTCACGGGTCAGCGTCTTGAGCACCTGCTGAAGGAATTCGACATTGGCTTGTAGACAGCTCGTTCGACGCTCCATCTGCTTCTCGGCCGTGCAGATTTCCATTCCGCGAATATCCTGTGCTGCTGCGGGAGATGGCAGTGTCGCGTGGATCGCCGCCGCAAGGAGTAAGAACCGTGTCACGTTTGGGCCATCACCTTAAAATGTGGAACAAGTTCAGAGTGCCTTGCTAAATTTTCTCGTGCGTGCGCTATCGGTGAAGTACTCCTCGTTCGGCTAATCACGGGGACGACGAAAGTACGGAACGACCATCAAGCATTTTGTGGAATCTCATTCGACACTGCCGCAGACTGGGCAGAAATAGGCGTTACGGAGCGGGCGCCGTCAAGCCCCACTCCGGTCTGCCATCCCGATTATTTGGGCCGAGGCCAGCTATCAGGGCTGCCCTACGGCGCTACGCGGACAGCCATGATCAGCCTGGACGATATCCGTTCATGGCAATCCGTTCATGGCAATCTTTTCTGCGCAAAGAACCGTCTTGCCGATCCGTCAGAACATTGCGATCTTGATTTCAAGCGCGAATTTTGACGATCCGCGATCTGCTCCGTTTCAGCGACTATCGGCATCGATTGGTCGTTCGCGAAATTCGCAACAAACGAACATCGCTCACTTATCTGTAAAAAATGCTTGAACGCCCATAGCATAATTCAAACTTTTCAGCCGACGCCGTGCTGAGATTCGGCTCGGGCCGGTCCGTTTCAGACCGGGAAACGCTCTGGTTTAATCTGTTAGTAGCCAGACTACGAGAAGGCTGACAAAACAAGATCACGAGTGGCCGAGTTGAAACATCCTAATATCGTGATGGCTGCGATCTTCCTTCAACGGCCGATATCGCGGCGCTCTTTGAGCGGTTCTGACCCTACCCCACTGAGATCGGCGTAGTGGCCCGTCCACACCCACGCGGACCTCACGCTTATTCTGGAGAGGCCGCCAGCTATTCAACGCTTCTGACGGCCTGACCACTATGTCGTCGATGGGTTATCCTTCTGCCTCACCAACGCATCGACCGCTCTGAGGGCCAAGTTTCACAAAAGGAGACGGAAAATAGGCAAGATCAGCTTTCCCAACTGCAACGACAGACCATCACCCATGTGGGCAGTGATCAACTTCCCCGAAATATTCGATGAAACGGCGCAAGTATCCCGCCTTATCGTGTCGCATCCGGGCGGCGGCGTGAAGGAACAGACTACCGGCACCTATGCAAAGAGATTGGCTGCGCGGGGCTTTGTCACCATCGCCGGTGATGCCTCCTATCACAGGCGAACCACGGCAGCTCGAGAACCCTCACATCCGAACCGAGGATGTCAGTGCCGTGGATCGATTATCTGACGACGCTGCTCTACGTCGATCGCGACCGGATCGGGCGATGGGCATTTGCGCGGGCGCCAGCTACAGCGCGAATGCCGCGATCAACGACCGGCGCATCAGGTGGGCACCGTAAGCGTGGTCAACATCGGACAGGCGTTCCGCAGCGGCTTCACCAAAACGTCAAATCCGTGGACGCGATTCCGTTATTGGTGGCCGGCAGATCGCCCGGCATGTCGTTCGCGCGCTGCGAAGCCGTCGTGCCATCCACCCCACGTTGTTCTTGCGCAATGCTGGCAAGCTGGCCGACATCGATACCACGAAGATGCGGATCATCGAAGTCGATGGTGCGCTCTTGATTTCCAACACCGATTTGGACGATATGCGATCTGCTCGGTTTTAGCGACTATGGACCTACGCAATCATTCGACGAGCACATCAGTCTCACGCAACTTGGAACAACGGAGGGCAGCATGGAGATGGCGTATCGCGAGCGATGGCAGGCTGAGATTGCCGAGCTGCAAAGGATCTTGTCTGGGTTTGGGTTAAGGGAGGCGTGCAAGTGGGGAAAGCCCTGCTACACATTGGATGGAAAAAACGTCGTTATCATTCAGGGCTTCAAAGAATATTGCGCGTTGGGCTTCTTTCAGGGCGCGCTGCTGAAGGACCCGAAGAAGCTGCTCGTGCAGCTCGGGCAGGTTCAGGCGGCACGGGTGATGAAGTTCACCAGCGCCAAAGAGATTGCGACGAAGGCGCCCACCATCAAGGCCTACGTACGCGAGGCCGTGGCGGCCGTGAAGGCCGGAATGAAGGTCGAGAGGACGCCCCCCGAGTTTCCCGTGCCTAAGGAGTTGAAGGAGAAGTTCCGCAACGAGCCGCGGTTCAAGCGCGCGTTCGAGGCTCTGACGCCGGGTCGGCAAAGGGGATACCTGTTTCACTTCGCCGGCGCGAAGCAGTCCGGGACGCGGACCGCGCGGATCGAGAAGGCGATGCCTGCGATCTTCGAAGGACGAGGGTTCCTGGAGCGGCGATAGATTGTGAAGTTGTGGATGGGTACCGAGAGATAGTCTTTTTGATAGCCGCATCCAATGCTGTGAGCAACGCAAGATAGCGTCGGCAGCGAGTCCAGTTGGGACACTGACCGAAAGAATGAATTGTAAATGTTGGTAGCCGTGGGAGCCCTAAATGCAGCAACCGCCATGATTGTTGGATGTGCCTGCCCAAAGTCAGGTCGCGTTGCAGCGCGCTCTGCTTGACACGGGTCAAGGTCAGATTCCTGCCGAAGTACTGGATTATTTTTCTGGTGCCGATCCGTGGCCTGCAGGATCCGTGGCCTGCAGGATGAACGCTAGGTTGGGCGTAGCGCAGCTCCTCCGGGCGCGATGACGCCACCTGATGGTGAAATGGCAGCATGCCGGAGGAGGACGGGGCTTCGTCGCACCAAGGAGCCAGAATATTGCGTCTCGTGCGCCCAGGTTGCGACGATGACCAGCGATGATCTTGCGCCGGGGTCAGGTGCCGAGATCGGCGAATGTGAATCGGTCGGTTGGTGGTGGTCGGAGCTGTGTCGCTCGGTTCGCCCACCACATCGGTGCCGCTCATCTGGTGACGCGATCGCGCCCGGCGGTCAGCTGCGGCTGACTGAAGCAAAATGGGCTATCATGGTGGCAGCGAATCGGGTGGAGACGAGCGAGAACGACCAGGAAGGCATTCGATCGGCGTGACGTCGTCAAGCTGATGGCGGCCGCGGGCGCCGCGATGCCGGTCGGACTCCCGTTGTGGGCCGACGCCACCTACGCGGCCGCCACGGCCTATGATCCTGCTGCCAAATTCGAGCTCGAGGTGAAGGAGGTCGAGTTCCGGCGCAACACTGCCGGCCGAATGCTGATGGCGCGCATCTACCAGCCGAAAGCGCCAGGGCCCTATCCGACGATGCTCGATCTGCATGGCGGCGCGTGGAACAACAAGGATCGCCACGCCGAGGAGCCGATGGATCGCGCGCTCGCGGCGAGCGGCCTCGTGGTCGTCGCGATCGACATGACGCTGGCGCCCGAAGCGCCCTACCCGGCCTGCATCGAGGACGCGAATTACGGGGTGCGCTGGTTGAAGGCGAATGCCGCGACCTGGAACGGCGATGCCTCGAAGCTCGGGATCTATGGCTCCTCGAGCGGCGGTCACGTCGCGGAGCTCTTGGGGTTGCGCCCGCACGATGCGCGCTACAATGCGATTCCGCTCTCCGGCGCCCCCAACGTCGACGCAACCGTCGCCTGGGTCGCCACGCGCTCGCCGATCAGCGACACCGTCGCGCGCTACGAGAACGCGGAGCACCGCAACAACGCGGGCATGATCAAGGCCAACAAGACGTTCTTCGTTCCGTGGGAGACGATCGACGAAAGCAACCCGCGGGAAATTTTGGAGCGCAAGGAGAAGGTCACGCTGGTGCCGCTCCTCATCATGCACGGCGCGCTCGACGACAACATGCTGCCCGCAGCCCAGGAAAACTTCGTCAACCTCTACAAGGCCGGGGGCAACTGCGAGTTTCACCTGTTCGAGAATTCCGTGCATGAATGGGTGGCCCAAGAAGGCCCGCAGACCGATAAGGCGCGCGAGACGGTCAAGGCGTTCATCGCCCGCCAGCTCAAGGCGTGATCGAGTAGGCCGGCACTCGGCCGAGAGCGGGCCGCCTTCGGCCCGCGCGAGCTGCGGGCTTCGATCCCCGCGCATTCACACAAACTCAGACTGCTACGAGGATCACGGGCTCAATCCCCAGACGTCCGCACCTGTGCAGGTTTTCGGACGCCGGGATTGACGATCTGACCATGCGCTGTGGCGGGCGGCGTCCGAAAAGCGCCAAGGCACGAAGTCGCGGTGTGTTGTGCACTGGGTGGCAGCGAGCGCTATGGGGATTTGAAGTCAGCGCCGGGGTCGATAGGCGGCGGGACGGCAGCGCGACACGACCTGCATGTGTGAACGCACGGGAGGTTGGTGTGTGCTCTGGGCAGTTCGATGCGCCTTGGAAGTGGATCAGCGGGCGAACGGAGCAGTGATGCAGATGATTTGGTCAGGAGAGCTTGGCGTCGGCGTTGAGCCAGCGCATCAGGAACGAGAAAGTGGGGACGATCACAGGGTGTCTGGCTCATGAGGTGTCGATCCTGCCCGGCGTCGGCCGCCAGCTTGGTTGGCAGCCGCGCGCGAATACCTCGATGACGATCATGCGAGCGCCACAGTGCGGGCATGGGCAGGGCAGCACCGGTGGCGCATCCGGGGCGATATCCTGCGGCTGTTGCGGATCGCCGGCAGGCTTGGCGACTCCGAGGAGAACGCGGGCCGTGGCGATCTTGTCAGCGCGATGGGAGCCGGCGAAGAGCCCGTAGTGGCGGATGCGGTGAAAGCCCTTCGGTAGCACGTGGAGCATGAAGCGCCGTATGAACTCGTGCGGGTGAAGGCGCATCGTCTTCCAGCGGGCTAGGCCGTCGATACGATAGTCCTTCCAGCGGAACGCGATGCCGGCGTCATCGGCGGCAACGAGACGGCGGTTCGAGATGGCGACGCGATGGGTGTAACGGGAGAGATAGCGCAGCACCTGCTGGGGCCCCGCGAACGGCGCCTTGCAGTAGACCACCCACTTGATGTGCCGGAGCGGGCCGATGAAGCGCTTGAACGTGCGTTTGTCCGCCAGCCCGGCATGGGTGTTGAAGAACTTCAACTGGCCGGCTGCGTGCGCATCCATGAGCATGGCCAGCATCTTGCCGCGGAACAGGCGCGCCAGCACGTTGACATGCACGAGAAAGTTGGCGCGCGACGCGATCCATCGCGCGCCGTCGAGCGAGAGCCCTCCGCCTGGCACGATCATATGCACGTGCGGATGATGGGTAAGCGCCGATCCCCAGGTGTGGAGTACGGCCGTGATGGCGATCCGGGCGCCAGGCGCTTGGGATCGGCCGCGATGGCGAGCGTCGTCTCGGCGGCCGCCTTCATCAGCAGATCGTAGACTACGTGCTTGTTTTGGTGCGCGATGTCACGCAGCTCGCTCGGCAGCGTGTAGACGACATGGAAGTACGGTACAAATGTTCTCCAGAACATTTGTGCCCTTATGTTCTGTCGCCACTTATGTTCTGGCCAGCGGTGGCTGTGCCGTCGGTGGCCCTCGCGCGAGATTGGAAGACCACATAACTAATCACTACAGAGATCTGAGAAAACTTATCAGCCCAGGATCATCACGCCAATGTCTTGTGCGTTTAGGCTCCTTGACCTCGCAGTGAGCGACGGCCTTAGCCTTCATCTCCAAGTCAACTTCGGCGTAAATGTTTGTTGTGGTCAATGAGACGTGACCGAGCCACGCACGGATCGTGTTGATGTCAACGCCGGCTCGCAGCAAGTGAGTTCCCGTTGTGTGTCGAATGGAGTGCGGGCTCACGCTTTTTGCCGCCAGGGACGGCATATGTTTGGCGACGTGCATGGCATATCGTTCGACCATCTGATAGATACCGAAACGGGTAATAGGTTGCTGGCGACGATTTAGAAAGACTCTTTCACTTGGAGCGCGGCGACAGATCAATGCCTTCAGGTGTTTCACCGTGTGAGGCCAAAGTGGGCAACGACGAAGCTTGTTGCCCTTGCCGCGAATGCTGACCGAAGAATAATCCTGCGCCCGGACGGCAAGATCCAGGTCCCCGATCAAAAGCTGTGCCGCTTCGTCGGCTCGGGCGCCGGTATTGTACAGAAACAACAAGAGAACATAATCTCGGCGACCCTGAGCTGTGCCTTGATCGGGGGCATTCAGAAAGTCCATCCATCTCTGGTTTTTCAAGGTACGCAACTGGTCGCTGACAGGGCTTTTTGAACGGTATAGAGCGAAGCTCTCCGGACCAGCCGATGTACTCCGGACAATGCAGGGCCACGAACCGGGCGAGGGAGTGAACGGCCGCTAAGCGTTGGTTGCGGGTGGAAATGCCGGAACCTCGGATTTGCTCGAGATCGGCAAGAAAGGCACGCACTTTCTCCGAGCTCAAATCGGTTACCGAAAGTTGATCAATCGGTTTGTGTAACTTCGCACCAACAAACGGAATCAAGAGGGCGAAGGTGTCCCGATAGCTCCTTTGTGTATTGCGAGATAGGTTCCGCTCGGTGACGAGATGCTCCAAGAGGAAACGACGAATCCAGGGGCCGAGTAGAACAGTATTACGCATCGGCGCCTCCCGACATGGCATACCGTTCGAAGCGCCCGCAGGCTTGCTGCAGGAGCGCCGGTGTCATTGTCAGGTACCGCTGCGTGGAGTTGAGATCGATATGCCCCACATAAGTAGATAACTTCGGCAGCAGCACGGTCACGTCAGCTCCTGCCTCGTAGGCAGCGACCAGGCGATTAACACAGAAGGCATGGCGAAGATCATGGAGACGAGGCTGGCAACGAGCGCCGCCAGCTCGCCGAATTCCAGCGTACGCGCGGAGTTGGCGGAATGCCTGTTGAACTGTAGGAATCGTTAGCTGGTCGCCCGTACGGCCTATGAAAAACGGAGCATCCGGCATCTCCGAATGACCAGCTTCCCGTCTGATCTCCGCAAACTTAGCCATCGCCTGTTGCAGTTGAGAACCAATGGGTATGAGCCGCGACTTGTAGAACTTGGTCTGTCGAATCAACAGCACGGCCTGTGGTAAGTCGACGTCGGCCATCCGCAATGAGAGCGCTTCGCTAATTCGTAATCCGGCAGCATAGAGCAGCAGCAGGATGGCCCGAAACGTGTGTGGCTCCAGCAGAATATGGATCTTCCGATACGAGACAGTCGCCTCCAGAAGCCGCCGCACATCGTCATGGGTGTAAATGTATGGAACAAACTGAGAGGAGATCTTGGGGATTGTTCTTGGGAGCGGCACCGAGCTTGCGTGACCGCGGCTCGTGGCATACCGATAGAAGCTTGCTAACGCGTAATACTTGTCATGCCAGTAGCGCGTCGTTGGGCGCCCGAGGAAGGCAAGTACGCGATTGGGGTCAACGTGCTGAATCTCAACCTCGCAGCCAACGGCGCGATTAAACGCCCGAAGCAGGAACCTGCGACTGGTGAAGATGCGTCCTATCGAGTGCTGATAGGCAAGGTACTCGCCGATCACATCATGGAGCTTCATAGCAGGCCTCCCAAACTGAACTCTGCAACCTCTCGCAGACCGTTGAGATCGACTTTTGCGTAGACGCACGTCGATTTTGGGTCCCGATGTCCCAGGTGGTCGCCGATCTCTTTAAGCGACAGACCTTGTGCGAGAAGATGCGTCGCACAGGCATGACGGAGCGAATGGGGTCCTCGATGTCGGATGGAAAGCTTCAAGGGACGCAAACGATCACTGACCACTTTCCAAAGCGCAGAGCGGCTCAGAGGACCGTATGGAGCCCGCAACGTGAGAAACACGTGCCGTGACGGACGCTGCAACCTCACTTCCTTCAAATACCGGAGAATTGCTTCACCGACCGTCGGCGCCAGCGGGTACTGCTGGATCGTACGTGGCTTCGGTCGGGCAATGTGGATGACCTCACGATCCCAGTCGAAATCCTCCAACTGTAGGCCTTGAACCTCTTCTGACCGTAGTCCGTAGACCGCGAACAACTTCAAGATGGCATGATCGCGAATGTCTACGGGACGATCAGTGGCAGTGCTCTCCAATAGCTGCTGTACCACTTCCCAGGGTGGTCCAGAGGGAATTAACTCGTGCTGATAGACACGTGGCGCCGTGATCGCTGTGGCAAAACCCTGCCGACACCAACCCTTCATCCCCGCGTATTGGAAGAACGCTCGCAAAGAAGCCGCATAGAAACGAATGCTGACGCGGCTACAACCATCCTGGTGCCGCTTTTGCGCGATCGCTTCATCAATCTGTCGGATCAAGATGTCCCTGAGTCGTTCGCCACTGGCGCAATGGCGAGCCAGAAACCTCCTGACATGGCCGCATTCGGCGCCGATGGTCGCGGGTGAAAAGCCCTTATCGCGCGCCATATAGGAGGCGAACTCCTCGATGAAGCTCTGGTACCAGGGAGCGGGTGGCGCTTGCAGTCGACCCAAGAACCGCAACCAACACATGGCAGCAGACGTGAAGTGCTTTTTTATCTTCTCGGCGTCTTTAGATTTGTGGTGGCGGGGTCGCCGGTACGCCCATCGCTGAGCTGCTGCTTCAACGTCTTCGGGCTGGACCGCTCCCTCCGGCTGCAGATTCAGCTGGTCAATGACGACGAGAAGTTCACGTGCTACTCGCCGCAGGGTCCCACGGGGGCTACCGCACTCCTGAAAGTATTGAAGAAAGCGCAATCGTGCGTCCAGGAGCGGCGCCGATCGATGTCGCGCTAGGGCTTCGTGACTATTGAATAGCTGGTCGAACACGTCGAACCTCCTTGAGGGTGAGGAACAAGGGGTTCGATCGTCTGAGCAAATTTATGTTCTGTGAGGCAGGCTCGTTGGTCCGGCCCGGATATCCCCGCTGTTTTGCGCAGAACATAAGTGGCGACAGAACATAACGGTACCGGCAGGAGCTCCGCTTCGCGGTCGGCGAGCCATCGGCGCGATGCTGCCGCCTGACACTTCGGGCAATGCCGGTTGCGGCAGGAGTTGTACGCGATCACCGTATGGCCGCAGGCCTCATTCTCGCAGCGCGCCACATGCCCGCCGAGCGCCGCCGTGCGACAGCGCTCGATCGCGCTCATCACCTTCAATTGTTCGAGGCTAACATGCCCGCGGTTGGCCTCACGCCAAGCGGGGCCGTGGTCGCGGAAGATATCCGCGACCTCCAGGGCCGGTCGAACCATTGGCCGGCGGCGCTACGGCGCCGGCGGCTCCCTCGGCGGCTCCTCGGGGTTGCGTTTCGGACGCCTGCGGCGCGGCGCTTTGAGGCCATCGAGCGGGCTCTCGATCTTGGCGATCATTCCGGTCGCCACGCGCGTGTAGCGGGCCGTCGTCTCAAGCTTGTCGTGCCCGAGCAATGCCTGGATCAGCCGGATATCCGTGCCGCGCTCCAGCAGATGGGTCGCAAAGCTGTGGCGAAGCGTATGCAGAGACAGCGTCTTGCGTAGCCCTGCTGCTTTGACTGCCTCTTTAAACAACCGCCCGAACTGGCGCGTGGTCAGCGACAGACCCACACGCTCGCTGCGTCCAGGAAACAACCAGCGTTGCGCCGGTGCGACCCCAGCATCGTGTCTCCGCGGTCGGACCGTCCACCATTGCCGCAAAAGATCGAGGACGTCTGCCGGCAGCATCACGTGCCGGTCCTTGCGGCCCTTCGATTGCACGATGCGGATGATCATCTGCTCGCTATCGATGTCGCCGGCCCGTAGCCGCACCACTTCGCTGGCCCGCAGCCCGCAACCATAGGCCAGCGTCAGCATCGCGCGTGCCTTCAGGCTCGTCGCCAGGGTCAGGACGCGCTTGACCTCATCAGGGCTAAGCACCGGCGGCAGCTTCTGCGGCTCCTTGATGTGCCAGACCTCGGCCGCCAGATCGTGGCGCCGCAGCGTGACACGGAACAGGAATCGTATCCCGGTCATGATCCGATTGCGGTTGCAGATACTCGCACCGCTCTCGATGAGGTGCAGCTGAAAACGCCGCACCTCGTCGGGCGTTGCCGTGTCGGGCGAGCGCTTGAGCCAGGCGGCGAACCGCTTGCAGCTTGAGATATGGCTGCGCTGCGTGTGCGGGTTGAGCTTGCGCGCAGCCATATCTTCGAGCATACGCTGACGCAGCGGACTGACGGTGTTGGTCTCGCTCATGGGGAGCTCCTTCCTGAGTGAGGTTGACGACACCTCGATTCTCAGGACGGGGCTCTCCACCTGCTACTGGCACCATCTCGACTGGCTACGGGCTCGCGGCTCTTGCCCCCGCGAAGCGGGCTGGAGCGCAGCGACTTTGTGCTTTGGCCCACTCCTGCTCTCGCCTACGTGCGGCGGGTAGGGAAGCAATCGACGTCATAAGCTGCCGTCCGCGCCTATCGCGCACGACGGTCGAAAACGATCGGACCTCAGACGCTGCGATTGGCTCGAGTAGGATCGATGTTGCCTTCAAGTGTCGCGCACGGGATCACGGTGATGAAAAGCGGCGCGATGCGATCCGCATTTTGCTCCTCGATCTGAGCGCAGATTACCTCGAGACTTCGTGGCTTGCTTGACGCGTGGCACCTCAACACTTCTTCGGCGCCCGTATCCTCTATCCTTTTCACCTTAGAAATGTCGTCATGCAGGATGCCGTAGACCGCCTGGCCGAAGTACGTTGGCCAGATGAGATCCACAACATTGTCCATGCCCCCCAGGGGCGATTACGCTTTTATTTCTCGGTCACTTTTGTTCCCACCGTCAAACAAGCACTTTTCGACGGTCAACCCTCTCACGCGTTTGAACTCGTCGGCATTGGCGGTGACGATGGTCGCGCCCACCGCGTAGGCATGCGGCGATCGGCGATCAGCAGATCATTGCTGCCGATGTTTCCCGGGCGGCCTCTAGCCCCGAGCGAATGGCGCCGTACTCGGCATCGGCTCGGACATCGAATGGCAGCACGGGCTTTTCCCAAGCAGATCCTCGATCGCCTTGAGCAGGCGCATCAAGCCGCTCTTCGCGCAACCAAATCTCAATTCGGCCGCGACGATGATGCTGGTGCAGACGTTGTCCTCACCGGCGTTCGCGATCCGCTGCGGCGCCCTGCCTTGAGATTCTTTGCGAGATCGGAGATGACGCTCGCCGTCTCGATGCATGATCGCTCGTCGCGGGGCAGTTCGAACTCGACGGGGATGCAAACGGCCTGATTGCGACCGTTGCGGAAAAGTCTGACATGCTGCCTGCTCATCCACCGGATCACCTCCAAGCATATGCCTATAGCAATGCCACCAAAGGGTCGTCGACACCGGGCCGAAATCCCAGTCCTAGTCCAGAGCAGCTCAGGTCAACTACGAGCGCGTCATGCGTGTTTTCGATCAACGAGAACGCCCTCCAAACCGCTTGAAACCATTCGAGCGCTGAATGTGTGCCACATTTGCCACAAAGATCGTAGCTCAACGGACAAGTGTTTTTTGGGGATGAATGTCGCTGTTGCGCAAGAGAACCGGGCATAGAAATATCTGCAAAGATCGTGAGCTTCGGTAGGCGATCATCCGCATTGAGCCCGAGCGCCCTGCCGCTCCGGGTTTCGTAAGCTTATCGGCCGCCGGCGTTGACCCCATCGGCCCGGTCTAGCTTCAAATACGCCGTCGCACTGGGCGGCACAGTCGCGGCACCGGCCGCCCGCGGACAGGCGCCAGGCGGTGATGTCGTACCAATCGCGGCCGATGAGCGCGGCGCCGCATGTATGGCAGCGGGTGGTCTGACCCTCGGGGTCGTGCACATTGCCGGTGTAAACGTAACGTAGGCCCGCGTTCATGGCGATGCGCCTTGCCCTTCGCAGCGTCTCCGGCGGCGTCGGCCGCTTATCCGTCATTTTCCAGTCGGGATGAAAGGCGGTGAAATGCACCGGCACATCAGGACCGAGGCGCTCCATCAGCCAAGCGCTTTCGGCTTCGATTTCCGCAGCTGAATCATTCTCGTCGGGAATAAGCAACGTTGTTATCTCGAACCAAACCTTTGTCTGGTGCTTGAGATATTCGAGCGTGTCCAGCACGGGCGCTAGCTTGCTCGTGCATAGATTTTTGTAAAAACCGTCAGTGAAGCCCTTGAGGTCGATGTTGGCGGCATCCATGTGCCGGAAGAACTCAATCCTCGGCTCCGGCGCGATGTAGCCAGCGCTCACCGCAACCGTCTTTATTCCGCGCTCGCGGCAAGCGAGCGCCACGTCGACCGCATATTCGAGAAAAATCACTGGATCATTGTAGGTGAAGGCGACGGACCTGCAGCCGCTTTGCACTGCCGCCTCGGCAATTGCCTCGGGTGTCGCAAGATCCTGAATGCGGTCCAAGTCGCGCGCCTTGGAGATGTCCCAGTTCTGGCAGAACTTGCAGGTCAGGTTGCAACCCGCGGTGCCGAACGATAGAACCGGCGTACCCGGCAAGAAGTGATTGAGCGGCTTTTTTTCAATCGGATCGATGCAAAAGCCCGATGAGCGGCCATAGGTCGTGAGTACAATTTGACCGCCTTGCCGCGCGCGCACGAAGCACAGGCCGCGCTGACCATCGTGCAGCCGGCAATAGCGTGGGCAGACATCGCATTGAATGCGCCCGTCATCCAAGGCGTGCCAATAGCGCCCAGGCTTGCCCGCAATGGCTTGATTCATCTCGCGCGCGGCCTACGTAGTGGAATACCAGCGAAATGGTGACCGCAGAGGAGCGTTGCAAGGTGCAAGCTGAGCTGCAGAACACCCGGCCTCCCGCCGTTGCCGGACAATTCTATCCTGCCGATCCGGATCGATTGCGGGCTAACGTTCAACATCTGCTCGCCGGTTCCTCGCCGCCTGCGGACCTTGCACCCAATGCTTTGATCGTACCGCACGCGGGCTATCCCTATTCGGGAGCCGTCGCCGGCGCCGCGTTCGCCGCGCTTCGAAGTGTTGCCGCTTCAATCCAGCGCGTCGTTCTGATCGGGCCGGCGCACTACGTCGCAATCAGCGGGGTTGCCGCCCCTGCGGTCGAACGGTTCAAAACCCCGTTGGGAGACGTGGCGATAGATCTGAAAGCCATCGACAAGATCGCAGATTTGCCGTGTGTTGCTCGCTCGGATGCGCCGCACGCTCCCGAGCACGCGCTGGAAGTTGAACTGCCATTTCTGCAGACCGTTCTTCCGGCATTCACGCTGGTGCCGCTCGTCGTCGGCGAGGCGACTCCGCAAGACGTCGCCACGGTGCTCGGCGAATTGTGGACGGCCAACCACACGCTGATCGTCGTCAGCTCGGATTTGTCCCATTATCTCAGCTATCACGCCGCGCTGCGCATGGACTCGATCACCGCAGCCGCAATCGAGCGCGGCGACTGGTCGAAGCTCAGTTCGAGCCAAGCGTGCGGTTACCTCCCCGTTGCGGGTCTGCTCATCGAGGCCAAACGCCACGGTCTGCGTGCGCAGCGGCTCGCCTTGTGCAATTCGGGCGACACCGCAGGCGCCCGCGACCAGGTCGTGGGATACGGAGCTTGGATTTTTTTCCGACCGCAGACGTAAGTCTCGCCGGTATCTCAGCGTCTTTCAGCTAATGCCCAGCAGCGCCGCGACATCTTTCAAGTCGTCGAGCGCTTCCTCGAACGATTTGCGATCGCTCGCGACCGAGCGTCATCAGCCAGACGGTGAAATAATAAGGTTTCGCAGAGGAGATAAATGGCCGATCTCGAACAATAATATGCGCCGGCGATCAGACGCTTGGCGATCGTTTCCGCCGCAGGAAGCAATGCGTTCACGGCGTTCCCTGACCTGTTCGTGTGATGGTCTAGAGAAACCTTTCTGTTTTCTAGTGTGAGGAGCCATTCAATCTCTCGGCATCATTGTTGCCGGGGGTAGTTATGCGAACTTCTGAAGACAAAGCCATTAGGCGGCGATGGTCACCTCTCCATCAAAAAGTCAAATCCTGGCGAAATCGCCATGAGGTCTGCGCACGGCTCAGGACCGATGTGGATCGCTACTGCTTCTTCGCAGTGGACTCTGACCATTTACTCCTTGCCGGTCTCCGGCGCACTAATGGCGTCTTTCCGCCGAGCAGCTTGCCCTTCTTTCAAGGCTGAGGCGCGGTGGACTGTTGGGCGGGATTGATTCGTTTCCGCTCATGATCCGGTCTCCTCCTTAGAGAGACCGATCAGAATGGCTCGTTTTGCGAAAGGCGTTGATTGCGCGGCAGCTTCGAGGCAACAGCTGTCGTGATATGGCTAGCGATGATGCCGAGGCGCAATGCTATTGCCCCAAAGAGAACTCGAGAGCTGGATTTTGCCGTGATGCACGCAAGCGCAGCGGTCAGCCCGCCGCAGCAATGTCCGCCAGCGCGGCTTTGCGCACCACCTCGGGAAATGCTATCGCCCTGTCTCTTCGATCCATGTGGACGCCGGTCAATTCGCAAGAGACGGCGAGTTCGCTGGTCTCGATGTCCACATTGCGTGGAGAAAACGCAGGATCTTTTCTCCGACTCAAGCACACGACTACGCACCTCCACGATATCGCCCGCCAATAATTCGCGCAATGTTCTGTTGGACAGCTGCGATGCCCTGATGTTGTTCACACAGATAACGTGGCGTCAGCCCTAGCATGGCAAAGAAATTCCAATTCGCTTCGTCAAATTTGCTTGCGTACCACATGATATTCATGTCGCCGATGTGATCGCACGCCAAGGATAGACAGTGCCTTTATAGGTAATCGGGACCATTATGCTGACCGGCGCTTCGCGACAACGGTTTTTACCCATCAAAAACCTTACGATGAATGATTTCCCTCGGGGCAACGCGAGACTTTTTCGTCGTCGGCGGTGCAAAGCCGGCTCGGCCGCCGCGCTTTCCACCTCTCGTGCGTCGCGCAACCGTATCGCCGATGCGAGCCGTTGTATGCTTCGATACGGCGATAACGAAGCGCCTTAACCTTGGCCTTTCGTGCCTGCAACACCGCGACCAGCGTACCGCGCGGTGCGCAAAGTTGACGCAAGTTATGCATGGTTACGCGCAAATCCACATATTCGAAGATCAGGCCTGCGAAGATCATCTCCACTGGCATGATATTCGGCAGCGCATCCTGAACGTCGCGACGTAAAGCGCGAGCTTGGAAAGTTGTGTGCGGAAACGCGCCTGTGCCGCCGCCACATAGGTTGGATTGATGTTGATGCCGACAATACGCTCGACCATTGTGCCAATCAAACGCTCAAAACCGTTGCCCCCGGCGCACCCAATGATCGCGACCGAGCTTCGCTCCTGCACTCGCACGGCGCTTTCGAGCTCGTCGGCGAGCATCCGCGGGTGCGCGATTTCCGGCAGGGCAATATGACCTTCATAGTCTGTCAGCGGGATTTCTAGCCACGGACTGGCAATCATTCGAGATCGTCCTTCCGACGCGAGCAGACGCTTAGCTGGGTTCACAGCCGAGCGAAAGTCGGGATTTGGCCCGACTAAATAATTTTTGCCGCACTGCCGTTCGTGTTCATGGCCCACTTCTTCGGTAGCCGGCATCCGGCTGGCACCGAGCTATCGAAGGGTGGGCTGCCGTCCCGGCCGAGCGAGCACCGACATTTGGGTGTCGGCATACGCTCCTAGTTGGCGGACTTTTTGAACGGTGAACGGAAGGCGCGATCTCGGCATCGCACATATTGCTTGATCAATCAGCGTTGACCCTCGCATCAATGCTAACAAAAGCGGTCCAGTTTTTTATGGCAAAACGGGTCTGGTTCGGTGAGTTGATTGATACCATTGAGACCACGGTGCTCGGATCGCGAGAGCCAGAATACCTTCGCGGCCAACAGAGCGATTGGCGTAATTGCTGTCCGCTTGCTCCGCTTTCGTTGCTGCATCGGCCGGCGGAGTTGGTGCGTACCATCGGCAGTCGGAGTACGATGGACGTGACGCGATCGTTCCGCTTCGCGCCAGCCGCCCACTCCATTTCTCTGCGGGCGGGAAATCGAGCCTGCACGCGGTTTTGACGCAAAGCTGCGAAGCATTGTGTTTGGCAAAGAACTCGGTCATCAGGCATCTCAGACAGTCGAACGCGATGGCGCCATCCGTCACGCCCCGACACGACGCATGAGCGGCGCCTTGGCGCTGCTGAGAGCTCGGGCATGGGGTGGCGCCAGCCTCATACAGCGCCCAAAAAGGGACGTTTGGTCACAGATCCCGAAGGCTCTACTTCCGCTGAGTACGGTCGCCGATAACCCCAAATCGAAAGGTGCGTGCGAGCCCTACACCTGACGGCTCACGCTCTCCGCCTTGCCGCGGGTGGGCAGTCGCGGCGCCAATGCGATTGCAACCGGCAAAATTGCCGCTGCGGTAATGGCCGTAGCCATCATGGCCCCATGTGGGCCTACCGCATCCCCTAATATCCCGAACAGGATGGGCGCTGTGGCGCCCGCGCCGATCGTGCCGCTATAGAAGATCGCGAACGCCTGCTCAGTGCGCCCGGCTGGCGCCAGTTCCGGAACTGTGCCGTAGAGAACCGAGGACGTACCGTTGAGCATGACGCCGATGACGGGCAAAAGCAGGAGCATCGAAAGTAGCGGAAGCACGAGGACGGAAAGGATCGCGGCGGCCGTGCCTGCTTCGGTCAGGAGCACCATTGCCAGCACGCCGAAGCGCGCGCCCAACCAGCCGCACGCGAACTTCCCTGCGGCACCGCCGACGAACACCAAGGCAAGCGCCTGGCCGACCGTCGATAACGACACTCCCTGCTCCTTGAGTAAAAACGGCAGGAACGTCAGAAATCCCATGCGCACGCTGGAGTCGAGAACCCCGATGGTCAGGAGCAGCGCAAATCCTCCACGCGCGCCGGCCGACACGTGTTCGTCCTTTGCGGCTTTGGAGATCGGCCGCAGGTTCGCTGGCAGAAAAATGGCTACAGCCAGAGCTACGATCGCGCCAAGCGCAGACAGAACCCAAAGCATCCGATGCCAGGACATCAAGGCCAGGAGCAGCGAGGCCCCGCTCGGAATAGCTGCCTTACCGACATCGCCGGCAAAATTATAGGTGCCGAGTGGGCCGCGTGCGTCGCCTTGATACGCCCGGGACACCGCCGCCGATGCGATGGGATGTTGTGTGCTCAATCCGCAACCCACAGCTACAAGCGCGATGCACAGTAGGACCAATCCACCTGAATAGCCCACGAGGACGTAGCCAGCCGCGGCTAATGCCGTTCCGAGAGCAAGCGTGGTGCGGCTGCCGAGATGTTCGGCCACCCGTCCGGCCGGCACTTGAAGTCCCGCCATTGTGGCGGCTGCAAGGCCGCGCAGAAAAGCTAACGCACCGTAGCCGAGCGCAAACTCAGACTGCCATATCGGCAACAAAAGGTAGATCAGATCGGTGTATCCATCGTGCAGTGCGTGCGCTGCGCAGGCGGTCCATAAGATTCGTGCGCGAGAAGCGATTGCTCGATCTCGGCGGGCGATCGCCTTTCGCGTCGTCATCAATGGTCTCGGCTTGCTTCCGTGCGTGTTAACGTGTTGTCGAGCCTGGCCCTGCGCTGCTCCTGCCGCGGCTTTCAAGATTTGCGGGTCATATCCGAGCGTCGAGGTAAATGTCGGAGCCGCTTACGACATTGGCATACGTTCGGGTGTAGAGCATGGGTCCGGAATTGATGCGAGACGCTGATGCCGGACCGCCGGCTTCGCACGTGCAGTCCAAAGACTTTGTGCGACCGTCCCGTCGAAATTGCACATGACACTTGAAGCGGCACGTCCTGTTTCACTCCACATCGATGCGATCCGCATGGCCGCAATGGTTTTTGATCGTCGGTGTTTCAGGCTTAGTGCCGGTTCGACACCTTGAATTGGATCATCTTTACCTTCAGCCTCAAGCTGCAGTCGATGGGCTGGGTGTCGCCTTGGCATCCTTCCATTAATTGAAGCCGATGTCGCGGTCGGTCGTCTCGTTGGTCCCATCGCGGCGCCGGAGCTGCGGGCCGAGGATTATCAACTCCTCATCAAAGATGACCGCGCGCCCGATCCGGCTATTCGCGCATTCCGAAGCTGGATTCTCTCTTCCGCCGGGGAACCCTTAGAGAGCATTCCAAACACCCATCCGCCAAGATCTCGCCACGGGTTCTAGACTTAAACGAATAATATCAAATTTCAAGCACGATGACCGGTCCGTGTGAAGTCATTCGCGTCGGTTCGACTATGATCTTCCGACTAATGCCTTTCGAATCCTTCGAAAGCCGATATTCCCTGAGGACGTTTGGCGCAAAGCCCTTTGCGAGGCCTGGAGCGTTTTCTCCTTGGTCCGCGTTTGCCGAGACTTGGTTTCTAACGTAGGTACCAACCCATACGTTTCATGGACCCGACTGATTTGCAATTCTCGCGCAGTCTCGCCGCCGCTCGAGGTTTTGGCGGCCTTTGCGCAGGAACACCGCGAAAGAAAAGTAGAAACATGCGTGTGCAAAAATCGCGCACGGCTCTGCGCGGGCTCAGGCTTCGTTCTCGTTCGCCCCTGCGTCCGTGGATTCAACGCCGTCGCTCCGGCGGCTGATTCCGGATTCGATGGGCGATTCCGAACCTTGTCTCTCCACGATCGTCTCAACGTCTGCGAACCGGCACGGAACTGGACCTCAGCCGCTAAACAATGATGGTTCGGTAATGGCCGACGCGTTAACGACCGCACTTCGCATCGTGGTGCCAATCTCCGAACTTTGGACTTGCGCTGCCGTGCTGACCTCAGCGGGGGTCCTTCATTTGCATCCGATTGCAAGGAAGTGTGAGCTGGTGATGGGCCGTCCCTCTCCGCCGCCGTCTCGCCACCCTGCATGGCAAGCGACAAACAGGAATTTCGACGTTCCGCAATTTGCTCGCTTTCAGCGACTAACGGCATCGATTGCTCGATTCGAGATCTCGGACGACGACAGTGCGATCGGATCGACAGTGAAAAAGACCGTCAAGACAGGCGTGACCTCAAATTTATCGCGTGCATCTCGCGACAAAAGCTTGATGTCGAGAACCTGTATCCAATCCTTGCCGCTCGAAGACGTGCAGCAAGTGATTATGAATCTCCTCTCTGTGTCATCGGTTCGTGGGGCAAACGTTCGCTATGCAGCAGGCGTTCCGCAGGAGCCTGGTTATCAATGAGCCGGCCCTTCACGTTACCGCTGCTGCCCGTCAGCACCAGGTCGCCGGCCGATTTGCCGAGGCTGTCGCCAGATTGAAGCTCTACGCGTTCGAAACCCAAGATTCGCATACGTTTCCCATCTGGCGGCTGCGTGAGAAACAGTTGCGGCACGTCGGCGCCGGTAACACCTCTGGCATTGGCAACCATGAACGTCGCGGTGATCGTCTCGCCACCGGTGACATTAAGCCGCGGTAAGCGAACCTCGTGTAGCTCAGGCCATGCCCGAAAGCGTAGAGCGGCTTGATATCCTTCTGCGCATACCAGCGATAGCCGACCTCCGCGATAAGGCATGGTGACGGGCGTCCCTTATGGCGTGCCCCGACGGGCAAGCTCGGGCCGCGGCGTCTGCGCGCGGCTCTCAGGGAATGTGATCGGCAAGCGACCTGATGGATGGTCCAGCCGGGCGCCCATGGTGTCGGATATTGCGCCTGGCAAGATCTATCTGGCTCGCAATCGCGGAGAGCAGATTTCGGAGGCTTGGGCGCTTGACGCAAACGGCGCACCCACCACGGATCCGCAGGCGGCCAGGTGGGATTATTCTGCCGGTGGCTGGACACAAAGGACATGTTATTGCAACTGGACATGATGGCCGGCATATTGTCCGGAGGCGCGTTTTTTTCGATCAGCCGTCGACGGCCATTACAAATATGATCAGAAGAGTGATGCGGAACGCTTTTTGATGCCATAAACACTGTGGCATTCCAGCCTCTCGAGCAGTTTTACTCACGGATGGAACAGTTCATCAGCGAGCTGAAGTCGGTTCCGCTTGCGAAAGGGACATGTGGAGATATTTTACCCGGCGAGATCGAGGCGAGAAACGATGCAAAGCATCGTGCTGAAGGCATTGAACTGCCCAAAGGTACTTTCGCTGACCTGGCTCGGGTTGCACAAGAAACAAGGCTTAAGGATAAACTTCCTTTCTGCCCGTCAAATCTGTACGTCCCCGGATTGATTTCTACGCAACTCTATCAACACGAGAGAATCAGCTCGTCACGCTTTGCCAGCGACTTTACAGGTTGCCTAACGCGCTCTCCAAACGACTTTCATCCCACCAACCCACCAAAATCGCGAGCCCTTGAATGGCAGCCTTAATCGCGACTGCTCCGCTTGCCCTGATCGTCCTGCTCATGGTCGTGTTGCGGTGGTCGGCCGCCAATGCGGGACTGGTCGGGCTCGTGGCGGCCACGTTTGGCGCGATTGGATTCTTCGGCTTTGGAACAAGTATCCACGGCGAGCAGGGCACTGCTGGAGCACTCATCGGAACCGGCGCGGAGGCCGTTTTCTCCGCCATTGACATCCTGTGGATCATCCTGCCGGCATTGTCCCTCTATGAGCTCCAGCGGCGCTCCGGTGCGATCGATGCTATCCGGACGGGACTGATAAGTCTGTCCTCCGACAAGACCTTGCTCGCCATCATCATCGCGTGGTTCTTTGCGCCGTTCATGGAGGGAGCGGCGGGTTTCGGCACACCTATCGCTCTGGCTGCGCCTCTCCTGGTCAGCCTCGGCTTCACCCCGGTCGTGGCGGTTGCTTTACCGCTCATTGGTCATGTCGCAGGCACTTCCTTTGGCGCGCTCGGCACCCCGATCTTCGCACAGGCCGACGTGTCAGGCATCAGCGGCACCAGCATCGCGCCGCCGACAGCATTGCTGCACGCGAGCCTCGCTCCATTGCTGGTGCTTTCGATCGTGTTCATCGCCGGCACGGGGCGTTTCCAGGCAAAGTATGCGGCATGGGCCATCGTCGCCGCCGTGTGTTTCGTGCTGCCTTACCTGGCCCTGGCTGCATGGGTGGGACCAGAGCTGCCGACGATTGGTGGGGCCCTTTTCGGCGGATTGGCATTTGCTTTTGTCCTCAGGAGCATGCATGCGCAGCAAGCTGAGCCACTGGATGCGAGATCGCTTTCCATTGCTGGTTTACCGTATGTCGTATTGGTCGGCTTGATCCTCGTGACCCGTCTCGTTCCGCAGATCCGGGAAGCGCTCCGGCAAGTCGTGCTCGAATGGGCACTGCCGGGACCATTCGGCGGCCGAATTGAGCCCCTCTATCATCCCGGAACCATGCTGCTCGCAGGATTTTTGTTCGGCGGCCTCTTGCAAGGGCGTAAATTTGCCGAACTGGCCGGTGCCGTCGCTGCGGCCGTTCGTCGGCTGGTTCCCGTTGCTGTTGCCTTGTTCGGGATGCTTGCCATAGCCCGGTTGATGGTCCATGCGGGCATGATAGAGGCGCTGGCGGCGGCGGCTACGCTGACCGGTCGGGCGTGGCCGCTGCTTGCTCCTTCAGTTGGGGCAATCGGCTCCTTCATCACGGGCTCCACAACCGTCTCCAACATCCTTCTCACGGATCTTCAGCAGGTGGCGGCCGCCGATCTCGGCCTGCCGGTGCTTGCATTGGTCGCCACTCAAGGATTCGGAGCGGCCATCGGCAACTGTGCGGCTCTGCACAACATCATCACAGGCGCCGCAACGGTCGGTCTCCAAGGACGTGAAGGCGATATTCTGAGGAAGACGGGACCGGTTTGTCTGGGGTACCTCGCGCTCGGAGGCGTTCTGGCGCTGGCGCTGACGATCGCTTGAAGAAATTGAGAGCCGGCCCAGGTGTACATTGCTCTCCAGGTGTACATTTCGAGTGTGTACATTACTCTAATGACTGGTCGGGAGCGAAAATATTGCAGCAGCATAGCGGGCCAGCGGACCGATTTGGCATCACTCTTGGGTTGCATCCGCTATTCAAATCAGAGATTGGACCATGTGAGGCAATCGAGCTGTGAATTCGTGCTCCAATTCGGGAGGCCACAATGAACATTGCCATGTTCGAGACCGAGGAATGGGAGCGTCAGGCTTGCCTGCGCCTCGAGCCGCACCATCGCGTGCGGTGTGTTGCCGAGGCACTGGACGCGCGGAATGCAGCCGACTTTTCCGACGCCGAGGTCGCCAGCCCATTCGTCAACTCACGGCTTGACGCATCAGTCCTTGCACACTTCCCGAGACTGAAGCTGATAGCGACGCGATCGACCGGGTACGATCACATCGATCTCCACTACTGTGCGACACACGGTATCGTTGTCTCGAACGTGCCTGATTACGGCGACTCGACTGTCGCCGAGCACGTTTTCGCCCTGCTGTTGGCCGTAGCCCGAAACCTTGTGGAGGCAGTGGAGCGGACGCGGCGCGGGCGCTTCACGCAGACCGGGCTGCGCGGCTTCGAGCTGCGCGACCGGGTGATCGGCGTGGTCGGTACCGGCCGCATCGGGCTCCGTGTGATCGAAATCGCACGCGGCTTCAATATGAAGGTCCTTGCCTACGATCTCCAGCCGGACGAAGCGGCGGCCACCCGGCTCAACTTTGCCTATGCAACTCTCGACCGGCTCTTGTCCGCCGCCGACGTCGTGACGCTGCACGTGCCCGCAACGTCGGACACCCACCGCATGCTCTCGGATCGCGAATTCGTGCGCATGAAGCCGGGTGCAATCCTGATCAATACGGCACGGGGCAATATCATTGACATTGAGGCGATGGTGCGGGCGCTGGCTGACGGGCGGCTTCGCGCCGTTGGCCTCGACGTCCTGCCGCAGGAGCCGTTGATCCGCGAAGAAGCGGCGATCTTCCACCAAGAAGCGGTCCGCGACGCCGAGGACTTCAAGGCGCTCGTTGCAAATCATGTGTTGCTGCGCTTTCCCAATGTGATCGTTACACCGCACAATGCCTATAACACCGAGGCGGCACTGGAGCGGATCATCGCGACGACACTTGCCAACATCGAGGCATTTGCGCAGGGGAAGCCACAGAACGTTGTATCCGCGTGTTGAGATTCGCGTTGAGGCGATTTCGCCTCTCAAACTCCGCGGTCTTCATTGCTTGCGGCACCCGCGACCCGCTGCACAGCCAGTGCGCGTGCGATCACAATGGACGGGCAAGCGGCACGCTGGTCTGCTCGCCCGGGTGCAGGACGATATGCCGGTCGTCGACCGCAATCGAGATCGCTTCCGCCCCACTTGGGTCACTCGCCAGCGTCAGCGCATCCTGAGTTATTTCTACGCTGAGGGAGTGCTGGCGATAGCGGAGCCGGAATGCAAGCCGGTGCAGTTCGTCCGGCAGTGCCGGATGAAAATGTAATTCTTCGCCACGCAGCTCCAGCCCGGTGAAGCAGCGTTGTAACAGGTCGATCGTTCCGGCCATGGCGCCGAGATGGATACCTTCGCGCGTGGTCCCTCCTTGAACATCGCTGATGTCGCTTTGCAGAGCCTCCGTGAAGAGCGACCAGGAGCGCTGCCGGCAGCAGCGCGCCAAGACCCAGGCATGCGCGACGGCGCTCAAGGTGGACCCGTGCGAGCTGCGCCGCAAATAGTAGTCGATGGTTCTGGGGATCGTGGCAGGGTCGAACGGGTAACCTAGGCGGCCGAAGAGTTCGGCGAGTTCTCCTGCGGAAAACACATATAACAACATCAGCACGTCGGCCTGCTTGGAGAGCTTGTAGCGATTGGGCGTGTCTTTCTCTGCCTCAAGGATCAGATCGAGGCGCATGATGTTTGGGTATTTGCGCCGATAGGCTTTCCAGTCGAACTCCTGCAGCGCCTCATAGCCCTCAAACTGGCTGAGGATGCCGTCGTCATGGAATGGCAGGTAAAGCTTGCAGCTGACATGCTCCCAATGTGCGAGCTCCTCCTGCTCGATCCGCAGGTTCTGACAGAGCTCCTGGCAGCGTTCTTTCGGTAGCAGCTCAAAGAGGTCGAGCGCGCGCGCCATGCACCAGGCCGCCATGACATTGGTGTATGTGTTGTTGTCCAAGCCCGGGGCACCCCGATCCGGATAACCATCATGGAATTCATCCGGCCCGATGACGCCACGAATGTCATAACGGCCGCGTGCTTCGTTCCATTGCGCGATGCTCGCCCAGAAGCGTGCGATCTCGAACATCAACTCCGCGCCGAAGTAGTAAAGGAACTCGGCATCCCCGGTGGCTTGGTAGTACTGCCAGACATTGTAGGCGACCGCCGCGCCGACATGGCGCTGAAGATGCGTATCGTCCTTGATCCAGTTGCCGGACCGCGGGTTGTAATACATGACGTCGGTTTCTTCCCGCCCATCGCTGCCGCTCTGCCATGGGTACATGGCGCCGCGGAATCCCGCTTGCCGAGCGGCCCAGCGCGCCTCATCGAGGCGCCGGAAGCGGTAGAGCAGCAGGGCACGGGCGAGGATCGGCAGGTGCAAGTTCAGCAACGGGAAGATGAACAGCTCGTCCCAGAAGATGTGGCCGCGATACCCCTCGCCATGCCAGCCACGGGCTGGGATACCGCAGTCCAATTCCATGCTGTGGCTGGATGCTGTTTGGAGCAGATGAAAGAGGTGCAGGCGCACGGCCAAATGCGTGTCATCCCGTTCCTCGCTCGCGATATCGATCAGATCCAGGTCAGTGAGTTCCCACAGCTGTCCCCATACACGTTCATGGGTTTGCAGAAGTACATCAAAGCTGGCGGCCCGCTCGATGGCAGTGCGCGCGGCGGTTTCCGTATCCGCGATGGCGCGGTCCCTGGAGGTATAAAGCGCGACGATTTTCTCGATTTCAGCGCTGGTGCCCGGTGCGACGTCAAGGACGATGTCGTAGCCGATACGGGCCACTTCCTTGATCGGGCTTTTGTCGGCGGCGACATCGAGCCCGCGCATTCTTACCTTCATCCGCGCGGCCTGTGCGATCCGCAGCTGTGACTGCGTCGTCTCGACCTGGAGCAGCATGGAGCAAGGTTCGATGGCGGCCGCGTCGCACACCCGCAGATTCTTGCTTTCAAACGCCTTGTAGCGCGGCACGCCGGTATTGGCGACGTCGCCGTCCAGCATGGCGCGCACCGTGAGCCGGCCGGACCAGTTCTCCGAGGTGATGGTGACATGCTGTCCGGCGAGGTGCTTGGCGTCCATGTGCACGAAGCGGCGCTCGGCGAGGCTGGTTTCCCGTCCGTGCGGGTCGCGTACCCGCAAAGTTCGCAGGTAGAGACCGCGGCGCAGATCGAGCGCCAGCCGGTACGCAAGGATTTCGACGCGACGCAGGTCCAACCATTCCCCCTCCTCGATTCGGAAGGTTAGTGGCAGCCAGTTGGGGAGGTTGACCAGGTCCTCGTTCTCGATCGGACGACCATGGATGAGCGTTGTGAGTCGGTTATAGCCGCCGGCAAGATACGTGCCCGGATAATACAGGTCATCAGCGCGTGCCTCGGCGGCGGCTCCGCGGGTCACGAAGTACCCGTTGCCGACGGCGAACAGGGTTTCGCGACGGCCCTCCAGGGCAGGGTCGAAACCCTCATGGGCAAACAGCCAGGGGTCCGGTTGAGCCAGCGCTGCCGGATGGCAGGTCTCGGTCCCTGCTTGCGCGATGAATGGGTCGAGCCGATGCACATCCAGCCTGGTCGTGGGCCGTCTCAGCCCGTTCTCCAATTCCAAATCGATCTGGTTGAGGTCGGTGACGACCATATCGGCACCGGCGGCTTCAAGCGCCGTCCCATCGCCGGTCCGGTCAATGCCGATGACAAGGCCGAAATTGCCGGCCCGTCCTGCGGCCACGCCGGCAATCGCGTCTTCAATGACGATGGTGCGCTCGGGCGAGGCCTCAAGGCGCCGCGCGGCCTCCAGAAATGTGTCCGGCGCCGGCTTCCCTCGTAGCCCCAACGTCGCGGCAACCCGTCCGTCAACGCGGACGTCGAACAGGCGATCGAGCCGTGTGGTTTGCAGAACCTCTTGGCAGTTGCGGCTCGCCGAAACCACCGCCGTCCTGAGGCCGAGGACGCGTAGACGCCGTATCAGGGCCACCGTCGACGGATAGACCTCTACGCCTTTGCTGCGCATCCGCTCCAGGAACAGCCTGTCCTTTCGCTTGGCGAGGCCATGGACGGTTTCGGCCTCGGCACCGTCGGCTTCGCTACCTTCCTCTGTCTTTACTCCGCGCGCGGCCAAAAAGGCACGAATAGCGTCCTCGCGCGGCCGCCCATCGATGTAGCTGCGATAATCCTCCAGCGTGAATGGTGCAAAGGGAACGCCG
The DNA here is from genome assembly GCA_963708125.1 of uncultured Alphaproteobacteria bacterium. Classification (GTDB taxonomy): domain Bacteria; phylum Pseudomonadota; class Alphaproteobacteria; order Rhizobiales; family Xanthobacteraceae; genus BOG-931. The sequence continues at coordinate 2,864,132 of OY970184.1, forward strand.
GTGCGGCGGGTGCGCCCTTCGAAAAAAGTATCGAAGGTTTGCTGCCACGCCTGGAAATGGATGCGCGCGGTATCCGTAACCACCCCATCAAGATCGAAGGCTACGGCATCAAATTGAGACGGAACAAGACTGGCTTTGCGAGACATCGCGCTTGACCTCGGTGACGTCCACCGCCCCGCCTACAGGCCCATCGCCTTGGCATACTGCACGGCAACGTGACCGAGACTGCCTATGCTGGAAATCACGATCCATCCGCCAAGCACAGCCGTGTCCGTTGCGTACGCAACCTATCACGTGCCCGCTCAAGTTGCGACTCGAAACCTCTTCCGGCGCTCACCTCCACTGCAGCCCCGCGCTTTCTTTCGCTAAGAGTCTGGCGCGTCTTCAGTTCACGACTTCGTGGTACTTGTAGTTGCCGTGCTTAGGCGTCGGTTGAATATAGCAGGGCTCCTACGTTTTGATGTTGCTGCCCCCGCGCAACCGACTTGCGAAGTTGAGCGAGCAACCGTGGCCGGCCACAGTTTCGTCCCACGCCGCCCCTGGTTCAGCTCAAACAGATTGGCGTCGCTCCACATACACTGCTGCTCCAAGTAGGCCTGGATGAGGACGCAGAATCTGGTCGATCGGGATGCCCTCCAGGTATGACCTGAACCGACCCTTTGCCACGAAAGCTCGGGTTAGCGCTTCCACATCCCAAAGCGGCCGCAGTCCGCGGCACAGTCCGCCAGTGATGATGACTCCGCCGCCGGTCAGGAGGGTTAAGGCCAGATTGCCCGCCGTAGAACCGAGGATGGATGAAAAGATCCTTATTGCCTCCTGGCAAGTGGGGCACTGGCCTGCTGCGGCGCGCGCCGAAACGTCTTTTGGATCGTGCACGTCGACGGTCTGTCCGTTCATCTTGGCCAAAGTTGTCGCGATCGCCAAGAGCCCTGATCCAGACAACAACCGTTCAATCGACACATGCGGATATTGACCCTGGAGACGCGACAGGATTTCCGCTTGTACGCGGTCCACCGGGGCGAAGGTGGCATGTCCGGCCTCACTTGGGAGACCGACAAGCGCACCGGAATTCTTCAGTAGAAAAGCAACACCGAGGCCCGTTCCGGGCCCAATCACGAGCGCAGGCTGCCCTGGATCGCGGGTTCCCGACTTTACCGAGCCGATCTCATCGGGCTGCAGTGCAGCAAAGGATAATGCTTGGGCAAGAAGATCATTGATGACGATCAGCTTGCGCAAGCCGAGCCGCCGGCGCACATCTTCAATCGAGAATCGCCAACCGCTATTGGTAAACCTCACCTCATCACCCAGTACGGGGGCCGCAACACCAAGCACCGCCTCTTCCACCATCGGAGCACTGGACTGATAGTCCTTCACTGCTTCGACGAGACTGGGATATTGAGCAATGGGCAGCTTGCGTACCTCGGATGGATATTTGCCAGGTTCCACAATCCCAAACCTTGCGTTGGTTCCACCAATGTCCCCAACGAGTCGCATGCTCCCTCCATTCCTTCTTCTCGATGAAATCTTACGGCGTTTCGGATGCGCCGGCACAGTCGCCGTCAACCCACGGTCAGGTGTTCTATCTCCTGAACAGCCGCTATCTGCTCGACAGCTTGCTTTCGGTCAACGCCCATGTCAAAAAATACCGTGGGCTGGGCATTGCAGCGGTTGTCGTCCGGCAGCTGAGTTTCACCTACTCTCGCGCGTTGTTCTACAATCGATATCCCGCTCTGGGCGCGGCCGCGGCTTTTCCCAGGTGGGCTGGTGTTCTTCCTTGTTGGAGTTGGAGGACCATGCCGGTGCGGCCCATAGTGCTCGCGAGCGCTCGCGATTATTTATGCCAGCGATCGGGCGGGATTTGCGTTGCCAGCACCGTCGAGCCGCGCTGGTAGCGATAATCGATTACCTCCAATCAGATCGCGTCGCTGATCACGCTTCAGTTTCGCCATTAGCCAGTCATTAAGGATTAAGTCTCGTACCTCCGCCAGCCGTACCAGCAGGCGCGTGCCGCACCCTTCCGCACGCGCGACCGCCAGTTCATCGAACAAACGCGACAGACACTGGTAGGGTGGCGGTTTGCGCCGAGACGAGGGTGCCGGCTTGTCCGTGATCAGGGGCCGGTTTGCAGCGTGATGGGGCCGAATCGAGCATGACGCGGTCGTCTTTTCCTGAACGCGATCGAGCGCGAGGTCACCGCTGGCAAGTTGATATGTGTAATCCTGGAAAACTAGCCGCTCACAAACATCCCAATGATTTGAGTGGCTCGGCAGCCGCGCTTCACCTTCCACTTCACGCCGACCTCAGCGTCATGGGTTAACGCAGTGGACGGCTTCGCCAAGCTCAGCAAACAGCGGCTCAAGCGCGGCGTGTTGCCAAGCAGATCAACAGCGGCGAGGGTTTCTAGGGTCGGCATATCGCCGCAGCTAGCCATCACAACGTCGGGCTCACCGCCATGGTCGCTTCTGGCCACTCCCAGATCCCGAGGCCAGCGGTGCAATGCTTGATCGCCTGGTCCATCCTGAGCCACTGTGGGTTGAGTTGCCGGCAACTACGAGGTTCGCGTAGTTACGGCTGCACAGACAGTGGTCGATAACGGATAACAGGCCCTGGCGATGGGCCCCAATGTCGCGGTGATCGATATCCACGATGCCAGCTCGCGCTTGCCCGCAGGCTTGGCGCAGCGGTTACCGTCAACCCCAAGAGCGCCGAACCAGTCGCGGCGATCTGCAGGGAAATCGGCGGCGCGCACGCGTGCTGGTGACCACCGTCTCACCAAAGGCGTTCGAGCAGCAGACGCGCGTGGCTTTGTGCGTCGCGGCGGCGCGGTCTCGCTGACTAGTCTGCGCCCAGGCGATTCTCTGCTGCCAATCTTGGATGTTATCCTTAATGGCATAACGGCGCACGGCTCGATCGTCGGCTCCCGGTTGGTCCTCCAAGAGTCGCTAGAATTCGCCGAGGCCGGGAAGATGAAGGCGACGGTCGCGAAGGTCTTCGCGCGGATGCACAGGGGTGAGGTCGAAGGACGTATCGTTCTTAATCTCTCTGCACGCGTGACCCGATCCGACGACTTGCGAGCCAGCAAGGCGAAAATTCTCCTAAGCTGCTGGAGCGTTCAATTGCAGTCTGAATAGCTAAGGAGAAGGCGCTGATGGCGCTCCTCGGGAATAAAACAAAAATTGTCGCCACGATCGGACCAGCCTCGGAAACATCGGAGATGCTGGAACGTATCATCCGCGCAGGCTTGAACGTCGCACGGCTTAACTTCTCGCACGGCGATCTCACTGGTCATGCGGAGCGCATCAAACAAATCCGCTCGGCGGCGGACGCCGTCGGCCGCCGGGTGGCGATCATGGCCGACCTGCCAGGGCCAAAGATGCGGATTGGCAAGATCGAGCCAGAGCCGATTCAATTGCATACCGGCGACAGGTTCATTCTGACAGTGGAAGAGATCATCGGCACTCCGCAACGCGTGTCAGTGAGCTTCAAGGGCCTGCCGAGGGTCGTGAAATCCGGTGACAAACTCTTCCTGAACGACGGTCTGGTGCAATTGACGGTCGAGCGCGTTGCAGACAGCGAAGTTCGCTGCAAGGTGTCGGTCGGTGGCGAACTGCGTTCCAAAAAGGGTCTGAATTTGCCCGGAATCGCTCTCGGGCTCAGTGCCTTTACCGAGCACGACCGTACTTGTCTGGAATTTGCGTTGCAACAGGGAGTGGACGCCGTGAGCCAGTCGTTCGTGGAGACTGGTGCTGATATGGAAGTTGTGCGTGCTGCAGCGAATGCTACCGGCAAGCAGCCCTTCCTCGTCGCCAAAATAGAACGGGCAAACGCCATCCGGCACTTCGATGATATCCTGAACGCAAGTGACGGCATCATGCTGGCGCGCGGCGATCTTGGCGTAGAAGTTCCAATCGAGGAGATGGCAATCTTACAGAAACAGCTCATCGCCAGAGCCGGCATTGCCGGCAAGCCGATCATCACCGCAACGCAAATGCTCGAATCGATGACAGTCAGCCGGCTGCCGACCCGGGCCGAGGCGACAGATGTTGCTAACGCGATCCTCGACGGTACTGATGCTGTAATGCTTTCCGGTAAGTCGGCGATCGGTAGATATCCTGAGGAGGCAGTGGCAATGCTGGCGAAGATTGCCGCCTACACTGAATCCCAACGTCCACCGGTCCACGTGGGGGAACTTCGCTCCCGCCTGCGTCATGACCAGCCGAGCACCGCCGCCGACGCCATGGCCTCCGTCGTGGAAGCCGCTTTGGATATGGTCGCGTGCGCGGCAGTGTTCGTCCCCACCCGAACGGGGACGACCGCTCGAATGATCTCCCGCTTGAACCCGTCCCAATGGATTGTCGCGCTAAGCCGCGACCCGGCTGTGTGCCAGGGACTGGTCTTTTCTTACGGCGTGGAGCCGGTCCAGTTGCTCGAGGATCCGAACAACTGGCGTGATTTTACCCGGACATGGCTACAGGGGCATCAAATCCCGGGCCAAGTCGCCCTACTGGTGGCGGGCCCCTCTAGGCGGAACCCGGAGGACAACTATCGTCTGGAATTTCTCCGTGTCGGGGAGGTCACGAGTTCACCTATGCGTTCGGCGCAAGCCTTCGGGCATGGCGGCTCGTTTAGCTAGCTGTGAACTTTCATTAGGTTGTCCACCCGGTCCTGACCGAGGAAGCTGGAGTTGCAAGTCTTCAGCGATTCTCGGGAGGACCGGATGAACGTGCACAAGAATGCCCGGCTCACGCCGCGCGGTCGAGAGCGGATTGTACGACAGATTGAGAGCGGGGAGATGGCGGAGGCTGTCGCCCAAGCCCGCTGGCGTGTGCCCGCGGACCGTTCGGAAGTGGGTAGACCGATATCGCCGCGAAGGATTGGTGGGATTGCAGGATCGCTCGTCCCGGCCGTATCGGCTCAGACAGCCGACGCCCCAGCCTGTGGTCGCTGAGATCGAGCGGCTGCGCCGCCAGCGCTGGACCGGCAAGCAGATCGCTGCCGAAACCGCTGTCTCGCCCGCCACGGTCAGTCGTGTTTTGCGTCGGCTCGGCTTGAACAAGCTCAGTGCCCTGGAGCCGGCCGAACCAATCCGGCGCTATGAGTGCGAGAAGCCAGGCGAGCTCATCCATCTCGATATCAAAAACCTCGGCCGCATCGGCTCCGTCGGGCACCGCGCATCACCGGACGATATCCCGGCGCCGTCAACCGTCACCACGGTCGGCTGGGAGTTCGTGCATGTCTGCATCGATGACGCATCGCGGATCGCTTTCGTGCAGATCCTGACCGATCAGCGCAAAGAGAGCGCTGTCGCCTTCCTGCAGGCTGCTGTGGCTTATTACGCTAAGCTGAGTATCCGCATCGAGCGCGTGATGACTGACAACGGCTCCTGCTACCGATCAAAGTACTTCCGGGCCGCCTGCAAGTGCCTCGGCCTGCGCCAAGTCTTCATCAAACCCCTACACCCCAAGGACGAACGGAAAAGCCGAGCGCTTTATCCAGACGTCATTGCGCGAATGGGCCTATGCTCGCGCCTATCATAACTCGAACCAACAATCCGCTGAAATGCTCCACTGGCTCCATCGCTACAACTGGCATGGCCACATGGTAGCTTGAGAGCTAACACCCCCATCGGTCGCCTCAGCCTTTCCGAGGACAACCTGTTGAAGCTCCACAGCTAGCAAACGGGAAGTCTGCACTGAGTTGAGCAATGGAGACCTCGTTTCTCAACGATCGTCTTCGCAGTTCACTCAAAGCAATGCGGTTGACCGGTAGCTGAGAGCACGGCGCTCCAGATCGGGCTGTCAGGATCGAGTTGTTTCTGTTGACCTGCCAGGAGTTCGATCGGGACGTGAATAAAGCGGTCGTGCAGAAATCCTATCACGAGGCCTGTTTTGCCGGACATAGCGGCATGGGCAGCATGCCTCGCGAACGCATCGCAAAGGACACCGTCTTCGGCATTAGTCGGGCTGCTACGGACGATGTAGCCTGGGTCGAAGTAGCGCATCACAAAGGGAATGTTGCGCGCGTTAAACCGCCCTTCGATCTTTTCGCGCAAAAAGAAACCGATATCGCTCAGCCTGATGTTTCCGGAGGCGTCGCGCTCGTTTCCAGTATTTCCCAGCAGCTCCTGTCCTGAGCCTTCGGCGACGGCAATGACTGCATGCCCGCGTTTCACAATCCGCTGTTCCAGTGCGGCGAGAAATCCGCCCGGTCCCTCTAAGCTGAACGGCACTTCGGGGATAAGCGTGAAGTTCACCTCCTGGCTCGCCACAGTGGCCTCGGCAGTCAGAAATCCAGCATGCCGTCCCATGAGTTTCACTAACGCGATCCCGTTTTGCACGCTGCGCGCCTCAGTATGGGCGCGCTGCAATACCATGGTGGCCTCCTGAACCGCGGTGAGGAAGCCGAATGATCGCGCGACAAACGGGACATCGTTATCGATGGTCTTTGGGATTCCCACCACCGAGAGCGCATGACCCCGCTTTTGGGCCACCTCAAACAACTCCCGGGCCCCGCGCTGCGTGCCATCACCACCGATGGTGAAGAGAATATTGATGCGACGGCGGATTAGATTCTCCACAGCCCGCGCCTTGTCCACCGGGCCGCGCGACGTGCCCAGAATTGTGCCGGCTTGCAGATGAATTCTATCCACCATCTCATGTGTAAGAACGAGCGGTTGGGTGCCGTATTCCGGATCCAACCCTTGATATCCCCAACGGAAACCGAGAATTTCTTTTACGCCATAGGCGTGATGCATTTCCAAAAACAGCGACCGGATTACATCGTTGAGACCAGGACACAGTCCCCCACAGGTCACAATGCCGGCGCGAGTTTCAGCTGGATCGAAGTACAAATTTTCGCGCGCACCAGCCAATTCAAAGAGGAGGCCCGTATCGGGCGGCGCATCAGCGGTGCGAAGGATCGTGGCGGGAACACGCTCCAACTCATTAACGCGGCGCTCTAGAGGTGACGGAAAGCGCGCGACACCCAGGGAAGGGATATTCATGGATGATTTCCTCAATTAATCCTCGGCAAATCAGGCTTCTGTAACGGGCCGGGATTTGTCAATCCCTCTTTTCACTCGCGAGACATCCGTTCGCCGGGATCGTGCTTATATGACGCTTGGCGCGAGACAAGATGCGCTATGAACATTCTCAGCTCCTTTTGCTTGGCGCGAGGCAACAGGCGCTATCAACATTGTCTACTCATTTTGCGTTACGCTACTTTGATCCAAGGCGGAGCCCTCTTCGCTATGCAGCAACTCGCTGCATCAACTTGTATGGGGCCCCCCTGTCAAGCACGAATTTTTCCGCACACGCATTTTTTCCGATCCATTGCGGGTAGATTTGCTCATGCCCTTGAAAACCCCATCGCGCGGGGAGGCCGGCCGCGCATAACTGACGCGCGCAGCGCAGCTCTCTGGGCAAGATGATCTGAGGCGAGCCTGCCGAGTCGTAGCGCGCTTCGCGCCACAGACTTGTATTCGGTGGATCCCCGCTGTGGGGATCCGAAACCATGATGCAGATCCTATGCAGGCGTAGCGGGCGGAAGGTATTACCAGCTCGGTTTCTGCCCTTCCCACCTGTTCATAGGAGAGAACTATGATGCAAGCCCGGACAGTGAGCAACCTGCCGCCCGCCGCACCCTATGATGACGCCGTACGGTGTCTTATTGCAATCGAATTGAGCAAGAAGAGTTGGATTGTCGCGGTCAACACGCCCCTGTCGGACAAGATCAGTCGCCACACGTTGGAGCCCTGTGATGGGAAGGAGCTCCTGGATCTATGCGATCGGATCCGGACGCGCGTCGCCAGAGAAACAAAGAAACACGTAGAAGTGGTTTCTTGCTACGAAGCGGGTTACGATGGGTTCTGGCTGCACCGTCTGCTCGAAGCACACGGCATCCGCAACTACGTCATCGATCCGGCAAGTCTGCAGGTTGATCGTCGGGCGCGCCGAGCCAAGACGGACCGCGTCGATGCCGAGCGACTGCTCCGATCACTGATGGCGTATCTGCGCGGTGAACCGAAGGTTTGGAGCGTTGTGCGCGTGCCAAGTGTCGCCGAAGAGGACGACCGTCGGCTCCATCGTGAGCGGGACCGGCTGATTAGCGAACGTATCCAGCACGTCAACCGGATCAAGGGCCTGCTCGCGATCCATGGCATCTATGACTACGCCCCCCCTGCGCCGCGACCGGATGCAGCGGCTGGAACAACTACACACCGGTGATGGTCGGCCGTTGCCGCCGCGGCTCAAGGCGGAAATCCTGCGCGAACTGCAGCGGTCGGAACTTGTCATCGGAATGATCAAGACGATCGAGGCCGAGCGCGATGCCATTGCATCGGCCAAGACTGAGGCGGCGCATAGGAGCGAAAAAAAGATCCAGCATCTGGCCAAAATCAAGTGCATCGGACCGGAATTTGCGACCACGCTTGTCGGCGAAGTGTTCTACCGTTCTTTTGACAATCGCAAGCAATTGGCGAGCTACGTCGGTCTAATACCGGCGCATTTTCAGAGCGGCGCGACGTGCCGTGATCAGGGTATCAGCAAGGCTGGCAATGGCATGGCCCGCACCGTCATGATTGAGCTCGCGTGGCTGTGGTTGCGGCATCAACCTGACAGCCCCTTGAGCATCTGGTTCCGCGAGCGTGTCGGCAACGTTAAGGGACGCATCCGACGTATCACCATCGTCGCGATGGCACGCAAGCTGCTCATCGCACTATGGCGCTACCTGGAAACCGGGATGGTTCCGACAGGCGCAGTTCTGAAGGCGTAAAACATGAGGCACAGAGGTCTGAACACGAAGAAATGAACATTCCAATCCAAGGTGGATGTGTGATCGTGCGCATGACTGGCTGAAAGAAGCCGTGTTGCAGATGGGTCCCATCCTCCTTGGAGCCCTTTGCCCTCGCAACTATGCATGAGGGACCTTGGTACGGAACTCGATTCCGACCGGATATAAGATCCTATGGGGCGGCGACGAGGGTTGTGGCACCATCGTTGCTTTGCAGACAAACCGATGGAGCGCCCCATGAAACGGAACGACGATTTGAGCCGATCCCTCGTCGCCTTCGAGCAGGCTAGCACGTTGGTATCCGTTGTTGAACTTAGTCTTAAGACCTGGTTGGTGGCCGGTCTGGTCCCTGGCCTCAGCCGGCAACCGTTGAAGAAACTGGGCGCCGACGCGCAAATGCTGTTGAAGCAGCTGCGCCGCTGGCAGGACGAAGCGACCAAGGCGTGCTGCACAATCAACCGGATTGTTGTGGCATTCGAGGCTGGCCGCGACGGCTTCTGGCTTGCACGCTGGTTGCGGGCGCGCGGGATCGAGGCCTAGTGATTCACCCGACCAGCATCCCGGTGTCGCGCGAACATCGGAGGGCAAAGACGGACCAACTCGATGCCGGATTGTTGATGCGCGCCCTTCTCGGCTGGCTGCGCGGCGAGCCGAAGCACTGCAGCATGTCGGCGATCCCGACCATTGCGGAAGAAGACGCGCGGCGTCCGAACCGAGAGCATCTGACGCTCGTGCAAGACCGAATCCGTGTTGTGAACCGGATGAAGGCGACGTTGATGCAGTTTGGCATTGGCACCTTCAACGTCAAGCTCCGCAAGGCGGCCGACCGTCTCGCGGCGCTGCGCGGCCCAGAAGACGAACCACTGCCACCGAACACGGTCGCCGAGTTGCACCGCGATATGGCGCGCCTCCACCTCATTCGCGAGCAGATCAAAGCAATTGAGGCGGCACGGCTAGATCGACTGAAGCGAGCGCCGCGCAAGGGAACGCATCCGATACTGCTGATGCTAGCCGAGATCACAGGCATCGGCGTGGAGACAGCTGATATGCTGGTCCACGAAGTGCTCTCGCGCAAGCTACGGGATCAACGCGCAGTCGCACGCTACGGCGGACTGACCGGGGCACCAGACGAAAGTGGCGCCAAGCGGCGCGAAAAGGGACTGGCACGAGCGGGGAACGCCCCGGGTGCGCCGCGGCATGATCCAATTGGCCTGGCGCTGGCTCATGTACCAGAAAAACAGCGAGCTCGCGCAGTGGTATCAAACGCGAACGACAGGCGCGAAGCGCGGAGTACGCAAGACCATGATCGTCGCCTTAGCCCGCAAGCTCCTGATCGCACTGTGGCGCTACGTGACGACCGGCGAGGTGCCATCGGGCGTAGTGCTGCGTGCGGCGACATGAGTGATTCGGTAGAAAAGCTTTTCGCAGACAGAGACAAGTTTCGGCATACGTCTCCCCTACGGTGACGAATGCCAGATCCGAGGTGGCGGTAGCCCCGTTGTCAACGATGGTTTTCCATACCGGATATAAGAATGGGCCCGCCTCCAAGGAGCCTCGCCGTCGATGCCTATGACTGCATCATGGTTTCGGATCCCACTGCGGATCCACCGAATACAAGTCTGTGGCGCGAAGCGCGCTACAACTCGGCAGGCTCGCCTCAGATCATCTTGCCCAGAGCTGCGCTGCCGCGTCAGTTATGCGGCAGGTTCCGCGCGATGAGGTTTCGCGCGATGTGGGTTTTCAAGGGTCCTCGCAATGGATCGAAAAAAATGCACGTGCGGAAAAATTCGTGCTTGACAGCGGGGGGCCCCATACAAGTTGATGTGGCGAGTTGCTGCATAGCGAAGAGGGCTCCGCCTTGGATCAATTGAACAAACCTAATCGGAACTTCAACGGGCAAAGAGGATCAACAGGAACGCAGAACGCAATAACATTTTGCAGCTAATGGCCCCGGCACTATTGTTGCTTGGCACGTGCTTTCGCTGTCTACCCCTCTCGCGCGCCTTTCGGCGCGACCCTCTGGGCTCCGGAGGTTGACCGCGCAGCGCGGGCCAAGCAAAGGAGCCGCCGTGCCATCAATGCAGACTTGCGCGCTCGCGTAAGCCTCTTGAAACGGAAGGAAGAAGTGTTGAGCACGAAAAAAACTCTTGACACGCGAAGCCTCATATAAGTCATGCGCGCATCGACGGCGAGGCTCCTTGGAGGCGGGCCCATTCTTATATCCGGTATGGAAAACCATCGTTGACAGCGGGGCTACCGCCACCTCGGATCTGGCATTCGTCACCGTAGGGGAGACGGATGCCGAGACTTGTCCCTGTCTGCGAGGAGAAGCTTTTCTACCGCGAATCACTCATGTCGCCGCACGCAGCACTACGCCGGATGGCACCTCGCCGGTCGTCACGTAGCGCCACAGCGCGATCAGGAGCTTACGGGCTACGGCGACGATCATGGTCTTGCGTGCTCCGCGCTTCGCGCCCGTCGTTCGCGTTTGATACCATTGCGCGAGCTCGCTGTTTTTCTGTTACGTGAGCAGCGCCAGGCCAATTGGATCATGCCGCGGCGCACCCGGGCGTTTCCCGCTCGTGCCAGTCCCTTTTCGCGCCGCTTGGCGCCACTTTCGTCTGGTGCGCCGGTCAGTCCGCCATAGCGTGCGACTGCGCGTTGATCCCGTAACTTGCGCGAGAGCACTTCGTGGACCAGCATATCAGCCGTCTCCACGCCGATGCCCGTGATCTCGGCTAGCATCAGCAGCATCGGATGCGTTCCCTTACGCGGCGCCCGCTTCAGCCGGTCTAGCCGTGCCGCCTCAATTGCTTTGATGTGCTCGCGAATGAGGTGGAGGCGCGCCATATCGCGGTGCAACTCGGCGACCGTGTTCGGCGGCAGTGGTTCGTCTTCCGGGCCGCGCAGCGTCGCGAGACGGTCGGCCGCCTTGCGGAGCTTGACGTTGAAGGTGCCAATGCCAAACTGCATCAACGTCGCCTTCATCCGATTCACAACACGGAGTGTCAGATGCTCTCGGTTCGGACGCCGCGCGTCTTCTTCCGCAATGGTCGGGATCGCCGACATGCTGCAGTGCTTCGGCTCGCCGCGCAGCCAGCCGAGAAGGGCACGCATCAACAATCCGGCATTGAGTCGGTCCGTCTTTGCCCGCCGATGTTCGCGCGACACCGGGATGCTGGTCGGGTGAATCACGTAGGCCTCGATCCCGCGCGCCCGCAGCCAGCGTGCAAGCCAGAAGCCGTCGCGGCCAGCCTCGAATGCCACGACAATCCGGTTGATTGTGCAGCACGCCTTGGTCGCTTCGTCCTGCCAGCGGCGCAGCTGCTTCAACAGCATTTGCGCGTCGGCGCCCAGTTTCTTCAACGGTTGCCGGCTGAGGCCAGGGACCAGACCGGCCACCAACCAGGTCTTAAGACTCAGTTCAACACGGATACCAACGTGCTAGCCTGCTCGAAGGCGACGAGGGATCGGCTCAAATGGTCGTTCCGTTTCATGGGGGCGCTGCATCGGAACTGGGAAAAAAGGAGGAAATCATGGCGACGACGATCGGGATTAATGGCTTTGGTCGGATCGGGCGGTTGGTCTTTCGTGCCGCCTTGAACAATCCCGAGGCAAAGGTTGTTGGCATCAATGACCCGTTCATTGATGCGGAGTATATGGCATACATGCTCAAGTACGACTCTGTACACGGGCGGCTCAGCGGTTCCGCAAAAGCGAACGGGAACCAACTCCTCGTCAACAGTCATGCCATCGATGTTTCTAACGCGAAGCGACCCGAGGAGATTCCGTGGGCGGCGTGCGGCGCTGAGTATATTGTCGAATCCAGTGGGGTCTATACCACCCTCGAAAAGGCGGGCGCCCATCTGAAAGCAGGCGCTCTTAAGGTCGTTATCACTGCGCCCTCGAAAGATGCCCCCATGTTCGTCATGGGTGTCAACCACAATACGTATCGGAAAGAGATGACCGTGGTTTCTAATGCCTCTTGCACGACAAGCTGTCTGGCTCCTCTGGCTAAAGTCGTGCATGACAAATTCGGCATTGTAGAGGGCCTAATGACAACGGTACATGCGATCACTGCTACACAGAAGACGGTTGACGGGCCCTCCAAAAAAGACTGGCGAGGCGGGCGCGCCGCGGGAACAAATATCATTCCCTCGAGTACGGGAGCAGCCAAGGCTGTCGGCAAGGTAATCCCCGAACTCAATGGTAAGTTGACCGGAATGGCGTTCCGGGTCCCTACGGTGAACGTCTCCGTAGTCGATTTGACGTGCAGATTGGCCAAGCCCGCAAAATATGAAGAAATCAAGTCGACCGTGAAGGCAGCCGCCGAAGGCCCGATGAAAGACATCATTGGCTATACGGAGGATGATGTTGTCTCGTCGGACATGATCGGTGAGCCGTGTACCTGTGTGTTCGATGCCAAGGCGGGCATTGCTTTGAATGATCATTTTGTAAAACTCATTGCCTGGTACGACAACGAGTGGGGTTATTCGTGCAAGGTTCTGGACCTGATCAGGCACATGGCCGTTGTTGACAGTGGCTCGGTCACGACGGGCGTTGGCTCACGTAAAGCCGCGAAGGTGTGAGCTACTGAAAGATTGATGCAACCGCTGCGGAAAGTGGGCGCTCCTCTCCGAAAAAGGGGTAATCATGACCGGAGCGGTTGGACACTGAGCGCCGGCAAACAGGCTGTTGAAGAACTCACGCACCCATGACATTGCAATTGCAACTGACGCTGACCGAGCCTTCAGACGCCGCCTTTACCAGGGATACTCCCGCCCGTTAGTTAAAGATTTGAGGACGGCCATCAGCATTGCTGATATCCGTGCGTCTGCAGATCGGCCCACGATCACGACAACCCAACAACGTGCGCCAAACCGGCCAGAGCGTTGAAGCCATCCAAGAGTTCCTTGGAAGCGGCTTCCGCGTAGGCGCGTGTTCCCTCAGGCCGCGATCTTGACGGTCGAGGCCTGGTAGATTTCGTCGATCGACTCGGTGAGCGCCTTGTCGAACTCCGCGTCGTTCATAGAACCCCTGAGATCCTGTGCGAGCGCGCGCGAGAAGCTTGCGATCATGCCATGATTCTGCGCTAGGCGTTCGCAAGCCTCAGCCCGCGTAAAGCCGCCGGAGAGCGCGACCACGCGGACGACCCGCTTGTGCTCGATGAGAGGCGCATAAAGGTCCGGCGTGCTCGGAATCGTCAATTTGAGCATTACTTTGCGCCCCTCTGGCAGGGCGTCGAGCTCCTTCGTGATCTCCGCAAGAAGGATGGCCTCGGCACCCGCCTTGTCTTGGCTCTTGATCGAAACCTCGGGTTCGATGATCGGCATCAGCCCGTGCTTGGCGATCTGGTCGGCGATCTCGAACTGCTGCCTAACGACGGCGGCGATGCCCTCCGGCGACGCCAGGTTGATGAAGGAGCGCATCTTGGTGCCGAACACGCCGGCCTTAACCGCGCGTTCGAGCAGCGGCTCGATGTCCGGCATCGGCTTCATCAGGCTGACGCCGTCCTTTTGCGCGGCCAGGCCCTTGTCCACTTTGACGAAGGGTACCACCCCCCGGTCCTCCCACAAATAGGCCGGAACCGGCTTGCCCTTCACCTCGCCGTCCATGGTGCGCTCGAACAGGATGACGCCAAGGACCTTTTGACCGTTGAAGGCGGGCGAGGCGATGATGCGCATCCTAAATTCGTGTATGAGCCTGAACATCTGCTCCTCGCCGACATAGGCACTATCAGGAATACCGTAGAGGCGCAGCGTCGCCGGGGTCGATCCTCCGCTCTGGTCGAGCGCGGCGATGAAGCCATCCTTCATTGACATTTGCGCCATCATCCTGTTGTCGGTCATCACCGTCATCCTCTCTCAAGACCGTCGGTTGGTTGGGACCGCCAAAATCGAGCGCCGCGATCAACCTGTCACGTCCGCATCGACTAAGTGACCGCCGCCAGCGTTCGATGACCCCCATCCCGGAAGGCGCCCAGCGCAGCCCAGTTCGTTGGCACTGTGTGGTGCCTGAAGTATCCCGCAACGACCTGCTTCAGCCAGGTGGCTTGTTGCGGCATTGGCTGATGCATTCTCCGCCGTAGCTCGCCTCCGATCTCCTTGAGTTTCGCCTTGATGCAATCGCGGCGAGATTTACGCTTGAAGAGGAACTTTCCCCAAAGCGACTTCAGCCACTGACAGCGATATTGCGTCGAGATTGTCGAATTCGCCATTCAGTCCTGCGAATGCGAGATGCGATTCGCTCTTCGGGCCAAAGCCAATAACAGGTTTGCTCGGCTGACGATCCCGACAACCTTCTGGTTGGAGACTATCGGGATCCGCTTCACGCGGTGACGCTCCATCAATTCCAGCAGTTCCTCCACGGGCGTCTCCACCCCGGCGGATACGGGACTTCGCGACATGACGTCCTCAACACGGCGGTCGTGCAACTCGCGGGCCTCGATCTGCCCGGCGCCTTCAGTCAAAAGAACATCGAGCCAGCGCGGCCGCGATCCATTCTCTTTCCGCAAGAAGTCGTGCTCGGTTACGATTCCGACCAGCTTCCCACTTGCATTCACGACCGGAAGGCCGCTGATGCGGTGCTCAATCAAGACGCGAGCAGCTTCGGCCAGAGATGCGTCTGGTCGGACCGTCGCGGCCCCGGTAGTCATGACCTCACCTGCCTTCATGACGATCTCCTGGTATTGTCGTCGGGCGGTGGCACATCGGCCAAGTACCCCTTCGCTGCTTCATCGATATTCAGCTGTCGGATTGCACCACCTTTAACTTATGCATCGGCCCGAGATCATCTGTCAGCCCAGCTCTAGTGTCGACCTCAGCGCTGGCCGATGAAGTTCCATGTGCCGCGCTCCCGGCTGGGCACGGATTACTCCGGCGAAGACTATCTCGTTCGACGCTCTATCCATTAATACCCCGCTGTGCATCGGTGCACAGGGCGTTAACCTGGATTTCTCAAACAATTGAGTGCATCGGGCAGCGCATCAACGAAAGTAGTTCTGAAGCGACGACTTCTCGTCGACTCGCGGAGAACCCCCGATGTAGACAGAGTGTACGCCGAAGCTGTTCGAATTTGAAGCGGTGCATGGGCGTGCAGTGGTGGCAGAATTCGATGGCAGGACGATCACATCGAATGCGGGTGCGCTGCTGCTGGGCATTTGACCGGGGTCTTGCTGATACTGCGATTGCCCGCTGCTTCACTACGTCTCCGGGACCTCGGTTTTCATTCACGCCCGGTCGGCGTGACCCGCGGTTTGTCGAGCACAGAGTTGGGACGCTGGTGAGCCAGCGCGTATTCGGACTGGTGCTCGCTACGAGGACCTCAACGACCATGACGAGCTTCGCAAGGATCCGGTTTTTGCCATTCTGGCCGGGAAGCTGGAACCGGTGATGAGGCCGGACTGCGAGGCTGTTGCGGGCAAGAGCACGCTCAATCGGCTTGAGCATACGCCAAGCTGCATGGCGCGAAGTACCGAACGCAACACCGAGGAAGTGGACGCGCGCTTCTTTTTGAAGACCGATCCTTCTTCGACGGACCTTGATTCCGTTTGCTTGGTCCTACATAAGGAGACTACTTGGACGCTGGCCTGCATACAAAATGCATAAGATCTTCGTTTCCGACTATGACGGTACGATCACTGACAAAGATTTTTATTCGCTGCTGGCCGAACGTTTTGCGCCCGCAAATACGCCTGACTATTTCGCCCGGTATCGGGAGGGCCGGATCTCTCATTTCGAGGCCATGGTGGCGTACTTCGCGTTTGCGCCTACGGAGGAACAGCAGCTCGAAGAGCTGCTCGCAGCCAGCCAGCCGGATCCGGACCTGGGCGCCTCAGCGGCGCTTCTGCGGCGTGCGGGCTGGGAACTTTGGGTAGTTTCGGCCGGCTCCTCCTGGTACGTCGAACGCGTTCTCGGCCGGGCCGGTGTGGCCGCGACTGTATACTCGAACCCGGGACGCCTGGAGAACGGGCGCGGGCTCGTATTGGAGAAGCTGGACCCTTCATCCCCATATCATTCGGCATCGGTGGGCGTGGACAAATCCGCCGTAGTTCGGCACGCCCTCAGCGTCGTGGACACTGTGGCATTCGCCGGCGACGGGCGGACTGACTTAGAACCCGCCTTGCTCGTTCGGCCGGGGTTGCGCTTCGCGCGGGGATTCCTGGCCGAGGCGTTGCGGGCAGGCGGGGAAGCTTTTCAGCCGTTCTCGCGCTGGAGTGAGATTGCAAGAGAACTGGCATGAAGAGTGCCCAGATTAACGTGCCCTCGTTCGTGCGCATCAAGGCCGGCGCACTACAGCGCCTCGGTCTGTACTTGTCGCGCTCCTGCCTGACACCCGCCGCTCTGTTTCACAGTGAAGGCCTGTTGCAGTCCATCCTGGACACGGCTCGACAGAGCCTTCGGGATCACGGCATAGCTCCGGCTCTTCTCCATCAAGTGAAGGAGGCGAGCGTAGAAGAAGCGGTGCACTTGCTGAGCGCAGTGCCATCTTCGTGCAAGGCATTGATCGGAGTTGGTGGCGGCAAGGCGCTCGACGTCGCGAAGTATACCGCTTTCCTTGCTGGACTGCCTTACATCGCGGTGCCGACGTCCCTTTCCAACGACGGTTTCTGCTCGCCACAGGCGAGTTTGACCTTGGAGGGCAAGCGTCGGTCAGTGCTCACTGGTCTTCCCGAAGCAGTTGTAGTCGATCTCGCCGTCTGTCAGCGGGCACCGCTGACACTCTGGCATTCTGGAGTTGGCGATTTGTGCTCCAAATTCACGGCCGTTTCGGACTGGAAGCTAGCCTTCCACCGGCGAGGAGTTCGAGTCAATGATCTGGCCGCGTTAATATCCGACGCTAGCGTCTTTCAGTTCACGGCACATCCGCTGTCGGACGAAAAGGGAATTCTGCTTCTCGCTACGGCCCTCATGTTGAACGGGGTTGCTATGGAGATCGCAGGCTCATCGCGGCCGGCCAGCGGCAGTGAGCACCTCATTTCTCACGCGCTTGATATGACCGCGGCAAGGCCGCGGCTCCACGGCCTCCAGACGGGGACGGCGGCCTACCTCGTCAGCAGGCTGCAGGGCGGCAGCCATCATGAGAGAATTGGGGAATTGTTCGCACGAACAAGCTTCTGGGAATCTATCCGAAAACAGCCGTTCTCCAAAGAGGAATGGAGGATCGCTGTGGAACGGGCACCTTCGGTTAAAGAGGATTTTTACACAATTCTCTCGGAGAGGGATGCGTGGCCGGAGTTCGCCAGGATGATCGCACACGACCCAGCGCTTATTGGATGCTTTGCGTGAGGCGTCATCGCGGGGAGCTGCCTAGGCGCGAAACTTTTAGATGGGCTTCACGCCCTCGCTCCAAAGTCCCCCGGTTCGATCAGATCATTTCGGCAGCGTGCTGCGCCCTGATCCGCGAGATCTTTGACGCGGATCATGCTCGTCGCTTGGTCGCCGCGCTGACGAATGCGCTCGGCCGCGGGCTTGACCGCCTCGGTGGCGACGTGGCCGCTATTAAAGCCCGGACTTCAATTTCGTAGGAACCCGTCATAGACGACTTCCTTGGCGCCTGCGATCTCTGCCGTGTGCGCATCGCTCAACGGCGAGTCCCAGCCGAACATTTGTTCTCAAGGTAGCTGCGGTGATCGAACGGCAAAATATCTTTGCGGCATCAGGCGACTCCTCTACTCTTGCGGTAGCGCCGGATCAGCGCGGTCGTGGAGCTGTCGCGGCAGCCGGATTTCGAAGATTGACTTCAATGATTGTGATCTTACCCACACAAATGAGACTAGCCGCAGTCGTGACAACATACGTTGCCGCTGAAGGCCTCAGGGCCTTCGCGCAGAGGAACCATACGACCGCAAAAGCAAAGCAACCGAATAATCCGCCACGCGCTGGTCAGAAGCTGTGCCAGAAGGGCAACGACGATCCTGAGGTTTATCGAGATGCCCCGGGGCGGATCTCCTGAGGCGTTTACCCGTGAACGTCGTGGAACGAGTTCCAAAGCGCGGCAAGAGTTCGGCCGATTTGCGCCGCGGTCCTCTACTGCCCTCTCACCGCAAGATCGTGCTTTCCTTTGCCGCTGCTTGGCTCAGATGAGGTGGCCACGGCACAAGGGAGCGACAAAACGGGCTCACGAGCGATGCTGATAAACCCTTCCATAACGGCTTGTATCGAGATTTGGACGGTAAGGGAAAGGACTTGAGAGGGCTGGTTTCCTGGGCTGGGGTGTGATTCGCTTGCACCATCTGATTCGGGGGAGCCAGATGGTCAAATGCAGCAAGGCCGAGATGCGGCGGCTGAAAGCTGCGCTGCGATGGAAGATACCGGCGGCGCAACGCGAACGCATCCAAATGGTACTATTGCGTGAGGGTGGGCTTCTTCCGCAGCCAGCGATTGCGGCGGTGATGGGCGTGTCGCTGAGCACAGTGAACGGCGCGCACATGGCCTATGACAGCGGGGGCATCAAGGCACTCAAGCCCAAGCCGAATGGCGGACGCAAGCACGAGAACATGACGTTGACCGAAGAAAGGCCTTGCTTTCGCGTTTTGCCAAAGCCGCCGGCGCCGGCGAGATGCTCAACAACCACGACCTCAAGGCGGCCTACGAGAAAGCGATCGGGCATGCCACCAGCGACAGCACGGTTTCTAACCTGCTGCACCGCCACGGCTGGCGCAAGCTGATGCCACGTCCGCATCATCCCAAGCGCGACCTTGCGGCGCAGAATGCTTTTAAAAAAACCGCTTTCCCGATGCTGTGAGGAAAGCGCGTCGGGCCGCCGCGCGGCTGCGCATCATGTTCACCGATGAAGCGCGCTTCGGGCGCATGAACCGGATCCGACCCTGCTGGGCGCCGGTTGACACCCGGCCCGAGGTCGCCGCCCAACTCATCCGCGAATACATCTATCTGTACGGCGCCTTCTTGGAAGTGTTGGCGCGCAGGTTCGCCCGGCAAGACATCTTGCTGGTTCTCGACGGCGCGCCCAACCACCGCTCCGGTGAGCTTGTCGTTCCCGACAACGTTAGGCTCCTGTATCTTCCGCCCTATTCGCCGGAACTGAATCCAAAAGAAAGTCTCTGGGATGAAATCCGCGAGAAGATCTTTAAAAACTTCGCGCTCAAATCCATGGACGCGGTGCGTGCCAGCTTAAGCAGGCCATCCTCTACATCGAGCGCAATCCCAAGCTCGTCCGCTCCATCACTTCCTTCCCCTATATCGTCAACTCACTCTGATGTAGAATTGGTATGAGATGATGCCGAGCGCAAGTGAGTGCGCATATACTTAAGACCGAAGGAAGGGCTCAAGCGAGACGCGAAAGTGCGCGCGCGCTGTTTGATACCCCTCACTCCCGCCCGATTATCGATGAGAGCGGCAGCCCATTGAATTACACAGCGAAAAATATTTTTCAGGACACCCTATACCGTCAACCAAGCCGTCATTGGGCGGCAGCCGAACGTTCCATTCAAGGCACGCTGCAGGCTCGCGCGGCCCATCTCCATTCTCAAGGTCAAAGAAGAAGTAGAGGTCCTCGGCATGGCACCGGAAGAGGAATGCGAAAGCGAAATGTTGTCTGGGTCAGGCGCGCCGGCGAGCGAATTGCTCTCCCTTTGGCGCAATTGCAGCCGTTGTCAAAAGATCAAGAGACCCGGGAGGCCGTCGGCGATTGGCTCTATCGGGTGGATCGCGGGTACGAGCTCTGAGCGGCACACAAAGCACCCCGTTGGACTTTGTGTGGCGGCCGCATATCCGGCCGTCGAACGCTGCGCGTGTCCCTGTCAGCTCGCTGAGTTTTGGCGTTCCCATCAAGCGCAAAAAAGGCGGTATTCGGCGACGGCGTCTTCGCCTCTCGTGCCCGCCACACTGACATGCCGATCGCAAGGCCGATCGACGCGAAGCCACCGCAGGCCGCGAAGCCCGCGCTTTCCATGAAATCTGCGGTGCATAGGCGCGTAGCGATACCACCATCAAAAAAAAGCGACCGGTAGGTAGACCGGCACCGTCGCAACCTCGAACCACGGAGGGCCGAGCTGCGGCTGAAAGCCAAGCCGCCACGCAGTGCCTTGTGGTGCGAACCACGTCGCCGCGAACACAATCGCGAAGATGACGAAAACTAGCCCCAGAGAATTCTTGTTGCGGTCACGCCGTCCCCGCTGCATTACGCAGCGGCGACTAAAGAGGCCACTTTAGGTGTTCGAGCAACTAGGAAATCGCCGTCAGAGTAGTTTCGGATATCGCAGAGCGTAGAAACTCGCAAAGGAGTAGCGAGCCAGTTGCGATATCTTGGACCCTGGTCTTGGGACGGCACTTGCGCGCTCGGCCCGTTGATCGAAATTAATCTTCTGTTCGGTGGCGTGGTGCGCATCGCCTTCGCGGCGCGCCATCCGGCGTAACGCGGCACCTGCGTCGTCGCGGCGCAGGCGCGCACTTCGCTCCTGGTCTACGCTTGAACGCCAAGAGTGCACCACAAAGCGAACTCTGGTGGGAGGAAAACATGCAAAAGCGATTTAGTATCATCGCAATCGGTCTGCTGGCCATTGCCGCGGCCGTAGGGTCGTCGGCGCAAGCCGACCAATATCCAGACAAGCCCATACGAGTGATTTCCGATTCGGCGCCCGGAAGCGCCATCGATGTTACCTTCCGCATGGTGATGGACCGACTCGGCAAGGTATTGGGCCAGCAGATCGTGGCTGTCGCGCAGCCAGGCGCCAGCGGAGCGATCGCAGCGGACGCCGCCGCCAAAGCCGTCCCGGACGGTTATACATATTTCGCTCCGGCGCTTTCGTTGTTCATCTCGTTACCTGGTAAGGCGCCCAATCTGCCGCTGATCATGCCTCGCGACTTCCTTCCGGTCGGTTCGCTGGTCGGCCAACCATTGTTCATTTGTGCGGGCGCGAAATCCGGCATCAAAACTCTGCCGGATCTGATCGCCCGCGCCAAACGGCATCCCGGCCAAATTTCCTTTGCGGCAACGGGAATAGGACGCCTAACGCATCTGACTGGCCTCCTGTTGGAAAGCCGCGCCGGCATCAAACTGCAGGTCGTACCCTATACTGGCGGCCCGGCAGCTGCGCTCACTGATGTCATCGGCGGCCGCGTCCCACTGATCATCGAAGGCTATTCCGGTCTTGCCGGCGCCATACAGGCGCACACTCTCAATGCGCTCGCGGTCGGATCGACGCATCGGCTGTCCGACTTCCCCAATGTGCCGACGGCGGCGGAGACATTGCCAGGCTTTGCATCAGGCGGATGGCAAGGAATGGTGGCGCCGCTTGGCACGCCAGCGCCCAATATCCAGAAGATCAATGAAGCATTGAAGAAAGTGCTCGCCGAGCCTGATTTCGCCAAACAGCTCGCCGACCGCGGCGCCTACGCCGATGCCATGACCCCGCCCGAGGTCAATGCGTTCATCAACGCGCAGCAGGTGCAGTGGAAACCAGTGCTTCAGGCCTTCGAGGCGAACATCAATAAATAGTCCAGAGATAGGCGTAAGGGCCCGTCCATAAACAAGTGAGGAATCGCTGGACGTAGAGTCGCAGCATGATTTGAGCTGCGCAGGCGCGTGCTGCACCGAAGCGCTATCGTGGTTCTCTGTGAACAGAGCGGCCGGAACTTCGTTGCCTTGGAAGCGCAAGCGTTGGGGCGAGGTGGGCTCAGCTTGATGGCTCGGATCAGCGGGGCTGGCACGATCGACGATTCATCACGGTCTATCGGACATTCAGCAGCAAGTTTCAGCCGCGTCCGGACGGGTGCGCGAGGCGGGCGGCGGGTGCAAGCGGAAGACATTCAAGGATCCGACCCTTGTTTCTTGATCTCAAGAGCCTGGTCGAGCCGGCGACGCGGGGCGACCCGATGCAGCCGCTGTTGTGGACGACCCGCAGTTTACGTAACCTCATGAAGGAACTGGCGAAGAAGGGACCTCAGATCCGCTATCGAGTTGCGGCGTTGCCTGCTAGTCCGTACCCTCCCGAGCGGAACTTAACTCAGCTTTGGCAGCAGCTCCGCAAACACATCCGGCCGATAGCCTACGGCATCGAAGAGGTGCCTGCGCGATCCCTCGACCATCGCTTTAAGCCTTTTCATGTCAAGTCCGACGACCTTGCCCCGATATTTACGTACACGTCCGCCGATGATAACCGTATCGACGTTGCTGCGGTCGGCCGCCTGCACCACCGTGCCGATCGCATTGTTGGAGGGGTAGAGATTGATATCGTTGCTGCGGATCATGATCAGATCGGCCTCTTTGCCGAGCGCAAGCGAACCGATCTTGTCGTCGAGCCCCGCGCAATGGGCGCCGCCCATAATCGCGCAGTATAATACATCGCGAATCATCAGCGATTTTGGCGCATTCTGATCACCTAAAAATCTCCTGTTTTGCGCAAAGGCGCGCTGGAGATAGAACGCGACCCGCATTTCTGCGAACATGTCGGTGCTGTAGGAGGTTTCGTTATCAACGCTGAACCCCGGTTTGATGCCGTGGTCCCAAGCATGTTGCAAAGCGCATACGCCTTCTCCTAGCCCGTATTGCGCATCTGAGCGCGGACACACATTGATGTTGGCGCCGCTGTCGACCAGCATCTTCCATGTTGACTCTGGCAATCCGCCACAATGGTTGAAAGTATTGTCGGGGCCGACCAGCTTCTCCGCCCCCATCCGTTCGACTAATTCCGCCATCTTTGAGCCTGTGAACTCGGTCGTGATGCGCAGGCCGAGCTTGCGAGCGGCCGCCCAGTTCTCGCGGTTTGGCCCCGAGAACATGCGCAGCGTCACGAGCTGATCGGCCGAGGAGAAGTATTTTTTCTGTAGCCGCTCGAGATCGTGGGGCCATTGCTTCGCCCAATCGCCTGCCTGAGGCGCGCCCGATGCATGAACGGCTCGTACGCCACTGTCCATGAGCGCTTCGACTGCGGCGTCCGAATGATCGGCGCTGCGTGCATTATGCGAGTTATCGATCAAACAGGTAATACCTGCATCGATGCATCCAATCGCGGTCAAATAGTTGCCGATATACATGTCTTCAGGCCGATAGACCTTGGCGAACGAAAGGTGCGTGGCGTTCGAATAATCGGCAAGAGACGGCGAATTGGGGTTGATGCGGCGGAGTTGCGCCTCCCAGGAATGGCGATGAGAGTCCACCAAGCCGGGGATAATGATGGTTTCCTGCGCTTCGATCACCTGAGCGTCTGCGACCTTGAGCTCCGGCGCGATAGCTGCGATCCTTTTGCCTTCAATCAAGACATCACCTCGGACCAAGTCGCCGATCTTGTTGTCGAGGCTGATGATCGTGCCACCGCGCAGCAGGATTCGATGTTTCGGATCCACCGTTGTCTGGCCTTCGAAACGGCGCAGCGCAGCCGCCTCGGCGCCGTCAGGCGAGAACGCATCCGCTATAGCGAGGCCCGAAAGCAAAGTAGCGCCGACGTTCAACGCGCTGCGGCGAGTCACTTGATAACCACTATTCATGGAATCCCCCATTCGTTCTCTGATGCCGATGCACAGCCCGGAGAAGTGTCGACTGTAGGCCAGTGCATCACCAGCCGTGCTGCGGACTTTTCGATCCTATCAACTGCGGCTATTAACCGTCCAAAGACGTGGTCAGCCACCGCATAGGAACTGGCGCGCGCCGTCCTCTGATTTTTGTCGCGGCACAAGCCCACGCAACGCCGCAAATCGCACCCGACGCCGAGATTTGACACTCGCGTTTTGCAGCGCCTGCATATTTCAGTTTGAGACAACGCGCTCACCCTCGAATGCTTGCCTCATCAGCCAGTCTATGCACGATTACAAAGCAGGCAAGCGACGGATCGGGATCATGCGGTGCCGGGCGCGCAAGAGCCGCAATGGGGCGCGCACCCTTCTTCCGCGCATGCTAAAAGTCAGAAGTTTGATCTCTTGATTTCAAAGGGGGGGTTCCGCGATCCGCGATTTGCTCGGTTTCAGCGACTATCGACATCGATTGGTCGTTCTCCGCGAATGCATCGTACGGCTCACGAGACATCCGGAAAAATGCCGTCAGCCAGGGCCAGCGCAAAGGTCAGCGTTACGGTCCGAATGATGAACACAACCAGCTCGAACCTCGTGGCGCCCCAACGCTCTGCGACTGAGCCAGGCCTCCCGTTCAACAGCTACAGCCAGCGGCGTCCTTGGCTATTCAGGCTTGCTCGCAATTGCGCCGCTATGCTGGCATCTTCGCGCTCGAACGCCAAGACCGAAATCGTGTTCAGAAGCGTCCGCATAGCCTCCCGCAGGCGCGGCGCGACGCCCGGATTGCGCGCAAGCCCGTGTTCCACTTCCGTCTCCGTGATCACCGAAACTGCCAATTGCAACGGCGCTTCCTGGCGAAGCCGCGCCACCACAGCCCGCTCGCCACGCGCGAAGTCGCTCAGCACATTGGTGTCGAGGAGATATTTCACGAAAAGGCATCTTCACGCGGTGCCAGCAACTCGCCGCAATACGATTCAAACGGCGGCATGTCGGGAGTACCCTGCCACTCCAAGATCAGCCTCGGCCAGCCGGGACTGCCGAGCGTCTTCTTGTCCAGCCCGTTCGCGCAGCGCCCTGCGGATCAATCCGCTGCGCGTTTCGCCAAGATTCTTGGCCGTTCGGTCCAGTTCCTTGGCGGTTTCATTCGTCGAGATAAAGATTGAAGTTCATGGGTCGCCAACTCGCCTTTATAACCTGTTACAGGTTATATATCCCGAATCGACCGGCGCAAGGGAGAAACTCCTGAAAGGCCATCGATCCAAGACTTTGAAGCGGTGCGCTTCTCTCGCGGTCCGCATTGACGTTTTCTCTCTCCGGCAAGCTTGAGTCCAACTCCCGGATCGTAGCCAAGCTACGATAACGCACGAGTTCTGAAATTTCCACGATGCGACACAACTGCAAAATGCGAGCAGCTAGCCTCAGAAAAATACCGTCAGAACGATCAGCATTCCTGGCGGTATTTTCTCCGTCGCGGCGCGCGACCGAAATCGGTTATCGTCAGCAATCGCGGTTTCCTGCAGGACATGGGTCTGCTTGGCAATCCGGCAGCCGTCGGCCTCCTCGGCACCGTGTTTTCGATGAGTTATGGCAGCTCCAGCTATTTCTGGGGCTTCATTGTCGACCGTATCGGGCCGCGCTGGGCGGCGCTCGGTGCCGCAATCATCTGGGCATCGCGAGATCATCGGCAGGCTCGCCGGCTCCTATGGCATGGTGCTGGCGTCGCGACTGCTGCTCGGCGTCGGTGAAAGTGCGCTCTATGCCGTCTCCAACAAATTCGTTGGCAACTGGTTCGAGCGTCGGCAGCGGGGCGGGCTCAGGCGATGTGGGTGGTGGGCGGCCCGCTTGGTCCGGTGATCGGCGTGCCGATGCTGGTCGCGCCAATGGCGCTCTGGAACTGGCGCGCTGCCTTCTTTCTGCTCGCGGCGTTGTCGCTGTTGCTGCTCGTTCCGCTGATATTCTTTCTCACGCGTGATGCGCCAGAGGGCAAAGTGGCGGCCGCAAAGGCTCTAGCCGCTTAACGGCAGGATGGCGCTGGCTTGCAGGCGTGCCGAAGAACTTCGCCGAGATGGTGAGCCTGTTCCGTATGGGCGATCGTGGCTGCCTTCCTAATGGGCAGCTTCGGCTTTCCGGCCTTGTCTTCTGGCTGCCGTCCTACCTGCGCACCGAGCATCACTTCCCGACTGAGGTCATGGCCGGTTGGGCCTCGATGTCTTGGCTACTCGCGGTCGTCGCAGTCGTCGTCACGGGGTGGCTTGCCGACCGCACCCAGCGGCCGGCGCTGATGGCGTCATGGTTTGCAGCGTTGCCGCCGTCGCGCTTTTGGTCGCCGCCTTGACCGAAAGCCCAAACCTCGCGGCTGCCATGCTGGCCGTCGGCCTCGCGATGATCAACAGCGAAAGCACGCTCTGCCAGGTGCTGGTGTTGAATATATGCGCCCCGCAGCTGGTGGGCCGCGGTGCTGACCGGCACCGGCAATCTGATCGGTGGCTTCAGCGCCGTCATCATTGGCTGGATCGTTGCGATGTCGGCGGGGAGTTTCATCGCCGGCGTGCTATTTGTGGCGTTCAGCGCTTTCGCATTTGGCCATGAGGTCGCGGCCAGCCGGCGCGCGGCTGCAATAGTGGCATAGGCTCGCGCCACTGGACGACGGCCCTTAGCCCTTGTTGGCACCGGAATAGCTGGTGAGCACGATGTATTCGAGGCATGTGCCGTCGGGATCGCGAAAGTAAGCGCGCAGTCCATTAACGACGCCGCCCTGGCGATCTTCCTCGAAGAAGATGTCGACGTCGTTCTCCCGCAAGTGATCGAGAGCGCCCGATAGCTATCCTTGTCGACCATGAAGGCATGGTGGACGCCGTCGGAGCCTTCCTCCTGGCGGTGGATGGGTGCGTCGCGCTTCACCAGGATGATGCACGTGCCGCCGGCGTCGAAAAATGCCATCTTGCCGTTCGGCAGCGTGGCGAGGTGTCTCATGCCGACAATGTCGGTATAGAAGCGCTTGCTGCGTTCCATGTTGTTCACCGGAATGGTGAAGTGCGCTACGCCCTTGATGTCGACCATCGCCTTTTTGCCTTGCATATCCGCCTAGCCCACCCAGAGGATAGATCGCGCGAGGCGCGCACGCCACTGCCGTGGGGATGCCACGAGCATTCGCTCATCCGCAATATCCTGCAATGACGTTGCGCCGGTCGCCTGTAGCTCGGAATGATCGGCGCAAGATCGGCGGCTCGCGCCCCGATACGCGGTGACGCTTGCGCTATCGAAAGGGCGCTTGACCCGCTGTACTGTGCTCGGATTGACGCCGCATTCTTCGGCCGTGTGGCGGATACTCTTCCCAGCTTTCAGGGACGCAGGATTCGCTGTTCAACGTCGGCTGGAATGCAGGGGCAGCTCAGGCGTTTGCACTCCCTAACGAGCCTGCAAAGTCCGGCGCGGACTCGTTCCTGGATGGTCGAACGCTCGAAGTCGGCAAACACCGACAGCATGCCGAACGTAGCGCCGTGGGTCGTGTCGATGCCTTGGGTTTTGAGGAATAGGTCAACTTTCAGCGCGTGCAGCTCGCTGAGGAAGTTCACCAAGTCCTGAAGGCTGCGGCCAAGCC
This sequence comes from uncultured Alphaproteobacteria bacterium, assembly GCA_963708125.1. Classification (GTDB taxonomy): domain Bacteria; phylum Pseudomonadota; class Alphaproteobacteria; order Rhizobiales; family Xanthobacteraceae; genus BOG-931. The sequence continues at coordinate 2,891,990 of OY970184.1, forward strand.
GATCGACGCTCCAGGCCATGATGATGTCCAATTCCCGGCGGCTGGCGTCGCGGCACAGCGCATCGAATGCTGGCCGCTTGTCCACCCCTTGGCCCTGCTAATGCCATGGTTCGGTAGATCTTGACGACTTCCCAGCCGGCGCGCTCGGCGGCTTGCCGCAGCTCGGCTTCCTGGTTCGACGTGTGCTGATGGTCGAAACCCGCAAATAGCAAATAGATGGCCGCGCGCTTCATGAAAGCCGTCCTTGGGCCGCCAGGGGACTACCATCAGGCCGTATGGCAAAACAACTCTTTTTCACACACAATGGCGGGGCTGAAAACCTAGGTCTTGCAATGGCCGGCGGCCTCTTTTGCGCAGGATTTTTCCACATACTCGAAAGGAATGCGAGCGCCGCGGGTGACTGCTTAGCGCGTTCTTTAGTGCAGACGTGCTGAAGAAGCACGGCGAAGCGGGTGAGCGCTGAGAAGAGGAACCGTCCGCAACGCGACTAGGTCAAACATATCAGCTTTTCGGCCGTTTGGAGCGCGCTCTGTGGACCTAAGACGCGCGCTTTGGGCCCAGTCGCGCCGGTATCACGAGCGTTGCCCCCAGCGCCAACGTCGCAAGTACGCCTGCAATGACATATACGTCGTGCAATGAGGCTGCGATGGCGTCGCTAAGACGCAGCAAGGCGTCCGCGGCGAGGGTCGCGCGGCTAGCCGGCTCGAGCAGCAGGTTAATTGCCTGGTCAGCGTCCGCGCCCACGCGAGCGAGCCCAGAATTGAGAATGGCCCCGCCAAGGCTAGCGCCCAACGCTTGGCCAAAGGTGCGCAAGAATAAGGTCGAGGCGGTAGCGACCCCGCGCTCGCTCCAGCCAACGCTCGATTGGATCGCAATCAGGAAAGTCTGATTGCAGAAGCCCATGCCCAGACCAATCAGCAGCGCGGCCAAAGCGAGGTGGGGCAGGCCGCTGTTGCGATCAACAGAAATTAACAGCGAGGTGCCGGCGATCAGCGCCAGGGCGCCGACAACACCACTGATCCGGTACGATGTCGCTGCCATAACCCGGCCCGAGATAATGCTGCCAGTGCTCCACGAAACCGACTGGGTTGCGATAATCGCACCAGCGACACTGGCACTGTGCCCCATCACACCTTGCATGTAGGTCGGCAGGAATGCGACCACGCACATCAGCAACGCACCGATGACGAGGCTGCCGATGTTGCCGCTCGCCATGATCCTGCTACGCCACATCCGGAACGGCACGATCGGCTCGGCTGCGTGCTGCTCCTGCATGGCCAGGAGCGCCAAAGCGATGCAACCCGCGACGATGAGCGAGACCGATACCACCGCGTCGAGATTCCGAGCCTGCACGATGGTGATGAAGATCGCACCGGCGCCGAGCATAAGCAGGCTCGCTCCAAGAACGTCGATGCGATGCGGCCGCTTAACGACGCACTCCTCGAGGCATAAGACCAAGATGGCAATGGCCGCAATACCGATCGGCAGATTGATCCAGAACACGAAAGCCCAATGCAGGTGCTGAACGATGAAAGCGCCAAGCACCGGCCCTGCGATGGCCGCCACGCCCCAGACACCAGACAGCCAGCCTTGCACCCGGGACCGTTCAGCCGGTGTGTAGATGTCGCCCACGACTGTGGTCGCGATCGACTGGATCGATCCGGCACCCAAGCCCTGAACTATGCGGAAGATCACCAGCCAGAGCATATGTCGGGTAAAACCGCAGACGGTGGATCCTAAGAGAAATATAACGGCGCCAGCCACGAACACGGGCTTTCGGCCATAAAGATCGGCGAGCCGGCCGTAGAGCGGCGTCGACACGGCTTGCGCCAGTAAGTAAGCGGCAAACACCCAGCTGAACAACCGAAAACCGCCAAGCTCAGCCACAATGGTCGGCATTGCAGTTGCCACGATGGTTGCTTCCACCGCTGCCATGAAGATGGCCAGCATGCACCCCGCCGTGACCAGGCGCCGGCGCAGGATGAAATCGGCGGGCGCTACTTCAGACAAGCCATCTCACTTGGGTGCGTTTATAGGAGACTGCACCGAGCACTCCTCACGCCAAGTCCAGGGCGAACTTCTTGAGGTCGCTGAGCGAGCAATGGGCCAGAGCGCCCTCATGAGTGGCCCGCAGCACCACCCGGGGAGCTTGGCCTGCCTCGAACGCTTCCTGCCAGCGCGGCGCACACAAGCACCACCTATCACCGGGCTTCAACCCCTGAAAACCCAATTCCGGCACTGGCGTTGACAGATCGTTGCCATGAGATTTGGAAAATTCCAGGAACCCGGAAGTCATTACGGCGCAAACGGTATGGCTGCCATAGTCCTCTTCTCCTGTGGTGCAGCAACCATCGCGATAAAACCCAGTCATCGGGTTCATCGAGCATATATCAAGGGGCTCCCCGAGGACGTTGCGCGCCACAGGCTCTCCACGACCGCCATTGTTACTATTATCCCGAAGCATATCCTTCCTCGATATGAACCCCAGCCGCCGCTGCTCAGGTGCCCACAGGCTTTTCGGCAAGATCAGATGCTTTGAAGGATACAGCGGCGAGTTCACTTGGTCTACACCAGGTCGCTGGTGCAGGAAGACGGCGAATCTGACTCTAGGGTGGGATGGAAGCGCCCACCGACATTCAAACGAGCCGCAGCGTGGTCTGCGTTCACCGCAGGCTCAGGCGCTGCGTTATGACAGATCCTGCCACGCTGCTGGCGAGCTGGGCGTCGACGTCGCTTATGCTTTGAGAGATCGGGGACTGATCGCTCCAGTCGAACAGGGCAAGGGTGTCGATGTCACAGAAGCCGAGTGGCGTGGTTAGATGCCGTGTTCGGCATCGATCTAAGCAAAGTTAGCCCAGGGCGGAATCAGCTCATTGTCATTCGGTGCGATAAATCGTTCGCATTATTCGATCAAAACTTCGGCGAATTCGCGTTGTCAATGACTGCATGTCTTTCAGCGGTCTTATTGCTTTTTGCCTGTACGGAGCCCGAATGTTACGAAATTCCCGAAACAAGCAATCGCATGAACCGAGCAAAGGCAACCAACAACTCGATTACGACTATGTACCAATCAATCCAGAAACAAAATCTCATGAAAAACCTTGTCGTTCAAGTTGACGAATATACTTATGCCTTGCTGCCGACCTAATTAACCACGGCTGCAGCTGTCGCTGCGCCAACCTTCCGGGTGATGCCTAACAATTTTGAGATGAAGGTACGCGTGTTCACTTCACTCGACCATTCTGAAAAGGGTCAAGTATTGGTGGAAGATGGCCACGAAACAACCCGTGCCGCCACTACAGCATTTTTCACAACGCCATGCCCGAACCACGCTTCCCTCCGCCGTGGTTCGTCGAAGAACTCAACGATGCCTGCTGTGTCGTGACGGACCAGGTCGGGCTGAGGATCGCCTACGTTTATTTCGAGGACGAGCCGGCGCGACGGTCCGCGGCAAAACTTCCGAGCTTATCTCGTCGTACTCGGACTATCGATCATCTGCTTTATGAAATCAATAGCGGCTTCTGGCGTTGGGTGACCGGAGGGCGTCGCAATATACTCAGCATCGGTGTCGTCGTGACCGCCAGCGCCCGGCCGCCGCAACGGCTTCTTGGTCTCGGCCAACCATAGCCCCGACCATTCCTGATATGCGCGGATTCGGAAGCCTTTATAGAGTGCGATTTGGTCCATTTCTGTTTCCGTTGAGCAGCCGCCAAGTTGCTCAAGAAAGCTGAGGCGCGGCGGATTGCGGTTAATTCAGTCTCGCGAGCCGGTGTCAGGCTCTTCTGTATCTCTTCAACGATAAGACCACCCTTAACGCGCTCGTCTGCGATCACTCTCCAGTCTACGTCACCATAAAGCCAAGCTTAGGGACAAGCTTCTGCTTAAGGTTGGCACTAGCCTCCTCGATTTGCTTAGGCTGGTCAGAGAACTCAGCAGCAGCGGTTGAGCTGCTGCATGTTATAGTTCTGCGTCAGCCTTGATGTACTTGGGCGATATTGAGGTACGCCTTGGAACTTTCAGCTTTGGTTGGGGCGCCTTTGGTTCGGCTTCAGCCATTGTCATAACTCCTGTGCATGTTCGAAAGAGGCCCGGTGCGTGGGGCATCACTGGAGGACAAGATTTCAACATAATCGAATTTCTTCAGACCAAGGCGGAACGCATCTAAGAACTGAGGGGGCTGCCCTTCCGCTCTGGTGTTGACGCCCGTGCCCGCTTGTAGAGTGGCTCGGCGTCGGCATGGCGACCCTGGGCGCTATACAGGTTTGCCAGATTGTACAGCGATTTCGCGACATCGGGGTGATCGGGGCCGAGCGCTCTCTCCCGGATCGCGAGCGCCCGCTTGTAGAGCGGTTCGGTATCGGCGTAGCGGGCTTCTTCTTTGTAGAGCGAGGCCAGATTGTCCAACGCTGACGCCGCAGAGGGGTGATCGGGGCTGAGCGCTTTCTCGAAGATCGCCAACGCCCGCTTGTAGAGTGGCTCGGCATCGGCGTGGCGACCCTGGGCGAGGTACATGCCGGCCAGATTGTTGAGCGATTGCGCGACATCGGGGTGATCGGGCCCGAGGGCTTTTTTCCAGGTCGCCAGCGCCCGCTTGTAAAATGGCTCGGCATCGGCGTAGCGACCCTGTTCTTTGTAGAGTTCGGCCAGATCGTTCAGTGCCAACGCGACAGAGGGGTGATCAGGCCCGCGCGCCTTCTCATTGAGCGCCAGCACCCGCTTGTAGAGCGGCTCGGCATCGGCGTAGCGACCCTGTTCTTTGTAGAGTTCGGCCTGGTTGTTCAGCGTCGCCGCAAGGATGATATCGGATAGAGCCATGAACGATGGACTCCTGACGCAGGGGGGGAGTTTAGCAAAAAAAAGTCGTCGCCGGAATGCCCCTAATCGCCCTAAATTCTTCGATTTTTGGCAGCTGGTCCTGCGAGTTTGGCCGCGACGAAGGGCATCCCGACAGCCATCACAAATGTCGATGGATTTCGAGATTCGGCGAAGATTGCGCGCGGCCTTCACCTTGCTTAACGAACATTGCCTTCCATAGCGTGCCGATCCAGACGGGCGGCAACGTGCTCATTATCCGGATCCCCCGCAGCCATGCTCGGCCGCCGGGAAGTATCAGCCGGACGTAAAGAGCTCCGGGCGCTCTTTAGTGCTGGTCCGCAGCTTGCAGACCGCGCTTATGAGAGCGGCAAGGTGCTGCTGCCGACAAACAAGTGGCCGCTGCTGTGACGCGTGTTACGCATCACGCCCAACGATCTGTTTTCCGGCATAATGGGTGGTACCCGACCACGCACCAAACCACTCACTTCCACCGGGCCACCGGCATGCCGCGCAGCGAGATCAGCCGGCGGGCGCAGAACGATCCGGCGTTTCTGCAGAACGATCCGGCGTTTCTGAAGCCAGGTTGAGGACGGCCGGAATCTCAAGCGCAGAACTTCCGAATCGTTCATGCTGTGGCTCGATCAGCACTGGCCGGCCGAAACCGCCAACTCAGCGGCGGAGCCAAGGGCGATCAAAGCAGACCGGCCTTTACATTCCGGCCGCTCTCAGCTGCGCTAGCGCGGATATCTCACCAAAGTAGTGCATCGGGACGGCGAATTAGCGATTAGTCATTGTGCTGCAATGATTTTCACTGCTTCGCGGAGCGCCCCGATGCTGACAGAGTGTAGCAGAGATTTATTCGGATTTGCACCCGTTGAAGGTCGTGAGGTGGTCGCAGCCTTCGACGGCGGCGCGATCACCTCGGATGCCGGAGCGCTTTTATTGGGTGCGACGGATCGAGCGATCGGGATGATGCATCGATTTGCGGCATGCTTCCACGATGAGCGGCGGGCCGATCTGATCGAACATGAGGTGGTGACCCTGGTCGGCCAACGCGTATTCGCCATTGCGCTTGGCTATGAAGACCTCAATGATCACGACGAATTGCGGCACGACCCGATCATGGCGGTGCTGGCGGGCAAGCTCGAGGCGCGCCGGGAGGACTGCGCGCCGGTCGCCGGCAAGTCGACGTTGAACCGGCTGGAGCTGAGCAAACTTGAGCCGACGCGCTATCACAAGATCAGTCACAATCCGATTGCCATCAGGCGGTTGCTGGTTGATCTGTTCGTGGAGGCGCACGAGCGCGCGCCGAACGAAATTGTCCTCGACTTGATGCGACCGATGATCCGGTGCACGGCAACCAAGAGGGGCGGTTTTTCAACGCCTATTATGACAGCTACTGCTATCTGCCGCTCTACATCTTTTGCGGGCGGCATCTGTTGGCAGCGAAGTTGCGGCGAGCGAGCGTGGATGCGGCTGCCGGTGCCGTCGAGGAGGTGGCTCGCATTGTCGACCAAATTCGCCGCCATTGGCCGAATGTGCGCATTGTGGTGCGCGCGGACAGCGGCTTCGCGCGCGACGACTTGATGGCCTGGTGCGAAGCCAACGCCGTGCATTTTGTCCTTGGGTTGGCCAAGAACGATCGGCTGATTGCCGCGATCAAGGATGAGCTCGCAGCGGCCGAGAAGACGAGTTGGCGGACCGGTAAGCCGGCACGACGCTTCAAGCAATTCCAGTGGAGGACACGCAGGAGCTGGAGCCGCAAGCGGCGGGTCGTCGCCAAGGCGGAGTGGACGCAAGGCGAGGCCAACCCACGCTTCATCGTGAGCTCGCTCACGCGTGCCGAGTGCAAAGCCCGTTATCTGTACGAGAAGGTATACTGCGCCCGAGGCGAGATGGAGAACCGGATCAAGGAGTGCCAGCTCGATCTCTACGCCGATCGCACGTCGACGGCCACCATTCGGGCCAACCAGCTGCGCCTATGGTTCTATTCGATGGCCTACGTGCTGCTGTGCGCTTTGCGGCGCATCGGCCTGGATAAAACCAACTTTACCAACGCAACCTGTGGCACCATTCGTCTCAAATTCTTGAAGATCGGCGCGCTGGTGCGCGTCAGTGTTCGCCGCATCAAAATTGCCATGGCGTCGGCCTGCCCGGTAGCAACCACCTGGGGACTTGCCGCCTCTCGCCTGGTGGCTGCGGCAAACGCTCGCGCTTCGCCCGCCTGACACGCGGCGCCGCATCGCGTCACCCACGCGGCATCATCCGAAGGTCCACCGGAGCCCCTCCTCTTCTTCGCTGCACCCGCAGCACCCGCATTCGATTCCAACGAGCACGCGTCTCCGGCGCCACCCGCAAACTCGTTCGCAAAATACCGTCAAATCGCTTCGCAAATCCGGGCGCCGGTGCGAAGATAGTGTGAGAAAAGCGCACTAGGGCCTCGTCGAGCGAAATGGACGGGTTGTTGGCCAAAACTTTGTCCACGATCTGCGGCTCCCGCCGGCTCAGCCCCTTAAGCAGCGCCTCCTCCGCTTCGGATGAAGCATCAGCACGCCTCCGATCTCGGCACAATAGATAGCGTGCACGTCTTTTTTGCTAGGGGTGTACTCATAAATCGGTTTGATGTCCGCTTAGCTCCGAAAGCGAGCGACTAATTGCGGGAGAGCAAAAGGAGGCCATTTGCCAGAGTCGGACATCCACAATACTCTGCCTTCGCGGCCTCCTCTGCGCACGTCAACGCCTGCAGCGCAGCGCGCCGACTACCGCGGCAAAGGCTGGGGTCGCTTGTCGGCGGCTGGGTAATACAGGTGGTACCCTGAGAACTTCGGGCACCAGTCGGAAAGCACGCGGATGAGCCGGCCGTCTGCCAAATGCTGCCGCACGACGTCTTCGGCCAGGAAGGCTAGGCCCAAACCGGCGAGAGCGGCGTACACACGCAGAGCGATGTTGTTGAAGGTCATCTGCGCGTCGAGGTGTAGCTTGATCTCGCGCCCGTTCTTCTCGAATCCTAAGCATAGAGATTGCCGTAAGTCGGCAGTCGCAAATAAAACGAGTTCTGCCTCTATTTCTTCGAACCGCGGGCCGATGATGCGGAGCAGACGCTCGCCGCCTTGTGTCGGCGCGACGCTCCGCGTGGTCCGCGGCAGCAGCCCGCCCGGCGAGAAGCATTCGGCGCGCCCAAGACGGCATTGACTCCCATCGCAATTCAGGAATCGCTCGACGGCGAAAATGTCGAGTGGATGGAAAAAGTTGCGAACGAGCAATACGGGGGCTGATCGGCGATGGCAGACAACCTGTTGACCCGGCGCCGCGCCGTTCATTTGCCACTCGTCGCCTTGCTCACGGATGGCGAGCTTGCCGCAGCCGAAAACCCAACCTCGAAAGGGTACACCATGGCCAATGCCCCACTCCCCGACGTGCCGTCACGGCTCCCGCCGCTTGAGCTCATCGCATGGATGGACGTCCACTCGGCCTTGCTGTTCCTTTCGACCGTGACGGTAGCGGAGATCGAAGGCGGCATCACCAAGTTACGGCGCGAGGGGGCGACCCACAAGGTGAGGATCTGGCGGCGTGGCTCGAGACCGTTCTGCATCTTTATGGTGATCGCGTCCTTGCCCTCGATGTACCCACGGCGCGGATCGCCGGCGCCTTATCAGATCGGGCGCGGGCAAGGTCAAGCGCCGGGAGTCGCAGACACAATCATTGCGGCAATAGCACGGCAACACGGCTTGACGATCCTGTCGCGCAACGTTCGGCATTTCGTTCCGCTCGGTGTGCCGGTCCTCGATCCATTCTATAACCTGCCATCGGCGTAACCAGAGGCGACGGAGCAAACTGCGCAAATCCGCGGCATCAAACCAATATCTCGTTGGCTGGCCAAGCGCGCGCAAAGCACGTTGCCGATCTATAGGCGACCCGCCGATTTCTACGCCAAGCTATGCCACTGCCCTGTCGCAAGCAGATAGTGCTTTCCTTTTTTGCGCTATCTTGCTTCAAATAGGGCCAACAGCAACAGAGGCAAAGTGAAAGCACACGATAGATCAAGGGACACTGGCAACAAAGTTCGAAAACGACAGTGCGTTCCGGGAGAAGTGTGGTAAGCATTACGTCCCATTCCTCTACTCCCACTCGATTATTTTTAGTCATCGTAACGCCCTGACTTTTCATGCAATCTTTTTATGCGCACGGCAAAGAACCGACTCCCAATCTGTCAAAAATTCGGGCTCTTGAATTCAAACGGGAATTTCAACGATCCTGCGATTTGCTCGGTTTTAGCGACTATCGATATCAATCGGTTGGTCTTTTGGACCTCCACAACGCCGTCCCAACATCCCTCAACCGCAAAAAATATCGTCAGCCCATCATGCGGTACGTTGGGCCCGGCCTCAAGTGATGGCCCTGTCCACGGAGGCACCGCACGCTGTGCGCTTGCGAAACCTCCGCAACAGATAGCCGGCAGACAAGAACAGCAAGCCGCAGATTGCACTGGCGAGATCGATGTAGTGTCCCACGCTGCGAGGAAGGCCCCACCTCATCGAAGGAGCAAAGACCACGATGATCAGGAATGCGGCGCCGAGAAACCGCGGTTAGCACCGACCTTTTCCTGACAAAATCGACGACCGACATGCCACACGCGAGAAGGACAAGAATGCCTACGACAAGCAAACTGGGTTTCACATGCAGCCTCCACGCTTACTAGCTTCCACCACCTTGGCGTGAACAGACGGTTACTCAGAAGCGGCTGTAGCGCTTCGCTGCTTCTGCGGCGATAGCCTTGACGAGTTTAAACAAGCCAGTTTTCGACCCTCAACCCTCTCACGCGTTTGAACTCGTCCGGGTTGGCAGTGACGATGGTCGCGCCCACCATGTGGGCATGTGCGGCGATCAGCAGATCATTACTGCCGATTGGTTTCCCAGCGGCCTCTAGCTCCGAGCGAATGCTGCCGTACTCGGCATCGGCCGGGAGATCGAATGGCAGCACGGGGATTTCCCCAAGCAGATCCTCGACCGCCTTGAGCAGGCGCTTTGAGCCGCTCTTCGCGCAACCATATCTCAATTCGGCGGCGACGATGATGCTGGTGCAGACGTTGTCCTCACCGACCTTCGCGATCCGCTGCGCCGCCTTGCCTTGAGGATTCTTGACGAGATCGGAGATGATGGTGGTGTCCAGCATATAGCGCGTCACAGGACGCGCTCCAGCGTCAGCACAGGATCCTTCATCTCGGGGAAGTCCTCATCGAGCGGCTTCATCGACTTGAGTAGAGCGACCAGGCCGCGCTTGCGCATCGGCTCGATCACAAGCCGCTCGCCGTCGCGATGCATGATGGCTTCGTCGCCGGGCAGTTCGAACTCGACCGGGATGCGAACGGCCTGATTGCGGCCGTTGCGGAAAAGCCTGACATGCCGTTGCTCACCCACCGGATCACCTCCAAGCATATGCCTGAAACATTGCCGGCGGACGACCCCCGACAAGGACCCGAATGCTCAGTCCTCTCGACCTCATTGGCTTGAGAACAGACGTAGAACATACCTCTCACGCTCATAGGCTCCGCCTCGCGAATCGAACGATCCCGTCATTCGCTGGTTTTGTGCGCTGTTCGAGGATTACGAAACCCGGCAGCATAGGGTTTTACTTGGCCGGGAACTACTGTGAAAATAAATACTCAAGTTCTTCGGTGAGCGGCGCGCCATAGGTGAGCGCACAGACGTAGTAGGTGCGGTCGTCATCCAGACTGAGCCCCCCTCACCCCCACTCGTTTGTTCTGCGTCATCGTAACGCGCTGAATTATAAGCGCACTGTTTTCCGCGCGACGAGGGACCCTCCCCGCGATCCGCGATCCGCGATCCGCGATCCGTCAGAAATTCGCGCTCTTGAATTGGAAGGTGAATTTCGGACGATCCGGCGCCGAAGCGCCGCAACATCGGAAGTCATGATGACATTCCGCTCGCCGCGGTCGTTTTCGGATGCCTTCTTCGACGAACAAATTAAACTTCGCGATGTCGAACTCGCCAAGCTAGAGGAGGTTCTTGAGTAGGACCAATGAGGCTGGCGAGGGCTGCGTAGCGGCCCCCTTCCTTCCACAACGTGCAAACGTCATCTGTAAATTGCGCCGGGAGCTGCAGCAAACTCAGCGGCATGCTTTCTTCGATGGCTGCGCGAAATTGGGAATTCTCGACGGCAAATCGCCGCTGGAAACGGCTCGGACCGAGGCGGGCGCCCGTCTGGTCGAGCAGTTCCTTGCGAAGCTCGGCTGGGGCGCAGCCGCTTGAATGCGTTTGTGGCGGCTTTCGAGCGAGCGGCGCGCACGCGATTTCGACGGAGGCTATGGCCTTTGGAACGACGGTCGCTGGAATAGTCGCGGTCGTCCAGTAACGTATTGCTCGACCGTAGTGTCGCTCACAGCTGTGGAGAAGCGGGTCCATGTGAGCGATTCGGCTCTGCTGCCGCCACAGGCGCTCGTCGCCTATGAAGTGCCGGATGGCGTTTCCTGGCGGACAATCGCGATTGATGATTTGCCGCCGGATTGGACATTACGTGAGACCCACACCCAGACCATCGGCGACCAATGGCTCAATTCGCAGACGCAGGTGTTGCTTTTCATTCCCACTGTCATCGTGCCCATCGCAAATGTCCCTGATCGCAACGTGCTCATCAATCATCGCGCCGCAGAGGCGTCCGCAATCTCCATCGCTCAAGTCATCCCGTTCGCCTTCGATCCGCGACTTTTTCGGATCGCTTGATCGCATTAGCCGAGGGTAGGTCAGAATGAGATCGATGGCCGCGGGCATATACCGTCGCCTACACCGTCAACTCGATCCGCTTAAGCACGATAGTCGGCGATCCATGCCGAACGTTTATTCAAATAAGTAGAGTCGAGGAGAGGCGCGGTAGCTTGGGCCATGCGGCACCGCCCCGTTTCCCCTCCCCGCTCATCGAACGCAGCGTGGAGTTCCGCCTTGCGGGACGCCGCGTCGCGATGTCGTGCCGCCTTCTAATCTTCGCTTTCCGTTTTGATCGCGAACCTCTACCGGGGCTTTGAGCCACATCCTGATCAGATGCAGCACGTCGCGGTCGACTATGCGGCGCGCGACGCATTTGAGCAAATCCGGGTGCGGAATCGTATCAAAAAATTTGGACAGATCGGCGTCTACTGCCTGGGTATATCCGTCACACAGCAGACGATGGACCTTCCGGATCGCATCAGCGGCGCTGCGCTTGGGGCGATACCCATAGGCTGTGGGTTCCAGGTCCGCCTCAAAGATCGGCTCAAGAACCAACTTGGCCGCCGTTCCGACGCACCGATCACGGATCGTCGGGATACCGAGCGGACGCTCGGCCACCCCCAGGCTTGGGGATCATCACCCGGCGCACCGGCTGTGGACGATAGGTTCTCGCCTTGAGGTCATTCCTGATGCCGGTCAGCCATTCCTCAAGCCCTGCCAACTCGATCTCCGTAAAGACTTGTCCATCCACGCCTGCCGCCCCGGCGTTTGATTTAACCAGGGCGTAAGCGTGACGAAGAATGTCATCGCGATAGATCTTGTCGTAGAGCAGGTAGAAACGGTAGTCCGGCTCTGCCTTAGCCTTCACATAAAGCTTTCTCTGAAGGTTCCGGATCTTTATTGGTGTTTGCAGACTCATTCGTCAATCACCATTCCTCACTTTCTTTGAAAGCGCACCAGAACTCGGGGTCCTTTCCTCCGCCGGCATTACCCGGCCTCAACGGTCTTATGACCCCGTCCGACTTCCAAGCCACCCACCATCCACGATGATGTTCGGGTTGCTATCCCGGTGGACTTGGATCTCTCGTGTTGCCCAACAAACCCTTCCCGTCATGCCGTCTCCATTACCCCGGTGGACCGGATGGGTGCCTTTGTCGATTTCTACCCCACCCGTTTGAGCCTTCCCCGTTTAGGAGGCGGGTCGGCATCCACAACTCACCTTTCGAGGCCTGCTCAGAGTTCACTCGCGTTACGGCCTGCTCGGGTCGCTCAACCGCCCGAAGGCGGCCTTGGTCACGAGGCTTCGACCCAAACAGTTGCCTGTCCGAGCCGCTCGTCAGCTTCCGAACTCAATCGACAATTATTCGGGTGGCACCTCCTCCACTGACTTGTTGGACCTTTTCACGACGCACTCCTAAATTCGTGAGTTAACGGAGGCGGCGATTTTGAAAGTCGTTGCTATCATGGGGCATGAGCACGAATCGAGGGGAATTGCCGGCACTCCCGACGGGTGAGCAACCGACGGTAGAGCGAACGTCGGCCGGAGCCCTTGTGGCGGCGACTTTTGCAGGGCGTGTGCATGTCAAATGAGACGGCGGGGCGACAGTAACGCCGCTGCCGTTTTTCATCGAGTATCTCAGCAAGGCGGACTGTTTGACGGCTGGGTAGCGGACTGCCCGCTGCACTTCACGAGTCCGAACGCACCGACCAAGTGCGATGTTCTGGTAACGATGTTGTTGTCGGTGCTAGCCGGACATTGGCGCTATGCCCACCTCACGGCGCTGCGGTGCGACCCGGTGAATCCGCCGCTGCTGGGATGAAGAAAGTGGTGAGGCGAGGACGCGGTGCGCCGAGCTCTCATCAAGATCGAAGAGCAAGCCGGGTTGGCATGGCTGCAGGAGCATCTGGATTATTGCACGCGACCGCTGCTGAGCGAGCCGTGGGTTCTCGATATCGACACCTCGGTGAAGCCGCTCTACGGGCACCAGGAAGCGCGGTGGTGAGCTACGACCCGCACAAGCCTGGACGGCCGTCGCACAGCTATCATAGCTATCTGTTGGGCAACCTGCGCCTCGTGCTGCCGATGGAGGTTGCCGCGAGGGACCAGCATCCGCCGAAGCATTCGGCGCGTGGACTGTGATAGTTGTTGGATCGGCTGGAGCCGACATCGTCGTGTGGTGATGCTGCGGCGGCGCGTTGCGCGCTCGCCGGTGCTGACTGAGCGCGATGCCGGCGGCCGGTTCCGGCTGGGCTTTGCCGAGATCGACGGTGGCCGCGAGGTTTGGGAATATTGGTTGTTGATGAATTGGTCTGAATGATCGCACGTTCAACGCGGATTATCCGGAGCTATCGTTCTAGCCAAGTGGCGCGGCACTTCGAGGAGGTCCTTGATCTCTTGCCGAAAGTTGACATGAATTGGTAGGCGGGACCAGGGCATCGCTCGCGACCCTTATGCGACCTTTGCGGCCTGAGGGTCGGCTACCCTTAGTGTATAAACGGGCGGGGCCTCCGAAGTGCGATTGGCATGAAAATCAGGCTACCACAACGTATCGGGCTTCTCCGATTGTCCGCCATTGCTCTTTGCGTTGGAATCATTACCGGGTTCGGGGCGGTTGCGTTCCGCGCCCTGATCGGGCTCTTCCACAACATCGCGTTTCTTGGCTCGTTTTCCTTTGACTATGACGCGAGCCTTTTCACGCCGCCGAGCCCATGGGGGCCGTTCGTCATCTTGGTGCCCGTGATCGGCGGCGTGCTCGTTACTTTTCTCATTACCAATTTCGCGCCGGAAGCGCGCGGCCATGGCGTGCCCGAAGTGATGGACGCGATCTACTACAACAACGGCCTGATCCGGCCGGTGGTGGCGCTGATCAAGTCGCTCGCTTCGGCCCTGTCGATCGGCACCGGTGCCGCCGTCGGCCGCGAGGGCCCGATCATTCAGATCGGCGCCGCGCTCGGCTCGACGTTAGGCCAAGTGATCCGGATGGCGCCGTGGCAACGCATCACCTTGGTCGCCGCGGGTGCCGGCGCGGGCATCGCCGCGACCTTCAACACCCCGATCGGCGGGGTGATGTTCGCCATCGAACTGATGATGCCGGAATTGAGCGCCCGCACCTTTCTGCCAGTGGCGCTCGCCACCGGCACCGCAACCTTTATCGGCCGCATCTTTTTCGGGGTGCATCCGGCCTTCGCCATACCCGCGGAGTTGTTGACCTCGACCCATCCGGCAACGCTACCGGGGCTGTTGTTGTTTGCGCTTCTTGGCGCACTCACCGGGCTTGCGGCGACCGCTTTCATTCACAGCCTGACGTTCGTCGAGCGCGCGTTCGAGCACATCGCCAATCCCTATCTGCGCCACGCCGCCGGCATGCTCGGGATCGGCATCCTGATCTACGTGCTGCTTCGCACTGCCGGACATTATTACGTCGAGGGCGTCGGCTATTCGACCATCCAGGCGATCTTGAGCAAGGGACTCGGCTTGCCGCTGCTGCTCGTTGTGTTGTTCGCAGCAAAGCTGTACGCCACCTCAGTGAGTCTCGGCTCAGGCGCTTCGGGCGGCGTTTTTTCGCCGTCGCTGTTCATGGGCGCGGCGATCGGCGGCGCTTTCGGCGGGCTCGCCGCGGCCGCCGCTCCGCTCGCTGGCGTTACAGTCACCACCGGCGCCATCGTCGGAATGGCCGCCATGGTCGGCGGCGGCACCGGCGCGGCGATGACCGCGGTCACCATGATCTTCGAGATGACGCGCGACTACGATCTCGTCATGCCGAGTATCGTCGCGGTGGCGCTGGCTATCGGCGTGCGGCGGCTGCTGTCGGCCGAAAACATTTATACGGTGAAGCTCGTCGGCCGCGGCCATTTCGTGCCGAAGGCGCTGCACGCCAACATGTTTCTGGTGCGCCGCGCCGGAAAAGTCATGGAGCGCGAAGTCACATTGGTCGATGCGGATGCCAACTTTGACGCCTTTCTGCGCCAGCACGGCGGGGAGCGCGGTTACAAGCACATTGTCGTCACCCGCGGCAACCACGTTGCCGGCGTGGTGCGGGTCAATACCGGGCTGCGCCACGGACTCGAAGCGGCCTATGCGGGCG
This sequence comes from uncultured Alphaproteobacteria bacterium, assembly GCA_963708125.1. Lineage (GTDB taxonomy): Bacteria > Pseudomonadota > Alphaproteobacteria > Rhizobiales > Xanthobacteraceae > BOG-931. The sequence continues at coordinate 2,907,613 of OY970184.1, forward strand.
TGCGCTTCGGCGACGTGGTGCAGCGCAATTTCACGCTCGCCCGCGAGTCCGACATCATGTTCGACGTGGTGCAGCGCATGGCGCGGCGCGACGCCACAATGGCGGTGGTCACGCACCCCGGCGGCCGGTGGCGGGCATCGGAGATCGTGGGCATCATCACCAAGGAACACATCGCCAACTCGGTCGCCGAAAGCATCAAGCCGTTCGGGTGATGTTCAGCTGGTCACGCTACGTCACGCGCGATCACCTTGAACTCTGCTGGCGAATCCTGAGTACGGCGCGTGTTAGTCTCTGAGCAATGTCCCGCCTGCGACAATTTATACAATCCGGGCGGTCCAGCCGTTTCCTAGCCCTTTGGACCGCTTATTCGCTTGCAATCACGTCGGGCTCGGTATGCGTTCGCAGCGCCCGGCCCCGAAGGCTTGGTGATCTGCAGTCATAGTTCGGGCGGCGGCCCCCATCCACCGACCGCCACAATCGTAATCCCGCACAGTCTTGCCCGTTTTGCTTCGTCGCCGCCCAAAGTACTGGCCACTTTCCCTTGCTGAGTGGGACGCCGGCATCCTCTGTCTATGCCGGCTTTCCGGGAGGCGGTGGCGCACCGGGTTGGCGAGGAGAGCTTCGTTCAGCAGTTCCGCCGGATGGTCGGCACTCCGCGCGCTCCTCCGGCTTTCTCCGCCTGACGCTCGAACTCGCGCCGCCTTGCGCGGAGCTATCGCTCATGCGTTTTTTCGGAACACCATGCGTGCGTTATTGAAACTCCGCCTGCTAGCTGCGGCAATCGCAGGCACGCCTGCCGCGTTCGCCCAAACCAGCAAGACTTTCAGCATTGCGATTGAACAACCCTGGACGCGCGCGACGCCGGCCGGCGCCCGCCCGGACTGGCGCCGTCTACATGACGCTCAGCAATAAAGCCAACACTGCGGATCGTTTGACCGGCGCATCTTCGGACGTGGCCGCCAAAGCTCAAATTCATGAAATGACAGTCGTCAATGGCGTCATGCAGATGCTTAACTGGTAAACGGCCTCGCAATTCCGGCAGGCGGATCGGTGGCGCTCAGCCGGGCCGTTACCACGTCATGTTGATCGGCCTGAAAAACCACTGACTATGGCCGAGACAGTCCCGCTGACGCTCATCTTCGCAAAAGCCGGCAATATTTCTTTGACGGTGCCGGTAAAGGCCTTGGGCGCGTCCCAAAACAGTCAAGGGACCATGAGCGGCATGGGAATACAGGCCAACAATGGGCACGATGGAGAGGTAGTGATGCGCGCGCGCCACTGGGTTTTTGCGGCCATGGTTGGCGTTGGCGGCTTTGCTGTGGGTGCCGTCAGATATTGTGTTGGAATTGCGTAGGCGTGATCTCCGGTGGAGTGACGTTATCTGATCATGCAGCCAGGTCAAGCGGCTGCACGATATTTTTTGTTGCTAGCGTTTTCCAGCCATCGATCTTGCGCATGGTGATCTGACCGGAAGCAAGCAGTGCCCAGAAAAGCATGGCAGCGGTATCAGATGAAGGCAGCACCGTCTGGGTCTTGATCCGTCGTTTGAATTCCTCATGCAGGCGTTCGATAGCGTTCGTGGTGCGGGCGCTCTTCCATTGGTCCGGCGGAAGCCTCGTGAAGGTGAAAAGGCGATCGCCGGCTTCGTTTAAGCTGTCCGAAACGGCACTGTGCCGCGCACGCCATTTGCGCAAGAACGCGATCCGTCGCTTCGCCACCTCCTCGGGAGTATCCGCGTAGATCATGTCGTCGTAGTCAGCTTTGATCTCGTCGTGAAGCCGCTTGGGTGCGTGGGCAAGCAAGTTTCTAACTTTGTGGACTGTGCAGCGCTGCGTCGGCACATCTGACCAAATTGCCTCTAACGCAGCATCAAGGCCAGAGCCGCCATCGACAATTAAGAACTCGGGCTTGCGCAGGCCGCGCTTGATGAGATCGTCGAGAACCGCCCGCCAGGCCTCCTTGGTCTCGCCACCGACGTTCTTTATCGAGAGCAGAACTTTTTGCCCGTCTTCTCGCACGCCAACCACCACCAAAAGCGAGATCGACGTAGCCTTCCGATCGAGCCGCACACGAACGACCGTACCATCCAGAATCAGCCGCACAATCGGTTCGTCCGCGAGCGAGCGGGCATTCCAGGCTTGCCAGTCGCTGTCGACCTTACGCCACACGCGACTGACGGTATCCTTGCTGACCTCGCCGCGGAAAAGCGTCGCCAGCGCCCGACGGACCCGGCGGGTATTGACCCCAGACAGATACGCACCGGCAATCAGCGCCTCGGCCGCTTTGGTGCGCCGCTCGTAAGCCGGCAATACGCGGCTCTTCCACTCCACGGTCTTGCCGTTGCCGTCCGGGGCGTTCAGCCGGGCACGTGGAACGCTAATCTCCACTGGGCCGAATGTGCCCACCAGCGACCGCGACCGATGGCCGTGCCGGTGTCCGCTGACGCCGGCCGGCCCCTCGCCGGAGGGGCCTTCAGCCTTCGCCAATCGGCCGTAGCGTGGCCGCGATAGCGCCTCCGCGAGCTCGATCTCGATCATGTGCTCGATGAAGGAACGAACCCGCTCGCGTACCCCTGATTCGATCGGGTCAAACCAGTCCTCAAAAAGCTGGGCGCTCGCCTCAGGTCTCGAATGCGCGACTGCAGGCTTCGTGCTAGTCCTTTCCATGGCGTGGTCTCCATCGGCGGTTTCAACGCCGAATTGTTTGGGTTGAGCAACCCGGAGACTACGCCACTCTCAATTCCCACCAACCCTGCGACGGCACCTTGCTGTGGCTGCGCTTGCTGTCACGTTGGTGCTGGGTCCGCGTCGCCCGACAGTTTACCACCCCACGGCGGTTCGACTTGGCGCACGCTGCCGTCCGGGAGCTTCACGCGTGGCACCCGCCCCTCCAGGAAACACTCGTGCTGAAAGAAGTTCGGGTGCCGGTAGCGCTTGGTAACGGTGTCGTGGACTGAATGCTGGCCATCGAACCCCGCCACGGCAAAGCGACTGCCGGCAGTGAAGTCCACGCGGATCGTCAGCATCTTGGCCGCCGCGTCAAAGTCCGTCCCTGCTACATACCACGGTGAGGATACTCCCAGCGCCACCTCAAACAGCTCGTCCGACATGCCCAACCCCGTTACGATCCAAGCTTACCCTTACCCACTCAGATTTGAAGAGAGGCTGAATTAAGGGTAGCTGCTTGGCGCTGACCAACTTAATCAAACGTTGAACCGCAACCGGCGATGCTTGCAGCGAAGGATCAACAGTCGCCGCAACCGACCGAATTCGCGCCGTTTCAATTGATTGGATCGTATCCGCTGCCCGGTGGCGTAAACTTTTTGCCCTGTCAACCGGTCTATTCTGCGGCGAGCAAGAATGTCGAAAGCGCCTTAGTCTCAATCGAAGAAGACGAAGAGCTTGGGCCGCGAGTTCTTAAGCTTCGGCTACAAGGTGCAGCCGCGACTCAGATCGGCAAGGAGCTGATGATCGCTACGCATCAGGTGCACAAGGCGCTCGACGCCGTTTTGCCGATGGTTGATGCAAACTGTCGGCGCCGTGCGATTGGCGATAGTCTGGTGACGGTCGATACTGTGATTGCCGAGCACATGAACACGATCGCCGATCCAGAATCAGCTTCGATTGTGATCCGAGGTGTGTGCGATCGCCGCGCTCTCCTCGGTGTCACTGGCAGTTCCGATCCGGTTCAGTTGTCGATGCAACCCACGACGCAGCTGTCCTCGACCGACCGGATCCGGGCGGTGCTCGACCGCCTCTGCACCGACGATCCCCAATTGCCGCAAGATAACGGCAATTCCGAATAGGCTATACGGAAAACTTTCTGCAAGTGGCAATGCCGGGCGCGCTGCGGGCATACGAACCAAGGCCGCGCGATCCAGGACATCGGTCTGTCGCAGAGAATCCCGATGCGCGTTCCGCCGATCCAAAGATTGTCCCCGCGTGCCCGGCCTGGGCCGAAGCTGCCGTCAGGCAAACGTCAGCTCGACGATAAGAGCAGGGCAGCGGCTGGTGGTATGGGAGTAGGACAGCTCGCGGCCTGTACAAACGTGACCCGAGTTCCGATCGCAAAGTGTTGTCAAAGTCTCGCCTCGCTGACCGCGTAGCATTCAAGGCGTGAGGGTGAGGCGGGCTGACCGAGATAGAGCAGGCTCAGATGGTCCTGAAAAGCAACGCTGGCCGGCGCGTACGCTCGACCCGGCGCAGGATCCTGCGCTGCTGTTCTGCTGTCATACTAGAGGACCGACATGAACATCGTCCCGACCCTCGACACTGAAACGGCTCAGATGCTCGATGACGGCCTCTGGTTCAAGGACGCCATCATCTATCAACTGCACGTCAAGGCGTTCCAGGATTCGAACGGCGACGGCGTCGGCGACTTCGCCGGCCTCTCCGAACGTCTCGATTACTTGCGCGACCTCGGCGTTACCGCGCTCTGGCTGCTGCCGTTCTATCCGAGCCCCGGCCGCGACGATGGTTACGACATTTCCGACTATGGCGACATCAATCCGGCTTTCGGCTCCGCGCGGGATTTCCACCGCTTCATGCAGGGCGCGAAGCGCCGCGGCCTGCGTGTGATCACCGAGCTCGTCGTCAACCACACCTCCGACCAGCATCCCTGGTTCAAGCGCGCCAAGCGCAGCCCCAAAGGCTCGAGCGCGCGCAACTGGTACGTCTGGAGCGACACCGACCAGAAATACGCCGGCACACGCATCATTTTCGCCGACAGCGAGAAGTCGAACTGGACCTGGGACCAGGAGGCGCAGGCCTATTACTGGCACCGCTTTTTCTCGCACCAACCGGACTTGAACTTCGACAACCCCCGCGTGGTCAAAGCCGTGCTGCAAGTCATGAAACGCTGGCTCGATGCCGGCGTCGACGGGTTCCGGCTCGATGCGGTGCCTTATCTCTGCGAACGTGAGGGCACCAGCAACGAGAACCTGCCGGAAACGCATGCGGTGCTGCGGCGCCTGCGCGCCGCGCTCGACCAATACGCGCCCAATAAGGTGCTGCTCGCGGAAGCCAATCAATGGCCGGAGGACGTGCAGGCCTATTTCGGCAACAGCGACGAATGCCACATGGCCTATCACTTCCCGCTGATGCCGCGCATCTACATGGCGATCGCGCAGGAAGACCGATTCCCCATCACCGACATCATGCGCCAGACGCCGGAGATACCGGAAAACTGCCAGTGGGCCATGTTCCTGCGCAATCACGACGAGCTGACGCTGGAAATGGTGACCGACTCCGATCGCGACTATCTCTGGTCCACCTATGCCGCCGACCCGCGCGCGCGCATCAATCTCGGCATCCGCCGGCGCCTGGCGCCGCTGATGGATAACGACCGGCGCAAGATCGAGCTGATGAGCTCGATCCTAATGTCCATGCCCGGCACGCCGATCATCTATTACGGCGATGAGATCGGCATGGGCGACAACATCTATCTCGGCGACCGCAACGGCGTGCGCACGCCGATGCAATGGACGTCCGACCGCAACGGCGGCTTCTCGCGCGCCGACCCCGCGGCGCTGTACCTGCAGCCGATCATGGACCCGGTCTACGGCTATGCCTCGGTCAATGTGGAGGCACAGTCGCGCTCGCTATCCTCGCTGCTGAGCTGGACCAAGAGGCTCATTGCCTGGCGCAAGTCGACGAGGGTGTTCGGGCGCGGCACGCTCACGTTCATCCGCCCCGCCAATCGCGCGGTGCTTGCCTATGTGCGCCAGCTCGGGGAGGAGGCCATTCTCTGCGTCGCCAACATGTCCCGCTCGGCGCAGGCGGTGGAGCTCGACATGAGCCCCTGGAAGGGACGCATCCCGCGCGAAATGCTGGGGCGTACGCGCTTCCCACGCATCAGCGACCTGCCTTACCTCGTCACGCTGGCACCCTACGGGTTCTTCTGGTTCTCGCTCGCGCAGGAAGCCGAAAGCGAGCCTGAGAAAGTGCTCCCGCGCGAGATTACGACGCTGGTACTCGGCGACACCTGGGATTCGCCGCTGTCAGGCTGGACGCAGCGTACCTTCGAGCACGACGTGCTACCGGCGTTCCTGCCGGACCACCGCTGGTTTGCCGACAAGACGTCGCACTCGATCACCGCAAAGGTCGCGGTCGCCGTACGCATTGAGCACGCGGACGACCGTTTCGGCATCGTCATCGTCAATGCAAACGGCAGCGATGGAACTAGCCGCTATTTCCTGCCCCTGACCATCCGCTGGTCACGCTACACCGCTATCGACAGAAGGCCAGCCAGCGTACTCGCTGCCGTGCGCCGCGGCAAACGTGAAGGCACGCTGCTTGACGCCACCGCGGAGCCTGAATTCATCAAGACGCTGATGGCGAAAATCCATGCCAAAGAAACTGTCGGCAACGATGGGCAGAAGATCGAATTTCGGCCGACCACGGCCTTTGCCGGAGTCGCAACGCCGGAGATCAATACGGTGAGCGCGATCGAACGCGAGCAGTCGAATTCCAGCGTGATCGTCGACGGAAAGTATATCGTGAAGATCCTGCGTCGCGTCGCACCAGGCATTCATCCGGAGATCGAGGTCGGCCGCTTCCTAGTCGATGTTGCCCATTTCCAGAACGCGCCGGCCCTGCTCGGAACCGTCGAGCTTGCCGCAGATGGCAATCGCACAGCGCTCGCCGTAGTGCACGAGTTTATTGAGAACCAAGGCGATGCCTGGAGCGTTACGGGCGCCTCGCTCGATCGCTTCATCGACGAGCAGCGCATGCTGGCTGATGAGGCCGTTCTCGAGACTTCGGAAACCGCATCGATGCTGCAGCGCATGCGGCAGATCGGACGGCGTACCGCCGAGCTGCATCTAGCTTTCGCAAGCAGAGGCGACATGCCCGACTTCGCGCCCGAGGCCATTTCTGCCCGCGATACCCGGCGTTGGACCGACGCCATGATTGGGCACGCCTGCAAGGTGTTGGGGCTGATCGAGCGCGGCCTGAAGAGCCTGGCCGAGCCGGCTCCGAGTCTGGCCGAGCGCCTGCTCGTGCATCACGACGCCCTCATCACCCACATCGAGAGCGGCCGCAACGCCGTCTACGAAGGCATGAAGATTCGCCATCACGGCGATTTCCATCTCGGCCAGGTGCTGATTGCAAAGGACGACGCCTACATTCTCGACTTCGAGGGCGAGCCGCACCGCCCGCTCACCGAACGCCGCGGCAAGGAGCCGCCAGCGCGCGACGTCGCCGGCTTCCTGCGCTCAATCGATTACGCCACGAGTTCGGCGATCTATCGCTCCCCTAATCTACCGACGGAGGAGCGCGCCGTTCTGGCGCACCGCATCCGGGCCTGGGGCGCGAATCTCGCGACCAGCTATTGGGGCAGCTACCGCAATACGGTCGGTGACTCAGCGTTATGGCCCACTGACCCGACGCAGGCGCAAAGCCTGCTCGACTTCTTCCTGATCGAAAAAGTGCTTTACGAGATCGAATACGAGCTTACCAACAGGCCGGCCTGGGCGCATATCCCCATCGATGCGACCTTGCGCCTGCTGGCGCAGCGCGGAGTGATCGCGCCGTGACCGTCTCTCCCCCCGACCGTCCGTGAAATCATCGCCGGGAGCTCTACGACGTGCGCCATGATTGGACGCAGTACACTGACGTGGCCGCGGCCAATCCGAACAAGGTGAAGGAGATGACGGACCTGACGTTTCGATAAGATGATCGACCACCGCGCTCTACGCGAGACCAGACCGCGTAATGGCCGCGGGTTGAGAACCCGGCCGATTCTACGCCAAGCTACGCCACTGCCCTCGTACAAGCAGATAACACTTTCCCTTCGCGCTGGCTTGGTTCAGATAGAAGTAGAACCAGGACAGGAGCGAACACTGGACGCAAATTGACGGACAGCGGCGGGACGCTGAATAACGCGGTGCGATTTCAACGGAGGCGCGCGAAGGTATTGTTGTTGGTCCGTCACTCCACTCGATTATTGTTAGTCGTCATAACATGTCGACTTTTCAGCGCAATTTTCAGACCAGCTTGCCGGATGGCTAAGGCGAAGCATCTCCTCTGAATGGCGGCTGCGACCCAGGAGGAGGTCACGCCGACAATCGGTCAGGTGACGGAAGGTCACAGGCGGGCGCGCCTCGGCAATCGCCGCGGGCAATCAAGCAGCATCGTCGTCAAGTGAAAAAATTGCGCCAAGCAACAAGCACCCACTTGCTTCGTCTCCAGTGAAAAAGGTCGAAGCGTGCGTGTTCGAATGATATCTGCACAGAGCGGGAAATGGAGCGCTTGAGACGACGGTTGATCAAGCTCTTATCCGCGGGTTCCGCCTTCCGTTTTCCGTCTCGGGGTCGATCCCGGGTCTAGAGAGCGGGCGTCGAACTCTAGAGTTCGGCCACATAGCTTAGCCGGGAATTCCCCTCCGTGGCTCCATCCCCCGCACCGTGCAGGATGACGCAGCGGGTTTATTGCGGCGGCGCTCTCGAGCGGTGTTCAGACGGAGGTCGCTGGCTACTTATTTTGATCATGGCAGAAGAGGGGCCTCGGACGCCCCGCAGTCAAGAAGCGGGAGTAACGTGTTGGCCGATGGCCCACAGAAACGCTGCCATCTCGCGGGCGATGGCAGCGACAATGACGGGTGTTTTCTTGCCTTTCGCCGAGAGCCGACGATATCGGCCACAGAGGCGGACCTGCGCCTTCCAGGCGATGTCGCAAACGTCTTTCGGAAGCTCCTCCGATCGCCGCAGCAACGTGGCGCTGACCCGCGCTGGATATCGATAGGTCCATGCCCCTTCGACCAGGACGCGGCGGGCGCGCTGGTTGCCGCTCAACGTCAGTCCCGCTTCGCCGCACATTGTCTTCGGTCGAGCGCTCGGAGGGAACCAAACCAAGGAAAGCCATGACTTGGCGGGGAGTGTCGAAGCGACGCACGTCACCGATTTCGGCAACGAACGTCACAGCGACGATGAAGGAGACGCCACGCATCGCTTGATAAGCGGCAACCACAGGCGCCATCGACCAAGTTGGCACGATGGCATGAAGTTGCTCATCAAGCCGTTGTAACCGGCCAGCGCAATCCTCGATCGCGTTAATCGCCTCTTGCAGCACGATCTGTTGCGCCGGGTGCTCGAACGCCTGGTCGGCCAGCCAGCGCGCATGCGGCTTCGTCCAGTGCTTGGCCCCGCTATAGAGGCGGCCATGGCGCAACAAAAATGACAGAAGCTGCTGACGCTTCTTGCGAACGTCCGCGGCCGCGGTCGCCTGCGCCCGAACCAGATCGCGGACCGCTTCATGCACTGTGTCAGGAACCCCACACCGCCGTCAGTTCGCCGGCCCGAAACAGCCTGGCCAGGCTCACCGCGTCGCGTCGATTTGTCTTCACCCGCTCGCCAGGCTTCCTGGGGATCAGCGACGGCGCCACGACAGTGCACGCGTGACCTAACGCTCGCACCTGCCGGTAAAGCCCGTACCCAGTCGGTCCAGCTTCGTAACAAACATGGACTTTCTCGTACCGGCTGCCCAGCTTTTTGATAACCCGTTCTACCGTCGCAGGCGCACTGTCGATCTCGCCCAAATACCGTACCTCCCCATCCCGGCCCGCGTCGGCAACGGCAATTGCGTGCCTCGTCTTTGCGGTATCGATTCCCACGAAAACTTCGCTACACTTCGCCATGGTCCGCCCCTCGTGCGTTGAGGCCCTTGCTCGGCCTATCCGAGCAACCCTCGTGCTCTTTAGCACGTCGGGGCGGGCCGCCTCGCAACGACGGACTTCACGTCTAGCCGGCTTTCATTGCGAACGGATTGAACGTGGGAACGCCGAAACTCTGGAAATCTCGCACATTGCGGGTAGCGATGGTCAAGCGGTGAATTGCGGCGGTCGCTGCGATCATGGCGTCTTCGACAACATCGTCCGTCCGGCGATGCATTAGACGTGCCCAGACGCGAAAGCTCTGCGCGTCCATGCTTAAGACGTTATAGGTCTCGGCAACCTGCTCCAGCCAGGTCTCGATTTCGGCCGCCTTGGCCTGGTCCTGCTCGCGCGTGATTTCGATGCCGGACTGGATCTCCCCGATACTTACTGCGGAGATGTGCAAGTCCTCGTCTCGCACCTGTTGGAGCCACGCAAGGACCGCGCCGTGTGGACGAGCACGGCGCAGTTCCGAGACAACATTCGTATCGAGCAGATACATCGATGATCAGACGAGACTGCGAACCTTGCGGCGGCTCCTTCCGCCACGCGGAGGAATGTTGAGATCTCCTCGTGCATCGTCGGTCAGGAGCAATTCCTTGAGAGTGGGCTTGGCCGCGCGTTTGATTTTCTGCCAATCCGTCGCGGGCACCAAGACCGCGGCGTCGGCACCGCGTTTGGTGACGACCTGCGGGCCTTCCCTCAAGCAGGTTTCAAGCATCTCGCTGAACCGAGCCTTTGCATCTTGCACCGGCCAAGCTCGCATGGTGAGCCTCATTGCGCACTGAAAAAACTAGTCAGATAACTAGTCTTTATTCGATCGCTTTGCAAGTACTCGAAACATGGCGCCACGGTGCACACGCTCGACCAGCGGCTTGCAACCCCGATGTATTGCCGTCGGCGTCAGGGCGGTCTTACGGGAATGAAACTGCGCCGCCGCCCACGTCGATGCCACCGATTTCTACGCCACGCTACGCCACTGCCCTCTCCCGAGCAAATAGTGCTTTCCTTTTTTTGGGCTACCCTGCTTCAAATAGGGGGCAACAGCACCAGGGGCAAAGTGAAGCGCACGACAGATCAAAGGGACGCTCGTAACAAAATTCGAAAATGACAGTGCGGTCCGAGGGAAGTGCGAAGTATTACTTCGCATTTCTCTCACTCCCACTCGATTATTTTTAGTCATCATAACGCGCTGATTTTTCGGCGCAGTTTTTATGCGCACGGCAAAGAACCGACTCCCAATCCGTCAAAATTTCCGGCTCTTGAATTCAAAGGCGAATTTCGCCGAATTCGGAATCTGCTCGGTATCAAGGACTATCGATGACAATCGGTAGCTTCAGCCAGGCGTTTCTAATATGGCTTCCTCCGCATATAGCGCTATCAGGCCATCTACGTCGCGCCGTACGATCGTTTCCTGCCATCGGTCGTAGATGTGGCGGATTTGCGCCTCGGTATTTTCGCTAACCGGGTTGCTCATGAATACTCTTTTGCAGACGTTGGGCGTCCAAACACGGTCGCGCGGGCACTAAGGTAATTGAGGGTTTCCTTTACGGCGTGAGCGGATCTCCGTCGCGCTGCCGGCCAGACCTTATGTGATTGATCCAGACAGACGTCTCAGATTAGGATGAAATATGCGTGGCGAACCCAACATCGCGACCGTGGCGGCGCTGATCGGCGACCCGGCGCGCGCCGCGATTCTGCTGGCGCTTGCGGACGTCGCGCTTTGCCGGCAGACGAGCTTGTCTCCTTCGCTGGCCTATCGTCCTCGGCGGCCAGCGCGCATTTGCGCAAGTTGCTGGAGGGCGGCCTGCTTGCGCTCGAGCGCGCGGGTCGCCACCGCTACTCCCGGTTCGCTGGGCCAGGGGTGGCGGCTGCGTTGGAAGGCTTGGCATTGATCGCTGCGCAGCAGCCGAGCCGCACCGTGGTGGTGCGTTCCCCACAGGCTCAGGCGCTGCGCTATGCCAGGACTTGCTATGATCACCTTGCTGGCGAGCTGGCTGTGGATATCGCTTATGCTCTGAGGGATCGGGCACTGATCGCTCAGTCGAACAGGGCAAGGGTGTCGATGTCAAAGAAGTCGGGGTGGCGTGGTTAGATGCCGTGTTCGGCATCGATCTGAGCAAGCTCAGGCCAGGGCGGCATGGATTGGCACATGCAAATGTCTGGACTGGACAGAACGCCGCCATCACTTGGCAGGGCCGCTCGGCGCTCGCTTGTTCCAGCGCTGCTGTGAGCTTGGATAGCTCAAACGGACCCACAATCGCGTGCGGTGCAGCTCACTCGGAAAGGCTGCGACGGCTTGCGCGCGCAACTTGGGATACCGCGCAAGCCCTGAGACACAGATTGCTAATCTGTCATCCAGAACTACGAACCACTGCTCTCAGTTGATGCGGACATTCACGCTCGAGTTCCGTTAGGTCGGCATTGAGGCTTTGGGCGAATCGCAGACACGGCGGCCACCCCAAAATCGTCGAAAAGTGGAAACAGTGACCTGCAGCATTTGCGCCAGATGACGCTTCGCTCAGCCTAAGCTGTCAGCCGTCGTGGGTCGCATAATCGACTGGTTGGCACACCCTCGTTGTTGATCTCGATCTGGAGAATTTCGGACAAGCCCGCCCTCCCAGACGACGATAGTCGGAGTGCACGGCTGTCCGACACATATTTGAGCCATCCGAGTTCCAATAGACGATCCAGAATCCGAGCTCCGACGAGTCCCTTGAGGTGATAACGACGCTCGCTCCAGTCGAGACAAGGCTGGCAGAAAATCCGCCGAGTCCGCGGCCGCAGATCGACGCCGAACGCGGAAAGGAAACGCCCGCCCGAAGACGTCACCTCACCGCCTTCATCGGTGAGTACGATGTGCCCCATGGCCACAAGTGCATCGGTAACAGCGACTCCTACCTGGCCAGCCAGGTGATCGTAGCAACTTCGGGCAAAACGGAGTGCATCGTCGTTTGCTGACCGCGGCTGCCGGCGGGGTGGCACCTCTATAGCGGCGACGACCTTCATGCTCTCCAGCATTGTCGCGACCAGCGGGGACGCGATCCGATAATAGCTGAAGCGGCGCTTGCGAGTGACCGTCAAAAGCCGCGCCGCAACCAGCTTGCTCAGGTGGCCGCTCGCCGTCGAGCGAGAGACATTGGCGCAGTAAGCAAGCTCGGTGGATGTCAGCGACTGGCCACCCATAAGGGCGGCAAGCATCGTCGCTCGCGCGGTGTCACCCACGAGAGCGGCCACTTCCACCAGATTTGCCGCCGCGACCATCTTCCAACCCTATCGCTGATACCGAGAGCATATCAATCGAAGACAGTTTGGCATGGGCCGAACTGTTCGCGCGAGACAATTGCGAACCTCGCAGCAAGAATGCGCTGCAACAGAAGGAACCCATCATGGAAATGGCGGCGGTAATCTACAAGAAAGGCGCACCCGACAACTTCGTGTGGGAGGAGATCAAGGTTGGGGCTCCCGAGCGTGGCCAGGTACGTCTTCGCAGCACGGCCGTAGGCGTGAATTTCGCTGATACCTACCATCGAGCAGGTATCCCGCACCCGATGATCGTCGGCGATCCACCGGTTGTCGTCGGTTTCGAAGGAGTTGGCGAGATCGAGGACTTGGGTCCTGGCGTCACCGGGTTCTCCGTCGGCGAACGAGTTTGCACCTGCCTTCCGCCACTCGGCGCCTATAGTCAGGAGCGCCTTTACCCGGCTGACAAGTTGATCAAAGTTCCAAAGGACTTGCCATTGGATGACATTCAACTGGCAGGACTAATCCTGAAGGGGATGACCGCGCAGTATCTCTTGCATCGAACGCATAAGGTGCAGCCAGGAGATTATGTTCTGATCCATGCGGCTGCTGGAGGCATGGGCCATATCCTTTGTCCTTGGGCGCGGCATCTGGGAGCAACTGTGATCGGTACCGTTAGTACCAACGCGAAGGCCGAGATCGCTCGAAATCTCGGTTGTCATCACGTCATCAATTACTCGACCGAAGACTTCGTAGCCGTCACCCGTAAGATTACGGACGGAAAAGGCGTAGACGTTGTCTATGAGTCGATCGGTAAGGACACGCTGCAAAGGTCACTCGACTGCCTGCGGCTGGTCGGTATGTGCGCAGCTTACGGCCAGGCGTCAGGCGTTCCTGATCCGATCAACCTTATCGAAGATCTTGGCGTTCGCGGGTCTCTCATCATCACTCGTCCCGCGCTTTCGCATTACATGTCGAACCGAAGCGAAATCGACGGCGGAGCAAAATCCCTGTTCGATGCCGTCGCACAGGGGGTGCTAGCGAGCAACGTTGTCAAAACCTTTCCGCTTCGGGAGGCCGCAGCCGCGCACAAGTTTATCGGCGGGCGCAAGACAACGGGCTCGATCGTCATGCTTCCATTCGAGTAAGCGCCCCCAAACGGCACTTTCTCTTTGCGCTGCGTTGGTTCAAATAGAAATGCAACACCTATAGGAGAAACCGCCGGACAGAATATTGAAAGAGATGCTTGCGATAAAGTCCGAAGCCAACGCTGTACCTGGAAAGAGGTGCGCGATAGTATTACTTCGTCGTTGTCTTCCTCACTCCCACTCGATTTTTTAGTCATCGTAACACGCGGCGCAATTTTTTATGCACAGGGCAAAGAACTGACCCCCAATCCGTCAAAATTCGGGCTCTTGAATGCAAAGGCGAATTTCGCCGAATTCGGAATCTAATCGGTTTCAAGGACTATCGATGACAATCGGTCGATTTTTGAGGACAAGAACTAAGACTTGTTCATCAGGTTCGGCGCCAAAAAAAGACCGTCAGCGCCAGTGGCACGATCAGTGCGACCCCCCAAAAAATGCATCAAGCTATGGTTGGGCCATCGCTCGAGTAGCCAAGGTTCCTGTATCCCTCATCAGCCTTTCGCTCATGCGTTTGAACACTGGCACGCTTCGTCGATTAATCGTAAGACGACAACCTCTCGCTTGCCCGGATGCAATCGGTGTGGGCGGCCGACATATTGGGCCAGGGTGCCCTTCCATGAGATCGGCATAGCGGGAAACAGCGTGTCGAGACGGGCATCGTCGAAGCCCTCGCCGATATAGCGGCCTGTAGTGATCAGCACCGTTCGTCGGTCGCAGCGATATTTTCGAGCTCTTGCATGACGACGCGTGGTGGTTTGGCTCCCATACCGCTGGTCAACACGAGGACGTTGCGCGCGAAACGGGAGAGCCTTTCGGATAAGCGCAATGCGTGGTCTTTTCGTTCGGTCAGGATCACCGACGAACGCTTGTCTTCCAGCGCCTATTGGCAGATCGAGAAAGCTTTGCAACCGCGCCGCCCATGCGCCATTAGCTGCGGATAATGAGCCCGCGATTCGCTTTCGGCAGAATAGGCGGCATCAGCGAAGATACAGTTTTTGATTTGGCGCGACGCAAGCCCTCATCCTCTCCCGCCCGCCCGGAGTAGGGCCCTTCAGGAATGATTAACGCTACTTCGCTTGATCCTGGGCTCCTTCTTTTGTTTGAGTGGCCAACTTGTAAATCCCACTACAATCGCCTATATGTGATTATCGAGTTTCGGCCGAATGAATTGGCCTCGCCCGCGAAAGCGCGCCTGTCTGACGACCTCCATCCCAAATTCGATCCAAACGGGCCGCGGTTGCGCACGGCCTACAACACTCGTACCTGCAGAAAGGGCTCCCATGAACAAGGGAACCGTAAAGTGGTTTAACATCATCAAGGGCTTCGGCTTTATCCAACCAGAGGATGGCAGCAAGGACGTATTTGTCCACATCAGCGCCGTCGAACGGGCTGGCATGTCGAATCTCAGCGAGGGACAGAAGCTCTCGTATGAGATCGTTCATGACCGGAAGACCGGCAAGTCCGCCGCCGCGAATCTGGCCGCCGGCGCATAAGGGCGCGGCCCAGACCAACCTCGCTTTGACCACGGATGTACTGGCAAAGGGAAGTTTCGAGCCCCGCCCTCTGGCGTGCCAGGGAGCGGGGCTTTTGTTTTCGACGCAGGAGACACCCAATGAACGAGAGAAAAAATCAGGCAACGCAGAGAGCCGATAAACTCTTCCGACAGGAACCGCAAAGGCGGGACAGCGTGGCGTGGAGGAAGGAATACACCGCTCAGGAAGAAGATAATCGCCGCAAGAATACCAAACTGAGGGCATTGCGTCTGGCAAGAGACGCCGCCGCGCCACCTACCAAACCCTCAAAGAAAGCTGCTCCGCGGCGGGGATAGCGATCATGAATGGCGGCGAACATCCGCCCAGCCGCCCGACTGATGATTCAAACAAAACCTATAAGGCTCTAGCTGCTGATGCCTGGAACCCATAGAGACTTCCCACAAAGGAGGAACGAATGGCCCCGCGCCAAATAAAAATGCCCGTAAGGGACAATTCGGAAGAAGAGGTCGAGCAAGTGTTCTCGCAACGGAGGCGGCTGGAGCATGGCCGATTTTTGCTCCAGGTCGACCAACAAACGAAGGGCTCCTATACGACGTCCGAAGCCGCTCAGGCGGCGGCTTTAGTCATCAAGAAGAATTATCCGATCGTGCAGGTATCGGTCTACGACAGCGCCGATAACTCAAGCACGCTGGTAGAAGCGCCGGCCGCCTCATCGTGACGTCCCAAATCCTATTGACCGCAACCGCGCAGAACCTGCGGCGGCTCGTCAAGTTCCTCTGTCGCCCTCCACCATTGGCAGCCGTCACCTGTGCTCCATAGCCGATCTGCCAAGCGTGTGTCCCGATACCGCTGCTAGACGACGCTCTCAGCGCAGAAACGCCAGAGCTGACCAGGGTTCTCGGCCGCGCCTTGTGCCCGCTAGCCACCGCGACGAGTTCGGGAGCGGAGCTGCTGCAAGCACCACGCCGGCCGAGGTTATAACCCCGTCGCCGCCTTGCGCCACGACCCTGAGCACGTAGGCCCCGCTCCTCCGGCGCCGGCGAAGAGATCGTTGGCGGAGGCGAACGCTTAAATCGGCCCGTGACATCGAGCAACTGCACCGCTGGATAGGTGGAGCACGTCGATGACGCGGACCGGGGTGGCGGGGAGCGTGGGGACTTTGGCATTTCAGCCAAACAATGCCCGGCTAGGTTCGCATTGTCTATCGCTGAACTCAGACCTGGAGATGCACATGATCCCGCATGACACCCACCTGCATATCGGCTCCCTTTTGTTCGAGGGCATCGATCAGATCGACCAGACAGGACCGTTCGAGGTGCTCTCGCGTATCCCGAATTCGACCTATCCCACTACGGTAAGACCGCAGCGCCGGTTCGCGATCTGAAAGGATTATCGCTCACGCCCGATGCTGCCCTGGGCGATGCGCCGCCGCTGGATATCCTTCACGTGCCAGGCGGCTTTGGCCAGGAAGCCTTGATGGAAGACACCGAAGTGCTGGGGTGGATGCGGCAGCAGGCGCCAGGCGCGTGCCTCCGTATGCACGGGCGCCCTGCTTTGTGGTGCAGCTGGCCTGCTCAAGGGACGCCGGCCGACGATCCACTGGGCGTCGTTTCACCTGCTGCCGTTCTTTCGTGCGATCCCCGTCAACAAACGGGTGGTCGTCGATGGCGCCTGGGTCAAACCCGAAATGTGTGCAGCAGCCAGCCTCAGAAAATTACCGTCACAACGATCATTCCTGACGGCATTTTTCTTCATTGCGACGTGCGGCTTCCGATCGAACCGTCGGAAGAACTGTCAAACGGGTCAGCTTGATCCCGTTCACTACGTTTCTCGATCGCCGTCAAATCAACAACTTGGAGAACAAGCGACTCCAGGCCTCTCCCGGGTATCCGCGGTCCCTCACTCCCACTCAATAATTTTAGGCGTCATAACGCGCTGATCTTTCAGCGCAATTTTTTTGCGCACGGCAAAGAACCGAGTCCCGACCCGCCAAAATTCGGGCTCTTGAATTCAAAGGCGAATTTCGCCAATTCGGAATCAACTCGGTTTCAAAGACTATCGATGACAATCGGTCGATTTTTTGAAGCACCACGACGTGCTCGTCAGGTTCGGAGCGAGAAATACGTCAGCCTTGGCTCGAGCGCAATCACGCTACTGAGAAGACGTACTTCACGAGCGCCGCGATGGCTACGACGAGCACGACGATGACGATCAGCCAAACGAGACCCATGCCCCACATCATGCCTGTCACGTCATGCATCATCGCGGCGGTTGCAGTGGATGCGCGAACAACGCACAAAGCTTTCGCGCGCCAACGACGTCGCCGAGGCGGTGGATTACATGCTCAAACGTTGGCCGGTCTTCACTGCCAAGATGCTCGGCGAGGGCAAGGAGTAGCTCTGGGAACTCCAAACCGACATGGAGCCCGAAGATGGATCTCTATGGGTCCACGGCGTCCGTGAAGACGGCACTCCGGCGTTTACCCAGACCGGCATCGAATGCCTTGAGAAAATCATCGCCGAAGAAAGAGGAGCCGGAAGAGCGCCGCCCCCATCTCAACCGCCGAAATAGCCCCGCGATCTTCACCGGATGCTCACACCAGTATCTCGCTGGCGGCGGCTCCGGAGGATCGGTTCTGAGAATCGTGATCGGTGCATACTTGTTATCTGCGACCTCGATGTTTTTTTCATACAGTCCCGTCACGCGACATGCGCGAGCGAATAGCTGGTGCTGCGCCCCCCGCCTTCGTCCCTCACGAGAATCCCGCGCTGCAAGAGATCGGTGATGTCGCGCAGTGCCGTGTCCGGTGAGCACTTCTCAATCTTTGCCCACTTGGAAGAGGTGAGTTTGCCCTCAAATCCGTCAAGAAGCCGGTTCAGCATATCGCGCTGACGATCGTTGAGCGGTTCACTAGCGTGCTTCGTCCAGAATCGCCCCTTCTTCAGCGCGCCCGCCAGAATATCTTCCGCGCCGTCAAACGCGCGCGACAGGCATGCAAAAAACCACGTTAGCCAATCTGTAATGTCGAGATCGCCTTTCTGCGTCCTTTCGAGAATGTCGTAATAGGCTTTCCGCTCCTGCCGGATTTGCGCCGACATGCTATAAAAGCGCTGCGTACTCTGTTCCGAGCGCGCGAGCTGCAAGTCGGCGATGGCGCGCGCGATGCGCCCATTGCCGTCAGCGAACGGGTGAATGGTCACGAACCACAGGTGCGCAACGCCCGCCTTGAGTACGGGGTCGGTCCCGCGCTTGCCGTCGAACCAGTCAAGAAACGTCTTCATGTCGCCGGCAACGCGCTCCGCCTTCGGCGCTTCGTAGTGAACGCGCTCGCGTCCGACCGGCTCCGAGATCACCTGCACCGGCCCCGACTTGTCGTCGCGCCACGCACCGACCGTGATGCGGTGCATCCCGCTGCGCCCGGTCGGAAAAACCGCCGCATGCCAGCCGAACAACCGCTCCTCGGTCAGCTTCTGTTCGTAGTTCTGGGTCTCGTCGAGCATCATCTCGACGACACCCTCCACGTCGCGGTCCACCGGGGCCAAACCGCCGATATCCATGCCGAGGCGCCTGGCGATGGATGAGCGTACCTGATCGCGATCGAGAATTTCGCCCTCGATCTCGCTGGACTTCATGACTTCCTCAGTTATGGTCTGGAGAGTTGCCTCGCTCCGCAGGTCAAATCCGAGGCCCTCCATGCGCCCAATCAGTCGTCCCTGACGGTGGCGAGCCTCAGCGAGCGGCTCTGCCAGGACCTTGCTGTCCCAGCGGAATTCCGGCCAGTCCGGAAGTTCATGGATGCAAGGCATAACCTCCGCACCTCTTGCGGTGATTATGGCCCGTAATCTCCGCATGCATCAAGAGAAATCGCCGCAGAATGTGCGCTGATTACCGCCGTGTTATCCTCCGCATGGCGGATCGAACCCACTGCTCCCCAGCCTTACGCACGAAGGTGCTGGAGCGGGAAGCGGTCATCCTCAGCTTTGGGATTAGAAGGTTGTCTCAGGTGGCGTCCTTTGGGCGGCTGCTGATGGCCGCGCCGATGGAGCCGACCGATCTGCCAGAGCGCGATCGGACACCGTTGCGTACGGCCGATCTTTGATCGTGTATCGGGTCGATACCATCTTGGTCGGCGCGCAATCCCGGCTCGCGCCCACCACGACATGCTGGTCAGGTTCGGCGCGAAAAATACGTCAGCCGGCTCGAGCGCAATCACGCTACTGAAGAAGACGTACTTCACGAGCGCTGCGATGGCGAGGACGAGCCACGACGATGATGATCAGCCAAACCACGCTCATGCCCCACATCATGCCTGTCATGTCGTGCATTATGGCGGCAGTTGCGTCGGTCCAGCAATTTGATCGGCGTTCCTTGGCAGGTCGTCGACGAATGTTAGGAACGATCTCTAGACTAAGACTAATGGTCTCAACTAGTAAAGAGTTCGTTCTTAGCTGGGCCGACAGGGAACGTGGGCGTTGCTTGCGTGCGGCCGTTGGGACGAAGACGTCCCTGAGCTCAATCACCAGACATGCCGAAGCGCGCTATGATCCTCACCTCCAACCGCGGCTTAGCCGAATGGGCCGAGGTCTTCGGCTATTCCGCGACACTCCTCGACCGGCGCCTCCACCTCGCCGTCGTGATCCAGATCGAAGGCTCGAGCTATCGTCTCCGCCAGCGCGCCAACGTCGTCCCAGAGCACGTCCGATCCAAGACCCTCATCAACCCAAAACCCCATGGGCCCCCCGCCAATCCGAAGAACCGACGACCACCATACCGGCCGATTGCCCACCGATCTTAATCCGTCCAACTAGGGAAAATTGAGCGCCATAATCGTGGAAACTTCGGTGCCCATTGACAGATCGAACTTTTAGCTATCTGGAAGCTCATGCTTTAATGGGGGTCCTCCAAGTCTCCCCGTAAGACCCGTCGTTCGCGGTGTTACTTGCGGGCGTCGCGGCGCGCCCGGCGAAATTCCGTTGGGCCTTCGAGCAGGCGCCGCTTGCGTCTCCCTCGTTCGGCCGCATCGGCGGAGGGGTCTGACCGCCGATCGATTTCCTTCCCTGCTAGCTCCGCGGCTATGGCCGCCGATTTGCGGCTTGTCCGCCGCCGAATTGGGCCAGTTGCTAGCGCCTGTTCCACGAGGGCTTTGATAGCTTGCTCGCGGGTCTTTGATCCACGTTCATATCGCCATTTATCGAGCAGTCGCAGGATGCTTGGCGGGAAGCGAACAGTCAGGGCATTGCTGTCGCCTTTGCGGGCCTCACGCATATGGCGGCACCTCGACCAGTGTTCCGATCAAGCGCAGCAATGCCTGTTGCTCTGCTCCATTACTGCGCCGCAGGAACTCGCCCGGCTCAATATGGGATAGCCGGTCCAGAAGGCCGTTGGGCTGATGAATGATGAAAGCATGACCACTGGTTGGCTCGCTTCCGAGGAACCATGCGTCACCATTGGCGCTACGATAAAGTTCCCGCCGCTCAGGCATAAGCGATCCCGCTCTTCGCTGTATATAGGATCTGAAGACTGGCGAGGCGAGAACGTTACTTTTGACCCTGAGGCGGCAAGCCTGGCGAGCCAGGTGCACAATAGGGGGGCTGCGCGTTAGAGCAGAGGAGGCGCGGGGCCGCCGGCCGTCAAAATTTTTGATGCGGGACGACAGGGTTGCTACTAAGCCCAATTTGGATCTCCTTCAAGCCGATATGACATGAGCGTTTCAGACGCCCTGAGGAAAGACATGTTCAACAGCTGGTATTAGCGCTACTCGCATCGGCCATTAGTTAGGCTGCCTGCCACAGTTCCACAGCGTTCCCCCCGCCGCGCAGTCGAAGCTTTCAGCAGGTTCGATAGACCCGCTGACCCACGAAACGTGTCGAAATAAATCACCGCGCTCATCCGCCACGGGCGCTACCCCGACCTTGGACAGCGGTGGAACCGCACCGGGAGCAAAAGCGAGGACTTGCAGTGACGGAAGGCAGCAGCGAGCGGTCATGAGCCGTTGCTTCTCCGGTCATGGTTCGAGGGCGACGCCATCGACCTTGGCTGCTACAGTTGCGCAACGTGGAGTTCTCGGAGAGCTTTTGCGCTTGGGTGCAAGGCGACCGTAATTGCGACAGAGGGACTCGTTGAGCCGCTTGGTCATCGTATCCAATCGTGTTGCTTTTCCCGGAGGAGGCGCTCAGCGCAGCGGTGGGCTTGTGACTGGCCTCGTCGACGCCCTCCACCAAGCCGGCGGGTTATGGTTTGGATGGAGTGGCAAGCTACGAGAGACGCGTTCGGCGCCGAACGTTTTTGAAGCCGATGGAGTCACTTACGCCACCGTTGATCTCTCCCAGGCGGACCATGAAGGCTACTACAGCGGCCTCTCTAATGGCGCCTTATGGCCCCTGTTCCATTATCGGCTTGATCTCGTGAACTTCACCCGCCGGGACTTCGCCGCCTATCTACGAGTCAATGCCCTGCTCGCCGACAGCGTCGCGCCCCTGCTCAACCCGAATGACCTCATCTGGGTGCACGACTACCACCTAATTCCAATGGCCCAGGAGCTTCGCCGCGCTGGGGCGGTCCAACGGATCGGATTTTTTCTACATACGCCGTTTCCATCTCTGGGTGTTCTGGCGACTCTTCCTCAGTACATCGACCTCTTAAAATCGATGTGCGCCTACGATCTCGTCGGCT
Source organism: uncultured Alphaproteobacteria bacterium (assembly GCA_963708125.1). Lineage (GTDB taxonomy): Bacteria > Pseudomonadota > Alphaproteobacteria > Rhizobiales > Xanthobacteraceae > BOG-931. The sequence continues at coordinate 2,929,817 of OY970184.1, forward strand.
TCCAGACAATTGAGGATCTGACTGCCTTCCACGACGCAATTGTTCGCCGCGGCGGCGGCAGGGTGTCAGCCGACGGCCGCATTCACGCATTTGATCGCGAATTTCGCTCTGGCGTTTTTCCCATTGGTGTCGAGCCTGAGGCCATCGCTGACATGGCCGCTCAAGCTGTGAAGTCCCGTACGACGCGCCGACTGCGGGAAAGTCTCCGGGATCGCCAGTTGATCATCGGCGTGGATCAACTCGATTACAGCAAGGGCCTGGAGCATCGCTTCAAAGCCTTCGCCTGCTTTCTGGAAAACTATCCAGCGCAACGCAACCGCGTCCGCCTTCTTCAAATCGCTACCGCAACACGCAGCGACGTTCCTGAATATCGTGCACTGCGGCAGAGGCTCGGCGCACTGGCCGGTGACGTCGCCGGCCGCTACGCACAACTCGACTGGGCGCCGATCCAGTATCTGAACAGAAGCTTTTCCCAGCGCTCGCTCGCGGGTTTCTTTCGCCTCAGCCGCGTCGCGCTCGTCACACCGTTGCGGGATGGAATGAACCTGGTCGCCAAGGAGTACGTGGCCGCGCAAACTCCTGAAGATCCGGGTGTGCTGATTCTCTCGCCGTTTGCCGGGGCCGCCTATGAGCTTGGCGCTGCGCTGATTGCCAATCCATATGACCCCGACGCTGTCTCAGAAGCATTGCAGAAAGCGCTGCAGATGCCGATTGAGGAGCGACGCGAGCGCTGGCGGGCCATGATTGAGATCCTCCGCCGACACAGCATTACCGCTTGGCGCGAGACTTTTCTGAGTGTTCTCAGCGGATAGTCGCCCAATTCAGTCAGATTGAGGATATAGGCGCTTAAGTTTGACACGGGCATCCTTGGTGGTGAAGTGCCAATCTGACTTGGTGTGGTGGACATTGCGGTCGTGTTCCCAGGCGGCGATTTCGTCGATGAGGGTCTGCTTATCGGGAATCCGACGGTCGAGGCATTGGGCGAAGAGGATGCCGAGCTCGGATTCGGCCAGATCGAGCCAACTGCCGTGCTTGGGCGTGTAGTGCCATTCGAACCGCTCGACCAGCCGTCTGGCTTCGGTCGGCGGGAAAGTCTCGTAAAGTGACGCCTTGGCGTGGATGTTGAGATTGTCCTGGACCAGCACGATGGCGGTTTTGTGCGGGAAGTGAACATCGGCCAAGTCTTTCAGGACGTGCGCATAGTCGATGGCGGTGTGGCGGTCCGTCACCTTGAAGTGGCGCCAGCCTTCGAGCGGCGCGAACAGCATGAACAGGTTGGCGGTGCCGTTGCGCTCGTATTCGTAATCGATACGGGCCACCCGTCCCGGCTTCATCAGGATCGGCACGCGCGTCTCGGCGATGAGTTGCTTAGAGGTCTCGTCGAGGCACACCAGCACCCGCTCAGGATCATGCGGCCGCGTGTAGACGGCGAGCACATCTTCCATTGCGGCGACGAAGGCGCTATTGGCCTTCGGCGGGATTACCCAGCACTGCCGACGATGCGGTTTGAGACAGTTTTTTTAAGCGTGCGATGGATCGTTGAGTCGCTCGCGCGATCGACGATGCCGAGTTCCACGACCTTGTTCTCCAACAGCCGCAGCGTCCAGCGCGCACGTCCTTTCGGCGGTTTGGAGCAGGCGAGTGCGATCAGCTTGGCCTCCTTCTCGCCGTCGAAAATGCGCGGCACCGCGGGCGTGGCACGCTGCTTGCGGCTCAGAACCGCCTCGAATCCTTCTTCCACCAGTTGCTTACGCACGCGGTAGAGCATCGATTTACTGGTGTCCAAAGCTGCAATGATCTTGCCGTCACTCCAGCCCGGCCCGCGCTCCGAGACATCGGCCTTCAACAGGATCCGGGCCTTGAGCAGCCGTCGTGCCGGGCCCTTTCCCTTGCCGATCAACGTCTCAAGCTGCTCACGCTCCTCGATGCTCAATCTGACCACGTACTTCTTTACCGCAATCTGCTTCCCGCTCATGATGGTCTCCCTCGCCCAAGCTGACGAGGAAAACAAATCATCAAATAGTTTCAAAATGGTTGAAGCGGGCGACTAGGTTTGGCAATACGCTACAGACATCGTCGCTCTTCCGCGCCGTGTCCCGAGCTTCAAGCCGGCAGCGAGGCGGCCGCTTCGCCTTTCCCCGAGTTCTTCTGGCGTGCGGAACGGGTGTTCAGTGGCAGTGGCCCATTTGCCTTGGCTCGCAAAACAATTCTTCTTGCGTCTGCTGCGGTGAGCTTTCTGCTCATACGGGCGTCAAGTGCGCAAGTGCAGCGGTTCTAATTCATTTTTTGCGCTTTTGCGGAACCCTCTTACGGCATGGACGAACGTCGTCGCATGCGACGCTCGCCCACCTTCAAATCGGGCACGATCTCGATTGATGGAGTTAGCGTTCAATCCGGCATTCCAGCTCATGCCAGGCTTGGGGACGGCAGCGACGCCAGTGCAGAGCGTGCAGGTTGATCCCTTTGAGCAACCCGCGCCAGAACTGTTGGCAGAGTAGTTCGATCAGACGGCGCCCTTGCCAGTATGACATCGACCGCGTGACCGTCTGGCTTAAGGAGCGCACCCTTAAAGAGCTCGGCCATGCTGATCGTTAGCGACCTATAAATTCGGATTGCCTGGCTGCTATTTTTTCGACTCCGAGGTGGAACTGGCCTTGGAGCATCGTCACTGCGCTGATCGACCGCACCTAGCTTTCGTCTGCAAGCCGTGTGAAATCGGCAAGCACGGCAGCGATCAGCTTCTGCCGTCGAGGGTCCTGCGCCGCGGCTGTGCCGGCAAACAGATTGAGGAGGTAGCGAGCTTTGTCCGCAGCTTCCGGCCAATTCGCCGCCGGTGCCGCCAGCAATTGCGATTCCAGTTCACTCTGCCGAAGGCGGAGTACCTTCTCATTCGCTTCAACGTCGGCCAGTAGCCGACGAAGCTCGGTGGCTTTCTGGGCGGCCATGCCGCGATGCTGATCCAAATCCACCGTCTTGTCGGTCATGGGCGTGCGGTGCGACGAGTTAGCGGATACTTGGCGCTTTGGTACAAACGGCGGATATCCTCGCTGCTGTACCTCTGCTCATCAACTTCGAGAAACGCTCCCGCAAGACAGTCGCGTGGCAAATCCTCGATAGCAAAACGGATGGCCTCTGCGGCACGCGCAAATCGCGCGTAACGGAACGGCTCACGCTTCCGCCGGCGGCCCAATGTCGGAAACAATTCCGCCGCAGCGCTATAATCGAATTCGGCCATCGGTGGCCTCCAGAGGGCTGAGCATCATCTGAATAAACATCATTCAGCGAGCGCGCTAATATAATATAGGATCGAAACCGGACATTACCAGTGAAGCCGAGAGATATTCGCCCCGCTGATCGGGCCCGATACGCCCATTTATTTTGATTTTTATTGTGGACGCGTCATGCGATCGGGGTGTAACGTCGCGCTGACTCGATCGACCTGGTGGAGCTGTAAGCCACTCCCGGGTCAGGCAGCCTCTAAGTGCGGCCCTCACGCTGTACTGGTTGGCCCAGTCCGCAAAGAACGCATTGCGACCGCGAATTGTTTGCTGGTGGTGCACGAACGCTCGATGTGAGTTGCATTACCGGTTCTGGAGCAAACCTTAAATGCCAGGTTCGCAGGAGTCGGCGCCACGTTCGGGTGACGTCCGTGGCTTAACTCGGATTCTGCTGCGGTATCGTGAGCCGAGCCACGGACGCACCGCCGTCGAAGTTCTGATTACGATCGTACGATTCGCTAGCCTGTGGGTTTTGAGTGGTTATCGCTCCGCATCCAATACGGGGCTTGTTTTGTTACTTGCTGTTCCGGCAGCGGGTTTTCTCGTGCGTCTTTTCATGATTCAGCACGTTGCGGTCACGGGTCATTCTTTCGCAATCGGCTGCTGAACGACTGGCTCGGGCGCCTGATCGGTGTGTTGACCCTGACACCCTATGATTTTTGGCGCCGCACCCATGCCGCCCCCCATGCGTCTTCTGCCAACCTCGACCAGCGGGGCATGGGGACATCGACACACTAACGGTAGACGAATATCTCTCCCGATCGCCGTGGGGCCGGCTGCGCTATCGCAGTTATGCCATCCGCTGGTCATGTTTGGCTTAGGCCCCGCTTACCTGTTCGTCGTCCAACATCGGTTGCCGATTGGGCTTATGCGCGCGGGTTGGCGGCCTTGGCTGAGCACGATGGCGACAAACCTCGCGATCTTTCTACTGTAACGGCGGTCGGCATGATACACACGGTTGGCTTAGTCCCGTTCCTGCTCGTGCACCTGTCCATCATGCTCATCGGCGCTTCGCTGGGGGTGTGGCTGTTCTACGTGCAGCACCAGTTCGAGAATACATTTTGGGCTCGGCGCAAGGCGTGGAGCTTGCATGACGCCGTCCTTCACGGCAGTTCGTACTACGACCTTCCGATCGTGTTGCGTTGGTTCACTGCCAACATCGGCATCCATCACGTTCACCATCTCTGTAGCCAGATACCATTCTATCGTTTGCTGCTCGCGTTTCGCCTTTGTCCTGATCTCGCCAAAACCGGCAGATTGACGCTGCTCCAGAGCCTCTCATGCGTTCGGCTTGTACTTTGGGAGGAAACAGCCGGCCGTCTCATTAGCTTTCGCAAGTTGAGGAGTCGGGCGACCGCTGGGACGTGTTGAGATCTTCGCGCCTTGTCGGCTTTCGCCGCTTTAGAACCCAATACTCGACGATCCAGAAGGAGGGACCGCTATGCCAGCATCACTCATAAGTCCAGGGTTGGGCAAACGGTCGATCTGATCCCATCGGTTTCTCGACTTGCCGCCAACGGGCATTATCCTTCAGCCGCGCGAGGTGGAAATTCCCTATTATCTAATTAAAAGTATGAGTGAACTGCACGAACATCTGGTCGCGGAGAACGAGCTCACATTGCTGAGCAAACTCTATACCGCATGACGGAAGTCCGCGGCCGCTGTCGAGAGGAACGCTCCCGAAGATCACCGTTGCACCGCTAATGCGTTGTCCGTGGGAGTTTATTGCGGCAATCAAGGGCCATGCCTTTCGTTCCACAAAGCCAAGGCGAACAATCGAATAGTTTCGAATATTTTCGAATACTTCGAATCCGAAGGTGGCTTTTTGTTTATATGAAGCTGAGCCTATCTAAGGTCACTCGGCTGAGATGACAAACAAGCAGACGATATGATGACGTCGGTAGCGGCTCGCTAGGCGCAGAAAAACATTTCAAGCCTCGAGAGGATGCAGGCGGCAGCCCGAGGTTTGGATTACGAGGAGCAAGCGCGCGCGACCCGTTCAAAACTGGCTCGTTTACGCAGGTTGAGACTAGCGCGGGGCGCGGCCCGGTTGAGGCGATTTAGAGCGGCTCCAAAATCAGCCAAATGACACAGCACACAGCAACTGCAAATTCCATAAGGTCATGGGAGCATTCCGTGGCCACCAGCAAGAGTCAAAACCGAAGCAACAGGGCAAAAAAGCAGCCCTGGAACGTTCCATTAAATCCGGGCAATGCGTCCGGGAAGACCATGCTGACTCGCAAAAAAGCGTAACGCTTCGCGCAAAACGACTGGTATGGGCGGAGATGTCGTCAGCCGATGACCCGGAGCACCAGAGCTGGCGGAGAAAACGGACGAGGCGATGCCGCTCCCCGCGGATGCCAGAGTCATCTATCTTGGCGGAATATTCCTTATTCTTTAGCCGCGCTGTATTTTGCGGCCGAAATCCTCGGGCCGCTTGTCTTGGCTTTCAACTCCTGTTTCTCTTTTGCTTGTTGCGGAGAGATTTTTCTGCAGCGCCTGGTGGAGATCATGCCGCGTTTCAGCGGCAAACGTCAGGTTGTCGATATCGCACAAAAAATCGAAAGCGATATTTCCGCCTATCTCGTGACGATTATAGTCATGAATGCGGCCATCGGTTTGGCGCTGCCCTGGTCATGTGGCTTACCGGAGTGGGTGCGCCTATTCTCTGGGGCACGATAGCGTTCCTGTTGAATTTTGTGCAGGTCCTCGACCCTTTGCTGGGCGTACTGATCTTCCTGCTGGCGGGCGCAGTGGTGGTCGATTCGCTGTGGCTGGCGGTCCTTCCCGGAGCGCTCTACCTCGGCATCCACCTGGTTGAAGGCGACACAATCACGCTGATGCTCCTTGCCCGGCGTTTTACTCTCAATCCGATTCTCGCTATTGTGTCGCTTGTCTTGTGGTTTTGGATGTGGGGCGTTCCCGGCGCGATCTTATCGGTGCCGATGTCGGCAATAACGAAGATCATCTGCGATCGCGTTCGACCTCTGGCGGCGTTTGGGCATTTCTTGGAGGGATGAGAGGCGTACTGCGCCTTTGGGGAAGCTATCGGCGAGAGAGTCGTCGCTTGTTTGCTCGGACCCGCCCTTTTGACAACTCGAACGACCTTGCCGGCGGCGATGGTGTCCCGGCGACCTGATGCAATGGCAGAAGCCGCGCCACAGCCTGCCCTTGGACGCCCGCGCCAATCTTATCGGACATCATGCGACTTGCTTCGGTTTGTGCGCGTGTCCCTCCGGCGGCAAATCGCGTCGCCCGAAGCGCGTACTCACACTTTGTGCTTCAAATCCAAGCTGCATTGTTTTGAAGAGCAGGGAAAGCCACGGATTGAACATGGATATAGCCCTTCTGGGGGCGGGGGTTCGCGATTGCTTGGCGTTGATGAGAGTAAGATCCATATCGCTTTATCTTGTAGTCAATCTCCGCATGCCTCCGCGAACTCTCTTGAGAGTGCTAAGATTTGGTTCTTCGCGGCCTGTTCTCTGTCGTCGTAAGACCGCCGGTCTGGTGGCCCCTCGATACCAACCGTGACCCGGCCCGAGAGTTCACCGCGTGGCGACGCGAACGTGAATCTGTACGAGCCTGGGCCGTCCTCGAAGAGAGCGATCTGTGCGGCCATGGCTTAGCTTCCTCCGCGCGTGGAGAGTTGCGGTTCAGGCAGTTGGAAACGAGAACCCCGCCAAAGTGACGGGGTTGTGTCGAAGTCAGCTTTTGTGGCCGGGCTTCTCGCTGGGCTGCTATATCTGCTGCGCCGGACCCTTGCCGGGCTGCTGGCCCTGGTGGCCCGGGCTGTTGCCCTGCCCTATCGGCGCCGTCGATCAGACAGCGCGCAACATTTCAGCCGATGACTTGCCGGTTCTACGATCGGCAACCACCTCGTAAGAGATCTTTTGCCCCTCGCTGAGATCGCTCATTCCGGCACGCTCTACGGCGCCGATGTGAACGAACACATCCTTGCCGCCATCGTCCGGCTGAATGAAACCGAAGCCCTTTTGACCGTTAAACCACTTCACGGTTCCCGTTGACATGGGAGCCCTTTCTTTGAGTATGTGTGTATAGAGGCCGCGCGAATGCGACGGTTCGTCTCGAGATTAAGGATGAATGTCGTTAGACAGGCGCGCAGTTTGCGGCAAGGCCAAGTCGTTCGGCCGTAACTCGATAGGTGCAATATAACGGTGTCGTTAGCGAACCACAAGCTGACCGGTCGTGCCTCAGTTTGAATTTTTTTCGGCGCAAGAGCTTGCATAAGGGCTTCAAGTAGTTCGATTTGACGCGACATTTCCAACCATTGGTTTGCGATCTTCGCGTATTGTTCTGGGTCTTGGATCATGGACGATGCGCCCGCGCTTTTCGCACAGGGCGGCCTTAAATCGGCATTTCGCGGCCCTTGCCGACATGCCTAAGCGGTCTTCTTTTTTAGGCCGCGTTTCCTGGGGCCGGTTGTTCGGCCTCGATGATAGCTACTTTATCGGCACGCTCCATACGTGGTCCATCACGCGAGCGGCCATTGCCGGGCATGATGCGCAGTGTCAATTCAAACTGAGGCACTATCCTCTGACCGGGGTACCCGCCGCGGCCACGGACATGCGGACGCGCACCGCCGGGCGGCCCAGCCTCTCGGTAGAGCTTTTAGGATACCAACTCAGCCAATTCCGAGAGGACCAGCTCAGCCGTCGCAAAAGTTCCTAGCCGAGAGAAACTGTTTATCTGGATTAAGTTCATTTTTGATTGCCGTCGCGACGTGAGCATCACTATGACCAGCGTTCCCACGATCAGTCAATGGCATGTACCGTTGGTAATCTTCTGTGCAGCGCAAATGTAAATCCGAGCGCTCCTGCCGGCGGATGGTTCGGGCACACGCGGTGGCGCGGCTTACAAGACCCGCCTTTCGAGCTTGCGAGCTTGGCAGGGCTCGGCACGCGCCCCGATCGTGCTCTCTTTTTGGTTTGGTGCCGAGGGCTAATGTCAAGCACGCGATGCCGCAATCTATTTGACGCTCCCTAGCTATTCGAATACGGCAACGCCATATGCCTTGCTCCGGTCACAGGGAAGTTGTCGTCCTTCTGCAAGAGATAAGCGGGGCCGCAGGGCATCGAATTCATCACTTCCACGTCGCCGCTGACCTGAACGTCCCAGCCGAGGAAGCTGATGCATTTCCCGCGAGGTCGTTGACGAAATCGCCGTAGCGATCGGGCTTGATCAATTGAAGCATTGTCGCCTCTTGTCTTCTGAGCCCGTGCAGTTGCACAGGGGTCGGAAGCGAGAACCTATTCGCTGCCGATTTAGCGGCCGCCAATTTCGCGACGATCTGGCAGATGCTGCCGGACGCCGAACGACGCGGTGCGGCGCGACATTTTCAGGAGGAGCCCGATCTCCCACGCGGACTTCCCTGCGCCGCCCATTCGTGGCACTCCGATTCCCGCGGAGATAGCGCGACGCCATCGACGACGCGATTGAGCTTAACACGTCGGCGTAGATAGACGAGATAGCGCGGCTCGTAGGCGACACGCTTCATCACGCTAGATTCGCTCGGCGTCACCTCGCTCAAGATCGACACGTACACCGGCGATCTTTATGCGTGATCGCGGTGACCTGCATCGTCATGTTGAAGCCTTCGAGCGCGACATGGCCGTGACTTTCGCCGAACGGCGCTTCGGGCTCGAGCAGTTCGGTCGCGCATGCGCATGGTGCGTGTCGATCCCGGCCTCAAAATGGGCTATCATGGCGGCCGCAAATCGGGTGGAGACGAGCGAGAATGACCAGGAAGGCATTCGATCGGCGTGACGTCGTCAAGCTGATGGCGGCCGCGGGCGCCGCGATGCCGGTCGGACTCCCGTTGTGGGCCGACGCCACCTACGCGGCCGCCACGGCCTATGATCCTGCTGCCAAATTCGAGCTCGAGGTGAAGGAGGTCGAGTTCCGGCGCAACACTGCCGGCCGAATGCTGATGGCGCGCATCTACCAGCCGAAAGCGCCAGGGCCCTATCCGACGGTGCTCGATCTGCATGGCGGCGCGTGGAACAACAAGGATCGCCACGCCGAGGAGCCGATGGATCGCGCGCTCGCGGCGAGCGGCCTCGTGGTCGTCGCGATCGACATGACGCTGGCGCCCGAAGCGCCCTACCCGGCCTGCATCGAGGACGCGAATTACGGGGTGCGCTGGTTGAAGGCGAATGCCGCGACCTGGAACGGCGATGCCTCGAAGCTCGGGATCTATGGCTCCTCGAGCGGCGGTCACGTCGCGGAGCTCTTGGGGTTGCGCCCGCACGATGCGCGCTACAATGCGATTCCGCTCTCCGGCGCCCCCAACGTCGACGCAACCGTCGCCTGGGTCGCCACGCGCTCGCCGATCAGCGACACCGTCGCGCGCTACGAGAACGCGGAGCACCGCAACAACGCGGGCATGATCAAGGCCAACAAGACGTTCTTCGTTCCGTGGGAGACGATCGACGAAAGCAACCCGCGGGAAATTTTGGAGCGCAAGGAGAAGGTCACGCTGGTGCCGCTCCTCATCATGCACGGCGCGCTCGACGACAACATGCTGCCCGCAGCCCAGGAAAACTTCGTCAACCTCTACAAGGCCGCCGGGGGCAACTGCGAGTTTCACCTGTTCGAGAATTCCGTGCATGAATGGGTGGCCCAAGAAGGCCCGCAGACCGATAAGGCGCGCGAGACGGTCAAGGCGTTCATCGCCCGCCAGCTCAAGGCGTGATCGAGTAGGCCGGCACTCGGCCGAGAGCGGGCCGCCTTCGGCCCGCGCGAGCTGCGGGCTTCGGTCCCCGGTGGCGGCGGACGCGGAAGCCAAGCGGATCAGTGGCGGCGACGCACCGAACATTCGGCGATCCGCGACTTGCCCGGGCTCAGCGACTATCGAGAACGATCGGCCGATTTTCGACCTTCGCAGGCGACAACCGTGATCTCTTTTCTGGCCAAAAAAACCGTCACCCCTTCCACCGCAGATCTGCATTTGCGGCATCTTATCGAGCTTCGGCAGAGCCGGGTCTGTGTAATCCCATGCGCACCCGTTCCTGGCTCAAAACCACCATTTGCAGGGTGAGGCCCGTTGACCACGTTGACGATGCGGCTGCATTCACCCCAACAGCCGAGCAGCTTCTCCACCTTTCGCGAGAAGCCTAATGGCCTTCTTGTCGAAAGAGACGAAGGTCTCAGCGCCCAGTTGGCTTCCTTCAAAGGCGATAACCCCATCAGCAAAATCGCCGCCTGCTTCCAGCAGCACGAGTCCAGCCTCCGCGGCGGGACGGCTTACAACGACGTTGGCGCTATTGAAGAGGCCACGGATCGCGGCGACTATCTCCGCGACATCGATTTTGTAGCCTCTCGCCAAAATCCAGACCAATTCACACAACGCCGGGATGGTCACGGCCACCATGTCCGCTCGTGCAAGGGTGTTCTGGGCAATTCTGCTTTGCCGTTCGTCATCGCCAGTGAGGATTCGGACAAGGACGTTTGTATCGGCCGTGATCTTCACTTTCTGCCGGCCCGGCCTTGACCTGCCCACCCACGGGCAGAAATCCGGTTCATCTCGTCCACGGACAAGGCCCGGCGCCCCGGCTTCTTCAGATAATCGAAGACGTCCGAAATCTTTCCGGTCGGCGCAGCCTTCACCTCAACGCGCCCGTCGGGCAGTTTTTCGACGGAAACCTGCTCACCGGGCGCCACACCGAGATGCTTTAGAATGTCCTTGCGAAGGGTGACTTGACCCTTGGCGGTGATGGTCAGGGTGCTCATGAAACACATAAGGTAAGGCACAATTGCCTTACTGTCAAGCGCGGGCTCTCCGAGGGCCGCGCCATCGGCTTGGCAACGAAAAGACCGTGAGCTCCGCCAAACGCGCCCGCCACATGTGACGCCCGCGGGAACAAGCGGCTGGCCAGGAAATCGACGAAGACTCCCTCGCAGGGAGCAATCTGGCTGTCATGACAAGATGAACCGGCGCCGTAGGGAAACTCCAATCCGACAAACTTGGTCAATCACCCCGGTATCGAAAGCTAGTTGTGAGCGCCTCACCATCTCTCGATCCACGGGCGTAGCACGACTTCGAATGCCCAAGTCGACCGATGCTGGCGATGCAGTTGCAGATAGGTCTCAGCGATGTAGTCAGGGTCAGCCATATTGTCGTCGACGGTCGATCAGGCCCGTCGGTGCGCACAGGTGCCGTCTTCCTGCGTCCAGCCGATCGCGGCGTCGATCGGGACGTTCGCGACGTGGATGCCTTGCGGCATAAGTTCCCTTGCCGTGCTCCGCGCGAGTCCGGACTTGGCATGGCACGCCATTGCAAAGGCGCCGCTCGAGGGGAAGCCCCTGAGCGCTGCGCTCGCGTTCGTGACGATGCTCGTTCCTTTTGTGCCGTTCGCGTTCGGCTTGTTCTCGCGCATCAGTCGAGCCGCCTGCTGACCCACCAGGAACCCGCTGAACGCCGAGTTCCGAAGGGTTCGAGCGCCATGCCCGGCTCGACTTCGGTGTGGCCTTGCCGAAAATGCCCGGAACCCGGCCGTCGATGTTGTGCACGACAATCCTGGGACTCCCGAGGCCCCGAACGACACTGTGGAACAGCAGCTCCACGGCCGCTGGTTCGCTTGTATCGCACCGGTATCGACGCACGCCATGGGTCTTCTCCAGGTTCAGCAGGCTCGACTTGTCCGGATTCCTGGCCGGGATTCCGACACGCATGCCGCTCTTCGCGAACAGTCTCGCGCAACTCGAACTGATCCCGGGCCCACCTCCTCCAACGATGAGTGCAACCTCTTGTGTGGAAGCTTGGGGACCACCGCCGCCGCGGGATCGGCCGATCGCTTGCTCTCCGTTTTTTTCGTGCGCCGGCGCTGTGCTGGTGAGCGCGCACGATCGTGGCGTCGATCCGTGATCACTCGCCAGCAGCTTGAAAATACGCTCAAAAACACCGCTCTTCGCCCATCGATTGAAGCGTTGCTAGACGATCTTCCAGTCGCCAAGCGCTCAGGTAGATCGGGGATCGCAGCTCGATATCGGTAGAGAACCGCCTCGACAAACAATCGATTATCCACCACAGTGCCTCGGACGTGGCCTTCACGGTACAGGGCGTCGATGGCGCGGTTCACAGTCCATCCACAACGCTTCGATCCCTACAAGAATTTCAAATTCCAGCTGAAATGGGACGGCAGATATGTCACCGGAAATCTTGCCGCGTGGCGTGACGTAGCCGGCGAGAAAGCTCGTGATTTCTGAAAATCTGTGCCATCCCGATGAGTCACAGTGCGGTCTGCTGTTATTGACCGAAAATCCCTTATCTGCTATTGTTAGGTACACGGCGTGGCGAATTAAAGCGCGCATGCGCGATGGGCTATCGCGCCCGCGTTCGTCATGCGAGATGGTAAGATGGTCCCCCAGGGCGGTGTCTGCTTTTGACCCAGCGCGGCATTGATGCGTTCGTCCTACCGTTTTCCACCAACTCACGTCCTGCACATGCAAATGTGCTAATCTGACCCGTGCCTGATGCCTTGGTGCGGGAACTTAAACTTGGTTCTGCCATGTCAATCAGTGCCAAAGCGGGAAAGGATCTCCTTAATCTATCTCCACAGCGAGATGGGCTGCGCCTGATATTGGAAACGGCTCTTGATGCGGTAGTTGTCATGAAGTCGGACGGCATTGTGGCTGATTGGAACGATCGCGCCGTGAGCGTCTTTGGATGGTCCCGAGACGAGACAGTTGGGCGGACCATGGCAGACCTCGTCATCCCTGCGCGATACCGCGAGGCACACAGAAAAGGACTTCGACGGTACCTCGAAAGCGGTAAGGGAAAAGTGATAGGCAGGCGAATGGAGTTGTCGGGCCTGAAAAAAAACGGCGAGGAATTCCCCGTCGAGCTTTCGATCTCACCGATTCAAGATGGCGAGAGCATTCTCTTCGTCGGTTGCGTGCGTGACCTCACCGAGCATAACGCGCTACGTCTCGCTCGGCTTGAGCTAGCGCTCGTCATGCGAAGGATGGCGATGGGCGAGATGGCAGCTTCCATCGCTCATGAACTAAATCAGCCACTAACCGCGATCGTCGGATACGGGAATCTTGCGTTGCAGCGGCTGTCACGCAAGGACCCTAGTCTTGACGAAGTGCAAAAAGCTCTGCAGCGAATCGTCGACAGTGGCCAGCGAGCCGCAGACATTATTACAAGCATCCGTGGGATGTTTCGCAAGGACAATGACGAAAAGCTTCCAGTCGACGTCAACGATCTGGTGCGCGAAGTCCTGACACTCATTCACGGGGATTTGGAAAGGCGACAAATCATCCTCCGGACCGAATTGCTCGACGCTCTTCCGAAAATAGCCGGCGAAAGCGTGCCGTTGCAGCAGGTGCTGCTCAACCTGATCATGAATGCAACCGACGCGATGAGTTCAGTAACCGGGCGTGAGCGACAGCTGACGATCCAGACAGTGTTTAACGAACCGGCAAGCGTGCGGGTCACGGTCGAGGATACCGGATGCGGAATCAACTCAGCTCACCTCGACCGGATCTTCGACCCTTTCTTTACGACAAAATCCCACGGAATGGGCTTAGGCCTTTCCATCTGTCGGTCAATCATAGAAGCGCACGGCGGCAAGCTTTGGGCATTGCGACGAAGTCCCTTTGGGACGGCCTTCCATTTAATCTTGCCGAGTGCCGAGATGACAGACATTGGCGATGCGGCCGGCGCGAGAACTGATTCGCCGAACTTGGCGGCAATTAACAATCGATAGTGACAAGGACCGCAGGGGGAGCTTCCAGCGCGATCCCGCCGCGTTCTCGGATCGACTGTCACGGTCGCCTTGGCGACGGAACGCTCGTATTCAGTTCCCCGGATCGAACAACGGGGTCATGAAATTGGCGGGTCGACCCGGGCTTGGCGACTACATCTGCGAGCGGATCCGCCATCGATCTATTGGTGGCAAACGGGCCGGGTGACAGTCCGTTGTGAAGACCGCAGCCGCTGCAGGCGGTGGGCGGAAGCCCAGGTTTTTGCAAGGGACTGTACCAACCGAGTAAAGTGCGTGAGCAAGCAAGCTCGGTGGGGGGCCTCCGATCGCCAAAGCAACGAAATTCAAATCGTTGGTTTTTGGCGGAATTCGCGCCGCTGATGACACGTGTCACGTACACAGTTTTTTTCCCTTCAGCCGCGATCTAGGACGTTGGCGATAGACTTGGCGTACCAAGCGCCGACCGCGCGCGGGTACGGAGCATCTTTGCCCAGGGACAGGTGAGTTCGATACTCATTGTAGTAGGTTTGGTAGGAGAGCAGCAGATTTCGCAGATGGCGTTCGCCAAAGACCATAACGTGGTCGAGACACTCGCGTCGGATCGATCCGATGAGCCTCTCCGCATATCCATTCTGCCAGGGCGAGCGCGGCGAGATCGGCCGGCCCCGAATGCCCATGGCCGAACCCGTTGAACGAACCGGACATCGTAAATGCGACCCGATCGCGGATCACATAACGCGGCGCCTCTCGCCAGCCAAGCCTTCAGTGAATTGCTGAGCAATCCATTCGGCAGTCGGATGGGCAGTCACTCCCAACCATAGAAGCTCGCGGTGCCCATGTTGCACGACAAGAAAACCGTAGAGCAGCCGAAACGCGATGGTCGGAACAACGAACAAGTCCATCGAGGCGACGGCGTCGGCGGATTTTGAAGAAACGACTTCCAGCCCTGGCTGGGTGGCCGCCTCCCCTTTCCCATGTATTTCGCCACGGTGGTCTGCCCAAGCTCGATCCCGAGCTTGAGCAATTCGCCGTGAATGCCAGGTGCGCCCCAGAGCGGATTCGCGAGACTCATCTCGCGAATGAGCTGGCGAAGTTCGGCTGGGGTCCTCGGCCGGCCACCTCGCGATCCCGATTTCCAGCTCCAGTAAGCCCGAAGGCCAAGCCGATGCCTTACGACATAGCACGCAATCAACCGACAATTCGGCAGATCACCGACGTACTGAGCGAAATCGATCCCATCGATCGCACATCAATCAACGCATAGGAGGATGAGGATTTTGTGCGTGCCATTAAGACAACAAGTCGAAAGAAGTTGATAATGGCCGCGCTTTGGACCGAAGTGTGCCTGGTTCACCCCGCGCTCGACGCTATTAAGGAGGGCTTCGAGGTCTACCCGGTGATCGACTGCCTCGGCGGCACATCCCCAGAAGCGCATGAGCTCGGCGTGAAGCGGCTCATCCAAGCCGGCGGCAAGCCCGTGAGCTGGGTGCAGCTCATTTGCGAACTGCAGCGCGACTGGAACCGCG
This sequence comes from uncultured Alphaproteobacteria bacterium, assembly GCA_963708125.1. Classification (GTDB taxonomy): domain Bacteria; phylum Pseudomonadota; class Alphaproteobacteria; order Rhizobiales; family Xanthobacteraceae; genus BOG-931. Next base: position 2,945,348 of record OY970184.1, read on the forward strand.
AAAAGGCCGTCCCCGGATTCGCAGAAAAAATTTTCGCCGTCGAGGTCACTGACAAGCAAAGGCAGAGCCGGTTCCGCCCGTAACGCCTGCTTGCGCGCATCAAGGCGGACAACGATGGTCGAAGCGACGGAAGAAGCTATTCAAGGCGGAGCGGGCAATCTCTTCGTCCGCTCTTGGCGACCGGCCTCCGTCCCGCGCGCTATCGTCGCGATTTGTCATGGATTCGACGCCCATAGCGGCATCTATGCCTGGTGCGGCGACCGACTTGCGCAAGCGGGAATTGCCGCCCACGCCTTCGATCTGCGCGGGCGCGGCAGATCTGACGGTGAGCGGTTTTATGTCGAGAGCTTCGAAGAGTATGTCGATGATCTAGACAAGCTTGTCGATTTCGCGAAATTCCGCGACCGTGACGTGCCGCTTGTCCTCTGGGGCACAGTGCGGGGGCGTAACCGCGTGCCTCTATGCGCTTAAGCACCGCACCAAAAATCGCCGGCCTTATCTGCGAGGACTTCGCAGAGCTGTAGTCAGTCAGAGATCCCAATGCCGTGATGGATCATCCCCTGCAATCAGAGCCCTACGCCTGAGGGCTTCAGCCAAGCGGTACGGCAGGCGGCTCGCAAACAGTCGATCATCCAAGTCAATCGACCACTATTGACTACTTTTGTTTGCGAATATTCCCCTCTGGTACGCTGAGTTACCTAGCCTATGCCAAAGCGCTCCCCTTCACTCTCACTCGATTATTTTTTACTCATCGTAACGCACTGATTTTTTTAGCGCAACTTTTTATTCGCACGCCAAAGAACCGACTCCCAATCCGTCAAAAATTCAGACTTTTGAATTCAAAGGCGAACTTCGCCAATTCGGAATCTACTCGCTTCAAGGACTATCGATGATAATCGGTCGATTTTTGACGACAAGCACCACGACATGCTCGTCAAAGTTCGGCGCGAAAAAATACCGTCAGCCTTGGCCCGAGCGCAATCACGTCCTGAAGAAGACGTACTTCACGAGCGCTGTGATGGCGAGGACGAGCCTGGTATCACTCGCATGACGACAGCCTCATTCAAATGCAGCGCGGCCTGGCCGGCGCGCTGATCGTCGAAGAGGCGGAGCCGCCGCAAGTTGACCGCCAGCTGCTCTGGACAATCCAGGACTGGCGCCTGACGGGCGACGCGCAGATCGCTTCGGCTTCAACAATCGCATGGAAGCGGCGATGGAGGGCCGGGTAGTCAACACGTCACGGTCAAGCCCGCGAGCCCGATGCTGTGCGCGTCCCATCTTCACGGTTTGATTTGTCGATGACGGGAATGTACGGGCCAATCTTCTTCTCATTAAGGATCGAACCGAGCGTCTCCGCCGACCCGTAGGCGGCGTCAGCGGTCAGATAATCAAACCGCTGCTCCGTCGGCTCCACCATTGCTCCAGGACAGCTGCCCCGCGTCCTCTTCAGCAATATGCTCCAATATGCTCCAGGTTCCGTCAAAGGCACGCGTAACGCCGCGGTAGGCTCCTCGACCCGCGGCTTAGGAAGGAACGATCGCGGCCGCACCAAACAATACGACGGATGCCGCGATGACGATCGCGTAGAAGACCTGTCATTGGTCTGCTTCTTCTTTGAAGGGTTTCTTACGGTTGAAACTTGCTACTTATCGCGCACTCCCAGGCTCCCTCTCGGTCACTCCGCGGCGATCCGAATCGCTTCCAGATCGCCATCGAATCCCGTCTCTCTGTTTCCGCGACGATCGCTGATCGGTTAGGCTCATCACGCCGTACCCGAAACCACAGCGCGTAGAGCGCTGGCACGACGAGGAGCGTCAACAGGGTTGCGACCAACAGGCCGCCCATGATGGTGATCGCCATCGGGCCCCAGAAGATGCTTTGCGCCAGCGGGATCATGCCGAGGATGGCGGCGAGCGCGGTCAGCACAACCGGACGAGCGCGGCGCACAGTGGCGTCGATGATGGCCGGGTAGCGGCCGTGTCCGGCGGCGATGTCACGCTCGATCTGATCCACCAGAATAACGGTGTTGCGCATGATCATGCCGGCGAGAGCGATCAGGCCGAGTAGCGCGACGAATCCAAAGGGCCGATTGGAGGCGAGCAGCGCTCCGGTCGCACCAATCAATCCGAGCGGAGCAGTCGCGAACACCAGCGCGAGACGCGAGAAACTTTGTAGCTGGATCATCAGCAGCGACAGCATGGCGATGGCCATGACCGGAAAGACCACTGCCAGCGCCTTGTTGGCTTTGGCGCTTTCCTCGGTCGAGCCGCCGGTCTCGATGCGGTAGCCGAACGGCAGCGCATCCTTGATGCTTTGCAGATGCGGCTCGATCTCCGCGCTCACGTCGGGGGCCTGCACCCCGTCGACGACATCGGCGCGCGCAGTCAGGACCAGATCGCGGTTGCGCCGCCACAGGATCGGTTCTTCGTAGTCGTAGTGGAAGCGGGCGATCTGCGAAAGCGGTACGGCGACGCCATTCTGCGCGCTGATCGTGAGCTCGCTCAGGCGGTCGAGCGCCAGACGCTCGGCCGGAACCGCGCGCGCCACGACGTCGATCGTTTCAATGCCCTCGCGGTATTGCGTGACGGTATAGCCCGAGAGTAACGTCTGCAGCGTCTGCGCCACATCTTGCGGCGTGAGGCCGAGCGCACGGGCGCGGTCTTGATCGACTTCAAGACGGATCGACTTCTCCTGCTCGCCCCAATTGAGATGTGCGTCGACGATCTTCGGGTTAGCGGCCATCAGCTGGCGCACCTGTTCGGCGATTTTCCGCACCTTCAATGGATCGGGCCCAACCACCCGGAACTGCACTGGAAACCCAACTGGCGGACCGAAAAAGAAACGATCTACGCGCGCGCGCGCGGCCGGCACGGCGCCGTTGGCGATGGCTTGATCGAGCCGCTTCTTTACGCGCTCGCGCGCATCGAGGTCCTTGGTGACGATGACGATCTGGGCGAAGTTCGAATCCGGCAACACCGGATTGAGGCCGAGCCAGAACCGCGGCGCCCCCTGGCCGACATAGCTCGTATAGGTCACGATGTCGGAATCGCCGCGGAGCAGCTGCTCTGCCTTCCTGGCAGTTGCGTCGGTCACGCCGATCGCGGTGCCCTCGGGGAGGCGCATTTCGAAGAACAGCTCGGTGCGCGTCGACGTCGGAAAGAACTGCTGCTGCACCAAGCCGAAGCCGGCGATCGCACAGCCGAACATGAGCATCGTGACGGCGACGACAGTCTTGCGCCAGCGCAGGCAGGTGTCGATTATTCTCCGCAACAGGCGGTAGATTCGCGTGTCATAGATCAAGTCCGGATCGCGGTGCACGCCGGGCTTGGCCAGTTTGGGCAGCAGTTTCAGGCCGAGATAGGGCGTGAACACGACCGCCACGATCCAGGAAGCAATCAGCGCAAGACCGACCACCCAAAAAATGGCGCCGGCATATTCACCTGCGCTTGATCTGGCGAAGCCGACCGGCAGGAAACCCGCCGCGGTCACCAGCGTGCCGGTCAGCATCGGGAACGCGGTCGAGGTCCAGGCAAAAGTGGCGGCACGGGCGCGGTCCCAGCCCTGCTCCATCTTCACCACCATCATTTCGATGGTGATGATGGCGTCGTCGACCAGAAGGCCAAGCGCGATGATGAGCGCACCGAGTGTGATGCGATGCAGGACCAAGCCGCTCGCATACATCACCAGGAGCACGATCGCCAAGACCAGCGGCACCGACAGCGCGACCACGATTCCGGTGCGCCAGCCCAGCGAGAGAAAGCCGACCGCGAGCACGATGACCAGCGCCTCGGCGAACGTCTCGACGAATTCCGAGACCGAGCCATCGACAATGCGAGGCTGATCGGCGATTTGCGTGATCTCGATGCCCCGCGGCAGCTCAGCCATTATTTCGGTCATGGCCTCCTTGAGGTTCTTTCCAAGCGTCAGGATGTTCGCGCCATCCTGCATGGAGACGCCGATGCCGAGTGCGGGCTTGCCGCCTTGGCGAACGACGAAGCTCGGCGGATCTTCGTAGCCGCGCTTGACGGTTGCGATATCGCCAAGCCGGAAGATTTGCCCGTTCGCCTGCACCGGCACCGCAGCTATAGCGGAGACGCCGAAGAACGCGCCGGTCACCCGCAAATTGATGCGATCCGCGGAGGTATCGACCGATCCGCCGGGCACAACCGCGTTTTGCCGCGCGACGCTGTCGAAGATCTGTTGCGGTGTGACACCGAGCGTGGCGAGCTTGGTATGGCTGAACTCGATGAAGATCTTCTGCGGCCGCTCGCCGATGATGTCGACCTTATTCACGTCCGGGACCCGCAACAGGCGCTGGCGGATGTCCTCGGCGCGGTCCTTGAGCTCGGCAAGGCCCAAGCCGTCGCCAGTCAGCATGTAGAGGGCCGAATAGACATCGCCGAATTCGTCGTTGAAGTTCGGACCGGTGATGCCGGCGGGAAGCTCGTTCCTGATGTCACCGACCTTCTTGCGGACCTGATACCAGAGATCCTTCACCTTGGCGGGCGGTGTCGTATCCGAGAGGATCACCTGGAGGAAGGCATCGCCCGGCTGCGAATAGGTCTCGACGCGATCGAGATAAGGCAGCTCCTGCAGCTTCTTCTCGATCTTGTCGGTGACCTGCGTCTGCATCTCGTCTGCGGTCGCGCCTGGCCAGCCGACGCCGATCACCATGACCTTGATGGTGAAGTTCGGGTCCTCGGCGCGGCCGAGGTTGAGGTAGGAATAGACGCCGGCCGCACCCAAGAGAATGATCATGAACAGCACCAGCGATTGATGCGTGATCGCCCATTCGGAGAGATTAAACCGTTTCATGATGCGCCCTTTCATGGGCGGTTGATGGTTCGGTCGCGGTGACTCATCAGCGTGCGTTGACGGTGCGAACCCGCGCGCCGGGCTCGAGCGTCTGCACCCCGAGCGTAACGACCTCGTCGCCGTCGGCGACGCCGTCGCTGACGAGTGCGGTATCCTCGGCGAACGACGCGACGGTCACGGGCTGCAGCACCAGCGCGCCCGATTTGCCGATCACATAAACCGACGGTCCCGTGCCGCGATTGAGGATTGCGGATAGCGGCAGCTTGGCGAGGCGGCCCGTCGCCGGGCGTGCAAGCCTGACCGTCGCGGTCATGCCGAGCGCGACCGTATCGTCGGGGTTCTCGATGGTGAAGCGCGCCGCATAAGTGCGGGTGCTGGCGTCGGCTTGGGGCGAGAGTTCGCGCAGATGCGCTTTGAAGCGGCGATCGGGGTTGGCCCACAGGGAGACTGTGGCGGCGGACGCGCGGCCTTGCTCCAGCCAGCTCTCCGGCAGTGCCACCAGCGCTTCCATCTCGCCATGAGCCAGCCGCGCCACCGGCTGGCCGATATTCACGACCTGGCCAGGTTCGGCCGGCGTCGCGGTGATCACGCCGTCGGCGTCGGTCTTGAGCTCGGCGTAATCGAGCTGATTGCGCGCGAGATCGAGCGAGCGCTGCGCGCGTTCGAGTCTTCCCTCGGCCTCGGCCTTGGCGGCCTTCTTGTGGTCGTAGTCGGCGGCCGCGATCGAGGCACTCATTATGAGTTTGGCGAAGCGCGCCTCCTCGGCCGCAGCGTCGGCGAGATTAGAGGTGGCGGCGGTGAGCTCCGCCTGCGCGCTCTCGACCTGCAGATTGAGATCCTGCGGGTCGAGCCGGGCGATGACGTCGCCGGCGTGCACGGCATCGCCCATATTGATGGAGCGCGTCAGGATCTTGCCGGCGACGCGGAAGCCGAGATCGGTTTCGTGGCGCGCCCGCACCACGCCGACAAATTCGCGTGCCGGATTCGCGTTAGCGAAGACAACTCTCTGCACCTGCACGGGCCGTTCGAGCTTGGCTGGGGCGGAGGCGACCTCCCGGTCACAGGCAGCGAGCAGTGGAACGAGCCCGATGGCGGCTATGGCGAGCGCCATGTTGCCGAGGCGCGAGAGCGGGGGAGTAGCCATGGCGGCCTCCTACAGTGAAGACTAATGACTGACGAAATTCATTTTCTGTTACACTTCAGACATGGTTAGGCTTGTCACGGCCTTGTGACCTCTAACGCCGCGGGGTGATGGCGCGCAGCAAAAAGTGGATGGAAGCGCTTGCCTCGGCCTCTACGTCCTCGCCCTCTTCCATACATTGGCCGAGCACGAGAGGATGGGTAAAACGAATAAGGCAGTGCATGATCAGACCAGCGGTGGCATGCGGATCGACCGTCTCAAACTCACCAGCCTCGATGCCGTCGCGCAGGATCAATTCGGCCACGCCGTGGATGACCCCCTTGTGCGCCCGGATGGTCTCCCAACTGTGTTCGATCGCGGCCAGCACCATGTCGTTGACGCGGTGCTCCGTGATCAGATTCTCCTTGTGATAGGCCAGAATCTCAAGGATCATCCGCTCCATCCGCTCGGCCGCCGGACCCTTCGAGCGCGCCACGCGCCAGGCCTTTTCCTCGACCTCGGCCAGACAACGCCGGCAGATGGCCTCCACGATGGCATTTTTGGAGGGAAAAAAGCGGTAAACGTTGGCGGGTGACATATCCAGCTCGGCCGCAATGTCGGCAACCGCCGTTTTGGCGTAACCAAGCCGAAGGAACAGGGCTTCTGCAGCCTCCATGATTCGGGCCTTGGTGTCGTCAGGCTTGGTTTTGACCTGCGGGCTCATGACATGTGCTGAGCAACCCCGCATCTCGGCAGGATTGGCTCCTTGATGACTGACGAAAACAGTAATTCGTCATCAGACGCTTGTCAACCCCGTGCGGCTTGCAGCGACGGCGCCCAAGGCTGCAGGCGAACCGAGCGCCATGCGAACCATGGTGAGGGTGAGAACCTCCCTCCTCCGCGGGCTACGGGATTGGTTTGTAGTAGCGAATGATCAGACACCTAGACCATCGATTCCATGAATTTGGTCGGTTGCGCGGGATTCTTCATGACAGCATCCGTTGTAGCCTCGTCCCTGATTATGGAATGGCCCGCCCCTCTTCAGCGATCCGAGTGAACTCTCGAACGGGCCCGCTCATTCACGAGGCAGAGAATCTCCGCTGTTCGTGAACCGCCAAGGCAACAAGTTGACCCGCTTTGGCGTTTGTTACTTGCTCAAGAGGCACATCATAGCCGGAGCCAGAGCAACCCGCACGCTGCAGGAGAAGCGGATCCATCCCCATTCCTTCCGGCATACGACCGCCATCTTTCTCCTGAAGGCGGGAGTGCCATCAGCCAATGGCTTGCGCATTCGTGGCTGAACACAACCATGACCTATGCAAGGGCGGACATCGATCTAAAACGCCAAGCGCTTATGCAAGTATTCCCTGAGATCCTTGCACCACCCGCGCCGGGCACATCGCTTCTGCGCGATCAACATCGTTGATTGGCTGAAGAGGCTATGATCTATACGTTACGGCCATCAAACACCGCATCAGTACTACTATCAGCCCTCAACTCCACATCACTGCGCACTGCACATAAATCGAGAATGAGAACAGAAGCGCCCCTCTGCGGCACACATCTCAACATCCACAGCAAGGCGTCACTTAACGAGGCTTTCCCGCGTCCCGAAGCCAGACGGCTGGTCGAGCGGTTCGAATGGCACTACACGCCCAAGCACGGCAGTTGGCTTGATCTGGCCGAATCCGAACTCGGCGTCCTCTCGGCCCAATGCCTCGACCGCCGCATTCCCGACAACCAGACGCTCATCGATGAGATCGCCGCCTGGGAGCACGACCGAAATAGCCATCACACCAAGTCAGATTGGCACTTCACCACCAAAGAGGGCCGTGTCAAACTTAAGTGCCTATACCCTTCGGCATGTACGCGATTAGACCCGTTTCACGTCCCGGTGCGTGTGCGGGCGCGGGCTGGAATACGCGACCGATGGCCAAAATAGAGAAAGGGATACGCCATGCGCACTGCCATCAACGGCGGCTGGATTGTCGGCCATAACGGGGGCCGGCATACTCTCATCCGTGACGGCGTCGTGGTCTATGAGGGCAACAAGATCATACATGTCGGCAAAGGCTTCGACGGCCAGGTCGACAAGACCATCGACGCCAAAGGCAATCTCGTGGCGCCGGGATTCATCGATACGCACGTCCATAGCGGTCACCGCGCATCCCACCGGCTCATCACGGATACTGGACGGCCGATGTATTTCGGTCAGCCCTTCCTCGAAATCAGCGTGCCAAAGGAGGGCAGCGCCGTAAGAGGCGATCCGCGGTATCTAAAACACGGTGATGCCGGCGCGGAGGCCGCTTTCGAACTCAACGCTGCGTTCACTGTTGCCGAGCTGTTGCGCAATGGCGTCACCACAATGATCGAGTTCGGCAGCCAAATGCGCGTACAGGATTCGTTGCTCGCGGAGGTGAAGAGGCTTGGAACCCGCGCCTATCTGGCTCCCGGCTACGATTGCGGGCGTTGGGTTGGCGACAAACTTGGCCGGCTCAAGCGCGTTCGTAACGACGAACTGGGGCTGAGCGGCTTGAAAACCTCCCTTGAGTGGATCGATGCTCACCACGGAACGGCGGAAGACCGCGTGCGTGGCATTCTTGTCCCGCGCGAAGTCGAAACGTGCAGTATCGAAGTGCTCAAACGGACACGCGTAGCAGCGGACGAGCGCAATTTGCCGGTTGCCACTCATGCCGCATACAGCGTACTCGAATTTCACGATACCGTGCGGGAGTACATGAAGACACCGGTCGAGGTGCTGGAGGATGTCGGTCTCCTTCGCCCAACGCTAAATATTGGGCACGGCAATTTCATCGCCGACAATCCCAACCTCAATTACGCACTGGCGCGCGATCTCGAGTTGATGGGCCGGTCTGGCGTCACGATCTCGCATTGTCCGATCAACATCGTGCGGCGGGCGCGCGTTCTCGACAATTGGCAGAGGTATCGGCAAGCAGGCGTCAATATCTCGATCGGCTCGGATACCTATCCGCGCGACATGATCATGAACATGCGTACCGCCTGCTACATGGGCAAGGTTATGGGTCACACTTACTTTGCGGCGCCGGCGGGGGAGATTTTCGAAGCAGCCACGCTGGGCGGCGCCAAATCGGTCGGACGAGAGGACCTCGGGCGCCTTGCTCCGGGAGCGCTAGCCGACATCATCATCATCGATTTGTCCGGCCAAAATACCCTCCGCTATGGACCGGTCCGCGATCCGGTCAAAAGCGTCGTGGAATGCGGGGTCGGCGACGATATTGAGACTGCCATCGTGGACGGCAAGGTTTGCATGGAAAATCGAACCATTCGCGGCGTCGATTTCGCCCGGTTGCGCGCCGATGCACAGGCCGCGGGCGAAAGAATCTGGGCGACGTTGCCGGACTGGGATCCTCTCGGACGCAGCGCCGAGGAGGCCTGCCCCTATAGCTACCCAGAGGTCGACTGAGCCCGCGGGCGATCTACAGAGCCTGGAATTCCAACGCCACGACATCTACGTATGACGGGTTGCAAGCGAGAAGGTCCACGTCCCTCGCGAATTCGTTGAGCGAGGCGATCGCGTGTTTTTGACGCGACGCGTCGTAAAACGGCAGATCGCGATCAGGTCGACAATCAGTTCAGCCTCCAGCGCCGGGAATAGCTTGCGCCCGATGACGATTGTCAATGGCACATCGTTCCTCAGAGCCGCTTGACTCCCAATGAACCTAGATCCGTGAGTTGAGCCGCTCTGCGATTCAGCAAATCATTGTTATCATAAGGGATGGGAACGAATCGCACTATTATCGGGAGTCTCCCGCCGGGTGATCAACCGTTAGTAGAACGAGCATCGGCTGGACCTATCGTGGCGGATACCTTCGCGGGCCGCATCCATGTTGAATGGGACAACAGCGCGCCGGTGACGCCGTTTGGGCAGATGCCGTTCTTCATTGAATTCGTCAAACAGGGCGGACTGTTCGACCGCATGGTGGCGGACTGCCCGCTGCACTATTCGAGTCCGAATGCACCGAAAAAGCGCGACGTGCTGGGCACGATTTTGCTGTCGGTGCTGGCCGGACATTGGCGCTACGCGCACATGACGACGGTACGTTGCGACACAGTGAATCCGCCGCTTCTGGGGATGACGGAGGTGGTCTGCGAGGACGCGGTGCGGCGTGGGCTCGACAAGATCGACGAAGAGGCCGGCGAGACGTGGCTGCAGGGACATCTCGATTACACGACGCGGCCGCTTTTGAGCGAGCCATGGATTCTCGACATCGACACCACGGTCAAGCCGCTCTATGGGCATCAGGAAGGCGCTGTGGTGAGCTACAATCCGCAAAAGCCAGGGCGGCCGTCGCACAGTTATCACTGCTACATGGTGGGCAACCTGCGGCTGGTGCTGGGGGTTGAAGTCGCGCCGGGCAACGAGCACACCTCGAAGCATTGTGCACCGGGACTATGGAAACTGCTGGACGGTCTGGCGCCGGAGCGGCGGCCGTGGATCATCCGCGGCGATTCCAATTTCGGCAACGAGCCTGTGTTGCGTGAGGCCGAACAGCACGGCCAGGACTATCTATTCAAGCTGCGGCTCACGACTAACGTGAAGCGTGCGATCGAACGGGCGATGCGCGAGCAAGACTGGCAGAATGCCGGCCGCCGATGGCAAGGCAAGGACGACCAGTTGCGCCTTCTGGGATGGAGCCGGCAACGCCGTATCGTGATCCTGCGGCGGCGCATCGAACGCTCCCTGGCGCTGGCTCAACGCGATGACATGGGTCAGTTGCGGCTCAGCTTTGCCGAGGTCGATGATGGCGATGAGGTCTGGGAATACGCCGTTCTCGTCACCTCGCTCAACAGCGAGATCCTTTCTATCGGTCAGCTTTATCGCGACCGTGCCGACTGCGAGAATGTCTTCGACGAGTTGAAGAACCAATGGGGCTGGGGCGGCTTCACGACCCGCGACCTCAAGCGCTGCCGTCTGACGGCGGGCATGGTCGCGTTGTTCTTCAACTGGTGGAACCTGTTCGTGCGCCTGGCCGACCCCAATCATCATCGTGAAGCGATCACCAGCCGGCCATTGCTGCTTCAGGCCATCGGTCGGCAAACCCGTCACGCCGGCCGCACCACCGTAACGATCACCAGCAGCCACGGCGAGCATCACCGCGCCCAAAAGGCGCTCACCCGCATCGCCCGCTTTTTCCTACAGCTACGAAAGACTGCGGAGCAGTTGAGCCCGATCGAACGCTGGTACCGAATCCTCAGCGAGGCGTTCAGAAAATTTCTCCGTGGGCGGAAATTGAACGTGCCACGACAACTCCAGCCCTCGGGGGCTGCGAGTTATGGGTGAGAAGCGCTGGCGAGAGCTCAGTTCAATGCCCCCGGATTTAGGAGATCAGCGCCCGCACGGCTCGGGAGCGCTCCTTGGCGCGGTCTCGTGCCGGCCCTTCCTTAAATCGAAAATTTCCGTGCTGGGCAAAACTCGCTTCGCCTCGCCAACTCCAGCGCGTCAGAGCTGCTCGTCGCGGTTGAGAGCCCCTCAGGCGACCTGCTTCAAAAGCGGTCAACTCACGGATTTAGGATGAAGGCTTTGTCGGCCGGCAACATCAGAACGAGCGCCGCGTCCAATCCTGAGCTTGTCGGCCGGGGGGAACATGCTTGATCCCCATGTAGGTGATGACAAATTGCCTGGTGATGTCGGCAAGTGTCGATGTGGCCGAGCCCGTGTTGCTTGAAAGAGTTCACGAAGCCGACCGAGGTGCCCACCTCCTGCCCGTATAATAAGACCTCGCGCGTCGCCGGAGCGCCGCCCTGAAATTCTTTCAGGCTGTCGATGTGGATACCGATCGCCTTTTCCGGATTGAGGTAGACGAACTTGAGCCCTCCCAGCAGGCCGTCGACGAAAGCCTTGCACACCTGCGGCCGCTACGCGACCGTCTCGCGTTTGCAGGCGGCCACGATGCTGCATGATTTGACGCCATAATCTGCATAGAACATCGCGTTGACCGCGATATGATTGGCCCGATAGGTCGGCGCAATGCTGCCGAAGATATTGCCGACGACTTTTGATCTGCTTGGCGGCGCGGTCCGAATCAAACTCGCGGCATCCATGCTTCGATGTTCACTTTGCTGGCGTCGATGCCAGTCGCTTTCACGAAGTCCGGCCACAGCGCATATTCGTTGCCAACGACTTCGAACCCGATAGATTGATATCACTTCGAGCCGCCACACGGCGGGCAATCAAGGGACAGCCATCGCTGGCGCTGAACGCGGCAGGCTCCGCTCCGTACCACCGTCCACGTCTGGCGCGTCTGCCGGCATGCAGGTGCAGAAAAAGTGACGATCGCCGTAGACGTTGTCGATCCGGTTTACCGGACACCAATACTTCTCCCTGTCGGTGCCGGCGGGAAAGGCGGCACGTTTGGCCGGATAGGATCGCGTCCAGTCGATCAGATCGACGGCGGTGTGTGGCGCATTCTTGAGCGGATTGTCGGTCTTCGACAGGTTTCCGTTTTCGATCTCGCGAATTTCTTTTTTGATCGAAATCATGGCATCGCAGAACCGGTCGAGCTCGGTCAGCAACTCGGACTCGGTAGGCTCGATCATCATGGTGCCGGCGACCGGGAAGCTGATGGTTGGTGCATGGAAGCCGTAATCGATCAGCCTTTTGGCGACATCCTCAACGGTCACTTGGGCGGTGTCCTTGAACGGTCGTAGGTCGATGACGCATTCATGCGCAACGCGATTGTGCCGACCGCAGAACAGCAGCGGAAAATGACTGTGCAGACGCGCCGCGATATAATTGGCGTTCAGGATTGCCACTTTCGTCGCCTGGGTGAGACCATCCCCGCCCATCATCAACATATATGCCCAGGCGATGGTGAGGATCGAGGCCGATCCGTACGGCGCCGCCGCCACCGGTCCTACGCGAGCCGGCTGCGCGGCCAGGGGCAGCTGCGAAGGAAGATACGGCGCAAGGTGGGCTTTGACGCCGATCGGTCCCATGCCGGGGCCGCCGCCACCATGCGGAATGCAAAATGTCTTGTGCAGGTTGAAGTGGCTGACGTCGGCACCGTAATCGCCGGACCGCAGCAACCCGACCTGGGCGTTGAGATTCGCGCCGTCGAGATAAACTTGCCCGCCGTGTGCATGAACGTCGTCGCAAAGCTCTCGAATTGCAGATTCAAACACACCGTGAGTGGACGGATAGGTAATCATGCAGGCGGCGAGCCGCTCGCTGTGCTTCTCCGACTTGGCGCGGAAGTCGGCGATGTCGACGTTGCCGTCAGGGTCGCAGTTGACGGCAACGATCTCCATGCCGGCCATCTGCGCGGAAGCAGGATTGGTGCCATGGGCCGAGGTCGGGATCAGACAGACGGTCCGGTGAGCCTGACCTCGGTCGCGGTGATAGGCGCGGATGGCAAGCAGCCCTGCAAACTCGCCCTGGGCGCCGGAGTTCGGTTGCAACGAAATGGCGTCATAGCCAGAGATCGCGATCAGCTTTTTCTTTAGGTCAGCGATCATCTCCGTGTAGCCCTCGACTTGGCTGTCGGGCACGAACGGATGCACGTCGGCAAAACCCGGCCACGTCAGCGGCAGCATTTCGGCCGCGGCGTTGAGCTTCATGGTGCAGGAGCCCAGCGGGATCATGGTGCGATCAAGGGCCAGATCTCGGTCCGCCAATCGGCGCAGGTAGCGCAGGAGCTGCGTCTCCGAGCGATGCTCGTGGAACACCGGATGGGTCAGGAAGGTGCTGGTGCGTCTCAGGTTGTCGGGAATGCAATCCGTTGCCCGAGGCGGCTGGGCGAACGGTCGACCATCGCCGCGTTCGCTTTCACTGTTGACCCCGAACACCTTCCAGACGGTCTCGACGATGCTCTCGACCGTCGTCTCGTCGCAGCTGATGCCGATCGCGGTTGGACACCCAGGCCGTTCACCTCGGAAGTTGATGCCCAATGCCGTCGCCCGTTCGAGCACGATGCGCTTGTGAGCGCCGGCATCGACTGTGATGGTGTCGAAGAAGCTTTTGGTGAGCACATTCCAGCCCCGCTCGCGCAGACCGCGCGCCAGCGTAGCTGCGGTCCGCGCCACCCGCGAGGCGATGCGCCGCAAGCCATCCGGACCGTGATGCATGGCGTACATTGCGGCGAGCACTGCCGGGAGCACCTCAGCGGTGCAGATGTTAGAGGTAGCCTTCTCGCGGCGGATGTGCTGTTCGCGAGTCTGCAACGCCAAACGATATGAGCGCCGGCCGCGACTATCGACGCTCACGCCCACCAGCCGCCCGGGCAGCGCCCGCTGAAAGGACGATCTCGCGGCTATGTAGGCGGCATGCGGTCCGCCGAATCCCAATGGAACCCCGAAGCGCTGACAGGAGCCGACCGCGATGTCGGCGCCAAACTCGCCGGGCGGAATGAGCAGAGTAAGCGCCAGGGGATCCGCCGCCATGATGGCGATGGCCTCATGCGCGTGCAGACGCCGGATTGCTTCGCGATGGTCAAGGACCTCGCCGCTCGAACCCGGATACTGAAAGAGTGCGCCAAAAACTTCTGCGGGATCGAGTTCGCTGGCCGGGTCGCCCACGCGGACCGACCAGCCGAGCGGCTCCGCGCGGGTTTGCACGACCGCAACTATTTGCGGATGACAATCCCGATCGACGAAGAAACAGTTACACTGCGAGCGGCTCACGCGCTTGGCCATCGCCATTGCTTCGGCGGCGGCGGTCGCTTCGTCGAGGAGTGAAGCGTTTGCGACGTCCAGGCCGGTCAAGTCCACTACCATGGTCTGGAAATTCAACAGTGCTTCGAGGCGCCCCTGGCTGATTTCCGGCTGATACGGCGTATAGGCGGTGTACCAGGCGGGGTTCTCGAGGACGTTGCGCTGAATGACGGCCGGCAGATGCGTACGGTAATAGCCTTGGCCGATCATAGAGACCATCGGCCGATTCCGCTCGGCGACCTCGCGCATTTTGGCCAGGAGTTCCGCCTCGCTCAGCGATGCGCCGATATCGAGCGGCTGCGCCTGCCGCAGATGCTCCGGAACTGCTTGTGAAATAAGCGTATCGAGAGATCCGGCGCCGACGATCTGCAGCATTAAGCCGATTTCCTTGGCGGAAGGGCCGATGTGTCGCTGTGAAAAATCGGCTTCCGCTGCCGCAGGATCGCGACTCTCGCGCATGTTGTTTTGCATGACATCAACCAAGTTGGGCCTGATAGGCCGCTTCATCCATCAGTTCGTCGATGTCGGCGCGGTTGGAGACCGTCAGCTTGAAGAACCACCCGGCGCCTAGCGGATCAGAATTGACCAGCGCTGGATTGGTCACGATCTCTGCATTGGTTTCGAGGACCTCGCCGCTCACCGGCGCATAGACGTCGGAAGCGGCCTTCACCGATTCGACAACGGCCGCGGGCGCACCCTTGTTGAACCGCTTACCGGTTTCCGGCAGCTCGACGAAAACCAGATCGCCTAGATGCTCTTGCGCATAGGCGGTGATGCCGACGGTGGCGACGTCGCCTTCGAGGCGGACCCATTCGTGCTCCTTTGTGAACTTGATCATGCTTGCGTTCCTCCGGGCTTAGTCCGTTTGTAGCGATGCGGAACAAACGGCAGCGCTGTTACTGCGGCCGCATGGCGATTGCCGCGAACCTCGGCAAACAATGTTTGGTCCGGCGTCGCAAACTGCTTCGGTACGTATCCCATAGCGATCGGGCTGGAGAGCGATGGGCTGAAACCGCCTGACGTTACTATGCCGATGGACTGCACGGCCGTGCCGTCCGAATAGAGCGGCGCCCCCCCGCGAACCGGCGTGCGGTCGCGCGGCCTTATGCCCAAGCGGCGTCGCGTGGCACCGCGGTTTAATTGTGCAAGCACGACGTCCGCTCCGGGGAAACCGCCAGCGCGCTCGCCGCCGTCTCGTCTGACGCGCGGAATGGCCCACTCCAGTGCTGCCTCCACCGGCGTGGTGTTGGCATCGAGATCGACGCCATAGAGGCATAAACCGGCCTCGGTTCGCAGGCTGTCGCGGGCGCCGAGCCCGGCCATTCTTACCGCCGGATTTTGCAGCAGCTTTCGAAGGAAGCGCTCCGCGTGGCATGCCTCGATGCTAATCTCAAATCCATCCTCGCCGGTGTAGCCGGACCGCGTGACGACGCAATCGATTCCGCCGATCGCCAGCAGCCGAACGTCCATGAACCGCATCGACGCGACGGCCGGTGACAAAGCGGTCAGCACGTTTTCGGCTCCCGGACCCTGTAGCGAAAGCAGGGCGCGGTCGCTCAGCATTTCGATCGTGCAAACGTCGGAGAGGACCTCGCGGAGGAGCGCGGCGTCGCGCTCCTTGCGACTTGCATTGACCACCAGCATGAAATGATCGGCGCAGCGGCCAATCATCAGGTCGTCTTCAATGCCGCCGTGCGCATTTGTAAAAAATGCATAGCGCAGCCGACATTGAGGTAAGCCCAATACGTCCGCTGGCACCAGGCGTTCGAGGGCGCGTGCGGCATTCTCCACAGTGCCGGTGCGCGGCCGCAGCACGAGGTGTCCCATATGGGAAACGTCGAACAGCCCAGCGGCGGTTCGGACCTGCAGGTGTTCTTTCAGCACGCCGAGCGCGTAGTGTACCGGCATCGCGTGTCCGGCGAAGGCACACATCGCCGCGCCAAGCTGCACATGGAGGTCGTGCAACGGCAGACGCTTCAGTCCGGCGAGATTTTGATTTGGTGCGGCGCTCATCACCGACCCGGGCGGTGCGAGATGATTGAGGGCGCCGGACTGTGCTTCGCACCACCGGACGCAATTGGTCCGGAGATGGAAGTGCACCGCTCGCTGAAATCGATCTTAGGCATTCGGGCACCTCGTCAGCATGCGGCTGATCGATCAGGTGCCCCCTCTGTATCTTCGCCTGAGAACGTTATCCCGTCGGCGGACGCCTAGAAGCGGCATCTCTTTCCAGAGCTTTTTCGCATTGCGCGGTCCGTTTGCCTGAGAGTTTCCGGGGCAGTTGCTCCTTCGGCGCCGGCACACGGCCGATCTCTCCCGCAGCAATGCTGATCTTCAGTGCGTGACCTCTTTCGACTCACTCGCTGGTTTTTTACCCGATCCACGACGTCTTGTCAGCCCCCTACGTGCTCGGCGGTTTTTGAGGCAACCGCAAAGGCGGTGCAGGATGCCGTGGATCGGCAGGTGGCGCGGCCGGCATCGATGTCATCAGCCACGGCGGAAATGGGCTCACGGTCGCGCAGCTCACGACTGCCAACTCGTTTTCGACATCACATTACGCGGCGTGACGTTTGCGCTTGACGGGTCCGTCATAGTCGCCGCAATTCGCGCGGCAGCCGTGTCAGGCATCCGTTGCCGTTCGGGCGGATGACGATCATGCCCTCCACCATCATGCCGCCCCAGCCGATCTGGACTCTCCGCGCACAACACCATGCCGTCTTCAAGTTCGACATTCTGCTTCGCCGCACTGAGCGTCGGAAATTCATGTACGTCGATGTCGATCCCGTGCCCGCAATTGCTTCGTTTGTATTCGGGCAGCGCGCCCTGGCGGACGCGATCGAACGCGTCTCTGAACAATTCGCCGACGCTCACAACCGCGCACGCTAGTGCACGCTGTGCCTCTTCGCGCGCGAGCAGGGGTCGTCGTGCTGCTCGCGCGTCGCCTCGCTGACCACGGCCGTCCGCGCCATGTCGGCCCAATAGCCGTCAACCGTGCAGCCAATATCAAAGCGTAAGTTGCGAGGTCATTTATCGGCAGCACTCTCTCAGCTCGTGCCGGCACATGCAGGAGGAGGTAATCGGCACGTCGGCCATCGTAAGCGCATGCGCAAGTTTTGTGCGGATCGCCCGCAGCTCGTCCTGCTCACCTCTTCTCTGCAAGCATTCGGCAAGTCCATGCAGCGACCAGACATTGTCCGGATGCTGAGCGCAGCGCTGAATTTTTCCAGTCATACCCAGATCGTCGCGATAGACTTCCTCGGCCTCCTCACAATGCCCCTGCTCAAGAAGGAGAGCAGCCAGTGCGTGGCGGGGCGGGTGCATCCAGGCCCACGGCTCGATGTACTCGAGGTTGTCATCGCGACGAACACTTTCTCGCAAATACTCGTATGCGCGCCCATGATTGCCCTTGTGGTACTCCAATTCGCCATCGAGCATCTTCTCGCCCACTGCCAGGATGCAATGAGCTGGATTGTTGAAGAATCTCCGCTCTTGCGGGATTCGGCCGAGACTTTCGTGAAAGTGCGTGCGTTCCTGCTCGGCTTCTGGAAAATTCTTCAGGAAGGCATGGGATATGCCTTTCGCGTAATGGTGCATGGCTGTCGTGACCAGATACAGCTCAGGGTCATCGGGCAACGGCATTTCGATGATCTCTCTCCATCGCCCGAACCGCACCATCACGTGCATTTTCATCGAGTAATAGCCTTCCAGGCTCATTGCGAACTTGGGGCGATCCTTGACGGACAAAACCTCGGCGGTGAGTAAGGTGCAGATTTTGTCGGCCGCCTCGATCAATTCCTTGTACCGGCCAAGCAACATGCACGTATGCATCATCAGATGAAGATCGTGGCAGCAGGCGACCGTGTAGAAGGTGAACGGTCCTGCATAGGAAAGGTATTTGTTGTTCGCCAGAATAGCCTTCTGGCTGGATAGTCGCGCTCGCCAATAATCCCCACAGAGTACATAGATATGAGCCGGCATGTGATTCAGATGGCCGGCGTCGGGGCACATGTCCGACAGGAGGTCCGCCGAGCGGCTGCCGCGCTCGGGAAAGTTCGACATTTCGAGAGCATGGATGTGTAAGTGCAAGATCGCCGGATGTGGCGCCTTGCCCTGCCGCTCCGATAGCGCGACCGAGCGCTCACAGACATTCAACGCCTCTAGAATGTCCGCGCCTTTCGCGGGTTCACCGGTCTTGACGTCCCACAAACGTCGGGGTGTGCGCGTAATCAGAGCTTCCACCAGCAGAGCCGCCACATCGTGATCTTGGGGATGACCGTAATAAACTCTGCGCATTTCCGCAGCATAGTCATCGTCCCAGCGGTCATACTCGGCCGGAGAAACGGAATGCGGCTTTTGAAAGCGGTAAGCCAGCGCCTCTACAAGCCGGTTCTCAAGTTCGGTAGCGTGTTCGGAGAGCGATCCTGCTTTTTGCAGATGTGCGTAAGCGAGTTGGGCACGAGCACTGGCCTCCTGCTCGCCCATTTCGCGCCAGATCAGGTTGTAGAAAGGGCTCGATCCGTAAGCGACGCCCCAATGGGCCATCACGCATTCAGGATCAAATTCCAGCGCCTGCTCGAAGCACTTTCGTCCTTCTCCGAAATTGAATCCGAAGCACCAATTGAGGCCTAAATCGAACCGGCGTTGCGCTTGCACAGAATTGGTTGAAACGGGCCGACTGTGTTTTCCTAGATTGAAGCGGTCCATCTCCGTGGCTCCTTCACGACACCCACTGGCAATCAACGTCCGGCCCGACAAAACCTTCAAGCCAGTTCCCCGCCGTATGATCCAGTCGCCCGTTTCACTATCGCCAACGCCGGACACCACGCGCAACGACGCACATTACGCCGTGGCTGCGCAGGCCTCCGTCTCACAAATTTCTGATCCTGGACAGTCGCTTGACACATGACTTTCAATCTTGTTTGCTTCGCGTGGTAATTTCAATAGCGCTCTGAAGGAGGCTGGTTATGGCCCGAGGCCAATATTCGCGCCGTGGGCTTCTGGGTTCCGCCAGCGGCGCGTTTGCCGGGCTCGCGGGTGCGCTGGCAAAGCCTCGCCTCGTCTTTGCACAAAACAAGACGCCCATCAAATTTACGCTGCCCTGGGTCCCGGAAGGCAGCGACCTGTTCGCCTTCACTGCCAAGGCCATGGGTTTATGGGACAAACACGGGCTCGACGTGTCAATGGCCCGCGGCACCGGATCGGTGGCGGCCGCGCAGGCGACTGGCACAGGTCGATTCGATTTCGGCATGGCTGCGGCTCCCGCAGCCATTTTGCAGAACGTCAAAGGCTTGCCGGTCGTGGCGCTCGGCTGCTGTCAATATGACGGGACAATGGGGCTCGGCGTCCTCAATGATGGGCCGATCAGGACGCCGCATGATCTCGAAGGCCATAAGCTCGCCACGACCGTGACCTCTGGGGAGAACCCGCTGCTTCCTGCCTATGCCGCTGAGGCGGGGTTTGATCTGTCAAAAGTGACGATCATCCAAACGGATCCCAACGTTCGCAACCGCCTACTAGGCGAGCGCAAGGTGGATGCGATCTCGGGCTTTGCGGTCAGCATCATGCCGATTTACGCGGCCAGCGGAGTGAAGGCGCACTTTATGCTCTACAGCGCCGTCGGTCTCGTCAATTACGGCTATGTGTTGTTGACCCAGCCGAACCGCGTCACTGCCGCGCCGGAACTGTGCGCCGCTTTCGTGGACGGGATGCTCGAAGGTCTGAAGGCGACAATGCTGGACCCGGCCGAAGCAATGAAATTGTTCTTCAAGCAAGTGCCCGAAATGCGGCTAGCGGCGCAGGCGCATGAGCAGATCCGGGTCGGCACCGGCATCATGGTTTACGCTGCCGCCAACCCGGTCATAAAAAAGAATGGAGTGGGCTGGATCGACCCCAAGGCTTACGAGACGCAGACGGACCTGATCATGCGCTATGTCGCAAAGCCTGGTGACAAGCGGCCATCCATGGATTCACTAATGACCAGCCGCTTCGTCGGCAACGTCAAGGTCTCCGCGGCCGAGTTTGACAAGGCGCAGAAGAACTCCGAGGAATTTCGCGCTTATGTCACCTGATACCGGTGGGCAGGCACCCTGCGCCAGCGCCATGGGAATGGTCTATGTCAACTGCCGAGGTGGGGCCTAGTAGCATCGAGGCGAGCGGGGTCAGCAAGGTTTACCGCGCTGGCACGGTTGCGGCCGTTGAGGCGGTAAGTACCGTTAGCTTCACGGTGCCGCAGGGCCAGTTCGTCGCGATCTTGGGGCCCAGCGGTTGCGGCAAAAGCACGTTGTTGATGATGGTTGGCGGTCTCGAACCTGTTTCATCCGGCCGCATTATCGTCGACGGTGAGCCGATGACCAGCCCGCGCATCTCCATTGGCGTCATGTTTCAGGATCCGACGCTGCTGCCGTGGAAGAGCGCGCTCGATAACGTGTTGTTCCCGGTTCGGGTCTTGAAGCGTTCAATCGCGGATTATCGGGAAGCCGCGTACAACCTGTTGCAACAGGTCGGGCTTAACGGCTTCGAGCACAAACGGCCACACGAGCTATCAGGTGGCATGCGCCAGCGAGTGGCGATCTGTCGCACGCTGGTTTATGACCCTCACGTGCTGCTGATGGACGAGCCGTTTAGTGCACTCGACGCGATAAGCCGCGATGAAATGAACGAATTGTTGCTCGATCTGTGGCAGCAATTCACGAAGACCGCCTTGTTCGTGACCCATAGCATCCGCGAGGCGGTGCTGCTCGCCGACCGCGTGTTGGTCATGACAAGGCGCCCTGCAACGATCGTTGAAGACCTGGCCGTGCCGTTCGCCCGTCCGCGCTCGATAGCGCTCGGCGAGAACCGCGAATTCAACGAGATCTGCCGCCATCTGCGCGAGCGCATCGAAGAGGGCCACGGCCGCTCGCGAGCGCCTTGGGCCGGGACAACTGGATGGCGCCGCGAGGCGGCACGATGAGCGTGCAGATTCCCCGAGCCGCGCCGCCGGGCATCGTCCCAGTCATCGGCCCGAGGCTACGCCGAGTACGTCCGATCATTCTGCCAATTGCGACCGCGGCAGCGGCGCTGCTGCTATGGCAGTTCATGGCGTTCCGGCTGCACATCCCGGAGGTGATATTGCCAACTCCGGTCGAGATCGCCCAAGAGATGTGGCGCGCGCTGCCAGTCCTTATAGATCAAGCGTGGCCGACCGCCCTCGATACGCTGCTGGCGTTCGCGGCGGCTGCGGTTTTGGGAATCGGGCTCGCGATCGTGATCACCTATTCGCCGCTATTGCGCGAGACGCTCTATCCGAACCTGGTATTCTTTCAGCTGGTACCGAAGGTGGCGCTGGCGCCCCTCTTTGTTATCTGGCTCGGCTTCGGCAGCCCGGCGCGCATGGCCTTCGCCACCTTCATCAGCTTCTTCCCCGTCGTGATTGCAGCGGCAGTCGGCTTCACCGGGACGGATCCGGCGGTGTTGCGGCTGTGTCGCTCGCTGACAGCCTCCGAATGGCGGTGCTTTCTGTTGGTGCGCTTTCCGTTCGCATTGCCGGCGATCTTCAGCGGCTTCAAGGTAGCGATGACGATGGCGGTCGTCGGTGTAATCATTGGTGAGTTCATCTCCTCGCAGGCAGGACTCGGCCATTATATCCTCAACGCCGGCTCGCGGCTCAACACGGCGGACGTATTCGCGGCGCTTACTGTATTGAGCGGGCTTGGGGTGGCGCTCTACGGCGCGGTGGCGCTCGCCGAGTTCGGCGTTCGCCGCGTTTACGGCCGGCATTAAAGAGAATGGCCCTACTCGCCGCAGTGTCCGACGCAGACGAGGCCGTACCGAAAGCGCGCATGCTGCGCCTCGTGCTGCTGCCGGTTGGCTTTGCCTTTGCGGCAATTGCGCTGTGGCAGATTCTGTGCCAGGCGCTGCACATCCCACAGATCCTGTTACCGCCTCCGTCTGCCGTGTGGACGGTACTACGCGACAATTATGCGATCCTGTTTGGTGAGACCCTGCCAACCCTCAACGAGAGCATCTTAAGCTTTGCTGTTGCCAGCGTGCTCGGCGTCGGGCTCGCCGTGGCCCTGACCTTTTCCGCGTGGGTTCGCGAGGCACTTTATCCAGGCATTGTCATGTTCCAGCTGATCCCAAAGATCGCACTTGCGCCGCTGTTTATTGTCTGGCTGGGAGTCGGCGAGACGACCTCGATCATCGTCGCCGTGTTCATCGCGTTCTTCCCGATTGTCGTGTCGAGCGCGACCGGACTCGTCAGCGCCAAGCCCGAGGTGCTGCGGCTGTGCGAATCGCTGACCGCAAGCGAATGGCAGGCATTCCGGATGATACGGTTCCCCTATGCGCTGCCCTATATCTTCGCCGGTATGAAGGTTGGCGTGACGATGGCAATGATCGGCGTCGTCGTCGGCGAGTTTATTACAGCGCAACACGGCCTTGGATACATCATCATGTTCGCGGCGGGAGCGGGCGAGACCGCGACAGTGCTGGCGGCGATCGTTCTATTGTGCGTCATCGGACTCGGTCTCTACGGGATCGTTGGGCTTGCCGAGCTACTCGTATTGCGTTGGTACGGCGGGGAGGCGCCAGTCAGCGGGGTAATTTGACGCGTATTGCTGGCTTGCCGATGCGCAACCCTTCCAGGCGCCGGGTTTTACAATCAATAGCGTCGCTCTGGCTTCCCTTGTTGGAGCACAGAACCGAGGGCACAATCGAGGTGCTCGGCAATCCGGCGATGCGCCGGCGCATTCACGGCAACCCGCTCAATGTGCCAACCCATTTCATCTATAGTGCGTTTCAGCGCTCCGAAACACGATTAGGGCGCGAAATGCGTATGGTGTTATGAGGTATCGTTTCCGTCGCAGCGGCCAAGCACAACGAAGTTCTGTGCGTCAAATTCAGCGGGTTCTGCTGAGCCATCCCCTCGGAGCCGCCGTGGCTCGCTTGCCCAAAGCGCAGCGTGGCGAGCGACGGCGACGGAGAGGGGTGGCTCATCCCCTTGGTGGGCCTGAGCATCGGTCAGGCCGTTTGGCGTGGCGTCTCGTTTTTGCGCTCCTTCAACAGATCCATGTTGAGATAGCGATGGTCCTCGAGCCAGGCCTCATGGCGCTCGACGGTTGGCGCCCGCACCAGCCTTAAACAACTCTCGGCATTGGGGAAAATTCTGACGACGTAGGTGCGTCGCCTGATCTCCTCGTTGAGACGCTCCAGCATGTTGATCGACTTCATGTGCTTGCGATGCGCCAGCGGCAGACGGAAGTAGGTCAGGTCTCCTCGATGTTGTCCTCGACCCAGCCGGTAAGCTTGGGATACTTGCCGCTCCATTTGCCGAGCCAGGCCGCCAGATCGCGTCGCACCTCGCCGAGATCGCGCCGGTCATACATACATCCAGCGGAGCTCGAGCAAGCAATCATCATCAACCTTGCGCGGCACATAGTCGAGGGCATTGCGCAGAAAGTGCACACAACAGCGCTGCCAAAACACGCCGGCGAGGACTTCGCCGATCGCCTTCTTCAGCCCCGGATGATCTCGGAGACGACGAACTCGACGCCATGCAGGCCGCGGGCCTTCAGTGCCTCCAAAAAGTCCTTCCAGCTCGAGCGGCTCTCCCGGGCCGCCGCTGCACCGTTTCGGCAAGGTGGAAGATGTCGCGGCGGTCGTTGCTTTCGTCACTTCCGATGAGGCGAACTTTGTCACGGGGGCCGACTATGCGGTGGACGGCGGCCTCGGCATATGAGGTGCGCTGACAGCGGTGCATCGCCCGTTTCCAGGGAGCGGAGGCACCGGCTTCCGACCATTACAAACATCCTCATGAAAAAACGCATTCTGGGCAGGGACGGCCTCGAGGTTTCAGAATTCGGCTTCGGCGTCATGGGCCTCACGTACGGCTATGGTCCGGCAACCGACCACGGCGAGGCGGTGAAGCTCCTGCGCGCCGCGCACGAGCTCGGAATCACCTTCTTCGATACGGCCGAACCCTACGGGCAGGCCAATGAGGAACTGCTCGGCGAGGCGCTGGAGCCAGTGCGGGACCAGGTCGTCCTCGCGACCAAGTTCGGCTGGAAGCACGGCGAGCTTGACAGCCGGCCGGAGCGAATCCGCCTCGTGGCCGAGCAGTCGCTGAGGCGGCTGCGCACCGACCGCATCGACCTCTTCTACCAGCAGCGCGTCGACCGGAACGTGCCGATCGAGGACGTGGCGGGAACGGTCAAAGAGCTGATCGCCGAGGGCTCGGCCTTTCGGAGGCCAGCCCGCAGACGATCCGCCGCGCGAACGCGGTTCTGCCGGTGACGGCGGTGCAGAGCGAATACTCGCTCTTCACGCGGGATCCCGAGGCGGAGGTCCTGCCGGCGCTCGACGAGCTGGAAATCGGCTTCGTGCCATTCAGCCCGCTCGGCAAGGGTTTTCTGGGCGGCAAGATCGACAGACGAACTTCGGCGCTGACGACATCCTCAGCACGCTGCTGCGAGGCTCGCGATGCGAACCAGCGGCTCGTGGCGGCAATCGAGAGCATCGCAGAACGGAAGGGTGCCACCCCGGCTCAAGTCGCACTCGCCTGGCTGCTGGCCCAGAGGCCCTGGATCGTCCCGATCCCGGGAACGACAAAGGCTCACAGACTGAGGGAAAACGTCTGCGTCATCCATGTCACGTTGGTACAGGAAGATCTGGCCTGTATCAGTGGGGTGCTGGCGGAAAATCCCGTCCAGGGGACCCGTTATACCGAGCGAGGCATGAAGCTGATCGACGGAGCCCCTTGATCATGACCGCGGACCGAGATCACCCGGCATTCAATCGCAACGCGGAACCCTTCTTTGCCATTGTGATGGGCTACGCGACAACGTTAATGGTCAGCACTTCTGGGATGCGGTCGCAGATGATGCGGTTTTGAATTCCTTTATTCGTTTCCCGGGCTTCCGAGAAGGATCGAGGGGCGAACCGAATATATGTCATGGTTCGCGAGCTATGGAATGGTGCTGCACTCGGCCGACAACTTGCGGGTCTACAAGGTGGCCTCTGATGAATGCCTCGTCGTTCTCGAATACTCTCGTTGCTGGCACTGGAAAGCCGTACGATAACAAGCTCTGCTCGATCGTGACGATCAGAGGCAGGAAGATTGTATATTGGCGGGATTACATGGACTCGCTCGCTGTAATGACCGCCGTGTCGTTATTGCGTGTATTCATAGATAACGACTCAATGCCTGCTTCGCTCCGAGGCGACCAAAATGGTGCGTTGCCGCGAAATCACGCGATGTGCCATTCGCGACCAAAGTGCGCCGTAGCGAAATGGCACTTCTGCGGCGGCGAGCAAGGCCTTGACGGCGATGCTGACGAGGCTGGTCAACCCGCTTCTCCAACCGGCAATTAGACCGAAGTTTTCACTGGGCATGAGCTGAAAGTCGAGTCTGCGCGTGAGGTTAGGCGCGACGAAGCTTGTGCGTTGTGTCCATGTAGGGGATTCCCAAATCAGCTGGATTGTGATTCGATTCGGGAATGTTCATCGAAACGGTCCCGAACCGGGCTTCGCCGCCTGCGGTGCTGCTGCGCGAGAGCCATCCGCGGCGGCAAAGGCCAAAACGGAGACCAAGCGTTCAACTGACGGTCACCGGGTCATGAGCTTCGGCGACCTTGTTGCTCACCTCGGTACCTTGACCCGCAACACCATGCGCGTGCCACTGCGGCCCAAGCATCGCTTCACGCTCTACTCAAGACCGACACCACTTCAGGAGGCGGCGTTCAAGCTGCTCAATGTCAACCCCTTGCGTGTCCAGTAGCGGAAAAGCCCCTTCGCAAAATTAGCGAGCGAGCCAACCGTTTGCGTGCTACCAAGGTGAAAACTTCGGATTAGAACGCGAAGCCCTTGAACAGGTGGTGGCGGGCGATACCCGATTGGTCTCGTACCGTCGCCAAAGGGTGGGCACGATTGGAGGACAGTACTGCCTTGGTTACGCTCGCCGGGGCCGATTCAGCCTGAGCTCATCGAAGGTAAACTCACATCGGCCGATCAAAGTGGTAGAATTAAACTCTTTCATATGGAGAATTCGCAATGCCATTGCAACGAGGCGAGGTGCAGGGCTACGACTTTAATAGGATGGTCGTTGAGTTTACGATGCTCAATCATGACAACGTGATTCAGTGCGCGATCAGCACCGCGGCGATGGACGACCTTGAAGGTATACGTGACGTGAAGCCACATCGGCGCTTAGATCAGTTTATGCGGCTGCGCGACGTAATTGAAGAGCAAGCGTCACGTAAGTTCTTCGACGAACGGGTCAGGGCCGACCGACCCGTGATATTACGATCCAATGATTTCTCCATAGTCGCTTCGCTGAGGCCTCACCGCAGCTAAAGGCCGAAGTAGCAAAAAGCGGCCCGGTCGACCTCGGGAAGGTTCGTTTTTCGGCTTGGCTATTGCCAATCCGTCCAAAGCCGTCGATCTAATCAGGGAGAAGGCTACCGATCCTGCGGACGAGGTTCGGGATTTGGGCCGCGTAAGTGCGGCTCTGCTGACAGCTCTTAAGCTGCTCCCCGGGGAGTTCATGCGCGCCGAGATGGGCCGCTAAAGTAGTCGCTTTGACTCACAACCGGCCCCGCTAAAGATTGAAGCGCTGCCGTGCCATTTTGCAGGAACTCATCCCCCGGCGAGCACGCCCTGCAAACGACAGGCCTCACCGTATAGATCTCGCATGCCGTCGAGATGCCTACCTCACCCACTAGCGCCGTACAGCGATCGTCGCTACATCGCATGCGTCCTAAGTTGTCATCGATGTATGCTAGTAGCACTGCACAGAGGATTTGACGAGTTGGCTGAGCTGTAGCGCGGGCAATTCCTCGGGGTCGACGAGAAGCTCGATGCTGCGAGCGATACCGGGCTGACGGCAGATGAGTCCGGCGCGTTCCAGGGTGATCACCATCTGGTGAACGGAGGGCGGGCTGACCCGGAAGTGGCGTTGCAGGTCGGCTTCTGCGGATGGCCGGCCGAGCACCAAGGTGTAGGCGTGGATGAAGACCGGATAGTGGCCCTGCCTTCACGTTAAGAGGGAACCGGAAGAGGGATGCGGCGATCGCGCGCAACCTCACCGTTGGCGAGTCGACCGTTTACCGCACCCGACGGCGCTTCGTCGTCGACGATTTTGAGGCGGCGGTCAGCGAAGAGCCGCAGCAGCTGGTGCCAATGGCCATGCCAACATCGCAAGGTCGACAACTCGGCGAAGCTCTCCGGACGTGGCGCCAGCCTGCGGCAAGTTCATCATGGCTTGCAATACGCCGAGGTAGTGCCATGACAGACCGTCGATGTCGGACGCCGGTGCCAATTCTCCGCTTGCGACCGCCTCGCGCAAAATTCCGCTGAGAATGGCGCGTTGGCCCATGAGCCCCTCCCGCGCAACCGCCTGGCTCGCCGGTGGCAGATCGGTCATTTCCGTGCAGGCTCGAGCGAGCATGCAGCCGGCGGGTCGCGCCGTCTTGCCGTCTCTGGGTAGGAATTCGTGTAACAGAGCTTCGAGTTGTTGGCGCTTCGTACCGGCGTGAACCGCGTTCATCCGCTTCAAGACGCGCCGCGCGTACGTCGAAAGGACTTCTTGGAACAATCCATCCTTGTCCTGAAATCGCTTGTACATGCTGGAGCGTGACAGACCCATCCCCGTCGTCAGCTTATCGATCGACGATGCTGAGTAGCCGTGCCGCCAGAAGACCTGCATCGCGGCGCTGATCACGGCGCTGTCATCAAATTGGGGCTTTCCGCTCATCAGATTCTCGCTTGACATCTTGGAACGATCGTTCCATAAGTCGTGGACTGATCGTTCCATGATAAATAGGATACTCAAATGTTCAAGCGCTCCCAGCCCAACGGCAGCCGCCCCCGAATCGCTGTGGCTGGCGCCACAGGTCGCGTTGGATCCGCCCTGATCACAAGCCTGGTCTCCGAACCTCTCGACCTGGTGGCGCTGACCCGAAAGGCGGATGCCGAACGCTTGCCCTCCGGAGTTTCTCTCGCGGCCGTGGACTTCGATGTGTCGTCTACTCTCGACGACGCCATGCGCGGCGCGGATCGGCTCTTTCTTGCCCACGGCACGTCATCTCGGCAGGTCGCCAACGAGATTGCACTGATCGACGCAGCCGTCGCCGCAGGCGTGGGTCAGATTGTGAAATTGTCCGCGATGGGTCCGTCCTCGCGGTTGCACCCGATGGATTGGCACATGCAAATCGAGGCGCATCTCGCCACTGTCGACATCGGCTACACGGTTCTGCGGCCATCGAGCTTCGTCGACATCCTGGCGCGGGCCGGCGCTCAAGTTGCCGATGATACGTGGGGCGGCGCGGCGGGCGATGGAGTCGTCAACCTGATCGACACGCGCGACGTCGCGGATGTCGCGCGCGTTGCTCTTCTGGACGACGCGCACCCGACTGCTCAGCGCGCCTATCACCTGACCGGGCCACGGGCGGTGAGCATGCCTGAGGTCGCCGAAGAAATATCGAAACTACTTGGTCGGACCGTCACGTATCAGCAGCGAAGCCCTGCGGAGCAGCGCGAGAAGCTGCTCGCCTCGGGACTGAATGAATTCGTTGCTGACTTGCTCCTCGGATTGGATCGCCTCTTTTACCAGTCGGTGCTCGCTGAAACGACGTCAACGGTGAAGGAATTGACAGGCCACGCACCGCGGTCTGTCGCGGGTTGGCTGAGCGAAAATATCTCGAAGTTCCGGAAATAGACGACAGTTCAGAAGGCGCCAGTTTGGGGCCGCAAGCCCATAAGGGTAGAGCGACACTTTCAGACGCTTTCCGAGCTCGGGGTCGGCCGCTCCCCAGAGGGAACACTTCCGTAAGCTTCGAGGTACGGCGAACCGCATCCCGCCTTCCCGCAATGAAATCCAGCGCGGCGTCATCGGCGCGAAACTCGTGGCCCGACTTCGACACCGCAGCCACGAACTACTCGAGTTCGTCGTAGCGATCGTCCGGCAGCATCCCGTCACGAGCGAAGTCGGACAATGCTGCGGCGGCCGGGTGCGGCGCGCAAAAGCTCACCGGCGAGATGCGCCGCCTCACCCCGCCGCGCCGGGACGGCGCGAACGCGATGACTGCGAGTATCGGCGCAACGGCACGGCCAATCTGTTCGTCGCCCTCGACGCCCATCGCCCCTGGCGTCTCGGCAACCTGCCGACCCACGCTCCCGGCGCCCTCTATGAGGCCTTCCCCGCGCCGGAAGCCCATAGGCTGTTGCGGCGCCTCGAGTTCCGGTATGTGCCCAAGCACGCCAGTTCGCTCAACATGGTCGAGATCGAGATCGGGGTGCTGCGGGGCCTATGTCTCGATCGCCGGATCGGCCTGCGAGATCAACTCGTCTCCGAAATCGCCGCCTGGGAGCCAGCGCAATGCCGCTGGCGCTCCCATCACCTGGATATTCTCTACCGAGCGCGCGGGCCAAATTGGCCCACGCATATCCCAACCTAGGCAAACCGTCATAATCACTGTGCAGCGCTACTAGAGGAATTCGCTCGAGATCGGCGTCGCTTTCCAATGAGAACCGCGGCCACTCCCGTGAGAATGAGCAGCAAGCACCGCAGCTCCGACATTCTGAGACGGTAATCGTGGCCAGTCGCGTCGGCAAAACGGTCATTTGATCTTGAGATTGACCGCGGACTCTTTTCCCCGATTGCTCTCGATCTCGTACTCGACGGTTTGTCCTTCGTTCAGCGAGCTAAGGCCGGCCCGCTCAACGGCTGAGATGTGAACGAACACGTCCCTGCCGCCGCCCCCGGAAGGCTGAATGAACCCATATCCCTTTGTGGGATTGAACCACTTCACGGTACCTGTAGGCATTACCCGTCTCCACCGTCAAGGGCGCACTTTAACGGCCGCGCCCGAGAACGACAAGGGCTGCGACGGTCTGGCCAACGCCGCTGGCATTCCGGTGCCAGGTGGGTCCACTGCAAGCCCATGGGCAATTTCTCGATCAAACCGACTTTTCGGTTGTCGTTAAGAACCGCGCAGCGCATCCAAAACCCGGGCGATGGGAGATTTATCGGGCTGGTCGAAAGAGCCCGATAGAGTGTTCATCGGTCCTTTATGAGACCGTGGCCGCCGAGCGGGAAAAGAGGCCCTCAAAAAACAGCTCCTGACTGAGTTCCCGGATTGACGATCGCGCCAGCGTGCATCACGAACTCAAGTCACCTGTTGGACGTCGAACGTCCACCCGTCGGATTCCTTCACGAGCGCAAAGATGGGACGTCTCGGGAATTCCAGCTGTACATGGTTTGGTGACAAATTTGACACTTGGCGTAACTCCGCTGCTTAGTCGACAGACGAGCCGTCGTCATCTCATATCCGGTCCGGCAATAGGGACACTTGAACATGACACTCGCTTCACTATACGCCTACGGCTAATGATGTAAAAAGGCCTACTATCGGGTAGCGCAGCAGACCGAGGCTTGCTTCTTGGCAAATCAATTATCGAGGAAGCTCCTGAGCACGCTTGACCGGCTTGGGTGCTTGAGCTTTCGGATTGCCTTGGCCTCGATCTGTCGAATCCGCTCGCGCGTCACCGAAAATTGCCGGCCCACTTCCTCCAGCGTGTGGTCGCTGTTCATGCCGAGACCAAAGCGCATGCGTACGATGCGCTCCTCGCGTGCCGTTAGTAACGCCAGAACGCGCGTTGTAGTCTCGCGCAGATTCGACTGGATCATGGCGTCAATCGGCTGGATGGCGTTTTTGTCCTCGATTAAATCACCGAGGTGAGAATCCTCTTCATCGCCAATCGGTGTTTCGAGCGACAGTGGCTCCTTGACGATTTGTAAAGCCTTGCGCACCCTCTCGATCGGCATACCGAGCTTTTTTCCTAGCTCTTCCGGCGTTGGCTCACGACCGATCTCGTTGAATATCTGCCGCCGCGTTCGCACGATCTTATGAATGGCCTCGGTCATGTGAACCGGCACTCGGATAGTGCGGGACTGATCGTAAAGCGAGCGACTGACCGCCTGCCGAATCCACCAGGTAGCATAGGTGGCGAACTTGTAGCCGCGTCGATGTTCGAACTTGTCTACTGCCTTCATCAGGCCGATGTTTCCTTCCTGGATCAGGTCGAGAAACGCCAGTCCGCGGTTATTGTATTTCTTTGCGATCGAGATGACGAGACGCAGATTTGCTTCCACCATCTCCTTCTTTGCTTGAAGAGCCTCGCGCTCGCCTTTTTGCACCATGTGGACAATCTTGCGAAACTCGCCGATCTCAAGGCCCGTCTCGCTCGCCAGCACATGGATCTGCGTACGCAGCTCCTTGATGCTGTCCTTGTCGCGCGCCACGAAGTGCTTCCATCCATTGGCGCGGAGTTTCGACACGCGGTTGAGCCAAAGCGGGTCGAGCTCGGAGCCCAGGTAGTTCGTCAGGAAATCCTCACGCACGACGCCATGACTCTCTGCAAGGCGCATCAGGCGTCCCTCGTAGCCGACGAGCCGCTTGTTGATTTCGTAGAGCTGCTCGATCAGCGTGTCGATGCGTGCTCGATGCAGCCGCAGCGATTTCACCTCACCGACTATCTCTTTCTTCAGCTTCTTATACTTACGCTCCTGAGTGGCAGAGAGCGACAGCCTACTAAGCTGGAACTGGATGTCCTGATCCTGCAGGCGGCGCAGCCGCTTGTAGGTGCCAGCAATGCTGTCGAAAGACTCGATTACCGTTGGCTTGAGCTCCGTCTCGGCCGCGGCGATCGACCAGTTCTGCCTATCGTCGTCGTCATCGCCGAGGTTATTCTGCCCGCCGGCTGCCCTCTCGTTTCCGCCGAAGCTTTCGCCGGCCGACTTGAACGGGATCGTGGTCACGGGCGGAGTATCCCGCGCTGGTATTTGCGGCGACCGCCCGGGTTGGCCCGGAACGGCGATGCTCGCGGTCATCTGGCCGTCGTGTTCGATCTCGGGCGTCGGCAGGGGTTGAGCGTTGGGGCCGGCATAGGTTGCATCGAGGTCAATGATGTCGCGCAGCAAAACCTTGCCGTCGTTGAGCTCGTCCCGCCAGGCGATAATGGCTTGGAAGGTGAGCGGGCTCTCGCAGAGCCCCGCAATCATGGCTTCGCGGCCGGCCTCGATGCGCTTGGCTATGGCGATCTCGCCCTCGCGGGAGAGCAGCTCCATCGAACCCATCTCGCGAAGGTACAAGCGCACAGGGTCGTCCGTTCGCTCCGCGGGTTCTTTGGCGCCGGATTTGGCCGGAGCCTTATGAGGCTGGAGTTCGACTGACTCGTTCCCGCCTTCCGTTACCTCTTCCCCCGGCTCTGCACTGGCCAGCACTTCTTCCTCAAGTCGAGCCTCTTTGGTCTCGACCACGTTGACGTTGATGCCCATATTGCTGAACTTTGCCAAAATGTTCTCGATCCGCTCGGAACTGACTTCATCGGAAGCTAGCAACGCGTTAATCTGGTCGTGGCCGACATAACTGCGCTTCTTGGCAACCCTCCTGCAGCACATCGGCCTTTTGCGGCGTCACGTTGATCTCGCTTGCCATGAGTCTCCACCGTCGACACTGAGCCCGGTCGAGTCCTGGTGCGAGAGTTTAATCGCGGGAGCCCGTACCGGTATTCCCGGTCAGAAACGGGGCGTGCGCGTGCGAGCCGGGATGCCTCTTCCGGTAGTCCCTGGGACAACCCTGGGCTTCATCGGCAGCAGGCCCTCGCGTTGCAACTTTTTGCGGGCTAGCTTGCGGGCGCGACGGATGGCTTCCGCCTTCTGCCGCACTCTCCTTTCGGAGGGCTTCTCGTAATGCCCGCGGAGCTTCATCTCGCGGAAGACGCCTTCGCGCTGCATCTTTCTCTTCAGCGCCTTGAGCGCCTGATCGACATTGTTGTCTCGGACGAA
Organism: uncultured Alphaproteobacteria bacterium; assembly: GCA_963708125.1. Classification (GTDB taxonomy): domain Bacteria; phylum Pseudomonadota; class Alphaproteobacteria; order Rhizobiales; family Xanthobacteraceae; genus BOG-931. The sequence goes on from OY970184.1 coordinate 2,978,797, forward strand.
AACCTGCACGGGGCACTCCTCTTTAATCCCACGGCTGATCGGCCCAACAGCCGAGGCGTTAGGCCATGGGTGCGCGATATGCGCAACCGCCGCCTGGGTGTAGATATACAGCATCCCGACTGTTTAGGTGGCGAAAAACTACGGGCTCGAACACGGCCCTCACTCTTTTCTGCCTAAACGAAAGAGCTGGAAGCCTTGGGTATTAATCGCCGTCTCGATCACATCGCGTGAAAGCTTGTACGGAGGATCGCGGTCGGGAGCGATGGCACCTACTGCACGCCATGGCTTAAACTGCGTCGGCAATTTGAGGCCGGCCAGATCGCCGGTAAACGCACAGAGATCAGGGTTTAACTCGGATATGAAGATAAAAATCCGCATCGCAACACTTCGGTTTGCCGCAAGTACTTCATCATTATGCAGCGCATTATCAACCATATTATGCAGCGCATTATCAACCATGGGCCGTCACCGTCGCCGGAATTGGTGACGCTGTGGGGGACGGCTCAGCGATCCGGCGCGTTCGTCCTTGTGGCGGAAGATCAATCGCCCCTTTTCCAAATCGTAGGGCGATACTTCTACCGTCACACGATCCCCGGCCAGGGTCTTGATTTGATTCTTTTTCATTCTTCCAGCGGTATAGGCGACGAGCCGATGACCGTTGTCGAGCTGAACGCGGTAACGGGCGTCAGGCAATATCTCAGTGACGAGCCCCTCGAATTCCAAGAGTTCTTCCTTTGCCAAGTTATGTTCCCTTTGAATGACGGGTCCAACGCTGCGCGTGTGGAGCACGGTCGCGCCCTGTTCGGCCTTTGCCGTTTAGGAAGCTAACAGAACGGATACTGCGCGGCGTCGTCTCGTTTAAATGGCCATGGCGATTTTGCTTAGGCGCTGGACCGCTCCGGTGCCAGTGCCGCTGCCTGGCATCGACAGACGGCTGGATAGAGGCGCGTTGAGCGGGCGGTGGTTCCGCCCGCCATTGATTGGTAGGTCTGTCACTGACCGGAATTGTCATGCGAATAAGCTTCTCGATATCGCGCAGGAAGGCCATCTCCTCACCGTCGCACAACGAGATCGCGATGCCTTCCGCGCCGGCGCGGGCCGTGCGGCCAATTCGGTGCACATAGGTTTCCGGCACATTCGGTAGATCGAAATTAACGACGTGGCTGACGCCATCGACATCGATGCCGCGCGCGGCAATATCCGTGGCAATGAGTGTCCTGACTTGGCCTTTACGAAAGGCCGCGAGCACGCGTTCGCGTTGATTTTGCGATTTGTTGCCGTGAATCGCCTCGGCGCCGATGCCGGCCCGGCTCAAGGCGCGTACGACCTTGTCGGCGCCGCGCTTGGTCCTTGTAAAGATCAAGGCCCGGTCAATCATTTCTCGCCGCAACACGTCGATCAGGACTGCCGGCTTTGCGGCGCGATCGACACGAATGACACGCTGCTCGACGCGTTCAACTGTCGAGGCGACTGGCGCGACCGCGACCTTGACCGGGCCGCGCAGCATGTGGGCGGCGAGTTCGGCGATCGCGCGAGGCATGGTCGCAGAAAACATCAACGTCTGCCGCTGGGCCGGAAGCTTGGCGACAATCTTGCGAATGTCGTGGATAAAGCCCATGTCGAGCATCCGATCGGCCTCGTCGAGAACGAGGCATTCGACCTCGTCCAATCGGAGCGCATTGCTTTTGCCAAGGTCAAGCAATCGGCCGGGCGTGGCGACGAGAACATCCACGCCGTTGAGTAGCGCGCGAACCTGGGCGCCCATCGATACGCCCCCGATCGCCAGCGCGGCGCTGATGCGCAGGTGACGGCCGTACGTGTGGAAGCTGTCGAGGATTTGGCCCGACAACTCACGCGTCGGGCTGAGCACCAGGATTCGGCAGCTCTTGCGTGTCGGCGGACGTGGGCTGGCCGCGAGACGGTGCAGAATCGGTAGTGCGAATGATGCGGTCTTACCGGTTCCGGTCTGGGCAATTCCGATCACGTCGCGGCCGGACATGACGGTCGGAATCGTCTGCGCCTGGATCGGGGTTGGAGTGTGGTACTTTTCCTCGGCCAGTGCCCGTGTGATTGCGTCGGCAAGTCCTAAGTCGTGAAAAGAGGTCAATGAAGAAACTTTCTTGCGTATGCGCTTGTACAGCCGCTGCCAGATGCGCGGCGGCCTGCACTGCGGGGCGAAACGAGACATCCCGCGCGATCTGGGCTGTCAGTGAGAGATAGGGGAGCGAGCTAGAAGCCGTCAGCCGGGTCCCGTACACGCGGCTCGCCGCTGGCCAATGAGGCCGCTCGCATCATATGGGTCGCCGGTGTCTTCGTTTCAAGGCGCCCAATGATTAGCCGGAGCGCGCCTCGTCCGCGGTCTCCTTGCCAACAGAAACGCCGTTAATCGCTCCGTCTTTTCACGAACCATGCGGCTGTTGGCCTGATATTCCGTTACAGCCTGAGTCTTCTCTGACGCGATCATTCAAGCACTTCATCGGCCTGCTCTTCCTCTAAGTATGTTCATCCTTGCGAATTTGAACCGGGCAATTCAGCGCGATGGGATCCTTGCCGAAAACTGGAATAATTGTTGCCGTGGAAAAGTCGGACCGGCCCCATTGGGCATACATGAAGCCTATCACCGGCTGCGGGTTTGCCAGGCGCCGGTGGCTGAAAGACCAGTTGCGCTCCCGCCTGTACAGCGAAAGCGAGCGCAATCATGCAGAAGTTACACTCCGAATCCGCACCGATCAGGTCGAGTATTGCTGATGGTCAGCGCGAAACGATACGCATCGGTTCGAAATGCTGAAATTGATCGCCGGCACACGACATGCCATGGCCCAGTCGCGTTTTGATGGCCGAGGCGGATGCCCTCATTTGCTCGGCCAAAGCCACTTTGCCGCAGAGTGCAAATCCCAAAGTGAGACCGTATTTGGTGATCGAATCCAAGAGCTAGCGCATCGAGGTCTGCCGTGTGGGAAAGGGGTGGAGAGCATCAATCTATTCGGCTCGCTCAACCAGTCCAATGTCGAATAGTCCGACGAATTTTGAGAAAAGCGATGTGCAGGAAATTGTCGCCGAAGCCAAGCGCGTCATCGACGCACTTTTGGGTCCGCGGCTGATCTAGCTTTAGTGCGGGAGCTTGAACGCTGGCCTAAGCTTAGAATGTCCGACGCCGGAGAGGATACTCGTCGCTCTCGTACAGGCGATGAATATCCTCGCTGTCGAAGCGGTCGTCGCCAATCTGGATCCAAGCGCCCAGCGTACGCATCGCCGGAAAATCCTCTACGGCAAAACGGATCGCCTCCGCCGCTGTTGCAAAGCGACGATAGCCGAGCCGCTGCCGCGGCCTCCCCTTGCGCTTTGCCATAAATAATTCGGCCGGCGATCGGTAATCGAACGTCATGAATCTCGCCTTCGTGCCAGCCAAGCGCGGCGGCTCCGTGGTCATGCAATCGGATCCAGTTGGCTTTCCTTGACCACTCGCTCGTGCGGTTCATTGGCATTTTTGATGCGGTACTGATAGTTATCGCCTTCAGGCGGCAAGAGCTGCGTGATCTTGTAGATGACGTTCGTGCCGCCGCGGCCGAAGGGGCCGGACGTAAAGCTCACCGACTGACCGACTTTGAATTTGTGCTCGTGCACGCAGACCTCCATCACGTCGAACCGAGTTGCCCACCACTTTGCGGTGGCGCCGGGCAACTTCAATTTCGGCTTCTTCGGAAATACTATTACCACGAAATTGCCTCGTGGGGGGATTTCAATAGCTTCCATTTCGTGGCTAATGCGGCGCGCATGCCTCGGAGAAGCCGCATCACTTTCTGTGCGGCAAGTCAGTCCGCGCAGTACTGAGTAAACCTGAATGACAGACGAAAGCGCATTCCCTGCCTCGCTAGCAGCCGGTGCCGGACGGCGAGCAATATCGGGTCTCGCGAGATATCGTGAGCCCCGTCACAGTCGCAGCATCTTCGAGATTGCGGTCACGCTCGTGCCGTTCGTTACGCTTTGGGCGGTGGCTTGGGCCGCGGTTCATTTCGGCTATTGGGGGTTGTCTTTTTGGCTGGGGCGCCCGCTGCCGGCCTCCTCGTACAATTGTTCATGATCCATTGCGGACATGGTTCCTTCTTCGGAACGACTGGGTGGGCCCGTTTCTCGGCGTTTTGACGCTGAACTCCTTACGACGATTGGCGCCGCGCGCATGCGATTCACCATGCAAATTCCGGCCATCTTGACTGACGTGGAGTTGGCGACATTAACACACTGACGGTGCATGAATTTCAGGCACTCGCTGTCTGGGCGCAGCTTCGCTGTCGCCTGTATCGGCACCCGCTGGTAATGTTCGGTTTCGGCGCCGCATACCTGTTCCTTTTGCGTCATAGGCTCCTATTGGTTCGATCCGCGGCGGCTGGCACGGCTGGACCAGCGCAATGGCCACCAATTTGGCGATCGCGGTCGTGGCAACCGCGCTGATCTGGTTTATCGGCATTGGACCATTTCTGCTCGTACACTTGCCCATTCCGTTTTTCGCAGGCTCGGTGGGGGATTTGGCTATTTTACGTGCAGCATCAGTTCGAGAAGACGTTCTGGGCGCGCGGCTCCGAATAGAATTTTCATGAAGCGTCGCTTCGTGGAAGCTCCTATTATAACCTGCCAGGAGTTCTGCGGTGGTTCACGGCGAACATCGGCGTGCACCATATCCACCATCTGTGCAGCCGCATACCCTACTACCGGCTGCCGCAAACGCTTCGAGACAATCCCGGCTTGCGTTGCGTCGGCCGGCTCACGCTGTTTCAAAGCTTTGGCTGTGTTCGGCTCGTGTTGTGGGATGAGAGCCATAGGCGGCTAGTCGCCTGATTCAGTCAGATTGCTGGGTATAGACGCTTGAGTTTGACACGGGCGTCTTTGGTGGTGAAGTGCCAATCTGACTTGGTGTGATGGCTATTTCGGTTGTGCTCCCAGGCGGCGATCTCATCGATGAGCGTCTGTTTGTCGGGAATGCGGCGGTCGAGGCATCGGGCCGAGAGACCGCTTTGGCCGTTGGATTTCGCGCGACGGAGGGGATCATGGCTGGGAAGGAGATTGCGGTAAAGAGGTATGTGGTGCGGCTGAGCGCGGAGGAGCGCGAGCAACTGCAGGACCTTATTCGCAAGGGCAAGGGTCCAGCGCGGCGGCTCTTGAAGGCGCGCATCCTCTTGAAGGCGGATGTCGCAGAGGGCAGCCGGGGATGGAGTGACAGCAAGATTATTGCGGCCTTGGACACCAGCGCGTCGATGGTCTACCGCGTGCGCAAGCAACTGGTGGAGGAGGGGTTTGAGGCGGTTTTGAGTTCGCAAGCAGCGTGCGACGCCTTCGGTGCCGCGCATTTTCGACGGCGAGAAGGAGGCCAAGCTGATCGCGCTCGCCTGCTCCAAACCGCCGAGGCCATGCGCGAATCATTCATTCCTTTCAAATTCGTTGAAATGGGCGACTAGTCTCGTTTCGTGATATTCGGACGCGACGTTTTGGTTGAGCAACGTCTTGGCCGAGGCGCTCAGCAGTCGTGCTGAGATACCGCAGTGTCCTTTGGAGGGGCGGAGAGCCGGTCAGCCACGGGAATCCCAGCGCCCCGACGCGCCGCTATCGCCTACGCGACGTGACTTGTCAGAACCGCAATTGGGCCACGGCACGTCATGACCGAAACGACTCCTCGCACAAAAAAATGCCTTGGCCGGTGCATTCACCGAAACAATTGTGGACCACAAGCCCTGGAAGAGAAGATCCTTCCTAGCCAAGTGAAAATCGTGGTGACCCTAACGGGTACCTTGTGGCCAATGAGTCCGCACGTTGTCGTCGGATGACTACGTCGGGGGGACAATGGCGATCTAAAGCCGAGATTATCTGTAACCGCTCTGGTTCCGGTGGATCTTCTGCGTGCTGCGCCCACTTCCGGTCCTTAGACTGTTTTGATGCGTACCGCCGCCGCCACTGGCGGCTGCGTTGCCTGCCGTATTGCTTTGCCCCGTATAGCCTGTCTGTCCCAGTGCGAAGGACAAGGAGCCGATCGCGATTGCGGCGGCAATAGCTAGGATCTTGAGCATTGACATTGCACTCTCCTGTTCGGAATCGTTCGCACGCAAGCGTTAACCTAAGAGCCACGTCCCGCCACGGGGAGAGTGCTTCTCGAAGACGTGATGGAACAAAAAAGCGGCAACGGTGCTCGTCCATTGAATTTGTTTGCTGCGCGGCGGTAAAAGTGTACCTGAGTACGACCGTACCGCTGTTGTGTAAATTTTGCGTAACTGCTCAAAATTTGGAGTTTTTCAGGAACAAAGAACACGACGGCGGGGTTCGTCGATTTGGACTGCCGCCTCGGACTGCCGCCCCGTCAGTTCCCCCTCAGAAGTGAGGGCGCATTTCATAAGTGCGGCGAGCGAGGAAATAGCCCAGGTGTGTTCTTAACCGACCAGAGCCACGCCAAATTGTCCAGAGCCACGCCAAATTGTGCGCGGCTCGACAACCGAATAAAGGCGAACGCACATGTGCAAGATCTCAAAGCTCGCTATGGTCGCTGCGATCTCGGCGAGTAGCGCTACACCCGCATTGGCGCAGATGGCCGACCCTCCGTATGCGCCGCCACTCTATAATTATTACCCCGCTCCCGGAATCAGCGTCGCGGCGCCCTATTCGAACTTTCCGGAAGCAACAGGCGGGGGCAGTTACGGCTATAATGTCGGAGTCCTCAGAGACGACGACTGAATAAAACTAAGCAAGCCTCAAGGAGGTTCGTTTTGTCAGCACGAACCTCCTCGTTGACCCTGCCGCCGTGCGCGATCTTAAGTGTAGTGGTGGTGATGATGGTGGTGATGACGCCGCCGGTGGTGGTGGTACTGAGCGACTTGCTATCGGGCCATCTAACTCAATGATGGCTGCTCGGCCGGGGTTTTCGCCGTCTGCTGCGCCTCACGCACATCAACACACGTTGCGCCTAAGCTCAGTCGCTCCGCGCGCTACTTCGTCAACACATCAGCGATCATTTTGTTTGACGGGTCCACAATCACGAGCTTCTGGTCAAGCATCGCGAAATCATTTGGTCGCAGCGAGGGATTATTGGCTGTCACGTTGCTTAGTATCGGCTCAATCTTGATAGTGTTCGGTATGAAGGTGCGATTGTGGCATCAAAGCCGTCAGCGGTTTGATCGTCGCTTGCTTGCTCAGGTCGTTCCAGACGGCACTTCGCTGCGCAGCAGATAAGATAACGGTATCGGTGCCGTGCAGGGCGGTCGCGGATGTGGCCGTCCCTGAAGTGCACCTTGGCCGAGTGCAGCAAGCCGCCAATCAACTGGCCGATCTCAAGGTGCCAATGTGGATGCACAGCGCGCCCGTATAAGCGCGGAAGCCGGCCCGGCGCTGTACCTCGCCAAGCTATTCGGCTCGAACGACACGAAAGCCGTAGTGCGCGTCATCACAGCGCTGCTGGTGCTGGTCCTTCACCCGCTCGCCGTGCTACTGACGCTGGCGGCCTCGCGTTGCTGAATTGGGCAGCTGGCGGTCGTCGCTCTAGGATGGACGATTTCCTGGTTGATTTGCTTTCGCTCTACGGGCAAATCGTGGACCATGGCGGGGACGGCGTGCCATCGGCACCACTCCCACGGTGATGAACGCAATCGGCTCATCGGCGTGCTGCTGCTCGAACAGAACGATGAATGTGCGGTTCAGCTCGGCTGCCACATGAACCTGGAAACGATCGCCCCTTTGAGCGATGATCCCATCATCAAGCTTCCCGCTGTCGCGAAAACTTGATCGATCGGGCTTCGCCGGAAATCACGACGGCCGCACTATCCCTATACCACTCGCCGCGACGACGATCCAGAGTGGAGCGACCACGGCTCGTCGGTCTGCGCTGCCAAAGTGCGCTTTGCGTTAGTTAGGCAAAATTCACCGGTCGGGTGACCGTCAAGAGAGGCTCCTATGAGGGCGAGGTATATCGGGACGTCTTTCCCTGCAGTGTCCGTCGGCTCACCGGCTCGACCTCAAGTTCGACAAGCGTCCCGCGCTTACCGACGCCATACGCTTGCCAGCCAGGGCTGCCTTTCGAGCGGCAAACCGGCAGGACGGTAATAGTGGGTCACTTCTTCGAAGCCGGCCGACGATACAAAGCGGCCCCAGGTCTCTAAATCGAGATACGTTCCGTAACGCCCGTCGTTCCAACCTTCCTCATTGTGACCGCGTGGGTTCGAGCTAAACAGCACGCCGCCTGGCTTTAGACATGCACGCAGTTCCAGCAACACGCGCGGCAACTCCTGACTGGGCACATGAAACAGCGAGGCGTTGGCGAATACGCCATCGAAATAGTTCTCGGGAAGATCGAGCTTGAGGAAATCCTGCTGCCAGACTTCGCAGCCGCTATAAGCGCGTGCCATGGCGACGAACTGCGCGGCGCCTTCCAAACCTATTGCGACGTGGCCAACTTCGGCAAAGACCTTAAGGTCACGCCCAGGCCCGCAGCCAAAATCGAGTATAGTGAAAGGCCGTTTACCCTCGATGTATTGCAACATCGCTGCGATGTTCTGGCTAACGTCGTGATAGCGAGTGCCTTCCCAGAAATGTTTGGCATTCTGGTTGTAACAGTCCAGCGTCAGGTCGGCGATTTTTTCGAGTTCTTGCGAATTCAATTTCATGTCCAAAGGACCGAGTTGCTTCAGCGAAAATGCGGATGCGGCACCCATGAAGTTTGGGCTACACTTGAGGGAGCACCTGTCATCTACGAGAGCATTTCCATGCCAGTTTCCATGTAAACCGTGTCCATTCCCATGTTCATCCGGCACCTCAATGGCCTCAACGCCGTGCTAGACAGGCCGCCGCATGGGCCGCCGGGCGCAAGGTCAACGAGACCGACCTTTTGAACATGCAGCTGTCGCCCGACATGTTCCATCTGACGCGGCAGGCGCGGGCGGCAGCCGATCATGCCGCCAACGCGACAGGGCGTCTCGCCGGCAAGGAGCTTCTAAAGTTTGCTAACGACGAGACCACTATTGCTAGAACGAAACTGACCCGCTAGGACCGTGCCACAACACCTCCGGCAGCGCCACAAGCTCATGCAGCGAGGGGCTTGAGTTCTACGGCATAGCCGAGCTCTGACAAGCGCTTGACCAGGCGCTTTTTTTGCTGGTCGGTGGAGTGGCGCTTGAAGTGGTCGCAGCCGAGGTCCTGATACATCGTGCCATGCTTGAGCATGTGGTAGATGGCGGTCAGGATGGAGGCGACGACGGCCATGATCGCCTTCTTGGGGCCGCGTCGGGCTTTGATGCGATGGAACTGGGCCTGCAAATAGCTTCCTTTCTTTTTTGCTGCCGCTAAAGCGCACTGAACCAGCGTGGTCTTAAGCCAGGTGGCGCCCTTACGTAGACGATTGGATCGACGTTTGCCGGCGCTCTCATCATTGCGCGGACATATGCAAGCCCAGGAGGTGAGATGTGCGGCCGAAGGAAACCGGCTCATGTCGATGCCGATCTCTGAGACGATGACTTGCGCGCTGAGGCTCTTAATGCCTGGGATCGACATGATTAACTCGACTGCGGTGCGAAAGGGCTCAAGGTTGGCCTCCACTTGGGCATCGATCGTAGCCATGGCGGCTTCGAGAGCGTCGATCTGATTGAGATGAAGGCGCAACAGGAAGCGATGGTGCTGCGTCACCCGGCCACGAAGGGCCTCACGCAATTTCTCCGGTGGCGCTTTGACCCGCGGATGGGCAAGGCTGGTCAGTTTGGCGGGATTGGTTTCGCCGGCAATCAGGGCCTCAATTATAGCGCGGCCGCTTTTGCCCATCACGTCGGTAAGAACCGAGTCCAATTTAATGTTGGCATCCTCGAGTGTCTTTTGCACCCGCTGGACGTGGCTCGCCTGCTCACGGACCAATTGCTTGCGCGTGCGCAGCAGGTTGCGCATCTCCTGGGTTTGCACATTCGGCACAAAGCTCGCCCGGATCAGACCGTGCGCCAGCAGTTCGGCCAGCCACATGGCATCGTTGACGTCGGTCTTGCGGCCAGGCACGTTCTTCACGTGCGCGGCGTTTGCCAGCACCAACTCAAACTCGCCATCATCCAGTATGTGCCACACTGGCTTCCAGTAGATGCCGGTCGCCTCCATGGCCACATGCGTGCAACCGCTGACCGCCAGCCACTCCGACAAACGCAAAAGGTCCGCCGTGGTCGTCTGGAAAGTACGAACTTCCGTCGTCACCTGGCCGTCGGATGCGAGGCGCAGGCAGGCCACCACCGTCTCTTTGTGCACGTCAAGACCGCAACATCGTCGATGCAATAGCTCCATCTTCCATCTCCCCATTCCGCATTGCGTCGTCGGCGTGGGGTCCCGTATATCTAGAAAATCTAGAACGCGTGCTCCGGGGCCGAAGGGGCCCGTGGCGACAGTCTGAGGTGCTCCAGGAACCCCGGGTCCAACTCAGTTGCGGGCTTAATCGCACCAAGGAGACACCGACCTCGGTACCGACGACACAGGACGAGGGTAGCAGAAGTTTCATGTGCTGCAGGTCGGGCCTAAGCCCGGTGGAGAACTCAGTTGAAAGACCGCCTCGCCAAGGCCATCGACTATCTCGAGAGCGTTAAGCAGAGCGAGATCGACGGCACCGAGGACAAGGACATCAGCATCAACTTCCCAAGTGCGCCAGTTCAGCGGGCAGAGTCTACCACTGGGCAACACTCTGCCAAACTTCTGGTTTCACACTACCACTGCCTACGATATCGTCCGGCAGTACGGCATCGAGGTCGGCAAGCGCGACTCCATGGGCCGCCGCCGGCGTCGTAAGCCCAGCTGCGAACTTACCGGCGCTTCGATCGCGACTTGCGGGCGGCGTAACGGGCATCCCTGGCCGCCTTTTGTTCGGCTTGCGACGCGCGTTCACGTTCTGCGCTTTCGGCCTTGGCCCGCTCGGCCTCAACCGCAGCGTCGCGTTCGGCCTGCTGCGCCCGTTCGGCCTCACGGGCTTTCTTTTCCGCCCTTTCGATCTCACGGGTAGCCTTGATCCCACTGCGCTCGGCAGCGCGCGCTGCACGCGCTGTCAGCCGTTTCGCCAACCCCGGATCAGCGATCTTGGCGCGAAACTTTTCCAACACGACCTTCCTCGCTTTGGCCGCGGCCTCTTGGCGCTCGATGAAATCTGGTTGCTTAAAGCCAGCCATCTATTTTCGACCTTGTATCTCGATGTTGCGCGGCTGCCGCGGCTTAGCGGCGTCCGGTTCCCGTCAACGCACGCGCCAGCCGATGACCGTCACTTCGATTGGGCTGCCGGTATCCACACTGTGCCAAGCACCGCTACTCCATCGGCACAAAAATGGAATGACATAGGTGCCGACGTGATCCTCGCAAAGAACTTCAAGCGGCCGGTTCGCCGGCGGAACACCTTGGTGAGTGAAGGCGTCGATCCGTTCTTGCCGTGTCACCATGCAGTCTCAATTCTACGCTCGTTAAGAATTTGGTGCGCACACATGGCGCGGCGGTGCATCGCGACGTGGTTATATAAGGCTAACAAGTGCGTAATCAACCAGCAAGGGCCAGCAAGGGACGTGATGGGTCGCTGCAAAACAAAAGTGCGTCGCTCGCGCGCTGGCCTGCCTGCTGGGATCGGCTGGCTGGATCCCAGACGCGGTCTGTCCGGGCCGGCCGATCACGCTGATCGTTCCGCTGCCCCCGGGCGGCATCAACGATATCCTGGCGCGCGCGGTTTCCGATAAGATGAGCGATGTGTTCGGCCAGCGCACATCTGTGCGCTGCCCCAAGAGGCGAGCGCGAACCCACTGGTTTGTTTTCGCGCTAATCGCTCGGATCCGGCGGCTCAGGCGCGCACGTACAGCCGCCCCCCGTGGCGCAGGCCGATTGATGAACCATGCGATAGGCGGGACAGCGCATCCACAAGAAGCAGTGCTGGGCAGCGATCGGGCCAACGATGTTGGCCTCGGCGAGGTTCTTCAACTGGTTCAATAGGAAAGTCGGCGCATGGACTGACTAACGAATAATTTCCTTTTTGAAGATCGTTGCGCCCTGCCTGATCAAATGTCTTTTGTCCTGATGTTCCCTTGGAGAGGCTTTGTCCTTACTATGAGGGGCAGAGATCGTGCCTATTAAAATGAGATTGCCATCCCGGTCCTTAGCGTAACCACGAAGAACTTTCCTCACGACATGCTCCTTCTGTATGGACATATTACCACGTCCTCGATATCCCGGCACGAACCCGTACGGCAAGAAGACCTAGGCAGTGCGGGAACTGAGCCGCGATAATCTCCGACCACATCGGCCGGCAGGACCGTACTGTCACCTTTTGGGTCGGACCAAAGGGGCCGGGCACCTGATTCTCACCGGCTTCAGGCTCTGAAGATAGGCTACAATCGCCTGTGCGTATCCCTCCGATAGGTGGGATAAGGCTCGCCACGGCATTATCAGGGCGAGGATGCGTCCGGTGGGCAATTTTCCTGTCGTCAACGCAGTAACGATCTGCTGCCGGGTCCAATTACCGAGCCCGGTTTGTTTGTCCGGCGTCAGGGCGCGGTAGCGAGCATCTCTTCCTCAACGTAGGCATACAGGAGATTGGCTTTGGCGTCTTTGGCGTTGCGAAATGCCCCTGCTGCGGCTCGGACGGCTGACGTGCTTGACGATGCGATCATGACTGCGGCCGAAAGCTGTAAGCCAGGGCGGGACTTAGGATGGTATGATCGGCGACTGATGTGGCGCACCTCCCTTCGTCACCATCGCCAGGATCACGCCTCCAAGCCAGTTTGACGCAGGTCAAATCGGCCAGTGCAGCAGGGCAGTACAAATATGATAACTAGGGAGACCACTATGAAGAATTGGCTTCTGATGACAGGCATTCTCGTTGCCACCGGCTTTCTAGCTACGCAAGCCGACGCACAAAACTATCCGTGGTGTGCCTATTACAGCGGCGGCAGGGGCGGCGGTACGAATTGCGGCTTCACCACCTTCGACCAGTGCATGGCCAATGTCAGCGGAATCGGCGGTTATTGCGCGCTCAATACGCAATACGTTCCTCCTCCGAGACGTCGTCCAGGCCGCCCATACCGTCGATATTAGTCTTAGTCTTAGCCTTAGTCTTAGCCTTAGTCTTAGCCTTAGCCTTAGTCTTAGTCTTAGTCTTAGTCTTAGCCTTAGCCTTAGTCTTAGTCTTAGTCTTAGTCTTAGACTAGAGTCACCCACTCGTGGAACAGGTCTGATCGTATCGCTCTTCGCTTGGGTGAGTGTCCGCCCTACGCTCGACCAGCGAGCTAATCGATCAACTGCAGGAGCAACTGCAGCAGCGCGTTTTCACTGAGGCGCAATTGAAACGGGGAACTAGCCTCGACGCTTCGCGAATTGGCCGAGGTGCGCCTGAACTGGCCCACCGCGACAGCCCGAAGCCTTCGCCCGCGCGCTGAGTCCAAGGGCGATGATGGACTAGGTTCCATTTATTTGCTCTCGTTGGCTCGCGGAAGCCGAGCGAAGGAGTTCTGGTTTTCTCGCTCTAAAGCCCGAAGTTTTGTTTGAGTAGTTCGGCATCGAGGGATTATGGCGTCATAGCTTTCTTCGGAAGCTCGTTACTTGTTCGGCAAGCTCCTCACGTTCCGGAAGAACAGCATTGACCGGCCTCCCCTTGAAGTAAGTTTTGGATCCAGCTGGTCCAGCTCATGCTTCTCTCCACGACGGGGTCGCCGCCCCATTCGCTCCGCGCTGCGGTCAGATTTCTTGACATAACAGATTTATGACAGAGGATGGAACAGAGCGTGCGCAGCATGGTGCTGCGAAAGCGGCCGCATCTTGCTGTTATGCACAATCCAGAGTGCCTGCTTGGATTCTCGATCAAGCAGCATGGCACAGCCATCCTGATTTCGCTGCCCTTCAATTTGAGCTACATTGGTCCGCTACATCCGAATGGGAGGATAACCATGCAAACCCGAAGGGTTGCGATCACTGCGGCTTGCCTCTTAGCCGTATTTGGGCTGTTGACCTACGCCGCTGGTCAAGGGGCGGCGCGAAACGATGCCGAATGGATCACTCTTTTCGACGGCAAAAATCTTGATAACTGGAAGGCGATCGGGACTGCGAACTGGAGACTAGAGAATGAACTCGTCGTGGCCGATAATGGCAACGGCTTTCTCGTCTCCAACAACGATTACGCGGATTTCCTGCTCAGGGTAGAATTTTGGATCGAGGCGAAAACCAACAGTGGTGTCTTCATCCGGTGCACCAATCCGAACGTGGTGACCGGAAAGACAGCATACGAGGTCAATATCTGGGATACGCGCCCGATACAGAAATACGGTACCGGTGCGATCGTTGACGTCGCCGCAGTGGATCAAATGCCTACGGCTGGCGGCAGGTGGAATGTGTATGAGATCACGGCCAAGGGCGACACGTTCACGGTCGTCCTCAATGGACAGAAGACAGTCGATGGCGCGCATGCCGACAAGTTCGCAAAGGGCCGCATCGCGCTCCAGCACGGCAAGGGCGTCAGAGACGAGACGGGCGTCGTGAAATTCCGAAAAGTGGAGATTAAACCTTTGTAAGCGCTTGCGCCCGTCCTGGCGTGTTGATGGCTACTTTAATGATGCTCACCACCGTCGGCACCTCCGCTTCCCTACCAGGGCGCACTTGCTTGCGGCATCGGGTCGGCGCGCGGGACGCCGTCGACCCTGACGCTGCATTGATTGCACAGCATATCGCGCTGGCCGAGGTCTAACGTGCGGAGTCTGGATGGCCGTATTACCCAGCCCGACACGATGATGCAGGCCGCGACCACACGTGGTTACACCAAGACGGCGATCCGGCTGGTCGACGGTCAGACGCACAGGAAGTTCGGCGGCCTCTTGGCGCTATTTGCGCTGGCAGTGCAGTTTTATCTGTCCTTCGGCCACATTCACCCTGAAGACATTTACGGACCGGCAGAAGTCACTCTGCCAGCCGGCGGCCAGATCGAGCTGCCGGCGGCTCAAGCGCTGCGGCGCATTCCGCCGATCAAATGCTCGGCCATGGCGACGAACTGTGCCCGATCTGTGAGGCCATGTTCTTCCTCGCGACTTCGTCCATGCCCGCGGCGCCGCAGGTATGCGACGTGCTCCTCTGAACCTCAGGAGTCACGGCCTTACGTGGAGTTTTTGAAAACCCCCGGGGTCTAGCTGGCCTTGGTCGGGCGGGAGAGGCTCATTTACGAAGGCGCGTCTTCACGCTTCGCTACCGAGCGTCGCCTCGCAATTATCCGGTCGTGGGACTTCGGCGAAGGCCGACGATGTCTGCTTGGATGCCAACCAACGTATCCTGAGCAGGGAAGACGGCCTTGAACTGTCCGCCTATTAGCCGTACATAATAGCCACGTTCCAGATGCAACTCAAGGTAGGCGCGACATGTCCGGTAAAGCTACGACCAAAGCGCGAGATGAGCGGCTGGAGGCGAGGGTCTCCCGCGACCAGAAGGCGTTGTTCCAGCGCGCTGCCGAGCTGCAGGGGCGCACGCTGACGGATTTCATGATCACCAGTGTGCATGACGCGGCCGTGCGCGTCATCGAGGAAACCCAGACGATCCGGCTGAGCGCCGCGGAGAGCCGGGCCTTCGCGGAGGCGCTCCTCCACCCGCGGGAGCCGAATGCTCGGCTCAAGGCGGCCGCGCAGCGATACCTCAAGCTGACCGGTGCTTGAGTGGCCGCTGCCGCG
Source organism: uncultured Alphaproteobacteria bacterium (assembly GCA_963708125.1). Taxonomy (GTDB): domain Bacteria; phylum Pseudomonadota; class Alphaproteobacteria; order Rhizobiales; family Xanthobacteraceae; genus BOG-931. The sequence continues at coordinate 2,994,462 of OY970184.1, forward strand.
CCGGCCCTTCATATTGAGCCTCTGTCGGACCAGCATGATCGAGCGAGCTTCGCTAGTGGCGTCGAGCCGCTGGACAGCTATCTGCGACAGCAGGCGGGGCAGGACGTAAGGAGGCGGGTCGCCTCGTGCTTCGTACTGGTCGGCGACGGCGACCGCGTTCCGATCGGCTATTACGCGCTTGCGGCGACCAGCATCGCTATTGCCGAATTACCCGAGCCGTTGGCGAAGCGGCTGCCACGCTATCCGGTCGTGCCAGCAACGCTGATGGGACGGCTGGCGGTTGATGCTCGCCATCGGCGCGAAGGGCATGGAGAGTTCATGCTCTTCGACGCCCTTAGCCGCGCGCTGCGGAACGACATCGCTTCCTACGCCTTTGTGGTCGACGCCAAGGACGACAACGCAGCGCAGTTCTATCAACGCTACCAATTCAGATTTCTCGTCGAAGGAAGCCGGAGATTGTTCATCCCAGTGGCCGAGATCGCCAAACTGTTCTCGTAGCATTTTGAAGATGGCGACCAGCGCCCCGTCAGAAGAATGTAGACATGTTTCTGACAAGGCGCGGTGGCCGTCCTCTCGGTCGTGAAAAGCGGGCCGAACGAGCCACAAATCACCCCTCCCAACACATCTTTTCGAAACAAACCTCCTGAGGGAGGGCGCGATGATACTTTTCCTCGGATTGCGGGCCGAGGAACCCGAGGAGTTGTACCATCGGAACCCTGTCTTTGAAGGCGCGCGCGGATACGAGATGCAAGCGGAAGCTCCCCAATGACGAGAGAAATTGTAATCTTCGTGCTACATAAACGTCGTCTAAGTAGTGCGAAGACCGCAAATGCCGACCCCACACCATCCCCCCGCCGCTGTGCGGAGCATCCTGCGCAAGCTGGGCGCAGATATGCACGACGCCCGTCGTCGGCGGCGGCTGCCCATAGCGGTCGTGGCCGAGCGCGCCTTCACCTCCCGCTCGACCCTGCAAAAGGTCGAAGCCGGCAACGCCAACCTCAACATCGGCATCTGCCGCCGTCCTGCAGGCAGTTGGCCTACTCGATGGTCTGGGTGAGATCGCCGATATCGGGCGCGACAGCGTCGGTCAGGCTCTAGCCAGCGCGGAGCTGCCGAACGCGTCCGCCTCAAGCCCACATCGGGACCGACCGATTATAGCTGATATTGAAGTTCATATCGACATCGACGGGTGCCCGCGTCGGGTCGGCGTGGGTCCGCAGCAGCAAAATGCAGGGCAGCGAGACCGTCTTCTTCGAATACGCGCCGGCATGGCTCGCCGATTTGTATCGCTTCGCTTGCGCCGAAAGACACGCTTCGCGTTTTGCCAGGTGGTCCTTCGCCCAGGCGAGAAAGGCCGACAGACGCGGCATCGGTTCAGCGGGAATCTCTACTATCAGCATGGCGATGAGGCTACGCAGCCGATCGAGTTCAGCGAGTTCGGCTAGGATTGCCCCAAGTCCGGCAGCTCGACGATCTTCGATGTGTTTGAGTACTATTTCCCTCCAAAGCCCTCCACAGTATCCCATACTCCTTACTCCCACTCGATTATTTTTAGTCATCGTAACGCGCTGATTTTTCCGCAATTTTTTTCCGCGCAGGGCAAAGAACCGACCCCTAATCCGTCAAAAATTTGGGCTCTTGAATTTAAAGGCGAATTGCGCCAATTCGGAATCTACTCGGTTTCAAGGACTATCGATGACAATCGGTCGATTTTTGAGGACAAGGACCACGACATGCTCGTCAGCTTCGGCGCGAAAAATACCGTCAGCCTTGGCTCGAGCGCAATCACGCCAATGAAGAAGACGTACTTCACGAGCGCTGCGATGGCGAGGACGAGCACGACCATGACGATCGGCCAAAGCAGGCCCATGCCCCACATCATGCCTGTCCTCATGTCCACCGCTGCCTTTGGTCGCGAACGCGCCGAAAATCCCCTACATTATTTCGCGCCAAAGCCCTCCAGGGTATCCAACACCCCTCACTCCTACTCCATCATCAACGAGATCGCCAAACAACTAAAGCAGCCTTACTGCGATACCAGGAGTACGCGTCCTGACACGAGATGCTGCTCCAGCTTCGCGTGCGCGGCCGCGGCTTCTTTACCTGGAAACACGCTCCGCGCCGGTACCTTAACCATGCCGCGCCGCAGCCATTCCGACAGCCGGTTTATAGCGCTGCGTAGAGCAGTGCCATCCAGCGTACCCGAAGCATAACCGGTTCAGAGTGACCTGAGTCAGACTATAGGTCTTCAAACGACACATAGCCCCCCCGACTGCTCCTACCAACGACAGAACGCCGCCGGGACGCAGCGCGGACACATAGGTACCAAACGACTTGCCCTGCTACCGTATCCAAAACACCGTCAATCGTCTCTGACCCAAGCGCGCCGGCAGCGACTATTTCTGCGCTGAGCACGGCCGACGCTCCCAGGGAACGCGCGTACTCGCTTTGATCGGAGCGGGAGATAATGCCGATCACGTCCGCGCCTTGCGCGTGGGCGATCGTAACGCCGGCAGAACCAACGCCGCCAGCCGCACCGGTGACGGCGATGCGGCGCTTGTTGAGATCGCCGATCTTTCGAAGCGCTTCAAATGCAGTTACGCTCGCCAGCCCGAGCGCGGCCAAATCCTGAACGTCGGTTCGGAAAATCAACCTCAGCGTGCCATATCGATCTACAACAGAGGATCATTCACATCCCGAGGCCCAAAGGCGGTGAGGAGAAGGCATTCGATATTCCACTGTCACGGCCGATGATCCGGTGCATGATCCGCGCGATCAGGTGGGGACGGATAATGTTATTCGAGCAAGCGAAATCATGGTTGTTTCCAGCCGAGAGCGAACCCGGGTATCTCGTAGAGCACAAGGAAGAGCGTGACGTCCTTCCAAATGGGGCAATGATCTGCGGCAGAGCTATCGTACGCTCGCGCAAGGGCAGGTGTTTCGAAAACTCGACACCCACCTTTTGATGAATCACTCGTTGCCCGGCGTAAACGCCGGATACATCACGCGCGATCGGTTGCTTAGGGATCATCTGCGCCAACAGCAGCAAAGAATTTCGGAGTTGATCGTTCACAGCGGCGCGGTAGAGCGAGATCTTTTGTTGGTCCGGTGGCTCGGAAGCGCGAAAGTCGAAGAGACGACGACCGAAACAGCGAAAGAAAAAGTGCAGTGCCGAGTGATTAGTCGCGCCCAGGCCACTACGCGAAGGTTGCCTCGATCGTCCCGGCCGGCTGAAACCAAAGATAGCAAGAAGCTGGCCGATTTGGATCACCTCATCGGTTTCCTTCTCTATCCCCTAACATTTGCAAGATTTAATTAAGGTCTCCGGACTTCGAGATATCTGCAAGCCCGCGAAGGCATGGTGCCTTCGTTTTAAACTTGGAGAACTGCCATGTCGATCAATACAAGTGTCGCACCATACGGCTAACGAAATCTGGGAAATTCTGAATGCGCCATTCAGACTTCTTCGCCTGGAGAGCTTAACTTGATCCGGAACCGGCGCCGGCAATTACAGTTCATTCGCACTACCGTGGTGAAAAGCCTGGGCTCTCGCACTTGCCCGCCATTCCTTCCGCAGAAATTCGATGAGCGCCTGCAGTGCTGCCGGATTCTGCCTCCGGCTCGGATAGAACAGGAAGAATCCCTCGGTGGACGGCTTCACAGAATCGTCCAGCAACGAGACAAGGCGCCCATCGGCGATCATGGGCTGCACATACTCTTCGAGCATGTATATCACCCCTATACCCTCGACCGCAGCACTGATCAGCAGATCTGGATCGTTGACCACAAGCGCTCCATCGACCTGAAGTTCGATACTCTTGCCTTCAGCAATAAACTGCCAAGGTATGAAGTCGCCACCGGGCAGGCGGAACCGAATGCAGTTATGTGCTTGGAGATCGGTGGGCTTTAGCGGTCGACCCCGTCGTGCCAGGTAGTCCGGTGACGCCACCACGTGATAGCGCATGTCATTGGTGACGCGCACTGCAATCATGTCGCGCGCAATCACGTTACCGCGGCGAAAGCCAGCGTCGTAGCGCCCGGCCACGATGTCCATAAAGCGCGTTTCGACCGAGATTTCGATCGTGATTTCGGGATATTGAGCCAGGAAGCGGGCCAGCACCGGCGCGAGTACGAATTTGGCGACCGGGGGTGGCACAGTCAGCCGTAGATGGCCGGCAGGCTTGTCGCGAAACGCATTGATCAATTCTAGGGCACTATCAAAGCCATCAAGCAACGGGCGCAACTCGCCCAACATGCGTTCCCCAGCGTCGGTCGGGGCAACGCTTCGCGTGGTTCGGTTCAGCAGTCGAACGCCAAGCTGCTCCTCGAGGGATCGCACAGTCTGGCTCAGTGTTGCGGGCGAAAGCCCCAAGCGTTTTGCCGCCTTTGTAAAGCTCGCCGCTTCGGCAACAGCCACGAAGGCGCTGAGTTCGGCAAATTGAGTTGCGCGCATTCTTACCCTCCGGAAGGTTCGAAACAGCGACTATTGATGTTAATCCCAACCGGCGTCTAATACGATGGTGCAGCACTGCCTTGGTCGAGCGGCAGATCACCTCGCATTGCTGCGCTCCCCGGCGCCAGAGAATCAGATACGCGAGGGGGGAACCTTTCTTGAAGCGACGGCCGGCCTTGCACTGCGGATCGTGCAGGTGACGCCGGAATTCGTGATGCGAACGACCTTGCAGCGGCGGGCATTGCGCTGGCACGGATTCCCGAGTCCTGGCCAGTCTATCCCCGATGGCATCGTCTAAAAAGCCGTAGCGCGGAAATCATTCTACGCTCCGACCCGACAAGGCGGAATTTCTGGTAAAGAACCTTTCAGCCACAAGACCAAGCAGTGTCGTCATTTGGTCCCTCGGCCACAGCTTGCCCTTGACGAGTTTGACTAGACGGCGGGTCACGTGCGCATGCATCGAATTTGCTCATTTCCTATAGAGACCAAAGAGCAGTTCCATTCTGGGTACAATTGAAGGGCGCGTTCGGCTTTTAACTGATTATCGCAGCCGGCCGCCCGGTCCCAGGTTCGGAATGAGTTTTTGTGGGAAAGTTTTCAATGGAACGGCAGTTCGCAATGATCGCAGAGCTAAGGCTAAGGCAACGCGCGTTTCCTGCACGCGGCGGCTTCGTTTCGGTCGTCCCGGGAGTCGCCCGAAACAATAACCGCGCGCGATCATTGGCTCTTTAAGCGCAGTTCCGTGGGGATTCCCCAGCAACGCGGGGGATGTCCGAGCGGGTAATTCCCAGATCAGCCAGTTCGCGGTCGTTAAGCTTCGAAAGCTCCCGCACCGTGATCCCATATCGCCGCCCCGAATGAAGGTAGCGAAGGAGGAAAATAAACATTTTTTCAGTCTTTTCTCAAGCTTACGGCAGGAGACACGCGCCACGGCGGCCAGATGTAACGACCGGCTCAACGACGACAACGCAGATATCGAGCCGCGCTTTGCGTTGCGCGCCATGCTAGCTCGGTGCTTAGCGCAACAGAGGGCGGATCGAAGCCCGCCCTTGTGTCGCTTTCTCGTCTCAAGAATCTCTCCCGTTGTAGCTGTTGTAGCCGATGCTGCCACCGCCGGTCGTCGAAGGGCTGTCGGAGCCGAAAGCCGCTCCCGGCACCATATCGAAAGCCCGCAGGCCGGAACGGACATGTGCACGCGGTACCCTCGCGAAGGCATGCAGGCCGCTCGAGCCGCCAGAAATCGCGTTGGCGTGCGGCGAGTTCCAGCCATAGGTGTTCGCGGCGGTGCCAGTCTCCAAATTCTGGGCAAACGCCGGAGTCGCGATGCCCATCGTCGCCATCAGGGCAAGCACGCCGAGTTTTGATTTGCTGATCATGGTATTTCTCCTGATTGGGAGGCAGAAAAGGCCTAGACCCTCTTGCCGCCTTGTCCTGGCAAATGCGCTCTGTGGCGCCAAACTTAATCGGACGGTTGTTGAATGGACTGTTCAGCAACGTGGAACGATCTGCCGGGGGTGCCGATCAGCAGGCCAAGGAGGCTCTGGATTTCGCCGCATCGAGCGGCTTCCTTGCGACGCGCGCTGTGCCGACCCCTGCCGACCGCTGAACAAATCAAGCCGGCCCGAAATCGGGACGCCTTGAAAACCGGCTGGCGGGTTTTCACGCTCTAGCTTAGCCGGGGCCTTAGCCCTCAGCGGTAAGGATCCAAGCGATATCAATGAGATTTGGCGCGGAGAGAGTTTGCGCGCAGGCGCGTCCGGCTTTGCCAGTATAGGAGCGCTGTCTAGCCTCCAGCCGCATTCTTTGGGAAACCGAAATAGTCCATTCCGGTTTCCTCCGGTTGTTCAAGCCCCTCTTTGACGACATGTTCAGCAATGTGCTGGTCGGCACAGACGGCGGGTGCGCGGATTAGTTAAAAGCGATGATCTTAGAGGGGTCGGACCCCCTCTTTTCAGGAGAAAAAAATGCTCGAACGACTCGGATTGGTCTTGTTGGCTTCCGTTCTCGCTTTCGCCTTCGCACCGTATTTTTACGCGCTGGGCGGTCTTTAGGCCCGAATGATCCGTTCGCGCGACTGGCTGGCCAGCACCCATTTCGCTGGTGCCGCGCGGCTGGAGGAGCTGATGCCGAACTTCGCGAGCCAATTATCAAACGATCAGCTGACGCACTTGGCCCAGAAAAGCGTTGCACGGGCTTCCGCGAAATACAGCGCCGGGTTCATGCTGGCTGCCACCGACAGGCTACCCGACCTTCAGCGACGGCAGCTCGTGGAAATGCCGGATTTCAGCGAAGCCGTAGGTCCTGGTACGGGCTTATCTCTTTTTCACTTGCGGGGAGTGGCAGAGCTGGATAGAGCGCCACGGCTCGACGCCATGCGTAATAGAGTCCGCGACGCTGCGAAGTTCGCCAGCCGTGAAGTTGTTCGGGAAGCTTCGCGAGCTAGTCGGGGGGCGAGCTCAGTCCGCGCGGTTGAATGGGTGATTTGGATCGGTCGGGAAGCCGTCGAGACCGATGTCGGTGCGATAGCCACGAAGTGCGCGCCAACGCAGCGACCGAACCATGCCGTTTAGTAACTCACTGTCCTCGATGACCATGATCGTCAGCGGCTTGTTGGCCGCATTGACCGCTGCACAGCCGGCCCCCGCAATGGCGGAGGTGTCGTACCCCTGGTGCCTGCACGGAGAGACCCTGCACTGCTATTACACGAATCGTTCGCAATGCGAGGAGAGCGCGGACTACCGCGGCATCTGCGTGCTCAATCCCTTCTCTCAGCAGAACCGGACAGGGCCACTTCGCGACGCCGGGTGACGCGGCCCGCCATCACGTCGGTGGCTGCCTGCGGGCTGCCCAGCCCGCCGACTGGCTGAGGTTTTCACGGCCAACTTATGGGATGGCGCGCCCCTCCACAGCGCCGAAGGCATAGTGTCCTCGGACAACTGATTCGGAGGGAATAGATCATGGAAATCGCGGTTCTCGGGATTGATTTGGGCAAGAACAGCTGCAGCATCGCCGGGGCAACAAATATCTCCGCAAGCTTTTAATCCACGGCGCCCGAGCCGCCTTGCCAACGCTGCTAGAGAGTGCGACGCCGTTCGGGGCATGGTAGCGCGGCCTGCTGGCGAGAATGCACAAAAATGCCGCTGTGGTCGCGCTTGCTAACAAGCTGGCGCGCATCGCATGGGCCGTGCTGCGGCACAATGAGACGTTCCGTTCCACCAATTCGGCGACGGCATAATTCCGGATTGGCCGGCCGCGCATCACGATGCGCTGATCGGCTTTCGATGTTTGCGGGTGGTGGAAAGCGAGATGCCATGTGCAGCGCATTCAGAAGACGCTGGAAGAGGCCAACATCAAGCTCGACTCAGTGATCACCAACATCGTGGGCCGCAGCGGCCGGCGGATGATCGAGGCGATGATCAACGGCGTCAGAAATCCGTTCAAATTGGCCGAACTCGCCGGCCGACGGATCAAGGCGTCGCACAAGGCCTTGTACGATGCGCTGCGCGCAATAGCTGCCGCAAGCCTCGTAGAGCGCGATGCCGCGGTAGACGCCGGCGGGAAGCGGCGTTGCCCATCCGGCTCTGCGCGCCGCAGCGTCGAGCACTGCGAGGTTTTTCGCGCTCCTGCGCAATAAGCGCCGCCGATACCGGTAGGGATCCATGCCTGCGGCGTGCGCCATCTCGTCGACGGAGCTTTCTTTGTAGAAGGCGTTCTGCATGTAATTGATGGCGCGGCAGACGCCCGAGCGTGGCTCCGTCGCCACGGCTTTTGCCCCACTTACCGCCAGGTTAGCTAACTATTTGTTCGGCAACGGCCTCTTTCAGGCCGGATTCGGCTTGAATGGACAACCCGCGCGCTACCTCTTGCAAATCTTCAAACACGTCGAGCGAATACACCTTGCCCCACCGCATGGTAATCACATGAAAACCGCGGTTGAAGTACGACAAGTCGCCATTCAACAATGTAGCCGTCGCATCCCACTGCACAAACACCTTGGTGTGCCATGGGCCGCCCTTCACCCAGATATGGTTGACCTTGATGTGAAGGTTCGGCAACACGCGGCCAACGCGCTCTAGCCAACGGCGCATCGCCTCTTTATCGTGCCGCTCGCCACCAATGGAGTGGGCGCCGGCAAAGCGGTGATGGACATTTGGTGCAACCGCCTTGAGCAACCGATCATAGTTGTGGTTGTTGACATCGTCAAAGCTTTGTCGAATTAATTTCTTGACTTTGTGGCTGTATAGCATGTGCGTGTTCCGTCTTTATGCTTCGGTGCGATTTCATGGTTCTCCCTCTCCGACAACAATGAGTGGGATCCAGACAGAGAGATGAGAATTCTCGAACAATAGCAACACTCACGCCGTGCCGTACGACGGGATAGCCCTCTACAACACTCGACGATACTGCTGAAGGGATCAATATTACAAATGCATTTTGAAAACGTGCCCATTGGTGTAAGGCTTGAGGATTAATGAATCAGGTACGAAGCAATCCCTTCGGAAGCTCGCTTCGCTTTTTTTGATTAGCATCAACCGGGTGAACTGGACCCCGCCCGTGGGACCACGGGAACCGGTTTCTTAGTTGGATTCTCGGCCGTTCCGATCTCTCCTGAACTGATCAAACTGCGATTTGCTGTTGTTGTGGCTGTGGGCATGTGGGCAACGCGCCAGCGTTGTCCAAGCGAAGCGTCATGTCCACAGCCGTATCGAGGTATCCACTGCTGATGCCCTCGCGCCAGACCGCCATCGGCGTGCGGTTGCCCAAGGCTTGGTGGGGACGCGCAGTGTTGTAAAACGTAACCCAGGAAGCGATGCCGGCGTACGCCTCGCGGCCATCGGCATAGGCTTTGAGGTAGACGTCTTCGTGCTTGAGCGAGCGCCATAGGCGTTCGATGAACACATTGTCCATCCAGCGGCCGCGGCCGTCCATCGAGATGCGCACGCCCGCCGCGATGAGCGCACCAGTGAACGCGGCGCTGGTGAACTGGCCGCCCTGGTCGGTGTTGAAGATCTCCGGCCGCCCGAAGCGCGCGAGCGCCTCCTCGAGTGCCGAGAGACAGAACGACACGTCCATCGTGTTCGACAGGCGCCAGGAGAGCACCGCTCGGCTCGCCCAGTCCATCACCGCGACGAGGTAGAGGAAGCCGCGGCCAATCGGAACGTAGGTGATGTCCGCGCACCAAACTTGGTTCGGCCGCTCGACCACAACCCCGCGCAGCAGATATGGAAAGATCTTGTGACCCGGCGTCGGCTTCGTGGTGCGCGGCTTCGGGCCGAGCGCGGCGATGCCCATCTTGCGCATTAGCCGCTGCACGCGCTTGCGATTCACAGCGTGCCCCTCGGTTCGCAGCATCGCCGTCATCCGCCGCGAGCCGAGGAACGGCCAGGTCGTGAACAGCTCGTCGATCCGCCGCATCAGCGCCAGATCGTCGTCATCGTTGGCGACAGGCGGCGGTCGATAGACGCCCGAGCGGGCGACGCCGAGCAGTTCGCACTGGCGACGAACCGACACGCCAGAATGGGCGCGGTCAACGAGCGCGCGGCGGTCCGGGGCGCTCATCTTCCGGACCTCTTGGCTAAAAAATCCCGCTCCACGATGAGCTGGCCGATCTTGGCGTGCAGCTTCTCGATCTCGCGCTCATGGCCAGCCGCACCCTCACCACTGCCGCTCTCGAAGGCTCGTGCCGCCTGATCCAAAAGCTGCTTCTTCCAAGCGTAAATCTGGTTCGGATGCACCTGATACCGCTGCGCCAGATCGGCTACTGTCGTTTGTTCCCGCAGCGCCTCCAGCGCAATCTTCGCCTTCAGCGCCGCGTCGATCTTACGTCTCGTCCTCTGTGTCATTCCCCGCTCCGTCTGTTGCGACGGAACGGCGTAAAATCCAATCAGTCAACTGGTCCGATTTTCGGGGTCCACTTCACCACCACACAGGGTGAGCCACCAAACAGCGAGACTCGGTGCAAGGATCAGGCCAAGGATCGATAGGGCCGTTCCCAGCGATCACCGCGAGCAAGCGCTGTTCGCGTCCGCGACGTAATAACGCCGGCGCGACGATGCCGATGCCGAGCGTCATCATCTGGTAGAGCGACAACAGCCATCCGGCTTCGGCGCTGGATACGCCGTGATCGGCGAGGAACAGCGGTATCCAGCTCATCGTGAGTAGTAGATGAGGAACTGCACGCCCATGAACAGTGTGACCTGCCAGGCGAGAGCGGAGCGCCAGATTCGATTGGCTGCGGCGCTGCCGCCGAACGGCGCCGCCGCGATCGGCGCCCCGGACCTGCGCGTCTCAGGCAGCCAGCAAAAAAAGCGCAAACGCTGCGAAAATTGCCCAAGCGGCGAGGGAAGAGCGCTCGCCGCCGGCAACATGGCTCGCGAGAGGGACAGCCAGGCCGGTTGCCACGGCACCGGCAACGGTCATAACCATAACATAGGCGGTGGTCATCGCTCCCACGCGCTGGGGGAAGTCCCGCTTGATGACGCTTGGGATCAGCACATTAGCGACGCCGATCCCGATCGCGAAAATCACCGTCCCGCCGAACAGGGCGATGCTCGATCCCTGTGAGCGCACCGCGATCCCTGGCAGCCCGCCAAAGTCCGTTCGATGCCGAACACGAGTGCGAGGCGCGCCAGAGGGGAAAAAATCGCGAAGATGAGTAAGGGCAAGCTCGCGAGCAACCCGGCCGTAAAGCCCGAAAGGCCGAGATCCGACCGGATCGATGCCAAGATCGGCCCGATGCTCGTCAGTGCTGGGCGGAGGTTCGCGACCAAAAGAAAGAAGCCGATGAGGGAGTAGACGTGGGTCCGGAATCGCGCCGCGCCGCGGCGGATCGCGCGTGCCATCATCGGGCCGTCGATCGTCGGGATAGCATCATCTGCCAGCTGACATATCTCGCGCATGTTCGGTCCTCTGCTTGTCAGGTTAAGGAATGTCTCCTTGCTCTCCTGACGAGAGAGGCTGGCCGGACGTGACACCGAATATCGGTTAGGCTGATGGCTTGATCGGGATCGGGCCGATAAAAATCGGCGGCATGTCACAACGCGCCAGCCCGCTTCGTCTTGTCTTCGGTACCGCCCTGATGCCGCGGGTTACTCCCACTCGATTATTTTTAGTCATCATAACGCGGTGATTTTCAGCGCAATTTTTTATGCGCACGGCAAAGAACCGACTCCCAATCCGTCAAAATTCGGGCTCTTGAATTCAAAGGCGAATTTCCCCGATTCGGAATGTACTCGGTTTCAAGGACTATCGATGACAATCGGTCGATTTCTGAGGATAAGCACCTCGACATGCTCGGCAGGTTCGGAGCGGAAAAATACGGTCAGCCTTGGCTCGAGCGCAATCACGCTGCTGAAGAAGACGTACTTCACGAGCGCAGCGATGGCGAGGACGAGCACGACGATGATGATCAGCCAAACCCGGCATGCCCCACATCATGCCTGTCATGTCGTGCATCATCGCGGGGGTTGCGTCGGTGAGTTGGAACGGACCGCCGATCGGCACGCCCGCGGGCACTGGTTTCACTGGCATGATGGCCTCATTCAAATGGGGCGCGGCCTGGCCGGCGCGGTGATCGTCGAAGAGGCGGCCGCAAGTTGACCGCGAGCGGCTCTGGACGATCCAGGACTGGCGGCTGACGAGTGACGCGCAGATCGCGCCCGGCTTCAACAATCGCATGGAAGCGGCCATGGACGGCCGGGTAGGCAACACCGTCACGGTCAACGGCCGCGAGCCCGATGCTGTGCGCGTTTCCTGACCGCGCGTCTCGACCCGCCGATTTCCACGCCAGAGTAGTCTCCCGCCCTCTCGCGACAACATAATGCTTCCCTGCGGCGCAGCTCTGGTTCAATGAAATCCTAAACAGCCGGAGCAACGGGTGATCTATTGATGTACGTCAGGAGACGATCGTAAGGACGGTCGGGGCCGTGCAGGTCATTAGTGCGAGTTCGATGGGATCGGCGGGCAAAATGTGCTAGCGATCAAGAATCCCAGAGTCTCATTCCCCGGCAACGACATGACTTTCCAGGTATCCCGAATGATCGGCAACGCACCGACGTGCTGGCATTTCGATCCTGCATTTGCCCGCAGCGCCCGACGATGCGGGCACTCATCTTCACCATCGCCAACGCGGTGGCTCGCCTTTTAGCGAATGCACGGCGATGAGAGCCACGGATAGAACGGCTACGTGAATGAGATAGGCAGCAAGACCTCTTCTCGGCGGGAATAGGAACATGCCGGCTACGACCAGTCCCAAGAAAGCGGCAAATACCAGCCAGCCCTGCCACGCTATCGGCAAGCCCCATCCCCAACCGTAGTTCTTCGCAGGGAACCAGTACCTTGGGTTCGATGGCACGGCACTCCCTCCTAAAATTAGGATCGCCAACCGCTCCCGTGGCTGCAGATCGACGCGATACCGATGATGAAACGCTGACGGACATCGCCCGGAGCTACAACGTCAGCCATTCACCGAGCTGCCTATGATCGACCGTGGGCTTTGGGCTTGGGCGCTGCCGTGCGCTGCGGGCTTCTGCCCTCAAACATTTCGCTAAATCAATCCGCTCCTTTGGTGCACGGAGTTCGACAGAATTGCTAACCGCAAACCGTCACCAGTGCCGGCAGAACCAGCGCGCGGAATATGCCGTCGGTGTCACGCGGCAAAAGGGCGCTGCGGCTGTCCACCCACCAGTTCAGCACCAGCACGAATGTTGAGGCAACATACTGAGCGATCAATTCCGGCGCCGGGCGATCGGCGCTTTTTCGACGGCTTTGGATACGCTCCCTTACAACATCCTCGATCGAATCCAGCACCTTGCGCAGGAACTCGTGAACGATTGCCCGTCCTCTGGTCCCCCATCATGGCACGGCCGGCGCACGGATGCTGCTGGATATGCTCGAATAATGGAAGACTGAACCAGATGATCCGCTCATGCCCCTGGCAGAGACTTGCGCGGCATTCGACTGGACCGCGCGCAACATGTCGCGCATGCCACTAACAAGCAGGTCGTCCTTGTCGCGAAAGTGCATGTAGAAGGTCGATCGACCGACATTGGCGCGGTCAAGGATCTCCTTGACCGAGATTGAATCGTAAGCCTTTTCGCGCAGCAGAAGGGCAAGCGCCTCATGCAGAACGGCTTGCGTCTTCTGCACCCGCCGATCCTTGAGCCGTTGTCCGGCGACATGGCGTCTCCGCAGATGCTGGCGAGGGCAAACGCGAAGGCAGCGAAGGCCGGTGTCGATGTCGTCTTTAAGAGCTCGCCTGCTCAGGCGCTGCCATTTGCTGATGCCATATTCAACCTCGTGCTCAGCACCTTGATGCTTCATCATCTACCGGGCAGCGCGCGTCGGCAATGCGCCTTCGAGATGCGAAGGGTTCTAAAACCTGGCGGCCGAATTCTCGCCGTCGATTTCGCGCCGCCGGGGCGAAAGGGCCACGGTTTGCTCCCGCGATTACATCGTCATTGTCACGTCAGGCTCGACGACATCATGGCTTCTTTCACCGCTGTTGGCCTTACAGTAGAGAGCGGTCAGGTCGGAATGAGAAAACTGCACTTTGTGCTCGCGACGGCGCCGCAGTGAGCGTCGTAACGCGCTTGGACGGTCATTAGGGGTGACGAAGCTATGAAGGCGCGCTCCCTCCGCATTTTGGTGCTGGCAATCGGCGCAGTGGGGCTGGTCGTCGCACACGGCGCGATTGTCTATTCGCTTACAGCGCGCAACGCGCGTCTGTCCGTTACAGCGATTGCGGCCGTGGTTCTTATCTTCTTACTGAAGCACTTGGGATTGTTCGGGTCCTGGTTCGCCCTGCGGCGGCAGGAAGCCATCGAGCCTCGATGGAGAAGCAATCGAAACCGACCGGATTTATGATCTTTGACTTAGCGGACAACAGCGCTCGGCGCGAAAGGAGATGGTGCGTGGGTTGATCAGCCTGAAAGTACGGGGTGACCGTTGATGCCCCGTTTTGCCGTGATTTGGAGCGGGTTACTTCATCATTACCAGTCCGGCTGGCCCTCTCGCCGCAGGATCATGCTTTCATTTGTCGCGCGTTTGGCTCAAATGAGGTGGCCACGGTGCAGCGGCATGACCAGGGCCGACGCTTGAGAATGTAAACCCGCCGATTTCTACGCCAGGCTACGCCATTGCCTCTTGCTTCAGATAGGGGCAACAACAGCGGAGGCAAAGTAAAAGCACACGATAGATCAAGGACGCTCGTCACAAATTCGAAAACGACAGAGCGTTCGAGGGAAGTGCGCGAAGTATTACTTCGTATTCCCCTCGCTCCCACTCAATTGTTTTGAGCAATCATAACGCATTGATAGCATCGCAACTTTTTCTGTACACGACAAAGAACCGTCGCCTCGATCCGTCAAAAAACTCTGCTCTTGATCTTAAAAAGGAATTTGCGACGCTGGGGCGTGTGCTCGGCTTCAGCAACTATTCGATATCGATCGACCGAATTTCTTCGAATTCACTATCAGAATGGCCCAGACGACGTGGTTGAAAAATACCGTCAACGATGTAGGACAGCTGTTTATCTCGGATCGCCAATCGCGGAAGCTTGGCAATCTGTTGGCGCGCCTTAATCAACGGTAGCTCATTGTGACTTCTCCGCGCCAGCGCCTTCTGCGGATCGAACCGCACCCAGCGCGGCGCGGCAGCGGCCTCGAACTCTGCCACCTCAAATCCCGCTTCAGATCCAGGTCGACCTTGCCGCGAGAGTTCTTGAAGGCGCCCGCGAAGTTGTCCTCAAGTCCGTATCGGTCTCTATACCTGATTGCCGTTGGCTTGCCCGCCCAATCCCGGGCTCGCCCTCCCGCCGATGCAGCTGCTCTTTTCGCGCAGAAGCCCGGAGAATGCGTCCGTCCAACGCGAAACGTCACGGTTGCCCATCCACAGCGAATTAACAGGCAGGCAATTGGCAGGAAGCCGTTGTATGGCATGATGCACGCGATGATGGCGACGGGGTACGAGAGAGAATAATGATGCCGGGTATCTGCGAAGAATTGGCGGAACTGCTGAGCACAGTCCGACGGCCGGGCGACTTTTTTGCCTCCGGTCGCCTGGAGCTGCATACCCCACGCTTAACGGTCGACGGCGTCGGCCAAATCGCTTTGCCGCTCCTTCCTGTTCAGGCCAAGCAATTGATCGCGGCGGCGGAGCGCGCCCCCTATGGACGCGGAGTAGAGACTATCGTCGATATGAGCGTGCGACGAACATGGCAGATCGAGCCGGATCGCGTGCACGTCGGTGGCAAGCAGTGGCAGGCCACGTTCGACCGGGCTGTCGCGCTGGCTACCCAGGGACTCGGCGTCGATGAATCTGTTGCGGCCACGCTCTACAAACTTCTCATCTACGACGAGGGCAGTTTCTTCGTCTGTCACCGCGACACCGAGAAGAAGCCAGGCATGTTCGCAACGCTCGTGCTGGCGCTGCCATCGACGTCGTCGGGCGGCGAGCTCGTGGTGCGTCACCAGGAACGCGAAGTGAAGCTCGACCTCGCGAATGACGATCCTTCCGAGCTGACATTTGCCGCCTTCTATGCGGACTGCGTGCACGAGGTTCTTCCGATCACCGCCGGCTGCCGGGCGACGCTCGTCTACAACCTCATCCGCAAGGGCAAGGTCGGCGCGCTCAGGCCGCCGGACTACCAAGCGGAAACAGCGCACGCCGCGGCGCTGCTCCAGAAATGGGTGAACCGCAAAACGCAACCGGACGACGGCGGGCCGGAGAAAGTGGTCTACCCGCTCGAGCATGCCTATTCACTGGCGGAGCTCGACTTCGCCAAACTCAAGGGCGCTGACGCCGCCGTCGCTGCTGTCCTCGAATTTGCAGCGCCTCCGGCAGGGTGCGATCTGCACCTGGCGCTCGTCTCGATCGAGGAAAGCGGATCGGCGGAATACAAAGGCTCATATCGAAACCGTTACCGCGGCTACGACAATGACGAGGACGAGGAATTCGAGACGGGCGAAGTGTTCGACCGCTCGGAGCTTCTGACCGAGTGGCGGCGCGCGGATGGCAAGCCGTTGACGCTCGGGGAGATTCCCATCGAAGAGGGCGAGTTATCACCGCCTAACGCCCTTGAGGACATCGAGCCCGACGAGGAACATTTCCATGAGGCCACGGGCAACGAGGGCGCCTCCTTCGACCGCGCGTACCGCCGCGCCGCCCTGGTGCTCTGGCCGCGGCAACGTCGGCTCGCGGTGCTCAACCAAGCGGGCCATGCAACGACGCAGCCCTATCTCGAGTCGCTCACGGCGAAATGGCTCGATGAAGGCGCGCAGCCGGATTCAGCGCTCTGGATCGAGGCGCACGAACTCTCCGGACATGTGCTGGATACCTGGCCCCAGGGGGATTGGTATGGCAATGGCGACGATAATGAAGACGAGGCGGGCGATTGCCTGGAAGACCACAGTCGGTCGCAGCTGGCGCGTTTCCTCTCCACCCTGACGACGCTCAAGGACGCGAAGCGGGTCGAGGCCGCCCTCGCGCTCCTGACCGCTCGCCGCGGGCACGACAAGCGCGAAAACGCCGCGATCCTCGCGGCCGTCGCGCTGTTTCCCATGGAGCGCGCGACCCGATTTATTGAAGCGATTATTGCAAGCCACGCAACCGACGCCCTTGCGCCCTGTTGCGCCCTCCTCAGGGCAGCCATTGCGGGGCCGCTTGCGACAGATCCGAAGCGTCTCGGCGCCGCTGCCGCAGGCCTGATCGCCTCACTCCCAGGTGAACCGGCGCGCGCCCCCGTCGATCAGTGGGGGCGCCGGCGCCACATCGCCCCAGGTGCAAACATCGTCGCGGATCTCGTGTGGATTGCCGAATCGTTAGATACCGAACTCGCCAGGCGATTGGCCGGGCACCTGCTCGCCTGGCCCAAGACCTACAGCGTCGACCGCGCTCTGGTTCCGGCCGTAAAGCGTCTGCTGGGAGGCGGCGCACAAAGATCCGGCGCGGCCATGACAGACCTGATTGCAGCCTGTCTCGCGCATGTCGAGAAGCGGGCGGCCGAACCCCTGAAGGCGCCCCAAAATTGGACGCGCGCCACCACCATCCGCTGCTCATGCGAGCATTGCGCTGCCCTGCGCCGCTTCCTGGCGAGTCCCGAGACCGAGACGTGGACGCTCAAAGCCAGAGAAGAGATCCGCAGCCATGTGGAAGGAGAGATCAGGACAGCGGGCGCCGACCTCGATGTCACAACGCTGCGCCGCAGTTCACCCTACAGTCTCGTCTGCCGGAAAAACAGCGCCAGCTACGGCCGCCGCGTCGCGCAGCGCGGTAGGGATTTGGCAGATATCGCGATGCTGAAGGGCACGGAGGACACCGCGGCCTCCGGAACTTCAGATCGCGCAATTGGCTCATGAGACCTGCTAGGGCAAAGCGAGGGTTGAAAATGCGAAAGCACAGCGACGACGCATCCGACGATGCGCGGTTACCCGCGACAGCGGCATCGCGCCCGCAGAGAATGGGCGACCATCTTCGCCGTCGCAGTTCGGCTAAGACGAATCTGGCCGTATGGCCTGCCGCCCCAAAGACAGTGATTGCGCAGCGCCGGTCCGCTGAACTTTCCGTTTCTCTGCGTAAGCGCCATCGAACGGAGTCTCATCATCGCGTGCGATATCGAAGCCACCGGCGCCACGCACCTGACATCGAGTGGTTGTGGAGGCGAGCAAGCGGCCCGTTGATCTTAAGCGGGAGCCAATCGATCTGGCGATCCGCCATGGTCTAAGGGACTATCCTGGCCCTGGCTCATTGCGCCGGAACTGTTTGTAGTGGCAAGTCCTGAGCTTCTCAAACAAGGTCAGTGGTTACGCAAACCAACCGATTGCCTTTCCATCCTCTTCTGCATCGCTCGGATCGCCGTGATTGGGCGCTTTGAAGCGGAGGATGTTGATGCGCCGCAGAGCAAAAAAGGGCCCGCATTTTCAGACGATCATCTCATTGTTGAGGCCGCTGTCGCCAAGCAAGGGCTTGCGCTGGTTCGTGATGTTTACGCTCAAGTCGATCTGCGCTTAAGGAAATTGGTCAGGGTCCTTTCCGGCAGTTCGCCAGTGCAATTCGCCTATTACATCGTGGGGACATCGCAAGCGTTGCAGAAGCCTGCCATTCGGCGCTTTCGCGATTGGATCGTGGCAGAGGCAACACTCCTCCGTACTGCCCTGTTTCCCTCCAGACCACGCCAAGCTTATCCAAACCCCCCTTTCCCACTCGATTATTTTGATCCACGGTAACGCATTGATCTAACGACGCAAATTTTTTCTACGCACGACGAAGAACCGTCTCACCGATCCATAGAAATTTTCGCTCTTGATTTCAAAGGGAAATTTCGGCGATTCAAAATCCCTCGGTTTCAGCGACTATCGGCATCGATGGTCGATTTTCGACGTTCTTTAATTGTGCCTTCACGATTAGCCCCGTCGGCAAAAAGACCGTCACGGCTAGCAAGAGCCTGAACGATACGCCAGGCACACTCTGCCAGCACGCAGTTCCTCTCACCTCGCCTTCGCGCCAAGCATGACAGATGGAGTCGGGATGAGCTTGAGCGACTGACAATTTTTCCGTTGCCACCTTGTAGTTCCTGAGGAGAGACGGACGGATGAGACGAAGCCGGTGCACGAGGAGCAGATCATCAGCGTTCGGCGCAAGCAGGAAGCCTGAAGGTGGCGGAGGTATGTCGCAAGCACGGCATACCGGCGCTGCCTTGCCCTCGGTACGCGTCTTCATCGACCACCTGTCGGCAGAGTTGCCGAAAAGGAGCCTCACAGTGGCAGGAGTTGGCCGAGAGCGGCTGGTCCGCTATGGAAAGAAAAGACGCGGATAGCCGAGTGGTGGCGCTTCGCGTTGCTTTGAACTGTTGAGCGCTTCCCGGGCCCAGGCGCGCGCAAAAGCACGTAACCTATCTATAGGCACCCACCGATTTCTACGCCAGGCTACGGCACTGCCCTCTCGCAAACAGATAGTGCTTTCCTTTTGCGCTGTCTTGCTTCAGATAGGGGCAACAGCAGCCGAGGCAAAATGAAAGCACACGACACATCAAGGACGCTCGTAACAAGTTGCAAAACGACAATCGAGGGAATTGCGCTAAGCATTACTTCGTATTCCCCTCACTCCCACTCTATTGTTCTGAGCGATGATAAGTCGCGCTGATTTATCAGCGCAATTTTTTCTGCGCACGACGAAGAACCGTCTCCCCGATCCGTCAGAAATTTGCGCTCTTGATTTCAAACGCGAATTTCTGCGATCCGCAATCTGCTCGGTTTCAGCTTCTATCGATGACGACCGGTCGATTTTTTTAAGATCTTGATCCAGAGCCGCACCATCGGCTTGGCTACAAAAAGACCGTCACCTCCGCCAAGCGCGCCCGCCAAATGACGTCCGGGAGAATGCTTCATGCGGTCACGCGGCTGGCCAGGAAATCGGCAAGGGCTCGGACCCTCGCAGGAGCAACTGGTTGTAATGACGGCACGGACAGGCCGGGGGGGAAACTCCAGTCCAACAGCACTTGGCGAACCGCCCCGGTATCGAAAGCCGGTCTTGCGACAGACGGCTCACCATTTCTCGACCCACGGTCGTAGCACGACTTCGAACGCCCAGGTCGACCGATGCTGGCGCTGCAGCTGCAGATAGGTCTCCGCGATCCAGTCCGGGTCGGCCATATTGTCGTCGACGGTCGTCCCAGCCCGTCGGTGCGCGCGGGTACCGTCTTCCTGCGTCCAGCCGATCGCGGCGTCAATCGGCACGTTTGCTATGTGGATGCCCTGGGGCATCAGTTCTCTTGCCATGCTCTGCGCGAGTCCGGACTTGGCATGGCATGCCATCGCAAAGGCGCCGCTCGATGGAAATCCTTTGAGCGCTGCGCTCGCGTTCGTGAAGATGATCGTTCCTTTCGTGCCGTTCGCGTTCAGTTCGTTTTCGCGCATCAGTCGAGCTGCCTGCTGACCTATCAAAAACGCGCTGAACGCCGAGTTGTGAAGTGTCTCGAGGACCATGCTCGGGTCGGCTTCGGTAATGCCCTTGCCAAAAATGCCGGGAACCCGGCCGTCGATGTTGTGCACGACGAGCGTAGGAGATCCGAGGTCTCGAACGACATTCTGGAATAGCGACGCCACGGCCGCCGGTTCGCTTGCGTCGCACTCATATCGACGCACGCCATGTATCTTCTCCAAATTCAGCAGGACCGACTTATCGGGATTCCTCGCCGCGACGCCGACTCGCATCCCGTTTTTCGCGAACAGCCTCGCACAACTCGAACTGATCCCGGGACCACCTCCGACGATGAGTGCAACGTCTTGTACGGAGGACTGAGGGCCACGCTGGTTGGGTTGGGTCATGTGTCGTGCCCCCATGCCGTTCAGGAAATCGGCGAGTACGCCACGTGCGGCTAACGCGACGCCAATCGTGCCCGCGCGGCGGCCAGTATGCGGTCCGACAGTTTCGGATCGTCGACGGCGCGCGCCAAGGTCAGCGCGCCGACCATCGTCGCGACGATGGCCAGCGCCTCGTCTTCGGACTTGCGGCGACCCGGCATCAGGCTGGTGATCCGTTTCGTGACCGCCCGCACGGCATTTGTGAAGTTGTGACGGATCGCGGCGCCCTGGCGCGGGATTTCACTCGCCAGAGCCGCCATCACGCAGCCATCGCCGCGCCGTTCCCGATGATCCGCGGACAGATATCGGGTGACATAGTCGTCCAGAGTCCCGGCGTCGCTCATGCGTGCCGAACTCGTATTCATGGCGTGACTTAACGCCTCGGCGGCCAGGCGTCCCTTGGACCCGAACTGGCTGTACAAGCTGCCGTGGGTCAGTCCGGCAGCGTCGGTCAGGGCATCGACACCGACGCCTGACAGCCCGTGCTCCCGGAACAGCCGGGCGGCCTCGGTCAGGATACGCTTCCGATTCTCAGTCGCTTTTTCCTTTGAAACCCGCATGACTCCACCTTCCCGGCCGCACGAAAACGGACCCTTGACATTATTAATGGCGCTCGCCACTAATAATGTCAATCATGACGATCGTCATCAATACGGCGATCCTCAGTTGGCGGAGTCCCACGATGTCAAATTCCAACATCGCGCTCCTTACCGGCGCCTCCGCCGGCATCGGCGCCGTTTACGCGGACCGCCTGGCGCGCCGCGGCCATGACCTGATCCTGGTGGCGCGCGATGAAACCCGGCTGAACGCGCTGGCCATACGGCTGCGCGCCGAGACCGGCCGTTCCGTGGACATCCTGGCCGCCGACCTGGCGGCACGGTCAGACCTGTCGCGGGTCGAACGCCGGCTGCGTCAGGACCCGTCCATCCCCATGCTGGTGAACAACGCAGGTATCGCCGTCGCCGGGCCTATGCATGGTTCCGACGTGGACCGGCTGGAGGCGATGGTGAACATCAACATCACCGCGGCACTGCGCCTGGCGCATGCCGCCGTCGAGGGTTTCGTAGCGCGTGGCCGGGGGACGCTGATCAATGTCTCTTCGGTTCTCGCCCTGGCGCCCGAGCGGTTCAACGCCGTGTACAGCCGGACCAAATCCTTCATGCTAAACCTCAGCTTGGCGCTGCAGGCTGAGCTGGCGAACACCGGCATCCGCGTCCAGGTAGTGCTGCCCGGCGCCACCCGCACCGAACTCTGGGGCAAGGCCGGCGTCGATGTCGCAGCAATGCCGGCGGATAGGCTTATGGACGCCGACGAGATGGTCGACGCGGCGCTCGCGGGTCTGAACATCGGCGAGGCGGTAACGATCCCATCCTTGCCGGACGTGGCCGACTGGTCGCGGTTCAACGACGCGCGTCTCGCGATCGGTCCGAATTTGTCGCTGGCGCATGCGGCCATGCGATACCACAGGACGGGAGAAGCGGCGTGACCGCGGCAACGCGGCCGGGTCAGGTCCTGGCCATCGTTTGCGCCGGCATCGTGCTGGCCAGCCTCGACCTGTTCATCGTCACCGTGGCGCTGCCGAACATCGCGCAGGAGTTCAATGACGCGAATTTGGGGAATCTGTCCTGGATTCTGAACGGCTATGCCATCGTTTACGCGGCGTTGCTGGTCTTTTGTGGCAGGCTGGCCGAACGCTTCCCGCGAAACAACAGTTTCCTCGCAGGCATCGCCCTGTTCACCGCCGCGTCGGCCGCCTGCGCCTTCGCGAGCAGTGTCGAAACCCTGGTTGCGTTCCGCCTTGTGCAGGCGGCCGGGGCGGCGCTGCTCACCCCAACGTCGCTGGGCCTGATCCTGGCGACCTTCCCGGCTGAGCGCCGTGGCGGCGCGGTCCGCATCTGGGCTGCGGTCGGCGGGTTCGCCGCCGCTCTGGGGCCTTTGGCAGGCGGATTGCTGGTCACGGCCAGTTGGCGGTGGATTTTTCTGGTCAACGTGCCGATTGGCCTGCTCGCACTGGTGGTGGGCTGGATCAAACTTCCCAGGGTTTCCGGCCACGACGTTCCAGCGCCGAATTTTTGGGCGGCCGCGCTGATCACCATCGGTATCGGGGCGCTCACATTTGCGATCGTAAAGCTGAACGATTGGGGGTGGAACTCATATGGCGTCTCGCTGAGCTTCGCTGCGGCGGCGACAATGTTGGCGTTGTTCGTGGCGCATTGCCTGCGATCCGGCAACGCGTTTATCGATCCGACCCTGTTTCGGATCCGGGATTTTGCTGGCGCGTGTTTGACGATGGCACCGTTTTCCATCGCGTTCGGCGGCTTTCTGCTCTCGCTCGTGGTGTGGGAGCAAGGCGTGTGGCACTGGTCCGCCATGAAGATCGGTCTCGCCATCGCGCCCGGTCCCTTCATGGTTCCCGTCACATCATTGTTGTTGGCCGGAAGGTTGATCACACGGTTCGGTTCCGCAACGGCCGCGGCGGCTGGACTGGTCGTATTCACCGCTGACGTCGTCGCATGGGCGATGCTGACGGGATCGCACCCCGACCTGGGGGTCGCTGTCCTCTGCATGATTCCATCGGGCATCGGTGTCGGGCTGGTGCTGCCGACGCTGATGGGGGTCGGCACGTCGGCGCTTCCGGCGTCTTCGTTCGCAACCGGGTCCGGCGTGATCAACATGGTTCGGCAGATCGGTCTCGCCGTCGGCGTCGCGATCTTCGTCGCCATCGTCGGATCCGCCGGCTCGGCGGAGGCATACGTGGCGGCGTTTCGTCTCGCCTGGTGGGTGATGGCGGTGATCACCGCGCTTGGCCTGCTCCCGCTGCTCTTGCTGCGGCAGTGGAGGCACGCGCCTGCCGTCATGAAACCCGCGTAAACAGGACAGCGGAGAACAGAAAATCATGAAAGCCTTCATCGTCGATCGATACAAGAAGAAGGGCGCGCTGCGGCTTGGCGAGATGCCGGAGCCGGTGCTGCGGAATGACGACGTCCTGATCGAGATCCACGCAGCCGGGCTCAATCTTCTGGATTCGAAGATCCGGGATGGAGAGTTCAAACTCATCCTGCCTTATCGCCCGCCCTTCATCCTCGGACACGACGTGGCTGGCACCGTGGTGCGGGTCGGGGCCAACGTCCGGCAATTCAAGCCGGGTGACGAGATCTATGCCCGGCCACGCGATGGCTGGGTTGGGGCCTTCGCGGAATTCATCGCCATGAACGAAGCCGCCGTGGCGCTGAAGCCCAAGAACCTCAGCATGGAGGAAGCGGCGTCCATCCCTCTCGTAGGCCTGACCGCCTGGCAAGTGCTCGTCGAGAAAGCCAAGCTGACGAAGGGGCAGAAAGTTCTCATCCATGCCGGCTCAGGTGGCGTCGGTACCTTCGCAATTCAGCTCGCGAGGCATCTCGGCGCTACGGTCGCGACGACCACGAGCGCGGCGAATGTCGAGCTGGTCAGGAGTCTCGGCGCCGATGTCGTGATTGACTACAAAAAAGAAGATTTCGAGAAGGCCCTGTCCGGTTACGACGTTGTGCTGAACAGCCTGGACGGCGACACGCTCCAAAAATCTCTGAGCGTGCTGAAGCCTGGCGGCAAGCTGATCTCGATTTCCGGTCCGCCGGATGTGACTTTCGCCACGGAACAAGGACTGAACTGGTTCTTGCGTCAGGTTTTGCGCTTTCTAAGCTTCGGCGTCCGAAGGGAGGCCAAGCGTCGTCGCGTCAGCTATTCGTTCCTGTTTATGCGCGCCAGTGGCGAGCAGCTGAGCAAGATCACGGTGCTGATTGAGGCCGGGGACATCCATCCGGTCATGGATCGGGTCTTCCCGTTCGAAGCGACCAACGAAGCCTTGTCTTACATCGAGACGGGACGCGCCAAGGGCAAGGTCGTCGTCAAGATACGATAGGTAGGAAGAAGAGCATGACCATGTCCCACCCGCTGCGGACAGGCTCGACAACCAGATGGATCGACACGGCGAGGCAAAGCATCGATTTAGCGGGTACGAAGTTCGCCTACCGTCAACTCGGTCCGGCGACCGGTGTCCCAGTGATCATGCTCAATCACTGGCGCGGTCCTCGATAACTTCGATCCGCGCATCGTCGATGGCCTCGCCGCGGCTAGGCCAGTGGTCGCTCTCGACTATCGCGGCGTCGGCGCATCGGGCGGTAAGGCGCCGCTCGCAGTGGCTGAGATGGCCGAAGACGCAATTGCCTTTATCCGTGCGCTGGGCTTCGAGAAGGTCGATCTGCTCGGCTTCTCGCTCGGCGGCTTCGTGGCGCAGGACATCGTGCTGAAAGAACCTGGCCTGGTCCGTAAGGTCATCCTGACCGGCACCGGCCCGGCAGGGGGCGAAGGCATTGAAGATGTGGAGCGTGTGTCCTGGCCGCTGATCATCAAGGCGATGCTCACGTTGCGAGACCCCAAATTCTATCTCTTCTTCACCTCGACCTCGAATGGCCGCCGCGCCGCGAAAGCCTTCCTGGAGCGGCTGCAAGAGCGCAAGACGGATCGCGATAAGCCAGTCACGATGGCTGCGTTCTTCAGGCAGCTCAAGGCGATCAGGGCCTGGGGCACACAGCCGCGACAGGATCTTGGCGCGATCCGCAAGCCTGTTCTGGTCGCGAATGGCGACCAGGACAAGATTAGCAGCAACTCCATCGATCTGGCCCGCACCCTGCCGAATGCCGAGCTCGTCCTTTATGAGGAGCCGGGCACGGCGGCATCCTTTCAGTATCACGAGGCCTTCGTGAGGAAGGCATTGGAGTTTCTCGCCCGCTGATGACGGCTGAATTAGCCATTGAACACTCTCGGGCAGTGCCCGTAATCGTCATTCGAGGGCTCAGCCTCGCTCCACGATACGCACTGCCTGACGCACTGCCGACGTCGTCCCGATGCAAGGAAAGCAACAGGACATGAGATCCGCACCTTTTGGGAAGACCGGCGTTCGGGTCTCGCAGCTTGCGCTCGGCACCGGCAATTTCGGAACCGGCTGGGGCCATGGTGCCGATCCTGAGACAAGCAAGGCGGTCTTCGAGGCGTATGGCGACGCCGGTGGCAACTTCCTCGACACGGCGGACATCTACCAGTTCGGGCAGTCGCAGGAGCTTCTGGGCTCGCTGCTGCAGGGACGGCGCGAGAATTTCGTGCTCGCCACCAAATTCACCAACGGCGTAGTCCCGAACGCCGATCGGCTTGTCACCAGCAACAGCCGCAAAGCCATGGTCGCATCGGTGGAAGCAAGCCCTCAAGCGGCTCAAGACAGACCGGATCGACATCTACTGGGTGCATCACCCCGACCGCGTCACCCCTATCGAGGAAATCGTCCGTGGCTTCGAGGATCTTTCCCGCACCGGCAAGATACACTATGCGGGCCTTTCGAACTTCCCGGCTTGGCGGCTTTCGCGTGCAGTGACGCTGGCGGAGCTGATCCACGCGGTTCCGATCGCTGCTGCGCAGTTTGAGCACAGCCTCGTTCATCGCGAGCCTGAGGCCGATCTCTTTCCTGCGTCT
Source organism: uncultured Alphaproteobacteria bacterium (assembly GCA_963708125.1). GTDB lineage: Bacteria > Pseudomonadota > Alphaproteobacteria > Rhizobiales > Xanthobacteraceae > BOG-931. The sequence continues at coordinate 3,020,775 of OY970184.1, forward strand.
GAAGCGCTTGGGCTGGGCGTCGTCACTTGGTCACCGCTCGGCGGCGGCATGCTCACCGGCAAATACCGACAGGGCGAAAAAGGCCGCGCCGAGAGCTTGGGCGGCAGAGTCTTCCAGCCGGAAGATTCGGCGCAACGCACGAAGACCCTCAACACCGTGCTGGCAATCGCCGGCGAGCTCGGCGTCAGCGCCGACCAGGTCGCCATTGCCTGGGCCGGCACCCACGGCGCGGTCCCGATGATCGGCCCGCGCTCTCTTTTGCAAGTCACCAGCAATCTCGGTGCGTTGTCGCTAGAGCTTTCGGCCGAACAACTCACCCGGCTCGACGCCGTTAGCAGCCTCAACTCGTCCGCGCCGAAACGGAAGCCCATCCCTTGGGTTTCCGATGAAAAGGCCGTGAGAGCAGTCGCCTGAACGCTACGCTCGACAGCCGCCACCGACCAAAGGAGATCATCATGAGCACACGCGAGATCGTTCTCAGCCATCCGGTCCGCACCGCGATCGGCGCCTACAATGGCGCGCTGAAGAGCGTGCCCGCCACCGAGCTGGCTGCGATCGTCGTGCGGAAAGGCTTGCGCCGTGCCGGGCTCGGCGGTGATGAGATCGGCACGGTGGTGATGGGCAACGTCATCCAGGCCGGCAATCGGATGAACCCGGCGCGTCAGGCCTCCATCGGCGCTGGGCTTCCGGTCGCTGTGCCGGCCATGACCGTCAACCGCGTCTGCGGCTCGGGCGCGCAGGCGATCTTGACCGCTGCACTGGAAATCGCGGCCGGCGACAGCAACGCCGCTATTGCCGGCGGGATGGAGAACATGGACCGTGCGCCGTATCTGATGGATAGCGGGCGTTGGGGCTACCGCATGGGACCAGCCCAGATCCTCCACAGCATGCTGACCGATGGGCTCAACGATGCCTTTTCCGGCGAGCATTCCGACTGGCACACGGAGGACCTCGTCACGAAGCTCCAGATCACCCGTGCCGAGCAGGACGCCTTCGCTCTGTGGCTGCGTTTGCCAACATCCGTGGATCGTTGAAACCTGAGGGCCGCCTAGCTTTCGTCTGTTGGCGACCTCTCAATGAGAATCCGTGGATGCAGGCCCCGCTGCAAGCCGCACTTCCGCTCCTACCTCCCGTTGCGCCGCCCGATCCCACGGCGCCTGGACCGTTTGCGTTCGCCAACTCGAGCCGCGTGCGCTCGATACTTGCTGACTCAGGGTTCGGCGCAGTGACGATCAACCCGTTTGACGCTGATGTTGGCGGCGCAGACCTCGAGCAGACATTGAAGCTGGCCCTGGGTATCGGGCCATTAGGCAGGGCGCTTCGTGAGCATCCCGAGCTTGCGGACAAAGTCGTAGACGCGGTTAGAGATGTGTTGTCAAAGTATCTCACTTCGAACGGCGTTCGAATGCCCGCTGCTGTCTGGATTGTGCTAGCCCGTACTAGCTGAGTGCGGCGAAGATCAACTCGGCAATTAATAGATCGTATTTCAGAGAAAACGCCGCGAAACGGTTCCTCTGATTCAATTAGGCCCTCGCGGATCGCGCTCCAATGCGTCGCTATCACGGTCGCTTTAGGGGTAACAACGGACATCGGGCCAGGGACGCCGAAATCGACGCTTTTGACCCGAATCGGCTGCTATTGCGCTGCTCACGGGGGCGAAACAGCCACGCCGTCCAAACCTTTGGCGGCCTGAAGAATAGGACGACGGAAGGTATTTTGCCGCCAATCCTCGGGCTGGCCAATCGAACACCACGGCCGAGTTTGACCGGCGGCGGTGCTAGGCGGACGGAAGGTAGAGGTTTCTGCCGTCCTCCGGGCTTGAAAATTGCTGGCGTACGCGACGAGGGGCTCCCTTGACCTGCGTCAATGGAGGTCTGCATGTTCCATTTGACCAACAAGCGTCGCTTCGAAGCGACATGGAGGGGAAATGGCCGAAGCATCACCCGTCGCAGACAGGCGCATCCACAGGCGTATCGTGCTTGAGGCTGCAGCCGCCATGGCCGCGGCAGGCCCGGCGGTACTGCTGGGAGGACATGCCGAAGCGCAGCCGCGAGCCGGCGGCGCAACGGCGCTGTTCGCCTATGTCGGCGCCTTCACAACCCCGGAGCGCAAAGGGCACGGCGGCGGCATCAACGTCTACCGGGTGGACCCAGCCTCGAACGCCTGGAGCCACGAACAGCTCCTCGAAATCGTCAACCCCTCCTTTCTGGCGCTGGACCTGGCGCAGCGCTTTCTGTACGCGGTCCATTCCGACCTCGACGAGGTCAGCGCCTATGCGATCGACAAGCAAACCGGGCGCATCACGGCGCTCAACCGGCAATCCTGCGGCGGCAAGAACCCGGTGCACCTGTTGATCGATCCGACCGGTCGGTGGATCATCACCGCCAACTACGCCGCCGGCTCGGTCGGCGTCGTACCGATCGAGCAGGACGGAACCCTGGGGCCGCGCGCCGATCTGGTCACCCTGCAAGGTGAACCCGGCCCGGATCGCATCCGACAGGCGAGCTCGCATCCGCACGAAGCCGTTTTCGATCCGGGCGGCCGATTTCTCGCCGTGCCCGATCTGGGGTTCGATCGGATCTTCGTGTTTCGCCTCGACGCGGCAAGCGGGAAACTGGCGCCGAACGATCCGCCGTTCGTCGCCACACGCAAACGCGCCGGCCCGCGGCACATCGCGTTTCATCCGGAGATGCCGCTCGCGTATGTGGTCAATGAGCTAGAACTCCACTGTCGTCACCTACCGCTTCGATCCGCAGCGCGGCAGCTTGCAGGCGATCCAGATCCTGCCGTCCACGCCTTCGAGCTACACTGGCCAGCTCAGCAGCGCCGAGATCGCCGTCGCGCCCAACGGCCGCTTCGTCTACGCGTCGAACCGGTGCAACAATAGTATCGTCAGCTTTGCCGTCGATCGGGGCGCCGGAACGCTGACGCCGATCGGCTGGGCTCCGACCCATGCGAACTCGCCCCGCTTTTTTGGCCTCGATCCGGCGGTCAAATTTCTCTACGCGGCCAACGCCGACGAGGGCTTCGGGCCACCGGAAGAGAAAAGCACAGACACGATCGTGCAATTCAGTGTAGAAGCAAACGGGGAGCTGAAGCCGACCGGTCAGGTCATCAAGACCAACAGTCCGTGCACGATCGTCTTCGCCAGCGTCTAGCTTTCGGCTCCTATCGCGTGCTCTCTGCGCTACAACGGCTGCCCGCGTCGTCAGACTTCGAGGACCGATAATACTCCTTAATTAACTGTCGCTTGGCTTCGCCGCGCGAGGACCAATCGAGAAGCGCCGAGACGATCGATTTGGTGCCGTCGCAGGGTTGGTGGGAATTGAGAGTGGCGTAGTCTCCGGGTTGCTCAACCCAAACAATTCGGCGTTGAAAACCGCCGATGGAGACCACGCCATGGAAAGGACTAGCACGAAGCCTGCAGTCGCGCATTCGGGACCTGAGGCGAGCGCCCAGCTTTTTGAGGACTGGTTTGACCCGATCGAATCAGGGGTACGCGAGCGGGTTCGTTCCTTCATCGAGCACATGATCGAGATCGAGCTCGCGGAGGCGCTATCGCGGCCACGCTACGGCCGATTGGCGAAGGCTGAAGGCCCCTCCGGCGAGGGGCCGGCCGGCGTCAGCGGACACCGGCACGGCCATCGGTCGCGGTCGCTGGTGGGCACATTCGGCCCCGTGGAGATTAGCGTTCCACGTGCCCGGCTGAACGCTCCGGACGGCAACGGCAAGACCGTGGAGTGGAAGAGCCGCGTATTGCCGGCTTACGAGCGGCGCACCAAAGCGGCCGAGGCGCTGATTGCCGGTGCGTATCTGTCTTGGGGTCAATACCCGCCGGGTCCGTCGGGCGCTGGCGACGCTTTTCCGCGGCGAGGTCAGCAAGGATACCGTCAGTCGCGTGTGGCGTAAGGTCGACAGCGACTGGCAAGCCTGGAATGCCCGCTCGCTCGCGGATGAACCGATTGTGCGGCTGATTTTGGATGGTACGGTCGTTCGTGTGCGGCTCGATCGGAAGGCTACGTCGATCTCGCTTTTGGTGGTGGTTGGCGTGCGAGAAGACGGGCAAAAAGTTCTGCTCTCGATAAAGAACGTCGGTGGCGAGACCAAGGAGGCCTGGCGGGCGGTTCTCGACGATCTCCTCAAGCGCGGCCTGCGCAAGCCCGAGTTCTTAATTGTCGATGGCGGCTCGGGCCTTGATGCTGCGTTAGAGGCAATTTGGTCAGATGTGCCGACGCAGCGCTGCACAGTCCACAAAGTTAGAAACTTGCTTGCCCACGCACCCAAGCGGCTTCACGACGAGATCAAAGCTGACTACGACGACATGATCTACGCGGATACTCCCGAGGAGGTGGCGAAGCGACGGATCGCGTTCTTGCGCAAATGGCGTGCGCGGCACAGTGCAGTTTCGGACAGCTTAAACGAAGCCGGCGATCGCCTTTTCACCTTCACGAGGCTTCCGCCGGACCAATGGAAGAGCGCCCGCACCACGAACGCTATCGAACGCCTGCATGAGGAATTCAAACGACGGATCAAGACCCAAACGGTGCTGCCTTCATCTGATACCGCTGCCATGCTTTTCTGGGCACTGCTTGCTTCCGGTCAGATCACCATGCGCAAGATCGATGGCTGGAAAACGCTAGCAACAAAAAATGTCGTGCAGCCGCTTGACCTGGCTGCCTGATCAGATAACGTCACTCCACCGGAGATCACGCCTACCCAATTCCAACACAATATCTGACGGCACCATCGATTTCGGCGCTACCCGTCGTTCAGGTACGGCTATACGAACGACGCTTATGGCCCGTCTTCACCGTTTCGGGGGCTGGGCAGAGCACGGCAGCTCTGCCCAGGTATTTCCGACGTCGATTTTCTCGGCGATCTCAATCGCATCGTCGATCTCGATGCCGAGATAACGAACGGTGCTTTCGATCTTCGGATGGCCCAATCAGAGTTGGACCGCCCGCAGGTTGCCGGTTCGCCGATAGATTAGCGTCGCCTTGGTTCGGCGCAGAGAGTGCGTGCCGAACTTGAGTGGGTCGAGGCCGATGCTGGCGACCCACTGATCGAGGAGACGGGCATATTGACGTGCCGTGAGGTCACGACTGTCACCGCGACCGGCAAACAGGAAGTCGCTGGGCTTCCTGCGGGTTTTTCTGAGATAATCGTCGATCGCTTGCCGCGTCTGCTCGGTTAGCTCGAACCGCACTGGGTGGCCCGTCTTCTTCTGCCGCACCGTGGCTCGATCCAGCATGTAGCCATTGGGAGCCACGTCATCGACGCGCACCGCGACGACATCGCATCCGCGCAATTTGCTGTCGATGGCGAGGTTGAACAGCGCGACGTCGCGGGTACGCTTCTCGAGCTGCAGCTTCGTCCGGATCTACGTGGCTTGCTCGTAGTGAGGGCTTTGCACCGATCAGCTTGCCCTTGTTCCAAGGTTGACGGTGCGGTGGACGATTTGATCGGATTGATTCGTTTTCGCTCATGATCGGTCTCCTCCTTCGAGAGACCGATCAGAAAGGCTCGTTCTTGCGAAAGGCGTTGATTGCGCGGCAGCTTCGAGGCAACAGCTGTCGTGATATGGCTAGTGGTGATACCGAGACGCGGTGCTGTTGACCCGAACCGGACCAAGCACTCGGCTTGCATGCGCGATGAGGCGAGCACATGGCGCCGCTTCTATCTCGCCGTCGGAACTTGGCTTGACTTCGCCCCGTGCCGAACGCGACTCGCTATGATGTCCAGCGCGGGATAATATGCATCTAATCCTCGGTGTGCGGGCTGCCAGACGCTGGTGTGTTCGGCACCCCAGCGGCCTCGCACTGGTGCGTTTGCGCACGACGCCTTGCGGCAGCAAAGGCCGCGCAAAGGGAGGATTGATCATGTTAATTTACCAGTGTAACGCAATTCACCGTCGCGACGTGGTGTGTGGCGGCGGGGCCGCTCTGTTCAGCGCCGTTGTGATGTTGCTGGGCGGCGCGAAGCCAGTACGCGCAGAAACGATCGCCGGCCAGGTTCCCGAGATCGATCGCGCCGCAGTACGCGTGGTGGTCGACAGCTATCAATTCGCCGTGGCGCCGAGCCGGAAGGTTGCCAACGTCGAGATCGAACACTTCGGCTGGGGCATCGGTGGTGGCAAGGCGCCGGGTAAAACGCTGATCAGTGAGTTCGGCCTGTCGATGCACATCGAGACGCGGCGCGGCGCCGAGACACGAAATGTACTCATGGATTTCGGCTTCACGCCGGATGCGCTGGTCAATAACGCCAATCTCGTAGGCATCAATTCGGCTGCGCTTGATGCCCTTGTCTTGAGCCACGGTCACTACGATCATTTTGGCGGTCTCGCCGGTTTCCTAAAGCAAAACAGCGGCAAGCTGAAAGCGAAGCTGCCTATCTACATCGGCGGCGAGGAGGCATTCTGTTCGCGCGAATGGACGGCGCCGCCGGTGCGCGGTAATTTCGGAGTCTTGGATCGAAAAGCGCTGGAAAACGCGAATGTGAGGGTAACCTATGCAGAAGGACCGGCACTGGTTGCCGATCACGGCTTCACCACAGGCCACATCGGTCAGGTGAGCTTCGAGAAGCTGCTGTCCCCCAGCGCCATGAAGATTGGCGTGGACCACGGCATTGGATGCTATGCCGACAAGCTTCCGGAAGACGAACGGACGAAGGCTGTCATCCCGGACCAGTTCCAGCACGAGATCGCCACCGCGTTCAATCTAAAAGGCCGAGGGTTGATCGTATTGACCTCTTGCAGCCATCGCGGGGTAGTCAACGCAATCAAACAAGCCCAAGCGGTTTCGGGCATCAACAAAGTTCATGCGGTGATCGGCGGATTTCATCTCGCGCCCTACAAGGAAGACTACGTGCGCGACACGATCGAAGCGCTGAAGAATATGGACATCGACTACGTAATTCCACTGCACTGCACTGGTGAGCCGTTCTACGAGCTAGCGAAGGCCGAGATGCCGAACAAGCTCCTGCGCTCCTACACGGGCACTCGCTTCATCTTCGCTGCGTGAGCAGAAGGACACACGCTAATACGCGGACTCGGATCAGCTCGAGCGCTGGAGCTGGTACATCCGGTTATGTGCTTTGGCCTGTCTTCACCGTTTAGGGCTGGGCAGAGCACGGCAGCTCTGCCCAGGTACTTCAGACCTCGATTTCTCGGCGATCTCAATCGCATCGTCTACCTCGATGCCAAGATATCGAACCGTGCTTTCGATCTTCGTATGGCCCAACAATAATTGCACCGCACGCAGATTGCCGGTTCGGCGGTAGATCAACGTCGCTTTGGTTCTGCGCAGGGAGTGCGTGCCGAACTTGAGCGGGTCGAGGCCGATGCTGGCGATCCACCGGCCGACGAGGCGGGCCATATTGACGTGTCGTGAGGCCGCAGCCGTTGTCGCTACGACCGGCGAACAGGAAATCGCCAGGCTTCCTGCAGTTCAGTCTGAGATACTCGTCGATGGCTTGACGGGTCTGCTCGGTGAGCTCGAACCGGACCGGATGACCGGTGTTCTTCTGGCGGACCGTTGCTCGATCGAGCGTGTAGCCGTTGGGGAACACATCATCGACGCGTATTGCCACTACATCGCAGCCGCGCAGTTTGCTGTGCGAGGACGAGATTGAATAGCGCGAGATCGCGGGTGCGCTTCTCGAGCTGCAGCTTCGTCCGGATCGACCAGACGTGGCTTGCTCGTAGTGGCGGCTTTGCACCGATCAGCTTGCTTTTGTTCCAAGACTGAGGGCGCGGTGGACTGTTGGACGGGATTGATTCGTTTTCGCTCATGATCGGTCTCCTCCTTAGAGAGACCGATGAGAATGGCTCGTTTTTGCGGAAGGCGTTGATTGCGCGGCAGCTTCGAGGCAACAGCTGTCGTGATATGGCTAGCGACCGATGCCGAGGCGCGGTGCTATTGACCCCTAGGAGACATTGGCGAGCCGAGATTTTTGCAGCGCAAATTGATGACCTGTCGTTCGGGCGATCCCAATGAACTTGGGCAATCCGAACGTCAGTTCTACCCTTGCTTGAGCCGTGCGGCCGCCTCCTTGACCATGCTCAAGTCGGAATAGGCCTTGATGTCGAAACTCGCCTGCGCGTAGCCGAGCGCCTTGGTCATGTCGACGTTGCGCTGCAGCGCCGCGAGATCCGGCAGCAAATTCGGATCCCGATAGTCGTCGGTCTTGGTGAAGACCCAACTCATCCGCGCAAGCGGCGCCTTGACGAAGCGGGCGGCGATCTGCACCGCCGCGTCGTGGTTCTTCGGATCGAGATACCAGTGCAGGATGCGCAAGCTGTCTTCCAGCCAGTCGACCAAGGCGGCACGATGGGCTTCGATAAAGGGCTTGCGCGCCTGTAAGGTGACAAATTCCGATTTGCCAATGCCGTCTTTCGCAGTGAATAGCGTGGTCGCAATCCTCTGTATCTGCGGATCGCGCGCAAACGGCAGGATGTTCGGGATCAGATCCACCTTGTGTTCCGCCAGCATCGCCTTCATGGCCGGGAATGGCGCCTCCACTTCGGTGTAGTCGCGATTGAGCTTCAAGCCGTGCTTGTGCAGCATCGCCTTCATGGCGACGTCGACGGCGCTGCCTTCCGCGTTCGTGGCGACAATCTTGCCCTTGCCCTTGAGATCCTCGACTTTCTTGATCGGGCCGTCCTTGAGCACGGCGAATGGGACCGTCCAATAGCAATCGACACCGTCCTGTAAGTCGTCGGCGATCACGCGAATATCGTCCAGGCCGGCGTTTTTGATGGCGATTGGCAGCGTCGAGTAGGCGAGTTCGCCGATCTGCACCTCGTTATTGGCGATCGCCGTCACCATTGGAGGCGTGCCGGCAAAATGCACGGGCTCGAACACGTAGGACTTGCCAAAATGCCGGGCGAGCTCCTTCTTAAAGAGCCACACCGACGGAAAGCTTTCGACTGGCGCCACCCAGGCGGCGCGAATCCGGACCGGATCGGCGCGCGCGAAGCGCGGCAGGGCGGGCAGCGCAGTAGCACCTGCTGCGAGACCCAGAAACTTGCGGCGGGGAAGTTTCATCAACATCTCCACGAGCGTTCGTCTACAGAGACAGAAGGTTGCGAACCAGTCTCAATTGATTACAGATTGCTCGCCCGCCGGAGGCACAGTCGCTGCCTTTGAATTCGCTGAGCGTCGGCATGTCCCGCTGGCAGCTCTGGAATCAAGATACACGAGAACTGCCTTGGTCTGCGCCGGCCGCGATGTCGCAGCATGGGGAACATCGGACATCCCGCTGACGTCACTGAAACGATGAAGATGACCCGCAGCGGTCATGCGCTAGCCGACTTTTGCCGCAATATACATCGCGAGCCCGAGCCCTGCACTCCCGAGGGTGCAAAGTCTCCTGCCGGGCAAGTCAAGAGCGAAGAACTGCGATAGCCTCTATTTCGATTAAAAAAGAAGGATTGGCCAGAGCACCAACCTGCACCAGGGTGCTTGCTGGTGCAGGTGCTGCAGCATCCGGGAATTTATCAGTTCCCATTATGGCGATTTATTCCACCTTGATGTTTGCGGCCCGGATGACCTTGGCCCACTTCTCGGTCTGGTCAGCTATAAATTTCGCAAATTGGCCAGGCGTCGTTGGCATAGGGATACCCCCGACCTGCGCGAGCCTTGCCTTGATTGTTGGGTCAACAAGGGCAGCGTTGATCTCGTTGTTGAGTTTGAGGACGATTTCGGCGGGCACGTTCTTTGGTACACCGAATCCAGTCCAGGGCACCGCCTCATAGCGCGGCACAAATTCGGCTATTGGCGGGACATCGGGTAGAGCGGCCACCTGCGTTAGGCTCGTCACGCCTAGCGGCCGCAGCTTTCCGGCTTTGATCTGTCCGATAGATGTCTGCAACAGATCAACATGACCTGCACCCGCCCGCTGAGCAAATCGGTTATGGCCTGCACCGGCCCGCGATAGGGCACGTGGAGCATCTCGACCGCTGCCATCGCATTGAACAGCGCGCCAGCCATGATGCCGTCGCCGCCTTCCATCCGACACGGAAGCTATCGAGGCATAAGCTGCCGTCAGCGGCGATCGCGTACGACGGTCGAAATGATCGGAGATCGGACGCTGCGATTGGTTCGAGTAGGATCGCTCGATTTCTATCGGCTGCATTTGGCAGCTGCAATTCGCTCTGGTGTCCTCAACTATTCTGTCCTACTCCACGGTAGTCCCCCCTCACTCCCACTCGATTATTTTTAGTCATCGTAACGCGCTGATTTTTCGGCACAATTTTTTTCTGCGCAGGGCAAAGAACTGACCCCTAATCCGTCAAAAATTCGGACTCTTGAATTTTAAAGGCGAATTTCGCCAATTCGGACTCTACTCGGTTTCAAGGACTATCGATGACAATCGGTCGATTTTTGAGGACAAGCACCACGGCATGCTCGCGAGGTTCGGCTCGAAAATACCGTCAGCCTTGGCTCGAGTGCAATCACGCTACCTGAAGAAGACGTACTTCACGAGCGCTGCGCTGGCGAGGACGAGCACGACGATGACGATCAGCCAAACCAGGCCCATTCCACATCATGCCTGTCATGTCGTGTATCATCGCGGCGGTTGCTCTCTCGAAGCGGCCCACGTCGCTTGTTGCTGGGACGACAGGCGCGTCCGCAGGGCAGCGGTTATCTTCTCGGGCGTTACATCCTGCGAAAAGAGCGCATTGAGCTTTCCGCTCGGATCCACGAGGTAGAGAAACGGCGAGTGGCTGACGAGATCGGCACCCAACTCCTCGTTTCCGTAGTAGACCAGGTAAGCTTTGGCCACCGCTGGTCGAAGCGGCTGACTCGGTGAGCACGGCCTTGTGAACGTCCCACCTCTTTGCACTGGTCGCTGTCTGTCGTGCGCCCCCGAACATCATGGTGCTTTTCTCAAACTTGCGAGATCGGGTACTTCGCAAGGATATCGCTGATTCGCTTCAAAGCGGTCTCAGCCGCGGCTTGCGGTGTCACGTTGTCGCGAATAACGCTGGCGTGCGCCGAGCCCCAAGTCTGCGCCGCGTTGGCCTCGGACCAACCCGGATTAAAGCAGTAATGATAGGGCACCGTCGCCCCCAGCACACCCTGTGTGACGTAGGCCAGCCGGTGCGGGTCCTTAGGATCCGTCCACCATGGATCGCTCTTGACAATGTCCGGAATGGCCGGCAGCCACCGCCCAAGCCCCGCCTTCAGGTAGGCGCCCGCCACCTTCGGTTCGATCACGTATCTGACGAAATCCTTGGCGACATCGATGTGCTTTGCTCCTTTTGGTACAAAAGCGCCGCTCACGCCGAGCGGCGAGGGGATCGGCTTGCCTGCATTGTCGTTGGGCAAGCCCAGCGTCACCGCGTCGTTGTACCTCTCTGGGTCGTGGATCATCGCCAGTTCGGTCGAGATGGTGCCGTCGAGATCCATCACGATCCCCTTGGCATGAAAGGCGTTGTTGTCGTCGGCATCGCCCCAGTCGAGCGCTCCCGGCGGCACGTAGCCCTGTTTAAACGCGTTGGTAATGTAGGTGATGGTCTTGACCACCGCCTCGTTGATCGCCGGGTCGTCGAGATGCGGCCGGCCATCGGGAGTGACGATGCCGACGCCGCCATAGGCGGCGAGGAAATACTCGAAAAGGTTGTTGCCATCGGCCGGCCCATTGGTGGTTGCCTGCAGGCCTAAGGAATAGACGCGGCGCATGCCTTGGCTGCGCAGCTTCGTTTGCGCGGGTTTGAAATAATCCCAGAACGCGTCCCAAGTCTTGGGCGCGTCCGCGATTTTCAAGCCGGCCTTCTCGACCAGCGAATTCCAGATGTGGAACGGCAGTGTGGCTGTAGTGACAGGTGCCTGGTACATGCCGTGCTTTTTGGTGACGCTGTTGTAGAAACGCGACCCGAGATAGGCGGTCGAATGCAGCCGCGATTTCCACGGATCAACGATGTCGCTCAAGTCGACAAGCTTATCTTTCCAGGCGTTTTGCGGGATGACCGTCGCGTCCTGGGTGGTATGCGACATCACGTCAGGAACGTCGCCGCTGGTGAGGGAGGAGACGATCTTCTGCATCAGCGGCCCGGTCGGGATCAGGCTGTAGTCGATCTTATTGCCGCTCTGCTTCTCGTAGTCGGCGACCATGGCGCGGAACGCAGCGTCCTCTTCCGGGACGAAGCCTTGCGTCCACCATACGGACGCGGTCTTGGCCTGGGCGTTGGCGATCCACGGGCGAACAACCGTCCCCGCGGCGGCAAAGCCAAGGGAACTGCGAATCACACTGCGTCTGCTAAGCTTCGTCATTGTTATCCTCCTTGCTCCCTTCCTCTACGGCCTTCCGCATCACCTAGCGGCAAACCTGAGGCTTTTTCACAGCAACATTAAAGATAGCCGCTACTCGGTAAACTCCACTGGACCGCTTGTCCGCGGGGCAAATTTGCTCGAGTGGTTCGGCGCGGCGCGGCGGGATTGCGGCGCGTAATAATGCAGCCGCAGGACACTTGAGCGATCAGCGCGATGAGAATAAGCCACAGCGCGATATTCGTCGGCGTCCATGCTTCAGCCCCTTCGCGTCCGCAGCCGCAGATGCTGTCTTGCGCCGCGTAAAAGTGCGACACGAGTGAGAAGCTTTTTGAATGGCAGCCCGCCGGGGGTATATCCGCCGCCATTAATTTCGCTGGAGATCGGCATGTCCCCGCTGGCAGCTCTGTGCAAAGCTACTCCAATTCTCGGAGCGGCGGTAGAGTACCGATGTCGCAGCTTGGCTCGAGCGTCGATTTCCCTTGCCACTCTTAGTTCCGGTGTCCTGGCCTAAACGGACCTACCGCTGATCCCGCCAATCGCTGGATCGAAGTCGTACATCAACAGCGAAAACTGACCATTGGTCAGGTCGAGCGGGCGGAACGCCTCGTCGAAGCGTGGCACACCAGGGCGCGTGCGGCGCGCTGCACGTGCAAACACAGGCAGGCATCGCGCACTTCAACTGTGCACGAATATGGCAGTTCAGTCTACTCGGCAGCGCGGGTTGACATGGATACGCAAGGGTGACCAATGCCCATGCGGCTCTTCGATGGCTGGACCGTCAATCGCCGGACTTGGAGGAAGTGCGCCAGGCTCTCGGTCGCATCGTTAAAGCACGAAAAGCGCGCGGGCGACGTCGTCGCCAGGATCCGTGACCTCATCAAAAAGGCGCCACCTCGGAAGGATCGATTGCAGATTAACGAAACAATGCGCGAGGTGCCCGACCTCACCTATGGCGAAGCGGCGAAGAACGGCATTGCGCTGCAAACCGAGCTAGCAGATGACTTACCACACGTTCAAGGAGATCGGGTCGAACTGCAACAGGTGCTCCTCGACTTGATCATCAACGCTGTGGAGGCACTCGTCGGAGTAAGCGACGTGCCACGCGAAGTGCTGATCAGCAGCGAAAAATCCCAAGTGGACCACGTGCTCGTCACCGTCCGAGGCTCGGGTCCGGGACTGGCGCTGCCAGCCTCGAACGGCTGTTCGACGCCTTCATCTATACGAACAAGCCGACGGGCTTAGGTCTGGGAGGCCGTCAATCTGCCGTTCTATCATCGAAACTCACGGCGGCCGCTTATGGGCGAGCGCGAACGTACCCCGCGGTTATCCACCGGGACACCGCATCGTGATTGCAGCGCGGGTCGGGTCCAGCGGGCGGTATAATGGGGCTGCGTGCTTGCTTGCGCCGCCCTGGTCGTTGGCTGCGCCGAAATCACACATAACGATCCAGTTAACCGGCCGCTGGCTGACAAGGGGCTGCTAATCGCGACCGGAAGCAATTCCCATGTCAGCGCCGATTACGACGACTTTGAGGTCGGGCTTGCATTCTCGGGCGGCGGCACGCGCGCGGCTGCTTTCTCCTACGGCGTCCTGACCGGCTTCGGCGAAACGCAGGTAAGCAACACCAGCCACGCGATATCGTCACTCGATCACATAGACTTTGTGTCCGGCGTGTCGGGCGGCTCAATTATTGCCGCATACTATGGACATAAAGGGCGAGAAGCGCTGAGCGATTTTCGCGAGCGTTTTTACAGAATGGAACCTGTCTCCCGCTTTGGGTTCAGAATGGAACCTCTCGCCAAGTTTTCTAATCTGTTTCGGGCTTGGGCCGATTACACGCCGAAGGATTGGTCAAGCGGCTCGTATAAACGAGATTACTCCATTGAACGCATAAGCCGTCGCCGCTTCCCACCGCCGTAGTCCGCCGAAGTAACGCCGAACTGTTTCGTGCTGCATCACACTTAAGGGTGTCCACGGCTGGCTCCGCGATAGCGGAAAATCCTTCAGGACATTCTCTATCACGTTCCACACGTACTCCGGCACAAGAAGTATGTCGCCCGTTATAAACGGTCCAATCCGGATCATCTTGTATTAGGAAATCTAGCCATCTGCATTTCAGAAATCAGCAAAACTTCGGCAAATTCACGTGTCAATGGCTGCATGTTTTTCAGCGCGGTCTTATTGCTTTTTGCCTGTACTGAGAGCGGAAGTTGCGAAATTCCCGAAATCAGCAATCGAACGAATCCAGCAAAAGCAGCCAACAAGTCGATTGCGACTATTGCTGCATAAAATCAATCCGATACAATAATCTCTCGAAGAAGTTTGTCGTTCAAGTTGACAACTCCTACCCCCAAATTCGTAGCTTGAGCGGCGACGAGTAATCGACGGATCGGCCGAATTGCACACCATGTCACGCCACAGCCCTCCCCAGCGCCAAACTCTATGATCCGACGTCGCCCTCGCCGTCTGGGACGGCGGGGTTTCCGCGGGACGCGGCGGGTGTTCGTGGGCTAATTTTGGCATTCATCAGACAACGTCGCACTCAACCGTCCGTTGACTTGGCTGATGCCTAACCCGTGGCTTGCCTGAGCGGAGGAGCCACCTGCAGAACATTATTGACATTTCATATGCATGCAAATTGAAAGCCTCACGCAATCATTCGCGGAGCAAGACGGGAAGGGCACGGCCATGGCCGACCTTCTTGATGAATTCCCTGATGGTCGACTTAAACTGAAACGGCGAACAAATCTCATCACGCGTAGCAGTCAGTATCACAGGCTTTGCCGCCACCACGCTTAACCGTTTCTGAAAATTCGTCACTCTGATAGAGAACAGCCTGTATGAGGCTATCGAGCCTCCCTCCGGGACGCTCACTTTCGACGGCTCGATGTATGGCCGAATCGAATTCCCGGCGCTTTGCGATTAGGCCGACGTGCGGCGGGCCGCTCCAGGCCTTGACGGCCGATGATGCCGCGAAAATTATTCCCACTCGATTATTCCGAGGCATGGTGACGCGTTGATCTAGCAACGCAATTTTTTCCGCCTGCGACAAAGAACCGTCTCCTTGATCCGTCAGAAATTCGCGCTCTTGATTTCAAAAGGGAATTTCGGCGATCCGCGATCGAATTCGATTTCGCAGACTATCGGCATCAATCGGTCAGCTCTTTGGAATTTGCCGAGCACGCATCGGGCGCCCGCCGTTGGAAAAATACCGTCAACATTCGCCCGGCCCGAACTGACCCCCGGGCCAGCGTGCCCTTGGCGGTGCCGGGAGCGAAGATGATGCGACCACGACGTCTTCGCGGACCGCACACGCGTGTTCAACGTATCCGGCGCTGTCTCTCCCGGTAGGCTCGGGTCTTCTGCCGATTGCCGCAAATCGAAGACGAACACCAATGTCGGTTAGCCGGCTTGGAACGATCAAAGAATATCCAGTGGCACTCGTCCGAGGCGCAGGTTTTCAGCCGAGCGAGCCGGCCCGTCCCCACCAAATCGATCATCTGGCCCAACACTCTGCCGAGGGCATTTGTGCCAGGAACCGGGACTAGCTCGACTGCTCCCTCGTCGGAGACCGAGAGCATGAGCGGAAACTTCCGGCTTGCAGCAGTAAGGTGACGCGCCGCCTCTTTGGCTTGGGGCCGAGCCTCCGGCGGATTCAGCAGAAAATCTCTAAGCGTTGTCCGCAATTCCAGCGCAGCCCTGTAATCGCCAGCGCCGACGTGCTCTCGCCGATGCAACAAGCCGCGCTCGCGCATCCACGCCTCTAACAGGCGCGGCGTCTCGATCTCGTCCCCACCAGCGTGCGTAGCTCCGCTCTCCACGTACCGACGCTGGTCGAGGGTGTTTACGAAATCGTAGAGCAGCGCGACTTCCGGCGGCACGGCGTGTTTCTCTGAGAGCCACATGATGGACACCAGCATACTGATTTAGCCGGTTGACTCAATAGACACCAGTTAGTATGTTTAGCTGGTGTTCAGTCGAGGACCGTTTAGCCTCGCTCGCGGAGCATCCCATGGGCCCAGAGTGCGAACCTCGGCCCTGCCGTCCACATCCCGCCTCCGCCGCGCCGGCCGCGCGTGTTTTGCGGATGGTTCGTCGTCCTCGCGGCTTTTGCCGTGACCTTTCCAGGGTTCGGCAGCGCCTACACGTTCGGCGTTTTCGTGGGCGCTCTGCAACGCGACTTCGCAGCGTCCCGCGGCTCCGCGTCGCTGGTCTTTGCGGGCGACGACGGCGGACTCAATCTCCGCACTGATCTCCGTTCTGCAATCGCTAAGGAAAACAGCTATGGACCGCCGCTTATTTGTACTCGCTGTAGGAATGTTCGCGCTCGGCACCGATAGTTTCGTGGTCGCCGCCGTGCTTCCCGGGATATCCCACGCGTTTGGCGTAAGCATTGGTGCGGCCGGGCAAATGGCATCGATCTATTCCATGACCTTCGCTCTCTTGTCGCCGCCGATAGCCGCACTGGCTGCGACCATACCGCGGAAGCGCTTGTTGCTCTGCGGCGGCATCATCTTCGCTCTCGCAAACCTTGGAACAGTGATCGCGCCAACATTTGCGCTCGCGCTCCTGAGCCGTATCATCGCCGGCGTTGGCGCGGCAACGTTCTCCCCGACCGCGACGGGGGCCGCGGTGATGTTGGTTCGCCCCGAACATAGAGGTTTCGCGCTTTCGGTCGTGGTGGCGGGCCTGACCGTCTCCACGGCATTGGGCACACCAATGGGCGCTGTCATTGGCGGGCTGGGCGATTGGCGCTGGACAATGGGATTTGTCGCCGCGCTTGGAGCCTTGTCGGTTGGAGGTATTGCTGTTTTCTTGTCCGAAGTGCCGCTGCCGCCGAAGGTGACCCTGGCAAAGCGCCTTGAGCCTCTCATGGATGGCCGGGTCGTTCTGACCCTCGCGACCACATTGATCGCGCTGAGCGGCATCTTCACCGTTTACACCTATTTCGCCGTGGTTTTTGACCGCACTATCGGAGGCGACGCGGTCGTTCTGGGATGCCTTCTCGTCCTCTGGGGCATCGGAGGCACCGTTTCCAATCTCTTTGGCGGACGCGTGGTCGATGCCGTGGGCTCGCGGAAGGTGATTGTCACGATACTCATCCTGCTTGCGGTCTTCAGTGCAGTGCTGCCCTGGATTGGCTCGCAATTGTGGATCGCGGCGCCAGTCATCTTGATATGGGGAGCGTGCAGCTGGGGTCAGCTGGTGCCGCAACAATATCGCCTCGTTGCCCTGGCCCCATCCATCGCGCCGATATTGATGGGGCTGAATTCGGCATGCTCCTACTTCGGCATGTCACTCGGTGGCGTTATTGGCGCATTGGGAATTCGCACCGTTGGCGCTCACTATCTCGGCCCGATCGGCGCCGCGCTGGCGGTGCTCGCTCTAATCTTTGCCGAACTTGCAAACTTGAGAATATCCGCCTCAAGTTCTGTGCCGCAGGAAATTCCGAACGAGTCCAAGGTGGTTTAATCAGGTGAACGCCTTGATCCAGGTGACCGTGCTCTACCATTCGCTCCCTTAGGGCGGTCGAGCCCGCTCCGCAGGTACGAGCAAATTGGCAGCCGCCGTGTCGGCGGCATCGGCCGGCTCGTATTGCTCGGTGAAGACGACGCGGCTCCGGTCGGCCTCAGCGCGCTCGACCTGACGAACAGTCGCCGTCCGCCGGGTTCAGGAGCTCGCAGACGCTCGAATGGCGGGCACCCGCCAACGCCAGACCAACCCGTCTTCCGGATCAAAGGCAGTCCCGGCCAACGCATAGCAGCAGCGCCGCAGCACTTTGCAAGACGCGTTCTCGACCGGCAGCGTGTGGGTGACGACGAAAGCGACATCTGGCGCCGCGCTCGCCGCGCGGAGCGTCAGAGCGTCAACCATCGCGGTGGCGACGCCGCGGCCCTCGCGGTGCGGAAACGCATAGTACGCGATCTCCACCTCTCCGAGATCGTTCGGCTCCGTCTTATGGGAGCAAAGACCGACAGCTCGGACTTGACCCTCGATGCTCTGAATCGCCCAGAAAGCACCCCAACGCTCGGCCCGCACGGGTTTCGTTACTTGGCTTAGAACGTCCTCGACCACGGAAACAAAATTCCCCGCCGGCAAGTCTTGAAGCCCCAAGGGAAGCCATTCGGCCGGGGAGGATAGATCGCCGGCACGCGCCGGCAGCAGCTCGATCGAGCTCATCCCTCATCCCACTCGATCGCTTAAGGCTATGCTAGCGCCTTGATCCAACGGACTAAATTGCTTCTGGCCATGACGAAGAACCGTCTCGCCGATCTGCCAGGATTTCGCGCTTTTGAAATCAAACGAGAATTTCAACGATTCGGAATGCGCGAGGTTTCAGAGACTATCGGCATCGATCGGTCGATTTTCCTCGAATCACGTCGGGCCCGCGGCGGCGGCATCTCGCCGGACAAATACCGTCAGCGTCGGCAACAGCAATCCTACATTGGCTGCCGATCATGCGCCCGGCTCGGGACGCTATCGTTATGCGCTCCGATCACCATCACTTGTTCAAGAGGACAGAGGCCGCCCGGGCCAGGCATCGGCGCGGACCGCGTGCATGTCCCGTCCATTCGATAGCTGTCGCTTGATATCGAGAATCTCTCAATGTCGGGTCGGCGCCTCTCTGAAGAAGCAATTCAACGACCGTGGTCTGTCCCTGGATGGCCGCGGTGTGGAGGGGCGTGGCGGTCCAGTGACTGCCAGGTGGGTTTGCGTTGATGTTCACGCCCCGATCGAGCAAGAGCCGCACGACGCCTGCTTGTCCACACATGCTCGCGAACACCAGGGCCTGCTCGGCAGCGACGACGCGATCAGATAACCAAGGAAAGAACGCCGGGAGCGGCCCTACGACAATGCTCTCGTCGCCATCAAACCATGATTGCAGCCAATCCGCTTTTCCGGCAGCGGCCGCGAAGACGGGATTGTCCGTGCGCGCGCCACGCGCCAGCAAAGCATTTACGCAGTCCAACGTGCCGAAGTAGAGCGCCGCGCCGAGCGGCGAGTCATTGTCATCAATGCCGTCGACTGCGGCGCCAGCCGAGCACAGCAGCTCCACCAACCTGCCCGCGATGCCCGCCTCGGTCGGATGGTCGGAGGTCACGAGCAGGCTCATCGTGGTGCAACGACCCTTATACGCATCACATAGGGAGTCGGCTTCGGCGCCCGCTGCGAGGAGTGCAGCGCAGATCTCATCGGCGTTTGGAACAGCGAACTGCAATCCATCCTCGATACCGTTCGCAGAGACGTAGTGAAGCAGGGTCGCATGATGGCTGGAACCCGACCGCGCGTGGACAAGGCCAGGCTCCGCGGCCAACTCGGTGCGCAGGCCGGCAGCATCGCCCGTGATGATTGCATTTACCGCTCGCGCGAATGCCGGCGCCTCGATGGCGAGAACCTCGTCGATGGTGGCCATGATCGTCTCCTGATCAACCAAATTCGTGCGACGAGGCAAGACAGGCCAATAGTCGAACTCGGCCCTTATTACGGGCTTTCCTATGTGGTGCCGCTCTCGTGCTTGTAAGGAACCGGCGATCTAGTGATGACTATCGATTAATATTGCAGAGGCAATAACCGTTAGTCGGACGCCCGCTCCAGCATCTGAGCTACGACGCGCGCGAGCGCGCGGCGAGGCGGCCGTGCATGCTCCGTCCAGACCGCTGGCGTCGATCGGTGACGTTCGTCCTTGCGGCTCCAGTCGGCGCCGCGGCGCAACAACAAATCGACGACGACGGTCTGGCCCTGCCCAGCCGCCGTGTGCAGCGCTGTGGCGCTCCAATGGCTGCCGGGCGGAGAGCAATGGATGTCAACGCCCCGGTCGAGCAAGAACCGGACGACCTCCGTCTGTCCGCACATGGCGGCGAAGACGAGGGCTTGCTCAGCGGCGATACGCCGATCGGATGCGAGTGGCAGAAACGTGGGGACGGGCGGCCCGGTAGTGACTTCGAGCCCATCTAGCCAAGTGCGCAGCCACTTCATTCTCCCAGCGGCCGCAGCGAAGATGGGATTGTCCGTCCGCGCGCCGCGGGCAATGAGCACCTCCGCGCAATCCAGGGTGCCGAAGGCTAATGCTGTCGCGAGTGGCGAGCCATCCCCCGCCGGACCGTCCACTGCCGCTCCGCCGAGCAGAGCAATTCAACCAGGCGGCCTCCGGTGCCCGCTTCCTGCGGATGGTCAGACGACGCGACCAAACCCAAGGTCGTACTCCAGCCGGTTTCGGCCACCCCGCTGAGTTGCGCGTCGACCTCTGCGCCCGCCGTCAGCAAGATTGCCGCTATGGCGTCGCCGTTGGGCACAGGCGACTGCAATTCCTCCTCGATGCCGTTGGCTGAGACGTAGTGAAGTAGGCTCGCGCGATGCCTCGCTTCCGAGCGGGCGCTGACGAGTTGGGGCTCTGCGGCGAGTTCGGTCGTGAGCCCGGCGGCGTCGCCCGTAATGATGGCCCGCAACGCGCGCGCGAAAGCCGGCTTCTCCACGGCCAGGATTGCTTCGATCGCTGCCATGATCGCCTCTTCGTATTCTGGTCGTGCACCACGCGCTGACTATCGATCTCTATCGACATCCCCTCATCGTGAATCGTATCCGAAACCGGCCTTCTTGTATCCGGCCTTACTACCCCTCATTCCCACTCGATTATTTTTAGTCATCGTAACGCGCTGATTTTTCCGCGCAATTTTTTTATGCGCAGGGCAAAGAACCGACTCCCAATCCGTCAAAAATTCGGGCTCTTGAATTCAAAGGCGAATTTCGCCGAATTCGGAATCTACTCGGTTTCAGGGACTATCGAGAACAATCGGCGGATTTTTGGGGGACAAGCAGATCGACATGCCATCAGGCTCGGTGCGAAAAATACCGTTAGCCTCGACTCGAACGCAATCACGCTAACGGCCGCTTAGATATACTCACCCGTCTTGCAATTTGTGAAAGCACCCCGGAGGTCGGGGTCGCGCACCCCGGATATCGGGCGTCAAGGCGTCTGACCACACGTCGCGACCCGCCGATTTCTACGCCACGCTACTCTGCCGCCCTATAGCAGTGACACAGTGCTTTCCCGCGCCACTTGTTTGTGGCGGCCCGGCAGCTCGCCAAAAACGTGCTTGACCACGGCTGCCGGCGGTAACGAGTCCGTTCCTAAAGTCACCGCACGAATTTCGACATGCGCCCGGGCCGGGAGACGATGGCCACCCGCAGCTGATGCGGTCACGCCCGCATGGCCCGGGCGAGGCCATGCCATTTGGGCATAATCGGGTGTCGAAATGGGCATCCAGATAAATGGTTGTAATGGGTATATATTTGGGCATGAACCCGATCCCCCTTTACACCGATACGCTGACCATCAGCCCCGAGATCTTACGCCTCATCGCTGGGATCGACGAGCCTGGCGGGCGCTTGGCGCGATCGCGCGGGAGCAACTCGACGCGCTGCGCAAGGTGGCCACCATCGAGAGCATCGGCTCCTCGGCCCCCCTCGAGGGCGCCAAGCTCTCCGACCGGGAGGACGAACATGGCAGATCGAGCCGGATCGCGTGCACGTCGGTGGCAAGCAGTGGCAGGCCACGTTCGACTGGGCTGTCGCGCTGGCTACCCAGGGACTCGGCGTCGATGAATCTGTTGCGGCCGCGCTCTACAAACTTCTCATCTACGACGAGGGGGGCAGCTTCTTCGTCTGTCACCGCGACACCGAGAAGAAGCCAGGCATGTTCGCAACGCTCGTGCTGGCGCTGCCATCGACGTCGTCGGGCGGCGAGCTCGTGGTGCGTCACCAGGAACGCGAAGTGAAGCTCGATCTCGCGAATGACAATCCTTCCGAGCTGACATTTGCCGCCTTCTATGCGGACTGCGTGCACGAGGTTCTTCCGATCACCGCCGGCTGCCGAGCGACGCTCGTCTACCACCTCATCCGCAAGGGCAAGGTCGGCTCGCTCAGGCCGCCGGACTACCAAACGGAAACAGCGCACGCCGCGGCGCTGCTCCAGAAATGGGTGAACCGCAAAACGCAACCGGACTACGGCGGGCCGTGTGGCCAGAAGTTCCGCAAAGGCAAGCTACGCAATCTCGTGCAGAGGTTCCTGATCGGCGGCTGTATCAACCTTCATCTGACACCTTGGCGAGATCTGCACTTCGGATGGTTTTGAGAGCCTTCTCGATATTGCGGGCGCTGTTAAGGATGTGCCGTGGCAGCGCATCCGCCGCACGGCCGGGGTCGCGAGCCAGGGCTGCCTCCATGATCTGGCGATGCTTTGCTAGGATGACCTTGGACTTCACCGGCGAGATCGCTACGACCGGCACGCGATAGCGCGATGAGTGATCTTAGAGGATTGAAGTCAGCCGTAGATTCCAATTGGATGGGCAACACGAAATCAGCTCCCAATGATATTGACGGTTCTCGCGCTCCCAATCGAGACGAAGTTCTCTGGACCGGCTGTCGATCTGAAGCTCGATCTTCGAAAGTCGATGGAAGGCCGCGACAACGCGACCTTCCCACTCGATCGTGCCGTTCTCGATGGATGCCCGAAGCGCCTGGACCTCGAGCTGCAATCGAAGTTGCGTGATCTCCCGAAACTCCCTGACGGAGATCGGCGCTACCCAGAACCCCCGTTGGCCTTTGTTGACGACAAGTCCCTCTCCCGCCAAGCGCGAGAGCGCCTCGCGCATGGGACTGGCGCTCGTTCCAAGCCGCGCAGCCAGATCTTCGGCGCGAAGTTTCGCCGAAGGCGGCAACGCGCCCGACTGAATGTCCGCCCGGAGCATCATGTATGCGTTTGCAGACATGGTAACCGGCGTTTCGCCAGCATCGAACTTTGAAAACATGGGCCGTTCGGTCATCCTGAGAGCCCCCTCTGGCTCGGTGACATCCGCGAGAATGGTTGCCGCCCATTCAGTGCACGTCACATATCGTGGCCGTGGCGCAAGTAGTCTGTGGCCAAGTCGTTGAAGCGATTGGCACGTTCGTAATAGGCAGCATGCCCAGCACCTTTGAACAGAATTGTGCGCCCGTTCGGAAACAGCTTGCCCAGGTCCTTGAGTTCTGGCGGCGGGAAGAGCGGATCATCGCTGCCTCCAATGGCCAAGACAGGAAATGGAACGGTGGCGGCTTCGTCGGCCGTTACAGGGCGCGAGGCAAAGCACGGGAGCACGTCCACGATTGGCGGTCCGCCGGACATCGCCATGATCTTGGCATAAAGAAAACTAATGTCTGGCGAATCCATATGCATCGTTGGTCCGACGGGCCCGTAGGGGTGGTAGGCTACGGCAAATCGATGCGCGATCAGATCATGGAGATTGTTGTAAAGCAGCTCGCTTTGGCCGCAGTCACTGCCGCGGTCGCTTGCGACCGCCCGTAGCCCCGCTGATCGTAAATCAGGCACGTGAAGTTATGGCGCATCT
This sequence comes from uncultured Alphaproteobacteria bacterium, assembly GCA_963708125.1. Taxonomy (GTDB): domain Bacteria; phylum Pseudomonadota; class Alphaproteobacteria; order Rhizobiales; family Xanthobacteraceae; genus BOG-931. Next base: position 3,044,434 of record OY970184.1, read on the forward strand.
GCGCAATCTGCTGCCACCACGAAAGATGCGTGCCGCTGGCGCCGTGAATGAATACAACGGGGGCCCATCCCCGTGCAGCTCGTAATAAAGCTCGACCCCGTCAGCATTCAGAACAGACATAGCCGGCAGTCTCCTGGGTACCGCTTCAAGGCCAATACCGAGGCCAGCCTAGGACTCGATAGTTTCGTTGCAATCTCGTTTTCAAGAGTATTCTATAGATCTGCAAAAAACTTGTAATTGCAGGAGCCGCGGAGACGGCCGACCACAGGGAGAACAATCATGCTGAGCCTAGGCCCTCTTCTGATATGCGTGGCTGCGCTCCTGATGGCGGACACTGCCCACGCGCAGCAATATCCGTCTCGTCCGGTTCAAATCATCGTTGCGAACGGTCCCGGCTCCGCCTCCGACGTCGTGGCCCGGATGGTCATCGGTAAGATGGCATCGTCATTGGGCCAGCCGTCCGTGTTCGTGAACCGGCCGGGAGCTGGCGGCATCATCGCTGCCCGGGACATCGCAAACGCTCCCCGCGACGGTTACACGCTGCTGACTGCGACCGACGGCACCTACACGGCGGTGCCGCTTTCGCACAAAAACGCCGGCTACGCCCTCAAATCGGTGACGACCATCGGTGAGATGGCAGTAATTCCATCAGTTTTGCTCGTCAGCTCGACTTTGCACGTAAAGACACTCGGTGAGTTCGTCACTTTGGCGAAAGCCAAGCCGGGGCAGCTCAATTATTCGATGTTTGAACAAGGAGCGGTACCGCAGCTGTGGCTAGATTGGTTTCTCAAGCGCCTAGGCCTGCTACTGCGGCACATCCCATACAAATCGGGATCAGAGCTTGTGACCGCGGCCGCGAATGGCGACGCTGCGATTACAATCAGCTCCCTGGCGTCTTCGCAGGCCTTTATCGACGCCGGCAAGCTCATTCCAATTGTGTTGACAGACGCAAGCCTGAAGAGCCGCTTTCCCGACGTGCCGCTGGTCTCCGACATAATCCGGGACCCGATAAACGGTAATTCAAGCATAATGCTCTTTGGACCGCCCGATCTGCCCGCCGACATTTTGAACCTGTTGAACCATGAGCTCCTCAAGGCGGAGGCATCGCCTGATGTGCGTGACTTCCTCACAAAAATTGGTCTTGTCAGGCCAACTCGCGCGTCACCAGAGGAGGAGAAGGGGATCATGGAGCGCAAGCTCAAGGAACACATGGCTCTTATCCAAGCCGATCACTGACAGCGAGCTGATCTTTGCCAGAGTATTCGCAAGAGATCCCCTTAAGATGAGGCCACAACAATGATTGCAGGAAGCACGGTGCAGACAGACCTTCGGACCATTCGCATAGATCAAGTGGGGAGCCTTTCGGCATCGCCACAATTGAGAAGCGTGTTCGACCGGCACAAGCAAGGACAAGCGACCGATGAAGAGTTAGCACGCGCCAGAGATGAAGCCGTCAGGAGCGTCATTGCAAAGCAGATATCAATTGGTTTGCCAGTTCTCACGGACGGCGAGCTTCGCCGGCAAAATTTTCAAGAGAGCTTTGGAAGTTCAGTTTCTGGATTTGAAGTTGCGGCAACAGACTTATCAATGGAAGGCGTAACCAAGAAGCCCCTAGCGCGCGCGGAACAGAACTTCAGCGCGCCTGGTCCTGCAATCTTGACCAGACGCCGTGTGGTTGAGCGGCTACGTCTTACCCGAAACGTACCTCTGGAGGAATATAACTTTGCGAGTTCACTGACGAACATGCCGGTCAAGGTAACTGTGTTGAGTGCCGATCGCATCTCGCAGCGCTTTGCGTGGGAACACTCGAAGGACGTCTATCCTGATATGGACGCCTTTCTTGCGGACGTGGTTAGAATCTCACGGCAAATCATTCGTGAGCTAGTGGAGGCAGGGTGCCGCTATATTCAGATCGACGCTCCGGGCTACACAGCCTATGCAGATCAAGTCTCTCTCAATCGAATGCGTGGACGCGGCGAAGACCCAGACAAGAACTTGGAGCGTTCAATCGAAGCCGATAATGCTATGATCGCTGGATTTGACGGAGTTACGTTTGGAGTACACCTCTGTCGCGGCAATCCACGAGCACTCGATCCTGCGACCGGTAAGGTTACACCCCAGTGGCATCGCGAGGGGCATTACGACGCGATTGCAGAAAGGGCGTTCGCTGGCTTAAATCACCACCGACTACTTCTCGAGTACGACGATGAGCGTTCTGGCACCTTTGAGCCTCTCCGCTATGTGCCCAAGCAGAAGGTCGTGGTGCTTGGACTAGTGACGACCAAGCGTCCCGAAGTGGAGTCGACGGACATGTTGCGCCGCCGAGTCGAGGACGCGAGTCGGTTCCTGCCGCTTGATCAACTCGCACTCAGTCCCCAATGCGGCTTCGGCGCGCTTGCACCTGTAGTGCTTGACGAAGACATCCAATGGCGCAAGTTCGAGCGGATTGTTGAGACCGCTCATAAGGTCTGGGGCTAGCTTTTCACGAATGATCTCCCAACGGTGGTGGTCCGGCGGAATAACGGCGGAGAAGGCATTATCGTGCGCCGCGGCTTCCTGACTGGCCTTCTTTTACTGGCCTTGGGTTCAAGCCGCCATGCCGAGTTCGATACACCTGCCGCTTGGCGAGGTGATACAGAGCATCCCCTGGGCGGTCCCGGCATAGGAAATCGTGGTGCGGCCTACGAGTAAACTGTCTTCCGAGCCGACGATGAAGCAGAACAAGTGGCGATCCTCCGCCCGGCTGTTTCGGGCCGGCGAACTGACGTCGGTGTGGGTTCCTGACGCGGTGCACGAAGGGGTGCGCGATCTGGTTCGGGCGCGCGAGCGACATTCGCAAAGCGTTGCAACCGGCTAGCGCGCAATCGTCGATCGCGTCGATAGCTTCTTGCAGCACGATCTGTTGCGCCGGATGCTCGAAGGCCTGGTTGGCGAGCCAGCCTGCATGCGCCTTCCGTGCCTCGCACCCCTGTAGATGCGGCCGTAGCGTAATAAGAAAAAATAGAAGCTGACGCCTCGAGGCTCCCATTCCAATTCTGCAACGGCAGCCAGACTTTGGCTCGGCGGCGCGGTGCGTGGAGATAGCAGTGGTCACGTGGCAGAAGAACGGCAGCGTGACGGCCCGATAGCCCGTCCGCTGCGGTCGGCACAGCAAGAGGTTATCCGCAGACGAATAGATGTACGAACCTCAAACCTTCTTGGACAAATCGAACATGGAACGGGGCCCCGCCTCGATGAGCGGCGCTCTCAAGGTGGTGTTCAGACGAAGGTCGCTGCGGGTCATTTGTTTTGATCATGGCAGAGCTCCTTAGCGCGCTTTAAGGACGGAACTTCTCCCATCCAAACTTTATTCAGGGTTAATTCCCGCTGCGTTACTCATCTCTCTTTTTTCCTTAAGGTCGTCTTTAATGAATACCCTGAATTCCTGGCGAACGTGTCGACGCCGCCTCCCGGCGAAAGGCACAACGAAGTGCACCGGCCGCGCGGGATAGTCGACGGCGTCCTGCGCCACGGCCTTCGCAGCGGGCGTCCGAAGCCGCCAAGCAGGAAAAGAAGCGCGATCGCATTCCTCAACCGCATGGACGCCCCTAGTACCTCGTCACAGTGATTCTGACTCTTTGACCGCGAGTTTCGACTATGCGCGGCCCATTTGTCACGCGCGTTCTCGCTCGTGAACATCCATTTGATGTGGGCGCGTGATGTATTGCGCTGCAGCTACCTGTACACCCAGCTGCATCGCCGGCCGCCAGCGGAGGCCGACATCCAGCAATATTTCCGCGTCAGGCCACCCTCAGTTTACCAGATGGTGCCGACGCTTGAGCGGGCAGGCTTCATCCGAAGACAACCACGCATCGAACTGCTCGTTGAAATCCGACCGCTGTAGTCGGTTTCTCCGGACTGATATCTCGTTGGCGTCATCCCGAAATGCGGCCCCACGCCCTTTGACGACTTGAACCGTGACGGGTCGTCGATTGCGCTGGCGAAGGTCAGGGCAACGATGACGCCGACGCCTAGTGTTGTCATTAGCAACCGTGTGCGCACATCAGATCGAGCTATCGCTAGCAGGCGCGTCTCCAAGCCTTTGAACTCAAGCCACAGCGTACTGCGCACCGACAGCAGCGCATCTGCAATCTTCTGCAGGCTCTGATGCCCGGCGACCAGCTCCCTGATACGCCCTTCGAAGAGCCGGGGTGTCGTCTTGCCGACCTTCAAACCGAAGCTGCGCAGAATGCCGCGAATGCTCGATTCGGTTTCGTGAAGCTGTTTCTGCACCAGCTTGCGCGCGGTGAGCATGGCTCTGGTTTCCTGAGCCTCCATCGACTTGCAGTACACCGGCCGGAACCACCCCAACCGGATCAACTCGGCGATACCGCGGGCGTCCTTGATATCCTCGTTGGTTACGACGGCGCACTTCGGTGACGTTCGGGCGTATTTTCGCCGTCAGCGTTGGAGCATTGCGATTGGTGCTGTCCGGAATCATGGAGCGTCATCCCAAGCTCAAGGTGTATGTGTCTCATACGGCCTGCGGGAGAGACGCCATCATGAACAAAAGAATATTTCGTATGATCTCCGGTGCCATCGTCCTCTTCCTGGCCTGGAGCGTTGACGCTGGTCTTTTGGCCGTACATGCGAAAAACTCCGCGTGGGGAAGTCCATTGGCGCGGCTTTTACTTATGTTCCGCTGGACGTCGGCGTCAGTGAGGGTATCTTCCAGAAGCAGGGGCTCGATGTCGAGATTTACAATTTCGGAGGGGCAGCGAAACAGACGCAAGCGATGATGGCCGGCTCCGTGGACATCGGTCTCGGCTCGTCGACGGCTATGGCACTGATCGTCAAGGGCGCACCGATGCGGGCCATCGGGGTGATAGCGAACAGCGTGGCAAATATCGGCATCCTTGTCTCGGCCGAATCTACGATCAAGACGCTGGCCGATCTCAAGGGCAAGAAGATCGGTATACAACTCCAGGCTCATTGACCGATTGGATGCTGCGAGAACTCAATCGTAGCCAGGGCTGGGGAAGCGATGGCGGGCAAGCAGTGGCTATCGGCAGCTCTCGAGCCGGCGACATTGCAGCGTTGAAGACGGGCAGCATCGATGCACTGATCGACGATTACAGCACTGTCTTTGACGAGAGGAACGCGAAGGAATTGCGTCTCCTGGCGAAGGCATCCACATTCTCGCGCGACTTCGTCCGCGAAGTCATCTTTGCAACCGACACCGCCATCAAAGAGAGGCAGGACATGGTACGCCGGGTGCCGTCGCAGGGTTGGTGGGAATTGAGAGTGGCGTAGTCTCCGGGTTGCTCAACCCAAACAATTCGGCGCGTTGAAACCGCCGATGGAGACCACGCCATGGAAAGGACTAGCACGAAGCCTGCAGTCGCGCATTCGAGACCTGAGGCGAGCGCCCAGCTTTTTGAGGACTGGTTTGACCCGATCGAATCAGGGGTACGCGAGCGGGTTCGTTCCTTCATCGAGCACATGATCGAGATCGAGCTCGCGGAGGCGCTATCGCGGCCACGCTACGGCCGATTGGCGAAGGCTGAAGGCCCCTCCGGCGAGGGGCCGGCCGGCGTCAGCGGACACCGGCACGGCCATCGGTCGCGGTCGCTGGTGGGCACATTCGGCCCAGTGCAGATTAGCGTTCCACGTGCCCGGCTGAACGCCGCGGACGGCAACGGCAAGACCGTGGAGTGGAAGAGCCGCGTATTGCCGGCTTACGAGCGGCGCACCAAAGCGGCCGAGGCGCTGATTGCCGGTGCGTATCTGTCTGGGGTCAATACCCGCCGGGTCCGTCGGGCGCTGGCGACGCTTTTCCGCGGCGAGGTCAGCAAGGATACCGTCAGTCGCGTGTGGCGTAAGGTCGACAGCGACTGGCAAGCCTGGAATGCCCGCTCGCTCGCGGACGAACCGATTGTGCGGCTGATTCTGGATGGTACGGTTGTTCGTGTGCGGCTCGATCGGAAGGCTACGTCGATCTCGCTTTTGGTGGTGGTTGGCGTGCGAGAAGACGGGCAAAAAGTTCTGCTCTCGATAAAGAACGTCGGTGGCGAGACCAAGGAGGCCTGGCGGGCGGTTCTCGATGATCTCATCAAGCGCGGCCTGCGCAAGCCCGAGTTCTTAATTGTCGATGGCGGCTCGGGCCTTGATGCTGCGTTAGAGGCAATTTGGTCAGATGTGCCGACGCAGCGCTGCACAGTGCACAAAGTTAGAAACTTGCTTGCCCACGCACCCAAGCGGCTTCACGACGAGATCAAAGCTGACTACGACGACATGATCTACGCGGATACTCCCGAGGAGGTGGCGAAGCGACGGATCGCGTTCTTGCGCAAATGGCGTGCGCGGCACAGTGCCGTTTCGGACAGCTTAAACGAAGCCGGCGATCGCCTTTTCACCTTCACGAGGCTTCCGCCGGACCAATGGAAGAGCGCCCGCACCACGAACGCTATCGAACGCCTGCATGAGGAATTCAAACGACGGATCAAGACCCAGACGGTGCTGCCTTCATCTGATACCGCTGCCATGCTTTTCTGGGCACTGCTTGCTTCCGGTCAGATCACCATGCGCAAGATCGATGGCTGGAAAACGCTAGCAACAAAAAATATCGTGCAGCCGCTTGACCTGGCTGCATGATCAGATAACGTCACTCCACCGGAGATCACGCCTACGCAATTCCAACACAATATCTGACGGCACCGTACGCCGGTTCGTAAGGGGCTGGCTGGAGAGCGTTGCATTCGTCAAGTCGCACCGCGCGGAGTCAAGCATAATCGGCGGCAAAGTTCAGTCCATCAGTCCGGAGGATTACGGCAAGATGTATGACGCCGCAATTTCCATGTTGTCGGATACTGGAGGATTCGACCCGGCAAAGATGGAGGTACTGCGCAGTTCATTCGTTGAGCTCAAGATCCTTCCGATAGCGCCTGACATCAGCAAGCTCTACACCGAGGCATTCCTGCCGAAGTAGCGTGCAGCCAGAATGCGAGAGTATTTTGCAACTCGTTCGGAAGAGTGGATCGCCGAGCAAAAAAAATGAGAAAAGTAATGTGCTGTGCGACCGGTGGGACCTTGCGATGACAGACGACCTGCAACGTAGAGCAATCTGCATAACACTCGACCAGCCGAGGCACCGACGTGGGCTAGCGCTAGCCGAGAACAAATACCATTCTTGCCCAGATTGACATGGTTTGGTGATCAATGACGAAGCGGTGCGACAGATCACCGGGTCGCGTTGCACCTGAGTGTTCGTGGATGATAAGATTTCTTACCGCGGCAGAACTGTGCGCATGATCATTGGATATGGGGCAGGCGGCGGCTACGACCTGACCTGTATGCCAGGATTGCCGCAAAATTTCTCGGCAAGCATTGAGCCACTGCAGGTCGTTGCGCTGATCGCTCCGCTCAGTCCGGCCTGGGTGCGACCTTGATGCTAATTGTCTATACAAAATGGGTCGATCCTATAATCTATTTCGGAAAGTCCAGCGTCACTGGGAGAGGTTGTTAAAATGAAGAAACGGCTGCCTGCAATAGGCGCCATTATTCGGGTGCTCTGCCTTGTCGTAGGCACCACGCTCGCATCAAGCGCGGTGTTCGCCAGCGGCTATCCCGACCGAACGATCCGCATTCTGGTTGGCTTCACTGCAGGCGGTCCGGCCGACATACCGGCGCGCTTCATCGCGGAGCGGCTGAAAACAAAACTTGGCGTTCCTGTGATCGTGGAAAACAAGCCAGGCGCCGGATCCACCCTGGCAGTTGGCGATATGCTGAGTCAGCCGCGAGACGGCTACACAATCATGGTGTGTAGCTATCTCGACCCGGTTAACACGTTGCTCTACAGGCACAGCAAGTATCAGCTCTCCGATCTTCGCGGGATCACCCAAATCAACAAGTACAGCTACGCCGTAGCCGTTTCGAATACGCTTCCTGTATCAAACTTTACAGAACTGATCGAATACGGCAAAAAGCATCCCAAAGAATTGAACTATGGCTCGGTCGGAATGGCATCGATGCCGGGCATCCTACCGTTGCTACTGGGAAAGATCACCGGGGTACAAATGACGGCAATCCCGTTCAAAGGCACTTTGGAAGGGCTGCAGGAGGTGATCGCGGGCCGTGTGCAATTGGTGTTTTCCCCGCCTATCGCCGCATATCCGTTCTACAAAGCCAAGAAGCTGAAAGTGCTCGGCGTGACCGGCGACGAGCGTATGCCGTCGATGCCGGACGTTCCTACGTTGAAGGAAAGTGGCGTACCACTGACATCTTATGCTTGGCTTGGTGTATGTGCCGGCTCCGGAACCCCTCCACAGGTCGTGACGAAGCTCAATGGAGTCTTGCGTGAGATCCTCGCGACGCCGGAATATAAGGAGCTGACAAGCAAGACGGGCGCAATTCCAGTATCCTCCACGCCGCAGGAGTTCGAAGCGCTGATGCAGAAGACCGTGGATGATGTCGCGCCGATCCTCAAGGAATTGGACATTCACGTTGACTGAGTGAGCACTGCGGGGCTTGCTTCCAAGGTCGCGTTCCGTTGGCGCTGTCTCCGATCCCCGACGAGGACCGTATTCGCGACGTGGATTTCGGGCAATCTCTGGTGATGCTCCCGTCACATCCATCATCGAAGCGGGCTCGACGCACGCCAGGCCTGTGCCAGTCAGCGGAATAAGGAATACCAATGAAACGGCCCAATTCCTTCATTGGCAGCCCCGTCGAACGACTTGAAGATTTTCGTTTCCTGCGCGGCCGGGGCGAGTACGTTGACGACCTAGCGCGCGACGCGCTACTTCATGCGGTGATCCTGCGCAGTACCGTTGCCCATGGCCGGCTACTTTCTATCGACGCGCAGGCCGCGTTAGCGTTGCCGGGAGTGCGTGCGGTGCTGACGGCGGCCGATATCGGCGAGGTACCTCTTATTCCCCAACGGCTTCAGCTATCGCCGGGCATCGAGCGGTATTGGCAGCCGGTACTCGCTACTGACAAGGTTCGCTATGTCGGCGAACCGGTCGCGGTTGTACTCGCCGATACGCCCGCAATTGGCGAGGATGCGCTTGAGACAATCGCGATGAAGATCGAAGAGCTGCCGGTGGTCCACAATTGGCGGTCGTCAGCGAAGAACAAGACGCTCCTGTTCGAAAAGACAACCGACTTCAACTGCCCCAAGGAATTTACCGGCATACGCGGCGATGCAGATTGGGTCTACACCAATGCCCCCTACAGACGTCGGGAATCGTTTCGTTCCCAGCGCCACACCGCCCTGCCGATGGAACCACGTGGCCTCCTCGCGGAATGGGATGCCGCGATCGGCAGGTTACGTGTCTTTGGCGCGGCAAAGGTGCCATATTTCAATCGTAGCGTCCTTTCCAAGCTGATAGGTCTCCCCGAAGACGTAATCGACCTGATCGAAAACGATGTCGGCGGCGGCTTCGGCGCACGCGGGGAGTTCTACCCTGAGGACTTTCTGATTCCGTTTGCGGCAAAGTGGTCTGGGCGGCCGGTCAAATGGATTGAGGATCGGCGAGATCACTTGCTCGCGATCAATCACGCGCGCCATATGGAGGCTGACCTTGAGATCGCCTGCGCGAGCGATGGCACGGTGCTTGGCGTACGGGGCCGCATTTACGTGGATACGGGCGCTTATCTGCGGTCGAACGGGCTGACCCACCGCGTAATGTCGCACAATTCCTCTCCGGCCCGTATCGCATCCCGCATATTTCCGTCGCCGTCAGCGTTCAGATGACAAATAAGACGCCTTGCGGCACTTATCGTGCGCCCGGACGTTTCGAAGGGAGCTATTTTTGTGAACGGCTCTTCGACATGGCGGCGCGAGACCTGGGGATCGACCAAGCTGAATTTCGGCGCCGCAACCTGGTGCCGGAAGCCGATATTCCCTATCCGTTTGCCACTATCACTCCTGAAGACGCGTATTCGTCGACGGAATCGGACAGCGGTGATTACCAAGCTGCGCTCGAACGTTGCCTTTCTGACTTCAAATGGACTGAGAAACTAGCGCTCGCTGGCCGCCTGATCGACGGCTGTTATCACGGCGTCGGCGTCGGCTGCTTTGTCGAAGGCGGTGCTGCTGGGCCAAGTGAGAACGTGCGGCTCGTGGTGGAAAGGGACGGGGCTGTATCGGTCTACACGGGGTCCGCTGCCCTGGGTCAAGGGCTAGAGACGATATGCACTCAAATCGCCGCCGATGCGCTGGAACTGCCAATGAGCAGCATTCGCGGCATCTTCCACGGCTCAACTCACTATGTGCGCATGGGCTACGGATCCTTCCATTCGCGCGCTGTCGTGATGGGGGGATCAGCTCTTCTGCTGGCAGCGGACAAGCTCAAGGAGGCCGCGTGCGCCGCTGCAGCGCTACGCGTTGGCTGCGCACTGCAGAACGTGCGATTTGCCGAAGGGAGGGTACTCGCTCCGGACGGCCGGACCTTCACACTCGCGGAACTGTCCTCGAACGGACTAGCGGTGGAAGCGACCTTCGCCAGCCCCAAGCACACCTATGCCTACGGCACGGCGGCGGCTCATGTCGCAGTCGATCCCAAGACTGGCCAGGTCGCAGTCGGACTTCACTGTGGTGGAGGATGTCGGGAGAATTATGAACCCGTCGACTCTTCATGGGCAGGTCATCGGAGCGCTGGTCCAAGGCATGGGAAGCAGCCTGCTTGAGGAACTGGTATACAACGAGCACGGTCAGCTCCTGACCGGTACGCTTGCCGATTACGTGACGCCGACGGCCAGTGACTTTCCCAACCTCAAAGCCGTGAGCCTTGAGCTGCGGCCGTGCCCGAACAATCCTCTTGGTGCGAAGGGAGCGGGTGAAGGCGGATTAATCGGCGTTGGCGGAGTAATTTCGAATGCCGTCGCTTCGGCGCTTGCGTCATTCGGCGTAGAACCGTGCGAACTGCCGCTTTCGCCGCAGCGTGTCTGGCAACTCATCCAGAATGCCCGTCGTGGGTTGCCGTCGCAGGAACGACTTATTTCCTCGATCCACAATTCAGCAATGGAAGCAACGGAGGGATTCAAAGATGGCGCAGGAGCCGCTGGCGACTGAAGGCAACGTACTGTTTGTCTCTGAGTTTCGCGTGCTGCCGGGGCGCGGCGACGATATGATAAAATCGTTCAGGGAGTTTGATTCTTCCGACGCCAACATCATGCATCGGGAGCCCGCTCAGATAAAGGACGGCGTGCTGTGCCGCGATCCACTCGATCCGGATCATTTTTTCCTAATTGGAGAATGGAAGACCGCAGAGGAACACAAGCAAGCGCAAGCTCGCAGCCGCGCGGCAGTGAGGCCGGCATTCCTATCGCTGATCGACGGCGGGAAGCTGACGTCGCGGTACCTGAACGTGGTGATGAGCACACCGCCGGAGCATCTTAACAAAGACGGTACGAGGCCTTGAGCTTCCGCGGCATCAGCACAACGGCTGTGTGCGTGCCCGGCTTTGCTCTGGCGCTTACGAAGCTGATGAGGAACACCGTCTTCACCCTGCTGGGTGTCGCTGAGCGTCCATCTTTGCGGGGATGAAGGTGGCGATGTCGCTGGCGCTGATTGGAATGCGTCCCACCGGTCGAGATCCCTGGCAGGAGCCATATGAGCCTATGAGCCTTGCTTCAAAGGGGACCAGCATCGAATTATTGTCATTGCGGTCTTCGTCCATGGTGCCGGCAGCAACCATGCGAGCTGGTTTCGCCAGACGCTCGTCTTTGCCAAAAGCCACCGCGTCATCATTTATGACCAGCGCGGATTCGGCAATTCCAAAGATTTGGAGAGCCGTGGCCGGTCGGCGATGATCGACGATCTCGCCTCTCTCCTCGACCACCTCAAGGTCAATCGCGCCGTGTTGGTCGCGCAGTCACCCGGCGGCGGCACCTGCGCCGGCTTCACGGTCCAGCCATCCGGCGCGTGTCGCCGGTGTGGCACTGTGCGACACACTGGTTGGCATGCGCCTGCCGCCGGATATCGCGGCCACCATGGAAGAGGTCAACAAGTGTACTGCCGCACTTCCGCAAATCATTCGCGTGCTAGGTCCGAAGACTCGCGAACGCCACCCGACGTCGCATTGCTGTATGCGCAGCTTGCCAGCTTCAACACCTACAGTGTCGGCAACTTGCCGGAGACGTTTGTACCCGTTGAGGTGGCCGCACTTGCCGGAACGGTGCCGATCCTCTATGTCGTCGGCTCCGACGATATCCTCTATCCCCACACTGTATTCGCCGCGTCCAGGCGCTACTGCCCAACTCGGAACTCATAGAGATCGCCGATGTCGGGCATTCGGCCTATTATGAGGATTGGACGAATTCTAACCGCCACCTCGCTGCTTTCTTGCAGAAAATCGGCTTCCCATTAACGACGCAATTTTCGAACCGGCTCGCGCGGGGTGCATGTTTGCCTCCGCTGCGGCCAACCCGGCACAGGCGGAGAACAATCTATGTCGAACACGGGGAGCAATAGGGCGTGGGATAATAGGTGCCTGCATCAGACGCACCGACGGCCACACCAAAAGCAACGCGGCGCCATCAGTTGGGCCCCTGATCACGCCAGCGCTCGTTCCGTCATTTGCAAGCTTGTATCCCGGGAGAGGGGTAGGCATGCCGCGGCATATGAGGAAGCAGCGCGCAGTCGAAACCGGTGACTCCGGCGGGGGCAACAAGTTTGCCGATGCCGTCGCGAGTGAATTGACGCCACGCTCCGAGGTCAACACAAAAGGCGATGCCGGCTCCTGCTCGATATCGACCCGAGCCGTCTTACGGATCAGACTGCGTCCTCCGTCACACGCAACGGGTATTTCGCCCTTAAGCTCTCGAGCGCCAGCTCGACCGTATGAATCACTCGGCACCGGCGAAAAAGAAGGCAAGGAGGAGATAAATGGCCGATCGCGAACAATATGCGCCAAGACGTGCCGGCGGAGCGCGGATCGAAAAGGATGGAGAAAACTGGACCCTCGTTCTCGTTAGGGAGCTGCGTCATCCGCCGGCAAAAGTCTGGCAGGCGCTCACCGACCCGGCGCATTTGCGCGAATGGGCTCCGTTTGACACCGATAAGAACTTGGGCAAGGCTAGCGTCGCGGCGAAGCTCACCACCGTGGGGGCGCCGACGCCGCAAGTTACCGTAACGACCGTGACATCGAATACAAATGGGGCGGCAACGATATCCGATGGAAGCTAGAAGCCGTTGACGGCGGCACACGCCTCACCTTGTGGCACAAATCGATCGTCCATTCATCTCGATGGGCGCTGCCGGTTGGCATATCTGCCTCGACGTCCTCGCGCGGCTCCTGGCGGGTAAGCCAATGGGACGTATGGTCGCCTCGGATGCGATGAAGTTCGGTGGCTGCCAGCGACTGAACGCCGAATATGCCAAGCAATTCCGTGTCGAAATTCCCAGCTGCCAGCTACGGCCCAAGAATCGTGACCGAGAAAGGTGCCATGGACTGGAATAAGTGAGTTCGGCAAACCCACCGCTAGCTGTCCATTGTCTTCACGATGAGGGTCGTCGCCAACTTCGCCGCGATGGCGTTTAGGGAAGCCTCCGATGTGGTTCGTCTATTCACCATTGCCCCTCTCTTCTTGATGTTGTTCACGGGTCTGTACATTTTCGTGTTGCCGCATGCTGCAAAATGGCGCGCACGCCAAGCCGCGGCAGCGGCCCGCCGCGCTTTATGACTCCACCCGGAAAGTTTCGAATTGTAACTCTGGTCGCTCCTGTCGAGTGCGCGCCGAGCGCGCTCCGGCTACACGACCGGATCGATGCCTAAAATGATTTGCGCCATTTCACCTTCCCTCGCACCGTCCGCGCTAGGGTCGAGCAAGCGCAGGCATGCGACGAAGCGCGGTTCGTCGCATGAGGTCCCCACGCGAACGCGTTCCGTGCGCCTGCAGATGAAAGAGCGAAGCCGCCGATTTCTACGCTAGGCTACCCCACCGCCCTCTGGCAGGCAGATAGTACTTTCCCTTCCTGCCGCATTGGTTCAGATAGAGATGCGAGAGCTACAGGAGCAAACGCCCGGACGGATATTGAGCGATAGCTGGTGACAATCCTCACCACGCTCATTTTGCTGTAACCGTTCCGAGCACAGACAAGGAAGTGCTGCAGGGATGTGCAGTGGCGATCGAGCACTCTATTGGATCTTGATGCCAAGGGTTCTGATCAACGCACCGTATTTTGCGTATTCGCTTTTTATTTGAGCTGCGAATTCCTCAGGCGTCGACCGATAGGACTTGCCCGACAACGTCGCACGAAGCTTGGCGTCGAACTCCTTCTCGGAAATCACCTCGTTTGTCGCCGCGCGCAGCCGGCCGATGATGGGCTGCGGCGTTCCGGTCGCCACGAACAGGCCTTGCCATGATGCCAGCTCGTACGACGGATAGAGTTCGGACACGCTCGGCACGCCCGGCAATTCATCGATCCGGTCGCGGCTCGCGACAGCGAGCGGACGCAATTGGCCGCTCCGGATCATCGGATAGACGCCACCACCGCCGAGGGTGAGACTGGCCTCGCCGCTCACCACCGCTATCCCAGCTTGCGCCCCACCGCGATAGGGCACGTGGTTGAGCTTGAACTGCGCTATCTGCTTTAACAGCTCAACTCCGAGGTGCGACTGCGTGCCATTGCCGAAGGACGCGTAGAACAACGGCGGGTCCGAACGCTTCGCCAGGGCGACGAAGTCGGTCAGAGTCTTTACCGGCAGCGTGCTTCTGACCACGAACGCATAATCATTGCTGACCAACGAGGCGACCGGGGTGAAGTCCCTCAGCGGATCAAACGGCATGCTGGCGTAGAGATGCGGATTGATCACGAACAGACTGTCGGGCCCGAGCAGAAGCGTGTAGCCGTCGGGCGGAGACTTCGCCACAACTTCGCCGACGAGATTGCCGCCCGAGCCCGGCTTGTTCTCGACCACAACAGGCTCACCAAGCGTCTGTTCGAGGCCGTGCGCGAGCAAACGCGCCGTGACGTCGGCAGCGCCTCCTGGCGGCAAACCGAGAAGAAGGTGGATCGAGCGGGTCGGATAGGTCTGGGCTGATGCCGCCACAGCGCTGCAGGCCACCGCCATGGCGATGACGAAAGACTGCGCCAATTTACGGGTGAGGGTCATGCCAAGAACTCCTGTCGCAATATTCCACGAAGTTCGACGCCTGCAAAGCCTAAGGTTAGACAAACGCAGCGCAACCCTCGTTTGCGCCGCTATTTGCCCTCCTTCAATGTTTATCGATTTCCACGATTCTGAGAGCTGGAGTAAATGGCACCGATGTTCTCGGCGGCGGGTATGACTGCCATGCTCCGGCATGGCCACTGCGCGCGGGGCGAACCTGCTAGTCTGTGCAAGAGCCCTCCGGTGGTCTCGGCGAGCTTTCGCCAGATGCGGTGAGGTCCTTGCAAGTAATGAGGGAAGGAGGCCATGGCTTATCAACGTCAGATGCACCTCGCAGTCTTCTGGCTCGGCACGGGAAATCATTCGGCCGGCTGGCGCATGTCAAACGCGAATTTCAGCAATAGCGAATGGTCGTTTGTCGAGACTGGCGCACAGACGGCAGAACGGGGCAAGTTCGACCTGTTTTTCGTTGGCGACGCAGTATCTATGCAGCTCGATTTACACCCATCATTTATCACGCGATTTGAACCTACAACTTTGCTCGCCGGTCTGGCCCGTGTCACCAATAAAATCGGCCTCGGCGCGACTGTTTCGACCAGTTTCAGCGAGCCGTACAATGTGGCGCGAATGTTTTCCTCAATTGATCACATGAGCAACGGGCGCGCTGCCTGGAATGTGGTCACAAGTACGATGGATGCGTCCGCTTTAAACTTTGGTGAGGATCGGCTTAAAAACCATGATCTTCGCTATGAAATTGCCGAAGAGTTCGTCAATGTCGTGCGTGGGCTATGGGACACCTGGGATGATGGCGCGCTTGTCGCAGACAAGCAGCGTGGCCTATTTGTCGACCCCGACAAGGTGCGAGACCTCAATCATAAGGGTCGTTTTTTCTCGGTGAAGGGAGCTCTTAATATTGAACGGTGTCCGCAGGGGCATCCGATCATAATCCAGGCGGGAGGCTCGGAGCCTGGTCAGGAGCTTTCCGCGCGCGTTGCGGACTTGGTCTTTACCCCGATCAATGGCGACATGGCATCGGCAAAGGCCAAATATGAAAGCCTTAAATCCCGCTTGCCGAAATATGGGCGCGAGCGGAAAGATTTGGCCATTCTTCCGGGCATTATGCCGATTGTCGGAGACACCGCCGATCAGGCGCTTGAAGAGCTCGCGCTACTGCAACAATGGCTCAAGGCGAGCGACGCAACCGTACGCTCCGTCCTCACAAAGCGGCTCGGACGGGATGTTTCGGCCTATGATTTGGATGCTGCGATCCCGGAGCTGCCTGAGACCAATCTTGGGCAAAGCTTCGCGCGGACCTTATTAGATCGTGCGCGTCGTGAACACATGACGTTTCGAGACCTTTACAACATAGCGGCAGCGGCCCGCGGACACTGGGCCATATGCGGCACCGCAACGGAGGTTGCGGATATCCTGGAAGAGTGGTTTGTCGCTGAGGCGGCAGATGGATTTATGATCCTGCCGGCGCATTTCCCGCATTCCCTCGACATCTTTGTCGAGCGTGTCGTGCCGGAATTACAGCGACGTGGGCTGTTCAGGTATGATTATTCTGGAACGACGCTCCGCGACCATCTGGGTCTGAGTCGCCCGTCACCCAAAGCCGCGCGGTCCCTTGCCGAATCAATGACTGGCTGAATCACTCCGCGCAGCAGCGCCTTTCCAGCCGCGAGCGACGCGTGGCTTGGCTCCGCGGATAGTGGCAGAGGAAGCCTAGTGTTCCGGCCGCGAGTAACAGGTAGAATGACGACATCACTAGCCCGCAGCCCACGTCGACCGCATCGGTACTCGGTCAATTGACGGCAGGACCGATCACACCGGCGACGGCGCAGAGCGCTGTTCAAGGACAATTGGTTGGCGAACGCCTCGCCGTGCCGTCCGCTCGCTTTGGCAAGCTCACCCGCCAGCCAGTACATAAGTCGCGGTCATCGCAAGGGCTGTGCCTTGCCCAGCCATCAAGGACACGCAGAATGCGGCATCTCCCAAGAGCACAATGCGGCCTCTCGACCAGCGTTGCATCTTTATTTGGCTGACCCGATCGAAATAGAGGTCTTGCGTGCGATCCAGTTCGCCGAGAATACGTGAGCATTCCCACATCCCGTCGCCAAACTTTTCGCGCAGCATCGCTTTCTGCGCCGGCAGGTCGAGGTTCGCTGGTCGAGGATCAGCGTCAGCGGCGAAGATGAGCAAGAACAACATCCGACTGTCATGCAGATCAGCCAGACTGCAAAGGCGACGACGGTCAGACGATCGCCACGATGCAAAAAGCGACGATGATCAACGAGGAGGGCAGAAACCGCCCGCCCTCCCCGAACCCTCACGGACGAACGCGGATGATCGTCTTCCCCTTGCGTCGCTCGATCGGTTTGAAAGCGGCGACGGCATCGTCGAGGGTCGCGATGTTGCCGATGTTCGTCCGTAGTCGTCCGTCACGCACCCGCTGGACGATCTGACTCAGTTGGACACGATCGGACTCGACAACGAAGTCGACCGCCAGGCCGTCGGCGGGCCGCGCTTCGGCCGGCCCGACGATGGACACCAGTGTTCCTCCGGCCCGGATCAGGCCTGCGGACCGCTTCCCGATGTCGCCGCCGATGACATCGAACACCAGATCGACTCCGCCGACTTCTTCCAGGGCATCGTTGTCGAGGTCGACGAACTCCTGCGCGCCGAAGTCGAGCACCGTCTGACGGTCGGCGGCGCGTCCAGTGCCGATGATGTAAGCGCCGGCCTCTCGTGCTAGTTGCGTCACCATCGACCCGACTGCGCCGGCCGCGCCGTGCACGAGGACGCTCTGCCCCGCCTGAAGGTGGCCGTGCTGGAACAGTCCCTGCCACGCGGTGAGGCCCGAGATCGGCAGGCTCGCGCCCACCGTGAACTCTACGTCGCCCGGCAGCGGCGCGAGGTTGCGTGCCTCGATGGCTACATACTCCGCCAGGGTGCCGTCGCGATACCAGTCGGCGAGGCCGAACGCTCGCTGTCCTACCGACAGTCCCGTCGTGCCGTAGCCGAGAGCGGTGACCACTCCGGCCAGCTCGTGGCCGGGGATCGACGGTGTTCGGTCACGGTCGCGGCGATCGGTCCAGGTCGAGGGCCACGCCAGCTCAGTCGGGACGAATCCCGACGCATGAACCTGAACGACGACGTCGTTTATCGCTGCCTGCGGCTCAGGCCGCTCTACCAGCTTCATCCCGGCCGTTCCCGCAGCCTGGTCCGTCACCACGATCGTCTTCATGATAATTATCTCCTCGGTCATTTGTCTCTTTGCTGGATATGTTCCAGCGATAAAAAGCTCGTTCGACATCTAATGCCAGGGGCCATGGGTAGTTTCCCAAGTTGCGCTCGGCGGGGCTGATAGGCGCAGCCGGCCGATCTGGACAGCGCCGGCCGGCCGCGTGCATCGATCGGCGCGTGTCGCTCACGGACGAACGCGGATGATCGGCTGCGGACGAACATTGGCAACATCGCGACCCTCGACAGTGCCGTCGCCGCTTTCAAACCGACCGAGCGAATCAGCGGGAAGACGCCTGGCTTGCCAAGGTGTGTCCTTGCGCCATCGCCAGTAAGCATCATGTGTCAGCCTCTTTCAGCCGCTCTGCCAGATCTGACTAGAAATGGCTCACCAAAAATAACAGTCGACGGAAAACCGGTGCGCGCCTCCAGTCGCCCTATTGTCCCTACCGCAAATCAAATCCGGACATAGTGATGGTGCAATCCTCCGAGGAGCGGCCTGGCAACGATCAGCGCCAATAAGCTCCGAACCAGCCCGGTGCCAGCGGATCACTGTATCCGGCTTGACGATTTTCAATGCGTCCAGCACTTGAGGAGCCAGACCATAGAGCCCGGCAAACACCAGGCGATCAATGTCGTTGAGAGCCACTCGATTCGGCGATCTGCGCCGCAACACATTGAGCTGGTGTCGAAGGACCAGAATTTCCGCCTGCAACGCAGCCCGCGACCAGAACAGTCCGGACAGCACAGACCAGATCAACCTGCAAAGGTCGCGCATCAGAAGCAAGTATCAACCGATTCGCCGGCAATCCTCAGCCGCCTTGAGTTTCCGGTAGGGACAGGTGTCTGTAACCACTTCAAAGTTTTCAGGCGAAGCTATTGAATTTGCGCGCCATCTGCCGCCCAGCGCTTCCTTAGCTTTGCCACGGGCCTCGCGCGTCGTCATCTCGCCAAAGTCGCCAAATTTCACTTGTGCCGTGAAATCGCGAACGCCATCACGCCAGCACTCACCTTGAGCCATCAAGCTCTTCCGGCGTTTGCCGATGAGCACGAAGAAGCCCGGTAGCCGGTATTGTTTTTCTCCCGCTAACGGTAAACGAGCGATGCTCTTGTCGGTGAGAATCTGGCGCTGATCAGCCACGGTGCCTCCAGATTTTAGTCTGCGATTAGTCTGGTGAATGTCTTGATGAGAATTCGTCGTGCTACGCTCGCCATCACGGCCAATGGCGGCGAACCGGCCGTTACGCATGACAGACTGAATTGTCGAGCGGCGGACGTCCGGTGCCGTCGATCAGCGTCCCGCCCCGCACCACCAGCACGAGGTCCGGCCCTGACCGATCGTCAGCAAGCAGCCCGACTGGACCGTGCGGACAGTAGCGCCTCGGTGGTCAGCGGTACGGGAGCCATTCGCTAGTTCACCTTAAGGCCGAGCTCTCCCATCAACTTGTTCTGATACTGATAGTCTCGATTCAGAAACGTTGCGAACTCCTCTGGGCTGGAACCGACCGCATACATGCCGGACACTTCGAGCACGCGTTTGAGCTCCGGTGACGCCAGCGCGTTCTTCGAGGCGCCGTAGATGCGCTCGATGCGATCAAGCGGCGCGCCGGCAGGAAACAACAGGCCGAAATAGCCGGTGACGTCGAAATGCTTGTAGCCTAGTTCCTGCAGCGTCGGGGTGTCGGCCAGCGCCGGCGACCGCCGCGATCCTGTCAGTGCCAATGCCTTGATTTTTCCCGATTTTACTAAAGGTGCCGCCGCCGCCACCGAATAGAACGCCAGATCGACCTGACCGGTCATCACGTCGGTGATCAAGTTCGGGGTGTTATAGGGCACCGCGATCATCCTCACGCCCGCTCGCGCATCAAACAGCAGACCAGCGACGTGGGTGACATTGCCGACGCCGTTGGTCGCGAAGGTCACTTGTCCAGGTCTTTTTTTAGCGAACGCGACAAGATCGGCGACCGAATTGGCCGGCAGATTGGTGATGAGTGCAAGCCCGTACGAGGCGGCCAGCTGCGTGACCGGCGCAAAATCCTTGAGCACGTCGTAGGGCAGTTTCTTCACGGTGAAGGCGTTGGCGATGTGCGCGCCGCTGGTGATAAGTAATGTGTACCCATCCGGTGGTGCCTTGGCGACAGCGCCCTCGGCAATAATGCCATTGGCACCGGGCCGGTTTTCGACAACGATCGACTGCCCGAAGGCAGCCGACAATTTCTCTCCCAATGCCCGCGCCAGGATATCGGTCGCAATCCCGACCGGATGTGGACTGATGATGGTGATCGAACGCGACGGATAATTTTCCGCCTTGAGCGGCGTCACCGCGACTACGCTGAGCGTAAGGGCTGCCAGCAGGCGGCGAACAAGGGCCTTGATGACATGTTTCATGCTTTCAGTTCCTCCCGTCCTGCGCCAGCTTCGCCGCTCTCATAGTTGCACAGCCACCAGTCCCGCACCTCATCATGAGTCGCGAAGACAACACCCTCGTACTCCTTGGCGTAGGTGATGAACTGATCCAGCACCGACGAACGCGACGGCCGGCCCATAATAAAATCATGCACCGTGAGCGGCATCAGCACGGCCCGCTCCGCACCGCGTTCGTAGAGCGCGTCGAATTGCGCCTTGAGTGCGCGCAGCATGAATTCCGGCGTGTTGGAATGCCAGGTACCGTAAGGTGTCGGCGGCATCGGGTTAGTGATCTGTATAGCCCAGGCAGCGTCGCTATAAGACGAGAACGGAATTTCAAGGAGCCTCCGACCATATCCCTCGATCATATAGGGCAGATCGTCATTCCAGATACTGGCGTCCCATTCGAATTCAAAGTGCTCCAGAAGAAGATGTACGGTGCTGTGGCTGGCGAAGCAGGTGCGCCAACCGCGCAATTTGACGCCCAGGTTGTCTTGGAATACCGAAACCGTCTTTCGGATCAGCCGCAGCTCCTGATCCGGTGGATAGTTGCACATCATCTCGTGTTCGTAGGTATGGCCCGCGATGGCATGACCGGCCCTCAGCACGTCACGCGAGATTTGTGGATACTTCTCGACGGTCGCGCCACAGATGATCCAGGTACCTCTCACGTCGTGGCGCTGCAGAATCTCCAAAAGGCGCCAGGCACCGCGGCGGCCGCCATATTGGCGCTCCGAGTAGTCGAAGGGATCGGGCTGGCCGTCCGGGAGCACGACCGCGGCCTCCTCCGACTGATGATGGACGCTGATAATTATCGGCAGCCTGACGCCTTGCGGCCACCGGCCGGGCTGCTGCAGCGCGATTTCTTTCCACATCGTCTTACACGGCTCCGGTCTCGAGCGCGTGACCTCGCCCGCTCCACATGGCAATGTCCTGGCAGCGCGCGAACTGCACGTCGTTATATTGGACGAGGCGCTGCAGAAATTGACGCAAGCTCTGCAGCGGCGCCGGTCGCCCCGTTACCCAGGTCTGGATGCTGAGTATAAGAAAGCGGCGGGCACTTTCGCTTTCTCGATAGAGGACATCGAACTCGCTATTCCAGACATCCTCCAGACCGTCCGGACTGCTCCGCATCGGGTACGGATAGCCAACAAACGTCTTGTCCGCGGTGCTGGTGGTGAACGGCAACTCGACCAGCTTGCCACCCGTGCAGTCAAACAGACAGGGATAGTCGTCGTTGAGGAGGCTCGAATCCCAGATAAACCCTTCCTCGGAAAGGATATCGAGCGTCTGCGCGCTGACGCGGTAATCCGGACAGCGCCAGCCCTTAATCGTGGCGCAGCACACGTCCTGTAATGCCTTTGCATTCCGTCGCACGATAGCCCGCTCGCGCTCCGCGCCCATGGTGCGAACGCGATCAAACGCGTAGCTCATGCCGGCGATCTCATGGCCGGCTTGGCGCGCAGCACGGATCGCGTCGGGATATTTTTCCGCCGTCGTACCGCAGACCAGAAACGTCGATTTGACTCCGAGTTTGTCGAGCAGTTCGAGAATATTCCAGATGCCTGTGCGCGCGCCGTACTGCATCGCGCCGCCAATCATGGCATTGGGGCGCTCGCCCGGCAGCAGCGGCGCGCCTTCCCCGGATTGATGCTCGAAGGTCAGAGCGACCGGCAGCCGCAGGCCAGTCGGCCAGTCCACGTCTGTTAGGCGCTTTATTTCAGTAGCCATCGATTACTGTTACAACCTCAGGTAGTAGACCGGCCCGCTTCACCGGCGGCGGCGCATGATCCACATTATGCCATCTGCGCCGCCCGGCAGCACCCGGCGGTGGGCGGGCAACATGGTTCGAGGCGATGACTTCGCCCTGTGCGTCGAATACCGGCGCCGCGATGACCGATTCTTCTTATTCGCCACAATTGATCGCGCCGCATCGCAGTCGAATGACCGCAACGGTTGGGGCCTCGACTTTTTCCGGCCGTGTTCGCCTCCGACTGTCCGTTCGACAAGAGGGCCCTGCTTACATCCGCGACACATCAAGGAGCCTTGGCGCTTTCGGCGACCGAGCGGGAGAAATTTGCTGGCACAATGCTAACAAGCCATTCGGATTGGGGCTTGGCTGAACGGCGGCCGGAGTGCTCAGCATAGCGGCATCAGGGCAGAGCGATCTTGCGCTCGTAGAAATTCCACAAGAGAGCGAAGAGGCGCGGGTTGAACGTGCCCTCGGTGCAGTCGCGAGCTTCCTCCTCGCTCAGCGTGATGGCGCCACCCGCGAGTTCGGCCTGCAGCTGAATCTGAGCATTCTCTTCGAGAAATGTGCAGGCAAAGAAAGCCTCTTCTGCAGTTTCGCCGACGACGACACTGCCGTGGCCGCGCATCTGGGCGGCCCGATACTGACCGAGGGCACGGGATAGCTCTGCAGCCTGACCGTCGTTGACGACGAGACGCGGATTATTCCAGGTCGGAACGCCGGTGCAAAGAAAAGAGCCGTGCAAGAAGACGGGCTTCAGCGGTTTGCCAGCCACGCCAAGCGCGCGTGCATGGGGCGCGTGCAGGTGACAGATGCACATGACCTCGGGCCGGTCTCGATGAATCTGCGTGTGAATGCGCCACTCAAGAGGGATCAGGCCACCCGGATGTCCAATGATCGTACCGTCGATGTTGAAGAGGAATACGTGTTCCGGATGCACTGTGCTCTTCTCGGTGCTGGCGCCTGGACTTATGAAACAATTGTCGGTTCCGGGTACGCGGATCGATACGTGTCCGAACATACCGATCAGACCCTGCAGGTTTAGCATTCGCGTTAACGTCGCCGTTTTGGCGCGCAGTTCGTTTTCCAAACTCATGGGATCTACTCGTTTCGCAGGACTTCTAAAGCGACTTGGCGCCGCCGGTGAGATTGATCAACTTGCCCCAGCGGTCTATCTCCGTGGCAAGGAAGGTCTTCAGTTCTGGCGGGGGCGGACCGTTGGTCGGCAGCAGACCGAATTTGATGATCAAGGCCTGCACATCCGGAGTTTCGACCGCGAGTTCGATGTCGTGCGCGAGCTCGGCGACGACCTGGGGCGGCGTGGCGGCTGGCGCACAGATCATCGACCAGCCTTCGGCATCGAACCCCGTTACACCGGCCTCCGCAATGGTCGGCAGATTGGGCAATCCAGGGACGCGTTTGGTCGAACTAACTCCGAGGGCGCGGACTTGCCCCGCCTCGATTTGTCCCGTCGCGCTGCCCACGTCGGCGAACATGAGCTGCAATCGGCCACCGATGAGATCATTGAGAGCGAGGGGCGCTCCGCGATAGGCGACACCGTTAATCTTCGTGCCGGTCATGACCTGGAACAGTTCGGCGGCGAGATGAATAGCCGAGCCAGGGCCGCCGTGACCGTAATAGAGCTGTCCGGGTTTCTGCTTCAGCAGCGCGATCAGATCCGCTACGGATTTGACCGGAAGCGCGGAATTCACGATCAGGACGAGTGGGGTACGAAACAACAGCGAGATCGGCCGCAGATCTTTCAGCGTATCGAAAGGCATCTCCTTGTAGAGGGTCGGGTTGGAGGCGAGGGAACTTGCCGCGGCGAGCAGCGTGAGCCCGTCGGGTTCTGCTTTGGCGACATACTCCGATGCGAGCAGGCCACTGGCGCCTGCCCTGTTCTCGACGAGTACCGGCTTTCCAAATTCCGACTGCAGTTTGGCGGAAACGGCCCGCACAATGACGTCGGTGCTGCCGCCGGCCGGGAAGGAAACGATCATCTTCACTGGGCCGGCGGGATACTCGCGAGCTCGTACGCCAAGCGGCGCCGCAGCGCTCGCAATGATCGAGCTCGCGACGAACCATCGTCTCGTCAGCATCGTCATCCTCCCATTTTCGCTCCGCCACCAAACTTTGCAGCCTTGCGGGCACACCGACGCTCGCGCCAAGCCCACATTGTCGCCCGCCGCTCCGGCTCTTGCGGTAACCGCGATACGGATCGCGAACGGCCATCCCAGGGGAAGGCGGCTACTTCCGGCTGCTGCTCCATCCCTACCCACGGCCGGCGATAGCGCCCGGGTGGTGATCTCACCACCCCTCGACATCACCATCCCCCTGAGCCCGACGCATCTGCCACCGCCGATAGCCGCCGCCATTCGACGGCCGCCCGCGCCATCACGGAAGATTATCCCATGTCCACCAATCCCGCAGGCCTGCCGCCGCGCTACCTGCGCACGCCCGAGGCTTCTCGCTTCTTTCCATCCGCACGCTCGAAAAGCATCGCATTTACGGCACCGGCCCGCGCTACTCCAAGATCGGCGGTCGCGTCGTCGATCGCGTCGAGGACCTGCACGTGGCTCGACGACGCCGCCAAGGCGTCGACTTCCGATCCCGGCAAAGTGATCGTGCTGCCGGCCAAGCGGCATACGCCGGCCGAGCTTGAACAAGCCCGCCAGCCGCGCCGCTGAGCTCCTCGATGTCAGCGCGCCACCGCACACGATCCGAACGCGAACAGCTCGAGCTGTTCCGCGCACTGCCCGGCGATTTCGTCCCGCGCGATGCGCAGGATCTAATGGCGTATCCGTTTTTCAGCCTCGCCAAGATGCATCGCGTCACACCAATCGACTACCGGATGAACGACATCGCCATCCGCGCCGAAGCCGTGCCGGAGTACGGCATGGCCACATTTTGGATGCGGACGTACTGATCTGGGCGGCCAGCCAGATCGTGCAGGCGCGTGACGCCGGCCTGCGCACTTCGCGTCTCATGGCCGCCGCGCCCTACGAGACTCTCACCTTCATCGACCGCGGCGTCAGCGCGCGCGACTACCATCGCTTGAAGGCGGCGCTCGAGCGCCTCGTTTCGGCGCGCTTGGCCCATTCGTTGATCTAGGAGAAGCGGTGCATGCGCCGCCCGCTCCCCCGGTTTTCCGTGCTGCCGCTCGTTGGCCGGGCCCAGGCGCGCGCAAAAGCACGTAACCTATCTATAGGCACCCACCGATTTCTACGCCAGGCTACGCCACTGCCCTCTCGCAAACAGATAGTGCTTTCCTTTTGCGCTGTCTTGCTTCAGATAGGGGCAACAGCAGCCGAGGCAAAATGAAAGCACACGACACATCAAGAACGCTCGTAACAAGTTGCAAAACAACAATCGAGGGAATTGCGCGAAGTATTACTTCGTATTCCCCTCACTCCCACTCAATTATTTTTAGGCAACTTAACGCGCCGATTTTCCAGCGTAATTTTTTTTGCGCACCGCAAAGAACCGACTCCCATTCCGTCAAAAATCCGGGCTCTTGAATTCAAAGGCGAATTTCGCCGATCCGGAATCTACTCGGTTTCAAGGACTATCGATGATAATCGGTCGATTTTTGAGGACAAGCACCACGACATGCTCGTCAGGTTCGGCGCGAAAAATACCGTCAGCCTTGGCTCGAGCGCAATCACGCGGCGATTGCGTCGGTGAATTGGAACGGACCGCCGATCGGCAAATGGAAAGTCGCCGGGGGGTTACAGTGAGTTGAACTAGGCTACTGTCCAGGTCTCTTGGCCCTATAATGTGCCGTTATGACGAAAGTTGTGATCGTAGGCGCGACCGGTCCGACCGGAATTCACCTGGCAGCTGAATTGCGCAAGACGACTGCCACCGTGCGAGTGGTCGCGCGCGGCGTGGACAAGCTTGCGCGGCTGTTTCCTGACGCGGAATTCGATAAACGTCCAGCCGATGTTCTCGACCCTGATGCGACGTTGCGAGCGATCGAGGATTGCGATCTCGTCTACGACTGCATCGGCCTGCCCGGTGGTGAAATGCATCTGCATCCGACGACGGCGCGAAACATCGCTCGCGCGATTCGGCAAACCAACGCGCGTTGTGTTCAGGTGTCGAGCTATTGGGCCTATTACCACCAAGTACGGACCGAAATGAATGAAAGCCATCCGCGCAGTGGTGGGTCGGCTTGGACGCGCTACCGACGTGAGGCCGAGGACATTCTATGCGATGCAGGTGCTGCGATTCTGCATCTGCCTGACTTCTACGGGCCGCAGGTGCACATCAGTACCTTTCAGAATGCTCTCAAGGAAGCGGCCTCCGGTAAGGCCGTCAACTGGATCGGCAAGGCGAACGTTCATCGCGAATACGTTTATGTCCCCGATGCCATGCACATTGCTGCCGCCGTCGGCGGCCGCGCCGAGGCCTTCGGTGCGCATTGGTGTCTGCCCGGCAGTGGCCCGCTCAGCGGTCGCGAAGCTGTTGACATTGCGGCGCGTTATCTGGGCCGCTCGATCAAGCTGCGCTCGGTTGGCTTGACGACATTACGCATCCTCGCCTACTCAATAGGGATTTGCGGGGCTTCTTGCAGGTCGCTCCCGATTACATGAAGCCGGTGTGCTACGACGCAAGCAAACTGCAAGGCCTGCTTGGGCCGCGGCACATGACCCCCTACGACGCCGGCATCGGCGAGACCCTTTCCTGGATGGCATCTCGTCGGTGAATTGCACTTACTCCCGCAAGACCGAGCGGGAATTTCACGACGTTGCACGAATGCCGTCATCGGCGGGCTCTCCGCGACCAAGCTTAGCCGGAAGTTACCGCTATTGAGAGATAGAAGTAGCTGATCCGACTCGCTAATTTGCGAGTGCGATCTTGTCCTTGCCCCGTAAGGGTCTTTTGCCGCGCCGAATCCGCGCTTGGATGCCGAGCAGGTCCTGCTCGGTGGCTGCCAAGAACTTGCCCCGTTTGCGCGCTCGCTCCTCCGCGAGCCAAGGATTGCGGCAGACGATCAGCCGCTCATTGGGGTAATCGGGCGAGGTGACCTCGGCGAGATTGCGCTCGTCGAACAACGAAAGCTGCAGCATACCGGCCTTGGCGAGCCTTGGGATGGCGGCGCGACTTCGATGAAGAGCGTGCAAAAATACGTTGTTGTTTTGCTCCCGTCACTCCCACTCGATCGTTCTGAGGCATCGTAACGCGCTGATTTAGCAGCGCAAATGTTTTCTGCGCACCACAAAGAACCGTCTCGCCGACCCGTCAGAAAATTCCGCTCCTGATTTCAAACGAGAATTTCAACGATCCGCGACTTGCTCGGTTTCAGCGACTATCGGTATCGATTGGTCGATTCTCGAAATCTTTCGCGAGAGCGGCGTCACCAGCTCGGCCCAAACAAAGACCGGCTCGGCTCGGGGCGATTATCTCTGGCTGGGCTCAGGTGAATTTCAAAATGTGAATCGGGAACGATAGTTTTGCGGCGTGACGGCGAGCAGGCGCAGGAAGCTGCGGCGCATTGTTTCTTCCGAGCCGAAGCCGCAACGTTGCGCGATCCGCTTGACCGGCGTGCGCGACTCCGAAAGCAGACGCCGCGCCGCTTCCACCCTCAGCCGCTCGATCGTGCGAGCCGGCGTTTGCCCAGTTGCCTCCGCATAGTGTCGGCTGAAACTGCGCCCGCTCATGCCCGCTCGATCGGCCAGGACCGACAGCGAAAGATTGTCACTGAGATGACGGTTGATCCAATCATGGAGCCCGCCGAACTTGTCGTCTGCTGCTTGCAAGGCCAAAGCGGCGCTGAACTGCGCCTGTCCGCCAGGACGTTTGAGGAAGACGACCATGTAGCGGGCGACGGAAAGCGCCATGGAGCGGCCGAGATCCTCTTCCACAAGCGCCAGCGCGAGATCAATTCCTGCGGTCACGCCAGCCGAAGTCCACACCCGACCGTCGCACACAAAGATCGGATCGGGCTCTACGCGCACGGCGGGAAAGCGTTGAGCCAGCCTGCCGCAATCCTTCCAGTGGGTCACCGCGCGATGTCCATCCAATAATCCTGCGGCGGCAAGCAGAAATGCGCCGGTACAAACAGACGCAACGCGGCGCGCCTGTGCCGCCCGTTGCTGCAGCCAATCGACCAGCGCCGGATTTGCAGCGGCCGCCTCAACCCCCTGCCCACCGGCGACGAGCAAAGTATCGAGTGCCTCGCTGCGTTGGCCGAGCGGAGCCGCCGCCAGCGTCACCCCCGCGGAGGAGACGACGCCTTGGTCGCCTTGCGTCACGAGCTTGAGCCGATAGGGCGGCGTGCCTCCGGCGTTGGCGACTAGATCGTTGGCGGAGGCGAACACCTGAACTGGACCCGTGACATCGAGCAGTTGCACCGCCGGGAAGGTGAGCACCTCGATGGCTCGGATCGGGCTTGGCGAGGAACGAGGGGGTTTTGGCATTTCCGCCAAACTATGCCCAGCTAGGTTCGCCTTGTCTATCGGCAATCCTAGGCCTGGAGATGACCATGATCCCACACGACACTCATCTGCAGATCGGTTCCCTTTTGTTCGAGGGCATCGATCAGATCGACCTGACCGGACCGTTCGAGGTGCTGTCGCGCATCCCGAACGCGACCTATTGCGTCTACGGCAAGGACATGGCGCCCGTCCGCGATCTGAAAGGATTGCGGCTTACGCCGGACACGATCCTTGCCGATGCGCCGCCGCTGGATGTCCTTCATGTGCCGGGCGGCCATGGCCAGGAAGCCCTGATGGACGATGCCGAGGTGCTGAATTGGATCCGTCAGCAGGCGTCAGGCGCATGCAGCATTTTCTCTGTGTGCACGGGCGCCCTCATCTGCGGCGCGGCCGGGCTGCTCAAGGGGCGCCGGGCGACGACCCACTGGGCGTCGTTTCACCTGCTGCCTTATTTCGGCGCGATCCCCGTCAACCAGCGTGTAGTGGTGGATGGCGCCTGGGTCTTTGCCGCGGGCGTCACAGCCGGCATCGACGGCGCCTTGCGCCTCGCCGCCGAGCTGCGCGGCGACGATGTCGCACAAGGCATCCAGCTTTATATGGCCTATGCGCCGGAATCGCCCTTCAACAGCGGTACGCCCGAGACAGCGCCATCCCCGATCCTGGAACAGGCACGCCGATCGGTGCGGGCCATCACGGTTCAGCGCGAGCAAACGGCACGGCGCGTCGCCGCCAAACTCGGCATCGCCGTTCCGGCCGCCGGAAGAGGATGACCTCGCCGGCGCCGGTCCTCATTTGGCGAGAACCGAGGGTTTATTGGCGTACCCGCCAACGGGGCCACTCACCAAATTCCCTGTCAACAAGGAGTGACTCACATGACAAACTTTTCCGTTCACACCATTGAATCCGCCCCTGAAAGCTCGAAGCCGGCGCTGCAGCAACTGCAGTCCGCTTTCGGCATGATCCCGAACATCGTCGGCGCGACGGCGACCTCGCCGGTTCTGATCAATAGCCTCGTCGCTCTGTTCGGGAACGTGCACAGTGGCAGCTTCACGGAAGCGCAGGTCCAGACCATTCTGCTCACCGACGCAGTGACTAACGGCAGCACCTGGGCCGTGGCCTTTCATACGGCTCTGGCTCTCAAGGAAGGCATCGATCCGGCGGATGTGCAGGCCATTCGTGAGGATCGTCTGCCGAAAGGCGGCAAATTCGCCGCGCTGTCGGGCCTGGCGAAGACGATGATCGAAAAGCGTGGACATCTCGACGAAGAGGACATCAATCGATTCCTCGCGGCCGGGTTCCGCAAAGATCACCTCCTCGAAGTGATCGCCGCGGTCGCCGCGTCCACGATCACGAACTACGCCGGCAGCATCACCAAGCCGCCTCTCGAAGTGCCGTTTCAGGAACACGCTTGGCAGGGTTGAGGCACCGAACTGGGGGACGAGCAGTGATCGTTCGCAATGCAGGCGGCGAGGTATCACCGATGCGTATGTCTATTCTTTTGTATGACGGCTTCACGACGCTGGACATTGTCTGGGGCTATGAGTCACTCGCCCGCATTCCCCACATGCAGACGGAATTCGTCGCGAACGAGCTGGGTATATACGCGGCCGACACGCGCGCACTGGGTCTCTATGCCTGGAAGACACTCGAAGACGCCAAAGGTACGGACATCCTATACGTGCCGGGTGGACTGGGCGTTTACGCCGCGCAACGCGACCCGCAAATTCTCGACTTCATCCGCAAATCGCATGAGACGACGACCTGGACCGTAGGCATCTGCAATGGCGTGGAGATCCTCGCCAACGCAGGCATTCTCGATGGCGTCGAAGTGACGACCAACTACTTCGCACGTGACCGGGTGGCGAAGCTCGGCGGCAAGGTGCTGAAGACGCAGTATCACCGAGATGGGCAGATCGTCCCCGGGGCCGGCGTCTCCGCGAGCGCTGACGCTGGATTGTTTCTGACGCGCGAGGTCGCTGGCCAAGAGCTCGCGGAAAGAATTCAGCTCGGCATCGAGTATTATCCCGATCCGCCCTTCGGGCCAAAGACCGTCGACGCGGCCAGCCACGAAGCGAAGGCACAAATTGTCGACTTCGAGCAGCGCGGCGAGGAGATCCTTGCAAGCATTCCGCGGCAGTTCTGACGCCCACCGGCAGCAGCGACGTGGGTTCCTCACGAGCCAGTGGGACGTTGGCCGCCGATGCCGCAGCACGCAGCGACCCATTGGCGGGCTGCACACACTCTACGTCATCTTGAGAAGGAGGATTCCATGAGCCAATCGATCGTCACCGCAAAGAATATCCTTGAGGAAAGCAAGCGGCGCGGCTATCTGGCCAAGCAGCTCTATGTCGTATTCACGAGCCCCGTCAACGGCATCGGTCCAGTGATGGAGAATTTCGCCGATCATCTCGAATTCCAGGAGAAGCTTGAGAGGGAAGGTATTATGTTTGCTGCCGGCCCGCACTGGACGGATGACGAGCAGCGCTGGGATGGAGAGGGCATGGTGGTGATTCGTGCCGCCTCACTGTCCGAAGCCCGAGCCATCGCGGCGGAAGACCCAATGCACAAGAGCGGTGCGCGCAGTTACCGTGTGCGACCCTGGCTCGTGAACGAGGGCAAGCTCACGGTGGAGCTCGATTTCGCCACTGGCCGTTTCCGTCTTGACTGACGAGTCAGATGGATGGAAGCGAACCCATCGCCCATGAGCACGACTGCCTACCTGTCGCCAAGTAGTGGCATGAGTGGCAGAAACCTACTCATTACCAGACCTCGACGGCGTCGGTTTGAAATTATTCCGTCGGCGAAAATAAAGGCAATCAAGATGGAGTAGGCATTACAACTGATCGTCGTCTTCTTCGCTGCGCTAGCCACCAGCGGACTGATGGTCACCCTCGCCGTGGCGATCGCCATGCTGTCGATCTGCCTGGCCTTTCTGTTAGCGCTCCCGATCCCATTCGATGACCATCGACTACTATCGCTCGGACAACATCCCAACCAATACGCTGCTCTATCCCAGGCTATTCCGCAGTACTCCCCCTCACTCCCACTCAATCGTTCCCGGCGGCTTCGATGTGACGTCGTAGACCACGCGGTTGACGCCCTTGACCTCATTAATGATGCGCGTGGCCAAGGTGCCGAGAAAGGGGGCGTCGAGGGGATAGAAATCCGCTGTCATCCCGTCGGTCGATGTCACCGCGCGCAGCGCCACGACATAATCGTAGGTGCGATAGTCACCCATGACGCCGACGGTGCGTACCGGCAGCAGTACCGCGAAGGCCTGCCAGATGTCGTCATAGAGGCCCACGCGGCGGATTTCCTCGATGAAAATGTTGTCCGCAAGCCGCAGGATATCGAGCTTTGCGGGGGTGATCTCGCCCGGACAGCGAATCGCGAGGCCGGGGCCGGGGAACGGATGGCGGCCGACGAACGCTTCCGGCAGGCCGAGCTCGCGACCGAGCGCGCGAACCTCGTCCTTGAACAATTCGCGCAGCGGCTCGACCAACAGTATATTCATGCGCTCCGGCAGGCCGCCGACATTATGGTGTGATTTTATGGTCACCGATGGACCGCCGGCGAAGGAGACGCTTTCGATAACATCGGGATAGAGCGTGCCCTGCGCTAGAAATTTTGCGCCGACCTTTTTGGCCTCCGCTTCGAACACGTCGATGAAGAGCTTGCCGATGGTCTTGCGCTTTTGCTCGGGATCGCTGACGCCAGCGAGCTCTTTAAGAAAGAGCTCCTCGGCCTCGATATGCAGAAGCGGGATGTTGTAATGGCCGCGGAACAGCGCGACAACGCGCTCGGCCTCGCCGAGGCGAAGCAGCCCGTGATCGACAAACACGCAGGTGAGCTGAGAGCCGACCGCTTCGTGGGCGAGCACGGCGGCGACCGCGGAATCGACGCCGCCGGAAAGGCCGCAGATCACTTTGTTATTGCCGACTTGCCGGCGGATTTTTTCAATCGCCTCGTGCCTGAACGCGCGCATAGTCCAGTCGCCAGAGCAGCCGGCGATGTTGCGCACGAAATTGCGCAACAGCGCCGCGCCGTGTGGGGTGTGCACGACTTCAAGGTGGAACTGCGTCGCATAGAACTTGCGCGTCTCGTCGGCGATCATAGCAATCGGCGCATTCGCTGAGGTGCCGGTGGCCACGAAACCTGCGGGCAGCGTGGTGACGCGGTCGCCATGGCTCATCCAAACCGGATAGCGCTGGCCGACATCCCAGACGCCCTCTGTGAGTGCCGAGGCTCTCGTTACCTCCACCTCAGCGCGGCCGAATTCGCGGTGGTGGCCCGCTTCGACTTTGCCGCCGAGCTGCTCCGCCATGGCCTGCTCGCCGTAGCAGATGCCGAGTACCGGGACGCCGGTTTCATAGACCGCGGGGGGAGCAAGCGGCGCGTTCTTTTCGTGCACGGAGGCGGGCCCGCCGGAGAGAATGATGGCTTTCGGATTTTGCGCGCGCAGCGCGGCTTCGGCTTTCTGGTAGGGCACGATTTCACAGTAGACGCGCTCCTCGCGCACGCGCCGGGCGATGAGCTGCGTGACCTGCGAGCCGAAATCGATGATGAGAATCTTGTCGTGCGACGCCATGAAGGCTTTTACCAGCACCCGCAGCGGAGGTCATGCCGAATGGCGCAGCAGGCTGACGAAAAACCCGTCGGTATCCGTCCGGCGCGGAGTCATCAGCAGTCCTTCACCGCAGATAAGCGCGGCGCCGACGAAAAGATAGGCGCGCTCGCCGAGCACGCGTGCCATTTCGGCGGGTTTTTCCACTGAAAAGCCGGGAGAGCGCACGATGAACGCGCTGATCTGGTCGCCGTTCTCCTCCGGCAGCACCGAGCAAGTGGCATAGGCGATGCGGCCGGAGCGCTTGACCAGTGTGGCGGCGCAGTCGAGCAGTTGCGCCTGCTGCTTCAGCCGCTCGGCGAGCGCACCCGGACGCACGCGCCACTTGGCGTCGGGATTGCGCCGCCAGGTGCCGGTGCCGGTGCATGGCGCATCGATAAACACGAGATCGGCGCGGCCGACGAGATCGCCGAGCACCCACCCTCCCACGCTCGGCGGTGCAGTTGCGGGAGCCGCGTGCCGCGGCGTTCGCACCTGGATGTTGCGCGCACCGGCGCGGGCGATTCGCTCGTGGATCGGCGCGAGCTGGCGCTTGTCGGCGTCGGTCGCATAAATCTGACCGCGATTCTCCATGGCAGCGGCGAGCGCCAGCGTCTTGCCGCCGGCGCCGGCGGCGAGATCAATCACCTGTTCGCCCGGTTTGGCACCGGCAAACAAAGCGGCAAGCTGCGATCCCTCGTCCTGAACCTCGATGGTGCCCTTCAGGTACGCCGGCTCGGCATGCATCGCCGGGCTTTTCGCCTCGGCCGCAAGCCGAATGCGTAACCCGAGCGGCGACCAGCGGGTGGGCAGGGCGCCCAGATGTGCCAGCTTGCCCAAAACCTCCTCGCGCTCTGCTTTAAGCGTATTGACTCGTAAATCGAGGGGCGCGCGCGTTGCCAGCGCCGCGCCCTCCGCCGCCCGCTCCTCGCCAAACGCCCGGGAAAAATGCGGATCGAGCCACTCGGGATAGTCGCCCGCAACAGCCGGCGGCGCATTGACGAGCGCATTCGCGGCGAGCGCGGCCCGCTCCGCCTCGGAGAGCGGCGCCGGCGCAAAACGCGCGCCGCCGCACAGTGCTTCGATAGCCGGGAGGTCCAGACCGCGCTCGCGGCGCAGCATGCCGATGAGCGCGGCGCGCGGGCTCGCCTCGCCCATCAGCCATGCGGAGGACGCTTTACGGCGCAGCGCGTCGTATACCAGGCCGGCAATGGCGGCGCGATCCGCCGAGCCGGCGAAGCGGTGCGACAACCCCCAATCCTTGAGCGCATCCGCAGCCGGCCGGCGCCGTGTCTCGATGTCGGCAAAAACCTCAATGGCGGCCGAAAGGCGGGCTGCGGGTGTCATTGACGACCAGGTTAGGACGACAAAATCGGCGGCGCCGCGCCGACGGCTTCAGGACGCTCGGAGCTTGATTTTGGCGGCGCGCTCGGTACCCGGCGTCTCGTGACGCCGCACCTTTCTGCGCAGTTGCAGGATCGCCTCTTGCAGATCGCGGACATGAACGCCCTTCGGCGCGTTGCCAGCGTGCACGCTCCGAAGCATGCGCCGCAGGAGATCGTCGTCATGCTCGTCGCGATAAGGCTTTAAATCGAGATCCTTCGGCACTTTGGTCAGGCGCTCGTCACCGATATGCTTGACGTATTTCTGCATGAACCGGTCATAGGCGCGCCACTCCACGTTTGCCGCGCGCACGGCGGCCTCCTCGGCGCGCGTCGCGATCTGGTGTGCATGCAGATAGTGCAGGCCGAGCTGATCGATCAGCGTCTTCTCGACCTCTTCATGGAGGATGAGGAAGCGGTCGGCCTCGATGTTGCGGCCGCGGAACTTGAACGATTTCGGCATGTGCCGGTCGATATAGATGGTCTTGCCGTCGAGGCTGTATCCGGCGAGATAAGGGATGTCGTGTCGGCGATCGAGTTTTTTCACGCGCCGCACGACGGCATCCAGCGCCCGGTCCATCATCAGCGAGGATACATACCATTCCGGAAGCCTGAGCTTTTCATGAGGCGCCGTAGGATGGCAGACGTCGAGCGGCATTTGTTTGCTCCTCAAGTGCCGGAGAGCACCTGCGCAATATAGATGAGCCACATGGCGGCGAGCACCGCTGCGGCCCCGCCGAACAGCGGGCCGCGCACGCGCACGTTATTGCTGGTCACGTGAACATAGCCATGCGCGAGGCGGAACAACACAAACAACCATGCAAGCACCACGAACACAACACCGGCGTGCCGGGTCACCCATTCGAGGATGGTCAAGACATAGAACAGAAGCGGCAGCTCGAACTGGTTGGCGAGGGAATTGCCCACCTGGATCGTGCGCTTCGACCATCGCGGCTCGCGCAGCGCCACCTCATCCGGCCGAACAGCTCCCGAGCCGAGTTCGCTGGTGCGTAAACGGGCGGCCCAGAACAAAACGGCAAAAGTCAGAATCACTTGCACGAAGAGAGGTGCAAGAACAGCTGGAAGGGACATCGGGCCCACCGGTTTGAGCCAAAAGCTCCTATCACGGCCGCGCTCGTCCGCCAACGCCGGCGGATCACAGCTTTACGCTGATGGCAGTCTCGCCTTCCTCGTCGACCAAGGCGGTGCGCCAGGTCTTGCGCTCGAACAGCGCCTTGCGCACGGCTTCTGCCGTCCCGCCATGATTGAGGTTCGCGGTGATCAGCGTGCCGCCAGTGCGCAGCAAGCTGCGCAGCGGCCTGTGCAGCGCCGGCGACGGCGCTTGGCCGTCGAAAAAGGCAATGTCGTAACCCGGGTCGAGCGTCGGCAGGACGCTGGCAAAGTCTCCCTCGATCACAGTGATGCGGTGATCAAGCGAAGCGCCAGCGATGTTCTCGCGGGCGAGCCGCACGTGCTCGGGATCGCGCTCGATGGTGTCGATCGTGGCATCGGGCGCTCCTGAGGCAAAGGACAACGCCGTGTAGCCGAGCGCGGCGCCAAGCTCCAGAATACGGCGCGCACTGGCGGCCGCCGCGATCACCGCGAGCAGCGGGCCATTGTCGTAGGGGTACGCACCGCAGCCGTGCCGGGCACGATGGGCGTCGGTAGCCGCGCGGATTTTAGCGAATGGGTCGAGCGCAGCGGTGTTCATGCGAAGCTCATCAAGCTATCCAGTGAGATCGTCAAACTGACCGAGGTTCACATTATGCTGGTGCCCATGGATTGTCGGGTCAAGCCTGGGCAGGCCCGCAAACCATCTTCACCGCCCCGCGTGGAGATTGCCGCCGCAACAGATTACGTTTGCGCCATGCCTAGGAGCAAAAAAACGTCGCAAACCCCGAGCACCGCCTGAGTGAAGCGATTCGAGCGCATCCCGCCCGAATTTCTGAAAGAGTGGCAGTGGTGATGGGCGCATCCAAAGGTTCATCGCCGGGATTCGGGGGCTCGTCGCAATAACGACATTGCTTTCATCCCGACCAAAGCGGCCTAGCTCCTGCTCGGATAATTCGGGCTCTCGCGGGTGATGGTCACGTCGTGCACGTGGCTCTCGCGCAAGGCCGCGCCCGAGATGCGCACGAATTCCGCCTTGGCCTGGAACTCGGGGAGATTGTTGCCGCCGACATAGCCCATGGCGGCGCGAAGGCCGCCGGTCAGCTGATGCAGCACGTTGGCGACCGGTCCTTTATAGGGTACCTGGCCCTCGATCCCTTCGGGGACGAGTTTGAGCGTGTCCTTGATCTCTTGCTGAAAATAACGGTCGGCCGAGCCGCGCGCCATGGCGCCAACCGAGCCCATGCCGCGATAGCTCTTATAGGAACGGCCCTGATACAAAAATACCTCGCCGGGCGATTCGTCGGTGCCGGCAAAGAGCGAACCGATCATGACGCAATCGGCACCGGCGGCAATCGCCTTGGCGAGGTCGCCGGAATATTTGATGCCACCGTCGGCGATCACCGGAGTATCGGTCTTTTTCGCCGTCTCGACCGTTTCCATGATTGCGGTGAGCTGCGGCACGCCGACGCCGGCGACGATGCGCGTGGTGCAGATCGAGCCTGGCCCGATGCCGACCTTGATGGCGTCGGCGCCGGCATCAATCAGCGCCTTGGCAGCCTCGGCGGTGGCGACGTTGCCGGCCACCACTTGAACGGCATTCGATAGCCGCTTGATGCGCCCGACAGCCCCCAGCACGCGCGTGGAATGGCCGTGGGCAGTGTCGACGACGACGAGATCGACGCCGGCGTCGATCAGGGCTTCGCTGCGGGCGAAGCCGGCCTCGCCCACGCTGGTGGCGGCGGCTACGCGCAAGCGGCTCTGTTCGTCCTTGCAGGCATTGGGGTGCGTGACCGCCTTCTCGATGTCCTTGACGGTGATAAGGCCGACACAGCGATAATCGGCATCGACCACCAGAAGCTTCTCGATCCGATGCTGATGCAACAACCGCTTTGCCTCTTGCTGGCCCACGCCCTCGCGCACGGTTATCAGGCGGTCCCTGGTCATCAGCGCAGCCACTTTCTGCCGCCGATCGGTGGCAAAGCGCACGTCGCGGTTGGTGAGAATGCCGACGAGCTTGCCGGCACGGCCGCTGCCGCCGCCCTGCACCACCGGAATGCCGGAAATGCGATGCTCCTGCATCAGCGCCAATGCATCGGCGAGCGTCGCCTCCGGCTGGATGGTCACCGGGTTCACCACCATGCCGGACTCGAATTTCTTGACCTGCCGCACCTGCGCGGCCTGCAACGCCGGCTCGAGGTTGCGGTGGATGACGCCGATGCCGCCGGCCTGCGCCATGGCGATGGCCATGGGCGCCTCGGTCACCGTGTCCATGGCAGAGGCGACGATCGGAATGTTGAGGGCGACGTTGCGGGTAATGCGCGAGCGGATATCGACGTCCGACGGCAGCACGTCGGACAGGCTGGGCTTTAACAGCACATCATCGAAGGTGTAAGCTTCCGGCGGTAGTTCTCTCGACGTAACTGCCAT
Source organism: uncultured Alphaproteobacteria bacterium (assembly GCA_963708125.1). GTDB lineage: Bacteria > Pseudomonadota > Alphaproteobacteria > Rhizobiales > Xanthobacteraceae > BOG-931. The sequence continues at coordinate 3,082,893 of OY970184.1, forward strand.
TGCCAACTCCGCATGGCCCGGGCCGCGGCCGGCGCATCGGGTGACGCCTCGAGGACGGGCGGACGCTTGATCCGCCACCGACTGAATGGCCCGCTTTTGGATTGGCGGTGGCCGATAGCACGCCTTGGCAGTAATGAACAGGCCCCTAATGCCGCAACGTGGAGGATTCGCCTTGGAAAAGCCCATGCCAGGCTTCAATCGCCGGCAATTCGGCCTCAGTGCGCTGGCCGCGGGCACGGCGCTCGCCACTGACCTGGCCCATCCAGCGCAGGCCGCGCCGGTGAGGATCCGCGTCGGCTGGGTCGTGGTGCCGGCCTCCTCAGCGCCCCTGATGCTGGCCAAAAAGGACCTGCTTACTAATTTCGGCAAAAGCTATGTGGCCGAGGCGATCCATTTTGAGGGCACGCCGCCGGTGATTACCGCGCTTGCCTCCGGCGAACTCGAGATCGGGCCGTTAGCTTTTTCCTCCTTCGCGCTAGCGATCCAGAACGCCCATTTGGACGATCTGCGCGTGATCTGCGACGAGATCCAGGACGGCGTCGCCGGGCATGGCACCAACCAGTTCATGGTACTGAAGGATGGGCCGATCAAAAAAGTCGCCGACCTCAAGGGCAAGGTGCTCGCCACCAACGTCATCGGCAGCGCCGTCGATATCGCCATGCGCGCCATGCTCAGACGCAATGGACTCGAAGCCAATAAGGATTATACGATTATCGAGACACCCTTCCCGGCCATGCGCGCGATGCTCGCCGAGCGAAAGGCCGACCTGATCAGCGCCGTGCCGCCGTTCTCGCTCGACCCCAATCTGACGTCGATTTCGGACACGCTGTTCACCCAGAAGGACGCGTTCGGCATCACGCAGCTGACCATGTGGACGGCGCGCACCCGCTTCATTGAGGAGAACCGCGCGGCTTTGGTCGATTTCCTCACCGACGTGGTGCGCGCGATCCGCTGGTACACTGATCCGAAAAATCACGATGAAGCAGTTGCCATCGTTTCGCGGATCAACAAGGCGCCGCCGGCGCGCATGCAATGGGCCTTTACCAGCCGCGACCAGTATCGCGATCCGAACGGCATGCCCAATCTTGCGGCGCTGCAGAGCAATTTGCGGCTGCAGAAGCAAGTTGGACTGCTCAAGATCGACATCGACGCGAAAAAATATTCCGATCTGAGCATGGTCGAGGAAGCTGCAAAAAGGCTTGCGTAGTTTTTTCAGGAGCTTAAAGCGCTGATTTTGCTGCGCAGCGGCGCAGCAACCAAGGTCGCGCGGTTTTTAGACGTGGAGTAGATTAAATCGATGCGAGACTCTTTCCACACGCGGCACTGCTTCCCGCACTGGCTGGCGCTTGCCGTCTTGGCTCTTGTTGGGCACGCCGCTTACGCTCAGGATAACACTAACGATCGCGGAAGAGATCACGTCACGGCAAGTGACGTGCACCACTGCACCGGCGAATGGCGAACGACGGCGGCGCAGCGAGCCGCTTCCTGCACCGCGCTGATCGATTCCGGCCGCTACGAGGGGATCAACCTCGCGATCCTGCATGACAATCGCGGCGCGGCCCGGCTCGCGAACGCCGATGTTGCCGGCGCGATGCAAGATTTTTCCGCAGCGATCAGCGCTCAACCGAACTTTGCGCGCGCCTTTCTCCATCGCGGAGATCTGCATTTTGCACAGCGCGATTTCGACGGTGCTGTGGCCGATCTCGATCAGGCGGTTAACCTCGATCCGGCCGATCCGGGCGCGTTCATGACCCGCGGGCAGGCGTATGAGCACAAGGGCGACACCGACCGCGCCATCGGGGACTACACTCAGGCGATCCAGCTGGCGCCGAATTACACCGGTGCCTATTTCAACCGCGCCCTCGCCTACCGGCGCAAGGGCAATTTCGATCTCGCCATCGCCGATTTCGACCGAGTGATCAAACTCGACCCGAAGAACGCCACCGCCTTGAATGATCGCGGCATTGCCTGGTTCGAAAAGGGCCAACGCGATCGCGCCATCGCCGACTACAATCAGGCACTCCGGCATGATCCTGGCCTTGCTACTGCCTACAACAATCGCGGCGCGGCCTTGCGCAGCAAGGGCGACCTCGGCCACGCCGCTGCCGACTTCAATCGGGCCATCAAGCTCTCACCGCGCTTCGCCTTCGCCTATATCAATCGCGGGCTCGTCTCCTATCAACGGCAGGATGATCAGCACGCGATTGCGGACTTTTCCGCGGCGCTGCGGCTCGATCCGAACAGCGCGCAAGCCTACCGCGACCGCGCCAACGCCTATGACGATCGGGGCGATCACGCCGCCGCCATGGCGGACTATGCGGCCGCATTGCGGCTCGATCCCAACAATGCCGCCACCTACTACGATCGCGGCGTCGCGTATGGCCGGGCCGGTGACCTCGAACGAGCTATCGCCGATCTAAATGAATCAATCCGTCTCGATCCGCAATTCGCCGCCGCCTATAACGCGCGCGGGCAGGTGCTCTACCAACAGGGTCAGTTTGATCGCGCCATCGCCGATTACAGCGCAGCCATCAAGCACGATGCAAAATTCGCCGCCGCCTACGACAATCGCGGCGTTGCCTATGACCGCAAAGGCGACGACGCGCGTGCCATTGCCGACTACGATGCGGCCTTGAGCCTAGACCCGAGCTTCGCCGCGGCTTACTACAATCGCGGCCTCGTGCGGCAGCGCAAGGGCGATCTTGACCGCGCCATTGCCGACGACGACCAAGCCATCCGCATCGCACCCACGGCCGCGGCCTATAATAGCCGCGGTAGCGCGCTGGCCGCGAAGGGCGAGTACGCGCAGGCCGTCGCCGACTTCGATCGCGCCATCGCGCTCGATCCCCACGGGGTCAGCCCCTACATCAACCGCGGCAACGCCAAACGCGAGCAGCTCGACTTTGCCGGCGCCCTCGCCGATTACGATCGGGCCGCTGCGCTTTCGCCCAATGACGGGCTCGTCTATTACAATCGCGCCTGGGCGCACTATCTCGGCGGCGAGGATTCTGCGGCACTCGTTGAAATCAATCGCGCCATTACGCTTGACGGGCACGCGGCTGGCGCGTTCTCCCTGCGGGGGCTCCTGCACGAACGGGCAGGCAATTCGGCTGGCGCGATCGCGGACTTCCGCCGGGCGGTCAAGCTCGATCCGAAATTCCAACAGCCAGCCGAGGGCTTACAGCGGCTTCAAGCCAGTGCCACGAAGAACGATAAGAGCCGATAAAACGCCGCGACTGCCCGAGGCCTCGAACGGTCGTGCCGCACCTCTGATCGTTGCCCTTTCGCTGTTCATGGAGAACATGGACTCGACCGTGATCGCTACCTCGCTGCCGGCGATCGCGCGCGATATCGGTACCACTCCGCTGGCCCTGAAGCTTGCGGTCACCTCTTATCTGCTCTCGCTTGCCATCTTCATTCCGGCAAGCGGCTGGACCGCCGACCGCTTCGGCGCACGCAATGTCTTTCGCGTCGCCATCGGGGTCTTCGTGCTTGGCTCGATCGGCTGCGCGCTCTCCAATTCGCTCGAGGATTTTGTCATCGCGCGGATTTTCCAGGGCATGGGCGGCGCGATGATGACGCCAGTTGGCCGCCTGATCGTGGTGCGTTCGATTGACAAGACGTTGTTGCTCAACGCCATGTCGCTGTTGACCATTCCGGCGCTGATCGGCCCAATCTGCGGGCCGCCGCTCGGGGGCTTTATCACCACATATGCGACCTGGCATTGGATCTTCATCATCAACGTGCCGATCGGCCTAATGGGCATCGCGCTCGCGACGCGCTTCATTCCGGATGTCCGCAGCGAGTATCCCTATCCGTTCGATCTGATCGGCTTCATCCTCTCCGGCCTCGCGATCGGCGGCCTTGCCTTCGGCCTTTCGGTGTTAGGGCTCGAATTTCTCCCAGAGAGCGCCGTGGCGGCACTGATCGGCGTCGGTGCGATTTGCGCAATCGCCTACGTGGTCTACGCGCAGCGTGCGGCGGCGCCGATCCTCGATCTGCGGCTGCTCAAGCTGCCAACCTTTCGCGCCAGCATTCTCGGCGGCTTCATGTTCCGCCTTGGGGTCGGCGCCCTACCCTTTCTGTTGCCGCTCCTCCTGCAGATCGGGTTCGGCCTCACGCCCTTCCAATCCGGGCTGATCACTTTCACTAGCGCGTTGGGTTCGATGTTCATGAAGGCGGCGGCCGCCTTCGTGCTGCGGCACCTCGGCTATCGCAATGTGCTGCTCTACAACAGCCTGGTCAGCGCCTGCTTTCTGGCCGCCTGCGCCAGCTTCGGCTACGGCATGCCGTACGCGGCGATGGTCGCCATCCTGCTCGCCGGCGGTTTTTTTCGGTCGCTGCAATTCACTAGTATCAACACTATCGCTTATGCCGAGGTCGAGCCCCCGATGATGAGCCGGGCAACCTCGATGGTCGCCGCGTTCCAGCAGCTGTCGCTGTCGACCGGGGTGGCGGTCGGCGCCCTTGCCGTCGAACTGACACTGCGGATCAAGCACGCCCCGACGATGGGCATAAACGATTTCCCGCCGGCCTTCCTCGCCATCGGCGTGCTCTCAGCCGCCGCCGCGCTGATTTTCCTGCAGCTGCCGGCGGACGCGGGGGCAGAATTGTCGGGACGCAAGGCCGTGCGGGTCGCGGCGGCAGAGAGGCGATCGTAATCATCCAACTTGGCTTTTCTCCCTGGCACCAGCGGCCGATGCGTACCGAGCCGCTGTCGGAGACTGCTGCGACGCGCAGCGGCGCCGCTCTCCTTAACAGCCGACAGGCGCGCCGCCGCGATACCCCCGCGCCAAGAGATAAAGCTCGGCCGAATCGGCGCGGCTTGCCGGTGGCTTCACGTGCTTGACGGATGCGAAATCGCGCTTCAGTTGGAAAAGCAGCGCCGCCTCGCTGCCACCTTGCAGCACCTTACAGAGAAAGCTGCCGCCCCGGGCCAGCACTTCGCGGGCGAAATATGCCGCCGCTTCGGCGAGCGCCATGATGCGCAGGTGATCGGTCTGCCGGTGCCCGGTCGCGTTGGCGGCCATGTCGGAGAGGACCACATCGGCCGTGCCCTCGTTCCCGCCGCCAAGCATCGCCTTGAGCCGCTCCGGCGCGGTTTCGTCAAGGAAGTCGAGCTGCACGAAATCGACCCCGGCGATCGGCTTGATCGGAAGCATGTCGATGGCGATGACGCGTCCCTTCGGCCCAACTCGCCTCGCCGCGATCTCGCTCCAGCCGCCGGGCGCGGCGCCGAGATCGACGACGCGCGCACCGGCTCTGAGCAGGCGGTATTTGTCATCGATCTCGGCCAGCTTATAGGCGGCGCGCGAGCGCAAGCCCTCACGCTTTGCGCGGGCCACATAGGGATCGCTGATCTGGCGCGTCAGCCAGGCCCGTGACGACGGCGTGCGCCGCTTGTCGGGTTTGAGCCGTACCATCGTCGGTCCAGCCAAAGTGAGCTCACGCGTCCTCCCACACGCGGTCCTGGCGCATCATCTCAACCAGCATACCTTCGCGCAGGCCGCGGTCGGCGACGCGCAGCCGCTGGCAGGGAAAGGCGCCGCGGATGGCGTCAAGGATGGCGCAGCCGGCAAGTACCAGATCGGCGCGCTCAACGCCAATGCAAGGGTTGGCGGCGCGCTCGGCAAAGCTCATTGTCATTAATTCGGCGACTACGGCCGAAATCTGCTGGTCGGAAAGCCAGCAGCCGTCCACGCGCCGGCGGTCGTACCGCTTGAGCTTGAGATAAACGCCAGCGATGGTGGTCACCGTGCCGGACGTGCCGAGCATGTGGAAACCGTCGAGATCGCAGGCATGCGCGTGGGCGAATTTTTCAACGAAGCTTGCGACCTCGGCGATCATAGCGTGGTAGATTTCGGGTGACACCACGGTGCCGCCATAGCGTTCCGCGAGCGTCACGACGCCGACCGGCAGCGACGCCCAGCCAACGATTTCGGGCGCCGGCGGACCGCGCGCGCCGCCATCGGCACGGCCAAGCCGCACCAGTTCGGAGGAGCCGCCGCCGATATCGAACAGAATGACGCCGGAGGCCGCGGGGTCGACCAACTCCGTGCAGCCGGTCGCCGCCAGCCGCGCCTCGGTCGCCGAATCCACGACCTCCAATTCCAGGCCGGCCTGTTCGGCAACGTGCGCGCAAAATGCCTGCGCGTTCTCGGCCGCGCGGCAAACCTCGGTGGCGATGAGCCGCGCTCGCGCCACCTGCCGCGCCCGCATCTTGTTGCGACAGATGAGCAGTGCTTCGACCGCGCGCGCGATCGCCGCCTCGCTGATCCGACGGGTCGCAGCGAGGCCTTCGCCGAGCCGGACGATTCGGGAGAAGGCATCGACGACGCGGAAGCCATCGACCGTCGGGCGCGCGATCAAAAGCCGGCAATTGTTGGTGCCAAGATCGAGCGCTGCATAGGTGGGGTACGGACGGCCGGCAACGCAATCGCCGGCGCGGTGGTCGTCACGGGTGCGGTCGGGTGATCGCCGGCCCCCAAGGGTCCGCCGACGCACATGCCCATTGCCGCAGCCGACGCCATGCGCCGGGGCCTCGTCGTCCATGCCATACCTTTCTGCCGCGCCGGAGCCGTTTTCGGGCCGAAATCAGGCAAAAATGTACCAGCAGATGGCGGCAGGGCAAGCTTACGGTTTCTCGGCTACGAGCCATGCCAGTCCTGCGCTTGTCGCAGTCGGCCAGGTTCGTTATGTCAGCGCCTCGAAAAACGTTAGCGGGGTTGACAATGAATTTGCAGTCTTCCGGCAAGGAGCGCGCGGAGCCGTTGACCGCGGAACGCCTAGCCGTGGAGAAGTTCGCCGTCGGACAATCGGTGCCGCGCAGCGAGGACCCGATGCTGCTGCGCGGCGAGGGCCGCTATGCCGACGATTTCAGCCTGCCCGGCCAAGTTTACGCCGTCATCGTGCGCAGCGACGTTGCGCACGGCATCATCAAAGGGATCGACGTCGAAAAAGCGCGCAAAATGCCGCGCGTGCTCGGCATCTATACCGGCGCCGATCTGAAAGGTTGCGGCCCGCTCAAATGCGCTGTGCCGTTCAACAACCGCGACGGCACGCCGATGAAAAAGCCGCTGCGCAAGGCGCTGGCGACCGACAAGGTGCGCTTTGTCGGCGACCCGGTTGCCTTCGTGGTCGCCGAGACGGTGCTGGCCGCAAAGGACGCAGCCGAAGCGGTGGGCGTGGATATCGAGCCGCTTGCCGCCGTGACCACGGCCGAAGCGGCGGCACGCGAAGGCGCGCCGGTGCTTTACGACGACGTGCCGGGCAACGTTTCGCTCGATTACCATTACGGCGACGCCGAAGCGGTCAAAGCCGCCTTCGCCAGGGCGGCGCATGTCACGCAGCTTACGCTTGTGAACAGCCGGCTCGTCGTCAACAGCATGGAGCCGCGCGCGGCGCTCGCCGCCCATGACGGCCATCGATTTACGCTTTGGGTGAGTTCGCAAGGCGTGTTCGGAATGCGCGCCAACATTGCCGACGCGCTTGGCGTCGACAACAAGGACGTGCACGTGATCAGCGGCCAGGTCGGCGGCTCGTTCGGCATGAAGGCTGCCATTTTTCCGGAATATATTTGTTTGCTGCACGCTGCGCGCGCTCTCGGTCGCCCGGTGAAGTGGACCGACGAGCGGTCCGGCAGCTTCGTCTCTGACAGCCACGGCCGCAATCACGACGTAGTCGGCGAACTGGCGCTCGATGCCGACGGCAATTTCCTCGCCGTTAGGTTGACAAGCTACGCCAATATGGGCGCGTTCCTGTCGCCGGTGGCGCCAATGCCGGGCACGATCAACGCGGTGAAGAACGTACAGGGCATGTACCGCACGCCGCTGATCGAGGTCTCGACCAAATGTGTGTTCACCAATACCTCGCACGTCTCTGCCTATCGCGGGGCCGGCCGGCCGGAAGGCAATTACTATATGGAACGGCTGATCGACGCGGCGGCCGCCGAGCTTGGCATCGATGCCCTCGCGCTGCGCCGGCGCAATCAGATCATGCCGCAGGAGCTGCCGTACAACACCGCCTCCGCTGTGACCTATGACAGCGGCGACTTCTCGGCGCTGACCAAACAGGCCTTCGAACTCGCCGACGGCCGCAATTTTCCGCAGCGCCGACGCGAGAGCCGCAGGCGTGGCAAACTGCGCGGGCTCGGCATCGGCAATTTCTTGGAAGTTACCGCCCCACCATCGAAGGAACTGGCCGAGATCAAGTTCAATGGCGACGGCACGGTCACGCTGGTCACCGGCACCCAGGATTTCGGCATGGGGCATGCCACCCCGTTCGCGCAGGTGCTGAGCGAAAAGCTTGGCGTGCCGTTCGAGAAAATTTCGCTGCTACAGGGCGACAGCGATCGGCTCATTGTCGGCGGCGGGTCCGGCGGCTCGAAGTCGATCATGCACACCGGCACCGCCATCGTCGAAGCGGCGGCGAAGATCATCGAGCGCGGCAAGGAGCTTGCCGCTCATATCCTCGAAGCCTCCAGCGCCGACATTGTCTTCGAGCGCGGCCTTTTCGCCATCGTCGGCACCGATCGCGCGATCTCGATCATGGATCTGGCCAACCGGCTGCATGGCGGCCCTAACCTGCCGCCGAACCTGCCGCAGTCGCTCGACATTTCACATGTGAGCAACGGGCCTGGCGCCTCAACCTTCCCCAACGGCTGTCACATCGCCGAGGTCGAGATCGATCCGGAAACCGGCCGCACGACGCTCGTCAATTACGCCTGCGTCAACGATTTCGGCACCGTGATCAACCCGATGGTTGTCGCCGGCCAACTGCATGGCGGCGTCGCGCAAGGCATCGGCCAGGCGCTTATGGAACTCGCGGTCTACGACGCAGACGGGCAATTGCTCACCGGCTCGTTCATGGATTACGCGATGCCGCGGGCAGCCGACGTGCCGTTCTTCGCGCTGGCCGATCATCCGGCGCCGGCGAAGACCAATCCGCTCGGCGTGAAGGGCTGCGGCGAGGCCGGCTGTGCGGGCGCGCTTGCCTCGGTGATGAACGCAGTAATCAACGCGCTGGGCGAGCGCGGCATTCGCCACCTTGACATGCCGCTGACTCCGTTCCGCATCTGGCAGGCGCTGCAATGCGCCGAGCCGACCCGCCCGCAATGACTCAAGCCATTTCCGTTGGGCCGATCCGCTCGAGCGAATCGCGGCTGATCGCTGCGGTGTGCGCCGCCCATATGATGAGTCACTACTACATGCTGCTGTTGGCGCCGCTATTCGCCTTCGTGCGCGCCGATTTCAATGTCACCTATACTGAGCTCGCTCTGGCGCTCACGACCTTCAATGTCGTCTCCGGTCTGCTGCAGACGCCGATCGGATTTTTGGTCGACCGCATCGGCGCGCGCGTCGTGCTGATCGCCGGTCTTGCGATCAGCAGCATCGCCTATGCGATTGCCGGGATGGTCCATTCCTATTGGGTATTCATTGCCATGTACGGCCTCGGCGGCCTCGGCAATACTGTTTTTCACCCCTCCGATTATTCGCTGCTTTCGCATCACTCGCCGCAGGAGCGGCTCGGGCAGATTTTTGCTTTTCATTCGTTTTCCGGGATCGTCGGCTCCGCCATCGCGCCAGCGACGCTGCTTTATATGCAAAGCCTGTTCGGCTGGCGCGGCGCCTATATGAGCGCGTCCGCTATCGGATTCATCGTGCTCACGGCACTAATCGCGCAGCCCGAGCCGAAGCGCGCGGTTACGCGCGCCGCCAAAACGCCGGAAAAGGCGCGGGCCGACGCTTCCACCACCTGGCGCGTGCTGATCACGCCGCCAATCCTGCTCAACCTCGGCTATTTTGTCCTGACCTCGATCATGGGCGGCGGGCTAAACACCTATCTGGTCGTGGCGCTCGGCGCCTTGCATGCGACACCGGTCAACGTCGCCAATATGGCGCTGACCAGCCTTCTCGCTATGAACGCCGTGGGCGTGCTCGCGGGCGGGGTCCTGGCAGGACGCACCTCGCATCATGCCGTGGTGGCCGCATCGGGCCTTGCAGTCGGCGGTGTGGTGACCGCCTTGGTCGGCCTGTTCGATTTTCGCGCGGCGACGTTAATCGCGCTGATGGGCTTGAGCGGCTTCTGCGTCGGCGCGACCTATCCGTCGCGCGATATGCTGGTGCGAGCGGTCACGCCGAGAGGGGCTTACGGCCTTGTCTTCGGTTTCGTCAGCGTCGGCTTCAATATCGGGGCGAGCATCGCACCGATTGTTTACGGCACATTCATGGACAATGGGCAGCCGCGCGCTGTTTTCCTGCTCTCCGCCGCCGTCAGTATTGCGTGCATCTCGACGGTGATCTTCGGGTTCTCGAAACGCAAGACTGTGTGACTACCGGGATGCCTAGTTCATCGGCTTCGACAATGCCCTCGTTGCCGGCCGACTGCTCCGAGCCTGATGCGCTCACTGGCTGCGCCGCTCGCTCGGCAGCGCCTGCCACCGCTCATGTCGAGCAAGCGTCGCGCGGCGCTTGACCAGGCGAACTCAAATCTTTTCGACTTGCAAAGCGCGCAATGCAACATTTTCCTGTCTGCCAGGGATTTTATCGCTCGTTCCCTGGCTCCGACTGTACCTATCAGCCCGCAAAAGGTGGCCTCGCAGCGAATCTGCGACCGCCGAGCGCTATCCGTTCGGTGCTTTTTTCTCCTTGACAGCAATCGCGCGCTGCCGCGCAAATGAGCCTCATAGGCAAACAAGCCGCTGTCGAAATTCAGTGGCGGCAGGATCGCATGCTCCATCGCCTAACCGTCGCCGGCCTGTCTTTATTGGTCGCGCTGGCACGCGCCGGCACCCCCGCTATGGCACAGGCGCCGGAGCCATCGTGGATCGTTCCTGAGCTTCTTTCTTCGGCCAAGAGCGAGGGCGCCCTGACTGTGTACGGCTCAATGAACGAGCAGGAAGCGCTGCCGCTGTGGAAAGAATTCGAGGACGCAACTGGCGTCAGGGTAAATTATGTCCGGTCCTCGGACACGCAGATCATGGCTAGGGTCGCGATCGAAAATCGCGCGCGGCAGCACACCTGGGATGTTGCGCTTACCACCACCGTACCACAGTTGCCGCAGCCCTATCTCGCCCCATTCAATCCGGCGGAAGCCAAGGGCCTGATGACAGAGGCGCGCGATTCAAACCTGCGCTGGTACGGAGTCTACGCCAATTACAACGCGCCGGCCTACAACACGAGCTTCGTCAAGCCGGCTGATCTGCCGAAAAGCTATGCAGATTTCGCCGCGCACAAGGAGTGGAACGGCAGGGTGGCGATCGTCGGCACTGACACCGAATGGCTCTACGCGCTGTTTTCCTATTACGGGGAAGCGCGCGCCCGCACAGTGGTCAAGGATATAGTCAGCGCCGTCAGTCCGGTTCTCAGCGACGGCCATTTGGCATTGGCCCGTTCGGTTGGCTCCGGCGAATATGGGCTCGCGCTCAACAATTTCTTGAATCTCACGCTCAACGTGAAGATGTCCGGGGCGCCGACGGATTTTTGGCTGCTCAATCCGGTGGCGCAGATTTTTGGAGCAATCGGCATCAATACACTGGCTCCGCATCCAAACGCAGCAAAGCTCGCCGAGAACTTCGTACTGAGTCGCCAAGCGCAAACTTTCATCACCCGCAAGGGCCGCTTTCCCACACGGGCGGACGTGCCGACCAATCCGCCGGATATCGGCGAGCGGCTCAAGCCGATGAAGGTTGTGCCGGTTCTATTCAACGGCACCGATCAGCGAAAATGGCAGAGGACGTTCAATGAGCTATTCGCGCGGAGCTGAGTACCCATTCTATTGAACCGACGTTAGCCGTCACCAGGCCGAGCGCCCAGCAAATATCATCGAGATCTCTCGGCCCATCCTGCTCCAGTCCGCCAAAATGAATCCAAGGTTGCTTCCCGCCACCAGTGTGGCAATGAACAAAATCAAGGTTGACACCAGCCGAAGCCGAACCCGCTGGCTATATCAAGTGAGATTGAGATGATGGCGGCGCGATTGCCGGATACGAACAAAAAGACTTAAGTAGGCGTTACCGAAACGATCCGCCAAACGAGCGTGACCATAAGAGGACAACTCGTACCGGCCATGATCAGCAAGTAGAGCATTCTCAGCGATCTACGTCTCTTGCGGCCGCTTAAAGCTTGATCTTAGCTCGGCATAACTTTTTTGCGTACGGCAGCGCAACGGCGGCTCGCACCTCGCGGCGAACCCCGTCCATGGCTTGCGTTCAGCCACGTCCCAAGCGCTTTGAGCGCCGCCACATCGCCGTGCAGGACGGCGATGTCGGCGCGCCGGGGCGCCTCGCACTACGCGAAGCACCGCAAGACTTTCATGATTTCAAGCCGAACTTCTGGCGTGTTGGCGACCTGAGGTGCTGCGCTGCGCTGCTGGCGGTTCCCACGGCCCTATTTCGCAGCGTAAGACTTACATGCAGATGCCTCGTGGCCCTAGGTCGGACGCCGCGCATTTACGTGCGCTTTTCTTGATATGGCTGGGATGCTCTCATCCTGCGGCGCCGAGTGCGCGCCGGTGTCGCGTCCGCGTTGCGGGACTCTCTCATGAAACGCAAAGCTGCCACCGCTTGTGCCGCCGCCGCAGACTGGTAATGATGGGCCAGAAGGGTGGCCCTGCTGGCTCTGCGGGTAGCAAGGGCGCCGCGCATGATCGGAGGAGACGTATGAAGCTGTGCCGCTATGACGATGACCGCCTGGGCGTGGTGCGGGGCGACTTGGTGCATGACGTCACCGAGGCGCAGACTGAGATTCGCAAATCCGCTCCTTACGCGATGAAGGGCGACGCGGTCGTCGCGGCCCTGCCGCAGTGGCGCGAGCGGCTCGAGCGCGCAGCCGACACATCGCCCGGCAAGCCCATCACCTCGGTCACTCTGCTTGCGCCCGTGGCGCGGCCAACGAAACTCACTTGTGCGCCGACGAATTATCAAGCGCACATTGCCGAGATGGCCGCGGCCTCGGCGCAGCCCGGCTCCCAGATCGTGCGCTCGCATTCCTCCAACATCGCCGAGGCCGGCATGTTTCTGAAGGCCAATTCCGCGCTGGTCGGGCCGTCCGAAGGCATCCCGATCCGCTTTCCAGACCGGCGCAACGACCACGAGGTCGAGCTCGTCATGGTGATCGGCAAGACGGGCAGCGACATCCGGCAAAGCCGTGCTCTCGATTACGTCGCCGGCTACAGCCTCGGCCTCGACATGACCGTGCGCGGCCGCGAGGATCGCAGTTTCCGCAAATCGGTAGACGGCTATGCGGTACTCGGCCCGTGGCTGGCAACGGCCGACGAAATAGCGGACCCGGACGCGGTGCCGATCAGCCTAGAAGTCAATGGGGAGGTGCGCCAGAGCAGCAACACCAGTCAGCTGATCTATAAATGCCGTCGGCTCATTGAATTCGCGTCGGCATTCTACACGCTCTATCCAGGCGATCTTGTCTATACCGGAACGCCCGAAGGCGTAGGCCCCGTGAAGCCCGGCGATGCCATCGTGTGCCGATCAGCGCCAGCGCTAGGCGAGCTGAAGATTACGGTGCGCGGACATGAGATCGGCAGCGTTGAGACGGATCAGCGCGTGCGCGCCGAAGCATGAGCCAACGCATGCTGGGGTCGTCGCGGTAGCTCTTGCTCCTTGCAGAGCGAGCTGGACGAGACGGAGCCGTGGGTTGAGGCTCGGCGAAACAGCTGAGGAGACGTGCGATGTTGCAAATCAAACGCGCCGGTCATTCGACGCTGACCACGCCGGACATCGAGCGGATGATCGATTATTTTACGCGCATCGTTGGCTTGAGCTTGGCCGCGCGCGAAAAGAACCGCGCTATTCTCGCCACCAAGTCCGGCCTGGAAGCGATCGCACTGGAACGCGGCACCGCCGTGGAAGCGCCGCGCCTGTCGTTCCAGATCGCGCCGGGCAGCGATCTCGGTGAGCTGGCCAACCGGCTAAAGAAAACCGGGATTGCGAGCGAGCGGCGTACGGACATCACGCCCGGCATTGGCGAAGCACTCGCGTTCAAGGATCCCAAGGGGACTACGTTGGAGATTTTCTCCGATTTCGCTTTCTCGCCAGAAGACCCAAGTTTCACGGGGGTGATGCCGCTGAAATTCGGCCATATCGCGTTTCAGTGCCCGGACGTGCAGGGCGTGGTAAAATTCTACTGCGACACGCTCGGCTTCCGCGTGTCGGACTGGCGCAGCGATTTCTTTGCTTTCCTGCGCTGCAGCCGCGACCATCATACCGTGAATTTCCTGCGCAACGCGCAGGTCGCGGTCCATCATATCGCCTTCGAGGTGCGCGATTGGTCGGACATCAAGCGCGCCTGCGATCTGCTGGCGCGCAACGGCATCAAGCTCACGTGGGGGCCGATCCGCCACATCATCGGCCACAACATTGCCGTCTATCACAAGAACCCGGACGGCGTGACCATCGAGTTCTTCTGCGACATGGACCAGATGTTCGACGAAGAGCTCGGCTTCTTCGAGCCGCGCCCATGGCATCAGCACCGGCCGCAACGGCCAAAGGTATGGGGCGACGACACGCCGTCCAACTGGTGGGGACCGATGTCGCATCACGGCACAGCGGCGAGCGAGCCGGCCGCGGCTCCTGCCAAGCCGCGAGTGCCGGCGCATGCGCCCGCGAGGCGCCGCGGCGCGCAGAAGAAGAGCCCGCCCAAACGGAAGCGGTGGCGATAACGTACGGGAAAAGGTTATGAAGAGCTGGGCGGTTCGAGAGGTGGGGTACAGCCCCGCGGCCAGACCGGGCGGCGGCCGGTCGCTTGGAAACGGCGCCAAGATGCCCTAGATGGTATTGTCAATCCGCAACCGTCGCGCTGCCGGGGCCAAGGCCAGGGCGAGTCGCGCCGATTGATGGGGCGTGGTGTAACGGTAGCACTGCAGACTCTGACTCTGCCTGTCTTGGTTCGAATCCAGGCGCCCCAGCCATAATAAAATCAATCATTTAACTTTTTTGGGCCCAAAGGGGCTATTTTCATGTCCCATAGAGTGCAAATCTGTACTAAGCATTATCAATAACTTACAGGGTGTGCAAATTTGTCGACGCGACATGCGCGCGACATGCGGGCGTATTTTTTCGTCGGCACAACCAAAACACCAAACCCGCTTGCCTCGCTCAACGACCTGGCCGTAAAGGAGAAGGCCCGCGCAGGCGTTACGCGGGCCTTCATATAGCTTTAAGCGAATTCGGACATCGATGGCCGGCTCCATCCTCCCACCAACGGAGGCCTGCCGCAATGTCCGATGCCGATGCTGCTGAACCTAATCGAGCTGCTGCGGCCGTACTTCCCCGGCTACTGTTTCACCCGCACGTTCACGTGGCTTGTTGCTAGAGTGTAGAGCAGCGCGTTCCGCAATGCTCGGCCATCGCATGAAGGCGCAATCGACTCGAGAACTGACTGAGCTGCGCGGCCTCGCGGGCCGAAGCCCGGCATCCAGCCTTCGCGCTCAGCCGGCAATGGCGCGCGACGTGGAGGTGGAGGGGATAGCGAGATCGCGCGCCGCGTCGAGTGCCTCGTCGAGCCGCAACGACGATCGCCGCGCGGTAAAACCCCGCTGCGGAAAGTCGGTACGGAAATGGGCGCCACGACTTTCTTCACGTTGAAGTGCGGCAACTGCGATCATCAATCCAACGATCGCGGGGTCCGATGTAGGCCCATTTTCAGATACGGGAGCCAAGAGGCCCGAGATCGCCTCGCGCAATCCCCACCGGTCTCGCATTATGCTGAGAAAGCGTGAAAACACGTGTGTAACCAGCGAGGGATCGGAGGCCGGCGGCGGCGCATAGATTGATGTTCCTTGCTTGCGCAGTGCGGGCGGCGCGCTGGCGACGCTTTGGGCGACCCAGCCGGCGCATACAACGGCTTCGATGAGCGAGTTGCTCGCGAGCCGATTGGCACCATGCAGGCCGGTCGATGCGACTTCACCGCAAGCCCAAAGACCCTCGACCGAGCTTCGTCCAGCCGCGTCCACGGCGATGCCGCCCATGTGATAATGCGCCGCCGGGCGTACAGGGATCGGCGTGCGCGCCGGATCAAGGCCAACAGCACGGCACGCAGCAGTGATTCCGGGGAACCGCGCGGCAAACTCCGCCCCCGGTCTGCGTCGGGCATCGAGGAACACTCTGTGCCCTTCAGCGATCTGCCGCCATATCGCGCGCGCCACGACGTCACGCGGCGCAAGCTCCGCTCCCGGCTCGTTGCTTAAAAAGCGTTGGCCGAGCTCGTCGACCAGCGAGGCGCCTTCGCCACGCACTGCCTCGCTGATCAGCTTCATCGGCCGGGCGGTCGTCGCGAGCGCGGTCGGGTGGAACTGGATAAATTCGAGGTCGGCGAGCACCGCCCCGGCTCGCGCGCCGAGCGCCAGCCCCTGGCCGAAACAACCGAGCGGATTAGTCGTCTCATCGAACAGGCCCCCAATGCCGCCCGTCGCCAGCACAACGCGCGAGCTTCGGAGCATCGTCAGCCCCGACGGGCCTGCTACGATGACGCCGACAATCGCATTGTCCTCCACCAACAGACGGCGCGCCTCGAAGGACGCAAGCACGGTGATTGACGGAGTCCGCAACGCTGCCGCGACGAGCGCGCGCATCAATTCGCGGCCCGTGCCGTCGCCGCCAGCATGCACGATGCGCGATCGTTGATGAGCGGCTTCGAGGCCGAGGCGAAAGCTTCCATCAGCGGCGCGGTCGAAGGCAACGCCCATAGCAGCAAGCGTCTCAATCGCCGCCGGCGCCGCTTTGATGATCGCCCGCACGACTTCCCGCCGGCAAAGCCCATCCCCCGCGGCGACCGTATCCTCGAAATGCAATTGCGGATCGTCATCCTCGCCGAGGCTCGCCGCCATGCCGCCTTGGGCCCAGGCGCTGGAAGCTGCCTCGCCGAGGGGAGCTTTCGAAACAAGCGCGACGGGCTCTGGAGCAAGTGCGAGAGCCGTCGCCAGTCCCGCGGCACCCCCGCCGATGATGACCGGGCACCCAGCGAGTTCGCTAATTTCCGCGATCAAATCTCGACCATCCGCTCGATGGAGAGCCGCGCCCGTGCCGCCACACCTGAGGGACGCATAGGTTTCTTCCTCGATTGTAGGACCCGCCCAACCCAACGTTAGGTCCCACTTCTCGGGGGTCAATATAACTTCGGCTATGGACGCCGTCGTCGCTAAGGAGCTGTGCGCTAGGCTTTCCGGATCTTCAGCCTACGAATGCGTGAGCTCGATGGTGATTGAGCTGACCTGGGCGATTGCGAGTGGCAGCCTTGACCACCTATCAGGGGTGCAGCGGAAGCCGCCTTCGCGTCGAGCTGCAGTGGCATGACGTGCGCAAGTGCCCCTGGGCGTGGTCCGCCTGGTCAGGATCGGCAACGACGAGCCTTGCACTTGCCCGACAAAATGATCGATGCCCGCCACCGCCGCGATACAATCGATCGCCGATGTAGACGGCCCCCTCGAGCACGACGCCTTTCCGCCCGTGCAGGTTCAGGACACGCGGCATCTTCTCACAGCTCGACCGCGCATCGCGGCGCAGCTGCACCTGACGCTGCGCTTTGAACATGAGCCGCAGCACGCCCGACCTGCTGGCGCGACACCTGGGTGCAGAGCCCGGAATGACCGACGAAGGGACCGGAAACGACCTGCACCCGGTCGCCGATCCTCGGCACCTTCCGTCTGCGCTTTTCGTCTGGCAGGTCGATGGCGCCGTCACGCTCGCAGGCGCGGACGGCTGCCTGCAATCGCGAAGAGTGCGACGAAGCCATCGCCAAGTACGAGCGCCCACCTCTACGGCAGCGGGCTGATCAACGACATACACGAACTCCGCGGCCCCGACCTCGCGTGCTGGTGTGCCCCGGAGCCTTGCCACGGCGACGTGCTGCTGCGGCTGGCGAACGGGTGAAACGTCGGGTACCCGAGCTGCCACCCTGGCGACACAGCAAACGCCCCGTCTTAGCCGCGGCCTCGAGCGCATCGAGGGGGGAGGCAAAGCGGCCTACCACCGCGCGTCCGGCCACCGAGCTGTGATCGCAAGTTGGAGGGCAAGCTGATTTGCAGACGGTTCAAGCAAACGCGAGAGCTCACTGTCCGGCAGCCAGGCCAGTCCATCGTGCCCGCCGGTGAGCTTGAGGCGCCGCTCAACGGCCGCGTACCACTGATCTAACTCACCAACCTTTAATGGCCAAGCAGGGCTCAATCCGTCGGTGGGAGTAAAGTCGTCAGGCCCCAGCCGGAAGTATTGCCAGCCGTGGCCAGGAACCAGCATTCGACCACCTAGCGTTCTTGCGCGCACCCACACGAAAGGGCGATTGCGAGGCGTGATATAGGGCCAGTCGAGGTCATCAACAAATGTTTCTGGCGCGCGGATCCATTGATGGCAGCGGGATTGAATTGGCTGACGCCACCAACGACAGTTCTGAGAGCGGCTCTACCAATCGGGATCAATGGTGCAGGCAACGACCGGAGCTCCAAGGGGCCAGTCAGCAGTCGTAACGCATTGGTGGTCAACGAACGGGAGACAGATCCCCGTCCTCTGGATGGGCCAGCCTCGAGCACTAGCACTCGCAAACCTGCTTCGGCTAGAAGGAGTGCCGCGAGTCCCCCCGCCGCGCCAGAACCGACGACCACTGCATCTACGCAGCCCGTGATCCGGGTTGCCTCCAATGTGGTCGCAAGTCTCTGGTACGGCCCCAATCGCTTGGTCAACTAGCGTGCCCTCGCCCTGGAGCACGTACCGGAAGGCTATCAGATCGTATCCGCAAGAGCTTATCGGGACACCATTCCGGAGCTAAGGAATTGATCTTGGCGCCGCGGCCAGTTGAGGCGCAAGGCATTGCGCCATCTTCCTGCACGAATGCGCGCATGCATATTTGCATCGCGACCGCAAGCCCAAGGCTCATGTGCGTGAGACGGAGGCGGAAAAGTGGGCGCACGAAAAGATGCGCGAACACGGTATCGCAGTACCGGTGAGATGACAAAGCGTGCGAAGGCTTATAGCAACCGTAAAATTCAAACAGGCAATACGCAGCGGCGCCAAGTCGATCGACAAACGAGCTACTCGGTTCGCGAACTCTTAGCCGCATCATTCTGTTTGCGGTGCCGAAGTCGGCACCGCGCTGATCAGCGCCTTGGGCGCGGTTTTTTTGGCGACCCGCACCCGCTTCCAGGGCTGGAGGTCGCGCGGGAAAAACCGGCCATCGCCAAACCTCATGTCGTAGCTGGCCGATTGCCCCAAGACCTGGCGCCCGTAGCTCAACGCGCCGCGATACTGGTGCGAATACTGGCCCTACGCCGCGCCGGTATCTTCGATCCCTCTTCAGAAAAGCCACGCACATCTCGAGCGCGATCCGCAGCCCGTCCGTCTCCCTCTCCAATCCAAACAGTAAGGGGCGACGGGAAATGCAGTACATCAAATGCGCCGCACGCGGCGACCGCTGGCGAATCGCCAAGATCGCGTCCGCCAGGGGCGTGCCGTTCATGTTCGTGAAGGAGATCGCATAGGCGACTTTGTCGAGACCATCGGCAGGGTCGAGCTGGAATACATGCGCGAGCTGGCGGCACGGCTCAGGGCGAGCAACGCGCTCGGCGGCTTCGATGACGCACTACTGGCTTATGCCGTGACGAGCGACGAAGCGGAGCTTGCCCGACAGACCTAAGAGGTGGCGCGCATTGAGACGGCCAAGCGCACCCTGGCCGCGGCCAGGTACGAGGCGCGGGACGGACTCGTCCGCCAGCCCCGCGCCGGGCGCATACCAGAATCCGGAACTTTGTAGCAGGTAGCGGCGCACGCCTGCATCGCGAAGCGCCGCAAGCAGGTTAATGTTGCCTTCCACTCGGACCTTGCGATCGCGTTCTGCCGCTGCCTTCATTTCGGAGGGCGTGTAGTGCCGCGGCAGTGAGGTCAATTCGTTGATCACAGCGTCGGGCCGAATCCGTCCGATAGCAGCCTTCACCGTAGCGGCATCGAGTGCGTCGGCGATCACCGCCTCCGCGCCGAGTTCCTTCAACACGGGTGCGGAGTTGGGCGATCGCGCAAATGCGAATACCTGATGCTGGTTCGCTCTCAGGCGACGAACCAACGGGCGGCCGATCGCACCGGTCGCCCCGGCGATCAAAATTCTCATCGGGCCGCTTCCCTCTAAGCTCCCTTTGCGGTTATCGGCCTCAGCTCGCGCCTAGCGTCTTGCAGGAGCTCTGCGATCTGCGTAAGTCCTTCGGCCTCACATCGTACATAACGCTCGGCAAGCCGCCCCTTGAGCGGGGCCGCCAAGCCGCCGAGCCATTCATCGAAGCGCAGATCGAGTGTGACTCGCAGCCTTCTTCGCAGACCTTGAGGAGATGGCTGCCTATGAAAATGACGCTACGATTCGCTGCCTTCCAGACAAAGCGGCGGCTTTCCGGCTCCCATGCGGTCACAACCCAGACTGCCGGGCGCAGCTTCGGCTGATGAATGCGAACCCGCGACCCCAGCCCGAACGGGCGCGAGTTGAGTTCTTCGATTCGAGTCACCGAACTGTCCATTCGGGCCACCGTTCTATATCCGCTAGGATCGACCAGACCCGATGGATCGAAGCCCCAATCCGTTCCTTCCGCTGGAACTGGCGCATAGCTTGCCTCCAAATAAGTTACGGTGAATCGAACGAACCGCATTGCGCAAGGAAGGGCTTCGGCAAGCACGTAAGTCAGAATCCGCGACGATTATTGTTGGTGCGCCAACATTCGATCGACCGGCTTGTCGAGTTGCTGGGCCATAAAACTCGGTGCGACGCAGCTCATGATCTTGAGGATGTTGGCCAAGCCGGGCCGGATTTCGAGGCGATCATGCTTGATCCCATCGAGCGCATGCTGCACAAGTACCGTCACCTTCATCGGTTTGACGCTGACATCGCTCCAGCTCATGTCACCCTGAAATAGAGACGTTTCAGTAATCGGTGGCGCCAACTCAAATACGGTGACGTTTGTGTGCTTTAATTGAAGCCGCAACGACTGGGTAAACGAGTGGATCGCTGCCTTTGCGGCACAATAGACCGGCGAAATCGCCAGCGGCACAAATGCGAGTCCGGATGACACATTGAGGACAGCAGCCGTCTTCTGAGCCTTGAGTAGCGGCAAGAACTGTACCGTCATGCGGATCGGGCCATCGAGATTGATCTCGACTTCCCCAGTAAGATCCCTCAGATCCGATCTGAAGGTATGGAAGTTTAACTTCCGCATGAGTCCTGCGTTATTGATCAACATATTCAGATTGGGAAAACGCCCAGCGACATGATCATAAAGGTCGGTGATTGCTGTCGGCTCGCTCGCATCGCTTTGAATGGCGTGAACGCTTGGGAGCGTCTTTCTGGCGGCATCGAGTTTGGACTGATTTCGTCCAGTGACGATCACCGTGTTGTCCAGCGCGGCGAATTGCGTCGCGAGCTCAAGGCCTATGCCGGAGGTCCCACCCGTAACGAGAATCGTATTGCCAGTGAGCCGCATGGTGCTAAATCCGTCATGCCGCCTTGGCGAAATCTGACGGGTGCTCAGCCCTCGTCCCAATACAGACACGGTTCCAGGCGTTTATCATGGCAATGCCAATGGAGAGGTCTGTCAGCTCCTATTCGGAAAACTGACTCCGCGCCTCTTCGTAAACATCATCAGGTGCATGGGTAGCTGCAATTTTAGTAAGCGATTCCGCCCACGCGAGGGCAGCGCGTTCGCGTGTCGAAAAAAGATGCGACTCGTGCCAGGCATCGAGCAGGTGAATTCGCATGTCGGACTCCCAAGCTTATGCGCGTGCTCGGTGTGCATGTGCAAACAATAGGCGCAGCCATTTATTTGCGACACTCGAATTTTCACGAGGAGGATTAGCTTGGGGTCCAGTCCACTGCCCTCAACGTATTGCTCTACAGCGCGCAGCGCAGCAAGGCCAGCAGGTGCCACGGCGGAAACGTTCAGTCGTTGCTTCATGGACTTTCTCCACCTTGTTTTTTTTAACTGAGACGGAACAACTTCAGATTAGCGCGCGTCCAGTTCCGACAGAGTATTGGCCAGTGCCGAACGCAGTGGCGGCATATGGCCGGCGAACGCCACAGCCATGTTGCGGAGCGCCTGGCCTGTCGGCGACTTCATGGTGGCCACGCGAGTCATTCTGTCGGTGAGGGTGACGACATTGCTCGCCACCTTATGCCGGCGCGCAGCCCAGGCATCCAGCCGCTCCTCGTCACGGTCTTGGAGCGTACTGATCAACGCTTCGGCAAGCGAAATGCTGTCCTGGATGCCAGTATTCATGCCCTGGCCGCCCGCGGGGCTGTGAACATGTGCGGCATCGCCGCAGAGCAGAATCCGGCCTTTGCGTGGGTTCCGCGCCACGCGATGATGAATGTGAAAGCGCGAGCTCCACGCGATGTCGTGTATGCGTCCCGGATTGATTGCCGGACCGCGCGCGTCAAGTATCGCCTGCATAAAGTCTAGCGATGGAGCTTCTGGTGCCTCGTCCACTGTGGCGACGATACGAAAGCGTTCGCTGGGAAGCGGAGCAACAACGACAAGCCCCTTTGGCGAATAGAATAAGGTGACTTCATCGCGGCTCAATGGCCAATCCATGCGAACATCAGCAAGCACGAAAGTTGCCTCGTATTCTCCACCCGAGAAGGCAATTCCGGATTGCTCACGCACCCTGCTATGCATTCCGTCACAGCCAATCAGCCACTGCGCCATGATGGTTTGCGTGGAACCGTTGATCTGGACCGTGCGCCTCAACCTGCGACGGCGATGCTGTAATGTGGATAAGCTCGCACGGCCGTACAACGCTGCAGCCCAGACTTTCGAGGTGCTCCAGCAGAATCTTCTCAATTCTGTTCTGCGGAATCATCAGGGTGAACTGATAGACGCTCGGAATGGTTGAAAAATCGATGGTGAGGAGCGATCTGTCGCGATCACGAATGCGGAAAATTGGAACTTTCACGCCCTCGGCCAACAAATCCCGAGTCACACGGAGCGGTTCCAGCACCTCCAAAGTTCGGGCATGAACCACGCAAGCACGCGACGTGTTGACGCCAGCCGCTTGCCGATCAATGATCACGGGCTGGATGCCGCGCCGGCTCAACTCCGCAGCCAATGCAAGACCGGATGGTCCTGCTCCGGCTATAAGAACCTGACTTTCAGCTTTGATGTCTTGCATGGTGGCCTCGCCATTTGTTGGCGTGTTCCATCGGTGCACGTTTCGGCGCGCTCATCCGCGTGAATAATCAAACGAAGTATGCGGTTTGGGGCCCCCTGACCTCTCTGCCAGGGGTTCTCATTGCAGCACCGCTGCGGTCCAACTCGCGGCGATGATTTCTCGCGGCTCTCGCGGCGATGCACTTCAAACCGTCCATTTATAGGCTCGCAACGTGGGCAATTCTGCGAACACCAGTCCGCGACATGTCGCCGCGTCGCGCTAATGCAAATCTCTCCTGCCGCAAGCACCGACCTGCGGAAAAAAGAAAATTAGAGTAGAGTCGCCCCTACTTGGCAGACTAATCGAACAATCAGCACCTCTGCGCAGGACAGAGGAAAAGGAGCCATATAGAAATCTCTTATGGAAACGGGACTCCGCCCATGCCCACACCGAAGCCGCGCTATGCGGACCTGGCGATAAGGCCGCAGATCGTCCGGGACGCGCCACTACTCACCTTCTTCCTTTCGGGCGACCTGTCCGCGCTTCGCCGATGCGTCCCGTCGCCACTATCGCCACACCCTGGTACGCGGATCATCCTCAATATGTGGTTTCTGCCAGATCCGGAGGATACGACGGGCTTTGGCGAGCGGCGTCACGTATCTTGCCGCGGAAGTCAGTGGCGAAGAGGGGATCACCGCCGACGGCGCGACACATTTTCCGGGCCGCTTCTGGCTTGAACATTGGGGCAGCTCAGTCGCGTTGCGCCGCTACGCCCGTCGCGCTTCAGGACTTGAGATCAGGTCGGGCGAGATCAGGCTGGAATTTCGGGATGACATCGTGACGGCGACACTTCGCCTCGCAGAGCGGACAGTCGTAACCGCCCACACGCGTCGGGGGCAATCGCCTCAAGACGATCAGCGGCCACTCCATCTATTGCGCTGAGCGCGAGGCGGAAGCCGGCGGCCGCGAAGTGGCGAGATTCGAAGTGCCTTGGATCTCCGACGCCTATGCCGCAGACGAGCCCACCGTCGATTTCGCGTTTCCTGAAGAGGAGCCGGCTCTGCGCTTTGTCACGAATGGTCGGCAATCGGTTGCCGCGGTGAGCTTTCGTAGAATAACGCTTGTCCCCTACCTCGCTCACGACGTCATAAAGATGCCCCGAGTCCGGCCATGATCTCCCCGCTTCGGCTGCCGAGAGTTACTTCTCGAAACAGCGGCAGCCTACCTCTTCCTAAGCTATGGCCATATCCGCTCTCTTGTCCCCAATCCACAGCACTGGACATTGCCGCGTCCGACGTGAGGCTGCATGTGCTTGTCGCCGCCCAGCCCTCGATTTGCAAACAATGGGTTGCACCCGGCGCGGCTCCGTGGTCCTAGGCCTCGATCGAATTCGCGACACGGGACGCACCTGCGGTCGCCAAAGAGTCGACATATCGACTGCAAACAAACGTGCGCCGAACCTGCTCCCAATCGGGGATCGCCAATGAGTGCAAGCCTGCGCCTCGTCGTAACGCGTCACGCTTTCCGGTCAGTTGCATCGCGGCCCAGCCAATAGCGCTCTCCGCACTCGCGAGTACCTCCTCACTGCCAACGAGGTCAAGCGCGCCCTCATAAAGGCCGCTCGCGGCCGCGGCCGATATGGCACCGCGACGCCACGCTAATTCTCATAAGCTACCGGCATGGTTTGCGAGTTTCCGAGTTCGCCGACCTCGAATCGTCGCAGATTGAGAGCTCCGAGCCCTAGCCGCGTGGCCGGCACAGCGGGAACGGAGACGCTGTACTGAGCCCTGCCGCGCTTTCCATCTCGCCTCCATGGCTGCGGCAGGGGCTGCCCTGCCGCAGTTCGTAACACGCCTGCCGAACAGCCCAATTATCAGGTGATACCGCCCGGCGTCAGCAGCACCAACAGCGGGTCAGACACCAGCAGCACCAGCGCCGTTATCAACCGCACCATCGCTTCGGTATTCGCACGCTGCGCCTCGACGCTGGCCTCTTGCACCTTCTATCAAGTCGCCGCGCAGGAGGCTGTCGATCGTGACGCCGCACCGCTCACACAGCAGATCGCCTTGGCGCAGGCGACGGCCACCGATCTCGACAACCGCATTGCGCAGCTCGACGCCATGATGAAGGGGGCCACTGCGCGCGGCTATACCAGAACCGCAATGATACTCGTCGGCCGGCAGAGCGCCTCCCGCGCCGTGCTCGTGGCCGAGCGCCAGCAGGCCGCCGAGCGGCTGGCTGATCTCAAGGTGAAGCCAACGTCGATGCACAGCGCGTCCCTGTAACCACCGAAGCCGGCCCGGCGCTGTACCTCGCCAATCTCTTCGGATCTGACGATACGGAAGCCGCAGTGCGCCTCATCACCGTGCTGCTGGTGCTGGTGCTTGACCGGTTGGCGGTGCTGTTGATGCTGGCGACGCGACAATGAGTGAAAGTTTCCGAGCGTTCGGCTAGGGAACGATAACAACGCCATTAGGAGCGTCGCAAACCTCGTGCCACCAGTCGATATTTTCGGGTCCGTGCCAATTCCCGGCCGCATCAAGGATGCCCCACCTCAATCCCACCGACCCAAGCGTGCACGGCCTTCTGGCAAACACTAGCGCGCGCTGACCGCGCCTCTCGCCACGATCTTCAGCCTCCAAGAACGACCGTTCCACGGCGGCTCCTATCTGTCGATGGTGTTCTTGTAAATGTGGCCGCCCTTCATGATCACCGCGAAACTCGTAGCTGGTCTTTCTAGGAGCGTGATGTCGGCGATTGGATCGCCGTCGACGACGAGAAGATCGGCGAGCGCATCCTTTTCCACCATCCCTAGCTTTCCCGGATAGGGGTTGCGCGGTCCCGACAACGCGAGAAGCTCGGCGTTGACAGAAGTCGCCATGCGGAGAATGTCCACATTGTCGTACCACCGCCTGAGATGCGTCAGCATCACGCCCTGGCGCGCCGCGAGCTCGCTCGAAAAGAGAAGATCCGAGCCGAACGCGGTCTTGATCTTATGCTCGATCGCCAGCGGATAGACCATGGTCGTGCCTGCGAAAACCTGGAGGGCGTTAAGCCAACTCTGGCCGGTCAGACGGCCGGTGTCCTCCTCACTCAAAAACGGCTGGGTGCTGAGCCACACGCCCTTGTCGGCCACGAGTTTTGCGGTCGAGTTGTCCATGAGATGGCCGTGCTCGATGCACTGCACTCCGGCGGCCAGCGCCCGGCGGATCGCGGCCGAAGGGTAGGCGTGGACGGCGACATAGGTATTCCGGTCGACCGCGGCCTCGACGCCGGCCCGCATCTCGGGCTCGCTGAAGGTCAGCATGTCGAGCGTGGTGCGCGGCGATGAGACCCCGCCGCCGCCCACAAGCTTGATCTGGGAAGCCCCCTGCATGAGCTGCTCACGCACGCGCAACCGCACCTCGTCGGCGCTGTCGGCGATGTTCGCGGCGCCCTTCTGCTCCAGATAGCTCAGCGGCCCGCCGGAACGGCGCGGTAGGTCGGAAAGCGGGCGCAAATCGCCGTGGCCGCCCGTGGTGGTGATCATCGCGCCGCAGGGATAGATGCGCGGACCGCGAGCAAGACCGTCGTCGATCGCCTGTTTGAGGGCGAAGGACGGTCCGCCGAGATCACGGACCGTGGTGAACCCGCGCATAAGCGTGCGTTCGGCCTCCTCGCCGGCGGCGAGAAAAATGTAGCCCATCTCCGCGGTAAGCAGGCGCGAAACCGGCAAGCCCGCGAAGATCGTATGCCAGTGCGCGTCGATGAGACCGGGCATGATTGTCCGCCCGCCACAGTCGATGATCTTTGCGCCCGCGGGGGCGCCCACGTCGCCTGCCTCGACCGACCTGATCCGGTCACCCTCGACGAGCAGGCGAAGCCCCGCGCGCAGCACGATGGAACGACCATCGAACAATCGGAAATTCGTGAGCACGATTGGTAGCGGCGGTCCCAAGGGCTCGGCGTCGCTGCGACGCTCGAACCCGAGGGCCGCGAGCGAGGCGCCCATTCCCGCCACGAATCCCCGCCGGGAGAGACCCGCGGTGATGCGGCGGCTCGCCGACTGGATCAGCGGCGCGCAGCAGGCGCAACTGCTAGATCCGCCCGCCTGATCGTCATCGCCCGGCTTGCAGGAATACATTGGGGGCTCCATACGGTCGGAGGCTAGATGGGTGCGTGCAGCCTCTTGCGTATAGGCCTTCTGCGAGCCGCCTGCCAATCGAGGATCGCAAGGCACGGCTCGCGCGCCTGCTGCCCGCTCCCGGGCATGGCCTTGAACCAATATTTTGCCGGCAACGGCGAGATCGCATTCAAGCACGCCTGCAAGCTCGGCTGCGGGGGCATCGTGTCGAAGCGGATCGGCTCGGCGTACCACTCCGGCCGCTCCAAGCAATGGGTCAAGGTCAAGAACCCGGCGGCACCGGCAGTGCGGCGCGAGGCGGAAGAAGAGTGGCACAGATAAACGTGCCGCTTCGAGCGGTTTAGGTCATGAGTGTCATCATGTCAGAACTCGCTGCATGGGACAGCTTCTACGTGATCGTCGGCTCGGCTGCGGGCGCGCTGATTGGCTTGCAGTTCGTGGTCATGACGCTTATCGCTGGAAGGCCCGCCGCTACGGCCGAGGCCGAGGCCGGCGCCGCGTTTGGAACACCGACGATCGTTCATTTCAGCGTTGTTTTGCTTTTGTCAGCGCTTCTCCGCGCTCCCTGGCCAACCATCACGCCGGCGGCAGTTCTTTGGGGCCTTATAGGTTTTAGTGGAGCAGTGTACACGGTGATCGTAGCTCGGCGCATGCGGGCTCAAACCGTATACCCTCCTGACTTCGAGGACTGGTTGCTTCATGTCCTGCTGCCTTTGGTGGCGTACGCGGTACTCGCGCTGGCGGCATTGGCGGCTCGGGGGTACACCAGCGAGGTCCTCTTTGTGGTTGGCGCCGCAACGCTGCTGTTGCTCTTCATCGGCATTCACAATGCTTGGGACGCCATTGTCTACCATGTTTTTGCCAGAAGGCGCGAAACGAAGGCTGAGCCACATTCTGACGAGACCACAGAGAAGAACAAACGATGACACAAGGAATCAACAATAAAGTGACGAGACGCTGGCGATCTGCCGCTCGCTCGAACTGGCCCGCGCCGTATTCAAGGTCGCGGTCGCAGAGAAGCCAGCCGGCCGCTTCATGATCCGCAACCGCACGCGGATGGTGAAGCGGCACCCAGAGGGAAATGGTAAGCCACTTCCTCAGCACCCGCCACCGCTGCGCAGACGGAACGAACGGCTGCGCGTCCAAATGTGGGCAGGTCGCGTTTGGCGGCAGCCCCGGGCGCCTACTTCGGCTTCCTTCCCTGGCGTCACCCGCCAAACGATCTGCCCCTTGCGGCGCTCGCCGGAATCGTAGGACAAGCCCTTGGCGGCAAGCTCAGCGAACGTTTCTTGAATCCGCCGCCGATGCTCCAGCCGTTCCTGCCCGCATTTCCTCGAGCACGCGCGCTGGCGCGGCGTTCTCCGGCTTGGCGAGCTCGACTGCGAGGTCGGGGTGAACGCGGATTTCGGCACCACCCTCAAGCAGCGCCGAATTGCCGACCCTCTCTGACACGTCGGCAATAATGGCCTTCAGTCGCAGCCAATGGCCATCCAAGACCGTGGTCACTACGAGCGCGCTGTTGCCCCTGCGCTCGCACACAGCCTTCCCACCGCGCCGCAGCGGGATGTCATTGCCGCCATCGAGCACTTCGGTGATCGCTTTCTCCCAATCGATCACCCGCTCAAGAGCGCGCCACAGTTCGAGCATCGCGGCGAGCAGATCGAACGGCGTGCGCGCATTGCAGCGCTCAGCGAGGCGTTGCATGGCGTGATGCGACAGCAAAAACAGGACATTCCGACGCCGACCGAGATCAAGACGATGATTGCGCATCTTGAAGGTCAGTGGCGCCCGCTGCTGCTGACGGCGATACTCACCGGCCTTCGGTCGTCCGAGTTGCGCGGCTTGCGTTGGGCTGATGTCGATCTGAAGAGGGCCAGGCTGCATGTGCGCCAGCGCGCCGATAGGTATCAAGTCATCGGTAAGCCCAAGTCGGAAGCGGGTAGCGCGCGGTGCCGCTGCCGCCCTTAGTGGTCAAAACGCTGCGGGAATGGAAAGTCGCCCCCCCGCACTGACCTCGACCTCTGTTTTCCGACCGCAGTTGGCTGCCGAGCCGGCCGCCCTGGCGGCACGCCGCAACCCTACGTCAACATCGTCAGGCGCGGTTTCCTGCCGCTCCAGAAAAAGGCAGGCATCGTCACCAAGGACGGCAAGCCGAAATACCCCGGGCTGCACTCGCTGCGGCACTTCTATGCATCGTGGCTCATCAACAGCGTCGAAGACGGCGGCTTGGGATTGGCGCCTAAAGTGGTGCAGGAGCGCATGGGGCATTCCAGCATCACGATGACGATGGACACTTACAGACATCTCTTCCGCGCGGCGACGATCACACCGAATTAGCCGCCGCCGAGCAAGCGCTCCTGTCGTGAACACGAGATGGACGCGACAAGAACGCGCGGAAATTCTCAAGTAATATCAATGCCCGATGACATTCTCTGACTCTGCCTGTCTTGGTTCGAATCCAGGCGCCCCAGCCACAATCAAATCAATACCTTAGCTTGTCTTTCGGCCCCCAAAAGGGCCGTTTCCACGTCACATCGGCCGCAAATCTGTACCAAGCATTCTCAATGACTTACAGGGTATACGAATTTGTCGGCGCGAACCACCTGATCTAGTTTCGTGCGAACTAGCAGCGGGTCGAAACGATCAAATCCCGGAAGAGGCACCATGCAAATCCCAACACCGCGGCCGGCCGCTGACACTGTCCCGTGCGCCTGCGTCGCACTCATGATTCTTCTCACAGGGCTCATGTCGCCCGCTCGATCGTTGGCGCCTAATGAGTACCCGATCGCAGTCGTGGTCGCCGATTTCGACAATCTTGACACGTCTGGCGAAGCGGCAGATCGCACCGACGAACATGCAGTCCGGGTACGGAAGTTCAGCAGCTTTTTGCGTGAAGGCCTTGCCGGCGCGGCAAATTACAAGGTCCATCGTCTAGAATGCGACAAGCCGACCTGTTCGGTCGGCAGCTTGGGCGCCGACGCACTCATTTCGGCGGCACGAGAATCCGGCGCTCGCGTTCTCGTCTATGGCGGCATTCATAAGATGAGCACACTCATCCAGTGGGGCGAGATGCAAGCCGTCGATCTCGATCGTGCGCAATTGCTAGTGCACCGCTCATTCACGTTCCGCGGCGATTCGGATGAAGCGTTTCGCCGTGCAGCCGGCTTCATCTGCGAGAGCTTGACAGAGATTACCCTGCAATGAGGACGAAGGATTTGGTACACCTGAACTACATCAGGGCTGCCAGAGCACTAGATGCGCTCACAACCTATGACAGACGGCGTAAGCCGCGCGTCAAACGGGTGCAGTAGCAAAGCTTGGCGCTGTATGTGCAAATCCCCAGGAGCCAGCTCTTGGCAATGCCTTCTTGCGCGGAGAGGCGAAGAGACATCGTTAGATAGCTTCCAGCCACTGACCGCGGCACCGTAATTCCTTGCGTGGCAGCAATCCTGAGCCCTCGATGCGGAAGAGAGGCTCAGTCGCGTTCGCCGTCGACGACCCATGTCTGACATCAGACGTACTGCGGACACGAACCGCGTCAGCCATCGCACCTACATCGCGTCTAATACCTAACGAGGCTCCGCCTCAGACCGACAAGGCGTGTGTGCGCGCTGGTTTATGTGCGCATACTCCGTCAGTCTGAGGCGGAGCTTACTTAGAGAATACAGCGGCCTTCTCTCGCACGGAAATCGGGTAGATGGCAGCGGCTCCGATCGCCGGTTCGTGACGAGCTCTGGTAAACCAGGCTCAATGGACCTCGTGGGTCAAAATGCTTGCAAGAGGCAAAACCTGCACGATCGGAGCCGGGGGAAATGTTAGCACAAAGCGTAGCCGAGATCGTCACCCATCATGTGAAGCTTACGGTCGAGGGTTCGACCGAATGTACCTCAATGCCTATGTGCCAGACCTCCAGTACGAACAGGGGATTGTTCGGTTCTTCCGGCAGCATCGCGGCCAGCCGCTGCCGTCGGCAGCCTTGATGAGCCCGTGACGCGCCGCTTTGTGGCGAAGCAGGAAGCCTTCGTGGCCGAGCATGAAATTCCGCTCGTGCGCTTCTGCAAGGGGCAGCGCAAGGGAGGTGATGGCCGAGCATCTGCGCCGGTTTGCCCGCGAGGAGGGGATCGTCTTCGTGGGAAAAGCCCAAGAGTACACCCCGGTTTTCCACACCGAGCGGCGCAGGAACCCGAAGACGGGTCGGCTGTATCCGTGGATCGTGCGCGGCAGCTCCCCAGTCAACCATTATTACATCGACGTGGTCGATCGGGATTTTGGCCCATTCTTTCTCAGTTCTGCAGCTACTTTCCATACAATGCCATGCTCTGCCTGAACGGTCACGAATACGCCAAGCGCCAACTCGCCCAGGAAGGCATTGCGTTTGAGGCGCTCGACAACGGCATTCTCAAGTGTGCCGATCCCAACCCGTTGCAGAAGATCTGTGACGGCCTCTCGGCCGCCAAAATCGATGCGTTGCTGCGGAAATGGCTGCGGCTACTGCCGCATCCTTTTACGGCGGCCGACCGCAAGGCCGGCTACCGCTATGCTACCACAAAGGTGCTCGATCGGCCGGTCCACGGCCGACTGTTCTTCGAACAGGTCATCCGCGAGAACCTCGACCTCGGCCGCCCAAAGGCGATACAGCTCATCTTTAATCGCAGAATTCCGCGTCATACGCGAGCGCTTCCGCACTCGAGTGGTGACGCACAATGTCACCCGTCCTTGAAGGTCTATTACAAGAACGCGCGTATTAAACAATAGCACAAGGAAAATCGGGCGTTACGCACCGAGACAACCATCAACAACGACGACTTCGGCATCGGCAAACGGCTCCACAATCTGCCCAAGCTGCGTGCTCTCGGCTTTGCGGCCAATCAGCGGGTGCTCGAACTCGAGCGCCTGAGCCACGTTGCGTTCTCAGCGAAGGGTCCATCGAACGGCCCGTAACAGTGGGTCCCCAGCGGCGTCGGGTCTACGTTTTGCCGACCCGCGCGTTCGATCGTTGCTGTATTCCCTCGTCTTGTTCCGGCAACTTCCGCAAGCATTCCGCGCTGCCGATTTGCGCCAGCGGCTCGCCGCCTTGTCCGGATGCGACCCCGCCGCGATCTCTCAAGGCGCGCTCACTTATTAACTGCGCCGACCTCGCCTCCACCGTCTGATCGAGCGCATACCCACAAGGTTCCGCTACCAAGTCACTGACTTCGGCTTCCGCGTCGCCCTGTTCTACACACGGCTTTACAGTCGCCTTCTCCGACCCGGCTTAGCTGCTGCATTACCCGCGCTCCGCCCCATACATAGTCCGCTCCGACGCGCCTTCGAGGCACTCGCCGCGAAAATTGACGCAGTCATTAAAGTTGACACATCTGCGCAAAGCGTCGTTCGATTCTCTGCCGGATAGGCCCGCATCCCCGCATCGGGTCGTTGCGGGTCACGCTCGTCGCTACAAGCGCACATACGCCTGCGGCGCTGGCGCGGCTGCCGCGGTTAAGAGCCCGCCTTTGTAAAGGAGCTCGCCCAGGCCATAAAGATAAACGGGAATGCTTTAAAAAGCGGGAATTTAACCCCCGCGTAAAGGTCGCGGAGCAACCACGAAAGTATCAAACGTTGATGTTAATCAGCGGCGGTCCCTTCTTTGCATTCCCGATTACGCGGGCGTCCGCATATCCAGCCGCAACGATGCTCCCCAGGACCGCGGCAGCTCGCTCGGGCGCGCAGGAGACCAAAAGGCCGCCAGACGTCTGGGGGTCGGTCAAAAGATGGCGCTGCCAGTCAGGCATAAGCGACTGCTGGTTTATGTCTTTGCCGTAGCTCGCCCAATTGCGCAGCGAAGCGCCGGTGACGAAGCCCTGCTGCGCGAGCGTCGAGGCCTGGGAAAGCAACGGCAGATCGGCGGCGCGAATGGTGAGCGTAACCTTGGAGCTACGTGCCATCTCCAGGGCATGTCCAAGCAATCCAAAGCCGGTTACGTCAGTTATCGCGTGGACCGCAATATCTTTCGCCAATTCGGCGCCGACGCTATTGAGGAGGGTCGTTGTCGCGATCATCTCGGAGTAGCCATCGGGTGACAGAGCTCCCTTTTTGATCGCTGCCGAGTAGATGCCGATACCAAGCGGCTTCGTCAGAATTATTACGTCAGTGGGTCGGACGTCGGACTTGCGGCGCACCTCCGCTGTCTTGCATATGCCGATTACAGCGAGGCCGTAGATCGGCTCTGGCAAATCAATGGAATGTCCACCAGCCACCGGAATGCCGGCAGAGCTACAAACCGCCGCACCACCTTTGAGAATTTCGCGCACTGTCTCGGGCGTGATCTTGTCGAGCGGCATGCCGAGGATTGCTAACGCCATGATTGGCTTGCCGCCCATGGCATAAACGTCCGAAATAGCATTGGTCGCGGCAATGCGGCCGAAGTCGTAAGGGTCATCCACAATCGGCATGAAGAAGTCGGTGGTCGCAATGACGCAGGTACCATCATCGAGCTGCCAGACTGCGGCATCGTCTGGCATCTCAGTTCCGACTAGCAGCTGCCGATATGGTGCTGCGAGCGGCTGATCAGCCAGTAGCTGCTCCAACATCGCAGGCGCGAGCTTGCAGCCACAGCCGCCGCCGTGGGCAAGACTTGTCAATTGAACGACTGGGATGTTCATAAATGTTAACCTATAATGGTTTTGCTGCGACGCGTGAATGCACCATACGATATGGCGGCCCTAAAGCGTAACGGATTGGCTTGGCCCATCAATCCGATCGGCGAACTGAGCCATTGAATGGACGTGGATTATCCCTGTCAAGGCGAGATGTCTTTCATGGGCCAGTCGCGAGTTCATGGCACGCACGGCCAACTTGATGACGATCGCCGATTAAAACATTCGCGGCGTACAATCAACCGCCACTCGCTCGCGTCCGGTCACCTCCTCGGCATGATTTCAGCTCATCGCGTGAAGCGGACAGAACATCCCCCGCCTATTGAATCTTGATGCCCAGCACGCTGCCGGACGAGTTGAACGCAGCAGAGCGGAAGGCGCATTGCGCGCGTAACGATCGACCATAGCGACGATCAACTTCTGTGGGTCGCCTCCGCTGTCGAAAACAACACGAAGATGTATGGCACGATCACAACTTGGGGCAAGTCCAACGATAAATGAAGAACCGTACTTTCATCGAAGTGCGCGGCGTGGATGCGATTAATGCAACGCACGGTTCTCATTCATACAGCTGGGAAAATAAGGGCCCGATCGGCGCGGCTATCTGAGATCGAAGCTAGAAGCCCGCTCTGGAAATCGTGAAGCCTGCCCAGCACTCCCGGATTCGACCGTGTTCCAGCGGCGAAAAGTGGGCCGATTGTTGGCACCCTTGGGAGCACGGCACAGTAAGTATGGCCCCTAGACAAGTATTGCCCCTAGACGTCCTAGCCCCTATAGCCTGCGGCCCCGCCGAGAGGCACCCTCGGCGGTGGTTGGTGGTAGGTAGAGTGCGCCCTGCCCAGGCGAGACTTCTCAACGCGCGGGCATCGGACCGGTGGTTGGACCGGGCACTTGGCGGGGCGCAGGCGCGGGCTGCCGCGCTGGTCGATCGCGCAGTTTCTTCGCCGCGTAATGACCCGCTACGCAACCCCCTACGGCGCCCAGCAGGGTGTGATGCGCGAAATGCCCCGCAACTCCACCGGCGAGCGCTCCCTTCACACAACCCGCCGCGTCGGCCGCGCCTGGCACCACCATTAGCGCACCGGCCAACAGGGAACCCATGAAAATTGTTTTCACGTGTCGCACTCCGTTCTGCGCCGAGTTAATCCACTGACCGGCGCCTTTGTTCCATCCACAAGGTCGGTCGACAGAGCCAACCAGGCTCAAGGACGATGGGGCTGCCGAGATGCAAACGGTCAACTCCCGCGGCGCTGGCGAGCCGACCTGGTGCGCTTTCGCGATCACCCGGGTCAAACCCGTCGTTGACCCCTGCAAGCAGGAGGCCGCTCCAACATGGATTGCGACGTATGGGGGAGCACGTTTTAAGACCCGCCGGGACCAGGCGGCACAATGCGGACGTGCAATTCACGTAATTGCTTGTCGGCAACCTCGGACGGCGCGCCCATGAGCAAATCTTCAGCGCGCTGATTCATTGGGAACAGCACGACTTCGCGCAAGTTCTCTTCTCCGCACAAGAGCATCACCATGCGGTCGATGCCCGGGGCGATGCCGCCGTGCGGGGGCGCACCCAGAGACAGCGCGTGCAGCATGCCCCCAAATTTTTGTTCTAGCACCTTTTCGTCATAGCCGGCAATTGCAAACGCCTTCTTCATCACGTCCGGACGGTGGTTGCGGATCGCTCCTGACGACAGTTCCACACCGTTACAGACAATGTCGTATTGAATGGCGCGCAGTGACAGAATCTTTTCGCGGTCGGCGGTGTCGAGTGCGAGGAATTCATCCGGCGGCAAATTCGGCATCGAGAACGGGTTGTGGGAGAAGTCGATCTTCTTCTCCTCTTCGTTCCACTCGTACATCGGGAAATCGACGATCCAGCAGAACTCGAAGCGGTCCTTAGCGATCAGGCCCAGCTCTTCGGCGATCTTGGTCCGCGCCGCACCAGCAAACTTGAGTAAATTCGCCGGCTCGCCAGCGACAAAGAAGACGGCGTCGCCGTCTTTGAGCGCGAGCTGCGTGCGAAGTTGCTCGGCGAGTTCTGGTCCAACATTCCTGGCGATTGGGCCCGCGGCTTCAAGAGCCTTTCTGGCGTTTGTGACGCGATCGTCTTCAAGCAGCGTTTGAGCTTGATCGCCTCGAGCCTTTTCATCTGAGATAGTCAAATCAGCTGCCCCGACCTCGCGCCAAAAGATGTAGCCGAGTCCCGGCTGCCCCTGGCCCTGCGCCCAGGAATTCATGCGGTCGCCGAAGGCGCGCGAGCCGCCGCCTGGCGCCGGGATTGCCCACACCGCCCCGCCTTGCTCGACAATGCGCGCGAAAACCTTGAACCCGGAGCCGCGGAAGAGGCCCGAAACACTCTGCATCACGATCGGGTTGCGCAGATCGGGTTTGTCGGTGCCATATTTTTCGATGGCCTCGCGATAGGGAATGCGCGGAAACTTATTTGTAACCTGCTTGCCGCCGGAAAACTCCTCGAAGACGCCGTGGATCACCGGCTCAACGGCGTCGAATACATCATCCTGGGTGACGAAACTCATTTCCAAATCGAGCTGATAGAATTCGCCGGGAGAGCGGTCTGCACGCGCATCCTCGTCGCGAAAGCACGGCGCAATTTGAAAATACCGATCAAAGCCAGAAATCATGATCAGCTGCTTGAACTGCTGCGGCGCCTGTGGCAGCGCGTAAAATTTTCCCGGATGCAGGCGCGAGGGCACGAGAAAATCACGCGCACCCTCCGGCGACGAGGCGGTGAGGATCGGCGTCTGGAACTCAAAAAAACCCTGCGCCTTCATGCGTCGGCGGATCGAATCGATGATCGCCCCGCGCATCATGATGTTGCGGTGCAGCCGCTCGCGGCGCAGGTCGAGGAACCGGTATTTCAGCCGGATCTCCTCGGGATATTCCTGGTCGCCGAACACTGGCATCGGCAACTCGGCGGCGGGGCCCAAAATCTCGATTTCGCGGGCGTAGACTTCGACCATGCCGGTCGCCAGATCGGGATTATCGGTTCGCTCCGGCCGCCGGCGCACGTTGCCATCGACCCGCACCACCCATTCGCTGCGCAGCATCTCGGCGGTCTTGAAAGCCGGGCTGTCGGGATCGGCCACCACCTGAGTGATGCCGTAATGGTCGCGCAGGTCGATGAACAGCACGCCGCCATGGTCGCGGATGCGGTGGCACCAGCCGGAAAGGCGCGCTTGTGTGCCGATGTCGCCCGCCCGGAGCGCGCCGCAAGTGTGGCTGCGATAACGGTGCATCTTCGTCTGTGTTCTGTTCGCGGCCCTCTCGACCGACCTCTTGGCCAGGAGGCGGAAAGCGCATGCAGCGCTTGATTTGTCAAGGCAATGCTCGATGCGTAAGAGCAAGCCGCCTTGAGCAAGGGAAGGCGCCGCAGGCTTAAGCCGCCGTTACAATGTGGCGAGCGCCGGGGCTAATACTGCGGCGCCCCTTGCCACCGCCGGCGGCCCGCCTGTATGCACGACAATCAAGAAAATGACAGATCAGAAAAGATCCTCCAGCGACACCTCCGCACCGCTTTGCATCACCACGGGCGAGGCCGTTGTCGCAGCGCTCATCGTCCACGGCCTCGATACGATCTACGCGCTGCCCGGCGTGCACAATGACGATTTTTTTGACGCACTGGCGAAAGCGCAGCCCGAAACCGGCGCAAGACTTCGCACTGTCCATGCCCGCCATGAACAAGGCGCCGCCTATATGGCGCTCGGCGCTTCAGTGGTGACCGGCAGGCCGCAAGCCTATTGCGTCGTACCCGGCCCTGGACTTCTGAATTCCAGCGCGGCGCTGCTCACCGCCTACGGCATGAATGCTCCAGTGCTGGCGCTCTTCGGGCAGATTCCCCGGGCCGCGATCGGCCGCGGCCTCGGCTATCTGCACGAGATCCGCGATCAGGGTGGGATCATCGCCCGGCTGGTCGACTGGTCGGCGCGCATTGCCACGCCCAATGAGGCGCCGCGGCTCGTGGCCGAAGCGATCCGCTCAACGTTTGTCGGCCGGCGCGGCCCGGCGGCGCTTGAATGCGCCATGGACGTGTGGGGCCGCGCCGGCCCGGTGACGCCCTGCGCCCCGCTCCCCGCGGCGGCGCCGCCGATCGACGAAGATGCCGTGGTGGCTGCGGCAAAACTTCTCGGCGCGGCCAAGCGGCCGCTGATCGTAGCCGGCGGTGGCGCCCAGGACGCCTCCGCCGAGGTGACCGCGCTTGCGCACGCGTTGCAGGCGCCGGTTGTCTCCTATCGACGCGGCCGAGGGGTGCTCGACGACCGCGATCCGCTCGCCGCCAATCTGCCGCTCGGCCACGAATTGTGGGCCGAGGCCGACGTCGTGCTCGCGATCGGCACCCATCTGCATTATCCAATGCAGCAATGGGGTATTGACCGCGATCTCGCGATCGTGCGCGTCGATTCCGATGCCGAGGAGCCAGCGCGGATGGTCGAGCCGGCGGTGGCGCTGGTCGGCTGGGCGCAGCCCATCCTGCGGCGCCTCTTCGACGTGCTGCCGGCCCACACCGTACACAAGCGGCCGTCGCGCACGGCGGAGATGCGGGAGCGCAAGGCGCGCATCCGCAAGCGGCTGCAAAAACTCGAGGTGCAACTCGCCT
The DNA here is from genome assembly GCA_963708125.1 of uncultured Alphaproteobacteria bacterium. Classification (GTDB taxonomy): domain Bacteria; phylum Pseudomonadota; class Alphaproteobacteria; order Rhizobiales; family Xanthobacteraceae; genus BOG-931. The sequence goes on from OY970184.1 coordinate 3,121,382, forward strand.
ATCTTGCCGCAATTCGAGCGGAATTGCCGGTGGAGGGAATTTTTGTGGACGAGGTGACTCAGCTCGGCTTTGCCTCCCGCCTCGCCTTCCCGGTCTACCGCCCGCGCAGCTATATCTCTCCAGGTTATCAGGACAATCTCGGCTACGGGTTCGCTACCGCGCTCGGCGCACAGGATGCCCGCCGCGACGTGCCGGTCGTGGCGATAAGCGGCGACGGCGGCTTTCTCTTCACCGCGAGCGAGCTTGCGACGGCCATGGCGCACCGCATCCCGCTCACCACGATCGTGTTCAGCGACGGGGCCTACGGAAACGTTCGCCGCATACAACAGGAGCGCTACGGCCATCGCCTCATTGCCTGCGATCTTGCCAATCCCGATTTCGTCGCCTTCGCTAAAAGCTTCGGCGCCGAGGCAGCGCGCGCCGAGGACCCCGAGGAGCTGCGCCGCGTCCTGCGCCGGGCGCTGGCGCAACGCGCCGGCCCTACCCTCATCGAGGTTCCGGTCGGGCCGCTGCCGAGCCCCTGGGAGTTCATTCACATGCCAAGGGTGCGAGGAACCTAGTTCCCGGAGTGGGGACAAAACATGGACCGAGGCCGCGCCGGGCTTGCCACGCCTGCTGGGGCTGATCACAGTGCTGCAAATGACGCTCGCTCTTCGTTCTGCTGCAACGTTGCCGATGCACCCAATCACGACGACGTCCGAACTTGCCGCCGCATGCCGCCGCATGGCGTCGCATCCCTTCCTCACCATCGATACCGAATTTCTGCGCGAGACCACGTATTACCCGCTGCTCTGCGTGGCGCAGATGGCCTCGCCCGCCGAGACCGTGGTGATCGATGCCTTGGCGCCGGGAATCGACCTTTCTCCCTTCCATTCGCTTATGGGCAACCAGAAGGTCATGAAAGTCTTTCATGCCGCGCGCCAAGACATTGAAATCATCTGGCACGCGGCAAAACTCATTCCGCATCCTATTTTTGACACCCAGGTCGCCGCCATGGTGCTCGGCTACGGCGACTCAATTTCCTACGATCAACTGGTGCAACGCATCACCGGCGACACGCTCGACAAATCGCACCGCTTCACCGATTGGTCACACCGGCCGCTCACCGATGCACAGCTCGCCTACGCGATTTCCGATGTGACGCATCTGCGCGACGTTTATCTGGCTTTGGTCGAAGACTTAAAACGCCGCGGCCGCGTCGACTGGGTCGGCGACGAGATGAGCGTGCTCACCTCGCCCGACACCTACCGCATGGAGCCGGAAAACGCCTGGCAGCGGCTCAAGACCCGGGTGCGCAAGCCCAAGGAGCTCGCGGTGCTCATTGAGGTGGCGGCTTGGCGCGAGCGTGAGGCGCAATCGCGCGACGTGCCGCGCGGGCGCGTACTCCGGGACGAGGCGGTCGCCGACATCGCGGTGCAGGCGCCAAACAACGTCGAAAAGCTGCAGCACCTGCGCTCGCTGCCCAAAGGCTTTGAGCGCTCGCGTTGGGGCGAAGCGATCATCGCTGCGGTGGCGCGCGGCCTCGCCCGCGATCCGAAGACGCTGCCGCTGCCGCCGCGCCACCAACTGGCGGGAAACGGCGCCGCCACGGTGGAACTGCTCAAAGTGCTGTTACGCATGGTCTCCGAGCGTCAGCACGTCGCCGCCAAAGTAATCGCCACGGTCGACGATCTCGAACGCATCGCCGCGAGCGACGCCGCGGACGTCCCCGCGCTAAAGGGCTGGCGGCGCGAATTGTTCGGCGAAAAGGCGCTCGCGCTCAAGCACGGCAAGCTCGCGCTCGCCATCGAAAAGGACAAGGTCGCGCTGGTCGAGCGCCGTTAGTGGCGAGCGATGGCGGCTTTTCTTCGCCGACGAGCCCGGTTTGATGCTGCACCCGGCTTTTTTTCACGCGCACATGAGGAATGTGGTCGGCGCTCCAGGCCGCCCGTAGCACGTCAAAAGAAAGAGCCACCAAGGGGATGAACCACGCGATCGCCACGCCGGGCTTCGGGCAAGCGAACATCGGCGGATGGCTTACCGGAGCATGAATCGAATTTGCTGGACTGACGCACAAGAACTCCTGGCGCAGGAAGTGCGTCCGCTTACGCCAACAGCATTACCGGCTCGCGGCCAATCAGCCGGGCGAGCGAGCGCAAGCGGTTGAGCACGCGTTCCCCCGCGAGCGCCGCGGTTTCCGCCGGCAGCTTCAAGACGAGGCGGTGGCGCATCACCGACAGCGCGGTTTTCGGCAGCACGCCCGGCATGGCCGCGGACACCACGTAGGCGAGGCGCAGCGCGGCGCCGAGCACGCGTGCGCGATCGATCATGCGCGTGGACGCCAATTCGCGCAGCCGTGGCGACAATTCGTCGTCGATCACCAGGCCGACATGGCGGTAGAAGACGGAGAGCGCGAGATAGGCGCGGCCGGGGTGATCGATGGCGGAAAAGCTCCCATGGGCGATGATGTTGAGCGATTGCTCGCCGCGATAATCCGGATGCGCGCGCCAGCCGATATCAGCAAGTAGACACGCAGCATGGCGCAGCCGGCGCTCTTCTGCGGTCTCGTCAAGGCCGGAGGAGGACAGGAAGCGGTCGGTCCAGTCGATCAGCTCTTCGCCATGGCGGGGGGAGCGTGAGCGCAGCCGGTTGAGATCGCGTGCCGCTTCGATCAGCGCATCCTTTTCCTTGTCCTTTTCCTTGAGCAGTGAATAGAGCAGTCCCTCGCGTACGCCGAGCGCCGAGAATACCACCTGCCGCGGCTTGCCGATGCGCAGAATGTATTGGAGCACCAGAGCCGCGTAGGGCAACAGCGGCCGGCGCGCATTCGCCACCACCTCGATGTTGGACAGCGTCTCGACATCAACGCGGTGCAGAAGCCTGGCGAATTCCAACGCCTCGTCGGCGGGGATCGCATAGCCGTGCATGACGTGCAGGGGATAGCCGGTCTGCCACATGTGTAGGCGGGCGAGCGACCGCCAGGTCCCACCCACCGCATAGAAGCTGCGGTCCTTGCAGCGCCGCAGCACCGGCAAGGCGCCGAGCGATTTTTTTACGAATTTTTCCGCCTTCTTGATCGACTTTGCGGAAATATCTGCAAGCGCCAGCCCGCCGAGCGGGCGCGTGAGCCCGTGTCGGGCGCGGGTGCCGCGCACGTCGACCAGTTCGAGCGAGCCGCCGCCGAGATCACCGACCACGCCGTCGGCCCGATGCACGCCAGAAATGACGCCGAGCGCGGTCAGCTCCGCCTCGCGCGCGCCCGAGAGGACGTCGATTTCGACGTCAACTATGCGCTCGGCAAGTTTGACGAAGGCGCGGCCGTTCCTGGCGTCGCGACAGGCCGCCGTGGCGATGGCAAGGATTTTCGTGGCGCCGATTGTGGTGCAGACCGCGCGATAGCGCTTGAGCGTCGACAGCGCCTGCTCGACGGCGTCGGCGGGCAAAAGCCCGGTCGACTGCACCTCGCGGCCGAGACCGCACAACGCTTTTTCGTTGAACAGCGGCGTCGGGCTGCGCCTTAGGCCCTCGTAGACGACAAGGCGCACGGAATTCGAGCCGATGTCGACGACGGCGACCGGCGGACCATCATCGAGGCGTCCCTGCGCGTCGGATCGGGCGTGCGTCATGGGTACGCGCCTTCGTTCTGTCTCGTAGCGCGGAGCAGAACGCGCGTCACTTCCGCTCCGGGCGGCGCAAACGCGGCACCTGATCCTTGGGCGACTTGCCGCGCCCCGACAGACTGGGATTGGTCATGAAATAGGTGGTGGCATTGAATTTTTCCTCGCCGACCGACGGTTTGATGCGGGTCGCCGATCCATCCGGCAGGAACTGCCAGCTTTGCTCGTTGTCCTTTAGATTGGCGACCATGATCTGATCGAGCACCTGCTCGTGCACCGTCGGATTGACGATCGGGCAAAGCGCCTCGACCCGCCGGTCGAGATTGCGCGGCATCAAGTCCGCCGAGGAAATATAAACGGAAGCCTTGGGATGCGGCAGGCCATGGCCGCAGCCGAAGCAGTAGATTCGGCCATGCTCGAGAAAGCGGCCGACGATCGACTTGACCCGGATGTTCTCGGAGAGTCCAGGGACGCCGGGCCGCAGGCAGCAGATGCCGCGCACGACGAGATCGATCGGCACGCCGGCATTGGAGGCCCGATAGAGCGCGTCGATAATGCCGGGATCGACCAGCGCATTCATCTTCATCCAGATCGCCGCCGGCCGCCCGGCCTTGGCGTGGGCGATCTCCTCGTCTATGTGGGCGGCAATGCGCCGGCGCAAATTATAGGGCGAGACCACCACGCGCTCGAGGCCGGCCGGGTCGGCATAGCCGGTAATGTAGTTGAAGATGTGCGCGACATCACGCCCGATCGCCGGATCGGAGGTGAAATACGATAGGTCGGTATAGATGCGCGCCGTCACAGGATGATAGTTGCCGGTTCCCACATGCACGTAAGAGACAAGCGCGGCTGCTTCGCGACGGACGACCAGCGACAACTTGGCGTGGGTTTTCAGCTCAATGAAGCCATACACCACCTGCACGCCGGCGCGTTCAAGGTCGCGTGCCCAGCGAATGTTGGCCTCCTCGTCGAAGCGCGCCTTAAGCTCGACAACGGCGGTGACCGATTTGCCTGAATCGGCGGCCTCGGCCAGGGCTTTGACGATCGGCGAATCAGCCGAGGTGCGGTAGAGTGTCTGTTTGATCGCGACCACGTCCGGATCGCGCGCAGCCTGCTGCAGAAAGTTCACCACCACGTCGAAGGACTCGTAGGGGTGGTGAACGACGAAGTCCTTCTGCCGGATGGCGGCAAAGCAATCGCCGCCATGGTCGCGCACGCGCTCGGGATAGCGCGGTGTATAGGGCACGAATTCAAGGTCAGGCCGGTTGAGATTGGTGAGTTGCGCCATCTCGTCGAGCGCGAGCACGCCGTCGACTTTGAACACGCTCTCGTCGGTGGCAGCGAGCGCCCGTTGGACGAAGCGCTGCAGTTCCGGCGGCATCAGCGCCTCGATGTCGAGCCGAATGACAATGCCGCGGCGGCGTCGTTTGAGCGCGGTCTCGAACAGCCGCACCAGATCTTCGGCTTCTTCGAGAATTTCCACTTCCGAGTCGCGAATGACGCGAAATGATCCGATGCCCTTGACCGTATAGCCGGGGAACAGTTTGCCGATGAACAGGCTGGTGGCGCCTTCGATGGAGATGAGCCGCGATTGACCGGCGTCCGCACTCGGCAGGCGGACGAAGCGGTCGATCCGCATTGGCATACGAATGAGTGCGTTCATGGCCCGGCCGTCTTTGGCGCGCGCCAGCTGCAGGGCGATGGAAAAGCCGAGATTGGGGATGAACGGGAACGGATGCGCGGGGTCGATCGCAAGCGGCGTCAACAGCGGAAAGACGTGAGCGAGGAAGTAATCCTCAAGCCACGCCTTTTCGGCTTTCGTCACATCCTGCCCATCGACCAGGACGATGCCAGCCTCGGCCAGCATGCTGCGTAATTCGCACCACTGCGCCTGCTGGTCGGCGACCAGGAGCGAGACGGCCGCTGCGATGCGGGCGAGCTGCTCGGCGGGGGTCAAACCCTCGGGGCTGGTGGTGGCGATGCCGGCGTGCACTTGAGCGCCGAGGCCGGCCACGCGCACCATGAAGAACTCATCAAGGTTATTGGCGGAAATCGAGAGAAAACGGAGCCGTTCCAGCAGCGGGTGCCCGCGATTGGCGGATTCTTCGAGCACGCGGCGGTTGAAATTGAGCCACGACAGTTCCCGATTGATGAAGCGTTCCGGGCTTGAGGCAAGCGAGGCTTCAGCGCCGCGCGAGGGCTCTTCCTGGCGCCGGATGGCGCCGGATTCCAACGAAAGAACAGCTGCTTGACCCCGATCAGCGCTATTCAACCCGGCCTCCTGAGGCGCGAGGCTCAGCATAACCATTGGGCGAGCTCGCTCCATGCACATAAGGAGGCCCAACCGCGCTCCGTCAAGCCTGCGCCGCGCCTTTGCCGCCTTGCCCGTGCCGGTCTTGCGGGTTGAGCTAACTTTGATTGCGAAAGAGCTCGGCAGCGAGCGCGCGGGTCACCGGCCGGCCCTGCCGCAGCGCTTCGCTGTCAAGCGCCAGGATGGCGGCGCGCGCTGCCGCGAATGAACGTTCGACGTGTGTGGACAGATAGCGCACCACCGCCTCATCAAGCTTGACCTGTCGGTCGGTGGCCAGCTTGACGATCACGCCACGGAGCATCGCGTCATCGGGCGGCTGCAGCGTCACGAGCGGCAGCGCGCGCAGCCGCGAGGCAAGATCGGCAGTGGCCACACGCCAGGAAGCCAGCGGCGTTCGCGTCGTGAACAGAAGGAAGGCCTTCTCTTCGCGAGCGAGATTGAACAAGTGAAAGAGCGCGCGCTCGTCGGCTGCTGCCGCCTCTTCGATCACCAGCGCAGCGGTGGCGAGCGCGGCCATGAGATTGGCCCCGTTGAGCGACCGTCCCGAGATGATGCGCGCGCCCGACCGCGCCGCCCAGATCGATGCCAGATGCGACTTGCCGGAGCCCTCGGGCCCAACGAGCGCCATGGCGTTGGCCGGCCAATCGGGCCAGCTGTCGATCAGCTTGAGCGCGGCCTCATTGCAAGGGCCAGCGAGAAAATCCTCGCGCGCGTAGCTCTCCGAGTGCTGAAGCGCAAGCGCAAGTTGGCGCGGCGGGAGCGACATGCGATCAATCGGGTGCCTCATCGAGCGGGCCCGTCCGGCGATCCGGAACGCCGCGAACAACCCGCATCACTATCCCGCCCCGTTCATGTGGTGGAACCATTCGGCGAGATAGAGAGCTATGGACAACAGGGTCAATCCGGCGACGAGAACAATCCCGGCAACTTCCAACCCGGCGATTTCAACGCCAAAGCTCTTCTGCGCCAGCACCAGCGCGGCGAGCAGGATTTGCGCCACCGTATTGGCTTTCGAGGCCGGATGCGGCTTGACCGGCATCGGCTTGCCGACGAGCCAGGCGAGCATGAAGCCGCTGATGATCATGATGTCGCGGGAAACCACGAGAATAACCAACGAGATCGGCAGCGCCCGTGCAATGCCGAGCGCGACGTAGATCGACACTAGTAACGCCTTGTCGGCGAGTGGGTCGAGGTAAGCGCCGAGCTCGCTTGCCATGTGGAAGCGCTTAGCCAGAAAGCCGTCCACTCCGTCGCTTGCGCCGGCGATCAGAAACAACGCGAAAGCGGCCAGCATTTCTCCGGAGGTGATCGCCCACACGACGATAGGCACCAGAATGATGCGGCCCAACGTAATGAGGTTTGGAATACTCAAACGACGCCCCGGCTAAAGCGCGCTGCCTGCCCGCCTTTTGCAGACTGCTGCTTAAATCCCGCTCCTTTCGGCCCCCGCTGGGGCCGCTTCTCCCCGCGCTCCCTATAATAGCCGGGCCTCGGCGCTTGCGCACCCGGGGATTCCGCCGTAGGAGGCGCCCTGACGTTAATTTGCTGGCAGGCATGATTCATCGTCGGTTCCGATCTGGTGGCCTCGTGGACAAGGCGCGCTACGCGGAAGCCGGCGTCGACATCGATGCCGGCAACCGCATGGTGGAGTTGATCAAGCCGCTCTTGCGCCGGACCGCACGGCCGGGCGCAGACGCCGAAATCGGCGGCTTCGGCGGCCTGTTTGATCTTGGGGCCGCCGGTTTTTCCGCCCCCATCCTGGTGGCCGCGACTGACGGCGTCGGCACCAAGATTAAGATTGCGGTCGAGACCGGCCGCCACGACACGATCGGCATTGATCTGGTCGCCATGTCGGTCAACGACCTTGTCGTGCAAGGTGCCGAGCCGCTGTTCTTTCTCGACTATTTTGCCTGCGGCAAGCTTGAACCGGAAGTGGGCGCGGCAGTGGTCTCCGGCATCGTTGCCGCCTGCGGCGAGGTTGGTTGCGCACTCATTGGCGGCGAGACCGCCGAAATGCCCGGCATCTACCAGGGCGGCGATTACGACCTTGCCGGCTTTGCCGTGGGTGCGGTGGCGTGCAGCGCGCTGCTGCCGCGCCCCGATATCGCCGCAGGCGATGTCGTGGTCGGGCTTGCCGCATCGGGCGTGCACGCGAACGGCTTCTCGCTGGTGCGCCGCGTCGTTTCCGAGGCCGGCTTTACCTGGGATGCGCCTGCACCCTTCGCGCCGGCGCACCCTTTGGGTGAAGCCCTGCTCACTCCAACCCGGCTCTATGTGCGCCCCGGCCTGGCAGCGATTCGGGCGAGCAAAGCCGTCAAGGCGCTGGCGCACATTACCGGCGGCGGGCTTGTCGAGAACATTCCGCGCGTTTTGCCGGATGGATGCGCGGTCGCTTTGGATCTCAATTGCGTGCCGGTGTTGCCGGTTTTCAAATGGCTCGCCACCGCTGGAAGGATCAGCGAGCAGGAAATGCTGCGCACGTTCAATTGCGGAATCGGCATGGTGGCGGTGCTCGATTCACAAGCCGCCGACGCCGCGATCACATCCTTCACCGCGAGCGGCGAGACTGTCGTCCGCCTTGGCGAAGTGATCAAAGCGGCCGGCAAGCCCCGGGTGAATTTCCGCGCCCAGCTTGATCTTACCTGGTAAATGATGGCCGGCAGCCGCAAAAAACGCGTGGCCGTGCTGATTTCCGGCCGCGGCTCGAATTTGGCGGCGCTGATCGAGGCGGCGCAAGCCGAAGATTATCCGGCCGAAATCGTGCTCGTCCTATCAAACAGGCCGGAGGCTGCGGGGCTCGCGCGCGCGCGCGCAGCCGGCATTGCCACAGCGGTCGTCGACCATCGGCCTTACGGCGACAACCGCGCGCGCTTTGAGCGCGCTCTGCAGGCCACATTGCAAGCGCATCGCATCGACATTGTGTGCCTGGCCGGCTTCATGCGCCTGTTGACCGGCGATTTCGTGCGCCTCTGGAGTGGCCGCATGCTCAACATTCATCCCGCGTTGCTGCCGCAATTCAAGGGGCTGCATACGCATCGCCGTGCCTTGGCCGCCGGCGCGACGCTGCACGGCGCGACGGTGCATTTCGTCGTGCCGGAAATGGATTCCGGGCCAATCGTGGCGCAGCAAGCCGTGCCGGTGCTGGCCGGAGATACCGAAGAAGCGCTGGCGGAGCGCGTGCTCGAGGTCGAGCATCAGCTTTATCCCCAAGCACTCCGCGCGGTGGCGGAAGGGCGCGTGACGGCAGATGTTGGGAGCGGCAATAACCCACACAGCAACGACTAACGCTGCGGACTTTCACGTTCGGTCAAATCACTTCCCACCTCATGGCCGGATTTGTTCGGCGGTTTAAGGACGTCGGCGCCCGCGACGAGCGCGGATAGAGACAACGGCCAATATACAAAACCCCCGGTCAGACCCGGGGGCCACAAGAACCGGGAAAACCCCGTCTTCGGCTCACGCAACTTTTAGATTTTCTGCAGAGGTTCTGCCGCGGTTGGTCACCAATTCATACTCGACCATCTGCCCTTCATTGAGCGTACGCAGGCCCGCGCGTTCCACGGCGGAGATGTGCACAAAAACGTCCTTCTCGCCGGTCGACGGCTTGATAAAGCCGTAGCCCTTGGTGGGATTGAACCATTTGACGGTGCCCTTTTGCATCGTCTGTCTCCTAAGTCAGTCCAGATGCCAATGACGGCACGACGCGCGACGGGTCCTCGTGCGCTGCGCTCCGCGCCACAACCCAGATTTTGGGGAAAGTCCGAAGCGATCGTGTCAGCCAAGACATCGCCGGCCGGATGGCCCAAATCCGATTGTGCTATAAGGAAGACTTACGAATACGGCGCAAGCATGGCTGTATTGCGCCGCCGCGTTGACACGGCTGCGCACGTGTGGATGGATCAGACCGCGCGCAGCACAGCCGTTTGATCAAAAATCGCCGCAATTCTTTTCTCGAGCGTCGCAACATAACAGATCGATTTGTTCTCGGCGGGAAGTGGTTTACCAATCTGACAACCACACCGATTCGGCCTACACCGATTCGCCTAGGCTTCTGCGGACTTGTTCTGTCAGGAAGCGCCGCCGGTTAACCAATCTGACAACCACACCGATTAGGCCTGCCCTCCTCTGGGTACGCCCCAAATTGTGGCGGCTGAGCACGCCGTGCTCGTCGCGGACCTCGGGCCAGCGCAATTACGGCGGCAGAGTTTGACACGACAGCTCAACGGCTCGAGGATTTATGTCGATCAGAAAGCCAGCGACCACGGATTTCCATCACGCCGCTTCGCGTCCGCGCCGATGCCGCCAGAGCACCCCGGCCGCGAGGACAAGCGCTGCGCCGGCGAGCCCGGCCGCCAAATCCAGGCGCTCAAGCCATTGCCCGCCCGACATGCGCGCCACCAAGCTCAAGATCGTCGCATCACCGGCAATCGTTTGGCCGGCGACCCAGCCGAGCAAGGCCGCGCCAGCCCAGATGAGGATCGGCAGGCGCTCGAGCAAAGCGGTAACAAGAGCCGCCCCGGCCACCACCAGCGGGATGGAAATGGCGAGACCGATCGCGAGCAGCAGCAGGTCGCTGTCGGCGATTTCCACCATGGCGAGGATGTTGTCGAAGCTCATCACGACATCGGCCACGACAACAACCCAGACTGCGCGCCACAGATGTGCCGCGGGCTCCATTTCCTTCTTCTCGGGGCCTTCGTCGACCAAAAGCTTGGCGCCGATGTAGAGCAGCGCGAGGCCGCCGACGAGCTTCAGATAGGGGAGCTGGAATAGCCCGGCGATGGCGACGGTAAAAACGAGGCGCAGGACAATGCCGGCCCCGGCGCCGATGGCCATGCCCCAAAATCGCTGCGTACGGGGCAAGGCGCGGCAGGCCATGGCGATGATCACGGCATTGTCGCCAGAGAGCAAAAGATTGATGAGCACGATCTGAGCGAGCGCTGCCAAAAAGTGCGCGTGCGCGAAGATTGCCATGCCCACCTGCAGCATGTCGGTTTAACGCTTTTGCGAATATAGGCACCTGTCGGAAGCGACGAGAGACGATCGGCAGCAATTTGATCCGTCCGCCACAGGCCAGATCGAAAGGCGACTCGTTCCAGCTTCGGCCGTGCGGCGCCCATCGTAGCCGGACAGCAGACTTCCGCCTCGGCGGATAGGAGATTGAGGGTGGTGCCAAGGTACGGTGATATTTCACGTGCCTTTGACAAGCCAATCGGTGATCCGCAGCCTCCACGAAGAGGGGTTAACGGGTCGGGCCGTTCGTCGAGGCGTGGGGATCGGATCGGACGAGGAAGCAGGCTGTAGGCGGCGAAGAAATCCGCCGGGTGGCAGATGTTTGACCCTGCTCCTGCCGCGGAGTCCGAGACTCACTTTCGCGCAGCGTCAGCCGACGATTTCGTTGCCGGAAAAAAACTGCGCGATCTCCGTCTCGGCCGTGGCCGCGGCGTCGGAGCCATGCACCGAGTTCTCGCCGATTGATTTAGCATAGATCTTGCGGATCGTTCCGTTCGCGGCCTTGGTTGGATCGGTCGCACCCATGAGATCGCGATAAGCGGCGATCGCATTCTCGCCTTCGAGCACCTGCACGACTACCGGCCCTGAAATCATGTTCTCCACCAACTCGCCGAAAAAAGGACGCTGCCGGTGGATCGCATAAAACATCTCGGCCTGCTCGCGCGTCATGCGCACACGCTTCTGCGCCACAATACGCAGGCCGGCTTGTTCGATGATCGCGTTGATCGCACCAGTGAGATTGCGCGCCGTGGCATCGGGCTTGATGATAGAAAATGTGCGCTCGATCGCCATCAAATGGTCCTTTGCTGATTGGATAGGTGCGGAGCCCCGCGGCTTATAGCCCTCGCCTATACGACCGACAAGCGCACCCGAAGCCGCGTCCGCTAGGCCACGTCAAATATGCGCAAGGCAGTCAGCGCTTCGAAGTGATTGCGATCCTCGATGCCGGCGAAATCGGTGATCTCCTCTCACGTCCTCAAGGCCGACGAGATTGACCGCAGGATCGTGCGCTAATAGCAGGTGGCAGCTCGGCGGAAGCCTTGCGCACCAACAGATCGAGAAGTCTTCGATACCGGCGCGTTACACATTTCTCTTGCGGCTCTGCCCAATACTCTACCTCCTGTTCTGCCTGCATGCTTTGGTTCGGCGGCTCATCGCATAAGGGCTAATCATATTGATTGCCGCGTCCGATAAGCCTAGCTTATTGCAATGATCACCTTGCGACAGCTGCGCTATTTGAGTGCGCTCGCGCGTCACCGGCATTTTGGGCGCGCGGCAGAGGATTGCGCCGTCACGCAGCCGGCCCTATCCATGCAGGTACGCGAACTGGAGCGGGAGATTGGTGCCGAACTGGTGGAAAGGCGCGCCGGCGAAATCGCGCTCACCGAAACCGGCCGTGAAGTCGCGCGACGCGCCGAGCAAATCCTCGCCGCCACACGCGACCTCATCGATTTTGCGCGCCATCGCGGCGTGCTCATCGGCGCTCTGCGCCTCGGCATCATTCCGACGCTGGCTCCCTATATGCTCCCGCGCATGCTTCCGCTCCTGCAAAGCACCTATCCGCAGTTGCGGCTCGACGTCCGCGAGACGCGGACGGAGCTTTTGTTGCGCGAATTGGCCACCGGCGAGCTCGACGCCGTGATGGTGGCACTGCCAGCCGAGGCGAACGACATTGAGACACTGCCGCTGTTCAAGGATCCGTTCCTGCTCGCCGTTCCGGCCAACGATCCGGCACTGCGCAACCAACGCGGGGCAGTCAAGGACGTCGATCCGCGCCGGCTCATTCTGCTCGAGGAAGGCCATTGTCTGCGCGAACAGGCGCTGGCCTTCTGCGGCGCGGTGGCCGGCGACACACCAGCGAGACTGGGCGCCACTTCGCTCACCACCGTGATGCAAATGGTGGCGAATAGCTACGGGGTCACGTTGCTGCCGGAAATTGCCGCCGACGTCGAGGTGCGCGATGGCCGCGTAAAACTTCTGCGCTTTGCCGACCCGCAGCCCGCGCGCACGATCGGCCTTGCGTGGCGGCGGACCTCCCCGCGGAAGCGGGATTTCGCAGCACTCGGTCAAATCATTGCGCAGACCGTGAGCCAGCGTTGTCGAAGCGAGAACGCGCCATCGTCACGACGATCCGATCTCGCCCGGCCCGTCCCTTGACGTGAGACGCGCCTCGCCGCGGTTGTGCTTATTCCGTCGAGATCTGTTCGCTCCTGGGCCGCTCTCGGCGCACTCGCTTTGACACTTTGGGCGCCGCGGCCGACGCCTCCACGCGGTCCATAGCCCTTAGCCGGCCGCCCGCGAAACGGTAAATGCCCGCCTGCGGACCCCTGTCGAATGTCAGTTGGGCGGTGCGATCTCCGTTTGGATTGCTGCCGATTTGCACCGAGGACGGTGCGCCGACGCGCCATACCACCTCGCATTCGGTCATGCCCAGAGCGACCCCCGCCCCAAGCAATGACGGCGAGGCCGGCGCCGGGGCCGCGCCCGAATCGCCTGCACCCGGCGCCAGCGCCACAGGTGTGGATCCGGGTCCGGCTCCTGGCGCACTGGTGGGCGCCGGCTGCGACGCCGCCACAGCCTCGGGCGGCGGAGGGCAGCTGCCACTGCCGGTGACCAGATCGTTGGCGGTAACGGGGCGGAGCTTTTCGTGCGATTCCTGCAGCTCGGAGAACGTATAGCCGGCGTTGCGCCCGGTAAGATCCAAAGGCCGCGCGAACCAATGCTCGTTTTTATCTAAGATGTCGGGATTGGCGCAACCGCAGAGCGCTGCCGCCAGCGTGAGCACCATACACGTACCCGGATATATTGGTCGAAGCCGCACCCGACTGTCCCCTTCTCCTCACGCTTGCGGGCCAGCATGAAAGCATGCGCCAATTGTGGTGCGATCATGGCGCGCTGGGCGGCCAGCCGCCGTCCCCGCGCGAAGCGCCGGCGTAAGCGCCCAAAAACCTCGCATGGACAGCGACTTGCGGGATAGCTGGGTAGGCGGCCGCCGCCATCGTGATCGCTTACAGCGAGCAAGTCCGCCCTTTTCTCGGCACGCCAGCGTGCATAGAAGCAGGTGCATATCAGCCGCTCGGAGCCGAATTGGGGGCGGAGGGCCATTCATGCACTTGCAATTTGTCGGCTGCGGCGATGCGTTCGGCTCGGGGGGCCGTTTCAACACCTGCTTTCACCTGGTTGGCCGGGAGACCAACGCGCTGATCGACTGCGGAGCGACGTCGCTCGTCGGCCTCAATAAGCTTGCAATCGACCGAAATGCCATCGATCTCATCTTCATCTCACATTTCCATGCTGACCATGTTGGCGGCTTACCTTTTTTCCTGCTCGAGGCCTCGCACATCCTCAAGCGGCAGCGGCCGCTGACCATCGCCGGACCATACGGGCTTAAGGCCCGCTATGCGGACCTGATCGAGATGGCCTATCCGGGCATGAAGGATATGCCGTTGCGCTTTCCGCTGACCGTGCAGGAATTGCCCGTCGGCAGCCGCAGCGCAATAGGCTCCGTGCAGGTTGTGCCGTTCCACGTCGTGCATGACGATCGTGCCGGCCCCTGCCTCGGCTTTCGGTTCGAGGTGGAGGGCAAAGCCATTGGCTTTTCCGGCGACACCGAATGGACCGATGCACTCATGGCCATCGGCCGCGACGCCGACCTGTTCGTTTGCGAGGCCTATATGCGCGACCGACCGGTCAAAGGCCATATGACGCTTTCAGCGCTCGAACGCCGGCTCGGACAGATCAGGCCGAAGCGGCTCGTGCTCACGCATATGAGCACTGACATGCTTTCGCGCCGCGCCGAGCTTCCCTTTGAAACCGCGGAAGATGGAATGATCGTGGAGCTGTAGCACAGATGACGATTCAGCCACGAGCTGATCCACACCGTCCCGTCAGTTGGCGACGTTGCTCAATGGTCCGCTCTCGCCGAGCTCCAAAATTTTAGCGCCGTTACTTCTTTGCCAACCTTGCGGCGTAGACGGGCGGCAGGTGGGCGTTCATTAGCCAGCGCGACCCGCCATTGTCGCTGATCCGAGGGCGCCGATGATCGAGCCAATGGCGAGGCGTCCGCCGCTGTCGTCAACTTCGAGGCTGTGCCGGTAGACGAGGTCGAAAGCGTCGCGCCGCTGCAGGCGCTCGCGCCTTACTGGCAAGCTTTTTGCCGCCGTCGCTGGTCCGCGACACGACAGTGCGCCATCACGCGGCATGCGGATTTTCATCCTGACGGGGCGACGAACCAGCCGTGTTCGGATCACGCGGCCGCCATCGGCAAAGTCGCAACGATCCCGCTTTTGCACCATCAGCCACTTGGTTCGTGGCGCGTAGGAGAATGGCGTCACCCGCCCAGCGCCGCCGCTATAGCATCGAGGGCCGCGTCCGCCTTGGAACCGTCGGGGCCGCCGGCCTGCGCCATGTCGGGCCGGCCACCGCCACCCTTGCCGCCGAGCGCCGCCGCGCCCTTCCGCACAAGATCGACCGCATTGAAGCGCGAAACTAGATCGTTAGTGACGCCCACCACGATGCCCGCCTTGCCCTCGCCGGTGACGCCGATAATGGCGACAACTCCGGAACCGACTTTCTTTTTTCCCTCATCGGCAAGGCTGCGCAAATCCTTCAGCTCGATACCGGAGACGGTGCGCGCCATCAGCTTGATCTCCCCGACATTGCGCACGCCATCGGCGCCCTGGCCACTAGCGGCCCCACCGCCCATCGCGAGTTTTTTCTTCGCTTCCGACAAGTCGCGATCGAGTTTTTTGCGATCCTCAACGAGCGCACCGGCGCGTGCCGTGACCTCCCCGATCGGCGTTTTTAATGCCGCAGCGATGGCGCGCACGTCCTTGCGGAACCGGCTGAGCTCGTGGCGCGCGGCATTCGCTGTCAGCGCCTCAATGCGGCGTACGCCGGAAGCCACGCCAGCCTCGCCGATCACCGAAATGAGCCCGATATCGCCGGTGCGGCGCACATGCGTGCCGCCGCATAGCTCGACTGACCAGGCCATCGTGTTGCCGCCGCCCTGCCCCATGGCGACCACGCGCACCTCATCGCCATATTTCTCGCCGAACAGCGCACGGGCGCCCGAAGCGATCGCATCGTCGCGGCTCATCAAGCGGGTGATAACCGGCGCGTTCTGCAGTACGACCGCGTTGGCAATGTCCTCCACGCGCTCGATTTCTTCCGCGCTCATCGGTTTGGGATGCGAAAAATCGAAACGCAGGTGATCGGGCGCGACCAGCGAGCCCTTTTGCGCCACGTGATCGCCAAGCACCTGGCGCAGCGCCTCATGCAAAAGATGCGTGGCCGAGTGATTCTGGCGGATCGTGCTGCGCCGCTCACGATCAACCGCAAGGGCAAGGGCAGCGCCAATTTTCAAATTACCTTCCTCGACGGTGCCGGTATGGACCAACACGTCGCCGGCATGTTTTTGCGTGTCGGTCACGCGAAAACGCGCCCCTTCGGCGGTCATGAAGCCGGTATCGCCAACCTGACCGCCGGATTCGCCGTAAAACGGTGTCTGGTTGACAACCACCGAGCCACTCTCGCCCGTGACCAGCGCCCCGACTTGCTTGCCGTCGCGAACGAGCGCGGTGACGACCCCCTCGGCGGCTTCAGTCTCGTAGCCGAGAAATTCGGTGCCGCCGACCTTTTCGCGCAGCGCAAACCATACCGCTTCGTCCGCGGCTTCGCCCGAACCAGCCCACGAGGCGCGCGCCTTCTCGCGCTGCTGCTCCATGGCGTCGGTGAATGCGGCAATGTCGACGCCGATGCCGCGCGGTTTTAGTGCGTCCTGGGTCAGATCGAGCGGGAAGCCGTAAGTGTCATAGAGCGTAAACGCGGTGACACCGTCGAGCATATCGCCGCGCTTAAGCAACGTGCTCGCTTCATCAAGGATGGCAAGACCGCGCTCCAGAGTGCGACGGAAGCGGGTCTCTTCGAGTTTTAGCGTTTCGCTGATCAGGGCCTCGGCGCGGACGAGTTCCGGATAGGCCTGGCCCATCTCGCGCACCAAAACCGGCACAAGCTTCCACATCAGCGGTTCCTTGGCGCCCAAAAGCTCGGCGTGGCGCATGCCGCGGCGCATGATGCGGCGAAGCACGTATCCGCGGCCTTCGTTGGAGGGCAGTACGCCGTCGGTGATGAGGAAAGAGCTGGCGCGCAGATGATCGGCGATGACGCGGTGCGAGGCCTTGCGCTCGCTCTGCGGATCGATACCGGTCATATCGGCGATGGCTTCGATGAGCGCGCCAAACAGGTCGATCTTGTAATCGTCGTGGGTGCCTTGCAGCACCGCCGCGATGCGTTCGAGGCCCATGCCGGTATCGATTGAGGGCCGCGGCAGCTCGAGCCGCCGCCCGTTGGCCAGCTGCTCGTACTGCATGAAGACAAGATTCCAGATTTCGACGAAGCGATCGCCTTCGGCGTCGGCGCTGCCAGGGGGGCCGCCAGGAATGTGTGAGCCATGATCATAAAAGATCTCCGAGCACGGCCCGCACGGCCCGGTCTCGCCCATGGCCCAGAAATTGTCGGAACCGGCAATTCGGCCGATCTTGCTGTCGGGCAAGCCGGCAATTTTTTTCCAAAGCCGGAACGCCTCGTCGTCATCGACGTACACCGTCACCATCAGCCGGTCGGCCGGAACGCCGAACTCTTTGGTGATTAAGTTCCAGGCAAGCTCGATTGCGCGTTCCTTGAAGTAATCGCCGAACGAGAAATTACCGAGCATTTCAAAGAAGGTGTGATGCCGCGCGGTGTAGCCGACGTTGTCGAGGTCGTTGTGCTTGCCGCCCGCGCGTACGCATTTCTGCGCTGTCGTAGCCCGCAGGTAGGGGCGCTTTTCCAGGCCGGTGAAGACGTTCTTGAACTGCACCATCCCGGCATTGGTGAACATCAGGGTGGGGTCATTGCGCGGCACGAGCGGTGAGGACGGCACAATTTCGTGCCTTGCGCGCGCGAAATAGGAGAGAAAATTCGCCCGGATTTCATTGACGCCGCTCATCTTGGCGCAACTCTCTAAAGGCACGCGCCTTTCTTGTCCAGAAAGCGGGTCCGGAAAGGCGCAATTGCAGGGTTACGGTAAACCATATAAGCGCTGGTGGCCCGCCGCGCCGCAGCGAGATCCGCGCATGAACGAGCACACCACCCCCGGCCCAATCACTTTCGCCGAACGTTTGCGGCGCGGGCAATTCGTCATGACCGCGGAAGTGACGCCACCGGTGTCCTGCGACGCCGCCGATCTGCTGCGCAAGGCGCACCCGCTCAGGGGCTTGGCAGACGCGGTAAATGTCACCGACGGCGCCGGTGCTCGCGCAGCCATGAACGTGCTTGCCGCCGCCAGCATCCTGGCCGGCATCGGCATCGAACCGATTTTGCAATTGACGTGCCGCGACAGGAACCGCATCGCGCTACAGGCCGACTTGATGGGCGCTGCCGCTTTGGGGATCCGCAACCTGCTGCTGCTTACCGGCGACGATCCGAAAGCGGGCGACCAGCCGGATACCAAGCCGGTGTTCGATCTCGACTCGACGGCGCTGCTGCGGACCGCGCGCCGGCTTCGCGACGAGGCCACCCTGCCAACCGGGCGCCCAGTCGGCGGCAGGGCGGATTTCTTCCTCGGCGCAGCCGACGTGCCGATCGACCCGCCCGCCGACTGGCATCCAAACGCGCTCGCGGGCAAGGCAAAATCGGGTGCGCAATTCGTGCAGACGCAGTTTTGCATGGACGTCGGCATCGTACGCCGCTATGTCGAGCGGCTTCGGGTCGCTGGGCTGACGAGAAAACTCGCCCTCATCATCGGCGTCAATCCGCTGCGCTCGGCAAGCTCGGCGCAATGGATGAAACATCACCTATTCGGCACGATCATCCCGGACGCGCTGATCAAGCGCATGAAAGATGTCGCGGATCCTGAGCGTGAAGGCGTGCGCATCTGCGTGGAGCTGATCGAAGAATTTTCCACGATCGAAGGCATTGCCGGGGTACACATCATGGCGCCCGGCAACGACGCGGCTATCCCGGACGTAATCGCCGCAGCGCGGGCTGGAGCCTGATCAGCGAACGAATCCGGCGACCGCCACTTGCAGCCGCGAGAACATTGTCGATTGCGCATGCGCAATCGGCGGCGAGCCGCTTCACTCGTAGTTCGACATGCGCAGCGGAACGCTCTGGCCGCCGCCGTCCATGTCAATGGCCGCGCCGTGCAGGAGCCCCCCGCACGGGGAAACGATGAAGCGCACCAGCGGAGCAATATCTTGCGTACCGAAGCGCGTGATGTCGAGCTCATGGCGGCGGGCCTCGATCGCGGCCGCTTTGTCGAAGCCGGTCTTGCGCATGATGGTCGCGAGCCGATGGCGGAAGCGTTCGGTAATGACGCAGCCGGGATTGGCGGCGTTGACCTGGACGCCTTCACGCTTGCCGAGATCGGCCAGCCCACGCATGAAGGCGAGGCTTGCGCCCACCACCGAAGCGCCGATCATGTAATCGGCAACGGGCGCGCGGGCGCCGACGCCCTCGATGAAGACGACCGCGCCCTGCGCTTCTTTCAACAGCGGCCAGGCCATACGGCAGAGCCGCACATGGGCAAAAAACTTCAGCTCAAAACCCTCGCGCCAGTCCTGCTCCGGCTGCTGGAAAAAGCTTACCTCGCCGCGTGCCGCCGGCGTTGTTGACCAGGATTTGAGGCGGCCAAACGAACGCGTAAGCGCCGCGACCAGGCCGGCCGGCTCCTCAGTCGCAGTCAGATGGGCGGCGTGGATCGCGGCCTTGCGGCCGAGCAGGCGCGCCTCCTCGGCGGCCTCACTGAGCGCCTCGCCATTGCGCGCGGTGAGCATCACGTCCCGGCGGCGGCAAGCTCGAGCGCAATGCCGCGCCGGATGCCCCGGCTCGCGCCGGTGATCAGTGCCACCCTGCCGGCAAGCTCAGCCATGGAGCGATCGCGGCCTGCGCGAACGCTGTGCGATCATGAGAGGACTGCACCGGCCATCCGAGCCTGCCGCATTCGGAGAAACACCATAACAGTGGCCGCTGTCCTTATCGATGAGCGCACCGTAGAGTGCCATTTTTGCTTCTTGGCTTAGTCCTTCCCGCAACCGGCATCTCGATTATTGCGCCCATGGCGCGGGTAAGATTTACCTGCCGAGCTCGCGCATCGCCGCGTCGAGGCCCTCGAGCGTCAGCGGATACATCCGCTCGCCCATGATCTGCCGCATCAGCCGGATCGAGGGGCTAGCCGCCCATTCGGCGGCGACGGTCGGATTGAGCCAGACGCAGGACGGATAGTTGCGCGTAACACGCTCCATCCAAACGCTGCCCGGCTCCTCGTTGAAATGCTCGATCGAGCCGCCCGGCGCCACGACCTCGTAAGGCGACATCGCGGCATCGCCGACGAAGATCACCTTGTAGTCGTGCCCGTAGGTGTGCAGCACTTCCCACGTGGGGGTGGTCTCGGCCAAGCGCCGCCGACTGTGCTTCCACACCCGCTCGTAGAGACAGTTGTGGAAATACAGGTGCACCATGTGCTTGAACTCGCTCTTTGCGGCTGAGAACAATTCCTCTGTCGCCTTGATGTGCCAGTCCATGGAGCCGCCGATATCGAAGAAGAGCAGCACCTTGACTGTGTTGTGCCGCTCCGGCCGCATCAGGATGTCGAGATAGCCCTTGTGCGCGGTGCCCTTGATGGTGCCGTCGAGATCGAGTTCGTCCGGCGCGCCGGCGCGGGCGAATTTGCGCAGGCGCCGCAGCGCGATTTTGATGTTACGAGTGCCAAGTTCGACGTCGCCCGCAAGGTCCTTGAACTCGCGCCTGTCCCACACCTTGACGGCGCGGAAATTGCGGTTCTCTTCCTGGCCGATGCGCATGCCTTCGGGATTGTAGCCGTAGGTGCCGAACGGCGAGGTGCCGGCGGTCCCAATCCATTTGTTGCCGCCCTGATGGCGTCCTTTCTGCTCCGCGAGCCGCCGGCGCAGCGTTTCCAACAGCTTGTCGAGGCCGCCCATGGCCTCGATCTCTTTTTTTTCCTCCTCGTTCAGGTATTTTTCTGCGAGCTTCTTCAGCCACTCGACCGGAATATCGGCGGCGAGCGCCTGCTCGATAAGATCGAGGCCCTTGAACACCTGGCCGAAGACGCGATCGAACTTGTCGAGGTTGCGCTCATCCTTCACTAAAGCTGCGCGCGAGAGATAATAGAACCACTCGACCCGACGGTCGGCCAAATCCTCCTCCATCGCTTCCATGAGCGTCAGATATTCGCGCAGGGTCACCGGCAGGCCAGCGGCGCGCAGTTCGTGGAAGAATGTGGCGAACATGGCGCGCCAATGTAGACAGCCCCGCGGCAGCCGTCGAGATTTCCGCGATAGACAGGTCGGCTCACCGGCGCGCGGTTTCCCGCGCGATGATCGGCACTCTTTGAGCCGGAAGGTCGATGACGGAGCGGGCCTTAGCGGACCTTGTGCTCTCCTCCTTACGCGGTTTGCCGCAGGATTCACACCTATTTCCAAGGGATGCCGAGGGTGCTCCGCGAAGGGGCAAGCACAGCCAGCTCATTGGATTCTGATAGGCCAACGCTCAATTTACCCGGAGCCTGGGGTCGTACGATATATCTTGAATATATCGCCATACGAGCTATCTTAAGATATATCTTCAACGGAGAACCAAGATGCAAGGACATTGTAAATCACACCGCGGATACTGGGCGGCCGGTCGCCATCGCCGCGGCCGCTTCGCCGGCGTGGGCGGTCGGCACGGCGACTTCGGCATGGGCGGCGAGGATGTGATGCGCGCACGGCGCATGCTGGCGCACGGCGATCTCCGCCTCGTGGCGCTGGCCTTGATCGCCCAGGCGCCGCGCCATGGTTATGAGATCATCAAGCTGATCGAGGAGAAGACCGCGGACTGGTACAGCCCGAGCCCCGGGATCATCTACCCGACGCTCACCTATCTGGAGGAAGCTGGCTACGTCACCGCTTCAACGGAAGGCGCGAAGAAGCTCTACACCATCACCGACCAAGGCCGCTCTTATTTGCAAAGCAACCGCGACCTGGTCGATGTTGTCCTTGAACGGTTAACCGCGCTCGGCGAGAGGGCGGCCCGCTGGCGCCGCGCCTACCGCGGCGCGCGCGAGGAGCGCCGCGAACTCCCGCCTTTGATCGAGGCCGCCCTCGATCATTTGCGCGCGACCGTGAGCAAGCGGCTGAAGGGCGATGCGGACGCTGAGGCTAGCCTGGTGGAAATCCTGGCCCGCGTCGATGCGGAGTTGCAACGCTCTTGACCAGCAAATCCCGCGTGCACGCGTATACGCCGAGAAGATTTGCGATATTTGCCATCGTCCGCGAATGTGACAGGGCCTCTGTGGGCGTCTGTAGAGTTATCGGAAAGCACGGGCGCCTCGCGTTATCCGCGCCGGGCCAGCCAAGAGCGACGGGCGCTATATCGCAAACAACTACGCGTCGACCCCACGCACGGAATACCTGATCGCGCCGAGGCGAAGCGTCCCCCTCGACAGTCGGAACGCCGCCCCACTGCGCTATCGATGCACTGTTCACGCGAGAGCGGCTAGTGCGCGCCCCCCGCGAGAATGTCCGGCGTGCGGATGTGTTCGGGCCGGATGCCCAGCCCGAGAAGCCGCGCCGGAATCCGGCGCAGCACCGGAAACGCATTGAAAGACCTGAACAATAGCGGCGGCTTCGGCCGTTGCTGGCTTTCCAGCACGCGGCTGATGATGCGTTTTTGAATGGTCAGTTGCAGCCATTGCGTGAAACGCACCGGCAGCGTGCGCCGCTCCTGGATGACGCGCAGATCCTCGTCGGTCACGGTGCCGGACTTGAGCGGTCCAGCAAGCCTGTTGGCGGCGGCGACGGCGTCCTGCACCGCAAGGTTTATGCCTACGCCGCCGATCGGCGACATCGCATGGGCGGAATCGCCGATGCAGATCAGGCCCGGCCGCCACCATTGGCGCAGCCGATCGACGGTGACCGTCAACAGCTTGACATCGTCCAAGCTTTTGAGCTCGCCGATACGGTCGGCGAGAAACGGCGACATGTCGAGGATGCGCCGCTGGAAGGCGCCCAGTCCTTCGGCTTTGATCTGTTCGGCCCTGCCCTTCGCGATGACGTAGGCGCA
Organism: uncultured Alphaproteobacteria bacterium; assembly: GCA_963708125.1. Lineage (GTDB taxonomy): Bacteria > Pseudomonadota > Alphaproteobacteria > Rhizobiales > Xanthobacteraceae > BOG-931. The sequence continues at coordinate 3,144,404 of OY970184.1, forward strand.
CTGCCAGTAATCGCCGCGATCGAGCATGATCATCAGCTTGCCGGCTTCGATGTGGCCAAACGTGTCGGTGGAATCGCCCGTCCTGCGTGGGATGCGAAACCATAGCACGTCCATTGGCGCGCCGTAGTTATCGCTTTTCAACGCGGCGCGCGCGCGCACCGTCGAATGGCGCCCGTCGGCGCCGACCACGAGATCAGCGTGGACGGTCAGCGTCCCGTCCGGCGTTCTTGCCCGCAATCCGACGATGCGGCCGCCATCTTCGATGAGATCGGTCGCCTCTGTCTGCATGTGCAGATCGAACGTCGCATACCGCCTGCCCTGCATGGCGAGGAAATTGAGAAAATCCCATTGCGGCATCAGCGCCACGTATTTGCAATGCGTCGGCAAATGCCGGAAATCGACGAAGTCGATATGCTCGGCGCCGACTTGCCCTATTAGCCTCTCCACTTTCTGGTGCGGCAGCTTGAGAAACTCGTCGATCAGGCCGAGTTCGACGATCAGTTCGAGCGTCGAGGGGTGGACGGTATCGCCGCGAAAGTCGCGAAAGAAGTCGGCGTGCTTTTCCAGAACCGCGACGTCGGCGCCGCTGCGCGCCAACAGATAACCAAGCATCATGCCGGCCGGGCCGCCGCCAACGACGCAGCAGCGCTTGGAGATCGACATCTCAGCCATGACGAACACCTCCGTGAACAGCTTGCAACGTGAGCGGAGAAGGATCAATCTCACGCAATAATTGAAAAGGAGCGCGCGCCGCGCTCGGTTCCCGAAATCGCGGGTCATTGCGGCATGGGGAGGCAGGGATGTTTTCCAAGATCAATCACGTCGCCATCGTCAGCGAAAGCTACGCCATGTCGGCGCAGTTTTACCAAGCCGCGTTCGGAATGGGCACATCACAGCGGACGCGCCCCGGCCGGGCGCTCACCGTGGGCGACGGGTATGTCGGCCTCAACATCAATCCGCGCCGCGCCGGCCGCGCCGCCGGCCTCGACCATTTCGGCATCGAAGTCGAAGATACCGAGACCGTGTTTTCACGCATGCGCGGCAAATATCCGACCGTGAATTGGCTCAGACGGCCGTCAAACCGGCCGTTCGCCGGAATTTCCACCCACGACCCGGACGGCAACATGTTCGACATTTCACAGAAGAACATGGAAAACCGCACCTCGGTCTACCGCGACCAGGAAGATAACATCGAGATCAACGCGCGCCGTATCGATCACGTGGCGCTGCGGACCATGCGGCCCGACGAGACGGCGGCGTTCTATCGCGAGGTCTTTGAACTCGCCCCGGCCAACAAGGCGGACGGCGACCGCAATCATTATCTGACCGACGGCCAGGTGACGCTCGTGCTCATGCCATGGGACATCACGGATTATGCGGGCACCGGCATCATCAGCGCCGGCATGGACCACATCGGCTTCAAAGTCGAGAGTTTGGAGATGTTCAAGCAAGACGTCGACCGCCTCGCCGCGGACAATCCGCTTCTTGCCCCCGCGCCGCTCGGCTCCGGCGCCGAAGGCAAAGCGCTGCTCGAACTGTTTCGCCGCAGCTGCCCGCTCGGACAGTACCAGATGGCCGATTGCGACGGCGTGCTCATCGACGTCGCCGCCGCTTAGGATCCGTCATTGCCGTTAGCGCCAAGACCGTTCTCGATTGGCTGGTCGCCCTTCGCGGCTCCTCGTTATACGCGTAGCAAAACGCAGCCGGCAAGGATGTGCCTCCGGTTCGCCGCGGTTGCAGTACTTGTTGGCCTCTGCACTGCTGCGCGCGCCGATCCAATCGCCGATTTTTACCGCGGGCACGCGATTTCGTTGATCCTGAGCGCCGGGCCTGGCGGCGGCTATGCGCAATACGCGCAGGCTTTCGCGCCGTACTTTTCCGCTCACATTCCCGGCCGGCCGGACATTGTCATCCAGAACATGCCTGGCGGCGGCGGGCTGCGTGCCATGCTCTATCTGTCTTCGGTCGCGCCGAGAGACGGCGCCACGCTGGGCCTCGTTCATTCCAGCGTGCCGTACGCGCCGCTCTACGGCATCAAGGCCGCACGGTTTGATCCGCGCGCCATGAACTGGATTGGCAGCATCAATGCGTCGACCGGAATTTGCGTGGCCTGGCACACCTCTGGCATCGCTAGCTGGCAGGATATGCTGACCAAGCCCTTCACCGTCGGCAGCACCGGAGCGGGCTCGCAGATGGAAACGATGCCGCTCATGCTCGATAAGCTGTTCGGCACGAAGATCAAGGTGATCGGCGGCTATGTGGGCGGCAACGACATCTATTTGGCCATGGAACGCGGCGAGGTTCAGGGACGCTGCGGCGGGCTCATTTCCTCGATCGAATCAACCCGGCCGGATTGGTTCCCGCAAAAAAAGGTGAATGTCCCGATCCAGATCGCGATGACGCGCAACGCCCTGTTTGCAGACGTTCCGGCGATCACCGAATTCGCCAAGGACGAGTCGACCAAAAAGATTCTTCGCTTGGTTCTAGCGCCACTGCAAATGGATCGTCCGATCCTGGCGCCGGCCGGCGTGCCGGCTCTCCGCGTCGCGGCGCTGCGGGCGGCTTTTCACGCGGCCATGAACGACCCTGGTTTCATCGCCCAGGCCGCGAAGCAACATCTCGAGATCGCAGATGTCACCGGCGCGCGTGTGGCCGACATAATCAAGGAAGCCTATGCCATGCCCGGCAACGTGATCAAGCGCGCAACCGACGCCATGCACCTTTCGGGTGCGACCGGCCAATAGGCTCCCAACAGCCCCGCAGGCGCGTTCTGCGACTTTTGCGAACTTATTAATCATCGTTGATCGGAGAAACCCGTCAATGACGCCGCCAAAAACTTGGGCGAAGCCGCAATTTCTGGCGATGATCTCGCGTTCGAAGCGGTGCACGACCGACGCCTCCAGCAGGCGAGGCGGATCGCGATGCCGCGCGCCCATGCGCATATTGACCAGCGGCGCAGCACGGCGTTCGCGATGCAAATCGACGAGGCGCAGCTGGTCAGCGGATTGATCGACAGCTTCGAAACCCACAGGCAGCTGCGTCGGGCCAGAAAGGGAGCCCCGGCGCGCGCATGCGCTGGGGCCCCCTGATGCAGCCCAATCACAGCGGACCGCCAGCCTCCATTTGACGCCAGTGCGAAACCCCCTCCGGGCTGTTGCCGCCCGGTTACCGCCACCGTGCCAGAACGCCGTGGCCATCAGCTTAAAAATGCTGGTTAAAAGCTAGTTTTAGCGGCCTAAACCACGAGCATGATTGACGAGCCGTTGCCGCGGCTCTCGAACTCTCGACATGGCGCGCTATTTCGCGTGTTTTGCGGTTGAATCGCGCCCCGCAGAGGCACATGTTCCCCTAGATCATTACCGCTTTGGTCAATAACCCGCAAAAATCACACGATCAAAATCACAAAGATGCAGTCGCTGCTTGATCAGTCCGCACTTTCCGATCTCGCCGAACGTCTGGTCAGCGCCGCGAGGCGTGCCGGTGCCGATGCGGCCGATGCCATCGCCGTGCGCGGGGTTTCGCTCTCGGTCGACGTGCGCGACGGCGCGGTTGAGGAATCCCAGCGCGCCGAGAGCGACGACGTCGGCTTGCGCGTTCTCGTCGGCAATAAGCAGGCGGTGGTCTCGACCAGCGACATCAAAGGTGACGGCGCCGATCAATTGGCACAGCGCGCGCTCGCCATGGCGCGTGCGGCTCCCGAGAACCGCTTCGCCGGACTCGCCGACCGGGCACTGCTGGCGCACGACTTTCCCGCGCTCGACCTGCTCGATCCCGACATGCCTTCGGTCGCAGTTCTGGAACAGCGCGCGCGCGAAGCCGAATCGGCGGCGCTCGCGGTCGCCGGCGTCACCAAATCCGGCGGCGCCTCGGCGTCCTGCGGGATTGGCGGCATGGTGCTGATCACGAGCCACGGCTTTGCCGGCGCCACGATCTTTTCCAGCCACGCGATCTCGATGTCGGCCATTGCCGGCGACGGCACGGGCATGGAGACCGACTACGATTTCACCTCCACCTTGCACGCCGCCGACCTGCAGAGCGCGCACGAGATCGGCCGCAATGCGGGCGAGCGCGCCGTTCGCCGGCTCAATCCGCGCAAGGTCGCCACCCGGCGCGTACCGGTCGTGTTCGATCGGCGTATTTCCGGTTCCCTCATTGGCCATCTTGCCAGCGCCGCCAATGGCAGCGCGGTCGCGCGCAAGACGAGCTTTTTGCGGGAAAAGCGCGGGCTGAAAATCCTGCCGCGCGGTCTTGACGTGACCGACGATCCGCTGCGCAAGCGCGGCCTGCGGTCGAGGCCATTCGATGCTGAGGGGGTAGCCGCGAAAGTGCACAAGATCGTCGAAGACGGCGTGCTTAAGTGCTGGCTGCTCGACTGCGCTACCGCGCGCGAGCTTGATCTGGAGACCACCGGTCACGCGCAGCGCGGCGTCTCCTCCACGCCCTCACCCGGTCCCAGCAATCTGCATCTGACGCCGGGCGCAAAAGCGCCACAAGAGCTGATCGCCGAAATCGAGGACGGCTTTTTCGTCACCGGTCTCATCGGCATGGGCGTCAACATGGTCACTGGCGACTATAGCCGCGGCGCTTCGGGTTTCTGGATCGAGAACGGTGAAGTGACCTATCCGGTCAGCGAAGTGACCATCGCCGGCCACTTGTTGGAAATGTTCGGCAGCCTCGCGCCGGCGGACGATCTTATCTTCCGCTATGGCACCAACGCGCCGACCTTGCGCGTCGAGGGTCTCACCGTTGCCGGCCACTGAGGCGGTCGACCTATCCGGCGCGGCGGCGCAGCTAAAGGCGAGCGTGCGCGAAGCGGGCGCGCTCGCACTGTCGATGTTCGGCATGCCGCTGAAGAACTGGATCAAGGGCGCTTCATCCCCGGTCTGCGAGGCCGATATCGCGGTGGATAAGCTCCTGCGCCAGCAATTGTGCGCCGTGGACCCCGCCATTGGCTGGCTGTCGGAGGAGAGCTTTGACGATCGGACGCGGCTCAGCTTGCGCTACGTGTGGATCGTCGATCCGATCGACGGAACCCGCGGTTATATTGCCGGCTCCCCCGATTGGGCGATATCGGCCGCCCTGGTCGAGAATGGGCGCCCGATTGCGGCTTGCCTGTTTGCTCCGGCGCGTGAGGAGTTCTTCATGGCCGCGGCCGGGCGCGGCGCAACGCTCAATGGAGCAGCCATCGTGGCCACGTCGGCAGCAGGCCTAAAGGACATGAGCATTGCCGGACCAAAGAATTTCCTCGCGCGCATGGCGAAGGTCGCGCCGCCATTGACGATTGAACCGCGGTCGCCGTCGCTGGCGCTGCGGCTTGCGCGCGTGGCGCAGGGCGCGATCGATGCCGTGATTGCCGGCGGCAATAGTTACGATTGGGACCTTGCGGCGGCCGATCTTTTGGTGCACGAAGCTGGCGGCGCGCTTACCCCGTTCAACGGCAAGACGCTGATCTACAATCGCCCCGAGCCGCGGCACGGGATGCTTGTCGCCGCCGGGCATGGCCGGCACGCGGCGTTGCTGCAGCTGCTGAAAAATCCTCTTCTCGCGCCTGCGCCCAAAATATGAGCGGTACTCCCGAGCGTGGTCTAGTCCCAATGTCGGACATGGTCAAAAAGCCCGTACCGCAGCTCCTCCACCTGGTCTTTGGCGGCGAGTTGGTCAGTGTGGAAAGCCTCGAATTTAAGGACCTCGACAAGCTCGACATTGTCGGCATTTATCCGAACTACGCCACTGCCTATGCGGCGTGGAAGGCGAAGGCGCAGGGCAGCGTCGATAACGCGCAGACGCGATACGTTATCGTGCATTTGCACCGACTGCTCGAACCGGAAGCGACGCCCCTAAAGTGACGTCGGCGCTGCCGCACGCTTAAAGTAACGTTTCGCCGCGCTGGGGAGAGTTGATTTTGCCGGATCATCTGCCGCTCGTGCTGCGGCTCTATGAGCTAGCCACCGGAGTGGCGACGCCGCTGAGCGCGCGGCTGCTTACGCGGCGGCTCGATCGCGGCAAGGAGCATCCCGCGCGAATATCGGAGCGGCGCGGCGAAGCGAGCCTGCCGCGCCCGGCCGGTCCGCTGATCTGGGTGCATGGCGCTAGCGTCGGCGAAATACTCGCCGTCGTGCCGCTCATTGCCCGCATTCGCGCACAGGATTTCTCGGTGCTTGTTACCTCGGGCACGGTCAGCTCGGCGGCGCTCGCCGAAGAGCGCCTGCCGGGGGGCGTGCTGCATCAATTCATTCCGCTCGACGTGCCGCAATTCGTCACCCGCTTTCTCGATCATTGGCGGCCCGACCTGGCACTGTTCGTTGAATCGGACCTGTGGCCCAATCTCATCCTCGGCTGCGGGCGGCGAAAAATCCCGATGATCTTGGTCAATGGCCGCGTCTCCGAGCGATCTGTTCGCCGCTGGCGGCTCGCCCCGGGCGCGACCGCGGCGCTGCTCGGCCGCTTCGATCTCTGCCTCGCCCAGTCGGCCGCCAACGCAGAACGGTTTTTGCGGCTCGGCGCACGGCACGTGAGCGCGACCGGCAATCTCAAGCTCGATGTGCCACCACCGCCGGTCGACCGCGCCACGCTGCACCGGTTGAGCGCTCTCCTCGAGCTGCGCGATGTGATCGCCGCTGCCTCTACGCATCGGGGCGAAGAGGCCGCCGTCATCGCCGCCCATCAGCGGCTGCGCACAAAGGCGCCGAGGCTGCTCACGATTATCGCGCCGCGCCATCCGGAGCGCGGTCAGACGATCGCTGACATGGTCAAAGGCGCAGGCCTCTCAGTCGGCCTGCGCTCGCGCGGCGACCTGCCCAAGCACGATGTCGACGTTTACGTTGCCGACACGATGGGCGAGCTCGGCCTCGTCTACCGGATCGCCCCCATCGTGTTCATGGGCGGATCGCTCGCGAGCCATGGCGGACAAAACCCGATCGAAGCTATCAGACTTGGCGCTGCGATCTTGCACGGCCCGAACGTCTGGAATTTCGCCGAGATCTACGGCACGATCGATGACGCGCAGGGGGCCCAGCGCGTGGCCGACGCGGAAGCGTTGACCGCGCGCTTGAGCGCGTGGCTTGCCGATCCGGCCGCTCGCACCGCCGCGGCCAAGGCAGCAGCCGCGTGCGTCGAAAAACTCGGCGGCGCGCTCGATCGTACGTTTACGGCAATCGAGCCTTATCTGATTGAGCTTCGGCTCGAGCAGCGCGCGTCCTAAAGCAAGGCGCTTGCCTGCGCGCGGTTGGCGTCGCTTTACTTGGTGGAAACATGCGCGAGCCAGCCTTTTGGTGGCGGCCAGGGCGCGGAACCCTGCTCAGCCGCCTACTCAATCCCTTGGCGGCGGCTTACGGTGCCGTGGCATGCCTGCGCCTGCATGCGCAGGGGCGCAGCGCCGGCGTGCCGGTTATTTGCCTTGGTAATTTCACTGTCGGCGGCAGCGGCAAGACGCCGGCGGCGCTCGCTGTTTGCCGGCTTCTCCTTGCCGCGGGGGAACGGCCCTTTTTCTTGAGCCGGGGCTATGGTGGGCGCCTTGCGGGACCCGTTCTGGTCAATCCCGCCGTGCACGGCGCCTCCGATGTCGGCGACGAGCCGCTGCTGCTCGCCCGACTGGCGCCCACGATCATCGCGCACGACCGAGTGGCCGGCGCCGCAGCCGCGGAGTCCAGCGGCGCCAGCGTCGTGGTGATGGACGACGGATTTCAAAACCCGTCGCTGCGCAAGGACCTGGCGATCATTATGGTCGATGGTCGCCGCGGCATCGGCAATGGCCGTATTTTTCCGGCCGGCCCGCTGCGGGCATCGCTCGAAAGCCAGCTCGCTCGCGCCAATGCGATTTTGCTCGTCGGTCCGCCGGACGCGGCTGCCGACGTCGTCGGCACTGCGCGGCGCCGCCGCCTGCCTGTGTTGCACAGCCGGATCGAGCCCGATCGGCAAAGCCTGGCCGCGCTAAGCGGACGCAAGATCATGGCCTTCGCCGGTATTGCCGATCCTGAGAAATTCTTCGCCACTTTGGCCGAGGCGGGTCTCGTTGTCGCCGAGCGGATAAGCTTTGCCGATCACCATCGCTACACGCCGGCCGAGGCCCAAATGCTGCTGGCGAGGGCGCGCGCGCAAAATCTGCTGCTACTGACGACCGAGAAGGACCATGCGCGGCTGGCCGGCGATCGGCAGCTTGCCGGCCTCGCGGAGCGCGCCGCCGTATTGCCGGTGCGGCTCGTCATCGAAGAGCAAGCGCGATTTCGCGAGCTGCTCTTTGAGGGGCTCAAGCGCCGTGGCTTTGGCGAACAGCCGCTGGTCGCCGAAAGGGGGGTTTTCAGGCCGACCAGCCGTGAGCCTCGCCCGGAGCGGTAGCGCGTTACGGCCGGCCATGAAACTTAGAGCCGCATCCGCGATTGTCGTCACGGCCGCACTCGTGGAGCAACGCAATGCGCACTGTCCTCTTCCTCCTGATCGTGCTCGCCGTGCCGTATGCCGCATTGGCGCAGCACGCGGGAACCCCCCAACAGCAGGCCGCCTGCCGACCCGACGCGATGCGCTTTTGCCGCGGCATCCGCGACGATTATGCCGTCGCCGATTGCCTGCGCGCCCATATGGGAAGGCTCAGGCACAGCTGCCGAGACGTCATCGAAGGACGCTGATGCCGCGCTGCCCGAGGCCTGGCCGGGCTTCGTGCTGTGGTTTCCGGCGCTACTTTTTGTGCATGCCTGCAGCGGCGTGCCGCTTAAGCACCGCTTCCGGCGAGGCGTAGGCTTCTTGCAGATCGACGCTCCAATAGCGCAGCTCCTCCAGCGGGATTTCGGCGCCTGTCACGGCGCATCGCACGAATACCCCGGGGCGGACCACGCGAAAATCACTATCGAGATATCTGACCTCGGCCTCACCGGGTATGGGCGCCGAACGATCGGTGCGATTGAGCAAACCAATCTCCTGCTAAAGCCGTCTGCCAAGTTGCGGCGCGAAGCAAAGATAATCCCTCGGACGCGGCGGCGAAACCCTCTCACTTGTGATCGAGCCCAGGCTGCGCGGCGGCGCCGGCCGTGCTAGCACCACCGCGGGGGCGCCAAATGACCATGCCGAGATGGCTGCCAAGGCTTTCCTTTTTGCGCTAGCTGGCGTCGCCCTGTGGGCGGGCGCTGCTGCCGCGTCTGGACAATCCGTCGATTTTCCCGCCGGCAACACGATCCTGCACGGGGGGCTTTACCGTCCGGAAGGCCCGGGACCATTCGCGGCCGTCATTGGGCTGCACGATTGCGGCGGCCTCAACAATGAAGCCGCAGCGGATGCGGGGCTCTACGAGCAATGGGCCAAGCTCCTCGTTGCTGACCGCTTCGTTGTGCTGTTCCCCAACTCGTTCGGCTCGCGCGGCCTCGGACCGCAATGCACCGCACGCAACGGGACGGTAGGAGCCTCGCGCGAGCGGGTCGCCGATGCCAATGCGGCGCGCCACTGGCTGCAGAGTCAGCCCTATGTGCGCTCGGACCATATCTCGCTCCTGGGCTGGGCGAGCGGCGCCGTCGCCGCGCTGTGGACGGTGCGGCCGAACGCAGCACCGCGCGACGGCAGTGCCGATTTCCGTTCGGCAGTGGCGCTCTATCCGGGCTGCAGGCGCCTGCGCCAGACCGCATGGAGCACCCGTGTGCCTACCCTGATTCTCATCGGCAGCGCCGACGACCGGTCGCCGGCCCCGACCTGCCAGCAAATGGTCGCCGGCGCACGGGGCCGCAGCGCCCGCGCCGAGATCATCGTCTATCCGGGTGCCCATCATGGATTCGACCGGCCCACCACGCCGGTACTGCTCGATACCGGCCGGGCGCGCTCAGCCGATCCGTCCGGTAAAGCGCATCGCACCATCAACCTCGCGGCGCGGACCGACGCGCTCAAGCGCGTGCCCAAATGGCTGGCGCGGTAGCGCACGCCGCGATTAGCAGGACCGCCATACAGCCCTATGTCCCGCCAAACGCGATCTGCGCCATCTGGGTTGCAACCCATAGCTTGCCATTTACCGGTTATCGGCCTGATTGGCGGGGTAAGTTGGGAAAGCTCGGCGGAATATTATCGGCTGATCAACCAATCGATCCGCCTTCGGCTCGGCGGCCTGCGTTCGGCGTGCTGCCTGATGTGGTCGTTCGATTTCGGCGAGATCGAAGCGTTGCAGCATGCAGGAGACTGGGACAAGGCCGCGGTGCTGATGATCGACGCGGCACGCCGGCTCGAAAACGGCGGTGCTGAATTCTTTCTGATCTGCTCTAACACAATGCATCGAATGGCTGATGCGGTTGCGGCGGCGGTGAAGATTCCGCTTCTGCATATCGTCGATCCGACGGGCGCGCGCATTGCCGCGCGGTCGATGCGGCGCGTCGGTCTGCTCGGCACCGCCTTCACGATGGAGCAGGATTTCTATAAAGGCCGCTTGGCCGAGCGTTTCGGCCTTGACGTGCTCATCCCGGAAGCTGCGGACCGCGCGCGCGTGCACCAGATCATTTATGACGAGTTGGTGCAGGGAAAGGTTCTCTGCACCTCGCGGCAGGCGTACCGCGAAGTGATTGCCCGCTTGATCGCACGTGGGGCGCAGGGCATCGTGCTCGGCTGCACCGAAATCATGCTGTTGGTGCGGCCCGACGACAGCGCCGTGCCGCTCTTCGACACTACGGGTCTTCACGTCGAAGCGGCCGTCGAGCGGGCCTTGTCGGCCAAATCAACACCGGATTGCCCCCCCGACAGTCGCCGCAGCCCGCCGTTCGCAAAACTGCAATGAAAGCCTGATACCGGCGGGCTGGTTGTTCGGTAAACGTGCCATGCCCATCGTCAGACCTGCGCGCCGCGCTTTTCTCAAAACCGCAGCGGCTGTCGGAGCCGTCAGCCTGATCGAGACGCCGTTTGCGCCAATCCTGCGGGCGCAGTCGCCAGCGCCGCAGGATTTGTCCGGCCTGCGCAGCAAAATCGACCATATTGTCGTGATCTACCAGGAGAACCGCAGCTTTGATCATTATTTCGGGGCGTATCGATCGCCACACGGCGCCAGCGTCGAGGGCATTCTCGACCGTGACGGCAAGGTCGACGCGCGCTTTAGCGGGCAACAGAAGTCGCCCGACGGCGCGCCGTACAAATATCTGCCTGTGCCCTATCAGCTTGCCGGCTTTGTAGGCGCACGGCTCGAAAACCGCCCGTTCCACTTAAGTCCATATCTGCCGCCCGGCGACAATGTTCCCTGGGACCCCTTGCACCATTTCTTCCGCATGTTCGCGCAAATCGATCACGGGAAAATGGATTATTTTGTAGCGCTTGCGCTGACCGGGAAACGTGCCTTCTCCGGCAAGGCGGCAAATTTGACCCCGGCTCAGATGATGATGGCAGCCTCGAAGCCGTCTGCCGCCGTGCTCGGCTACTACAACCGCGATGACCTGCCGGATTATTGTCGCCTCGCCGACGACTACGTGCTGTTTGACCATTTCTTTCAGGCCATGTCGGGAGGATCGACCGGAAACGCCCTCTACCTCGTTGCCGCGCGCTCGGCAGTGTCGTCGAAGGCGCCGCAGAACAAGATCGGCAGCCTTGAGCCGCCGGTCTTCGACCGGCCGTACGACAAGCACGGCATCCTGATCAACGACATGCCGCCGATCAACGGTCCGACCGAAACCTATATGGGCGACATTGATATCACCCCGCCGCCGGAAGAACAAACCTACCCGACCATTGCCGACCGCCTTGAAGGCGCGTCGCAATCTTGGGCCTGGTACAACGAGGGCTGGGAGAACGTGAAGCCATGGGCGCTGAAAACTGCGTTTGGCCCCGGCGACGGCTCGGTGGTGATCGATAATCCCGAAAGCTATCTGCCGCATCACAACCCGTTTCAATATTTGCCGAGCTGGGCGCAGAACGTGAAAGCTGGCCGCATGCGCGACATCGCCGATTTCCTCGATGACGCCAAGCGGGGAAAACTTCCCGCCGTCTGTTTCCTCAAAGCAACTGGCGCGAGCGACGAGCACCCGGCGAATTCCGCGCCGCGCTGGGGCGAGCAATGGGTCATGGGCCTGTTGCGGGCGCTCGGCGAAAGCAGCGCCTGGGCGAGGAGCGCGGTTATCATCACCTATGATGAAGGCGGCGGTTTCTGGGATCACGTGGCCCCGCCCATGCCCGACGCCTATGGCTGCGGCACGCGCATTCCGGCGCTGCTGATCAGTCCTTGGGCGCGGCGCGGCTACGTCGATCACCGCGTTGCCGACACCACGTCGGTGCTGGCGCTCATCGAGGCGCGCTTCGGTTTGTCGCCGCTGCAGGCGCGCGATGCCGCCGCTTATAATCTGCTCGAGGGCCTCGATTTCACGCAAAAGCCGCGCCCGCCCGCCTTCGGCTGAGCCGCGGGCCAGCTCACACCGCATTCACGCCTGTGCCCGTTAGCGCTATGGTTGCCGTCGCGGAGGACGGCGTCATGGCGACAAGAAGGCAAACAAAAACCAATTCGGCGATATTCGACTACATTATCGTCGGCGCCGGTTCGGCAGGGTGCGTGCTCGCCAACCGGCTGACCGCATACGGCCGCCATCGCGTGCTTCTGCTGGAGGCGGGCGGCCATGACCGTCGCCTGTGGATTCATATCCCCCTCGGCTTCGCCAAGCTGTTCAGCGACGCCAGGCTCAACTGGCTTTACATTTCGGAGCCCGAGCCGGAACTGAACAATCGCCGCATCATACAGCCGCGCGGCAAAGTATTGGGCGGATCGAGCTCGATCAACGGCCTGCTCTACATCCGCGGACAGAAGGAGGATTTCGAGCACTGGCGGCAGCTCGGCAATACGGGTTGGGGATTTTCCGACGTGCTGCCGTATTTCCGCCGTGCCGAAGATCAGCAGCGTGGGGCTGACGACTTGCACGGCGTCGGCGGACCACTCTCAGTGTCCGACGTCTGCGAACCGCATCCCTTATGCGAGGCGTTCATCGCCGCGGCGGAAAAGACCGGCATTCCGCGCAATGACGACTTCAATGGACCGCAGCAGGAAGGCGCCGGCTATTTCCAGCTGACCGCTAAGCACGGCCGCCGCTGGTCGACAGCCGCGGGCTACTTGCGGCAGGCGCGGCGGCGCTCCAATCTGGCGTTGGCGACAGATGCGCTGGTAATCCGCCTGCTGTTTTCCGGACGGCGTGCGATTGGCGTCGACTATCGCCAGGGCACGACGATGCGCACCGCCTATGCCAATGGCGAGGTCATTCTTGCGGGCGGCGCTTTCAATTCGCCGCAACTGCTGCAGCTCTCCGGCGTCGGGCCGGCAAAAATCCTGCGCGACCTCGGCATCGATGTCGTGGCCGACGTGCCCGGCGTCGGCGCCGACCTGCAGGACCATTTGCAGGTGCGCATGCAATATCGCTGCACGGAACCGATCACCATGAACGATGTCGTGCATCATTGGCGCCATCGCTGCGGGGCGGGGCTGCGCTACATCGTCTCGCGCAAAGGCCTGTTGAGCATCGGCGCCGGCTATGCCGGAGCATTTCTGCGCACCCGGACCGAACTCGCCTCGCCCGACGTGCAGATCCATTTCCTGATTTTCTCGACCGAAACTGCCGGGGCCACCTTGCATCCGTTCTCCGGCTTCATGGCCTCGGTGTGCCAGCTGCGCCCGCAGAGCCGCGGCTTCGTGCGCATCACATCGAGCGACCCTAGGGTGCCACCCGCCATCCAGCCGCGCTATCTCTCGAACCGTAACGATTGCGAGACGATCGTGGCCGGACTGAAGAAGCTGCGTGCTGTCATGAATGAGCCGGCCATGCGCCGCTACATCGCCGAGGAGCGCCTGCCGGGCCCACACTGCGCGAGCGACGCCGATCTGCTTGCCCATGCGCGCGCCAGCGGGACAACGGTCTACCATCCGACCTCGACCTGCCGCATGGGCCCCGACCCCAGCGCCGTGGTCGACGAGCGTCTGCGCGTGCGCGGCTTCGAGCGGCTGCGGGTCGTCGATGCCTCGATCATGCCAACGGTCGTCTCCGGCAACACCAACGCCGCCACGGTGATGATCGGAGAAAAGGGGGCGGACATGATCCTCGAGGAGGCGTCGCATTGACTTAGCCGCTTCTGGCGGGCCGAGCCCCCGGCACATTCTGCGCCACGACGTCCGGTTGCCGGGCAGAAGGCCGACATGCCGATACGGCTTTTAGGTCATGGCCCCCGGCCCAGGTCGCAGCCGACAGGAGCGTGATCCGCTTACCACGGTAAGGCCGCGCCGCCCGCGATCTGTGCGGAGCGCGCGCGATTACTGTAAGATACGGCCAAGAACGGCCAAGCCCCCAAGCGCCGGTTGCAACCTCCCCACTCGGCGCTATCAGGCCGCGAGATTGCCGAAGCGGATGAGATTTTCCTTCTGTTTGTCGTTGCGCGGCGGCAGCTTGAACATTCGCGCGGCAGTGCCGCCGAGGATGTTGTGCTTGGCCTTCTCCGACACGAACGGCAAGTCCCAGATGGTCGACGGAAGATCGAAATCCCAATGCGGATAATCGGAAGCGTAAAGGAGCTGCGTCTCCGCGTTGATCATACGGAACGTGCACTCCAGCGCCACCATGTCGACGCGCTCCATCGGCTGCGAAGCGTAATACATGTCGCGCATGTACTCGCTCGGCTTCTTTTTCAGGAGCGGATATTCGGAAGCACGGAGCATGAATTCGTGATCGAGGCGCTGCATCAGGAACGGCACCCAGGCGAGCCCACCCTCGATCCAAATGACTGGCAACTTGGGAAAGCGTTCGCCGAGCCCGTTGGTCACCCAATTGGTCATGTGCAGGATGTTGTAGAAGGGAAATCCGAGCGCGTGCACCGAGGCGAAACGGTTCAAGCCCTTGAACACGGGCTCGCCGATATTGATCGCCGAGTGGAAGGCGAGCGCGAGCCCGTGCTCCTCGATCGCGCGGAAGACCTTCATGTTGCTGTTGTGATGGATCGGCAACGTTCGCGCCGAGGTCACCAGAAACCCGGTCACGTGCCTGCAGTGCCCGAACTTCTCGACCTGGCGCAGCGCCTCGTCGGCATCGGAGATCGGCAGCGACAGCATCGAATATATCCGGCCGTCCGCCTCCGGCAGCACCTGCTCGGTGAGCCATCGGTTATAGGCCCAGCACAGCTCTATCTCCATCTCGGTCGAAGGATGCAGCCCGACGGAGAGCAGGAGCGTCGGGAACAGACACGAATAATCGACGCTCATCGCGTCCATCCAGCGCTGACCGAGTTCGACGTCGCGAATCTTGCCGGCCTGTGTCTTCTCCGAGGCGCGCAATGGATAGCGCGTGATGCGGCCACCCATATCCTGAAAGCTCACCTGGGTCGGGGTGAGAGCTTGGCGACCCTTGGCGCGGCCGGCGAGCACCAACTGCCGCAGCACGTCGTTTTCAATATAGGGCAGAAACGCCTCGAAGCATTCGTTTTCATAATGGTGCGAATCGACATCGGCGATCAGCACGTCGTCGAAATTGCGCTGGTGCGCCTGTTTGCGGGCATGGGCGAGCAGACGGCTGGTATTGAGCTCTTCGATTGGAACGCGGCGACCGCGATCAGCGAGAAGGTCCATGGAGGGCTCCGGTGAAACAAAAGTCATTGGCAAACGACAACGCCGCGCCAAACGAGCCTCGGCGCGGCACCAGCTTGGCGCGTTTTCAGCCAAGGCACAACTTTACACGCGCAAAGCCCAATGGCGACGGCGTTTCCGACGAAGTCGGCAACGGCTCATCCTACCATATAGCCCACCAAGACAGATAATGCTTGGCGCGGTCTTGCACGGGCTGGCGACGAATGGCGGTATGCTTCTCGCTGCCGATTCGTCGTGCCCGGATCTGCCATGCTGCCCGCGGGGCTCATTACCTACCCCGATCTTTACGTCGCCATTAGGCCGATGGTGATATCGGCTGCCGAAGCAGGTAAGCTACTCGGACAAAAAACTGCTGCGGCGAGTTGCACGTGTTCCTGGCCTGTTGGTGGGAAGTAGTCGGGCGGCGGATTTCCGCCGGCTAGCGCAGCTTCTGCCGCAATCTGGTCGGATAACTTTCGCAATAGCCCCGCGCCGTGGTTCGATGGCGGTGTGTGCCGATCTTGCCCACCCGTGGAGCAGATCTTACGCGAAGCCGAATCGTGCGACCTCGCCTTCACTCCAGACGCTTTGCGTAACATGTGCTGGCGCGGCTTCATATGGGGTGGGAAGTGGTATCACTTCGACACCATGCATTTCGAGTACAGGCCGGAGCTGCTTTTGGACAACTGATAGACCCTTTTGGGAATTGATAGACCAAATTAATAGATCCTCATTCGGATTACGAAGCGAAATAGCCGATTGCCCATTTGATGGCAAAACTGCACAGGAAAGATTCTCGACCATTTGTCCTAGTCAGCTAACTCCTCCTGTATCTGGCTTATTTCGGCCCCCCAGCAGCTGGACGCAGAAGACTGGGATGCCTCGCGGAAAGGAGTGAAAGATGAAAAAGTTCCTTCTCGCGACCGCTTGTTTTCCAGCGGATCGGTGTAAGATTCGACCTCACCCGTCATCTTCCGAAGCACTCTAGGCTTTCGAAGCATTCTAGGCACCGGGGGAGCTTGAAGGGCGAACTCATCCGTCGAGATAGTTTGTGAGAGGCGGCCCATGACGAAGAGATCGCTTTTACTGGCGGCCTTTAGCGCTGCGCTCGTCGCGAGCGCGCACGCCGCAGCGAACGCTCGGGAGGCAGCGACCGCAGCACGGGAACACACTTTTTGGGAGCACAATGGGTCGATTGTATATTTGGTCGCGAAGGGGGCATCGCGAGAATTCTACTATAAGCACCCCCGTCCAGAAATATTGGGCGCGGGTGGCCAGCCCGGCTCCCTGCTATTTCGAGGGAAATCGGCCAAGGGGCATTATTCCGGAACGGCTTTCATTTTTAACCGTCGCTGCGGTCAAACACCGTATCAAGTGAGTGGACCTATCGTCGATAACCACACGCGAGTTGTGATGACTGGACGGGCACCTCGCATTGGACCGGACTGTCGTATTCGAGGGCATTTCACTGACACTCTCGACTTCAGATTATTGCAACCTTCCGAAGGCTTATCGGCTCTAACTGGCGCATTGGATAGTGCGGCGCCCAGTGGCCGCGCGCCGCCCACCACCACGGCGAGCACTGCGTACGACTCTTCCTGGTACATCTCGAAATCCTGGGGCGGTGAATACCCCAACGGCTTCGCTGTGGTTGAGAACCATACGGTCGTGACCGCACGGGCCACAATGGACAAGAAGGCTCCCCGCACGATCGACTGTGAACTGCCGTATCTGGCTGTCATTCATCCCTGGAACCACAAGCGTATCAAAAAGAACAGGATTGAGTTTATATCGGCGACCAAAACAGCGCCTCTGATTGCGAAACGAGACTTCATCTTTCGCGGCCACACTGGCAACAGGGAGGTCAAGTTTCGGGTCAAGAAGGGTACGACGCTAACTTATCTTCAATATTTGGGTGAGGGTAACTTTGAAATCAAACTCAACGGAAGAAAATACACTGCCGATCAAGATTTGTTTGAGCACGTGGAAGACTCGGACTTGGATGGTTCTGCTGTCGAGGAATGGGTCCTGATGACGTGTGAGAACGGTGTGCGCGGATACATCTACACACCCGATCTTTTTTCGGTGAGCGACGATGGCACGCAGACGCATTTCGCTGGCGTTTCAGGTGTAGGACCGGGGATCATAGCATATGGCAAAGCGCGCGATCTTACTGCTGTCGAGGCTCGAGAGCAGAGCGCAGTAAAATAAAATGATGATGTTGATGCCGATGGTCCTGCCTGGCGGCTTGCAACTGGTTCTGCAATCTCATGACTGAGCAAGTGAAGAGCAGAAAATCCGGAGACGTGATTTTTCCCGACGACAAGCGCCGCTCAAACTGAATTTCGGAGAGCATGTCCCATGGGCCGTTCGCGAGAAATCACGGGCCTCGTCGCATCGATCGTCACTTTGTTGGCTATGGGCGTGCCCCTGGCTCCAGACACAGGTGCAGTTGCGCAAGGCGGCTCCAGCTCCTCCCAACCGACCTTCGACTGTGAGAAAGCAACTTCTCCTTTAGCTCATCTCATCTGCAGCGGGGAGGAAACCGCGCGGGCCGATTGGGACCTCAAAATAGCGTATTACGCCCGCTACTTTTCGCTTGATAAGGATGATCGGGCGGCTTTCCGGGGAGACCAGGACAACTTTTACACGTCGCTCAACCAGAAGTGCAGACTGCGTGCACCCCCCTTTTCTCGTCAGCAAAAGTCATGCGTCGTTGCCGCCTATAAAGGGCGCGCTGCGCAATATCGAGCGAAAATGAAGGGTGATGCTCTTGCCGAATCCAAGATGACCCCGGAGCAGCTTTCTCAGATTCAGCAGGCACTAATCAAGTTGGGATTTTTCGATGGCGAAGCGGATGGCATACTCGGCCCAATGACACGGTCGGCGATCAGAAAGTACCAAGAAGCCAACGGCCTTCCGCAGAGCGATTTCCTGTCTGTAGAGCAGCGGCGGGCCTTATTGGAGCGAGCAGCGGCCGGCGCCGCGGTCGCCGAGACTCCTCCGCGATCGCGACAACAGCCCGCTCCTGCGCAGCCCGCGCAAGATACCACATACGCCACAATTGGCTGGTGGTCGGTCAGCTATATGAACTCTGATGGTTGTCAGGCGGTCGCCGGGTTCAAGGGCGAGACGGCCCTTTCCCTCGGCTTAATCCATTTGGATGAAGGCAAAGCCTGGATCATCGGCATCACCAATCCCGCTTGGAAAAGTTGGATAAAGAAGCAGAAGCAACATACGTTGAGATTAGTGACGACCAAAACTTGGCAGGGTCCATTTTTTACTCTGCCCGGACATGAGGGATCTTTGTATTCGGGTGACGTATCGATCGAGTTCATGAACAGTATCGCCGACGCAAACTCATTAGAGATTTTCGACGAAAAAAATCGCCTATTGGCCTCTCTTGATATGAAAGACAGTGCGAATGCCATCAAAGCAGTCGTGAATTGTGCCCGCAAGAATGTCAGGGAAGCGAAGGAAGCACAGGCGACGCCTCAGCAGAAGCGCCAGCAGGAGACTGCGTCTTCTGGAACCGGCTTCTTCGTTGCCCCCAATCTCTTCATGACAAACAAGCATGTGGTTGATGGGTGCAACACCATTGATGTGCGATATCCCGGCCAAACGCCCCATTCAGCAACAATTTCCAGCCAAGATATTACGAATGACCTAGCTCTGTTGCGTACAGACATGAGCGGCGAATCAATAGCGTCGTTCCGCCTTGGGCCTCGGCTCGGCGAAGCAGTTGCTACGTATGGATTTCCCTATCACGGCATCCTGTCCTCGAGTGGCAACTTTACATTGGGCAATGTTACGTCGTTGGCAGGCATGGAAGACGACACCCGCTTTCTCCAAATGTCCACTCCGATACAACCGGGCAATAGCGGCGGTCCGCTTCTTGATATGTCGGGCGCGGTGGTGGGAGTTGTAGTAGCTCAATTAAGTGCAATAAATATGATGATGGCTGGCGACAGCGTGCCACAAAACGTGAACTTTTCTATTCACGCGGCCGTCGCAACTAATTTTTTGTCGATAAAAGGGGTAAAACCCAAATTATTAGATACTTATGCATCCCCAGTAACGTTATCTCCATCTGACGTGGCCGATATAGCGAAGAAATTCACCGTGCAGGTTATTTGTCGGGGCGCATCTCCTAAACTGGCAAAGGGAGATGTGCCTGTGGCCGTGGTTGCACATATCATGAAAGAGTTCGGAAGCCCGCAGCCACCTGCTAAAAAGGGTGCCTCGAGCGGGCAGCGGGCCATCATCCATTCGCGCCACCTGCTCCAAAGTCAGTGGCGCCGTGTGAACCGCGAGAACACACCGTAGGTCGTCAAGGCGGGCCGTCCGGCCGCGCCCGTTTTCTAACGCTATCAACCCGCAACGGGTTCGCGGCCGCGACCTACATCCGCGTCAAAGACGTCGCTTGCCCGCCGCGAGTTTGGAGCAGGATTCCTTAACTCGGCGTGCCCGCGCCTTTGGGTCTTTTTCCGAGTTATCCGGCCAACGAAATAGCGGCGTTCATTCGGCGAAAGCTGTTTCCACTGCGCCTTCGTTTTCGGACAAGTGTTGAGGGCCGTGTACAGTATCATCGGCACCACCGCATAGCAGCAAGGCCGCCGCTTTCCGGACGCGAGCCGTGAGGGGACGCCCTCGACATGTCGCTTCCGTGTCCTTCGCCCGTGCAGAGGCGGCAAGCACTTTCCGTAGATCCGCCGGTAGCTTCGGCTCTGTTGCCTTCTCAATCTGCGCCATTTTACTCCATCGCGCGCGACGCCCCTCCAGCAGTTCCTTTCCACAAGCAGCTACCAGCGCCTGGCGACGGCCGAATAGCAACGGTGCGACTGCAATCGCGATACAGTCCATCTCATTCCAAGTTGGGGCGCGGACGAATATCCGCCGCACGCATCAAAGGCAAACAAGATGGCGGTTGCATTTTTTTTGCGAGGACAACAACAAATGATCTTCGACGGAACGCGCGACGAACAAATATTCACACGCTCAGCCGAGCCCAAATAGCGTCGTCGCGTTGTCGCGCCCGATCTTGCGGCGGTCGGCTTCGGCGATCTCTGCGCTGTCGAACCAGGACGCAGCCTGGGCGTGATCCTCGAACGGATAATCGACGGCGAACAAGACCCGGTCGGCACCGAGCGTGAGGATCGCGTGAATGAGCGACCGGGTGCAGAAATGCCCGCTGGTCGTGACATAAAAGTTCTCCCGGAAATAATCGGCCATTCCGCGCTTGGCTGGCCTGCCGGGTACCTTGGCCAAGCGATGGTCGAGGCGCCAGAGATCATAGGGAATGCGCTCACCGAGATGGCCGAGCACGATCTGCAGCTTCGGATGCTTATCGAATAGCCCGCTTCCAATGAGCCGCAGCGCGTGGATCGCAGTCTCCTCGGCAAACCCCCACGGCGAGCCGACGAGATAAGGATGCCCCTCGTAGGCTTGCCGACGGCTCGGCAACTGGTCGCGCGGATGCAGATAGAACGGCACCCCGAGCTGCTCCACCTCGGCCCAAAACGGCCGGTATTGCGGCAGGTCGTAATAAACCGCCGTCTCCGCCGAGCCGACCTGCGAAAAACCGTTGACCAGCGCGCCCTTAAATCTGAGCGCGCGGACACAGCGGATGAGTTCGGCGGCAGCGGCTTGCGGATCCTGCATCGGCAGCGCGGCAAGGCCGGCGAAGCGGTCCGGCCGCTTGGCGATCACCTCCGCCAATGCATCGTTCGCCTTGCGCGCGATCCCCACCGCCTTGGCGACATCAAAAATGCCCTGGACTGCGTTGGAATTGAGCGACAGTACCGCGATTTCGATACCGTTTTGGTCCATTTCGGAAAGCCGCGCGCCGTGCACGTCGAGCAACTTGCCCGACAGTCCTGACCAATACGGAGTGGAATAGCGACCTTCGCTGCCCTTGGTCTCTTCGATTCTGAAATGCTCTTCGACGGCGATTTTAGCGTGCACGTTCTTCGACCTTCGGGCTAAAATAGACTGCCCTGCCCTTCGCCGCCGTTGCCCGGCCGCCGACGCCGGCGCTTAAATAGCGGCGCAGCCGGAGCTTGCGGCGTCACCCGCGCGTCACCGGCAACCGCGCCAACGCGGCCGTCGGAAAATTCGATGTCGAGCCGCATGCCGGTCGAGACCGATTTCGCCGCGCGCACGGGGCGGCTTGTGGCGTCGCGCACCAGGGCAAATCCGCGCTCCAGCACGCCGCGATAGGAGACCGCAAGCAGCAACTGACTGGCGCGCACGAAGCGGTCCGCGCGACGATCGAGAACGACGCTCATTGCCCGCTCGGCGCGACCGCCAAGAACGGCAATGCGCTCGTTCTGGCGCGCAATGCGCGTGCGCGCGGCCGCAAGGTTCGCGGCGAGACTGGCGTGCAAGCGCTGCACGATGCCGGAAAAGCGCTCGCGGCGGCGTTCGACGTTGACGCGCAATAATTGCGCGCCGAGCCGTCCGCCGATCTGAGAAAAGCTCAGGTGATGAATGTGCGCGTTGGCCCGCAAGCCGCGCGCGAGCCCTGCGGCGGCGTGATCCAGCCGCTGCCGCGGCAGCGCCAGCACCTCGTCGGCGTCGGGCAGAGCACGCGCGGCCGCACGCAGTTCGGTGCGTCGCGCCTGCTGATTGCGCCGCCAGCAGGCCAGCGCGCGCCGGGCGAGCGAAATGACGTCGAGCAGCAGCTCGCTGTGCACCGGCACTGCCATTTCGGCGGCGGCGGTCGGCGTCGGCGCGCGCCGATCGGCAGCGAAATCGATCAATGTGACGTCAGTCTCGTGCCCGACCGCGGAGATGAGCGGGATCAGGCTTTCGGCCACCGCGCGCACCACGATCTCTTCGTTGAATGACCATAAATCTTCCAGCGAGCCGCCGCCGCGGGCCACGATGATCAGGCTGGGCCGTGCCGGCAGATCAGCGGTGGCGAATTCCGGCAGCAAATTAAAACCGGCAATGGCGGTGGCGACCTCGACGGCGGAACCATCGCCCTGGACTTTCACCGGCCAGACCAGAACCGGCCGCGGAAAACGATCGGCGAGGCGGTGCAAGACGTCGCGAATGACCGCGCCGGTCGGCGAGGTGACCACGCCGATCGAGCGCGGCAGGAAAGGCAGAAGCTGCTTGCGCGCCTCGTCAAACAAGCCCTCGGCGGCAAGTCGCCGTTTGCGCTCCTCGAGCAGCGCCATGAGCGCGCCGAGCCCCGCAGGCTGCAGGCTCTCGACGACGAGCTGATATTGCGAGCGGCCCGGATAGGTGGTGAGCCGACCGGTCACCACGACTTCGAGGCCGGGTTCAAGCCGAAGTTTTATGCGCGGCGCCGCACTGCGCCAGACCACGCCGGCGATACAGGCGCGGTCGTCCTTGAGATCGAAATAGACGTGGCCGCTGCCATGATAACTCACCTTTCCGAGCTCACCGCGCACCCGCACATAACCATATGCCTCCTCAATCGTGCGCTTGAGCGCCACCGATAGTTCGGAGACAGTCAGTTCGGGCAGGTTGAGGCGCGGTTCGTTCACAATGCAGCTTTCCGATAAGGCGCGGCGGCCAAGTTCGATACGTCTTCTTCCTTGGCACGACGCGGCCATCACTTGGCCGACGCGCGGATCGCTCCGGCAAACCCCTTCAGGGTGGGGACCTTGCAGCTCCGATTCTCATCAGCAGGGCTCTCATCTATCACATGGGGGCGCGGCCGTGCTACAGGAGACATGTCAAGGCCTTGCCGCAGAATGAGATTCCGGCGTGACCACATGACCGTAACGCTATGAACATTCTCCTCTTGGGCTCCGGCGGGCGCGAGCACGCGCTCGCCTGGAAGATGGCAGCAAGTCCACTGATCGAGCGACTCATCTGTGCGCCCGGCAATGCCGGAATCGCGCAAGAGGCCGAATGCGCAGCGCTCGATATCGCCGACCGCGCAGCGATCGTCGCGTTTTGCCGTGCCAACCGTATCGATCTCGTCGTCGTCGGACCGGAAGCGCCGCTCTGCGCCGGCATCGTCGACGATCTCGAAGCCGCCGGCATCAAGGCCTTTGGCCCGAGCCGCGCGGCGGCGCGGCTCGAAGGCTCCAAAGGCTTCGCCAAGGATTTGTGCCGGGCGAATGGCATCCCGACCGCTTGCTATGAGCGCTTCAGCGCCGCCGAGCCGGCCAAGTCCTATCTGCGCGGCCGCGGCACGCCGATCGTGATCAAGGCCGATGGGCTTGCCGCCGGCAAGGGCGTAATCATTGCACAGGACTGCGCCGAAGCGGAGGCCGCCGTCGACGCGATGCTCGGCGGCACGTTCGGGGGAGCATTGGGCGAAGCCGGCGGTGAGATCGTAATCGAAGAGTTTTTGCAAGGCGAAGAAGCGTCGTTCTTCGCGCTGTGCGACGGCGAGAACGCCATCGCGCTGTCAACCGCGCAGGATTATAAGCGCGCCTTCGACGGAGATACGGGACCGAATACCGGCGGCATGGGTGCCTATTCGCCGGCGGCCAACTTCGATACTGCGATGAGCGCGCGCGTGATGGCCGAGATCGTCGCGCCGACCCTGCGGGCGATGCAGGCCGTCGGCGCGCCTTACAAGGGCGTACTCTATGCCGGGCTGATGATCACCGCCGAAGGGCCGAAGCTGCTGGAATATAACGTGCGCTTCGGCGATCCCGAGTGCCAAGTGCTGATGCTCCGACTGATGTCCGATCTCGTTCCCGCGCTGCTCGCAAGCAGCGACGGCATGCTCAAATCGTTCGACCTGCGCTGGTATCCGCAAGCCGCGCTCACCGTGGTGATGGCGGCGAAAGGCTATCCGGGCTCATACAACCGCGGCTCGGTCATCGACGGCCTCGACGCGGCTGCCGCCGTCGCGGGCGTGGAAATTTTTCACGCCGGCACCAAGTCCGAGGGCGGCCGCATCCTCGCCAATGGCGGACGCGTGCTCAACGTCTGCGCGCTCGGGGACAGCGTGCGTCAGGCGCAGGCGCGCGCCTACCAGGCGGTCGACTGCATCCGTTGGAGCGACGGCTTCTGCCGCCGCGACATCGGGCGGCGTGCGGTCGAACAGGGCAAGTAAGCAAATCAGCGCATTGGCGCGCGCGTGTGCGCTGATATATTCCATACGAGGGATATGTAGCCCAATCGGCGCCATAACTCATCACCGATCGCGAGGCCGGACCATTGATCCGGATATTTCGCCTAGCTGGTGAAAGCATCGTTGGTTATCAGGTCTGCGGTCGAAACCGCTCTCGCCGCTCGCAAGACCTATTTCAAATATCGTTGGGGCAATGATCCGGCGGCACTGAATTTGACGGACCGCTTTGCCTGCGCAGTTGCCAAGGGCACTCAACGAGCTGCTGGGCGATGATGTTGGCAAGACGGAGATCGTCGCGGCGTGGCGGCCGAAAACGTGGGAGTTTCATAAAAACGTGTCGACCTCGTCTTCGCGAGACAGTGCGCCAATGATCAGCATCGACCGGCAAAGCGCTTTTACGGGCACGCGCGAGGTCGCCGAGCGGCTGCGGTTCGATGTGGGGCGGCTCGAAGCCTATCTGCGCGATCGCGTGCCTGGATTTGCTCCGCCAGCAATGGTGAGCCAGTTCAGGGGCGGCCAGTCCAATCCGACCTATCTGATCGAAACGGCGCCGCGCAGCTACGTTCTACGGCGCAAGCCGCCCGGCAAGCTGTTGCCCTCCGCGCACGCGGTTGACCGCGAGCACCGCATTATCAGCGCGCTACACGCGCAGAACTTTCCGGTCGCCGAGCCGATCCTCTACTGCGGCGACGAGACGGTGGTCGGCACCGCGTTTTTCCTGATGCGGTATGTCGAGGGCCGCGTGTTCTGGGAACCGCAAATGCCGGCGTCCAATCCCGCGGAACGCGCCGCCGTCTATGACGCAATGAACGCGACGCTGGCGCGGCTGCACAGCTTCGATCCGGGAGCGCTCGGACTTGCCGATTACGGCCGCGGTGAGAACTATGTGGCGCGCCAGGTGGAGCGCTGGTCCAAGCAGTATCGCGCCTCGCAGACCGAAGTGATCGAAGCGATGGAGCGGCTCATCGCCTGGCTTCCCGCGCACCTGCCGCCGGCGCAGCCGCCACGGCTGGTGCACGGCGATTACCGGCTCGACAATATTATTCTTGCGCCCGAGGCGCCGCAAATAGCTGCTGTGCTCGATTGGGAGTTGTCCACACTCGGCGATCCGCTTGCGGATTTCACCTATCATCTGATGCAATGGCATATGCCGCCGTCGGATGCCGGGACCGGCTCGCTTCTCGGGCAGGACATCTCGGCGCTCGGCATTCCGACGCTCGAGGCTTATGTGAAGGCTTATGTGGAACGCACCGGGCTCGACCCGCAGCCGCATCTTGCCGGATATTTTGCCTACAATTTCTTTCGCCTTGCCGCGATCCTGCAGGGCATTGTCGGGCGCGTGCGCGAGGGCACAGCAACCAGCACCTACGCGGCAGAGAAGGCCGAGATGGTGCGGCCGCTCGCCGACAAGGCCTGGGAATTTGCGCGACAGGCGGGTGCGTAACCAACCCGCTTATTGTACGGCCGCGTTACATTGCCGGGCCTCTAGGGCACTCTCGCCAAGCCGAGAAGCCTCGTCAGGTTCGATAGAATCGACGCGATACACAGCGTCAACCAAGACCCCCTTTGATCCCCGTTCCGTAAGTTCCGCGCATCGAGCCGGCGGGCCATGCCTCCACCCCACGGATAAATCCGGAGGGATCCAGCGGGATTTGCGGATGACGACATGAAGACCTTCGCGATTGCGCTCGGCTCCGGCGGCGCGCGCGGACTCGCGCATATCGGCATCGTCGAGGCGCTCGACGAGATGAACGTAAAGCCGGCGGCCATTAGTGGCACTTCCATCGGTGCGCTGATTGGCGCCGCCTACGCGGTCGGCCTGCGCGGACGCGATATCCGCCACCACGTCATCGGTCTTGCCCACGATCCACGCGAGACCACGCGGCGGCTCATAGCCGCGCGCGCGGGCAGCCTTGCCGACGTGTTTTCCGCCGGTTTCGGCCAGGCAACACAGATCGATGCGGAGAAATTCTGTACGCAGTTTTTGCCGCAAGCTGTGCCAGCGGATTTTTCCGCGCTATCGATCCCGTTGATCGTGATGGCGACCGACCTGCACGCGCGCCAGGAAGCGGCGTTCTCGTCGGGCCCCCTCTATCCGGCGCTCGCCGCTTCAATCGCCATTCCGGGGCTGTTCCGGCCGGTCGCTTTGGATGGCCGCGTGCTGGTCGATGGCGCCGCCACCAATCCCTTGCCGTTCGACCGGCTCGAAGGCCTTGCCGACGTGATCGTCGCCGTTGACGTGTTCGGCGTACCGCCTGTGGACCGCGCCGACGTACCGGGCGGATGGGAATGCGTCTACACCACCATCAACGTGATGGGCAGCTCCATCGTCGCAGCCAAACTGCATCGCGCCATGCCTGACCTCGTCATCCGCCCCAATGTGACGATCTTCCGCGCGCTCGACTTCTATCAAGCGAGTGCAATTCTGCGCGCCGCCGAAACGGCGAAGACGGAATTGAAGCACAGGCTTGGCGAGCTGCTTAGCGCCGCTCTTTGAAAAAATCCTTGAGCAATGCGGAGGCTTCCGCTTCGGCAAGGCCTGGATAAATCTCCGGCCGATGATGGCAACTTGCCGCGGCGAAGAACTTGACGCCATGCTCCACAGCGCCGCCCTTGGGATCGGCTGCGCCGTAATAGAGCCTGCGGATGCGAGCAAACGAAGCCGCCGCCGCGCACATGGCGCAGGGTTCAAGGGTGACGTAGAGGTCGCAATCGTTGAGCCGTTCGGAACCGAGCGCCGATGCGGCCTTGCGGATGGCGAGGAGTTCGGCATGGGCGGTAGGATCGCGGTCGGCGATGGTGCGGTTGCCGGCTTGGGCGATCACCCCGCCCCGGTGCACGATCACGCAACCGACCGGCACCTCGCCGCGTTGGGCTGCCGCACGCGCTTGCGCTAGCGCCATATCCATGAACGAGGCCATGGTTGCCTGCACGCCGCTCTGATATCAGCCACAATCGGCCGGTCAAAACGGCCGGTGAAACAATGGACGACCACAGCCCCCATTCTTCCCATTATAAATCCGGCGAACGCTTTCCCAAGGATGGCACCGGCCGAGAGCGCATCGCCAAGGCGATCGCGCGTGCCGGGCTCGCCTCGCGGCGCGAAGCCGAGGACTGGATCGCCGCCGGCCGTGTGGCGGTGAACGGTGCGGTGATCCGTTCACCGGCCCTCAATGTCGCTGCACACGACCACGTCACCGTCGACGGTGTGCCGCTGCCGGCGCGGCAGCGCACCCGCCTCTACCTCTTTCACAAGCCGCGGGGGCTGATCACGACGCATGCCGATCCGCAAGGGCGGCCGACCATTTTTGCGCGCCTGCCGCAAGGTTTGCCGCGGCTGATCAGTGTCGGGCGGCTCGACTTCAACACCGAGGGCCTGCTTCTTCTCACCAATGACGGCGCGCTCGCCCGCGTGCTCGAACTGCCGTCGACCGGCTGGCTGCGCCGCTACCGCGTGCGCGCCCACGGCTCGGTCTCGCAGGACCAGCTCGACGCACTGCGCAGCGGCGTAACGTTAGACGGAATTCATTACGGGCCGATCGAAGCGCAGCTCGATCGCGTGCAGGGCTCAAACCTCTGGCTCACCTTTGCGATCCGCGAAGGCAAGAATCGCGAGGTGCGCAAGGTGCTGGGCGAGCTTGGGCTGACCGTGACGCGGCTGATCCGCGTTTCCTTTGGCCCCTTCCAGCTCGGCGAATTAGCCGAAGGCAAGATTGAAGAGGTGCGCACGCGCGTACTGCGCGAACAACTGGGCCCGCGGCTGGCCGGGCTCTCAGGCGCAGATTTTTCGACGCCGGTTTCGCCAGCAAAGCTGGACGAAACACGCGAGCGCAAGGACCGCAAGCGCGAGAATCAGAAGAAACTCAGTCATTCCTGGCGCGCGCCTGACAGGCAGGCGGCGAAGCCGCTGCGGCGGAAATTTCACGGCTCGCGCCGCCAGGACGAGGAGCGCAAAAAGCCCGGCGCAGCCGTGCGCCGCGAGACCGTGACCGACCGCCAGGGCCGCCGCGTCGCCGTCGAACGCCATGGCGAGCCGGCCATGATCGAGCATGAACGATCGAGATCCGCCGGCTCCAAACACGGTCCACGCCACCGCCGTTCGTCACCCGACCGGGCATCTGGTCCGCGTCCGTCGCGGCCGCGGAGCCATTGATGCGCATCGTCGGGGGGCGGCTGCGCGGGCGCACGCTCGCCGCCCCGAAAACGCTTTCGATCCGCCCGACCGCCGACCGGCTGCGGGAGAGCTTGTTCAACATTCTGGCGCACGCCTATGGCGATCCGGTCAGCGGGGCCCGCGTCCTCGATCTGTTCGCCGGCACCGGCGCGCTCGGACTTGAAGGCTTGTCGCGCGGCGCTGCCTTTGCGCTGTTCGTCGACGATAGCGCGGAGGCGCGCGCGCTGTTGCGCGCGAATGTCACGGCGCTCGGACTCGGCGGAATGACGCGTATCTTTCGCCGCGACGCAGCGAGGCTGGGCCCCGCGCAGCCGCTCGAGCCGTTTACGCTTGCCTTTCTCGATCCGCCCTATGGTCGCGGCTTGGCCGAGCGCGCGCTCATCGCAGCGCGTAGCGGCGGTTGGCTTGGGCCGAATGCGCTTATCGTAGTCGAAGAGGCAAGCAAGTCGGCTTTCGCGGCGCCCGCCGGATTCGCCGAGCTGGAACGCCGCCGCTATGACGATAGTGAACTGATATTGCTGCGAACCGAGGAGACCCCGATATTGAAAGGCGAGGCAGCGGGAAAAAGGGAAGGGTAATG
This sequence comes from uncultured Alphaproteobacteria bacterium, assembly GCA_963708125.1. Lineage (GTDB taxonomy): Bacteria > Pseudomonadota > Alphaproteobacteria > Rhizobiales > Xanthobacteraceae > BOG-931. The sequence continues at coordinate 3,173,757 of OY970184.1, forward strand.
CGGGTTGGGGAAGCCGCCTCCCCGGCGCGAGAGATAAATCACGCCGCCGTGAAAACTAATTCGGCTTGATCCCGGCGGCGCGGACCACCTTGCTCCAGCGCGCAATTTCTTCCGGAACGAATTTGGCCAGATATTCCGGCGTGCGCTGGTCGGGTGGCGCGATCTCGAGACCGAGATCTTGCAGCCGCTGATGCACGGCCGAATCATCGAGCGCGTCGCTCATGGCCTTGTTAAGCTTGCCCACGATCCGCGCTGGCGCTCCGGCCGGCAGGAAATAGGCGTCCCAGACGCTCGCTTCGACGCCCGGCAGGCCCTGTTCGGCGGTGGTGGGCAGGTCAGGAATGATGCCCACTCGCCGCGGCGACATCACAGCGATGCCCTTCACCAAACCCTGCTTCGCCAACAGCGCGCCGGTCTGAATGGTCGAGCACATATAGTCGAGCCGCCCGGCGATCAGATCCTGTTGCGCCGGGCCCTCACCGCGATAGGGGACATGGATCACGTGCGCACCCAGCGACATGTTGAACAATACGCAGGGCAGATGCGTGCCAGAGCCGACCCCGGCCGAGCCGAATTGCAGGCTCCCCTGGTGCGCCTTCACGTAGGCGATAAATTCCTGCAGATTTTTGAGTGGCAGGTTTTTGCGGGCGATGAGGATGCGCGGGGATTCGGTGGCCCGACCGGCGTAAAGTCTGTGACCGCATTGTAGGGCGGCTTCTTATTGAGTGCCTGACTATAGGCGTGGGTACCACTGTTGCCCATCAGGAACGTGTAACCATCGGACGCGCTTTTGGCCACGTGCGCTGAGCCAGTCATGCCGGCGGCGCCGCCCATATTGTCCACCACGATCGCCTGGCCGAGGAGCTCGCTCATCTTCCGCGCCTGGATGCGCGCACTCACGTCGACCCCGCCGCCGGGCGCGAATGGCACGACAAGCGTCAGCGGCCGCGTCGGCCAGTCCTGCGCGGCGGCGCCGGTAAAGGCAGCCGCGCCGACGAGCACGCAGACGATCAAGTGAACCAATTTCATCGGCATCTTCTGATCGCGAAGCTGATTAATCGGGCGTAATCTTGGCGGCTTTAATCGCGGTGCTCCAGCTTTTGATCTCGCCCTCAACGTAGGCCTGCAAATATTGCGGCGTGCGCTGTGCCGCGCCTGGCAAACTCGCACCCAACTGACGCAGGCGCTGCTGCACTTCCGGTTTTCCCATCGCGGCAATTAACGCCGCATTGAGCTTGGCGACGATCGGCGTGGATGTCGCTTTGGGCAGGAACACGGCATTCCAGCTGTTGGCGTCCATGTCCTTTAGCCCCTGCTCCTGCGCGGTCGGAATGTCGGGGAAGGACGCGGAGCGGTCGCGGCCGAGCACCGCCGGTGCCTGAATGTGATGGCTCTCGATCTGCGCCATGGCAGTGGTGATCGACGGACACATGTAATCGATGCGGCCGGCGAGCAAATCCTGCATCGCCGGACCGAGGCCACGATACGGAACGTGGGTGACCGATATGTTCACGTCGACACCAAACAGTGCGCAGGCCAGATGCGAGCCTGAGCCCGTCCCGGGTGAACCGAACTGCATTTTGGCCTGGTGCGCCCGCGCGTATGCGATAAAGTCTTGCAAAGTGGCGGCCGGAATGCCGTTGCGCACCGTGAGGATGAGCGGCTGCTCGGCGACCAGCGCGACCGGCGCAAAATCGCGCGCGCCGTCGTAGGGCGGGTTTGTGTGCATGAGCTGGACTTGCGCGTTCGGCAACTCGCCGCCGAACAGGAACTCGTAACCATCGGGAACGGCCCGCGCGACCCGCGTGGCACCGGTCATGCCGCCGGCGCCCGGCACATTTTCCACCACGACTTGTTGCCCGAGATTTTGCGAGAAAGCGGCGGCATAGACCCGACCCAGCGTGTCGTAGACGCCGCCGGGTGCAAACGGCACCACCATGGTCACCGGCCGCATCGGCCAATCCTGGGCTGCAGCCGCCGCGGAGGCCAGCATCATCGCCGCAGCAGCGGCCCACAACGAACCGCACTTCATAAGTTTCCCCTTAGTGGAATTAGATGTCGCAGCCCGGGGCGGCATTGTAGGTACGAAAGAAACGAATTTACGGGCCCTTTGATCGAGCATGCCTGGGATCGCAAGGATGGCGCTTCTGCGCCAAACCCTCATTACCGGCCGTGTCATCCCGGGTACGGTCCTTTACAAAGGCTCAGTCGCGTGCGTCGGCCGCGCATAAAAGCGGAGCGGGCGTCCTCGTGCTTGTCGCCTCTCGGCTGTGGTCTCGCCATGGTTTACGTTGACGGAACCCTCGCGAGTGAGCTGTGCGAGCGCCACATACAAGGCCCCATAAGTCGGCCCGAACATCGCCGCCCAATTGCCGAACCGTTGCGCCGCCCATGAGCGCTTCGCCAGCTCGCGATGAATTTCAACTGCGGTTAGACCCGGATTGGCTTGAATGATCTCCAGCAATTGTCCCGTCTGCGGACGTTGCGCACCAGTCGCTGAGCGTTCCGCCACATCACCGACCTCCTCGAGCTTCTCACGTTGCCGCCGGATCAACTCCGCTTGCTTATCATTCTCCGCCTTCAATTCCATGATCTGCCGGTCCCTTTCCCGCAGCGCGTCTTCCAGCTCAGCCTTCTTGTCATTCTCCGCCTTCAATTCCATGATCCGCTTGTCCCTTTCCCGCAGCGCGTCTTCCAGCTCAGCCTTCTTGTCCTTCTCCGCCTTCAATTCCATGATCCGCTTGTCCCTTTCCCGCAGCGCGTCTTCCAGCTCAGCCTTCTTGTCCTTCTCCGCCTTCAATTCCATGATCCGCTCGTCCCTTTCCCGCAGCGCGTCTTCTAGCTCAGCCTTCGTTGTCATGGTCCGCTCCTCGTCCGCCTATGTGTGTTCATATCGCGCATTTCGGCTGTAGTTTGGCGGGTCTTCTGCCGCTCGGTCATAGAACGCGGTGCGAGCGCCGCTCGTTCGCGTTCGCGCGGTCCACCCGTACAACACCCCAACTCAACGATGAGATCGGATGGCTCGGCTTGCGTCGCTAAGCGCCAAGAGGCGATGTTGATCGAGCAGCGCCTAGGTCCGCGCGGCATCGATTGCACAATGATGAAAGCGGGCATTTCCAAATTTCCTCTCTACCCTGAGGCGGTCATTCTACACCATCTGCAACACGTTGTGCGCGCATTCGACCCGCGGCGTGGGTCATTCGGCGTGCCGTACGCGTCGACCGGGTCGTGGTGCTTTTAAATTCAAAGCAGACGCTCGCTGCTGCTCGCCGGTCTGCCAGCGCGTCAACGGTTTCATCATTAGTGTCGTGCGTTTAATGAGGTAACGATCCCCAAGGTAACGATCCACACATCGAATTATCCAATCATCGCCCGCGCGCGCTGGGCAACGACCGCCTGCCCCTCGGTGATCCCCAGCAACAATATCAATTCACCGCAGCACGTTGTTTTCCTTGCCCCTTTGGCTCCATACGCAGTTCAATGCCGCGTGTGCGCGTTGCTAAATGCAAATTGCGGGTGGTGGGGTATCAACCAAAAAGCCAGAGCCTTGCCCTGATTTAGGCACCATTGCCGAGCTTCTACAGAATGCAGCAGCAAAATTTGCACGTACGTTGTGAACGGTGCTCTCGCCCGCGCCGATGAACTCTTGGAACTTGTGATGTAAAGCCGCAACATCCAGCGGTACGCCCAACCGTTACAACTCGGTTCGTGCTGCGCGAGCGAGCGAGGTTTCCGAGCCCCTTCGCCCTCTCCCGGCATTTTTATAGACTGGCCCGTTCGCCTCCGCCTCGAGCGCTCGGCTTTTTTCTTTTCGGCCTGCTTGACCAATTGTTGTGCCCCCGTTGTGTGCCCAATCCGAGCGAGCCGCTGGGATGGTCAACGCATACTGGTTTGCGCGTAAGGACAGAAAGGAGCCGGGTGCCGATTATCGACGCCCGAATAGCTTTTCGATGTCGGCGAGTTTCAGTTCCACATAGGTCGGGCGGCCATGATTGCATTGACCGGAATTCGGCGTCACCTCCATCTCGCGCAGCAGCGCATTCATCTCCTGCGGCTTGAGCCTTCGCCCGGCGCGGACCGAGCCGTGGCAGGCCATGGAGGACGCGACCGCCATGAGCCGGCGCTCAAGCGGCAGCGCCTCATCCCATTCGCTCATGTGCTCGGCGAGGTCGCGGACGAGGCCGGCGCCATCGATCTCACCAAGAAGCGCCGGCGTCTCGCGCAAGGCCACCGCGCCAGGACCGAACGGCTCGAGCACAAGGCCGCAGCGCGCCAGCTCGTCTGCGCGCGCCACCAGGCGCTCCACTTCCGCCTCGTCCAGTTCGACGATTTCGGGAATGAGCAGCACCTGCCGGGCAACGCCGGTCTGTTCCAATGCCGCCTTGAGCTTCTCATAAACGATGCGCTCGTGTGCGGCGTGTTGATCGACGATGACGAGGCCGTCGCGCGTCTGCGCCACGATAAAGGTGTCATGGAGCTGCGCGCGTGCCGCGCCGAGGAAGTGCTCGAGTGCCTCGATTTCCGCGGCCGCCATGGACTCTGCTGCCTCTTCGCCGGTACCTGCGCGCAAATCTGCCGCCGGCGCGCCAACGTCGAAAACTGCCTGGCTTGACTCGGCAAAGCTGCGCAGCGGCGGACGAGCGACATCCGTCGCCGGAAAAGCCGGCGAGTGCCGCCAATCCCATCCGCCACGCACTCGCTGGTTTGTGAATGAGGGCAACGGGCCCGCCGGCCGGAACGCCGCGATGGTGGCATCGCTGGCCGCCGAGCGCGTGCCCTCGCGGGCCAGCGCCGCTTTAAGCGCGTACACGATCAAGGCGCGTACCAGACCGGCATTGCGGAAGCGCACCTCAGCCTTGGACGGATGCACGTTGACGTCGACTTCGCGCGCCGGCAGCGCAACAAACAGTGCCAAGAGCGGATGGCGATCGCGCGGCAGATAATCGGCATAAGCGGCGCGCACCGCACCGAGCAGAAGTTTGTCGCGCACCGACCTTCCGTTAACGAACAAGTATTGACCAAGCGCATTGGCACGAGTGAGCGTCGGCAGCGCAGCGTAACCTTCAATGACGATGCTTTCGCGCTGGGCGCCGACTTCAACCGCATTGGCACGGAAGTCCGCCCCAAGCACGTCACCGAGCCGGGCGAGACGCCCGGTCGCGCCGGGAAGCCCAGCCGCAAATGTCACCGGCGCGCGCTCCTCGCCAGCAAGGGTAAAAGCAACCTCAGGCCGGCTCATGGCGATCCGGCGCACCACTTCGCGCACCGCCTCGCCCTCGGTGCGGTCGAGCTTGAGGAATTTCAGCCGCGCCGGCGTCGCGTAGAACAGGTCGCGCACTTCGATGCGGCTACCGTGGCCGAGCGCCGCCGGCTTGACTTGCGACTTGACACCGGCCTCGACCTCGATCGTCCAAGCGTGCGGTTCGCTCGCATGCCGCGTGGTGATGGACAGCCGCGCCACGGCGCCGATCGAGGGCAGCGCCTCGCCGCGAAAGCCGAGCGTGCGAATAGATACAAGATCCTCGTCGGGCAGCTTCGACGTGGCGTGACGCTCGACCGCGAGATCGAGATCCGCGCGGGTCATGCCCTCGCCGTCATCGGTCACGCAGATGAGCCGCCGGCCGCCGCCATCGGTGAGCACGTCGATGCGCTGCGCGCCGGCATCAAGCGCGTTCTCCACCAGCTCTTTGACCACGCTCGCCGGACGCTCAACCACCTCGCCGGCGGCGATGCGCTTGACGACGGCTTCAGACAGCTGGCGGACGGGCATGGGCGCGGGATTGGGTCCGATTCGCGCCCATCTTACCGCAGTTGCGCCTTCCGATCTGCCAGGAGGTTCAGCGCTCAGTCCTAAGCTCACTCTGCGCTTAATTAAAATCGCAGGCGAGTACATCGCTCAGACGATCCGGCCGGGAAAGCGGTCCTCCCAAGCAGGAGACCGGCCGATGCCAATGAGGCAAGTGCCTTGTGCATCACCTCCCCATCGCCTTCGCACCGCTCTACATCGTTCCGGCCGCGAGCTCTTTCTTGCGGGCTAGCCGAAAGTGCGGATCGAGCCAGGCGTATTGGACCATAGGCCGATCTCGTCAGCGAAGGTTTTCGGCCGCATCACTTCCTCACCGAGCGCCTGAAGGAGGATAACAATCTGAGCGTTTCGCAGTCATTTGCTGACATTGGACCAGCACGATCTTCGATAGCCATAGGTCCCGCTTTCGCGGTTAGGACCAAGAAAGGAGCAATCAGGCGAGGATAAAAAGGTTACTCAAGCACAAGTCGCGCACGGGACGATTTGATCTCGGCGCGATGCTTTTTGCTTTTGATCCGGCGCTCGCGCGCCGCCGCGGTCGGTTTGGTGGGCCGGCGCGGCACTGGCGCGATTGCAGCCCGGCGAATGAGTGCGATGAGCCGGTCGCGCGCATCCTCGCGGTTGCGCGCCTGGGTCCGGTGACGCTGCGCAGTGATGACCAGGAGGCCGTCCTGCGTGAGCCGTGAGCCGGCAAGGCGTTCAAGCCGCGCGCGCACGTCACCCGGCAAGGATCGCGAATGACGTACGTCGAAGCGCAGCTGTACCGCGGTGGCGAGCTTGTTGACATTCTGCCCGCCCGGTCCCGAAGCGCGGACGAAGCTTTCGACGATTTCGCCCTCGTCGATGCTGATTTTGCCGGTGATGCGGACCATGGCGGATCGTACCCTGGATTGCATGCCGTGCAATCCGGGCGGCCTTGAGGCCGCAAGGCAACCCGCGCCAGGGCGAAGCTGTTACTGGCTTCCCCGAGTACCGCTGTCGGGAGTCACGCGGTCGGCGACGGTTGGCACCTTGTATTTCTTCTCATCCGGGCTGACGCCGTAAGGCTGGTCAGGCGACGGCGTGAGATAGCCGGGCGGCGGATCGGTCAGGCTAGTCCGCGCCGGCTCGCCCGTGAAGGTCCCGTGTTCCTCCTTGCTAAAGGCATCGCTGAAGAGACTGAAAATGCTTCGCGTGGATCGTCCCTGCTGCTCCGGATAGTCGGCTCCGGACACCCCGTTCCGGCCGCCCCCGTTGGCCGTCCTGGTATTGCCGCCGGACACGTTGAGTTGGTCGGGACGCAAGGGCAGAGCGTCCATCACCACATGGTTTGGAACCGGGCCAGGCTTTTCCTTTGGCTTGCCGTGAGCGGTGTGTGTCAGGTCCGGATCCGTCGGCCAGTCCGCCACTGTGGGCGCGCGATCCGGTTGCGGCTGCGGCAAGTCGCGGGTTGGCGGCACGACGAGCGGCGAGCGCTCGCCGTACTGAATGTTCGCCCCGCGCTCGACCCCGATGACCTGCAGCATTCGATCGTAGAGCGAACTCGGGCCGCTCATGTTTTGGTTGCCATCGTCGTCATCGCCGGCGCGGGCCGCACCCGTGGCCGCGCAAACAAGAACCGCGGCTAACACAACGCTCCAGCGGCGCTTGAGCGAGCCATGGCCATTATGGCAACGATGAGAAATCTGCATCCACCTCACCCTGGCAGTGCCAGTCCAGCACTGTTCTGACGGCCCGGGCCTCTGGCCCAGAACTCAGCAAAATGACCCCACTTGCCGCTTTATATACGCGATCAGGGCACTTTTGCGGCACCCCCGCGGCGCACCAATTCATAGAGCAGGCCGATGACGCCGGCAACGATCGCCACATCGGCCAGATTGAAGACGTACCAGCGGAAGCTGAAGGTCGCCGTGTCGACGTGGAGGAACACAAAATCCAGGACGCCCGGCCAGTGTAGCCGGTCGATGGCATTGCCCACGGCGCCGCCGATGATGAGGCCGAGCGAGAGGGCGGTCAGCCGCTGCGAGACCCGCGCCAGCCACACGCAGAGAAACGCCACCGCAACGATCTTGAAGGCGAGCAGCGCCCACGGTCCGACCGGCCCGCTTTGCGGAAACAGGCCATAGCTGATCCCGGTGTTCCAGGTGAGCACGAATTGGAGAAACGGCGTCACCACGATCCGCGGCTCCCTGCCAGCGTGCAGCGCGGACAAAAGCCAAAACTTCACGGCCTGATCGAGCGCACAGGTGAGGCCGGCAACGATCAGCCCGAATGAGGTCAACGGCCCCCACGCATCGGAGCGCTCGGCCTTGCTTTGCATCGTATCGGCCACGTCCCGGGTCCGTTATTCTGCCGCTCTGCGCATGGCTTCCCATTCGCGCAGCGCCTGCGCGTCTCGCGGCGTCACATCGGGGAATTGCGGATCGAGCCCCACCGCCTTGCTGATTTTCCAGGAGCGCGCGCATTTGCATCCCTGGGCTAGGCGCGGCTCGACTGCAACGCCGCGCACGTCCTCCAGCCGAAACGCCGAAGCCGGGCCTTCGCCTTCTGCCAAGGTTGCCGCCGAGGTGATGCACAATTCGGCCAAGTCGACGTCGACCGCCGCGGAGAACAGTTCCGGATCGGAGACATAGATCACCGGCGCAGCTTCGAGCGACGAACCGATGCGCTTGGCTGCTCGTTCGAGTTCGAGCGCGCCGGTCACGACGCGGCGCAGGTTGCGCAATTTGCGCCATTTCTCCGCCAAGCCGTCGCTGCGCCACGAGGCCGGCAGGCTGGGAAACTGTTCAAGATGAATAGAGGTCGCAGACGAATCGCGCGACAGCCATGCCTCCTCGGCGGTGAAGCACAACATGGGCGCGAGCCAGATCACAGTGCAGCGAAACAGCTGGTCGAGCACGGTGAGACAGGCCTTGCGGGTAAGCGACGAATACGGGTCGCAATAGAGCGCGTCCTTGCGGACATCGAAATAGAAAGCCGACAGATCGACGGTCATAAACGCGTTGAGCGTGGCAAAAATGCGTTTGTAGTCGAAATCGGCGTAGGCGCTGCGGACGAGCCGATCAAGCTCGGCGAGTCGATGCAGCATCAGTCGTTCCAGCTCCGGCATTGTCTCGTATGGCACGCGCTGGTTGGCGTCAAAATGCGCGAGGTTGCCGAGCATCCAGCGCAGCGTGTTGCGCAGCTTGCGATAAGTCTCGACCGTCGTCTTGAGGATTTCGGGGCCGATGCGCTGATCGTCCCAATAGTCGGTCGCACAGGCCCATAGGCGCAGAATGTCGGCGCCGGACTGTTTGATCACATCCTGTGGCGCGATCACATTGCCGAGCGACTTCGACATCTTGTATCCGGCCTCGTCGAGAATAAAGCCGTGCGTCACCACGATGTCGAACGGAGCGTGGCCGCGCGTCCCGCAGCTTTCGAGCAATGACGACTGAAACCATCCGCGGTGCTGATCGGAGCCTTCCAAATACGTGACGACGTCAGAGCCCCCCTCGTGCTTGCGGCGGATGCCAGCAAGACCCGGGAAGTGCACCGGATCCTCGAGCACAAAGGCATGCGTCGAGCCGGAGTCGAACCAGACGTCGAGAATGTCATCGACTTTCTGCCATCCCTCGGGTGCGCGCTTGCCCAAAAAGCGCTCGCGCGCGCCGGGCTCGTACCAGGCGTCAGCGCCTTCGGCCTCGAACGCCTCGATGATGCGCACGTTCACGTCGGGATCGTCGAGTATCTCGACCGCACCGTCCGGCTTCTCCTTGATGAAGACGGTGATCGGCACGCCCCAGGCGCGCTGGCGCGAGATCACCCAATCAGGCCGCCCTTCCACCATCCCGGTGATGCGATTTTCCCCCTGTGGCGGCACCCAGCGGGTCGCCTTGATCGCCTCGAGCGCTCGCTGCCGCAGGGTATCGCCGGGCTTAGCGATCTGCTTGTCCATGGCGATGAACCATTGCAGGGTATTGCGATAGATCACCGGCTTTTTCGACCGCCACGAATGCGGATATTGATGTGTGAGCCGCCCGCGCGCGATCAGCATGCCGCCGTCGACCAACGCCTTAATCACTGCCGGATTAGCGTCGCCCTTCTCGCCGTCTTCGGTCAAAACGCGCTTACCGACAAAGCCCGGTGCTTGGTTGGTGAAGCGCCCATCTGGGTCTACTGTGTAGGGAATTGCGGTGTTGATGCCGCGCTCATGTAAATGCGGTGCGTTGAGAGTCCAAATATCGAAATCCTCGCGACCATGGCCCGGCGCGGTATGAACAAAGCCGGTTCCAGTATCCTCGGTGACATGCTCGCCCGCGAGCAAAGGCACGGCAAATTTATAATCGCCGGCAAATCCCTCGAGCGGATGACGACAGTTGATCCGGCCCAGCGCGCTAGCCGGCACGACCTCGATCTGCTTAAAGGCAATGACGCGCGCCTGTTTCAGCACATCGGCGGCGAGCTTTTCGGCGAGAATGAACTTGTCGCCGATCTTAGCCCAATTGTCTTCAGGCGCATCGGTGACTTCATACAGCCCGTAAACGATACTCGGCGAGAAGCTGATCGCCCGATTGCCCGGAATTGTCCAAGGCGTGGTTGTCCAGATCACAACCGACGCGCCAATCAGGCGGTCCGGTGTGATGGTTGTCTTGCCTGCTCCGCCTGCATCGGTTCGTCGCGTCTGTTGGTCATTGATCGCTTGGCCGTAAATGACCGGAAACTTCACCCACACCGTATCCAACTCATAATCCTCATACTCGATTTCGGCTTCAGCAAGTGCGGTCTTCTCCACGACCGACCACATGACCGGCTTCGAACCGCGGTAAAGCAGCCCGTTGGCCGCGAATTTCATCAGCTCCCGCGCGATCTGCGCTTCGGCGGCATAGCTCATTGTGCTGTAGTAATGGGCCCAATCGCCAACGCCGCCGAGGCGCATGAACTCCTCGCGCTGCACTTCGACCCAGTGCTGGGCGAAGGCGCGGCACTCGCGGCGGAATTCGACGATCGGCACCTCGTCCTTGTCGCGCCCCCTGGCGCGGTACTCTTCCTCGACTTTCCATTCGATTGGCAGGCCGTGGCAGTCCCAGCCGGGCACATAATTGGAATCGAAGCCCATCATTTGCTGGCTGCGGACCACGACATCCTTGAGCATGGAGCCGAGCGCGGTCCCCATATGGATGTTGCCGTTGGCATAGGGCGGTCCATCATGGAGGACGAATTTCGTCCGTCCCTTGCCGGCGGCACGCAGCCTGCCGTACAGGTCGAGGTGCTGCCAGCGCGCCAGGATCTCCGGCTCGCGCTGCGGCAGCCCCGCGCGCATCGGAAAATCGGTCCTCGGCAGGAACAGCGTCTCGCTGTAATTGCGCGCTTTCGTCGGCTGATCGGTCATCGGGCGCCTTTCCTGGGCGCGTTCTAAACAAGCCCCCGCCGCAGCGCAAAGCGTTTCGCGGGGGGCGCTCGCACCTTGGACAATCCGGGTCCTGCGATGCCATATTGTCGTATATTCGTGGCAAATGGCACGGGCCGAACAACTGATGGCACACCCGCTTCGCCGCAAAGGCGCCCGGCCCGGCAAGGCAAACGCCGAGCTTGCGGCAAACGAGCAGATGCCGCAGGCGCCGGCGCCCCGCGCCCGCCTGGACATCGTCGGCGAACTTGCCCGGCACGGCTATTCCGAAACGGAACTCTCTGAACTCGTCGTACCGAAGCGGACACTGGCGCGCCGTCGGGCGGCCAATGAGCCGCTCACCGTGGAGGAAACCGACAAGGCGCTGCGCCTGAAGCGAATCGCGCGATTGGCAGAACGGGTTTTCGGCGATTTCGCCAAGGCGCATCGCTGGCTGCGCAAGCCCAAGCGCGCTCTCGCGGGCAGAACGCCGCTCGACTATTTGGCGAGCGAGAACGGCGCGCGCATTGTCGAAGGCATGCTGGCTCGCATCGAGCACGGCATCTACGCCTGATCGGCGCCGATGCAGCTATGGCGCAGCTCTGACCACGCCGACCTGTCCGGGCGGGGCGGACTGCAGGTCTGCGGGCGCTGGCATAGCCGCGGCCGCAGGATCGTCTACCTGTCGGACCATCCGGCCTCGGCATTGCTGGAAGTTCTCGTCCATCTGGAAGTCGATCCGGAAGATCTGCCGGCGAGCTACCAGCTTCTGGCAGTCGATATTCCCGACCCGGTTGACTTCGATCGCATTGCGCAGGATGAGTTGGCGCGCGGCTGGCGCGAGGACGCGGCGCTCACGCGCAGCTTGGGCGACCATTGGCTGCAGGAGAAGCGGACCCTGCTCCTGCAAGTGCCATCGGCCATCGTGCCCGCCTCGGTCAATTGGCTGTTCAATCCAGCCACGCAGGCGCCTCGAGCGCCCGCGTCCCCAAGACCATTCGGGCAGCATTCGATCCGCGGCTTTTCAGAATGCTTTAAGCGACAATTCAATGCGTTCTGTGATAGGTCGCGGCATTAACTGTCTTCGCGTGCTTTCTTCACCCGTGATTTCGCGGTCTCTGATGTGCACCGATGGAACTTTTCCCATAGTGCGCTACTTGAAAGGGGCGACCTCCAGGGAGAAGGACCATGGATACTGGATCCAACACTTCGCAGAATCTGCGCGAAGCGGCCCGCGAGACGGCCACGGATGTGCGCGAAGGCGTGCGCGGGGCCGAAGCGGCTACTTCCGAGGCTTCCAGCAATATTCAGCGAGACCTGCAGGCGCTGCGCCAAGATCTCGCGCGCCTCGCCGAAGAAATCAGTGGCATCGTTTCCACCAAAGGCAACGCTGCGTGGTGGCGGGCGCGCAGCAGCGTCGACGACGCTCAGAGCAAGGGCCAGGAGGCGCTGCAACAGACCGTCGGCGCGATGCGCGAGGTGTCGGACAATTTCGTTGACGCGATCGATCAATCGTTGCGCAGCCAGCCCTATGCCACTCTGGCCATCGCAGCCGGGCTCGGCTTTCTCCTCGGGGCAACCTGGCGGCGCTGATCGAAACCGGCGCGATGCCCGGCGAGGCTTCCAATGGTCAAAAGCTTGATGCGCGAACTCGCGCTGGCGATCCAGGCCAAAAGCGGCGCCAGCCCGGCCGTGTTCATCTGGCTCATTGTCGCCGCGCTCGCCGCTGTGCTGGCGCTCCCGTTCTTCTGCGTCGCTGCCTATGTGTGGCTCGAGGGGCTGTTCGGCGGCATCTATGCCGGTCTCATTCTCGCCGGCTTCTTGTTGCTGGTCGCTGTGTTCGCCGCGCTCTTCGCTGCGATGGCGCGGCGCTCGACGAAGCAGCGCGCGGTCCTTGAGCGGGCCGCCCGCGGGGGCGCCGGATCGTGGCTGCTCGACCCGAAAATACTCACGGCCGCCATGGAAGCCGGCCGTAAGCTCGGCTGGCAGCGTCTCGTTCCGGTCGCCCTGTTCGGTTTCATGGCGGCGCAATGGGCGCGCGAACATCGCGAACAGAACCGCGATAGAAGGCGCGAGCGCCGCGCGACTGAATAAGGTCACTTCACGTCTTTGCCGGCGGGCGTGATCGCCTTGGTGGCGGCCGTCATCTGCGAGTGCTCGATCCGGTAGAGAATGAAGCGGTCGCCGGTGAACAATTCGGTCAGATGCGGCGGATCCGGATTTGGAAAATCCGGCTTGGTGAACAGCACATAGAGATAATCGTAGTCCCGCGTCCAACGCCGCCAATAATCGCTGGCATTGGTGTCCACCCGGTCGGCAAAGCGCATCACATTCTTGACCTGCGGTGGCGTGCCATCCTCGGTATCGACGCGGTCCCGATAGGCGGCGCGGGCGTGCAGCACTTGTTTGCCGACGACGGTGAACGCGGTCGTCACCAGGGCAGAGCGCTCGATGATGGCGATGCAGTCGGCATGCACGAGCCCGTAATCGCGCAGCCGACCGCCGTCGCGCGAGTTCGCATAAGCCACCAGCACCTTGGCGCCGCGATTAAGCAGCTCCACGGATTGTCGGAATGACTCGATCGGCGGCGATAGTTGCGACCACTTGTACTCCACCTCTCCGACGCGCACGCCGAGCAGCAGAACTACGCCAGCCGCAAAGAGGCGGCGCACCATGGGCGCGCGGAAATCGATGTCGAGGCACGCGATCAGAATGAAGGCGAGCGAGATCGGCAGCCGCAAGTCGACCATGTAGGTCTCGAACATGACCCGCGGCAACGCCAGGTAAAATACAGCGCCCAACGCAAACAGCGTCAAACCGAAGGCATGCAAGAAGAGCAGCCGCCGATACAGCGCCCATCCGGCGGCGAGCAGCACGACGGCGGCGAGCCCGAGGGCAACGACGTCCGAATAAACGCGGACCACGAAAATGAGGCCGGCCATCTTGCCGTGGATGCGCCAATAAAAGTCCCACAATCCGCTGGTAGGGCTGAGCATCAGCAGGCCCAGCACCGGCATGAATGGCAGCGCGGTCATGGCGAACTCGAGGATCGACCTCAACAGCGCGCTTCGTGCGGCCTTGCGCCCCTGCTCGCCACGGGCGCGTCGACACGCCATCCACAGGCGGTGCCCCTCGAAGGCGAGCAGGCCGACGCCATAGACGCCAAGCGCGAACAGGTGACAGAAGAACAAGCCAACGACAAAGAAGGCCGAGACGAGAAGCCGCAGCATGGCGGCGCGCTCGCGCAGCGCAATCCAGGCGGTGAGCGCCCACAGCATCAAGCCGATGCCGAACACATAATTCATTGTGCCGACGAGGAAGACATCGTTGAACAGCAAGAGCGAGGCGATCAACGGCAGCGCCGACCACCGCCCGAACAGCTGGCGATGGAGCGCGACCGTGCCGGAGAGGATGAGCGCAAAGCTCATCAGCGTGTAAAGCTGCCCCGCCAAATAGACGTTCATCAGCCGCACCAGCAGCGGCACGATGAGGTCCATCATCAGATTGGGAATCACCTGCCAGTCGATCTCGTAATAGCGGTGCAAATACTCGTCGCTGTCGACGGTGGCGATGATCTGCATTCGCGCGAGATGATTGACGTAATCGGAGATCGGCGGCAGCGGATTAAGCAGGATCGGTATCGCGGCGATCGCCAGCAACAGCGCGAACAGCAGCGCGATGTTGGCTTTGCCGAAAGCGCCCCCGCGCGGCACGGCTGCGCCGTCGGCCGCGTCGCTCGTCTGCTTCAGATTTGTGGATTGCGTCAGATCGAGCATGACGACCGTGAAACGAACGCGAACTGACACAAAATGAGGCGGCCCCTGGAAGGGCTTCGAAGAACATTCTGCGCCGGGCAAGACCCCCGCCCGCGTTTAGGTGTGTCAGATCCAAGGTGAACGCAGGATGAATGTCGGAACATCGCCGCCGCGGGACACGGCTGTCGCGGTCCCCAGCCTCACATTTCCGCCGCAAGCCGCGTGGTAATGGCGGGCCACCGGACCTGGGCACCCGACCAGGCGGCCAGATCACGTGTACCCTGTCATGCGTATTTGCCTCATCCTCGCCGCCGTGCTCACGTTTGCGCCGCTCGATGCCGCCTCGGCGCAGCTTGCCAATACCGGCAATTTTCACATCGTCTGGGAGGTGAAGAACCGCTTTCGCCTGTTCCGCAAGGAGGCCGATTTCCTGCACCAAGTAGCCGCGAGCCGCGGCGACGGCATTCTCGCGACCGAGCGGCGGCTCGAGCGCGACAGCGGCGGCCTGGGCTGGGCCAAGGACGTCGTCGGCAGTCTATGCCTCAATGAGTACGGGAATCTGCTGCGCACCTGCAACCGCGACGGCAATAACGAAAACTATCTCACTCCGAGCGATTATCCGGTCGGCGTCGCGCTCTCCGGCCCGATACCGCAAGGCGCCGCCTGTGCCTGGAGCTTTGACGACGGCAACGGGCAGCTGCGGCAGATGAATGCGCCCTGCGGTGCCGAGGTCAAATTGCGCGTGCCCGCTGGGCTCACCACGGTGGCCACCGTCGACGTTCCCCTTGGCGACGGCACAGCGCAGCGGGTGACTGCCGAGATCGCTGTGCGCGACCTGTTGATCGCTGGCCTCGGCAACTCAATCGCGGCCGGCGAGGGCGACCCGGACGAAGCGATATCACTCGAGGGCAGTTTCTGCTTCCGCCGCTTCGGCGGCGGTCAATATTATCGGCCCGGCCGCGCTGGCTATACCGGCGACCGCTCCTGCGAGAACGGCTTCGCCAGTGCGGCCGCGACCGAGGATTGGGCGCGCCATGGCGCGCGCTGGACAAGTCCCGCGTGCCATCGTTCGCTCTACAGCTATCAGCTGCGCAGCGCGCTCGGCCTGGCGATCGAACAGCCCCATCTCGCGGTGACTTTTCTGCCGCTCGCCTGCACCGGCGCCTCCATCGAGACTGGCATGTTTTCGGGTCAGCGCACCGACGACTGCCCCGCGGTCGTCGGCATCGACACCTGTCCGAGCACCTCGCCGCCACAGATCAGCGAACTGAGAGCGCTGATGGATGAGGTGCGCAGACGCGAGCCCAAGCGCATGCTCGACATGGTGCTGCTGACGGTGGGCGCCAACGACATTAGGTTTGCATCGCTCGTCGCCAACGTCATTGTCAGTGGCACCGCCGAGCGGCTCGTGCTCAAACAAGCCGGTGGTCTCGTCGGCGTGCAGGATGCCGAGAGCGCGCTGCAGGAAGAATTGCCGGGCGAATTCGCCCGGTTGCGCGCGGCGCTGCGGCCATTCGTCGGCGGCGATCTGTCCCGCGTCGTTTTTGTGTCCTACGGCAATCCGGCCATGCAGGCGCCGGGCGTGTCCTGCCCCGGCGGCCGTGACGGCCTCGATATTCATCCCGTCTTTTTCGCCGATGCTCAGCGGCTGCTCGCGGCCGCCCAATTTGTCGACAGCAAATTTCTACCGGCGCTCAAGGCGCTGGCGACCTGCCAGGGGAATGCCTGCCGCAATGCGCTCACCGAAAGCATGACCTTCGTCGACGGCCATCAGACGCAGTTCGAGCGTCATGGCATGTGCACCCAAGCGCCGACTGACCCACAATTCGACCGCAGGTGTTTCTCCACGGATGGCAAGAGTTTCGTCAGCGATCTCGTCGCCGCGGCCAACGATCCATTGGCCTGTTCGCTGCCGGCGAGCGATTATCTGCCTTATGCATCGCGGGCGCGCTGGATCAGAAGTGCCAATGACAGCTACTTTACCGCCATGACCTATCCGTCCGGGATTCCGGCGACCTTGAAGCCGACCGATATTCACGACGCGCTATGGGGGGTGATCAGCGCCGTCTATGGGGGCGCCGTGCATCCGACGGCCGAAGGCTACGCGGCCATGGCCGATGCGGCGCTCCCGGCCGCGCGCGCGGTGCTCGGTCTGCCGCAACCGCCAGCAGTGAGCGCCGAAGCACTGCCGCCGATCAACCCCGGCTCGTCATCGGCTATTATCGCAGCGCCCCCGACCGTTGCCCCCGGAGCCCGCCCGGATGCCGCCGTTTCTGCTCCCGCCATGAGGGCAGCGCCCTTGCCCGCCGCTCCAGCCGGCGCGACGCCGGCCGGCGCGATCGCTACGCCCTTGCCCGCTGCCGCGCCAAGTACGGCTTCAAGCCCGGCCTCTGTAACCAATCCGGCCGCTGCCCCTGATCCGGCTCAAGCTCCCGCGCCGCCGGCTGCGCCGCTCTCGATCACCCCGCCCGATGGCCAATGAGCCGTCTCCGTTGGCAACCCGGCACGACCGGCTTGCGCGGGCATGAAATCGCTTCGCTACGCAGTGCGCGCTGCCGCTGGCGCCGGAGCGACGCCGAGCTTCTTCTGCAGGCTCGTCGATGACGTCGTGTACTGGAACACCAGCCGTTTTTCCGGATAGACGTAGTGGTAAGCCTTTTGCGCCATCAGTGCAGCCTCATGGAAGCCGGACAGGATGAGTTTGAGCTTGCCGGGATACCAGTTGATGTCGCCGATCGCGAAGATTCCCGGCACGCTGGTTTCGAAACTGGCGGTATCCACCGGGATGAGCTCGTTGTTTTTCAGCTCAAATCCCCAATTCGCCACCGGGCCTAGCTTCATGGTCAATCCAAAGAACGGCAGCATCACGTCACAGCCGATCTCGAAGCTCGAGCCGTCATTGGTCTTGACGACGGCCTTGCTGATTTGCCCGTCGGTGCCGACGAGCGAGGTCACCTGCCCGAGCACGAAATCGATTTTGCCCTCGCCGACCAGCGCCATCATTTTGTTGACGCTGTCGGGGGAGGCGCGAAACTCGCTGCGCCGATGCAGAAGGGTCAGGTGGCTCGCCAGCGGCGCCAGATTGAGGGTCCAGTCCAGCGCGCTGTCACCACCGCCGACGATGAGGATGCGCTTGCCGCGAAACGCCTCCATCTTGCGGACCGCGTAAAATACCGATTTGCCCTCATAGGGCTCGACGCCCGGGATCGGTGGGCGCTTCGGCTGAAACGAACCGCCGCCGGCAGCAATGACGACGATCTTGCTGATGAATTCCTTGCCCTGGTCGGTTCTTATGCGAAACAGCGGATCGCCAATCTTCTCCACCGTCTCGACCATTTCGCCGAGGTGATATTGAGCGCCGAACGGCTTGATCTGCGCCAGCAGATTGTCGACCAGCCCGTGCGCGCTCGTATAGGGAATGCCGGGAATGTCGTAGATGGGCTTCTCCGGATAGAGCTCGGCGCATTGGCCGCCCACCTTGTCGAGGATGTCGATCAGGTGCGCCTTCATGTCGAGCAATCCAAGCTCGAATACTGCAAACAGACCGATCGGGCCCGCACCGATAATGACGACGTCGGTCTCGATCGGTTCATTCATCTGTGTGGTGCTCATTTGTAATCTTTTGTAATCTATAGCGTCCAATGGTTGGGCGAGTGTCTAGCGTGGTGCTGGTGACAGGGAAAGAGCTGGCCGAACGACGCGGTTAAACGTCGGCGATCGTTTCGGGTGCCCTGGATTCCGCCCTGGATTCGTCGCGTTGGGATTTGCGGCTAGGCTTGGCGCTCCGGCGTTCGCACAGTGAGGCCGTCGAGCTCCTCAGTGACTTTGATCTGACATGACAGGCGCGAGTTGGGTTGCACTTCGAAAGCAAAATCCAGCATG
Organism: uncultured Alphaproteobacteria bacterium; assembly: GCA_963708125.1. Taxonomy (GTDB): domain Bacteria; phylum Pseudomonadota; class Alphaproteobacteria; order Rhizobiales; family Xanthobacteraceae; genus BOG-931. The sequence goes on from OY970184.1 coordinate 3,192,547, forward strand.
TCCTCTTCCATAGGCGAGGGTGCGCCCACCCTGTCGCGCCACTCTTCTTCAATATAGACATGGCAGGTCGAACATGCACAGGCGCCGCCGCATTCGGCTTCAATCCCCGGTACGCCATGCTTGATTGCCGTTTCCATCACGGTCGAGCCGACCTCGCCGTCGACGCTGCGCGCGGTACCCTGGACATCGATAAAGATGATTTTGATCATGGTGGGAACAACTTAGGTGGAAAAGCCGGCGTCTTGCTGCAGGCTGCAGCGGCGCCGGGCCGCGCTCTTTTATCGGCTCGCAACGCGCCGCGCCAGTGCGAGGCTCCCGGAACGGGACCCGCTGCGGCGGCAATTGCGGATTCGCCATCGACGCGGCAAAGGGTTCCCCAGCTGCCAAGGTGCCAACCTGACGCGCCGCGGGAGTTCGGGCCTGTGGACACTGACGGGTTTACCTCGTCTCGGCCCCACCGTGGCCGCATTGTGGGCAGCAGAATGGCAGGGTTCGGTCCACTGGCAAGCAAAGGTTCGGTCCCGGCAAGCAGATCGGTCCGCCCGTAAGCAAAATAGTCAATCAGGCCGCTAACGATGATTGAAGGCACGTTAGCGAGCATGTTTTTCTTTGATACGACAGACCGATAGGATAGTGTACGAGAGTACGATACGAGGGTGGGGATCCCTCTGCTCCGCGATTGAGGACTTGAGCAGTCACGCGCTCGTGGCGCGGCCCGATGCTTGTTCGGGCCGTCCTGGTCACGCGTAATACGCGAGGCGACGAACAATATGGCGAACCAGCCAAAAAACACGATCGACCCGACCGAAGCGGCGTTGTCGGCGACCGAAGCGGCGTTGTCGGCGATAAAGGAAGGCCTCCTCAGTCAGGAGGATGAAGAGGCCGTAGAGCCGGCCGAGGAGGTCGGCCCGCCGCCTATCGCACCTGAGGACCACCCGAGCTTCGCACCGGCCCGCAACGCGACCGATCGTTTCACTTCAGCGGGCAGCGACGAATCGAATCGGAACGGTCGGGATCTGCGTGCTCAAGTCACTCGCCCCGCTAACGACGATCAGCAATCGATCGGACAGATTTTGCGGGCGCTGCAGCGTCGTCCGGCGCAAACATCCTACGTCGTCGCCGCGGCCTGCTCGGCCGCTTGGCTCGTCGGCTGCTTCGCATTGTCCTGGGCCTATCTATCGAATCTCAACGCTGCGTTCGGTCCCGATCATTCGTCCGCCGCGGTCATGGTCGGGCTTGGCGCCTTGGCGCTGCTGCCCATCATCTTCTTCTTCGGTGTCGCACACATGGCCTGGCGCGCCCAGGAATTGCGGCTGATTGTGCAAGCCATGGCTGGTGTCGCGATGCGGCTGGCCGAGCCCGAGGCGGTCGCGCAGGACGCCATCGTCAGCGTCGGCCAGGCCATCCGCCGCGAAGTCGCGGCGATGGGCGACGGGGTCGAGCGCGCACTGGCGCGCGCGGGCGAGCTGGAAGCGATGGTGCACAACGAGGTGGCTGCACTTGCCCGCGCCTACGACAACAACGAGGCGCGGATCCGCGGCCTCATGCAGGATCTGGGTGCGCAGCGCGATACGCTCCTTAGCCAGACCGAACAGGTCCGTTCGGCAATCAACAATGTCCACATCGACCTGACGCAGGACCTGTCCACGATCAGCGAGGTCGTCGAACAGCAGGTCAACGAAGCCACCCAGCGGATCACCGCTTCGCTGGCCGAGAAGGGCGAACAAATCACGCTGTCGCTTAACCAGATCGGCGACAACATGATCGATCAGCTGAACCTGGGCGGCGGCGAACTGCTCGGGCGGCTGGAAACTGTGCGCGCGGAAACGACGCGCGCGATTGCGTCCGCGAGCGACCAGCTCAACGCCAGTCTGGGATTTAAGACCGACCACATCGGCGCGGAATTCGCCGAGCTCGCCCAGGGCCTGGACGACATGCTCACGGCGCGGCTCGATCGCGTCGCCGAACATTTCTCGGAAAAGTCGCTGGCTGTGGTCGACACGATGGTCGCGCGCTCGCACGAGCTGACTGAGGTGGTCAACGGCCGCGCGCGGGAACTCACCGGTTCGATCATCGAGACCTCCAGCCAAATCGCCGGCCAGATCGCGGCCAGCACCGAGGAAGTCAGTAACACGCTTAAGGCCTCCGGCGAGTCGCTTGTGCTCGACCTCAACCTGCGCGGCGGCGAAATCGCCACTAAGCTCGAAGAGAGCGGGGTCCGCATAGCGGACTCGCTGGTGTCGCGCAGCAACAAGATGACCGATTCGGTGCGCGAGAGCGCCGAGCATCTCGTCTCTAACATCACCTCGCGCAGCGAGGCCGTGCAGGAGCTGTTAGCGACACGGCTTGCCGCCTGCGAGGAAAAGCTCAGCCATTCGGGCGTAGAACTGGGCGAGAAGATCTCGCGCAACGCTTCCACGCTGGGCAACCTGATCACCCGGCATTTGACCGAGTTCGACCGCACGGTGAAGAGCTACGGCGCCGAGCTCGTTGAACGGCTCGGCGCGCGCACCCAGGACATTTCAGACTCCATGCGCGGCCAGATCGAAAATTTCGATAGCACGGTCGCATCGCGTGCCAACGAGGTTATCACGTCGTTTAACGACCGGCTCAGCCGTTTCCAGGAGACCCTCGACGGCCGGACGCAGACGCTCACAGCAGCGCTTTCGGCGCGCGTCCTCGACATCGCCAATACCCTAGCCGACGGCGGCAAGGAGGTGGCGGACGCGATCGACAAGCGGGGCGGCGACATCGCCGCGCTGATCGACAGCCGCGGCCAGCAATTCGCCGCCTCTTTGAGCGAGCGGCTTGCCAGCATCGAGCGCACGCTTGGCGTCGAGGCGACGCAGGTCGCCAACACGCTCGATGAGCGCATCGAGCGCCTCGAGAAGCTCCTGCTCGGGCGCACTCAGGCAGTCATTGCCGAGATGGATACGCACAGCCGCGCCGCTGCCGATATGCTCAACGCGCGTGTCGTCGAGCTTTCCGACTCGATCAAGACGAATTCGACGGCCGCCGGGCAGACGCTAAGTGAGCTGGTCGCCAACACCACCGAAGCTTTGGGCAAGACCGCGGCGGCGAGTTCCGCGGCGAGCGAAGCTATTAATCGCAGCGCGACCGAAGCCACCACCATCCTGCAGCAGAGCGCGAATGCGATCAGCAGCACGCTCGACAAGAGTAGCACTGAGGCCGCGGCGACGCTCGATCGCAGCACCGGCGCACTGAGCGGCGTGATCGACAAGAGTGCGGCGGAAGCAGCGGCCCTGCTCGACCGCAGCGCCGGAGCCCTGAGCGCGACGATCCGGGAGAACGCCGCCGCAGCGAGCGACGCGATTGAAAAATCCACCGCGGCGAGCAGCACCGCGCTCGACAAGAGCACCGCCTCGGTCAGCGAGGTCATCAGCCGGACCGCGGCCGTGGCCGGCGAGACGATTGGCCAGACCGCGGCCACGGCCACCGATCTGCTGGCCAAGACCGCGCACGAGAGCTCCGAAGCAATCAGCCGTTCGGCGGGCGGCGCCGAGCAGACACTGAGCAGGATCAATTCGGAAATCGATCGCAACGTCGGCGAAAGAGCCGAACGGATCGAAGCCGCCCTCGCGCAGCGCGTCGGCGAGATGACGCGGGTTCTGGATGAAAAATCCGCGGAAATGACGCGGGCGCTCGACCAGAGTTCGACGGAAATGACGCGCACGCTCGATGAGCACTCGACGCAAATAACGCGAACCCTGGTGGAAAAATCCGGCGACGTCCTGAATGCGTTCTCCGGCGGGGGCGGGCAGTTCGCCGGCGAAATCACCCGCGTTAGCGAGCTGGCGGTGAAGGCGATCGAAGAAAAGGGGTTCGTCTTCACCCGCACGATGATGGACAACAGCGAGGCGATCGCGCGCCTGATTAACGAGGCGGCGCAAAACGCCACCGCGGCGGTCACGCGCACGCTTGGCCAGTTGCAAGACGGTACGCAGGGCGTCGCCGAGGCAGCCAAGACGAGCATCACCCAGACACTTCAGGACCTGCACGGCGCTACCGGGACGGCGATCGAAGAATCGAAACGGACCGCCGCGGCCACGGTCGCCGACATGCTGCAGACGCACGGCATGCTGCGCTCCGACTCGACCGCTTTGTTCGAGCGGCTGCGCGAGGCTAATATCCTGCTGCAGCAGGTGCTCGCCGGCGCACAAGAAAACATGACCGCCATCGAGCGCACGATGGGGTCGCGCGTCTCCGAGTTCGTCGCTGCGATGAACGAGCTCAACAGCAAGAGCGGAACCGCAAGCGCCAAGCTCGAGGAACATCTCGGCGCGTTCAATACGACGACAGTTAAAGTGCTCAGCGACCTCGGCACGCTGGCGGTGCAGTTCACCTCCCTCGGGCGCGCGCTGGCCGAAGCCGCCGAGCTGCTGGAGAGGAGCAATCGGCACGCGGAGGATACGGTCGCCTCTCGCCAGGCTGCCGTGGAGGCGTTGGTTGCTACACTTGACGCGCGCACCGAGGATTTCGAGCAGCGGCTCCGGCGCTTCTCGAGCCTGCTTGATGGATCACTCGATTCGGCGATTCTGCGGGCGCGCGAAATCGCCGGCATCGTGGCCGAAACCAGCAATGAGAGCGTGCAGGCGATCGAACAACAGTGCGACGTCGTTCGCGCCAGTGCCGACGAGCAGCGCCGGCGAACCAGCGAGACGCTGGGCGCGGCTTACGATGCGACGCTTGGTGAGGCGCAGGCCATTTTCAGTCAATCCGCCGAGCGCTTTGCTGAGATCATGCAGAGCATGAAGCAGATGGCGGCGGAGATGCAGCGCGAGCTCGACGCGACACGCGCCGAATTGCGCCGCGGCGTGTTGGAGCTTCCCCAAGAAACCGCCGACAACGCCGCGCAGATGCGGCGCGTCATCGTTGAGCAGATGGAAGCCTTGGCCGAACTCAATCGCGTCGTCGCCCGGCATGGTAGTGCGCTGGACACGGTCGTTCCGGTCCGCCGCGAGGCCGAGCCGGCCTATGCGGCTAGCGGCGCGTCGACGCAGCCACGGCCGGGGCGCCCGCAGACCGGCGCCCCCGCGCGGCCGACCCGCGATATGGGCGGCGCGCCGCCCCGATGGCCCGATTCGGCTTCGCTGAACCCAGTTCAGCACGGCAATGGCCGCAGCGGCGGCTGGCTCGGCGAGCTGTTGACCGATGCGTCGCCTGACGATGGCGAAGCCGGCGGTTCGATCGAAGCGCTGCCAGCGGAGATCGGCCGCATGATCGATGACGAGGCAAGTGTCGAATTCTGGGACCGCTATCAGCGCGGCGAGAGCGGCCTGGGCGGCCGGCATCTCTATACCCCTCAGGGACGGAAGGCGTTCGAGGAAATAAGCAGGAAATATCGTAGCGATCCGGAATTCCGGGAAACTGTCGAGCACTATATCGACGAGTTCGAGCGCTTGGTGGAGGAGGCCTCGCGCGGCGACAGCGGGCATACGGTGGCGCGCAATTACCTCGCCTCGGATACCGGCAAGGTCTACACCATGCTGGCGCACGCGGCCGGGCAATTCGAGGAATAAACAAAATCGCCCCGCGGCGTTGGCAGGGATGTCGCTGATCAGCCGCACACTTGCGATCGCGTCTTCGGGCGCGGGCTTGTCCCCGCCGTAACCGCAGCGCTAACCTCTGCGCTATGGACGCCCCGGTCTCCTTGCCGACCGTTGCCGATGTGGATGAGGCTGCCCGTCGGCTCTCCGGGATCGCGCTGCGTACGCCGCTGCTAAGCTCGGCAACGCTTGACGCCATGACCGGCGGTCAGGTCTTTCTCAAAGCCGAAACGTTGCAGCGTACCGGCTCGTTCAAGTTTCGCGGCGCCTACAACAAGCTCGTCTCGATCCCGGCGGAGCAGCGCGGCGGCGGGGTGGTGGCGTTCTCCTCCGGCAATCACGCCCAAGGCGTGGCAGCGGCCGCACGGCTGCTCGGCATGCGCTGCACGATTGTCATGCCGAACGACGCGCCGCGCGCCAAGCGCGAGCGCACCGCGGCGCTCGGCGCCGAAATCGTGCTCTACGATCGCGCATGCGAGGACCGCGAGGCGATCGCCAACACGATCGCCGAGCAGCGCGGCGCCACTTTAGTGCCGCCCTATGACGACGCGCTGATTATCGCCGGCCAGGGCACTGCCGGTCGCGAGATCGTCGAGGACCTGCACGCGCTTGGGCTTGAGCCCGACGTCGTGGTGGTGACCGCGTCAGGCGGCGGGCTCGCCGCCGGGATCGCGCTCGCGGTCAAAGCGCGCGTGCCTAAGGCTGCGCTCTACACTGCCGAGCCTGCGGGATTTGACGACCATGCGCGCTCGTTCAAGAGCGGCCGCCGCGAGCAGAATACGGCGCTGACTGGCACCATTTGCGACGCGCTGATGGCGCGAATGCCGGGCCGATTGACCTTTGCTATCAACCGCGCTCTGATCGACGCTGGCGTCGCGGCCAGCGATGAGGAAGTTGCAGCCGCCGTTGCCTTCGCCTTCGCCGAACTGAAGCTCGTCGTCGAGCCCGGCGGCGCCGTAGCGCTGGCCGCGCTGATGGCCGGCAAAATCAGTGTGGCCGGCAAGATCGCGGTCGCGGTCCTTTCCGGCGGCAATGTCGATCCGGACCTATTCTTCCGGCTGGTGGTTTAGGAGCAAATGTTCCGGCGACCGCTACCTGTCAAAGGAAGCTTGCAGCCCCCCAGCGAAACATTACCGCTACGGCCGTGCTGCCAAGCCAGCGACCGCTTCCGAAACCTAGGCCCCACTGCCTGGCATGAAACAGCAAATCTGCGTGGCTCCGCTGGCGTCCTGGTATGGCCATACCACGGTTCGACCCAGCCGGTTGGGCTCGGTTACCACCGCTGAATCGGGGACCACAATCCATTCTCCCTTGAGGCGCACTCGATAATGGCCGTCCTTCACATCCCAATCGACGTCCTGCACGCTCATTCCATCAGCAAACGAGCAACACAGGCCCTTCCCGCTCGCGAGTTGATCGAACCAAGGTTTGAGCGGCGAGTTGGCAAAGCGGCCGTCATCACGCGCCAGCAAATGGCCGGGAGCGAATGCATTGATGCATAACGCCGCGACCGCCACGGTTGGAGCGGTAAGTCTGTGCATTTCGGCCTCCAGTAGATCTTCCATGCGGATTCAACGCACGGCTCCTGCCCTGGAGCACACAAAGCACGCCCCCTTCCCTCGTCGTCGATCCGCATCAGTCCGTAGAAGCAACTTCTATGCCGCATACGCAAATCACATAGTGGAGAGGCGATTTACGCATAGACTATACGGGCACACGCCACGAATATCAATTCGGCCAAAATCAGCTATTTGATTCCGCGCGAAAGCGGCATTTCAGCGACGGCGGCCACTGCGCGCTCGCGCAGCCGTCCGATGTTGGACTCGACCTGATCCTGCAGCCGCCTCGATCGTCGGTTTTGCGACTCGAACGGCTTCGCCCTCTCCGGCCAGGCCCGGCGCCTGAGAGCAGCGCTTATTCAATCGCAGCATCGCTGTGTTGGGCCAACGCTCTGCAGCATCGTTTGCTCGGCATCTGCCGGCAGTGCGACGCCAGCCAAGGCGAGCGCCCGCGAAAAAAATTGTTCGATCGTCCGGCGCATCGGCCGCAACAAAACTCTTGTGCGCATCAGCACGCCTTGCCTGCCGTTCTGCGGCGCCCCGTGCCGGGGCATCGTCCGGCCTCGCATTGCTTTAGCGCGTTCGATGCGACAGCGATAAGCGCGGCAGCATTTGCGAAGTCACGCAGCGCAAGAGGAGCAATCGCCGACGCGGCCAATTGCGCCAGCGGACAAATTCGTATCTCGTCCTGCTTCACCCATCGCGGGCAGCACGCACGGCTGCTACACAAATGCCATTTGGGCGAAGCGACGCGAAGTGCGCTCGACGATACCCTGGGCTCCCGAGAGGACGCGCTTGTCGCGCGCGGGCTGTGTAACGAGGCCGCCGTTTCTTAGCCCCAGAGCGCCGGCTCAGGCGGGAACACGAGACTGCCTTCATAGCGCAGCCCCTCTGGGCGGTCGCGAGCGAGCAGCAGCGGGCCGTCGAGGTCCACGAAGCGGGCGCACTGTGCCAGCACCATGGCGGGCGCCATCGCCAGCGACGTTGCCACCATGCAGCCGACCATGACCAGGTAGCCGCGTCGCTTTGCTTCGGCTGCGAGCGCCAGCGCCTCGGTGAGACCTCCCGCCTTGTCGAGCTTGATATTAACCGCATCGTACCGGCCCCCGAGACGGTCGAGCGAAGCCCGATCGTGCACGCTCTCATCTGCGCAAACCGGGATCGGCCGCTTTATCCGGGACAAAGCCTGGTCGCGACCTTGCGGCAACGGCTGCTCAACCAGCGTAACCCCGCAATCAGCACAGGCTGCGAGATTTTTGGTAAGATCGTGCTCGGTCCAGCCCTCGTTGGCATCGACGATGAGCTCGGCCGCGGGGGCTGCCCGCCGGACCGCCGCAATCCGCCGGCCGTCCTGACCGTCAGATGCGCCAAGCTTCACCTTCAGGAGGGCCCGCTTGGCGGCCCGCTGCGCAGCGGCGGCCATGGCCTCGGGAGGGGCGAGTGAAATCGTATAGGCCGTCACGCACGGTTCTGGGGCGGCGAGACCGGCCAATTGGTGGGCGCGCTGCCCATTCTTTTTGGCCTCAAAGTCCCAATGAGCGCAATCGAGTGCGTTACGAGCGGCGCCGAAGGGCATGGCGCCCTGCAGCGCCGCCCGGGCAAGGCCCTTGCCTAACGGCCGGCGCAACGCCTCAATGGCCGCCACAATGCCGTCCGGGGTCTCGCCGTAGCGTGCATAGGGGACGCACTCGCCCCGGCCGCGGCGAGTGCCGTCGTTGAGTTCGGCCACGACCACGACAGCTTCGGTCTTGCTGCCGCGGCTGATTGTGAAGGCGCCGGCGAGCGGCCAGCGCTCGATGCGTACGGAAAGGTCCATGCCGGAGACCAATATGTCGGCAGCGAAGTTGGGCGCTCAAGCGCCGTCCCGCGTGGCGCGGTGTGCGCGGGGCCTGGGCCGGTGAGCGCCGCCTCGCTCACCGAGAAGGCCGCCCTTCCGCTTGCGGCGGGCGAGGGGGCGGAAGCCACAGACCGGCGTGTCGCGCTCGCGGCGGGTGGAACCTGGACCGCCGAGCAGGCGGGCACGATCGAGGAACTGGTCGAGGCTGCCGCTGGCCGTTACCCGGACGCACGCAACGTCGATATCGATCTGCAAGGCCTTGAACGGCTCGACACATTCGGCGCCTGGCTGATCGAACGCCTCAGCCGCGCGTTCAGGGCGCGCGGCACGAGCACGCGCATCCTCAATTTCTCTCACAGCGATCGCGGCCTGATCGATGAGGTGCGGCTCGTCAACCGGGAGCCGGAACCGATCGGGCGCAAGCCCAGTGCGCCCTTAGCTTTGCTTGATTCCATCGGTCGCGCCGTCGCCGAAATGGGCGGTTCACTGCTTCTCCTCGCGCATCTGCTCGGCGCACTGACCATGGTGGTGCTGAGCACGCTGGCCCACCCGTCGCGGCTGCGCCTGCGCTCGATCGTGCATCACCTCGAATGCGTCGGCTGGCGCGCGGTACCGGTCATTCTGCTGAGCACGTTCCTGATCGGCGCCATCATCGCCCAGCAAGGCATTTTTCATTTTCGCCAATTCGGCGCCGAAGTGTACGTCGTCGACATGGTCGGTATCCTGGTGCTGCGGGAAGTCGGCGTTCTCATCGTCTGCGTCATGGTTGCAGGCCGCTCCGGCAGCGCTTATACCGCCGAGCTCGGGGCCATGAAGATGCGCGAGGAGGTCGACGCGCTGCGCACCATGGGTTTCGACCCGGTCGAGGTGTTGGTGCTGCCGCGCATTCTCGCGCTCGTGCTGGCGGTGCCGATGCTGACATTTCTCGGTGCCATGGCCGCGCTGTACGGTGCCGGCCTCGTTTGCTGGCTCTATGGCGGCATGACGCCGGACATTTTCCTCGCCCGTCTGCGCGAGGCGATTTCGGTACCGACCTTTGTGGTCGGCATGATCAAAGCGCCGTTTATGGCGCTGGTGATAGGTCTTGTCGCCTGCGTTGAAGGTTTCGCGGTCGAAGGCAGCGCCGCCTCGCTTGGGCTCAAGACCACCGCCTCGGTGGTGAAATCAATCTTTCTCGTGATCGTGCTCGATGGGTTATTTGCCATGTTCTTTGCCGCCATCGGGATGTGAGGCATGCAGACGCCTGAGCCGGTCATCAGCGTGCACGATCTCGTCGTCGGCTTTGGCCCGGCCACCGTGCTCGATCATGTGACGCTCGACATTCTGCGCGGGGAAATTCTCGGCTTTGTCGGCGCCTCAGGTGCCGGCAAGTCGGTGCTCATGCGCGCTATCATCGGGCTCTTGCCGCTGCGCAATGGCACGATCGAGGTTTTCGGCCGCAACCTCGCCGCGTTGAGCGAGCGCGAACGCCGCGCGATCGAGCGGCGCTGGGGCGTGCTGTTTCAGCAGGGCGCGCTGTTTTCCTCCCTCGACGTGCAGCAAAACATCGAGTTTCCGATGCGCGAATATCTGAAGGGCCTCTCGCCGCGATTAATCGAGGAGATCGCGGTCGCCAAGCTCGAAATGGTCGGGCTCAAGCCTGACGTGCGCAGAAAATACCCGGCGGAGCTTTCTGGCGGCATGACCAAGCGCGCGGCGCTCGCCCGCGCCCTTGCGCTCGACCCCGACGTCGTGTTTCTCGACGAGCCCACGTCCGGCCTCGATCCGATCGGCGCTGCTGAATTCGACGAGCTCATTGGCACCCTGCAAGACACGTTGGGCTTGAGCGTCTTCATGGTCACGCACGATCTCGACAGCCTGCACGCGGTCTGCAGTCGCATCGCGGTGCTCTCGGAGGGTCGCATCATCGCCAGCGGATCGATCGACACCATGCTCGCCTGCGAACATCCCTGGCTAAAATCGTACTTCCGCGGCAAGCGGGGCCGTTCCGTCCGCCACTGAAGAAGAGTCAAAGGAAATTTCGCTGATGGAGACCAAAGCCAACTATATCGTGACGGGATTGTTCACGCTCGCCGTCATCGTCGGCGCGTTCGGCTTCGTCTTCTGGTTCCAGCAGGCCGCCGGCGGCGGCGGCCGCGGGACAGCCTACCGGGTGGTTTTTAGCGGCTCGGTGGCCGGGTTGAGCACCGGCGCGTCCGTCACCTTCAACGGCATCCGCGTCGGCGAGGTTGCCGATCTAACGCTCGACGCCAAGGACCCGCGCAAGGTGGTGGCTTCGTTGAGGCTTGATCACGCCGTGCCGGTGCGCGCCGACACCAAGGCGGGCCTGGCGTTTCGCGGGCTGACCGGCCTCGCCGAAGTGGCGCTCACCGGCGGATCGGCCAATGCTGCGCCCTTGCACGGGGAGCCGGGGGAGCCGCCCACGTTCTACGCCGACGCCACGGCCGATGTGACGCAGCAGGCCCGCGACGTGCTCACCCGCATCAACGGGCTGGTGTCGCAAGACGAAGAGGCGCTGCACGTGTTACTGAAGAACATCGAAACGGTGACCAACACGCTGGCCGCCAATTCGCAGCGCCTCGACACGATCATGGTCGGGTTGCAAAAGCTCACCGGCGGTCCCCAGGGCGACGGCCAAATTGGCCAGGCTGCGGATTCGATCAAGCACCTCGCCGACGATCTCGACAAGCAGAGCACACAGATTTCCGCCGGGCTCGCGCAGTTCTCCACGAGCGGGCTTAAACAATTCGAGGCCTTTGCCGTCGACGGAAGGCGCACGCTCGGCGAGCTGCAGAAAACGATCAAAAACATCAACGAGCATCCGAGCAGCCTGATCTTTGGTCGCTGACGGCAATTGGCCGTCGCTTCCTTTATCGGTCAGCGCGCGCGGGCTTAAATTGCCCTGGAGCAATGGGGCACCCATAGCTGAGGTAAATCTCGGTTCATGTTTTTAGCGGGAACGACGGCGGGTTGGGCGAGCGCCGGGGCGGCTTGCAAGACTTGGCCAATCGAGCCAGCGTGGTGCGACAGCTATGCGGATTGGAGAGCGCGATCTGCTGCTGCCCGCGCTTTTTGGCACCGCGGCAGCGATTTTCGTTGGCGCGGCAACGAAATGCAGAGGTGAAACGCATGCGCCCGCGAGCGATGATGGCACGCATGCGTCCGCGCGTGCAGGAAATCGCCCAGGAGGTCCCCGAAGGGAAGCGCAATCGCTTGCGCGCTTGCGCGCGTACTTCCGCAGTGTGCGAAGCGAAAACTGCTAAAGCGGCAAAAAAATAGCTCGAATGCGATTTCGGGTCGGTTTAGCGAACGCTGCGCACGGCGCGGTCGGCGATAGCCTGAAGCGTTGCCCGGTCCCCCGGAAAATCAGCCGCAATCCAGGCTTTCCTGGCGGCTTGCAAGGCGCTGCCAAGCGCCGGCCCCGCCGGCACGCCGCGGCGCGTAAAATCGGCTGACTTGAGCGGAAATTCTGGCGCGGTCCAATGCTGCGGCAACCCCGCGAATGCGCGCCATGAGGCATCGGCTGCGCCTTCCTGTGCGCGCGCCCAGGCGAGCAGCACGCGATCCGTGAACGATTGCGGCCCGAGTTCATACAGAAGCGTGTGCCCGGCCTGCGCGCTCAATGCCGGAGTAACGCGCCACCATCCGTCGAGCGCCAGAAGCCGCTCGGTTTCGGCATTGGAGAGGCGCAGCCGTGCTGACAGGCGCTGCGCATCTTCTCTCACCATCACGCCGATCGCGCCGAGCCGGCGCATGGGATCGGGCGCCACACCAAGCGCGCTTTCGATTTCAACCATCTTGGCGAAGCTGCCCGTATAGGGAACGCCGCCCAGCACCGGACCGAGCAGTCCGCTTTCGGCCATCACTGCAAGCGTGGGTGCAGCGCCCGCGGCGACCAAGAGTTTCACGAGCTCGTTGCGCACGCGCTCGCGCGAGAGCGCTTCTAGTCCGGCGCGTTCCTTAATACACGCGGCGAGGCCGGCGGGGTCCGGACCGCCTTGCGCGAAGCGCGCGTGGAAGCGGAAAAACCGCAAAATGCGCAGATAATCCTCGGCAATGCGCTGCTGCGGATCGCCGATGAAGCGCACGCGGCGTGCCGCAAGATCGGCAAGACCGCCGACGTAATCGAAGACTTCCCCATCCGCGGAGGCGGATAACGCATTGATGGTGAAATCGCGCCGCGCAGCGTCGCAGCGCCAATCACGGCCGAACCGCACGCGCGCCTTGCGGCCGAAGGTCTCAACGTCTTCGCGCAACGTGGTGACCTCGAACGGACGGCTGTGAATGACGACGGTGACGGTGCCGTGCGCAATACCCGTCGGCACGGCCGTCCAGCCGGCCGCCTCGACGCGGCGCACCACCTCCTGCGGCAGCGCCGTGGTCGCCACGTCGATCTCTTCGACCGGCATCCGCAGCAGTTGATTGCGCACCGCGCCACCGACCACGCGCGCCTCTTCGCCATCGCGATTGAGCGCGGCCAACAGGGCGGCCACCTCGCCGCTTTTGAGCCAAGCCGCGTCGCCAAGCTTCGCCGCCGCACTCACCTTTTCACCTCCGGGACGGCTTTGCCGCTCGCAGCGTGAGCAGGACGGCAAGCCGGGCCGGAAAGCCTGGCGATTTCGCCAGGCGCCAATTCGCTCACGCGCCGTAGACCCGCTCGTAAAGATTGCGCAGAATTCCTGCGGTGATTCCCCAAATGTAGCGTTCGCCAAACGGCATCGCATAATATTCGCGCCCAATACCATTCCAGTCGCGCGTCTTGCGTTGGTGATGGTCCGGATTCATCAGAAACTCGAGCGGAACTTCGAAAGCATCCACGACCTCGCGCGGATTGAGTTCAAGCGTAAATTCCGGCTTCACCCGCGCTACCGTTGGCAGGATGCGAAAGCCGGAAAAGGTCAGATAAAGGTCGAGATAGCCGATCGGCTCGACCAGCAGCGGCGGCAGTCCGACTTCTTCCTTGGCCTCGCGCAAAGCGGCCGCGACCGGGCTTTCGTCGCCGGGATCGATCTTCCCGCCGGGGAATGCCACCTGTCCGGCGTGGCTGGCTAATTCGGCGGTGCGGCTGGTGAGCAGCACCGTTGGCGCTGCGCGGTCGACGACCGGCACCAGCACGGAAGCCGGTCGGGTGGCGCGCACGCCGGCGCGCTCCCACAGGGCTGGATCGAGGTCGAGATCGCCACGGCGAATGCCAGGGGCATCAGGGTTGGTCAATGCCGGCGGCACTTCAAGCGTGAGCCGGCTGCGCACAAGCGCGAAAAAATCTTGCGCTCGATGGCGCAAAGGCGCGCGCGCGTCGTTCACGCAAAATCCCTCACCTCTTCGGCGGCTGCCATTGGAAAGAACGCGTCCATGGACGTCACGCCGAACATGGCGCGGCCTTCGATGTCGCGCTCCTCGCCGAGCTCCACCAGATCAAAAAGCAGCGCACGCGTCACCTTCGCCCACAGATCACGGCGCACATGAAGGTAAGGCTTGAGGCCGCCGGTAGAGCGTTCGCGCTCGAATCGCAGCGGGTGCTCTCTTCCGCAATCGACGCAATCGTCTACATTGGTGCGAAAGCGGAGCACGCGACCGCCAGCGCGATGCTCGACTTCCAGCTCGACGGCGAGAAACGGCGCGTCGTCCACGACAATGCCGCATTTCTCGACCGGCGTGACCAGAAAATATTGGTCGCCTTCACGCTTGAGCACGGAGGCGAACAACTTGACGAGTTCCGACCGTCCGATCGGCGTCTTGAGGTAGAACCAAGTCCCGTCGGACGCGATGCGCAGGTCGAGGTCGCCGCAGAACGGCGGATTCCAGCGCTCCACCGGCGGCGGTGCCCTGCCGGCAGCGCGCTGCGCCGCGCCGGTAATCAACTCAAGCCCGACCTGCCCTTCCTTCGCCATGGTTTGCCCCGACCTTATTGGTGGACAAGAAGTCCGAAAGGCCCAATCGAAACAGAGCGCTCGCGCGATCGTGATTAGCAATTCGCATTAGCACGGGCCCCAACTCAAGTTGTGTTTCTGTGATGAATAAACGAGCGCTCGCTCTGCTCCCCGGCAGCTGGCGCCATATATTGCACCACCTCATATTCGTGCAACGTTTCGTGCCACCGGCTCCCTAGAGGCAGGTGGGGTCGTCGTGCCGGCTTAAGGAATTCGGCCAGAATACAAGGAGTTAGCCATGTCCGCTGCTGGCGGAGAGGGACTGGAAAAGCTCGAAGATATGATCGTGCGCTCGGCCGAATCGACGGCCGCCCATGTGCGCGCCGCCAAGGCAGCGATCGGTAGCGTGATTTTCGGCCAGGATAAGGTGGTCGAGCAGGCCCTCATTACCGTCCTGTCGGGCGGCCACGGGCTCTTGATCGGCGTGCCCGGCCTCGCCAAGACCAAGCTGGTCGAGACCATGGGTATTGTGCTGGGCTTGGACGCGCGGCGCATCCAGTTCACGCCTGATCTCATGCCCACGGATATTCTCGGCACCGAGGTGCTGGAAGAAAGCCAGGCCGGCAAGCGCAGCTTCCGTTTCATTTCTGGCCCCGTCTTCGCCCAATTGCTGATGGCCGACGAGATCAACCGCGCCAGTCCGCGCACCCAATCCGCGCTGCTACAAGCGATGCAGGAGCAGCATGTCACGGTTGCCGGCGCGCGGCACGATTTGCCCAAACCGTTCCACGTCCTCGCCACGCAGAACCCGTTGGAGCAGGAAGGCACCTACCCCCTTCCCGAAGCTCAGCTCGACCGCTTTCTGATGGAGAT
Source organism: uncultured Alphaproteobacteria bacterium (assembly GCA_963708125.1). Classification (GTDB taxonomy): domain Bacteria; phylum Pseudomonadota; class Alphaproteobacteria; order Rhizobiales; family Xanthobacteraceae; genus BOG-931. The sequence continues at coordinate 3,208,253 of OY970184.1, forward strand.
CGACGTCGGTTATCCGGATCAGCAGGCCGAGCGAAAGATCCTGTTCGAAACCACGGTCTCCGAAGAAACGCGACCGAAAGCGGCAATGACCGCTGAGGATTTGATGGCCGCACAGCGGCTGGTCCGGCGCTTGCCGGTCGGCAAATCGGTTGTCGAGGCCATCCTGACGCTCGTGCGCTCGGCACGCCCCGGCCCGGAGAGTGCCGAGGCCAAGCTGATCGCCTGGGGCCCGAGCCCGCGTGCGAGCCAGGCGCTCATGCTTACCGTGCGCGCCCGCGCGCTGCTCGACGGGCGGCTGGCGCCCTCGGTCGATGACGTGATCGATCTCGCCGAGCCGGTGCTCAAACACCGCATGGCGCTGACCTTCACCGCACGTGCCGAAGGCGAGAGCATCGAGGCCGTGATTGCGCGTCTGAAGGCGCGAATCGGATAGGCGCATGGCGCGCGAGCCCAAACACGTTCAGGGCAGCAATCAGGATGTCGTGGCTGTCGGACGTGCGGTCGGCGAAAGCCGGACGCTCGCCGCCGCCATGCCGCGACTGATTCTGGAAGCGCGGCGCGTCGCGGCTACCGTCATTCACGGAATGCACGGCCGCCGCCGCGCCGGCCCCGGCGAGAATTTCTGGCAGTATCGCCAATTCATCTCCGGCGAACCGGCAGCGCGCGTCGATTGGCGACGCTCGGCGCGTGACGATCACCTTTACGTGCGTGAACAGGAATGGGAAGCCGCGCACACTGTATGGATTTGGCCCGATCGCTCACCCTCGATGGCGTTTGTCTCTCCGTTTGTTCGCGACAGCAAGCTCTATCGCACGCTGGTGATTGCGCTGTCGCTTGCCGAAGTGCTGGTGGAGGGCGGCGAGCGCGTGGGCATTCCCGGCCTGATGCATCCGACCGGCAGCCGCAAAGTCGTCGACCTGATGGCGCAGGCGATCGTACATGACCGCAGCGAGCGCTTAAGCCTGCCGCCCGATTTCGCTCCCTCTCCGCTGGCCGAGATCGTGCTCCTTTCCGACCTGTGGAGCGACATCGCCGAGATGCGGCGCACGGTCACCCGGCTGTCCGGCAGCGGCGCGCACGGGCACGTCGTGCAGATCGTCGATCCGGCGGAAGAGACTTTCCCCTACTGGGGCCGTATTGAGTTCGTCGAGCCTGAGGGCCGCGGCCGCATCACCGCCGGGCGGGCCGAGACCTGGAAGGCGGATTACACCGCGCGGCTCACGCGTCATCGCGCCGAGATCAAGAGCGAGACCGACCGGCTCGGCTTCAGCTTCACCATCCACCGCACCGATCGCCCGGCAAGCGAACTCTTGCTGGCGCTGCAGGCGCGCATCGGTGCCGCGACTGCTTCCGGCGGCGGCTTCGTACCTGCGCCGGCTCCATCGAGGGCGGCGAAATGATCACGAGCCTGCCGCTCGGTTTTGCCGAACCGATCGTGCTGGTCGGGCTGTTGACGCTGCCCGTGTTGTGGTGGCTGCTGCGCATGATTCCGCCGCGCCCGCGGCGCATCGATTTTCCGCCGGCGCGACTGTTGTTCGAGATCGCGCCCAGAGAGCAGACGCCGGCGCGCACGCCCTGGTGGCTCACGCTCATCCGGCTCACCCTCGCCGGCTTGATCATCATTGCCGCGGCCGGTCCGCTCTGGCATCCGCCGCTTGCGGCGACGCAAACGAGCGGGCCGATTGCGATCCTGATCGACGATGGCTGGGCCGCAGCGTCCACCTGGGACGCGCGAATGCGGACCGCTGACGACCTTATTACCCGCGCCGCCGATGCCCGGCGCGCGGTGGCGCTCATTCCGTTGTCTGCGGCCGCGCGCGACATTTCCTTTGAACCGGCCGAATCGGCACGCGTCGAGCTGCATCGGATGGCGCCCGTACCGCATACGATCGCACGCGCCGACGCACTGCCCGCAGTCCAGCGCTTCCTCGCCGCAACCCACGACGTCGAGCTTGTCTGGCTGTCGGACGGGGCCGATTTGGGCCGCGGGAGTGCTTTCGTCAAGGATTTGGCGCGGACGATCGGTGACCGGCCGCTGACCATCGTTTCGGGCGGCGTTCCCGGCCCGCGTGCGCTCTCGGCCGCCGACAATGCGGCAGGCGGGCTCACCGTCAGAGTGCTGCGCGCGCTTTCCGGCGCCCCCGAGTCCGGCCACCTGCGGGCGTTGGACCTGAAGGGCCTGTCGCTCGGCGAGGCTGGGTTCACTTTCAAACCAACAGACCGTGAGACCGAAGCCCGTTTCGACCTGCCCGTGGAAATCCGCAACGATATTGCCCGGATCGACGTCGTCGGCGAGCGCTCCGCGGGAGCCGTTCAATTGCTCGACAAGCGCTCGCAACGGCGCACCGTTGGCATCGTCTCCTCGGCCACCTCGGACACCGACGAGCCGCTCCTGTCGGCAAACTATTACCTGCAGCGTGCGCTTAGCCCATTCGCTGATCTGCGGCTCGCCCAGGGCGAATCGCCAGCGGATGCGGTGACGCACTTCATCGATCAGCGACTACCGATCATGATCCTCGCGGATGTCGGCACGGTGGCTGGCGAAGCACATAACCGGCTGGCGCAATGGGTGGAGAACGGCGGCGTAGTGGTGCGCTTTGCCGGTCCGCGGCTTGCGGCAGCCTCCGATGACGATCTCGTTCCGGTCAAATTGCGGCGCGGCGGCCGCATTCTCGGGGGCAGCCTGAGCTGGGACAAGCCGCAGCCGCTCGCCGCGTTTTCGCGCGAGAGCCCGTTCGCCGGCATGCCAGTGCCTCACGACGTGACTGTGAACCGGCAGGTCCTCGCCGAGCCCGAGGAGACCCTGAGCGACAATACCTGGGCGGCTCTTGCCGACGGCACGCCCCTGGTCACGGCGGCGCGGCGCGGCAAGGGTTTGATCGTGCTGTTCCATGTCACCGGTGACACCCGCTGGTCGAATTTGCCGCTTTCAGGCGCCTTCGTGGAAATGCTCAGGCGTATCGTCGATCTTGCCGGCGTAACCAATGTGGCGCCGCGAAGCGCCGCGAAGGCCAATGCTGTGCATGAGGCGATGGCGCCGAGCCGCGTCCTCGACGGCTTCGGGACTTTCACCTCGCCGCCGCCAACGGCAAAGCCGGTGGCGACCGATTTCACCGGCAGCGCTAGCGCCGATCATCCCCCCGGCTTCTATGGGCCGCCGGAGAGCTATTTCGCCGTCAATGCGCTGGCGCCCAACGATAGGCTCGCATCGCTCGATTTCAGCGCGCTCGCAGGCGCGCGGCACGAAATCTACCGCACCAGCCGGCCGCAGGATTTGCGCGGGCCGATCTTTCTCGCCGCGCTCGGCCTGGTCCTGCTCAATTCGCTGATCGTTCTGGTCCTCGGCGGCGGCATTGCCCGGCTTTTCCCGGGATGGTCGCGCGCCGGTGCCGCCATGCTGATCGGTTTCGCCGTGCTGGCGCTGCCCTTTGCGCCGACGCGCGCGCAGGATGCAAAGTCGTCGTCCGCCGTTCCGCCTGCCGCGACACAAACCCGGCTCGCGTACGTCGTCACCGGCGATTCCGAAGTCGACAACGTCAGCAAAGCCGGGCTGGCGGGGTTGACGCTTTTCCTCGCTCAGCGCACGGCGCTCGAAGCCGGCGATCCCATCGGCCTCGACGTATCCCATGACGAACTTGCGTTTTACCCGCTGATCTATTGGCCGATCGTGCCGGGTGCGCCACCGCCGTCGGATGACACGCTCAAGCGCATCGATTCGTACATGAAGAACGGCGGGACCGTTCTGTTCGATACCCGCGATGCGATCGACGCGCCGCCTGGTGCCGGCGGTGAAACCCGCAGTCCGGGCATGTTGGAATTGCGCAAGATTCTCTCCTCGCTCGACATTCCGCAGCTCGAACCGGTGCCGCGCGACCACGTCTTGACCAAGACGTTCTATCTTTTGCGCGACTTCCCCGGGCGCTTTTCCAGCGGCCAGCTCTGGGTCGAAGCGCTGCCGGCGGGCGAGGATCAGGAACAGGCGAATCGTCCCGCGCGCGGCGGCGATGGCGTGTCTTCGATCCTGATCACCTCCAACGATCTTGCCGGTGCCTGGGCGATGCAGCCGGATGGCCAGCCGATGCTGCCGATCGTCGAGGGTGAGCCGCGCCAGCGCGAATTCGCGTTCCGCGCCGGCGTCAACATCGTCATGTACACGCTCACCGGCAACTACAAGGCGGACCAGGTGCACGTGCCGGCTTTGCTCGAGCGGCTGGGGCAATAGGAGAAAGCGTTGAACTTCGGCGTCGCCTTTGCCCCTCTCGTCGGAACCCACTTCCTGTGGGCCGCCATGGCCGCGGCGGCGGTTCTCGCTCTCCTGCTCTTCGTCGCCCGCAGTCGAGGCGCCGCCATTCGCGCGCTGGCACTGGCGCTGATCGTGCTGGCGCTCGCTAATCCGTCGCTTACGCGGGAGGATCGCCAGCCGCTGAGCTCGGTCGCCGTTGTCGTGGTCGACAAAAGCCCGAGCCAAAACTTCGGCGACCGCACGCAGCAGACCGAACAGGCCCGCGCCGCCGTGGTCGATCGCCTGCATCACATCCCCGGTTTGGAAACGCGGGTGGTCGAGGCCGGCCAAGCCAATGGCGAGAATGACGGCACGCGCCTATTCACGGCGCTCGGCGCAGCGCTCGCCGACGTTCCCCCCGATCGCGTCGCCGGCGTCGTCATGATCACCGACGGACGCGTCCACGACGTGCCGGCGCAGGTGAGCGCGCTCGGATTTTCCGCGCCGCTTCACGCCCTGATCAGCGGCCATAAAGACGAACGCGACCGCCGAATCGCGCTCATCGCCGCGCCGCGCTTCGGCATCGTCGGCCAATCGCAGACGATCACCTACAAGGTCGAAGATCACGGCGCCAATGAAACCGACGCCCAGGTCACGGTGCGCCGCGACGGCGAGGTGCTGCAGACGCAGAACGTTCCGGTCGGCGTGCCGCAGTATGTCGAAATTCCGATCCCTCATGAAGGAGAAAATATTGTTGAGATCGAAGCCGCGCCCCTGCCTGGAGGCGAACTGACACCGGTCAATAACCGCGCGGTGGTATCGATCGACGGCGTGCGCGACAAGCTGCGCGTTCTGCTCGTTTCCGGCGAGCCCAATCCGGGCGAGCGGACCTGGCGCAATCTCTTAAAATCGGATCCGTCCGTCGATCTCGTGCACTTCACCATTTTGCGCCCGCCGGAAAAGCAGGATGGCACGCCGATCAATGAGCTGTCGCTGATCGCTTTTCCGACGCGCGAACTGTTCCAGCAGAAGATCGACCAATTTCAGCTAATCATCTTCGACCGCTATGCGCGCCAGGGCGTGCTGCCGATGATCTATTTTGATAACATTACCCGCTACGTACGCGACGGTGGCGCGGTTTTGGTCGATGCCGGCCCTGATTATGCGAGCCAGTTCAGCGTTTGGCACACCCCACTCGATTCCATTCTGCCGGCTGAGCCGAGCGGCGACCTCACCGTCGAACCGTTCCACCCGCGCTTGACTGATCTCGGCAAACGCCATCCGGTCACGCGCGATCTTGCCGGTTCGAACAGCGAGCCGCCGCACTGGAGCCAGTGGTATCGCCTCGTCGACACGGTCAATTCGAACGGTACGACGGTGATGAAAGGCCCGAATGACAAGCCGCTGCTGGTGCTGTCCCATGCAGGCCAGGGCCGTGTGGCGATGCTCTTGTCTGATCAGATGTGGCTGTGGTCGCGCGGCTTTCAGGGCGGCGGCCCGCAGCTCGACCTGCTGCGCCGGCTGTCGCATTGGCTGATGAAGGAGCCTGATCTCGAGGAAGAGGCGTTGCGCCTGAGCGTGAGCGGCCACACGCTCGTGGTCCGCCGGCAGACCATGGGCGACTCGGTCTCCGACGTGACCGTGACGTCGCCGTCCGGCGCGCAGCGCGTGGTCAAGCTCGAGCAGGTCGAACCCGGTCTGTGGGAAACTTCGCTGGCGGCGAAGGAGCTCGGCCTGTGGCGTGCGACCGACGGCAAGCTCAATGCCCTGGTCAACATTGGGCCCGCCAACCCGCTCGAATTCGCCGAGGTAACTTCGACCACCGGGGTCCTGGCGCCGATCGCGAAGGCGACCGGGGGGTCCTCTCGCCGCCTCGATGACGGCGGCGGCTTGGACATTCCGCGCATTCTCGCGATGCGCTCCGGCGACACCTATGCGGGCGACAACTGGATCGGCCTAAAGACGACCGACGCCAGCGTGGTGCGCGGCATCGGCGTGCTGCCGGTCTTCACCGGGTTGCTCGGGCTTTTGCTCCTTCTCGGTAGTCTCGCCGGCACCTGGGCGCGCGAGGGACGGTGATGGCTCTCCCCCAGGGCGTGTAGCGCTGGCGCGGCTCTTTTTCTGCTTCGGCGGCCCCATTCGCAGTGTCAGCCCTGACGCAAGCCTCCACAAGACGGGGCAACGCCCACCGCCGCCTGCGTAGCTTGCCGGCTCGGCCTTGGAGGCAAGATTGCCGCCCAGACTCTTCCAACTATGCCGGCCCGCGAATTGCTTCGCCAGCCGTTGCCGCATGTTGCTGATACGCAGTGATAACGAAGCTGGCTTTCAACCCGTCGCCACCACGGTTATGCGGCGTGTTTTGTTGAATTATCCGCTTGCGTCTTCCCATTCGCCGCGAACGCGTCCGCCGACACCGTCAAAAGCCCCCGGCACGAGCTCGGCGACAAGGAGTCGCTCCGGATCGACCGGCCCGGGCATAATGATGCGCCCGGGCGGGACGCGTTTGAATCCGGCTTTGCCGTAATACGGAGCGTCGCCGATCAGAATTACCAATCGCGCTCCGGTTGCGGCCGCCTCCCGAAGCGCGCGCGCGATCAGAACCTGGCCGATGCCACGCTCCCGAAACGCCGGCTCGACCGTCAGCGGGCCCAACAGCAGTGCCCTGCTCTCGCCGATGCGGATCGGCGTCAGCCACACCGAACCGACCAGCAACGTGCCGACGCGCGCGGTGAATGACGCGCAACGCCGATGCGCGGCTTGTTCGCGCAGACGGTAGGCGGTTTTGGCGAAGCGTCCGGGACCGAAAACGCGCTCATGGAGCCGTTCGATAGCATCGGCATCTGCTGCAGTCTCAGGCAGGATCGTAAGCGAAAGTTCGTTCATGACACTCACGGCGCTGCGCCCTAGCACCTGCATTGGCCGAGGTCCAGAACGGCTCGAGCGGCAAAGGCCCGAAAACATTATCTATAAGGCGGATTGCAACGAGCGGAGAGAAACATGGGATTGCTTGTCGATGGCATCTGGCAGGAAGAGGCTTCGCGAACCAGGGACGGTCATTTCATTCGGCCGCAGACGCGCTTTCGCAATTTCGTCACCCCTGACGGCAGCGCCGGTCCGAGCGGAGAGGGCGGCTTCGCCGCCGAAGACGGCCGCTATCATCTCTACGTGTCGCTCGCCTGCCCGTGGGCGCACCGCACCTTGATCTTCCGCAAACTAAAGAAGCTCGAAAATGTCATCTCGGTCTCCATCACCGAGCCGCTCTACGGCAAGACCGGCTGGGAATTCGGCACCGCGCCGGGCGCCACGACAGACCAACCCAACGGCAAGGCCACGCTCGCCGAAATCTATTTACTGGCCGATCGGCATTATAGCGGCCGCGTCAGCGTGCCGGTCCTGTAGGACAAGAAGCGGCGCACGATCGTCAACAACGAGTCGGCCGAAATCATCCGCATGCTCAATTCGGCATTTGACGCGTTCAGCGAGGTGCGCACTGATTACTATCCGTTGGCTTTGCGCGCCGAGATCGACCGCGGCAATGACCTCGTCTATCCGAACCTCAACAACGGCGTGTACCGGGCCGGCTTCGCCACCAGTCAAGCGGCCTATGAAGCAGCTGCGCACAACGTGTTTGCCACGCTCGACTGGCTCGAGGATCTGCTCTCGCGTCAGCGCTATCTGGCCGGCCGGCAGATTACGGAAGCGGACTGGCGACTGTTTACAACCCTCATCCGTTTCGATGCGGTCTATTACAGCCACTTCAAATGCAATGTGCGACGTATCGCCGACTATTCCAATTTGTCAAATTATCTGCGCGAACTCTATCAGGTGCCCGCCATAGCGCAAACCGTCAGTATCGATCACATCAAGCGGCACTATTACGGCAGTCAGCGGCAGGTTAATCCCACCGGCATCGTGCCGATCGGCCCGCTTCTCGAATTGCCGCGCCGCACGACCGCGGCCGCTTCGGCTAGAAAGGCAGGTGCCGCCGCATTCGGCGGCGGCACCTGCTGTTCACTCACTTCAGCACTCAGTAATACGGCCAGCTGCAGACGTCGACCAGACGCCACCGCCACCCGAAAGGTGTCGGCACCCAGCGACGTTCCCAGCAACCGGTGTAGGGCCATCCGGCAACGGCAAACAGGCCGATACCCGGGCCGAAGAAGCGTCGACGGAAGGCGAAACGACGATCAAAACGACCAAAACCGGGTCGGCCGACAAACCCACGTCCAACAAAGCCCGGTGCTACAGCGACACGGGACCCTCCGCGAAAAGCCTCGCCGCGGAAGCCGCCGACCCGCGCTCCGGCGAAACCCGGCCCGCCACTGACCCGCGCTCCACCTCTAAAGGCCGGCCCGCCACTGAACCGCGCTCCACCTCTAAAGGCCGGCCCGCCACTGAACCGCGCTCCACCACTCAAACCTGGGCCGCCGCCTAGTCGCCCTCCGCCGCCGCCCATTCCGCCGCCTAATCGGGCTCCGCCGCCACCCATTCCGCCGCCGCCGCCGCTAAAATGCGCTCCGCCGCCACCCATTCCGCCGCCGCCGCTAACATGCGCTCCGCCGCCGCCCATTCCTCCGCCGCCGCGGCCGTGTTGGGCCAGCGCGCCTGTCGCCATCGTCGCCGCGCCAAGCGCCGCGGCCGAGGCAATGGCAAGTATCGTCTTACGCATAATTCCTCCTTTGACGATGTCGAACAACCGTACGGCATTAACGCGGTCGCAATCGAATAGTTGCGAAAGCACAGTTGCGTTAAGCAATTTGCAGATGTTGCGTTAAGCAATTTGCAGATGTGCGGTTAGCCCCAGTGTGCGTTGCACAATTCGCGCAGTCGGGGCGACCGTTTCACCAAATTTCCGCCGCACTGCGCCCGCCGAGCACTTCGCTTAATCGGGCGCGCGTTGAGACGGTAGTGTCTTGCGGCAGGGCATCGGGCGCGAAAAAGCCGTGCGCGATGATTTCGCTGTTCGGCTGCGGCGGCGCGATCTGGCGAAACGAGCGCACCACGTAGAGGGCGACATGATCGCGGCGCGCGATCCGGCAATTCCAGTAGATTCCGTATAGATCCGGCGCGCCGATCAGTTCGATGTTGCCCTCTTCGCGCAGTTCGCGTCCTAACGCGGTGAGGAGTGACTCGCCCGGCTCGACGCCGCCGCCGGGAAGGTGCCAGCCGGGAACGTAGCTGTGTTTAACGAGGAAAATGCGTCCCTGCGGATCGAAGACCAATCCCCGGACTCCGATGGTCAGCCCGCGCGCATAGCGCCAATAAATGTGCAGCAACCGGGGGATTGCACGCCCGAACTGATGGCGAACGGCGTCAAAGTCCATAACAAAGTCCTACTCTAAATTTTTCTTGCCACTATCTCAATCTTTAGAAACGTTCTAAGATACCTCAACGCTGGACCCTTGAGCCAGAGGCGCCGTCGTGAAGCGTTTTGCCGACTTGACCGAACAGGAAGTGCTTGCCCTCGCCATCTCCAACGAGGACGAGGACAACCGCATCTATCGCTCCTTTGCCGGTGCATTGCGCGGCACCTATCCGCAGACCGCGCAAATGTATGACAAGATGGCCGATGAAGAGATCAGTCATCGCGACATGCTGCTCGATCTGCACCGCAAAAAATTCGGCGAATTTCTGCCGCTGATCCGCCGCCACGATGTGAAAGGGTTTGTGACCCGCCGCCCGATCTGGCTCAATCGGCCGCTCGGGCTCGACGCGGTGCGCAAATTCGCCGAGGAAATGGAATACGAGACCGCGCGATTTTATCGCCGCGCCGCCGAAACTGCACACGATGATTCGACGCGCGATCTGTTGCGCCGCTTGGCCGCCGCCGAGGACAAGCACGAAAGCCTTGCGCGCGAGCTTGGCGCAAAGCTCGAGCCGCGCGCACGCGCGGCTGAGGATCAGACCGCGCGGCGCATGTTCGTGCTGCAATACGTGCAGCCGGGGCTCGCCGGACTCATGGACGGCTCGGTATCGACGCTGGCACCGCTGTTCGCCGCGGCTTTCGCCACCCACAACACCTGGTCGACATTCCTGGTCGGGCTTGCTGCCGCCATCGGCGCCGGTATTTCCATGGGCTTTGCCGAGGCGTTGTCCGACGACGGCTCGCTGACCGGGCGCGGCGCACCGCTCGTGCGCGGCGTGGTGTGCGGGCTGATGACCGCGCTTGGCGGGCTTGGCCACACCCTGCCATTTCTCATTCACTCGTTCTATATTGCCACCTCGATCGCCTTCGCGGTGGTCGCGATCGAACTGATAGCGATCGCGTGGATCCGCACGCATTACATGGATACGCCCTTCCTGCAGGCGGCCTTCCAGGTCGTGGTCGGCGGCGCCTTGGTGTTTGCCGCCGGCATCTTGATCGGCAGTTCGTGACCTTGCTCGCGCTCGCCGCCGCGGCTTCGCTGCGCATGGCCGGCGGCGACGCAAGGCTGTTTCGCGCCTGATTCGCCGGGCATCATGCCGCAATGTTTGTGCTCGCTCATCTGTCGGATCCGCACATGGCTTCGTCGCCGCGGCCTGCCGAGCTTGCCGGCAAGCGCGGGCTGGGCTTCATCAATTGGCAGCGCAAGCGCAAATACATCCATCGCCCCGAAGTCCTTGCAGCGCTCACGCGCGATCTGCAAGCCTGCGGTGCCGACCACATCGCGGTGACCGGCGATCTGGTCAACTTCTCGCTCACTGCCGAATACGCGCGTGCGCGGACATGGCTTGAGGCGCTCGGGGCGCCGGGCGATGTCACGGTTATCCCTGGCAATCATGACACTTACGTCCGCGGCACCGAATCGGCGCCGGCCGCCTCTTGGAACGAATACATGCGCGGCGACGACGGCCTGCAGGGCTTTCCCTTCGTGCGCCGGCGTGCCGGGGTAGCGCTGATCGCGCTCTCGAGCGCACTGCCAACCGGACTTCTGATGGCGACCGGCAGGCTCGGCGACAGCCAACTCTCGCAGCTCGCGCAAGCGCTAAAACAAACCCACGGCCTGTTCCGCGTCGTGCTTGTTCATCATCCCCCGGAAAGCCCCGTCCGGCGCTACCTGCGGCGACTGACCGACGCGGCGGAGTTGCGCCGCGTGCTCGCGTTCCACGGCGCCGAACTCCTGCTCCACGGCCATGATCATCGCCGCGCGCTGACCTGGCTCGAGGGCCCCAAGGCAAGCAAGATTCCCGCAATTGGCGTGCCGTCGGCTTCCGCGCGCGAGCAGCGCGGCAGCGAAGACCGCGCCGGTTACAGCCTCTTGCGCATCGCGGGCACCGAGCGCGGCTGGCGCTGCGAGTTGGTCGCGCGGGCACTCGCAACCGACGGCACGATCGGCGAGAAGGGGCGGCAGACGCTATACTGAGTGCTAGATGCAGCGGCCGCCGTCGACCTCGAGGATATTGCCAGTGAGAAAGGCAGCCTCGTCTGAGGCGAGAAACAGAGCCGCATTGGCGATGTCCTTTGCGGCCGCGAGGCGCCCCAGCGGAATCGAGGAGATGAATTTCTCGCGCATTCCCGGCTGCGTTCCCAGAAAGCTCGGCAAGAGCGGCGTTTCGGTAGCGACCGGCGCGATGGCGCAGACACGAATGCGCTCGCCGGCAAACTCTGCGGCGAGCGCCTTGGTCAGCGCATGGACCGCACCTTTGGTGGCGCTGTAGGCGGCGACGCCCGGCCGCGGCCGCAATCCGGCGGTCGAGCCGATATTGATGATGAGCCCGCCACCCTGGCTGCGGAACACGGGCACCACCGCTTGGCAGCCGAGAAACACGCCCTTGACGTTGACCGCAAAGGTGCGGTCGTACTCGTCCTCGGTGATATCGAGCATCGGCTTGTTGAGGTGGGTGGTGCCAGCATTGTTGACCAGAATATCGAGACGGCCGAACGCGGCGACGGTGTCGGTCACGGCGGCGTCGATAGCCGCCTTTTTGGCGACATCACAGGACAGTGCGATGGCGCTGTTGCCAATCCCGAGCGTCACCGCCTTGGCCGCATCGAAATCGATATCGGCAATCGCGACGCGGGCCCCCGCGCGTGCGTAGGCCTCGGCAATGGCCAGCCCAATCCCCGAGCCGGCCCCGGTGACGAGCGCAGTTTTGTTATCGAGACGCATGACTCAATGCCCTTTCGGCACAATGCCATATGGCCGCGCCCAGGCGAGACCCTCCTCGGTGCGGGTGCGCGGACGATATTCGCAGCCGATCCAGCCGCCATATCCCAGCCGCTCGAGGGCGGCGAAGATTGCCGCAAAGTTTACCTCGCCCTCGTCGGGCTCGTGGCGCGAGGGCACGGCGGCGATCTGAACGTGGCCGAGGAGCGGGAAATGCGCCTCCAGCCGCTTGATCAGATCGCCGCCGACGATCTGCACGTGATAGACATCGAATTGGATGCGCAGGTTCGGCGCGCCGACCTTGTGCACAATCGCGGCGGCGTGTTCGAGATGGCTCAAGAAATAGCCCGCACGATCGCGTGGATTGATTGGCTCTATCAGCACGGTGATTCCTTGCCTTGCCGCCTGCTCAGCGGCGCGCACGAGATTTTTGATGAAAACGGTCTCGGCCGCCGGCCGCTGTTCGACCGGCACCACGCCGCTCATGCAGTGGATCGCCGTGCCGCCGATCGCCGCCACATAATCGAGCGCGCGCTTGAACGCGGCGTCGAATTCGCGCTCCCGGCCGGGCACCGCCGCCAGGCCGAACTCAGGACCGAGCGGCGTATTGACACCGAGCGCAGCGAGGCCGTGACGCGCAAGCTCGGCCTTCACCGCCGCGGGCGCGACATCGTAGGGAAATTGCAGCTCCACGGCCTGAAAACCGGCGGCGGCTGCCGCGGCAAAGCGCTCAATGAGCGGGCGCTCGGTGAACAAATAGCCGAGATTGGCGGCAAACCGGGGCATGACGCTGTCGTTCAACAAATCCGCAGACCGTAGCGCACCCGACGGCACGCGCAAGCAGGATCATCGCTTACGGCGCCGCGCCTCCCAAGGACAGCGGGCGAACAGAATTTGTTTTGCGTCTCGACACCGACCGGGCGCCAAGCTGGACCTTGCCCGCGCGCGCGGCGAAGCGGCACGTCTCGCCGGTTGCGTTGTGATGGGCAATATCCCATATAATTGCCCACCTCTCTATTGGGCTACTTTGTGGTTGACGCCCGCTCCGGCTCTTGGTTCCGTTTCGGTCAGCCGTCACGACCAACAAACGAACGGCGCTGATCCAAGAGGAAGCATCAGGGAGCGGCGCGCCTACGCCATGAATGCTCAGCAACTCCTGCAGGAAATTTCGGATTACTGCCGCCAGGCCGGACTCGCCAAATCCACCTTCGGTCGCCGGGCGGTCAACGACGGCAAGCTAGCGGCGCGGCTGCGCAACGGCGGGCGGATTACCACGGACACGCTCGACCGCATCCACTCCTTCATGGCCGCCCACCCGGCGCAGGGCCGCCTCACCATTATCGAACGGCCGCGCGAGACGCGCCGCATGGCCGCTGCCTCGGCGGCTGCCGCGCCGGTCTTGCCGGCGGCGGCGGCCCCGCCGGGCATACCGGCCAAGCCGGACGATCCGCAGCGCAACTTCCGCTTCTTCGACAATCGGCAAAAATATCTATTGTTTGTCAATACCTGCAGCGAGAAATGGGAAGTCGCAAGCCGGGTCTCCGACGAGCTCGCCCATATTCATCCGCGGCCGCCGGCGGTGCGCGTGTTCGACGCCGGTGTGGGTGACGGCAGCGTGCTCACGCGCGTGATGCGCGCCATGCACGACCGCTTTCCGCACAGGCCGTTGTACATGATCGGCAAGGAGATCAGCCTCGAGGATGTGCGGCTGACGCTGCAAAAGATGGCCGACCGCTTTTTCGAGCATCCGGCGATGGTGCTCGTGCTCACCAACCTCGCCTACGCGGATGCGCCATGGCTGCACGTCAAATCGCTTAATGCCGCCTCCAGCATGGTCTGGCACGAATTGCCGCTGATCGGCAATTCAGCGCACCGCTTCGAGCAACAGATCATTGACCTCGAGCCGTTCCTGGCGCTCAACTGGAAAGCCGGCGTGAGCGCGCGCACCGGCAATCCGATCTACGAGCGTCCCGTGGTGCTCGTGGTTTATCGCGAGGACCACCGCTTCCTGCTTGATCCGATCGTTCCCAAACCCGGCGGCACACAGGCCAATTACGATCTCGTCATTGCCTCCCAGCCTTATCGGGCGCGCGCTTCGCTCGAATTCAAGGCGCAACGGGTGATCGCGCCGCTAGCGCGCGCTCTCGGTCCGGGCGGGCGGCTCATCGCCATTCATTCGCACGGCCACGACCCAGGCATGGAAATCATTCAGAGAATTTGGCCTGACGATGATCCGTTCATCCACGACCGGCATCGCATCCTTAAGGCGGTCAAGCAGGAGCTCGGCGCCGCTGGCCGCGATCTGAATTTCAATGCCTATGCCGACAACCGCTCGCTGTTCCGCTACGTCATGCACACGCTGCCGTCGGAAATCTCCAAATCGATCGGCACCTCGACCCTGTTTGCCGCCTGGAACGCGGCGATCTACGTGGCGCAGGTCGAGGATCACCGCGTCGCGGAAGCCGCCGCCACGGGCCGCTATTTCGACGCCACCCGCTCGGTGCTGCGCGAGCGCGGCGGTCTCTGGTTTTTTGACGAGTCGTATGTAATCTCGCGCAGACGGGCCTGACCCTCCCCGCCCTCCCCCTAGTTGGGAGGAGTTACTGCTCGTCCCTCTCCCCTGCTGCGCGGGGAAGAAGTATGATGGACCCATGCTGTTCGTCGTCCACGCGCTCGACAAGGAAGACATTCTGCCGACCCGCGCCAAGCATTACCGCGCACATCGCATTCATCTCGACCGCGCCGAGGAACACGCCGTCGACGTGGTAACTGCCGGCACGCTAATTGCCGACGATGGCGAGACCCCGGTCGGCAGCATTTTTGTCATCGACGCCAAAGACCGTGCCGTGGCCGATGCCTTCCTGCGCAGCGATCCCTATCACCAAAACGGCGTCTGGGAGTGCGTGCGCATTCACCGCTACAACAAAAAACGCGGCACGCCGATCGCGAGCCGACGCTGAATGCCAATGGTCAGCGCCATCGGCATGAAATTTTACCCGGCATTCGTCCTTGCACTCGAAGCCCCGGACTGCTCCTTCGCTCAACCACAAGCGATGAGTTCGGGACGTGCGGTCTTGCGGCGTCCTTTGCTAGGGCATTGGCCTGATCAATAAAACGCCCGCGCCAAATCCCCCGTGTGACGGCCACGCAACGTCCCAGGATTTGTTGCAAGCGCTGAACAATGCCAAGAGCGACGCCGGTCAGGCGGCCGGCGCTTTCGCCCGCAGCCCCCAATGCTGCAGCCGCCCGATCACGGCGTCACAGAAATACGGCAGTTCCTCCAGGTAGTTGACAAGCGAAATGGCGATGCCGGTGAGCCCGGCTTTGCTCAGATCGGCCAACTGCGCGGCGACGTGATCGGGATCGCCGACAATCGGCAGCCCACCCATTCCTTGCGCATATTGGTTGCGCTTGAGCAGGTATTCTTGCATCGGGACGGTCTGCGGCGAAATGTTTTTCAGCGCCAGAATGCCGTCGACGGCGGACCAGTCGGCGTGCTCGACAATGCAGTGACGAAAATACTCTTCTGCCTCTTTGCGCGTCGGGCGGCAGGTGACGACGCCGACCGTATAGCAGCCGATCTCGCGGCCGACCGCCCGTGCCGCCGCCTGCGCGGCGCGCACCTTCTGCGCCGTTTCTTGGAGCGACGTGCGCGAGGCCTGAAGAAAGAACGCATCGCAGTTCTTCACCGCGAAAGCCCGGCCGGTTGCCGAGGCGCCAGCATTCATGATCACCGGCCGCGTACCGCCGTAAGGCTTTGGCTTACCCCGGATCGCTTTCATGTGCAGGTACTGGCCGTCAAAATCAAAATCCTCGCGCTCGGACCAGATCATCTTGATGACGTCGATCCATTCCTGTGCGTAGACGTAGCGATCCTCGTGCGCGCGCTGCTCGACGCCGAACATGTCGAACTCGCCCTCGTTCCACCCGACCACGATGTTGAGCCCGAATCGGCCTTCGCCGACGTGATCGGCGGTGACCATCTCCTTCGCAGCGACCACCGGATTGAAGATCGGCGCGTGCACGGTGCCAAACACGGTGATGTGCTTGGTGAGCGCCAAGAGCGCCGTCGCCCAGGTGATGGTCTCGAGCGTGGTGCCCTGGTAATCGGTGTCGCCGCCATAGCCCTTCCAGCGTCCGATCGGCAGCAGAAAGTCGATCCCCGCCTCGTCTGCCAGCTGCGCCAGCCGCTTGTTGTCGACCCAGTTGCCCGACCACCGTTCGGGTACGAGCGTAACCGCGCGGCCGGACGAGCAATTGGAGCCGAACAGGCCGATCTGCAGCTGATTGCTGCCGTGCATCGCGCGACGCGCCGCGAGCGAGGCATCGCGCGCGGCGGATTGAAGCGCGTGCACTGAACGAACCTCTTTTTGATTCTGCGTCATAATCGCGGCAGTTCAACCTTATCATGATCCGCGGGCACGCGCGGCAGCGACTGCATGCTCCGCTTTCGCGGAGCATGCAAGCAATGGTGATACGGCAGCCTAACCAATCCCACGAATAATTCATGGCCTTTATGCTCCGAGATCAGCATGGGCCGACGCTTCCTCCCGCGGGTAAAACCGGCCTTGCGGCGTTTATCAATCCGACGCCAGCGATGAGACCATCATGGCTGGCCCAGCGCGGCGCGCAGGCGCGCAACAGTGGCGGCAGGGGCGTGGGCGAGGTTGCCGATCAGCGCCTGCACCTGTTCGCCGGTCATCGGATCAGGGGTGAGCCCGATCTTCGCCGCGTCGGCGAGGAAACCGGGATCGTGCATGGTGTCGTCGAAGGCCCGCCGCAACGTGGCGACGCGGTCGTCCGGCACGCCTGGCGGCAGAAAATAGGGCCGGCCATATTCAGTGCGAGCGAATAGCATGGCGAGCGCCGCGCGGTCGGCAGCTGTCTTGGCGAGGTCGAGCATCAGCGGCACGTCAGGCAATTCGCGGCTCTTGCTCACGCCGAATTGTGCGATCAGCTTGATCTTATTCTGCGCGAGCCATTGCGGCACCTGCGCCTTTACCGCCGCCCAGCCGAGCGCACCAACTCCCTGCGTCTCGCCGCGCTCCATCGCCGTGGTGAGCTGTGGCGTTGAGCCGTAACCGGGCACGATCTTGAATTTGGTGCCGAGCACGGCGTTGGTCAGTCGCGGAAAGTCGAACATCGTGGTGCCCGGCGTGGTGGCGCCGACCACAAGCGGCGTGGTGAGGAGTTGCGCCAGGTTTTGCACCGGCGCGGTGTGCCAGACATAGGCCACATAGGCCTCGCGATTGGTGCTGCCGAGCCAGATCAGCTTGGTGCTGTCGAAATGCGCGGCCTCGGGCTTGAGCAGCGGCGCGGTTGGGATGCCGTTGATTGGTACGCCGATTACCGTACCATCCTTGCGTCCGAGCGCATAAAGCTGGTTGGTCATCACCAGGCCGCCGGCGGCCGGCTCGTTCTGCACGATGATGAGCGGATGGCCGGGAATATGGCCCGCCATGTGCCGCGCCACGATGCGCGCCAAAACATCGTAGGTGCCGCCCGCAGCGGTGCCGACGATGAAGCGAATTTGCTTGCCGCCGGCCGCCCCAGCCAGCGGCTCGGCGGCGGCAAAACAAAACAGCAGCAGGAGAAGAGATAGCGACAAGGCGTTGCGGAACGAGTCGAAAACCAGGATGCGGAATTGGTTAGGTTGATCGGTGCTTCTTGCATGCGATTCACGCCGGTGTGTCGCCGAATTTGCCCAAACAGGTCCCCAGTCCATTCGCTAATTCCAAAGCCGCTTGGTCGCCATATCAGCGCCCTGCTGCAAGGCCTTAAATTTTTCCCAAACGACCGTGGGATGCACCTCGGTCTTGTACATGGCCTGCGAGGAAAACCCGCAATCGGCAGCGGCGATCACGTTCTCCCGCCCAACCAATCTGGCAAAGCGAATGATGCGTTCCGCGATCAGCTCGGGATGCTCGACGATGTTGCTGGCATGGGTAATCATGCCGGGACAGAGCACCTTGTCCGCGGGTATCTTGAGGCGCTCGAACAAGTGATATTCGTGCTCGTGCCGCGGGTTGGCGGCTTCGAAACTGTAGGAGCCTGCATTGATCTTGAGCACAAACTCGATGATGTCGGCGAGCGCGGCTTCATAAAGCCGTGGCCCTTCGTTGATCCCGTAGCAGGTGTGGAATCTTACGCGCTCCGCGGGAATGCCTTGCAAGGCCGTGTTGGTGGCTTCGACATAGATCTCCGCGCGGCGCCGCATCTGCGTCCGGTCAAGCCCCGGCTCGGAGAAAATGTCCGGCAGAAATGGGTCGTCAATCTGCACGAGGATACCCGCCTCGGCGATGGCACGATATTCTTTGCCCAGCTCAAGCGCGAGCGCCTGGAAGTACGCCTCGTCTGACTTGTAGTACTCGTTGATGCCCACCCCGGAAGCTGCGGTTGCCGGCAAAAAGACGTGATGGTCCGGCACCCCAGCGGCCGCCGCCGCCTTCTTGAGGTTTTCGATGTCGCGCCGCACGAACTTCTCGCCGCGGTACTTGACCGGCGCGATGCACACCACCGGCGCGAGGCCGACAATCGCACCGCCCATCATCGCCTGCTTGAAGTACTCCGCGTAATATTCAGGAAACGCCGCCACTTCTTTTTCGAACAGCTTCAGCTTCTGGCCGGGGCGCGCTTCGAAGCCCTGCAGCCGCTCCTGGATATAGGTGAAAAATCCGGGCTTGGAGAACTCGCCGTCGGTGACGATGTCGATGCCGCACTCCACCTGCTTACCGACGACGTCGCTAACGGCTTTGGCCAAAAGCTCCTCGAATTTGTTCTGGTCGAACGGCTCCCCGGCGAATTTGGCCTTCATCAGATCGAGCAGGTGATGAGGTCGCGGCAAGCTGCCGATATGCGTGGTCTGGATACGATCGGTGTTCTGCTGAATGGCCATAGATGCGCCTCCTGTACTGCTTCCCTCCGCGGGCCGGCGCCGGTCAGGCGCGCGCCATCTCGGTTTCGCCGAGATCGTTGAACAGGCGGCCTGGGCAATGGCGCCGGTCGCTTTCGCCGAGCAGCCGCAGCGCGTGCCAAACCACGGCATGGTTGCTGGTCACGACCGGCCGCCCGAGTTGTTGTTCGATTGTCTCGATGACCGGGAATACCGAAATGTTGGCGCAGCTGACGAGATAGACGTCGGCATCCGGCCGCGCCGCTTCGAGCGCACGGTCACGCCAGTACTGCGCGGGTGTCGCGCAATATTCATCGCTGCCCTTGAGCGCGAATCCGCGCGCACAGACGACATCGTAGCCGGCGGCGTGCAGAAAGGCCGCTTCTTCCGCGGTGGTGTGCGCACTGTACGGCGTGAGCAGGACGATGCGGCGCGCGCGCAGCGCGTCCAGGGCGCCGCGGAGAGCGCTCGCCGTCGTCGTTACCTGCGGGGCACCGATTTGGCGCAGCGCGGCGCAAAGCTTGGCTTCGCCCGCAAGCCCTTCCGCCGTGGAAGTGGCGGTGCAATGGAAGGCGACCACCTCGCAGCGCGCATCGATCAGCGTCGCCGCCGTATCCTGAAGGCGCGGCAGCAGCCCCGCGATGGGCATGCGATGCGCACCGGTCATGCGCAGCCGTGCGACATGCGCGACGGCGCCTGGCGGCAGATGACGCACCATCTCCTGTTCAACCATCCGGTTGGAGGACGGAATGATCAGCCCGATGCGTTGCGTCATGGCGCTTCTCTGCCTGCTCCGCTGCGGTCTCGAGACGCGAACAGCGAGGTGAGCCTAGTCTGACTGAGACTAGTCGGGATTGCGCAAATCGCAATCGGGAATTACTTGGTTGTTTTCGCCGACGCTGCCGCGGCGCATTGGCAATGACGAAACAATCAATGCATGAAATCGATCTGTTCGCGCCGCTCCAGCTCGGCTCGCTCTTTCTGCCCAACCGCGTGGTAATGGCGCCGATGACTCGCAACCGCGCCGGGCCGGGCAACGCCCCGACCGCGCTCAACGCCGCCTATTACGCGCAGCGCGCGAGCGCCGGGCTCATCATCACTGAAGCCACGCAAATCTCGCCGCAGGGGCTCGGCTATCCGGGTACGCCCGGCATTCACAGCGCCGAACAGGTCGCCGGCTGGACCGGCGTCACCGACGCGGTGCACGCGGCGGGCGGGCGCATCTTTCTACAGCTCTGGCATGTCGGACGCATTTCGCATCCCTCGCTGCAGCCAGGCGGCGTGCTCCCCGTGGCGCCATCGGCGATCGCCCCTGCAGGGCAAGCGTGGACACTTGACGGCATGAAGCCCTACGTGGTGCCGCACGCGCTCACGCAAGGCGAGATCGCCGGCATCGTCGCGGATTACCGGCGCGCCGCGGCGCAGGCGCGGCAAGCGGGTTTTGACGGCGTCGAACTGCACGCGGCCAACGGCTATCTGGTCGATCAATTCCTCCGCGACAAAAGCAACCGGCGCGGCGACCGCTATGGCGGCAGCGCGCTCAACCGCGCGCGCTTTCTCATCGAGGCGACGCAGGCGCTCATTGCCGAATGGGGTGCCGCACGCGTCGGCGTGCGGCTCTCCCCGACCAATCCGTTCAATGACATGGGCGACAGCAATCCGGCCGCGACATTTTCCACGGCCGTGGGCGAACTCGCGCGTCTGGACATCGGCTATCTGCACATCGTCGAGCCCGGTGACACCGATCCGGTTTGCGCCGGCGAGCGGCCCGATCTGTCGCTGTTCCGCCGGCTCTGGCGCGGCCCACTCATGGCCAACAAGGGCTACGACCTAGCGCGCGCGAACGCCGTGCTGCACGCGGGCACAGCCGACCTCATCTCGTTCGCGACGCTTTACCTCGCCAATCCCGATCTGCCGGAGCGCCTGCGGCGCGGTGGCCCGTTCAACGCAGCAGACCGTAAGACCTTTTACGGCGGCGGGGCCGCAGGATACACGGACTATCCGGCGCTCGGGAATTGACGGCTTCGCGCGGATTGATCGTCGATCACCGCGCCCCTTCGGCAGCCCCACCCGGCGGGCGGAACAGATCAATGCGAGCGAAATGCTGCGGCTAAGTCGGATCGTTCTCCGTGTGTGCGCAAAGCGTGAGCTGCCCGCCGAATGAGCGAGCGCGGCCCGGCGGCCGGCCAGCTTTGGCGATGCCCAAGGCTTGCCCGCGCATCTGCCGGCAGCCTCGGCATCGCGGCTAAGCTGACGTGAGCGACCGCGAGTTTTTGTATGTGTCCCCTTTGAATTGGTGATAAGCTTTCAGGAGAGCTGCTGGCGGAACCTGCCGACGTTCCGCGAAATCAAAGGCAGCGACGATGCCTTCGGCAGGCAGCATTCATATCCAAACTTATTGTTTTGCGGCGGATGGCCGAAAAAACGGCGGGGCGTGCGTTGCGCGCGCAGCCGCTCCACGAGCGAGGTGTGGCATGCTAATAGACGTCGCATTGTGGCTGATTCTCGCCGGATTGATCGTGCTCATACCGGTGGGCTGCATCATGACGCGCAGACCGAAGAAGCCGCCGGCACCGGCCGAATAGGCTCCCGATCGATCCGCAAAGCCACGTTGAGCGGGACGGCGTCGGCAATTTGTCATCATCGGCGAAAGCGCCTGATCGGGTGCCGTCGGCATTGCAGCTGGTGTCACGCCCCGAGTTTTTCTGCCAAATCCTCGAGACTGCGCGCGGCAATATCAACCTGCTCCGTCGGCGCCCCCTCGCCGCGGTCAGGACCGTGCTCGTTCGGGCGCGCGATGTGGGCGGCGCGCAGGCCGAGCCTGGCCGCGGCCATCAGGTCGCTCGTGTGCGCCGCCACCATCATGCAGGCCTGCGGCGGCAGATCGAAGGCTTCGGCGGCGGCGAGGTAGACTCGCGGCTTCGGCTTGTAATCGCCGGCGATCTCGGCGCCCAGGATCGCGTCCCAGGGAAAATCGTTGCGCCGAGCGAGATCGACCATCAACGAAATGTTGCCGTTGGAGACCGGCGCCAACAGAAAGTGCTGCCTGAGCCGGGCAAGCCCGGGCGTGACATCCGGCCAGGCATCGAGCCGATGCCAGGCGAGATTAAGCGCGCGGCGGTCCTCTTCACTGACGCTGTCGAGACCAAAGCGCGGCAAGATCAATTCGAGATTGTGTCGGTGCAGGACGTCGAGCTTGCAAAAGCCGGTGCGGCCGGCGCGCACCTCTTCCAAGGAGCCCTGGTATTCGCCGCGCCAGGCATCGGCAAAGCCGAGCCAGTCCAGCGAGAAACCGCGCGGCGCCAGGATCGCTCTTGCCTCGCGCGCGAGCGAGGTGCGCCAGTCGACCAGCGTGCCGAAGACGTCGAAGAACAAGGCTTTCACCGCGACCGGCATGCGATAGTCCTAGCGCAAATGCCGGCGCAATGGCAAAAAGTGCCGCGGGCGGAGCGCCGCAGACCCCGCAAGCTCCGCGACTGTCAAGCAAGAACGGAGATCCTGATGCCGGATGTCGTCGCCGAGACCCTTCACGAACTGATCGTCGCCACGCGCATTCTCGCCAATGAAAAAGTCCTCGACGCCTTCGGCCATGTCAGCGTGCGACATCCGCACAATCCGCAGCGTTACTTCATTTCGCGCCATCGCGCGCCGGAGCTTGCAGAAATAACTGACATCGTCGAGCTGACATTGGATTCGGAGCCGGTGCGGCCGACCGAATTCCGGCTCTACAGCGAGAAGGTGATTCACGGCGAAATCTACAAGGCGCGTCCGGACGTCAATGCCGTGTGCCATCACCACGCCCACACGGTATTGCCGTTTGCGATCTCCGGCCGCGAGATCGTGCCGGTTTTTCATCTCGCCGCGGTCGTCGGTCACGTGCCGCTGTGGGATCAGCGCGACGAATTCGGCGATACCAACATGCTCGTCGTCAAGCCCGAGGAAGGCGCCTCGCTGGCGCGGGCGCTCGGCCCGCATTGGACAGTGCTGATGCGCCGCCACGGCGCCACGGTCGCCGGCACGAGCCTGCGCGAACTGGCCTTCCGCACCGTGTTCTGCTCCGACAATTGCAAGCTGCTGAGCCAAGCCATCGCCATGGGTCATGTCGATTCGCTCTCGCCGGGCGAAGCCAAGCTCACATCGGCGCATCAATTGCGGCCGCCATCCATCAATCGCGCCTGGGATTATTGGGTGCGGCAGGTGGAGAAGGCCAGGCTGATGCCGGCCGGCTCCGGCGCGGCAAGCACAGCGAAGCGAAGCGCCAAAAGCGCGGCCGAGACCACGCGCAAGCCGATCGCGTCCGCTGCGCCCGCGCGCGCCCATTCGGCCAAGCGCGCGCAATCCAAAACCGCCCGCAAAAGCGTTCGCTCAGCCGGGTCGGCGAAACGCCGCTAAGCACGCCCAAGAGAAGCCAAGAGGAAACCATGTCCCAGAGTCTGCAGTCGCCGCGCCTGCCTGAATTGTCCGAGGACATTCTGTCGAGCGAACAGCGCGCGCTCGCGCGATCGATTAAGGCCGGCCCGCGCGGCCAGTTCAAGATGGCGGGACCATTTGCGATCTATCTGCACGCACCGCGCTTCGGCGAACTGGCGCAGCAGCTCGGCGGTCACCTGCGCTTTGAGACCAGCGTGCCGCCGCGGCTCTCCGAGTTCGCCATTCTGGTCACGGCGGCGCATTGGAAAGCGCAATACGAGTGGGCGATGCACGCGCCGATGGCCGAGAAGCAGGGCGTCAAGCCGCAAACGATCCGCGATCTGCAGGCGGGCCGGGCACCGAAAACCGCAGCGCGCGACGAGATGGCGATCTACGCCTTCGTCAAAGAGCTCTACGCGAAGCGGCGTGTCAGCCAGGCCGCCTTCAACCGCGTCTATAAGATACTTGGCGAGGCCGGCACGGTCGAGTTCGTCGGCCTGTTGGGCTATTACGCCATGGTATCGATGACGCTCAACACCTTCCGTGCGCCGCTACCCGAAGAGATCAAGCCGCCGTTTCGCGAGCCTTGAACTGACGTCAACGCGTGGGCCAGGCCGGTTGCCAAGGCTCTAGCCTTGGGCCGGTGCGCGATCAGTGCTTGTCCATCTTGTTCATCTGCATGGCGCCTCCGCCGCCCCTGGTGCCGGGGGGCGGCGAACCGATAGCGGCGATAGGAAATTGCACCGTGACCGTGGACCCGTCGCTGGCCTTCAGCGTCGCCTCGACTGTCTTGCCCTGCTGCAGCTGGTGAGTGAGGTTGCTGAACATGATGTGATAGCCGCCCGGCTTTAAGGTGACGGTCTCGCCGGGCTTGATCTGCACACCGCCTTCCACCGGGCGCATCTGCATGACGCCGTCATGCATGCTCATCTCGTGAACCTGGCATTTGGCGGCAGCGTCGGTGGACATGCAGCTCAGCCGCTCGGACGTTTTGCCGGTGTTGGTCACTGTCAAATAGGCCGCGCCCGAATCGGCCCCCTTCGGTGTGGCGCGCGCCCAGGGCTGGCTGATTTCGAGTGCGCCCGCTTTGTATTCGGCGGCCAGCGCCTGGCCGATCGAGCTCGACCCAAACGAAACCGAGAACAGTGCGGCAGCGCACGCGGTGAGCCGCAAATTGCACATGGACATGAGGATCTCCGTCGACGACGCCTTTTCCCCAAGGGCAGAGAATCTCGGGCGCATTCTAGCCGAAACAGAGCCCCGGAGGGTCGGGCGCGACAAAAAGCACTAGTCCAGAACGGCGAACCGGCGGCGGCCCGTCGCCAATCATCGCCGTCGCCCATCCGGCTGCCGCCCGATGGTGGCATCAGCGGCCGGGGCAATCGGGTCCCGCCCGGGATTGCAGAACGGCGGCCGGCGGGGCCAGACGGCGCCGACACGGTGTCGCGAGTTTCCGGTTTCTGCATCCGGGTGGACCCGCGGCAGCGCACGCACAAGTATAGCCATGCAATTCCGCACTTAAAAATTCTTCCCGACGGGCGTATTCTATCTGTGATGAACGATAGCGGGCCCAAACTGGCGCACGACCGTCCCGAACCCGACGGCGCTCGGTGTTCGGCCCAGGTGCTGCCATTCCCTCCACGGGGCCGCGCGGGACAGGGCCGAGCTTCCCATCCGCCGCCTCCCCCCGCCGCATCGAGCGATGACCAAAGCGAGCCGTTCGACGATCTCGCGCAATACGAACAGGACCGCGAGCAACAAGACGAGAGCGTCAATTACCCGAACCGGATGTTGATGAACGTCATCGCCGTCATGGTGCTGACAATCCTGATCGGCGCCGGCGTCTGGCTCGCCGAGACGATCACCTATATGGAGCGAAATCAGGACTGCATCCTGCAGGGCCGCCAGAATTGCGCGCCACTCGAGATTGCCGCGCCGGTGCGGAAATAGAGCTGTTTCTCTGCGAGCCGGCATTGCCGGACTTGCAATGTTGAACTTGATGGCGTCCTTCGCTATACGGGGCGCTCACGACCTGAGGGGCCCACAACTATTGGGCTAGTTCGCGCCGGGCGCTCCGGACGCGCTAATCATGCTTGTGGCTGAGTGAGCACGCCCGATGTCCACGACATATGAAAAAGTGGCTGATATTATTGCGGAAACCTGCGACATTCCGCGTGAAAGCATCAAGCCGGACAGCCACGCGACCCAAGACCTGGAAATCGACAGCCTCGACTTTCTCGATATCGCCTTCGCCATCGACAAGGCGTTCGGCATCAAGCTGCCGCTTGAGCAATGGACGCAGGAAGTCAACGAAGGCATGGCGTCGACCGAGAAATATTTCGTGCTCAAGAACTTGAGCGCCCGGATCGACGAACTGATCGCATCCAAGGGCGCCTGAGGCGCCGCCCATGCGTCCTGAATATTTTCAGATGATCGACCGCATCGTCGAGGTCGATCTTGGCACGCGCCGCCTTCGCGCCGCCTGCACAGTGCCAAAGGAGAGCACGATCTTCGAGGGCCACTTTCCCACCTACCCGCTGCTGCCCGGCGTGCTTCTGGTCGAATGCATGGCGCAGACCACGGGCTGGTTGATCTGCATGCTCGGGCACTTTTCGGCGATGCCCTTCCTTGCCGGCGTCAAGGAAGGCAAATTCCGCACGCTGGTCTTCCCCGGCGACGCGCTTGAATTTCAGGGCAGCGTCGTGCACGAGGGCTCCGGCTACACGGTTGCCGAATGCGCCGGACGCCGCGACGGCGCCAAAGTGTGCGACGCGCAACTGACGTTTCGCATCAGACCGTTTCCCAGCCCGCAATTCCGCGATGCCTTCCTGGCCTGGGGCGAGCGGCTCAACCTGCCGGTCCGGGAGTTTGTTAAGTGATCGATCGGCGCGAGGTGTGGATCACCGGCGTCGGTCTGCTCACCTGCCTCGGCGAGGGGCTGGAAGCGACGTGGAATTTCTTTAAGCGCGGCGACCCGCCGCCCTACGACGAGAAAAGCTTTGCGCCCTATATCGTGCACCCGCTGCCCCCGATCAATTTCGACAAACAGATCCCGAAACGCGGCGATCAGCGGCAGATGGAAACGTGGCAGCGCGTCGGGGTTTACGCCGCCGGGCTTGCGCTCGGCGATGCTGGGCTCGCCGGCAAGCCGGATCTGCTCGATCATACCGACATGATCGTCGCCGCTGTCGGCGGCGAGCGCGATGTCCCGGTCGATACCGCAATTCTCGCCGGAATGCGCAAGGCGCAAAAACCGGGCGCCTTTCTCAATGAGCGGCTTATGAACGATCTGCGCCCGACCCTGTTTCTAGCGCAGTTGCCCAATCTGCTCGCCGGCAACATCTCGCTCGTCCACGGCGTCGTCGGATCCTCGCGCACGTTGCTTGGCGAAGAATCCGCCGGCGTTGACGCGGTGCGGGTCGCCCAGGCCCGCGTCGCCGCCGGGCAGAGCCAGGTGACGCTGGTCGGCGCTGCGTCCCATGGCGCGCGCTGGGATCATCTGCTCGATTTCGAGCTGGGCGGCGCGCCGTTGCGCGACGCCTTTGCCCCGGTCTGGGATCGCGGGCTCAAGGGCGGCATTGCCTACGGGTCGTTGGGGGCGTTCCTCGTGTTCGAAAGCCCCGACCACGCGCGCGCGCGGGGTGCGCGGCCCCGTGCACGCATCTTGGCGATCGCATCCGACCGCAGCCGTCGGCAGGACGGCGACATCGAGGCGACGCTCCGCCGCCAATGGGGGGCGATCGCCGCGCGTGTCGAGCGCACCCGCGCCGCGGTGATTTCCGGGGCCAGCGGCTGCCAGCCGGCCACCGCAGCGGAGCAGCGCGCCCTCGGCGAATTCGGTCTTCCGGTGCGCAATACCGGAACGTATACCGGTCATGCGGTCGAAGCCCAGTTCCCGGCCAATCTGGCCGTCGCCTGTGCCTTGCTCAAATACGGCGGGCTGTGTGCGGCGACGGGAAGCGGCGACCGGGGCGAATGCCCGCCCGCCCTGTCGCAGCTCGTCGTCACCAGCATAGGCGCGTGGCGCGGCGAAGGCCTTGCCTTGCTCGAACGGGCCGATTGACGAACCGCGTCCATAACCAGTGGGTGATGGCAGCGCAGAACGGCGCTACCGCGAAAGCGGCAACGCGCGACCAAACAGCGGCTTGCCCTGCGCCGGGATCTGGAGCGCCCTGTTTGAGCCTTTGATTCCTCAATAATGAGAGAGGCGCTCCGCCAACGAAGCCAGCGAAATAGCCGGCAAACCATAATGCTTTCCCGGCTCTTACGGAGGCTCTTGGGATCGCCACTGACTCTGAAAAATGTTTGGCGGGCCACTAAAAGATGCACATGCTCTGGTTCGCCGCTGAACGACAACTCAAAGTCGGCATAGATACGGTGAAATATCTCTTAGAAGCGTCACAGATGCACAGCGGAGAACACCTTG
Source organism: uncultured Alphaproteobacteria bacterium (assembly GCA_963708125.1). Taxonomy (GTDB): domain Bacteria; phylum Pseudomonadota; class Alphaproteobacteria; order Rhizobiales; family Xanthobacteraceae; genus BOG-931. Next base: position 3,236,290 of record OY970184.1, read on the forward strand.
CCCCGCCGCTTGGTAACGAACACCAGATTGTGCAGCAGCATATAAGCAAGGGGCCGCCGCTTGCGAGTATCCATGACTTAGGCCAGGTCTTGCAAAAGCCTTAAAACATAAAGATACAATGCCGCGAAAGAGTTATCCTCGATCGTTGAACTGCCACGGCGGATCATCCGCGCAGATGAGCAACCCTTTCTGTGATGCTTGACGTGGCCCGCAACATCTACAACACCGCACCAGGCGAAGGCCTGCGGCGGCACGACCTCATGCGGGAATCGAAAGATGGCGAGCTGCGCATGAACCGCTCCTGTCGAGCCACGAACGCTCAACGCTTTGACGCTGACGGAACGTGGAAGAAGAGCGCAAAAGCGATCAACCGCCCCAAGCGTTGCCAGAAGTTGACTGTAAAGTATAAGGAACGGAAGCGCCGTCTGGCGGCAGAACGCAAACGCTGTCACGGCGAGTTCGCCTACCGCGTCCTCGGCCAACGAACAATCGTCAAGGCCGAAAAGTTGTCCTACAAGCCTTGGCAGCGGGGACAATGCGGAAAGAGCAGCAAGGTCGGTGGGGCGCGAATGTTCGTCGGCATCCTGCGCAACAAGGTGCATGCTGCCGGGGGTGACCTGATCGGTTTTGGTATGCGGTACACCCGCCTGTGTCAGTTCGATCACTTAGGTGGGACATTAACCCCAAAATCACTCAAGCAGCCCTATCAGCAAATTGCGGATGGAACGTGTATCGGCGGAGACTTGTACTCTGCCTTTCGCGCTTGGTTCGTCGGCGAAGATGGTCTTGACGCCAGCCAAGCCGAGAAGGCTTGGTCAGGTATGGAAGCGTTCCTACGCGCGGGATCACACAACTTTGAACCTGTAAGCGGACGAGGCTTTGTCTTGCCCAACCTCAGCATCGGCGCTCCCAGCCGGAAGGTCCGCGAGGCCGACGATGCTGTAACCCTTGTGGCGAGAGCTTCGGCGGGCGGCGTCATTCGGAGCTATTCAGGTGTCACATGACTGGGAAGCCCCTCGCTTTAGCGAGGGGCCGCTTGACAAAGCGCGACGTCCAATCGTCGCGGTGACTGGCATCGGTCTCGTCACCGCACTCGGGGTCGGCACCACCGACAATTGGGTGAAACTGACCGCCGGCGTCTCCGGCATTCGCCGCATCTCGCGCTTTGCCACCGACAATCTCAAGACCACGATCGCCGGCACCGTTGAGCAGGTCTACAGGGACTACATGACGCCGGCGGAATTGTCGGAGCGCATCGGAGTGCTCGTCGGCGAGGAAGCGATCGCGCAGGCGGCAATCGGCAGCAAAGGCCGCTTTTCCGGGCCGCTGTGTCTGGCGCCACCCCCCCTGGAACTGGAATGGCCGTCGCGGGTGAAGATGGCGGAGATGGCGGCAGCCAATGGCGATGTCAGCTATCCCGACCTGATGCGCGTCGCCCGCTCCTACGGCGCGAACTTCGGCCCCTTACACTTCGGCATTATCGGCGAGCGGCTTGCCGAATATTTCGGCACCGAGGGATCGCCGATCTCGCTCAACACCGCCTGTGCCTCGGGTGCGACCGCGATCCAGCTCGGGGTCGAAGCAATCCGTCGCGGCGAATGCGAAGCGGTGCTCGCGATCGGCGCTGACGGCTCGGTGACGCCGGAATCGCTGGTGCGTTTCTCGCTGCTCTCGGCACTGTCGACGCAGAACGATCCGCCAGAGCAGGCATCAAAGCCGTTCGCCAAGAACCGTGACGGGTTCGTCATCGCCGAAGGCGCCGGCGCGCTCGTGCTCGAGAATTTGACGCATGCCAGCGCCCGCGGTGCGCGTGTGCTCGGCATCATCGAAGGCTGTGGGGAAAAATCCGACTCGTTTCATCGCACCCGGTCGAGTCCCGATGGCAAGCCGATCATCGCCTGCATGCGCAATGCGCTGGCCGACGCCGGCGTCGGGCCCGAGCAGGTCGACTACATCAACGCCCACGGCACCTCGACGCCGGAAAACGACAGGATGGAGCACCTCGGCGTCGCCGCAGTGTTCGGCGAGCGGGCTTCCGCTATTCCGATCTCATCCAACAAATCGATGATCGGCCATACCCTGACAGCCGCTGGCGCGGTCGAAGCAGCGTTCACGCTGCTCACTCTCGAACATCAGCGCATTCCGCCGACCATCAACTACAAGATCCCCGATCCCGCCATCCCGCTCGACGTCGTGCCGGACTTGGCACGCGATGCGCGCGTCTTGCGCGCGATCTCCAATTCCTTCGGCTTCGGCGGCCAAAATGTCTGCCTGGTGATGGCACGGGAGCCGGCATGAACACGGTGACCTCGGCGGCGAAAGGCAAAGCCCGATCCGCCGCGGCCGGCGCCAGCTCTGTTCGCTCCAGCCGCATGCGCGCGCTCACGCTCGTAGCCGATCGCAAGATCGAACTCCTTGAGGTGGCACCGGCGCCGCCGCCCGGGCCTGGTGAGGCGCAGATCGCGGTCCGGGCGATCGGGCTCAACCACATCGACGTGTGGGGCTGGCGGGGCATGGCATTCGCCAAGCGCAAATTGCCCCTCGTGGTCGGCGCCGAGGCGGCCGGAGAGATCGCCGCGCTCGGACCGGGCGTCGACACGCTGCGCGTCGGCCAGCGCGTCGTCGCCTATGGGGCGCTCACCTGCGGGGCTTGCCGGGCATGCCGCCAGGGACGTGATAATCTGTGTGAAAAAGTCGGCGGCGTCATGGGTTTCCACGTCGACGGCTTTGCGCGCGATCGCCTCAATCTGCCGGCGCGGCTCGTCGTACCGGTTCCGGACGGCGTGAGCTTGCGCGACGCCGCCTGTGCGCCGATCGCTTTTGCCACCGTGCAGCACATGCTGTTCGACAATGCCAAACTGGAGCCCGAGGAGAGCATCCTGGTGCAAGCCGGCGGCTCGGGCATTGGCTCGGCGGCGATCAAAATGGCCAAGGCGATCGGTTGCACCGTATTCACCACCGTGGGTGACGACGCCAAGGCCGAAAAGGCCAAGGCGCTCGGCGCCGATCACGTCATCAATTATCGCACCGAGCGTTTCGAGGGCGCCGTGCGCAAGCTCACCGGCAAGAAGGGCGTCGATGTGGTCTTCGAGCATGTCGGCCCAGAAACCTTCAACGGCTCGCTCCTGTGCCTCAAGCGCGGCGGTCGACTTGTTACCTGCGGCTCGACCTCCGGCCAGGCGACCAACCTCAATCTGTTTCAGCTCTATACCCAGCAATACCGCATCTTTGGCTCGTTCGGCGCCTCGTTGCGCAATGTGCGCGACAGCCTCGCCAAAATGGCGGCCGGGCTGACGCCGGTGATCGATACCGAGGTGGCGCTCGAGGATTTCGAGCGCGCTCTGGCCCGGCTGGAAAGCCGGCAGGTTTTTGGCAAAATCATCGTCGCGTTCTGATGGTCGAGCGGCGATCGACAGCAAAAGCCGCGCTCGACGCGGCGATCGGATCGGCCGCGGTCGCGCTGTTGCGCGCGGTCAAGCTGACCGGCCGGTTGCCGGCGGCGAATCTGGCTGGCGCGGCGTTGCGCCGGATCGGACCGCTGCTCAAAGAGCATCAACTGGGCCGCGACAACCTGCGCGCCGCATTCCCGGAAAAACCCGATGCCGAGATCGAAACGATCCTTGCCGGCGTATGGGACAATCTTGCCCGGGTGGCGGCCGAGTTCGTGCACCTCGACGAGTTTCACGTCACCGGCCCCGATGCGGACGATCCGAACGCCATCATGCTAGAGGCTGAAATGCTCGAGCGCTGCCGACGGGTGATTGGCGACAGCGGAGCGACCCTGAGCTTTGCCTGCCACACCGCGAACTGGGAGGTGTCGGCGGTGGTGGCAAAGGAGCTCGGCGCCAATTGTGCGGTGCTCTACCGGCGGCCCAACATCCGCGCGATCGGCGATGCCGTGGTCAAGCTGCGCGCCGGCGTAATGGGGCAGATGGTTCCGACTGGTCTCGACGCGCCGGTGCGCCTTGCGCATCTTTTGCAGCAGGGCGTGCATGTCGGCATGCTGGTGGATCAGCACTTCACCAAGGGCGTCGAGGTGAATTTCTTCGGCCGGCCGTGCAAGGCCAATCCCTTGATCGCGCTGCTCGCCCGCCAGGTCGAATGCCCGATCATCGGGCTGCGGGTCATTCGCGAGCGCGACGGCAACCGCTTCCGCGGCGAGATCACCGCCCCGCTCGAGCTGCCGCGCGATGTCGACGGCCGCATCGACGTAAAGGGCACGATGCAGGCCATCACCGCAGTGATCGAGGGCTGGGTGCGCGAATATCCCGAGCAATGGCTGTGGCTACATCGCCGCTGGCGGTGAAAAGCGCCAGATCGTGTCATCGACGCCCGATCGTTGGGCTGGGACCACCTATCGCGATCAAAGCGGGGCTGGCGTCGCCCGCCGCAGGCGATCGGGGGGTTTTTTCGGCCTTCGCCAGGTGAAAAAGCGCCTTTGCCAATACGAAATGCAGCCCTCATTTGACCACGAAGCTGGCTCAATTGGAACTCCCAACTCGCGTCGCGCCACGCCGTCTCACCAATGGGGGCAACGGCGGCGGCTATTCATTTCGCATGAGAGACTTCATTCACGACGACATGGACCCGCAATCCGGCTTCGGCGCCATCAGGCGCCGGCACGTTCTTTATATCGAGGGTTATGATCCGCTGGGAACGCAGTGGTATTATGATCTTTTCCGGCGCACGTGCGAGCGCTGCCGACGGCTGTGGCCGCTCACGCTCACGCTGCAACCCCTCGAAATCGACAGCGCGGATTTCGCAACTTGGCGCGTCGATCTCGGCGGCGCGAACTGGCAGGTCGCAACCCGTTACGATTTTCAGCGGTTGGAGCGCTTCATCCGCTCCGACATGAATCAACCCATGGCGCGGCAGCTCGTGAGCGCACTCGGCTGGTGCTTCGGCGATGCGCTGAGCGGCGTACAGTGGCGGATTTTTCGGACGGCCGGCTGGAGATTCGTCGTGCACCTTGTGTGGTTCCAGCTGCTGCTGGTCGCCTGGTTGGCGGCCGCCGGCGGCGTCGGCCTGATGTTCGGCTACGCGTTCAGCCACCCTCTCGGCCTGCCAATCTCTGCCGCCGTTGCCGCCGGCCTGCTGAGCGCGCTTGTGTCGCTGTTTGCCTTGCGGCCGCTCGCCAACCGATGGCGCGTCATCCAGTTTTGCTCTTGCTGGACCACATTGCGGAAGTTCGGTCGCGGCCGCGCAACCTGGATCGATCAGATGGTCGAAGCCGGCGCGCAGCGCGTAGTTGCCGCCGCCGGCGCGAACGAGGTCGACGAGCTGGCGCTTGTCGGCCATTCGACCGGCGGCGTCATCGCCTCGGCAATCATGGCGCGCGCATTGGAAATTGATGCCGATCTCGGCATGCGCGGACCGAAGCTCGCGCTGCTGACGCTCGGCTCGGTCATGCCGGCCGTGGCGCTGCACCCGGCGGCGGTCCGAATGCGCGAGATCGTCGCCCGGCTGGCGACTGCCCAAAATCTGACCTGGGTCGATTGCCAGTCACGCAAGGACGTGATGTGCTTTTTCAATTTCGATCCGGTCGAGGGCATCGGCGTGCATATCGGCGCCGCACGATGCAACCCGCTGCTCTGGCGCATCAGCTTTAAGGACATGATTGCGCCGGAAAATTACAACCGCTTTCGCTGGAATCATTTTCGCGTGCATTACCAGTACGTCATGGGCGGCGAACGGCCGGCGCCGTATGATTATATCCTCCTGGTCGGCGGGCCGATGCCGATCGCCCAATGGCCGACCCGCGATCGCGCCTTCATGACGGCGATGATGCGGTACGAAGACCGCCGGACCGAGTGCCCGCGGCGGGCGGCCGCCCTCGGTGCCGCGCCATGAGGTTTCCGCGCCAGCTCGAGCCGGAACTGCTCGATCAACTGCCGGCGGATGACCCGCGCGCGATGCACTCGCGGCATGATCTCAAACGGGTGAATGCTTTGATGCGCAACGTCGGCGCGATGGCGGCGATGCTGAAGACCCATGCGGTCGGGCGCGAGCCCCGCGCGATCCTCGATCTCGGCTCCGGCGATGGCCAGCTGATGCTGAAGATCGCGCGCCGGCTGGCGCCGCGCTGGCGGAACGTCAAAGTAATTCTGCTCGACCGCCAGAACATCGTCAGCGAGGCGACGCGCAAAGGCTTTGCCGCCCTGCAATGGCGCGCCGAGCCGGTCAGCGCCGACGTGTTCGAGTTCCTGGCCGCGGCGCGGCCCGGCAGCGTCGATGTGGTGACCGCGAACTTGTTCCTGCATCACTTCACCGACGAGCAGTTGGCGGGCCTGTTCGCCAAGGCGGCGGAGCTTGGCTGGCTGGTGCTCGCCTGCGAGCCGCGGCGCAGCAAACTCGTGATCGAATTAAGCCGCCTGCTCGGGGCGCTCGGCTGCAACGAGGTGACCATTCACGACGCGATCGCCAGTGCGCGCGCCGGCTTTGCCGGGCGCGAGCTCTCGGCGCTGTGGCCAAGTCGGGAGCAATGGGAATTGCACGAGCCCGCGACTACTTTGTTCAACCACCGCTTTGCGGCGCGACGCGGACATTGATGCATGGACGCCGTGACCCCAACCCCCCTGCGCGTGACCGGTCCCTCGGCTCTGCTATGGGGCCGACAATTCGCGCGCGATCCACTGATCGCCACGCGGCGCCTGTTCGAGCAATGTGGGCCGTTTGTCATTCTTGCGGAAGCGCTACCGTTCACCCGGCGTGCCCGCGCGCCCATACTCGGCATTCCCCTCGTCTTTACCGCCGGCGTTGCGTTCAACGGCGAAGTGCTTTCGGACCCGGAGGTCTGGCGCGGTGTGAGCGTGCTGCCGGGCGGTCCGAAAAACTCGGCGGCCTGGCGGATGATCTGGGGCCTGCCGCGACTGACCGGCGAGCGGCATGCGTATTACCGCAAGCTCATCGGGCAGCCGTTGCGGCGTGTGCGCGTCGAAGCGCTAGGCGAGCACATGGGCGGCATCGCCGAGGAGGAAATAGCGTCCTGGCCGGTCGGCGAGCGCATCGATCTGTGGGACCGCATCCGGCAGATGATGCAGAGGTTCTCGGTCGAGCTTCTGTTCGGCGGCGGCGAGCAAACCCGCGCAATTGCCGAACTCTCCGGCCGCTTGGTGGAGCGGAAATGGGCGCGCAGCGCGTTTGCGCTGCCGATCAACCTTCCCGTCACCCCTTATGGCCGCATCGTCCGTGCGGCGGACGATCTCGAGCAGCGGATCCTGCAATGGGCGGCGGACAAACGCGGGCGAGCGGATGAACGCGACCTCGCCGCGATCGTCATCAACAACTCCGATGAGAACGGCAAGCCGGCCGACGACGCCGCGATCGTCGCTCACATCGCGGCTCTGTTCGCGCTGTCTTCCGAAGGCAGCCAAAGCGTCCTGACCTGGACATTGATCCTTCTCGCGCAGCATCCAAAGATCGCGGCCGTGCTCGCCGACGAGTTGCGCGACAAGGTGGGCGGGGCGCCGCTGCCGGGCGCCAAAGCCGCCGAACTTGCCGCCCTCGATGCGGTGGTCAAAGAATCGATGCGCCTCCTGCCGCCTGTGCCGCTGCAAATACGGGTGGCGCAAGCCGATGCCAGCATCGCCGGCAACCATTTTCCCGAGCGTACCAGGGTGATTCTGAACACCTTTTTGACCAACCGCATGCCCGATCTGTATCCCGAGGCTGAAAGCTTTCGGCCCGAGCGCTGGTCCGCCATCGCGCCGAACTCCTTTGAATTTCCCGCCTTCGGCGCCGGACCGCATATGTGTCCGGGTCATTGGTTCGGCAGCGCTGCCGTCAAGATCGCGCTGGCCGGGATTCTTTGCCGCTTTCGCATCGAAATTCCGAACGGCACGCGCATCGATTATCGCGCGCAGCCGAACTTGCGGCCGCGCCAGCGCCTCGACGTAGTGTTGCATCCGGCCACGGCCGGCACCGCCCCGGCCCCGAGCCCGCTCACCGGCACCATCCGCAATTTGCTTCACTGGCCCCGATGATTGCCGCACCGATGCCAATCTTTCGCTGCCGCCGGGTGCAACCGCGGCGTTGGCGAAACAGCAGTTCCGCGCAACCTGATGAATCTGTTATGGTCGATTGCGGCAACGGCGTGCGCCACAAAAACCGATGCGCCGGCAAGCAGAAAACGCGACTGGCAGGGAGGAACTGAGCATGACAAAGCTCGCCGTCATTCTGGTCGCCGCGGCGGCGACATTGGTCGCAACGGCGCTCTGCGCCGATGATTATCCGACACGGCCGATCACCTTAGTGGCGGTGTTTGGGCCGGGCAGCGCCAGCGACACGATCTGCCGCATTCTCGCCGACAAGCTCGGCCCGGCGATCGGGCAGCCCGTCGTGGTCGAAGACAAGCCGGGAGTGGATGGGGCGTTGGCGGCCGCTTTCGTGCATCACCAGGCGCCCGACGGCTACACGCTGCTGATGGGGACCAACTCGCCGCTCTCCGCCGATCCGTTCCTGCACAAGAACGTCGGCTATGACGCGAGCAATGATTTTGTGCCGATCACGCGCGTCGGCAGCTTCACCCTGATGCTGGTGGTAAACCCCAAGCTGCCGATTCACTCGGTGAAAGAACTGATCGCCTACGCCAAGGCCAATCCCGGCAAGCTGTCCTTCGCCAGCGGCAACACCGCCGGCATCGTCGCCGGCGATACGCTTTCGCATTGGGCGGGGATCGACCTGATCCACGTGCCCTACAACAACACCCCGCCGGCGCTCCAGGACATCATGGCCGGGCGCGTCTCGATGATGTTCGCCGATTTCACCACTGCCATTCCGCACGTGCGCGCTGGCACACTGCGCGCGCTGGCGACGACCCGCGTCAAACGCAGCACGTTGTTCCCCGACCTGCCGACTATGGACGAGGCCGGCATCAAAGGATTTAATCTCGACGCATGGGCGGGTCTGGTGGCGCCCGCCGGCACCTCGCCAGCCGTCGTGGCGAAGCTCAATCGCGTGCTGCGCCCGATCATCGAGAGCCCCGAGGTACAGGCCAAGTTTAAGAACATCGGCTTCGAGGGCTTTTCTTCGACGCCGGAGCAACTGGGCGAGTACATCAAGGCCCAGCTCATGGAATGGAAGCAGATGGTCAAGGACGCCAACATTCAGGCGGATTGATCACGCTATTCGGCGGCACCGGGTCCCGCGCAGCCCGAAAGGGCCCGCGCCGGAACAACGCGTGCGTGAAACAGGCAACGGATCACTCCCCGGTCTTGATCCGTGTCCACAGCCGGTTAATCAGGCGCTGCGTCTTCTGGTCGTGAGCGACGATTGTGTAAAGTTTGCTCATGGTCGCTGCGTCCGGATAGATTGAGCGGTCGTCGCGGATCGATTTATCGATGAACGCGGTCGGCCGATCGCCGTCGGCATAGGAGACGAAATTGGTGTTTTTGGCGGCAACGCGCGGATCGAGCAGATAATTGATCAGCGCGTGCGCCGCTTCAACGTGCGGCGCGTCCTGCGGGACGGCGAGATTGTCGAACCACAATTGCGCGCCTTGCATGGGAATCGAATAGGCGATCGCGATGCCGCCATGGGCCTGCGCGGCCCGGTTCTGCGCCTGCTTGATGTCGCCCGAAAAGCCGACCGCGAAGCAAATCTCGCCGGTCGCCAGCGCATTGATGTATTCCGACGAATGGAATTTGCGCACATAGGGCCGTATCCGCATCAGCAGATCAGCCGCCTGGTGCAGATTGCCCGGATCGCTCGAATTGGGATCAAGGTGCAGATAAGCAAGCGCCGCGGGCATCAGGTCGTCGGATGAGTCGAGCAGGTGAATGCCGCAATCCTTAAACTTGGCTATTTTCTCCGGCTTGAACACGTCGTCCCAGCTGTCGATCGCGGCATTCGGCCCCAGGATTCTTCGCACGTCCTTGACGTTGTAGCCGATGCCGGTCGTCCCCCACATATAATTGACGGCGTACTGATTGCCTGGATCGTAGACCGCGAGCCGGCGCGCGATGTCCGGCCAGACATTGGCCAGATTGGGCAGCTTGGACTTGTCCAGCTTCTGAAAAATTCCAGCCTTGATTTCCCGGGCAAGGAAATAGCCGGTCGGCACGACCACGTCGTAACCGGATTGGCCGGCCAACAGCTTGGCTTCCAGCGTGTCGCTGGAGTCGAAGGTGTCGTAGCGCACCGCGATGCCGTTTTTTTTGCTGAACTCGTCGAGCACGGCCGGATCGACATAGTCAGACCAGTTGTAGAAATTGACCACCCGCGGCGGCGCCGCGGCGGCGCCGACGATGGCGGCGGAACGCGCGCCGACGAGGGTCACAAGCGCCAGCAGCGCCAGCAGCGCTCCCCGCGTAGGTTTGCAGGCGCGCATGCACGCGTCGCGGCAGTAGCGGGCCCTCTGCCTACCCGGGCGCCCCCAAGCGGCAACCCTACGCCGGCGCCGCGCCGGGGTTCCGGCTGCCCCAGGAACGAGCGCGATCTTCTTCAATACCATCTGCCGCAATTCGCCTCACGTTTCGGTCGGCAAACCGTCCGCCTTCCAGGCAAGGATCCCGCCTGCAAGATGCGAGCCATAGGCAAAGCCTTGCTCCTGCGCCGCGAGCGAGGCGGTCACCGAACGGCGGCCGGAGCGGCAGGCGAAAACGACCTCTCGGCCCGGGCTTGCCGGGATCGCGGCCGGATCGAACGTCGAAAGCGGCACCAGGACCGCATCGGGAAAGCGCTCGACGGCGGTCTCGTTCGGCTCACGCACGTCGACGAGCAGCGTGCGGCCCTCGGCAATCCCGCGCGCCACTTCGGCCGGCGTCAGATCGCGCACCTTGCGTGTTTGCTCCGCCATGACGGCCTCCCACCGCTGCGTGCATATGCGGCCGCGCGCTGCCGCGCTCGCTTGCGCGCAAGACCCGGCCGCTTCAATTCGCCTAGCCTACGTGCTGCCGCGACGAAGGTGAAGGGCTCAGATGTTGACCTGGGTACCGACCTCCACCGCCCGATCGGTCGGAATCTGGAAATAGTCGGTCGCGTCATTGGCCGAGCGGGCGAGCGTGATGAACAGGCGATCCTGCCAGCGCGGCATGCCCGAATGCGGCGCCGGTCGCAGCGCCCGGCGCGACAGAAAGAACGATGTCGACATGATGTCAAACTGCAAACCGAGCTTGCGCGCAACCGCCAGCGCGCGCGGCACGTTCGGCCTTTCCATGTAGCCGAAACGCAAGAGCACCCGCATGAAGCTCTCGCCGATCGGCTCGAGCCGCACGCGTTCCTTGCTGTCCACTCGCGGCGTGTGCGCGGTCTGCACGCTGAGAATGATGTTATGCTCGTGCAGCACCTTGTAGTGCTTGAGGCTGTGCAGCAATGCGGTCGGCGCATTTTTTGTATCGCTGGTCAGAAACACCGCCGTTCCGGGCACCTGCTTTGGCCGCCCTTTTTCCAGCGTGCGCACCAGGTCGTCGAGCGGGATTTCCTGCCGCCGGGTCTTTTCGGAGAGAAGCCTGGTGCCACGCCGCCACGTGTACATCACCAGCATCAACATGCCGCCCAGCACCAACGGCACCCAGCCGCCTTCGAGCACCTTGAGCAAGTTGGCCGACAGGAAGCTTAGGTCGATGAAGAGGAACGGCACCATCAGCAGGCCGGCCACGACTGGCGAATAATCCCACGTCCGCCAGATAACGATGAAGGCCATCAGGCCGGTGACCACCATGGTGCCGCTCACGGCAATGCCGTAGGCCGAGGCCAGCGCAGCCGACGAGCGGAACATCAAGACCAACAGCAGCACGCCGAGCAAAAGCAGCGTGTTCACGCGCGGAATGAAGATCTGACCGGGGCGCTGTGCCGAAGTATGGCGGATTTCCAGCCGCGGCAGCAGGCCGAGCTGGATCGCTTGGTTGGTGAGCGAATAGGCGCCGCTGATCACGGCCTGGCTGGCAATCACCGTGGCCGCCGTCGCCAACACCACCATCGGAATGCGCGCCCAATCGGGATAAAGCAGAAAGAACGGATTCTCGATCGCCTGCGGATGGGCCATCATCTGCCCGCCCTGCCCCAGGTAATTGAGCGCCAGCGCCGGAAGCACCAGGACGAGCCAAGCGAACTGGATCGGCCCACGGCCAAAATGCCCCAGATCGGCGAAAAGCGCTTCCGCCCCGGTGACGGCGAGGAAAACGGCGCCAAGCGTATAGAGGCTGATGGCGCCGTGGTGGAGCACAAAGAGGACGCCGTAGAGTGGATTGAGGGCCCATAATACGCTCGGGTCGGCCAGAACCCTAAATATTCCAGCCAGCGCGATCGCGCCGAACCAGATGGTCATGATCGGGCCGAACAGAGCGGCGATTCTGGCGGTGCCGCGGGACTGAAACGCAAACAGCGCGACCAGGATCACCACCGTGAGCGGTACGACATAGTCGTGAAACGCGGGTGTCGCGACGTCGACGCCTTCGATCGCCGAGAGAACCGACAAGGCGGGCGTGATCACTGAGTCGCCATAAAACAGCGCGGCGCTGATGATCCCGAACGACGCGATGACGGCGATTCCTCGGCTCATCCCGCGCAAGGACCGCGACGCCAGCGCCATCAGGGTCAGCGTGCCGCCTTCGCCATTATTGTCGGCGCGCAGGAGAATGAGCACGTATTTCAACGTGACCGTGATCATCAGCGCCCAAAGGATCAGCGAAAGCACGCCGAGCACGCTGCCGCGCGCGATCTGCTCGTGCCCCTGCCTGATCGCCTCGTAGTGATCCGGGCCAGACGCCGCGATGATGGCCTGCCGAAAGGCGTAGAGCGGGCTGGTACCGATGTCGCCGTAGACCACGCCGACGCTGCCGAGTGCGAGCGCCCAGAAGCCGCCCCGAGAGATCTCCCCTGCCTTGCCGTTGAGCGGAACTTCGCCCGCCGCGGCGGTTCTTGTGCTCATGGTGCCGTCGTTCATGGAAAGGCTGGCCCGGTGAAGCGTTCAGCCGTCTCGGTTGCAATCCAAACCTGCACTACAAATGCCTCACAATCGCAAAGGTCCCCTCACCGCCGCAGATATGTGCGCCCGGGGGTCGTTACGGCAAGGTGGGGGGCACGACGACGGCAAGCTCCCGCGGCTCCTATAGAGCCAGCAGAACATCGGCTCCGCATCCTGCTCCTTCCGCGGCCGCAACTTGCCGCATCAGCCCCGTACTCAAGCCAACGCTTTTCGCTGCGCGATACCGCGTGACCGGCGCGGAAAAAAGCCGCACAATAAGCCAAGCACAACAAGGCTAGCCTGACGCACGCGGCGAAAGGCCAGTGCCAAGGAGAACCCCCAATGCGCGAAATCGGACACTTCATCGGCGGCAAACAGGTGAAGGGCACATCGGGGCGCTACGGGGACGTTTTCGACCCCAATACCGGCGAGGTGCAGGCCAAAGTGGCGTTCGCCAACCATTCCGAGGTCGAGCATGCCATCGCGCTCGCCGAGGCGGCGCAGCCGGCCTGGGCCGCGGTCAATCCACAGCGCCGCGCGCGGGTGATGATGAAATTTCTCGATTTGGTGCACAAGGAATTTGATTCGATCGCCCGGTTGCTGTCGAGCGAGCACGGCAAGACCCTGGTGGACGCCAGAGGCGACATTCAACGGGGCCTCGAAGTGGCGGAATTTGCCTGCGGCATTCCCCACCTGCTCAAGGGCGAATACACCGAAAGCGCCGGTCCAGGCATCGATCTTTATTCCATGCGCCAGCCGCTGGGTGTGGTTGCCGGCATCACCCCCTTTAATTTCCCGGCCATGATCCCCTTGTGGAAATGCGCGCCGGCGCTGGCCTGCGGCAATAGCTTCGTACTCAAGCCGTCGGAGCGCGACCCATCGGTGCCGATGCGTCTTGCCGAGTTGTTCATGGACGCCGGCCTTCCGGCCGGCGTGCTCAACGTCGTCAACGGCGACAAGGCGGCGGTCGATACGCTGCTCACCGATCCGCGCGTCAAGGCGATCGGCTTCGTCGGTTCCTCGGCCATTGCCGAATATGTCTACGCGACCGCCACCGCCCACGGCAAACGCGCGCAATGTTTCGGTGGGGCCAAGAATCACATGATTGTCATGCCCGACGCCGATATGGACCAGGCGGTCGACGCGCTGATCGGCGCCGGCTATGGCTCGGCCGGCGAGCGCTGCATGGCCGTCTCGGTCGCCGTGCCGGTCGGCAAGACGACCGCGGACATTCTTTTGGAGAAACTAGCGCCGCGGGTCGAAAACTTGAAGGTCGGGCCATCGACCGACGCGCAAGCCGATTACGGCCCGATGATCACCCGCGCCCATCTCGAGAAGGTCAAGAGCTACGTGGACCTCGGCGTCAAGGAGGGCGCCAAGCTCGTGGTCGACGGCCGCGACTTCAAGCTGCAGGGCTACGAGAACGGCAATTTCATGGGCGGCTGCTTGTTCGACCACGTGAGTCCCGAAATGCGCATCTACAAGGGGGAGATTTTCGGCCCCGTGCTCTCGATTGTGCGCGCCAAGGATTACGATGAGGCAGTACGGTTGCCGTCCGAGCACGAATACGGCAATGGCGTCGCCATCTTCACCCGCGACGGCGACGCGGCGCGCGATTTTGTCAGCCGCGTCGATGTGGGCATGGTCGGTGTCAACTTTGCGATTCCGGTGCCGCTATCTTATTACACGTTCGGCGGCTGGAAGCGCTCGGGCTTCGGTGACCTCAACCAGCACGGCCTTGACGCGATCCGCTTCTACACGCGCACGAAGACCGTCACCGCGCGTTGGCCCTCCGGCGTCAAGGAAGGCGCCGAGTTCGTCATTCCCATGATGAAGTGAAGTGGTTCATTCGCAGTCGTCGCCACCGGCGATGGCAAATGCGGCTGAAACGGCAGCTCAGAGTCCTGATCCTCAATCGTACTGCCCTATCTGCCAAAGGACAGATCGCTCTTAATCATCGCTCTCGTTACATTGTTGAGCGGTGTGATCTTCAGCGCGATCATCAGTGCATTTGTATCGTCGATGACTGCCTCAACGGGCCAATACTTAACCGTGATAACGGCCGAGCGTTGGAGATGGATTAATGAACTTCGCGAGAATATAGCGTCGTTTTAGGAATACTTCGGACGCTTAGCTTTCAACTGGAAACAGGGCAGCTTGTTGAGGACAAAAAAAGGCGGCCGTAGCTGAGATTAGCAAATTGATTTCGCTGATCCATTTGCAACTCAATCCGCACGACCTCATCGAAAGAGAGGTCGACAAAATTCTGGAACAAATTCCCGGGCTCGCAGAACGGAATGACGGCGCCCGCTTGCGAGACATGGACACGCTTTTGATCGCACACTGTCGATGGCTCCTAAAGGCGGAATAGGAGAAGGTCAAATACGAAACGCGTCCGAGGCGATGGCAGGGCATCGAAACGGGATGGCACTTGTGGCGCTATCGGTGCATCCGTCGCCACAAAGGGCGTATGCCCAACGACGACGCGGCTGAGGATTCGGCAGGGCTCGCAGTGCTCCAGCAAAGGCCGAAGCGTGACGGGTGAAGCGCGCCTTACTCTTGCGCGCAACTGTCCTGGGCATTGCGCCGGGCGGCCCCCGCGGCGACAACGGATGCACGCGCCCATGGGTGTCCGTGCGACAATGTTCACGACCAAGTTTTTGGAAGCCCTCGGTTCCTAGCACAGCCACTCTCAGGCCGTCAGGTGACGCACTGTCGAGGACCAGGAGCGCGTCACGAGAACCGAGCCCTTCCGGTCTTCGGAAGGTTACACCGCTTGGGGTCGTGCTCCGCGGCGTACAGCCAAGAACCGCACGAGAATAGTACAGCGGTTCAAAAAGTGAAAAGCTCCAAACTGCCGGCGCCGGACGAGCGACGTCGAGATTCGCAAGGTCCGCAGGGCCCCACCTTAATCGAGGCCTACGGAGAGCTTCGTAAACGCCACATGCATGTTGCGATTATACCACCCGCTGTTTTCTAGCACCCTGCCTCGCGCACAACATCTCCGGCAATTGACGCTTGTCGATCCGGATCGAATGCTGAGAATCCGGAACTTGTCCTGCTCCTCCTTGTTAAGTCTTTCACCACCACGAAGCAGCCTTTCGAGTCATCTAACAGCAGAGCTCTACATATGCGATCTCAACCCTTGTGGATCATCGGTGCACCGCGTTCAGGTACAACATTCCTCACTGCCGTTTTGAACTCTCATCCGGAGATTACGCTTACCAATGAAGGTCGCCTACTCGCATTGCTCAAGCAGATAATTGAATGTGACTGTGACCGGGATGATCTTGTCGACGTGTTGCAACGCGATCGTTTCAAAGCCTTTCTCAAGCGAAAACTTGGCACATTAATCGAGCTTTACTACCGTGAGGCTCTCGGGGTTGAGACGGAGATCTGGGGCGACAAGCATCCGCCGTACTGTGATCCCACTCTCTTGTCTGGGCGCGAGGGCGCGCGATGTTTGCAGCCTCAATCTGGCTCTGCACTTCCATTAATCAGGGAACTATTGCCAAACTCAAAGTTCATTCATATTTGGCGCGATCCAGAGCAAGTCGCCCAATCATTGTTAAGTAGGGGATGGGTCGCTTCGCTCGCTGACGGCCAAGCCGTATGGCGGCAATATGCGGATGAGATAACAGGATTCTTGCAGAATCTTGATCCGGACAAGCAACTAACGGTGCCTTATTGCAGCCTACTGGAAAAGCCGCGAGATGCAGTGATTGCGATCGCAGATTTTCTAGATGCGGACGCAGATCACATGATAGCATTTCTCAAAAGCGAGCGCCGGAAGCCGACACCTTTCAGCCAGCCAGTTAGAAACCTCCATGAGGTGTATGGTACATAGGTGCCGATCGTGGCCGAGCGCTTACGACCGCCCTATCGAGCTGTGGCTTGTTCAACGACAACCGTAAGCGTATTGAGCAAAGCCTGTTTAGAGTTCCGGTGAGCGCGAGAGGGCCTTGCGCGCGGGAAATCGAAGCACGCTAGGCTGCCAATGATGAGCTCCAGAGCTTAAGCTCGGGACGAGGTCCACCATCGATTGTAGTCAACCAAACTTCCGTCTCGTTCGCGGCCGGCAACAGAGGCTGCCTCCCAGGCCACGGCGGCACCAATCAGCAGGGCTGCGGCGGTCATAAATCCGATGAGCACGGCACCGTGGCGAGCTTTGGCGATCGAATCCCGGGAATCAGCAATGGCCTTATTGACGCGCTGTTCTGCCTCGGCAGGAGCAAGCCCGGCGAGGTGTCCGACCATCCGGACAAGAAAGGTTCGATCGTTGCCAGATACGCCGGTGTGACTGGACGAGGTGAGCAAGATCCGGCCCGCCTGCGCGCGTTCATTCGAGATATCGGGTTGTGGCGCTCGATCAGACTGGAAGAGCCGATCCAGCTGGTAGGACAAAAGCGGTTCCGGGGCCGCACTGGGGGATGTTATCGCGGAAGCGCCATGCGAGCCGGCGCCCAATGCTGTCACTCCGGCCAGGAAAGCTCCGATTACCACCGCGATGGCCCATACTAGAAGCCCATGCAATCCGTCCCGAAAGTGAACTTCCGGCGCGGCTGCAGGGCTCGTGAGCGCATGCATTTTCATTCCGAAGTAGCCGCCGGCACCGAACGAGACTATGGCGGACAGCAAGATGTACAGCCCAGAGAGAAACGCGAGGGCAAACGAAGTGTCACGCCAACTCGGTGAGGCGGAGGAGACGCCCAGACCTACGGTCACACCGAAGGTGAGGAGCACAAAAAATAGGGCAGCTGCGATGAAGGCTCCGGCACTAGCCGAAGCCCAATCAGGCGCCGTACGCGCTTCGGCCGTTGCGATCGGTTCCATTGGGCCTTCCCCTAGCGAAGGCCAAAAAACGAGAGAATGGCCAAGATCACGACGATCAGCCCGATGAGATAGATGATTCCGTTCATGGTAATCCTTCCAGTGGGAAATCCAAGAACTCGCCCGGCCGGGGGCCGCCGGCCCGACGCAGCATCTCAACGGCGGAACGTGTGTCCGGTTCCTAACTTGTGTCCAGTTCCTGGCGCTTGCAGCGGCGGCCGCCAACAGTGACCGGATCCGGTCCAGACCGCTCTAGTGCAATCTCGACACGATTGGAACAGGGGGTACCCTAGGGCTGGAGCGCGCCCAACGGTTCGAGTTCCGTAGGAGCACGCCTTTACTCTGACTGCCCGCTATTTTCTGGCTGCCCGCGATTGCGCAAATCCAGCTCATTAATTCTGGCGCATCGTTTTAATTCTCGCGCATCGTCCATTGCTGACTCGGAGCGGAGTTGCGACTGCCGCTGCCTCACACGCGGGTCGAAATTTGCCTTTCAGCACAGTCATTCATTCTGTGGGCGATACCTCACGGTGGGTCCAAAGCCCGTGAGGTGCTGGTCGAGTTTGCGCCGCCCCCTGGACGACCGTAGTGTCCAGCACAATGACCCGCAGCTGATTAATCTGCGTGGCGCGCTCGCCCACCACAATCCATCGCGAGGCCGGTGCAAAGTATCCACGTCGAGCTGCTCCTTGCTCTTCAGCTCGATGACCCCATCGGCTCTTCGGCTCGACGACCCGCATCGTCGTTGGCTCATTGCCGCCTCCGCAATCTGCTTCGGCGTCTCGATCATCGTTCTTCTGCGATCGGGCCGACAACATGGAGGTTTGACGGAGCCAGGGAAATCACTCGGAACATCCAAGAGGAACAGATTAGGAGCGACTGAGTTGATGTGACATGACTCGTTTGCTCATGGCGATTTTTGCGGCCACTCTTTTAACGTCCAATACCGCTATCAGCGCATCTCATCATCGCAGCGCCCATCGTGGGGTCCCGCACAAGGCCGCTCGGCGTGCGCCGCCGATGGCGCCTGATTCGGTTAATGCAGCCGCCCTGAACGGCGAAAATGCGCAAGATCCATCGTTAATCGTCAAGGCGGAAATCATGCTTGACCGCAATCATTTCTCGCCAGGCGAAATCGACGGCAGGGACGGCGATAACTACAAGAAGGCTCTTTCAGCGTTTGAGCAGGCGAATGGTCTTCCCTCCACCGAAAAAATGAACGCAGACACTTGGAAGGCACTTGTCCCTGACGCGTCCACTAAGGTGCTCAAACAATACAGGATCTCCAAGGCTGATATCGCGGGCCCATTCGACAAGCGCATCCCGGAGAATTTGGTACAGAAGGCCAAGCTGCCGGGCCTGTCTTACAAATCGCTCCGTGAGGAACTCGCCGAGAAATTCCACATGAGCGAAGCGCTACTGGCAAAGCTTAACCCGGGCGTCAAGTTCGATCGAGCCGGAACCGATATTGTCGTCGCAGACGTGAAGCCTATGGAGCTGCACAACGGGCGACACACGGTGGAAGCAGCGAAGTCCGCAAAAAACGACCGCAAAACTGATGTTGTGGCGAGCATCGTCGTCGACAAACCGGCTCGCGACGTGCGTGCCTATGACAAGGACGGAAAGCTCCTTGCTTATTATCCCGCCACTATCGGTAGCGGAGAAAAGCCGGCTCCAAGTGGTACCTTCGAAGTGCGGCGTGTCGCCTGGAATCCAGACTATCATTACGACCCAAAGTTTGCCTGGAAGGGATTGAAAACAAACCGGCCACTCACCGTCAGGCCTGGTCCAAATAATCCTGTCGGGCTTGTGTGGATCGATCTGACAGCTCCCTCGTATGGCATTCACGGCACACCTGACCCGGAGAAGATCGGAAAGACTGAATCCCACGGCTGCATTCGCCTGACGAATTGGGACGCTGTTGATTTGGCCAAGGTTGTGCGCCGCGGAACGATGGTGAAGTTTGAAGATCAGGATTCGCCGGTGGTATCGCCGTCCGGATTAGAAGCACGCCAAAGCGGCACCCGGCCAACCGTCGATCGCTAACGATCATTCCGGCCGGCGAGACCTCCCGGGCACACGCACCTTTGCTCTCAGCCCTCGACCTTTTCGCATCGGGATGCCCCACCACATTGCAGAACAGACATGCTGACCATGCGCAGAAGCCATGAATTCGGAAAAGCCGATTCACTCATCGTTTTCTACTCGGGGTCGCTTGTTTAAGGCACGGCACGGTGCTGTTTGATCACTGGGCTTATTTCGTCGGGCGTGAAGAGTCGCACAGCGGCTGGGTACCGCACACAGCAGATGGCAAATGTGCAGCTCGGTAGTGTTACCCTACCCGAGACAAATCGGGAGCACCTTGGACCTTTCAGATTGCTTCGCGCGTTAAACTCGTGTGGCGGGTCGGGGCCCCCCTTACGTCGTGAACCGACCCGTCGCGCGCCCGGTGTTCTCACCACCACCGGGCGCGCACCCAGCAAAGCAATGATAAACGCTGCGTGATATGCGTGACCAGCCGCTGGTGCCGCTTGAGGTGAATGCCGACTATGCGGTCACGGGAGTGTGGAGGTGCCGCGCGCTCCGACCTGTGAGCGACCGGGGAAGACCTTAGGCGTGAAAAAACCCTGCGAAATCGGCAGGTGGCTTCGCCTCACTCATCGAATGACTCTTCGTATTTTGGTCAGTCAAAATTCAGCTTTGCTTTTATTCAGCGATGATTATTTCTTTTGCAATTCAAGGCCGCCGCCATAGCCTCGGCCCAGTCCGATCGAATCCTCAAGAGTGCGATTGAGGCGATCAGCCATCTCAAAAATGAAGCGGCTCTTTCTGAGGAAGTCATTTACGAAGTTGACCAGCGTTCGTCGCTCGTGCCCTCGCTGGCCAACATCAAATCTCTGCCTGGCTGTTCAAGGCTCCCGCGCTTGCCTGGAACAATATTCCGCCGACGGCAGCGACTTCGCCTTGGATGTGAGGGCATCGGTCGAAGCAGCTCGGCTCAACGTGCCGCTCCGGCCGATCCAAGCAATGGGCCCAGGTCAAAATCCCGGCGCTCCTGCGGTCACACGCGAGGCGGAAACATGAAAGCGGGCCAAGACCGCACGATCAGCAAAAAATGGCCAAGCAAACGCCTCGCCTATCCGGCTGGGTGAGCGCCTAACAAACTTACGCGCGACTTGCGCTTCCTGCGCCAGCCGAGCAGACCTACCGCAGCAGGGCCGGTGGCGAACAGCGGGAGGCCGAGGGGTAGTGGGGTGGCAGTGGGGTTCCCCACAGTGCTGCCCTCCGGGGTAAACGTCGACGAAAGCCCGACGTCAGTAATACTCCCGCCAGGATTGGCAACGAATACGCCCCCTGCACTCGCGAATAGTGGGCCACCAGAAGCCATTATGGCAATTAGTCCGGAGGAATTACTGGAGCCGTTGGCATTGAGCCCGCCCATCAAAGTCGGGGTATCAGCAGCCGGAATCGTGAAGTTAAGCGCCGAGGACGTGTAGCTAAACGAGACGAAGTCAGCTGCCGTGATGTCGCTGCCAGAAACGTAGGTGTTGGTTAGATCGAGCACGCCCGTTGCGGTGCCGGAACAATTGAACACGCAAGTGCCGCTGAAGTCGAAAAGAACGTCTGCGCGCGCAGCCACGGTGCATGGCAATACGCCAAGCCCAGCAACGATGACACCCAGTGCCCTTCGGCGGATGGCATGCATAATCTCGGCCATGAGAGCCCCTCAATGGTGTCGCAGGTACGCACTCCACCAACTCCTATTTTGCAACAAGGGTTGCAAGTGAATTCGCAAAAATACAATCACAATCTATGACGACTATGACCGAGCCGAAGTCCTAGCCCACCAAAAAAAGAATAACCCATTTGGGATACAAAAGCGCAACGCGTTGCGCTTATCATTATAACTTCAACATTCGCCAAAACAAATCACGAAGGCGGTGGCCGGCAGCTCGAGCTTCGCGCCGGGTTTTTCGAAGCCCGGCCCCATTCTCGTGCGGTTCTTGGCTGCGCGCCGCGCACGACGGCCAAACTTTTGCGGACTCCAACGCCGAAGTCGAGCACCTCATCTGGCCGTGCGCCGCGATGGTCGCTACGTCACCGCGACGCCATTATGATCTTGGCAAGTCCATCCGAGAGCGCCACGCCGCATGTCGGGTGAGTTTTAGTTATTTTCATCGGTTTGCATCTAACGAGCTCGATCGTATCGCGAGGCAGCGCCGTGGGTGAGTGCATCGCAGTTCACGGACCTTGCAGCCAATGAGCAGGCAATAGGTTTCCGGCTCCTCGCTGTGCGCGGACCCCATCGAGATCAGCTCACGCATTCCTGCGCGTTCGCTGGCTCGGTGCCGGTAAAGCGACATTGGCAATGCGGCGGATGTTCGAGCACCGAAATGGTCACCGTTGTGATGCGGTCCTTGCGAACCTCGATCTTGCACAGCGACGTGAGGTTGCCAGAAAATCCATGCGCCTGCAGTTTCAGAGTGCCGACCGGCTGGCGCAGAATGGCGCTCCCATGTTTGATCGGGCCAAGTCTCTTGGCATCAATATAGAGGGCTGTCTGCGTGAACGGCGCGGCCGGCACGGTCTTGATTTCCACATAGCCGACAGCGCCCGATGGCCGGCACGCCACGATCACTGCGCCGACTACGGCGACGCTCGCCACTAGACCAGCTACCCTGCCCATGCGCACGCTCGCGATGCTCCGGGACGACGCGGCGCCGGTTCACGCCCCCGGAGGCTTGATGCCGCCGATCAATTTGTTCAGCTGACTAGAAGCATCACGGATATTTTGGGTGAGCCCACGGATCACTTCGAGTGCCCTCTCGGCTTGGCGGATTTCCAGTAGCTCGCCGATGAAGTCTTCGTTCTGTTGCAGTGTTTGCAGTAGGCTCACGAATTGCGCGCGCGCGGCGTCAAGATCCTTGTCGGCGGCTTCGGTCTGGCTCTGCAGCTGTTGCCATTGCTGGATCAGATATTGCCGCTCCTCGGGCTTGAAGCGCTGATCCTGCGATAACTGCTTGAGCTTGGCATGGATATGGTCGAGCGCCTTGGCGCCAAGCTGCGAAACCGGTCCGTTATCGGCAACGGCACCTAGCAGCGTCGAAACTTCATCGCGCAGCGCATCGATGTCGGCGCGCGCTTGGGCGACATCGGCGGTGCTGTCGATCGTGGCGGCGCCGTCTTGAATCTTCTTGTTAAGCTCCGGGACGCTCTTTTTGAATTGCTCGAGCTGGTTGGAAAATTCGTCAACCGGCGACGCCGCCGCGCTGGATTCGGTGCTGGCATCTTGCGCGGGCGCGACATTGGCCGACAGTGCCAGCATCGCAGCGCACAGTGCCGCGGCGAACCCCGAGCGCGCGGACACGACCGGCACTGAACGGGTCATGACCCACTCCACAAATGTGTTTCCGATCGGTTAATCTCGGTCAGGAATATTGGCGCAAGTGGGGCGTAGCGCCGCAACAAAAGCCGTTGCATGGTGGTCGACGATGGCCCTGTGGTTCGGCCTGGTCTGGATTTTTGCAACCGCGGCCGCCCCAGCAGCGGCCAATTGGGCAAGACGAATGCGCAGCGTTAATCCGGCCGGGATCGCCTTCGTCCTTGCCGCCGCGCTCTCGGCTTGTAGTGGCGGCGGCCTATCAGGCGGCGTTGCGCCCACAGGACCATCACCTGTGACGAGCGCGACGGCGCCGTTGAGTCCGCCGCCGGTTGACCTTGCCGGCGCCTGGCAGCTCGCCGCAGCAACCGGCGGTACCTGCATCATGAATTTCGCTGATGGCGGCGCCGGCTCCCGCCCCGACACGGCCAGTGCCGCCGCGGCGGGCTCCCGCCCGGGTCAAGGCACGATCGCGCCGGAGGGCGGCTGCCCCGGCAACTTCTTCACCAGCCGCCAGTGGACGTTCGAGGCCGGCATGCTGATCATCCGGGACTTCCGCAACCAGCCGCTCGCGCAGCTCTCCTATTCTGGCGGAGACTTCCAAGGACAGGATGCCAAGCTCGGCGCGCTCACGCTTTCCAAGCGGATATGAGCCACTTAGCCGGTATATGAGGCTCGCCGCGCATTAATTGAGAAGTTGTTTTACCATCAAACATTCTGTTCCTGCGTTTCGCGAGGGCTGCGCAGTTGTGCGTTTGATCGGGCATGGCAGCTTTCCTGCTTGGCCGTGCGGAGCGACCAACCCGAGGCGCGGGGTTTCCGGAAGGCGGCTGGAGTAGCGGAGGAAGCGCGCGCCGAGCTACAACGGCCTTTCAACCAGATCAATTCAGCCGCGAGGGCCGCTCGTCATTACCGCCGGGGCGAAGGTGGCTAGCAGCGGCCGGCGGCGACACCGCGGCCGGCGTCGCCAGCTCGGCACGGCTTTGCCGGGACCGTCGTTCGTAGCCGCGGTAGGACAGCCAGCCGAACGGCAGGCTTGCCAGATAGGCCAGCGTTCCGGCGGTGAGCAGCTCCCACGGATAGGCGATCAAGAGAGCGAAGAACAGCACCACCAGCACGATCACCGGCCCGACCAGTTCGGGCATCACACGGGTGCCGACGCGCTTGCCGGAAAAAACCGGCAGGCGCGAGACCATCAGCGCGGCGATGGCAAGGGTGTAGATCATTGTCAACCAGTTGACCACGCCCGAACGCGGCAGGCCGAGAAACGAAGCGTAAATTGGCAACAACACCGTAATGGCGCCGGCCGGGGCCGGCACGCCGACGAAGAAATTGCTTGCCCAAACCGGCCGATCCGGATCGTCCAGCATCACATTGAACCGCGCCAAGCGCAGGCCGGCGCAAATCGCAAAAACCATTGCGGCGATCCAGCCGGCCGATTTCAGATCGTGCAGGCCCCAAAAGTAGAGGATCAGCGCCGGCGCGACGCCGAAATTGACGAAGTCCGAGAGGCTGTCGAGCTCGGCACCGAAACGCGAGGTGCCCTTCAACAGCCGGGCAAGGCGCCCATCGATGGCGTCGAGTATCGCGGCAAAGACAACGGCCGCGAGCGCCAGCATGTAGCGGTCCTCAAACGCCATGCGGATCGCAGTCAGCCCCGCGCATAGCGCAAGCAGCGTGACGACATTGGGCACCAGGACGCGAATCGGGATGCGACGGAATCGCCGCCGGCGGAGGTGCGGCATACGTGGCTGTTGATGCATGGCCATGGCGGCAATATAGCCCCGTTGAGCGGCGGCTGCCATCGATCGGTGGACGGCCCTTGCGGCCCGCCCGCACCATGGCGCCCCGCAAGGACCGCCCCAGCCCCAAGTCACGTCAGCCGAAAGGTGCCCGTGCCATCGCGCCCCTTGAGATCGGCCAGCACCGTCTCGCCCGCAATCGCGCTCTGGCCCTCGGCAATCAGCGGCCGGGTGCCCTCGGGCAGATACAGGTCGACCCGCGAGCCGAAGCGGATCATGCCGACGCGCTGGCCGGCGGCGACTGCCTCACCCTGGTGCGCGAACGTGACGATGCGCCGGGCGACGAGGCCGGCGATCTGGATCATCGCAAAGGATTGCCCCGCCGGCGTAACGATGACGAAGGCGTTGCGCTCATTGTCCTCACTCGCTTTATCAAGATCGGCGCTCAAGAAGTTGCCGGGACGATAGACGACGCGCTCGATGCGTCCGGAGACGGGGCTGCGGTTCACGTGACAGTCGAACACACTCATGAAAATCGAGATGCGCGGCAGCGCGCGCGCGCCGAGCTCGAGTTCGGCCGGCGGCACGACGTTGACGATCTGGCTGACTCGGCCGTCCGCCGGCGCCACGACGAGGCCCTCGCGCATCGGCGTCACCCGTTGCGGGTCGCGAAAGAAATAGGCGCACCAGAGCGTAGCCAAGGCGCCGAGCCAGCCGAGCTGCGGCCACAGCCAGAACAGGATCAAACTGACCAGCCCAAAGCCGCCGACGAACGGATAGCCCTGCTGGTGAATCGGCGAGAGCTGGGTGCGGACGGAATGTATGATGGACATGCGAACACCTAGCCGTCAGTCCAGGGCCGAGCGCATCGAGAAACCCTGTCTGTGACGGCGCAACTTAGCTACTCCGCGGCATCGGCTGCCGCCGCGGCCACTTGCTCGCGGCCGAGCTCGGGCGGGTTGCGGTTGGGCGCGGCGGCTTCATCGCCCGCCTCTTCGAGTATCTCACGCGCCATCTGCGCCTCACGCTGCCGGTTCCACATGCTCGCATAGAGGCCGCGGTGGGCGAGCAATTGCGCGTGGCTGCCGCGCTCGGCGATTGTGCCTCTGTCGAGCACGAGAATCTCGTCGGCGCCGATGACGGTCGAAAGCCGGTGAGCGATCACCAGCGTGGTGCGGCTTTTGGCGACTCGATCGAGCGCGTCCTGAATGTCTCTTTCTGTGTGGCTGTCGAGCGCTGAAGTCGCCTCGTCCAGCACCAAGATCGGCGGCGCCTTGAGAATCGTGCGGGCAATGGCCACGCGCTGCTTCTCGCCGCCGGACAGTTTAAGGCCGCGCTCGCCGACTTCGGTCTCGTAGCCCTTGGGCGCCTGGCGGATGAAAGTGTCGATCTGCGCCAGCCGCGCCGCGGCCTCGACGTCGGCATCGCTCGCGTCAGAGCGTCCGTAGCGGATGTTGTAGCGGATCGTATCGTTGAACAGCACGGTGTCCTGCGGCACCATCCCGATGGCGGCGCGCAGCGAGCTCTGCGTCACCGCGCGAATATCCTGCCCGTCGATGAGGATGCGGCCGCCGCTTGTGTTGTAGAAGCGGAACAGAAGGCGCGAGATCGTCGATTTTCCCGCGCCTGAGGGGCCGACGATGGCAACCGTGTGCCCGGCGGGAACCTCGAAATTCAAGCCGCGCAGAATCGGCCGCGCCGAGTCGTAAGCGAACGAAACATTCTCAAAGCGAATGGTGCCGGCGCGCACCTGCAGCGCAGGCGCGCCGGGCCGATCCTCGATCTCCGGCCTGCGCCCGAGCAGCGCGAACATGGTCTCGATGTCGATCACCGCCTGTTTGATCTCGCGGTAGACCATGCCCATGAAGTTGAGCGGCTGATAGAGCTGAATCATGATGGCATTGATCATGACGAAATCGCCGACCGTGTTGGTGCCGTGCTCGATGCCGTCGGCGCACAGCACCATGGCGGCGCAAAGGCCGACCGTGAACACGATCGCCTGACCGGCATTGAGCGCGGTCAGCGACACGTAGGCGCGCACGCTCGCATCTTCGTAGCGCGCCATTGAGCGGTCATAGCGCCGAGCCTCGCGCGCCTCGGCGGAAAAATATTTGACCGTCTCGTAGTTGAGCAGCGAATCGATTGCCTTGGCATTGGCATCGTTATCGCTTGAATTCATTTCGCGGCGGATGCCGATGCGCCATTCGGTCGCGTAAAAGGTGAATCCGATATAGAGCGCGACCGTGAGCATGATCAGCAAGAGGTACCGCCAGTCGAAGTGAACCAGGAGCACCCAGGCAACCAGGACCACCTCGACGATGGTCGGCGCCAGCTGCAGCAGCAGCATGCGCACGATGGTTTCGATGGCGTTGCGCCCGCGCTCGAGGATGCGGGTGAGGCCGCCGGTCTTGCGCTCGAGATGGAAGCGCAGTGACAGCAAGTGCATGTGCTCGAAGGTGCGGATCGCCAGCCGCCGCACCGCATTCATCGCCACTTTGGCAAAGATCGCGTCGCGCGACTGCGTCAGCACCGCCATCAGCACGCGCATGCCGCCATAGGCGAGCGTCATCATCACCGGGGTGGCCAGTGCCCAGGCAACCGCACGGTCTGGGGCGAGCGGCGCGGTGCCGTGGCCGCTGAGCGCGTCGGTCGCCCATTTGAAGGTGAAGGGCACCGCGACGGTCGCGAGCTTCGCGGCGAAGATAAGCAAGCTCGCGACGACCACGCGCCCTTTGAGGTCGCGCCGCCCGGCCGGCCAGATATACGGCCACAGATGCACGAGCGTGCCGAGAAGCGCGCCGCGATCGGCGCTTACGTCGCGCTTGAGGCTGGACAAGGCGAGCTCATGATCGCTCATCGTCAAATTGGGCGCCCAGGTGGGTGGACACGGCTTCGCGCGGCCGCATGCCGCCGCAATTAACCTCATATAGTGTTTCGCGGCGCCACGCACCCGATGCTACAGCACCGTCAAACGCTTGCAGCGGAGGCGAATCAACGCCACATCCGTGCTTCCATGAGTTTTCCTCGATGAGCAGAATCAATGCGCTGTGTGTCTATTGCGGATCGAGCCCGGGTATCGACCCGGCCTTTTTGACTGCAGCACAGGCTTTCGGAAAAATCCTTGCCGAGAACGACGTGAGGCTGGTCTATGGCGGCGGCTCGGTCGGGCTCATGGGCGCGCTGGCCCATGCCGTGCTCGATCACGGCGGCGAGGTAACCGGGATTATTCCGGAATTTCTGACCAACCGGGAGCGGCCGCGGCGGCTGCCGCAGGAACTGGTCGTCACTGCCGACATGCACGAGCGTAAGCGCACCATGTTCGATCGGGCCGACGGGTTCGTCGCGCTGCCGGGCGGGCTTGGCACGCTGGAAGAACTCGTCGAGCAGCTCACCTGGGCGCAGCTCGGCCGGCACCGCAAACCGGTCCTCATCGCCAATATTGCCGGCTATTGGGACCCGCTTTTGAGGCTCATCGATCACATGCGGGCGGTCCAATTCGTGGCGTCGGTGCTGAGCGTTGACTTCCTCGTTGCCGACCGTGTCGAGGACATTCTGCCCAAAATCCGCGACGCCGCGCGCAAGGTCGCCGAAGCCGAGAAGACCATGGCGGTACCGGTCGAGCGGTTGTGATCGTCACTTTGGGTCTGCGCGCAAGCGCGACACTTGTTCTAAACCCCCACTGATGGACGCGGCGCGGCACCCCCGGCGCGTCGGTCAGTCTCGCAAGAACGTCACCGCTTCGATGCGGTTGCCGTCGCGGTCGCGGATGAAGGCGGCATAATAGCGCGCCGAATATTCGGGGCGCTTGCCCGGTGCGCCGTCGCAGATGGCGCCGGCCGCCAAGGCCGCGGCATGGAAGGCGTCGACCGCTTCCGTGTCCGGCGCGCGCAGGCAAACATGCGCGCCGCTGTCCGCGGACGATGGTGTGAGATTGGCGCGCACGTTAAGCCAGAATTCGGGATAGGTCTTGCCATAGCCCACTGTATGCTCACCCTCGCGCAGCCGCGTCATGCCGAGGGGCGCCAGGATCGCACTGTAAAACGCCGCCGATATTTTCAAGTCGCGGACGGAAATCGAAATGTGATCGATCATGCAGGCCCGCTCCAATTTCCCATCTCAACGGGGTGTTTTGTCACGCCGGCGCGCCGGATTTCACGAGCTTATAGACAATCGAATCCATCAGCGCCTGAAATGAGGCCTCGATGATATTGGGCGACACGCCGACCGTCGTCCAACGATCGCCGCTCTCATCACAGCTCTCGATTAGCACGCGCGTGACCGCTTGGGTGCCGCCGTTGAGGATGCGCACGCGGTAATCGGTGAGCTGAAGTCCGGTGATGAACCCCTGATATTTGCCGAGATCCTTGCGCAGCGCGAGATCGAGCGCGTTGACCGGGCCGTTACCTTCGGCGACCGAGATCAGCACATCATCGCCTACCTTCACCTTGACCACTGCCTGACTGACGGTGACCCGTTCGCCCTTGGCGTTGATGCGCTGCTCGACGCTGACGTCGAATTTCTCGACCTCGAAATAATGCGGCACCTGGCCGAGCACACGCCGCGCCAACAGCTCGAATGAAGCGTCCGCTGCCTCGTAGGCGTAGCCGATGGCCTCGCGGTCTTTGACTTCGTCGAGGAGGCGGGCGACGCGGCGGTCATCCTTCTCCACCGAAAGCCCAATACGTGCGAGCTCGGCGAGTACGTTGGAGCGGCCGGACTGGTCGGAGACGAGGAGCTTGCGCCGGTTGCCCACGCTGGCCGGCGCGACGTGTTCGTACGTCGCGGGCTCCTTGACGATCGCCGAAGCGTGGATACCGGCTTTGGTGGCAAAGGCGCTTTCGCCCACATAGGGCGCGTGGCGGTTGGGCGCGCGGTTGAGGATCTCGTCGAGCGCGCGAGAGACGTGGGTGAGCCCGTGCAGCTGTTTCTCACAGACCCCGATCTCGAATTTTTGTGCAAAATCCGGCTTCAGTATCAGAGTCGGAATGATCGAGGTGAGATTGGCGTTGCCGCAGCGCTCGCCGAGTCCATTGAGCGTGCCCTGAATCTGCCGCGCGCCGGCACGCAAAGCGGCGAAGGAGTTGGCCACCGCCTGCTCGGTATCATTGTGCGCGTGAATGCCGACATGGTCGCCGGGAATCTTGCCGCAGACTTCGCCGACAATGCGCTCGATCTCATGCGGCAGCGTGCCGCCATTGGTGTCGCAGAGTACCACCCAGCGGGCGCCCTCCTGGTAGGCTGCCAGCGCACAGGAGAGCGCATACGCCGGCTTGGCCCGGTAGCCGTCAAAGAAATGCTCGCAGTCGAGCAACACTTCGCGGCCCGTGGCTCTGGCCGCGCGCACGCTGTCGCGGATCGAGGCGAGGTTTTCCTCTTCGCTGGTCTCCAGCGCCACCCGCACGTGATAGTCCCACGACTTGGCGACGAGACAGACGGCGTCGGCTTCGGCGGCAAGAAGCGCTGCGAGCCCCGGGTCGTTCGACGCCGAGCGGCCGGGCCGCCGCGCCATGCCGAAGGCGGTGACTTTGGCCCGCGCCTTGCGTGTTTTGGCGAAAAAATTGGTGTCGGTCGGATTGGCGCCCGGATAGCCGGCCTCGATGTAGTCGACACCGAGTTCGTCCAGCAGCCGCGCAATCGCTAGCTTGTCGGCGAGCGTGAAATCTACGCCGTTGGTCTGCGCGCCGTCGCGCAGCGTGGTGTCGAACAGAAAAAGGCGTTCGCGCGGCATGCTGCGCTCAATCCAAATAGAGCCGAAAGATGCGCCGAAACGGCCCGTCCTTGCATCTCATGACGTGCTTCTCCCCGGCGGCGGCGCGAGCGCCTTGGTCATCGTGGTGTTGGCGAGCCACTCGCCCGCCAGCGAAACGGTGTTGCGCGTGCGCGCAACGAAGCCGCGCTTTTCGAAAAAGCCGCGCGCCGAATCGCTGGCATCGACGGTGAGCTGCTTGCCGCCGCGGCTGGCCGCGAGCTTTTCCAGCGCGTCGCACAGCATGGAGCCGGCGCCCTGGCCGGACGCCGCCGGATGCACGTAGAGCATGACGATGCGGGTGTTGTCGGCGAGCGAGGCGAAACCCACGGCGGCCCCTCCGTAGGTCGCGACCAGCGTCAGCTCACCCGCCAGTTTTTGGCCGAATTCCTCCTCGTCGTCTGCGGCCGAGGCCCACGCCTTCTGCTGCGCCTCGCTGTAATCGTCCTCCGTCACGTCCTCGATGCTGGCGCGGAAGATCTCGGCCAAATCCGGCACATCCGCAGGCAGCATGGGCCGCAACGCCAGTTTCGGCTCTGGGCGGGAGATCATCGCGCGATCTCCCAGGTCGTGCCGTCCTTGGTGTCGTGCAGCACCACGCCCAACTTGGAAAGTTCGTCGCGGATGCGATCCGATTCCTTGAAGTTCTTGGCCTTGCGCGCGCCGTTGCGCGCTTCGATCAGATTGCGAATTTCAGCTTCATCGATTGCAATCGAGGCTGGGCGAAAAGATTCCCATTCAGCCGCCGTTTTTTGCAGCAGTCCGAACAAGCGCGCGCTCGCCTTCAGGCAAGCCGCCGCGGGCCTGGCACCCCTGGCCGCCTCGGCGCGCAGTTCATGCAGGGCAGCGAGCGCCTTCGGCGTATTGAGATCATCGGCGAGCGCATCGAGCACATCGGCGCACAAATAGCCCGGCGCGGCGTCGCGCGTAAGCTCATACCAATGATTGAGATGCCTTTGCGCCTCGCGCAGGCCGGCCAAGGTCCAGTTCATCGGCTGGCGATAGTGGGTTTGCAGCATCGCCAGGCGCAGTGCTTCGCCCGGCCAGTCGCGCAGCAAATCGCGAATGGTCACGAAATTCCCGGCCGACTTGGCCATCTTCTCGCCTTCGACCTGGAGGAAGCCGTTGTGCACCCAGAAATTGGCCATCACCGGCGTGTGGAAGGCGCAGCGTGTCTGCGCGATCTCGTTCTCGTGGTGCGGGAAGACCAGATCGATGCCGCCGCCGTGAATATCGAAAACTTCGCCAAGATAACGCCAGGACATCGCCGAGCATTCGATGTGCCAGCCGGGGCGGCCGGGCGCCGCAATGCCGCTCGGCGAGGGCCAGGCCGGCTCCCCCGCCTCTGACGGCTTCCACAGCACGAAATCGGTCGGGTTGCGCTTATACGGGGCAACCTCGACGCGCGCGCCGGCGATCATTTCATCGAGGGGGCGCTTCGACAGCTCGCCGTAATGGCGCATCGAAGGCACAGAAAACAGCACGTGGTCGGCGGCCAAGTAGGCATTCCCAGAGGTGACGAGCCGCTCGATGAGCTCCTTCATCTCGGCGATGTGCTCGGTGGCGCGCGGCTCGAAGCTCGGCGGCAGGCAGCCGAGCGCGTCCACGTCCTGATGGAACTGCCTGTCTGTCTTGTCGGTGATCTTGCGGATTGCCTCGTTGAGCGGCAGGTCGGGATATTCCTGCGCGGCGCGGGCGTTGATCTTATCGTCGACGTCGGTGATGTTGCGCGCGTAAGTGACGTGTTCGGCGCCGTAGAGGTGGCGCAGCAGCCGGAATAGCACGTCGAAGACGATCACCGGCCGCGCATTGCCGATATGGGCGAAATCGTAGACCGTGGGGCCGCACACGTACATGCGCACGTTGTTCGGATCGAGCGGCCGGAATAGCCGCTTCTCGCGCGTCAGGGTATCGTAAAGTTTCAGTTCCATGCGATCGGACTTGAAGACCTACGCCTTTCGGCCTTCCGGCCGGGCGTCCCCACATTCTCGATCGGAGAAAAGACGGCCACAGCCAGCGTTGCCCGCTAGCCAATAATCTCCCGGCAAATGCCGCAGATCCGGTAAAGGCCGTTCATAGCCCGCACAATGGTCGAGGACCGCACGGCCGTCAAGGCCAGCGGCCCCGGTAGCATTTGGGTGGATCATATGGTGCCTTCCCGGCCGAGGCGAGAAATAGCGAATGGCCTCGTCCAGGCGCCTCTTAACGCGACCCGCACTGTGCCGGCGCATCATTAATTCGGCCTCGCAGCCGGGGTCACGGGGTTTGCGCCGCGTCGGAGGCTTTGTGCGTTTCGCAGTCGCGGCACTGACTGCCGCCGCCTTCCTCGCCGCCGCCGCCCGTGCGCAGAAGCGCCTGTTCGTCCTTGCCTGCCGTCCGGACGGTTACGGCATAGACAATTGCCTTGCTAGCGGGGCGGGCTGCGGCTGTGCCGTTGCCAATTCGTATTGCCGCTCGCACAACTTCGCTAAGGCGGAGTCCTTCCGCGACGGCCACGACAATGTTGCCGGTGCCGTTACCGATGAGCGGCCATTGCCCACGCCCACTTCATTGCGATTTGAGTGTTCGCGATAAGCAAATCGCGAACAGCGTACCGGGACATGCCCTGGTGCTATTCCTCATTCTCGATGCTGCTTGCTATTCGCTGGCTCGGCGCCGTTGCACGCGGCAGCAAGTTCGTCCATCTTCGCGGCATCGGTGGCTGTAGGACGTGCCATGGCCATTTCGCGGGCGAGCCAGAGCGAACCGACCTGCATGGCGGACCGCGCGCCGCTCCAACTTGAGCACTTTCTGCCATACCAGCTCAACGTGGTGTCGAGTTTGGTTTCGCAAGCGCTGTCACGAGTTTATGTCAAGCGCCACCGGATCGGCGTGCCAGAATGGCGCGTGCTGGTGACGCTCGGTCAGCACGGCGTGATGACCGGAAAAGCGATTGGCGCGCAAACGCATATGCACAAAACCAAGGTGTCGCGGGCGGTGGCGATTTTGGAAAAGCGCAAACTCCTGGTGCGGCGATCGAATCGCTCAGATATGCGCGAGTCCTTCCTCTCGCTCAGCGCCTCTGGCCGGGCAGTGTACGAGGAATTGGCGCCACACGCGCTCGAATTCGCCCAGCGCCTAACCGAGATTTTAAGTCCGGCCGATCGTGAGGCTTTTGGCCGGGCGGTGAAGCAGCTCACCGAGCGTTCGGCCGAGCTCGTGGCCGAGGCGGCGCGCGCACGCAAGGAGGCTTAATATTTCGTCAATGCGAGCTGAAGAGCCGAAGCAATCCAGATTACCGGTAAGCGGCCCTATTTGATGGCGGACGGCAAACGAGAGCATCGCTGTGCCGCAATGAGGTCGTTTGCTTCGCGCTTCGCCCCGCGCAAGGACGCGTAAGGAGAGACCGTGAAACTGTATTCCTATTTCCGCTCGTCGGCAGCTTATCGCGTGCGCATTGCGCTCAATCTCAAGGGGATTTCCTACGAGGCGGAACCTGTCCACCTGGTCAAGGACGGCGGCCACAACACGCGGCCGGAATTCCGCGCAGTCAATCCGCAGATGCGCGTGCCGGCGCTGCTGACTCAGCAGGGCGAGATCTTGATCCAGTCGCTCGCCATAATCGAATATCTCGACGAGATCCATCCCGAGCCGCCGCTCTTACCCAAGGAGCCCATTGCGCGCGCCAAGGTGCGGGCGCTCGCGCAACTTGTCGCCTGTGATATCCATCCGCTCAACAATGTCGGCCCGCTGCGCTATCTGAAGAACCATATGGGCCAGGAGCAAAGCGCGATCGACGCCTGGTACCATCATTGGGTCCTCGCCGGCTTCGAGGCACTCGAAAGCTTGATCGAACCGGGTCCCTACACCTGGGGCAAGGAGGTGACGCTCGCCGATCTCTGCCTCGTGCCGCAGGTTTACAATGCGCGGCGGCTGAAGGTCCCGCTTACGACATTTCCAAAAATAGTCGCGGTCGACGCCGCCTGCCTCAAACTTCCCGCCTTCGATCGCGCCCGACCCGAGAACCAGCCGGATGCGGAGTGATTTTTTCGCTTTTCTTTTTTCGCTTCTCCTTTTTGCGCTTCTCCTTCGACACGCCATTGAGGTTGCGCCCCATTTTGACTTCCCCCACGGGAAAGGGGAAATGGCGGAATCACACTTTAGTCACATTGGCCGGCTTGATCGCGCGAGATCCGGACGACCTCGGTGACGGGACAAAGGATGATCAAATTTCCGCACGGGCTCGGCCAAAGCGCGCTTTACGTCACCTTCGGTGCGCTGGCGCTAACGGTTTCGGCGTTCGGACAGGGTTACCCGCAGCCGTACCCGGCTCCGGCCAACCCGTCGGCGAACTATCCCGGTCAGGCCTATCCGGCGCAGAGCTCGCCCTCTCCGGGTCAACAATACCCGGGACAAAGATACCCGGCACAAAACTATCCGCCGCAATCGGCTCAGGCGCAAAGCACACAAGCCAGGCCGAGCGTCTCTTCGCCGGTCTGCGTGCGCCTCGAAGCGCAACTGGCGGACCTCAACGGCGGTAATGCGAATGCCGCGCGCCAGGCGCAAATCCAGGGGGCCGAGCAGGCGATTGCCAAGCAGCAGGCCAACCTGGACCGCGCGGTCGCGCAAGCGCGCCGGGCTGGCTGCGGGGGCGGCGGATTTTTCTCGCTGTTCTCCGGATTTTCCCCATCATGCGCGCCGCTCAACGCCAAGATCGATCAGATGCGCGGCGATCTCGATAATCAGATGAGCAGCCTCGAACAGCTCAAGAGCGGCGGCAACGATCAGGAAACCCGGCGCACCGCGGTCATCGGCCAATTGGCGCAGAACAATTGCGGCTCCCAATACACGCAAGCCGCGCGCGCGGCCGGCCTACAAGGGTTCTTCGAGGCGCTTTTGGGCAATGGCACCGTCATCAGCCCCGGCGGCAACGGCGCGCCGACGGGCACCTATCGTACTGTCTGCGTGCGCACCTGCGACGGCTCTTATTTCCCGATTTCCTACTCCACCGTACCGGCCCGTTTTGCTGCTGATGGGCAAGCCTGCCAACGGCTCTGCCCAGGAGCCGAGGTCGCGCTCTACACCTATCGCAATCCGGGCAAGTCGATCCAGCAGGCGGTCTCGATTAACGGCGCGCCCTACACGGCGCTGCCGAACGCGTTCCGCTATCGCAAGGAGGTCGTTGCAGGCTGCTCCTGCCGCAGGCCCGGCGAAAGTTGGGCACAAGCGCTGCGCAATGCCGATGATTCCAGCACGCTCGAACGCGGCGATATCGTGGTGACCGACAAGAACGAGAAGGCGCTCACGCGCATACCGGCGAATGCCATGCCGAAACCGCAGCCGCAAGCCCAAAGCACGACGCCGAGGGATGCGGCCGCGCCTGCGGCGACCGCCACCGACACATCCGGCAGCGATACCGCGAACGGCGGCGACGCCGTCGTGACCAATTCAAAAGACCGCAAGGTTCGCGTGATCGGGCCGCCGTTCCTCACTCAGCAGTAATAGAAAACCGGTCGGCCGCTCCGCGTCCGCTTGTTCCCCGCGGGGGCCCTGAATCGCGCTCGCGCGAAGGCATGGGTTCTTCGGCCTGGCTCAAAAATCGGCGGCGGTCTTGGACGTCGCGGCGCTCGCGACCAGCCCCCGATCGGGCTCAGGCATTGGCGTGCCCGGATCGCGGTAGCGGTTGACGATCGGGTAGCGGCGATCACGGCCGAAATTCTTCAACGTCACCTTGACGCCGGGCGCCGCCTGCCGGCGCTTGTATTCGGCCAGGTAGAGCATGCGCTCGATCTTCATGACCGTGTCGCGTTCGAAACCAGCGGCGATGATGCTCGAGGTTGGCTCCTCTCCTTCGATCAAGCGCCGCAGAATGGCGTCGAGCACATCGTAAGGCGGCAGCGTGTCCTGATCGGTCTGGTTCTCGCGCAATTCCGCACTCGGGGCGCGTGTGAGCACATTGTCGACGATCACGGTCCCGTCCGGGCCGAGCGCTCCCTCCGGCTTCCAACGATTGCGCAGGCGCGCCAGCCGGTACACCTCCGTCTTGTAGAGATCCTTGATCGGATTGAAGCCGCCGTTCATGTCACCGTAGAGCGTGGCGTAACCGACCGACATTTCCGACTTGTTGCCGGTAGTTACCACCATTAGGCCGTACTTGTTGGAGATCGCCATCAGGATGGTGCCGCGGACGCGCGCCTGCAGGTTTTCCTCGGTGACATCGTGCGCGCTGTCGGCAAACACCACGCCAAGCGCCTGTTCAAACCCTTTGACGGCGCTCTCGATCGCAACCACGTCGTAGCGCACGCCGAGGGCACGCGCGATCGCCGCCGCGTCCTCGAGCGATACCTGGGCGGTGTAGCGGTACGGCAGCATCACGCAGCGCACCCGCGAAGCACCGAGCGCATCGGTCGCGAGCGCGGCACAGAGCGCCGAGTCGATGCCGCCGGAAAGTCCGAGCACGACGGCCTTAAAGCCATTTTTGTCGACATAGTCGCGCAGGCCGATCATGCAGGCGGTGTAATCGGCTTTGTCGGGCTCTTCCGCGGCGGCGATCGGTCCTTGCTTGCAGCGCCAAGTTTCGCCGGCGCGCGACCAATGGGTGGTGACCACCATTTCACGGAACGCCGGCAGCGCGAAGGCGATCGACCGGTCGACGTTGAGCGCAAATGAAGCACCGTCAAACACCAGTTCGTCCTGGCCACCGATCTGATTGACATAAACCAACGGCAGGCCCGACTCGGTGACGCGAGCGACCGCGACATTGAGCCGGACCTCACTCTTCTCGCGCCAATAGGGCGAGCCGTTGGGCACCACAAGCAGCTCGGCGCCGGTTTCGATCAAGCACCCGACCACGTCCTCGTACTCGCCCCAGTCGGTCCAGGTATCCTCGCAGATCGGCAGGCCCAGGCGCACGCCGCGACAGCTCACCGGACCCGGCACGGGCCCCGTCGCGAAAACGCGTTTTTCGTCGAACACGCCATAATTGGGCAGATTGACCTTAAAGCGGATCGCCGCGATGCGTCCGCCGGCGAGCAGCGCGTATGCATTGTAAAGCTTGTTGTCTTCGAGCCACGGCGTGCCGATGAGCATGGCCGGCCCGCCGTCGCTGGTCTGCCGCGCGAGCGTCTCGACGGCGGCGCGGCAGGCCGCCTGGAAAGCCGGCTTGAGCACCAAATCCTCGGGCGGATAGCCGGCAATGAACAATTCGGAAAACGCGACTAGATCGGCGCCGTCGCGGGCGGCAGCCGCACGCGCCTTTTGGGCGCGCTGCCGGTTGCCGGCAATATCGCCGACCACGGGATTAAGCTGCGCCACGGCAATGGCGAGACGGTCAGCGGGACGCTCGTTCATCGAAATTCCCGAAACCTCGCCGTCATCTGTTCCCTGTCCTCAGGAATCCTGTGCAGCGGAAAGGTCGCCATTCGTGTTCGCCTACCAACCGGCCTGAAGCCTTTACGCGTCGGTTGGCACCTCTGCCAGGTGCCGCGAAGGCTAAAGTACACCCGCCTTCGTGGGCCCAAAGGTCCAGTGAGAACGTTGGCCTCCCTTAAAGGAAATCCCATCCTTTAGACGGAGAAGACATGACATTTACAACCCGGCGACCGCTGGCAGCGGCTTAAATTTCGCCTGCCGCTCCGCCTTCAAGAGGTCGGCAAGCAGAAACGCCAGATCGAGCGACTGCTCCGCATTGAGCCGCGGATCGCAAACCGTATGGTAGCGGTCGGTAAGGTCTTCCTCGCTGATCGCACGCGCGCCGCCGGTGCATTCGGTGACGTTCTGGCCAGTCATTTCCAGATGTACGCCGCCGGCGATGGTGCCTTCGGCAGCGTGCACTTGAAAGAACGTACGCACCTCTTTGAGGATTTGATCAAACGGCCGCGTCTTGTAGCCGGAGACCGAGGTAATCGTGTTACCGTGCATCGGATCGCACGACCACAACACCTTGCGGCCTTCGCGTTTGACCGCGCGCACGAAGGCCGGGAGCAGATCGGCGGCCTTGTCGGCGCCGACTCGGCAGATCAGCGTCAACCGTCCCGGCTCGTTGTCGGGATCGAGGATGTCGATCAGCCGCAACAGTTCATCGACCTTCTGCGTGGGGCCGGTCTTCAGGCCGATCGGATTTTTGATGCCGCGGCAATACTCGACGTGACTGTGATCGGGCTGCCGCGTGCGGTCGCCGATCCATACCATGTGGCCGCTGGTGCAGTACCAGTCGCCGGTGGTCGAATCGATGCGGGTGAACGCCTGCTCGTAGCCGAGGAGGAGCGCTTCATGGCTGGTGAAGAACTCGGTGGTGCGCAATTCCGGGTGCGATTGCGGATCGAGACCGCAGGCGCGCATGAAGCCGAGGGCCGCGGTGATGTGATTGGCAAGTTCGGAATAGCGCTTCGATTGCGGGCTATCCTTGACGAACGACAGCATCCATTGATGGGCGTTCGACAGGTTGGCGTAGCCGCCGGTCGCGAACGCGCGCAACAGGTTTAGCGTCGCCGCCGACTGCCGGTAGGCCTCGAACTGCCGGCGCGGATCGGGCATGCGCGCCTCGGCGTTGAAATCGGTGCCATTGACGATGTCGCCGCGATAGACCGGCAGCTCGACCTCGCCGCGCTTTTCCGTGGGCAAGGTGCGCGGCTTGGCGAACTGGCCGGCCACGCGGCCGACCTTGACCACCGGCGAAGCCGCCGCGTAGGTGAGCACGACCGCCATCTGCAGAAACAGCCGGAAGAAATCGCGAATGTTGTTGGCGCCGTGCTCGGCAAAGCTCTCCGCGCAATCGCCGCCCTGCAGC
Organism: uncultured Alphaproteobacteria bacterium; assembly: GCA_963708125.1. Lineage (GTDB taxonomy): Bacteria > Pseudomonadota > Alphaproteobacteria > Rhizobiales > Xanthobacteraceae > BOG-931. The sequence continues at coordinate 3,275,659 of OY970184.1, forward strand.
AAAAAAGCGTCGCCGGCCGCGACCTGCGCCAGCGCCCGCTTCAGGCTGCGCGCCTCGCCGGCAAAGACCAGCGGCGGGAAGCCCGCAAGTTGCGCCTCCACGTCGGCCAGCGCCTGGGGGTCGGGATAATCCGGCATCTGCTTTCTCGGCTTCGAGCGCCAAGAATCCGGACTCCATTTGGCCGAGGACGACCGAAGAGACATGATCCATCTCCAACTGGTCATTCCGGGCGCGGTTCTCTTTTCCCGCGAACCGGCACCCGTAATCGCCGACCCGCGCGCCGCCAGCGGCTCGTCCGGAATGACGAGCGGTATATACACGACGGCCTGGCGCCGCGACAGGTGCGGCGAGTTGGCTATTTCATTGCTATTCGGCGGCGGCGCGGACGTAGCTTGCGCTGCGGCTGCGCATCGTCACCAGCTCTTCGGCAATGGTGGGGTGCAGCCCCGTGGTGGCGTCGAAATCGGCCTTGGTGGCGCCCATCCTCACCGCGACTGCGGCAAGCTGAATGATCTCGGCCGCGCCCTCGCCGACCATGTGGCAACCGACGACGCGGTTGGAATGCCCATCGACCACGAGCTTGAGCAGTACCGTGGTATCGCGACCCGACAACGTTGCCTTGAGCGGCTTGAACACCGTCTTGTAGATGTCGGTCTGCGCCAGGCTGTCGCGAGCCTGCGCCTGGGTGACCCCGACCGCTCCCACCTCGGGTTCGGAAAACACCGCGGTCGGCACGTTGGTGTGATCGACCGCAACCGGCTTTCCACCGAACACGCTATCGGCGAAGGCGTGCCCCTCGCGGATGGCAACCGGCGTCAGATTGACTCGGTTGGTGACGTCGCCGACCGCATAGATGTTGGCGGCGGTGGTGCGCGAGTACTGGTCGACGGCGATGCCGCCATTTTTGGCAATCTGCACGCCCGCCTCGTGCAGGCCGAGTTTTTGCACATAGGGCACCCGCCCGGTGGCAAACATCACGCGGTCGGCGGGAATTTTGTTACCGCCAGTCAGATGCGCCGAGAAATGGTCGCCAGCGCGCTCGATGGCGGCAACCTTGCAGCCGGTGATGACCCTGATGCCCTGCTTTTCCATCGCCGTGCGCAGATGCTGGCGCACGTCGTCATCAAAGCCGCGCAGGATGTTTTCGCCGCGGTAGATCAGCGTGACGTGCGAGCCGAGGCCGGCAAAAATGCTGGCGAATTCGACAGCGACGTAGCCGCCACCCTGGATCACGATGCGCTGCGGCAGCTCGCGCAGATGGAACGCTTCGTTGGAGGAAATGGCGTGCTCCAGGCCGGCAATCCGGTCGCCGAAGCCCGGCCTGGCGCCGGTCGCGATTAGGATATAGGCGGCACGGATGCGCTCCCCGTTGGCAAGCTGCACCGTATGCGCATCGGTGAGCATCGCCCGGCTCTTGACGATGGCGACGTTGGCCTTCTCCAGGGTCGCGGTGTAGGCGACCTCGAGGCGCGCGATCTCGCGATCCTTATTGGCAATCAACGTCGGCCAGTCAAACGATGGATGCGCCAGCGTCCAGCCATAACCGGCCGCATCTTCGAACTCGCCACGGAAGCGCGCCGCATAGACCAGAAGCTTTTTCGGCACGCAGCCGCGGATAACGCAGGTGCCGCCCAGGCGATATTCCTCCGCGAGCATGACACGGGCGCCATGCTGGGCGGCGACGCGGGCCGCGCGCACGCCTCCCGAGCCGCCTCCAATGACGAAAAGATCGTAATCCGCCATGTTCGCATCCGCCTTTTACTGGGGCTCAATCATTGCCGCGCGACGAGCGAGCAGACCCTACTCATCTGGCTCGCTTTTTTGCGGCAGGCAAGCGCACCCTGCACCTACCGAACTCGCCACAACGCGACCGGGAAGGAACGAAGCCGCCCGCTTGCGCGAAGCGGGGATTATGGCGGGTCCGACCGCAGCGCAAGAACGGACTTAATATCTGATAGCGGCGCCGCGCCTTCCATAGCGGCGCTGGTCACGCTTTTGCACCGATTAGAGATCGTGGCCTCGTTTTTTCATCTCATCGCGCATCTTGGCAATGACTTCTTCTGAGAGATTGTCACCCCAATTTCCCGCCTGTGCCATGCTCTCGTCGAGTGCCTTGGGCTCTTCGGTGATCACCTTGCGCCCAACCGGAGACTGGTAGAATGCGAGAATCTGCTTGAGTTCCGCTTCGGTGAAGTGGCTGGCATAAATTCGGGCGCTGGCATCGACCAATTGGCTGGCGCGTGGCGCATAATCCTTTTCCAGCTGCGTCGCCACCTGGTCGAGGTCTTTGGCCCACATGAAGTTGGTCTGCAGGAACTGATCCCTAACCTTCTTGACCACGCCGCGCACCAGCGGGTCGAACAACTTGTCCACGCCCTTTAGTTCGATGATCCGCTTGGCCAAGAGGACAGCGGCAGGCGAGGGCTGTTGCGCGGGCGCCTGGGCATTGAGCGGCTGGCCGAGGCCGATGAAGGCCAGCGCGACGAGCGCAAGCAGCCTTTGGCGCGTGGAGAGACCGGCGATCATGGACGCACTCCCTTATGAACGCTGAAAATTCAAGGCCGCTCGACGATACGCAGCCCGGCCGGACCCACAAGAATGGCCGTGCGCGCAAGGCCGATGAACAGACCGTGTTCCATCACGCCCGGGATCGCAGCGAGCCGACGCGCCAGCGCCGGCGGGTCGGTAATGCGCTGCAATTGGGCGTCAATGAGCCAGTGCCCGCCGTCCGTGACGAAAGCATGGCCATTCTTGGTCATGCGCAGCGGCGCTGAACCTGGGCAGCCAGACTGCGCCGCAGCCTTCTCCACCGCGCGCCGCGTGACGCCCGCGCCGAATGGCAAGATTTCGACCGGCAGCGGAAAGCGGCCGAGGACATCGACCCATTTTGAGCCGTCGGCGATCACCACCATACGCGCCGAGGCGGCCGCGACGATCTTCTCGCGCAGCAGCGCGCCGCCGCCGCCTTTGATGAGGGTCAAGTCGGGCGCGATCTCGTCGGCGCCATCGAAGGTCAAATCCAGTTCGGGGTGCTCTTCGAGGGTGGTGAGCGGGATGTTAAGCCGCTCCGCCTGTGCGCGGGTGGCTTCCGACGTAGGTACGGCGACAACCTTGAGGCCGGCGCGGACGCGCTCGCCTAGCAGCTCTACAAAGTGGGCGGCGGTCGAGCCAGTGCCGAGCCCGAGCCGCATTCCTGGCTGCACCAAAGAGATCGCACTTGCGGCGGCGGCGCGTTTGTGCGCTTCGACATCCATGGGCATTCCCCGGCCTGCTCGGCAAGGCACAGATTGCCGGAGCGCTATCTAGCGCCCCTGCGGAGCGGAGCCTAGGAAAAAGACACCAAGAACGCGCAGCCTGCTTGCGCCACCTCGCGCCGCCGGGTAGGCGAGGATTATGCTCACGATCGTTTTCGATCTCGACGGCACGCTCATCGACACCGCGCCCGACTTGATCGATGCGCTCAATCTCATCCTGGACCAGGAAGGTTTGCCGCCCGTTCCGTTCGACATTGCGCGCAATCTCATCGGCGGCGGCGCCAGGACCATGATCGAGCGGGCTCTGGCCGCGGAGGGGCGTGTGCGCACGCCCATTGAGCTTGATCAGCTATATGGGGTCTTCGTTGCCCACTACGCCGAGCACATTGCCGACCGTTCGCGCCCGTTTCCAGAACTGAAGACCACCTTGGCGCGCCTCGCCGACGCCGGCCATCGCCTTGCAGTGTGCACCAACAAGCTCGAATGGCTGTCGATGCGCCTGCTGGAAACCCTGCAGCTTGCCGAACCTTTTTCCGCCATCTGCGGACAGGATACGTTCGGGGTGCAAAAGCCCGATCCTGAAGTCTTTCGGCGCACCGTGTTGCGCGCGGGCGGCGAGCCGATGCAGGCGATCATGGTCGGTGACTCCAGGACCGACGTGTCCACCGCGCGCAACGCCAATGTGCCGGTCATCGCCGTCGATTTTGGCTACAGCGATGTGCCGATCACGACCTTGCGGCCGGACCGCGTAATCAGTTCGTTCGCGGATCTTCCGCGGGCAATCAAGGCGCTTAACGGCTCATGAACGCCTATGCAGCGCCTGCGACGAAGAGAGAGGACCGTTCCGATTACCAAGGCGCCGGCCACTCTCGGACGAGATTCTGCCTCCGGGGCCTTCGCATTCTCTCAGGCACCAACCAGCATCGTCCGATTTGATGGCCAGCTCCTGGCGCGCGTCCCGCTTCACCAACAACTCCGCCTTCAGCTCACGCTTGGAGCACTGGGCGCAATTTTCGGTACCAATGCCGGATCTACCCTCGATCCGGAGCAGTCGGCGCGAAATCCTACGCCGGCCGCCGAGGCTAAAACAAATGGCGGCGCGCTGCGGCAGGCGCGCTTGAGGCCTAACCACCTCCTCTTGTTCATGATTCCGGCTTATCCACCGCGGCGGGCGCCTGTGGCGCCGCCAATTCATGTTTTTTCCGTTTTCTCCTGCCGGGCTTTACCAAACCGGTCGACCGGCTTACCCTTGTCTCATTGGAGGGGAGTGGGGTCATGTCACGCATCGGACTCGTCATCGCCGCCGCTTCGACGCTGGGGATTGCGCTCGCGGGCTGTTCCTCGATGCCGGATTGGATGTCGTCGAGCTCGTCGTCCGAGCAGCTCCAGGCGCTGAATTTTGAATCCGATCCGCCCGGCGCCCAGGTGCGCACAATCCAAGGCCAGACCTGCATCACGCCCTGCGCGCTGAGCGTCCCGTCCCAGGAGCAGCCAGTGACGATCAGCCGGGATGGATACATGCCGCAGACGGTGCAAGTCACAGTCGGCCCGCAGCCGGACCACTCGTTCTGGGAAAAGCCGCCGCCGTCCTTGGTGCCCAATCCGGTGCGCGTGGTGATGCGGTCCTCGACACCATCGAAGCCGGTCCGCGGAAGGCACCCCAGACCGGTCGCGAGCGCACCAACGGCCAGGAGCCGCACAGCCGCCAAGACCCTGGCGCCGAGCGCTGCCGTTGCGTCCCCCGACCCGCAGCAGCCTTCACCATCGTCTTCGCCATCGTCGTCTTCGCCGTTCCCAGCGCCGCCGCAGATACAGCAGGCCGCCCCTGACTCGGCATTCCCGCCGCCACCGTCAACGCAGTAAGGCGGCGCGGCGCTATATCTGTCCAAAGCATTGGGAAAGCAGCCGAACGGCTCATTTGCGGCCGGGTCGCGCCTGGACCTCCAGGCACGGCACGGATTGCGGGTTAACGTTCATTTAACCCAACTTGAGCAGTTCGGGGGTAGTTTTTACGATTTTGCGAGTAATGGCGCGAGTCGGATCAAGGGGTTAGATCGCGGGCGAACCTGATTTGCGCCTGTAGTGACGACCTTGGCTATTTTCTTTTGCTGCTGGTTCGCTCTGATGGTGCATGTACCTGCGCCATACGATTCGCAAAAAGGACGGGAAGGTGCACCGCTATTGGTGCTTGGTGCGTAGCGTGCGCCTCGGCCGACGTGTGATCCAGCAGGTCGTCGCGCATCTTGGTGAGCTCGACGAGCGCGGACGCATTCAGGCGCGTGCGCTTGCGCGCCATCTGATCGGCACGCCTGAGCAAGCGCAGCTGTTCAATGACGGCAGCGAGGGGCTAACAGTTCCAGTTCGCCTCAAAGGCATTCGCGTGGAACGCTCGCTTCGGTTCGGGGACGTGTACCTGGTGCTCGCTTTGTGGCGCGGGACCGGGCTTGAGCATCTCTGTGAGCAGCTTCTGCCGGTCGGGAAAGAGCTCATTCCCTGGGCAAAGATGGCAGCATTGCTGGTCACCGCGCGTCTGTGCGAGCCGTCGAGCGAGCTGCACATCGCCGAGGATTGGTACCGCCGGACGGCACTTGCCGATCTGTTGCAGCTCGGCGAGCAGGAGGTGACGAAGGAGCGCCTGTATCGCGCGCTCGACCACCTGCTTGAACACAAAAGCGCGCTCGAAGCACATCTGTCGAAGCGCTGCGGCGAGCTGTTTGCCACCGAGAACGAAGTGCTGCTCTATGACGTGACGAGCACCTATTTCGAGGGCCAAGCCGAACGCAATCCGCAGGCGCAACGCGGTTATTCGCGCGATCACCGGCCGGACTGCAAGCAGGTCTGTATTGCGGTTGTCGTCACCTTTGATGGCTTTCCGCTGGGCTACGAGGTGTTCGCCGGCAATACGCACAACTCGCGCACATTGCCGACCATCGTCACCACGATGGAAGCGAGGCATGGGGTGCTGGGGCGGGTTTGGATTGCCGACCGCGGCATGGCGAGTGCAGAGAATCTCGCCTGGCTGCGGGAGACCGGCCGCCGCTACATCATCGGGGCGCCGAAATCGGAATTGAAGAAGTTCGCTGCTGAACTTGCCAGCACCGATGGTTGGCGCGCCGTTCAGGACGGTGTCGAGGTCAAGCTCACCAGGCATGTGCAGAGCGGTGAGACCGTGATCTTGTGCCGCTCGCAAGATCGGCGCAGCAAAGAGACGGCAATCCACGCGAAGTTCTCTCGCCGCATCGAAGCGGCATTGCACAGCCTTGCGGCCCGCATCGCTCGATCAAAGAAGCCACTCAACCAGTCCGTCATCCAACGGCAAATCGGCCGTATCCTGCAGCGCAGCCAGCGCGCTGCTGCCCGCTTTGCAATCAGTCTGGAGCCGGACGGCTGCCCGGCAGGCTTTCGGCTTGTTGTCGCCTACAATCCGTCATTCGACCAATGGGCGGCAATCTCCGAGGGTAGCTATCTGTTGCGTTCCAATATCGCTGATTGGAACGAGCAGCAGCTCTGGAAGGCGTACATTCAACTCACCCAAGCCGAAGCGGCGTTTCGCATCCAGAAAACCGAACTGAGCGTGCGTCCGATCTGGCATCAACGCGAGGATCGCGTCCAAGCCCACATCCTCGTCTGCTTCCTCGCCTTCGTCCTCTGGAAGACCCTGGAGATGTGGCAGCAACGCTCAGGCTTGGGCAATTCGCCGCGCACCATCCTGGAAGAGCTTGCGCGCATTCAGTCGCATGACGTTGTGCTGCCGACCGCCACGCACGGACAACTCCGCTTGCGCTGCATCACGCAACCCGACAGCGCGCAATCCATACTGCTCGACCGGCTCGGCCTGGTCTTCCCCAAGCGAATGCGGCTTGCCGAAACCGCCCCTTCGATGCTCGCGGCCACAGCCTGACTCGCGCAGTCGCTGCACCAAAAATGTAGTGACGACTTTTCGGCTAACCCATTGATTTGTCTAAACCGAGGTGTCGATTCTGCTCAAGTTGGGTTAAGCTGCAGCAGTTCAAGCAAGGCTTCTGTGCTCCAGCTTGCTGATTTTCTTCGTGTTTTGACACTATGCTTGGACTTGCGCGGACGAGACGGAGCGCGAAGCGGCGTACGACGGCCATGTTCTTGGCGCCGTTACCGCTGCGGTAGCGCGAAGATCGTCCTTGAACTCAACCTCGAGCAGCCAGTGCATGCTCTCGACGCCCCAGTGACCGCGCACTCCGTTGGCGAGCCTGTCGATATCGAGAGCGGCCGATGAGATATAGAAGCGCGTCTCGAACGTGCAGCGATCGGCGTATTCGACCCGCGAAAAGACCTTGACGACTGTCTTTACGTTGGTGAAGCGCGGCTCGCCGGGTAACTCCTGTCGGAGACAATCCAAACGACATTGGATGAAGCCGTGTAGGTTCGCATTTCTAGACGGCCATGCCCCTTTTCAATTTCGGCGTGCTTGATGACGAGTTCTTCTGTCGGCGCAGAACTGAAGTAATCGGCGACGTTGGCTTCGAGCATTGGCTGGTTGCCCTTGAGGGCGAGCAGGTAGTCAGCGTTGTGCTCAACAATCTTATTGGCGATGGCGACATGACAGCCCATGGCGTCGACTGTTACCAGCGCTCCTTCGAGCTGTTAGGTTTCGGCCAGATGATCGAGGAGTTCCGGAATAGCCGTAATTTCATTGCTTTTCTCGGGCACGCTGATCTGTCCCAAGACGAGCCGGGCATTGGTCGCATAGGCGCTCAGCGTATGCAGCGCCTTGAGCCCCTTGCGCTTATCGCGGGCGCGGCGCGATGTCTTGCCGTCGATGGCGGTGAGGTCATGCCGACCGGGCCAGAGTTCCTTGATCCAGCTCTCGAAACAGCACCCGAACAGCACCGGATCGAGACGATTGACCGGCGTCCGCAACCAGCGGGCACACGGAATCCCAAAATGAAACGGCGAAAACCGCCGGAGAAAATCCAGGTGATGCTGGCCCCATCCAACGATTTCATCAAAATCGTCGCAATCTGCGATCGTGGCGCAAGTCAGAAGCAGCAGCATTTTCGCCCGAGGATAGGCAACCCGCCCTGGCTCCCGACCATCCTCGATCTCCGAGAAATGCTTGAGGAGAACGGCCAAGCGTGACCGCGGCAGCTCCTCATCCAAAACCGTTTCCATGCGCGCTTCCCGCTGCGAACCAGCGCGAACACGGAATCACGCCGTCAAGACAAAATCACCTCTCCAGGGCCGTTAACCTGAGTTCCCTGCCGTGGACCTCCAGGGCTTTCATCTGGCACAATAATTGATTATGTGAGTGATTGGCCGCTTTGCGCCGCCGGGACTTTGCTCATGGATGGCCTCTACACCGACAGCATGCCCCCCGACACCCCAGCGCCGGCGCGGGTCGACGCCGTATTGGGCCAGCCTGCCCTGGTGGATCCGTTCGGGCGCGCCATCACTTACCTGCGGGTCTCGGTGACAGACCGCTGCGATTTCCGCTGCGTCTATTGCATGGCGGAGAACATGACCTTCCTGCCGAAGGCGGATGTCCTCACGCTCGAAGAACTCGACCGATTGTGCTCGGTTTTCATCGCGCGCGGGGTCCGCAAACTTCGTCTCACCGGCGGCGAACCGCTGGTGCGCCGCGGCATCATGACGCTGATCGCGTCGTTGTCGCGTCACTTGCGCGCGGGCGAGCTGGACGAGCTGACGCTTACCACGAACGGTTCGCAGCTGGTCAAATATGCCGAAGAGATCAAGGCGCACGGGGTACGCCGAATCAATGTTTCACTCGATACGCTTGATGCCGACAAATTCCGCGCCATCACCCGCTGGGGCGCGCTGGACAAGGTGCTTGCCGGCATCGACGCGGCGCAGGCCGCGGGCTTAAAGATCAAGATCAACGTCGTAGCGCTCAAAGGCGTCAACGACGACGAGCTTCCGCGCCTGATCGAATGGGCGCATGGGCGCGGCATGGATTTGACTCTGATCGAAGTGATGCCGCTCGGCGAAATCGGCCAGGGTCGGCTCGATCAATATCTGCCGCTATCGATGGTGCGCGCACGACTTTCAGAGCGCTATCGGCTCGAGGATCTTGATCATCGTACGGGCGGGCCGGCGCGCTACGTACGCGTTGCCCAGACCGGCGGGCTGCTCGGCTTCATCACGCCGCTGACCCACAATTTCTGCGAATCGTGCAACCGCGTGCGCCTCACCTGCACCGGCACGCTCTACATGTGTCTCGGCCAGGAGGACGCGGCTGACCTGCGCAAACCGCTGCGCGCGTCACCCGACAACGCGCTTGTCTACGACGCAATCGATGAGGCGATCGCGCGCAAACCCAAGGGCCACGATTTTATAATTGACCGGCGCCACAAGCGCCCAGCCCTGGCGCGGCATATGAGCGTCACCGGAGGGTAATTGCCAACCGTCCGGCAAATGCGCTGACCGACAAGGCTGGCGCACCACTGGCGCGGCTCAATTGCTCAACTCGATGATGATGCCGCGGCTATTCGGTTCGACGGTGAAGCTTCACATTCTGCAGGTGCAGTCGCAAGCCGGCGACAAGTTGCAGCTGATTTTGCTCGCAACAATTTCATGCGCGTGCTGCTGCAACGGGCGCGCGACCGTACGGGCCGGCCGATCTGAGGATGGTCGCTGCAGCTTGAAACTCCGCTTGGCGCAAGCCGCGGCGCGCCAGGGCCAATTCATCGCGGCCCCATTGCTCCATATTCCAATCCTCGTCGACATTCGCGGCCACCCAAGCATCCTCGACCGAGAGCGATCCCGCCGCAAGCGCAAGCCCGATCAGCGCCGAGCCGGTCAGCGTCGTTGCGGCGTGGAGCGCCCCGAGCCGCCACGAATCGTCGGGCATCGCGTTGCGAGCGGCCTGCAGCGCCGCCCGTGCCTGGGCAACGTAAATGACGCCTTCGGTGCGGACGAAATGCGCGCCCAGCACGTCCGCTGCCCAGGCCAGGATCGGGTCCCAATGGCGGCCTTGGCGCTCGACCAGTTCGCGTGGGCTGGCAGCACGGTAGAACAAAAGGTCGGTGGAAAGATACTTGGCGATCTCCGCCGCGACCGGCGCCGGCTGCGCGGCAACGCCGTCGATAATCGCATTGGCAAGCCGCGTCAGCGGCATCCGAACGGGGTCGATGACCTCGCGTTGCGCTGCCCATTCCGCAGCAAGAGCCTGTGCGAGCCGCACGGTCGGGGCCGCGAGGACGCGTCGAGCCGGCGTGCGCACCGGCCGGTCATCGAGCCGCACGGCGTGACCTTCGGCAACCGGCGCCGTGGTCACGGCGCGGTACAGGCGCCGCCGCAGGGATGCCTCGCGCCGTGCCGCCGGTATGGGATTGTCGGTTTGTGTCGCGGCGAGCCGTTCGCGCATGTGCCCTCGGACCATCAGCAAAATATAAGGGTTCTGCGCGCTTCTGTCGTGCCCCGGCCGAGATTTTCAGGCCCGCGACAAAATGCAATGGGTCCAGTAGCTTACCTTGGCTGCGGTGGGCGCAAAAGCGTCACGGGAAACTTCCGAACGGCAATCGCGCCGTTGTTAAGGACCGCGAGCGGCAGAAGCTGGTTGTCACAAGCAGAAGCGGTGGAAATCGTCGGCCCCCTCGACTAGTATTGCCGTCCGGACTCGGGCGACGGAGCCAAATCGGGGGCAGCCGGGTCCGCGCAGCGGCCGGCCGCTCCAGCGCCAGCACAATCGCTGCGTGCGAGAGGAGTCAATGAAACCAACCGACATCGCGGTTCCCGACTACTTCCATAAAGTGGTTGACTGTCAGTGGGCCTGTCCCGCGCACACGCCGGTTCCCGAATATATTCGTTTGATCGCGGCGGGTCGCTACAGCGACGCGTACATGGTCAATTGGGAATCGAACGTCTTTCCCGGCATCCTCGGGCGCACCTGTGACCGGCCGTGCGAGCCGGCCTGCCGCCGCGGGCGCGTGGAAAAGGATCCGGTGGCGATCTGCCGGTTGAAGCGGGTGGCCGCCGATTTCAAGGATGACATTCGCGCCCGCCTGCCGAGAGCGGCCGAGACTAAGAACGGCAAGCGCATTGCGCTTGTGGGCGCCGGGCCCGCCTCGCTCACCGTGGCACGCGATCTGGCCCCGATGGGCTACCACTGCGTCATCTTAGACCAGGACCCGCTCTGCGGCGGCATGATGCGCACGCAGATTCCGAAATTTCGCCTGCCCGAGACAGTGCTCGACGAGGAATGCCAATACATCCTTGACCTCGGGATCGAATTCATCGGCGACAAGCGCATAGAGAGTATGAAAGCATTACTTGCCGAGGGTTATGACGCCGTCTTCGTCGGCTGCGGCGCCCCGCGCGGCCGCGAGCTCGACATTCCCGGGCGCAAGGAAGCGGCCAAGAATATCCATATCGGCATCGACTGGCTGTCGAGCATTTCCTTTGGACACATCGACAGAATCGGCAAACGCGTGGTGGTGCTCGGCGGCGGCAACACCGCCATGGATTGCTGCCGCTCCTCGCGTCGGCTCGGCGGCGAGGACGTCAAGGTCGTGGTCCGCTCCGGCTTCGACGAGATGAAGGCGTCTGCCTGGGAGAAGGAGGACGCCATGCACGAGGATATTCCGATCTTCAATTTCCTCGTGCCCAAGGAATTCACCCACGAGAACGGCAAGCTCACCGGCGTGCTGTTCCAAAAAGTCAAGGCGGTGCGCGATGCCAAGGGCCGCCGCGACCTCATTCCGACCGGCGAACCGGACCAGCATTTCCCTTGCGATGACGTGCTCGTCGCCGTCGGCCAGGAGAATGCATTTCCCTGGATCGAGCGCGATTGCGGCATCAAGTTCGACAAGTGGGACATGCCCGAGGTCGATTCCAAAACCATGGCCTCCGCGCATCCCAAGGTGTTCTTCGGCGGCGACGCCGCCTTCGGCCCCAAGAACATCATCTGGGCGGTGGCGCACGGCCACGAGGCAGCGATCTCCATCGATCGGCTATGCCGCGGCAAGGACATCAATGTGCGGCCGCCGCCGCAGATGATAGTGGACAGCCAGAAAATGGGCATCCACGAGTGGAGTTATGACAACGAAATCACGCTGGACAAGCGCTATCGCGTGCCGCATCGCGACAAGGCCGTCGCCCTGCGCGATCTGAAGGCCGAGGTCGAACTCGGCTACGACGTCGAGCTGGCGCTCAAGGAAGCCGAGCGCTGTCTCAATTGCGACGTGCAAACCGTCTTCACCGGCCAGCTCTGCATCGAATGCGACGCCTGCGTCGACATCTGCCCGATGGACTGCATCACGTTCACGGAGAACGGCGAGGAAGCCGATTTACGCGCGCGGCTGCAGGCGCCGGCGAAGAATCTGACCCAGGACCTCTATATCGGCAACAGCCTCAAGACCGGCCGGATCATGGTCAAGGACGAGGACGTGTGCCTGCATTGCGGACTGTGCGCGGAGCGCTGCCCGACCGGCGCCTGGGACATGCAGAAATATCTGATCGACATGACTCACGCGGAACAAGCATGCCACTCCAAAGCGTAAACGACTTCGTCATTCGATTCGCCAACGTTAACGGCTCCGGCTCGGCAAGCGCCAACGAATTGTTCGCGCGCGCGGTGCTACGCATGGGCATCCCGGTCGCCCCGCGCAATATCTTCCCGTCGAACATTCAGGGCCTGCCGACCTGGTACGAGGTGCGCATCTGCGAAGCCGGCCATCTCGGCGCCCGCGGCGGCACCGACCTGATGGTGGCGATGAACCCGCAGACCTGGGACAAGGACGTCGCCTGCATCGAACCAGGCGGCTATCTGCTGTACGATTCGACCAAGCCGATGCCGAAGTCGAGATTCCGCGACGACATCAACGTCATCGGCGTGCCGCTCACAGCCATCTGCAACCGCGAATACAGCGATGCGCGCCAGCGCCAGCTGTTCAAGAACATCATCTATCTCGGCGCGCTCTCGGCGCTGCTCGACATGGACGTCGCCGAGATCGAGAAGCTCATCGGCGAGCAGTTCAAGGGCAAGGAAAGGCTGTTTGACGCCAACAAGCACGCGCTGCATCTCGGCCGCGACTGGGTGACGCTGAACCTCGAGCACCCGATCGGGCTGCGGCTGCGCCGCGCCAATGCGGTCGGCGATCGCATCTTCATCGAAGGCAATTCGGCGGCCGCGCTCGGCGCGGTCTACGGCGGCGCGACGGTGTGCGCCTGGTATCCGATCACGCCGTCCTCCTCCCTCGCCGAGGCCTTCATCCGCCATTGCGGACGGCTGCGCGTCGATCCGCAGACCAACAAGAACAAATTCGCCGTCATCCAGGCGGAAGACGAGCTCGCCTCGATCGGGGTGGTGATCGGCGCCGGCTGGAACGGATCGCGCGCCTTTACCGCGACCTCCGGCCCCGGCATTTCGCTGATGCAGGAATTTTTGGGCCTTGCCTATTTCTCCGAGATCCCCGCGGTGGTCTTCGACGTGCAGCGCGCCGGCCCTTCGACCGGCATGCCCACGCGCACGCAGCAGACCGACATCCTTTCCTGCGCCTATGCGTCGCATGGCGACACCAAGCACGTGCTGCTGTTCCCGGAGGATCCGGCAGAGACGTTCGAGTTCGCCGCGACCGCCTTCGATCTGGCTGACCGGCTGCAGACGCCGATCTTCGTGATGATGGATCTCGAGATCGGCATGAACCACCGGCTGTGCCGGCCGCTCGTGTGGGACGACGCGCGCCGCTACGACCGCGGCAAGATCATGACCGCCGCAATGCTGGAGGCCGGCAAGGAGTTCGGCCGCTACCTCGACGTCGACGGCGACGGCATCCCCTATCGCACCTATCCGGGCACCCATCCAAGCAAGGGCTCGTTCTTCACCCGCGGCACCTCGCGCGACCGCTATGCCCGCTATTCCGAGGAAGGGCCGGTCTACGCCGACAACATGCAGCGGCTGCTGCGCAAGTTCGACACGGCGAAGGACATGGTGCCCCGGCCGCTGCAGGCCAATGCCGACAAACCGACCAAATATGGCGTCATCTATTTCGGCTCGACCGCGGCGCCGATGGACGAGGCAATTGAGCTGCTGGAAGCGAAGGGCCACGCGCTCGACCGGCTGCGCGTGCGCGCCTTCCCGTTCCACTCCAGTGTCTCGAGCTTCATCGCCGACCACGATTTTGTGTTCGTGGTCGAGCAGAACCGCGACGCGCAGCTGCGCTCGCTGATCGTCAATGAATGCAGCATCGATCCGGTGCGGCTGGTGCCCATTCTGCACTATGACGGCACCCCGATCACCGCCCGCTTCATTGCCCGCGTCATCGGCGACCATGTCAACGCGCTCAAGGTCACGCCGCTGCGCAAATTCGTGTCGTGACCCATCCACCCCAGTGATCGTCGAGAAAGCCGTATCGCCATGACTTACGTCGCCAAGCCGCTGTTCCGCCACCCTGAACTGCCGAAGAACAAACTCGGCTATACCCATCGCGATTACGAGGGTGCGGTTTCCACGCTCTGCGCCGGTTGCGGCCATGACTCGATCACGGCTGCGATCATCGAGGCGTGTTTCGAACTATCGATCGAACCGCATCGGGTGGCGAAAATTTCCGGCATCGGCTGCTCGTCGAAGACGCCGACCTATTTTCTCGGCCATTCGCACGGCTTTAATTCCGTGCATGGACGGATGCCGTCGGTGCTCACCGGCGCCAATCTCGGCAACCGCGATCTCATCTATCTCGGCGTTTCCGGCGACGGCGATTCCGCCTCGATCGGCTTCGGCCAATTCGCCCATTGCATGCGCCGCGGCGTCAACATGGTCTACATCGTCGAGAATAATGGCGTGTACGGGCTCACCAAGGGCCAGTTTTCCGCCACCGCAGACCGCGGCTCGAAATCAAAGCGTGGGCTCGTTAACAGTGACAGCGCCATCGACATGGTGGGCATCGCTCTGCAGCTCGGCGCCAGCTTCGTCGCCCGCTCGTTCTCTGGCGACAAGACGCAGCTGGTGCCGCTGATCAAGGCGGCGATCGAGCACAAGGGCGCCGCTTTCATCGACGTGATCTCGCCCTGCGTCGCGTTCAACAATCACGCCGGTTCGACGAAGAGCTTCGACTACGTGCGCGAGCACAACGAAGCGGTCAATTTTCTCGACTTCATTACCGGCCGGCGGACCATCCACGTCGATTATGCACCGGGCACGGTCGAACTGGTCGAACAGCACGACGGCACGGTGCTGGCGCTGCGCAAGATCAACTCCGAATATTCCGTCCACGACCGCCAGGCGGCCATGGGCTTCCTGCATCAACACGCGGCCGAAGGGCAGGTCGTCACTGGCCTGCTCTATGTCGAGCCGGAATCCGCCGACCTGCACGAGCACTTGAACACGGTCGAGGCGCCGCTCAACGCGCTCTCCGAGAAGGAGCTGTGTCCCGGCGCCGCGGCGCTGGATAAGATCAACGCGGGTTTGCGCTAAGCAGCAATGGTGTTGGCGTGGATGAGGGCCTCATCCATGACGTGTCCGACACCGCCTTCATGGTGGCGACCCTGCGGGCCATGGAGACGGAGCGGCGCGATGCGCTGTTCCGCGATCCGCTGGCCGGCAAGCTCGCCGGAACGCACGGCCGCAAAATCGTCGAGAGCATGTCGCGACGGGCTATTCTCGGCAAATGGTTTGTGGTGCTACGGACCTGCATCATTGATGCTTTAATCCAGCAAGCAGTCGCGTCGGGGATCGATACTGTGCTCAATTTGGGTGCCGGTCTCGACACCCGGCCCTATCGAATGGACCTGCCTCGCGAACTGCGCTGGATAGAGGCTGATTATCCGAAGATCATCGAACTGAAAGAAAACCGCCTGCGCGAGGACATCCCGCGCTGCCGGCTGGAGCGGGTCAAGCTCGACCTCGTGGAAGGCTCGAATCGCCGGCTGCTGCTGTCCCGGATCGCAGCCGAAAGCGAGCGGGCGCTCGTTCTCACTGAAGGGGTGGTGCTGTATTTGCGCACGCAGGAGGCCGCGCTGCTCGCCGACGAGCTGAGGACGCACCGCCCATTCCGATACTGGATCGTCGATTATTTCTCACCGGCGACACGGCGCTTCGGCATGCGCATGGGGATGCGCATGAACATGCAAAATGCGCCCTTCCGCTTCGATCCCGATGATTATTTCGCTTTTTTCCGCCGCCATGGCTGGGCCCCGAGAGAGATCCGCTACCTCAGCGACGAAGCCAAGAAACTCAATCGCCCCCTCGAGGGTCCGCTCAAGATGCAGCTTTTGCTGATGCGGCTGTTCATGAGCAAATCCCACCGTGACGCGCTCGATAAATCCGCCGCCTATGTATTGTTCGAGCCTGCGGATCCGATCGCCCGCGTGTAGCATGAGGTCGAAACGGTTTGCGCGCCGCTCCGACCTCGAAGGTGGGGGTGCGCCACGCCCTATTGCTCCGGCGCCTCTTCGATCGGATCGTAGCGCGCCGCATCGAGCCCGAGCAGATTCCAAGATTGCTGCATGTGCGGCGGCAGCGGCGCAGTGACATCGATCACCGCGCCGCGCGGATGCGCCACCACGATGCGGCGCGCTAGAAGATGCAGCCTGTCCTGCATGCCACCGGGCAGCCGCCAGTTCTCGCGCGCAAAATATTTCGGATCGCCGACGATCGGATGGCCGATATGCGCCATGTGTGCACGCAGTTGATGGGTGCGGCCAGTCACCGGCTTGAGCGACACCCAGGCCAGCGATGCGCCGGCGGTTTCCACCACCGCGTAGTGGGTCACTGCGTGGCTCGCCCCCTCCTCGCCGTGGCGGGCGATGCGCATGATCAATTCGTCCTCGCCCTCGCTCCTGGCGAGAAACGTGGAAATGCGCCCCTGCCGCGGTCTTGGTACGCCGGCAACCAGCGCCCAGTAAATCTTACGCGCCGAGCGCGAGCGAAATGTTTTTCCCAGCGCCGCCGCTGCGAACCGTGTCTTGGCTACGAGCAGGCAGCCGGCCGTGTCCTTGTCGAGCCGGTGCACGAGGCGCGGCCGCACACCATGCGCGTCGCGCAGGACCTCTAACATGCCATCGACGTGCCGCGTGGTGCCGGAACCACCCTGCACGGCCAGACCCATCGGTTTGTTGAGCACCAGCACGTCGGCGTCTTCGGAGAGCGTGATCGATTTGAGGAAAGCGCGCGTCTCTTCGTCCCCTGCGCCGCCCCCGGCCGGCGATTTGGGCGCATCGAGCCGCAGCGGCGGAATGCGCACGCTCTGCCCGGCTGTCAGCCGGCTGTTCGGCTGCGTGCGCTTGCCGTTCACCCGCACCTCGCCTTTGCGGATGACGCGTTGGATGTGGGAGAAGCTCAACCCGGGAAAGCGCGCCTCGAGAAAGCGATCGACGCGCATGCCGGATTCGTCGGCGCCCACGGCGACGCTTTGAACGCCGATTGCCGATCGATCTTTCGGCTCAATTTGTTTTCGCTCATCTTGGGATGCCCGCCACAGGCGCGCTGCGAAGGATGTGGGGCCGGTCGCTCTCGAAGCCTGCGCCTTCGCGGCTCGGCCCTTTGCGCCGAGCGCCTGATGCGGGCCGGAGGCGGGCTGGCGGTCGTGATGGCGCGGCCCGGCGATCTGTTTGCCGCCGCCGGGCTGGCGCGGGCCGCGGGAGCTTCTCAAGATGCACCCCGCTCCTTCCGCAGCTTTTGCCAATAATCCAGACGCTTCTTGATCTCGCGCTCAAAGCCGCGTTCGGGCGGATCGTAAAATTTCTGGCGGCGAAGCTTTTCCGGAAAATAATCCTGGCCGGAAAAGCCGCCCGGCGCGTCGTGGTCGTATGCGTAGCCGGCGCCATAGCCTTCGCTGTGCATCAGCTTGGTTGGCGCGTTGAGGATGTGCTTGGGCGGCAAAAGTGAGCCGGCCTCCTTGGCGGTGCGCATGGCGGCGTTGAAAGCCGTATAGGCGGCGTTGGATTTTGGGGCCGTGGCCACATAGATCACCGCTTCGGCGATAGCGAGTTCTCCCTCGGGCGAGCCGAGAAAATCGAAGGCGTCCTTGGCGGCATTGGCGACGACCAGGGCCTGCGGGTCGGCAAGCCCGATATCCTCCACCGCCATGCGCACGATCCGCCGCGCCAGATAGAGCGGGTCCTCGCCGGCATCCAGCATGCGGGCGAGATAATAGAGCGCGGCATCGGGATCGGAGCCGCGCACCGATTTGTGCAGCGCGCTGATCAGATTGTAATGGCTGTCCTGCGACTTGTCGTAGATCGGCGCGCGCCGCTGCACCACGTCCTGCAACGCGGCGGCATCAAAGGCCTCGCCGGCGCGCGCGGCGCGCCAGACCTCCTCGGCAAGCGTGAGCAGCGCGCGGCCGTCGCCATCGGCCATGCGCAGGAGCGACGCGCGTGCCTGCGCGTCAAGCGGCAGGGTCTTGCCTTCGATGGCTTCGGCGCGGGCGAGCAGCCCTTCGAGCGCCGCCGCGTCGAGCGGCTTGAACACCAGCACGCGGGCGCGCGATAAAAGCGGCGCGATCAGTTCGAACGAGGGATTTTCGGTGGTGGCGCCGACCAGAACGATGGTGCCGTCTTCCATGACCGGCAGGAAGGAATCCTGCTGGGCGCGGTTGAAGCGGTGAATCTCGTCGACGAAGAGCAACGTCCCCTGCCCTGTCTCGCGCCGCGACCGTGCCGCCTCGAACACTTTTTTCAGATCGGCGACACCAGAAAAGATCGCCGAAATCTGTTCGAAAAAAAGTTCGGTCGTATCCGCCAGAAGCCGCGCCACAGTGGTCTTGCCGGTGCCCGGCGGCCCCCAGAAGACCAGCGAGCCGAGCGAGCGCGTCCTCAGCATGCGCGTGAGCGCGCCGTCGGGCCCGAGCAGATGATCCTGGCCGACCACGTCGGCGAGTTTTTGCGGGCGCAGCCTGTCGGCGAGCGGGCGCGGCGCATCGCGATCAAGCCGAGCCGCCGCGAACAGATTTTTTTGTGCTGCCCGTTTGGCCATTCGATGAAAATGGTGGATAGGC
Organism: uncultured Alphaproteobacteria bacterium; assembly: GCA_963708125.1. Lineage (GTDB taxonomy): Bacteria > Pseudomonadota > Alphaproteobacteria > Rhizobiales > Xanthobacteraceae > BOG-931. The sequence goes on from OY970184.1 coordinate 3,294,842, forward strand.
TGGGTGTGCGCAAGCGAGATCGGGCGGGCCGGCGCGTGGAGGGAGAGGTCCGCCTTAAGGGGGCCCAGCCGCCGGGCTTTGCATCATCCGTCCGGGCTTTAATGGCGCGGCACCCCAATCGCCCAGATTGCTGCACAATCCGAGCTCTGCGCGCACGACAAGAAGTGAGTTTTTTTACCCGTTGAACACCACCGAAATCTGCTGATCGCCGCGGCGGATGGTGATGCGCCAGGTGCGGCTGCCAGAATCGGCGATGCGGGAGAGCTCGGCCGAGCGCTCGATTTTGTGATTGTTGACCGAGACGACGATGTCGCCGGGCCTGAACCCGATTGATTCCGCGGTCGAGCCATCCGCCACCGCAGTGATAACGACGCCATTCGCCTGCGGGTCGAGCCGCAACTGGTCGGCCAGGGCCGGCGTCAGGTTCGCCACACTCGCCCCAGTAAATGGCGAGTGGCCGCCGATCGCCACCTGCTCGCTTGGGCTGTTGGGAATGGGCTGCAACGCCACCGGTACGACCATTTCGCGGCCCTGCCGGCGGATGCCGATCTGCGCCGTACCGCCCAGCGGCTTGGTGGCGAAACGGTAGTCGAAGCCATTGGGGTCCTCGACGGCCGCCCCGTCGACGCTGACGATCAAGTCGCCGGCCTTAAGCCCGCCACGGGCGGCGGGACCGCCAGCCACCACTCTCGCGACCAAGGCTCCGGTAGGCACTTTGAGCCCGAGGCTGTCGGCGATGTCGGGGGTGACTTCCTGCAGCTTGGCGCCGAGCCATGGGCGCGCCACGGTATGGCTGCCGGACTCGGCGGAGGAGACAACCACGCGAACGAGATTAGCCGGAATGGCGAAGCCGATTCCCTCCGATCCCCCCGAAGCGGACGCGATGGCGCTGTTGATGCCGACGAGGCGGCCGTTCATATCGACCAGCGCGCCGCCGGAATTGCCTGGGTTGATCGGCGCATCGGTCTGGATGAAGAACTGATAGTCGGACGTACCCACCTGCGTGCGCGCCAGCGCCGAAACGATGCCGTGCGTCACCGTCTGGCCGACGCCGAACGGATCGCCGATCGCCAGCACCACGTCGCCGACTTGCAGTTTGTCGGAATCGTCGAATTGCAGGGTGGGAAACCGCTCACGCGCGCCCTTGATGCGCAGCACGGCAAGATCGCTGCGCGTATCCTTGAGCACAATCTCGGCGTCGAACTCGCGCTTGTCCGAGAGCGCGACTTTAACTTGGCTCGCGCCCCTGATCACGTGGAAATTGGTGACGACGAGGCCGGACGCATCGACGATGACGCCAGAGCCCAGCGAGCGCTCCACCTGCCGGCGCGGCAGGCCGCCGAAGAACTGGCGGAAGAAGGGGTCGGCAAGAAACGGATTCTGGTTCTCGACGACATGTGTGGCGTAGACGTTGACTACTGCCGGCGCCACCCGTTGCACGATCGGCGCGAAAGAGAACTGCAGTTGGGCAAGCGACTGCGGAACGCGCCGCTCCTGCGCGGCCGCCGGATGGAAGAATGCGGCGAGCGACAGCGCGATCGCGGTCGCGATCGCCGAGTACCGGAACACGAGCATGGGAGACCCCGAAATCAATGCCAGCCGTTTTAGGCCCCGACCGCGGCATCAGCAGGGCGCGAAACGGCGTTTCGCAAAGCCTCAGAGCCTCACGCCGGCGTCGCCGCCGGCTCTGCAGCGCGCGCGGACACCGGGCCGGAATCCTTGCCCTTGGCCTCGACGTCGCGATCGACGAACTCGATCACCGCCACCGGCGCACAATCGCCGTAGCGGAAGCCGGCCTTGAGCACGCGGGTATAACCGCCGGCGCGCGCCTGGTAGCGCGGGCCGATCACCTCGAAGAGCTTTTTCACCATGGCGACGTCGCGCATTTGCGCGATTGCCTGGCGCCGCGCATGCAGGTCGCCGCGCTTGCCGAGCGTCACCAGCTTTTCCACGATCGGCCGCAAATCCTTGGCTTTGGGCAGCGTGGTGATGATCTGCTCGTGCTTGATCAGCGACGCCGCCAGATTGGCCAGCATCGCCCGGCGATGGTCGGAGCGCCGGTTGAATTTGCGGTGGGTCTTGGCGTGACGCATTTCACATATCAGCTCTCAGGCAGCCGTAATCGAAAAGCCCTCCGATTACTGACCCTTGAGGACTGCCCCTGCCTCAATAATGATCCTCAAACTCAATAATGATCCTCAAAGCGCTTGGCCAGTTCCTCGATGTTCTCCGGCGGCCAGCCGGGCACCTCCATGCCCAGATGCAGACCCATCTGTGCCAGCACTTCCTTGATCTCGTTGAGCGATTTGCGTCCGAAGTTCGGCGTGCGCAGCATCTCGGGCTCGGTCTTCTGCACGAGATCGCCGATATAAACGATGTTGTCGTTCTTCAGACAATTGGCCGAGCGGACCGACAATTCGAGCTCGTCGACCTTCTTGAGGAAGGCCGGATTGAAGGCAAGATCGGGGATCGCCTCATGCGCGGCCTCGCGCTTGGGCTCCTCGAAATTGACGAACACGTTGAGTTGGTCCTGGAGAATGCGCGCCGCATAGGCAAGCGAGTCTTCCGGCGAAATCGCGCCGTTGGTCTCGATCGACAGCGTGAGCTTGTCGTAATCGAGGATCTGCCCCTCGCGCGTGTTCTCGACCTTATAGGAGACCTTGCGCACTGGCGAATAGAGGCTGTCGACCGGAATAAGCCCGATCGGCGCGTCCTCCGGACGGTTGCGCTCGGCGGGTACGTAGCCCTTGCCGGTGGAGACGGTGAATTCCATGCGGATTTCGGCGCCTTCATCCAGCGTGCACAGCACGAGATCGGGGTTGAGCACCACCACGTCGCCGACGGTCTGAATGTCGGCAGCGGTCACCGTCCCGGGCCCCTGCTTCTTGACGACCATGCGCTTGGGCCCATCGCCCTGCATCTTGATGGCGATGTCCTTGATGTTGAGCACGATGTCGGTCACGTCCTCGCGCACGCCGGCGATCGAGGAGAATTCGTGCAGCACGCCGTCGATATGCACCGACTGCACCGCGGCGCCCTGGAGCGAGGACAACAGAATGCGGCGCAGCGCGTTGCCCAAGGTGACGCCAAAGCCACGCTCCAGCGGCTCTGCCACAACGGTGGCCACGCGCCGGGGGTCGGTCCCGGCCGCCACCTGCAGCTTGTTGGGCCTGATCAATTCCTGCCAATTCTTCTGGATCGTCACGTTATCACCCATGCGGTTACCCGGCGTTCCGCGCGCCCCACTCCGCTCCGTGAGGCCAAGGTCTTGCGGCGGCAGATGTTCCACGTGTTCCATCGGCCGGATATCCTATACGCGCCGCCGCTTGCGCGGGCGGCATCCGTTGTGTGGGATCGGCGTAACATCGCGGATCGAGGTAATGGTGAAACCGGCCGACTGCAGCGAACGCAGCGCCGATTCGCGGCCCGAACCGGGACCGGCGACCTCGACCTCAAGGGTACGCATACCGTGCTCCTGCGCCTTCTTGGCGGCGTCCTCGGCGGCGACTTGTGCCGCATAAGGCGTCGACTTGCGCGAGCCCTTAAACCCCATCGTCCCCGCCGACGACCAGGCAATGGTATTGCCCTGCACGTCGGTGATGGTGACCATCGTGTTGTTGAACGTCGCATTGACGTGCGCAACGCCGGAGGCGATGTTCTTGCGTTCGCGTCGGCGGACGCGCGTGGCTTCCTTACCCATTCTCAACCCATATCCTGAATTGGAGCGGCCGCCCGGCCCGCTCCGGCGCCGTCTGAGCTACTCTATTTCTTCTTGCCGGCAATCGGCTTGGCCGGCCCCTTGCGGGTGCGCGCATTGGTGTGGGTCCGCTGGCCCCGCACCGGCAGTCCGCGGCGATGGCGCAGTCCGCGGTAGCACCCGAGGTCCATGAGCCGCTTGATGTTCATGCCCACTTCGCGCCGCAGATCGCCCTCGACGATGTAGTCGCGGTCGATCACTTCGCGGAGCTGGGAGACCTCCTGGTCGGTCAGCTGCGCCACCCGGCGCGCTTGGGGGATCGAAACTTTTTCCATGATTTCCCGGGCTTTGGCCGAGCCAATGCCGTGGATATATTGCAGCGCGATAACCACGCGCTTGTTGGTTGGTAAGTTGACGCCCGAGATTCGAGCCACGTCATCTACTCCCTGCGGCGACCGCCCATGCCGCCGGATTGACCATCCGGCATAGCGGCAGGCCGCTTTTCATCCGTTGCATTGTCACCTGAGAAGACCACAAACGTAAAAAGCAACGCTTGCCTGCCCGTGCGGCCCGGCATCGTTGCACAATCTCCAACTGGGTATTGACCGCTTATTAAGGGATTCTCCTTGGCTTCGTCAACCTCGGCCTGCGAATTCATGCACGGCTTTGGCCGCAGCGCCACAATTTAGCGCCGGCCGGTCGCCCTGCCTTTGCGCTTGCCGGGTCCCGGCCGGGGTCGAGCGGCGGGCGTGTGCGCCGTCGCGGCGCACCGATCGGACTTTTTTCCTAAAGTCGCCCCAACCTCCTGGACCGGACCCGCGCTTTGGCCCGGATTCGCCGCCACGCTTCGGGCGGGCCTGGCCGACGCCGCCGCTTTAGGCTGCTTGACGGCTGGCCGCAAAACCCGGTCGATTGCGGCGGCGACGTCGGGGATTGGCGCCATTCCGTCGATCGACCGCAGCACGCCTTCGCCGCGGTAGTACTCGATCAGCGGCACCGTTTGTTCCCGGTACGCCATCAACCGACGATGCAAGGTTTCCGGCTTGTCATCCTCGCGCAACGGTTCGCCGCGCGCCTGCATTTCGGCAACGCGGCTTTGGATGCGCTGCAGCAATGCGGCCTCATCGACGCGCAACGCGATGACCGCGTCGAGCGAAATGCCATGGCTAGCCAGCATACGGTCGAGCGCCACCGCCTGCGCAACGGTGCGCGGAAAGCCGTCGAGGATAAATCCGTTTCTGGCTGCGGGCTGTTGGATGCAATCTTCGACGAGGCCGACCACGATATGGTCGGGACAAAGCGCGCCGCGGGCGATGATCTCGGCCACCTGGCGACCGATCGGGGTGCCGGCGTTGACCGCCGCGCGCAGCATCTCCCCGGTCGAGAGCTGGACGATACCGTATTTGCCGACGAGACGCTGAGCCTGCGTACCCTTGCCGGCCCCCGGCGGGCCCAGCAGGATCAATCTCATCTACGGCGCCCCCTAAGCTTTGATCGCTTGATCAAACCTTCATATTGGTGGGCGAGCAGGTATCCCTGCACCTGCGCCACCGTGTCCATGGTGACGCTTACCACGATCAGGAGCGAGGTGCCGCCAAAATAGAACGGCACCGCCGCATACGAGATTAGCATTTGCGGAATAAGGCAGACGACCGCCAGGTAGGCCGCGCCGATGACGGTAATCCGCGTCAGCACGTAGTCGATGTATTCGGCGGTGCGCTCGCCCGGCCGGATGCCGGGAATGAAGCCGCCGTGCTTTTTCAGATTATCAGCGGTCTCCGTCGGATTAAAAATGATGGCCGTGTAGAAGAAGGCGAAGAAGACGATCAGCGCCACATAGAGAATGAGGAACAGGGGCCGCCCCTGGCCGAGCATCGTGGTGATCGTGGTGAGCCAGCCCGTTGCGTTGCCCTGCGCCCCCATAAAGCTGGCAGCGGTGGTCGGCAGCAACAGCAGCGAGGAGGCGAAGATCGGCGGGATCACGCCCGAAGTATTAAGCTTAAGGGGCAGATGCGAGGATTGGCCCTCGAACATGCGATTGCCGACCTGGCGCTTGGGATATTGGATCAGCAAGCGGCGCTGGGCACGTTCCATGAAGACGATGAACGTGATGACGATAACGCCCATCACCAGGACGGCGAGAATGAGCCCGGTGGACAGCGCGCCTTGCCGCCCGAGTTCGAGCGTGCTGGCGATGGCGGCGGGCAGTTGCGCCACGATCCCCGCCATGATGATCAGCGAAGTCCCGTTGCCGATGCCACGCTGAGTGATCTGCTCGCCGAGCCACATCAGGAACATCGTGCCGCCGGTGAGCGTGATCACCGTGGAAATGATGAAGAAAAAACCAGGATGCGCCACCACGGAGCCGCTGCCGGCACCTTCGAGGCCGACGGCAATGCCGTAGGCCTGGAACGCTGAGAGCACCACCGTCAGGTAGCGCGTGTACTGGTTCATCATCTTACGGCCCTGCTCGCCCTCCTTCTTCAATTGCTCGAGAGTGGGCGATACCGTCGTCATCAGCTGGATGATGATCGAGGCCGAGATGTAGGGCATGATCGTCAGCGCGAAGATCGCCATGCGGTGGATGCCGCCGCCGGCGAACATGTTGAACATGCCCAAAATGCCGCCGGCCTGCTGGTTGAAAATCTTGTCCCAGGCGGCCGGGTCGATCCCCGGCAGCGGGATGTAGGTGCCGAGCCGATACACCAGCAGCGCGCCGAGGGTGAACCAGATGCGCTTCTTTAATTCCTCGGCCTTGGCGAGCGCGCCGAAGTTGAGATTGGCTGCGAGTTGTTCCGCTGCAGAGACCATATCCTGCTCCGACTGCCGTCCCCGCTGTTCCCGCCACGCTTAGCACCGGCGATCTGCGACTTCGTCGACGCGGCTTCGTCAAACAGGTAGAAGCTGTGCATGCCCGGCACAAGGGCACGAGAGCGCGTCAGGCTGCCTGTTCGCCCGCTGGCGACCGAGGCGCAAGAATCTGCACCGCGCCGCCAGCTTTTTCCACCGCGGCGACGGCCGATTTGGACGCGCCGAACACCTTGAGCGATATTTTCGCCTTGAGCTCGCCGCCACCGAGCAGACGGACGCCGTCCTTGGCGCGGCGCAAGACGCCGGCCTGCACCAGCGCCGCGGCATCGATCGTGGCGGACGGGTCGAGCCGGCCGACATCGATGGCTTCCTGGATGCGGCCGAGATTCACCTCGTTGAGCCTGCGCGCAAACATGGCGTTGTTAAATCCGCGCTTGGGCACGCGCCGATGCAGCGGCATCTGGCCGCCTTCAAAACCCTTGATGCGCACGCCCGAGCGCGCGGTCTGGCCCTTGCCGCCGCGGCCGCCGGTTTTGCCCATGCCGGAACCGATGCCGCGGCCGATCCGCTTGCGCGACTGGCGGGCACCGGGCGTGGCGGCGAGTTCGTGAAGCTTCATACCGATTCCCCATACTCGTGGCCCGGCAAGCTGGCCGGGCAACACAGCTGTTAATTCTCCACGATCTCAATCAGATGCGCCACCCTGGCGATCATGCCGCGCGTCTGCGGGGAGTCGCGAAGCTCGGCGACCCGTCCGATCTTGTTGAGCTTAAGCCCGATGAGGGTCTCGCGCTGGCGGTGATGCCGGCGCTGCGGGCTCGCCGTTTGCCGCAGCCTGATTGTCGTTCCCGTGCTCTTATTCATTGCCGCTCCTATTTCATTCGGCCGAGGCCTGCTCGGCATCGAGGTCGCGGCGGCGGGCATGCAGTGCCGAGACCTTGATGTTGCGCCGCGCGGCAACCGCGCGCGGAGAATCCTGGCGTTTGAGCGCGTCGAAGGTGGCGCGCACCACGTTATAGGGATTCGAGGTGCCGAGCGACTTCGCCACCACGTCCTGCATTCCCAGCGTCTCGAACACCGCGCGCATCGGTCCGCCGGCGATGATGCCGGTGCCGGGCGGAGCCGCGCGCAGAAAAACCTTGCCGGCACCATGGCGGCCGGCAACGTCATGGTGCAGCGTGCGTCCCTCGCGCAACGGCACGCGGGTGAGCCCACGCTTGGCCGACTCTGTGGCCTTGCGGATCGCCTCCGGCACCTCGCGGGCCTTGCCGTGCCCGAAGCCGACGCGGCCCTTCTGGTCGCCGACCACGACCAGAGCGGCGAAGCCGAAACGCCGGCCGCCTTTGACCACCTTGGCCACGCGGTTGATGTGGACCAGCTTGTCGACGAACTCGCTCTCGCGCTCTTCGTCTCGCCGCCGCTCGCGGGGTTCACGCGCCATGATCGATAACCATTGTTGCTCCGATGATTGGTTCCATGCTGATTATTCCGACGACGGACATCGCCGTCATCTATCATCCGCGCTCAAAAGGTAAGCCCGCTCTCGCGCGCCGCGTCGGCCAGTGCCTTGACCCGGCCGTGATACAGATAGCCGCCGCGATCGAACACCACCTCCTTGACCCCTTTCTGTTGGGCGCGCTCGGCAATGAGCTTGCCCACCGCCTTGGCGGCCTCGACGCTGGCGCCGGTCTTCAAGGATGCGCGGTTTGCCTTCTCCAGCGAGGAGGCTGCCGCCAGCGTAATGCCAGCGGCGTCGTCGATCACCTGCGCGTAGATGTGTTTGGACGAGCGGAACACCGACAGCCGCTTGCGACCGTGCGCCGCGCGCTGGAGCGCGCCGCGCACGCGCCCCTTTCGCCGCTCCATTCTCTCGCTCGTTTGGGCCATGACGCGCTCTGTTACTTCTTCTTGCCCTCTTTGCGGAAGATGCGCTCGGAGGCGTATTTGATGCCCTTGCCTTTGTAGGGCTCGGGCGGACGATAGCCGCGGATCTCGGCGGCGACCTGCCCGACCTGCTGCCGATCGCTGCCACTGATCACGATCTCGACCGGGCGCGGCGTGGCGATGGTGATGCCCGCGGGAATCGGGTAGACGATGTCGTGGCTGTAGCCGAGCGCGAGCTGCAGGTTTTTGCCCTGCACCGCCGCGCGGTAGCCGACGCCGTTGATTTCCAGGCGTTCCTCAAATCCCTTGCTCACGCCCGTGATCAGATTGGCAACCAGGGTGCGCGAGGCGCCCCATTGCGCCCGGGCGCGCTTGGTCTCGGCGCGCGGGCTGACCTCGATCTGGCCGTTCTCGAGCTTGACCGCCACGTCCTCGTGTAGCACGACGCAAAGCGCGCCCTTCGGGCCCCTCACCTTCACGGTCTGGCCCTCGATGTCGGCGGTGGTCCCCGAGGGCACCACCACTGGTTTCTTGCCGATGCGCGACATTTAGAACACCGTGCAGAGAATTTCGCCGCCGACATTGGCGTCGCGGGCGTCGTGGTCTGCCATCACGCCCTTCGGCGTGGAGAGGATGGCGACGCCCAGTCCGTTATTGATGCGCGGCAGGGTCTTGACCGAGCTGTAGACGCGACGGCCGGGCTTCGAGACCCGCGAGATCTCGCGAATCACCGGCTCGCCGTCAAAATACTTCAGCTCGACCTCGATTTCCGAGCGCCCCTCGCGCTCGACCACCGCGTAACCGCGGATATAACCCTCGTTCTTGAGCACGTCGAGCACGCGCTCGCGCAGCTTCGAATTCGGACTTGACACTTTGCTCTTGTTGCGCAGCTGCGCGTTGCGGATGCGCGCCAGCAGATCGCCGAGCGGATCGTTCATCGACATCGTGCGAGCCTCCTTACCAGCTCGACTTCACCAGGCCCGGGATCAAACCCTTCGAGCCGAGCTCGCGCAGCGCAATGCGCGAGAGTTTGTGCTTGCGGTAATAGCCGCGCGGGCGGCCGGTCACTTCACAACGGTTGCGCACCCGGGTGACCGAGGAGTTGCGCGGAAGCTTGGCAAGCTTGAGCGTGGCGGCAAACCGCTCCTCGACCGGTTTCGACTTGTCACCCGCGATCGCCTTCAGTCGCGCCCGACGGCCGGAATATTTCTTGCTCAGCCGGCGGCGCCGGTTGTTCTTTTCGATCGCGCTTTTCTTCGCCATCTCATGCTCCTTGTTGTTCCGCGTCTGCGACTGTTCGCTCGCGAACGTCTCACTGCCGGAACGGAAAATTGAATGCCGACAAGAGCGCGCGCGCCTCGTCGTCGTTGCGCGCCGTGGTGCAGACGGTGATGTCCATACCCCACACGTCCGAAACCTTGTCGTAGTCGATCTCCGGGAACACGATGTGCTCACGGATGCCGAGCGAGTAATTGCCGCGACCGTCGAAACTCCTCGACGAAAGACCGCGGAAGTCGCGCACGCGCGGCAACGCGATGTTGATCAGCCGGTCGAGAAATTCATACATCCGCGCCTTGCGCAGGGTGACCTTGCAGCCGATCGGCTGACCGGCGCGCACCTTGTACGTAGCGATCGACTTGCGCGCGTTGGTGATGATCGCCTTCTGCCCGGCAATGAGCGCCAGGTCGGCGGCGGCCGATTCGACCTTCTTGCGATCGGCCACGCCTTCGCCGATCCCCATATTGATGACGATCTTGTCGAGGTGCGGAATCTGCATCCGGTTCTTGTAGCCGAACTGCTCGGCGAGCTTCGGCCGGATCGAGTGCTCGAATTGCACCTTCAGACGCGCGGGCACGCGCTCTTCGCGCGCCGGCGGCGCCGCCACCTTGGCCTCGGCCGCGGGCTTCGCCGCAGCCTTACCTTCGGCCTTGGCCGCCTTTTCGCCCTTGCCAGCCTTTTGCCCCTTGGCCGGCTTTTCGCCCGGCTGCGCCTTGGCCGGCCGTGCCGGCTTGTTGGCTTTCTTGTCGGTATCAGCCATCGATCTCGACCCCCGAACGTTTGGCGACACGCACCTTCTTGCGCTGGTCGCCGGTGCCGATGAACTTAAAGCCGATGCGGGTCGGCTTGCCGTCCTTCGGATCGGCCAGCGCGATATTGGACAGATCGATCGGCGCCTCCTTGGAGATGATGCCGCCCTCCTGGCTGGCGGTCTGCTGCTGATGGCGCTTGACCATGTTGACGCCGCGCACCAGCGCACGCCCCTCGGCCCGGCGCATTTCGATGATCTCGCCGGTGCGGCCCTTGTCGCGGCCGGCGATGACCACGACACGGTCGCCCTTCTTGATTTTTGCCGCCATCACAGCACCTCGGGGGCAAGCGAAATGATCTTCATGTGGTTCTTGGCACGCAATTCGCGCGGCACCGGTCCGAAAATACGCGTTCCGACCGGCTCCATCTGCGGATTGATCAGCACGGCGGCGTTGCGGTCGAAACGGATGATCGAACCGTCGGCGCGCTTGATGTCCTTGGAGATCCTCACGATCACCGCCTTCATCACGTCGCCCTTTTTGACGCGGCCGCGCGGGATCGCCTCTTTCACCGAGACGATAATGACGTCGCCGATGGTGGCGTATTTGCGCTTCGAGCCGCCAAGCACCTTGATGCACATGACGCGGCGCGCGCCGGAATTGTCCGCCACGTCGAGATTGGTCTGCATCTGGATCATGGGCTACCCCACTCTTCTTCTGGCGCGCCCGAGCTTCAGGAGGCCTTGCGCTTTTCGCCGCGCACCACGGCCCAGCGTTTGAGCTTGGAGATCGGCCGGTGCTCCTCGATCCACACCGTGTCGCCGACCTTGAACCGGCTGTTCTCGTCGTGCGCGTAGTATTTCTTCGAGCGCCGCACCGTCTTCTTGAACAAGGGGTGGGTGAAGCGGCGATCGACACGCACCACCAATGTCTTGCTCTGCTTGTCGCTGACGACGACACCCTGCAGGGTTCGCTTCGGCATCTTCAAAGCCCTCTTGAACTGTTGCGGCCGGCCGCCTTCGCCGGGCCCTGGCGCTTTTGCCGTGCGACGGTTTTGAGCCGCGCAATGTCGCGCCGGACCTCGCGCACGCGCGCGGTATTCTCCAACTGCCCGGTGGCGCGCTGAAAACGCAGATTGAACTGCTCCTTTTTCAGCTTGAGCACCTCATCGTCGATCTGATCGATCGTCATTGCTTTGATGTCTGCCGCTTTCATGATGAGCCCTACTGCGCCCTACTCGCTGATGCGCTGGACGAAGCGCGTCTTCACCGGCAGTTTGGCGGCGGCGAGCGTCAGTGCTTCCCTGGCCACCTGCGTGGAGACGCCGTCGACCTCGAACAGGATGCGGCCGGGTTTGACGCGCGCGACCCAGTATTCCGGGGAGCCCTTGCCGGAGCCCATGCGCACTTCGAGCGGCTTCTTGGAGACCGGCACGTCGGGAAAGATGCGAATCCAGACCCGTCCCGACCGCTTCATGTGGCGGGTGAGCGCCCGGCGCGCCGCCTCGATCTGCCGCGCGGTGACGCGATCCGGCTCGAGCGCTTTGAGGCCGAAATGGCCAAACGCCAGCTCGACACCGCTCGAGGCAACGCCTTTGATGCGGCCCTTGTGCGCCTTCCTGAATTTCGTACGCATCGGTTGCAGCATGGCGGACGCCCTTTAATTCACCTTCCCGTTTCGCTCGCTCACGCCGCCTCGCGCCGCGGCCGGCCGGCTTCACCCTCGGCCAGGCGCTTGTCCTGCGCCATCGGGTCGTGCTCCATGATCTCGCCCTTGAAGATCCAAACCTTGACGCCGCAGGTGCCGTAAGTGGTGAACGCAGTGGCGATACCGTAATCGACGTCGGCGCGCAGCGTGTGCAGCGGCACGCGACCCTCGCGGTACCATTCCATGCGCGCGATTTCGGCGCCCCCGAGCCGGCCCGAGCAATTGATGCGGATGCCGCCGGCGCCGAGCCGCATCGCCGATTGCACCGCGCGCTTCATGGCGCGGCGGAAGGCCACGCGCCGTTCGAGCTGCTGGGCGATCAATTCGGCGACCAACTGCGCATCGAGTTCGGGCTTGCGGATCTCGACGATATTGATGACCACGTCGCTGTCGGTGAGCGTGGCAACCTTGCGGCGCAGTTTCTCGATATCGGCGCCCTTCTTGCCGATCACCACGCCGGGCCGCGCCGAATGGATGGTGACGCGGCACTTCTTGTGCGGCCGTTCGATTACGATCCGCGACACCGCGGCCTGCTTGAGCTCGGCCATCAGCGCCTTGCGGATCTCCATATCCTCGTGCAGCAGCGAGCCATAGCTCACCTTGCCTGCATACCACCGCGAATCCCAGGTGCGGTTGATGCCGAGGCGAAGCCCGATCGGATTGACCTTTTGACCCATCTGTTTCTCCTTAAGGCGCTTGCGCGGGCAGAGTCGGTTTACGCCTTCGCCTCGACCTCGCGCACCACGATGGTGAGGTTGGCGAACGGCTTGAAAATTCGCCCCACGCGGCCGCGCGCCCGCGGCTGATGCCGCTTGATCACCAGCGCCTTGCCGACATGGGCCTGCGCGACGACGAGATCGTCGACGTCGAGATCGTGATTGTTTTCCGCATTGGCAATCGCCAATTCCAGGCACTTGCGCACGTCGCGGGCCATGCGCTTGCGCGAGAATTCAAGGTCGGCGAGCGCGGCCGCGACCTTCTTGCCGCGGATCAGCTGCGCCAGCAGATTGAGCTTCTGCGGGCTCACCCGCAGCATCCGGGCGACGGCCTTGGCCTCGTTATCGGTCAGCGCGCGCTCGCGCTTTTTTTTGCTCATGATGTCACCTCGCGCCTACGAGCCGCCGCCGCCCGGGCTCTCGCCGCCGCCGCCGGCCGGTGCGCCGCCGCCGCCCGCCGGCCCGGCCCCGGCCGTGCGCTTGGCTCTACGATCGGACGAATGGCCGTAGAAAGAGCGGGTCGGCGCGAATTCGCCGAACTTGTGGCCGACCATTTCCTCGGTGACCATCACCGGGATGTGCTTCTGCCCGTTATAGACGCCGAAGGTCAGCCCGACGAATTGCGGCAGAATGGTCGAACGCCGCGACCAGATGCGAATCATGTCGTGGCGGCCGGACGCACGCGCGGCATCCACCTTTTTCATCAGGTAGCCGTCAAAAAACGGACCTTTCCAAACCGAACGCGCCATCGCCCAACTCCTACCTTTTCTTCTTCCGCGCGTGGCGGCTAAGCATGATGAACTTGTTGGTGCTCTTGTTCTTGCGGGTCTTCATGCCCTTGGTCGGCTTGCCCCACGGCGTGACCGGATGCCGACCGCCGCGGGTGCGTCCGCCGAGCGGATGGTCGACCGGGTTCATGCTCTCGCCGCGCACATGGCCGCGCCGACCCAGCCAGCGCGTGCGCCCGGCCTTGCCAATCGACACGTTCATTTTGTCCGGATTTGACACCGCGCCAACCGTGGCGATGCAGCGGCCATGGACAAGCCGCTGCTCACCCGAATTGAGCCGCAGGATCACGTATTCGCCGTCGCGGCCGACGATCTGCGCGTAGGTGCCGGCCGAGCGCGCGATCTGGCCGCCTTTGCCGATCTTCAGCTCGATATTGTGCACGATCGTGCCGACCGGGATATTGGCGGTCGGCATGGCGTTGCCCGGCTTGACGTCGACATATTCGCCGGCCACCACGGTGTCGCCGGCCGAAAGCCGCTGCGGCGCCAGGATATAATTGAGCTCGCCATCGTCGTATTTGATCAGCGCGATGAAGCCGGTGCGGTTCGGATCGTATTCGATGCGCTCGACCTTGGCCGGCACATCGAATTTACGGCGCCGGAAATCGATGATGCGGTAGGCCTTTTTGTGCCCGCCGCCGCGATAGCGGCTGGTGATCGAGCCGGAATTGTTGCGGCCACCTGTTGAATTCTTGCCTTCGGTCAGCGCCTTGACCGGCTTGCCGGCATACAGCCCGCCACGGTCAACCAGCACCAGCTGGCGCTGGCCCGCAGTGACCGGATTGTAATTTTTCAGTGCCATCGCGCGCTCCTTACAATCCCGTAGTCACGTCGATCCGCTGACCCTCTTCAAGGGTGACGATGGCGCGCTTGGTGTCGGACTGCCGGCCGATACGGCCCTTGAAGACTTTCCACTTGCCGCGGCGCCGCAGCGTGTTGACGCTCTTGACCTTGACGTCGAACAGTTTCTCGATCGCCTCCTTGATCTGCGGTTTGGTGGCGTGCATGGCGACCTTGAAGATCACCTTGCTGTGCTCGGACGCATTCGTCGCCTTCTCGGTGATCACCGGGGAGAGAATGACGTCGTAATGGCGTGGATCGCTGGTCGTCATTTCAACCGCGCCTCCAGCGCATCGACCGCGGCGCGCGTGAGCACCAGCTTGTGCCGGCGCATTACGTCATAGACATTGATACCGGCGGCCGGCAGCACGTCAATGTTGGGAATGTTGCGCGCGGCCGCGCGCACGCTTGCCGCGACCTGCACGCCGTCGATGAACAGCGCGTTGGCGAGGCCAAGCTTTTGCAGTCTGCCGCGCAGCTCCTTGGTCTTGCCCTCGTTAACCGCCAGCGCGTCGATCACGATGATCCCGTCATCCTTGGCCTTGGCCGAGAGCGCGTGCTTGAGCGCGAGCGCGCGCATCTTCTTCGGCAGCCCGATGTCGTGGCTGCGCACCACCGGGCCAAACGCGCGGCCGCCGCCGCGGAACAGATTGACGCGCGCCGAGCCGTGGCGCGCCGAGCCGGTACCCTTCTGCCGGTACATTTTCTTGCCGGTGCGGTTGATTTCGGCGCGGTTCTTTACGGCATGCGTGCCGGCGCGGCGCTTGGCGAGCTGCCAGACCACGCAGCGATGAATGATGTCGGCGCGCGGATCGAGCCCGAAGATTGCGTCCGAGACGGTGACCGAGCCGGCTTCGCTGCCATCGAGCGTCGTGACCTTGAACTCCATGTCAGGCCCCCTCCTTCGCCTCGGCGGCGGGCGCCGCGGCGTGGGCCGGCTCTTCGGCGAGCCTGAACTTTCCGGGTTTGGGCACGCCGTCCGGCAGCTTCTTCTTCACCGCATCGCGCACCGTGATCCAGCCGCCTTTGACGCCGGGCACCGCGCCCTGCACCATGATCAGTCCGCGTCCGGCATCGGTTTGCATCACCTTAAGATTGAGCGTGGTCACCCGCTCGACCCCGAGATGGCCAGCCATCTTCTTGTTCTTGAACGTCTTGCCTGGATCCTGGCGGCCACCGGTCGAGCCGTGGGAGCGGTGCGAGATGGACACGCCGTGGCTCGCGCGCAAGCCGCCGAAATTCCAGCGCTTCATCGGCCCCGCCCAGCCTTTGCCGGTGGACGCGCCGGTCACGTCGACATATTGGCCGACCACGAAGTGATCGGCGGTGATCTCCGCGCCGACCGGGATGAGCGCGTCCTCGTCGACGCGGAACTCGACAAGCTTGCGCTTGGGCTCGACTTTGGCGAGCGCGAAATGGCCGCGCTCGGCCTTGCTGGCGCGCTGCACCTTGCGCCCGCCGGAGCCGACCTGCAATGCGAGGTAGCCGTTCTTTTCCTTGGTCCGATGGGCGACGACCTGGCAACTGGCAAGCCGGAGCACCGTGACCGGCACGTGCTCACCGGCGTCGGTGAACAGCCGCATCATTCCAACCTTCTGTGCGAGCACCCCGGAGCGCATGGCAAAATATCCCTCGGCGCCTTCTTACAGTTTGATCTCGACGTCCACGCCGGCGGCGAGGTCGAGCTTCATCAGCGCGTCCACGGTCTGCGGCGTCGGATCGACGATGTCGAGCAGCCGCTTATGCGTGCGCATCTCGAACTGCTCGCGGCTCTTCTTGTCGACGTGCGGCGAGCGGTTGACGGTGAACTTTTCGATCTTGGTCGGCAACGGAATGGGCCCTCGCACCTGCGCGCCGGTGCGCTTGGCCGTACTGACGATCTCGCGCGTCGACGCATCAAGGATGCGGTGATCGAACGCCTTGAGGCGAATGCGTATGTTTTGGCCGTTCATGTGATGCGGATGACAGAGAGGATGTCAGATGACAGACCGAACATCCGTTTCCGTCTTTTCCCCTCCCTTGGTTTCTGACCTCAATCTCCTGACATCCGTCATCCGTTATTCCAAAATGCTCGCGACCACGCCGGCGCCCACCGTGCGGCCACCCTCGCGAATGGCAAAGCGCAGCTTCTCCTCCATGGCGATCGGCACGATCAGGCTCACCTCCATAGCGATATTGTCGCCCGGCATGACCATCTCGGTGCCCTGCGGCAGCGTGACGACGCCGGTCGCGTCGGTGGTGCGGAAATAGAATTGCGGCCGGTAATTGGTGAAGAACGGCGTGTGGCGTCCGCCCTCCTCCTTGGTGAGGATGTAGGCTTCGGCCTTGAACTTGGTGTGCGGCTTCACCGAGCCCGGCTTACACAGCACCTGGCCGCGCTCGACATCTTCGCGCTTGGTGCCGCGCAGCAGGCAACCGACGTTGTCGCCGGCCTCGCCCTGATCCAACAGCTTGTGGAACATCTCGACGCCGGTGACCACCGTCTTGGTGGTCGGGCGGATGCCGACGATCTCGACCTCATCGCCGACTTTAATGACGCCGCGCTCGATGCGGCCCGTGCATACCGTGCCGCGGCCGGAAATCGAGAACACGTCTTCCACCGGCATCAGGAATGGCTGATCCTTCGGCCGCTCCGGCTGCGGGATGTACTCGTCGACCGCCTTCATCAAGTCGAGGATCGACTGCTTGCCGAGCTTCTCGTCCTTGCCCTCGAGGGCATAGAGTGCCGAGCCCTTGATGAACGGGATCTTGTCGCCGGGGAAATTGTACTTGGTGAGCAGCTCGCGCACCTCAAGTTCAACGAGTTCGAGGAGCTCCGGATCGTCCACCATGTCGACCTTGTTCAGATAGACGACCAGCGCCGGCACGCCGACCTGCCGGGCAAGCAGAATGTGCTCGCGCGTCTGCGGCATCGGGCCGTCGGCGGCGCTCACCACCAGGATGGCGCCGTCCATCTGCGCGGCCCCGGTGATCATGTTCTTGACGTAGTCGGCGTGCCCCGGGCAATCGACATGGGCGTAATGGCGCTTGTCGGTCTCGTATTCGACGTGGGCGGTGGCAATGGTGATGCCGCGCGCCTTCTCTTCCGGCGCCTTGTCGATCTGGTCATAGGCGGTGAATTGCGCCTGGCCCTTCTCAGCCAGAACCTTGGTGATCGCCGCAGTCAATGTGGTCTTGCCGTGGTCGACATGACCGATCGTGCCGATATTGCAATGCGGCTTGGTGCGCTGGAATTTTTCTTTGGCCATGGGGGCTCTCCGTTTCCGGCTGTAACGAACCTGGTAATGTGATGCTCAGGCGTATTTGGCCTGAACCTCGTCTGCGACCCCTTTGGGGACCTCGGCGTAGTGATCGAACTGCATGGTGAAGGTGGCGCGTCCCTGGCTCATGGAGCGCAGGTTGTTGACGTAGGAGAACATGTTGGCGAGCGGCACCATCGCCTGGATTACGTTGGCGTTGCCACGCATGTCCTGGCCCTGGATGTGGCCGCGGCGCGAATTCAAATCGCCGATGACCGATCCGGTGTACTCCTCCGGCGTCACCACCTCGACTTTCATGATCGGCTCGAGCAGCACCGAGCCGCCTTTCTGCAGCGCCTCGCGCATGGCGGCACGCGCTGCAATCTCGAACGCCATGGCCGACAAATCGACGTCGTGCGAGGCGCCGTCCACCAGGCTGACCTTGACGTCGACCACCGGGAAGCCGGCGATCGCGCCCGTGGTCAACTGCCCCTCGAGACCCTTCTCGACGGCGGGCACGAATTCCCTGGGCACTGCGCCGCCAACAATGTTGTTCGCGAACACAAACCCGCTGGCCGGGGCGCCCGGCTCGGCGACGACCTTGATGCGCGCGAACTGGCCGTGACCGCCGGTCTGCTTCTTGTGCGTGTAGTCCACCGTCGTCGCCCGGGTTATCTTCTCGCGATAGGCCACCTGCGGCGCACCGATATTGGCGTCGACCTTATAGGTACGCTTGAGGATATCCACCTTGATGTCGAGGTGCAGTTCGCCCATGCCCTTGATGATGGTCTGCCCGGATTCCGGGTCGGTGGCGACACGGAAGGACGGATCCTCGGCCACGAGCTTGGCCAGCGCCACGCCAAGCTTTTCCTGGTCGGCTTTCGATTTCGGCTCGATGGCGATCTCGATGACCGGATCGGGAAATTCCATCTTCTCCAGGATCACCGGCTTCTGCGGATCGCACAAAGTGTCACCGGTGCGCACCTCCTTCAGTCCGGCCAGAGCGACGATGTCTCCCGCATAGGCTTCCTTGATGTCCTCGCGGTTGTTGGCGTGCATCAAGAGCATGCGGCCAACGCGTTCCTTGCGCTCCTTGGTCGAGTTCATCACCCCAGTGCCGCTCTCGAGCCGGCCCGAATAGATGCGACAGAACGTGATGGTGCCGACAAACGGATCGTCCATGATCTTAAAGGCGAGCAGCGCGAGCGGTTCGGCATCGGAGGCCTTACGTTCGATCTCGTTGCCCTTAAGATCGACCCCCTTGATCGCCGGCACATCGAGCGGCGACGGCAGATAATCCACCACGGCGTCGAGCAGGGGCTGCACGCCCTTGTTTTTGAAGGCAGATCCGCAAAAGACCGGAAAGAACGCGCCCGAAACGGTGGCCTTGCGAACAAGCCGCTTGAGCGTGTCCACGTCCGGCTCCTTGCCCTCGAGATAGGCGGTCATCGCCTCGTCATCGAGTTCAACCGCGGCCTCGACCAGCTTCTCGCGATACTCTTTGGCCTGGTCGGCGAGATCGGCTGGGATCTCGACATCGTGATAATTGGCGCCGAGCGTCTCCTCGTCCCACACCACACCGACCATGCGAACGAGATCGACAACGCCCTTGAACCGGCTCTCCGAGCCGATCGGCAGCTGAATGGCCACCGGCTTGGCCCCCAGGCGTTCGACGATGTCCGTCAGGCAGCGGAAGAAGTCCGCGCCGACTTTGTCCATCTTGTTGCAGAACACGATGCGCGGCACGTGATAACGGTCGCCCTGGCGCCAGACCGTCTCGGTCTGCGGCTCGACGCCCTGGTTGGAATCGAGCACGCACACGGCGCCATCGAGCACGCGCAGGCTGCGCTCCACCTCGATGGTGAAGTCCACATGGCCGGGGGTGTCGATGATGTTGAGACGCTTGCCGTTCCAGAACGCCGTGGTGGCGGCGGAGGTGATGGTGATGCCGCGCTCCTGCTCCTGCTCCATCCAGTCGGTAGTCGCGGCGCCTTCGTGCACCTCGCCCATCTTGTGAATCTTGCCGGTGTAATAGAGGACGCGCTCGGTCGTCGTCGTCTTTCCGGCATCGATATGAGCCATGATGCCGAAATTGCGATAATCCTCGATCCGATGTGTGCGGGGCATGGGAAAATCCTTCGCTGTCGCCGGCCTCACCAGCGATAGTGCGAGAACGCCCGGTTGGCTTCGGCCATGCGGTGCGTGTCTTCGCGCTTTTTGACGGCGTTCCCTCGGTTATTGGACGCATCGAGCAGCTCCGCGGAAAGCCGCTCGGTCATCGTCTTCTCGTTGCGGTCGCGCGCGGCAGCAATGAGCCAGCGAATGCCGAGCGCCTGTCGGCGCGGTGTGCGCACCTCGACCGGCACCTGGTATGTGGCGCCGCCGACGCGGCGCGAGCGCACCTCGATCGCGGGCATGACATTGTCGAGCGCCTGCTCGAACACGGTGATCGGGTTCTGCCGCGTCTTACCCTCGATGAGGTCGAGCGCGCCATAGACGATCCTCTCGGCCACCGACTTCTTGCCGGTGTGCATCACCGAGTTCATAAATTTCGTGACGACGATGTTGCCGAACTTCGGGTCCGGCAGGATGTCGCGCTTGTCTGCCCTATGGCGGCGGGACATGTCTGTGTTCTCTTTCCTGCGTCATAGCCGGGCTCGTCCCGGCCATCCTGGTGTCTCTTGCCGTCCCCGGCTCGCGCTGCACTCTCCCGGAGATTTTACGCAAAACGACCCAATCACTTGGGCCGCTTTGCTCCGTATTTCGATCTGCGCTGCTTGCGGTTCTTGACGCCCTGGGTGTCGAGCACGCCGCGCAGGATGTGATAGCGCACACCTGGAAGGTCCTTCACGCGGCCGCCGCGGATCATCACCACAGAATGCTCCTGCAGGTTGTGACCCTCGCCTGGAATATAGCCGATGACCTCGAAGCCGTTCGTCAACCGCACCTTGGCGACCTTGCGCAAAGCGGAGTTCGGCTTCTTCGGCGTCGTCGTGTAGACGCGCGTGCACACTCCGCGCTTTTGCGGCGATTGCTGCAAAGCCGGCACCTTCTTCTTGGCGTGTTGCACCACTCGCGGCCTGCGAATGAGCTGGTTGACGGTCGGCATTCCGTTCATCTCGCTTTCACGACGAGGCTTTCGCCCCTTTTGCAGCGCGGCTTTCGCGCCGGTCACCCCGGCACCTGCCGCCCTGGCGAACCTTCACGCAAAACCGAGCGCGCCATCCGCTTTAACCGGAAGGGCGCCCGACACCTGCAGAGGACCGCGGTTGCGCCGCGGTCATGCTCCTAAACCTGACTTTTCGCAGTCAGAAGCAGCGTTTGAGCTCGCTTGTGTCGAGGCCTCGTGCCGCGTCCGACAAGCCAAGAAAGCCGCTGACTTTCAATTGCTTAAACGGAACACCCAGCCGGCCGTTCCGACGGGCGAAGCTCACCGCCTGCCGAAGAGTGGGGCGTATGTATCGACCCAACGCCGCGAAGTCAAGACAGTAGGTGGCGGAAAGTGCGATGGCACAAGCACATCTGCCCCTCGCGAGAAGTTGATTTAGCTCGGCTGCAAACCCTGGGCGCGCATGATGCGCACCGCTTCCGCGCTCTTCAGGTAAGCGATCAATTCCCGCGCTGCATCGGCGTTGGCGGCGCGCACCGAAAGTCCGAGGGCGTAAACGATCACGTTCTGCAGTTCGGCCGGCAATGGGCGGCGCGATGTCCGGCTTGACCGCGCCGGCGCGGACGCAAAGCCCCACGGCCACATCGAGTTGCGGACGCGGAAGAAGCACCAGGTCGAAGGCCGCACCTGCCTCGGTTTGCCTCTTCAGCGTCGAGGTCAGGGCAAAGTGAACGTCAACTTCCGTGGCGGCGGCGCGCTCGGACCGCGGCACCAGTTCGCCAAGCAGCGGCCGCATGGCGCCGCCGCTGAGGAGCTTGAGCCTCGCAGACATCGTTATCGCTTATGCAAAATCACGTTATGCCGGAGGGCAGGCACCGCGTAAAAAAGAGGCCGCCACGAGGGCGGCCCCATCTGTGTTTGAGAGCGA
This sequence comes from uncultured Alphaproteobacteria bacterium, assembly GCA_963708125.1. Classification (GTDB taxonomy): domain Bacteria; phylum Pseudomonadota; class Alphaproteobacteria; order Rhizobiales; family Xanthobacteraceae; genus BOG-931. Next base: position 3,316,588 of record OY970184.1, read on the forward strand.
ACGATTACTCCGCGGCCGGCAGCGCCGCCGGTTCGCCGGAGCTTTCCGCCTTGATGGCGGCCTCGCGCTCGCGCTCCGCGAGGATGAGCTGATCGCGTTTGATCGCGATCTCGCGGATCCGATTCATCATCGCGCCGGTGCCCGCCGGAATAAGCCGGCCGACGATGACGTTCTCTTTGAGGCCATCGAGCGTGTCGGCCTTGCCATTGACCGCGGCCTCGGTGAGCACGCGCGTGGTCTCCTGGAACGACGCCGCCGAGATGAACGAACGGGTCTGCAGCGAGGCCTTGGTAATGCCGAGCAGCACCGGATGCGCCGTGGCCGGCTTCTTGCCTTCCTCGGCTGAGCGGGCATTGACCTCGTCGAACTCGACCTTGTCGATCTGCTCGCCCTGGATCAAATCGGTCTCGCCCGGCTCGTCGATCTCCACCTTCTGCAGCATCTGCCGCACGATTACTTCGATGTGCTTGTCGTTGATGCTTACGCCCTGCAGGCGATAGACCTCCTGGATCTCGTTGACCAGATAGCCGGCCAGCTCCTCGACGCCCTTGATCGCTAGGATATCATGCGGAGCCGGATTGCCTTCGACGATGAAATCGCCCTTCTCGATGATGTCGCCGTCCTGCAGGTGGATGTGCTTGCCCTTGGGAACGAGATATTCCCTCGGCTCCTCATCCTTGTTGGTCGGCTCGATCGTGATGCGCCGCTTGTTCTTGTAATCGCGGCCGAAACGCACCGTGCCGGAGATTTCCGCAATGACTGCCGACTCCTTCGGCCGGCGCGCTTCGAACAGCTCGGCCACGCGCGGCAGACCGCCGGTAATATCGCGGGTCTTGGCGCTTTCGGTCGGGATGCGGGCGATGACGTCTCCCGCCCCCACCTTGGCGCCCGGATCCACCGAGATGACGGCTTCCACCGCGAGCAGATAACGGGCATCGCCGCCGCGGGTGAGCTTGAGGATCTGACCGTCCTTGCCGGTGATCACCAGAGCCGGACGCAGGTCCTGCTGACTGCGGCTCGCACCGGTGCGCCAGTCCGTGACCACGCGTTTGGCGATGCCGGTGGTCTCGTCGAGCGTTTCCGACATCGACTGACCCTCGATCAGGTCCTCGAAGCCGACGGTGCCCTCCACCTCGGTAAGGATCGGCCTGGTGTACGGATCCCACTCGGCGATGCGCTGGCCGCGGGTAATATGCTCTGCGTCGGCCACACGCAGCCGGGCGCCGTAGGGGATGCGGTGCACGGCGCGCTCGGTGCCGTCCGGATCGAGTACGGCAATGATCAGGTTGCGGCCCATCACGATCTCGTCGCTGTCCGAATTGCGCACGACGTTCTTGTTCTTGATCTTGATGTCGCCCTCGAAGTTCGACTCCACGAACGACTGCTCGGACAATTGCGCCGCGCCGCCGATGTGGAACGTGCGCATGGTGAGCTGCGTGCCGGGCTCGCCAATCGACTGCGCGGCGATCACGCCGACCGCTTCGCCGAGATTGACCGGCGTGCCGCGGGCCAGATCGCGCCCGTAGCACTTGGCGCACACGCCGGTCGCTGTGTCGCAGGTAAGCACCGAGCGGATTCGCACCTCCTGCACGCCGGCACTGATCAGCCGCTCCAGCTCCCTTTCGCCGAGCAGGGTTGCGTTCGGCACCAGGATCTCGTTGCCGGAAGGGTCGCGCACGTCCTCGGCGGTGGTGCGGCCGAGGATGCGGCTTGCCAGCGAGGCGACCACCTGGCCGGCATCGATGATGGCGCGCACCTTGATGCCGCGCGAGGTGCCGCAATCCTCTTCGGTGACGATGCAGTCCTGCGCCACGTCGACCAGGCGCCGCGTCAGATAGCCGGAATTGGCGGTCTTGAGCGCGGTGTCGGCCAGGCCCTTGCGCGCCCCGTGCGTCGAGTTGAAGTATTCGAGCACCGAGAGGCCTTCCTTGAAGTTGGAGATGATCGGGCTCTCGATGATCTCGCCGGACGGTTTCGCCATCAGGCCGCGCATGCCGGCGAGCTGCCGCATCTGCTCGCTCGAGCCGCGCGCGCCGGAATGCGCCATCATGTAGATCGAGTTGACCTGCGCTTCGGTGCCGTTGCCGGCCGCCGGCTTGGCCGCCGAGATCTCCTTCATCATCTCGTCGGCGATCTGCTTGGTGCACTTCGACCAGGCGTCGACCACCTTGTTGTACTTCTCGCCCTGGGTGATGACGCCGTCATTGTATTGCTGCTCGAACTCTTTGACGAGCTCGCGGGTCTTCTCCACGATCGCCCGCTTGGAGTGCGGAACTACCAGGTCGTCCTTGCCGAACGAGATGCCGGCCTTGAAGGCGTGATAGAAGCCGAGCGCCATCACGCGGTCGCAGAAGATGACGGTCTCCTTCTGCCCGCAATGACGATACACAGTGTCGATCATCGAGGAAATCTCGCGCTTCGTCATCAGCTTGTTGACGAGCTCGAACGAAACCTTCTTATGTTTCGGCAGCACCTCGCCCAACAGCGCGCGACCGGGCGTGGTCTCGTAGGTCTTGCGGCAGGGCTTGTCGTCCTCGTCGATGCCCTCCCACGCATATTTGATCTTGCTGTGCAGGCTGACGGTCTTCTCGGCCAGCGCGTGCTCAACCTCGCTAATGTTGCGATAGAAACCCTGCACGACGTTCTGCTTCTTGGCATCGTGCTTGAGCTCCTCTGGCGAGTACAGCGCGAGCTTGTACTCGCCAAGCCCGTTGTCGACCATGAGCGACAGGTAATAGAGGCCGAGCACGATATCCTGCGACGGCACGATGATCGGCGAGCCATTCGCCGGATGCAGGATATTGTTGGTCGACATCATCAGCACGCGCGCCTCGAGCTGCGCCTCGAGCGACAGCGGCACGTGCACCGCCATCTGGTCGCCGTCAAAGTCGGCGTTGAATGCCGCGCAGACCAACGGATGCAACTGGATCGCCTTGCCCTCGATCAACACCGGCTCGAAGGCCTGGATGCCGAGGCGATGCAGCGTCGGAGCACGGTTGAGCAGTACCGGATGCTCGCGGATCACCTCATCGAGAATATCCCAGACTTCAGGCTTCTCCTTCTCAACCAACTTCTTCGCCTGCTTGACCGTGGTCGACAGGCCCTTGGCGTCGAGCCGCGAATAGATGAACGGCTTGAACAGTTCGAGCGCCATCTTCTTCGGCAGCCCGCACTGGTGGAGTTTCAATTCGGGGCCGACCACGATGACCGAACGCCCGGAATAGTCGACGCGCTTGCCGAGCAGGTTCTGCCGGAAGCGGCCCTGCTTGCCCTTGAGCATATCGGCGAGCGATTTCAGCGGCCGCTTGTTGGCGCCGGTGATGACGCGGCCGCGGCGACCATTGTCGAACAGCGCATCGACCGCCTCCTGCAGCATCCGCTTCTCGTTGCGGATGATGATGTCGGGCGCGCGCAGCTCGATGAGCCGCTTCAAGCGGTTGTTGCGGTTGATGACGCGGCGATAGAGGTCGTTGAGGTCGGAGGTGGCGAAACGGCCGCCGTCGAGCGGCACCAGCGGGCGCAGATCCGGCGGGATCACCGGCACGTGGGTGAGCACCATCCATTCCGGCTTGTTGCCGGACTGGACGAAGGCCTCGATCAGCTTGAGTCGCTTGGCGAGTTTTTTCGGCTTCAGATCGGACTTCAATTCGGCGATCTCCTTGCGCAGGTCGACCGCCATCTTCTCGAGATCAAGCGCCTTGAGCATCTCGCGGATGGCTTCGGCGCCGATCATGGCGGTGAAGCTGTCGGCGCCGAACTGATCCTGCGCCCGCATGTACTCTTCCTCGCTCAAGAGCTGCCGGTCCTTGAGATCGGTGAGCCCCGGCTCGAGCACCACGTAGTGCTCGAAATAGAGGATGCGCTCGAGATCCTTGAGCGTCATGTCGAGCAGAAGCCCGATCCGGCTCGGCAGCGATTTCAAGAACCAGATATGCGCCACCGGCGCGGCGAGCTCGATATGGCCCATGCGCTCGCGCCGCACGCGCGACAACGTCACCTCGACCGAACACTTCTCGCAGATGATGCCCTTGTACTTCATCCGCTTGTACTTGCCGCACAGGCACTCGTAGTCCTTGATCGGACCGAAAATGCGTGCGCAGAACAGGCCGTCGCGCTCGGGCTTAAATGTGCGGTAGTTGATGGTCTCCGGCTTTTTGATCTCGCCGTAGGACCAGGACAGGATCTTTTCCGGGCTCGCGATGGAGATGCGGATCTGGTCGAAGACCTGAGCCGGCACCTGCGGGCTGAAAAAATTCATAATCTCTTGGTTCATCGTGCTCTCCGCTTGCCGACCATGTCGGCCGCCGTGTCAATCTGTTTCAACGTCACGCCCGCGAAGGCCGGGCATCCAGCATTCACCGCCGCGGTGGGTCACTGGATCGCCCGCCACGACAGGCGATGACCACCGGGAGGGCCGCGCGTCTGCGGCACCTCCTTTTGTTATTCCGCCGCCTCGGCGATCTCGCCGCCGCCGCCGCGCTGTTGCTTGGAGTTGTGCAGGTCGACATTGAGGCCGAGCGAGCGCATCTCCTTGACCAGCACGTTGAAGCTCTCCGGAATACCGGACTCGAAGGCATCGTCGCCGCGCACGATCAATTCATAGACCTTGGTGCGACCGGCGACGTCGTCGGACTTCACCGTCAGCATCTCCTGCAGCGTGTAGGCGGCGCCGTAGGCTTCGAGCGCCCACACCTCCATTTCGCCGAAGCGCTGCCCACCGAACTGCGCCTTGCCGCCCAGCGGCTGCTGGGTCACCAGACTGTAGGGGCCGATCGAGCGGGCATGGATCTTGTCGTCCACCAGGTGATGCAGCTTGAGCATGTAGATGTGGCCGACAGTCACCTTGCGGTCGAAGGCTTCGCCGGTGCGCCCGTCATAGAGCGTCACCTGCCCGGAATGATCGAGACCGGCGAGATTGAGCATGTGCTCGATATCGGCCTCTTTCGCTCCGTCGAACACCGGCGTGGCGATCGGCACGCCGTGACGCAGATTGCTGCCGAGCTCGAGCAAGCCTTTCTCGTCCAGCGATTTGATTGTCTCTTCATCGCCGTAGACCTTGCGCAGCAGTTCCTTAAGCGGCTTGGGGTCGTGCTTGCCCTGGTAGAGGTCCACGGCCTGCCCGATCTTTAAGCCGAGGCCGGCGCAGGCCCAGCCGAGATGCGTCTCGAGAATCTGACCGACATTCATGCGGCTCGGCACGCCGAGCGGATTGAGCACGATGTCGACGGACGTGCCGTCGGCAAGGAAGGGCATGTCCTCGGTGGGCACGATCTTGGACACGACGCCCTTATTGCCATGGCGACCGGCCATCTTGTCGCCGGGCTGGATCTTGCGCTTCACCGCAACGAAGACTTTCACCATCTTCATCACGCCGGGCGGCAACTCGTCGCCGCGCTGCAGTTTTTCGACTTTGTCGAGGAAGCGCTGCTCGAGCCGCTTCTTCGATTCGTCGTACTGCTTGCGGATCGCCTCGATCTCCGCCATCACCTTGTCGTTGGGCGAGGCGAACATCCACCATTGCGAGCGCGGGTATTCCTCGAGCACCGCACGGGTGATCTTGGTGTCCTTCTTGAAGCCTTTCGGCCCGGCAATGCCCTGCCGGCCTTCGAGAAGCTCGGCGAGGCGGCCATAAACGTTGCGGTCGAGAATCGCCTGCTCGTCGTCGCGGTCCTTGGCGAGGCGTTCGATCTCTTCGCGCTCGATCGCGAGCGCGCGTTCGTCCTTCTCGACGCCGTGCCGGTTGAACACGCGCACTTCGACGACGGTGCCCTGCACGCCCGGCGGCACCCGCAACGAGGTGTCGCGCACGTCGGAGGCCTTTTCACCGAAAATCGCGCGCAGGAGTTTCTCCTCCGGCGTCATGGGGCTCTCGCCCTTGGGCGTGATCTTGCCGACCAGGATGTCGCCGGCGCGCACCTCGGCGCCGATATAGACGATACCAGCCTCGTCGAGGTTCTTTAGCGTCTCTTCCGAAACGTTGGGAATGTCGCGCGTGATTTCCTCGGGGCCGAGCTTGGTGTCGCGCGCCATCACCTCGAATTCCTCGATGTGAATCGAAGTGAATACATCGTCCTTGACGATGCGCTCCGAGAGCAAGATCGAGTCCTCGAAGTTGTAGCCGTTCCACGGCATGAACGCGACCAAGACATTGCGCCCGAGCGCAAGTTCCCCGAGATCGGTCGAGGGACCATCGGCGATGATGTCGCCCTTCTTGACCCGATCGCCCACTTTCACCAGCGGCCGCTGGTTGATGCAGGTGTTCTGGTTCGAGCGCTGGTATTTCTGCAGCCGGTAGATGTCGACGCCCGGCTTGGTCGGGTCCGGCTCGTCGGTGGCACGGATGACGATACGCGTGGCGTCCACCTGATCGACTGCGCCGCTGCGGCGCGCGGCGATCGCGGCGCCCGAGTCGCGGGCAACCACCGCCTCCATGCCGGTGCCGACATACGGCGCCTCGGCGCGCACCAGCGGCACCGCCTGGCGCTGCATGTTGGAGCCCATGAGCGCGCGGTTGGCGTCATCGTTCTCGAGGAACGGAATAAGCGCCGCGGCCACCGAAACCAGCTGCTTCGGCGACACGTCCATGAAATCCACCTTGTCGGGCGGAATGAGCTGCACGTCGCCGGCATGGCGCACCACCACGAGATCGTCGGTAAAGCGGCCTTTGGCGTCGATCGTGGAGTTGGCCTGCGCCACGGTGTAGCGCCCCTCCTCCATAGCCGAGAGATAGACCACCTCGTCGGTGACGCGACCGTCCTTCACCTTGCGGTACGGGGTCTCCACGAAGCCGTATTTGTTCACCCGCGCGTAGGTCGCGAGCGAATTGATCAGGCCGATATTCGGCCCTTCCGGCGTCTCGATCGGGCAGATGCGGCCGTAATGGGTCGGATGCACGTCGCGCACTTCGAAGCCGGCGCGCTCGCGCGTGAGCCCGCCCGGGCCAAGCGCGGAGAGCCGCCGCTTGTGGGTGATCTCCGACAGCGGGTTGGTCTGGTCCATGAACTGGGAGAGCTGCGAGGAGCCGAAGAACTCGCGCACCGCAGCGGCCGCCGGCTTGGCGTTGATCAGGTCCTGCGGCATCACGGTATCAATGTCGACCGAGGACATGCGCTCCTTGATGGCGCGCTCCATGCGCAGCAGACCGATGCGATACTGATTCTCCATCAGCTCGCCGACCGAACGCACCCGGCGGTTGCCGAGATGGTCGATATCGTCGATCTCACCCTTGCCGTCGCGCAGGTCGACCAGCGTGCGGATCACCGCAATGATGTCCTCCTTGCGCAGGACGCGCATGGTATCAGGCGCATCGAGGTCGAGCCGCATGTTCATCTTCACGCGGCCGACGGCTGAGAGATCGTAGCGCTCCGGATCGAAGAACAGCGACTGGAACATTGCCTGCGCGGTGTCGATCGTCGGCGGCTCGCCAGGGCGCATCACGCGGTAGATGTCGAACAGAGCGTCTTCGCGCGTCACGTTCTTATCGGCGACCAGCGTGTTGCGCATATAGGCGCCAATATTGACGTGATCGATGTTGAGGAGCGGCAGCTCCCTATAACCCTGCTCGTTGAGCAGCTTAAGCGTCTTCTCGGTGATCTCCTCGCCTGCCTCGGCGTAGATTTCGCCGGTCTTCGGGTTGACCAGGTCTTCGGCGATATACTGGCCGACCAGCTCCTCCTCGGTGAGACGGAGCGCCCTGAGCCCCTTCTCGGCAAGCTGTCGCGCCTGGCGCACGGTGAGCTTCTTGCCGGCTTCGAGCACGACCTTGCCGGAATCGGCGTCGACCAGATCGTTGATCGCCTTGTAGCCGCGCATGCGGTTGGCGTCGAACGGCACGCGCCATCCGTCCCTGGTGCGCTTGTAGGGCACCTGCTTGTAGAAGGTGTTGAGGATTTCCTCGCCGTCCATGCCGAGCGCGTAGAGCAGCGAGGTCACCGGGATCTTGCGCCGGCGGTCGATGCGCGCATAGACGATGTCCTTGGCATCGAACTCGATGTCGAGCCAGGAGCCGCGATAGGGAATGATGCGGGCGGCGAACAAGAGCTTGCCCGAGGAATGGGTCTTGCCCTTGTCGTGATCGAAGAACACGCCGGGCGAGCGGTGCATCTGCGAGACGATGACGCGCTCGGTGCCATTGACGATGAAGGTGCCATTATTGGTCATGAGCGGGATGTCGCCCATGTAGACATCCTGCTCCTTGATGTCCTTGACCGACTTGGCGCCGGTTTCCTCGTCCACATCGAAGACGATCAGCCGCAGCGTGACCTTGAGCGGCGCCGCGTAGGTCATGCCGCGCTGGCGGCACTCGTCGACATCGTATTTCGGCGCTTCGAATTCGTATTTGACGAACTCGAGCATCGAGGTGGAAGAGAAGTCGGAGATCGGGAATACCGACTTGAAGACGGCCTGCAGCCCCTCATTGGGCCGCCCGCCTTCCGGCTCCTTGACCAGCAGGAATTGGTCGTAGGACGCCTTCTGAACCTCAATGAGGTTCGGCATCTCTGCGACTTCTTCGATTTTCCCGAAAAACTTCCTTACGCGCTTACGACCGATAAACGTCTGCGCCATCATGTCCTCTCGCTATCGCACCGCGGCGCCCGAACCCCGTGGCTCGAACCATCGCGCCCCGAACCCTTCGGGCTCGGATTTTTCCCGACGACCGAGACAACTCTCCAGAAGGCCGCAATCCATCGCGACCATCGGGACAGGCGTCAGACGCGTCATTGCTGGGCGATCCAGGTCAATCCAGACCGCCCCCGCTCTCGTCATAGCCCGGTTTGAGGTGCCAAATGGCCTCCTAAGACCTGCACCCCCGACCCGGACTGAATGCGGCAAGCCGATCGGGCTGCTCATCCGCTCCAAAGGTCTCGGTCTCCCCCCGGCGGCTCGCCCGGAATACTCTAAGTAAGGATTTCTTACTTAAGCTCAACCTTTGCGCCGACTTTTTCCAACGTGGCCTTGATCTTGGCGGCCTCGTCCTTATTCACGCCTTCCTTCACCGGCTTCGGAGCCCCCTCGACCAGGTCCTTGGCCTCCTTCAGACCTAGGCCGGTAATGGCGCGGACCTCCTTGATCACCTCAATCTTCTTCTCGCCGGTAGCGGCAAGCACGACCGTGAACTCGGTCTTCTCCTCCGCCGCCGGAGCGGCCGCGCCCGGCGCCGGGCCGGCGGCAACGGCCACTGCGGCGGCAGCCGAAACACCCCATTTCTCTTCGAGCAGCTTTGCGAGTTCCGAGGCCTCCAGCACAGTCAAGCTGGAGAGGTCGTCAACGATTTTCTGCAGATCAGCCATGAGTTTTGTCCTTCGGTTCTAACCTTGGATGCGCGGCTTGGCTAAGCCGCCGCATCTTCTGTGCTCTTGTTGGCGTAGGCCTGGATCACGCGGGCAACCTTGGCGCCGGGAGCCGAAACCACCTGGGCGACCTTGGTCGCCGGAGCCTGGATGAGGCCGACGATCTTGGCCCGCAGTTCGTCCAGCGAGGGCAGCGCCGCGAGCGCCTTGACCCCGCTCGGATCGAGCGCGGTCTTGCCCATTGCGCCGCCAAGAATGACGAGCTTTTCGTTGGTCCTGGCGAACTCTACCGCCACTTTCGGGGCGGCTACCGGATCGCCGGAAAAGGCGATCAGGGCCGGGCCCTTGAGCAGCGAAGCAATGGAAGCGACCTCGCTGCCTTCGAGCGCGATCTTGGCAAGCCAATTCTTCGCCACCTTCACGCTCGCGCCCGCCTGCCTCATCTGCCGGCGCAGCGTCTGCATCTGGGCGACCGTAAGGCCCGAATAGTGCGCTACCACGACCACGTTGGTGGACCTAAAGACCTCGCCAAGACTGGCGACCATTTCGTTTTTTGCCGCGCGATCCAAGAACTCTCTCCGGTTGGCGGCTCCTGCACGCGGGAACCGCCGAGGTCGATGCCAGCCGTCTACCCGGTCGCACCGTGGTAGCCGACATTTTCACCCTGCCCCCTGGCGCAACCATTTCAGGCTGGTCCAGGCCGTCGAGGTTGGAACCGAAGGGCACTGCCTCGCCACGACGCATCGGAGAGGCTCGCCCCGGTCTTCACCCGTCTATGCTGGCTCTTTACGAATTAAGCCGTTGCCGGCGCCGGCAGTCTTGGACAGGACTGCACTCCCCAATCACTAAGCTCGACTGCTCCTTAGGAATCCTCGCGGGATGGGCTAAGAAGGGTCTCGCTCTTGCAGTTTTGGAGAAGCGCACGATAGCGCGCCGACAAAAGGGGTCGGCACGCCCGTCGCGTGGCTATTTAGCGGTTCGCGCGGGGTTTGCCAAGACTTTCTGTCGCTTGACCACAAGATTTCGATCATACCGGGATGCCGGCGCGCCGGAGATGGCCGACAGCAAGGGGGGAGTCACCTAGATGGCCGACAGCAAGGGGGGAGTAGACAGCAAAGGATTTTTTAACGACGGGGAGGCCTATGAGCGGATGATGGGGCGCTGGAGCCGCGCCGTCGGCACTATTTTACTCAAGTGGCTCGCTTTGCCGCCAGGCCTGAACTGGCTCGACGCCGGTTGCGGGACCGGGGCATTCTCGGAACTGGTCCTTGACAGATGTCGGCCGCACCGGCTCGCGGCCATTGATCCTTCCGAAGATCAGATCGCCTACGCGCGGACCACGCCGGCGGCAGCACGCCTGCAGTTCCTGGTGGGCGATGCGGAGTCCCTGCCTTTTGCAGACGCCGAATTCGATGTCGCAACAATGGCGCTGGTGATCACGTTCATCCGCGAACCGGCGAAAGCGCTTGCCGAACTAAAGCGCGTGGTCAAGCCCGGAGGAACCATTGCAACCTATGTGTGGGACTTTCTCAATGGCGGTTCGCCGCAGCAGCCGCTGCGCGAGGCCATCGAGGCGATCGGGGTCGCGGTGCCACCCGCGGCCGGCCACACGAATTCAACCCGGCGGCGGTTGCACGAGATTTTCAAGGCGGCATCGCTCGATCAAGTTGCAACGCGGCTGATCGAGATCGAGGTCTCTTATCCGGATTTCGATACGTACTGGACGAGCCAAACGGCGCTTGCCAACAGCATCGTGCAACATCTTCGCGCGATGAAGGATTCCGAGGTCGAGCGGACGAAGGCATGCCTGCGTGAGCGGATACCGACCGATCCGGCCGGGCGGATCGCGTACAAAGCATGGGCCAGCGCCGCGCGAGGCCGCGTGCCGGCCTAGGCCGATGCGCGCCGCCACCGACCCAAATGCGCGTTCTAAAACTCGCTTTCTTCGTGGAAGGCTATGAACGAATTCCCTTAGCACTTGCGCGCTGGGAGCGCGGAGAGCACGCAGGTGTACGGATGAAGCGCAGGTGTCCGACGACTTGGTAGCTGCCTCGTCCATCGCTCGGGTGGTGAACGCCGTCGATCACCGGGACATCGTCAAAGTCGAATGGGCTCGCACCCTCCAGGCAGGCCACGTTGATCCCGTATTGATTAGGGTTGGAACGGCGCCGTTGATGCGTATAGATCCCGCACTTCGAACAGAAATAATGCTCCGCGGTGCGCGTATTGAATTGATAAAGCGTGAGTGCCTGCTCGCCCGCATCGAAGACGATATCGCCAGCATTGGCCGAGACCGCCACCGCGACGCGCATGCGGCAATAAGAGCACGTGCAGCGTCGCGCGGTGTCAAACCCGTCCGTCCATTCCACCCGGAAGCGTACGCTGCCGCAGTGGCCTGCGGCCTTTAGTTCAGTTTTGGCGTCGCACTGCATCAAACCGCCTCGCGATTGTGCCAACCGTTCATTAGCATGATAAGAAAGTGCGGGAGTTTGCCATGGCGCAAAATATCGATCGCATCCTGACCACTCATGTGGGGAGCCTGATCAGGCCGCCCACGCTGATCGCGTTCTGGCGCCTGATCGAGGACGGGGCGCCCTATGACGAGGTGGCCTTCGAATCCTGCCTCGCCGAATCCATTGCCGAGATTGTGCGGCGGCAGGCGGAGACCGGCATCGACATCGTCAGCGACGGCGAATTCTCAAAAGGCGGCAATTGGGCGTTCTACATTTTCAAGCGGCTCTCCGGAATCAGCGTGCGGCCGGCGACGGCGCAAGAACTGGCCGATCCCATGGCCTCGATGGGCGGCGGCCGCGATCATCAGGCGTTTGCGGAATTTTACGCCGAATACGACGCCGCGACCGGGCTTGCGAAACGGCTCGGCAACCGGGTCGTGGTCAACGGCCCGATCGGCTATTCCAACAGTCAGGTTTTGCGCGACATCGCCAACCTCAAAAGCGGCCTTGCTAAAGCAATGGACAAGCGTCCGGCGCTGGCCGGTTTTCTGCCGGTGGTCGCGCCAGCGAGCGCGCTGCCGGGCGCAAAGATCGAGCACTACAGGGACGAGGAGACATATCTGAATGCGCTCGCCGACGCGCTGCACGAGGAATATCAGGCGGTGGTCGATGCCGGGCTTTACGTGCAGATCGACGACGCGTTTCTGCCCTACATGCATGAACGCATGGTGCCGCCGATGAGCAAGGCCGAATACCGGCAGTGGGCGGAGTTGCGCATCAATGCCCTCAACCGCGCGCTCGCCGGCATTCCGCAAGAGCGCTCGCGCTATCACATCTGCTGGGGCAGCTGGAATGGCCCGCATGCCTTCGATGTGCCGCTCAAGGAGATCATCGACCTCGTGCTCCAGGTTCGCGTCGGCCATTATTCCTTTGAGGCCGCAAACCCGCGCCATGCCCATGAATGGAGGGTCTGGGAGACGGCGAAGCTCGCGCCGGAGAAGATATTGATTCCGGGCGTGATCTCGCACGCCACCAACATCGTCGAGCATCCCGAATTGGTGGCGGAGCGCATCGTGCGCCTTGCCAAGATCGTCGGTCGCGAAAACGTCATGGGCGGCACCGATTGCGGCTTTGCGCAAAGCCCGTTCGCCCGGCGGGTGCACCCTTCGATCATGTGGGCGAAGCTTGGTTCGCTGGTTGAGGGAGCGCGAATCGCGACGCAGACGCTATGGGGCAGGCGCGCTGTAGCGTGAGCGTGCCTCCCGTTTCGCCTTTGCGAGAAGCTGGGGGACCGGGGCAGGAGGGAATATCTCGGCCCCAAGGTACACTTGCATGTCTGCACTTGGCCTCCCGGCACCGGCCCCTGACGTGCCTGCAATCGTCAGCGCGGCTGCTGCGTGCTGGGGAAAAAACTCGATGGCTCGACCTTTACGCCAGGACCCATGGTCGAAGAGATGGCCACGCGGTTGACGTAGTGGCCCTTAGCGCCGGGCGGCTTGGCTTTCTGCACGGCGTCGGCAAACGCCATGATGTTCTCGACGAGCTTTTCGGCGGCAAACGAGGCCTTACCGACGCCCGCCTGCACGATGCCAGCCTTTTCCACGCGGAACTCAACTGACCCGCCCTTGGCGCCCTTGACCGCACCGGTGACGTCCATCGTCACTGTGCCGACCTTTGGATTCGGCATGAGCCCGCGCGGGCCCAGAACCTTACCGAGGCGGCCCACTAGGGGCATTAAGTCCGGCGTGGCGACCACGCGGTCAAAGTCGATGTTGCCCGCCTGCACCTTCTCGACCAAATCTTCGGCGCCGACGACATCGGCGCCTGCAGCCTTGGCCTCGTCGGCCTTGGCGCCGCGCGCAAAAACCGCCACGCGCACGGCGCGGCCGGAGCCGTTCGGCAGCGCGACCACGCCGCGCACCATCTGGTCAGCGTGGCGAGGATCGACGCCGAGATTCATCGCCACCTCGATTGTCTCGTCGAACTTGGCCTTGGCGCGCTCCTTCACTAGCTTCACCGCCTCGGGGAGCGCGTACAGCTTTTCGCGGTCAATGCCATCGCGCGACGCGCGAACGCGTTTGCCCAGACTGCTCATGCCTTCACCTCCAAGCCCATTGACCGCGCCGAACCTTCGACCATCCGTATCGCTGCTTCGATCGTGTCGCAGTTCAAGTCTTTCATCTTCTGCTCGGCGATCTCGCGCACCTGCGCCTTGGTCACGGAGCCGGCGACGTCGCGGCCGGGTGCTTTTGAGCCGCTCTCAAGCTTGGCGGCTTTCTTCAAGAAAAACGAGACCGGCGAGGTGCGCAATTCGAAGCTGAACGACCGGTCAGCATAGACGGTGATGGTGACGGGAATCGGCGCGCCCTTCTCCATCTTCTGGGTCTGCGCATTGAAGGCTTTGCAGAACTCCATGATGTTGAGGCCGCGCTGACCGAGCGCGGGACCGATCGGCGGCGAGGGATTAGCCGCCCCGGCCGGCACCTGCAGTTTGACGTAACCAGTAATCTTTTTTGCCATTGCATGCTCCTGTTGGTGGTGCGGCTGTTGGCGGCTGGCAGACCGCCTCACCTCCCACGGCTCTTTCTTCATCACGCCCGGGCTTTAACCCGGCATCCAGGCACCTCGCCGGCGCAGGGATTGCGGAGTAAAGCCGCGATACAGGCTTACAGCTTCTCCACCTGCCCGAACTCCAGCTCCACCGGCGTCGCCCGGCCGAAGATCGAGACCGCGACTTTGAGCCGCGAGCGGCTTTCGTCGACTTCCTCGACGGTACCGTTGAACGACGCGAACGGGCCGTCGGACACCCGCACCTGCTCGCCGACCTCGAAAGAGACCGACGGCTTCGGCCGCTCAATGCCCTCCTGTACCTGATGCAGGATGCGCTGCACCTCGGTCTCCGAAAGCGGCATCGGCTTGTTGTCAGAGCCGAGAAAGCCAGTCACCTTCGGCGTGTTCTTGATCAGGTGATAGGCGTCATCTGTCATTTCCATCTTAACGAGGACGTAACCCGGAAAGAATTTCCGCTCGGCGGGCACTTTGCGCCCGCGCCGCACCTCGACCACCTTTTCCTTGGGGACCAGGATTTCCTCAAATAGCGCGGAGAGACCGCGCTGCTTGGCTTGCTCCTTGATCGAGTCCGCCACCTTGTTCTCGAAATTAGAGTAGGCGTGGACGGCGTACCACCGGCTCGTCATGTTCAGGATCTCTGTCATCGAATCATGAATTCGCCTTCGGTAAGGCGACCCGATCAAGCGTTGATACCGAGCACGAAGCTCACCGCGATGCGCATAACTTGGTCCGCCAAAAGGAAGAACACCGCGGCGATAGCCACCATGACGAACACCATGATAGTGGTCACGGTTGTCTCCTTGCGCGTCGGCCAGGTGACCTTCTGCACTTCGGCGCGCACTTCCTGCAGGAACTTGAACGGGCTGATCTTCGGCATCTTGCTGAACCAACGGGTATTCCCCGCCCAACTTGAAGGACGAGACCGACAGGCGGTTCCTTTTGGGGAATACGTTCGCCGCGGAAGTCCGTCGCCGGGCCGCGGGCGATGCCGGGTACTTACTGCCGGCTGAGCTGACCGTCAAGGGAGTGGAGGGCCGCCAGCCGAGGGGCGGGACCGGATCCGCGCTCTCAGCTCAGGCCAGCCGGGCCGCGAAAGGAGCGGCCACTGGCTTGGCTCTGATGTGCCGGCCGCGGAAAGTTGTGCCATGGGAGAAGCGGCCGGAACTGGCCGCGCGGGAACGTGGCTGCGGCGCGCGCCTTTCTGAGCAAGGCTTTCGGCGTTTTACCGGACAAGTCTTCGGCGCAAGGGGTCCACATCTGCTCAAGTTCACGCCCGCAGGCGGCTGCAACTCAAGGCCAAGCCGCTTGCGGCCGATCGAACGGGCCGGTCCGGGACTCGAGCGTGCATCAGCCGGCGTCGGCCTCTCGGTCGCTCTCGGCGCGAAGGCGCACCATCACGGCAGTGGTCCACTCATGGGCATCGGCCTCATTATAGCCGGCGTCACGGGCAATTCGCAGATAGCTCTGCTCAGCAGCATCCAGCGCGAGCGATCGTTTTCCCTCGGGAACGGTCGCGAAGACCTCAGCAACTCTCGGCAGCCCCGCAAGTACATTCGAAAATAAAGTATCGGATTTCAAGTCCAGTGCCATTCAGTTACTCCGCGCTCGGCCGCTCTCACAGGTTGACACGTTCTGCACGAAAGCAAGGCACAATTTGGACGTCCTCCAACTCCCGCGGCCCGGTACCGTTGCGTGCATGCATGGAACGCCGCCGTTTTCCGCAACACCATCGATAGGCGACCGAACAAACAGCGATACAAAGGTGGCCAGAAAACGATTTCGGGTCGGCAAATGCAATAATGGCGGCTTGCGGAGGCCGAAGATCAGCGCGGTGCGATGTTACAGCCGTCGGCAGCTAAGCGCGCTTGAGATGGAGCTCCGTTCGCTACACAGTTGACAATCGCGGCACGGCAACCAGGCCCAGATCTCACTCGCCAATCGGTCTTCGCAGCACTCTTGCCGTCCGCGGCGTGGGGCGCACGATGATCCTGATCTGCGGCAACAGGTGCCCCGAGTAAACATAAACCAGGTGCGGCCTGCAATTTCCTTGCTGATCGCAAACCGGAATGCCGGCGAGGCCGGGCCGAATATAGGCAAAATCATACGGTCCGTAGTCATGCACAAAATCGCAGTGAGGCGAACAGTCAGCCGCCAAGGCCGCTCCCGCCCCGCACAGCAGACTGAGAATTGCTGTCATTAGAATTCGCAGCATCTCGGCCTCGCATTTCAACGGCTGCAGCATAGCACAGAATAGGGCCCTCACTAGCCATCCCGAACTCATGCGGCGCCGATTTTGGTCGGCCCGATCACGTCTGCGAGGTGACCCCCTGCGGGTACCTGCTGGCCCGGCCATTTGCGGTCGAGCCATTTTGCCAAAGCCGGCGGAGCTCGTGTCACAGCCCAGCACCGAGACGGTGATGAATACGCAGTGAATGCGACGTGAGCTGGCGGCAGCTTTCCTCCACAAGAGTATAGCGCGCGTGGTGGCGGACCAACGGACGGTCGTCTAACTGAACTGGCCAAAGAGATCGCTGCGGCTGACTGCGTTGTCCGCCAAAGGGTGGCGACACCAGAACGGGGCCAATGGCTTGTGAACCCATTTGAGGTCAAGTAGAAAATCTCACGGAGTTTGTGGACAGCAGGTCGACCTCGCTAAGGGTTGGGGCGTTCACCCTGCGAGCGGCGCTTCTTCGGCGTCGCACCGTTGCAACGTGGCTTGAAGTTGCGTCTTGTTGGTCTGGTTAGTGATCGACGAACCAAACCCGACTGAGGCGGTAAACAACGTTCAATCAAACAGCTAGCAACTATTTCGATCTCGAACAAAGCACTCCGGGAGGGATCCCTGTGTTCACCCTGGCCTTGAGCCCGCCTGCGAAGAAGGTGACCTGCACAGTAAGCCCTAGCGCTCCCATTCGAATGCCATTCCATAGGCGAGGCGGCGGCCAGGAGGACGATTTATGCCAACAATAAATCGAGTCCGTCCGTTGAGGCTCCTGCAATTTGGGGCGGCGGCTCCGGAGCGCGAGCGCAAGGTGCGGAAGCTTTCTACAAGGGCAAAACCGTTTTCATTTACATCGGTCTCGCCCCAGGGGGGGAGCTACGACTATTTCGGTGGGCTCTTAGCTTAGCGCGTCACCTCGGCCAGCATCTACCCGGAAATCCCCGCGTAGTCGCCGAATCGATGCCCGGAGCCGGCAGCTTTACGGCCGCCAATTTTCTTTACACCCGCGCACCGCGTGATGGTATTGCGCTCGGAATCGTCAGTCAGACCGTAGCAATTGAAGAGGCGCTTGGTACGCCAGGAGTGAAATATAAAGCATCACAGTTCAACTGGATCGGGCGTGCGGCGGCGTCAACGAGGTCTCGTTCACGTTCCACACCTCTAAGACAAAGACCATTCAAGATGCGATGGCCAACGAGACTTCGATGTCCAGTACTGGCGCAGGCTCGCCATCGGAAAGCTATCTGAAGTTATTGAACGCCATGGCGGGGACAAGGTTCAAGCTCGTCGGACCATATCCTGCGACAATGACGCGATCCCGGCGATGGAGCGCGGGGAAGTCGACGGCGCGTTCACTTCTGACAATACCCACCCTGAAGGTCGCTCGGCAGGAGTGGTTGCGCACCGATTATGCCCACCAGCAACGCGGACACAAAACCATCTAGGCCGGTCGCTGCGGGATCGACATGCCGAAGCGCAATGGGCGGTCGGGACGGGCAGTGGTCGACTGCGCGAACGTCAATCGCGCGCCGATGCGTCGCGAAGAGGTCGAGCACTTGGTGATTATCGGCGTGCCAACCGAGATCGTGGTGGAATTTATCGCCATGCCGCCGCTATCTGCGCTGCGCCCCGTGCGTGCGAACGTCGTCCAATGCAGCCGCGCACGATGAAACAAAATAGGAGATGGCAAGCTAGGCAGCAGTACGCGCAAACTGACCTTTAGTCCATCAGCGGATGACAGCCTTTTCCATCTCCCGATCTCGGCCTCCACTTGCCGCCTAAGGTTACGCACTTCGAGTCACGAAATATTAGGGGTCGGTCCGACCAGCGAGTTGGCTAGGTTGGCCGAGAAACGGATCGGCTTGCTCACAGGGCGCACTGCAGGCACCCAGACCGCGGCGCGGGAGGGCCATTGCGCGAATTGCTGCGCCGCGGGCAACGTTGGCCCTAGCACGGCCCGCTGAGAAGTGCTGCAACCCTGCGGCGCCGCGCAGCATGACGGACATGTCGTATACCCGACGCTGCATCAATCCGATTAATGCACGAACTTTTGCGTTCCCCATGGCGTTAGCTGGACAGCTTAAGCTTTTCGCCAGCTCGAAGGAGGAAAACTCCAATGCCAAGCAAGACAACCACCGATCACGACGCAATCCGTCAGTGGGCCGAACACCGCGGCGCGGTTCCATCAACTGTGGAAGGAACAGAACGGGACAACGAACACGCGGGCATTCTTAGATTCGACTTCAAGCCGAAAGATGCCAAGCTGGAGCCCGTCGATTGGGATGCTTTTTTCGAGAAGTTTGAGGAAAGCAAGCTCGCGTTTCTCTATCAGGACAAAACAGCAGCCGGGAAAATAAGCCGCTTTCATAAGTTCGTGCGGCGCGACTGAGGCAATTCACAACAAAGCTCCAACCGAGCAGTGGCAGGCCGCGACGGCGCCAGCGGTTCCGCGCGAGCGTGCGCAGCGCGTATCCTGGCAAGGTCGATGTGTCATTGTCTCGTGGATCAGCGTCTCGTGGATCATATAGCTGCGGTAAGGACAAAGATTTCCCCGTGAGTCTCGGTTATATTGTTGAATAAACGTATGGAGCGGTCAGCCCGAAGCTCCAGCCGGGACGGACATCCTTAGGGGCGAGTGGCTGCGGGCGCGGGCATCATCCCGCCAGCTGACATCAAACGAAGATGCGCTTGAGCTCCTTAGCCGAGTTATTGGTGCGGTGTCGTGGAACGTCGACGTCCCGCGGCGCCCGATAACTCATGCTATTCATGTGTGCGAAGGAGCTAAGGCGACCAGATCGGCTCGGGCCGCTGTCGGTATCAAACTGCGGCACCGCGGCGGCGACGCGTAGGCTGCAGCACTCTGTTGCCGAGAAATCCTGAGCAGGAAATAACCGATGGTCGCCTTCAGACCCGCTGCGAGCGGGACGCGCGGCTGCCAGCCGAGTGCGGCCGCGGCTTTCTCGATCGCCGGGCGACGGCGTTTTGGATCATCTTGCGGGAGCGCGTGATGGGTGATGCGCGATGTGGACCCAGTCAGCTCGAGGACTAGCTTGGCGACGTCGCCGACGGCCATTTCCTGCGGATTGCCGAGATTAAATGGCCCGGTCACCGCATCGTTGCTCTCCATCAACCTCTCGAGGCCGTCCACCAGATCACCGACATAGCAAAACGAACGGGTCTGACTGCCACTGCCGTAGATGGTCAGCGGCTCCCCGCGCAGCGCCTGGACAATGAAGTTCGAGACGACGCGGCCGTCATCTTCCAGCATGCGCGGCCCGTACGTGTTGAAAATCCGTGCAATCTTGATAGACACCCCGTAGCTGCGGCGGTAATCGCAGAACAGCGTTTCGGCGGCGCGCTTTCCTTCATCGTAGCAGGCGCGGGGTCCGATCGGATTGACGTGCCCGACGTAGTCCTCCGCCTGCGGGTGCCGCTGTGGATCGCCATAGATCTCGCTGGTTGAAGCTTGCAATACCGGCGCGCAATTGCGGCGCGCGAGATTGAGAACGTTCTGCGCCCCGATGATGCAGGTCTGCAGGGTGCCGACCGGGTCGCGCTGGTAGTGGCGGGGCGAGGCCGCACAAGCGAGATTATAGATACGCGCCACTGGCTCGCCGATCTCAAGCTGTTCGCGCACGTCGCACTTGTGAAAACGAAAACGCGGGTGATTCTGCAGCGGCTGGATGTTCTCCAGTTGGCCGGTGTAAAGATTATCGAGGCAAATTACCCGATGTCCGTGCTGCAACAACCGGTCGCAGAGATGCGAGCCGATAAAGCCGGCGCCCCCGGTGACCACTACAGTCCCGCTTTGCTGCCTCTTGGCGGCACGCCGGGCACCGTCTCGCTGGTTCGCTTCGGACCTGAACATCACAATTTTCCGTCGCAAAGGTTTCTCAGGCAACCACTTCGAGTCGAGCACTTGCCGGTCGCCTGCCTATCACTTCCTGGTAATAGTTCTCCAGTTGCCGCGCACGCTGTTGCGGGGTGTGATCACGCAACAGCCGTTGATACGCCGCGGCCGCGATATCGCGCCGGCGCTCTTCGGAGATGTCGTGGAGCACACCCATTACCTGCTCGGCGCTTTCGACCACCAAAACTTCCCGACCGGGCGTAAAAAAAGTTTCCAGGCCGGGCCAATCGTCGGTAATGATCGGAGCGCCGCATGCCGCCGCTTCGAACAGGCGGACGCTAGGGGAGTAGCCCGCCAGCCGCATGTCCTCGCGCGTGACGTTGAGCGTGTAGCGCTGGCTCCGATAGAACGCGGCGTGCTGCGCTTGCGGCAGATGCACGGTGTGGCGGATATTGGATGGCCACTCCACGCTCGCCGGATATTGCGAGCCGGCGACAACGAACTTCTCTTGTGGAAGGCGACGCGCGGTTTCGAACAGCAATGCCTCAAGCCTGGGCTGTCGATCCGCCGAATAGGTCCCGAGATAGCCGAGCACGCATTGCAGCGGTCGGTCGCTCGGCGGCCCCGCCTCAATGTCGGCTGCGCAATGCAGAGTACGCGCACGCGGGCTGCCGTACACATCCTCGATCAGGCTCAAGGTCGGGCCGCCGGTGAACGACAGGTAGATATCGAAGCGCGGCACGAGCGCCGCCGAAATGTAGTCGGTTTGGCCACGATCGAGGCCGGCCAACGTGACCGGCGTGTCGATGTCGTAAAAGGCCGTGACCCCGCGCGCATGGCTCGTGATCCAATCGGCGAGCGTGATGCCGTCGGGCACGTAAGAGCCGATGATCACCAAATTCGCATTCGCCACTAGTGCGCCAAAGCGCAGCGGCACTTCGCGCAAATGCTCATACACCTCCGTGCGGCAATACTCGGCTGAGCGCAAATCACGGTTTTCGCGATACCAGGGCAGGTCGCGCTCGAGAAAGGTCACCCGGTGCCCACGCTGGTACAGCGCCTTGGCCAAGGCCCGATATGTCGCGGCATGGCCGTTGCCCCAGGAAGACGTTATCGACAAGCCGAAGATAACGATATTTAGGCTCATTCCGCTGCCTCGCCTTTCACTACCGTCGCGTTGAGGAGGTGCTCCACCTGCCGGGCCCGTTGTGCGTAAGTATGATGCGCCAGAATATGCGCCTTAGCGGCCGCCCCGATCCGCCGCGCCTGCTTGGGAGCGAGGCCCGCGAGCAGTTCGGCGACTTGTTCTCCGCTGCGGGCAAGGAGAATTTCGCGCCCGGGATCGAGAAACAGGTCGATTCCGTCCCAGGCGTCGCTGATCACGCAAGCACCGGCTCCAGCCGCCTCAAAAATGCGAGTGGGTGGCGAGAAACCGCAGCGGGCCATGCTGTCGCGATTGACGTTGAGCGTGGCGAGTGCGGAGCAGAAGAAGGCGTTGTGATCGCTGGTGCCGACGTGACCGAGCAGCCGCACATTCGCGGACATCGTTTTGTCGTCCCAGCCGGCGCCGCCGAGGCAAAAGCTGTGGTCGGGCAAACAACCCGCTGGTTTGAAGAAGAACTCCTCGGTTCGCGCCTCGCGATCGGGCAGCCGATTGCCGAGGAAGCCGAGGTCGCAGCGGAAGCGCGCCTCCTGGGGAACGCTATAATGCGTCGAAGGGTCGAGCGCATTGTAGATCGGCACGCACCAGCGAGCCCCGAGGCGCTCATAGCCGGCAACCACCGGATCGCCGCCGCCATAGGTGAGGACCAGATGGTAGAGCGGAATGACGCGCCGCAAGTGATGCGCGGCATTCGCTGCCACGGCCTCGAGCGTCGCCGGAGCGTCGACGTCCCAGTAGACCGTCGTGGCACGGGCCGGGCAAAAGTGCGGCACGGCCCGTTCCAGCTCGGCATCAAACACGCCCACGCCGCTTGCCTTCACGAGAAGGTCGCAGCCGCGCGCGGCGCGGTCGAGCGCCGATTGCCAGCCGTCCTCGGTCGCCGGATAGACGATCACCCGCGCCCACGGCGGGTCGGCGATGTCGCGATGCCGCTGCCGCTCGAATGCATCGGGCTCATAGAAGGCAATCTCATGGCCGAGCGCCGCCAGCGCTTTGAGGATGCCGCGGTAGTACGTGGCGGCGCCGTTCCAATAAGAGGAAACCAGGCTCGAGCCAAAGAACGCGATCTTCATAAGGCGCCCCGCGAGATTGGTGGAGCGCCGGCGCGCTCGGCGCTTGCGATCGCGTTTCCGCGCAGGCGTTCCACGATACAGAGAAGCTCTCTCACCCGGTGCGCGCAGGTGTGCCGCGCCGCGATGGCGCGCACTCCCCTCGCCGACAGATCGCGCGCTACGCTTTCGTCCTCCACAACCCGTGAAAGCGCTTTGGACATTTCGGCACCGTCGCGCGCGGTGAGATAGGTGTCTTTCGGAAACAGGCCCTCTTCGTCGCGCCAGGGAGAGCAAATTAAGGGAATGCCGCAGGCCAAGGCTTCGAACACGCGGATGGTCGGAATGCCGGGCAGGGCCTCCACGTACGGACGGCGTGGAATGTGCACGGTCGCACGCGCCTGCGCGTAAGCTTTGGGTGCGCGATGATTGGGCAGCCAGCCGGCGTACTCAATGCCGTGGACTGCGAGCACCTCGCGGGCTGCTTGTGGATAGCGAACGCCATGGACGCGGGCACGCAGGCCAAGGTCACCGGCTGGACGGAACAGAAATGTGCCAAGCTCGCGGGTGCGTTCCTCGTCGCCCCAATTCCCGATCCAGATCAGATCGATCTCCTTCGGGTGACCGGGCAACGGGCGAAACAAGGCGGTGTCGGCGGCTTCGTGCCAGGTGAAGGCGCGGCGTGCCCAGCCCTGTTTCAGATAGGCGTGACGGATGGATTCGCCGAAGGCGAGCACGCCGTCGTAGCCGTCGAGGTCGAATTTTTGCAGTTCAGCCGGCGCCGTGATGG
Organism: uncultured Alphaproteobacteria bacterium; assembly: GCA_963708125.1. Lineage (GTDB taxonomy): Bacteria > Pseudomonadota > Alphaproteobacteria > Rhizobiales > Xanthobacteraceae > BOG-931. Next base: position 3,339,974 of record OY970184.1, read on the forward strand.
AGCGATGATGGTTATCGTGGAACAGCAGAGTATAGTCGCCGCCAGCGGCACGATGCCGGCCGAGTGACGCGATCAATGCCGGCGTATTCCATTCCTGGGCAATGAGCAGAGCCGCGCCATCAGTGACGCGATCGACATCGAGCTCGCTTTCGCGATAGACGTGGATCGTGACGCCGGGAACGAGCGCGGCGGCTTCTTCGAGTACCGGTGTGCCGCTGTCCTTGGTGGCGTTCATGCGGCTCCAGCCGTCTTCCGGCTCGTAAACGTGGACGTCGTGGCCGAGCCGCATCAGCTCACGCGCAATGCCGCGCAAAAAATGGGCGTGACCATTGTTCCAGCAGGAAAGGAACGACTGGCAGAACAGCACCACCTTCATGCGCGCAGCTCCGGCATCGAGCGGGCAGCGGTTGCAGCGGCGGATTTGGGCGCGGCCGAGTTGGGCAAAGCCGAGTTTGGTGCGGCGGCTTTGCACTCGCCAAGAAGCGCGCGATAGAGCTCCTGATAAGCTTTGGTCATAGCCGGGAGCGAATAGAGTTGGGCGCGGGCGCGCGCGCTCGCCTGCAAGCTGTTCCGCAGCTTGTCGTTGCCACAGAGGGAGCGCAACGCGCTGCACAGCGCCTGGCGATCGCGCAGCGTGACGAAGCATGCGGCGTCTGCCCACAACTCGCGGAAGCTCGGCAAGTCGGAGAGAACAAGCGCGCAGCCCCCGGCTGCCGCTTCCAACACGCTGAGGCCGAACGGCTCATAGCGAGCGGGGGCCACGAAGATGGAGGCGCGGCTCATGGCCGCGAGCACTTCACGATGAGGAAGAGCACCGAGGCAGGCAACGTGCTCGTTCGCGATTTGCGCCGCCGCAGTCTGCGGACCACGGACCGGCCCCACGATGCGGCTCGGCCACGGCAGCTGCGCAGCAATCTCGGCGAGAGTGGAAATGTTCTTGGCCTCGTCCCACAGCCGTCCCGCCGCGAGGATGAAAGGCTGCTTCACCGTGGGCGCAACGGAGCCAGCTGCCAACCCGTTCCTGATCACCAAGCCATCACGCGCCGGCCGATAGAGTGCCATGAGATCGCACCGAAACGCCGCCGTCGGCGCGACCCAAGCGTCAGCAGCGGCGAGCCCGGCCGCAACGTTGTCGGCATAAACCTGCCAGCGCTGCTCGTCGGGGCTGCCGCCGCGGCAAGCGCGCCACCATGTCCACACGCACGAGTGAGCGACTAGGAGGACTGGCGCGGGCCAATCGAAGCTTGCTTCGCGAAAGCTGTTGAGATGCACCAGATCGGGCCGGAAGGCGTCAGCTAACGCGAGCAGCGTGTCGCGAGCACGCAGCAGGTCCGCACCTTGCGGGTCGATCCATTCGAGCTGCAGGTCGGTGACGACAATTTCCAGGCCGCGGATACCCACCAGATCCGCAAGCTGCTCAGGCTGCGGCGCTGGGCCCATGACGACGAGCCGCACGGCATGGCCTGCCGCACACAATGCTCGTGCCAGCGCGCCGGCATAGACGAAGACACCGCCGACCGCGTCCGTGGTCATCAGAATGCGGAGCTCCGCCGGGGATGTCACGCGACCAGCTCCAGATCCTGCAGTCGCCGTGGCTCCTGCTCCTGCACATCGCTGAACGCGCGGAACTGCTGCAAATAGTGATCATGCGCGCGCTCCCAGGCGAGATCATCCGGCGCACCCCACAGCCGCTGGTAATCCGGAGAGCCCGGATAGGGGAACAGCGGCACCGGATCGTTGGCCCAAATGCCGGCATCGTGCATCTGCCGCCGCCAGCGGTCCACGGCATCCTCGTTGTCCTGCGGCATTTCGATCAGATTGGCCTGCACGAAGGCGATGTGCCGCTTGGCCTCGATCAAGCGGTCAGCGAGCTCGTCGGTGCTCATGCGGCAGCGCTTGGCGAGCGCCTCGCGACCCTCCACCGTGAGGCTTTCCACGCCGCATTCGGCGGAGACGCAGCCGGCGCGGCCGAGCAATTCCAGCGTCGGAGGCTTCCACAGATCGATGCGGGTCTGCACGCCGAATTTGAGGCCGCGTCCGACTAGGCCGCGGAGCAATGGCTCGTTGGGCAGGAAGATTTCGTCGATGAAATAGACGTATTCCACGCCCTGCCGCTGCAGCGCATCGATCTCCTGCAGGACGACATCGGCGGGGCGCCGCCGATATTTGTTGCGGAAATTCTCCTTAGCGCAGAAGGTGCAACTATAGGGACAGCCGCGCGAGGCCTCAACCTCCGCACCGGGCCCGAGCGGCGCGGCCTCGAAGCGATGATGATGATGATCGTGGCGGCGGATCATCTCGTCGGGCCAGATGAGCGGCGGCTGGTCGACAAAGGTCGCGGCCTGTGGGCCGCCGATCGCCCGAACGTTTTCGCCCTCGACGAAGGCGGTGCCCGGTAGCGCACGCTGGCCTTCCGCTAGCTGCAGCAAAATCTCCTCACATTCGCCCATCACCACGACATCGGCCCGCAGCTTGCGCAGCGCCGCACGCGGGGCTGTCGACCCGTGCGGACCGACGACGACCAACGAGCCCGCCACGTCGCGGATGGCGATCGCCAGCAGCTGCGGGATGCGCAATTCCGGCGGCGCGCAGCGCCAGAACAAATAGGTCGGCGCGGTGGTGAGCACCGTCATGTCCGGCCGGAAGCTCTTCAGCTCAGCGACGATATCGCTATCGCTCAGTGCAAACAGATGGGCGTCGAGCAGCAGCGTCCGATGGCCGTTGTGGTTCAAAAGCCGTTGCGCAATACCCAGTTCCAGCGGCAGATGCGGCGAGCGACAACCGAAATAGATGCTGCCATCGTAGCGCCAGTTCGGATTGAGCAACGCCACTTTCATGCAACCTCTCGCTCCACCGGGACCGCTGTAGCAAACCGCAATTCGAGCCAGTGCTGAAGCGAAGGCAAGCCTTCGCGCAAGCGCACGCGCGGCGCCCATCCAAGCGCCGCCGAAATGGCCTGGATGTTCGAGACGTACCAGGGCTGATCGCCTGGCCGCCATACGTCGAAGCGCGGCTCAGGCTGCCAGCCGCATAATTGCTGGATCAAATCGATCAGTTCGAGGAGGCTAACTGCGTTATCAGGTCCGCCGCCGAGATTGAAAATCCTGCCACTTGCCGCGTCAATGCGCTCGAGAGTACCGAGCCAGGCAGCCACGGCATCGTCGATATGCAAGGCATCCCGCACTTGCAGTCCGTCGCCAAAAATCGTGAGCGGATGCCGCTTTATTGCACGCAGCATGAAATGGGCGATCCAACCCTGGTCCTCGGTGCCGAACTGCCGCGGGCCGTAGATGCAGCTCATGCGCAGCACCACCGTCCGCAAGCCGTAAACGCGCCCGTAATCGTGCACGTATTGGTCGGCCGCGCCTTTAGAGCATCCGTAGGGACTGTACAGGTCGAGCGGCGTATCCTCATCGACGCCGCCGCGAAGCCGCGGGTCCGCGGCGACATAGCGGTTGCCGCAGCGCAAGAACGCGTCATTGGTGAGCAGGCGGCCGTAGACCTTGTTGGTCGATGCAAACACCAGCGGCGCGCGTGCATTGTGCAGGCGTATGGCCTCGAGCACATTGAGCGTGCCGCGGGCATTGGTCTCGAAATCTGCTACCGGGCAATCGACGCTCGTGGTGACCGCCACTTGCGCGGCAAGATGCAGCACCGCCGAACAGGCTTCTACCGCGCCAGCAAGCGCCTGCGCATCGCGCACATCACCCGTCTCGATCGCAATCCGCTCTCCATGCCGCGCTCTGAGCCACTGCGCATTCTCTTGCGCGCCGGGGCGCGACATGTTGTCAAAGATCAGAACCCTGCTGCCGCGGCGCGCCAGCTCAGCGGCGAGATTGCAGCCGATAAAACCGGCTCCGCCCGTGATCAGCACCGGCCGTTCGTCGGCAACGGGCCTTCGTGGCGGGGCACTCATGCCACAAGGCCCCTTGTTTCGAGTTCTGCAGTGGCTTGATCCACGCGATCTTCGGCAACCTTGTCGGCGAGCCAGTCGGCCAATTCAGCAAGCCCCTCGGCAAAGTCGATTTCTGGAGCGAAGCCGAGTTTTTTTTGACTCAATGTAATATCGGCGAAGCAGTGGCGGATATCGCCGGCGCGGTATTTGCCCGTCACTCGCGGCTTGAGCCCTGGCTTGCCGACTATTTTTGCCAAATCCTCCGCGACCGAAAGGATCGTGCGGCTCGCCCCGGAACCAATATTGAAGACCCCGCCGTCCACGCCGTCCCGTTCCACTGCGAGTTGGCAGGCGCGCGCCACATCGGCAACATGGACGAAATCGCGCCGCTGCTGCCCGTCCTCAAATACGACCGGCGGCTTGTCGTTGAGGAGCCGCGAAGCGAAGATCGCGAGCACGCCGGTGTACGGGTTGGAGAGCGCCTGGCGCGGCCCGTAGACGTTGAAGAAACGCAGCGCGACTGTGGGAATGCCGTAAGCGCGACCGACGATCAGCGCCATTCGCTCCTGCGCGTATTTGTTGAGCGCATAGATCGAACTGAGCGACGGCACCTTGGCCTCCGGGGTCGGCACCGCTTCGAGGAAAGCGCCATCCGCGGTCTGCAATTCCCATAAGCCGCGCTGGAGCTGTTCGCGCGTGCGCTCCGGAGGAGATATCAATTGGCCGTCGCCGCGCCGCGCAAGACCTTCGCCGTAGATGCTCATCGATGAGGCCACGACCAGCCGCTTCACCGGACGGCGCGCGATGACCTCCAGCACGTTCGCGGTGCCGCGTTCATTCGTATCGACATAGGCGGCGATGTCGTACATGCTCTGGCCGACGCCGACTGAGGCGGCGAGATGCACGACTGCATCGATGTTGCGCACCGCCCGCTCTACGCTCGTGAGGTCGCGCACATCGGCGATTATCAGTTCGGCGTCGTCAGCGAGATAAGCCGGCCGCCGGCGAGCTGCTCCGTGCACCTGCGGCGAAAGATCGTCAAGGATGCGCACGCTATGACCGCTGCTGAGCAGCAGATCCGTCAGATGCGAGCCTATGAAGCCGGCCCCGCCGGTTACCAGCACATGCATAAATTGTCATCGCAAAAAAAAAACTACGTTGCTCTTGCAACGCTAGGCAAGAAGGTTTGTTCCTGGATCTCATTCGAGAACAACAACAAAAAAGCGTAAATAAGCGACCAAGAATGAAAAGTCGTCGATGCGACTCTCGCGAATTGCTCAGTGCGCCCTGCAACGAAGTTGCCTGGGCGCAGTTAACTCGTTATCCAAACGTGTCGGACCAGCGGAAAACAAATCCTGTCGCCCAGCGGAAAATAATCTCCGACGAGGCCTGCCGGCGCTTTTGGCGTTACCGCACGCTGATCAAAACGGTATGCCGGCCGCAAGCGGCGAAACGTCCAGATGTGCGGCAACCGTCGCACCGACGTCGGCGAACGTGGCGCGTCGGCCGACGGAGCCAGGCGGCAACGAGGGGCAATAGCTAAGAACCGGTACTTGCTCGCGAGTGTGGTCGCTGCCCGGCCAGGTCGGATCGCAGCCGTGATCGGCGGTGATCACGAGCAAATCCCGCTCATGCAATAGGCCGATCAATTTCGGCAAGCGGAGGTCGAAATCCTCTAGTGCCTTGGCATAACCAGCGACGTCCCGGCGATGTCCGTAAAGCGTGTCAAAATCGACAAAATTGGCAAACAGTAGCCCACCATCGGCGAGCGCGGTGAAGCCCTCGATCATCCGCTCGAACAGCGCGTTGTTGCCGTCGGCTTTGAGGACTCGCCCGGTGCCGGAATGCGCGAAGATATCACCAATCTTACCTATGGTGACGACGTCGCGGCCGGCGGCTGCGGCGATGTCGAGCAAGGTGGGCGATGGCGGCGGCACCGAGTAATCACGGCGGTTGGCGGTGCGGCGAAACGCAGGAGCAGAACCGGTAAACGGCCGGGCGATGACGCGACCGATATTGAGCGGGTCGACGAGTTCACGCGCGATCTCGCAAACACGGTAGAGCCGATCGAGCCCGAACGCTTCTTCGTGGGCGGCAACCTGAAACACGCTGTCGGCGGAGGTGTAGCAGATCGGGTGCTGCGATCGCACGTGCTGTTCGCCAAGTGCTGCGATGATCGCGGTTCCACTGGCATGACAATCGCCGAGGATGCCGCCAAGCGACGCGCGCGCGCAAAGCTCGTCGATCAGTCCGGGCGGGAAACAGGGCCGGCTCTGCGGAAAATAGCCCCAGTCGAATGAAACCGGCACGCCGGCGAGCTCCCAATGGCCCGATGGCGTATCCTTGCCTTTGGAGATTTCGCAGGCGCTGCCGTAGCGGCCGGCGGGATTCACTTTTTGGTCGAGCCCTGCCGGCGCACAGCCGCTTGCGACCCGGCAGGCTTCGACAAGGCCGAGCCGCGTCAGGTTCGGCAAGCGCAGCGGTCCGCAGCGCTCGTGAGTGTCGGCTTCGCCGCGCACGCATGCGGCGGCGATGTGGCCGACGGTGTCGGCCCCGGCATCGCCATATCGCTGCGCGTCCGGCGCCGCACCGATCCCAACGGAGTCAAGAACGAGGACGAGAGCGCGCATGGGCTCTACACCAGGGCGGCGGCCGCAGCGGTGGTCTGAGCCGGCCGGATGTGATCATGATAACGGTCGATCATGGTTGCACAGAAATCAGCGAATTCGGCGTTGACCAGCGGGGCGCTGGTATGATGAGGCGCGATGCCGCGATGCTCGGGTGTGAAGCAGAAGGTCAACGTCACGTCAAACTCGGCGAGAGCATCCATCTGACGATCGAACCATTCGAGTGCGTCCGCATGAAAGCTGTCCGCCCATGACAGGCCCGTGCGCAGGTAACGAACCCCAAGCCGACGCAGCCAGCGCACGGCGTCATGCAGCCGATGATCCTGAAAATGAAACCACTGACAAATGCCGAGCGCCGGAGTGACAGCAGCGAATTTCTCAATCGCAATCTTCGGTGATCCGTCCTCACGCAACAGCCCCATATGAAAATGCCGGTAATAGGATGAACCCTCAACCTCCTTGTGGCGCGTCGTGGCCGTCCAAGTCTTGGGCAAGTCATAGAGGCTGTACCAGTGAATGCGCTCGCTGCAGCCGACCAACAATTTCGCGGTGCGGCCGACGCCCCACGCCTGCACCTCCTCGGCGCCGAAAGAGGAGACGCCGACTTCGGTTACCCAGATCGGCAACGATGTCACGGCGGCGATCTCTTTGATCTTGGCGGGCCATTCGTCGAGCGTCCACAGGTTCCAGTCGAGCGGGAAACCGTGCACCGCCACCACCTCGACCTGATCGAGCACGCCGCGCCCGGCCATGTTGGCGATGAAGCTGGGATCGATCGGCGAGATACCGCCGAGCACCCGCGGCAGGCTGGCGCTAACCGAACGGATCGCCTGCCCGGCAGCAATCGCCATTTCGGCGAACCTAGTCCAGCCCGGGTCCACCTCGGGGTCCCAATGCGACTTGTTGTTCGGTTCGTTCCAGATCATCGCCGCCTCGATCATGCGCGCTCTCCGCTCGCCGGATAAACCGGTCCGGCCGAATATGGCCGCTCCACGCGGCGGCAGATGTAAACTTCAGGCTCCGGATTTCTGATGATGCGGAAGCCGGCGCTGCGCAGCATGGCCTGTACACACGCACGGTTCGGAATCCACCAATTGGTCCAGTCATCGGCAAATTTGTGCTCGATGAAATGCAATTTTGGAAAACCGTCGCTGTTGAACAGCTCCTTCGTCCAGAAATCGTAATTGGCATCGAGCGTCTCGACATGATCGGCGCCGCGCTGCATCGACTGGAACACCAGCATATCGCGAACCGCGTGATCGTGAATGAGATCGAGCGCGAGTAGCGGATGGCGCAGATGGTAGAGCACGCCCAGAAACAGAACGAGGTCGAATTTCTCGCCCAGTGCAGCGACGTCGTACACTGACATCCGGCGGAATTCGATGTCGAGAGCGTTCACCCGTGCGGCAAAACGCGCCTGCGCCAGATACTCCTCGTCCGTATCGAGCCCGAGCACGCGCGCTGCCCCGCGTCGCTTCATCTCCATCGCGTAAAAACCGGCATTGCAGCCGATATCGAGGACGGATTTTGCGGCGAGGTCCTGTGGGACGGCCGCGGCAAAGCGGCGCCACTTCACCGCCGGGTAGTCGCCCAGGAAATGCGCAGGTGCGGTGCTTACGCCGCGCAGATCGAGGTTGTGGAACCAGGGCCCCAGCGCCTCCACCTTCTCGCGGATTTCCGCCGGCGACAGGTCGTTCATGGAGTAGCTTGCCTCGACTGCACCGACGTGTGCGGCAGTCGGCCGGCCGGCCAGCACATCGCTGGGAGTGATTGAGCCATGGCGCCGGCGCGCCGCCTTTCAGCAAGCAGGGCCGTGGCCGCCCGATAACCGTTGAGCGTTCCGACGTCCACATAGGCCTCGCCGCCTTTGACGCCGAGCGCACTGCCGCCATCGGCCAGATATGCATTGATCAGCGTGCCGAAATATTCATCGCTCTCGCCGCGCGCGGTCCAGAGCCGGCGCAGTGCTCCGAAGATATCGACCGGCATCTTGAACGCCCCCCAGATCCAATGCGAGGACGCGTTCTTCTGCTTGACCTCAATCGCGCGCACCCTGTCATCGGCGTCGAGCAGCACGGCATCGAAAAATTCTGGCTGCTCCACCGGAAAGAGCAGAAAAGAAAGGGCGTCATCGGGCAAGCTTCCAAGCGCCCCGTCAGGAAACCAGATCGTGTCGGGAAGGCCAACAATCACCGGCTCGTTCACGGTCAGTATCTGATGCGCCCGAAATACCGCGTCACATAAGCCTGAGGGCTGCGGCTGAACCATATAGACGATGCTCGCGCCGCCATAATGATCACCGAAATAGCTGAGAATGTCGGCTTTGTCGGGCGAAATGACGAAGCAAATCTTGTTGGCGCCCGCAAGAACCATGCGCTCGAGCAAATATTCGCTGACCGCGCATGGCCGTTCAACGCCATTATCGAATCGGCTGCCGACCGGCAACAATTCTTTCGAAAAAGCGAGCGGCTGAATGCGGCTGCCGCGGCCTGCGGCAGGAACGATCCCCCACATGTCAGGCCTCCGCCAGTTGGCGCGGAGCTCGCGCCTGTTCGAGGATCCCCAAAAGTTCGTCGGCGCGGCGTTCCGATGTGTGCTGCGCGAGCGTGCGCTCGCGCCCCGCGCCGGCGATGCGTGCAAGATCGGCGTCACTTAGATCCAGCGCGGCAATGACGTCGTCGGCCCCGCGAGCGAGCAGGATTTCGGCGCCGGGCGTGAAGAAGCCGTCGAGTCCCTCCCACTCATCGGTGATCACTGGGGCGCCGCAAGCGGCGGCTTCGAACAGCCGCCCGGATGGACACCATCCCATGCGCGCCATGGTGGCGCGCGTGAGGTTGAGCGTGAGCCGAGAGGACGAGAAGAAGGCCGGATGTTCTTGCGGCGGCAAATGGCGGACGAAATAGAGGTTTGGTGCCCAGGGAAAATCCTGCGGATATTGTGCGCCGCCGATCAGAAAGCGGCACGCCGGCCGGCAGCGCGCCGGCGCCAGTAGCAGCTCCTCGAGCGCCTCTTGCCGGTCGGCCGAATAGGTGCCGAGATAGGATAAGTCGCAGCCGTAGTGCGGCAGCGCTGCCGCCGGGCGATGCAGTTCCGGATCGACATGCCCATAAAGCGGCGCGACGCGACGGGCGCCGAGTTGGCTGCGCAAAGCAGCGAGAGCTTCGCCCCCCGTATAGCTCAAGACCAGATCGAAATCGCGCAGGCCGCGGGCGCCGATATAGGGCAATTGCGCCCCACTCGACAGCGCCGCCAAGGTGATCGGCGTGTCGAGATCATAAAAGAGTTTTAGAACCCGATCGTGCGAGGTTACAAGCTCGGTCGCGGCTACACCGTCCGGACAGTATGAGGTGACGATCGCCACGTCGGCCTCGCGCAGCTCATCAGCCGCTGCCGCAGCGATTGTCGGCCAATCGCGATAAAGGACCAGCCGCCCGCGCGGCACATCATAAAGATCGCGTGCCCTGGCATAGTAGGGGACGTCGCGTTCAAAGAAAACGATCCGGCAGTGCCGCCTGGCCAGTGCTTTGCAGAGACCCCGCCAAAGCGTGGCATGACCGTTGCCCCATGATGAACTGATGGTGAGGCCGAACACAATAATCTTCATGCCGGCACCATTGTTGGCTCGAAGGTTTCATTGATGATTGCAACTCTGCCGCGCTCGCCATCAAACTGCAGCGTTGTTAGCGAGGCCGGATCGATCGGCACGCGCGCGAAATCGTCCAGCGGCATGCGGCAATGATGCAGAACGGCGACGCGGATCGGTTCGGCATGGCTCACAATCACGACGCATCGACCGCGATGCTTTGTCACAATTTCAGTCAAGCCATTCACGACTCGCTCTTGTAGCTCTGCCATGCTTTCCCCGGCCGGCGGACGGCTCTGTGCCCGCTGCAAATTCCAACGCCACCAGCACGGATCGTTCTGCAGTTCGTCAAACGAGCGGCCAGTCCATTCGCCGAAGTTGAGTTCGTCGAATTCGGGCGCGGTGAGGAGCGGCAGCCGGCAGGCCCGCGCTATCGGCCGGGCCGTTTGCCGCGTGCGCAGGCGCGGACTTGACGTTACTGCGGCGACATCCCGGCTCCCAAGTTCCGCTGCGAGGCGCTCCGCCTGAGCTGCGCCTAGCGAGCTTAACTCCATATCCACCCCCCGCCCGGCGAGCCGACAGCCGAGCCAATCGTGTGCCGCGTGTCGGACCAAGATAACCGTCGTGGTCACAATCAATCGCCTCCTGCGCCCCGACCGCTCCCTTTGATGAATTCTGCGGTACGGGCGCGCGCTTCGCTGTCGGTGAACTGCTCCGGCGGTGATTTCATGAAATAGCTGGACGGACCGATTAGCGCGCCGCCAACTCCGCGATCCTTGGCGAGACGGGCGCAGCGTACCGCATCGATGACCACGCCCGCGGAATTCGGTGAATCCCAGACTTCGAGCTTCAGCTCCACGTTCAGCGGCACGCCGCCGAAACTGGTGCCTTCAAGCCGGATGTAAGCCATCTTGCGGTCTGTGAGCCACGGAACATGATCACTTGGCCCGACATGAATGTCCTCCGGCGCAAGCGGTACTTCGAATTGGCTGGTGACAGATTGTGTTTTGGAGATTTTCTTCGACTTCAGCCGCTCGCGTTCGAGCATATTCTTGAAGTCGGCATTACCCCCGAAATTGAGCTGATAGGTGCGGTCGAGCCGCACGCCACGCTCACGGAACAGATTAGCGAGCAAGCGGTGCACGATGGTGGCGCCGACCTGGCTCTTGATATCGTCACCAATGAGCGGGACACCTGCCAACTCGAAGCGCTTGCGCCATCGGGGGTCCGAGGCAATGAAGACCGGGATGCAGTTAACGAAGGCGCAGCGGGCCTCCAGCGCGCGCTCTGCGTAAAATTCCGTCGCGCGCTGCGAGCCGACCGGAAGGTACGAGACCAGAACGTCGGTATGTGATGCCAACAAACAATCAGTGACGTCCGCCTCTGGTTCGTCCGATTCGACAATGTCTTCGCGGAGAAACTGACCAAGCCCATCCAGCGTCGGGCCGCGGCGGACGCGCACCCCCATGGGAGTGACGGCAGCAAAACGAAAGGTATTGTTTGGCGGTGCGACAATGGCTTCGCTCACGTCGCGCCCAACTTTCTGCGCGGCTACGTCAAACGCCGCAGAAATTTGCAGATCACAGGCGCGGTACCCGCCGAGATCGACATTCATCAAACCCGGGACGGGTTCATTGGTTCGCGCGCGTCGGTAGAACGATAAACCTTGAACAAATGACGATGCGCAATTTCCCACCCCGACAATGCCTACACGGACCTTTCCAGAACCTGCTGCGACTGAATTCATTTGTCTTTCTTTCTCTGTCGTCGGAGCGCAACGCCCGGCTTGGCTCGAAACGCTTGAAGAGGAGATTATGCAGCATCCTCATCCTATGAGGATCTTCTTCTTCTTCTTCTTCTTCTTCTTCTTCTTCTTCTTCTTCTTTTTCTTCTTCTTCTTCTTCTTCTTCTTCTTCTTGCAGGCGATTACCCCTTATGCTCAGTAGCCGAACGTCACACATTTTCGTTTGTTCCTGCCTTGGTTGGGCTTGTTGAGTCTTCAATGGCCCTTTGTGGAGCCCCTCGCGCCATTGGAACTTCGCTGCCACACACCACCAATTCTTGCGCCTCAAAGGTAACCAACGGCCCGAGTTACTCGGCCTGGCCCGCGCACTCGAGTTGCTGCGGCGCGTCATCGGGAACTGGGCACGACTGGTCGAGCGCGTACCTTAAGGCTGCCGCCCGGCACGAGTGCTCATAATTAGTTTAATGTCGTACATCCGCAGTGCGCCACGGCCCGCTTGGCGGCGCCCGCGCGCTCGGGCCTATCCCAATTCGCCTTTCCGCAGCACGCCTTGACTGGGCCGGTTGTCGCTCGCTGGTACTTCGGTCTCGGCGTTGAAAACGATAGAGGCGCTATCGATCCATATTCGCGGCCTTGCTCCCGCGCAAGCGGTATCGCAGTGAGCTATAGCGCGTTTAGTCGCGGCTGCGCGATTATCAGCGATTGCCTTCGGCGCCTATCTGGTTATCCCTGGCCAGGTCACCCTCGGCACGGCGTTCGCCTTCGTCGGGTGTGTGGGCGGCCTGTTTACCCCTGTCCAAGGACTGGCAACATCTACTCGGCAAGGCGCAAGGCCGCGTTCGCCATTAATCCTCGAGGAGCACCCCTCGTAGCGGAAGTAATTTCGGATTTCACCTCGCGCCTGAGTGGCCGATCTCAGCTGCACCCTATGCATTGCTGAGGTGAGCTTCGTTTCGCTCCGCGTCGCTCCCGGGCAAGGGCTCGCCATTATCGGACCGAGCGGGGGGGGGGGACGCCACACTGATGACGATTTTAATGCGCTTCTACGATTCGCAATCGGGACGAATTATGCTCAACGGATGGATCTGCGAACAAGCACATTCGCTGCGGCACAACTTGGGCGTGATGCTGGAGGACCCGCTGCTCTTCAACCATACATTATCGCGGAAAATATTGCTTACGGGCGCCGCGCACGCGCATGCGTTCATCACGCAATTGCTCGATGGTTACGAAACACACAGTCGGAAAATGCGGCGGCATGCTCTGCCTTGGCGAGCGTTAAGTTGAGGCCCATTCTGAAGAGGCGGTGCAGATGGCGCTTGATCATCTGCTCAAGGGCCGCACGCGTTCGTGTTGCTCATCGCCTCATCACTGTGGTGAATGCCGACTCCATTATCGTGCTCAAGGACGGCCGCTTTATCGGGCAGGGCACGCATCGGCGCTCGTCGGCAACCGCTGCGATGCCAAAGCCGCGGCCTGGTTGCGGGTGATATCGATTTGGCGGCGCGGCTTGATGCTGCCGATGACGATGACGTATCGCAAAGCCGCCGGCAAATCGTGAGGTGGCGGCATGAATCGGGTCTGCTGCGGTGCAGGCGGTCGGGCCGGCGCGACGTCGCCGCGAGCGAATAGGTGCTAAATGCGACGCCAACATCCCATGCGCGCTCCCGCATGGATGGCCGCGATGGCTTTGCTGCTGGCCGCCTCACCAATCGGCGCACAAGTCGCGTCCATCGTTTTTGCCACCGAGGGCGGCGAGGCTTGGACGTTTGACAAGATCATCAGCGTCGAGGTGCTGGGCGGCCGTTGCGATGACGTTGCCCTCTCCTCGCCTTTGTCCCGGGTCGTGGCGCGGACGCAGAATGGCAGCGCAAGCGCGCGCCTCAAACTTGCACCCGGAAACAATTGGATCGAAGCGCAATGCCGTAGGAGAGGCATCGCTGTCGGGAGGGCCATCCGGCAGCAATGGCATGAGCGCCTGCCAAATGTGCCTAAAGCGATCATACAAACAAAGTTGTACCGCGGCGCGCTCCTGCTCAGCGCCACGTCAAGCAAACAGGCGCCGGCCCTTCCGGCCCCGATCGTGCATTACCTATGGCGCGAAATTGGCCGCGGCGCAGCTCCGCTTGCCGGTCTACCGGCCGCGGAGCCGCGGCTCGTGCTCCGCCTCCCGGCCAGAGATGGCGAATACCGGATCGCGCTGACGGTGACCGACGCCGATGGCCGCGCCGACCAAAGCGTCGTGGCGCTTCGCCTCCGGCATGGTCAACCGGAAATCCTGGATGCTGCACAAACACACGCCGCCTGGATCGATGACGCCGTCATCTACGGGGTGGTGCCGAAGTTGTTTGGTCCCGGCGGTCTTAGAGACGTTACGGCGCAGCTCGATCGGCTGCGGGGGCTCGGTATTAACACGCTGTGGCTGGCGCCGATCACCGCCTCGCCGCACGGCGATTTCGGCTATGCGGTCACCGACCATTTTCGTATCCGCTCGAGCTATGGCACCGCCGCCGACCTGCACGCGTTGGTGGACGGCGCTCATGAACGCGGCATGCACGTGATTCTCGATTTCGTTTCCAATCATCTCTCGGATCGCCATCCTTATTATCGAGATGCGGCCGCGCACGGCCGCCGCTCGCCCTATTACGATTTTTTTGCCCGCAACAGCGCAGGCGCCGTCGCGCACTATTTCGATTGGCGCAACCTGGAAAACCTGAACTACGAGAACGAAGAGGTGAGGCGCATGGTGACCGAGGCGTCCGCCTATTGGGTGCGGACTTTTCACATCGACGGCTTCCGCATTGATGCAGCATGGGGACCCCGCCAGCGTGCTCCCGATTTCTGGCCGCGCTGGAGCGCGGAGCTCACGCGCATCGATCCTGATCTGCTGCTCGTCGCAGAGGCGTCGGCCAGAGACATCTACTATTTGCATCACGGTTTTGATGTGGCTTACGACTGGACGCAACAGCTCGGCCAATGGGCGTGGCAGCGTGCCTTCGATGATCCGTCGCAAACGGCGCAGCTGCTGCGGCTAGCTATTTCCTCTTCGCCAGAACACGGCGTACTTCGCTTTCTCGATAACAATGACACTCGAGAGCGTTTTGTAGCCCATTACGGGCTTGCGCGCGCACGCGTGGCGGCGGCGACTTTGCTGACGCTGCCTGGCCTTCCCGCGCTTTACACAGGTGACGAGATTGCCGCCATTTATGACCCCTATGGCGGCGGAGGTCCGCTCTTGTGGAGCGACCCCAATCAGCTTGCATCCTGGTATGCTCGCCTGATCGCGCTCCGGCACCGCGAGGACGCCCTACGCTCGGACCTTTTGCGGTTTCTCAACGTCGGGCGTACGGCAAACGTTCTCGCTTATCTGCGCGCCACTCCAAACGGAGCGGAAAAGATTGTTGTTCTTCTCAATTGGGGACCATCATCTGCGCACCTGACTGCCCACGATCTGCCGCCGTCAATTGCGCGTGCGCGGCTCACCGATTTGCTCGATGGGCAGGTGACAAGCGGGGAGGCGCTGGTCTCCGGAAAGATGATCGAGGGTTATGGGGTGCGTATACTCAAGGTGAGCGGCGCGGCGCGCTCCCAGTCTAAGAGGGTAGCAGTGAGACAGGCGCATTGAGCAGCCCGCATAACCGATATCGCCTCGCCAGTGAAAAAAGATGATAAGTGGCGAACAATACCGCAAGAACAGGCTGTCAATAACGCCGGGGAAGCCGAGCCAGAGGAGATGGCGATCACAGCCAGGAACGAGCCCGCTGATTCCTCACTCCGAGAAAACATTGAGGAAGACGTAGAGGATTAACAATCAGGTGCTTATGTGTGTAGAATGAGCGTCCAGGCAGGCGTGGTGAGCCGATCAAAGGCTTGCGCTGATAACGGTCGCTATTCATCGCTCGTGATACGAAGGGCTTTTGCTTCCGATCAACCGGCAGCGCTGATCTTGCACCACTGTACCGGCAAGCTGTATGGCTAAAACCGATCGATTGGCGTGCAAGCACAGCCGCTGAATGAAGCTGCGCAAATGGCTTGGTGCAAAGGCCGATGTCTTGTTACAATGGCGAACCGCTTATAAGGCGGAGAGGGAGGAAATATCATGCGAGACCCTTGGCGTTATCTCATGCGGGCGGGCATGGCTGCTGGCATTTTGCTGGCACCGGCGCCGCTACTGGCACAGCAACCAGCGGCGACCCAGCAGAGCGCGGCTAGTCCTCAGCCATTATCGTCACCGACGATCAACTCTGTGCTCGCCGATCGGCCCCAATCGCCGGGCGCACTGAAGCTCGCTCCGGTCGCCCCGCCCCCCATTCCAACTGCTGCCGACAAATTGTCGGTGGAGCGCTTGAAAGTCCCGAATGGGTTCAAGCTCGAGGTCTATTCGGGCGGCATGGCCAACGCGCGCTCGCTTGCGCGCGGCGACAAAGGCACGATTTTCGTCAGTACACGTCTACTTGACCATATCTACGCGATCACGGAAAAAGATGGCAAACGACAGGTAAGGCGGCTCTTCTCCGGTCTCTTTCGTCCCAACGGCCTGGCTTTCAAGAACGGCACGCTGTACATTGCCGAGCTCAACAAAATTTCAAAAGTCGAGCACATTGAGGACAACCTCGACAATCCGCCAAAACCAGTCGTGATCTACAGTGATCTGCCGAGCGACGAGGCGCACGGCTGGAGGTATTTGACCATCGGTCCTGATAACAAGCTGTATTTTCAAGTCGGTGCGCCCTGTAACATCTGCATGCCGCCTTCCAGCCATGCGCAGATTCGGCGGATCAACCCCGATGGGAGCGGTGCCGAGGTCATCGCCCGCGGCATCAGACAAGTAGTGGGGATGGACTTCCATCCCGACTCGAAAGTGCTCTACTTCACTGAAAACCAGCGGGATTGGCTCTCCGAGGATTCCCCTCAAGACAAGCTCAATCGGCTTTTGCATCCAGGTAAGGATTTCTTCGGATTCCCCTATTGCCACCAGGGCAACCTGGCCGACCCGCAGTTTGGGTGGGGTCACGACTGTGTCAAGGAGGTGACTCAGCCGATCGCGCTGCTCGGACCGCACAGCGCACCGCTTGGCGCCCGCTTTTATACGGGGCACATGTTCCCGGCCGAATACCGCAACGTGCTGTTCGTGGCCCGGCACGGCTCCTGGAACAGAACCCGGAAGGTTGGCGGTGACATCATCGCCGTGCATCTTAAGCCCGACGGGACGGTGAGCTCGTGGGAGCCGTTCGTCACTGGTTTCCTCGTCAACAACGAATATACTGGCCGGCCCGTGGATTTGCTGCAGATGCCGGACGGCTCGATGCTCATTTCCGACGATTGGAACGGCGCGGTCTATCGCCTGAGCTACGATTCATCGGCGCTTTCGAATCGGTAAAAATGAACAGGCTCGGCGCGGGAAACCGCGCGGAGCCCACTGCAAAGAATTCTGCTTTCGCTCGCGGTTTGGCTGATGGCAAGGCTGTATGCTATTGTATTATTGTTGATGATGGGTGCTGCCTCGGCTGAGGAGAACCGTCTCGCGCCATGCCTGGCGTGCCACGGTGAGAATGGGAACTCCCAAGCCGCAGCGGTGCCCTCGCTCGGCGGCCAGCCGGCAAAATATAGTCTGATTCAACTTTTCATGTTTCGGGAGCGCTTGCGTCTTGGCGCGCCGATGAATGATCTGACGAAGCAATTCAGCGACGACGACCTCACCGCAATATCGGATGCAATAGCTAGGCTTCCGGCGTCGCGGCCGTCCGCAGAGTCGACCGATCCTAAACGCTTTGCGCGCGGCAAGGCGCTGGCCGAGCAGAACCATTGCAACGTCTGCCACCGCGCCGATTTTTCCGGGCAGGAAAACGTGCCGCGGCTGGCCGGGCAGCGCGAAGACTACCTCCTCAAAGCCTTGACCGACTACAAGGCTGGCGTTCGGCGCGGCTATGACGCCACGATGGCCGAGGTCTTGCAGCCGATCGACACGAACGACCTGGGCACACTTGCCTACTTTCTCGCACGCGTGCCGTGAATTTCTCACTGCGGTGGAATTGCTGCCGATCTTGCAGTTGAGCCACATCGCCCATCGCGAGAACGGTCGTTTACGGTCTACATGCGCTCAAATTGGGATGATTGAGACCTTGGCACCAGCTTGGGGCGGATCGCGGTACCTTCGCTGGCGTGTGCGGGGGCGGCGGTGGTGTCTGCGCATTCCAGTCGAGCATCGCGAGCCATCTTGGTGGCAGCGGCGGATCCATGTGATTGAAAAACGTAGTTTCGAGACCGCCATACCACACCGACCAGATGCTGTTTCCGGCAAAGCTAAACTCTGACGGGTTAATTCCACCGCGGCGCGCTACTTTATATTTCTGACCGGCCTCGTGATTTAACTGGTAATTATGATATGAGCATTGTCGCAGAGTTGTAGCTCGGTTGGTTTCCCGACGAAAAGCATCAAGCAGGGCGTCGCCCCCAAAATCCGGCGACCACCCACCTTCATAGGGCATCATTCCGATGCCAGTGCCGCCGCCGGGAATCGTTCCCCACTGCGGGTTACTGGCGAGCAAGGCGGCATTTTCGTAAACCTGCTTAAGATTCCCGCCGCGGCCGCCTCCCTGCGCGCGCCACCAGTAATTATTGGGATCGTTCTGGCCATGGCCACCGTAACCGGCTTGGCGGCTGGTATGGGGTTTCACTCCGCTACCGTCTCGCAACGCGACGTAAGCATACATTTGCCCCCCTGGTTCAAAATCGTAAACAACATCGACCGTGCCGTCCTGACGCGGACCATGATATTGCTTATCGGCTTGCCAAGGTTCGGGGAAATTCACTTCCGTCAAAGCATAAAAATCGACCAAGTACTGGTACCGACCTCCTGGTGTCCGGTCCTGGTTCCAAACTTCCGCCATGCGGCGTTCCCATATGGTATCATAAAGCGGCGGACTGTAATAAGTCGTATAGGATATGTCGGTACACCATTTGTAGGCTGGCGATCCTCCTTGTGAAGAAAACCAGTCGCCCTTGCCAAAGCGCCGTTCCGCTGAACTAAAGTCGGCTATGTTGCCGTTGCTGCCTCGTCTTACCTGCTCGTGCATATGCACTGCCGTCCAATACGCCGACACCATCCGGTATCTGTTTTGCGTTCGCACCTCATGCTCTTGTACGCCAAACACTTCAGCTATGGTCTGGCCAATCAACGAGGTTACGGTCGCATACCACTGATCAGGTAGTCCGCTTATCAAGTTGTGATCGGGGGACTTACGCATATGACCCTGCTTATAGGTAAATTGCGTCCCCGGAAAAATAGGGTTCCAGATCTCGTTTGGCGGCTCGAACATGGGGACCATCCAGGGCGACTTGGCTTGCACATAATCGCGCACAGCAGTCGCGTATTCACGAACGTGATCACTCATATTCTCCTTCACCGGCAATTCGGTAGGTGAACTGACGTACGCATCTGCGGCCAAATACGGAGTGCAGAACCATGGATGGCACCCAATCTCATTGCACATGCGCAGCAATATCGACGGATGCAGGACGCACGGCATTTCCTTGCCATCAGGGCTATGAGCCAGCCAGCCAGCCCGCGTTTTGTCGAAATGCAGAACGAAAAATCTGACGTAATCTCCCCACTGCCCATACCATCCCATGTCCACGGGAATATATTTTCCGCTGCCGATTCTGAGAAACGGTATCGCCCTGACCTGGGTCTTACGGTACTTTGTGCCATGGTCACCCACACCCCACTCCAGGTCAGCAGGCGGATCCGCGGAACTGTCGAAGTCAAGCGTCAAGACTGGCCGGGTTGGATTGCTGTTATCTCTCGATTCTATTTTGAATCCAGCAATTCTATTTGCGTCATAGGCCATGCTCGGAACCGGCCAAATTTCTGATATTGTAATGTGAGCGCCTGCAACAAATTCCGGCAACTCGAGCTTGCTGTCATTCACCAGGGTAAGCTTAGTTTTGCTACCAACTGCCTCTCTGGTTTCAACTGGAACGGTATGATAGGGACTATAAGGCCCCGTCCTAAATGGCATAGCCGGCATATTTAAAGAAACGTGCTCCATGTATTTTTCAGTAACTTGATATCCGCTGGGCGGATTCGGCACCGTGAAGTGCGTCAAATCGTCCATCGCAGCATTTCCGGTCCAATGCTCAGTATTGAACCACTGATTCCAACTATAAGATTGTTCCGGCACCCATTCGGACTTGTTGGCGCAAAAGGTAAAATTGGATGTGTTATCCAGCATCCGATTATAGCCGATGCCTTGGCGCAATAATTCAATAGTGTTTCGCGCAAATCTTCTACCGCTATCATAATCCCGGACATGATCCTCGTGCATGAGCACCAGGTCGCGGATGTGATTTGGATAATTTTGGCCCTGACTGAGATCGAGCCGCGAGACCTCCTTCCAATTCTCGGGAAGGAGTTCTCTTGTTATGATTTCCCACTCGTAGTCAGAATGGCCTGGTTTCGCGTGGCTTCCAGGAACGTAAGTGGCGTCTATCGGGACATGATTGCTGCCCGTAGTCCAAAGAACAAGACGTCCCGCGCCCTTGCCCCGTAGAACGTATTTTCCGGGCATATTGGCCCGGAACACAAACATGGACGTTACCGAGAACCTGGATGCTGCCGAGCTTACATCCCAATTTTTTATATATCCATTTTCATCCTTTCGCTCCAAATATGCATTATACTCATTGCTCCATTGGCTGGAGTTTTTGAGGACATTTATGGACGCTCCGCTCGAATAGTACGGACGTCCCGCTGCGGCATAGCTCTGCATTATTTTGCCGTTGTGAGTGCCCGTTGGCTGCGCGTTGTGGGCGTCGAGAGGCGGAGGAGATGCGTTCCGCGCCTGCAAAATCGGCGACCCCGTCCGGCCGACGATCGGCGTCTGTGCCCGCGCGCCGGTGATCGTGCCGAACGCCGCAAGGATCGCTGTCCTGGCTGTCGTCACAAGCAGGTCGCGTCGAGTCATGAAAGACCTCCATCAGATGTCATCGTGCCATTGTGCCGCCTGCTCAGGGCGCAACGGAATGAGGGCGGCATAAGTTAAGGTATGTTACCCAGGTTTTCATCGTCCTGATATCCGCGCGAGCAGCTTGAGTGCGATTCGTTCCTGCAACGGTCCGGCAAGGCAGAGATTAGTGCGTCGGTCGAGCATCGATGTACAAAACGGCTTCCGCAGGAGAGGGTGGCCCGTCCACTTGTTGAGGTCTGCCTAGTCGCTCCTTCAGCCGCGGCTGCTGTTATGCACTGCGCCGCTTTATTCGGGGCGCGCTCTTGCGAATGCAATCCACAGGACCGTCATTACAGCCGCAACCGCGATCGCACTTCCTCAGTGACCTCGTCGCCACTGTTCGAGCTGCCTGATCGACCCCGCAATCCATGCACGGTACGGAGCAAGTGGTGTCGCACCGGTGAGGCCTCCACATACCTTTGCGTTGTGCGGGCCCCCCGCCCAACTCACCACGCCGATCACCTTTGCATCTTCGTTTTTTATCTCAAACACGGGCGAACCGGAATCTCCAAAGCACGCCCCGGCGCCCTTCCCCAGCGGGTCTATCAGCAGCATTTGCGGAGAGAGGTAGCGGCCGGCGGCAATCAACAAAGCCATGCGATTGATTCCCGTTTCCCGCAGTCCACGAAATGGGATCCCTCCGCCGATGACAAGGACCAGATCGCCTGGCCAAACCGGAGGAGAAGCGAGTCCGATCGCTGCCCTCCCGATATTTGGGGGAAATGGCTGTACGACCTTGACCAATCCAAGATCAGCGCCGATCCGACCCGTTTTAAATTGCGGAGGGCGTTCGATCATGGCGACCTCGCTAAACTGTCGGACACCATGAACGTCATTAAATTGAACCCTGTGGCTCGTTCCTGGTTGCACACAGTGCCCCGCTGTCAGCAGGAGATCACGAGTAATCACCGTGGCCGTGCAGAAGGAATTGTGCGGGCCAACGAGACCTACGACTGAGCGAGCTATTTCTTCCTCGGCGACCGGAGCTCCGCCGACCAAGGCCTGGACACAATCGGTGTCAAGGAACGCACAGCCAAACACTGCCGCGAGTGCAAGCAGGCAAGAAGAATTCAGTTCGTAGATCTTTGATCGCTTCAAGGAGCGTCTCTTGCCATCAAGGCCACAGTTGTTAATTTATCCAAAACCGACAACTTGATCATACTCCTCCCGAAGGAGCGGAAGCGAAGCTCCTTCCTGATCCGAATGGGCAATTCGGCCTTCTGCGAAAAACGTTTAGAGCAGCTTTGCTGATTTGGAATATTTTCAAGGCATCGAACACAGCGTGCTTGTCCACCACTCTTTTGACCTCGCCGACGGCAACAATGCGTTCGATCGCGAAAAAGCAGCGTCCGACCTGTCATTGACAGAAAAGGCAGGACGAAAGTCGCGCTCGCGGCCGTTTTCCACCGATAAAAAGCAATGACGACGTCGACATCTTTTGGAGTGGCTGGCAGGAGTGGAGGGACTCGAACCCCCAACCCCCGGTTTTGGAGTTCGGAACCAGAGCCGGACACCCCCGGTCATCCCCAGACAAATATTTCTCGCTTAGTCCCGGGAAACCTGCTGCAAATGGCGTTTTGTCGGCTTATGTCTGGCGTGCACCCGGACACGCCAAGACACGGGCGCCTGTGCACCTCGTGTGCACCTTGGGCTGAGGACCGGGTCGCGGCATAGGAGGCCGCCAGTCATGCGCAAAGACCGCTACGAAGAGGCAAGATTAACCGATGCCGCCGTGCGCAAGCTCAAGCCCATCGCCGATACCCGGCGCTTCGTCAAGGATACCGGCAGCCAGGGCTTGTATCTCGTCATCATGCCGAGCGGGCACCGCAGTTTCCGGCTGCGTCTCCGCCCGCGCCCCGGCGCTAGGCCGCAGGCGATAACGCTGGGCCCGCTGTATACCGGCGACGAGCTGCCCGGCGCTCCGGCCATCGGTGGGCCGCAGACGTTAGCCAGTGCCCGGCAGCTCAACGCCGAGCAATTACGCCTCCGGGCTACCGGTGAAAACCCGATCGCCGCTCACCGCGCTCGGAAGCGTCACCTGAAGGTCGAGAACGTCGCGCGTGAGGCTGCCGCCTTCACCACCTGCTTGCGGCAGTTTTTCGTCGAGCACCGGACGGCGAAGCACGGCACCCGGCCGCGCCGATGGTACGAAACCGCGGCCACGTTGGGACTGCGGTACCCGCACGACAGCGATCCGGGCAAGGTCACGCCGGAGGTGATCGAAGGCGGCTTGGCCGAACGCTGGGCCGACAAGGACGTGCGCGAGATCACCGAGGACATGATCTGGGAGGTTCTGGAGGAATGCCAGCACGCCGCGCCCTCACGTCGGCGCGCGCTGTTCGCGGCGCTCTCGGTGTTCTTCCGCTGGCTGCACAAGAAGCGCCGCAAGATCACGGCCAACCCCTGCGCCAACCTCGATCGCCCCACCGGCCCCGCCAAGCGTGAACGGAAGCTGGATGCTGCGGAGATGACATGGTTCTGGAAAGCCTGCACGGCCATCGATGCCGCGGCGGGTAATCCGCCGTTCGGCGTAATCTTCAAGGCGTTGTTATTGTCTGGTTGTCGGCTGCGCGAGGTCGCGGGCCTACGCCGTGACGAATTGAAGACCTGGCGCGATGACAACGCCGAAGACGACGAAGACGTCGAGCTTCCCGTCGAGTTTCCCGCCTGGGACATTCCTGGCAGCCGGACGAAGAATCATCTGCCGCACCTGGTGCCGCTGTCCCCGACCATGCAGAAACTGATCGCCGACACCATTGCCGCGATACCCGACAATCAAGCGCTGCTCTTTGCTGGCCCCGGCGGCACCATGCCGTCTGGCTGGTCGCGGGCCAAGACTCGGCTCGACAAGTCAATGTTGGAGATCGGGCGCCAGGAGCGCGGCGAAAACTTCCAGATCCCCGCCTGGCGGCTGCATGATTTACGCCGGAGTTTTGCCTCCCGTCTCGGCGAGATGGGCGTTTCCACCGACACCATTGAATTGCTGCTGAACCACATCAGCGGCGAGCGGTCTGGTGTTAGCGGCACCTACAATCAATCGCAAAAACTCGCAGACCGACGCAAGGCATTGCAACGCTGGGATCAGCATGTGGCCGGTCTGCTGGCCCCGAAGGCCGACAAGGTCGTCAGCATGGCCGGTCGGCGCCGGAGGCGGCGATGACCGAGCCGCTGATCACCATTGTCGAGGCCGCGCGCCAATTGACCGATATCTGCATCCGGCAAGCGCGCAGCCCGGAGGAGCTTGGCCGCGCCCGAGTGCAGGCGATCACCACGCTACACGCCGCCTTCTGCGCCGGCGAGCTGCGGCCGCTGGTGCGCAAGCCCGACGGTGATCTGACAACGCTGCCGATCGCCGGCGACGAATGGCGCGATGGCGGCTTTGGGTACGACGTTGTGGCCGGCGGCATCGTCAAGGCGTTTCCGGGAAGTCCGCTCACGCCATTTAACGGCATGGCGCTGCTCATGGGGGCCGATACCTTCGCCGCCTGGATGGGAGGGTACGCCCGCCGGATAGGGAAGCAATCCAAGGCGGCGGACTGCCAAGTTTGGTTGGAAGCCGAAATGCGTGCCAGCCCGCAGAAGCGGCCGCGTCTAAGAGCCCACTACCAGCGGGAAGCGAAGATCACGTTCGGGGTGCCGCGCCGACAATTTAGCGAGCTATGGGCCAAAGCGATCGCTGCAACGGGCTGCACCTGGGGCCAGTCCGGCGCACCGCGCGGAGTGCCGCGCCGAGTGCCGCGACGGTTACCACGACGGCTGTCCCGGTAAAATCGAATCAGTGCCCAGAGTGCCGCGACGGCGGCGCCGGTAAATCGAATCCACACCGCTGCTTATTGGCTGGTACCGATAAATTATTTTTGCGACCGCAAGCCCGTCAGCTCAGCCACAACCAAATCTCTAAATCGAATCCATGCCAGCCGATGCGGTCTTGGTGACTATTAAAGTGGCCGGAAGCGGCGGCCATTGACGCTCCAGGAACAACAATCTGGAGCCGCCCCACATGGCCAAACTTATCCCCGACCCAACTACCGCCGAGCATTACGAAGTCTCGTTGCGCACTCTGGCGCGTTGGGATCGCGATTTGCGCCTGCGCGATCTGGGCTGGCCGCTCGCGCTCAAGATTCGCGGAAGAAATTACCGCGATCAGGACCAGCTCGATCGTTTCGACGCCGCGGTGAGGCGCCAAGCGCTCGCGGAGCGGAATCAGCAGAAGTCAAAGAAGCAGCGGCGCGCGGAAGACATGGGAGCTTGAGTAATGACCAGAGAGGAACGAGCTGAGCAGCGCGACGCCATTAGGCAGCGCCTCGCCGGAATCCGTGACACGCGCCGCGAACTTTACAGGATAAAAGGCGAGGTCGATCGGCGTCTCGCCGCGCTTGCGAACGAGCAGATCCGGCTTGGTGCCGAGCTGGAAGATCTGGCCGCCGCATGAACACCACCCGGATTAATATCTCCGACATTGCGGTGCCAGCGCGCCGCATGCGAGTCCTGCGTGATGAGGTAGTCAATCAGCTCGCCGAATTGATTCAGGGTTGCGGGCTGCTCGAACCGATCCTGGTGAGCCCGGACGGAGGCGGCTACACGCTTATGGCCGGGCGCCATCGGCTGGCTGCAGCCAAAAAACTCGGCCACGACCAGATTTGCGCGCTCTCGGTCGATGGTATCGACGGCGATCGGCGGGCGCTGATTGAAATCGACGAAAATCTCATTCGTGCCGATCTGTCGCCGGCCGAGCGTGCGTTGCATCTTGCCGAGCGCAAGCGGCTTTATCTCAAAAATCACCCCGACACGGAGAGCGTGCGCGTGCGCGGCGGCCCTGGTCGCGGGCACAAAAACGAGTCCCAAAATGAGAATGGTTTTCCGGCCTTCATCGATGACACAGCGGCGAAAACCGGGAAGGGGCGCAGCACTATCGCCCGCGAAGTGGCGCGCGCCAAGATTGCCGACATCGCCGATGCCATTGGTACCACGCTCGATCAAGGTGACGAGCTTGATGCTTTGGTAAGACTGCCCGAAGCGACCCAACGTGATCTGATTACCAGGGCGAAGGCTGGAGAGAAGCTGAAAGTCTCCGTCGCGCTCAAGAAGGCAAATCGGGCGCGCCGAGAACAAGAGCTTGCCGACGCAACACAGCGGGCTGCAGGCACGCTGGGGCAGAAGCTTTATGGCGTGCTCTACGCCGATCCGCCATGGCGCTACAGCAGCCCGCCGATGGGCGACGTCGCGCGTGCCAACGAACAACACTATCCCACCATGGAGGTCGCCGATATCGCGGCGCTGAGCGTGCCAGCCGCCGATGACTGCGTGTTATTCCTTTGGGCGACAATTCCGATGCTGGTGCAGGCGCTCGCTGTCATGGCGGCCTGTGGATTCACCTACAAGAGTGCAATCGTGTGGGAGAAAGACCGCGCTGGCACCGGCTACTGGGTGCGCGGTCAATGCGAGCTACTGCTGATCGCGGTACGCGGTCAGGTGCCGGCACCGAGTCCGGGCGAGCAGCCGCCGGCAAAAATTGAAGCTCCGCGCGGCCGCCATAGTGAAAAACCTGAAGTTTTGGCCGAGCACATTGAGCGGCTTTTTCCGAACGTGCCGAAGCTGGAAATGTTCGCGCGTAAGGCACGCCCCGGCTGGGATGTGTGGGGAAATGAAATCCCGCGCCAGCAGCTGCGGGAGGGCGTGTGATGACCCGTCAGCGCCTGCCGAATCGTCGTCGCTCGGAGACGTTCGCGTTCCGGCATAACGGGATGGCCTACACCGCGACCGTGTCGCGCTTTCCTGGCAGCGCGGCGCTGGCCGAAATTTTCCTCACAAATCATAAAACTGGGTCTGACGCCGACGCAAATTGCAAAGACGCGGCCGTTGTTTGCTCAATCGCGCTCCAGCACGGCGTTCCCACCGAGACTATCAGGCGAGCGCTGGTACGCAACGCCGACGGCTCCGCCAGCTCGCCGCTCGGCACAGCGTTGGACCTCCTTGCCGAGGAGGAAGGGCGATGACGCCATCGCAAGCGTTGCGCCAGCACGGCATCGACTTTGTCGCCACGCGCAAGAACAAGTTCACGACCCGTTGTCCGCGTTGCAACAAAGGCGGTTACCTCAACGTCGAGATCAAAAAGGATGCGGTTGTGTGGTTTTGCCACAACTGCGAAGAGGGCGGCGGCGAGCACTACGAGCAACACGCCCCCAACAATGGCGGGGGCGGTCTCGGGCCGATTAAAGTTATCCATCAATATCCCGACGAGAACGGCCAGCTCCTGTTCGAGACGGTACGCTTCGAGCCGCTGAACAAGCCAAAAGTATTCCGGGCCCGGCAATCTCCAGAGCAGAAACCCTGGTCGGTCGATGGCGTTCGCCGCGTACTGTTTCGGCTCGACGAACTGGTGGCCGACATTGCCCTCAACCATGTGGTCTTTGTGGTAGAAGGCGAGAAGGACGTTAACACCCTCCGCGGCCACGGCATTCCCGCGACCACGAATCCATTCGGCGCCGTCAGCGACAAGAAGCAACAAAATGGCAGCGGCTGGCTCCAATCGTACAGTGAGACACTGCGCGGCGCCGACGTGGTCGTTTGTGGCGACAACGACGAACCAGGACGCGAGCACGTGCGCATCGTGGCGCGCGAACTTTACGGCACTGCGGGGCGGCTGCGCGTGCTCGACCTCGCCAAGTTCTGGCCGGAGATCGAAGAGAGCGACGACATCTCGGATTGGTTCGCGGCTGGGCATTCGCCTGAGGGGCTGTGGCGAATCGTTGAAAGCTTGCCCGACTACGAGAACAGCAAAGAAGCCGCCGAACATGCAGCAGAGCAGACGCAGCAAGGTGATGACGATTCGGCAACAACCGATAGCTCGCTATGGACGGGTTGCGGTGTCACACTCGAAGATTTCTACGCCTACATGCCAATGGGCAATAGTTACATTTTCGCGCCGACCGGCGAGATGTGGCCGGGAAGCAGCATCGACGCGCGTATTCCCAAATTCGGCAAGGTACCGGCAAGCAAATGGCTAAGCCAAAATCGACCAGTCGAGCAGATTAGCTGGATGCCGGGCAAGCCCAACCTGATCAAGAACCGGCTGATCGCCGAGGGCGGCTTCATCGCCCGTGAGGGCGTCAATACCTTCAACCTCTATCGTCCACCAAGACTTGAGCCGGGAGATCCCAATAACGCTGGTCGCTGGCTCGAACATCTGCGGCTGCTGTTCCCAGACGACTACGAGCACATCATCAAATGGCTCGCGCACCGGGTTCAGCGCCCGGCTGAGAAAATTAATCATGCCCTGCTGCTTGGTGGCGCGCAAGGTATCGGAAAGGACAGCGCGCTTGAGCCGGTGAAGCGGGCCATAGGTTCTTGGAATTTCGTCGAAGTCTCGCCACAGCACATGCTTGGGCGTTTTAACGGCTACCTGAAAAGCGTCATTCTGCGGGTCAGTGAAGCACGTGACCTAGGCGAATTCGATCAATTCAAATTTTACGACCACATGAAAGCCTATATCGCCGCGCCGCCCGACGTGCTGCGCGTCGACGAAAAGCACGTGCACGAATACGCCATCCCCAATGTCTGCGGAGTTATTATAACCACCAACCACAAGACCGATGGCGTTTATCTCTCTGCCGATGACCGGCGCCATTTCGTCGCTTGGTCCGAGCTGGTGCAGAGCAGTTTCGAGGACGGTTACTGGGCCAGGCTATGGCACTGGTACTGCGATGGCGGAGATCGCCATGTCGCTGCCTATCTGGCGCAGCTCGATCTTGGCGCCTTCGACCCAAAGGCACCGCCACGCAAGACAGCAGCCTTCTGGGAGATCGTGGACGCCTCGCGCTCTCCCGAAGACGCGGAGATGCAAGACGCAATCGATGCGCTCGCCAGCCCCGACGTGCTAACCCTGGATCGGATTGCGAACTCGGCCTCACCGAGCTTCGCTGAGTATCTGCGCGATCGCAAGAACGCCCGCCGGATTCCGCACCGGCTCGAATCCTGCGGATATGTTGCTGTGCGCAATGATAGCAGCAAGGACGGCCGCTGGAAGGTCAACGGCCGCAACCAGACGATCTACGCCAAAGCTGAGCTGTCACCCCGCGAGCGCACTGTCGTCGTCCACGAATTCATCAAGTAGGGGGCACCGGTCCATGAAGTCCGTGAAGTCCGCGATTCCGCTCCTTATCCCCTCCCCTCTCCCTTTCTCTGTTTCTGTTGGTGTTCAGACTGATAAGGGGGAGAGATTAGAGGATAAAGTGGGAAAACCACGGACTTCACGGACTCCACGGACTGACAGAGGGCCCGCTCGACCGAGTTCCATTTTGCGGAATTTCCGCCTGCCTGCGGCGACCGTTGTTTGTTGCGGCTGGCAACCACATCGAGGCGGCGACCGGGCGACCTATTGCCGGGCAGGCCTGGCGCCGTGGGTATGTCGGGGCGTCTCGGGCTCGAAGACCGTGCGCACGCACGGTGCACGTGGCGCGTGTATGTCGGGCCAAAGCGCTCTATGGGCGGCACTGGCAACTCAGGGCTTATCAAGCCCTGCCTCCGAATTGCATTACCGGTGGTCATAGCAGGGTTTCTGGCATTTTATTCCGATAGACAACAACTTATCGTGAAGCTTGCCGCCCCGGGCGTGCCGGTATAGGCTTGCAGGTGCACGTAAGGCGCACGGATCGCCGGGTTTGGGGTCTGGGCGTTTAGCACTACGGAACCGTACAACCGGCGCGCGCAATGGGTGTCGGCGGTCGGGTTCCAAAAAACGAGGGTCTGAGGCAATGGACGAGGGCGTGCCATCGAGCCCCTGGAGCGCTGCGGAATCGAACGCGCAGCCGGTCGAAACCGGCGCGCAAACTACGACCCCAAGCGAGCTGCAAAAAGGGCCAGATGTAACCCGCAAGCGACACGCTATGCCGCAAGGGGCGCGCGGGATACGTCGCTTAAACGGCACCGAGCCGCGGCCAATGCCGACGATCACGAAGCGGCGGCATGTCACCAAGCGCGGCAAATATCGTTTGCTGACGCTTGACGCGCTTGATCAGCGCACTGCCGCCTATGCAGCCGTGCAGAAACGGATCGATCGCTACGTCGCGGATGCTGGCGGCGAGACCAATATCACAGCGGCCAAACGCGAGACTTACGCCGAAGCGGCGGTGCTCGGCGCCATCGCCGAGGACCTGGCCGTACGCTGGGCGGTGTGCGAGCCATCGTTCGATCTCGGCGAGCTGCTTTCTACCGTCAAAACGCAGAACCGGCTGCTGGCGTCAGCGGATGCGTTCGAGCGTGCGGCGCGCGACGTCAGCTCGTTCGGGCAGCTTCTTGCAGTCGACGCCGATCGACGCCAGCGTGAAGACAACGAACGCAACAAACAACAGCGTGAAGCGTTCGAGCGCGAGCAGAAGCTTTGGGCTGAGAGCAAGCGCCCGCTAGAGGAGGCGTCATGAGTCAAGCTTTATTGAAAGCGTTGGCGCAGCACGGCATGAGCGTCGGCGATCTGCGTCGCGACTGGGAGAATTGCGTCGACAAAGACGTTACCGAGCGGCCACCGCGGCCGGGCATCACCTACAAGGCGTTCGTGGTGCATCCGCGTCGCCCCGGTCCGCAGACCCTGGCTATCGGCCATTGCGAAGGCGACACGCGCGTTGTTGACTTGCTGCGTGATCGTTTGACGATCGCGGAAGCCGTGGAGTTGTGCAAAGCCTATGGCATCGACAAGGTGACCGGCCAGGAGCTGGATGACCCGGGCGTTAATCTCATTGAGGCGACGGCCGGCCTTATCAGCGTGCTGGCGTCATGAGCAAAAAGAGGATCGTCTTGGACGCGTTTCGGCAGGGCTCCGGCGCAAGTGGCTCAGCCGGCGCAAGTGGCTCAGCCGGCAATGCTGCGAAGCTTTTTGAAGACGAGGTCGAGCGTCTTGGCGGCGGTTTACCCAGTGATGGGCATCTCCTGGTATACGCCGGAAACCTGGGCGCGGCTGGTGGCCCATCCGCAAGCTAAGATCGAGAAGAGCTACGCTGACATGGTGCGCACAGTGGAGCGCACCGAGCGCCACTGTGCCGCCCATGGCATCAAGACGGTGCGGCAGACGATCGACTTCGATGCCATGCTCGCCTGGTGTCACTGCCATGGCTACGAGATCGACAGCAGGGGCCGTACCGCTTATGGCGCCATGCTGACCGCGGGCGGCCGCCCCGACACGCCGTTCGTTGACAAGACCAGGCCGCTGCAATGATCGCGGCCTTCGACCAGATCGAACTCGATGACCTTGGACCGCTGGCGTGTCGATCCATGCGCGTTCATCGAAGAGTGTTTGGTCAGCCCGTATGACGGCAATTTTTACCAGCTCAACGCGGCCGAGCGCGCGTTCGTCAAGCAAGCCTTCCAGCTGACCCCCACTGGTCGCCTGAAATATCCGTTGCTGGTTTACAGTGCCATCAAGAAATCGCGCAAGACCGAGCTGGCCGGGATGCTGACTTTGACGATGATGTTGTTGTTCGGCGGGCGCTACGCCGAGGCTTTCATCGTGGCGAACGATATGGAGCAGGCGGTGGCGCGTTGCTTCACCGGCTGCGTTCGTATTGTCGAGGCCACTCCGCTGCTCAAGCATGAGGCGAAAGTCACCGCCAACAAAATTTTCTTCCCGTCGCTGCAGTCGACGGTCACGGCCATTGCCGCGGACTATGCCGGTATTTCCGGCGCGCATCCGACGATCAGCACCCACGATGAATTATGGGCGGCGACGAGCGAGCGTTCGCGGCGCTTATTTGACGAACTGGTTCCGGTGCCGACCCGGCCGATCAGCTGCCGGCTGGTGACCTCGACGGCTGGTTTTGAAGATGAAGGGCACTTGTTGTTTGAGCTTTACAACCGCGCCATGGCCCTGCCTGAGGTCGACACTGACTTGCGCGCTGGCGACGGCATGCTGTGCCACTGGTCGCATCGGCCGCTGTGTCATTGGCAGACCCCGGAATGGCTGGCGGAGATGAGGCGCGAGCTGCGGCCGAACCAGTACTTGCGGATGATCGAGAATCGTTTCACCACGACCGAGCAATCGTTCATCCCGATGGAGAGCTGGGATGGTTGTGTGCTGCCGCACATGCTGCCGCTGCGTGAGGACTTCTCGACGCGGGTTTGGGTCGGCCTCGACGCGTCTTATAATCGCGACAGCACCGCCATTGTGACCGTGACTTATGATCGCGCGACGGAATCGGTGCGGCTGGTGCGGCATAGCATTTTTCAGCCGTCGCTGGAGACGCCGATCGACTTCGAGGCGATTATCGAGGCCAATTTGCTGGATCTGAAGCGTCGCTTCTGGATCGACAAGGTGTTATATGATCCGCACCAGATGCTGGCGACGGCGCAACGCCTGGAGCGCGCCGGCCTGCCGATGGAAAAGTTCGATCAGACGCCGGCGAACCTGACGGCGATGGCGGAAAACCTCTGCGATTTGCTGCGGACGAAACATATTATGTTGTATCCGGACGCGCAGATGCGGCGCTCGGCGTCGCAGGCGGTGGCGGTGGAAACCGAGCGTGGCTGGCGCATTGCCAAGCGCAAGCAAACTCACAAGATCGATGTCATTATCGCCTTGGCGATGGCGACTTATGGCGTGGTTAATGCAGCGCACGGCAACGCGCCGCTGCCTTATGCGGCGGCCAACGGGGCTGATCCTTATGGCGACGACTACGCCCGGCAATGGCGGGTGGCGCGTTACCACTATTACGTTTCTTCAGGCGGGATGATACCGCCTTTCTGAGATCAACAAATGGAGGCCATGATGGCCAAAGGACATGTTCGATATTTTAGAAACGGGCGGCAAATTACCAGCGACGAAGCGCTCGAAGACGGCGTTATCAAGGATGGCGTCAGCACGATCGTGCCGACATTTCTAGCCGACAGCGCCCGCGTCAGGCAGGAGCCGGTTAAGCGGGTCTTCGCTGCCGATGCTGACCAGCTCGGTTTGCATCGCCCAGGCTATCGCTTTCTTGACGCCGGCGAGCGGTTCACCGATGTCGCGAACCGGGCCAGGGCGATCAGCTATGCTTTATATGACCAGGAAATTTCTGAGCGCTGGCGTGGCACTGACGCGCTCGGCGTGCCGGCCGAGGGCTCGCCCTGCACCTGCAAGGGTGAGGATGACGTTGCCGACTTCGGCGCGCCCGGACATATTCGCGGCGGCCGCTGCGTTCCCGATCGTCGAGCCGATGCACGTCGCGTTCCCGAGCCGGACGACTCGGACGACGACGAGGTTGAGGCCGAGAAAGAAGGCGCGACCACACATACCGAGCGCGGCGCACCGTCTGAGGAGCCGTATCGGCGTCGCCGGTCTTCCGATCAGCAGACGGTGAAAGATCACGCAACAAAAATGGCGGCGCTTTACGATGCTTACGACAAAAACATATCCCAAAAATGGAGAACGAGATGAGCGACGAATTTACGCAGAACCCTACCGAGCTGGCAAAGGCATACGAGACCGTGACTGGGCCGGTGAAAGCATATTCGGCCAACCGAGCATTTTCGGCGGATTGGTGGCGCGTCGCAGAGGAGCGGCAAGCGCTGGCGCGCCAGCGCGCGGCCGAGGCCGAAGTCAAGGCGCGTGAGGACGCGGTGAAACGGCAAAACGAGTATTATGAAAGCATTCGACGGGCCGAAGCTCAGCGCAACGAGATTCAGGTTCGCAGATACCTGTATGGCGACTGGTCACGCTGAGGCAAAGAATTCCTCGCGCTGGCATCATGACCCGGCACGAGGTGGACCCCGGCAAAATTCTGCATGAGGCCGCACGCCTAGCATCAGCGTGCGGAGCCGGGGCGGGACTAGTCGGACAGTGTCCCGACCCAACAACGCCGACTTCTTGCGGCCGAGCCTTTTCCACTTGGCGCGGCGAGAAAACGGTCCCGCAACCTCCTGGGGCGTTTCACCTTGCAATCGCCCCAAGCGGACCTGGGAGGAGCACTGCCATTAAGCGGACTCCTTGCGGGACGCTCCGGGGTGGCTCCCGGCTCCAAGCCGGCGAGCGCCTCGGAGCCGAACTTTTAGGATGCCCAATGAATGATGGTGAGGTTTGAAAAAGTGTTCTCCGCCTGGCTGGGTTTTTCCCATCATCCTGGCCTTCGGCCGCTTTGGGTCGCTCACCCCAAAAGCGCCGTTTGGCGGGGACGGCTCCCGCAGCTGCGCTCCGCCGCACATTGCGCCCGGGTGCGTTTGTAGCCGCGCTGCGGGAGTCTCACTTTTTGATGAGGTCACGGTATGGCTTTTTATCTCTTTTTGGTAGGCAACGCCGCCGCCACTGCGGCGCTGCTCGCGATCGCATTGCGAAAACTGCATCGCGTGCTGTGATGGACCGCGCCATCATCTCCGCGCACGAGGCCGGTCACGGCGTCGTCGGCATCGTGCTCGGCTGCCGTTTGCTGAGTATCTCGCTCGAGCCGCCGGTGACAACCTTCGCCCGGCTGCCACGCGCGTCGGCCGGCGTATGGTGTCTGCGCGCCCTGGCGGGCGGCCTCGCTGAGAGGCTTTTAGCGGATGGAGTGAGTGGCGCGGCGGCCGATCTGGAGGACGTCTGCCAGCGCTTGGGGCCGGCCTTTAGCAGCTTTGTCGATCAATTAGTGGGCTCGGCCGCCGCGCTGGTGGAGGAGAACGCCGAAACCATTATGCGCGTGGCGTGCGCGCTGCTTGACGCCGGGACGCTCAGCGGCCCTGAGGTGACGGGGATCATCGCCGCTGCCTAGTAGGCTTTTCGGGCGGATGGGCTGTTGCCTGATCCAGAATCTCGCGGATCGCTCTTGACCGGTTGGGAAGTGCCGACGACGCCGAGCGTTTAAGCGAGCGCGCCGCCGCGCCAACGCCGCCAGCCGGTGAAGCCGAGCACGGCCATCCCGGAGACAAACAGCAGCAAGCTCGCGGGCAGCGGCGTCTCGGCGGGAGCGGACCAGGTGCCCGGCGTCGGCGTGCTGGCGCTGAGGCCGTAGCCGTAGTCGCCGGTGAAGGCCATGTCGCCGGTGCTGCTGCTGATGGCGAGCAAATCGCGCCCGGTCGAATCAATGGGATGAAAGCTCCAGCTCACGTTCCAGGCGGTGATGGCGCCGTCGTCAAGCGTTAGCGCCGCGACGAACACCGCGCCCGGGAGGTCGGCTATCGGCGGCGTGACGGCGCTGAACAGCGCACCACTGGCGATGTCGCTCTGGTCGAGCGCACCAGTGAAGTGCGAGGTGTCAAAAGTGGTGGCAATGCTGCCGGTGATGCCAGGCTCAGTGCCGGTGAGCACGGTCGGACCCGGATTATGGCAGGTGACGATGATGCCGGACTGGCAGGTCCCCAAAGTGAACGGAGCGCCGGTGTAGTCGTAGACTGTGGCTTGCGCTGGCGCTGCCAGCACCGGCAGCAACAAGCAAGTGGACGTCAGCAGCAACTTGCGCATCGTTGCCTCCCGCAGTTGCCAAAGCGCAATGACGGCGGATATCGTCGGTCCAATCTTGGTCATGATCGCCCCCAGGCGAGTAGTTTACCCGCGGCAAGCAATCCTAGTCGGGATAGATCAGCGTCTTCAAGTTAATTACCGGACGTCGATATATATTGTTGGATATAGGGCAGGTATCACACTACCGTCGAACAAGAAGGTTCAGCGCAGGCAAGGCTTCACCACCTGCCCTTCCGGTGACGCTGCACCACGTGTCCGGCTGCGTATCATGGACCGGGCCGGAAGGGCTTGTCGCAATTGCGGACGCGAACGCGTTTGTCGCGGAGCGCCCTCTAAGGTTAGGTCGGTCATCGCGCATCCTCTCAATCGACTGCTCGCTGCAGCCGATCAGCCACTTCTGGGCTTACAAAACATTGGCGTAAGATTATATCGATCAGTTCGGTCATCGATTTTCGTAATTGTAAATGATCCTCCCCGCGATCAATCTCACGCTTCAACTGCATGAGACGTTCCCGTGGCGTTTGCTCAGCCATTGCGCCGCCTCCACTATTTTTAATGCGATCGAGCGCGCGCAGGACTTGAGCGAGCTTGCCCAAGGTCGCGACCAAAGCGCCTTCGAGGTCAGGCTGGTTGGCGTTGGCGAGCCGGGCTGATTCATCCTGAGCGACACCCGCGTTTACGAGCGCGATGTAGAGTTCTGAGCGGACGACGGTCTTTGAGCCTGACCACGGTATTTGATGTGGCGGCCCGGAAAAACTGATCACGATATCTAATGTTTCGTGATCTGTTCTCATCATTGAACGTGCGCACGAAAAAATTTATTTCCTATAAACAGAAGGGGATGGCAGATCGCTCAACCAAGTTGCGGGTACTCAATATGGTGGGCAGCGAAAACTGGCACGAGATTTGACGTAGCACGATGGCCCGACTCACGATAATCGATGGGCATGAAAAAATTGTGGAACATCAATTGCCTGACCGCTTCCGCTTCCCGCATTCTTTACAGTGTACCGGAAGCGGTAGCGGGAAGTGCGAGCTCCCATTAAACTCCTCCCGCGCGCAACCACGGTTTCTTGCTTGGGCCCGCTTTCTTTTGTTCGACCGCGCCGCAGGCTTTCTTTCGCCCCGACCGTAGATTTTGCACGCTGCCGCGCGCAGAGGCTGTCAAGGCCGGCCGGCACGCGGTCATTCAGGCACGCTCCGACTTTTCCAGGCCGCGCCTTGTACAGCCTCGAGCACGGCGGCATCCTTGGTCGGTCGGGGCAGAACGCGCGGCGCAAATTCAACCTAGGTTGCGTCCTTCAATTCACATCGCTGGGGTACGGGCACGATAGATCAATATCGCTGCCCCTCTCGATTGCCTCGAAAGCAAGCCCATCAAACTGAGTGATCCTGCTCAGCTGCACGGCTTCCGCCTCGGAGGAGGCGGCGGGATACCACCGCATTCTCTCGCGGAAAATGCAGGCCGGATTGAGACATTGGGGTGATGGTAAACTGCGGCAGTAAAGCTCGGGTCGCTTTCGGCACATTGTATTCGTTGAGGAAGGTAATGGACATGAGTTGAATCGGAGGCTTTTCCTCCTTAAGGACCCAACGAGGACCGCGCCTACACCCCTCTACGGGACGCCCAGCGGTATGGAACTACCGTGGCAGTTTTCTAGCAAAACTTCATAGGGCTTGCGGTAACTACTTTGGGACGTGTAAGAAGATTCTGTCTAATGTCTTACGGAAGGGCAGACAATGACTAACCTACAAACGAGGTGTGCTCTGACACCTGGATTCGACTTGCTGAGAAATCGAGATGCTTCCGATGCAAGCAAGGGCACGTCCTGGCAAATCACATATGAGGGCCGTATGGTCTATAACATGACAGAGGCCGAACTTAACGGTATCTATGGCGGTTACACTAGCGATAGCGGACACGGTGGAATTCCGCCTACGGATTGCTCAGGTATTATAATCGGTACCGACAGCTTCGGTCTCGTCATGGGCTGGGAGCACGATCTGTTTATGGCGTTTGGGATTGAGAGAAGAACGGGCGGGATAAAGGGCCTCAAAATTCTGAGATATTACGCTCATGACGGCGCAATGACCGTTACAGTCGATCATAACGAGTTTGTGCTCAGCTATGGGAGGTTAAATGATTTGCGAGCACGGTTTTGCTGGAATCCTAATGGGGATGGATTGTGGTGGCACAATCAGGATCACCGCGCAGGTGCTGGCCCATGCGTCTCATCTAGCTGGCCATGGGAATATCCGATTTCGTCCGTGACTGACGTACCGTTTAACTGACTGAGCCTGAACTCGTACGATACTCACGGTGCCGCCGTAGAGCTTAGCCCCGCTCGACCGGCGGGGCTCTTTTGTGCGGCGGCTTTATTTTTGAAGCCAGACGGGGGGAAGCTCAGAAGTCGCTATACGACGCATGGAGTACCTGGCTCTCCCTTCTTCATCTGTCCATTCTTCTAGAATGACGTCGATCGTTGCGTTGGGGTGGCTTAGCTCCTTACTGATTAACTACGCCTCCGAATGCATCGTGACATCGTGACGAGCTGACGAGCTGGGCCGCTTTTCCCTTGCGAACAGCCGCACGCCGGCCGGCTCACGGCGCGCAATGAGGCGGAAGCCGCCATGCTTGATCTCGCGAATCCACTCCGGGCCGGACGGCGGTATTTTGGCAGGAGAAGGCAGGCATGGTTCGATAAAGCCGACCGTGCGGCGGGTACGCATGATCATGTCGCCTAGAGATAGCCGCCGCGGGGTGTAGAGTCGATAGCTGACTTGCCGCACCTCCTTAGGCGCCTCTGGAGGACCTCCGATCTCGGAATGGCAGGCGCCAGTGCGAGCAAGCGGCAGGTCAGCTCCGCGAAGCTTAAGGTCGAGCAAGCTGGCGTGGCCGGCGAGCGTCAGGCGGCGCCGACCTTGGCCCGCGCGCTATCTGGGCGAAGCTGGGATGGGGCGCCAGCGATGAGGCGACCATGCGCTGCTTATCCTGGGGGACTGCTGCTCGATTTCGGCCGCGGCCCACAAGCTCGGCGGCCACCCAGGGGGGGCGGCGGCATCATCAATTGCGGCCACAAGCTCGGCGGCTACCAGTTCGGGTCCGGCCGCGCCCGCCCGGCATCGGCACCACCGCCTCTGGACCGGGCTTCACGCGACCGTGGGCTGGTTGACGATGCCGCCCCCCTCAAACGAATGCGGACAAACCGCGAATTGACCTTTCTCAGCGCGGGGCAAGTACGTAATCTCGACATGGTGAGGAGCTTGGCTTTCGGGGCCGGCGCTGCCTCTTTGGGGAAGTAATAATATGACCGGGGCAGCAGCGCCGCCCCTTCTGTTGTATTCGACCAACACCTATCTCAAGTATCGGATTCAGCAGGATTACCGGCGTGAGCACCATGTGTGGTGCAGTTCCACTTTCGAGGCCGCTAAGCTGGGACGCTATGCAACCGGAGCCGGCATGCCGCCGTCATCAGATCCCGCTAGCATCTATCGAAACCTCCATCGAGGCGTAACACAATCTGATGAACATGATGCAAAGATTGCCGAGCAAAAGAAGGTCTTGCTAGGTTTGGCGGTGACATGGCGCGCTAATGGCTTGATAACTGACGCTGAACGCGAGGAAATCACGGCCATGGTGGGCAGTGCACGATTTCCGGACTGGAGACCCCTCTTGTTCGTCATGCCATACCAATTGGTGGCATCTCGGGTACGGTTAGTTGACCGCCATCGTCGAGCGAGCCACGAGCCCGAGTACATCGTTCCTGACTTGAAAGCTGGCGAGTTTGATATAATGGAGCCGACGATATGAATTTAAATGCCTTGCAGCACGTCGATAGAAAGACGGCAGAGGGCATTCTCGCCGTTGCGGCACTTTCTACTGCTCCGAATTCCGGGATGGATGAGCCTACTGACTTCTTTGGCAGATACTCTAAACAGGCAGGCGATGTTCTCTCGGAAATTCGCTCTCGTTTGAAAATATCGCCTACTGACAACTCTGATCCAGCTCGTGTGGCGATCGATAATGTCTTATCGAACGCGCTGCAAAGGTTAATTCTCGATCCTGCAAATACTTCAAGCGCGCTTGGGCGCGCAGGTCAGTCGGGGCGCTTATCTCCCGTCCTCTACGAAGTCGTTCAGTCGCCGCAGTTCACCAATCTATTCTACGGTTTGGGCGTGACAAGCAGTCATGTCGTAGATGCGATCAAGCATCCCGATGACCACCAGCACCTGATGGCGGAGGGCATACCCGAAGAATGGAAAACTCTCTCCTTGTTTATGAAGTGGATCGCAGCCAGAAACGCTCGCAATAGGCACTGGCTATTGGTGCAGACAAATAGAATAGGTCTACAACAGCATGCGCAAGCTGCGTGGAAACTGTACCCAAGCGATGTCGATCTCTCAGAAGCGAGTACACCGCTCGATGCGATGAAAGCATTTGCCAACAGTTTCGGTAACCCTATTAGCGTGGAAAGCAAAAAAGCGTTCTTTGTCGATCCGCAGAATTTCCCATTCGACACCCAGGTTAAAATTGAGTGGACGGGAGCACTGGAAGACACGTTCGTGGCATTTTCACAAACTGTACGCGGTGATACTAGATTGTTCAAAATAGGCCTCGCTTACTGCATCGACCTTCGACGATACCGTGCTGCCCTTAAGGCTCATGGGGTCAGGGTTCACCAGCCTGGTGCGCGGAGATGGGCCGATCGCGCGTCGATAGGTTAGAGCCGCGTCGAGGGTGGCGCTTAGGCATTGCTTCGTTTTTAAGCCCCCTTCATGCGCGCGTTGGCGGCGGAGCCTACAAGCTTCCTTGAGCGCGACCATTGCGGGCTCACGGGCTCATGGCGCCGAAACCGGGCCGCAAGTTCGACCAGTTTCTCTGCACAGCTAACTGTTTCCTTGCTGCGACAGTCGCATCCGCGAAAAGCATGTCTCGACCGATTCCCAGGTGTCTGTCGCTCCAAGCACGGCAATATCGAATACCGCATCAACAAATAAACACTCAGCAATGATGTTTGACGAACGGCCGCCACGGTGTAGCCATGGCACCGTACCGCAATCGCGGAGCGCGCGACCACCTACGACCGGACGGAAAACGGCACGGTCGACGTAACCCACGAAATCGAAGAGCTGCACGAACTGCACTGGAAGGTCGAGGCTGGGACACCATCGAGCGCATAGAGATCGTGCGGGTAGAGCCGAGCTATCCCGGCATCACCGTCGAAGCCACGCGGCGCAGCTGTAATGCTCCTTTCCATTGGCCTGTCCGGTCTGTACGCATGTGGGCGTCGCGCCGGGCCAGAGAAGGCCGCTGGTGAGCTCATCCCCCACCCCTTCAGCGTCACGTCGTTCCTGGGCCTTCCTAGCGGCTTTTTCGTCTGTGCACCTCATTGTGCACCTTGGTGCCCAGTGGGCGGCCTGCTTTTCCTGCAAAATGGCTCTAAGCGCTTGATTTGCTGGCAGGAGTGGAGGGACTTCGAACCCCCAACCCCCGGTTTTGGAGACCGGTGCTCTGGCCAATTGAGCTACACTCCTAAGTCCAATGTATTCAGATACTTAGCGCTTTGCCTCCGGGTCGGAAATGGCCAAAGTGGCGCCCGATTGGCGCCCCTTTTGGCCACCGTCATTACCGACCGGCTTCTAGCACAGCCGCGAACACACCCTCAATGACCTGCGCCGAGCGATCATCCGGCCGAATCAGATGCCCGTAAACGTCGAGTGTGATCGACGCCGAGCCATGGCCGAGCCGGCGCGAGATGGACAGGATATCAACGCCACCGCGAATGAGCTCGGAGGCATGGGTATGCCGCAGACTGTGAAAGGTTGCCGCGACGCCCAATGGCTTTACCGCCGCGGCCCATTGCTTGGAGAGACTGCCGGGGATGCGCGGCTCACCTTTCCAGTTCGCGAACACCAAGGCATCGGCGGCCGGCTTGCCCAGCCCCAAGGCAAGACGCTGCTCGAGTTGTTGCTTGCGATGCTCGCGCAACACCGTCACGGTATGGGCCGCGAGATTTAGGCTGCGCCGGCCGTACCGGGTCTTGGGCGGCTTGATGCGAAGTCCGCCGCGCTGCGTCCACTCTAGTGATTGCTCAACTCGCAGCTGGGCGCCGTCGAGGTCAATATCCGACCAGCGCAACGCCAGAAGCTCGCCACGGCGCAAGCCGGTACCGAGGGCGGCAACAACGATCGGATGCAGCGCCTGGCCGCGTAATGCCGTCAGTACCCGTTGCAAATCGGCCGCGGCGAGGATCTCGATTTCCGTTTCCTGGACGCGCGGCGCATCAACCATCGCAGCTGGATTGCGGACGATGACGCCCCATTGCACGGCATGCTTAAGCATGCAACTCAAAACGCGATGCACATGCAGCCGAGTCCGCGGCGCCAATGTGGTCAGGCTGGCGTAGAGCCGCTGCAGATCGGCGGCGGCGAGTCTCTGTAGTTTGATGTCACCGATATGCCGGCAGGCGGTGCGTAGCAGTTCCTCATAGCGTTCGGCAGTCTTGTTGCTGACATTCGGGCTGGCCCAATCGCGCGCCCAACGCTCGGCAAATTGCGCGACCGTTTCCTTTGAGACATCGACTTGCTCACCGTTGGCGATGCTGGCGAGGATCTTGGCCGCCTTCGCCTCCGCCTCGCGCCGGCTGACCATACCGAGACTGACGAACTGCCGCCGGCGCTGACCGCCGCTGCGCGCCAGTTCGAGCTTGAGGCGCCAGGATTTACCGCGGCGATACAGACTACTCATGACACAGTCGTCGTTTGCTTGAGGCGCCGCTCTTCGCGTTGCTCGCCTGTGGTGCGCAGTCCTTGTGAGGCGCGAGCGAGGCTCTTGATGCGCGTGAGATCCTCCAGGCTCTGCGCGCTTGCCAGCGCATCGACGAGCTGCTCCTCCAGCTCCAAGCGGATAAAGCGGGCGGAGAACCTCGCCCACACGATCTCCATGTCCTGGCGGATGGACTCGAGCGATTGCTCAGTCTGTCGCTCGAAGCTTTCGAGAATCATGATGCGAATCACATTGCTGACGGTGCTGGCCTGGCGGTTGGCGCGGGCTTGAATCTTCGCATGCAGCTCGGGCGCCAGCATCAGATTGACATGAATGCCAGGTTTCTGCGGTTTCTTCGATGCCATCTTGTGTCCTCTAGTGACAATTAACGACTAGATGGGATGAAGGTAACCGGTCTTTTATGCGATTACAATACCCTATTGACGACAGTATTCCTGACGCGCATGCTGGTTGAACTTCAACATGGTGTCAGGATTTTTGTCATGAAATCCCCGCTCCTCACCAATCGCCGCCCCCAACAGGGGGCCAAAGCTCGAGCCCCCAAGGGCGCCGCGGATGCTGCGCTCGCCGCAGCGCAGGCAGCTGTCGAGCACACGATTAGCGTGCAAGAAGCCGGCCGGCGTTATTTCAACATCAGCAAGAATGCGAGCTATCAGGCCGCGGCGGCGGGGCAGATCCCGACTATCAGGGTCGGCCGACTGCTGCGAGTTCCGATCAAGGCCATGGAAAAACTACTGGCAAGCGTTGGCGGCTGAAATGTTTGCGCGGCCAAACCCGCGACGCGTCAATGTAGATTTTGTTGGAGGAAAGCTGATGTCGATCCCCGTTGAACAGGTTGGCCCTTACGCCCGGCGGCTCGGCGACAAGCCATTGAAGCGGACTAAGGGTAGCCAGCCCGTCAAGACGAAGTCGCCCAGCACTGAGCACGAGGGAGCGCCGTTGACTCTGAGCGTGCCGGAGGCCGGCAAGAAGTATTTCGGCATGGGGCGCAACGCGTCATACGAAGCGGCTAGACGCGGCCAACTCCCCGCCATCCGAATCGGCAAGTTCATCCGCGTGCCGGTGCGGGCGCTCGAGCGAATGCTCGACAACGCAACGTCCAAGATTGAGGCCGCAGAATAAAGGAAAGCCAGGCACGCTCCATTAGCGGAGCGAGACCTGGCTTTCATCGTTTCCCGGCGAAGCGACGTGATTGAAATTCTGCCGATCGCGAAGTCGCCGGGCGATCGGAGTGTACCCTGGCGCGAATGAGGGCCTTGAAGATCGAAATTTTGGAAGAACCGCGCCTGCCGGATTTGGAGGCCCCTCGAAGGACGCACCCTTTCGAGACTTGCTGTTTGACCCGATGAAGGTGCGCGTCGGACTGAATATGCGCCACGGCGACGCAGAGTGCAGACGCAACCCGTGGCAAAAAAAAAAGGACCGGGCGGAGCTACGCCTCCGCCCGGTACACTGCAACTAATCCATCAAAAAGCCCCCGGCGCCGGTAAGCGCCGGAGGTTTCTTGATTTCCAGGGCGAAGCGTTTCGGCCCACCGCACCCTGGAATTTTCAGATTCGGTTTATCTGACGATTTCCGGATCACCCTTCCCCGAATGGGCCGGGAAAAGGACTATTGCCATGTTAGGGAAAGTTCCCACGTCTTTCAAGGCCTTGGCGCACAAGGCTGCGCATTTGAACAGCGCGTCGCAACGAGCCGCGTTGGGTGCTTTGGTCCTGCGCGGCGAAATCGCGGTCACGCGGCCGACCATCGCGGTCGTATCCGTGACCGTAGGCGCGAGCCCCGGCAGCATCGGCAAGCTGCAATCGCGTTCGACTGCGGAATGTTGGGCGATGCTCGGCGGCTCGTTGACCTTGGCCGACCTCGCCGAAGAAGAGCGCGCCGTACGCACTAATGGCAATGGCGATGACTCACATTCCGGCGATGCTGATACCGCCGAGATCCTCGGCGGCCCGCAATCCAGTGTCGACGATCTTCTCAGACGCTATCAGGCGATGACGCCTGCCGAAAAAATCGCCTTCGGCCGCCGCATCGGCGTTGAA
The DNA here is from genome assembly GCA_963708125.1 of uncultured Alphaproteobacteria bacterium. Lineage (GTDB taxonomy): Bacteria > Pseudomonadota > Alphaproteobacteria > Rhizobiales > Xanthobacteraceae > BOG-931. The sequence goes on from OY970184.1 coordinate 3,384,055, forward strand.
CGTGTCTGGCTGCCGCGCCGGCACCGGCACAATGGTCATCTGACTGCTTGATCCGAGCAGTCCAGAGCAGCATGACCGTCGGGAAGAAATTTCGCGCTACGGCGGCGCGTGAGGCGCCGCCTGATGCCTGGCCTGAAATCGAAAAAATAACGCACCAGCGGCCGTCGCCGAACGGAAAAACTCAACAAAATCAATGGGGGCAAAACCCCGAAAAACGAGGGGTTGGATTGACCCCGGCCGCTCCGATTCGCGGTCCGGCGGATGTCCTCGCGGTCGAACTCTTTGCCGGCCGTTGGCATCGAATCGAGAGCCTCGACGGCGTCGCCGTCTTTGTCGCTGGTCGGAAAGTGAAGATCTGAAAGCTCCCCAACTTTGGCGCCGCCGTGCCAATGCGCGGCAGCGCCGCCTCCCCAACAACATCAGAGGGTTTCGGCATGCACAATCTGTATCAGGAAGTCACAGAGCAAATTGTCGCCGCGCTCGAGGCCGGCGTTCCGCCTTGGATTAAGCGCTGGTCGACGACGACGGGAGCAAATATTCCGGTCAACGCGCTCACCGGCAAAGCTTATCGCGGCGTCAACACCATCCTGCTTTGGCTGGCACAACAGCAACAGCCGCAATGGCCAACCTCGCGTTTCCTCACTTTCAAACAGGCGCTCGCGACCGGCGGTCATGTGCGCGTGGGTGAGCACGGCGTGCACATCACGAAATACGGGGAGTGGCAGCCCAAAGAGGCAGAGAGCGAAGACGATCGGCGTCTTTATTTGAAAAGGTATACGGTTTTCAACCTGCAGCAATGCGACGGCCTGCCGAGCGAGATCACCGCATTGCCTGAGGTCAAACCGCGGCATCACGATCAGCGCGATCCACTGATCGAACAGTTTGTTGCGACCACCGGAGCTAACGTCATCGAGCGTGGTGAGCGCGCGGTCTATATCGGCACGCAAGATCGAATCGAGATGCCGCCGTTCTCCGGCTTCGAGAGCGCCGATTTGTACTACGCGACGCTGGCCCACGAATTCATTCACTGGACCGGCGCCAAACATCGCCTCGACCGCACTCTCATTCAAGCAGTTCGCAGAGCCGAGGCAGCGCAATGCCGCCGAGGAGCTAGTCGCCGAAATCGGCGCCGCTTTCATCTGTGCCGAGTTTGGCATCGATTGCGGCCTCGAGCATGCCGCTTATGTCGGCGGCCACCTTAGGCTGCTCAAGGACAATGCCAAGGCCATCTTCATTTGCGCGGCGCAAGCGCAGAAGGCTGTCGACTACCTACGCGAACTAGCGCTGCGCGAGCCGGCGCAAGCGGCGGAGTGACCTAAAGGAGGACTGAATGTCTCAAGATCGAAATGCCATGCAGCAGCAGTTTTCGGTTGAAGATTTGTACGCGCCGGTGGCGCAGTCATTCAAAGCCGATCATGACTTTGGCGACAAGCTCAACACGACAGCCTTGCTGACGTGGGCCCGCCGCAAGGGCGACAGCTTCGCCACCGACTTGCTGGTGTGTGACGAGAAAAAGGCGGCCGGGTCGGTACGCACCCACCTGAACGCAGGCGGCAAGAGTAAGCAACTCGCGCCGGACGAGCGTTTTATTCTCGACCAGATCGCCGGGCGCCCGGGCTGGTTCGTGCTGCGCAGCCAGGCGGAACGCATGCCCAGCGGTCGAGCATCCAGACAAATGAGCGGAATCCTCGGCATTGATCCTGGCCTAACCGGCGCGCTCGCCCTCTATCGCGGGGGACAATGGATATTGCTCGACATGCCCATCGCAGGCGATTCCAAACACCATGAAATCAATGGTGCTGAGATTTGCCGCTGGCTGCGCGAATACACTCCTGACCACGCCTTCATTGAATACGCAGCCGCACGACCCGGCCAGGGCGTGACCTCAATGTTCCGGTTTGGCTGCGCCTATGGCGCGCTGAAGATGGCGCTCGCCGCCTGTGGCGTGCCGTACACCACTATCACTTCTGCGCGCTGGAAGCCGGCGGTCGGAGTTCCGAAAGGGGCTGATAAGGAGGCGTCCCGGCGGCGCGCGCTGCAACTCTTTCCCGATCAGGCCGAACATCTGGCGCGCAAGCGCGACCACGGCATCGCCGATGCAATGCTGATCGCGCATTTCGGCGCCAAGGCGGGCGCATTGTGAATGCCTTTCTCGACTTCGCCGATCGCACGGCGCCGATGCGCGCGCGCAAATCCTCCACCGCAAAACAGGACAAGGCCAAGGCGCGCAAGGACAAGGAGCGCGAGCAGCTCAGTGCCGTCTATCGCAAGTGGCGCGAAGACAGCCACAAGGCGCTGCTCGCCGGTCCGCACGGCGCGGCCGCGGGCGAGCTCCTTGATTTCCTCCGGCGCATGAATCCGAGCAACGGCAAAGCCCTTCTCGAGCTGATCACAGCCGGGCCCTGGGATCGCGCTGATGCCGACACGCGCTTCGAGGTCCTGCGCCAGATCGACGCCGCCATCATCGCGCGACGTGAGCACGATGGTCTCGATCCGTTCGATGACGCCCTGCCCGGGCAACCGAACAACCTGTTCCTGCTGATCCGCGAGCAACTCTTTCCGTGATGGAAGATCGCAAATGTCGGAGCTTCACATCGACTTCGAAACCAAGAGCGTAATCAATCTAGCGCTTGCGGGTGTGCATAAATACGCCGCGCATCCGTCGACCGATATTCTCTGCGTCGGTTATGCCGTGGACGACGGGCCAGTCGAGATCTGGATTCCGGGTGCACCATGCCCGAAGCCGATCGCGCGCGCAGTCGCCAAGGGCTGGCTGGTCTACGCCCACAACGCCACCTTCGAGCGCCTGCTCTGGAACGTGCTCCACCGTCGCCATGGCTGGCCGCAGCCGCGGCTCGAGCAATTCCGCTGCACCATGGCCATGGCGCTGGCGAGCGCGCTTCCAGGCAGTCTCGAAGGCGCCGCCGCGGCGCTGAGTTTGGAGCTACGCAAGGACCCTGAAGGTCACGCCGCCATGCTGCGCCTGAGTCGGCCGCGTAAGCCGCGCAAGGGCGAGGATGCGGGCGCCGTCTATTGGGGCGGGCGCGACGGCGACCTCGATCTGGCCTGTCGCTATTGCCGCGGCGACGTTGAGCAGGAACGGGCCATTTGCCGGCGATTACCACCACTGTCGGCAGACGAGCAGGCTCTGTGGTTCCTCGATGCTCTAATCAACGATCGCGGCTTCGGCGTCGATGTTGAGCTTGCCGCGGCCGCGCGCGCGATCGTGCAGATTGAGCAGAATGGTATTGACGCGGCAGTCGCCGCATTGACCGGCGGCACCATCACCTCGGCCAATCAAGTCGGCAAGATTACCGAATTCGTGCGCGCGCACGGCCATCGAACTCAAGAGCCTGCGCAAGCGCTCGGTCGCTGCCGTCCTGGCGTCTGGCAACAACGATCTCGCCTGCCAGCTATTGACGCTGCGTCGCGACGGGGCCCGCGCCTCGGTACGCAAGCTCGACGCCCTGTTTGCCCGCGTCGGCGCCGGCGATCGCATTCGCGGTTCGATGCAGTACCACGGCGCGGCGACCGGGCGCTGGGCCGGACGTGGATTTCAGCCGCATAACATGAAGCGGGTGGAGACCGGCGCGCTCGACGTCGACGCCACGGTCGACGCCATCATCGCCCGCGACGTCGAGACCGTGCGGAAATTCGGCGCGCCGCTGACCATCATCGGCGACACCGCTCGGGCACTGATCTGTGCGTCGTCTGGGAAGACGCTGCTCGCCGGCGACTTCTCCACCATCGAGGCGCGGGTGTTGGCCTGGTACGCCGGCGAGACGTGGAAGCTTGATGCCTTCCGTCGCTACGATGCCAGCGGTGACCCTTCGCTTGACGTCTACTTGACCGCGGCGGGGCGGGTGCTGCGCCGAAAAGTATCGCCCGAAGATGAGATCGGTCGTCACGTCGGTAAAACCTGTGAGCTGGCCTTCGGCTTTGGCGGGGCGCTCGGGGCCTGGCGTAACTTCGACGACAGCAACCAGCATACCGATACCGACGTCGACCACTTCAAGAATGAATGGCGGAGAGCGCACCCGGCGACAACACGGTTCTGGCGTCGGCTCGAAGCCACGATCAAGAAGGCCATCCGCAAGCGCGAGCACGTCGTGCTGGACAACTTGGCCTGCGAGTCCGACGGCAACACGTTGCAGATCGTGTTGCCGAGCGGCCGCCGTATCGCTTATCCCGGCGCCCGCTTGGTGCCTGGCAAGTTCAAGGACACCAGCGACGTTGTCTTCCTCGACAACGCACAAGGCGGTTGGGCCGAAAAGCGTGCCTGGTACGGCATCTTCGTCGAGAACGTAGTCTCTGGCGCGGCGCGTGATCTATTGGCCACGGCGTTGCTGCGCATCGACACCGCCGGCTACCCGATTGTGCTGCACGTGCATGACGAGGTCGTCGTTGAGGTCGAGGATGATCGTATCGACGCTGACGCCTTCAAGCGACTGCTGACCGCGTCGCCGCCATGGGCGAAGGGACTGCCGATCGCCGCCAAGGTCCGTGTCGGTCGGCGCTATTCCAAATCCAAAGTCAAACCCTCGATCGAGCCCGCGGTGATTTCCGCGGCGGCGCAGATCGATTGCGAACAGGAGGTCTACGCCGATGATTTTTGAAACTCTGGCCGGCTACGCCACCGGCATGCGCATTCCCGACGAGAGCAGGGCCTCAACGCTCGGCGCCTCCGAAGTTGGGCAGTGCGCGCGCAAGATGTTCTACTTGAAGAACGAGGCCGATCCGCAGTTTCAAATCGAGCGTGATGCCGACTACGTCGATAATTGGGGCGCCCGGCTCCGTGGCACGATCTATGAAAAGTACTTTTGGGCGCCGGCGCTGCGCGCCGAATACGGCAAGCGGCTGAAGTTTGCCGGCAATGAGCAGCGTCGTTTCGAGAGCGAGTTCATCTCGGCGACGCCGGACGGGCTCCTGCTCGACGTGTCGGCTGACATTCTGGCGCCGCTTGGCGTGCCCGACGTCGGCGGCGACTGCATCTTGCTCGAAGCAAAAACGATCGATCCGCGCGCCAAGCTGGAGGTGCCGAAGCCTGAGCATGTCTATCAGGTGATCGTGCAGATGGGCGTGCTGCGTGAAAATACTGCCTATGCGCCGAATTACGCGGTGGTCTCTTATGCCGATGCCTCGTTCTGGCACGAGGTACGCGAATTTGCTGTTGCCTTTGATGCCGGGATTTTCGCCAATGCCAAGGCGCGCGCAGCCAGGGTGCTCACCGCGGCGGTCGCTCATGAGTTAAAGCCCGAGGGCTGGATCAGCGGCGGCAATGAGTGCCGCTATTGTCCATACACCCGGGCCTGCGGCATCGAGCGACAGGCGCTGCCGAATGCGGCGCCCGCGGCGGTTGATCCACAATTCGTCGCTGAAATCCGCGACCTCGCCCACATCGTCAAGCAGCATCAGAACGAGGCCGGCGCAGCCGAAACGCTCGCGCGCGAAACTCAGCACGAGATCAAGGAGCGGCTGCGCGCCAAGCGGCTACGCCGCGTCGACGGCGACGACTTCTCAGTTATTTGGTCGCCAGTCAAAGGGCGCAGCAGCATGAACATTCCGGCGTTGAAAAAGGCCGCGACCGCGGCCGGCATTGATGTCGCACAATTCGAGCAGGCCGGTGAACCCACCGATCGGCTTGATATCCGCGTGCAGCAACGTACGCAATCACCCCCAAGTAAAAGGAAACGAGTCAATGGGTAACAGCGTGAAGAAAACGACTGCGAAGAAAATCGAAGCCAAGGAGCCCGAAGCGCAGGGCACCGCGCTGGAGAAATACGAACACAAGCCGCCAGCGTCGACCGAACGTAATCCGTTCGAGCGCTACGCCGACGCTGCCGACAGTTCTCGCATCGTCGGGCAGATGTTGAAGTTCTCCAAGGGCGATTATCTCGTCGGCCGCAACGCCGAGGAGTTTGAGGAAGACAAGCTCGTTGCCATGGTCAACGAAATGGTCCACGGCGCCATTCGTTGGGAGGACAACAAACCGGTCGAGCAGATCATGGGCCGCCTGGCCGACGGTTTCGTGCCGCCGGACCGTTCCAAGCTGTCGCACCGCGACGAAGACGCGTGGGAGGTCGACCCCAATGGCAAGCCGCGCGATCCGTGGCAAATTGGGCTCTACCTGCCGATGGTCTCGATCGATGGTGGGCAGGTCTATACCTTCACCACGACCAGCGACGGCGGCCGGCGCCGCTGCGTTGGTCCGTTGTGCCGGGAATACGGCAACCATCTGCGCATGCATCCTGACGAACTGCCGATCGTGCGGCTCGGGCAGGACTCCTACATGCATCCCGATCGCAGCATCGGCAAAGTGAAATTTCCGGTGTTCACGATCGACAAGTGGGTCAAGGCTGACAGTTACATCGCCGCCCTAGCAGCCGCGGCCGCGACCTCGCGCGCCGCGCTGACTGACAAGTCTGAGTGATCCAACAAGAACCGCTACTCGAAAGCGCTGCGCGAAAGCGCGGCGCCTTCAGGAAGTGATTCGGAGCATTCATTCCATGACTAAAAATGCACTGCATCCGGGCGCCGAGTTTGTCGCCGGCTGGTTCGCCGACACGGCTGGGCGCGTTTATCTTGCCAGCCTGCCCAATCCGGAACTGAAAGGCACGCCCGCGGGCGAACCGAACGAGCGGCACGTCATCATGCGCTCGCGTCAAGGAGCGCACGCATTCACCAGCAAATGGGATCGGCCCGGGCGCGCCGTCTACTTCGGCACCGCTACGCTCAAGCTGGATCGCGGCGAACGGATCAAGGCCAACATCGCCGAGCTGGTGGCGTTGCATGTCGACGTCGACTTCAAGGGCGTCGTCGAGACCCCCGAGGAGATCGAGCGGATTCTCGGCAATCTGCCCCTGCCGCCGACGGTGCTGCGCCACACCGGGCACGGGCTGCAAGCCTTCTGGCGCTATGACAAAGCCATTGTCGCCACCACAGCCAGCATTGCCGCGCACGAGCGGTTGCTGCGCTTGCTCGCCGATCACCTCGGCGGCGATCATGCCGTGGTCGACGCCTGTCACCTCATGCGTATGCCCGGCACCATCAATTCGAAGAACGGCGATCGGCTGCCGGTGCGTGAGCTCGTCACCGGCGACACCCGCTATACGCCTGAGCAACTGGAGGCATGGCTTGCCAAAGCGGCGCCGATCATTCGCCGCCGCAACAAAAGCGGCAATGGCTTGAGCGCGAACAATCCGTTCTTAGCCTACGCCGCGACCAACGCCATGCCTGCCCCGCCCGAGGAGCTTCTCGCCGGCATGGTCTATCGCGGTTATGGCGGCGGCGGCAACGTGCATGACACGTTGCTCAGCGTCACCGCGACATTGCTGACGCGCGGCATGGACGTCGACACCGTCATCGCCAAATGCCTGGCGGCGGAGACCTTGGCCGCGGCGCGCTCCGGCCTGCCGTTCGACCCAGTGGTCGAGGAACAGGAAATTCGTGGCCTGTGCACAAGCTGGTTGCAGAAGCATCCGGAAATCATCGAACGACAATCCGAAATAAAAACCAGACCAAGCGGCTGGTGGCACGGTGACATCGATGTCGATCTCGGGCGCAAATGGCTGGTCAAGAGGCTGATCACCGAAACCGGCACCGGACTGCTGCCGGGGCAATGGGGCACGTATAAAACATTCGTTGCCCTCGATCTGGCCGGCGCCGTCATGACCGGGACGGACTTTGCCGGGCATGCGGTCAAGCGCAAGGGCGGTGTGCTGTTCGTCGCCTGCGAGGGGCGCGGCGAAATCCCGATCCGGCTCGAAGCGCTCAACCGCAGCAAGTGCGGCAATGCCGAGCGCTTGCCGTTCTTCTGTCTCGACGCCATTCCACCACTGCTAGAGAAGAAGGCGGCAAAGAAGATCATCGCCGAGGCCAATGACATCGCCGAGGAGATGCGCTGCCGTTTTGATTTGCCCTTGGCGCTGATCGTCATCGATACCGTGGCGGCCGGTGCCGGCTACCGCGAACCCGGCGAAGAGAACGACGCCGCCATCGCCCAGCGCATCATGGACACTCTGGCCGCAATCTCGAAGGCGACCGGTGCCTTCGTGCTTGCCGTCGATCACTTCGGCAAGACGGTCGAGACCGGAACGCGCGGCTCATCGGCCAAGGAGAGTTTCGCCGACGTGGTGCTGGCGCTGCTCGGTACGAAGGAGCTGGCCGGCGCGGTGAGAAACCCGCGCATGGTGGCGCGCAAGCGCAAGAGCGGACCCAACGGCGAGGAATTTGCCTTCACCACGCAGCTCGTCGAGCTGGGCAGGGACGAAGACGGTGATCCGATCGATACTTTGGTGCTGGAATGGGGCGGCAGCGTCGAAAATAGCCAACGCAGCACGTGGCCGAGATCTTTGTATTTGCTGCATCAGGTCATGACGAGTCTGCCAACCGTCAATCTGCATCTCGAGCAAGAAGACAAGATTGTCCGTGCCATCGATCGCGAGCTTGTTCGCACCGAGTTCTATCAGCGTTACCCGGTCGATGGCGACACCGAGGAAAAGCGGCAGAATATTCGACGCCAACGGTTTTTCACTGCGGTCAAGGCCGCCCAGCAACGTGGCCTGATCGACGTCCGGATTGTGGACGAGGTGACGTTCCTGTGGGTGATGGAATAAGGTCGCTGTCGAGTTCCAAAGTTCCGAGCGTTACGCCGACAATGTCGAAACGTAACGCCCGTAACGCCCTATCGTAACGATTTGGCGGAGCGGGACCGTTACGTTACGTTACGGGTGTCTAGTAAGACACCCGTACGTAACGCCTCCCGCGGGCGTAACGGCGTAACGGTCTCGGTCGAGGGGCGCGTAACGGTCGCCGCGCCGGCCGACGTCGTCCAACCCTCCCCGGCGCGCTCTCCCAGTGCCCCCCCCCCCCGCGATCCGACACCGGCTATGGGGTTCCCAATAGTGCAACTGCGGATTACTTTCCCGCGCATGGATGCCTTGTACGAGTGGCCGCTCTTCGCTGTTCACCGCGTCGGTGAGCGCTGGGCGGTCCTGGCGCCGTCGGCCGACCCGCTGCTGCCCGCGGTCGCGGTGGTCGGGGTGGCGGTCGAGCCGCGTGGTCGATTCGGTGAGGTCATCCCGTTTCGCGCCGCTGGGCGGTGCCGTCGGTTGCGTACCCGCGTGCTTGGGCGTGACCGCAGGTGAGGCATTGATGGGACCGGGGTCGGGGGAGGGCCGGCGGCCGCCATCGCGCGCCGTCGCTCGGTGCTGCTCGCGCCCGATCGCGCCGCTCGCGCTCGCGCCAGCACCAGGGGCCAGGGCGGAATATTCGTTTTTTGTTAAAACGCCCTATGTAGCGGCGCGGCCGTGCTCAAGAGTTGCTACCTACAATAACCCCCGGCCCCCGCCGCTCACGCTTCTGCGGCGCGTCCCGGCGCCTTGGCGTTGGGGGAGAATGCCGGCGAAATAACTCTCCTGCGTCCCGCTTGCACCGGCTTCGATCCGGCAGCAAATTCCATCTAATCGATGATTTCCGCGAGCAGACCACCTTGCCTCGTCAGTCCAAAGCCGAAGCCGCCCTGAGCCTTGCCTATGTCGGCCCCGCTCGACGACCGGAGCCGCCGCTCGAGCTTGGCGAGCCCGAAAGCGTCATCTTTCGCCAAACCGTTGCCGCCGCGCCGGTCGACCATTTCCTGCCCGAGGACCTGCCCTTGCTGTGCGCCTATGTGCGCTGTGCGGTGCTCGAGCGCCGGGCCGCCGAGCAGCTGGCGGCCGCGACGACGCCCGCCAACGCAACGATCCACAGTCAGGTCACGAAGACGCTGATGGCGCTGTCGGTGCGTTTGCGTATTGGCCCGCGCTCGCGAGACACAAATCGTCGCCCGGCCAAGTCGGGGGCGAGGGCGGTAAGTTTCTATGAGACGATGACTTTGCCGGGCGACGCTGATGCGCAAAATTGATTGTGAAGCCCTACAGCGGGCGCTGCGGATGGCGAAGGCTAGGGACCGGCAGTGGCCCAAGCGCCGGGACGAGCCTTGGGAGGAGGCCGCGCTGGCGGCCGCTTACGGTTGCCAGGTCGACGCACTGAACCTCCGGCCGTGGCAGCCGGCGCCGATGGACATGAGCGACGACCGGCCTCGTGACCCCTTCCCGGCTGCGGGTAAAGTGGCCGCTTGGGAGCTTCGCCGGCGGTTGATCAGGGCTGGCTTATCGGTGTTCGAGCCTGACCCGCCCGCTGCGCTTGCGGCAGTCGTGGCGCGCCAACGCGGCGAACGGCAGGCCAGCGGGAAGGGCGAGAAAGAGGAAAAAGGTCTCGATGGGCCATAACCCGTAAGGGTCGAGCCATTCGTCGGCATGCGAAAAAGGTGATAACATCACCTTTAAATTGTGGCAGCACTGGTCGCTGAGGCGTCTCGCTGATTCAAAACTGGCGGCCCCTGGCGCAGCTGCAGTTGCGCGGTAGCCAAGATCGATCAGCTCCTCGGCAAGTTCACGATGCAGTTTGATCTCCTCATCGCGAGCTTGCCGCTCTTGCACAAATTCGTCCCGCGCCACATCGCGCAGCACGCGGCGGAAGGCTTGTTGTTGCTTGGATTGGCGTTCTTCGCGACGCCGTTCAGTGCCGCCGGTCATCTCGAAGATGCCTCTAGGTGTCGCTTCAGAAAGCCCCTTTCCGAAATTGTCATGCTCGCGTGCCAATCGCATGTAGTTGCTAGCTGTGCGAGCGGTCAGATCGAAGTTCTTCGCCAGCCAGCGACCCCAACCGCCATAGCCGACCTGATCCTTAGCAAGCGGCAAGTTCTGCAAGCCCCTCTCGTCGAGACGGCCGCTTCTGGTGCGCTTTGGTATCCGGCGCATACTGCGATCAGCCGATAGTCGTCAAAGGGTAAGGAAATGTTGGTGTTAACACCAACAAGTTCCGGCCAAAGGTCGGCGACGGCGCGGGCATGGGAGAGAAACGTTACGCGCGGGGCGTGGCGGAGGACATCCGCGAGGCCGCTCCTCAATTCCTCAAAGCAAAACCAGATGGTCTCCCAACGCCATTCTATGACGTTGCGCCGTTGTCCACAGCCATCCACAGAAAAAATGGCACCAACCGCACAGATTGGAGACTACAGAAACGCGAGATAATACAATCTGTTGAAAAAAAGCCCCCCTTTTGGGGGATTGCGCACGACAATGCATCCCCCTTTTGGCGGGTAGTGTGATAAGCGCAACAGGGATGGACTCAGATTGCGCGTATCCGACGCGCCTATGATCATGAATAAGGTCAAGGCGTCGCTTACCGAGATCGCGCGGACGATCGGCGCCAGAATTCGGCACTTCCGAGTGCTCCGCCATCTTACTCAAGTGGCGCTTGCCGGCGCGATGGGAATTTCGCGGCAGTGTCTGTCGGCCTACGAGACTGGAAAACTTCACTTGCCGTCGGGACAAGTCCCCGCCCTTTGTCAGGCACTGCGGATCACGCCAAATGAATTGTTCGCACCCGTGATGCAATGGATCGCATGACGGATCCACATTTGGCAAATCATCGACGACGTGGCGGCGGCATCGTCTTAAGGGAGAACAGTAATGATCGACAACACCGATGATGAAATTGCCCGGCTGCGCGCCGAGGCGGCAGCCGATCTGAAACACGCCGATGCGCTGGAAGCGTGGGGCGCACGGCGCGTGGTCGAACCGACCGAGCCGCCCGCCACTGAGGAGGCGGCTGACCTGGTTCGTAACTACGCCGCCGAGATCGCGGAATTGCAGCGACAGGTCGGCTATTGGCGGCAACGCTGCGAGAACGCGGAAGAGCGCCTGCGAAGAGTCGGGAAGGAATGACCTCGGAAAAAGCCGGCCGGCTCCGCAAGGAACCGACCGGCTTTTCTGTTTCTCCACCGCCAAGCAGAGGAACATTGCGACGCAGAATATCAGCGCCACTGCCTCACAAGTCAATCCTCCCTCCCGCGGAACGCGCTTGCCGAGAGGTGATAGATTTATCGGCGGCGGTGGGGGTCGCCAAGCACCATGGCGGCCAGCGCGGCAAGCGAGCGTCGCGCTCTGATTTCGGCTTCTTGAATCTCTTCGCCTTTTCATATTCGGAATTTCCGAATATGCCTCCCTCTGCTGCCGTTTTTTGGTGATGGTCTTGTCGCTGACTTTGGTCAGCGCCGCCCTTTGGCGCGTTCGCGGTGCGCGGCCACGCGGCAACGCACCGAGCAGAATTTTCCGGTGGAACGTTGTGCCGTGATCAGCTCGTTGCAGCGCGCGCAGCGCCGGTCGGTGCGGGCGGCCGCGCGCGCTTCGGAGCGGGCCTTGACCATAGCGGCAATGCTGACCGCGCGACCCTCGCGCCAGGACGCCTTGGCACATGTGTCAGAACAGTAGCGACCGTTCAGGCTCACGCCATAGAACTCGTGGCCGCAGCGCTGACAGGTGCGCAGCTTCAGCTGTAAGAAATAGTAGCGCTCGGGCATGTGGCCTTCGCTCAGCGAGCGCAACAGTGGCGCCCACAGCTTGGCGATCGGCACGATGTAGCCGTCAGCGTCTTTGCGCACGGCGTCAGCTGGTAACGTGCTGATGCGCTGCCCGTTGAGGCGAATCTCGGAGCGTGTGACGGGCTTACGTCGCATTGTAACGCCACTGGTGAGCATGGACATAACGTCCCTGTCAACCACTACCGTTACTCTGCGCTGGCGGCTGATGGCAAGAGCGCGCCGTGAGGGTGACTCTGCGGTCGGGGCCGGTCTCCTCGCGTTCGACCCGGTGTCGGAGGAGCGTCCGCGCCACCAAAGGCCTCAAGGTCGATGACGTTTTTTGACTTCAATCATTGAATTGAGAAGGAGGCGAACCCAATGGGGTGGCGCTTGCTTGCCGGTCGCCCATCGGTTGATGGTTCCCACATCCATTTGAAGCATAAAGGCAAAACCACGCTGGGTTAGCTCCAATTCGCGCAACTTGCGGCGGAATTGAGCCGACGTAAGGGTAGGAACTTGGTCTTTCGGCATCACCTGCAGCATAACCCAATCCTGGTTAATTTCCTTCAATATAGTCCTTGCGCCAATAGGCGCAACGCTTAATGGTAAGACAACTGTGGTGGCTTCAGGCACGCCTAGTGATCGCAACGCTATTCACAATCATCTGTCGCTGCTCAAGCGCGCGGAACGGTCTGACACCTCAACAATGCGGAGAGTGGAGCCATGATCACACCTATCACTGTACAGCCTTTGCCGTGGCCGACTGACAATGGCAAAAAGATTCATTGGTCTAATCTATTCAAGGTGCATCCAGCAGCGGCAGTCTTTCCGATGCTAGCAGATGACGAACTCAATGAGCTCGCCGAGGACCTTCGAGGGCTTCACAGGATCACAAGACAGGCTGTCCCTGTCAATCGCTACTTGACAGTGTCAAGCGACGTGGCTAGTTATGGCCGGAATAAGCCGACCATACGAGGATCGCATGACAAGAGCCAACCAACCATTGCTCGCCGAGCTGACCGAGCAGCAGCGCCACGCCGTGCTGCTCGGCGCCGACGCGCTCAAGGGTCTCAAAGAGTTCGCCCGCAAGTCCTTCGACGAGTGGATGTTGGTCGCCAAGGGTGTCGCCCTACTCTGCGCAATCGCTGACCGTCCCGGCATGTCGCGCAAGGCGCGCAAGAACCTGCTCAACGACAATGGCTACGGCACCTTGAACGAGAGCACCGTCTCGCGCCTGCGGCTAATGGCCGAGCACGAGACCGCCATCCGCGTCTGGCGCGGCAGCCTGACCGAGAACAAGCGCGAGTCCTGGAATTCGCCGACCTCGATCTGCAACCGCTGCCCGGCGGTGCGCAAGGCGATCGGCGAGGCCAACAAGCACAAGCCGCCGCGGCGGCCAAGGCAGAAGGACGCTATGGCCGAGATCGAGAAGGCGCTCGACGTCATTGGCGACCTCGCCTACGGCCTCAAGGATGCCGACCAGCGCGCGGTGATCAGCGAGCGACTGCTCGCCTTTGCCAAACAGTTCGGCAAGCCCGCCGCAGACGTCGACGATGACGATAAGGACGGGCCGGCGACGGAGCCGAAGGCTGTCGCGTCTAAGCGCGCGGGCAAGACGAAAGCCGCTTGCAGCCGCCAAGCCGGCGGCCCTGGAGTGAGACTTGGCTCGCTAACCTCTTAGCCGACAATCGTTTTTTCTGTCCTGGCAAAACTCAACAAGGTCGGCTATCATTCGTCATATGACGGAAGGTATCCCATGAGCCGCCATCCCCTCGGCGAACGCGCCATGACTGGCGTCGAGCGCAACCGTCGATACTTAACCCGCCTCCACGCGCGAGCAGCGGCCGCCGCCACCCCAGCGGCGCCCGCGCCAACGCCATTGGTCGCGCCAACCTCCGCTCGAGCCGAGCGCAGCATTGGCCTTACCCATATCGCGATGGCTCCAGTCCGAGTCGCGTTCTACGTACACCAAAGCCTCGGCGACGATGCCACCCGCGCCTTCCGCGACGCCCTCGATCAGAACTCTCGCCAACGGGACCTAAGGGGTCCGGCGAAGTGACTTGCCGGAGCCTCCGAGGCCCGTATGTTTGGCTTAACTCAAGGCTTGCTTTTCGATTGCTTCCCGTCAGCGGGAGGTAATTTGGACTGGGGGCCCCTTGGGGCTGTTATGGTTGGCGTCATGAGTAAGCCTCCGACAAAGCCGACCGCGCCCGTGCGCAAGCTTCCGGCTTTCGACATCCGCTCCATTCCTAAAAAGCCGCCGGCGCCTTCGCTCGCTTGCCGCCGCCGTCGGCAACCGATCAAGGTTCAAGCTCGGCGTCGCCCGCATCCGTGATCCTGGGGCGGTGAGGAGGATTGCAGATGCCATATGTTCGCGTCGTCACTCAATCCGGAATCACGATTGGTCGGACCGTCGATGCGCGGATCGGCAAAACGCTGGTGCAGATTACGCCGATGTCCGAAACCTTGCTGCGGATCGAGGCGGATGGCGACCACCCGGCGGAAACTGCTTGGATCTTATCTGCCATCGGACAAGACGGCCGCACGACTGTCTGTTGTCTGGTGAGTGCCGGCCGGGCGACAGCGGCAAAAGGCAAAGCCGCCACTGGCCCTGGCCGGCTCTAGGCTGCTGCTCCGTTGCCATGCTCGGCCAGGGCAGCGCGCTAGAGGAAAGCGTCGTGATTAGTTCAGCCAGTCTAACCGCGTGGCCTTAGTGCAGCTGGGGTGCGACCTCGCTGCGTTCTTCGTCGGCGATGCCATGGATCGCCCGCAGCCGTGCAATCTCGCGGCGCACGGCGTGTACCGTGGCAAGGTTTTCGACAGACTTCGCGTTCGCTTTCCTGAGGTGGTCGACCGTCTCCCTGGTCTCGCGCCTCGCAGCCTCAACCTCGTGCCGTAGCTCGGCTTGGCCGCGGCGATAACCGCGGCGATAGCCGAGCAGGTAAGCGCGCCACACCAGCATCAGTCCTGCAACTCCTCGGGATTGAGCGCGACGAGGCTCTGGTATCGCCCATAGCGAACGTCGTCGTCGTCGTCCGGCTCGCCCAGCTCGACACGCAGCTCGTTCGCAATCTCCTCGACGTCGCGCCGGGTCTGTTTGCGGGCGAGCCTGGCGCCGTAGCGCACGCCGTGCAGGAAGGCGTTTCGGATTTTAACCTTCATGTCGTCGTCCATGTGCTCAGTCTTTCGGTTGCTCGGACCAGCGCTTATTCTTTGAAAGTTTGCGCATGATAATTCTCGAAGGCCGCGCGCAGCGGAATGATTTCGAGCGAGTTGTCCGATCGTAAGATTGAGAGATTGAATTCCTGATCTATCTTCGTGCTCACGATTTTCGGCATGACCGGATCGCCCTTTTCGCCCTTCGGGCCGGCCGGACCGCGCTCGCCGCGATGACCGCGTTTGCCTTGCTGCGCCAGAAGCTGCCACCCTTCGCCCGGGCAAATTCCCGGGTCGTGGTACTTGCTGATAAATGTCGCGCCGTCGAGCGCGACCATGTCGCGCTCCTCGTAGGTTTTGTGGGCATTGTAGGTGCCGCGGATGTTCGGCGTCCGCCCATCCGCGCCGTCGCGGCCGGCGCGGGCGACGCATAGCCAGTCGGCGCCGCCGGGAGCTTGGGCGGTGTCCTTCTTCGCTTGCCATAAACAGCCGTCGTGGCTGACGAACTCGGCCTGGTAGGTAACGGTCTCCGGTTTCCAAGTCCTGGCGACCGGCAGCCTGCCTGGCCGCGTGAGCAGGCGTTGCTCGAGCGCGGCCACTTCCTTCCGCAGCGTTTCGATTTCCTTCTCGCGCAGCCGGCGCTCTTTTGCGTAGATCTCGCCGATTGCGGCGATCAATCCTTCCAAATGCGGCGAGCCGCAGGCGAACGCCTGGGTGATGCTGGCGGCGATCAGTGTCTCGACCCACGGGCGATTGTTCTGCAGGCTTTCCCGAAACCAACGGTTCATGCTTTCGGTGTACTGCTCGGCCGACTTCGACCGTGCGGGCAGATCGGCCACATCATGCGGCATTGCGTTTGCTCAAGTTGATGTTTTCACGAACCGTCTTTGCTGATTGTCTAGTGCTTTTGCGCATCGCGCGCCTCGTTCTCGAGCTCGGCTAACGCGAGCGCCTGCTCGCTCGCAGCTTTTAACGCTTCCGGCGTGAGCGCGTTCACCGCCTCGGCGCGGCCGGCGGCGTAAGCCTTCGTGCACATCCCCTCGACCGCGGCGATGCCGGCTTCCCAGCCGCGTTCGACCGCTTCCTGCAAGGCACTCATGACAAACGGCTTGATCTCGGCTGCGGCGCGGTCGAGCCCGTCGCGGAAGCCGCGCCGATACGCATCGCCGCGCCGGGCGAACCGCACGCCGCGGCGGAACGCTTTGCGGATGCCGTTCGGGGCGATCTTCATGGGCAACATCGTATCGTAAACTGACGCGAAGGGCGAGGAGTTGCCGGTGTTGTTATTTGGCTTGGCCCAAGAAATTCGCTTTGCTGCCAGTTCTTTCACCCGCGACGTGGAGAACGATTCTTGACCCAATCCAGCGCCTCCACGCCGGGACGCGATGTCGGATTGAATCCAGTTGTCGCACAACGGGGACAACTGGAACCATTGTCGGTTTTGGATGCCACCGCCCAGACCGGCATCAGCAAGCAACAGGTCTCCCGTTGGCGCGAGCGCGTTCCGACATTCATATGCCATGGCGAACTCGACGAGGTTCACCCGCTGCATGGCGGGTTTGAGTCAGTGACAACTTGAAATACGAACGGGCCTCGCGAGGGCCCGTTCTTTTTAGACGAGCGCCACCGCCTCGCGGCGCAGCCGCACCTGACGTTGCGCTTTGAACATGAGCAGCAGCACGCCGACCTGCTGGCTCGACACTTGGGTGCAGAGCCCGGACTGGCCGGCGAAGGGGCCGTGAATGATCTTCACCTTGTCGCCGACCCTGGGGTTTTTGCGTATGGCGTTGGGCAGGTCGATGGCGCCGTCGCGCTCGCGGGCGCGCAGGGCGTCGATCACGTCGTCCGGCACGTGCACCGGCTCGTCGCTGCCGATCCGCACCAGCCGAACCACGCCCGGACATTGGCGCACGTCGTGCCATTGCAGCGCGATGCGGGTGAAGCAGTAGCCGGGAAAGTACGGCGTGAAGTATTCGATGCGACGGTGCCAGCGTATCAGGTAGCGGCGCAGCCGCGGCAGGTAAACCTCGAAACCGAACTGCGCGAGGAAGTGCTCCGCCACCCGCTCGCGATGCGCCTCGAGCTGCGTCGCCGCCCAGTAGGCCATGAGCTCACCCGACGATCCGGGAGCTGTGGTAAGCGCGGGTATCCTCGGGCGCGGGCGCGTCGATGAGATTGTTGCTCCGTCGCTGCCGATTCTGATCCCAGACCGTGTAGCGGTTGTCCCGCGTCGGGCGGAAGAATTTGCGCCACACCGGCACCAGGGTGCGATGGAGCGAACCGGGCCCCCAGCATTGCGTTGCGGTCGCCAGGGCGGCCTCGGCGGCCTGGCGGAAGGCTTGGCGATCGTCTGGATGTAGCCCGCCAGCGAGGTGGGTGATCAGGTGTTCGGCGTCGGCGTTGGGCATTGCGGCAGACCTCCACGTTGTGGGAAACTGGAGTCGGCCATCGATGTCCGAATCGTTCTTAGCCATCTGGAAGGCCCGCGTAACGCCAGCGCGGGCCTTCTCCTTTACGGCGGCGGGGTCGCGTGAGGCAAGCGATTCGGATCCCGGTTTGGGGCGTCTTCTATGCCCCGGCCAGTGCGAATCACTAGCTGCGCCGGCGACACCGCAAACGGCGCCCGGAGTGGCGCCCAAATGGCGCCCAAATAGAAAAAACGGCTTGGTTTGTTCTGGGACGAGAACAGAAAGGGGCCGCGCTAAACTGTTGCCAGGTAAGACGGAATGGGAAAAGGCGGGAAAGAGTGAGACGATGCCGGTCGGATTTGGAGACCGGTGCTCTGGCCAATTGAGCTACACTCCTATTGAACGGCAGCAAACAGTAGGTACTGCATCCGGCGAACAAAACAGGGCATTTTGCCGCCGGGTTGGCACCGAATGCCCATGCGGCGGCTCTTCTAGCACCGCCACCGGGTCGAAGGCAACGCCACCGGCCGTGCTCCCTATGATCGGCAGTCAATCGGACCCGCGATCGGCATCCAAAAGGATGTTCAGAGGCAATTATGAGGTTTATCAGCCGGTCGACAGTCGTTTGCAAAGGGGTGAAGCCCGGAGAGTTTGCAGCAGATGAAGCCGCAGCCGAGCGTGTCCGAATTAGACGTGCTTCTGCTAGACCCCTCGGAGGACAGTCGCCGCATCGCCATTCTCTTGGCAGAGGTTGCCTTGCAAGCTTCTTTGCTTGCTGCGGCGCAGCCATGCGAACAAAGCATTATTTTTCGGCGGCTCAGAAACGCTGTTTGGCGACCGTGGAAGAGACGGCGTAGCGTGCGCGACCCCCACCTCCTCTGCTTGGTTTTGCAGTTGGAGCAACAACGAACCGATCACGGACTCAACTTCAGTCGCCACCTCCGTCAGGAATTTTTGAACCTCGCGTGCTTCCGGTACAATCGCCGCCCCCCGCTCGGTCTCAGCTGCAAGCTTGACGATGAGAGGGACAGCCTTGTGGGCAGTCTCTTCGAGGCGCCTCTTTACCTCCGCAATCTCGTTGCCAAGCCGCTCGCGATCGCGTCGATCTTTCTCCTCAGATAATCGAGCTTCCAACTCGCTGATCTGAGCAGTCAGCTGTGTGAGGTCCGATGTCAGCGTGTCGCGTTTTTCGCGCGCTCGACATAGGTCTCGCGTGAGAGCCTCCAAAGTGTTGTCTCTTTTAAACATTGTGTACTCCGCGTTCGAGCTCCGGCGGCGCCTGTGAGCTGCAGTATGTTGCGTCTACGCCGGGATTTCGATCTCAATGGCAAGTGTCGATACCTGTTGGCGATGATCCAAATTGACTTGGACTTTATCCGGCACGATCATGACATGGCGACAGATTGCAGCCACGAGTTCGTCACGCAACTGGTCCAAGAGATCGGCTTTGACCCCTTGTGCCCTTTCATGGGCTAGCAGAACTGTCAGGCGATCGCGCGCCACCGGCGCCGAGCCGTGGTTGCGCCGGAACCAGGCAAATACAGCCGTCCGCCTGAAGAGCCTGCTAAATAAATGCTTGGACTGCCTCGGTACCGTCATCGGCACGCCCTCACGCTTGAGCCGGTGCCGGGTCGCAATAGCCACGGGCCGGTGCACTTGCGGGTTGCACGATGGGACCGCTGAGCAAACGTTCGATGCACGTAGCGCATCTTGGCGCTCTGCATTAGCCAAGGAGCCAGAGCGATTATTTTCTCGCTCTAATTGCCGGTATTTGGCGAGTGCACGGTAAATAAACCGTTAATCTTGAAGGATCATGCGCATCCACGTGAGCTCGTGAGCCAGTCGAGGGTTCACTTTCTCGCTTGAGCATTTGATCGAACCCCCTTCAGCAGGATAATGATCTTTGATCAACGCGATACAGCCGCGGCCAGTGCTGCCGCACATGAGAGCGCGCTAACCCCCTTGGGCACTGGGTAAAGACGCTCTTGGCGCCGCGCACAAGAACACCGTGGTGTAACGCTAGCCAACAAGTTGGCGCGTATCGCTCGGGCAATATTGGTCCACGGCGGACATTACGAAGCCCGCCATGCGGTGAGGCTGTAGGCGGATCGAGCCACGGCAATAACCGGCAGGTCTTAGGTTCTGCGGGCAGTGGAAGCAAGATGCCCTAATGTCGAACCGTGGACAGAACCTGGAATTTTTAAAACGGCCTTTCAGGTTGACAGGATTAATAACGACCGGACTGCACGGATCTCCATCTTGGTCGCAATATGATCCCGAGACTGGATCGGGTGCTCCCGACTGGGGAGGCTGCAAGGTTGGAGCAAATCCCAAAGCACAGAGGTCCCCAGGTCGAGCCGCAGGCATACACGCCCCTTAAGGCGCGCTGCCAAGCATCTAGCGCTGGCGCCGAAGCGCGGACCCGGGCGCGTCGCCGGCGGTTGCTCCCTGTCGCCTAAAATCGACAGCCCGCTACTACGTTTCTGTGGACCTCAGCCGCGCACCGCTGCGGGTCACTTTACGTGCCCGACCAGCCGCTTACGTGCCCGACCAGCTGCCCTGCACAACCGCTCTCGAATCGGAGGATCGGGCGCTTCACAACCAGTCATTACCATTTAGCTCGCAAAGACCACCCGGTGTTGTTGCTCCGCCTCTGCGCTCGTTTTTGGCGCTGCGGGAAGCTGCAGCACGGTGGCGGCTTGTCCCTCGACGAGGCTGGTCAGCATCACGATTTTGCCATTTGGCAGCTCAAGCGCGTCATGATGCGTGTGCGGCACGGCCCGGTTCACCTGCCGGAAGATTGCTGTTTGATGGCGATCCAGGCAAGCGTTTGCGTCGATCGGCCGATCGAACGCGAGTTCAGTGCCCGGCAAAACGCAGACTGCGGTATTTGGATCGCTGGGCGAGCAAAATCCGCGCGTGCCTGCGCCAAAATTACGGGTAACCAGTTTCTCTGCGAGCCTGGCTGGACGGGATTGGACATGCTGGAGACTATAATCGCACATGGAACAGCTCCTTGGCCCCCCAATGAGAACTCCGCAGGTGAGTTTTAGCTCCTCAGTCACAAATGAGACTTCCAGCCGGTTCGATCAATCTTATCAACCTGGGGCGACCCTACCTCGCGGCAGGGATAATTGGCGCACCGACCGTGCGACCCCTTACCTGGCGGGAAGCTAAGTCCTAGCGGCTGGCGTTTTGGATAGCTTCCCAATTTGCGAATGCGGTTTCGACCGCTAGAAAACATGCAGAGTCGCTATAATCAGGATGCCTCTTGACAGCGGCGCGAGCCCTGGCGAGTCGGCCCCGTCGCGCCACGCCAACGGCATTTTCTGCGAGAACCTCCGTCAGCGCTTCTGTGAACTCGTGATAAAGGGCCGAGATATCAGAGTTGCTAGTCATCGCTTAACTCCAATCGAGGGCCGGTCCCCGGCTGGGTCAGAATGTATGCAGCTGTGTCGACGCTGCAGGACCGCCCACCTTGGTAGTTAACTGCAGGCAATAGTGTACGAAATCTCCGCCGCCAGAGGCACACCCGCGACCGCATTGTCCCCTGCTCTTCGCGAGCGTATCCTGTACTCACCACAATCGCCCGCATCGTGAGGCGACGGCGTTCGCCCCTCCCGGCGTCTCGATTGCATTTGACTATGGAGGAGGCGTCATGTCCATCGCACCGACCCTGCAAAGATATCTTGATCAGAACGTCACATATGAAGTGATCCAGCACGAGCCGACAATATCGTCGACACACACCGCCGAGGTCTGCCATATCTCGGGGGATCGCGTGGCTAAAGGAATCGTGCTCCGCCGCGATGAGGGTTACCTGCTCGCCGTACTTCCCGCTTCCCGGCGCATCCGCCTGGAGGACCTTCGAATTCACCTCGATAATAACGTCGAATTGGCGACCGAAGTAGAGATTGCGAAGCTTTTCCGCGACTGTGCTCCCGGCGCTGTTCCGGCGGTCGGGGAGTGCTACGGGCTTGAGGTCCTCGTCGACGACAGCATCGACGCACAGCCGGACGTTTACATGGAAGGGGGCGACCACGTCAGCCTTATCCATATGGATCACGGACAATTCGCGCAATTAAATGCAGAGGCCCAGCACGGCCGATTCAGCGCGCAGGGTTGAGACCTATCGCGAATTCTCGCGCCAGAATATCTGAATAGCTCGCCGCTTTTCTTTGAAACACGCGTAACGTCGCGGATGGTCGGGCGTTAACGGCGGCCACTACCACGGGCAATGCCTAGGAGCGCAATTCCGGCAAAGCCGCTAAACATCGTCCGTCTAAAACGGTCAGGCGACCTCGCCTGCCATTTGCGCCTCCGTCTAAGCGTCATGGCGGCAATTGGCAGCAGACGGGTTGCGCGCGGAGGGCCACGAGAAGGCGAATCGGCCGTTCGCTTAGCGGCTCCGCCGGGTTGCACAACAAATACATTTGTATCAGCGCGCGATGCCTTGCTGAGCGGTTGCGGAAAGCACCGACAGAATGAAAGATGGAATTTGATCGGAGGTGTCGCGCTCCGAGCTTCGCTTCGGTACGAGTGCGCTAAAACGCCGCAGGCTGAGCTGAAGAGAATTTCAGCATGTTCTCTGCCGCATTGAAGTGGCGCTGCAGACGGCGTTCCGTATTAGAAACTCGTCGACGGTCGGTACGCGAGCGTATCAGGCGGCCACACGCGCTTGGGAATCTTCGTGCGCGTTTTGCACGCGGTGACGGAGTTGACAGACTGCCGTTATTATGCGCGCGGGGCGGCTTAGCATAGCTTCGCGGGAGGGAAAGGACATGTTCGTCACAAAAACGGCTATAGCAACAAAGAAACGGTCCGCTTTGAGCGGCATTGCGGTCGCCGCGCTCGGCGCGATGGCGCTTTTCTCGGGACGCGGTCTGGCGCAAGGGCAAAGTCAGTCCCCTCCCGGCCTTGCCGGCACTTACCAATGCAAGCCGAATCCAGAGCCATGCGTTTGGCCCGGCAGCACCCCCTCAATTACCCAGTCAGGCAACAAGCTGCAGATCAAGGGGGACAAAGGCGAAACGGCCGATGCGACTTTGACGAGCAACGCCACGATCAGCGCGGCCGCCACGTTCAATTCAATCGGTATCATACGCCCCGACCATTCGATCGATTGGTCCGACGGCACGAAATGGGACAAACGATAGAATCGTGCGCTGCGCCCGCGGAGCGGGCAGCTTGACAGACCTTAGTTTGCGCGCATTGCAGGCGGGCGCGGGATTTGTTATATTATGTATAGAAGAGGGCGCGCCGGGTGAAGGCGACCCGGAAGCGAAGCAGGAAATTTGACCGTCTGGCCCGCCCCTCGCGGCGGGCCGATGGCTTTTTGGATTCGACTGCTTTTGGACTAGCCAAATGAATCGTTCAAACAGAACCGATCACATCCGAATTACCTCGCACCCGGAGCCCGGCGGCAAGCCGCGCTTTCCGATCCATTGGGCTGCGCCAAGCGCGTCCGAGCGCGGGCCGATCATCGGTACCGTCTCCCGGCCCGGCGACCGCAACGCCATCGGTAGCCATGGCGGCTCCTATGCGCTCTATCGCGCGCTTGCAGTGTCGGCCGGGGCGCTCGATCCGATCCGTCGGCCCGACCTCACCAACACCTATCCCGTGGCGAGGATCGGCCCGTTCGCGCAATGGAGCGAGCAGGGCCGCATCGTCTCGCTCGATCCATGGGGCCATCTGGCGGCGGAGGCGTTCAGGCAACAGATCGCCGAAGGAGTTGATATTCGTCCGACAATCGCCATCACCAAGGCGCGGCTCGACCTGCACGAGATGCAGGGTGCGATCGCCGCCAGCCGGCTCAAGGCGGACGGCGAGATCGTGCACGCAAACGGCAGCATCGCGGTCTGCAAGATCGCCGTCGATCCGGTTTGGTATCTGCCTGGGATCGCGCAACGATTCGGCTGTCCGGAAACGCTCTTGCGCCGCACCTTGTTCGAGCAGACCGCCGGCATGTTCCCTGAACTGGTGACGCGCCCGGACATGCACGTTTTCCTGCCGCCGATCGGCGGCACGACGATTTATCTGTTCGGCGAGGTGGCCAAGCTAGGCGTTCCCGAGACGAAAATCACCTGCCGCGTTCACGACGAATGCAACGGCTCAGACGTGTTCGGCTCCGATATCTGCACCTGCCGGCCCTATCTTATCCACGGCATCGAGGAATGTGCACGCCGTGCGCAGGACGGTGGCCTCGGCGTCATTGTCTATAACCGCAAGGAAGGCCGAGCGCTCGGCGAGGTGACAAAATTTTTAGTCTACAATGCGCGCAAACGCCAGGAAGGCGGTGATGTAGCGAGCGCCTATTTCGAGCGCACCGAATGTGTGGCCGGCGTCCAGGATGCGCGCTTCCAGCAATTGATGCCGGACGTGATTCAATGGCTCGGTCTGCGCCGCCTCGACCGCTTCGTGTCGATGAGCGACATGAAATATGACGCGCTGGTCGGCCAGGGCATCGAAGTGATCGAGCGCGTGGCGCTGCCCGAACAGCTAGTGCCAGCCGATGCCCATGTCGAAATGGCGGCCAAAAAAGCCGCTGGCTATTTCTCGCCTGAGCCCATCCAGCCGGCCGAAATCGGCGCTACCGGGCGATCGCTCGAGAAATACTGAGCGGCGTTCTTTTCGCTGACTATGAACGATGATACTGCCGCCGCTTTTTCGCTGTTGAACGCTGCGGCCGTGCGCACGCGCGCTGAGCGTATGCTGGCGCTTGGCCTGGTCGATAAACTGCCGCACTTTCGGGTCAATTTCGATCTGCTCGACCATACGGCTGAGCTCGTCGCCGCCGCCACCCGTAAAAATTATCCGTCGCTGGACGTTCCGTTTCATTCGCGATGGCGGCATTTTGTGACGTGCGGAATTGACCGCTCCGAAGATCTCTTTGAAGATTTTCCCGATGCAAAGACGCGGGCGCGCACCGCATTCGATCTGGTCATCATCAGCGTGCTGCTCGATGCCGGAACAGGCCCGCTATGGCGCTATCGCGATCCCATCACTGGCGGCAACTTCACCCGCTCCGAAGGACTGGCAGTCGCAAGCTTGAGGATGTTCGCACGCGGCTATTTTGGTTCTGCTGCGGGCATCGCCAATGATCCGATTCACGAGCTGCGCGCCGATGGAGCGGGGTTAGCGAGCCTGAGCACTGAGACTCTGCGCCATGGGTTGCAGGTCAGGAGCGACAATCCACTTGTCGGTCTGGAGGGCCGCGCCGAATTGCTGCGCGCGCTCGGCCGCCTCATGCTCGCCCGTCCGGAGGTTTTCGCGCGCGAGGACACGGCGCGCTGTGGCGGCTTTTTCGATCATTTGGCTGCCAAAGCCGACAACGGTATAATTCCCGCGCCGTTGATCGTCTCCGAGATTCTGCAGCACTTTGGTCCGATCTGGCCGTCGCGGCTTACTCTGGGCGGCGCTCCGCTTGGCGATTGCTGGCGGCATCCGGCGATGGTGACCGACGACGCCACGAGCGAGCTCGTGCCGCTGCACAAGCTCTCGCAATGGCTCGGCTATTCGCTCATCGAGCCGCTGCAGCAGGCGGGCTACACGGTTACCGACATCGATGGCCTCACCGGCCTTGCCGAATACCGCAATGGTGGTCTTTTCGTCGACAGTGGCGTGCTCACACTGCGCGATAGCGCGCAAGCCGCACGCGCGCATAACGTCTCTGCGCCGCTGGTCGTCGAATGGCGCGCACTCACCGTGGCGCTCCTGGATCGGATCGCCATACTCGTCCGCCAGAAGCTCGAAAAGGACGCCGCCGCGCTGCCGCTCGCCAAAATCCTGCAGGGCGGTACCTGGGCGGCCGGCCGCGCGCTGGCGTTCGCGCAGCGCGCTGATGGCAGTCCGCCAATCAAAGTTATCACTGACGGCACGGTGTTTTGAACAGCCGCGCTGGGGAGAACAGACAGATGCAGGGCGTCGAAGTGGTCGACCATCCGCTGGTGCAGCACAAGCTCACGCTAATCCGCGAGAAGGAGCGATCGACCAAATCGTTCCGCGAACTGCTCAAGGAAGTCGGCATGTTGTTGTGCTACGAGGTCACGCGCGACCTGCCGCTGACCGATGTGCAGATCGAGACGCCGCTCACCACCATAACGGCGCGGCGCATTGCCGGCAAAAAACTGGTCTTCGCGCCGATCCTGCGTTCCGGCACCACCTTCGCGGAAGGCATGCTAGATCTAGTGCCGGCCGCCCGCGTCGCCCACATCGGGCTATACCGCGAGCCGGAGACTTTTGCCGCGGTCGAATATTTCTTCAAGGCGCCAGCCGACCTCGGCGAACGGCTGGTCATTGTCGTTGCGCCGGTGCTCGCCACCGGCAATACTGCGGTCGCCGCCGTCGACCGTCTGAAAGAGCGCGGCGCCAGGGATTTGCGGCTTGTCACTTTGATCTGCGCGCCACCCGGGATCGAGCGCATGCGCGGCCTGCACCCGGACGTGCCGATCTGGACTGCGGCGGTCGACAAAGCGCTTGACGAGCACGCCTTCATCGTGCCTGGCCTCGGCGACGCCGGCGATAGGGCCTACGGGACGAAGTGATCAGGGTCATTCCCGCACGTCGAGCGAGCGGATGCGCGCGAAGCGCGGTAATCACGAGCGCGCCACCATGGCTCTGGATACGGTGTTTGCGGACGAAGCTTGGCCCGGCGCTGGCCTTCGGCCGCACCGGAATGATTGACGCTACAGGCCACATCGTCAACTTTACGGAACCGCCTGGATGTTGGTCCAAAGAGGCACGACTATGCGACACCTCGCCCTTGTTTTTGCTCTCCTTGTGTTCGGCTTGACCGCCTCCCTCCGCGCCGAGCCGCAATGGCTCACGCTGCCCCCGACGCCCACCTTGCCGGCGCCAGCGAGGAACGGCTACGCCCCGATCAACGGCATCAAAATCTGGTACGCCACGTTCGGCCGCGGCACGCCGGTGATCCTGCTCCACGGCGGCCTCGCCAACGCCAACTACTGGGGCCTCCTGGTGCGGGCCTTGGCGCCGCGTTATCGCGTTATCGTCATGGACAGCCGCGGCCATGGCCGCTCGTCTCGCAACGCAGAGCCCTACGGCTACGATCTGATGGCTTCCGACGTGATCGGGCTGATGGATGACCTGAAAATCGACAAGGCCGCCCTCGTGGGTTGGAGCGACGGCGCAATTATCGGTCTCGACATTGCGCTCCATCACCCCGAGCGGCTGTCAAAACTGTTCGCCTTCGCGGCCAATTCCGACCCAAATGGCGTCAAAGACGTTAACCAGAGCCAGGTCTTTACTGCTTTTATTGCGCGCGCTCGCAAGGAATACGAAAAACTCTCACCGGCCCCCACGCAATACGATTCATTCCTCGCCCAGATCACGAAAATGTGGGAGACGCAGCCGCATTGGGGCACAACCGAGCTGCGAACCATTAAGGTGCCGACCTGGATCGTGGATGCCGACCACGACGAGGCGATCAAACGCGAGAACACGCTGTTCATGGCCGACAATATTGCAGGCAGCGGCCTCCTGATCCAGCCGGGAGTAAGCCACTTTTCGTTTCTGCAGGACCCGATGCAATTCGACGGGGACGTACTGCACTTCCTTGAACATGTGCAGGGGAAGTGAGCTCATTAGGTCGAACGAAGTGAAACCATCGATTGTTGACAGTGACTGGGTTGATGCTTTTCGCTGTGTGCCACCCTATCCATAATCCATTTTCTGCGGTTGCTCCCCGCCGAGGCGTCCTGTCGCCTCACTATTGCACTCAAATCATGGGAAAGTCGTAGCGCGCGTACCCACGCTCCGCCTGAATGGCATGACCGTACGCGCCCCGGGGGAGGTCAACGCCATGCTCCTTAACGGGACGGTGCTGATAGGTGCTTAGAACTTCCTGTGATCCAGGTGCGACGCAGGAACGAGGTGCGGCGGGCCTGGGCCGCCTCAATGGGCGGACTCATCGCTTCGCTCAAAAGAAGAGCACGCTTGATACAAAGCTGGTTTGAGTTGCGAATTCGTCGCAACGTTGTTCCGATAGTGGTCGAGAACGAAGACGCGAATTGCGGATGAGAGATTGCCGCCATTGCGTGTCGCATCAAGGGCAGCGATGAGCTCCGCTACCGTCCTTGCCCGTTCGCAAGCAATTTGCTTAAGGCTGCTCCAGAAACTGTCTTCCAGGCTGATGCTCGTCTTATGACTACCGATAGCGATCGAGCGTTTCTTCACCGTCGAGTTCATTGCCTTATTGCCTTGCACCGAAAGTCGAGCGCTAAAACGGTACGCACTCCTGCACGCATCGGACCATAGACCCCCGGACGAGCCGCTTATTTCTGCCTTCGGCTAAGAATTTTCCACGTCCCGGCCGGTGCCCGATTTGTATACATCGTGGACGGCGGTAATGCTGTGACGTGCGTCACTCAACGACCGGAAAGTGCGAGCAAGCTACCAAGCGATTCAAGGATCGTTCCGGCTCGGGCCAAGTTAAATGGATGATATCTTTGGCGTTTCTCTTCACACGAGCATGAATGGAAAACATGCGCTAACGACATCTGCGACTATTCTCGCTTGTGGCCCTATTGCTGCAAACACCCAAGCTCCCCATCTCAGCAGCTTGCCCCTATTCAGGCTGCTCTCCAATCGCCATCTGCGGAAATTGAACGGCGCCTTTGGGATTTCCGTCCACTTGCCACTACCCGGCCACAACGTAGCCATGGAATGATGAAGGAATGTCGACCCATGGCATCGATGAGCGATCTCGGCGGCTGCTTCATGGGTCTGGTGAGATGAGAATGATTTTTCAGTGAGGCGATCTCATTGCAGCAGCGGCAGACGGTCCAGAGTCTCGTCTTAACGCAAAGGATGCCAAGAAGCATAGCACCGTTTCACTTGAGAAATTGCAGGGCGTCGCACGGGAGAGCGACTTCCGAGCGGTCGCCGCGTGAGCAGGAGTAACAAGCCAGGCCGCAAGTGATTTCGACCTATGGCTTATTGTTGTGAGCGAGTAAGGGAGACCAGACACGTGCGATATGGATTCGTTTCAGCCGGCTTGATCGCTACAAGCTTAACGGCTGTATCGTCGCCCGGCGTGCATGCCGAGCAGTATTGCGGCTTCGTGAATAAGGCTGGTGCCATCGTCGAATGCGGCTATTCAAGCCGAGAGAGTTGCGAGAATGCTATCGGCGGGGGCGCCATGTGCTTCGTCAGGCCGGATGTAGGGCTTGGGGAAACGCCGGCGCGCCATGAGCGGCATGGTGTCGTCGGCCTCACCGTATCGCCGATGCCCGCAAATCAAAGCGCCGGGTTGTTCGCCACACGGCCTAAGTGATCGGCGCTCCGGACCGCCGGCGCGCGGTCGCTCCCTCCTTTCGAGAGAGGGAGAATATTGATCTTTCAAATTTGGAAAAGAGTACCGTAATGGTGCTCCCGGATTTCTGCACGTCGCGCTGGCTGGTCGCCGGCAAACGCCATTATTTGCAAGACCTTCAAAAACTATTTCAAAGAAAAGTTCCATGGAACCGGGCGCAGCCCGGATGGTTTTCAAGTCTGTGGAATATCTGGGTAAAGTGAAGCACCCCCACATTGCGAGGTCCCAATGAAAACGATCGCTATCATATTGTCGGCCATGTGTTTTACGAGCGTGGCGTTTGCCCAGCAGAGCTGCAAGGTGCAGGCTTCCGGCAAGAACCTGCATGGCGCGGCTCTCTCAAGCTTCGCCAAGAAATGTTGTGCCGACCAGGCAGCGGCTCAAAAGTTGCACGGCGCGGCGCAAACCAGCTTTACCAAGAAGTGCGTGTCGGACGCAACCGGCAGCTGAGCCTATTTCGCGGATCGGCTTACTCGGTGATCGCAGCTCACTCTGTTCTCAGGCAGGGTTGCTTTTGGCCAAAACCGAGCGGAACTGAAAAGGTTGAGGCGCACCGAACGTGAGCAGCTTGCTTGGCGGTTGAAAGCCGTTCTTCAAGGTTGATTTGACTTCCGCTTCTTGTGTCAATTTTCGGATAGCGGCGGCAGATGGCGTGCGGCGTACGCGCCCAGCGCATTTCCATAAACGAAATCGCAGCGGAATCAGGCGTTCGGCACGCTCTGGCGTCGAGCTGGTAAACGTACGACACAGCTCACGCGATAGTACTTACGCTGCCAAAGCCACTCCACAACCGATTACCCCCGTCAGGATTAGACTAGCGGCCCAGACCGTGTCGAGGTTCAGCCAGGCGGCGCGCAAGAGCCGCAATCCGAAATAGCGATAGACGAGCCACGCCATGAGGCCACAGGCCAGGGCCATGGCGAGGGTGTGCACCACACAAACCAGAATTGAAGTCGCCAGACCCGAGCGTATCAGATCAGCCATCGCCACATGACCTTGATCGGTCGTGCAGAGCCCAAGGTAGATCGGCACCAGCATCAGTCCGGCCCCATGAGCCGTCGCCATCAAAAACGACCACAGCGTCAGTTGGCTTGGCCGCACACGGCTCAAGAACCGCGGATGGCGCCGGTAGACCAGTTTGTACAGGCCGAATCCCACGACGGTAAGTCCTGCCGTCAATCGGATCGTGTCGCTCCAGTCGAGTAATCTGAATAGTATGGAGAATGGCAATATCACCACCGCCATCGCCAGGAAATGCCCGGCCGCGAGCGGGACGAGGGTCGTAAATACCGCCGTGTCCCGCTTCTCGCTCATACCGCTGGAAACCGCGAGAGGCCAACCCATCCCCGGATTGCAGCCGTGATAGGCGCCGAGTACGATCACCGCGAGCCAGAGCTCTAAATGCCAGTTGCCGCTCACTGCACCTTCAGGCCAACCGACGGGTAGCAGAAGGAATCCGTCGAGCAGTCACCACCCTCAAGACGGATCTGGTGAGCCCCATAGCCTGAATCAAACTCGACGAAAAAATTCGGATCAAGCGAGATGCCGCCCGAGGTGGCTACGTTGCACATAGCCTGGGCACCGGGAACACCGGGCGGATAGAACTGCTTGTCCCATGTGCTATAGAGCCCGTTGGTGAAATAGACTCGCTTTGCGTCGCGGCTGATCTCTATCATCTGTGGTCCGCCGGCGAATAGCTTTCCATTGGGATGAGGCGCATGGTTGGCGATACCACCAATCCGCACGGCACCGACGAAGCGCGGCGTCATGGGATCGGAGACATCGTATTGGCGCAGCTCGCCGGTTCCCCAGCAGGCGGCATATAGAAATTTGTCGTCAAGCGACAAGTCGATGTCGGTGACAAGCGGCGGGACAGCGCCGAAGCCTTTGAGAAGATCGGGAAGCACCGAGGCATCGGCCACTTCCGGCGGGATCACGGCAGTCTTTTTGATATTGAACTTGTCGCGCTCGCGGTACCAAGTCCAGATCGATCCCTCGAGGTTTGCGGTGTCGATCACCACGCCAAGGAAGCCATATTCCCGGGTTGGATCGTGCGCTGGGCGCACCTCGAGCGCCATCTGATGGTTGGTGCCAAGATCGATGGTTTGGACATTCCTGCGGCCTCGCAGATCCCAGAAATGAACGGCATGGCCATATCTGTTCGCGAGCAGGTCCTCAGCCACGATCCCATTTTCGAATTGCGGGGGCAGCGCCCACTCGCTGGTGACCATGTAATCCCGGGGCAGATTCCACCAGAAGTCATAATGTAATTTCTGCGGCCCACGGTCGATCTCCCAGCGCCCTAGGATGCTGAAGCTCTCGCAGTCCATGATAAAGACGCCGGGCGGGCCTTGCGTGCCGTCTTTGCCGGCACCACCCAGTGTGCTGATATAGATACCTTCGGGTCCACAATGGACGGTGTGTGGGCGCGAATATCCGGTTTTTCGAAACACTTCGTCCGGTTCAATGATCTTGCTGATCGTCGGCTTCCAAGGGTCCGGCTTAGTATCGACAATATAGATGCGGGAGGAGCGCATGCCCGGAATGATCAGATACCGGCGCTCGATGAATGGATGGCCGGACAGCGGCGATAGCACCGAACTGCACGCGTTCCAGCCGAAATGATGGAACTCATCGCCACGATTCGGCATGTCAAGCCGGTACACCATCTTTCCGAACGTGCTCGAATGGCGGTCGAGGTCAATGACCGCGAGTGCGTCGGGTCGTGACCCATCAGGTGAAAGCAAAACCGTGTAGGCGAGCCGTTCAACCGGCGCCTCCATGGCGATCTGCGGTGACGGATAGAATGTCGGATCCGGGCGCAAAGTCTCTAACATGACCGTCTTCTCCTCGTTCCCCTGTGTTATTTGTGCCGCGGCTTACTGCCAGTATGGGATTTTTTGACGAGACGTCTATCGCAGCTGCACGCTCCATTCGGACGAATACTCGCGCCTATTGCCGCTGAACAGAAGTCGCCACTATAGTGCAGGTCTTTCCCTAGCAACAGGTCAGCCCGGCGACTAAGCGTCATGGTCGCATGGGCTCCGGTATCGGGGTCGTCCGCGATATTTCCACCCGGCTGCGCAATCGCAATTCATGATGCTCACTAGTTTCTCATGATGTCCAGCACAGACCCGATATGAGCGACTGTGCGTATTGCTCGTTAGGCGCGGCGGTGTGCGCCTCGACGCCCAATGGGGTGACCGGCTGTCCCCTGAGCGCCAACCTTTCGCGGATCGCCTTGTCGTCGAGTGTGGCAAGCACGTCCGCAACAATCCGCCTAGGCCGCCAATAGTTCCGCGAAGTGCGCGGAAGCAGCAGCGTCTAACCTGAGGGCACTGCCCGATTTTGGCGACGAACGGTTTAACTACGAACATGTGGTAGAGGCGACGTCTGGTATAGTACGGCTTAGAACGATGACGACATCATCGCCAACGGATCGCCGGCCGTACCGTACGCAACGCACGACGATCTCCGAGATCAATGAGGAATTCAATCGTTGCACCAACTCGGCGATCAAGGACAAGGCGCGAAAATGGACGCCTGCGCTGGTAACGGCCGAATTGCAGACCGTCGAGGATGCGACAGCCAAGGAAACGACAGCATTGCACCCGAAGAAATTGATGATTAAGGATAACCAAGAATCGGTTCGCCCATTAGTAGGCACAAGCTGTTGGTCGAGATCAAAGAAGATCCGGCCTAGACCAGAAGTCGAAAGGACGGTCTGCCACCCATTCGATAGGGGATAGCACACGTGATCGCGGCATAACTGCCGGCAATCGACCACGCGATTCGAAATCTTCTTGAAAATCGGCACAATGGTCATTGCTTATCCCAAGCAGAAGGAGAATCCGATGGCGGAGATCAAAATTTTTAATCCTGAAGGCATGAGCAACCCGGTGCCGTATAGTCACGTGGCCTACGCCAAGACGCAGGAGCTAGTCTTCATCGCCGGACAGACGCCCATCGATGCCAGTGGCGCGCCGGTTGGACGCGGTAACTTTGACGTGCAATGCGAGCAGGTGTTCGCCAACATTCACACCGCGCTGCGTTCGGTGAATGCCGACTGGAAGAACGTCGTGCAGTTCAGGACCTACATCCTGCGGCCGGAGCACGCCGCTGCCTATCGCGCCTACCGAGCAAACGTCTATCCCAAAATGTTCCCCAACGGCGGCTATCCACCGCACACCCTGCTGATCATTAGTCGTCTCGCGGACGAAGCTTATTGGCTGGAAGTAGAGACCGTGGCTGCCCTTTAAGCCTGCTCTAAACTCGCGCCAAAGAAGCGTGCGGCCACCGCGCTCTGGCCCACGCGCTAGTCCCCTGAATGAAGGACCGGCTGGTCCGGAGATCCGCTGTGCCACTTCTCGCCGTTAACCGGTCGCCGACGTGTGTTTCATTCTCCGGGCTTTTTGCCGAGGGCCGGCTCGAGGATGAAAACGTCGCTCCCCCTCTTCTCACAGGTTCAGGCCGGACGTCACGTCCGGCCGGAGGGCCCGGCCTTCTTTTGCCGAGGCCTCTCACGACGGGCAATCGCCCATGGTCTCAGTCGCAGACGCGGCGACGGACTGTGACACTGCCGCTAGGGCCCCTGCGATGCGTGATCACAAGGTGGCAATTCTCACCGCGCTCGCGGAAGCCGCGCTCTTCAGCGAACCCCCGGTCGTGATTAGGGCCCACATACGGCCCGCCCGGACCGACGCCAACATCTTGCGCGTTTGCCATACCCGGCGATCCCGCGGTCAATGCCGCAATCGCGGAAAGTGCCAGAAGAGTTCTCTTCATCGTTTCGCCTCCACTTGGTGGCTATCAGCGATGTTAACTAACGGTCAGTCGCGCCGTTCCGCAGTTCACAAGATTCCCGACGCTCGACTGTAGTTCCGGCAAGTGGAACCTGGCCGCCAGCCCAGACGGAGCGGAGTTGAGGGTTAAAGCTATCAGTGAAGGCGGGGTTCGGCCCTGCCGATGACCGTTCGGCGGCGGTAAGAGGCCATGCATACCGCATCACATGTGGCGCGATAATATCAGACCACTACCAACATACCGTTCAATACAGAGCCCGCAAGCATCAGAGGAAATTCGGACTCCGATACAGAACTACGAGCACCAGCGTCAGAGCGAATTCGATAATCTATTTGTGCAGGCACAATCACGAGGAAATGTGACATTGGACAGACCGAGCGGCTCTATCCCGATCAAGACCGATGCGTCCGATAC
This sequence comes from uncultured Alphaproteobacteria bacterium, assembly GCA_963708125.1. Lineage (GTDB taxonomy): Bacteria > Pseudomonadota > Alphaproteobacteria > Rhizobiales > Xanthobacteraceae > BOG-931. Next base: position 3,418,571 of record OY970184.1, read on the forward strand.
CCGTGCGTTCCGGAATGTGCGCGGTCTTCGACCATCTCGCGACCGGCGAACTCTTTTGTGCGCCAGCGCATTACCAGCGGCGCGCTCTCGACGTTCGCGCCCGCCCTAATCGGCTGTTCAAGCGTATCGGCGAGCGCGCCGGCTTGGCCTTCCCGGTTCTCGCGCACATGCTCCGCCACGCGTGCGACTGCGCCTGGCGAATGCCGGCCATAACGCGCAGGGCATCCATGATTAGCTTGGTCACTGACCGATCCAGCCCACGACGCGCCAGACGCAACTGAGACGCCGTTTACTTGAGAGACAATCGAGAGGGGGGCTTGAAAAATGGGCTCAATAGGGGTTAGCGCGGTCGGCGGGGCGCCTGTCGCCGGCAAATTTAAAGACCCTTGAATCCAACGCCGCGGCGATTAGACAGGTACTGATCAATCCTGTGCGACGAGCAGAGCCGTTCGAGGCGGCATGTCCTGTGCTAGGGCACTTATTGTACTTATTATTAAGAGATAGGGCAGCTTGCCATGCTTACTCTAGCCCAAGCCAATCACGCAACAGAGCAAGAGGACGAGCAATGTGCCAAAGCCGGTATTGACGCTTTGGATCAGAGCAGTTAATCGGCGGCGTGCCAAGGCGGCAAGATTGTCGCGCTCAAACTTAGAGAAGGTCACATTACCGCACATGTAGTCGCCCACCGCCGCCTATACACTTTTTTTGTTACCACGAGCAGTTCTTGTTCTCGAAAAGTAAGCCGCACCTTCGCGGCATTCCCATGTGTTGCCGGCTCAGAGGGACTGGCCTCCCATGGTCGGGGCATAGGGCGGGAATGTGGATTTGCGCCCGGGCCGTTTCTCGCGCGCTCGGGCCGCTCGGGAGCGGATATGGATGGCTTCCTCTCGGTTGCGCGCCAAGTAGGCAGGTTACCCCTTCGGACCAGGGATCGTATGGGGCCGCCTTCCAATTCCCGAATTCAATAGGCGTCAAGCCGGGCAGGACGTTTGGGAGCTCCGAGGCGATGATGATCGGATCCCTGCGTGAAGGCCGCGCTCGCACTAGGCCATAGGTGTCGGCAGGACTGCGGCCGTTCTCTGTTCAGCCACTGCATCGGCAGCTCGAACCTGAGCATCGCCTCATCCTGACATAATTGGCTGGTCGCGCCCGATAGCGACAATTCGCAATCGGAATTCCCGAGCTCGGGTTCAAAGTCCTAACGCTTGCCGACGTCATCGCCTATGGTCAGTGCATTGATTTCCGGCCGAATAACCTCTTACTCAATCCGAACTCAATCTTACTCAATCCGAACTCAAAGCGAGGACTACAACCAGTTACGTTAGAGCGCTCGATGGAACGATTAAATACCGCACGCGTTAGGAGGGAGCCATCTATTCACAAGGAGAACCTGCATGCGTCAGATCATTCAAATCATTGCGGTCGCCGCTATCATCGGGGTGCCCATAGCCACCGTGGTGAAGGCCGATGATACTACCGTGATCAAAAGAGACAATGAAACGGGCAGCAAGACAATTATAAAGAAAAGAGACGACATGAACGATCATTCTGTTCCCCAATCGGAAGAAAAGGAGACGATCATCAAGAAAGATAACCAGTGATATATATCGCAGCTTGTCCGTTCGGTGAGTCCCGATATTTTATTTAGGATCGGCTTTTAGGGCACGGCGTCGATGGGGTGACCCGGTGGGCCGCAGACGTCAATCGCGGCCACCATGCCTCTGGGCTGGCTCTTGCACATGACGGTGGCGCGGCCACCTTTGGCGCCTTGCACTGAGCGCACCCCTTCGACGTTCCTCCATGCTTCATCACGACTGGCAAATTTGATTTTTCGCACATGGCACCATTGCTGGGGTTTGAACGTTGATAGGGTACCTACAACTACTGGAGGCAACACAAATGAAACGTTTACTCGCCGCATCCATGGGCGTGCTTATGGCTGCTGGAACGGCCGTGGCGGCTACTAACCTCATGAGTAGCGTTCCAAGCGACAGTCTCACCGTAACAGACTGGTATAAGCAACCTGTTTACGACTCTGACAACAACAAACTGGGCGACATCAAGGACGTGCTCGTCGATCATAGTGGCAAGGTTACGGCCCTGATTGTGGGCGTTGGCGGCGTTCTCGGTGCTGGAGAAAAAGACGTTGCGGTTCCGTTCGAAGCGGTGAAGAAGACCACGAAGAATAACGACGTTTATTTGACCCTCGGTGCTACGAAGGATGACCTCAAGTCGGCGCCCGGGCTCAAATACGATAAGAACAAGACCAGCTGGGTTCCTGATACTTCAGGGACCAACACCGCGCGCTAGCTGACACTCAAGTGGCTCCGGCCGACGACCGGAGCCACTTCTTGTGTTCAACCCGCGACCGCCGCAGAAATCATCCTCGCCAAAGAGTCGACACACAAGTGCAACTCGCTTGCGGTTGGTGAGGGTGCGCGCCTAGGACTAATGGCTTTCGTTCTGGTTCTGGTTCTGAGTACGATTTTTATTCGCTTCGTGATGCCCGATTGCACATCCTACTGCGGCGCCGACGGCTCCATGATGCCCGGCGACATGTCCGGCCACCCCGCCAGCAACCGCACCCTTAGCACAGCCCTTGGCGTTGGCTGGTATGGCAGACAGAGAAACGAAAAGCGCCAGAGCGCAGGACAATATGATTTTCATCAGTGGCTCCTGAGTTTTACCGATGGTTTAATGCCTGTTCCTGATTATCGTTCCTCTAGGGAAGTTTAAATCACAGAAGAACCGTAGGTCGCACTGCCAAGCTTGGGCACCTCAACGAGGTGATCCGGTTGCTTGCGCCGAAGAAGTTCGGGTGTTCTACCGGAATTAATCACTTTGCTAAGGCGGGTTCGCCCTTGAGCGTTGTCGGCGGTACGCGTGGCATCGCCGGCTGTTGTTCGCCATCCAGCCATTCGCAATACAGCGCGGTGAGAGCGCGGTTCAACATCCCATATCACCATCATTCGTCTTTGTTAAATTTGTAGCGGGCGTTGGAGGGAATATGCTCTCTGGTCCTTGGGCCAAGACTGGAAGCAGGTCACGGAGCTAGCACAGGGCCGGAGAATATCATCGTTACCTTACTTGCTCGCTTGCTCGCTTGGCTTAATTTTGGCAAAGCCGCTCATCGTTAATCGTAACGTGTATTGCCGCAGACTGGCAAAGACGGCACGCCACCGAGACGGTTATTCCTGAGCAGCGCCAACTGTGTCAGCCATCTTCGCCCCACGGGCTCCAAGCGGCTTCGGCGCACCGGACGTCGTATCGCGAACTGTCTCTGATGCTCCAGTTCGGCATCGATCTCGGCACCCATGAGAATGACGGTGGTTGCCAGCCAAAGCCAAAACATGAATGCAATGATCGCCCCGAGTGTGCCATAGCTCTTGTTGTCGGCAATGCCCGGAAAGATCGAGAGCAGCGAATAGAACGTAACTCCTGCCGCAACCAGCAGGACGCGGTCTTCACCGACATTGTTGTAAACGCGCAGCAGAACGTCCTTCCATCCTCGCGCTGGGATTTCGGACGGGGTGGACGCTCGCCGTCCCCGACCCCGCTCATGTATCCGGCTGTCCTGGACACGCTGCCGCTGGTCGCTGCTGCCGGACGTATCGGACACTCCGCTCTGAGGAGATTGGTCGCTAACTGTTGCACGTCTGGGCCATGCCGAAGCAATCGCTAAGACTGCGGCCGCGCAGAGGAAGCTCCAGTATTCGGCAGACGTCATTAAGTCTGTTGAGCCGTCATTGAGTTTGGTTGAGCGGCTCGAGCAGATGCTTTCTGCTTTCTGCGTTCCGCGCTCCTCATTGGGAGAATTGCTGCGATCTCGAAAGAGACGCATGGAAGTTCGACCTGCGCTGCCCAAAAACAACGCTCAAGAAAGGCCGCGGTTCGCTCGACGTTTGACCCAAAGAATTGCAGGTGAAGAAGCAAAGTCGGTACTCGTCACCCTTATCGCGGCGCGCGGGGCGAGCGGCGCCAGCCTTACCTTAAACAGAAGCCCGTGGCGTGTGTGGTTCCCTCGGCTGAGAGCCAGCGGCGGCTAGCCTGGTGTTGGCTTTCGCGACAGAAAACGGCCGTTACCACCCCCCGCCCAGATTCGAGACCGGCCGCGGGTCTTGCCATCCTGTGAATCGAAGCGTCACGGAACTTTTCGCGATCCGGTGAATTGAGTTGCGCGAGGGAAAGATACTCGCACCGGTTTGGTGGGCGCATTATCCCCGAATTGGATGTGAGCTGAACTGATGGATCCGGCAACCGCGAGCGCGCCCGGCGAAAGAAAGCCGCCCAATCAGCCGCCGGATGCGCACAAAAAGTTGCGAGGTAGGCAATGGTCGACCATTGGAAATCTTCGCTGACGCCTCGCGAATACCAAGTTGCGCTGCTGGTTGGTCGTGGCCTAAGTAACAAGCAAGTGGCGTGCGAATTGGGATTAAGCGATGGCACAGTGAAGCTTCACATGCATAAAATCCTCGAGAAGCTTGGTGTAAGGAACAGGTACGCCCTTATTCGGCAGTGTAGCAATGGTCACGCGCACTTTTTCACAAGTCAAGACCGCGCCGGTGAATCAATTCGAGGCAGCCGTGTACCAGATGCGGGACGAATGGCCACACGCGCCAATAGAAAATATACCGGGTGACTGGTTGGCTCCGATTTGTGCACGCCCATAGAAGCACCCCGACTTCAGCCGTCCCGAGATGCTAACCGCAGCAAGCATGCTGGGCGCAGTTTATGCCGGGCGATCCGCCGCTGTGGCCGGGTTTCAGATGCAATCATTGACGCGGGGAGTGCCGCATCGAGTGGCCCGCGCAGCACGCTCGTGGAATGCGTCACCGCTTTGCTTCGAGGATCCCTATCCGGTAATCCTGGTCGGCCTCATCTCATACGACGAGGGCTTTTGGACTTCGGGGAGCAGATGGAATCAATACATCCGCCACGGACCGTAATTGTGAATCGCGGGCCGGTCGCAACTCCGGCTGGCCACTTTTTCGCTACCTACGCACCGTGAGGTAGTGGTCGCTGCGTACGGATTTCCGCTTTGGCGCCCCTCTCTTAAAGGAGTCCCGGCTCCCGTGCGTTCCATGCTGCGTGTCTGCATTCCACGCCGCCGCGATCTGCTAAAGTACCTACCCTCGAAACGTCGACCACACAAGAGTGCGGGCGAGTAACCAACAACCATTTCGTGGCGTCTCCGAAATTGCGCCGCTGGCTAGTGCAAGGTTTTGATGAGGAAGGCGACTGGTAAACCCCCCATGATCTGCTCCGCTTTCATTCGGGGTCCAATCGAAACAACTCGGTCTCGAGCGAACACATCCGAAAACGCCCCATGAATGACCGGCGGAATGGAAAGCTGCGTTTGTTTGCACCGCAACACGGGAAGGGAGTAAGCGATCAGCCCGTTCTGCTCTGGGGGGGTGATTCGGCAGAATGCAGCGATAGCAGCGCAATCGGGCAGAACCCGCGCAAAGGCGACAAGATGGCCTTCCAATGGGCCTGACGTTTCAAGCGGGCTGTACGCCCCTTGCGAAAAAAGCTGTGGCATTTGCTTTCGCACTGCAAGAACGCGCTGGATCAAGAATTGCTTGATGCGTCCGTCTTGCCAGTTAGCGAGTAATTGTGCGAGCAGAGCCGCGTCCAACGAGCTTTGCCGCGCTGCAAAATCGACCGGCGTGCGATTGTCGGGGTCAACAAGGCTGAGGTCCCAGTATTCTGTGCCCTGATAGAGGTCCGGAACGCCCGGTGCGGTAATTTTGGCCAGGGCTTGAGCCAGCCCCTTCGCCGCGCCCGCAGCTGCGATTCGCTGCGCGAAGGCCGCGATTTCAGCTAGAACGTTCGATCGCCCGGAGAACAGCCAGGCAATATAGCTGCTATTGGCACGCTCGTGAGCTTCATTCGGTGCCGACCAGTCGCTGTTTAGCTTGGCCTCGCGGAGAGCTTTTCGCTGCCAGGCAGCAATTCGTTTCGCGTATTCGGACAGCCGCTTTTGGTCGGACAAAGTGAGCCCGTGCGGCCAAGCACCGACGATCGTCTGGAATAGAATGGAAAGCTCACCATACCTTAACGCACGAATATCGCCGGAGCGCGTGAGATGCCGCTCGCTCACTTGGATCCATCCGCGCACAGCGACCGCCCACTCATCAGGGATTTCGCTAAGAACGGCAAGTCGCGCCCGCACATCCTCGCCGCGTTTGTGGTCATGCGTAGCCGTTGCCAGCATGCCGCGGGGAAAATTGCATGCACGAAGCAGCATTTTTCGGTGAAATTCTTCTGCAGAGCAGGAAAACTGTCGCGTGTCGAAACCCACATCGTTTCGCGAGAGAAGCCGACCATATCTGTAAAAAGCCGTATCTTCCACGGCTTTGGCGCAAAGCGGCGCGCTCAATTGCTGAAAACGCGCAAGGAATGCGTCCTGAAGTTCATCGACCGAGGGATGAATGCGTTTTCCGGAAAGCCATTCGCTGAGCTTCTTAACGAGCCACCTGTCGCCGACCAGACAGGTGTTCTTGGCGCGACTGATTGCCTGTGAAAGAAATTCGCGATCGGATGGCGAGGCGTGAAGGACCCGGCTATAAATGCGATAGGTTGGAAAGTGAACGAGGATTTCCGTCAAGCAACGCTGCATCGCTGCCCACGAATAGTCCCGGGTGTTCAGTCTGCTTTGCGCCAGCGCGTACGCAGAGCCAACAAGCGCATCGCGCTGCGCAGAGAAGCTTTGCTCCAGAACCAGCCGCCGCGCGATCTCTTCCTCGGTGTCGAAGTCGCCGGACCTGCCGCTGAGCTGCTGCCATAGCTCACGCAGCGGTTGCTCGCCGCGCTCGTCATGCAGAAGGGCGCTGACGTCATTCATGAAATCGTAGCCGGTCGTGCCATCAGTCTGCCATTTGGTCGGTAAACTCTCCTCGCGCGCCAATATTTTTTCGACGACGAAATAAGCGGGTCCCCGCGGCGCGCTGTCCGGTCGCTGCGGCTCAAGAGCGCGCAGGCGCTCGCGCAACTTGCGGCAATATTTCTCTGGCTGCGAGAGCCCATCAATGTGATCGACCCGCACGCCGTCGATCAGACCTTCAGCATAAAGCCGAAGAAGTGTACCGTGAAAGGCTTCGAAAACCTCTTCGTCTTCGATGCGGATTGCAACGAGCTCATTAATATCGAAAAAGCGGCGCCAGTTGATTTCGTCATTTGCGGTACGCCACCAGGCCAAACGATAGTGCTGTTGTTCGAGGAGGTTGTGGAGCTGCTCACGACCCTCGGGTGAATTCGCATTGAAGCTCGATAGGACGTCATCGCATAGCGAATTGTCCGTGGCAACTGGTAGCGTGTGTTCGAAATAGCAAACGACAAGCGCGGATGGATCTTTCGCTCGCGCCAGCGTGAGCTCACCCGATGCGAGCACCTCACCGTAGGGGCGACCAAGGATCGGCAGCAGCACCTTGCCTGTCAGTCTGTGATCCGCAGGGTGCCAGTCGATATCAAAATATTTGGCGTAGCGGCTGCTGCGGCCTCGCGCCAGCACGTCCATCCACCAAGCATTTTGACTGCCGATTGCCATATGGTTGGGAACAACGTCGACGATTAGGCCCAGTTCATTCCGGCGAAGTTCTTCGACAAAGCGCCGGAAGTCAGGTTCGCCGCCGAGTTCAGGATTGATGTGCGTCGGGTCCACGACATCATAGCCGTGCATCGAATTGGTCCGTGCTCTCATAATCGGAGATGCATAGACGTGACTAATGCCTAGGGATGCAAGATAAGGCACCACGGAAGCAGCATCGGCGAAGGTGAAGCCACGGCGGAATTGCAGCCGCATGGTGGCCCGCGGCGTAATCATAAGGCCGCTCTCCTTGCCAGCAGCTCGACCCGATGACGTACAGCGCTCGACTCGAGCAGCGCGGCTGCCTCTCCGGGATAGCGACGACGCCAATTCGGATACGCATCTGTTGTCCCAGGGAGGTTCGGTTGGTCCTCCATGGCCAGGGCATCTTCAAAGGGCAGCAGGGCGAGCCGCGATGGTGTCGCGGCAGTGAATTTCACCGCCGCATCGGCCACGCGCGATCCAGCTTCAAGTGGCGGCAAATCCCCGGGATCGACCTGAGCTGACTGAAAAGCGCTCCACAGCGCTTTGCGATCTTTGCTTCGAGCGCTTTGTTCTCGCGCCGTATCCTCGAGTAATCCGCATTCGACCCGCACCTCCAGGTCTCTGCCGCGCCACCAACCGGCGACGGTCGGAAGATCATGCGTGGATGTCATGGCCGCGGCTTCGATCGTCCAATCCTGCGGCCGCACGAAGTCGGCGCCATCCCGCTCGAACCACAGCACGCGCATTCCGTAGATGCCCGCTCGCGCGAGCCTGTCCCGAAAACCGGCTGGCACGGTACCGAGGTCCTCGCCGATAACGATGCTGCGGTGGCGGTGAGATTCCAGCGCCGTAAGCCGAAGCAGATCATCGAGCGGGTAAGAGAGGTAAGCGCCCTCGCTCGCCTTGGCGCCGCCGGGAGTCACCCAAAGCCGCATGAAGCCCATCGCGTGATCGATGCGTATTCCGCCGGCATGCTGCATGCCGGCGCGAAGGGTGGCGATGAAGGGCGCGAATCCATTCTCGGCGAGGGCGCGCGGCGAAAAGGTCGTCAGCCCCCAATTTTGGCCTATCGTGTTGAACAGATCCGGGGGAGCGCCGATCTCCAGACCATCGAGCATCATATCCTGACTGGTCCAGGCATCGCTGCCGCTGCCGTTCAGCCCGACGGCGAGGTCGGCGATAAGGCCAATGCGCATTCCAGCGCGTCTTGCCGCCTTTTGAGACCGTGCTAGTGAGCGGTCCACGACCCACTGCAGAAACACATGGAACAGAACGTCACGCTGGTTTTCTTGGCTAAAACGTGTCGCATTCGCACTTTGCGGCTCGCGCCACTGCTCCGGCCAATCTCTCCAATTCCACGCCTGCGGATTCGACCGCAAGCACGCTGCGCGCAGCGTCTCAAACAAACCGTGGCGTTCGAGAGCGGCGCCGCGCGCGGCGCGAAAATCCGCAAAATCGACAGCGAGTCCTGTACCGGGGGCAGCGGTTAAATCGGTTGCGATGAAATCGTCGAACAGGCAGCGCAAGACTGCCATTTTGGCCCGCCTCGAGGCTGACCAATTGATCAAGCATGTGGCGGATTCGAGTTGGCACCCCGGTGAGGCCGACACGGCGCAGCTTCTGGCCCAGTTAAGGCGGGCTTCGCCAAAGATCGAAGCTGCATCGGCCAGGAGCGGATCATAAAACAGCCGGCTTGACGGCGAGTAGGGGCTGTAGGGACCGTGACCGGTCGTGAATGGCAAATGCGCCGGGCTGAGGGCGAGAGCGTGAATCCCGAGCGGCGCCGCGGCTGAAGCGAGCGCCGCAACGGCGGCCATATCGCCGATGCCGCAATCGCCGTTGCTGCGCAGCCCATAAGTTTGGACCGACAGTCCAGCCAAGCGATGGCCGGCCCCAATATCGTCGATGGTCAGACAGCGCGGCGGCGCAACCGCAAGGGTGAGCCGCACATTGTCAATGTCCAGCGCATGGTAGCCCGGCACTCGAATAGCGGGCACCCTGGTCCCTCGTGCGCTTCGCCGCAGAATAAGGTCTTCGACCGCACCATTTTCATAAGTGAGACAAGCACGAGGCTGATCGCTGGAGCTGCGTATCGGCAACTCTACAGGCTCACCCGCCGTTGCCGTGATCAATGTCGGTATATGCGTCCGGTCGAGAAGGTGTTGGCTGTACGCTAGATCGCTCGCGGACGCGCACGGCAGTCCCAGCGCTTCGAGAATGCGCGCAATGGAATCGAGAGGAACGCGGTGTTGCCTATTTGCATAATCGGTCCACTGCACCGCAATGCCAGCGCAGCGAGCAAGCTCGCGAATCGCCAGGTCGCTCATCAGGAGCTCAGAAATGCAACGGTGGAATCGGGTTCGAGGCGGCCGGCTTGCACCGCCCGGCCAGCTGCCTCCGAAGTGGCAAACAGTGCGCTCTGTTCTTGCGGCGGGACTGTTGCGGCCTCCATGCCGAGATTGCTGGCAAGGACAAGTATCGACTGGTCGCTCATTCGCCAACGCGCAAGAACAGCTGCAGGGCCGACCGCGGTTGCTTCGAGCGAGCGGGCCCCCTCAAGCCGCGGAACAATCGCGGAGCGGCGCAGCTCAAGCAAATTCCGATAGAGCATTTCACGTTTCTCGGCATACGCCGGATGTGGTGTCGGGTTCGATCGCTCGAACGTCTGCAGCGCATTCGGATCCGGAATTTCCGCAAGCTGCTGCGGATCGGAAAAATGGGCAAAGTCAGAGAACTCGCGGCGCCGTCCTTCGCGCACCGCCTCAGCCAGCGCGCAATTGTGGTCGGTGAAAAATAAGAACGGTGATGTGCTCGCATGCTCTTCGCCCATAAAGATCAGCGGAATCTGCGGACAAAGAAGCAGTAGCGCGATCGCTGCTTCCAAAGCAGACGGACGCGCGAGTGCGGTGAGCCGCTCCCCAAACGCACGATTGCCGATCTGATCGTGATTTTGCAGAAATAGAACAAACGACGTGGGAGGCAAGTCCGCGCTCCTGGTGCCGCGCGGTTTGCCGCGGCGATAAGATGACGGTTCACCCTGATAGATGAATCCTTCTTTGAGGCAGCGAGCGAGGCGAGCCGCCGGTGCGTCAACATAATCGGCGTAATAACCTTCGCGCCCTCCGGTCAATAGAACGTGAAGCACGTGATGGCCGTCATCATTCCATTGCGCGTCGAAACCAGCAGCTAGATGGCTGGCAGCGTTCTGGTCGTTTTCGAGCACCAGATGAATTTGCCGCTCCGGCTCGATTATCCTGCGCACCGCTGCGGCCATCTCGTCGAGCCAGTCCGATTCAGAGATGGCGTGAACGGCGTCGAGCCGCAGGCCGTCAAAGCGATACTCTATCAGCCAATATAATGCGTTCTCGATGAAGAAGCGGCGGACCTGCTTGCGGCGAAAGTCGATCGCGGGACCCCATGGGGTAATCTTATCCGACCGAAATACTTGCGGCGCATAAAGATGGAGGTAATTGCCGTCGGGCCCAAAATGGTTGTAAACGACATCCAAAAAGATCATCAGGCCGTGCGCATGAGCGGCGTCGACCAGCCGCTTGAGTTGCTCGGGGGAGCCATAGCTTGATTGCGGAGCGAATGGGAGAACGCCGTCGTAACCCCAGTTGCGCGCACCGGGAAATTCCGCGATGGGCATGAGTTCGACCGCAGTGATCCCAAGCTCGGCAAGCCGCGGCAGCGCGCGGGCCACCCCATTGAAACCGCCGAACAGGCCCGCATGTAGCTCGTAAAGGACTGCCTCCCGCCACGGCCGGCCGCGCCATTCGTCTTGCTGCCATCGATAAGATGCCGGATCTACAACAATGCTCGGACCGTGGATATCGCCGGCTTGCGCACGGGCCGCCGGATCGGGGACTCTCATCCCGTCCTGCAGGACGTACTGGTAACGGGTGCCCGCACCGCAATCGGCGTCCGCTTCGAACCAGCCCTCTCCGGCTGCCCTCATTGGTAGCGGCAGGCCCTCTTCGAGGGTGACCGAGACCCGCCGCTGCGCCGGCGCCCAAATACGAAAGCGGGTACGGCCGTCTTCCAGCAAGTTTGCGCCAAAGGGCAGGTGCCAATTAATCATGGGGGCGGCACCTCAAAGTTACTATAGACCAACACCGCGCTGCGCCCCTGCACGGCGAGCTCCTGCCCCTTCAACTCAGACCAGTCAGCATCTGGTCGGGCGGTATCGATCAAGATCTGCCCAGGCAATGCCGGCTCCGGCAGCTGGAAACTATGCTCCTGCGCTGTCGGATTGAGCAGGAGACTTAGTATAGAGACGGTGCCGTCGGCATTGCGAGTGGCGCGGCGCAGACACAGAAGCCGGTGCTCGGGATTTGTCCAAGATGACTCCGGCACACTGCAGCCATCCTCGTTGAACCAAGCGATATCGAAAATGCCGGGCGCAGGCTCGCGCAGTCCGTGAAGAAAATGTCGCGAGCGCAACGCGGTGTGCTCTTGTCGTGTCGATATGAGTTTCGAGACAAATCGGATCAGTTGTTGGCCCTCGACCGACTTAGCCATCGCCCAATCGATCCACGAAATTTCATTGTCCTGGCAGTAGGCGTTGTTATTCCCACCCTGAGTCCGACCGAATTCATCTCCGGCTAGGAGCATTGGCGTGCCGTGGGCGAAAATCACAGTCGCGAGCATGGCGCGGCGAACGCGCGCGCGGATTTCCACAATTGTTTTATCGGTCGTTGCTCCTTCTATGCCCCAATTCGAGGAATAGTTTTCTGCCTGGCCGTCTCCATTGTTTTCTCCGTTTGCCTCGTTGTGGCGTTGCCCGTAACTGACGATATCGGCGAGTGTGAAGCCGTCATGCGATGCCACATAATTGATTGATGCCCAAGGCCGACGAGCATGCCGGTCAAATAGATCGCTCGAACCGGCAAGCCGCGCGGCTAGCTCAGGTCGCTCGCCGGCATCACCGCGCCAGAAGCGCCGGGTGCTGTCACGGAATTGATCGTTCCATTCCGCAAATCCCGGCGGATGGTGGCCGAGCTGATAGCCGCCGGGACCGAGGTCCCAGGGCTCGGAGATGAGCTTTACCCGCGTGAGGGCAGGATCTTGGCGAAGCGCGTCAAAGAACCCGCTGCCCGGATCGAATCCGCTCGCCTCGCGGCCCAGTGCAACGCCGAGATCAAAGCGAAATCCGTCAATGTGGAAGGAGTTTATCCAATAACGCAGTGAGTCCATCACCATCTGCAGCACACGCGGATGAGACAAATTGAGCGTGTTCCCGGTTCCGGTATCATTAATGCAGTAGCGGCGATCGTCAGAGACGAGCCGGTAATAGCTGCTATTATCGAGACCGCGAAACGACAGAGTTGGTCCGAGTTCGCTGCCTTCCGCCGTATGGTTGTAGACGACGTCAAGGATCACCTCGATGCCGGCGGCGTGAAGACGGCGCACAGCCACGCGCATTTCATTGCGGGAGCCATCAGATAAGTAACGCGGCTCGATCGCAAAAAATGCTATTGAGTTGTAGCCCCAATAATTCCTCAGACCCCGCTCGATCAGCTGGCGATTCTGCACGAAAGCGTGAATTGGCAACAACTCCACCGCCGTGACGCCAAGTTTGCGCAGATAATTTATGGTGCTGGGGTCCGAAAGAGCTGCAAACGTGCCACGTTCGTTAGCGCGCATATCGTGCCGACGCATAGTCATGCCGCGCACGTGCATTTCGTAGATGATGGTCTTCGACCACTGCGTGTTGGGCGGTCTGTCGTCCCCCCAGTCGAACCCGTCATCCGTGACCACAGCCTTTAGCATGCTCGGGGCGCTGTCGCGCCGGTCGAATGAAAGATCGGCGCGCGGTGAATTAACGCGATAACCGAACAATGCGTCGCTCCAGCGCAGCCTCCCGACCAAGCGGCGCGCGTAGGGATCGAGCAGAAGTTTGTGCGGATTGAATCGGTGCCCATCTAGCGGCTGATATGGGCCGGAGGCGCGGTAGCCGTAGATCAGACCGGTGCCAGCATTTGGCAAATAGCCGTGCCAGACTTCATCGGTGCATTCCGGAAGATCGAAACGAGCGATCTCACGGCGGCCGCTTGGATCAAACAAGCAAAGCTCCATGCGCTCGGCATGAGCGGAAAACACCGCGAAATTCGTACCCAGGCCATCCCAGGTAGCGCCGAGCGGGTACGCGCTGCCGCGATCGAGCTGGGCCGGAAGCGGAGCCATCGATCACCTATCGTGGCGGAGATAGATCGTTGCAAGCGGCGGCAGAATGAGTTCGACAGACTGGGCCTGACCGTGTGCCGCAACTGGCGTGGTTTCAACGCGACCTTGATTGCCGACGTTGGATCCACCGTAATGTGCGGAATCGCTGTTGAATATTTCACGCCAGCCGCCGGCCAGCGGCGCGCCGATCCGGTAAGTGTGCCGCGGCACCGGCGTCATGTTGCAAGCAATAAGGATCGGTGCACCGTCGGCAGCGTAGCGGAGAAATGAGAAGACCGAATTAGCACGGTCGTCACCGATGGTCCATTGAAAACCCCTCGATTCACAGTCGCCGCGGTGCAAGGCCGGCTCCGAGGCGTGGAGTCCGTTGAGATCCCGGACCAGCCGCTGAATACCGGCATGCGCGGGATCCTCCAGCAGGGACCAGTCGAGATCGCGATCGTGATTCCACTCCCGCTCCTGGGCAAATTCGCCACCCATGAACAGAAGCTTCTTGCCAGGATGGGCCCACATAAAACCGAAATAGGCGCGGAGGTTGGCAAAGCGCTGCCAACGGTCGCCCTGCATCTTCCCGATCAACGATCCTTTTCCGTAAACAACCTCGTCGTGCGACAAGGGCAGGATGAAATTTTCGCTGAACGCATAAACCAGTCCGAAGGTCATATCCTGATGGTGGTAACGACGGTGAATTGGGTCTTTCGTCATGTAATTCAGCGTGTCGTGCATCCACCCCATGTTCCATTTGTAGGAGAAACCAAGGCCTCCGAGGGAAACCGGCTTGGTGACGCCGGGCCACGCCGTCGATTCCTCCGCCACCATGATCGTGCCGGGGCAGCGCTCGCCAACGATCGTGTTGAGTTGACGCAGAAATCCCATCGCTTCGAGATTTTCGCGACCCCCGTATATATTCGGAATCCATTCGCCTTCGCGGCGGCTGTAGTCGCGGTAAAGCATTGAAGCGACCGCGTCGACACGCAGGCCATCAGCGTGAAAATGCTCGAGCCAATAAAGCGCGCTGGAAATCAGGAAAGCTTGAACTTCGCGTCGGCCAAAATTGTAGATGTAGGTATTCCAGTCCCCATGGAAGCCCTCACGCGGATCGAGGTGCTCGTATAGGGCCGTGCCGTCGAATCGGGCAAGTCCGTGTGGATCGTTTGGAAAATGCGCCGGCACCCAGTCCAAAATCATGCCGATGCCGACCGCATGCAGCGCGTCAACGAAGCGCAAAAGCCCTTCCGGAGGTCCAAAGCGCGCGCTGGGCGCAAACAAGCTGAGCGGCTGATAACCCCAGGACCCGCCGAACGGATGTTCGCTTATCGGCAGAAGCTCCACGTGGGTGAATTTCATGTCGACCAGATAGGGAATTAGTTGCTGGATCGCGAAATCCCAAAAACTTCTCGATCCATCGTAATCATCTGGCCGCCGCCATGACCCGAGATGGACCTCGTAAATGGCGACCGGGGCGTGCGGCGCTTGCCGGCTTCCGCGGCTCGCAATCCAGGCTTCATCGTGCCAGCGATAATGATCCGCATAGGGAACGACTGACGCCGTGCCAGGCGGCGGCTCCGTCTGGCGCGCGAGCGGGTCAGCCTTCCAAGGCACATGTTGTCCGTCCGGTCCGATAATGTCGTATTTGTAATGGGACCCGGGCGCGACGCGTGGCACGAACAGCTCCCAGATGCCGGCGCCGTGGCGCAGCCGCATCGGATGCCGACGGCGGTCCCAGGAATTGAAATCCCCGACAACGGCGACTCGCGCAGCGTTCGGCGCCCACACGGCAAAGCGAACTCCCTCGACGCCCTCAATGGTGATCGGGTGCGCTCCCAGGCGGTGTGCCAATTCGAAATGCCGACCTTCATTGAACAAGTGGAGATCGATATCGCCGAGCAGCAGGCCGAAAGAATAGGGATCCTCGATTTCCTGCAGCGCATCTGCCCAACGCACTCGGAGGCGGTAGGCCACTCGTTCCGGAACGACATTTTCGAACAGCCCGGGCTCGCTCGCGGGCTCGAGTTCGGCGAGGACGGTGCCGTCGGACCGGCGGAGAACCTCGACATTTGTCGCTCCGGGGAGAAACGCGCGGATGACGCGGCCCTCCTGGCGATCATGGGGTCCGAGGATGGCAAACGGATTACCGTGGGTGCCCCGCGCCAAGGCCGCTGCAGATTGGGCATCGAGCTGCCATGAATGGTTCAATCGCAGCTCAGGCATTGCGGTTTTCGGCGTCCTTATCGAGGAGGCGTTCGGCCAAGGTAGCTAGGCCGGCGAGCGGCACACTTATCCAGTTCGGCCGGTTAGCGGCCTCGTAGGCGAATTCATAGGCGGCTTTCTCGATAACGAAAAGATCGAGCAGAGCGCGTTCGGCAGTGCTGGCGCCAGAGCCCCGCGCAATCCAATAGGCCTTGAGAAAGGCGCGTCCAGCCCGTTTGCGGAATTCAGCGATAAGACGATCACGCTGCGCTTCGTCGCTGGGCGCGGCGGCGACGCCTTTACCTTCAAGCAGCGCGGCGCCGGCATAATCGATCGAGCGTAGGAGCCCGGCGACATCGCGCAACGGACTGCTCTTGGCGCGGCGTTCCGCGATTGAGGTTGCCGGCTCGCCTTCAAAATCGATGATGTAGGCATCGTCAGTGGCGACAAGCACCTGGCCGAGGTGAAAGTCGCCGTGAATGCGGGTCATCAACGTGCCGACGCCAGACCCGGCGAGCGCCCGGACTGCCGTCGATAACTTTGTGCGGCGGCTCAGCAATATCCCTGCGTGCTCTCGATCGCGGCCCTGCGGCCACTCGCGTGCTTGATCGAGAATCCCAAACGCCTTCTCGAGTTTGTCTTGGGTCTTGCGCCCCCAATTGGCGGCGTCCTGAGCCTCGGCGATTTCCGGCGTAAAAGCTTCGTCTAAGGTCGGCTGCGTCAAGACGGCGTGCATCTCGCCAAGCCTTCGGCCGACCACAGCAGCGATGGCTTCGCAATCGATCAACAAGTCGCGTTCGCGTTCGGACTCGGTCGCCAGCGTATCTAGCGCCCGCTTCAGGTGGTCAAGAATCCAGGACCACGCGTCGCCCTGATTGCGAATGAATCGCAGCGCAACAGCCAATGTGTGCGGCGTTCCGTCCTTGGAAACTTGCACGATTTCTCCGAGGAGAGGTGGTGCATTGGCGAATCCAGCCGCGGTCAGATAGCGGCTCATTTCAGCTTCGGGATGATGACCGGCGGACACGCGGCGGAAGATTTTCAGCATTACCGTGTCGCCAACGGTCAGTGAGCTGTTGGATTGCTCGGCGGTGAGCCAATTTATTTCCGCGCCCAGCCCCGCCCGTAGCAGCGCTTCGCCGACATCGGTCGCTTGGAAACGCAGTGTGCCGTCCGCGTTCTTGATGACCCGGCCATCAGCAAGCCCGGCCACAAGCCCGTGAGCGAACTCCGGCAGCGCAAACGCGTCGGTCAACAGGCCAAGACGCCGGTCGCGCCGCACGCGGGCAAGCGCCAGACGGTTGGGCAGGGCAGCGGACCCTTCATCCTCCCAGAGGACCGAGAGGGGCAGGAGCCACGTGCTCGTCGTACCATTCGATCTTACCTCGATCTCGGCGAGCAGAACTTCGCGAGCTGTTTCTCCGATATCGGTCAGGTTTGCAATCCGGGCTGACCTGATCGTCTCATCCTTTAACCCGAACCAGCGTCGTTTTGTGATGTATTGCGGCAGCGCCTCATCTTCGATCAACTTGCGCGTGCCGCTCGACAGCGCCTTCGCCAAACTCTCGCGCGTGACCAGTGTAACGAATTCCGGAAGGGGTTCGGGCGCCGGTGTATGCCAGGAAGGCCATTCGCTGGCCGGTGCCAACGTGAACCAGTAAAAACCGTAGGGCGGCAACGTGAGCAGATACGTGAGTTCACCGATGGGCGGAAACAATGTTCCGGCGTTGAGTTCCACCGGCACGCGGGCTGCGAATTGCGACAGATCCAGCTCCACGGCCTGCGGACTAGGCGATACGTTGGCGACGCACAATAACGTGTCGCCCCGATATTCGCGCAGATAGGCCAATATCTTGCGGTTCTTCGGGTAGAGCAGCGTGAGCGTGCCTCGACCGAATGCAGGAT
This sequence comes from uncultured Alphaproteobacteria bacterium, assembly GCA_963708125.1. GTDB lineage: Bacteria > Pseudomonadota > Alphaproteobacteria > Rhizobiales > Xanthobacteraceae > BOG-931. Next base: position 3,436,425 of record OY970184.1, read on the forward strand.
GACGGCTGCGCACCGCGAGCATTCGCTTCGTCCAGCTGAGAATCGAATGTGGATCGCGGCTCTGCGCTTCCACGTTAACCGCGTCATAGCCATAAAGCGGGTCCATCACCGGGGGCAGGACCAGCGCGGCCGGATCGGCGCGCGAGAACCCACCGTTGCGGTCCGGCGACCACTGCATCGGCGTGCGCACGCCGTTGCGGTCGCCGAGGTGGATATTGTCGCCCATGCCGATTTCATCGCCGTAATAGATCACCGGCGTGCCCGGCATCGAGAGTAGCAGGCTGTTCATCAATTCGATACGACGCCGATCATGCTCAAGAAGTGGAGACAAGCGCCTGCGGATGCCGAGGTTTAGCCGGGCACGACGATCGGACGCATATGCCTGCCACAGGTCATCACGCTCGGTGTCAGTCACCATTTCGAGCGTCAACTCATCGTGATTGCGCAGGAAAACGGCCCATTGACACATTTCAGGAATCGGCGGCGTCTGCCGGATGATGTCGCTGATCGGAAAACGATCCTCGCGCGCGATAGCCAAATACATGCGCGGCATAAGCGGGAAATGAAATGCCATGTGGCATTCATCGCCGTCGCCGAAATAGTCCTTGGTGTCCTCCGGCCATTGATTGACTTCCGCCAGCAGCATTCGACCGGGAAACAGCGTGTCGACTTCAGCGCGGAATCGCTTCAGAACTGCATGTGTTTCGGGTAGATTTTCGTTGCTCGTGCCCTCCCGTTCGACGAGATATGGCACAGCATCGAGCCGCAAACCGTCGACGCCGAGCTCCAGCCAGAAGCGCATGATACTCAACACCGCTTTGAGCACCTGCGGATTGTCGAAATTCAGGTCCGGTTGATGCGAATAGAAACGGTGCCAATAATATGCGCCGGCGATCGGATCCCACGTCCAATTCGAGCGCTCGGTATCGACAAATATGATGCGTGTACCAGGATATTTCTGGTCCGTATCGGACCATACATAGAAGTTGCGCCACGGCGAACCGGGCTTAGCGCGGCGAGCACGTTGAAACCACGCATGCTGGTCCGAGGTGTGATTGACAACGAGCTCGGTGATTACGCGAAGGCCGCGCGCGTGCGCTTGTCGAACGAAGAGGCGAAAATCGGCGAGCGTTCCGTATTCCGGATGAACGGCGCGATATTCGCTGATGTCGTAGCCGTCATCTTGACGCGGTGAGGGGTAGAACGGCAACAGCCAAATGGCGTTGACTCCGAGACTGGCTATATAATCCAATTTGGAAATCAATCCAGGGAAATCGCCAATACCGTCATTATTGCCGTCAAAAAATGATTTGACATGTAGCTGATAGATAATTGCATCTTTGTACCATAGAGGATCTGAAGCCGTTGTCTCAACGGTCGTCATCTGAGCCGCTTTTGTCCGCTCGTCCATTTCAGCCCTCAATATTTGGCGTGACGCGCCAAATGGCGAAAGGAAGCTCGGCTGGATCGAGCCGGATGCGCTGCAGCTTGCCGTGCCATGCGAAATTGTGGTCGCGCATCATGTCGCGGACGGCAACCGATGCGCTGTCAGGCAGCTTCCATTCCCAAACGGGAACTTCGATCGTCAGGTCGTGCGCATGAAACGGGTCGAGATTGATTGCAATCAGGACCATATAGCTGTGATCTGCTGGCATCTTACCATAAAGCAAGACTTGCTCGTCGTGGGCCGGATAGAAGCGCAATCCAAGGTGAGTATGGAGCGCCGGGTTGCTCTTGCGAATCCTGTTGAGACTCGCGATTTCCGCGCTGATATTTCCCGGCGCGTCGAACTGCCGTACCTTGATTTGGTATTTCTCTAAATCGCGATATTCCTCTCGGCCCGGCAACGCCGCGGCCTCACACAGCTCGAATCCGGAATACATGCCCCACAGGCCGGAAAGCGTGGCGGCAAGCGCGGCGCGGACGAGAAATCCTGGGCGACCGGAGGTCTGCAGGAAATACGGATTGATGTCCGGCGTGTTCACGAACAGGTGCGGACGGAAATAATCCTTCACGGCTGTCCTGGTCAGTTCCGTGAAATATTCGATTAATTCCTGCTTGGTGTTTCGCCAGATGAAATACGTATAGGATTGCGAGAAGCCGACCTTCGCCAGCTGATACATCATTCTCGGTCGCGTGAAAGCTTCGGACAGAAAAATGACATCAGGATATTTCTCCCTAACCTGGTCAATCAACCACTTCCAGAATGGCAGCGGTTTGGTGTGCGGATTGTCAACCCGGAAGATGCGAACGCCTTCCTTGCGCCAAAGCAGAACAATATCGCGCAGGGCGATCCACAGTGCTGGAAATGCTTCGGCTGCATAAAAGTCAGGGTTGACAATATCCTCATATTTTTTCGGCGGATTTTCCGCATGACGCACAGTGCCGTCGGGGCGCCAGGTGAACCATTCGGGATGCTCCTTGAGCCACGGATGATCCGGCGAGCACTGAATGGCAAAATCGAGCGCAATTTCCATTCCGTGCGCGGCCGCCGCATCGCGCAGGCGCTGGAAATCGTCAAACGTTCCGAGTGCAGGGTGAATGGCCTCGTGGCCGCCTTCGCGCGAGCCGATCGCGTAGGGGCTGCCGACATCGTCGGGAGTAGCCTGAAGGCTGTTGTTCTTGCCCTTACGATTGGTGTCGCCGATTGGGTGGATCGGCGGAAAATATAGCGCGTCAAAGCCCATGTCTCTGATCCGCGGCAGGCGGTCAATCACGTTGGCAAGCGTGCCATGCCGGGCAGGATCATCGGTGGCAGAGCGCGGGAACAATTCATACCACGTGCCAAAGGCCGCTTGCGGTCTCTCCACATCGATGTCGAACGAGGGTTGCTGGCGGCACAAAAACGGCCGCTCATCGGCTTCCTTCATAGCTTCGCGCAAATCATCTGCGACGAGGATGCCGACAGCAATGTCATTGCTGGCATTCACCAGCGAAGTGAGGGCAGAGGCGATCAATTTCACGCCATCGCCTTTCGCGCGGTCCTTTGCACGTTTGAGAAACTCTCGCCCTTCCATGATCTCGACGCGCAGATCCGCCCCGGCTTTGTGCTTAACGATTAGCTCACGGCAGTATGTGCCGTACCGATCGAACCAGGCTTCGATCGTGAATTGATACCGACCGATCCGATCAGGACGAAATTCGCCGCGCCAGCGATCATTGCTGAGAAGTTGCATCTCCGACCACCGCCACTTCTTCTCGTCCGCGGCGCGCGAAAGAAGTTCGACGCCGAGCATCTCGTGGCCGTCGGTAAAAACGTCGGCTTCGACGTCTATAGTTTCGCCGATCACGCGCTTTGCCGCAAAGCGTCCGGCATCGACGCTCGGGACTACATTTGCGATGACAATACGCCTCGATGGTACAAGTTTGGCAGCCTTGGTCGCCCTGGGTCGTAACATGATCGGAACGCTTGGCCGTACGCTGACCAGGCGGATTTCCCCAGGGGCAAGTGGTGCCGAAACGTCGCGATCTGCACTGATCGAGTCTTCCGCAATGCCTGCCATTCCAGCAGACGGTGGCAGCGGGTTGAGCGAAATGGACGGAAGTCGTTCGTTTTGAAGATCGCTGTTGATGAGAACGACTGCAGCGGACCTCGAAAAGCGCGCGTCCGAGGCGTCAGAGCGCAGGAGCGCCGCGACCGGTTGCTCTGTCGCCGCTACTCCGCGCAGCTCTCCGGAAAGGCCGGCTAGTTGGTCTGTCCAGGCTAGGGCCTCTCGGACTTGCGCAGCGTATTCACTCTTGCTCTGTTCAGGAGGGATTTTCTCGCCTGCTATTCCGGGGTTTTCGAAGTTGATCCTCAGCCCGAATTCGAGCCCCATCGGAACCATGATTCCGTCGGACGTCGCTGCCGCGCGGAGCAACAGGTGCCGAAAGGCCCGTTCGCTGCCAGCCTCCAGGCCGTGCGTCGAGCCCGAGCCATCCAGTGCTGCGGCACAACCAATCACGGCGCCGAACCCGCGCAGGAGTTCGTGTTCTTCGACGAACCAGCTCGCTCGACCGTCCCACCAGGGTACTGAAGAGAACGCTGCGCCAAAGCCAAGGCCGCGCAAAGCGGCGATTGTGTCCCAATGCAGTCCTGGCGTCCAAGCGAGGAAGTGGCAATGGGGGTCGCTCTGCTTGACGGCAAGTATAATGTGCCGCCAAATGTCCTGCGGGATCATGCCGGGATCTTCGCATCTGAATCCCGCAACCCCAGCGCGGACATGCGTTCTAAGACGGTCGATCCACCAGTCCGCAAGTCTCTTCGCGACTGTCGGATCGTTCCAGCGCATCCAGGCGTAGCCGTCCTGCTGGCGTGGATCAGGCAGATCGGTGCGCGTGCCCGCCGGTTTTCCTGTGTGAAACCATTCGGGTTTTGATCCGACTACAGCGGCGTCGGCAGCAACGCGTCCGAGAGCGACGTCAAGAAGCAGTTCGAGCTGATTTTCTCGACATAGCTCTGCGAATTTTTGTACAACTCGGTTGGCGGAAGCCGACGTTTCAGTCGACGGATGCGCGCGCTCATAATCTGCAGAGAGCCGCAAGGCAGCCTTACCGGGAGCAAAGAGAGGAGCAGAAAGGATATGGCTGAAGCCCAAATCCCTGCAGCGCCGGAGATGACCTGACCATGAATCGCAAGCGCCAGCGAGCAAGGGATGGAAATAGTAAATTTTTGGTGCGAACACGTCCCGCGGTTCTCTCATCGGAGCGGTTGAGCGGCCCTTTGCACGCATTGACGAAAGCTGTCGCCGGAATCCAACCGATAGGTCCCTTCTGAAACTAAAGCAGAACGCTCCTGAAATGTTCCGCGTGCGCCCATTTACGATCTAAGGAGAGCTAATCTGTGACGGGGTCTAGCATTCTTGCTTTGGCAAGCCTCTGTGGCGTCTCGCCTCGACTTGTCACACTACGGAGGACCCAAGCCGTTGCGTCCCGCCTCTGATGGCACGAAGATTTGGAGGCGCGCAAACGAGGAAAGTCTTCGCTTCGACCGGCGGCCTGAGGACCATTGGATGAGGAATATTTCGAAATGTTTGGCGCGTGAGGTGGCTTACCACAGGGGATTGCTATCATCAAGGGCCGAACTCGGAGCCTTCTCTCGCACGATACTTTTTCGGTTACGTAACTTCTTCGCTTCTCCGATTTCTTGAGCGGTCGCGTTGCCCCAAGTGCGGCGGTCGGTCGATCCCGCTGCGAGTATGGCGCGCGTTCTGGAAAATCATGCTCGGCAGGAAGGTCGCGCACACCGCCTATCCATCAGCGCGTCTCCCGTAACAAGGCACGTGTCCCGCGATGGCATGGGTAGTCAGAAGACGAACGGTTGGTAGAAGCGGCGAAGCCTATCATGGTCTCGCCTGCTTCATCGCAATTCTGGCGAAAATTTCTATCGGATGTTAGTCGATCAGTGCGATCAGGTATACAAGGACAGCGCGGATGACCCGTCATCGCGCTGAGTTGGCGTGAGCACAGCCGCCCCGCCAGAGGCACCTGGACCGCGCTCGCCTACATCACGGGCCATAAAGGAGACTGGCTGACGACGAGCGACGATATCGCCCGCACTATTGTCACACACAATTCTAGCTGAAGTTTCGATCCCCCTGCAGCGTCCGAACTACGTGAACACCAGCCTTGCCAAAATCTTGCCACAAAAGTGCCTTTGTAATGTCGCCTCAGCTGGCGGCCCGGCCCTCAATCGTCACAGCGTTCATGCCTGCGCTCGATGGCTTTTGAGTGCGCTTTAACGACAACCCATGGAAAAGCGGTCTGGCATTACCGTGACGACTTTCCGGCCAAAGTGGGGCTTGACAGGTAGGCGCAACGATACGCAATGGTCATTATCAGGGCCGGAGAGCGGCAGCCAATTTGAGCCTAGAAAAATCGCGGACGCGGGTGTCGTTGTCTTTACCGTCTACGATGGCATGCGCTTGTTGGATCTGACGGGTCCGCTGGACGCATTTGCGCTGGCGAACGATGTGGCGAAAGGGCCAGCTCCTTATACGTTGCGGACGGTATCGGTGAATGGCGGACCGGTTCGCACGTCGTCGGGCTTGCTAGTCTCGACTGAGCCCTTGTCGGCACTCGACGGCACCGCCATAGATACCCTGATCGTCGGCGGCGGCGCCGCAGCGTTCCGAGCGAATTCCAGCGCCGAAGCCGTACGTGCCTGGCTGCGAAGCCAGTCCGCGCTGGTCAATTGGATCGGCCGCCGCGGCCCGCGCGCGCGCAGACTTTGTTCGGTCTGCACCGGCACGTTTCTCCTGGCGGAAGCCGGGACACTTACTGGACGCACCGTCGCCACCCATTGGGCGGCGGCTCGTTTGCTCACCAATTGTTTCCCTGGACTGCGGGTCGAGCCCGATTTGATCTTCGGCCGCGACGGTACGATCTGGACCTCGGGCGGGGTCACCGCCGGCATCGATCTCGCTATATCGTTGATAGAAGACGATCTCGGCGGCGATTACGCCCGGCAGGTCGCCCGCCTCATGGTGGTGTTCGCCACTCGCCAGGGCGGGCAATCACAGTATACCGTGCCCTTCACTGCCCCGCTTTCCGATCGCAACGATTTTTCCGAGCTGCATGCCTGGATCGCAGAGAACATTGAGCAGGATTTCAGCATTGAGGAGCTGGCTGCACGCGTGGGCATGAGCCGACGCACCTTCATGCGCGCCTACACGGCAGCGACCGGGAGCACGCCCGCGAAGAGCATCGAAACCATGCGGATAGACGCGGCCCGCCTCGCCCTCGAAGCGACGTCGAAGACACTTAAACATATCGCGCGCGAGACGGGCTTCGGTGATGAAGATCGCATGCGTCGCGTTTTTCTCCGTCGAATCGGCGCAAGTCCCTCCGACTATCGCGCTCGCTTTTCGCTGCGCGCCACAGCCGCGGCTGCAATACAGGTCCCGTAAAACGGCAGGCGCGCAACCGTACCGGATTTCGCTTGTAGCCTTGCCGTCGAGCAATTCATCTCGAACGCCTCGCGACGGAAAGATCGTTCCTCGTCTCGTTGCAGCGTCGCCTAAAAATTGGCACTGGAAGCAGCCTTTTTGGCACTTTTTGCTGCGTGTAGATCAAAGCCCACGGTGCTAGAAGCGGTCTTGCGGCATATTTCGATGAGAAGCAGCAATGAACCCGGGTGTGAAGAAACGTTCGATCGTGATCGACCATCACAAGACCAGCATCAGCCTTGAAGACAATTTCTGGGCCTGCCTCAGGCAAATCGCTCGCGAGCGCGCAACAACCGCCTCAGAACTCGTTGGAATGCTTGATGCCGGGCGAGATGGCGGTAATCTCTCGTCCGCCATCCGCGTATTCGTTCTCAACCATTATCGTAGCAATGTTGGCGGCGCCGCGTTGGCCAGCCATGGGGGTCAATCGGGCGCGCTGAGCGAGCAAAGTACAGGGCCAAGCATCTCCTGACTTCAATATGGCGTCTCGGACGCTGGTTCATTTCCTGTCATCAGTGGCCGATCTCGAGACGTCCATCGGACTCTCGATGCGATGCTGCAAGCTGCCACCTGGCGCGGGCCGTACCAGCGGCTTGGTTTGGTTACTGAACAGGCGCGCAGTGCCCGCGCCAAGATGACCGCAAACCCTTGCGTTGACGGGATGATTGAGCTGATCCGGCGCTGTCGCTCTCTTCATGTCCAATGATTTTTCACGTTGCCGATGCCATAAAGGCACTCTCTCGCGAAACGGGCCGTGCCCATGCTGAAGAATCCCGGTAATGGCGGCGCCGGCCGTGTGAGAACAGTCATTGGCACGCGTGCGTCTTATCGGGCGGGCTGCATCAGCAACGATGTCGATGCGTACGAGATCGTACGCGCAAATGATCGTCGTCGGTGAGCTCCTCGGTAGCCGGGCCAGCCTTTGCAAGGCCAAAACAGCAACGCGTAGCGCAGAGGCCAGCCGCCAAGGCGATTGATCGCTGCTGATTTGATGGAGGGATATGCACAATGGCGGGGCGCTCGTTGTCGCCAATCACATCGACACCGGGATTTTGACGCCGGGCTTACAACATCTGCCCCCTATCTAGCCGCTTGTCTCCGCGCGGACGGGGTTGCGTCAAACCCCCAGCGTGCCAGCGCCTGCGCACCTTGATTTGCGCCGTGCACAGGTTTGTTATCCACCTGATTTCGATCTTTTGGTGCCCTTGACTGCGCGCCGATAACAGCCACTTGCTCCTTCAAAGCGGCGTAGTGGAGCGAGATCGTGATCATCAGCGTGCATCTTGGATCGGCGCTCACAGCGGCATTCCTTGCATCTATGGTCGAAGCTGTCGAAGCGCTCACAATTGTGCTTGCGATTGCCATGGCGCGTGGCTGGCGCCCGGCAGGGTTCGGCGCGCTCGCCGGTCTCGTCGTCTTGGTCATAACCATTGTCGCGCTCGGCCCGCTGCTCCATCGCGTTCCGCTCGACGTACTGCAGCTCGCTATCGGGATACTGTTACTGCTGTTCGGCATGCGCTGGCTGCGCAAAGCGATTTTGCGGGCGGCGGGCGTCATCATGCTGCACGATGAAGCGAGCGCTTTTGCCGATAAGACTGCAGAACTGCGCGAGGAAGAGGAGCGGCGTGCACCGCATCTCGATTTGTTCGCCGGGTTCGCGAGCTTCAAGGCGGTGCTGCTAGAAGGTCTTGAAGTCGTTTTTATCGTCATTGCCGTTGGCGCCGGCCGCGGCGTGCTTGTTCCGGTAAGCATAGCGGCGCTCGCGGCGTGTATCTTGGTTGCCGCAATCGGGCTCGCGGTACACCGACCGTTGGCGCGCGTTCCGGAAAACGTCCTCAAGTTCGCGGTTGGCGTGATGCTGTCGTCATTCGGCTTGTTCTGGACCGGAGAAGGCCTGGGCGTGGCCTGGCCGGGCGCGGACCTAGCCATCGTCGGCTTCATGGCACTGTTTCTGGTAACTGCGCTTGCGGCGGTGGCGCTGCTTAATTGGCGCGACGCGGCTATCTCACCATGAACACGCTGATCGGCATTGCGGCAAGCCTTGCTGGACTGTTCGTTGAGGACGGCGCGCTCGCGCTCGCCATTCTGGGGGTGGTGGCAGCTGCGGGAATATGCGCGGCGTTGGTCCCGAATATGGCGCCGGCGAGCGGCGCCATTTTGCTATTCGGCTGTCTCAGTGTCCTGTTGCTCAACGTGCTATCCTCACGCCGCCGCTAGGACGTAGCACGCGTTCGCCCGCCGGAAGACCCGCCACGCACTATTCGGAGGAATATCGCGCGGCGGCGCTCGGAATCGGGCCAAGAGCATCTGCGATGGTACATGGCGCGTTCATCGCCAGTTGCGACCAGTCTATGTGCTGCGCCAGCTCGCTTGGTGAACTGCGGCTGACTGCCTGGCGATCGGCCCGGATACACGCACCCGGTGTCCGCCTTTGAATTTTTCAGACTTTCACCGGGCGGACCGCGCCATCAAACAGCGGTTTTCATCTTGGACCGGCGCGTTCGTGGCTTGCAAGCCGCGGCTTCGCGCTCAGGTCCGATTGGAGTAAACCGGCTCATTCGGGTGTCGCTTAAAAGGCCAGCGATCGTTCTCGGCTTGCGGGTTGATGTTGTCGAAGATGACGTGGGCTTCCGGGAAGTCGAGAAGACCGCTACCATCCGCGCCGAGTTCGGGGTTCATCCGGGATGCCGGCTAAAATATCAGGGGAGGACGGTTCATGGCCATTCGGCTCGCCGCACTCATTTCAGCAGCCTTTGGCCTCACCTCGCTAAGCCTGCCCGCTAGCGCGCAATCCTTCCGAGAGCTTTACACCAAGGCCAAGAGTGAAGGCGCGCTCACTCTGTATGTTGGCGGACCGACGGCACCGTGGGAAGCCATGGCAAAAATCTTCAATGAAAAATATCCCGGGATAACTGTGTCGATCAGTGGCGGTTTTTTCAACGTGCTCGACAAAAAGATCGACAAGCAGATCGCCGCCGGCAAACTCGACGTCAATTCTGCGATTTTGCAGACCATCGCCGACTTCGTGCGCTGGAAGCGCGACGGCCATCTCATCCATTTCAAGCCTACCGGTTTCGACAAGATCGACCCGCGTTTTAAAGATCCCGACGGCGCGTATTGGGCAACGATGGTCAACGCTGTGCCGTATATGTACAACACCGAGAAGGTAGCTTCCGCCGACGTGCCGAATTCAGCTGTCGACTTCCTGAAACCGCAGTTCAAAGGAAAGATCGTCACCGCATATCCGGCAGACGACGACGTGACATTGTGGGTATTCTACCACGTCGTGCAGAAATATGGCTGGAGCTACATGGATAAGTACATGGCAGCGAAACCAAACTTCATCCAAGGCCATCTCGGTGAGCAACGCAGCATCGGCTCCGGGCAGAATCTCGTCACCTTCGATTCGATTTTCAACATCACGACGGTGCTGAAAAAACGAGGCATGAAGGTCGACGCGCACTTCCCAACCGTTGACGCGACCCCGTTCTGGCCGCTTTCTGGCGCGATCTTCAAGGCCGCGCCGCACCCGAACGCAGCCAAATTGTTCCTAAGCTGGTTGTTAGAGCCGACGCAGCAGATCGCGACCGAGACCTGGTCAGGCCGCGGCGACTTACCCCCGCCAACTGGCTACAAGCCCATATTCTCGTACAAGGTGGTCACCGACTACCAGGCGTTTCTGGTCGACCAGACCGGGATTGCCGAACTGCGCAAGCGCTTCGAGAAATATTCCGGACCCATTGTGAATGCCGGCGGCGTGCGGTGATCTGGCGCCGCTCGAAAAACGCCGGCGACGATCATCGTTATCGCCGGTGCCACGGCCCCGGCGATCGGCTCAGGCGCCTGAGCTGAACTTTCATCGATGTTTCCATCCCTTGTTACCGTCATTTCGCTGCAGGGGCACCTACCTGAATATCCGTTGCGATGTTCGTTGGACCCCTCAGAATTGGAATTCGAATAGCAACCGCGTGGGCGTGAGAAAAGTCGGTGAGGTCGAGATTGCCTGGCGTTCGTTGCAAGCGACGCGAGTGCTTCGTGCGCCCAGCGCCTAGGCCTATGATCGAACGACCTTTCAAAACTCGGGCGTGAAGCTTCTTGCGCCCGGAGCCGAGCGAGCCAAGGGGACTTGCCTCGCGCACGTAAGATTGTGAGGGAGCGTGACCAAGCCCGCCCCACGGAGTGCAACCGAGACCGATGCCTCTTCGGCCGCCCTCAGTCACCAGGTCGTCGACGTAGAATCGCAAGCATGAAGCATGTGATTGCGGTGACAGAAGGAAAGCGATACTAGCACGTCTCCCCTCAAGTGTTCACCGCTCGTTTTTCAGAAAACGGTCTGTGACGTATTGCGAAAGATCGACATCGTGATCGAGCAGCTTCATCTCGACGAAGCTCCTGCTCATCGCGCTAAGGATAGCAGTATCGAATCGCCCGTCGGCGGAAAAGAAGCCACCTGGCATCAGTTCATCATAGACGCGCGTGGCCATTGCCGACGTTACCCCGAGTTGCTGCTGGGTGAAGCCAACGGTTTCGACTTTGTGGGTGCGAGCGTAATCGAGCGTCGCAAACCAGGCGTGTACGAAGCCGCGCACTGCACCTGGATTGCTTCGAATGAGTTTGTTGGACGCGTAGATGATCTGATTCTGAAACTTGGTGATGAGATCACCGAAATTGACTAAAATCCTGGCCTCGCCGCGTTCTTCGAGATTAAGCGCCGTGGCGATGTCGATCACCGCGGCATCGGCCGCGCCGGTTCGCAGTGTTGCAACCCGGGCCGCCGTATCCCCTACCGAAACGCGCTTGATCTCGGATGGCGGCCATCCCTGGTTTAGCGCAATCCGCGAAACCGCCCAGTCGGTGAGCGACCCCAAGTTAGTAACCGCGATAGTACGACCCCGCAGCTGATCGAGCGACTTGATTGGGCTGTGGGTGCCCACCACGAGCACGAGGATTGAAGGCGGGCCGGACAGTGCAGCGACGCCGGTGAGCGGTGCGCCCTTGGACGCGAAGGCCAGCGTGGCGCCGGACGCCAACGCTATGTCGACGCTGCCGCCAATGACGGCCTGGATCATCTTCGCCTGGGTGATACGACTGACCTCAACGTCAAGCCCATTTTTCTGAAACATGCCGAGCTTCTTGCCGTAATCCACCATGCTCAGGGCGAAGTCATTAGCCACTTTGGCGACCGCGAGCTTAGTCTGCGCGGCTGCGTTAGATGCCACTGCAATGATGGCCAACGCGAACCATGCGCATATCAGCCACGCTTGGCGCGACATGAGTTTCTCCCGCGATGCGTCGCCAGGCACTTGGCGGCCCGCTTAATTTGCTAACGCGCTCTTAGCCGCCAGCGTATCTGCGTGCCAGAGCAGGATGGCTCACGCCGGGATGCGCTTGATGCTGCAAAGGTCGGCCAGCATCGGCAGTGTGATAATGAAAAAAGTCGCGCCTTGTTCTGAACGCAGGTCCATCACGGCAGCGCCGTTGGGCAGAAACATGTAGGTGCCCTGGCCCCAGCTCCTGCCGTCATACTCGCACGAGCCCTCGAGCAGGTAGCGCAGCTCCGCGTCCTCCTGGACGCTGGCTTCGATCGTCGTACCCGGAAGCAGCCGCAGGAAGCCCATGCTGGTGCGGGCCTCGCTGAAGGTGCCGAGGTGCTTGATCTCGATCCCCTGCCGTTTGCGGTCGGGCCAGAACCGGTAATTCTTCGCCAACATAATCACCGGCTCGCGATAGCGGGGCGGCGGAAAGACGAGCTCGCGTCCTTCGTGCTCTTCCCAGATCGCTTCGTAGGAATCCCTGTTCTTCGGCGTGCCGTCGGCCTTGAATCCCTTATAGACGCCGTTCTCGAATTTGCCGCCGGATTTAAGTAGCCTTTCGTAGGTCGCATTCATTTCCTCATTGGAGAGGAGATGCTCGCCACTGGCACCCTGGAACTGCAGCACCAGGCATTCGCATTCGCCCTCCTGCTTCTGCGGGCCGTAATAGCAGCCTTCGGGAAAGTATCCGCATTCGCCGGCCGCGAGATCACCGAGGCCGGTGCTCTGTACGCCCGAGAGCGTGTAGCGGATCTGATCGAAATTGTGCCGGTGGCGCGGCGTAAAGTATCCGTCGGGGACCACCGAAAGAGAATATTCCATGGTGACGCCAGGTACGCCAGTATGCAGCGGTAGCCGCTTGCGGCGGATCATGTGGACGCGTCCGCGGCGCACCTCCTCGAAATCCATGGCTTTGGTGTCGGTGACGATGACATTGGGCGTGGATTGGGGCATTGGCGACTCCGGCGCTTCAACTCCCAACGAGACTAGCGGGCGCTTCGCTGGCCTACAAGGTGAAGGGCCCCGCTAGGCTGGGGCCTGCGAGCAGAGCCGTTCGAGCATCTGATTGGGTGTTTGAGGTCAAGTTTGATGGATGTCGCGCTGCCGCCTAGACCGCCCGTCTCGTACTCCAGGCCTCAAAGGTGAGGTGGTGAACATGGCCGACGTTTCGAAGTTGAGTTGCTGAGACAGGCACACGCGCCGCACTGATTCTCGACCCCGTCAATGCGCTGGGGCGATGGGACGAGGTGGTGCAGCACTTGATCGACCGCTTTAGCGGCAGCCCCGCGCAGTGGGGCGAGGCGGTGGTCGAACGCCATGACCAATTCGATGCCGACGAGGTGAGTTCGAACGCACCTCGTTGGGTGCGCAGCCCGCAAGCGTGTAGACCCACCTGCTCCGCCGCCACCCGCAAGCTGCGCCGCATCAGCGTCGCGAAGCACTGTGCGCGAAGTCAGCGAATCGGCTGGGCTGTGCTCTCATCGGCAGCCATAGCTGCCAGAGCGGCACTCCCTGGTGAACCGAACGCGAGGACGCTCGCACGGATAAGCAACAAAGTTGGTGCGAAACGCGAGCCGTGTCGACGCGTTTGGACGCAGTGACACAAATGTCACACCAAACGATAAACAATCTATTGCCTACGGCTAAGCTGGAACGCACCTCTGTGGGAAGCGTTGAGCAGCGACGAAATTGGTTGGATAGAGAGGAGATGCCGCGCTTCACAGCAACCTTTGAAAGGAATTAAGGGAAGCCGACTTCATGGGCGACAACGGAACAAGGGCTTCCTAACCGCGTTTCCAAATCCGCAAATCGGCGTAAGTCGTTGGAGCACAAAGATCAGATGGAGCAACCCATGAGGATGAGGCTCGTGTTTGCCATGGCGTTCGCAGCGGCGGTATCGTCGCCGCTCGCGGCTAACGCGCAAGGCACTTTGCGCGGCGCTCAAGACGGCGCCGAGGCTGGCGGTAGGGCTGCCGGCCCGGTGGGAGCGGTCGTGGGCGGTGCTGTCGGTGCCGCCGCGGGAACGATCGGGGGTATTCTCGGAGTTCAAGATCGTCCGCGGTTTCGGCAGTATGTGGTTGAAGAGCACAGACCCTCTTACCACTACGGCGGCCAGGTGCGGGTCGGCACAGTGTTGCCCGGCGGCGTCGTGTACTATGCGGTCCCACCGGAATATCACGTGACGGGCTATCGCTACGCAATCGTTAACGATCAGATCGTGTTGATCGACCCGCGCGCCGGGCGCATCGTTGAAGTTATTGAATAGTTGGAAGAGCAGAAAACGGTCCTCGCGCGCAAACCGCGCGACGATATTGTCAGTCGCACCCGGTCACTCGCGTGACGGAGCAGAATGTACGCACTCCCATCGAAACAGCACACTAACGCAGTGCACGTGCTGCATCTCAAATAGCGCAGAAATTGGGTCCCGCTGTTCGACAACAACGGTGGGTCCCAGTCTATCCGCATTGATGGCCGAGTAAGACGCGATGAAGCGCGAGGGCGTCGGCGGTCTCATGTGAATCCGCCATGGCGGATGAATTCACCCTGGCGGAGAGCTAGCCGAGCGGATGCTCTTCTTGACGAATGCGGGCATGTGGGTGAGATCGATGTGCTGGGGCTTGCGGCACGACGGCCAGTTCGCGATGCAGGTGGGGCGGTCCCCCAAGTTTCCGAAACCGATCACGTACTCTGCGGCATGCGCCGTGGCCCGCACGGTCAACTCCCCCTCTGTTCGAACAGAACCAGGCCCCCTTCCTTGCCCGCGGCCCGGGATTGACGTCGCCCTGTGATCTTTGGAAGGCGAGCACCTCGCTGACCTCCAAACCACCGGGTTAATGATCCCGTACGGGAATTTCATCATTACGAAGAGGAACGGGTTCCTCTCTGGCGTGCAAAATTGTCGAACGCGAACGATACGCAGCAGCCAACTGCTTGGTGTAAGCGTCCTGCCATTCGCTTCCGGCGTCGCTCACGAAGTACCCGCCGCGGGCGTCGCGGAATACCTCGACGTTTTCTGTACCTGGCGGGGGCACGCGCCTGTCGCGAAGCGCACGCGCTGCTGCCAGCAGCCGGCGCCGCGTGCGCGCGATCATCTGATCCGACGGCGCGAGATGCTCGACGGTGTGATCCAAGATTGGTCCCATGCTCTCAGTGATAGCCTGGTCCTGAAGATGGATGCTATCAATTCCACTGTAGATCACGTTGTCGCGCTGTGCGGCCCGGTTTAGTCCCCAATCGTTATTTGCATTCGCAGCAAGCCGCCAGCGGCCCAGCCAGTCGGTCGTGTTGGGCAGAAAATCGTTGCGGCGTCCCATGCCGCCGATCGGCGTTCCGTCTTTGAACGACGGCGCTTGCTGCGTCATGGCTGATACCCCGTGCTTCCACCATAGTACGCAGTACATGGTGTGTTCATCATCAAGCGGGACCCATCCGCGTACCTGAATGTGATGGCCGAACTCACCGTTCGGCACCTGTGTCCAGAACGGAAATAGAAAATTGCCGAACCGCCAGGAGGTGCGGCCCGTACTGCCAGCACGGTAAGCTGCATAGATTGTACCCCAGGCGGTATCGGCCACATGATATTGCGGCGCTCTTATGGTGACCGTGTGGTGGATCGGATCATCCTCACTGAGATCGTCAGGATCGACGTGCCCGGCGTGGAGGAAGCCGAAATGTGAAGTGTCGATATCACCCTCCAACGCCTGCAGATAATTGCAATTTCGCTGGATGAGGCCGACCCCGACCTCGTCGTCTGGGACATCCAAAATTTCAAATGCAGGGAACGCTGGTGCGTTGGCCCGCGATCCCATGTAGACCCAAACCATTCCGGCGCGCTCGACCGCCGGGTACGCCTTTGCGCTGACCTTGTGTCTGAAATCTTGCTGCGCGGCGACATTCGGCGTTTCGAGGCACTTACCTGAAACATCGAATTTCCAGCCGTGATAAATGCAGCGAATGCCTCCGTGCTCATTGCGGCCCAAGAACAACGACGCGCCGCGGTGGGGGCAACGATGGTCCAAGACGCCGACCCGGCCCTCGCTATCACGAAATGCGATGAGCTTCTCGCCAAGTAGCATCAGCCGGAGCGGAGCACTATCGCGCGCAAGTTCCGAGGAGATCAACGCCGGAATCCAGTATTCACGCATCAACTGACCCATGACGGTGCCGGGGCCGACCCGAGTCAACTCAACGCTGTCGATCGCTGTTGTCATCTCGCGCTCCTAATATTTAGCCTCCCGAGAAGGGGCTTATCGGAAGCACTGCTGTACCTCCCCGTTAATTAGGCTTTGCGGGTGTTGCCCACGGTCTGCGCACACGATCAGCGGCGCGATAGCTCAAGATCTGCGCACTGTACTTTTCAGTCAGATCAATATCGTCCCAGCCATTGAGGAGCTGATTGCGGCTCACTGAATCGATCGAGAAATTGAAAGTGAGGTCGCCAGAGAATATCGTCTGCTGCTCCAGATCAACGGTTACCTCAGATTGTGGGGCAGCGGCGACCGCGCCCGCAAGTTCTGCGGCATCGTGCTCCGAAACAACCGCGGTGAGCAGTCCGTTCTTGACCGCATTCTGTGCAAAGATGTCGCCGAATGACGGCGCAATCACGCAGCGCAGGCCATAATCGCGGATCGCATAAACAGCAGCTTCGCGCGATGAACCGCCGCCGAAATTGCGCCCAGCGATGAGAATCTTGGCGTCGTGCCAGATCGGAGAATTGAGCGGAAAATCCGCGCGTTCTTTACCCGCAGCATCAAAACGCAAGTCCTGAAACAATACCGTGCCGAGGCCCTTGTCGCGCGGCCATTTCAGGTAACGTGCCGGCAGGATCTGATCGGTATTGAGATTGGGCCGCGGCAGGGGGCAGGCCTTCGCGGAGAGGCGAACGAATTTTTCCACGTATCGTTTCCTAGAGTTTTCGTCCGGCGAGCAGCGGGCGTACATCAGCCAGATGCCCGGTTACCGCCGCGGCAGCGACCATCGCCGGCGACATGAGATGTGTGCGCGCGCCACGACCCTGGCGGCCGCGAAAATTGCGATTGGTCGTCGAGGCGCAGCGTTCACCGGCAGGCACGATATCCCCGTTGATGCCGACGCACATCGAGCAGCCGGAATCGGCCCATTCGAGGCCGGCATCTCGAAAAATGCGATCAAGTCCTTCTTCCTCGGCTTGCCGTTTCACAAGCGACGAACCGGGCGAGACCAGCCCTGGAACCCTGCTCACGCGGCCGGCAAGCACGGCGGCGGCGGCACGCAGATCCTCAATGCGCGCATTGGTGCAGGAGCCGATGAAAATGCGATCGATGGCGATGTCGGTCAGCCTGATACCCGGGGCAATACCCATATAGGCGAGCGCCTCTTGGATGTATTTTTTACGAGCCTCATCGGCTTCGTGCTTCGGATCGGGAACCTGTGCGTCGATCGGCAAACCATCATCGGGCGTCGTGCCCCATGTGACAATGGGCGCGATCATGGTGGCGTCAAGCGTGAGGTCGCGGTCAAACTCGGCATCTACATCGGAAGCAAGCCTCGACCAGGCCTCGACCGCCACATCGAAATCTGCGCCTCTCGGTGCATATGGACGGCGCTTGAGATAGGCGAACGTCGATGCGTCGGGCGCTACCAAGCCGCAGCGGCCGCCGGCTTCGATTGCCATGTTGCATAAGGTCATGCGGCCTTCCATCGTCAGCTCTCGAATGGCACTGCCGGAAAATTCCACGGCATGGCCTTGCGCCCCATCGGCGCCGACACGGGCAATGACAGCGAGCGCAATATCCTTGGCCCCGACGCCGGGAGTTGCGCGGCCTTCGACGGAAACCCGCATGCGCTTCGGTTTTTTCTGCCAGAGCGTCTGTGTTAACAGCACATGCGCGACTTCGGAGGCGCCAATCCCGAAAGCGTAGGCACCGAAAGCGCCATGCGTAGACGTGTGGCTGTCGCCACATACGATCAGCAGCCCGGGCAGCGTCAGTCCCTGCTCGGGGCCGACCACATGCACGATGCCCTGGCGCGGGTCGCGCAATCCGAATAATGTGATGCGGTTCTCCGCCGCATTGCTCTCGAGATTGCGCACCATCGTCGCAAGTTCAGGATCAGCGATGCCCTTGGCGCGCCCGCGCGTCGGCACATAATGATCTGCCACGCCGAACGTCAGTTCCGGCGCGGCAACGGAACGGCGACGCGCTTTCACCTGGCTGAAGGCATGGAACGAGCCTTCATGGACGTAATGACGATCGACCCAGAGCAAGGCAGCGCCATCCTCACGGCGCGTGATCTCATGCGCGGCCCAGAGCCGATCGATCAAGGTTTCTGGCTCACTCATCAAGAGCGCATCCGCCTCGCTTCACCGGGCTTGTCGAGTGTTCGCGATATTGTATGCTAAAGAATACCAAGTAAAGCGGCTCTCGGAGGTTAGCGAAGGTGGGGACTTGTCGTGTTGCGCGGAGAGGCCAAGGCTGAGCAAGTCTGTCTAATCCTGCGCGATCGCATGTTGACCGCCGCCTTCGCATTCGGCGCCAAGCTGCCGAAAAATGAGCTCGCGGAAGTCCAAGGCGTGTCGGGGGTGACCATCCGCCTTGGTGAGCTTGCGCGCGAGCGGTTGATCGACCGGCGGCGCCGGGCGAGCAGGCGAGTGATCTATCGAGCAATTCTGGCGCCGATGATCGCGGATAGTTTCGGCAGAGTGGCAAGTCTCGCTGCCATCGGCCGGCGCACGGCCGTCACGCTCCCATCGTTTGCCTCCGTGGCCGCAGGAGCGGTAGCGCAAGGGCTCGATGTTCCGTCGGATCAAATATTGCAACGTTCGGTCCACGTACGCTCGGTGGACGACGACCAGAGGCTGGATCACCAGGAGCAAATCGCCGGACGTCAGTGCGCCGCGCTAAGAGAGGGGAGTACACCATGTCTGCTAGTAAATTTCCGTTGAGCCGCCGCCGGTTTATGACCAGCACGGCTTTGGGCGCGGCGTCAGCCGCAGCGGCCAGCATCGCCGTGCCGTCCGTCCTGCGGGCCGCAGGCGTGCCGGTAAAGCTTGGCGTGCTGCATCCAGTGACCGGCGCTTTGTCTTATTCCGGCCAGCAGGGTCGTCTGGGCGCCAAGATAGCCATCGACGAAATCAATGCCGCAGGCGGCATCAAATCGCTCGGCGGCGTCAAGATAGAACCAACCTTTGGCGACGCACAATCGACGCCGGAGGGTGGCACCGCCGAAGTCGAGAAAATGAATTCGGCAGGCGTGTCCTGCATCGTCGGGGGCTATGCAAGCAATATCTGCCTTGCCGCGACGCAGGCGGCCGCGCGTTACGATCTGCCCTATGTAGTCGACGTCGGCGTTGCCGACAGTATTGTCAATCGCGGACTGAAGAACACGTTTCGCTTCGGGCCAGGCTTCGGCGTCATTGCCAACACCGCGCTCGACAATCTCGTCGCCATCAATAACGGCGCCGGCAAGCCGGCGAAGACCATCGTGATCGTGCATGAGGATTTATTGTTTGGGTCCGGCCTGGCCAAACTGCTCAATGCGCAGCTTCCTAGCAAGGGCTTTCAGGTGCTGGACACTATTGCGCATCCGACGCCGACACGCGACTTCAACACTATCGCGCTCAAGATCAAGGCGGATAATCCGGACCTCGTCCTCCCCGCCAACTACTATAATGAGTACATTCTGCTCGCTCGCACGATGCTGCAGCAGCACGTTCGCCCGAAGGCGATCTACTCGGTGCTCGGCGGCGCTGCCTCGTCCTATAAATTCGTCAAGGAGTTTCCGGACGCTGCTAAATACATAATGGACTGCAATCATTGGTTTAATCCATTGAGCGACAATGCGCGGAAGCTGAAAAAGCTGGTCGAAGCCAAGGGCGAGTTCTTCACCTACGAGGTCTATCTCAACTACAGCTGTGTCGGCTTGATTGCCGATGCGCTTGAGCGCGCGGCTTCCGCGGACCGGTCGAAGATCATTGCTGCGCTCGAGAGTTCGACCTGGTCCGGCCACATCATGCCGTACGGGCCCACCAAATTCGTCGACGGGCAGAACCAGGGCGCCGCGCCGTGCAATACGCAGGTGCAGGACAACGATATCAAGGTGATCCTGCCGAAGCAGTTCGCCGACGCGAAGCCGATCTTCCCGATGCCGGCGTAGATTTGTCCCCTAACGGCATCGAGACGTGCTCTCGCCATCGATCCTGATCGCCGCCATCATCAACGGCTTGTTGACCGGCGCTATCTACGCGCTGGTTGCGCTCGGCTTGACGCTGATCTATGGCGTGCTCCACGTCATTAATTTCGCGCACGGGACGTTGCTCACCGCCGCCATGTTCGCTGCTTATTTCGCCTACCGCGTGCTCGGCATCGATCCTTATTTGGTAGCATTCCTGCTGGCACCTACTTTCTTTGTGATCGGCTATGGGCTGCAACGGTTCGTCATCGCCCCAGCTTCGCATGGCGACGACCGCAACATGCTGCTGGTGACGCTTGGGCTTGCCGTGATCATCGAGAACGCGATGTTATTTGCTTTCCGAGCCGACACGCGCACCATCGATTTGCCCTATGCCCTCAGCGGCGTCGACCTGGGATTCGCCTTTCTGCCTTTGCCGCGACTGCTCGGATTCGGTGCGGTATTCGTCGTCGCCGCCGCCCTCTGGCTGATCATGAGCGCGACAGATACCGGCCGCGCCATCCGCGCCGTCGCGAAGGAGAAACTCGGCGCCGAGCTCGCCGGCATCGACGTCGCTCACATCTATGCGATCACCTTTGGCATTGGCACGGCTTGCGTCGCGATCGCCGCATGCCTGTTGATCCCGAGCTATTACGTCAATCCAGGCGCCGGCAATGCGTTCGTGCTCGTCGCTTTTACTATTGTGGTGCTGGGCGGCATGGGCTCGGTACCTGGTGCGTTGATCGGCGGGCTTTTGATAGGCGTGGTGGAGAGCCTGACCAGTCTTTTCTTCGGCGAGTCGCTCGGGCAGATTGGGATTTTCGCTCTTTTCATCATCATGCTACTGGTGCGGCCGAGCGGGCTGTTTGGGGCGCGGGCATGAAGGGACTCGCGCCGATCTTCATTGTGATTGTGGTCATGGCGACGGTTCCGCTCCTCGGCGTCTCCAATGTGACGATGAATTTTCTAGTCGTCGCGCTGATGACTGCGCTGGCCGGTCAGGGCTGGAACGTGCTCGGCGGCTATGGCGGGCAATATTCATTCGGTCACGCCGCCTTCTTCGGCACCGGAGCCTACGTCACCGCCGTGCTACAAGTGCGTTATGGCGTCAATGCGTGGCTTGCCTTCTGCCTCGGAATAACGGGCGGCGCACTGGTCGGCGCCATCGTCGGCGGGATGACATTCCGCTCCGGTCTGCGGGGCTCATATTTCGCGTTGGTTACGCTCGCCTTTGCCGAGGTGCTGCGGATCTCAGCGAGCGTCGCTCCGATCACCGGCGCCGGAGTCGGTACGCTGGTCAAGCTTGACCTTCACGTTGCGGCCCTGCAATTCCAAACTCGCGCAGCCTTCTACTGGATGATCCTGGCGCTGGTGGCCATCGCGCTGATCGTTACCCGGCTCATCGAGCGCTCGCGTTTCGGCGTGTGGCTGATTGCGGTGCGCGAGAACGAGGATGCCGCGACGGCGCTCGGGGTAAATGCGATCGCGATCAAGCTCGCGGCGATGGTAATATCCGGCGCGATCACCGCGGCGGCCGGCTGCTTCTACGTGCAGTATTTCCTCTTCATCGATTCCGGTCTCGCCTACGGCAGCTGGATCTCGATCGAAGCGCTGCTGACGCCGATCGTCGGCGGCCTCGGCACAGTATTCGGGCCGCTGCTCGGCGCGTTGGTGGTGCGTGCGCTCGGCGAGGGCGCGCAGATGGCGACCGGCGGCGAGGCGCCCGGCCTCGATCTCGTGGTCTACGGCTGTGTACTGGTGCTGATTATCTGGTTCGCGCCGCGCGGGCTGATTGGCGGGATTGTGCAATTGCGGGATCGATTGATGCGCCCCGTATCAGTTGCGAAGGCCGGACATGGCTGAGCCGCTTTTGGCAGTCGAGCGCGTGTCGCGCCGCTTTGGCGGCCTGACGGCGGTAAATGACGTGTCGCTCACCGCGCAGGAATCCCGCATCACCGCGCTGATCGGACCGAATGGGGCTGGCAAGACGACGTTATTTGCCATCATCTCCGGCTTTCTCAAGCCGAGCGACGGTGTTATCCGTTACTGTGGTGAGGATGTGACCGGCGAGCCGCCGCACCGTCTGGCGCGGCGTGGCATTGCGCGAACCTTTCAAATCGTACAGCCGTTTGCCGGTCTCACGGTGCGCGAGAACATTCTGGTCGGAGCACATCTGCGCCGTCCGGCGCGGGAGGCAGCCCTCATTGCAGCGGAGCGGGTCGGGCGCGAGTTCGGACTCGACGCGATGCTCGACCGCCCGGCCAATACGCTTACCGTCGCTGGGCGGAAGCGGCTTGAACTTGCCAAGGCGCTCGCAACCGAGCCGAAATTATTGCTGCTTGACGAAGTCCTGGCAGGACTTAACCCATCCGAGATCCGCGACACCGTGCCGGTCATTCGCGCGCTGTCGGAGCGAGGGATTACCATCGTGATGATCGAACACGTGATGCAAGCAGTGATGACCCTTGCCGAGCATGTGTTCGTGCTCGCGGAAGGCCGGATCATCGCCGAAGGCACCCCGGCGCAAGTCGCCGCCGATTCGGGCGTGGTTGAGGCCTATCTCGGTCACGGCGCCGCGGCTAAGCTCCGAGACGCGCATGCAAGCTGACGCGCTCCTCGCAGTGCAAGGCTTGCGGGCGGGCTATGGCGAGACCGAGGTGCTGCGCGGCATCGACCTTGATGTTGGCACCGGGGAGATTGTCACTGTGCTCGGCTCCAATGGCGTCGGCAAGTCGACGCTCAACCGCGCCATTTCCGGCATCGTGCGCACGCGCGCGGGCGCGATCCGCTTCGGTGGCGATGCGATCGAACGTGAGCGACCGGTGGCGATCGTTGCCCGCGGCCTGATCCATGTGCCCGAGGGCCGCCGCATCTTCCCGAATCTCACCGTGCGCGAGAACCTCGATCTCGGTAGCTATCGTCGCGCCGCCCGGCGCCGCGTACAAAACCGCGACCGCGTGTTTGCGGTGTTCGGGCGGCTTGCCGAGCGGCAATCACAGCGCGCTGGCACGCTGTCAGGTGGCGAGCAGCAAATGCTCGCCATTGGCCGCGGGCTGATGGCCGAGCCGCGGCTGATGATTCTTGATGAGCCGTCGCTTGGCCTCTCGCCGCGTCTGGTCGAAGAATTGTTCGCGCTGATCGCCCGCATTCACGCCGAGGGTGTCGCCATTCTATTGGTCGAGCAGAACGTGGTGCAAAGCCTAGAAGTCGCCGACCGCGCCTATATCCTTGCCGAAGGGCAATTCGTCATGTCCGGCACCGCCGCCGCGATCGGGGCCGATCCGGAGCTCAAACGTGCATATCTGGGATTGTAACGCATGATCGATACGAGATTGCGCGCGCGCCTCGCGCGGCCACCGATCCTGATCGCGCCCGGTGTTTACGATTCACTCACCGCGCTGATCGCCGAGAAGGCAAGCTTCGAGGCGCTCTATGTGTCCGGGGCCGCCATTTCCTATACGCGGCTCGGCCGGCCAGACATCGGCCTCGTCACCATGGATGAAGTCGCTAGCACCATCGCACTGATCCGTGATCGCGTGGATGCCCATCTCGTTGTCGACGCCGACACCGGCTACGGCAATGCGCTTAATGTCCAGCGCACGGTGCGGCTGTTCGAACGCGCCGGCGCCAATGCCATACAAATCGAGGACCAGAATTTTCCGAAGCGCTGCGGCCATCTCAACGACAAGACACTGATCTCGGCGAGGGAAATGGTGGGCAAGATCAATTCCGCAGTCGATACACGTGCGTCGGCCGATACGTTGATTATAGCGCGGACCGACGCGGTCGCCGTCGAAGGTCTCGAGCGCGCCGTCGCACGCGCCGCGCTCTATCGCGAGGCCGGCGCCGACATGTTGTTCATCGAAGCGCCGCGCGAACGCGCCGAGCTCGGCCGCATCGGCGCACTGATGGGCACGGCGACACCGTTGATGGCGAATATGGTCGAAGGCGGCAAGACGCCGATCCTCTCGGCGGATGAGTTGCAGAAACTCGGCTTCGCCTTCGTCATCTTTCCGGGCGCTATCGTGCGGGCGCTGGCCAAGGTGGCGGAGGAATTCTATGGCTCGCTTAAAATAAATGGCACCACCACGCCGTTCCGCGCGCGCATGTTTGATTTCGATGCGCTCAACGAGCTTATCGGGACGCCGGAGATGCTGGCGCGCGGCAAACACTATGAGACGTCTCCGGCGCCCTAGGACTGGAAAGGCGGAGAGAGATGACAGCCGCCGCCTTGTTACTGGAGAATAATCGCATGACGCAAGGAATGCTCGTATGGAAAAGGCTTTCGACCTCGTGATCAAGAATGCCCGCGTGGTTCGCCCCAACAAGACGGCGGTCGATTGCCTCGATATTGCGGTCCAAGATGGAAAGGTCGCTCAGCTCGGGCCCGACATTCAAGCCGAGCGGGCGAAGGTCGTCTTCGATGCCAAAAATCGTCTGGCATTCCCGGGCTGTGTCGATGCGCACATGCATATTGGCATCTACGCGCCGCTAGCGCAGGACGCAGTATCGGAGAGCAAGGCCGCAGCAATGGGCGGTGTCACTTCGAGCCTAAACTACTTACGCACGGGCCATTATTACCTCAACCGCGGTGGCCCTTATCGCGAATTCATGCCTGAAGTGTATAAGCAGTCGGACGGGAACTTCTGGGTCGACTACGGTTTTCATCTCGCGCCGATCGAGTCCGGCCATATCGACGAGATGGAATATCTCGTCACTGAGCACGGTATCCCATCGTTTAAGATTTTCATGTTCTACGGTGGCTATGGACTACACGGGCGCTCGTCGAACCAGAGCGATTTTCTGATGATCGGGCCTGAGGACAGCTACGACATCGCGCATTTCGAGTTCATAATGCGGTCGGCGCAGCGGCTGATGGAGAAATTTCCCGATAGAGCTCGTCATATCAGCGTCAGCCTGCATTGCGAACTGGCCGATATTCTCAATGCCTATACGAAGATCGTCGAGCGCGAAGGCAAGCTCAAAGGGCTGAAGGCCTACAGCACAGCACGCCCGGCTCACTCGGAAGGGCTTGCGATTTGGATAGCGTCCTATCTCGCGAACGAAACCGACTGCCTGAACATCAACCTACTGCACTTAAGTTCGCGCAAGGCCGTGGACGCCGCGTGGACCATGCAGCAGGTGTTTCCGCATATCGCCTTTCGCCGCGAAGTGACGGTCGGGCATCTTCTGCTCGATACCGATTGCGAATGCGCGGTTCAGGCCAAGGTCAATCCGCCGATAAGGCCGCGCGAGGACGTTGAGGCGCTTTGGCAGGCCGTGCTTGACCGCAAGATCGATTGGATCGTCAGCGATCATGCCTGCTGTTCGGCCGAGCAGAAGTGGTCGAAGGACGACCCCGCCAATATATGGCTGGCGAAATCAGGGTTCGGCGGTACCGAATATCTCTTGTCAGGCGTTCTCAGCGAAGGCAGCAAACGGGGCATGTCGTACAATCACATGGCTGAAGTTTTGAGCTGGAAGCCGGCGCAGCGCTTTGGTCTGGCTAGCAAAGGCGATATTGCGCCGGGCTATGACGCCGACATCGTGATCGTCGATCCGCACGAGAGCTTTGTCGTGCACGCCATGCAATCGGAGTCACATCAGGGCTACACGCCCTTCGAGGGCGTCGAGTTCCATGGCCGCGTAAAGAGCACCTTTTTGCGGGGCGAGGTCGTCTATGACAACGCCAACGTCGTCGGCCCCGCGCGCGGCAAATATCTGCGCCGGCCGGAAGCTGCACGCAAGCAGTGAATCGTCGTAATGCCGGTCGCCTCGACGGCCAATAGAGAAAGATTTGCCGCGCAAGTCCCGCTACTGGCGCCGGCGCCGCCGGGCTATGCGCGGCGCTCGCCGCCAAGCAGACCGGCATTGACGCCGTTGTTATGGAGCGGGACGCCGTGCCGTCAGGTTGCACGGCGATGTCGGCCGGTCTCGTTCCGGCTGCCGGCACGCGCTTCCAGCGCGCCAAAGGTATTGCCGACAGCGCTGAACTGTTTGCCGCCGACATAATACGCAAGGCACATGGCGAATCCGATTCGATGATTGTTGAAGTTCTTTCACGCGGTGCGGGGCCTTTGGTGGAATGGCTTTCCGACCGCTACGGCTTGTCGTTCAATGTGGTCGATGATTTTAACGATCCCGGCCACGCCGCGTTGCGCGTGCACGGCCTGCCGACCCGCACCGGGCGGGAGTTGATCGATCGTCTGCGCAGTGCGGCCGAGGCAAACGGCATCGTCATTCTCACCGGCTGCGTCGGCCGACCGGCTGTTCGTCGCGTCCGACCACCGCATCGTCGGCGTGCAGATCGCGCGCAGGGGCAGCGCGCGTGAACGCATCGGCTGCAGTGCGCTTATCCTCGCCTGCAGTGGTTTTGGCGGCAATCAGGCGCTAGTGCGCCGCTTCATCCCGGAGATGGCAGACGCGCTCTATTTTGGTCATGCCGGCAACCGCGGCGATGCGATTTTATAGGGTGAGGCGCTCGGCGCATCGTATGCTCATCTCGGCGCCTATCAAGGCCACGGTTCGGTAGCGACACCGCACAATATCCTCATTACCTGGCGGTGATCATGCAGGGCGGGATTCAAATCAACGCGGAGGGCCACCGCTTCTGCGATGACTCGAGCGGCTATTCCGACCAGGCAGCGAACGTGTTGCGCCAGCCCGGCGGCTTCGCCTGGAACGTATTCGACGACCGCATTGCCCCCGTCGCACGCCAGTTCCAAGACTCCCGCGAAGCCGAGTGCGCTGGAGCGATAATCGTTGCCGACGCGCTCGAAGGGCTTGCCCAAGCCATGCACGTTCCCTTTCAGATTTTTTCAACCGAATGGCAGGAGATCGAAGCCCTGAAGTCATGTGCCGGCGAGGATCGCTTTGGCGTGCACTGAAGGTAACCGGCGCGCTCTTGCATACGCAGGGCGGTTTGGCGATCGATACGGGTGCGCGCGTCCAGAAAAAGATCGGCGGCGCCTTTCCCAATCTATTTGCCGCCGGTGGGGCAGCCGCCGGCGTATCCGGCTCCAGCGCAGCAGGTTACCTATCGGGAAACGGACTGTTGATCGCAACAGTGCTCGGGCGACTTGCCGGCGAGGTGGCGGCGCGCCACGCGAAAGGGGCAGACGATAAACGCGCTTTGAAAACTGACCCGATACTCGCTCGCAAAAAATGTGGAGGGCTCCGAACGGGCAGCGCCCCGTCCGGCACGCTCCCCTGCTCGCCCGACATCCCCTGCCACCGACAGGCTCGGCGCGAAGCCGACCTAACTTCCTTGCGGCGTTTTACGACCCGCTGTGCTGATTTTGCCATCGAAAATCGCTGCCTTAGATAGTCGATCGTCTGCATTATGCGCGGGCAGTCGGCCGAGGGCGCGGGCAGAAAGAAATTGCGTCTACGCTCGACCATGCGGCGGCGCCCAAGGGGTGCGCTTCGAATTTAGGCCTGGAAGGGCAGCAAAATTGCCCCAGTTCCTGAAACTCGAGCCCGCTGGCGTCAGGCGCGACGCCACGTCACAACATACCGCAATGGGCGAAAACTTGACTCCGTTCTGCCCACCGACCAGTGTTGGGCGAAAGCCCATAAGAAAGCCCAGTGGAGGCGCCGCATCATGATGCTAACCAAGAGACAATTGATTTCCTCGGCCGCGTTCGCCGGCTCGGCGGCAGTACTGGCGCCGATGCGGCGTGCCCGCGCCGCGCTCGATAAGGTTTCAGTTGCAGTCATTCCGATCGCGGACTGCGCGCCGATCTATCTCGGGAAGGCCAAAGGCTTCTTCACCCAGCAGAATCTGGACGT
Source organism: uncultured Alphaproteobacteria bacterium (assembly GCA_963708125.1). Classification (GTDB taxonomy): domain Bacteria; phylum Pseudomonadota; class Alphaproteobacteria; order Rhizobiales; family Xanthobacteraceae; genus BOG-931. The sequence continues at coordinate 3,464,602 of OY970184.1, forward strand.
CGAACTGTCGACCCAGGGCGGCGGCGCCGCCATTATCCCGGGCGTGCTCTCCGGCCAGCTGCAATTCGGCTTCAGCAACGTGCCGTCGCTGTTGATCGCACAGAACAAGGGCCTGAAATTCGTTGGGATTGCGCCCGGCGTTTCCTCGACTGGTATTGCCGGCCAGGACTTTTGCGCGACCCTCGTACCCGGCGACAGCCCGCTCAAGAGCGCCAAGGACCTTGTCGGCAAGACCGTCGCGGTCAACAATTTGAACAATATCGGCCAAGTTGCGATACGCGCTGGGGTGAAGGCCGCCGGCGGCGACCCCAATAGTGTGAAGTACCTGGAGGTGCCCTTCCCCGACATGCCGGCCGCGCTTGCCGAACATCACATCGAAGCTGGCTGGATGGTGGAGCCATTCGTCACCATCGCGCGCTCGCGCGGCGACAGGGTCATCGATTGGCCTTTTGTCGCTATAGCGCCGAAAGCGGAGATCGCAGTTTATTTTGCCTCGGTGAAATACGTCAATGGAAACGCCGACGTGGTCAAGCGTTTCAAGGCCGCGATCACCGAGTCGCTCGCCTACGCCAACTCTCACCCCAATGAAGTTCGCCAGATCATTCCGACCTATACGCGCATCTCCCCCGAAATTGCCGCCAAGATCATTCTGCCGATATGGCCGCCCGAATTTAACCGCGTCTCGGCCCAAGCGATGGCCGATGACGCGCTCGCCAGCGGACTTATCAACAAGAAGGCGGACGTCGCGGCGCTGCTGCCGCAGTAGCCCCATGCTAGCGGCACAAGCGACCAAAGTGCGGGACAAGATGACGGCCCGCGCTTTTGTTTGGCTGCAGGGTCTTGGCGGCCTCGTCGCATTTGCTCTCATGCTCGAGATAGTGCCGCGGATCGGCATCATCTCGCCAAACTATCTGCCGCCGTTTTCCGAGACCGTGGTCGCGCTGTTCAAGGAGATGACCACGGCGACGTTCTGGACGGCGCTAAGCGACACGATGGAAGCCTGGGCGATCGGGCTTGTCCTATCGGTCGTTGCCGGTGTGGTGATCGGCATCGCTATCGGCAGTTCGCGTGTCCTTCGTACATTGACGCATTCGACCATCGAATTTCTGCGTCCGATTCCCTCCGTGGCGCTGATTCCACTCGCCGTGCTGCTATTCGGTTCGCAGATCCAGTCGACGCTGGTGCTGGTGATCTATGCCTCGTTCTGGCAGGTGTTGATCCAGGTGCTCTATGGCGTGCAGGACGTCGACCCGGTAGCGCGAGAGACCGCGCGCTGCTACGGGCTCGGCAGTTGGGCACAGATCCGCTACGTCACCTGGCCGACCACCCTGCCCTATCTGATGACCGGCATACGGCTGGCCGCCGCCGTGGCGCTTATTCTCGCCATCACCAGCGAGGTCGCGATCGATACCCAGGGACTGGGCAAGCAAATTTCCGATACCGAATCGGGCGGCGCCGTCGCCATCATGTATGCCTATATCATCGTCACCGGGATTATCGGCGTAATCGTCAACCTAGGCGCGCGGGCGCTGGAGCGTCGGGCGCTGGCGTGGCATCCATCGGTTCGCCTGGATGCCGCGGAGGCCGTGGCATGAACAACCTCGCGCCGCTGCCGCGCCGCGTCGCGGTTGCGCTTGCACTGCCGGTGACGCTGATCGCCGCCTGGTGGATCACGAGCGAGGGCAGCGAGAACTTCTATTTTCCGCCGCTGCAGACGATTGTGCAAACCTTCGGCAAGCTCTGGTTTTCGCAACGTGCATTATCCGACGTAGTGCCGAGCCTGTGGCGCTTCTCGGTCGGCTACCTCGCCGCGCCATTCCTTGGCATCGCCATCGGCGTTCCGGTCGGCGCCTCACGCAATTTGCGCAATGTGCTCGAACCGGTGCTGGAATTCTTGCGCGCCATCCCGCCGCCGGTGCTAGTGCCGGTGCTGATCCTGTTCGCCGGCATCGGCAATGAGATGAAGGCGCTGGTGATTGTCTTCGGCTGTGTCTGGCCGGTGCTGCTCAATACGGTTGCCGGCGTGCGCGCGCTGGACGAGGTGCTCGCCGAGACGGTGCGCAGTTATCGGATCGGCCCCTTCGCCCGGCTGTGGCATTTCATGCTCCCGGGCGCCAGCCCACAGGTTTTCACGGGACTACGGCAAGCGCTGCCGATCGGCATCATTCTGATGGTTGTGAGCGAGATGTTTGCAGCCTCGGATGGCATCGGCTTCGCGCTTGTGCAGTATCAGCGCACCTTCGCCCTCCCGGAGATGTGGAGCGGCATTATTCTGCTCGGCATCATCGGCATCGTGCTGTCGCTGATCTTCCGCGCGATTGAGACCCGGCTGTTGGGCTGGTATCACGGCCTGCGCCAATCGCAACGGGCCGGTTGAGCAAAACTTGAGGGATCGATGGATCGAGCAATAAAGCCCATGCTCGAAGTCAAGGGGCTGCGCAAAGTTTACGAGGATGCAAGCCGCACCGTCGAGGCAATTCGCGACGTCAGTTTCTCCGTCGGCGCGGGCGAGCTCGTGTGTATCGTCGGCCCGTCAGGCGCCGGCAAGACCACACTGCTCAAGTGTATTGCCGGGCTTCTGACGCCCACGGCCGGCGGAGTCATCGTGGAAGGGACGCCGGTCGTCGGTCCGCCGCCGGCGATGGCGGTGGTGTTCCAGGAATATAGCCGCAGCCTGTTTCCGTGGATGAGCGTGCATGACAACGTGATGCTGCCGCTCAAGCAGAAAAACATGCCCGCGGCGCGGCGCGAGAAACTCGCTCGCGACGCGCTCACGGCCGTGGATCTGAAAGGTGTCGAAAGCGCCTATCCTTGGCAACTCTCCGGCGGCATGCAGCAGCGCGTCGCCATCGCCCGCGCGGTCGCTTACGAGCCGCACGTGCTCCTAATGGACGAACCGTTCGCGGCAGTCGACGCGCAAACCCGCGCCGATCTCGAGGATCTGATCCGAGTACTCTGGCGTCGGCTGCGGGTCACCGCGCTGTTCGTCACTCATGACATAGACGAGTCCGTCTATCTCGGGCAGCGCGTGATGGTGATGTCGCAGGCGCCGACAGTTATTATGCAAGACGTGGCCATCGATCTGCCCGACGAGCGCACGCAGTTGGAGACCCGGTCGATGGGGCGGTTCGGCGAATTGCGCAAGCACATCTATTCGCAAATCCAATTGGCCAAGCAGGGATGGCGTCCGCCAACCGAGTAAGCGGCGCATCCAGCACAATCATCGCAGTGCACCAAGTGGCCGCCGAGCGCGCCGCCCGGCAGCGTTGACGGCTGACGTCCGGTTGGCCGATGCTGGCTGTGCCGGATCGTGCCGAACTTATTCGATTCGATCGTTGAAATGCCCCCTATATTATCACGATCGAAGCACTTGCGGCAGCAGATGTCCCAGGGTCAGTTCGTACGAGAAATCTCTGGCACGATCGAGAAAGCCTTGGAAGAGACGATCAGTCCGGTCAATTAAAAGGGAAGGTCCCATGAGCACGCCCGCACTGACATTGCAAATGCCGTTACCTCCGGATCCGGTCCCAGTGGTCCTTGACCACGCAACAACGGCACTCCTCATATTTGACATCGTCGATCCTATTTGTACGCGTCAACCGAATTGCAAGGGGCAGATGGTGCCGGCTATTTCCTCACTGCTGGCGCAGGCACGAAAGGCTGGTGTTACCGTCGCGTACGGGACCCGAGCGCCAACCATGTTAAAGTGGTTGCCGGAAGTTCTTCCTCTGCCCGGAGACATCAAGATTGAAAGCCAGGCTCAGGACAGGTTCTACAATACCAACCTCGACAAAGCGCTAAAGGACAAAGGGATTACAACGCTCATTCTGACTGGCTGGAAGGTCAGCGGATCAGTGACCTATACCTCGGTTGGAGCAACGCTACGTGGTTACACGGTCGTTGTTCCCGTCGATGCTAGTTTGGACGCCACAGACTACGAAATTGCGATAGGGCTGTTCCAAATTTTGCATCAGCACAGTTCGAATGCCACGAACGAGCCATTGAAGAACGGCGCCTCGACCCTCAGCCGCACGGATTTGATCACCTTCAAATAGCGGAATTGCCCACCCTGGTCGAAAACGTCGTTTGTCGGCGGTCGTGCACATGACTTTGCGCGGCCGGCATTTCACCCAGCCATCTGATTGCACCGACGATAGCAGATTTCCATGATGTGGGCCTCGAACGCCGAAGCGGCCTCCTGACGAACTGCGGCCGCAATCTGCGCCCGGGCTGGGTGTCATCAAAGCGGCTGGAAGGGCGAACGGCCAGTGTGCGTGTTCTGCCTGGGCGAGAAGCCGGAAAACCCGTGTGCGGTCCGCTATACAATTGCCGTGATAGATGAATCGATGCGCGACCACAGATCCCGATCGCATAGCGCGATCTTGAAGCGGGCGAACGGCGATCGCTGCCGACTTGGAAGCAGACAAAGATGGATGAAAGAGGCGACTGCGAAGTAACCCGCGTGCTAATCCCGGTTCGCTACGAGCACCTGCAGGATGATGCGGGAGGCATGGACGGCATCATGATGGACGATGTCGGTTCCCACGAGCGAGGGATGATAGGGATGTGAAAATACGCCGTCTGTCGCGGGCGAGTTGCCGTTGGCGAGTTCGAGCCTGATGCGGTGACCCTTCTTGAACATGTAAGCGACCGGCAGCACTTCGATGTCGAACTCGTAGATCGCGCCGGGCGCAAGCGGCTGCGGGTTCGAGTGAGTGTAAAACGGCCGCTGCGGCGTCGAGCGTGCCTGGTCCTTCTCGCGATGTGAAGCCTTCAGCCAGCCCTTCGACACCGGCGTATAGGCAGGCTGTTCCCCTTTGACGCGCGAGGCCGCGTCTTGCGGATGCTGGTCGCTCAATTTTATGATGAATTGCGTGTCGATCGCGGTGGAAGAGGCGTAGAGTTTAAGCACTATGCGCCCGATCACTTCGAGATCGGCGGCCAGCGGGGTGCTGGTGAAAGTTAGAACACGCCGCACCGGGTCGACGCGTCCGTCTGGGCCGATCACTGCGACACCGTTGACCCACTCCCAATCCGGGTAGGTGTACCGCGTCGGCGCCTCGTCCGCTGCCGGCTGTTCGGTCGACAGCGCCCCGTCATTGAGCGAGGTGACGCTCGCCGAGGGACCCTTTTGCAGATAATAGGAAATGGACGTAACCCCCCTGGGCGGCCACTCCTCGTCGTTGCGCCAGACATTGGCGCCGCGCACGTATAGCTTTACCGGGTCGGCATCCATGAAGCCGTTGTTCTCGCCCTTGAGATGCAGATCGTAAAACGGCAGTAATTCGTTTTTATGAAATTCGATCTGGTCGAACATCCGATGCGCCTCGAAGGTATTGCGGGCGCCGGTGACGACCAGCTTTTTCGCCCCCTTGACCTCCTCGAAGCCGAGGATGTTGCCGCGAAGGTGCAGCCCCATCTTGCCCCAATGGCCGATCGACAGCACCGGGCATCGGATTTGATCAAGTCGCCAGTAGGGCGAGCGCACCCGCCAGAAGTCGTCATCGAGCGGATGGTCGATCATGGCTCCGACGAGATCGAACGTCATCGGCGAGCGGCCGCGGCCGCCGGCAGGGCGATGCTGATTGTCGGCACGCAGCGACGTGTACCAGACCGAGCGATAGGAACAGTAAATGCCACCGTGGTAATTCGAGCAGCGATATTGATCGACGAGGCCATCATAGGGTGCAATGCAGGCGAGTCCCGGCGGGTCGTAGGTCGCCATCAGCCATTGTGCCATCGCGTAATAGGACTGGCCGATGCCGCCAACGCGGCCATTGCACCAAGGTTGCCGAGTGATCCAGGCAATCAGTTCGAGGTAATTCTGCTGCTCGTTTGGCCCCATGAATTCGAAGTTGCCCTCAGAGTGGCCGGAGCCGCGCACGTCGGCGTGGACATAGGCGTAACCCTGGCCGACATACCATTCGATCGGCCCGGTCTCGCGCCATAGGAACAGGGGATAGGCCGGCACGTCGTCCATTTCGTATTGGTAAGGAGAAGCCGCGAAAAGCGCCGGAAAGCGCCCAGCCGCGTCAGGCCGATAGATGCAAAGCGAAATGCACACGTCGTCGCGCATGCGCACGGTGATGCCTTTTTCGACCTTCATCGGATGATCGGACACGCGTTTCTCGCTCCCCGTCATGCCGCATCGGCGAATAGCGCAGGTGCCGGCCGCGCGCGCCCCTGGCGCACGCTTCCTTATACGTCAAATTCTTCGCCGATCACTCGGCTTCGTCGTTCGCTCTCGATCTCCATGGGCCCATCGAGCAGGTCGACGAAATCGAGATTGCCAGGCAGGGACAGAGGAGTGGTGGTGGCCCTTCGATTAAGACCGGTAAGACAATGAGCGAGCGACAACAATGATGTCCAATGTGTTCTGCGCGACTTTAGGTACAAGGTAATTTTGCTTCAATTCATACGACCAGCGCTCAAATGCGACACGAATTGCAAGAGCAAAACCGCACTGCGGTGTGGCACGCGATTACTCATGCAGAGTAGCTGCCGTGGATGAAGCGAAAGCACCATTTCGATCATACCTGCGATCTGCGGCGCTCTCATCGTCGTCTGGCATTGCGCCCTCGCCACTCCAGCGAGATCGTGAGTGTCGAAGCCGCCCTCGTCACGGCCGTGCACGAGGAATGAAAAGGCGGCGGAAAACAGCCTCCGACTACCCGGAGCTTAACACTGCAGGCGCGCAGGATTCCTGGCACACCCCGGCGAGTGGAATTGGGCCGGTGGGGCTGTGGATAACCAACGCGGGTCACAAAGCCGCCGCTAGGATGCCCGCGTGCGGCCAGAGGAGCCTGCAGGTGCTGATCCGGTATGGCGGCACAAGCACCATACAAATCCACACTTCGGTGATGACCAAACTGACAGTATCTGCCATACGAACAAACCATGGGGCTTCTGGGGTTGTCGCTCGTTGCGGGCTTAGTCGGCTGGGGTGCGCAGGTGCCAGTGGCTGCGCTTGCAAATGCTGGCGCAGCGAAGAGCCCGCTCGCGCAGGTCGATCTACAATCCGGCAACTCGGCTAAAAACAAGCCGACCGCAAACTCGCGCGACAACAAGCAAACGCCGGCCAAGCCGGCGAATAAGAAGCAGGCGCCCGAAGAGACGGCTGCTCCCGGGCAGACGGCCGCCGAGGACATCTGCCGTACCATCGCGCAGGCTGCGGCGGAAAACCAGCTCCCTGTTAACTTCTTTACCCGCGTGATCTGGCAGGAGAGCCACTTCGACGCGCATGCGGCCGGGCGCAAGGGCGCCAAAGGCATTGCCCAATTCATGCCGGAAACTGCGGACTTCCGCGGACTTGGCAATCCGTTCGATCCGATTTCCTCGATCGAGACTGCGGCGCGCTACTTGGGCGACTTGCGCAAGATGTTCGGCAATCTCGGGCTGGCGGCTGCCGGCTACAATGCCGGCCCCGGGCGGGTGCGCGAATGGCTCGACGGGAAGCGGGCGCTGCCAAACGAGACGCGCAATTACGTCGCCATCACCACCGGTTGGACGGCCGATGAATGGTCCTCGCCATCACCACCAAAAGTGGCGGAGACAACGACCCTACAGGGCGTTCCATGCTCGAACATCGATCGCCTCGTCTTAGCACCGCTGAACGGGGCGCCGCACGAGAGGTTCGGCAATCCCGGGCTGGTCGCGGTCTGCTACCCCGAGCGGCCGCACGAATGGCTCGACCGCAAGCGAGCGTTGATCGCTGTATCTTTAAAGCAACCCTCTCCTCGCACGCTAGTGATGGCGCCGCATTACCCAAGCTGGTGTCACGGTCTGAATCATCCCAATTTGAGCGTATGTGGACCAGTGCATGCTGGAGGATCGAAATAAGCACCACTTCAGCGCCCACGCCGCCCTGCACCGTAGAGGCTCATAAACCCAAAGACGGTGCGCTCGATCGCGGGTCGGCTTCGCACCATTGTCGATCCGTGCTTTTGCTTGTCACGCGGCTCAAGGTCCGAATTGCATTTTGCGAAACTACGAGCCGCTCAACGAGTGCGGCAGCTGCACCAACATCATCACTGCCTGCTCTTAGATCTCGCTCGCCGCGATAGAGCGACCACCGATATCCGGGCCGATGGTCGCGAAGATCAAAAAGCGAAGCAGCACGTTCACCTCGTTTGTCCTTATATGCGAGATGCCGTTGCTGCCTCGCCGTTCGGCTGCAAGTCCCAAACCGCTGTGAACCTCGTCGAGCCGTCCGGTCGGCGTATCCTTGCGCTGGGCGCGCTGCAAGTGGCCTCGAGCGCAGCGATCAGTTCGGGCCGACAGTCCGGCCGCGATCAGCCGCCGGGTCGCGCCTTTGGTGCGCCATTGAAACGTGCTAAAGGCGCAAAACTTGGAATTCAAGCTTGTCTGTCATGCCAGGATCACGGTCCCGACCTTTAGCCAGCATTCACATAGAGGCCTGACCGGCGCTCGTCAGTGGGCAGCCATTGTGATCCTTCAGGGGCGGAGCCAATCGCGTCGAGAATGCGGTCAGTCCATTGTCGAGATCTGCCGAGACCTCTGGCCGAGACCCTGGCTCCGCAAGTTGGATGGTTTCGCCTGCGGAACAGCACCCGCATGCCGCGATTCGAGGAGGTGCTTGATCTCATGCCGAAGGGCGACGTGTTCGAAGGCGACTCGTGGTGCTCGACGACGTCGGGGATCACCGTTCGACGAGCCTCTGTTCGGACGCCATCCGACCTATGGCTCCGATCTGCTAGACCTAGTTGCTGACGTGGCCTCGTAGCTTGTTGAAGCCGGCATAGGCATCCGCCTGCATCAATCAGACCAACATAATTGGCCAATGTTGTTCGGGGCTCGCTGCCGCGGCTGGGAGGATAGAACAGTGCGGCGGCCGGCGCCGACCCACAGAACTATCCCCGGGGGTCGGCGCTCTCACAGCCCGCGGCTGCCACCGCAATCGGAATAACCGGCACCCCTCTTGCGCAAACACGGCGGGCGCGCCGAATCGTTTCACGCGCGCCGAGGAGGGTACGCCGCACGGCGCTGAGTGCAGCGGGTGCTGTACGATCCGGATTGGGATGTCGCACTGCGGAGCAATTGTACCCGACGATGTCATCAGCCCCGCAAGCCACCGACTGCCCGCGATGGGTGACGGCGTATCCCCGCCTCGACGGCGGTGATGACATGCGACTACGGCTTTGGCCGTTTACCTGGAGATGCTCGCGCAACAGCTTGCGTGCCAGCTCCGTGGGCTTGCTTCGTGCGCTTACCCGATCTGCCGCTACGCCGACTAGTGGCGGGCAACGCTTTGCTGCGCTTCGACCTGCGTCATGCTCGGGCGATAACGTTTACCGGTCGCAAATTCGCCGTGGGCCGCCCGAGAGCGGCTGATAGGTGCAGTCGGAGCGACGGAACGATCGATAAAACTGCTCGCAGACGGGAATATTGCACTGCGGGCTGGCTGCCGGCGTCTCGGACGCCGCCCGAGTGGCAGGCCCTTGCGCTTCGATCAGTTGTTTCTTGCGCGTTGCCGCTGATGGCAGCGGCAGCGACGGCTTGGCTAGCGTTTGGGACGCCGCGGGCGCGGCAGGCCCTTGCGCTTCGGTCAGTTGTTTGTTGCGCGTTGCCGCTGATCGCGGCGGCAGCGACGGCTTGGCCAACGTTTGGGACGCCGTGGGCGTGGCAGGCCCTTGCGCTTCGGTCACTTGTTTGTTGCGCGTTGCCGCTGATCGCGGCGGCAGCGACGGCTTGGCCAACGTTTGGGACGCCGTGGGCGTGGCAGGCCCTTGCGCTTCGACCGGTTGTTTATTGGGCCGTGCCGGTGAAGGCGGCGGCAGTGAGGGTGTGGCCGCTGTCTCGGACACTGCGGGTGTGGCAGGCCCTTGCGCTTCGACCCGTTGTTTATTGGACGGTGCCGGTGTTGGCGACGGCAGTGACGACGTGGCTGCTGTCTCGGACGCCGCCGGCCTGGCAGGCGCTTGCGCTTGGACCGGTTGTGTATTGGGTGGTGCCGGTGTTGGCGGCGGCAGTGACGGCGTGGCCGGTGTTTTGGACGCCGCCGGCGTGCCAGGCGCTTGCGCTTCGACCGGTTGTTTACTGGACGGCGCCGCCGACGGCGTGGCCGCTGGGGATTTCACCCCGTTTGTAATCGACTGACGGGGCCGGTCATTATCCGGCGACACGGAAGCCGTTCGTGCGCCTTTGATGTTGACGGCGGGAGCATCAGTGGATCCTCGTGTACGCGCTTCCAGCGAAACTCCCCAGGCCGCAGCGCCGACGATGAGGAGCAAGACGCATAGCAGAAGATCGACCTTTAGCCAGCGCCAGTATGGCGACCGTCGTTGAGCAATCTCATCAGGCAATCCGGGGCCCGAGCCGACGCGGTGCAGATTTTCGATACTTCGGCGGGAGTTTTGCCAACCGGGGAGTTCGAACGATGGTGCGTCGTGATCAGCTTCTCGCCTGCCGGAGCCGCGCTCAAACGCTACATCGGCTGCGTATCGCGGGAAGGTCTGTTCCGCGGAATCGATGGTCTGCACCTCACGGCCGTGCGCGCCGCTGCGGGAGACCTGGGCGGTTGTGCGTCGCAGATCGCCAACGTCATTCGACAAGTGTTCTTCCGTTTGCCGCCCGCCTGAGCCTCCGGTCCGAGAGGGTACCCCGTCCGACTCGGAAAAGTGCCGCCGCCCCTGTTGCTCGCGCTGAGCACGGAGGCCCTCTTCGAGTCGCAGCATCGCCCCCTCGGTGAAGAACGGGGGTAAATCGCCATCTTGTGCGCCATCGGTCGCCGGACGGATCAGCGCGCGGTCCTTTTTCGAGGCCTCAACAGGAGCAGGCATGCCGTCCTTTTTCGAGGCCTCAACGGGGTCACGCGTGCCGTTCTTCTTCGATGCCTCAACAAGGTCAGGCGTGCCGTCCTTTTTCGAGGCCTCAACGGGGTCAGGCGTGCCGTTCTTCTTCGACGCCTCAACAAGATCAGGCGTGCCATCCTTTTTCGAGACCTCAACAGGGCGAGGCGCTGCCTGCAACGGCAGTACCTCCCATCGACCTGCAATCGGGCGGCTCACGGATGATCGCATATTTCCTCTTCGCGCCATTGGACCGAGATCCAACATGCAACTGGAATTGGGCTGGGGTGAATACCCGCGCGCTTCAAAGTTAAGTGCGCCAGCGTCCGCCGCCAAGTCGCCAGGCCCTCCCCGTGCATACAATTACCTCGGCTTCGGCCTCGGTAAGGCGCCGGGAATCGGTCGCCCTCCGCCTGCGCCGCGCTCGGCGGACTATGGCGGCGAGGCTGTTGGAGCTGCCGGCAAAGGAGGGTCATGGGGTGGCGGACGCTCATCGGCGCGCCCGCAACCTCACCGTGACCCTTCCGCCCCTGCGCGAGCACGTGCAACCGTTGGAGATTTGTTAGGCCATCCCTATCAAGCTTGCGCGTGACTTGCGCTTCTTGCGCCAGCCGAGCAGACCTACCGCAGCAAGGCCAGTCGCGAACAGCGGGAGGCCGGGGGGTAGTGGGGTGGCAGTGGGGTTCCCCACAGTGCTGCCCTCCGGGGTAAACGTCGACGAAAGCCCGACGTCAGTAATACTCCCGCCAGGATTGGCAACGAATACGCCCCCTGCACTCGCGAATAGTGGGCCACCAGAAGCCATTATGGCAATTAGTCCGGAGGAATTACTGGAGCCGTTGGCATTGAGCCCGCCCATCAAAGTTGGGGTATCAGCAGCCGGAATCGTGAAGTTAAGCGCCGAGGACGTGTAGCTAAACGAGACGAAGTCAGCTGCCGTGACGTCGCTGCCAAAAACGTAGGTGTTGGTTAGATCGAGCACGCCCGTTGCGGTGCCGGAACAATTGAACACGCAAGCGCCGCTGAAGTCGAAAAGAACGTCTGCGCGCGCAGCCACGGTGCAGGGCAATACGCCAAGCCCAGCAACGATGACACCCAGTGCCCTTCGGCGGATGGCATGCATAGTCTCGGTCATGAGAGCCCCTCAATGGTGTCGCAGGTACGCACTCCACCAACTCCTATTTTGGAACAAGAGTTGCAAGTGAATTCGCAAAAATACAATCACAATCTATGACCAACTATGACCGACCGAACTCCTAGCCATCAAAAAAACACAATAACCCATTTGGGCCACAAAAGCGCAACCCGTTGCGCTTATCGTTATAGCTTCAAGATTTGCCGAGACTGCGAACGCAGTGTGCCCGCCAATATTGCTGACACTTCGCCGAGTTGAGGAGAGTCGATCACACCTTAGTTTGGGCTCCCTTATGCTTACCGTTTCCGGGCTGCGGCGCCCATGTGTAGCCGGATCGCCTGGGACGACCGACCGCGTGAGGAAGGGTTATATGTGTGGGCGCCATGCGACGGGAAATTCGCCGCGAGGTCGTCGAAACATGGCCCTGTTTGGGCCAAGTGCGTTTTGTGTTTTGTTTTTGAAACTTTGAAACCAGAAGACTTCTGTTGCATTGAAATGCGACCCGTGGGTGGCATTTGAAAGCGCCGTTAGCTCGCGGCACTCGCGCGTGCTGGAAGGGGGTGGTTGCCACCCGATTATCGGCGACCCAGCTTCCGCTGGGGGTCGTCGTCGCGACTAGTAATCCGCAATCTCGCTGCCGATTCTCGAACAGGCGCCGCTCGGCACCTTCCCGCAGCGGCCCTGGCACAGAAAGGCGCAAGCCGCTATTGACCTCCAAAGAAACCCGCGAGATGACGATCGCACCAGCGTTTTGTGCTCCTAACGATGGAGCTGCCTGAATGGCGGAGAGCCATAGATTTGGCGGAAGTACGCTCTGAAGTACAGCAAAGAGAAATCGACTTTGCCTATCATTCGCGATATGTAACGCGAAGAAATTCCGGGAGGCTAAAGTGGTAGCGGGCAAAAAGCTGGTAATCCTAGCGGCTGTTAATGGCGGCGCGCAACAGAATCGAGATGGTGCACATGTCCAATCACGCCGACCGAAATCGCGCAAGCGACCCATGAGTGCTATAAGGCCGGCGCATCGGTCGTCCATATTCATGCGCGCGGGCCTGATAAAGGGCCGACAAGCGACATCAAAGTATTCAGTGAGATAATTCAGTTGATCAGGCATAAATGCGACATTCTTATCCAGACCACCAATGGGTTCGGCGTTCGACGCGATCCACACACAAATGAATACCTATGGCCAACTGACGAGGAGCGCCTGGCGTTACATCGCGTCGAGCCCAAGCAGGATTTGTTTTCCATCGCTGCAGGTTCATGGGACTTTTATCACCCAGCGGGCGGCTATCCTGGCACTGTCTCTTACGTAAATTCCGAACATCTGTTGAAGGAGAACATCAAGGCCGTTCTCCGGCGCGGTGCCTCCCTAGAGTTTGAAATAACAGAGGTGAGCCAGATTCATAAGCTCAATCGCTTCGCGGACGAGGGCGTGTTCGACCGCAATACCCGAAATCTTTGGCTGGACTACTGTCTTGGTTTCGGCGCCATGGTCCCGACTGTGCGCACGTTGGCACTTGCGGCTGAGGACGGAGCGCACTTGTTTCCGCACTGGAAATGGGAAGTGCTGGCGACCGGTCGCGACCAGTTCCCGATGAACACGGTTGGTGCTCTCATGGGCTGCGACATCGTCAGAGTAGGCTTCGAGGACAATATCTACCTGCCGAACGGACAGCCGGCGAAGGAAAACTATCAGCTCGTCGAGGCCATGGCTGAAATTGCGCAAAAGTTCGGAAGAGAGCCAGCGACCGTCGCAGAAGCCCGCCAAGTGTTCAACCTTGGAAACGCTTAACCCGGCTGTGCTCTATCCGCCTGTTCGCCCACTTTAAGCACCGTATTCAATGGTTATTCGGCAGAAAAAACATGAGCCGTGCCCAATAGCCAGCTCGCCCGCGTTCGCCGCGTCTGACGTCGCGGACGAAACCATGGTCGTGAAAGATCGAAAAGCAATCTCCTAGCCCATCGCATCGATGCCCTGATGGATGCCGGGCCGCCGTAAGGCATTCCAGATCTCGCCATTCCGCCTGGCCGCGCTCATTCGCAGGAAAATTCTGTTGGTCACCTTCTCCCGCTTTTGGACCAATATTGTGAGTTAGTGGGGAAGAAGACATCGCAGCTCTCCAGCCTTGATCCCAGATAAGAAAAATGCTGCTGGTTTGCGACGAAAGTGTCGATCAACACCGATTAGCGCTTGATCGATCTGGATCGTCTCAAGAACACGCTGATCTTAAGCAACGCTCGTCACAGCGGTCGATCGCGTACGAAATAGACCCGTTCCTCGACGGGCATGAAGTTGATTACGGACCGTTCCTGCGCCGCGAACGATTCGATGTTTCTTCTGCCGTCCTGGTCCGTTTCTCCGAACGCGTATTGTGCGTCCTTCGTCGAGAACAAGATGCGAGCCTCGGCAAACGTGATCCAACCCCGCTTATTAGGCGGCAATGCCGACAAGGAGCGGGCAAGCGTGGCCTCGGTTGTTCCCTCGAGCTTCATGGCATCCGGCGGAGGGGGAGCGTCTGCCCCAAATAGCTTTCGAATAAGGCTCATTATTCCCATCGAAGATTTCCTGCGGTCGTTCTCAGCGTACCTCTAACGAGACGGCAATTCCGGCATTACACGTAATTTTCAACCACGTGGCGGGCCGCTCACTGACCGAGCCGGTGGGTAAAATCTGGGCGTGGAACATTCGCCGCAGGTCGGGAGCTGCAGCAAACTGAAACTAGGCGAGATGGTTTTTCTATATCATCTTCGCTGGCTCCCGTGGATTGAGCGGGATGGAACATTATGCTTTGGCCCTTTGAGATCCGGCTGACGCCCCGGTCCGGCAGGCTACAGAGCGCATCACGTCGGTCTAGCCGCTTATGCTTAAACATTCTCTGGCCCGACTGGTCGCGCCACCGGCCACCCGCGACCTGATTCGCGCCGCGTGACGATCCTCTATGATTCGAGCAAACCCGATGACCGGCCGCGCCAGGAACGACGTCAATGGGCCGAGGAGCTTTATGATGCGATCGGCCGAAATGATTGCGCGGCATCTGCCCGAAGCCGATTTCGCGGCCGATTTAAACAACAGCACCTTCCCCACGCGTAGTCGAGACTTTGCAATAGGCCAGCGGATGCGCCTGTTTCGACGCCTCAGCCTGCATTGATCGCTCGTGAGTCCGGGCTTCAAAATTTTGGGTGCAGAAAGTGCCATGCGGTCGTGGGTGAAAAAGACCTGGCTATGAAATATTCCGGCTCCCCTGCATCAGCGGGCGGGGAGCTTGCGCCGTCGAAACTGACGAAAACCGCTCTTTCCGGCTCAATGCACGAGCGGCCGTGGCGGGCTGTGCAACAGGATCTCCTCCGGACAGTGCGGCGCGTGCTTCTCGACAACTCCGCTCGTCAGAATGCGCTCCGCCCAGGCGCGGTCCACGACGCTTTCGGTTCCCGGCTCACACGCGGCGAAACGCCGGGCGCCTTCCTGCGTGTCCAATACGAAACCGCAGAAGTCGCCAAAGCGGTCGTAGACGACCCTCGCCACTTTGCCAGTGAACGCCTCGCGCCGCTCTTTCGCCTCGCAGACAGGCCGCCCCGGCCTGTAGCCGCCAAGCGAGGGCGGGATGGTGCCGGTATCGCCGCCGATGCCGTAGAGGCGCCCCGCTAAGAGTTCGACATAGCGCAGCAGCACGGGATACCAGGGGCTTGTCTTCGGCCAGGCGTCGAGCCGCGCCTTCAAGATCGCCAGCGTCGTTTCCGCGGCGGCCCGCATGGCCTCGCCCGTCGAGACGGGAATCTTTAGTTGGAAAGAGCCGACAATGTAGCGCTCCCAGACCTGTGGCGCCGCAACCGACCGAGCGGATGCCAGCGCGGGCACGTGACGCTCAGCCGCCTCTGGCTTTGTCGGAAGCCGTTATCTGCGGCCCGGGCAGCGGAGGCGGCGGCGCGCCGGGGCGCAGCCTTTTGTTCGTGCGCCGCACCACGACGTTGAATTCCTGTCCCGTCCCGATTTCGATCGGCGTGCCCGCAAAGGCGATCTCCGCCGCGAGGCAATGATGCGTTCCCGGAAATGCCTGCCAAATCGGTGTGCCGTTGACCACGTTGCCGGGATCGTTGACGTCGAGGTAGCAGCCGAAATAGGCCCATTGCGTAGCGGCGGTCGCAATAGCGATGGTCTGATTGTCCGCGCCCGTGCCTGTGCTGCCGCCCGTCTTGAATTCGGGATCGTTGGGATCGCTGAAATTGGGCTCATGACTAGTCGCGAAGAAGGGAATGGTGTGGTCGTCGGCGGGGGCCTTCGGCCAGATCGGATTGCCGCCGCCGTCCTTCTGACTCAAAAAAGTGTGACCGGATCCCACCCGGTATCGGCCGTCTGGGTTCCCCAGAAGCGGAAGAACACTTTTACGTTGGTCGCGCTCGTCGTCCCTGCGATCCCCTTCAGGCGCACACGGGCTACGGCGAAGCTGTCGTTGTTGTACGTGGCGCCGTTCGTGCTCGTAAACGGCGTCACCGAGGAATCGGCGTCGAGCTGGCTGTCCTGCTGCGGGATCACCCCGCTGGCGGGCGCGAACGGATCATTCGATCCCTCCTTCCCGAAATTCTGGTTGAGATAGATCAGCAGCGCCTGAATATATTTTATAGGCGCCTGACGTGTCGAAGCCGCCGCCGGACGTGTTCTCGACGAACTGCGGCCCGCCTGGCACGGGGGTCTGCGCGGCGACCGATGCGCCCGGCGTCGCGGTGAACCCGGAGATCCTCGCTGAGACAGGGCACGTTGAGCTGGGTCGGATTGGCGGGATCGGAGGGCACGACATTGGTGAAATAGGGCGCCGCGCCGGCCGTGAAGAAGAACTCCGTCGCCGCCGGCATGCCTTTGCCGAGCACGGTGATCCCGGAATTGACCGCCGCCGGCGTCTCGCCCATCGTGGGAAAGGCCCCGAGCGGATTGGCGAACAACATATCGTAGGCAAATAGGATCTGCTGGGGAACGTTGGATTGTCGCTCTGATGAGGGCGAGACCTATTCGGACGGCTTTTTCCTCGCGCTCGACGGCTTCAGCCTCAACGTGCTGGGCGCGACAATGCCGTCGTGTTCCCACAGTCGCGTTTCAGGGCGTGACGACGGGTCTGTCGGCGACGCTGCCGAACATCTTCCAGCCGTCAGTCTCATATTTTCCTCATCTTCCCGCCAAACGAAAAATATCTTCAATCAGCATCACTGTCTATGACGTGCATCACATCTAATCGGGAGTGGTCCGCGGTCTTTGTGCTGATGAGCATGGGGTCATCGTCAAACAAAAGCCCCAACTCGCCTGAGAAAACATGGCTGAGCTTCTGTGATTTCAGGGACACGAACCAGTAGCTCTTAAGTACGCAGCGTCGCCGGTTGAGGCGGTAAGCCCGGCCCACGCCGTGCACGACACTCGGCGCATCTATGATGGCTTGGCTATCGCTCGATCCAGCAAACGATGCGCTACACGCAATTGAGTTTGGCGCAGTTCAAGACTTCTGGTATGAAACAACTAGCGAACAACAAACGACAGGAGCTTTGAAACTCCAGCGGGAAAACTTCGGCGGGGGCGAGTGGACCAGCCGCGTTGGGGACTTCACCGCGATGCCGTGCTGATCCTTCTTGCCCGGCTTTTCCGCGCTTGCAGCCGATGGTATTGGTCGGTGACAAAACGTTCGTCTCCGCGGAAAGGCATCCGCGATCTTGACGTGGAAATAGCGAAACGAGGGCTCATCATGGCTCCCAAGATTTGGATAACCTGGCTAGGCGCGGGGATCATTGCTTTGGGTTTGATAGTCGCGCCGCCTGTTTCGATGGTGCACGCCGTTGGGGCTGCTCACAAGGTGACTGTGGTGTCCTTCGGCCTTTTCGGCGATCAAGGCGTGTTTAGAAGTGAGGCAACCGGCGCCGCACAAGTCGTAGCGGGGCGTTTTGCGCACGGTCCGATCGACGTGCAATACAATTCCAAAAAAGGCGGAGACGCAACGATCCAAGGCCTGGCCAGGGCATTACAAGCGGCAGCCAATGGCATGGACGCCGAGAACGATGTTCTGTTTTTGATTCTCACCTCGCACGGTTCCCCCACCGGCCTTGCAGTCAAAGCGGGACCGCTCACGCAACTGCTCACGCCGCCTAGTCTCGCCAACATGCTGACATTGACAGGCGTGCGACATAAGGTAGTGGTCATCTCGGCATGCTATTCAGGAGTTTTTATCCCTCGTCTCGCGAGTCCCAATGTGCTGGTAATCACCGCGGCCGACGCCGTCCATCCGTCGTTCGGCTGTCGGGACAAGGCCAAGTGGACGTATTTCGGCGATGCCTTTTTTAACGTCGCGCTCCGGCATGCCAAAAGCTTGAAGGATGCCTTTGTCCTTGCGCGGGCGCTCGTCAAAAAGCACGAGTTGCGCGAGCATTTCGAGCCTTCTCATCCCCTAATGGCAGGTGGTGCAAATGTGCAGCCGTTGCTCATTGCGCATCCTTGATTAACAATGGCGGCGCCATTCACACCCGATAACATCTTCGCCCCCACGAAGTGAGAACGGTTTTGGCCATCTACTGTGCGGCGATCCGCCTTATTGAAACCTTCGGCGGCATGGCAACGCTCGACACGAACCCTGCGAGTGAATGCGCGCGTGCAGATCAGTGAGATCTCCGTCGAGGCCTGCCGCGTACATTTCCCATGTCAACCGTCGACACGGGGGGCGGCTCTTATTAGAATCGGGACGCGCGGATCTCCATCTTGGCCGGGGAGAGATTCCCCCGAGACCGGATACATTGACGCAGACTAGTCAAGCCAATCGTGCCGAGACCACTTGCAACGGGGCGCGCCATACGTGTTTTAAGTTGAAGAAGTTGAAGAATGCCCACCGCAGCACCTGCACGCTGACGTGATGCGAGAGCGCCGGCAGCTTCTCCTTCCTGTCCTCGCATTACCCTGGCCCGCTCATCCAATTTTGGATTGCGAGACTACAAAGAGATAGCCTGGCATTCCGGTGCCGGTGAAGTCGATACGAGGCAGGGGCGGTTTGCGATGCTCGCGGGTGGTGCGACCCCGGCGCTTGGCTGAAAAGCGTGATTGTGAATAGCGAACGGGAACATTCCTATTCACTATTCGCCACTTGCCTATTCGTCCCGTGTTTTCTTAGGTTTGCATGGCCCGAACTCGAGTGCTTTGCACTCGTCTTTCACGTTCGGGATTGTTTCCAGCACCTTCTGGTGCAGTTTTCCGTCCGAGCCTTTGTACACCTCGTCGAGATACTCGTTCATGACGATGTCGCGGGTCTGCGGGTCGATCATGATCGGTCCCTGCGGGCTGGTGTACTTCCAGCCGAGCAGTGAGTTGACCGCGATTTCGCCGTCCATCTTGCCTTTTGTGGCGTTGATGGCGTGAACGATGGCTGCCATGGCGTCCCAGGCGCCGACGGCGAAGAAATCCGTCGTCGAGTAGGGGCCATAGCTTTTCTTCCAGGCAGCGACGAACGCCTTGTTCTGCGGATTGTCGAGATCGGCGTTGTAGTGGTGCATGGTGATGAGGCCGACGGCGTCATCGCCCATCCCCTGCAACTTGACGTCCTGGGTGATGTCGCCGGGGCCGATCAGCTTGGTGCCAGCAGCCTTCATGCCAAGCGCCGCGTAGGTCTTGACCACCGCCGTGGCGTGATCGCCCGCAGGCACGAATACGAACAGCAAGTCAGGGTGCTCGCCCTTGGCGCGTTGGAAGAACGGCGTGAAGTCGGGCACTTGGCCCGGGCCGCCGGCGGGGACGGCATCGATCACTTTGGCGCCGTTCTTCTCGAAGGCGTACTTGAAAGCGTCGAGGCTGTCCTTGCCAGGCGGATAGTCCGTGTAAACCACGACTGCCGTTTTCGCATGCAACCGCTTGGCCCCCACCTCGCCCATGGCGTAGCTTGCGTGCCACATCGTGAACGAGGTCCGCACATAATAGGGCGACAGCTTGGTGATGAACGAGGTGCCGGCGTTCATAATCACGCCCAGTTTCTTGCCGGCGGTGATGACCGGCGCCGACGCAATCGCATCCGGCGAATAAGACCAACCGGTGAGAACGTCGACTTTGTCCTGTGTGAGCAATTCCTGCGCGGCGATTTTGGCTCCGGCGCCGTTCGGCGCCTTGGAGTCGCGCTTGATGATGGTGACTTTGTATGGTTTTATCTGGTCGGCATTGACTTTCAGATAAAGATCCATGGCGCGGTCCATCTGCTGCGCAAATTCGGCGCCCATGCCGGTATAGGGCAGGATGACGCCTACCTTCACTTCCTGCGCCGATGCGGCGCCAGCCGAAACCGCCAATCCCACGAAAGCCGCGATCATCCGTTTGGACATCAGGAGCTCTCCCAATCGCTGCGATTAATTATTTCAGTGATCGTGTTCTTGCGATGGCTTTGAAGGTGATACTAGGGCGAAAGCCCGAAATCGCGCAAGCGAATGCCCAATGTGATTGGTAACTCACGGCCAGTCAGCGGATGGGTTCTGGGGTGTGCCGTTCTTCACCCGCCGAACATGTAGATTGCGGGTTGAAGTCGCGCGCACTCCGCAAGCATGTGCGCGAGAGCTAATTCGACGTATTAGGCTTTGGCGGAGCGGATTGTTGCAGCCTGACTCGCATAGAGGCGGAGACGAAATCTTCTTGGGCTGCCGGGCTTAGGGATGAGATTGCCGAGGCCACGAACTCGCTGGCCGGCGCCGCCTGGCCATGGCATAGTCGCCAACCGGCGGCAGACCGGACAGGGAGGGAGTAATGGCAAGGATCGTTGCGGTGGCCGCATTGGCCACGATGGTTGTCTCCTCCGCCACGGCGCAGACCCAATATCTAATCATTGGCAATGATCAGAAGCTCGCGTTTAGCGACGGCAAGCCAGTCCTCAGTCCGCCGGGTAAAGACACGGTGTCGATCGTCGATGTCAGCAACGGCGCCACGCCGCGCCTTATCGCCAATCTGCCACTTGAAAATTCGATTATTGGGCCGCCGACCAACCTTGCGATCACGCCCGACGAGAAGCTCGCCCTAGTGGCGAACTCGATCGACGTGGACCAGGACGGCGACATTTTGAAAAACGTCCCGGACAACAAGCTCTACGTCATCGATCTAACGGTATCACCGCCGGCACTGATCGCCACAGTGCGGACCGGCAAGCAGCCTTCCGGCATGGCGATCAATCGAACGGGAAATCTGGCGCTCGTTGCCAACCGTGCCGACAACACCGTCAGCGTAGTGTCGATCTCGGGAAAGAGCGTCACCGTCGTCGACACCGTGGCGGTCGCCCCCGCTGGGGCGCCAAGCCAGCAGCCCGCAGCCGTCGCAATAGCGCCCGATGGTAAGCATGCGCTGGTAGCCAAGGCGCTAGCGAACAAAGTCTCCCTGCTCGACATCCACGGTAGCAAGGTGACCTACAGCGGCTATGACATGATCACTGGCGTGTTTCCCTATAACGTGCAAATTACCGCCGATGGCAAGCTCGGTCTCGTCAATCACGACGGCGATTCTGGAGTCGCCGACGGCCAGGCGAATACAATGGGGGTGATCGACATGACGCTCGACCCGCCGCGCGAGGTTGATCAGGTCGTAGTCGGTGATGGGCCGGAGGGTTTGGCGGTAAGCCCGACCAGCGGTAATGCAGTGTCACTGGCAACCAACGGCTCCGGAAACTCCGTGCGGAACAAAGCCTTTTTCCACCACGACCACTCCGTTGCGCTGCTGCTGAGAAGCGACGGTAAAACCATGCGCAGGGTCGGCGAGAGCGAGGTTGGTGCGCTGGCCGAAGGCATCGCGTTCAGTCCCGACGGAAGGTACGTCTACATCACCGATTGGGCGAAGCAAGAACTCGGCACCTTCCGCATCGCCGGTAACAAGCTGGTGCCCGCAGGCTCGCCGCTTAAGCTGCCCGGCCATCCGGCGTCGATGCGCGGCAGCACGCCCTGACGACTGTGTACAGGCGACCTGATTAAAGGCGCGTAGCGCTCGGGGCGCGCTCGCAGCGAGTGGTGAACCCACACGGGCACGCAGCCGGAAACGGCGGATACAGACCAGGGGACCCTAAAAGTGATGTTCCTCTACTCGTAACATTTCCGATAATCGGCGGCGGTCGTCGATCGCGAACATTTTTAGCATAGTGGCTCGAAGCACCATGCCGAGCGGGAGCGTCTCTCAGTCACCGACGCTCGAAATTTCGTTGTCTCGTTCTCTGTCGTGATGGCCCATGTCATGGATTCGCGTCATTTGACCGTGATGGTGATCTTCTTAGATATTACCGGAGGATTAAACAGGTAATGCTTGGCGTCTCCTAGGACTAGTTGGAGTGTGTGCTTGCCTGGCGGCAATTCAATGAGTGCCTCAGTTTGGCCCGCCCCGAAATGAAGATGCGTCTTGTCCTGCGGGATCGGCTCTTTTGGATCGAGGGGATCATTCACATCGATCAGGAGATGGTGGTGACCACTGTTAGGCGCATTGCTGCTTGCTTGGGTAATCCCCATGTTGCGTAGACCGAACCGGCACCAGAAGGCACCTTTGACGGTCGTCCCATCGGGAGGCCAAATGATGTAAAGGAAAGCATCGGCCGGTGCCGGTGTTCCTTGTGCGTACGCTGAAACCTGCAACACCGCCAGCATGGCAGCCGCCAAGACTGCTCGCGTGATCTCCATAACGGCCTCCCCCCTTGTCTAGAGTGAGTGCGCTACACGGAATCCGTGCGTCGGATAGCGGACGTTGGTGTCATAGTGATCACGGCTGGGAGGTCGAACATAGCTTGGATCGTTCTTCCAAGATCCAGAGCGGATAACGTGGGAGAAGCACTCGTTTTCCCGCCACGGCGAACCGTCCAAAGGCGCGCCTTGATAATTTTTATGCCAGCAGTCCGCCACCCACTGATCGATAGTGCCGCCCATGTCATACAGACCAAAGGCGTTCGGTTTGAAACTTCCGACCTTCAGCGGTTGGGTGCCGTCGTATCGTTCATTGCATCCCTTGCAATTGGCCATGTCCGTCCGAAGCTGCTCGCCCCACCAAAATTTCGTTTTGGTCCCGGCGCGCGCGGCATATTCCCATTCGGCCTCGCTCGGAAGCCGGAATGTCTTTCGCGTGACCTGGGAGAGCCACTCCACATATTGTTGCGCGTCAGTCCAGCTTAGATTTGTGACCGGGGCATCGTCCTTGCCCGTCGGTACATAGGTGCATGTCTTCGCTGAGACGCACTCGTTCCATTCACGGACAGTGATTGGAAATTTGCTGATCGCGAAGGGCATGACCGTGACGCGGTGAATCGGCTTTTCGCTTAGATCGTCATCGCTCCCCATTGCGAACGTACCGCCAGGAATTGATACCATTTCTGGCACGAGTGGTGGTCGTGCAGGAGCCGTGGCCGGTGAAGCGGTTGTTTTAGATGTTTCTGCCGTTACCTGTGCTGGAGCAGGTATGGCGGCCGGCGTATTGGTAGTTGCTCGCGGTGGCGCCTGGTTCGCTTGCTTCGTCTCCACGGGCGCGGGCGTTTGATTGGCCATCCGTCTTTGTAGCAAAAAGTTGGCACCAACCGCCAACAATAACAACACGCTCAGCGCAGCAATAGTCGCTATCGGCCAACGTGCTTTTCTTGCTTGCTGAACAGCAGCAGGATCAGGCAGCACGCGATAAACACTTACCGGGTCGGTGATGTGCTTGACCTGACGGTCGCCCAGCGATTGATAGGCGCACACCAACTTATTCTTGATCTGTTCGTAGACGCCGCCTGAGATGTAAAGATCTCCCGGACTCGCAATTCTTTCAAGGCGCGCTGCAATATTGACGCCGTCTCCATAAACGTCTGACGGCTCAACAATTACGTCGCCGAGATGAACGCCAATCCGATATTGAATCCACTGCTCTCGCGGTAGTGATGCGTTTCGCCCTACCATACTCTGTTGGATGACGATGGCGCAGCGAACGGCCTCGACGGGACTGTCGAACATCGCCAGGAAACCATCACCCGTATATTTAATCAGCCTTCCGTGGTGTTCGAGGATGGTTGGCTCGATGATTTCGCGCCGCTGTCGCATCACCCGCGTATATGTGCCCTCCTCATCGAAGCCCATGAGCCGGCTAAAACCTGAGATGTCAGCAGCAAGGATCGCCGCGAGGCGTCGCGCAGGTCCTCCGGGCGGAACGAAATTATCATTGCCGCCGCGTATCGGATGAATTTGACCGCGCGTCCGGTCAGCGTCGCTCATGGTTAATCTCGAAACCGCCCTTCGCGACTATGCCTTCCGAGCGAAAGGATGCGTCCGCTCGGGCCATAGTGACAAGTGATAAATCGCGGATCGCGAGAAGGCGTTCGCTCTGCTCTGTTTCGTTAGGCGCAAGGTTAAGGCCGAGGCACCTGCACCAGTGTGATTCGCGTCACAGGCTAAAACGCCCTTAGCATGCAACTAAAACCGTTAAAGTGCAAGGCCACCCAAATACCGCCTGAGACGTTAGGTGAAGGCTACGGGGTGGTATCTCGGCTAAAAACGGGGTGGACATGATCGCTTGGTTGGACGACACTTGCTGCTGCAGCTGACAAGCGTTCGGTTCGTTTGCAAAGCAGCTTTTATTTTATGGCCGCGACGATGGATGTTTGAAGTGATACGGGCTTTTAGGCTTGCACCTCTAATAGCGCTCGGGGCAGTATCCTCGGCGATGGCTGCCGCCACGGTTCCCGAGGAATACCAGGGAGTTTGGGCAATGGCGCAAGATTGCAAGCAGAATTTTCAAAACATCCTGGCACATGTCGTAAACAAAGAATATGCCATCTGCCGCGTCATGCGGGTGTTAATCTCAGATCATCCAGGGGGGCACACAGCTACCATTTCCTTGAATTGTGCTGGTTCGCGGAGCCGCGAGATTTGGCACGACGAAAATATCGACGGCACAGATTTTCTCGTCTCCATGCAATTTAAGCGGGGATCGCAAGTGGGCGGGCCGATTGCCATATATAAGCGGTGTCCCGGGATACCGATCAGCGATATTCCGCTTAGCGACATTCCTGGGAACGATACGCGGAGATAGCATCGTCAGGCTGGATGACCAGCGAATCTTACATGTGACATGCGCTGCCCTGCTCGAATAAAGAGTAGCGTTGCTGCCCGAGCAAGTTCATTTCATGACTTCGTCAGCAGAAAGCAAATTCTGACGCGATCGCCCGTGAACCGGCAGCTTGCCATCACTGGCAAATCGCATCCACGTATGTTGGCTTGGCGTGCCACTCCGCTAACGGCAGGCCGCCCGGGTAAGGCTGTTTGCTGGCCGCGCACGTACGCGCTCCTCCGGCGTCGAGGTCTTGGTGATCATACTGCTCTCCCGCCGCCGCGCCACGGAGAGGCGACCTGCGGGTCCTGTCCTTCGCCGGTTGCGACGCCATTCTGGCGCAATCGGATCTCAGCTGAATCGTCGGCCGACACCAACACCGCCATGGTGCTGACCGCGCATCTGAGCTTGACTGGTGTTATGACGGAGAGCGGCCTGTCCGGCTCGACCGCCTGGCATAATGGGTGCGCGAGAATGCACTTCAAATCCGCGTCAGATGACGACACAACGCCTGTACTCGGACTGAAGAAGAACAATTACGGCCCGGTGAGCAAGAGTTCTGCTGCGCTGGCGCGACGACGTCTAGGTCGTTCAACCCGGCGGAGGGGTTGTCCAATCCCCCTCCAACGCCGCTTCCAACGCGTTCCAACCCCGTCCATCGGAGTCTGCACCCACACCCGCCAAGACTTCGACCCCCGATAGACGGGCAAGGGAGCATTGGAAGGCACAGACGATTGCGCCCACCAACACTTCGCGAAACCCATCGGTATAAGGTGGCAGGTTTCGGGCCTCAAGCCTGATCGCGTTGAGTAGCCCGGCCTGAGCCAGCGCGATTGACAAATTGGCGAGCTGGTACATCGAGGAAGGCGCCACACTGACCTCAATTAGAACCTTCGATCGCGCTTTCCGCCAGCGCCTACTTGAGTGCGGTGTCTTTCCGAAATTCGTTGTGCGTCGAGTTGAGCGCGTCATGCTTGCGATCTTCGGAGAGTGAAAGGCCAAAGCGGGCAACAAGCCCTTTTCCGCTAATGACCATGAGCTGACCCTTGGCCGCCTATGCTTGCGCTGTTGCGCGCTGTGCGTGCATTATGCGGAGGGGTGGTAGAGATCGATGGGCAAGCTCGACGATACGATTGATGCCGTTTTTGCCGATATGAACGTGCCGCAGCATCCGGGCGCTGCGCTGCTGGTCAGCGACCATGACGAGGTCATCTATCGCAAGTGTTACGGCTTCGCGGATCTGGAAACTCGGCGGCCGATTACGACGGACACGTCGTTCTATCTCGGCTCGATCTCAAAGCCGTTCACCGCGATGGCGGTCACGCTGCTGGTCGAGGACGAAAGACTAAGCTACGACGATCGCCTGGGGGCCTTCTTCCCACAGTTTCCCTCATGGAGTACGGAAATTTCCGTACGCCATTTGGTGCATCACACGTCGGGTTTGCCGGAATACGTTCCACTCTTCAGCTCCGGCGAAGAGCCCTTTGAGTGGGCCCGCGAGGTCAATAGCTCCGGCGAAGAGCCCTTTGAGTGGGCCCGCGAGGTCAATGGCCTCACCAATGAGGCCGTGCTCCAACGGGCCATGGCCTTGACGGGACCGGCGTTTCCTGCCGGCGCGCAATACGCTTACAGCGGCATGGTTTATGTGCTGCTGGCGATGATCGTGGCGACTGTTTCCGGTCAGCCCTTTGCCGAGTTCTTAAAGGCCAGAATTTTCGTTCCGCTCGGTATGAATCATACGGTCGCGTACGATCAGTCCCGTCCCGCACGTCTACCGCTTGGCGCATGGTTATTGGAAGCAGAAGGATCGGTTCGAGCGGTGAGATTACCCAATGCTGACCGTAGGCGACGGCGGCCTTTTCTCCACGCTCGATGATCTCTCCTTGTGGAACCACGCCCTCAACTCCGAACGCCTCCTCCCAAAAGCCGCTCTTGCGCAAGCCTTTACCTCCGGCACAACCAACGAAGGTACGCCGGTTCACTACGGCTTCGGCTGGTACACAAACGTCTGTTCTTTCTTGACCGCAGCAGAGCGCGAACAACTGCGCGCACTCGGCACTGATCTGCGCTATGTCGCGCACGGCGGCGGCTGCGTCGCCTACTTCAACTACATGATCCGCTTGCTCGATACCCAGCGCACGATTTTAATCCTGACCAATTGCGGCCCCATCACTCCCGCGTCGGAACCACATCGTGGAGGCATTCCCAGCCCGCGCACCCGCGCGCACAAAATCGCGGAAATTCTCTTCGCCAGTTGAGAGTACCAGTCTGTAGCAACATTTGTTTGGATTTAATGAAGTGACTCGAGAGAGCTAGTTTTACGGACCCCAGCATTCAAGTTACTCGTCGGACGAGCGAGCTTCCCCTCTGAACGACTAGTTAGTGAGCACTACCGCTGGGGTGAGCCAAACAGGGGTAGCAACCGCGGCATGAGCGAGGCGGAATATATATACCCGCCCGGTGACTGTTGTGCCGGATTGCCAAGGGTGCTCGTGGTTCTTGTGCCCGCGCTGCGACACTCGCCGGTCGCATTTATGTCTGCTGGAAGTCGTCTGCGGCATCGCAGGCTCAAGAACGAGGGTGGGTTCGATCTTGCATGCGCACCTGATCCCGAGTGCCTGCATAGGGATCTTTAACCTCCGCGGCGAGCAAGGTGGCCGCTCAACCCTTGCCGAGCGAGCGTCCATCGATCCGCACCGCGAGCTTGACCGGCTCGGTGAAGCCTTGGCCCTGCTCCACCGCGAAATCGCGCAGGACGCGATCTCGTTGGTCAGAACAAAACTGCTTATCAATCTCATCCGTGGTGCGGATGCACGCCGCTTCGGGGAAGAACTCGGCGGCACCGACCCGACGGCGCTGTCAGCAATCTTATGGAGGCGTCCGAGATCATCAGGCGGACGCCCGTCAGGCCGCGCTCTTGAGGTGCACTCACGCCCTGCGCTCCTCCGCATTGGCGTTGGTTCCGGCGATGAAGCCCTGGCAGGTGGCACGTGCCAGGCCGTGCAGGCTGAAGCCGCCGGCGGATTCGCCGCCGCAATACAGCCCCGGAATCACCTCGCCGCTCATGTCGACGACCTGACATTTGGCATTGATGCGCAGACCGGCGCGGGTGTCGTGAAGCACCGGCGTGGCCCATGCCGCGTAGAATGGCGGCTTGGCGATCTTGTAGAGCGGCTTGGGCTTGCCGAAATCCTCATCCACGCTTGAATCGACGAAGCCGTTGTAGCGCGCGATGGTGGCGCTGAGGATCTCCGGCGGCATCGGCACGCGCTGATATTTCATCATGATCTTTTTTGCCAAATCTTCGATCGTGTCTGCCGTGAAAAAGAAGCCCGCCTCCAAATCAATATTAGGCGGCCGCGGTTCCCAATTCTCGCGCGCGAGGGCATCGGCGTCGAAGATCGCCCAGATCGGGCCACCGCCATTGTGTCCGTCACCGATGCCGGCGAGAGCCGCATCGAGGAATCCGTTCGGACGAAATCTCAAATTCCTGCCGTTGCGCCAGTCGTGCGGCACGTAGGGCAGCATCGAGCCGTAGTTGCCCGAAGTGAACTGATCGGCAGTCTCGTCGTAGAAGCGGTTGCCGAGCATATTGACCAGCACGACGTTTTGCCAGTCTTTTACATGCAGGCCGATGGCGCGCGCCTTGTCGAATACCTCGCTGCCTGGATACCAACGCAGGTGCACATAAATGTATTGCGCGCCGACGCTGCCGGGCTTGGTGATGGCGCCGCCGAACTCGCCCGTGAAATTGAAAAGTCCCCATAGCGGCGCGCCGATCGCCATGCCGGCGAGCTCGCCGCTGGCATCCTGGGTCGACCAGGGCTGGCCGGCTGCACCGCAATATTCCTCGGTCAAGCGCGGGTCGAACATGCGGCGGAAGCTCACGTTGCTGGTCGATCCGCCGGTGCCGCTGATAACGGCTTTGTGCGCGCGAATGTTGAGAGTCTTGCCTTCGGCGTCGACGGCGATGCCGAGCACCGGCCCGGATCGCGGCGCCTCGCGGTGGATAGCGGTCATCCGGTGCTTGAGCAGAATCTCGACGCCGGCCTTTCTTGCCGCCGCGGCGAGCGGATGCATGAGACCGTTGCCACTGGACATGGTGGTACGCTTGTCGGGCGCTGCCGGCCGGCCGGTCTCGATCAAGGCCCAATCCATCGGCGCTGCGTGCATTTCGCGCGGTATTGAGTTGCCGACCGAACTGCCGCCGAGCTTGTCTGGTGCCTTGTCCTCGAACACGATACCGTGGGTAACCAGGAACTCGTAAGTCGCCGCGCAATTATCGGCGAAGGCGCGGATCACCTCGCGGTCATTGAAGCGGTAATCGGGAAAGCCGTTCGGCTCGACGACCGACCAGTCGGTGAGGTCCTGGAACACCAGGTCGGGCGAATCGTGGATACCCCACTTCTTTTGAAAGCTGGTGCCGCCACCAAGCGGCACATTGCCGCCGCTGCAAATAGCGTGGCCGCCGGTGTGATTTTCCGCTTCGACGAGGATCACCGAGGAACCACCTTCCTTCGCAACGATGGCTGCGGGAAGCCCGGTCGCACCCGAGCCGATCACCACGACGTCGGCCTCACGGTCCCAATGAATGGCGACTGGCGCGATTTGCGCTTCCGCTTTCGTGCCCAGGCTCAGCGTGGTTATACTCGTTGCTATGCCTGCGCCGCCCTTCAGCAAGTCGCGTCGCTTCATCGTCACATTATTCCTCCCGCGCTACTCATTGCCGGGCCCCGTCAGTATCCCCGGCACGGTAACCACGATCTGCGTCGCGGTCCACTCGCTGCGGTGGGCTGCGCGGCAGTGCCGCTCTGTAAGTTCATCGCGCTTGACGATCGCGAGCTTCCATTTCAGCAACTGGACTCGCCGGGTCGTCAACGTGGTCGTTTGGTCCGAGGCCGATATGGCGGCAGCCGCTAGTTGGATTAACTTGGGCGAACGAATGCCTCGTGAAGCCGACCATTCAGCGTGTGGGATGTCGTTTTTCCGAAGATCTTCTTTTGAGATCGATAACCTTGATCGGACTCCGACTACTTCACTGACTGCCGCAGGAAACTGGCCGCTATTTTCTTGCGAGGGCCGCTGATTACGCGGACTGGACTCTCCGGGCCCATCAATTCCTCAGCACCATGTTCTACAGCGCATCCGCCGAGCGGTCTGCTTGCCTTATTATTTTGGACGATGTCGGCGCCGTCCGTTTCAGTACTTGCTATCGCGTGCAGGCGGTGTCACGGTCTGGAAAACGCGAGCCGCTACCTGCACCCGCAGGTGCCCGGGGCCCATCATGCGCTCGTGGCGGATGGTCGGCGTCTACTTCGGGGGACCCGCAAGCACTCGCTAGCCCTTGAGCTTGTCCGGCTCGACGAATTGCATGAAACCTTCTACGCGTGCGAGGTCGCGCACTTCCTTCAACCTGGACCGGTTTGCAAAGTCTGTCCGGCGGTATTGAAGATTTTTCTCCCTTATATTCTTTTGAGTAGTTCATTGCTCACGCCAAGGCCAATTTTGGCATAACGAGTTGGGCGTCGCCTGGGGTGGGCCACAGTTTACGATCGCGTTGGCCGGCCAAGGTGACGTCATCAATTCTCAATGGGGTGATTGCACGTGGCGTCCTTGCAAAAGATCGACCATATCGTTGTGCTGATGCTGGAGAACCGCTCATTCGATAGCCTGCTCGGCTCGCTGTATCCGAAGTCTGATAGCTTCGAAGGCTTGAACGGCACCGAGCAGAATCCCGATACCAATGGCACGCCGGTTGTGGTCTGGAACAGCCTCGCCACCGACGAAACCGCCATGCGCATCCCCAATCCGGATCCCGGCGAGCTGTGGACCGACATCAACATACAATTGTTCGGCAACTCCGCGCCTGCGCCGGCTCAGAGACCCACCATGGCCGGCTTTGTCCGCAATTATCTCGCCCAACAGCAACTAAACCCGCAACAGACCTACGATCCGAAAAGCGTGATGCATTGTTTCACGCCTGCTCAGCTGCCTGTGCTGTCGCAGCTCGCCCAAAATTTCGCGGTCTGCGACCATTGGTTTGCTTCGGCACCGTGCCAGACCTGGCCCAACCGCTGGTTCGTCCATGCGGCCACGGCCGATGAGAACAATGGGCCGCCGCACTTTCCCAATGTGCCGACAATCTTCAACCGCCTGGAGCAGGCCGGCATCGATAGTTGGAAGATCTATTTTCACGACATTGCCCAGGCGCACACGCTGTTGCAGTTGTTCCTGTTGGGCAGCCACTTCCAGGCATATCGACAGTTCCAGGCCGACTGCCAGACTGGACAGTTGCCGGCCTATTCTTTCATCGAGCCGCAATACTTTGCCGATTTCGGCCACCCGGAAAACGATCAACACCCCCCATCGGTGGTCACGCTCGGCGAGCAGCTTATCGCCGACGTCTATAACTGTTTGCGAGCCAGCAGGATTTGGCGCAAAACCTTGCTGCTTATCACCTATTACGAACATGGCGGCTGCTACGATCACGTGGCGCCGTCGGCCGCGGTGCCGCCCCAACCGCCTGTGCCCGGGCAAATCTTCGGTTTCGACCGCTATGGTGTGCGCGTGCCGGCCGTCATCGTGTCGCCCTATGTGGCGCCCGGCACGATTTTCGGTAAATCGAGCGCTGTGCCGTTCGACCACACCACTATCATTGCCACCTTGCGCAAATGCTTTGGCATAAGCCGGGCGCTAACGGCGCGCGATGCCCAGGCGCCGGACCTTGACAGCGTGCTCACCCTGCCGCGACCTACCAACCTCGGCCCGCTCCGAATAAAGGCCCTTCCCTACGCACCTTCCCCGACAACGGCCGCGGTGGCGCAGACCAGGCCGCTCAACTCGATGCAAAAGGCGCTCGTCCGGCTTGCGGCCAATCTTCCGCCGGCGCCCGGCAACAACCTGCAAACTCACTTGGCGAATCTGAAGGCGACACGACCCCAGCCGGCACCCTCGACCGCATTGGCCAGCGTGCACGACGCCCGGGACTACGTGAAACGGCAGGCGGGGAATTATTTCCAAAGCCATTGAAGGACGACGATTGTTGCCAGCCATCAAAGCGTCGTCCGGCTCAACCGCCGGCGGTTCTCAAGCCGAAATGTCAGGCTGACCTAGGGATGCGGATTCATCCTAAGTGAGTCGTGTTTTGCCCTGCGATGATCTGAGGCTGAGTGACAAAGAATGAGATGCAATTTCGGCTAAGTCAGTCTCGTGAACACGAGATTATCTGCGATCACACGTTGGGTCCGATCGGCACTTCGCAGGGGCTGGCAATCTCTAGCTTTCGAAATTTGATCTTGTCGCGCCAGACCTTTCGGAGGAAATCCTCGAAGACGTTGATGGTCAATTGTTCTCCTAGGCATCGTCGATAACCGAACCGAACGGCGCGAAGCCGGCATAATCGCAGGCCGCTATAGTGTCGCCGTCGATGCCCCCAAACATCGTGGGAATCCGCTATTCGTAATATTGGCTTTGCGCCGTCCTGGACCTGCAAATTTTTGATCCGGAACGGGCAGCACACCAAGCCCACCTGCTGGCATTTGTTCTCGTCCTCCTGGGCGCATGCTTGGCCGCTTTCTCGAATACGCGCCAAAGCCCAGCTCGGCAGAGCGCCGGCTTGGGAGAATTCTCGGAAGACAGCATCAACTCTGACGCACCCGCCATGCCATATAGCCGAGAGCGGCCCCTTCACAGATGAGCTGAATCCCGAGCAATACGCCAAGCAGCCAGATTGCCGTCACCGGAAGGCTGGCCCAAAGATAAAAAGACAGCAATATCCCGACGATGCCGCTTGCCAAGACCCAGCCCCAGTTCGGAAACGGTCGTATCGTCAGCGCGAAAATCAGCTTCGAGATGCCCTCCACCATGAAGAATACGATCAGGAGAAGCGTTAGTGTAAGAAGCCCTGCTCCTGGATGTCGAAGTAACAGTACGCCGACAATCACCGACAGGACGACTGAGACCAGCTGAAGCCAGAAATGTGGCACGTTTTGCGCGCCTATCAGACTGATCCCTTGAACGATACCGGTGATAATCAGAATCCAGCCGAGGAAAAGCACCACTGCGAAAGATGATAGAATTGGGTAAATTAGCGCAATAAAACCCCCAACAATCATCAGAGCGCTTTGCACAAGATACCAAAGCGAGTGCCGTCTAACTGTCACCCGCATCGCCTCGCGCATGGATTGGGCAGCAAATTCGAGAGAGGTCATCATTTCATCTCCTTCAGCTCGCTTATTCTGGCCAAGAGATCGGCGCGGCCCAATGACCCAGCCTCAAGCGCACCGACGAAGAGCGCGCATGAATGCGCCAGCCGCAATAATAGCGAGATTGCGCAGTTGGTCACAGTACCAGCGCGCCGACAAGATTCGTGGAGATCGTCGGCGTCGGCATGGAACGTATCTGCACTCAAGCTACGCTCCAGGCACCGGGCCGGGACCCGCCGAAGGCGCATATGGCGCAAATTGTGCATTGCGCCTGCATATCCTGGTATTCCCCTTAAGGTCGTCAGGCATTGCGGCAGGCTGAGAAACCCGCAATTCACCCTTAGAATCACCCGCTGCTGTAGTATGCACCATGGGTAGTTCTGAGCCTTGGCGGCCGTCCCGAACAATTCGATAGCGACTACAATCGCCAAGGTAAACAACAAATCCTCATTGCCGCCTCCAGAATTTGCCCGCCCCGTCCCCGCAGTAACCCCGACCGATAATGAACCTATGCCTTGCCCCGTTGTTCCTGTACGCGCCGAACCCGGCATCTTTTCACCCCGTGGAATTAGAACTATTCCTTGCGCCGGTACAGTAATACCAAATAAAGACGCTCCCCTGTACGGCGGGAAAGCCGGCGTAATCAGCGAGCGCGAGAAAGCCGACGCCGACCTCGGGCCGGGTCGATATCTGGCGCCGCTGATCGGGGCCAGCAATGAGGCGA
This sequence comes from uncultured Alphaproteobacteria bacterium, assembly GCA_963708125.1. Lineage (GTDB taxonomy): Bacteria > Pseudomonadota > Alphaproteobacteria > Rhizobiales > Xanthobacteraceae > BOG-931. The sequence continues at coordinate 3,498,512 of OY970184.1, forward strand.
CCATGCGCTCGCGCTGGGAGTATATGGGCCGCTAGAAATAACGCGCCAGGGACCGACGTGTGCAGAGTCCAACTATCTGAGAAATGTCGTAGTGCAGCCGCGCATGGATCTCAGATCGGTCTGGGCGGGCCGGGAGCCTTATACAAATTGCACAATCCAGCTTGGAGTATGAGCTTGCCTGCTTTCTTTACGTCGCCCCAGGGAAAAATGGCGTTAACCGATCCGCATACTCGTTGCCGTTCGCCGCTTCATCGGTGCTGACCCGATGCCGGCCGCTGCGTTATGCCCGTAGCGTCTGCCGCAGATCTTCCCTAAAGGCCTGCCTGTCGCTTGTGCGGATGCCGATGGCTAATCGGGCGAGCACTCGCCGATACTGCCGGCTCTCGCGCACAGGGTCGCAATGGCACAGCGTTGCCCAGATTTGGCTCATTCAGGTTCTTGGAAACACTCGTCCCTGAGCGGAGCGTCACGCTTGCGGTACGCCGCACCGCTTTGCTCAGTCGGCCTAGGCCGGACGGGCAGCGGCGGTCACAAAGATAACTTCCTAACCGAGCAAAGCAAGTTACATTCGGAACTGTCGAACGAGGCTGCAAAGCCAATCGTTCGCGCGCCGAGGAGGGCAAAGCCATTCTGGTCGGCTCACTTCTTATCAAGGTCAAACCGATTAAATCAAATGTTCAAGAGTCTCATTGACATTGCGGAGCGATGTGTCAATGGGTCAGCGCAACAAGAGGCGGAATAGCCTTGAGCATCTGCAGAGCGATCGCGCACGCCGCGGGCTTCACCTCGACGATTCTTCTTCTTCGAGGTGATCGAGAACGGCGCCAGGGGCAACATCCTTTTGGACGTCTTCGAGGTCTTGCTCAACTCTGGTTCTCACACCGAGTTGTTTCGCCATATCTGATAAGAGAGTAGCAATTTTCGTGAGCTCGTGTTCAGTGAGCAAACTGATCTGCAAGTCCAGGTCAGCTCGTTTGTCTGCTGTCGAGGCCATCCGATTCTGGGTGATCAACACAAACGTGGAAAGAAAAATGGCCTCAACAGACGCCACCATTGCCAGCACTACAAATGATTCATCCCAAGCAGGGATAGCTGGTATCCAATGAAGGTTGGCGACAATCCAGAAGCCGAACACTGCTAAGTGAATGTAAACGAATAGCATGCTGCCGGTAAACCGGGTGATCTCGTCAGCTATTCGCTCTTGCCAAGAAGCACTACGCTCCTCTTGTAAGCGGCGTTCCCGCAGCGCCTTGATGTTGCGGTCCAGGACGGGCGCAAGCCCCTGCACGGGAGGCGGTGGATAAGTCGGATTTTGTTTCTTGCCTGGCATTGACATTGTAAGCTTCCGATGATGACGCGGACTTGTTTACCTGTAATGAGATGGCAGGCGATTATGGATATGGGTAGCCGCGATCGCAGCGTGGCCAACTCCCACTGCCAGCTGATGTAAGTCGGTGACAACGTCGCCGACTGCATACAGGCGCTCCACGGTCGTTTGCTGGTGTTCATCCACACTAAGGTTCCCCAGCTCAGCACACCTGGCGCCTATTGTAGTTGCCAGTTGAGAACGTACTCGACAGCCAAGCGCGGGATAGATGATATCAGCTTCATAGCTGTCGTGGTCCTCAACAAACACCCGCATTGCACCACGATGTTGCACGACGCGAACTGGCGGGCCGGCAAGCTGGACACCGGCGGCCAGTAGTTTCTGACTAAGGATTAATTGATCGGAGGGATTGTCCAGCGCATACAAGCGCACGTTTGATGAGTAGGTCCGCAAGAACAGAGCCTTGTTGGCGGCAGCCTCTATTGGACCCAACACGGCTATTCGCTTGTCGGTCGCTTCATAGCCGTCGCAAATCGGGCAGTACCGTATGAGACCAAGGCTACTCAGATCTTCGAGTCCTTCTACTGCTGGGCTCTCGTCGACCAGGCCAGTTGCTAAAACGACAAAGCGAGCATGCTGGATCCCTGTTCGGCATTCCACAACGAACCCGTCCGGCTTCGGGCCAACCAATTCGACCTCACCCGTTTGAACTAGAGCGCCGTACTTCAAGGCTTGCTCACGTAAGCGCACGAGGAGCTCGTGTCCTGAGATGCCGAGAAAGCCTGGATAGTTGTGACTCACTGGAATCCGAGAGGCCCGGCTCTGGCCTTGATCAATCACGACAACGTCACGCCGGTAACGCGCCAAGTAGGTGGCCGCGGTGAGCCCAGCAGGGCCCCCTCCCACGACTAGGCAATCAATCACGATTCTTGCTTTCTTTCGGGTTTGTTACACCACGTGCACAGAGCCGGTAACTTGGCCGTTGCCGGATACCATGAGACACCGATTCACATCGCAACAGCCGATAGAGGATGCGACTGTGCTTCTGGCTGGCTCTCGAGGTTCCTTCTGCAAGCGTCCTTACAGGTGAGCTTCGGGAGGAGGTGCCCGGATTGCAGCGCGAGGAGGCGGGCGTGCTTGCACTGGCTTCCACGTGTCGCTTAATATTCAGGACAAGAGTCCGATTAAGGTAGGAGCTGAGCACCTCTGGGTGCACGTAACATTTGCGACAGACAGTGGAGGCATTCCCCACACGCGCAGCAACACGTTCGATTGCGGGTCCCGCTCTGATGATCTTCGCGATCCGACGATCTTTTACTTTGAGCGACCATTGTTTGCCGCTCTTCCCGGTGAAGCGGAACCGAAGCTTCGTTGCTTCGACAGTGATATGGCGGTCCTTTAGCGGCGTCACTCCATACGCGGGCGGCATAGCGAGAGACTTTATGCGCCCAAGCTGACGCGGTTCGCGCACGCGGCTACCGTCCGGGCAGCAGATAAAGCCTTTACCATTGCGTTGGTAGTGCATCCCGGGACGTGCATCCGTGACGTACCGGAGCCCCGCACACGCGGCATTGCGCGAGTATAAGGTTTCCGCGATATTTGCTGTGTGATCAAGCATCAAGTACGGCTGCAGCCCCTGGCTGGGCGGTTGATAACGGTCACCGGGCTTCGGGGTTCCCCCACTTATGTGGCGTTCCGCCCCAAGGTCTCTGTCGAGCCGAGGTCTCCCTGTCGGAGTCCAATCGTGCCCTCGAGGGATAGCGCCGCTACGCAGAACAGGTCCTGACCGAGCCGCCTACGATCTAGTGCGATGCATGATCAGCTGTTGCTGCATCGCGCTTTCGCTACCGGACACGTTGACGTTCAAGGTTGGCCATTTCGCGCTCGGCGACGGCACGCAGGGCTCTTGTGAATCGCGAACCCAGCCGGCGCGCAGCTACGAGCCGGGGCCCCTTTTGGTTTGATGACCACGCTGGGCCGCGTGTCGATCTTGATGTTCTGCCGTCTTTTAGCACCGTCGTGATATTGAAAATCACTCGGAGGTGACCAGATTCTGCCCGGAGCCGATACGGGGTTGCTCACCGAGATGATTTTGAAAGAAGTTTGGCTTCGCTGCAATGTACTTGTCCATGTAGCTCCAGCCGTATTTCTGCACGTGTGCTAATAAGGCCGAGACCGTTCGCGCCCGCCGGACAGGAAACCGGGGTCCCGGCGGCCGTCGCCGAGCGGGTCTATGCTGATGCCCGGGAGTTCTATTCCACAAACGGGCAATTCGATGCCGGCATCCTAGCAGCGACGAGCACGAGCTTCGTCGAGATGAGGCGATTCGAACGTACAGTGGATTTGACGCGATACGTGACCCATCGCTTCCTGCCGAACAAGCCACAACGCCGGTATAGCGCCCCGCGAGCTAAACCTGCGCCGACCTCCCCGGCTCCCGGCGATTTTAGAACTGCCGGAATTTGCTGCGACGCATCTCAGCAGGCATCTTGATTTCTCGGTGGGCATGTGCCTCGCGCAATCCGGCTGTATTGGACGCGCGGGTGAGGCGACCCGCTCACCCAAAAGAACTTCTGTTTGCTGTGCACTTCCCGTTCACGTTGTATTCGGCCTTGACCGGAACGGAATAACATGCAAAACAAATGCATATTTGCGGAGGGCCATTATGATCCAAGACGTGGTGTGGAGCGTCTCGATCATCCTCATGGGATGTTTGGCCCTGGTGTTCATCTGGGTGGCAACCGGCGCGAGTGTTGCGATCGCCAATTACGGACCGGTCATCGATGCCGCCTATAGGACGCGCGTCTGGCTGTTCGGCCTGGCCCTCGTAGTCCTGATCGGGACCAACTACAAAACAGTCGGTGAACTACCGTACATCAATACGCTTCCACAACTGCCTGCGGCGGCGGTGCAGCCGACCCAGGTCGTCGCCGAGCAGTGGGCGTGGACGATCACGCCCAGCACTTTCAAGGTCGGCCAGACCGCGGAGTTCTACGTCACTAGCAAGGACGTAAACCACGGCTTCGCGCTCTACGATCCCGAGTTCCGGATCGTCGCCGAGACGCAGGCGATGCCCGGCTACACCAATATGCTGCGCTACGCTTTCACCGAGCCCGGCACTTACCAAGTGCTGTGCCTCGAATATTGCGGCGTCGCCCACCACGCGATGAAGGCGGAGATCAAAGCCACCGACCAGTAGGCAGCAGAGACACCGCAACGACCCCACGATCGGGAGGAACACCATGACGATGGCCGCCACCGCAGAGCGCACCGTGATCAATCCGCGTGCCGCTGTACTCGCCTACCTCGCCGTATCGGGTATCGTCCTGCTGGTGATGATGCTGTTGGGCCTGACTATGCGGCTCGCTCAGGCGCAATGGATTGAGGTGCCGCCGAATTTCTTCTACGTCGTCATGACCATGCACGGCGCTGGCATGGTCGGTATTGCCGGCTTGAGCAGCGCCGCAGTGATGTGGCACTTCGTGCGCCGCCACGTCCCGGTGTCAACCGCGGTCTTCCTTGCCAATCTCGCGTTCTTCCTGATCGGCGCCGTACTGATACTAGGCGCTGGCTTCATCGGCGGATTCGGCGCGGCCTGGACTTTTCTGTTCCCACTGCCGGCGCATTCCGGTGGCTTGTGGTCGGTCAATGCCGCGGCTTCTTATCTCCTCGGCCTGATTTTCATCGGCGTCGGCTTTCTGCTGCTGCACCTCGACATCGCCCGCGGCATTCTCTCCACCTACGGCGGGCTCGGCGCCGCGCTCGGCGTCAAGCAAGCATTCGGCCTGGCGGATGCCAAGGACGGCCCGCCGGCCGCGGTCACGGCCTCCACGATGGTGCTGATCGTCAACATTCTCGGCATCGTATTCGGCGCCGCGGTGCTGATCGTCTCGCTGGTCAACCTTTATGTGCCAAGCTTCGCGTTCAACGCGCTAGTCGCCAAGAACATGATCTACTTCTTCGGTCACGTCTTCGTTAACGCCACGATCTACATGGCGGTGATCGCAGTCTACGAGATCCTGCCGGTCTATGCCCACCGGCCCTGGAAGACCAACCGGGCGTTCTATCTGGCCTGGGTGCTGTCGACCGTGTTCGTGCTCACCGTCTACACCCATCACCTGTTGATGGACTTCGCGATGCCGACCTGGGCGCTGGTTGCCGGGCAGGTCATTTCCTGGCTGAGCGGCCTGCCCGTGCTGCTGGTCACGGCGTTCGGCACGCTGACCGTCGTCTACCGCTCCGGCTTACGCTGGAATCCGGCCGCGGCCCTGGTCTTTCTCGGCGTCGCCGGCTGGTCGATCGGCGTCATCCCGGCAATCGCCGATGGCACCATTGCGGTCAACAGCGTCATGCACAACACGCAATGGGTGCCGGGCCATTTCCATACCTATCTGCTGCTCGGCATGGTGGCGATGGTGCTTGGTTTCATGACCTATCTCACCAACCCACAACCGCGCTACGGTTTTGCTTGGCTGGGCTACTGGCTGTATTTGGGCGGCGGCGTCATCTTCGTGCTCGCCTTCCTGTTGGCGGGAGCCGCCAGCGTGCCGCGCCGATATGCCGAGCACGTCGCGGAATGGCTGCCCTATGACCGCGTCGGATCGATCGGCGCAAGCATCGTTATCGCCGGCGTGATAATGCTGGTGGCGCGATTTTTCGTCGGCATGCGCGCCGCGGCGACTGCGCAAGATCCAAGCTGATGCCTCGCGGCTTTCCGGTTCTGCTTGTTCTCGTGCTGGCCACTGGAATAGCCGCGCTCGCTTTCGAAACCGACGGCTTCCGCGTCGTGACCAGCGCCGGCGGACGGCAATTGTCAGTCGAACGCTCGCCGCAAATTCTCCCCGATGAGCGGCTTATCGACCAGGACGGCGTGCCGTTCAAACTTAGCGCCTACCGAGGCCGCGTGGTGCTGATCGACTTCATCTATACGCGGTGTCCCACAATTTGCGGACTGCGGGGCGACGACTTTGCTCGGGTGCTGCAAACGAAATCGCTGCAGGCGAAGCGATCGGGTGCGCCAATCGATCTGCTCAGCATCAGCTTTGACCCGACTGACGACCAGCAGGCCTTGCGGCTCTATGGCCAGCGCTATGGGGCCAAGGCGTCGCGTTGGCGCATCGCCGCGCCCGCCGACGCTAAAGTCCGCGCTGCGTTGCTGCGAACTTTCGGGGTAGTCGTCATACCGGACGGAATGGGCGGTTTTACTCACAACGATGCCGTCTACGTGATCGATGCGCGCGGCCGCCTCGCCCGCATTCTCGGTCCCGATGGGCCGGCAGAGCTTGTCGCGGCCGCCCTTAAGGTCGCCGCGCCATGAGCACCCGTCGCCTGCTTGCCGCGGCGTGCGGATTTTGGCTGGTGCTTTGGCTGCCAGCCGTTCGCAGCGGTCTGGAGCACGATATGTCGGTGCACATGGCGGTGCAGATGCCGCTCCTGATCGCACTCGGGGCGCTCGTTGCTGCCTATCGGTTTGAGCCGCGCTGGCTCGCCGCAGCCGATTGGCTTGGCATTCCCGGTATCGCGGCCGTCGTGCTCGGCACGTCATTCTGGATGTTGCCGCGGGCGCTCGACCAGGCCATCGCGGATTCACGGGTCGATTTGGTCAAATTCCTGACCCTGCCGCTGTTGGTCGGGATGCCGTTGGGCTTGAGCTGGCGGCGGATGCCGCCGCTCGGTCGCGCGTTCATCTGGGCCAATTTCATACCAAAGCTTGGCGCCGTCGGCGGCCTCTATCTCGGCGCACCGACGCGGCTTTGCGCCTATTACCGGCTCGACCAGCAGGAGCTCGCGGGCTGGACCCTGATCGCCATCGCCGTCGCGCTGGGAATGACTTGGTTCATCGCGGCATTTATCGGTTGGACGCCGAGCTGCGCAAAAATATCAAGGCGTTCGGCTGACCGGCAGCAGCCCACGTTGGCAGCGCGCTTCCGTTGGCCGATTGAAGGACACTCCGCAAGCTCGCGGCACCTACCTTTTGGCCCAATAACGGACCCAAACGGATGCCAGGGACTGCCGGCGCCGCCGAAAACAACATCCGGCTGACGCTTTCATACCGATTACGCTCTGCGCGTCGTGATTCATCTCGCGATCGCGGACGGCGAGCTGATCACGATCAATGACATCGCGCAAAGCTTCAATATTGCGAAACAGCATTTGATTAAGTCGTGAACGATCTCAGGCAAAGAGGATAGCTCGACACCGTGTGCTACCGCAAATTGGCCAGCGCGAGACCAAGGACAAGCTCGCATTGTCGATGACACTAGCCGTGGAGTCGCATATGGATGTGTCCTGCACGAACCGCGATCTCATTTTATCTCCGTTGCAGATGCTGAAGAAATCAATGGACATCAGACCGTTGCGCCGGATCAATTAAATTTCTCGCTCTACGAACACGGGTAATACTTTCAATGCCCTACACCGCGAGATTGATCGGACCAAATTCTTACATAACAAGGTGCTCAGCCTAGCAGCGACTTCCCATGAGACACCGTTCCAGATCCCAACCATTTTAGACGCAGAATACAACGCCACGTCCTCTGAAACGGCGCCAAGACTTAAGCAGAATGAACAAGCGCAACCCGATCAATCGTGGGAAGAAGGTCAACGGGGTTAGCGCGGACTGTAGCCCGGAAAAGCTTAATTGCCCTTGGAAACAAGACCTTTCTTGCGCAAACTTCAATGAAACGAATCAAATGACGTAGGCAGGCCAAACGCATGGCGGAGTTCGTGGGAATGCGAGAACAGATCCAACAAAGAGATGAGGTTTGCTTATCAAATCGCAGGCAGTCGGTAAGCTCAAACGTCTGCTAATGGCTGCGATCCTGCACACCGACCACAGGCTGGTATGGGGCCTACCCGAGTTCGTGATTCTCTACGCCACGCTATATGGCGCTTTCGGCGCCTTATCGCCGTTTCTCCCAGCTTTCCTGCACTCGCACCTACTGGGACCCGAACAGATCAGCTTCATTTTAGGAGCAGGGACCGCCGTTCGCTTGGCCGCCGGACCTGCAGCGGGCCGGGTAGCCGATCGTACGCGGTACCATCGAATAACTTTTGCTATTTGCACTGTATGCGCTGCCGTCTTCGCACTTAGTGATTTTGTACTACAAAGTTTCTGGCCGCTATTGGCCGCGACGCTTTGTTGGTCTGCCAGTATCGCTCCGGCTGCGCCACTCACCGATGCGCTCGCTCTGGCCGCAGCAAAGCCACAAGCTGCCAAGAAAGGCTTTGAATACGGTTGGGTTCGTGGCGCGGGCTCTGCCGCATTTATTTTTGGGACCATCGGTTCAGGGCAGTTGGTGCAACCCCTTGGCCTTAGCGTGGCTCTCGCGCTACAAGCGGCCCTGCTGCTGATCGCCGCGATCTGGATCAGCAGAGTTCCGAACTATCTGGCCGCGCCTCGCGCCTCTCAGAATCGCGCGGAGGACGGCACGATCTCCGAGCTTCTCCGTTTAGCCGCATTCCGGCAGGTCGTGCTTGTTGCGGCTCTCGTGCTTGGGAGCCACGCCTTACACGATAGTTTCGCGGTGATTTATTGGAACTCCGCGGGCATAGGCCCAGCCATGGTCAGTGTGCTGTGGTCCGAGCAGGTCATTGCGGAAGTTGTTGTCTTCTTGGTCGTCGGTCCAGCCTTGTTGCGCTGGATCGGCCCGGCCTGGGCGCTCACAGTATCTGCGGCGATTGGCGCGATCCGTTGGGGGTTCATGGCCATGAGCACGGATCCGTATGTGCTGGCATCGATCGAGCCATTACATGGGGCAACATTTGCTCTTCTCCACCTTGCGGCAATGCGTATCATAGCTGCGGTCATACCTTTGCGCCTAGCTGCAAGCGCGCAAGCCGTTTATGGCACTCTCGGGGTAGGAGCTGCCGTCGCAATCTTAACCTTCGCGTCCGGCCTGATCTACGAGCACCTAAATGGGCGCGGCTTCTGGGTCATGGCTGCGCTTTGCCTGACCGCAATCCCGATAGCAATGCGGGTGCAGGACTGAAGACATGATAGAAATCCGATCACAGGCACGTCAGATCGCTCGCGCCGACCGGTGCGATATGCCAATCAGCTGCCGGACTAGGTGGAGCGGCTGATTGTCGATCTCAAGCGTACAACCCGCATTGGGGCGCGCGCAAAATCCGCGAACTGCTCGTCCGCAAGCTGGCCGGCGACCCGAAGAGCACCGTCCATGCGGTGCTCACCCGCCGTGGTTTGGTCAAGCGCGCCCGCGAAAGGCGCAACCGCGCAGAAGGCACGCCGCTATCGGCGGGGCGGCGCCCAACACGCTGTGGTGCGCCGAGTTCCAGTGCGAGTTCAAGCTCAGCAATGGCCGCTACTGTTACCCTCTGACGGTGTCCTACCATACTTCGCGTTATCTGCTGCTGTGCAAGGCCTTCGAGTCGACCCGCGAAGCCCCGGTCATCGCCGCCTTCCAGCGGCTGTTCCGCGACCGCGGCTTGCCGGTTATCTTTGCCATCCGCTCCCACACAGTTTTGTCGCAAGCCAGTTTTGGGCCATTATTAGCTCCGAAGTCCTAGTCGTTGCGCCGGAATGTATGCGACATCGACGCTGATCCCGTCCGCGTTCAGAGGATTCGCCGTGTAGACTGCGGAGACGGACAGCTCCACTGAGCTCGCGATCGATAAAATGGCAATGGTGAGCGGGGTCTCTCCGCTCGCTGCTGGCAGCATCTCCGCAATGCGGCAACAATCGTCCATCGTTGCCGCCAGCCGGGGAAGTATAAGGTCCTCGACCTGGCGTGCAGGAATTGCAAGGGGGTCGGTGACATTGGGCTCACGCGCAAGAACGGCACCCAAGTGGATCAATGGTTGCACGAACTTCACTATCTTCGCCTCAACCAAATTGAAATTTTGAATGTTGACCTCAGTGGCGTACAGGCCCGGCCGGGTGCCTGCGACACAACAACAGTTTGCTCCGGTCTGTTTGCCGCATACAATTTTCACGCTGTATGTGAACAAACCCTCGGGTGCAGCCGCCATTGAGTGGAGCTTCTCTAGAAGTGAATGCGTTGGGTGGTCAGTTTGATTGTTAGCCATCACGACCTCCGCGAAGGGTTTGTGGGATGATGAGCCGGCAAGCAGCCGCACTGTTTACATTACTCGCCCTTGTCTTGATACGCTTTAAGTGGAATACCCCCAGAATAGTCTTCGTCGATGCTCTTTAACGTCAGCTATGGTCGAGCGGCCCGCGCCGCAGTCGTCGCGGGCCGCTCGTGCGTCGCACCGAACCAACTCCAAGCGACAGAGAATACAGCTAGGCTCAGAAGAACAATCGTCACAAAATTACGCGGTGTGAGCGGCTACACGGCTGCAAGGCCCCATCTGCCGAGAGAAATTACTTTGGGCCCCCGACCTCTCAAACGCAAGCACATGGACCTTGCCGGTATCTTCTGAAGCCGTTAGGCCATCCATGGTATCATATTACCAACAAACATAAAGCCATCCCGTTTCACCGTAAATGTGATATGCGTCACAGCACGCATTCTGGGCCGGGATAGACTGATTGTCATATAAATGGAGCGCCTCCATGAAGAGGCTTTCTTGCTATTTGCACGATCGCTTTCGCGCTCGCTATCGGGACTGCCGCCGTGCTCACGGTGGATTTGCATCAGGCCGTCGCGTGCGTGACCCCACAATGCTAGCGACGCAAAGGAGAGCGCCATGAACAAGATCATCATCCTTGCGGCGTTGCGCTTAGCGCGCCTCAGGCGAGCGATGAGCAGCGATGCTGCCCTTCGGCAAGATATGATGCCTTGAATATTTGATGCATCGAGTGTTACCTAGTTCAGAAATTACTCGCTGTTTGATCGGGAGGGTATCGGCCATGAGATATAACCGAATTTCAATAGGTTTCGTTGCTGCGGCACTGCTGACGGTACCGTTCCAGGAGTTGCGCGCGGACACTGCGCCCAAGGTCATCGAGGAAGTCGATTTCGCGATCTCCTGCGGGCGGACGTCACAAGAAGCGTTCAAGCACGCGGCTTGGACCCTGCATTCGTTCTGGTACCCGGAGGCGTTAAAGGAGTTCACCGCGATCGCTGCGTCCGAGCCCGCTTGTGCGATGGCGTACTGGGGCATCGCGATGAGTCATTGGTACCCGCTGTGGTACCCGCCGTCGCAGGCCGCGCTTAAAGCCGGCTCCGAGGCAGTCGCCAAGGCGATGGCGGCCCCGACCCAAACGCCGCGCGAGGCGGATTACATCGCAGCGATCGGCGCCTTCTACCGCGACAATGACAAGCTCGACCATCAAACTCGTGCGGTCGCCTACGAAAAGGCGATGGAGCAGGTGTATGAGCGCTACCTGGACGACCGCGAGGCCGCGGTGTTCTATGCTTTGGCGCTGAACGCCAGTGCGCTCAAGACCGACAAGACATTTGCCAACCAAAGGAAGGCGGCCGAAATCCTCAACAAAATCTGGAAGGAGGAACCGAACCATCCTGGTGTCGTGCATTATCTGATCCACAGCGACAACTCGCCACAATTCGCCGCGACGGGGCTGGACGCCGCGATCTGTTATTCCAAGATCGCGCCCAATGTGCCACACGCGCTGCACATGCCGTCGCACATCTTCACCCGGCTCGGCATGTGGCAGCAATCGATTGACTCGAACCGCGCCGCTCACACCGCTGCCCTTAATTATGTGCATAAGACCCGCGGGCCGCGGAGTTATGACCAGGAAACCCTCCACACGATGGACTATCTCGAATACGCCTATCTGCAGATCGCGCAGGATGGCCCGGCCAAAGAGGTGGTCGACGAACTTATCGGCTTTCGTGAGAGTGAGGTTGCGAACCTGGCCGGGGCTTATGCTGTCGCTGCGATTCCGGTGCGTTATGCTCTCGAGCGCCGCGACTGGGCGTCTGCCGCCGCGCTGAGCGAACCGGCGGTCGGTTTCCCGCTTGAACGCTTTCCCTGGGCAGAAGCAATGATCGCCTATGCCCGCGCGCTGGGCGACGCGCGGACCGGGAACATCGCCGGCGCGGAGGCGGAGATCGGCCGGCTACAATCGTTCGAGGACAAGCTGAAGGGCAACGATACCTATTGGGCAAACCAAGTTGAGGTCCAGCGTTTGGCGGCCGCCGGCGCCCTTGCCCATGCCCAAGGCGACGACAAAGAGGCCGTCGCGTTGGTGCGGGCCGCGGCCGATCTGGACGCCACCATGGACAAGCACCCGGCCACTCCGTCGTCGGTGCTGCCGGCGCGTGAGCTATTGGCCGATCTGTTGCTCGAACTCAACCAACCAGCGGCAGCCCTGGTCGAGTACCGGGCGATGTTGAGCACCGATCCCAATCGCTTCCGCAGCCTTGTCGGCGAGGCCCGCGCCGCGAAACAGACAGGTGATTCCGCGACTGCTCACGACGCCTACGGGAAGCTTATGGCTTTAAGCAAACCCGTCGGTCCGGCGCGCCCCGAACTGGCCGAGGCCAAGTCCTACCTAACGAACTGAGGTCTCCAGTGCGGCCGTAAGACACTCGAGCCTGGTCGGATCGCGACCGGCCGCGCCAGGTGTTTAGATGGGCGCGTCATTTCAACAGAGCCGACCGGCGCGCAGCGTGATTGGCATGCCTGCGGACTGGATGATGAGTAGTTCACCGCCGTTCACCGCGCGGATACAGATGGTCAGCCAAGCATGGCCTGCACTGCCGACGCGCTGTACTGCTGATTGAAGACCGGCACGAACCGCAGCCGCATCGTCGAATGCCGCTCGACGCGCGTAAAGTGGCCGAGACTGTGCCCGTAGATAGCCGCAGGAAACTTGTTCCGCATCGTGCAAGACAGCTTGGCGTGGCCGTATTTTGAATGCAGACCGTGCCGGCAGCGCCGCTGCCACCTATACATCCCCGAGGCGCTCTGTCGGGTCTGCCTAGGGCTGGTTACCGCGTCATCCGCTGGCCCGACAATTATGCGACCCTCGGCCGTTCGCTGAGCTTCCGAAACGTCCCCGTCACCACACACCGTTCTGGCGGATCGCCGCTCGCATCAGCGCGGCCAACTCGCCGAGGCGCAGCCCGTGCCGATACCGACGAGAATCATGGTGGCGCCGCAGTGTCCGTAGCGGCCATGTTTGCGGAACGCCGTGCATGAGCCGCTCGACCTCCGGCTCAGTCAGATAGCTGCGCGTCCGCTGCGACGGAAAGGCGACAACGGTTCCGTTTTGGATGGTTCGAGCAAGGCCAGCCACGGTTGCGATCTCCTTGTCATTCGGTCACCGAACGTCGACGACTGTTCTTGAAATGGTTATTCCAGAAACAGCTGGGGCGAGCGTAAGGCGGCCCGATCGACCGGGGAGCTTGAAAAGTTGCGCGTGAAGGTCGCGCGGGCCGGGCCGCGTCACCGCCCTCTCGCGCGTGACCTGACTTTCAGTTAAGCGAACAAAATTTTTGTCAATGACCTAAAGTAGCCTTGGTTCGATTTATCCTTTGGCAAGTAGGGCAACATTTTTGATTTGTGATCCTTACCGAGGCTTGAGTTTTTCGGAAGCGGTCGAGCGGCTGGCGGCCAGGCCAGCATTCCGCTGCCGGATTTGACTGGGGTGCGGAGATCGGCGAAGCCGCTCGATCAGTGAGATCGCTTGGGGTCGAGACACCCGCAGGTTGCGCGATTGTGCGCTGCCGATTAAAGAGTCCGTACAAGAAGAAGATGGCCGCATGAAAAAACGTCAGGTTAGGGAAGGTCAGACCGTTCCGGTACTGGATGGTCCACTAACTGGTTTTCGCGGCGAAGTGAAATAATTGAATGAACAGACCTCCAATCGCCAAAGTGACCGTTCAGGCGTTTGGTCGCGTGACGTCGATGGATCTGGCCACTTGAACAGATCGAATGCGTGCCAGAAAATTCAAGCTGAGGCCCTGTCCAGCGTACTAATGTTGATCAGGCCCATCGCGCCGGCGGCGCCCTCATTCGGTGGTTGGCGGTGATGATTACGAAGTTGCGGCATCGTAACCTTCCGCATTGAATTCAATCAGGCAAAATCCGTGACCAAAGGGGTCACGCATCGCGAGGAGACGACCAAACGAGTGCGCGGTAATCGCGGTTCGAGATGTTGCTCCGGCCGCTTGACACCGCTCCATAGCCTTCTCCAGATCAGTTACCGGGATATCAAGGTGAACAGGCGTCCAATGCGTTTGATAAGTTCGAGCGATGGCGGTGCCGGGAACCGCCGGCGAGCCGTGCGGCTGCTCGATCAGAAAAAGCCGACCTAACGTCAACTCAAGCTCCGCGACGGATTTGCCGAGCAGCAACCGGCAAACTCGAAACTCAAGTGCTTTGGTGTAGAACGTGATCCCCGCATCAAGGTCAGGGACATCGATATTGACGATGAGAGAAGTTGCCGTGATCTTAATCATACAAGTTCGATCTCGAATCGGACGGCCCCCGGGCTTCCTTAGGTTGTTCTTGACGCTTTTCATTGCGCGATTGTGCAGTGACGATTACACCGTCCGGCTGGTGCTGACATTGGTCAATCCGGTCGAGCGCGCAGAGCCATTCGATGATATCCCGAGTGGTTGTTCGAGGCCAAGTTAGACGGATTAACCCGAAAGCGGCAAGCTATCGCTGCAACCCGCAGCTCGCTGAGGAGCACAAAATTCGGTTCGTCCTTATACTGTTAATCGTGTCATACAGCAGTCCCGACAATCACGTTCAGGGGATAACGATAGCCACGGTTCCGAACATTCGTAACTATTATGATTGTGTCAACATGGGGGTACTTACAAGGGCGAATTACCGCCCACCGCTAATTTGGATATAGGCGCGTCATGTTTGCAGGTCTGCAACGCCAATTTGACGCCATGTGACCAAAAATATGGCAAGTGATCGTTCGCGGCCGGCTGATCTCGCGTAACGGCAACCGGATGCACCGGTTCGACGAGGTGCTCGCTCTCTTGCCGAAGGGCCGCTGCTTGCCTTCAACATGAAGTAATGACCGTGCTCAATAGAGCGACTCCAGAGCGCCTTAGTGCATTATCGGATGACGTCTTTGCCGCCCTCATAACGGTGCTGGTTTTGGAACTTCGTCCGCCAGTCTCCCTCTTGATACTGTAGCCGAGATGGTTGAGCTACCTGTTCGTCGCTATTGTCCGGACCAATCACCATTACCTCATGCATTATGCTACGGAGGCGACGACTCGTCTGATGTAGTTCAATTTTGCCATCTTTTCTCGATGTCGCATCTTCCGCTCTCTACCGCTTGGACGGCAGTGAGCGAGTTGGCACCACAGCCGGTGTCGTTGTATCCGTTCGTTTTCTTTTTAGTGCACCGAGGGACATGCCGCACATGCCGACGCCGACGATCATAACGTGTTCAACCGCGCGCGTCATTGGGTTTCGATGGTCCGGCAGTCGCCATGATATCGACGGCCTCCGTCAGGCTACTGCGGCTGCCAGACCCCGGATGATCTTCTGTAGCTGCGGCCAGTGCTCGATCCCGCGGTGTTTCATCAGCGTCAAATAATCGAGGTTTTCCCACTTTCGGATCGCTGTGTCGAAGCTCGGGCGCGCTTTGCAGCGGTCATACCAGTTAACCACACGGGCACGGTGGCCGACCATTTGCAGGACGTTGAGGTGCTCAAGCCGCGCGAGATATGGCGTGAAGGCCACGTCCGCGAGCGAATACGATGCTCCTGCGAGCCATTTGTGCTGTTGCAGCGCCTCCTCCATTTCTTCGAGGAGTTGGATCATGCGCTGCACGGCAACGACGAAGTGCTCCGAATCTGGGCCCTTGGCGATGACGTCAGCGCGCCGCTGCCGTTTGAACACGTTCGGAATCTGATTTAGCATTTGCCGGCCGAGCTCGCCCTTTTCCAAATACTGGTGGCGAAATGCGATGCCGAAACTGATGATCGCGGCGCTGGCATCGTGGATGTCCTCGTCCAGCTGCTTGGTCCAGAGCCGCATTTTAGCGCGGCCATAAGGGTCGTCCGGCGCGAGCGGCGGCTGCGGAAACGCTTCTTCGAGATATTCAAGGATGACGTTGGATTCGGGGATGACCTTATCGTCGTGGATCAGCGTCGGCACGACGGCGCGGCGGTTCAATTTTCGATACCACGGTTTCTGGTGCTCGCCCAAGCGCAGCACGATGTGACGGTCATCCCAATCCAGACCTTTCTCGGCTAGGCAGACGCGCACTTTCTGGGCGCACAGCGACATGTCATTGTGGTAAAGTGCCAGCATTCGCTCGCTCCCCGTCTCCGAAGTTTTGATGGTGCCGCCGCGTGCAGCGGCGGCTTGATACGCTCAGCTCGCGGCAGCGACCGCAGGCTGCGATTGCGTGCCGTGCTCGGCAAACAGGCCGCGCTCGCTGAGCCAGGAGCGGGTCCTCGCGTAGACGGCGTCGGTATACGGCAGAAAAACCACCCGCTCGCCAGGCGAAAAGCGTAGGACATTGAGCCTCGCTTTGAAACGGTCTGGAATTTCATTAAGATAGTAGATCTTGTAGCGCTCGGGCTCGACGTCGAGATCAATTTGCGCGCGCTGCATCCCTTTCATGTATTTCTCGACGTCGGCCGGATCCACGCTGTTCGGGAACATGAACCCGATCATGAATGTCGTATCGACCACCTTGCGGAACCCGAGCTGTTCGAGCGCGAGATAAGTCAGTCCCCACACGCTGGTCGCCGGGACGTCGCGATCGAGCCCGACATCGACTCGTGCCCAAACCGAGCCGACGAACTTCAACTTGATCTTGTCGCGCGGCAGAAAGGCCTCGAGGGCCTGTAGCGTGGTGAAATGGCTGCCGGAGTGATAGCCGACCGCAATTTCCTTCTCAGCAAGATGCTCAGGCGCGGTAATCGGTGATGCTGGCAGCACCATGATGCCACCGGGCGCCACCACGTAGGCCTTGCGCCACATCGTGCCAATCTGCTCCGCCGAGGCCTGGTTGACCGCCCAGTGGCAGGCGCACGAGATATCGGACTTGACCCCTTTGTTGCCGCCGGCCTGCTTGTAAGACTCGAACGCGCCGGAGCGGACTTCCGAGACTTTGCCTGCAGCGTCGACGAGCTTGCGGCTGAGCGACGCAAGCCCGCTGACGAACTCGTAATCGAGGCCCTCGTCGCGGAAGTAGCCCTTTTCGTCCGCGATCCATTCTTGCAGCCGGCCGTGTGGCTGAATAACGAATTTAGCCATGTCTCCTCCCGCCGGAAGCCCTCCGCGTCCCTGCCGCCGAGTAGAGCGCGTCAGGGCACAGACATCAATCCCGATGAAGGTCGCGGCAGGGCTGCGGGTGCAGGAAGAGAGAAGCTCCACTGGGCCTTCGGGTGATGCCGCGTGAGGTGACGCGATCCGGCACGGCGTATCAGGCGAGCATTCTCATGCGTGTCCATTCGGTCCCCCGCGAATCACTGTGTTAGCCAACATCAGCGTTCCCGGTCCGGGCCGAATGGACAACCTCCTGAAAGCTCACAGCTAGCAAATCTCGGCGCCGCTGATTCATCGCAAATAGCATTTTCATCGGCTCGGCCTATAACTCGCCTAAGGGGCCGAACAGGCAGAGCCGCCTTTGGCCCGGTCGCGGGGCTCATTTGCCCTGCTTGGCACTCGGGTTGCTGTCCGTGCACCATCGACGATAGTCTGTCGCAGTTCGTTTACGACTTCAGATCGCGGGTGAGGATGAAGTTGGAAGCGGCTTCGAGGATACCGCGCGTATCCTCGCCAACGCGACGGAGCCTATCGAAGGCAATCAGTCGATTACTGTCATTTTTTGCTGCTTCATTCTCCCGCTTCTAGCGCTGGAGAATAAACGCATCGATCATTTGCATTGCGGTCATAGGTAGCCCCTCTCGCGCATATAGCTTTCGGCCGTGCTGGGAGTGATGTCCCAACGTTTGAGAGTCTCGTCATCACTGTGTGCGTACATCGCACTGAGGCGATTTCCCAGAAGCGTTCGACCGTTGACGCTTCGAGCGCCCGACCAAAGCAGTCAACACCGTCATATCAACCGCGACGTTGAATTGTGCCTTTTCAAGCTCTTGCCTGGTCAACCCGGCGCAGACGGCGCATCATCGCAAGATTGTCTGTCGTACCTGGTACCCATTGCACGGCTTCCGGCGGCGGAACCCAATCGAGAGGTGACTGAGCTTGTGAGGGCGCACCAGTAGATGGCGGGCTTTGCCCAGGGAGCGTGCAGGCGTTGCGTCGCGTTAAACGTGTCTCGGCGAAGCCGATGAACAGACCATCACACGGGACGAGCGCTAAGGCCAAATGTGCAGCGAAAAACCTGCAGGCCTCGTTGTTGAAGCCTGGCAGATTGTACATGGCGAGCCCGAGTCGGAAAGTCCGATGTTTGGGAGCCATGCAATGCGTCCGATATTAAGTTCTCCGCCGCGGTTGATAGTGCGACAAAGATGCTAGACAGCGAACTATCCATACCACATTGATCCCGTGGTTTCGCGTGCGTCGCGCAACTTACCTTTGTCTTGAATTCTCAAGCGCAATGACGTGCCCGCGGGATGCGAACACAACGGTCCTGCCTCTTTCCCCTTTCGCCTCACGGATGACAAAGTGAGTGCTTGATATAGGCCTTCCAATACGCAGCGAACCCCTGAGTACTTCGAGGGCACCGCCGACGAGAAGGTCCCGAAGGAGAAGGCCAACGGGAGATGTTGCCGCTAGCGGGCGAAGGATAGGCTGCTGGTGCCGCGAAGTCTCCCGCACGGTCAATACGTCGGCAAAGGAAAGCGGGGCGAGTCACATTACTGTCGTGAAGGCGTTCAGTAAAGGCCATGCAGTCATTCAGCCCGAATAGTCTTCGCTCGCGGATTGATGCACTTTTATCGAGCTTACGTCGCCGCATTTTGCCCAACTCGGTCGGGGCTTACGCATTTGCTTTGCTTTGTGTTGGCACAGCCAGCGGATTGGAATTTGCTCTTTTCCGGCTCGACGACGACATTTCGCCCATGGGGAGTTACTATCCCGCAGTTCTTTTTGCTGCACTGGTTGGCGGAATTGGGCCTGGGGTTTTGGCAGCAACGCTCGGGAGCTTGATTGCTTGGTGGGCGGTCATGCCTCCCCAATTCAGCTTCGCTATTCTTCAATACAGCGACAAGATGACACTCGTGGTCTATGCCCTCGCGTCCATGCTCATGGTTTGGGGTGCCGACTATTTTAGGAGGTTATCAAAGCGGCTTGAGGACGAAGAAGCCTTTCGAAAATTGGCCATTCGAGAACTTGCGCATCGGCTGAAGAATAAGATTGCAACGATCCAGGCCATAATAAGCATTCAACTACGCCAACACCCGCAAATCAGAGACGATCTGTTAGGCCGCTTAATGGCTCTTGCGGCGACCGACGAGCTTATTGAGCATGCACAGGGTCAGGGCGCACACATCCTTGACATCGCTCGAGCAGAACTCAGCCCCTACGTTGACTCGCGATGCACAATACAAGGAGTGAACGTTCCTCTTCCGCCGAAGTATGCGTTGACAGTCGCCCTGCTGGTGCATGAGCTTGCAACCAATTCAGCCAAATACGGTGCTTTATCGGCGGTTGAAGGCCGAGTATCCGTGCGCTCATCAGTTTCAGGAGCTGTTTTGTCCGTCGAGTGGAATGAAAGTAATGGTCCGACCGTCACGCGACCGACCCGACAAGGATTTGGCCTACGTCTTTTTCAGCGCGCGCTGGATCAATTCGATGGACATGTCGATGTTGGTTTCGAAGCTACGGGCCTGATCTGCAGAATGAGCATGCCACTTCCGGAAGGGAGTGCTGCCGCCACTCGCGGAATAGGTGGGACCGAAGTTCTCACAGCGCAGCTGCCCGTTCAGCATTAGTATTGCTGTGGAAGTCACTAGATGCACCAGACGAAGGTTAGCCCGAGCGCCTGCAGCTTTATTTGTGCCCATTGAAGACGGTGCCCGGCTATATTTCTGGTAAGCGGCGTCATACGGCGAACGGCAAATAGTGCTAGGCGATGCAGATGGTGCGTGGGCGGCGCCCTGGATCAAGGCTGACCTCACAATCGAGCATTGCATTCACAACCGACTTCAACGCGCGGCATCGCAGCACCGACGGGCGAGCAATGGTTTCCATGCAGGTTCGTCGCGTCCGCTATCATCTCGGTCCATGATCGAGCCGGTGATTGAAATTTTGGGCGTTGAAGGTTCGCCTGCGCGTTTGGAGCCAAGCCCGCGCGCCGTGCACGAGGTCAGGATTCACCGCCAGACGCCAAACGTCCTGATCGGCTGAATCGGTCCTCGTCGCGTGGGACACGCTGATGTCGGGTGTTGACCGACCGTGGTGGCCATGCCTTCTGTGCTCGGCTCGCCGCCGGTTCGTGTATCTCCGCCGGAGCAGTCGGATGTTGGCATTGCCTTGGAATCCGGTTTCCAAGTCGGCACGTCCACAGGCAGAGGCCTGGTATTCACCGGATCGCAGGGCGCAGATAAATGAAAGGCAGAGGAGCGTCCGTTTTAATGAGTTTCCTATCGCACCGTGAGCAGCGATCATCGGCAGCGTCGCTAAAAGTTTTTCGGCCAAGCGTGGCTAAACGTGAGAGATCAGCTCTTCACACGTTTTAAGCGTCGCCCTTTACAGTAGCTTTGATGGAGCCGGCACCTATGAACAGCCGGAGTCGCGACTTAGCCAACCTAAAGATGCGCCTAGCCCAACTTGAGCAGAATCGACACCTCGGTTTAGACAAATCAATGGGTTAGCCGAAAAGTCGTCACTACATTTTTGGTGCAGCGACTGCGCGAGTTCAGGCTGTGGCCGCGAGCATCGAAGGGGCGGTTTCGGCAAGCCGCATTCGCTTGGGGAAGACCAGGCCGAGCCGGTCGAGCAGTATGGATTGCGCGCTGTCGGGTTGCGTGATGCAGCGCAAGCGGAGTTGTCCGTGCGTGGCGGTCGGCAGCACAACGTCATGCGACTGAATGCGCGCAAGCTCTTCCAGGATGGTGCGCGGCGAATTGCCCAAGCCTGAGCGTTGCTGCCACATCTCCAGGGTCTTCCAGAGGACGAAGGCGAGGAAGCAGACGAGGATGTGGGCTTGGACGCGATCCTCGCGTTGATGCCAGATCGGACGCACGCTCAGTTCGGTTTTCTGGATGCGAAACGCCGCTTCGGCTTGGGTGAGTTGAATGTACGCCTTCCAGAGCTGCTGCTCGTTCCAATCAGCGATATTGGAACGCAACAGATAGCTACCCTCGGAGATTGCCGCCCATTGGTCGAATGACGGATTGTAGGCGACAACAAGCCGAAAGCCTGCCGGGCAGCCGTCCGGCTCCAGACTGATTGCAAAGCGGGCAGCAGCGCGCTGGCTGCGCTGCAGGATACGGCCGATTTGCCGTTGGATGACGGACTGGTTGAGTGGCTTCTTTGATCGAGCGATGCGGGCCGCAAGGCTGTGCAATGCCGCTTCGATGCGGCGAGAGAACTTCGCGTGGATTGCCGTCTCTTTGCTGCGCCGATCTTGCGAGCGGCACAAGATCACGGTCTCACCGCTCTGCACATGCCTGGTGAGCTTGACCTCGACACCGTCCTGAACGGCGCGCCAACCATCGGTGCTGGCAAGTTCAGCAGCGAACTTCTTCAATTCCGATTTCGGCGCCCCGATGATGTAGCGGCGGCCGGTCTCCCGCAGCCAGGCGAGATTCTCTGCACTCGCCATGCCGCGGTCGGCAATCCAAACCCGCCCCAGCACCCCATGCCTCGCTTCCATCGTGGTGACGATGGTCGGCAATGTGCGCAGAGTCGTGCGTATTGCCGGCGAACACCTCGTAGCCCAGCGGAAAGCCATCAAAGGTGACGACAACCGCAATACAGACCTGCTTGCAGTCCGGCCGGTGATCGCGCGAATAACCGCGTTGCGCCTGCGGATTGCGTTCGGCTTGGCCCTCGAAATAGGTGCTCGTCACGTCATAGAGCAGCACTTCGTTCTCGGTGGCAAACAGCTCGCCGCAGCGCTTCGACAGATGTGCTTCGAGCGCGCTTTTGTGTTCAAGCAGGTGGTCGAGCGCGCGATACAGGCGCTCCTTCGTCACCTCCTGCTCGCCGAGCTGCAACAGATCGGCAAGTGCCGTCCGGCGGTACCAATCCTCGGCGATGTGCAGCTCGCTCGACGGCTCGCACAGACGCGCGGTGACCAGCAATGCTGCCATCTTTGCCCAGGGAATGAGCTCTTTCCCGACCGGCAGAAGCTGCTCACAGAGATGCTCAAGCCCGGTCCCGCGCCACAAAGCGAGCACCAGGTACACGTCCCCGAACCGAAGCGAGCGTTCCACGCGAATGCCTTTGAGGCGAACTGGAACTGTTAGCCCCTCGCTGCCGTCATTGAACAGCTGCGCTTGCTCAGGCGTGCCGATCAGATGGCGCGCAAGCGCACGCGCCTGAATGCGTCCGCGCTCGTCGAGCTCACCAAGATGCGCGACGACCTGCCTGGATCACACGTCGGCCGAGGCGCACGCTACGCACCAAGCACCAATAGCGGTGCACCTTCCCGTCCTTTTTGCGAATCGTATGGCGCAGGTACATGCACCATCAGAGCGAACCAGCAGCAAAAGAAAATAGCCAAGGTCGTCACTACAGGCGCAAATCAGGTTCGCCCGCGATCTAACCCCTTGATCCGACTCGCGCCATTACTCGCAAAATCGTAAAAACTACCCCCGAACTGCTCAAGTTGGGCTAGCGCGCAGTCACGCGATCGAGCGTGCGGAAGGTGATGGAATAACGCAGCCTCGAAAGCGGTGGGATACTGTGCTCCCATTGCGTACGGGAGGGGCCCCGCAGCAGATAAGCCGAGCGCGGCGCGGCGACGATCGAGCGGCGTTCCCATGTCACACCGCGCTTTCGCCTCAGGCGCAAGGTGCAGGGTGCCAGCAGCGAAAGGCCGATCACGTCACCGAACTGCGGTCGATCGCGGTGCCAGCCGATGCCGGCGCCGGGCGCGTACTCGATCAACAGCGCGTGCTCAAGAGCGGAGGGCGAAATCCCCGCAACCGCGGCGGCGCGCTCGCGCAGCGGAAGGAGGAGTACCGGCATCTCGGCCGCTTTCTTCAAGCCTCCGCCGTTGAAGTCGTAATGCCAGCCGTAGGAGACTGTGCGCCGCTTGCCGAGAAATCCGTGAAACTCGAATTCCTTGAAGGGCTGAAGGGAAAGCTCACCGACGAGGGTCTGTTCCTCCTCGCACGTGATCACCTCGGCCGTGTAGCGCATGCCCTCCGGCAGCTCATCGGCCGCTTCGAACAGATCTCTCTGCTTTGCCACTGCGGGCACGGAACGGGCCCTCCTTCGAATAGATCGCGCCGGATGTCGGCCTCAAGGTGTTCCCTGTTATAGGCACCGCGATCGGAAAATGGTGTAGGTGCCGATCGCAGTCGTGCCAGCGCCGTTGCGCAGATAATCGAGAAGATGCGACCAAGGCCCGGTTCGCCTGCGCCGGAAGGAGGATATAGTGGCGCGGATCTTGCTCGGCGAGTTGATGACAGGAGGCGCCGAGCCCATACACGCGCCTCGTCGTGCGGGATCGGATAATCGAGCGCCCGGTCGATCATAAGGCCGAGACGCCTAACGCACATGATTAGTCCTGCGTCGCGTGCCATTGCTTGCCGCTCGAGTGCCCACCTTACCGAAGCACCTACGGTCATGGCGCAAACGGCTGGATATGCCCCATGTAACCGTATCGGTGCCATCACGGTCCTCATCATACAGCGTCAGGCAACTTTCGAAATGCCTGTTCGCTTCCAAATGGAAGCCACGTACCCCATCGCAATGGACCGGCGGCACGATGAGCCTGCAATGTGAGTTCAGGATCGTCCAGCTTTCCGGCCATCCGAAATAGTTCGTCCGAGGATTTCGTCCGCTTGGTCAAGTTCACCTCGGCGGTCGGGGCGCTGGCTGCGCAACGCTGTTCAGCGCTGAAAGCTCGCGAACGGAATTTGCAATCTTGTCCCAGCTCGGGCCAGCGCGGATGACCGTTCCAGGCTGGGCAACCACAGAAGGGAAATTGGAGCGCGCTACCATGATCGCAAAGCAACTCGAAACTTCCCGTGATCTTGCGGGTCCTTTAACGAGCCCTTGGCTTTTCCGCTACGGGACGGAAATGCTCAATCCTTTGGACGTTCGCCGCACCACGCGCCCTCATCCGCCTTCTGCTGGGATCACCCCCGCCCTGATACGAAGACTCAGCAATGTCACGCACTGGAAACACCTATCATGAAGCAATGCTAGTCGTCATGAAGCAACGCTAGCCGCGCACCAGGACATGGCCCGAAATTATATCACAACATTTGAGGGAACGGATGATCGCGGGGTATTGGAACATTTCCGAAGCACCATTCGGCGTTCTGACCTTCGAAGCGGCTAGTGCGCTTTTCTCACACTATCTTCGCACCGGCGCCCGGATTTGCGAAGCGATTTGACGGTATTTTGCGAACGAGTTTGCGGGTGGCGCCGGAGACGCGTGCTCGTTGGAATCGAATGCGGGTGCTGCGGGTGCAGCGAAGAAGAGGAGGGGCTCCGGTGGACCTTCGGATGATGCCGCGTGGGTGACGCGATGCGGCGCCGCGTGTCAGGCGGGCGAAGCGCGAGCGTTTGCCGCAGCCACCAGGCGAGAGGCGGCAAGTCCCCAGGTGGTTGCTACGGGGCAGGCCGACGCCATGGCAATTTTGATGCGGCGAACACTGACGCGCACCAGCGCGCCGATCTTCAAGAATTTGAGACGAATGGTGCCACAGGTTGCGTTGGTAAAGTTGGTTTTATCCAGGCCGATGCGCCGCAAAGCGCACAGCAGCACGTAGGCCATCGAATAGAACCATAGGCGCAGCTGGTTGGCTCGAATGGTGGCCGTCGACGTGCGATCGGCGTAGAGATCGAGCTGGCACTCCTTGATCCGGTTCTCCATCTCGCCTCGGGCGCAGTATACCTTCTCGTACAGATAACGGGCTTTGCACTCGGCACGCGTGAGCGAGCTCACGATGAAGCGTGGGTTGGCCTCGCCTTGCGTCCACTCCGCCTTGGCGACGACCCGCCGCTTGCGGCTCCAGCTCCTGCGTGTCCTCCACTGGAATTGCTTGAAGCGTCGTGCCGGCTTACCGGTCCGCCGGCTCGTCTTCTCGGCCGCTGCGAGCTCATCCTTGATCGCGGCAATCAGCCGATCGTTCTTGGCCAACCCAAGGACAAAATGCACGGCGTTGGCTTCGCACCAGGCCATCAAGTCGTCGCGCGCGAAGCCGCTGTCCGCGCGCACCACAATGCGCACATTCGGCCAATGGCGGCGAATTTGGTCGACAATGCGAGCTACCTCCTCGACGGCACCGGCAGCCGCATCCACGCTCGCTCGCCGCAACTTCGCTGCCAACAGATGCCGCCCGCAAAAGATGTAGAGCGGCAGATAGCAGTAGCTGTCATAATAGGCGTTGAAAAACCGCCCCTCTTGGTTGCCGTGCACCGGATCATCGGTCGCATCAAGGTCGAGGACAATTTCGTTCGGCGCGCGCTCGTGCGCCTCCACGAACAGATCAACCAGCAACCGCCTGATGGCAATCGGATTGTGACTGATCTTGTGATAGCGCGTCGGCTCAAGTTTGCTCAGCTCCAGCCGGTTCAACGTCGACTTGCCGGCGACCGGCGCGCAGTCCTCCCGGCGCGCCTCGAGCTTGCCCGCCAGCACCGCCATGATCGGGTCGTGCCGCAATTCGTCGTGATCATTGAGGTCTTCATAGCCAAGCGCAATGGCGAATACGCGTTGGCCGACCAGGGTCACCACCTCATGTTCGATCAGATCGGCCCGCCGCTCATCGTGGAAGCATGCCGCAAATCGATGCATCATCCCGATCGCTCGATCCGTCGCACCCAATAAAAGCGCTCCGGCATCCGAGGTGATCGCGCCGCCGTCGAAGGCTGCGACCACCTCACGACCTTCAACGGGTGCAAATCCGAATAAATCTCTGCTACACTCTGTCAGCATCGGGGCGCTCCGCGAAGCAGTGAAAATCATTGCAGCACAATGACTAATCGCTGATTCGCCGTCCCGATGCACTACTTTGGTGAGATATCCGCGCTAGGCCTGAGTTCGCCTGCGGCCTCAAGCACCGGGTAGGCGACGGAGCAGATGTGTGAGTGTATGCGTTTGAGATCGCTCAAGATGTCGAGGTGAAGCGAGGCGGTTTCGAGGGTCTCAGGACGGCCTCGCGCAGCCGTTCCAGGTGCTGGTCGGCAGCGGCCAGTTCGGTCTGGCGCAGCTCGGGTTTTTCGCGAAGGAGCTTGCGCGTTGCTTCGACGTTCCCGGTCATGAATATTCCGAAGGCGGCCTGCAGGCAGGCCACGACGCGTTTGTGGAAGGTGCTCAGTTCGGCGGCGCCTTCGGCCGAAAATTGATAACGCTTCCTGAGTTTCTTCGCCGCCAGCTCGCACAGGTTCTTGTCGATAATGTCGCCAATGTGTTCGAGGTTGATGGTGAACGAGATGATCTCCATCGCGCAATTGCCCTCCCAGTCATCGAGGCTGTCACGCGTCAACTTGGTGACGTAGAGCTTGACCGCTTCGTTCAGCCGATCGACGATGTTGTCCATACGCGACGCGTCTCCCGCCAGCTTGCGATCATTGTGAGGCGGTCATGAGGTTGCACAGCATCGTTTCGACCACGCCACCGATGCGCAGCGCTTCGCGGTCGGCGTTGGCCAGGGCGAGCGGCGGTGTTTCCAGCCTGTTCGAGAATGACGCGGCACGTCGAGATCGGCCGGCTGCGGTTTCCCTGGGGACTATCTGCTCCAGCAGCCATGCTATGCCGCCGAGCGGTCCAATGAAGAGTGCCATCAGCGCCACGATGAAAAGCATGTGGAACTCGGCCGTCATCTTCGCGGCATCTGGCTGGAGCGCCGTCATCTCTCGCGCCACGGAACCGAGGAAGGGCAGCCCGATGACGATGCCAACCACCCGGTTGATCAGATTGCCGAGCGGCAACCTGCGGCTCGCCGGGTCCCCATGGATGCCCCTTCAATCAACAGATTGATGGCGCTGTTAGCCCCGAGCACGAGCGCCAGCGCCGCCGCCGGCGTGACGAACTGCGAATAGGCAACGGACGTCACCAGCAGAACGACGGCCACACTCGAATGCGCTGCCCAGGTCAACGCGATAATGCAAAGGACGGGGTCATTCGTCATTGAGGCCAAAAGCGCGCGTGCCGCCCGCGCTTGCTCAGCCGGAGCCAGCGTGTTGAGAAGTACGTGCGGCGCCAGGAGAATCAGTTGCTTCGCTCCCATATCCGTAGGGCAGGGTTGCAGCCATGAATTGTGCCGACGGAACATGACCATCCCCAAGCCGCCAGTCGATCCTCCGTTGCCGACCAGGCCCCAACGACGGGCGATCTGACCGCTTATACCACGAACATTTCGTCACCTATTGCGCCTCCTCGATGCTGACGCCGAAGTTGGGCGGAAGTGGCGCGAAGCGTGTTGCATATTGATCTCGGATGAACCTGAGCGGGCGCAACGCGCTGGGAGAGCCACTTGGTCCGCGCCAAATGCCTGACCGAGCATGGTACCGGGATTTGCTTGGGGCAGCACTCTACAATGAGCACCCTGCCGATCGATCCGAACCAACCGTTCAATCGGGCAAGCTGACAGCGAAGCTGGGATTCCTCGGATAACATTCAAATCCAGTTCTTCCACTTGAACCAGATCAGCGGCAGCAGCGCCGAGATCACGATCAGCGCCAAGCCCCACTGATAGCCCAACGCCCAGTCGAACTCGTGAATGTTCTTGAAATTCATGCCGTAAATACCGGCAATTAGCACCGGCGGGATGCCGACCACCGAGGCGACGGTCAAAACCCTTATCACGTCGTTCTGGTCGCTACTGATGATGCCGACCGCAGAATCCTGCAGGAACTGAACGCGGCTGGCAAGGCCTTCGGAAAAGTGCACTAGGGAAGCGACGTCCGAACTGATCGATTGCAGCCGCGCCGCCGCATCAGGATTGAGCCAATCGCGCGCGCGGTCGGTCGTGAACTTTGCCATGCGGTCGAGACATACCAACGTATAGTGTATCCGCACCATGCGTTCGCTGGTGCGGCCAGTACTGATCATCAGTCGGCGCAGTATTGCAGTTTCGCGTGACAGCTGTTTTTTGTAATCCGGCCGAAAGATGTTGTGCGAGGCGTCATCAAGATCGCGGCTAGCCAATTCCAGAAGGTCGGCGAGGTGATCGACCACTTCCTCGAGGAGGCGCACGAAGACGGCCGTCGGATCGGGCTTCTCTGCCGTGCTCGTCTCCTTCGCCACTGCGTCGAAAGCGGCCGACTTGGCAAAGCGCACGGTCATCAACAGCTGTTTGGATAGCGTGAAGCCGACCGGTGTCGAAAACCACGGCTCGTTTTCCGCCGCACAGATGATCGGTGCGGTCATGTACAGTGCGCTATTTTTGATCTGCAGCCGACTGGTCGCTTCGATCTCGCCAAGCTCATCCTTGCTCGGTACGGGAAGCCCTCTGGCGCGCTCAAAGGCTGAACGTTCCTCTTCCGTCGGATCGACCAGGTCAACCCAGGTCTGGTCAGCCAAGTCGCGGCTCGAAGACGAAAGGCCTTCGGTGAGAGCCGTGGGATAGGCATTCAACATTGCGTTCCTCGACGACAACCTTCTGGCATGCGGCCAATTCGACAGCAGCTCAACCAGACCGCCGCCGGGAAAGCTTCTGGCACTGGCGCACCGCTGGTGCCGGCGGTTTCTTGGGCGGTAGATCTGCCAGCGGTCGGCGTAGTCCCGGAGCGATCGTCACCCGGGACTTGGGCTTGGATACGCGAGCTTTGGACTTCGCGCGGGACATGCCTCGAGTTTGGAGCACGGGGCAGCGGAGTCAACGGGCTACGCCTTGTTCCGACCATTGTTGTCGGCCTTGCCCCGCCTCCTGCCCGCCGGCTTCGTCACGCCGTGCCAGCCTTCGCCCGTGCCAGCTCCGGCCCATCGGGGCGGACTGGCTCCACGAAATTAAACACAACGGCTTCGTTTGTGTGGGCCTTCGACCTGCTCGAACTAGACGGCGCGGATCTGCGCGCCCTGCGCCAGGAACGACGCAAGGAACGGCTCAAGGTCGTGCTCAACCGCGCGCCGTTCGGCTTGGCGCTCAACGACTATGTCGCCGGCAATGGGCCGGTGCTGTTTGCCCGAGGCCCGCGCAATGGGCCCTTGAGGGCATCGTCTCGAAGCGCCGGAGCGCGCCCTATTGGTCGGGCCGCTTCTCCGCACTGGCTCAAGGCCAAGAGCCTGGAGAGTCGGCGGTGCGGCGCGAGGCACTTGAGGACTGGGGCTGGAGGCGGCGGTGAGCGGCGAGCGCGTCATCATCGCGGTGCGCGACTGGATGGGACCTTCTGAGGTGCGCGACTCCGCTGTGCCATGGCAGCGGGCATTCGCGAGCGAACGCGTCCATTTCCGCTAAGTGCAGAAGGCAATATACCCACGATAAGACTCTGATATAACAGAGGCCGCGAAGTGAGGTGGCACGTTCCTCTCACATGATCACCGCCGGGCTGCCGACCGTCCACATCCACATGCTGCGCCACGGCTGGGCTACGCGCTCGCCAACGCCGGTCCACGACACGCGGGCAATTCAGGATTGGCTTGGCCACCGCTCGATCCAACACACCGTCCAGGAACGCCAGCGATCACCATTGCTGCAATTTCGCAGAAATTATATTCCCCGCCAGCCACTGCAATCGGGCCAAGCTCACGTCTCGATTCGACCTTTATCCTGCAAAGCGGCACGTATGTAATTAAGTTTTCCTCTTTCGCAGCATCATCATTTTTCCCTCTAGAACCATTATATTGTTGTTCCCTGGTTACGACTTTCGCGATGTCCACTGTAAGATGCGTGCCTTTGAAGTGAAAGTGTTAGAATCTGAATGATTAGAAATGCTCGACATCACATCCGAATATGCGCTGGGCGCCAAGAGCTCCGCTGCTCGTATTTTGTACAAAATACTTCTATCTGAGGAGTTGCGTTATCATTCCCGTCCCCGATCAGAACGACACCTTTGTTCTGTCCGCCCTCGACTTCGCGGGATGCAGGACAAAGGAACAAGTGTCAATCCGGCAATGACACCAAGTGCCGCTCTCTTGAGATACATAACTCGTGTCCCTTAACGCCGAGTCAACCATTCACAAACACCCGTATCGCGGGCATCTCCGAATGAGCGCGATCTCTTTCACTGGAAAATACTTTGGTCAGCATCACGGTCTGTGCATCACATGCAACTCGATAACCCAAATTAGATTGTTCTGCCCCCGGTATACTAATTACCATCAAACGAAAAGTTCCGCGCACTGCGAAAGCATGGCGGGGCACTTTTTAGTTGTCCGCTCTCGATGTCGTCAGGACTGTGATCTTAGTCACCGACGAGTCTTAGGAGGATGGCTTAGTTTCCTGCTACTGTAGTTCGCCACACGGCATTCTATAAAGAGCTCGTGCGCGATGTTCGTTATGTGAGTTCTGAAAAGAGTGGGGAGACTATTCAATTAGGGCTGAAACAGCGGGGATGCGAGGATATGGTCACTTAACCCGAGCTCAAAAGCGCTCAGGACCAAATCGACTCGATCCGATTGTCGGGCGAAATAAGTGCCCTAATGTTGCGCTATTGTGACGCGATTGGGGAGTTCAAATCAATCCCCACCCTCTCCTTGCTGCCGCTCCCAAAGTTATGTTTTCGGTTCTTAGTTTGGCTGCTTAGCCTCCATCTTTGCTTCATAGTTGTACCTATTGATTTGATTCTCTTTCTCTCGCGGTGCATTTTCGGTCGCCCACGTCTGGTTATCGGTCGTCGCGTCTACGCCTACTTGGCGCGACCGTTGCGTAGCGTGTGGAACGGCGAGATTCCTGCGTTGAGCGGGTCATGACAAAAATCTATCCCGACGCATCGAATTAACCGACGCGCCTTCATTTGCGACACGTCCAAAAACAATGAAAGCAGCAGTGGTTGCGTTAAAATCGCAGTTCCCCATAAAAAAAGAGCCGCAGCGCCTTGTTAGGAGGAGCACCGCAGCCGTAAGGGGAAATCCAATAGCTACTTGGCTCATTTTCTCATGCTGATAGCCCTTTCAGAGCTTGAATCGAGTTCTGGAAGTAAGGAAATTGAGAGCCGGTTTCCAGGTCTGGGTCGCTTGCGCCATCTGAATTCGGGGGAACCAGGTTCAAATCAGCAAAGCCGAGATGCTGCGGCTGAACCGCGCTGCGGTGGACGATACCGGCGGCGCAACGCCACGCATCCAGATGGTGCTATTGCGCCCATCACCGCCGCAATGGTCGGCAGCGGGAGCCCACTCTCACGATGTTTGTAACCAGTCCTCTATTGCAAGACGTCCGCGAGCGTATCGCGTCGCCTGCCGACGATCTTCGGGGAACTGAGCGGCATATCGGCGGGTGGACTCATAAGCTATGCGGCTATGCCGCTGCCTCGAACGACACCAAATTCGAGGCTCGGTCTAACAGCGCGGCGCTCTTGCTTGCCGTTCTGGTAGGCAGAATATGGAAGAGTTGTCTGATGCAGGATGCCGAGCCGCGACAAACCTTCGGTGATCTCTGCCGCGATCATGGCAGCGCCGTTGTCGCTCATTGCCGCGCGCGGCAGGCCGCGCGATCCGGTGAGTGGGCCATGATCGGGCGAAAGTCGAAATCATTGCGCGATTGTTGAAGTAGAGTGCTACCACGTGAGGCTCTCGGCGCCTGGAACGGGGCTTGAAGGGCGCGAAAGAGTCTGGTCAGTCGCGCGAGCGTACGCCCTACTTTGGGCCAAAGGGTTGGGTCGGCATGTGGCTTGATCAAGACTCCGATTGCGACCACATCGGCTGGGTCGCGCGAAACGCCTCGCCGCGCTCATCGGCTGAACGAAGGACGTAGGGCAAAGGTTGCAGGCCGTCGCAGAATGGCCTATCGGGACGCGCGGTACACCAGGTCATCATAGCGTCGCGACGAAACAATAGAGCCCATGTTCATCTTCATCGACCATGGCGCGCCACATACAAACTGTGCACAGCAAAACTCGCCGTTTTTTGCGCTCTGGCCCACTCCACCGTCACGGCTTCGCTTTGGTACAGGATCGTAGAGCAGTGTGGCTGGATCGCACGCCGGCGGAAACCAACAAGACCGCGGGAGCGGCAATCAGGAGATAGCAGACTGCCCCGATCCTGAGCGTCGTGCCGATGCTAAAGGTAATGCTGGTGACGACGGCCGTGCTCGCAGCAAGAACGCCTGCTGCGCCGTTGATGCCCCAGAACCACGGCATTGGACCGGTGCTGATGGCGGCGGCCAGGCGCATGCCGGTCGGAAATCCAAAGCCCATCAGGAAGCCTGCGGGCGCCAGCACCAGAACGCAGAAACCGGCACGAACGAGAAGGTCGGCTCCTTCGAGGTCGACCAGGAGCGGCGGCAGCCAGGATGGCAGCGTGAACAGGTAAGCGGTCGTCGCCACGCTCCAGGCACCGATCGTGCCGGCCCCCGCGAGACGCACGCGCTCCGATGTCATGCTGCCAAAGCCTGTCCAGAGGATCAGGCTAAACAGAACGACGCTCAGGGCATAGACCGGGTGACCGAGAAAGACGCTCATGCGCTGCAGGAGGGCGATCTCGACCATCATGAAGCCAACTCCGATCAGCGCGAAATAAACGGTGCCTCCAGCAGCCAATTGCCAGCCTGCTTCTCTGAGCGTGGACCGCAACGGAACGACGATGGTCGTGGCGACGAGCGCGACGGAGATCAGAACCAGCATGGCAAGGGTCAGCGTCGCCATGAGATTGCCGGCGAATACCCCGGTATGAGTGAAATGGGAGAATACGCCCGGGTCGAGCAGCTTGGCGAATCCCAACTGATTGAAGAAGAAGGGACGCGCATCCGTCGGGGGCGTGAGGTCGAGATAAGAGCCGGTGGTCGCCTTGTCGAGTGTGCGACGGTCCGGAGCACTGACGATCTTTTCCAGCATGGTGGATGCCGCCGCCGTGTCCGGGCTCAGCAGCACCGTGAATTCTTTGGCTTTGGCGGCGCCTTTGAGGGCCCCCAGCACCGCCGGCGAAAGCGGCGACTTCGCCACGATCAGTGTTGCTACTTTCCCTGCCGCAGCGAGGAATAGGTGGCGCCTGGGCTCGGCTGCGCCGTTCGCAAGAAGGGTCGCGACGGCAAGGCTGACCAATCGTCCGGTCTCATTCACTTCGCCCGGCGCATACCAGCGGCTCACCGTGAACACGCCTGCGGGGTTCAGCCGATCAAGAAAACGTTGCCAGGCTTCCACCGTGTAGAGACCATTCTCTGTGAGGGTGAAAGCGCCGGCGCCGGTCGCCGCCCAGGTATCGATGAGGCTCATCTGGATGACATCGAAGGTGCGCGTCGTGCGCGCGAACCAGCTACGCGCCTCATCGGCCTCGAACTTCACCCCATCCAATGCCGCAATCGCGGTGTAATCGGAAAAGCGGCGCTCGAGGACGTCGATGATGATCGGGTTGATCTCGACACCAGTCACATCGCTGAGGCCAAAGAGGCGTTGCGACAGGACGTCCCGACCGCCACCGACGCCGATTACAGCACCCGTTTCTAGGCCCGGAATGGCGTAGGCAAGGTTGGTCACATCGTAGCGCAGGAACGCAAGACTCTCGAGATTTCTATCGAAGCGGTACAGGGCAGTGCCGGCGCCGCCGTCGATATTCAGCGCTCGCTGGTCAATTGTCGAGGGCGGCAGGCGCGGCGAAGCTCCGAAC
Organism: uncultured Alphaproteobacteria bacterium; assembly: GCA_963708125.1. Classification (GTDB taxonomy): domain Bacteria; phylum Pseudomonadota; class Alphaproteobacteria; order Rhizobiales; family Xanthobacteraceae; genus BOG-931. The sequence goes on from OY970184.1 coordinate 3,532,513, forward strand.
ATCGCAGGGGGGGCCGTTTGGTTCTGACTGACGGTGATGCGGGAGAATGAATTCCAGCGGTCGTAGGCAAGGTCGGCTGGCCCTTCCAAGTGATCCTTGATGATCGTCGGTCGCACGCCGTAGGGTGTGAGCGTGTTGGCAGCGGCAAGGAGCAGGCACCCTATGACGATGCTTCGGCGGTAGAGAAAGAGCTTTGAACCAAGCGATGGGGACCCGGGCAGGGCGCCGAGGCCGGAGCCGGCGAAGCCCAGCGCGGCAAACCCGATAAGCGCGCCAACCCACAACACCGCGGACGGCCCGCTCGTCACATTGAGAAACGCGAGAACGCCGACGCACCCGATGGCTGCGCCGATCAGATCGGCCCCGTACACCTGTCCGATCGGGTAGGGGCTCCGCGTCAGCGCAAGGCTTACGACGACGCCCGAAAAGAAAAACGGAATGGCGAGGCAGAGCGCGAATTCCGCCCAGGCGACCAGAGACGTCAGCGACGGTGAAGCGCCCGTCACCAACGTCAGTTGCACGAGGACTGCAAGATCCGTCGCCAATGCGAAGGCCAACGCCGCCACGGTCAGATCGTATGACATCCGCTCGGGTCGGAACTTGTCCGCGCGCAGATAGACAAACACCGCGCCGGCGGTCAGCCCGAACATCGCAATACTGATGACGAAGAAAGCCAGATGGTACCAGGAGATTACCGAAACAATTCTGGTCTCGATGATCTGCAGCATCAGCGTCGCTGCCGTCACGAGACCGAGGGCCACATAAAACCGGAACCTTCGGCCGGTTTTGGTCCGCGCTTTCGGTTGATGCACGCGCCGCCCCCCAACGTCCCAGGCCGGTTTGAGTTTAGCACGCTACCGGGGTACGCGGAAAGCGGAAGGTGTTTTTCCAATATTGCTTGCGAATCCGAATGTTTTCCTGCCGTCGAGGGGCGCTTCTGGCGCCGGTTGGCGCCGTTATACGGGAATTGCCAGCGCCTTGCGAACAACTTGCTTTTTTCGTGGTGTCGCAAGGAGTTTGGTTGCCACCGACCGGTGCGAGTAAGCATCAAGGGGAGCAGCGTTGGGCGAGCCAAGCTTGCCCGCCGTACGAAATTCTTCGATGATTTCTCGCGCGCGCGTGCGCGCGTGCGCAGAGGTGTGAGTGGAGCCGCGGCGCGGGCCTCGCGTGTCTATTCGCTCAGAATCAGACCGGGAGGGAGTGACTCATCGTATAGACTGGCTCGGTCGGATCGTCCGATCGGAACGAACCCTTTGATTTTTGTGATCTGCAGCGCAGGAACGCCGGATTTCTCCAGTTTGCTGGCAATCAGATCGCGCAAAGGCATGGGTAGGTCCAGGCTCCGATCGTTGACGACGCGCGCGGCCCGGAGGAACAGAGTCTGCAGGTCGAGCAACTCCGGCGTAGTCCAATCGAAGCGCTGGAAAGCCTGATACGCGTGCTCGACGAGATCGGGCGAGACGACAGTTTCCGGCCCTGCGTAGAGCGGGCTTCGGTTGAGCAGGAGCCCGAGCGCCGCAAGGTAAGGAGCGCAGTGCCGCTTGGCCCGTGCAAGCGCCACCGCGATTTCGCAGAAGCAACGCACTAGTTCCACCTTGATCTCGTGGGCGATCAGTTCCAGGGATCCAGCCAGGCGCACGAGTTCGTCGGGCGCCCTGCCGCTGCGGATCCTGTCGATCTCTCCGGCCACAAGCCTGGTCTGGCGTTCGCGCGTGAGCCCGCCCGCCACCCGGCGCCACAGGATGTATTCCTGGCTCTTGATGCGGCGACCGGGAAAACACGGGCCGCCATCGTGCAGCTGCCACAGGGCATCGATACGAAGGTCGTCCCCGACAAAACCGAAGCCCGGGCGCAACAGGAATCCAGCCATGATGAGCCATGCCTCTTCGTGGTCCGCCGAACGTCGTCTGTCGTCCAGCCGCTCCTCGAGCGCAGGCCAAAGTGCGCGCAGCAGGGGCCCGTTCCATTCATTTCTGGCAAGCCCGAGGATGCGCTCCACGCTTTTGAGGATCGTGGCAGCAGTAATCTTGTTCTTCTTGCTGTTATTGGCAGGCTGGGTGAACACGATCCCGATTTGCTTGCGTGCCGTTTCCATCGTGTCCGCTGAAGCGTTTGGTTCAATCGGAGCGCTTGCTTCCCGCGCCCGCCCCGCACCGTGCGCGCCAGCGCCTTGGACGTTCTCGCGCATGTTGAATTCCAGCGGCCAGGACTGCTGGGCGGCGAGGTCGGCGCTGACGCACGAGATGTGGAGCAGCCCGAGTGCGTTCATCTGCGCCGTCAGACCGACGGGCAACATCCCGCGCGCTTCCGGGCCCGATGGCTCAGCCGTCCTGACGATGGTCTGAAGGGGCGGCAATGGGCGAAATTCGCCTTCGGCCCAGGAAACGATGTCTCCGGCCTGGCTCCCGCTCTTCCGGGTTGAGGAATAAGCCTGGAAGCGCACCAGCTGATCGGTGCGGAGCTTAAGCCCAAGATCAGCGATCTCAAAGAGCTGCGACGGTGCTGCACCCTGCGGAAGAACGCATACGAGGGGCGGACGCGCAGTCTGGCGATCCGTTGCCTGTATCCCCTCCACTTCGAGAAAGATCGCAGCGGCGGCCCCAGCGGCGATGCGACCTGAACGGTGGTGGAGAAGGGCACCAAATCGCGCCGCTCCGCGCGCCACCGCCAGATCCGGCTGCTCGTTCTCCAGAACCTGCGGTACGAAGCCCTCCTGCCAGCCTCCGATCTGCTCGCGAAGTCTTTGGCGCAGGAGCGGCGGTCGGACGGATCCGCCATTAAACAGGACGGCATCAATGCGCGGGCGATTGTTGAGGAATTCGGCAAGATGTCGAGTTATCGCGCTGTCGGGTGGGTAGGGAAGCCCCCACTCCCTGAGTGCCACCTGCGTCTGGTACGGCCGCGCCGCCGCGTCGCAGAAGGGAAAAAATCCGTCGAGCAATAGGCTCTCGATTTCTGCCCGCATCACCGTCGCCGCCTGCGAGCCGCCGACCATCCCCGACCCGCGACCGGCCAGTGCAACAACGAACCGCTCATCCGGCGGCCCGGTAGTGGCCAACGCGTGCTCTTTCAAATGACGACAGGCGGCGACGAGCTGATCCCATTGCGGGCCGGAAAGCTGGCCGGCCGCCCCGGCAAGCCGCGGCTCCAGGAAATGAGCGACGGCAAGGTCGATATTGTCGCCGCCGATCAGCGTATGATCGCTCACCGCGACACGCCTGATGTCAGGCATCGGCGTTTGCTCGTTTAGGCGAACTTCAAAAATACTGAAATCCGAGGTGCCGCCGCCGATATCGATGACCAACACGTGCCGCAGCACGGCATCGCCGGTGTCGGGCCGCTGCCATAACTCGCACGCTTGGTCGTGGCTTTCCAGCCAGCAATAGAACGCAGCCTGCGGCTCTTCGAGCAGTCGCACATCGTTGGGGAAGCCCGCTGCCTCGGCGGCGGTAATCGTCAGCCGCTGTGCCGCCGCATCGAAGGAAGCCGGGACGGTAACCGTGATGTCCTGGTCATCGAACGCAAACCCGGCCTGGGCAAACCGGCTGTTCCAGATCCCCCGCAGATAGTTCAAAATCAGTGCCGAGGCGCGCACCGGTGAGATTTTCTGGTCACGCGCCAGCACCGTCGATCCCCATGGCAGAAATGGGGCCGACCGGTCGGCAGCATGATGGCAAAGCCACGACTTCGCGGAATGGACGACCCGTCCGGGCGCTTCGCTTGCCTTCATGCGTGCAAAAAGGCCGACGATCCACTGCCCGGCTCCGATCTCCTCACCGCGCAAGTGTGCTGCGACGGCTTCCTCTGGCAGGTACAAGAAAGAAGGTAGCGTTGGCTTCTCGGTCAGGCTGGCCAGGCTTTCCCATTGCGGGACCAGAAGGACCTCTGGCGTCCCCTCGCCCACCAGTGGCGCGAATGCGAGTGCGGAGTTGGTTGTGCCGAGATCAATACCAATGGCGAAGTGGGCGCGGTCTTTCGTCAAGAATTACCTCCGGAGGCAGTCCGCGCCCTATTCCGTGCGGACCTGGAACTCAATCTTCCATCGGCGCTCGGAGTTCGTGTGCCTCATCCAAAGCTCAAGGACGCCAAGTTCGGTGACGACAGGATTGACGCGGACCGGCACCACCTGCCCCACCGGGACGTCCAGCGCCGGGATCTCGACTTCGAGTAGGCCGGCGTCATCAAGGTCACGCTCGGCATCGGGCAGGATCTGTCCCGGCGTATCGCCGCTTCGGACCGAGGAGGAGAAAAACCGAAACTCCGCCGTGCGGCCGGTGACAAGTCCGAACTCGCGTCCTTCGATCAGCAGTTCCGTGCCTTCCTGCATCCCCTGCGGGACGACACATAGTGCCTTCAGCGGCGGCTTGTAACCCGGAATGGCGGGCATCGACATTTCCAGGCCGATGTAATAGGAGCGCGCCGCGCCGGCCGTGATGCGCATGCCCTGGCCAGTGGCGCGGTGACGTCCGTAGATCGCGCCGCCGCGTGCGACGGCGAGGTCTGGTTCGAAACCCTGCAATTCGCGGACTGGCTGGCCCCCATTCCAGGACGCCAGTAGATCAAGCACCCGGGTACGGATCGGCGCGGCCTTGAAAACGCCCCCATTGAACAACACGGCGGTCGGCATCAGCACCTGCGTGCCAGGCGATGCTCCCACCAGAGCGGTAAGCTTTTCGCTAGCCTTCACGTTCTGCAGGCTCTGAGCGAGAAACCGGGCGATATGCTTGCTGACGACCGGATCGGAAGCATAGGGCAGACCGAATTCCTGCAGCCCCGCCATACGGCTCTCGTGCGGCAGGTCATCAACGCTGGTTCTGGCAAAAAAGCCATCGACAACAACTTGCTCCAGCGTCTGGCGATCGAGTGTCGTTGAGACAGTTCCGGCAAACAGGCTGGAGCCGCGCGAGGGGACCGCGATTGGCGCCTGCGCCAGCCCGCCATCATCAAACAAGACAATCTTGGCTTTGGAGGCGGCATGCACGAGCGCCAGGAATTGCCACGAGTCCAGCCGTTTGCCCGCGGCCTCAAGCTTGGCGTGCAGCGCATACGCGAGCGCCAAATCCATATTGTCGCCACCCAGCAGAATATGCTCGCCGACGCTGACACGCTCAAGTTCCAGGCGGCCCTCGATATCTGTGACCGCGATCAAGCTGAAATCGGCTGTCCCACCACCGACGTCGCAGACGAGCACGATATCGCCATCAGCAATCAGGTTTCGCCAATCTCTTCCGATATGCGCCATCCACGCATAAAATGCCGCCTGCGGCTCCTCCAGCAATGTGACATCCTCAAGCCCCGCGGCCTTGCCGGCCTCGGCGGTGAGGCTTCTTGCGACCTCATCGAACGAGGCAGGAACGGTTACAACGATCTCGCCTTCCGAGAGGTCCCAATCCCAGCCCTGCGCCCGTTCGGTGTGCAGGAACGCGTCCCTGAGATGCTGGAGGTAAAGGCGTGAGCATTCGAACGGCGAGAGCTTCTCTTCAGGGATGTCCGATCGCCAGGGCAGGATCCGCTGCTTCGGGTCGATATGCGGGTTGGACAGCCAGGACTTGGCGGAGCTCGCGAGGCGATCAGGCACGAGCGCCCCCCGCTCGCGCGCGAACTGGCCAATGATCGCGCGCTCGCCGGCATCGTTCCAGGGCAGAGGAAACGAACCCTTCGTGAACTCCTCGGAGTGCGGAATATAAATGGCCGACGGTAGTGTCGGCATCTTGCCGATCTGATTTGGTCCTAGGGTCTGCGCGATTTCGATAATCCTGGTCTCACCACTTTCGAGATCGGCGATCGCGATTGCGCTATTGCTGGTGCCGAGGTCGATACCAAGACTGAAACGAGCGCTCATGACGGGAGGGTTATCCTGGTTGTCGTGCTGTCAATTCGCGTCAATAGCGCCGCGTGGTGGAAAGCACCGGTTGCACGTGATCCGACTCGGGCGTCCGGCAGCCGGTCGATGCCACCCGACCGCACCGCTTATCTCAGTTCCACCTCCGCGGGAGCGATAGCCGGAAGTCGATCGGTCGAGCTCCGCAAAACGCGCGGCAGATCCACCGCATCCGTTTTCCAGCCGTGGTGGACGAGCACTCCCGAGAACGGCGCTGGGCCGCTGATTTTGCCCAGCAGTCGGTACTCGTCTGGCGAATAGCCAGCGGCGACCTGCACCATCGATCCCTCGCCCTCTGCGCGCACGGGGGAGATTCGAAAGTGCTCCAGCAGCGCGGCCTTGCATCCGGCATGGACCACGCGCGCGGCTGCCCCAACCTGTGCGTCGTCGTGCGCGTTGATGTCGTCCATCAGGAAATCGACCAGCCGGCCCCTTGCCTGCAGCATCGCTAAAAAGCTGACGATCTCGGCGTCTGCCTGGTTTGCGCGAGTCGCAACAGGCATCGGGCGGGCCGCCTCAGCGGCAGCACTTCGTTTATCCCCTGACGGGCCGCCCCTGACCAGAATCGCTACCAGCGCGATAAGGCTCAGCGCTACTGCCCCACCCGATAGATACAATCGGAATGCGCTCGCTGCCGGCAGCAACTCCAGAGCGTTCACCACGACCAGGAGCAGGACCACAATGATGGCGATCGCTTTCATCGCATGCATGTTTAGCCACAGCTCCCTTTTGAGACGCATCGGGTTGATTGATGCACCAAGAATATAGGACATCGATGGTTGTGGAAACCTAATCGGGTCCGCGCCCGCAAGCGGCCCAGCGCCGCTCGGAATTCCCTGGGTCAGCGGATAGCCAGACCCCAACGCGATGAGCAACCTGTCTCGCGCGCCGCCATCTACGGCAGGCAGCCGGGAAATGCCGGTTGCGCTGTGTCCGATTGAAAAAGTAAATCATTTCTTCACGTTGCCTAAGGCGGGGGCCAGGGCCAAGGGGCGCCCGCAAGCGCGCGAGGTTGAAGTCGATGGCGTAAGGGTAATTCAAATGACGCACGGTCCCTGCAATTTCACGCAGCGCTATCTCACCCGCACGCTCAAGGCGGCGAAGGCGGCGGACGTGCCAGTGAAGATTGAGATCGAGGACGGCAAGATGGCCGTCATCATGGACAGGAATTGGATGATCGACGTTGGGCGGGGCTGTGGATCGCTTGAGGTGTACGTCGTGTGACGTGATCGTCAGCCACTCTGCAGCCTTGGCGGCTATGTGTTCAAAGACGCGCATGAAGCCGGCTTCAACAGCGTGATCGTCGAATATGACCACAACAGCGGCAAGGTGAAGAGCGTCACCGCCACAGTTGTGCCGGACAATGCCGACGGCTCGTTGAACGGCGGCACCGCACCCGCCGACGACGAAATACAGGAGGATTTGAGCAAACTGATATGAAGCCGCATGGACCCTTTCGGATGCGGTTCTTGGATGCGCGCCGCGGACGACGGCCCAAAGCGGCGTAACCTTCCAAGACCGAGCCAATTCGTCGGGGCGCGACCACCTACCGGGGACGCGTGCCCCGTCGAATTGGCCGTGATCGATGCCCCGTGGGGAATGGCGCAAAGGCGGTGATGCCCTGGCCCCTAATGGCAGCACCCGGCACGCTCGATTGGGTCTTTGCCAAATATCGCGCCGACCGTCGCTTTACCAAGCTGGACCCAAAGACAAAGCGAAACCACCAAGTCGGCTTCAACCTTGCCGGCACGCCCGGAAGGGGCTGCGCCAAAACCGAAAAGCAGCATGATTGAGATGTGGCGAAAGCAGCTGAGTTTCGGCGACGGGTTGATCGCGAGGAAGTGAGCGACCTTCGCGAAAGCTGGATGCCGCATGTCAAATCCTTCGCCCGAGACTTTCAGATTCGAATTATCCCTGCCATCTCCCGCCGTCATGGTGGCTTGTCCAAGCAAAGGAAGGCCTGCTTGCCGGAAACCCGCCGCCGATTTTGTTGAAACTGAATTACTGCCCAGGTGTCGGATACATTGACAACCACATGCCGTCAAAGATTTCCAACAAATCATCCTCGTGATCTGAGGATAGGTTTAGCGCGCCTCGGAGCAATGGTGTAGTTCCAATCACCGTGGAACGAATGACGAGAAAGATTGACGGCTGCCAGTTGAGCGTCGGACACGTTGACCGCCTTGGGATATTTGTTTTCGTCCAACTCGGCGCGCACCCTGAGGCCGGCATCGGTCGTCGTCGCGGCAATCAGCTGGACGATGGTGCGATAGCTGCGCAACGGCTTGCCTCGCCAGTTGATGGTGATGACGAAAATAGGCGCTGCTCGATCTTGTTCCACTTGCTTGTGCCGGGCGGCAAGTGGCAAATCGTAATGGGAAACTTGAGCTCGTCGGTCAGCTTCTGAAGCTCGACTTTCCACAGTCGCACGCGATACCCGTTACTGCCACCGCCATCGGCGATGGTGCCAGCCCGCTGATCCGAGCCATCAAGCTGACGCCGCCCCGGCCCAATGCTCGCGCTTCCAAGGCAAGGAAGCGCCGGCAACTCTGTTCATTCAGAACAGGCGCCATCTCGCGGTAGCGCTTCTGTGCAGCACGCGCCTGCGCAGCCCGAATCATGCTGCGACGCTACGTCCAGCGATTCCTTTTTGTAAATCCCGTTCAAGATATTCTCTTGACCTGTGGGCAAATTTTGACTCAGTTATTTATGAAGGGGCCCTTAACGGACGAGGGGCAATTGAACCGTCACCACAAGCGGAGCAAGTTACTATTTCTTCGGAACAATTGGAACGGGGGAGATGACCTGAGATTTGAAAAGCGGCCCTCGGACCAATGGCGCCCACGCTGACGCGGGCGAACTGGAGGCGTCGATGACGATCTCGGCGCGTGCGTGGTTTGCGCGAGTCGTAACAGGCATCGGTCGGGCCGCCTCAGCGGCAGTACTTCGGATGTCCCGTGACGGGCCGCGCCCGACCAGGATCGCTAGCAGCGCGACAAGGCTCAGCGCCACCGCCGCACCCGATAGATACAATTGGAATGCGCTCGCTGCCGGCAGCAATTCCAGAGCGTTCACCACGACCAGGAGCGCATGCATGTTTAGCCGCAGCTCCCTTTTGAGACGCATCGGGGCTAATTGATGCACGAAGAATATAGAATATCGACGGTTGTGGAGGGTTTCGGCGGCGCCGAGGATCTAACGCAGCGCCACCGCAACACCTACCAGGTGCGGACCTCGGGCAGCTCCGCGCAATGCCTCTATCCGCTGGCCGACTACGCGGGCTAAGGCGGCCATCACCGCCGGCCTTTCACCGTGACATTGACGAGCTTGCCGGCCCGCGCTTCTCGACCTTGCGGTGGCCTCGGCGCACTCGGTAGTTATCTTCTCAAGCCGGAGCATAGATTGTTGAAAAACACCGCCAGCATTCGCCGGCAGACCAACAAACCGTTCGGGCTGAATTTTCTGCTGTTCGCGATCTGCGACGAAAACTTTTCCGCCGCGCTCGAGCTGCGCCCGCCGATCCTGCAATTCGCCTGGGTGAAGCCCGAGCAGGACCTGCGCTCGTATTTCGACCGCTCGCACGAGGCGGGCGCGCTCGTCACCTACATGACCGCTACCGTACCGGAAGCCAAACGCGCCGCCGAGGACGGCGCCGACATCATCATCGCGCAGGGCACCGAAGGCGGCGGCCATGTCGGCTGGATGGCGAGATGCCGCTTCTCCCCATGGTGGTCGACGCGGTCGCGCCGATCCCGGTGCTTGCGGCCGGCGGCTATGCGGACGCCCGCAGCCTTGTCGCCGCGCTGGCGCTCGGCGCAGAGGCCGTTCTTGCTCGGCACGCGCTTGCTCGCCACGGTCGAATCGCCGCTGCATGCCGGCCGCGAATGGGCGCTACGCCGCGACCGCGCCGAAGCGGCGGAAAAACTCGTCGCGGCGCGCCGCACCGGCGGCGTTGACGAAGGCCCGCTGTCGATGGGCAGGACGCCGGTCTCATCCACGACATTCCGCCGGCTGGTGAGATCGTCACCCGCATCGTGGGGGAAGCGGAGAAATTGCTGACGCAGAAACTGCCACGCCTCACCGCTGCAAATTGAGGCTCCCGCGCCATCGTGTCCCGGCCCGCCGAAGGCGCCTTCGCGGGGACGATGCACCGGAGCAGAAGCTCAGCCTGGAGGACACGTTGGCCTGACCACTCGGCCAGTCGTTGCGCAGCCACGTCGTATAAGGAACGAAAGTATCGCGCCCATGCTGGACGGCCTTGCGGCGGCGGCATTGCCGCAGTTGTTGGGTGACACCAAAGCGTGGGCCGCGAAGCGATCGAGCAGCGCAGCAGCGTTACATGTGAGCACTATCTGAGGGCGGCTGGCGTAGGCGCGTCGCTGCCTGTTCATACGCTCGCGGTCTAGTCATAGGAAAACGAAGCCGCTAAGCAGAGCGTACCAATCGGATGGTACAAGGCCATCGTCGAGTGCAGGCGTGTGGGCAGCGGGCTCACCACACTTCATGTTGATTGCATGGAAATCATCCGCATCGCCGGCTACACCGAGTACGAGGCAGCCGGAATCGATGCGCGACATCGCGCTTTCCTTCGCCGTCGATCACTCGACGGTCTCGCGGCTCAAGGCGCGGCACGGTGCCGACATTGTCTGGCCGGGGGCTTCAAAAAGTCGGCGTGAACATCGCAGCAAAGACGCGCGGTGCGCTCGCTTGACCGGTTAGTTAGCGCCATAGGGTCCCGGAAAAGTAGCATCCAGTTTCTGAATGTCGTGCGGCGCCAAGATAAGTGAAAGCGCCCCAGCGTTCTCCTTAACGTGCGCCGGAACGCCGAACTCGGGAATTGCGATAACGTTGCCGTCGCGGATGACCCATGCCAGCGCGGCCGCGGCAGCAGAGCTGCGGTGTGCAGCACCGATCTGCGCCAGCGTGTGGTCGCGTATCACGAGGTTATTGTCGCCGCCGAGCGGCGAATACGCCATCACCGGCATACCGTGTTGCCTGCACCATTGCAGAAGCTCGCGCTCAATGCCGCGGTTATTGAGGCTGTAAGGGACCTGATTCGTCGCACATCGATCACCGTTTGGGACACGGAATAGAGCTTCCATCTGGCTAGTGTTGAAGTTGGACACTCCCCAAGCTCGAATTTTCCCCGCCGCGCGTAGCCGTTCGAACCCCGTGACAACATCGGCGAATAGTCTGAGCGGCACTGGCCAATGCAGCAAATAGAGATCAAGATAGTTTGTGCCGAGACGGGCAAGGCTCGCCTCGCAAGCGTGGGCAATGCCGTCATCCGTCACCTCATCGGCTTCCACTTTGGAGATCAGGAATACGCGGTCGCGCTGGCCGCCAATCACGTGGCTAATCAATTCCTCCGAGCGGCCGTCACCGTAATCGCCCGACGTATCGATCAAGGTCATACCCAGCGAAATGCCTGTGCGCAGCGCGTTTTCTTGAAGAGCCGCTGGATGTCTTCCCTGTCCGAGACGCGAGGAGCCCTGACCGACTGCCGGGACAACGGCGCCGTTCCGTAACTTGACGGTCCGTGGTGGAAAGTCAGCAGCGAGAACTGACGAACCTGTGCCAATAGGAGGCAACGACAAACCGACTGCTGCGCAAAGTGCATTAAAGCGCCGCCGGCTGAGGAAGTGCTTGTTCATATCGCGATCTCCACGTGCGCGGCACAAGGAATTGTAATCATCGAAAATGCCGTCCGCAATGCTGAGTGCGAGTGATGATTTGGCGCCTTACCACGAATGGTAACGGCCAGAGCCGCGCGGCACCGTGAAGTTTGGCGCGTGCGGGTGGGGAGGGTGATGGATGATAGACTACCTTTCCGCTGGTGAGAAAAGCTTTACGGCTTAGGGGCACTATGGTGGCGCAGGGGCGTTTATGTCGAAACGGGAAGCCGAGAGAGCCGATAGAAATCCGCGGTCGCGTGGGCGCCTCACGGACGCTTTGCCGACCATGCTTCCATCTGTTCTATCTCGGGCGCTCTCCCGCCCGTTTGTGCCACCAACACCGCGGCTCGCGATCAACTCTTATTGGAGCGCCCATCCAAATTCGCGCCGATCGCCTCACGCGTGCGCTCGCATCCTTAAGCGGAGCACCGAGTGGCTGGCGTTGGCGGCTTGGGAATGGACGAAACGGATTACCAGCGTCCTTTCGAACCCCACCTGCGCCGTATCGCGAACCAGCAGGTGGCAAGGGCTCTGGATTCTGCTGTGTGTGCGGTCAATCTATTTATCGTTTCGGCTGGCACGTGGATCTTTGGGACAATGGCCCCAACAAAAATGCGGTCTGGCACTGCGCCTGTGTGGTTGCATGGCAATTCTGGAATGCACCTAGTCGGGCGAAGCTACTGCGCCGCCTCCAGGCGCGTCGCTGCGGCGAGACCGGCGGATGACTCTGGAGGAATGCCGAAGTTGATCGCCGGCTCCCGCTGTTTCGCGTTTGGAACGAATACCGCGACCTTGCCGAAGCTGCTTGGGTTTTGGGGCCTGCCAAACCTTCAGGTGATCAATCGGGAGGCCCACGTCGCGAAACGTGCGGGCCGAGGCGCGGGACCGCAGCACCGCTGACGCTCAAGCCGTCAAATTCAGCCTGATCACGTGAGCCCGTTGGACTGCAGCCACTCTTTAAGCTTAGACCACCGCCGCCGCCCCGCAACGTTACGGACCGCGATCGCGACGGCCTTCTTTAGCCCGACCAGGACAATGAGGCGCTTGCCTCGGGTAACGTCGGTATAAAGCAGATTCCGCTAGCAGCATGGGGTAGTGATGCGTAAGCACCGGAATGATCACAGCAGGATATTCTGATCCCTGGCTGCGGACACTCGGCGAACACTCGACCATCGGTCGGTGCGCCCCACAGGGCATTGAAGTTTCCGGCGCAGACGAGCGGACAAGATCGGCGTAAACCAGCGCTGGGGTGGCAATTTACAGGGGCGTGTTCCCGCCGCTAATCTATGCCAGTCGTGCCGCGACGGATGGGAACGAATCGACGCGGATGTCTCTAGCGGCTCGCGAAGGCCGAGCCCGACGTCCGCCGGATGGATAGCGAGGAGACGTGACCATGCCCTACACACTTGACCAGTTCGCCGCAGATTGCCGTACTGCGTTACTGAAGGATTCTGGCCCTGGCGGTCGAGAGCTTGTCCGACAGTACGCTGCCAAGGCTTGTGCCGATCCAGACTTCGTTGCCGAGCATCTCGGGCCGGATATGCAAGTCGAGCGGAAGACTCTTTACGAAGATCCCGATCTGCATTTCTGCATTCTCGCCCATGCATACAGAGGGGCGAAGACTAGCGCGCCGCACGATCACGGCCCTAGCTGGGCTATCTACGGCCAGGCCGTCGGTGTAACCAAAATGATCGACTGGAAGCTGATCGAAAAGCCGGCAAACGGTCAGCCCGGCAAGGTCGTGAAAGCCCGAAGTTATGTGTTGGAGCCCGGCATGGCCTACCTTTACGGCGAGGGTGATTTGCACTCGCCACGGCGCGAGGCGGATACCCGATTGATCCGTATCGAGGGTATGAACCTCACCAAGATCAAACGCGATAAATTCGAGATCGCGGCATAGTCAGCCCACAGCTGCATTCGGAGCCGTCCTGCTGTCGAATTTACAGTGTTCCGGGCAACCCATGTTATCAGCGGCGATGCTTGCGGATCTGCTAAGCGCCCCGCGCGAGATGTTTCTCTGCCACCTTGATCGGCGCGCGGCGATCGCCAGTTCTCCCGGCAAGCATCCATTTTACTGCAGAGGTTCAGGGCAGAAGCTGACACACGCGCTCGCGATTTGGGGCACAACGGAGCGGCATCACGACGGCGAGCGTAAGCAATGGGCCGCCATGCAAATGCATCGTACGCGTCAGCGCCTCGGCCTCCTGATCGAGCCGCCATCCCCATAAGTTGAGCGTGAAAAGGCCTGTCCGGTCGCTGGGCCTTCACATTAACAGCTTCAAAATTGGCCAACCGTGTACCCGATGAACGAAACCGAAGCAAGGATAGCGAGACAGTTGGATCGGCCTCATGCCATGCAGCGCTTGGAGATAGAAAAGGACCACGAAGCGCAGATATTTGGCCAAGGAATCAATTTCTTTCACATTGAAAACTGGTACTCGATACACTCGGTCATTCGAAACGCACTCAAGCTAAGTGGCCTCTACTGGCGCGGCGTACGGAATGCGCAGCGCGTGCAGATCCGACACAACTTAGTTCATTCCAGAAAGTTGCCTGACGCCTTCCACGGTTTCACCTTGCTCCACCTGAGCGATCTGCATCTCGATATCAGTCAAGGCGCGATGCGGTGTCTCGAGAAACTGCTTCCAACGCTCGATTACGACATATGCGTGATGACCGGCGACTATCGCGGCGCGACGTTTGGCGCGTTCGCCGCAACATTGGAAGGAATGAAAAGGATACGATCGCTCCTGCCCAAGCCAGTCTATGGGGTACTCGGCAATCATGACACGATCCGCATGGTTCCCGCAATGGAAGACATGGGCATTCGGATGCTGCTCAACGAGTGCGAACCAATCTCGCGCGAAGGCGCCAGCATCTATTTGGCAGGTATCGACGATGCCCATTTCTATCGAGTCGACAACATCGAAAAGGCTGCGGCCGATATCCCGCAGAAGGCATTCTCAATTCTGTTGTCGCATACGCCCGAGGTTTATCGCCATGCCGCGCACGTCGATTTCGACTTGCTGTTGAGCGGTCATACCCATGGCGGTCAAATTTGTCTGCCGGGCTCCATTCCTATAACACTAAACTCAGTTTTGCCCCGTTATCTTGGATCGGGTGCATGGACCTACAACGGCATGGCTGGTTATACCTCCGTTGGCGCCGGGACGTCCATCGTGGCCGTGCGGCTAAACTGTCTTCCCGAAATCACGCTGCACCACCTTCATCGTACTGTTCCGATCAATAGGGTCGATCACGAAGGTCAACTGCGAACAGCAGCCGGGACAGCACAACCTCCCCAACGACAAAACTAGTCAACGCGACCATAATATCTAAATTCGTCAATCTCAGTGCCTTTCGACAGGCGAGCAGCGGCAGCAGCAATTCCGGTATCTGGTCGAGGCCGGTGGCTTTACTGCTTGGGGCAAGACCAAGGCGGCGCTTTGAGAAACTGGAAAATAGATCGCCAACCATGGCGGCCGTGCCTGCTAGCAAGCCGACACTGCGCTTAAGCCCCAAACGCGGTGCCACCATTGTGGCAGCGGTAATCGAGATCAGGAGCCCGCGTATCGTTTTCGACGACCCGAAAATGGCACGTTCATCTATGAATTTCCTCCCGCCGTCAACTGGCCGGCAGAGGTTATTGCCAAAGATGCGTTTGGCGATGATCGGCGAGCCGTTTATTAGCGTCAATAACGTCAGGATTTTCCCGATTCCTACAAAGTTCATGTTTCAAACCTCTAGCGAATCTGATGCGTCACGATTTGATCAACCGGCGTTCTGAACCGCGTGCAACCACGACGAAGCGGCCGGATTGCTTCCTACTGGACGCTGGTATTACGACCGATCAGGCCAAGCTACCTCCCTTCGATCGCAGTTTTTCGCGATTGCGTCGTCAAGATGCAGGGTCTCGGTTCGGCGAGTACCCTCGGGAAGTCAAGCCATTGCAGCAGATCTTAGTACACCAGCAAGTCGAAATCAGGCGGGATTAGTCACCTCTCCGCCATTTCGAGATAGCGACATAAGGCGTTTGCCAAGTGCGCGGTACTCCGCTTCGAAGATCTGCGGTGAGCTGACGAGGATCGTCGAGAGATTGAGCCGATTCAGGCTGTGGAGAAATATCGACGCTTCCCGGCGTTGGAACTCGTCCAGTGTGCCAACGCGCGCAATTCTCAAAAACCTGCGCGCTATGGCGTGATAATGAAGATGTCGCCGAGCGTGATATCGAACGATGAACGGATCGTAATGGCCTGCAAGATCCGCGGGTCGCAAGATGGTGCGCTTGGTATGTTGCACTCGGGTTGGCGAAAAGCCGAGTGAACTCTAGCGAGGGCGCAAATCGGTACGCCGACCGATTGCGCGGCGGCATGCCGACAACCGGATCAAATGGCAACTCCAGTGGACTCGTCCGGCTCCGCGCGAGACTCTAAATGCTCAAGGAGCGTTATTGCAATCCGTTCCAAGCCATCTCGACGCATGACCTCGCATTTTGATCATATCGGAAATCTGTTCTTCGACCATGTGATTGATTACGCGGGCGCAGTGCTGATTTCCGTAGTTGGTGGTGGCTGGCCGGCGTGAGGACGACCGCGTCTCGGAGTTTTGGGTCCGCGGCAAGGAAGGGCTGCGCAAACCCACGTTCGGGAGAGCGTACTGGTCATCGACCCCAATTCGCTTCCTTTTCGATCTGATCAACGAGCCCGAGACAGCGAAATCGATGGCGTGAGGCGATCCATGGCGCGCCGCCTGTGCCCATTTTCACAAGAGGATGTGATCCGCGCAATTCGGGGCGTGGAAGCCACAGGGAAGAAAGTCAGGAAGGTTAAATTCGTTATCGTCGTCGAGATCGCACAAGATGACGATGCTGCAACGGGCAGCAGTGATCAGAATGTGAAATAATACAGAAAAGTTGATGAAGCTTCTATGATAAAACGCACCGTTCAGCCACTGCCTCGATACGTTAGACGCAAACCCGCCAACCGCGGCTGGGCTTATCATTTTGATTTGCCAACCTGGGCGCGCAAGGCCGGTGATTGTACAGTCAAGAACGAGGCGCTCGGCCGTTTGTCCCGGAAAAACCGAGGAGCAGTGCCGCACTAAACCTGGACCTAATAGAGATCGGTCGTCCGACACGACCGATCCTCCTAAGCTCGGAAGGCTCAAGGCTTGCTCGCGGGAGTTACCGGTGGGCCGCAAAACTGTTGACTCACCTTCACTCTTATCAACGGTTTCTCGTTTGGGCCTTCCACCTGATCGCATACTCTCGCTATCGGCCTGGTCTTGCGCCTGCACGGCGACGCGGGGGGCATCTTTGATTTTGCAGGCTGGGTGCTCCGCACTCGTTAGGCCGAAATTCGGCCCAGGCGGCCGAGCCGATCAGCGGTTCAGCCGGTAGTGCCATGGACGCGGGCGAGGACCCGGAGGGGGAACGTATTGCGTATTGCGCTCGCAGGAACCGCCGATTCCGCTGACAGTGGTCATGCACTGGTCATAGTTGGTGAAGCCGCAATTGGTAGGGCCGCTTTCGCCCATCGCGTAATTAGCGCACCAGGGATAGTTCTGGGCATCCACGTGCGTGCTGATCCCCGCGATGCCGACGAGAACCGCGGACATGAACAGGAAATCCTTCATGGGCGCGTAACTCCGTTTCGGGCCGCTCGACATAAAAACCCCGGACCTGACTGTCTTATTCCAGCGACCCGAGGGGCCATTGATCGTTCGGGGAAAGGGTCCGCCCGTGGCCTTGGCGAAACCGCCGGTGCACGTTACACCGCCCGGCATGCTGTCGCTGATAAATCCTGTCCCGCGCGCGGAGCCGCTCGACGATCCCGATTGGGTCTTCGAGGCAAAGTTTGACGGATTCCGCGCCGCCGCCGACACCGTTCGTGGCCGCCTGATCTCGCACAACGGCAGCCGGATGCGGCAATTCGACGAGGTGCGAGCTCTCTTGCCGAAGGGCCGCTGCTTGCCTTCAACATGAAATAATGACCGTGCTCCATAGAGCGACTCCAGAGCGCCTTAGTGCATTATCGGATGGCGTCTTTGCCGTCCTCATAACGGTACTGGTTTTGGAACTTCGTCCGCCAGACCTTCCCACATATAAAGCCCTCTTGATACTCTGGCCCAGATGGTTGAGCTACGCGGTGAGCTACCTGTTCATCGCTATTGTCTGGACCAATCACCATTACCTCATGCGTTATGCTACGGAGGCGACGACGCGTCTGTTGTGGTTCAATTTTGCCCATCTTTTCTCGATGTCGCTACTTCCACTCTCTACCGCTTGGATGGCAGTGAGCGAATTGGCATCACAGCCGGTGTCCTTCTATGCGTTCGTTTTCTTTTTAGTGAACGCGACGTACATATGTTTGATCTGGGAACTTGTCGACCGATCGAGTCATGAGATCTCGCCGACGGTGCGCATGATCCTGCGCATCCGATCGATCACAACTCTATGCCTGTTCGGAATGGCATCGGTTGTAGCTCTGAAATATCCGCTTGTTGGGCTTGTAATTTGTATTTGTTGCCTGATCGTTTATCTGAAGCCTGAACCACCTGGCGGCCGCCCTTAGAAACTGCCGGGGCCGCGAGCGCGCCGAATGGTTTCACGAGCGCCGAGGACGCTATGCCTGACGACGATGAGAGCGGCTCGTCGGCCATTGCTTAAGCACCTGTGCGTGTTGCCGGATCGCGCCTTTGAACGCACCGCTGACCTGGATGGCAGGCGCAGCAGGATCAGGTGTTGCAATCACCTGCGTCCAGATCGCAATCATGCCCAGAAACAGCACCAGCGAGGCCAGGGCCGCGGCTTCCTCCACAATCGCACGAGCATGATGGTGACTCCTGGATGTGTGGTTACTCGTTCGCTTCGCCCACCCTCTCAAGGCATGTTGAAAACGTCTGGCCCGAAGTTTTGTGGCCAGCCCGCAACAAAGCGGCGGCGGCTTTTTGGGGGTTAACGTTAAAGTTCTGTCACCCGGGTATCCGCAGGGTAGCGCGCCGCGGTCGCGGCGCTGCCGGTTCGCTCCTGCCTGATCCGATGTCGCCCGTGGGCGACGTAATGCTCGTTGAGCGCGATGCCCGGAGAGAGCCCGAGACAAAACTGGCGGCAAAATGTTCGGACATCCGAACATTTGTTATCACTTCACTGCTGCTGACGGTCGCCGTCGTTCTATCGGAAGCTCAGGAATACGGCTTCGACGACGGCACCCGGCTGTGCAACTCAATGACGTGATTTTGAGGTGCTGCCAGAACTGGCGGATGATAAGGGCTTCCCCGAGGTACGCTGCTCGTGCTGACCTAGGCGGGTTCGTCCAAGCTATCCTCGGGGAGTCAAGGACCAAAGGTGGGGGCTCGGGGGGGGTTAAAGCCTCTGGCCCTAGCTGCCGCTATCATGCGGCTTGTATGACAATACCCGTATAGTTGGCTCGTTCCCCTCGCGGTGTCATAAATCATTCGCGATCGAGGCCGGGTGCGTGGTCAATCAATGGACTGAAGGAGTTGGTGACACCAAGTCCTCCTCAGTCAGCAAGGGCGGTAGCACAGCCGCCTACAATCTTGCCCGCCTGCACCGCGAGCGCTCGCCGCGCGGCACTTCGACCAAAGAGGGCCGCGAGCTGATCAACCCGGCAACCGCCATTCCCCGCGCCGGCAGCGCACCCCGAGCGCGTCGGCAGCCGCGATCAGCGAGCTCATGGGAATCGCGGCAGCCTCGGCTGCGGCCTCGATCTCGACGCCGGGCTTGGGGCCGCCCACGAGCTCCGCGCGCAGCAAGGCGCGGGCCCGCTCCGAGGTCGGCGGGCGGCCGCGGCGCTTCGTGGCCGGTATGTCGACCGGCGCGCCGTTGCTCTCGCCGTTGCCGTTTCAACCTTGCCTTCTGCTGGCGCTCTGCGCGTGGCGCCTTGGTCGGCGCGGGGGCCGGCCTCGGCACGCAGGCGCGCGCATATCGGCAGCGCGTCCCACGTGCCCGTAGCGTCGCGCTCGTCCAAGGCGAGCTTGTAAAGATCCAACTCATTGCGCGTCGGCGCGCGTGCCCGAATGTTTTCCGAAATGCCCACTGGCAAGCGGCGTCGTGAGTCTCGTCGCGACCCATGAGGGCGACAAGCTATCCGCCGCCGCGCGGCCGTCAATGGCGACGAGAAGCTAAGCAGGCGCGTCTGTATCCAAAGACATATATCCAAGGGGTACCATAGCACCGCTACGCCGGATCAAAGTCCTGTAGATTTTAGCTCCTGCCCTTATCCAGCCTAGCCGAAGCTCCCGTGTGCGCGGACGGCCGCAACGGTCGGACAAGGGTATTGACGGTAAATGCCGCTAGACGCTGGGATCGAACATGCTGCGCAAACTGTCGCTAACTTCCGATGGTCAGCCGCCAGGACCACCCTTGGTGCGCAAGAAGAGAAGCGTGCAAGCTGTTTTGGACGCGTCTCGCAACCGTCTCGGCGGGAGCTATTGGCTTCTGCTTGCTGATGCCCGGCGTGGGAGCGGCTAGTCCGATCGACTATACGGAGACTGCCACCATCAGCGGATCTTTGAATGGGCAAAGCTTCTCGAACGATCTGTTTATTCTGAATGATATAGGCGATACGGCTAACGCCTCCAAGGTTGGTCTTCACATTTGGACGAATGCTGTTGTCCTTGGATTCAGCATCGCTAGTGTGGGAAGTGGAATTTTCACGGATTCAACTCAGGTGGCTTCCAACAATGTCGCTCCTGATGCCGGTTTCGGAGACATTACTAAACCTGCCCGTATTTTATTTACGATAAACAACGTATTCTCATCCAGCTATAATCTTATGACCTCAATCGGCCCGATCACTGGCACGGCTCTCTTCAGTTCTGGTTTTCCGATAACGGCTGGAGAGTTGATCATCAATTCTGTTGCCGGTGCCCCACTTCCAGACGCGACATTCAGCGCTGTCGGCTTTCAGTCTGCAACTCCGTTGCCCGCCGCCCTGCCACTGTTCGCCACCGGCCTTGGCGCGCTCGGTCTGCTCGGCTGGCGCAGGAAGCGCAAGCACGCGCAAGTTTGTTAGGGGTGGCCTAACGCTCACCAGTCGTCCTCCGGGTGCCGCTGCACCACGCGCGTGCGGCTGCGAATAATGAACCGGCCGGCGGGCTTCTTCTCGATCGCAGCCGCGAACACCACGCGGGCTAGGTCGAGCGTGCGGCAGATCGCGAGCGTTTCGTAGGTCTGCCCCTTCGCGTCCCACTCTTCCACATTGAAGTTGAAGCCGGGCAGCCAGTGGTCTTCTTGTGCCATGGGAGGAGTTAGCTGCGCGATGTTTGTCTCGCGATCGCGGCGCTCGGCCGCAGAGCAGCGGGACATTGCCCTTAAGCGGCGGATTCAGGCCTACCGCAACGCGCTAGCCGCCACCGGCGACGCCTTCAGCCCAGGCTCGCCATTTGCGGCAGCCGCAGCACGGGGCAGTGATCGGAGCTCCTGGAGGATGACCGAGTTGAGAATTTCCTCCATGCGTCCGAGAGCTCGCGCGATGGTCGCGCCGTCCGTCACGCGGTGATCGTACATGATCCGGGCCGTCACGCGGCCATTCCTGTCAATAACTCCGTAGTTGAGTAGCGCCGTGAGCGGGGACAAAGGATGCAGCGACTCGGCATTGAGCGCCGAGTATACCGACACGCCGAAAGTGCCGAAGAAATTGCCGCGCTGACGGCCGAGATTGAGGCCAGCCCACCATAACAGCCGCCGCAGCGGTCGCGGCACCTGCGTAAGACGTTTCCAGCGCTGAAATTCCTTCAAGTTCTCCAACGGCAAAGTCGACGCATGTTCAAGCAACTCTCCGATCGCAGGTAGCGGTTGGCGCGCTGGATCTTTGACTGAGATGGGACAAAGCGCTGGCTCGCCACGATAGTCTCGCTCTATCATGATGCTGGCCTTGGCGGTAGGATATTCGTAGAGATGCGGCCACGGAATCTTCACATACGCCCGCCGCAATTCGGGAACCTCATCCGCCACCAAGGCAAAGGCCTTGACGAATATAGCGGTCCATCTCGGCCGATCGCGGCAAGCGGCGCGCGCCGCGATCAATTCGGCAACGGACATGTGTTTTTGCACGGGCACAGTCGGAACCGCTCGGGCAAAATAAAGAAAATCGATCACCATCCGACGTTGGATCGAAAGTTTGATTCTGCGGCCGCGCATGAGCCTCTCTCACTTTCCTGAAGAGTATGGCTTTTCTGCACTCTAGCCGTCATCAAGGGACTCCATCCAGTCATTTTCTCTACCTGGTGCGCCGCGGCCGCAAGGCCGTCCCCTTGGCGTCTGGGTTGGGTGAAGCTTCCCTTGGTCCAGCCGCGCCACCGTTCACTCCAACCAGGAATGGTGGGATCGGTATCCAACCGCCCGAGATCCGAGCTCCGCCGCACCCAGTGTAATTCCGCATCGGCTCGGCATAAAGTGCGGCCGGGAAATCCAAGCGCTCGCGCTCTGTACCTCTGGAGCGACAACAAGGATATGCTCTACCGCATTCATAGTGCCAACGAGCCATGGACCATTGGCAGAAACGTGTCCTCCGGCTCCATCCGCCTGACCGACGAGGATAGTGTGTGGATCTTTACAACCGCACGCGGACGGGCACCGAGGTCGTCGTGCGCGACACCGGCGCAGTCTCTTCCGCGGCGATCGAATTAGACTAAATTGTTGGAACTGTGTGAACGGCACACATGTGGCTTTGTTCTTCCTCCTCGGCAGACTAGCGCCAGGTCCCGAAGAGCGGTTTTGGAGGAGAAGTTTCATTTAGCATTTTGAAAATAGTCGTCGGCGCTTGGCCAACAGCCGCAGGTTCATTTGGTTCCCAAGCGACACGCTTCACCCGCGCACAGTTCCTTAAGTTTCATCCATGAAGAGAATTAGGCCACGTTATTGTAAGACGCGTTGAGCTCTCGCAGCGGAGCCCTTCAATCGACGGACTCACTATTCGACCGCGCACTATCGCTGGGTTGCAGCATCGATCATGCGGGCGAGCGCAATGCCGACACATGCGTAGCCTTCGGCCGAATTATGCAGACCGTCCCACGATACGAGCCCCGTGACGCCGGCGTCGATCGCACGCTTCATCAGAAGGAAGCGCGGAAAGTGGCCGACTCGCTGTTCGGCCGCAACGTCCGCAATAATTCCTTCCATGCGCTTATAACGGCTCGTGAGCGTGACCAGGGGTGCATATTGCAAATCCAACAGGACGACGTCCGTTTTGGCAGCCTTGATCCGCTTGACGGCACCAGCGAGCATTTTTTTCGCATTGCCGGCAATGCCGCGCCACACGACGTCGTTAGTTCCGATCTGCCAAATAAGCAAATCGGGCTTGTAACGCAACACATCATTGTCGATGCGAGAGATGTTGTCGCCAAGGTCCTCCATGATGCGGCCGCTGTTAATCAGCTCGATCGCGACATCGGGATGCAGCCGCAACAGCTCGTCTTTCATCACATCGGGAAACGCGGTCCCCTTTCCTAATGCTCCAAAACCTGTGGTCGAGGATGACCCAAGAGCAACGATCCTCAACCCGCCGCCCGTGCGCAGTTTCCGTTTGGTGAACGCCAGAGGGGCGCCGAGCGACAACGTCTCCGCGAATCTAAGACAGGCGGCAGCCGGACTGCGCGACGTTACGCGATCATGGGAGGCGCCTTGGCCCTGGGCGGCAGTGGCGAAGCTCAACAACGTGCATGCCAGCAGGAGCGAGCTAAACCAGTGCAAATGGTGACGATTGCTCATGCCGCCAGCGATTCACGCCCTGCCACCCGGGTCGGCCGACATCTCATGCCGCCGACAGGGATAGCGAATCGCAATTGCGGACACCGCCGAATGGCACAAATCTCCCCGTTCTGTCATGGAACGCGGCCCGATTCGCATGACGGTGGTCTCGGATGCCGGCGCCGACGAGGTCCCGGCAAAATTTCGACGGCCAGAGCCTGTGATGCTTAAAGCATGATCCGGGAAACTGGAAGTGGGCCTTCCGAAAAGATCATGCTCCACCAAAATCCCAGCGCGGCAATCGCTCCAATCCGACGCCCATTGCGCTCTAGCCCTGGATTTCCACGGAACGACATTGATCTAACACGAGAGGCCTGGCGAGCCCTATTGCATGAGGTGGAGGGACCGGCCGTTCCACCACGGGACGGCGACAGGCTTGTCGAACAGACCGGAGGCGAGGACGATCGGCAGATGCGCGCGCCTGTGGAAGCGGACCCTAATTTCGTCCTCGTCAATAATGACGTCGGCCGGCATGTCGATGAGGTCGCGGAAGATTTGGCGGGCCTGGGCGTCATTGTATCCGCGCATGCGGCGCGCCATGAGGCGATAGAGGCCCGAGGCGAGCACGAGAAGGGCCATGTCGAAGTCCACCTTGAAGCCCACCGATGAAGACAGCGCGTCGACATGGAAGAAGCGAACGGCATCAGCGAGCGCATTCTCGATGAGCATGCGCTTGGCGTAGCGGGTTATGAGGGTTTTGGCAGTTGAGTTTGCATCATTGGTGAGCAGAATGGTGGGCTCATCGTGTCCGAGATCTGTGATGAAGAACTGCCGGTAGGTGCGCTGGCGGGGACGCACCTTCTGTTCGTAAACCTGCGGATTCCGATATCTGCGGTGAGGCACTTCCAGGGTGACGGTACGCCAAGCCGATGCCGGCAGGGCGGCAGCTTCGGCGAGCAAGCTAGGCGAGCGACGGCGCAGCGTAAGGAAGGTGATGCCGGCGGCATCCAACCGATCGAGCCCTTCATAGGTAGTGAGCTTGGAATCGAAGACGAGATGTTGCGGTAGCTTGCCGTGTTGGCGCTTCCAAAAATCGATGAAGCGAAAAATCTCGTCGGCCTCCTCGCCTTTGCGAATATCGGCATTGGAGTAACAGAAGACTTGGTTATCGGCATCCTGGGCCAGGAAGGTGAGGATGCTGGGCTGGCGGCGGCTTCGCCTTGGCAAATAGTGGGATTCGACCAGTGGATGCTCGCCGAAGTAAGGCACGGAGTGGAAGTCGAGATTGAGCGACTGACCGGCGAACAGGCTGTCGCCGCCGAGTTGCGCGTGCCAGAGCGCAGGCAAGTGCGAGACCTTCTGCGGGGTGATACGTGAGGAGTATTCCGATAGGAAGCTCTTCTTGGGCATAGCGTTGAGGCCGCAGAACAGTGCCAAGCCCTCGTCGGCAACCAGCGCCATGATGTGGCTCTTGCGTTCGATCGCCCAGAGTTTGAGCGCCAGCGAGGCACGCAGGGCATGTGCGGCCGGGATCATGCGTGAACCGGGCAGCTTGGCGCCGTGCGCCAGCGTGTCGCTATCGAGACGCACCAGATCGGGGATGAACAGGAACAAGCCGCCCGTGCGCGTGCTGAACTCGCGCGGGCCGAGGGTGAAGTCGTTGACATTGGCGACGGCCTCGACATTGGGGCCGATGCGAGCCGGACGCTCCTCGTCGAGGCGCCGCGGCAAAGGCGCGAAGCCCTCCGCGGCCAGAACCTCGCGCACGGCGGTCGCGCTCAACGGCATCCCCTGCTGCTTGAGCGCCTGGCTGATCTCGTAGACCGAGTAGTTGCGCTTGCGTAGCGCGACGATCTGGTCACGGGCGCGGCTCTTCTGCGGCTGCTCGCGCCGACCGGGTCGAGCGCTGGCGAAGAACTCCGGCAGGTCGCCGCGGCGAAAGGCGTGGCAAAGCAAGCGAAACGAGCCCGGCGAATAGCCGAAGCGACGCGCGACCTCGGCCGAGGGCAGCTGCTCCACGTAGAAGGCCCGCAACGCCTCGTATTGACGCTGCCGCACGGTTGCGGGCTTGGCGAAGAAGCGACGGCAATCCGTTAGTCTATATGGTGCGCTGATAGGCACATTCTCACGGTCTCACATACCACATGTCGTGTCAAGCGAAAATCCGCGGCACAAGCTCCGGCCTACAAGAAAAGCCCCATGGATTGGGGATATGTCCACATTCGCGCAAATCGTGCGACCAGCCGGGCATCGCCGCGGCCGGGCCACATAACAGCGTGAAATCCTGGTATCGGCGCACCCTAAAGGATAACGTCAGAAGCCAAATTCTTGAGTCAAATGAATCCCTAAGCGATCCTAGCGTTAGCGGGATTCGCATCCATGGAAATCGAGGCTAGTGGATCGCGGACGATACCTTGCCGTCTTGCGGCTTGTTGGCAAACCGCTTCTTGGGAGAAGCAGGCTTTTCGTCACTTTGGGCGGTCGTCCCGGACTTGATCGTGCTTGCGTCGGCGGCTCGTATAGTAGACTTAGCATGCAGCTTGGCCATGACCTCCGCCGGCAGAGCCCCTGCCGCGTCCTTGAGCGGTCGCTGGTCCTTCTCGCCGCCATTGGCGTCGCGGATCCATTCAACCACGGTCTCGGGATACATCACGACGCTCGGCGCGACTCGCATAATCAGCGGAACCTTCAGATTCAAAAACACCGCAACATCTCGTCCGAACGTGACGCAATTGTTGAGAAAAGCGTTCCACGGGCCCAGATGAGCCTTCCGGTACTTTATGTAGGCCACCAGCCTTTTGTATTGGGCGGCATCGATCCACACGCGATAACGGGCCAGGACGTATTTTTCTTCGAGATCCCCGTCGGTCGGGCCAATCTCGGACGGCACCGGAAGCACATGGCCGATCGTCCAGTTATAGACACTGCAATTCTCACAGGTCTGGCTGTCCCCCGCTGGAGTAAAACCTGCGATCTCACTCCTGATGACTTCGCGGCGTTCGTTAACCTCACCATACATGACATACATATGGCCGTAGCTGGCTGCGTTGCGCGCCCGAAATTCCACAAAAAACCGATGGCTAGGGCTGTATTTGTTAGAAGGCATCGACGCCACGGCGGCATCCGCGCTCGCGCCGAGCTGGCCGCTCATTTGAGCATGCGCCGGCAAGTCGTGCAGAGACGCGGCAGCCAGGCTCGCGCAGAACACTAGAGGTAAACCGTACCTCACGAGTTCCTCCATATCTGTACAATCTGTACAATCTGTACAATCTGTACAAGGATATCACGCACGAAACCGACAATGCGGGACGGCCAAAGAAGGGGCTCGCTTCGACCTCACCGCCTCGCGACGATAAGCAAGATCACCCCTTCTCGTGGCCGTCACTCGTCCCCCTATCCCCTTCCAAGCAGAACTTGAGTTTAGCCGGGAGGTGTTAGGCCCTAGCTCATGTTTGACATGGGCTAGTATCGGCTCGTGACCACCGGCGCCTTGCCTTTGCCTTTGCCGATAATCGGCCACTTGCCCTTGCCGACCGGCGCAGGAGGGGGAGGCGGCGGCGGAGGCGGAGCCTTCCGGTATAGGTCGGCCGCCCTTGCTTGTCCCACCTTTATGGCCAAGCCCCCCGTGCCCGTAACGACCTGGCCCAAGTCCATTACGAGTAGAGCCAAGACCGCCAAACTAGCGGCAGCTAGAAATTGTTTCATGGAAGCCCGCTCCCGAGATGCAACAAACTCGACAATAACCGCGATCGCGGCGCGCGGACTAGTGCAAAAAAGTCACAACTCTCAGTAAAACGACTTCAGAAAGGAGCAAAACTGTGGCGGCCTGCGGGACGGCGGCGTGTCACACCGTACCACCCAATGATTTTCGCGTAGTTCAGCGGTATTCTTCGCAGCTTCCGACCAGGGGATAACGGTCGGGATACTTCTTGGCCAGCTGCGCCTCGGCGACCTTGAGAACGCTGTTGCATTCCTTTTCGGTTTTGAAATGAGGGGAAATCTGCCGCTCTCCGTTTGGTCCGTTGAAAACGAACTGCCACCAGGCCGCGGCCGGCGTTACGGAAAGCGCCAGTGTCACGCCCACGAGCAATGCAGGTAGAATCGCTAAGCCTCTCATGTTAGCCCTCCTGCAGCCTTCCTGCAGTCGGGTTATGGGTAATACGAGACGAACACGACCGTAAAGGTCCCTCAATCGATCGGGCGCGGACTGTGGTGCCGTGA
Organism: uncultured Alphaproteobacteria bacterium; assembly: GCA_963708125.1. Classification (GTDB taxonomy): domain Bacteria; phylum Pseudomonadota; class Alphaproteobacteria; order Rhizobiales; family Xanthobacteraceae; genus BOG-931. The sequence continues at coordinate 3,560,000 of OY970184.1, forward strand.
ATTGCTATTGGCCGCCCGCGATGAGCGTCATTGCCGCAACCAGCATCGGATTGGCCGGGCTGTCACTCTGAATGAGGGCCGCGAGGCGGGGATTTTCATGTTTGATCAACTCGGGCGGCGACCAAGCGCGGGGGTCCCCAACCAAGCCGCCCCGAATTTGCCCATCCGGACCGGAGACGGCTGGCGCTGTCGCTGGTGACCACGTAGTAAACGCGGCGCCGCCGCGTCATCACAATTATTGTTCCAGCCGAATAGGCTCTGAGATGAAGGACCTCGGGGGCCTCTGAATGTGAGAGTGCCGGCAAAAGCTCGCGAATGCAGCTGCTCAGAACAACAAAGTACGAAATCAATGGTTTAGCAACGCACCGCTACTGCCTTTCTTCGCAATACAGTTTCCGATAACCTCGGAAAAATCCAGACGACGGCATCGTCGTCGCGAAAGAGCACTCCGGGCAGCGATTGCAGATGAGGCCATGATCACTTCAATGGTTTGCGAAATCGTCTGGTTCGCCGGGCTGGTCGGCTGGTACATCATTCGCTATCCGTTCGAGCGAAGAGCCAAAAAAGTCGGTGTCACAAAATCGTTATTCGAGTGGCGCGAGACCGGGCTGCTTGCTTTGGCTTTCGTCGGCTTGTGGATGGTCCCGCTTATCTACGCCTTGACTGGATTTCCAGCGTCGTTCGATCGTCGGCTCATTCCTGCGATTGCCGTTCTTGGTGTCGTGTTTTTGTGCGGAGCCTTGGTGCTCTTTTACCGTAGCCATTTGGACCTTGGCAGAAATTGGTCAATCTCATTGCAGATTCGCCGCGAACATCGGCTGGTCACCACCGGCATTTATCGACTCAATCGGCATCCGATGTACTCGTCGTTTTTTCTCTTAGCCATCGCGCAACTCACACTGCTGCCGAACTGGTTTGCCGGGGCAACCGGGCTAGTCGGAGTCGGTCTCCTTTATGGGTTCAGGGTTTGGCCGGAGGAGCAAATGATGGTGGAGCGCTTTGGCGCCGAGTACCAGAACTACATGGCGCAGACCGGGCGACTGATTCCGCGGTTCAGCAAGCTGATTAGGCGCAAACGTGGGACATAGGTGCCGAGAACGAGGCCGACCGCCACGACGCTCTCAAAACAGACATCGAACCACGCCAGCCAGACAGGCAACTCTGCTGCGAAAAGAACGTTTCCGTTTTCAGCATGCCGCGATATCCGACTTTGTACCACCAGTGAGCGATCCATAAAGCGGCCACGAAGCGCAGGAAAGCTACGTCGATGGCGCTGATCGGCAACAGGTCAATCTGTGCGGCTGCGCTATTTGTTCCATCGTGAAGGCTCGATCTCTCGCGGGCTCAACAGCAAATCCCCGGTTAAGCTGCCGGCCGGTCCCTGCTCGACCTCCGCGGTCAGCCGCGTTAGGTGGTCGGACCACGCGGGCCGCGCTATCTCCGCGCTGCTGCGGCCCAGAATGCTTCCGGTTTTTCTGAATTTTGCGGGGAACTCAGGTCGGTCGGGTCGCGATCGCCACGCCCGTCCCGACGGTCGACGGTCGATGGTCGATGGTGTGCCCGTCGGGCTACGGCTGCGCGAAAGTCGACAGCACGAGGCGCGCGAAAGAATGGGTGCCGAGGCTAGGCTATTGCCGATCCCAGCAGTTCAGACTGCTCGTCACGCCGGCTTCTGATGCCCGACCGGGTTGCGTCCCTCGGCGCCCACAGTCTAAGCCCACAGGCTTTTTCGCCGAGCCACCACAACCGCGACACTTCCGCGACACCTTTTCGCGCCCTGATACCTAACGCCTTGATTTAGGAAACGTTCTCACGGAGGCGCGGCGCTATCCAAGTCCGCGAACGGCGCAATCAGTGGGAGAGGACATCACTCACTCCTGGTCGGCGCGACTCCTGCATGTCCTTTACGGCGAAGGTGACAGACGCTCGCCGGCGTATGACTTGCAGCAATCCAAACAACGAATGCGAACCCTCCACCCTTGTCGCCGGTTTGCTCATCGCTTGGCCAAGCCATTCGTGATAAGGTGTTGCCATGAAGATCGCCCCGGACGGCATTCGAAAAGCGTTTCGCCGCGGCGTGCGGTTCGCCCAGCGCGGCGATGCGTATGCGCGCGGCTTCCGCGACGGCCTCGACCGTGCCGCAGTCGAAATCAAACCGATTGTCGCGCGCACGCTGCGGGAAGCGATCGACGACGCCCACGAACGCGGCTGGAAAGCCGGCATCGCCGAGGCCGAAGCGCGCGAGCACATCATCATGATGTGCACGAAGGCCTATGCAGCCGGCCGTGCCGAGGTCGCGAACGCGCTCACGCCGGAAGCGTTGAAAGCTGCGGGCGAGCGAGCGCTCGAGTTGGCCGATCTTGAGAACGAGGCGCGCAAAGCGCAAAAGCATTGAGCCATCAGATGCCGGATGATGTGACCGATCTTCCAGTACGGTCGAATTCGGCCGAGCGCTACACCGAGGGCATGAACCGCTGGTTCCAGGAAAGCCTGCAGAATAATCGTCCCTGGATGGACACGCTGATCGCCGCCGGGATCGCTCAGGCGTTCGCCCACGGCTCGCCGTACCTCGAAGAGTTACTCGCGGCAATCGGTGCGGTCTATGCGGAGGAGCGCCGGCTACGCGGGAAGGAAATCGAGGCGCTGCGCAAGGAAGTCGCCGCGCTCGAGCAGCGCTTGCTCACGCGCCCCGGCAAGCTGTCGGTTGCCAAGACTTGGAAACCGGAGACCGTTATCTATCAGGCCGAGTTCGTTTCCCACGAGGGCGCACTGTGGCAGGCACGCAAGGACACGGCGCAAGCTCCCGGCGGACCGCACACCACCTGGCATACGGGTCACGTACCGCGGCGGTTCGACTGTGTTAAGCTTGGACGGCGACTTGGAGTCGGGGGAGACCGAAAGAGTTGAAAAAGCGGTTGCGCAGTGCTTGCTGATTGGGTGTGCGTCGCGCGAGGCGGTCGCGACGGCGTGGATGGGCGAACGTTGAACATCTGCGGCACCTACAATGCCCATAAAACCTACGAAGAACTCGACGTGGTCGCGCTCGACGGCGCGACTTTCATCAGTAAACGCTATGACCCAGGAATTTGCCCAGGCGAAGGTTGGCAGCTTCTGGCGCGCCAAGGCAAGCGCGGGCAGCGCGGCGAGCGTGGACCCATGGGGGCGAAAGGCGACCAGGGACCGACGATCATGCCTAAGCTCGTCAATTCCAAAATTGACGAAAACTACAACCTGACTCTTTTGCGGTCTGATAACTCGCTTGAGATCATCCCGCTGCGCGAAAACTTCGAGCGTTTTTTCGCGGAGACAACCACATGAATTCGCACACGCAGGCGATTTTGCAGAGCGCCCGCATCGCCGAACTCAAGATGGCGACAGCGCTGGTTTAGCCGCGACCACGCGCTGCGCTGCCGCCCGATGCGCGACGCCGGGCGTTGTGCTTGCGGCTACTGCTGGCGGCGGAGCGGCAGCGCAGCGCCGCGCTAATCGAGCAGCTGAGGCAGTGACATGGCCGAGAAAGCCGATCTGGAAAAAGCGTACCTGTCGGGATACGGCGACGGCTACAACCGCGCCATGCCGACGCGGCGTGAAATCGACGGCATGTTTGAGCAGGTCAGGAAGGAAAATCGCGCCGACGCCGAGGCCCTGCGGGCCAAGATGGAAGCCGCGCAGGCCGAAGTCGCGCGACTGCTGGAAATCAAGGGCGCCGCCGACTCAGAGCGCGACCCCGAGGCAAGATTGAATTAGCGGGTACCAACGCGCCGACAGCCGGGCGCTAGACCCTCTCGTTTCAGTCCGGTAAGCCTTTCTTCATGTTACAGCGCAGCAGCGGAGCGATCGGCTTTATCGAGTGCCTGCCATCCCCGGCGCGCATCGGCGCGCGCGCCGGCTTCACCTTTCCGGTTCACGCTCACATGCTGCGCGACGGCTGCGGCTACGCCCTGGCTAACGCCGGCCACGACACACGGGCGATCCAGAACTGCCTCGGCCATCGATCGATCCAGCACACGACGCGCTACACGCAATTGAGTTCGGCGCCGTTCAAAAACTTCTGGAGGTAAAGAGAGGGGGGTTGTTTCGTTGGGCGCGCGAGTGTCAGCGAGATCGCTTCGGTGCTGCCCTTGCACTCGTTTGGCGAATTTTGAAGCTTTTATCTGAAGCAATTGCTCCGCTATTCCTCTCACTGTGCGCGGGGGTTTTTGTTTGAAACGTAACCGAACTATATCCAAAGTTATAGACGCTCGGGCATTGTGCACGACGATCTGGGGGCGCGTAGTCTTTACTTAGCTGCCCTTGATCTAGGCTAGCCGAAGCCACGGCAGCTAAAAGTTCCATCGGCGGGCGATGCACTCCTCAGACCCTCCTTTTGGTTCGTCTGCGAAGTCTGGCGAGTTCGCGTGCTCCAGTGTGGGTGCGCAGAATAATCCGCCCGGCGGCTGTGAGGAGGACAGGTGTGACCCGTGCCAGCCAACAATCAAAATTCCTCACAAACTCATTAAAGGCGGCTCGCATTTGTGCGCGCCGAATTACTGCCGCCGCTACCGCCCGGCCGCGCGCCATGCCGAGCCGGTAGACGCGTCTACGAGTCATCTCGGATTCCGTTGCGTCCTGCGCAGGCGGGATAACAGCACGACGACGTCTGATGGAGATCTCCCATGAATCGACGCTACCTGCTTTTGACGACGGCCAGGACAGCGATCCTTGCCGCATTCGGCACGATCACAGGCGCGCGGGCGCAGACGCCGATCGACAGCCGGACGGTGTTGCCGATTCCCCAGGCCAGGGTCACGTCTCCTGCGGTCCTCGATGCCCGCGACGCGCGGGCGCCGACCATCCAGCCATTGCGCGCGCCGCAGGGAGCCCCGAACATCGTGATCGTCTTAATCGATGATATGGGCTTCGGCGCATCTAGCGCTTACGGGGGGCCCTGCGACATGCCCGTTGCGGAACGGCTTGCGCACGACGGGCTAACCTACACCCGGTTTCATACCACCCGCTCTGCTCGCCCACGCGCCAAGCCATGCTGACCGGACGCAATCATCATTCCGTCAACATGGCGTCGGTGACCGAAATCGCCACGGGCTTTCCAGGCTACACATCGGTGCGGCCGGACAGCGCCGCCACGATTGCTCAGATCCTCAGATCCAACGGCTACAACACGGCCGCCTTCGGCAAGATGCATCAGACCCCGGTCTGGGAAACCAGCGCCTCCGGGCCATTCGATCGGTGGCCGACCGGCGACGGCTTCGAACGGTTCTACGGGTTCCTAGGCGGCGAAGCCGACCAGTGGCAGCCGAGGTTGGTCGACGGGACAGAGGCGGTGTCGACGCCAGACGAGCCCGGATACCATTTGAGCGAGGACCTCGCCGCCCGCGCGATCGCCTACATGCGCGAGCAGAAGGCGATGACTCCCGATAAGCCGTTCTTCGTGTATATGGCGTTTGGCGCAGCCCACTCGCCGTTCCATGTGCCCAAACCATACATGGACAAGTATCGCGGCAAATTCGACCTGGGCTGGGACCAGCAGCGCGAGCAGACGTTTGCACGGCAGAAGCAGCTCGGCGTCATTCCGCAGGACGCGCAATTGACGAAACGGCCGGAGGAAATTCCGGCGTGGGACTCCCTGTCCGTCGATCAAAAACGCGTGGCGGCACGCTTGATGGAAACCTACGCAGGTTTCGCGGAGCATACCGACGTCCAGGTCGGGCGCATGGTGGACGCGCTGCAAGCAATGCACGCTCTGGATAACACCTTGTTCCTCTACATTCTGGGGGACAACGGGGCGAGCGGTGAAGGCGGCCCATACGGCGCACTCAACGAAATCGCGGCGCTCAACGGGATTGTGCAGACCGCAGAGCAAATCCTGCCGCATCTCGACGAGATCGGCGGCCCAATGACGCATTGCCACTACCCTGTCGGGTGGGCGCACGCGATGGACACGCCCTACCAATGGACGAAGCAGGTCGCTTCCCATTGGGGCGGCACCCGCAACGGCATGATCGTTCAGTGGCCCGTGGGCATCAAGGCAAAGGGCGAATTGCGCAATCAATTTTGCCACGTGATCGATGTTGTGCCGACCATTCTCGAGGCGACGAAGATCCCCGCGCCGGCATTTGTCAATGGCATTCAACAGCAGGCGATGGAAGGCATCAGCTTCGCCTATTCGTTTCACGACCCGAAGGCGGCGGATCAGCACACGACGCAATATTTCGAGATGTTCGTCAATCGCGGTATCTACCACGAGGGGTGGACAGCTTGTACGAGGCACGGCATACCCTGGCTACTGACCGGTAAGCTCGCGAAAATCGAGGACGACGTTTGGGAGCTTTATGCCCCGGACGACTGGACGCAGGCGAACAACATCGCCGCGCGAAATCCTACAAAATTGAAGGAGCTACAGCAGCTCTTCGTGTTGGAAGGCGCCAAATACAACGTGTTCCCGCTGGATGATCGCCGAAGTGAACGGACAATCCCAAGCATGGCCGGGCGACCCGATCTGCTGGCCGGGCGTACGTCGCAGACGTTGTACCCCGGCATGAGTCATCTGAATGAGAACACGGTTCTCGACATCAAAAACAGGTCGCACGCGGTCACCGCCGAGATCACCGTGCCCGATGCCAGGGCGAGCGGCGCCATCATCGCGCAGGGCGGCCGGTCCGGCGGGTGGGGTCTGTTTCTCAGGAGCGGCGTGCCAGCCCACGTTTACAATTTTTTTGGCTTCGACCACGTGTATGCGCGTGCCACGCAGCCATTGACAGCCGGCAAGCACACCGTCCGCTACGAGTTCAAGTATGAGGGTGGCGGTGTCGGTAAGGGCGGCGTAGGGACGTTGTTCGTCGATGACCAGCAAGTGGGCGAGGCCCGCTTGTCGCGCACCATCCCCTTTGTGTTCTCGCTCGAAGGCACGGATATTGGCGTCGATTACGGCTCTCCAGTCACCGAGGAGTATGAGACGCCGTTTGGCCGCTTCACTGGAGAGATTTCCTGGGTGCGTATCGCTATTGGCAAGGAAGTTTTCGAGGACGCAGCCGGCGAGGAAGAGGCCCTCGCTGGGAGGTCATGATCCAGAACACCGGACTTCACTGCTTTGTTAGAGAACGGCAATCGTCGTGGTGACCTCGACTGAGGCGATTCGACAGGACGCCTTCTGCCGCGCACTGGCATCCTCGATTGCGATCTCGTTTTGGACATGGCGGCGCGCGCACTGTTTGCGTTGGCAACGCTCCAGGCATTGGCTCAAGGTCAAGAACTCGGCGGCACCGGCGGTGCGGCGCGAGGCCGAGGAGGAATGGGGGCGCTAATGTACTATCAAGAGATTTCGCAGTGCGCGCAAAGCCTGAAGAATTTAGAGACTTGTCTCGACAAAGCTGAACAGCACGCGGCCGCCAAGAGGTTCGACGTTAGCGTGCTCATGACCGGCCGTCTTGCGCCTGACATGCAGCATTTCATCTACCAGGTCCAAAGCGCCTGCGACTACGTCAAACTCGGAGCTGCCTGGCTTCTCAGGGCAGACGCCGCCCAAGCACGAGGACAACGAGCAGACGATTGACGAACTGCGCGCCCGCGTCCATAAGACCGTTGCTTTCGCGGAGAGCGTGAAGAAGGAGCGGTACGCGGGCGCGAGCGAGCGAAAGGTCAAACTCTCCTGGGCGCCCGGCGAGGTTATCGGCGGCGAGGACTACTTGCTGCAGATGACGATCCCCAACGTTTTTTTCCACATCGCGATGGCTTACGCCATCCTCCGGCATAACGGCGTCGATGTTGGCAAGATGGACTTTCTTGGTCCTATCAATCTGGTCGACGACGCTGGATTGGTCTAAGGTGCGGCACCACGCGATGCCGCAAGATCACTGGCTGCCCGGCTTCAACTTCAACGTCGAGGAATGGGACGCCAAGGGCAGACCTACGAGATGTTGGCGATCTGCCGCACGCTCGAGCTGGCCCGAGATGTTGGCGATCTGCCGCACGCTCGAGCTGGCCCGCGTGGTGTTCGCGGCTGCAATTGCGAAGAAGCCCGACGGCCGCTTTATGATCCGCAGCCGGACGCGGGTGGTGCGGCGGCATCCGGAGGGCGATTGGCGAGAGCCATCCTCTGATGGGCGCCGCTGACCGACGCGCCATGGTCACATTTGAACCGTTGGCTTTCGCCTTTGCCGAGGCCGCCGAGTGCGTTCGCCGTTTCCCCGCTCTTATCCCCCAGCCCTCTGGCTTTCTGCGCGAGGCGCGTGGCGGCGCCAAGGACGACCGAGCACGCATTGATCAGGGTTGATGCGGTTGCTTGCTCGGTTCGGTTTGCGACCTAATCCTTTATCCAAATTCATAGTTCGTATGTTTCCGTATCAGCTTGTCGCTGCTGACTTCTTTCGAATAGATTTAGCGCTGCTTGTTTGCGAGGTGTTGCCTGAACGGAGCCGATCATGAAGCCCGTATTGACCCAGATACGTGCCCTCATTGCCCCACTGCCCGTTATCGTCGCGTGTGGGCTAGTTGGTGCGACGGAGGCAAGGGCTACGTGCACGCCCCGCTTGGCCCTTGTGCCCCATATGTCGTGACGATTTAACAATCCGGGAACAACGTTGTCGCGTCGGGGAGCGGCGAATTCGATTTGACCGGCTTGGCGTTCAGTTCACCAAGCTTGGCAGGCGCGCTAATTCAGCCTAGTGTTCCGCAGTTATTTCTCTCCAACAATTTCTCGGGGCCGTTCAACGAGGACTTTTTCTCACTCTCCGGACTATCCAACTTTGGATCAGGTGGCATCACCGAAACGGGTAACAGCGGGGGGCCTCCGATGGGCATATTGAGATCGTCAACGCCTGGAGTTGGATTAACTTTGAGTGTTCCTGGCAATTACACGTCTGGAGACGTCTTAGCCATCAGCCAAGACATCTACGCCAACACGACCCTCGCCGCCCTCGGCGTGACACCCGGTCAAGTCTTTCGCTGGTCGTGGGGGCCCACTGCGGATCAAAGCTTTACGATAAACACCACGGGTGCGGGTCCCGCCCAAAGCCCGACCTACGTAAATCTTGGGTTCTTTGGACTGGGCAGCAGCGCGCAGCCGCTCCTTTCATGGGACATCAGCTGGGTGGACTCTAAATCGCAACTAAGTGATGGCTACCCTCTCGTCCCGATCGGCAATGATTTTTATTACCTCGCCGACCGCTCCAACAAAGCGATTGATGTCGTCCCTATCGAAAATAATCCCCCAATATTCTTTGTCACGTCTCCGACCGCCCCATTCGCCGGCCTCAGCGGGAACAATAATACGGCTGGCCCGAATGGCGTGATGACGTTCCAAAATCCCGCTGGAGCTTTTGGCGGTAACGCGAGCCAACTTTGGGTGGGGGACGGCCCGACGGCCGATCCGCACTGTATGGCAGCCACGGGCACGCCCGTGTGCAGCACTGTAAAGGTCTTTGCCGGGAATAATGCTGCACGGCTTTTTACCATTCCCGCCGGAAACGGCAAGCCAGGTACGGTTGGCGTCAACCGCGCCGACGAGCTGTGCTACGACGACAAAGATGGCATTGTCCTCGTTGCCAATGACGCGGACTCGCCACCCTTCGATACCTTCATCTCGACCAGGACCGGCCAGGTGCTCGCACGCGTCGATCAACACCAGCTTGGGGATCTCAGCGGCCTGAGCAGCGGCCTCGATCTCGGTGCCCGGTCTCAGCCCGGCTGCCAACTGCTCGCGCAGAAGCGCCGAGCGCGAGTCGATAGCCGCGGCTGCAAGGATTCTTTGCGTTTATCGACGAGCTGCGGACGCGAATCCCGGTAATGGGCCAGAGCATTGGACAGCTTTAGCGTCGCTGGGCGAGGCATGCTGGCGAAGTTCGGACGATCAATCAGCCTGGTCAGTTCGTCGCACAATTTGAGCAGCAGTTGCTCAAGAACGTAGTCCGAGGAAACGTCGTCCCATCATCCGATCGATTTCGCTCATGAAAGTGGCGACGGCGCGTTCGATTGCGGCATCGGCTGCCCGAAACTGTTGGATCTGTTCCCTTGCTCATCGGGTCTCCCCCCCAGGGCCGTCGATGCAGCTGGCAAATTCAGCGACCCGGAGGTCGTGGCGATTGAGTTGCAGGATGCTACCTAATCTTTGCCGCCGAAGCTTGCCCCTCGCTGCGCGACTGCGTTCGAGTATTTCAACGTGTACAATGATCCGTCACCGGGAGACGGGGAAAAGGAAATATCGGCCCGATCCAATTTCTCCCCAACCGGTGTGGCTTGCCAGAATGGGCTGTGTTGCCCTGGGCTCCCTTCATGGGGCCGACGTCTCCTTCTGGTAGAAGGCATTACCACCTGCCACGAGCACATAGTGCATGTTCGTGTAAGGAAAACTCAGCCCCGTCTGATGAAAGAACATCGCATCGCCGACGGCAGTTTCGCGCTTGCCGGCAAGGATTTCATCAGCGATGCGCTCGACCCGGCGCTCTTCGTCAGACTGCATCGGTTTCCAAAGCACGCCGCTATCGAATTGTCCCGGTTGGCCCACGACGCCACAAATCGTCTTGGGATATGCAGGCGATGCGACGCGATTCATGACGACCGTTCCGACTGCTAGCAGGCCATCCTCGCTCGATCGGTTGGATTCGAAGTACATAGCACGCGTCAAGCATTCGCGTTCATCGGTCGTGGACGCAAACCCTTTTGCGAAAGGAAATGTACTGCAACCCCCAGCCGAACAGCAGACGCAGATAAGCGCGAGCATCGAAAAGAGGCGTGGTAGCGGGTTCTCCAGCATCTCCGCGATCCCTGGCATAAACCTGAGGGCATTCCTCGCTAACAAGCCTTTCGGCCTCGCAAGTGACGTCAGCAGACGTTCAGTCTTAGTTAACGCGACCATCAATTTGAGAGCAAGGCTGCCAATGTGAACTCCAGTCCCTTGCGGCCGCCGCCTATCGCGGCTCGCGATAACGGACAGCCGTGGAGTAATCATGAACCGTGGTAGAGAAGCGCTGTTCAGGTCTGCGGAATCCACCACTGCCCGCGCTGGCTGCGGACGCCGAGGCGCGCTGCCGCGCCGCGATGGCCTCGAGCGCGGCAACCGGATCGGGCTCGAACACGCTCAGGCCGGCCTTCAGCAGCTGGCGGCGAAGCTCCACGCCCGCGAGCCGACCCGCGCTCGGGGGTGTCAATTCAGACGTCGGTCGTTGCGGGCGCGGCCCCACGCTTTTTCCTAACTCCGGCGACCTGACCGCGGCGCGCATCGAACGCCGCCTGCAATTGCCGGCGCAACGCTTGTGCGCCCGCCCAATCATAGGTTGGCGATTGGCAGTGCGGAGGAGGATTGCCGTCGATGGCGACCTCAAAAATCGTCGCCTCCCACGGTCGCCGCCCCAGACGATCCTGCAGTTTAATCTCGATCTCGCCAAACTCGCGCCGCCGCCCGCCCTCATCCTCCCAGATTTCCTCGGCACCCTGTTCGATTATCTCGACGCCACGGCAGTACAGTTCGAGCGCCAGCGACAGAACCGGCTTCGCGCGGCGCGCAAGCAGGATGCGTTTGGTGGTCATGCAAAGGCTCCCGGAGGCCGACCCGGTCCGGAGCGAACCGGCTCGTAATTGAGGCCCAGCTTCTGCAAGGTGCGGACGACGAAACCGCGGCAGGCCAGCTCCTCGCGGATCGCGGGATGCGCTTTAATGCCGGTTCGAGTGCGGACGATCTCGCCGTCGGCCGCAATGTGTGCCGCCAGCGCCTCGGCGCGGTCAACGCCCTGGCAGGCCTGGGTCAGCAGCTCGATCCCGGCCACGTCCGTCACATCGTACTCGGAGACTACCTGGTTCCATAGCCGCTGGCCGTGATCGCCGAGAGGACGAGTTGGTTGGGGCAGAGTCGCGGCGGGTTCACGCCCGGACCCGCCGGGATCGGCGACGATCCGCAACGGTGCTTTTTCAGGTTTCTTCGCCACAAGAATTCACTAACCCAGAAAACGCTCCATTTGAAGGGAACAAGACCACGGCCGCGCCGCTATGTGCGGGCTTTGAAAATTGCGCGACTCCCCGCCCCACCTCCTGAGTCGCGAAAGGACTGCCTTCGCGAAAATCCTTCGCCGGAACGCGAATGCTCAGCCGGAGATCTTCCCCGCCCGCCGGGGTCTCACCAGTCGCCCTCCGGGTGCCGCTTCACGACGCGCGTCCGGCTGCGGATCATGATACTGTGCGCTACATGAATCCCTCCGAGCCATCCGCGTTTGCCGAAGCCCATCAGGCGATCGGTGAGTATTTTTGCGAGTTCTCCCGCGTCGAACAAGAGATCGGCGAGTTGGTCAAAGTAGCCTACAACCTCGAGAATAATGATGCGAGTGAAGCCATTGTCGTGGCATTAGGAGACGTTGCGAAAAAGATTAGTCTTGTTTGGGCCGCAAGCCAAAGCGCCAAAAAGCCTGATGGCTCGCCAGCTTCGGAAGAATGGAAGTCATCTGTAGTCGCTAAAATTAAGCGCGCTTTCCAGTGCAATTTGGATCGAGTTACGCTCGCGCATTCACTTCTGCAGCCGAACAAGGATGGGGGGTCGATCTGGTTCGCCTAAAGCTGAAAAGCGGAGAGGTAAAAGGCCGAGATGCTGTTACATGGTCTCGGAATGAATTGATCGAGAAAATCGGTGCACTCCGAAGCTTGGCAGATGAACTGATCAGCCTGAAAACCGAACTGAGAACATTTACCTACCGAGTTTTTGTGAGTTACGCGTCTGGCCGAATGCCCCCGGACCTAATGGAAGCGCTGACGCAGAACTGGGTGCCGCCACCGCCAGAGCCCGGAAGCGAAAAGCCCTAGAGCCCGACGGCCGACCTATCAGCATCCCCTATGAGCTGGCGTTCCAGGGGTGGTTTGGGTCGGAAGGCGTGCCATCGGCGCGTACCGGAGAGCGCCGGGGAGCCTTGTTGGCGCGGTCGAGACTATCGTGGCATTCGGCGCACAGGGCCGAGCCTGAAGGCCATGTAGTCGCCTTTGTGCGGCGGGCGCGGCCGTGACGTGCCCTTGTGCCAAGCACAGTTCACAAAGCGGCTGAGTTCCGCAGCTGATATCTCCTCCTGCGCAGCCAGCTTGCAGCGCAATACCAACGGTGAAGTTCGGGAGCGGTTTCGAATTGTCGAAAAATGGCTCAAAACTTTATTAGTTTCGGGAGGGTTTCGGAAGGGGGTCCGAAACCATCACTTAGCGCCGTTCTTAAAGTATGAGGTTAAGCCCGCCGACAAAATATGCCGGAATTGGGGCTTTTTACCTCTGGTGGGGAGGTCCTGCTAACCCTGCCGCCCTACCAGCGCCACGACGATCAAGATCACGATGATAGCCGCCACAACGAACATCCAGTTGCGGTTGTATTCCCACCATGACATGACTTTCCTCCCGAGATAGGCCGCCTCAGGTTGGCGGCCTCACTTTTCTTGATCCGCTGGCCGCACATTGATGGTGGGGCAATTGCCGCTTGGAGTTGAGGCCCCGGCCTGGGCAGCGTCCACGTCCCCGCTGGGGGCGGGGCGGCGCTTTGTCCGCTAATGGCGTTGGCGACAGGCGCTGCTGCAATACTGGGCGTCGCTGCGACCACGGAATGGCGAGCTACAGCCGAGGCAGACAATGGACGGACGCGCTGCGGCGCGTGTTTCCCGCCAGCGGCGTGAATAGCAGACTCCGCAGTTGCCATTGGTTTGGCTGCCACATACCCGGCAGTTGCGCCGCTCGCTGACGTTGGCTCGGCCTCCGGTGCGCGGTCGCGGCATTGGTCATCCTCGGCGTTACAGTTATACGAATTCACGGTCTGCAATTTGATTAGCCGTAACGCAACGCGGCGGAGAGGTTTTCCGACTTCGGCGTCGGATCATCCTGGGTGCCGTCGCGGCAGATCGGCGTCCTGGATTGCTGGCGCAAGCGCTTTACCCGCAGCAGCCATCGCCGCGACCTCTTGGGGATCGTTGTTCGGTAAAACGGGCCGCCGTTCTGCGGTCCGTTTTTTTGCCATGGCCAGGATACCGGTGATTAGGTGTCCTTGAAGTATTTGTCGGCGCATCCTCGGTGAAGCACTTGAGCGTGAGCACCGGGGTCATTGACGGCCCTTTTGGCAACTTTGCCTTTTTCGTCATTGCCGGGTTCTCCACAGCACGCACAACACCACTCTTGCGGACAGTCGCTGAGTTGTTTGAACGCCGGACGCTCGCGCGGCGGCTTCCTGGCGAGCGTCCAGGCCATGGTGTCGTCGCAGGCGACGTAGTTAGCGGCGATCAGTTCGCGCTTGTACTTAGAGAACAGGGCGCGGTTTACGTCGTCCATCGGGTCGCCGTCGAATAGCCCATGCTTCCGGCATTCGGCGCGCCAGTGGTCGATGGTGGCGGCGGGGCAGTCGTACACGCGGGTTGCCCCGCTGCCGATGGTGGCGTCGCGCAGGGCGTCGAGGAACTAGGTTCCCCGCGATCTCGCCATTTTCTGCTGCGCAAACAATGCCTTGCGCCGCGCCGCCCGGCAGCCAACGTCCCGCTGGACGTACATTCCGGCTGCCTTTTCCGGTTTTCTCGCGCGTAAGATAGGGAGCACCTTAGGTACCATAGGTTTTTTAGATAAAAAATATAGCGAAAACAAAAAGAAGAAGGAAACTTAAGGCCTGCCCTATGCCTCCCTATGCCTCACCTGCGAGGGGGCATAGGCACCGAGTTGACAATGCAGCTCGCGCTTGACCGGCGGCCCCGGATGTTTTGTTTTCACACCTATGACGGGCGCCTTCGGTTTACTCGGCGACCACCACCCGCGCGTGCCTCACAATCTGATGGTTGAGGGCAACCCGCGCGTCGATGTCTGGCACCTGCTGCAATGCGGTGGTCTCGTCGAAGGCAGCACCATCCAGCTCGCTATCAGGGGGACCGTGGGTGGGCCGCGCCCTAGCCGCACGGTCAGGATTCGCCGGGAGGCGCCCAACCTCTGGATCGACGAGACGCGCGTCGTGATCGCGTGGGACGAGCCGATGCCCGGCGTCGGCCGGCCGTGGTTTGAGTGCCCGGTCTGCTCGAGGCGGTGCCGGCACGTTTATTTGCACCACCGGGTCGCGTGCAGAACCTGCTCGGGCCCGCTTCGTTATGCGGTTCGGCATTCGCATCGGCAGACGCCCGGCGTGTATAGTATCCGCCGCTGGCGCCGCCAGATCGGTGCCGAGGAGCGGCCATTCGGGACCATCCCTTGGCGCCCGCGCAATCACGTGCGCTTTCACCGCGTCGTCGCGCAGATTCATGCCGAGGAGGCAAAGCTCGTCGCTTACCTCAGCTCGATCGTTTATGATCTGAATCGCCGATTACGCGGTCGCCGAGGACCAAAGGGCCATGATCCAACGAAAGCAACGCCGTGACTTGATCCTTCACCGGGCCGAGCAAGCGCTCGCCGACGAGCATGGCTGCAGCCTGGTCGACGTGCAGGCGATCCTCGACGAGCATCCGGTCGAGCATGACCGCGAGCGGTTCTTGCGGCGCGCGTTGGCACGACAACTCGTCTTGTTGGACCGGCTCGAGGCGACCTACAGCAAGGCAGCGTTCGACCGCCGCAGGTGCGTTGCTTGTGAAAATTTGCGAGCGCAAGAGCACCTTGCTCGGACTCAACCCAAGTCCTGGATTTGCGGTCCAGGTGATCCAGCATCCACCCGAGTACCGCGAGACGGGGACCGATCGCATCGAGGCCGCCCTTAAGGCACTGGCCGAGCACAAGAACGGGTCGACCGCGCCGAACGGCTCGGGTGAGCATTAGTCTTTCCAGAACTCAGCGAAACGCCCGCTCGCAAGCTCCGTGTACCGGACGGTATGCTGAATGTTGCGGTGCCCGAGATAGTCCTGGATCGCGCGTGTGTCTTGCTGATCGTTCGCGAGCTTGTAGCCGCAGGCGTGCCGGAGCATGTGCGGATGCACCGCGATCGGAAACGCGATGCGCTCGGCCGTGCGCGCAAGCATCTGGGCGAAGCCCCGCGTCGTCATCGGGGCGCCGCGCTCGCTGACGAAGACGAAGCGCCCGCCTGGTGGCTGCTCGCGCTTGAGCCTGCGCAGCGCTCGGAGCTCGGCGCCGCTCAGTGGATGCGATGACGGCTTGCCGTGCTTGAGCCGCCGCACCGCCAGCGTTGCGCTCTCGAGATGCACTTGCGACCATTGCAGCTGCACCAACTCTCCGACGCGCAGGCCGTGCCGGAAGGCAAGCAGGATCATGGTGGCGTCGCGGTGACCATGGCGACCATGCTTGCGCACGGCCCACATCAGGCGCTCGACCTCGGCCTCGGTGAGATACGAGCGCGGCCGTTGCGGGAGTTTCCAATTGGAAACTTCAACGACTGTTCCGTTTTCGATGGTTGGGATGCTGCCGTGCACTGTCGGGATCTCCTTGAAAAATCATAATGGCCGATTGGCCACCGTCGCGAAAGCCATGCGTTTCGCGACGGAAAACTAATTAGGTCGTTTGCACGGACTTCAAGGCAGGGGAGAATGAGAATATAAAGTCCATGCAAAGCCAGCTTGGTACGCCATAGAGAACGCCGTTGTAGGTGGATGCTGCGAGAGCCACAGGCCAAGGGGCATCACCGGTAATCTTGGCGGGCGTGATCAGGCCGCTTGATGCCAGGAAACCGAGACGGCGGACACCACCACGCCGCAGAGGCGGCTGATCCTGACGGTGCTTGGTGCGCTGGCCGAGTTCAAGCGGCGCCTGATCGTTGCGCGCACCAGTGAAGGCCGCAAGCGGGCGCAGGCCAATGGCGTGCTGTTCGGGCGCCCGCGCAAGCTGACGCCGCATCAGCGCCGCGAGGCGCTGGCGCGAGTGGAGGCGGGCGAGCCGCTGCGCGAGATCGCGCTGAGCTACGCCGTCGATCACTCGACGATTTCGCGACACTCGGCTCCCATCAGGCAAACCCGCCTCGCATTTTGAGCCGCCTTAAGGCGCGGCACGCGGCAGAGATAATCTGATCGGGCTGGCGACCCGGGAGCTTCGCGTCGAGGGCGTGAAGGTCTTGCCGAAGTTCCGCGCCAAGGCCGTGTTCGACGGCGGGCTGGTCGTGCTCGACAAACGCGGGACGTCCCTCAGTATGTGGCCTTCGGCCTGCTGATCGCCGAGGGCGTAGGGATTGGCGCACACTCGATCGTCCTTCGGATAAAGCGAGGCCGAAAATGACCAAGGTAGATGAGCAATTCAGCGCGGTCCTTACGAGTAGCAAGGTAAAGGGCAGCTGGACCTATGTGAGCTGGCCCAAGTCGGTCGAATTCTTTGGCACGCGCGGCCTCGTCAAGGTGCGTGGGACGATCGACGGTCACCCCTTCCGCGGATCATTTATGGCACTGGGCAACGGACAGCACATGTTACCCATAAGGGCGGAAACTCGAGTCGCAATCGGCAAGGAAGCGGGCCAGCGCGTAACGGTGCATCTAAAAGAGCGAATAAAATAGGGATCAGCAGCACTGGGAGCCTTAGGTCAGTTAGGATTGCGCTTTATCGGCGAGGGGCGCGTGCTTTTCCGGGCCGTTGTCAAGGCCGATCTGGAGGGCACGTCGCCAAGCGTCTCTCAGATACGTATGATCCGAGGCACGCCCGCTGGCACTTAACCGGAGCTATTCGCAACGTCACGGCCGTGCCGAATGGTTTCGCGAGCGCCGCGGACGCTATGCCGGACACTGGCTGAAAACCGAGCCTTACTCGGCTGATCGGTAATTGCGCGATGGCTCAAGAGGATCACTGGTTGCCCGGCTTCAATTTCAACGTCGAGGAATGGGACGCACGCGGGCAGAGCTACGAGACGCTGGCGATCTGCCGCACGCTCTAACTGGCCCGCGCCGTGCGCGGCTGCCGTCGAGAAGAAGCCTGCCGCCCGGTTTATGATCCGCAGCAGGACGCGGGTGGTGCAGCGGCACCGAAGGGGCGACTGGTGAGAGGCGATTTCGATACTCGCTGTCGTGACATCGCGATGGTTCAATGTGTTGGCGAGCGGCGCACCGACATGAGATTCGTTAGCCGACCCCTAACAAACTTACGCGCGCTTTTGGCTTGTTTCTGGGACCGCCGTTGGTTGCGACAATTCTAGGTTTTAGTGGCCGCTGGGAAACGGCATTCTGGGTGTTTGCGGCGGCCGGGATCATCGGTGCCGTGCTCATCGGCTTCACGCTTCCTCGACACGACACCGATTCCGCCAAAGCGATCGGTCCCGTGACTTGGCAGCGTCTGCGTGCAGTGCTGGCCGGAAGGAACCTAGTGCGCTTTTCTCACACTATCTTCGCACCGGCGCCCGGATTTGCGAAGCGATTTGACGGTATTTTGCGAACGAGTTTGCGGGTGGCGCCGGAGACGCGTGCTCGTTGGAATCGAATGCGGGTGCGAAGAAGAGGAGGGGCTCCGGTGGACCTTCGGATGATGCCGCGTGGGTGACGCGATGCGGCGCCGCGTGTCAGGCGGGCGAAGCGCGAGCGTTTGCCGCAGCCACCAGGCGAGAGGCGGCAAGTCCCCAGGTGGTTGCTACCGGGCAGGCCGACGCCATAGCAATTTTGATGCGGCGAACACTGACGCGCACCAGCGCGCCGATCTTCAAGAACGTATGGCGCGCCCCGTTCGCAAGTGGCTTTCACACGATGATCTCACCAGTCTGCGTCAACGTATCCGGTCTCGGGGAAGACGGGGCTTCCCCCGGCCAAGATGGAGATCCGCGCGTCCCGGTCCTAATAACTTGATCGGCATTGGATGCCATTCTTAAAGCCAGGATGCCAGGACGCCGTTCGACTGTGAGGCCATCTCCGTTCCACCACCCGCAAACATCGAAGGCCAGATCAGCGCATCATGATGCGCTAGCCGGCCAATCCGGATCATTTATGCCGTCGCCGAATCGACGGAACGGAACGTCTCATTGTGCCGCAGCACGGCCCATGCGATACGCGCCAGCTTGTTGGCAAGCGCGACCACAACGGCATTTTTGTGCATTCTCGCCAGCAGGCCACGCAACCATGCCCCGAACGACGTTGCACTCTCTAGCAGCGTCGGCAAGGCGGCTCGGGCGCCGTGGATCAAAAGCTTGCGGAGATACTTGTTGCCCCGCTTACTGATTCCGACCAGACGCGGCTTGCCGCCGGTTGTGACTTGGCGCGGCACCAAACCCAGCCAGGCCGCCAAGTCCCGTCCACGCGCAAAGCCGTCGGCTCGACCGATTGCCGCGATGAGCGCGGTGGCATTCAATACACCAATTCCCGGAATGGTCATCAGGCGACGCGCCGTCTCTTCGTTGCGCACCCATTCGGCAAGCTCCTTGTCGAGTTCCGCAATGCGCCGGTCCAATTCGCACCATTGCCGCCGCATGTCTTCAATCAGCACGCACATTCTTTGAGTGAGACCTCCCCAAGGGTTCAAACCCGCGAGATGCTGCTCGAGTTTGCGCCGGCCCTGCGCAACCGTGGTGCCGCGTTCCAGCAGAATGGCTCGCAGTTGATTAATCAGCGCGGTGCGCTCGCCCACCAATCGATCGCGAGCTCGGTGCAAAGTCTGCATGTCGAGCTGCTCCTCGCTCTTCAGCTCGACGAACCGCATCGTCGGTCTCGTTGCCGCCTCCGCGATCGCTTCGGCGTCGCGATCGTCGTTCTTCTGCGACTTGACGTAGGGGCGGACATACTCCGGTGACATCAGCCGAAGGTCGTGACCCTGAACCCGAAGTACGCGGCCGAGATGATGCGCCCCGCAGCAGGCTTCCATCGCCACTACGCATCGCTTCAGCTTGCCCGCAAGCTTGATCACTCCCTCACGCCGCATGCGTCGCCGCAGTACGACGGCTCCTGCCGCATCCAACCAGACGATGCTGCAGCTGTTCTTGCCCAAATCAATCCCGAGAACCGCGATTTCCATGATCTATTCCCTCCGAATCAGTTATCCGAAGACACTACGCCTTCGGCGCTGAGGAGGGGCGCGCCATTCCATAACTTGAGACGAATGGTGCCACAGGTTGCGTTGGTAAAGTTGGTTTTATCCAGGCCGATGCGCCGCAAAGCGCACAGCAGCACGTAGGCCATCGAATAGAACCATAGGCGCAGCTGGTTGGCCCGAATGGTGGCCGTCGACGTGCGATCGGCGTAGAGATCGAGCTGGCACTCCTTGATCCGGTTCTCCATCTCGCCTCGGGCGCAGTATACCTTCTCGTACAGATAACGGGCTTTGCACTCGGCACGCGTGAGCGAGCTCACGATGAAGCGTGGGTTGGCCTCGCCTTGCGTCCACTCCGCCTTGGCGACGACCCGCCGCTTGCGGCTCCAGCTCCTGCGTGTCCTCCACTGGAATTGCTTGAAGCGTCGTGCCGGCTTACCGGTCCGCCGGCTCGTCTTCTCGGCCGCTGCGAGCTCATCCTTGATCGCGGCAATCAGCCGATCGTTCTTGGCCAACCCAAGGACAAAATGCACGGCGTTGGCTTCGCACCAGGCCATCAAGTCGTCGCGCGCGAAGCCGCTGTCCGCGCGCACCACAATGCGCACATTCGGCCAATGGCGGCGAATTTGGTCGACAATGCGAGCTACCTCCTCGACGGCACCGGCAGCCGCATCCACGCTCGCTCGCCGCAACTTCGCTGCCAACAGATGCCGCCCGCAAAAGATGTAGAGCGGCAGATAGCAGTAGCTGTCATAATAGGCGTTGAAAAACCGCCCCTCTTGGTTGCCGTGCACCGGATCATCGGTCGCATCAACGTCGAGGACAATTTCGTTCGGCGCGCGCTCGTGCGCCTCCACGAACAGATCAACCAGCAACCGCCTGATGGCAATCGGATTGTGACTGATCTTGTGATAGCGCGTCGGCTCAAGTTTGCTCAGCTCCAGCCGGTTCAACGTCGACTTGCCGGCGACCGGCGCGCAGTCCTCCCGGCGCGCCTCGAGCTTGCCCGCCAGCACCGCCATGATCGGGTCGTGCCGCAATTCGTCGTGATCATTGAGGTCTTCATAGCCAAGCGCAATGGCGAATACGCGTTGGCCGACCAGGGCACCACCTCATGTTCGATCAGATCGGCCCGCCGCTCATCGTGGAAGCATGCCGCAAATCGATGCATCATCCCGATCGCTCGATCCGTCGCACCCAATAAAAGCGCTCCGGCATCCGAGGTGATCGCGCCGCCGTCGAAGGCTGCGACCACCTCACGACCTTCAACGGGTGCAAATCCGAATAAATCTCTGCTACACTCTGTCAGCATCGGGGCGCTCCGCGAAGCAGTGAAAATCATTGCAGCACAATGACTAATCGCTGATTCGCCGTCCCGATGCACTACTTTGGTGAGATATCCGCGCTAGCCGTCGCTGCTGTCATGGCGATCAACGGGTTCGGGCTCTATTCGTTTCTCGGTCTCTACGAGACGTTTCTGCGCACCGCGCATCGAATGGACTTGGCCACGGCCAGCGTCGTGTTCAGCCTGTTCGGGATCGGCAGCGTCATCGGCGGCGTGCCGGCCGGCTATCTGGCTGATCGCATCGGCCGCAAATTCTATCTACTCTTGGCCTTGGTCGGCTGCGGCATCGTTGCCGTCGCCGCCTATACGGCGCCGTCCGCGCCGCGGTTATTGGCAGCGCTTTGCTTTCTTTTCGGCTTTGCCACCAATTCGATCTACACCAACTGTTATGCGCTGGTGCAGGATCAGGTCGCGAAAGACGATATCCCGCTGGGGACCGGAGTACTGGCCACCATATACTTTTTTATGGGCGCAATTTCCGGCTACTTGCTCGTCCAGGTGCGGGATGCTTTTGGCTGGGGCGGCGGAAGCGTCGTCGCCTACGGGGCGCCGTATCTTGTCGCAGCGCTGATTATCGCCGGCCTTATGCTTTGGGACCACTCGCGCCCTGCGCAAGCGAGTTGGCGCTCGACTTACTAGCACTACAGTTGTGATTTTCCTATTGCGAATCACCGAATCGCCTGAATTTATGACGGACCATGAATCGGAAGTCATGGTCTGGTTATGCTCCTGTCGAGGCGACGCTGCAAATGTTCGCGTCGGCACTGCGGGATGTGAAGGGTCGGATGCGACAGCTGTTCGCGCAGGAGCGAACAGCGGCGAATGCCGGCTTGTTTTTGGATGGTTTGCTCAGCGACGAGCGGCGTAAGACGGGCTCGATGCGTTCGGAGACGGCGGGCGATCCTGGTCCTTGGGGCAGCAGGAACTGCTCGGGCGAGACCGTTGGGATGCCGATACGCTGGGCGATCTTGTAGTGAGTACGTCGTTGAACATCTGCGCGATGATGAAGCGGTGCTGGTGGTTGATGAAACCGGCTTCCTGAAGCAAGGCGAGGCATCGTGTGGTGTGGCGCGGCAATACACGGGTTCTGCAGGGAAGATCACGATCTGCCAAATTGGCGTCTTTGCCACGAATGCGTCGTGCCACGGCCATGCATTCATTGATCGGGCGCTTTATTTGCCGAAGAGCTGGACCGACGATCCGTTACGCCTGAAGGCTACCTCTCTTCCAAAGGACGTTGGCTTCGCGACGAAGCCGCAATGGCGGCGCGGATGATCGCCCGCGCCGCGGCGGCCGGCGTGCCATTCCGCTGGGTGGCCGCGGACAGCGTGTATGGCGTTGGTGATATCGAGCGCGATCTCCGGCACTTGGGAAAGGGCTACGTTCTTGGCGTCAACTCAACCCATGTGTTTCGATCCTGGGGCAAGAAGCGGCTGGTCGCAGGCACAGCGCCGAGATTGCCAAGACGCTTAAGCCATCGGATTGCAAGCGTCTGTCGGCAGGAGAAGGCACGAAAGGATCACGTCTGCATGACTGGTGCTATCTCGAACTTGCCGAGCTTGATGCAGACGAGTTCAACGAAGCAAATCATGGCCTGTGGACGCGCGGTTTGCTGCTACGCCGGAACATCGCTGATGGCGAACTTGCCTATTTTTTACGACCTGGTGCCCCGCGAGAACCGCGATTGAAACGCTGGTGAGTGTCGAAGGTCATCGCTGGTCGATCGAAGACAGCTTTGAGACTGCGAAGAACGAGCTTGGGCTCGATCACAATGAAACCAGATCATGGCATGGCTGGCATCGCCATGTCTCCCTCGTCATGATGGCCTTTGCCATGATGGCGGCCATCCGACATCAGGCAAGCCACACCAAAAAAAACAAATACCAGTCCGCAGAAACCGGGCGCTCTCATCCGCTGGTCGATCCAGGAAATCCGCCGAATAGTACAACGGCTCAAACAGCACCGCATCGAGCCAGCCTTTGTCATTGCATGGTCGCTATGGCGACGCGCCCACCAGGCCGCCGCTCAACAAGCGCACCTCAAGCGGAAATCACAACTGTAGTGCTGTTGGTGATTGGCGCGCGCAGACGTCGTGTAACAGCCACTCAGGGGGTTGGGTTGGGTTAGAGCGGACGTCCGGCCGAAGCGTCGGAAATGAGCCGTGAGAGTTTTTCGGCGTGTGTGTCGGAATGGGCGTCTACCGCACGTCCTTGGATATGGATGGGGGGTGTTCTGGCGCCCTCGAGAGCAGCACTGTGGGCTGGAGTATGATGGCAAAGCAGGCGAGATGGTTCGACCATGGTTAATGTCATCATGAGGACAGAGAGGGAGGGTTGAAGAGGTCACCTGTCGCGGCTGAACAGCGTCTCTCGGCGCGTGCTTGATAATTCGGCAGCCGCAGTGAAGCATCGATCACTTTCAAGACACAGTTGGGATTTTGTTCCAACCCAGAAATGTAAAGGAAAGGAATGCGCATGAGTACCAACGATACGTTTCTCGCGGTATTCCTCGGCAACAAGAGCAGCCCGAAAATGGCGGCCTGGAACGCGCTTCCCGAGGCGGAACGCAACGCCAAGATGCAGGATGGGATCGCGGCCTGGAAAGCGTGGGCGGAGAAGCATAAGGCAGCGATCGTCGGCATGGGCGGACCGCTCGGCAAGAGCAAAAAGATCAGCAATCTCGGCATCGAGGACATCAGCAATATGCTGAGCGGCTACACAATCATTCGCGCGGAATCGCACTTAGCGGCGGCCAGGATGTTCGAGAAGCATCCGCATTTCACGAACTTTCCGGGCGACTGCGTTGAAGTCATGCCGGTCCTGCCGACACCGGGCGCGTAGCGAGCGGCATTATTCAGCTCAATCAAGCCAGCCAGACAGGGAACAATCATGCCTCATACGGTTCGCTTACATCGTGTCCTGACAACGAGGCCGGAAAAGATTTATCGGGCTTTTCTTGAGCCCGATGCGCTCGCCAAGTGGATACCGCCGGACGGCTTTGCGTGCACCGTGCATCACCTGGAGCCCAAAATCGGCGGCACGTTCAGGGCGTCGTTCCGAAACTTCACCACCGGGGACAGCCACACCTTTAGCGGCGAATACATCGAACTCGTGCCCAATGAGCGCCTGCGCTACACGGATAAATTCGACGACCCGAAAATGACGGGTAACATTCAGGTCACGGTAACGCTTAAGGCCGTCCTGGTCGGCACCGAGCTCACCATTGTCCAGGAAGATCTGCCGGACGTCATTCCGCCGGAGGCGTGCTATCTCGGCTGGCAGCAGTCTCTGCAAAACCTGGCGAGGCTCGTCGAGCCGGAAATCAAACAATGAGACCGGTTCCCCGAACGCGGACCGCTGCGAGTTAGTCAAACGACCACGGAGAAGGATGCTAGCCATGAAGCTGTACGGATTCGGCCCAACGCGCTCCTTGCGGGCGCTCTGGGGCCTCAAGGAGCTCGATGTCGATTTCGAATTCGTACTGGTGGATCTGCTGCGTGGCGAACACAAGCACCCCGACTTTCTGAGCCTCAACCCAACCGGCAAGATCCCGGTGCTCGTCGACGGCGACATTGTCGTTCCAGAATCGGCGGCGATCATCCTCTATCTTGCCGATAAATACCGCGAGAAAGGGCTCTTGCCAGCGGACCTGAAAGGGAGGGCGCAGGTTTACCGTTGGACGTTGTTCGCGGTGACGGAGCTTGAGCAGCCGCTCTGGCGGATCAGCAGGCACACGGCGGTTTATCCGGAGGACAAGCGCCTGCCGGCCGATACCGCCCTGGCAAAGGAGGAGTTCCTTGCCATGGCCGCGGTTCTCGACGCCCATCTGTACGGGCGCCGTTTCATCGTCGGCGACAACATCACCGTCGCTGATTGCGTCACCGCGTATCTCGTCGATTGGGCGGACGAATTGAAATTGATCGGCGATTTTCCGCGGCTGGGAACCTATCTCGAAAAGATGTACGCGCGCCCGAGGGCGCCACAGCGCATCGCGGAAGCGTTCAAGGCGATCCGCGCCGCCTAACATGCAGACACGAGGCTCGTGCGGTGCGCGGGCCTCAGTAGTTTTCCCATCCCGCTTCGCGTGACCGCGAGGCCAGAAGCGGGGTGGGAATGGAATTTTCTGGTCCGCTGCGGCATATGCTGGTGCTGGCGGGAACGAGGTCGGTTTTTCCTTGGTGCTATGAGCCCGTTCAGTAGTTGGACCCGAGACCCTGCGAGCACCGCGAATTGTTGCCACGGGTTGCAAGGCCCCGGAGCACGGTTAATAGATTTCGACGACAGGGGTCTCTCCCGCCACCGTTTAGGTATGGAGGGTGATCCATGGAAATACTGTATCCGCGCTGCGCGGGGTTGGATGTGCACAAAGACATGTTGATGGCGCGTGTGCGTTGCGTGAGCGAGCCGGCGGTGGATGAGACGCGCCGCTTTGCCACGACGACGGGGGCCTTGATCGAACTTCAGGAGTGGCTGAGCTCGCACGCCGTCACCCACGTGGCGATGGAGGCGACGGGGGTGTACTGGAAGCCCGTATGGCATCTGCTGGAGGAGCACTTTGAGCTGATCCTGGCCAATGCGCAGCACATCAAGAACGTACCGGGGCGCAAGACCGATGTGAATGATGCGGCCTGGATTGCGGACTTGTTGGCCCATGGGCTGATCAACGCGAGCTTCGTGCCGCCCAAGCCGATCCAGGAATTGCGGGACCTGACGCGGACCCGCAAACAGCTGGTGCGCGAGGTCTCGCAACACTCCTTGCGCATCCAAAAGACGCTCGAGGATGCGAACATCAAGCTTGGGAGCGTGCTCTCGGATGTTCTGGGGCACAGCGGCCGGGCGATCCTCAACGCCCTGATTGCCGGGGAAACCGACCCCGAGCGCCTGGCCGATCTGGCGCGCGGAAACGCGCGCAAGAGACGCAGCGAGCTTATCGAAGCCCTGCATGGGCGCATCAGCGCCCATCACCGGCGCTTGCTCAAGCTGCACCTGGGCCTCATCGACTCACTCCAACAAGCCCTCGCGACGGTGGATGCCGATGTGGGAAAAATCTTGGCGCCGATCCAGGAGTGCGCCCGCCTGCTCACGACGATGCCGGGGGTGAGTGAGCTCACCGCGCACGTCTTGGTGGCGGAGATCGGCGTCGACATGGCGCGCTTTCCCACTGCCGCGCACTTGCTGTCCTGGGCGACAATGTGCCCGCGAAACGACGAGAGCGCGGGTAAACGCCGCTCGACCCGCACCCGCAAGGGTGCCCCCTGGCTGAAAACCACCCTGGTCACCGCTGCCTGGGCGGCGGTCCGCGTCAAGGGTAGCTACCTGCAGGCCCAGTTCCTGCGCCTTAGAGCTCGCCGCGGCGCCAAAAAAGCCATTCTCGCGGTCGCCGCCTCGATGCTCAATGCCGCTTGGCACATGCTTAAGGATCGCGTCGAGTACGAAGATCTTGGCGCCGATCACTTCACTCGCCGCGATCGCTCCAAGGCGATCCGGCGCTTGGTCAGACGACTCAATGACCTCGGCTGCAAGGTCGAACTCACCGCCGAGGCTGCCTGAATGATGCATCTGTACCAAATCTAGAGCTTCTTAATAGGACTGAGCGAGCCGCCGACCTGTATCGATCAGTGCCTGACGTGCACAGGATCATGCGCTGGCGCCACCAGATCGGCGCTGATCCGCATCCGTTTGCGCCTATCCCGCGCGCCAAATCCTGCCCGCGCAAACTGACGCCCGAACTGCGATACTTGTGAACGCATCAAGCCGCGTTGATCGTCGTGACCGACGGGGAGCTTCGAATAGTGGGCGTGAACGGTGCCGTCGGTTCGCGGGCGCGCGCCTCGACCACGCGAGCCGCCACTTGCGCCGTTAGACCCCCGGCGTAGGCCGCGTGGAGCGCCTACGGGGTGCGGCCGCGTCGCGGCCTTAACCCACGCGCTTCCGGCACGTATGCGAATCAACGCGGTCAAGCGGGTGAGCCGGGCCGTCGGAAACAGCGCACCGGCCTGCGATCTGGTCGGTCACGTCGGTGGCTGTGTTCTAGGCCTGGTTATTACCGCGTTCGATCTCTTCGAACCCCCTTTCCCAGTTCTCCGCTTCATTCTCTTTGGCGCGCGCAAACAACTCCGAAGGCGATTTGTCGTATATCCATGGCTTGTGATCGAGCTTGCATGGGGCGTGATAGGGCTGGCCTTCTAAATCGAAGAAGACTAGCCCGTCCTTGTGCGGTGCGCCCTCCGGGACGAACAACCAATGGTTATTATCAGGACTCTCAAGAGGATATCCAAAAGGCTTCACCTCAACACCAGTAAGGCTCTGCATGTGGTCGGCAAGTTTCATAAATAGATCGATTGCTCGGTCGTTGGTGCTGAACACAACGCATAGCCTGCGCTGTAAAAGAACTGAAGCAAAATTGAGCAGCATGGCATGCATCGGTGTGAGCGAGCGCTTCAGGCGCTCTTTCTCGTTAGGTATTGTCTTATGGTCTGCGCCGAAGTCCCACGTGCCGTCTTTCGCCAATCCTATGATCCTATCGACGCGGCAGTTATCATCCTTAGCCAAAGGCTGAGTGGCTTCATAAGTTATCTTGGAGTGATCGAGGTCTAAGACAGCGATCGCTCCGTAATCGTGCGGCTCCTTCGGCATGAGCAAATATCTGTTCCTTTGCTGGTAGTCGCGGAAGACCTCTACGTTGATGTCGGTAGTGTTGCTTATGCGCTCGGCAAGAAACGTGAAGCGCGACAGGATATTCTGGTCACTACTGATAAGACCGTAGAGTTCGCGACGGACAAGCCTTAGGGCAACCATGAAGAGTAAACTGCTAAACTGGTTGCCAAGTTCTGTATGCGCAAGCTCTATTTCGTGGTCGTTGTCCCGGTCTATTTCGGCTGCCATCCTGATGATTTTATCGATGTGCTCGCTGTCTATGTGGACTTCGGATGATTTGACTTCATTGATGCTTGTTGTTGCGCCCATGTTGGCACCCCTTTCTGAGCGTTGTGCGTTGCGACGAATAATGCGATTACGTGAAGACCGGGTCATATTGGCTGTTCCTTCTGATCCGTTCATCCATCGGTGATAGCGTCGCTGGTTGCTAGGCGACAAAATCGTTCAAGCTGTCGCCCGAGGGTCGAGTGCGAAGGCCTTTGCCGCTGTTCCTGCACCCGGCAGGGTGGACGTCAGGACGGGCTCGGGTTACTGGCCCGAGCCCGATCGAACCATGCGGCGGCACATTCGAGGTGGAGAGTTTCGGATTTCCCGCCGACGACGCGGGTGTCTTTGATACGCTTCACGTTACCAATTTGGTTGCACACCAAGCACGGCGTGCCCGCCGGGCATTCGGTGATGGTGCGGAATCTGTTCTCCGGCGGCGCCTCGTTCTTCGGCGCCTGGAAATTCCAGATCGGCACGCACGCGGCCGGATCGAGTTCGCGCTTCCTGGCGACGGTGTTGTTGGTGAAGCGAATCGTGCCGTCGCGTTCGACTTGGGCGACGAATCCGCCGTTAAGATTGCCGATCAGCGCGCCGGTACAGTGGCTGGCAGCCACGCCGACTTTCACGTGCACCGCGAAGAGATCGAGCGCCGACCAGCCCGCCTTAGCGGCGGCCAGCGCTAACGGGCCGTTGAGGAAGTATTTGATGGCGGCGTGCGTGCGCGGCCAGTCGCCGGTCCTCCACCCCGGGCATGGCTCGGTCGCCGCCGTCAGCGGCGCGAACGCGTTTTTCCAGATGAGGACCTTGCCCTCGGGGCTCAGCGGATCGGGCGCCGCCGGCGGCGCCAATCCACTTGGCGGCTCCGGCTCCTGCCAATCGTCGAAATCGGCCGCGACGACGGTTTCAGGCGTCGCCGGCACCGCCGGTGCGGGGGACTCCGCCTCCTCCGGCGTCTCGGCCTCTCTGATCAGCTCGTGGGCGTCCTCCTCATCGGTCTTGACGAGGCGGAATTTCGTCGCCGCCCATTTGCTGCCCTGTTTGCGCTCGAGCAGCAGATAATCGCCGATGCGCGTCTTCAGCAGTTGGCGAACCGCGTAAGCAATGCGCTGCCGCAATTCCGTGGCGCCGCGCAGCAGCAAGCCCTTCACCTCGGTATCGAGCGCGTGCGCCGTCACCCAATCGGCGCCGTGGCGGCGCCACCATTCCTCGAACACGTCGAAGATCGAGATCCGCTCGGGATCACTCGCCTTTCGTGCCGCCAGGCGCTCCACGGGATCGGGACAGCCGAGCGTAAACAACACGTCGCGGACCGCGTGCGTCCATTGCTCATATGAGCCGAACGGCTTGCCGTGTTTGAGCCGCTGCGGGTTCCGCAGGCCCCAACGAGCGATCGTCACCAGGTGCTGCAGCAATTCGACCCGGCACGCCTTGATGTCGGCAAGGAATCCATCGGGAAATACGCGCTGCTCCGGGTTCTCTTGCTTGGCGTCGAGATCGATCGTGACCGTGCGCCGGATGAGATCGCGGCCGACATCGAGCCCGCACCCAGTGATGCTAATCAGCATGCTCGAATTGAGCGGCACCAGCGTGCTCGAGCCGAGTGTGCGCAGGTAGGCGGGCCGATCCGACAACGCCGTGCAGCCGGTGTCGCTGCGCAGCGTCCGGTTATTAACGTTGTCGATCATTAGCGAGTGGCCGCCGCGCCGCAGCGCGCCGACCAAGCCTTTGTCAAATTCTTTCTTGTTGCCGAGCGAGGCGGTCAGCGGCAGTTCGCCGAAAGCAATCAGCGACGGCGCCTTGGCCAACATGCCTTTGCCGACGCCGCTGCCGGAGATCGAAGGCGAACGGAAGACAAAGGCCGGCGCCAGCCACAGCGTCGCCCGCAGCGGCGCCGTGAGCAGCATGTGCAGGTATGCGCTCTCGTCGAGACCCGGGGGCTGCTTGATATCGACGACCTCGATGACGACCGCCGCGTCCTTGAACTTGAACTGCTCCTCGACAGTCTTGCGATCGGCGAAGGCGTGGGTGCGAAAGGCGCGGCGGATCGCGTGCAGCGAGGTGCGGGCGTCCTGCCCGATCGGATTTTCCGGCACCTTGAGTTCCTGCAGGTCCGGCGAATCGCAGATGAAAAGGCCGCTTTCCGCGTCGAACCCTGGCGCCGTGCGAATGCTGCCGTCGAGCCGAACGACCGGGCCGCTGGTGACGCCGGTGATCGCCGGCAACGGCCACTCGTCGGGCGGAATGACGAACATCAGGTCGGCGGCGCGGTCGGGGAAGGAAGTCTCGACGCGGCCCTTCTCGGTCCGGCGCACCGGCTGGCTGTATTCGTGCACCAGGCTGATAAGATGATCGCGCGTCACGTTGCGGAGTTCGGCGCCATCCTGCGTATGCGCCACATAGGCGATGGCGCCGTCGCCGCGCTGGAACAGGCGCGGCGGTTGTAGCACGGCCAGCAATTGCGCCGCGGCCCGGGCCGTCGCCGGCTTGTCGGCCGCATGCACGATCAGGTCCGGCTTGCTCTTGCCGCGAATTACGGTGATGGGAGGCTTAGCCATCGCTGCGCCTCCGGAGTCCACTCTTCGCCGTCGCCGAGGCCTCGCGATAGGAAAGCCCGGTGCTCATTGCGCTGGCGATGACTAGCTGGAGCGCCTCGGCCTCGCTGAGCAGAGGTCCGACCATTTCTCTGAGCTTAGTCGCCGCCCAGAAAGCCAGGCTGTTGGGCTCGCCTTCGACCGCGGATTCGAGTCGTTCGAGGATTTTCCCGATGCGACGATCGTCCGGAACGACGCAGCTGGAGGGTGGGCGGTAAATCGGCTGGCGCGGCTTAAGCGCGTCAAGGAGCCAGTCGGGCAGCGTAGCGATCGGGCCGTCGCGCAGCACCGGCAGGCCGGCCGCGGGCCACCAAATGACATAACTGCCGTCGGACCGCGTATCGACACTGCGAACGATGCGGCCGACCGTGGTCGGAAAACCGGCTGCATGCTCAAAAATGAGATGCACGCCGCCGGACCTGGTTCGGTGTATCCTGGTCGCCGGCAAGGCCGGTTGATTCTGCGCCCACCAGTCGCGGGCGCTCCCATGCTTGACGTCGACATCGAGCACCGAGATGTCGGAAACTCGGCCGCAGCGAACGCCGATTAGCGGGCCGTAATGGAAGCGCCATAGACGCTCGATCGCGGGGGGATCGGTGGTCGCGTCGTCAATGCCGTGCCGGCAGCAGGGGACCTTGCGACCGTCGGCAGTCACGCGGCACGGAAACACCGCACGACGTTCGCCGGCCAGCGCCAGGGCATCGCGAACGGGATTCGACATGTTTTTCCGCCTCCGGGAAATTCCGGCGCGGACGCGATGTTGGGGCGGCTCTTGAGCGCGGGAGGGTTAGCTGCTATTTGACCGGGCGCCTGCCAAGGACGACCTACAACTCAACCTCTAACGCTGGCGGCCGCGCCTCCTACGACGCGGCCGCCGGTGTTTCCTCCTCAATTAACTTC
Organism: uncultured Alphaproteobacteria bacterium; assembly: GCA_963708125.1. GTDB lineage: Bacteria > Pseudomonadota > Alphaproteobacteria > Rhizobiales > Xanthobacteraceae > BOG-931. Next base: position 3,591,607 of record OY970184.1, read on the forward strand.
AGAACACTGGCCGTGACGATACGGACGCAGGTCGCCGAAAGCCGTGCGCTGGATGATTCCGGCATTGGCAAGATTGTGCACGTGGCGCTCGGAGATTCCGAGCAGATGCGCCACCTCGCTGTAGCGGAGAAGAAGCGGCAGCGGATCCGGCGGCGGGCGGGTGCGCACTCTACGCACTTTGTTACGCGCGGGTGAATGTTCCAGAGACATGGAGAGCCTCGCAATTGTGAGGCTCGTTAGAATGCACATCACTGAAACGAATAAAACCAGTCACCGATTTCTGAAATTCGGTGACCGATTAATTTCCTTAGGGCTCGCCGATTTCGGAATCAGTCACCAATTGTTGGCCGGGAATTCGCCCGCTCCGCTTCCACTCCGGCACTCCAGCCAGATCGCATGCGTCGGACCACACCTGAGTTCTGAAGCGGATTTCGGCGAGTACATGCCCGTGCCGGCAACACCACTGATAGGCCTTCTGCCGCGACAGGCGCTTGCCCGCCTGCTTGAAGCGGCGCAGTCGATCCGCCAGGGCATTCCTGGCCCGCTCGAGGGCAGTCGGCAATTCCAGCCCGACCTTAACTTCGATTACATCGTCATTGAGGTCGGTACGGGCGGGCTCCGGCGGCGGCACGAAGTCAATCGCTGCGAGCTTGTCGAACGCCTGGCGCCAGGGATGCGGCGGCCCCGGCGCAATCGCCAACATCTTGCCCGGTCCAGCCGTGACGATATGTACTCGGCGCGACATGACACGACCATATCCGCCCGGTGATTCGCGAGATCACCGGGCGGAAACATTATGCAGCGTCGTGCGCCTGCTGCAAGTTGATTGCACCAGTTTCCAAATATGCAGCCCACTCAGTCATCAACAGGTGCCTGGCCGCGATGAAGTCGGTTCGCCGGTAGGAACGCTCGAGCGCGCTATCGATCGTATGGCTCAAGGCGGCCTCGATCACCGCGGTCTTGGCGTGGGTGCATTCTTCGGCCCAGGTTTTGAAACCTCCCCTGCCCGTGCCGTGCACGGTGATCGGGTGGTGGTTCTTTTCAGAACAGTTTGCGGCCAGTGCAAGCCAACCTCACTGTGGCGACCGAGCGAGATTGGGGGTTGAAAAACACGAGGCGAAGAGAGCAGCAAAATTGGCGCGGTCAGCAGCACGGCAGCCGGATCGAGCAACAGCGCCGGCAGCGCCGTATCAGCTGCGCCATTCCACGGCCATACCGCGTCTCCAGGCAGCATGTTAATGCGTACCCGCCGTGCTGTTGTTTTTATTGAAGTGTCCGCCCACCTGCGCCAAAACACCGTTTTCCGGGCTGGAGTGGAATCCACGAAAGCAAGCATGACGGCTGTCGCATCATAGGGCTCATAAAACTACAATCGGCTGTCCAACATTACTGGTGGCTCGCGGGTACCCGGAATGTTGCGTTGTTCGGCGTTACCACCGCCGTTTCGGTATGCGGCCTGGGGGCAGGAACCCAGTCATACGGCACCGGGTCCGCGCGATAGAGCCAGTTCGTCATCACCATTTTGCCGCCTACGCCGAATGGCGCCCGCCCGGAAAAGGGGCTCACATATTCCCAAACGATCTCGCCTGCGGGCGTTACCTGGAAGACACGCCCGTTCATGCCCTCGTTGATAAATGTGTTTCCGTTCGGAAGGCGTCGCACGTCGCCGATGAACGAGGTATCGAACGTCCAAGCCGCCCGGTCACTGTCACCCGCGCTATATTCCCAGACGATCTGCTTCCTCACCGGGTCGATCTCCAGAATGCGCGAGCCGCCGGTGTAGTTGAGCGTGACGGGGGGATAGCCGGCTTCGCCCTGATCGTCGAGCAGGAGGATGTTGCCTGCGCCCGGCAGGCCTTCGGGAATGATCTGCGGATCGTGCTGGCCGCTGATCTGGTCGACGGGCGCCGGCAGCTTGCGCGGGCCGGGAGTCGCGGGCGGATAATCTGGACCGAGCCGCCACACAATCTTTCCCGTCTTCTTGTCGATAATGGCGATGAAATTCGCTTCGCGCGAGCCGATGATGATGTTGTCCGGATCAAACCGCGCGTCGCCTGCGGTGAACCAGTGGTTCGCGCCCACGGGCTTCATGTTGTTGATATTGAGATAATCGACTCTCTTCGTGGCGCGCACGAGCGCAAGTTGCTGCGGTGTCCAGCCGAACTCGTCGAGATGCTCGCCCGCAATCCAACGCCAGACAATGTCGCCCTTGGACGTCACCTCGTAGATCGCGTCGTCCACAAGCTTTGGCAACGTGAATCCCGGCAGCGCCTGTGTCAGCACCGATAGGACCAGAGTGTTCCCGTTCGCGAGCCGTGCCCAGTCATGGTGCTGTTGCGCTGCTCCGCCCGGAGCATTGGATCCCCACTGCCACACCACCCTGCCGTTCCAGTCCAGTTCGCCGAAGGACTTGTTTTGATAGATGATGGGCAGGCCCTTGAACATTGCGGGATCGTTTTTGCTCATCATCGAAAGTCCGACGATCACGTGGCCGCGCTGGCCGCCGATGAGCGCTGGATCGAGAACGCTGCTCGGAAACCCCGGATGATCCCAGCGATGAACTTCGTTGCCCTCCATGTCGATGAGATGCGTGATGTTGTCAGCGCCGCTGAAGATAATCAAGGTGCTGAAGGCTTTGCTCGGATCGTAGCACGTCACTCCGGTTGGAAAAACGCTCGGTTCTGCCCAGGCCGACGACTGCGGCAGCAGCGCGAATGTAACGGCCCCGAGGATTGGTGCTGAAACTGATGTGGTGATGAACCAGCGGCGATTGAGAAGCATGTTCCCTCCCTCGACTTTCTCCCGCTTCTGAAACCCGTCCGGTCGTTTGGTCGTCATAAGAGCTTCTCCTTCACGCTTACGAGAGAGGGGGTAGACGCCACTTGGCATGGCCACCAGGGCCAAATCTCTGTAATACGACTGGGCCATGCGGTAGTACGAATGGGCTATGCGCCGCTCGCCCGAGAACACCACGCCGCATCTGACACTAGATCGGACGAAAGGGATTCCGATCCAGCGCCAGATCTACGTGCGCCTGCGCGACGCAATCGTCTCTGGCACGGTGCGCCCCGGCGAGCGGCTGCCGTCGGCGCGCGGCCTGGCCGCCCAGCTCGGTGTGGCGCGAGGCACAGTCGATGCGGCCTACGCGCTGTTGTCGGGCGAGGGCTATACGCGATCGCGCGGCGCGGGAGGAACGCGGGTCGCGCCGGGGCTGGCGGCCTCGCGCATGCGCATGCCTCCCATGCCGAATTCGGCGCCGAGGGCGCCAGCGGAACATGCCGCCGCACCGAGCGCGCTGATATTCCGCATGGGCCTGCCGGCGCTCGACGCCTTTCCACGGAAGCTCTGGTGCCGGCTGACCGCGCAGGAGGCCCGCGCACTCAACCGCGACGGCATGATTCATCCGAATCCCACGGGCTATGCGCCACTGCGCGCGGCGATCGCAGCTTATCTCGCCGTCTCACGCGGAATTGCCTGCGCGCCCGACCGCATCATCGTCACTGCCGGATACCAGGGCGCGTTGGCGCTGAGCGGGATGGTCCTGTTGCGTGCGGGCGATCAGGTGTGGTTGGAGGATCCCGGGTACCCCATGGCCCAGCAGGCATTATCCGCGATGCGTGCGCGGCTGGTGCCGGTACGCGTCGATGCGGATGGTCTGCAGGTGAGCGAAGGCATTGCGCGCGCACCGCGGGCGCGGCTTGCAGTTGTCACGCCGTCGCATCAGTGTCCGTTAGGCATGGCGCTCGCGCTTCCTCGCCGCTTCGCGCTGCTGGAATGGGCGCGCGCGGCGGGAGCCTGGATCGTGGAGGATGATTACGACAGCGAATATCGCTACGCGGGCCATCCGCTCCCGGCGCTAAAGAGCCTCGATTCCCAGGATCGCGTGCTCTATGTCGGGAGCTTCAGCAAAGTGCTGTTCCCGGGACTGCGGCTTGGCTACATGGTGGTGCCCGCTTCGCTTATCACGCGGTTCGTGGAGGCGGCGCGACTCACCACTGCGGGCCAGTTGCTGCCGCAATCGGTCGTCGCGCGGTTCATGACAGAGGGACATTTCGCCCGTCATCTCCGGCGCATGCGCGTGCTGTACGGGCAACGGCGCAGCGCGTTGGCGGCAGCGCTGGCGCAGGAATTTGGCGAACGTTTGCCGATCGAGCTACAGGCGGGCGGCATGCACCTGCTGGCCCGGCCAACTGGAGCCGTGAGTGATGTTGCATTATCGGACCGGGCCCGGCAGGCGGGGCTGCAGATCACCTCGCTGTCGGCGTGCACGATTAGGTATTCCGTTGGCTCGGGACTCGGGTTGAGCTTTACCAACATTGCAGTAGAGACCGCGCCCGCGGCGGCGCGGCGGCTGCGCGAGGCGCTCGGCGACCTCGGGTGAGGCGCGGCGCCGCCCGATGTCGAGGCGGTCGTCACTGCATTTCTGGAGTCGTGGTTGAAAAGTATTCCAGCGGCGACACGCGCGCCGTGACGTGGTCGGCGTTCGCCTCTTTACGCGTAAGGAAAACGACTTTACCCGGCGATTTCCGCAGATCGCGGCCGCCATCGCCTCCCGACCTGTCGCTCATGCCTGATCGATGGAAGTCAATCGTATGCGACGAGGTTGGCCTTGCCGTGTTTGAACTCGTCCGACTGCACCGGCATGGCCCTTCTGCCGTGCTGTATGCGTTTGACCAGATTGAACTTGATGGTCGGGATTTGCGCTAGCTGCTGATCGAGCAGCACAAGGGAACGCTGGCTAAGGTGCCCACTACCTGCCGCCGCCTGACGGATCGTGCGAAAACGACGCCGGCCCCATGGGCCGCTGCGATACGAGAGATACCAAAATCGATGGCAAGCGACATCGCCACGATACCTGAGGAAGCTATGAGTCACCCAGCACTTAGACCGTGAAACTACTGTGTTGGTCATCACAGCCGGCGCGGCGCTCATCAGTTAAATGACGGTCTAGGCGGGAATGCCTTTTTCAGGAGGAAAAAATGCTCGAACGTCTCGGGTTGCTCTTGTTGGCCAGCGTTCTCGCTTTCGCCTTCGCGCCGTATTTTTACGCGCTGGGCGGTCTTTAGACATGCTGTCGGGCCGTGCCTCGTCAGGTCGGAAATCTATCTAGCTTAAGTGGTGGCTCGGCGAGAAACCCATCTCCCAACAAGATCAGGTGGCCATGGCGCTATCGCTAAAAGTAAGGAGACAGCCATGATCCTCAATGCGAAGTGCGGTTCAATATTTGAATTCGCAACTGTCATCGTGCAGGCGCTCGCCATGTATGGCCTCCGTAGCGCGCGCCTGCTGTTTGACGTGCTGCAAGCCGCTTACGACGCCCATATGGAACGGTCACAGATGCGCTTAGCGCCCATCGAATCGCGGTCGTGGCGCGGAATTTCACGCGGCGGAGCCCACGCGGATTGCTATCAACCCTGGCGCTGAGCACAGCTGTTGGCGCAACGCAATGGGGCTTGCCAAACCAAGTGGCGTGCGGTCGTGTGGAACTACTATGGCTGGCCGTCACAGATCGCGCTAGGGGGCAGAGCATCCGATATCGCGCTGCTTGCTGTTAGGAGCTGCCGTTATCGGTGCGGTGTGACGGGTCGGGCGACGCACGAGAATTGCGGTAAACACGGACCTCGGGCGGCGGCCTAAATGGTATGACACATGCAATCTCCACCGCTCGATCCGCCAGTCTTTGCCAACCTACTGGGTGCGCTACACTTTCGCTCTCGAAAAAATATAACAAATTCTTGGCGGCCGCCCGAGGCACACATAAAGTCTTTTTCTGGTCAGGTGTATTTGTGGCTGCTTGTGAGTATACCGGTTTCTGAGTATAGACATTTCGGTGGCATTTGGCCGATCTGGTGTTGTCGAGCTCCGGGAAAAATAATTGGATAGCATTACCACGCGGCGGGCGAATCAGTTCGCCTATCGGGGAAATGTCGGTTCTCAAATGGGTGTCAGCTTAGGGAGGAAACAATGGCGCACGTCGATTGGAGTATCCGTGGCCCCCAGATCGCAACATGTAATTGTGGTTGGGGTTGTCCATGCCAGTTCAATGGTCTTCCGACCCATGGCGACTGCCGTGCCGCAGTGGCGATGCAGATTGAACAGGGCCACTTCGGCTCTGTTTCCCTCGACGGCTTGAAATGGATCGGACTCTTCGCATGGCCCCGTGCGATCCACGAGGGCAACGGCGAGGCTATTGCGATCATTGATGAACGTGCAACCGAAGAGCAGCGGAATGCCTTGTTGACGATCTTGAGTGGCAAGGAACAGGAAGCGGGTGCGACCTACTTCAATGTCTTCGCCAGCACGATCACGAAGATGAATGAGCCGCTTTTCCGATCGATCGATTTCGAGGCAGATGTGAGTGCGTGCACCGGACGGTTCTCGGTCGATGGCATCGTGAACTCTCACGCTGAACCGGTAAGAAATCCAGTCAACAGAGCACCGCATCGTGTTAAGGTGACACTAGCGGAAGGCTTCGAATTCATTGAGGCCGAATTCGGCAGCAGCACGACGAAGGCAAGTGGTCCTATTCCACACGATTGGGTCGATCGGCACGCCCACTTGGCAATGATCGACATCGGACCCTACGGGCCTCACCGCAAAGCAGCCTGATCCATCGATATGGCAGCAATCGTTCGGGATCGAGCGATTGTCGTTGCAAGTCTCGTTGCCATCGCGGGGCTTGCATGGGCCTACCTATTCAGTCTGTCCCGAGACATGTCGGGAATGGAGGACATGCCAGGGATGGCCATGTCGCCTGGGCCTGCACCTTTCTCCCTCACGGCCACAATGTGGGCCGTGATGATGGTTGGGATGATGCTGCCTAGTGCATTGCCGATGATCTTGCTGTTCACAATGGTGCAGCGGCGGCAAGGCGACAAACCGGTATTAATGACTGCCACCTTTGCTGTGGGGTATCTGCTGATCTGGGGTGGATTCGCCCTGGTGGCTGCGGCGCTCCAAACCGAACTTAGGAAAGGAGCTTTGCTGTCGCCATCGCTGACTTTCGTAAGTACAAGAATTGCCGGGATGACGTTCTTACTGGCCGCTGCCTATGAATTCTCACCGCTGAAGAACCGCTGCCTGACTCAGTGCAGCAGCCCTATTGAATTTATCACTTTCCACTGGCGCCCTGGCGTTGCCGGTGCGTTTCGCATGGGCCTATCGCATGGGACCTTCTGTGTCGGTTGCTGCTGGGCATTGATGCTGTTGCTGTTCACGGCGGGTGTAATGAATCTACTTTCGGTTGCTGTGCTTGCCGTGATCGTTCTCGTACAGAAAGTTCTACCGTGTCCGCGCATAGCAACGACGATGGCTGGAATCGCGTTGACGGTAGTTGGTGTTGTTCTGATCGTTCTCTAAAGAGCACCGTGCCACCCTGTAGCCGGTCGCAGCCAACTCCACTGGCTCTAAGACGATGCTCTCGGGCTTGTTGACCCGCGTCGAGATCGGTCAAATCCGCATGACGCTGATGGCGCTGCACCCCGACACGCTCCGCTCGGTCGTGTTCGATTCAGTTTATCCGCCCGATCCGATACCGCCCCCGTCATCCATCATCGGCGCCGCCCGTGCCGCGTTCTTCAATGCTTGCACACAGGACAGGGCGTGCGCCCGCCGCCACCCCGATATGGCCCACCTCTATTAGGATACGCTGCGGCTGCTTACGCGGAAGCCGCTGACCGTTGCCGTGCCGCCGCGGATACAAATGCCAGACGATCACGTGCGGATCACGGCCCCGCTGTTCGCGGCGATTATTAGCCAATTGCTGTATTACCCGATATACTACTCGGCGCTTCCGGCATTCATCCAGCGAATACATGACCGCGAAACCCAAGGCGTGGCTCCCTTGCTGGTTGCGCTCAAGGCGCGGCCGCGTCGACGAGAGACCTCGGCGTGCACGCCGCTGTGGAATGCAGGGATCGGCCTCACTATCGCGATCCACTGCCGTATGATGCTGGTACGTCGCACAATCAGATACATTACGGCGTATGCCGGGATTGGGCCGAGCTCGGGCCGCCGCCGCTGATCCCGCGAGGTGCGAGCATGCCGACATTGGTGCTGGGTGGCCAGTTCGATCCGGTGGCTGGTCTGGCGCTGGGCCGTGATGTCGCGGAGCGGATCGGCGCCGCAGCGCCTGGATCGCGTTCGACTTCATAGGCAATCCCGACGAGGCGCCGGATACGGCGTGCGCCAGCCACATGCTGGCGATCTTTGCCACGAAACGGCAGGCGCACTAACGCTCCGGCCCGCGAGCGCCGGTGAGACGCGATCTGACACTCCCACAAAGTACTATTCTCGAACGGTTAGCGCGCGAAGTCGCAATCCGCGATAATGCGGGTCGCAATTTTTCCGAGAGGCTCCAGGAGGATGGAGTACCGACATGTCCTGAGCCAGACGGATCAGAATTTAAGGCTTGAGCTCAACCTTTCTTGCCGCTGTTGATAGGCTCCACTTCCGCTCGCGCTAGCATGGCTGGACTTACATCAATGCCAATGACCTCAGAATTTGCAGGGCGCGCGCGTTGCGGATCACAGGATACCATAGCCCCGACGGCGCACAGCAACAAAATGCTTGCGAGGTTTAGAAGCGAGGCGGGCTTTGACTTTGCGTGGCCGTCCGCAACCGCGCGGAGCGGCATGACCATGCGCGAAATTCTCAATCCTAAAACTCGGCTGGTAACCTTGGGCCGCACTGCCCGATCCGGCGGCCGTGCTGAATTTCGGTCATGCTCATATTTTTTGCGCCCATAACCATCGCGACACGGCCGGAAAACGTGCCGGCTGAAAACGTATAGACCGCATGCCCCTTCGCAGCTCCGCGTTCCGGGCAAACGATGTCATATTCGAGTTTCGGACCGTCAATGACAACATTTGACGCCGCGCATTTGGCGAACGGATTATTGGCGCTCAGAACTGGAATCGGAATTTTACTGCTTCGAGAAGCGCGCAGACAAACTTCGGTCCTTTTGTCAACGCTCCAGCGTTCAAGGTGTGGCAATTCGAGCCGGGCCGTAACTTCATAGCTACCGCTTTGGGGCCAAGATAATGCGGCGAACACTGAGTTTAGTTGCGCTGCTATCGCCAAAAGCACAAGCGCCGGCACGTACTGGGGTGACGTCATTGTAATCCCCCTGCAAATTGCGCCGCGGTGGTCTCGCGGAGTCGGATCAGGCGGCATGACCGCATCTTACAGTTTTCCTCTTTCCACTTCATCCTGCTGTCTGCGAAGCGACAGTCGGCGCTGATCCATGCCGCCCGCATCGCCAAGACGGTGAATCTGTCGCTCAGCGGCCCGTTCACGCCGGATGCTGTCAATCGGCTGATCAAGCGCCGCGGCGAGCGCGCCGGCTTCGTTTTTCCGGTTCATGCCCATATGTTGCGCCACGCCTGCGGCTACACCCTGGCCAACGCCGGCCACGACACGCGGGCGATACACAGGACTGATTCGGCTATCGATCGATCCAGCACACGGGGCGCTACACACAATTGAGTGCGGCACCATTCAAGGACTTCTGGAGATAGAGGGGTGCTTTCGAACTTGGGCGCCCTCGGCGAGTCGGGTGGCCTTGGATTGCGCTTACTGAGAGGGTGACAGCGACGCTTCAATAATTTCGCAGTGGTGCACAGCCTGGGCAAGGATTATTCTGTAATTGTCCCAGGCCGTGGCTGCTGGATAGTTCGAATAGGGCGCTGCGACGCCGGGGGCGGGATAATAATTATAAGGCCGGCGGTGCGTATATCGGTACTGCGCCAGTGCGGGTGTCGCGATACTCGCCATGATTGCGGCGACGATAGCGAGCCTTGACACCTTGATCATGTGGTTTTCCTGATTCCGGTTGAGCCTCGGCACTGAACAGTGTTACCCTGCAATTTCTTTGATCTAAATCAACCACCTTCGACATGGCGCTCAGTTCGTCGCCGATGCGGCGGTGTTCAGTTTTGACGAGCCGGCGGGCGTCGTGAGCGGCAGTGCGGGATTTACCTACTATGATGACTTGGATCGCCATTCTGATCCGGCGCACATGCACGTTGCCCCGCTCAAGTTCGACATCGGCCCAGCGCAGCGAACAGGCCTCGGACGCCCGATGGAAAGTCACTTTCTCCGATAGTCGATCGTCTGCATAAGAGGCCTTTTGCGCACAGTCTCCTGGGCGCGCCGACCGGGGCTTGAATTTTTCGGCGCAGATCACAAAACAAAATCGGCCGGGTTCTACCGTTGCGGACAATTGGGCAATATTGAGTTTAAGTCGCTCCGATTGTTCTGATGCTTTGGCACTTAACGGGGCAGGCGGGCACGCACACCACCATGTCATCTTGTTCCGAGTTCTTGTACGCCCGGAGGCCACGTCCCGATCACACCGACGATAGTGATGATGATCGCAGCAATGGCGGTTTCGATTAAGCTATTCCTTCGAAGCTGCCGCAACGCGAGCGGCCCGGCGCTCGCTTGCTCTCCAGCAATGCGAGGAGATAGAATTAAGCGATTAAAGCCTGCAACCGCGAACATAATTAAGAAGAGGGCTATCTTCAGCAAAAGTAGCCGACCATAATCGGTCTTAATCAACGCGGGCACGCTGCCGGCGAGCATGAGCGTGTTCACGATGCCGCTCGCCAGAAGCGTGCTGACGCTGGCGGTGCCGAGTAATGAAAACCGAGACACCGCGTCGCGCGCTACCGCAGTCGAAGTCGCGTCCTGAACCCGTGTTGCCGCGCTCAGAAGTACCGCAAGTGGAACAAGCGCTCCGACCCATGCCGACGCGGCGATGAGGTGAAGAATATCGGCGGCTAGATGGATTGCGCCAGGGGCCCCAAATCCTGCAGCCGCATGCCCAGCCCATGCCAACGTCCCGACAAGACCGGCAGCGACCAACGCTGCGAGTTGATGTTTCCAACGTGATTTGGCGAATTGACCCGTTGGCAAAGCTGGCAAAAAGCCGGCGAGAACTGCAGCAAGAACAAACCGCGCCGCCCAGACGTGCCCGAAGTCGGTCTGGGTAATGACCGTCCAAATGGTCACACCGGAGAACACGTCCTCAACTGGAACGTCGATCATCCGCGCAGCCAAAAGGACCAACCACAGCGCGCCCGAAATCAGCACAATGAGAAGACTGGCCCACGCGAAAGATGCGAGGCGACGCCGAACAACAGCAGGGATCGCCCCCTCGTCTCCTGATTTACGAAAAGCAGGTTCGCCGATACACGCGGAGAACAGGACGACACCCGAAATTAGCATTGTTGCCGCAAAATGGATGGTGCGCACCCAGATGAACGGGTCAGCCATCGCGGTATCCTGTAGACGGGACGCTTAGGCCCTAATCATGGCCGACCCGAAATATGTACGCGCCTTCGGTTCTGTGGGTGTCAGCAGTCAGTGCTCGCCACACAACGATGTACGTGCCTGGGGGTAAGGCCTGCAACGAAACCCTCATGGAGGTGTGATCGTCTGGATCGATGCGACTGTCGGCCTTGTCGACGCGCTTTCCCATCGCGTCGCGAACGACGACTGAGCTGAATGCGGCCTCTAGCCGCTCGCTGAAAGTCACCAGCACTTCGGCAGGCGCTGTTGCGACAGCTCCTCCGACCTGGGGCGTCGCTTTACGGAGTTGAGCATGAGCGAATGCTGACGTGCTTGCTGAAACAAGGATCATGGCCGCAGCAGCAGCAATAGCAATACTTTTTATCATTTTGAACCTATTGAACATCGTGGCATTCAGGCGCTCATCCCTGATCGCATTCATTTCGTTCTCTCGATTTTCGTCAGTGTGTATTGGCCATTCACTTGTTCAATCTCGAACTTCACCTTGTCACCTGCTTTCACAGCTCTCAGCATCTTCGGATCGGGTGCGGCATAAACCATTGTCATGCCCTCCTCCATGTCGAGCTTCGGGATCGGGCCATGCTTTATGGTGATCTTTTTCGCCGATTGGTCGACTTTGATCACTTGGCCCGAGACGAGCCCGGACTGCGCGAATGCAGCCTGCAGGCCGAGTACGAGCGAAAAGACGACGAGCAGTGAAGAAATGAGCCGCATGCTGTTTCTCTTTTTGCTTGGCGCTAGACCGGGAAGCTAAGATCGCCGCGGCGGCTCTGTCGTCTCGCTTTTGAACTCGTAGGCCACCGTGCCTTCTGGGTTCTTATACGGGCTGGGATCGCGGTAATCATCGGGCGCAAGGCCATCGCGCACCTTCATGACGGTGAACATGCCGCCCATCTCGATCGGCCCGAACTGGCCGAAGCCGGTCATCATCGGCAGCGTATTGTCAGGCATCGGCATCTCCATGCGGCCCATTTCGGCCATCCCGGCCGAGCCCATGGCCATATAGTCCGGCACCACGCTGCGTACCGCCTTGGTGAACTCTTTCTGCCGCGCCCCGATGAAATTCTTCGTATTGTGGCCCATGGCGTTCATCGTGTGATGCGACTTGTGACAGTGAAATGCCCAGTCGCCGGGAGCATCGGCGAGCAAGTCGATGGCGCGGGTCGTGCCGACCGGCACATCGATCGTGGCTTCGGGCCGCTGGGCGCTTTCCGGCACCCAGCCGCCGTCGGTGCAGGAGACGGCGAAATGGTGACCATGCAGGTGGATCGGGTGATTGGTCATACTGAGATTGGCCATGCGAACGCGGACGCGATCGCCACGACGAACCGGCAGCGGGTCGATTCCCGGAAAGACCCGGCTGTTCCAGGTCCACATGTTGAAGTCCGTCATTTCCGAGACCCGCGGCAGCGACGTGCCTGGGTCGATGGCGTAAGCGCTCATCATGAAGACGAAATCGCGCGCGACGCGGCGGAACTGCGGGTCGCGTGGATGCACGATGAACATGCCCATCATGCCCATCGCCATCTGCACCATTTCATCGGAATGCGGATGGTACATGAACGTGCCGCTGTCCTTGAGCTCGAACTCGTACACGAATGTCTTTCCCGGTTCGATGTGCGGCTGTGTCAGGCCGCCTACGCCGTCCATGCCGTTCGGCAGCCGCATGCCGTGCCAATGCACGGTGGTGTGCTCGGGAAGCTTGTTGGTGACGAAAATGCGCACCTTGTCGCCCTCGACGGCTTCGATGGTCGGTCCGGGCGATTGTCCGTTGTAGCCCCAAAGATGAGCGGTCATGCCGGGCGCGAACTCGCGCTCGACCGGTTCGGCGACCAGGTGGAATTCCTTCCAGTCCCCATTTATGCGCCACGGCAGCGTCCAGCCGTTCAACGTGACGATCGGCTGGTAGTCGGGCCCGCTCGTCGGTAAGAGCGGCGGCTGCATCGTGTTGGTACTGGTCCGCGGCGCCTCGGGAATCGCCGCAGCCTGAGCGCGCCCGCTCACCGCTCCGGCGCTCGCCAGGACGGCCGCGGCACCAAACAGTTTTCGACGTGTGAACATCGTTAATCTCCGTACTCTATTGCTCGGTGCTGACGGCTTCTTTGGCGCTGCCGATTGGCTGAGGTTCTGCCTCGCCTCCGCCGACGATCGCCGCGTCGAGATTGGTCGTCGCCAGCCAGAAATCCCGCTGCGCTTCGATGGCCGCGATGTTCGTGTTGATGCGGCGCTGTGCTTCCGTGAGCAGCGAGAACACGTCGATCTGCATGGCTCCATACTGGAGCGTCATTTCATCGGCGATGGTCTTGCGCAGCGGCAAGATGCGGCTGCGGTATTGAGAAGCAATATCGTAGCTACTGCGGTAGCGCCGATAGGCCTCGCGCGCTTGCGACCGAACATTGACCATTTGTTCCGCGAGGCGATTGACGGCTTTCATGTAGGTCTCGCCAGCCTGGCGCAGACGGGCTTCGCCAAAATCGAAAATCGGAATCTGAAACTCGACTTCGGCACCGCCGCCTGTACCTTCGGCACCACCAGCCTCGTGCTGCGTGCGCGAGATCCCGGCCGCGTCAAGCAAGTTGATGAAGCGCCTCGCTTTGGTCAGTCCATACGATTTCGCCAAGGCGTCCAACTCAATCCGGGCGATCTGGAGGTCAACGCGGCGCCTGAGCGCCTCGGTCTCGACGGCGACCATATTGCGCGGCCTGTACGACAGCCGTGGCAGAGTCCGCGGCAGGTGGAAATCAAAATCGCCATCCGACAGGCCCATTGCACGGATCAGCTGTTCTCGTTCGGTCGTCTCATTGCTTCGTGCTGCCGCAAGGCGGATCTGGAGATCGGCCTGGAACGCTTGGTCCCGCGCCTGATCGAGCTTGTTCATGGCCCCTGTCTGGCCAAGCTCCTTGGCGAGCTTGGCAGCCGTATCGGCGGCGGATACCGCTTCGTTAAGGGACGCAATGATCTGACGCGCGCCCAGCGCCCTGTAGTAGCTACGGCGCGCCTCCATTGTGACGCGCAGCGTCTCTTCAGCAGCGCGGAGTTGCGCCTGACGAAAGCGGTCCGCGGCGATTTTGCTGCGGGCAGGCAATGTGGCGAGCGCCAGGATATCCGCTACAACCCTTGCCTCCACATCCAACTCGACCGGCGTGCTGATGGGGCTGAGCGAGAGCGTTGGGCTCGGCGGCAGCGTCGCCTGCACCATGACCGCTTCCGCGATGCCCAACTCATTGTATGCCGCCTGAAGGCTCGGGTTACTCAAGAGTGCGATGCGGACTGCCGTATCTGCCGTGAGTTGCCGCTTCAGCAACTGTTTCGTCCGCGCCATGGCCGTCGCAGCCTCCTCGTCGGTGCTGAGCTTGGGCGCATCGACGCGTAGCGCTGGCGCAACGATATCGTTCACTCCACTCATGCCAGCATCGGTCGAGAACGAAGCACAGCCAGTGACCGCTGCCGCGACCGCGAGCAGCGCTCCGACCTGGGACGCGCGCATGGACCGTGGATGTCCGCGCATGCTGAAAACCTCGCGCCCAATTGAAGGCGTGCGTCCGAACCGCGGGCGCGGTCCTGCCGAAATCAGCCCTTTAGCCATGGCCAATGCTGAGGCTTATGATGCGCTCACATTGGTCCCGACGATGATGATTCCTTCGCACCTTATCAGCGCTCGGCGCGCGTTATGACGCTCATCAGTTCGGCTATTTTGCGCCGCTGTTCGGGTCGATTTTCCGACGCGATCGCATCCTCAACGCAATGAGCAACGTGGTCACGCAGGATTTCCTCTTGTGCACGACGCAGCGCCGCGCGCACGGCGGCAATTTGCGTCACGATGTCAATGCAATACCGATCCTGTTCGACCATTCGGGCAAGGCCGCGAACCTGGCCTTCGATCCGGTTGAGCCTTTTGAGCGAGGAGTCCTTGATGTCTTTGCGCATAGCGGCTAAGTATATACCCCAGGGGGGTAAGTTGTGCAAGAGGCTGGGAGATGGACCAAACCGTACACGGGCATGACACGACGGCGGCCGCAACTGATCCGGTCTGCCGCATGAAGATCAATCCGCAAACGACGGCGCATCGCCACACCCATCAGGGCCAAACGCATTTATTCTGCTCGGAGGATTGCCGCGCAAAGTTTGCCGCCGATCCCGCAAAATATCTGAAACCGGCCACAACCGAACCCGCAGCGGCCGCTGGAACCATTTACACCTGCCCAATGCATCCGCAGATCCGCCAGGTGGGCCCTGGCACATGTCCTATCTGCGGGATGGCGCTGGAGCCAGTCAGTGTCGGCGCGGAAAAGGGTCCGAGCGCCGAACTGATCGACATGACGCGACGGTTTTGGGTCGGAACGGCATTCGCGGTTCCTACAGTGCTCCTTGAGATGGGGGCGCACCTTCCAGGCCTCGAACTTCACCGCTACATCTCGCCCCAACTCTCCGTCTGGCTGCAGCTCTTGCTCGCGACCCCGGTCGTGGTGTGGGCCGGTTGGCCCTTATTCGTGCGCGGTGTTGCGTCGGTGCGCAACCAATCGCTCAATATGTTCAGTCTCATCGCGCTCGGCGTCGGCGCCGCTTACCTGTACAGTCTCGCCGCGACCTTCGCACCGGGTCTGTTTCCACGGACATTGTGGCAAGACGGAATCGTCGCCGTCTATTATGAGGCCGCCGCGGTTATTACCGTCCTCGTTCTGCTCGGACAGGTTCTCGAACTGCGCGCGCGGGAAAAGACGGGCAGCGCGATCCGCGCCCTTTTGAACCTTGCTCCGAAGACTGCGCGACGCGTTCAGGACGGTGGCAGCGACGAAGAGGTGCCGCTTGACCAGGTCCAGATCGCCGATCGGCTTCGAGTGCGCCCGGGGGAAAGCGTGCCGGTGGATGGCGTGGTCGAAGACGGCAGAAGCGCCGTCGATGAATCCATGGTGACTGGCGAGTCGATGCCGGTCGAGAAAGAACCAGGGAAAAAGGTGATCGGCGGCACGATCAACGGCTCTGGAGGCTTCGTGATGCGAGCGGAAAAAGTTGGCTCCGACACCATGCTTTCACGCATCGTCCAGATGGTCGGCGAAGCGCAGCGCAGTCGCGCTCCGATCCAGCGCCTCGCCGATACCGTATCGGCGTGGTTCGTCCCCGCGGTTATTGCCGTCGCGGTTGTCGCCTTCATCGCCTGGATGATTTGGGGCCCACCGCCCGCCTTCAGCTATGCGCTGGTGGCCGCCGTTTCGGTTGTCATCATTGCGTGTCCTTGCGCTCTCGGATTGGCAACACCGATGTCGATCATGGTGGGTGTCGGCAAAGGCGCGACCACGGGCGTCCTGATCAAGAATGCCGAGGCCCTGGAGCGCTTCGAGAAGATCGATACCCTCGTCGCTGACAAGACCGGGACGCTGACCGAGGGCAGGCCTCGCGTCGTTGCTGTCGTGCCGGCCGCCGGCTTTGAGGAGGCCTCGATCTTATCGCTGGGTGCGAGCCTCGAACGATCTAGTGAGCATCCGCTTGCCACGGCGATCGTCGCTTCTGCGAAACAGCGTGGCGTGGACATCAAGAATGTGACCGACTTTGCTTCGGTCACAGGCAAGGGCGTCACTGGCAAGATCGGCAACACACTCGTCGCCGTCGGTAACGCCAAGCTACTCAATGATCTCGGGATCAGCGGCGGAAGCCTCGAAACCCGTGCCGACGAGCTTCGGCGCGAGGGCGCGACAGCGATGTTTGTCGCTGTTGACCGCAAGCCTGGCGGCATCATCGCAGTGGCTGATCCGATCAAGGCGACCACGCCAGCCGCGCTGGAGAGCCTGAAGGCTGATGGCGTCCGCATTGTCATGCTGACCGGGGACAATCGCACCACCGCGCAAGCGGTCGCGGGCAAGCTTGGCATCAGTGACATTGAGGCGGAAGTTCTCCCCGAGCAAAAGAACGCGATCGTGCGGCGCTTGAGAAGTGAAGGGCACGCCGTCGCCATGGCGGGCGATGGCGTAAACGATGCCCCGGCACTCGCGGAAGCCGACGTTGGCGTGGCGATGGGGACCGGCACCGATGTTGCTATGGAGAGTGCCGGCGTGACACTGGTGAAAGGCGACCTCGCCGGCATTGCGCGGGCTCGCGCCCTGTCCCGCACGACTATGCGCAATATCCGGCAAAATCTAGTGCTCGCCTTTGTCTACAACGTGCTCGGTATCCCACTGGCGGCGGGCATTCTATACCCTGCGTTCGGTCTCTTGCTCAGCCCGGTCATTGCCGCGGCGGCCATGAGCTTCAGCTCGGTGTCGGTGATCAGCAATTCGCTACGCCTGCGTTTTGTGCGGTTGTAGGCTAATTTGCCGGGCCGCGAGACCAAGCCGCCACGATCGCCGAAAAACGTCAACGCTGACGTGTTCTATCCAACCGGCGCCTACAGTGCCGTCGGCGAGCCATCTCTCGGTAAAGAGCTTCTGGGGTGACCCCGAGCTCGGCGGCGAGATCAACCCATTCCCCCTTCGGCGGCACCACGTCATTCCATCCGATCCATGCGTCGAGACGGGCCGACACCGTTTTTGCAGACAGGAGTTCAGCGTGAAAACGCGTGTGCTGCAGCTCGCGAGCGAGACGTTTAATGAAGGCGACCCCGAGTTCGGGGTTGTGAGTAAGACGATCGACCAGTTCCTTCTTTGAAAACACCCATGCGCTCGCAATTGTCACGGCGGTAGCGTCGCAATGATATCTCGCAGAATACAGCGAGGCTTCCGCCAGAATGGCTCCTGGTCCTGCCCGCTGCAGGATCAAGGGGGCGCCCGAGGCCAAGTGGCGCACCAGATGGATCGTGCCCTCGGTCAAAAAAAGAGCTGTCGAACCAGGTCACCTTGATGGAACACGGTCTGAGTTGGCACGAATGCAAGCTCCCGGCGAGTGATGCCGTCAAGGAGCGGCTCCAACTCTTTGAACATGACAGCGATCATGTTCACGGTTAGGGCCCTGTGGCAAGGGTGGCGCAAAGGAGATCAATAATGCGCCCCTTCCTTATCGCAATGATCCTGCTCGTTCCTCTCGCAGCCTCGGCCCAGTCAGCTGGGCAGCGCTCTACTTCGCCCTACCACGCAATGCCAATGAGCCATGTGCAGATGATGCAAGGTGGGGCGTATTCCGCTCGAAGTGCGGAGCCGGAAGCCGGGACGCCAACACAGCCCGGCCAAAGCGCTTTCGCCGCAATCCAGGAGATCGTTCAGATTTTCGAGGCAGACCCCCACACTGATTGGTCGAAGGTCGATATCGAGGCTCTCCGCCAGCATCTGATCGACATGAACAATGTCACCTTAGCCGCGCAGGTTAAGAGCGAACCGATCGATGGCGGCATACGTTTCATCGTGACCGGCACCGAAACCATAGTGGATTCGATCCGCCGGATGATCTTGGCGCATGCTGCTACGATGGGCGGCTTTGCGGGCTGGCATTTTACCGCCCAGACCATTTGATGGGGGTGCGATCCTCGAGGTGCGTGTCCCAGCCCAGGATCTCAGCAAGCTCAAGGGCCTCGGTTTCATCGGGGTAATGGCGAGAGGCATGCATCACCAGGAGCACCACCTCATGATCGCCCGGGGCCAACATCCCCACGGATAAGCGGCACTATTCGCCGTGCGGTGGCAACGAAGCTCCAATGAACGGCGTTGATCTATCGCAATACGAATCACGAAATAAGGGCGATGTTTGCACAGAGTGAAGTGGAGGCGGCAATGACTTATTACTTTGCTAAGACCGTTGATACGTCATTCCAACAGACCGTCGAAACAGCAGTCGCGGCACTGAAGGACCACGGGTTCGGCGTCCTGACAAGAATTGATGTTCAGGGCACCTTGAAGGAAAAGATCGGAGCCGATTTCCGACCCTACGTCATCCTGGGCGCGTGTAATCCGCGAATGGCTCATCAGGCACTCCAGGCCGAGGACAAGATCGGCACGATGCTTCCGTGCAACGTCATCATACAGGAGACTGGCGGAAAGACCGAAGTGGCGGCCGTCGACCCCGTCGCTTCCATGCAGGCGATTGAGAACGACAGGTTGGCGGCAGTGGCGAGTAAAGTGAGGGAAGAGCTTAAGTCCGTCATCCAGTCCCTGTGACTGCGACCATCTCGGCTAAGCAGTCCGTTTCCAAAATTCGGTTCTTTAAATTGATAGTAGATGCACGCTACCAACTAACATGTAGATCGCGACGGTGAAGATCAGCAAAGCGAACGCTCTGTTAAGATTTCCGCGGCGGTCCGCCAATACGCGTGCCGCACGGGCGCCAAGGAACCCGCCGGCCACGCCTCCGGCAATGAATATACCCGCAAGCACCCAGTCTACGCTTCCAGAGATGGAGTAATTGGCCGCGGTTGTTAGTCCAAAGGCCGTCACCGCGACGAGTGACGAGCCGACTGCACTGAGGATCGGCATGTCAGTCGCGAGCATAAGCCCGGGTACGATCAAGAAACCTCCCCCGATGCCGAAAAAGCCGGACAGGGTGCCAGTAGCAAATCCCAACGCACCAAGGCGCGCAAATGTCCCGCGGCTCAGGTGGATGGCATTGGCTTGGCGGGTGCCTCGATTACGCAGCATCAAGCCGCCGACAACCATCATCAGGATCGCGAAAGCGGCGAGAAGCTCTTGTCCATCCACCATTTTGCCCAACGTGGAACCGAGGAATGCACCTGCAATTCCGGCTCCGGCAAACACGAGAGCACTGGGCCACATTACGTTTCCGGCCCGATGATGATTTAATAAATTTGTGCCGGCATTCGCCGCGACAGCGACGGCGCTCGTGCCAATGGCCAGGTGTGGATTTGCCACGCCCACGAGATAGACGAGCAACGGCACCGCCAGAATGGACCCGCCGCCGCCCACCAAGCCCAGCGCGAAACCGACGAGTGAGCCCGAGCCCAAGCCGAGGACAGATTGGGTCAGTGAGAGGACCACGGCAGCCTCACCGCACGCAGACTACATCTGATGGACGATCGGCCTGGAAAGTGCGCGGTTCCACGGCATACGCGCGAGGACGCGCGCCATTCCGCAGAAGCCCGTAATGCCTGCGGTCAATAGCCCGGCTCCGACGAACAGCGGCACAATGAAGAACCAGGGCGACAACAGCAGGCCGAGGAGCGTGCCGGCAAAAGCCAGACCTCCGGCGCCAACCTGGACTTGGCGCTGCAGTTCCAGTGGCTGGGTTCGATCCGCAACGACCGGCAATCCAGCTTTTTTCCAGGCATCAAGACCCCCGCCCAGGATAAACGCCTCGCATTCGCCGCTTAGCTTGCCTGCCAGCCGATGCGCATTCGCAAGCGTGCGCACGCCGCTCTTGCAGTGGAATATCACGGGCCTGCCCAAATGCACCGCCAAATCGGCTTCATCCAACTTTCCCAGGGGGAGATGATGAGCAACGGCGATCTTTTCGCGTGCGTGCTCCTCCGGGTCGCGAATATCGACCAGAATTGCACCTTGCTCGAGCAGGCGCTTGGCTTGTTCAGGGGAAACAGTGGAAAGTGACATGCGGCATTCTCCTCAGGATGCGGAAATCACCGCCCCTTTCGGCTTGTGCAGAACAGGCGGTGCAGCGTTGCGAATAGTTCTTCTAGGCGAGGGTCGGCGATCCGATACCAAAGCGTCTGGCTCTCCCGCCGAAAGGTGATCAGGCCTTCGGCCCGCATTTTTCCGAGATGCTGTGACAGCGCGGACTGCGAAAGGCCGACCGCCTCAGCGAGCGAGTTGACGTTGGCTTCGCCCGATTCGACGATTTTGCACAGGGTCATCAGCCGCCGCTCGTTGGCGATCGTGCGCAAGATGCCTGCGATTTGCCCTGCTTGGCTCTCCAGTGCGCTGGCTTGAGCAGCTTGGACCGGCATGGCGGTTCCTCTTCCATTAGACGTTGCTTATTTAGTGAGCGCTAATATATTGTCAAGCAGGAAAGGAGGCGGTTGCCATAACCAATCATCCCCCTCATATCCGCTTTCTTCGACGAGCCCACCAACACGGTCAGCTACATCGTTGCCGATCCGACAACGAGACAGGCCGCCGTGATTGACCCGGTGCTAGACTATGATCCCGGCTCCGGAGAGGTCGACACGCGTTCCGTCAACGCCATCCTGCGCGCCGCGGAGGAGCAAGGTGCTGCGTTTGCGGGCGATACGCTGTTCATGCCCGATTACGGCACGGCGCGTGCAGATTTTCCCGGCGGCGACGCCCGCCAGCTCTATCGTTCTATACGCAAGCTGTTGGCGCTGCCGCCAGAAACACGGCTATTCATGTGCCACGATTACAAAGCACACGGGCGGGAGAGCTACGCCTGGGAAACTACCGTTCGTGAAGAGCGGGAGAATAATGTCCATGTCAAAGAAGGCGTGAGCGAGGAGGCTTTTGTGTCCATGCGCAACACTCGCGATGCGACGCTCTCAGCACCCAAGCTGCTGCTGCCTTCCATCCAGGTCAACATCCGCGCCGGAAAATCCACCCGGGCTCACGCTAATGGCGTGCACTATCTGACAATCCCGGTGAAGTTCCAGGATCCGGAAGCTCTGCATTAGAAGTACAGCATACAGCATGTTAACAAGAATCAATCGCACGCAGCTTCTCGCCGTCAGCGGATGGTCGACCATCGACCTCGATAACCGGGTCCGCCACAATCAGGTCGCGCTCGCCTTCGGTCTCACGCTGCCGGCGGAAAGTGGGGCTTATATTGGGGCCGACGCCTTCACACTGAAGCTATCCGACGCGCTGGTGGATGCCGGCTTTCCGCGCACCCTGGCGGCGCGGTTCGTGCTCGCCGCCTTTGACAAAATTTGGCGCGGCGTCGAGCGGGTTGAATGGCCGGAGCTGTTTCCGCCGCCAGTTCCAATGCTGTGGGCGCCGACGAGGCGGCACTTGACGAAGGCATTATGAAGTTTCCGCCGGACGCGGAAATCTACTTTGCGATCTCCAGGAGCCCGGACGGCCAGTTTCAGACCGCCTGCGGAACGTTTGCGGAAGCCCTCCCCGAGCTTCTTATAGCCGATAGCACAACCCCGAATCAGATTGCTCCAACCCAGATCACGACAGTCAATCTGCGCCAGATCTATAATTTCACACACGAGACGGCGCGGCAGAAGGGCATCAACCTTGGCGTGCCTTTCGCGCGGCCAGAGGGGCACCCCGAGCATAAGGACTGGTACGCGGCCGTCGAGGTCCACCGCGCCTTCGCGCTGCAAAGACATAAGAAGCGGAAGCCGCCGGGTCCGGCCCGCAAGCGCGCGCGCCCGACGCGCGAAGCACAGGCAACGCGGGCGGCGGCCAATGTTGAAGCGC
This sequence comes from uncultured Alphaproteobacteria bacterium, assembly GCA_963708125.1. Classification (GTDB taxonomy): domain Bacteria; phylum Pseudomonadota; class Alphaproteobacteria; order Rhizobiales; family Xanthobacteraceae; genus BOG-931. The sequence continues at coordinate 3,614,190 of OY970184.1, forward strand.
GCAAAGCGTGATGAAGAGGTCGAGTTGTGGCACGTCCGCGCAATGTGTTTCGAGAAGCACATCGCATTTACGAGATGATACAGAACGGACCGGGCGTTGCCCGGATCGAGATTCACATCACGATCATTCCCGGCACGTCCGATCAAGCTGCCCGTGACGACGGCGCGGTGAACGATCTCGATCAGGAATTACAGGAATTTCAAGCGCGTCATGGTCAAAAGTTGAGCTGAAGGGAATCCACCAGATCCCGGTAAAAGGCCGGATCTATTACTATGCGTGGCGCGGCGGCCCGCGCCTGGAAGGCGACCCCGGCTCGCCCGCGTTCATGCGCAGCTACCATGAGGCGATTGAGAGCCGCCGCACGCCTGACACGTCGCGTTTCCGTTGGCTGGTCGTGGATTACAGGGCCAACGAGGCCTTTACGAAGCTGGAAGAATCGACGAAGCGCAATTGGTCGCCCTGGCTGGATCGCATCGATCAGTATTTCGGCGAGCTGCGTATTGCGCAGTTCGAGCGCCCCGAGAAAATCCGGCCGGTGATCAGGCAATGGCGCCAACGCTTCGCCGACAAGGCGCGCACGGCCGATTATGGCCTGCAGGTTCTATCACGTGTGCTGGCCCACGCCGTCGCCATCGGCAAGCTTGCCGCAAATCCATGCCAAGGCATCGAGACCTTGTACACCGGCGACCGCTCGGAAATCATCTGGTCGGACGCTGATATCGAGTCCTTCAAGAGCAACCCACTCTGCACGCCGGAACTCGCGTTGGCTGTCGACTTGGCTTCCTATACTGGGCTGCGGCTGGGCGATCTCATTCGGCTGGCCTGGACTTATATCGGTGACGATGCCATCGTCATCGCGACTGGCAAGAGCCGCGAGAAGCGCGAAGCGATCATCCCGATCTATGACGAGCTGCGCGAAATTCTCGACCGCATTCCCAAACGATCTCCCCAGCTATTGACGAGCGCGCGGCAGCAGCCGTGGACACAGAGCGGGCTGTCATCCGCTGTGCAGCGCGTCAAGGTAAGAGGCGGCTGGGACCGTGACCTGCATTTCCACGATCTGCGGGGCACGGCATGCACCAAGTTCTACATCGCCGGCCTCGACGCTCGCGTGATCGCGGAGATCATGGGCTGGGAGGAAAAGACGGTCGACAAAATCATCCGCCGCTACGTTGGCCGCCATGCCGCGACGCAGGCCGTGGTCGAGCGGATGCGGGAGGCCCGGAAACAGCGCGAGCATTACACGGACAATGTTGTGCCGCTCGCCGATCGCAAGCAGAACGAAAAATGATCAAAAGCTGTAAAACCGGGTGTAAAACCGTGCCGGAAGGATCAGCTAAGTGTTGGAGCGGGCGAGGGGAATCGAACCCCCGTCATCAGCTTGGAAGGCTGTTGCTCTACCATTGAGCTACACCCGCGCGGGTGGGAACTTAGGGGATTGCCGATGCGGGTCAAGCCCGCGCATGACCGATAAAAGCGATGATTAATCCAAGCTACAATGCTAAAGACCGGCCGGCCCCCTGGAGCGCCCAGCTAAGGAACCCGATGCCGGAAACGCCCTCAGAACTGCAGGTATCACTCTGGCGCGGCGGCGGCAACGGACGCTACCAGACCTATCGCGTGCCCCGGCGCGAGAGCCAGACCGTGCTCGACGTCGTAACTTACGTCCAGCGCCACATCGACTCCACCCTGTCCTACCGTTTCGCCTGCCGGGTTGGCATGTGCGGCTCCTGTGCCATGACGGTGAATGGGCGTCCGCGCTGGACCTGCCGCACGCATGTGACCAAGGTGGCGCGCGGCGGCCGCCTGCAGATCGGCCCCCTCGCGAACCTCCCAATCATCAAAGACCTCGCCGCCGACATGCAGCCGTTCTTCGAAAAATGGCAAGAGGCCAAGGGTGTGTTCGCGCCGTCGCAGACCAGGACGGCGCCGATCGCACGCATCCAGCCCGACAGCCGGGCGCGGGTCGCCGCCGATGCGGCAATCGAGTGTATCAATTGCGGTGTCTGTTACGCGGCCTGCGACACGGTGCGCTGGAATTCCGCTTATCTCGGGCCAGCGGCGCTCAATCGCGCCTGGACGCTCGTCAATGATGACCGCGATGCTGGCAATCCCGCTCGGCTTGCCGCAGTCGCGGCCGCCGGCGGTTGTCATTCCTGCCACACGCACCAATCCTGCCAGGAGCACTGCCCGCTTGCACTCAATCCCACTGCCTCCATCGCCGGCCTCAAGCGCCGCACCACGGCGGCCTTTCTGAAAGGCGAGCTGAAGCCTTCATAGCTAAAGGACGGGCCTCCCCTGAGGGACGCGGGACATTCTGACCAGACACTTGCGGGCCTCACACACCAACGGCAAATTTACCTAGCTTTGGCCGGAACTCGCCTTGGCTGGAACTCGTTATAAGTGCCCACCGATGGCTAAGCGCAGTCGATTGGCAAGGCGGTGCTAATGCGGCTCTTCCCCGCCGTCAAAGGCGAGATTTTCGCCGCAAGGGGTTTCTCATGACTGTGCACCTCTATGTCTGGCAGCGGTCGACGGCGGCTCTGATGGTGCCGCTGGTCCTCGTCCACATCGCTGTCATCTTTTACGCTACCCGGCAGGGACTTTCGACCGCGGATATCTTGTCGCGGACGCATAACAGCCTCGTCTGGGCGACATTTTATGGAGTTTTCGTTGCCGCCGCCTCCGTTCATGCTGCGATCGGCGTGCGCAATGTTCTGACTGAATGGTCGCCACTTACTGATCGCGGCGCGGGTTTTGCGGGTTTGGCGCTCGGCTTCTTGCTCGCAGTTCTCGGGTTTCACGCCATTCTGGCTCTGGTGCTGACATGATCGCCTTGGCATTGAAACATCGCGGCAGCGCACTGTGGATCGCCTCGTTGATTCACCGGCTGTCAGGACTGGCGCTGGCGATCTTTTTGCCCATCCATTTTTTCGTGCTCGGGCTTGCATTTGATGGCGGCAACCAACTCGATGCCTTCCTACGCTGGAGTGATCAATCGCTCGTCAAACTTGCCGAGGCCGGATTGATCTTTTTGCTGACCGTCCATCTGCTCGGTGGAGTTAGGGTGCTGGTGATCGAAAATCTTCCTTGGCGCGAGGGGCAGAAGAACATGGCGACGATCGCTGCGGCTTTGTCTGCCCTCGTTGCATTTATCTTTTTGCTGAGAGCGCTGTGATGAAGCGGCCCTTACAACCGCCTGGGCATCCACCGAATTGGTGTTCAGGGCCTGATTGGGATTGCGCCTACATCCTCTGGGGCGAATCGGTCTGTATCAAGCATTCGGCCGCCACGCCATGAATGTCGACCGCCTTAATACGGATATTTTGATACTCGGCACTGGCGGTGCCGGATTGGTCGCGGCATTGCACGCGCACAAGGCCAATCCCGATCTCGACATCGCCATTGTCAGCAAGGGCTTGCTCGGCAAGTGCGGCTGCACCCGCATGGTGCAGGGCGGTTACAACGTAGCGCTCAATCCCGGCGATTCGGTCGAACGTCATTTCATGGACACCATCGAGGGCGGCAAATGGCTGCCGCACCAGGCGTTGGCCTGGACGCTGGTGGCTACTGCGGTTGAGCGCGTGCACGAATTGGAAAACGAGATCGGCTGCTTCTTTGATCGCAACCCGGATGGCACGCTGCACGCCAAGGCGTTCGCCGGCCAGACCTTCGACCGCACCGTGCACAAGGGCGATCTCACCGGCATCGAGATCATAAACCGGCTGATGGAGCAGGTGTGGGCGCGCCCGCGTATCCGCCGGCTCGAAGAGCATCGCGCCGTGGCGCTCATCCCGGCGACAGATGGCACCCTCGCCGGCGCGCTTCTCCTTGACATTCGAAGCGGCGCGTTCCGATTTGTGTCGGCCCAGGCGGTGCTGCTCGCGACCGGCGGCGGGCCGACCATGTATCGCTACCACACGCCTTCCGGCGACAAGAGCATGGATGGCCTCGCCATGGCATTCCGCTTTGGCCTGCCCTTGCGCGACATGGAGATGGTACAGTTCCACCCGACCGGACTGTTGGCCGGAGCGGACACGCGCATGACCGGCACCGTGTTGGAGGAAGGTTTGCGCGGGGCTGGCGGTCACCTACTCAACGGCGCCCTGCTCCGCTTCATGGGCGACTACGATCCCAAGCTCGAGCGCGCGACGCGAGACGTCGTCAGCCGGGCCATCTATGCCGAGATGTGCGCCGGCCGCACCAGCAAGAATGGCGGCGTGTACATCAAGATGAGCCATCTCGGACCGACGCACGTCGCCAGGGAATTCAAGGGCATGGTGGACCGCTGCCGAGATTGCGGCTTCGACCTCGCCGGCGGTCTTGTTGAGGTGGTGCCGACCGCCCATTATTTCATGGGTGGGGTGATCTGCGATGTGGATACCTCGACCGAACATCCCGGATTGTTCGTCGCCGGCGAAGATGCCAGTGGTATGCATGGCGCCAACCAACTCGGCGGCAATGGCGTTGCCAACTCTACAGTGTTCGGCGGCATTGCCGGTGACGTGATGCCACGCTGGATCGCAACCAACGCGCCCGGCCGCCGAGAGCCCGACCCGCATGTGCTCGATGCCGAGCTCGAGCGCGCTTTGCATCCTTTCTCCAAAACGGCCGGCGACCTAAACGCGCTGCGCGACAAGCTCTTCGATGCTATGTGGAACGATGTCGGCGTCGTGCGCAACGTTGCTGGCCTCGAGCGCGGCCTTGCAGCAATCAACCAGATCGAAGCGGAACTCCTGGAAACGGGCGTGGCCGACGTGGATCGCCGCTTCAGTCTTACCTGGCAGGACTGGCTGAATCTGCGCTCGCTGTGTGAGATCAGCCGGGTGATTGCGCTCGCGGCGCGGAAGCGCGAGAATTCGCGCGGTGCCCATTACCGCTCCGATTTTCCGGAACCCGGCGACCTTGCCTCCTCGACTTTCACGGTGGCGCGACAGCGCGAGTTCCGAATTGAGATCGGCGAGCAGGCGGTTGCATTCACGCACGTGAAGCCGGGCGAGAGCTTGATCGGCGATCAGCTCGCGGCTGAATAGCGGGAATAGATTTATGGGCCGAAGTTCGACTGAGGAGCCGTCTCCACCGCTCGTCCGCGCGCGGGCCCCCATCGCACTCGCGCGACGCCCCATAGAATCCTCCAACCGTAAAGAAGCGTCATGATTTTGATTTCCTCCCTCCAGCGCACCGCCGAGGAATTGATGGCCAAGGCCGCCATCGAAATCCCCGAGGATTATCTCGAAGGCCTGCGCCAATGCGCAAACACGGAAAAGGGCGATCTTTCGGCCTTCGTCATCAAGGCCATGCTGGAAAATTACGAGGCTGCTAAGGAAGACCGCCGAGCTATGTGCGGCGATACCGGCCTGCCCCGCTGGTACGTCAAGATCGGCAACGAGGCGCGAATCGAAGGCGGGCCGGTGGCTCTCGAGGCGGCTCTGCGCCGCGCCACCGCGCGGGCGACGGCCTTGGTGCCGCTGCGACCGAACCGCGTGCACCCGCTCTGGCGCACCGATCACAACAACAATGTCGGTATCAATGCGCCGGAGATCGAATATGCATTCCATCCCCACGCCGACTGGATTGAGCTCACCACGGTGCACAAAGGCGGCCTATTCGGCACCGACTACCGCATGTTGTTCCCCGGCGACGGCATCGAGGGGATTAAGCGGTTTTATCTCGATACGCTCGTTGCCTTCGGCAAGCGCGGTCTTGCCTGCCAGCCGGCCATTGTCGGCATCGGGCTTGGCGGCTCGAAGGACACCAGCATGACGCTGGGCAAGCAGGCCTCGTGCCTGCGCGTCGTCGGCTCGCGCCATCCTGATCCACGCATCGCCGCGCTCGAGAACGAATTCAAGGCGCTCGGCAATTCCATCGGCATGGGCGCCATGGGTTTCGTCGGCTCCTCGATGGTCATCGATTGCCATATCGAGGTCGGCTATTGCCATACCGGGGGCCTGCCAATGTCCGTGCACATGTTCTGCCTCTCATCGCGCCGCGCCTGCGCGCGTATCACGGCCGACGGCAAGGCGACCTTCCGTACTGATCCGGTCTGGTTTACCGATTACATGCGGCGGGAAACCGTCGAATGGGAACGGGCTTCCGTCGAAGCGGCGGAATAAGGTGAGTCCTCGCCAATGCTCCATTCGTCGAGTTCGCCGGCATGAATATACAGCCTGTGTCCGTTCTCCCTCCCTTTCTCCGAACGGCTGAATTCCTTGTCTATGAGTAGAGCGCACGCTTATGGCTGATCTGAACACCGTTTGCCTTCCTCTCCCCGCGCGCAGCGAGGATTTGCGCGCCCTCGCTCTCGGCTCGGTGGCCTATCTGACTGGGCGGCTCTTCACCGGCCGCGAGGGCGTCTACAAGCGCGCGGTCGAAGACGGCGCCGGCATGCCCGCCGGCAGGGACGCGCTTGGCACGGCCAACTTCCATTGCTCACCCGCCGCCACAATCAATCCGGATGGCAGCTATAAGGTCGGCGCGGTCACCGCAACCGCCTCGTTCCGCTTCGCCAGATGGCTCGACGGCTTTTTCAAAATCTCCGGCTGCAACGTGATCATCGGCAAGGGTGGCATGACGTCGGAGATCTACCGTCAGTTCTTCGTCCCCAACAACGCGATCTACCTGACCACGGTGGGCTACGGCACCGGCGCCCTGCTCGGTCGCGGCATCAGGCGCGTCGCCGGCGTCCACTGGCTGGAAGAACTTGGCCTCGCCCAGGCCGTCTGGGTGTTCGACGTGGAAAACTTCGGTCCATTCCTTGTCGAAAGCGATCTTGACGGTAATTCGCTGTTTGAGCGCGAGAATGCCAAGATCGCGCCCGGCCTGGAGCGGCTTTATGCCGGCACTAAGCCGGCGACGCTCCGTCGCTACGGCGAGACCGACGACAAGTCCGATGAAGTAATTTGACGGGGGTCGCTAGCGCCATATTGCTTTGCCACTCTGCACCAGATGCGTTAACGTGCGCGCAAAGCAGGTTCCCTGTGCCGCTCGCATTCCCGGTGCTGGTGTTGCTGCGGCACGCCGGCTGTCTTTAGAAGAGTACGTAATGAAAATCCCGCGCCTCCTGTTCCTCAGCTGTGCGGCCGGTCTGGTTGCGCTCGCCCCTGGGCACGCCGCCGAACTTCACGGCAAGATCAAGCCGCTCGCGCGCGAAAAAAGCTGCAGTGCGTATGGCGCCGGGTTTCGACGCGTGCCCGAGACTGACCTGTGCGTGAAGGTCGGCGGTTGGGCGCGTGCCGAGGCCAGCAGCGGCAAAGGGATTAATTGGGGCGCCTTGAACGACCGCGCTGCGAGCACCCTGGCGCCGCAGGCGCGCGGTTACCTCACCACCGACGTCCGTGGGGAGACCGGATACGGGACGCTGCGCGCCTACTTCTCGGCCGGCGTCAATCACGACTAGGCGGAGCGGGCCCATCCGGCGCAAATGAGGCGCCGCTGTCTGGCTGACGAGGGTGTTTCTGGACCTTCCGTGGTGCCGCTACACTGAGGATGGGCTCGTGCACTGCAGGACCGAAGAGGAAGCAAACGCCGTTAAGGTGGTCCTGCAAACTCGGCTTGCAGCATGTGGCCTGGAGATGCATCCAGATAAAACGCAGACTGTTTACTGCAAGGACTGGGGATGGCGCTCGGGGCGACGCGCTGCTGCTGCTGCTGGTCTCGGCGAAGGGCGGCGCAACTGTGAGCGGCAGCGCCTCGTCAAACTCGCGCCATTGTACGCCCGCACACGGACGTAGCTAATCTTCAAGCGGGATGGCAAGCTCGTAGGGGATTTGCGTCGGACCGTAGCGTTCGATGACCGTGTTGGCCGCACCGTCATATTGGTGTTGCAGCACGGTGCCTACACCGAGTTTTTGGCTGCGCACGATGACAGCGACCGAGCGCGTGGGGCCGCCCTGCTCCGCGTGGATGGCGCGCGGTGCAACGAGGTCGACCTTGCCTTGCGAACCGGTGGTCACCGAGGAGAGCTTGACTTCGGCATAACCGGGCCGGGTGCCATCGTCGACACGCTCGAAGCGTTCCAGACTTTCCGTCCCCTCGAGCACCGCATATAGCACCCACGCGTCGGCGTGGTCGTGGATGCTGCCGGTGCGTCCCGGCATGCGCACCACGCCGTTGATGACGAAGCCATAGTCCGGGTCAGCATAAAGCAGCAGATTCTTGCGGCCTTCCGTGGACGGCCAGGTGGCCGAATGTGCCTTGAGCATGTCGTCCATGACCAGCCTCTCCAAGAGCGGCTGCGCCCGTCTCATCCGGCACCCATCGTCGGGCTCCGCGGCCCAAATTGCACGCAGATCGGCGATGAATTTGTCAAAGACGGGCAGGCGCTGGCTCGGCATGTTTCATGTCCCAGGGCACAAATGAAACCTTATTCAACATTCCAAGCGGCAATGAAGCCCCGCGTGCAGGGAGCGCGATTTGACCGCGCTTTCGCGCTGACTGCGACGATGCATGCGGGCTATTCATAAAGCGGCTCGCCCTCTACCGTGCAGCGGCGCAGGAGCCGCCGCTGCTCGCCGGGAAAATCGGTCCGGGCGTGAATGGTGCAGCGATTGTCCCACATCACGAAATCACCGAGCTTCCATTCGTGCTCGAAGATAAACTCGCGCCGTTCTCCGAGCTCGTAGAGCGTGTTGAGGATAGCGTCGCTTTCCTGTTGGCCCAGGCCCTCGATGCGCGTGGTCATCAAACGATCGACGAACAGCGTTTTGCGTCCCGTGCCCGGATGAGTGATGAACACCGGATGGAAGAAATGCGGAATGCCGCTGATGTCTCGGTCGGAATTGGCCTGCTTGGCGCGATTGTATTCATGGATGTGCAGGGCCTTCCTGCCCTCCAGTTTTCGCTTCAACGCCGGCGGTACTGCCTCGTAAGCCTTGTACATGTTGGAGAATAAGGTGTTACCACCGCGCGACGGCAATTCCAACGCGTACAGGAAGGTGTATTTGTAGGGTCGCGCCGAATAGCCTGAATCGATGTGGAACCAAAACTCGCCCTCACCGAACGCGCCAATCGACTTGCCGTCAACCTTGATATTGCTGACCAGCAAGACTTTATCGTGGTCCTGCTGGATGCCCTCGGCGCGCGCGCGCAATGGCTCCGGCGCCTTCTTGCGGCTGCCCAGGTCGCCGAAATAGGAGGCAAAGCGAAGCTGATCGTCCTGCGAGAGTGTTTGGCCCCGAAACACCAGAACGAGATGTTCGTTCCAGGCCGCTTTGATCGCCTGAACCTGATCTTCGCTTAGCGGGCTGCTGAGATCGACCCCGGAGATTTCAGCGCCACAGGCTGGCGAGAGCGGGTTGACCGAAAGGCTTGAAGCAGCTTCAGCGAGCGCAGCGTCCTGCATGAGCGATCCTCCGCGATACCGTTGCCTCCGTCTAAAGCCTAGCGCGGAACATCAGCAGCCTCAAGAAGCCCCCCTCGCTATTGACGCAGTGCCATCGCCGCGGTCATCCGATCCGATCGGCGCGGAAATCGTCGTGAGCATGCATTGCGCTTAACCGCGCACGGTCGTGTTTGCGGCCGGCCGGCAATGAACACGCCCACCCGTGCGCAGCCATTATAGCCAGTATGCGGGCGGTGCCTGCGCCCTTGAGCCGCCTTGCTGCAACTTCTACCGTGCAGAACGGCCGCCGTCCGCCGCCCGTTTGGCGGCGTGATATTTTTGCCAGATCGCCGCGAGATCGACGCGCGGCGGCGGCACCTTCAGCCCCATTTCGTCCATCGCATCGGCGACGATCTGCGAAACCGCCAGATTGCGAAACCACTTGTGATTTGACGGAATTACGAACCACGGCGCCCGTTTGGTGCTGGTCAGCGCGACGGCGTCTTCGTAAGCCTCGATGTATTTCGGCCATAGCTCACGCTCTCCATAATCGCTGTCGCTGATCTTCCAGCGCCGCGCCGGATCGTCGAGCCGCTGGCGGAAGCGCTCGAGCTGTTCGTCCTTGCTGATATGCAGGTAGAATTTCAAGATGCGGGTGCTGTTCTCGATCAGCATCGTTTCAAAATCGTTGATCAGATCGTAACGCTTCGACCAGACGGAGCGCGGGACGAGCTTGTGCACGCGTGCCACCAGGACGTCCTCGTAGTGCGAGCGGTTAAAGATCGTCACCTCACCCTTGCCCGGCGTGCACCGATGCACGCGCCAGAGGAAATCGTGTGCAAGCTCATCCCGGGTCGGCTCCTTGAAACCGAACGTCTTGGTACCCTGCGGATTCATGCCGGTGAACAGATGACGGATCACGCCGTCCTTTCCGGCGGCATCAAGCCCCTGCAGGATGATGAGCAGAGAGCGGCTAGCGCCGGCATACATGAGATATTGTAGCCGGTCCATGCGCTCGACCTGTTTCGTCGTCTCGGCGAGGGCGCTAACGCGCGATGCGTGCTTACCGGCATAGGACGCATCGATCTTGCCGAGGCGGACCTTCGAGCCGGGCTCGACCATGAATTTCTTGCCGTAGTTCATCCGCGCCTCCTGCCCCTCGCACGCGCCTCGGTTCAAACAAAGCGAGACGGAAACGGTGTCTCCAAAGGGGTAAACTAACCCGAATACCGGTCAAAGCACCGGCTTGCGATCAGGTCGCAGTCACCGTGGAACTTGCTCGCCATTGCCGGCATTAGGGCTGGGGGAGAGTAGAAAATGAACAAAAAGCATCTCTGGCACGTCTGGTATTTCATCGCCGCCATATTCGGCATCATCGTCCTGCAGCAGCTGTGGGCGGCAAACCAGCAGGTCCAGGTCATTCCCTACAGCCAATTTCTCGACAATCTGCATTCCGGCAAAGTCTCGCAGATCAAGGTCTCCGGCGATTACCTCGAAGGCAAGTGGAAGCAGCCCGTCAACGGCAAGTCGAGCTTCGTCACCACCCGTGTCCCCCCTGACCTCGCCAGCGAGCTCTCGAAATACAATGTGCAATTTTCCGCGGTGGCGCAGAACACTTTTGTCGGCACGCTCCTGTCCTGGCTGGTGCCCACGCTTGTCTTCTTCGGCATTTGGGTCTTCTGGTTTCGCCGCTTGGCGGACAAGCAGGGCTTCGGCGGCTTGATGTCGATCGGCCGCAGCAAGGCAAAGATTTACGTCGAGGCCAACACCAAAACCACGTTCGACGACGTCGCCGGCGTGGACGAGGCCAAGGAGGAGCTCGCGGAAATCGTCCAGTTTCTGAAGGATCCAAAGCAATATGGAAGGCTCGGTGCGCGCGCGCCGAAGGGCGTGCTCTTAGTCGGCCCGCCGGGCACCGGCAAGACCCTGCTCGCGCGCGCGGTCGCCGGCGAGGCCGCCGTTCCGTTTTTTTCCATCAACGGCTCCGAATTCGTCGAGATGTTCGTCGGCGTCGGCGCCGCGCGAGTGCGCGACTTGTTCGAGCGGGCCCGCGCCAAGGCGCCGGCGATCATCTTCATCGACGAGCTCGATGCCTTGGGACGGGCGCGCGGCGCTTATCCGTATGGCGGGCATGACGAGAAGGAACAGACGCTCAATCAGCTTCTGGTGGAAATGGACGGGTTTGATTCCCGCACCGGCCTGATCCTGGTCGCGGCCACCAACCGGCCGGAAATTCTCGATCCAGCGCTGTTGCGCGCCGGCCGCTTCGACCGTCAGGTGCTGGTCGACAGGCCCGACAAGGCCGGCCGCATTGATATTTGAATTACCATCTCAAGGGCCATCGTCTCGGCGCCGATGTCGATCCTGAGAAGATCGCCGCGATCACGCCCGGCTTCACCGGGGCTGACCTCGCCAATCTGGTCAACGAGGCGGCGCTGATCGCCACGCGGCGCAGCGCGCGCGAAATCACGATGATCGACTTCAACAATGCAGTCGAACGGCTGGTGGCGGGGCTGGAAAAGCGCAAGCGCGTGCTCAATCCGCGCGAGCGCGAGGTGGTCGCCTGTCACGAGATGGGGCACGCGCTTACTGCCATGTCGCTGCCGGGCGTGGATCCAGTGCACAAGGTCTCGATCATTCCGCGCGGCATCGGTGCGCTTGGCTACACCATCCAGCGGCCCACCGAAGATCGCTTCCTGATGACGCGGGAGGAGCTCGACAACACGATGTCGGTGCTACTAGGTGGCCGGGCGGCGGAATGGATCGTTTTCGGTCACCTTTCGACTGGTGCCGCTGACGACCTCGCCAAGGTGACCGACATTGCCCGCGACATCGTCATGCGCTTCGGCATGGAAAAGTCACTCGGTCCGGTCTCCTACGAGGCCCCCCGCTCGCCTTTCGTGCCCGGCGCGCCCTCGCCCGACGCTTGGCACGAGCGGCGTTTCAGCGGCGAAACGGCGCGCGCCATCGACCAGGCGGTTCAGCGCATCGCAGAAACGATGTTCGAGCGTACCGTTGCGATCCTTAAGCAGCATCGCGACCTTCTCGAGGGCGGTGCGCGACTGCTCCTGGAACAGGAGACCTTGGACGAGCTGCAGCTGCGGGAATTCAAGGAGAAAGTGCGTCCCGTCATCCACGATCCCGCCGTCACCCTATCACCGCATCCTGCGAGCTGACACCGGGCGGTGGCCCTTATGCCCGCCGCAAAACGTCGCTAACGGCGCCCTGGCAGGACGGCCTTGCGGCTGCTAAAGCGATCGCAAGCGACACAGAATCGGTTGAGTTCGCGGTAATTGCCAGAAAGGCAGCCGGAACATGAGGAATCCGCCCAGACTTGGCGGCAGCGGCAAGAATGAATCAATCCCTCTATTTTCTCGGCTATGAAATCTCGGTCTGGCTCCTGCCGATCCTGATCGCCGTCACCTTTCACGAGGCGGCGCACGGCTTCGTCGCCCACCTGCTCGGTGACGACACGGCCTGGCGTCTTGGCCGCGTCACCTTCAACCCGTTCAAGCACGTCGATCCGTTTGGAACAGTCGTTCTCCCGCTACTGCTGCTCTTAGCCCGCTCGCCTTTTCTATTCGGCTATGCCAAGCCGGTGCCGGTCAATTTCCGCGCGCTGCGCCATCCGCGGCGTGACATGATTTTGGTGGCGGCCGCCGGGCCGGCAATGAACCTTGTTCTCGCGACATTGGCGGGGCTCTCTTTCCGCTTCCTCAATCATGGCGCCGGCCTTCCGGTGCGCTTTCTCGCTGCGAACCTCGAAAACGCGCTCGTGCTCAACGTCGTGCTGGCGGTATTCAATCTCCTTCCGATCCCGCCGCTCGACGGCGGGCGTATTATCCTCGGCGTGCTACCCAAGGCGGTGGGGAGACCGCTAGCCCGGCTCGAGCCTTACGGTCTGGTGCTGCTGATCGGGCTCCTCATCGTCTTGCCTCTACTTGGGGCGCGGTTTGGCCTCGATCTGGATTTTCTCTCGCGAGTGGTCACGCGCTCAGCGCGCGCGATCATCGGCGCCATCTTACAACTGGCCGCGGCTGTCTAGTTGCGGATTCCGCCCGGCTTGAACCGTCGAAAAAAACGTTCGACGAAGGCGCACCCCAATTCTCAGCAAGCAAATTCGAACTTAACCCCGCGCTTCAGACCGCTTTTGGTTGCCGATCGCAGCACAGAAAGGCTGGCGTCCAAGGCGTCCGTCGCTTCACTTAGTCATCTCATCATAAATAGGACAACGCGATTGGCGCTGGCCCAGGCGTCAGGAAACGACGGCCCGGCGCGGCGCGGCGATCTCCTCGACCTGGAAAATCTCATCGAGACACCAGCGCGCCATTTCGCTGCCGGTCGCAAACCATACGCCGCCGGCCTGCTTCATGTGCTGGATGATCATGCGCAGGGTCCTGGCCCGACCGGGCCGGCCGGAAATGTAGGGATGGAATTGGAACGGGCAGTATGTTGGCGCCAGCTTTGATTCCTCGTGAAATTCGTCGAACATTGCCTTCCAGATCAACAGCGTGTCGTGCGGATTGCCGGCATCGTTGTTGCGGTGCTGGTAGGTTCGACCATCGCCAAACGGTTGTCGCGGCAATTCCACAAGCGTGTGGCCGTTGGCCTGCCAGAGAAACGGCAGGTCGTGCGAGAAGGAATTGCTATTCCAGATAAACCGGTGCTCCATCAGCAGTTCGAAGCTGTTGGGGCTTTGCGTGCACGAGCGCCAGCCGAACGGCCGCTGCCCGGTGCGGCCGCGGATCATGTCAACGGTCTTGCGCATGACCTCGTATTCCTGCCCCCGCGCGAGGTTGCGCGCGACCTCGTGATGGTAACCATGACCGGCGATTTCGTGGCCCTTGGCGACGATCGCCCGCACCGCATCGGGGAAGCGCTCGGCAATTGCTCCGCAGGTGAGAAACGTGGCCTTGACCCCCTCCTCGTCTAATATCCGCAGCAGGCGCCAGATCGCCGTGTGCGGGCCGTACTCGCACTGGGTGTATTCCTCGTGATCGCGCGTGCCGTCCGGCAGTGGGCGGACATCCTCGCCGCCTTGGAAATCGAAGGTGAGAGTGACCGCCACACGGGCATTGTGCCGCCAGCGGAAAGGTCCCTGATGATGGCGCTCGTTCGCCATGTCGTTTTCTCGGTTAATGTCGTTTAATTCTAATCGAGGCGGCGGCCGTCGTCCACGGCTCGAGACGAAATCTCGGAAGAGTTCATGATGGAGCAATGGCTGGCGACCGTACTAGAGTGAGAGCGCCGCCTCGGACGCGCACGACCACAACCGGAGGCAGCTCAAACGACCAGGGCGAACGCCTCCTCGCCGCTCATGGCGTGACAGTTTTTGGCGTGGTTGAGGAAATCCGCATCCTACATGATTTCCGCCGTGGGCGTTGCGCAGCACCTCGAGAGGGTCGGCGGGAATTCTCGAGGAGCGGTAAGCGAGCGGACGAAGCCGGCCACAGAGGCGCACGTGCGCGTTGCAAGCAAACGTCGCGAAATCGCAACGGCGACAGCTGAACTTGTCACGGTAAGCGGCTTTTTAGTCATCGCAGATCTCCTCAATAAAAGCTCAGGCCCGCCAATAGCCGATACCGTGGCGTCCGCAGATGTGCGTTTGGATTATACTACAACCCGTCCACATTTGCTTTGACAGTACATTCCATTCCGGCCCTAAGTTACCGGTCTCGTAGGGCTCGGGATCAGCGCCGGCGTGTGTTGAAGTCTGTAATCGCGCCGTTACGCTGACGAAGTCAGGGACGGCGTAAATCACATCAAGATGACCGAGGGGACCAATGAGAACGCCCGTATTCGCAGTCGCACTCTGCGTGGGTTTTTCGGCTCACGCTCAGCACCTCGATTTGCCTGTTTACGGGCCTGGCCTTAAGACTTGCGCGGGATATATTGCCGATCTCCACAAACACAGCGAACCCGTGGAAAATATACGACAACGTTACTTCATCTGGGCACAAGGATTTATCACTGGGTTGAACTACGTCCACTTTTCAAAGGCTCACACAGCGTTAAAGAATATCCTCAGCATTCCCGTTGAAGACCAGATCAGGGTGATCGACAACTATTGTCTCAGCTACCCAGAGGACATGTATCTGAAGGCCGCTGCATTCCTCTGGGATCAGCTTTCCCCGATGCCAGAATACCAATTCGATTTTAGGAAATAATTTGCGCGTGAAATGCTGCTGCAGAGAAACGGGGGGGCGCACCTTGACTCGATCACAAGGTTGATTGCTTTAGGGCCGGACGATGCAAGCCCTCCATCGCCCCAATTTTTCAGCGTGGTCACGTTTATGATCTTAGTCATAGGCCCGACAGAATGGGCCATAGTGAAACCATCATAACCACCTGTTGAGGTGGCACGGTGCTGTATTGCAACGCACTGTCATGACACACTCGTAGCGCTGGGACTGCACGCCACCATGCCCCTGCCGTCTCCCGGGAGGCTACCCGGGGCCGGTGCCCAGTTGCGCTGCCGCCGCACGGTCGAAAATTATTGGGTCCCGCTAACGTCGAGCCAGCCGCGCCGATTGGATTCGGTGCCATATGAACAACACTACGATCGCACCGATGATTGATGCGATGACGCCAGCGGTTTGATTGGAGGCTGGTTGATACCAGCCAACCAGGTAGCCGATGACCGTCGCAACAAATGCTCCCAGGATGCCGAGCGCTGTCGTCTGCAGGAAACCTTGCGGATTCCGTGGCCCCGGGAGGAGCGTTCGCGCGATCAACCCGGCAACAAACCCCACGACGACAATTTCGATAACGGCCCAAATCATCGTTGTCTCCTCAGACAAGCGTGGGTGCGGTAACGGAATTCGAAGCTGCGTACGTAACAGTCCGGCGCCCGCAATCGCCCACCATATTAGCCCGATATGTTTGTAGCCCGGCAGTAGCTCCGCCGTCCCGCAGGCAATCTCTTGCAATTGTTTGTTACTCGCCCACAATCTTACCTCGCCTTTGTTTTCGGTACAAGAATACCGGCGGTCCTGCCAAGCTGCTGGTTCTGATGGTCAAAGGCTGGGTTGGGTGTGTGTTTTTTGCAATAATGGACTTACCACCCGTAATCCACCGGGCAGTAGAGTTTCCCCCGCGATGGTGTTTGACGCAGATACGTTGTTCGGGAGCGGCGCAAACTTACTATAATGCTGCGGGTGGAGATCACGGTGAGTGATCCGGCGATTGGCTGCGGTGCGGTAGCCCGGAGTGTATCTGCCGATATGAGCCTAAGCGCATGGACATAGGGCATCTAACCGCCGCCAGGACTGTTCGGCGATCCCAGGGGCAGCGTGTGCGTCTGATAGCAGCGCGCGCCGCTTCCGCGCGCCGCATGACGTCGAGGACAGCCAGAGCCAAGAGCGTCTCATGGTAGCCCCATGATGGCTCTCACGGCGCGCAACGCAGATGGCTGCGCCAGTCGCAATAGCCGCGTCCGAGACGGCAGCAGCCGAACGATTCCCGCGAGCAGAAGTAGAATTGGTAATCGATGCCGCAATGGTTGGAGCAATACCAGCGGCCGCTCACGGGATCGTAGCGGCAATGGTCGCGAAAGCGTCGCGGCAGCGCCTGCGGGTCCTGCCAGTCCACCGCAATGAGGGGACCAGCGACGGAAAATTTCTGCGGCTCGGCCCACCCCGGCGGCGGCCAAGCAATGGCTCCTGCGGCGCAGGCACCTACGAGCGCCGGCAGAGCGCGCAATCTGGCGAATCGCTGCCAGAGCCGAAATTTACGCCGCATGAGCGCTTATCCTCCCCGGTTAGCTGCGGGATCGCGTAATGGCAATGGCTTACAAAGTCTTCCAAAAGTCGATGCGGGCCTGGCTGGAGGCAGACAGGGTAGGAGTCGCCCGGTTCGGGAAGATTATGCAACTCGTGTCATTAACATAACTCGCCCAAAGCACTGGCTGCAGCGCCGGGACCGCTGGGGGATCGCGGCAATAGCGGCAGGTCCGCCGGCCATGACCATCGGACGAGATATTTCGCGTGGTCATCGGAGCCGCGCAAAGGACAATTCGGCCTTGCCGCTATCGTCGGGATTTCCTGCGTGCATGAGGCTAACGACCGCGGACTCGGCATCCTGGTCGGCGACGGCAAACGGCTGCATCCCGACGAGCAGATTATCGAGGCCTACTGCCCCTTCCTGTCGTGGCGATGCTTGCGCCGCTTGACTACCGGTTCATTGTCAATTCAGCCTACAATCGTAACCGCGGCCCGGGCCTCGGTCATCGGCCCCGAATTGCACTACAAGGTGTCAGGACTGCACGCGGACCATCGATGGATATTTTGGACCAAACCCGTTTCGATTTCCTCGGCCCCAAGACCACGGGCAAAGTCCGCGATATTTATCGGCATGGCGAGGAACTGGTTCTGGTCACGACCGACCGCCACTCTTCGTTCGATCGCATGATCGCGCACATTCCCTGGAAAGGACAGGTGCTCAATCAGGTGAGCGCCTGGTGGTTCAACAAAACGCGGGATATTGCGCCGAACCATCTCCTGGCAATTCCCGATCCCAATGTGACGATTGCAAAGCCATGTACGCCCTTGCCTGTCGAGGCGGTGGTGCGCGGCTATTTGACAGGCGTGACCGAGACCGCCGCCTGGACGCGCTATGCGGCCGGCGAGCGGCGCTTCGGCGGGATCATGCTGCCCGAGGGCATGCGCAAGAACCAGGTACTGCCAGAGCCTTTTTTTGATCCGACCACCAAAGAAGCGGGCCACGACCGGGCTCTCACTCCTGAGCAAATGATCGCAGAAGGTTTCATTACTGGCAGCCTGCTCGAACGAGTCAAGGAGAGCGCTTTTGCGCTCTTTGCCCGTGGGCAGGAACTCTCCGCGCGCAACGGACTGATCCTGGTCGATACCAAATATGAATTCGGCGTCGATAGTAACGGCGTCTTGACTTTGATCGATGAGATCCACACACCGGATTCATCACGCTACTGGCAGCGAGATTCCTATGCAGCCCGCTTTGCCGCCGGCGAGGAGCCGCAGTACTTCGACAAAGAATTTTTGCGACTATGGTTTCGCGAGCACTGCGATCCATACCAAGACGCCGCATTGCCGCCGGCGCCGCCGGAACTCGTTGAGGAGCTTTCGCGCCGCTACGTCGCCATGTACGAGCAGATCACCGACGGGACATTCGAGCACGGCGAGACGCCGATCTTGCCTCGCATCGAAAGGAATTTGAGATCATACGCGTTTTCTTCACCTGTCGGTTGATCGGAAACCTCTACACAGGCTCTCGCACTCCGAGTGCCGAAGAACAGGCCTGTCCTCTGAGGCTTTGAGCGCCGCATCCACTTCGCTGCGTGATTGGACTTGACCAAGGCCCGACAGCAGTGCATCTGCTGCCGGCAACGCTCGACGTCAGATTTGGAGCGGGAAAGACGGTGCTCCGAACGGCGCGCCGTCTAAGGCGGACGAAAAGCCGGAGCACTCGCGCAAATCTTTGCCGAGAGATTGCCCCCTTTGTTTCGCGCCGCACGACACGCCCGATGGCATTTTCCTCAATCCGTCCTGCTGTGCCCTTTGAGTTCAGAAAGCGCGCATAGTTCCAGACCAACATAGGTCGGCATAAATGCGCGGATGCGCGGGTGCCCTGAAACGAGAGACCGCAATGGAACAGATCCCTATGGGATTCTTATAAGATTCCTATGGCTTCCCTCTCGATTTCCTATGCGGATGGTGACACCTAGTGGCGGCGAACAGGGCCGCGCGGCTTGCGCATTGCATTGACCGAATTCAAAGCAGCGCCTCGTGGTCGCAAATCCGCTGGCGCGTGGCAATTCGTATTCGGAGCATTCCCATGGTGGACGCTGTCATGATGGCGCTTGCTTTTGGCTTTTTTGCGGTGTCGATCGCCTACGTCTACGTCTGCGATCGCCTCTGAAGGGGAGCCGCCATGATCTTCGATTATTCGCTTGCCGGCATCGTGACCGTGGGGCTTCTCGCCTATCTGGTTTATGCGCTGCTCCGGCCCGAACTGTTTTAGGGACAACGACCATGACTGCCATCGGGTGGGCGCAAATCATAATCTATTGTGCGATCATCCTTGCGATCACGCCGGTCCTCGGCGGCTATATGACACGGGTATTCAACGGCGAACGCACGTTCCTTTCGCCGATCCTGCGGCCGGTCGAAGTCGCGATCTACAAAATCTCCGGCGTCGACGAGCGCCATGAGCAACACGCGGTGACCTATACCATCGCCATGCTGTTGTTCCACGTCGGAGGCTTTTTGCTGCTTTACATTTTGATGCGGGTGCAGGCGAGGCTGCCGTTCAACCCTGCCGGTCAGGCGTCGGTGGCACCCGATCTCTCGTTCAACACCGCTATCAGCTTCCTCACCAACACCAACTGGCAGAACTACGGCGCCGAGAGCACGATGTCTTATCTCGTGCAGATGCTCGGCCTCACCCATCAGAACTATCTGTCCGCGGCGACCGGGATCGCGCTGGCGCTGGCACTCATCCGCGGCTTTGCCCGTCATTCGGTGCGTACAGTTGGCAATTTCTGGGTCGACGTTACGCGCTGCACGCTTTATGTGCTCATTCCGCTCTGCGTGCCATACGCGCTGTTCCTGGTTTGGCAGGGCGTTCCTCAGACGCTCGGGCCCTATGTCGACGCGACCACTTTGGAAGGGGCAAAGCAGACCATCGCCCTTGGGCCGGTTGCCTCGCAGGAGGCGATCAAAATGTTGGGCACGAACGGCGGCGGCTTCTTTAATGCCAACAGCGCCCATCCATTCGAAAACCCGACGTCGTTGTCGAATTACGTCGAGATCATATCGATCTTTGCGATCGGAGCGGCACTGACCAACGTGTTCGGCCGCATGGTCGGCAACCAGAAACAGGGCTGGGCCATCCTCACCGCCATGGGCGCGCTGTTTATCGCCGCTGTGGCCGTCTGCTATGCGGCCGAAGCGCATGGCAATGACGCGCTCAACGCGCTCGGGCTTGCCGGCGGTAACATGGAAGGCAAGGAGGTTCGCTTCGGCATCATCGCCTCGGCGCTTTTTGCGGTGGTCACCACTGCGGCCTCATGCGGCGCAGTGAATGCCATGCACGATTCTTTCACCGCGATCGGCGGCATGATCCCGCTCATCAACATGCAGCTCGGCGAAGTTATCGTCGGCGGCGTCGGCGCCGGGCTCTATGGCATGCTGCTGTTCGTGATTGTCGCGATCTTCGTCGCCGGGCTGATGGTAGGCCGCACGCCCGAATATGTCGGCAAGAAGATCGAGGCGAAAGAGGTTAAGATGGCGATGCTGGCGCTACTGGTCCTGCCACTGATGTATCTCGGTTGGACCGCGGTTGCTCTGGTCGTGCCATCCGCGGTCGCTGCGATGGGCAACCCCGGGCCGCACGGCTTTACCGAGGTACTGTACGCCTACGTATCGCAGGACGCCAACAATGGCTCTGCCTTCGCAGGGCTCTCCTCCAACACCTTGTTCTATAATCTGAGCGGTGCTGTCGCCATGTTCGTCGGCCGCTTCTTGATGATCATTCCAGCCATGGCCATTGCCGGGTCGCTTGCCGCGAAAAAATCAATCCCCCCGTCATCGGGCACGTTCCCGACCACCGGCGGTTTGTTCATCGGTCTCGTCGTCGGCGTGATCCTGATTGTCGGCGGCCTCACGTTCTTCCCGGCGCTGGCACTCGGCCCGATTGTCGAGCACCTCGCGCTGGCCAACGGGACTCTCTACTAGGGTTTGGAGTCCTGCGATGGACACTTCTTCGCTGCGCAAAAGGATGCCGGTGTCGGCGCTGTTCGATCCGAAGATCGTTGTGCCGGCGGTCGGCTCCGCCTTCGTCAAGCTCGATCCACGCACGCTGATCAAGAATCCGGTCATGTTCGTGCTCGAGATCGTCACTATGCTGACGACGGTGATCTTGATCAGCGATCTGTTCACCGGGGGCGGCCATATCGGCTTCGAATTGCAAATTATCGTTTGGCTGTGGTTCACCGTCCTGTTCGCCAACTTCGCCCAGGCAGTTGCCGAAGGCCGCGGCAAGGCGCAGGCCGACACGCTGCGCCGGCAGCGCACCGAGACGCAGGCGAAGCTGATCACCGGTGCGGGCGATACGCAAAGCTATCGGCTCCTCGCCAGCACCGACCTGAAGGTCGGCGACATTGTACTAGTCGAAGCCGGGGACATGATCCCCTCGGACGGCGAAGTGATCGAAGGCATGGCTTCAGTCAACGAAGCCGCGATCACCGGCGAATCCGCCCCGGTGATCCGCGAGTTGGGCGGCGACCGCTCCGCCGTCACCGGCGGCACGCAGGTGCTGTCCGACTGGATCCGCGTTCGCATCACGGCAGCGCCGGGCTCAACCTTCCTCGACCGCATGATCCGGCTGGTCGAGGGCGCCGAGCGGCAGAAGACGCCGAACGAGATCGCGCTCAACATTCTGCTCATCGGGCTGACCATCGTCTTCGTGTTCGCGACCGCGACCATTCCAAGCTACGTGCATTATGCTGGCAGCACGATCTCGGTGGTGATCCTGGTAGCGCTGTTCGTCACCTTGATCCCGACCACGATCGGGGCGCTGCTTTCGGCAATCGGCATTGCCGGCATGGACCGCCTGGTGCGCTTCAACGTGCTCGCCATGTCTGGCCGCGCAGTCGAGGCCTCGGGCGACGTGGATACGCTCCTTCTCGACAAGACTGGCACCATCACGCTCGGCAACCGGCAGGCGACCGAGTTCAAGCCGGTCAGCGGCGTGCCGGAGCGAGAACTGGCCGATGCGGCGCAGCTTGCTTCACTTGCCGACGAGACGCCCGAGGGTCGATCGATTGTTGTGCTGGCAAAGGAGAAATACGGGATCCGAGGCCGTGAGCTTGCCGACATGCATGCGAACTTCATCCCGTTTTCCGCGCAAACCCGGATGAGCGGCGTCGAAATCGGTGATTGCTGGGTCCGCAAAGGCGCAGTTGACGCCATTCTGAATTATTTGAATGGCGGACCGGCCATCGCCGCTTCCGGGAGCACGGTCCGTGTGCTCCGTCCGAGCGTTAGCCCAGAGACGGTGCGCGAGCTCAACGCCATCGCCGATAACGTCGCCAAATCGGGCGGTACACCGCTTGCCGTCGCTCAGGATGGCCGCGTGCTCGGCGTCGTCCACCTCAAGGATATCGTCAAGGGTGGAATCCGCGAGCGTTTCGCCGAGCTGCGCCGCATGGGCATCCGCACCATCATGATCACCGGCGACAACCCGATGACGGCGGCGGCAATCGCGGCGGAGGCCGGCGTCGACGACTTTCTCGCCCAGGCCACACCCGAGGAAAAGCTGCGCCTCATCCGCGACGAGCAAGCCAAAGGCAAGCTCGTCGCCATGTGCGGCGACGGCACCAACGATGCACCGGCGCTGGCACAGGCTGATGTCGGCGTCGCAATGAACACCGGCACGCAGGCCGCGCGCGAAGCCGGCAATATGGTCGATCTGGACTCGAACCCGACCAAGCTCATCGAGATTGTCGAGATCGGCAAGCAATTGCTGATGACGCGCGGGGCGCTAACCACGTTCTCGATCGCCAACGACCTGGCCAAGTATTTCGCAATCATCCCGGCGATGTTCGTAGCCTTCTATCCGCAGCTGCAGGCGCTCAACATCATGCGCCTGGCGACGCCGGAGACCGCCATCCTGTCCGCGATCATCTTCAATGCGCTCATCATCATCGCCCTCATTCCGCTGTCCTTGAAGGGCGTGCGCTACCGGCCAATCGGCGCCGGTCCGCTGCTTCTGCGCAATCTGCTGATCTACGGCGTCGGTGGCGTGATCATCCCGTTTGTCGCCATCAAGGCCATCGACCTCGTCGTTTCGGCGTTGCATCTGACGTGATGTTGCCATGGGTAAATCCAGCGGCTGCAAGGCGCCCGCGCCGCTCTCTCTGCTTTCCGCTTCGACGGCCGCGGCGGGCATTTCACCCGTCTTACGCAGCCTCCACAGACAGGGACGCGACGCCAGCCGCCATTCGGGATGCAAATATGTTTGATCGCGCAAGCAGCTTTGGCATCCCGGTCATGCAGCGTGTCGCAGGTTGTTACAAGTTTGCTCGGCATAACACGACGTGAAACTTACAGTCAAACGAGACGCTGCGGTTATCACGCGTATCACCTTGTGCAGCCTGAAGCTGTTTGCTCAAGGATTGTTACGCCTCTCTCCAGCCCTAAACGGCGGGGGATTTGGGCGTGTTTCGGTTAAGGAGAGACCCTATGCTGCGCGAAATCCGTCCGGCAATCGTCATTCTCGCCGCGCTCACGCTCATCACCGGGCTCGTTTATCCGCTAGCGATAACCGGCCTCGCTCAGATCATCTTTCCCTACCAGTCAAACGGCAGCATGATCGAGCGGAACGGCAACGTGATTGGTTCGGCATTGATCGGCCAAGACTTCACCACTGACAAATACTTCCACGGCCGTCGCTCGGCTACCACCGCTCCCGACCCCAAGGACCCGACCAAGACCGTTCCCGCACCGTACAATGCGACGAATTCGGGCGGCTCCAATCTCGCCCCCTCCAACAAGGCGCTCATCGACCGGGTGAAGGGCGACCTCGCCAAGCTGCACAAGGAGAACCCCGGCACCCCTGTTCCGATCGACCTGGTCACCACCTCGGCGAGCGGGCTCGACCCGGACATCTCCCCGGCCGCGGCGCTTTTCCAGGTGCCCCGCATCGCCAAGGCACGCAGCTTGCCCGAAGCTCGGCTGCGTCAGCTGGTCGAGGACAACACGGCCGATCGCTTTCTCGACCTTTTGGGCGAGGCGCGCGTCAACGTGCTCCAGCTTAATCTGGCGCTCGACCGTTTGGCTGCTAAATAGAGACAGGTCGCTCGCGGCTAGTTGACCGGCCTTGAGGATGAGCGAACGCCGTCGCAGCCGTCGACCTACCTCTCCCCGCCGGTGCCGTGCAGAGCATCCGGCGTAAAGCTCGCAGCCATCTGCAGCTTACTCTCCGAAAGCGGAGATTGCTGTCCGAAAGCGGAGAAATGAGGAGGGCTATTAAGACGCAATCGCAAATATCCACGCCATTCACTATCTGGGGGCAATATCGTCTTCTTTGATGGCCGCCACAGGCTGGCAGACACCTTTCTCACTTGATATTTATGCGAAATGGCCGATCAACGGCGCGATTCCAGACCTTCGCCGGAAGCCCTGCTTGAGGCGGCACGCCGCGAGGAGCGGCGTAGCGGCAAGCTGAGGATCTTTATCGGCGCCGCGCCCGGCGTCGGCAAAACCTACGAGATGCTACTGCAGGCGCAGGCGCGCAAGAAGGACGGTTACCACATCGTCGTCGGCGTGGTCGAGACGCACGGCCGCAAAGAGACCGAAGCTCTGCTCGCCGGCCTCGAAATTATTCCGCGTCGGCGGCTTCCGTACCGCGGCCAATCGCTCGAGGAGATGGACCTCGATGCCATTATCGCCCGGCGGCCGCAGATCGTACTGGTCGATGAACTCGCTCACACCAATGTTGAAGGCAGCCGCCATCCGAAGCGTTATCTCGATGTCGAAGAGCTGATGAGCTACGGCATTGACGTCTACACCACCGTGAATATCCAGCATATCGAAAGCCTCAATGACGTCGTCGCCCAGATCACCCACGTGCGCGTGCGCGAGACCGTCCCGGACGCGGTGTTCGATCGCGCCGACGCGGTCGAACTCGTCGATCTGACGCCCGACGACCTCATCCACCGCCTCAAGGAAGGAAAGGTCTACGTCCCCAGGCACGCCGAGCGCGCGCTCGAGCACTTCTTCTCCCCGGCCAACCTAACGGCGCTGCGCGAGCTGGCGTTGCGCCGCACCGCCGAACGCGTCGACGAGCAATTGCTCAGCGAAATGCAGGCGCATGCCATCGAGGGCCCCTGGGCTGCTGGCGAGCGCATTCTGGTATGCATCAGCGAGGACCGGCGCTGCGCCGGTCTCGTGCGCTACTCCAAGCGGCTCGCCGATCGCCTGCACGGGCCGTGGGTGGCGCTCTATGTGGAAGGGCGGCGAAGTCTGCAGCTGAGCGAGGAGGAACGGGACCGCATCGCCGACACGCTGCGGCTCGCCGAGGCCCTCGGTGGCGAAGCCATAACGCTGCCGGGGAGCGATCACCGGATCGCCGAAGACATTATCGGCTATTCGCAGGCCAACAACGTCACGCAAATCGTCATCGGCAAATCGGCGCGCCCGCGCTGGTTCGAGATCCTCCACGGTTCCGTGGTCCATGATCTCGTCCGCCGTTCCGGCAACGTCAGCGTTCACGTCATCTCAGGCGACGACATCGCCGGCGAACCCATTCCCAAAAAAACAGTCCGCGCCGCCGAGCACGTCGAAAGTTTCGACCTGCGGCCGTACCTTGCGGCTTTGGCCGCCGTTGCTCTGGCGCTCGGTTTCGGAGCGCTGATCTGGCGCTGGGTTGGACGGGTCAATATCGACCTCGTGTTTCTCACCGCTGTGGTCGCCGTCGCCGTTCGCTTCGGCTTGTGGCCTTCTCTTTTGGCCAGCATTGCGTCAGCCATCTGCTACAACGCGTTTTTCGTCTCGCCCTATTATAAACTCACGCTCGCTGATCCCACCAACCTCACTGCATTCGGCTTCTTCACGCTGGTGGCGGTCATCGTCTCCAACGTCGCCGCGCGCAGCCGCACGCATACGATGGCGGCGCTGGAGCGGGCACGCAATACCGAATCGCTCTATGCGTTTAGCCGCAAGCTCGCCGGCACCGCAACGCTCGACGACGTCCTCTGGGCGACCGCCTACCAGACCGCGCTCATGCTTAAAGTGCGCGTTGTGCTGCTGCTGCCGGAAAATGGCACGATCGCGGTGAAGGCGGGTTACCCTCCCGAGGACATTCTCGATGAGGCGGATATCGCCGCCGCCAAATGGGCCTGGGAGAACGATCGTGCCGCTGGCCGCGGCTCGGCTACGCTTCCGGGCGCCAAGCGGCTGTTTCTGCCGATGCATACCGGCCGCGGCGCGATAGGGGTAATGGGCATCGATTGCGACAAGCCGGGTCCACTGCTCACGCCCGATCAACGCCGGCTGCTTGACGCCTTGCGCGATCAGGCTGCGCTCGCCATCGAGCGCGTCAGGCTGGTCGAGGAAATGGACCGGGTCGAGCGCGTTGCCGAGGCCGAGCGGCTGCGCTCCGCGCTACTGACATCGATTTCCCACGACCTCAAGACACCGCTTGCCGCCGTGCTCGGCGCCGCCAGCGCCTTGCGTGACCTTCCGGACAAGCTCAGCACTGGCGAGAAGGCCGATCTGCTGACGACCATCATCGACGAATCGGAGCGCCTCAACCGCTTCATCGCCAATCTGCTCGATATGACCAAGCTTGAGTCGGGTGCGGTGACGCCCAATGTCGGGCTGCACGATCTGGGCGAGATTGTCGGCAGTGCACTGCGGCGCGCTAACCGCATCCTGGCACGGCACAATGTCGAGCTTGAGCTCGCTCCCGACATGCCGATGCTCGAACTCGACGCGGTGCTGTTCGAACAGGCGCTGTTTAATCTACTCGATAACGCCGCCAAATATGCGCCGCCGGAAACGACCATCCGCATCCAAAGCTGGCGCAGCGGTCAATCGGTCTGCCTGCGGGTGCTCGATGAGGGCAGCGGTATTCCCGCCGGCGAACTCGAACATATCTTCGACAAGTTCTACCGCGCGCAGAAGATCGACCAGGTGCGCGCCGGCACCGGGCTCGGGCTCGCGATCTCGCGCGGCTTCGTCGAAGCCATGCACGGCACAATCGTGGCGGCCAATCGCCCGGACCGCAGCGGTGCCATGTTTACCATTTGCCTGCCGATCCCGCGCGAACGGCAGGCCCTGGACGTCGCCGCATGAGCGCAGCACCGGTCCGGGTTCTCGTTGTCGACGACGAGCCGCCAATTCGCAAACTCCTGCGCATGGGACTTTCCGCGCACGGCTACCGGATCCTTGAAGCGCACAACGGCAAGGCTGCGCTGGATATGCTCGGGCAAAAACCGGATCTGGTCCTTCTCGACCTTGGCCTACCGGACGCGCAGGGACACGAGCTCTTGCGCACCATTCGCGCGTGCAGCGAATCGGTGCCCATTGTCGTTCTCTCCAGCCGCAGCGACGAGGCAAGCAAAGTCCGGGCGTTGGATTTCGGTGCCGACGATTACGTGACCAAACCGTTTGGCATGGATGAGCTGTTGGCGCGGATGCGTGCGGCAGTGCGTCACCAATTGCAGACCCACGGCGAGCGACCGGTTTTCCGGGTCGGCGAGCTGTCGGTCGACCTCGTGCGCCGCGCCGTCAAAGTCGGCGACCGGGAAATCAAGCTGTCGCCTAAGGAATATGATCTTCTGCGGGTGCTGGTTCAGCACGCCGGCAAGGTGCTGACGCACAAGCATTTGCTTGGCGAGTTGTGGGACGATCTGACCGACGCCCAGTATCTGCGCGTCTATGTGCGCCAGTTGCGGCAAAAAGTCGAAGCCGATCCCGAGCGGCCGCAATACATTCTGACCGAGACTGGAATCGGATACCGGCTGCGCGCCCCCGATTAGGCGTCTGTGGCCGCATCCCCCCAGCTATCACCCGCTCATTAGGATCTTATTCGCGGAGAGTGTCTTATTCCCCGAGAGCGCCATGAAGATTGCGGATTTTATCTCCCCCGGCGACGTCATGATCGACGTCTCCGTGCCCGACAAGCAGAAGCTTCTGCGGGCGCTCGCGCGCAAGGCCGGGGCGATCGTCGACGTGTCGCCAGAACACGTGCTCGCCGAATTGCAAAGACGCGAGGAGCTTGGCTCAACCGGCATCGGTGGGGGTGTGGCGCTGCCCCATGCGCGTTTTCATCAGGTCGATAGGCCACTCGGTGTCTTTTTCCGGCTGCGTAAACGCATTGCCTTCGAGGCGGTGGACGGCGAACCGGTCGACCTCGTGTTTCTGTTGCTGCTTGCCGAAGCTCCCCAGGGCGATCAGCTCGGTGCGTTGGCTTCGATCGCGCGCAAGCTGCGCAGCCCGGGCGTCACCACGGCCTTGCGCAAGGCGGGGGACAGTTCTGAAATGTACCGCGCGCTGATCTCCGATTAGGGTTAAGTAAAGGCAAACGCGATGGACACAAAGCTGGAGCACGTCATGGCCGCTGAACTTGTCCTCTACACCAATCCGCAATCACGCGGGCGCGTCGCGCGCTGGATGCTCGAGGAGATCGGCGAGCCCTACCGGACCGAAGTGCTCGATTACGCCACGACCATGAAGGCGCCCGCCTATCTCGCCACCAATCCGATGGGCAAAGTGCCGGCACTGCGGCACGGCGACGTCGTGGTGACCGAGACCGCTGCGATCTGTGCCTATCTGGCCGACGCCTTCCCGGCGGCGCAATTGGCGCCGCCCCCAGCTGACCGTCTACGCGGCCCTTATTACCGCTGGCTGTTCTTTGCCGCGGGGCCGCTCGAAGCGGCAGTGAGCAACAACGCGCTCGGTTTCCAGGTGCCGGCGGAACGCGAGAGAATGATCGGTTATGGGCGCATCGATCTCGTCATGAATGCGCTGGAGGGCGTGCTCTCACGGGGTGAATATCTTGTGGGCGGCCGATTCACGGCCGCCGATCTGTATGTCGGTTCGCTTCTCGGCTTCTTCATGATGTTTGGAACTATTGAACGGCGGCCAGCATTCGAGCGCTACTGGCAGCAGATCAGCGCTCGACCGGCTTGTGCACGCGCCAAAGCGCTCGACGACGCTGCGGTCTCCGCGGCGCGGTAATCCAGCCTCTCACTCTGCGTTCCTTGTAAGCCGATTGACCTGTCGTTAAGGTCTGCTGGTCCAACGGGAGGGGGTTCGTCGAAGGGCGCGGTGGTGTGAGCAGCGTGATGCGCGGGATCGTGGCTCGAGGGCCAGGGGGCGCTCTGCCGAGAGCATGGGTCCGGCGCGCAGCGCTCTTGGTTGCCGCGGGACTTGCCGCGCTCTCGCCGCAGGCTCTCGGCGCGGAGACCATCGACAACGCGCTGGCCAGGGCTTACCAGGACAATCCGCAACTCAATGCCCAGCGTGCCATCGTGCGCCAGACCGACGAAGGCGTTCCGCAGGCGCTTTCCGGTTACCGCCCCTCGATCGCCGCCAATGCCTCGATCGGCCGGGAATACTCGAACGTCACGCAGACCATACCGCCCGGGGCAATTTCACCGAATGGCCCAGGCTTGACGTTTTCCGCCAAAGGTCTGACCACGCCGCGCTCCGTCGGCTTAAGCGGAACGCAGACCCTCTACAACGGCGAACGCACCGCCAACAGCGTTCGCAAGGCCGAGAGCCAGGTCTCCGCCGCGCGGCAAACGCTGCGGATGATGGAGCAATCCGTGCTGCTTGCAGCCGCGACCGTATACATGGATATGTCGCGTGACAGCGCAAACCTGCAGGTGCAGCAGAACAATGTCCGCGTGCTCGAACGCACGCTGCAGGATACGCGCAACCGTTTCACCGCCGGACAGGTCACCGCGACCGACGTTGCCCAGGCGGAGGCACAACTGGCCGCCGGTCAGGCGAGCTTGCATGCCGCCGAGTCCACACTGATGACGACGCGGGCCAATTACCGCCGCATCATCGGAATCGCGCCCGCGAACCTGGCGCCCGCCACGCCGGTCGATCAACTCGCTCCGTCCACGTTGAATGCGGCGATCGCTCTCGGCATCGTGCAAAATCCTGCCGTGCTTGCGGCGCTCTACAATGTCGATGTCGCCCAATTGCAAGTCAAAATTGCCGAAGGGGCGCTGTGGCCGACTTTGACGGGCCAGTATAGCATTCAGGACCAATGGGAACCGCAGCTCCTCACTCCGCGGGTTTTCACAAATTCGGTGATGCTGAACCTGTCGGTGCCAATCTATCAAGGCGGCGCTGAATACTCGGCCATTCGCCTGAGCAAGGAAACCGTGGGCCAGGAGCGCTTGACGGTCGATCAGGTCCGCGATCAAACACGCGCGGACGTTGTTCAGGCCTGGGGGCAATTGCAGGCGGCCAAGGCGGAGGTCGCGGCCGCGACGCGGCAGAACAATGCTGCCGCGCGGGCGCTGACCGGGGTTCGCAACGAAGCGATGGCGGGCCAGCGTACCACGCAGGACGTGCTCATTGCCGAACAGAATCTGGTGAACGCGCGACAAAACCTGCTCGTCGCCCAGCACGACCGCGTCGTCGCCTCCTACAGTGTGCTTTCGACGGTCGGCCGCCTGTCGGCGACGGAACTCCATTTACCGGCCTCGATCTACGATCCGCAGGTCCACTATCATCAGGTACGCGACACTTGGATCGGACTCCGCACGCCGAGCGGCCAGTAAAGCGTGAGAGGTGCGGACCCGCGCGGCCCGCGCTCATTCCGCAATGACCGGCAGCAGCAGATGCGAGGGTCGCGCGCGGTCGTGATAGATCTTGTGCAGCACCGTTTTGCTCGAGCAAATATGATATGGCACGTATTCCGCATTGGTCGCACCGGCAACACCGGTGGGTAAGTCGAGGCTGGTAATTTCGAGGCAGATGCGGTGGCATTTGCGAAACAGGTTGGCGGTCGCCATGATTTCTATCTGATATTCCTCGATCGCTCCCGGCGTGACCGGCTTCTGCGCTTCCCGGGTGAGCGGATGCCAAGGCCAATACGGTTTTGATCGCGTCGGATCGATGGCGCGATGCGAGGCCTTGAGCCAGCCGCGGGTGATTTCACGTTCGGGAAGATTTTTCGGCACCTCGCGCTCGCCTTCGCGTACGCTTTGCACCGAGACGTCGGGGCCCAGATCCTTAAGGAGGACGATCCAGTTGGTGTCATCCTGGTCAATCGCGGCATAGAGCGTGAGCGCGATAGGGCCGGCGACCAGCACGTCCTGCGGCAGCGGATCGGTCATATAGCGTAGGCGCTGGATCGTGTTGGTCTGCGACGGCGGCATCTGCGCGAAAGCGTCGGGCGGCTGCGTTTCGCTCGCGCTCGACGGCGCGATCTCATCGGGCGAGAGCCGCTCCCAGCTGCGCAGATAAAGCTTGCTCCATTGCGTCTGCGGCAGCGGCCAGTCGCTCGCGGTGCGCCATTCGTTGGCTCCCATCACCCAGAAGCGCACCGGCGCCTCGTTCATGACGCCAGTATCGAAGCCTTTGAGCCAGTGATCGTGCCAGCGCAGCACCTCGCTGTGAAGGGTGTGATACGGCCGCTCCAAATGCGCAGGTCCGCCGAGCAGAAGCTTCTTCGGCGCTTCGATATGACGGTACCAGTGCTGGCAGCCGTTGAGATGCGTCTTATACGTGTAGCCGTACCAGCCGGATCCCGTATAGGTGGGTACCTTGATGTCGGCGAATTCCTGCTCGCTCTTCTTGACCGCCGCCTCGTTGTCATAGGGCTCGATCAGCACGTTGAAATAGGGTGGCATGTGCTGGCCCTTCTGCGCGAGCACATTGTAGACGTGCGGATACATTTTGTAGTCGGGATTGTTTATGGCTTCGCGCCAGAGCTTTTCCTGTCGCGGCGGCAAGGGAGCGGGCGGTCCCTTGTGCTGATGCATTGCCGAAAAATGGCCGACGAGATAACGGAACAGATGAATGACCCCGCCCGGGTATTCGTCACGAAACCCGCCGAACTCACCGTAAGCGCCACGCGAGTCGAAGGGAAAAATCGCGCGCAGATGCGGCGGCTGCTTTTTTGCCGCCGCGAGCTGCTCGGCGCCGAACCCGGAAATGCCGACCATGCCGACATTGCCGTCGCACCACGGCTGCGCCGCGATCCACTCGATCAGATCGTAGCAATCCGATTCCCGCGAGCCGCCGCTTTGCGACTTGCCGACGCCGCGCGGCGAGCCGATCACGTGCACATAGCCGCGCGAGACGAAGAATTTGGTGTCACCCGCCTCCATCGGTCCGGTCCAAAGCGTCGACCAGGCCGGCTGCGGCGGCAGCGCGGCGGCCATGTCGGGACCCTGAAAGTCCTTGTTGTAGATGGCGAACGCGAGCAGCGCGGGAAATTTTTCTGGCGCGTCGGGCCGATAGATGTCGACGCAGATATTCACACCGTCGCGCATCGGCACCATGACATCGAGGTCGCGGACCATCGCCGTATGGGTGGGCGCGCGGTCGTAGCCGGGACCCGGATTTTCGGCGGAGTGCAGCAACGGCTCGGTCACAATCACCCTCCCTGCACGGCTCTCGCGAGGCGCTTGTTGCTTTTGCGTCCGGCAGATGAGCATAGTGCTTTATTGCCGCGCGATGCCGCGATCAAGCTGATCGTGTGGGGATGATCGAAAGCATGAGAGGAAGCAGGAATGGAGCTCAAATCGACACGCCGGATCGTCACCGGCCATGATGTGAAGGGCAAGGCGATCGCGCTGCTCGACGCACCAGTCATGGCCAAGCGGCGCAGCACCGGCGGGAACGGCATGACGCTGCTGTGGGTCACGAACGAGTTTCCGGTGGACCTCAGCAGCGAGGCCGACCGCGCGCAAACGCCGGTCGGCGTGCCGCCGCCCGGCAATGGCACCATTTTCCGCATCGTAGATTTTGCGCCAGTCAGTGGTGAGGCCGCGGGCGTCGATCATGACGAAGTTCTCCGTTCGATGGGCATTGATCCGGCCACGCAGGGTTATGCCCGGCACGCTAACACCCACCGCACCAGAACCATCGATTATGCCATCGTGCTCGAGGGCGAGATCGACATGCTGCTTGACGACAGCGAAGTGCACGTGAAAGCGGGCGACGTGCTCGTGCAGCAGGGCACCAACCACGCCTGGGTCAACAACAGCGGCAAGCCCTGCCGCATTGCCTTCATTCTCATCGACGCCAAAGTCCCGCCGGCCTGGCAGAACGGCTGGAAGCCATAGCGCTCGGAAACGACCGCTCCGCGCCTCCACTCCCGCAGCAGGGGCTTGACCGTATTGCGCATAACCGCCGATGCTCCAGGTCTCGTTCGCCGCTCACTGGCCACGCTATGACTACGACTCTCACACGCGAACTCGGTCGCTTTGTCGCCGATCTAACTTTCAGCCAAATTCCGGCGGCAGCCTGCGATATCGTCCGCTCCGGGATCGTCGACTGCTTCGGCGTCCTCGTCGCTGGAGCGCGCGATCCGGTGGTCGCGATCATCGACCGCGCGTTGGGCGGCGTCAGCGGGACAGCGCTGGCCACGCTCATTCCCTCAGGTGCACGACGCGCCGCCGAAAGCGCGGCGCTGATCAATGGCGTCGCCGCCCACCTGCTCGATTACGATGATGTCGGCCTTCACGGCCATCCGAGTGCGGTCCTCCTGCCGGCGATCCTGGCCGAGGGTGAAGCGAGCAGATCGAGCGGCGCCGAAATGCTCGCCGCCTATGTGGCTGGCTTCGAAGTCTGGGCCGAGCTCTTGGCGCGACAAACGACGCCGCTGCATCACCGCGGCTGGCACCCAAGCGCCGTCCTTGGGACCGTCGCCTCAGCGGCGGCTTGTGCGAAACTGCGCCGCCTGGATGCGCCCGGCGCAGCGACCGCGCTCGCCATCGCCGCCTCGATGTCCGCGGGTCTCGTAGCCAATTTCGGCACCATGACGAAATCATTCCAGGTCGGCCGCGCGGCGCAGTCCGGACTGATCGCGGCACATCTGGCACAGGCCGGACTGACGGCTTCGCTCGACGCGTTGGAGCATCCGTCCGGACTGCTCGCCGCGCTTTCAGCGCAAGGCAGGCCCGAGAGCGACCGCCCGCTCGATGCAGCAGAAAAGGAATGGCACATCCTCACAGAAGGGCTGAGCATCAAACGCTACCCGATCTGTTATGCCACGCACCGCTGTATCGACGCGGCACTCGGGCTTCTTGAACGTCACGATCTTTCGGCCGAGGCGGTCGCGCGCATTCAGGTTTCCATGGGAGAAATGCAAGCGCGCATGCTGCGCAACAGTCGTCCGCAAACCGGACTCGAGGCGAAATTCTCCATTCAGTTTGCGATGGCTGCCGCGCTCGTGGCCCGCAGGGTGGGTCTTGCCGAACTCACCGACGATTTCGTGCGCCGGCCGGACGTGCAGGCGATCTTCCAGCGCGTGTCGATTTCGACCACGAGCGAGATCGCTAACGGTGGCAATTTCGCGCCCTTCGATACGGTCGAAATCATCACGGCAGGGGGGCAGAGGTTCGCCAGTGGTCCGGTCGCCCATGCCAGAGGCAGTCCGCAAAATCCGCTGTCGCCTACCGAACTTTTCGCGAAATTTTGCGATTGCCTCGGCGCCGACTTTCCGGATGCGAAGAAATCACGCGCGTTCGAACGGCTGACGATGTTCCACAAATGCAGTGGCGCCGGCGATCTGGCGCTTTGACGGGCAGTTCAGTGGGCGTGGGAGCATGGACAAAAGCCGCACCGAGCCGATAGCGCTGGGCAACAAGTAGACGCCCAGCCGCGACTCCCCACCCAGCGCGGCTATCCAACAGCTTGCCTCGTCGGCAGCGCAGCTTCAGTTCGGCTTGCCAGATGCCGGCACGGGTCCGGTGCGTGCGCCGCCTGCGGCCAAGACGAGCGCCCTCTTGCTCACTGCGAGAACGAACCGAGCCGCCTTTGCGGTCTGATCTCACCCCTTTTAGCTTGGCCATTCACGACGGGCGTCCGATCAACCGCGTTGATCGTTCACACCGCGGGGCACCGGTGCTACGGTTGAAAAGCCCGTTGGCGCGCAGAGGCCGCAAGCCGGCCCAACTTCGCAACCTGGCCCGGCACGTACACTTTAAGGCAAATGAAGCGATCGCGTGCGAATGGAAATCAAGGTCCGCGGCGGCCGACCAAATTAGCAAACGATCGCCGGCCCGCTGTTGCCGAGTGAAGGAAGGAAAAACGCGATGCTCAAGATCGCAGATATAAAGAAAGAGTGGAACAGCCTGACTGCCTACGGGCGCTTCGAACAGATCGCCTCGCGTGTCGTCATGGTACTCATAGCATTGGTGATTGTTTACTCTCTGGTACTCATAGCGATCGGGCTGTTCAATCAGCTCACACTGGATTCCGCCTTCCCAGACACCACGGCACTGAAAGATGTTTTTGGTTCGATCCTGACTGTTCTCATTCTCATCGAGTTCAATCATTCGATCGCCTATGCGATTAGCAGGCGATCCGGCGTGTTGCAGGCTCGCTACATCGTCCTGATCGCCATATTGGTCATCGCCAGAAAGGTGATTCTGTTGGATTTCACCACGACGACGTTCGAGAAGCTGATTGGCATTGGCGCAATCGCGCTGGCATTTGGCGGGCTCTATTGGCTGATCAGCGCGCGGACGCATGACGCCACCGAGGCGCAGGATCGCGACACGGCGACCACACGCAGACATGAAGCGAATGCGCGGGGCGCATGAGACAACGGCGCGGAACGCAAATCCTGGCGCAGTTACCTTAGCGTTTGGTGGTCGCGGGCTTCGCGCGCACGGCACAAGCTTGCCAAACCGCTCTCTCGCGCTACGGCGCGCAGGTGCGAAACCCGGCGAACACGTCGTTGCGATCAGCGGCGAAGAAATTTCGGTATGTGGGTCGCGCAAGTCGCGCGCTCGTCGCCCAGCAACCGCCCCGCAACACCTTGCGCGTGCCGAACCAGGGCTGGGAATAATCCCGGTAAGGATCAGGCGCGAATCCTGGAAACGGCGTGAAATCCGACGCTGTCCATTCCCAAATATTGCCGACCATTTGCCGGCAGCCGAAGGCGCTGTCGCCGTCGGCAGACGCTGCGACATCGAGCGGCGCGGCGAAGGCAAAATTAAGGTTTGCATGCCGGCGCGTTGGGGCTGCAGACCCCCAGGGCCAGCGGCGCTTGCCCGCGGCAAGACGGCGCCCGTCGGCGGTGGGCTCGCCCAACGCGGCCGCCTCCCACTCAGCCTCGGTCGGCAGCCTGCGCTTCGCCCAACGGCACCAGGCCTCCGCTTCGTACCAGTTCACGAAAACGACGGGAGCGTCGAGCCAAAGGACCTCTGAGCGATTGTAACGTCGCCAGGTCCAGACCCCGTCGTTCTTTGCCTGCCAATAGACCGGGCGTTCGGCACCGGCGCGCTCACGCCACCGCCAACCGGCCGTGCTCCAGAATTCTCGCCGGCGATAGCCGCCCTCCTCAACGAATGCCGCAAACTCGCGATTGGTCACTGGCGCGCGCGCGATCCGATACGGATTGAGCTCGACCGGGTGCGCCCACTTTTCATTATCGAAGACGAATCCTTCGTGCTCTGTCGCGCCCAGCCGCCAGTTACCACCGGGGACGTCGACGTCGCCGGGGAAACTGCCAGCAGCGGGCGCGGCAGCATTCCCGAGCCCGAGCGGCGCCGGATAAGCGAGCGTCTCGCGCATATAGGTCAAGGCTTCGACATGCATGTCCTCGTGACGGATGGCGAGCTCGTAGAAATAGCGGCCGCCATCGGGAAAGGAGTTGCCGTCAAGGTGATCGCACTGGCGCTCCAAGACGTCTGCCAGATAGGCGAAAGTACGATTGCGGTCGGGAAGATCGAGGTCCCAGCGCGTCTCGTGGGCGACCGTGGAGGAATTCCACAGATTGTCGGCGCGATCGATGAGTGGAAGCTCGCCGTGGGTCTGGCGGAGCGTCCAGAATTCGTGAAACCAGCCGACATGCCCGATCTCCCAAAGCACCGGATTGACGATGTCGAGCTTCGGGCCCATCAACTGGTCCGCAGTCAGCTCCTCGGTCAGGCACAGCGTTCGTCCCCGCGTCTCCCGGAGCTGAGACGCCAATTCCGCAGGGGTCGCGCCGCTTGTCGGCCGCTCCAGCGCTGTTTGATCCATGGCCATTATTCTTATCACTCCTGAAGGTCCGAGTACACGCACCGGAAATGCGGTTGCGGCGCTGCGCTGGGCGCACATCCTGCGCCGCCTCGGCCATCGCGTCCTTGTCGCCGCTGATTACGCCGACGAGCCGGCCGAAGCGATGGTCGCGATCCACGCCTGGCGCAGCGCCGACGCGATCGCCCGCTTCAAGGCGCGCCATCCCCAGCATCCGCTCGTTCTGCAGCTGAGCGGTACGGACATTTACCAGTACATAACCGAGGATGCCGCGCCGACGCTGCGCTCGATGGAGCTTGCCGACCGGCTCGTGGCGTTGAACAGCCTGGCGTGGCGAGTCGTTCCGAAAGAACTCCGTAAAAAGCTACGCGTGATCTTCCAATCCGCGCCGAAACCCGCGCGGCCCCGCCGCCCCGGCGAGCGCCACGGCGAGATAGCAGTGATCGGCCATTTGCGTGACGTAAAGGATCCGTTGCGCGCCGCAGCGGCGGCGCGGCTCTTGCCCGAAACCTCGCGCATCCGCATCGTTCATATCGGCCGGCCCTACACGGCGGAATGGGAGGCCAAAGCAAGAGCCGAAATGGCCGCCAACCCACGCTACGCCTGGCGCGACGACGTGCCTCGGGCCGGCGTGCAGAATTTGCTGCGGCGAAGCCATGCCATGGTTTTGTCCTCGCTCAGCGAGGGCGGCGCCAACGTTATTTCAGAGGCGGTCGTTTGCGGCGTACCCATCCTGGCGTCGCGCATGGACGGCAATGTTGGACTGTTGGGCGCCGATTATCCGGGATATTTCCCGGTCGGCGACACGCGGGCGTTGGCGCGCCTCATGGTCAGGATTGAAACCGACCGCGGATTCGTGGCGAAGCTGCGCCGCGCCATTGCACGCCGCGCGCCGCTGTTTCGGCCGGAACGCGAGATCGCGGCGTGGCGTCGTCTGCTGGCCGAGCTTCCTCTACAATCCGGAACCGGGCCCGTCCGCCGCTTGCACCGACGTGGCCGATGATCGCCGCCTGCTCGTAAACGACGTTGCGAAGCTCTGCGACGCAACGCTCGGGGCGATCCGAGGCAGCCCGCGGAAGCCGCTCACAGCGACGCGTTACAGAACAAGGGTGTCGGTTTTCCAGCCAGAAAGTCTGTGCTTTAGCGATGGGATAAACGGCCCTTTGCGGTCGTCGACAAAATCTTCACCTCCAGCAAAACGTGCCATTGTTGCTGCAGCAGCAATGACCAGCTGACATTGGATGACCGTCATATTGGGAACGGAGATTTGCTGGACCGCGATTTTAATGCCGCCCTGAACATCATAGGGCATTCGGCTTTTAGCTTGCCGCTGGACTGCGAGAGGTAACGTGAGCTGCGGCCGCTGAGACCAGAATCCTCGAGTTAATTCGTGGGAGGGCTCAAGACAATCCCAGTGCGGCCGCGGCGGCCGCGCCGAGCAGGCCGAAGGCGAAGGTCCCTAAACCGAGCACCACGACTGCGCGCAACGGCAACGTACGCCCCAGCATGGCGAGCGACGGCAAGCTCACCGCGGGCAAGGTGAGAAGCAGCGCGGCGGCCCCGGCCCCGTTGAGGCCGAAGTGCTGCAGCACCTGGATAATCGGCACTTCACCGGCGGTGGGAATGACAAACAGCGTTCCGGCAGCAGCAAGCACCGGAGCAAGCCAAGCGGCGTGGCCGACGGCCGGCGTCATCACCGGGAAGAACCACGCCCGCGCCATGCCGAGAGCAAACACCAGCACGACGTATTCCGGCACCAATCGGACAGCAAGACGCGTGAAGGCGCTACCCCAGGCAAGTAAGAAATTCCGCTCGACGCCATCAACCTGTTTTGGCGCCGCTGGCGGGCGCCAGTCGGCCGAAACGAAGCGCCCGGCCAGTTCGCCGACGACAAAGACCAGTGCCACACCCAGGATCAGTCGGAGCGCCGCCCATTGCCAGCCGAGCACGAAGCCAATGAATACCAGGGCGGCAGGATTGAGGACCGGATTGGCGAGCCAATAGACGAGCGCCGCGGTGGCGCAGGCGCCGCTCTCGATCATCCCGACCGCGATGGGCGCGCAGCAACAGGTGCACATCATCGAGGGCACTGCAAATGCTCCGGCGCGCAGCGAACCCCGCGAGCCGGCAAAAAGCTGACCGATCGCCACGCGCGGCAGCAACGCCTGAACTCCGGCTCCGATCGCAAGCCCGAGCACCAGCGCTTGCCAGATCGCCTTGAGATAGGCGATTGAATACTCAAGACCCGCCTGCAAACCGATGCCTGGCGGCGCCGCCAGATGGCCGCTAACGATTGAGCCGCCGAGCGTGTGATTCCGCGCAGCGATGAATGCCTTTGCGTAGTAGGGTGACCATTTGACATAGAACAACCCAACGATCGCCACTGCAAAAAAGAATGCTATCGGGATCCACGCGGAAGGCCGCGAGAAGAGTGCGTGAACCGCGGCGGGTTTTCGCGCCTGCTTCCGCAACATCTCCTCCAGCAAATCGTTCACCGGATAGCTCCTTACGGACCGTGACAAAGCCTCATACCGTTCCGAACTCGCCGATCGGGCGCATCAGACACAGCTTGCCGGCACTCTCCTGCTCGCTGCGAGCCAGTGCGGCGGTTCCGGCAGAGTGCGCCGTACCTAGATCGTGAACAGGGCAGTGGCCGCGCCAGCGCAAAGGCAAAGCGCCAGCAGACCCGGCGGCAGTAGATTTTTGATGTCTTCCCCGTCTAAGGACGTGGTCCCATAAGCGGGACAACGTTCTGCCCCAAACTCGCGGCTCTCACACACCAAAGCGACTTCACTCTAGCGTTAGCGGAAACCTGAGCGGAGGGAACACTAATGCGGCTCCCCCCTCCCGTCAACAGCGAGGTTCCGCTGCAAAGGAATCTGATGAAATGCAACGCCAAGGCTGTTCGCGTCGACGCCCGGCCGGAAATCCATACTTAGTGGTGCAGCCCATATGCGCTCGGTGATCAAATCCAATGCGCACGTGCTCCAATCGAAGTGATCCCGGGCGAGAAGCGGTCCTCGAACCGCAAGCGGAGTGATCCAGGGCGAGAAGCGGTTTTCGAACCGCAACACAATCGCGGTAAATGGCGCTCACATCAGCCTGGTCATGTGCTGGGCGAGGCGCTCAAGCGCTTCCTCGCGCAGCCGGCCTCCCGGGTTTCAGGACGGTCGGCAACACATCTGCATGAGCTCAGTGCGCGAGGTGATTCCGTGGGCCGGACACGTCAATTATGCGGCATCCAAGGGGATCCAAGGGCGGCATCATGCTGATGATGAAGTCACTCGCGCAGGAGTTTGCCGACCGCAAGATTCGCATCAACTCCATCGCACTCGGCGCCATCAAGACCAACATCAACAAGCCGGTATGGTCGGACGAGAAACAGCGGAGGCGCTGCTCAAGCTCATTGCTAATGGCCGTATCGGCGAGCCGGATGACGTGGCCAAGGCGGCGGTGTGGCTCGCCTCCGACGAGTCCGAGTACGTGACGGGAAGCACGCTTTCGTCGATGGAGGCATAAGAGTCTATCCTGAATTCGGCGAGGGCGGCTGATTCCGGCTTGGCCGCTGCGTCCGGGCTACCCACGAGAATATGACGAAAACATCGATATCGGCATTTCTGGGGGTTTCGGCGGCAGTCGCCAACGCGGTTTATCAGGCCAGGAGAGAACGCGTCGTCGATTTGCCGATCACGCTCGAGCTCGCGGAAGCCGCATGAGCTGGTCGCAATTTTATGACAGGTTTTAGTAAACATCGAAACGCCGCTCGCACCGAAAAGCGTGAGGCCGAGCGGAGAGGGATGCATTCACCGCGTTGAGCTTGCCTGCTCCATTGAAATTGTGACATGTCCGGTCTTACGCAATCCGATCGCCCGGGCCGCAGCCGGTGACATACCGCGCACCCAGGGGCCGCGATCATTGATTCGGACTGTAACACAGCCAACGTGGCAGACGCGAATGTGCGTGCCGAATGGCAATCGGCGATGCGCTGCGGTCATTCCCAGGCAATTAAAGAGCTCTCCGCTTGCTGTTCGGTGCCCGCACAACACGGTAGATGGTCGCAACTTGCGCATCCGCGGGCCCGCTGACCGTGAACAGCGATGCCATTGCAAGAGCGCACTGCACTCGAAAAAAAAACCCTCATTGCCCCACCTCCGCCAGGTCCATCCCTTTCTGTGGCGGAAATTCGGCATGATGGATTTGGCCGGCAAAAAGGGAGTTGAGCCTAGCGCTGTCTGCCCGCAGAAGGTCTCAGCGGAGCTGAGTCAGGTGACTGCGTTGGCCTCTCGGCGCTACGGCATGCGGAGAGGGACTCGCGCTCCATTGCACACATACCGGGATGGTTTACGGCCCTGATGGGTCGCGATCTGGCGACGGCCGGCGTCATGCGCGGACCACGCCCGCCAGAAGCCGCCGCGCATGCGTTTCCGCCTCGATGTTCTGCTCAAGCGTCCAGCGCGCGATCTCGCCGTGGGAGGCGAACCAGACATCAGGAAACTGCGCAAAATATTTGATGATCTTGTCGAACACCGCGCAGATCAGCGGCCGGCCGCCGAAATGGCAGTGCAGCGTGAGGCCCAGATAGGCCGGGGCCTCGCGCAGATAAAGGTAATCGAAGGTCTCCTTATAGACGTCCCACAGTATCATCGGGCTTGCCCGTGCCACGCGGCTATCGGTGAAATCGCTCGCCGGAATATAGGCGATATTGCCGCTCTTTGTCGCTTTGATCCGTGGCAGGTCGATATCGAGCCAGTCTCCGTGCCAGGCGAGGCCCTCGTCGGCCAGGAAATCGGAGGTGTGATCGGTCCACGCCAGCACCGGGCTGATCCAGCCTTGCGGCCGTGTCCCGCTGATCCTGTGCAAGATGTCGAGCGAGCTTCTGATACAGCTCCGCTCTTCTTGCGGCTCCATATAGGCGAGCAACTGATCCTGCAAGTAGCCGTGCCCGGCGATGTCGTGACCGGACGCGATGATGGCCTTTGCTGCCTCCGGCCAGATCTCGGCACACCTGGCGTTCACGCAAAACGTGCCGCGCACATTATTCTGGCTGAGCAGGCTCATGATGCGCCACACGCCGATCTTGCCACCGTACGTGCCCCAGGAAATGCCGCCGCGATCGAGCGTTCCGGGCTTGAGATGCGTGCCCTGCACGCCCCAGGGCGGCGCCTTTCCCTCCGACCATTGTTCGAGCATCACAGTCACCGTGACGGCAATCCGCTTTCCTTTTGGCCAGGCGAACGTTCCGTTCTGCATTTTGCTTCCTGATTTCCGTGTGGGCCAAGCGGCTTCCATAGCAAGCCGCGCCGCGCGGATCGAGTGGCAGGCGCGATGCGTCTTAAATCAGAGGGAGCGCGTACCGAATTCCGATACTACAACGGTCGAGAGAAACGGCTAACCGAACGTCCGCTGCAGCGGGCGCGACCGTACACAGCTTCGCTTTGAGATCCCGCGAAAATGCGCTAAATCCTATTGAAATTGTTTGGTGACAGGGCAATTGACGACGGCCGTGATACTGCAATCCAACTTTGTTGGACCGCTGGCCGAACGCTCTGCACCCGCTCAAACTCCAGGCCGTCCAAGCCGGGCCGGCAGGCCTTTTTGACGAGGGCGCGGTACGGCCGCGCGCTAACAAGTCGCCATTAATCAATCCGCCAGCGGATCAGGCCGGAGCTGGAAGTGAACAATCATTGGCGTCCTGCCTTTCCCGCCCTCTTGATGCCAGGGCACGCGGTCACCGCTTGAGGTCCACAGGCCGCGCCCTTTCCAGCCCGCATTCGAATCGTCGATCCGGCCATCTAGGCCCTTCGCATAAAAGCCGGTCGGGTACGGCACTTTCATCGTGATCATTTTGCCGCCGGCAAAAGCGATCAGGCCGTCATTGAGATTGCCGGTGGAGATCGGCACGTCGTTGCCCAGCCCAAGCGTGTCGTGCTGGTCGACCCAGGTGTAATAGCTCGAACTCGGCGGAGTTATCGCCGATGCCGGCAAAGCCTGGCCCCGGATATTTGTAGAATGACCAGCCTTCGGGGCATTGGTTGCCGGTCGCCTTCGGCCCGTTGAGGGGGCCTTTGCACTTACGCCGGTCGA
This sequence comes from uncultured Alphaproteobacteria bacterium, assembly GCA_963708125.1. Lineage (GTDB taxonomy): Bacteria > Pseudomonadota > Alphaproteobacteria > Rhizobiales > Xanthobacteraceae > BOG-931. Next base: position 3,657,297 of record OY970184.1, read on the forward strand.
AGCTGCCGAGATGCCCGCTCGCCAGCGACACCCAGACGACGCCTTGCCTGTCGATGTCCCCGCCACGCGGGCCAAAGCCAGGCAGCGGCACATTGTAGATTTCCGCAAGTGCGGTTTCGGGCGGGTTGCTGCCGGGGTCGAGCCGGACGATCGAACCGGGATTACTGCGCAGCGTGCCCCAGACGGTGCCGTCGACCGGGCTCGGCATCACAGCATAGAAAACCTGTCCGATACGCATATCCTTCCCGGACTGCAGCGGTTGCCCCGGTTCGGTATACGAGACCCCTTCCCGCTTGCCCGTGCCCGCGGTATCGACGATCAGCGCTGTCCAGCCTTGCGAGTGCGCGGCGTCGCCGGTCTCGAGGAATTTTTTAGTGTTCAGCCAGCCGACCACACCACCGCCGCCGCCACTAGACATCCAGAGCGTGTCGTTTTTGTCAAAGCCGAACTGCAGATGGTGAGTGGTGAAGCAGGTATCGATGAAGGTGTACTTCATCGTCTTTGGATCGAGCATCGCCAGCTGACGTTGGCTTTGCGTCAGCGGAAACAGCTTGGCTGAAGTTAAATCCAATTCCTTGCCACAAAAGCCTGGATCCTTGCGGCCGCGCACGGCGGCCGCCAGCCACAGCCGTCCATTCTCGTCGAACATCGAATTGTGATTGTTGATGTGCGTGTCCCAGATCTGCTCTGAGCCCCAATAGGGCGAGGGAGCAAGCGGATGCAGGTCCGCTGCATGGCCTGGTCCGAGCGAGTACGGCATGTCCTTGTCGCGCACCGGGGCGTGAAAGACGGTCGCAGTATCCTTCACCGGATCGAGGATCGGGATGTTGTCGGTCGAGTATTCGGGAGAGCCGAAAATCCGGCCATAGGCGTTCACGGTGGGATCACGCTTATCGGTGGAGATTTCGTCGTGAGTGTAATGCTTGGGATCGGCGTAATCCCAGGTCGTCACCACGATGTTGCGCTCAACGCCCTGCGGGCGCTGTGGCCGTGCGGGAGGCAATTCGCCAGCAGCGATGCGGTCGGTCCACTCGGCAAAGTATTTGACCGGCACTGCGTTAAACTGACCGGCGAGTAGGTTGACCATGGTCGGACCGGACTGTCCGGACTGGATCCGGCGCGCCCAGGCTTCTTCGGACGATTCAAAATTGCCGAGAGTCGCCGGTAACGTGCGGGTGGCGACATCACCAAGCTGATGGCAGCCGATGCAGCCGTTGTTCTTCATCGCATTGAGCCAGTCGGTAACCTTGACATTTGGCGGAATGTCACTTTTGCCACCGAACTGATCTGCCCCTGGTAATTTCAGCATCGCGTACCAATAGATCGCCGGATAATACTGCGCCGCGGCGGCGTCGTTCGGCGCCAGTACTGCAGTGAGATTAAGCTCTTTGCCAGGATCGCCGTCGACCTTCGGCGAATCGATAAGGCCGTAACCGCGCACCCAGACTTTGTAATGCGCCTGCGGAAGATCGGGCACCAGATAGCGCCCCTGATCGTCAGTGACCACCATTTTGGCGTAGCGAGTCGGCAGGTCCCGGGTTTCGGCGATCACCCAGACGCCAGCCTCAGGCCTTGCGCCCGTTACCACACCACCGATATCGTGATTCTTGATCGAAACCGCGTTCTGTGCGTACGCAGGTGCTCCGGCCAGCCATCCGGCGAGGCATGAGAATGCCGCGCTCAAGTACAAGCCGTGTCTGCCAATCATTCACGCCTCCCTTAAATTGTGTTGTGTGTCGGTCTTAGCAGAACCGTACCAAAGGTCCCAGCGTTCGCATGAACCCACGGCATTGGACGTGGCGCCATAGTCGCGAGACGAAGACCCTTGAGAGTAGTCGAAAGCATGACCTTGTGGAAGATCTCAGAACGTGGCCGTGAAGGTGGTTGAGGGCAAACGACGCGCGCGTCTCCAGCGGCCCCGAGGGTGCCCCTGGCACGTCAATGTGGCGGCACGCATCGGCAGGGTCCCGAGGTTTCGGTCGCGAGGATCGCCATGCGTGCCTGCGCGCACGGAAAGAAGGGAAGATAGCGCAGAGTGACGGAGAACGCGAAGGCCGCCAGGGTAGAGAGCCCAAACGGATACAGGTCCGCTGGCGCGCGCGGGCCCGATATCCGTTTGAGCTCTCTACCGCGCTGGCAAGTCTCGCCGGAGTCTTTGTGATCCTGCCACATAGCCTAGAGCGACAAAGCCGGCAGGTCCTCGTTCGGTCGCCCGATGGTCTCATCCTAGACCGGACTGGGAGGAAAGGAGGTGGTACGAACCGATCATCGAGCCACCGACAAGCTTACGCGCGAGCTCGTCACCGATTACGCACCAACCAGCCTCTGTCGCCTCATCACCATAGTAAAACGAGACGATAGACGTTGAGGAATACTTCGATGACATTAGTTCTGCCCCATCTCATGCCTGCTTGAATGATCAAAGCCACTCCCGAGGTCATCAACTGCGCGTCACCCCTAACTTCGCAGTGACCGGCAGCCGGTGAGCGAACCGATCACGTGCTCCGCCGCCTCGACACCGGTATTGAAGCCGCCGTGGGCGGTCGAAAAATCGTGCGCGGAACACGCCTCGCCTGCGAAAAACAGACGCTCATCGACGGGCTCGGCAAGCATGCTGCGGCAATCCGCTGCGCCCGGTAGGGCATAGGAGTAGGAGCCGCGCGATAGCGGGTCGCGGCCCCATCTATGAATGCGGATCTGCTTTAGCCGGGGCGCGAATCGGCTGCCGAACAGGCCTACCAGTTCGGATAGAGCGAAATCGAAAAAGGCGCCATCGCCCGCCTGCTCGAGCCCTGCCGCGAGCTCGCCCCCGAAATAAACCTCGATTAGGGACTTGCCGAACGGCCTGATGTGATAGGCACCCGTCTTTACACGGTCCGTGCGTCCGAACACGCGGACCTCCTTGTCGAATTCCTCCGCGGCTTTGAGCGAAAGGAAGAGCTTGTCGGCGAACCCAAGGGGAAGCCCGCGCGCCGCCATGAGCTTGTCCGGAAGTGCCGGCACGAATGCGAGGGTCTCTTCGGCAAGCAGCGAACTCGGAACAGTGACGATCGCCCGATCGGCCACTATCCCGCCGCGGTTCGTCTCGAGGCGCAGGCGCTTGCTGGAATGATCGATCGTGTCGACGCGGCAATCGAACTCGGCCGGAAGACCGGTACCGTAAGAGCTGATCAAGGCGCCGTAGCCCCCGACTGCGCGCCAGTTGACGCCGGTGTCCTCGTAGCGCGCGAAGTCCCGCATCGAGAGGCGCTCGAGTTCGGCGCCGGTTATGTATGTACTCACGGCATTGATGAGGGGATTCCAGCAACAGTCGGGCTCGAGCAGCGCCGCGGCCGGGCGGTCCGGCTCCTCCTCGCCCCTGCGCTCCAGACGATCAAAAAACGCACCTGTTGCGGCCAGGAATTCATCCTGTTTCGCTCGTGGGAAGCCGATCTCGAGCGAGCGGCGCATCCAAGGCGGCGGCGTCTTGTCGAGGGCGACGTTTTGTTGGTCGGCGATGGCTCTCCAGGGATTGCGGTCGGCGGAATGCAGCCAGCCGCAGCCGAGGTCGAGCGCGTGGCCTTGCTCGGCGACAGTCCATGCACGACCGCCGAGACGATCGCGGGCCTCAATTAAAAGACAATCGACCCCGGCCTCGTACAGCCGCCGGGCCGCCGCAATGCCAGCGGCCCCTGCTCCGACGACCGCGACTGCAACGTCCCTCGGCATGCATACCTCGAAAACTCATCGAATTCTCCGCGTCGTAATCCTTGCCATTCACTGCGAGGAGGACGCGCGCTGCTGCTTCAACTCGTCGAGGCAAAGATGCACCAGCGTCCGTCTGAATGCCTCGCTGCAGATAAGCAAAGGTGCCAATGCCGGCGCGTGACCCGGGCCACGATCGTTCAGGCATGATGAGACGCTTCGCTATCAGTAGCCAGATTCCTCACGAAATGACCGCTTCCGCTTTAGACTGTTGACCGCCACTTGCAGCACCATTCGCCGCAGGGTTGCCCTGCTGAGCGAACGCGAACGAGGGAACGTCAAACGGTCTCCTCCCGACCGTTAAGCGACAACGCCGGCGCGAGCACCGGGTTCCCAGGTCAACTCCTAGTTCGATCACGCTCACACTCGGGGAGATTGCGCGGAAAAGCTGTCTTCGAAGTTAGAGCTTGTTTGGCAACATTGTTCCGTTAGGCAACTCATGTGCCAAACGATGAGAAATAAAACCAGTTTTAACGTCGGTCATTTCGGCCAACAGGTGTGCCGGATTAGTCAGCCTCGACCTAGTCAGGAGTACTGACATACGAGCGTTGCTAATACGCAGCAGTATTAATGGGCAGCGCCCTTGTTATTGTGGGGATCACGGTCTTCAACAAATCTTACTTCAATGCAGTGATGACTGATTCGGCTGACAGGAAAGGACTCCTTTGACTTATGGGTTTTATCACTTTCGTAATGCGTATGGTAATCGTTGCGCTCTACAATGTATGGAGCGCTAACTTAACTAGCGAGTGCTCGTCACTCTTTCGGGATGGCTCACGGTACTCAATGGGGCAGCCATTATGCTCTTCCCATCCAGCCTGATGCTGTCTTACCGCAGGTTCCTGTCCGAACCACTTTTGACCTATAGCGGCCTCTACGCGCTTGTGCTTGGGGTTCTTCTTCTGTTCCTAGGTCTCACTAAGCGTCTCAACAGGTTAGCCGCTGCGCGCCTACGGACGCCGCCCGTAAGGCGGCGGGATGCCGACGCGCAACGCCGCCGACCAGCGTTCGCGCAAGTCACTGAAATAAAGCCAGGCATACCTTTCACTATTGTCAGTGAGTGCTCACTCCGCTCTGGCGGTCAACTGTGTTGCAATTTGGAGAATCAAATGCTGGCTGCGTATTTTGTGGAACAAGGACCGGCCGAAGTATTGCAAATTGGCAACCGGAGCAATCCATGTCATCATCAGCAGTGCAGACGTCCAGAAAAAAAGCCGGAAAGCTCCTGACAAACTTCTGACCGAGGTCAATAGCCGCTGTGAGCCGAAACGTCAAACCGCGTGCAAACAGCAACGCGCAACAATCATTCGGATGAAACGCGCAATGCATGAGATAGACTCCTTTCGTAATCTAATTGAGCCATACGTCAGGGCGGTCCATGTTGATGCACTTACGGTGCTTATCGGGCTGCTTGCCATCGCCACATTTTGGCTCGTCTGGATCGCGTCTTGGCAAAATAAGGACATTAGGAACGCTCAACGCGCTTACCTAGCCGTTGAACCGCTTGGTATTCGCTTACTACTCGAAGCCAATCGAGCAATCGGCCTTATCGGTATCCGAAATGCTGGGCACCTTGCGGCCCGCAAGGTAAGTTGCTTTATCAGTCTGAAGCAGAGCGAAAAGGATGATGAAAAATTGTTTCCATTGGAAAAACCGAATGGCGCCGTCGTCATTCCGCCAGGCGCGATGGCCAGAATGTCGGGGGTTCAAACTCTTGTGCAAGATTCAAAATCTACCGCCAGCCAGCAACGTGATAACACCTGGGAAAAACCCACTTATTTGTATGTTTGGGGCATCGTATATTACAATGATGGATTTCGAGCCAAGAGGTTCACAAAATTTTGTCATCGCTATACTTGGAGAAAAATCGATACTTCCGAAATCAGAGAGTCGGATGCACGTTATCACAACTACGCAAATGACGCTAATTAGTTATTTGGGACCATTTTTGACCTCAACGAATACGGCCGCCTGCTTCTGCAGTACGCGCTGTGACGGTAGCATAGGTCGAGCCCGGACCAGTGAGGGCAGGGCTCGCGAGAGTCAGGCCGCCTCTGGAGCTTCGGTCTCGACGGTGACAGCGTCATCCTCGGCGATCAGCGCATCATCGGTTTCCGCGATCTTCCTCCGCCCGAGCGCCTCGGCCACATGACCGCAGGTCGCCCCCGTAGAGGCCACACGTTCGAATCGTGTCGGGTGCGCTACTTACAATTCTTCGGTGCTCTCGTCGGGGGCGGATGGGACGTGGCGCCGAAGGTCCATTCTGTCATGGAGGATGCGCACGATTTCGATCGTGCTGTTCGGCGCGGCCCGGTGCATCAGGAAATGGCTTCCGCGACGGCCGCGCCGCGTAACGTGAAGCTGTGCGAAGACCCGCCATGATCTCGTCCCGGGCCCTGGAGCCCGCAACGTTGGGACCCTCTGCAAGCTCACCAATCGCCTGAACAAGGGTGTCCCGATAGACGCGAGATTGTCGTGCGCCAAAATTCTCGGAGGTCCATTTGAGGATGTTGGCAAAGTCGACTTCCGCGGCAGCGCCGAGACGAATGCGCCATCTCCGCTCGGCCACGACCGCTCTATTCGGTGGTTTGGGAGATGACCTTCTCCGAGAGGTCGTTCAAATAGGTTTGTAGCTCATCGATATTTCCGAATTGTTTGAAGTCGCCCCGATCCAGCGCCCCGACACCGGCGCGAGCCGCCACCCGCAGTGCTTTCAGCTTGCCTGCATCCTGCGCCTCGCGTTGCTCCACGAGCCGCAAACCATCGCGGAGCACTTCGCTGGCATTCTGGTAGCGGCCAGACTTGACGAGGGTCTTAAGGAGTTCTTCCTGACGCTTCGTCAGCACGACATTTCTGGTGGGCATTGGCATCCTTCCAGGTCATTCGAAAGCGAGGCTGTGTGGCATATTATGCCATAAGCATTTCATCGTCTTAACCCCAATGTTGGCACGGAGGCGGCGAAGGTTGCCTACCGTTGGGCGTGCGACTTCGAAATCGTACCGCATGGTGACTGTCGAAGCGATGGCTCGCCGTAAGCGTCTTGACCGCGCCGGTGAAACCGTTCAACTCGATTTTGGTTTGTTCCGTGTACTGCTTTTTCTCGCCTTCTTTGGCGCGACGGCCGTCGATGAACTCAATGCGTCACACGCAGCGAGGAGCTGCCGACCGTATGCGTCGGCGGCGACGCGCACCCAGGACGGTGTGATCCAGGCGATCCACAGTAACGCGAGTATCCAAGTTACCGCCGTCACGATCACAACCTGCGCCGGCAGCGGCTCAAGCAAAACAATGTAGTTGTGTGCGAGCGCGGACGCGCTGGCGCACGCGCTCGCGATCACGATTGCAAGGCCGATCGGCTTGAGACCCCACAGATTCCGCCGAAAGCCATACGAGATGTTCTCGCGGAAGAGCAGCCCGAACGTTCTTGTGTCGCGGGTCTGTGTGAGGAGCCACGAGGTGACAGACTTGTAGGTGCGATCAACGCGAACGGGGTCTGCCTGCTCCTCTGCGGGGGTCGGGAGCTTGAGCTCGGGAAGCCTGCAAGGCGAGAAACGCCCGATATCTAGTCTTCGTGTGCTCGTCGATCCTGTCGTCCGCGTGCCGCAGCAAGGCAACCGAAGGCTTGCCGCCCCACGAGGCGTACAGCTCCGGCTCCAATCGCTTGCCGCGATCGCGCGCGATCTGCGACAAGAGCAGGATGAGGTCAAGCGGTGCGAAGCACTCGCGAAGAAGCGAGATTGTCGGTTCACTTTGAACTTTTTGCCGATTGACCGGCGAGCCAAAGCCGAATGCACGCAAAGGAAAACATCCCAGCAGGCGTGCCAATCTTCGGAAAGAAGAATATACCCACGCCAGTAACCCAAGCAGTCGATAGTAATATCCAAAAGCGAATAAGCTGCCGCGCGCGATACGTTTGCTTCCCGTCGTGTTCCCATTTCCTCATCAGTCATCTCAGTCATAGTTTTCCAAGTGCGGGGCGCGCGGGACAATCAGGAGATTGTCCCGCTTTGTCCCGGTTTGCGACGTTGTCCCGTTTGTTGATGCGTGCGCGGTACGCGCGTGCGAGCGGCCTCGTTTGCCAGACCGAAAAAGGTCCGTCAATGGGCTTTCAGGCTGCGCGATCCGGTACGGGTCCCTCGGGGGCCCCATCCATAAGGGGCGAAAAGATGCAGCGGTATCAAGGACGTTGGCGGGAGCGGCATGTGCGCGCCTCCTTGGGCGGGGCGGCGGCGGTGTGTGCTCATTCCAACCCAACATCGCAATGTGAGGAAAAAACAGGCAGGCCTCGGAGTAAACCAGACCGACCAGATGACGCCCCGCAATTCTCGTCGCTAGTACTAAATCAACGCCGCGCGGCCGCCTGCACCCGCCACCAACAATTATTCGGATCTTCCTGGGCGTCACCGTATCCCGATTTCTTCCGAAGCACGTCACCGTGCGCTTGATGCCTCCGAACGCACACGCCGATGACGCGATAACGGATGCTTAATGTCAGCGGGCTAATTGGGCGAGACAAACACCGTTAGCACCTTACCTTGGAATTGGATGCTACCTGCAAGTTCACGAACCCCGAAGCCGACCGACTAATGAAGGAGGATGAAATGGGTAAGATCACTGCGCTCCAAGAAGCTGTTGAGGTAATCGACGAAGTATTTGGTATTGGCTTTGCTCGTGGACATCCAGAGCTTGTCATTGCGTGGCTTCAGGCTGACGCCATCAAATCCATTGGGCTTAGCCTGGTTGATGGCCTAGAGCAGCAGCTTCACCAAATCGCCTACGCTATCCACCCTCACAGTGAGCGAGAAGAAGCATTGAGGGCAGCACAGCAGGCGCTGGAGCAAGCATCCAAGTCTGCTCGCCACAGGCAGACTTAGACGTTTCGCCGCGTGGTGCAGGAACGCGCGCAAGCCCCAATGCGGCGCCGTCGCCGCTTGCGATATCGTCACGCTCCGTCGCACTTTTGCGCGGTGTCGTTGACCAAAACCAATCTGTGCTCGTTCGGCCTTGTCCCTTTCTGGTTGACCAAACAATTCAACCAACACCGATGGTTAACTAGGTCTTAATGCTACCCAGACATATCTCTCCGTATTAAGGCGCGCCGCAGCTCAGAGGAAGCGCTACACAACGAGAATGCGCCGGGCTCGCTTTGGTTGGAGGTCGGCTAAGCCTCACTGTGGCCTGCTAATTAAGCCCCTCCACCCTGCCAGCCCCACCAGAACATATCGATGAGTACGCTTTTCCTCGAATGGGGCGTTCTGCATCTGATCGCCACCGCTTCGCAGCTTCCATCATCTGGGCGAACCGGCGGAAGTTATGCAGCTTCAAAGCTGCGGTGCGGCCTCCGGGTATATCTCAAAGCGCGCTGGATCTCACTGCTTCTCCCGGATGGTGCCCTGGCCTTTGCGGCAGAACGAAAACAAGCATAATGATCAGAGCGAGGATCACGCCCGTCGCCAACGGCCGACTCAAAGCCAGCCCGCCTTGACTCGTCGGCTTGTCGAGAAAGTCTCCGACGGTCGCACCGAGTGGCCGCGTTAATATAAAAGCCGCCCAGAACAGGAACACGCGCGAGATTCTAGTCCAATAATAGAAGGCTGCCAGCAAGGCCAGTCCTGCACAGAACACGAGAGCACCTCCGTCATATCCCAATCCGGTGCTGTCTGCCATCCAATCTCCGAGCGCGGTGCCAAGGGTCTGCGAGAACGTGATTGTCACCCAGTAGAAGATCTCTACTTTGGGCGCCGCTACGGTCTGAACGTTTATCGAACCGAGAGTGAAGTACCAAGTCGCGAGCGAGAACAGGACGCAGGCCAATAAAATCGATGATCCTCCTGTGTACCCGATGCCCAATGAGCGATCGAAAAAATCGGCCATCACCGTGCCCACTGTCGTAGAGGCCACGATGGCGAGCCAAAAGATCCAGGGATTGAACCTCTTTATTAGGATTTGGGCAATCACGGCGCCGACGAACACAACGAGAAACATGCCGATACCGATCAAATATCCGCCGTTGTGAGGATCTACGTCTGCGTGCAGCCAGCTCATGGTCACGGCATCACCGCCAGTTTCGCCGAGTGTCGTGGCAAGGATCTTGATCACCCAGAAACCGAGCGTCACCTGAGGGACTTTGCTAAAGACCTCATCTTTGTGTTGCATGCTGGTTCCTTCTGGGTGGTGGTCAGTGGCTGGACATCAGGGATTCTTGGGCCGCAAATAATGCACGAGGCCGGCAAAGGAAGGTCAATTAAAGATTTCTTAATGTTGCGCCTTCGCATTCGCGCGTCTGTACGCAACCAGCAGTTAAGCGCTTTTGCGGACCCAATTGATTCGTGTACTTAGCTTTCCCGGCCCACGTCGGCCGGAACCGGCCGCGCCCAATGTCGGAAGGATTTCATGGCGTCTGCCGATGTTTTTTTTGCCGCTGCGATCTCGGAGCCGCATGGCTTGGGTGAGGCCGCTCGCTCTACGGACCGCATCACATTCTCGTATAGTACGAAAACCGACCCGTCCTGTGCAAAACCCCGTTTCAAATCCGAAAAGCAATTGTCGCGGCTGGCCAGAATGACAGAGCTCGCATTTGGAGTCTGGCGTGTACGCAGACGGGTGCTGACAGAAGGCTGAGGCTCGTTTCCATACCTGGACTGAACTATGGAGCGTGGTAAATTGAATCGATTTCCGACGAAGGGTTAGCCTCCGCGCGTGGTGGGGCTATGCCGATCAATTTGAGCCTGACGACCATTAGCCGTGAGGATAGGAGCACTAAAGCTGAATCATCTGCCGCTGACGGCGTTTGGTGCGGGTTGGCTCCGGAATTAGAAGGTAAACAGCACAGCGGTGTACCACGCAATTTGATCGGTTTGTTGCGGGTTCTGCACGCCGGTCCGCAAATAGCCCAAGAGGTGGAAGTTTTTATTTACGTCATAAATGGCACCCATGCCAAAGCTGATCGTCGCTGGCGCTACCCTGCTCGCCGTCTGATGAAATATCTCGGCGCCTATCTGTAAGTTCGACGTCACCTGCCGCGTCACCACCCAGCCGGCCATGCAAGAGTCTTGTAAACCCGCCCCGGCAAAGATCTGGCAACCGCCGCCGCCAAAAGTCGTCCAGCCATTGCCCAAATCGCGCTGCACCCACAGCGGCAGCAAAACGGAAGCATTCCTGTCCCCGACTGCGCCGGAGCCGCTTGGCAGAAATATGCGAGGAAATACCGCGACGTCCCAGCCGAACGTAAACTCGTGCAAAAATCGATACTTGGCCGCGAGTTCAACGTTGCTCAGACCGAATTGAGCGGTCCCGCTGCTGGCAAAGCTGAAACCGAGGGGCAAGGTTGCGGTAAGCTGAAGGTCAGGCGCCGCGCCATAATTGACGTCAATTCCGGCTTGACCGTCCGTTCCGCTTTGCGTGGTGGTGCCGGTGTTGAACGTATAAATCTCGAAATGACGGTAGTCCGTCGGCTCAGGATCGTCGGACACGTAGGGTGGTCCGGCAAAAGCCGGCTGCGCCAACAAAAACGACATAATCAAGGGTAGCCCCGCACGCATTGCTCAAAGCGTAGTCGGGGGCGGCGACGAGTCAATGCTTTGCGCGCTACTCCACATCGAGCCGAACCGGATCGGGCAAAGGTGCGTCGGAGAGCCATTTGGCTCGTGCGAAGTGGATGACGGAATATGGCCTTGCCCATCTCCTGTGCGGCGTCCACACTGCGCCTTGAGCGCCGCGAACTTTTTTGGACAGTTCGCCCGCCGCCGGCCAACATCGCGCTGCGCGCCCGCGAGTACCTGACCCGAGGCCGAGCTCGAGAAGGTCATGGTCGCCGCCAGGAGGAGCTGTCGCTCTGGGCACCGGGATGCGACGCTGATCCTCGTTGCCTATCGGCACGGCCTCCGGGCGAGCGGGATCGCCGGTCTTCGGACGTGCCACCACGCTCCACGTCCGCCGCCCCAAGAACGGCAAGCCATCGTCTCATCCGCTACGCAGCGACGAGGTTCGAGCTTTGCGCGAGCTGCGGCGGCAATTTCCCGACAGCGCCTTTGTGTTCGCCACCGAGCGCGGCGGCCCGTTCACGCCCGACGCCGTCAACAGGTTGACCAAGCGCATCGGCGCGCGCGCTGGCTTCGCCTTTCCGGTCCGCGCCCACATGCTCCGGCACGCCTGTGGCTACGCCCTGGCCAACGCCGGCCACGACACGCGCCGCATTCAGGATTGGCTCGGCCATCGATCGATCCAGCACACGACGCGCTACACGCAATTGAGTTCGGCGCCGTTCAAGAAGTTCTGGAGGTAGGGGGCCTCCGTCGGCCAGGGCGTGAAAGCTTCCTCGGCGTTGCCCAATGCTTACTCACTCGGCAAGAGATGTCGCAGGCAACGCATTCAGGCGTGGGCCATAGCGTTGCCGACAGCTGGACCATTGTTTCGGCACTGCTGCCACGCGGCGTCCTTGGCCTTGAAGAGTGGGGAGGACCATGCTCATCCGTTCACGACCTATCACTCTTTGCGCCGTGCTAGTTGCGGCAACCGCAGTGACAGCTCCGCTGCCCGCCGTCGCGGCCAACGGGTCGCCCTTCTGGACGGACCGATTTCGGACCAGTTTATCGGCGCGATGACCCGTGGCTTTACAAGGAAGCGAGCGCCGACGGCCTCGACGTCTCCGTCGTGCAAAGCCCATTCAATCCCGCCTTGCGGGCCCGGCAACTCAATGACGCGATCGCCAAGAAGGTCGATCTCATCGCCATGATGATCATGACTCAGAAAGCGCTCATTCCGGCGCTCACGCGCGCCAAATAAGCACATGTTCCCGTCGTGCTCATCAATACGCCTATTCCCCAGGATGATCTATTCACAGCCTTTAACGGCGAGAACAGTCAACTGATGGGGAGCATGGCAGCGGATGCCATGGCCGAAGGGCTGAACGGTCGTACGCCGGCGAAGGTCGCTGTCGTGGCCGGCGACATGGATGAAGGGATCGCGGCCGCGCGCGTTGCCGCGTACAAGCCGAACTGGCGAAGAAACATGCCGGCATAAGCGTCGTCGCGGTCGAGGCACCGCATTGGGCGCCGCCGGGGGCGGAACGGGCTGCCGGACAATTGCTCGCTCGTTTTTCGGGAGAGGGAGGCCTTGCAGGCATTTACGGCATGAACGATCCGCTCGCCAATTGCGTCGTGCAAGGAGCGGAATTGTCCGGAGTTAAGCTTGGGACCGGCAAGGGTGAACTCGTGGTCATCGGGGGAAATTGTCTGCCGCCTGGCATCCACGACATCGAGCAGGGCACGATGTTCGCAACACTCGCCTGGTCGCCGGTGGATATGAGCCACAATGCCGCGGATGCCGCGAACAAGGTTTTGGACGGTCAGCCGGTGCTTAAAAACCAGTCCGGCGCTCCCGCCATCATCACCAAAGCCAAGCTCGCCAAGTACAAATCCGAGTGCACGTTCTCCGCCGGGTGGCGGCGGCCTTTCAGCATCCCGCTGCCGATGCCTGCGACTGGACGCGTCGAGCAAGGCTGTGCGTCGGGACCATCGTGTCTGCTTCGAATCGCTATCAAGCGCTCCGGCTGGGCGGCCACCGCGCGATTTTTCGCCGCAACTTTACCGCCCGAAATGGTCCTACTGTCGCGGCAGCTTGATTTCGTCCGAACCGTGGGAGCACTCTCGCCTGAAAATTACGGAGGACGCCCATGAGCCTTGCCGAACTGTGCTCCGCCGCGACCCCGAAGACTCCGAGCGCCGATGAGCTGATCGGCCGCGCTCGTGCGCTGGCGCCGCGTCTGCGCGAACGCGCCATCAAGGCCGATCGCGACCGCTGCCTGCCGCGCGAGTCGGTCGAAGACTATATCGCCGCCGGCCTCATTCACACGTTGCAGCCAGAGCGTTGGGGCGGTTATGAGCACGATCATGAAGTGCAGTTCAACATCGCGGTCGAACTGGGCAAATCGACCTGCGCGTCGTCAGCGTGGGTGCTAAATTACTTTACGGATCACGCCTGCATGCTGGCGCATTTCCCGGAGGAAGCGCAGCACGATGTTTGGAGCCGCGACAAGGCGGCCTGCATTTCCACCTCGGCAGCACCGACCGGAACGGTCACCGTGGTCTCGGGCGGTTACCGCCTCGACGGCCGTTGGTCGTGGTGCTCGGGCTTGCAGTACGCGCAATGGATCATGATCGGCGGGCTGATCTTCCGCGAGGGCGAGGATCATCCGGAGATGCGCCTGTTCCTCGTGCCAGTCTCCGACCTCAACCAGGACGACACCTGGTACTGCGCCGGCCTGCGCGGCTCCGGCTCCATCACCTCGGTGCTCGATGGCCTGTTCGTCCCCGAGCACCGCACCGTCTCGTTCTCCGCCATGCGGGATGGCTGTTCGCCGGGCTCGAAGCTCAACAGCAATCAAATGTACCGGACACCGTTCATCGCGGTGCACACCTACGCCCTCTTGGGCCCGGCGCTTGGCGCGGCGCGCGGCGGTTACGCCGATTTCGTCGAATGGACACGCCAGCGCTATCTGACCTACACCCAGCTCGCGATCGCGCAGCACGTACCGGTGCAGATCAAGGTCGCAGAGATCGGCGCGCAAATCGATGCGGCAGAACTCTTGGTGCGCCGAGCGCTCGCCACCGCCCGCAAGGACTATACCGGCATGACGATGCAGACGCGCATGCTGCTGCGGCGCGATATGACGTTTGCCATGCGCATGCTGCGCGATGCCATGGATGCCCTGATCACGATCAGCGGTTCGAGCGGATTGATGGACAACAATCCGGTGCAGCGCTGCTGGCGCGACGTGCACGCGATCTCCTCGCACGTGGTGATGAACTGGGATGTTCCGGCTGAGAATTTCGGCCGCATGGAATTCGGCCTGCCGCTCAATCCGGCCTATCCTATGTTTTGATACCAATCAGTTCCACCGCCACACGCCATAGGCGTGGCCGTGATGCAGCTGGGGCGCGATGTAGTTCCGCTTGCGCTTGCCGATGGCGCCGAGCACGGCGATCCAGTTCAACAGCTCGCCGCCGATGTTACCGGCCTTGAGCATTTGGTGTTCAGTGGCCTCGGCGATCAGGCGATCGGTTGCTTGCGTTTCGAGCAAGGTGATGACGCGCATGGCCCAATCCGGATCGGGCACACCATCAGAGCGGCCCGGCGCCATGCGCGGGCCGCCAACTTCGAGCGAGAAGCTGCCCGAGCCCATGATGACTACCCGTGCCTGTTGGGGCCATACTTCGATAGCACGGCTACCGCTTGGCCGAGCGCGTAGCAGAGCCGCGCCGACGGCATTGGCGGAATGTGCGATCTCTTGGAAATCGTCGAGGACCGTTACGATGTCCACTCAATGATCATCACCAGCCAGCTTGAAGTCGATCACTGGTACGAAATTATCGGCGACCCGACGCTCGCTGATGCGATTCTCGATCGCATCGTCCACAACGCCTACAGGATCCCGCTCACGGGCGAAAGCATCCGCAAGCTCAAGGCGGGAAAGGAAGTGCCACAAAGCGCAAGCACACCCACGTCGGCAAAAGCGCACCGGAAATGACTGCCGCGCCGAACTCACCGCGTCGTGCGCGCCCGGGCATCAGCCACGGCGAATGGACGTCGTGCGAGAGCATTCGGCCATCACGTAAGTCGTTACGATGCACTTACCCAAAGCAAGATCGAAAACATCAATATCTATCTCAGAACCCGCGGAGAACTCTCGCCCCCTGCTGGCCGGCTTCAGATCGTAACCATGGCTGGCTTCAGATCGTAACGGGTGGCCGGCTTCATGTTGGAATGCTTGGCCGGCTTCGTCCGAATCTGCATTCAGGTGAGTTCAGTTAAGTTCAGGCCCCCTGGCGGAGGGAGTGGGATTCATTGCCAGCTGAAATCAAACAACTTTTCCGAGTTTTGCATTTCCTACCCCCAGTCATACCCCCACGAGGATCGGCTCCAGCCCTCCTGACCAGTTAGCCCAATTCGCTCTCCGCTCGTCCGACCGCGGCCGCTCGCGCAATCTTTATTCGACCTCGGCATCGCTCTGCAGGGCCACAACTCCGCTGCGTCCCTCCCGCCTCTGTCGATCCTTCCACCATCCGACCACCCACCCGTCTCTCGGACCCGGCGTGGGGAACGCGAGCCTGACCTCGGCATCGCTCTGCAGGGCCACAACTCCGCTGCGTCCCTCCCGCCTCTGTCGATCCTTCCACCATCCGACCACCCACCCGTCTCTCGGACCCGGCGTGGGGAACGCGAGCCGCCCACCTGCGAAATTTTTCCAAACAAAAAACGGAAACGATCCGACCAGCGCATGGTTGGCGTTCAGCAAACCGCGGCGTCGGTTCCCCGCCTTTCCAGTGTAACGCAGGCCGAGTCAGCCTTGACGGCGCTGCGCTCAACTCCGTCGAAGGCAAGACCGGGCACTCCGATCACTGCTTTGCCTGTGGAGAGTCACGCGCCTCAGGCGCTTTGGGTTTGGGCTTCGGTTTGGCTTTGGGTTGAGGCGGGGGACGCTGAGGCTCAGCAGCAGCTGGCGCAGGAGCAACTGGCGCCGTCTGGCCGAGCGAGACCGCAATGCCCATGAGGCGCCACTGCCGGTTTACCGACGCGTAGAGCAGTGCGAAATTGACTTGGGTGGGCACCGATGGAAAGAACCCGGCCATCCGCATCATGCCGGTCAATTCAATCTGCGGCAGCAGGCTCAGTTGCGGCTCCAGCACCGCGACGCCGGACAGATCGAGATTTTCCTTACGCTGAGAGGCGAAGATCTCGGCGAGCCGCGCATCGCTATTAGCCAGTTGGAAGCCAGGTGCGCCGAGGTCGCGCAACACCGAATAATTCCCGGTCTTGTTGGCATCGTCGAGTGCAAGCAGGGCCGAGCGAATCAATATCAACACGCCGTTGCGGTCGATCTCGGCGGGTCTCGGCGCTTCATTGCGCGGCCGCGGCCTCGGCAATTCGGCGTGCGGTGCGGGTTTGGGATCCTGGGCGCGGCTGGTAGAGCCGGAGAACACAAACAGCGCCAGCCCCATGCCGCAGAGCGCCAACGCCGTCAACGCAGAACAGCCCAAGACGAAGCGGCGAGCTCTCGGGATCTTTACCACTCAAACGTTGCCCCTGCGCGGCCGCCGATGCCGCCTTGCGCAAATCCAAAGCCCACAGCGCCATCGACCACAATGTTGTTGCTCACGCGATATTGCCCCGCGAAGGCTCCACCGTTCTGGCCATTGTACGTACCCCAGTTGAAGGAAATAGAAAAGCGCTTATCCGAGGGCAAGCTCGTACCTCCCATTGCCATCGCGATGGCGGAACCTTCAAACGCCTTTGCGAAGTTCTGCTGCATCCCGACTACGGTTTGGTTGAGCGAAGCGACGCTGCTCGTGAGGCTCTCGATCGACTGCGGGCCGAAGTTGGAGGAAGCGAGATGGCCGCTTAAATCGGTGGTCACGAAGGTGGTCGTCCCCGACTGTGCTGCAAGGCTCGTCGCCGAGGTGATGCCCGGCGCCACGTAGGTGTTGCTCGCGGTGCCGAACGCCATCTGGTTGGGTGCGGTGGTGACCGCACCGGCGCCGACCGCGGTCGAGTTGGCGAATGTCGCGCTCGAGCCGAAGCCGACCGCCGTGGCGTTGGTGCTGCCGGACGCGACTGCGTTTTCGCCAAGGGCGACCGCTTCCCCTCCACTTGCCACCGCCCCTTGCCCCAATGCCACGCTGCTGACGCCCGATGCGGCAGCGCCCTGGCCCAGCGCGGTGCCGCCCGCCCCGCTGGCGTTGCTGCCAAACCCAACCGCAGTCGATCCGGCACCGGACCCGGTTGAGTTTTGCCCGAGCGCAGTCGACTGCGTGCCGCTCGCCACTGCACCGGTGCCGCACTCCAGTGCCCCGGCAGCGCCCGGCTGCGAGCACGGCGAGATGGCGCTGAATGGCACCACGGCAAGGTTGCCCCCGGCGTCGCTGGTCACGACTTCGGTCGGCCCGAGCTGGGCCGCCAAGCTGGCGGCGGACGTGATGCCAGGCGTCGTATAAGTATTGCTGTCGGTACCGAACACCATCTGGTTGGGTGCGGTGGTGACCGCGCCGGCGCCGACCGCGGTCGAGTTGACGAATGTCGCGCTCGAGCCGAAGCCGACCGCCGTGGCGTTTGTGCTGCCGGTCGCCTTCGCGTTCTCGCCCAGGGCGACTGCTTGCGCTCCGTTCGCCACGGCGTTCTGCCCCAGCGCCACGCTACTGACGCCCGACGCGGCAGCACCTTGGCCGAGGGCAGTCGCGCCGTTCCCGCTCGCGGTCGAGCCGAAGCCCAGCGCGGTGGCGTTGGTGTTGGATGCAACCGAGTTCTCGCCTAGGGCGACCCCTTCCGCTCCGCTTGACACCGCCCCCTGCCCCAGCGCCACGCTACTGACGCCCGACGCGGCAGCACCTTGGCCGAGGGCAGTCGCGCCGTTCCCGCTCGCGGTCGAGCCGAAGCCCAGCGCGGTGGCGTTGGTGTTGGATGCAACCGAGTTCTCGCCTAGGGCGACCCCTTCCGCTCCGCTTGACACCGCCCCCTGCCCCAGCGCCACGCTGCTGACGCCCGATGCGTTAGCGCCCTGGCCGAGGGCAGTCGCGCCGTTCCCGCTCGCGGTCGAGCCGAAGCCCACCGCGGTGGTGTTCGTGTTGGACGCAACCGAGTTCTCACCTAGGGCGACCCCTTCCGCTCCGCTTGACACCGCCCCCTGCCCCAGCGCCACGCTGCTGACGCCCGATGCGTTAGCGCCCTGGCCGAGGGCAGTCGCGCCGTTCCCGCTCGCGCTCGAGCCGAAGCCCACCGCGGTGGTGTTGGTGTTGGTCGCCATTGAGTTTTGCCCGAGCGCGGTCGAGTTCGTGCCGCTCGCGGTCGAACCGGTGCCGCACGCGAGTGACCCGGCAGCCGCCGGCTCCGAGCACGGGGAGATGATGTTGAGCATCTCCGTGGCCAGATGGCCTGCCTCGTCGCTGGTCACAACCTCGATCGGCCCGCTCTGGGCCGCAAAGCTGGCGGGGGACGTGATGCCGGGCGCTGTATAGATATTGCTTGCGGTACCAAACACCATCTCGTTGGGTGCGGTAGTTACGGCGCCGAAGCCGATCGCCGTGGAGTTCCTAAAACTGGCATTCGCGCCCTGGCCGAGGGCAGTCGCACTGATCGCATTCGCCACGCTCGCCTGACCGACGGCGGTTGCCATATCGGCGTTGGCGAGGCTCGATTCCCCAATCGCAGTCGCGGTCGGACCATTCGCGGTGCTGTTGTGGCCCAGCGCCGTTGCGGTTTCGCCGGTGGCATGGCTGAACGCGCCGACCGCGGTGGCAAGGTCTCCGTTGGCCTCGGTTGCTTGGCCTACCGCAACCTCGGCGCCAAAATCGGTAGCACCATGGCCCACTGCGTGCTCGCCGATCACAGTCGCTTCGGCGCCGCCCGCATCGGCGGAATTGCCGACCGCGACGGATTGGATGACTCGGCCGGCGGGGTTGTTGTCGCCCTCCGCTAACGTACCAGTGCCGAGCGCGGTCCCAGAACCGGTTGCATGAGCGCCGGAGCCAAACGCGTCAGCTTGGCCGCCGTTGGCAGTGGCGTTATTGCCGACTGCGACGTTGCCATTCATCAGCGCCTGCGATGCGTTGCCGATTGCGATCGCGTTGTTGGCGTTGGCGAAAGCGGCAGAACCGACACCGCCGGCCGCGTTCCCGCCGATCGCGATGGAGTTGTTACCCATCGCCTGCGCATTACTGCCGACGGCGGTCCCATAGGTGCCGTTGACCCCAACGGTCGGATTTGCGCCCGACACCGTCGCCCCCTGACCAAGCGCTAAGCCGCCGGTTGCAGTCGACGCTACAGCACTCGATTGGCCGAGCGCAATCCCGCCCGGCGCTATCGCTCGGGCACCCCCGGCATTGCTCCCGTTCGTGCCGCCGATCGCAATCGCGCCTGCTGCCGTCGCCTCCGCCTCACCGCCGTTCGGGTTGAAGGCGTTGGTGCCGCCGATTGCGATCGCGCCTGTGTCCGTCGCTCGCGCGCTCGCGCCGCCCGCGAACGAGCCCGCGCCGGATGCCCCCGTGAACTGGCCGAGCGCTGTCGAGAAGGTGCCACTGGCGAAGGCGCCCTGACCGAAGGCCTGCGCGCCCTGGGCGGTGGCGGAGGTGCCCTCGCCGACCGCGGTGCCATTCTGGAAATTATTGCCCACCGGCAGCGGGGTGACCGGTTCTACGATCGCATTCTGGCCGACCGCGACGGAGCCAGAAACAGCGCCGGCCGTGGTAGCGTTTGCGCCGACCGCGACATTGCCCGCGCCTAGTGCCATGGCCGCGGTGCCGAACGCTGTCGCGGCGCCACCCAGCGCAGCTGCGGCGTCGCCTACGGCAAGGTTTCCGCCGCCACCCACGCCACCCGAGTTCGCGTTGCAGCCCGCGTCCGTCAATTGAACCCTCGTTCCGTCAGCTGCACCAGAAGCGCACTGCGCGAGGGCCGGCGAGACACAGAATGCACCCGGCGCAGCGGCGAGCGCTGCCACGATCGCTAGGCGGCGCAGCTTGCGGCCGGAGAGAGCGGTGCTTGTGAGAAGGTCCGCGCGGCTACTGGTCGCAACGTGGCGTGATGAACAGGCGTCGCCTCGCTTCGGCTTGCGGTCTATCAAGCTTGCCTTGGATGGGGCAGCCCCCTCCGCTGGCCCCCACTCCGCCGAGGCCGCCAGTGATCTTTTATATTTCTTGTGTCCAGGATCGCGCCGAGCGCTGCGCTCGAGCGTCACGGCAATCGAGGTCCAACGTCCGGCATCCGCTCCCATCTCGCATCCCCCAGTGCTCAGGATTACGCAAGCAAAAGCTTTCGGGAACCAGATACTCAACGCACAGTAACTAAAGGATTATGAGTAACCTGACTCCCCAAGATTTGTCGAGACGACTCCACACTTTCCTTTGACGTGTGCCCCGGATGCCACACTGCAGCCCCTTGAGGCGCGAGAACCTTAAGCTGCGCATCTGGGCCTGCATTCAAATATCGACACAGCAACTGCCATGGAACTTGATACAGCCAGCGCAATGCGCCAGCTCCACACCCCAAGGCACCCCATTTTTTGTTTCTTCCCCGCGCCCCACCATATCAGCGCGCGCCAGCCGCGTACCGCTATCCCGAAGTATGGTTAAGACGGTCGGACACATGCGCGCGTCATCACTTCAGAGGATTGGATCATTTTTGATCTCTTCAATACTTCTCACGTTTCGAGACGCACCCGCCTGCATTCATGACACGACAACCCTCTGCTTGGCCGCGGTGAGGCGGTCAACCTAAAGCCCTCCGGAGGCGCGAACGCTTCGCCACCCCGCATTGGAGTTTGGACATCCTTGTCCGAAAATCCCTGCCTGCGTCAACTTGTCTCGTCATCACCTACAAACAAACAGGGGCTGACGCGAGCGCGGCGGTGCGCGCGCGACTAAGAACGACGAGCGACGCGCGCGGCGAGATGCTCAAGGAGATGAAACAACGCGGTGAACGGCAGAAGCCGGGCGAGGCCAGCGTCACGAGGGTTGCGAGCGGTTACCGCTGCTCTTATGCGCTTTAAGGTGGACGCGACGGCGTGCGGCGCGCTGCCATTAGAAGCACCGCTTCTAAAGTCTCGCTCATTGGCGTCATGCAGCCGCAGCCGCATGGCGCGGCCGGTCACCGAGTTGCGCGAGTAGGCGGTGCCGAACTTCTCGTTGAGTGCATCGGCAATGCGGTCGCGCTCTTGCCGGCGGCGAGGCAGACCTCGAGCAGCGTCCAGCCGTTAGCGATCTGGCGCATGGGTTTCTCTTACGGGCGGCAGCCCCGCCGGTGAAGCTTTCGCGTTGCGCGCCGCGTACTTCGCGCCGCAATCCTTTCAGGGTCTCGATCTGGCACAATCCTTTCAGGGACTCGATCTGGCAGACGGCGGCGATCAGTATCTGCGCTTCGCGCATCTTCTCGACGTTTGTCGGTCATGCTCTCCTCACTGCTACATGAATTGCAGCGCCGAAGTGCTTCAATCGTCGCTAAGACTGCTACCCTTCTGCAGCCCGCGACTTTGGCCGGAGCCCGCGCGGTTCTTCAGCGTGCGCCGCGCCTGAGCCCCCACAGATTGGATCCCGAACATGCATCGGCGGTGTCGCCCTGACCACTATCGGCATGGTCGGCGACGAGCCCCCATTTCAGTTCTTTAAGCGCGGCGTTGCGGGAATTAGGGGCAGCGCCACCCCTAGTTTTCTCATTGCCATCACCGTTTGCGATCATCGCCTTGAGGGCGCGAAACGCGCCGCGCGGTGTGGTGAAATCATTGTTCTGCATCAACTCCAAAATTCGGCTTCCTCGTCGTCCGTCAGTTGCGTTCTGCGCGGCGCCGGTCTCGCGGGACGCGTCATGGCGGCGCGAACGAGACCGTCGACGCTGCGTCATCGGCATCGGCGAAATCGGCATAGGCGCCGGCGGGATCGGTCATTGCATCAAGAGGGGATCGCGGCATGGTTGCTTCTCATGTTTGCTCGGCCGTTACCGTCAGTTCCCAAGAACGGCTGTAGTCAAAGATTATTGGCATTTTTGGTTCTGGCCCTTTTGCAAACTAATCATCGCGTGAAGAACGCCATAGAAAAATGCGCTCCGCTTCATATTGCGCACAATGTCTGGTGCATCAGCACAATCAAATGATTACATGAAGGTATCAAATCCAGCTTCAATGATACGATCTTCGGCACAGAGCGACCGAGCGTGCTTCTGTATGTTTTCAAGGTCAGGGTGCCGGCAACGGCCAGCAAGCACGGAATCGAGATAGCTCACTATAATCTCTCCTCTCGCCCGCCCGGCGCCTGTGCTTCAGTGCTTCAAGCTCGCGTTGCAGGCGGGGCAATCTCGACGCGCAGATCGGCGTTCTCTTTCACTCCCGCGTCGGCGATCGCCAGTGCCCGGCGCCTGGCTTCCTGCAGGAGGACCTTGGCGTGGAGTATGTCAGCTTCTGCCGATCTCATTGCGCCCTCCCGTCCCTGTCGGGGCTCTGTTCTGGTTCTAAGCAAATAAAATCCAGTGCGGTATCCTGTGCGACCTTACGGGCGTCTACGCGCTCCCGCAACTGCTGCTGCTGTGCCTTGCGGTCGCGCTGACGCTGCCGCCAGGCCCGCAGCGTTGCCTGGCGCTCGGCCGCCACTGTCTGCTCTTGCGGCAGCCGTTTGTTTGGATCGTCAAACGGCCCTTCCCATGGTTGCAGCGGCTGCGGCACCCATGGGCGGCAGAACTGCACGCCGGAAAGGTGCAGCGCCATCATCGCGGCATTGGCACTGCGCGCCATCCACCATTGGGCACCGGCCGCCAGCACTTCCAGGCGGAATTGCTTTTGCGTCGGGCTCGCCAGGCCGGCGCGCGATTTCAGCTCGACGAACGCAACGAGCCTTGCCCCCGCCTGCCGCTGGATGACGAACACATCGGGGACACCGCTTTTAACGCCCCGCCGCTGCTGAATCATGCCGCTCAACCGCGAGCGCGGCTTGTTCTCCAAACTCGACCAGCATGTGCAGCCGCGGTCGAGGGAGCTTGCCAGCATCCTGGCTAACCGCTCCTGTTCGACCCCTTCATCTCGCCGGCCTTTGCGCCGGCCCTCGCGCCGCCGCTGTACGGCCAGCGTTTCCCGGCGTCCCGCAGCGGGGACAAAGAAGCCTTTGCGCAATCTTTCGTCGCGTCCCGGCATTACCGTCGCTTCGTTGCGATCATGGCGCTAGGCGTGGCGCGCCGCCGTCCCCGCCCGGCTGCGAGGCGTCCCGCAGCGTTTCGGGGATTGCCCCCGCGATCTGGCGCCGGCCTCGCGTTCGAGCCGCGTCTTTGCAACGTTGCAAATGCTCGCGGCGAGTTTGGCGATATCGCCCAAGTCGCGGCGATGGCCCCTGCCGATGCGCGCATCGTCGATTCTAATCGTGCCTTGCGGGGCAGGAGCATCAAGCCGCGCCGCCAGCTCGCGCGCCGAGGGAGTGCCGAGCATGGCACCTCACCACGCCGTCTGACGATCAGCCGGCGTTGCTAAACGCTCCAAGCTCGCGCGCGTCGCATAACGCCGTCGGCCAATAAGGACGGTGTCGATCTGGCCCTCATTCACAAGCTCGTAGCCTTTCGTGACGCCGACGCCGATCATGTCAAACGCATCAAGGATCGGGATGAGGAGTGGCAGATAAAGATTGCGGCGCGGTCGTTTGTTCTTCGGTCGCCGACCGGTAATGCCTGGGTCAAGGCCGTCCATCGGACCTCCTACAAATCGTCCAGGGCGTCTCGTTCGCTCCCGGCTCAATGTGAATGTGAGCGAATAATTGAATTAGGCGCCCCGCCGCTGTCCAACCAACGGCAGGGTCAAAATTGACCCTCTGGTTGGTGATCAACCGTGACGAATCGCGATGGGGACGCGGCGCCCGGGTCTGTGGGCTAGCCAGCCTTCGGGATTAGCCGGTCGGCGTGGGTCTCAGGGTCGTCGTGCGGGATGCCGGCTGCATCCAGGGCGCTGGCATGGAAGCGGGCCATCTCAGCGCGCGTCATGTCGACGGAGCAATTCTGCTGGAGTATGGCACTCAGAATATCGCGCAGTCGTTGCCGTTCACGCACGCGCCAGGAAGGGACGTGCATGCGCGACAATTCCAATTCCCGGTGGGCCAGCCTCGCGTCCACTCGACGCAGCGTTGTCATCGCCGCTTCCACCTCAAACGGGCCTGAGATGCCGAGGAAGGCGCCCAGCAGAACGTCCATCGTGTCCGGGTCCATTCCTGTTATGAATGGGGCGAGTGCATGGCGTAGTTTGCGGATCGCCGCTGCAGCGTTCGAGGGATTCAGCGCGCCGTAACGCTCGTGCAGCCGCTCGACCGTGCGATATGACCCGATGTTTTCTTCGAATGCCTGTATCAGCTGCTCGGCCCCATTGCGGCTGACAACAGGGTCATCCCGATGCCGGAACTCACGCATCCGCGCGGGCAGCATCGCCGTCAACGCCTGTCTGTCTTGATCGTCGAAACGGAACCTAACCCGCTCAATCTGTTCTATCCGAGGCCACCACGCCGGTCCCTTGGTATATTTTTTTCGTGGCATTCGCGCCTCCGCTGGCGTTCCGCATTTGGAAGGTCACGGCGGCAGCGCGGTGCGGAAACCGCGTGTTCGGTAGCTAGCCTAGCCGCCGCCAGGCGATAATATCAGGAAGCACGAAGCGGTGTGACGTTGATTGGCGATACTTGCGCTGGCGTGGTCTTGCAGAAGGCCGCCCATTGCTGCATCAGCCGACGCCGCTTCTCAAGAACGGCACCGCGGGCATATGCCGCCTCGATCTTGTCGCCGCTGGCGTGAGCAAGAGCTGCCTCGGAAACGTAATTCTCGAACCGCGTACGATCGCGGCACCAATCCTTGAAGGTCGAGCGGAAGCCATGCACGGTCACATGACCGTGGCCCATCCGTTGCAGCACCATGAGCATCGCCATGTTGCTCAAATGCTTGTCCGGGTGGACCGGGCTCGGAAACAGATAGCTGTCGCTGGCGCCGTCGAGCAGCTGCATGGCGCGCTCACACAGCGGCACCAGGTGCTCTCTATTGAGCTTCATGTGCTCGGCCGGAACCGTCCACAGCTTCTCGCGCCTGCTGATTTCAGCCGGGCGGGCAAGAATGACTTCCTCGGTGCGCGCCGCCGTCAAAATGGCAAATTCGAGGGCGCGGGCTGCGGTGCCTTCCACCTGACGCAGCTTTTCCATGAACTCCGGCAACTCGGCATAGGACAGCGCCGGATGGTGTTTGACCTTCCGCACTTCCGACGGCTTCAACAGCAACTGATCGAGATTGTCGCGCCAGCGGGCCGGATTTTCTCCGACCCGGTACTTGTTGGCTGTGGCCCAGCCGAGGATTCTTTCGATGCGTCCACGCACTCGGCCGGCGGTCTCGGGCTTCGTCGTCCAGATCGGTTCGAGCACGCGGCGCACATGGCCGACGTGGATATCGCGAACCAAAAGCTTGCCCAAGATCGGTTCGGCATAGGTCGCAATCGTCCTTTCCCATTGCGCCGCGTGCTTGGCGCTGTTGAGGCCCTGGCGACGCATCGTCATGTATTGCGCCGCGGCCTCCTTGAAGGTGATCAATTCCGTGCTTGCAAGCACCGCGGCGGCCCGGGCCTGGGCCCGGTGCGCGATCGGGTCAATGTGGTCGACAAGCAGCCTGTGGCACTCGGCCGATTTGCGCCGGGCATCGGCGAGGCTGATCCAACGCGCCGAGCCCAAGCCCATTGCTCGCGCCGTGCCGTGCAACGAATAGCGCAGGAGCCATGACTTCGCGGCCTCGCCGGTAACCTGCAAGTAGAGGCCGGCGCCGTCGGCGTACAGGCCGGGCGTCTTGAGCTTCTGCACTTGGATGGCGGTGAGCCGATTGAACGTCCGGGCCATTTCTGCGCTCCAACTTTACCCACAACTCTAACTTTGGCTGCCGGCGAAAGGCAACGAAACGTGGCGAACGGTAAGCCTCTGTGGAGAAGGTGGTTTTAGCGATATTTGCGAACGGCGGCGAAGGCGGGCGAAGGCCGTTCTGGCGGAGGGAGTGGGATTCGAACCCACGATACGGTTTCCCGTATACACGCTTTCCAAGCGTGCGCCTTCAGCCACTCGGCCACCCCTCCGGCGCAGGAGATGAGCGCAATATAGCGACGGGTATCCGCCCAGCAACCAAAGGGGCTTGCCACGGCGACACCAGTCTGACCCGCTTCGCGGCTGGCAACGGGCTGTGGAACCTTTCGGCCGGCTTTTCGTTGGAGACACGGCGAAACAAGGAGGCGCCACCGGAGGTGGGTTATTGCGGTGGCCCCTCGGAATTTTCGCCCAGTAATTGCCGTGACCAGACGGTTCGCCGGCGGTCACGAACAGTTATTTTCAAGCGACGTGTTGTGACTGTGCAGAGGCCCGGCCCAAAGCCGGGCCTCTTGCATTCGGGCCTGTGGTCGCATCGCGCTTCCGCCGACGTGCCCGTTCCCCTACATTGAGGTATGGCTCGGCCGTTAGATGAGTATCTGATCCGCCCCGACCCGCTCGATCCGCGGCTGAGCGAGTGCGTCGCGGGCGTGGACCAAACCGGCACCGCGATCGAAACCGCGGTTACCGTCGAGCGCGCGCTCACGATCTTCCTCAATTCGCAGGAGATCGTGACAGCGATGACCATTAACGACTATCCCGAATATCTCGCGCTCGGTTACCTCCTCAACCAGAACATGCTCAAGCCGGACGACGTGGTCACCGGCGTCGACTACGAGGAGGAGCTTGCGGTGGTCGTGGTGCGCACCAAGCGCAAGACCAACTACGAAAAGAAGCTGAAGAAAAAGGTGCAAACCTCGGGGTGCGCGCAGGGCACTGTGTTCGGTGACCTCATGGAGGTGCTGGAGAACGTGGCGCTGCCGGCCACAGAGCTGCGCACCTCCTGGCTCTATGCGCTCACCCACAAGATCAACACCACGCCATCGCTGTACCTTCATGCCGGCGCTATCCACGGCTGCATCCTTGCGGTGAGGGATCAGCCGCTGGTCTATATGGAGGATGTCGGACGCCACAATGCGGTCGACAAGATCGCCGGCTGGATGTTCAAACACCACGTCGCGGGCGCCGACAAGGTTTTTTACACGACCGGACGGCTCACCTCGGAGATGGTCATAAAGACCGTGCGCATGGGCATCCCGATCCTCATTTCGCGCTCAGGCTTCACCGCCTGGGGGGTGGAGCTGGCGCGCAAAGCGAATTTGACGCTCATCGGCCGGGCGCGCGGAAAGCGCTTCATTGCGCTGTCCGGCACCGAGCGCATCGTCTTTGACCAGGACCTCGCCTATGTCGAGGAAGAAAGCGCCATGCACCGGCGCAAGGCGTCGGTGCATGGCGAGTGACTCGAATTTTTCCTCTGCGTTTGCGAGAAACGCGGCGAGCCAACGGGCCCGGGCGGGCCCGATGACAAGCTCCGCCAGCCGAAGTGTGCAAATCTTTGAGTACGCGCAAACCTCGCCTCGAGGGCCCGATCCGACCCTCCCCCGCAAGTGGGTGCGGGACAACTAATGCTGCCGCACGAAAGACCGCCTACCCTCGGCCTCATTCTCGCCGGCGGCCTTGCCCGGCGCATGGGCGGCGGCGACAAGGCGCGCATTCGCATCGGTGACGCCACGATACTCGAGCGCGTGCTCGCCCGGCTCAAGCCGCAATGCCGCGGCGTCATCATCAATGCCAATGGTGATCCCGCGCGTTTTGCCGACACCGGCTTGCCGGTGGTGGCTGACAGCGTGCCGGATTTTGCTGGGCCGCTCGCCGGCATTCTCGCCGGGCTCGATTGGGCAGCTGAAAACGCGCCGTGCGAATGGCTTGTGAGCGTCCCGGGCGATTGCCCATTTCTGCCCAAGAATCTACTCGCGCTGCTGCAGGATGTCCGGCTTGCCACCCGCGCGCCGCTCGCCTGCGCGCGCTCGGGCGAACGGCGGCACCCGGTTGTCGGGCTATGGTCAGTGGCGCTGCGTGCGGATTTGCGGCGTGCGCTGGTCGGCGAAGCAATGCACAAGATCGAACTGTGGACCGCGCGCCACGGCGTTGCGGTCGCCGACTGGCCGGACGCACCGGTTGATCCTTTCTTCAACGTCAACACACCGCAGGACGCAGCGCGAGCCGAAGAGATTGCGACGCAATTTCCGGATGCGTAGGTGTAACACGGATGATAATCCGGAAGCGGCCTTGACGCAGGATGCGCTTCGCGGACGTCGTTTACTCATCCGCCCTATCCAGATCCGAAGTCATCCAATGAGCGACGGGTATGGCAGAAAGCCCACCATCGTGCCCGGCTCGACGGTTGTCACATTCTCGTTCAGCTCGGCGAGACCGTCAGTCTCGGTGAGCGACGTTAGCACTCCGGCACCGTCTTGTGCGTGCTTTATGGCTTCGATGGCGCCATCTGCCGCTTCGCGCAGCTTGACGCGGACATATTCGCGGCGACCCTTACGTTTTTTGTAGGAAAACGCCGCGCGCGCCGGCAGCGCGATCAGCGGCTCCGGGGGCGCGCCGGCGAGCCGCAGCAGCAGTGGACGCACCACGCGCACGAAGGTGACGAACACCGCGACCGGGTTGCCCGGCAGCCCGACGAACGCGGTCCCCTCGCCGCCATTGCCGCCGCGGATCACGCCCATCGCCACCGGCCGGCCGGGTTTGATCGCGAGCCGCCAGAACACTAGGCGGCCGATGCGCTCGAGTGTCGCGCGCACGTGATCGGCCTCACCGGTGGAGACGCCGCCCGAGGTTAAGACCAGATCGTGGTCGAGCGCTGCGGCCGCGATGGCCGTTGCCAAAATCCGCGGATCGTCGCGCAATATTCCCAGGTCGGTCACGTCGGCGCCGAAACGGCCGAGTAGACCGGCGAGCAAATAACGATTGGAGTCATAAAGTGCTGCGTGCGGCAGCGCCGTTCCCGGCTCCGCGAGCTCGTCGCCGGTCGAGAACAAAGCGACGCGCACGCGCCGACGGACCTCAAGCGCGGTGAGCCCCAGCGCCGCGGCGAGCGCCACGTGCGGCGCCGCAAG
This sequence comes from uncultured Alphaproteobacteria bacterium, assembly GCA_963708125.1. Lineage (GTDB taxonomy): Bacteria > Pseudomonadota > Alphaproteobacteria > Rhizobiales > Xanthobacteraceae > BOG-931. The sequence goes on from OY970184.1 coordinate 3,686,557, forward strand.
CCGCCGTCCGGCGGGCAGGGCCACGGCGCCGGCGCGAACGTCCTCGCCCGCGAGCCGCCGGTTGGCGCCCGGCTTCAATCCGGAGGGGACAAAAACGGCGCCGTCCTCGACACGACAGTCCTCCTGCATGAACACGGTGTCGGCGCCCGCCGGCATGGGCGCGCCCGTAAAGCTGCGGATGGCCTCACCAGCCTGCAGCCCACGGGTGGCGGCGTGGCCGGCGGCCGCCCGATCAACGATCACGAGCCGCGTCTCGCCAGTCGCGTGCAAATCCTCGGCGCGCACCGCGTAGCCGTCGACCGCCGAATTGTCGAATGGCGGCAAATCCACAGGTGCAAAGAGGTCAGCGGCGAGCACACGTCCTTCCGCCTCCCGCAGCGTCACGCGCACAGCCTCGCGCACCGGCGCTATGCGTTCGCCGATCAGCCGTTCGGCCTCGGCCACCGACATGAGCGGACCAGAAAAGGCGAAGCAGTCATCGGAAAGCTGCGCCATTACCCCGCCTCCGCGATCTGCTCGCGCGATAACGCCTCGGCTTGCAGCATGTCGGCGATGCCGCCGATATCGTCCAGCATCAGCACGGGCACCGCGGCCTGCGGCAGCGGCGCATCAGTGGCGATGGCAACGATGCAATCGTCCTCGGGATGGAGCAGCGGCTTGCCGACGCTGGGGCGAAAAACTTCCAGCTTCGGATGGCGATGGCGCTTGAAACCTTCAACGATCACCAGATCGACTGGGCTCAGCTTTGCCAGCATGTCGGCAAGGGGCGGTTCGGGATCCTGCCGCAGTTCGTGCACGATCGCCCAGCGCCGGCTGGAAACAATGGCGACTTCGCTGGCGCCGGCCTCGCGGTGCAGCCAGGAATCCTTGCCGGGCTGATCGGTGTCGAACGCGTGATGCGCATGTTTAACGGTCGCCACTTTGAGCCCGCGCCCGACCAGCACCGGAATCACCTTGGTGACCAGCGTCGTTTTGCCGGAACCGCTCCAGCCTGCGAGGCCAATAATGCGCATCTACCCGTTGGTCCGACAGCGCCGGCGCTCTCGCCGCCCCGCCGGGCGGCCTGGTCGCCGCAAGCTTAACATAATACGTCCCGTTCCCGATCAAACCGCGCTCGCCGGCCATTTGGGCTTCCTCGCATGGTCGAGTCGGCCTGAGGCTAGCCCGGCGGGCGTGGTGCAAACTGTCTCGCTCACCCGAGCCGCCAAGCACCCGTACGGTTTTCCGGACGCCGTCAAGGAGCGCGTCAGGGCAGGCTTACCGCCCGAGCTCATTGATTCCGCGCGAACGGCACGTGTCGTGGTGGACATGCAGAAATTCTCACCGCTCGAAGTCCCGCCGGCGCGTGCGATGGTGCCAAACATAAACGGGCTTGGACGCGCGGTACGCACAGAGCGCATCCGCGCATCATCACAGGGTCCTTTCTGATCATCCTAACCCCTCTGACCCGGGTCCCGCACCCCCTCTTGTAATTCCATCGAGGAACGGCGATCGATTGCGCGAGTTGATGCCGCTTGGGCTGCCCATGCGGTCGTTATTGGTACTGCCGGTGCGGCTGGCGTCGGGGACCGAATTGGTACTGCCGGTGCGGCTGGCGTCGGGGACCGAGGATCGGAGGCTACGGTTCGAGGGCACTGAACGCTGCGTGTATTTGTTGACGGCTCGCGTGTGGACATGCTGATCAATTGACAAAAACTTGCGTTGCCCCCTCCCCGAAAGCAAAGTTTTCGGAAATGGGGGTATCGCGGCTCTTGGCGGTTGAATAGGGAGCATGGTGTAGTGCACGGGGTGATGATAACTCGCAGGAGATAAACATGCGTTTTGCGATTGTGGTGGCCGCGTCGGCAGCGCTGAGCGTGTCTGCATTTGCCCAACCTGCTGGCACCGGTGGTTCTCCGCCGACACCCACACCGCCAGCAAGCAATCAACCCTCCAATAATCCTGCGCCGACACCAACGAGACCAGCAGGCGGTCAGTCCTCTAATGCCCCGACGCCGAATAAGCGCGCGGAATGTCGCAAACAGGCGACAGATCAAAACCTTAGCGGTCCCGATCTGCGGGATCATATGCAAATCTGCATGCTGCAAGCTCGGCTGAATTGCTTGAAACAAGCCGTCGATCAAAAAGTGCCCGTAGGACGCGCTCGCAGACGGTTCGTGAGGAGATGCATGGGATAGTTCGGGTTAGGAGCGGGGTGCGGTCGAGCTGGGCACCTGCAATGCATTAGAGCTGCTACAGTAATAACAAGCATCAGGCTCGAAATCCGCCGGCTAATTCCATGCCGATCGCGCGGATGCGTGCACGCGTGGCGGGGTCGGACAAAGCCGCGAGGAAGGCCTGCACTGCCGGCCGGCCGCGCCGGTCTTCGCGCAGCAAAAAGTCGTATTCCTCGGGCGCGATGGACAGGAAGGCCAAGCCATACATCCTGGCCACGGGCTCGATTACGACGCCCCAATCGGCGCGGCTTTGCGCGATCGCCGCAGCAACGGCATTGTGCGAACGCGGCTGGTTGGCATAGCCCGGCGGGTGCGCGCCGGCGAGCAGCCCGTCAATCAGCACGCGCGTGCCGGAGCCAGCATTGCGGTTGATCATCAGCACGGCCGGATCGGCCAAAGCAACTTTTAGCGCCGCGGCGGCGCTAAGCCCGGCGAACCGCACGTCGTCGCGGCGGAAAACAAATCCCTGCATGCGGCGCCAGCCGGGCACACGCACAAGGCCCGGCGTCACTAGATGCTTGTTGTAGAGTCCGGTTGCCGGATCGACCAGATGCACCGGGGCAAGATCGCATTGGCCGCGGCTCGCCGCAGCGACGCCGCCCAAGCTACCGACCGCGATGGTCCGCGCAGTAAAACCGCGTGCGGCAAGCGCGCCGACGACGACGTCGAGCGCGATGTCGTGACTGCCCATGATGACGAGGTCGGGTGCGCGCGCCGCCTCGCTAATCAGCGTAACTTCGGCGTTGCTATCAGCGTCGAGCGCCCCGGCAAGCGCGTCGATCACCAAAAATCCGTCAGCCTGGGAGAAGGCCGTGACTGCGCCCGAGCCTTTCGTGGTTGGAAAGGCGATCGGCTCGCGCTGCCCTTCGACCAAACAAACGAGGACAAATTCCTCGCGCCCAAGTTCGGAAGCGATCCGGACGGGCACGCGCGCGGTGACGGTCCGTGCGGCTTCCGCCGCGAGCCCGGCACGCGCGCGAATGATCGGCGCCACGAAAGCGTGAAAAGCGAAGATCGCCGAGGTCGGGAACCCCGGCAGCACGATGAGCGGCTTATCGCCGATGACCGCCAAGCACAGCGGCTTGCCGGGTTTGAGCGCAACGCCGTGCACCAGGATACCGGGCGGACCGAGGCGCGAGACGATGCGGTGCGAGAGATCTCCCGCGCCTTTCGATGTGCCGCCGGAGAGCACGACGATGTCGCAGCCATCGAGCGCGCTGCGCATCGCTCGCTCAAGCGCCCCTTCATCGTCGGGAAAGGAGCCGAATGGCACCGCCTCGCCGCCTATTTCCGTAATAGCAGCAGCAAGGATGGCTCCATTGCTGTCATAGACGCTGGCCGGCTTGAGCGGTTGGCCAGGCTCGACCAGTTCGTCGCCGGTCGACAGCACGCCAACCCGTGGCCGCCGAACCACCTCGACCGCGGGAAGCCCGCACGCCGCCAGCATGCCGATCTCGCGCGAGCCAATGCGCGCGCCCTTGTGCAGCAAGGTTTCGCCGCGTGCAATGTCCGAGCCCGCATAGGAGATGAATTGCCCACTCGCTGCCGCACGGCGCACCTCGATCGATGGGGTGCCATCGTCTTCGACCAAGTCGGTGTGCTCGATCATCACCACGGCGTCGGCACCGCGCGGCACCACGCCCCCAGTGGCTATGGTGGTGGCGGTACCCCCGCCGACCTCCAGCGCGGGTGCAACCCCACACGTTACCACTTCCGCATTGAGCGCGAGCCGCCTGGGCAGCGCATCGGCCGCGCCGATGGTATCGGCGGCGCGCACTGCGAAACCGTCGACATTGGAGCGGTCGAAGGGTGGCGCATCGACCGGCGCAACGACGTCAGCCGCGAGCACGCGCGAGAGCGCCGCCGACAGGGATACGGATTCGCTGCAAAGCGGCGCGCGATCGACACGCGCCTCGAAACGCCGACGGGCTTCGGCGGCGGAGACCACTTCGAGGAATTGTTCTTGCCGTGCGGCCCGCTTCACGGCCTCGACAATCACTTGCCGGTCAGCCGCGGCCTGTGGGCGCGCTGGAGGTTTTTGGTTCATCGAAATTATCCTCGCCGGAAACCTTGCCGTTCTCGGCGAGAGAAGGCGCGCTGCAAAATCCGTTCTCGCTGGCTCGTCGTTTGTTCCCGGAGATGCTGGGCTATAAGGCCTTCAGGCACGACAATCCTTTCGCAGTCATCAAGAAAGTGTTTTCGACCCAAGTCTGCTCCGAACGCGCAAGCATTGGAGGCGCTAAAGGTACCGCAGACCTTGGAATAGAGGCAGTTGGCTTGTTCTCATTGCATAGCGTTGAACACTGCTCGGAACGCGCCTTGTTCCCGGGCCGGACATCGCCCTCACCTGGAACACGTTAAGGCCAGGATCTCACCGCGACAATCGCGCCAGCCTGATAGCCCTCAGTGTCCGCTGGAATTGCGATCCAGCCGTCGCTGCGCGTCAGCGATTGAAACGGCAGATAACCGGAGCCGAGCGGCTCCGCCATACCCTCGACACAACGCACGGGCATGAGTTCCGTGAGCCCGATGGTCGAGCTGACCTTGCGCTTTAGCGGCAGCATGACGGGCGCGTCCTCGATCTGACGGCCGGCCAGTTTGGCGACAAGATGCGATCCGATCATCACCCAGATCGCCAGCGCGGCATCGAGCCGCCCGGGAATCAGCAGCATCGGTTTTGATCCTGCAAAGCCGAACGCCGCGCTCTCCCCAGGCGACACAGCGATACCGTGCGCCTCGACGCGGCCATGCTGCGCCAGCGTATGGACGGCCCGATCGTGCCTGCCGCTCCCGGTGCCACCGAGGGCGACGACCGCGTCCGGCTCAGGATCACCGAGGGCGGCCTCGAGAGGGATCGATTGGCCGGTCACCACGCCGCCGGCTTCGATCGCATGCCTGATCGCCGCCATCGCGGCCTCGACTACCGGGGACCTTGCATTACTGCCCCAGACGAGATGCATATTCGGCGCGCGAATAGTCACCTCGTTGATTCCGGCAGCGCTCATCACCGCGAGGTCAACGGCACGGACGCGCGCGCCGGCCCGCCGCAGGAGTGTGTGCGCCGCCACATCGCCGCAGGCCGGCAATACGCCCTCGCCGGCCACGACCGGAGCCAAAATCTCGACGCGATCGCTGTACTGGATTGCGGCATCTAGCGGCACCACCGCGTCGGTGCCGCTCGGCAACGGCTCCCCGACATCAATGCGCCGCCACGGCAAGGGTAATGACACCGGCGCATAGGAACCCGCATCCGCCACGGCCGCGCTGTCGACCGGAAAGCCGTCACGCAGCGCAATGGCGCGCGGCGGCTGCGCGGCGGCCACCACGTCCTCGGCGAGCGTGAAATCGCCCGCCTGCCGCAGCGGCCGCGTCGTCGGCACCACCGGGGCGACCCGTGTTTCGATGAGGGAAAGAACGTCACCCAGCGGCGTCAATCGGCCGAGCCGTTGCTGTCCATCGCTATGCGGTTTCGCCATAAGCTCTAGCCGATCGATTCATCCATGCCGCAGAGGCGGGCATCAGTACGCCGAGATCGAAGTATAATGGCAAAGACCCGTGATTGGTGGATCGTCCGCCGGAGCTTGCCCTTGCTGGGCACTGAAGCATCGAATGACTGAAAAGACGCTCAACCTGCGTGGGATAAAATGTCCGCTGCCGGCGCTGCGCACCCGCAAGGCCCTCGGCTCACTTCAGCGCGGCGACCTTTTGATCGTGGAATGTACCGACCCGCTCGCCGCCGTCGACATCCCGAACCTCATCAATCAGACCGGCGATGCGCTCGAAGAGACGCGCAAGGACAACAAGCTGCTGACGTTCTTCATTCGCAAACACTGAGCGATAGCTTTCGCTCAATTAAATTCTCGTCCACTCCTTGTTATTTTTGCGCACGGAGTGTCCGGCTTCGGTCTAACCCTATCCGATGCTATTCCGCGGCAATCCGGTGAGCGGCGACGGCTTTGGCCTTCACGACCACCTTGATGGCGTCGTCGATGCGCTCCTTGGCATAGCGGATTGCGGTGGACAAATCATCGAGCGGAAAGGTGTGAGTGTGGATCTTGGTCGCATCGAAGCGCTTTTGCGACATGAACGCTTCGGCTCGGTGAGTCGCGCTCTTGCCCTCGCCGCGGATGCCGTAGAGATAGATGTTGTTGCGTACGATATGCGCCACGTCAACCGGCGTCCCCACATGGGGAAAGGCGGCAAGACACACCTTGCCGCCGCGATTGACCATGCGAATGGCCTCGTTGACCGCGTTGGGCGCGCCCGAGCATTCGAGCACATAATCGACCCCCTTACCGACGGTGAGCCGGCGCACGGCCTCGACCGCATCCGCGCTGCGCACATTGACGACGTGATCGGCGCCGAGCTCGCGGCCGATGCGCAACCGATTGTCGCGAGTACCGGTAAGAATCACCGGGTGGGCGCCCATCGCCTTGGCAACCGCGACGCCGAGCAGGCCGATCGGTCCGGGCCCGGTGACCACGACACTCTCGCCGGCAACCATGCCGCCGAGCTCGGTCAACCCGTACATGGCAGTGCCGGCGGTGACCACCAGGGTCGCCTCCTCATCCGACATGCTGTCGGGAATGGCGACCAGCGTGTTTATGTTGTTGACCTGATATTCGCAGAAACCGCCGTCGGTGGTGAAGCCGTTGGCGCGGTGGCCCTTGTCGACGTCGCCGTAATTGAGGCCATAGTTGTGGCAGGACGTGTACATGCCCTCGCGGCAGCGCTTGCACTGGCCGCAGCCGGCATGGATTTCCACGGTGACGCGCTGGCCGATGCGGTATTCGTCGACACCGGGGCCGAGCGCCGCCACGGCGCCCATATATTCGTGTCCGGGGGTAAAATTCTTGTTGAACGGCATTCCGCCCTGGATCATCGCCGGCGGGCCGTGATTGATGATTTCAAGGTCGGTGGCGCAAATCGCTACCGCATCGATGCGCACCAGCACTTCCGCGCGCTTGGGCACCGGTACCGGCTTCTCGATGAGGGTAAGCTCGCCAGGATTGCCCAACACCCACGCCTTCATCGTCTCCGGGACTGGAAAATCCTGGCTCGTCCTCACGCCGGATCCTGCATACATGGCCAAATCCTCGTTCCCCCATACATGGCCAAATCCTCGTTCCCCCACCGGCCGCTTATAGAGAATTTCACTGTCGTGCGGAAGCTGCGAGGCTCTCACAAGTCGAAAAACGAAATGATTTCGCCGATCACTGCGCCTATTTGACGGTCGTGCTGATCTGCTTGATGCTTATGAATTTTTCCGCACGGTCCGGATTCGCTTGGTCCGGTCTCCATCCGCATTTTGCTATAAAATGTTGCCCCATTGTTGCCCCTGCGCCGCCCGGTCGGTCGATCGCGCTCAGTCGCGCCAGAAGTGCCGAAATCGTGTCGGCGGAAGCTCGGTGTAGCGCGTCGTGTGCTGGATTGACCGATGGCCAAGCCAATCCTAAAGCGTCGCGTGTCGTGGTCGGCATTGGCCAGCGCGTACCGCAGGCGTGCCTCCATGTGCGCGTGAATTGCAAGGCGGTCGCCACCGAAAACTAAGTGATATGAGGTAGAACGCGCCAGGACGGATGAAGTGCGAGCAGCGATGGGCGCTCCAGACGATTCGGCTCACAGCCCGCCATGTCGAGATTGGACGCCAAGATCGCGCCTGCGCTCCCTTCAAATTCCAGATATGTCCGGCAAGCTCGACGAGCCGGGCTAGTTTGCACTCAGTCATATCCGTAGGAAAGCCGCGGCCCGCGCGGTGTGGAACGCTGGCAAAGTCACATTGCGGAGAGAACTTCATCGGTCGTCAATGCGGGCGCACTCCAGGTGGCAATTGGGGGGTTCAGGGATGGATGTGCGCCGGGGCCTCATGCACAATGACCGGGATCTCCATGGGCTCGCGATTACAAGATCATGACCACGCCGAATGAAGCGCTTTGGACGATCCTACCGCTCGCAGGTTGGGGACACACGCAGGCAGCGGATGTCATGTTTACCGGGGGTGCCGATCCTGTGCTGCCGACACCCTTCCACATCGGCGCGGCCGGTGCGGCTACTCTCGCTGCGAGCGGGCTCGCGGCCACGGACCTGTGGCAGGTTCGTACCCGGCGTCGTCAACGAGTGACAGTCGATCTTCGCCAGGCCACGGCAGCGTTGCGCAGCGGCCATTACCTTCAGCTCGCTGGCGCCGCCGTTTCATCTGAGCGAAACACTATCATGGGCTTCTATCCGACCCGCGATGGGCGCTGGTCCTATCTCCACTGCAATTTTTCCAATCATCGCGCGGCGGCACTGAGCGTGCTCGGCGTAGCGGAGGATCGTGAGGCCGTGGCGCGCGCGGTGGCCACTTGGAACGCCGCCGATCTTGAAGAGGCGATCATTGCTGCGAATGGCGCCGGCGGCATGGCGCGAACGCAGGCAGAATGGGCGAGACATCCACAAGGCGCCGCGGTCGCGGCGTTACCGCTCATGGAGATCATGCGCATCGGCGACAGCGCCCCCGAACCACTTCCAGACGGCGATCGGCCGCTCTCGGGCATCCGCGTCCTCGACCTGACTCGCGTCCTGGCTGGACCGACTTGTGCCCGCACGCTCGCCGAACATGGCGCTGACGTGTTGAGGATTACTGGCGCACATCTGCCCAGCCTTGGGTACCAGGAATTGGATACCGGGCACGGCAAGTTGTCGGCCGAGCTCGACCTGCGCGCCCAGGGCAATGTCGATATCCTGCGCGGGCTGGTGCGCAAGGCAGATGTCTTCTCGCAAGGATATCGTCCGGGTACCTTGGCCAACCGTGGCTTGTCGCCAGAGGAGCTGGCTGCGATCCGGCCTGGGCTCGTCTTCGTCTCACTCTGTGCCTTCAGTCACGCCGGCCCGTGGGCGTCACGGCGCGGCTTCGACACGGTCGTGCAAACTGTCAGCGGCATGACGATACGGCAGGCGGAGTGCGTCCCGCGGAATTCTCCGGCGCCGCAATTCTACCCGGTTTCAGCGATCGATTATTGCACAGGTTACTTGATGGCGTTTGGCGCGATGGTGGCATTGGCGCGTCGGACGCGGGAAGGTGGCAGCTGGTTGGTACGGATCTCCCTCGCTCAAGTCGGCAAGTGGATCGTTGATCTCGGCGAAGTGCCGCCTGCCGCGCTTAAGAGTATGCCAGCCGAGTTCACCGCCAGCGAACTGCAACGTTGGTCGGCGGTCACTGAGACCGCATCTGGCCGGCTCCGTCACCTCAAGCCAGCGGTACAGTTGTCCGAAACCCCGCCATACTGGGCGCGGCCCTCGGTTCCGCTTGGTTATCACCGCCCCGTTTGGCCATGAAAGCTGAAAACCACTGCATCAAAAGCAGCGATGGTTGGCGGGCGAGCAATCAGAAATCAATCGACCTCGGTTCGCGGCCTTTTGCATTTGCGGCAAGGTGACGGACCCTCGTTGAGGTACCATTATGAAGCTTCCCCGTAGACGATTTCTGAATCTAGCATTGGGCGCCGCAGCGCTGCCGGCTCTCTCCCGCATCGCCGCGGCGCAGAGTTACCCGTCGCGACCGGTGCGTATCGTTGTCGGCTTTCCCGCCGGCACGTCATCCGACATTACCGCCCGACTTATGGGCCAGTGGCTGTCGCAGCGGCTCGGGCAGCAATTCATCGTGGAAAACCGCACCGGAGCGGGCACTAATATCGCCGCCGACACGGTTGTGCATTCGCCTAGTGACGGCTACATGCTGCTCTGGATCACGCAGACCAATGCGATCAATGCGTCAATTTACAAAAAACTCAATTTCGACTTCATCCGCGACATTGAACCCGTCGCCAGCATTATTCACGTTCCGGCCGTGATGATGGTGCATCCATCGGTGCCGGCCAAGACGGTGCCGGAATTTATTGCCTATGCCAAGGCCAATCCGGACAAGATCAACATGTCGACACCAGGCATCGGTAGCATCAATCATGTGGCCGGCGAGCTGTTCAAGATGATGGCCGGCGTCAATCTGGTGGCCGTGCATTATCGCAGCAGCCAGTTTCCCGATCTCCTTAGCGGACAGGTGCAGGTCACGTTTAACCCATTGCCGTCATCGCTGGAATTCATCAGGTCCGGCAAGCTGCGTGCGCTGGCGGTGACGAGCGAGCGGCCTCAGCCAGTGTTACCCGGTGTCCCGGCACTGAACCGATTCTTGCCGGGTTACGAGGCGACCGCATGGTTCGGGATCGGCGCCCCGAAAGATACGCCCAGAGCAATCGTCGATACCCTCAATCACGAGATTAATGCCGGCCTCGCCGATCCGGGGCTTAATACGCGGCTTGTCGATCTTGGCGGCGAAGTGTCGCCGAGTTCGCCTGACGATTTCCCCAAGTTCATTGCGGCAGAAACCGAGAAATGGGCCAAAGTGGTGAAATTTGCGGGCATCAAGCCGCAGTAAGCGCGAAGCACTCAGCTGGCCCGCTGCACAATGATGGTCCCCGCGGCAGATGGATTCCATGAGCGAGCCGACTACGCTCTAACTCTGCAAATGCTTGAGTGGATCAGTCGCGGCAGCAATTGACGTGGAGGGGGAGAGTCGGCGGCGATGAAGGTGTCTATACTGGATGATTATTTTGACACGCTGAGAACACTGCCCTGTTTTGCCAAGCTTGCAGGACACGACGTCAGGATTTGGAACGGTCATATCGAAGATATCGCCCAGCTGGCGGAACGATTGCAAGATACAGAGGTTTTGGTGCTGATTCGCGAACGAACAAAAATTCGCGCTCCGCTGCTTGAACGTCTGCCCAAGCTCAAGCTCATCAGCCAACGCAGTGTTTATCCGCATATCGATGTCGACGCCTGTACCCGATTAGGCATTGTCGTGTCGTCCAGTCAGCATCCTGGCGTTCCATCCCACGCGACGGCCGAACTTACCTTCGCACTGATACTCGCAGCGATGCGCCAGATTCCTCAGCAAATGGCATCGCTAAAGGCGGGGCATTGGCAAATGGCCGTTGGTGCAACTGCCCGCGGCAAGACTCTCGGCATTTTCGGGTATGGCCGCATCGGTAGGCAGGTTGCGGAATACGGCCGTGTTTTTGGCATGAATGTGGTGATCTGGGCTCGCGAAAACTCGCGCGCGAAAGCGCAGGCTGAGGGCTGGGCGACGGTACCGAGCCAGGAGGCGTTGTTCGAGAGTAGCGATGTCGTAACGCTGCACTTACGTCTCGTCGAAGCGACCCGACACATCGTCTCGAGGTCGGATCTCGCGCGAATGAAACCCACCGCGCTGATCGTCAATACCAGCCGTGCGCCACTGATAGAGCCCGGAGCATTGGTCGCTGCGCTGAAGTCTGGACGTCCTGGAATGGCCGCGGTCGATGTCTACGAGGAAGAGCCAATGCGCGAAACGAGTAACGCACTGCTGCAGATGGAAAACGTTATCTGTACGCCGCACATTGGCTATGTCACGCGCGAAGAATGGCAGGTGCAGTTCACCGACGTGTTTGAGCAAATCAATGCCTACGCTGCGGGCTTGCCGATCAACGTGGTCAATCCCGAGGTGCTCGCCCAACACCGTTGATGCGCGATCACTCGCAGATCATCCCAGTCCGCGCACTCGCTTGGGCCTCCGAACGCAAGTGCCGGTAGGGTCAAGTGCACTGCAGAAAATTGTCGCCAGGTGGTGATGCTGTGGGTCAAATCTCCCCGCCCGGTTTGGCGACAGTTTCACGCCCTCGCGCGAAAGCCCCGGCATCCACTGTCCGAAAAAAGGTTACGTGGCGCCTCGAGGCGCAGGGTTGTACGCCGCGCAAGTAAACGTATCGGCACCCCCGGGGCCGCAGGCCGGGCACGACCACCACGGCCGATCGACGTCCTCTATCGATAAGTCCCAGACAAGCCGTATCGGAACGCCGTCCAGCTTAATGTTGACCCCCCGCGCGGCGAGGCGGCCCAATAAAGCTTCGATTGAGAGATCGATGTCATCGACAACAATTGACCACGGCATGGATGCGCCTGTTTCACTTTTGGAATTTTCAGCCGAAAACTGTGCCATTCGGCAGCAGGCTGCGAATGCAGTTGTGATTTTGTGGGTCCTTCGGTGCTCTAGGAGCTGAATGTCGCGCCAGATACTTAGGAGCCGCGACGACCACAAAGCGCCCTTTCATTCATCACGCGTATGATCATGTCGCGGTCCACCTGCTCGCCAAAGCGGATACCCGCGTCAAAGCCCGCGCAAACGATGTCGGTAGGCATTTTCACCACGGAAATATCCAGGATAATGTTAGGATATTCCTTCAGGAATGGCCCGATCAACGGTCCCATCAGGAGGCTGGCGACCGGCGACTGAACGACGACGTGGAGCAGCCCACTCGGTCCTTTGCGGAAGACGTCGAGTTCGAGGCCGGCGGCATCAAGTTGAGCCAATGCCGGGCACCGATGCAGCAGTCGCGTATTTCGCACCTACACCGTCAATGAAGCCGAACACATTCTCACCCTTCATATCGAACGCAGCCCGTTTCCGAACTGTGAAGCGACAGACCAACAGAGAAGTTCGAGTTTGTGGGTGACGAGTTTCAATACACGGCGGCAGTTCAACCAACCCTGCAGAAGCTGCGCAACTCGTTTGGAAAGAGCCCGCTGCTGGATCGCGCTGATGTTCACCTGGCCTTAACGTGGCAGCTCCCGGACCCCTAAGTCGAAACTTCGGGGTGTCCGAGTCGTGTCCAAAGCTCAGAGGCGAATTACTTCGTCGTCGAACTCTCGCTAACGAGAAAATGGTGAACCGAGTTGGCCGTCATAAGTGCGGAGTAACCCTCTGGCAGATGTGATTGTTGCCACGCGTCGCCAAAAGCCACCTTGACTGCGTCGAGGTCCCGCCAGACGGACTCGAACACAACCTCGGGTGCCGACGCCTCTATTGGCTCGAGAATTCGATATTTTAGCCACCCCACCTTACTGTTGACGAGAGCCGCAGAAGAGGTGTGAAATCTTTGGAGCAGTTCATCTCGGCATCCAGGCGCAGCAATTGCCCGAAACACCCGCGCGATTGGTCGAGAGCTACTACGAACTATCATGACACTCCTCCTCAATGCTGGGTGCCGCAATTTACGATATTTAGATCGACGCGACTCACCCTTGTGAGACATTGCGCGGTGCTTCAGATCCTCAAATCGATAAGCAATTGCTTGAGTGTCTCTAATCGGTAGCGATTGGATCAATGCCCATTCTCGCTCAAGCGATCGCGCGTTCAAGACGATCGTCGCCCCAGAACAATTCACCATCCGGTGTCGTGAAAGTCGGCGTCTTGACACGCGGAGCCTCATATAAGTTCACCATAAATTCGCCGCCCCGCTGTCGCTTCGAGCACGGAGACGAATGTGGTTACCACATCGCGAAATAGTTGATGTCAGCTTCCGCAAAGCCGCCGGGCGCGTCGGTTCGCCCGCGACATCGCGTTGACGATCCGATTCGAGAAGACAAGAGGTGCAATCACAGAGTGGGGATGACTTGCGCCCGCAGCATCGCGATGATTGGAAAGCCAGCTCGGTGATTTCGCTAAGCATGGTGTCGAGCCACTGCCCGTTTCGATGACGTGCTGGATGGGGCTATTCTGATATCCCGACGTGAACTCGATACCGTGCCGCGTAGTGCGGATCTCGATGCTTTGTCCACGCCGCTACATGCGCGACGCTCCACGGTATTCCGCATGGGGGGTGCGAACGTGCGCCGTGGCGCGGGCTATCGATATCCGAAGCGCAGCCAGCTTCTCGCTGAGTAATTCGAGCAAGCGACCAGCAACCGGCGTAAAACGGCGCTCCTCCGCCAGCCATCGAAAAAGTTCGGCGTTGCGACCGACAAGCGGCGAATAGGAATCGGTTGTTGTCAACGACCTGGCTTGGATCAATCGATCAGGTCACGGTGACGTAGATCGTGCCGATGTCAGGGAGGTTCGGTATCGCGAGCGCGATGGTAATTGCGACGGCTGCAAGGACCGCGAGTCCCAATGCGGCGACAACCAAGGTTGAATGCGGAGGGCGCTCGCGCGGCAGCGCGCGACGGCCGACCGGCGATAGTGTCAGTGTAGCCATTGTTAATCTCCTGCTGAGAGGTCGCGCCGACGTTCACGGCCGGAAGCCACGATCGCCGGTGAGATGTTCAAACAGGCGGCGCTCAATTTCGTCCGTGAGCCGGCCACCGGGATTGCTGAGACCAAGGATCCGGGCGATCTCGCGCTCGACGGCGCGCTGGTGCGACAGCGCAATGGCATCAACGATACGGCGCAGAAGGCCGCGCTGCGCGAGGGCAGGCTCTCCGCGCGGACGATATGCTGACGCGCCGGCCGTGACGAAATCTCGGTAGAACGGAACGCTATTCATGCCTGATTCCTCTCAGTATTATTGAGGTTTTCTCATCTGTCCTCGTTTGCGTGTTTAATCTGGCGCTTGCAGTCATGGACGACAAAGGATATGTTCTCATTCAATAAATGAGATTATCTCATGCGCGGACTGCCGCCCCTGAACGGGCTTCGGGCTTTCGAGGCCGCCGCGCGTCATCTGAGCTTGACCAAGGCGGCGGCCGAGCTGAACGTCAGCCCCGGCGCGATCAGTCATCAGATCCGCGGCCTTGAGGCGCTGCTCGGCGTGCAATTGTTTGAGCGCCGCGTGCGGGCGATCGTTCTCACCGCGGCGGGCAAGCTTCTCTATCCGGGCGTGCAAATCGGCTTTGTCCACTTGCACGAGGCGGTGGCGGGGCTCAAGCAATCCGACACCGCGCGCGTTCTGGTGGTGAGCACGCCCCCGGGCCTCACTGCGAAATGGCTGGCGCCGCGGCTTTACCGCTTCGCCAATGCGCATCCCGAGATCGACACGCGCATTTCGTCGTCGCTCAACAACGCCAATTTCACGACCGACGGCGTGCACGTCGCGATCCGCCACATGGCGGAAAATCCAGCGCCGGATCCAGCGCTCAACATGGAGAAGCTCGTCACGCTGTCGCTCGTGCCAGTGTGCAGTCCGAGTTTCCTCGAGCGTCACGGGCCATTAAATACGGCGAAGCACCTCGCGCGCGTGCCGCTGATCCACGACGAGACATTCCTGCCGCGAGCGCGCGTGCCGACTTGGACTGATTGGTTCCGCGCCAGCGGCATTGATCACGTTGACATTCCGCGCGGGCTCACTTTCAACACCGCCGACCATGCACTCGACGCCGCAAGCGAAGGCGCCGGCGTGCTGCTGGCGCAGAACATTCTTGCCTATGACCATCTGCGTAGTGGCCGGCTGCTGATTCCGGTTGCGCTTGCGCTGTCCTCAGGCCGCGCCTACTACCTCGTGCGTCCCAAGCGCGGCGGCGCTCGCCCGCAGGTCGAGGCATTCAGCCGCTGGCTGAAAGATGAATTCGCGGCCCTTGATCTGACGATTTTGGACGCCTTTACACAGAACACGGCCGCGCGACAATCACCAAGCTGAGGAAGGTCGCTCGGCGGTCCGATGCTCGCCCCCTCAACGCACGTTGCTCGTCGTTGCGGTTATGCTGCACTGCATGAGTTTGCTTTTGTGCCCAAGTCCTTCCGCAGCCAGCATCCGATCGCACGGCAACTATCGCGGGGTAAGCTATCGTGCCGGCTGATCAGCACCACGGCCGAATTTGACCCACAAGGAACATCGAGTGCCGTGAATTGCTGGCGCGCAAAAAAGTGACTCTGTTGGCCTCGCTGGGTGACCAGTGGCGGCACTTAGCCAAACGGAGTTGCCTTCGTCCTTTGATACGGGCTACCGTTATTCAACGCGCTGGACGCCTGGAGAAAGGCGCGTGCAATAGAGCAGAAGGGGAGGATCATGCCGACGCGACGCGATACGGTGCTCGGCGTCATTGGCGCTGGAATGCTCATTGGGAGCAAAAAGAGTTTCGCCAAGGCCTCGCAGCCAGCGACGGCCGTCAATTTCGACGTTCCAGCCAACGCCTGCGATTGCCATACTCATATTTTCGCCGATCCGGCGCAATTCCCGCTGTTCGCCGGCCGCATCTATACGCCGGAAATGGCGCTTCCGGACGAAATGGCGGCGCTGCACCGCGCCTTGCACATTAAACGCGTCGTCATCGTCACGCCGAGCGTGTACGGCGCCGACAATGCAGCCACACTTTACGGCATGAAGGCTCGCGGCGCCGATGCGCGCGGCGTGGCGGTCATCAACGACAGCACTTCCGACGCCGATCTCGATGCCATGGCCAAAGCCGGGATTCATGGCATTCGGCTCAACTTGGCGACCGGCGGGACAAATGATCCCGCTGCGGCGCGGGCGCGCTTTACCGCGGCGGTGCCGCGGATGGCGAACCGCAACTGGCACATTCAGATCTATACCAATCTGGCCGTGATCTCGGCGATCAAGGATCTGGTGCAGAACTCACCGGTGCCGGTGGTGTTCGATCATTTCGGCGGTGCCAAAGCCGCTCTCGGTTCGGCGCAGCCCGGTTTCTCCGATCTCATTGAGCTTGTGCAATCCGGCAAGGCTTACGTGAAGATTTCCGGCGCGTACCGAGCGTCGAAGCAGGCGCCCGATTATCCGGACGTGACGCCGCTCGCTAAGGCACTGATCGCGGCAAACGCGGAGCGGATTGTCTGGGGCACCGACTGGCCACACCCGGATTCAGATTCCGGAACGCCTATCAGCCAAGTGGCGCCGCTTTATCAGATAGACGATGGCCGCTTGCTCAACCAGCTGCCGGTATGGGCGCCCGACGCCGCGGTGCGGAAAATGATTTTGGTAGACAATCCGGTGCGGCTCTATCGGTTTTGAATCACGCGACGACGCGATTTCATCAAAGGATTTGTCGGTTCGCAGACGGCTTGGCCCTGTGTCGGCCGCGCGCACACGGCCTAATTCGGCTTCTCGCCCCTCCCGCGCTGATCTTCGATCAGGGGGTGATCGAGGCTAAAAGCCGGTCCTTGTGCGCGATCGCGCCGAGATTGAGCGCAGTGGCCGCAAACTTAGGATTCCGCCCGAACTGGTCGTGCTGCTCCGTGGGCAGCGCGCCCGCGTGCAAGAGCAGATGATGCAGTGGGGGCGGGAATATCAACGCGATCCTTCGTTCGTATTTCCGGGCCCGGCAGGTGCCCCGATGAAGCCTATGGTGCTGACGCGTCGGCTGAGCACGCTTCTGCGGCGCGCCGGTATCAAGGGGGGCGCACCGCCGTGCCACGGATGGTGACACACGGCGGCGACCCTGCTTCTCGACAGCGGGGCGAACATCAAGGTCGTGCAGAACAGGCTCGGCCACGCCTGACCGTCGATCTCTCTGTCGAGCTACTGCGACGCGATCCGTGAGCGCGACGCGGAAGCGGCCGAGCATATGGGAACGCTGATCTCCGGACACTGATTGGGCACGGGCAATGGCGTTGCCAGGGCAGCGATCGGCCAAAAGGTTGGCCCATTGTTGCCTCAGCTGGGGCGTGCCTGAGTGCCTGATGCCTAAGCCCCTGACGGTAAACACTTACAGGTCGAAGAAGGAAATGATTTCGCCGATCAGCTCGCGCTTTTTCGCCAACTTCTCCGCCGGCTGGTAGCGCCCGAGCGAACGGCCGGCGACGTCGATCTCGCCCTGCTCGCCCACCACGATGTGCAGCGGCTCCTCGTAATGGCCCGATTGCGGCCGGTGGAGGATCAGCCTGGTGTCGGCAAAATGCGCCTGGATGCCGCGGTTTTTCAGTGTCCGCGACGGCTGGACGTCCTGCTCGAAGAATTCTGCCAGGAAATCGACCGCGAGCTTCTGCCGTTCGCGCCGCTCGCAATCCTGCTCCGCGCGCTTTTGCGTCAGTTCGTCGAAGACTTTGTCGAGTTCGGACATGCGGAAATCCGTGGGTGCCGCGCTAGGCGAGGTGGCAGCATCCAATATTCGCTAAGCTTGCGCGTGGTCACTGACCTGCCCGCCTGCCCCGCCAACGACATGCATCACAGAATAAAGCTCACCGATCCCAGCAGCCCCAGCTCCTCGGCGTCAAGGATTGCACGCCGCTCGGCGATTTTCAGCCGGCCGCCGACGCGTCGGAGCTTGTAGCGGTAATGACCGACAAAGATCCGCTGTAGGTCGTTGTGGCGGAAGCGGTGCACGATGAAATTGGCTGCCGCCGAGATGGTGTCACCATCCACGCCAGTAATGCGCACATTGCCGAGCATTCGCCGCGTTCGCGACAACGGAAATTCGGCATGGCAGTTCGGGTCCTTCAGCCGAAGGACGCGCTCGCGCAGCCGCACGATATCGTCGGCTATTGTGAACAGAGCGTAGCGGGCGTCGGCGTCCGGCTTATCGTTCGGAGGCACATAATAGGTCGCATCCTCGGTAAGCAGAGACAGCCACTCGTCGAGCCGCCAGGAATCGAGCAGGTCGGCCTCGTGGTAGAACAAATCCTCCACTTCGGCCCGCGAGGCGGTCGCGGTGACGATCTCGTTCATGCCGGCACCTCCATCATCTCGTGCCACTTGCGCCAGAACACCCGCAGGTGGCCCTCATCGGTGGCGAGCTGCTCATCAGCCGGTTTGCCCATTCCGCGCGAGAGATCCGACCATGGCACTTCCCGCCAGGCGGCAAACCCGAGCTGCGCCGCTTCGAGCGCGGCGACGTCGTCGGGCGTGGCAAAGCCGCCGGGACCGTAGAAGGTGAGGAAGGCATGCAGCCGCCGCGCGCGCTGTGCCTCGGTCTCCTCCACCGGCCCTAGCGCCCAGGCGATCACGTGCATGCGATCGGGCGCGAGCGGATAGAAGTGACGTACGGTGACTGAAGAGCCGTCGTTGATCACAAGATTCGGGAAGATGCACAGGTTTCGATTGGTGTCGGCCACCCGCGCCGCGCGTGCCGAGCCCAGCCGGCCCACCAGCTCCTTGCGCATGGCTTCGATCTCGGCCTTGGCATCGTCACCATAGACCGAAATCCAGCGCGCCACCGGCCGGCCGCGGTAGTTCGGATTGTCGGTGGTCAGGTGGCCGTTGCCCAAATCTTTGCCGTAGCCGCGCGTCGGCAGGAGCTCGCCCTTTGGCGGCGTGACGTTCACGCCGGAATTGCGCATATAGTTGAGCCAGGTCGAGTGCGTGGTAATCAGGTGATAATCGTCGACGCTGTTCTCGACGAGGAGTTTCCAGTTGGCCCGGATGTCGTATTCCTGCGTGCCGGCAATGATCTCCATCTTGCCTGAGGGCGATTGATCAACAACTAGGTCGATGTACTCCTTCGCCCGGGCCAGATATGTGTCGAGTTCAACCGCGTCGCTATCGAAATTGGCGAAATAGAAATCACGGTAGGATTCGAGCCGCGGCACCGGCACCAGCCCCATTTCGCTCCGCTCGAAGGTCGCGCCATAGGCGCCATCGCCCGGCACGGATTTGAGCCGGCCGTCGGTGTGGTAGGTCCAGCCGTGATACATGCAGTAGAACTGCCGGGCATTGCCCTCGCGCTCGCGGCAGACCAACGCACCGCGATGGCGGCAGCAATTGATCAGCGCCCGCACTTCGCCGTTACGGTCGCGGCAGAAGATGATCGGCCGACCGGCCACCGGACGGGTCTTGAAATCGCCCGGGTTCTTAAGCTCCGAGGCGTGGCCGATATAGATCCAGCAGCGGTCGAAGACGGCGCGCTTCTCGCGCTCCAGCACGTCCCCGGAGACGAACACCTCCCGATTGACGAAGAATGTCTGTCGCTCGGTGTTCTCGACGATGAAATCGTGGCTCGAGGGCTGGTAATTCATGGGGCGCCGCTCCATCGGATGGCGTTTTAGGGGGAGGCGCCGTTTATATAAAGAAGTCGTGCCCCGGGTCCAATACGGGAACCGCCGGCCGCTATGCGCAAACTTGCTGCGTCAGCCTGATCTCGCGCCGCTCGCGGGCGGATTGGAGCAGCGCCAGGGTGACCTCGACATTGGCCTTGGCCCAGCGGCCGTCCTGCAACGGCCTCGCGCCAGCTCGGATCGCCGCGATCATGTCGTCGAGCACCTCGCTCCGCCCCGGCATGCCGGCGCTTTTCGGCAGAGCCGTTTCGCGCTTGCCAGCTGTGTCGTAGATGAAAAGTCCGTCTGCAGAAGCGTGCATTTCGCCGCGCGCGCAGGTGACGATCATCATGCCGAAATGCGGCTGGTGCCGCCCCGGCGCGCCGGTCTGCGCGCCATAGGCGTAGCGCTCGACGCGCAGCAGCGCCTCATCGCCCGCCCGCGCCGCCAAAGCGCGCCGCGCGGCGCCGTGCTGGTCGGGTGGCTTGTCCTGACCGCGCTCGGCAATCCAGAAGTGCAGTTCGTCGCTGTCGAAGAAATCGTAGCCGCTATAGACCAGAGATGCCGCGACCCCGCTTTCGAATTCCAGAAACGCCACGAGCCCGCCCTCGGTCGGTCGCGTCGTGTCGAGCGCATTGACCTGCGCGCGCACGCTGCGCAGCCGGCTGTGGGCGATTGTGCGCACCATGTCGACCTGGTGCGTCACCTGGTTGAACAGGATGCCGCCGCCCTGCGCAGTATCGAGCTCCTCGGGACGGCGCGGGCGGTACAAGAAATTGGTATAGTTCCAGGCTGCGATCATGCCGAGCGCGCCAAGCTCGCCGTTCTGCACGATCGCCCGCATGGCGCGCACGGCGGGGTCGAAAGCATGCGTGTGCCCGACGATCAGATGCACACCGGCGAGCTCGGCGGCTCGGATGATGGCGTCGCAATCGGCAAGTGTGAGCGCCATCGGCTTTTCCAAAATGATGTGTTTGCCCTGCTCCGCCGCGGCAACGGCGTGCGGCAGATGGAACTGATGCGGCGTGGCGATGTAGACGACATCCACTTCGGGATCGCGGCAAAGTTCATCCACGTCGGCGTAGCTGGGTAGGCCAAAATCCCGCGCAAAGGCCTTGCGTGGCGCCTCGTGCCGATCGGCTGCGGCACGGAGCTTAACGCCCGGATGAGTCGCAGCCGCATGCACCATCACGGCGCCGGCCATGCCCAGCCCGGCAATTCCCAGACCTATTGGCTTGGCATTCATTGACGTCTCGCCCTGGGCGGAGGTGATCGGCCCGGGCCTGTCATCAGGCCGGTTCCCCGGCCGCGTTCTTGTCGAGATCGACCAACACGTCGTCGCACTGCAGCAGCACCTTATAGGTGCGCAGGGCGAACGAGCACGGCGGCGCCTTCACCTCGCCGGTCGGCACGTGGAAGGCGCCGAAATGCAGGCTGCACTCGATGATCTCGCCGTCGAGCATGCCGTCGGCGAGGCTCGCCGAGGCGTGGGTGCACTCGTCGTCGGTCACGTAAAACTTGCCGCCGATGTTGAACACCGCAAGCCTGCGGTCGCCGACTTCAAACGCCTTGACACTCTCCGGCTCAATCTCGGCCTGTGCGCAGATGCGCACGACATTATCCGCCATGGAAAATCACCTCCTTGCCGTTCCGGAGGCTGCCGCTCTCCGCGCTGCGACACAAAACCGCGCGCCGCCCCCGGTCAAGTCTGCCTTGTTATATCGAGCGGATCGGTTTTGGTTCAACGACAGGCGGTTGAGAGCGGCCGGATTGCCCGGCACAATACCCCAGACCACAATGCGTCCTTGCGATAAGGCATCAATTTAGGCAGCCGAGGCTGCGGATGAGCCCTAACCGTTGAAGGCCCACATGGGCGCAACCTTGTGATAGGCCAATGAGCCCCAGCGTGAGCAACCTGCGTGCCGTCGGCGCCCCGCCTAATGTTACGGATGCCGGTAAGCGATCGGAACGGCCCGCGATCCGCATCAACGACCTGCAGAAACAATTCGGCAAGCTCGTCGCCGTCGATCGAGTCTCGGTCGACATAATACCGGGCGAGTTCTTCATGATCGTGGGGCCTTCCGGCTGCGGCAAGACCACGCTGCTGCGCATTCTGGCTGGGCTCGAAACCGCGACCTCCGGCAGCATCGAAATCGAGACGCCGGCGGAGTCCGGCCGCCCGGAAAATTCCATGGTGTTCCAGGGCAACTCAATCTTTCCGTGGATGACGGTGTGGAACAATGCCGCCTACGGCTTGCGCATGCGCAACGCGCCGAGCTCCCTGGTCAAGGAACGTGTCGGCCATTATCTCGACCGGACTGGTCTCACCCGGTTCGCTGATTATTATCCCCATCAGCTTTCCGGCGGGATGAAGCAACGCGTCTCCATCGCGCGCGCCTTCGCCAATGATCCGCAAATCCTACTTATGGACGAGCCGTTCTCGGCGCTCGATGCGCAGAACAAGCTGCTGCTGCAGGAGGAGCTGTTGCGCATCTGGGACGAGCACAAGAAGACGGTGGTCTTCATCACCCACAGCGTCGACGAGGCGGTCTATCTCGGCGATCGCATCATGGTGATGACCGCGCAGCCCGGGCGTGTGAAGAGCCTAGTGGAGGTGCCGCTGGCGCGCCCGCGCAACATCATCGACCTGCAGAAGTTGCCGGAATTCGGCGAACTGATCGCCCGCATCTGGTCGGGGCTGCGCGAGGAGGTGCAGCGTGCCCGCGAACAGGAGTATCGGGAAGCCGCGCACGAGAAGGAAACTGAGAGATAGTCGTTTTCGCAATTCGGCTCGATCACAGGGCGCCGGCACTTAACTCCATCTCCCCGGAGGGGCAAAGGTGGAATGACGGAGTCAATCGCAGAGCCATGGTAACGCGCATCAGGACGAGGAAAACAGCCGCATGAGTACGCAGACCGTCGTCGGCAGCCCGGAGCAGACTTTCGCTTTATCGATGCGGGCGCGCGAGCGCATCCTAGCCATTGCCTCGCCGATCGTGCTGCTTGTGTTGTGGGAAATGGCGGCGCGGATTGGGCTGATCGACACGCGGTTCTTTCCGGCCCCGTCGAGCATTTTCGCCGTTCTGGTCGAGATGCTGCGCTCGGGCGAGCTTATTTCCAATACGCTAGTGAGCCTGCGGCGGCTGGCGCTCGGCGCACTCATCGGCGGCATCCCGGCGCTCGTTCTCGGCGTCGCCATGGGGCTTAATCGCTGGGTGCGCGCGATTTTCGATCCGCTGGTGGCAGCGACCTACCCAATCCCGAAAAGCGCGATCCTGCCGCTTGCGCTATTGATCTTCGGTCTCGGCGAAGGGTCGAAAATCTTCATGGTGGCGATCGGCGTATTCTTCCCGGTAGTGATCAATTCGACCACCGGCGTGCTCGAGATCAATCGCATCTATCTGGACGTGGGGCGCAACTACAAGGCCAACCGCTGGAAGACGTTCTGGACCATCGCGCTTCCCGGGGCGCTGCCGGTGATCATGACCGGGTTCAAGCTCGGCATCGGCATCGGCCTTATTCTGATCGCGATCGCCGAGATGATCGGAGCCAAGAGCGGGCTCGGCTACATGATCTGGACCGCCTGGGAGACGTTCTCGGTCGAGCAGATGTATGTGGGCCTGTTCATGATTGCCATTATCGGCTTTGTGCTCACGGTGCTGCTCAACGAGCTTGAGCGCTTGATCGTTCCGTGGAAGAGGGATTAACCCGTGTCGCAATCCCTAGAGCGACGATCGGATACATACACCAAAATCAAAAAACTCTAGGTTGCCCAGCATTCATGCTACCCGCAACGGGTACAATTCCGCCTCGGTCTCCCTTGGCCGCGGCGGCTGTAGCGGCGCTGCCGGTGCGCTCGTGCCTAATCGACAGCGGGCCATTGTCGGCGACGATAGGGGCTCGCGGTGTTCGGAGTCAGCAAATCAATCCCGTCCAGCGTGCTGCGTCCAACAATTCGTGCCGGCGGCGGCAGCTGGCGCATCAATGCACGCATCGTCACCGTCTTGCGCGACCCGGACTGGCCCGAGGAGACACAAAGTCTCTCCGACATCAAGACGGAAGCTCACGCCGGCTACCGCGATGACGTCGTCGTCGTTGATGCGACCCGCCAATTCAGACGGCTAAATCTGCTGTTATTTGTTCGAGCGCTTTTCCTCTCGTTTCATACGTCAGCGCGATGGCTGCGATGCCGCCCAGCAGCAACAGTCCGCCAAGCACGACGAAAGACCTCAAGGCAGAGCTCTGGGTGCCTATCAGAATTCCGAGGACGGTCGGAGCTACTATTCCGCCGATCCGCTGCCACGCGATGCTGAAGCCCGCACCAGTCGCACGGAATTGGGTGGGGTAGATTTCGCAAATGTAGGTAAACAGACATCCGGCGACGCCACCGGTTCCAAAGAATGCGGTCAGCAGCCCGAACACCAGAATTGCCGCCGGAGAGGTCGTCAGTCCCCAAACGATCATGCTCACGCCGCCCAATACAAATCCGAATGTCGTCGCCTTACGCCGACCCAACCAGTCCATGAAAATGCCGCTCGTAAAAACGCCCGCTGCGCCGGCCGCGGTAATGGCGGCCGTGTAAGAAAAGCTGTGAACCAGTGTAAATCCTGATCGCACCAAGAGGGATGGCAGCCATACAGTCATGCCGAAGAATGCCATCGACCAGGCAACGCTCATAATCCAAGCGCCGACCGTGCATCGCAAATACTTGCCATGAAGAATGTCCCCCAGATGGATTTTGCCATGTGTCATAGGATTGTGAACGCGGACAGTGGTTGGATCGACAGTGCTGAAGCCGTTGACGATTCGCTCCGCCTCGTCGAGGCGATTCCGGTGCACGAGATACCGTACGGACTCGGGTATCGACAGGAGAATGGCTACCATGACCAAGACCGGGATGGCACCGAGCACGAACATGCCGCGCCAACCGAACGAGGGCACGATGATGATAGCTGCAAGGGCAGCAAAAATGCCTGCAAACTGCCAAAGACTGATCGTTGCCGCCGAGCAGACGCCGCGTCGCTGTACCGGAACGAATTCCATCAAATAGCTCAAGGCTAGCGGCATTTCGGCGCCTATTCCAATTCCCTGGAACAGGCGCGTGATCAGGATCGAGTGATAACTCCAAGCGAATGAAGCGACGAGACTCAGGATGCCATAGAGAGACACGCAAAGGAGCAAGGCCTGCTTGCGACCAAAACGGTCTGCGAAGAAGGTAATCGACACCGCGCCGAGAGCCATTCCGAAGAAAGCGCTTGATCCGAGAAGTCCCGCCTCTGCTGGACTTATTTTGAATGTTGCCACAATTCCCGGCAGCACGACACCGATCATGAGGAGATCGAACCCGTCAGTTAAATGAGTCAGCGTGATAGCGGCGTACAGCCGCCAATGCTTGGCGGTGAACGCGGACTGATCCAAGCTGGCCAGTAGCCGCGCTGGACGAGAAGTCATCTCACCGGTTGCGCTATTCATCGCGACTCTCGCTTGTACGACAGGGCCGTCCTCGCGGTAGCGAGATTACGACCTCGTACGCCCGCGGCCAAGCATGTGAAGAGAGCAGGCTCGCGCGGCTCGGTCCGGGAAGGTATCGTCATTCTTTGGGCGTTTTCCATAGCGCGTGCTGGTGTAAAAAGGCGCTCGCAACTCCCTGCAAGAGGATCGACGGCCGTCATTCCGAACCGAGCGAAGCGAGGAACCGCAATCCCGGTTATGGATTACAGGTTCGTGCCTTCGGCGCGACGCAAGAGGCACAACCGCAATGCAAATCCTGGTCATCGGCGCGGGCGTTATCGGGCTTGCGGTCGCGCGCGCGGCGGCGTTGCGCGGCCATGACGTCGCCGTGGCGGAGATGACCGCAGGCATCGGCAACGGCGTCTCGTCGCGCAACAGCGAAGTCATACACGGCGGCCTCTATTATCCGACCGGCAGCAAGCGCGCGCTGCACTGCGTGCGCGGCCGGCGCGCGCTCTATGCGTTCTGCGCCTCCCACGGCGTGGGGCACAGGAAGTGCGGCAAGCTCGTGGTCGCCACCACCGAGGCCGAACTCGCCAAGGTCGAGACGATCATGGCGCAGGCCAAGGCCAATGGCGTCGAAAACACCGAAATGATCGGCGGCAACGCGGCCCGCGCCATGGAGGCGGAACTGTCCTGCATCGGCGCGCTGTGGTCGCGTGAGAGCGGCATCATCGACAGCCACGGCTTCATGCTCGCGCTCAGGGGTGAACTCGAAGACCGCGGCGGTATGATCGCGTTCGAAACACCGGTCGAGCGGCTGAGCTACAAGGCCCCGCACTGGTGCGTGCATTTCGGCGGCCGCGACGCAGGTATCGTCGAATTCGATGCCGTGGTGAATGCCGCCGGGCTTGGCGCGCAGGCACTGGCGCGGCGCACCGAAGGTTATCCGGCGGAAAAGGTGCCGCGGCTCGTACTCGCCAAGGGCAATTATTTCAGCTTCGCCGGCCGATCCGTCTTCTCGCGGCTCATTTATCCGACCCCGGTCGATGGCGGCCTCGGCGTCCACGTCACCCTCGATTTGGCCGGCCGGATGCGGTTCGGCCCCGACGTCGAATGGATTGCGAAAGAAAACTACGCAGTCGATCCACGCCGGGCGGACGGTTTTTATCAGCGCATCCGGACCTATTGGCCCGGGCTCCCTACGGGCTCGCTCGTGCCGGATTATTGCGGCATCCGCCCGAAGCTGACCGGCCCCGGCGAAGCGGCTGCCGACTTCGTGATGGCAGCCGAGCCTGATCACGGCCTGCCGCGTCTCGTTAGTCTGTACGGCATCGAGTCGCCGGGCCTCACCTCGTCACTGTCGCTCGCCGAGGAAGTCGTCGGTTATTTGTCGAGCTGAGGCCTGATCCCGTCACTCCACTTCATACAGAACGAGAGTGACGACAACTTCCTGGGCTATCATGTTCCGGAAGCCCAATCACGGGACTTACGATTTGCTCGATGCGGGCCAAACACACAGTGGCTGCTGGATCGCCCCCCTGCGCGGACGACGGGCAGGAAGGCGAGTGGGCGCTTGATGCCCGCTCCGGTTATTTCGCCGATGACGATTATCGAACCTGCACTTCGTGCGGAAGGCGAGGCATTTTAATTTTAACATGCTGGGCAAAAAGTTAGAAATAGCGCAGCCAGACATAGCCCTGGCAGATGAGAATCGAGCCGATCATCATCGGCAGGCCGTAGGCGAGATAGCCCATAAACGATATACGCACGCCGTTGCGTTCGGCGACGCCGGCCACGGTGAGATTGGCCGCGGCACCGATCAGCGTACCATTGCCGCCGAGACAGGCGCCCAGGGCGAGACACCACCACAGCGGCTCGATCGCGCGCAGCCCGCCGAAGGCCGGCGCCGTGCTCTTGATCAGCGGGATCATGGTGGCGACGAACGGAATGTTGTCGAAGATGGCGGACAGTCCCGCCGAAAGCCACAGAATGACCATGCCCGCAGCCGCCAGATTGTTGCCGGTCGAAGCCACCAGCCAGCGCGCGAGCAGATCGAGCGAGCCACTCAGCTCGACGGCGCGCACGATGACGAACAGGCCGATGAAGAAGAAGATGGTGGTCCATTCGACCTCGGCAAAAGTGTTGTGCACATTGTCCGACTGCTTGGCATCGTGATGCCGCCAATTGTCGAGGAGCATCAGCACCGCGGCGCCGCTCAGCGCGATCGTGGCGGCTTCCAGCCGCAACGGCCCGGAGAAAATGAAACCGAGCAACACAGCGCCGAGTACACAGGCGGCCTGGCGCAGCAATACCGGGTCGGTGATCATTCCGGGCGCATTCATTCCCATCAGCATCGCGCGGCATTCCGCCGAGGCGTGCAGCCTGCGCCCCCAGATCAGGTGCACGGCGACGAGCTGTGCCGCCAGCACCAGCACGATCACCGGCGCCAGATTGATGAGGAAGGCGTTGAAATCGAGGCCGGCCGACGAGCCGATGAGGATGTTGGGCGGATCGCCGATCAACGTTGCCGTGCCGCCGACGTTGGAGGCGAAAATTTCGCCGAACAGAAACGGAAACGCAGGCACCTCGAGCTCTTCGGTCATTGCCAGCGTCACCGGCACAAGCAACAGCACGGTGCTGACATTGTTGAGCAGCGCCGAAAGCGCGGCCGCGACCAGCTGCAGCATGACGAGAATGCCGGCGGGGCTCGCTCTCGCCCGCTGCGCCGACCAGACAGCGAGATACTGGAATAAGCCGGAGCGGCGCGTGATCGCGACCAGGACCATCATGCCGGCGAGGAGTCCGATCGTATTCCAATTAACGCCGGCGACGGCCTGAGCCTGATTAAGACCGCCAAGAAGGATCACGAGACAGGCGCCGATCAGCGCCACCACAGCGCGGTTGAGCCATCCAGAGATGATCAGCGCATAGCTCAGCGCAAGAACCGTCGCGGAAACCGCCACCGGATCGAGGCCGAACAGGACGTGCGGGGCAACGGAAGCTGTCATCGACACAAAATCGCGCTCTCGGCGGGTTCGCAAATTGCCGGCCAAGGTCGGCTCTAGGGCGCCAAGAGGTCAAGCAAAACCGGTAGGCAAGTTCCGCAGCGGCAGATTAGGATCGGGCCGCCAACAGCAGAGGAGTTCAAAAGTGGCCATCCATCGCTTCCTCAATCCTCCTGCCATTCCCGCGCCGCGGGGCTATTCGCACGTCGTGGAGACCAAAGGTCCGAGCCGCACCATCTACCTTGCCGGGCAGCTCGGCATGACCACGGACGGCAAATTTGCCGGCGCGCCGGGCGATTTCCGCGCCCAGGCGGTGCAGTGTTTCGAGAACATCAAAGCGGCGCTCGAGGCGGTCGGCGCCACGTTCGAGCACGTGGTCAAGCTCAACAATTATCTGATCGACATGGGACACCTGCCGATCTATTTGGAGGTGCGCGACCGTTACGTTGATACGAAAAATCCGCCGGCGTCGACCACGATTCAAATTTCCAAGCTCGCGCGCGACGGCGCGCTCTACGAGGTCGAGGCCGTCGCGGTTGTGCCGGAGGGATAACCAACGCAGCGCGGATGATTAGTCACTGACCTGGTCACACCGCGGCAACGGTCCGGCGACCAGCTGCCGTGGGGCGTCCACTAAGTGCGACATTGCCAATTTCGCTTAAGCCACGCCAAGTGAGTGGCTACTCATCTGCGCGGTTTCGCATGCGATGGACAGCGAATGTCAAAGTTGACGCGGCTGATATACGATTGCCCAATTCGAAAAGAACGGGAGGTAGCCATGAGCCCTGCAGGGCGGACTTTCATCGTGCATGTCAAGGCAGCACTGTGCGCGCTCCTCGTCGTCTCGGCGCTCGAGCGGCCAGGCTTGCCTGCGCCGTTTATACTGACAGCGGCGGCGCAGACCCGGACCTATACAATGAAAATCAGCCTGCCGACGCTCAATGATCCGAGCTATTTCTACGCCAAGGATTACGCCGCGGCGCTCAACAAGGATTCCGGCGGCCGGATCAAAGCGCAGATCTTTCCCGCGAGCCAGCTCGGCTCGATCCCGCGTCAGATCGAGGGCACGCAGTTCGGCTCGATTCAGTGCGTGCTCATTCCACCCGAATTCTTCGTCGGCGTTGATGATCGTTTCGAGGTGATGGCAGCGCCGGGACTGGTCCGTTCCCTGGCCCAGGGCCAACGCGTCGCCGCCGATCCGCAAGTGCGCAAGCTCATGCTCGGTCTTGGCGCCAACAAGGGCCTGCACGGGGTGGCCATGTACATGAACTCTCCGTCTTCGGTAATCGCCAAAGCCCCGATCCGCCATCTCGCGGATTTCAAGGGCAAGAAGATCCGCGTGCTTGCGTCGCCGTTCCAGACGGCGCCGTTGTCGCGGCTTGGCGCGACTCCAGTGGCGATGACCCTCGCCGACGTAATCCCGGCGATGCAGCAGGGCACCATCGACGGCGCGGTCGGCGGCATCGTCGTGTGGACTCCGATGCACTTTCAGGACGCCTCAAAATACGTCACCGAAACCGGTCAGCCCGCGGTTTTCGTCATGGTTGAAGTCAACAAGGCCTGGTACGAATCGTTGCCGGCGGACCTGCAGAAAGTCATCGACGGCGACGCCGCCGCCGAGCAGCAGGCCATCGCTCCCGTTGCCGAGAACATCGTGAACAAGGCGCGCCAGGGCTGGACTGCCAGCGGCGGCGAACTCATCGCGCTGCCGCCCGCTGAGCAGGCGCAACTCATGACGACATTCGCGAGCGCAGTCGCCGATGTGGCGAAGGCAAAGCCGGCGGTCGCCGCGGCCTACAAGCAGGTCAGCGAGGCGGCGCAGCGGGCGCAGTAGGGACAAGTGCCGCTCCATGCTGCTGTGCTTCCCGCCAGCAAGTGGAATGATGGCATGACCGCGAGGAACGCGATGGATCGGGACGAGGCCCCCGCATGGCGCCCGGTGGGCGGCAGGGCGCAGCCGACCCACAAAGCGATGATCGCCGACAAAGCCGCGGGCATCGCTCGGACCGGACGCGAGACTTCGCAACCGCTACGGTCGGTGCGACGGTTAGGCTGATAAAGCTTTGGCGAGGTGATTTGGGTGACACCTTGCCGGATATGGCCGTTCTCCGAATTGGGACCTATGGCCATTGGTCGTCCGAATCGGACAAAGGGTCCGGCTTCGCCCGAGCCGTCCCCGCATCCATCGTGACACGGCGGAGCCAATGGGGTAAGCCCCTCCGCCACCACAAAACCATCCCACAACGGAGTGAACATGGACCATGCCTGCACGAGCGGCGTCGACACGGGATTCGCCACGCTGGGTTACTTCAAGGTCGCCATCCTCGGCATCGTGCAGGGCATCACCGAGCTGATGCCGATCTCCTCGACTGCGCATATGCGCCTCGTGCCCGCCGTGCTCGGCTGGCGCGATCCCGGCTCGGCCTTTTCGGCCGCGATGCAGCTTGCCGCCCTCGCGGCCGTGGTCAGCTTTTTTTGGACCGACGTGCGTGATCTGACCGTCAGGTCGATCAGCGCGGCCATGCACGGAAAATTCCGCGACCGTTATTTTCAGTTCGCGCTCTGGATTATCCTGGCGACGGTGCCGATCGGCATTGCCGGGCTGGCGCTGTCGAAAGTGCTCAACAGCTGCGCCTCGCCGCTGCGCGCCGTCACCGTGATCGGCTGGGCCTGCGTGGTAATGGGCCTGCTTCTGGTCGTCGCCGAGCTCGCGGCACGACACCGCCGCACCATCGAGCAGGCCACCTTGCTCGATGCGCTATGGGTCGGCATCGCCCAGGTTGGCGCGCTCATTCCCGGCGTCTCGCGCTCCGGCTCGACGCTCACCGCCGCGCTGATGCTCGGCTTCAAACGCGAAGAGGCGGCGCGTCTGTCGTTTCTGCTCGGCCTTCCGGCTATCGCGCTCGCCGGTTTCAAGGAGCTGTGGGAGCTGCACAAGGTGCATCTCGATGCGCATGCCTGGTCGATCCTGCTGGTTGGCATCGTGGTGGCGTCGTTCTCGGCTTTTTTCGCAATCTGGAGCCTGATGCGCATCCTTCAGAATTTTTCCACCTGGCCGTTCGTCATCTATCGAATCCTGCTCGGCGCGGTGATCGTCATCGGCGCCGCCATCGGCTGGGTCGTCTGAAGCTGTTTTGGGAGTGACTGGAAAGTCGGAACCGGGTCCGTCATTGCGGCAACAGCGCAATCCAGACGGGCAAGCGGCACTTAATGCGCTGCGTCCCAATTGTCAGCGGCTTTCGCCTCGACATGCAGGGGAACTGAGAGCGAGAGCGCCGGCAGCGGCGCGTGCTCCATCACGCGCGCGACCACCGGGAGCGTATGTGCCACCTCGCCATCCGGCACCTCGAAGACCAGTTCGTCGTGCACCTGCAGCAGCATCTGCGCCGACAACTTGTGCCTGGTAAGCGCGTCCTCCATGCGGATCATGGCGCGGCGAATAATATCGGCCGCGGTCCCCTGCAGCCGCGCATTCACGGCGGCGCGCTCGTTGAAGGCGCGAATCGAGGGATTCGCGTTCACCAGATCCGGATAGTGGCATTTGCGGCCGAACAGCGTCTTCACGTAGCCGTCTCGTTTAGCGGCCTTTTTCGTCTCCTCGATGAAATCGCGAATCCCGGGAAAGCGCTCGAAATACTTTCTGATGTAGAGGCCGGCTTCCTCGCGGCCGATGCCGAGCTGATTGGCAAGCCCGAATGCGGAAATGCCATAGATGATGCCGAAATTGATCGCCTTGGCGCGGCGGCGCACCTCGCCGGGCATATCTTTCACCGGCACGCCGAACATTTCCGAGGCCGTCATGGCGTGAATGTCGAGGCCCTCGCGGAATGCCTTGCGCAGTTGCTCGATGCCGGCGATCTCGGCCAGAAGCCGCAGCTCGATCTGCGAATAGTCGGCGGAAACCAGCTTCTTCCCGGCAGACGACACGAAGGCGCGGCGGATTTTTCGCCCGTCCTCGGTCCGGATCGGAATGTTCTGCAGATTCGGTTCCGACGACGACAGCCGGCCGGTCGTGGTCGCCGCCAGCGCGTAGCTCGTGTGCACGCGGTGGGTCTTGGGATTAACGAAGCCGGGCAGCGCGTCGGTATAGGTCGATTTGAGCTTCGATACCTGACGCCAGTCGAGAATGGCCTGGGGCAATTTATGGCCCTGCTCGGCCAGGTCCTCGAGCGTGCGCGCCCCGGTCGACCATTGCCCGGTCCTGGTCTTGCTGCCCCCAGGCAGACCGAACTTGCCAAACAGGACGTCGCCGATCTGCTTGGGACTGCCGGGGTTGACCGGCTCGCCGGCGAGTTTTTGGATTTCGCTTTCGAGGCCTGCGGCCTCCTGCGCAAACTCGTCCGAGAGCCGCGAGAGCACGTTGCGATCGATTGAGATGCCGCGCCGCTCCATATGCGCAAGCACGCGCAGGAGCGGCCGCTCTAGGGTCTCGTAGACGTTGAGGACTTGATATTCGATGAGGCGCGGCTTGAGCACCTGCCACAGCCGCAGCGCGGCGTCGGCCTTCTCGGCCGAGTATTCAGTGGCCTTGGCGAGGTCGACGCAATCAAAACCGATTCGCGTCTTTCCCGTCTTGGTCAGCTCATTGTAGTCAATCGCGCCGTGGCCGAAGTAGCGCCGCGCCAATTGCTCGAGCGCGTGATCGGAACGACCGGCATCCACGCAATAGGACATCAGGATGGTGTCGTCGTAGGGTGCCATCTCGATGCCGCGCAGCGCGAACATCTGCCAATCGAATTTCAGATTGTGGCCGATCTTGAGAACGCTCGCGTCCTCAAGAACAGGCTTCATCGCTGCGACGGCGTCGGCTTCGGCCATTTGGTCGGACGCACGATCGCCTTGGAACAGCCCGCTATTGCCGTCGCCGCCCTGACGGTGGGCGACCGGCACGTAGCACGCCTCGTTGGGCGCGACCGCGAGCGAGAACCCGCACGGCTGCGCCAGCATCGGATCAAGGCTCGTGGTCTCGGTATCGATCGCCAACAAGCCGACCTCCCGGGCACGCGCGATCCACGCCTCGAGCCGATCGCGCCTGCGCACCGTTTCATAGCGCGAGCGGTCGAATTTGCGATCATGCGCCGCGGCCGCGCGCGCGTGCACCAGTGCCTGCGGCTGCAGCGCGCCATTGACCTTGGCTTCGGCGCCTGCGGCGGCCGGCTTGGCGCGCGCGCCCGCTTTAGCCGCTCGGGAGCTTTGCGCGTCCACAGGAGCCGGAGGCGAAATCCCTTCGGTTGCGGCTTGCGTGCCGGTCGCCAGTCGCGGATCGGACGCAATTGCGCCCGCATCGATGCCGGAAAACTCGGCGACGCGACGGGTCAGCGCGTTGAATTCCATGGCCTTGAGAAAGGCGAGGAGCTTCTTGTATTCGGGCTCGTGCACGGCGAGATCGCCGATCGGCACGTCGAGACTCACGTGATCGTCGAGCGTAACGAGCTTCTTCGACAGCCGCGCCTTGTCGGCATTGTCGATGAGCGATTGCCGACGCTTGTCCTGTTTGATTTCGTTCGCGCGATTGAGCAGCGTTTCCAGATCGCCGTATTCGCCAATGAGCTGTGCCGCGGTTTTCACGCCGATGCCCGGCACGCCCGGCACGTTGTCTGTCGAATCGCCGATCAGCGCCTGGACCTCGATCACCTTGTTCGGCGGCACGCCGAATTTTTCCATCACCTCGGCGGGACCGATCTTCTTATCCTTCATCGTGTCGAACATGACGACGCAGTCGTTCACGAGCTGCATCAAATCCTTGTCCGACGAGACGATGGTCGCAGTTGCGCCGGCCTCGCAGGCCTCGCGCACGTAGGTGGCGATCAGGTCGTCGGCCTCGTAGCCATCCTGCTCCAGGCAGGGCAGATCGAAGGCGTGCACCGCTTCGCGGATGAACTTGAACTGCGGCAGAAGGTCGTCCGGCGGATCCGGTCGGTGCGCCTTGTAGTCGGAATACATCTCGGTACGAAACGTCTTTTCCGACTTGTCGAAGACGACCGCGAGATGCGTGGGCTTTTCCTCCGGCATGTCGCGCAGCAGCTTCCACAGCATGTTGCAGAAGCCGAACACGGCGTTGAGCTGCAGTCCGTCGGACTTGCGGTTGATCGGCGGCAGCGCGTGGTAGGCGCGGAAGATGTAGGAGGAGCCGTCGACCAGAAAGACGTGATCGCCCGGCTTCAGCCCGGGAAGGACGATGGATGTAGGGCTCTTGCGCGGCTGCGGCGGGACTTTTTGGGCTGTCGGCATGCTTGCCATTATATATGAAAACCCGAGTCATTGCGGAAGCCGCGAAGTCGCTGTCGCGCAATCCGCATTCCGCGCAGGCGCAGGGCCTGCGATCGGTCGTGGTTATAGCTTTTCGCGCCGGGCGCCGCCCCGCAAGTGTGGAACGCCGATGAAGTTTCCCCCGCTCCCCATTGACGACGCGCTGCCGGGTTTGCGCGAGCAGTTGGGCGGCAACAACGCGACCGTTTTGGTGGCGCCGCCTGGCGCCGGCAAGACCACGCGCGTGCCCCTCATGCTCGCTGGCGAGCAATGGACCCAAGGACAGCGCATTTTGGTGCTGGAGCCGCGCCGCCTCGCCGCCCGGGCCGCTGCCGAGCGCATGGCGCAGCTTCTGGGCGAGCGCGTCGGCGACACAGTGGGGCTGCGCGTTCGCTTCGGCTCGAAGGTTTCGCGCCGCACCCGCATCGAGATCGTCACCGAAGGCATCTTCACCCGGCGCATTGTCGACGATCCGGCGCTCGAGGGCGTGGCCGCGATTCTCTTCGACGAATTTCACGAACGCTCCCTCGACGCGGATCTCGGTCTTGCACTGGCCCGTGACGCGCAAGGGGGGCTGCGCGAGGACTTGCGGCTCGTGGTCATGTCGGCGACGATCGACGGCGCGCGCGTGGCACAGCTTCTCGGTGATGCGCCGGTGATCGAGAGCCTCGGCCGCTCCTTCCCGGTTAAGACGCGCTATCTCGGCCGCGATGCCCGGCCGATCGAGGTGCAGGTCGCCGATACCATTGTTCGCGTGCTCCACGGCGAGAACGGTTCGCTGCTCGCGTTCCTGCCTGGCGCCGGAGAAATCCGCCGCACCGCGGCGCTGCTCGAGGGCCGCCTCGACGCTGCAACCGACATCATCGGGCTTTACGGTGCGCTCAGCGCGCAGGAGCAGGCGCGCGCAATCGCGCCGGCGCCGGCCGGCCGCCGCAAGGTCGTGCTTGCCACCGCGATTGCGGAAACCTCGATTACGATTGAGGGCGTGCGCGTCGTGGTCGACAGCGGGCTCGCTCGTGTGCCGCGCTACGAGCCCGATGTCGGGCTGACGCGGCTCGAAACCGTGCGCGTATCGCAGGCGGCCGCCGACCAGCGCCGGGGCCGCGCCGGACGGACCGAACCCGGCCTGTGCTACCGGCTGTGGGACGAGCCCCAGACCGCTGCCCTCGAACCATTCGCCCGGCCAGAAATTCTCTCCGCCGATCTGTCATCTTTCGCGCTCGATCTTGCCGCCTGGTGCGCTGGGCCGGAAAGCTTGGCTTTCCTCGACCCGCCGCCGCGCGCCACGTTTGCCGAAGCCAGGGCGCTGCTCGCCGCGCTTGGGGCCGTCGACGGCACTGGCCGCATCACCGAGGAAGGCCGGCTTCTGCGCCTCCTGCCGTTGGCGCCGCGGCTTGCCCGTATGGTCGTCGATGCAGCGCGCGATGGGGCCACGAGCCTCGCCTGCGAAATCGCTGCAATCATCACGGAACGCGGGCTTGGCGGCGACGATGTGGATCTGCGCGAGCGGCTCGCAGCCCTGCATCGCGACCGTTCGCCCCGCGCGCGCGAGGCTCGCGCGATGGCGCGGCGATGGACGCAAGTTGCTCAGTCACGCGAGCCCACCCTTTCATCGCGCACTCGCTCCCGAGCGCGAGCGTCAAGGACTCCGCATGGCCTCTCGAGTCCCGCGCCTGACCCCTCTTTACAAGGAGAAAAGCAACCAGAGCCAGGCGAAGTTTCCACCGGCTTTCTCCTCGCCCTCGCATACCCGGAGCGCATCGCCAAAAACCGCGGCAACGGGTCGGGCGGGTTTTTGCTGGCGAATGGGCGCGGGGCACAGATCGATCGCACTTCTCCGCTTGCCCGGGAGCCTTTTCTGGCCGTGGCGGAGCTCACCGGTACGGCAGCGTCCGGCCGTATCCTCCTCGCGGCACCGATGACGCTTGACGAAATCGATACCCGCTTCGCCGACCGCGTCACAACGCGCGAGGAGACGATTTTCGATCCCGAGAGCGCCAGTCTGCGCGGGCGGAAAAGCCGCCGGCTCGGCGCGCTGACACTGAGCGAGCAGCCGCTGCCGGTCGTGCCTAGCCGGGAAAATGCTAAAAAACTCGCTGCCGGAATCGCCAGCCTCAGCCTCGATCTTTTGCCGTGGACCAAGGCGCTGCGGCAATGGCGCGACCGCGTCATGTTCCTGCGGGCGAACGGAGGCGCACAATGGCCTGATCTGTCCGAAGCGTCGCTCAAGCAAGGCGCCGCCGAATGGCTCGCGCCGGCGCTGGCCGGCAAAACGGCGCTTGCGGAACTTTCGGCCGAGGAATTGACCCAGGCGGTGAGCGCGCTGCTCCCCTGGCCCCTGCGGCGGCGACTCGATGCCGAAGCACCGACCCATTTCGAAGCGCCCACAGGCACCCGCGTCCCAATCGATTATGCCGCCGAAGGCGGCCCCAAGATCGCGATCCGCGTGCAGGAACTGTTCGGCCTCAACCGCCATCCAACAATCGGCGGTGGAACGGTGCCGGTCACACTCGAGCTGCTCTCGCCGGCGCAGCGGCCAGTGCAGACGACGCGCGACTTGCCGGGGTTCTGGCGCGGCAGTTACGCGGCCGTGCGCACCGAGCTGCGCGGACGCTATCCCAAGCATCCGTGGCCCGACGATCCGCTCGCCGCCGCGCCGACCCGCCGCGCCAAGCCGCGCACGGTGTGAACTACTTGCCGCCGAACCGAAAGCTCCATGAACGCTCCGATTGTCCGGCTGGAGAGTGAAAGTTGCCGAGTCTAACGCCGCGGGAAATCAGCCTTTGCACGGCGCACGCGCAAGACTGGTAGACGGATCGACAAATTATTTGCGCGCTCCTCACCTCGCTGCGCACATCGGCGGGTCATGGCGCCACTCTGGCAGCTGTCGCGCCGGCGAGCTCCCTCAGGCCGGACTGGGCTTTCATGCGCTCGCCAAGCGTAACCAGGCAACAGCAAGATGGTGCACGAACAAACAAATCGAGGCGCAGAGATATAAACAGCGAACTTTCGGGAGGCCTCGTGCGGCTTGCCCGGCTGGCTTGCCCGGCTTGCTTGCCCGGCTGGCTTTTCGACTTTGTTCTATTTGTCGTCAAACCGCGGCGATATAGGCGCAGTCGCCCTCCCGCTCTGGCTGGATATTCAGGCGTACGCATATATCCGGCTTAAGCGTAGGAGGGCTCTGAGGTGAAAAGCAGATTGCACAATTTTGGCATCGGTTCAAACACAGGTATTGCTCAATGATGCAACCATTCCGATCGTCAATCATTTAGGCTATACCCGCCTGGCTTTCATTTCGGATCACTCTGCAATGTTCCCCCAGCCAAAACCTGCGCTCAAGCCCAATACCTATGCCTACGAATCCGAGCCGATGGTGAAACCGACCGGCTTTCGCGAGTATGACGCGCGCTGGCTGTTCGGCAGCGAAATCAATCTGATCGGCGTCCAGGCACTGGGGCTCGGGCTCGGCACGCTGGTCCACGAATTGGGCCCACGTCCGCAGTTCGTCACCGGACACGATTTTCGATCCTACTCGGCCTCGATCAAGATGGCGCTGGTGAACGGGCTCGTCGCCGCCGGTTGTCAGGTGCAGGATATCGGGCTCGCGCTCACCCCGATGGCCTATTTCGCGCAATTTGCCTTCGACGTGCCGTGCGTTGCAATGGTGACCGCCTCGCACAACGATAATGGCTGGACCGGCGTGAAGATGGGGGCCGATCGCCCGCTGACCTTCGGCCCCGACGAGATGACGCGGCTCAAGCAGATCGTGCTCGGCGGCAAGTTCAAAACCAGAAGCGGCGGTGGCTACGCGTTCATCCAAAACTTTGCGGCGCGCTATATTGCCGATTTGACCAGGCGGCCGAAGCTGAAGCGCCGCCTCAAAGTGGTGTGTGCCTGCGGCAATGGCACGGCCGGCGCCTTCGCGCCGCAGGTCCTACAAGAAGCCGGCTGCGAAGTGGTGCCACTCGATTGCGAGCTTGACCATACTTTTCCCAAATACAATCCCAACACCGAAGACCTGAAAATGCTGCACGCCATGCGCGACGCAGTGCTCGAAAGCGGCGCCGACGTCGGGCTTGGCTTTGACGGCGACGGCGATCGCTGTGGCGTGGTCGACAACGAGGGCGAGGAGATTTTCGCCGATAAGGTCGGCGTCATGCTGGCGCGCGACATTTCACAGCAGCACAGGAACGCGCTGTTCGTCGCCGACGTCAAATCGACAGGGCTTTTCGCCACCGATCCGGTCTTGCTCCAGAACGGCGCCAAGACCGATTATTGGAAGACCGGCCATTCCTATATGAAGCGCCGGGTCAACGAGATCGGCGCCATCGCCGGCTTCGAAAAATCCGGTCACTTCTTTTTCAATGAGCCGTTCGGCCGCGGCTACGATGACGGCCTTATCTTCGCCCTCGCCGTCTGCGACATGCTCGACCGCAATCCGGGAAAGAGCATGGCCGACCTGAAAAATGCGCTGCCGAAAACCTGGTCGTCGCCGACCATGTCGCCGCATTGTCCGGACGAGGTCAAATACGCAGTGGTAGACGATGTGGTGAAACATTTCCAGGCGGAGAAAGCCGAAGGCAGCAAGGTTGCGGGCCAGCCGATCCGGAATCTGGTTACCGTCAACGGCGTGCGCGTCACCGTCGAAGACGGCACCTGGGGCCTGGTGCGCGCCTCCTCCAACAAGCCGGAGCTGGTGGTGGTGGTCGAAAGCCCGGTATCGGAAGCACGCATGCGCGACATGTTCAAAGCCGTCGACACGGTGCTGCGCACGCACAAGGAAATCGGCGCGTATAATCAGACGATTTGAAGGTCGCGCGCTTTTTTCCGGCTGCCCCCGTTGTGTATCAAAACACCAGCTGGCGGAAGCCTTGGAAGAGGGCGCTGCGGAGGTGCAGCACGGGCGGAATTCGGTGGCGAGGGGGAGAATCCGGATAACGTCGTTCCGCGGTTTGCCGCCGCGACGTTCCGCGGCTGGTCTTTATGCACAAGGCGATTTCATTCCAACGACAACACGCACCAGCAGTGCCGAATCGGAGGCTAATGTTCCGCTGTCTTTCATCTGCCCCCGCGCGACATGCCGCTTCCGCCGCGCTTCGCGCCGCCTGCCTGCTCTGCGGCCGCAACGTGCGCAGGGATAACGCTCACACTTCCTGATAAACGTCGATCTCCGGCGCTCCCGGGAGCATCGTTCGCCAAATCTGCAGATAGGTTTGCATGCGTATGTCGGTGGCAATCCTCTGGCGGTTGAGCTCCCAATCCTCCTGCGCCTCGTATTCGATCTCCTGCACGAACTTCGCCGGGTCGTCGACGTTCTGCAAAAGCCGCACCTGGGCGTTGCCAAACATCTGGTAGAACGGCGCCGAGGCCTTGAACATGGCGGCTAGCTGCCGCGAATCCGCCGCCGGCAGTGTGAATCTGAGTTGCAGCGTTCGGCGCACTTTCGCGTCATTGTCGCTCACGGGCAGGCTCCTTTTTTGCCGTGCTCTGCGTCAGCGGAGCATCGGTGTTTGGCAAGGGCATTCGGCACCGGACACCCATCGACCGGACAGTGTGCCAAGCGATGCGCCACCACAGGCACCCAGGAAAACGGACCAGACAGTGGGACCAGACAGCGGCCGGGTGTCCATGTGCCGTCACGCTTTGACAACTGCTGCCGCTAGCGGAACGTTTCCCTGAACGGATGCGCTGGGTACACGCCTAGAATCTTCAGCGATTCCGGCTGCGAGAAGAACTCAAGCTCCTCGAGCGCTCGCGCCAGCGGACGGTCCTCCGGGTGGCCGTCCACGTCGGCATAAAACTGTGTCGCCGCGAAGCTGCCGTTGACCATGTAGCTTTCCAGCTTGGTCATGTTGATGCTGTTGCTGGCAAACCCGCCGAGCGCCTTGTAGAGCGCAGCCGGTATATTGCGGACCTCGAACAGAAACGTGGTGACCACCGGGTTCTTGCCGCGCATGGCCCATTTCGGCTTGCGCGCCAGCACGACGAAACGTGTGGTGTTGTGCTTGGCGTCGGCCACATTCCTTTTCAGGATTTTCAGCCCGTAGATCTTGGCGGCGAGTACGGTCGCCAGCGCGGCGCGGGACACATCGCCTGCTTCCGCCACGTCGCGCGCCGCACCCGCCGTGTCGGCGGCGACCACGGCCTTGACGCCGAGACTGCGGATGATGTTGCGGCACTGGCCAAGCGCGTGCACGTGGCTTTCAACCGTGCGAATGGTCCGCAACGAAGCACCATTGGGCGCCATCAACTGATGCTGCACCGGCAGAAACCATTCCGCCACGATGTGCAGCCCCGATTGCGGCAACAGCGAGTGGATATCGGCAACCCGGCCGGCCAGCGAATTGTCGATCGGAATCATGGCGAGCGCCGCGCGGCCAGTGCGCACCGCCGCGAAGGCATCCTCGAAGGTGGCGCATGGGAGCGGCGCATAGCCGGGATAGCTCTCGTGGCAGGCAATGTGCGAATTGGCGCCCGGCTCGCCTTGAAACGCGATCTTTTTACGCGTTTTGCCCATTATTCGCTGGGTGCCCATGGCCGGTTCGTTAGCACGACGCGTGCCGTTTCCAAATCCTCCGGCGTATCGACGCCAAGCGGCACCTCGTCGACGATGGCGACGTCGACGCGCATGCCAGCCTCAAGCGCGCGCAATTGTTCAAGGCTCTCGCGCTTCTCCAGCGGCGAACACGGCAGCCCCACGAAGCGCTCGAGTGCGGCGCGGCGATAGGCGTAAAGCCCGATGTGATGATAAAGTGGCCCCGGGCCGTAGGGCGCGCTGGCGCGGGTGAAATAGAGCGCGCGCAGTCGCGACGGCGCCACAGGACTCCCAATAACCTTCACCACATTGGGGTTGGTGCGCTCCTCGGCCCTGGTGATGGCGGCCGCCAAGGTGGCGATGTCGACCGCCGCGTCCTCGAGCAGCGAGACCGCCGCGCCGATATGGCGCGGATCAAGCGTCGGCAGGTCGCCCTGGACGTTGACGATGATGCGCGCCGCCGCAGCGGGATCAACTTTGCTGGCGGCCTCGAAAATGCGATCCGTGCCGCAGGCGTGATCGGCCCGTGTGAGCACCGCTTGGCCGCCGGCCTTTTTCACCGCCTCGGCCACCTCCGGCGCATCGGTTGCGACCACAACCGGCCCCGATTTCGCCGCCAGTGCCCGCCGCCATACGTGCACGATCATCGGCTCCCCGGCGATGTCGGCGAGCGGCTTGCCCGGCAGCCGCGTCGCGGCCATGCGGGCGGGAATGAGAATGAGCACATTAGGCATTGCGGCAGCAGAACTTTTACACGGGTTGCGCGAGTCGCCGCAAACCGGCTAATGGTGCGCCGCTTCCCTGCCCGTTCGGAGCTTTCCAGCATGGATTCGTTTGAAATGAACAAGATTCTCGGCGCTTTGCTGGGAACGTGTCTGGTCCTGCTCGCGGTTCACATCGCT
Source organism: uncultured Alphaproteobacteria bacterium (assembly GCA_963708125.1). Taxonomy (GTDB): domain Bacteria; phylum Pseudomonadota; class Alphaproteobacteria; order Rhizobiales; family Xanthobacteraceae; genus BOG-931. The sequence goes on from OY970184.1 coordinate 3,728,631, forward strand.
TCGGGTGCAATCTTCACGCCGCGAGTGCCGGCCAAACCCGGCTATGTGATCCAGGTCAAAACCGAACAGGCAGCGCCGAGCGGCGGCCCCGGCGCAGCCAAACCCGCGGCCCAACCGATTGACAACCTCTTGGCCAGCGCCTCCCCGCAACGCGGTGCGCAAATCGCCCACGAATGCCAGATGTGCCACAATTTGGGTAAGGGTGAAGGCTCCAAGATCGGCCCGCCTCTTTATGGCGTCGTGGGCCGCAAGGTGGCTTCCGAACCGGGCTTCAACTACTCCTCGGCGCTGAAAGCCAAGGGTGGCACGTGGACGTTCGACGCGCTCAGCCCCTGGCTCGCCGATCCGCGCGCCGATGTTCCCGGTACCCTGATGACCTTTGCTGGCATCCCGAGCGAGCGCCAGCGGGCCGACGTCATCGCCTATCTGAATTCGAACTCCGACCATCCGCTGCCGCTGCCCAAAGCGGCGCAAAATGCGCCGCCCAAGGCTGCCCCCGACAAGGCTGCGGCGAATCCCGCGGCGGCCAATCAGCCGGCGGGCGGCGGCGGGAAACCTCCTGCATCAGGCCAAGCGCCGCCGCCATCCTCGAAGGCGCCGCCGGCAAGCCCGCCCGCCGCTGCCGCACCAGCGCCCGGCTCCAATCCGCTGGATTCCGCGCCTGCGAAATAAGCCCCTTAAATCGGCCAGCGTCCGCGCTTGCCCACGGGGTTGTGAACTCCATTTCGTCGCGGCAACGACCGGCACGCTGGCGCCGCAATCGAAAACCACTTAATCAGCCCCATGCGCCGGCTGGGGCCGTGTACGCAGCGGGGTGGCGTGCGCGCGAAGATGCGCCTCGGCCGAACCACAATGGCATCGCGGGATTCCCGCGCTCACTCCTTGCATCGGAGCACAAGGTGAACCGCCGATCCCTCCTCACTTCCACCCTGCTCGGCTTTGCCGCGCGGCAGCTGCCGTTTGCCACTTGGCTGCCTCCCTGGACGAACTCCGCCATGGCGGAAGAACACGGAGGGCCAGCGGCGACCAAAGCCTCGGCAGCGGAGCCTGCCTGGCGGCACGGTGCCTCCCTCTACGGCGATCTGAAATATCCATCCGGATTTAAACAGTTCGATTACGTTAATCCCGGCGCGCCAAAGGGCGGCACCACGCGGCAGATCGCGCTCGGCACTTTTGACAGCTTCAACATAGTGGTGGCCGGCGTCAAAGGCGATCTGGCGATGGGGATTACCCTGATCTACGACACGCTGCTCGCCGCCTCGCTAGACGAAGTATCGACCGCCTATGGCCTCGTCGCCGAGGGGGTGCGCTATCCCGACGACTTCTCCTGGGTATCCTACCGGCTGCGCCCGGAAGCGAAATGGCATGACGGCAACCCCGTCAGTGCCGATGACGTGATCTTCTCGTTCGAGGCCTGGAAGAAATACAGCCCGCAGCTTGGCGCCTATTACCGGCACGTGGTGAAGGCGGAAAAGAGCGGCGAGCGCGAGGTCACCTTCGCCTTCGACCGCCCCGGCAACCGCGAATTGCCGCAAATCGTCGGCGAGCTCACGATCCTGCCCAAGCATTGGTGGGCGGGCACCGACGGGAACGGCAAAAAGCGCGACATCAGCCAGTCCACGCTGGAGCCGCCTTTGGGGAGCGGTCCCTACCGCCTCAAGAGCTTCTCCCCCGGCCGCGAAGTGGTCTATGAGCGCGTCAAGGATTATTGGGCGCGCAAACTCAACGTCCGCGTGGGCCGCGACAATTTTGACGAGCTGCGCTACGAATACTTCCGCGACTCGACGGTCGCGCTGCAGGGATTCAAGGGCGACGCCGCGGATTGGCGCGAGGAGAACGTCGCCAAGAACTGGGCCACGGCTTACAACTTTCCGGCGGTCGCCGCTAAACGCGTCATCCTCGAGCAGTTCCCGATCAGGAATATCGGGGTGATGCAGGCCTTCGCCTTCAATATTCGCCGCAACAAGTTCAAGGACCCGCGGGTGCGGCGCGCCTTCAACTACGCCTTCGATTTCGAGGAGGTCAACCGGCAGCTCTTCTTTGGCCAGTACACCCGGATCGGCAGCTATTTTCAGGGAACCGAACTTGCCGCCTCCGGTCTGCCCACCGGCCGCGAACTGGAAATCCTGCAGAAGCTGCGCGACCAGGTTCCCCCCGAAGTCTTCACCACGCCCTATACCAATCCGGTCGCCGGCAATACGGAAGCTGCGCGCAGTAATTTGCGCGAGGCCCTGAAACTGTTCCAGGAGGCCGGTTACGAGATCCGCAACCAGAAGCTGGTCAATGCCAAGACCGGCGAGCCCTTCGCGGTCGAATTCCTCGATGAGGATCCGGCCTTCGAGCGCGTCTTTCTGTTCTACAAGCCCTCGCTCGAACGGCTCGGCATAGCAGCAAGCGTGCGCACCATCGATGACGCTCAATACGAGAACCGGCTGCGCGACTTCGACTTCGACGTCGTCATTAGTTCATGGCCCGAAACGCTGACGCCGGGCAATGAGCAGCGCGGCTATTGGGGCTCGCAGGCCGCCGACCAGCCGGGCTCGTTCAACGTTGTCGGGATCAAAAATCCGGCGGTGGACGCACTGATCGACGAAGTGATCTTCGCCAAGAGCCGCAGCGATCTGGTCGCCGCCACCAAGGCGCTCGACCGAGTGCTGCTATGGAATCATTATGTTGTGCCGCAATGGACCTATCCCTATCTGCGCAGCGCGCGCTGGGATCGCTTCAGCCGCCGCGATCCGCTGCCGCGCTACGGCGTGGCCGCGTTCCCAACGCTGTGGTGGTGGGATGAAGCCAAGGCGGCCAGGACCGGAAAGGCGTAAGCTTGGCGCGGCCGAAAGGCCGCATTCCGGAATGCTTAACGGAAGAGCATGACCGCCTACATTATCCGCCGGCTGCTGTTCATGATCCCGACGATCCTCGGCATCATGCTGGTGTCGTTCGTAGTGGTGCAGTTCGCTCCGGGCGGCCCGGTGGAACACGTCATCGCCCAGCTCTCGGGCACCGGGGCGGGGGCGATGGGGCGCGTTTCCGGCTCTCCCAAGGGCGATATTCTCTCCCGCAACGGCACGCCGGGCGGCGCGCAAAGCGGCGTCAATTCTGGATATCGCGGCGCGCAAGGCCTCGATCCGGCCTTTATTGGGAGCCTGCAAAAGCAGTTCGGCTTCGACAAGCCGGCCTATCAGCGCTTTTTCATTATGCTGTGGAACTATATTCGCTTCGATTTCGGCAGGAGCTATTTTCGCGACGTGCGGGTGATCGACCTGATCAAGGAGAAGCTGCCAGTCTCGATCTCGCTCGGCATCTGGATGACGCTGCTCTCCTATCTGATCTCGATCCCGCTCGGCATCCGCAAGGCGGTGCACGACGGCTCGCATTTCGACGTTTGGACGTCGAGCGTGATCATCGTCGGCTACGCCATCCCCGGATTTTTGTTCGCCATCCTTTTGATCGTGCTGTTCGCCGGCGGCTCGTTCTGGCAGATTTTTCCGTTGCGCGGCCTGACCTCGGATGACTGGTCGCAATTTCCCTGGTGGCAGAAGATCCTCGATTATTTCTGGCACCTGGTCCTGCCGGTCGTTTCCATGGGGCTGTCCGCCTTCGCCACCATGACGCTGCTCACCAAAAACTGCTTCCTGGACGAGCTGCGAAAGCAATACGTGCTTACCGCGCGCGCCAAGGGCTGCTCCGAGCGCAAGGTGCTCTACGGCCATATCTTCCGCAATGCCATGCTGCTGGTCGTGGCCGGCTTCCCCAGCGCCTTCGTCAGCGCCTTCTTCGCCGGCTCGCTATTGATCGAGACGATTTTCTCGCTCGACGGGCTCGGGCTCCTGAGCTTCGAAAGCGTGCTCAACCGCGATTATCCGGTCGTGTTCGCCAATATCTACATCTTCGCGCTGATCGGGCTCGTCGTGACGCTGATTTCCGACGTTACCTATACGTTGATCGATCCGCGGATCGATTTCGAGACGCGGGAGGTCTGAGGTGGACGTCCGCGCCCGGACCGAAAACGCGACGGTGCCCGCCGCAAACGAGCGGATCGCTCCTCCCGAGCTCACGCCGGTTTCCGAGCCGCTGGGTCCGCTCGGGCTCGCGGCACCGCCGAAGGGATTCGAGCTGTCGCCGATCAGCGCACGACGCTGGCGGAATTTCAGGGCCAACCGGCGAGGCTACTGGTCGTTGTGGATCTTTCTCGTCCTGTTCGTGATTTCCCTGTTCGCCGAATTCATCGCCAACGACCGACCGATCTTCATCCATGTCGACGGTCGCAACTATTTTCCGGTCGTGTTCACTTATCCCGATACCGATTTCGGCGATGTGTTCGGCACCGCGGCCGATTATCTCGACCCGCATCTGCAGCACTATCTGGCCGAGCATCGCGCCCTGCAGGTCTGGCCACCAATTCCGTTTTCCTACAACACGATCATGAGCCGACCGCCCTCGCCGTTTCCCTCGAAGCCGACTTGGCTGCTCAGCAAGGAGGATTGCGAATTCGCCGCCACCCGCGGCTACGGCAAATGCGGTACGCTGCAATATAACTGGCTCGGCACCGACGATGTCGGCCGCGACGTGCTGGCGCGGCTGATCTACGGCTTCCGCATCTCGGTGCTGTTCGGCCTCATTCTCACCATCGTGTCTTCGATCATCGGCGTTGCCGCCGGCGCCGTGCAGGGCTATTTCGGCGGCTGGACCGATTTGCTGTTCCAGCGCTTCATTGAAATCTGGACCTCGGTGCCGGAGCTCTATCTCCTGCTGATCATTTCGTCGGTCCTGGTGCCCGGCTTCTTCGTGCTGCTCGGCATCCTGTTGCTGTTCTCCTGGACGCGACTGGTTGGCCTCGTGCGGGCGGAATTTCTGCGCGGACGCAATTTCGAATACATTACGGCGGCGCGCGCGCTCGGGGTATCCAATAGGACGATCATGTTCCGCCACCTGTTGCCCAACGCCATGGTGGCGACCATGACGTTCCTGCCGTTCGTCATGTCGTCCTCGGTGATGACGCTGACCGCGCTCGATTTCCTGGGTTTCGGCCTGCCGCCGGGCTCGCCCTCGCTCGGCGAGTTGCTGTCGCAAGGCAAGGCCAACGTGCAGGCGCCCTGGCTTGGACTCACCGGCTTCTTTGCCGTGGCGATCATGCTCACGTTGCTTATCTTCATCGGCGAAGCGGTGCGCGACGCTTTCGACCCGCGCAAGGCCTTTGCTTGATGAAAGTGCCATGCTGCGAAAAGATCGGTATTGGTCGAGAGCGCACTCAATGAACAGGATTGTGCGAGAAAGTGATCCTGCGGCCGAACTGCCAAAAGAGCTGCGGCTGAGCGACGATGCGGGACGCCCCTTTCCTGCCGTCGAGCGGGGAACCCCATTTGACGCCATTCTTGTCGCGAGTGCCGCCTCAACGCATGCGATTTCTTCCTCAGCAGCGGTTTTAAGATCGCAGAAAAGCCGAACAGAGACTTCGCTGACTGCCGCTTTGTGATGTGACCGAAACCGATGACCGCCGACCCGCTTCTCTCCATCCGCGACCTGTCCGTCACCTTCCGCCACGGCGGGCAGGAGACGCTCGCCGTCGACCGCGTCTCGTTCGACGTCGGCAGGGGCGAGACCGTGGCGCTGGTCGGCGAGTCGGGTTCGGGCAAATCGGTCACCGCGCTCTCGATCCTCAAGCTCTTGCCCTATCCGGCGGCGCGTCACCCCTGCGGCCATGTCATGTTCAAAGGTCACGACCTGCTGCCGCTTTCAGAACGCGACATGCGGCGCGTGCGCGGCGACGACATTACCATCATCTTTCAGGAGCCGATGACTTCGCTCAATCCGCTGCATACGATCGAGAAGCAGATTGGCGAAATCTTGCTGCTGCATCGCGGGCTCACCGGCGAGCCCGCCCGCGCGCGTACCCTCGAGGTCTTGACCCAGGTCGGCATTCCAGATCCGCAGAGCCGGCTCAAGAGCTACCCGCACCAGCTGTCAGGCGGCCAGCGCCAGCGCGTGATGATCGCAATGGCACTCGCCAACGAGCCCGATCTGTTGATCGCCGACGAGCCGACCACAGCACTCGACGTCACCGTGCAGGCACAAATCATCGCGCTGTTAAAGGACCTGCAGCAGCGCCTTGGCATGTCGCTGCTCTTCATCACCCACGATCTTGGCATCGTGCGAAAGATCGCGCAGACGGTCTGCGTGATGAAGCATGGCCGCATCGTCGAACACGGCGAGGTTGAGCGCATCTTTTCGGCGCCCGCGCATCCCTACACGTGCGCGCTGTTGGCCGCCGAGCCGAAACCCGATCCGGCCCTACCGCAACCGCAGGCGCCGGTACTGCTTGAAGCCTGCGATCTGAAAGTCTGGTTCCCGATCAGGCACGGGGTGCTGCGCCGCACAGTCGGCCATATCAAGGCGGTCGACGGCGTCGACATTGCGTTGCGCAAGGGCGAAACGCTCGGCGTCGTTGGCAAATCCGGTTCCGGCAAGACCACGTTGGGGCTTGCGCTACTGCGGCTGATTTCGTCCAAAGGGCCGATCGTGTTCATGGGCCACAAGCTGCAGGGCCTGCGCTTCAAACAGATGCGGCCGTTCCGTCGCCACATGCAGATCGTGTTTCAGGACCCCTACGGCTCGCTCTCGCCGCGCTTCTCGGTTGCCGAGATCATCAAGGAAGGCCTCAAGGTCCATGACCGGCGCATGCCGGGTGGCGAATGCGATGCGCGCGTGGTGCGCGCTCTCAGCGATGTCGGACTTGATCCAGAGACGCGCTTCCGTTTTCCCCACGAATTTTCCGGTGGGCAGCGCCAGCGCATCGCCGTGGCGCGCGCAATCGTGCTGGAACCAACCTTCGTGGTGCTCGATGAGCCCACCAGCGCCCTCGACATGCTCATCCAATGCCAGATGGTCGATCTTCTGCGCGACCTGCAGAAGCGTCGCAGCCTAACCTACATGTTCATCTCGCACGATCTGCGCGTGGTTGCCGCACTGGCGAGCCGGCTCCTGGTCATGCGCGGCGGCAAGGTTGTGGAAGCCGGCGACGCTGCCGAACTGTTCCGTCGGCCGAAAACCGAATATACGCGCGCGCTCTTCGCCGCCGCCTTCAATCTGGAGACCGCACCCGGCTGCGCGGTCGTGCAATGATCACGATGCTGCGCGTTGTGCCCACCGCCTTGACGCTGGCCGTCATTTTCGGTTGTGGCCACGCCGCCGCGCAGCAGCGCGACGGCGCCTTGCGCTCGGTCTCGCAGTATCCACTCGTCGGCGACCACGGCCAGTCCGTGGCCAACCATACGGTGATCCTCGCAGCGCCCGTCGAGCAATTGCCGGGAGTGGTGAGCGTCGGCAATCCGGCGGGCAAAACCGCGCTCGTTGAATTCTATGATCTCAATTGCCCCTTCTGCCGCATCGCCTCGGTCGACGTCGGCGATCTGGTCGATACTGATCTGGAGCTGAAACTCGTTCTCGTCCCCTATCCGGTTCTCGGTCCGGCGTCGGTCGCCGCGACCCGGGTCGAGCTCGCGGTGGCGAAGCTCGGCACGCCGCGGCAATTCTATGAATTTCATCGCCGCATCTATGCGCAGCACGGCACGAACGATGGGCTGCGCGCACTTGCGGTCGCGGGCAAACTCGGCTTCGACCAGCGGGCGCTGACCACGCTCGGCGAGAGCGCGGAGATCACGCAGATCATGAAGGCTCACCTCGCGCTCGGCAGCACGCTCGGGCTGGCCGCTACTCCTTCCTTCATCCTCGGTAATCTGGCGATCCTCGGCTATCCGGGCCGTGAAAGCTTGCAAGCCATGGTCGAGGCCGCGGACACTTGTGGCAAGGCGATGTGCTGAAGTCGGACGCGCGCGATAGATGCGACAGGCCCGCGTGAACGCTCGGCCGGCGGACCTTGCAGGGTTGCTAGCATCAGAACATGCCATGCGCGCTCGCCAGCGGCTTTGCACGGCCCTGCGCAAGTTTGCTCTGACGCGCGGAATGTGGCGGGCCCGCAGGGGCACGCTCACGCCGACATGGTGGGCGCCGCCGCCGGCGCGCCGACCCGTCATCGCCGGCCCGATCGGCCGCCGCTGCCGGCGGCATCATCGGAGCCGGCCGGGCGCGCGCAAGCTTCATGCCGCGATCACGCTTGCGACTGGAGCTGTGTTAGCCGTCCGAGAATGCTAATGTGCACTCAAAATCCAATCAGGGAGGATCGCGATGGGACGGCTGACGGGACGCCTTTTGGCGCTTACGGCACTCGCGGCGGCGCTCGGCCATGTCATCGGAACGGCGGCAGGCCAGCAGTCCTATCCGGCCCGCGCGGTTCACCTCATTCTGCCCTACGGCGCCGCGAGCGCCACCGATATCGCCGCGCGTCTGTTGGCCGACCATTTGAGCAAGCTGTGGGGCAAGCCGGTCGTGGTCGAGAATCGCCCCGGCGGCGACGGCATTGTCTCGCTTAATGCCATGCTCACCGCCCGCGACGACCATACACTGTGGATGGGGCCCGCTGGCGCGATCAATGTGCTTCCCTACGAGCACGACACGCTGCCTTTCGACGTGAAGCGCGACTTTGTCCCCGTGGTGAGCGTTGTCAATGTGGCGCTTGCCATCTCGACCGCATCCGCGATGAAGATCGACACGATCGATCAGCTCATCAAGCTGATCCGGGCGGAGCCGGGAAAGCTGAATGCCTCGGCAGCGAACGGCATTTCCGACTTCCTGTTGTTCGGCTTTTTCAAGCAAAAGGGCCTGCAGGCGGTGGAGGTGCCCTATCGCGACATTATGCAGGCGCCGAACGATCTAGTCGGCGGCCGCATCCAGGTGCTGGCGACGTCGCTCGCCGTGGTGCAGCCGCTCGCTCAGGCGGGACACATCAAGGTGCTGCTGGTAACCAGCAACCAACGCGCTCCGAGCATGCCGGACGTTCCCACCGCGGCCGAGGCCGGCTATCCCGACCTGACGTTCAACAGCCTCGGCGGCGTGTTCGGCCCGCCCGGGATGCCGGAGAAAGAGCGCGAGGCGATTGCGGCAGATTTCAGCAAGGCCGCGAAGTCGGACCCGGTCATCGCGCAGCGCCTCGGCGCCACCGGTCAGATCCTGACCGTTCAGGGGCCATCGGAGTTTTCTGCCGGCGTGCAGGCACAGCGCGACAAGCTCGCGGCATTGGCGAAGATCCTGGGCATCAAGGCCGCGACGGTCCAATAATAGATCAGGCACGGACCGCACCGCGGCGCGGACAATCGCCTAGCGCGCCGCGCGGTAAGCAACGCGCGTCAATCAGGCAGTCCGCTGCATCAGGCAGGCACGAATGGGCGCCCGCGATCAAGCTGAGCCGATCGAACAGGCGAGCCGGGATGCACTCGTCGCCTTGCAGCGCGATCGGCTGAAGAAGACGCTCCACACCGCCTACGAGCGCATTGCGCACTACCGGAACAAATTCGACGCCGCCGGCCTCCATCCCGACGACCTAAAAGACCTCGGCGACCTTGCCAAATTCCCGTTCACCACCAAGGACGACCTGCGGCAGAACTATCCTTTCGGGCTGTTCGCGGTGCCGATGGCCGATATCGTGCGCCTCCATGCATCGAGCGGCACCACGGGCAAGCCGACTGTGGTCGGTTATACGCGAGGCGACATCGACGCCTGGTCGCTGCTCATCGCGCGCTCGATCCGCGCCGCCGGCGGCCGCTCCACCGACAAGATTCACGTCGCCTACGGCTACGGCCTGTTCACCGGCGGGCTTGGCTTTCACTACGGCGCCGAATACTTGGGCGCCGCCGTCATCCCGGTCAGCGGCGGGTTCACCGAGCGGCAGGTGCAGCTGATCGTTGATTTCCGCCCGGACATCATCGCGGTGACGCCGTCCTACATGCTGGCGATTGCCGACGAATTCGAACGCCAGGGCTTCAGACCGCGCGATTGCAGCCTGCGCCTCAGCCTGTTCGGCGCCGAGCCGTGGACCGACAGCATGGGCACGGAGATCGAGCGGCGAATGGGCGTTGAGGCCTTCGATCATTATGGCCTGTCGGAGCTCATCGGACCGGGCGTCGCCCAGGAATGTGCCGACAGCAAGGGCGGCCTGACCGTCTGGGAGGATCATTTTTTTCCGGAAATCATCGATCCGGACAGCGGCCGCGTGCTGCCCGACGGCGAAGCCGGCGAACTCGTTCTGACCTCTCTGACCAAGGAAGCGATGCCGGTGATCCGCTACCGCACGCGCGATCTAACCCGGCTGCTCGCGCCCGCCTCCCGGCCGATGCGCCGCATCGAACGCATCAAGGGACGTTCCGACGACATGCTCATCATCCGCGGCGTCAACCTCTTTCCCTCGCAGATCGAAGCGGTGCTCGGCCGTGAGCAAGAGCTAGCGCCCCATTATCTTTTAGAAGTTCGCCGACCGCATAATCTCGATGAACTGGACGTGCTCGTCGAAATGCGGCCGGAGTTTTTCAGCAAACTGAGCAGCGAAGAAAGCGCCGCGCTCGCGCAAAGGGCAGAAAATCTAATCAAGGGTTATATCGGGATCGCAGCGACGGTGCGCGTGCTCGAGCCGGGAACGATCGAGCGCTCGCAGGGCAAGGCCAAGCGCGTCATTGACCGGCGGACAAAGCGCTGAGCTTGGCGTGGAATAGGAAATGCGCGGTGATCGGATCTTGCGAACCCCGCCGGAGAGACCACGAGGCAACGGGTCAGGAGCCGCATAGAGGAAAAACGCAATGACCACAGATGCTGCCGCGGCCGGACGCTGCCTGCAAGGTGCAGGCTTTGATGACAAGACCATCGGCGCGTGGCTCGCGGCCGCACCGCGCGAGCCGGCCGACTTCACCCATGATCGCTGCCGCTATGCGCAGTTCTGGAAAGAATGCGACGAACTCGTGGGCCGCCTGCCGCGCAAGCCCAAACGCAGTAGCGCCGAGTCTGAAGCGGCGCGATTGTTATTCGCTGCCGCGCGAATACATCGCGAGCGTTTTCTCGCCGCCCATGTGTCAGCGCTGTATGACGAGCTGACGCATAATCGCTCGCGCTTCATCCGGCTCGAAGACTTGGTCTTTGCCGCCGCCACAGCCGTGCCGGGGCTCACGCCGACAGCGGTGCAGGTCGCGGACGAGGGCGAATGTCTGCAAGCCGACAAGGACGGCGTCGAGATCGATCAAGGCATTTTTCTTGCCCATGTGCTCGCGGACGAGGCCGCCGGCCGCCATCTCTGCCACGCGATGCTCCTGCCGCGCGCGGAAACGCCCGAGCACCTGCGCAGCCTGGCCGCTGATGGCCACGTCGATCTCGGCCCGGCGCAGGTAAAGCGCCGCGGCAAGGCGACGGTCGTGACCGCGAGCAACCCGCGCTTCCTCAACGCCGAAGACAACACGACGATCGACGCTATGGAAATCGCCGTCGATCTCGCCATCCTCGATCCGGCAACCGAGATTGCGGTGCTGCGCGGCGGCGCGGTCGAGCACCCAAAACATTCCGGACGCCGGTTGTTCGGCGCCGGCATCAATCTTACGCACCTTTATCGCGGAAAAATTCCTTTTGTTTGGTTTCTCAAGCGCGATCTCGGCTTCGTGCACAAATTCTTCCGCGGCGTGGCGCAGCCCGAGGCCTTGCCGGACGACGTGCGCGGCACAGCCATCGAGAAACCCTGGATCGCCGCGCTCGAAGGCTTTGCCATCGGCGGCCATTGCCAGATTCTCCTGACCATGGATTACGTGCTGGCGGCGAGCGATGCGTTCATGACGCTGCCGGCGCGTAAGGAAGGGATCATTCCGGGCGCGGCAAATTTGCGCCTGCCGCGCTTTACCGGCGACCGTATCGCCCGGCAGGCGATTCAGTACGAGCGCAAGCTGTTATGCGATAGCGTCGAGGGCCGGCTTATTTGCGACGAGGTTGTCGCACCCGCGGACATGGAACAGGGGCTCGATCGCGTGATCGCGCGGCTTAGCGGTTCCGGCGCGGTGAGCGCCACGTCCAATCGCCGGGCGCTGCGCATCGGCGAGGAACCGTTCGATCTCTTCCGCCGCTACATGTGCGCCTACGCGCGCGATCAGGCCTATTGTCATTTCAGCCCGGCGCTGATCGCCAATCTTGAGCGCGAGTGGAACGCGCAGAAGAGAAAGATCTGAGGCGCGCGTTCGAGCCAGCCAAGCAATCCAGGTCCGAGAGGCCGCTCTGCGCCGCTTCGCTCCTCGCAACGATGACGCTCTTTCAGGCCGCTCGCGGACAGCGTGGCCGGCCTAAACGCCAGCGGCGTCGGCTCTATAGGCACGCTCACCGCGGCGGTATGGGCGGCGAGGCGCGGGAAAATCCCCGCATGGCCGTGCCGGCCGGTCATTTTGCTGCGACGATTTTTCATTGTCATGGAGCCGATGCCCACAGACTTTGACAGAGATTTTTTGGATTTGCACCGTTGAAGCGTCGTGAGGTGGTGCGGCTTTCGAGGCGGGCACCATCACTTCGCATCCGAGCGCACCGCATCGTCACCTCGGGACGGATCGACGATTGGCTCTATCTGCCCGTGGTCCTCTATGCTTTCATGCTGATCATGGTCGTCTCGCCCGCGCCGGCACCTGCAGCCTTGATCCTTGATCTTGGCCTGATCGACAACCACGGTGCGTGAGTTCTCAGAACGGAATAACAGGAACCGCGGGTTGTAGAAATTGGTTTCCGGGCGCACCCGCCGCAGCGGTTTCGGCAATCAATGCCATGGGAGTGTCCCTGTGATTGTCACGAGCTTTCCCAGAGCTGTGCGAGTCATCGAGCATACTTTGATACCGTTGAAAGACGGGACGACGCTGGCGGCTCGCATCTGGTTGCCGGAGGATGCTGAGCAGAATCCGGTTCCTGCAATCCTGGAGTATCTCCCGTATCGCAAGCGCGACGGGACTTACGAACGAGACGCCCTGACTCATCCCTATCTCGCAGGTCACGGCTACGCGGGCGTCAGAGTGGACATTCGCGGTAGCGGTGAATCGACAGGCTTGCTGTTCGACGAGTACGCCAAGCAGGAACAAGATGATGGCGTGGAGCTAATCGCTTGGCTGGCGGCGCAACCCTGGTGCAACGGCGCCGTTGGAATGATGGGAATCTCTTGGGGTGGTTTTAATGGACTTCAGATCGCGGCGCGCCGTCCCCCGGCACTTAAAGCAATCGTAACCATTGGTTCAAGCGACGATCGGTACGCCGACGACGCGCACTATATGGGCGGCACGTTTCTTGCCGCCGCTGGGCTTGGGTGGGCGTCTTTCTTTTTCAGTTTAATGTGCCTTCCACCCGATCCGGCGCTAGTCGGCGATAGCTGGCGAGCAATGTGGTTGCAGCGCCTGCAGAACATACCGCTGTTTCAGGAAAATTGGCTGCAGCACCAGCGACGCGATGCGTATTGGAAGCACGGGTCGGTATGCGAGGACTACGCAGCGATTCAATGCCCGGTCTATGCGGTCGGTGGTTGGACCGACGCTTATAAGAACGCAATCCCGCGTCTTCTTGAGCGCCTGAAGGTGCCCCGCAAAGGCCTCATTGGGCCGTGGGCACACGCCTATCCGCACTTTGCACGTCCAGGCCCCCAGATCGGATTCCTCCAAGAAATGCTGCGTTGGTGGGATCATTGGCTGAAGGGCGTCGATACGGGCGTGATGGATGAACCGATGCTGCGGGCGTGGATGACCGAAAGTGTGAAACCGGCGACCCATCACGACACGTTACCGGGCCGGTGGATTTCGGAGCCTTCGTGGCCATCGCCAGGAATAAAGCCGCGGCGATTGTTCTTAACCGATGCGGGGCTGCAAGAAGCCGAAGCACCTTTGAAGGCTCGCGCCGTATGCTCGCCGCAGACGGTTGGTAAACGTGGGGGCTATTGGGTTTCATTCGGTCGTGGACATGATCAGGCAGGCGACCAACAAGAAGATGATGCCCGCTCGCTGATTTTCGAGACGGCGGCACTCGAAGCGCCGATCGAGATCCTTGGCGCCCCGGTCGTAACGCTCGATGTCGCGTCCGACCGGCCGACCGCGAATCTAGTAGTTCGGTTATGCGATGTGCACCCGTCCGGTGAATCGCTGCGTGTCAGCTATGGTGTGCTCAACCTCAGTCATCGCGAGAGCCACGAGCGGCCCGCCCTGCTGGCGATAGGTGAGCGCTACCGAGTGCGCATCCAGCTCAATGATGCAGGCTCAGTATTTCCACCCGGTCACAAGGTGAGGCTTGCGATATGTACGACTTACTGGCCGATGATCTGGCCCAGTCCGGAGAGGACGACGCTGCAGATCTTTGCCGGCACGCTCGACCTGCCGCAACGCTCGCCCAATGTCGCAGACGCTAGGCTCTCGCCTTTTCATGAACCAGAGACGGCGTCACCGGACAAGCCAACAATCACTCATCGCGATGGTATGCGGGTCGAACGCATCGACCGCATCGGTCTCGAATTGGGCGCACAGGTCAACACGCAATATCGTGTCGAGGAGAATGATCCGCTCAGCGCCGTCGCCGAACTGCGCCATATCCAGACTATGTCGCGAAACGAATGGCAAATCCGGATCGAGACCCGGCTGCGGCTGACGTCTACCGGCAATGCCTTCCTGCTGCACGGAAATGTAAGCGCCTGGGAGGGCGCGAACGAAGTGTGTCGTCGCCGCTGGGATCGTTGCATTCCTCGAGATTTCTCATGATTGATCTGATAAAGCACGGCGTCAACGACGAGCTCATTCTTGCGGCCCATCTGCTTCTCGCGACCTCCGTTCTGATTCGTCATTTTGCGGCAACGAACAGCTCGGCCGGCAGGAGCAAAGCCGATACGGAGCCCGAATTAATGAGGACACGGCCCAATTCGGATTCTAGACAGGTCGGGTATAGCGAAATTCGCCGACCCTAACACGCGAAACTTCCGATTGCGCCGCGGACCGGCGCTCCCCACTTGTGCGGTAGCAAATGCAGGAGGATCCAATGACAGAGACGTCGAAGCCGCGCCTCGTGGGCTTTAATCACGTCGCGCTCGAAGTGGGCGATATCGACGAGGCGCTGGCGTTTTATCGGCGTCTCTTTAAGTTCGAACTGCGCGGCCGAAGCGAATCCATGGCCTTCATCGATCTGGGCGATCAGTTCATCGCCCTGCAGAAGGGCCGCCGCCAGCCCGCAGACGATGGGCGCCATTTTGGCCTTGTGGTCGACGACAAGGAGGTGGCGCGCAAAGCGCTCGCCGCCGCCGGCGTTACCCCACTCGACGGTCCCTTCCTCGACTTTCGCGATCCCTGGGGCAACAGAATCGAGATCGTCGGCTACGATAATATCCAGTTCACCAAAGCGCCCAATGTGCTGCGTGGCATGGGGCTCACCCATCTCACCAAAAACGAGAACGCGGAAAAGGAATTGGCTGCAAAGGGCATGGCTTGATGACCGCGCGAACCAGGTGAATACAGTATTTAAAACGCAGAATACAACATTGACCAAGAAAGTGGGTTGCGGGTCGATCCGTTCTTAGGCTTTCCTGAGAGAGGTGAACGTTGTTTAAGGTGAAGGCCGCTCGGTCCCGGCCATCATTCTCTCATCTGCCTCCCTGGAAGTCGAAACGCAGGCATGATATTCGTCGCGCCTCGGTAACGTTTCATCGGGTTGGGAGGAACCATGGATAACAGGATCGCTGGTCTGCTTGGAGCAGCCGCCGCGCTGACCACTGTAACTGCCACGCATGCCGCAGCGCCAATTCAGTCAGAACTTTCACCGGCAACGAGTTACCAGGAGCTGCTTGCGCCGGTCCCGAAGGCAGTGGCGGCGCTAAAAGCCGATGATGCTCGTCTGGCTCAAATGCATGCGACTAGTAGCCAGCTCGCTCAGTACTACCGCCGGCACCATCATCATCACCATCACCATCAGTTCCGACGGCGTCATCACCACCATCATCACCATCACTACTACGAATAAGAACTGGCAAGGCGATTGGATCAACGAGGAGGGTCGCGCTAACGTAACGAACCTCCTCGGGTGCAGGTTGAGGACTTGTTCATCGCCGCGGCCTTCCTGATGATACAATTGCCTGCATGACGGCAGCAGTGCAGGACCCGTGATGCGCGGGAAGGTTTCGGGCGAGCTTGTCCAATCGTCAAAGCTCGTATCTGCCTGCCGAATACTCACCAGTCAGCGATCCGCCGTACAGCGGTGATCTCCAGACCGCTGCCGCAGATGCGCGCGACCGCCTCGGCGAGCGGCTCGATGGCGACCGCCATGTGGAACGCGTTGGCGTGGACGAGGCTTCCGCGCTCGCGGACGATGGCAACGTGGCCTCTCCAGAAGATCAGATCGCCGCGCCGCAGATCAGAAAGATCGCTGCCCGCATCGAGGGGAATCCCGAGCGTCGCCTCCTGAATGTCGCTGTCGCGCGGGCAAGCCATGCCGCAGGCTGAGAGCGCGACTTGAACGAGGCCGGAGCAGTCGAGGCCGAGCGCGGTCTTGCCGCCCCACAGATAGGGCGCGCCGAGGAAACGCTCGGCCACCGCGACGAGATCGGATTCGCGCTGTCCGATCGGCGCAAGGTGCGCCGCCGGCACGTGACCGCCCGTCGGCGTAATTGCCAAGCAGTCTTGCACGCGCGCGACGGCGAGCGTCGCGCCGAACGGCAGCGCGCCGATCGGCGGCCGCTTGATCGACGGACCGGGAAAGACCAGCGTGCGCAGCGCCGCGACGCGATGGGTAGCGGGCGCGCCGGGCGCGCAGAGCGCCTGGGTCGGCAGCCAGCCGACATAGCCGTCGCTTTCGAGCTGGCCCCACGACCAGCCCTCGGCATCGGATTCGTAGATCACCACGCGCTCGCCGCTGAGCGCTTCGGTGGCGAGCGGCGCGTCGGGCCTCGGCGCGAGCCGCAGCGGCGCCTGCGGCGCGGTCACTTCGTACGCGACGCCCGCGACGAAGCGCGCCGCCTGCACTT
Source organism: uncultured Alphaproteobacteria bacterium (assembly GCA_963708125.1). Taxonomy (GTDB): domain Bacteria; phylum Pseudomonadota; class Alphaproteobacteria; order Rhizobiales; family Xanthobacteraceae; genus BOG-931. The sequence goes on from OY970184.1 coordinate 3,745,510, forward strand.
TGCCTTCCAGGTGTTTCGCGGCGAGACCGGCGCGAGCCGGCGTGAAGCGGGGATCAAACGCGGGCATTACCCGTCCCGCTCATTGAACCGACCCGCCTAGGCCCGCTGCGCCAGCTGGGGCAGGTTTTTGCTCGGCCGGCGAACTGGGTATCCTGGCCGGGGCCGGGACTGCGGCAAAAGCACTGCTGCTTGTTCAGATGAAAACTCACCTTGCCGAAACGTTCTTTCTCCCCACCGATTAAAGCTCACCCATAGCGCGCGGCAAGCAGCGCATAGAGGGCACGTGCGGCCTGACATTCGCCCCCTTCCGGCCGGCCGGCTTTGGCCGCCGGCGTCCAGGCGAATAGGTCCACATGCAGCCATGATTGCGCGCAAACAAAGCGGCGCATAAAAAGAGCCGCCGTGATGGCGCCGCCCTGGCTACCGCCCACATTGTTAATGTCGGCCACTTTCGATTCGAGCATGGCCTCGTAAGGCTGCCACAACGGCAAGCGCCAGAGCGGGTCATTCTCGGCTGCCGCGCATTTCATTAATTGATCAGCGAGCGTGTCGTCGTCGGTGAAGAAAGGCGGCACATCGGGGCCGAGCGCGACGCGCGCGGCACCAGTCAGCGTGGCGAAATCGACGACCAGCTCCGGCTTGTCCTCGTCAGCAAGCGCCAGCGCATCGGCGAGGATGAGGCGGCCTTCCGCGTCCGTGTTGCCGATTTCGACCGTGATCCCCTTGCGCGAGGTGTAGATGTCGCGCGGGCGGAAGCTCGATCCGGCGATGGAATTTTCCACCGCCGGGATGAGCACGCGCAGCCGCACTCTCAGCCCGCGGCCCATGATCATGTGCGCCAGCGCCAATGCGGTCGCGGCCCCGCCCATGTCCTTCTTCATGTTGAGCATTGACGCATCGGGTTTGAGGTCGAGACCGCCGGTATCGAAACACACACCCTTGCCGACCAGCGTCACCCGCGGGTCGCCGCGCTCGCCCCAGCTCAGGTCGATGAGCCGCGGCGCAGCAGCCGCGGCGCGACCGACGGCGTGGATCAGCGGAAAATTTTGCGCGAGCAGATCGTCGCCGACAATCGAAACCACGCGCGCGCCGTGACGGGCGGCGAGCGTGCGCGCGGCGCCTTCGAGCTCCGCTGGCCCGAGATCATTCGCCGGCGTGTTGATGAGATCGCGCGCCAAGGTCACGCCTTCAACGATGCGCTCCACGTCGTCGCCGTCGATGCTCTGCGGCAGATCGAGCGCAACCTTGCGCGCCTCAGCCTCGCGATAACGGGTGAAACGGTAAAGGCCGAGCGCGAAGGCGAGCGCCGCAAGGCGCGTGTCGTGCGGCTCATTGGCGAAACGGTAGATGCCGTCCGGCACATGCTGCGACAGGCGGCCGGGCAGAAACAGATCCGCTGGCTCGTCGGCGCCTTCAAGCCCGAACAGCACACCGCCGAGCGCCCCGCGCCCGGGAAGCAACAGGAGCCGTCCGGCCTTCGGTTGAAAGCCGGCGGCATCGGCGAACGCGCAAGCCTCGGCGCCGATGAGCTTGCGCACGTCGGCATAGGTTTGTGCCGTAACGAACCAGATCGGGATCGCGTTCGCCGAACCGCGCGCGAGAAAGATAGGGTCCATTGATTGTCCGCTCGCAAAGCTGCGCCCTACTAACACCCATTGGCGCGTCCGTCATCCGGAGCTAGGAGCGATCCGGGTTTGCGCCTGCACGCGGCTGTGGCGAATTCCGTAAAGGGCGTAGACGACGATGCCAATCGCGAGCCAAATGCCGAAACGCATCCATGTATCCAGCGGCAGTCCGAGCATCAGGAACAGCGAAGAGGCTGCTCCGAGCGGCCCTACCACATAGGCCGCAGGCGTGCGAAACGGCCGCTCCACATCGGGTTCCTTCAGCCGCAAGAACAGCACGCCGAGGCAAACCAGCATGAATGCGAACAGGGTGCCGATGCTGACCAATTCGCCGACCAGCCCGATCGGCAGGAAGGCGGAGAGAACCGTCACAACGATGCCCGTGGTGATGGTGGTGACGTAAGGCGTGCGGAACCGGGGGTGCACTTTAGCGGCAGCCTGCGGGAACAATCCATCGCGCGCCATCGAATAGACGATGCGCGGCTGGCCGAGGAGCCCGACCAGGATGACCGAGGTGAGGCCGAGGATGATTCCGAACTTGATGATCGGCGCGAGCCAGGTGAGCCCGATGGCGTTGATGCCCACTGCGATCGGGTCGGCCACGTTGAGCCGGTCATAAGCCACGATACCGGTGAGCACGAAGCCAACCGCGATGTAAAGAATGGTGCACACGGCAAGCGATCCGAGAATGCCGATCGGCAAGTCGCGCTTCGGATTGTTCGCTTCCTGTGCGGTCGTGGAGACGACATCGAACCCGATATAGGCGAAGAACACGACGGCGGCGCCGCGTACCACGCCGCTCCAGCCGTAGGCGCCGGGAGCCTGGGCAGGCGGAATGAAGTGGCCCTGCGGATTGCCGGCAGTCGCCCAATGCGCAATCGACACGAACGGCGCGGCCGCGGCGATGAACAGCACGATGATGACCAGCTTGATGGCGACGATGATGTTGTTGACGCGGGCCGATTCACGCACGCCGACGACCAGGAGCACCGTGACCACCACGATTACCGCCATGGCCGGCGCATTGATGAGCGCGCCGGTCGCATGCCAGCCGCCATGCGCCGCATCGAACGAAAGCGGCAATTCGGCATAGGCTGCGGGGACGACGATTCCGAAATCTTTGAGAAAGCTCACCACGTAGCCCGACCAACCGATCGCCACCGTGGTGGCGCCGAGCGCGTATTCGAGGACCAGATCCCAGCCGATGATCCAGGCGACGACTTCGCCCATGGTCGCGTAGGCGTAGGTATAGGCGCTGCCGGCGATCGGGATCGTCGAGGCCATTTCCGCATAGCAAAGCCCGGCGAAGGTGCAGGCAATTCCAGCAAACACGAAGGACAGCGTGATTGCCGGCCCGGCATTGGCCGCCGCGGCATGGCCGGTAAGGACGAAAATGCCGGCGCCGATGATCTCGCCGATGCCAAGCGAGACCAGGTTGACTGCCGAAAGCGTCCGCTTGAGCGGCACGCCCTCATGCGTGGTCATGGCCTGCACGTCCAATTCGGCTGCTTCCGCTTCGAGCGCGGCGATCGATTTGCGTAGCCATATTCCGCTCATGCAGATGTCCCCTGCGGCGCCCTTTTCAGACGATCTTAAGATCGTAAGGAGCGATAGTCTGATTAGAGGTCCAATCGCCAGCGCGGCCGAAACCCTGCCCCTGCGCCCGCGGCACCCATCTACATCATGCCGGACCTCGGCATCACTCCTTCGTTCAGGTGGCCCATGATCCAGATCGAGCCGCCCGATGACCAGCAACACGATCAGAATGCCGAAGGCGAGCCCGAGGACATTGTTGGTACGTTTCCGGCGCGCTGGCGATGTGCAGGAACTTGCTGCAGCCGCCGCGCCTTACCTCTTTGCGTACGGGCCGAGCTCTTTCGCCGCCGCGTGGACGTAGCTCAGATCGATCACGTCGTCGAGCGTCACTTTGCCGTCGATCTCGCCGACGTCCTTGAAGTATTGCCACGCCATCTGCAGCGACGGTCGATTAATGTCACCGTTCGGGTCGACCGCTTGCGACACGATGGCACGATGCACCGCCGGGTCCTTGATGAACGAGTATTTGACCAGGATGTTGATGACCGCGTTGGCATTGGGTCCGGCGATGTGCCCGTCCTTGAGCGAGTCGTCGTAGAAGCGGATCGCCTTGACCAGCGCCACCATGAACTTTTTGGCGTTTTCCGGCTGATCGTGGATGAATTTCGGGCTGTAGTAGATCACCGCGGTCTGAAAGTCGGGGAAGACGTCGTCGGCCGTAATGAGCTTCCTGGCGGCGCCGATCTGCAGGAGCTTGGTGACGGTCGGCTCGACGGTGAGGCTGGCATCGATGCCCTTGTTGGCATAGGCGGCGATCTGGTTGGGAAAACCGAGATAGACTGAATCGATGTCCTTGATACTCAAGCCGTTCTTATTGAGCGCGTAATTCATCAGGGCGTCTTCGCTGTTGCCCTTGGCGGAGATCGCCACCTTGAGGCCTTTGAAGTCCTTGAGGCTTTTGACCTTGCCGCTGTCGATCAGATCGGAGCGCACCATGATCGAACTCGAAACCGTAGCCCTTGGCATTGCGCGCCTTGTCGGCGACGATCTTGATGCCCAAGCCGCGCCCCACCGCGTTATAGAGCCCGGCCGAAGTGGCGCCGGAGCCGACATCGATTTCACCCGAACTGAGCGACGGAATGGCCTTGGCGGCCGAATCGAAGCGGACGAATTTCACCTTAAGGCCCTGCGCGGCGAAATAGCCGTTGGCGTCGGCGATAAACAGCGGCGCGTCGCTCGCCGCGCCGATGGTGCCAATCGTGAGCTCCTGCGCGCGGGCACTCGCGGCCAAGCCGGCGAAGGCGGCGGCGAGAGCAGCCGCGATCAGTCTTCGGTAAATGTTTGCCGTGGTCATGGCTTCTCCCTTCCGATCGTCACGTGTCCAGAAATTATCCGCCCCGTCGTGCAGCCGTTGCCGCAGGCGAATTGTCCGCTGCTCAAAGCCACGGCATCAGCGAGGCGTGGATCACATCCGGCACGCCTTCGCCGCCGACCGAGCGGATGGCGAGATCGACGTCCTTGAGCCCGAAGCGGTGGGTGGTGATTAGCTCGAGCGGGAAGCGCTTGGACGCGAGCTGCGCCAGAGCCAGCTCGCAGGCTTTGTAGCTGTGTCCCCGCGCGCTCTTCATGGTGATGAATTTCACCGTGAACTTTTCCAGTGGGAAATTGGGGAACTGCGCCAGTTCGCCCTGCACCACGATGGTTCCGCCCTTGCGCTTGAGCGCCTCGATGCCCAGCAGGATCGGAATGGTGCCGGCGCCGGCGGTGCAGTCGAGCGCCACGTCGACGCCCTTACCGCCGGTGATCTCCATGATGCGCGCCAGCGGGTCTTCCTTCTGCACGTCGATGGTGTAGTCGGCGCCGAGTTTTTGGGCGGCGTCGAGCCGCGCGCGGTCCTTCGCGGTGCCGGTGACGAGGATGAGCGAGGCACCGGCCTGCCTGCAGATCACGGTCTGCGACAGGCCCTGCTGGCCAGGCCCCTGGATGAGCACGGTGGAATTGTAGCCCACGCCGCCATCGAACAGCGACCACTCGACGCCGTTGGCCATCGGCGTCACCAGCCCCGCCAGTTCGGGCGAGACGCCTTTGGGCACGTGATGGACCACCGCGTTCCAGGGCAGGTAGACGTATTGGGCAAAGCCGCCCCACAGGTGCGGCGCCTTCTCGGCCGAGGTGTAGCCGTAGCGGATCGCGTCGGGGTTGGTGCGCCAGTTGGTGTTCTCGCAATGCCGGTATTGCCCGGCATGGCACCATTCGCATTTGCCGCACATCACATAGTGCTCGACGAACACCAGATCGCCTTCCCTAAAACCCTTGCGGCGGGTAAATTCGCGACCGGCTTTGACGATGGTGCCGATGTTCTCGTGCCCCATGATGACCGGGGCAGCGCTCGGCGGATGCTTATAAAGCTTGACGTCGGTCCCGCAGATGCCGCCGACCTCCATCTTCATCAACGCCGCGTCCTCCGGAATGTCAGGCATTGGAAAATCGCGGAGCTCGGTCTTGCTTGGCCCCGTACGCACCGCCGCCAGCACTTTTTCTGCCACTGAAGATCACTCCTGTTTGGTCTTCTTCTTGTGTCGCTTACGAAATTCGCAAGATCAGTTTGCCGTCATTCCCGCGAAAGCGGGGATCCACAGGGCCACCATTGGCGGGGCGATTTCGGTCCCACTTTCGCGGCTCCGCCAGCCGATTAAGGGGCCCGCGCGGGAATGACAAGGAAGCAAGCAATCAGGCGGATACCGTCTTAGATAGAAGGGGCACTCTAGTGCCCCGATTCCACGATCGGCAAGCCCTATCGAGGATGACGCAATGGCGACCTCCTTCGATTTGATGCGCTCGCTCAAGCGGCGCCGCGGCCATGGCGACGCCATCGACCGCATCGCCGGCTGGACCCGCGCGCGCTTTGCGCTCGCCGAGGACGAAACCGTGATGGTCTCGGAGGTGTCCTGTGCGGTTCCGGGTTGCCCACCGATCGAGACGCACGTGGTGTTTTGGACAGCGCTGGGCCGGCATCATTTCAAAGTCTTCAAGGCGCTTGCCGAGGTGGTGGAAGACGACCTGCCGCCCGCCTTCATGAAGAATGCACTGATCGCGCTGGACGGCATCGATTGCAGCTGCTGTTAGCCCTCCGAGGGAGCTAACTTGCGAATTGCTCCGTTTACAGCCCCGCCGCCTTGAGCGCGCCGGCCTGCCGCTTGGCGACCTGATCGATCGCGAAGCGCTCGATCGCCGTATTGAACAGCCGGTAGAAATTGACCTCCGCACGAAGGTGCAGAAACACGGCGCCCAGCCCCACCGCGGCGCGATCCATGAACACGAATTCGCGCGGCACCGTCACCGGGCCTTTGCGCTTGAGCACCTGATGCACGCGGAAGGCTTCACGGCGGCCATATTCGCCCGGCGCCACGCCGTCGGCGATGGTGCGCACCCGGTCATCAAGCAACGGCCCATAGATGAAGCGCGCCCAGATGTTGAGTGTGTCGATGAGTTCGCGCGACAGCCCGTGGAAACCCCAGGTCTCGTAGGCGTGCACGATAAGTCCGTCGTTGCCGTGCAGGAGGCCGTGGTAGAGATCGACCACGCCCTGCACGAATTTCGGCGCAAAAATGCGGATGCAGCCGTAATCAAGCAGATTGATCCCGGCGGGCACGCCGTCGCGCGCGAACACTGTGTAATTGCCGAGATGCGGGTCGCCGTGAATGACGCCGAAGCGGCTGAACGGAAACCACCAGGCGGTGAACATGGCCTGCGCCAAGGTGTTGCGCGCCGGCAGTGGATCGTCCTTGTGCGCGAGCATGCGCGTGCCTTCGAGCCAGTCGAGCGTGAGCAGCCGGCCGGTCGAAAGCGCCGGCCAGTGGCTCGGCACGCGCACCGCATCGATGCCTTTGAGCATCGCGCGATAGAGCGCCACGTGCTTGGCTTCGCGGTAATAGTCGAGCTCCTCGCGCACGCGCGCGCCGATCTCCTTGGCGACCTCGCTGGTGTCGATCGCGGTATCGATGCGGCGGCGGATGGCAAGCAGCCATTCGAGTTGTTTGAGATCGGCTTCGACCGCCGACTGCATGTCGGGATACTGCAGCTTGCAGGCGAGCTGCTGGCCGTCGCCCGAGCGGGCACGGTGCACCTGGCCGAGCGAGGCGGCGGCAGCGGGATGATGCTCGAAGCTTGAAAACTTCTTCTCCCAGTCGCGGCCGAGTTCGGCCATCATCCGGCGCTTGACGAAGGCCCAGCCCATGGGCGGCGCCTCGCTCTGCAGCTTCTGCAGCTCGGTTGCGTATTCGGGCGGCAAGAGATCTGGAATGGTCGCCATCAATTGTGCGACCTTCATCAGCGGGCCTTTCAGGCGACCGAGTGCGCTGGACAGCGCCAAGGCGTCACTGGCGCGGTCCTGCGCGCCGCCGAGAATTCGTCGCCCGGCATAGCGCGCCGCCACGCCGCTCACGCCGGCACCGACGCGCGCATAGCGCGCCGCGCGGGCGGAGAGGCGGTTCTTTTCGCGGTCTGGATTTTCCGGGCTGGGCATGATCGGGCGCGGCATTCAGGGGTCAGGGGACAATCTCGGGAGCCACAAGCGGCGCGCTGTGAGCAGTAATCCAGCCAGCCAAACTCTCCTCGGCAATTTCTCGGCCGCACGGCCGAAAACGATTGGCCCCGCCTCCTCTTGGCGGGCACCCAAAGTCAATGTCGTTCAGTCCGAGAAATACGATCATGAATGCAAGAGCTGTTCGTTTGTTACCAGCGAGGAATGGAGTGCCGAAACCCATGGGGTAGCCGCCCGTGAAAATTGTCAATCCAAACGTTCCAGCTCCCCGATCATCCGCTCGATGAGCGAAAGCCCGCCCTGCCAGAAGGCCGGATCTCGCGCATCGAGGCCGAAGGGCTTCAACAGCTGCGAATAATGTTTGGTGCCGCCGGCCGCAAGCATGGCGAGGTAACGCTCGGCAAAACCCTCAGCTGCATGCTCGTAGACCGCATAGAGCGAATTCACCAGGCAGTCGCCGAACGCGTAGGCGTAAACGTAGAACGGCGAATGGACGAAATGCGGAATGTAGACCCAGAACGTCTCGTAGCCGGGTTTAAGCTCGATCGCTGGGCCGAGGCTTTCGCCCTGTACGGCGAGCCACAGTTCGCCGATCCGTTCGGCGGTGAGCTCGCCGTTGCGCCGTTCGGTGTGGACCGCGCGCTCGAACGTGTAGAACGCGATCTGCCGCACCACGGTATTGATCATATCCTCGACTTTGCCGGCGAGCATGGCCTTGCGCTGGTTCCTGTCCGCCGTCGTCGCCAGCAGCTTCCGGAAGGTAAGCATTTCGCCGAACACGCTCGCGGTCTCCGCAAGCGTGAGCGGGGTCGGCGCCATGAGCGGGCCGTTGGGCGCGGCCAGCACCTGATGCACACCGTGGCCGAGCTCGTGCGCCAGCGTCATGACATCGCGCGGCTTGCCCTGATAATTGAGCAGCACGTACGGATGCGCCGAAGGCACCGTGGGATGCGCGAACGCGCCGGGCGCCTTGCCCGGCCGTACCGGCGCGTCGATCCAGCGTTTGTCGAAAAAGCGTTCGGCGATCTCCGCCATCTTCGGCGAGAACGCGCCGTAGGCCGACAGCACCGTCGCTCGCGCCTCGCCCCAACCGACAGTGCGGGTCGGCACCTTCGGCAGCGGCGCATTGCGGTCCCAATGCGGCAGCTTCTTCTTGCCAAACCATTTGGCCTTGAGCCGGTAATAACGGTGCGACAGTCGCGGGTAAGCGGCGCGCACCGCGGAGACGAGCGCATCGACCACCTCGCGTTCGACCCGATTGTCGAGATGACGCGCGTCGGCGATGTCGCTGAAGCCGCGCCAGCGGTCGGAGATTTCCTTGTCCTTGGCGAGCGTGTTGGTGACGAGCGCGAATTGCTGCTGATTTTTCGCAAACGTGTGCGCCAGCGCCGCAGCGGCCGCCTTGCGCTTTTCGGCTGAGCGGTCCTGCAGCAGGCTGAGCGTTGGCTCGAGCGGCAGCCGCTTGCCCAAAACCTCAAAGCGCAAATTGGCGATGGTCTGATCAAACAAGCGGTTCCACGCCGAATAGGCAGTCACTGTTTTCTCATGAAACAGCTGCTCGACCCGATCCTCGAGCTGATACGGCTTGTAGCGGCGCACGTCCTCGAGCCACGGCGCGTAATGGCCGAGCGCCGGATCGACCACCGCCGCTTCGAGTACCGCGTCGTCGATGCGATTGAGCTCAAGCGTGAAGAACAGCAGATGGGTCGAGGCCGCGGTCAGCCGCTCCTGCACGTCGCCATAAAATTTTGTGCGTGCCGGATCGACCGTATTGCCCGCATGCAGGAGTCCCGCATAGGACCCGAGCCGGCCGACGAGATCGTCGATCGCTTCCAGGCGCCGCACCGCCGCGGCCAAGGCCTCCCCGGCGCTCGGCGAGCGCGCCAGCTCGGCGAGCTTGCCCTTGTAGGCCTCCTCGAAAGCGACGCACTCCGCGTCGGCGCGATCGAGATCGCGCTTAATGGCCGGATCATCGCGGCCGGCATAAAGGTCGTTGAGATTCCATTCGGGCAACGCACCGACGGCGGCCGCGCCGCGCGCGGCCAGCCGTCTGCCCTTCTTGGCCTTGGTATCGGGTTTTCTGGGCATTCTGCAGGCTCAGCTTCGCTTCGGACACTTGCGCTATGTGGGGCAAGTGACGCCGCGAGGCAATGTCTGCATCGCCGCTACCAGCTTTCGACAGGAGGAGGCGGCGCCGGATGGCCGTCGGCGGCTCGCGATTTAGGTGTCATTAAGCGTCCTCAACATTGCCCCGAACGGGACAAGGCTGGTCGCAGAAGCCGCCGAGGGTGTCCATGGCCATTCTCGTCGTCGATAACGATCCGGCGCAGCGCCAGCTCCTCAAGAGCATGCTGCACAAGCTCGGCTACGAGACGGTCGTGCGCGAGGGGCAACGCCGCGTTGTCGCTGCTCGCCGGCCCGGACGGCTAAGCGCCATGTCGTCGAGGCCTCGGGCGGCACCTTATTTCTCGACGAGGTCGGCGAATTGCCGCCGGCGGCGCAGATAAAACTCCTACGCGCTATCCGGGAGAGCGAGGTCACGCCGATGGGTGCGCGCAAGCCGGTCAAGATCGACGCGCGCACCGTCTCGGCGACCGATCGCGACCTCGTTGCCGTCGTGAAGACCGACCGTTTTCGCGGGGATTTGTTCAATCGCCTTTGCCTCTTTCCGATCGTGGTGCCGCCTCTGCTCGAGCGGCCGGTCGATATTCCGCTGCTGGCGCGGCACTTTCTCATGCGCTTTGCCGCCGAAGAACGAAAGCACATCCGCCTGATAGCTGCGCCTGCTCGTTCGCTTCCACTGGCCCGGCAACGTCCGGCAGGTGAAGCACACGATTTATCGCGCCGTGGCTCTGGCCGAAGGCGACTGGCTCGGGCGCGTCGAATTTTTCGCACATTTTCGCGCAGACGGGACTTGAAACGGCCCAGGCCGCTGGCCTCGAGCAAGTAGCCGATGCAGCGGCTGTATCCGAAACCGGAAGCTCGCCTCGACACGCTGCAATCGCCGAACGAAGCTCAGTCCTATCCGCACGAGGCGGCTCCTTGACGCCGCCGGGGACATCCGGCCGCTCGTGGAGATCGAGGCCGAGCTCATTCGCTTTGCCATCGGCCAATAGCACGGCCAACTGTCGGAGGTGGCGCGACGGCTGCGAATCAGCCGCTCGACGCTTTACCGCAAGCTCGAGGCTTTCAAGGCGCGCGCCATCTGGCGCGGCCGCGGCGCGGAGCGCGGCAAGAGGTGAGCAAGCGGCGACCACCCGTTGCTGCCGAGCGACAGCCCCGGAAAATTGCTTAGGTCGGTCACAAATTGGCCGCCGGTTGGGGGACATGCTTGCTCGGCTCGGCTAAAGTGGGCGTCGGTGAGGTTTTAGCGTCTGTAACACAGAGACTTCTTTGATGATTCGCGCCCGCGCGAGGGTTTTGCGCTCCGCGCGCGCTTGGCGTCAATTTAAGGAGATGAGCAATGCCTGGCGTGCGCCTCAATGCATTACTACTTGCGTCGACCGCGGTGGCGCTGCTGCTGACTGCCGGTGGCGGCCACGCGCAGTCGATGCGGCCGTCTAATGGCGATTCGCGCGTAACCGCTGCCGATAGCGCGAAAAACCCCCCTGCCGTCAGCGCCCCCGCGGCGGCGACAAATTCCGAGAAAGCGGACTCTGACAACGCCGACGGGCCGGCGCCGCCGCCGGCCGATTCTTCGGCGCCAAAGCCCGCCGCTAGGTCCGCTCCTACTGAAGCGCCAAAAACCGAAAGCCCGGCTGCCGCTTTCACTCCCGCAGCACCGGCAACTCCGCCCGCGTCTGCCGCGGCCCCGGCGCCTTCGCATGCGCAAACGCTAGGTCATGCCGAGAGTCCCGCCGCGGCAAGCTCGCCGCCGGCCGCAACCGACAACACGGCCCCAAGCGGCCAACCGCCGGCACCTGCGGCGGCAGCAGTCCCTGCGGCCAATTCAACCGGCACTGAAAGAGCCGGCGGCCAGACGGCAAAGCCAGCCGACATCTCCGCAGCGCCTGGTGCTTCATCTCCCCCAGCCCCGACGACTCCGCCGGCCTCTGCCGAGGCCCCGGCACCTGACAGCGCGCCGGCGAATGCGCAATCAAGGCAGGGCGCCGATCACCCCGAAACTGGCGCCGCGGCTAACCCGGCCACTCCGGCGGCCACTGCCGCAACCGACAACACGGCCACACGCGGCCAACCGCCGGCACCTGCTGCGGCAGCAGCGCCTGCAGCCAATCCCAGCGCAATTGAACAGGGCGGCCCGAAGCCACCCGACGGCTCCGCAGGGCCAGGCGCTCCTCCAGCACCGGCTGCGCCGGCGTCTGCCGCGGCACCGCCACCTGCCGGCGCGCCGGCGAATGCGCAATCAGCGCAGGGCGTCGGTCATCCCGAAACTGGTGCCGCGGCCCCAGCCCGCGCTGCCCCGACTGCGGCCACGCCCGGCGAGGCGCCGGCTCCTGCAGCGCCAGCAACGCCCGCCGCTAATGCCACCGGAAATGGGAACGCCGGCGCTGCGGCGCCGTCGACGCCGGCTGCAACTCCGCCAACTTCCGCCCCAGCGGCGACAAACGTCACCCCGCCCGCGAGCACCCTCCCCCCGCTCGACCAGCAGGTCGCCGACCAGTTGCATCAGCTGTCCAGCGGCAAGTTCGACCGGGTCCTTGGCGGCAAGACCGAGCGCGCCGCCATCGACGCTTTCTATTCGGGCCGCTCCTATGCGCCGATCTGGATCACTGACGGCCACGCCAATGCGCGCGCCAAGGCTGCAATGAACTATCTGGCGCATGTCGGCGCCGACGGTCTCGATCCCGCCGATTACGTCGTGCCGAACTTCGGTTCGCTCACCGATCCGCAGCAGCTCGCCGAAGCCGAGCTGAAATTTTCCGTGACGGTCATCACCTACGCACGTCACGCTTCGATCGGGCGCGTGGCCTGGTCGCGGGTTAACGCCAATATCGAGTATGACACGAAGGCGCCAGAACCGGCGAGCGTGCTCGCCCAGCTTGCCGACGCCAAGGACGTTGCCGCCGCGCTCGCTTCCTACGAGCCGCACGCGCCGGGCTATCTGGCGCTCAAGGCGAAGCTTGCGGAAATCCGCGCCGGCCAGGCTGAAGGGCTCAAAGCCGCGATTCCCCACGGACGAGTACTCAAGGTCGGCGAGCAGGATAGCCGCGTTCCGCCATTGCGCGAAAAGCTCGGCATCGGCGGTGACGAGTCCGATGTCTACGACAAGACCCTCGCCGAGGCGGTGAAGAAATTTCAGAAAGAGCACGGTCTCAAGCCTACCGGCATGCTCACTGCCGCCACCATCGACGTACTCAACGGTCCGCGTCCCACGCATGTGGTCGACACCATCCTCGCCAATATGGAGCGCTGGCGCTGGATGCCGCACGATCTCGGCAAGGACCATGTGATGATCAATCTTCCTGATTTCACCGCTTCCGTCTTTCGCGACGGCAAGCGCATCTGGAAGACCAAAATCGTCATCGGCAAACCCGACATGCCGACCCCGATCATCTCGGCGATGATGAAAGACATCACTGTCAACCCGACCTGGCACGTGCCGCCCTCGATCATCAACCGCGAGTACTTGCCGGCCATGGCCGTGGACCCAACCGTGATGCAACGCATGGGCCTGGTGGTGGAGCATGCTCCCTCCGGACGAGTGGTCGGCGTCTACCAGCCGCCCGGTCCCAGGAACGCGGAGGGGCGGCTGCGCTTCAATTTCCCGAACAAATTCCTGGTCTATCAGCACGACACGCCGGACAAATACATGTTCGGCTACGCCAAACGCGCGTTCAGCCACGGCTGCATGCGCACCCAGGATCCGGCCAAATACGCCGAGGTGCTGCTGTCGCTCGTTCGCCCGAACGAGGGCTACACCAAGGAACGCATCGAACGGATGTACGGACAGCGCGAGACCAATATCGACTTCCCGACCTTCATTCCCGTGCACGTCACTTATCAGACCGCGTTTGTCGACGATTCGGGCAAGCTCGAATTTCGCGACGACGTCTACGGCCGCGATCGCGAACTGCTGGCGATCATGCATAATCCCGCGGAGCTCAGGGTCGCCGATATTCCGGTCGAACGCCACTTCGCAGCCGCGCATCGCGAGGTCCTGCAGGCGGCCGACAACCTGCCGAGCTTTGGCCGCTATGACGGCCAAGTCGGGCCTGCCGGCTTCTTCGCGCGCCTGTTCGGGGGCGGCTTCGGCCCGCCGCCGCAGCCTCCCGCCCGTGTGCTGCGACGCCGCCGAATGAGCGGCGCCTATCGCAATTGGACCACTTACGACCGTTAGCCGGAATTGTAAGTTGGACAGCGGCGTTCTTCATCGCGCCCGCCCTTGAAAGCAAGCAAGGGTCGCCTCCGAGCGTCACGGGGCTCGAGTTTAAGTCTGGAGAGTCCCAAGCGACCCGTCTCCCATCTCTCCTCCTTCCACCGGACGGGGCAGTGAGGTGGTTTTAACTTTCTCCCGTCAGGAAGAGATACTCAATTTCGGACGTTAACCATATTTCTTCATATCCCCACCCATGCGCGGCCCCAAGCGGCCATTTTTTGCCACACTAAGTCGGTAGCCCTATTCGGGTCGGGGATGGGGTTAAGCTTGGTTCGCATTACCCTGTCCGAAGGTCGTGCGATTGGCGTAACCCGCTGCGGCAACGCGGCGGGACTCACGTTCAACGTGCCAAGCGAGTTCGCGAGTGTCTGTGGCTCAGCCGCGCCCGAAAAGCTGTCCATTCTCGATCGTCCGCGCCGGCGCGTCGTGCGGTCTGGCTCTTGCCGTCTTCCTGTTCGGCTCGAAAGCGCTGCAAAACGCCGTGGCGGAAGGCGAGACGCGCACCATCTCCATGCACCACACCCACACCGACGAGAACATCACCATCACCTATAAGCGCGATGGCCGCTACGACGAGGCCGCGCTGGAGAAGATCAACTGGTTCCTGCGCGACTGGCGCCGCAGCAAGGAAACCCGGATGGATCCCCATCTCATAGATCTGTTGTGGGAGGTGCAGCGGGAGACCGGCTCGAAGGAGCCGATCTACATTGTTTGCGGCTACCGCTCGCCGGCAACCAACGCCATGCTCCGCCGCCGCTCGAACGGGGTGGCGCGTTATTCACAGCACATGCTCGGTCATGCGGTTGATTTTTACATTCCCAGCGTGCCGCTTACGGAACTCCGCGTCATCGGCTTGCGCATGCAGCGCGGCGGGGTCGGCTTCTATCCCACTTCCGGCTCGCCCTTTGTGCACATGGATACCGGCGGCGTGCGCATGTGGCCGCGCATGAGCCGCGAGCAGCTTTTGAACGTCTTCCCCGATGGCCGCACAGCCTACCTTCCGCGCGACGGCCGTCCACTACCGGGCTATTCGCTGGCACTCGCCGACCTGAAAAAACGCGGCCAGGATCCCAAGGTGAGTTGGGTCGAGGAGGCTCGCGCGCGGGGTTTGGATAAAAACGTCGTTCTCGCCAGCGGTGCGCAGCGGCGCGACGATCCATTTGACCGTTATTACGATATGAGCGAGGCCGATCCCGACGAAGATGCGCGCGAGGCCGCGGGCGATGGCGTATCGACCAAGGTCCAGCCGGTCGCAGCGGAGGCGTTCGCGGCGCAGGGGGGGCCAGAGGCAGATTCTCCGCTCCTTTCCGCGCTCGAACGCGAAGCCGCGCGCCAGCGCGAGGTGAAGCTTTCGCCCGGTGCCGTGCCCTCGGGGCACAGGGCCTTGTACCAGGCCGCCGCTTTCGTCGAGCAAGCCGCCGCCGCCGAAGCGTCACCGAACAGCGCTGCAACGCCGCGGGCGGCGAAGGCGACGAATGTCGGCGCAATGCGCCTGGCCGCCTCTGCCGTTATCAGCGGGGCCATTGCCGACGCCGGCCGGCCGAACGATCGCGTTTCGCCAGACCTTGCGCTCTCCGACGTCGGTCGCGCAGAACAACAGCCATCCACCGTGCAATCGCCCGTGCCGCAGGCCCCGGCGGCGACCACAATCGCCATCAAGCGCACTGGCGATCAGTCTTTCTCAACGATCGTCACCGCCCCGGAGCCGGGCGCCGACGGAGCCTCTGTCGCGCCGGGCTCGTCGCGCGCTAAGACCAAAATTGTCGAGAACAATCCGTGGCTCGATGCCGTGATGGTGTCGTCGCGCATCGCGCGGTTGACCGCGCTCGAGCTCGGCGAGCCCGACTTTCTGGCGCTAGCGCCGCTCGTCGAGAAGCCGGCGCAGACCGTGAAGATGACCTTTTCAGACCATACTGATCCAGGCCTCGCCGCCGACCATTTCAGCGGCAGCGCTGTCGTGTTCATGTCCACAGTGATCTATCAGCAACAGCAGAACCTGGCGCTGCATTGAGCTGATTAGGCGCTGTCTCATTCCTCGCCGCTCCAGAGGCAGGTACAATCTTCGGCCCTGACTGCACACCGCTCGGGCGTTGGTCCGCTGCATTGCGGGCGGACGGGCAAAAGGGCGAGCAAGCGGCAATTACCCCCTTGCCAGGCGCATCGGAAGCTCGTCAATCGCGGCAAGGGTCGCGCTCATCAGAGACCGTCGATCGTTACTGAAGACCTTCCGGTCATGACCGCATCCGCCAAAGGCAAAGCGCAGCCACTGTCGATGCTCGCGCTCGTAGACAAGCTGCGGATCTTAGGAAGGTCGGGGCCGGAAACTCCGGCCAGCGCCGGTTAGCGGGTAGCGTTTCATGCCAGCATCCCCAGCGCGTGCAGATAGGTTTCCAAAATCGCCTCCTGCTCGCGGCGCTGGTTGAGATCCTGCTTGCGCAGCCGCACCACCATGCGCAGCGCCTTGACGTCGAAGCCGTTGACCTTGGCCTCGGCATAGACGTCGCGAATGTCATCGGCTATCGCCTTCTTCTCTTCCTCGAGGCGTTCGACTCGTTCGACGAACGCCTTGAGCTGGTCCTTGGCGAAGCGATAGGCGACGGAATCATCTTTGACGGCGGCGTTGGCCATAGGGCGCTCCTCACGATGCCGAATCGGGTGTTCCCCGCTCAACCCCGCGAAAAAGGTATCCATTGCCGGGCCACGCGTGGGGACTGGATGCCCGCAGCGGAGCACTCACGCGATGGGCACCCCGCACATGGCGAGCGGATCGATCGACCGGATCTTACGACCGGTGCACCCAGCATTCGGGGCCGCCGCCGCTGCCGTCAAGGCGGCGGGCTGCTCATCCACACCAACGCACAGGACCTGAGCGCAGCCCGAGCGGCCTAATGCTTTTCGCTTGCTTGTGCCTTTTGGAACGCCGCCTGCTGCTGCGGCGCCGCTTCCTTCTGATACTTGGCGCGCCATTCGTCATACGGCATGCCGTAGACGATCTCGCGGCTCTCATCCTTGTTCATCGGCACACCGCGGGCGTCGGCCGCTTCCTTCATCCAGTTGGAGAGACAGTTGCGGCAAAACCCGGCTAGATTCATCAGATCGATATTCTGCACATCGGTGCGCGCGCGCAGGTGCTCGACCAGGCGGCGGTACACGGCGGCTTCGAGTTCGGTGCGGGTCTTTTCGTCGGTAGCCATGATTTCCTCTGCGGCCTCAGGCCGGGATCGCTGCTCCCCGGAAGCACTGGGTTCGGAACTTGGCTTCGTTTCCGAACCCTCACCGTCCGCGCTATGCGGTAGACCCCCGGGTCAAGGGCGCAAGCAGACTCCCCGCTGGGGAGGTGAGTAATAATAACTATGCAATCCGAAGATAAAGACGCGGGCTTGCCGTTTCCATAGGGGAGATTCAGGCGGGCAAAATGGCCGTATCTATCCGCGTCTTCCTCGAATTGCTGTTTCGGACTGCCGTGGCCGCGGTGCAGCCGGCCCGGTGCCTGCCCGTGAACCTGCCGGAATTCCCGGCGCCCGGCCGGCTGATCATTCTAGCCGCCGGCAAGGGCGCCGGGGCCATGACCGAAGTCGCGGAACAGCATTACCGCGAAGAAATGGCGCGACGAGGAATCGCCGACGACCGGCTCACCGGGGTGGCGGTGACACGGCACGGTTATGGGCGGCCGACGCAGCACATTGCCGTTGTGGAAGCCGGGCATCCGGTGCCCGATGAAGCCGGGCTCGCCGGCACCGAGCGTGCACTGGCGCTTGCCCACGGCGCCGGCGCTGACGATGTCGTTCTCGTGCTCCTGTCCGGCGGCGCCTCGGCCAATTGGATCGCGCCAACTGCGGGGCTGAGCCTTGCGGAAAAACAGGCGGTGACGCGCGCGCTGTTGCGCAGCGGCGCCGCGATAGGCGAGATCAATTGCGTGCGCAAGCATCTCTCGCGCATCAAGGGCGGCCGGCTCGCTCGCCGCGCGCAGCCGGGACGCGTGGCGACGCTTGCGATCTCGGACGTGCCCGGGGACGACCCGGCCGTGATCGGCTCGGGGCCGACGGTGCCCGATCCGACCACGCTCGAAGCGGCACGCATGATCGTTGCCAAATACCGGCTTCAACTGCCGGAGGCCGCAACGCGCGCGCTTGACAATCCTGCAAACAAATCGCCGAAGCCGGGCGACAAGCTGTTCGCCGACACACGGTATCAGATCATCGCGCGCCCGGCCGACGCGCTGGCCGCTGCCAAGGCCTCGGCCGAGCAGGCGGGCTTCGAGACATTCATCATTGGCGACCACCTGCAAGGCGAAGCGCGCGAGGTGGCCGCCGAGCATGCCCGCCTCGCCTGCGCGCTTGCGGCCGCCGACCGCAGGGTCGCGATTTTCTCCGGCGGCGAGCTCACCGTCACGTTAGGCGGCGGCGGACGCGGCGGTCCGAACCAGGAATATGCCCTGGCGCTCGCCATCGCCCTGGACGGCACGCCGGGCATTGCGGCGCTCGCCGCCGATACCGACGGCACCGATGGCGGCAGCGGCCGCCCCGACGATCCGGCCGGCGCCTTCCTCGACGATACGACGTTGCGTCGCGCCGGCGCCGCCGGCCTCGATCCCGCCGCGTTTCTCGCCGACAACGATTCCACCGGGTTTTTCAATGGCATCGGCGATCTGTTTCGGTCCGGCCCGACGTTTACGAACGTGACGGATTTCCGCGCCATTGTCGTTGGCAAACTCGCGGCGTGACGGGAGGCAGATCGGCCATGAGGGATGGTCACGGCCAGGGCATGCGCTGCGCCCTCACCTTTTGTATCATGACGTTATTTGCGCTTGCCGCCTCGGCCCGTCCGGCGGCGGCGGATTTCCGACTCTGCAACAATACGATGAGCCGGGTCGGAGTCGCCATCGGCTATAAGGACGCCAAGGGCTGGACCACGGAGGGCTGGTGGAACCTGCCATCAAACACCTGTGAGACCATCCTGAAAGGGAATCTGGTCGCGCGTTATTATTACGTCTACGCAGTAGATTACGACCGCGGCGGGGAATGGTTGGGGCACGCCTATATGTGCACGCGCGACAAGGAGTTCACGATCCGCGGCATCAACGATTGCCTGGCGCGCGGCTATGACCGTACCGGATTTTTTGAAGTCGATACTGGGGATCAGCGCGCCTGGACGGTACAGTTGACTGAATTGGGCGAGCGCCCGTCTGGCGCTTCCCGCGGCAATCCGCTGAGTGGAACGCCGGCAAGGGGCTCCGGCACGATGCCGGGTGCAACCGTTCCGCCTTCATCGGCACCTGCATTCGCACCGACATTGTCCAGCCCCGACGTGTCCGC
The DNA here is from genome assembly GCA_963708125.1 of uncultured Alphaproteobacteria bacterium. Classification (GTDB taxonomy): domain Bacteria; phylum Pseudomonadota; class Alphaproteobacteria; order Rhizobiales; family Xanthobacteraceae; genus BOG-931. The sequence goes on from OY970184.1 coordinate 3,764,866, forward strand.
GCCGGCCTTTATCGCTCCGAACGCAGCGCCCGGACCGCAAAAATGAGGCGCATGCGCCGGACCAAGGTCGTCGCGACACTCGGCCCGGCATCTGGCGACCGCGCCACCATCGGCCGCCTGTTTGCCGCCGGCGCCGACGTCTTCCGCATCAATATGAGCCATACCAACCACGAGCGCATGCGCGACTTGGTGGGCGACATCCGCTCAGTGGAAGCACAGACCAATCGGCCGATCGGGATTCTGGTCGATCTGCAGGGACCAAAGCTGCGTCTCGGCACCTTCAGGAATAGCTCGACGACAATCGATGCCGGGCAGGATTTCATCCTCGATACCGATCCGACGCCGGGGGATGCGGCGCGCGTACAGCTGCCGCATGCGGAAATCTTCGCCGCCATCAAGCCCGGCGATGCGCTCTTGATTGACGACGGCAAATTGCGCCTGAAAGCGGTCGAGACGGTGCCGCGGCGCATCGTGGCGCACGTCGAGGTCGGCGGCACGGTCTCGAACCGCAAGGGGGTGAGTTTGCCCGACACGGTCATTCCGCTGGCGGCGCTGGCGGCCAAGGATCTCGCCGACCTTGAAGCCGCGCTCGACGCCGGCGTCGATTGGGTCGCTTTGTCTTTTGTCCAGCGTCCGGAAGACGTAGCCGAGGCGAAGAAGATCACGCGCGGGCGCGCCGCCGTGATGGCGAAGATCGAGAAGCCGCAAGCGGCGGCGCGGCTTGCCGACATCCTCGATCTCGCCGATGCCCTGATGGTGGCGCGCGGCGATCTCGGCGTGGAAATGCCGCTCGAGAATGTCCCCGGCGTGCAGAAGGACATGACGCGCGCCTGCCGCCGCGCAGGTAAGCCAGTCGTGGTCGCCACGCAGATGCTCGAATCGATGATCGCGAGCCCGGTGCCGACGCGCGCCGAAGTCTCCGACGTCGCGACTGCTATTTTCGACGGCGCTGACGCCATCATGCTCTCCGCCGAATCGGCTGCCGGGCAATATCCGGTTGAAGCGGTAGCGACCATGAACCGCATCGCCGAGCAGGTGGAAAGCGACGCCATCTATCTGCCGTCGCTGCACGTGCTGCACACCGAGCCGGAGGCGACCGGCGCCGACGCCATCGCGGCGGCGGCGCGCCAGGTGGCGGAAACCCTCGACCTCTCAGCCATCGTCTGCTGGACCTCGTCCGGCTTGACCGGCCTGCGGGTTTCGCGCGAGCGGCCCAATTGCCCGATCGTTGCCATCTCGCCGAGCGTCGCCGCCGGGCGCAAATTGTCGGTAGTCTGGGGCATTCATTCGGTGATCGCTGAGGATGCGCACGATCAGGACGACATGGTGGAGCGCGCCTGCCGGCTCGCCTTGAAGGAGGGCTTCGCCAAGGCCGGTCAGCGCGTCATCGTCGTCGCCGGCGTGCCGCTCGGTACGCCGGGTGCCACTAATATGATGCGAATCGCATTCGTCAGCGCGGCGCCGATTAGCTAGAGGTGGCCAATCGGCGCGAGGGCGGCGCGATGGTCTGATTCGCAGAGCGATCAGGTCGTCGCGGCGGAGCGCAGTTGTGCGCCTGCGCCAATGACCGTTCAAATATTCCGACCTTCGACCTTGTTGCTCAACTCCTTGACGACGTCGGGAATGTGCTCGAGGTGGGGATCGATTTTCAGCGCGTTGCGGTAGGCCTTGAGCGCGTCCTTATCGTCGCCGATCTCCTGCAGGATCATCCCGAGGCCGGACAGCGCGCCGAAATGGCGCGGTTCGCGCGCCAGCACCTCGCCAAGGTCGGCGATTGCGTGGCCGTAATCGTTCCTCACATAGTAGATCGCCGCGCGCCGGTTCCACGCCTCTACATAATCCGGCTTGAGGGCGACGATGGCGTCGAGCAGCTTGAGCGCGAGATCGTACTCCTTGCCATCTGTTGCGGCCTTCACCCGGGTCATGAGCAGATTGCAGGTATCGCTGTCGGAGACGACCCACAGCGCCCAGATGCGGTCCTCGATCGCCTTGGCGGTAGCTTCATCGGGCGCGACCTTAAGTGCCGCAAACAACGTGTCGAGATTGTCATTGGGATTATTGCGTTCGATCGGGGGCAAATCGGTCGGCGGTTGCGGCCACTCGCCCCCTTGCCCGACGACTTGCGCTCGCGCCGGCAGGGCACTCGCGGCGCAAAGCAAAAGCGCGAATGCGAAGATCGGTGCACCCCAGCCAGAAGAGCGTGAGCCGAATAGCAAGACACGCATAACAGCAGACTTTATTCGCCTCTGTGGCGGCAACAAGCGCAAACGTGCTCAAAGGGACGTGAACATTGCGGCGCAAGTGAGCGGTCGCCAGCCCTACCGCATCGTGCTCGGCGAGGTGAGCGAGGGCCGCGCCGAGGCGGCAGCGCCCATCCGGGCAGGCGCGGCGGGCGCTTGTCGCCGTGGCGCACCTCGAGGCCGGCCGCTTGGCGCTTTTGGTCCAATGTATCGCGCGGAAAAAGTGCTTAGCCCTGCCGAGCCTTAAAGCGCCGCTGAGTCTTGTTAATCACATAGACACGGCCTTTGCGGCGCACGATGCGGTTGTCGCGATGACGACCGCGCAGCGATTTCAACGAGTTACGGACTTTCATGGCAGTAATCCCTGTAGCCCGCTTGATTAAGGACGCGCGCTAAGCTTGTCAATGTCGGGTATGACCAGCCAGGTCGACAGGCGCGAGATCGAGGATGAGCATGGGATCGGGTGCATTGCGGCTCATTTCCGGGGTAGGCGCGAAAGGCCCTGCCTGCTTTTTGCTACAAACCGCTGGCCTGCGGATCATGCTCGACCTCGGCGAGGGTCCGCTGCCCGGCCTCTTGCCCGATGTGAACGGCCTAGACGCCGTTGATGCGCTCGTGCTCAGTCACGGCCATAAGGATCATATCGGCGGCCTTTCGCTGTTGCCCGCGCTCGGCAATCCCCCGATCTTTACAACCACAATCGTTGCCGGCGCCCTGCCGAAAACGGCCGACGTGCGGCCGTTGCCGCTCAACGGCACCGACAATGTGCTTGGGATCGAGGTGACCACTGGCCGCAACGGCCATGCGCCTGGCGGCATCTGGCTCCACTTCGACGTCGGCGGCGGCCTCCTGTACACCGGCGACTTGTCGCGCGAATCGATCCTCTACGCCTACGATCCGCCGGCCAAAACGGCATCCGTCGCACTCCTCGATTGCTCCTATGCGCGCTACGATCGCAGCCTATGGGACTGCTGCAAGGATTTGGCGCCGCTCGCCAAACGCGGCCCCGTGCTGCTTCCGGTGCCAGCCAATGGTCGGGGCCCTGAAATCGCGCTCGCCCTCGCCCGGCAGGGCATCATCGACATTTTCGTCGACGAGGCCATGCAAAAGGCGCTGCAACGACTGTGCGACGCAGAGTCAGTTTCGGTACGCGCGGACGTCGCCGATGAAGTCGCCCGCCTCGCCGACGTCACGAAACCGATCGACGGCGCTCGCGGCACCATGCTGGCGGCCCCCGCCGATGGCACTAGGGGCACGACGGCACGGCTCCTCCGGGAATGGGAAAGCACCGAGGAGCCCGCGATCGTCTTCACCGGTTACGTGCCTCCGGAAACGCCGGCCCAGCGACTTATGAAAAGCGGGCGCGCTCAATTCGTGCGCTGGAACGTGCATCCGCGGATTTCCGACGTGGTCGCGCTGGTCCAGGCAGTGAAACCGCGCACGGTGATCCCCGCCTTCTGCGACCGCTCGCAACTTCCGGAACTCGTGAAGGAACTCGCGCCAACGCGCGTGGTCATGGATGGGCCGATCAAATTGTGAATCGACCCGTAGATCGGCGGCGCCAACGTGCTAAGTTGAAATTCGCTGCGAATCAATTTTTCGACATAAAGACGTGTTTGGCTCGCTCTGATGGAGGGGCAACATGCGGCACTTACCCGTATGGGTGCTCGAATTTGCTAAGCTGCTCGGCGGACGGCGGCTCTACCCTGTGGTGACGGAATGTCCGTTCTGTCACCAAATGGTTCGGCTGCACGTCAACAAAGCGGGCCGTCGGCACATGTACGCCCACGCGCGCGAGCTGTACGAAGGCTCGCGCCTGTCTGTGCACTATGCAGCGAAGGTCAAATGCGCCGGCTCCGGCAGCCCCAAGGCGTTTGATCCTCACCCGAACGAGCATCAGCGGTTCAAATTGCCCAGCTCGCTGCTCGATGAATAAGGACTTGGTCCGGCCGGAGCTTCGCGTCGGGCGCCCGCATCGCCGACCCACAACGGATCGACGGCCCTTCCCGGCGCGCGCCGTGCACCGTCCTTCGATCAACGAACTCGCGAGATTTTTCGGCCGCTCCCCTTTTGCACGGCCTGCGCGATCGCGCACCTGAGCTTTGCAAAAACCAGCAAAGAATACGCGCCGGGAGCGGCAGAAGGCGGGCCATGCCCTACTGATGCGGCCCAGGAGCCACTCCCGGCACGGCGTTCGTGGGAAAGCCGCTACGCTTTAGGCCCGAACGTGTACCCCAGCGATCATCGCGGCAAACTGCGTCGGTGGCGTCATCGCTGCCTCCATTGACGCACGTCTCTCCTCATCGCATGGGAGAGAAAAGCAGGCTGATCCCGAATGCGCCCAACGTCAAGAGCCCCGCGGCATCTGCTCGTTCGCTCCATCCTCTGCGCGCGCATGCCACGCCAATGTTCCGTCATCTGCAGCAGCAGATCCCTTTCGGCCGAATTGTCCACCTTGCGCACGGCTCGGATACATTCGGTGGATAATGCCGGTATCCGTCTGCGGCCCGCAACAGGTCCGCTCCCGGCAGCAGCGTCGCAAAGCGGCAATCACCGAAACAGTTTGCAGCAAATATTAATCGGGAACTTTGCCGGCGCTACGCCGGTTCGAGCCTTGTGAAAAATTTCGCCGGAAGCGGCGCAACGCCTCCGCCTGACCGCCGCGGATATTGCGGGAGTGTCACACGCACGGTTGCCTGCCCCGAACAGACCGAAGACAGCGCAAGAGCAATCAAGACGAACTCCCGATCTCGTTTTGGCAGCCCCGGCGAGGACGGGCGGTTTTGCCCCGTCATGCCCCGTGTCCGCGCAGCCGGGGACGACCAATCCCGAGCGGTTTTGCATCGATGAGCACAATAGCAAGGCGCGCCGGCACGGCGCTACGATTGACCCAGGCATGATGGGTGCCGCGCTGGACCATAGTGTCGCCGGCGCGCAGTTTCACGGTCGAGTCGTCCATGTCCATGTCGATCTCGCCGTCGAGCACGGCGATGTAATCGATAGTCTCGGTGCGATGCATCTGCGAAGCGATGCCGGGGGCGAATTCCATGACGATGAAGCGCGTGCCGTTTTCCGGCGGCGCGGTGCCGAGAATGCGCGCGCCCATATCCTCAACATCTTCACCGATCGCGATATTGGCGGGCATAGTATCGGTGGACCATATCAGCGTCGAGCAGACCCCTGCACGCGGCTTCTTGATGTTGGTTGCATCACCTTCACGAATAACTTTCGCGACGTTTTTGCGGTCGTGCCCCGTTATGACGCGGCGGGTCGGTTTATGGGGCATGGCGTTGCGTTTGCTCCAGGCTCAATCAGTTCAGCCTCACTTTGACGCCTGCTTGCTTCAGACTTGCTTAGCTGGGGCGCGCTTTAGGTCGATGAACTCGATGACGTTGCGGTCAGGATCGCGAATATAAGCGCTGCGGCCGACGAAGACTCCCTCATTGCGTTGCTCCTGCTTGAAGATCGCGATGCCTTTGCTCGGCAGAAATTTCAGCGCCTGGTCGTAAACCTGTGACGTAACGCGGAACGCAGAATGAATTTCATGCTTGTCGCCGACATTCGTAGCGATCGGATTTTCTGAATAGGTGAGATTGAAAAAGTCGTTTCCGGCGCGCAGGAACACGATGCGCGCAGTGCGGCCGACTTTCTCGAAACCGAGGGTTTCGGTGTAGAATTTTTCCGAGCGATCGAGGTCCTTGACCGGGATGGTGAAATGAAGAACGCCTTCGGTCTTGAGCATGTCAGTTCCCTTCCTGCAAAGCGTCAACGCGCCCGTAGGCGCGGCGAGGATAACACGGATCAACGGCGCGGCGGTTATTGGTTTGAAGGCGCCTCGGCTTCGGCGGTTGCGCTCGAGCCGGCGGCAATTTGCATTGACCTGCTGGGAGGGCCGCGTGGCGAAAAGCGACCGCTCTCTTAGCAGAGCTTAAGCGCGTCCTGGAAACGCTTTCCCGCCTCCAGCCGGTAATGCGAAGATGAGCGAGCGGAGCAGCCGCGAGATCGTCCTGCACCAACGCTTTGGCCGCGATCAGCCTTGAGGTTGAGCCGTGTCCTGGAAAGCTCGGTCAGCGTCCGGGTGATGTGTTCACTATCCTTCCCGCGAAGGCGCAATCCTTCATTGCGGGAGCAGATCTTGTGGCGCTGCCCTTTAGATCTCGCTTTCGCAGCGTCGACGAGCCATTACAGTACAGCAAGGCTCATTATTCTGCGGCAACCTTGACGGCCTCGCGCAGCGTGAAGTGATCGCCTTCCGGCGTCATTTCCAGATGGTGCTGGTGCAGTTTCGCCAAGGTGGAGCGATGGCCGATGGAAATGACGGTGGTCTTCGGCAGCCGCCGCGCCAGAACAGCGTAAAGCTCCGCTTCCAGGTCCTCCTCGACGGCGGACGTCGACTCATCGAGCAGCAGCCAATGCGGCTGCATCAGCAGCGCCCGCGCGAGCGCCAGACGCTGCTGTTCGCCGCTGGAGAGACGCTGCGACCACACCTCCTCGTGGTCGAGCTCTCCGACCAAATCGCCGAGACGGGCATCCACCAGCGCGCGCCGAATGGTCTCATCCGGATAGGTGCCGGCAATCGCCGGATAGGTGACCGCGGCGCGTAGCGTGCCGATCGGGATATAGGGCTTTGCCGGCACCACCATCACTTGGACGCCCGCTGGCTTGCTGATGCGGCCGGCGCCGTAGGGCCAAATTCCCGCGATCGCGCGAAACAGGGTCGATTTGCCGGAGCCCGACGGGCCCGATACGACGACGCTCTCGCCCTCATTCAACTGCAGTCCCTTGGCTTCGAAGACATTACGGCCGTCCGGGAGCGAGAGGTCGAGATTCTCGACGGCGATGGCCGGCGCGCCGGCGGTCGCGGCAACGCGCGCCGGGCCGGCGTCGATGAGCGTCTGCGCTTGGTCGATGGCGGCGTCGAACGAACTGAGACGATCGACCACGGATTTAAAGCCGGCGAGATAGGTGTAATAGTTGACGAAGAAGGTGAGCGACGAGGACACTTGGCCGAACGCGCCAGCCGTCTGCGTCATGGTGCCTAGCTCGATCTTGCGCGCGAAGTAGAACGGCGCCGTGAAGATGAACGGAATGATCGGCGACAGCTGGCCGAACGTTTGCGTGAACGCAGTGACCCGCATGCGGCGAAAGATAACCTCGAGGAAATTGGCGATCAGCGCCGCGAAACGCCCGTCGAGCATGCTCTTTTCCGCACCTTCTCCACGCAGAAGCGCCACCTGCTCGGTATATTCGCGCAGCCGCGCCAGCGAGAAGCGGAAGTCGGCCTCCATGTGCTGCCGCTGGAAATAAAGGCTAATCAGCGGCCGCCCGATCCAATGGGTGATCAGCGTCCCCACCGCGGCATAGATCAGCGCCACCCAGAACAGGAAGCCGGGCAAGGCGATGCTGGTGCCGGGCAGCGTGAAGGATTGCGAGAGCGTCCACAGGACGATCGAAAACGACACCAGCGTCGTCACCGTCGAGATCAGCAGGATGGAAAAATCATACAAACCGTAGGCGGCGTTGGAACCGTCGGACCCGCCATTGATGAAGCGGAAAATATCTTCCGAAATACGCTGGTCCGGGTTGTCGGTCTGTCCGGCGATCAGGCTGATGCGGTAGTGATTATGGTGCGTGAGCCAACGCGAGACGAAATGGTTGGTGAGCCAGGTGCGCCAGCGGATTACCAGCATCGATTGCACGAAATACTCCACAACGGTCATCGCCACGTAGATGAAGGCGTAGGGCGTGAACACAAGAAGGAGCTGCTCCCAGAAAACCGTTTCGTTGCGGGCCTGGATGGCGTCGAACCAGGCGCGATTGAAGAAGTTCAGCCGCACGATGATAGCGACCTCCGCCTGGTTGATGACGACAAGAAAGACCACCATGGCAACGGCAATGCGCCGTTCGAGCGCAGTGTAGGAGGCAAACGGCCAGATGCGGGCGCGCGCCGTTTCGGTCGCGTTGAAATAGCGGTCGGCAATGCCCATGATCTGGCGCACAGTCGGCAACTGTGCCACGGCGTAGACCAGGATGGAGAAGATGGCCACGGTGAGCGGCAGCGATTCCGGCGGCAGCTCGGCCGCAAAATAGCGTGGCCACAATCCATCGCGGGCGGCCACCACCGCGGCTCCGAACAGAATGGTTTCAGTCGAGAACACGCCGACGAATATTTTCAGAAAGCTGGAAATCGTGGTCGAGCGGTACGTTGTGACAGCGGCGAGAAGAGCGACGCAGCCAAGCAGTGCCGCGGAAAAGTTCGTTTGCAGCACGGGCTGTATCAGCGCAACGAGCCCGAAGACACCAACCGCGATGCTCAATGCTTTCATGACAATGTTCCAGGTTCCTAGGGAGAGAGGTCTGGCCAACAGGCCCGCCAATTTGAGGCGGCGGCGAACGTCGATCGACCCATTGTTGCGCTTCGCGCCGCGCTGCTAAGTTACCACAGAGCCATGACTTGCCGGGCAAACGACGCGTCTGGGTCGTCCGCAAAACCCCGCGGGCGCGGTCTTCCGGGACCCGGTTTGTCGCTTTGGCACGTCTGCACACTCCGCTATCCGTGGTGACGAACTGCATTTGCAGGAGCAATGCGCCCGACCATCTGTCGCACGCCGCTGCGGCGGCCATGACGACGACATTATGCGCGTCTGCCGCTGCCTATCCAAACCGGCCATTGGTTCCACTACCGACCCAGCGCCAATTCGAACCGGCACAGATCATGGGCTGCGATTGGCGGCCCGGCCGGCGCCGCCGCCCGAGCCCGGTGTTCGAATGCCCTGCACGGCGGCGCAGGAGTTCCGGAAGGGGTGTTTTCCCGCTCATCTCGGCACTGAGTCCTCAGGCGACGCGCTGCAACGCGCCTGCGGAACCAGTACCTTTCGGCCGCAGCAGGGCGAAGCCGTGTGTCTTGCCGGTTTGGCAGCTGCTGTCTTGGCGAGGCCGAGAATGCTTGCAATTTGCCAAATCCGCGATGCATGAACGGAACACCGCCGCCGCAATTGCCGGCCCGCTCGGCAGGGTCTGAATGACGCTTCTCATTAATAATGCCGAAGTGGCCAAGGTCTTGACTATGCAGACCACGATGGCGGCATTCGAAGAAGCCTATCTGGCGCTCGCCGCACGCGAGGCGGTCTGCCGGCCGCGCATCGATATCCGGAAACCGACCCGGGATCCGGCCAAGAACTACCAGTGGGGCACCATGGAAGGCGGTTCGACGGCGGGCTATTTCGCGATTCGCATGAAGTCCGATGTCATTTACGAGACGCGCGCGCTCAATTACGCAGGAAAAATATTGCACGCGCCCGGGCCTTTACTGCGGATTGATTTTGCTCACCTCGATCGAGACGGGAGAGCCGCTCCTTCATCAATGATGGATACCTGCAGCACATGCGGGTGGGCGCCGATGGCGGCATTGGGGATCTAGCCAAGGCGGACGCCGAGGTGGTCGGCATGCTTGGCTCCGGCGGCATGGCACGCGCGCACATGCGGGCTTTCACGCGCGTGCGCAATATCAAAAAGCTGCAGGTGTACAGCCCAACGCGGGAGAATCACGAAAAATTTGGCCGCGAGATGACGCAGACCTACAATATCGAAGTCGTGGTCTGCGATAAGCCGGACGATGTTTACAAAGAGGCCGATATCGTCGCCAGTCTAACGGATTCGGCGGTGCCGGTGCTCGATGGCACGCTCCTCGAGCCGGGCGCGCACGTGATCAATGTCGGCGGCAGCGGCAAGCCGGACCAGGAGACATTGCGGCGGGTCTAATCTGCGCTTCGGCGACACGCCGGCGCCTGTCGACAGACCTGAACTCGCGGTCGACGATGAACATCTGGGTTTCGAAGCACGCCCGGACCGGCGGAAATTCGGTGACGGCCGCCACGACCGTCGCCCTCAAGGCAATGCTCTGCCGGACAAACGCCTGACGCTCGCCGATCTTGCCAGCGGCAAGGCCATGGGCCGCACCGGAGCCGCTCAGATCACCTATTCGGAACGCGGCAATCTGCAGGGTGCGCAGTTCTTCGCCGTCGCCGGCAAGGTCTACGAGGCGGCCAAGCACGCGGGCCTGGGACGCGAAATCCGGACCGAGTGGTTTTTGCAGGACAGGGATTAACTAAGCCGCTCTGCCGCAAGCCGAACAATGCAGCTGGCGTTGTCGTTCGGTGTGAGCCGCGGCATCGCCACCCCGCGGCCGGTCTGCGCTGTGCGGCAAGACGCACTAGCCTGCGCGCAATGGCACCGGCTGTTCCTCCAGCATGCCCTCAATGGCAAGCCGCGTCGTGGCAAGATCGAGGCCGTGTTTGCTTACGAGGTCACCGCAGTCGGCGAGAATTGCCTCGGCGTCCTGCATGATCTTGAGGCGCTTGAAACGGTCGTCGTGATGCAGCCCCATGCTGGCGCCGACGACTTCCAAAAAGTTCATGATGCGCAACGGCCGCTCCCGTTCGTGAGCGCACAATTCGCGGTGATCGGAATGATAGACGGCGACCAGCGCGTCCACGCCCGTTGCCTCCGCCGCCGCGAGCTCGTTCTCTTGCAGCTCGCGCCGGTATTGCGGCAGCACCCGAATGTTGTTGGCCTGCAGTCCGACCGCGGGCTGATGCAGGTCCACCAGCGTGAGTGCGGGAACCGCGCGCAGGATGTCCTGCGCCGCCTCCACCACGCCGTGCACGCCCGGATGCCGGTGCAGCGCAATGCGCATCGGCACGCGCTCGCGCAAGAACGGCCGCAGCCGGTCCAGATGCTTGCGCAGAAATAGCGTGAACGGCGTCATTTCGAACGGCTTGGCGCCCCGCGTCTTTTCGGCCGCCGGCAGCGTCATCTCGGTGAATTGGACGTGACAAGAAGGGCACCATGACACGACCTGGCCGGTCTTGCTTTGCGCGAGCTTATTGAGGGTGTTCTCGGCCACGCGGCCGAAGGTTGCGAGGTCGCCCGCGCGCAGCTGCTGCACGCCACAACAATGGGTCGGTCCGCCCATGACCTCGTAGCTGATGCCGAGTGCATCCATGATGTCGAGTGCCAAGAGCGCGATGTGCGGCGTCTTCAATACGTTGCAGCCGGTATAAAACACAAAATCCGGTAATTCCCCGGCCGTCGGTTTGGGTCCTTGCCCGAGCCGCGCCAGCAGCGCGTCGTTGAGCTGCAAGCGCGAGAGCGCATTCACGTCGCGCGCGACTTTGCGAAAACCCTCGACGCCGGCGCGGCGCTGGGTGGCCACGTCATTCTTGGCGCGCGCCATGGCAACGCGTGCCATGGCGAGCAGGAATCGCGGATTGACGCCATAGTCACAGGCCTTGATGCATTCGCCCGATAGCAAACAGCCACTCGCCCATTTGCGCGCCGCCTCGCTGCCCGCGCCAAGGCTTAGAATATCGATGATGCCCTCGATCACCCGCACGGGCTGCTGCCGCTGTTCGGCCGTCAGCCCGGCGGGTTCGGTTGCGGGGCAGACCTCCACACACTTGCCGCAGCGGACGCAGGCCTCCACCATCTCGTCAACGCGGGCCTGCAATGCGGACTCGAATGGCTCGGGCATCGTGTGGCTCCATCCGTGAAGCCGTGAAAATAACGCGCTCTCGGCCCCGATTGAAGGGCTTCGCGGCACGCGGTAAACCGAAACGCTTCATCGACGCCCGGCCCGCCGCCGGGGACCTTGGACATCGGCCGGACTTGGCGTGGGCCTCTCACGAGCGGCCGGGAATGCGAGGATGCAATGGGTGAATTCGCCATCGGTCAACCGGTTCCGCGTTTCGAGGATCCGCGGCTCATCAAGGGTGGCGGCCGCTACGTCGCCGACATGGTGTTTCCCGCGATGGCGTTCGGCTACGTGTTGCGCTCGCCGCACGCACACGCCCGCATCCGCTCGATCGACACGGCAAAGGCCAAGGCTGCGCCTGGTGTGCTCGCGGTCCTGACGGGTGCCGACTACAAAAAGTCCGGCTTTGGCGATTTGCCGGTCCCCGGCGGCCTCAAGCGCCGCGATGGTGTGCCCGGCTATCGCCCGCGCTATCCGGCCCTTGTGGAAGATCGCGTGCGCATGATCGGCGACTACGTCGCCTTCGTAGTGGCGCAGACCTATTACCAGGCGGTCGATGCCGCAGAACTGATCGAGATCGACTACGAACCGCTGCCAGCGATTGTTTCCACCGGCGAAGCAATCAAGCCGGGCGTGCCGCTCGTCTGGGACGATTGCCCGAACAATATCGGGTTCGTCCAGGTCGAGGGAAGCAAACAGGCGACCGACGCAGCCTTTGCGCGCGCCGCCCATGTCGTCAAACAACGCTTTGTCATCAACCGGGTCACCGCGGCGACCATGGAGCCGCGCGGCTGCATCGGCCTGTTTGAGCCGATTGAGGGCCGCTACACCATCTACACGACGCTGCAGCGCACCAACGTCTTTCAGACGGAATTGTCGCAATACGTTCTAAAGGTACCGGATAACAAGATCCGGGTCGTCTGCGGCGACATCGGCGGCAGCTTCGGCATGAAGTCCGCGGTCTACAACGAAGTGGCGCTGGTGCTGCTCGCGGCGCGCCTGACGGGCCGCCCCGTCAAATGGGTGGCGACGCGCTCGGAATCGTTCCTCTGCGATGCGCAGGCGCGCGACAATGTCACTGACGCGGAGCTGGCGCTCGACGAGGACGGCAATTTTCTCGGTTTCCGGGCAAGGATCATTGCCGCCATCGGGGCCTATCTGCAGGTCGGAATGCCGGCCTTTACGGGCAATCTCGGCACGCTCGCCGGTGTGTATCGCACGCCGGCCTCGCATATCGATGTCACCGCCGTGTTCACGCATACCCAGCCGGTACGGCCCTACCGCGGCAATGGCCGCCCGGAGGCGGCGTACGTGATCGAGCGGATGGTCGATCTTGCCGCCGACGCGACTGGCATCGATGCCGCAGAAATCCGCCGGCGCAACACCATCGCCTCGAGCGCTATGCCGTACAAGACGAGCGTGACCTTCACCTACGATTGCGGCGAGTTCGAAAAGAACATGGATCTGGCGTTGGAAGCGGCGGACAAGAAGGCGTTCGAGACGCGGCGCGCGCAGTCGCGCCTGAACGGCAAGCTGCGCGGCCTTGGCTTCTCCAACACAATCGAGCGCTCGGCCGCTGCCGGGCTCGAAGGCGCCGAGATCAGGTTCGACCGAACCGGCTCGGTATCGATCTTTTCCGGCAGCATCAATCAGGGCCAGGGTCACGAGACCACGTTCAAGCAGATCGTCTGCGACCGCCTTGGCCTCGATCCGAACGAGGTGACCTACATCCAGGGCGACACCGACCAAGTGTTCTTTGCTGAAGGCACCGGCGGCTCACGCTCGGCGACATTTTCCGGCTCGGCCTTCACGATTGCCGCGGAAAAGATAGAGACCAAAGCCAAAGCGGTCGCCGCCCGCATGCTCAAGGTCGACCTCGCCGACATCAAGTTCGCCGACGGCGTGTTCTCAAGCCAGAAGACCAATCAAACGCTGACCATCAAGGAGGTCGCCAAGGCCTCCCTGGAGCCGAAGAATGTGCCGGAAGGCATGGAGGTGGGGCTGATTGAAAAGGCGATCTATCAGGGCAAGGTGGCGAGCTATCCGAACGGCTGTCATGTGTGCGAACTGGAAATCGACGAGGAAACCGGCGAAGTCGAGATCTTGCGCTACAACGTGGTCGACGACGTAGGCACTGTGATCAATCCGCTTTTGCTTCACGGTCAGGTGGACGGCGGTGTCGCGATGGGCATCGGCCAGGTCTTGATGGAAGACATCAAGTTCGACGAGCAGGGCCAGATGCTCACTGGTTCGTTCATGGATTACGCCATGCCGCGAGCGAGCGACATGGTCGGCTTCCACGTGGAAAGCAATCCGGTACCGACCAAGACCAATCCGCTCGGGGTAAAGGGCGCCGGGGAAGCCGGCTGTGTCGGCGCCCTGCCGGCGGTCGCAAACGCGGTGGTCGACGCGCTCTCAGTCCTCGGCATCAGACATATCGAAATGCCGGCAACGCCGGAGCGGCTGTGGAAGGCGATGCAGCAGGCGCGAGCAAGCGGTGCATAGCGCGTCAATCCGGATCAAGCGCAGCAGCGGATCCGGAATTATCCATTTCCCGCAATGACGGATCAAACCGCAGCGACGCACTGAACCTCAATCATCATTTCCGGCTGTGCGAAACCGGCAACCGTGATCGCGGCGCTCGCCGGAAAATCATTGCCGAAGATTTCGGTGCGCAGTTCGGTCATCCGGGTCGTGTAGCGCGCATCGATCAGAAACACCGTCATGGTGACGACGTCGGAGAGTTTGGCGCCGGCCTCGGCCAGCGTGTTCTCGATATTGCGAAAGGTCTGCCGACATTGTGCATCGAAATCGCCCGCCAGCGATTTGCCGGCAACGTCCACCGCACCGGTATGACCGGCCACCCAGATCGTTTTCGTTGCCCCTTCAGTGATGACGGCCGGCGAATAGGCGCGCTTTGCCTGCCAAGTGCCCCGCACAAATGACTTTTGCATGATTTCCTCTTCGCGTACGTAGATCGCCAGGACAAGCCCGGCCACGACGGCCTAAGATGACGCAAGATGACAGCTTGAGATACCGCCTGTAAGCCATGCTTCCCCTATCCGGCATCCGCGTGCTCGAATTCTGCCATACCATTATGGGGCCGAGCGCCGGGCTTATTCTCGCCGATCTGGGCGCCGACGTGATCAAGGTCGAGCCGGTCGGCGGCGACCCGACCCGGCGGCTGCCGGGTTTTGCCGCCGGGTTCTTCGGCACATTCAACCGCAACAAGCGCAGCCTTGCTGTCGATCTCAAGGCGCGCGAGGGGCGCGGGCTCGTCCACCAGCTGGCCGCGACCGCCGACGTACTGATCGAAAACTACGCGCCCGGCACTATGGACCGGCTCGGCTGCGGCTTTGCGGATTTCCACAAGACCAATCCGCGGCTGGTCTACTGCGCACTGAAGGGTTTTTTGAGCGGCCCGTACGAGCATCGCCCAGCCCTCGACGAGGTCGTGCAATTCATGGCCGGGCTTGCCTATATGACCGGCCCGCCCGGACAGCCGCTGCGCGCCGGCACTTCGGTGGTTGACATCATGGGCGGCGCGTTCGCGGTGATCGCCATCCAGGCAGCGCTGCGCGAGCGCGAGCTCACCGGGCGCGGCCAGTTGGTGAAGTCCGCGCTGTTCGAATCCACTGCCTTCCTGATGGCGCAGCACATGGCCGGCCAGGCGGTTACCGGCCGCGCCCCGCCGCCGATGCCGGCGCGGGAAGGCGCCTGGGCAATCTATGAGCCGTTTGCCACCGCGGACGGTGAGCAGATTTTCGTCGGGTTGACCAGCGACCGGCAGTGGCGGCGCTTCTGCGAGCATTTCGGCCGCGCCGATCTGCTGCAAAATTCCGCCTATGCGACCAATGAGGATCGCGTGCGCGAGCGTCCGACTTTGCTGCCGATCGTTGCCGAAATCGTCGCTCGGCATACGCGCGCTGTCCTTGCCGAACTGTTCGACCGCCTCGATATTCCATTCTCGCCGGTCGCCAAGCCCGCCGACCTGTTCGATGATCCGCAGCTTAACGCCGCCGGCCGAATGCTCGAAGTCGCCTTCGGCGAGAGCCTTTCGGCGAGGCTTCCGCGCCTGCCGATCGAGATCGACGCCCACGATCTGGGACTGCGCCGGCAGCCGCCGGCGATCGGCGAGCAAAGCGCGGAAATCCTCCGCGAACTGGGCCTTGCCCGCTCGCGGATAATGGCGCTCTCTGAGACTGGTGTTATCACTATCACGGATGAGCGCTGCACAGGCAAGCAAACACAATGAGCGACCTGCCCGCTTTTGTTTATGTCGCCGAGGAAGGCCCGCGCGAGGGCTTTCAGTTCGAGAAGGGCTTTATCGCCACTGCGCGAAAAATCGAACTGATCGGCGCGCTGTCGCAAACCGGCCTCGATCACATTCAGATCGTATCCTTCGTCAATCCCAAGGCGGTGCCGGGCATGGCCGACGCCGACGCGGTTGTCGAGGGAATTGCGGCGCGGCCGGGCGTGGCCTACACGGCGCTCTGGCTCAATGAGAAGGGATTTGAGCGCGCGCTCAAGCACGCCAACCGGCTTGCGCTGATCGGCACCATCCAGCTCTGCGCGTCGGAAAAATTTCTCAAACGCAACCAGAACCGCACGCACGAAGAGCAACTCGCCGGCCAGCATGCGATCGTGGAGCTGTACAAGACCAACGGCGTTCCGGTCGAGCGCGGCAGCATCATGGCGGCCTTCGGCTGTAACTTCGAGGGCGATATTCCAGCCGAGGGCGTCGTCCGCTTGGTCGAGCAAATACTCGATGTCGCCGCCGCGCACGAGGTGTCGCTGAAATATGTGACCCTCGCCGACACGATGGCATGGGCAACGCCGGCCTCGATCAAGCGCGTGGTCGGCAGCTTGCGCGAGCGCTGGCCCGATCTCGAGCTCGCGCTGCATCTGCACGACACCCGCGGCTTGGCGATCGCCAATGCTTATGCGGGTCTAGAAATGGGCGTGACCCGCTTTGATGCCTCGGTCGCCGGCCTCGGCGGCTGTCCGTTTGCCGGTCACAGTGGTGCTGCCGGCAACGTCTGCACCGAGGACCTCGTTTTCCTCTGCCACGAGATGGGAATCAAGACCGGCATCGATCTCGACGCACTGATCGAGTGCGCGCGGCTCGCCGAGGATGTGGTCGGCCATCCGCTCCCCGGCTCGGTGATGAAGGGCGGAACGTTGCAGAAACATCGCTCAGCCTCTCGGGCGTAAGGCGCGCCTCAATGGGGCGACCGCTCCTGCAGTGAAACCACTTGAAAACTGCCAGCACATGCGGTCCTTGCAGCAGGCTAGACGATCGCATTCTCAGGGCCGTTTAGAGCGCGCAACCAAAACGCTTCGTGTTTCTCGAAATCGGGCTTTCATTGAAAAGCGGCGCGACGAATGCCCAACAAATCACGTGTAATAATTTCATTTCGCGTCCGCACACGGAAGTCTTGCCGAGCTTAGGAAGCGCGCCTTCTTATTGCCGCACAATGTATCCCGTTGGGTCGCACAATTTCCATTCTCGTCCTTTACGGGTAGGCTGGGCTTTACGAAGCAGGGCGCTGGGTCTGAACGGGGGGCGTGCGTCCCGCTTTTGGTCGATGATGGGACGACCAATCTAAGCGGATCGTGGATACCCCACTCCAGCTTCAAGGGCTGGACCTGCGCCGCTCGCAGGATCGGGGGGTGTGCCAATGACCACTGCCTTAAGTATCATTTTCGACCAGTTCGACTATTCGGTTTTTGATGCTGATACTGCCTCAAATCTTCGCGTCCAAGCCAACCGCATCAGGACGCGCATCGGCAAGGCGACGCAGGACTTGGTCGACATCGGCCGCGACCTCGTGGCAGCCAAGAAGAACCTCATCGATCACGGTGCTTTCATCAAATGGGTTGAATCCGAAGTCGGCATCGTGAGCAGAACAGCGCAGGCCTATATGGCCCTTGCCAAGTTTGCCGACGACAACGGCGCAGCAATTGCGCTTTTGCCGCCGACTACGGCTCATCGTCTGGCCGCGAAGTCCGCTCCCCCCGAAATCGTGAGCAAAGTGGTCGCCAAGGCACTGACGGGCGAGGTGCTTCCGGACCGCGCAGTGGCCGAAATGATCGTGGCTGCCAAGTCGCAAAAGGAACACACGCAGCTGCCGCAGGTGAATGGCTTTTCTCGCTTCAAACATTACCGGAAGTACTGCGAGCTGCAGGCGGAGCAGCAACATGCTGGGCCGGCACGCCAGAATCAGGAGAAAAGGACGTCAGACGCGGCGGAGATGCTGCTTAAGTCGCTTGGCGCTGACGGCGTTGCACTCGTGATAAAGGCGTTTGCGGAAGAAGAGTGGCCATGGGGCCTGTTATCCGAATTGCGCAAGAGGATACTCCTAAGAAAGAGGGCTGCCGATTGCGGAACTGCCCATTGATTAGGAGCGTGGCAATGGCGCGTTCCACAATAATTGAGGGTGCAGCAGGCGCGAAGCCGCAATGAGGTGCTATCGGCTTTTAGCTTAATCGAACACTCGGCTCCGTACGGATCTGCTCGGCGATCACACCTATTATGGCACTGCCGCTGCGCCGCAGAAACTTTGCAGCGCCATTTCGTCGGCGAGCCGGCGTAATCACCAACGCTGCTCGCAGGTCCAAGGTCGAGCGATTTTCAGCGGCTCTTCGTTAGAAGTCGGTCCAATTGGTATGACGCTCGAATTCGGCGGCAGCGCGGTAGATTGTGCCTTCCTCGTAGTGACGACCGACCAACATCATTCCGATAGGACGGCTATCCTTGATCCCACAAGGCAGACTGATGGCCGGATGACCGGTAACATTAAAGGGACAAGTGTTCCGGGTCGGCTCCCAGCTCCGCCGCGTGATCTCTTGCGGAGATGCATTCTTGGCCGGGATCGGCGTCGCCTTCATTGGCACCGTCGGCAGCAGCAGAAGGTCACGTGCCGCAAGCGCATTGTCGTAGGCCTTACGCAACCGCCGCCTGATGTTCTGTGCCTTGGCGTAATAATGCCCGCCATAGCGCTGGAGGGTGTACTTGCTGAAGATGGCGGCAATCTTCACCGTATCGGCGAACTGGCCAGCATGGCTGCGCCAGGTCATGGCTTTGTCGAGAAGACTGGTGACGTAAAGACCCTCGTGGTTGATGCCAGCTCCGTTCATTTCCAACAGTGTGATGCAAGCAGCATCGCCGCGGATTGCTGCCCACACTGCGTATCCCTGAGCGTGCAGCGGCACCGAGACCTCCTCGACCGCGGCGCCGAGCTCGGCAAAACGCGTCGCTGCCCGGCGCACGCAGGCGTCGACATCTGGTTCGGAGTTGGAATGGCCGAATCCCTCGCGCACAACCCCAATACGCAATCCCTTGATACCGCTCTCAAGAATTCCGCTGTAGTGGCCCGCGGGAACACCGCGTTGGCGGGAATCAATCCCGTCCGGTCCGGCAATCACTTCCAGAAGCACTGCATTATCGCGGACGTTGGCAGTCATCGGCCCGCACGTGTCGAGTGTGATTTCCAGTGGGGCAATGCCGGTGTACGGGACCAAGCCAAAGGTCGGCTTTAATCCGACAATCCCGCAATGGCTGGCTGGAATTCGGATCGAACCCGCTTGATCGCCGCCGATTGCCATATCGACCTCACCGGCAGCAACGAGAGCCGCGCTGCCTGACGACGATCCGCCGGCGGAATAGCCCGGACGACGCGGATTGTGTACGGGGCCCGTCGCGCTGGTGTGGCTGCCGCCGGAGAGGCAAAAATACTCGCACACGGATTTCCCGACAATTTCCCCGCCCGCGTCGAGAATGCGATCTACGATCGTTGCGTCCACCTCCGGCACGTAGCCGCGGAGAATATCGGCACCGATCATCATCGGCACCCCGGCGAGGCAAACATTATCCTTCAGCGCAATGCGCCGCCCTTCGAGGAGGCCCCCCGGCTTGCCCTTGATAGAAGTCTTCACATACCAGGCCCCATGCCTATTCTCGTTTCCCTCTGGCCAGCTTATTGGACCGCGGGGATACTTTATGGGCGGCAGTTCATCGGGCATCCTGTCGAGCACCGCATAGGCCTGGGCAATCGGCCCGACGATCTCTGCAACCGCATTCAAGTAACTGTCGCTGGGATCAATGCCGAGCTGCTGCGCAGCGCTTCGCAAATCTGCAAGGCTTGGCTTTTCGAACATTATCTCTCCCCGAGGGTGGCTTAGCGATTATTCCGCGGCGTCTGAATGGTCGACGTTGATACCGCTGAGAGCGAGCAGAATGGGCTATGTTTTGCAATACAACTGCTCTGGAGGAAAGCGAATGAAGCGCTGTTCAGCTTGGTTTGCGTTGGACGGAAAAATTTTCTAGGCGGCTGGCAGCGTGGCGTACTCTGGCGAGATTGCCGCTCGCAGCGAGGCGAACTTCCATGACAAGTCGTTGCCCGACCGCTCGGATAGAATTGAGCAGCACCACAATATCAGAGGAGCTGCCCGGAGAAAAATACGATTATGCGCCGAACGAGAGCATGATTCATGCCAGTGGACTCGTGCTGCGATTTGCACCCAATTCGATGTGTTCGGTGTTGCTCCAATCGAGGAATAGCAAACAGAGCGGTCGTGCAAGCATTGGCACGCTACTTTGCCGGTTGGGCAAAGTGCGGCAGTGCACGACGTGCGGCTCTCAAGACCAAGAGATGGCGTGGACGATTACATCACGTCGCCACCTTAAAAATCGATGGGAGAAAAAGGGCCATCAAAACAATGAAACTTTTACAGTGTTACCAAATGTCGCAGCGTTCGAACATACCTTTACGTCAGGCTGCAATCGTAAACGAGCCGGGCGGCACCGGCCATGGTCACGGCGCTAAATTATTGATAAAGCGCCACCCTACAAATCCTCTAGGTTAATGAGATTGCTTGCTAATTCTAGCTCAAGAGTTCCGAGACTTTGTTTTGATCGCGTAATTGTCCAGTTTTCGCCTTGTATCGCCCCACTCCCGCCGTCAGATGGGGATTTATCGATTATGCAGGGGCCGGGCTCCCTAGTGATGCTGTGGGCCGGGTCATTACCAGAGGAGCGCCCATGCCGACAGTCGCTCTCGTCGACGACGACCGCAACATTCTCACCTCGGTCTCCATCGCGCTCGAGGCCGAAGGCTATCACATCGACACCTACACGGACGGTGCCTCTGCGCTAGACGGATTCAAAACCGCGCCGCCCGATCTTGCCATTCTCGATATCAAAATGCCGCGCATGGATGGCATGGAGACCCTGCGGCGACTGCGGCAGAAATCCGATGTCCCGGTGATCTTTCTCACCTCGAAGGACGAGGAGATCGACGAGCTGTTTGGTATGAAAATGGGAGCCGACGACTTCATTCGGAAGCCGTTCTCTCAACGCTTGCTGGTCGAGCGCGTCAAGGCGGTGTTGCGCCGCTCCTCGCCCAAGGACGGCGTAGCGCCCAAGGCGCCCGACAGCAAGATCCTGGAGCGCGGGCAGCTGCGCATGGATCCCGAACGCCATACCTGCACTTGGAAGAACGAACCGGTGACGCTGACCGTTACCGAGTTTCTGATCCTACAAGCGCTCGCCAGCCGTCCCGGCGCGGTGAAAAGCCGCAACGCGCTGATGGATGCAGCCTATGACGATCAGGTCTACGTGGACGACCGCACCATCGACAGCCACATCAAGCGCATGCGCAAAAAGTTCAAGGCGAGCGACTGCGAATTCGATATGATCGAGACGCTCTATGGCATCGGCTATCGGCTGCGGGAACTTTAGGGGTATCACGCAAATCGCGGGAAACTTAGGCGTATGACCTAAATCAGCGCTAAATCAGAACGCGTTTTCCCGGCGGGTATCCTGCTCAAGCCAACCTAAGGTTCAAGATCTTCCAGATGGCGTTGCTGGTTACGACAAGGCGCTCGCCAACAAACATTTTAGCCTGCATGAAGACGACCGAACGAGTGTCGCGCGCCACCTCGGGCTGAACTTCTACGAACTTCCCGAGCCGCACGGTACCAATCAACTGACTGTTCAGTTGCATCCTCGCATGCGGCTTGCCGCCGGTCGGCCACTCGCGCGGTCATCGCCATGGCCTGGTCGGCAACAGTCATAAGCATGCCGCCATGCAAATTGCCGGCGCGGTTAAGATGCTTCGGTGCAACAACGAAGCCTAAGCGCAGTTGTCCGTCGTCCTCACGTCGCCAGACCGGTCCGACGAGATCGCCGAACAACGATCGCCTCCCAGCCGTGGGCGGCCAGATCGAAGGGTTCCGCAACAGCCGTTTGCGGCTGATCGTTCATGCCCGCGCCGCAGCGGACTCTTTGCGTGCGGTCGCAAGCCGCCGACCGAGATCGCGAATGAGCTTTTCCGCATTGGCACCGGCCACCAGCGCGCGGCCGTTGCCGTTGAGCGCGCGCACCGCCTCCGTGTAGGCGGCGATCTCGCTCGGATCGCGCACCGCCTGCGGATAGTCGGTCGCGAACACGAGCTGGGAAAACGCAAGTTCCTCGAGGCCGAACTTCACCCAGTCGGCGCCCCACTGGGCGGCGTGATCGGGGCCCGCCCATCCGGCGATGTCGTAGAACAGCCGATGATCGAGATAATGCTCGAACGCCTGGCGCGGTCGGCGGCCGTGACGGGCGAGCGCGCCGGTGCCCCATTTGTCGCGCTGTTGGAAGCCGCGGATACGGCCGAGATAACGGCCTATGCCGCCGGCGAAATGCGAGAAATGAATGCGCAACGTCGGCAGCTCGTCGAGTAGACCGCAATTGATGAGACGGACCGCCGCCGTCATCAGTGAGAATTCCCAGCCGAGCATGCGGCCGAGATCGTCGGCATCCATGCGGCCCCAGCGAATGACCCGAGGCAGCGGATGCACGAACACATAGAGGTCAAGATCCGCGCATGCTTTCCAGAAGGGCCGCAGCACCTCGGCGTCGAGCGGCTGGTCCTGCAGCTCCGAGGCGATCACCACGCCAGGAAAGCCCAGCTCAATGGCGCAGCGCTTTAGTTCGGCAGCCGCTTCGGCGGGCTTGAGCGCCGGCACGTGGGCGAGGCCGATGAAGCGCCCCGGATAGGCGCGCTCCGCCTCGCGCATGCGATCGTTGATGACGCGGCAGACCGCAATGTCCGGCTGATCGAACCCCGAGCCGCAGGAGAGCACGCCGGCATCAATGCCGGCCGCCTCCATGACGCGCACATGCGCGGCGAGATCGGCCAAGAGCGGATTGAGCAGATAATGCGGATTGCCATCACGGTCGATATCGACCGTAACTTCGCTAGCGTTGCCCTTAAGCAATTCCGCCGGCGTGTAATGTTGCTGGAAGTCGATGAGCATGGAATTCCGTGCGGCTCGCCAAGAGCGATAGCGCGAATAGTCATTAGCCAATAAGAGCGGCAAGCGAGCTATATCGTCGAGCCGTATTCGCTGCTCGCTATTGGTGATCTACTGATGGCAAATTCGCTGTTGCGGCGGTCGGTCACCAGCATGGCGCCCGGATAATGGGTGATGCAGAAGTCAGGCTTGGCCGCCATGATCACCGATTGCGGAGTGACGCCGCAGGCCCAGAATACCGGGATTTCGTCATCATAAACGGGCACGGCATCGCCCCAGTCGGGCTGTGCGAGGTCGCGGATGCCGATCGCTTGCGGCGCGGCGAGATGCACGGGGGCGCCGTGCACCGCCGGAAACCGGGTTGTGATCTGCACGGCGCGGATCGCATCGTGCGGCTTCATCGGCCGCATGGAAACCACGAGCGGTCCATGGAAGGGGCCAGCCGGAACGGTCGCGATCGAGGTGCGGTACATCGGCACGGTGCAATCACAGGTAAAATGGCGCAGCTCGATGCCATCTTCGATCAAGGCCTGTTCGAACGAAAACGAGCAGCCGATCGCGAAGGCAACGAGGTCATCGCGCCAATAGCGCGTAATGTCGTTGGGCTCGTCGGCAATTGTGCCGTTGCGCCAGACGCGATAGCGCGGCAGGTCGGTGCGCAGGTCGAGATCTTCGGCCAAAACCGGCGCGCGCCAATCGCCCGGGGCCGATACGCCAATAAGCGGACACGGCTTTGGGTTGAGCTGACAGAAGCGCAGAAAATCCCCGGCGAGCTCCTTCGGCAGGATGGCCAGATTGGCCTGCACGAATCCCGGCGCGAGGCCAGAAGTCGGTCCGGAATGCGCATCGCGCCTGATCAGAAGCCGCGCTGCAAGCCCGTTTGCCGGCACCGCGGGCCGATTGCAAAGCTCTGGTTGTCGCATCTCGGCCGTTGCCATCGGTTGGCTCCTGTCCGCTCCGCAGGTTATTGCCCATTTTAGCATCACTTGCCCGCCAAAAAATACCGCTCCCGCGACCTTCTAACGCGCGGCGGCCGCGTTCCCGTGCCGCGCTGTGGGTGCGAATCTGGTTGAAAGTACCCTCAAGATCGCGTTTGCTTAAGCACCCGAAATCATCAAGAGCCCGGCGAGGGCCGATGCCGGCGCCTGTCCGGCGCCTGCCATGCGCAGGTATCCAAATCCAGAGGGAGACTGCCGATGACCGAAAAATGGAAAGAAGAGAAGTGGGCCGAAGACATTTGGTACCGCGGCAAGGTCACGCGTCGGCGCATGGTCGGCTGGGGCGGCGGAGCAATTGGCGCCCTGATGCTGATCCCGGAGCCTTGGCGAGCGGCGTTCGGGGCGACTAAGCCTTACAAGATCGGCTCGGAGCAGCCGCTCTCCGGCGTCGGCGCCATCGGCGGCAAAACTGCGCTCGTCGGTCTGCAAATGGCCGCCGACCGCATCAACAAGAACGGCGGCATCAACGGCCGCCCGGTTGAACTGGACATCGTCGACGATCAGAGCTCGCCTGCGGTGGCCCGGCAAAAGACCGAAAGAATGGTGCAGCAGGATAATATCGACGCCCATGTGGGTGGCTTTTTGTCCAATATCTGCCTGGCCTGCATGCCGGTCTGGGAGCACGCGAAAATCGTCAACATGATCAGCGTCTGCCTCGACACGACGCTCACCACGACCAACTGCAACCGCCAGAGCTTCCGCGTCCACGACTACGCCCCGGCGCAGGCGGCGGCATTCGGTCCGATGCTCGCCAAGCTAGGCAAGAAATGGCACATCGTCTACGCAGATTATTCGTGGGGCCAGTCGACCCGCGACGCTTATGCGGCCGAGATCAAGAAGAACGGCGCCGAAGTCGTCGGCACAACCGGCATTCCGCTTGGCACTGCCGACATGACCCCATTCCTGTCGAAAATCTCCGGCAATTTCGACGGCCTGTTCGGGATCGAGTTTGCCAAGGATGGCGTGACCCTCGGCAACCAAGCCTACGATCTCGGTCTGACCAAGAAGTACGTCTGGGCCGGTGACGGTGCCATCTGCAAGTCGAGCAATATGCCCGCGCTGGGCCACAAGATTAACGGCTTCATCGGCATCAACCGCTATATCCCGGTGTTTCAGGGGCCGCTCGACACGCCCTACCTCCACGCCTTCTTCGACGAAGCCAAGAAGCGGTTGCGCAAGGTGGATCCTTCGGGGCCGCTGCCGGATCGCTATGTGCAGTCGAACTACGAGGCGCTCAACGCTTTGAAGCAGGCCATGGAAGCGTCGAAATTCGACAGCCGCGAGGACACGGCAAAGCTCATCGAGGCGCTCGAAGGCATGGAGATGAAGGAAGGCTACGACTTTCCGCAGGGCGACAAGACCCTGCGCAAAGCCGATCACCAGGCGTTCCTGCGCGAATTCTTGTTCAAGATCGAGAACAACGATTACAAGCTTCTCGACACCGTACCGAAGGACAAGACCACAGTCCCGCCTGCCTGCACGTTCTCCGCTTAAGTGTGCGCCAACGCTACGGTCGCTGCCGGCTCCCCGGTGCCCGAACGGGGAGCGGCACCGGCGCCGCCGCTGCTCAAGACCGAGCGGCTGTCGGTCCGCTTCGACGGACTGGCGGCGCTGTCGGAGGTCAATTTCGAGCTTGCCCGCGAGGAGGTGCGCGCCGTGATCGGGCCCAACGGCGCGGGCAAGAGCACGTTTTTCAATTGCCTGACCGGAGTGCTGCGGCCAAGCAGCGGGCGTATCATGTTTAACGGCGAGGACATTACCGGATTACGCTCTAACCTAATCTCGCGGAAGGGCATCGCGCGCTCCTATCAGATCACCAACATCCTGCCCAATGCCACGACGCTGGAAAACGCGCGCATCGCCGCGCAATCGCGCCGACACGCCTGGAACATGGTCTCGCATCATGGCGCTTTCGCCGACATCAACGAGAAAGCGGAAGCCGCGCTGGCCGCGGTCGGCCTGCTTGGCAAGGCCAAGGAATTGGCTGCCAACCTCGCACATGGCGAGCAGCGCAATCTTGAAATCGGCATTGCGCTCGCCACTGACCCGCAGCTTCTGTGTCTGGACGAGCCGACCGCGGGCATGAGCGCGGCCGAGACCAACGAGACCAAGGATCTGATCCGCCGCATCGCCAAAAATCTCACCATCCTGATCGTCGAGCACGACATGGAAGTTGTAATGGAGCTGTGCCACCGCATCACCGTACTGCACTATGGCAGGATTCTCGCCGAGGGCACGCCGGGGGAAATTCAGGACAACCCGAAGGTGCTGGAGGTTTACCTGAAGACATGAGCGCTGCAGCGGAAGGCACCGAGCCGCTGGTGCGTGTCGAGGACGTGCACAGCTATTACGGCAAGAGTCACGTCTTGCACGGCGTGTCGCTGCGCATCTGCGCCGGCGAGGTCGTTGGCCTGCTCGGCCGCAATGGCGTCGGCAAGTCGACAACGCTGAAGACCATTATGGGTCTGGTGCAGCCGAGCCAGGGCGCCGTGATCTTTGCCGGGCATCCCGTTACCGGTCTGCCGCCGCACAAGCTGGCGCGGATGGGCATCGGCTACGTGCCGGAAGATCGCCGCATCTTCCGGCTGCTCACGGTCATGGAGAACCTGCGCACGGGCCTCGACCGCAAGGGCGTCAGCGAACAAAGGCGCAATGCGCTCCTGGAAAAGGTGTTCAGCTATTTCCCGGTCCTGGCGGAGCGGCGCAACCAGCCCGGCGGCACGCTCTCGGGCGGCGAACAGCAGATGCTGGCGATCGCCCGGGCCATGATGCTGGAGCCGCGAATTATTCTGCTCGACGAGCCGACCGAGGGGCTGATGCCGCGCATGGTCTCGCAGATCCGCCAAATCATCGAGACGCTGCACAACGAGGGCATCGCCATCCTTCTGGTCGAACAGAACGTGCCGCTGACATTGGCGGCGAGCCAACGCGTCTACATCATGGAAAAGGGCAGCGTGCGCCACCACAGCGCGGCGTCGGCGATCGACATCCGCGACGCAGTGATCAAACAATATCTCGGGGTGTGAGAATTGGGCGCGGTCGGTCAATTCCTCCATGCCATTCCGCTCGATTTCCTGATCATCCAGACAGTGAACGGGATCGTCACCGGCATGATCCTAGCGTTGGTCGCCTCCGGCCTAACGCTGATCTTCGGCATCATGGACGTGGTGAACTTCGCCCATGGCGAATTGTTCATGCTCGGCGCCTATATGGGAGTCGTGGCCTTTGCCATGACCGGGAATTTCTGGCTCGCGCTGGCGCTCTCCGCTTTGATTATCGGCATTTTCGGCGCCGCGCTGCAGATGGTTGCGCTGAGGCCGCTGATCGGCCGCGATCCGCTGAACACGATTCTCGCCACGTTCGGCATTTCGCTGGTGCTGCAGAACTATGCGCTCTGGCAGTTCGGCCCGGTGGCGCGCAAAATTTCCGAGCCCATCAGCGCCGAGTTCAGCTTGTTCTATCTGCAATATCCTTGGTACCGCATCGTCATGGCGCTGTTGTCCGGCGCGATCATCGGCGCGCTCTGGCTCTTCCTCAAATACAACAAGTTCGGCGTCTGGATTCGCGCCACGACCCAGGACCGCGTCATGGCGCAGGCAATGGGAATTCCGGTGCCGCTGGTCTATACCGGCGTGTTCGCGGTCGGCGCGGCCATGGCAGCGGCAAGCGGCGTGCTGTTCGCCCCGTTCGGCGGTGTCAATTCCAGCATGGGGCTGCAGTGGGTGCTGGAGGCCTTTATCGTCGTCGTGGTCGGCGGCATGGGCAATCTCGGCGGTTCGATCGTCGCCGCCATCTTCATCAGCCTGCTTGAGGGCTACGCGGCGGTCTGGCTCAATCCGTCGCAGGCGGTGATCGTTTCCTTTGTCGTGCTGATCCTCACGCTTTTATTCCGTCCCACCGGCCTGTTCGCATCGCCCAAATGAGTTCCGCTCCGTTCGAAAAGACCAGGTCGGCCGGCCCAACCCAACTGAGCCACACCGCCACTTTCTGGCTCGCCTTTGGCGCAGTGATGGCGCTATTGATCATCGCCCCACTCATCCTGCCGCCGTTCTGGGGCCGCTTTCTCACCGAAAGCCTGATCTGGGGCCTGCTGGCAATGTCGTCCGATCTGCTGATCGGCTATACTGGCATTGTCTCCTTCGGCCATTCGGCATTTTTCGGCTTGGGGATGTACGGGGCCGCCGCGGCCTTGTTGCTCGTGCACCCGGGCAATCTATGGCTCGCGATCCTGTTCGGGCTGGTCGGCGCAGCAGGCGCCGCTTTGTTCGTGGCGTATTTCTCCACGCGGCTGCGCGACATCTATTTCGCCATCACCACGCTGATCTTTGCGCAGATCTTCTATGTCGTCATCTTCACCTGGACGGCGGTGACAGGCGGCGAAAACGGCCTGATCTTCGAGCGGCCACATCTGGCGATCCCGTTCGTCTATAACACCTCCTTTACGGCGAGGACGCTGCACTGGTTCGTCTTGGCGACTGTGGCGGGCTCTTATCTGATTTTGCGGCGCTTGACCCAGTCGCCGTTTGGCATGGTGCTGCAGTCGATCCGCGAGAACGAGGCGCGCACGCGCGCCATCGGCTATCCAGTCGAGCGCTACAAGATCGTCGCGGTGATGCTGTCGGGTTTGTTCGCCGGACTTGCCGGCGTGCTCTACGCGCTGCAGAACGAGTTTGCCGCACCCGATTTCGTTTACTTTATCACCTCCGGCGAAGCGGTGATCTACAACATCATCGGCGGCATCGGCACGCTCGTTGGACCGATCGTCGGCGCCGGGTTCTTCCAGCTCGCACGCCAATTACTGTCGGAGTGGTTTGGCGATCAGTTCCCCTACCTGATTCCGCTTGGCATCGTGTTCGTCGCCATGATCATTTTCCTGCCGCAAGGCCTGCTCGGCTTCGCGCGGCGCTGGCTCAATCGATAGCCGAAAACGATCTTTGGACGCTTCCCGGTCTGATGCAAAGCCGTCGATCGCAACCGCTGACGGCGACCAGAGCGTACGCAGAAAAATCCCGCATGCCGAACAACGCATCAGCTAATGGAAGTGCTGCGGTTGAGAAAAGCACTGAGCGCCGCCACGCCCTCCTTGTCGGCCTCAAAATCCTCGGCAATGTGCTCATAAAAATGTGCCGCGCCTTCGTAGAGCTCGTGCGCCGCCGGATCGGCGCCGACGAAGCCGGCGATCTCGTGCATTTCGGCGACCCAGCGATAGGCCTTGGGCGGCATGGCGACCAAGGCACGCTTGAACCAGGCGAGCATCTCCTTCTGGCTCGATTGCAACTCGGCAGACAGCGCTTCGGCGGAGCCGGCGCGCGTCGCTGCCAAGATCATTGCCGCACCGATCGCCTGCGTGCCCTTGGTGATGCCGGCATACGACATTTTCAGCGCCGAAGCGGCACTCAAGGCGCCGTCGAGCACGCGAATATCGAGGCCGTACGCACGTAGGTCAGCGAAACGCGGCGCCGCCGCGCCGGAGGCATAGAAACGCGGGCCGGCGTCGCCCGATTTCGGCGGCGAGCCGATAATTCCGGCATCGACGAACGGGCAGCCGGTGGGCGCAATCTTGGCGGCCACGCGCTCGACCGTTTGCGGATTGATGGCGTTGCAGTCGACAAAGACCGGCTTGGCATTGCTTGCCTCGAGCGCCGGCAAAAAGCGCTCGGCCAGCGCCAGCGCATCACCGGGCGGCAGGATGGAAAGGACAAAGTCCGCGGCCGCGATCTCCGCATCCGACGCTGCGCGCATCGCGGCTTCATTTGCCCGCGCCACCGTGTCCTCGCTGCGGCCTTTAAGCGACGTGAGAACCTTGACGCCGTTATCGACCAGTCTTTTTCCGACCGCGGCGCCCATCATGCCGGGCGCAATCACTGCAACGACAGGAGCCATGGCCGCCTCGCCTTTACCAAGAAATCCAGCATAGCAGCTGGCGACCGAGCGAGACCAGCCGTGTTTTAAGCCGCGGCCGTTTACCCGTTCTCCGGCTTGCCCGCGGCGCTGCGCTCCAGCCTGCGCCGCAGCGCCGGCGGGCGGCCGTCGGCGCCCGGCTGGTAATAGACGCTGTATCGGGCCAAAACATCGGCGAACACGCGCGCGTCCGCTTCCTTCTTCACCTCGAAGGAATTGAAGCCGGCGCGCACGAGAAAATGAAACTGGTCGCGCAGGACATCGCCGGTGGCGCGCAGGGTGCCGGAAAAGCCGTAGGTCTCGCGCAGCAGACGCGCTTGGCTATAGCCGCGGCCGTCTTTGAACTTGGGGAAGACGAGCGCGATGAGCGCAAGATGGCCGAGCCAAGGCCGCAGTTCCGCCACGCGGCGGTCGTTCGGCCACAACAGCCCCAGTGATCCGTCGCGGCGGGTCAGTTGATCCGCCTCGGCGAGAAATCGGTCGGCGGGAACGATCACTGGCACGCGCGCGGGAATCGGCTCCTCGCCGTCGATGCGGACATAGCGGTCCTCGACGATGCGGCCGTTCTCAACGAGCGGCATAGACGCGTTCCTTAAACGGTTCGATGCCGATGCGCGCCATCGTCTCGATAAACGTTTCTTCCGGCTGACGCCGCAGCTCCAGATAAGCCGCGGCAATCTCCTCGATCGCATTGGCCACCTCGGCGTACGGAACCGCCGGGCCGATCAGTGTGCCGAGCCTGGCCGCCTCGTCGGCGCGGCCACCGAGCGTGATCTGATAGAATTCTTCGCCATTCTTCTCGACGCCCAGAATACCGATATGGCCGACGTGATGATGGCCACAGGCGTTGATGCAGCCAGAAATGTTGACGTGCAGCCGGCCCAGATTGCGCGCCAGATCGCGGTCGCAAAAACGCCGGGCGATTTCCTGAGCGACCGGGATCGAGCGGGCGTTGGCCAGGCTGCAGTAATCAAGGCCCGGGCAGGAGATGATGTCGGAGACCAGACCAAGATTCGGCGTGGCGACGCCGATGGCATCAAGCGCGCGCCACAAGCTCGGCAGATCGCGCTGCGCCACGTGCGGCAGCGCCAGATTTTGCTCGTGGCCGACCCGGATTTCACCGAACGAGTAGCGATCGGCGAGATCGCCAATCGTGTCCATTTGTGCGGCGGTGGCATCGCCGGGCGTGCCGCCTTGCGGTTTGAGCGACAGTGTGACGATGGCATAGCCGGGCAGCTTGTGGTTGCTGACCGCATTGTTGACCCAGTTAGCGAAATTTTTGTCGGCGCGGCGCGCCTCGACCAGCTCCGCCGGGGCGTCATCGAGCGGCTCGTAATGCGGGTAGACGAAGCGTCCGGCGATGGCGGCGACCGCGGCCGGATCGAGTGCCAGCGGGCCGTCCTTAAGACTTTGCCATTCGGCTTCGACTTCCCCGGCAAAAACCTCGGCGCCCAAGTCGTGCACCAGAATTTTGATGCGCGCTTTCCACAGATTGTCGCGTCGGCCGAACTGATTGTAGGTGCGCAGCACCGCCTCAACGTAGCTGAGCACACCGTGCTGGGGGAGGAACGGCTTGATTGTCTTGGCGAGGTACGGCGTGCGGCCGAGGCCGCCGCCAACCATGACTTCGAACCCTGCCTCGCCGAGACTATTGCGGTGCAGCCGCAGCGCCAGGTCATGAATGCGCAATGCCGCGCGATCATGGCTCGCTGCGCCCACCGCGATCTTAAACTTGCGCGGCATGAAGGAAAATTCGGGATGCAACGTCACGTGCTGGCGGATCAATTCCGCCCAGATGCGCGGATCCTCAATTTCATCGGGCGCGACGCCGGCCCATTGGTCGGTGGTGATGTTGCGCACGTTGTTGCCGCTTGTCTGCATGCCGTGCAAGCCGACGCTGGCGAGCTCGGCCATGGCGTCGGGCAGCTGTTCGAGCTTGATCCAGTGGAACTGAATGTTCTGCCGTGTGGTGAAATGGCCGTAACCGCGGTCATAGGTCCGCGCCACATGCGCAAGCCTGCGCAGCTGTGCCGATGACAGCGTCCCGTACGGAATGGCGATGCGCAGCATGTAGGCATGAAGTTGCAGATAGACGCCGTTCATTAGCCGCAGCGGTTTGAATTCTTCTTCGGTCAGTTCGCCGGAAAGGCGGCGCGCCACCTGATCGCGGAATTCAGCGACGCGCTCGGCGACCAGCGTGCGGTCAAAAGCATCGTAAACGTACATCGGCGCAGCTCTATGTGCGTTCGTTCAGCGCCAGAACCGGCCGTTCGCGAACCGGCGAGGCGCCGAACGGCACCGGCAGCTCGATCGTCGGGCCACGATGGCGGATCAGTTCACGCAAATTCCCAGGACGCGGCCTGCCGCTGTCCGTCAGCTTGACCGGTGCGATATAGGAGCCCACCGCATGCAGATCGTCGGCATTGGCAGCGTTTATCAGCTGGCGGGCAGTGGCGGCGTCGGTCGTCACCACAGCTTCGGCGAGATCGGTGCTCCATCCGCCGTCGGCGCGGCGATACACCACCGCGCCGTCGCCGGCCCGGTTTGCGGTAACCACCACCGGGCCGGTGATCCTGATTTTCTGGTCGAGCGGCGACGTCATGATGCCCTCGCGGAGCCAAACAGCGCCGGCCCGGCAATTGCCAAGGCCTGAAATTATCTTCTATATACACCGTCCGAACAGGGGAAAAGTAGCAGAATCTTCTACCAAGATGCCCGCTGGGGGTGGCACACGCCGCCAAAATGGGCAGCGCGAACAGAACGGGCGTGCTGTGCGGGCCGGCTCAGCCCGCTGGCTCGAATGCGAAACTCGTGCCCTTGCGGACCACGTAGCCAAAGCCCGGCGCGTTGACATGCGCGCCGGCAATGGCGAAGCGCTCGCTCGCGGCCATGTCGAGAATGCGCTTGCGCGATTGGATCGCGCCGTTCTTGTCGAGATCGTAGGTCAGCGCGACCTCCGGATGCGAGATCTGGATGGCCGACAGATGCACGACATCGCCGAGTGCCATGAAGCCGCCGCCGGTTGGGGTGGCAAGGAGCCAGCAGGTGTGCCCGGGTGTATGGCCGGGCGCCAGGACCGGGACAAATCCCAAATACTCTTCGCCATCGCGCACGCGCCGGACCCGGTCGAGATAAGGTCTTAAGTTGATCCTGGTGCGCGCGCGGTTGCCCTTCACCCGATTCTCGTCGTCGGCAACGTCGGGCCGCGTCCAGAAATCCGCTTCGGTTGCGTGCACGATGACCTCCGCATTCGGATAATGCGGCTCGCCGGCATCGTCGACCAGACCGTTGGCGTGGTCGGGATGCAGGTGAGTGATCAAGATAGTGGTGACGGCCACGGGCTCGATGCCGGCCGCGCGCAGGTTTTGCGGCAATTTGCCCAGGGTGGGCTGCATGCTATTGCCGGCGCCCGCGTCGATGAGGATAGTTCGTCCGGCGCGGCGGAGCAGAAAATTATTCACCGGGATGAAGAACGATCCGTTTTGCGTTCTGCCGACCAGGCTTTCGGCCTGCGCGCGCTCCATGCCGATGACGAGGTCGAGCGAGGTCCAAAGAATGCCGTCGCTCAATCCCTGCACCTCTACGTCGCCCACGCGTATGCTAGGCAGCGCCGCATCTGACAATGCCATCTTAGTACCCTTCCCTGGAGAGCGCGATCATGCAGCCGGCCGAAATCATCACAGCGACGGCGAGTGCGCCGAACGGCACGATGAAGGTGCCGTGGGTGAGCGCCAACAGATAGCCGATCATCACCGGGGAGAAGGCGCCG
Source organism: uncultured Alphaproteobacteria bacterium (assembly GCA_963708125.1). Classification (GTDB taxonomy): domain Bacteria; phylum Pseudomonadota; class Alphaproteobacteria; order Rhizobiales; family Xanthobacteraceae; genus BOG-931. The sequence continues at coordinate 3,798,607 of OY970184.1, forward strand.
ACCATCTGCGTCACAAAGGCACGCACGCCCTGAGAAGGTCCCATCTCGTCGGTGGCGACAATGCTGTGCATGAGCATCTCGGCGCACGAGATCTCGACCTGCTGCGCGCACAGGGCGCAGATCATCAGCACAACACTGAACGACGGGCTCGGAGCGAACGCCGCCGCCATGAGAAAGACCGCGGCCGCCGCCCAGCCCAATCCGGCAAAAGGCGCGCGGCGGAAGACCCGGTCGGACACCCGTCCCATGATCAGAATCGTCAGCACTGCAAAGCCGTAGATGACGAAGGTCAGGTACCCCGAAGTGCTGAAGGTAAAATGGCGCGCGGTGCGCAAATAGGTCGGCAGCCAGCCCGACCAGCCCCAGAAGAAGATGGCGTTGGCGGAAATCGCGACCGTCATCAACCAGAAGCGGTGATCGTGCCAGAATGTGGCCACGCTCCTTAAGATGCGGCCTGGCGCGTCCTGATTCTTCTCGATGGCACCGGCCTCCACCAATTCGGCTTCCGCTCGGTTGACTGCTGGATGCTGCCGCGGCCTGTCGCGCAGTAGGAACCAGACCATCGGCAGCGGCAGCAACAGTGCCAGCGCGCCGAGTGCGAAGAATTGTCCGCGCCAGCCGACGGTCAGGATGAGCGTAGTGACCACAAGGCCGGTCAGCATCGGCCCGATCATGGTGCCGACCCACCAATAGGACGTGGCCTTGCCGCGTTCGCGCAGCGCTAACCAATTGGCGACGAGTGCAAGCGTGATCGGGTAGCAAGCCGCCTCACCGACGCCTAGGCCAATGCGCGAGGCGAGCAGCATGCCATAGCTCTGCGACAGGCCGGACCAGAAGCAGGTGAGGCCCCAAATCACGAGACCGACGACCGCGGCATTGCGAGGCCCATAGCGCGTAACCGCCCAGCCCCATAGCGGCGCCGCAAGCCCATAGGAGATGAACAGGCTACCGACCAGCCAGCCAAGCAGCTTGGTCTCTCCCGTAAGGTGCATCTCGTTGAGAAAGGCCGGATTGGCGATGACGATCGAAATGTTGCTCTTGTCGAACATGGAAACGATCCAGACGACCAAGAGCGTGGGCGCGACGTAGGTCCAACGCACGCGCGTAGCAGCGGCAAGAGCAGCGGGGTCGGCGCGCGGGAAACGTCGTGGAGCCGTGACGGCCATGTGAACCTCCCCTGGAGCGAAGCGCGATTGTTTTATTTTAGCCGGTGGCGGTGTGGCGAGAGGGATGCCATCCTATTGAGCGATCACTCGTCGGCAAACACTTGCCTGCGCACCAAAACTTGTCAACAATGCCGCACCAGAGTAGTCGGTCGCGGCACCCACAAGTGTATTCGGCTAGCCGCAAGTTGATGGCTCGTCGCTGCTTTGGCTCCCGCGCACTTCCTACCATTCTCGTGCTCCAGCTGCATGGCAGCTTTCAGGAGATTGTGCATTCGGGCTGACGGGAATGCCGACGTTGACTAACGCACAGTGATTCGCGGGGGATCGACGCGCGTTCGCAATGCCATGTGCATCTCCGCCGCCACGTGCTGACGCCCCTGTCCCCTTAACTTCTTGAACCTGACGTAAATGGTAAGACCCGCGCGGGTCTCTAGACGGAGACCGCGTCGCTCAATACCGTCGTTGCAACTCCTCGCGCCGGACCAATCAAGATGGCGCCGATGACACCGGCACCGCGTCCGTGATCGAACTTCGGCTCGAAGATGAATCAAAATCCTCAGGCTTAAAGGTTAGGCTCGCCCGCCGCCCCGGGGGGCGGACCCCCGAGGATCCGGTAAACAAAGTGTCACATTCGCGGAACGCAGGCGAAGCATGCGCGTTCGTGTTTGTGGGTCGGGCAGGAGTTACAGTTGCCGAGCGTCTAGCTGCTGCCCCGAGCCTGGGGCCCCGCATCACCGTATCTCTAAGGGCGGGGTGCGGGGCCGGCAGTATCGACTAGCTACTAGATTGTTACAGATCGCCAGCTCATATACTCGTCCGGATTGTACGACGAAATCCAATCAACAGCGATCACGAACGTGCGAGAAGAAAGCCTGCAACAAACCAGATCCAGTGCGCCTGGGTCTCAATAGACCCGCTCCGCCAAGCTTTGTGTGGCGGGTCTCAGGCTGCATTAGGCTGCGATAGCCGATTGCAGCTAACCCGGAACCGTGATCTCCTTTGGCACCATCAGTTCTTGGATAAGCTCCATTGCTAGTTATTTTAGGTTTTTGCACAAATGCGCCGTTCTTTATCTTCGTGTTCACGATCCTTCGCATATCTTCTGAACCTTTTAACCTCACCGCCAAAAATCGTCGGCTTGGCCCACGGCAATTTATTGCCGATTATGGACCCGACCACCAGGTGATCCACCTAAAATCCCAAGGTGGGCACCACTTCTGTCGGAGGTGTTTTCCACTTTTTTGCCGGACGGCCTTCGGCGATCGCAAGCAGTTCACGTGTGAGAATTTTGCGCCATAGAATAATGCCAGCATCGGAGCAGCCCAGGCGTTCGCTGGCACGGTCCTCGATCCGGCCTTGGCCGGCCTGCACCGCAATATCTTGCACCACCGCGAGATCAGGATGCCTGACATCGGCAAAGCGGACTTTGCCGGACCAGATGTCGTGCACCACGTCCATGACAAGCGGCGCAGCAGCGACGTTGCGGTCATATTCGGCGCGCTTGGCTCGATAAGCTTCAGCGTCCTTACCTGTGACTTCGACGTGGCTTGTGATCAGCCACAAATGGTTTTCGTCATCAACCGGCGTGAAGCTGAAGTAGATTTCTGACCAGCCGCCGATCCCGTCCATTCCCGCAAGCGGCGGCACGATCACCCGCGTAATGTTTGGAGCATAATGCAGCGTCTGGCGCACCTTTCCGTTCCGGCGCGTACCGAAGCGGAGCATGCCCCATTCGGTCTCCTCCGCCGTAATGATGGGGAGATCAGCGGAAAGCTTGGCGTGCGATCCGCCCGGCTGATGAGTAAACGCTACATGGACCTCGTCCATACTGTTTTCAAAGCTTTGCAGATAGTTGCAAGGCACGCGCTCGGCGTTCCAGACCTGAATTAAGCCTTCACTCTGCCTATGTGGAAAATGCGGAAACGGTGGCGGCTCGCCTTCGCCCAAATAGGCAAACACCAGTCCCAGATATTCACGCGTCGGATGGGTTCGTAAACGCACCTTGCGAGCGAAACCCGCTTCCTCGGCGGGTTGGTGAACGCAATGACCCGAATTGTCGAACTTCCAACCATGATAGACACAGCGGATCGCATCGTCCTCGACCCAACCGAGGTGCATTGGCGCGCCACGATGCGGGCAGCGGTACGCGACGACCAGCGGCTCGCCGGATTGCCCCCGATAAAGGGCGTAGTCTTCGCTCATGATGCGAATGGGTTTGGCGTGCCCGAGCGGCAAATCCTGGCTTCGATAGACCGCGTGCCAGAACCGGCGCATGAATATTCCGCCAGGCGTTCCTGGGCGCGTGGTGGCGATGTCGATCTCGAGGCGCCGCTGCGAACTTTGCGCGCCCGGCGACATACGCAATTCCATGAGCCTCATTGACGGCGCTCCTCGAAAAAACTTGCGCGAATATAGCAGCTTGCCCCATTGTTGGGTGCTGCCTTTAAGCGCGCTAAGCTGCTGCCTTTAAGCGCGCTAAGCTAAAGTCAGCCCGAATACCAGAGCAGGGGGAATGCCATTGCGGGTCTTTGCCTGGACCATGGGCGGTCTGCGGCGCCGGTGCGATACTCATCTTCACGTTTCGGCGTCTTCCTCAAGCTGGTAACCGAAGATGTTGGCATCAGTCGCCGCGGCTGGTGCATTCTTTTCTTGCCGGCCGCACTGAAAGCAAATCGATGACCAGCTCGAAATGAATGTACGGTATGCCGGAAGCAATGCGGCGCGGGCGCATCAGGCCGTGCTGCAGCCGGTCATGATATTCGCCTTCGAACCCAACGCCTGCCTCGGAAACCATCGCGTCAACATCGGCGGCACGGTCATTGTCACTCCGACAGGCTGCGAGGAGCTCAACCAATCCCAACCGAAGTTGCTCATAAGCAATAGGCCGCAAAAGGCAACCGCCAAGATGCGGCCTTGAGCGCGAATGACGAGTGCCCGCTGGATGTAGGAGCGCGACGCCGCTGCCCGCGCGGTCGCCGGCGAGCCTAAGTACCTGGATGCGGCAACCCTGGCGTTCGCCACCCACGACGTTGATGAGCAGGTTCACCGACCGTCATCACAGAAGCCGCGCATCCACTTCCCGGACGCACGTAGCTTAAGACCGGCGCGCTGGCGTGATTCAGCGTGCAAGCGCATTTGTGCGGAGATCTAGCTCGCCAGGGGCTCGGCCCGCCCGCTTCGCCATATTCCGCCGAATACAACGAGGTGACGCGCTGAGACAAGGGACTTTCTAGCCAGCGTCATATCCGTTAGGATATAGCGAGAGGACCGGAGGGATTGAGATGCTTTCCGTATACGGATTTGAACGATCGATGATATCGGTTTGGCGGAAGCTTCCGGACCGACCGGACCTATGGCGATCGCGAACGGTGCGCCGGTTGGCCGCGCCGGCGCTGCTCGGCGGCGTCTTGTGCTTGCTACCAAGCCCAAGAACATTTGCCGCAAGTACCGTCAATGTCTGTTACGCCGGCTCGCTGGTCAATCTGATGGAGCACGGCATCGCGCCAGCCTTCGACAAGGCTTCGGGCGCTCAATTTCGAGGTTACGCCGGAGGTTCCAATAAGCTCGCCAATGAGATCAAAGGAAAGCTGCGGCGCGCCGACGTCTTCATTAGCGCCAATCCGAAGGTCAACATGAGCCTTATGGGCGACGCCAACGGCAATTGGCTCAACTGGTACATCGCCTTTGCGCGATCTCCGCTGGTGATCGGCTACAGCCCGACGAGCAAATTCGCCGCCGATTTCAAGGCTAAGGCGTGGTATCAAGTGCTGCTCGAGCCGGGCATCCGGATCGGCCGCACAGATCCCAAGCTCGATCCGAAGGGCGCGCTCAGTCTGAGGCTGATGCAGACGGCCCAGGCCTTCTATAAAAGCCCAGATCTCGCCCAGAAGGTGCTCGGCGCTCCGGAAAACCCGGCGCAGGTCGTGCCCGAGGAGACATTGATCGGGCGCCTGCAGTCGGGTCAGATCGATGCCGGCTTCTTCTATTCCACCGAGACGGCGGACGCCAAGATACCGGCGCTGCCATTGCCCGCCGCCATCGAGCCCAAGGCGGTCTACACGATCACCATCTTGCGCAATGCGCCGAATCCCGCCGGCGCCAACCGTTTCGTGGCGTTTCTGCTCGGCAGCAACGGACAGAAGCTGCTCAAGGAGCACGGCCTCACGCCGCAAAGATTGGATGCTGCCGGAGAAGCAAACGCCGTGCCGCAAGACATCAAAGCCATTATCGATGAGGCCAAGTGATACGGTTTGTAGCCGATCGCCTGCCTTGCGTGGGATGCCCGCCGGTGAAGATGGCTTCCCGCTTCCGCGGCATTGACTATCAATTCATGAGTCAAAATTCCATATGAAGCGCCGTATTTCCGCGCCGCTGCCTTTTCTGGCGGGACTGCTCGCGATCTATCTGATCGCGCCTCTGCTCGCAGGCGCGCAGCAAGCCGGCTTGGCCGATTGGCAGAGCGTCGATGTTGCGGCGCTTATGCATGCCTCCGCCATATCGGTTGCTAGCGCAACGTCCGCGAGTTTGATCATAGCCGTGTGCGGCGTCCCGCTTGCCTATCTATTGGCGCGGCTGCCAGGACGCGCGATGGCGGTGCTCGGCTTTCTCGTTCAGCTGCCGCTCGCTCTGCCGCCGCTCGCCAGCGGCATCCTGCTCCTGTTCCTGGTTGGCTATGCGTCGCCGATCGGCCGGCTGACCGGCGGCGCCTTGACCAACTCCTTTGCCGGCATCGTCATCGCCCAGGTTTTTGTCGCCGCGCCGTTTTTGATCATCGCCGCGCGATCTGCATTCGCATCAATGGATCCGGTGCTGGAAGATGTCGCTGCCACGCTCGGTCGTGGGCCGCTCTACGTATTCCTTCGCGTCAGCTTGCCGATCACCTGGGCGAGCATCTTGTCGGGTCTGCTGCTCGCCTGGCTGCGCGCCTTCGGCGAATTCGGCGCCACTGTCATGGTCGCCTATCATCCCTATTCGCTGCCGGTCTACACCTACGTGGCGTTTGGTGCGCAGGGACTGCCCGCAATGCTGCCGGTGCTGCTGCCGGCGCTGATTTTAGCGTTGACCATTTTACTGCTGAGCGGACAACGAGGGCCGCTCTTTCGATCCAGGCTCGAGGACTTGCCGGATGCCGCGCCGGAGCCCACCGCTCGGCCAACCCCCCCGGTCTGCGCGGTCGATTTGGCGCTGAAGCTGGAGCGGCAGCTTGACCGCTTCCGCCTCGACGTCCAATGGTCGCCGCGACAGCGCCGCCTAGCCATTCTCGGTCCGTCGGGCTCTGGCAAATCGCTGACACTCAAGATCATCGCCGGAATCGAATCCTGTGATCGCGGGATGATCATGGTCGATGGTAAAAATATTTCTGCCCTCGCCGCGGCAGCCCGCGGCTTTGCCTACGTTCCGCAGAATTACGGCCTCTTCCCGCATTTGACCGTGATCGAGCAGATGCAGTTTGCGCGCGATTGCGATCCCGACCTGATCGGATTTTGGCTTGATCGGCTGGGCCTGCGTGGTCTCGAACAGCGGCGGCCGGCCGCTTTATCGCTCGGCCAGCAGCAGCGCGTGGCGCTGGCGCGGGCGTTGGTCCGGCCTTCCCGACTCGTGCTGCTCGACGAGCCGTTTTCGGCGCTCGACGCACCGCTGCGGGCAAACCTGCGACAGGAGATGCTGGCGCTGCAGAGCGAGTTCGGCGCCGCTACGATCCTCGTCACCCATGATCCGGCCGAAGCCGCGCTGCTGGCTGACGAACTGCTCGTGCTTGAGGGCGGACGCGTGCTCCAATCCGGCCCGACCGCGAACGTGTTCGCGCGACCCGCCAATGAATTGACGGCGCGCCTCCTCGGCGCCGAATTCGCCGCCGAAGGAACCGCGGTCGAGCCCGACGCTCTGTCGGTCGGCAGCGGCACAAAACTCAAAGTGTCTGGGCCGCCATTGCAACCCGGCGCGCGGCTCGGCTGGACCGTACCCCCCGCGCGCGTGCACGTGAGCGAATTCGGGCGCTACCAGGGGAACGTGGAGCAAGTTTCTCCAACCGGCGTCGGCTATCAGATTGCGATCCGCTTTGGTAACACCTTGATCCGCGCGCTTGCCGGCTGTTCCGAACTTAACGGCGGCGCATGCCGCTTCGACATCGATCCTGGTGCGGTTCGCGTCTGGCCGCTGCATTAGCGCGGCGCATGACGCTCCTTATGGCAGAGGGTTCGGCTTAACGCCGTCAGCAGGCCGCGTAGCCGAAATTCGACCCTCAGGACTCCTCAACGACGCCATCGCCGTCGCTCGTCAATGCCGACTTATTCGCCTCGGTCACATGGAACATACCGCGCGCTCTCAATCGCTTGAACAGGTAGGCCCGATGTAGCGCCGCAATCGCCCGTACGCGGGCCCGGGCTTGCGCTCGACGGCCCCAACCTCGTTCGGCTGCATGCTTGACCGAGGGGTCAGGTTCGCCGCAATCCGATCCACCAGCGGAGAGGTGGCCAGCCGACGCTTTGGTGCTGCGGCCGGCCGTTGTATCTTTACTGCCGCCTCAAGAATCGTCGCCGTGAGCAACACCAGACTGACCCTGCGCGTGGACTTTGGCTCGAAGCGATCGATCGGTCCGGGAAAAATTCGGCTGCTCGAAGAAATCGGCCATGGCGGCTCGATTTCGCAGGCCGGCCGCGCTCTCGGCATGTCTTATCGACGCGCGTGGCTCCTGATCGACGACCTCAACCGCTGCTTCCGCCAGCCGGTGGTGCGCGCCAAATCGGGCGGATCGCAGGGTGGCGGCGCAGAGCTGACCGAATTCGGCGCCGAACTGGTGCGCGATTACCGAGCCATCGAGAGTGCGGCGTCCGCCGCCGCCAAATCGCGGTTGCGCGGTCTCGAGGCGGCCTTACAAACATCGCGCCGTGCGAATTCCCGCGTGGACGCCAAGCGAACGTCCAGCCGCGGGGCCAAGCGATGAACCGCTCGGGCGGTTCCGGAGGGAATTCCTCGCCGAAGCCAGAGCAGCATCCAATCCAACGGCACAGGACACAGTCGGACGAATTTTGCTTCGAGTCCTCCCATTTTCGGCGACCAACCAACATCTTTCACTTTGAAGGGGCGCATTGTCGAGAGTGACAGCCCCACGGCTCGACGAGCTCGCCCCTCCACGAGCCAAACCTTCGGGTCTGGCTGGAGCACGGCGGGCAATTTCCGGTAAGGTGCCCTGTAACCAGTCCACGCGTTTGTGCGTAGAGTGGTTACGTGATGACTGCATCATCCGCATTCACGGATCGGCAAGCCAAATCTGAAGAATGTCCGGTGGCGATCGCTGCGACCTCGCTGGCATCCTCGGGCGGCGCGTTGCCGCGCCAGACGACATGCAGGTCGGGGCGGACGAGGATGAGGTCATAGCCGTAGACTTCGCGCACAATGCGATCGGAGACCTCAAGCACCGTCACCGGTGCGGCGCGCGCGCGGATCGCTCTTTCCAGCGCGCTTGCGTCCGCCTTGCTGGTGCCGAGCTTGAGTATCGTGTAGCCATCGGAAATATGGTCCTGCATCGACGTGCCGTCGTTAAGCCACACGTGGGGCAGCCGCGCGCCGGGCCACGTGGTCGGATGATATTCGCGCAACATATGTTCGGGGCCGCCCGGCACATTGCAGATGATCGGTGAATCGACATAGCGATAGCCGAGTTCGGCACCGATCATTTCGTTGCTCTTGCGCTGCTCGACATCGGCGATAGTGGAGAGGATATGGCGCGTCTGCGCGCCCGCGGGCGTGTCGTCGCAAATGTTCGGCCGCCACAGCGAGCGCCACTTGCGGCGGCCGAGAGTGGCATAGCGCGAGGCGCCGACATTGCGCTCGCCCACCTGTCGGCGCTCGATCTCATAGGATTTCAGCAGATCCGGCCCGCCCCAGCCGGAAAGCGTCGCCGCAAGCTTCCACGACAGATCGATCGCATCGGCCACGCCGGAATTCATGCCGAGTCCGCCGGTGGGAATGACCAAATGCACGGCGTCGCCCGCGAGGAAGACGCGGCCCTTGCCGTAATGCTCGGCGAGCAGCAAATTCTGCCGCCACGGTTCGCAGGACAGCATCTCGTATTTGACCGGAACGCCGACGGCGCGTTCGAAGGCGGCGTTCATCTCATCGTTGCTCTCGACGGTGGAGTGCAGGGTCCAGTGCCTGGTCGAATCCTGCATGATCAGCTGCGTCGCCTTATCGTCGGCGACGTGATAATGACGGCCCTTTCCCGGACCATTGCCGATCGGCAGAAGGTCGAACAGCTCGTCGCAGCGATAAAGCGCCTGGCGCAGCGACAACAAATTGCCTTCGCCGACGAGCTTGACGCCGAGCTCCTTGCGCACCGGGCTGGCGCCGCCGTCGCAACCGATCAGATAGGAAGCGCGCAGCTCCGCGCTGCCGCCGGCGCGCGCGCGCACGCGGGCGGTGACCCCGGCGGCGTCCTGCTCGAGCGACAGGAACTCGCAGCCGAACCGCACCGAGACGGCAGCAGTCTTCTCTGCGACCGATTTCAACAGCGGCTCGAGCGTGTATTGCGAGATGAGCTGATAGGGCTCGAGCGGCAGGCTTCCGTCATTGGTGGCGCGCGTTTCCGCCTGGGCCTGCACCACCGAAGGATAGTGCAGGCGCAGAAGCGGCGGCTCGTTGAGCGCAAGAACGATATAGACATCCATCGGGCAGTCGGGCCGCAGGCCGGCCGCGCGGATCTTCTGCGCCAGCCCCATGCGGCGGTAGATTTCCATGGTGCGCGCGTTGATGCGCTCCATCTTGGGCAAGAACGCCGGCGTCTCCTTCTGTTCGATCAGGATACAGCGCACGCCACGCCGGCCGAGATCGATGGCGAGCGTCAGTCCCGTCGGTCCGGCGCCGACAATCAGAACATCGCTGTCCATGGTGCCTCTCGATTTTGCCAGCTTTATGCCAATTACCTTATGCTTGGTCGTGGGTTAAAACGCGCTCGCGCGATCGCGTGGCCATTGCGCGCACCCAAACACCGCGTCGCACATTCTGCTCAGCGAATATCGTCCGCTTCGCGAGAAGACTCCGCCGCGCACTTATTGCTCCGGCTTCACGGTCTGCAGTTCGGTGAACGGCTGGTAGGCCGCGTCACCGCATTGTTGTGGCACGGAATCAATGAACTGCGTCGGCTCGCCGGCCAAATAGATGACGGCCTTGTTCTTTGGCACGTTGTGGCCGTTGAGCTGCACGCAGACCACGTAATGCGGATTCGGGCTATCGGCGACGGGTTTGAGCGCCGGCGGCGCGATGACCGCCCCGTAAAAGTCGACGCGATCCTTCAACAGCGTGGCCAACAAGTGCGCGATCTGCATCCGGTAGTTCGCTGGATAAAGGTTTGGATCCGCGGCGGGCTGCGCGCTGTTTGATCCGCCAAGGTGAAAGTTCAGGCCGCCGCAGCCGGCGAGCGCCGCTGCCACCAGCAACCCCGCTGCAACCCGAATCCTCATGGCCACATCGAGCGAGTTTCTTTCGTCATGCCGCACCGAGATTCATTATCGCTAACGCCGCGCGGCCATTCGGACCATAAGGATTGCCGATGGATTCCCCCATTTCGAAGTGATTGTAGTTTGCCGCCTCGAGAAGTTGCACCGCCTTTCCCGCCGCCCTGACGGCAGCAGCGAAATCGCGGTTTTGGCGCTGGAATTCCGGGGTTTCGTTGCTGCCATAGGTAATCACGATCGGCGTATGCAGCAGATCAAGATGGCGCTGCGAACTCATCGCCTGCTCCATCGCATCGGTGAACTTCACGTAGCTGCCGCGTTTCGATAGCCGCACCGGCCTCATGTCGTACATGCCGCTCATGCAGACGCCTCCCTTGACGATCTTCGCCGGAAGGCCGAACTCCTTCTGCCAGTCCGTGACCAGGGCCACACCGCACAAATGGCCGCCGGAGGAATGGCCGCCGATATAAAGACGGTTCGCATCGCCGGCGATGAGCGCGGCGTTGCGATAGGTCCAGGCAATGGCACGGCGCACCTGCGCCGCCATCACCCGGAGATCGCCATTGGCCTTATCGACGGCAATGAAATCGGGCACTACGTAATGCGCTCCGGCATTAACGAAGCTCTCGGCCGCAAACGCATAGTCCTTGGCGCTGCCGTGCAGCCACGCGCCGCCGTGAATGAAGATAAAGATCGGCGCTTTCGGCCGCTTCGTGCGGAAGATATCGAGCTTCTCAATCTCAGTCGGCCCATAGGTCACGCGCTGCGGCGGTCCCAGGCGCTTGCGCACCAGTTCGCTGTTGCTCGTATAACGCGCCAGTGTCTGGCTCGCGAGCGGCGCATAGTACGATTGATCGTAGGCGGCATCGAGCTCGACCTGATCGAGGTTCATCCACACACTCGGCCCCTGCGGATGCTCGGGCGGACCGATGCGGCACTCACCGGCAACAGCCGGCGTGGCCGCCGCAGCGGCCGCAACGCAGAGCACGGAACGGCGGGACAGCGATTTTGCGCTATCTCTACAAGCGCCATGACGTTGCATAAAACCCTCCCTCACCAATCGATCAAGCATAGCACACGCGCTCGCGCGTATAGCTCACTCCTCCGGCGCCGGGCCGCACCAGCCGGGGAGGTAATCGGCATCTAGGCTCTTGGCCAATTCGAGCGCTTTTTCGACCGCATCCTGGAAGTCCCGGTCGACTGCTTTGCGTTTGAGCCGCCGACGGAGAAAATCGGCCCAGAGGAATTCGGAAAACGGCGTCGTATCCTTGGCGAAGCCGCCGGCCCGGCGCAATTCGCCGGCCAGCGAGCGGAACGGATCGTCGAGCATGTGCGTGATCGACTTGGGGATGTCTTCGTAGGGGCGGCGGCGGCCCTTGTCGTCAAACGGGTGCAGCCAGGAGCGGTTGTCCATGACGACCCAGAACACGTCGTCATCGAGCTTGCTGAGATTGGCGATGGTCGTCACCGCGACCTCGCTCACACCTTCCTCATGCAGGGCGCGGGCGAGATGATGATGGTCGACCACGTAGTGCCGCCGCTTCGGACCGAGCACGACCGGAATCACGTGTTGGCGTAGAAATTTTTCGCCTTTTCTGACGCCGATCTCGCGCCAATGCTTGCGTTTGCTCGTCACCTCCCGCATGCCGACGGTGATTTGGGTGGGGCGCAAATCGGTGATGGCGACGGTCACCAGTAACGGTTCGCGGATCATCTTCGGCTCCTTCGGATAGGATCGATATAATGCCTTTCATACCGCCGCCGGGCACGCGCCTGACGGCCCGGCGCCGCTGGGCACGGCCCTGGGACCGATCCTCGGCGCGTTCCAGTCCGGGCGGTGCGATTCGTCCTCACCAATAAAGCCGTTGCTGCTGCAGAATCGTCACTGCTGGCAGTGAATCATTTATCCCGGTTTCGCATTCGCAATGTCGCAGCCGAGCCCAAGACGCGCACTTCGACGCTCGCCCCATGTGAATTGCTAGCCGCTTTGGGCGGCGGATCAACTCGCACGTCCGCCGCAAATCCCGATCTCAATCTCGTGCAGGGCGACGTGATCAGTCGCTCCGCTATTAGTGAGCCATTATTTGCCATCCGGCTTGCGCAAGTCTGCTGCTTGCTGTGCTGAGCCTGATGGACTGCACACTGGGACGCTGCAATACAAGTAATTCCCTGCATGGCGCCCTCTTCGTCGAGGATGCCACAACGGCGGGCAGGTGGAAATGAGCGCGGGCCGCTCCAATCAGAAAGGCGTTTCTGTGCGCTATGCCCGAGCGCGGCGAGCACATCCCCACCCGCTCGCGTCCAGTATCATCCGGATACAGACGCTAAGGCGGTCATGAAGCGGACCAGTGAGGATCGGACCGAGGAGATCGTCATCTGGCTACCGTTCGCCTGATGTCGAACCCGACGCCTCCCTGCCGCGTGCCAATCAATTTTGCGCTGGTGGTTGTCAGCTTCGGCGGTCGCCCCATGTGAATGATTTGAACCGCGCCGCCGTCCATTTGTGGTCTCCGTTGCTGCTTTGTCCAGCATCAAATTGTCTGTCGGCGGTGTCCACGAACAGTATGGGAGAGAGCGAATGGAACGATCATCTGAGCATCATTTTCGTCGTTGGAGATGACCACCTTCCAAAGGTCGGTGTCGTCGCTGCCAACACATGAAACAATCTTGTCAATGAGCGCGCGTGCGTGCTGATAAGCGTCAGTCAAGGTATCAAGCTCCTTACCACTATCGTCCGGGATATTGTTCTCCTTCGATGTCAGATGAAAATAGAAACACGGCATGACATTTCTCCTCCCCAAACTTACGCGATGCATGCGTAGCGTTTGGCGCTTGATAGCGATGAGCCATTAAGTTGAGGTGATTCTTGCTGGTCAAAATTCGTTTAAATTTTCGCAAAACAATCGCCAGCGTCCGATCCTGGATCGCCGACGGAGGACGATGATGACGACGGCGGCTAGCGGAATCGTTAAGCCATCTGGCGACCAGGCCGCTTAGATACTTCGCGGGCGCAGGGTGCCCCCCGGACCGATCTTTCGGGATTGGCCCAGCATAAAGTCGGATTTTGCCGCGCGCTTCCCGCTGGGGACGGAGCGGATTAGATTGTGGTGAACGCGGTGCCGTATGGTTAAACCGCGCCTGCTTTGAGGCGGTGCTGCCGCCGCGGCAGCTCTTGGGGAGGATCATCATGGTAATTAGGCGAAGAGTTCTCAAGGCCATTGCTGGGGCTAATATCGCCGCGGCATCTTTGCTGATGAGGGCCTCCGCCAATGCACAAGGAATTTATCCGGACCGGCCGATCCGGATGATTGTGCCCTTTCCACCGGGCGGTCCAATCGACACCATGGCTCGATTGGTGGCCGAGGAATTGACGGCGAGCGTCGGCAAGGTGGTGGTCGAAAACCATCCTGGCGGCGGCTCCACGATTGGGACAAAACTGGCGGCTGCGGCGGCCCCCGACGGCTACACGTTGCTCTTCGGTTCGTCAGGCTCGCTTGCCGTCGCGCCAGCCCTCTATTCCGGCCTCGGCATCGATCCTCGCAAAGCGTTCTCGCCAATCGCGATGGTGGCGCTGTTGCCTCATGTGTTCGTGGTCAATCTCGATGTTCCGGCGCACACCGTGGCCGAATTCGTCGCGTATGCCAAAGCCAATCCTGGCGAGCTGAATTTTGGCGCCGGATTGGGCACGCCTCCGCATCTGCTTAGCACCTTATTCAAGACGGAGGCACACATCGACGTAGTCTATGTACCGTACAATGGCTCCGCCCCAATCAATCACCGATCTGCTGGGCGGCCGGACTCAGTTCACCATTGATGGCCTTGTCACGCTCTATCCATTGATTAAAGCCGGTAAGGTGCGGGCGCTTGCTATCGCCCGCGCCCAGCGCTGGCCGGCCCTGCCCGACGTGCCCACTCTTGTCGAAAGCGACTATCCGGACTTCATCATCGACGCCTGGGCCGGGGTGGTGGCGCCCACCGGCACGCCGCGCCCGATCATTGAAAAGCTCAACGCGTCGATCGATGCTGGCCTGAAAACACCTGCAGCCCAACGGAATCTCGCAAAGTTCTCTGCTATCGCCAATCTCGGCACGCCAGATGATTTCAAAAGTTTTCTTGCCGGCCAGACGGCCAAATGGGGGGCAATCGTCAAACTTGCCGGCGCCAGGATCAATTAAAGTCGACCCCGTTAACGGCGGTCATTTGGTGCCAGCAGACCCGCAGGCCTGGTGGCCGAAAATACCAACTGGCCTGCTACTTTTGAGCGGCCGTGCGCTTTACACTTTCAAGCGCGGCATCAGTCGCGTCGTATTTCCGTTTGCAATCGCGGCGAGATCATCTGCCGATAAACCAAGCCGCCGCAGCTCGTTGATCTGATCGAGCGAGAAATAGGGATAATCCGTTCCGTAAGTGATCTGTGACATCGGTACAAGCTTCATTAAAGCCGCCATCGCGGCCGGATGCGTAGCATTCGCTGTGTCATAATGGAGGCGTCGGAATTCAGCTTCAATCCCATCGGGTGCAAAACCATCCGGGCCCCGCGCCCGCTTCTCGTAGAATGCCTCGATGCGGCCGGCCAGGAATGGGATCGTTCCGCCGCCATGCGAAAAAAGCCATTTGATATCGCGCAGCCGCGTGAACGTGCCACTAAGCAGCAAACTGACGATAGTGCGCGTTGTGTCATGCGGCACTTCAATAACCGCGGGGATCGCGCCCACGCTGAGATGCCCGCAACAGCTTGCCACCAGCGGATGGACAAACACGACCGCGCTTCGCCGGTTAAGTTCCTCCAGCACGGGCTTGTAGGTCGCGTCGCCCAGCCACTTGTCCCCGTAATTGGTCTGCAGGTTAATACCGTTCGCCTTGAGCGTATCGAACGCATATTCTATTTCCTTCAGCGTCGCGTCGACATCGAGCATCGACAGCGGCGCGAACAGGCCATAGCGGCCGGGATGGTCACGCACCATCTCGGCGCCGAAGTCGCAGCAAAGTAGTGCCATCTTGTGCGCTGTGCCGGCATCGCCGTCGAACCACACCCCGGGGGTAGACGGTAGCGAAAGCACCCCGGCCGCGATACCGGCTTTGTCCATCTCTTCGAAAGCTTTGTCGCGCCGCCAGGCAAGTTGAACCCCAAGGTGCGGAAGCTTGCGCTGGTCCTCCCAGCCAGCCCAGGCCTTTTGGTACGCCGGCGGATAGAAGTGGTGATGCGTGTCGATCAACTTTGGCGGGGCACTCTGTGCACTGGCTTCGTTCTGAGCAAGCAAAGCTGCCGCGCCAGCCGCTGTAGCCCCCGCTAAGAATTGGCGGCGGGAGCCATGCCGGCCGTACGTGGATCCCTGTCCCGGCTCTCCAAACCCCATTGTGATCTTCTTTTGTTCGAACATACTTTCCTCCCGACCCTTTCGGGCTCACAGTAGCAAATCACGCCGCGGCGGTATGGGAAAAATCCACCGAAGCCGCCTGGCCGGCGTGGTGCATGCCGCGGTCGATTGCCCGGCCCCCCGCAACCGATGCGAACTTTTCACGCGGGCTTTCAAGCAAAAAGCCGCTGCAGGGGAAATTCGATGCTAGACAAGCGCAACGCAAGCATGAGCAGCCGTGGGGCGCCCTTGTGGGCGCCGCCATTTGGTTCTGATAGAGAGCGCCGCACCTTCACTTACCGGCGTTGACGCAGGGAGCAGATCAGTTCCTCAATGGGCCAACGGGTCGGGGCGCACCTGGATATGCACCACGATGGGCTTCGAACCCTTCCCTCCCTCTTTGAGCCATGGCGTGCGGTCGCCTTCCGCCGACCATAATCCCCTACCCTTCCAGCCGGCCTTAGCGTCGTCGATGCGGGCATCGAGGCCTTTGGCGTAGAAACCGATCGGATACGGTATACGCAGCACGATCATCTTGCCCTTGACCAGCGCATCGAAGCCGTCGTTCTCATTGCCGGTCGAGATCGGCACGTCCTTGCCAAGCCCGACCGCGTCGTGCTGGTCGACCCAGCTGTAGTAGCTCGCCTCGGCGCTGTTGTCCCCTATGCCGGCAAAGCCCGGTCCTGGATACTTGTAGAACGACCAGCCTTCCCGACATTGACCGCCGGTAGCGTTCGGACCGTTGAGCGGCCCCTTGCACTTGCCGCGGTCGAAGCTCGCGAGGTGGCCGCTGGCGAGCGAGACCCAGACGACACCTTGCGAATCGATGTCGCCGCCGCGCGGACCGAACCCTGGCGCCGGAACCTTATAGAACTCCGAAAGCCTGGTCTTCGGATCGAAGCGCACGATACCACCCTGGCCGGCGAATACGTTGACGGTGAACCAGACCGATCCGTCTGCCGGGCTCGGCATCACCGCGTACGTGCCGGAACCGGCCACCATCATGTCCTTCTTTGGATCGCGCGGCTCGCCCGGTTTGGTAAAGGCGACGAGGTGCCCGGTGCCGGTGGTATCGAGCACGAACGGAGCCCAGCCCTGCGCCTTTTCGGCATTGCCGGTTTCGTCAAATACCTTGGTGTCGAGCCAGCCTGCGAGCTGGCCGCCGCCGCTGGTCCACAGCGTGTGATCCTTGTCGAATCCGAATTGCAGGTGATGGGTGCCGAAGCAGGTGTCTACAAACGTGAACTTTCCGGTCTTCGGATCGTACATCGCCAACTGACGTTCGTTTTTCTCGATCGGGAATTCCTTGGCGTAAGGATTATCAGACCCCTTGCGGCAGAACGCCGGGGTGCCAGGCGCGTGGTTGGTCGCAGTCATCCACACCCGGCCCTTCTGGTCGAACATGTCGTTGTGATTGTTAAAGCGCGTGTCCCAGATTTTCTCCATGCCCCAATAGGCCGAAGGGGCGATCGGCTTCGCCGCCGCAGCGTGGCCGGGCCCGAGTGCCTCGGGCACCTTGGGATCCTCGGGCGGCGTGATGACGCTCACCTTGTTGGTCCTCGGATCGAGCACCGGCAGATGGTCGGTCGCGTATTCGGTCGAGCCGTAGAGCTTGCCATAGGCATTGACAGTCGGATCTGCCTTGTCGGTAGAGATCAAGTCGTGCAGGTACTTGTCCTGCTGCCCCCAATCCCATTCGGTGATCACGAGGTTGCGCTCGACGCCTTGCGGCCGCGGCGGCTTGGTGCTCGGCAGCGCGCCATTGGCGATGCTGTCAGTCCACTCGCCGAAATATTTGAGCGGCAGATCGTTGAGCTTGCCCATTGTATCGATCATGTTCGGATAGGCCTGCCCGGATTGAATTCGTCGCGCCCAGGCTTCTTCTCCGTTCTTGAAGGTTCCGAAGGCGGCCGGAATCGTGCGCGTCGAAAGCTGGCCCAGCTGGTGGCAGCCGACGCAGGCCTGGTTCTTGATCGCGGTGAGCCATTCCTGCTGAGTGATCTTGCCGGGAATGTCGCCCTTGCCACCGAAATCGCTTGCCGGCGGAATCTTCAGCATGGCGAACCAATAGATGGCCGGATAATACTGGGCCGCGGCGGCATCGTTCGGTGCCGGCACGGCGGTCAGGTTAAGTTGCTTGCCGGGGACGGCTTGCGCCTTCGGTGAATCGATCAGCCCGTAGCCGCGCACCCAGACGTCGTATTTGGCATTGGGCAGATCGGGAATGACGTAGCGGCCCTGGTCGTCGGTCACCACGACTTTGGCATAGCGCGTGGCCAGATCGCGGGTTTCCGCGATCACCCAGACGCCGGCCTCCGGCCCGTGCGGACCGGTGACGACGCCGCCGATATCATCGCCGTCAACGGCAACGGGTTGCGCGCTCAAGCGCGCTGGCGTGAGTGCCACCAAAGCGGTGAACGCGACTGCCGCAACGCTCGAGCATAACATGCGCTTCATGCAAACCTCCCTTGTAACCCCGATTCTCGGACGCGATTTTGGTGCGGCACATCCACCCGGCGCGCCGTCGCTGTCAGCAAAATGTGCCCGAGAAAGTGCGGCGGCCGCAAGGGGCTTTTGATTGCTCATTGGCGCTTATCACAACTCAACGGCACACAGAAGTCCCTGAAGCCCCGAAGGCTCTAGCTTCCTTCGTACTGCTCGCTACAAGTTCATTCCGATCACCGGGCCGGAGGAAAAACGCCCCTGGCCCGAGGGCCGAGCGCCTCGAGACAGGGCGACCCAAGCTGCGCGTCCGTCTGAAGCCTTGTGACTTCACCACCATATCACCCGTCATCGCGCTCGGCTACCGCCGGAAATCATGCGGCAGGCACGTCGGTCGTGCACGTTGCCGACGGTTGCGTGGGCAACTGGACCAAGCGGGTCGCGCTCGCCGACGACCACGAAGACGCCGGCCGGCGAGCATGTGCGGGGTAGCGATGCCGGTGCTGGCTGGCGGGCGACCGTCAAGAACGCAGTCGACGCCTACGAGCGCGACTTGACCGCGCACCGCGGCGATGCCGCCACTGCCGAACGCATCCGCAAGCATCCGAGACCGATGCTGGCCAGCAAGCCCGTGACGCTTTTGACCGCCGCCGAGTTGGAGCCTGGAGCGCTGGCGTGACGCTCTGCTTCCCGCTGCACGTCGGCGAACGGGGCACGGCATGAAACGGCGCCGCGCTCGCGTGAAAACACCTCGTCAAGACGCCGGCCAAATGCCGACACTCTGACGGGTCTCTCGCAACCAGAGACCGTTCACCGCGCACTGAGTGAGTAACCGCGCCCGCGCATCTGCGATTTTTCATGCTACTTCAACAAGTCGGCCCCATCCCAGGCTTGTCGCAGTGCGATCATATGCAATTTGGCACCACCTGCGAGCGCGGCGTCTTTTTTCCTTTTGCTCCAGGAACGATGGGGGAAACAGAGAAGTGACATAGTCACTCGTCTTTAAATCCAAGACCAGATGAATGCGCTCCGCTCGCCCTCCATTGCGAAGGCGATGGGGAAAAGAAAAATCACCATACCAAAGCTCCCCGGGTCGCCAAATTTGATCTTCGTGAGAGATCTGGAATTGAACACCAGGATTCGTGATTATCGGGATGTGAAGCCGAGCATTGACATCAGTGTCGATCAACTCCGAGGCATCGTAATGCCAATAAATGTTCTTACCGGGTTGGAGTGCCATGAGCCTTACTCGTCCCTTATCACATTGAAAACTGTCAATGATGCTTTCAAGATAAGGTGCGAGAGTTAACGCTGGCGTCTTAGCATACTTGCCCGACAACCCCATCAGTTCATGGGGATTGCCCTCATGTGAAATCAACCCGATCGCACTCCAGCCGCCATCGTGGTATCTAGCATGTCCTACTAAGCCAAATTGACTAACGACTTTCTTGGTCTCCGCCACAATCAGGTCCGCATCGATCCAATCGCAAGCCCTTAACCTACAACTCAGGTTAACGCCCATGGAGCGACTGACTGCCTGCCAAGGATATAAATGCCAAAAATCTGACATTGCACTACACGTCCGGCGAGCCCGTAAGCAGCGCAATCCTCGAGCCTGCGACGAACGGCACCACGCCAGCCAACTGAGCGGGGCTTTTCATTTGGGCTCCTGTGTTCGCCAACCCGCAAACATGGAGACTACCCCCTCGTTAAGCTCAAAGCAGAGGGATCATATACCGTAGGGCATAAAATTTCCGAAGCCATATAACTTAAGGTGTAGGCACCATGCCGCCGCCAAGGGGCCTATACGCCAAGCATTAGCCAAGCGCGCCCGGACCGCCGGTGACCCCAGGTTAAGCTTAAGCTCGGCGGGTGATCTTGCGCGCGACCTCCAGTAAATCGCTGTCAAGTGTAGGCTACAACGAGCGCTTTTCGGAGACCGTTGTTAATGGCGGCGCCTGCGCACCGGCAGCTTGAGAGGCCTGGTTACGCAGGCGGCCACGAGGCCGCCCCTGCAGATTTTACCGCCGCGGCTAGGCGATGACGGCTTGGCTGCGCCGGAAAGCAAGAATGCTAACGATCGTAAAATTAATCATGCTGACGGCAACGCCGGCAGCAAAAGCGGGGGTGTAATAGCCGAAATAATCGTAAAGCACGCCGCCGAGCCATCCGCCGGTCGCCATACCGGTGCCGCTGCACAAGAGCAGGGTTGGAATCCGCCAATAGGCCTCGCCAACCGGAAAAAGCTCGCGCGAGGCCAGGATGTTTGCCGGCACGAGCCCGCTGAAGCCGAACCCGAACGCCGCCGAAACCGTGAACAGGCCAAACTCATTCTGCGTAAGCAGAAAGGCGGCTAGCCCGACCGTCTGGCAGGCCGAGCCGGCCAGCATCGTGTAGAGACCACCGAGCCGATCCGACAGGGCGCCCCAGACTTGCCGGCTCAAGAACGCCGCTCCGAGCAGCACCGACAGCATGGCGGCGCCGTGCACCGGGCTGATGCCGACGTCACTGCAGAAGGCGACCAGATGCGCCTGCGGCATCGCCATCGGCACGCAACAGGTGAAGATCGCGCAGGCCTGCAGCACGAACACCAGGTTGGGCGGCCAGCCGAGCACGGTCGCGGCACCGCGCCCCGCGCTCGCGTGCGCGGCGCGATAGGGCCCCTCCGGCGGCGGCACAAAGACGATTGCGGCAGCGGGGACGATCAGCATGAGCTCGATCAGCGCGTAAGTCAGCATCGTATCCCGCCACCCGAAATAGCTGATCGAGCGCTGGAAGATAGAGGGCCACAGCGCGCCCGCGAGAAAGCTGCCGCTGGATATCAGCGCCAACGCCGAGCCGCGGCGGCGGTCGAACCAGCGGCTGACATAGATGTAGAACGGCGCGTTGATCCCGCCGATCCCGAGCAGCCCGATGAACAGACCATGGCCAACATAGAGCGGCCATGAGGGACCGAAAGTCGACAGCGCGAGGCCGGCGGCAATCATCACCGAGCCGCTGATTACCGTCGAGCGCACGCCGAAGCGCTCGGCCATCCGCCCCATGAGTATGCCGCCGACGCCAGAACCCATCCACACGAGCGCGCCCGCAAGCGCCGGTATCGAGCGCTCGCCATTGACCTCGGCGGCGATGGTCTTGAGCCCGACCACCGCGATCCACGGTGCCCCGAAGGCGGTCGCCATCACCGCCAACGCGACTGTAGCGACGATCCACGACCTTTTGGTCTCGACGGATTGTAGCGGCGTTGTCGATGCAAAGGACGTTGTTGATTGCAGCATGTCTTTCGCGTTGCTGGCGCGCCCGGCCGGGTTTTTCTCGTTGTAGACCGTATAGCAGCACAATCGCACCCGGGCACGGAAAAAAGGGCGCGCCGGCACAAAGCTGCGGTCGCGCCCGATCTTCTCCGCCGGCCCAATGCCAATCATCGGCCACCTTCGCAAGCTGGCCCCGTCACGGCGCTGTGATGGAATTAAAAATCGTCCTCGTCGATCTCCTGGACCAAGAGCAACGGGCGCAGTGTCCGATGCGCTCTGAAGACAGGAGAAAAACAATGATCAAAATCGTCGCATTCGCGGTTGTGGCCGCCAACTTGGTCGTCACCTCGCCGGCATCCGCGCAACCGCACCACAAAGTCGTGGCTCATCGTGGCCACAACGACGCCGTGGTGGTCGATCGGAGTGGCTTTCATGCCTTTGCGCTTGCCCCACGAGGTTCGGCGGGCGCCGGGTCATACGATCCGGCTGTAACGGGCGGCGGCAGCGCGGGCTACAATGCCGCCCTGCACAACGATTTCTGAAAAACTGGGGGCGGACATTAGCCGCCCCTCCCCTTCGCGCGCGGTTTCAGGCCCAAACACCGTGCCGATTCGGCCCCGCCAGTCTCATCCGCTGCTCACCCCGCGGCGTTCGCAAAAGCTTCCGGGAACCAATCCCAGCTGTCGAAAAGAAAATCACCGCAGCCGGGAATAAGCGGCCGCTTTGCGCGATCGCGTGTGCGGTACCACAGGAGTCCATAGGAGAAAGGCAATGAGCAAATTCGATCAGGATGACGGCGTCAGTCGGCGCAAGGTCCTTGAATGCATGACCTGGATCGGCACTGGAGTGTTGTGGACGGTCGCGGGCGGGGTTCCGCGCTCGCTCGGGATCATTGACGAAGCGGTGGCGCAGGAGCCGGGCGGGTTCACCTTCGCCCAGATCAGCGACAGCCACATCGGCTTCGATTTCAAGACGCCCTATCCGAATGCGCTGCATACGCTGGAAGAGTGCATCTCCAAGGTCAAGACACTGCCGAACAAGCCGGCGTTCATGATCCACACCGGCGACATCAGCCACCTGTCGCGCGCGTCGCAGTTCGACGATGCCGACAAGATCATTGGTGGGGCCAAGCTTGACGTTCACTACGTGCCCGGGGAGCATGATTTTGTTGATCCTGAGCAAAAACTCTATCTGCAACGCTACGGAAGCGGTACCAAGGGCGCCGGCTGGTACAGCTTCGATGCCAACGGCGTGCACTTTATAGGCCTTGTCAACGTCCACGACCTCAAAGCCGGCGGGCTGGGCAAACTGGGCAGCGAGCAATTGGAATGGCTCGAGGCCGACGTGAAGGGCCGCGGCGCATCGACGCCCATCGTTGTCTTCGCCCACATCCCGCTCTGGAGCGTTTACCCGAACTGGGGCTGGGGCACAGACGATGGCGCGCAGGCGCTGTCTTATCTTAAGCGCTTCGGCTCGGTGACCGTGCTCAACGGCCATATCCATCAGGTGATGCAGAAGGTCGAGGGCAACGCCACTTTCCACACCGCGCGCTCCACCGCCTTTCCGCAGCCGGCACCGGGCACGGCTGCCTCGCCGGGACCGATAAAGGTCCCTGCTGAAAAACTGCGCAGCGTGCTCGGCACCGCCAACATTACCTACAAGCAAAATGAACAGCGGCTCGCGATCATCGACGCGACGCTTCAAACTTAGCCCGCTCATTGACCGAGGCGCGGCAGCGTTCAACTCCCTCTCTCTGCTGAGGGGAGAGGGAGATCAACAACAAACGATTATTGGAACATGCGATGATGTGCATCAGGAATGAACTGCGAAGCCTCGTTGTCGCGGCAGCGCTGGGAGCGCTCAGCGCTGCGGGCATAGCGCCAACCGTCCTGCCGGCGCTGGCGCAGAACGCCGGCGCCGTCTCGATCGACAATTTCACCTTCAACCCGCCGATACTGCGGGTGAAGGCCGGCACCACCGTCACCTGGACGAACAAGGACGACATCCCTCACGGTATCGCGTCGGACGGCGGCGCTTTCGCCCGATCACAGCCGCTCGACACCGACGAGAATTTTTCGTTCACGTTCACCAAGCCCGGCGCGTATAAGTACTTCTGCTATATCCATCCGCACATGGTGGGTACTATTGTGATAGAAGGGGCGACCGGCGGCAATCCGACGCAGTGATGCTCGCTCGGTTGCCAGCCGCGTCGCTTCGTCCATCACGGCTGGCGCGCGTGGACGCAAGCGGATGGCATCGTGCAGTGGTCGAGCACGCGATGGCGGACCGCGTCGAGCAGGAGCATGACAGGGCGCGACGCTTTCGTGACGCCGCGCTGCCCCATCTCGACGACGTGTTCACGTTGGCTCGCTATCTCATGCACAACGTCGCCGACGCGGAGGACGCGGTACAGGAATGCTACTTACGGGCGCTGCGGCATTTCGACAGCTTTCGCGGTCCGGCAATGAAGCCCTGGTTGCTCGCCATATTGCGCAATGTCTGCAACACCGAATTTGCCCGTCGTGGCAAGCAGGCCGTTGTGTCCGATTTTTCGGAGGAGGAGGAGGAAAAGACCGCGTCTGCCGCGCCGCTCTGGCAGGAGCAGCCGGCCTCGCCGGAATCGGCATTGCTGCGTGAGCACGACGGCACCACGATCCAACGGCTTGTCGCCGAACTGCCCTTTGCGTTCCGCGAAGCCATCGTGCTGCGCGAGATCAACGAGCTGTCCTACCAAGAGATCGCACGAGTCACCGGCGTGCCCATCGGAACGGTGATGTCGCGCCTGGCGCGGGCGCGAGCGATGCTGCGCGCGGCCTGGAACGCGGCGGAAGGATCATCGCCATGAACTGCGCCGAATGTGAAGTTCTCATTCACGCGCTTCTCGACCGCGAGCTCGATGCCGGTCACGCCCGCGATGTCGAGGCGCATCTCGCCGCGTGCCCCGATTGCGCCGGCAAGGTCGCGGTCTTTCGTCAGATGCGCGAGGCCATGGCGGCCGCCGACCTGAAAGTAACCGCGCCGGCAAATTTGCGCAGCCGCATCGAAGCGGCACTGCCGACCGCACCGCGCGCCGCCGCGCCGAAGAACTGGCTGCAGTCCTCTCGACGCATGTTTCTTGGTGGTTTCGCTTCGGGCGCGGCACTGTCGGGCGCCCTTGCCGCGGGCCTGTTGATTACCACTTTCCGGGGCGACCGGGAGCAAACGCTGGCCGACGAGATCGTATCGGCACATATTCGCTCGCTGCAGGCCGGGCATCTCCTGGATGTTCAAACAAGCGACCAACACACCGTCAAGCCCTGGTTCGACGGCAAGGTCGATGTCGCGCCGCCGGTCGTCGATTTGTCTGCCGAGGGCTTCATCCTGCTCGGCGGTCGCCTCGATTACATCGACGGCGATCCGGTAGCCTCGGTCGTCTATGGCCGCCGCAAGCACCTGATCAATCTGTTCGTTGCCCGGCGATTGGGCAACGGGCACGCATTGATGAGCGCCAGAACGGTCCAGGGCTACAATGTCCGCCATTGGTCGCATGGCGGGCTCGATTACTGGGCCGTGAGCGACCTCGATCCGAAAGAACTCGGCGCCTTCGCCCAGAAGATCTCCGCCGCCCTGCAGCCGGGCCCCGGCTCTTGACCGG
The DNA here is from genome assembly GCA_963708125.1 of uncultured Alphaproteobacteria bacterium. Taxonomy (GTDB): domain Bacteria; phylum Pseudomonadota; class Alphaproteobacteria; order Rhizobiales; family Xanthobacteraceae; genus BOG-931. The sequence goes on from OY970184.1 coordinate 3,823,912, forward strand.
CCTGACCTCGCGGTAGCCACCAGCAGTTCAGTGCCGGTCCGCCCGTTTCAGCGACGAAACGTCCCGACAATGGGAACGTTTAATCGTCAAGGGTCTGCTTTAAAGTCCGACCGCCCGGAGGGCGAGGACATTCCTGCCCCTGCCTTGCGGCTCTCACAGCCAGGGGCGACTCTGTTACTCTAGCCATGGGAGGGAACTCGGCGGAGGTACCAATCCATGCCCAACGGCCTTCATTCGATCAACAAAGCGAAGCTGGCGCGGCTCCACCCGTTGTCGACGATGGGGTTTACGCAAGGAGAATTCGATGATCCACCATGGAACGTGGAGCCATGGATGAACCATGGAATGTGACCCATGGATCAACGCGTCAGCGACGAACGCCAGAAGGCCGCGCCCCCTCGGGACACGAAACCCGCTGGGGTGCCGAAGGACGGCTCCTCGCGGACGCGTCCACCCCGGCATCGCGCCCTGGTGCTGACCATTGCCGCGCTCTGCGTCCTTGGCATAGCCGGCCTGGCGGCCTGGTGGCTCCTGGGCGGCGGCAGCATTTCGACTGACGACGCCTTCATTGCAACGCGCACAGTCACTATCAGTCCGCAGATCAGTGCTGAGGTGGTCGACGTGCCGGTGACCGACAATCAAACGGTCACCGCCGGCACCGTGCTGGTGCGCCTCGACGACAGCGACTCCAAGGTGCAGGTCGATCAGGCCAAATCCCAGGTCGATGCGGCGCAGGCCAATATCGCCAATATCGAGGCGCAGATCGCTGCGCAGCACTCACGCATCGCCCAGGCTAACAAGCAGGTTACGCAGGCGGAGGCCGCGCTCGCCTTCGCAACCCAGCAGAACAATCGGTACCAAGGGCTGCTCAGGCAAGGCGCTGCGACGGCCGAGCAGGCGCAGCAATACCATTCCAGTTATCTGCAGGCGCAAGCGAGCCTTGCGGCGGCGCAAGCAAGCGCCGCCGCAACCGAGAAGCAGCTTCCCGTGCTGCAGAGCCAGAAGCTGCAGGCCCAGGCCGAGCTCGAGCAGCGGCGGGCCGCCCTCGAACAGGCGCAGATCACTCTGTCGCGCACCGTCATCACCGCCCCGGTCGACGGGTACGTGACGCAACTCACCGCCGCCAAGGGCAACTACGCCGCGGCCGGGCAGGCGCTGATGATGTTCGTGCCGCGGAACATGTGGGTCATCGCTAATTTCAAGGAGACCGAACTGAGCTCCATTCGCCCCGGCGCGCCGGTGACGATCAGGGTCGATGCTTTTCCCGATCGGGCCTTCGCCGGCCACGTCGACAGCATCCAGACCGGTAGCGGCACCGCATTCAGCCTGCTGCCCCCGGAGAACGCCACGGGGAATTACGTCAAGATCGTGCAGCGCGTGCCGGTCAAGATCCTGTTCAACAAGCCGCCCGATGTGCTGCTCGGACCCGGCATGTCGGTGGTGCCGAGTGTGAAGGTGCAATGACGGAGCCCAGCGCAGTGGCCGGCTGGGACGCGAGCCGTTCGGCTGCCGGCGACCGCAGCCCTTGGCTAATCGCCATCATCGTGTCAATCGCCACCTTCATGGTGGTACTCGATGCCGCTATTGCAAATGTGTCGCTGCGCTACATTGCCGGCAGCTTCGGCGCCAGTATCGACCAGAGCACGTGGATCGTCACCACCTACTTGATCGCCAACGCGGTTGTGCTGCCAGTCAGCGGCTGGCTGTCCAATGTGCTCGGCCGCAAACGCTTCTACATGATTTGCGTGGCGCTATTTACTATCAGCTCGTTTCTCTGCGGCATTGCCAGCAGCCTGAACATGCTGTTGCTGTTCCGCATCCTGCAAGGGCTTGGTGGTGGCGGCATGCCGACCAGCGAACAAGCGATCCTGGCGGATACGTTCCCGCCGCAAAAACGCGGGCAAGCTTTCGCGGTCTATGGTATCGCCGTGATTGTGGCGCCCACGATCGGACCAACCATCGGCGGCTGGATCACCGACACTTATTCATGGCACTGGATCTTCTTCATAAACGTGCCAATCGGGTTTGCCTCGCTCGCGCTGGTGAATTGGCTAGTGGTCGAGCCGCAAGCGCTCGAGCGCGAACGCAGCGAGCGCCTGGCCGGCGGCCTCAACGTCGACTGGACAGGCTTTGCTTTGATCGTGATCTGCTTCGGCTGTCTCGAGTGGATCCTCGACCGAGGCCAGATCAGCGACTGGTTTTCGTCACCCGTGATCGTCACCCTAGCCGCAATTGCCGCGGCCGCATTTGTATTTTTTATACCTTGGGAGCTCACGCATGCCGATCCGATTGTCGACATCCGGCTCCTGGCCAACCGTCAATTCGGCATGGCGTTCCTGATCATGATGACCGTCGGTGCGATCTTGTTCGGATCGACGCAGATCATGCCGCAGCTTTTGCAGACGAGCTTTCCGTATACCGCTGAGCTTTCCGGCCTTGCGATCATGCCCGGCGGCCTGGCGATGATGGCGCTGATGCCGATTGCCGGAAGGGTGACCGGTTATCTGCAACCGAAATATTGGATCGCACTCGGCATGGCCGCGATCGCGCTTGCCATGTGGCGGTCAACCTTCATCGTCCCGGATGCGAACTTCGGTTATTTTGCCATGATCCGGGTCTATCAGATGATCGGCCTGCCGTTCCTGTTCATTCCAATCAATACCATCGCCTATGAACGGCTGTCGCCGGACAAGACCAACCAGGGCTCCGCGCTCATCAACGTTGCCCGCAACCTTGGCGGCAGCATCGGCGTCTCGCTGGCGAACACCCAATTGCTGCAGCGGAGCCAGTTTCACCAGGCGCGGCTCGTCAGCAACGCCGTTGCCTCGTCGCCGGCCTGGCAATCCACTCTGCAGGCGCTCACGCACTATTTCACGGCACGCGGTGCCTCGCCGACCTCGGCGCAATCGCGTGCCATCGCCTATATCAGCCAAATGATCGACGGCCAGGCGACGCTCATGGCTTATAGCGATGTTTTCCATACTTGGGCAATCTTCGCCGCGCTGCTTGTTCCGGTTGTGTTGTTGCTGATAGGACGCGTGTCCAGCGCGCCGCGCGCAGCAGCGCATTGAACCGCCCGGACGTTGAAGCAATGAGCGGCTGCGGCATTGCCGATAACACGGCGCACTGCGCATAGTGCATATCCGGCCTACTGCTCGCGGCGCCTGCATTGCAGCCAGAGCCGGCGAGCGTCGAGGCTCTATTTCGGATCACCTGATTGACTAATACGCGTGCTCGCCGTCAAAAGGAGGTTTGCTCAGGCGGGCACCTACAGGGGGCATCTACGATCGACGCTGCGGCGAGCGTGTCTGGTATGGCATGGTCGGCGGCATCGGGGTAAAGTGCCGCATGCTTGGCGGGCGGCCGGCGCCAAATCTGCCTGCCGGCCGGCACTCGGGCGCAAGGCCAGCGCCGAGGCGCTGGTCAGCGAGCCCGCAAAAAAACACGAAGCCGTGATTTTATGCCGACTTCCCTGGAAGCGGCCAAGCTGCGCCTCAAGCTCTTTATATATGTGCATTCGCGACGGCACCATTCTTGGCTGAATTCGTTGTCGGATGGGGTCGTGGGGGGCTGTGCATCGGAAGCCCCGGATTCGATCCGGGAAGAGAAGAAAGGAGTCGCCATGTGTGACTTTAGCCTGCAAAGCGTACGGTCGCGGCCGGCGCAAGTCGGTGACAAGCTCGTAACGCGTGACTTCGGGACGGGAACACGCGGGTTCGCCGCCGTCGACGACCCCGGATTGGCGGTCTGCGTGTTGCCTGGAACGGAGCTAGCCTTCGCCGGTGACGTTGCGTGCTTGCCGGCCGGCCTTCTCGGGTGGAAGACCAAGACGATCAACCACCAGACTGCCATCTTCCGCCAGGTCAACAAGGATAAACTGGCGGCGCATCACGACGCGCTCGAATTTCCCGATGGGCGCATCGTGTTGCTGACCTTGTTGTGCGAAGGACAGGCGGCGACCGTGCTGCAACTGCCCGCGCAGCCGTCCACGGTGGAAGAAGCACGGGAACAGGAACGCGTAGGCTTCCTCGGCTGAGCCGGATTGCGAGAGTACCACTAACAAGCCGGTCGCCCTCGCAGGCGACCGGCCCTTTTTTTCTGTCGGGCGCGGCCGGTGCGCTCGTTTCAAAGGTCCGACAGCTTGGGCGACGTGCCGGCATGCAGCCGTCTGCGCAGACGTGGCTTTCCAACCTCCTGGATGGATCGTGCGGACGGCAGTTTGTTCGGCAGAAACGCCAGTTTGGGCTGCGACGTCGCGCACTCAGGCCATTCCGGCTGATTTCATTGAAGACTAGCAGCATCTCATTCGCAGGCCGGCGGTAACGCTCGCGCTCAGTTCGCCGAAGGACCGGGTCATCGCGTTTGCCGCGGCGGCTGCGCATGCTCACAGGTGCGCAGCGCCATTCGCGTCATTGACGAGTCCTTCCGGGTCAGGAACAGTGGCAGGTCGCGCGACTTTTTCACATAGGCTGCGGACGAACCATTGCTCCGGCGTGGATTTCGTACTGCATCGAACGCAAATGCGGGGCCACATTGCCTGCAACAGCGCTTCTCTTGCGGGGACGGCTGGATCAGTTTAGCCATTTGGCGCCCTTTCTTTTCGGGGCGTTGGCCGCGAAACGCCCATTTTGCCCGATGATTCCTTCACCAACCGGCATTCATTCGGCAAGCGTTGGTCGATGAACCAGACACTCGATCACGGCGCTGAGGCCCGTTCCACAGCCGACTCCCAGACCCTGTCGCAGAAGCGGCTGTTTCTGAGCGTGTTCCCGTCGATAATGCTGCCGATGTTCTTGGCGGTCGCCGACCAGACGATTGTCGCCACGGCACTTCCCTCGATCGCATCGAATCTCGGCGAGATACAGCGCGCCTCCTGGGTCGTCGTCTCCTATCTGATCGCCAACACCATCGCCGCCCCGGTCTACGGGCGCCTCGGGGATACTTTCGGCCGCCGCGCAATGATGATCGCGGCGCTCACCATTTTCATGATCGGTTCGGTGCTGTGCGCGGTCTCACCGAGTATCGAGTGGCTGACCGCATTCAGGGTGCTGCAGGGATTTGGCGGTGGTGGCCTGATGACGCTTTCCCAGGCTCTGATTGGCGAAACAGTGCCGCCGCGCGAGCGCGGCCGCTATCAGGGCTATCTCGCCGGCGTATCGGTCAGCTCCAGCACGTTCGGGCCGGTAGCCGGCGGCTATTTGACCGAAACGTTCGGCTGGCAATCGATCTTTCTCGTTAACATCCCGCTCGGGCTAGCCGCCGTCGCACTGGTCCTGCGGCTGGCGTCACGCCCGGCAGATCCGCGCCGAACCACGTTCGATGTTCCGGGGCTCATTCTGTTCATCATGTTTGTGAGCCCGGTCATCCTGGCGCTCGAGCAATTGCAGCGGCTGGAGTCAAGCACTCTCCCCATGGCCCTGGGGCTTCTGGCCTTCGGCATTATCGCGTTGGTCGCATTGCTCTGGCAGGAAGCGCGCAGCACGTCGCCGCTCATTCCTCCGCGCCTATTCCGGGAGCCCTCGATCTGGCGCAGCGATGGATTGGCCGCCTGCCACGGCGCGGCTTTGGTGTCGTTGATCACCTTCCTGCCGATCTATCTGCGCGCCGTGCGCGGCGCATCGCCGGCCGAGACCGGTCTATTGCTGCTGCCACTGACCTTCGGCATCGGGCTCGGCTCGTTAATTACCGGCCAGATCGTGACGCGGACCGGCCGCACCGCGATCTTTCCGTCCATCGGCCTACCGCTGGCCACGCTCGGCCTGGTTTTCCTCGCCTTTTGGACGCCGCATCTGACGGTGAATGCGTTGCCATGGGCCTGGTGCGCGATCGCCATTTGCATGGGCACGGTCATGGGAGTGGTGCAACTGACGGTTCAAGCCGTCGGCGGGCCGCGCCGGCTTGGCACCGCCGCGGCCATGGTGCAGTTCTCGCGCTCGGTGGGCGCAGCTTTTGGCACCGCAGCCGTCGCCGCCATGCTGTTCGCGCTGCTTGCCGCAGTGGATCGACAAACCGCGCAGCTGTTCGGCACGATCATCGAGCAAGGACCGGAGGCGATCGCGACGCTGCCGCCGGCGCGTCAGGCCGTGGTGCACGCCGAAATCGCCGATGCTTTTCGCGCCGCCCTTCTGACGATCGCGACCTTCACCGGCATCGGCTCGATCCTCGCCTGGACGATGCCGCTGCGCCGAGTCTAGCGGCCGCACGCCTCCATTGCGGCATGGGCGCAGGCGCGGCACATTCGCACGCGAGACCCGAAAGGCCGCCGGCGAGACTGGGGCGCTCGCATAGGCGGACGAGAAGAGAAGGTCATGAGAGACGCGAACCTTTACGCCTGGTGCGCCGCGCAGTGAGAGGTCGACCGGAGTGAAGTCGATCATGAGCCATAGTGCCCTCGCATGATCAAAATCCTGCTGGTTCGCCACGGCCATGTCGAAGGCATCAAGCCGGAACGCTTTCGCGGCCGCCAGCCGCTCACGCTCACGGCGCTGGGCCGGGCGCAGGCTGTGGCTGTGGCGCAGCGAATCGCCCGCGGCTGGCAGCCCGGCGCGATCTACACGAGCCCGATGGGCCGCTGCGTGGAAACCGGCGCGGCCATTGCCAAAGCCTGCGGGATCGCGACCGCCATCTGCGGCGACCTGAACGACATCGATTACGGAGCCTGGCAGTTCATGACGTTCGAGCAGGCCCAGAACGATGATCCCGCTCTGTTTGCGGCCTGGTTCGCTGCCCCGCAATACGTGCGGTTTCCGCACGGCGAATCCCTCCAGGACGTGGCGGCGCGCGCTGCCAATGTGTTGCGCTTTCTCCAGGCGCGCCATCCGGAGGGCACGATCGTGCTGGTCGGCCATGACAGCATCAACCGCGTGCTGCTGCTGCAGTGGCTCGACCTGTCGCTGTCGGCCTACTGGCGGCTCGCGCAAGAACCATGCTGCATCAATGAAGCCGACATCGCCGGGGACAAAATTTGCATCCAGCGCCTCAATGAGACGCAGCATCTCGATAGGAGCGCGACGCCATAACACTTCAATGGTTCTCTCTTCACCCTATCGACTCGTCGTCGTTCCCGCGAAGGCGCGCAGCAGGGTCCCCCCTTCGCGCGCGCCATAGGGACCCTGCGCGCGAGGACGCGAGAGTGAAACGATCAGCCGGAGGCGAGCCTCCGCGTAATTTGGCTTCGTCGCCATGAGCTTTGTCGGTCGTTCGGTGCCGCGGCTAGAGGATCCGCCGCTCGTCATGGGCAGCGGCCGCTTTGCGGCAGATATTTCCTTTCCCCATCAGCTCCATATGCGCGTCGTGCGATCGGCCGTGGCGCATGGACGTATTCTGCGGGTTGATACCAGTCGCGCAACAGCGGTCCCCGGCGTGGCCGGGGTCTGGACCGCCGCCGCTGTCGCCGACGTCCCGCCGATCGATTTTCGGCTCACCCGCATCGAGGGGCTCGAACCCTACCGCCAGCCTATCCTGGCGAGGGAGCGCGTGCGCTATGTTGGCGAGCCCGTGGCGGTCCTGTTCGCAGCCGACCCTTATCGCGCCGAAGATGCCGCCGATCTAGTGGAGGTCGAGATCGACGAATTGCCAGCGCTCCTGTCCGCAGAGGCGCCGCCTGGCCCGTTCGACGACCACCATGGCACCGAGCTCACGTGCGTATGCAAGGCGTTCGGCGACATCGAGGCCGCGTTTGCCTGCGCGCATACGGTGGTCGCCCTCGAACTTGCGATCGGCCGTCACAGCGGCGTGCCGTTGGAAACGCGCGGTGCCGTGGCGCGACTTCACGGCGGCATTCTCGAGCTGCATGGCGCCGCGAAGGTACTACACTGGAATCGCGACAGTCTGGCCCGCATGCTTGGCCGGCCGCCCTCCTCCGTTCATCTGCACGAGGGCGATGTTGGTGGAGGTTTCGGCATCCGCGGCGAACTCTATCCCGAGGACGTGCTGGTCTGCCTCGGCGCGCTGCGGCTCAATCGCCCGGTCAAATGGATCGAAGACCGGCGGGAGCATCTCTACGCGGCCAATCACTCGCGCCAGCAGCATTTCCGCGTGCGCGCCGCCGTCGATCGCGACGGCCGACTGCTCGGCATTGACGGCGAGTTCTTTCATGATCAGGGCGCCTATGTGCGCACCCATGCGGCTACCGTGCCCGATCTTGCTGCCGCGATGCTGCCCGGCCCCTATCGCATGGACGCCTATCGGATGGTCGGCCGCATTCGGCTCACCAACAAGACGCCGTGCGGCACCTACCGCGCACCCGGCCGTTACGAGAGCACCTTCGTGCGCGAGCGGCTGATGGACGCCGTCGCCGCGCGGCTTGCCATCGATCCGATCGCGGTGCGCCGGCGCAATCTGATCGCGGCTTCGGCCATGCCGTTCGCCCGGGAGTTCGAGACGCTCGGCACCGAATTGACTTACAACTCCGGCGATTACGGCGTGCTACTTGATAAGGCGCTTGACATGGCGGGCTGGCAAAAACTCCGCCAGTGTATCGAGCGCCGGCGGGCAGCCGGCGAAGCGGTCGGCGCCGGGCTGGCAATGTTCGTGGAAAAAAGCGGCCTCGGGCCGTTCGAGGGCGTACGCGTAGGCGTCGACGACAGCGGTGCGGTGGAGGTCGTCACCGGCGCCGCCTCGGTCGGCCAGGGCATGGAGACCGTAATTGCGCAAATTTGCGCCGACAGGCTCGGCGTCGATTACCAGCAGGTGCGCGTGGTGCACGGGCAGACCGACCGCATAGCCTTCGGCATGGGCGCTTTCGCCTCCCGCGTCACGGTGATGACCGGAGAAGCCACGCACCTTGCGGCAACGAAACTGCGCGACAAGGCGCTCGCCGCGGCCGCGTTGCTGCTGCAGAGCAGGCCCGAAGCTCTCGCCGTGATCGAGGGCAAGGTGGTGAGCAAAAGCGCGCCGAACGGACCTTCGGTCAGCCTCGGCGACGTGGCGCGGGCGCTGGCGCCCGCCTCAAAGCTGCTCGGCGAGGCGACGCCGGGATTGACCGCGGAAGGCTGGATCGAGCAGCGCCATATGGCGTATCCATACGGCGTCCATATTGCCGTGGTACGTGTCGACTGCGATACCGGCGCGGTCGCGGTCGAACGCTATCTGGTCGCCTACGACATCGGCAGAGCCGTGAACCCGATGCTGGTCGAAGGCCAGATCGCTGGCGGCGTGGCGCAGGGGCTTGGCGGCGCACTGTTCGAAGAATTCCTCTACGACGCGCGTGGCGAGCCGCTGTCCGTGACCTTCACCGATTATTTGCTGCCGACGGCGCGGGACGTCCCATGCATCCAAACGCTGATCAGCGAAGATGCGCCAAGCCCGCTCAACGCGCTCGGGCTCAAGGGCGCCGGCGAGGGCGGCACCAATCCCGTGGGCGCCGCGGTTGCCGCCGCGATCGACGACGCGCTCGGGTTACCGGGCGCAGTGACGCGCCTTCCGGTCACGCCACAGCGCCTACGCGAGCTTTTTCGGGCGCGGCGGCGCTCCATCAGCAGTGCTCATGCGAAACCCGGCTGACCGGCACGCGACGCCCGAATCCATACTCGCTGATGTTTGTATGACCGCGATTATGGAGCGCAAAGGGGCACTCCTTCACGCCGGCGCGCGCCGGGGCGGTGGGCTGTGTCATTTGTTCCGCGTCGCCGCCGTGAACACCACCTTGACCGCCGCGTTGAGCGCAGGCTTCTAGGCGGCGTCGATATAGTGCAGCGTCGTGTACTGCGTGACGGTGGTGAGCGTGCCGTCGATGGTGCCCTGTTGCAGCCCGGGCAGCACGTCGGCAAGCGTCATCGCTACCGGCGAGGCGGCCATGCTTGATCAGTTCCATCTGGAACTGCGAGGCGAGCACGCGGATTTTCAGGCCGGAATAATCGGTCAGCCGGTGCACTGGCTTGCGCGTATCGATGGACGATGGCCCGATGGGAAAGATACCGGCGCCGAGCAGCCCTTTGTTGGCGCCCAGCCCCAAGATCAGGTCGTGCACCTGCGGATCGTCGATCGTGCGCTGATATTGTTCGCGGCCCGAGAACAGACCGGGCGCGCTGAGCACCTCGTAGCGCTCGTCAATGCCCACCAAAAATTCTGGCGGGCCGATCCAGCCCTGGACGGTGCCGAACTGCACACCCTCGATTTGCCGGGGAATGGTGCCGAGCTGGCTTGCCGGGTAAATTTCGGCCTTGATGCGCCCGCCAGAATCCTTTTCCACCGCTGCGGCAAAACGTTCCATCCATTCGGTCTGGGTGTCGTGAACCGTGGCCGTAGAAAGCTTCATCACGACAAGGCTCGCTTGCGCGGAGGCTGGCAAGACGCCCAGGAGCAAAATAGACGCAAAGGCCACGGCTGCGCTGGCCCTGTTTGACCGACACCCATCGGTATTTCCTCATCGAACTCTCCATTTTCCCGGGGCGGGCGGTTGGCAATCCCCGGCGAGGCACCGATAGTGCGGGAGCAGAGTGCGGCAATCAATGGGCGCGGACCAGCGAAGTCGGCGTGCGGAGGGCGGCAGAATTCGGGTGGCTGAAGCGGAGCCGCATTTTAGGATGTCGAACTGCATCTGCGGATTGCGCAGCGCCTTGTCGCGTTATGCTTGGTCATGTTCTATGAGCCGGAATGATCGATCAGCGGCGAGCGACCCCGTAAACGATCCATGGCGAGGTCTCCATGAAAACAGCAATGGCTGGAGACGCGGCGACCGAAACGAAATCTGGGCGCGAACGCCTCGATCAGTACGATTGGGACGGTCTTCAATCGGAACTTAACTCAGTCGGCTGCGCGGTTCTGAAGAACATCTTGAGCCCGCGCGAGTGCGAAAGCATCGCCGTGCTTTATCCGCATGACGAACATTTCCGCAGCCACGTCCGCATGGCCAGGCATGGTTTTGGCCAGGGCGAGTACAAATATTTCAGTTATCCGCTGCCCGGGATGGTCGCCGAACTGCGCAGCGCGCTCTATGCGCAGGCGGTGAAGATTGCCAATGCCTGGAACGAGCGGATGAATGTGGCGGCGCGGTATCCGAAGACTCATGCCGCTTATCTGAAAATCTGCCACGACGCCGGCCAGGCGCGGCCCACGCCACTTTTGCTGCAATACGTGCACGGCGATTTCAATTGCCTACACCAGGATCTTTATGGCGAACTCGCTTTTCCGCTGCAGGTCACGGTGCTGCTGTCGCGGCCGAACGTGGATTTCACCGGCGGCGAATTCGTGCTCACCGAGCAGCGACCGCGCATGCAGAGCAGGGTCGAAGTGGTACCGCTGGCACAGGGCGACGCCGTGCTGTTCGCCGTGCACCATCGCCCCGTGCAGGGTTCTCGGGGCGCCTACCGCGTCAACCTTCGCCACGGGGTGAGCCGCCTACGCTCCGGCCGCCGCCACACGCTGGGCATTATTTTTCACGACGCGAAATGATGTGGAGGTCCGCTTCACTTTTCTGCCAGCGGATTATCCCCCAGGCACGAGAGCTCGCCGTGCAGTGCACTGGTGCTCCACCTTCGCGGAGCATGACAGTTCCGCCGCCATCAAAGGCACTATGCCTGTGCCTTGTGCGCGAGCCAGCGGCCCGATTCGGCGGCCGCGAACAGCTCGGCGAGCGCGGCATTGACGGCAGCGGGCTCCTCGCTGGTGATGGTATGGCCGGAACGCGGGATCACCAGAAGGCCCGCAGTCGGCGCGGTGCGCTTGAGAAAGACGCTGCCGTCAAGGCAGGTCTCGTCCTCGTCGCCGCAGATGACGAGCAGTGGCACGGTAAACTTTTTCAAGTCCTCCTCGAGATCCCACAGCGTCGGGCGCTTGGCCTGCAGCATCATCATGGTGAGCGCGTGGCCTTGGGCCGAATGCTCGGACAGCATGCGGACGAATTCGGCATAGCCGCGTGGATCCTTGAATTTCTGCGGATGGCGCGTGACGCCATCGGCGTAGATCGCGGCCGCCTCCGCCATGGTTTTTTCAGAAAACATTTTCGCGGTCTGCTCAGCGAGCTTGCGCATGGCCGCGCGCGCTTGCGGATCGGGCAGCGAGCCCCAGCCGCAGCCCGCCGCCGTTACGGAGATGCAGCGCCGCGGATGGCGCAGGCCCACATGCAGTGCCGTATAGGCGCCCATGGAATGGCCGACCACGTGCGCCCTCTCGATACCCAGCGCATCCATGACGACAATGACATCGGCGCGCGCGTCGTCCTGGCCATAGCGCTCCGGATCGCTTGGCACGTCGGAAGGCGGATAGCCGCGCTGGCTATAGGTGACGCAGCGGTGCGAGCGAGAGAAATAGCGCAACTGCGGTTCCCAGGTGCGATAATCGCCGGCGAATTCGTGCACGAAGACGACGGGAGTGCCGGCACCCGCCTCTTCGTAATAGAGTTTGGTGCCGTCCGCGGTGGCGATCATAGGCATGGATAGCCTCGTCAGTGTTGCTGTCAGGAGCGAATGATCCCGCGCGCGGCAGTGCCGAGCGCCTCGACCGGCGCGTCGCCAGCATCGAAGATCGCCAGGATTCGGCACGGGCAGGATTCAAGGCCCTCATAGCGCCAGGGAAACGCGCCGATGATGCAGCGCTGGCCGAGCACCGAGGGCAGATCGCCGCCCAGGTTTTCGGCGTGCAGCAGGCCTTCCTGAAAGGCGTAATTGTGGAACGGAAAAATGTTCTGGCTGACTTTGCGGCCCGAGCGCTTATGGATATAGGCGAACGTACCGAAAAAATCCGCAGGCGTCTTCCCGGTCTTCTCGGCAAACTCGCGCGCGATATCCGTCCGCATATTGCGGATCGACGTGTTCATCGGATGATCGCAGGAGCCGGTATCCATGCCGAACCACTTTATCTTCTTTTTCAGCATCCATTCGAGCGTGTCGAAGGCAGGTCCCGGATGATAGCAGAAGTAGCGCACAAGGTCCTGCTGCACCTGTCCTTCGTAATATTTGTGCCAACCGGTGTGCAAAATGAGGATGTCGCCCTGGCGGATATCGGCGCCCGCTTGCTCGATCATTTGCGGCGTGATCACCGACCAATCGGTGAGCTGCGGTGAGAGATCGACGACCACGCCGTGATTGATCAGAAAATCGAGTGGCAGCGAGGCCATGTCGCCGCTGCGCCCGTCGGTGGCGTGCATGGCGCCGTCGAAATGAGTCCCGGCATGCAGCGAGGTCTCGATGCGTTGCGCGACAATGCCCTGCGTTTGCAGGTTCTGCGCGTAGTACATTTTATTGCCCGCGTAGCCGACCCAGCCGGGCGTGTGGATGCTCATTGTGTGGGAGAGATCGACGATCTTCATCGCGGAGGTCTCACAGGGGGCTGCAGGCCGGGGGCGAGCGCGATCGTGCACGGGTGCGTCACCGGTTCGGGCAGCTCGCCGCCCGTGCCGGTCACGTCATAACCCACGGCACGGAGAATGCCGGCGGCTGGACACATGGTTGTGGCGAGCCGCGTATAGGGATTGAGCACCGGCTCGCGCACCCAGGCGAAGCTGCAATCGGCCAGTGAACCGTTCCAGAGCGCTAGCCCCTCGCACCTCGCCCGACTGCAATCAGCTGCCTCCGCCCGCGAAAGTTTTAGGAACCGCTTCATGCCAATCCGCCCTTCCCATCCGGACCGCATCGGCAGCCAATCGTTGGCGGCGCCAGTCGCGGCTTCACGGGTGGCAAAGTTAGTCTCGGTACGCTCGATGACGCAGCATTCACCCGGCGCGCAGCCGACTAGCGTATAGATCACCGGGCGCGCCACCGGCATCGTCTCCAGCATCTGCCGGGCCTCCTGGTAATTTGCACACGTTTCGAATGTCTGGCGCAGCAATTGATCCGCCGGTAAGCGTCCTTTGCAGACCCAGCCTGCCAGCGTATTCACCGCATAATCATAGGGTCGCAGCCATGGATGGGAAAAACGACGGCGCATCGGTGCTTGATTGATGCACGCGGCGAAGCGAGCCGGCGCCATCGCGGTCAGCACCCCTACATAACCGGGCCAGGTGATGCTGAAGAAATCGCCGGCGGTGCCGCACATCTGCGCCGCTTCGGCGTGGCGGCCGAGGCCCTTGAACGGCCAATCCAGCGTGCGGGCGAGCCAGGGCACGCCGTCCTCTTCGCGCGCCACCGCAGTGCAGGCCCATTGATAGGAGGCGTTGAGCAGCCATACGCCGGAAAAGCCGAGCATATCGGAAATGCGCGCAATCTCGGGAACGTAAGGTGACTGCGAGCGCTTGAGCCAAAACCGCGCCGCGCCGTCGAGCAGCGGCAGCATCGAATGCAGCGCGGGCGGGAAAAAGCCGAGGCAGGCATCGCGCAATGCCCGCGCCTGCAACGCGCGATCGCACGCATGACGCAGCGGCCCACCGTCGCGAATGTCCACCACGCGAAGAGCGGCAGCTGGCGTGTTCATCGGCTTTCTTGACGAGCGGTTTCGAGAAAATTCATCTGCCGCGGCATTCCTCATCCTCGCGCCTCAATGTCGCGCGCGCCAGGCCCCTGTCAAGCGCAGCCATCGCAGCCAGGGCTCAGGCGACTTCCAGCAAAATTTCGGCGAGCTGCTCGGGCATGTCGACCATAATGTCGTGACCGCACGGGACCTCGTAGGTCCGCCACGACCGATCGGCCTTCTTGGCGCGGTAATAAGCGTCGAACCAGGGCTGCGGGTATTTCGCAGCACGAACATAGCTTTTCTTCGCCATCCGCTCGCGCAAGCCAGAGAGCTTGATCGCCTGCGTGGAGACGCCGAGCGGCTGCGGCGTCAGCATGGCATCGACCCACGCCTGGTCCCGTTCGTTGACAGCGAACCGCGCCGCCGCAGGCGCGGGATTGGCAATCTCGCCGTTGACGATTGCCTCTAGCATCGCTTCGCGGGCGAAGTCGGAGGCGAGGTCGAGGGTCTTCTGTCCATCCTCTGGCAGGAAAGCGTCGACAAAAACCACCGAAGCGATGCGGTCGAAGATTTGCTCGATCGCGCCAGAGACCGGAAAGCCGCCATAAGAGTGCCCCGCCAACACTATGGAATTGAGATTTTCCCACCGCACCAGGTTCACGATGTCGGTGATATGGGTATCCAGACTAATGTCCGCGCGCAAAAGATGCGAGCGGTCGGCGAGCCCGGTCAGCGTCGGCGTGAACACTTTATGCCGGCGCTTTTGCAAAAGCCCCGCGACCCGTTGCCAGCACCAACCTCCGTGCCAGGCACCGTGAACGAGAACGAAGGTTTTTGGCGCAGCTACTGTCCCTTGATCCTCAGTCATGGCGTCCTATCCACAGGGGCGGGCATATTGCAGATTTCGCGCGGCTGGCCGCTTGCGTTCGACATGTCGGCTTAAAGTTGAAGAAGGGCATTTGTCTGACGCTCTCGATTGCCGTAAAGCGCAAGCTAGGAAACGGCACTGCCCATGGAATTGCATTGCCACCGCCGCAGATGAAATGCTGCCGCTCTACGCAGACCCGGAACGTTTTGCTCGACAGTTCGCTCGCTTGCTTCATGCACCTCCCTGCCTTTTCAACGAAATTATTGCATAGCGCAACATCCTAGTTTTTGGGCGTCCACGCCTTAGGAGCGTCGTGTTTCGCCCTAAGGTAGGTTTGGGCGAGAGCGAACCATTTTCTTCCGACGCAACGCGATCCTATCGCTTGGCAGTCACTGTGCCCCTTAGCGAATGGCAACGAAAGGCATCCCGGGTACATCGGACTTCCCATGCCAAAGTTCGTACAGTGTCCCGGATAAAATGTATAAGATGCCGGCCCATGTCGCGACCCAGACCTCTTGGTCTGTCAATTACCCAGTACGGCGGTAGTAGCACATCCTATGAGGATCTCCTCACGTGTATTATAGCTGGGCGTGCGCGCAGCGGCGGTGATGCGCCCAGCGCAAGCAAGGTTCGGCACCGCCCCGCCGCGCCGCGAGTTCCAATGCATAACCATTCGTCGACTGCAGCAGAGCAGGAGAAACTGTTTCGGGATTTTGTGAAAGGGACGGACCGGTCGACAGGGAACTCACCTTAGGCCAAGGCCTTAAAGCAGGCTATCTCGATCCAGCTCACAGCGATCGTATACCAAGAAAGCGGTCCGCCAGGAGCCTCACGGCAGATGACGCTGCAACGTCATGCAGCGCGCTTATCGAATCTGCACGTCGATTTGAGACTCCACCCTGTCGGTCACGATGACCGTAAATAAAACCACCGCGACCGGAATTGATTCGGGAGATCAGTCATGACGTCTTGCACCTCCGCCCCTTTGCAATGCCTGCTCGACCGGACGCGAATCGTGTGTAATGACGCGGGAGCAATGGTTCGATACCTTTCGGCAGCGCGCTGAGAACAGTCGCAATGCTTGAGGGGGCTTCTTTCCGGTGGGCAGAATAATATGACGCGAGCGCTCAAAACCTGGATCATCAGCTTAATTATTACCTTTGCGGCGGTGTGGTTTTGTTATCTGTGGCTTGACCGGCCTGTCGCACTGTGGGTTCACAGCAGCTCGTCCGGTATGGTGCGTTTGCCCGCCGACTTTGTGGATTCTCCTTTCTCCTCGACGTCGTTTATATCAGCATGCGCATTCGTCGTCTGTGGTCTCGTGTCGATCTCCGGACACCGATTCTCCAAACCAGAAACGACGATCACGATGTGCGTCATCAGTATGTTGAGTGCAATTCTTATAAAGGATCAACTGAAGTTCGTGTTCGGTAGAACTTGGCCGGAAATGCTCGTCCAAAATGGCGTCTACGGATTTAGTTTCTTTCACTCCGGACACTCATTCGAATCTTTTCCGTCCGGTCATGCAGCAGTCGCTGCAGCAGCTCTCTTCATTCCATGGTTTTTGTTCTCGAAGCTACGTACCTTGATGGCGACCTGCATTATCGTAGTCGACATCAGCCTCGTGATGCTCAACCTTCACTTTCTCAGTGATGTCATTGCCGGCACTTTCCTTGGCTTTTCAATCGCACTCTTCACGATCTCCTTGTGGCGCGCGGCCAGGTTACCACCTGCCTACCAAACACGCGCCCCCATTTGGGGGCGATGAAGAACCCGCCGCGCCTGAGGCACGCGTGAAACCATAGGACGGGGGACTTCGCTGAGCACGCTCCGCGGCGAAGGGCTTTTCCAGACCGCATCTATCAGGACCCCGAGCACCTCTGATCCATTGCGTAGTCCGGCCGGCGTTTTGTCCGCCACCGCGAGCTAAAGACCGCACAGTCTTCACTGGCGTCGCCGAGCAGCGTCGCTTATCACCACAGACATCAGCGCGCGGCACCGAGCGCGACGAAGTGACCGAGCTCGGCAACGCGTACCATAAGGTCTTCAAGCCGTGCTCATTGCGATCATCGTAGCAGAGGTTACCCGCTCTGAGTGGTCTTTCATCGCAAATTCTCCAACAGACGTCGCGCATATTGCGTCTTGCCTGCTTTAGTAGCGAGTCCCTTCAATTGTTCGGCGTCAATCCAACCATTGGAAAACGCGATCTCGTCGGGAGCGCACACCAGTTGGCCTTGTCGACGTTGTAGCACGCGGACAAATTCGGCAGCTTCCAACAGTGAATCATGGGTACCAGCATCAAACCAAGCGAACCCGCGTCCCAGCCGCTCTACTTTGAGTCGTCGCTGGCGCATGTAGAGAACGTTGAGATCAGTGATCTCCAATTCTCCACGTGGCGAAGGTTTAAGTTCCTTCACCAGATTCACGACCTCCTCGTCATAGAAATAGACGCCGATCGCTGCCCAATTCGATTTCGGATTGGTTGGCTTCTCCTCAATGGACAGAACCTGCTCGTCTCGATCGAATTCGACTACGCCGTAGCGATGCGGGTCATCGACCCAATAGGAAAAAATGGTGGCCGCTCGTGTCCGTGAGCCGGCCCGATGCAGAGCATCAGGCAGCCCATGGCCATACAGGATATTGTCCCCGAGGATCAGACACGATGGATGGCCACGCAAGAAATCCGCACCGATGACGAACGCCTGTGCGAGTCCGTTGGGGATCGGTTGCACCGCGTATTCGAAGGCAAGGCCCCATTGTCGTCCGGTCCCAAGAAGGTGCTTAAAGGCGGCTTGGTCTTGGGGCGTCGTGATGATCAAAATCTCGCGGATTCCGGCGAGCATGAGCGCCGAGAGCGGGTAATAGATCATTGGCTTGTCATAGATTGGCAGAAGCTGCTTCGACGTGACCATAGTGAGCGGATGCAGCCGCGTGCCAGCACCGCCGGCCAGGATGATTCCTCTACGTGACATGGCTCTCTGCCTGTTGCGGGAATTTTGTTAAAGCACGCGTCGTTGCGTCAACAGCCTCAGTCCAATGACGCGGAATCAAGCCGAAGGTGCGCACGAATAGCCGGCAGTCCAGTTGCGAGTTGGCTGGCCGTTTGGCCGGCGTCGGGTACTCGGCAGTCCGGATCGATGCCACGTGCGGACGTCTGGACGTGATGGAAGCAGCAACATCGATGATGCGACTGGCGAATCCGTGCCACGTGGTCACCCCGTCAGCGGTGAAATGGTACGTCCCACTGAGCCTTCGGTCACACGCCACAGAAGGCGCGATCTGCAAAATAGCCTCCGCAATGTCTCGCGCCGACGTCGGACTGCCATACTGATCGGCAACGACTCGAATTTCTTCCCGTGTTGCCGCCAGCCGAAGGATCGTCTTAAGAAAATTATTGCCGAATTCGCTATAAACCCAGGCAGTTCGGAGAATGACGTGGTGCGCAAGAGTACGCCGTACGGCTTCTTCGCCAGCCGCCTTGCTGCGCCCGTAGGCATTGATTGGACATGGCGGATCAGTCTCCAGATAGGGGCCGTCTTTGCTGCCGTCGAAAACATAATCGGTCGAAACGTGCAGGAGAGCCAGGCTCGCACTGGCACAAGCCTCAGCAAGCACGGCCGGACCGGTTTCGTTGCCCAGGCGCGCATCCCCGATTGCGCTCTCAGCAAGATCAACCTTTGTATACGCCGCCGCGTTTACCACGATGCTAGGCGTGTAGCTGGCGATAGCTGCCGCGACCGCAGCTCTATCGGCGATATCAGCTTCCGCATGTGTCAGAGCACGCAGCGCCCGCCCCCGCGAGGCGGCGACGCGCGTGAGCTCCTGACCGAGCTGCCCGTTGCCGCCGAAGACGAGGATCACGCGGGTACCCCCAACCGTTCTCCACTGTAGACGTTCTCACGGATGCCTTGCCACCATGCGCGGTTGGCTAAGTACCATTGCACGGTCTTGCGCAAGCCGCTGTCGAAAGTCTCACGCGGCTGCCACCCGAGCTCATCACAGATTCGGCTGGGATCGATCGCGTAGCGCAAATCGTGCCCCGGACGATCGGCGACAAAGGTAATCAGAGCCTCGCGGGACCCTATGGTCTTGCTGGGAGCGAACTGGTCCAGTAAAGCGCAAATCGCCTTCACCACCTCCAAATTGGTCCGCTCGCTGCGGCCGCCGATGCAATAGGTGGCCCCAGGTCGGCCGCGTTCAACCACGGTGAGTAGAGCGCGGGCATGGTCGCCCACGTAAAGCCAATCACGCACGTTGGACCCGGTACCGTATACCGGCAGTTTTTCGCCTTCGAGGCCATTAATGATAGTTAGCGGGATGAGCTTTTCCGGAAAATGATAAGGACCGTAATTGTTGGAGCAATTGGTGACTAGTACCGGCAAGCCGTAGGTATGATACCAGCTGCGCACGAGATGGTCGGAGGCCGCTTTCGATGCCGAATAGGGCGAGCGAGGATCGTACGCCGTCGTTTCGCTGAAACGGCCGACGACCTGTAGAGATCCAAATACTTCGTCCGTTGAAATGTGATGGAAGCGAAAGTCGCGCTGCGCGTTTTTGGGCATGCCACGCCAGTAGGCGAGCGCAGCTTCCAACAAAACGTAAGTGCCGACGATGTTCGTCTCGATAAATGCTGCAGGTCCATCAATCGAGCGATCGACATGGCTTTCCGCGGCGAGGTGCATAACGATGTCCGGCTGGAAGCTTGCAAATACTTCCCGCATTTTCCGAGCATCGGCGATGTCAGCCCTGACAAATGCGTAGCGAGGATTATCCGCAATGGGCGATAGTGAAGCTAGGTTTCCAGCGTAGGTGAGCTTATCGACCACGCAGACCCGATGATCGGTTTCACGGATGAGGCGGCGAGCAACCGCTGACCCGATGAAGCCTGCTCCGCCTGTGATGAGAAATCGTTTTCCCGTCATCGCAGATCGTACCGAAACGGGGAGACAAAGCGCTCCAGCTTTCGAGCCTCGTCGGAAAGCACTGCTTCAGCCGCCTTGATTGGCCATTTGATGGCAGGGTCGGATTGTCCCATGCCCCGAACCTGGCTCAAAACGTACGGATGTCGCAGCCGGCAGCCAGGCTTTCGATGGGAGCGGGATAGAACTGCGCCAGTACTTTTGCCGGCCAACAACATCAGTGAACCACAAAGGCTTTGTTAGGCAATGGTATGGAACTCGTATCGCTAGGAATTTTTACCTGAGCTGGTGGGCCATGATCCGAAAACTGGTCGGCCCTCGCGGGGTGTTATCGGAACTTCGGTCCGGTCGTCGGCGAGCCGAAAGGCGGACGGCCAGCGTGTACGAGTCTCTCCTCACGACGTCTATGATCTAACTCCTCAGCCCGGTCGAACGCCATAAACGCAAACGGCCGCGGCGTCTAGAGGGAGCACCGTATCCACTGCTGAACGGCCAGTTTCTCATGTTGAGCCGGTCTATGTCCATCGACGATCCGAGGATCTTGATTGCGACGCGCTGATCTCCCGCTTACCGGCCCGCCATCGCCCCGCCAGATCGCATTGCCTTCTGCTATCGAGCTATCGAGCGGTGCCAGCTTACAGCGGACGTTCTTAAAGCTTCTACCTTCGGACCCTTCGACCGAGCTGGTGGCCAATAAAAGCAGGCCAGATCCAGCTAGTCGTTGCCGCATGAACAAGGAGATCAAATCAATCAAAGATAACTCGGCGCGGAACCGATCAATCGCGCTCAGACGGCCTCGTAATCTTCTGATAGCTGTAGGAACGCCGCGGCACCTTAATTATGAGAGCTTCTGCTTTTACGCAACCGACAGCAGCGCAGACGAAATTGGGCCGCGAACCCTGTAACCGGCCCGACAACAAGAAGGAGGCGCCGTGATGGCCGTTTCGGAGCCTGCCCAACCAAGTCAAAGAAGCCATACTCGGGCGTAAGCGCATTTACTTGAGCGGGAGCATGCTATAAAAGCGATGTGCCTTGCCCCAGCAATAGCCTTCCATATTAACGAAACGCGGTCGACCATTCAACACGAATTCCCCATGGTGTTGAGCCGCTACGCATTCCGCGTATGTCCGATTGTAAGTTGAAAAAATTCCCCAAGAGTGGCTTCTGCACCACTCAGCAGTCCAGTCTTGCGTAAGGCAGCTATGATAGACCCTTCTTTGCTCAGGGGTGAGCAGAATCCGATGCTGGTGCACCTCGGCCGTGGCGAGAGCTTCCGCCGCGTATGTGGAGGTTTGAATCAGGACCAAAAAAATGGAAACCAGCACAGCCGCTATTGATGAACTGTGGCATCTCATGACGTCCTCCTGACTAGACCTGAATACTCGCAGAATAGCCATACTTCCGGTAGCATACCCTTAGTTAAAGGAGTAGTGTGTACCGAGAGTAACTATGTTCGTCGTGAAGTTGCTGTTTGGTTGCGTTGATAGAAAGCGTGTGTACGTATAATTTAGAGTCAGCGAGAGGTTATCCCTAGCTTGATAAGTAACTCCGGCACCGACGAACCACGAATTCTCAACTAATGGCTCGTTGAAGAAGCTTGTACGGACATTGCTGACGGAGGCGTACAAACTTGTCTGATCTGAAAGCCGATAGTTTGTTTGGCCCGCAACGCTAGTAACTTGCACTGAAGAACTCGTAGCGACCGGCGCGGCCGCGAATGCAAGGCCGGCTAATCCAAAGTTAGTTGCACCAGTGATATCCGAAAGGTTCCGCACTCGGTCGACCCGTACATTCATGTCCCACAGAGGCGTGGGAAAAAACTGCAACACGCCGCCATAGATATCACCGCCAGCCTTCCCGTCGCCGTCGACGGACGTGCCCTGATGACCATAATAGACCGAGCCTTTGAACAGCCAGATCTGAGCAGAGCCGATGCCGACTCTCGCTAGGTAAGAGTTTGAGATTGAGCCTACTACCGGAACTGTATTGGAATCGATTGCATCGGCATACGCATAGAAGAGGGGAGTGATCCATGCCCCGCCATTTCCATAGTAAGCGCCTTGATCATAGTTCTGCGTAGGCGTGTTCTGAAATTCCTGACGCAAAATCGTTCCACCCACGTTGAGGAAAGCTCGGTTGAACTGCTTGGCTGCGTTGAATGATGCTGAAAAGGTCTGGTTCGGGTTCACCACGCTCTGCTGGGGGACGGCAAATCCAGCTGCGCCAGGAAGGAAAGGATTGGCCACGACAAATCCAGCTGCGCCAGGAAGCAAAGGATTGGCTGGCGATATGATTGGACTTGGAAGTGCCCTGCCGGGGATCACAGATGTCAAGGAATTAAAAGCGTAATTGCCTTGGGCTGAGAAGGTAAGATCGGTTAGTGGTGAATAAGTATCGATCACGCCTGCCTGTCGATTGAACGTATCATTGACGGGGTTCAATGTCGGATAAATGGCGCTATCGATGTTGCCATACAGCTTGATGTCATGAATACCGGTGTCCCAGTCGGCGAGCAAACTAGGGTTAATCCGGAAGCCGGGTCCGGACAGCCGATTGGTCGTGCTCCCATAAATGTTGCTATTATAAAACGTAGAAATGTCCAAAGCCGGCGATAACAGCCAGGGGCCGATCGACAACATGCCCTGCCCCGTGGGTAGTTGTCTATCGACCGGCGGAGATAAGGGCGGCTCGTCTACGCCGCCGCCAGCTTGACCGGTCGCGTATCCCCCGCCGCCATATCCCCCGCTGTAGCCCCCGCCAAAGCCGCCGCCGGGCGATACGTATTGTGCAAGCGCGGTATTCGCATAGCCGACTACGCACGCACTGGAGATAACGCACAGCACTAAGCGTCTTACCCGATCTGATGTCAGCCACATCAGATGTGCAGTGCCGTTCATGAGTGCGTCCACGACTATCTGAATGCGACCGGCAGCAAGCCCCCTCTTTAGAAATAGCGCTCGGGAACACGGATGAGGTCGCCCGGCAATATTTGAACGGATGAAAGCAATGGATATTCGTTCCACACCTGCTCGCCGGAGTGCTGTATGAGGACCGTATCCTTGCTGCCCCGATAAGTGAGCCCTCCAGCTTCGGTAATCGCACTGAGCGCGTTATAGCCTGGTCGGTACGGAATCGGTCCTGGGTGTATAACTTCGCCGAAAATGTAAACCGGGCGATATTCGACAACGGCGACCGTGACCTGTGGCTCTTGCAGGAACTTTCCGCGACGATACCGGTCGGCAATAATTTTCGCCAGTTCCGACGGCGTGCGTCCGACCGCTCTCACCGAGCCGATCAGCGGCATCACGATCGTTCCTGCTGGCGTAACATCGTAGACGCCTGTGAGGAGGGGCTCGTTGTACACAGTGACGGTAAGCCTATCGCCGACCTGGAGGTACGTGACGACCAACGAGGGAATTAGTGGCTCCGGCTCGGCAACGACTGGACCGAAGTCCCGATAACAGCCTGTAAGCAAAAGGCTGGCTATCAGCACAATTCCCAGAGAGACAAATCTGCCAATCATGGCCCCAACACCCCCCTGAACTCGTGATAGGGAAATATCCCTAAAACCTCGACTCTCGGCCGCCCCATGCTAAAGTGTCTGATGGCTTTTTACTGTGATGGATTCGCCACTATGCGCAGAAAAATCGCGCACAATGGAGACGGGTAGCTGCTGCTGAGGGACGATTATGACGCCCTTTAAGCCATTACGATCTCACATGTTTTGCTGTGTTGTGGCCCTCACAAACACCGGCAAAGCGGCAGACGTGAAGCTCACCTAAGTCTGCGAATTAATTTCCGGCCGCCGCAGCAAGGGCTGCAGGGGCGGCGCCCGGTTCCCGCCACATGGGCAGAAGGCAGTTGGCCTGTATCGTGACTACGCGGCGGCGGTCAGCGCCTGCGGCATCACCAGCGTTCCCGCCTCCCAGCCGCGGCCGCTGCTAGTGGGTGTTCTGTTTCGGCACCTCCCATTTCCGGTAGTTTAGGCTGCCGTGAGTGCTTGATCATGCCGTCGCCGTTGGTGAGCACGGAAGCGCATCCCGGACTGCGCCAGCGCCCGCACCGCCAGGTTTGCTGAGCGGCACACCCAGCACTGCGCGCTCCCCGCAGGAGCGCTTCACACCCTGCGGTGGACCGCACTGGCCGCGACTAGAGCTCCAGAATCCGAGCTTTCCGAATGTGCCCGCTACCCGGGGCTTGGGGCCGAGCTTCCGGCGCATGGCGCCGCTTAGTACACTACCGGATCGGTCGCGGTGCAGGTCGGGCAGGTGGCGTCCAGTCGCTTGTCGAGCAGCCGAGACAGCCTCACCTGCTCCTGCCATTCCTCCGGGGCCCCGCGTGCCACAAAGTTTTGTCGCGCTCGCTGGCGCCATGAATGCGGTCGGCACGCGCGCCAAACTCAGCGTCGCGTCGACCGCCGCGCACCGCCGCGACTGCGCCACGCCACAAGCGCCGGCGGCAAATTCGCCTGTTTGCACGAAGGGCGAGTGGGCGACCGGTTGCCAGCAACGCTAGGGACTGGGTCACTCTAATAATAATATTTCGACTTGGAAGGTTGCACCTTGTTGACCACAAGCCGAACTACCTCTGTAGATTGCAAATGCTTCGCGGAATCCTTGACTTCAGTGGGCCTCGTAGTGCCGACCGCTGTCACGAGGACCACGCAATCCAGCTTGGGCAAGACAGCAAGAACGTCATCGCTAGTTAGTAGAGGCGGCAGATCGACGATGATGATTTGCGACCGAAACTCTTCCTTTATCTGCTGCATCATTTCATTCATGGCTCGCGATGCCATGCGATCTGACGACCGTGAAGTCGGCGATTCCGTTGGGAGCACCATCATTCGGCAGTCGCCAATGCCAACCTCGACGATTGCGTCTGCCAATGGGCAGCGGTTTTCGAGAACGCTCAGAACCCCGTCCTTAGGTCTTAGCCCGAGGCACTTGGCGACCTGCGGCTTGCGAAGATCCAGGTCCAACAAAAGTGCTGACCTCTCCGGCTGCCGCCCGATGCTTAGCGCGAGATTAACGGCCGTTACGGTCTTTCCACAGTTCGAGGTTGGCGAAGTTATCCCAAGGAACCTCCAATCCTTGGCATCCATCGACTGCAGCACCTGCGTACGCAGCATATTGAAAGACGTCGCGTGCAGTTCCCCGTGATCGTGTGCAATGATGCGATTGGAGGCCAAGTGGGCAGCATTGAGTGCCCAGCATTGATTTCGGGCCTCGATCTTCGGCAAAAGCGTTGGTGTGAATTCTGGGAGGACGGGGACCGGCCGTTTCTGATGCCCTCGCCCGGCAGTATCGAAATCGCGGGCTTTCGCCAGCGCCTCGCGTATCTCTTCCATGATTTTGCTCTTCGGACGCTTCGGAACCCTGCGTCACATTCCTTCGAAGATCATTTGGACAAATGCGTTAGCCGCTCGAGCCATGCCTGATCCCCCCACGATGGCAATTGAACTCCGAGGTACAGGGCCACGGCAAGCGCTCCTAGTATGATGGTCGCGATAGTCCCGAACAGGAGTATCCACTTGGTTTTTTTTCGCCGTTCTTCCCTTACCGTTGCGATGTAGGGAATGGCCAAGACCAGACGACTGTCGACGATGCCAGCGAGATCCTGGCTGCCGTGGATCGATTTGTCGAATGTCTCGGCGATCATGACCATGGCCAAGCCGCACATAGTGGCCAGAGCGAACACCAAGGCAAACAGTTTTGGCCGATTCGGTTTAACCGGCGTTTGCGGAACCACGGGCTGTTCAATGACCTGTAGGCGCTCCGATTCCTGATTGCTTTCTAAGCTTTGGCCGAGGCGGGCATCCGAGAGTTTCCGGTTCGCGTCGTCCAGTTGCACTTCGGTCGCCGTGAGTTGCTGCTTGAGTACTCCTACGCCGTTATCCTTTTGAGCTGGTGATGCCAGCTTGGGCGCATCGGCAACCAGTTTTTCCAGCGCCGCTATTCTCTTTTTCAATGATTTGATTTCCGGATAGGCGCTCGAATAGACCGTACTTTTCTGCGCGAGATCAAACTTCAACTTGTTGAGTTCGTCGCGCTGCATTTTGAATTGTTCTGGAACGTCCTGGACAGTATCCTGAGGTTTTAGCTCCGCTTCGGTGATCTTACCTTCAATCGCAGCAACAGCGCCCTGCAATCGCTTCACTTCCTGCTCCATGAAGCGCGTGGTTTCTGTGGCGCGACTGGTCCGATTGATCACATCATCATTCAAGATCCCGGTAAGAAACTCATTCGCAACTCGCGCAGCAACTCCTAAATCCTCGTAGTCGAAACTCAGGGTAAAGGCGATCATATTGTCTAATTGCTGCTGCATCGGCACATTGAGATCTATCAACTCGAATTTCGTACGCGCTTTCATCAAGTCGAGAAGCTGCGATCCGGACATCCAGCGTTGTTCTTGGGGAAACAATCCGAATTTTCGAACAATCCGCAGGAGATTGTCTCGGGTCATAGTACGTTGCTGGATGACTTGTATCCGCTGGTTTGCGGTATCCGTAATCGTTGGCTTGACAAGGTCTTTGGGTATAGCCTGGTTTTCGACCAGGATTTTGCCTTCGGCTCGATAAATGGGCCGCTGAATGGCGATCAGCAAAGAGCCGAGCAAAAGGGCACCCAAGAACGGAATCAGGAAATAGAACAGTCTGCGCTTGGCTATCGCCAGATAGTGCTCGAGACCCGCGTTCTGCTCTGGAGATTCGACAAGATCCTGTTGGGAAGCGCTTAGAGATTGAAGCATTACACTCCCCACCGAAGAAATCGGTTGAGTCAGAGCCGAGCCAAGTATCCGATTAGCACCAGTTCAAAGGTACGGCAATATATCAGGCTATATAGCCCGGATCAATAATTAAATAGGCAAATCAATGCCTTGACCATTGCCCAAATTGAGCCGCAATTGGACCGACCAGGTGCAGTGCTGATCAGCCGCATCTCGATGCCGAGGGCGGCAATGAGGCGTCGGTGAGCCGCTCGCCGCACAGAACCATCAATCTGCTGGCATCGAAATCGGCAGCACGCCAAAACGGTTTTTATTATCGATCACTGACGCCACGATCTCTTCACTGATCACCGGCACACCGCAGGCGAAGCCATAAACCAAAGCTGTATCGCAGAGAATGTTGATAGTCCGCGGGATTCCGCCGCTGGCCTCGGCAATCATCTTGCAAGCCGAATCGGAAAAAAGGTTGGAATCCGATCCCACGGCGACGAGGCGATGATCAATGTACCGGACGACCTCCGGCTTTTCGAGCGGGCATAGGTGAAAATCCGACGAGACGCGCTGCGCAAACTGCACCAGTTGTCGGCTGCGCAGCATATCTTTGAGCTGCGGCTGCCCGATGAGAATGATCTGTAGAAATTGGTGCTTGTCGGCATTCACATTGGATAACATTCGCAGTTCTTCAATCGTCTCCGGTCCCAGGTTCTGGGCCTCGTCAACAATGAGGATTACGCGCCGTCCCCTGCTGTACTCCTCATGCAGGAATCGCTGGAACTTCTTGAACAGGGAAGGGTACGAACCTTCGAATGGCTGATTGAATGCCATCATCACCCAGGCCAACAGACCGTCTGTTCCGCGCGGTGTGTTGGAGATGACGCCGACGGCGACCTTAGGATCAATGCGGGTCAGCAGATAGCGGAGGAGTGTCGTCTTGCCGGAACCGATTTCACCGGTAATGACCGTGAATCCGGCACAATTTACAACTCCAAATTCCAGCATAGCAAAGGCTAGCCGGTGATTTTTTCCCCAATAGATGAGTTCCGGATCAGGCAAGATCGAGAATGGCTTTTCCCGCAACTTGTAAAACGCCTCATACATAGTCAGTCCATTCTGCCACTCGTCGATATGTGGCGTTCGGTGTTACGTTCTTCTAGCCCCTACCCGTAAGCCCTTTTAGCGCAGTCTGGATCTTCTTTTTCAGATCGTCCGTTGGCGCCTCTTTAAGCGCCAGATCAAGCTGTGCCGAAGCCTTGAGAGGCTCACCAGAGGCAATATAGGCCATGCCAAGGTGATAGTGAACGTCGGCTCGATTCGGTAATTGGGTAGCTGCCCGTTCCAGAAGCGGAACTGCATCCTTGTAGTTGCCGGTACGGTATTCGATCCAGCCGACCGTATCCTTAAATTGCGGCACGGGTGACTGGCGCAGCCGCCCAGCGAGTGACTGGGCGCGTTTAAGGCTGTCGTTATCGGTGCGGTAGTCGGCCAGCAAGCTTGCCAGGTTGTTGGCCACGATCAGTGAACCCGGATTTTTCGTCAGCATCGACTCGTATTCGTTGATCGCGCCGTTATAATCCTGCTTACGCTCGAGCATGTCTGCCCACATCAGACGCAGCACGGTATTGTCTGGCTGCTCTTTCAAGCCGGCACTGAGCACGTCCTGCGCCTGAGCAACTTTGTGCTGCGAGAGATAAAATCGCGCGAGTGCCTGGTAACCAAGAAAGCTCTTCGGTTGTTTTTCAATCGCCAATTTAAAGCTGTTGAGCGCTTGATCGGGCTGATTGTTTGCCTGCTGTACCGCCCCGAGCAGTACGTAGGCCTCGGCATTGGCCGGATCCGACTTAAGCGTCTGTTGCAGAAGCGCGGCAGCCTTATCCGTCCGCTTGGCACGCACGTAAGCCTGCACCAAAGAGGCCAGCGGCTGCCTGGCGGTCGGAGCTGCAGCGTGGGCGCCCTGCAGGACGCTAATGCCTTGGCTGTATTTGTCCTGTGCTAATAGTGCGGTTCCGAGAATCTCATCGGCTTGCGCACTGTCGCCAAGATTTTTGATCCTGTCGGCGATCGCCTGGGCGCCGGCCCAATCGTGTCGCCTCAGCTTGATCTCCGCCAAGTTGGTCAAGACTTCCTTATTTTGGGGCCAACGGCTTGCTAAATCC
This sequence comes from uncultured Alphaproteobacteria bacterium, assembly GCA_963708125.1. Taxonomy (GTDB): domain Bacteria; phylum Pseudomonadota; class Alphaproteobacteria; order Rhizobiales; family Xanthobacteraceae; genus BOG-931. The sequence goes on from OY970184.1 coordinate 3,852,906, forward strand.
GTTAGGAGGTCCTCGACCCGGGAAACGTTGCCGCGGCGCCCCAGAAATGCGACATAGTTGAGACCAACGACAGGATTGAATTTCGATTCTCGCAGGGCCTCTGCGAATTCACTGTCGGCAAGATCGATCGAACCGTTCGCTTCATAGGCGGCAGCTAAAAGCATCATGAGGTCAGCTGACTGCGGTTGATCATTAAGCGCCTCGCGCAGATCCTCGATGGCCTCCTCAACGTGCCCGCGCTGGATGAGAATAGCGGCGCGCAGCTTCAAGCCATCAGGATTGCGACTGTCTTTTTGTAGAATCTGCGAGACCAATTTATCGGTGCTATCCAGGTTCTTCTGCTTGAAATAGAATTGTGCAAGCGCGACCTGCGCGGCGAGCGTGTCTTTCGCCGGCGCATTGTCAATGAGGGCTTTGAGTTGCTGCTCGCCGGCTTTCACCTCGCCCTGTGCGACATTGAATTGTGCCAATGCGAGCTGATAGGGGAATACATCTTTACCTTGACCGGCCCTGATGCGCGCCTCGAGTTCCTGACGGGCCGCAGCAGGTCCCCTGAAGATGTTCAGCACTCGCACCAGTGCTAGTCCCGGTTGGGGGTCACTGGGCTTCGATGCGATGATGGTCCGGAGCTCTTTCTCGGCATCATCGGGCCGCTTTTCGAAAACATAGAGCCTGACCAGCTGCATGCGGAAGCCGTGGTCCGGATAACGCTCCACGAGTTTTTTGAGCAGCGTCTCAGCCTGTGACCAGTTTTTTGTCTGTTCGAAGAGTTTGAGCTTGTAGAGTTCAACCCCGATGTCTTTTCCATCGGTCTCGATCTCGGCTTTATCGAGGATCCGCAACGCGGACTGAGTATCACCGCTTTCCACGCGATTGGCCGCAAGCACGACCATGGCGCCCGAGTTCCTTGGGTCAATTTTCAGCGCCGCATCGGCGTCAAGCAGGGCCTTTGGCATCTGTTTGAGCCGCAGAAAGATAGCGGCCCGAATGGCCAGGGCGTCAGCGTTATTATGATCCAATTCATAGGCGGCATTGGCGAAATTCAACGCATCACCGGTGGAGCCGTCAAGGAGCAGGAGATTGGCAAGCTTCAGCTTGGTTTTGATGTCATTCGGCTTGAGTTCGGCGACCTGGCGCAGATACGGAATTTCGCCTGCAAAATTTCGATTGAGTTCCTGGACCTTAGCTAGGGCGAGCCATGCGTCGACGTAATCTTTTTTGATCGATACGGCATTTTTAAATTGCACCATCGCCTGTGAATTGTTGTGTTTGGCGAGGAGTTGCATCCCGCCCTCGTAGTAACTCTTGGCGCGCTCTTCTGGGGAGCCGCAAGCCGAAAGCGGAATCACGAGGAGAACAGGAAGGGACAGCCGCATCGCCTTGCGCAACGGGGTGAGCGAAACTGGCATTCTATTCTCCGAACTTCAATTATCATGGCCGGTCGAAGGCCGACCTGATCAGGTTCTCGCCTCGATCGGGCAGATAGCCTTTCAGCGCCGGCACGACGAGGCGCATAAAAGTGGATAAGCGTCTGTCCGCAGCCTGGTCCGGTTCGCTAGACCCAATCGGCGTTGTCAAGCGTATCAACGCCGCATCCGTTCTATTTTCGAGAATGGCATCACTGAAAAGATACCATTTCGACCACCATTCGTTGGCGATCATTCTCCCGCGCTCGTCGAACCAATAATAGACCAGCATTCGCTGCGAGTCGTGCGCCACGACGACGCGGTTAAAAGGCAGCACCTGTCCGGAGCTAACGGCGCCGGTGCGTTCAAAATGAGTGATTTGCCAGCCGCCGCCCGGAATGCAGACGATGGGGGAATGAGGAGATTCGCCCTGCCGCTGAGAGGCGTAGTAGGCAATGTACAAATTCACTGGGCTGCGATTGGGCACCTGGTAGTCGGCTAAGATGTAATCATCGAGATGCAGGGCATGCGCGATGTAAGGCGCGAGTGTCGACGGGCGACCTTGCCACGCGCCGAGTCGAAGGGGGAACGCGGCAAAAGAGGTATGCTTGGGTACAACTTCCCGCCTGTCATAAACCAACGAAACCGCTGCTCCGGTTGCCAACAGCACAGCCAGACAAACAGCCATCGGGCGCCAGTTTGCTCCCGACTGTGGCGCACCCTCCTTTGGCACGCGTGCGTAGAATACGTCGAAGATACGCTTGCCGGACAGCTTAGCGAACACAAAAATTTCCGCGATCAACAGAGCTGCGCAGGCGACGAATATGACCCAGCCTTCAAACAGGTGGAGCAAGCCTTCGGCCTGAGCCGTGCCCCACATGCTAACAAGAATCCCGACCATCCCAATGCGCAACCCATTCATGAAAATGGTAATGGGGACGGCGGAGAGGAAGACGATCGCCCGTTGCCATAGGGGCGCCTGGAACAGATATGCTGCAAGGAAGCTCAGGCTCAGCAGTGGGAAAAGATAACGCAGTCCGCTGCAGGCCTCTGCGACTGCCAGCTGGTAATTGCCCAGATCGATGATGTTCCCGTCGAGGTAAACCGGGATCTGGAAGAGCCGGATCACGGCGGCGCCGAGCTCGGACGAGATGAGCTGAAGCCGCAGGGTCAGAATGGAATCCACAAAGTAGGGCAGAGGGATTGCGAACAGCAGAAACGCGATCGGAACGAATGTGAGGCGCAGCAGCGAATAGCCTCCCAGGGCCAGAACGATCCCAATCACCGTCACGACAAATCCGATCTGGGACAACACGAAAATCGCGCTCAACTGCCCAATCACGTTCATCAGGGCGCCGAGGACAATGAGAGCAAGTCCGGTCCACGACGGCCGGCCAATGCTGGTGCGCAAAGCGGCGCGGCGCGTCCATAGCAACCAGACGACGACGAGCGGTATCAGAAAGCCGTGGCTATATTCCTCTTGTGTGGACCAGCGGTGCACCAACTCACTCAATGCGCCGTGAAAGCCAACCAAGCTCGCAAGCACTGCGATAGCGGCCAGCAATCCGGTGGCAATGACCGTGATGCGGTCAGCGCGAAGTTGCGGCAGCCGGGCGGACAGAACTGACATCAGACGCCCAAGTCATGCGATAACAGATAGCCGACACCGTTGCGGCGGAATAATCTCGCGTTCCGCGAGGATACGCCAGTAAGAACTAGGCGACCTCCCGAGCATTCGAGCTGTTTCCTTAACATCAGCAGCAGGCCAAAAAAGCGGCTGTCGATGCGACGGGTGGCGGACAGGTCAATCAGCAGCTGTTTTTGGCTGTTCAGGGCTGCGCGGAACTCTGATATGGCGGTGGAAACGTATGGTGCGGTCGCGTCCCCCGCCAGGTGCAGGATCATGAAGTCCGCTCCTCCTCCCTGGCGACGCGGAGCTCCTGGCGGCTTCTGGCAAAGCGCAGCCGCTGCCATCGGGAAGCCCAAGCAAGCGGAAGGACCTTAGTGAGAAGAAGGCGTAAAAGCATCTGACCGTCGTGCCAATAGCGTCGCCAGAGCCAGGGCTCTTCCTTAATTCGCCACAGCCATTCTAGGCCCAATTGCGCCACGCGGGGGGGTGCCCGCTTGACCGTGCCGGCCTCGAAATTGAGGACGGCGCCGAAGTTGGTACGGATTGGGACCCGGAGCCGATTGTGATTGCGCAGGAGCCAACGCTGCGCTTTTTGGGCCCCCAACGAAACGATGAGGAAATTTGCGCCGCTGGCGTTGATCTGATCGATCATTTCGGTTCGAGACATCTCTTCGATGCCGGTGAACCCGGGAAAGCTCGATCCGACGCATCGCATGCAATCGGGCCGCTGGTTTATCGCCCGGGCCGCTGCGGCTGCCACACCCTCGTTACCACCAAACAGAAACAGCTTGAGATTTCTGGCCGATGGTTGAGATTTCAGTGCTGCGAAGACATCGGATCCGGCAATACGGCGCCTGATCGGGAGACCCATAAGCCGGGCAATCCAGACAACCGGCATGCCATCAATAATACAGAGATCGCTACGAAGGATCGAGTCCCTGAAGGCTGGATCCGTCTCGCTGAAGGCCAGAAAATTGACATTGACCGTTGAGATAAGAAGCGGCGTTGTGCTGGCAGCGGCGGCTTCGATTCGCCGCAGAACGTCCACCATTTCCACCGCATCAATGGGCAAGCCAAGAATGCAGTAGATCTGCCGTGCTAGGTCATCGGCCGGTTCGCCCGCGACCAAATGCGGAGTCGGCTGTTCGCTTGATTGAGGTCCAAAGCAAGCTGCCGCCGGGGAACTCGTCACGGCGGTGGCATGCATCTTAGGACGTGTGCGCGGTTCACGCGGCCAGCTTTATTGCTGCCTCGCTCGGTGTTGTCCACTCCCAGAAGCCTACCAGGCCGCTGGCGAAGAGCGGCAATGTGCCAGGGAACGGGCTCACGTCGCCGAAAGTCCGGACGCCGTGTAGGAAAGGCGAGGCGCTCGTGCACAGCGCGGCCTGCTCCGATTGACTGAAACCAAAGGCCGCCCCGGCCAGGGCCACCCCATGCGGGTTTCATAACTTCCTCCTTCTGTGGAGTGCGCTCTGCAGTACTGCCTGAAAATGCGACTACATGTGATTGGGGCGATATGAGCACGAGGCAGGTGGTAGGCTAGAGGAGTCAACCAGAACACTAAATACCGAGAGCTCGCCCGAGCTTTGAGGGAGCCATCAAGCGAGCAGTGAGACTGCCCCACGATTGCGACGACGTGCCCTCCGTGTCGACATGCCAAGTCCGCCGAACAGCACGGCGCCGAAAAGAAATATCGCCCCAGAAAAGGGCGTGGCGACAGCCGACCGAGCAAATCCGAGCAAGGTGTCTGGGCCGGCATCCGATGGGTCACAGGTTGTAGACACATCGGTTGCGCAACCGAGCGTAGGCAGTCCGGATGTGCCGGACATTGCCAATATGCTGTTCAAGTCCCTCTGCTCGGGCAGCGCGAAATCGAACACCGCCTTGGCGGTGCCCCTTTGCAATCCAAGCTCGGGCGCCTTGAAATTTATCGGCGCCGCGGGTGAAAACACAGGGCCAGCTGGCGTGCTCGACTTATCGGCACCCTCACTGTTGGCGGGGATGTCAACCGGCGTGATGCTGCCACTTTCGAGGCCGCTGGTTCGCAAGGTCAACAGCCGTGGGACAGCGCCACCTTGAGCGCCGAGATCAAGGAAGGCTGGTTCCGGACTACCACCGACGAGCACAAGGTCGGCATACGCGGCGTTCGTCAGAGACAGCCCCACTGCTGCCGCTGCCGTAGCTAGCAACAGGGCCTTCAGAGCACTAGCCACAAGTCACAGCCCTGGACATGATCGCCGCTCGGTAAGCACGATCTCTACGCCAGTTCCAATTCAAACTGTCAACATATCCAAAGATATATGCCGCCCGCTTGGACCAATCTCGCATCACGTCGTCCTTCCTGGCGATATAAGGGTACACTTGGCGAAAGCTCCTGCAACACCTCCGATGACAATTTCAACTAACAATCCCTTACTGACTGTTACCAACAGTGCATGTTGCGGAGGCACCTCTGACCATTAATAGGCGTTGCGTCCGCGCACCACCTCAAAGACTGTCCGAAAAATAATCAGACAATCGAGTTGAAAACTCCAATTGTCGATGTACCAAAGGTCCAAATCGACCCGACGTTTTATATCGGCAATAGTTGGCGTCGGCCCACGACAGCCGTGTACCTGCGCCCATCCTGTTAAGCCAGGCTTGACGTGGTGGCGTACTGCGTAGTGGCTGACAATCTTGTCGAACTCGTTATCATGCGCAAGCGCATGCGGCCGCGGTCCAACCAGCGACATGCTACCAGTCAATACGTTCCAAAGCTGCGGCAGCTCGTCGATGCTCCCCCGGCGCAGCAACTTGCCGAGACGCGTTATCCTCTGGTCGTCTGGTCTGGCTTGCAAGATCGATTTGCCGTCTTCCAGAACGGACATCGTACGGAACTTCAGGATGCAGAACTGCTGACCATTAAATCCGCGGCGGTGCTGCCGAAACAGTACCGGCCCGGGCGAATCCAGCTTAATGGCGGCGGCGATGAGAATAAATAGCGGCGACAGAACGATGAGTTCCGCAGCCGCGGCGACAATATCGATCACCCGCTTGAGGCCCAGTTCAAAAGCATTCAGCGGCTTGCGCTGCAGTTCGATGCACATCGCCTCACCGAGGCGGCGTGACGGGCGCGTGAGAATTTTCAGCCCTGCTCCGAAGGGGACATAGGTGACAGTAATCGGTAGATCCCGCAGCGGCGCAAGGCGCTTGATTAGCTTGGAACAATTGTCGAGCTCAGCGCTCACCAGCACTTCTTCGACTTCGGGCGATTCGCGCAAATAAGAAACTACCTGCGAAACGTCTTCATCGACATCCGGGCTATCGGCGGTCAGCACGAATTGCTGCTTCAGCTCGTATCCATGCTTGCGGAGGGTGGCGACAAATCCAGAACCGGGCAAACTCTCAGAAATCAATAAGGAATTGCGACCTGAAAACCTGTGCCTGGCCAGCCCACGCCTCAACATGGAGTACCAAAAGATGCGTTGAAGGAGCAAAATTCCAAGCCCCGCAAACGCGAACAGAAGCACTGACCCGCGCGAAAAGTCGGCGCCCGCCTTGAGCGCAAAGACCACAGCCGCACAGAACAGAAATACACCGCTCCAAATGGCAGTGACGCTGCGAATCTGGCTACCAATATCCAGTAGCTCCGCCGGATCGTAGAGGCCGCGACCGACTATCAGCGAAATGAACAAGGCCGAAACAGCGGCGGCGGAAGCAATGTATTGAAGGATAAACCCCGAGGTCCCCAGCCTTTCAAGTTGATACACCACTCCGGCGACAGTCGAGGAGAGAAAAATGGCCGCAATGTCGGCGGCGATGGCGAGGGGCTCAATGGAATTGTAGGAAATCGGCCACTTGCGCTGCGGCCGCACTTCCGACCGGTCGACCGGCGTCTCAGCAGGTGCGGTGATCCGACGAGCCACAAAATTCATGGTAGCTGACGCGCGCCGAACGCCCGACCCGTTAGGCTTAATTTAAAAGCACAACATTGCGGCAGTGCACACATGACGCCATTACCAATCTGAAGTGTCAACATATCCAAAGATATATACCGCGTGCCTGAAGCCGCCGGCGCCTGGTCCTTTCTTGCGGTATAATAATACTCTCTATCCCGCGCTTAATGATGCAGCAGTGGCGTGGAGCATGACGAGGTCGCTTGCGTCTTCGTGACGAAAAATTCCCATGCCAACGCTCTCCTCTGGTGCGCCAGGAGGCCATCGAGATGACACAATTTGTTTAGGTTCCATCGTGGAGACGGTTCCATCGTCGAGACTCCATCGTCGAGACTATGTCGGTAGGCCACGCCTGGCGTCGCACGGGATGACCTTGAGGCTAAACGGGATGACTTTGAGGCTAGAACGTTATCGCGCGCGGCCGTTCGCGATCACGCACGGAATTGCGCCGAACTTGGCACGAGCGCGAAGTGTGGACGTGGCGCTACTGCGCAGAGCCTGACGCGACCAGTCGCTGGATGAGACCATACCGGTTTCTCGCACCGACCTTCTGAAAGATGTTGTGCACGTGAAGCTTCACCGTTCCGTCGCTTACTCCCAATTCACGCGCTACCTCCTTGTTGCTCAGGCCGCGACCCACCAGGAGTGCCACCTGATATTCTCGAGGTGTTAGCCCGTGCAGCCAATTTTCGATCGCTAACTCAACAGCGCCAGCCATCTCGCCCTCCTCTCGCGAGAATTGCGGAAACGATGAATCGAAGGTGTGTCAGACGTGCCTAGAGTGCCCCCACGCGCGAAGTTCCGAAGGGCACCTGGCGAATCAAATTCGGTCATATCATGCTGGTTCCTGGCATTGCAAAAAATTCAGCAGTTCCGTCAATCCCGTTAAGTTCAGAGCGGAGGACCGTCACCGCTGCATCATTATGTGCCCCACAAGCCGCCTTAACCCGTACTTGGAACTCCCCCGTTGCGCATTACTGCGCGTGCTGCGCGATAGCCTTTTCTGGACCCACGCTGCAGCGTCGAGACCCAAAGTCAGTCAAAGAAATGCTACAAACGGGAGCCTTTGTCGAGCGGTTTGTGGCACAATTTCGCCATGCTTGCAAAGGGCCTGCGCTGCCGACCGTTGAGAGAAGGTAGTCGATTCAGGACTCTAGCCGTCGGGCCATAAACTTTCTTTTCCAAATGTAGCAACCATCGGTCTGGCAGGTGAGCGGCCCCGCTCCAGCTGAGAGTATCAGGCTCCCGCCGGCAGATCGCCGACGAGAATCGGATGCGCTCCGAAACCGGCAACCTGTCGCGCGCGGTAGCAGCGCTCTGCCGCCGCACAAGTGTCCGGCACGGCAGCCGTTGCCGGCCATCCGCGTCAACGCCTCGAAAGGACTGGCGAGTCAGCGCGTCACTTTGACCTCGACGGCTTGCGGCAGCAGCGCTCGAGCGGCACACGCAACATTCGATCGAGGGTATCGGCAAGTCCTGGCCGAGACCTTGTGAAAAGGTAAGGGTGGGCGGTAATGCCGCGCTCGCATCGGCGATCAGCGCGCATGTTTCGAATGGCCGAAACCCGGCCCGCACGCGTCAGGTCGGTCGATGCTGGATACATTTCGCAACTTCATGGGTTCAGTCAAAAGGTAGACCGAGGATACCCGCTGAGCAATTTGTACTAGGCCCGGCAGCGCAATATGTCGTTTAGCTGGGCCGCCCCCACGCGCCTATAGAGCATCGACATGCGACAATCCACCCCTCCCGTCCGGCCCACGAGTGCCCCGCCGTGCCATTGACCCCACCGCCAGACCACACCTTTGCAGTGGTGACTCCCACTTATTTGCCAGATTTGGCTCGCTGTGACCTCCTAGTGGAATCGATGAACCGAACCGTGCCCAATATACCCCATTACCTTATCGTTGACCGGCGCGATAGGCCGGCTTTTGCTCATCTGCAAAGTGCACAGCGGCGCCTCATTGAGTCGGAAGAGATCCTGGGCAAGTGGATCTTAAGGAGCCCGGGCCGTAAACCATATTGGCTTAGCCTCAAAGCCGTTCCGGTACGGGGCTGGATCATTCAGCAAATCCTGAAAATGGGCGTTTTGGATATCATCCCCGAGCGAACTTTTGTGTTCTGCGACTCCGATACTGCATTTTTTCGGCCTTTTGACCGTGATGATCTATTGGTCAACGGGAAAATCGGGCTACTCGATGTTGACGCCGTCAACGATGAGACTCGTCGCTGGACCATTACAGCACGTCGATTACTGGGACTCCCCACCGAAGGAGGCCGGTACCGGAACCATGTCGGGAATATGATCTGCTGGAACCGGGAGATCGTGAAGGCGCTCCGGGAGCGGATCGAATGCAGCTGCGGGGTAACATGGAAGGTTGCGCTCGCGCGGACGCTGAGCTTTTCCGAGTACATGATCTATGGCGTCTTCGTGCGTGAAATAGTGGGATACGACGAAGCGGATCATGCTCCCTCGACGGTCCCATTAGTCAAGCCTTCCTGGGGCATTTCTCTGTCTACAGATTCGGCCATAGACAGGTTCTTCAGGGATTTCGATGCACGCACAGTTGCTGTGATGATCCATTCCAGAGATGGGATAGATGTATCGCGGTACCGACCGCACCTTGAGCGGCTTTGGCCGGCGAGCTAATATCCAACGAAGGATGCCCGAATGTTGCGCCACTGACGACCTTCGAATTAATCCGCAGGCGGCCGCAGGCGCGCGCCAGATCTACCGTGCGGCGATAATCGATGCGAAGGCCCGAGTACGAAACGGCCCAATTTTGGCCATTCGCTTCGGCGAGCGATGGACCGACGAACGGTTCTCATCACTTCCTCATGAGTTTCAATGAATCCGATGAACGTCGCTTTCGCAAGGCTCGAGCAGCTTATCAGGAATACGGACGGGCTCCATTGGCTTGAGGCGTTAACCCGATTACAGCTTGGTCAATCTGATTTGGTAAGCCGCGCTATGATTGATGAGTTCGTTGTTTTAGGTATTTGCACCTATGTTTCAGGGCAAATAAGATTGACAGGATTTGGTCAAAAGTGCGCAGATTCGGCTCGCGAATATCTGTTCTGGCTTTCACGAGACAAGCAATTCCACGGTAAAGGCCAACAGAGCGCGACGACAATGGAAAATTACCGCAACAAAGACGTACTCGAAATCGGCCCTGGTTGGGGGTGCAACCTAATCCCACTGTCTAGCGTCGCAAGACGCGCGATCGGCGTTGAAGTCGAACCCGTATACATCGAATTTTCGCGCATATTGGCCAAACGCGAAGCGGTGTCACCTCCGCAGATCGTCTTGGGAAGTGGCGAAGACACTCCTTTCGCTTCGAATTCTTTTGACTGGGTACTCCTATGGAGCGCGCTTCAATACATGGAAATCAGCGCCACATTGAAGGAATGCTCTAGAGTCTTGCGCTCGAATGGGTGCGTGTTGATCGCGCACCCTTTATTCAAAACTGTTGTATTTGACGGACTCTCGGATGCGCTCCATCGCCAAAGCTCTCGGTCTCTATTTGGAGCAGCGTTAACTATCATGAATACCGTCTGGTATCAGAGTTTTCATAGTCGCTTACGCAAAAATTTAAAAGAAAGCTCGACGGCTCGACCCGTATTTGTTACAACACGATATCTGATTGCCAGAGCCCGCTCTGCGGGATTGCTAGTTCGGCATGACCTCAGTGTGACATTGCAGGACAGATCCCTGCTCGTGTTTCAGAAACCCTAACTCGCACTTGTTTTTTAGCATTCTACAATACGCCCAAGCAAACCGTGAGGAGACGGGCAGCTCGAACCATGAGCAAGTGTCCGATCGTTGCCGGCTCAGCCGGCGGCGTTGGGCCAGCGTAGGAGGCGCGTCCTCGTAGCGGATCCGGCTCAGCTTACGGTGCAGGGCAAAGTACTGGCGCAACATCATCGCGACGATGAGGCCGTTGTTCGCGTGCCGTCCAATGCCGATGCGCCCCTGACACTCGCGGACGCAACCGAGAAACTGCTGCGAGGCCCATTCCCGAAGCGGCATCACGAAAGATGATAGATACCCGGAGGTTCGATCCACTCACAGGAGTGCGCACGCTGCCGGCCCCTTCGCAGTGGGGCCGCACCATTAACGGTCCTCCCCCATCACCCTGTCACTGCGATGTCAACGGGGCTGAGATGATGCCGAATAAACTACGAGGCCAAATGGTGCGGGGTAGAAGCGTTTTTACGTGGTCGGGAATGATTCCGGAGCCACATGGTTCCGCGGCTCAACCCTTGCGTACTTTCGATGCCCTAACTACGATTGAATAGGCAGCTGCTCAGGAAGATTCTAAGGACGTACACAAGAGGGTGGCTCCAGCGCCGAACCGATGAGCTCGTTGCGGCCTGCTTGCATCTCGGTATTTGCGGTCGCACTACGGACCGATGGGCAGTCGGTTCGCTCGTCGATCCCCGGCCAGCATGCGCTGGCATCACTTGCTGCGACTTGGGAGCCAGATTGATGGCTGCTTCTGGTTCCGGAGGACCTAAAGGAATTGCACATGCTCTAGGCCTTGAACATCGAATCGGTTTTGAGAGGGTCTCCTCCATCGGGGCATCCCGTGCTATCTCGAGGGCTTGAAGACAGGACTCCGATTGCTTTTGCCCTCGTACAGTTTGCCAAAATTGCGTCGGAGTCATAAGCGACGATAAGACGATCACTTTTGATGAAGTGGATCGTCACAAACACGCTGGCGCTTTCCGCTATATGTAGAGTTTCACGATGGCACGTACCAAAGCGATTTTTGTTATCAATCTGAAGCACCGCACCGACCGGCGTCTCGCGATGCGAGAACAGTTATCGACGGTTGGATGGAACGCAGAGTTCTTTCCTGCCGTTCGCCCGCAAGACCCTGCGGGCTTCCCGTCGATCGGCGCGCGGGGCTGCTTTTTGAGCCACCTCTCGGTCTTGAAGAAGGCCGAGCACACGGGAGCGCAGCACGTCGTCATCCTTGAAGATGATCTCAATTTTGGCGAGGCTTTTGCGGATCATTGGAAATCGGCGATGTCTGCTCTCACCGCGCATGAATGGTCAATCTTCTACCCCGGCCACACGATAAAGAATCTGCCGCCCGGCCTCTCGCGCATTGCGCCTGAGACCGGTATTCAATGCACGCATTTTATGGTTATCCGTGGCCGGGCATTACCGAAGCTGATCGCAGGACTTGAGACTATATTATCGCGCCCACCCGGTCATCCGTTGGGGGGTCCAATGCACCTCGATGGCGCCTATTCAACAATTCGCGCGCAAGATCATACGCTAGCAACTTATGCATACTTTCCCGCACTTGGCTACCAGCGATCCTCGCGAACCGATGTTGGAGTGGGTAAATGGTTTGACCGCGTCGGCCTCTTGTCGCCGTTTGTGGACGCGGCGCGAAAGTTGAAAGCCAAATCATGAACCTGTTCCCGAATTTAAACAAGTTATCGAATTCGGCAGCAATGTACTTAAGCTTGTTCGGGTTAAGAGGGCTAATCAAGAGAGCATTGATTGCAGTATCAGTGGGAAGCGACGAATTCGACGCTTCAATACCCGATTCGCGAAGAAGATACTTCTGCGGCTGGGCACTACAGACGTTGCAGCATTTGAACACGTATTCATCACTGATGAGTATGGATTTTCACTCGCGCGACAACCTTCGATCATTATTGATGCCGGGGCTAACGTTGGAATGAGCGCCGCTTACTTCGCGCCGCGGTAGCCCATGGCGAAAATAGTAGCAATAGAGCCAGCACCATCTAACTTTGCGATTCTTAAGAAAAACGCTGAGTTGTTCCCCCAAATTGTTCCGGTAAACGCCGCACTATGGAATCGTGAGGGACTTGTGCACTTAAGGGACAGTGGCGGGGGCGAGTGGGGAATGCGTACGGCTGAATGTCAAGCAGCGACTGAACCCGACTGTTCCGGCTACGACATTGCAGGCGTTGATGCAAAAATTACGAATACAATACGTCGATCTGCTTAAAGTCGACGTCGAGGGCGCCGAATGCGAGATCTTTGGAGACTCTACTCCATGGATAAACCGCGTGGGGGTCATTTGTGCGGAACTGCATGACCGCTTTCGGCCCGGCTGCTCGAAAGCGTTCGAGCCCGCCACAGCAGACTTCCCAATTAGGTGGCGCCGCGGTGAGCTCAAATGCGTTGCACGAGAGGGCCTCATTCAATATCCTAATAGTCTAAGCTGAACCCCGCAAAGAGGGCAAATGGTCTCTGACACTGTTGATCAGCTGCACAACATGGTTCAACTTGGCAAGGCCGCGTGAATATGTGAATATCGTACCAGCTCGGTGAATTTCGGTGAATAGTGCGCCGTCAATTGCTTTATGATCGGTATTCTCTTCGCAATGCCGAATATTCGATTGCGCAGTAGCAATTGATTACTGTGACATGAATCCTGCTTGAGTGAGCCAGGGTCCGGGCAGCTCTTTGCCGAAAAGGCCCGAAGCGCCATGCTCAAATTTATAATCGACGTAAGTACCTTCTTTGCCGGATATAGAACGTTTTGCTGAGGGACGAGCCCCTGTTCGACAATTTGGAATCTTCTATAGCCTAGTTTGCGAAACAGACTGATCTCCTCTCGCAGATACTTCGGCTCTGTGCCTGGGGACCTTGGGGGCGCGTTACTGTGAGCCCAATCCGGCCTGATTGTTCTCCAAATGCTGGACTGCAAGTTTAGTAGAACTCGACCTCGCCGGGCTTATTGGAGATGGCCTTCTCAACAAGTGTAAACCGCCTATCGGCAATCTGGCTTGCGAATCATCGTCGGAGCCCCGCGGAGAGCGCGGGTTTGCCTCCAATAGCCACAACTCGAAACCCTTTGTGCAAATAGAAATCGGAGGCCTGACCGGTGTGACTTCCGATGTCGAAAATTAGCGCGTCCTGCATGAACGACCTAGGAGTTCCCAAAAGTCCTCGCGACAAGATGCGTCATCTGCCAGACTTTGCAGGGGCTGATGTTTAAGTATATGCTTGCCAAACATCCCAGTAGCACGCGGTAGTGTCGGGTGCTCATGACATTCGGGAAATTGCGGGGGCTCTCGTGAGCCATGGATAATGTATAACCCGGACCTCTTGGCCTACGTTGCGCTACTGATTTGGCCCGTAGTCGCGCTTTATCTCTACTCCAGGCTTCCAGTCGCCCAAGCAACGCTGTGGACGATTGTCGCCGGGTATCTTTTGCTACCCAGCGGCGTGGGGATTAAATTCAAGATGATACCGGTGTTTGATAAGGTCACGATACCGAACATTTGCGCTTTGATTGGATGTGCCATCTACGCACGACGTCGGCCGATTTTCTTTTCACGATTCGGATTGGCGGAGATCCTGCTCCTTGGTATCCTTATTGGCCCATTCATAACCTCCATGCTCAATGGAGACACGATCCGCATCGGCGAAACTGTTCTTCCAGGCGTCGGTGCCTACGATGCGGGATCAACGGCCATTTACGAATTCATGTTCATTTTACCGTTCCTTATAGGCCGGCAATATCTTCGGAGCACTGAAGACAATGTGCAGATATTCCGCGTCGCTGCTGTGGCCGGTCTCGCCTATTCACTACCGATGCTCTTCGAAATACGTATGAGTCCCCAACTTGCCACTTGGATATACGGTTACTTCCCCGACTCGCTTGCTATTGAAGTTCGTCAAGGCGGTTTTCGGCCGGTGGTTTTCCTTCAGAACGGGCTGCTTGTGGCGCTTTTTGCGATGACAGCTGTTGTGGCGGCAGCCACGCTATGGCGGATTAACGCGCGAATTGGAAAATGGTCGCTGGGCGGGATTACTGGATATCTGGCTTTTATTTTGGTCCTTTGCAAAACCTTCAGTTCGTTGGTTTATGGCGCCATCGCGGCTCCACTGGCGCGCTGGGGAAGTCCGCGCTTGCAGCTCAGGGTAGGATGCCTACTCGTCACGATTGCATTGGCTTATCCGATGCTCCGCGTCGCCGACCTAGTACCGACAACATCGATTCTCGACGCCGTCCGTGTGGTAAGTGTTGGTCGAGCAGAATCGCTTGAGACGAGATTTGTCAACGAAGATGAATTGCTGCACCATGCTTGGGAGCGGCGCTGGTTTGGTTGGGGCCGCTATGGTCGGAGTCGTGTCTACCACGGCTGGCTGGGAGCCGACACCAGCATTACGGATGGCTACTGGATCATTACGTTGGGCAGTTTTGGCATCGTTGGTTTTGTGGCTACTTTCGGCACTCTCGCATTAAGTGTGTTCCGCGCGGCTATGGCCCTTAGATATACACAAAATATGCGCGATGCAGTGTGCCTTGGTGCCCTCTCCTTAATAGTCGGTTTCAATATTTTCGACCTGCTACCTAACGCTTCCATCACACCGTGGCTGTGGCTCATCGCAGGGGCACTGCTCGGAAGAGCCGAAGCACTACGTGCGACCAGCCGACAAAGGGAGCATGTAGAAGGTAATGCGGGCCTATTCATTGGCCGTCCAGCGTTGTAACTGATCGGCCACAGCAGCGTTGACCTGAGCCCCCACTTTCTTGACCGCGTTCTCGAGCATCGCCTCGAGCAAAGCCTGTTGAGTTGGTGTTCTCGTCTTCCAGCGCCTCAGCCGCTTGGCATCATCTGCTCTTCCGTGAACCGGCCTGGCTTCATGCCATCCCCCAGAGGTGATCGATACTACCCATTCTTGGAGCACAGCGTCATTTTATACGAAGATCGGTCCGCGCTGGAGAGCCTCATTAGAGGTTAAATGGTTCAAGATGTTGGTCTGCTAAATGCAGAGCTGGCTAGCTGTGACCTTATCGACAAGTCTCGCATTAGGTCCTCGAAATAGCAGATTGTGTTCACGAGACCGTGCGCCAGCGGCGTACGCGGCGACCAACCCAGGATCTCTTGTGCCCTAGAAATATCCGGTCGCCGCTGGCGCGGATCATCCGCTGGCAGCGGCCGGTGCACGACGCGTGACCGCGAGCCGACGACTTTGATAACCTGGAAGGCCAGTTCGCGGATGGTGAATTCAGTTGGATTGCCGAGGTTGATTGGCCCGGTAACTCCGTCGGCCGATCCCATCAGCCGGATCAAACCATCAATCAGATCGTCCACGTAGCAGAAGGAGCGAGTCTGTGATCCATCGCCATAAATCGTGATGTCGTTACCAAGGAGGGCCTGGACGATGAAGTTTGAAACCACCCTCCCGTCATTGGGATGCATGCGGGGGCCGTACGTATTAAAGATGCGCGCAACCTTGATCTGGAGGTTGTGTTGTCGGCGATAATCGAAAAAGAGCGTCTCCGCACAACGCTTTCCCTCATCATAGCAAGAGCGAGGACCGATCGGATTCACGTTGCCCCAGTAATCTTCCGTTTGGGGGTGAATATTCGGATCACCATATATCTCCGACGTGGACGCCTGAAGAATCTTTGCCCTCACCCGTTTGGCGAGACCCAGCATATTGATCGCGCCATGCACGCTGGTCTTCGTTGTTTGTACGGGATCGCGCTGATAGTGAATGGGCGACGCGGGGCAAGCAAGATTATAGATCTGATCGACTTCGACGTACAGCGGGAAGGTCACGTCGTGACGGATCAATTCGAACCGTTTGTGACCAAGGAGATGCTCGATGTTGGTGCGCGCGCTGCTGAAGAAATTATCGACGCAAATTACACCTGTCCCTTCGAGTAGCAATCGATCGCAAAGATGCGATCCAAGGAATCCGGCTCCCCCCGTCACAAGTACACGTGTTTCAAGATGCATCCGCAGTACTTCTTCGAAATGGCGATTTGCCTAGCATAAAGCCTGCGACAGGATAGTCCGCAGTTCAGCGGGATCAATTGAAAACCCGCCCATTGCCGTTGGTTCGCCGACAATAAAGCCATATTTCAGCTGCCGGATCCCCGAAATGCGATTATAGGAGGTGTGAATATTCCCTTTACTAAAGAACTCGATGAATGTCGAGCCCGGCTGCGCAAATGCTAGGTTCGTGAAAGCGGCCCCATGTGGTCCGATGATGCACTCGGCGGTCCGAAAGACACTAATTTGCTCTCCTAAAGATAGCTTAGACATCTCCAGTGTGGTAAAGCCAAACTTCAGCAGCGTATCTTGTAGCTGCAATTCATTTGAGACAAACCGGATCTTTGCGTCAGCTCTCGAAATATAAATTCTTTTTGGCTTAACTGGTGGACACTGCCCAGTTTGGAACTTTTCGTTGAGCCAGCTTATTGCATCGTTCGCGCTCAGCATAGACAGCAAGTACAATTTTTCAAATTTGTACGTTCCATCGTCCAAGAATATTGTCCTATGAAGGTACCCGGTCAGTTTTAGGCTCTCCACGATAAACTTCGGACTCGACTTCGGCATTATCAATGGCACATCTTTCAAATGAGGACAGCGATCGTAGAGCGCTAATCGGGGAAGAAACTCGATCAACCAATGAAAGAAATTATGGTGCTTCGGCATCGAGAGCAAAATACCCTCGGCGCCTACCCGTTTCCTCTTAAATGGCATCAACTCAAGTCCGAAATAGTACTTCGGGTTTGCCAGCAGAGGGTATGTCGGCATGAAAGGGGTTGATATAACTTCTTTTAAAATATGATCTCCGATTCGGTGCATGCCGGTCGGGAACGATACAACCACGTTAGGCGCTAAAAATAGCCCGGCTTTATTGGTGGCGACGGGATCCCAAGAGAGCAAAGCGTTTCGATAGTGAGCATCTATTTCACGATGTGACGAAAACTGCGGTGGAGCTGCTTTAGGTACTGGAATGGGCTGATCAACAACAATACTTGGCTCTACTCCAAGCCGGCTAGCTGTATCGGAAAAGACGCTGATAAGTCGACCACCAGGACCTTGCCCAGCCAAATATTGCTTAAAGAGAATGCGTTCCAATTGGCCGCCCACAAGCACTTTTGCATTATGCTTCGCGCGAGCGAGAAACATGTGATGTCTGTCCTATTTATCCGGGATTCGCCCGGATCTACCCTCGAATTCTGAGGCTTCAATGTGAGGAGGCAATATACCCCATGGTATGCCGTCCGGTCCACCGACCGCGAACACCGCGATGGCGCGCGTTGCCGCATTGGCGCCGCCGCGCCGACGTATAGACCGTCAATAAACCGTCTCTCATGCCGCGAGTCGCAGAACACCTGCCCGATTTCGCGGATGCGGAGGCCGCCAATAGCATCGCAGGGCGCTGGCTCGACACACCGGCGGCGCGACGACGGGCGCTGCCCGACGGGTCGCGGAAGCGTCAACGCCCGCGGCCATGAACCTATCAGCGTGCTGCCGCAGCGCAAGCCGCGTGCCAAAGCGAGTTCTCCGCAGCCCTTTCCCGCAAACCGGCTGCCACTGAAGGTTCAACCAGCAGCGTCTGGCCGGCCCGCGAAGGAGCACTGCGCGCTCGGTGTGCTGAGAGCCGTGTACGTTGGGGCCGGCGAGATCGCGACCTATCGTAACCGATTAGGATTCGAATGGATCTCAGAGACGCTTTTGAGAGACTTGACTAACGGTTTCATTGCTCGCCCGCCGATTATTCGAACAAGCGTTGAAACCGAGTCCGCAAGCAATCGAAGCGGGTAACGAGCAAACTCCTCATAACGTCTTCTAACGGCGCCAATATAACCTAAGATATATGCCGGTTTTCATTCCCTTAACATCATGCACCAAATAAACCACCAAAAGCTGAACTTGACCGAGCCACTCTTTGCTTGGATCGCTAACGAGTGCGACATTGACGCAGACTGGGTAACAGCTGGCTTGCGGCGGCAACCGGCAGTGTAGATGCCCAGATCTAGGCTGATTTTCCTGCCGACGGCGGGTCAACCCATCATCTTGGGATCAGTGGAGGCGGTTCTGCAAGCGTTGCCATGGATCATGACGAACTTCGAGGGATCATGACGAACTTCGACGTTGTGGATGGAATTTTCAATGTCGGCGATACAATTCGCGGGGCTGGAGTAGCGGCCCTGGGAACCGGAGCATCGTCCAATACGACTATCCCGGGATGCACCTGCGGGGCAGGCACTGCCCGCCCACTGGCAATGCTCGGCCGTGGGGAAACTCGCCAGGAGATGTTCTCGCGTTGTCGCAGGCGGCTGCAGCGAGCGGCGACCGCGACTGTGATCGCGCCCTTCAATATCATACCCACAGCCGTGTTCCAGGCGGCCCTGCCAATCGGATGGGCAAGGTATCGTTTTCCTCTGGACACACCCAAGGAGGTGCGGCACCTCCTCGTATCGGCCAAGCAAGCCTCTCCTCGCGCGCCATTGAACGGTGCCGCAATCAGTCCCAAGCTGGTGCCACGGTTTGAATCATCCCAATTTGAGCGCAACGTGGACTAGTGCGTGCCGGAGGGCAATGAGCAACCACATAGCGCGAGCAGCAACAAAGCGCCGCACGCCCTGGAATCAAAACGCCCCTGGAAAAAGGCCGGCAGCGTGGTCTAACGAAGGGGAGCGGTTCACGTAGGAGACATTGACATGAGTGCACCCGAATACGAGGAGGGCGTCCCAAGAGCTCGATTAATAGCTTTTTATCTGCCCCAGTATCACCCAATTCCGGAGAATGACAGGTGGTGGGGGCCGGGCTTTACCGAGTGGACCAACGTCGCCAAGGCTAAACCTCTGTTCCCCGGTCACTACCAACCTCATGTGCCTGCCGATTTAGGCTTTTACGATCTGAGGGTACCAGAAACGCGGGTGGCCCAAGCACGGATGGCGAAGCAGTGTGGTATCGAAGCTTTCTGCTATTGGCATTACTGGTTCGGGAACGGGAGGCGTATCCTTGAACGCCCTTTCGCCGAAGTTCTTAAATCGGGGGAGCCCAATTTTCCCTTTTGCCTCGCCTGGGCAAACGCAAGCTGGTCAGGGATATGGTACGGCAGTCCAAAAAATATTCTAATTGAGCAAACATACCCCGGTCCAGAGGACGAAGCAGCCCACTTTCGTGCCGTACTGCCTGCTTTTCGTGATAAAAGGTATGTGCGTGTAGAAGGAAAGCCGCTATTTGTTGTGTTCGAACCATTTAGTCTGCCGAATCCGAGCTCTTTTATTGCGCATTGGCGTCAGCTAGCTGCTCAAGCGGGATTGCCTGGATTATTTTTTGTTGGATTACGGAAAGTTCCAGATGATCGACAAGCGAAACTTTTAGATGATCGACTAGCGAAATTTGATGCTATAACCCCACACCCACCCTTTGATTTTCTACCACTGTCGTCGCCCAGGGTTGTCAAACGCATTGCTAGAGAGCTTCGACGGAGAGACTTCGGAGGCTTGAGGGCGCGTGTGGCAGAGCGGGTGACCGACCAACGGGTTCTCAAACTTATCCGGGCGTTTTCTTTCGTAGATCAGTTGGTAGGTGATCGTCTGCTCCGACCCCTTGTTTACAGCTATAATGATGTTGTAAAATCTGCGTTCAATGAGATTCCAGCGGACCCCCGATTTCTACCGTGCGTTTTGCCTAATTGGGATAATACTCCTCGGTCAGGAAAACGAGGAGTGGTCTTTGAGAAATCAAGTCCTGAACTCTTTCGCGAGTATTTGGTTAAGGGACTAGCTTTGATTGAGAGGCGTCCACCGGAGTTGAGAATATGCTTCATCAAGGCGTGGAATGAGTGGGCAGAAGGTAATTACCTTGAACCTGACCTCCAATTTGGTCGCTCCTATCTGGATGTTATTCGGGCGGAAATGTTTCGATCTGGGGCAAAACGTGCATCGTCAAAAGTCACGTCATTATCAGAGATAACTTCCATTCGCGTAGGCAGGAAGAGGTAGAGGAGCATTGGAAGGGATGGAAATGCTCAGGGCGATCAAGACAAAGTTGCAGCTGGCCTTCTTGCGCAGCCGGCCTCTGCGGAATGCCCTGATGCCACTCGGCGCGTGGCGAATGGGGCACAGCGGGATCCGCCTAGCGCACCTCGGCTTCTACCGTGAGGGAAGCGCCTTCGGTCCTGTGCAGCGGGAGGAGGCTCTACTGATCGCTGCCCTTGTTCGCGTGCTACGACCGAAAACAATCGTTGAGTTTGGCTTCGCAAGTGGGCACAGTGCGTTGAATTTCCTCGAGGTGATGCCGGCCAATTCGAAGTTATTCAGTTTCGACATCAGTCCGCGCGCGCACGACATCGCAGCGGTTTTTGCTGGGGACAGCCGCTTTACTTACCGCCATAAGTCGCAAACCGACTTCGCCCCCGAGGATGTAGACGGGTGTACCATTGACCTGTGCTTTATCGATGCCTCCCATGATCTTTACTTGAATCAGGAGACGTGGCGGCGCGTGCTGCCAAGCCTGGCACCAAATGCGCTCGTATTAGTCCACGACACAGGCACATGGAGCCGCCATTGCCTAACGCCTGTGTTTGCCAAACACGCCGCTCAAAAGCCTGAGAATTGGCTCAGCGTCGACCTCTTTCAACCCCACCCAGATGAGCGCAAGTTTGTCAATTGGATATGCTCTCAGGGCGGCGGGTGGATGCCCATCCATCTGCACACTGAGGCCACGCTACGTCACGGGCTCACGCTGTTGCAGCGCGTCGGCGCGCTGTGGACAACGTCGCAAACCGCTGAGTCGCGAGGCATAGCTCCGACTTAGTTTCTGCGCTCACAACTAGATCCAGGACCCGACCCAGGCGACGGCGTTGGCACGGCGGTAGGCTCGTTCATGGCGGCTCATTCTTGCTGGCGTGGTTGGGGTTACCACCTCCGGTTCAGCGCCAGATTCGGGGCCGCCGCCACTACGAGTGCTCCTATTGTTCGAACATTTGTAGTCATCGCATCAGTTCGCCGCCCACGAGCTATACGACGCATATTAAGAAGATACCCACGGCGCACTAGAAGTGCATGTGCCAGACAATCACATCTATTCAATTGCTGGAATTAGGGGAGGCGAAACAAACAATCAGTCGTATGCGTAGGAAGTTCGAAAGTTTGTGTCGCACGAGCTGGTGTAAGCCTGAGAAAATCGTCTAAGCGATAGGCTGAATGCAAGTCGAAGGCGGTAAATCCGGCTTGCAACAGAGAACGAAACATTTCAACGTGTTTGTCTCCGATGACATCGTTCTCAATGATGATGTCCAGCGGTGGCCGAAAGTGGTGACGGCACTCGAGGATGCTTGTCACAACATCTGGTTCGGTTCCCTCGACATCGATCTTGATGACGCGAACGTTTGGCCAATCTTCCGCAGTAACAAATTCATTAATTGGCGAGCATTTGACGATGCTGTCGAAGACAGATCGTTCGCGCAAGAGCAGAGACCCTTGTCCAGGACTAAAGCCTTGTAGTTGATAAAATGGCCGCTCCTCTCGTACTTTTGAGATGGCGACATTATGTGAGGAAATGTTATTGAGTTTATTTAGCTTTATGTTGTTGCAGAGTGCTGCAAAGGTTTGCGGTGCCGGTTCGAATGCAATCACGCGATTGAAAATCTTGGATGCGAGTAGCGAATAGTATCCGATGTTAGCGCCTACATCGATAAAGATGCCTTGAGTTCGCTCCTTTGAAAGCAAATAGTGAGTGATCTGTGGTTCCCAGATGCCAAAGACCGCTATGTGGCACTGCATAAATTCGCTGGTATCGCAGGAAATTGAGTTTCCTACGCGATCGTGGCCGACGACACTAAAGCCCCGGTAAAGGAGGTGCCTGAAGGCTAATTGGAAGACGTGTCTTTTGAGTAAGGGCGGCAGCGGCGAGCGCATCAGGTATCGAACCGCAGCCAGGCTATTCGCTCCGACATTCATTCGCAAATTGCACCCCTATCGATATCGATCGGCATTTTTATAGTATCTTCGGACGTAAAATCCAACGCTGTCTTCTGTCCCGACAATGCCACTCCAGCTTGGGCAAAACTGCAGGAAATCATTTTATTACGTGGTAGATCGATGTGATGATTTCGGAGTGGAGAGTGGTTTTCGAAGACAGCCAGAACGGGTCCGTAGGCGTTGTTATCGACGCACCAAGGACCGGTGATCAGCGGCCGATTGCAACATTTAAGCCTTCCCCCAGCAGCATACCCATGAACACTATTGGAAGAAGCAGCAGCTCTACTAATGGTGCGAGCAGACCAAATTTATACTGATAAAAAATAGCTGGTGGCACACTCGCAAGTTGCCCTGCAACGACCCCCCACATGGCACCCGCAACACCAAAAAAATAAAAGCCAAGCGGAATGAGCACAACAGTGGCAGTGGTGCGAACTGCTACGACGTTACTAAAAAGCCTGGACAAGCCCCGTGCCAGCAGCGAATATATCGAGAGTTCAAATGGAATTGCTAGCAACGCGACTGCAAGAATTTCAAGCATCCACCCAGCTTCGTGATAACGACGATCATAGAGCAGCCCGATGATCGAGTCGCCGGAGACGATCAACAGACCAGCGCTCAAGTATGCAACAGACGCAGTGAGGACGTGAAATCGATACAAGTAGCGCTTGAGCTCAGAGGATCGATCACGCGCCACCTCGCTGAAGGCTGGAAAAGATATCCCGGGAATAATGTTCAGAAGCTGTCCGATTGCGCCGGCCATGTTTGAAGCAATGCTGTAAATTCCGAGCACAGTACTGGCCACGAATGCTCCAAGTATCACCCGGTCTGCATTATTGGCGAAAAAGCCAAGAATCGACGACAGAAAAATCCACTTTCCGAAATGAATAATCTCGTGAACCGCTGACCGGTCCCATTTCCACCGATTAGCAACTCCCGGTAGCCACACATGACTAAGAATCACGGTGATTGCAGCCGAACAAAGGTTCCCAACGACTAACGCCCAGATTGATCGCTGTACGAGAGCCCATCCGATCGTGCAGACCACCGTCACGATCTGTCCGATAATCCCAATCTGCGTGAGGCGGCCAAGGGATAGAAGGCGACGTGCTTCGGCAGCTTTGGTCGACTGAAAACCGCCGATTGCTGCGCTGAGTGAAACTATGGCCAGCACAGGTGGAAGGTGTGGATCGGCGTAAACGCTCGCTGCTGGCATCCACCTAAAAAAACTGGCAGCGAAAAGCCCTCCTGAAATGCACAGTCCTAATAACGAAACCAGAACACCGCGAACAATCTGAATAGTCCAGGCGGTATTCAAAAAGTCGGGTTCGCTGCCCCGCCTGCTCTGAACGATGTTTTGTCCCACACCTACGTCAGAAAACAACGCGAGCGCTGTCATTACCAACCATGCGATCGCTATGACCCCGAACATTTCTGGGGCCAAAAGGCGAGTCGTGATCAAGTTGCTGCCTAATCGGATTGGATAAGAGACTGCGTAGCCTGCCAATGTCCAGAACCCCGCGCCAAGGACGCGGCGTTTCATCGGTATCTCGTTGCACGGAGCACTGGGCATGTCAGAATGCGGCGGAGCTGAGTCTGTTTAATGGAGAACGGGCAAGCAGGATTGCGCCGAAACTCATTACAATCCCGCGAGTACATCACGGTCCCGAGCGACTAACGACCGTGTGACCTTCTTGGAACTGTGCTGTCTCCTAGCTGACAGCTCGCAGCAAATCAACTCTGCCTAGCAAAGCCTCCGGCGAGAATCGAGTCCGCGATGTGACGGACGCATTTGGCAGCACTTCGACTATATTGCCTGCGACAATTAGCGCAAGTGCAGCGAGGCAAAGCGGATGGCCTCGTGGTCGGCGAAAGCTTTGGCGCCACTCGGCGCGCGGAACACGGTAAGCCCAAGAGCCGAACGTCGTAACAAAGCCGATCAGCCCGGAATTTCCCCGTATACAATATCCAACACCGATCAATAACAGTCGCTCTCATTCCAAGTATAGATCCCAATCGACACGCGCTCTGTCCCGGGTAGGCTGTCCGGGATGGCCGGATGGATGAGGACGCGAGAGCCGACGGCCCCGCCGCGAGGGCGATCGAGTGCGGCTCCGACCTTGGTGCGCACACAGGGGGAGATTCCGGCCGCGGCACTGGGGACGGCGATTGCGGCCAAGCAAGGCGTTAACCGCTGCAGCAATTATGGCGCGATCAAGATTACGGTATCATCGGCGGCAACCGGTTTCCGCGTACGGCCGCTCCGAACACCAACGCCGGCGGAGCGACGCTCACTCGCTGGCAGGCGTGGATACAAATTTCCGCCGGACGCGCAGTGTTCCTCCCCGCGCTACACCGGCTATTCGTGGCCCGAACGAATTGCACGGCAGATCGCTGACGCACCATTACGCCATTGCTCGCGTTGCGGAACTTACTCTGCATCATCTCTATGGGCGATTGGTGGCTCGGCGATGAGCGGCCAGAGCAGGAGCAGGACGGCCGCGCAGGGCTTGCGCCGCGCCGCCTGGAGGACGTTGTGGAGGGGCTACTGTTCGCGCGTCGCCGCGATCGCTCACGCGGCTCGATCTCATGTTCATGGACACCCTGCCGACCGTCTACGAGGCCGGCGGCCCGCTGGTCGCTAAGGTGCTCAATGATACGTAGTGCCAACCGCCGACGTGGCATAGATAGCTCGTGCCGATCGCTACATAGTACATCAAGCATTACCCGGCCCCCAAATATGCACCATGCTCAGCTGATGCTACCGCTAAGCACTCCGATTACAGCTGCCCAGACGAACAAACAAGCCTCTAGAGACACTGTTCGCCTAAGCCAACGGATGAGGTATATACTTGCAACTGCGCCGCTGAACACAGCTAAGGAGTTACCAGCCGAAAAGAAAGCTTTGGTCTCGACTATTATCCATCTTGTAACTAAGTACATTGTCAAAATGTTGATCAAAAGAATTGCAGTCCCAAACAATAATGCCGATGTGTCACAGTATCCACCTAGCGCACGAATTGAAAATGGCTCTTTGTCTGCGCTTACGACATCTGATCTGATCAATTTGCGATAGCGAGTCTTGTGTCCGAAATAACGGACCAAGAGCGATGGCTTCTGTGAGCTAAAGTATCCCAGAAGTGTTATTTTGTTGAGGAGACGGCTTGGCGAATCTTGGAAGGTACAGCCTGCAGGTCCGGAAACGTAATTAGCTGGACCCGAGTATGGGCGGATAAATTTGGTCATAAGCGGCACACATCTTGCCATAGCTCGGATCGTTCTCCTGGGACAATGCAAGAGAGACAAAGAGGCGTTGTACTCGGGACTTTCATAAACAATGATATCCTTGCGGCGTATGTCGCGAATGGCTTGTAGGCAGACATATCTGAGTGCGTTATGATCAACGTGCGACTCACCGTATGCTGGGATTATCAGTGCTGGATTTGACAACTCCGAAACAAGCGATTTCACCATTTCTATTGCGGTTCGGACATCCGCATCAGAATACGACTTGGGGCCATTCACCGGTGACTCAGGCAAGTTGATGAATTTGAAATGATTAACGGGAACGCCCATCGTTGCCCAAGCTGCCAACGCTTCCATTTTTCGCCTATGCGATATTGCAGTATCGGGATGAGGGCCACTACAGGTTAAGTACACAATGTGGATATCACGTCCGCATTTGAAACTGCCCCAAGCGTACTCAGCTCCGATGATCACACAATCATCGGAGTGTGCAGCACAAATTAGGACATCGCGCGGCGCGTCTCTGAGCTGTCGTGGTCTATCTCGCGCTAAGCAGCAAAGTACGGCGCCAGTCACGGCGAGAATTAATGAAATATCAAAGTACAGCATCGGGGCGGTTCAGTGCGGTCCTCGGACCCGTGTTCTGCGCCCAACGCTTGCGCTCATCAATCGGCAGTTACCGGCTGATCAGGGACTTGGGGTGACCGCAAGTCAATGCCTTTGATTTCCGGCGTCGACAATGCGAAGAAATTACGCACCGCTGAGCCCCGCGCAGCCTGGGTTAGGACGATTCGCCACACCCGTCGCAATGGGTTCTCCGGACGGCTGGATGGTTGAGGGCCTCCCAATGGATCTCTCAGCCCCGGACATCTTGATCGACAAAATCGTCCGCCGCAGGGACTTGTCACCTGCTACGGCAATCGTACGAGGTTCTCTTCCCCGGCCGCCAGCGAAGACGGAGGGGAGGACCTTGACGTTGCGTGCCCACGTTACTTGAGGGAGAACCTTGCGGATCTGAGTACGTAGGGGTAGTCTGGATGTGGCCCCCATCCGCTGCGGCTGGGTGGTCATCCGGGAGAGTCGTGGTTTGTTCACGAACTCGGGCCCGCGGATCGATCTATCCACAAGATTAGACAATTGCGTATAACGTTTGTATTGCCTACTGCGGGTTTGAACGGAGGCACCCGCGTTCTTGCAATTCACGCCGCTGGGCTGCAAAGGCGCGGCCACCGCGTAAGCGTGGTGTCGCTCCCTCCGAGTAAGCAAAGTTTTACCCGCAAGTTGCGATCCTTCGCGTGCGGCCTCAAGTGGCCGAGCGATCCGAGACCTGAACCCTCATTTTTCGATGAGACAAACGTTCCGCATCACATTATTGAGAGTGTCCGACCGGTCACCGAACAGGACGTTCCGGATGCAGACGTAATTATGGCGACTTTTTGGCTGACGGCCCGATGGGTAGCAGCAATGCCGCCATGTAAGGGAGCAAAAGCATTCTTCGTACAGGGATATGAAACAGCGGGCGAATATGATTCTTGGATCGATGCGGCATGGCGATTGCCGATGCACAAGATTTTGGTCTCCAAATGGCTAGTAAGATTAGCACGAGAACGGTTTGGCGACGTCCAAACACATTGTGTACCCAACAGCGTCGACACCACGCAATTTTTTGCATCAGAACGAGGTAAACAATTGATCCCTACTGTGGGTTTACTCTACTCTACCCGCCCATTGAAGGGAGTGGATATCGCCTTCGCTGCGCTTGAACGCGTAAGAAAAGCGTTGCCGAACCTGCGCATTTTACTCTTTGGCACGGAGCGCATCTCTGCAGACCTCGCACCTCCACCCGGAGCTGAGTTTCACTACAAGCCAGCGCAGAACGAACTCCGTAAAATTTATGCTCGGTCCGATGCCTGGCTGTGTGGCAGTCGCCAGGACGGCTTCCACCTCCCCCTACTCGAAGCGATGGCGTGCAGATGTCCTGTCGTGACAAGCCGCGTAGGCGGCGCAACAGAGTTCGTAGAGAATGGCGTTAATGGGTTCCTAGTAGATGCTAACGATAGCGTCGGCCTGGCGGAAAAATTGATGCAGCTTCTAATGCTGCCGGAGAACGACTGGTTAAAGATGTCCAGCAATGCGCTTTCGACGGCTCGTCGTTACACATGGGAGGACGCAACTGACTTACTCGAGGCTGCGCTGTTTGAGATCGTAGGCTGTAGCAGAGTTCCAGGCCTGTAGAGCTCCACACTCGTGCGGAAAAAATGGATCATGATAGGACGCTACGGCCAGTATTTAAGCGGCCAGGTTGGACCATCTGAGTTATTTGTTTGCAGGCAGGTCGACAACCGTAACATAAGTCGATCTGACGATACTGAGCGTTTATCAAAGACGAGCTCATAATGGTTGGCGTGCTGCTCAAACCGTTTGTTCCTGAGGCGCTACGGCCGGTCATTCGTCAAGCCTGCAATTCGCTAGGCGCTAAAGCTAGCGGACTAACCGCTAAGGTTACCAGATGGACTTATCGTCCGAACATCTATCGAGCTAAAAGCCCGGAGCGACTGGGCATAATCTTTACTGCATCAACCCACTTGTCCACGCCTGAGCGCTTGGTCCTGTATTCGATAGTGCGAGGAACTCTTTCAAGGCGCGCCTTAGAGATTGGGACCAATCTCGGTGGCTCTGCCGCTATTATGGCTGCGGCGATGGAAGACAGTGGCATTGGGCGAATCGTCGGACTTGATCCAGTGCGTCACGTCAATCCAACTCTTCCACATTATTACGGCCGGTTCAAATTGATCGAACGCCCTGCTCCGGAGGGTATCCGGGAAGCTGCCGAGGCAGCGGGGGGGAGCTTTGACCTTGTATTCTATGACGGACCTAATGTTTACTCCGAGGTAAGTAGGATACTCAAGGAGACCATTCCACATTTGGCTGAGCCCGCGTACATTATTGTTGATAATGGATTTCACTACGGAGTGCATCAAGCGGTCAGCGATATAATCCAGACAGAAACGCGTTTTCACGATTGCGGATTCCTTAGCGTAAAGCTGGGGACGCATGATCGACATGTGGCTTACAACGGTTTACGGCTACTTCGCTTTGATTCCAACAAACTTGCTGACCCTCAGCCATTTATAGAACGGGAATACCAATCAATTGGAGCGGTACCGCCTAAATTTGATCCAGAGGTGGTAGACCACGATGGGTACTGGTGCAGGGTGGTACGCAAGTGTCCAAAATGCGCTCGCGAGACCCCAACGCCGGATTACAATCGCTAGCCAGCAGCTCAGAACACTGTCATAGACTACCAAGTCTGCCAGTCATAGTGACGAGATGGAGCCACGACCCGTTTCCCATTGATCTCAGCGCTCCAATCAGCGGCGATCTTGAGCGGCCTGGATCTCAAAACGATTCCGTGGCTCAAACTGTCAATTCTTCAGTGTATTGCCGAATCTCCGCCAGACATCGTTCACATCTCGCGAATCACGACAATGGGCCGCAAGGTGGGACAAGACACCCGCTTACCGTTTACTTCCCAGAAATCCCTGAGCGGCCTGGGCCAGCTCGAGACAGTACTTCCTTGAGCATCCTTGCTCGACGCTTACCGACTTTTTCAAAAGTAAAGCCTTGTGCGTCCTTCGCTGCTTGTAAACCCATTCGCGTCCGCAGGTCGGGTGAGCTTGCAAGACAAGCTATCGCTTTTGCCAGGCCGTCAACATCGTGTGGGCTTACGATTAGCCCGTTAATTCCGTGTTTGACAATATTTGCACTGCCCATTGGGGTCGCAATAATCGGCAGACCGAAGCTCGCCGCTTCGTATGTGACTAACGGATCACCTTCCTCAAGGGAAGGCAAGACGAAGGCGTCTGCAGATGTATACAGCTCAGCGAGATCACGCGTGAACCCAACAACCCGAACGCCGTCACTTTCCAAGTACGGGGCAACGATTGGGCGGGCGATGGTATCGATTCGGCCCACGATGAGCAATTCACCGATAACTTGGCTCTTTTTCCAAGCGGCTAAAAGCTGCGGCACACCCTTTCGTATCGTGTCATTACCTATAAATAATAGCCTAAACTGCCCCTTGACCGGGGTCTGTCGATTGGAGCTAAACTTCGCGGGCGACCATCCATAGGTGGATCTCAGTACTATTCGCCGATCTATTCCCGTTGCAACGAGGGATTCCTCAATTCTCGCATTCGGCGACATGATGTAGTCGTATAAACTAAGCTCTCTGCGTTCATTCTCCTGAATTCGCTTCGATACCAAATGGCTGCGATCCTGTCCTAGTCCTACCCGAGCGTACGCATCATCAAGAATGCTGTTAGCGGTAGCAATGCATGTGTTGATCATTTCCCGAACAGTTATAAATCCTCGTAGACGAGCGTACCGTATCAAGAACAATGGCGGAGATGGCCAGAAATATACGACTGTGTTCCTCGGATCCGCTCTCGAAAGCTCACGCCAAAACGAATAATCGAGCACCGGGCGTGAAATGGCTGACGCATACTGAAAGCGAATGAGGTGTGGAATGGCTTCTTTAACATCTACTGTTGGAGCAATAGCCTCAAACGCACGAGGAATTACCAATATGGGCGAAATCACCTCAGCAGGAAAGGCCTCTAGGATGCTAATGCAAGCTTGAACCCAGCCCCATCCCATGTGAGGAACTGGCACGTACGTAAGGCATTTGGCCGATTGCTGCATACTAGGGGCGGTTACGGAATTTTTGGAGCCTTGCTGCGCAAGGACTGTAGTGTCAATTCAACGCCAATTTCGAAAGGAGTTTGCGGTACCCAATTAAGCACGGCTCGCGCCAGCGATATGTCCAATACGGAGACCGGAACATCGAACTTACGTTTCTCAAGATATTCGACCTCGATCTCTTTTGCAACGATCTCGCGAAGGAGATGGACAATATCGTTCAGAGATTTCCCCTCCCCGCTCCCAATGTTGATTATGGACGGCCCACCGCGAACACCACCAGCCGCAACCATGGCTCCCACAAGGTCGTCGATGTAGATGTAGTCTCGCACGACCGAGCCGTCGCCAAATATCGAAATAAGGTCCCCTCTCAGCGCACGCACTGCAAAATTCGAAATAGCTCCAAAGTTCCGTCCTGCTCGTTGGCCTGGTCCATATGCATTCGAAATCCTTAATGCTACGGTGTCCAATCCCCACAGCTCGCGGTGGAGCTCCAAATATTTCTCTATTGTCAGCTTCGATACACCATATGCGCAGCGAGGGTTTGTATAATGCTTCTCACTCGCGGGAATAGAGTTCAATATGCCGTAGACCGTCCCTCCGGAAGAGGGAAACACAATTCGTAGATCCTTTCTTCCTTTCGCGGCCTTTAATAGTCTAAGCGTTCCAAGAATATTGTCCGAAGCATCAGTAATCAGATCTTCGTTAGATGATTGGGGGAGACTAGACCACGCACAGTGGTAGACGACGGAAGCATCGTCAAGGATTTCACTCCATCCATTTTCAGTTAACGGGTGAGCGCGCCAAGTGACTAAATCGCCCTTAGTCCTCAGGTGAGGCGTCCGACTGACGCCCACCACGCGTTGTCCCCGTTCAGCGAGGGTCCTCATTAGTTTTTGTGCAATGAAGCCGGTGGCACCTGTTATAACTGCACTCATATCAGCGGCTCTCACTCTTTAGCATAGTTCAGGAGCTCTCGACTTCACAAGGTTAATGCCCAAGCTCGGTTGACGAATTGGTCTGCAAGAGATTTCAATTCGCAAACGCATCCAGGCTTTAGGAGGGTTACGACAGGACAATGCTAACATGCTCGATTTTTTATTCAACACTCGTAGCCGCTATTTATTTTCTACAACTCTCCGCAGGGGCGCGACAATATTTGAGAATGCGTCGTATAGACGGAGAGCTCGGATCCCTTCGAATCTATTTGATGCATACAGGTCCCGCCCCATGCTTGCTTGAGCTATGCGCCAAAACAACAAGCTGGTGCTGGTCGCCGCATTGGTGATCGACGGCATGGCCACAAGCATCAGCTCCGGCTCATCGAAGGCAGCTACCAAAAACGCGGCCGTAGTATAGGCGTTGATCGACGCCCTGATCGAACGCGGCTCGCTCCGAAGTCTGAGACCGTTGATCGTCCCGATCCAGCCGTTCCACGAGGCTCGTTGAACATTTCGCCCAGGCGGCCTCCTGATCGAGCCGTCAGGCGGGATTGGGCAACAGGCGCTCGTGCTCGTCCGCGTCGCCGGTTCCTTGGCGCGGCCAGCGCCTTCCCTACCAACCCAAACAGCCTTTCACGTTATCTTTGTTCCGGATTTCTGCATACAACGAGACAGATCGACTTTTTCGGCGTCAATGGTCGCCGGCGACGACCGTATTATTGACATCAATGTCGGCAGAAATTACTAATGGGTTTGGCCGGAAAAAATTTGGCAAACCGCCGGTGCTTCTCGAACACGGCGATCCCGGCCTTGAGCCAGGTCTATGGTCGGGGTTTCTATATTGCCTCTCCACCCGGCTTCACGAAGCTAGTTCCGACGAACATACTTCAGGCAGAATCGACTGCCATATCGTGGATTTGCATCGGTGATGTAATTCTGAGCGTTGGCTCACTGCAATTTGCGACACGTAAGAAGACATGCCTCGACCCTTCTTTGTCATTGGAGCACTACGATCTGGCACTACCGTGTTCAGATTGATGCTCAATGCACATGAGCAGATCATCAACCACGGCGAAAGCGATTTTATATTCGGTTATATACGAAAAAGGCCGGAGGCCGACGATTGGGTGTGCGACTTAGACCTGCTTCGGCAGGACAGGATATTTCAAGCGGCGCAAAACCTGAGCATCCTGAGCTCCAGCGACGGTCGGCAAATCGCACTGCATTTCGTCGATCAATTGCAAAAACGCGCTCCAAACTGCTATCTGTGCTTGGTCTTGCACGGGAACGCTGATAAAGTCGCCGCGCTTTTCCCCGATTGCAGAGTTATCCATCTCGTTCGCGACCCAAGAGATGTAGCGAACTCGTGTATAGGAATGGGGTGGGCTGGGAACACATATTTTGGTATCGACCTGTGGAGCGAAACAGAGAGTAATTGGGAGTCTGCTAGGAAGTTCTTTAAGGAGAGCAATATATTAGAACTTAAGTTTGAAGACCTGATTGCGCGCCCACAAGCCAATCTGCAGCGCGTATGTTCCTTTCTCAACGTCTCGTTTTCCCCAGCAATGCTGAATTACAGTGCTAGCTCGACCTACGCGCCGCCAGATCCAATGGCCATTGAACAATGGAGGCGGGAACTCGATCCGCGCGCAATAGCCCTGGTCGAGGTCAAGACCCGCGCCCTTCTTCTGGATCGTGGCTATAAGCTTAGCGGCTACCCGCTCAGACCTCCGGGACATTTAGAGAAGTCTACGCTTGCCTGGAACAACAAGCTCTATAAGTGGAAGTTTGCCTACCGTCGCTATGGTCTGGTCACTTTTGTCATGGAAAAGTTGACAAGGAAAGTGGCTAAATCGCTCCATCCGATGTTCGTCAACCGGATGACAAAGGTTGAACGTCGCCACCTCAAGTAGGACCCTCCAAGAGTGCCGCAGGAAACGCATGGCGTCCGCAAATCGGCAGTTGCTCGGGGCCTTAGACTGCCCTAAGAGACCCGCTAGCTAACCCCGGTGTGGGGTCAAGTAATTAAGGCGTAATTTCAATGAGTTCCATGGAGCCTGGTACGGCCGCGATACGTTCGCTTGGCCTTTCAAAGCATCACAAGCGCCTTGAAGCCGAAGCCATTGAGATCATGCGCGAGGTGGTTGCCGAGTTTGCCAAACCGGTGATGCTTTATTCGATTGGCAAAGACTCCAGCGTGATGCTGCACATCGCCAGAAAGGCTTTTTACCCCTCGCCCTTGCCCTTCCCGATTTTGCACGTGGACACCACCTGGAAGTTCCGCGAGATGATATCGTTTCGCGACGAAACAGCCCGCCAATTTGACCTCAACCTAATCGTGTACATCAATCAGGATGGGGTCGCACGCGGTATCAACCCGATTACGTCGGGATCGTCGGTTCACACCCACGTCATGAAGACCGAAGCACTCAAGGCAGCGCTCGATCGGTATGGGTTCGATGCTGCCTTCGGAGGCGCTCGCCGGGACGAGGAAAGGAGCCGCGCCAAGGAACGGGTCTTCTCATTGCGGGCCAAAGGCCATACCTGGGATCCACGCAATCAGCGGCCGGAATTGTGGAATTTATTCAACACGCGAATTCGATCAGGCGAGAGCATTCGTGTCTTCCCACTGTCGAACTGGACCGAATTGGATATTTGGCAGTACATCCTTGCGGAGAAGATCCCTGTTGTGCCGCTGTACTTCGCCAAGGAGCGGCCGGTCGTGCGTCGCAGTGGCACTTGGATTATGGTGGACGATGAACGGCTGCCCCTGGAGCTGGGCGAGAGGCCGGAAATGCGCCGAGTCCGATTCCGCACGCTCGGCTGCTATCCATTGACCGGCGCAATCGAGTCGAATGCCGATACGGTCGAGGCCATCGTCGCGGAAATGATCGAGACGCGGCTCTCGGAACGGCAGGGGCGCCTGATCGACAGCGACGAAACGGCGTCGATGGAAAAGAAGAAACGGGAAGGATATTTCTGATGCATGCACCTTCAAGGTGCCCCGCCGAACCGGCGCGGACCAAGGACCTGCTCCGGTTCCTGACCTGTGGTTCGGTCGATGACGGCAAATCGACGCTGATCGGGCGCCTGCTCCATGACTCCAAGCTCATTTTCGATGATCAACTGTCGCTCCTAGCCGCCAATTCCAAGCGTCACGGCACAACCGGCGAAGACATCGATTTTGCCCTTTTGGTCGATGGGCTTGAAGCCGAGCGCGAGCAGGGAATCACGATCGACGTCGCATATCGTTTCTTCACAACAGCACGGCGTTCATTCATCGTCGCTGACACACCTGGCCATGAATTATACACCCGGAACATGGCCACCGGCGCATCGAACGCAGATCTGGCAGTCATTTTAATCGATGCACGCAAGGGCGTTCTTCCTCAAACAAAGCGACATTCGCTTATCTGTTCACTGCTGAAAATACGTCACGTTGTCGTTGTCATAAACAAGATTGATCTCGTCGACTATCGCAGGGCGAGCTTCGACAGGATCTCGAAAGAGTATCGTGATTTTGCCTCCCCGCTCGGCTTCCATTCGATCGTGTCGATCCCGATTTCAGCTCGCTTCGGCGACAATGTTGCAATGCGATCGACGCATATGCCCTGGTACCGTGGACCTACGCTACTCGAACACCTTGAGATGATCGATATCGAGCCCGTAACCACCGCACAGCCATTTCGATTTCCTGTGCAATGGGTCAACCGGCCCAATCTCGATTTCCGCGGTTATGCTGGCACTGTCGTTTCGGGTATGGTCAAAGTTGGCGATCAAATAGTAATCGCCCGTTCGGGCCAGAGCTCCCGCATCAAAGAACTTGTGACTTACGACGGTCGCCTCCCCTCAGCCCAATCCGGCGACGCAATCACCATAACACTCACGGACGATCTCGACGTAACGCGCGGTGACCTTCTTGTTGACCCTAAATCGCGTCCGGAGGTTTCGGACCAATTTGCCGCGCACGTGATCTGGATGAGTCCCGATCCACTCGTCGCAGGACGGTCCTATTTGGCGCGGATCGGGTCAAAGACCACACCGCTGACAATCACCGCCATCAAATACAAAGTAGATGTAAACACCCAGCAACATCTCGCTGCCACGGCGCTTACGCTCAACGACATAGCATTCTGCAATGTGGCCACGGATGCCCCGGTGGCATTCGATCCCTACGATCAAAACCGGCGCACCGGCTCCTTCATTATCATCGATCGCTTTACTAATCACACCGTCGCGGCCGGAATGATTTCGTTTGGGCTCCGACGAGGGAGCAATGTTCACTGGCAGCCGTTCGTGATCGGCAGAAAGGAGCGGGCGGCATCTAAGCGACAAAGACCCGCGATCATCTGGTTCACCGGCCTGTCGGGCGCCGGCAAATCCACTATCGCCAACTTGATCGAGCAGCGGCTGCACGCAGCCGGTCATCACACAATGGTGCTTGACGGTGACAACGTCCGTCACGGCCTCAATCGCGATCTGGGCTTCACGGAAGCCGATCGGGTGGAAAATATTCGGCGCGTCGGCGAGGTGGCAAAATTGATGACTGAAGCTGGATTGATCGTCCTTTGTTCGTTTATTTCACCATATCGCTCCGAGCGAGATATGGTGCGCAGTCTGGTCTCAGAAGGAGAGTTCATCGAAGTCTTCGTTGATACCTCGATCGATGAATGCGTTCGCCGCGACCCCAAAGGCCTCTATGCCAAGGCGAAGGCCGGTGACATCATAAATTTTACAGGTATCAACGCGCCTTACGAAGCACCGCAATCACCCGAGATTCATCTATCAACCGACAATTCCAAACCAGATCGTCTCGCCGAACGGGTGATCGAAGACTTGATTGAGCGTGGAATTCTCGGCTTGCAGTAAGTCTGGCATGACGCCCGTCATGGCTACGATGAAGAAATTCAAGCTGGCACTGTTGCTGGATCGTGCGTGTATTTCCGTGTACGTGTATGAATTCATTAAGTGGGCATTGGGCAACGAGCATTTGGAATTAACGGCTGTATTTGTACGTTCTCCACCATACGCCAGTGGTTCAGCCTTTCTGCCTGATCACTGGCATGAGGACGAGGCCTACGAGAGTCACCGCCGTCCATTAAACATGCTTTTGTTCAAGTTTATGTTGGTCGTCGAACGGCTCCTCCTGCTCAAGAACCGCGATCACTATCATCACCTCAAGAGATTTGACCTTTCATCTCTCGTTCCAGCTGAGATGATTTGCAACCCTCCCGTCGACGATAGCGCGTTGATCGCCGCACTAAATTTGGATCTGCTCATCACATTTGCACCCGCTCCCGTTGACAAGTGTATTTGGAAGATCGCGAGGTTAGGGGTTATCGCCTTGTCACTGTCCAATGATCGCGCCTATCGCGGCGGTCCACCGGGTTTTTGGCAAGTCTATTTTCGCGAGGACGTCACCGGATTTACAATTCAACACCTGCAGCCATCTCCCGGCGAAAACGAGACGCTTTTCCGCGGACAAATTGCCACGCAATTCTACTTCTTGCTCAACCAGGCTTCGCTGTTCCAAAAATCGAGCTACTACCTCCGCCACCTCGTTGAGCAGATTGCAATCAAAGGTACGTTGCCAAGCCGTGAGGATAAGCTGCCATCCTCTGATATTCCACAGGGCATGCCAGCGATACGTCATATTGTGCGATATGCGCTGGGAGTAAGCCGCCTTTTGATTGCGAAAATTTCCGAAAAGCTCGGAGCGGATTATCGTTGGAAGGTGGCATTTTTACCGGGTGGTTGGCGCGGCGCCGCATTATGGCGTGCCACCGTTATAGAAAATAAACGGGGCCATTACTTAGCAGATCCATTTGTTAAAACTCGCGATGGCAACCACTTCTGCTTTGTCGAAGATTATGATATTGCGAGCAAGCGCGGAAAGATCGCCGTCTATGACCTCACCGACGGGCGAGTCGCTTATCTTGGCGTTGCCTTGCAGGAAGAATTCCATCTTTCTTATCCATACTTGTTTGAGTATCAGGGCGAGATTTTCATGTGCCCCGAAACTAGCGCAGCTCGCGAAATTCGGGTCTATAAATGCGTCGAATTTCCATTGCGCTGGAAATTGGAGAGCACGCTCATGAAAGGCATCTCAGCCGTCGACAGCATGCTCTTTGAACGCGCCGGACGTTGGTGGATGTTGACAAATATTGACCCGGAGGGATGGGGCGATCACAGCCTTGAACTGCACGTGTACAGCGCCACGACGCCACTAGACGCTCATTGGCGTCCCCACCCCGGTAACCCGTTCTTTATCGACGCCGCCCGCACGCGAAATGGCGGAATGCTTAGAGACGGTGATCGACTGTTTCGGGTCGCGCAAGGGCAAGGTTTCGGTATGTACGGGAAGCGAACGACCGTGAACGAAATTGTCGAGTTAACTGATGATCGGTATGTGGAAAGACCCGTGTGCGTGATCTTGCCAAAATTCCGACCCAAGATTTTCGGCACGCATCATATCCACAGCGACGGTACCATTACGGTTCTGGATTTCGCATAATGGTGTCGCGCTCCTCATTCCGAGCCAGTCGAAGCCTGCGTTTGGATAATCCTAGCAGGCACACCCACCGCGAGGGCCCCCGCTGGAACGTCGGTCAATACAACCGCATTTGCGCCGATCCGCGCGTGAGGGCCGACCCGGATCATCCCTAATACCTTAGCCCCTGCTCCAATATCGACATGACCTCCAATGACTGGAACACCCGGGCCCTCGCGGGTACCGATAGTGACTTGCTGGAAAATGAGACAATTGACGCCAATTTTTACATCCGGATGGATGACAATACCGTTGGGGTGTGGAATCAAGAGGCCGCCCCCGATCTCGCAGTTGAGCGGGATATCGGCTCCGGTGACGATCGACCAGAAACTATGAGGCAGTACTAAGAATTTGCTGATGATCAGGGAAGGCAAACTACCACGTTTTTGCCATTGCTGATAACGTCGAATTGCACGAACGAGCTTACAACTTGGATCCCAAAATCGTCGCGGTTGTTCGCGTCTCCAATCCGGCACATCTGCGCTGACTGTACATTGGACTGGTTGAGTTTCATTCATGGACGGAGGGTCTCAGTTGGCGGTGGTGGAGAGGAGTACGCATTCGGTTGTTACTTTGGCTGCGCCTCACGGTCGGCCGAACAGTTCCGCGCTAGGTTTGGATCTTTCGCCCTGCTTGTCCGAGGGCAGGTATCTCAATACTTCCCCGCCGCCCAGCGAACGCTTGAATTATCAGCGAAGGTCTCGTATTGGGCTGGTTGACCAAGGCGAGAGACCCTTTCTCCATATAGCCTCTGGGCCTACTAAAAGCAACTTCGGCCCCCAAGCAAGTCGCCCCGATGCCCGAGCGCCGTAAAAAGCTGGTCGTCGTTATTGTGAACTACAAAACGGCGAATTTGGTCATCCAATGTTTGGTCCCGTTATTGCCGCAGGTTGCAGAGCTCGACGCCCAAGTCGTCGTCATCGACAACAATTCGCCTGACAATTCCCTAGCCAGAATCCAGGCCTGGATAGCAGGACAGGGCGCAACCTCTCTGGTGCAGGTTATTCAAGCCGGGGTCAATGCAGGATTTGCCGCTGGAAACAACGTCGGTATTTGCGCCATCAACGCCGATTACTATCTGCTCTTGAATAGCGACACCGTTGTTCGACCCGGA
Organism: uncultured Alphaproteobacteria bacterium; assembly: GCA_963708125.1. Lineage (GTDB taxonomy): Bacteria > Pseudomonadota > Alphaproteobacteria > Rhizobiales > Xanthobacteraceae > BOG-931. The sequence continues at coordinate 3,892,166 of OY970184.1, forward strand.
GCGATTGCCATCCTGCTCGAGACTGCCGACCGTCGGCCCTCGGCCGGTATTGTTAGTCCCCGATTAGAGTGGCCAGATGCCACACCTCAAGAAAGCTGCTTCCGCTTCCTATCGCCGATTAGCGAGCTGATCCTGGCCGCGCAAACAGGGCCGATCACGGCGCTTTTCAAGAGATACGACGTGCCGTTCCCGGTGTCCGATCAGATCCTGTACCCACACTGGACTAGCTTCGCATGCGTTCTGTTGCGCCATGAGATGGTTAGCGCGATCGGCTTGATGGACGACGGCTTCTTCATGTACTTCGAAGATGTCGAGTATTGCCGCCGCGCCCGTAAAGCGGGCTGGCAAATAGCTCACAATCCCCAGGCACGGGTCGTGCATCTGCGCGGAGGAAGTTCACCGGTTAAGAAAAGAGCAGTGGAGCGCAAGCGATTGCCGCGCTACTACTATGCAGCGCGAACGCGGTACCTCTATCTGGCCTATGGCCGGTTCGGGCTGACGCTTGCCAATATTCTTTGGCTTCTCGGTCGTGGCGTTTCCAAGAGCCGCGAGATCTTGGAAAGACGGGGGCTTGGCGTGCCGGAAAAGCAATGGTTGGATATATGGACCAATTGGATCAACCCGGCTACACCGTGGTCCGAGCAGAAACTAAGCACAAGCGACAATGAACCGACTGCCCAAATTCGTGATCATCGGCGCAATGAAGTCGGCAACTAGCACTCTTTACGAGCAGCTGTTGCGTCAGGATGGTATCTTTCTGACGGCGCTAAAAGAACCCAACTTCTTTAGCAATGACGAGCAATATTCTAAAGGGATCGAATGGTATTGCGGCTTATTCGAGGCTGCGGCACCGTCAGACATTTTAGGTGAGGCGAGCACCCATTACACTAAGCTGCCGACTTACCCCCAGACGGTCGCGCGAATGCGGAAATGGCTCGACCGACCACAACTCATCTACATCATGCGCGATCCAGTTGACAGGCTAGTTTCGCAATACATTCACCAGTGGAGTGAAGGCGAAATTCGATGCAACTTGGAAGAAGCCTTAGAGCGGCATCCGGAGCTTATTGCCTATAGCTGCTACGCAAAACAGCTTGCACCCTTCTTCGAAGCCTATGGCAAGTCAGCTATTTTGCCGCTATTTTTTGAACGGCTGATTGTCGATCCGCAAGGCGAGCTTGAAAGGGTCTGTAGGTTTATCGGCTATACCGGAACCGTGCAGTGGAACGAGCATTTCTCGCGCCGAAACGTTTCAGCTGAGCGCATACGAAAATTCCCGCTTTATGATCTGCTGATCGACGCTCCGTGGGCCTGGAGATTCAGACACCTCCTCGTGCCGAAATGGATTAGGACGAAGGTTCGTCGCCTTGCCTCGATGAAACAACGTCCCGTTATAACCGGGGCGGCGCTGACTAAACTAGAACGGCTGCTCGACGAAGATCTCGCAAATGTCGGCGATTGGCTCGGTATCCAGCTTGATTGTCAGCATTTTCGTGCTGCCGTTTCCAGCCAATCGCATAACTGGCAGTAGGGGCGGACCCATGGCCAATGCCCTTGCCACAATTGGAGCCGTTGCTATCGGTCGAAACGAGGGTGAGCGGCTCAAGCGATGTCTCCAGTCGCTCTCGGGAGTTGGCGTTGTTGTCTACGTCAATTCGGGTTCCAGCGATGGGTCGGCCCAGTGGGCAGCCGCAAATGGCGCACGAGTTGTCGAACTGGACATGGCTATGCCGTTCACTGCCGCGCGTGCCCGAAACTGCGGCTTCAGGCGGCTTCAGGAAATCGCTCCGCAAATCGAATACGTCCAATTCGTGGATGGGGACTGCGAAATCGCGGGATCATGGCTGTGCACCGCACAATCCTTTTTGGAGTCGCATGCAGATGTCGGTGCCGTGTGCGGCAGGCGCCGAGAGCGTTCGCCAGAAAAATCCATTTACAACTGGCTGTGCGATCGTGAGTGGGAAGGAGAGCCTGGCGAGGTGCGGGCTTGCGGGGGGGACGTCATGATCCGCTCACATGCACTCAGCATGGTCGCTGGATATCGCGATGACATGATTGCCGGCGAAGAGCCGGAATTGTGCGTCCGCTTACGCAAGGCAGGCTGGCGAACATGGCGGCTTGATGCTGAAATGACCTCCCACGACGCCGCCATGACACGCTTTGGCCAGTGGTGGACGCGGGTACTGCGCAGCGGCTATGCCTTCGCGCATGGCGCTTATCTGCACGGTAATTCGGCAGAACGCCATTGGGTCTGGGAATCGCGCCGCGCCTGGATTTGGGGCGTAGGCCTACCACTCATCTGCCTGTCGACTGGCCTGCTCTTTGGTCCATGGGGCTGGATAACTTGGCTGATATTTCCGCTTCAAGTGCTACGACAGTCGTATCGCAATCCCGGAACGCTTAGAGAACGGTTGGTGCTTTCTTTTTTCCAGTTGTTAGCACGTTTTCCTGAGGCTGCCGGCGAAATTAAGTTTATGCGTGATCGTATCCTTGGGCAGCGCTCCCGCCTCATTGAATATAAGTGATTGACCTGTGCGGATTGCCTATCTCATTAATCAATACCCCGCGATCAGCCATAGCTTCATAAGGCGTGAAATTCTCGCGCTTGAGAAATTGGGGTTGGAGATCACGCGCATTTCTTTGCGCGGCTGGGACCGCCAGCTGGTGGATGAACAGGATCTCCGCGAGCGTAAACGCACACGCTACGTTCTACGCACATCGGCGTTCAGCCTGCTTTTTGCGGTCTTCACTATGCTTGCCAAACGACCAAAGAGGTTGATCCATGCACTTTGGATAGCGAACCGAATGAGCCGCACATCGGAGCGCCCTCTACATATACACTTGGCTTACCTCGCGGAGGCTTGCCGGATTGAACCCTGGCTGCGAGAAACGGGCGTTCAGCATCTGCATGCGCACTTTGGCACCAATTCCGCCGATGTGGCAATGCTCGTACATATACTTGGCGGGCCGCCTTGGAGCTTCACTGCCCACGGCATCGAGACGTTCGATAATCCCCGATTGGTGGGCCTTACTGAAAAGCTCTTGCATTGTTCTTTCGTCGTTGCGGTTAGCTCCTACGGACGCGCACAGCTGTACCGTGCGGTTGAGCCTCCATTTTGGCAAAAGGTCCATCTTGTGTACTGCGGCGTGGACCCAGGTTTTCTCGCAGCGCCACCAGATCTGAGACCTGCACCAAGAAGAATCGTCTGCGTCGGACGGTTAAGCCGCGAAAAGGGCCATCTTGTTCTGCTCAAGGCGGCACAGCAGCTCGCTGCCCAGCATATCGAGTTCGAGTTGATACTAGCAGGCGACGGTGAAATGCGCCCGCAGATTGAAGATCAGATTGCGCAAGCTAATTTACTCGATAAGGTCAGGATTACAGGTTGGATCAGCGGTGCTCAGGTCAGGGAAGAGATTCTTGCGTCGCGCGCGCTCGTCTTACCGAGTTTGGGCGAAGGTTTACCTGTGGTCCTTATGGAGGCTATGGCGCTTCGGCGACCGGTAGTTACGACCTTCATTTCCGGAATTCCCGAGCTCGTACGTTCAGGGGTAGACGGCTGGCTCGTTCCAGCGGGTGACGCGGACGCTCTCGCGAATACATTACGCATTTGCATTGAAGCGCCGGACGATCTGATTGGTCGCATGGGAGAAGCGGGCCACGACCGCGTCCTAGAACGCCACGATGTCGATGTACAAGCGCGCAAGCTGCAGAAGCTATTCGTTGGCAATAATGATACCTTGCGCCCCGGCGGCCCGCCCGGGCTTTACGCGTAGCAGGCTGCCAAAAAACGCTAGCCATTTTCATGCCACCTCTCCGCAAAGCGAGACGCTTAAGGTGCCGCGATCGGCGCCGCGAGCGCGGTGGTGAGGGTAAAATGCGCATGCGCAGCTTAGAGACTTGCCGTTGCCACCTCCGGTTCCAAGGCTTCTCGGGAGTAACTTGGGGTACCCCCGAACCGCAAAGGCGGGTTCCACATCCCTTGACTAGCTCGCGAATTGCCAGCATTGCACTCATGGCGGATTGTGATTGGCTTTATTGCCCGGGCGTTTTTGGATCCTTTGGTTAAATCGGGATGTTCTGGATGGAGCCCATCGTCTCGCCTCTTTTGACATTTGCCGCGATAATTATCCTTGTCCCAGTCGGCATATTCTTTGCGGAAGTTGTAGCGGCTGTCGCTCTACTCAATCGGGCAAACTCGGTTAGGCCCAGCACGCACATGCCTTCTAGAAGACGCCTCGCTGTAATGATTCCAGCGCACGACGAAGGCATGAATTTACTGCCGACAATAGTGGACGCCAAACGACAACTCCTTCCTGGGGACACATTACTCATCATAGCCGACAACTGCACGGATGACACCGCCAACATTGCGTTGTCGCAAGGCACGGATGTCATTGAGCGACATGACCCTGCAAGGCGGGGGAAGGGTTATGCCCTGGATTTCGGCCTTCAACACCTCCAATCGGCTCCGCCGAAAATCGTGGTTATGATAGATGCGGATTGCAGGCTCGCGAATAACGCGATCCAGGAGCTGGTGAAGACTTGTATCGAGACTCGCCGTCCGGTCCAGGCTCTTTATCTGATGACGGCTCCCGCGGAATTGCCGGATGATTATCGGGTACCCGAATTTGCATGGCGGGTAAAGAATTGGCTTCGCCCCTTTGGGCTTTCGGCGCTGCGGCTACCATGCCAATTGATGGGCACAGGTATGGCGTTTCCATGGGACGTGGTCCGTGGAATCAATCTCGCCAGCAGTTCGCTCGTGGAGGACCTTAAACTCGGTCTGGACTTGACAGCGAATGGCTACCCTCCGGTCTTTTGTCCTTCGGCTCTAGTGACTAGCGAATTTGCCCCCTCAAGCGGAGCCGCTCGAACGCAACGCGAACGCTGGGAAGGCGGCCATATGGGGATGATCGTGCGCACCGTTCCTGATCTAATTCTGAGAGCGATCGCAGGTCACAATTGGAAGCTTTTGGCCCTCACTCTCGATCTCGCGGTTCCTCCTCTCTCGTTGCTTGCTCTGTTGGTTTTAGGAGCGTTCTCACTGGCGGGTTTCTCTGCCCTGTTAGGATCGCCCTCAACTGCCTTGATGATAAGTACCTTCAACCTGGTACTGTTTTGCCTTGCCGTTTTTGCCGCGTGGCAAAAATGCGGACGCGACCTCGTGCCCATTAGCGCTGCTCTAGCGATCCCTCGATATGTGCTAGGGAAGACAAAATTCTATTGCGCCAAGCCTTTCAAACGAGCGGATACGCAGTGGATTAGGACGGACCGCCGGAATACCGAGTAAAGCCGTCAAACTTGGGCGCGCAGCGCCTGCGGAAGAGCGGCGAAAGGGCATGATCGCTAGACTTTGACCAGTAGAGCTATGCAAGGCAAAGGGATAGGCACTCAGCTATGCCAAGTTCTTGTGTCACCCACTCAAACTAGAGGGCCAACAAGAGGTCTGCACTCGCTCTCGACGCCAATGATGGCGTGGAGTTGATTATCTCACATACCCGAGGTATTCGCCGGGGATCAGCATCAAGCGCAGCGAGCTCCCACTGCTAACTGTGCAGATAGCCGCGTCCATGGGTTCAATTGCGCACTGAGTTCGGCAGGCAAGCTCCACTTTCCCAATTGGGCTACTGCGAGGAACAGCATCCAGCTGTACTTGTTCCCATTGCCCCGTATAGCGGTTGCATTTTCCTCACCCCGCTTCTGACGGACAGTTCTCGGGTCCGCGCCGGCCACCGCTTTGATTCCGCATCGTGGAACCGGCGCATTGCGCTGCGGTGATGCCAAGATGATAAGCCGGCAAAATCGCTTGCCCAAGAGGCCGTTTATTGCTAATAATTCTTGCAAGTGTAGGAAGGCGTGCTCGTGCGGCGATGGCGCGTTCCTGCCGTTCCGCTAGCTTGATCGCATTATTGTGATATCGTCCTGATTTCATCCTAGGGAGGCTTCCGAATTCGTTTAAAACTTCGAATGTTCGGAACTCCGGCCAACTCTTCAACATTTGCATCGGCGGCACTCGTGGCGTTCTCTTTGCGTCTTGAAATGAAAAACGTGACCTCCATAGCCCTGCCGCCCTTTGAGGCTGTCATATCAGGGGACTGGCGAAATCTGTGATGCATCAATAAGGAGTTTGCGATTGGATCTTCTTATAATCACCCGCGCAGTATTCGAGGTCATGCGGGGGCATAATGCTCACTGAGGTCTGTCCAGTAGGCTGGCAAAATCGATATCCGAAGGTCCTTCTGGGTGTTCACCCCGAGGGCCAAAGCAGCGTCTGCCGACAGTACTTGCACGTCACTGTCAAGTCGGAGTTTTATTGTGTCGACAATCCAGTGGCTTCAGCCAGCTTATACAATTAGCGGCTTTGCAGTAGGCATGCTGGTTGGGATGACGGGAGTTGGTGGAGGCTCCCTCATGACGCCGCTACTCGTGACGATCTTCGGATTACATCCCGCGACCGCAGTAGGTACTGACCTTCTTTTTGCGGCAACTACCAAAGGGGTCGGAAGTTGCGTGCATGGCATGAACCGTGCCGTGGACTGGACCGTGGTGCGGAGGCTGGCGACAGGGAGCGTTCCGGCCAGCATGGCCACGCTGGCTGTTCTCAGTCGCATCAACCTCGAAGGTGCAGCGGCCACAGAGCTGATAACGAGCGTTCTTGCGGCCGCGCTTTTTGTGACAGCTGCGGCACTGATCTTTAGGAACGCACTCGTAGCCGGTTTTGGGAACAGGGTTGCCCGGCTGAATTCACACCAGGTGGCAGTTCTCACGATAGCGGTGGGCGCGATCCTCGGAGTACTGGTTTCTTTAACTTCGGTAGGTGCCGGCGCCATCGGTGTGACCGCTCTCGTCCTGCTCTACCCGAGACTGCCGACCGCACGAATAGTAGGCTCCGATATCGCCCATGCGGTCCCATTGACGCTAGTCTCAGGCGTCGGTCACTGGTTTCTCGGCTCGGTCGATATTTCCATCTTCAGTTCGCTGATCGTGGGCTCGATACCTGGAATAATCATTAGCAGTTATGTTGCATCGCGAATTCCCGAACGAGCACTTCGCTTCGCGATGGCTGTCGCACTGTTCATGGCAGCAACCAAGCTTTCGTCGGATTCGTATCGCGCCATTACTGGGTCCTTGTTGCGAGGAGGCAAAGATTCCACCCTGGCTGCAAACGTAAGAACGGATATTCCAATCAGCCGCGGCGACTCTCATAGGCCTGCGCTGCGATAGCGTATCGAGCTGGAACGGTCGCTGACCGCCATGGTGACAATTGTGGGGCTGCACTATTTTATTGGGAATCTCCAGTTGGACCTGACTGCTTGTAGCACGCGCGTCGCGCATACGCGCAACGCTGCTTGTCGGTTCCGTACAGCCGCGAAGCGTCGGGCATCAACTCGCAAGCTCGTCTCTCCGCGGGAGCCATGGGGCCAAATCGCATGCCTAGTCTCAAGCTTGTGCAGAGGTGCACTTCAACGAATGCGTTGGATCGTCAAGATGGGTACGCATTCGGCACGACCGGCTTTGGCGATATCGAAGGGGGGCAGTTCTTTGCATACGGTTTCTTGGTTGTCCAGTAGGATGCTTCTCCTGGCTTTAAGTTTGCTGCTCTATGAACCGACGCAGGCCGCGGCAGCAAAGGGAAGTCGTTCAGTCGATAAAATCTGCTCGTTAATCGAGTCTTCGGCGCGCACGAATAATCTGCCTGTCGATTTCCTTACTCGCCTTATCTGGACGGAAAGCCGTCTCAAACCCGATGTGCTCGGCGCAACCACCAAGGACGGCCAACGCGCGGAAGGTATAGCGCAGTTCATGCCTGCCACTGCGGCCGAGCACAAGTTGATCGAACCCTTCAATCCGGTCGAAGCGCTGCCAAAATCTGCCGAGTTCCTGGCACAGCTACGCGACCAGTTCGGTAATCTCGGTCTTGCTGCCGCCGCCTACAATGCCGGCCCCAAGCGGGTTCAGGACTATTTGGCCGGGATGCGTGCACTTCCAATGGAGACTCGCAAGTACGTGCTGACGATTACGGGCAAGCCTGTGCAGGCTTGGGCTAAGCCAATCACACAGCAGCAAAACCGCACGAACATCAGCGACGGCAATTCCGAAGCTCTCAATCTGAACTGTCAGGACGTGGTAGCTCATCTCGAGCAGCAGGAGCCTAGGTCGGCAACCTTAGAAAAATCTGGACTAGCAGCACAGATGAACCGCAATGTGCCGAGTTGGTGCAGTGGACTGCGGCATCCAAACGTGAGCGAGTGCGGTGAGGTCCATATGCCCCTTTCGCCAGCGAAATCTACTACTGCTCTACGGCCGTCAGTTCGCGAGCATTTCCCGCGGACTCGCATCTGACGAAGCCCATCGTTCCATTGAGCAGTCCCCCTTCAGAAGTGAAGGTCTTGGGGTATAAACGTCAAAATCTGACTTGCTGGCACAAAATATCCCGCAAAACCATTAGGCTTAGCTGTGACACCCCTGACGGTCAACTGATAACTATATTTCATTACTTTCGCACTCACGATTCCAAGAAGACATCGCCGTTCCGGATCAAAAAGACCTGAGCCGGAATCTTGTGGGGTGTCGATTAGGGTGGCAAATCGGTGCCAGAACTCGGGTGCAATCGACATGGCAGAAATCACCCGTGTCCGTGAAACCCGCTGCGGCAAAACATCTATGACTTCCATACCAACGCGGGGAGCGTCCTTACAAAGGGGATTCCGGCGCAGCTGCAGACTAGATGGCAGCTTGGTTACGTCCACCGCAAGTAGGGCCAAGTCGGTTTGTTGGAACGAGCCCTCCTTTAGGATTTTAGTTGGAAAATTCTGACCAGCGATACGCACGGTCGGGTGGGTAAGGGATGGCCAATGACCTACAACGTGTGCAGCGGTGATTATTATCCCTTGGCCAAGATATATGCCGTAGCCGACGAACTGCGTCTCGAGCGGCGGCGTCTTGACAACGTTAACGGCATATACCCTCAGAGCATCCTCAGGTTCTTGTGCAGGGCTCGGCGAGGCCGACGATCGTGACAGGGACCCAAGAAGCATCGCAAAGATAAGATTTGCGGCGCAGCTCATAGGTTCAAAAGTCCAATTCCGATCCAGAAGTGTAGCCGTTCTCGACTATCATCACAACCTGACCCGCAGCAATCAGGGGGCCCAGCACTATATGCGACGCGGAAACTAGCTGCTTTTGCAACTAGAACCGCAACTGATGTAATAGCTACTCTGATTACTGTACGACCGAGAAGCCGTTATTTGCCCGTAATCGACGGTGCCGTCGGCGCTTTCTAAAGAGCTGGCAATCTCGATTCCCCTGGCGAACGGAAGCTGTAGATATCTGCTCAAGTACGTCGCCACGCCGGTTTGTCTACCCGCCCCCTTTATCGGCCTGACCCGCCAGCTTTGGATAGGCCAAACTGCCCGACTCATCGCGCCGCGCGGCCTCGGTCACACGTGCCGGTTCGACGTGCCCTGGACCTAGGATGTGGAATACGCTCTCGCCGGCAGCGAGCAGATAATCGGTAATGATCCGACGATGGCAGCGCCACCACAGCGTCTCGGCACACATGATCGCACAGCGGTGCCGCCGCCCTGTCTCGGTCAAGAGCGCGAGGCCGTCGCGGAAGGTCTGGCCCATGGCATAATCGGCGTAGTTATGAAAGCTGGCGTTGTGCCAAAATGCATTGACGCTCGACGGCACGTCGTGCCTGCGTCCGCGCAGCCCGCCGAGCGCCGCAATATGCTGGTAGCCGATGCCGGATGATTGGAGGGACTCCGGCAGCACATCACGGTTATATTGCGGATTGGTCCGCGAGCGCGGCACGGTGCGAACGTCGGCGATGAGCGTTGCCTGCACGCCGCGCAGCAAATCGATGAATTCGCCAATCGGGCGCGTGCCGTGACCGATCGTATAGAATGGGTGCGCCATACATGGACCCTATTGGCGTCTCTGCGTTCGGCCGCGCGCCCCAGCGTCGGCATCGCGGCCGATCGGCTCAAAAGAGCTCATAGAGATCGTTGAAGAACTCCAGCTTGCGTGCATCGAACGCGGCGTGACCATACGAGCGGGCGAACAAAGGTATGCAATCCGGGCCGAAATGCGAGTCGATATCGTCAACGATCGTCGCTAGATCAAAATAGCGGTCGCCTCGACCGGCATGGCCGCAATCGATAAAGCCGACATTTGCCGCATCATCAATCAGCAGATTATCGAACGTCGCGTCACCATGCACGACCACAATATCCTCATGCTCGGGAACGGTTCGGATCAGCCTGGTATAGATGGCCTGCGGCGCCAAGCCTTGGTTGCGTTCGGAAAAATATTCAGGGTCAACAAGCCCCTCGGCTATCGCTGCGCGCGCTCTCGCCAGCCTGACATCGACGGTTTCGTAAAACGGGCAATCGCGCGCAGGGATCGAGTGCAGCTTGCGCAGGCCCTCCGCCAATTGGCGCATGAGTTTCGGAAGCGGCATGCGGGCATGCTGTGGATGGCAACCGGGCAAAGCGGTCATGATTCCGGCGGCCAGCAAACTGTCCTCGCAGAGGCGGAGAAAGCGTGGTACCATTACGCCGCGCCTGGCGAGCCACTTTGTCCGCTCCACCTCATTGCGAAGTTCTGCCGGTGCGGACTCGCCACGGTAAATTTTAAGATAGAGCCACTCTCCGCGCGAGTCATCACGCAGCCGGAACAGGTTGGCCGCGCTCATGCCGCGCCCGATCTGCTCGATGGCGAAGCGCCGCAGCGCGCGTCGCCAGCTCGCAGGCAAGGCAGAGAGTGCATCCTGCGTCATCACGAGCTCGGCGCCGATGGGTCGGACCGATCCGGACGCAGACAATCAAGGCTCAGTGCACGCCCTCCCATGCATCGAAAAAGCTTATTCGGTGTTTGCTCGAGCGCTGCATTATATGCCTTTTCAGCGCCTTTGGCTCGCGTTGGCGTTCTTTGCTGCTGCCCAAGACATCGGCCCCGAAAGAGCCTGCGCCCAACGCCCCGATACTACCTGGTAGCCTTCAAAGCCACGCCGCAGCACCTGTCCCCTGCGGATCTTGGCGTCGTAACATCGGGCTGCACACGCTGACGCTCGGCACCAGGGCTTGCAATTGCGAAATCTGGCGCGCAGTGCTGCTCGCCTTCCCAGCCTACCAGCTCGCAGTGTGAGCTCTTGAGTGCGGGGATTTTCTTCAGCCTGCCAGCGGCGATGCTTACGAGTGCGCTGCCGTGAATATCTGGTCGAGCATGATGACGAGCGCAGGGCCTCGGGGCAATTCTCCCAGGCGCGCAGGAGCTGGCCGCCGCTTGCCCCTCGATGCTTCTGAAATGGCATCTGGATCCGGACGCCTGCGGCCACTAACGAGACCGACAAACCCACCCGTTGCGGCAAGCACGACGCGCAGCTCGATCTTGAAGAGGCCGATAGGCAGGGCTAGCTCGAGGACGAGCGAGCCTCGTATCGAAATTCCAGCAGAGGCCGCCACCGACCACGCAATAAAACCGGGCAAGGACCAGGCGCATGTCGCGGCTGACGGCAAAGCGGTTTGAATCCTGCAGCGTCGGCGCGGCCAGCGCGCGGGTCGCCGCAAGTGCGAGCAAGGTAGCGAGCAGAATCCGCGTCATTACAATTCTCCGCACCGGGTATGTCACAAGAAGAATATAACACACGCCGTAACGTGCTAGCCCAGCCATCCATTCAGCCGCGCGCACGCCGCGGCCATGCAGGGTGGGGCTTAGAGACACTGTGGCGCGCTACATTTTTGGTCTTGTGCCCGGAAGCCCTTGCCCCTTCGCTCGTCGACATCGACTTTACGTTAGTTTCTTTGCGCGGCAGGAGCGGATCGGAAGCGAAGACGCGATTATCAACGATGCGTTTATCCTACCGTCAGTAAACCGTACTGCACAGTTGATCCCTAACCAGATGCTAATGCTGTTTGGAAATTTGCATGCCCGTCGCCACACCAAATCAGGTTTCGTGCGTTATGCGAAATCATGCGGCTTCCGGCGTTGTTGCTCGGCGCAGGCTTGGTCTGCTGGGCTGTGCAGACGCCTACGGCTGCGCCTGCAAGCACCGCTGCTCGGGCTCAAAGCCCGCTCGCCCAGGCCGATGAGGCGCCCAGCAAACTCACCAAGGACAAGCCGGCAATTGCAAATCCCGGCCAAAAAAAGGAAACGACGGCCAATCCGGCGAGGAATAAGCCCGCAACGGCAAAGGCCCAGGACATCTGCCGCACGGTCGAGCAGGCTGCGGCGGAGAACCAGCTCCCAGTTAACTTCTTCGCCCGCGTGATCTGGCAGGAGAGCCGCTTCGACGCGCGCGCGGTCAGCCGTAAGGGCGCCCAAGGCATTGCCCAATTCATGCCGAAAACGGCGGTCTTCCGCGGACTTGCCAATCCGTTCGATCCGATTTCCTCGCTTGAGAACGCGGCGCGCTATTTGGGCGACTTGCGCAACAGGTTCGGCAATCTCGGGCTGGCGGCGGCCGGCTACAATGCCGGCCCGGGACGGGTGCGCGAATGGCTCGACGGGAAGGGGGCGCTGCCGCGGGAGACGCGCGACTATGTCGCCATCATCACCGGTCGGACCGCCGAGGAATGGGCCTCGCCATCACCCCCGAGGGCGGCGGAGGCCACGATCCCGCAGGACTTCCCGTGCGCGAGCATCGCTCGCCTTGTCTTGGCGCCGCTGATGCAGGCGGGGCACATCGCCGCCTGCGCGCCGTCCTGGGGCGCACAGCTGACAGCCAATTGGTCGAAGGGCCGCGCCTGGGCAGGCTACCGCACGCCACGAGAGCGCGTGGCCACGCTGATCGGCGACCGCGAGCCGATCATGCTGCGCAAGAGGTTCGGCAATCTCGGACCGGCGGCGGCCTGCTCCAACGCCGATCCCGGCTGGGTGCGCGAATGGCGGGCCGCTAAGGGGGCGCTGACCCCCGTCGGCTGGACCGCCAACGAACGGGCCTCGCCATCACCACTGAAGCCGGTGCAGACGGCCGTGTCGCAAGGCGTTTCCTCCGCAAGCACCGCTACCCTCGTCTTGGGGCCGCCCACGGAGGCGCGGCGCACCGTCGCCCACGTGCCACGCTGGGGCGCACAGTTGGCCGCCAATTTGTCGCAGACGGTCGCCTGGGCGGCTTACCGCGCGATACAAAAGCGGTTTGCGGCGTTGATTGGCGACCGCGAGCCGATCATGCTGCACGGCCGCTTTCCCGGACTGGGGGCCGCGCCGCGCTACATGGTCCGAATCGCCGATGACAGCAGGCCGAATCTTGAGGGACTCTGCAGCAAGCTCATCGCGGCGGGCGGCGCCTGCGCGGTGTTGCGCAATGAGGAGGATCACGGTGAGCGGCCGCCAGCTTCACAATTGCGGTAGCGCCCTCATCTGTCCGTATGAAACATATCATCTGATCGACAGATGGGGACCGCACCCGGAGAGCTAAACACCGTTGCGATTCCGGCATTCGCGTTTAAACTCGCTACTCCAAATGACGAGTACGGCGCACAGAGTCGCCAAATCCGAATGCTTTCGCAGAGACGGACCGCCGGGTCGCCCCTGCCGCTACACGCCAGCCGTGGTCTTGGCTTGCTGGTTCATCGGCTCACCGACCGAAATCGAACACATCAAGCAGGTCGCCAATCCCCGAAGAATTGATCACACTATATGCGGATGGCCCGCCGTCCCGGATGCAAGTTATGGCGGCTTCGCTCGGTGATCGGCTTTCAATCCCCAATTCCGATGAATTTCAGCGTCCAGAGGAAATACTGGTGCTTCACCGAAGAAGAGCGGTTTGGACGTAACCGACACCAACAGCTACCCCCGCCTCGTCGAAGGATATGAAAATGCCGGTCGAGGCCCACAGGCGATTAGCCCGCACGGTCAACATCTTTTTGGCGAAGCCTTTAGTGATGGAGCTTCGATCATGCCGGGTGACCATCAATAAACCGCTTGGCTTCACCCAGGAGACCGCCGGCAGCCTCCGTTCGCGATGGCAGCGTAGAGATCGATCATGTCCTTAAGGTAGCGGTACGAATGGCCGCGTATGACGGCTTCGCCCGCGCCGCATGAATTTGTATTCCTGCGTTTGGGAGTGACGCGCCAGAGTTCGCTGTTTACACGACTCTGTGCTAATGTTTTCTGTGAGAATACGGCGATCGTTAATAGTACGAGATTAGCTCGTGCCGAGGGTTAGGATCAGGTATCGTCTCATTCCCGTCATTTAGGGTAGCGCTGCGGATCCGGCAGCTGGTGGCAGAGCCCTACGCAGCAATTGACCAACGGAGCCTAGGAATGAGCCCAGTGACAAACGGGAACGCATGCGATGATGCCCGGCCATGGCACGCGGTGTCTGCCGATGACGTTCTGAAGCGGCTCGCCACCGACGGTGAGAAGGGGCTCGATGCGGCCGAAGCTTCCGCTCGGCTCCGACAGTATGGCCCAAATCGTCTGCCAGAGGGCAAGAAGCGAGGGCCACTCGCGCGATTTCTCACTCAGTTCAACAACGTCCTGGTTTATGTCCTTCTGGGTGCCGGCTTCACCAAGCTAATGCTGAGCTTGTGGGTCGATACTGGGATCATCTTCGGGGTCGTTGTTATCAATGCGCTGCTCGGCTTCGTCCAGGAGGGCAAGGCGGAGATGGCTCTGGATTCGATCCGGAACATGTTGTTTATCGACGCCCGCGCAGTGCGCGGCGGTAAGACGCGCATGCTTCCTGCCGAGCAGCTTGTTCCAGGGGACGTTGTGATCCTTGAGTTTGGCGACAAGGTTCCAGCAGATTTGCGGCTCGTTGACGTCAAGAACCTGCGCACCGAGGATGCTGCGCTCACAGGGGAATCGGTACCCACTGATAAGCGGAGCGACCCGCTGCCTGCGAATGCCACGATCGGTGACCGAGAGAATATGGCGTTCTCGGGTACAATGGTCGTATCAGGTCGCGCCACCGGGGTAGTCGTTGCGACTGGCAGTGAGACCGAGCTTGGCCGTATCAATCAGCTACTCGCGAGCGTCAGCCCTCTCGAGACTCCGCTCCTGCGCCAGATCAAGACCTTCGGCTACACCATCACTGCCGTCATCGGGATGATAAGCGTGCTGATCTTCGCCTACGGCAAATGGGTGAAGGGCATGGACTTCATTGAGTTGTTTCAGGCCGTCGTCGGCATCGCTGTATCGCTCATCCCTGAAGGGCTTCCTGCGCTCATCACGATCACGTTAGCCATCGGTGTCCAACGCATGGCACACCGAAATGCGATAATTCGGCGCTTGCCTGCAGTGGAGACCCTCGGCTCGGTGTCGCGGATCTGCTCGGACAAGACGGGTACGCTGACTCTAATGGAGATGATGGTAGTGTCTGCTGTCACCGCCGAGTGCGCGTATCAGATCACCGGTGAGGGCTATGCTCCCGACGGCGAGGTCCTCAAGGACGGAAAGCCGGCCGGCGAGGATCCTGTACTCGCACTTATGGGCCGCACCTCGGTGCTTTGCAACGATGCCGATCTCTTTCAGCAACAAGGAGCCTGGAAAGTCGAAGGCGATCCCACCGAAGGAGCACTCTATCCATTCGCTAGCAAGCTCGGCATCGATCGCGCCACTGAGCAGGCAGGGTCGCCGCGGATCGATGCCATTCCATTCGAATCGGAGCACAGATTCATGGCGACGCTCCACAAATCCTTGGCAGGCAAAGATGCTCTTTTCGTGAAGGGTGCTCCCGAAGTCATAGTCGAGCACTGCGATCGTCAGCAAACCGCCCGCGGTGAGACGGTATCGCTCGATCGAGAACACTTCATGCAGGCATCGGACCGGCTTGCTGCGCAAGGCGAGCGCGTACTGGGGCTGGCATGGCTAGATGATCCCGGGCTAAGGACCGGCAGCCTCGGCCCGGCCGATCTGCCGAAAACCCTCGTCATGCTTGGCCTGATCGGTCTTCTCGACCCGCCGCGGAAGGAAGCGATTGAGGCCGTCCGGGAATGCCACGATGGCGGCATCCGCGTCACGATGATTACTGGCGATCACAAGATCACCGCTGCAGCGATCGCCAAGATTCTCGGTATCGGAGACGGCAGGACAGCGATCTCCGGCGGCGAGATCGAGGATATGGATACCGCCACATTGCAGGAGCGCGTTCGCCACGTTGATGTATTCGCGCGCGCAAGTCCAGAGCACAAACTCCGCCTAGTGAAGGCAATCCAGGCCAACGGGGAGATCGTGGCAATGACGGGCGACGGCGTCAACGATGCGCCTTCGCTCAAGAAGGCCGATATCGGGGTGGCCATGGGAATCAAAGGTACCGAGGTCACCAAGGAAGCTGCCGGAATGATACTGGCCGACGATAATTTCGCCTCGATTACTGCGGCGGTAAAGGAGGGCCGCACCGTCTACAACAATGTTGAAAAAGCCATGCTTTTTATGCTCCCCACCAATGTCGCTCAGGCGTTGGTTATTGCTGTCGCGATCTTCTTTGGGTTCGCCATGCCGATTACTGCCCCACAGGTTCTTTGGGTCAACATGGTCACCTCGGTCGCTCTCGGGCTCGTAATTTCCTTCGAGCCGCACGAGATCGGCGTGATGAACCGGCCCCCGCGCGCGGTTGGACGCCCCATTGTGACCCGCTTCGGGATTTGGCGTATCATCTTCGTCGGGTCGGCGCTCCTCGCGTTCACGCTATCAGCATTCTTCTGGATGAAGTCCCAGGATGCCTCGGATGAGCTCGCCCGGACGGTCGCCGTCAACGCAATTACGATCGGCCAGGTGTTTTACCTGCTGAACAGCCGCTATCTGTTGGACTCATCTTTCTCGCTGGCCGCGCAAATGGAAAATAAGTACCTCCCGATCGGCATCGGTGCGGTCGTGATCCTGCAGCTGCTTTTCACCTATGCACCGCCGTTGCAAATGATATTTGGCAACGAAGCCGTTCCGCTCCGAGTATGGCCATGGCTGCTTGCAGGCGGTCTGCTGTTCTTCGCCGTCGTGGAGGCGGAGAAGTTTGTCATTCGCTCATCCAACGGGTTGCGGAATGCAGTGACCGCTGTAGAGGCCGGAGCGTGAGGCCCCTTCTGACCTACAAGACGCACTACGGGGTGCCAGCGTGCTGCACCATCGCGTTGAAGCACGAGCAAGTGGTGTCAACCGTCAATGCTCAGTTCGTGAGCAGGCCTAGCCGGAAAGCGAGGCGGTGCGGTGACTATCGGCCTTGATCATGGCTAGCAGAAGCAGACCGACGCCTTCCCGGCGTTGCCGTCGATATGCGCCGCGCCGAGGTGAACGACGTCATTTATCTTTGCACTCTAGCGCGTGTGAAAATAAACCGAAGGGGCGACGCCCGCTGATCTTCTACTCTTCCCGGCTGAGGGCCGCACGCATGCCTTGCAATTCCTTCTTTTTCTCCGCATCGACCTTCGGGTAAACAAGTTCCAGTTTCTCGATTGCTTCAACAATAGCCGCTGCAACAAGCAGCCTGGTAAACCATTTATTGTCAGCCGGCACGACGTACCACGGTGCACGTTTCGATGCGGTAGCTCGAATTGCTTCCTGGAACGCATTCATGTACTCGTCCCAGAACCTTCGCTCCTGCACGTCGGCGGCCGAGAATTTCCAGTGCTTGTCGGGCCTGTCGAGACGTTCAATGAAGCGCTTCTTCTGCTCGTTGCGCGACACGTGCAGAAAGAACTTGAGAATGACTGTCCCCTGACGAGTAAGGTAGTCTTCGAAATGCGCGATGTCGAAGAGTCGCTCGTCCCATATACGCTTGGTCAGGAGCGGCGGAGGCAATCTCTGTTGCCTCAGGACATGCTCGTGCACCCGCACAATAAGAACCTCTTCGTAGTAGGATCGGTTGAAGATCCCGATCCGTCCCCGCTCCGGCAAACATTTGGCGTAGCGCCACAGAAAGTCGTGGTCGAGGTCCTCCGACGAGGGCTGCTTGAACGAGAAAACCTGGCACCCCTGAGGATTTACTCCTGACATGACATGCTTGATGGTACCGTCCTTGCCGGCCGCGTCCATCGCCTGGAACACTAGCAGAAGCGACCAGCGATTCTGGGCGTAGAGCATGTCCTGCTCTTCTGCGAGCCATTCGATGCTCCGGTGGAGGAGTTCCCCCGCCTCGCCCTTATCAATCCTCAAGCCACATGTGTTGCCCGTATCGAAGTCGTTGAGTCGAAACTCCTTGCCCTTTGTGATCCGGAATGGATCGAGGTATTTTTCGATACGATCGAGGATCTCTTTTCTCGGCATTGCACAAACTCCCTTTCGCTGAGCCCAATCTGTCAGGTGCGCAATATTGCGCGGCTACCCGGGGCTCAAAGTAGGGCTGCCGAATCTCTGGCTGCCGATTGGCCGTCGACTACGTTCATAACCAACTCACATTTACTGCGGTGAACCGGTCAGCCATTGAAGTAAGAGCGCCTTGGTCATCCGCAGCGCCCCGCAGAGTGATGCGCAACTTCGGCGAACTTGCCCGACTTTAACAAATTCCAGTTCACGCGAGGTGCGCGATTCTCGAGCGCGGCTCGGGCGGCCATCCTAGAGCTTTGAGAGGTGCTGCTTGAGTCGGGCGATCTCATCCTGCGACCAGCCGCGAACATCCGTAACCTCGATCCATGCATCAATGTAATGCGCGGCGGCGTAGACATGGCCGTAGCCGATCGGCGCCGTGGTTGCCATGAGCATGTCCACCGCCAGTTGAAGAAACGTTACAACTGGGTACCACCTCAGTTGCGACGACACGTCTGGGCCGCGCGGCGGCAGCATCCAGTCTGGTTCGCGATAGAGGCTGCGATAGTCGAAAAAGGTTACCGGGTCGCTCGCATATTGGAGGTACACGACCCGAATGGGCCCCCATGCGGCACTCGGAGCCGAGTCCGGAGCCGCGAACTCTCCATGCTGATTCATGAATCGGACGAATGATCCGTCCCGGAACCGCGGAAGCCAGGCGGGCGATCCCGGATTGCGGCGGTCGGTAAGGGAACGCCAAAGCCTGCTCGAATAAGGCGGGCCGCTCCAGAGTGCGCCGGAGAGCGGATCGCCAAGCACTTCGATCAGGTCAGTCGATTGTTGAGAGTTCGCGGCGCCGAGACTGAGACCGTACAGATAGAATCTCGGCCGCCGGTTCTTGGGAAGTGTGATCCAGTATGCGTAGATCTCTTGGAAGAGTGCGCGCGCGGCATTGACGCCATTGTCCGGTTCCACAAGGAGGGACAGCCAGCTTGCAAGATAAGAGTACTGCAACACAACGCTTGCGACGTTACCGTCGTGCAAATATTCAACGCTGTCCATCGCCGCCGGGTCAACCCAGCCGGTCCCGGTCGGCGTCACCACGATAAGCACGGATCGCTCGAACCCGCCGACGCGTTTCAATTCTTTCAGAGCAAGTTTGGCACGCGCTTCGGGTGTGTTTGCCGACCGTAGCCCGATATAGACGCGAATAGGCTCGAGCGCGTTCCGAAGCGAAAACGCGCTTATGTCCTTTCGCGTTGGGCCCGAGGAGACGAACTCCTGCCCCGCACGCCCGAGTTTGTCCCAAGCCACCAGCGAGGCGCTGCTCCCGGTCTTCAGGGGGTCAGTCGGTGGACCAGTTTCCGGTTGGATCAGCTTGTCATATTCCTGGAAGGATGCATCGGCGACGTGCAAGGCGACCCGGAAGAGGACTCCGTTAATGAGCAACCAGAACAGCCCAGTCGCCGCAATGATGCCAATGACGTTGGCAACCCGCCTCGGCAGGAACCAGTTTATTTTTATTGACAGGAACCGGAGAATTAGCAGGAAGAACCGCGCGAGCGCCAACAGCATTGTGAAAGTTGCCAGAGCGATCAGGCTTATTTCGAGTAGGTGCGCCCTTTCGAGCGGCTTGAGCCCCATCAGCTCCCGGATTGAATTCTGCCATATTGACACGTGCCAGAGGGAGATGATCACAACGACCGCACAACCAGCAGCGGCCGCAAGCGTGGCCATGCGCAGGAGAACCTTCGGCTGCGGTAGCTCCATGTAGGACCAGAGCCAATAGGAGAATACACCGATGCCGTACCCGGCCGCCAGAGAACATCCAGACAGCACTCCCTGCGTTAAAAAATTCCGCGGCAGCAAGCTTGTGGTCAGAGAGGCAGCTAAAAATAGCATTCCGAGGAGAAGGCCGCCCGAACACAATGAATGCCATGCCCGTTGCGTCGGACGTAGAAGCTTTATTAGCGACAAAGGCATCCGGTGCCAGCTCGGGTAGTTCAACTTGTTCTCGTTGGTATTCAACCACATCTTTCACTAGAAGTGTTATCCTCACCCAAGGTGACTCGTGATCCGCAGGTACCTGGCAAAGTCACGGGCATGCCAAAGAATTTCCTTGATGAGGAACGGCTATCAGTTCGACGATCAGCGACCAAGCCGTGACAGGTTTTCGCGGGCGGTATCATCGTTCCGATCAAGATACCACCTCTTGCAATCGATGCCCCCGGCCGATCCCGGGAGATTTTCACCAGAACGTCGGGTCGCAATAGCCAGCCCGCGGTTACGACCAATGCGGCGCAGCCGCAACATATCAGAAGCTGGGCCGGTCCACTTTGGGCGGCCCCAGCGGTTCCCACTTGAGATCCTGCCCATCGAGCTCGAGGGCCGAAGGTATCAACACGAGGAGGAGCGCTGCGCCGTTGCAGGTGCAGCGGGATAACAGCTCGACTGAGAACGGCGTCAAATTGGGCGCAGGCTGACTGGCTTAGGAAG
Organism: uncultured Alphaproteobacteria bacterium; assembly: GCA_963708125.1. Classification (GTDB taxonomy): domain Bacteria; phylum Pseudomonadota; class Alphaproteobacteria; order Rhizobiales; family Xanthobacteraceae; genus BOG-931. The sequence continues at coordinate 3,912,852 of OY970184.1, forward strand.
CGGTTTACCCCCCCGCCCGCGGTGCCAGTCGAGCAGTAGGTGATCCCGGGTATCCAGGCCGTTGAGAGCGCTGAAAGCGTGAAGCAGCCATTAAGGTTAATAAAGAGTTTTCCCTCGGACCAGCTCATAGCGACGTATGCTTCTCGTGCATCCACCGGCAGGAGCAGGTGTGACCCTCATGAGGATCTTCGTCCGGACTGCGTTCTGGCTCTGCGTTACGATCTACTACTTGCCGAGCTCCACTGAGCATTTGGCGCCCCGAGCACTTCCGAACGGAAACGAACGCCTGCCGGCAGAGTCATCTAGCGCAGAAAACCATCGCTTCTCACGAGGGTCCTACAATGGCAGTGGCAAATGTCGTCAGATCCTGACCCGCAGCGCAGAGGGTGGGCTGAGAGCTTCTAGTAATATCGTCCTGCGCTCCCAGGACACGTTAACACCACCGGATTTGGCGATACCCTGGCGGGGCCCAGGGCCCTTCAAAGCAGCATCCATTTGTAACGCAGTAGCACGCAAATAAAGCTGCGGCGAAAGATTCTTAGCGGCCATCTATTCGGGTCGGCTTGCAGGTTCTGGCGTTGAGCCATTTTGTCTCCGGCCTGAATAGCCGAGCGACATCTTCTAGCGCTCCGCCACGTTTCTCGCCACCAGCCGGAGGCGCTCTGTCGCTTACTCCCGCCATTGCCGGTTGTGGTGGCGTTCACCATAGCGCCGAGGCGGGCAATAAGGTGATCCAGATCCCGCACGACGATCCGCTGCGCGGGCCGTGCGGCGTCAGGGTGAGTGTCGATACAGTAGCACCAGCGGTGCCGCGGTGCCGCAGTGACGGGTCACGCCGCAGTGGAACGGTGCTGGCGGATCACTTTTGCCTTAGGAAACTCGGAACCTAGCTTCTGTTGCGTGCGCAGATGCCGTTCTAACGGTTCGTTAAGAAATTTCCCGCAATGATACGACTTAAGCAAGGCACTGTTGGCGCAGCGCTTCGCTCCAGCCCCCATCCAGAAGGGGCAGCATGCATCCTTCACTTGGGCGGCCAATGGCCGCCCTCTTTTTTATTCCGAATACAGTTTTGCCAGGATTCCCTTAAAGAACCGTGAATCGATTTCGACTTTTTTCGAGTTCGAAAAAGACTTCATTTACTGGGGTGTGGTGTCCTTTACCTCATGGCTGACACTGACCGCCGACCGATAACACTTGCCGTTGCAACCTGGAACTTTTTGGAGCAATTGTCCAAACTCGGGACCCACGGCACAAGTGTACCCGACGTGGCGAAAACTCTAATCGAGGAGGGGATCAGGCAGGCGATCAAGGAGGGATTTCTTACACAAAGACCTGCCGGCAAAGCCATTTCATAATGTAGCTTCAGTTCTCTCCGCCCATGCGCTTTGTTTACGCCTGAAACATTCGAGGCGGCGCGCCCCGACGTGCTAAAGAGCACGAGGGTTGCTCGGATTAAGCCGGCCATCGCTTTCTGCCACAGGCCCCTATCAGGGAGTTGGCAGGCTCGCGACGGCGTGGACCCGCGAGATCAATCGCGGGACATTAGCCTGAAAGCTCCCATACGATTCGCCAAATGGTCACTGGAGATCGGCTCTGTACACCACACAAAGACATGACAAGCGAACCAGACCAAAGCGATCTCAGCAACGACTATTCAGCCGAAAATGCGGTACCGACCGTGATCGCCACCGCCGAAACTTTATGCTCCTTGCCCCCCGACGCGATGGTTCGGTAATATTCTACTTCGTGCGCGCACAGCTGCGCTCCTCGTCGTCTTTTTGGCGAGCCGTACGCCGATACGCGGATAGCAACCTTTCTGCGATGCGGAGCAGCTGCAGAGGCGAAGGGAGTACCGTGCTCCGGTGCGAGTTCGCGGAGTTGCGAGAAATCAGGCATACGCAAGCCAGCTGAGCTGTGAATGATCTCGGAGACGGAGCGCCTTTTTTTGAACAATCAGAGGGTCGCTCATCTCGCGACCGCCGATCGTCACTCGGTTCCACACGTGGTACCGGTGTGCTTTACGATATTCGAGGACATGCTTTACGTCACGATCGATACAAAGCCCAAACGAAGCCTCAGCAGCCCGCTCAAGCGCCTGAGGAATATCGCTCAGAATCCCGCGGTTGCCGTTGTTGTCGACCGCTACGACGAGGATTGGGGGCAGCTTGGTTGGGTCATGCTGCGGGGTCGTGCCGAAATCCTAAGCGATGGAAGAGAACACCATGAGGCGCAGGCGCTCCTGCGTTGTCGATATCCGCAGCTCAAAAGGATGCAGATCGTTGAACTACCCGTGATTGCTGTGCACATTGTAAGCGCCACGAGCTGGGGTAACCTGTCGCCAGCACACTCCGTTTAACGGCCGGTTGCTCGCGAAATGCGGGTCTCCTGTGCGCCTCAACGGAAGCGGCCGGGCTTGGGCAGTTCCAATCTGCTCGTGAAAAGGCGTCCTACTAACGGGAAATTGCTATGCTCGTTGGGGTTTTTCACTTTCCGACGGACTACGGCATAGATGTTGCCGAGTTGGCGCGCGAGCTCGAATCACGCCACTTCGATTCGCTGTTCGTATGCGAACACACCCATATTCCGGTCAGCCGACGCACCCCATTCCCCGGCGGCGGCGAGTTACCCAAGCGGTACTACCATACGCACGATCCATTCGTTGCGTTAGCATTCGCCGCGGCGGCTACGAGAACCCTTCATCTCGGTACCGGGATCGTGCTGGTACCGCAGCGCGACCCAATTATCACGGCCAAGTCCGTCGCGAGTCTTGATCAACTCTCCGGGGGCCGCTTCGTGTTTGGTATTGGCGGGGGCTGGAATGTCGACGAGATGGAAAATCACGGCACCCGTTACGAGAACCGCTTCAGGATACTGCGCGAGCGCGTATTGGCCATGCAGGCGTTATGGAGCAAGGACACAGCGGAATTCCACGGCGACTTCGTCTCTTTCGATCCAGTCTGGCTCTATCCCAAGCCCAAGCAGCGGCCGTACCCGCTGATCCTCCTCGGCGGTGAGAGCGACCACACCGTGCGGCGTGTGGTGGAATTCGGCAACGGCTGGCTCCCGCGAGCGCACCACGAGTTCGATCCCGATCGCGCGGTCACGCGCCTGCGCCAGGCAGCCGTTGCGGCCGGACGCGACCCAACGACGTTCTCAATCACGGTGTTCAATGCACCGCCAGACGAAGCAGTACTCACGTCCTATCGGAAGGCAGGTATTCACCGTGTGCTGCTCGAAGTGCCGGATCGCGGCCGCGATGAGGTGCTCCGACTGCTCGATCGCAACGCGCCGCTCACGCGCCTTCAGACATGAGCGGACAGACCGTCCGTTGCAACTTCACCCGGTATTATTTGATGATGAGTCCGCCGAGAACGGGATTGACTGCACTTCGCCGCAGAATTGGCGGCTGAGTTGCCACACCGGCCGCGAATCACGCAGTAGGCAACCAAAGCGCCGAATACAACGAAGTAAGACCGCATAGCGCAACTGGTGACAAAACACCTTTATCCTCGATCCATCAGCCCCGCAATTCGCTGAGCGACGGTCGAATTTTGGGATCATGAAGCCAGCACTTCGTCTGCTGCAGTAGGCGTTCGCCTGCGCACCGATCCCCAAACCAATGGCAGGCACCCGACCGACGGGCGTCAGGCATGAGCCAACCTTCGGCTTATCCGCTCCCATCTTCCCCATTTCGCTCCGGGGCAATTGCTGGCGGCTTTCCTCGGCAGTTTTCTGCGCAGGCGGATAAGAACGATCGACACGGCAAGGCATCAGGACATCGACATCATCCTAGTTGCGACGGTAACGCTGCTCGCACATCATCGGCTTTAGTTTTTTCGATGGCGGTGACGCGCTACGACCAGCGCAAGAACTACGAGGAGGCGCCAACGCGATCGATACCGCGTTTTTGCGCGCCGACTTGTTGCCCAGCGATGACGCGGCACACCTGCACAACTTGTTGAAGTTCTACGAAGCCAAAGATCCGCAGTACATCGCCAAAATCGCGGCCGATACTGCCTATTTGCACGTACTGCCGCACGTCCTGATTGCGGTGACGCACGCGCTCGGAGGCGGATAAGTGCAATCCGGGGACTGGCACCGCCAGGGCTCAGGGCAAGGCCACCGCAACCCAAGAGCGGCAGCTTTTGGGCTTTGTGCCTAATGCGCTGAAAACTGCACTGAGCTCGAACAAGGCGAAAGAAAAAACCAACGTGGTGAACCACTGCCCCAGGGGATCGCCATTCCCAGGGCGGCGCACCGAGAATGGCACGGTGAACAAAATACTGCTCGAGGTGGCTTTCACCCGAGTACAGGTCAGGGCTCGGAGCTTGATAGACGACCGATTCGCCTCAATCCAGTAGAGCCAATGTATGAGCCGTTTGGGATCGCTGACGGGTTGCTTAGATAGCAGAACTTTTGTGTGCCAGTAATCCGATACCGGGCGCCGCCAACAATGCCTGTTCAAAGCCGCAGACACCGGTTTTAGAAATATCAACGATACTATATCCAAAGTTATAGGCCTTCGTGGCCAATACGCCATTGTGCACGACGATCAGATGGCGTATGTTGATTAGCTCCCTGGTCCAGGGCTAGCCGAGCGCTGGCACGCGCGCGAAGGAGGGGGTGGCCCTTGTGACAGCACACCTCGCGGGAAAAGGATGCGCCCGAGGTACCTATGCGATCATCCACGAATGGCGCCATCAATACTGCCCATTAACGGCGCCTGCGCGCGCAAATCACGCGGCCAGATGGCCTAACAAATCTCAGCCGACATCAGCACCATGACCATGCCATCCGCCACCCTGCCCCGCGCCGTCGCGCTTTATGAGCGCCTGCGCGGGGTCATCCCGCCATTTGACTGGCCCGGTTTTGCGGACGACATCGAGGCCGTTCTCGCGCTCAAGCGCGAGCGCAATGCCGTGATTCTCGCCCACAATTATCAAACGCCGGAAATCTTCTACGGCGTCGCCGATCTGGTCGGCGACAGTTTGGCGCTGGCGCGCATGGCGATGAAGACCGAGGCCGACATCATCGTGCTTGCCGGCGTTCACTTCATGGCCGAGACCGCGAAGCTTCTCAATCCCGACAAGACCGTGCTCATTCCCGATCTCGACGCTGGCTGCTCGCTCGCCGAATTGATCACCGCGAAAGACGTGCGGTTGCTGCGTCAAAACTATCCGGGCGTGCCGATCGTCACCTATGTCAATACTTCGGCAGCGGTAAAGGCGGAGTCGGACATTTGCTGCACCTCGAGCAACGCCAAGGCGGTCGTCGAATCGCTCGGTGCGCCGCGCGTCATTATGCTGCCCGACGAGTACCTCGCCCGTAACATTGCCGCCACGACGAACGTGGATATCATCTCCTGGAAAGGCCATTGCGAAGTGCACGAGCGCTTCACCGCGACTGATATCCGCGAAATCCGCGAGAGCCATCCGGGCGTCGTCGTGCTGGCACATCCCGAATGCCCGCCCGAAGTAGTCGCTGAGGCGGACTTTTCCGGCTCGACTGCCGCCATGTCCAACTATGTCGGCACGCGCAAGCCGGCCCGCGTGGTTTTGCTTACCGAATGCTCCATGAGCGATAATGTCGCGGTGCAGCATCCCGACATCGAGTTCGTGCGGCCATGCAATTTGTGCCCGCACATGAAGCGCATCACGCTCGCCAATATCCGGCGCGCGCTAGAAACCAACCGCAACGTCGTGTGCATCGATCCGTCCGTCGTGGAGCCGGCGCGGCGTAGCGTCGAGAGGATGCTCGCGGTGAGCACTTAGCAGCCGCGGCTGCGAGCCTTAGCTCGGACTCAAAGCAAACGCGCCGTAGGGGAGCGCGCTTGGATGAATACAATCGCAGTACTTACCATTACTCCTACTAACGACCTCCTTGAGTTTTATTCAGGATTTGTGCGACTGGGCTATCGAGTGTTCGTTTTTATTGACGACAACAATTTTAAATTGGACAACGCCGAGGTCAAAGCCAAAAACAGCGGGTTATCGCTGATCCAAATCGAAGAGCACGAATGTCGAAGTGCAGGTTTTTTTAATTTTAACGCAATGTTTCGAAAGAGAAGTGGCTGCGCGGCATGGGATAAAGCCTTATATTATTTTTGCTGTCGCGATCTTTCGGGCGACAACGTTTGGTTAATTGAAGACGATGTTTTTATCCCAAGTCACGAAATAATACTGACGATAGATCGAAAGTACGGACAAGCAGATATCATCAGCGCGGATAACATAGTAAATAAGTATGGTGCGCTTGACGATCAGGATGGCTGGCCCTGGTGGAGATTGGTTCCGAAAACTATCCTACCACCTCCATGGGCGCATTCCATGGTTTGCGCGGTGCGTCTTAGCCGAAAACTGCTGACCGCTTTGAACTCTTTTATTCGTTCGAAAACTAACAGACTGCGTTTTATAAATACAGTGATCACAGTAATAAAGGTCGCAGGTCTCTTGACGCAAAAATCTCTTTGGCGAAAAAGATTATACATAGAATACATTTTTCATACACTTGCTCTTCACAATCAGTTAAGCGTGATAAAAGCTCAAGAGTTGTCTGGCGTGGTATACCGCAAGGAATGGAATGTATCGAAAATGAACTCTGGAACAATATACCATCCGCTCAAGGACAGCGACTTGCACTGCCGATATCGGAAGATTTTGAATCAGGATTCGCCGAAGTAACTGCGCGCCGCTACGCTGGCGTTAATCCAGCGCAAAGGGCTTGAGGGAGATCCCTGCCGAGCCTTTCCAGGCGAGGTGTAAAATGGAAAGGGGTTTCTGGGTCCAAGGAAAGCCGGGTTTCCTCGGGCGTCTACCCACTGTGACAGCTCTCAAGTTGGCCATTTCACATACGAACCGGCCCAGCCGACGAGAGCTCAGCTATTCGCTGGATCTCGACTTGATTTGTCCGAGCGCGCGTGATCAATGAGAAGGACTCTCCGCGAGAGCACCTTGTCAAGAGATAGAGTTCCAGAAGGCGAGATCCACAAATGCGAGATCCACAAATACCACCAAGGAATACTGGGGCGTTTCGTCAACCGCAGCACGCGCTCCAGCCGTACGCGTTCGCGCTGGAAGCAGCAGAGGAATGGGCGTTGGCAAAGGCTTCGGCTCTTTCAGCGGATCTCTTTCGCCTTACCTCAGTCTGGCGCATTGATTGGTTCGTGCAGCACTTGCCGACAGATAGAATTACGCGTTACACGGCTTGCCTAGCGCAGTCTGAAAATTACGGAATAGCTTGCGGCCTCACATCCGTTGTGCAGCAAACAGCTCAGCCTGTCGCCCTGCAAGAAACCGATCACGACCTGGTTGGCGGCGATTGCAGGGCGATCATTAAAGACAAGAGATATCGAACTAACTTGGACCGGACCGCCTTTATCGATTTGGTTATGGGGCAATTCTCTACAGAAGCAAATGATCAGCTGATCCTTAATCAAGCCCGGCGCGAAAAATACGCACGAAAGTCTCAGCTGTTTGCCGACGAGGCCGATAGCGTACTGGCGAGGAAGGGGACCAGAACAATAAAGGGCAACAAACCGCACGCACTCGTCATCGGAGCTATGGCAGGCACTCATGCGGCCCTAATAGCTCGTGGTTTTGAAGTCACGGCAACGGACATGTCTCCGGACGTTGTAGGGCAAACCCTCGGTGGTGTCACGGTCCGCGATGGGTCAGAGAACTACACACTAATGGAAACGGCTGACGTCGTTATCGTGACTGGTATGACGTTTCCGAACGGATCTCTTCCCGGCTTGATGCGCGCCGCGCAGAACAGCAACACGTCAACAATGATATGGGCAGTAACGGGGAAGAACTTAGGACCCTATTACATCGCACATGGCGTCGACTGCGTAATTTCCGATCCCGCGCCTTTTCTGCAGTTGCCTGGCCCTGTGAGCATTGGGATTTGGCGAAGAGAAAAGTAGAAGCGTGTGCAGTGATACTACGCACTATACTCAGCCAATTTCAGGGACAATATAGGCACTACAGAGACCTGCCGCTTCTCATTCGAAGGCGTTGCGGCGTGACCGGAAGTTGTGTGACTGAGCCTGGTATGCCCAGTGCGTCATCGATCGCTGCAGCGATCGCGGCACCGACCGCATTCGCACCGCCCTCCCCCACTCCTTTGAGTCCAAGTGGGTTTGTCGGACTTGGAGCATCCTCTGTGATCAGGACGTCAATCGGCGGAACGTCGCGGGTTGTCGGAAGAAGATAATTATCAAAACTGACGCTAAGCGGCTCGCCACGTGAGTCATATAGGAATTCTTCCAAAAGCGCGCCGCCAAGCCCCTGAACCACGCCGCCGATGAGCTGCCCCTCGGCGAGCATCGGGTTGACTGCCTTGCCGATGTCGTAAGCCACCAGGTAACGCTCGGCGCTTATGGTGCCGGTCTCGCGATCGACCCTGACCACGGCAATGTGGACTCCGTAAGGATACGTCATGTAACGCGCATCGAACGAGGCGTCAGCAGAAAGCGCGGTTTCCCCGAAAGCTCCTAATTTAGACGTCGACAGAACTGCCCGAGCTACTTCAGCCAGCGTTACCGACGCGCGGCTTCCGGTTCTGCTCACTATTTCGCTGTTTACTATGTCAAGGTCATCAGGGTTAGATTGCAGCAGCGTCGCGGAGGCGTTGATAATCTTCTCACGCAGTTTTTTCGCGGCTCGGCGCGTAGCTTCACCAGTCATCGTGGTCACTCGCGACCCGAAAGCACCAAGGCCGGATGCAATCCGGTTCGTTTGCCCGTGCACCACGTGCACCTGGCGATAATCGACGCGCAGGGCATCCGCACAAATCTGGGCAATAACAGTCTCGACGCCTTGGCCTACCGAGGCAGCTCCCGTCACGACTTCGATCGCGCCGTTGGTCTCCACCGTCGCGCGCACGGTGTCGCAAGCCACCGAGCCACTTTCCTCGACGAACATCGCGAGTCCCACACCAACGGCCTCGCCAGCAGCACGGCGGCGGCGCAGATCATTGTTAAGCGCTTCCCATTCGATGACCTGTAGTGCTTTGTCGAGCAAACCGGCATAATTGCCGGAATCATAAACTAGTGGAGCGCCAAGTGTGCTGATGCGGCGAGAAAAGGGCATATCACTTCTGGCGATAAGATTACGCCTTCGTATCTCGACCGGATCGATTGCGAGCCGCGCCGCGACGGCGTCCATTAATCGCTCGCGCACGAACGTACTTTCGAATCGCCCGGGCGCGCGGTAGGTACCACACGGCGTTTTATTGGTGAGAACGATGTGACCTATCATCCGATAGGCGTTTACGCGATACGGCCCCGGCAACATGGAAGCACAAAGATCAGGCACCGTCGCCCCATGTGTGCGGACGTAGGCGCCCTGATCGTGCCAAAACTCGCCGTCCAGGGCCAGAATGTAGCCCGTTTGGTCGACCGCGGCGCGAACGCAAAACCGCTGCTGGCGCGACTGATTCGCTGCGATCAGGTGCTCACGGCGATCTTCAATCCACTTGACCGGGCGTCCGAGACGCAGTGCGCCGAGACAGACTAAAACGTCCTCGGGATAGAGTTCACCGCGGACGCCAAAGCCACCACCTACATGACCTTCCTGGAGATGGATGCTCGTTGGTCCCCGGCCAAGCATCCGCGCCAGTGCATTGCGGTTTGCGTGTGGCACCTTGGCGGCGCCATAAAGTGTCAGGATATCTAGGGCCTTATCGAAATGCGCGATGGCGCCCCGGGTTTCCAAGGGAACCCCACTATGGCGGCCGATCGAAAGATCGAGCGCGACAACGAGGTGCGCCATTGCAAATGCCGTTTCTATATCGCCATATTCCTTGCATACGCTGGCGACGACGGTTGTTTTGCTGATTTGGCAGGCTTGCGGCTGGGCGTCGACAAGCACCGGCAACTCTTCAATCTCGAGCTTTACTAGCTCGGCGGCATCCTCAGCTAGGTAGGGATCCGTAGCGAAAACGACCGCAACCGGTTCACCAACGTAGCGTACGCAATCTTTGGCAAGGATCGGCTGCCGGTAGGGCTCCAGCTGTTCGATACGCCCAATGCGAAAATCAATCGGTGGAATATCGGTGACGTCCGAGGCAGTCCATACGGTTATAACTCCTGCCGCGATAGACGCGGCACTGGTATCAATGGATAAAACTTTCGCATGTGCATGAGGTGAACGAACCACCCGCATGTAAATTTGCCCTGCGAAAGCGACATCTGCTGCAAAGCAACCCTTTCCGGTGAGGAGCGCGCCATCCTCCAAGCGCGGAACTGAGCGACCTACGAAGGTCATCATATCTTATTGCCTGTCAGTTCGGTAATACGTCGACCACCAAGGTCGTACTATATGCAAAACTCCGAGCCAAATTGAAGACCTGCGGCATTGTCTAGACGGAAGTTGCCCGGCAACTTCCGTCTAGAGTTTTCCGCATGAGCGGCGATGGCACCGCCTCAAGCGGCAAGGGTTCATCTGCCCGATCATTCAGCAGTGATCCTTCAGCAGCTCACTGTTCAAATAGCCAGGCCCAGTGGATGCTCCCCTGCTCTCGTTCAGAATGCGCTCGCGCGGAATTTTACCCCAAGGCGGTACGCAATTGCGGCTGAGGCCGCTGAGCCGCCCCAGAGATGCGTCATAAGCCGGCCGGCACAGCGCAAATAGGACTAAGGCGCGCGCAAACCGCCGTGCCAGAACCTGAGCACGCCGGTCAGGCCGCGCTTGAACGTGAATTTATAACTTACCCGCACTTTAAATCGAAAAGAGTGGCACCGATGCGAGCCGTTGCGCGACCAGAGCGGTAAAGGGTCTTGGTCTATTCCGATGAAGCCAAATGAAGCCGAGCCACCCATGCTCGGCGAGCTGGCTGTCGCTCTATCGGAGATTTGGTTCGACATATTGAGCGTGAAGATCCGCCCAAGTTACATAGGACTTATTACTACTCCAAAAAATACTCCTCTCACCGGCATCACGACGCCGCCGAAATTCTTTTAAGGTCCGTTTCATCTCGTCATAGGAGAGCCACCGACCCAAAGTCTGGTCGCCAAACCCCCCTGAACTTTGAGGTGGAAAGGTCCAGTTACCGTGATGACGCGCGCTCTCAAATTGTTGTTCAAGCCAACCACGTCCCCCCAGTTTGCGAAATACACGATGTCGAAATTTGCGACTTAGAAGTAGCAATTCGGCGCGTTCGATTGTGGCTTGCTCGGCTACTGGAGGGAATTGCATAGGTACAAAAGTAGCCTGACTAATGCACTTAAACAGTGAGTATCCAAGCGCCGCAAGCATATCGAGGTGTCCAAGGTTTAGGTCATTGGCCTCAATTGAGAGATATTTTGGAACCTTGTGAGGTTTAAAACCTTCAAGGCAGAGAAGATCGTTGCCCTGTATGTCGATCTTACAAAAATGTGGCACTCCGTATTGGGCTAGAATCGTCTCAAATCGAGTGCATGGGATTAGGATTTGGTGATTGGGCGAGTTACCCCATGAAGCGTAGGCTCGGTCGAACGAACTCCACCGCGAGTTCATCTCGCAAACCCAAAATGGAAGCTCTCCCTCCCGGTCGGCTACGCCGACGTTCAATATAACAAGGCGACCTGATGCGATTTCATGGGCAAACCGCAACTTTGCCTGCTCGACCAATTCGGGATTTGCTTCAATCGAGACGGTACGAAAACCGAGCGATAGATAATAGGCAGTGTCGTCACCATTGTTCATGCCAACGTCGTAAATCAGGTCGTCTTCTCGCATGCCGACGCTCGCAGAGGGTTGGTGTCTTTGAAAATTCATTTTTCGACGCGCCGCATCCTGGGATGATGACAACGTTGTGTTAATCTATGCCTGCCGTCGTGAGAGTCGAGTGGTGAATGGTGACACGGTCGAAGTGTCCGAGCTGGCCTCGACGGTTTACAGTTCCCGACTGCGGGTATTTTGTAAACGTATCATTCCGTCAGATCGCGGCCGAAGGAATTTTGTGCCCATGATTCACATTGTGGTGATCACCGGAACTATCACAAGCGCGGCGAGCACTGCGATGTCTAATGGCCATGGATCTAATTACAAAGCTCCGGCGCGTTGTACCTCAATGTGACTTCAGCTTCATCAGCGAACAACCTCGATTTCAGTTTTCAAGCCATGCGCTCGGACTGGCGGGACGCGCGGGTGTGGAGCTAAGGCTGCAGCGGTCCGACTGGGCGTGCTGCAGAACGCTCTTCTGCTCTCCCGGTGTGTTGATGATTAACTCGATGTTGGGGCCGGCAGCGATCAACAAGTGTTGGCTGGGCCAAGCGCACGCTTCCCGCTCCGGTGCGCGGTGCGCTTGACGAACCTTCGTCATGAAGCTGAGCGTGTCGCTCAGCGTTTCAAAACCTCCATGCTGCTTTGCTTCCTTCGGCAAATTGTGCACCAAGCCACTCATCAAGCTTGCGATCAGAAAAATGCAGTTGTGCGTTACCTGGTGTGAATGTGATTTCGCCAAATCTTATTTCTGAGTTTCCATCGGTATAGAGATCGACGCGAGCGAACGACATGCCTGCCGCCACGGCTTCGGCGACACGGATCATTTTGTCAAGATTGTGCGGCCGATCGCGCTGGACTGGTCTCTCGCCATAGGTGATCGGAATGTACTTCCAGTCCGGGGTGTAGAACGCTGATCGTATCTGGGTCATACGATCTACGTCGATCTCAATAAGGCGAACTTCACCGCGAAAACAAAGGAACTTATAGTCATCCGGAGTTTGGCGGCCATTGAAATCAATAAATTCCTCGAGAAAAAGCTTTGGCTTGAAGATTGAGTATTGCCATTCGCCCCAAATGTAACCCCATTGAGAGTTGAGCCAAAGTGTTGCCGCTTGCTCGATTTCGCTTCGCTTTGCCAGCAGATCGTCTGGCAGATCCAAAAACAAGTGCCAGCCCCAGCCGTGGTTTGCTTTAAGAACGTACCGTCCCTTAGGCAGCCGCATCCTAAACAGCTCCCCGACGTTTTCGCCGACCCATGCCACATTGGGTAGAAATTCAACGCCGGCGCGCTCCTTCACATGTTCTTTCGCCGCCAATTTGTCCGCCAACGATGGCACCGGCAGAGGCGCAAAGAATTTTCGTACGAACAGATGCTCGTTGAAAGTGGTGGGATGAACCAGACTCGGCAGGTAGCCGTTTTCAAGCTTAAAACTGTACGCACCCTGGACTACCGCGCGAAAGAAGTCCTTCCATGGATAGACATCAATGCCCCTCAGCGTATTGGCTGGTGGTTGCTGCGAGGGCCATTTCCCCGCGACAAACATCAGGCCCAATTGTCCGATTGTATTCAAGGCAACTGCCAGCCATGACCAACGACTCTGGCGTCTGAGAACCAGGGCCAATGACGACCACAGCTTCGTTTCTGCGTTGGGAGCCGCCCATAGGACCGGGCTTGGCATAGAGCTCAATCCGGCTACTCGCGGACGGGGTAACGCCGCATCTTTGTTCGCAATTTTAAAACCTCGATTCTCATCCTAGGCCCTAAGTCTAAACGGGGCAAATATAACTTAAGATATATAGAGCACGTTCTGACATCTGCGGGAGCGGCTTGAGCGCGCCGGGGGGGCCTCGCCAGAAGGAGCTCCTCCTCAATCGCAGGTCGCGCGTTACTAGGTGCTAGCGACAAATAGCTGTCTGAGCTTGCTGTTCGGCTAGACAATCTTGGCGCCAAGAGATTGAAACAAAAGAGCTGCACTAATGCGTCCTGCGCTCGGGAGAAGTGGCACGGTAAACCAGGACGGGCAATCGGCTGCCGCATCTACCAAGACGCCTTTCGAACAGGCAATTTTCGCTGCCCCTTGAGAGCTTAGTCGTGCTGCTGGCGCCCTTACAACACCGCGCCGGAACCATACCGGGCTGCCGCGCTCGGTATTGGAAGGTTACCCCGCTTTGGGCCCACGCCCCGCGACGCGCGTCCCACAACCGTGAGAGGGTACTGGGGCCGGAAAGCTGGCGTGAAACGGTCAGCGCGTCGGCCGGGCCGGGTTGAGCCCACGGCGCCCATCAAAAGAGTTTAAGCCGTTAACCATTCACCACAATGAAACCCTCGGGATTGAGGCGTTATATCGAATTTCCCCGAGTGTTGCCGATGGGTCACATCCTTTCGACGAAAAACTCGTTATTGTCTCGTTCGACCTCAATAACCCACCTTCCGCAACCGAGGGGGCATTCACATGAAGAAGCTATGGCTTGTTGCCGTCGCTGGCCTCGCGCTGTCCACAAGCGCCGCATTTGCGGCCGATCTCGGGCAGCCCTACGTCAAAGCGCCCCCACCGCCGCCGCCGCCAGCTCCCACCTGGACGGGATTCTACCTCGGTGTTAACGGCGGCTTCGGCTGGAATAAGAATAGCGGCGACTTGTTCTGCGCAGATGCAGTTTTCTGCCCTGAAGCGACCGGCAACATCCTCAAGCCCAAGGGCGGACTGGCCGGCGGCCAGATCGGCTACAATTGGCAGAGCGGCATCGTCGTGTATGGTATCGAAGCCGATATCCAATGGGCGGATATCCATGAGAGTGCGACGGTCGCAACCGGTGTACGGGGCTTGGACTTTGACGCCAGCCAAAAGCTCGACTGGTTCGGCACAGTGCGCGGCCGCCTCGGCATTACCCCTTGGAGCCAAAGCGCGCTGCTTTATGTCACCGGCGGTCTGATCTACGGCGGCGAGAAAACCACGGCGTCTCTGGATACTGCAGCCGCTTCTGTTGTGGTAAGCAACTCCACGACGCGCACTGGCGGGACGATCGGCGTTGGTCTTGAATATCTCTTCGCGCCCAACTTTTCCGGGAAAGTCGAGGCCCTGTGGTATGACATGGGCCATCAGAACTTGTTTATTAACGACATCGACGCGGCGCACTTCAGCTACCAGGGCGTCATTGTCCGCGGCGGCCTCAACTGGCATTTCAACCTGGGTGGCAACGAATACGGACCGGTCGCCACGCGCTACTGACAGAGCTGCAACGAAGCGAGCAACGCGAGCCCTGGGGCCCATTTACCCCCAGGGCTTTTCTTTGCTTCGCCGAGCATGAACGAAAGCTTGCCTCTGCCCAGGCCGATGACACTACTAAAGACTATCGAAGCGCAAGGCCGTCACCGCAAGGTGGTGTCTGAAGGAAAGCGTCGAAGCCAGTGTCGATGGGACGGAATGAGCGTTGATGACGTACCACCTAAACGAGCAGTGGCATGCGCTTCGGCTTCTCCGGCCAAAGCGCTTCGCGCATCAGGCCCTGAAACGTGCGCAGGCACATATCACGGCTTTATGTTCGCGTAGGCTTGAGCTTGAGAAATCTTTTCCCATCGAGGCAATCACGACATCTCTGATGGGGCTCGTTGCTTTTGTCAGCCCGACGGGTGTGCGCCGTAAGGCGTCTTGCGGAATCTGATTCTGGATGCTGGACAAGGGCTGGAGAAGCGTGGCCATTCGTTGGTGCCACCCTCGCGTCGGCCTGCAATCGCAAACTTTCCAAAGCCGGAACGAAAAAAAGATCATCGCGTGATCGGCCGCTTGGCCAAGGGCGGGCTGGCGCTGAACGTCGCCCCTGCGCCTTATTCCCCGCCGCGGACCAAAAGCACCGGCTTGGTCGTGACCCGAATAAGCCCTTCCGCCATGCTTCCGAGGAGCAGGCGACGGAAGCCGCGCCGACCGTGCGTGCCGATCACGACGAGATCCGCGGGCCAGCGCGCGGCTTCCTGCTCGACTACATCGTAGATGCGATCGCTGGCCGCGGTGACCGTGAGCAGCGTTGTCTCGGCGTTGGCGCCGAGAGCGCGGGCTGCCGCAGCACCACGGCTCAATACATCCTCGCCGCAGCTGCGTAACCCGGCTTGGCGCTCGACCAGCTCCTGCGGCACCACCTCGTGCGGCATCAGCACCGACGTGTGGGCGAATGAGTCGTCAATGACATGGGCCAGGCGCAGCCTAGCATTGTGTTCCCTGGCGAGCAGCGCTGCTTCCTTCAAGGCCAGTTCGGACGTTGCACTCTCGTCAATCGCCACAAGGATGCGCTGATACATCGACGTGACCTCGCCGCAGGCTCACGCCCGCAACGGGAGAATATGCCCCCGCAGCCGTTTTGCAACATTCGGGTGGCGACCCGACTACGTCGCGCAATGTGGACGAACGCGACGTTCCGCGGAAAATAGCCTAGCATCGCGCACAGCGTAGCGGCCGTGCAGTCGGGCTGGCCGAACTGCCAACGTCGCCGGGCCAACAAAGCCCTCCGGGTGGTCTCCACTGACTTCATGAGATCAAGGCCTCCGCATCATGGGCGCGGCGGAACGCCGTCGGCGTACGGCGAACCGGCCGGCCCGGCGGTGCGGCGCGAGCGCAAGAGCATTGGCGCAAAACGCGCTCCTATCTTCATCCGCGCGTGCTCGCTGGCCAAGGGGCACCCCTCACGAGCAATCAGCGGATCAGCAGAGCCGCTGGCGCCAACCCGATGGCGTTCGCTCCCACCGTGACAAGCAATCGTCGTCATACCACCACGGTCCTTCAGCCGCTGCGACGAAGCCGAAGCTTGGGCCGAACAAGCGGCGGCCGAATGCGAAGCCGCGATCAAAATCCCGGCGCTCGAACGGGCGAACGCCAAACCCGTGTCTATAGATGCGGCCAACGACGTGCGGTTCTCCGCCCAAGTGTCCGCCGCGGAAATGGGCACCGCGTGCCATGCCCCCACCGCCGCCACCATGCAAGCGTTGAGCCACCGCGCCTGTCATCATGGCCGCGCCAAGTGCGACCGCCGACACAACAACAAGTATTATCTTACGCATGATGTTCCTACCTTGACGATGCCGCAACGCGCAAGATGATGCAGCTCACTGCAGCAAAATTGAGCCGGTATGGGTCCGGGATTGGACCTCCGCACTGAGGCGGAATTGATAGTGTGGCTGCGCATCAAATCGCGGCTATTCTCCGTCTTGCATCATTGAGCGAAATCGAGCGCTGTACCAAAGCCCCGGAGCGCAAGCGCTGGCGCGCGAAGGGACCAAGCTGAGGTCTCTGAGATTAGTCGGGTTTTGGGAGCTAAACGATTGAGAAAACCAGAGATGAAAACAAGGTGGTGGGCCCGGGAGGACTCGAACCTCCAACCAAGCGGTTATGAGCCGCTAGCTCTGACCGTTGAGCTACGGGCCCGGCGCGGAGCGTGCCGCGCGAGAGCGCTCGCCAGCGAATACATTATATCCGCCGGCGGATCGATCGCCACCGATTGCTTTGGCCCTTGACGATCATCTTTCTCAATTGATCCATCCATTGGCTTGCGCCTCGCTCTGCCAACGTCGATCCGGACGGAGATGCGACCGCCTAGCCTCAAAGGCCGGTGAGCTGCTCGACTTGGGAACGAGATAAAGCCGGTCTTGCGCGTAATCTTCTCGACCTCGGTGAAATGGACCAGATCCAAATTGCTGCGCGAGGCCCGGATTACGCTGTTTGCGACACTTCATTTTCGATGCCCGTGGAAGCGTCCTGCTCTGCGTCGTTTGAGCGGCCGACGGCTATGATTTCAGACCGATGATGTCGTGGGTCATCAGCCCCGCCGGCTCAGCAGAAACACCGCCTGCTCGCCGAACATATTCCAGAACCACCACGGCATTTTCAGCCGCATGCGCCGGCCCCAAGCGTTGAGCGCCACCGCCTGCTCCATCTTGGCGCCGACGAGCAGGCAGAGATCACGAAAATCCTTGATGCTGCAGAAGTGAATATTCGGCGTCTCGTACCAGCCATAGGGCAGATTGTCGGTGCGCGGCATGTGGCCGCCGAGCAGGAGCTGCAGGCGGATGTTCCAGTGGCCGAAATTCGGGAACGACACGATGGCGTGCCGGCCGATGCGCAGCATGTGCTCGAGCACCACCCGCGGCTGCCGCGTCGCCTGCAGCGTCTGCGACAGGATGACGTAGTCGAACGCGTCATTCGGGTAATCGGCGAGGTCGGTGTCGGCGTCGCCCTGCACCACGGCAAGGCCCTTGGCCACGCATTCGTTCACGCCCTCCCGGGACAGTTCGATGCCGCGGCCGTCGACCCCGCGCGATTCCAGAAGGCGCAGAAGTTCGCCGTCGGCGCAACCGACGTCGAGCACGCGGGCACCCGTCGGCACCATGCCGGCAACCACGAGCAGATCGATGCGCGCACCGCCCGGCCCACGCGCCGCCTCAGCCATGGTGAGATCGTGTTTAAGGCGCGAGAGCATCAGTCACCCCGCACACTCGCTCTCGTCTTT
Organism: uncultured Alphaproteobacteria bacterium; assembly: GCA_963708125.1. Classification (GTDB taxonomy): domain Bacteria; phylum Pseudomonadota; class Alphaproteobacteria; order Rhizobiales; family Xanthobacteraceae; genus BOG-931. The sequence goes on from OY970184.1 coordinate 3,931,052, forward strand.
AGGGACAGGTGAAATAGAGAGCTGCGCATTCCCACGAGCCCTATCGCTTCGCCGACGGCAGGCCGCGCGCTTTGGCGGCACCGTCCAAAAAACCGCGCACGATAGCGAACAATTCCGGCTCGTCGAGCAGAAAGGCATCGTGGCCCTTGTCGGTGGTGATCTCGGCGAAGGACACGCGCGCGCCGGCGGCGTTGAGGGCATGCACGATGGCGCGGGATTCCGTGGTCGGAAACAGCCAATCGCTCGTAAACGAAATGACACAGAAGCGCGTCGGCGTGCCACGAAAACCATTGACCACTGCGCCGTCGTAATCGGCGGCAAGATCGAAATAGTCCATCGCGCGCGTCAGATACAGATACGAATTGGCGTCGAAGCGCTCGACAAAGGTGATCCCCTGGTGGCGCAGATAGGACTCGACCTGAAAGTCGGCGTCGAACGAGAAGGTCGGATTGTCGCGATCCTGGAAGCGGCGGCCGAATTTGCGGTGCAACGCGGCGTCGGACAGGTAGGTGATATGCGCGGCCATTCGCGCCACCGCGAGGCCGCGCCGCGGATTGATGCCGTAAGCAAAGTAGCGCCCGCCGCGCCAATCCGGATCGGCCATCACCGCCTGGCGGCCCACTTCGTGGAAGGCGATATTCTGGGCCGAATGCCGGGTCGACGCCGCGATCGGCAGCGCCGCGAACACGCGCTGCGGGTAACTCGCCGCCCATTGCAGCACCTGCATACCGCCCATAGAGCCGCCGGCCACCGCGAACACGGACTCGATGCCGAGATGCTCGAGCAGCATCGCCTGCGCGCGCACCATGTCGCGTACAGTAATGACAGGAAAGTCGAGGCCGTAAGGCGCGCCGGTCGCCGGATTGGTCGAAGCCGGACCGGAGGACCCCATACAGCCGCCCACTACGTTCGGGCAGATCACGAAATAACGCTCGGTGTCGATCGGCCGGCCCGGTCCGACCATCGTCTCCCACCAGCCGGCCTTGCCGGTCACCGGATGCGTGTTGACCACGTGCTGATCGCCGGTGAGCGCATGACAGAGGAGCACCGCGTTGCTGCGCTCGGGGTTCAGTGCGCCGTAGGTCTGGTAGGCAATCTGCAGCGGCGAGAACTCCACGCCGGCATCAAGCCGCAGCGGGCTACTGGGGGCAAAGCGAACCAAGCGCGAATGCGGCTCGTCCGCCTCGCGCCTGCGGTCGGCAAGATCGACAATCACAGAGGCTTCGGCCATAGCAATTCCCGGCAAAACGCTGTCCGGCGCCATCGCCGCCGCAGAGGCGCTAAAAACGGGTAAATAGGCCGCTTGCGCTTGGAGTCAACGTTTTCTTTGCTTTCCGCTGATCCCGCACCTATGAATGACGCCGCATCCGGCTGATGCGCTGCGCTCATCCTGGCAACGGGAATCTGGATCGTGTGCAAGACGAAACTTAGGTCCCGGCTTTCTCGGGGACGAGCGGGAAACGAACCGATCTAGCGGATTTTGGGCGAGCCCCTCGGCCAGCCGCCTCGCGCAGGCGCGGCCGTGGTTGAAGCGGAAACACCATGCCGAAGAAAGCGCGCCAGGCGGATGTTTCGCTCGCCGACCTGCGGCGCGAACTCGACCGCATTGATGCGGCCATGCACGCGCTCCTGATCGAGCGCGGCGAAATCATCGACCAGCTGATCGAAACAAAAAAGACGCAGGAAACCGGCTCAGCCTTTCGCCCGGCGCGCGAGGCCGACATGATGCGGCGCCTGGTCGAACGCCATTACGGCAATCTGCCGCTCGATACGGTCGAGGGCATCTGGCGGGTGATCATCTCCACCTTCACCTACGTACAGGCGCCATTCTCGGTGCATGCCGACCTCTCCGCCGGCGACGCGGCGATGCGCGATTCCGCGCGCTTTCATTTCGGCTTCACCGCACCGTTCGTGCCGCATATGGGGGCGTCAAGCGTGGTGGAGGCGGTCACCGAATCGAAAGGCGATCTCGGTCTCGTCCCCGCTTTCGCGATTGCCGGCGCCGGTCCATGGTGGGCGGCACTCGAACTGGAGACAGCGCCGAAAATCATCGCTCGGCTGCCATTCGTCGAGCGTGCCGACCACCCGGCGGCGTTGCCGGTCTTCGTGGTCTCGCGCGCCGCGCCGGAGGCCATGGTGACGGAGACCGAGGCGTGGAGCCTGCGGGTGTCCGGCTGGCGCGCGGCGGCAGCGGGTGCGCTGGCGACGCTCGGCGACGTGATCGCGGTGCCGGACCGGGCCTTCGACGGCGCGGCCCTGCTGGTGTCCGTCCCGTCTGGCGGCAGCGAGGCGGTGACCAACACGTTGCGCGGCATCGGCGCCTCGATCCGCTCAGCGACCCTCGTCGGCAGCCACACGACCCGCTATACGGTGGCGCACAGGCGGTAGTGCTCTTGCCGCTGCCGGGCGAGGAGCGAAGCGAGGCGGAAAGTTGCTCAGTGCTTGCACGAGCGGCGCGCTGGCAGGCGCCTTTCCTCCACCGCAAGCGGGGAAGGAAAAGGCATGGCCGCTGCGCCAGCCGGAGCGAAAATAAGAACTTCCCCGCAAATGGGCGAGTGAGAGAACGAATGATTGCAATTTGTCCCCGGCCGCGCCCCGGCGTGCTCGACATCGCGGCCTATGTGCCGGGCAAGAGCAGCGCGCCTGGCGCGATCAAAGTATTCAAGCTGTCGTCGAACGAGACGCCACTCGGCCCGAGCCCGCGCGCCATTGAAGCTTACAAGTCCGTGGCCGACCGGCTGCACGAGTACCCGGACGGCGAGGCGAGCGAGCTGCGCGAGGCGATTGGGCGCGCATTTGGTCTCGATCCCGACCGCATCGTGTGCGGAGCGGGCTCCGACGATCTGTTGCATCTCTTGGCGCAGGCCTATCTCGTCGATGGCGATGAGGCGATCCACAGCACCCACGGCTTTCTGATCTATCCGATCGCCGCGCTCGGCGCCGGCGCGCGCCCGGTCGCCGCGCCGGAGACGAACTACACCGCCAACGTCGACGCCATCCTGGCCGCGGTGACGAAGAAGACCAAGATGGTCTTTTTGGCTAATCCGAACAATCCGACCGGCACCTATCTGTCGTTCAACGAGGTCAAGCGGCTGCACCGCAATTTGCCGCGGCATGTGCTGCTGGTGATCGACGCCGCCTATGCGGAATACGTGCGGTGCAACGACTACGAATCCGGCATTGAACTGGTCGCCACGAGCGAGAATGTGGTGATGACGCGCACGTTTTCAAAAATCCACGGGCTGGCCGCGCTTCGCCTCGGATGGATGTTTGCGCCCGCGCACGTGGTCGCTGCTGTCAATCGCATCCGTGGACCGTTCAACGTCAACGCGCCGGCGATCGCCGCGGGCGTCGCGGCAATCGAGGATGTGGAACACCAGGAGCGCTCGCGGGCCCACAACAGCCACTGGTTGGACTGGCTTTACCGCGAAATCTGCGCGCTCGGCCTGAAAGTTACGCCGAGTGTCGCCAATTTTCTGCTGATCCATTTCCCCGAAAAGACGGAGCGCAACGCCGGGCAAGCCGAGGCGTTCCTCACCGCGCGCGGCCTGATCCTGCGCCAGGTCGGCGCCTACAAGTTGCCGAACGCACTGCGCATGAGCGTCGGCAGCGAGGAGGCCAATCGTCTCGTGGTCGCCGCGCTTGCGGAATTTCTCAATGAAAGGGCGGCGTGACGCAGTGAGCAGCAAAAAACAGGCGAAGCCATTATTCAATCGCTTGGCGCTGATCGGCGTCGGCCTGATCGGCTCCTCGATCGCGCGCGCGGCACGCGCGCAGGGCGCGGTTCGCGAGATCGTCGCCAGCGCCCGCTCGGCGGCCACGCGCCGACGCGTCGCCGAACTCGGCCTCGCCGACCAGGTGATGGAAAGCAATGCGGCGGCGGCTGCCGGCGCCGATCTCGTGATCCTGTGCGTGCCGGTCGGAGCCTGCGGCGAGGTCGCCAAGGAGATCGCGCCGCAGCTGACGCTGGGCGCCATCGTCTGCGACGTCGGCTCGGTCAAGGCGGCCGTGGTGCGCGAGGTGGCCCCGCATCTGCCCGCCGGCGTGCACTTTGTCCCGGCTCATCCGGTCGCCGGTACCGAACATTCCGGGCCCGATGCAGGATTTGCCGAGCTGTTCGTCGGCCGTTGGTGCATTCTCACGCCGCCGCCAAGCACGGATGCCGCGGCCGTCAGGCGGCTCGCCGCCTTCTGGCGCGCTCTCGGCGCCAGTGTCGAAGAGATGCCGGCCGAGCACCACGACCTGGTGCTGGCGATCACCAGCCACCTGCCGCATCTGATCGCCTATACGATCGTCGGCACCGCCGATGAGCTCGCGGAAGTCACGCGCTCGGAAGTTTTGAAATTCTCCGCCGGAGGCTTTCGCGATTTCACCCGCATCGCGGCCTCCGATCCGACGATGTGGCGCGATGTGTTTTTGGCCAACAAGGAGGCCGTGCTGGAAATGCTCGGCACCTTCAACGAAGATCTCTCGAAACTGACGCGGGCCATCCGTCGCGGCGACGGCGATGCGTTGCTTGCCCATTTTGCACGCACGCGCGCGATTCGCCGCGGGATCGTGGAAATCGGTCAAGACTCGGCCGCGCCCGACTTCGGCCGCGCGCACCCGAAGCTGCCTGCCGAGCCGCTGCCGCGGCCCTATGCCGTCTCGGGAGACGAGTAACTGAGCCGGCGTTTGGCAACCAGGCGCTGCAGTCCCGCTAGACGGCGGAAGAGATTCTGGCAAACGCGTTCAAGAGGGCCTGGAACTTCGCAGGCGCGGGCGAGATAGCCCCGATTCGACTTCACGCTTTTGCGGCCTGCGCCGACGCTCACCTTAGATAAGCGATCTTTTGACGAGCTACGAGCGTCCAGATACTCACCCTATCATCCTGCGACGAGAAGCGGCGGATTCGCTCGTCGTAGGGCTGGGCGGCGTGCGTACGGAAGAAACCGAGTTTTTTGCGCCTGTTTTTCTGCGCCGTATAGGGCTCTGCGAGCTTGGCGCGCAACGCAAGCACCTCATGAACGGGCGCATCGCAGCCCTGCGCGCGCGCTATCGGCGCAGGGTCATCAACAAAATTAGATCTGGACTCGTGCGCCGCGGCAAGCGCGAGCGCAATGCCATCTATGATCGGCATGCAAATGTCGGTGAGCAGAAGATCAAAGTGGCCCTGCTCGCGGGTGAGCACGTCGAACGCCTCGCCGCCGCCCGCCATCGCGACGTCATGGCCGTCTGAGCAAAGGGCGCGAGCGCACGGCGCACGCGAGGGGTCTTCGTCTTCGGCAAAAAGGATGCGCGCCATGGTGTTCAGGGGGATCGGCGATGGGGGCAAGGCGGCTTGCGAGCGCGGCGGTCTGGCCTCCCGGCAAGCGGGCTGGCACGGCTGGGCAATTAACGCCCCGCTGCTGGATCCAGAGCAGCGGGCTGCGAAGCCATCGGGCGCCAAAGCCTTGGCCGCCGCGATCAGTCGTGCGGCCCGGCCAGGTTCGTTGCTCCAGACGAACGGGCGGCGCGACGGGGTTCGGGCCGCAGGCTTGCCGGTTCGCCGAAGTACGACATGGCAGGAGCCGCGGGCGAATTTCCGCCATCTTACGTCCGATCCGTTAACGAATTGGCAACCACGGAGGCCCTCGCACCGTCGCCGCAATGTTAGGATTTACGGCAGGACGAATCGGACAGCAGGCTGATCCAGGGTTTGCTGTCCGCCTACGGGGCCAGTCTTGGGCGGTTCTGGGGTCTTTCTTGGGTCGCTCAGGCCATGGGAACGTGGCGGTGTGGTGGCTTGACGGCCCAGGCAAGGTGTGGCGGGGGGAAGCCCCTGCCGCGGGCGGCGTTTCGGAGGGACCGCGTGATCCTGTTTGACAAGGTGGGCTTGCGCTACGGGGTGGGCCGAGAAGTCCTGCGCGACCTCACCTTCCGCATCGAGCGCCATTCTTTCCAATTCCTGACCGGGCCCTCGGGCGCGGGCAAGACTTCACTGCTGCGGCTGATGTTCCTGTCGCTCAAACCGACGCGCGGCCTGATCACCATGTTCGATCGGGATACGGCAATGTTGAACAACGACAGCCGTGCAACCCTGCGCCGGCGGATCGGTATCGTATTCCAGGATTTTCGCCTGCTCGATCACATGACGACCTACGAGAACGTCGCGCTGCCGCTGCGCGTGATCGGCAAGGAGGAAGCCGCCTATCGATCCGAAGTGGTCGAGCTGCTGCAATGGGTTGGCCTTGGCGAGCGCATCGACGCGCTGCCCCCGGTTCTTTCAGGCGGCGAAAAACAGCGCGCGGCCATCGCGCGGGCGGTGATTTCGCGGCCGCAGCTTTTGCTCGCCGACGAACCGACCGGCAATGTCGATCCCAATCTCGGCCAGCGCCTGCTGCGCCTGTTCATCGCCCTCAACAAGACGGGGACTTCGATCATCATCGCCACCCACGACATCGCCCTGATGGACGAATACGACGCACGCCGCCTGGTGCTGCACGAGGGCCGGTTGCATGTCTACGATTGAACCGCTTGACGCCGCTGAGCGAATGGCGGCGCCATGGGACGATCTCGAAGCAGCCCCGCTGCTCAGCCAGGGACCGCGCGTCGTCACCGCCATCGTGCCAAAGGGCTCGATTGCCGGGCGGGCGCTCATTGCGGTCATCGCCATCATGACCTTTCTCGCCGCCTTGACGACGGGCGCGGTGATGATGGTGGCGAGCGCCGCGAACGACTGGCAGTCGGATGTGTCACGCGAGGTCACCATTCAGGTCCGCCCCACGAGCGGGAGCGACCTCGAGGCCGACATACGCAAGGCGGTTGAGATCGCCCGCGCCACGCCCGGCATTGCCGACGTGCGTGCCTATACCAAAAATGAGTCCGAGCGCCTGGTCGAACCTTGGCTCGGTAGCGGCCTTAATCTGGATGAGCTGCCGATCCCGCGGCTGATCGTGATCAAGCTCTGGACCGGACCGCCGCCGAATTTTGCCGCTCTGCGCGAGGCGCTGGCGGCAAAGGTTCCAAGCGCCAGCCTCGACGATCATCGGCGGTGGATAGACCATATGCGCACCATGGCAGGAACCGCAGTCGCCGGGGGTGTCGCCATCCTGCTCTTGGTGCTCGCCGTCACTATGCTCTCGGTCAGCTTTGCTACGCGCGGGGCCATGGCCGCCAATCGGCCGATTATCGAAGTCCTGCATTATGTGGGCGCTACTGACGCCTTCATCGGCAGTCAGTTCCGCCGCCATTTTCTCATGCTCGGTTTCAAGGGCGGCGCGATTGGTGGCGGCGCGGCGATGCTCCTGTTCGGCGTTGCCAGTGCGCTTAGCAGCTGGCTCGCCGCCTCCCCTGACGGCGCAGAGGCCGCCGCTCTGTTCGGCAGCTTTTCCATGAGCCCTGGCGGCTATGTGTCCATCCTCGGCCAGATCGCCGTCATGGCCTTGGTGACAGCGTTCGCGTCGCATCGTACTGTCAAACGAACCCTCGAGAGCATTGAGTGAGCCGCGGCCGACAAGCGCCGACACAGCTTTCGTTGCGTGCCGGAATTCGCGCTATGGTCGCGGCAATTAATTTGCCGATGCGGACGTTCGAGCGCGATGTGATGTCGCAAGCGCGGAGCGCGCGTTGCCATGGTCAGCCTTAAGACCGCCGTGCGCACGCGGCGTATGAAGGCGATCGCGCTGCGGCTTGCCGCCGCGGGAATGGCTTTCCTCGTTATCGGTTTTGCCGGTTTCGCCTGGCAGCTGCCGCGCCGCCAAATCGCCCTTGGGCACAATGCCGATGGCATTGTCGTGCTCACCGGCGGCACCGCGCGCATCGCCGACGCGCTCGAACTTCTCGCCACCGGACGCGGCAAGCGCCTGTTGATCACCGGCGTCAATTCCGGGACGACGATTGCCGATATTGTGCACAAGAATGCCAAATATCGCGGGCAGCTCGCCTGCTGCGTGGATCTCGACTATTCGGCCATGAATACTTACGGCAATGCAGTGCAGGCGCGGCTGTGGGCCACCGCACACGGGTTCCATTCGCTGATCGTGGTCACCTCGGCCTATCACATGCCGCGCGCGCTGGCCGAACTGCACCACCAGCTAACCGGCGCGGCGCTCACCCCGTATCCCGTGCTGTCGGACCGCCTGCGCATCGAGTCGTGGTGGTCGAGCACCGATACGGCGAGGCTGGTCGCTTCGGAATATGTCAAATACCTGTTTGCCGAGATGCGCATGCGCTTCAACTCACCGCCGCCTAGGAGCGAACCGAACTTGATGTCTGACGCACGCGGGCTGTGAGCGCGGGCAGTCCACATTTTTGCTCCTGCCAACATCATGGGATCCTCGGTGTCCATCTCGCCGGCGCTGATCGCTCGATCGCTACTATTCAACGCGCTGTTCTACCTGAACCTGCTCGTTCAGATGATCGTGGCGTTGCCTGCGCTGGCACTGCCGCACCGCGTTCACCTTGCCTTCATCCGCTCCTACTGCCTCACCAGCCTATGGCTGTTGCGCGTGGTCTGCGGCACCAGGGTCGCTTGGCGCGGGCTTGAGAAGATTCCGCAAGGGCCCTGCATCGTCGCCTGCAAGCACCAATCCACGTGGGAGACATTCTCGCTCTACGCTGCGTTTGATGATCCGACTTATGTACTCAAGCGCGAGCTGATGTGGATACCGCTGTTCGGCTGCCATATGCGCAAGGCCGGACTCATTGCGATCGACCGCAGCGCCCGGCGCTCAGCGTTGTCTCGGATGACTGCGCGGGCCCGATCTGAACTCGCGCGCGCGCGCCAGGTCGTGATTTTTCCCGAAGGCACGCGGCGTCCGCCCGGAGCCGAGCCGAGCTACAAGCCGGGAGTGGCATATGTGTACGCCAAGGCGGGCGTTACCTGCGTGCCGCTTGCCCTCAATTCTGGAGTCTTCTGGCCGCGCCGGTCGCTGATCCGCTTCCCGGGCATCATCGTGGTCGAAGTGCTCGATCCAATTCCGCCCGGGCTCGACAGTCGCGTCTTCTTGCAGCGGCTGCAGACCGCGATCGAAGAGGCGAGCACGCACTTGCTGCGGGAATCAGCCATCAGGGATCAGGAATCGGGATCGCCCCACCTTTTTCCGGGTGCCTAATCTCTGTCTCGTGCTTGCCGAGCCGCTCCGCAATGAGGTGCAGCTTGGTCTCGCGGTAGCCGAGCGCCTCAAGCGCACGCACCGTTTCGATCACATAGTCCCGATTGTCGCCGGATTGTCCGTACCCCTGGCGCACGTAGTGCACACATTGGGTGATGGAAAGCCGGCCGGCATATTGCGCGTGGCCGCGATCAACGACGTAGCAGAGTGCCCGCACCTGCCGCCCGGAGCCGTCTTCCAGATCGACGCGCCGCCTGGTTTCGCGGTAGACGGTAGTAACCTGCTCGCGGTCACGCAGATACGCTATAGTCTGCGCGCGCGCCGATGCGGCGACCCGATAGGCAATGCCTCGGCACATGCCGCCGCGATCGAGCCCCAAAACCAGGCCGGGCTGTTCGGGCCTGCCGCGATGGAAGAACGAATAGACGCAGAGCGCCCGGTGCAATCCCTTAAGCCGCGCCGGCACCCGTTCGCGAGCCGGGAATCCCGGGCGCCACATCAGCGATCCGTAGCCGAATACCCACAGATCGCCAGCTTCCTGCTCGCTTTCCGCCATTACCCTCGTTTACTCGCCCTGTTCAGTGATTCGTGGGCCACCCGAGGGCCTCGGCTCGACTCGCGCTTTTCCCGGCTTCGCCTTAACCGCCTAACAGGGTCAGCGCGGCGGCACAATGGCCGGCAACTTTCTGAAACGATGCCTTGGATGCTCAAGGTCTTTGAAACGCCGCACTCGGCAGGCGAAAAGACAGGATGTCAGGTCAATCCCCATCGGGCATGATGCAGGCAAAGCCGCGCATGGGGCGCGGCGGCACCGCGGCGCCCTCCTCTGCGCGAGGCCGGTTATGGTCAATTACTGCAGCGGTTGCCGTGATCGTCCTTGGCGCCGGCTGGTGCGGGCTCTGGTATTACGCCGCTTCAGTCGCCGACCGCACGCTCGCCGGCTGGGTGGCGCGCGAAGCGAGGGCCGGGCGCACCTATCGCTGCGGATCTCAGGGCATTTCCGGCTTTCCCGTCCGCATCCAGGTGCAATGCCAGGAGGCCTCAGCCGCGATCAACACCGCGCAGCCGCCTCTCGACCTCACCGCCCGCAGTATCACCTTCACCGCCCAGGTTTATAATCCAACGCTCTTGGTCGGGGACCTGAGAGGTCCGTTGACCGTGGCGTCGCCGGGTGAGCCAGCGCGTTTCGTCGCCTCCTGGTCGCTCGCACAGCTGCGTGTAAGCGGCACGCCGCCGGATCCTGATACCGCCGCTATCGAACTCGAGCGGGCACGGCTTGACGACGGCGGCGCGACCACCGCGGCAACCCTGTTTGCGGCCGACAATGCGGACCTGCAGGCGCGCATCGTCGGCGGCTCGGCGGCTGATCACCCGCTGATCGACGTCACCTTGCATTTTACGTCCGCGACAGCGCCGAGCCTGCATCCGCTGCTTGGCGAACCGCTGCAAGGCAACGCCGAAATCGTACTGCGCGGCTTGAAAGATTTGGCGCCAAAGCCGTCCGCCGAGCGCTTTCGCGAGCTGCAGGCGTCCGGCGGCAATATTGAGGTCAAATCGCTGCGGCTCGAACGGGTCGACGCGAGTGTCGTCGCTTCCGGCACGCTTACGGTAAGCGCGCGCGGGCGGCTCGACGGCACACTGACCCTTACGGTCAACGGTCTCGACACCATCGTGCCGCAACTCGGAATCGACAAGTTGATCGACCGAGGCATCGACCGGCTCGGGGGCGGCAATGGACAATCCGGAGAGGGTCTTTCCGCGCTTGACCGTTTGATGCCTGGACTGGGAGGGGCCGTACGCATCAGCGCCGCCGCCAGTCTGATCGATAATCTGAAAAAGATGGGTCAGCCCGCGCAGATCGGCAACAAACCCGCAATCGCACTGCCGCTGCGCTTTGTCGAGGGCGCGGTCTATCTCGGCATCGTCCGGATCGGCGAGGTCCCGCCCCTGTTTTAGGCGCCAAGCGCATCGGCGTACCTGCTTTGCGGGAAACATGCCGCATCGTTGCGAAAAATCCAGTGGCATTGATGCCGCCGGCTTCTTCGGGCGGAGAGACTGACCGCTCGTTCGGCGCTTCGGTGCGATAGCCGACTGCGCGGCGGGGCAGCGCCGCCATTGGTGTACTCATGGACGACAGGTGGCCCCTGCCTTGTTCGAAATTTCACGGGTGAACGATACCGAGCTGAGCTACAATAGCGCTTTATTCTTCCCATGCTCGCACGTTGAGCGGCACGGCCACGGCCGGCGACGGAGGATAGACTAACCAAGCGGCCGAAATCGCGGGAGAGCCAAATGGCAGCCGAGCAATCCGAACAGAAAGGCCCCGATCTCACGCAGGGAATCGCAGTCGATACCATTCCGGACGGCGGCATGATCGGCGGGCGGGTCGGCGACGCCGCGGTCCTCGTCGCGCGTCGCGGCCATGAGTGCTTCGCCATCGGAGCGACCTGTTCGCATTATGGCGGACCCCTCGCCGAGGGCTTGGTGGTCGGCGATACCGTCCGCTGTCCCTGGCATCATGCGCGCTTTGATCTGCGAACCGGCGAGGCAATCGGCGCGCCGGCTCTCAATCCGATGCCGTGTTGGCGAACGGAAACGCGCGACGGCAAAGTATTCGTGCGCGAGACGATCACGTCGGCCGTTCGGCGCTCGGCCCCCAAAGCCGCGCCGGAGCGCATCGTGATCGTTGGTGGCGGCGCAGCCGGATTTGCGGCCGCCGAGATGCTGCGTCGGGAGGGATTTGACGGCAGCCTGACGCTGCTGTCGGCCGACGACGAGCCCCCATACGACCGGCCCAATTGCTCAAAGGATTACCTTGCCGGAAACGCTCCGGAAGACTGGATGGCACTGCGCCCAGCCGAGTTCTATCAGCAACAATCGATCGACCTGTCGCTCCGCACCGAGGTCGCCGAAATCGACGCCAAGGCGCGGCAAGTCATTCTTGCCGGCGGACGGTCCATCCCCTTCGACAAGATGCTGCTCGCGACCGGCGCCGAGCCGATCCGCCTTTCCATCCCGGGCGCTGACCAGCCCCATGTTCATGTCCTACGCTCGCTCAGCAACTCGCGGGCAATCATCGCCCGCGCAAAGGCGGCGCGGCGTGCGGTGGTGATCGGCGCAAGCTTTATAGGCCTTGAAGTCGCCGCCGCATTACGAGCGCGCGAGATCGAGGTCCATGTCGTGGCCCCGGAGCGCCGACCGTTGGAGCGGGTGCTTGGCAGTGAATACGGCGATTTCATTAGGCAGCTCCACGAAGAACATGGCGTCGTGTTCCATCTGGAGGAGACCGCGGCGGCGATCGAGGGAGCCGATGTCAAGCTCAAGGGCGGTCTGGCGCTGCCCGCCGACCTGGTCGTCGTCGGCATTGGGGTGCGGCCGCGACTGCAACTCGCCGAGCGCGCAGGGCTCGCGATCGACCGGGGCGTTATCGTGGATGCGTACCTGCAGACCAGCATGCCGGACATTTTCGCCGCCGGCGACATTGCGCGTTGGCCGGACCATAATACCGGCGAGGCTCTCCGGATCGAGCACTGGGTCGTGGCCCAACGGCAGGGCCAGACCGCGGCCCGCAACATGCTGTCCCAGAGGCAAAAGTTCGCCGACGCTCCGTTCTTTTGGAGCCAACACTACGATGTACCGATCAACTATATTGGACACGCCGAACGCTGGGATGACGTGGCCATCGAGGGCGACATCAAAGCCCGTGACTGCCTGGTGCGCTACCGGCGCGACGGCAAGGTGGTCGCAGTGGCGTCGATTTTCCGCGACTTGGATAACCTGATGGAAGAGGCGGCAATGGAACGGGCCGCTCAATGAGCCGATTGGGCGCGCCATCAAAAACCCGTTGATCCGGTCGGGGCCCCGCAAACGGGAACCGGTACCCGGCTAGCGTGGTTACGACATCGCGGCCAGCCTCTGGTTTGAGCACGGCATTGGCGCCGAATGCAAACGTGAGGAATTGCGAGGGAACCAGAAATGTCCGAGAGCGCAACCGACGCCCGCAAGCCTGCCTGCAGCACCCGTACTGCGCGCCATTACGTAAAGTTATTTGTTCTGGCCGTGATCGCCTCGGCGGCTTCAGCTCCAGTCTTGGCGCGCACCCCTTATGACGGCGCCTGGAGCGTTGTGATCATGACGCGTAGCGGCGCCTGTCAGCCCACTTCGCGTTACGGCATGGAAATCGTCAATGGAAGGGTGATTGGTCCCGGCGGCAGCGGGGTCGCGGTACGTGGATGGGTATCGCGCGCGGGCACCGTGAACGTGAGTGTGAGGGCCCAAGGCCAGTGGGCGACGGGGTCTGGCCGCCTCGGCGGCAACCGCGGCGCCGGCCTGTGGCAAGGGCAAGGCACAAGCGGCAGCTGCGCAGGGACTTGGGTGGCACAGCGCAGTGGATTTGCTCCGCCTACCGAATCCGGCCCGCCGGTTTATAACTACGCACCGCGCTCTGCTCCCATGTGGGGACGTTGAGCGGCACTCGCGCCGCCGCGAGGCGCAAGCGGGACTGTATCCTCGATGATCGGCGGCTTGCCGCCCCGCTCAATTTTTTGGCCGCAGCGAGGAACCGGAACCCGCAAAAGGCGTATCTATGTAGGCGAGCCGGCTCGACGAGAGCGACTACGCTTCGTCTGGGGCGGGTAGCGCCAGACGAGCCCGGGGAAGATCGGCGCAACAGCACTTTTAACCAGTTGAGCTACGCCAAAGCCCGCGCACGCGTCGGTTGAGACGAACGCGGCACGCCGGGACGGTTGGCCGTTGCCGCGCCGCGGCTGTCTCGGTTGTTTGCCTAGCAACCCGTGCTTTGGATGCCGAGTCCGTCGCCGATGCGAGCACGCGCCGAGATCGAGAGCCGCGCCGAGGACCAGAATGGATAGCAGTGTCATTCGTTCCCGACAACGCGCGGGCTTCGCCCTGCGGTATGCCAATACGCTTTTCGGTGTCTTTCAACGACTGCATCTGCTCGAAGAACTTGCCCGCACCAGCTTAGGTTTGACGACCCTCCAACGCATCATCCGGCGGCATGGAGGGAAGCTTCAGGGCAGGGTGGATCAAGCACGCCGGCGCCAGGCTGATCTGCTCGATCTCGCTCATGACGCCATTTTCGTGTGCGACATGAACAAAGTTGTCACCTACTGGAGCCGCGGCGCGGAGGCGTTGTACGGCTGGACGGCGGAAGAGGCCAGCGGCAAGCCTGCCGCCGATCTTCTAAAGACCGTCTTCCCGGCGCCGCTTGAGCGGATCATGGCTGACATGGTTCGCACTGGCCGCTGGGAGGGCGAGCTTCTGCGCGCCAGGAAGAACGGCACTGAGGTGGTCGTGGCGAGCCGTTGGTCGTTGCAACGCGATGCGCGCGGTGCGCCCATCGCCGTCCTGGAGACGAACAACGACGTCACCGAGCGCAAGCGGGCCGAAATCCTGCTTGCCGGCGAGAAGCGGATTCTCGGGATGCTGGCGCGCGGCGATCCGCTGGAGCAGATACTCGAAAGCTTGTGCCTGCTGGTCGAAGCGCACGCACCCGATGTCCTCGCCTCGATCCTCCTGATCGAAGACGGCCGCCTCAAGCATGGCGGCGCCCCGAGCCTTCCCGCAGACTACATAAAGGCGGTCGACGGACTGGCGATCGGCCCTCGCGTCGGATCATGCGGCGCCGCGGCGTATTTCGGCAAGCAGATCATTGTCTCCGATATTTTGAACGACCCGTTATGGGTCGATTATCGTGAAGTGATGTTACCGCTGTCGCTGCGCGCCTGCTGGTCGACGCCGATCCGCTCCTTCGAAGGCAAGGTGATCGGGACCTTCGCGATGTATTATCACAAGCCGCGGAGCCCAAGCCGCGGCGATCAAGAAATCATCGAGCAGATCACCCATCTGGCCGGGGTGGCAATCCAGCAGAAGCTCATTGAGCAAAAGCTGCTGCGCAGCGAAGCTTATCTGCGCGAAGCGCAAAGGCTCAGCCACACCGGCAGCTGGGCGCGAAGCTGGGCCATGAGCCCACGCCCGGGCGAGGTGATCTACTGCTCCGAGGAGATGTTGCGCCTGTGGGGCTTCGATCCGCTGGACGGCCTGCCCAGTTCAGAACAATTCGAGCAGCGCATTCACCTGGAGGACCGTGCGCTGGCGCATGAACGTTTTTGGCAGGCGGTCCGTCGCAAAGCGGATTATGTGAACGATTTCAGGATTCTGCTGCCGGATGGAACGGTGAAATTCATCCAGGCAATAGGCCATCCAATGCTCGATGCGAGCGGGGAAGTCCTTGAATATGTCGGAACCGCCGTCGATGTGACGGAACGCAAGCGGGCCGAGGAGGGACGTGACCGGCTCCACCAGCTCGAAGCGGATCTCGCTCACGTCCATCGCGTCACCACCATGGGAGAACTCACGGCCTCGTTGGGCCACGAACTCAATCAGCCGATCGCCGCCGCAATCACCAATGCGTATGCCTGCCTGCAATGGCTCAAGCGCGATCAACCGGACTTGGCAGAGGCCCGGGAGGCAGCGACCCG
The DNA here is from genome assembly GCA_963708125.1 of uncultured Alphaproteobacteria bacterium. Lineage (GTDB taxonomy): Bacteria > Pseudomonadota > Alphaproteobacteria > Rhizobiales > Xanthobacteraceae > BOG-931. The sequence goes on from OY970184.1 coordinate 3,946,626, forward strand.
GATGATCAACGATGCCAAGCGCGCCGCCGGCATCATTGACCGATTGCTCTCGTTCCACCGCAAAGGCACGCCACCACGACGCGAGCCGGTCGACGTGAACGAAGTCGCCGCCGAAATGCTCATGCTGCTGCACAGCGAGGCGACTCGATACGCTATCGACACGCGCACCGATCTTACTCCAGCGCTGCCGACCATCATGGCCGATCGTGTGCAATTGCAGCAGGTGTTCATGAACCTCATGATCAACGGCATCGAGGCCATGAAGGAACGGCCAGGAGAACTTATCGTCAAGTCGGAGCTCTTTGACGATGGTCAGCTGCTGATCTCGGTCAGCGATACGGGGATCGGGCTGCCTGCCGGGAAGAATGACCAGATATTTAAGACCTTCTTCACCACCAAGCCGCAAGGCACCGGTATGGGGCTGTCGATCAGTCGGCGGATTGTCGAGTCGCATGGCGGGCGTTTGTGGGCGAGCGCTAACACCGGACGAGGCGCCACTTTTTGCTTCACGCTGCCTAGCTCTAGTGCCTCGTCTGCATTCTCAGCAACGTAAGTGGCTCCCCGTTCAATGGCGGTTGCGAGCAGACGTCAGCCGCCAGATAACGGCCTATTCATCGGCGGCTTTACACCAAGCCACATGACGACGGCGCCCGCGTCGGCGCTTAAGAGCATGGACGCCGTAGGGTAGTTCACCGGTTGCGATTGGCGCGTTGGCGACTGGCGTGCCAGCCAACGGCGGCATCCGGCACCGAATCGGTCGAGGCAAAATACGGCTTTATGTCGAGGAGGGGCGTGCCGTCTAAGCAATCGATGCCCATGACCGAAAGCCGGTTGCCGTCGATACCGGCGAGCTTCGCCACCGACAGCGCGATCGGGTTAGGCCGCACCGGCGAGCGCAGCGCGAATGTGCCATGCTGCTCGGCGTAATGGCGCGGCGCCTGCAGCACCAGGTCACGCCGCGCCTTATCCATCCAATAGAGCACGATGATGTGGCTCGCGCTCTCCACCCCCTTGAGGCCGTCCGCCCAGCGTGGATCGAGTACGATCGTGCACATTGCGTCGGACTCGCGCGCATTTTTGGGACAATCCTCGCGGCGGCGCCAGGGCGTATGGATGCGGCCGATGAAATACAGCGAAGCGTCAAACCGCTCCGGCAGCGCAACGGCGACTTCGCCCTCGCGCACCCCGTAAGCATTGTCATCGTGCTCCGCCGTCGCGCTGTTCTGTGCCGCAGTCATGGCCTTAGATTTCGCACGGTTACTACTGCCGCGCCAATGTTTTTGCGCCAAGGTTTCCCCGACCGCTCTCTGGGAGGGACGACGCCCGCCTCCGGCCGATTGCTCGGCCATAATCCCGAGTGGCGACCGCGCGTCGAGCATTTCAGCTCTTGTTGGGATTGTTGGGAGATATCCCATTGCAAAGGCCGGCGATATCGTATAGACATATCTTTATGTCTGGCATCCTGCCCGAACGGCAACTGAATTTCCCGGCGCTCACCGCTACCCTCAAGGCGGCCGCCGAAACCACGCGGCTGCGGATTCTCACGCTCTTGGCGGAGACTGAACTCACCGTCTCCGACCTCACCGAGATCTTGCGGCAGTCGCAGCCCCGGCTATCCCGGCATTTGCGGCTGTTGGCCGAAGCCGGCTTGGTCGAGCGTTTTCGCGAAGGTGCCTGGGCCTTCTTTCGACTCGGCGAGCGCGGCAGCGCTGCCGATATCGCCCGCGCGCTGATCGTCCGGCTCGATATCAACGACCCGGTCATCGCCCGCGACCGTGCGCGGCTCGCCGCGGTGCGCGCCACGCGCGTCGCCGCCGCGCAAAGCTATTTCCGCCGCCATGCCGCGGAGTGGGACAGGATCCGCAAGCTGCATGTCGCCGACGCCGCCGTCGAGGACGCGGTGCGCGCCGCTCTCGCCGACAAGCCGATGCGTTCGCTGCTCGACCTGGGAACCGGCACCGGGCGGATGCTCGAACTGTTTGCGCCCGATATCGAGCGCGGCATCGGCATCGATCTGTCACTCGACATGCTGGCGCTGGCGCGCGCGCGGCTCGACCGCGCCGGTTATCAGCATTGTAGCGTCCGTCAGGGCGACATCTACGATCTGACGGTGCCGCGCGATTCCTTCGACGCGGTCATTCTGCATCAGGTGCTGCACTTCCTCGATGACAGCGCGCGCGCCATCCGCGAGGCAGCGCGCGTGCTGCGGCCGGGCGGCCGCATCCTGGTGGTCGATTTCGCCCCGCACGACCTCGAATTCCTGCGCGAGCAGCACGCGCATCGCCGACTCGGGTTCGCCGTCGAGACGGTGACGCAATGGATGGAAGCCGCCGGCCTCGACGTGGTGCGGCAACACACGCTGCCGCCCGGGCCGGAGGGCAAGATTGCGGTGTCGCTGTGGCTCGCGCGCGACCCGCGCATTCTGCTCGCTGCCCCGCAAACCCCACAGGTGGCATGATGGACGCCCCGCGTTGGAGCCGTTTCGTGCGCAGGCAAGCCCCGCGCAGGATCGGCGTTTCGTTCGAATTCTTTCCGCCAAAGACAGCGGAGATGGAGCAATCGCTGTGGGAAGCGATCGCGCGGCTGGCGCCGCTTGCGCCGAATTTCGTGTCCGTGACCTACGGCGCCGGCGGCTCGACGCGCGAGCGCACCCACACGACCGTCAAGCGCATCCTCGCCGAAACCCTGCTGACCCCGGCCGCACACCTGACCTGTGTCGCCGCAGAGCGCACCGACGTCGACGCGGTGACCGCGCTCTATGCGCGCGCTGGCGTGCGCCACATCGTGGCGCTGCGCGGCGACCCGCCTGGCGGCGCCGGCGAGCGCTACGCGCCGCATCCGGGCGGCTATCGAAACGCCGCCGATCTCGTCGCTGGCATCAAGCGGCTTGCTCCGAGCATCGGTGATCTTGAGGTATCCGTCGCGGCCTATCCGGAAAAACACCCGGAAAGCCCTTCGGTCGCCGCCGACATCGACATGCTCAAGGCCAAGGTGGATGCCGGCGCCGCGCGCGCGATCACCCAGTTCTTTTTCGAGAACAGCCTCTATTTCCGTTATCTCGATCGCGTGCGCGGCGCCGGCATCAGCATTCCGGTCGTGCCCGGCATCCTGCCGGTGCAGAACTTCAATACCGCGAAAAATTTCGCCACGCGCTGCGGCGCCTCGATGCCCGATTGGCTCGCCGAACGCTTCGAAGGCCTCGATCACGATCCGGCGACCCGCAAGCTGATCGCAGCCGCGGTTGCCGCCGAGCAGGTGCTCGATCTTCTCGATCACGGCGTCACCGATTTTCATTTCTACACGATGAACCGCGCCGATCTCGTCTACGCAATCTGCCATTTGCTCGGGATCCGGCCGGCTCAACGGCAGGACGAGAATCCCCCGGCGCAAATGGCGAGCGAGCGGATGTAGCCGATGTGCAGTCCAATATTGAATTTACCTGATAAGTCCTGCGCACCTTCCCGCGAGGGTGGCAATCCGGCGTCAACCGGTGCACAAATGGAGATCGCTCTGCGCAAGCCGGCATCACCTCGCGCGGACGCGCCGGGGAACCCGCGCGGCGACGCGCACGGGTCAAACCGCACAGCGGCCTTGCCTGTCACGTCTGCTGCGCTCAAACCGTCGGCCGCCGAGCAACGGCTGCGCCGGCTTGCGGCGGAACGCATTCTCGTACTTGACGGCGCCATGGGGACGATGCTCCAGGCGCTCGGGCTCGATGAGGAAGGCTTTCGTGGTGCGCGCTTCGACGCCTGGAATCGCGAGGTGCGTGGCAACAACGATCTGCTCAATCTGAGCCGCCCGGACGAAGTGCGCGCCATCCATCTCGCCTATTTCCGCGCTGGCGCCGACATCGTATCGACCAATACGTTCTCGTCCACGCGCATCGCCCAAGCCGATTACGGCATGGCCGAGATCGCTTATGAGCTCAATGCCGAGGGTGCGCGGCTGGCGCGCGAGGCCGCGCGCATCGCGCAGGACGCGGATGGCCGCGAGCGCTTCGTCGCCGGTGCCATCGGCCCAACCAACCGCACCGCCTCGATCTCGCCCGACGTGTCCAATCCAGGATTGCGTACTATCACCTTCGACCAGCTGCGCACCGCCTATGCCGAACAAATCCGCGGCCTGCTCGTCGGCGGCGTCGATCTCCTCTTGATCGAGACCATTTTCGACACGCTCAACGCCAAGGCGGCGATCTACGCCATTGCCGAAGTGATACAAGAACGCGGCGTCGGCGTGCCGATCATGCTCTCCGGCACGATCACCGACCGCTCAGGCCGACTCCTCTGCGGACAGACGCCGGAGGCGTTCTGGGACTCAGTGGCCCACGCCGCGCCCATTTCCGTCGGGCTCAATTGCGCGCTCGGCGCGCGGCAGATGCGGGCGCATATCGCCGAGCTCGGCCGCGTCGCCAACACGCTCATTTGCGCTTATCCCAATGCCGGACTGCCCAACGAATTCGGCCATTACGACGAGGGGCCGCAGGAGATGGCGGCGCAGATGGGCGAATTCGCCGCGTCCGGGTTGATCAACATCGCCGGCGGTTGCTGCGGCACCACGCCGGAGCATATCCGCGCCATCGCCGATGCGGTGGCGGGCAAGGCGCCACGGCCGATCCCGGAAGTCGAACCGCTGCTGCGGCTCTGCGGCCTCGAAAGCTTTGCGCTCACCCCGCAGATACCCTTCGTCAATATCGGCGAGCGCACCAATGTCACCGGGTCGGCGCGCTTCCGCAAGTTGATCAGCGCCGGGGATTTTTCCGCGGCGCTGGCGGTGGCCCGCGAACAGGTCGAGAACGGCGCGCAAATCATCGACGTCAACATGGACGAAGGCCTGCTCGATTCCGAGAAGGCCATGACCACCTTCCTCAATCTCGTCGCTGCCGAGCCCGATATCGCCCGCGTCCCGGTCATGATCAATTCCTCCAAATTCTCGGTGATCGAAGCCGGGCTCAAATGCGTGCAGGGCAAGGCGATAGTGAATTCTATTTCGCTGAAAGAGGGCGAGGACGTCTTCATCCGTCAAGCGCGCCTGGTGCGCCGTTACGGCGCCGCGGTCGTAATCATGGCATTCGACGAGGCCGGACAGGCGGACACGGTCGAGCGCAAAACCGCGATCGCTGCCCGCGCCTACGATATCCTCGTCAATCGCGTCGGCTTTCCGCCGCAGGACATCATTTTCGATCCGAACATCTTTGCGGTAGCGACCGGTATCGAAGAGCACAGCGCTTACGGCGTCGCCTTCATCGAGGCGGCGCGCTGGATCAAACGAAACCTGCCGCGCGCCCACGTTTCCGGCGGGGTCTCGAATTTGTCATTCGCATTCCGCGGCAACGAGCCCCTGCGCGCGGCGATGCATTCGGTGTTTCTCTATCACGCCATCGCCGCCGGCATGGACATGGGCATCGTCAATGCCGGGCAGATCGCAGTCCATGACGATCTTGATCCGGAACTGCGCACGGCGTGCCAGGACGTCGTGCTCAATCGCCGCGCCGACGCAGCCGAACGGCTTTTGGTGCTGGCCGAGCGCCATCGCGGGGATGGCAGGCAGACGAAGGAGGTCGATCTCGCATGGCGCGAGTGGCCGGTGGAAAAGCGGCTTGCGCACGCGCTCGTGCACGGCATCACCGATTTTATCGCCGCCGACGTGGAAGAAGCGCGCAAGAAGGCGCCGCGCCCGCTCGCCGTCATCGAAGGGCCGTTGATGGACGGCATGAACGTGGTCGGCGATCTGTTTGGCTCCGGGCGCATGTTCCTGCCGCAAGTGGTCAAATCCGCGCGGGTGATGAAGCAGGCGGTCGCCCAGCTTTTACCCTACATGGAGCAGGAGCGTGACGGGCGTGCGCACACTTCCACGAACGGCAAGATCGTGCTCGCCACGGTCAAGGGCGACGTCCACGACATCGGCAAGAACATCGTCGGCGTCGTGCTCCAGTGCAACAATTACGATGTGATCGATCTCGGGGTCATGGTGCCGGCGGCGAAAATCCTGCAAGCCGCCGTCGCTGAAGGGGCCGACATCCTCGGACTGTCGGGCTTGATCACGCCCTCGCTCGACGAGATGTGCCACGTCGCGGCGGAGATGGAGCGGCAGGGCTTTGACATTCCGCTCCTGATCGGCGGCGCAACCACCAGCCGCGTGCATACCGCGGTGAAGATCCATCCGAATTATCGACGCGGACAGGTGGTCCATGTCAACGATGCGAGCCGCGCCGTGGGCGTCGTCTCGGCGCTGCTCTCGCGCGAGACCCGGATGCGCGCGATCGATGAGGTGCGCGGCGAGTATGCGCGAATTGCCGCCGCGCATGCGCGCGGTGAACACAACAAAAAGCGACTGTCGCTGTCGGACGCACGCAAGAATGCACTCAAGCTTGATTGGTCCGGCGGCTATGTTCCGCCACCGCCGCAGTTTCTTGGCGCGCGCAATCTCGGCGTTGTGCCGATCACAGAGCTTTACGATTACATCGACTGGTCGCCGTTCTTTGCGGCCTGGGAGCTTGCCGGCAAGTTTCCTGCGATCCTCGACGATCCGACCACCGGCGAAGCGGCGCGCAGCCTGTTCGCGGATGCGCAAGCGATGCTGGAGCGCATGGCGGCGGAGGGCTGGTTGCGCGCCAGCGCCGTGTTCGGTTTCTTTCCGGCCAACAGCGACGGCGACGATATTCTGCTTTTCGCCGATGCGGCACAGCGCGAGCCATTAGCGGCGCTGCACACGTTGCGGCAGCAGCTTGTGCGCCGCGAAGGCCGCGCCAATGTAGCGCTCGCCGATTTTGTCGCCCCGCGCGGCAGCGGGCTTGCCGATCACATTGGCGCGTTCGCGGTCACCGCCGGGATCGGCGAATCGGCAGTGGTCGAGCGGTTCAAGCACGCCAACGACGATTATTCGGCCATCATGGTCAAGGCGATTGCAGACCGGCTCGCCGAAGCGCTGGCCGAACATCTGCACCAGCGCGTACGCCGAGAATTCTGGGGCTACGCGCCTGACGAGACGCTGAGTACCAGCGAACTCATCGCCGAGCGCTATCGCGGCATCCGCCCGGCGCCGGGCTATCCGGCACAGCCCGACCACACCGAAAAGGCGACGCTGTTCGCTCTGCTGCGGCCCGAACGCGAAATCGGTGTGCGGCTCACTGAGAGCTTCGCCATGTGGCCGGGGGCGTCCGTGTGCGGGCTCTATTTCAGCCATCCGCAGAGCCATTATTTCGGCGTCGGCCGCATCGAACGGGATCAGGTCGAGGACTACGCCAAGCGCAAGGGCTGGACGGTCGAAGACGCCGAACGTTGGCTGGCGCCGATCCTCAATTACGACCCGATCGGAGCCCGCAACGCGGCGGAATGAACTCACGCCAAGCCTCCGCCCAATTGCGCACACCGTGAACAACTTCAAGACCACGACTTCGCGACTGCTGGGACAAAGACTTTGCCGAACGGGCGTGCTCACGCGGCAATTTGCCGCTTGATCGCCTGCTCGACGAACAGCGCCGCTTCCAGCGCAACCTTGTCGCGGCCGAAACGGCCGACGATCTGGACGCCGAGCGGCAGTCCGTCCTCACAAAGTCCAGGCACGTTGATGCACGGCGCGCCCATTAGCGTCCACAGCCGGTTGAAGGCCGGATCGCCAGTGGAGTTCAATCCTTCCGGCGCGGCGCCGGGCGCGGACGGTGTGAGGATCACGTCGTGCTCGGCCATCGTGTCGGCGAACATTTTTCGCGCACGCGAGGCGGTGCGCCGCGCTGCGTCGTATTCGGCGGCGGAAATGGCGGCGGCGCGATCGAGCTGGTCGCGCAATTGTGCGGCGATGGCATCACGATGGCGCTCATATTCGTAGGCGAGCGCGCGTAAGACTTCGTAGTCCTGAATCGTGAACTGCGCCGCGTACGCGTCTTCGAGGAGCGGCGGCATTTTCACCTCTTTCACCTGCGCGCCCGCCGCTTCGGCGATGTGCGCGGCGCTTTGCACCGCGCTCTGCATTGCGGCGCTCGCCTGCGGCCACAAATGCGTGCGCATCAGCGCAATGCGCGGCGCAGCGGGCAGGACGCGGTCGACGCGCAGATCGCGGTCGAGAATCGCCGTGGCCGCAAACGCGACATCGGCGACGCTGGCGCCAAACAGGCCGGCCGTGTCCAAGTGCCAAGCGACGTCCTTCACGCCCACCATCGGGATCAGCCGGTACGAAGGCTTCAGTGCGGCGACGCCGCAAAAGGCGGCCGGCCGGATCACCGACCCCGCGGTCTGCGTGCCGAAGGCGAGCGGCGTCATCGCGGCCGCGACGGAAGCGGCAGAGCCCGACGACGAGCCTCCCGGCGTGTGCGCGAGATTGTGCGGATTGCGCGTTGGCGCCGGCACAAGGGAAGCGAGCTCGGTGGTCACCGTCTTACCAAGCACGATTCCGCCGGCACGCCGCGTCAGTGCCACCGCGCTGGCATCGGCGCGCGGCTGATGGCCGGCATAGATCGGCGAGCCGTATTGCGTCGGCAGATCGGCGGTATCGAAGATGTCCTTGAACGCGACCGGCAGGCCGCGCAGCGGCATGGCGGAGAGGCCCGGCGCATCGGCGCTTCTCCGCACCGCTTCGAGATCGAGCGCAACGAACGCGCCAACCTCACTCTCGCGCGCCGCCATCGCCGCGGCGCAGCGTTCGACCACGGCCCGCGGCGTGAGTTCGCCGGCTTCGATTTGCTTCCCTAGAGTGAGCGCCGAAAGCATCGGATATCCGCAATAGAACAACTCATCATGAGAGCGAAACCCTTTGCCGCCGCTTGCGCAAGCGCCGCATCCCGCGGCAGCATTACAAGCCCGCACGCTTTTTCTGCGCCGCCCCCGACAAACACCCGTAAGAAGTTTTCCGCGCAAGGCAGGTCGCTGATCTTGTTGGACGCCTTGGCGGTATCGCTATTGCGCATTTGAACATCCGGGGCTTGGCAGCCGGAATGCTGGCCAAGCACGTCCACAACGCCACATGGCCGCAAATCGCTTCGATGCTCGACGACAAAGCTGCGAAAGCTGGTGGTCTGGTCGTCAGAGTTAACCCGCGTGTCACAAGCTAAGAATGTTCTAAGTACCGCCAGATTGCCGGTAACACGCGCCGACACAGAACACGCCTGCGGCTGTGTCCTCGATAAGGATACTGCGTCGGCAAAGGGATCATACGGCTTTCAATGTCGGGCTGGGACGCAGCTTTGGACCGTAAAGTGGGCGGGTTGCCTTGTAGCTTGATCCACAAGCCCTCGCCGTCAGGCGTGTCGTCACAGTTAACAAGATGTTCGCTTGTCAGGCGAGCGCAGCGTTGAACAGTCCTTAACGGAAGCGTCCGTATTGTTCGACAATGCGGCGTGGAGTTTGCAAGTATCTCGTCGGCTCCATTGTCCTCGTTGCTCTGATCGGTGTCGCCGGCTGCACGCATTACTTCTTCGCCGAGCGCGAGCCGTGGCGGCACGAGGCCGAGGTCGCCTGCCTCAAGTCCGGCGTCGCGCAGGAAATACCCGGCCGGGTGCGCGTTTCCGCGATCGAAGGACCAGGGGCCTGTGGTATCGATTATCCGCTGATGGTATCGCAAGTGGGCGAGGGTGGGCCGCTCAGTTATGACGACGCCCCGCCGATTCCGCCGGCCGCGATCCCGCAAGCAGCACAGCCGCGTTGGCCCGTAAACGCACCTGGGCAGTCGGCGGCCCCTGCGGCGCCCTACACGCCGCTGCCGCCATCCGACGTGGAGGATCAATCGCAACATCGTCCGCCGCAATACGACGCTGGGCAGGCGCAATACGGCGCGAGATGGGTACCGCAGTCCGGTGCGCCAATGTCACTTAGTCCGCCCGACGTCGCTTCCGAGGACGAGGATCCCGACGCCTCGAGCGAACCGCCCCATCGCTATTACCCGCCTGCCAACGCGGGTCGGGCTTCTGCGCCGCTCGTCTATGGCGCGCAGCCGCGCCAGCGGCGGCCTGACGAGTCCGCTGTGGTCGGCAGCGCGCCGGTCCCGCCGCTCGGTCCGCCGGCACCGCCCCCCGCAACAGTCGGGCCTGTCGGGCTCCGACCTGCAGCGATGCTTGGCTGCCCGATCGTTGCCATGCTTGATAAGTGGGTTGCCACCGCGGTGCAGCCGGCGGCGCTCAAATGGTTTCGCCAGCCGGCCGTCGAGATCAAACAGATCGGCTCGTATTCCTGCCGCGGCATCAACGGCAATCCGACCGCACACATCTCCGAACACGCTTTCGGCAACGCGCTCGACATTGCCGAATTCGACCTCGCCGACGGCCACCGCATCAGCGTGCAATATGGCTGGCGCGGAACGCCGGAGGAGCAGGGTTTTTTGCACGACGTGCAGCTCGCGGCATGCCGGGAATTCACCACCGTGCTCGCGCCAGGCGCCAACATCTATCACTATAATCACATCCATGTAGACCTGATGCGCCGGCCCTATCGGCCGTACGTTTGCGAGCCGGCCGCCATTCCGGGCGAAATCGCCGCTGCCCGCGCGCGTGCGCACTACGCCGCCCAGCGCGGCTATGGCTATGGCGGCATCACCGGCTCGATCAGGACGAAGGCAAGATCATACGCGCGCGGCACTGCCCCCGAGGACAAAGATCGTCTGCCCTTCGCCGGGCCGGGCGATGATTGATGGCGTGTCATTCCGGGGCCAAGCAAAGCGAGGAGCGCGGAAATTGATGATCGCGCCGCCGGTCGCGCTCAATTATGCGGCATGCGCAATACCGGCTTGATGGCGATCCCCCTCGAGGATTCCTCGGCCGCGCGATTGATCTCGGCGAGATCGTAGAACGTAATCATCTTCTCGATCGGGAATTTGCCAGCGAGCATCAGCTCGATCAGCTTGGGGATGAAGTCGCGCGGCACGCTGTCGCCCTGCACCACGCCGCGCACCATCCGGCCCTGCTGCAGAAACGGCATTTCGAACGAAGCCTCGGTGCCCGCGCGGGCACTGCCGAGCAGGATGCAGGTTCCTCCAGGCATTAGCGATTCGATCGCTTGGCGTAGTGCCTCGGGCGCGGCTGAGGTGTCGATCGCGCAATGCACGCCGCCTGCAGCGGCGCTGCGGATCGCGGCCGGCACGTCACGGCCGACGTTGGCGTTGATTGTGTGGGTGGCGCCGAGCGCGCGCGCCAGCGCCAGACGATGATCATGCAGGTCTACGGCGACGATCGGCGCGCAGCCGGCGATCTTGGCCGCCATCAGCGCCGATAATCCCACCGCGCCGGCGCCGAACACCGCGAAGCTATCGCCGCCCTGCGGCCGCAGCACATTAAGAACCGCGCCGGCTCCGGTCTGGCCGCTGCAGGCGAGCGGACCGACGAGATCGAGCGGGGCGTCGCGGCGGATTTTGACCGCATAGCGAGCTTGCGTGACCGCGAAGGTGGCGAACGAGGATTGCTGGAAGAACGCGCCGTAGATCGGAGCGCCATCCTTGGCGAGCAAAGTCGAGCCGTCCGCGCGGGTGCCTTTGTTTTTCAGATTGCGGGCATTGAGGCAATAATTGAGCCGCTGCCGGCGGCAATTCGGGCATTCGCCGCACCACGGGTAGGACATGATCACGGCATCGCCCGCCGCAAAATCGCGCACGGCGCTGCCGACCTCTTGCACCACGCCGGCACCTTCGTGACCGAACACCGCTGGGTAGGAGGTGGCTGCATAATAGCCGTCGCGGCCGTGCAAGTCGGTCTGGCACATGCCGGCAGCCACGACGCGGACGAGCAATTCGTCAGCGCGTGGCGCATCCAACTGCAAACTTTCGACGACGAACGGTGCCGATCGTTCATGCACCAAAGCGGCTTCGATCTGCATCGGGACCATGCTCCCCGCTAAAGCTCAAACTCACGTGCCGTCAATCGATAGCTTTCCCTGATCGCTCCCGCCCAGTGTGCATTTGTACTTGCGGCTCGGCTGGTGCATTTTTTCAAGTGACCTCTCCGATCCTCAGTGCCCCTCCATGTGCGCGAGCACGGCGGCGCTGGGCCAGCAGTCGAGTTTGAGACCGTTACGCTTCTGATAGGCACCAAGCGCGGCGCGCGTGAGCATGCCGGCCTTGCCGTCGACCTTGTCGTGATAATAGCCCTGCGCAGTGAGGATGCGCTGCATGCGCTCGAGCGCGCGGGTCGGCAGTTGCGCTACCTTGTCCCACGGCGTTGCAAACGGCCGCGGATCGAGCATGCGGTCGCTCAGGTGTCCGACGAACAGCACGTAGAGATCGGAGTAATTGTATTGCTTGATGACGAAATAGTTCCGGGTCGCCAGGAATGACGGCCCATAGCGGCCGGCCGGCTGCACCAGCGAGGCCGGCTGCGCGCGCTCGGCGGCGGCAATCTTCCGATCGTAAGCTGGCGCAAAGCCGTTTTTGAGCCATTCACCGATTGGCAGTGTGTGTTGCGGCACGCCGATGCTGCAATCGACACCGCGCGGCGGAATGACCTCATACGCCCAGTGCAGGGCCGGCTGCCAGCCTTCGCCGACCAACTCCTTGGCGGCGGAAGCGAGCGCGTCGGGCACCGAATTCCAGATGTCGGCACGGCCATCGCCGTCAAAATCCACGGCATATTTCAGATAATCCGATGGCAGCAGTTGCGTGAGCCCCATGGCGCCGGCCCAAGAGCTCTTCATGTCGGCGAGCTTGACCTTGCCTTGCTGCAGGATTTTGAGCGCAAATAGAAACTCCTCGCGAAATTTGTCCCTGCGCTGCCCGAGATAGGCCTGCGTCGCCAGCACGCCGATGGCGCTGCGCGTGTCGCGGGCGTGGCCGTAATCGCTCTCGCGCGCGAAGATCGCCAACACGATCGTCGGATCGACGCCGAACTGGCGCTCGATGGCCGCGAGCGTCGGCCGATATTGGTTGTAGAGCTGATGGCCCTGCGCGGCGAGCCCGGCGATCACCGGCTCCTTCAGATAATCCGCGGGCGTTTGCACGAATTCGGGCTGGCCCGGCGGCGGCTTTTGCTGTTGCCCCGCCACCACGAGATCCGGCAACGACAGATCGGGCTCGAGGCCGCGCGTGGCGAGATCGAACGTCGCGCGCGACACGCCGAGCGCCTGCGCCTGCGGCCAAAGCGATTGCAGGAAGGACTGAAACCCGGCGTCGGCTAAGGCGCGAGGCGGCGGTAAAATACCCAAGAGAAGAAAGGCGCCCAGCAAGCACGCCATGAATCGGCAGATCGGTCCGCCGGGAGAGGTGATCAAAGGCGCCAGCGCTTCGGTTGCGCTGTGTCTTTCGTTCATCATCGCACCACCACGATGAAAAGGCGGGGGAATTTCAGCAGCACCTTGCCGTCCCTGCGCGGCTTGTAGGCGACTGCGATCTTTTCACCGTAAGCGGCAAGAAATTTTTCGCGCGCGAGCTCATCCAGAGCGGAGAGAAACGGCTGCAGCGAAGACCCCTTGAACCATTCGACGATCGCCTGCGGCGAATCCATCACGTGATTGTACACGGTGTGCCAGATGTCGATGTCAGATGAGACGGGCTTGAGCAGATCGTAATAGGCCTCGACGCTCGGCAGATCGGCGCGCGACACCGCCTTGATCTCCGGATGCTCCGCCCACGGCCCGCTTCGCCCCACCTCACCCTGGAACACCAGTGCCGGTTCGCGCGTATTGTCGGGCATCTGCACCGCCAAAACCGCGCCCGGCGCCAGGGATTCGAGCAGCCGCCGCAAAACCGTCGTGTGGTCAGGCAGCCATTGCATGACTGCATTGGAGAACAGGAGATCGGTGCCCGGTTCCGGTGACCAGGCCGCAATGTCGGCCTCGATGAACGTGTGCTGCGGCAGCCGCTCGCGCGCCCTGCGCAGCATGTCGGCCGAAGAGTTCGAGCCCGACCACTTCGGCCTGCGCAAACCGCTCGACCAGAAGCTCGGTGGAATTTCCCGGCCCGCAGCCGAGATCGACCACGCGCCGCGGCGCCCGCATCGGCACCTGCGCTAAGAGATCGCGCGGCGGGCGTGTGCGCTCGTCCTCGAACTTGAGGTATTGCCGGGCGCTCCAGTCTTCCATCATTGCTGCTCTCTCTCGTCGATCCGGCTGGCGGTTAGCCCGCCGGCGCCTGCGGTTCTGCGGCTGCGGCGACAGTTGGCTGTGTAGCCTTAGCATGATGATCGGCGGCGAACACCAGATAAACGGCGGGCACAACGAACAGCGTAAATAGCGTGCCGATTGAAAGGCCCGACGCGATGACAACGCCCATCTGAAAACGCGACACCGCGCCGGCGCCGGTGGCAGTGATCAGCGGTACCACGCCGAGCACCATGGCGGCCGTGGTCATCAGGATCGGGCGCAGCCGGATCCCGGCGGCCTCCTCGATCGCCTGGCGCTTGCTCCGCCCGGCCTGCTGCAGATGATTGGCGAACTGCACGATCAGAATGCCGTGTTTGCTGATCAGCCCCATCAGCGTGACCAGACCAACTTCGGTATAGATGTTGAGCGACATGCCGCCGAATCCGAGGCAGACGAAGATCAGCGCGCCAGCGATCGACATCGGTACGGAAACGAGAATGATCACCGGATCGCGGAAGCTTTCGAACAAAGCGGCGAGTGCCAGAAAAATGATTATCAGCGCGAAGCCGAATGTGGTCAGAAAGCCGCTGCTCTCCTGAATATATTGCCGGCTGAGGCCACCGTAATCGATCGAATAGCCTTGCGGCAGCGTGCGCCGAGCGAGGTCCTGAAGAAACGCGAGCGCGTCTCCCTGCGCTACGCCGGGCATGGCGACGCCCTGAATCGTGGCGCCGTTAAGCTGCTGGAAGTGATTGAGCGACTCGGGCACTGTCTCGGTCTTGATCGCAGCGATCGTCGACAGCGGCGCCAGCGAGCCGTCGGCGGTGCGGATGTAATAGTCGAGCAATTGCTGGGCGTTGAGTCGGTAGCGCTGCTGCACCTGCGGGATCACCTTGTAGGAGCGGCCGCTGATGCTGAAGTAATTCACATAGCCGCCGCCGAGCATTGCGGAAAGCGCGCTGCCGACATCGCTCATCCTCAGACCCAGCTGTGCGGTCTTGTCGCGATCGATCATGATGCTTGACTGTGGATTGTCGAATTTCAGATCGCAATCCAGAAAAATGAACATTCCGCTGCGTAGCGCCTGTTGCAGAAACTGCTGCGCGATGTCGTTGAGGCGTGCGAACGGATCGGTGGTGACGATCACAAACTGAAGCGGAAAGCCGATCGAGCCCGGCAGCGCCGGCGGCTGAAAGGCTGCGACGCGAACCCCGGAGATCTTATTAAGCTCCTGCTGTACGACCGGCTGCAGATCGTTGGTGGTCATATCGCGCTGGTCCCACGGCTTGAACATCATGCCGGCGATCGATTGGCCGGGCACGTCGAGCTGAAAGACGTGTTCAGTCTGTGGATGAGCGGCGAAGGTTTTGTACACTTGCTGGGAATAGAGCTGACGCTGCTGCAGCGTCGAATTGGGCGCGGCGATAGACTGCGTGATGATGACGCCTTGATCTTCGGTCGGCGCCAGTTCGGTCTTGGCGCTGGTGAACAGAAAATAGATACTGCCCAGCACGATGAGCGCGAATAGCAGCGTCACCGGCAGCGTGTTCAGGCTGCCGTGCAGCCGTCGCAGGTAACCGACGCGCAGCCTGGCAAAGCTGCGGTCGATGAAATCGGTCAGCCTCGCTTGCACGCCCCGCTCTCCAGGAGCGTGCGCCTTGAGGAGCCGCGAGCACAGCATCGGGGAGAGCGTCAGCGCGATGACGCCCGAGACGGTCACCGCGCCGACCAGCGCAAAGGCGAATTCGGAAAACAGCGCGCCGGTGAGACCGCTTTGGAAGCCGATCGGCACATAGACGGCGGCCAGCACCACCGTCATGGCGATGATCGGATTGCCGAGCTCGCGCGCCGCAAGCAGCGCCGCATCGGCCGCGGAGAGACCTTCCTCGAGGTGGCGGCTGACGTTCTCCACCACGATGATGGCGTCGTCGACGACGAGACCGATGGCGAGCACCAGCGCCAAGAGGGTGAGCAGGTTGATCGAATAGCCGAGCGCCAGCAGGATCGTGAAGGTGCCAACGAGCGACAGCGGAATGGCGATCGTCGGGATCAGAGACGAGCGCACGGACCCGAGGAAGAGAAAGACGACTGCGGTCACGATCAGGAGCGCCTCGACCAGGCTGCGGATTACCTCATGGATCGCGCTGTTCACGAATTCGGTGGAATCGTAGATGATCTGGCCGTTGAGGCCATGTGGCAGCAGCGCCTGGATCTCCGGAAATGCCTTGTGCACGCCGGCGATCACGTCGAGCAGATTGGCGGACGGCGCGACCTGGATCCCGATATAGACCGCCTGCTTGCCGTCGAAGCCGACCTCCGATTCGTAATCCTCGGCGCCGAGCACCACGTTGGCTACGTCCTTGAGTCGCACGATGGCGCCGCCGGACTGCTTGAGCACCAGATTGCGAAACTGCTCCGCCGAATGCAGCCCGGTCGTGGCGCTGAGATTGACCTGCACCATCTGACCCTTGGTCTTGCCGATGCCGGAAAGGTAGTCGTTGGCGGTCAGTGCCACGCTCACGTCGGCGGCAGTGAGCCCGTAAGCGGCAAGTTTTTTTGGGTCGAGCCAGGCACGCAGCGCGAATACTTTCTGGCCGAGCAGCTCCGCTGTCTGCACGCCGGGCACCGCCTGCAGCTTCGGTTGCACGACGCGCACGAGATAATCGGTGATCTGGTTGGACGCGAGGGTATCGCTGTTGAAGCCGATATACATGGCGTCGACGGTCTGGCCGACCTTGACCGTCAAGGTCGGCTGCAGCGTGCCGACAGGAAGCTGGTTGAGGACCGAATTGACCTTGGTATTGATCTCGGTGAGCGCCTTGTCGGCATCGTAATTGAGCCGCAGATACACCATGATGGTGCTGGTGCCGCTCTGGCTTGTCGAGGTCATATAGTCGATGCCGTTGGCCTGGGCGATGGCGTTTTCCAGCGGCGTGGTGATGAAGCCGGCCACCACGTCCGGGTCGGCGCCGTAATAGATCGTGGTAACGGTGACGATCGCGTTCTCAGTGCGCGGATATTACAGGACGGGCAACACCGAATAGGCCCGCAGCCCGAGCACCAGAATAAGCAGGCTTACCACCGAGGCAAGCACTGGCCGGCGAATGAAAATGTCGGTGAAATGCATCGCAGCGGCCCGGTACTAAACGGCGTCCAATAATTCACCTCTCCCCGCAGGGGAGAGGTCGAGCCTTTCCGCTCCCGGGAGCGGGCATGAGACGGCAGCAAAATCGACACCTTGCATTTTCAGTACCCAGTCCCGTCTAGCGATCGATCGGCACGACCGGAGAGGCGTCCGCGGTCGGCTTGATGCTGTTGTCGATCAAAACCGGCGAACCGTTGTGCAGCTTGATCTGGCCGGCGGTGACAATCATGTCGCCTTCGTTGACTCCCTTGAGCACGGCCACCTGATCGCCGCGCTGGGCGCCGGTGGTCACGAACGTCTGCCGCGCAAACAGCTGCGACTTGCCCGCAGGGCCGGCTTTCTTGTCGACAATGTAAACGATGTCGCCATAGGGATTGTAGGTGATCGCGGTCTGCGGCAGCGTGATGTAGTTGCGCGGCGCCCCGGTGGCGATGTCGACGGTGGCGTACATGCCGGGCAGCAGCTTGTGGTCGGGATTTTTCAAGGTCGCGCGGATCTGAATGTTGCGCGTGCTGGCATCGATCTTGGGATTGATGGCGGAAATCTCGCCGGAAAAGGTCTGATTTTCAAAGGCGTCGATTTTCGCGGTCACCGCCTGTCCGATCTGCATCTGATCGACTGCTTGCTGCGGCACGAAGAAATCGAGAAAAATCGGATCGAGCGCCTGAAGGGTGACTATGGGCGTGCCGGGGGCAAGATATTGGCCGACATCGACCGCGCGAATGCCGAGATGGCCGGCAAACGGCGCCCGCAAAGATTTCTTATCAAGCATCGCCTGCTGCGCGGCCACCTGCGCCTTGGCATTCTTCAGATTGGCGGCGTCGGTATCGAGCGTAGCCTGGCTGACTGCCTGGATCTTGAACTGCTTCAGATCGCGGTTGTAAGTGATCTGGCTCAATTCTTCGGTCGCCTGCAGCAACTCAAGCTTGGCCGCATCGTCGCCGGAGCGCAGCTTGAGCAGCAGCGCTCCTTGTTTGATGTCGTCGCCGGACTTGAACATGATCGAGTTGACAACTCCGGAGACTTCCAGCGAAAGATCGGCGCCTTTTACCGCGCGCAGGCTGCCGACCGCCTCGATCCGCGGCTGCCATTCGGTGTATTCGGCCTTGGCGGCGGACACGGCCTGCGCCGGCGCGCTCATCGCGCTCATGAATTTTTTGATCATCACCGCCTTGAACGCCTGGAAGCCGAAGACAGCGCCGAGCACGATGGCGACCGCCACCAGCATGATCGCCATGCGTTTGGCCATCGGAGCCTTACTTTTTTTCATTGCTTGATCTCCGCTGGCTTTGCGCGCGCACCGGCGACCAGATCTGTCGTGGTCGCGGCACTGGGCGCTTCCGGGCTCAACGGATTCGTCATCACGTCGACACGGTTCCACCAGCCGCCACCGAGTGCCTGAAACAGGGCGGCCGTATCAGCGAAACGGGCCGCCTGCGCCTGCACCAGCGCAAGCCGCGCCTGCCCGTAGCTGCGCTCGGAATTAAGCAGTGTCACGTAGGCGATGGCGCCAAGCCGGAATTGCCCGCGTGCCAGATCGAGAGTGGCCGAAGCCGCCTGCAGTGCGGCATATTGCGCTTTCAAGGTTGCGGCATCCAATTGCAGCGCGCGCAAGACGTCGGCGACGTTCTGAAATGCGCCGAGAACGGTGGTGCGATATTGCGCTTGCGCCATGTCGTAGGCCGCTTTGGCAGCGCGTTCCTGATGCAAGAGCGTGAAGCCTTCGAAGAGGGGCTGGGTGCCGCTCGCCGCCAAGGCCCAGATGATCGTGTTCGGCGAAAACAGGAGCTTGGGACCGGCCGCCCCATAATCGGCGGTGAGACTGAATTGCGGCAGTCTGTTGGCAATGGCAACGCCGACCTGGGCGCTTGCTTGATGCAGCTGCGCCTCGGCGGCACGCACGTCAGGGCGCTGCTCGACCAGTTGCGAAGGCAGGCTCAGCGGCAGCGCCTTCGGCAGCCGAAATGCGGCAAGCGTCAAATCCTCATGCAGCCGTTCGTTCGGAAAGCGGCCGACCAGCGCCAACAGCACGTGATGCTGCTGCTCCAATTGCTTTTCCAGCGGCGGCAATGTGGCCTGCGTGGTCGCTACTTCGGATTCCTGGGTAAGCACGTCGGTCTTGGTGACCGCACCAATGTTGAACTG
Organism: uncultured Alphaproteobacteria bacterium; assembly: GCA_963708125.1. GTDB lineage: Bacteria > Pseudomonadota > Alphaproteobacteria > Rhizobiales > Xanthobacteraceae > BOG-931. The sequence goes on from OY970184.1 coordinate 3,965,904, forward strand.
CTGGCGCACAACCTCGAGCTGATCGCTCTCCACTTTGAGGATGTCCCGCGTCGCTGCGATCTGACCGCGCAATGAGCCTTCCGCGACCGCGGCAGTCACCACATTCGATGTCAGCGTCAAGTAGGTGGCTTCCAGCTCGAAGCGCTGATAGTCGGCGAGCGCGGCCTCGGCTTCGACTTGCCGGCGCACCCCGCCGAACACGTCGGGCGCGTAGGAGACGTTCACGGTCGCCTGGAACAGATTGAAGATAAAGGGCGGTCCAGTCCCGCCGAATTCCGCCGGCGAAAATTGCTCGCGGGTCGCCGAACTGTTCGCGCTCACGCTGGGCAGCAGCTTGCCCTTTTGCGCGTAGAGATTTTCCTTCGCCTGCCAGAGCGCGGCCTGCGCCGCCTGCAGGCCGGGATTGGCTTGCAATGCCTGGTCAATCAAGCCGTCGAGTTGCTTCGAATGAAAAACCTTCCACCACTCCCCTGGAATATCGCGGCCGGCATCGAATCTTTGTTGCGCGCCGCCGGCGACGTCGCTTGCGACCGTCGCTGCCGGATGCAGCTCAGGCGTATAGTTCGCTAAGGATGGGGCCGGCGGCACCTTGAAATCCGGACCGACCGCGCAAGCCGACAGCGCGAAGGCCGACAGAGCGGCAACCGCTTGCCGTCGGCACCGATAAAGCCCGCCAGAGGTCTCGCAGGGATGCGCACTTACCCATTGGTCTTTGCGCCGCCTCGATTGACTAAGCCCAACCACCGACCTACCCCTTAATCCGACTAGGCTATAGTTATTTACTCTCCGGTTAGTCAATAACTTGACTTTTTGCGGGATGCGCTCCTAGCTGTTCGAATGACCGATGTCCTGGACACCCGCCCAGAGACCCGCCGTCGGCGCAAAGCCCAGCGCCCGCAGGAAATCATCGAGGCGGCGTTTTGCGAGTTTTCGCGCAACGGCTACGCGACGACGACGCTAGAGCGCATCGCCGAGCGTGCCGGCGTCACCAAGGGCACCATCTACGTCTATTTCGAGAACAAGGAGCACTTGTTCATCTCGATGGTGCGTGAATTCACCAAGGCGGCACACGAAAATCTGCAGGAGCTCTATGAAAGCCATGACGGTTCCACCGCCGAGCTGCTGCGCGGGCAGTTCAGTTTCATTTATCAGCACCTCGTTGAGAATAAGCGGCGCCGCGAAGTGGTGCGAATGCTGATTGCCGAATCCTCCCGCTTTCCCGAACTCGCCGACCGCTATTACGACGAAATCCTCCGTCCCTGCCTCGATATGCTCAAACAGGTGATTCGACGCGGCATCGATCGCGGCGAAATCCGCCAAAGCGCTGTCATCGATTCACCGCAAGTGGTCATCGCCCCGATTGCGCTGGTTGATCTGTGGATGATGATGTTCGATGATCGCCAGCCGCTCGATCTTAAAGTTTATTTCGACGCCCACCTGGAGATGGTGCTCAACGGCTTGTTGGCGTAAAGCGCCATTCTGCTGATTTTCTGGCAAGGTGATTTAAGGGGGTGGCGTTGAAGCAATCTACTAGATCCCGAAGCGGCTGGTGAAGGCCGTGCACACAGCGCGCTCACAAGGCCTGCCGCTGACCGCGCAGATCGCCGCCGGCTGATCGGCGTGATGATGGGCATCGGCACTGCGGTCAACCCGTTCACGGTGAGCCGACCTACAAGAAACTGGAGAGTCTGCCGATCGAGGAGCAGCGCCGGCGGTTGCGCGACCCGCAACTGCGCCGGCAGATCCTCGCCGAGACTCGGTCGGCAGCCAAGATCAAAAAGCTCGCGCAACCCCCGCCAAGACGTCGCCACGGCCTTCGACAGGTTTTTGTCATGGGCAATCCGCCTGGCTACGAGCCCGGCCCGGAAAAGAGCCTGGCGGCGATAGCGGCGCGCGAACGCCGCACACCGCAGGTACTCGCGTACGACTATATCCTAAAGGACGATCACTTCCCGGTAATCAACTACGTCACCAGCATTGCAGCTCGATCGTTGATTCCGGGGTGCCGACCTACATGCTCGCCCATTGCAGCCACAATCGCAGCTGGGGTCCTAAACTGCCGCTCGACATGCTCATCAAGCGGCAGAGAGCGAGACCGCGGATTTTTTCGGTCCGATCGCAGCCGGCTCACGGTCCGATTGCGCGCGGATTTGAACCTGATCAACTCCGCGCGGCTGGGCGTGAAAAAGCCCGAACTCGTCCACGACATGCCAGCGGGCGACCCCGGCTCCGTGCAAAAAGTCGAAGGCTACCAGATGACGATCGCTGCCGGCTCGCCGATCTTCGAGCACGAACATAGTGGCGCCCTGCCCGGCCGCCCTGGTGCGCGCGGACGGCAGGCGCAAATTTTGCATGCGGCGGAATCACGTAGGGAGCGTTTGCGCGTCAGCGAAGTTAGTTCAATGAATGGGTTTCGCCGGCGCTCAACCATCGCTGTTCCGCCAGGAGAGCCGATCATGCAGGTGCCGCTTATGCTTGCCTTCCACAACGTCGAGCGCTCGCAATGGGCGGAGGACGAAATCCGCGCCCGCGTCGCCGAGCTGGAAAAGATTTATGGCCGGCTCAATTCATGCCGCGTGCGCGTCGACCAGCGCGCCGAAAGCAGGACCGGAACCATTCCGCCGGTGGTGCGCATCGAGCTCGGCATTCCCGGGCACAAGGAGCTTGTGATCAGCCACGAGCCCGAGCACCTGCAGCGAAAGTATCAGCGCCCCGATCTGCGCAACGCGATCCACGAGGCGTTTCACACCGCCGAGCGGCGGTTGCGCGATCTCAAAGAGCAGCGCGAGGGCCGCACCAAGGAGGCGCTTCACGATGCGGAAAATCAGTCGCTCGGCCAGGTGGCCGAGGTCGTGCCCGACGCCGACCATGGCTTCCTGCTGACCAGGGAGGGCAGCTCTCTCTATTTTCACCGCAATTCGCTGCTGTCCGGCAACTTCGACAAGCTCAAGCGCGGCGACAAGGTCTATTACGTCGAGGATGTCGGCGACACCGGTCCGATCGCCACCAAGGTGCGCGTGAAAGGCAAGGAGTAAACCTTCATCAGATCGGATGTCCGCAAGACGGAATGACCCCAATTCGTCATGTGCCAGGGCTTGGCCAGCCTCGGGCGTAGACGCCGCATCGATCCTGCGCACGGGGATCCAACCGCTATCTGGAAAACTTCTTGTACTTGATCCGCTGCGGCATGACTGTCTCTGTTCCCAGCCGCCGCATCTTGTCCTTCTCGTAATCCTGGAAATTGCCCTCGAACCACTCGACCTGGCTGTCGCCCTCAAAGGCCAGGATGTGGGTGGCGATGCGGTCGAGGAACCAGCGGTCGTGGGAGATGATCACGGCGCAACCGGCAAAGTCCTCGAGCGCCTCCTCGAGCGCGCGCAAGGTGTCGACGTCGAGATCGTTGGTCGGTTCGTCGAGTAAAAGTACGTTGGCGCCGGATTTAAGCATCTTGGCGAGATGCACACGATTTCGTTCTCCGCCAGAAAGCTGGCCGACTTTCTTCTGCTGATCGGCGCCCCTGAAATTAAAGGCTGAGCAATACGCCCGCGAATTCACCTCACGCTTGCCGAGCATGAGCTGATCGAGCCCGCCGGAAATTTCCTCCCAGACAGTCTTGCTGCCGTCGAGGGTGTCGCGCGATTGATCGACGTAGCCGAGATGCACCAACTCGCCGATCTTGATCGTGCCGCCGTCTGGTTTTTCCTGGCCGGTCATCATGCGGAACAATGTGGTCTTGCCTGCACCGTTCGGGCCGATGACGCCGACGATGCCGCCCGGCGGCAGCCTGAAGGTAAGATCGTCGATCAAAAGATTGTCGCCGTATCCTTTTTTCAGATGCTCGAAGTCGACCACGTTCTGGCCGAGCCTCTCGCCGACCGGAATGACGATCTGCGCCGCTTGACTATGCATCTCCCCGGCCTTTTTCAGTAATTCCTCGTAGCGCTCGTAGCGGGCCTTGGATTTGGCCTGGCGCGCGCGCGGCGAAGCGGCGATCCATTCCTGCTCGCGTGCGAGCGTGCGCTGCCGCGTCGCTTCCTCGCGGCCTTCCTGTTCGAGCCGCTTTTGCTTCTGCACCAGCCACGAGGAATAATTGCCCTGGTAGGGAATGCCGCGCCCGCGATCGAGCTCGAGAATCCAGCCGGTGACATTGTCGAGGAAGTAACGGTCGTGGGTGACGATGAGAATCGCGCCCGGATAGTTGCGCAAGTGCCCCTCAAGCCACATGACCAATTCGGCGTCGAGGTGGTTGGTTGGCTCGTCGAGCAGGAGGAGCTCAGGCTGCTCGAGGAGAAGCCGGCACAACGCCACGCGCCGCCGCTCGCCTCCCGACAGGCTCGCTACTTCGGCATCGTCCGGCGGACAGCGCAACGCGTCCATTGCCTGGTCGACTTTAGAATCGAGGTCCCACAGCCCTTTGGCCTCGATCTCGTCCTGCAGCTTGGTCATGTCATCGGCGGTCTCGTCGGAGTAATTGACCGCAATCTCGTTGTAGCGATCGAGGATCGCCTTCTGCGCCGCCACACCCTGCATGACGTTGTCGCGCACGGACTTCGACGCATCGAGGTGCGGTTCCTGCGACAGGTAGCCGACCTTGGCGCCCTGCGCCGCCCAGGCTTCGCCGGCAAATTCGTTATCCAGACCGGCCATAATGCGCAGCAGCGTCGATTTGCCGGCGCCGTTGACGCCAAGCACGCCAATCTTCGCGTCCGGATAGAACGACAGGTTGATGTTCTCCAAAACCTTCCGGTTCCCCGGATAAGTCCTAGAGAGGCCTTCCATGTGATAGATGAATTGACGGGCCATGGCGTGTTCCGCGCCCGCCCTCGCTTGTTGGGCGCAATGCGGCAATGTTGGGGGAAGTTGCCGCTGATGTAGCGCCTGCCTACCTAGACGGCAAGCCGCAGGTCCGCTAAATCGAGTGCTCTCCGATCCCGATTTGCTTCCCTTCGAACCGCCCTCGCAGCCCCTTGGCCTCTGGGGCCTGCCCACTCTATGGCGCAATTACATCGAGTCATATCCGCGCGCCGCCTACGAACAGGGGGTGACCCGGACCAGGGGCGGCTCCGAGATGATCCTGGTCTGCGATCCTGAGCTTATTGCCGAAATCCTGGTCGAGAAAGCGGATGCCTTTCGCCGCGATCCGGCGACCAGGCGCTCGTTTTCGCCAGTGATCGGCGAGGCATCGCTCTTTCTCGCCGAGGGCGCCGACTGGCGCTGGCAGCGCCGCGCCGTGGCGCCGATTTTTCGGCATGAAACACTGCTCTCCTTTGTTCCCGCTTTCGCCGCGATGGCCGAGCGCCAAGTGCAGCGCTGGCGGGCAACCGGAGGCGACAAAACGGTGGATGCGGGCGCCGCGCTGACCCGCACGACGTTCGATATCATCGTCGAGACCATGCTGGGCGGCTCGGCAAGCCTCGATGCCGATCGTTACAGCCAGGCGCTAACGCTCAACTTCGAGACGATGCCCTGGCATTTGATCTACACGATATTCGGGCTGCCGGAATGGCTACCTTACCCGCGTCGCCGCCGCGCCTTGCGGGCCCGCGATTTTCTGCATGCCGACGTCCTGCGCATTGTCGCCCAGCGGCGCGCCGCGAAGGCAGCGCAACAACCCGACCTCCTCGATCTGTTGCTGGCGGCCCGCGATCCGGAGACGGGACGGAGCATGAGCGCCGACGAGGTAATGAAAAATCTGCTTACCTTCATTACCGCCGGCCACGAGACCACCGCCGTCGCCCTGACCTGGACGCTGTGGCTGCTTGCCAAGGATCAGTCCGCGCAGGCGCGTGTTTTCGATGAAGTCACGGCGGTCGCGAGGGAAGACCCCATCAGTGCCGCTCAGGTCGAGAAGTTATCGTTCTGCCGACAGGTTATTTACGAGGCCATGCGGCTTTATCCGCCGGCCGCAGCTATTGCGCGGCAGCCAAAAGCCGCGATGACGCTCGGCGGCATGCAGATCGGCGCCAATTCCCGCGTCAACATTCCAGTCTTTGCGCTACATCGCCATGCACGGCTTTGGGATCATCCGAATGCGTTCGATCCGGACCGGTTCGCGCCGGACAAGGTCAAAGCGCGACCGCGCTATGCCTTCCTGCCGTTCGGCGGCGGTCCCCGCGTCTGCATCGGCGCCAGCTTCGCAATGATCGAGGCGGCGGTGGTTCTGGCGACGCTCGTGCGCGCCTTTCGATTTTTCCCGATCGCCGGACACAAACCGAAGCCGGTGGCGCGGGTCACGCTGCGTCCGGCGGCAGGCATGCCGCTGCGCGTTGGCGGGCGCTAGAGCGGGTTCCCGCAGAGAAAATGCCGCTGTCTAGAGTCACAATTCATACCGAACCGTGCCGAATTCCTACCAAAGTTTAATGGTTACACAGCGACAGAATCGTGTTAAACGATCGTTTGAAAATGAAACTCGCGTTTCATCCCGGATCGTTGCCGCTGGGGTGCGGCACGCAGGGATAGGAATCCCCCAAGAAGGGCCTCGCCGTAAAAGGCCAATGGGAGCATTCGATGCGGCACAACCTTCTAAAGGCTCTGCGCGGCCTGTGGCGATATCCCGGTGAGAGCGGCGGGTCCTATCGGCCCGACCTCCACTACATGCGTGGGCCGGGACCAAAATGGCGCGCCAAATACGGCAATCTTGCCCCAAAGCCGCAGCCGCGCGCGGCCGCCAGCGAGCCGATGCTGCGCACGCCCGCCGAACATCGCGCGTAACACTGCATTGCGGACTGACCTTGTCTTCCCCCCGCCGTTGTGAGACGGCTTAGGCACTCAAAAGCAAAGTGCACGACAAGGGTGGAAGCGATCATGGCGCTACGTTGCGCAATTCTCGACGATTATCAGGGGGTGACCCTCAAGCTCGGCGACTGGTCACAGGTCAAGAACGACCTCGAGATCAAGGTTTTCGATCAGCATCTCGGCGGAGCTGAGAACGTTATCGCCGCACTTGCGGACTTTGACATCGTCGTCGCCATGCGCGAGCGCACCGCCTTTCCGCGCATGGTGATCGACGCCCTGCCCAAACTTAAGCTTTTGATTACCACCGGGATGCGCAACGCTTCGATCGACACCGAGGCGGCGAAGGCGCGCGGCGTTGTGGTCTGCGGCACCGGCTCTTTCGGCAGCCCGACCTCGGGCATCGCTATCGGCCTGATGCTGGAGCTGACGCGGCGCATCGGCTACGAGAACGCGCGGCTCCATGCGGGCGCAGTGTGGCAGAGCACGCTGGGCCCGGACCTCGAGGGCATGACGCTCGGCATTTTGGGCCTTGGCAAGCTTGGCACCCGCACCGCCGCGATCGCTCAGGCCTTCGGCATGAAGGTGATCGCCTGGAGCCAGAATCTTACGCCCGAAAAATGCGCCGCTGCGGGCGTGAGTTATGTCGGCAAGGACGATCTATTCCGCCAGTCGGATTTCATCACCATTCACGTGGTGCTCTCGCCGCGCACCCGCAGGCTCGTGGGCGCGCGCGAACTCAGCCTGATGAAGCCGTCCGCTTATCTGATCAATACGTCGCGCGGGCCGATCGTCGAGGAGGCGGCGCTGCTCGCGGTATTGCGTGAGAAGCGGATCGCGGGCGCCGGTCTCGACGTCTTCGATGTCGAGCCGCTGCCGCTCGATCATCCGTTCCGTAAAATGAACAACCTCGTTATCACGCCGCATCTCGGCTACGTGTCGCAGCAGAACTACGGGAGTTATTTTTCCGACGTGGTGAAGGACATCCGCGCTTTCCTCGATCGGGAGCCGGTGCGGGTGATCGCGTAGGACAGCCAAGGGCGAATTGCCGTTGGCGAATAGCTGCGGCTTGCGACTGTCGCCATTCGCTATCCAGGGAGATCCAATGAGCGGCGGCACCTTGATCGACCTTTACTGCCACATCATGCCGGAGCGCTTTTCCACCGCGATGGAGAAGACCGCGCCGAAGCTCGGCAACATTGCCGCGCGGCTGCGCAGCGTGCGCAAGATTCACGATCTCGATGCCCGCTTTCGCGAGATGGACGAGTTCGCCGATTACCGGCAGGTGGTCTCGCTACCTAATCCGCCGATCGAGGATTTCTCCACGCCCGGGCAGGGGCTCATGCTGGCGCGCATCGCCAATGACGCCATGGCCGAGCTGTGCGCCAAACATCCGGATCGCTTCGCCGGATTTGTCGCCGCTCTGTGCCTGACCGACGTCATGAGCTCGCTGCAGGAGGCCAGGCGCGCGATCAATGAGCTTGGCGCCGCCGGCGTGCAGATTTTCACGCCGCTCGCCGGGAGACCGCTCGACGAGCCAGCCTTCGAACCGCTGTTCGCCGCCATGGCGCAGCTTGACCGGCCGATTTGGCTGCATCCCGGGCGCAGCGCCGCCATGACCGATTATCCGGCCGAGCAAAAGTCGCGGTTTGAGATGTGGTGGTGTTTCGGCTGGCCCTACGACACCTCAGTGGCCATGGTGCGGCTTGCACTCTGCGGCTTGTTCGACCGCTATCCGAACCTAAAAATCATCACCCACCATCTCGGCGGGATGATTCCCTATTACGACGGCCGGATCGGTCCCGGCCTCGATGTGCTCGGCAGCCGCACGTCGGACGAGGACTACTCGAAGATCTTGCCTGCGCTGAAGCGCCCCCACCTCGACTACATGCACGAATTTTACGCTGACACGGCCATGTTCGGCGGCGGCGTGCACGCGCTACGCTGCGGCTTCGAATTTTTCGGTGCCGACAAGGTCGTGTTCGCGACGGATACTCCGCTTGGCCCGATCAAGCCGGCGATCGAGGCGCTCAACCAGCTAGATATCCCTGACGCCGATCGGCGCAAGATTTTTTCCGGGAACGCAGAGCTATTGATCAAGAGTAAATCGAACTGAAAAAGAAGCGCGAGGCGGTTCGGCTCCCGCTATGTCGTCATCACCTTGAAAATGCGCGATTGGCGCGTCCGTTGAACTCGAGAACCAACGGCTTGCCAAACAATCGGTTGAGGCAAAGCCGCATTTTGCTGACCATTCATTGGCAACTTGGCGCGTACGCGCTCGCAAAGCATTTTCCTCTGTTTGCGCTTTCGAGCCGAAACGGATTCTTAGGCCGTCGCCGGCGAGCCCGCGATTTCAGGCGGCGCGAACACGCGCATCGGCGGCAAGGGCCCGCTCCACAATTCGATCTCGACCATGTTGGTGCCGCTCGCGGGGCCCTGGCTGAGCTTCGAGGTGCCGCGATCGTGGGTGAGCATGTTGGCGTTGCCGTGCGCGCACAGCGCGCCATCCTCGCCGGCCGGATCGTACCAGGCCCCGCACGAGAGCTTGGCGACGCCCGGCAACATCAGGTCGCTGATCACCGCGCCGGCGAGGCAGGCGCCGCGGTCGTTATAAACCCGCACCACATCGCCTTCTTTGATCCCGCGCTGGCGCGCATCGTGCGGATGCAACGCGACCACCTCGCGGCCGGTAATCTTTCCGCGCGCGCTGACCGGTCCGGCATCCATCTGGCTGTGCAGCTTGTAGCGCGGCTGGCTGGAAATAAGGTGCAGCGGATGGAGCTTTGCTGCCGGCGCTCCAACCCATTCCGACGGCGCGATCCAGCTCGGATGCGGCGGACAATTGTCGTAGCCGAAGCCGGCGAGTTTTTCCGAAAACAGCTCGATGCGGCCGGACGGCGTTGCGAGCTTGTTGTTGGCCGGATCGGTGCGGAAGGCGGCGAACATCACATATTCCTCGGCGCACGGCGGAATCTCAAAAAACCCGTCCTGCCAGAAGCGATCGAAATCGGGGATCGCCGCTTGATTGCTGCGCACGTTCTCGCGCCAGCGATTGTACAGGTGGCGCAGCCATTCCGTTTCGCTGCGGCCTCGCGTGTATTCGGCCTCGCAGCCGAGTCGCTGCGAAAGCGCGCTGAAAATCGAAAAATCGTCGCGCGCCTCGCCCACCGGTTCAATAGCCTTCTGCATGGCAATCACGAAACGGTCGCGTGGGGCGCAACCGATGTCATTGCGCTCGAGCGTGGTGCTGGCCGGCAGCACGATGTCGGCATGGCGGGCAGTCGCCGTCCACCACGGCTCGTTTACGATGATGGTCGGCGGCCGGCGCCAAGCGGCACGCAGCCGCTTGATGTCCTGATGATGGTGGAACGGATTGCCGCCCGCCCAATACACGAGCTTGATGTCCGGATAGCTGTTCTTGCGGCCGTTGAAATCGTAGCTCTCGCCTGGATGCAGCAGGCAATCGGCGATGCGCGCTGCCGGAATTGCCCGGCCGAGCGGATTGGGCGAACCTTCCATGGTGGGCGCGCGAAAGGCGAGCGGCGGCTCGGCGATGCCGCTGGCCGAGCCGTAGCCGAACCCGAAGCCGCCGCCGGGAAGACCGATCTGGCCAAGACAGGACGCGAGCAAGATCACGGCCCAGTAGGGCTGCTCGCCGTGATCGGCGCGCTGCAGCGACCACGAGGCGCTGATCATCGTGCGGCAGGCCGCCATGCGCCGGGCCAGCGAACGGATGGTTCCGGCCGCGATGCCGGTGATCGGCGCCGCCCAATCGGCATCCTTTGGCGTGGCGTCGCTGTCGCCCAGCACATAAGCGCGCACGCGCTCGAAGCCCTCGCAATAGCGCGACAGGAACGCGGTATCGTGCAGTCCGTCCACAATCAGCGTGTGAGCGAGCGCCAGCAACAGCGCGGTATCAGTGCCGGGCCTGATTGCAATCCATTCCGGCGCCAGCGCCGTCGGACCGTCCTCGCGAATCGGGCTGATATTGACCACGGCAACGCCGGCGCGCGCCAGCTCGGCGAGCGCATTGCCGGTTGAATGCGCACCGCAGCCGCCTTTGGTCACCTGCATGTTTTTCGGATTGGCGCCGCCGAACAGCACCATCAGCTTGGCGTGGCGGGCGATCGAAGACCACGAGGTGAGCGGTCCGGTGACCGGCTGCGCGCTGCCGACGACGTGCGGCAAAAACACCAAGGCGGTGCCGAAACTGTAATTGGACGTCTGGTCGACGAAGCCGCCGAATGAACCCATGAAGCGGCGCAGCTGTCCCCTCGCCTCGTGGAAAATTCCCGCCGAGCCCCAGCCTTGCGAACCGGCCATGATGGCGTCATGGCCGTACTCACGTTTGACGCGGAGCAGTTCGTCAGCAACGAGATCGAGCGCCCTCTCCCAGGGTATGGGAAGGAAGCGCTCGCGGCCGCGGCCATCGCCATTGCTCTCAGCCAATCTGCGCTTGAGCCACCCCTCGCGCACAAACGGCCGCGCCACGCGCAGCGGCGAGTGCACCGCTGACGGAACTGCTTCGATCAACGGCGACGGCTCCGGATCGCGCTCGAACGGCCGCACGCCAACCACACGGCCGGCTTCGACTTCAGCGAGAAACGCGCCCCAATGTGAATGATTGCGAATCCACACCATTAGCTGCTACTCCGTGCTTGGGAAGCATACGCAGTGATGCGCTCTAGGCCTTGATATTGCTGCATAAACGGCCTATACATGCATCATACCCCAATGTAGCGAAGTAGGCCTACAGCAGAACACAGCAGGAACTTGCTTCCCAGTTGCTTCCCATGTGCTTCCCAGAATGGAACGGACAATGAAAGATCACTCAACCTGAACGTGTTGCCAGCCAAGGAGCGCGGCTGAAGCTGAACAAGACCACATTGAATACGCTCCCCGTGCCTACCGACAAGGACGAACTGATGGTATGGGACAACGCCGTGCCCGGCTTCGGTGTGCGGATACGGGCCGCCGGATCGAAGACATGGATCTTCCAGTATCGGCAGGGCGGCAAGCAGCGCCGCCTGACCTTCGGCGACGCGAATGCCATGACGCCCGCTGCGGCGCGCTCAAAGGCCGAGGATTTCCGCGCGCAAGTGCGGCTCGGCCAAGACCCGGCCGGCACCAAGATCAAGGCGCGGGCTCAGGCTGCCGAGACTGTCGGGCCAGCGATCGCCCGCTTCCTCAAAGACCGGAAACTCAAGTCACGCAGCCGTCGCGAAGTCGAACGCCACCTCAACAAGTACGCCAAGCCATTGCACAGCTTGCAACTCGCCAACGTCAACCGCGGCACCGTCGCAACACTACTCGGTGATATTGCCCAAGATAGCGGACCAGTCGCCGCCAATTGCGCGCGCTCGTCACTGTCGGCGTTCTTCAAGTGGTGTATGGGCAACGGCCTGCTGGGTGACAACGCGAATAATCCGGTCGTTGGTACCAACAAAGCCGAGACGAACGGCGCCCGCGAGCGCGTGCTCTCGGGCGCCGAACTGCTCCTCATCTGGAATGCGCTCAAGGATGACCACTATGGCGCCATCGTCAAGCTGCTCGCCTTGACCGGGCAGCGACGCGAAGAGATCGGCGGGCTGCGCTGGTCCGAGATTGACAGCGAGCATCGTACGATCACCTTGCCGGGTGAGCGCACTAAGAACGGGCGCAAGCACAGCATCCCGCTCAGCGGCGCGGCATGGGCGATCATCGAGGCGCAGCCACGCCACGCTGATCGCGATTTCATCTTCGGCCGGCGTGGCCCTTATCCGGGCTGGGCCGCCCCGAAGTCCGCTCTCGACCAGCGCACCACCGCCGCCCATGGCGGCAAGCCGATCGCACCGTGGGTCTTGCACGATCTGCGTCGTACGACCGCCACGGTCATGGCCGACCGTCTCAAGGTGCAGCCGCATATCATCGAGGCGGTGTTGAACCATGTGTCGGGTCACAAGAAGGGCGTCGCCGGCGTCTATAACCGTGCCCCCTACGACGACGAAAAACGCGTCGCGCTCGATCGGTGGGCCGATCACTTGATGGCAGTCGTAGAAGGCCGCACAAACACGGTGGTGAACCTGCCACTAACGGCATGATCACCCCGGGAGCCACCACTCTCCCCGCCGCGTGCGCACGCCGAGCGCGTCGGCTGCCACGATCAGCAAGCGAATGGGAATTTCGGCCTCCCTGGCTGCGGCCTCGACGAGCGCGCCGGGCTTGGGGCCATCAGCGAGCTGCCTGCGCAGTAAAGCACGTGCCGGGGCTCGGTCCGATGTCGGTGGCGGGGCCAGCACGGGATCCGGCGGCGGCACGACCGCATCAGCGGCTTCTACCGGCTGGCGCCGAGGCGCTTTCCGCCGGGGCTCTGTGAGGGACGCCTTAGCCGGCTCGCCGCGCAGGCGCGCGTAGATCGGCAGCGCGTCCCACGCGCCCGTGGCGTCACGCTCGGCGAGCGCGTGCTGGTAATCTCTCAGCTCGTCAGGTGCGGGCTCGTGACCGAAGGTTTGCCGGAACGCCCAGCGACAGGCGTTGTCCCACAACTCGCCGTCAAGCGTCATGGCAGGCAGGCTACCCGCCGCCGCACGGCCGTCAATGCCGTTCTGGGCGACGTGATAAGTGCCTCTCAGGCTGCGCGGGGCTTTTTTGTTTGATGGTAATATGATACCGAGCGACAAGCGATTGTCCTGCTCGAGGCCACAGAATTTCCATTTATATGCGTCCAACGAAACCATATCCAAAGTTATATATCTGCATGACGATCAAGGGGCGTAGCCTCCAGCTAGCAGCCCTAATCCCGGATAGCCGAGCGTGTGCGCGAAGCAGAACTAACCTGCCTAAAGGGAGGCGATGATGATATCCCGTATTGTGCTTGTACTTGCGTCAGCGTTGCTGTTGTCATTTGCATCAACCCCAAGCGATGCGCTGACTTTCGACTTCTCTTTCAGCAACGTAGTGGGAGATGTTAACGGCACTGTCACGGGACAGATTTTTGGTCTGACCGACAACACTTCAAATCAAGCGGCAACCCTTGTCGATGTCACCAGTGCTCCTGCCGGGTTAGGGTTGCCCATACCACCGAACTTGTCGTTCCAGCCGCAATTTGCAAATCCAAATTCATTCACGGTCACATCGGGGACTATTACTAATGCAGCCTTTGACGGATCAAGTGGCGCCGTGAGCACCATTACAGGCGGGCCGGTAACCCCTGATCTTGAACTTTTTAGCGGCCCACCCTTCGGCCCAGCGGCCGTCCTACTCATAAATACCTTTTCTCCTCGTGTAGATGCTGGGCCTAACCCACCCACCTTCACGGAAGAAGCACCAAACGTCCCACTCCCCGCCACTCTTCCTCTCTTCGCCACCGGCCTCGGCGCGTTAGGTCTGCTTGGCTGGCGCAGGAAGCGGAAGGCGCGCGTAAGTTTGTTGGGGGCGGCCTAATCTCAGCGGTTCACCAGGAAAGCTCCGAACAGTCGTCAATGTCGATGTGCCGCTCTGCTATCCAACGCGGCCTCGAAAGCGTCGAGCACCAGCACGACGTCCTGCGTGCCGGCCCAGTCGATCGCGTGTGGAGCCCGGCGCCGCAGCGCGGCGAGCAGCGTCAGGTTGGCGGTGTTGACCCAAAGCTGCGGTTCAGCCTGGACCGGCACCAACTCGAAATCGGGCGGCCGGGCGTTGTGCTTCCACTTTAGCGAGTAGACCAACCGCGCGGGATCGAGCCTGAACGCAGTGCCACAGGCGCTACGCTCGACGACGTGATAGCAATCGATCCGTTTGGGTGACTGTTTGTCCGCCGGCTTCTCGAACAGTACGACGTCGTCGAGGCGCACCATCCGCCAGTCGGAACAGAGATTGTCGTCCTCGTCGACCACGAGCGCGCTTTCGCCGAGGTGTTTCACCACCGTGAGCGTCAGCGCGCCGAGCAGTCGGCTTTGCGACGGGTCGAGTTCTGTCATCATCGGATTCGCATAAGTCGCGCCCCATTAGGACATGTGACCGAACCGCCGATGCGACACTCGAATCTAAAAATGGTGCAGAACCCGGCGCTGTATGGATCGACAAGCATCGTCACCGCCTTTCGATCGACGATCGTATACGTGGATTTCCAGTTGCCGAAGGCGATTGGTGTTGAACCAGGGCTAACGTCTGGCATCTGCGTGACGATGTTGATTGGCGAACCGGCCAAAGTGAAGCCGGGCAAACCGCCGGGTAACTGCCCCCAGATCGGGCGTTGCGCTGAATTCGACATGGTCAGCAGCAACGCGAACGTGCGCTGGTTCATCAGGTAGCTGCAGCCCGCCTGCCACTCCATCGGCACCTCGAATTTGAGCATCACCAGGTCTTGCCAGGTGAACTGGCCCGCCGGAGTGACAGGCGAGGTTTCACAGACCGGAATGCCCGAACTGGGGTTCAGCAAGCCGAGCGGCTTACCAACCCCGTCGCCAATCATCACCGCGTTATTGATGGTGTTGCGGAAGCCGCGGCTGACCTTATCAAGCAACCAATTCTCGACGTTAAAGCTCGCGTCCTGCAACAAGTCGCTCGTGGCGCACGCGATAAATCTGATCGATTCCGCTTTTATTTCAAGTTCGCCAAGCCCCGCCTGCAGATCGGGCTGCGGGTTGTTAGCGAAGCAGCTCGCCTCGCAAGCCCATCCGGCGTCCATCATGCGCGTGTTGTCGACCAGAAACCGAATTGAACCGGCGCTGATCTGAACGCGATTCATCAAACCGGAAACATCAGTCGGATCGACAATGCAACGCAGCACTGTGTTCGACATTTCCGGCGGCAGAAGGAAGCCGGAACTGCCAAACGAGAACGCCGATAGCGATTTGCGTTCGAGCTGATCGAGCCGTGAAACGTCACCGTGACGCAGCATGCTCCTAAAACCGCTCCGCGCGGCGATTGCTTCGTCGATTTCGGCGCCGCCAGGGACATATTCGGTCGTCATTCCGTCGACCTTCGGCACCGTCAACGCGCGCCGGATGTGACACATCTCGACGGCGCTCTTGCGCTCGGAAACTTCGTCGTCGCGGTAGTCGCCGCTGAAGCCGGGGCGCTGTGTTTTCCTGAAAAGCTGGTTGACGGATGCCTCGATCGAATCGAGGCGCTTGCCGGTCCAGGCGTCGCCGCGCTCGATATTGCGGCTCGCTTCTTTGATCTCGGCGACGAGGTCGGCAAGGCCGGTCATGTCAGACATAGCAAAACTCCAAATTTTAGCCGCGTTGCGGCGCGGCGTGATGATTCCTCCTTTCACCTCGATACAGCACCATAAGAATAAACCTGAAACCCGTATCAGCAAAGACGAAAAGAGCGCCCCAGCCGCCAACTGGCTGAGGCGCCCTTTCATGGAAAGGAGGTCATCTATGGAGTTACCGGAGCGACCCGGCGGCATGCATTCTAATGAAAAGCCTGCGCCAAGACCAGCCCGGCGCAGGCCCGCTGTAATCGAAGTGATGAGACGCTCACCGCGCCTCACCTAAGAAGTAATCACATCCCCGAGCCTTGCCAGAAGCTTTCCGCCCAAAATCGTTTCGGTTTCGGATTCGGTCAGCGGCCGGAAGCTCGGGACCACGCGAGAGCCCTCGGCCTGGGCCGCGCGCTCAGCAGCGATGGCGGCGAGCTGTTTCACCTGCTTTCGAACCGCAGCGATGCGGAGGCAGACTCTCATCTTTTGGACGCTGCGATTGCCGCGATCAGAACGCCGAGAACCGAGATATCGGCCCAACACGGTGTGAGGTAAGGAAGCTAAAGCGCGGCGGCAAGGCGCAGCAGCACAGTCACCCGTCACCCCTTCGGCCATTGCTCGAGCACGCGCGAGCGTTGCCGTATCGTCAGCCGCGCTGCCGGCCGGTGCCTGGCGTAATCGGCAAAGATGGGACGGGCTTTATCGAGACTTCCTGTGCCACCCCCGGATCGACAGGTGTCGCGCCACGGCCCAGAGGGGCAGACCGTGTTAAACTTGCCAACTAAGGGGTGCGGACGTTATCCCAGACGCCGCGCCTTAGCGTTCGCGTTCAATGGAGATCGCATAAAATGGACCCATGGGTGCAGTCTCTAGTTGATGCACTTGCAAAAATGCGCATGGAACCTTGGCGAGCTATCCTAATAGGCGCGACCGGCACATGGATCATCGCTCTTTTCGCGATCGGAGATCGGCTGATCGGGCCGAAGTTGCGTGTACGGCACACCGGTTTTTCAGGTGACATGGCACTAAACGACATCGGCCCCGGGACAAAGCCAAGGTCGAGGCTGGCGCTGCTGCGTCAGCTGTGGGGGCACTCCGCAGCACGCGCGCCCTCCGGCCGCAGCCTGAATGCCCGGTATTACTTTGTACGAGCATCGAACAGTAGAAGACGCTTTCGCACGGCGCACGAGGTTCAGCTTATCATCACCCGAATCGAGAAAGAGGTGGGGAATGTGCGCCAAATAATCTGGGATGAGATCATGCCTGTGTCGTGGGTGCGACAGGAATTATATACCATCTTAACTCGCACAGTTGGGCCAGACGCGAGCGCGGCAGTTTTCTATGTGCAAGCGGACGGCGTACTCGGCATCACGCCAGCACACGGCCCAAAAGGAGAGGTTCCTCGTCATTTCCCAGTCAGACATCAGGGATCCGTCACGCTTTGGGTAAGGTTGCAGGCAATCTCGATCGAAGCAGATAGCTCGCCAGTCACGTTGAAGATCACGTGGGACGGCAAATGGCACCATACAAAGGCAGCATTGGAGCGTGCCTGTTGCGTCCAGTTTTGGTCGTAGCTCATGAGTGACCGATAAAAAGAGGCGAGCAACCGTTGCATCCGGCGGCCGCTGCGCGAAATCAGCCGGCCGCGAACAGTGTCGGCCGCAGCGCGGAATTCGTCGAACTTGGCCTCGAAGACCCAGTCAGGATGGTCGAACGGCTCCGCGCGCTGGACCGGATTTATCAACGTCAGCATGCCGGGGCTGTAGTCGTCTCGGCACAATCGTGCAACTCTGGACGCAAAGCGCGAAGTTATCCACAACCCAATTCAGTGAGGGCTTCTCGCCGCCGTCGTCGCGCGCAAGCTGGGCGGCGAGATCGCTAGTGTCGATATGATCGACGACGACAAAGGCGGCCATTACCTCACACGGCAGGAGGAAGCAATGAGCAACGACGCTGATGATGACCATCAGATCCTTGAACGCTATAACTTCGTGATGGAAGACGCCAAGCGCCACTTCGGCGAATGGGACGCCGAAGATCCCGTCGTCTGGGCAATCCTCCGCATCGTCCAGGCGCAGAACGACTTTGCGCATGCCACCGAGCAGGTCAATTGTTACGGCGTGAAGGAGCACACGGTCGAGGACGCAATCACCGAGCGCCGCAAGGCCATTGCCGACTTGCAGAAGGCGCTTGAAAAGGAACCACGCGGGTTTCAGTAAGAGGGCCCTAATTGGGAGTTTCGCCACCACCACCGCCATCGCCGCTACTGCCATTCTTCCGCTGGTCAGTCAGAAGCGCATTTAAGGCGGCTTCGATCCGGTCAGTATTCGTCGGCCGCGGTGGCGCGTCGGCCTCAATGATCTGCACGACCGCCTGTTGCGGCGTATGAAGGCCGAGAATGATGCAGCGGCGTTCTATGAGCTTGGCGACCAGCTGGGCCGCCTGCAAATCGCCGCCCTTGGCTTTCTCGTAATACGCGGTTTGTAGGTCGTCGAGACGGGCCAGTTCAAGCGCGAGATTGTGCCGGCGTGTCCGGTCGCTGATCGAGGTGGCGGCGTAGCGGTCGAGCGCGGCAAGGACGTCGCTCTGCGTGACGCCGCGATGCTTGGCGATCGAGGCGACAGACTGGCCGCTGATGCGGTCACGGATGAGTGTTGCGTCATCGGCGGAATCAACCACAAGCGGCTTGGCTCTCATCGATGGGTCTCCTGCAAAATCACCTTCCGAATGGCGAACAATTACCGAAACCGATTCGCCGAAACTTTCACGCCCGACTTTTCAAGCCCCCGGGGGGTCTCGCATCAGTTGAGCAAGTGGAAAGCTTCCCATGCGCTTCCCAAATGCTGTTCAGCGAAAGAGACGACGCCATAACTCTTTGATCCTATTAACGCAGGCGGCGAGACGATACCAGTGTCATACATTGCGGGTAACGTTCCGCCGGTTCCGTTCCAAGCGATGAGAAAGGTCGTCCCCGATACCGCGAAGGCAGTCGATCAGTTGCGATTCGAGCCGGTAAATATCCCAAATCGTAGCGTGCCAGCGATGCCGCGCATGAGGATTTCGGGAGATAGGCTGAAATGGCCTAGGGTCAGCGCGGATTCGCCGACGCAGCTTGGCAATCGCCCGCAGCTCGGGCCGACCACGATCCAAGTGAGATTCGAAATCCAGTTGGGCGCACTGCTGGCACGCTGCAGTCGGCGGGTAAATGTAAAGGACTAACCGCGAGCATTGAGGGCAGACCCAGCGACGGCGGCCCTGGCCATCACGGGTAAACCGGACGGCACAACCCGCAACCAGATGGATCACCTCGCGCCTGGGCCGCCACCTATCCACGGGTACGTTCGACGCCGCAACCCTTATTCGATTCTCGACTATGCGATCGGGTTGGACACGTGGTCGGAAGCAGTCTTGTGTGCCAAACGGCATCCGAAATCCATCACATCTGCAAGGCCATCGTCAACTACAGCAACAACGGCGACCGCTGGCAAGCACAGATCATCCTCCGCAGGAGCCCACACTCGCCAGCACCCTGAGGCCTCGTCTCGTTGCAGCGCAAATAGAGGAAGATCCCGACCGCAGAAGACGGTCTCCCGAGCGGGACCACTGACGAGATTGTTGCTCATGCTGTTATCTGCTAGCTCTTGCTGCTCAAATTCATAGCTGTCATAAGTGAAGCAGTGTTCTATGCTCTTGTTAGTCTGAAAAAGAGAAATGCATAAAATAGGGTATTACAAGAGGCGAAACACGTATTCACCGCCTTCACTGACGCGGTCAGACCTTTCCTCATAGTTCCTGCACTTCCCTGCAACGCTGCTGCAGTGGTCGCCCCTTTCTCGCAGTCGTATAATTAGGAATCGAATCGCCCCGGCGCGGCGCTGCTGTCGCCGCCAACCGGGGCTGTCTGAAGCCGCGCGTCGGAGGCGCGATTCCAGATGGCGGAAGCATACCACGCGCTGCGCGCGGTGTCCGAAGAATGGCAATTCTGGTACGACGCGGCTGATGAATTGCGCCGTACGCGCGGCGAGCACGCTTCGATTGCCGCAGCCGCGCGGCGGATGCACGCGTTCGCGGATACCGGTGAGCGCGAGTGTGCGATCGAATGCCATACCGACGCGGGCAAGCTGGTCTATCGGCCCATGTCGCCCGGAAAACTACGTGATTTCGTCACCGCCGACGCCATGGCGCTCGCCGCTAGCCTTATACAGCGTGGCATCAGGGTGCGATTCGACTACGGGAATAGAGTCACCACTTTGTCCGAATATGATCCCCTTACCGCCGAGCGGTGCGTTGTCGTCTTCACCGGCACGCCGCGACCGCGGCTCGATCCGCCCGACGGGATTTGTGTCGCATGCCACCTGCACTTCAGGCGCGTGCGTAGTGATTCGCCCTCGCAGCCGATCGAACAGATCGAATCGGTGCTGCCAACTCAGCCCGAGACCGCGGAATCGAAGTCGGCAAAGCGACGCCGAAAGGGGTCTGCGCGGCAGCGGAAGCGCGCACATACTGTGATCGCGGCTCTGGATGCCGACGATTATCCGCGTGCTACAGCGACGCCTGAGGAGCTGGTGACGGAAGCCACTAAGAAGTTTAAGGAGATGCGGGACGCGGGCAAGTTTCCAAGGAATAGCCAGCCGCCGTCGTCTTCCTCGTTCTTACGCGCCGCCGGGCTCAAGGATTAGGGCGCTTCTCGCCGCCCTGGCCAAACAAGCCAATTAAGCCAATTAAGCCAATTAAGCCAATTAGCCTGATCGTTCTGCGCCAGCCGTATCCTGCGATTGTCGAGATCGCAGGAGCCGCTGCCGTGTCGCCCCTCAAGTCCCGTGCCATCGAAGGTCTCGCGCTCAAGGAGCGCGATCCGGCCCGTGCGCTCGAGATCGCAGCTGAGATTTGCCGCGACTTGATCGACGCACCGCGGTCCGCGCCTTTGGTCGAACTGCCGCTCGAAGTCGAGTTGCTCAAGGTCGTCGACCTGGCGACTGTCGCATACCTGCGCGGGACCCATGTGGCCTCAGTAGTGCGCGAGGACCAGCGCCGCATCGCCGAGGGGAAGCCGTCACAAATTCTGCATGTAAGCGATCGCCGCCGCGGCATGCGGTTGCGCGACGCTTTGATGCTGCCGGATTGAAGGTTTGCCGCCCGGCGGGAGAGGCCCGCAGCAGCGTCGGGATGGAATCGAGATTTTCTGTGGCGGGTGATCGGGGCGGCCTCAAGGACCAGTCGAAAGCCGCCCGACCATAGACATGAAAGGAACAGTCAAGTGTTACACTTTGTAGGAACTGAAAGTCGCCAAGTCAACCTTGGTTACGATCTCGCCGCCGCTTTGCGGGTCAATTCTTGGCCGACAAGGCAGGCGCTGGTCGCTCTTGCCCTGTACGTCGGCGGGTTTGGCCTGACGCAACGGCAGGCGGCAAAACTTGTTGGTGCCAACCTGACCTATGTGGTCGCATTGGCACGGCTCTCGCCCGAGCAACGCCGTCAGATTGCTCGCGGCATTATCAAGCTTTCGCACTTCATCAATCACCGCCGCACAGGCGGGTGCCCTGGTCTCGTCGAGCTTTTGCAGCAGGCGGCGCCGCATGAACTTGCCGACGCTGCGTCTCAACTCGGCGTCGATCGCGTCTGGGACACCATGGTCATGCCGCTGATCAGGGAAGCTCCGTCGTCCATGAGCGAGGCGGCGGAGTAGCTCTCGACCCTCCTCGCGGGCGGGAGCAATTCCCGAGTGCGAGGCGTGGACCATGCGAGCAGGTGTCCACGGTCATGAAATAACAGCTCGCGGCCGGCCGATGCGCCAACGCCTCCTGCGCAGGCGGCCGGCAATACAACCTAAACCGGACGAATCGGTGTCATGCTCAAATACACTTGCGTCAAAGATCTGATTGATCTCCTGGAAGCGCGTGTCAGTAACGGCAAAGTCGTGTTCGAAGACTGCGCGCGATTGGAAGCGCAGCTTGTCAAAATTCTCGGCTGTCTAGGTGTCCCGCGCTTCGAAGCTGAGTTGCTACTGCATGACGCGGTGCGTGCGCATGAGCACTCTCTGTTTGCTCGACTGCGCGGCCACATTCATCGCGATGATGCAGTCGAGGCCGTTCGTCGAATTTTCGGAGACTGCGGATGACCCGGCCCATTCATGTCACTGCTGGCAACCACGCCGCCCCTGCCCACGAACGCGGCCTCGACGTTTATCAAACACCGCCGCTCGCGGTCGAGAAGCTGCTCGGCGCCGAGGATCTGCCGATCAAGATCTGGGAGCCGTGCGATCCCGGCGACAGCAACATCACCACCGTTCTTAAAGCGCACGGCCATAAGGTCGTCGCGAACGACATTGCCGTCGACGGTATCGACTTCCGTGATCGCGGCAAAGCACCGCCCGGTCTCAAGGCGATTGTTACCAATCCGCCTTTCCAGATCGCAGCCAGTTTCGTCATGCACGGCCTCAAGCTCGTGCCGAAAGTCATCATCCTTGAACGGATCCAATTCTTAGAGGCCGAGGTGCGCGCCGAGCTGTTCGACGCTGGCAAGCTTACTCGCATTTGGATCTTCAGAAAGCGCCTACCTCGGATGCACCGCGTCGGCTGGACCGGCAAGACGGCGAGCGCGGCGATGACCTTAGCGTGGTTCGTCTTTGATGTCGCTCACTACGGCTCTGAGCCGCGGCTTGGTTGGATTTGAGGGGGGGACGATGAACAAGATCTTCGGCGGCTATATCGGTCTGCTGAAAGCAAATTCTCGCGCCATCTTCACTGTCACCTCCGCTGCACAGAAGGCGCTCGACTTCCTGCGCGATCGCGCTCTCGCCGAGCCGGCGCAGGCTGCGGAGTGATCGCCATGAATGTCCTCGGCATCGATCCCGGCATTCGTGGCGGCCTAGCGATCGTGAGCGCGAACGACGGCGCCCGCGGCATGGTGGTCGACGCGGCCGACATTCCCGTCATCGGCAGCGGCGCCAAAGAGCGCGTCGATGTCGCCGCGATCCGCAAATGGATCAGCCGCTACAAGCCTGCGCTCGTGGTGATCGAGCGCGCGCAAGCGATGCCGCGGCAAGGGTCATCCTCCGGCTTCAAATACGGCAGAGCCGTCGGCTCGATCGAGGCGGCCATCGTGCTGTGCGCGGTACCCATCGAGATCATCGAACCGACTGCTTGGAAACGCTTCTGGCACCTGCCGGGCAAGGACAAAGAGCGCACGCGCCAGAAGGCGCTCGAACTCTTCCCCGCGGCGCATTCGCTGCTCGCGCGCAAGTGTGATCACGGCCGTGCCGAGGCGGCGTTAATCGCCCTGTTCGGCATTCGCAGAGGCAACAGCCATGCGTAACCGAGCCATGGCTAAGAAGCACGATAAGCAGACGGCGCAATTCCGGGCGTGGCGCCAGTGGCGGCGCGATCGCGCCGAGGCGCTGCTTGACGGCCCTTACGGCGCCGCCGCGACCGAGTTGCTCGACCTATTGAGCCGCGCGGCATCGGGCGCCGAGGTGATCGCCGCGGTCGAGGGCGGCTCTTGGTGCGGTGCCGATTCCAATACGCGCGCCGAGCAGCTCGCGCTCGCCGCCGCCGCCATTGTCAAGGTGCGCGAACAAGCCGGCCTTGTACCGTTCGATGACCCGCTGCCGGGCGAGCCCGATAATCTGTTTCTCAAACTTCGCTCATTGCTGAGCGATGAAGCGCCCGAAGGCGCCGCCGACCGGGGCGCAGCCCGACTTGAACCGAATCTCAATCCTCAATGCATGGAGCATGCGTCATGAATTCGATCGCGAAGACGGACGACTCGACTGGGCGCCTGGCGGGCGCTTTCTTGAAATGGACCGACGCGGCCGGCTGGGTCGATCGCGACGGCTTGCCGCCGCCTAAGCCGCTGATCGGGGTCGGCACGACGACTTTCGCCGGCAACTGGTCGAAGAATGACGCTGGCGGGGCGGTCTTCACGCGGGCCCCGCTGGAAGAGCTTGACCAGCGCAATGCGGTGGTCGCGCCAGAGCAATGGGAAAAGGATCTTGCCGGTAAACCGCGCCCGCCGTGGCGTCAGTTCTATGCGGTCGGCTTCATTCACGAGGCGACCGGGCAACGCTTCCGGTATGAAGCCGAGACCACTGGCGCGCGTATCGCAATCGAAGAGCTGGAAGACGCATGGCAGGGCCGCAAGTTGCTGGCCGGTGCCAATGTGCTTCCTATCGTCGAGCTGATTGACGTTGCCTGGAAGACTTCCTTCGGCACGCGCAAGCGGCCCAAACTCCACATTGTCGGCTATTTCACGCCGCTCGGCGCAGCGTCGATCGGAGCCGCGCCGCCGACGCCGCAGATCACCGGCCCGGCCACGGCGGCAGCACCGACCCCCGAGCCCGCACCAAAGCCGGAGCCCGCTGAGCAGCCGAAGCCAGCGCAACAGGCTCGGCCGAAGCCAGCGGTCAAGCTCGCGGCCGCGTCGCCTGATGCCAATGACCGGCGGTCGCTCGGCGAGATCATGGACGACGAGCTGCCTTACTGACGAACCCGTAGCGGGCCTCGTGTCCGCGACACCTATCGGCGCCGAGCGCCTCCCGGACGGCGAGCGTGCGCGTCGGCTACCAGAAAGTCCGCCTCCGCCCCGGCGTCGCACTCCATGTTGCGGTCAAGGCGAGCAACGCACGCACCAATTCGCCGGCTCACGAGGATTAGATGAACACGCTCTACTTCGACATCGAGACCCGCAGCGCCCTTAATATTCGCGTCACCGGCGACTATCGCTACGCTACTAACCCAACAACGCAGCCGCTGTGCTTGGCCTATGCCGTCGACGAGGGCGACGTCCAGCTCTGGTTGCCGACAGAGCCGCCGCCGGTGGCATTCCTCGATGCCGCCTCCGATCCGAACGGCTGGCGAGTGATCGCGCATAATTTCGCGTTTGAGCGCGGGATCTTCGAGCACGTTCTGATCCCGCGATCCGGCTTCATGCCGATCCCGCTCACGGCGTGGCACTGTTCGCAGCGGCTCGCGCTCGCCAACTCTTACCCGGCCGAGCTCGGTCTGCTCGCCGCCGCGCTCGGGCTGCCCTACGCGAAGGATCCCGCGGCCAAGCGGGCCATGCTCAGGGTCACGCGGCCGAAGGCGAATCGGAAGCGCAAGCCCAGCACCGTACCGGTTTGGAACGACGACCCCTCCGATCTTGCGCTGCTGTACGAACGTTGCAAGACGGACGTGCTCACCACGCGCGCCGTCTGGAATTCACCGAAACTGCGGCCGTTGTCGGAGAACGAGCGCCGCGACTTGTTACAGGATGCAACAATCAACGGGCGCGGAATCCCGCTCGATCGGGCGTTCGCCACCGCCGCCCGGGACCTCGCCATTAACGAGCGCATCGCCGTAAACCTGAAGCTTGCTGAGCTGACGGACGGCGCGGTCACCAGCGTCGATCAGCGCGACAAGTTCCTAGCCGCTCTCAACGCCCGCGGCGCCGACCTTTCTGACCTGGCCAGGCGCACTGTCGAGAAGGCGCTGGCGGCGAAGCCCGATGACCATGTTCGTTGGCTGCTCGAATTGCGCCGTACCGCTGCGCGGGCCTCAGTCACGAAGTTCAAACGCCTACTCGACTACGCTTCGCCCGCTGATGACCGCCTGCGCGGCACCTTGCGAATATTCGGCTGTGGTCCGGGCCGCTGGTCATCGCCCGGCGTGCAGCTACAGAATTTAAAACGCAATGACGCCGCCCTGCCGCTCTCGCTGGTCGATAGCGTGCGCAACGGCGACCGCGACGCGATTGCCAAATACGGAAGTCCGCTCGCCCTGCTCGGCGATCTCAGCCGCGCGTCGCTGTGCGCTGTGCCGGGCCATGAGCTCAAGAGCGGCGATTTCAGCGCCATCGAATCGGTCGTGCTCGCATGGCTTTCGGGCGAGCAATGGAAGCTTGATGCGTATCGCGAATTCCAGCGCACCAGCGACCTGCAGAACGAGCCGTATCAGGTCATTGCGCGCAAGATGCTGTACAAGCCCGTCGATGCCGAGATCAGCAAGACCGAACGGCAGTTGGGCAAGGCGGCGGAGCTCGCATGCGGCTATGGCGGCAGTGTCGGAGCGTGGCGCAAGATCGTTCATCACGATCCGCGCGGTGACGACGAAATCCAACAAATCGTCTGGCAATGGCGCGACGCGAATCCGGCCACAACGCGCTTCTGGCGTGCGGTTATGCGCGCCGTCATTGTCGCCATGCGCACTGGCGCCGCGGTTCCGGTGCAGGCGGCGCAGCGGATCTTCGCTGCCTTCGCCGGCGGCAATCTCACAATCACACTGCCGAGCGGGCGCGCCATCACCTACCCGGACGCGCAACTCGTCCCGTCCAAGAAGTTCGAAGACCAAACCGATGTTGAATTCTCGAACAACGCCAAAGGGCAATGGCGTTCGACACGGGTGTGGTTCGGCACCTTCGTTGAGAACATCGTGCAGGGCACCGCGCGCGATCTGCTCGCGGCCGCGATCGACCGGTGCGAATCGCGCGGCCTGCCGGTTGTCAGCCATTGTCATGACGAGGCGACGATCGAGACACCGATCGGCGCGCTCAGCGACGCGGACTTCCTGGCGATTCTGCTGGAACGGCCCGCCTGGGCCGCCGGCTTGCCACTCGCCGGCCATGTACATTCCGGGCCGCATTACCTTGAGGCCCCGGAGCACCCGGTCGAGCCGCTGGCCGTACTTGCCGATGCCGAGCAGGTGATCGAGCAGGCCATCGATGCCGTTATCGAGCGCGAGGACGTAGGCGAGATCGACGATCCGATTCAGGTCGAGCGGGACGACGATGCCGACTTCATTGCCGGCCTGCCCGATGCGATCGCGCCGCTCTATGAGCTGGTGACCCTGCCACTCACCGCCGACAGCAAAACGAGCTGCCCCTTCCACGAGGACGCGGAGCCGAGCTGCGCCATCTTCGCCGATCACTATCACTGTTTCGGCTGCGGTGCGCACGGAGATCGGATGCAATGGCTCACGCTGGTCGAAGGGATGACCGAAGCGGAAGCGGTCGACTGCATTAAGGATTGGCCGGCGGCGCCGGCGCCGGCATCGACGGAAGATACGGCGCCCGAGAAGCTCGCCTTCGTCATGTCGATCTGGAATGGCGCTCAGCCACTGATCGGTTCGATGGCCGAACAATATCTCGACCGCACGCGCGGAATCGACTTCACCAAGATGCCCGCGGACCTGCACGCCAGCTTGCGATTTCACCCGGCTTGCGTCTTCGGCTCGGGGAAGTTGCCGTGCTTGCTCGCGCTGATGCGCGACCCCATCACCGACGCGCCGCTCGGCATTCAGCGCGTCGCGCTCAAGGTCAATGGCAGCCGCGTCGAGAAGATCGAACGGCGAATGCTGGGCCGTGCAGGCGTGATTAAGTTCTGGCGCGCCGGCGCGCAGCTGGTCGCGGGCGAGGGCCTAGAAACGGTGCTCGCCGCAGCGACGCGGATTCCGTATTGCGACGCGCCGCTGACGCCGGCGTGGGCCGCACTCTCGGCCAAGAAGCTCGCCGCCCTGCCGGTCATTCCCGGTGTCGAGCGCCTCGTCGTGCTGGTCGACAACGATCTGAACCAAGAGGGCCAAAGGGCCGCGGCGCAGGTGACCACCCGCTGGCGCGCGCAGCGCCGCGCTGTCGTGCCGCTGATGCCGGCGATCGCCGGCTCCGATTGGAATGACGCCGTCGTGATGGAGGACGCCCGTGCTGCCTGAACCACCGAAGAACATCCGCTCAAGTGACAGTCATATCGGTCTCGCCGACTTCTACGCCGTGCCGGGATCGAGCCAGTACATGTACATGCCAACGCGCGAGCTGTGGCCGAAGGAGAGTGTTGATTCCATCCTGCCGCTGGTCCCCCTGGGATACAAGCGCAACGGCAAAGAGGTGAAGCTCAAGCCAACGGTATGGCTGAAGCAGCGTCGGCGTGTTGAGCAGGTAACGTGGGTTCCGGGATTGCCAGAGATCATCGAAGATCGCCTGCTATTCGACGGCGGCTGGAAGGCGCACCACGGCGCGCACGGTCTCAACCTCTATCGGCCGCCGCAACTCGTTGATGGCGATGCTACCAAGGCGACGCCTTGGATCGAGCACGTGAGGTTGCTCTACCCGGAAGATGCCGAGGCCACGATCGATTGGTTCGCCCACCGGGTGCAGCGCCCCCACGAGAAGATCAACCACGCCTTAGTCCTGGGTGGCAAGCCAGGAATTGGGAAAGACTGGCTTCTGCAGGCGCTGAAGCTGACAGTCGGCCCCTGGAACTGGCACGAAGTCTCGCCGACTGACCCCATGAGCCCCTATACCCCGTTCGTGAAAGCGGTCGTGCTGCGAATGAACGAGGGGCACGATTTAGGCGACAGCGGCCGCGCCGATCGCTTCGCGCTGTATGAACGCACGAAAACCTACGCTGCCGCGCCACCCGACGTGCTGGCCTGTTCCGACAAGTATATCCGCCGCTTCTACGTGCCGAACATCTTGGGGCTGGTCATCACCACGAATCATAAGACGGACGGAATCCACGTGGAAGCCGACGACAGACGCCATCTGGTAGCGTGGTCGGATCGCACGAAGGAGGAATTTCCAGCGGAGTTTTGGAACGAGCGATGGGGCTGGCTGCTGCAGGAAGGCGGCGCCGGGCATGTCGCCGCTTTTCTAGCGCAGCGCGATCTTAAGGCCTTCGACCCGTGTGCGGTGCCGCGGCAGACCGCGGCCTTCTTCGAGATCGTCAATGCCAGCACGGCGCCTGAAGACGCCGACATTGCCGACGCGCTCGACGATCTAGACCGACCCGCGGTCTGCTCGATCGGAACACTCGTAGCGACGCCGCGTGGCGCCTCGCTCGACTGGATGACGGATCTCCGCAGGCGGCGTTCAATCCCGTATCGTCTCGAGCGCAGCGGGTACGTTGCTTGCAAAAACCCCGACGCGCATGACGGTCTCTGGCGTATCAACGGCCGCCGTCAATCGCTGTATGTGCGGGCCGACCTGCCCCCGGCTGCGCGCTTGCAGGCCGCACGGGTTTTCATGCTTGAGCAGACCAAGACGACCGGCACCGGCTGAGCCGGCGGTGAGGGCAGTGGCGCCGTGCTTCCCATAGTCTTCCCAATCACAATTCCTGGGAAGATGGCAACGCAAGAAGTGCCGATGAAATGGGCATTTCTGGCATATTCCCGGCTCGAATACTGCGATGTGAATGATTCCGAATCCACACCATGAGGTAGTTACTCCGACCTTGAGAACCCTAGCAGGAAGACACTAGAAGTAGTTGATGTTGCTGCCTAAAGCCAGTCACCATAACCCGTAAGGATGTAGGCCTACAGCAGGAACCTGCTTGCCAAATCTTCCCCAAATAGGAGGGGTGCAATGAAGCTAGACAAAACCACATTGGACGCGCTCGTGTTGCCTGCTGGCAAGACCGAATTGCTGGCGTGGGACAACGGGGTGCCGCGCTTCGCAGACTACGGGTAAGCGGAAGCGGAAGTCCGCTCGCGCACCTGGACATTCAATACAAGCTCGCAATACAACCTCGGCGACAAGCAGCGCCCCATGACCCTCGACGCGGCGAGCGCCATGACGCCCGCAGCGGCGCGCTTCAAAGCCGAGGATCTCCGCGCGCAAGTGCGGCCACGGAGGCGCTCGCGCGCCTCGCTTTATAAGCTAGTGCACGCGGCCGCTGATCAGCAATCAGGCCAAGCACTCGCTTTTGTCATAACGGAGTAGTCGGCAACGGGAACGCGCTGTACGGGGCAGTAAGATCAGTCGGCAATCAATGACTGGTAAAGACTGTAAGCAACACCTTGCCCTTGTCGCCAACGATGCATATCAAATTCTGTGGCTTGCCGGTCTTTTGTCTCGCCACATACGCGTCTGCGAGGAGGATTGCCTTCACGTCAATATTCTCTATCTTTGAATTGACTCTTACAACCCGCACACTGTCCAGATCCAAATTGACATCCTTGATGCTTGGCGATCGCTCCTTCAAAGCGATCAAGCCACTGGCTCTGCACGCGTCGATCTCAGGTGCGTCCGCAGTCTGCGAGTGACCCGCGTGTGGCAGCATGGCTGCTGACAACAGGCTAGCAAATAGAACTTTGCCCTTCATATCGGAGGTCTCCCCTTTAGCGATTAGAACCAACAACGCAGCAAAGGGCCTTTCGTTGCGTTACTCCGGCGCTTTTTGGCGGGAACTATTTGCAAATGCGGAACGTTCTACCATTCAGTTGACCGAACCATTGAATCAACACATGGTTAATCAGGTCTTAACCCTAGCCCGCTGTACTGAATTGCCGTCATCGAGCACGATAAGCTCGCCGTCGAACAGGTGTCCCTTCGGCAATAGCTTGAGCACGCCCTCGTACCGCTGACGCCCGCGATTCGATGTCCGCAGCGCGGAATTCATCGAACTTGGCTTCGAACACCCAGTTCGGATGATCGAACGGCTCCGCGCGCGGGACGGGATTGATCAACGTGAGCATGCCGGAATTTTGTAGTCGGCCAATCGGACAACGCAAACAGGGGCACAGCCATCGCCGTGCCCTCGCCGTCAGGATCATCGGCAAGTTAGCCGATGCATTCCCGCGCCTTCTGCTCTTGCTCGCTGGCGAAGACCAAAGGGCGCGCCGGCGAGGTCACCACCATGCCGGCACGGGCTTCGGTGCTGGCTCCTTCTTTACCCTTGCACTCTCATCATCTCGGTTAGTGGGCGGCAAATGAGCCGGGCGGCCGATGACCTTTTGCTGCAAAGTGTTGAAGCGCAGGTCCTCGGCATGTGCCATCCTCCACAGGCGGCATGATCTGCTTGGCTTCCTCGATACGGCTAAATTGGTGGCGTTGATCCGCCCCACGCGACCGGAACCGGGCACATTTGTTGCGTATTTCGGGCCAGTAAACTGCGATGTGAATGCGAAGGCGCTTGGCCGTGTGGTTCTCATCGGTCGGTCGACGGAACCTTAGCATGGTGGCAAACTCGAGCTGCAACTCCGACCCGGTCACCCGGCCTTCAGGCGAGTTCAGCATCGGCTGGCAGAAGCATGGACCGGCGCTCAGATCCTCGCCACAGAGCGGGAGGAGGCAGGGTGAGGGGCTCCGGCGATGGCGCCAGCAAGGCTGCAGCCTTGATGCCATTCGTGTAAACTTCGTCCTCAACATTTAAAGAGCGCCGGCATGACCACGCGCGAGCAGAACGACTTCCTCACCCTGGCCGGGCCGGGCACGCCGATGGGCGGGCTAATGCGGCGGTACTGGATTCCGGCGCTGCTGTCGGCGGAGATTCCCGAGCCCGACTGCCCTCCGGTGCGGCTGAAATTGCTTGGCGAGCGGCTGATCGCTTGGCGCGACACCGGAGGCCGCATAGGCGTGGTCGACGAGTTCTGCGCCCATCGCGGCGCCTCGCTGTGGTTCGGCCGCAACGAGGAGCACGGGCTGCGGTGCCCGTATCACGGCTGGAAATATGACGTCACCGGGCAGTGCGTCGAGGTACCGTCGGAGCCGGTCGACAGCGGTTTTTGTAACAAGATCAAGCTTGCTGCCTATCCATGCGTCGAGCTCGGTGACGTGATCTGGGTCTATATGGGTCCCGCCGAGCGCCAGCCACCCCTGCCGAATTTCGAATGGGCGACAGTGCCTTCCTCACATCGCTTCGTCAGTAAGCGCACGCAGGAATGCAACTGGCTGCAGGCGCTCGAGGGCGGGATTGATTCGGTGCACGTCTCCTTCCTGCACCGGCACGATCTCCGCAGCGATCCCTTGCACGTGAGCCAGGGCGCCGAATTCACTCGCGAGGCCACGGTGCGATTCGAGGTGATCGAGAGCAAGGGCGGCATGGTCATCGGCGTGCGCCGGCCGGCGACCCCGGGCAATCTGTACTGGCGTATCACCCAGTGGGTCATGCCGTTCCACACGATGATCCCGCCCTACGGCGACAATGCGCTCAACGGTCACGCGTTCGTGCCCGTCGACGACGAGAACTGCGTGGTGTGGTGCTTCACCTATCATCCGACGCGGCCGCTCGCCGAACACGAGCTTCAGACCATGCGCCATGGCGGCGGCATCCACGTCAATCTCATTCCCGGATCGTTCCGTCCTGTCGTGAACAAGGACAACGACTATATGATTGACCGCGTGGCGCAGAGCCACCACAAGTCCTATTGCGGCGTGAAAGGCATCGCCATGCAGGACGCGGCAATCCAGGAAAGCTGTGGGCCGATCCAGGACCGCACCAAAGAGAACCTGGTCTCCACCGACAACGGCGTGATCATGGCGCGGGCGCGGCTACGCAAGGCTGCGCTCGCAGTGGCGCAGGGCCGCGAGCCAGACGGCATTGATCCGGCGACCCACGCGGTGCGCTCGGCCTCAATCGTGCTGCCGGAGAGCGCAAATTTTTACCAAGCCTCGGGGGAAGCGCTTAGCGCCAGAGCCGGCGTGGCGCACGCGTCCGTGTGAAGCGGTGCGCCCGTTCTATTGAAAGTTTCATTTGCGCATGCGCTCGGGGCAGATTGCGACGAAAATTGCCGCTACGCGCTCCAAAGTTCCCGGAACTGCGTTCCCACCAGGCGATCATACGGGACCGCCTCTGTGATCAATCCGATCCCGATTGCGAATTTGTTCAAACCCTCGACAGCCTCCTGCGAGATATGCGCCTGATAGAACGGCGTGTCACGCCGGATGAGTTCAGCTATCAGCGGCGCCTCGTCGGGCGGAAACACGCGTTCTCCGACGCCGGCGGCGAGAGACGGATCGGCGATCAGCGCCTTCTGGGTTTTGACGATCGCGCGGACCGCCCCGGCGGCCACGTCGGGATGTTCCTCAATTAGCCGCTCGCTCACCGTGAGTGCCGGGAAATTGTAGAAGCGCGCGCCGCGCGGTCCGTCGCCACGGCGCAGATCGAGGTGCAGTTTGGCAACCCCGAGCTTTTCGCCAAGCGCCACGCGCATGCCGTTGCCCCAATAGCCGTCGGCGACACCCTCCCGGATGGCCGCGATGCCGACATGGCCCTGCGCCCAGTCGTCGCCCGGCCGCGCAGGCAGGAGCTTTACGTTGTCGCGCTCGAGATCGATACCCGA
This sequence comes from uncultured Alphaproteobacteria bacterium, assembly GCA_963708125.1. Classification (GTDB taxonomy): domain Bacteria; phylum Pseudomonadota; class Alphaproteobacteria; order Rhizobiales; family Xanthobacteraceae; genus BOG-931. Next base: position 3,998,832 of record OY970184.1, read on the forward strand.
TTCGGTCAGTAGATACTTAAGGCTCAAGATCGGCCAAGGCGGCGAGGCCGAAAGCCGCAAGCCCCTGAGCGCGTTGATATCGCCGCGTTCGACGTCGAGATCGGCGCGCAAGGCCAAAAACCAGTAGGAATATTGCGAAAGCGCGCACACAAGCTTGGCGCCCTTCCAGGCCGGGAACGCCCGCGTCGCCGCGTAAGCGGGCCCGCCGAAGAAATGCAGCGTTCCCTCGCGCAGCGCTTCCGGACCGTTCTTGGCGCCGAAATCGCGCACCAATTCGGTCTCGATCCCCTCGCCCTTGAAAAAGCCAAGATCAACCGCCGCGGCAGCAACGAAATAAGAAGGCGAATCAAGGTCGGCGACCATCAGACGGTACATTAGGCGCTCCTAAAGCAGTTAAAGCTGATCCGCGTCAGACGCTTTGTCGTTGCGACCCAACGGATCCGGCCAAGGTGGCGTGCCCGACGGTAAAGTCCGACAAAGCAACCGAGCCTTGCGGCGCCCATCTTCACGATTGCTTGGCCGGCTCTTCGCGAACGAAATTGCACGCAGAAGAACGGTAGCGCCTAGTTGCTCGCGAGCAATGCGCCGACCTTGGCGAGTGTGGGCTTGGGCAGCGCAAACGTCTGCTTGACGATCGCGTCCATGTCCTCACCGCTGGCCGGGTCGAGCATCAGATGCCGTTTGCTGCAGGCGGCGGCGAAGACCGGATCCTTCACCATCTGCGCAAATGCCTTCCGCAGGGCCGCGACCCGCTCCGCCGCGACGCCCGGCCCAAGGATGATCGAGCGGCCGATCTCGGCCGTCGATGCGATCGTGCGCAGGATGGCCCTGCCCTCATCCGTGACTTCCAATTCGTGCAAGGTCGGCACGTTCGGCAAGAGCGCGCTGCGCTTAAGCGCCGCCTGATAAAGGAGCGCGGCTTCGCCCTTGTCGATCCACCCCGGGCGCGTGGCCAGCATGCCGGGAAGTCCGTAGGCGCCAACGACATCGACTTCGCCGCGCTCCATGGCGAGCAGAATTTCGTTGGTGCCCTTGTAGCCAAGGACAATCTTGAACTTGGTGCCGCCGTAAGCGTTCAGCGCCTCCGGATAAATGTCGGTGGTCGAGCCGCGGCCCGAGGCGCCGACCGTGTAGCGCTTGGCACGGGTGTCGGCGATCGATTTGATCCCGGTCGACGGGAGTGCCGCGCCGACGTCGATGTTGGTGGTGACGCGGCCGAGATAGTGGAATTCCGCGGCGTTGGTCCTGCCAGAGCCGCCAACGGCGCTGTCGAGCGGAAACGTCTGCGCCAGACTCGCCAGCACAGTGCCGTCGCGCGGCGCCACCTGGGCGATGTATTTGGCGGCGGCGAAGCTGCCGGCGCCCGGCATGTTCTCGGTCACGATCGCCGGATGCCCAGGCAGATATTTCGGCAAAAACTCGGCGACCAGGCGCCCGTAAATATCGTAACCGCCGCCCGGGCCGTAGCCGACGATCATTCGCAGCGTTTTACCGGCATAAAAATCCGCTATCGGATCGGCGCTTGCCGCTGAGCTCAGCGACAGCAGCAAGGCGAGGACGATCGAAGTAACTCTCATGTTCGTTCCTCTTCACGCAGCTTCGCCAGTGCCCGTTTGCGCCACAGCGTCCAGGGCCGCGCCGAAGCCCGCAGCATGGCCTCATTGCTGGTCAGTGCCTCGGTACGGGTCATGAAATTGATCGGACCACCAATGGTGATAGCGGCCAGCAGCTGGCGCGCATTGATTTCGGTGTAATAGGCGCGGAACACGGCATCGGGCAGCGACGGCCCAACCACGCAATCCCCGTGACCGCGCATCAGCACCACCGCGGCCTCGCTGCCGAGCCTTTGCGCGAGATCCTTTCCAAGGCTCGGCGTGAGGATCATCAGATCGGTGCCGTCGCCGGCATGTTTGCGGATCTCGAACAGCGGCACGCCGAGGCCGAGGAAGCCGGCATTGTGCAGCAGCGGCCGCAGTTTCGCGCGCGTCACCGTGAACGGCACGACTGTGGGCGAATGGCTGTGCACGACGGCGTTGACGTCCGGGCGGACCCTATAGATTTCGCCGTGGATGAAGCGCTCTCGATAGAGCAGCTTGCCCTCGTCTTTCGGATCGACGATCTGGCTATCGAGGTCGAGCAGCAGGATGTCGGCGGGAGCCACGGATTCAGGGGCGATCGAACGCGAGATCAGATAGCGGTGCGGATTGCGCGGGTGGCGGACGCTGATATGGCCGAACGCGTCGAGCACGCCAAGCCGCGCCAGCATGCGGTTGCCGGCAACCAGATCGTCGACCAGCTCGCGATCAAGCACGTCATGCGTCACCCCGCGCCGCGAAGCGGAAGGGCGCAACGATACGGCTTTGGCAGGCATGCAGGAGACTTCCGAGAAAAGGGGCGGGACGCGACGGTAACAACTTTCGAGCAGGCTCGGAAGTGTGGCATAAACGCGAGAAACTTTCGAGAAAGCGGTCAATGAATAATGCCGATCTGATCGTCGCCACGCTCAAGGCTGCCGGAATTGCGCGCGGCTTTGGCGTTCCGAGTGGCAACGTGCTGCCGCTCATGGAAGCGATGCGCAAGGGCGGGATCGACTTCGTGCTCACCGCGCATGAGGGATCGGCCGGCTTTGCCGCCGACGTGACCGGACGCTTGACCGGAACGCCCGGGCTTTGCCTCGCCACGCTCGGCCCCGGGGCCACCAATCTGGCGACCGGCGTCGGCAATGCCTGGCTCGACCGCTCGCCGCTGATTGCCATCACGTGCAATCTTAACACCGATCAGCTCGGCCGCCGCATCCAGATGTGGATCGACCACCATGCGCTGTTCAAACCGATCACCAAGGCGACGCTGCCGCTGCGCAATGGCGAGATCGGCACGACGCTGATCGAGGCCATTCGTCTGGCGCGGAGCGAACCGCAGGGGCCCGTGCACCTTGATCTGCCCGAAGACGTGGCACTGGCGGCAACCAATGAGTCGGCGCCGACCCTTGCCGGCCCCACGATGCTAGCGCCGGCAGCCGAAGCAGCCATCGATCGCGCCGCCGAACTCATTGCCGCGGCGCGCCGGCCGATCGCAGTAATCGGCGCTTCTGCCATGCGGCTGCGCGAGCCCTCGCTCGTGCGCCAGATCGTCGAACATTTCAATCTGCCATTCGCCACGACGACCATGGCCAAGGGACTGATCGACGAGGAGCATCCGCTCTCGCTCGGCTGCATCGAGCGCGCCTGCCGGCAAGTGCAGCGCCGGCTGTTGCACTCGGCCGATCTGATCGTCGGTCTCGGCTACGATACCGTCGAGGTCGAATACGAAGCTTGGATCGGCGAGGTTCCGCTTTTGCATATCGGCATCGAGCCGGCTGATATCGCGCCGTCGGCCAGGCTCGCCTATCAGGTCACCGGCGATCTCGACTCGTCGTTTCGCCGCCTCGCGCGACGACCGCGCACGCGGGGCTGCTGGAGCGAGGACGGCATCGAGGCGCACCGGCGTTCCTTTCAGCGGATGCTGCGGCCCGGCAACGGCGTGTTCACGGCACACGCCGCGATCGACGCGGTACGCCGGGCATTGCCGCGCGAGGGCGTGCTGGCCTTCGATGTCGGCGCGCACACCCATCAGATCGCCAGCCAGTGGAGCGCACACGCGCCCAAAACGTTCCTCATCACTAACGGCTGGTCGTCGATGGGCTTCGGACTTCCCGCCGCGATAGCGGCCAAGCTGGCGCGCCCCGGTCTGCCGGTGGTCTGCCTGATCGGCGACGGCTGTTTTCAGATGACATGTGGCGAGGTGGCGACCGCGAAGCGCCTCGGCCTTACCCTGCCTATCGTCGTGCTCGACGACAAATGGCTGGCCTTGATCAAGGTCAAGCAGATCCGCCGCCAATTCCCAGTCTACGGTACGGCTTTGCAGGATGAAGAGTACCGGGATCCGCCCGCGCATTATTTTGGGGTGCCGGCGCACGGCGTGCGCGACGCCAAGGCACTCGAGGAAGTCCTCCGCGCTGCGCTCGCCGCCAGCGGACCGACTGTCATCGAAGCGATCGTCGATTCCGAGCACTACGTGGATACGGTCTACGACTGAGCGTTTGCAGCACGTAAGGCTTTCGAGCAAGGACGCCCTGCCCGGCAACCTCCGTTGCGGGCACGCTCGAGTTTACAGTGCCGCGCTCCCGCTGGCTTCCGATCGTCGCGCCTCGATGCTCGTCGTCATCGCCCTTATCAACAACGCAATTGGGTTTTGTATCGGCCGACAGTCGGCCCATTGCCATCGCTGCTAGCCGTACTCTGGGCTGAGGGGCTATCGTCTCCGCATTGGCACTCAATTCGGATGGGAGGGACCAATCTGGGACCGAGTGAAATGGTCTAGGCCGTGTCGTTTCGCACATCCGGGAGATGGGGGATGGTTCGGACACGTTGCCGGGGAGGAGTTGACCAACGCGGTTTTGCCTGAGCCGGTGGCGAGGGAAAGGAAGGGGGTTCATCCAACAGCCGACGATGATTTTGAGAAGTCCGCACCTTCCCCCGAAGTCGAGCCGAAGCCGGCCAATTGCGCGAGCGTGAGCTGCTCTTCTTGAATTCGCCGGCGGTGAGCGCCTGGTCGTTGGCGGCCAAGGCTGCCCCGATGCAGGTCACGCGCGAGCCGCTGGGCATGCGGCCGTTGCGCTCGCGACAATTCATCGTCGCGGCGACCGATCTGGCTGACGATGTGCTGAGGCATGTCGAGTAGTTGCTGGTTGTCGCGGAGACGGATTGCGTTCTCCGGATCTTACAGCCAACTCGCTGTAGACCGCGCCCGAGCCGTGGGCATGATGTCGGCGATCTCGTCGCGGGCGAGCAGCAGAGGGCCGTAGGGGATCAGGCGGCGCGGATCACAGACTGGAGAACGCCATCCATTGGGTGTGTGGATAGACGACGAGCGCTGCGGCGGCGAGGGCTATGCCATAGGGTACGCCGCCGCCGCGCTGATGCAGCCGCTCGATCCATTCCCAGCTGGCCAGCACCTGCGGCAATGGCAGCATGCGGAACCAAACCAGGAGCAGGGTCATCGCCCCGCCGAAAATCGAGGCGTAAACCAGATAATCGAGCAGATGAGCAAAGCCGAACCACAGCACGGTGGCCGCGGCGAGTTTAGCATCGCCCCCGCCGACCCAGCCGCAGCAGTGCCGCGGCGGCAAAATGCGACGCGATGTCAACCGCGCCCGTTCCGGTCAGCAAAGCAAGCACAAGGAAGCCCGCCACCAGAATGAGCGAGATGCGGTTGGCGATCGTCATGGTAAATAGATCACTCGATGCGGCGAAAGCCATCGTCGCCGGGAAAATCGTCAGGCTGATTGCTTCCGTCAACATCGTTGTGGCGATCGCACCGTCCGAGACATGTAGCGCCAACGTGTGAAGAACGGTTATTCCGGATGGGATGTCTGGGGATCGGGCGTGATGGCGCGCGCAGCGAAACGGCTCCGGCGCGGAACCGGCGCCTTCTCCGGACACCGAAGCGGGCGATGCCTATTTGATCGCCCCGGAAATGCCGCCGAAAGTCGTCTTCAGGGTGCTGCCGAGACCCTGCACAACGGCGATGATCGCAACCGATATGCCGGCGGCAATAAGGCCGTATTCGATGGCCGTCGCGCCCGACTGATCCTTCACAAAACGCAAGAGAACGCTCTTCATAGGTTGGGCTCCTTAGGTCCGCATGCGACTGTCCGACCGAAATCCAATCGCCTTTTTGTCAGGACCATTTGGATGCCTAACGCGCAAACAATTTCAATGCCGTTAAACTTTTCGCATAACCAGCGACCCAGGACCGCATTGCGTCATGGCGTTGACGCGCAAGCTGAAGACCCGCTCGCCGATGCTCGTCATGCGTGCTCTGCCGGCATTCCCGCTCCCCCGTGCCGCGGGATGGAAAGATCGCGCCCTGAGGGGCAGGCTCGATCGGATCAGCATCGGACCCCCGGCTGATCACCTTGGCAGAGCGCCCGGTCAGGTGCGAACGGGCTCGCGTCACGCGATCGGCAGTGCCGTGGTCGATTTGATCTTCTCCATGGCAAAGCGCGAGGTGACGTTCTTCAGTGGCACGGAGGCGATTAGCCGCTTGTAGAAGGCGTCATAGCCGGCGATGTCGCGGACCACGACCCGCAGCATGTAGTCGACGTCACCCGCCATCCGGTAAAACTCCATAACTTCCGGCATGGCGCCAACAAACTTGGCGAACCTGTCGAGCCATTCCTGCGAATGGTCGCCGGTCTCGACCGAGACGAACACGGTGACGCCGAGGCCGATGCGGTCCTGCTCGACCAGCGCCACCCGCTTCTGGATGATGCCATCGGCTTCCAGCCGCTGAATGCGCTTCCAGCATGGCGTCGAAGACAATCCGACGCGCGAGCCGATCTCGGCGACGGATAGCGCGGCATTGTCCTGCAGCACAGTGAGAATCTTCTTGTCTATCGCATCCATTGCGGACAATCTTCCAATTCATCGCTGCTCGACAGACTATAGAGAATAAAATTCTAGATCAAGCCGAGCGCATAGCCCGTTCGGCCAACATGGCCTCGACCTCGCCGCGCCGCGGTATGCTGCCGGAGCCGCCGAGCCTGCTGCACTTAAGGGCAGCGACGGCGGCGCCGAATCGCATGGCCTCGATCTCACTGCGTCCCTCGGCCAGCGCCAGCACGAAACCACCGTGAAAGGCGTCTCCTGCGGCGAGCGTATCGACGGCGTCGATGCGGAACACCGGCAGGCGACAAGGGTTGCCGCCGCGGACAAAGATGATGTCGTCCGGGCCATTGCTGACGGCGAGGAACGCGTCGGTCTTACCCGCAATGCGCAAAAGCCCTTTGGCAAGGTCGGCGAGGCCTGTGGTTGCGCGCAAACACTCGGACGAAAAGATCAAGTGAGTGGCCAGGCGAAACAGCGGATCGTCCTCGATGGTCGGCCGGTCGCCGTCGAGCACGACCGGGATGCCACGGCGGCGCGCAGCCGCGCAGATCGGCTCGACGAAGGCCGGATAACGATTGTCGGCAAGTACGATATCGGCCCGCGCCGCCAGGGCTTGCGGCTTTTCCGGGGTGACCGCGGCTATGCGCTCGTCGCGATAAGTGACGATCATGCGGTCGCCGCGTGCGTCAATGAAAATCGCCGAAAGCGCGGTGGCGAGGCCGGGGATGCGCTGGCAGGCGGCGCAATCTATGCCTTCGCGGAGAAGCGCGGCGAGCACACGGTCGCCGTTTTCGTCGGCGCCGGCCGGACCTCCCATCGGGCAGGCCAGCATGGCGGCGCCGCCGAGCCGTGCGACCGCCACCGCGGCATTGGCGGCGCAGCCGCCATTGACCACGAAGAAGTCGCGCGCCTGCACCTTGCCGTCCGGCTTGGGAAACGCTTCGACGCGAAACACCTCGTCGAGCACAACGATGCCGGCGCAGAGCACCCGCGGCGCCATCTTGCGCGCCCCCCTGTTATTTGGCGAGCGAGCAGAGGACATCGGCGCCCTCCTCGACGTAGCGGCGAATGATATGATGGGCGATGGCCAGCGGCGGCGTCGCCGTAAGCCCCTGCGGATGTTTGCGCGCAAGCATGAGTGCGAGTTCATCGCGCGTAAACCAGCGCGCATCTTCCAGCTCGCTGCGATCGACGACGATCTCGTGCGCAAGCGCCTCGGCATGGCAGCCGATCATCAGCGAGGTCGGGAACGGCCACGGCTGCGAGGCAAAATAGCTTACGCGCCCGCAGAGGATTCCGACTTCCTCGCGCACCTCGCGGCGCACTGCTTCCTCGATGGTCTCACCCGGCTCGACGAAGCCCGCGAGGCACGACCACATGGTCGGTGCGAACCGCGGCGAGCGCCCGAGCACGCAGCGCTCGCCGGCAATCGCCAGCATGATGACGACCGGGTCGGTGCGCGGAAAATGCTGCACCCTGCAGTTCGCGCAATCACGCCGCCAGCCGCCCTCGACCGGCCGCGTCGGCACGCCGCAATTAGGACAGAAACGATGGCGGGCGTGCCAGCCGAGCAAGGCCTTGGCTTCGGCAAGCGGCGGCAGGTGCTCGGCTCCGAGCAGGCCCTGCACGGCGATAGTGCGCAGATCGATGATTTTCAGATCGTCGCGCGCCTTGAGCCGCTCGACCGCGGCCTGATCGAGGGCAACGCCGAAACGCGGAGCTGTGTCCAGAAGGCCGAGGAAAACGGTTTCGCGTGCGGGGCCAAGCGCAACGATTTCATCAGACGAAAACAGCGGATCAAGCTTTTCACCCGCTCTCATAACGACCAATTCGCCGCCAATCAGATAAAATCCGGCGCGCGCGTCGGCGGCGAATTTGTTCAAGAGAGGCTCGTCGCCACGCAGCTCGGCGGCGCGTTCGAGGCGGCTCGCCGTATAGCCGAGACGCGGCGGCGGACCAAGATCAGGGCTCCTGGGCACGACGATCAACGCTCATCTTGCGGATCGCACCACCACATTTGCAAATCGTGGTCATGAATTGCGGCCCACACGCGCGCGTGGTCATCACTCGCCTCACTCGGCCGCTTCGCGCCGCGGCCGCGGATAGAAGGAATCGTAGAGTTCCGGCCGCTGCCATTGCGGCCCTAGCACACCCTGCTTCGCCGCGCAGTTTGCCGAGGAGCCGACCACGTCCCGGCTCGCGCGCAGATAGCGCACGCGCTCCAGATCGACAGCAACCACGCTCATGCCCGCGGCCGTGCTCTCGAACAAAACCTGCTCCGGTGCCGCCACCATGGCGAGCCCGCGCTCGCCGTTATGGAACAGGTTCTGCGTCGTCACCACGACCGCCAGATTCTCGATGGCGCGCGCCCAGATGAGCGTGCGCCAGGTGGCCCAGAGCAGCCGCTTGTCGGTGCCCGCCGGCATGAAGATCAGCTCGGCGCCGCGTAGCGCCAGCGCTCGCGCTACTTCCGGCATGTACACTTCACTGCACATGGCAAGACCAACCTTGCCGTGGGCGGTGTCGAAGACCGGAAATTCGCTGCCCGCGACGTACTGGAACTCCCAGCTCGGACCGCCGGTATAGATCCATGGCCCGTTGGGATGCGTGCGCCGATAGCGCGCCGGCGTGCGGCCATCCGGGTAGGCCATAATAATGAGATTGTGAGCGGCCTGCTGATCGATTGGCTCGATCGTGCCGAAGATGACATGCACGCTGTGCGCGGCCGCCGCTTCGACAATGGCCGGGATCGGGTCGAAGCTGGCAGGCATGCGCCACGGGCCGGGGTAGGTTTCGGGAAAGCAGACGAAATCGGCACCCTCATGGGCGGCAAGCTCGATCGCGCGCAGAGCGTCGGCAACATTGCGCTCGTCTTCGCCCGGAGGATGCGAAATCGGCTGCACGATGGCAATGCGGAAGGTCATGGCTCGCTCTCCTGGGCGTGGCAAATCCTTTCCGAATGATTGAAGCCGCGCCCGGCATGCAGGTCAAGGCAACGATACGGGAGCCACCATGGTGGGTCCATAACGAGACCTGTTGGTCGAACGATGAAGGGCTGCCCCCGCCAATGATATCAGGCGGTCACAACGGACGAGACCGTGGGCGAAAGAGGCGGGACTTTGAAATCGATCCGTTGCCAATACTTTTGGGGTACCGTGAGGCGCCGATTGCGCGCGCAGACACAAGCCAACAAAGCATGAGCACGACCCAAAAAGAGGCCGTCAGCGAGGCGGTTTTGGAGGGGCAGCTCGCCGCGGTGCGCGCCAGGGCGGCTGGGGAGACCGAAGGCGTGTTCGGGCCGCATTCGCTGTTCTGGCGGGTTAACCGCGAGGCGATCGTGTTCTTTGGCGCCGGCCGCGCGCTGCTCCTGCAGCTCGCCCATCCTTGGATTGCCGCTGCAATCGCCGACCATTCGCGCGCCACCGCCGATCCGATCGGGCGCTTTCACCGCACCTTCGGAGTCGTCTATCCGATGGTGTTCGGGTCGCTTGCGCGGGCGCTCGCAGCGGCGCGGCGGCTGCACCGCCGTCATGATTCGGTCACCGGCACAATGGCCGAGGATGTGGGACCGTTTAGGCGCGGATCGCTTTATCGCGCCAACGACATTGCGGCTTTGCGCTGGGTCTACGCAACCCTGATCGATACTGCACTGTTGACGCACGACATGGTGCTGCCGGCACTGACCGCGAGCGAGCGCGAGCGCTACCTTGCCGAGAGCCGATTATTCGCGGCCCTGTTCGGCCTCGACAGGGCCGATCTCCCGGCGGACTGGGCGGCTTTCGCGGCTTACAACGAAAGCATGGCGCATAGCGAGGTGCTCACGGTCAGCAGCGCCGCCCGCGGCATCGCGCGCGAGCTTCTGTTCGGAAATGTCGCAATGGTGCCGGTGCCGCGCTGGTACCGCGCCGTGACCGCCGCCATGCTACCGCAACGGCTAAGCGACGGTTTCGCGCTGCCCTCTGACAAGACCGAGCGCGTGCGTGCCGAGCGCGCGCTCGCCCGGCTGCGCGGCCTCTATCCGCTCCTGCCGGCACGCCTGCGCTGCGTCGCGCCCTATCACGAGGCCATGGCGAGACTTGCAGGACAGCCACGTGCCGACGCGCTTACGCGCCTGAGCAACCGCCTCTGGATCGGGCGCCCGGCACTATGAATTACGACCCGCCAAGCCGCTCAGTCGATTTTCGAGATTGTTTCCTGGCCGAAGCGACAGGACGTCCGATCACAAGGGCGCTCCGGAGTCCTCCCATTTTCAGCCGCCGACCAACAATTTGCGGCTTGAAGGGGCTCATTCCGAGAGCTGGTTAGGAGCGGCACTATGACTGCCGTTAACAGCGGGCTTACACCATCAGCCAACGCTTCGGCTCGTGTTGGAGCACTGGAATTTCGGTAGAGCTGCAGGGTGGGTTGCGCACAGCATCCTTTTTCGGCAGACGCGAGCCGTTGGTGCGCTCAGGTGATTTCTAATCAGCCGGGGTATTGCCGAATTTGCCGCAGTCCTTCTGCAGAGCAACGATCGCCAGTGGCGGCAGGCGACGGGTTTCGCTACGCTCAACCGATCTATAGAAGCCCCAGCGAGCGGGAGGAGATCAAGCATGCCACGCGCACCCCGCATTGCCATTATCGGCGGCGGGATTGGCGGGCTCGCCGCGGCGCTGGCGCTGGAGCGGCGCGGCGCGGAGGCGATCGTCTGCGAACAATCGCCGGCCTTGAGCGAGATCGGCGCCGGCCTCAACCTTACGCCCAATGCGGTCAAGGCGCTGCGCACCCTCGGAGTCGAGCACCAGGTCAATGCCGTCGCCGCGGGATCGGAATTCCTCAACATCCGCTCGTGGAAGAGCGGGCGCTATATTTCGCGGACGCGTCGCGGCGATTTCAAGCAAAGATTCGGTGCGCCGAATTTGTCCGTCCATCGCGCGGATCTGCTCGCCGTGCTCGCGGGCTCGCTCAAGCGGACTGGCGTGCGCGTCGACAAGCGCGCCGTTGCTGTCGAGACCCGCAACGGCGCGGCGGCTGCGCGATTTGCCGATGGCAGCGAGATCGAGGCCGACATCGTGGTCGGCGCCGACGGCATCCACTCCGTCGTGCGCCGTTGTTTGTTTGGCGCGGACGCGCCGCGATTTACCGGCTGCATCTGCTGGCGCGGCATGGCCGAGACCAGCGCGGTACCGCGCGACATCGCCGTCGCGGACGGCGCGCTGTGGATGGGTCCGCACGGGCACGTCGTGCACTATCCCGTGCGCCGCGGCGAGCTCCTCAACATCGTCGCGCACTTCGACAGCGACGGCTGGACCGAGGAATCGTGGACGCGCGAATGCGACGTCTCCGAGCTGATGACCACTTATGCGGGCTGGAATGCGGCGCTCACCCGGATCTATCAGTGCAGCCCGCGCTGGTACAAATGGGCTCTCTACGACCGCGATCCGTTACCGCGCTGGAGCGCAGGACGCGTCACGCTGCTCGGCAATTCGGCACACGCTATGCTGCCCTATCTCGGCCAGGGCGCGGCCATGGCGCTCGAGGACGCCTGCGTGCTCGCCAATGTGATCGCACGCTGCGGTGACGATCTCGACGCCGCGCTTCTCGCCTACGAGCGCATCCGCGTGCCGCGGGCCACGGCGGCGGTACTTGGCTCGCGCGCCCGGGCCAAGGAGAATCACCTCGCCTCGCCCTGGGCGCGGTTGAAACGCGATGTCAAATTCGCGCTTCGCGAGCGCTTCGGCGGGCGCGCCGGAAAGCGCGATACCACGGCATTTCAGGTCGGCTGGCTCTATGAGTACGACGTGGGGAAGCAAGCGGGGTGAAATTAATCTGCCCCCCAGGTGGCCCAGTGTTGCGCTTGCTTTCCTCCCGGCTGCGGCCGATATAGGGAGCGGGAGGTTGGCGGTGGACGAGCCACTCGCCAACCGGGTCAGGTCCGGAAGGAAGCAGCCCTAACGAGCGCGGTTCGGGTCGCTCGTCAGCCTCCCACTCGCCCATAGGAGCTCGCACGAGCGCAGCGAAATGTGGGGACCCTTGGGCCGTTCGCATGCAGGACCGGATCTCGCTGCGCGCATTCCGGGCAACAATTCCGCGGCATGAACGACGCCACGACTAAATCCGCCGCCTACCGCGTGCTGGCGCGCAAATACCGGCCATCGACCTTTGCCGACCTGATCGGCCAGGACGCCATGGTGCGCACCGTCTCCAACGCGGTCGAAACCGGGCGCATTCCGCAGGCTTGGATCCTCACCGGCGTACGCGGCGTCGGCAAGACCACGACGGCGCGTATTCTCGCGCGCGCACTCAACTATGAATTACCTGACGGCTCGATCACCGGGCCAACGGTGAACATGCCGGTGCTCGGCGTGCATTGCCAGGCAATCATGGAGAGCCGACATCTCGACGTGATCGAAATGGATGCCGCCTCGCACAACAGCGTCGACGACGTGAGGGCGATCAATGACGCCATCCGCTACGCGCCAGTGTCCGCCCGCTACAAGGTCTATATCCTCGACGAAGTGCATATGCTCTCCGGCGCCGCCTTCAATGCGCTGCTCAAGACGCTGGAGGAGCCGCCGCCGCACGCCAAATTCGTTTTTGCGACCACGGAAATCCGCAAAGTACCAATCACCGTGCTGTCGCGCTGCCAGCGTTTCGATTTGCGGCGGGTGGATGCGGCGGTTCTGGTCAGGCATCTTCAAGGCATTGCGCAGAAGGAAAGCATTTCCGCCGACCCCGAGGCGCTGGCGCTGATCGCGCGCGCCGCGGAAGGCTCGGTGCGCGATTGTTTGTCGCTATTCGATCAGGCGATCGCGCATGCGGCCGGACCGGTGCGTGCCGAAGACGTGCGGCAAATGCTCGGTCTTGCCGACCGCACCCGGGTCATCGATCTGTTTGAGGCGCTGATGCGCGCCGACATTGCCCGCGCGCTCAACGAACTGCGCGACCAATATGATACCGGCGCCGATCCGGCGATGGTGCTGGGCGACCTCGCCGAGTTCACGCATTTCGTCACCCGCCTGAAAATCGTGCCGACAACCGCCGGCGACGTTTCGCTTACCGAGGCCGAACGCACGCGCGGTCGCGCTTTTGCGAGCAAACTCTCGATGCGCGTGCTGGCGCGCACCTGGCAGATGCTGCTCAAGGGCATTGCTGAGGTCGAGGCCGCGGGCCGGCCACTCGCCGCCGCCGAAATGGTTTTGGTGCGCATCGCCTATGCGTCCGACCTGCCGACACCTGATGAAGTGATCCGCTCGCTTGACGAAGCGCGCGCCAATGGCGGCGGTACCGGCGCGGCACCCGCACCCTACACGCGTCCGCCGGGCGAGCGCGAATTGCCGCGCGCCGACATGCCGGCGCGCTCCCAGATCTCATCGCGGGCGACGCCGCGTAGCGCGCTGGCGCCGGCCGCGGCGGCGATGGAACATGCTGGGGAAGCCGCTCTGCCGTTGCCGAACCGCGCGCTCGCAAGCTTCGCAGATCTGATCGCCCTTGCTGCCGAAAAACGCGACGTGGCCATCAAGAGCGCACTCGAACGCGACGTGCGCTTGGTCCGTTTCGAGGACGGCAGGCTCGAGCTCGCGCTCGAGCCCGGCGCTTCGAAAACGCTGGTCGGCGAGTTGTCGAAAAAACTTTCGGCATGGACCGGCCGGCGCTGGATGGTCGCTGTTTCCGCCGAGCCAGGGATGCCGAGCCTGCGCGCGCAAGCCGAGACGCGCAAAGCGGAACTGAAGGACGGCGTGCGCGCCGATCCGCTGGTGCTGGCGGTGCTGGCGCGCTTTCCCGGCGCCGAAATCGTCGACGTGCGTCCGCCGTCCGCCGCGCCGGCAACCCACGGCGACGACATGCCGTTAAATCAAGCGAGTGACGCGGAGAATTCCGACGATGAACCGTAGGGCAGGACCTTGTGCTTGCCCACTTTCCGAGCGCCACGCGACCACAAGTGGCCGCCCTTAGCAGCCAATTAGGAAAACGCCATGCCTGATCTTTCGGGCCTGATGAAGCAGGCAGCCTAATTCAAATCAAAGATGGAGGCGATGCAGGCGGAGCTCGACCGCCTCGAAATTGAGGGCTCGTCCGGCGGCGGGTTGGTCAAGCTCGCATTGTCGGGCAAGGGTGAGGCGCGCAACGTGCGCATCGACAATTCATTGCTCAAGCCGGACCAAAAGGAAATTCTGGAGGACCTCATCGTCGCCGCCCATGCCGACGCCCGGCGCAAGCTGGAGACGACGTTGGCGGAAAAAATGCAGGCGCTCACCGGCGGCCTGCCGCTGCCGCCCGGGCTGAAACTATTCTGAGCAAGCCGGTTTTCGTGATCATTGAGAGCGGCGCCTCAGCGCATGACTTCCAATAGAGAACCCGACCACTCGCCGTATGGCGTTCTCCTCTCGCAGGTTGCAGACCGCAGCCTATACTGTGCGTTATCAATCTGCCGCTGCTGACGATCCTCCCACCGATTTTAGTTGCCATGCCTCCTCTTGCCGCCGGCCCCGAAATTGAGCGTCTTATCCAGCTTATGGCGCGCTTGCCTGGGCTGGGACCGCGGTCAGCGCGGCGCGCGGCTTTGTTTCTCATCAAAAAGCGCGAAAGCTTGATGGCGCCGC
Source organism: uncultured Alphaproteobacteria bacterium (assembly GCA_963708125.1). Classification (GTDB taxonomy): domain Bacteria; phylum Pseudomonadota; class Alphaproteobacteria; order Rhizobiales; family Xanthobacteraceae; genus BOG-931. Next base: position 4,013,842 of record OY970184.1, read on the forward strand.
TGACGACGGCTTTGCAGACGGCGATGGATAAAATCACGGTCTGCCGCATCTGCGGCAATATCGATACGCACAATCCGTGTACGATCTGCACCGATCCGCGCCGCGAGGCCAGCGCCATCGTGGTCGTGGCGGACGTCGCCGACCTTTGGGCGCTGGAACGCGCCCACGCCATCAATGCGCGCTATCACGTGCTCGGCGGCACGCTATCGCCCCTCGATGGCGTCGGTCCGGACGATTTGACGATCGATGCGCTGATCAGCCGCGCCCGCGATCCGGCGGTAAAGGAGATCATTCTCGCGCTCAACGCCACGGTGGACGGCCAGAGCACTGCCCATTACATCATCGACCAGTTGCACGACGCCAACGTCAAAGTGACTCGGCTCGCCCATGGGGTGCCGGTCGGCGGAGAGCTCGACTATCTCGACGAAGGCACGCTCGCGGCTGCGATTCGCAGCCGCACGCCGCTCTGAGCAAGGCGAATAAGCCTTCGCAAGACTCTGTACATCGTCCGTGGTTTCGCGGCGCCACTGCCTGCAAAATAGCCAAAAGTGCCCGTACTCCCGCGCCGATCCGAACCGCGGGCGCAAAATGCCCCGTAAATCCGTTGGTTTTGCCGGCCGCCCGACTTGGCCCGCCGCTTGCCTGGCAGCGCTTGCGATCTCGGTCTTACTCTGTAGCGAATGAGATTGCTGGAGCCCCGGAGATCCCGGCACCGGGGCTCCATTTTATATATGGAACCCTCATTCCCTTGAGCCCGTCTGCGCCAGCCGGGCGCCCGATCGCGCCGGTCGTTCGCCCAAAAGTCACTGGCGGCTGCGCCGCTATTGCCCACGCGCCTGCAAAGCCGCAAAAACTTGCCGGATGAGCGACGATATCCCCTTCGACAGGACCTTCGATCTCGCCCCCGGCGCGCCCGAGGAGGTGGGGCCGCGCGTGCGCGCCGTGCTCGCCAACAATCCCAGCCCGTTCACCTTCACGGGCACGATGAGCTACATCGTCGGGCGCGGCAGGGTCGCGATCCTCGATCCGGGGCCGGACGACGACGCCCACATTTCGGCGCTCCTCGAGGCCGTGCGCGGCGAGACTGTCACCCATATTTTCGTCACCCACACTCACCGCGACCATTCGTTGGCGGTCGGGAAGGTCAAGGCGGCGACCGGAGCGCGCGTCTACGCCGAGGGGCCGCATCGCCTCGCGCGGCCGCTGCATGTCGGCGAGACGCGTCGGCTCGATGCCGCGGCCGACACGGCCTTCGCGCCGGACGTGCAACTTGCCGACGGCGAAGTGGTCAGCGGCGATGGCTGGACGCTCGAAGCGGTGACCACGCCCGGCCATACGGCGAACCACATGGCATTCGCCTTCAAAGAGGCCAATCTGTTGTTCTCCGGCGATCACGTGATGGCCTGGTCGACCTCGATCGTGGCACCGCCCGACGGGGCGATGAGCGATTATGTAGCCTCGCTGCACAAGCTCCGCCGCCGCAGCGAGCGGCTCTACCTGGCCGGCCACGGCGCGCCGGTGCGCGACGCGCCGGCTTTGGTGGCGCATTACATCCGCCACCGGCAGGGACGCGAAGCCGCAATCCTGCACCGTCTCGGCAAGAGCGAGGCCGACATCCCGAGCATCGTCAAGGCGGTCTATATCGGGCTCGACGCGCGGCTCGTCGGCGCCGCCGGCTTGTCGACGCTGGCACATCTGGAAGATCTGGTGGCGCGCGGACTGGTCGCCACTGACGGGCCACCCTCGATCGGCGGCACCTATCGCCTCACCGAACGGCCGCGGCCGTGATCCTGATTGGACCGCGGCGGCGGCTTGCGCTGCGGCTCCGGCTCTGGCTCTTCCTGTTTCGGGCCTGACAAGAGGTCGTCGACGTCGGCGAGCAGATCGCCGACGCGTTGGGCATTGCTGCCCAGGTCCGTGTGTCCGTAGCGTGAGGCCGACCGCGCGTCGATGCGCGTACCATCCGCAGTGGTGCGAATGCGCACCACGACATCCTCGGGAAAACGGAGAATCAGCGAATGTGCCACGGCCTCGATGACGCCGTCGCGGCCGGCAGCGCTCGCGCCCGCGTGCGAGTCCAACACGCGGCCCGTCGCCGGCGCCTGCGGCGGCCTCGCATTGACCACGCGCCAGCGCCGTTTGGCGATGACTTTCATTGCCGCATCAAATGCCTCCTGGGGCGTCGCTGTTGTCTCGTCCGGTTCGATGTCCGGATAAGCGGCGTGCTGCAGCTTGGAGGCGTAGAGGCCTTCATAACGGATCGGATTAGCGCGGCGCGGGCGCAGTTTGGCGAGCATGTCGAATTGCGGCGGATCGATCGGATCGGTTGTCACGTCATAGATCTGCGGCAGCCTGTAGGCCTTCGTGCCCTGATAGGCTGGGTAGGCGATCAGCGCGAGCCCGATCAGCACCGCGCAGACGGCGTAACGCATTCCGCCATAACCCTCGCGCCAGATACCGACGCCGGCGGCAAGTGCCAGCAACATGGCAACGACGGCGAGCAGCAAGGCGCCGGCTAAGGTGGAGAGCGCCGGCACGATGTCGAGCGCGCCCGAGCGGACGACGATGATGGCAATGAAAGTCGCCATAAGCGAGAACAGCGCGAGCCGCAGCGACCAGACCGCAAGCCGCGACATCGGCTCTTCAATTATGCGCCGCCGCACCATGGCCTTGTTCCAGTTCCGCCGGTCGGGCTTTGGCACGGGGTGGTGGCCGATTTGCGACGGCACAAATCGGTTTGCCGGCTCGGGCGAGCAATCGGCAGGCGGTGACGGGGGCGGATTGAGCGAAGCGAAACTCACCGGCCTACAGTCCGAGCAGCCTTGTCGCATTGCCTCCGACCAGCGCTGCTCGGGTCGAGCTATCAAGGCCCTCGACGCCGGCGATGTGGCCGATCGCATCGTATTCGGCCATGTCGTATGGGTAATCGGTGCCCATGAGCACGTGATCGCCGCCGAAGAAAGCCACCAGCTCGGCAAGCTGGTGCACGGTGAACACGATGCTATCGACATGGACGCGCTTGAGATAAGTCGTCGGCGGCTGCGACAGTGCACCATGAGTGTCTGAGCGCGCACCCCAGGCATGATCGATGCGGCCCGGATAGGCGCCAAGATAGCCTCCGCCATGCACTGCGAGGATTTTCAGTCGCGGATGCCGTTCGAGCACCCCGTCGAAGATCAAATAATGCAGTGCAATCGTGGTCTCCAACGGATTGCCGATGACATTGTTGAAATAAAAGCGCGACAGCCGCGCGGCCTCAGTGAAGCCGTTGGGATGGATCATCACCAGCACGCCGAGCTCTTCCGCATTTTTCCAGAACGGCGCGAACGTTGGATCTGAGAGCTCCTTGCCCGCCACATTGGTCAAAATCTCGACGCCCTTGAAGCCGAGTTTTTTCACGCAGCGTTCAAGCTCAGTGGCAGCCTCGTTTCCATTCGCCATCGGGACCGAGCAGAACGGCTTGAGCCGGTCCGGCCTGCCGGCACAGAACGCGGCGATGCCCTCGTTGACCATCTGCGTCGCCTTGATGGAGATTTCCAGCGGCACCGTGTAGTAGCATTGCGGCGGAGGCGGCGCGATCATCTGGATGTCGATGCCCATGGCGTCGAGGTCGGCAAGCCTCTGGTTTAGCCCGCCGCGGGCGCGGATATCCGCCTCCTGCTTGTGCGCGAGCGCCTTGGTCTCAGCCGTGGCGAAATGCGCGAGCGGGATCGTCGCCCCATCGAGGTGCGGCGCGACGAATTGCGCAGCTTCGTACACGCCCACATGGGCGTGAACGTCGACGGTGACGCTCTGCGGCCGTACTTCGCGCCCCGGCTTGCCGTGGCGGCGCGCCACGGTGCGTTGGTATTTGTTCCACGTGTCCGTCATGAAAATCGGGAGTCGCTTGGGTGAGAGAAGGGCTGGCACACGAGCGGTGACGGACTGCCAGCGCTTCTGTATCGTCTATCTGTCGTCCGCTGTCCGACATCTGTTAGCGCACATTGAATGGGGAACGCAATGAAGCTGCCCGATCGAATGCTCGACCTCTCGTCGCCGCTCGAAAACGAGACCGTTTACGACCCCCCGTTCATGCGGCCGAAAATCGAGTACCACAGCAACGCGGACACTGCACCGACGATGTGTGAGCTGTTTCCGGGATTGCGGCGGGAAGACCTGCCCGACGGCGAAGGCTGGGCGATCGAGTTCGCGCAGCTCTGGACGCACAATGGCACGCACATGGATGCGCCGATCCATTTCCAGTCGAAATCGATCGACGGGGCGCCGATGATGACCATTGACCAGGTGCCGCTCGACTGGTTCTTTCGTCCCGGCGTCAAGCTCGATTTCAGAAGGCTGCCGGACGGCCACGTGGTCACGGCCGCGGAGGTCGAAGCCGAGCTCAAGCGCATCGGCCATCAGCTCAAACCCTTCGACATCGTTCTCGTCAACACGCGCGCAAGCGAATGCATCGGCACCGCGGACTATCTGACCGCAGGCTGCGGCATGGGCCGCGAAGCCACGCTGCATCTCACGTCGCGCGGGGTGCGCGTCGCCGGGATCGACGCCTGGGGCTGGGACGTACCGTTCGTGCACATGCGCAAACGCTGGCTCGAGACGCGCGATCCGTCGATCATCTGGGAGGGGCACAAGGCGGGGCGCGAAATCCCTTATTGCCACATGGAAAAGCTGTGCAATCTCGAGCAGCTTCCGGGCAATGGTTTCATGGTCGCGTGCTTCCCGCACAAGATCAAAGGCGCTTCGGGCGGCTGGACTCGGGCGGTGGCGTTGTTCGATTGAATTTGTCGAATCTCGGATGACACATGTCGGACGTTGGTGCCGATATTTGCTCTTTTGTCATCTGACATCAGAACATGGGACTTGCGAATCAGAACACTCCCAGATGCTGGCGCAGGTCGACGCCGTCGCTTTTCAGCTCGGCCGCGGTCGAATGAACGGCGACGCGACCGGAATTGAGAATGACGACGTCATCGGCAATATCGAAGACCAGTTTCGCATTCTGCTCGACCAGGACGATAGAAAGCCCGCTCTCCTTGAGCTTGCGGATCGTCGCCATGACCTCGGCGACGATTTGCGGTGCCAGGCCCTCGGAGGGCTCGTCCATCAACAGCACGCGCGGATTGGACATCAGCGCGCGGCCGATGGCGAGCATCTGCTGTTCGCCGCCCGAAAGATAGCCGGCCATCTGGTGCGCACGGTCGGCAAGTCGAGGAAACATGGCAAAAACCGTCTCCGCGTTCCACGGCGGGTGGCGGCTCGCCGGATCCTTGTCGCGCGCGGCGACCAACAAATTCTCGCGCACGGTCAAACTCTTGAAGATACGGCGCCCCTGCGGCACTAGGGCGACGCCGCGCGCGGCGATCGCTTCCGGCGGCAGCCGCGTGACCGACGAGCCGAACACTTCGACGGCTCCGGCACGCGGCGGCAGGAGCCCGACGCTCACGTTCATGCAGGTCGATTTGCCGGCCCCATTGCGGCCCAGGAGACCCAGCAGCCGGCCCTCGCCGAGCGCGAACGAGACTCTCTGCAGAACGTGGCTGTCACCGTAGTAGGCGTCGATTTCGGCAAGACGCAGCGCGCTATTCGCCAAGGTAGACCTCCCGCGTGCGCCGATCGGCCACCACTTCGGCACGGGTGCCTTCGACGATGATTTCGCCGAAATGCAGGAGCGTGAGGCGATCGGCGAGATCGAGCGCGGTGTCCATATCGTGCTCGATCATGATCACGGTGACGCTGCGCGGAATGGCATTAAGCAGCGCGCGCACGTCGCGCCGCTCGTCGATCGAGAGTCCGGCAAACGGCTCGTCGAGCAGCAGCACCCGCGGCTCCTGCGCCAGCGCCATAGCGATCTCCACCCGGCGTTTCTCGCCGTAGGAGGTTTCCGCCAGCGGACGCCCGGCCATGTGCTCGAGCCCGACGCGGGCGAGCGCCGCGCGCGCCCGCGCCGCGAGCTGATGCTGGCGATGCAGCGCCAGGAACGGATTCCAGCGCAGCGGCGACAGCCCGAGCAGCGCCAAAGTAGCATTGTGCAGAATAGTGTCGCGCGGAAACAGCGTGATGATCTGATAGGTGCGCGCCAGGCCGAGATGGGCGCGCCTGCGGCTCGCGAGCCGCGTAATATCGCGATCGAACAGCTGCACGGCCCCGCTGTCGGGGGCGAGCTCGCCGGTGATGAGGTTGAACAAAGTGGTCTTCCCGGCGCCGTTCGGGCCGATGATCAAGCGGCGCTCGCCTTCCTGGATGGCCAGATTGACGTCGGTAGTGACGCGCAGGCCACCGAATCTCTTGCACAGACCTTGCACGGCGAGCGCGCTCATTGCTTGCGCTCCACCACCGGCTCCGGCGCGCTCCGGCCTGCGGACCGCCGCGCCCCCGGCCGCTTGGTCCCGCGCCATGCGGTCCGCGCGAGCCTCACGGTGCCTGGTACCAGTCCTTCGGGCATGAACACGACGATGGCGACGAAGATGGCGCCGAGCATGAAATTCCAGCGCGCGATGTAGGCGCTCACCACGTTCTTGACGATGACGACGAGGGCGGCGCCGACCACCGGGCCGAGCAGCGTTCCGGCGCCCCCCGCAATCACCATGAGCAGGGCTTCGGCCGAGGCGGTGAGCGCCAATGCCTGCGGGCTGATGAACTGGTTGTAATAGACGAACAGGATTCCGGCGACGGCGCTCAGAAGCCCGGAGAACATGAAGGCCCAGAAGCGGATCATCCAGACGTGGAAGCCGAGTGCATTCATGCGGCGAGGCTGGTCGCGGCTGCCGGCGAGGGCGGCGCCGAACGGCGAGTTCACCAGAATCGTGCAGCCGGCGAGCGCCAGCAGAAACACGGCGAGAGTCGCATTGTAAAAGCCGGTCGCCGATCCGAGCGATAGGCCGAACGGCGCGGGACGCGCGGTGACGCTGATGCCGTTGTCACCATTGGTGATGCTGATCCAGCGGTAGGCGAGGCCCCAGGCGATCTCGCCGAGCGCCAGGGTGATCATGATGAAGCTGATCCCGCTTACGCGCAGCGACAGCGCGGCGAACAGCGACGTCGCGATCAGCGCAGCCAGCAGCGCGGCCGCAATGGCGACGGCGTGGCCGTATCCGGCGGCGAGCAGATAAGCGACGGCGTAGGCCGCCACTCCGAACAAGCCGGCGTGCCCGAGCGAGACGAGACCCGCATAACCGACCAGAATGTTTATGCCGAGCGCGAACACCGCATAAAGTAGAATCTGGCTGGCGACGTTGACATAGTACGGTTCCCGGATCGCGTACGGCACAGCGATCAGCGCTAGCACCGCGAGCGTTATGGCGACCCATCGCATGCTCACAGGACTTGGCCCCCGAATAGGCCTTGCGGACGGATCACCAGCACCAAAACCATCGGCAGGAACAGCACGAAATAGGCAAGCTCGGGCAACAGCGCCTGACCGAAATTGTAGATGAAACCGATGACAATGCTGCCGACGAACGAGCCCAGCAGGCTGCCGGTGCCACCGAGGATCACGACCACCAGCGCAAGCGGCAGCATGTCCTGATCGAGGCCGGGATAGATCGAGAGAATTGGGGCACCGATCATGCCGGCGAAGGCGGCAAGCCCGGCGCCAAGGCCGAACACGATGGTGAAGAGCTGCGACACGCGGATGCCGACGACGCGGGCCATTTGCGGATCGTCGACGCCGGCGCGGATCATGGCGCCGAGGCGCGTGCGCTCAAGCATGAGCCAAAGCGCGATCGCGAACACCACGGCAATGCCAATCACCGCCATGCGGTAAAGCGGAAACACCGCCGGACCAGCTCGCACGAAGCCGCCGAGCCCCGCCGGCGTCGCTACCGAAATCGGGTCGCCCCCCCAGGCCATTAGACACAAATCGGCGACCATGAAGGACACCCCGAGCGTCACCAGCACCTGCGCCAATGGCTGCCCGGCCAAACGCCGCAGCAAGAGCCGCTCCATCAGCGCGCCGAGCACCGCCACCAAGAGCGCCCCGACGATCGCGGCCACCCAGAAATCGGTGGTGAAGCCGAGCGCACCGGAGTGGAACGTGCTGCCCAGATAGGCGCCGACCATAAACATCGAGCCATGCGTCAGATTGGGAATGCGCATCAGCCCGAAGATCAGCGAGAATCCCGCCGAGAGCAGGAACAAAAGGCCGCCAAAGGTAATGCTATTGACGGTCAGCAGCAGCCAAAACGTCATGCGCGCCGTCCTCTCGGCCAGTCAGGCGCCGCCGCCAGCGTGGCTTCGGCCGTCCGATCAGGGCTGCGGCGGAGCGTCCGGTACGCGATCCGTCGGCAGCGGAACGTCTGCATCTGCAACGACTGCATCAGTCGCATTTGCCGACAATGACACGAAGACTCAACATTTCGTCAGCGGCGGATAGTCGCGCGAATACACCGGATGGGCGAGGAACTGCTTTTCCGGCCAGGTCCAGAATTGGCTCACGTTCTCGTAGGTATGGATGGTCTTGTTCCACAGCTTGAGTCCGTATTTGGCACCCTCTCTGCCGAGACGGCGAACGTAGATGGTGCCGATCACGTTGTTGAGGTGATCGAATTTGAGCGGCCCGCGCGGCGTATCGGTGAGTGCGACTGTTTTGAGCACCGTCATGAATTTCTCTTTGTCGCTGACGTCGCCGCCCGCGAGCTTAAGACCCGCGTCGAGAACTTGACAATTGCCGTAGAGCAGCGCCGCGTATTGGCCCGGGATGGCGTTGAAGTTTTTCAACATCCCATCGACGAAGCGCCGGTTGGCGTCGGTTTCGAGATCGAGCGTGTAGGGCGCGGCACTGACCAGGCCAATGGCTTCGTCGCCAAAACTGCGCAGCAGAAAGTCGTCAGCACCGGCTTCTCCGGAGATGACTGGATATTTCGCGCCGGTGCCGGCGTACTGCTTCATGAAGCGCAGCGGGTTCGAGCCGGCAAAGCCCTGACACACCGCATCGCAATCGCTGATCTGGGCGATATAGGGAGTATAGTCGGGGGTCACCAATGGCGGCCATAGTTTGTTGACCACGCAGCCGCCTTCTTTCTGGAAAGAAGCCTGGAAGCCGCCCATCTGCTCGTAGCCGAAGGCGAAGTCCTCTGAGATCGTCACGGCACGCTTGAACTTCAGATGCACCGCCGCGTAATGGCCCAGCGGCTGCGTTGCCTGCGACGAGGTGGCCGACGCGCGCAACAGATATGGATTCGGCGTGCGTTGCGTGAGGTTGTCGGCCGCCGCCAAGCTGAGCGTCGGCACCTTATGTTGGATGATGTATTGGCTGATCGCGTAGAGTTCGAACGCGGCGAGCGGGCCAACGATGGCGTCCACCTGATCGCGCTCGACCAGTTCCTGCGCCTTGGTCTTGGCGCCGGCGGGATTACCGCCGGTGTCGGCGGAGATGAAATCCACCTTGCGGCCGCCGAGGATGAAGTTCTTCTCCTTCAGATAGGTGAGCACCCCCTGTTCCATCTGGATACCGCCCTGGGCGAGCGGCCCGGTTTTCACCGTGAGCAGGCCGAGCTTAAACGGAGCGGTTTGCGCGACGGCCAACGCCGGGAAACCAACCGATGCGGTAGCGACGCCACCGGCGAGCAGCGCCCGGCGACTGATTCTACGAGGCATGGCATCCTCCCTGGTCAATTGCCATGCTCCGCGACGGCGGAGCATCCCATTGGCCTCCAGATCGCGCGCAGCTGTAGCCCGGGATCAAGCGAGGCAAAACAGTACGGCTGCGACGTCGCTCCCGCATTTTGCGTTGTTCAATCCGAGCAATGCAATTGGATCAACGGGCAGCAAGTGGTGATGCAAGAAGCTCAGCACTTCCTCAACGGCGGATAGTCGCGTGAGTAGACCGGACGTGAGAGGTATTCCTTTTCCGGCCAGGTCCAGAACTGGCTGACGTTCTCGTACGTTTTGATCGTCTTGTTCCAGAGCTTGAGGCCGTATTTGGCCCCCTCTTGGCCGAGGCGCCGGATGTAGATGTTGCCGATCACATTACCCAGATGATCGAACTTGATCGGTCCGCGGGGCGTATCAGTCAAACTCACCGCCCTCAGGGCTGCCATCAATTTCGCTCTATCGCTGGGGTCGCCGTTCACGGCTCTGAGACCGGCGTCGGCAACTTGGCAATTGACATACAGACCCGCGGCATAGAAGCCGGGAATAACGTTATAATTTTTTTTCATCCCATCGACAAAGCGCTGGTTGTCGTCGCTTTCGAGATCAAGCGTATATGGGGAAGCCGAGATCAGCCCGATCGCCTCGGGGCCAAAGCTCGTCAGCAACGCGTCGTCGCCGCCGGTCTCCCCGGTGACGACAGGATATTTGAGGCCGACGCTCGCGTACTGCTTCATGAAGCGCAGCGGGTTTGACCCGGCAAATCCCTGGAACACGCCATCGCAGTCGCTGATTTGCGCGATGTAGGGCGTATAGTCGGGGGTGACGATCGGGGTCCACAGCTTCTTGGTAATACAGCCACCCTCTTTCTCGAACGCCGCCTGGTAACCTCCGACTTGCTCATAGCCGAAGGCAAAATCCTCGACGATCGTAACGTTGCGCTTAAGCTTCATCTCCGTGGCGGCGTAGTGGCCCAAGGGTTGCGTCGCTTGGGAAGATGTGGCGGATGCGCGCAAAAGGTAGGGATTTGGCCTGCGCTGCGTGAGGTCCTGGGCCGCCGCAAGGCTGAGTGTCGGCATCTTCTGCTGGATGACGTATTCGCTAATGGCGTACAGTTCGAAGCTCGCCAGCGGACCGAGAATAAGTTCGACGTGCTCGCGCTCGACCAATTCCTGCGCCTTGGTCTTGGCGCCGGCGGGATTGCCGCCGGTGTCGGCGGTGACCAGATCAACCTTGCGGCCACCCATCATGTAATTTTTTTCCTTCAGATAGGTGGATACCCCCTGCTCCATCTGGATGCCACCCTCAGCGAGCGGCCCGGTTCTCACCGTGAGCAGGCCGATCTTAAAGGGCGCCGCCTGAGCGACGGCCGGCGCCGGGAAGTGGCCCAGGGCAGCTGCTGCGCCGGCTGCGGTCCCTGCCAGCATCGTGCGGCGGCTGAACCTGCGTGACATGATTTTGCGAGACATTCTGTCCTCCCTTTCGCGCCCGGACCTGACGCCAGGGCGGCTTGATTGCCGTCACCGATGTGTACCCCCACGAACGGCCTTTGCCGCCATCATCCGATAACCGATTGCGCGGGTAAAGTCCGTCAGTGTCGCGGATCAACCTATTTTGGCTGCTTTTTCTTCGGCGGAACGACGGGCAAGAGCAGATAAGGACGCACGGCGCCGCCGAAATGCAGTGTGGTGATGCCGCCGAATATTTCGCGGGGCCGGTCGCGCGGGTCGTCGTGCAGGAACGGACCGCAGCCGCTCAGCTCGTTCTTGAAGTTCGACAGGCGCCCGCCGCTGCCGCCCGGATAGACGTAATCCCTGCCGCGGACCGAGAGTGCCAGGCGGCAGCCGGCGGGCACCACGATCGAGGTCGGCCAGATCTCGATGTCGAGCGCCACTACTTCGCCCGGGGTGAGCGGCTGTTTGCTGGTATGAGTGTGATACGGCCGATAGGGAAGTGACAGTTTCTTGTCGAGAGTACGGTGCGAGGCGCGCAGCCAGCCCTGACCAACCGGGGTATGCGGATCAATGGCGCCCTGGAACACCACCTCCTTGAGATCGGGCGAGAACACGCGCAGCACGGCAAAAATGTCGGCGTCGCTCGTCGACGACGAGATGTAGAGTTTGAGCGCGCTCGGGCCGGTGATCTCGGTTGCTTGCGCCAGTGGGGCCGAGAGAAAGGTCACGCCGTCGCCCATGGCCGCGAAGCGGACCGTGCCTTTCGCCTTGGCGGGCTCGTCCTTGAGGCCCCCGTCGGCCGGATCGAGATAAAAGCGCGTCCATTTGGTGCGCTTGAGCGGCCATTCGTTTTCCGCGCGCTCGACGAACCCGTCGACGTGGCGCACCTGGAGCAGCACTCGCCGCTGTCGGTCCCAGCCGTTGCTCTTGCCGTGCAGGAAGTAATCAAAAAACCGCAGCTGTTGGTTTCGCCCGTAATCGGTATAGAAATGCGTCCAATGCTCGATGCCGTGCGCCTCGAGCCATTTCTGTTTCGAGGCGGCACGCACAAAGCCTTCGAAATTGCCGCGTGGGTGCAGCCCCTGTCCGCCCCAATTGGCCGCCGACAAGAAGGGCACCTTGACCTTCGACCAGAGCGCAGAGCGGGCGCGGTGATAATCATCGTCCAGCACGTGCGCAAAAATTTCCCTGCCTAAATCGCTGCGGTTCTTGGCAAGCTCGGCTTCGGAGAGGATTTCCGGGCCGCAGACCAGTTCGCCGTGCACGCGGCTGCGCTTGCCGCGCTCGCCGGCGCCGTACTGCACGGTCTTCACCTGCATGTCGTACCAGTTCTCCCAAAATGTCGAAAGGATGCCGCCATGGTGCGTCATGTCGCGATACCAGTCCGCGGCGCCCTCCCAGATGCACATGGCAGCCAAATGCGGCGGCTGCAGGCTCGCCACGTGCCATTGGTTGATGGCGTAATAGGAAATGCCGTCGAGACCGACCTTACCATTGCACCATGGCTGCACGCCGGCCCATTCGATACACTCGTAAAAGTCTCTGGTCTCGCGCGGTGAAAAATGATCAATGAAGCCCGGCGAACACCCGCAACCGCGCGAGTCGACGCGTACGCAGGCGTAATTATGCGGCACCCATTTTTCCGGATCTGCCACTTCCCAGCTCTGGTAAAGATTGCTCGATCCGGCGGTGACATCAGGATGCTGCTCGACCATGCGCTGCCAGGCGCTCGGGTAGCCATCCTGAAACGCGAGCCCCTTGGCGTAGGGGCCGTAGCTCAAAATCACCGGATAGCGGCCCTCGGCAATGGGGCGGAAAACGTCGGCGCGCAGGACGAGGCCATCGTCCATCGGGATTTGCATGTCCCAATCGATGCACATGCCATCGCGGATCTCGTTGCGCGGCTGATGGGATTTCGCGCCGGTCGCGCTTTGCCGCATGCGCGATTGACCTTCGAGCGATGACATGGCTCCTCCCATTCCCCTCTACTTCCCAGCGCGGGCCTGGAGGGAGGGGTCCTTCGTCCTCTGCAGTGCTCCCCGCTTGCTCTTGTCGCCCCGGCGCTTGACTTTCGCCATCTTCTCCAGCACGGCGCAGACCGCGGCGGTATCTTCGCCGCCGCGGCCAGCCGCGAGCGCCTTGTCATAAATCGTTTTGCACGCGTCGAACATCGGCGTCGGCACGCGCATTTTGCGGGCATAGCCGCCGATCACGTCCATGTCCTTTTGCCAGACCGAAATCTTCATGGTCGGCTCGTGATAATCGTTCTTCACCATCATCGGCCCGCGCAGTTCGAAGACGCGCGAGGTGCCCACGCCGGCCTTTACCAGATCGTGCACGAGCTGCGGCGGCAGCCCCGCCTTCATGCCCAGCACCATGGCCTCGGCGCTGGCAACGTTGTGAATGGCGACCAAGAGGTTGGCAACGTACTTCATGCGGCTGCCGTTGCCGAACGCGCCAACGTCGTAGAGCGCGCGCGTGAACGCTGCGAACAGCGGGCGCAGGCGCTTGATCTCAGTCGACTCGCCCGAGGCGTAGACCACGAGATCTTTGCTCTTGGCCTGCGCCCCGGTGCCGCTCACCGGGCAATCGAGCATGACGTGGCCGGCCTTGCGCAACGCCGCAGCGGCCTTGCTCTTGTCCTCGATCGCAAAGGTCGACGCTTCGATGACGACGCGGCGCGGCGCTCCGGACTTGATGATGGCGGCAACGGTCGCGGCGAGCGCTTCGGGCTTGGGCAGACTTGTAATGACGTCGCGGGCTTTGACAGCGACGTCGCCGGCATCGGCAGCGATCGCGACGCCCGAGCGCGCCAACGCGCGGCGCCGCGCCGGATCAGTGTCATAGCCGACGACCCGCCAGCCCGCGGCGGCGAGATTTTGCGCAAAAGCCCCGCCCATAATGCCGAGGCCGACCACCCCGACCACACCTTTGTTCCGTGAAGCCATTTTGATTTCCCGTTCCCCGGCCGCTGGCGGGCGAGCGACGCTATGGCATCGGCCATCGGCAGGGCAAGGCGCTTTCTCGCCGCGCGTCAATCGCCTAATGTGCGCGCCAACGGGGAGCCATCAGGAGAGTGACGCATGCAGATCGGGGTCGCGGGCCTCGGCGCCATGGGCAGCGCCATCGCGGCGCGCCTGATCGAATTGGGACACGGGGTGACCGTGTGGAATCGGACGACGACGAAGGCCAAGCCGCTCGCCGCTGCCGGCGCCGAAGTGGCGCAAAGTCCGAGCGCTGTGGCCGCCGTCAGCGAGGCGGTCATAACCATCCTCACCGACGGTGCCGCGATCGATGCGGTCTATCAGGGTCCCTCCGGCTTGCTGTCCAGCGACGTGACCGGCAAGCTTTTCGTCGAGATGAGCACGGTGCCGCCAAATGTCGAAAGAGCTCTCGCCGCGAAGGTGCGCGGCCAAGGTGCGGCCTTCGTCGAATGCCCGGTGGGCGGCTCCACGACACCGGCGCGCAAGGGACAATTGCTGGGGCTGATGGGCGCCACACCGGCCGACGCCGCCCGCGCGCGTCCACTTCTTGAACGGCTCTGCCGCAAGGTGGAGCATTGCGGCCCGGTCGGCGCCGGCTCCTCGATGAAGCTTGCGATCAATCTGCCGCTGATGGTCGCCTGGCAGGCCTATGGCGAGGCTTTTGCCCTTGCGCGCGACGTGGGCTGGGAGCCGAAGCGGCTGCTCGAGCTTTTCGTCGAAAGCAACGGCGCCAATAACGGCCTAAAGATGCGCGCCGATATGATCGTCGCCATGATGGAGAACCGCGACCCCGGCCCAACCACTTTCAGCATCGCCAATGCGGTGAAAGACCTTAAAACAATGGTCGACACCGGCAGCGCCAAGGGGGCCGAGCTGCCCGCCACCAAAGCGGCGCTGGCCGCGCTCGAGGAGGCGAACCGGAGCGGCTTGGGATCCGGCGACGCATCGCGCCAGCCGGTCTATTGGTCGAGCCGCGGGAAAGATTAGGATTTATCAAAAAGAATTGGAGTGAACATGGCGATCACCCTTGCGCAGGCCTCAACCATCGTCGACATCGCGCTGAAGAAGGCGCGCGAGGCGAACCTGGCGCCGCTTACTGTGGCGGTGCTCGATGCCGGCGGACATCTCGTCGCCTTCAAGCGCGAAGACAAATCCGGCATCCTGCGTTTCGACATCGCCTTCGGCAAAGCTTGGGGCGCGCTCGGCATGGGTTTTGGTTCGCGCACGCTGGCGGCACGTGCGGCGAAGACGCCGCAATTTTTCACCATGCTCGCCTCGGCAAGCGGCGGGCGCATGGTGACCAATCCAGGTGGTGTGCTGATCCGCGACCGCGGCGGCGACATGATCGGCGCCTGCGGCATTTCCGGCGACACCTCCGACAAGGACGAGATGTGCGCGATCGCCGGCATCGAGGCGGCCGGGCTCAAGGCCGATCCTGGCGCCGACTAAACGAATCTTCCCCGCTGCGGCCGACGGCGGGCGAAGCGAACGAGGGGCCGACATCGACGTTAGCGAAAGTTTCACGGCAGCCGGCAGCAGGCCCGACCCATCTCCCCGGTAAGTGCGGGGGTTCCGGCACGGAGAACTCCGATGAAGCTCTTTTCCTTCTGGCGCTCGTTGGCCACCTACCGCGTGCGCATCGCGCTCAATCTTAAGGGCGTCGTGCCCGAAGAGGTGGTGCAGATCAATCTGATGAAAGGCGAGCAGCGCGCAGCCGCGTTCCGCGCAGTCAATCCGATGATGGCGATTCCGGCCGTCGTCGACGGCGATGGGCCGGCCTTGTTCGAGTCCCTGGCGATTATTGAATATTTGGACGAAACGCATCCCGAGCCGCCGCTATTGCCGCGCGATCCGCGCGGCCGCGCGCGCGTGCGCGGGCTTGCGCAGATCGTCGCCTGCGATTCGCATCCTTTGATCGTGCCGCGGGTGCGCGAATATCTTGCCGATGAAGCGGGGCTCGACGAGGCGGCGGTTACAAAATGGTGCCGGCACTGGCACACTGCCGCCTTGGCGGCGATTGAAGTGCATCTGCAGGATCGATCGACCGGCCGCTACGCCCATGGCGACGAGATCACGATGGCCGACATTTGCCTCGCGAGCCAAGCGGCGGGCGCGAAATTCTTCGCTGTCGAAACGACACCTTTCCCGACATTCAGTCGCATCGTCAATGAGCTCGCGAATGTCGAGGCCTTTACGCGCGCACATCCACTCAAGCAACCGGGCGCGCCCGCGTAAAACACTCCTCCCGGCCATAGTGCGGATGGAGCAAATCACCACCACTTGTAAAAATGATGCAGTGGGCCGCGGCCGGAGCCGATCGCGAGCTGATCGGCCGCCTCAATCGCCGCGCTCACATACAGCTTGGCCTCACGCACGGCTTGGCGGAGCGAAAGTCCTTTGGCCAGGCCAGCGGCGATCGCTGCGGCGAACGTGCACCCGGTGCCGTGCGTATTCTTCGTCGCGATACGGCGCGCCGCGAATCGTTCGCTGCCGTGGGCGTCGACGAGGAGGTCGACGCTCTCACCGGCGTCAAGGTGTCCACCTTTGATCAGCACCGCTTGCGCGCCGAGCCCGAGCAATTTTTGTGCCTGCACCTGCATCTCGCGCTCATCGCGGGCAACCGGCGCATCGAGCAAAATCGCAGCTTCGGGCAGATTGGGCGTGACGACGTGCGCACCCGCGAGCAACGCCCGCAGGTGCGCCGTGGCCTCGGGCTGCAGCAGCTTCTCCCCCGAGGTCGCCACCAGTACCGGATCGAGTACCACATTGCGGGCGCGACGGCGTGCGAGTGCCGCCGCGACGGCCTCTACCACCGCCGCGTTGGCCAGCATGCCGATCTTCACCGCGCCGACATCGAGATCGGAAAACGCGGCATCGATCTGTGCGGTCACGAAATCGGGCGGCACGTCGTGGATTGCAACCACTCCCGTCGTGTTCTGCGCGGTGAGGGCAGTGATGGCGCATGCGCCGTAGACGCCGAGCGCCGAAAAAGTCTTAAGATCGGCTTCGATGCCCGCGCCGCCGCTCGAATCGGAGCCGGCGATGGTCAGCGCGACGGCTGCGCGCATGAGATGCCCCGCTTGGCAAGCATCGCGTCGATGATCTGCCGCAGGGCGCGCGCGGCTGCGGCGGGATCGGGCGCAAGCGACAGTGCCGAGATCACGGCGACGCCGTCGGCTCCGGCAGCGATCACCTCCGCGGTGTTGCTGGCGTCGATTCCGGCGATGCCGCAGACCGGCAGCCGCCTGTTCTGTTCGCCGGCGCGGCTTTGCAGCACGGCGATGATGCGGGCGAGACCCGCCGGACCGATCGGCGGGTTCTTCTGCTGTTTCGACAAAGTAACGTAGACGCCGCCCGAGCCGACGTAATCGATGAGTTCGATTGGCGCCGCCTCCGCCTCACCGACATTCTTGACCGACAGGCCGATGATGGCGCCAGCGCCAAGGAGCCGACGAGCGTCTGCGGGGGCCATATCGTCGGGGCCGAGATGCACCCCATCGGCGCCGGCGGCGAGCGCGACGTCGACACGGTCGTTGACCACGAACGGCACGGCGAAAGGCACCAGCGCCTTTTTGATTGCGCGCGCCTCCTCGACCATAACGCGGGTCTCATTCACCTTGTCGCGTAATTGAACGAGCGTGGCGCCACCTTGGGCACAGAGCCGCGTCAGTTCGGCGAGGCTGCGGTTGTTGGCGCGCTCGGGATCGACGATGGCGTTGAGGCGAAGATCAACTGTCATCACGATACTCTTATGCGCGCGCGCAGGGTGGCGCGGTCCAGCCCGTGCAGCACGTCGATGATGGCGGCCGCGAAGCTGCCTGGCCCGCGCGCCGTCTGGCCCGCGATCTCGCCGGCGACGCCGAGAGCGACCAGGGCGGCGATCGAAGCGTGCCAGGCATCGGTTTCTACCGCCAGCGCTGCGCAAACAAAAGCCGAGGCAGCGCAGCCCATTGCGGTGACCAGCTCCATGAAAGAATGGCCGTTGCGGATCCAAGCACGGCGCGCGCCGTCGGTCACGATATCGGTGGCGCTGGTCAAAGCCACGACAGTTGCGCAGGCTTTGGCGACGCGCACGACCGCTTCGTCAATCGGATCGCCGCCGAACAGCGGCGCAAACTCCGCCGGGTTAAGCCGCACGACCGATGGCCCGCGCGCCAAGAGTTCGCGGGCGAATTGCGCGCGCCCCGGCGAGCTTTCGATGAAGACCGGATCGAGCACCCAGGGCATGCGCGCCGTGGCGACCGCGCCGAGCGCGACATCGATCGCAGCGCGCCGTTCAGTATCGAAGGTGCCGAGATTGACCAGGAGCGCGCCGGCGCCAGCCAGGAATGTCACGATTTCCTCGACCGAAATAGTCATCGACGGCACTGCGCCCACGGCGAGCAGCATGTTCGCCGTGTAGTTCTGCGCCACCGCGTTGGTGATGCAATGCACGCGCGGAGAGCGATCGCGCACGCGCGCCAGAATGTCCGCGGCAATGTCGGCAAGCTCGACCGGCGCATGCATTGTTGCGTTCGTCCTGGTTCGGTGACTAGGATACTACTCTGGAGGCCGGTATGGTCCCTTTTTTCGTGCAGATCAAATGCCAGCTCGGAAAGTCCTATGAGGTGGCCAATAAGCTCGCCGACGCGGAAATCGCTTCGGAAATTTATTCGACCGCCGGAGACTTCGATCTGCTAGCGAAATTCTACGTCGAGCCGTCGATCGATATCGGCCATTTCGTTGCCGAGAAAGTGCAGACTATTCCGGGAATCGCCGACACGCGCACCATCATCACTTTCAAGGCCTTCGCGAGCTAACGCGCTCGCGACACGAGGGGCGTTGGCAGCAACTCCGCGGTCGCGAGGACGTCGACACCAGATGCACCTAGGCCGCCCGCGCCGAACCACAGTCCCTTGATGTAGGAAGAAGACGCCCGCTCGCCGCCGCAAACCCCTCTAAGAAGCGGATGACGTAGGGTCTGACCAATTTCGCCAATGCGTTGGGTTGACGCAGATGCGCTCCCTTGTTGCGGCCTTGACCCATCCGCCGAGGATGCGGCGGCAAGGGAATTTGAGGACGTGCAACTCGCCTCCCTCGCGCACAGCCAACTCGAGGTCGCGGTCGAACGGTGCGATGGATATGGGCTGCCATAGCCCATTTTTGCTCTCGGCAGGCAAGGGTCGGACGTTTTGCCTTATACCGCTTTTCCGCCTAGCGGCTTCATTGGTGAACAGCGTCAATCGCTGCCAAAGCTCGTAGCTCCGGGCCAGCTTCAACCAGCCCTGTGCAAGGCGAAGGTAATCAGCACGCAGCTTTTCATCCTGAGTAGCCCGGGCGTGAACAGCGCATTTCTGCGTGCTCGTAACATTGGCGGACTTCTATACTGAGGTACTCAAGCAAGGATACCTCCCGATGCGCCTTATTTCATCGGAAGCCGCCTCTGTCCAAGCCTTTAGCGTAGCACCAAATGAGCCCCTGGAAAAGCCGCCGCCAGCAGGTCGAAACGGGCAACTCGTCGTTCGCGCCGCCGCCCACGACGTGCAATCGGAGGTGCACGCAAAGCACAGGTTTTGACATCGCTGCGTGTAATCCGACTGCCTGACCGAACAGGCGTTCTAAACCGCCGACCGATCGATGCGGAGTGCGCTCTGCGCACGCCGGTTACGACTGCCGGCACAACGCGGCGGTTTTCTCACGCTGAGACCATTTCGACGCCAACGCAGACGGAACACTTTTACTTTTCGGTCGTGTCGTAAAGGACTAAAGAGCGGGCTGATGGGAAGGCCTCTGTCGGCCGCGCGATGTGCGGCACATTCAGCAAGCCGCGCGTTGGACCGTTCCCAACAATAGCCCACATATGTGCTTTAATGAGCTTTGCGACGCGAGGCACTACGTCGGTGCGCGCAGCTTGCTCCGCTTTTCGATGCGGCGATGCGTGGCTGGGTTCATGCCGCAATCGCTGCGGTTCACTCCAGGCGATGAACCTAAAAACCCTGACAACTTACGAGGCGGTGAATTATTGCTGCACTGCAGCGATCATGATCGTTTAACACTGTATTTGCCATCGTGCAAAATCTATCGAGAACTATTCGTTTGAATTTTGTAAGGCTTGCCTGACCAGACCACACATGGAACCTAAGCCGACCCGCCACGTTGTCGGCCAGGTTTCTCATCGAGCGAGGAAGATCCATGCTTTCGACGATCCTCATTATCATTTTAATTTTGCTTCTCATCGGCGCCTTGCCGACTTGGCCCTATAGCACCGGATGGGGTTATTATCCCGGCGGCGGCATCGGACTCCTTTTGATCATCGTAATCATTCTCATCGTCGCCGGCAGATTATGACGGCACTGGCGCTGCTTCCCGCTAAATCGATCCGCTGAAGAATGGTTCCCAAACCCAGAAGCCGCCGGGCTTTGCAGCTTCCGGGCGATCGGGACGTACCAGGTGTATTCTCGCATTGAGAGCGGTGACGAGTCCCAAAGTGGCTCAAGAACAAAATCGGACGGCTAAACGGAGTGAGACTTGCAATCTCCACCGATCAACATCGCCTTGAGGAAGCTGAGTTGACGGAGAGATTTGGTCTGGCTTCGAGCAGCTCACGCGACACTCGGAAGGGGCGCTTGCTCACTACCATTCGATCGCTCGGCCAAGCGGCTTGCCAGCGCCTCTTCAATACGGGGCGGCAGTCGACCGCGACCGTTCGAGCCACGCGGTAGGCGATACGGTCCTGGCGGCCCGCAGGAGCACGGCCCTTCCTCATCCACCGGCCAATATCCATATTAGGCGAACCTCGGAATAATCGTCCCTCTGCCTGGGACGATATTGCAACGGCCAAACAACCATGAAGATCATTCCTTTGCACAGCGCCCTTTCGGGGCGCGGCGGCGAGCCCGCGGCAGCTGCCCCCGGCGTCCCCCTCGACGACGAGGCGCTGCTAGATGCCTATTCGCGTGCCGTCATCGACGTCGTCGACCGGGTTGGCCCGGCGGTCGTTGGCCTCGCGGTTCGCAGCAGCCAGACCTTAGCCGATGATCCGCACCGCGGCGGCGCTGGCTCTGGCGTCGTCGTGGCGCCGGACGGGCTCATCCTCACCAACAGCCACGTTGCCGGCGCGGCTGGCGGAGGGGCGCGCTTCCACGTGACCACGGCGGACGGTCAGGATTTGCGCGCCCGGCTCGTGGGCGACGATCCGGATACCGACCTCGCTCTGTTGCGGGTCGACGAAGCGGTGACGCTTCCGGCGGCGCCCCTCGGCGATTCCAAGCGGCTCAGACGCGGCCAGCTGGTCATCGCCATCGGCAATCCGTTCGGTTTTGAGTTCACGGTGACGACCGGGGTCGTCTCCGCGCTCGGCCGCTCCCTGCGCTCGCGCAACGGCCGGCTGATTGACGACGTCATTCAGACCGATGCGGCGCTCAATCCCGGCAATTCCGGCGGACCGCTGGTCTCGTCGCACGGCGAGGTCGTCGGCATCAACACCGCGGTGATCATGGGCGCGCAGGGCATCTGCTTTGCGGTCGCGGCCAATACTGCGAATTTCGTGCTCGGCCAATTGGTACGGCACGGCCGCGTGCGCCGCGCCTTCATCGGCATCGCCGCGCAACAGATCGCGCTGCCGCGACGGCTGCGCCACGCAACCGGGCTCGATCAGGAGCGAGCGGTAACTGCAGGCACCGTCGAACCCAATGGTCCCGCGGCGCGCGCCGGCTTGCGCCCGGGCGATATCATAGTGGGTCTCGACAGCACACACATTACCGGCGCCGACGACCTCGTGCGCGCGCTTGCCGACGACAAGATCGGACGTAGCATCGCGGTCGACGTGCTGCGCGGAACCGAGCGGCTGACACTGTCGCTTGTACCGCAGGAGCGACGAAAGGCGGCGTGAGGATTGTCTCGACCGTCCTGAAGATTAACGATGAACCGAGCCGTGCGCGGGCGGCGCACGGTTATCAGAGATGCGCTCTCATCGGCGGGCAGTGTTCCGGCACATACCCCCAGGATGAGTGAGGCCCGCTGGCCGCGCATTCACGCCGGCACTTCGCCCTTGAGCATGAGGCGATAGAGGTAGCGTCGCTCGTTCATGTCATAGTCGGGATTGGCCTGGTGCATGACGCTGCGGTTGTCCCAGATAACCCAATCGCCGTGCCGCCACTTGTGACGATATTCATATTTCTTTTGCGTTGCGTGTTGCATCAGCTCGTCGATCAGGCTGAGTGCCTCGGCATCTTGCATGCCGACGATGGATTCCATCCGTACCGGGTTGAGGAACAGCGCCTTGCGACCGTTCTCCGGATGGGTGCGCACCAAAGGGTGCACGCTGGGCGGTGGTAGATCGCGGCGGCTTTTCTCGCTCAGGCCGGAGAGCGCCCGTGGACTGTATTTGCTTTGATAGACGTGCACCGCCTTGAGCAGGGCCAATCTTCGCTTGGTCTCTTCCGGCAAGTCGTCATAGGCGTCGTGCATGTTGACATACTGCGTGTCGCCGCCGCGCGAGGGCAGTTCGACGGCGAACAACGTCGTCGCCTTGGGCGGAAGCGGATGATTCGAATGGTCTGTGTGGAAGGTTTCGCCGGGGATGACGCGCTTGCCATTGGAGAAAATATCGTTGGACACATAAGCCACGTCCGGATAGCCGGGCACGTGCAGCTCTTTCTGATGATGCGGCTGCAATTCGCCGAATACCTGCGCTGCGGACTTGAACTGATCCGGCGAAAAATGCTGATCGCGCATGACAAGGACATGATGGTCGGCGAAAGCTGCGTTCAACGCGTCCCGCGTGTCCGGGTCGATAGCATTCGCAAAATCCAGACCGACCACTTCGGCGCCGGTATGCGTGGTGAGCGGCTTGATTTTGAAGGATGCCATGGCTCTTCCCTCCACGCGGATTTCAATGTTGCTCCGACGCTATCGCCGCGGGCCCGGAAGGGTCAAGCGCATGGCACGAAGCCAGATCGAGATCTGCTCGCGGTCAGGGCGAGCGCCGAGTCCCAGGCCCGTTTCGGCTTCGCTCGGATTACTCAAGAACTCGCGGTCGTTGGATGATCAGAAGAAAAAGCATCCGCACGCGGGGACAAAACTTAGAGGCCGGGCCGCAGCAAGCATGAAAATACGCCGGATCAGAATCACGACGCAGCTGCCGCGCGCAGCGCCGCCATGATCCGGTGCGGAGCGATCGGTGTCTCGTCGAAGGCGGCCTCAAATGGCTGCAGCGCATCGGCCAGTGCATTGGCAATTGCAGCTGGCGGTGCAATCGGCCCGCCTTCGCCGACGCCCTTGACGCCGAAAGGATTGAGCGGCGACGGTGTGTGCTGTTGCATGAGCCGAATGCGCGGCATTTCCCCCGCCGTGGGCAGCATGTAGTCCATCAATGTGGTCGCCAGCGGCTGCCCGGACGAATCATAGGCGAGGCGCTCGTAAAGAGCACCGCCGATGCCCTGCACAGCGCCGCCCACAATTTGTCCCTCGACCAACATCGGATTGACCACGACGCCGCAATCGTGGGCGACCACGTAGTCTTCGAGATTTACCCGCCCGGTCTCGATATCGACTTCGACGATGGCGGCGTGAACCGCGTAGGACCAAGTCACCGTCGGCGGTTCGAAGTAATAGGTTTCCTCAAGTCCCGCATCGATCCCAGCTGGACGGCCGTGATCCCACCCCGGGCGCGCCGCCTGCGCCACCTTGGCGAGCGAAAGCTCCGCGCCCGGCACGCCGACGATGCCGACATGCCCATTGCGCAGTTCAAGGTCCGCCGGTCCGCATTCGAGCAGGTTGGCGGCAATGGAAAGAACTTTGGCGCGCAGCCTTTCGCTGGCGCCGTGAATCGCCGCCGACAAGGTGACGGTGGTGCGGCTGGCGATGGTGCCGAAGCCGATGGCGATGTCGGCCGTGTCGGCGAGCGAAATCACCACATCATCGGGGTCGACCTGCCAGGTGTCGGCGACGACTTGCGCGAAAATTGTCTCCATGCCCTGACCCTGCGGACAGGCGCCCGAGGTGACGTAGATCTTGCCCGAAGGCTCGATGCGAACGAGCGCGCTCTCGAATGGACCGACACCGGTGCCCTCGACATAGCATCCGAGGCCAAGCCCCAGATAGCGTCCTGCGGCGCGGGCAGCACGCTGGCGGATGCGAAACGCAGCGAGCCCACCGACAGCTGCCAGCGCTTTTTCAAGAGCGGCCGGATAATTACCGCCGTCGTAAACGATCGGCTGTCCGTCGCGATAAGGCAGGCCAATCGCGTAGGGCATCTCGTTCTCGCGGATCATATTGCGCAGGCGCACCTCGGCTGCCTCGAGCCCAAGTTCGGCGGCGACGAGATCGACGACCCGCTCCATTGCGAAGGCGGCTTCGGGGCGGCCGGCGCCGCGATAGGGCGCGTTCGGGGTTTTGTTGGTGGCGGCGATGCTCGCCTCGATGGCGATCGAATCGATCTTATAGGGTCCAATGAGATGCACGGCAGTGTTGTAGACGACGCCGGCGCCGATCGGATTCCAGGCGCCGCAATCCACCACGAAACGGTCGCGCAAGGCCAGGATGCGGCCCGCTTCATCGAAGCCGACCTCGACCTCGTGAACCTGGTCGCGCGAATGGCACGAACAGATCAGATGCTCACGGCGGTCCTCGATCCACTGCACCGGCCGGCCGAGCCGGCGCGCCAGGAACGGAATCAACAAATCTTCCGGATAAACGTGCCCCTTGACGCCGAAGCCGCCACCGACATCGAGCGCGAGGCAGCGCACGCGCGCCTCGGGTAGCCTGAGCACCGCGGCCGCCTCGCGCCGCACCCAATGCACCACCTGGGTGGCCGACCAGATCGTCGCCGAATCGGTGCGGGTATCGTACTGCCCGACCACGCCGCGGCATTCGATCGGCATGGCAGCGTAACGGTGATGATGAAAGCGCCGCTTCAAGCGGCGCGGTGCGCGGGCGAGGGCGGCCTCGACATCGCCCTTGCCGATGGTGAAGCTGCCGACCAGGTTGGTGTCGAAACGGTCATGAACGATCGCGGCGCCAGGAGAGAGCGCGCTCTCGGGATCGAGCACCGCCGGCAATGGATCGAGATCGAGTGTGACCAATTGCGCCGCGTCTTCGGCCGCGTACCTGCTCCGCGCCACGATCACCGCCACCGCCTCGCCAACGTGGCGCACCTTGTCGTAGGCGAGCAGCGGCTGCTGTGGATTGATGAATTTGTGCTGGACCAGCGTCGTCCATTTGCTCGGCAGCGCGAGCTGCGTGTCGGGCACCGGCGGTAAAAGCTGCGCCAGTTCCGGGCCGCTGAGGACGTGGACCACGTCCGGCGCGGCGGCGGCGCGCGACAGATCGATAGCCCTGATGCGCGCATGCGCAAGCGGGCTACGCACGAATGCCGCGTGCAGCATGTGGGGCAATTCAAAATCTGCGATGAACCGTCCGCGCCCGCTGAGCAGGCGGCGATCCTCGCGCCGGGGCAGAGGACGGCCGATGAAGGGCGGATCGGGTCGATCATTCATAGAATTGCTCCGCGCCGGAGACCGATGGCAGGCTCAAAAAGTTGTCTGGTAACGAGGCCAGATTCAGAAAGGCTGTGAACTATCGCATCTCGAACGAGATTGCTGCAAACGCTGAACGCTTGCGGCTTGCGATTGCTATTGAGAACCTCACGCTTATCCGCAAGCGGTTTAACGCGAGGAAGGCGCAACGCAGCCGCCTGCATGGGTGGTCTTTCAGTCAGATTGACCGTTCGTGACCTACAAGGCCAAGCTCGCTTACGTTCCGATGATCGCCGTTGACCGGCGCAAGTCCAGCCGGTGCTGTCCAATGCGGCGTTCTCGATAAGGCAATCGCAAACCCAAAGAGACGTTCTCCTGCATGCTTTCGGCTATACTGCCGCTGCTGATTTCGCCGCCGCTCGGAACCTAGGCGGCGGCAGGGTTGCCTGTAGCCCGGCCCTAAGTTCTCAGCCTTTGGGCCAGGAAAGCCCATGCATTTATGCGTGGGATGCTTAGTCGGGTTCACGCACAACGCGAACCGGAACGGTCGAAATGCCAGGATGCCGCAAGCCGTCGGAGAAGGTGTGGATCGCAGCGACCGGCGCAGCACAAACAGGGTTAAGCCCGCCCCTGGTGACTGTTGCGTTCGACGGCGCGAAGCGATTCACGATTCCCATCACGCCGGGCGCCGCGTCAGCGGCCGCTATGACCGCAGCCGGCGCCCGATGATGTCCTCGCAGCGCACGCCTTCGGGTGGTTCGGCGCCCAGATAGAGGCCGCCCGACATGGCGAATTGCATGCGGTTCGATGGCGATCCCGCCGTGCCCCAGCGGTCACCGCGCATGGGCACGGCATTTTCCCAGTAACGGGCGTCCTGCGGAACGTGGGTGGCCTCATCGATCTGATCGAGCTCGGTGGTGTATTCGGCGACGAAGCCGTCAGGCTCGATGAAGTAGGAAAAGACGTTGTTGCCCGGACCGTGCCGGCCGACGCCCCATTCGATGTCAAAGCCGTTCTGCTTGAGCCGTCCAGTGCCGCGCATGAGCCCATCGATATTGGGCAGTTCATAGGCAACGTGATTGAGCGATGGGCCGTTGCTGCGGAAAACCGCGACGCTGTGGTGATCCGCGCAGCACCGTAGGAATTCCATCATGCGGGTGGTATCGGAGCGCCTGAAGCCGAGTACATCGATGAAGAATGGGAGCTGATCGTCGATACGCGCGCTGTTGAGCACGACGTGACTGATCTTGGTCGGCCGCGAGCGATCGAGGACGACGTTCGGGTGCTCCGCGGTGTCGGCCGAAATGGTCATCGGTAGCCCGTCGGGGCTTTCGAAGCGGAAGCCGTAGCCGCCGCCGGCTGACGCGGATAGCGGAGCCGGATCGCCGGCGACCTTAACCCCGTAGGCCCTGGCCTTGCCGCAGAGCTGATCGACGGCCGCACGATCGGTGCTGGCGAAGTTGACGCCGAGGAGGCTCGGCTTAGCGCGCTCACGCAGCGTGAGCACGTGATGTTCGCCGCC
Source organism: uncultured Alphaproteobacteria bacterium (assembly GCA_963708125.1). Lineage (GTDB taxonomy): Bacteria > Pseudomonadota > Alphaproteobacteria > Rhizobiales > Xanthobacteraceae > BOG-931. The sequence goes on from OY970184.1 coordinate 4,040,846, forward strand.
AGTGGCGCGAAAGTGCATGGCGTCGCCGTCGGCGGTGACCTCTTCGAGCGCCCAAATCTTGGTATAGAATTCCGCCGATTGCGCAAGATTGCGCACGCCGAGCTCGATGCTGCGCACGCCCGTCACCTTGCCGTTGATCATCGCCTTCTCCTTCCGCCGCCGAATGAGACATGCCGCATCCGACCCGAATCTTGCAAAATGACCTCGCAAAATGCCGGAGCGGCCAAGGCTTAAGGATAAAACCGCGCCTGATGCCGATCAACGGCTAAGTCGCGGGCCGTGGCGGCAAAAGGAGCGGGATTGACACGCCCGGCGCCGGCGGCGGAGGATTTTTGCCCTACGCGTGCGAATTCTACGCACTGCAGCCGACAGATGACCGAGCAGGTCTGATCAAGTGCATGCCGGAGCCAGTGTAACCAAGGGACAACGCCAATGAATGCCTCATCGCAACCGGAGAAATCCGGCACGCCCCCGCACCAAGAGCTGACCAGCGCGCGCTACGTGCGCAATGCCTGGTACGCGGCGGGCTGGTCCGAAAGCATCGGCGACGGGCAACTCATCGCCCGCACAATCATGAATGAGCCGATCGTGCTCTTCCGCAAGGCCGACGGCGCGGTGGCGGCAATTGAAGACCGCTGTGCCCATCGCTTCGCGCCGCTCTCGATGGGTAAGGTCGTCGGCGGCGATCGCATCCGGTGCCCCTATCATGGCCTCGAGTTCGATGGCAGCGGTGCCTGCGTGCACAATCCCCATGGCAGCAAGAACATCCCGTCAAGGGCGCGGGTGAAAAGCTACCCGGTCATCGAAAAGCACAAGGCAGTGTGGATCTGGATGGGCGATGCGCCGGCCGACGCGGCCAAAGTGCCGGATTTCAGCGTGCTCGATAATGTGCCAGAACTTTACACCACCAAGCGTGATAGCATTACCATTCGCGCCAATTATCACCTGATCATCGACAACCTGCTCGACCTCAGCCACACCTCATATCTGCACGAAGGCATTCTCGGCAATGCCGACACGGTGGAATCGGAGATCACGGTCGAACAGAATGGTAACGACATCGTGGTTGGCCGCCGCGCGACCAATTCGACCCCGCCCGGCATGTTCGCGCAGTTCTGGCCGAACCATCCGCCGCGCGTCGACAAGTTCACCGAGATGCGCTGGATGGCGCCTTCGACGCTGCGCCTGCTCACCGGCATCTGCAAGATGGGCGCGGCGCCGGAAAGCGGAACCGGCTATCACGCCATTCACATGCTTACGCCCGAACACGAACGCTCGACGCTTTATCATTTCACGGCGGTGCGCTTCGGCGTCATGACCACGGACGAGAACCTCAACCGCGAACTGCAGGACAAAATCGCCAAAATGCGCCGCTTCGCCTTCGCCGAACAGGACGCGCCAGTAATCGAGGCCCAACAGCAAGTGATCGAGCGCGCCGTGCAGCCGCTCGATCCGGTCATCCTCGCGATCGATGTCGGCCCAGTACGCTACAAGCGCGTGCTCGACAAGATGCTGGAAGCCGAGCGGCAATAGCCGGCGAGAGCGCAAGTACTGGCCAGGGGGCGCCCTGATTCATTATTGTGGCCTCGGCATCCACTTGCGCGTTCCATTGTCAAGGAGGTAGCGCGCCAATGGTTGTACGGCCAAGGGCTACCAGAGCGTTAAGAGTTGCGAACAACCGCTATCTCCTTCCACGAAAGCCTTTTCTGGCAGCCGCAAGGTCTCGAGGATGCTTGAGATCAACCGCGGCCGCGCGGTCACTTACGACGACACTCTCGGCGGCGCCGTTGTTCAGCAAAGAGGTTCTTGACACGGCCCGTTATCGCCGCGTGTCGAGATCGGCGACTCGCGGCACAGCGCCTGGGTGGTAGTTTGGGGAACGTTTGCTAAGTTAAAGACGAGAGCGGAGCGAAGCGCTACGCCCGAAAGGTCCGCTTGTGCCTCGGCCGGTTGACAGTCGCAAAGGGAGGACACGATGAGCAGCAACCTGGTGAATTCGACCCGGCCGGGATCGGGCGGCCGCATCAACCGCCGCACCCTGATCCAGGTTGGGGCTGGCATGCTCGCAGCTCCCGCGGTCCTGCGGATCGTTCCGGCCAAGGCGCAATCCAATAGCATCAAAGTCGGCCATGTCAGCCCGAAGACCGGACCACTCGCCGGATTTGGCGAAGCCGATCCGTTCATCATCGATCAGGTGAACACGATCTTGAAACCCGGGATCAAGAGCGGCGGCAAGACTTACCAAGTGCAGATCCTCACGAGGGACAGCCAGTCGACGAGCACGCGCGCTTCGGAGGTGGCCTCGGAGCTCATTCTGCGCGACAAGGTCGACCTCATCATCGCCTCGGCCGCGCCCGACACCACCAATCCGGTCGCCGATCAGGCCGAAGTGAACGAGGTCCCTTGCGTGACGACCAATTGCCCGTGGCAGCCGTATTTCTTCGGCCGCAACGGCAATCCGAAGCAAGGTTTTACCTGGACCTATCATTTCTTCTGGGGACTTGAAGATGTCATCGCGGCATACCTGCCGATGTGGGACAGCGCGCCGACCAATAGGGTCGTCGGCGGCCTTTTTCCCAATGATGCGGACGGCAATGCCTGGGGCGATCCGCAGCGTGGCCTGCCGCCAGCCCTGATCAAGGCCGGCTATCAGCTGCACGATCCCGGCCGCTATCAGGTGATGAACAACGATTTCACCTCACAGATTTCCGCCTTCAAGAGCGCGGGGGCAGAGATCGTCGTCGGTAATATGATCCCACCCGACTTCGCCACGTTCTGGTCGCAGGCGGCGCAGCAGGGTTTTCATCCAAAAATAGTCACCATCGGCAAAGCGCTGCTGTTTCCCTCAGTGGTGAGCTCGCTCGGTGCCCGCGGCAACGGACTGTCGACCGAGATCTGGTGGACACCAACCTTTCCCTTCAAGTCCGGCCTCACCGGACAGACCGCCAAAGAGCTCACCGACAGCTATATGAAGGCGACGAACCGACCGTGGACGCAGCCGATCGGCTATCAGCACGCGTTGTTCGAAGTGGCGATCGAGGTGCTCAAGCGGGCGAAGAGCATCGACCCGCAAGCGATCCTCGATGCCATTATCGCCACGGACTATCATTCGATCGTCGGTCCAGTGCACTGGACAGGGCAGCCGGTCAAGAACGTGACCAAGACGCCGCTGGTCGCCGGGCAGTGGCAGAAAACGGACGACAGCTTCGATCTGCTCGTCACCGAGAACAAGTCGGCGCCGGAGATACCGGTCGGCGGCAAGCTTAAGCTTTTGTCATGAACCGCCGTTGTGCGCGAACTTCGCGTGCGCTGTAATGTCAAGCCCGCGGCGCGCCGGCGCAAGGCAGGTCATCGGCAGCTACGCAGCCAGTTCGACATATTGCGAGCAGTGGGTCGCCGACCGTCTTACCCAATGATTCAATCAAAGATGGGCGCGCCGCTATTGGCGCTGGACAAGGTCAGCAAACGCTTCGGGGCGATCGTCGCGGCCGATCGCATCGACCTTGCGCTCAACGAAGGCGAAGCGCTCGGCATTATCGGGCCGAATGGCGCCGGCAAGACCACCCTGTTCGGCATCATCAGCGGGACGATAGCACCGGATTGCGGTCGCGTGCGCTATGCCGGCCGCGACATTACCCGCGCGGCGCCCGCGCAGCGCTGCCGGCTCGGCATCGGTCGCTCGTTCCAGATTCCCCTGCCATTCGCCGGCATGAGCGTGTTCGAGAATCTCGTCGTGGCGGCCGCTTTCGGCGGCGGTCATCGCGAACGCGAGGTGTACGACGCCTGCATGGTGATTCTCGGCCGCTGCGGCCTGGGAGCGAAAGCCAATCGGCGCGCCGGCAGTTTGGCCCTGCTCGATCGCAAGCGGCTCGAGCTGGCGCGGGCGCTGGCGACCGGACCACGCGTGCTACTGCTCGATGAGGTCGCCGGCGGGCTCACCGAGCATGAGTGTCGGACCCTGATCGATCTGATCTCCGAGATCAGGCGCGGCGGCGTCTCCATCATCTGGATCGAGCACGTGGTGCACGCGCTCATTGCAAGCGTCGATCGTCTGCTGGTGCTGCACAACGGCGTGTTCATCGCCGATGGCGATCCGCAAACGGTAATTCGCAGTCCTGCGGTGGCCGAAATCTACATGGGAATGGAAAGCGACGTCTGAGCCGCTGCTCGCGATCCGTCCTCCGCACACCAATGCGCGGCCCGATCGGCTCTTCCGGGACAGGAGGCGGAGGCTGTGGCGGCGCGCTTGCCATTTTTGATGGCGTCCCGCACTTCGGGCTTTCCAGTTATCCCTCAATCAAAGCGGGCATGCCGCCTGCGCTCATAGCGCCGACTGGCATTCGCCACGTACGCACGAGTAAGGCGTTCCCCTGCACCTTCCGCACGCCGACCTCGCGGATTTAGTCTTGCACGCAAGCCTTGTCGTGATCGCGGTGAGACAGATCATCCAGACGACCACCGCCTCGCGGCGGCGAGACTGGCGGGGCTCGCCTGTCCTCCTGCCCTGATGCTAACGCTTTGTTCATGACATTTCGCTATCGGGCAGAATTCTCTCCTTTGATGATCGCCGCAGCTTGTCTGGGCGTCGTGTTCTGGGCAACGCACTTCGAACGCGCCGGCCGGCAGAAGAGCATTGCGGTAACGCTGCTTGTGGGTCTTTGCGCTTTTCAGGTGCTTTCAGCCTGGAATAGCAGTGTCTATTATGGTTGGAGTCTCGATTGGCAGCGTCCCCATCCATTGGGTGGCTCTGCTGCCGGTTATGGTAGCATTTATTACCGTAATGCAGCTCATGTGTTTACCGAATTACCTCGCCGGCTATTTTACCGGGCGGTAGCTAATTAGTACGCCCGGCTGTTACAACGGCTCATTCGACTTTAACAGACGAGGTTGTGCTGATCGCGACGGCGTGGAGCGCGCGCGCTGCGATGTCCGCCCGCCACCGAACGGCAGGCTCCGCTTCTGCACCCTCTACTTTTCGCGACCAACGCTGCCAATCCCGGCAAACGCGCCGAAATGGCGACTATCCGCCCATCGACCATCGGCCCATCCACCGAGACCCGTTTCGAAGAGGCGTGACAATCGCGATCCGCCCACTCGGGATTTTTTCCCAAAAAACGTGGCTCCTGCTGGCGGGGCGATAATCGGTTTTCCAGCAACACTCCTTACCGCAATCACGTTCGTCCAGACTGCGGGCGGGACTCGGCTCAGGTGCTGGAGGTCAGGCGGCGGGTCGTTTTTGAGCCAATCGGCGAACCACTCGGTTTATATCCCCGACGCCGACCGACTCAATTATTCGACCTATGTGAATAGATTGTATCTAAGGATGCAGTAGATTGCGCGAACTCCGTCCTTCCAGGTGATCTTCTTACCCTCCTCATAGGTTCGCCCATAATATGAAATCCCTACCTCATAAACTCGGCATCGAAGCTTTGCGATTTTTGCAGTGATTTCGGGCTCAAAGCCGAAGCGATTTTCTTCGATTGTGATGTTCTTGATAATTTCACGCCGGAAAGCTTTGTAGCCGGTCCATACATCGGTAAGGTTCAGATTACTGAACATATTTGACAGCAGCGTCAAAAATAGATTGCCAACAGTGTGCCAGAAATAAAGCACGCGGTGAGGGCGACCGCCCATGAAACGCGATCCGTAAACCACGTCCGCTACGTTGGTGGCGATCGGCTCAACCAGCGCGGCATATTCCTTTGGACTGTATTCGAGATCGGCATCCTGAATGATGACGACATCACCTGTCGCCGCCTGAAAACCGGTTCTGAGAGCCGCACCCTTCCCGCGGTTGACCTCGTGGTACAATACGCGCGAGACAAGTGGCTCGATATCGCGTATGAGTATTTCGCGTGTACCATCATTTGAGCAGTCGTCGACGACAATGATTTCCTTTTTATCGTAAGGCGTCGCGTTTATAGCTTGAATGATCGCGTGGATCGTCTTTTGTTCATTATAGCACGGGACAACGACTGAAAGTTTCATAATCTCTCACCCCGCCAGAGCCGGTCGAGCGTAACCGCGCCAGAACCCTCGCTGTCGATCAAGCGCCGGGGAGGCGAGACCACCCTTTGCAATACCCTAAGCGAAGCCAAAGTGGGAAGATCGCGAGAGAGGTAGGTATAGAACCGAGCCTCAACCGACTTCCAGACGACGCGCGCAGTGGTGCATCCACTAATAGTAGACAAAACATTTTACGCGACCAGCACGAGTATCGCCGGCGGTTGCGCCCGCATGCTTGGACCGCTCAGTCCTCTGCGGCTGCCGCAGTGACTCGAGCCTTGGCCCAATTACGCCGATTCGATCTCACCGCCGCAACTCGCGCCGCGTTTCTCGCCTCCATTGCTGTCATATTTTGCGCGCCACGATTCGCAAAAAGGGACGGCAAGGCTTTCCAGGTTCGCAGATTTTCCGATGCGAACCGTCGTGTGCGACCGCGATCGTCAAAGCAGCGGATAAGAACGTGCCTCGAACGCCTCTAACATGGGCTGATGATGTAAGAGATGATTGTCAGAGGATGCATGACATGAAGCCATCAATGAGAAGCACGAGGCAACGTCAAACATGAGCCCCCGGTTCCTCGGTGACATCGGCTTGGTGCCGCGTCGGAGCTAGTTTGGCGCGACGGTGTTTTACCCAGCCCGCCTGGCGATCGCGATGAGATTCTTGCCAATCGTGCCCTTGAAAAGCCAATCCATTTGCTGACTGACTGGAAAAATATATCGGTCATAGAAGCTTAAGCTGCTGCTTCCATACTTAAATAAATTTATCTTCTCAAGTACGCGAACCCCGAGCGCGGCCGGAAAGCCGAGGAAATCAAAATACTTGAGATGCTCGATGTGAAATCCGGCGCGTTCCAGGGCGACGCGTATCGAGCGACGATCGAAGCGGCGGACGTGCTCCACCTCATCATCGAGGCTTGTCCAAAGAACTTCGTGAGCCGGCACGAATACGAACAGCTTTTTATTTGGTTTCAACACACGCGATAGCTGCGCACATGTCTCGTCCAATCCAGAGATGTGCTCTAGCACGTTCACCGTGTAGACGAAGTCGAAACTCTCCTTGGGAACGTCGCGAATGTCCGGCCACAGCGTTCTAGTCAACGGTCGTAGCGCGACCTGCAGACGTGGATCCGGTTCAACCGCGTCGACCGCGACTCCCTGGGACTGAAACTTCTCTAAAAAAAAGCCATCACCTGCCCCGAAGTCAAGTATCGTGGACCTACTTTGGGGAGCAGCTGCGCGCAACTCCTTAAAGATGGCCTCGCCATATTGTACGGCGCTCCGCATAGCTTCCAGGACGCGCTTGCCGGCATAGCCTTGCTCAGTGGTTTGCGTCATATCTGCTCACTTCGGTCATTGACCGCTGCTGCGGCGGCAAATTGTCCTTATCGGAGCGCAGACCGAATCGCTGGACGACGACGGATACAGGTTGGTGCAGAGGTACCGGCGAAAAGATAAAGAACTGCCGAACTATATAGTTGAAGCCAAACCCAAAAAATGTACCACTTATCTTGGCCATTAGTACATTGATGCCTGCAAAATAGTAGAGCGCAACAAAACAAAGGAAGTTTAGCGCAAAAGCAATCCCGCTCATCACCATGATGAGTATGATCTCGCTCCAGGGCTGCCGCATTGATCGAAAGGTTCGGCGCGATAGGAGCAAATTGACTAGTGTTGCAACAAAAAAGGCCAGGATCGCCGCTGCATTCGGCCCTACTTTCAACAGCGCCACCAAAAAGCTTACCCATTCTGACAAAGCACTCACTATGGCGATACCGCAATAGAGAAGGAATCCGATGCCATAGCGGTCGGCAAGCAAAACGACTAGGCGACGAACAATCATCCCGATCTCCCCCGGAATCTACCAAGCAGTGGATGCATTTAAGCTCTCCCTGATTGGCAGCTCAATGATACTGGGTGCAGGTATGCGTTCTCTCGCATCCGCCCATTGGTCCGCTTGGGATATTCTAGCCCGTAAATTCGGAAGCCCTGGACGCGAAACGCTTCTAAGAGCGGCTCTGCACCACAACCGGTGTGACGACTGATCTGGCTCCTCGACGGATTTCATCTTGCCCCCTCGGACCCGTACCGGTACATCACACCTGAGACGTCTGACCAGCGCAAATAGGCTTAGCACGAGACAGCCCGCTCTCACAACGGATTCTAGAATGCCATTTTTGCGTCCCATCTCAGATCGGTACTTCGAGGATTACGTCGAAGGCGACGTGCACCGCTTTGGCACCATTGTCGTCGGCGCAGATGAGATAATTGCCTTCGCCAAACAGTTTGACCCACAGGCTTTTCATATAGATCCCGACGCGGCCAAGAGCGGTCCATTCAGCGGCCTTATTGCAAGCGGGTGGCACACTGCGAGCCTCATGATGCGGCTGTTCGCAGACCACTACCTCACTAAGGTGGCGAGCTTGGGCTCTCCCGGCGGCGACGAATTACGCTGGGTCAAACCTGTGCGTCCAGGCGATACTCTGTCTGTGCGCGTGACCGTGCTCAAAACCGTCCCGTCGAAATCAAAACCCGATCGCGGCGCGGTCACCTCATTCGTCGAGGTAATCAATCAGGTTGGCGAGTTAGTGATGACGTTTAGGGTCGTTAACATTATCGCGAAGCGCCCGCCGAGGAGCTGAAAGCGGGAATGTCGCTAATTCTCTATTGTCACAAAAAGAGCGGTGCGCATCGCGAACGTCGGCTTTCGAGACAACAGCTTTCGTTCGACAAGCAGGTGCCGGAAGGCATATGTGGCTTAAGCAGTTGCGCTACCAACTTAGCCACGCGCCCTGTTCTCGGTGGAGTACTTCCCGGGCAGCGAGAGAGCCTCGAAACGCCTAACACGCGGGAAAAATGGAAATCAGACCATCTCGCACATGCAGTGCCCTAAGTCGCGACATAGTCGTGTGATCGACGCGCTAGCAATGCGCGATCGCGCAGTGGCTCCCCACTGCTAGCGCTTCAAGGCCTCGCGAGCCTGGTGCTCGGTCAGCTTCGGCCTGCGGCCGAACCGCCTGCCTTGAGCAATAGCGCGGTCACGCTCTATCCGTTTGGGGGCGGCAAACGATAGAGCTCCCCGTACTTCGCTCGGAGATAAGCAAGATAGGATTGCACGCTGAAACCACCCGCAATCCGCTGGACGAGCTCGTTCGGCCGATATTTTCGTCCGTGCCGATAGAGATTCTCCTTGAGCCAGCCATGCAGCGTGCCAAATTCGCCGCTCTCGATCTCATCCGGTATGTGCGGGTGCGCTTTGAGCGCCGCGGCATAGATTTGCGCGCTCAGCACGTTCCCGATGGTGTAGCTCTGGAACCCGCCGCCGATTCCGCCCGAGTACCAATGCACGTCCTGCAGACAGCCGTCGCGGTCGTCGTGCGGCGTTACGCCAAGCGCCGCCTGCATGCCGGCGCGCCAAGCCTCGGGCAGGTCCACGACCCGCAGCCGCCCCTCCAAAAGATCGAGCTCCAGGTCGAAGCGCAGCATGACATGCAGGTTATAAGTGACCTCGTCGGCATCAGCCCGGATGAGGGAACGTCCGACCTTATTGATGGCGCGATAGAAGGTTTCGAGCGGAACGCGACCGAGCTGATCGCGAAACGTGCCCTGCAGGGCCGGATAAAAGTGCCGCCAGAACCAGCGACTTCGGCCGACCACATTTTCCCACAGACGCGATTGGCTCTCATGCACGCCGGCGGAGGCGCCTTCTCCAAGCGGGGTGCCTTCAAGCGCTGCATCGACGCCCTGCTCGTAAAGCGCATGACCCGCTTCGTGCAGGCTCGAAAACAACGCGCGCACAACATCGCTGTCATAGACGCGCGTGGTGATCCGCACATCGCCGATTGAAAACTTCGCGCAAAAGGGATGATGCGTTCGATCCAGCCGACCGCGCTCGAGGTCATAGCCCATCCTGGCAGCTACTGCGAGGGCGAACTCGAACTGGGCGTGCTCGTCGAAAGCGCCCTGTAGGCAGCTCTCGTCGGCGGGCGGCTGCTCGCAGATCGCGCGCACCATGGGCACGAGCTCGCTGCGCAGGTCCGAAAATAGGCTGCGAACGGAAGCGGTCGTCATGCCTTCATCGGCATCGTCGATCAGCGGATCCGCAATGTCGGCCCACGGTGCAAAGAAGCCCGCGTATTCGCGAGTGAGATCGAGGGTCTGTTCCAGGAACGGCCGCATGGCCGCGAAGTCGTTGGCCGGGCGCGCACGCGTCCACGTATCATAGGAGGCGGCATGGAGCGCACTGACGCGCGCGACATAAACGGTCGGCACCTTGATCGCTTTCTCGAAATCGCGTCTGGATACACGAACGAGGCTGGCTTCGTCCGAATCCGGAGAAAGTCCCTCGGCATACGATTGCAGGCTGTCGAGCAGGCGGCCGATCGCCGGATCGACCAGCCGCTCGTGCGCCAGCCGGCGCAACGTTGCGCTCTGGCGCCCGCGGGCGCCTGCACCGCCGCCCGGCATGTAAGTCGCCTGGTCCCAACCGAGCAGATCGGCAGCCGCCTCAAGATCGTTGATCTCCAAGAAACGTCTCCTGAGCTCCCGGAGCATGTCTTCGCCCGAACGCCGTCCGTTCGCGCCCTTGGCCGTCTTCTGCGCTGGCGTTCTCGTAGCTTTACGCTTGGCGGTCCTGTTCATCTGGCAATCCGGTGAAGGTGGCAACGCTGGTTCCGCCACAGAGCGAGAAAGTCATTCGCAGCTTTGCGATCTCGATACTCTCGACGGAGTGCCGATCCGTGAGTCTACCATCATCAACGAATACATCGACGCGCATTCCAGGGTCCGAAATTAGTCCCTTCGGCGTCCACTCTGCAGCACGCGTGCGCGAATTTGTCCAAATGCGAAGATGGCTTGGATGCCATCGTCAAACTTACAACATCCACTCCCGCGCCGTGCGAGGCGAGATCACGGAGCAGGAGTTGACGCAATCGCGCACCAGCATCCAGGGGGCTGCTTGATCACATTGAGCACACCCTTCAGACGGGTCCATGGATCGTCGACCATCGCCGACATTGCTGTCGCTCCTTACATGTTTCGTATCTCGGCATTGGGAGCTGACAAGTTCTGGTCGCACAATCGGCGTCCGCGGGTCAACGAACGGTATTCGAGGCTTGCCGCTCGCCCGGCATTTCGAACCGCAGTGTCCTCGCCGGACGAAAGTGGCGGCGGATATGAGGAAGTGAAGTTGGATTGAAGCCTGCTTTGCCGAGTTAGGCAGCGGGCGTCTCGGCTTGTCGCCTTCGATTGCGCTGCTTATCCTCTGAAATTGGCGCTTTCTGCCGACTTGGTGTCAGCGAATGTCCGGTTCTGTCCTAACTCCGCCGCTCCTCGCGGTGCAGCGGCTCGACGCATTTTACGGCGTTTTCCAGGCGCTGTTTGCTCTCTCGCTGGACGTGTACGCGGGAGAAGCCATCGCGGTAATCGGCGCCAACGGCGCCGGCAAGAGCACGCTGCTCAAGAGCATCTCCGGCCTGTTGGGCGCTCGCCCGGACGCGATTTCGTTTGACGGCGCCCCGATCGGCGGCCAGCCTGCTCATGCGGTTGCCGCGCGCGGCATCGCTCTCGTTCCGGAGGGCCGCGGCCTCTTTCCGTCATTGAGTGTCGAAGAAAATCTGCTGATCGGCGGGCATCTCAAGCGGCCCGGGCCGTGGTCGCTGCGCAGCGTCTATGACCTGTTTCCGGTATTGCAGGAACGCCGGCACATGCCGGCGACCGCACTTTCGGGCGGCCAGCAGCAGATGGTTGCGATCGCGCGCGGGCTCATGGCTAATCCAAAATTGCTATTGTGCGACGAGATCAGCCTCGGGCTGGCGCCTATCGTGGTGCGCGACATCTACGCGCGACTGCCGACGATTGTCGCCTCCGGCACATCGCTGATCCTGGTCGAACAGGATGTGGTGCAGGCGCTCAAGTCGGCGAAGCGCGTCTATTGCCTGCAGGAAGGCCGCGTGGCGTTGTCGGGCGCGGCCACAGATTTGACCCGCGAGACCATTGCGGCCGCGTATTTTGGGGTGTGAAGGTGAAAAAACATCGGCTCATCGTCCCAGGGAAGGCCGTTATCCGAAATGTTGCCAAAACTGTTGATACGGACCCGCGCCATCGGGGACCTCGCGCGGGGACGACGGCTGAGCGATGACCGACTGGATCAACGTTATCCTGCAGGGCGCCCTGGTCGGCGGCCTCTACGCCATGTTTGCTGCCGGCCTGTCGCTGATCTTCGGCGTCATGCGGCTGGTCAACATCGCGCATGGCGATCTCATTGTGCTCGCCGCCTATGTGGCGCTGGTAATTACGCAGACGCTCGGCATCGGGCCGCTTCTATCGCTTTTTATCGTCGTGCCACTGATGGCGGTGCTCGGCTATGCGCTGCAGCGGTTCATCCTCAACCGGACCTTGGGCGAGGATTTGTTGCCGCCGCTCCTGGTGACCTTCGGATTATCGGTCATCATTCAAAACGGCCTTTTAGCGTTGTTCACCGCCGATGATCGCAAGCTGCAGGCCGGCGCCATCGAGGTGGCGACCGCCCGTCTAGCCGAGGGAGTCTATGTCGGGCTTCTGCCGCTTGTGCAATTCCTCGTCGCCGTCGCGGTGATCGCGGGATTGCAATTCATCTTCTATCGCACGGCACTCGGCCGCGCCTTTCGCGCCACCGCCGACAACCAGGAGGTGGCGCAGCTGATGGGCCTCGACAACCGCCACGTCTTTGCGCTCGCCATGGCGCTTTCGCTTGCAGTGGTGGCGATCGCCGGCGTGTTTTTGGCGATCCGCGCCGATTTCGATCCCTCAATCGGCCCGGCGCGCCTGATCTTCGGCTTCGAGGCGGTAATCATTGGCGGGCTCGGCAGCATGTGGGGCACGCTGGGAGGCGGCCTGGTCTTGGGCGTCGCCCAGGCGATTGGCGCGCACATCAATCCCGGTTGGCAAATTCTCGCCGGGCACATCGCATTTCTTATCGTCCTTGCCATTCGTCCGGAAGGACTGTTTCCGAAGGTGCGCACGTGAGGGCGCGCGTGACTTTTGCAAGCCGCTCGAGCCGCGTTGGCCTGGCGCTCGGCGCGCTCCTCCTCGTCGCGCTTGTGGCTGCACCGCTTTGGGGCGGCCGCGACGACCTTGGGCTGCTTTCTCAGATCTATGCTTACGTGGCGCTGGCGAGCCTGTGGAACCTGCTTGCCGGCTATGCCGGTCTGGTTTCGGTTGGTCAGCAGGCCTATGTGGGGCTCGGCGCCTATGTGCTCTTTGCCTTCGCGATCCTTGCCGGATTATCGCCGCTTGCCGCGATACCGCTCGCGGGCCTCATCACCGGGGCCGTGGCTGTACCGGTTGCCGGCCTGGTGTTCCGGCTGCGCGGCCACTATTTCGCGATCGGCACCTGGATCATCGCCGAAGTTTTTCGCCTAACCGCATCGCAGATCGCGGTTCTGGGCGGCGGCTCCGGCACGAGCCTGCCGGCGTCGCTGGTGATCGCCATAGCCCGGACGCGCCAACTGCGCGACTTCATCGAGTATTGGATCTCACTCGCGCTCGTCGTCGCCATTCTTGCGCTGATCGTCGTGCTGTTGCGCTCGCGCTACGGCCTCGCGCTCAAGGCGATTCGCGACAGCGAGCTTGCGGCCACCTGCAATGGCGTCGACGTGCTGCGCACCAAGGTCTTCATCTATATCGTCACCGCGTCCGCCACGGCGATGGTCGGTGCCTTCATCTTTTTGCAGCGCCTGCGTATCTCTCCCGATGCCGCCTTCTCGGTCAATGACTGGACGGCCTTTGTGATCTTCATCACGGTGATCGGCGGCATCGGCCGCATCGAGGGGCCGATCGTCGGCACCATCGTCTTTTTTGCACTCCGCCAGACGCTTGCCGATCTGGGCACGGTTTATCTGATGATCCTCGGCGCAGTGGCAATCATCGTCATGCTGGCAGCGCGCAAGGGTATCTGGGGACTGGTCGTGGATAAGCTCGGTTGGGAGATTTTTCCGCTCGAGCGCAGAGTCGCTGATGAGTATCGTCCGGCTGCAGCCGAGTGAGTGCGCCTCGAAGTTCGCTCGGGCGTCTTACTCGTCATCCGCGAAGTTGCTGCCGGCAAAAAACGCTACCATTACCGCACCTCGGCGCGGCCAACCGCGACGTAGCGGAAGTCAGCGCGCTGCATTTCCTCGGCAGGATAAATGTTGCGCAGATCGATAATCACCGGCCGCACCATAAGGCCCTTGAGCTGCGTCAGGTTGAGCGCACGGAACTGTTCCCATTCCGTGGCGATCACCAGCGCGTCGGCTCCCTGAGCCGCCGTGTAGGCGCTATCGCAATAATGCAAGTCAGGCAAGATCAGCTTGGACTGGTCCATGCCGGCCGGATCGTAGGCGCGCACCTGCGCGCCGAGGTCCTGCAGTGCGGTGATCAATGGGATCGCTGGGGAATCGCGCGTATCGTCCGTGTTGGGTTTAAAAGCAAGTCCGAGCACTCCGATGGTCTTGCCGCGCACGGAGCCGCCGAGCGCCGCCATCACTTTGCGGGCCATGGCGCGCTTGCGTTGGTCGTTCACGGCGGAAACCGCCTCGACGATACGCAGGGGCACGCCGTGATCCTGCGCGGTTTTCAGCAAGGCCGTGGTATCTTTGGGAAGACAGGAGCCGCCAAACCCGGGGCCGGGGTGCAGAAATTTCCCGCCGATGCGGTTGTCGAGGCCCATGCCGCGCGCCACGTCCTGCACGTCGGCGCCGACCTGCTCGCAGAGATCGGCAATCTCGTTGATGAAGCTGATTTTGGTCGCCAGAAAGGCGTTCGATGCGTATTTGATCAGCTCGGCGGTCCGCCGGCTGACATAGAGGATCGGCGCCGCATTCAGATAAAGCGGCCGATAAATTTCTGCGAGCACGGCCCGGGCACGAGCATCGTCGGTGCCGACCACGATGCGATCGGGATGCTTAAAATCCAAAATCGCGGCGCCCTCGCGCAAAAATTCGGGATTTGAGACCACCTGCACATCAGCCTCGGGCCGCCGCTCGCGTAGAATTCGCTCGATCTCATCGCCGGTTCCGACCGGCACGGTGGATTTGGTCACCAGGACCGCGGTCGGGGCGAGGAGCGAGGCGATTTCGCGCACGGCTTGATAGACGAAACTCAAATCGGCATAGCCGTCACCACGTCGCGACGGGGTTCCGACAGCGATGAACACGGCCGCGGCCTCGGCGACGGCGGACGGCTCGGCGGCAAATTCGAGCCTGCCCTGGCGCATATTGGCCTCGACCAGTTCGGCAAGCCCCGGCTCAAAAATCGGAATTTCGCCACCTTGCAGCGCCGCAATGCGGCGCGCATCCTTGTCGAGGCAGGTCACGTGATGGCCAAATTCGGCCAAACAGGCCCCGGAGACGAGCCCCACATAGCCCGCGCCGATCATGCTCACGCGCATCTAAAAATCTCCATTCTGCTCAGACCGGATCGATCGAGCGTGCGCCCTCTTTCCCTCTGCGGCTCCGGCGCAACAGCAAAGTCCAGCGGCGCCCAAACAGGACGAGAACCAAAATTCCATAGAAGACCCCCCCGAGTAGCGTCAACAAAAATAGTTCCGACTCGTTGCGCAATTTGGGCAATGTCGACAGCAACGACATGACTAGCGGCGCGGCGAGCAAAAGCAAGAGCGTCAATGCCGCGCCGGCAGCCGTGAGCTTTGCGAGCGAGGTCTTAAGTTCCCGGTCGGCGGCGACGAAACCCGCGCGCGCCGCGAGCCACAGCACCAGAACGAAATTGATCCAAGCGCCGATCGAAGTCGCCAGGGCGAGCCCGACCTGCGCCAGTGGCCCCATTAGCGCAATCTTGAGCACGATGTTGACGGCCGTCCCGGTCAGCGCCGCCTTGACCGGCGTCGCCGTGTCGCCGCGGGCAAGGAACGGCGCCACCACGCTGCGGACGAGCACGAAAGGCACAAGCCCGATGGTGTAGGCCATGAGCGTCATCGCCGCCGCGTGCGCGTCGCCGGCCGTGAACCTGCCGCGCATGAACAGTCCGCGCATAATAACGTCGGGCACCACCAGGAAAGCCACCACGCACGGAATGCCGAGCACGAGCGCGAACTCGATGGCCCGGTTCTGCGCTGAGCGGGCGCCAGCCTCGTCACCGGAAGCCAGCCGGTGCGTCATTTCCGGTAGCAGCACCGTACCGACGGCGATGCCGATGACGCCGATTGGCAGCTGGTCGATCCGGTCGGCGTAATAGAGGGCCGAGATGGCGCCGGCCGACAGGAAGCTCGCGATGATCGTGTCGGCGAACAGAGCAAGCTGCGTACCCGCCGATCCGATTGTCGCCGGAATTAGCGCCTTGAAGAAGCGACGCACGTCTTCGTCCCAGCGCCAGGCGCGAAAGAAGGTCATGGCCCCCGACCGCAACGTGTCGCCGCCGACCAACATGGCCTGCAATACGCCCGAGATGAGCACGCCCCACGCCGCCGCATAGCCCGCGCTCGGAAACAATGCGGCGAGCGCCAGCGTGGCGATCATCGATACGTTAAGCAGGATCGGCGCCGCGGCCGCAGCCGCGAAGCGGTGCAGCGCATTAAGAATGCCGCCCCATAACGTCACCAGAGTGATCAGGAGCAGATAGGGAAACGTTATGCGCGTGAGCGCAACTGCAAGCGCGAACTGTCTCGGCTCGCGCGAAAAGCCGGGCGCCAGCACTTCGATCACTTGCGGGGTGAACAGGAGCGCAACCAGCAGCAGCAGCGCCTGGGTGGCGACCAGAAGCGTAAAGATTCGATCACCGAAGCGCCCGGCGGCTTCGGTACCGCCTTGGGTGCGAATGCGCGCATAGGCCGGAATGAAGGCGGCATTGAAAGCCCCTTCGGCGAAAATGGCGCGGAAATGATTGGGCAGCCGAAAGGCGACGAAGAACGCGTCGGCAATCGGACCGGCGCCAATGATCGCCGCGAGAATGATATCGCGGACGAAGCCGGTCAGGCGCGAGAGTAGCGTGAAACCGCCGACGGTCAGAATTTTCTCGATCATGGCTGCCCTGGGCTGCCATTGCGGGGCGTTTCGATCAAGTTGAGCTTTTGACCCCCGCCAAGATCGCTCCTGCGGCCAATGCTGCCGTTGCTGCAAAATTGAAAGCGGAACTCCACGGTCTTGCGATAATGATTTTTCTTCTTTCTAGCGCTCTTCGGGCATCGGTACAATTCTATTCCTAGTTCCCGTTTGCGGCGCGCAGGCCAATGTGGAGAGCATTCCATGTTCGAGGCGACACGGGGCGCCGTCGCAATCCGGCGGACCAGTCGCAACGCAACGGCGCGCGAGCTGCGCCGTGGCGCCGGCGAAGGGGGCGACTCGACCTGCTGGAGCGCCTTACGACCCTCGCCCACACATTTCCCAACGAATTGTGTTCAGCACCAGTTTTGGCCTTGCAGATCAGGCGCGGCCGACGAGCGGAGGACCGATGGTCCTCCGCTCCTGCGGCGGCCGTGGTGAACGCCCTAAGGGGGTGAAGGGCAACCGCCGCTATCGATTTATTACTCCGGCTTTAGGAAAGCCCCATCTCTGCTAACAAACTCGCTGCGTGATTTGCACCAGACGAGTTGTAACTCGCGCCGCGAAACGCTATTTGCAACAAATCAGCGTTTGCAAGTTAATTCGTAAAACATACAAGCTACGTCTTTTGGATCAACGACAGGGTTCGCGGGCGCGCCAGTATCAGATTACCGTCGGGGGAAACGACCAACATCAGATGACCATCAAACAAACAAGCCCGCGCGAGGCATGGCGCGGTCAACGTGCAGATGGGCTCTCACCAGGCGCCGTCCGGCTGCCGTTTCACCACCTGCGTCCTGCTCCTGATCATGAGCCGGCCGGTGGGTTGCTCCTGGATCGCAACCGCGAATATGGCACGGGCCATGGCGAGCGTGCGCCAGATCGCCAGCCTCTCGTTGGTCAGCCCTACGCGCCCCATTCCTCAACTTGAACTTGATCCCTGGCCAGCTGGGGATCTCGCGGACTGGCTGCAAAGCTCGCGTTCGTAGGCGCGCAGTCGGAATTCAAGTCCGCGCACGTTGACTTGCTAGGTGTTGCCGGCCAGCGCGCGGCGCACAGCCGCGATGATACGGTCCTGAACCGGTGGCTCCAGGTAGGCGTGCATCGGCAGGCTGATCACCTCGTCGGCAAGCCGTTCGCTAGCCGGCGCGCCGCCATCGGCCACCGGGAAGCGGCGATAGGCCTCCTGCTGATGGAGCGGCTTGGCGTAGTAAATCGCGGTCGGAATTCCCTGTGCCTTGAGCGCCGCCGCAACCGCATCGCGTTCTCCTGGCGCCAGTCGGATCGTATATTGCGCCCAGACCGAAGTCTGCTCCTTGCTCACGCGGGGGACGGTGGCTATGTCGGCAAGTGCGGCGGAATAACGCGCTGCCGCCTCGTTGCGGGCAATGATTTCCTCAGGGAAGATTTTGAGTTTTTCCAGAAGCACCGCGGCCTGAATCGAGTTCGAGCCGGCCGGTGATGCCAATGCGCACTGCATCGTATTTGTCAACGCCCTCGCCGTGCACGCGCAGACTCTTGATGCGCGCCGCCAGGACCTCATCGTCGGTGAACACGGCCCCGCCGTCGCCATAGCAGCCGAGTGGCTTGGCTGGGAAAAAACTCGTTGCTGTGGCATTTGCCAGCGCGCCGAGTTTTTTGCCCCGATAGGTCGCGCCGAACGACTGCGCCGCGTCATCGAGCACCAGCAGATGGTGTTCTGCGGCAATGGTGGCGATCGCGTCATGGTCGGCCGGCAGCCCGAACAAGTCGACCGGAATCGCCACCTTCGGCGCAAGCCCAAGCCGCTTTGCCGTCGCGATCGCGCGCACCAGGCTTGCCGGGTCCATGTTGAACGTCTCCGCCTGCGCATCCGCCATGATCGGCGTCGCGCCAACAAGCGCGACCATTTCGGCGGTGGCGCAGAAGGTGAAGGCCGGACAAATCACCGCATCGCCCGGACCTATGCCCCACGCCAGGAGAATGAGGAGGAGCGCGTCGCTGCCGCTGGAGCAGGCAATCGCGTGTCGTGCGCCGCAAAACTCCGCGAGCTCCGCCTCGAGTGCGCGCACTTCCGGGCCCTGAAGGAACTGGCAATGGGCGAGGACGCGCGCGACCGCATCATCAATGGCGTGGCCGAGGCGCTGACGCTGCGCAGCCACGTCGATGAACGGAATCGGGGCGGCGTCAAGCCGGGCATGCTGATTCATTGCGTTGTCCTCGGTATTGCGGCGGCTCAGTCACAAAGCAATGCAATGCGCGGCGGGCACGTGCTGATGGCTTTGGCGCAAGAGCTTCATTGGCCTAAACGACATGCTCAGCCTGCAGCGCGCAGCGGCCCCTTCCGCTGCGCTAGCGCGGCCTGCGGCGCGCGTGCATCCTGGCAGCGAATCGCGATTTCCAGGCTTGCGACCGCTTCCTCTCCAGTCACCGCCGGCGGCTCACCATCACGCACCGCATCCACAAAGGCGACCAGTTCGGAGCGCAGCGGCTCCGCGTAGCCGACCGACAGATGCCGCATCGAATAGCTGCCATCCGGCTGGAAACCGAAGCATTCGGTGACCTGAAGGGTCAAGAGGTCGCCGATCACGTATTTGTCGCGCGTCGCAATGTGAATGTTGCGCGCCTTAAAGGGAGTGAGCCAGTTGGTGTTGATGTGCGCGAGCACGCCCGAAGCGGTGCGAAACTGCAGCAGAGCGATGTCCTCGCGCTCGGCCACCGCGCTCGACATTTGCGGCTGGATTTCGACGATGTCCAATTCGGTGAACCAGCGGATCAGATCGATGTCATGCACCCCGAGATCGATCACCACGCCAACATTCGACATGCGCGGTGGGAATGGGCCCACGCGCGTAATCGCAATCGAGAGGATATCCTGGTCCTTGATTGCCCGCTTGATCGACTGCACCGCCGGGTTGAAGCGCTCGACATGTCCCACCATCAGGGTCACTCCGGCGCGACGCGCAGCCGCCACGATGGCCCGCCCCTCCTCGACGGTGGGAGCAATGGGTTTTTCGACAAGAAGGTGGACCCCCCGAGCGATGCACTTGAGTGCGATCGCATGATGGAGGTGCGTTGGCGCGGCGATGCTGACGGCATCGAGCCCGTAGCGCAGCAGCGCGTCGTCGTCCGCCACGGCGGTGCAGCCCAACATTGCCGAAACGAAGTCCCGTCGCTTGGGGTCGGGATCGGCCACGCCCACAAGTTCAACGCCCGCAATATCTGAAAGCACTCGCGCGTGATTGCTGCCCATCACGCCGACGCCGACAACCCCAATGCGCAAGCTGCCGTTTCCAGCCACAGCGACACCCCTCCCCTTGCCCGACACGATCGTCGGCCGTTCCCCTCCCTAGCACGGGCGCGCATTAATGGCGACCGGCGCTTGAGGGACATGGATTTTCGGGCCGGAAGACCTGTTTTGGAACGAACAAATCAAGAACACCGCCGTTAAAACGCGGCGTCCGACGCAAGGTGATCGCCCGCGTGACAAACTTGGCGTCAGGGCAAGACGAATCGCGAGCGCCGTCGCAACTGCGGACAAGACAGGCTTTTGCTCCACGCCGGGCGAGAGCGTCGCGACCGCGCGCGGCATCGCGCGGGCCACGAAGGTGCCGCATCGGGCTGTCGTGATTGAGCAGAACGTCCGTCATGCTCTAAGCCTCGTGGTCGTTGACTGTGGCCCAATTGCGAATAAAGGTCGGCCAACTCGTAGCGCGGCACGACCAGAAGCCTCTTATGTCACGGCGGAACCTTAAATGCTTAGAATGCTTATAATTTCAAGGCTGGCGGCTGCCGCCCCGGTCTCGAGGTGGCCGAAGCAACCGTTCAAACGGGTACGCTCATCGCACCGCGGTTGAGCGGAGTGACCTAAGGGGACGGCCAGATTTGCGGAAGCTCGACTGGCCAAACGACGAGGCTTTTGCGATCATCCTTGAACAAGCCGATTGCCGGAGGTCGATCGAGTGGACCGCTCGCAAAAAATTATAGGTCTGTCGCGCCCGTCGATACTTTCGCAGGCGGTGGTTATGGCTGGCTCCGTTGATTCTGAGGCCTCGAAAAACGACGATGCGCCAATTCGTCCTGCGAACGATCGCGCACAAAGGGGCGATTTACCTTCGATCTTCACGGAGGAGGCGTTGCTCCAACTCGAAGAGGGCCTGCGTGTCCAGCGCGAGCAACCGGAGCGGCGGCGCTTTTCCGAG
This sequence comes from uncultured Alphaproteobacteria bacterium, assembly GCA_963708125.1. Lineage (GTDB taxonomy): Bacteria > Pseudomonadota > Alphaproteobacteria > Rhizobiales > Xanthobacteraceae > BOG-931. The sequence continues at coordinate 4,062,044 of OY970184.1, forward strand.
CCGCAGGCTCAGTCCTCGCGGCCGGTAAGCTCAGGCGCTTTGCGAGAAGGGCTTAGCGTGAGCGCCCAGAGCGAGCCGATAAGCGCAAACGCCGCGATGGCTCCCGCTGTCGACCAGCCCAAGATCCCCCAAGAAAAACACGTCCCATCGCCGTCGTGGCCCAAGCAAAAAATGGCTTTAGTGCTCTGTGCTTTGCTCCTCGCCATTGGCGCCGCGGCCTTGGGAGTTTCGCTGAAGGCGCGGACAGGAGGATCCGATGTTGCTGCGCCCGTCAACGTCGAAGGCCGCGAACGAACGCCTTCCGCGGCGTCGGATAAAGACGAGGCCCGTCGGCCTATTTCGAGCGGGGTGAGATCCTCGGCGGCTACGCCATCGCCGCCGCCGGCATCAGCGGCAAAAGAACGCCCGGTCGAAGCGCAAGGGCCGGCCGCGCCGGCGGCGTCCCAGACATCGCCACCGCGCAACGAACGCCCGGTCGAAGCGCAAGGGCCCGCCGCGCCGGCGGCCTCCCGGACATCGGCACCGCCCAATGAACGCCCGATCGGAGCGCAAGGGGCCGCCGCGGCGACAGCGGCACAACAGCCGCAGTGCAACATTCCCGCCTGCCGCCGATTTTATCGTTCGTTCCGCGCCTCCGACTGCACCTTTCAGCCGCGCTCCGGCCCGCGGCGAATTTGCGAGCGCTGAGCGTCTTTGGCGCTCCACCGTGCCGCCTGCTCTGCCGCATCCTCTAAACCGGCAGGCACCGGCGGCATGAGAAATTCGCCGCGGCTTCGATCACGCCGGCGGCTGCTCGTTGCCAAAGCCGGGCGGCCTCATTAGCTTGCACCCTGGTGATATTCTCGGAACCAGGTCACGAAAGAACGCAGGCCATCCTCAATTGTCGTGCGCGGCGCAAATGAAGCGACCTTTTCAAGCTCGGAACTGTCGGCAAAGGTTTCCAGAACGTCAATGGACCGCATCGGCAGCAATTCGCGCTTGGCTGGTCGGCCGATGATTTTTTCCAACACATTCACGAGTTCGCCGGTCTCGACCGGATGGGCATTGCCGACATTGTAGATGCGGGCCGCCGGTTGGAGTGCAGCTTCCGCGTTTTTAATCGATTGCGCGGCGGCCTCGGGCGGCAACTTTATCAGGCGCACCATGGATTCAATGACATCATCGATATAGGTGAAGTCGCGGCGCATGTGTCCGAAGTTGAACAGCCGCAGCGGGCGGTCCTCTAAGATCGCTTGGGTAAACAGCCACACCGCCATATCGGGACGGCCCCACGGCCCATAGACGGTGAAGAAGCGCAACCCGGTCGCCGGCAGCGCGAAGAGGTGCGCATAGGCATGCGCCGTGAGCTCATTGAAACGCTTCGTTGCCGCATAGAGGCTCAGGGGCGCATCGACCCGATCGCTTGTGTGCAGCGGCATCTGCTTGTTCGCACCGTATACCGACGACGACGACGCATACACGAGATGCCGCGACCGTGCATGTCGGCATCCTTCGAGAATGTTGACAAATCCGACGAGATTGGCATCGACGTAAGCGGCGGGATCGACCGCCGAATGCGCGACCCCGGCCTGCGCGGCAAGGTGCGCCACGTATGAAAAACTGTCGCGCGCGAACAATGTCGACACGGCGCCGCGGTCGGCGATGTCGCATTGCTCGAAGCGGAAATTCGGATAAGGGCGCAGTTCAGCAAGCCGCGCCTGTTTGAGCTTAGGATCGTAATAGGTATTCAGATTGTCGATGCCCAGCACCTCCCAGCCATCGACTGCAAGCCGGCGCGCCAGATGAAATCCGATAAATCCGGCCGCGCCGGTCACAAGAATACGCTCGCTCATGTTGCCTTCAGAAACGCACCGGGACGGGCCCGCATTGGCAACCGCCCGCTTTCGAACAGGACCGCAATCGCATCGGACACGTCTGTTGCTGTGTTCACGATGAAATGCTCGCTCACGAGCAGCCCGGCTTCGTGCCGCAATTGCTCGTCAGATGTCACCAAAGTGCCGCCGCCGAGCCCGGCTGCGGCTCCGGCCGCGACATCGCCGGGCCGATCGCCGATGATCCAGGACCGCGGCAGGTCGAGGTTCATACGCCTGCCCGCAGCCAGAATCATACCGGGATTGGGCTTGCGCCAGGGATGATCGGCGATGCGCAGCGGCTCGTGTCCCTGGCCATGGTAGCCGCAGGCGAGCACGGCATCGAGATGCGCGCCGAAGGCCGCAAGCGCCGCCGTCAGCGCCGCCTGTACGACGCGGAAGTCATCCCAGCCATAATAGCGTCGGGCAATCCCGGACTGGTTGGTCACCACCACGACCGGAATACCGCAGGCATTGCAGCGCGCGATGGCCGCGGCTGCCCCCTCGATCATGCGCAGGTCTTCCGGGCGCGCGAGATAGTTTGTGTCGGCGGTGATGACGCCGTCGCGGTCGAGAAAGAGTGCCGGGCGCGCGCCGAAATCCAAGTCGCCGAACTCACACCAAAGGCCAATATCATCAATCATCATATGCAACTCTAGATCGTTCATCGGACAAAGCGATTGCGCAGCAAAAAATCAGCTTCGATGCGGGCGGTCTCGCACGCACGTTCGCGCCTCGCCAGTACGCGCAAGGGACGCACAGGTCTGTGCCGCCGCACGATCACCCGGTCGTTCTCTCCTCTGTGCCAAACAGATTGCGTTCAACGAGCCCGCAAATGGCGTGCGCGGCCACGATGTGGATCTGCTGGATCAGCGGCGTTTCCGCAGCAGGCGCTGCCAGACAGTGGTCGCAATAGACCGAGATCTCGCGCTCACCGTCGCCGGTAAAGCCGATCGTCGTCATCCCGATCTTGCGCGCCGCCTGCAGCGCCGCCAGCACATTTTGCGAGCGCCCCGACGTCGAGATCGCAATGAAAGCGTCGGCCGGCTGGCCGAGCCCCCGAATCTGCCGCGCGAAGGTATGGGCGAACCCGTAATCATTGCCGATTGCGGTCAATACCGCCGGGTCGCTGCCGAGCGCGATAGCGGGCAGCGGATGACGGTCGAAATTCAGCCGCGACAGGAACTCCCCGGCGATGTGCTGGGCATCGGCGGCACTGCCGCCGTTGCCCGCCAGCATTAGCTTGCCACCATTGCGAAAGGCGCGCGTAATCGCCTGGGCAATGGTGTAGATTGCGTTGTGCAGCTGTGGATCCGCCGCTGCCCGGTCGAGCGCCTCGCGCGAGCGGCGGAAATGGGCCGCCACCATGTTCTCGGGCTCGCGCATGTAATGATTCTCCCCACGGCCGAGCCGCCCTAGCGCAGCATTATGCCTGACACAATCGGCCGCAAGCGGCTATAGCCGCATCTCCCAAGCGGCCATAGCCGCGGGGAGGCCTACAAGGCCCCCAGCCCCCCGACCCCAACTTGCGTCAACACATCCGGGCCGAACGTGCGCAGGCTCAATTGCAGACCAAAACCGGTGTTCACCCTCGGCGCGGCCGTGCCATTGTAGGCGTAGCCGGTGATGTAATTGAAGGCCAGCATCACGCAATCGTCGACATAGCCGAAGCCAATCCGCTCCTGGTTGAATTGGTGCGCGATGAGATCGTAGCCGGCAGAGCCGAGCAATATCCAATTGCTGTTGACCTTGTAGGTGGCGCCGGCGAGAAATCCCTCCCGCCGGGTGAGGAATCCGAGGTCCGGCTGCGGCGCGTAATCGCCGTAAAGGAAATTCAAACCCCAGCGATCGTAATTGGCCCGGGTTTCCAGCTCCAAGCGCTGCATTGCAAACGTCGCCTCGTCGAAGCGCGCGCGGGCGAGGAACATGTAGGTCGAGTTCGGCTGATAGGAGACGCGGCCCACGTAGTCTGAAATGGTCTTGTCAAGACCGCTGTCGAGGCCGGTATTGGTGGAGTCGCCGACAGTAAAGGAATTGAGACCGTACAGCTGGTACGATTGCCCGAACAGGGCGTTCACCGTACCCGCCCGGTTGAACTGGGCGGTGTATTCCACACCCGCGTTCAGCCGACCGCCACCTTCGACACGATCCCAGCCAGAGAACTTGTTGATTGAAAACAGGTTGGTGTCGTCAAAAACCAGGCTCTGCGAATCCTCGTTGGGAAATTGGCCGATATCGGTCTCGTTTGGGCGCAAGATCACTTGTGCGATCGGCTCGATCGTCTGCGTGCCCCACGGCTCGACGTCGATGAAGGGGTAGCGGTATTCGAGGCCGGCAGTCGGCATGAAGCGGCCGAGCTCGTGTTCGCCGGGAGCGAGGTAATTCGCCACGCCTGGCTGATCCCTGACGTCGACCGAAGCGACATCGCCACGCAGCTGTACGAACGGCGTAATGAGTTGCCCATTGTCGGTCACGACGGTGCGCCGCCAATCCACCTCGCCGGAGCCGCGCGAATAGAGCCCTGGAAAGCCGCGCAACAGGCAGTTGTTCTTGTTCAAGAGCGCTGGATCGGCCGTCTCGGCGGTGCCGTTCGCGCAAATATTGTTGGTAATGGCGGCTTGGCTGATCGGATCGTAGCTTGCCTGTTGGCGGGAGAGGCTCGTCGCGTTGATTTTGTAGCTCACTTCGCCGCCCAGAACGAGGTTCGACAGCGTCCTCGAATAATCCAAAACCGGAGCGACAATGGGAAGCTGGCTTTGCTGATCGAGCTCCGAATAGCCGGTATAGTAGATCGAGCGCAGATCGAAATAGCTGCGCTCGCCCCTGCCGACGAGATAAAGCTGGGAAATGCCTTCCGAGCTCTCGCTGGTGCCGGTCCTGAACGGATCGAGATAGGTGCCGTTGAACCGCCCCAGCGAATAATCGGAGTTAATAGTCGGATCGCTGACCAGAACGCCGGTCCAGCCCCACACCCACTGATCGGTGATGTTGAATTGGCCGGCGGTGAGAACAGTACCGCGAAAATGCTGGGTCTCGGGCGAACCGGCGCCGTATTCGGAAGCGAAAAAGCCGGGGTCCAACTGATAAATGCCCGCGGCTTTGATGGTGTACGAGCCGTTGATCAGCCGCTGATTCCACTCAGCTTCCAGCAATGGTCCTTGCCGCGAGGTGAACCTGGGATAAAGCGTCAAGTCATAATCGGGCGCGAGGTTGAAGTAATAGGGCGTTTCAAGGCTCACGCCATAGGCGCTGCTCGATCCGATGGTCGGAAACAGAAAGCCGCTCTTGCGTTTGACCGTAGGGTCCGGAGTCGACAGAAAGGGAAAATAGGCGACCGGCAGGCCAAACAAATCAACCGTAGCATCTTCGAAATAGATCATCTTCTCGCCGTCATCATGGATGATCCGCGCCGCCTTGACCTGCCATTCGGGCGGCTTCTCCGGATGCTCCTTGCATGGTTCGCAGGCGGTGTAGACGCCGCTTTGCAGAACCTCGTACTTGCCTTGCGCGCGATCGGCTCGCGCCGCGGCGAAGCGGGTCTCGTCCGGCGTCTCCACCCGCAGCAAATCGACAAACCCGTCGCGATAGTCGTCGCTGAGATTGATGATCTGTCCGTAGGTGATGCGGCCGCTGGGCTCGGTCAGCCTTGCGTTTCCTTCGGCGCGCAGGCGTTTGGTCTTTTCGTCATAGATGACCCGATCAGCCTCGACCGTCGAGCCACCATAGTAGAGTTGCACGTGGCCGACCGCGGCCACGCTGTCGTTCGAGTAGTCGTATTTGACCTCGTCCGCTTGGACGAGCATGGGCGCACTTGCAGGCGGAGGCGGACTTTTGGGTGCAGCCGGCCGAACGGGAAAATGAAATTCGTTGGCCGGGCCAACTTGGCTCAGGGCGAAGGTGCTGCAGAAGCAAAGTTCGAGGAGCGCGACGACCAACGCGCCCAGGAACACGGTAGCACCGCGCCGCCGCCCACAAAGCCGACGGGTCCCCCCATGATCCGTCACTTAATCGTGCTCCTAGCAAAACGACATAAAGGCGCCCCCCGGCGAACCGGGTCAGCCCGGAAGTACGATCGGAGAAGCTATTCCCTTGGGCTGTGTGGCCCCAAAAAGTGGCTATGCCAAGGCACTAAGGCTTTTGATTGTAAACGGGAATCGGTCAAGGCGGGAAGTGATTTCTTGGATTGGTCCCCAAGCTGAAATCGCCACGGCTGTGAAGATGCCAGCGGCGAAGCCGTTCGCCGCCGCGGGAAAACTTGCCGGCCAACGCCAAAATCAGGTGCCCGCCACGAAGAACGACGCCAGGCGGTTGCGTATGTTCTGAGCGATCTGCGCGACGGCCCGATCTTCCGCATTCCGCCAAGCGCGTTGCTGGGCAAATCGTTGCGCGGACCCGGGTATATCGAAAGAGGCCCGTGCGAACGTTGTTGCGTTCAGCACGATCTTCTTCGTCGCGATCTCGGTCAAGGTGAAGCCGGCATTGACCAATTCGACCTGGGTCTCCGGCCGCCCGCTGGCGACATCCACGATCACCGTAGTAATCGTGGAGGACAGTGTAACCTGCAGGTGATAGATCGGCGCGTTCGGACCCGCGCCGCCGTTGAAGATAAACATCAGCTCGTTGCGGAGCGCGACCGCGAGGCGGGATTCCGGCGTACCGCTCCCGGCGGGGATCTGTCCAATATCGACGGTGGCCAGTTTGCCGCCAAGGGATTCTCCGCTCGAAAGCGACTGGCTCCCATAGAGCGGCTGGAAGCAAGCAGCGGTTGAAATGCCGAGTGCCAGCACCACCGCAATGCGGACGAGTTGGCGCACAATCCCGATTTCCTTGCCCCAGCACACCATCGGTGTCCCCAACCGCGCTCGGGTAGCGCACGAAATCCCAATCCCTAATACTGACAGCCCCGCGCGTGATGCAAGCTCGCCCTTGGGACGGCTTTTGCGCCTTGCATGACCGGCGTCTGCTTTCCGCCCCTTTCAAGTGCGATACGATGAGAGGATTAGAGGATGAAGGCGACAACGTGGCGGCAGAGCTGCAGGATCTTCAGGTCGAACGGGCGGGTCTTTCGGCCGATGGAGCGGCACGGCGCACCACACGATGATCACGCCCGGGTCGGAGCAAAAGCGGCAGACACCGCGCGTGGCAATATTACTTTGCCGCCAAAGGTTTGCGCTGGCTGCCCAGTGCGCCGCCCTCCTCGCCGCATGCACGCTTGTTGAGCAATGCAGCGCCGTGCCTGTGGAAAGCGCGGCGTCCCCTACCCCGCCATCTAATTACGGCGTGCTCGCCTCCAATACAGTGAAGGGATTTGCGCCATTCACCACGTATAGCGACTTTGCGATCTCGGCTGCGCGCTGGGTTCACGCCGAGACCGGATGGAATTGGCTCGTCTGCTTACGTTACGACGATCGTGGGCAACGGCGTTACTACGCAATCTTCATCCAGGGCGACAGCGTGGTCAATTCGCGCTACGACATCCTCGCCGACCGTTGCGGCGGCCAACGCTACGTGCCGTTCGATCTGATGACAGGCACTATAAAATCGCTGCCACCGGGACCGCAGCAGCCGCTGCACTAAGGCAGTTTGCGAGGCGGGTCCTGCTTGTCGGTGAGCCTATCGCCTGAGGCGCGCCCGCCGCTGATGGGCCTGCGCCAATATCCTGCCTGCCACGGCGTCGAGCTTTTTCAAGAGCTTGGGGTCGCGCGCGTCGGGTGCCGTGATCAGGGCGTTGTCGAGGGCGCGATCGGCGCCGATTGGGCAAGGCTCGTGCTCGCGCGGGAAATCGCGGGCCAGCCGCGCGACCAAGCGTTTGGCCTTCTCGGCATTGGCGCTCAGCACTTTGATAATGTCCTGCACGGTGACGGCATCATGATCCGGATGCCAGCAGTCGAAATCGGTCACCATGGCAACGGTGGCGTAGCTGATTTCGGCTTCGCGCGCGAGCTTGGCTTCCGGCATGTTGGTCATGCCGATCACCGCGTAACCCAGGTTCTTGTAGGTCAAGCTTTCAGCAAGCGTGGAGAATTGCGGCCCCTCGATGCAGACATAGGTGCCGTCGCGCACTACCGTGATTCCCTCCGCCATAGCGGCCTCGGCGAGATGGATACGCAGCCGCGGCGAGACCGGGTGCGCCATCGAGACGTGGGCGACGCAGCCCTTGCCGAAAAACGAGCTTTCGCGCTTGTGCGTGCGGTCGACGAATTGGTCGATCAGCACGAAGGTCCCGGGCGGCAGTTCTTCCTTGAATGACCCGCAGGCCGAGAGCGACACGAGGTCGGTGACGCCGGCGCGTTTGAGCACGTCGATATTGGCGCGGTAATTGATGTCGGTGGGTGAGTGGCGGTGCCCGCGGTCGTGGCGGGACAGGAAAACCACCGACAGACCCGCAATCTCGCCGATGCGCAACGGCGCCGACGGCTCGCCCCACGGGCTCCTTATGCTTTTGCTGCGGACTTTTTCCAGGCCGGGCAAGTCGTAAATCCCCGAACCGCCGATAATGCCGAGAACCGCCCTTGCCATCTGGCCTTACGCCCTCCGCTTGTCCGCTGGGAATGCCGATTGCCGCAGCGATCATTGCGCCGCGCCGCGAAAATCCGGCAAGGCTTCGCGCAGCACACCCTCGATCGCGCTGCGCTCGTTGTGATCGAGGCTGCGCCTGAGCCCGGCGATCCACGCGCGCACGTCTTCAAGCGCTGGACACACAGGGGTGGCCGCGACCACGCCGGCGATACCGATATCCACGCTCGGCTCCTCGCGCGCGAACAGAATCTCGTTGAGCCGCTCGCCAGGCCGCACGCCAGTAAAGACAATATCGAGGTCGCGCCCGGGCTCGAGACCGCTCAGCCGGATCATGCGCTCGGCAAGATCGACGATCTTGACCGGCTGGCCCATATTGAGCACGTAGACCGAAGCCGCCGCCCGGGTCGGGCCGAGGGCATGGCTGGCCGCGGTGACGACGAGATCGCAGGCTTCGCGAATCGTCATGAAATAGCGCACCATATCCGGATGGGTCACGGTGACCGGTCCGCCGGCCTCAATCTGCGCCTTGAATTTCGGCACCACCGAGCCATTGGAAGCGAGTACGTTGCCGAACCGCACCGCGATCATCCGGATCGGCGGCTTGCCGCCGTTGGCGCGGCGCGCGGCCGCGGCATCCACGGCCTGGCAATACATCTCGGCCAGGCGCTTGGTTGCTCCGAGCACGGAAACCGGCTCGATCGCCTTGTCGGTGGAGATCATCACCATCGCTTCGGCGCCCGCGGCCTGAGACGCGTCGGCAACATTCACCGAACCGAAGACGTTGGTCCTGATACCCTCGTCCCATTCACGTTCCACGAGCGGCACGTGCTTGAGCGCCGCGGCGTGAAACACGAGGTTTGGCTCGGCAGCGGCGATCAGACGAAAAATCCGCTCGCGGTCGCGGATATCCGCAATACGGCCCTCGACCGCCGTGGCGCCCCGCTTGGCCGCAAGTCTTTCTAAGACCGCATGCAAGGCCGATTCGGAATTTTCCAGGATCAGGAGCCGCCCGGCGCCGAAATTGGCGACGCGACCGCAGATTTCCGAACCGATCGAGCCTCCGCCCCCGGTAACCACGATCGTCTTGCCTTTGACGAAATCTTCAAGGCGCCGGTAGTCGATCTTCACGCTCGGGCGCAGCAACAAATCCTCGACGTCGACCGGCGCCAGACGCAGCGCTTCCTCGCCGGCCTCGAGCGAAGGTAGCCGGCTCGTTGAGAGGCCGAGACGACGCGCCAGCATCAGCATGGTCTCAGGGTGCGCGTCCGGCGCCAGCGCCGTCGGCGTCAGCACCAGGCGGCCCACCTGAATGTCGCAATCGGCCAATTCGGCGACGGTCGTCTCTAGGTCGGTCAGATAGCCGCGCACCGGAACGCCGCGCAGCGCTTGGCCCTGATCAGCACGCGAGGGTGAGAGAATGCCCACCGGCCTGATCTTGGTGACCGCGCCGCTTTCGATGGCGCGCAACAGCACCTCGGCGTCCGCGGCGCGGCCCCCGATCAGGGTCGGCACCGCCTGGAGCACCTGGGCATGATGCTGCGTGCGCGCATGGCGGAAAAACCGATATGCGATCCGGGGGCCGCCGAGAAAGAACATCTGCAGCACCCAGTAGAGCAGGATCGTGATCTTGCCGAAGAATAATGTGGCGTAGAAATACGTGGAGACGAGAATGTAATCGAGCACCAGCAGCGAGAACGCTAGCACGCTCACTGCACGGAAAATATTCCATAGGTCCGGCAACGAAGCGAAGCGCCATTTGGCGACGTAAAGGCGGAACATCCAGTAAACGAATCCGGCATATATCAGGTAACCGGGTACAATCATCAGCAGCCCGTGGGACCGCTGCGTAAGTCCAATAGCCTCGAAGCGAAAGTAGAACGCTGCCAGGATCGCGGCCGCAGTGGCGACCAGATCGTGGACGAAGATCAAAATGCGGCGCGGATTGCCGAAGAATCCCCTCATGGCGCTAGCATAAACCGTCGCGCGCGATAAAAAAAAGACTATCGCGAGGCGGGACGGTCTCAACGGTTGCGCGCATGAGAGTGGGCTTGCGGAGAAAGCGGCAAGCCGTTGAGTTGGAACCGTTTCGTCCGGGCCCGGATTTGCCTCGCGCGCCGCCGAATGGCATTCCATAGACGATCCGGGTCGGATGGGGAGCGGTCAGCAAATGAGCAATTGGACGGCTGCCCTGTTGGCGGTGCGCGGCGCCTCGATTGCGGCACTGTCCGCATTCATCTGCGTCGGCCTCACCGTCGTCTTGCATCCGTTCCTTCAGCGTTACGCGCTCGTCAAGCCCAATACCCGCTCCTCCCACGTCAAACCGACGCCGCAGGGCGGCGGCATTGCGGTGATCGCCGCGACCATCTTGGCAACCGGCTTCGGCCACTTCAGTCTCGACGTACCGGCGGCGCCGCTGTTGGCCGCTTTGATCGCCGCTTCGGCAATGGCCTGCATCGGCGCCGCCGATGACATTCATCCGCTCGGCGTAATGCCGCGGCTCGTTTTGCAGGCGGCGGCGGTCGCCGCCCTGCTTTGTTCCCTGCCCGGCGAACTGCGGGTCTTACCCTTCTTGCCTTGGTGGCTAGAAAAAATCCTGCTGTTCTTCGGCGGTCTTTGGTTCGTCAATCTGGTTAATTTCATGGACGGCATCGACTGGATGACTGTCGTCGAGATTGTGCCGATCATGGCCGGACTGGTGATGCTTGGATGCCTCGACGCTTTTGCGCCGGTCGGCATTCCCGTGGCGCTCGCCTTGGGTGGCGCGATGCTCGGCTTTGCCTATTTCAACCGGCCGGCCGCCAGGCTTTTTCTCGGCGATGTCGGCAGCCTGCCGATCGGACTTATCACCGGCTGGCTGCTAGTGCTCCTCGCCGGCGAGGGCCATCTCGCCGCCGCCCTGCTGTTGCCGCTCTACTATCTGGCCGATGCGACGCTGACGCTGATCCGGCGACTGGCCAGGGGTGAAAAGGTCTGGCAAGCACACCGCACACATTATTATCAGCGCGCCACCGACCGCGGCTTCACCGTGACCGAAATCGTCGCCCACGTCTTTGTCGTCAATCTCGCTCTGGCAGCCTTGGCGGTGGTGAGCGTGGTCCTGCCGGGTGTCGTTTCCGCACTGGTTGCCCTGTGCGCCGGCACCGTCCTTGTCGGCTGGATGCTCGCGCGCTTCGCCCGCGGTCCCTGGCGCCGCGGCTCGTCGACCTGATCGCGACGTTGCGCAGGCGCGGCAGAGCACCGGCCGCTCCTTTGGCCGCTCTCCATGGATGGCCGGGTCGGAGCGTCGCGGCGGCGATTTGCAAGTGGCCGGTTGGCCGCCCCGGGCGCGACCCGGCGACCGGGCTCGCATGGCGTGCAAGCGGTGCAAGACTGCCCGCTCGGACAGCCTCACCGCGCTGGTGCCGGGCTCGGCTTGCGCTGGTCGAAGCGGCGCTCGAAAATGTGCTCGGCGATACGGTTCTTGAGCATTTCCAGCGAGCCGCCGGCAATCATCCAGCCGCGCGCGCGCCGCATGCAATATTCGACCAGCGTCTCGCGGCTGTAGCCGAGCGCGCCCATGATCTGCACGGCTTCGCTCGCCACCTCGAAGCCGGCCTGGTTGCAGGCCGCCTTGCCCATGGCGGTTTCGTAAGCTGAGGGCAGCCCGCGATCGGCATTGCTCGCGGCGCGATAGAGCAAAAGCTGCGCGCTCTCCAGCTTGATCGCCATTTCTGCGAACTTCCATTGCAAGCCCTGGAATTCGCACAGCGGCCGCCCGAACTGCTCGCGCGTCGCCGCATAGGCGCGCGCCGCATTGAAGGCGTAGCGGCCATAGGCGAGCGAACGCGCAGTGTTGCCGAGCCGCTCGACGTTAAAGCCGGCCATCTGCTTTTGGAAGCCGCCTGGCCCGAGCAGAACGTTCTCCGCCGGAATGCGACATTCGGAGAAATGCAGCTCGCACCACTCTTCGCCGCTCATGAAGGCCGACGGCTTGCCGACGGCAAAGCCCGGCGTTCCGCGCTCGACCAGAACTGAACCAATTCCATTCAGGCCAGGGCCGAAACGCACGTAGACGAGGAAAATCTGCGCCTCGGCGCTGAACGTGGAAAAGACCTTGCTACCGTTGATCACGTAGTCGCCGCCGTCCGCGCCGGCGCTGGTTTTCAGATCGGTCACAGCCGAGCCGGCGTCAGGCTCGGTCATGCCGAGGCTCATGACCATGCGGCCGGAGAGCAGATCGCCGAGCCAGCGCTTCTTCTGCACCGCTGTGCCGTATTCGGCGAAGGTACGGATCGGGCCGAAATTGCCGAACTGCACCACATCGGCACTGCGCGGACAAACCGCGGCGATCTGTTCGATTGCGATCACCGCGTCCATCAGCGTGCCGCCCTGTCCGCCGTCCTCCTGCGGCAGCGTGATGCCCATGAGACCCTGTTTGGCCATCAGCCGCGCCACGTCGAATGGAAAGGCCGGATTGTGCGCGCGCGCCAACGCCCCTTGCGCGAGATGTTGGCGTGCAAAGCGATGTACCTGTTCGGCGAAAAGCTTCTGCTCCTCAGTCAGATCGAAGTCCATGACAAATCCTCCATCCCTTTTCGCCTGGCGCTCGAGAGCGCCCGCAGCATTGGCGGCGTCTGGTCACGGTCGACTAACGCTCGGCGCTTTCCCGGAGGTCTCAATAATGCCGCGGAGAACTGGCGACCCGGGCCAAGTGAGAGATGGCGCACTTGCTGGCAACGCCAGCAATTTTCGCCGGCGATCGGCCGCTGAACCATCCGCGTAACGGAAGCCGCATTTGCGGTTCTCCATTTCCGCAAGGACCTCTTGCCGCAGCCGAGATAGGCCGGCGGCGGTGCAGACCTCGGCTGCGGCTCTGCTAATATCGCACAAACGGCAGGGTGTTTCGTGCAACGCTGCAAGTTCGGCAATACCGACCTCATGGTCTCGGTCGTCGGTCTCGGCTGCTACGGCATGTCGGGCGCCTACGGCCCCGCTGATGATGCCGAATCCATCGCCACGATTCGCCGCGCGCTTGATCTCGGCGTCAACCTTCTTGACACTTCGGCGAGCTACGGCAAGGGTCACAATCATCGGCTGATCGGCGAAGCCATCCGCGGCCGCCGGCACGAGGTCGTCATTCATTCGAAGAGCGGCAGCCCGCGAGACGACAGCTCGGGCGCGGTGCGCGGCGGGGACCCGCTGTATTTGCGGCAAGCCATTGAGGCGAGCCTGAAAAATCTCGGCATCGAAACGCTCGACGTGTTCTGCATGTCGCGCGTCGACCCCAATGTGCCGGTCGAGGAGAGCGTCGGCGCCATGGCAGAGTTTATCAACGAGGGCAAGACGCGATTCATCGCGCTGTCTGAATGCTCGGCGCGATCGCTCCATCGGGGCAGCATCGTGCATCCGCTCGCCTCGCTGCAAATGGAATATTCGCTATTCTCGCGCGACGCCGAACGGCAGGGGCAGATCGAAGCGTGCAAGCAAAGCGGCATGGCGCTGATGGCCTATGGCGTGATCGGCCGCGGCATGCTGAGCGGCGAACATCCAGAGCTCCAATCCATGAATGCGGAAGACATTCGCCAAAGGCTGCCGCGATTCCAGCGCGACAATGTCGAGCAGAATCTTAAGTTACGTTTCGCGCTCGAGGCACTCGCGCGCCGCAAGAACCTCACCCTCGCGCAGTTGGCGATCGCCTGGGCGAAGGCGCGGGGCGAGGCCGCCGGTATGTGCATCGTGCCGATACCGGGAGCAAAATCGCGCAAGCACCTCGAAGAGAACGTGCGCGCTGCGGACATCGTGCTGACCACGGAGGATTTGGCACAGATCGATCGCATCGTGCCGCCCGGCGCCGCTTCCGGCACGCGCTATCCGGCCGCCCAAATGCATCGCTTGAACGTGTGAGCCGCCGCAAGCCGCCCAAGAAAACAGGAGGGTCGCAGTAGGGACCATGATCACTCACAGCCCCCTGCATAGATCCGGACGAGCGGCTTTCCCGCATCCGGCTTTTGCCTCAGCTGACCACGCCAAGTCGCCGAGGGGCTAGGGATGACACACCCGCGCCGGAGGCAGCCAGCGGTCGATAAGTCGTCGCATCCGCTCCCAGCTGATACGGCCGTTCTGGCTGCGTCGCGACAGCGCACGTTGCCAGATCCGGCCGACTTGGAATCGGAAGAGCCCCAGCGCAGGGCTGTTCATGGGCACACCATGATACCGCATGTGCCCCCCGACAACCGATCGCCACCAACTGCCTTGCTCCGGAATGGAATCGTGCATGCGTCGTCGAAGCTTGACCTCGTTCAACTTCGCCTGCAACCGCTTGCGGATGGTTTGCCGCGGCACCGTAAAGCGTCCGTTGCTCCTCTTCTTCGCACAGATGTGTGTGAAGCCGAGGAATGCGAACGTCTCCGGTTTGCCCTCGCCGCGGTCGCTACTCCTTCACCGTGTGACTCTTTCATTCACTTCACTATGCCGGTGTAACCGGCGTACGGAGGAAAGGACATGAACCGCTGGTATCGAACCGTCATCGCGCTCGCCCTGCTGGCATTGCCGGCGGCAGCGGCCGCGGACGACTTTCCCTCTCGGCCGATCCGAGCGATCGCCTCGCAGGGCCCGGGCGGATTGAGCGACCTGTTCATGCGTGCCGTCGCCCAGGGCATCGGCGCTGCGCATCTCGGCACCCTCGTGGTCGAGGATCGGGTCGGAGCCGAAGGCACGATCGGCGCACAGGCTTGCGCGGCGGCGGCGCCCGACGGCTATACCATCTGCATCCTTCCCGGCGAGACGGTCACCATCAACCCGATCATTCAGCCTTCCGACTTCGATCCGGCAAAAAAGCTGGTGCCGATCACCAGGTCCTATTACCTGACGCAAATGTTCGCGGTGAACGCCTCGCTCCACGTGCATTCGTTCGCCGAACTTGCGGCTCTGGCCAAGGCCAAGCCGAACTCGCTCAACTATATGGCGCCGTCGCTCTCGAAGGTCGCCTTCATGCAGGCCTTCAACAAGCAGAACGGCGTCGACATCGTGCGGGTGCCGTTCAAGGGCGGCGGTGACGCGGTCAACAGCATGCTCACCGGAACAACTCAGATCGCGATTTTCGGCATCGGCAACCTGGTGCCGTTCATCCGAGCGGGCAAAATCGTCGGGCTCGCCATCGACGGGGATACGCGCTCGCCGCTGGCGCGGGAAATTCCGACCTTCAAAGAGGTTGGCTACAAGGAACACATCGCCGCCACCTTCTTCGGCATCTTCGCCCCTGCCGGCACGCCGAAGCCGATCGTCGACAAGCTGAACAAGATGATTGCGACTGTCGCCACCAAGCCGGATTTCGAGCAGAAATTCCTGATCAACCGCGGGCTGACGCCGGTCTTTGATTCTGCCGATCATTTCGCCAAGGGGCTCGTCGGCGATCGCGCCGAGGGCCGTGCGGTGGTTAAGGCATCCGGCCTCTATCCAAACGTGAAATAATGCGGCGCACGCCCGCTGCGTGTGCCCCAGCGGGTGCCGCCTCGCGACCTCAATCGAACGCGCCGCCCGCCACGCCTTGTCTGCAAGCTGCTGGCGGGGCTAGCTTCTTTGCGCCCCGCGGAGCCGCAAAGCGATGCGTTCATCATCCGCCACAATCGCGTCACTTGCAATTGCGACCAGAGTCGGCGACGTACGAGAATGGACGCGATCGTAGAGAAGTCTGTCGTCGGAGCGCCGGCGCGCGCCAGCTTGCGCGACGCATTCGCGATCTGGGCGCATGTTTCCGCCGCGGGCATCGGCGGCGCCGCCGTGCAACTTGCGACCATGCACCGGCTGCTCGTGCAACGAAAGCGCTGGATTTCCGAAGAGCGCTTCTTTCACGCGCTCAGCTATTGCATCGCGCTGCCCGGCCCGGAGACGCAGCAGCTCGCCATCTACATCGGATGGCTGGCGCACCGGATGATCGGCGGCATCATCGCCGGCGGCCTGTTCATTCTGCCGGGCGCCATCTGCATGATGGCGCTATCCATCGGCTACGTGACCGGCGCGCAGTCGCCGATCGGCCAAGCCATCTTCCTCGGCATTCGCCCTGCCATCCTCGCAATCATGCTTGAAGCCATTCTGCGCTTCGGCCGCCACGTGATCTACAACAAATGGATGGGCGCACTTGCGCTGGCGGGATTCGTCGCTGCGTTCTTCAAGGTTGCGTTTGTGATCATCGTCTTGACCGCGGCGGCGGTGGGCGTCTGCCTTGGACTGGCAGGCCTGCCCGGCCTCGCGCGGCCCGCTTCGTCAAAAGGCACAGCCGCGCTTCGCGATGGCGACAGACTGCCCGATCATACGCAGCCGCGGCTTAAGCATTTTGTGCGTTCGCTCGCGTTCTGGCTGGTGCTCTGGCTTGCGCCACCGATCGCGCTGCTCGCGATCTTCGGCGCCCAGGACATTTTCACGCAAATTTCGCTGCTGTTCGGCAAGGTCGCGCTGATGGCGATCGGCGGCGATTATGCGGTCGTGGCCTATGCGGCGCAGCAGGCGATCGAGTCGTACCATTGGCTTTCTGCGCGCGAGATGCAGGCGGCTGTAGCCATGGGCGAGATGGTGCCGGGTACGATCATGATTGTCACCCAATTCATCGGCTTCATCGCCGCCTATCGGCATCCCGGCATGCTGCTGCCGCTCGTCGCCGGCGCCTTCGGCGGGCTGCTCGCCACCTGGATGACGTTCTGCCCGTGCTTTTTGTGGATTTCGCTGGTCGCGCCCTTCATCGAAGGCCTGCGCCGCCATGCCGTGCTCAACAGCACCCTGCAGGGCGTCACCGCCGCAGCGGTCGGCATGATCCTCAATCTCTCCGCCTGGTTCGGCATCCGCACGCTGTTTCATGCCGTCGAGCCGGTGCGCCATGGGCCCGTCCGCTTCGACATGCCGATCTTGGCAAGCTTCGACCCCTGGGCGCTGGCGCTATTCATCGGCGCGGCCATTGCCGTGTTCGGCTTCAAAATTGGCACGGTGAAGACCCTGATGATCGCCTCGGCGGTGGGCGGTGTACTCTATGCACTTGGCGTCACAAGTTAAATTGGCATGCTTTCGAGGGCCCGCACGTGGGGCCGGCGAATGCGCGCGGCAGCAATAGCGGCCCCAGAAGGGACTAGTTTGCCGCGCGCTGCCTCGCGCGGCCGCGCTCAATCCTTCTGGGCACCAGTATAGCTGGTGAGCACGATGTATTCGAGGCAGGTACCGTCAGGATCGCGAAAGTAAGCGCGTGGGCCGTTAAGGACACCGGCCTGGCGGTCTTCCTCAAAGAAAATGTCGACGCCGTTCGCCCGCACATGGTCGAGCGCCGCCCGATAACTGTCCTTGTCGACCATGAACGCATGGTGGATGCCGTCGGAGCCCTCCTGCTGGCGGTGGATCGGCGCGTCGCGCTTCACCAGGATGATGCAAGTGCCGCCGGCATCAAAAAACGCCATCCTGCCATTTGGCACCGTGGCGAGGTGTTTCATGCCGACAATTTCGGTGTAGAAACGCTTGCTGCGCTCTATGTTGCTCACCGGTATGGTGAAGTGCGCAACGCCTTTGATCTCGACCATCGGCTCTTTGCCCTGCATTTCGCCAAAGAAGCCCCAGAAGATAGATCCTGCGAAGCAGCGAAGCTAGAACGCTGCGCGATTATCTATGGCCCGGCCAAACTTTCATCGCCCAGTCCAGGCCGACAACCGATCTCATAGCCGTTGGCCCACGCCCGAAAACCTGAATAGCTATAAAATGCGCATTCCCCCATGTCGCAGCAGGTCGCGGACGGAACGGTGCGAGGACTGAAAAGAACGGCCCGCGGTCGGCTAACGGCCTTCAGCAATTCGCTGGACACGTGCTCGGACTTCGGCCCTGTTGAGAGCGACCACGCTGGATGACCGGTCGAGGTCGCCGACGACGATTTGCAAGCTAACGCCGTTTTCATCGGTGTTGCGACACAGCCCGGCCAGGCTTGCCAAAAGCATCGGGCGAGATGGACGGTGCTATCGAGGCGGGGAACGAGCCGACCGCGGACACTGTTGTCTCGCCCCAGCGGTTCTGTAATTGTGGGCAAGACTCCGGCGAGCGATCTTTCCGTTTGACTGCAGTCGCACAATCCTGCCGGAGGTCGCTTCGCCCAACCGGGCTAACAGCCGGACCTAAAAATGAAAAAGCTCCTCGCCATCGCATTGCTCTTGCTTGCTGCAAGCCTCGCCACCGCTGCGGCCGAAATTTGGCCGGCGCGGCCAGTCAGGGTCATCGTCGGCTTCTCGCCTGGTGGCCCGACCGATCTGGTCGCGCGCCTGATCTCGCAGCATCTTGCCGCGCAGACAGGCAAGAATTTTCTGGTCGAGAATGTATCCGGCGCCGGGGGCAATGTCGGGACCGAGCGCGCTGCGCACGCACCGGCCGATGGCTATACGATCCTGGTCACCGGCGGCAATCTCACCAACAACCCGTTCCTCTACAGCCACGTGCCATTCGATCCCCTAAAGGATTTCGACGCGGTAACGCTCGCCGCGGCGACGCCGGTGGTGCTCGCCGTGAACCCCTCGGTGCCGGTGAAAAGCGTAAAAGAACTGGTGCAATGGGTGCGCGCCAATCCCGGCAAGGCCTACGCTTCGCCCGGAACCGGCACGCCGCCCCAACTGACCGGCGCGCTGTTCACCCATTCTTTGAAGCTCGACCTCGTGCATGTACCGTTTTCGGGCGGCGGCGCGGCGGTCCAAGCCACCGTCGGCAATCACACACCGATCTCGTTCGGCGCCATGGCGCCAGCGGTGCCGCTGATCAAGGCGGGCCAATTGCGGGCGCTCGCGGTCACCGGCAAAGAGCGCTCGCCGGCGCTGCCCGACGTCCTCACCATGGCCGAATCGGGCTTTCCCGAAGTCGAAGGCGAGACCTGGACTGCGGTGGTGGTGCCCGCCGGCACGGCAAAAGGCATCGTCGGAAAGCTGCACGATTTGATCGTCGCCAGCCTCGCCCAAGCCGACGTCAAAGACAAACTGGCCGCGATGGCATACGTACCGATCGGCGATTCGCCGCAACAATGCGCGGCATTCTTCAGGTCAGAAATGGACAAATGGGGCAAGGTGATCAAGGACGCGGGGCTCAAGGCGGAGTAGTCGCCGCCGGGGAGCCACCGGAGCATTGCCGGGGCGCTATTTCAGCTTCGAGGCTCGCTGTGGAGCCCCGCCACCTCGATCGGTGCCGCCCAGATAAGGCCGCCGTCAGCCACTCAGATGCTGCTGCATCTCACAGAATTTCAGTGATCGGCGTGCGCGGGTTGCCCATTCCGATTGGCTGTCGAGAGCGAGATAGCGGCGCCAATAATCTACCGCCTCGGCGCATTGATTTTTTCGCTGCAGCAGCAGGGCCAAATTGAATATCGCGTCGACGTAGTCAGGCGCGACCTGCAGCGTCTTGCGCAAGCATTCGATGGCGGCTTCGGAACGTCCCTGTTCGTCAAGTAGATCGCCAAGATTATACCATGCTTCCGCAAACGTGGCCTCGATCCGGGTCGCCACTCGCAGGGCCACCTCGGCTTCGACAGTCCGGCCACAGGCCCGAAGCATATTTCCCAGATTGAATGCCGCCGCCGCATCCGTTGGATCGGTCTTCATCAGAATGCGATAGAGCCGCTCGGCCTGAGCAATATCACCCATTTCCTCCGCTGTCCGCGCCTGCGCAAACAGATCATCGGATTCGCTCTGATACTCGTCCACAGCAAGCACAAACTGACCGTGCTTATCGGTGCGTCCTGAAGGCTGCTCAACTACGAGGGCATTGCACGGTCCAGGGCGGAGCCGCACATTGGCTAACCCACAGTCGGGGAGCCATTTCCTGATCTCGGTCACGCTACGGCTGATTTCGCGCAGGCGAACTCCCTCGACCAGGAGCTTGGCAATCTGCCGGGCGCTCGCCAGATCGCGAAAGCCGAAGCAGCCCGCTCGCTCGTCTAGCAGACCGAGTTGCGCGAGTTCTTCTATCTTCTCCACAGGCAGTTTGCTCAACGAAGCGAGTTGGCCGGCCGAATAGGTCTTGTGCGCGGCGTCCGGCATGGCTTTCCCAATCCATTCCAGGAACCGACGCTCGCTCACCACCGGAACGCCATAGGCCGTTGCACGTCTGAGCTTGTTCGACGGACGGCCGTCGTCCAGCAACGGCCAACCAAGCTCGCCGACAATGAGCAATTTCGTCCGCTTAGTGACCGTTTGACTGGGTATCCCGCCGCGTTGACGCACGACGTCAAAGGCCTCCGCGCGCGTCATGCACGCCAGACGGCCGGTAAAGGCGACGGAAGACTTCAGCGCTGAACTATCGAGTTCCGCGAAGCTCATGACATGTCGACGCCCTGCATACAGCGCGGCGAATCACCTTTGGCTTGCCTTCTTTTTAGCAGGTCGCCGAGCCTGGACACTGGGGGCCGGCGCCTTCTTTTGCTCGGCGTCGACGCTCGCTCGAAGGGCGTCCATGAGGTTGACCACGCGCGGCGCCGGTCCTGGCTTGGCTGGCTCGATCTTCTCGCCAGCCTCCTTCTTCTTGAGCAACTCCACGAGCGCATTCTCGTATCGGTCCTCAAACTGCGAGGGGTCGAAGTGACCGGTTTTGGTGTTCACGATATGCGTAGCGAGATCGAGCATCTCCTTGGGCAGCTTTTGCTCGGGGATGTCGTCAAAATACGTGGCTTCATCTCGAACTTCGTAAGGGTAGCGTAGCGTCAGGCCCAACAGACCTTGGCCCCTTGGTTCGAGCGCGATGACGTGCTCCCTGCGTGTGAGCACGACCCGGCCAAGTGCCACCATGTTCATCTTGCCGATCGTGTCACGGATAACAGCAAACGCATCCTGCCCGACCTGACCATCCGGCGCGATGTAGTAAGGCGAATCAATATAGCGCTCGTCGAGCTCGGTCTTGGGAACGAACCGATCGATCTCGATGGTCCGGGTGCTTTCAATCTGAATGGCCTCGAACTCCTCGTCCTCGACAATGAGATAGCGGCCCTTGCCAACCTCATAGCCCCGTGCAGTGTCCTCCCGCGGGACCACCGCGCCCGTTTCGGAATCCACATTCTGTTGCTTCAGGCGGTTTCCGGTCTTCCGATTGATGCGATTGAAACTGACTTTTTCACTCAGCGAGGACGCCGGGTAAAGGGCGATTGGACAGGAAACGAGGGATAGCCGAAGGTAGCCCTTCCAGTTCGCGCGCGGGGCCATCGTCATACTCCTACAAAAACGCGAGCGGAAACTTAGTTGTGAACACTTTAGCAAATGCTTTAGGGTCTGTCCGATTGAGGGACAAGTGTTCCGCCGTACCCGGTGCGTGCCGTGGCTGATCTGGGCAAAGTGATCGGCACCGGCCGAGTTCCTGCTCCCCCCATGTCTTTGCGAAACCAGTGAGTTCGACCTCCCCTGGTTGCTGGCCTTGCACTGGACGGACGCCGCGCATAGTCGCGGCAGCGCTGGGCAAACTGGTCGAGCCAGCAAGCTTACGTGGCGCTGCAGCGCATGGTGGCCTGGCGCCACCGCGCGGCCAGGCGGCCGGCTCGGCCGCCGGGACTTTCGGTGCGCGCATCCAAACTTTTAACGTTACCGCGCTACATCTTGGTGATGCCGGCCTGGTCGATGATTTGCTTGAACAAGCTGATTTCTCTGGTCACACGGGCCCAGGCCGCTTGCGCACCCTGCACCCGCACGAGGAACCCGGTCTTGTGGAGCTTCTCCTTCATATCCGGCGTGGCCAGCACCTTGAGCGTTTGCGCCTCCAGCCATTTGACCCGCTCCGGCGGCGTCTTCGCCGGCGCCAGCAGCACGCAATCGACGGGAAGCGCAAAGTTCTTGTAACCCAGTTCCTCCATCGTCGGCACCTCGGGAAGGTCCGGCCACCGGGTGGTGGCACTGACTGCGAGACAACGCAGCACACCTGCCTTGATATGCGGCAAAGCGGGTGCGAGCGAGCCGGAGCTGAGCTGCACCGTACCGCTGAGGAGTGCGGCGATCGCATCGCCCCCACCCTTGAACACTACATCGGCGAGTTTAGGAAGCTTTTCGCGGATCTTGAGCAGCTCGAGCTGGAGCTGCGCGGTGGTCCCGATCGGTGGCGTCGCGCAATTGTATTTTTCGGGATTGGCCCGAGCGAGCGCGACCAGCTCTTTCATGGTCTTCGCCGGCGAATCGGACTTGACCGTAAAAGTGTTGGGCGAGCTCGCGAGCTCACTCAGTCCGACGAAATCCTTGTACGGATCGTAAGGTAGGTGCTTGTAGAGTCCATAGTTCACCGAATAGGCGTTGGTGGCGAGCAGGATCGTATAGCCGTCCGGCTCCGAATGGGCGGCGTATTCCATGCCGATATTGCCACCGGCGCCGCCGCGGTTCTCGACGATAAACGTCTTACCGGTCGACTTTTCGAGCGCTGCGGTGACGATGCGAGCGACAATGTCCGACGGGCCGCCCGGCGTGTTCGCGACTACGAATTTGATCGGACGATCTGGATAGTCCGCAAAGGCCGCGCGCACACCGATCAGCGCCGGCGTTGCGATGCCTGCCGCAACAGCACCGACGCCCTTGGTGACGGAGCGGCGCGATGGCGCTGCCCGGCCGCTTTTTGTTTCTCGCATAATCCTCCCCAATGATTTGCCACTCAAGCGATGCTGCTATTTCAGGCTGGCCGCAGCCGCGCGCACCAGGTTCGCATCGACCATGTCCTTGAACGAGAGCTGGCCCGTATAATTGAGCTCGCTGTTGTCTCGGTGCACCGTTTCCTGCTCCCGCAATTGGCCCTCGAACTTGGCGATGTCGAGATTGGGATCGATCGCGTAGGGTACGCTGTGCTCGATCGCCTCAGCTTTGATGCCGGTTTGCCGGGCAATCGAGGCAGCAACGGCCGGGTCCTTCAGATAAGGGCCCTGGGCGTCGCGCGCGCCGCGAATGAGGGCCCGCAAGAAGGCGAGCGCTACTTTCGGGCGGTCATGCATGAATCGCGTGCTGAAGAACACGAAAGTGGTGATGGTGCCGGCGCCGACGCCGGCATCGGGCCGATTGAGCACCACATTGCCCGCCATCTGCGCTGCGGTCGAGAGGGGTTCCGGTAAGAAACCGGCATCGATGGCGCCATTCTTGAAGGCCACGAGCTGCTCGGCGAAGCCGAGCGGAGTGATATTCATATCTTTGAGGGACATGCCGTATTTCTTCGCCATCAGCGACAGGAAATATTCGGTAATGTCGCCCGGCGCATTGATGGCGATCTTGCGCCCGCGATAATCCTTGCCGCTGCGGATTGTGCCGTTGTCCCACAGCGCCTTGCGGATGAGCGGCTGCGTCGCCATGAGCGGGCCTTGCACACCCATCGATGCGACCACGCGCAGATCAAACCCGCGGTGCGCGGCGTTAAAGAAGCCGGCTGTGGCCGCGCCCATGCCGACATCGAGCTGTCCGCTGGCCATCGGCGCCACGGTATCGAGCGCGCTGCGCACAATGCCGGACTGGATCTTGATTCCTTCTTTGGCGAAATAGCCTTTGCTCACGGCTATATAGTAGGGCGCCTGGGCAATGCTTCTGACGAGTTGAACGGTAACCATCTGCCCTTGTGACTGATCTTGCCCCCGGGCTGGCGTTAGCAGAAGCCCGATGAGCGCGATCACCGCGGCCAAATTCCCGCGCATTCCTTTCCTCCCGATCGGGTCCTTTTGTTTTGCTTGGCCCTGGGCGCGCAAGCCTAGCAGGAAAGCCACGGGGCGTCATGGACGTGATCCACCGACGTGACCCATTGTCGCGCAAATTGCGCGCGGATTAAGATTTTGCGCGACTTAATAAGCGAACGCGTAAATGCGCCCGTCGGCGCCCACATAGAGCCGATCTTGCGTGGCGATCAGGGTCTGGAAGCGGCGCAGGCCCGTCATTGGTTCGCTGGTGAAGATCGGCTTACCGGTATCGCCCCTATAGGCATGCAATCGATTGTCACCTTCGGTGCCCAAAATCCATACGATCGGATTGGAATGGCCGTCGGTGGTGGTGACGATGGCCGAGCCGCGGCCGCTGAAAACACCGCACCAGGCCGTGCTCATGCGCGGCGGCGAGCTGCCGGTGATTTTCAGGACCGTCAATTCGCCGCGACGCGCGCCCGGGCAGTGTGCCCCGGGCGCTTGAAAAGCCAAGAAAATGTCTTTGCCCACCGGATAGGCGGCCGGCGCGGTGATGATTCGCAAGTTGGAAACCGTGTCATCTGCCAGTTGGCCGCCGATGCCGCCGAGATTGTTGCGATCGAGGAGATAGGCTTTTCGGTCCTTGCCCAAGGCCAGCAGCAAGGCCTGCTTGCCGTCGCCGGCCGGCACATCGATCGCTACGGGATTGCTGCCCCCGAGATCCCCGTCGCGGCGATCGAGCAGCTTCCAATCCGACGGCGCGAAATAATCTTTTCTGTCATCGCTGCGGCGCAGGTCGGGAGCAAGGCGAAAGACCGCTTCACCGTCGCTCCAAGTGCGGGCGCCAAACGTGTTTCCGGTGGCAAAGAAAAGATCGTGACCGACGACCGTTAGCCCGCCGGGCGCCCAGATGCCGCCGCCCCGCGCGCGCGTCTGGAAACTGATCACCTTGCCGGGATCGCGCACCGGCAAGCCGACGATCCAGCCATGATAGTCGCCGCAATCGCCGAAATGGCCGCCGAAGGCGACGTAGAGGGTGCCGTCGACAAACGTGAGCGCGGCCCGCTGGTTCTGTGTACGCGGATCGAAATGCCGCTCCGTCTTCGCCAACGCTGCGGCAACGTCGACCGGCCAGCCGCGAAGCACACTGCCGTCCTTCAGCGACAGACCGAAGACTTCATGGCGCGGTCCGTTCGTCCGTTCGACCGCGGCGTCGAAATAGACCGCTTGGCCGGCCGCGTCGATGACAGGCGTGCCGGTGATGCCGAGCGGATTGATATTGCCGCAGGGCAGCGAAGAACCCGAAACCGGGCGGCCTACCGAGCGCCGCCACAATTGTTTGCCGGACCTGGCATCGAAGGCTTCAACGACGTCATCCTGCGTCGCCACGATGAGCATGGCCGCACTCGACCCCGGGGCGCGCCAATAGAGCGGCTGAGTGTAGAGATGGCCGGACACACGGGCATCGAAGCTGCGATCGAGGTGCAGCGCGCCCGCCTTCTCCCAGGTCAGCGCCGGAACGACAAAATTGCCAGATCGACTCGCGTCACCATGATAGGTGAGAACCGACTGCTCCTGCGCCGCAGCCCAACCGGAGGGAATCACGACGGTCATCAGGGCCGCCAAAAATACCAGACCGCTTTGCATGAGAACTCTCACCGCCTCGATGCTTCTCGCCTTCAACAGGTCGGTAAGCCGGGGTCCCGCCTGCCGCGATTTTGTGTGAACTCCGTCCGCCACGAGCTTCGGCACACCGCTGCGCGTAGCGCACGCCACAGAGTGCGCATCTCGTTGGATGCGCCTCGCTTGTGCACGGTCGCGGCGAAAGCGAGGGCATCGACCGCCCTGGCGCACTGCATCGGCCTTTTTGTGCGCGTGCTCTTGAGCGCAATCTCTGATCACACTCGCCACGACGCAGCCAGGGCGGCCACGGCGAGCACGAGCCAGCCGAAGATGAGCACCATTCCGCCGGCCGGGGCCGCCATCGGAAACAGCCGATGACCGGCAAGCGCGCGCAGCGCAATGTCGCCTGAAAACAAGACTGCACCGATCGCCCACGCGCCGATGACCGCGAAGCCCAAGGGGCGCCAGACCAGGGCCTGGTGCACGAGTGCTGTCGCGCCGAGCGCCGCGGCCGCGTGGAACAAAAGCATGGAGGCGGCGGTATCGAGCCCCGCGCCCGGCAGCGCATGCGCGCCCGCCGCAGCGAGCACGATGCCGGCCGCCCCCATGAGCGCTGCAATAACGAGCAGTATCGTCAACGCCGCCGACCTTGTCCCCGTTGCAAATGCTGTTCCAACGATCAGTCCCTTTTCAGTAGAGCGCCGAGATCGTACGACATC
Source organism: uncultured Alphaproteobacteria bacterium (assembly GCA_963708125.1). Taxonomy (GTDB): domain Bacteria; phylum Pseudomonadota; class Alphaproteobacteria; order Rhizobiales; family Xanthobacteraceae; genus BOG-931. Next base: position 4,088,353 of record OY970184.1, read on the forward strand.
AGATCGCCGATGCGGGCGAGCGCAATGTCCGCCGGCGGATAGCTGGCGACGACTTGCGGATCGAGCGCATAATGGCCTTGCTTGGCAAAGACGGTGGTCACCCGCTCGCCCCAGATCTTCTTCACCGCGGTGAGTATGCGCAACTTGTCGTCGATGAGCACGTAGCGCTCGGCCGGATAAAGCTGCTCGACATATGGCAGCTCCCGCTCCTTGTGAATATAGATGAGAACGCGATCCTCCACGGCTTGCCATAACCCGGACCGCTCCACCTTGCGTGGCTGGAAAACGGCGTCGCCGTCGGAGAGGATGACGGTGGGGCCCCACTGAGCGACGTGCTTGAGAACATCGAGCGCACGAGGAAACAAACGCTCGGCAAACGGATAGTCGACGAGCCAGCTCGACATGCGCAGCACTTCGGGACGGTGCAAGGCCTCGACGCGATAGCGCTCGAGCGCGCCCAGATAGTCGGTATAGCCGAGTTCATCCACTAGCTGCCGCAAGATTTCCCAATATCGGTCGCGCGCCGCGTCGCCGTAATTTTCCGCCAGATGCTCTCTCAAATGATCCTGGATGCGATCATTATCGATGAGCGTATTGTCGACATCAAACAAAAAGGCGATGTCGCGCGCTTTGGTCATAGCCGGTCCTCGTGGGCGCCGCCGCGTTTCGTCGACGCACGCTATCAAGCCAAAGAGCCCGCCGGGGTTCCAGCGGGAACGCATCGTGGCGCCATCAGGCGATCCGACCCTGGAGCTCACCGTCAGCTTGCGGCGGAATTTTGCGCAGCCGACGTTCGATGAACAAGGATCGAATTTGCCCGGCACCGAACTGACCAAGATGGCCGCAGGCTCGGGCGACCGCCTCGGCCATGGTGCCGCTCGATGATGCCGCCTTCCTCGCCCGCCGGCGAAAGGGCTTCGCTTGTGAACCGTAGCGATAAAGTTGCGGCAAAAAACAGAGCGCATGAACGCCCGGGTCAAGGCCTTCGCGACGAGATTGCGAGATAGTAACCTGGACGCAGTGGAATGTGCAGCGATCCCCGCGGTGCGGTCAATTCGATCGCGGCTGCGCGCACGCCGCCCGCCGGTCGCGAGTTGCCTGACCCCTCGCCGGGCGCTTATATCCTTCCCTGCGCATGCTGTTTGCGCACCCTCGAGGACCAATGCAGCGCATTCTCATCACCGGTGCGGCCGGCCAGATCGGCAAAGCCTTACGCTCCGGGCTGCACGGCTACTATCCACTTCTTCGCTTGCTCGATATTGCCCCGCTAGGCGAGGCTGCGGAGGCGGAGGAGGTCGTCGTTGCCGATATCCGCGACATGGCGGCAATGGAGAAAGCAACAGCCGGGATCGATTGCGTCGTGCATCTCGCCGGCCAGGCGACCGAGGCCGGGTGGGAGAAGGTGCTGCCGCTCAATATCGAGGGCTGCTACAATGTGTTCGAGGCGGCGCGCAGGAGCGGCATCAAGCGGATCGTCTATGCCAGTTCCAACCACGCCGTCGGCTTTCATCGGCGCGAGCAATTCATCGACACCAGCGTCGAGCCGCGGCCTGACACGCGCTACGGCGTCTCGAAAGTGTTCGGCGAGGCACTCGGCCGCCTTTACGCCGACAAATACGGCTTGAGTGTCTCCTGCCTGCGCATCGGCAGCTTTCTCGTCCCCGACCGGCCGACCGACGCACGTCAACTGCTGACTTGGATCAGCCACCGCGACATGGTGCAGCTGGTGCGCCGCTGCATCGACCATCCGCATTATCATTTCGTCGTCGTCTATGGCGTTTCCAACAATCTGCGCAGCCGCTGGGACAACAGCAACGCCAAATTCCTTGGCTACCGGCCTGAAGACGATTCGGAAAAATTCGCCGCGGATATCCTGGCGCAAGGCAAGAAGGAAAACGAGATTGCCGCGCAATTTCACGGCGGATTCTACACGCCGATGGAATTTGCGGGCGATCCGGGCGCAATCGATTGATCGAGCGCGAAAGAGGCGTCCTTGGCTGAGAAGCGAAAACAAGAGCACGGCCTGGCGCGCGGGCTCACCAATTACGGCGATGCCGATTTCTCGCTCTATCTGCGCCGCTCGTTTGCGAAGTCGATGGGATATTCCGCCGAGATGCTGGCGAGGCCGATCGTCGGCATCGCCCAGTCGGCAAGCGGCTTCAACAATTGCCACCGGCATTTTCCGGAGCTTGTCGAGGCGGTCAAGCGCGGCGTCATCGCCGCCGGCGGGCTGCCGCTCGATTTTCCTACCATCTCGCTCGGCGAGGTCTTTTTGCATCCGACCAGCATGATGTTCCGCAACCTGATGGCGATGGACGCGGAGGAAATGATCCGCGCGCAGCCGATGGATGCGGTGGTGCTGATCGGCGCCTGCGACAAGACGGTGCCGGCGCTGCTGATGGGTGCGACCTCGGCCGATCTGCCGGCAATCCAGCTCATCGGCGGACCGATGCTGCCCATGGCCCATCGCGGCGAGCGGCTCGGCGCCTGCACCGACTGCCGACGCTTTTGGGCGAAATACCGTGCCGGCGAAATTTCCGCGCGCGACATCGAGGTCATCGAGGGCAACCTGGCGACCACGGCCGGCAGCTGCGCGGTGATGGGCACGGCGAGCACCATGGCGGCGATCGCGGAGGCGCTCGGCATGACGCTGCCCGGCACCGCGGCGATCCCGGCGGTGCACGCGGACCGGCTGCGCGCCGCTGAAGCGAGCGGCCGGCGGGCGGTCGAGATGATAGGCAGCGATTTGCGCCCGAGCCGAATCATTACCGAAAGGTCGGTGGAGAACGCGCTGCGCGTGCTTCTTGCGATCGGCGGCTCGACCAACGGGCTTATTCATCTCACCGCCATAGCCGGCCGCGCCGGAATCGCAGTCTCGCTCAAGCGGCTGAACGTGTTGTCCGACCAGACGCCTATTCTGGTCGATCTGAAACCGACCGGCACCCATTACATGTCGGATTTGTTTGCCGCGGGCGGTATCGGCGCGGTGCTGCGCGAGCTCAAGCCGATGTTGCACCTCGATTGCCTGACAGTGACCGGGCAGACGTTGGGCGAGCGGCTCGAAGAGCCCGCACATTGGGTCGACCGCGCGATCGTGCGGCCGCTCGCCGAGCCGTATCAGAAACAAGGCGGGCTCGCGGCCTTATTCGGTTCGCTCGCGCCCGACGGCGCCATCATTAAGCGCTCCGCCGCCGATCCCCGCCTGTTCGAGCGTGAGGGCCGGGCGGTCGTGTTCACGTCGCTTGAGGATCTCGCGGCGCGGATCGATTCGCCCAACCTTGATGTGACTGCCGACGATTTCTTGGTCCTGCAGAATGCCGGGCCGAAGAGCGGCCATGCCATGCCCGAAGCCGGCTATCTGCCGATCCCGGCGAAACTCGCGCGCGCCGGCGTTAAGGACATGGTCCGCATTTCAGACGCGCGCATGAGCGGCACCGCCTACGGCACCATCGTGCTGCACGTCTCACCCGAATCGGCAATCGGCGGCCCGCTGGCGCTCGTGCGCAGCGGCGACCGCATCAGCCTCTCGGTCTCGCAGCGCCGCCTCGATCTCTTGGCGAGCGAAAGCGAACTGGCGGAGCGACGGCAGGCTCTACGCCCGCTGGGGCCGACCCCCGCACGCGGCTATGCGCGGCTCTACATGCAGAGCGTGCTGCAGGCGGAACAAGGCTGCGACTTCGACTTTTTGCGGAAGGCGTAGACGTCGCCGCAGCGCGCCGTCCTGTCGGCACCGGCAGTGTTGGACAAACACGGCGCTGGCGATTACTGATCAGGCGATTGCGCAAAGATGACACCCGTAGACGACTCGCCATGGCCTGGTCCGACACATTTCTGTCGATCCTCAAGGCAAACGACGTTCGCCTCATCACTTACGTGCCCGACAACGTGCTCACGCCGCTGATCAGTGGCGTCGCCGCCGATAATTATTTCATGCCGGTCGGCGCCACGCGCGAGGATGAGGCGGTCGGCGCGGTGAGCGGCGCCTACATGGCGGGTCTGCGTGGCGCGGTGATGATGCAGACCTCCGGCTTCGCGCTGATCGCCAACGCGCTGGCCTCGCTAGTGGTGCCGTCGCAGATACCGGCGGTCTTGGTGATTTCGGAGCGGGGAACGATGGGCGAATTCAACATCGGCCAGTCGCTGGTGGCACGCACGATGCGCCCGACGCTCGATGCGCTGGCCATTACCCATCATACACTGACCGACGAGGCGACGATGCCGTTCATCGTCGATAAATCGGTCAAGCAGGCTTACGCGACCCAAGCGCCCGTCGCCTTCATCCTCTCGCCGCTTCTGACCGGCGGCAATCCGGCGGCTGCGGCGAAGCTGAAAGCGTGAGTCGCTAGCATGAGCAACGACAGAGCCTTGGCGAAAACGCTCAACCGCGCGGATCTGACCAGGCGCTTGGTGGCACGGCTCACCCACGACGAGGCGGTGGTTGCTGGCATCGGCAACACCAATTTCGACCTGTTCGCCGCCGGGCATCGGCCGCAGAATTTCTACATGCTCGGCAGCATGGGACTCTCTTGCCCAATCGCACTCGGCGTGGCCCTGGCGCAGCCCGAGCGCGGCGTGATTGCGCTCGAAGGCGACGGCTCGATCCTCATGGCGCTCGGCTGTCTCGCCACCATCGCCAACCAGAAGCCGCGCAATCTCACCGTCATTGTCTGGGACAACGGGATCTATCAGATCACCGGCAAGCAGCCCGCGGCGACCGCCGGCGCAACTGACATCGTGGCCGTCGCTCTTGGCGCCGGCATCGCGGCGAGCGAATGGGTCCGCGACGAGGCGCATTTCGAAAAGCTGGTCGATCGCCGCTTCGAGAATGGCGGCCCGGTGCTGCTGGCGGCGAAGATTGACGACGCGCCGGGACAGGCCCAAACGCCGCGCGATCCGGCGCTGATCCGCAGACGCTTCATGAAGGGGTTGGGAATAAGCCGCGGCGGGCTTGCCGGCGGAGTCGTTCCTCCACAGCCGGCGCAGTAGGCGAAGACGACAATACCGGACCGCGCCAGCGATCGCCACCCGTGAGCGTGTAACACACCAGCTCCCTGATATACGGTCTGCGCTGCTCTTCGAGCGTCGAACAGCCGTCCCCAAATAAGTTCCGCAAAGAGCTCCGTGCGGCATCGCTGCCGCCGATCGGCAGCGCGCCCGCTCTGCCTCCGACTCGAACTAATTGCTGAAGGCGGAGTTGATCGCCGCTCGAGTGCAGCCCGGCCGGCACAAGGTTCCCGTCAGTGCTTGCGACTTTTAGTCTCGCCCTCGCTGAAACCGCGCCTGGCCGCGATGCTCTCGTCGAAAACTGAAAAATACTCATCAGACAAAAAATGCCGATGAATCCGCAGCAATCGCGCCATCCGCTTTACTGGAAGCGCAGCAAATCGGGTTCCAATGTTCCAAATAAAGGTTCCAATGTTCCAAATAACGGCAACAGGCCGTAATTCGTCCTGAATGTCCCACAATCCGTTCAAAAAGCCGCCCCCTTAGGTCGCCAAGAGGCCGCGCTGAACGAGGGGTCCTAACTCTCACATTCGAAATCCGCCGCGCGAAGGCGTCATCCGGCGCTCGCGCGACCATGACGTCGCGAGGTGCCGGATGAGGACTATTGCTATTGTCGCCATTCTCCTGCTCGGAATTTCCAGCGCCTGGCCCGAACCTGAACATGCCTCGCTCAACTCTTTTCAGGTCGGACCGTCAATTGCCACAGGCAACAGCAAGCCCGTGGTGGCGGTACCGCCGGTGGAGATATTGGAACCGTCGCCGCCTTCGGGCTCCGCGCAGCCGGCGGCTTCAGACCAAGCGGCCCCGGCCCCGAATGCCGGTCGCACACCAATTCCCACTGCGGCTCTGGCTCGGAGCACCCCGGTGCGTTCGCTCGACGAAGTTTGCAACACGCTGTTCACGTCGGCGCAAGACAACGACTTGCCGGTCGCCTTCTTCGCCAATCTGATCTGGCAGGAGAGTCGGCTGCGCAACAAAGCCCTGAGTCCGAAAGGGGCCATGGGCATTGCTCAATTCATGCCGAAGGTCGCCGCCAAATCCGGCTTGGAGAACCCGTTCGATCCGTCACAGGCCCTGCCGGCTTCGGCGAAGCTCTTGCGCGATCTGTTCGATCACCTCGGCAATCTCGGCTACGCGGCTGCAGCCTACAATGCCGGCACGCAGCGCGTGTTGGACTGGCTGGAACGCGGGCGTTCACTGCCGCGCGAGACCCGCGGCTATGTCGTGAACATTACCGGGCGTTCGGTCGAGGCATGGCGGAAAACGCCCGAGGACGACGCCAGCTTGCGCTTGGCACAGCGGCTGCCCTGTCGCGGATTGCCGGCCTTTGCGGCGTTGGAGCAGGCGCCAGCCAAACAGGCGGACGTGGAGCGCAATCAAGCCGAGCAGGCGCGCGCCCAAATAAGCCCATCTCAGCAAGTGACCCCGCCTGCGCAGGCGCGCGCCCAAATCAGCCCGTCGCAGCAAGCGCCCCCGATACAGCAAGTAACTCCCTCTCAACAGGTAACCCCGTCTCAACAATCGAACGCCTCTCCACAAGCGACCGGGTCGCAGCAAAAGATGGCGTCGCGACAGACGCCAGCCAGGCGCTCGCAGCAGGTCGCGAAGGCGCCGGCGGTCATGCTGCGTGCGAGGCATGCCCGCGTTGCCAAGGATGATCGTTCGCACAAGCCGATCCGGCGCGAAGTGGTGCGGATCGCCAAACGCGAACGGCCCCACATCAAGCGTGAAGCCAAGGAGCACGTCCGTCATGCGTTGCGCGAGCGGCACTTGCGCGTCTGAGTGGGCGGAAGGTCGGCCGAGCCCCGAACGTCCGTCAGCTTGAGGAGGAACTTGACGCGGCGCGGCTGATCCCAAGCGCCAGGATGCGGTGAAGCAGGTGGACATATTCAATGCCATCGTGCCGTGCCGCGGCGGCGAATTCCTGGCTTTCGGCAATTTCCGGATTGGGATTGGCTTCGAGAAAGTACGGCGTGCCGTCGGGGGCGAGCCGAAAGTCGATGCGCGCGTAACCATCGAGCTCGAGGGTGCGGTAAATGCGCTTGGCGCTGCGCCGAATACGGGCTGCGACATCTGGCGCCAGATTCTTCGCCGGCCCGTGCAGGATGCCGTGCCGCTCCTGATAATCAGAGTCGTGCTTAACCTTCTCGGTGGCAATCGGCCAATCGCCTTGCGCCATATTGCCGAATTCCAGCTCCCAGACCGGCAGCACGCGCAACCGATCATTGCCGATCACGCCGACATAGATTTCGCGGCCGGCGATGTATTGCTCGGCAATCGCGGGCGTGCCGATGCGCTCGTGTATGAAGCTGACTCGCTCGGTGAGCTTGGCGTCGGTATCGACCACGGAGGCCTGCGAGATGCCATAGGAGCTGTCCTCGCTCAAGCTTTTGACGATCAGCGGCAGCGGCAGCCGCGCCGGCCGGCGTACCTTGCGGCGCATCGGGAACACGGCAAAAGCCGGCACTGGAACGCGATGGTAATGGACGAGCGTCTTCGACAAATCCTTGCCGCGCGCGAGCATCAGGCCGCGCGGATTGCAGCCGGTATAAGGAACATGCATCAGCTCGAGATAGCTGGCGACGTTCTGGTCATAGATGGCCTCGCCGTGAAACTGCTCGAGCAAGGTAAGCACGACGTCCGGTTTCCAGCTCTCGACCTCGACGCGGATCGGTTTGAGCTCGTCATGAACGCCGAGCGGGCGGACGTCGTGCCCGGCGCGCCGCAGTGTGCTGACGACGTCGTATTCGGTTTTCCACTCGTTGATCTGCTGCTCGCTGCAGCCTTTGAGCGAGTCCGGAGGTATCAGGTCCGGGTGAACGAGCACCAGGACGCGAAGCGGTTTCATAAAGCGATCCACCTTCGCCGCGACCCAAACAGGGCGTGCATCGTTTTGGCGGTCAATAATACCGTAAAATCCATAACGAGTTTTTGCTCGGGCCCGACTGCACGCAGATTGAGCTCGCGGCAGCGCGCGATCATGTCGTCGAGCACGGCGTCGAGGGTAAGCTGGTATTCACCGGTCCATTTGGCGACTAGCTTGCGCACCCGCGCGCGGTGGCGCCGCAGGAACAAGGATGCCGCTTCCGAACGGCGATAGCTGGTCGGGTCGGCGGGGAACAGCCGCCGCAGGTCGCGATCGTAGGTCTTCGGCGTCTCGAATGCATAAAGCGCTTGCTTTTTCCGGTAATGTTCACCGAGCGTCTCCTCGAGAGTGCTGAGCGGATCGACCCGCTCGCGTTTGGTAAGCAGCGGACGCTCGTTGGCGACTTCCGCCATCAGCCGATCGACATATTCGAGCTTTTTCAGCGCCGGCCAGCCGGCATAGCGGGTGCGCCAATTCGAGCGCGGACGAAGCCAGACCGCAAAAGTTTCGGCAAAATCCTCGTCCGGGTGGCTTTGCGCGTACCACAGACGCAGGTGCTGAACGTAGTGGCGGCTCGCCGGATTGGGTCGGTAGTAGCGCGGATAGTGTTGCGACGTCGGGCCGAACAGCCGTTGCCACTCGCGGCGGCGCGCAAGCGCATAAGCATGCTGCACCACGTGTCCGGCTTCGTGGCGGAGAATGGCCATGCATTCCGCCCAGGTGCCACCTTCAACGTCGATGATCATCTTGCGCTCGAGGCGCATCAGGCGCGGATGCGCCAAATAGAACGGGATGGCGATGCCCGGTGTGTTGTCAGGGCTGAACCATTCGCTGGAAATCCAGGCATGGGGCCGCACCCGCAGGCCGCTCTCTGCGAGCTCCTCGTGCAGCGCGAGCATGCAGTCTTCGAGCCATGTGTCCGCGATGGTCAGCCTCAGATCCTTAAACCGCAGCTCGAGCAATTCCTCGTCGGAAAGCGCAGCCCAGGCGTATTTGCGGCGCGGCATGGCGTCAGTTTTTCACATCGCGACAGTCCGGGTGATGATCGTGTCACGACGACTGTGCCCCGACAACAGGCAAAGGCTCCCGTGACGCTCACTGCTATGCGCTGGCCTCGTCGACAGACGCCAGGGCCCGATACGCATCCACCAGGCGGCCCAAAATCGGAACGCTGCTGGACAGCACCGGGCAGCGGCTTTGCCGTCGCCATCAGAATGGCGCGAATGCCGTTTGGCTGGAGCGACGCTGCTGTGGCGGACACCGGGACGGCTATCATGCGCGATTTTCTTGCGGCGCTTTGGCGGCCGACCACACCTTCGTTATATTCGCAACTGCAAACACAAGGTCGGAAGAAACGTGCACGACGAGGTCGAACAGGTTCTCATTGTCGGCGGCGGCCCGGTCGGGCTTGCTCTCGCCGGTGATCTCGGGTGGCGCGGGATCCGCTGTGTGCTCATCGAGCAGTCCGACGGCTCGATCTATCAGCCGCGGATGGATCTGGTCGGCATTCGCACCATGGAATTCTGCCGGCGGTGGGGGCTCGTGGAGGCGGTCGAGGCCTCGCCCTATCCGCGCGATTATGCCCAGGATAACGTCTATCTCACCAGCCTCACCGGTTACGAACTCGGGCGCGAGCGCTTTCCCGGCATCGGCGAAGCGGCGCCGCCGCCGCAGAGCCCGCAGCGGCGCGAGCGCTGCCCGCAGAACATGTTCGACCCCATCCTGCGTGAATTTGCGGCATCGCAGCAAAGCGTGACCCTGCGCTACCGCGCCCGGCTGGTATCGTTCACGCAAAGTCCCGATCTGGTCGTTGCCGCGGTCGAGAACGCAGACACCGGCGCGCGCGAAAATATCTTTGCCCGCTACATCGTCGGTTGCGACGGCGCCCGAAGTCTTACCCGCGAGATGCTCGGCATCCGCATGCGCGGCAATCCAGCGCTCACTTACACCACGAACGTCATCTTCCGCTGCCCGCACCTTGTCTCGCTGCACGACAAGGGCAAGGCCTACCGCCACATCTTTGTCGGTCCGGAAGGCACCTGGTCGACCATCGTGGCGATCAACGGCCGCGACCAATGGCGCTTCTCCATCATCGGCGGCTCGCAGCAGCGCGAATACACGACCGAAGAGATTGAGGCGGCGATCCGTCGCGCCGTCGGCTGCGATTTCGAGTTCGAGATATTGAGCGTGCTGCCCTGGGTGCGGCGCGAGCTGATTGCCGAAACGTACCGCAACGGCCGTGGCCTCATTGCCGGCGACGCCGCTCACGTCATGTCGCCGACCGGCGGCTTCGGTATGAATACCGGCATCGGCGACGCCATCGATCTGTCGTGGAAACTTGCCGCTGCGCTCGAAGGCTGGGGCGGCGATGGGCTTCTCAATTCCTATACCCGTGAGCGCCAGCCGGTCGGCACGCGTAACGTCACCGAGGCGAGCGGCAATCTGCGGCGCATGCTTTCGGTCGGCGCCCATCCGGATATCGCCGACGATACGCCGCAGGGCGCGGCCACGCGGGCCACAGTCGGGCGGGCCTTCACTGAAATGATGCGCCGCGAATGGTTCACGCTCGGCATCCACCTCGGCTATCGCTACGACCCCTCGCCGATCTGTTGGCCGGACGGAACGCCGCCACCGCCGGACGATGCGAGAAGCTATGTGCCGACGGCGCGGCCGGGCCACCGCGCGCCACACGCCTGGCTTGCCGACGGCCGCTCGACCCTCGATCTGTTCGGCCGCGGATTCGCACTGCTCGGCTTTAGCGCCGGCGCCACGCAGGCCATGCCGCTGCTCGAAGCGGCGCGTGAGCGCCAGGTGCCGATCACGTTTTATCCTCTGGTCGCGCCGCACATCGCCGCGCTGTATGAGCGCCAATTCGTGCTCGTGCGTCCCGACGGCCATGTCGCCTGGCGCGACGACCGCATACCGGAAGCGCCGCTGCAGTTGATCGATGTCGTGCGCGGGGCGGCTAATGCTCCCACGATCGCGCTAGATCGTGTAGGCTGGGTTGGCGCCGCAGGCGCGTAACCCGCCGCAGCCGCACGGTGGTTTACCGCTTGGCGGCTGATCCACTCTGCATTGATCCTTTTCCCGAGGCTTTTCATGATCCCAACCCCGACCCCCGAAGACCTCGCCCAATCCGGCACACTCGAAGAGCTCTACGGCAAGCTCGGCCAGATCGGCATCGGCCCTGGCTGGGCCAAAGCGACGCCGTCGCTATGGACGTCGCCGCGCAAGAGCTTCGCGCCGGCGCACTGGAAATACGAGCAAGCGCGCGGCGCGCTCGATGCTGCCGGCCGGCTGATCAACACCGAACTCGCCGAACGCCGCAATCTCATCCTGTTCAACCCGGCCACGGAGAACGGTTACGGCACACTGCGAACATTGGTGGCCGCCTATCAGATGATCATGCCGGGTGAATGGGCGCGCGCACATCGCCATTCGCCCAATGCGCTGCGACTTATTCTCAATTCCGAGCCCGGCACCTATACTGAAGTGGATGGCGTCAAGATCGCCATGGAACCCGGCGACGTGCTGCTCACGCCGAACTGGTCGAGCCATGGCCATGGCAACGACAGCCGCGCCTGTGCCTACTGGCTCGATTTTTTGGACGTCCCGCTGGTGCAGCTCCTCGAGCCGATGTTCTTCGAGCCCGCCGAGGGTGAAAAAAGCGAGGATGCAACGAACGACGCGCCGCCGACCAAGAATTCGCCGTTCGTGTTCTCCTTTACCGACACGCTCAAGCGCCTCGACGCTGCGGTGCCCGAACCCGCAGGTCCGTTCGCCACCAGCGTCCAGCTCGGCAATCCCGCCATGGACACGATCGCGCTCTTCATGATGCGGCTCGCACCGCGCCTGCGCACGGGGCTCCACCGCTCGACCGCCAACAACATCTACGCCGTCGTCAAGGGCACGGGCGCGACGACGGTCGACGGCGAGCGGTTCGAATGGAGCCGCGGCGACGTGATCGCCGCGCCGGCCTGGCGCCCGCATTGCCACGAAGCCGCCGAGGATGCGCTGCTCTTGCGGGTCAGTGACCAACCGGTGATGCAGCGCTTGGGCTTCCTGCGTGTTGAGGAAGCCGCCCGGCCGACGCATTGATGAAGCGGCAAGCGCGGATCGCCGTCGTCGGTGCCGGACTCGGCGGCTTGACGGCCGCCGGCTTTCTGCAGCGCGCCGGTTTTGCGGTGAAAGTCTACGAGCAGGCGCCGACCTTCTCGCGCATCGGCGCCGGCATCATTCTCTCCGCCAACGTCACCAAGGTGCTGCGCCGGCTCGGCCTCGAAGCCAGCCTCGTCGCCGCCGGCATCAAGTCAGATCGCTACGTCAGCCGCCTGTGGGATACCGGCGAGACGATTTACGAGATCGTTTTCGACGCGGCGAGCGAGCGCCGTTATGGCGGTCCTTACGTGCACATCCACCGCGGCGACTTGCACGCCGTGCTGGAGCGCGGCGTGGCCCCCGGGGTGATCGCGTTCGGTCACCAATTGGTGGACCTGCAGGAAGCCAACGACGCTATGCGCCTGGTCTTCGCCAATGGGACCGCCGCCGAGGCGGACATTGTCATCGGCGCCGATGGGATTCGTTCCAAGGTGCGCGAGTATTTGCTTGGGCGCGAACCGCCGCGCTTTGTCGGCGTGGCCGCCTACCGGGCCATTTTCCCGGCCAACCGGCTCAACGGATTCGCCATTCCCGACTGCACCAAATGGTGGGGAACCGACCGCCATTGCCTGCCTTATTTTCTGACCGGCCGGCGCGACGAAGTCTACGCGATCGGCGTTGTCCCGGTCGCGCGCTGGGACGGCGATGACGCCTGCGTCCCCACGACGCGGGAGCAATATCTGCGATCCTTTTCCGGCTTCCATGCCGATCTGCAGCGCGTGCTCGAGGCCGTCGACAGCGTGACCCTGTGGCCGATCTTCGACCGCGAGCGCAATGATTGCTGGAGCGCCGGCGGCGACGCTCGCGTCGTACTCATCGGCGACGCCTGTCACCCGATGCGGCCGTTCATGGCCGCCGGCGGCGCCATGGCCGTGGAGGATGCTGCTATCCTCGCCCGGTGTCTCGAAAAATTCACCGACTGGGCGGAAGCCTTCCACATCTACGAGAAGACGAGGATTGCACGCGTGGCCGAGGTGCAGCGTATTTCTATCGAGAACAGCTGGATGCACGGTCCGACCGAGACCGACTGGTTTTATTGTTACGACGCTTGCACGGCCCCGCTCGCCCCGGCTTGAATGTTACCGGATGTGCCGATCGGTTTGCTATCCGCTCGTTCCCGAGGGGGATGCGGCGGGCCTTGCTCGCATTGTCTTTTTCGCGGCAACGGGTGGAGATCGCTCATTCGCTATGAGGTCGAACATGGTTGACGCAAAGCCCGACCCGATGGTTGCGCGCGACCTCGTCGGCTATGGCGCGCAGCCGCCTAACCCGCACTGGCCGGGCGGCGCGGCGATCGCCGTTAATTTCAATCTCAACATCGAAGGCGGCGGCGAATCCTCGCTGATCAACGGCGACGACGTCTCAGAGGGCATGCTCAACGACATCGGCGTCCCGGCGCAGCGCGGAGTGCGCGTGCCGCTGGCCGAATCCGCCTTTGAATATGGCAGCCGCCGCGGCGCCTGGCGCGTGCTCGACGCTTTCGCGGAGTTTTCGATCAAAATGAGCATTCTCGCCGTCGCCCGCGCGCTCGAGCAAAATCCCGAACTCGCCAAGGCGTGCGTGGCGCGGGGCCACGAGATCGTCAGCCACGGCTATCGCTGGATCGATTACGTCGCGGTGCCGGAGGCCGTCGAACGCGACCACATCAGGCGCGCTGTTGTGTTGCTCACCGCGCTTGCCGGCACGCGTCCGCTCGGCTGGATGACCGGCCGACCGGGGCCGAACACCCGGCGGCTTCTCGTTGAGGAAGGTGGTTTCTTGTATGACCGCGATGCGCTCAATGATGAGCTGCCCTACTGGCTGCACATCGGCGGCCGGCCGCATCTTGTCATTCCCTATTCGTACGAGGCAAACGACAATCGCTTCAACGAGAACAGCGGCTTCTCGACCGGCGACCAGTTCTTTGCCTACATGCGCGATGCGTTCGATGTGATGTATGGCGAAGGCCAGCATGGCTCGCCAAAGCTGCTCTCCATCGGCTTGCATGACCGGCTGATCGGCCGCCCCGGCCGCTACAGGGGCCTGCTCAAGCTCTTGGAATACATGGGCGGTTTCGCGGGCGTCTGGTTCTGCACCGGTGCCGAGATCGCCCGGCATTGGGCGGAAAAATTCCCGCCCGGCGAATAGCGGCCGAGTTTAAAGATAATATCTTTACTATCCTTACTGAGCGGCGTAGTCTGCCGAGAAGGATGGCCGCTCCCATGCCTGCTTCGCAGATCTCGCGCGACCCGACCGCGCGCGTCATGTTCGTCGGTCGCTCCTCCTCGCTGTCCACCCAGGTGGTGGCGCAGGTGCGCGAAGCGCTGTTCGCCAAAAAGCTAAAGCCGGGCGATTTTCTCGGCACCGAGAAGGACATCGCCGCCCGCTTCAAGGCCAGCCGCATCGTGGCGCGCGACGCGCTGCGCACCTTGGAGGCGTTAGGCATCGTTGAAATCCGCATGGGCAAGGGTGGCGGCGCGCGCGTTGCCCATGGCAATCCGCGCCTGTTCGCCGAGGCGCTCGCCGTGCAGCTCGATCTCACTGGCGTGAGTGCCGCCGAGATCATGGACGCGCAGCGCGCCATTGAGACGCTCGGCGCCGAGCTCGCCGCCGAGAACGCGACCGCCCAGGACGTCGCGACGCTGCGCCGGCTCTTGCGCGCGGCCGCAGCAGCGATCGGCGACCTCGACGAATTCACCCGGCTTTCGCGCGACTTCCATCTCGCCGTCGCCGAAGCCTCCCACAACCGCGTGCTCATCGTGCAACTCATCTCGCTCGAGCACGTCTCATGGCCGCGGCACAACGTAACCGCCACAGCCAAGCTCGCCCACCACATTCTGGAAGTTCATACCAAGCTCGCCGACCTCATCGAGCTGCACGATCCGAGCAGCGCACGCGCGCTCATGGACGACCACATCAAGATGATCCGCGCCCGGCGCGTCAGCGAGGCCGCGCGGAAGTCCAATGGAAACTCGATCTGCTGACAACCACACTGGAGCAAGCCAATGGCCAAATTCATCATCGAACCGCATTTTCGCCTGCAGGAATGGGTCGCCGAAGAGAAAGGCTACTTCCGCGCCGAAGATTTCGATTATGAATTCCGCGAACTGGTGCGCGCGAGCGACGGCAAAATTCACGACAAGGGGGACAAGATCGGAGCTTTCCAATCGTTCGAGCAGGGACGCCAATCGAACGTGAGCTGCGCCTGCCATTGGACCGTCAATGTCGCGGCCTCGACCGGCCACGGCCGCATGTATACCGACGTCTATTCGGTCTCGCCCGCCGGTATTTTCGTGCCGCCGGACTCGCCGGTGAAAACCCCGGCGGATCTTGCCGGCGTGCCGATCTCGGTCGGCTATCAATCGGGCAGCCACTATGCCACCGTCCAGGCGCTCGAATCCTATCTGGAAGCAGACCAGATCAACCTCGACTTCGCGAACGGCATGCTGTTCGCCCGCATGAAACAGCTAATCGACGGCAAGGCGCCGGCCGTCAGTCTGTTCAGCGGTCCGTATTATTTCGTCGAGCAGCTCGGCTTCCGCAAAGTGATCGACACCACCTTCATGATCGCTACCATGATCCACGGCAATCCCGATCCTGGAGACCTGCGCAAGTTCTTCAGCGCCTTGCGCAAGGCGCAGCGCGATATCGATCTGCGGCCCGAGCGCTATACGCACTACTACAAGAATGAATTCCCCGACCGCTTCCATGCGCTGATGGATACGCGACGCTGGGGCCCGGGCGAGCGGCTGGTATTCGAGCCCTACACCAAAGAGGTGTACGAGCAATCGCGCGCTTGGATTGCCGATCACCACATCTTCCCGGACGGCGCGATCGGGAGTGGGCAGTACGAAAAGGCCACGCTGTCGCTGGTCGACTGAGAAAGAACCAAGGGGTTTGCAGACAACAGGGGAGAATTGCCATGGGCAACGGTCTCATACGCGTCAAGGTCGCACCCAAGGGAATGGGATTGAATGACTTCGTCGCCATGCAGGAGGGCTTCTTCGCCGCCGAAGGCCTCGACGTCGCATTCGACTGGAAGACGTTCCGCGGCACGCAATCAAGCTGGAAAGAGCTTGCTTACTTCCAGCGCCCGCAGGACCGGCCCTACACCGAAGCCCATGAGGATGTGGTGCAGGGCGCCTGCCTGTGGGGGACGATCTGCAACGCCAGCGCCGGCATGGGCCGTGCGGTCACCGAGGGCTATGGCGAATCGCCCTGGGCGATATTCGTGCGTCCGGGTTCGCCGATCCGCATGCCCGAGGATCTGCGCAACGTGCCGATCGCTGTGGGCATGCGTGCCGGGAGTCACTTCAACGTCCCCTATCGGCTGGAAAAATATCTGCCGCTCGCCCAAATCAAAACCGTCAACACCGGCGGCTTCGGCGCGCGGCTTAGGGCGTTGCTCGATGGAGAGGTCGAGGCGGCGAGCCTGTTGCCGCCGCAGATCGCCATGGCCGAGCAACTCGGCTTGCGCAAAATCATCGAGGACCGATTCAAGACGGTGTGGTGGGTGCCGCCGCATGCAGCGCCGGAAGTGGTGCACGGCTACATGCGTGCGCTCAACTGCGCCGAGCAGGCACTAACGGCCGATCTTGCCAAATACCTGCCGCTGTGGAGACTTGCGGTTCCGCCGGAATTCGAGAACTACCATCCGTGGGATTTCACGAAATTCGGACGCGGGGAGCGCTTCGTCAACCAACCGTTGCTGCGCGAGGACTTTGATGAGGTTTTTGCGCAAGTGCAGCGCTGGGGCCTCGATCAGTACCTCAAAGATCGCGAGCCGGAGGCGCTGAGCTACGGGGCGTAGCGGCCCACTGCCCTCCCGCCGCATGGCGTCTTTTGGAGCGCCGGGTCGGACCGGCGCGGGCAGGCGCCCGCAACGCAAACCGGCGCGCGATGCAGATCTGGATCTGCATTGCTTTGCTCGCAATAACCCAGGCGGCCCGGGGCGACCTGATCAGCTCTAGACGTTATGTCCGTCGTTGCGAGGCGGCCCGCCCCGACGTGCTAAAGAGCACGAGGGTTGCTCGGATAGGCCGAGCAGGGCCTCAACGCACGAGGGGCGGACCATGGCGAAGTGTAGCGAAGTTTTCGTGGGAATCGATACCGCAAAGACGAGGCACGCAATTGCCGTTGCCGACGCGGGCCGGGATGGGGAGGTACGGTATTTGGGCGAGATCGACAGTGCGCCTGCGACGGTAGAACGGGTTATCAAAAGCTGGGCAGCCGGTACGAGAAAGTCCATGTTTGTTACGAAGCTGGACCGACTGGATACGGTCTTTACCGGCAGGTGCGAGCGTTAGGTCACGCGTGCACTGTCGTGGCGCCGTCGCTGATCCCCAGGAAGCCTGGCGAGCGGGTGAAGACAAATCGACGCGACGCGGTGAGCCTGGCCAGGCTGTTTCGGGCCGGCGAACTGACGGCGGTGTGGGGTTCCTGACACAGTGCATGAAGCGGTCCGCGATCTGGTTCGGGCGCAGGCGACCGCGGCCGCGGACGTTCGCAAGAAGCGTCAGCAGCTTCTGTCATTTTTGTTGCGCCATGGCCGCCTCTATAGCGGGGCCAAGCACTGGACGAAGCCGCATGCGCGCTGGCTGGCCGACCAGGCGTTCGAGCACCCGGCGCAACAGATCGGGCTGCAAGAGGCGATTAACGCGATCGAGGATTGCGCTGGCCGGTTACAACGGCTTGATGAGCAACTTCATGCCATCGTGCCAACTTGGTCGATGGCGCCTGTGGTTGCCGCTTATCAAGCGATGCGTGGCGTCTCCTTCATCGTCGCTGTCACGTTCGTTGCCGAAATCGGTGACGTGCGTCGCTTCGATACTCCCCGCCAAGTCATGGCTTTCCTTGGTTTGGTTCCCTCCGAGCGCTCGACCGGAGACAATGTGCGGCGGGCGGGACTGACGTTGAGCGGCAACCAGCGCGCCCGCCGCGTCCTGGTCGAAGGGGCATGGACCTATCGATATCCAGCGCGGGTCAGCGCCACGTTGCTGCGGCGATCGGAGGAGCTTCCGAAAGACGTTCGCGACATCGCCTGGAAGGCGCAGGTCCGCCTCTGTGGCCGATATCGTCGGCTCTCGGCGAAAGGCAAGAAAACACCCGTCATTGTCGCTGCCATCGCCCGCGAGATGGCAGCGTTTCTGTGGGCCATCGGCCAACACGTTACTCCCGCTTCCTGACTGCGGGGCGTCCGAGGCCCCTTCTGCCATGATCAAAATAAGGGCGCGAGGGGCACAGCCATTTAATTAACATCGAGCACATGTTCAGGCAGGCTGTTGAGTCAAACGCCTTGTGACACAGTAACACTAGCCCGAACCGCGCCGCTGTGAGAGTATAGTGGTTTACATCTTTCGGCCATCACTCGCGCTCACAGCAAAATGCAAGCAGGTATCGGAGACACGGTTCGCCGCAAGGAGGATTTGCGCCTGGTCACTGGTCGCGGCTGCTACAGTGACGACTTCAACCTGCCCGGCCAGGCCTATGGCACGGTGGTGCGCTCGCCGCATGCACATGCGCGCATCCGCGCCATCGAGACCGGGGCGGCACGCGCCATGCCGGGTGTGCTCGCAGTGCTCACCGGCACGGATGCGCTCGCCGACGGGCTCAAGCGCATTCCCCATCTCGCCGCGCCCGGCACGCCTCCCGACATCGTGCTCAAGAACCGCGACGGTTCGCCCGTTCCAATCGCGCCGCATTTCGTGTTGCCGAGCGACCGGGTGCGCCATGTCGGCACGGCTGTCGCCTTCGTGATTGCGGAGACGGTCGCTGCGGCCAAGGATGCCGCCGAGAAGGTGTTGGTCGACTATGAACCTTTGCCGGCGGTGACGCAGGGCTCGGCCAGTGCGCACACCGACGCGCCGCGGCTTTACGACGATTTGCGCAATGTCCTGATCGATGCCGAGGTGGGCGACGCCGCGGCGACCGACGCGGCGTTCGCGCGCGCCGCGCACGTGACGCGGCTCGACACCTGGATCAATCGCGTGACCGGCGTGCCGATGGAGCCGCGCACGGCGCTCGGCGTCTATGATGCGGCTAGCGGGCGTTACACCCTTTACGCCGGCTCGGGCGGGATCGTGCGGCAGAAGAAGGAACTGTCGCAGATTCTCGGCGTGCCGTTCGAGGCCGTGCGCGTTGTCGCCAAGGACATTGGCGGCAATTTCGGCACCCGCAACAGCTTCTTTCCCGAATTCGCGCTGGTGGTTTGGGGCTCGCGCCGCGTCGGCCGGCCGGTGAAATGGACCGCCGAGCGGCACGAAGCCTTCATTAGCGATTATATGGGCCGCGATCTTAAGGTAAGCGCCGAGCTCGCCCTCGACGCCGACGGCCGCTTTCTGGCGCTGCGCAGCTCCAACCTCAGCAATGTGGGCGCGCATTCGGGCTCTTACGTGCCACTGGTCAAGGGCGTGGGGCTGGCAACTGCAGGTTATCGCATTCCCGTCTCACACATCCGCGCGCGCGCCGTGCTGTCAAACACGATGTGCACCACGCCCTACCGCAGCGCCGGCCGGCCGGAAGTCATCTATGTAATCGAGCGGCTGATCGACAAAGCGGCACGGGAGCACGGTTTCGACCGCGTGGCGCTGCGGCGGCGCAATCTCATTCCGCCCTCGGCGTTCCCCTATACCAACCCGCAGGGCCTCACTTACGACAACGGCACCTACCGCGCGGTGATGGACCGCGCCATGGCGCTTGCGGACTGGCCGGGTTTCAAGAAGCGCCGCGCACAAGCGCGCAGGCGCAAGCGGCTGCGCGGCATCGGGCTGTGCTGCTATCTCGAAACCACCGGCGGCTATCCGCGCGAGCGCGCCGATATCACCGTGCTTCCGCACGGCCGGGTCGACGTCATAGTCGGCACGCTGTCCAGCGGACAAAGCCATGAGACGACATTCGCCCAATGCGTCGCCGAATGGCTCGGCGTGCCATTTAAGGACGTGCACGTCAACGAGAGCGATACGGATATCGTCGTCGAAGGCGGCGGCTCGCATTCCGCGCGCTCGATGCGGCTCGCCGGCATCGTGATGGGCAATGCCGCCGATGCCATCATCGACAAGGGCAGAAAGATCGCCGCCTGGTTGTTGGAGACCGCCGAGGACGACATCGCTTTCGGCGGCGGCCGCTTCACCGTCAAAGGCACCGACCGCTCGGTCGGGCTGTTCGACGTCGCCCAGGCGGCCGCTGAGGATGGCAACAAAATCATCCCCGACGATTTGCGCGGACCGCTGGCGGCGACTTCCGACGAGACCATCAGGCAGCTCGGCTTTCCCTACGGCGCGCACGTCTGTGAGGTCGAAATCGATCCGCAAACCGGTTCGCTCGATCTCGTGCGCTACACCGCGGTCGACGATGTCGGTCACGCGATCAACCCGATGGTGGTACACGGCCAGACCCATGGCGGCGCGGCGCAGGGCATCGGCCAGGCGCTGTGGGAGCTTTGCGCCTACGATGCGCAGGGCCAATTGCTCTCCGCCTCGTTCATGGACTACGCCATGCCGCGGGCCGACATTCTGCCCGCGTTCACCACCGAGATCAGCGAAGTGCCGACGCCGACCAACCGGCTCGGCGTGCGCGGCGCTGGCGAAGGCGGAACCACCGGCGCCCTCGGGGCCGTGGTCAACGCCGTGGTCGACGCGCTCGCCGAGTTCGGCGTCACCCACATCGAAATGCCAGTCACCCCGGAGCGAATCTGGCAGGCAATCCAGGGGAATGCATAGAAAAATTCGTTGCCTTCCGCGCAAGCGGGAATCGGAGAAGGTTTGAGATAGCGCTGGGTCCGCGCTTTTACGGCATCCATTGCGCGAGGACGAGCGAACGCTGAAACCTAAGGAGCAATGACATGCCTGACATCCTGACCAAACAAGACGGGCCGATCCTGCGTGTCACCCTCAACCGGCCGGAGCGCGGCAACGCAGTCTCCGACGAAATGGTCGCGGATCTTACCGAGATCATCGAAGGCGCGGAAAGGACGGCGAGCGTGGTCGTGCTGCGCGGCTCCGGCGCGGACTTTTGTACCGGCCGCGCGCAGATGGGCTCGACACCGATGAGCGATCTCGACGCCTACGAACGCCGGGCGTTCAGCGACATCGTGTTCAAATGCTATGGCGCACTGCGCAATGTCAAAGTGCCGGTGATCGCCGCCGTGCAGGGGCGCGCGCTCGGCTTCGGCTGCGCGATCGCGGCGGCCTGCGATATCACCCTCGCCGGTGACAAGGCCGTTTTTGCAGTACCCGAAATGGCGCACAACATTCTGCCGACGATGGTCATGTCGTCGTTCGTCGACCGGGTGCCGCGCAAGGCGATCAGCTATCTGGTCTACTCGCAAGCCGAGATCGGTCCCGAGCGCGCGTTGTGCTTCGGCATCGTCAGCGACGTGGTACCGGCGGCAAAACTCGACGAGGCGGTCGAAACGCTCTGCGCCGGGATTGTCAAAGCGCCGCGGCCAGCGATCTACGGCGTCAAGGAATACGTCAAGACTGCGCCCGATATGGCGGTGTTCGGCGCGGTGGAATTTGCCCGCAGCCTTCACGCCACCATCAATTCATCGACCGAAATGCGCCGGCGGCATTAATCAGAGTTGCGATTGACGGTCGGTCGCCCAGCACTCGCGTTCGCGGCGGCCATTCTCAATTCCGCCGATGATGGCACCAACGCGCTTGGATGCGCGCAGTCCGCCCTCAAATTTGACCTGATTTTGCCGCCCTACGGTCACAACAATCGACACTGCACGGCGAGGACACAAGGTTTGCACGACAAGGCCCTGAGCTGAAGCCCTATTTTGGTGGCAAAAAGCCCACAGCCGTTTCGTTTGCGCAACCGCGCTGTTGCTATGTGGCACCCAGGCCGCGAAGTCGTCACATTTTCATGCGGCCATGCGGCGTCGTGGGAAACCGCCGGCCCATCGGCGGCGCAAAGCGGGGTGTATCATGAATTTAATCAAGCAACGTGACGCTGCCGACCCCAACAAGCCGGCGGACGCAGAAATTGAGGGAAATATTCGCGAATTGGTGCGGCGTGACAGCACCAATTTGCGCCAGGTCGGCACCGAAAGCGAATTGCCCGCCAACAACCTGAGCAGTCTGTTGCGGCGCGTAGCGGCAAACTCTACGCGTGAAATCGACAACCTCATCGGTGAGCTGCAGACCTTGCGCGAACGGCTGCATGCGGACGGCAGCCGTGTCGAGCGCGAGATCGTCGAATACGCGGCATTGAGCCAATCGGTCATTCAACTGACGAAAATCATCGCCGACGGCGTGACCCACGTGAAAAAGCTGCCCGAGGGACAGGACCTCAGCGAATAGACTGAAAACGTCCAGTCAGCGGTGATTTTCTCTGCTCTGCAGACGCGCGGGGGGAAGGCGAGCAGCCTGCCCCGTTATCCCGCGCGAGCGGGAATCCACGTTCGCTGTCGCAGTCGATCACATCGCTGAACGCTCTCGGCTTGCAATTGCGATTAAAGACCTCACACATATCCACAAGCGGGTTAAGGCCAGGAAGACGCACCACGCAGCCGTCTCCATGGGCAATCTTTTAATCAGCAACAGCAGCCGGTAAGGCCAATCGCAAAGCCCAAGTGGGCTGCCCGTAATCGGCCCTGAATTCCCAGCGTTTGGGCGAGGGAAAAGCCCACGCATTTATGCCTAGAATAGCTACAGCGTATTGTTGAACGCATCAGCGATGAATTGGTGCGCGAGCGCATACGTCTGCGGCGATGCCGGCTCATCCCAGGCGCAGACGCCGGGAACATCAAAACCCCGGTCGGTATAGGCGTGATAGGTGCCGCTGAACACGAGCATCTGCCATCGCGCCCCGGCGGCATCCATCTCGGCGTCGAACGCGTCGCGGACGGCCTTGGGCACGACCGGCTCGGGCGCCGAAGGATCGCCGCACTCGACGACGAGTTCGCAGACATGGCACGCAAACATCCGGCGGCTCGCCGTCTCGCCACCATTCCCGGCATCGGCGTCTTGAACGCCACCGCATTGGTCGCCGCGATCGGCGACGGCCGAACATTTAGCCGCGGCCGGGATCTTTCGGCTTGGCTCGGGCTGGTCCCGCGACCACCGGCGGCAAGCCGAAGCTGCCCGGGATCACCAAACGCGGCAGCAAGTATTTGCGCAAGCTCCTCATCCAAGGCGCACGCGCGGCCCTGCCGTCGCTGGCGAAGACGGCGACGCCGCTAGGTGCTTGGCTCCGCGGTCTGTTGGCACGGGCGCATAGCAACGCAGTGGTCGTGGCCTTAGCAAACAAGTTGGCTCGAATTTGCTGGGCGCTGCTGCGCAACGATAGCTGCTTCACCCCGGGCGGCCGCCGGCCGGCTTAGGACGAGACCGGCTCGCGCGATGATCGCCCGACATAGCGCGCGCCGTATAAGGGTCTGCGGGTGGTGGAAGCGAGATGGCCTGACAGTCAACCGGTGTCCCGTCAGCCTATGGCGCAAAATGGCACACTCGATGCCGGCCCCTTTATGAGGCCCGGGACGCGCGGATCTCCATCTTGGCTAGGGCAAGACAGGCCCGTGAGACCGGATACGTTGACGCAGACTGATCAGATCAGCTCCGCAAAAAAAACCACTTGCATCGGGGCGGGCCATACGTTCCGCCGGCGCCGCAGTCTTGCAGGTCGCCATGGATCGATACCGCCGCAGCGATGGCGGCGCCGTCACGCGCAAGCTCCAGGACGTTGCCGCCCCCGGAGCAGAAGCCGATTGCGGCGCGACGCGCATCGATCAGACCACGTTTGCTGCCCTCGGCGCACGTATGCAGCGCGGCGCGGATGCGGCGGCGCGCCTCGGCGGCGTCAGCGCGCAGCGCATTGGCCAATTCCGCCGCCTCGCCGAAATCGGCCGGGCGAATGTCCTGTCCGTACATGTCCGCCACGAGCACGATGTAACGATCGCCAGCCACGAGCTTGCCGTGCTCGATCGCCTTCTCGGTCATTCCTATCCAGTTCGGTGCCATCAGCAGCGCAGGACGCCGACCAGAGATCTTTTCCTCATAGACCAGTGCCCCCTCGGCGGTGAGCGCGCCCATGGAATATCTGGTCAATTCGGCCTTCATCCGGTTTCCTCCATCCGTCATTGCCGGGGCTCGAACGGCAATCCCTGCTGCAGCCGCCTGCGGCACTGCAAGCCACCGTGAAGCGCCGCTCAAGCGCTTTGCCGACGAGCCTGCGCTGCGCGAGGCACGGCGGCAAAGGTTGTATTCCACGGTAAACCTTATACTCTGCCGCGCCGTGACCGCATCTGTGCCCTTCCCTGGCGGCCTGCTGACGCCGCTTTCCGCACTAGCATCATCGCAATGATTGTTGTCGCCATCGACATCGGTGGGACTTTCACCGACCTCGTCGGCTTCGACGACAAGGCCGGCGGTTTCGTCGCGGCCAAGAGTCTCACCACCGCTCACGAACTCACGCAAGGCATCCTAGACTGTATCCGCAAGAGCGGACTTGACGCCGCCGACATCGAGGACCTCATTCACGGCTCGACTATCGCAATTAACACGCTCATCGAGCGCAAGGGTGCCAAGACCGGGCTCATCGTCACCAGCGGCACGCGCGACGTCTATATTGTCGGCCGCGGCAACCGTCCCGAGGCCTACAACCTATTCTTTCACCGCCACCGCCCGCTCGTTCCACGGCATCTGACGCGCGAGATCGAGGAGCGCCTGACCAGCGCCGGCGAAGTCTTCCGGCCCTTGAACAACGCCAGTATCACCGAAGCCTGCCGCGCGCTCGCCGGCGAGGGGGTCGAAGCCGTCGCCGTGTGCCTGTTGCACTCCTACATCGACCCGACGCACGAGCGCATCGCCGGTGCGATGGTCGCTGACGCGCTGCCGCAGGCCTACATTTCGCTCTCGCACGACATTCTGCGCGAGTATCGCGAGTTCGAGCGGCTCTCGACCACCGTGGTCAATGCCTATATCGGGCCGAAGGTCGGCGGCTACGTCAAAAACCTAAAATCGCGGCTTGGCGAAGCCGGCTTTCGCGGCGAGCTGTCGATCATGCGCTCGAACGGCGGTGTAATGACGCCGGAAGTGGCGACCGCCCGGCCCGTGGCGATGATGGAATCCGGCCCGGTCGGCGGCATCATCGCCTCGGCGCGCGTCGGCGAAAAGCTCGGCTTCGCCAACGTGATTTCCTTCGATATGGGCGGCACCACCGCAAAAACGAGTCTTGTGCGCGACGGCGAGCCCACGCTGGCGCCGGGCTATTACGTCGGCGGCTATGCCAGCGGCCAACCGGTGATGTTGCCGATGATCGACGTGGTCGAGGTCGGCGCCGGCGGCGGCAGCATCGCCTGGATTGACGAGGTGGGCGCGCTCAAGGTCGGACCGCATAGCGCCGGCGCCGATCCGGGCCCGATCTGTTATCGGGGCGGCGGCAGCGAGCCGACCATCACCGACGCCAACGTGGTGCTCGGCGCGCTTGACCCGCATAATTTTCTCGGCGGCGAGATCGCGCTCGATGCCGAGGGCGCGCGTGCCGGCATCGCGCACAAGATCGCAAAGCCGTTGGGCATCGACGCGATCACGGCGGCGCGTGCCATTCTCGAGATTGCGATTTCCAAGATGGCGCTGGCGGTACGCGAAGTCTCGGTCGAGAAGGGATACGACCCGCGCGACTTCGCGCTGGTCGCCTCAGGTGGCGCGGGACCGCTGCACGTGTGCGCGATTGCGCGCGAATTGCACATCCCCAAAGTCATCGTTCCGCTTTATCCTTCGCATTTCTCCGCGCTCGGCATGCTGCTCGCCGACGAGCGGCACGATTTCATTCGCACTTTTTATTGCGATCTCGCCAACCTCGATTTCAAGGCGCTTTTAACGGTACACGACGAGATGGCGACCGAGGCACGAAAGAGCTTGCGCCATGCGCGCCACGCCGAAGTGCAGATCGCGCTCGATCTGCGCTATCTCGGGCAGGAGTTCACGCTATCGGTGCCGGTGACGCGGCAGCAGATCGAAAAACGCGACGGGCAGAGGATCCGCGCCGCCTTCGATGCGCTCTACGAGCACCGCTATGCCCATCAATCCCCGGACGAGCCGGTGGAGATGGTCAATATCCGGCTCGCCGCGATCGGCAAGCGGCCCAGGCTTCGCTTCCCCAAGCTTGCCCGACGCAGCAGCGCCAAGCCCGCGCGCCGCCGCGATGTGTATTTCGGCCATGCGCGCAAGCCGACGTCCTGCCCGATTTACCAGCGCGGCGCGCTCGGCGCCGGTGCGCGCCTGAAAGGCCCCGCGCTCATCGAGGAGCACGGCACGACCACCGTGCTGTTCGCCGAGGATCGCTGCAGCGTTGCGACTTCGGGCGAACTCATCATCGACGTCGGAGGCGCGCGATGAAGAAAAAGCTCAAACGAGCGAAAAAGCTTCGGTTGCTCAAAAAGCCGCTCGACGCGGTCACGCTCGAAGTCATTCGCAACGCGCTGCCGGCGATCGCCAACGAGATGGCCGCCGACCTGCAGCGCACCTCCTACAACATGATGATCTACGAGGTGCGAGATTTCTGCACGTCGCTGGTCAACACCAAAGGCGAACTTATCGCCCAGAACGTGGGCGGGGTGTCGCACTTCGTCGCCGACCTCGGCGTCATCATCACCGATGCCATTGAGCGCTACGGCGAGAACGGCTTTGCCGAAGGCGACGTGGTCATCACCAACCACCAGGCGGTCGCCGGCCAGCATCTGAACAACATCGTCATCTACATGCCGTACTTCTACAGGGGCGAGCTGTTGCTGTTCGCCATGGTGCGCGCGCACTGGATCGATGTCGGCGGGATGTCGACCGGCTTCGGCGCCGGGCCGAGCGTCGCCGATCCGTGGCTCGAAGGCCTGCAGCTCGATCAGCTGAAAATCTACCAGCGCGGCAAGCTCAACGAAACACTCTACCGCGTGCTCAAGGACAATATCCGTTTTCCCGAATCCTCGCTCGGCGACATGAAATCGCAAATGGCCGCCTGCCGGCTCGCGGTGCGGCGCATGAACGAGCTGTTCGACAAATACGGCCGCGACACCATCCTAGCGGCGATCGGCCAAATATTCGCCGAGACCGAGCGCAAGTGCCGCAACGTGGTGGAAAAGCTCGACGACGGCGTCTACGAGGCGTCCTCGTTCATCGACCACGACGGTGTCAAGCGCGACGAGCGTGTGCCCATCCATGCCAAGGTGACCATCGACCGCGGCAGCATGACTATCGATTTGTCGCGCTGTTCGAGCGAGCGCAGGGCGGCAATCAATTCGCGCACCTACGCGGCCGCGCGCGTCGCCTACAAGGCGCTCACCGGCCCGCTCGAGCCGGTCAACGAGGGCTCGTTCCGCGCACTCAAGGTCATCATTCCCGAGGGCAACGTCATGATGGCGCACTATCCGGCGCCGATGGCGGGCTGGAGCGTGATCGTTCCGAGCGTGGTCGATACCATCGTCAAGGCGCTTGCCGGTGCGATGACCGATCGCGTGCCTGCCGGTCATCACGGCCTCCTCGGCGGCTCGATCGTGTTCTTCGGCGTTCATCCCAAGACCAAGCGCCGCTTCGTCGTGCAGAGCATCGAAGGCGGTGGCTGGGGCGGCCGGCCCAGCGAGGACGGCGAGTCAGCGACCGTCTCCGTTTGCCAGGGTGACGTGCGCAATGCCTCGATCGAAGGCATCGAGTTAAAGTGCCCGGTGATCGTCGAACGCCGGGCGCTGCGCACCGATTCCGGCGGCGCTGGCAGGCATCGCGGCGGACTTGGCCTCGATACCTGCGTGCGCAACCTGGTCGAGGGCCGCTGGAATTTCGATCACCCGCGGCGCGAACAATGTCCGCCCTGGGGGCTGTGGGGCGGCCAACCGGGCACCCATGGCGATTTTTTACTGCGCCTGCCGGGCGAGAACGATTTCCGGTCCATGGAGGCGCCGCACTATCCCGTGCCGGTCCATTCGGAGGTGATCGTACGCACCGGAGGCGGCGGCGGCTGGGGTGAGCCGATCGAGCGCGACGCAGCCCTGGTGCGCGCCGACGTAATCGAGGAACTGGTCTCCCGCCGCGCCGCGCAGGACATCTACGGTGTCGTGCTGAGGGACGATTTGACGCTCGATGAGGCACAGACCGAACAGCGCCGGAATGCGCTAAGATCGGCGGCGAACAGGGAGGAGCAGAATGGGAGCCGCCGCAACCTGTAGGCCGCGCCCGGCGGCCTTTGCTCCCACGCCCCGCGACGAAAGCGGCCGCGGGAGGTCGCCGCGACCGCTGCCGCCCATGCGCTCGCCCTCGGGCGGACGGCCGGCGCGCCCGGCTCGTCTTGCCAAGCTGATCGTCACCGCCCTCGCGGCCCTGCTTTTGCTCATCGGGCCATTGTTGTCCTCAGCTCTGGCGCTCGGCCTCATCCGCGTCGGCAATGTCGGCGCGGTGGCCTTCTCGTTCGTGCCGACCAATGTGGGCCAGGAGGTCGGCATCTTCGCCAGGCACGGGGTCGACCTTCGGATCACCGGCTTTGCCGGCGATGCCAGGCTGCAACAGGCCATGGCGGCCGATGCGGTCGACATCGGTCTCGGCTCCGGCTCGGGCATGGCCTTCATTCTCAAGGGGTCGCCGGTCAAGGCCATTGCTGCCATCGCCGGACCGCCGCTCATCTTCGCGGTCGTGGTGCGCGCCGACGGGTCGATAAAGACGATCGAGGATCTGCGGCACCGCAAGGTCGGCATTTCCACGGTCGGCTCGGCCACCGGTTGGCTCATGAACGAGGTGTCGCAGCAGCACGGCTGGGGCTATTGCGGTTTCGGCGAGATGCCGGTCGGCGACAACGGCGCGCGGCTAGCGGCATTGAAGGCCGGCTCAATCGATGGCTGCGTGGTGGATATCGGCTCGGCGCTCAATTTCGTGCAGCACGGCGACGGCCGCCTCCTCATGCGTTTCGGCGACGCGAAGAATTTCATTATGCATGTGATCTTCGCCACCGGGAAAGCCATGGCTGAGAAGCCGGACGATCTGCACGTCGTCGTCAAGGGCTGGTTCGAGAGCGTCGCCTATGTGCGTGCGCATAAGCAAAAGACAATCGCGCAGACGTGATGCACACCAGTGCCCAGACCACCAAGGGCCATTTACGACGAAGTGATGCCGATGTTCGCCGACGACGGCCATTTCGATCCGAAGGCAGTGGGGGTGCTGCGACGCTCGTTTGTGGAAATGAAAATTCTGCCGACCGAGCCGGAGATGAGCAAGCTCTATCCCGAAGCGTTTCTGCCGCAGCACTGACGGCCTGATCAAAGGTCAACAACGTGAAGCGCACGATATTCATCCTTTCCGTCACGATGGCCTGCGCGCTCGGCCTGACACGGGCCGACGCTGCCACGAGGTTGCGCGTCGGCAAGGCGGTGCCGCAAGCGTTCTCGTTCGTTCCCCTCGACGTCGGCATGCAAAAGGGCTTCTTCAAACAAAACGGCATCGAGGTGAAGGAATACGCTTTTGCGGGGGACGCCAAGATGCAGCAGGCGATGGCCTCCGACAGTCTCGACATCGCGCTCGGCTCAGGACCGGCGATGGCCTTTATCGTCAAGGGCTCGCCTGCGAAAGCCGTCGCCGCGATGGCCGGGCGGCCGCTCATCCTGATGCTGATTGTGCGCCCGGACGGACCTAAGAGCGTGGCGGAGCTCAAAGGCAAGCGGGTGAGCGTTTCCACGCCCGGCTCGCTGACTTACTGGCTGGTGAGCGAAACGTCGCGGCAGCAGGGCTGGGGACCGCACGGCATCGACATCGCGCCGATGGGCGCCATGGCCGGGCAGATCGCGGCCCTGGAGCGGCACGACACCGAGGGGATCGTGGCGGACGTGTCCACCGCGCTGGATCTGGTCAAACGGGGCAAGGCGCGCATCCTCATCCGATTCGGCAATATCGTGAGGGACTTTCACGTCCACGTCATCTATGCGACCAACAAGCTGATCGCGAGTAAGCCCGACGCGGTTTCTGGTTTTCTCAAAGGCTGGCTCGAGACCATCGCCTTCATGCGCAGCAACAAGGCCGCGACCGTCGCCATCGGCACCAAAGTCCTGCACAAGCAGGCGGACATCGTGAGCCAGACCTATGACGAGGTGATGCCGATGTTCTCCGCCGATGGCCGCTTCAGTCAGAAGGCGCTGGAGACGCTCTCCCGATCCTGGGTCGATTTAAAGATCTTACCGACAGCGCCGGATTTGACGTTGCTCTATACCGAAGCCTTCCTGCCCCCTGTCGCGCGATAGAACGGTCGACAGCGATGTTTGCGCAGCGCTCGAGAATCCGGCTGGCCCGTGCTTTCCAGATCGCCTCTATCGCGGCCGCCGCACTGATCCTTGCGGCCGACGCGGCCGCCGCGCAGACCATCGTTCGCGTCGGCAAGGCGCAGATCAACCAGTTCGGCTTCGTGCCGGCGGATGTCGGCGTCGATACCGGCTTGTTCAAGAAGCAGGGCATCGACGTGCGCATCAGCGCGTTCGCCGGCGATGCCAAGCTGATGCAGGCGCTCGCCGCCGGCGGCGTCGACGTCGCGCTCGGCGGCGGCCCGGATCTGTCCGCCGTCGCCGAAGGCACCCCGATGAAGGCGGTCGCCGCCGCCATCAACGCGCTAGCATCATCATGCTGGTGGTCCTCAAGAGGGGGCCGGTCAGTTCGCTCGCCGAGCTCAAGGGCCGCCGCGTGAGTGTGTCAACGAACGGTTCGCTTAGCTTTTGGCTCACGCAGCACCTGTCGCGCGCGCGCGGCTGGGGCGACGATGGCGTCAAGACTACGCCGCTTGGCTCCTCCGAAGCGCAGATTGCGGCGCTCAGGATGCAGCAGGTCGATGGCGTGACCACCGACCGCGTCACGGTGCACAAGTTCGTCGAAAGCGAGAACGGCCGCGTCAGGTTCGGCGATTACATTAAGAATTCTCATTCCGGCTTGATCTATTCCAGCAACAAGCTGATTAAAGCTGATCCCCCTGCTCTGCGCGCCTTCCTCGCCGGCTGGTTCCAGGCGGTCGCCTATATGCGCGGCCACCGGCAAGCCGCGATCGAAGTCGCCGCCAAACACACCGGCGTCTCGCCTGCCGCGGCCGATGCGGGCTATGATGACACCATGCCGGTGATGAGCACGGACGGCCGCTTCGACCGCAAAGCGCTCAACGTGCTGGCGACCTCGTTTGTCGAGATGCACATGCTGCCGGCCGAGCCGGAAATGTCCACGCTTGTCAGCGACGCGTTTCTGGCAAAATGAGCGCGGCAGGGATCGCAGTCAGCGTCAGGAACGTCTCGCACCAGTTCGGCGAGGCGGGCGACGCGCAGTACGTCAGAGCGCTGTGCGATACCTCGCTCGACATCGCGCGCGGCGAGCTTTTGTGCCTGATCGGACCGAGCGGCTGCGGCAAGAGCACGCTGCTTAACGTCATCGGCGGGCTGCTCGAGCCGACGACCGGCAGCGTGCAGGTGGCCGGTCGTTCGGTGCGCGGACCAATGCCGCGCGAGATCGCCTTCGTGTTCCAGGAGAATGCGTTGTTTCCATGGAACACGGTGATGGAGAACGTTAAGCTCGGCATGCTGTTTCAAGGCGTGCCTAAACCTCAGCACACCGCGCGCGCGCAAAAGTCGCTGGAAGCAGTCGGGCTTGCCGACTTCGCCCATCACTATCCCGGGCAGCTCTCCGGCGGCATGCGCCAGCGCGCTGCGCTGGCGCGGGCGCTCTCGCTGGAGACCGACATTCTGCTCATGGATGAGCCGTTCGGGGCACTCGACGAGCAGACGCGCATGATCCTGGGCGAGGATCTTTCGGTGCTGCTGGCGCGCACCGAGAAGACCATCGTGTTCGTCACCCACAGCCTGGGCGAGGCGGTGTTTCTCGCCGATCGCGTCGCGGTGTTTTCGGCGCGTCCGGGCACGATCAAAAAGGTCATCCGCGTGGACGAGCCGCATCCGCGCAAGCCGAGCTTCGTCACCGGCGAAAAATTCACTGCTTTGCGCAACGAGCTTTATGCGCTGTTGCATGACGAAATCCGCAAGGCGGTGTTGGAATCGGCGAGCGCCCGCGAGGCCGCGGCGAGCGGCGGAGCATCGTGATGGCGCGGCGCAGCGAACGGGCCGCGCGGATTGCTAGCAGGTCGGTGCAGATCGGCTTCCTGCTCGCCCTGCTCTTGCTCTGGTACCTGGCCACCAATTTCTGGGGGGTCAATCACCTGTTGCTGCCCGACCCGGTCGCCGTGTGGCGGCAGTTCGTCGACGTGCTCGAGAGCGGCGCCTACCTGCCCGACCTGCGGGTCACCGCGACCGAATTTGCCTCGGCCTTTGCGCTGGCCGCGACCAGCGGCACGGTTCTGGGCTATTTCGTCAGCCGCTCGCGCTATTGGATCCGCGTCTTCGAGCCGCTCTTCGCCGGCATCTTCTCCATCCCAATCATTCTGTTTTTGCCGCTCTATGTGCTGTTTTTCGGGCTGGGGCCGGCCTCAAAAATTGCGCTCGGCGCCACGATCAGCTTCTTCCCCATCGTGCTCGCGACCATCGCCGGCTTCGGCAACGTCGACCGCACGCTGGTAACGGCAGCACGGTCGATGGGCGCCTCCGACTATCAGCTGTTTCGCCATGTGCTGCTTCCGGCAGCGCTGCCGGTGATCCTCGGCGGGTTGCGCATTGGCTTTACCATCTGTTTGCTTTCTATCCTCGGCAGCGAGACCATCGCTTCGCTCGCCGGCCTGGGCCATCACATCGTCGAGCTCGCCGAAGACATGGAGATGCCGCGCATGTTCGCCTACATCGCCTTTGTCGTCGCGATTGTGGCGATCCTCAACGCCGTCGTCTCCCACCTCGAAGCCCGCGGAAGGCGCCAGGGATGACTCGATCGACCGGCGCGACCTCGGCGCGTCCTCGCCAAGGCGGGGAGCTCGCGCCCGCGCCGCCCCCGCCGCCGAGCCGCGGAGAAAAGGGTCCGGGCTCGCCCGACAGCGGGCGGCGCACCCGGTCGACACGCCGTTTCTTGCAGCGCCATCCTGCCGTCGTCCGCCTCGCCTTGATCGTCATCATTTTACTGGTATGGGAAATCGCCGCGCGCTTCTTGATGGATCCTCTCTTCATCAGTCCACCGTCGCGTGTGTTCGCGTCGCTTGGCTCGGTGTGGGACACGAGCGGCGTGCCGGCGGCCTTGCGTCTGACGTTCTTCGAACTTGGTGTAGCGTTCGCCATCGCGGTCGCGATCGGGCTGGCGCTGGGACTCGCCATCGGGCTTAGGCCGTTTGCGCGACGAAGCCTGATGCCAATCGTTCTTCTCGTGTACGGGCTGCCGCAAATCACAATTCTGCCGCTGTTCATTTTGTTCTTCGGCATCGGGCCGCCATCCAAAATCGCGTTCGGCGTGACCCACGGCGTTTTTCCCATCGCCATCACCGTGGTAGGCGGCGTGCAGAATCTCAAGCCGATCCTCTTGCGCAGCGCGCGTTCGATGGGGGCGAGCCGCTGGCACATGTTCCGCTACGTGGTCTTCCCGCACATGATCCCGAGCTTCTTTGCCGGTATGCGATTGGGCATGAGCGGCGTGCTGCTTGGCGTGCTGCTCGCCGAGCTCTACGTCTCGACCGCGGGCATCGGCTATTTTACCACCATGTTCACCGAGAATTTCGACCCGACAAAACTGTTCGGCCTCATCGCCATGCTGGCGGCGATGGCGATCCTGCTCAACGAAATCGTGCGCCGCGCCGAGCATCGGTTTAGTCGCTGGCGATGAGGACCTTAATGAGTCCCGAGGCACGGCCGAAGGCTGCAAGCCCGCACTCCTCCAAGCACCGGAATTGCCATTTTCTCACGCCGAGCAGTCGAGCCGCCTATTGCCAAGGGGCTTCGCGGATATGCGCGGCTTTTTTTGGCGCGGGGCTTTGTGGGCGCGGTGCCATTTCGCGGCCGTAAGCGCAGGCGCGATGCTTGCGCTGTTCGGCAGTCAGCAGCGCTCCTCCTCCTGAACGGCAAGGTTTCCGGCGCGGAGAAATGCGATGAGCAAACTGACATTAACCGTAGCGGCCGGCGACTACGACATCGTGCGCCCGCTCAAGGAAGGCGTCGTCGAAGCGGAAGGGCTGAACCTGATCTTTCTATCGCAGATGGGACCGCGCGAGCGCCACTGGCGCATGGCACGCAGACACGAGTTCGAGGTCTGCGAGGAGAATGTCGGCGCGTACTTCATGCTCCGCGATCGGGGCGAGCCGTTCACCGCCATTCCGGTCTTTCTGCACCGGCGCTTCCGCCACGGTTTCCTCTTCGTCAACCGCGATGCCGGCATCCGCACGCCCAAGGACCTGATTGGCAAGAACATCGGTGGCACCAATTTCCAGCCCGCCTCCAACATCTGGATGCGCGGCATCCTCGAGGAGCATTACGGCCTCCCACACCGGCAATGCACTTGGGTGGACGTGGAATTCACGGTGCCGAAGCATTTGCGCATCGAAATGGTCGCGCCGGGCAAGCGGCTCGATCAAATGCTAGCCGAGGGCGAGCTGACGGCCATGCTTTCGCCCGACATTCCGCGGCTCTTCCTGCAGGGCGACAAGCGCATCGTGCGGCTGTTCGCCGACTACAAGAAGATCGAGATCGATTACTTCAAGAGCACCGGAATATTCCCGATCATGCACGTGACCACGATCAAACAAGAGATCGTCGACAAATACCCGTGGGTAGCGACTAATCTGGTCAAGGCGTTCGAGAAAGCGAAACAGCTTGCCTTAAAGCGGATCGCCAATCCGCGGATGGTGCCGCTTGCCTGGGTGCGTACGGCGGTGGAAGAGCAGCAGGAGCTGCTCGGATCCGATCCGTGGTGCTATGGATTGACGATCGCAAACCGCAAGAACCTGCAGACGGTGCAGTTTTATTGCCGTCAGCAGGGCCTGATCGCCCGCATGCTGCCGCTCGAGGAGCTGTTCGCCAACACCGATCTCGGCGATGCCGGCGACGCCGCGGACAACATTTAATATCCGCTCCCGATCCGAGCCGCGTGCGCGCCCCGGGGAGCAGCTTGTTTGGGGAAGCAGAGACAGAAGCTATGCCTGAGCAAAAAGACGATGCCACATTCCTCTATTTTCCGAGCAATTACCGCTGGTCAATGGGATTCCTCATCTGCCTTGGCGGCGCGCCGTGGACCGGGGTCGAGATCGGCGAGGTCAACCGCGTCGGCCGTGCCCTGATCGAGAAGGTCGGCGACGACGCGGCGTGGTTCGAGGAATGGACCCGCATGGGAGAGCGGATCGAAGCGCGCGGCCGCGATGCCGAACGCGCCGGCCACACCCTCACTGCGGCCGCATGTTTCATGCGCGCCTGCCGCTATCATCAGACCGGCGAGCGCTTCATCCATCCGCGCTCGCAGCGCAGCATGGATGTCTACGCCAAATCGGTCGCTCTGTTTAAGCACGCCGCGGCCTGGATCCGCCGGCCGCGCATCGAGCCGCTGGAGATTCCCTACGAGGATGCGAGCCTGCCGGCGCTTTTGGTGCACCCCGACGCCGAAGCGACGCGCGGGCGGCCGGCGGCGGCGATGGTGTTCTTCGACGGCTTCGACGTCACCAAGGAGCTGCAATACGGCTATGGCATTCCCGATCTCGCGGCGCGCGGGGTCGGCTGCCTGCTCGTCGACGGCCCGGGCAACGGCGAGAGCGTTCGCTTCCGCAATCTGCCGCTCATTGCCGAGACCGAGCGCTACGCTACGCCGGTTTACGAATATCTTGCCGGGCGCGGCGAGTTCGACGCCAAGCGCATCGGCGTGATGGCGCTCAGTCTGGGCGGCTATTACGCGCCGCGCGCCGCCTCCCTCGAGCCCCGCTTTGCCTGCTGCATCGCCTGGGGCGCGCAATGGGACTATCACGAGATCTGGGCGCGGCGGCTGGAGGCGCTCGATTCCGGCAAGGTGCTCTCGCTCTCGGTGCCGCCCGAACACTTGCAATGGGTGCTCGGCGTATCTGACCGCGCCGCTGCTTTGAAGAAGCTGCAAGGCTTCCGCCTAGACGGCATTGTGCAGAAGATGAGCTGCCCGTTCCTACTCCTGCACGGCGCCGGCGACGAACAGATCCCGCTCAAAGTTGCCGAAAAACTCTATGACGCGGTCGGCTCCAAACAAAAGCTGCTCAAGGTCTTCACCCGCGAGGAAGGCGGCTTCCACCATTGTCAGGTCGACAATGTGACGAACGCCGTGCACTACATGTGGGACTGGATTGGTGACGTGCTCAACGCCGGGATGTGACGATTGAGGGTGTTCGATAACATCTACCACGAAATCCGTGCTGCGTGGTTTCCGAAAACACGTGCAGTGCAGATCGCCGCTGCTCCGTGAGCAAAGGTGGTTTGAAGCGCCAATGGAAGGCGACCGGGAGGAGTGCGGAGCCTGGGCAGGCAGCGCCGGGCCGACACGGCAGGATTTGGGGAGCTGACATGGCTGGTTGAAGCTGCACGGAGACGCAAAACGAAAAAGCCGATCAAGCGAAAAACAAAAAGCCAGGCAGCTAAGGCGGCCAAGAAGCCGCTTTATCTGACCGAAGACGACGTGATGCGGCTGGTGACGGTCAAGGACGCGATCGCGACCCTTGAGCGGTTATTCGAGACCTGGTCCGATCCGGCAACCGTAAATCTGCCGCGGCAGCGCGCGCGGACCGACAACGGCACATTCAATCTCATGGGCGCGGCGTGGAGCGCCGCCGAAGTGTTCGGGCTCAAAGCCTATTACGGCGGCGGCAACGGCGCGCGTTTTCACGTGCTGCTCTACTCGGCG
This sequence comes from uncultured Alphaproteobacteria bacterium, assembly GCA_963708125.1. Lineage (GTDB taxonomy): Bacteria > Pseudomonadota > Alphaproteobacteria > Rhizobiales > Xanthobacteraceae > BOG-931. The sequence continues at coordinate 4,125,070 of OY970184.1, forward strand.
TACGACGGTACGCTCAAGGCGATGATCGAGGCCGACAACCTCGGGCAGATGCGCACCGGCGCGGCGAGCGGCTTGGCCACCAAGCTTCTAGCCAATCCGCAAGCGCGTTCGCTCGGCGTCATCGGCGCCGGGCGCCAAGCGTTTGCCCAGGTGGTGGCGGTCTGCTCCGTGCGCAAGATCGAAAGCGTGCGCGTGTTCAGCCGCACGGCCGGGCATCGCAACGCGCTCGCCAGCCTCGTCGAGCGCGAGCTGGGCGTCGCCGCCGAGCCCGTGGCCTGCCTCGAGGCCGCCGTCGGCGCGGCCGATGTCGTGGTGACCATCACCAAATCGGCCGAGCCGGTGTTGCGCGCCAACTGGCTCAAGTCAGGGGTGCACATCAACGCCGCCGGGGCCAATGCCGCTTCGCGCCGGGAGCTTGACGGCGAAACTGTCCTGCGCTCGACCGTCCGGGCCACCGACCATCTCGCGCAGGCGCGCCTCGAGGCCGCCGAATATCGCGACCTCATCGAGGCCGGCCGGCTCAACTGGCAAGACATCATTGAGATCGGCGATATTCTGACGGAAAGAGCTCCCGGCCGCTGCGGGCCCGCCGACATCACTTTGTTCAAGTCGCTCGGCATCGCCCTGGAAGATATCGCCTTCGCCGACCTGATATGGCGCCGTGCGCTTGAACACGGCATCGGCAAGCCAATGCCGTGATGGCGCGTCTTGCGCAGGCGCTAGGCCTCGGCCGATTTCGGCCGATGGCCGCTCACTTCGGCGGCGGCGTCCGGATGCAGCGTCCAGGAATAGAACAGGCTCAAGAGCGCGAAGGCTACCGCGCCGCCGAATGCCACCTTGAAGTCGATCGTGCTCAGCGCCGTAGCTCCGCGCCAGCCGAGCGACAAATGCAGCAGCACGGCCACGCACGAAATGCCAAATCCGCGGCTTAATTGCTGCGTCATGCTGGCGATCGAGGTCGCAGTGCTCATTTGTGGCTGACCGATATCCGCATAGGTCATGGCTTGCGTAGCGGTGTATTGCAGCGATTGAAAGAACCCGCCGAGGAGCAGGAGACAGAAAATCAGATATCCGGGGATGGCGACAGTGAAGAACGCGCACATTGCGATCGAGGCGGCGCTGATAATGCCGTTGAACAAGAGCACGTTGCGGAAGCCGAACCGCCGGATGATCGACCGCGCCGTGATCTTCATCGACATCGAACCGGCAGCGGTGGCGAAGGTGATGCTGCCGGAGGCGAAAGCAGAGAGCCCGAACACGACCTGCAGCAAGAGCGGCAGCAAAAAAACCAACGTGCCGGCGCCGGCACGGAACAACGAACCGCCATAGATCGCCGTCTGGAACGTGGGAATTCGGAACACCGAAAGATCGAGCAGCGGATGCTTGGCGTGCCACAGATGCCACAGCGACAGCGCGCCCATTGCCAGGCCGAGAGCCAAGAGGCCGATGGCGGCCGGCAAGCTGACCTGCCCGCGGCCGATCGCCTCGATGCCGTACATGGTGCAAAAGGCGGCGCCGCCGGTGAGCACGAAGCCGATCCAATCGAGCGGGCGCTGCGTATCCTCCTTCGGATTGTCGAAGAACAGCGTCACCAGCACGATGCCTAAAATTCCCAGCGGCACGTTGACGAGAAAAATCCAGCGCCAGGAAAAATAAGTGGTGATGAAGCCGCCAACCGGCGGACCGAGCACCGGGCCGAGCTGCGCCGGCACCTGCAGATAGGCCATGGTGGCGATCAGTGCCGACTTCTCGACGCTGCGGAACAGCACCAAGCGCCCGACCGGCACCATCATGGCGCCGCCGAAACCTTGCAGCACGCGCGCCGCGGTCAGCTCGACCACATTGCCGCAGAGGCCGCACAGGATCGAGCCGAGCGTGAACAGCGCGATCGCGGCGCGGAAAACGACGCGACCGCCGAACCGGTCCGCCGCCCAGCCGCTGACCGGAACGAAAATGGCGAGGCTCAAGAGATAAGCAGTGACCGCGAGGCTGAGGCGCACCGGATCGGAATTAAGCGATTTCGCCATCTGCGGCAGCGCCGTGGTGATCACGGTGGAATCGAGCTGCTGCATGATGATTGCCGAGCCGACGATCATCGCCACGACTTTGGTTTTCGTCTGCTCGGACATGGCGGATGCGTGGAACTGCAAAACCTGGGCGAAACCGATCGTGGTGCGGCGGACCATATAGCACCTCGCCACACGTCCCAGGCATGTTTCCAGGTCCCTGCTGCTCTGAGCGCTGCCGGCCGTCCCGCCGCCGGCGCGCGCCGGTCCGCTCCGCCTCAGGCCGCGAGCAGCTTCTGCACCTCGTTGACCAGCTCGCGCAGGTGAACCGGCTTTGACAGCACTTTGGCCTGCTTGGGCGCGCTGGAATCGCAATTGAGCGCCACCGCCGCAAACCCGGTGATGAACATGATCTTAATGTCCGGGTCGAGCTCCGTGGCGCGGCGGGCAAGCTCGATGCCGTCCATCTCCGGCATCACGATATCGGTCAAAAGCAGCGCGAATGGCTCCTCCCGCAGCCGCTGATAGGCTGAGCGCCCGTTGTCATAGGAGATCACATCAAAGCCGGCATTTTTCAGCGCCTTGACCAGGAAGCGGCGCATGTCGAAATCGTCTTCCGCAAGCAGGATCTTAGGCATCGCTGGTAAAATCCGGCTGCCGCCGGTCCCCTTCAATCCATAAGCCGGATGGCGGGTAAAAATGAAGTGAAAGTTTGCGATAGCCGGCCTCGCAAGCAGAAGTGGCAAACGCGAGCCCGACTACCGCGGACGCGCCACCAACGAGCGTAAACAACGCTTGGCAAGCCGAGCTTCCTATGGACAATGCCTGTTTGCACGCGCTAAGGAGCGGCGACCGGGCAGCAATCCTTGGCAACCGGCCGGCATTTCATGGCGGAAATCCAGGACGAATTCGATCCCCCCTTCGAGGCCCTCGAACCGGCCGCGTGCCGCGGGCCGGTGCTGTTTAATTCCCCCCATAGCGGGCGCGTCTATCCCGAGGGTTTCCTGCTCGCCTCGCGCCTCGATCTGGCGACGCTGCGCCGCTCCGAAGATTCGTTCGTCGACGACCTGATCGCCGGCCTGGTAGAACGCGGCCATCCGATCATGCGCGCGCATTTCCCGCGCTGCTACGTCGACGTCAACCGGGAGCCCTATGAACTCGACCCGCGCATGTTCGAGGGGCGGTTGCCGTCGTTCGCCAATACACGCTCGATGCGGGTTGCGGGGGGGCTCGGCACGGTGGCGCGGGTGGTTGGCGATGCGCAGGAGATTTACGACCAGCGAATCTCGGTGGCCGTGGCGCTGCGCCGGATCGAACTCCTGTACAAGCCGTATCACCGAGCCTTGCGGCGATTGTTCATGCGCCTGCATCGCGAGTTCGGCGCCGCCATCCTCGTCGACTGCCATTCGATGCCGTCCGGCCCCGGCAGTCGCGACGAGCGGCCGCGCGCCGATCTCGTTATCGGCGACCGCTATGGGACGAGCTGCGTGCCGGTGGTGAGCGAAACGCTCGAACAGGTGCTGCGTGACTTTGGCTATGCTGTGAGCCGTAACAAGCCCTATGCAGGAGGGTTCATCACCGAGCATTACGGCAACCCCGCGACCGGGCTGCACGCCGTGCAACTTGAAATCAACCGCGCGCTCTACATGGACGAACGTCGCTATGAGCGCTCGACGTCGTTCGATCGCCTTGCCGGCGAGCTTGAAATCGTGGCCGAGCGCTTGGCAGGAATCCCGTTGGAAGAGTTACGTCCCTACCGCGCAGCCGCGGAGTAATTGGCCTAAACAGCGCGGTGAAAATATAAAAGGGGCCGCTCGCATTGCTGGAGCGGCCCAAGTCTAGGGAGGAAACGCCCAAGGAGGGCGACGGTAACGAGAGAAGGCCTCTCGCTACCGCACTGCAGCAATATAAACCGCGGCGCACAAAAAGCAAGTGTTGTTGACCTATTTCCTCTGCCGGTTTCCCCAACTCGTTGACCGAGCCAATTAAGCCTTTTGCTGCCGTGGCGGGCTTTTTGCCGCTTTTCTAAGCCCCGCTGCCCTGCAAATCCTGCAAGGCTGCCTTTCCACCGCACGCAAGGTCGAGAGGTTTGCCCTGGCGGCAGCGGGCTCGCCATGGGAACCGCTGCACGTAGGAGCGGCAAAGAAATCACGGTCGCGCTGTCGATTGATTGTCCTTGCGCCCGCATTCGCGCTCCCACATCCCCCATCCCGTGTCGTCGTTGCGCTGGGCCAGGCAATGCGTCAGGTTCGAGCGATGACGGCAATCGACTTTGCAGCCTTCGTCGACGAGCTCGCCGCGGTGTCCGGCGAAACGATTCGGCCATTTTTTCGCAGTGCGCTCAGCGTCGAGAACAAGAGTCGGTCCGGCGGCTTTGACCCAGTCACCGCAGCCGATCGTGCGGCCGAGACTGCCATGCGCGCGCTCATCAAGAAAACCTTTCCGGCACACGGCGTGATCGGAGAGGAGTTTCCCCCCGAGCAGGCCGATGCCGAATATGTTTGGATCCTCGATCCGATCGACGGCACCAAATCATTCATCTGCGGCCTGCCGATCTGGGGCACGCTGATCGCGCTCACCCGCCACGGCGAGCCGATTTATGGGATGATGCATCAACCGTTCACGCGCGAACAATTCTCCGGCGATGGGGCCGGCACGTGCTACCGCGGTCCGGCTGGGAACCGTACGCTGCACGTGCGCGCGTGCACGGCGCTTGCCGACGCTGTGATGCTCACAACCAGCCCGCTGTTGATGAGTGAAGCCGATCGGCGCTTGTTTTCGCGCGTCGAGCAGACGGTGCGGCTGTCGCGCTACGGCGGGGATTGCTACGCCTATTGTGTGCTCGCGGCCGGCCATGTCGATCTAATCATCGAGACGGAACTCAAGCCGCACGACGTGCTGGCGCTCATTCCCATCATCGAGGGCGCCGGCGGCGTCATGACCACCTGGGAGAACGGCCGTCCGCACAATGGCGGACGCATCATCGCCGCCGGCGACCGCCGCGTCCACGCGCAGGCGATGCAAATGCTCAATCGGTGATCGCCGCGTGGCGGGATGGTCAATACGATCCGCTTCCCGGCACGAACGCATCGAACGCGGCCCAGAACTGGGACCGATAACGATCCTGCTCCATCAGCAGCTCGTGCTTGGCGCCGACCACGACAAGATGCGAGCCGGCGCGCAGTTGGTTGGCGAATTCCTCGATCGCGGCGTTCGATACCAGGGCGTCGAGACCTGCGGACACAATCAGAATCGGCTGGCGGATGCGCGAGGCGTAGCCGCGTTCGCCCATCGCCTGCATCGCGCGAAACGCGGCATCGACCCACGCCACAGTCGGACGGCCGAGCGCAAGCTTCGGCTCGGCCTCGAGAACGGCCGCATTGCGCGCATAGCGCACGGGATCGGAGGTGAGGATGTTGCCGGAAAATGGGCGCATCTCCATCACCATGGCGGCACCTCCAGGCACGTACATGCCGCCGAGGCCGGCAAGACGCAGGCTGCGCACGATCAGGGTTGCTGTCGCCGAGGCGCCCACACCGGCCAATCCGATCAGCGGCGCAGTGAGCACGACCCGGTCGAACCAACGGTGGCCGCGATAGCCGGCGCGGATGAGCACGCTGGCACCGGTGGAGTGGCCGATGGCAAACAGGGGCGGTGGGCAATCGGGCAATACGATCTCGCGCATGAAGGTCTCAAGATCGATATCGTATTCGGAAAAGTCGCGCACGAAGCCTTTATGGGGATTGCGCAGCCCGCGATCGGAGAGGCCCTGTCCGCGCCAATCGAGCGCAGCCACGGCAAAGCCACGCGCGCGCAGATCGCGCACGGTCTCAAAATACTTCTCGATCCATTCGCCACGGCCTTGGAAGATGCAGACGGTGCCGCGGCGACCTAACGGCGGTAGCCAGCGCGCAAAGCGCAGCGAAACGCCATCCGGCGTTTTCACGCAATCGGCGATGTAATTCTCTGGAACCGGATTGGCAGGGATGGAGATGAGCTTCATCGGCACCAAGGAGGCGAACACACCCTTATAACAGTCCGCCCCGGCGGCTCATAACCGGCCTGTGCTCGGGGGCAGTGCGCGCTGCAGGGCTGCTGCCGGTTAAGCTGCTTCGCAGCGGTTACGCAAAGACTGCAGTAGCGGCAACGTTGGCACTCTTGCGCCTTCGCCCGCCAACCCCATATCCATCCTTGGCGCAGGCTCTTGAGCTGCGCAACAACGGCCGGGCCCGAGTGGGCAGGCCATCCGCATGTCGCTTCAGAAGGAGGATATGCCATGCGAACTTTTGATCTAGCACCCCTTTATCGTTCCACCGTCGGCTTCGACCGGCTGTTCTCGCTGCTCGACCAGGGCCTCGAGGGCGGCACGCCCGGTTATCCACCCTATAATATCGAGCGGACCGGCGAGAACGCCTACCGCGTCAGTGTCGCGGTCGCCGGCTTCAACGAGCCAGAGCTTTCGGTCGTGGCGAAGGAAAACACCCTGACCATCCGCGGCGAAAAGGCCACCAAGGACGAGGACAAGCACGGTGAAGTCCTTTACCAAGGCATTGCCGCGCGAAGCTTCGAGCGCGTCTTCCAACTTGCCGACTTCGTTCAGGTGAAGGGCGCGAGCCTCGAGAACGGTCTCCTGCATGTTGACCTCGTGCGCGAGATTCCCGAAGCGAAGAAGCCGCGCGCCATCCCGATCAATGGCAAGGCGTTGGCGCAGCAGGCAGCCTAACCGACGCTGAGCGTCAAGGGAGCGCCCCGGATTCCGGGGCGCTTTCGATTCGTCGACCTTTTCCACGCGACGGGGGCCGGCTGCAGCAGCTCAGTCGTTGAGTGGAGGGACCGGCGCAGTCTTAGTTGTCCCGGATGTGACGGGCACCGAGACCCGTGCCGCGTTTTTCGCGTGGGCATCGTCGGCGGGCTGCGCGGCGGCCTCGGATTTTGGCGGTGCCTGAACCGGTCGGGGGCGCGGCAGGGGAAGGGTATGCGAGCGCGTTGATGCGGACGGGTAACGCCCTGTCGGCGGAATCCCTGGATGCACCGGTATCACGCCGGGGTCTTCGCTGCCGATCTGCGGGCCGGGAGCCCCGTATTCGGCAGGCGTCTCGTAGGAAGGCGGAGCATAGGGCGGCGCGGCGTAGGGCGGCGGGCCGTAAGGCTCCGGCGCTCCGGGCGGCGCTATCCTGCCGTAAGGTCCCACGATGGGGGTCACGTCGCGGATCGCGCCGGTACGCGCATCAAGCACGACGTGCATGAGAATGCCGCGAAAGTCGGTAGCACGCAGCACATAGATGCGACCTTCGCGCATGGGCGGCTCAAGCGGTTGAAAGCCTGCCGCACGCACCGTACGCATGATTTCATAACTCGGCACGAAACCGGTGATCGGCTTGGGCGGCGCCGCCGGCGGGGGTGGGGCGGAAGTCGAAGGCGTCTGCGCAAGGCCCACGGCGGCACCTGTGAGAAGCAAGCCCACGGAGAGAGCGGATAGCACCGCGGCCCTCAGTCCGTGCGCCCTCACGACCATGCCATCCCTCGTACGCCCGTATCGCCCCGACAAGATTTCCGCCTCGAAGGTTATGCGCAATTGGGGCGGGGCTTTGGCGGAAGCCAGAAATTCCGCACGGTTCGCGGCGCTATCGTCCCGAACCGCATGCGGCAGCTCGTCTCGCCCACGCCAGTGTGCGGTGTTCGTGTCCGGCACATGACCTTGCGCCGATCCGTTTTTGCCACTGCGGGTCTATTTCGCTCGGACAGCGAGATCAAAGACCGCGGCAGGTGTCCACGAAGCGCGCGATGTCTTCCTCGCGGGTGGCGAAGGAGGTGACGAGGCGGGCAAGCACGTGATCGCCGGGTAATCTCAGGCTCTCGCTGCTGCGCACATAGTAGCTCGCGCCGGCGGCTTTAAGCTTGGCGTCGAGAGCGCGCGGCAGCGCCACGAACACGAGGTTGGCTTCGACCGGCCATAGCGGCGGCAGGCCGACGGAAACAAGCTCCCGTGCCAGCCGGTCGGCCATGGTATTGGCGTGGCGGGCAAGATCGAGCCACAGATCGTCGGCCAGGTAGGCGTGAAATTGTGCGGCGAGGAAGCGGTGTTTCGATAGGAGATGGCCGCCCCGTTTGCGTCGCTCGCCGAAATAGGTCGCCCGCGCGGGATCGAAGATGAGTACGGCCTCCGCGGCGAGCGCGCCGCCTTTGGTGGCGCCGAAGGACATCACGTCGACACCGGCACGCCAGGTGATCTGCGCCGGCGTCGCGTTGAGGCGAACAAGTGCGTTGGCGAACCGCGCTCCGTCCAAGTGCACCGCCAGCGCGCGCTCCTTGGCAATGGCGCCCAGCGCGGCGATTTCCTCGACCCGGTAGATCGTGCCGGCTTCGCTTGCTTGCGTAATTGAAAGCGCAGCGGCGATCATTTGATGTGGGGAATGGCCGCCATAGCCGGCAAGCATATTTTTCAGCGTCTCGGCCGCAATTTTGCCGCCGTGCCCCGGAAGGCCGGCGAGCTTAAAACCGCCGCCGAAAAATTCCGGCGCGCCGCATTCGTCGGTCGCGATATGCGATTCGGCGTGACAGAAAACGACCCCCCAGGGCGGCGTCACTTGCGCCAGCGCCAGCGCGTTGGCTGCGGTGCCGGTCGGCACCAGAAAGGCAGCCACCTCACGCTCGAAAATCTCCGACAAGCGGCGCTCGACGGCGAAGGTCCACTCGTCGTTGCCATAACCGCGCGCATAGCCTTCATTCGCCTCGGCAATGGCCTTTAGAATGCGCGGCGCGACTGGCGCCGTATTGTCGCTGGCAAAATTCATATCGTAGATTCGCTGCGGGCTGTGCCTCGATCGACAGGCGCTTGCTCATGCCGGGTCTTCCGCTTAACACGCGCCCATTCCAGCACCAATATCGCCCGGTTGGTCATCATGCTTAGCCACGGCAGCTATTCCTCTTCCGGCCACAGCGGCGGGCCCTATATACCCGCCGCCGGAGGCGTCCGTCGTCGAGGGTGAAGGGCTGTTGGACGTGCCAAACGAGTCCGCGAAACCGACAGAGCAACTCGATTACCTATGGGCGTGTCTCCGCCGCCCGTATATCGGGATGGTTGTGATGCGCACCGACGAGCGGCTCCGGGAAGTCATCGAATTGGGCTGGCTGCTGGTTCGAGGCAAGGAACCTGGTAAAAGCGAGGTGTCATCTTGGCTGAAACACCTTAAAAACAACATCAGCGAACGTCCGACAAGCACTAAACAGCACACCTCGTAGCTCTACAGCGGATTCCGGTCAAATTGACACGTACCCTGCATGTTTTGCAGTAGTTGCGGCATTCTGTACGCGAAAGTGTCGGTACAAAAGCACCCACGCGCCGGCATAGAGCGCGAACGGTTTGCTCGGAGAACTTTCGCAGATGGGTCTTGATTTTGCTGAAAGACAACTCGATATCCTATCGAAGATGCCGCTGATAGATTGACAAAGTTCGACGAATCACCGACGGTTGGATTCCAAGCGCTGTGCGCCTTGGCGCGTTGGCTTGGATCCCGCGATGAGCGAGTGCCCGCCCCCGCTGTGGCAGACGTTGCCGCAAGAGCGGCAGCGAGGCATTGTAGTGATGCTGGGACAGATGGCCCTGCGACGGCTCCGAAGCGCGTCTCTGATCAAGGAGACCGTCGATGATGGACGGGGATCTCGCGCCGCGTCAGGGCGGTATCATGTCCGACAAAATCCTTCGGCACCATCGCGAGCGCGTCGCGATGGTCTACATCCGCCAATCCACAGTGCAGCAAGTTGAGCGCCACCAGGAATCGACGCGGCTGCAATATGCGCTGGCCGATCGGGCGTTTCAGTTTGGGTGGGCGCGCGAGACCATCGTGGTCATTGACGATGATCTCGGGCGATCGGGCGCGAGCATAGAAGGCCGCCTTGGCTTTCAGCGCCTGGTCGCGGAAGTTGGGCTTGGCCATGTCGGCATCGTGCTCGGGGTTGAGATGTCGCGCTTGGCACGATCGTGCCGGGACTGGCATCAGCTTTTAGAGATCTGTGCATTGTTTGACACGCTGATTGCCGATGCCGATGGCGTCTATGATCCGGCCAATTATAATGACCGCCTGTTGTTGGGACTCAAAGGAACGATGTCGGAGGCGGAGCTGCACATCCTAAAAGCGCGTATGCTCGAAGGACGGCGTGCCAAAGCCAGGCGCGGTGAACTGGGCAAGCCAGTGCCGATGGGTTATCTGCGACATCCTTCAGGCCAGATCGTCTTCGATCCTGATGAGCAAGCGCAAGCGACGATTCGCCTAGTGTTCGAGTTATTCGAGCGGTTTCGAACGGTCGGCAAAGTGCTGCGCTATTTGGTGGAGCACGATGTTCGGATGCCGGTGCGTATCCGCAGTGGTTCGCATAAAGGCGATCTGGAGTGGCGCCGCGTGAGCCGGCCGTCGCTGAGTCATCTGTTCACCAATCCGATTTACGCCGGAGCTTATGTCTACGGCGTGCGGCGCACTAGCCTTCGTCGGCAGAAGCCCGGGCGTGCGGGCACCGGACGCTCGTCGTCTCACCTCGAGGAGGCCGATGTCTTTCTGCCAGACCGAGTGCCAGCCTACATTAGTTGGAAGCAATATGAGCGCAACCGTGCACAAATGCGGCGCAATATGACATCGGCGATGGGGCCGGTGCGAGCTGGTACCGCATTGCTCTCGGGGGTGCTGATTTGCGGCCGTTGTGGGCTGCGCATGAATGCGCTCTACAACAACAACGGCCACGCCGGTCGTTACTCTTGCATGCACATGAAGACCAGCTATGGCGAGCCGTTCTGCCAATCGCTCAAGGCTGCACCGCTGGATGCGCTGGTGACGCGACTGGTGCTGCAAGCGTTGCAGCCGGCCGCCCTCGAGGCCAGCATCGCATTGGCCAACGATCTCAAGGCTGAACGGGCAGCGCTCGATCGTCATTGGCAACAACGCTTGGAGCGGGCACGCTATCATGTCGAGCGGGCCCGCCGCCAATACTCTGCCGTCGAACCTGAGAACCGGCTCGTCGCCCGTACGCTCGAACAAGCGTGGGAGGAGGCCTTGGCCGAGCAAACGCAGTTGGAGACGCAGTACGCTCGCTTCCAACGCGAGCAGGCACAAGCGCCGAGTGCGGCCGAGCTTGCATCAATCCAGAATCTGGCGCAGGACCTGCCGGCGCTGTGGAATGCTGAGACGACGACCCGCGAAGAGCGGCAAACCATCGTCCGTCTGTTACTCGAACGGATCTTGGTCAAGGTGATCGGTGACACCGAGCAGGTTCGGGTTGAATGCCATTGGCACGGCGGCAAGCGCACATCGCATCAACTGACGCGACCGGTGGCGCGGATGAGCGCGCTCAGTACCTATGCCGACCTGCTGGCGCGCGCGACAGAACTTCGAAACGCGGGTCACAGCTGCGGGCAAATTGCCGTCGTCTTAAACCAGGAAGGCTGGCGCCCGGCCAAGCGGCGCGACACCTTCGATGCGCAAATGGTGCGGCGCCTTTTGCGAAGGGCCAAAGATGCGCCACGAAAACCGCGCCGGCGCCGCGCGCCCATCCCACGCCAACCCGATGAATGGACCATCCCGGAACTCGCCGAGCGCATCGGAATGCCCGAGTCAACACTCTACAACTGGGTCCAGCGCGGCCGACTACGCAGCCGCTGCGTGCAAACTGCAGCCGGCCGCGCCAAACTCGTGCACGCGGATCCCGCGCAAATCGCCGAGTTGCGGACGATACGAGCTGCACCTGCCCAGTGGCCTCACCGGCTCCCACCTCCCGTCACCCTACCCCGCAACCAGACCCTTGATTCTTGAGAGTCGCCATGACTGGTCGATATCAATCGGGTTGAGGTCTGCCGAGTACTTAGGCAGATATTGGAGTGTTGCGCCGCGAGCTTCGATTGCCTCCGCTCACGCCAGCAACTTTGTGCACCGGACAGTTGTCGATAATAACGGTGTCACCTGGCCCGAGGGTTGGGCCCAGGCACTGCTCGATGTACGGGTTCCAGCGCAACTGGCCGGTTGGCGGCGCCGCATACGGAATACCCAGATACATCGTCACCGACCTGCGGCGACTCCCCGCACGGGACCGGCATCGGTTTGGACGACAATTTGGCTTTGCGCAGTCTGCGGCCCGATCAAGGCACACAGCGAAAAGGTAATGGCAGCGACCGCTCTCAGCATCTGTTACACTGCTGGTTTAGATGGCGGCTTAGCCAAGCCGACTTCCTGATAGCCGCCCCCGCTTTCGTCCGGCCATGAAACCGCCAGCTGAAATGCCGGGCGTGCGCTGAGTTGCTGATACCAGGCATGAATGCGGGGACGGCGGGCAACCGACCAGAATTGATCCTGTCCCAGGGCGCTGAGCCGGAACATATATGGCGCGATCGTTACGTCAGCGAGCGAAAACCCGCCCATGATCCAGGGACCTGGGTTGAGTAGCCTTTCCAAGCTGTCGAGCAGGGTTTCGATATCCGTAGCAGCCTGCGACAGCTCTTGCTCGGAAATTTCGCCGCGAATACCCCGAGAGTGCAGGTCGCGTAGGAATTTCGTGGGGCGTCTGTCCGCTTGCGCACGAAGCTCTTCGTCGCTCCAACGGTTGCGTAGCTTCGGGAGGATGTATTTTACGTAAGTCAACAGCGCGATCGGACCCATCGTATTTTCGCACCTTCTAATAAACTCCCTCATCCTCGCCGCAACAAGTGGAGCGGACGGAATTAATTGCAGTCCTGGAAAGGCATCATTGATGAATTCGTTGATAATCACGGACTCCCGAATAGGATTTCCGTTGTAGACCAGCGTCGGAACGACGCCGTCGGGATTTATTGCCAGATATTCGGGTTTAAGCTGATCAAATGTAAAAAGATCGATGTATCTGCTTTCCCACTTCACCCCTTTCTCCTCGAGCGCCATGCGGCAGCGCACAGAACATACCGAACTCCAAAAATGATATAGCTGCACGCTGGTAGGCGTACTCTCAACACCGTGCATGTTCTTTCTGATCTCTGTGCTCGACATATTGCAAAATCCGCGAGGAGTTCCTTGTTCGCCTTTTTTTACGTGCGCCGCTGACCGCTTCTCCGGTCAGCCTAACTCGAACAGCTTGACCGCATTTTCTCGGCCGATCTTTTGTCGATCCGCCTCGCTGATGGCGGCGTTATCGAACCAACAGACCGCCTTGCTGACTTCCTCGAACGGATAATCCGTTGAGAACAGGATTCGGTCGGCGCCGATTCCATGATAGCACTGACGAGCGACTGAGTCCGGAAATTTCCTGCCGTTGTGACGTAGCAATTCCGGGCGAAATATTCCGATACCTTCTTTTTGGCTGGATAACCGACCACGCGATGCGCTCGTCCATGCGGTATAGATTGAACGAAAGCGCCTCGCCCAGATGGCCGAGAATGATCTTCAACGACGGATATTTTTCAAAAAGTCCGCTGCCCATCAAACGCAACGCGTGCAGGCCTGTTTCAAGCGCAAAATCCATACGCAGGTCCGATCAGCCAAGGGTGACCTTCATAAGCCTTGCGCTGGCTCGGCTCGCGCGGATGCAGGTAAAACGGCACCTCAAGCTTTTCGACCAGCCCCAAAGACCGCCGCCAGTAGCCCTAACGCCGGCGATGCTCCCCCCCACCAAAGGACGAGGATTCCCGCCAATGGCACCAGGAAAATCGCTGCGGCAAGGTGAGGCGCAAAGACACGATCGAGTAGATAACCCGAGATCAGGCGCCCCAGGATTGTCGACAAGCCAACCCCGATAAGCATCCGGGTCGCTATGGCTGACGGCATTCCCCGGTCCGTCAGGAGGGCGACGAGGTGCGCGATCACCCCATTGACGGCCGTAACGACCAACAGCACCGCCAGGGCCATCATCCAGAAATCCTTAGTGCGCAATGCAACCCCCACGTCGTCCCCGGGCACTGCAAGCGGTGACGACTTGCCGCTAATTTTTCCGGGCGGCGGCTCTCTTACGAAGAGCAATACGGCTGGGAAGGCGATAATCCAGGTCAGCAATCCCAGACCGATATAGGCCTCCCTCCAACCCAACGCTTTCACTAGAAGACCCGCGACCTGAGGCATCAGAGCGGTCCCGATACCGACGCCCGCCATCGCGATCCCGAGTGCCATCCCCCGACGAGAGTCAAACCAAGCGGTAATCGCTTTCGAATAAGGCAATGGCGCATGACCGCTGCTCACCAGGCCGGCAACTGCATAGAGCGCGACGAACACCGCAACGCTGGCGCCCGTCAGCGAAATAGCCGCAACGCTAGCTGCAAATAGTGTCACCGCGATCAAGGTCACGCGCTGCACGCCCCACTTGTCGATCAATTGTCCGACCAACGGGGTTGCAAGTCCTGCGATCGTCAGGCCCAGAGCCACCCCAAGTGACATCGCCCCACGCTGCCAACCCGTCTAGTCTGTGATGGGCTTCAAAAAGACTGCGAACGTAAAAAGCAGAATCGGTCCATTACCGACAATCAAAGCGATGGTGGAGGCAACCACGACCAACCACCCTGCCGTCTTGACACTGCCATGCATGGCACTCTTTCCAGTTTGTTCCGTCATCCTGAAGCCTGAATGGGTTGGCGCCCCAGCGATCTCGGCAGCTGTTCAAGCAGCGCGCTCAGCTCACGGCCACTACGGGCCGTTCCGTAGAGATACCAGTCCGGACGTACCACCACGGCCGTGCACGAATGAGCGGCGAACCACGAACCATAGGTCCCGTCAACATCTCCAAAAGCGCCAGCGATCTGGGTCGCGGTCACTGCAGCGATGCGTCCGCCAATCGCCTTCCACGCATCGCGCTGCGAGACCGTCAAGGCATCCAGCACATGAGGTTCACACGCGACGATGCACCAGCCGGGCCCCACAATGTCGTCAAAGAGAGCTTCTCGGCTGTTCGAGCGCACGCGGCCCTGTGGGAAGAACTCACCGCTCCCGGCGACTAAGCGGCCACTGAGCCCGGGGTAACGCAGCTTGGCGGGTGCCTGGTGCGCGCGCCGTTGGGCGAGAAGCCGCTCGTCTCGCTCCCGCGCCTTGACTGGATCGCGCACCGTCTGAACCTGGCCATACTCGATTGCTTTCTCGGTGATGAAGCGAACGTGCGGCTCCCGCTCGGGTTGGTAGGTGTTGAGCAACGCATCGTCCGCCAGAGCGGCGAGTACGAGATCGAGCTTCCAGGCCAGATTGTGGCTGTCGCGGATGCCCGAGCACATGCCTTGGCCGAGGAAGGGCGGCATCTCGTGTGCAGCATCACCCGCCAGGAATACGCGCCCGTGTCGCCACTGCTCGACGATGCGCGAGCGGAAAACGTAATTGGCTACCCGGATGATCTCCGCGTCTTCTTTGCTTAGATAGCGGCTGACGCGCGACCAAACGCCCTCGTGCCTCGTGGCTTCTTCGGCTGTCTCATTCGGGTCGAGCATGAAAGAGAAGCGATGATAGCCGGGCCCGATAGTCACGATCGACGTAGGCTGAGCTGGATCGGAAACCTGCCGGAACCGTGGAGGCTGAACGGTGCCGCGCAGCCGGAAGTCGCACACGAGCCAGTTCTCTTGGAAGCCGTAATCGTGAATTCGGTGGCCGAAGGTGCGGCGCGTGAAGCCGTTACCGCCGTCAGTACCGATGGCATAGCGCGCTCTGACCGACACCGGCACACCATTCGGATCGACACCTCGGACCGTTACGGCCTCCCCGTTCTGCTCAATGCCGGATACTGTGATGCCTTGTCGGATCTCGACAGATGGCAAAGCTCGGTCATGGCGGTCGAGGACAGCCTCAATGTGCGGCTGAAACATCATGTAGAGGGCTGCCCACCCGCCCGGGGCCGGGTCATCGTACTGGAATTCGACAAGAGTCTCGCCCGCGGCGTTGACCCATTCATAATCGCGCTGCACCTCAGCACCGCGACTGATTTCACCGGCAAGTCCGAGCTTCTGGAAGGTGCGCATGATCTCGTCGTCGAAGCACGCGGCACGCGGCAGGTTGTATAAGTCCGTGTAGCGTTCCAGGACGACTACCCGCCGACCGAGCTGGCCGAGCGACGCGGCAAGCGTCATACCGCTTGGCCCGTAGCCGACGATCGCGACGTCGTAATCGCTCATCGTCGCTCCTCCCGTGCGGCATGGCGGTGACTGTTCACTGTCGCGGCAAGCCGGCACATGACGGCGCGGAACAGGTCGCGCTGGGGGTTAAAACCACTGCTTGCGACGCGCACGCTCCTCCTCCTCCTGGACCGACCTTTTTTGATCCTAACTATCCTCGAGCCCGGCAAAGCCTTGGGTGTCGGCACCAGATTGACGCGTGGCACCGGATGGCGTCCCTGCGCTCCCGCGCGATTACACGGGACTGCCGCCCAACGTTCCGCCTCTCGGCCCACCACTCTTGGGCGATATCGTAACCTGTCCGGGAAGGTTGGAACGGATGCCGGTGATGGGATGAAGATCGGCGGACTGCCAGAATCATTCCCATTTTCGTCGATCTCTTTTTTCAACTTGCTCATTCGGCGGAGTATGAGGACGAGCCGCCATTCACGACGCAGCGGATTGAAGCCGAAAACTGTCTTGAAGTTCTCGGGCGCGTTTGCATTCGATGCTAGCAGCCTACTTAAAGCTCTACTTTGACACTGGCGCGCTCACCTCGGAAGGAGGAAGAGGGTATGCGGCTGTTAGGACCCTTGCAGATTAGCACTCGGCTAACGTCTTAGTTATTCGTGAAATACGGAAGAAAGCTGGTGCAACATCACCGCACCAAACCGCGGATGCGCTCAACGCTGCGGTGTCGCTACACCGCGTCGGTCAACGGTACGCATCTTCGGTGAGGAATGTACTGGTGCGAGCATAATAGCGAGCATTCTAGCGTCTGAGAGATGCAAAGCGAGTGGCGCAAGATGGCGCTTCCATGCGGAAGCCGGCCGCCGTGAGGGTTATTGATCAAAATCAATGTATCGGGCATCCTAATGGCAAAGAGTAAGAGGCCAAGCAAAGGAGTGCTGCACATGGGTATCCTTGACGAGTTACTCGCGGGTGGGCAAAGTCAGAACGAGTACAGGGATTTCGTTAATCGATACGATAAAGGAGCCCCCTCAGAGGGCTACTCCGATCAAGAGGTTCTGGGGCGGTACGGCGAAGTGTCACACGCCGTGCCACCAGACCAGTACGCTCAGGCGGCGCAAGAGGCGCTGAGCAAGCTGTCGCCGGAAGAGCGAGCGGCGTTCGTGAAGATACTGCAGGACCGAGCCGCGGCGCGTGGCGTGACGCTGCCGCCAAAGGTGGCACCCGAGCCGAAGGAACTAGGCCAAGTGCTCACCGATTTGCACGCGAAGCCCGGGCAGCTCCGGGACATGCTCAGCGGTGGTGCCGCCCAGCCTCAGGGGCAAGCGTCAGGGTCAAGTCCGATCACCGACATCCTTACATCCCCGATGGCCAAAGCCGTGCTCGCGGGCATCGCGGCCATGGTGGTTAAGCGCGTCATGGGTCGTCCGTCCCAAACGGCGTAACGTGGTCTCCCTCATGGATCGCGACGACGAGGTTCACGACGCCGCCTGCAAATGGGCCTTTCGGAAAACCTCCCGGCGTCGGCCGGCGCCGATGAGCTTCGCGATATAAGCTTGCCCTCGACGAGCGCGACCGCTTGGGGTTGCGTGATGCGCTCCCGATCCATGCGCGACTGCGCGCCGCGACGCCGGCTAAGCGCCGCGGCCGCCCGCCGAAGGCGCCTCATCAGCGCCGGTTGGTAGTAGAGAGCACCGAACGCCGCCCCGCTGCTGCGGCGACCGAATGCCAAGCCGGCCGCCGGCGACGGCTTACAATGGCAACCGCAAGGGTAACGGTGCGCTGGCCGAGGCGCGGCTGCATGGTGGCCGCAGGGCGCCCGGAATCGGCGCGCGGGCGCGGGCGCTGCTGCGCGAGCAACTGGCCGACGCCCTGAAGCCCGGTGCGCTGGTCGAGGCCGCGGCTCAGGAATCCGGAATTCTGACCGGCCCATTGCTCGCCGCCGACGCCCTCGGGGTGCGTACGCGGCGCGGGCAGTGGTCGTTGCCGGGATGACACGAAACGCGGCTCAAGACTGGGGCTTGCCGAGGCGTTCGCTTGACAGTGTCAAGCGGACAAGGGGAAAGCCTTTATGTTTGGCCTGCAGTTCGACGCATTGACGTCAAGTCTCAGCATG
This sequence comes from uncultured Alphaproteobacteria bacterium, assembly GCA_963708125.1. Lineage (GTDB taxonomy): Bacteria > Pseudomonadota > Alphaproteobacteria > Rhizobiales > Xanthobacteraceae > BOG-931. The sequence continues at coordinate 4,143,233 of OY970184.1, forward strand.
CGCACATCGGCGCGGCGGTTGATGCACCAGCTGGCATAGAAATGGCGACGCGCGTCCAGTCCGCCGTACTTCGCCTTGCCGTCTTTGGTGACGAGCCCGGCCTTGATCATAGCCGGGCACAGGCTGCGCTGCGTGATGTGCGAGTGGTCGCCGATTCTGCAGCTGACGCTGGGAAATGCCAGACCAAGTGTGTTTGGCGGGCAGGCGAGCTTGTGCTCGCGGAGCAGCGCCACCAGCATCGGCGCGATCGGCACCGTCGCGATTTCCGGCGTGGGATTTTGGTGCGCCCAGTGTTTTCCAATGATCAGCACGCTGGCGGACGTGGATCTCACCCTTCCTTGAGACCAACATCGGTCCAGCGCTGGCCGCGCAGCTCCGACGCGCGGACCCCAGTGAAGATCGCTGTCATCAAGAGCGGGCGCCAGTGCCCGGTCAGATGGGGGATCAGCGCCTTGATCTCGTCGGGTGTCGGGACATCGACCCCAGCCCGGAGCTGCTTACGCCACCGCGTCGACGTCCTGGCGGCGAGAGCGCACGACGTTCTGTGCTACCAGCCCACGCTCTTGTGCCTCGGCCAGGATGGCGCCGAGTGAGACCAGGATGCCGAGGACGGATGCGGGGGCGCTCCCGGCGGCAACAAGTCCGTCCTCGAACGTGCGCACGCGTGGAACGGTCAGTTGCGGCAATCGCAGGGCACCGAGGCGCGGATTGATGTGGAGCTTGACGTGGCGTGTATTGCGCGCCAGCGACGACCGCTCGAGCCGCGTTGCTTGCACGCCGTCAGTCGACGACCCACGCCTCCCTGGTCTCGCCGGTCGGGCCTTTCCATTCACGCTTTCGAATCGACATGATCGCGTCCTCAATCTCTCATGTCGGCGCCCGACCGTGCCGGATGCAACATGGATGCAACATGACTTTCGGAAAGTAAGCATCTCGGCACAAATCAACCATAGCAGGAGCATGCGCCATGCCGAGCCACCGTGTTGATGCCGGCCCCAAGACCGTCCATTGGGGCTATTTCGACGCTTCGCTTAAGCCGCTGATCACTATCGATCCGGGCGATGTCGTTATCATCTCGACGGTGTCGGGGACGCCTGCACAAATGCCGACGGCCGCTTCGGGGTTCACCGTGCCCATGGCGTTGCCGGCGATTCACGAAGGGGTGGCACAAAAACTCAACGGGCCGCACATCCTCACTGGGCCGGTGGCGATACGCGGCGCGCGACCCGGGCAAGTCCTTGAAGTGCGCATCCAATCGATCGCGCTCAACTACGACTGGGGCTACAATGTCATTCGTCCGCTCGCCGGCGCGCTGCCGGACGATTTCGAAAAAGCGCGGCTCATCCATATTCCGCTCGACCGCGCGCGGATGACCGGCAGGCTGCCCTGGGGCCTCGAACTGCCGCTCAAACCATTCTTCGGCATCATGGGGGTGGCACCGCCGCCCACCTGGGGGCCGGTCGCCTCGCCACCGCCGCGCCGCAACGGCGGCAATATGGACAACAAGGAGCTGGTCGCCGGAACGACGCTCTACCTGCCGATCTACGTCGACGGTGCGCTATTCTCGGTCGGCGACGGCCACGGCGTGCAGGGCGATGGCGAAGTGTGCATCACCGCGATCGAAACCGGTCTGGTCGGCACCTTCGAGCTGCACCTGCGCTCCGACATGGCGCTAGAATGGCCACTCGCCGAGACGCCGACCCACGTCATCACCATGGGGTTCGATCCAGACCTCGACGACGCCTCGGTGATCGCGCTGCGCGAGATGATCAAGCTCATTTGCGCGCGCACCGGCCTGACGCGCGAGGATGCCTACACGCTCTGTAGCCTCGCTGCCGACCTGCGCGTGACGCAGGTGGTGAACGGGGCCAAGGGCATTCACGTGATGTTGGACAAAACGCTTCTGCAACGCTCACGCTGATCGGGAAATCGGGATTGACCGGGCCCGCAGGGAGAAAAGCCGATGGATGTTTGCCGCCGTGTCTTTTTCCACCAGCTCATGGCGGGCGCGGCACTGCCGGCGCTGCCTCGCCTTGCGGCCGCGCAAGCCTACCCGTCGCGACCGGTGCACATGGTGGTCGACTTGCCGCCGGGTCTTGCACCGGACGTCCTGGCCCGGCTCATCGCCGCGCCGTTATCACATCGGTTTGGGCAACAATTCGTCGTCGAGAACAAGCCAGGCGCGGCGGGCAATGTCGGCGCCGAATACGTCATTCGCGCAGCGCCGGACGGCTATACGCTGCTGGTGATGATTTCGGGAAACGCTGCCAATGCCGCACTCTATCCGAATCTGGATTTCAATTTTGTCCATGATATCGCACCGGTTGCGTTCCTCGGCTACACGCCTTTCGTCGTGGCGGTGAACCCGTCGGTCCCCGCGCCGACGATGCCCGCGCTCATCGCCTACGCCAAGGCCAATCCGGGCAAGCTCAATTTGGCCTCGCCCGGCGCCGGGACGGCGCCGCACCTGGCCTTCGAACTGTTGCGGATGATGAGCGGCGTCGACATCGTCCACGTGCCCTATCGCACGCCGTACTTGCCCGATCTGCTCGCCGGGCAAGTGCAGCTTGCCTTTGTTGCCGCGCCGCCGGTGCTCAGCTTCATCCGTAGCGGCCGGCTGCGCGCCCTCGGCGTGACCAGCGCAAAACGCATGGACGCTTTGCCGCACGTGCCCGCCATCGCCGAATCCCTTCCGGGCTACGAGGGCAGCGGCTGGGCGGCAATCGGCGCACCGAAGCTGACGCCGGCCGCAATCGTCGACACTCTCAACAGCAACATCAATGCGATCATCGCCGATCCCGCGATGCAGGCGCACTTCATCGCGCTCGGCGCCGAGCCGGTGGCGATGACGCCGCCACAATTCGGTGCGCTGATGGTCGATGCGGCCGCAAAATGGGCGAAAGTAATAAAGTTCGCCGTCATCAAGATGAACTGAAATGTAGAATCTCAACGGACCGGTAGGAACCGCGATGAACAGATATCTCACCGTTGCATTATCGATGCTTGCCGGGGTCGGGTTGGGGGCCGGCGCCGTGAAGGCCCTGCACGCCCAGGCGGAGCCGCCGGCCTTCGTGATCAGTGAAGTGACGGTGAAGGATCAGGCCCATTACCTCGCGGCCTTCATCCCGGCGGTACGCAGGACGGTCAGGACGGCGGGCGCCGAGGTGGTCGTGCACGGCGGTAAACTGCAAACCCTGTTGGGCGTGGCGCCTGCAAGCCGCATCGTCGTGATCGAGTATCCGAGCTTCGCGGCTGCGCAGGCCTGGTGGAATTCGCAAGCCACGCAGGCTGCGTTTACGATCGGAGCACAATACGCCGGCTTTCGCCAATTTCTGGTCGAAGGAGTTTCTCACTGAGCACGATCAATACACACCTCCCGTCGAAGTGATTCGCTTCGCCATCGATTCCATCAACCACATAATATTTTGATCCATGGACTGGTGGCGCGCCTCATTCTGCCGTCGACGCCGCGCGCACGAAATTGATGATCGCGGAGAAATCCATCGCCCCCTGTCCGCGTTCGGCAAAGTCCTTAAAGATTTCAGCAGCATGCGCTCCGATTGCGGTGTGGGCGCCGACGGAGTCCGCGGCGACCTTCGCGAGCTTTAGGTCTTTCAACATCAGCGCCGCAGTGAAGCCGGGCTGATAGCCGTTGTTGGCCGGACTCGACGGCACCGGTCCCGGCACCGGGCAATAGCTCGTCAGCGACCAGCACTGGCCCGACGATGCCGAGGCGACGTCAAACAGCGCCTGATGCGATAGCCCGAGCTTTTCGCCGAGCACGAAGGCTTCGCTGACCGCGATCATGGAGGCGCCGAGGATCAAATTATTGCAGATTTTCGCCGCTTGGCCGTTGCCGGCAGGGCCGCAATGGACGATGCGCTTGCCCATCCGCTCAAGGAGCGGTTGGCCGCGCGCAAACGCCTCCGTCGCGCCGCCGACCATGAAGGTGAGCGTCGCCGATCGGGCGCCGCCGACGCCGCCGGAGACCGGCGCGTCGAGCGACAGCAGGCCGCGCGCATTGGCGAGCGCGTGCGCGGCGCGCGCGCTCGCCACGTCGATGGTCGAACAGTCGATGAACAGCGCGTCACCTTTTGCCGCCGGCAAGACCTCCTTCCAGACCGAAAGAGCCTGCTCGCCGCCCGGCAGCATGGTGATCACCACGTCTGCTCCGGCAACCGCGTCCACCGCACTCGCTGCCATCCGCACGCCCCCGCCGGCCGCGGCGCGGCCCGCGGCCGCTACGAGATCGAAGCCCGCCACCTCTTCGCCGGCCTTGACCAGATTGGCGGCCATTGGCGCGCCCATATTGCCTAGCCCGATGAACCCGATGATCGCCATGCGCCCTCCTCGTTTCGTTGGCAAAGAACGCCGAAATCGCCCAAGCCCCGCATCGATCGGGATCATGGCTCCCCGCTCGCGCCGGAAATTGATGACTACGCGTCGAATTTGAGCTCCAGCGCCCCGAGCGATGTAAAATGGCGCCCGACAATATCCACCGTGACGTCTTCAAGTTTGCGCGGCTGCCAGGCCGGATTGCGGTCCTTGTCGACGATCGCCGCACGGATGCCTTCGACGAAATCGTGTCCGGCGATACAAGCCAGCGATACGCGGTAATCCTGCTGGAAGCTCTCCTCGACTTTTTTGAATGATACCGCCGCGCCGACATTGCGCAACGTGATCTTGAGCGAGGTGGGCGACATACGCGCGAGCGTCGCCAGAGCTGCGCGCGCCTCCGCAGCCGCGCTCGCGCGCAGCCGCGCGACGATCTCCTCCACAGTTGCGGCGGCATAGCAGCTGTCGATCCACGATCGCGCTGCGGCAAGCCGACCCGGCGTCGGGGCGCCGGAGAGCGCACGCAGCTGCGCGCCCACCGCCTTCGCCGTGCGGCAATCGGCGAGCCGCATCGGCAGCGCCGCAAGCTCTGCTGCCGGGATGTGCGTGTCGGCAAGTCCACAATAGATCGCATCCGCGGCGCCGATGCGTTCGCCGGTCAGCGCCAAATGCACGCCGGTCCGCCCGGGCGCACGCGCGAGCAGGAACGACGCGCCGACATCGGGAAAGTAGCCAATCCCGACCTCGGGCATGGCAATCGACGAACGCTCGGTCACGATCCGCTGCGCGGCGTGCGCGGAGAGGCCAACCCCGCCGCCCATCACCAGGCCGTCCATGATAGCGACCACCGGCTTGGGATAGCGTGCGATCATCACGTCCAGCCGGTATTCGGTCGCCCAGAAATTTGCCGGCAGCGTGCGATCCTTTGCTTTCGCGGCATCGTAAAGCGCGCGCAGATCGCCGCCGGCGCACAGGCCGCGCTCGCCGGCGCCGTCGATCAGCACCGCGCCGACGGACGCATCTTCGACCCATGCGCGCAGCAGCTCGCTCATCGTCACCGCCATGTCGAGGGTGAGCGCGTTGAACGCCTCCGGCCGGTTGAGCGTGATCCGCCGCAGCGCGCCATAGTGGCGAACGAGGACGTCGCCGGCGCGCACGAGCCTTGCACTCTGGTCGGTCATCGGCCGAGCAGGCTGCGCGCCACAATCAGACGCATGATCTCGTTGGTACCTTCGAGGATCTGATGCACGCGCAGATCGCGCACGATCTTCTCCAGGCCAAAAGCGGCGAGATAGCCGTAGCCGCCATGCAGCTGCAGCGCCTGATTAGCGACCTCGAAACCGACATCGGTAACGAAACGTTTGGCCATGGCGCAGAGCGCGGTGGCATTTGGCTCGTTGCGGTCGAGCGCCGCAGCTGCGCGCCAGAGAAAGGTGCGCGCCGCCTCGAGTTCGGTCGCCATGTCGGCAAGCCGGAATTGCAGCGCCTGAAATTCTTCCAGCCGCTTACCGAACGCCCTTCGCTCCTTGGTGAAGCGCAGCGATTTCTCCAGCGCCGTTTGCGCGCCGCCGAGCGAACAGGCGGCGATGTTGAGCCGGCCGCCGTCGAGGCCGGCCATGGCAATCTTGAAGCCGCCACCTTCTTCGCCAAGGCGGTTTGCCGCCGGCAGGCGCACATTCTCGAACGTGACCGCGCGCGTCGGCTGCGCATTCCAGCCCATTTTGCGCTCGTTGGCGCCGAACGACAGGCCCGCGGCGTCGCCGGGAACGATCAGCGTCGAAATTCCGTGCGCGCCCTTCCCGCCGGTTCGCGCCATCACGACATAAAGGCCGCTCTCGCCCGCGCCGGAAATAAAAACCTTCTGGCCATTGAGCACGTAATAGTCGCCCTCGCGTGCGGCCCGGGTCGTCAAGGCCGCCGCATCCGAGCCGGCATCGGGCTCGGTCAGGCAATAGCTCGCGAACAGGTCCATCCTACACAGCGACGGCAGCCATTGCTGCCGTTGCGCCGACGAGCCAAAGGCATCGATCATCCAGGCGACCATGTTATGGATCGACATGTAGGCGGCAACCGTGGGGCAACCGCTCGCCAGCGCCTCGAAGATCAAAGTCGCCGCCAGTCGCGAAAGAGCCGATCCGCCCACGTCTTCCGCGACATAAATGCCGCCCATGCCGAGCGCAGCGGCCTTGCGCATTTCGGCGGCAGGAAAATGCCTGGAGTCATCCCAGGCGATCGCGTTGGGCGCAAACACTTCGTCGGCAAAAGCGCGCGCCGTGTCGGCGACCGCGATCTGCTCCGCATCGAGTGAGAATTGCAGCGGTGCAGCTGCAAAGGGTTCCGGCATGTGATCACGCCCTCTCGGAACAGGTTGCGGTTCGGGCCGTCCCAAAAAAGGCTTGCGCGGACTGCGATAGCATTCGCCTCGCCGCGCCGCAACGCAGCCAAGCAAGGCGTCGTCTTGCCCCGACAGCGCTATCGGTACCGCCAGTGACGCCCGGGAGGCGGGTACTGCGGCGGGACCGCCCGGTAAAACGGGTTCGGCTGACAAAAGCCGCGATTGCCGGCAATCACGTTCGGTGCGCAATCTTCGATCGAATAGTATTCGCACTGCCGTTGATACGAGCCGCTGCCAGTCTCCATGACGGCGCACCACGGCGCATTGCCATAGGCGAAGCTCGGCGAAGCATCGGCGCAAGACATCAGCGCGAACGCCGCGATTGGAAGCGCAATCCGCATCATAAAAGTCCTCCGCCGAATGCCCGGTAAGGCGCCTCAACGACCCTACCCGTTTGCGGGCTACCCCGCCTCGGGAATTTTGCAGGCCGCCGTTCGAGCAACACCCGTCTCATGCCAATCCTAAGGCTTGTCTCGGCTGCGTTGCCTTCGAGAGGCCGAACTGCATTCAGACGTCAGTCTTGAACCTGTCTGCGACGCGAGGCGGAGCCGAAACTCCAGCCTTGCCCACGGTAAAACCGCTGCCAAAGGGCGGGGGCAAAAGCCCCGACTTCATGCGGCGAATGGTTTACGCTATTCCAGCGTCGCCGGGTTGCGCGGCTCGTGTCTAGCGGATTCGGCTATGATCGTCTTGCGAATTCGCCAAGCCGGACGGCGAGCGAGGCCGCCCGATCGTGATGTCAAGCCAAAGGAACGGCGCAAGGGGCGCGGTCATGGATTTTAGCCTTTCCCCCGAGATCGAGAAGCTGCGTCTGCGGGTGAGCGCTTTCGTCGAGCAACACGTGTTGCCGCTCGAGTCCGAGCCGGAGAATTTTTCCGACCACGAGAACATCCCGTTGCCGCGGCTTGCCGCGGTGCAGGATAAGGCCAAAAAAGCCGGGTTGTGGGCGCCACAATCGCCTGAGGAATTCGGCGGCATGGCGCTGCCGATAGTCGCCTGGGCGGTGATGTACGAGGAAGCCGCGCGTTCGATTTTCGGCGCGCTGGCGATGAACTGCATGGCGCCGGACGACGGCAACATGAATCTGCTTGCGAGCATCGGCACGCCGGCGCAGAAGGCGTGGTGGCTCAAGCCCGTCGTCGAAGGCAGGGTGAAATCGGCCTTCGCTATGACCGAGCCGGCGCCGGGCGGCGGCTCCGATCCGAGCATGATCCGCACCTCGGCGGAGCGCCGCAACGGCAAGTGGATCATTCGCGGGCGCAAGTGGTTCATCACCGGCGCCGGCGCGGCTGCGCATTTCATCGTCGTCGCCCGCACCTCCGACGACAAGCGCAAGGGCCTGACCGCGTTTCTCTATCACCGCGATCAGCCCGGCTGGCGCATCGTGCGTCGCATCGCCATCATGGGGCCGGAGGAGCACGGCGGCCACTGCGAACTCGAATTCGACGGCCTTGAAGTCGATGACGAGAACGTTCTGCTCGGCCTCGGCGAAGGCCTCAAAGTCACGCAAATCCGGCTCGGCCCAGCGCGGCTGACGCATTGCATGCGCTGGCTCGGCCTGTCCAAACGTTGCCTGGAGATCGCACAGGCCTATGTCAACGACCGCGAAGGATTCGGCATCAAGCTTGCGGACCGCGAGAGCGTGCAAATAAAACTCGGTCAGGTCGCCCAAGGAATTGAGGTCGGCCGGCTGCTCACCATGCATGCCGCATGGAAGCTCGATCGCGCTGACCGCGCGCGCAAGGAAATCTCCATGGCCAAGGTGCACGTCGCCGACACGCTGCACAACGCCGCCGACACCGCCATCCAGCTCAACGGCGCGCGCGGCTATTCCAAGGACACGATCCTGGAATGGATTTACCGCGCCGCCCGCGCCGCACGTCTTGTCGACGGCGCCTCAGAGGTGCACAACATGGTGCTCGGCCGCTTCCTGCGCGAAGAGGGCCGCGAGTTCTGGAGCTGGAGCGCGGGGAATAGGATTTAGGGCGCAAAGCGCAGCGCGGGCAATGGCAAGAAAAAGCGCCGTGAGCGCGACTGTGCGGCCGAGCAAGTTTGGCTTGGCTACGCCGGCCCACCCTAGGGATCAAGGACGATAAACACTCCAAGGAGCAAACATGAAACTGGCGTTTTTCGATGATTTCAAATTTGGCGTGGTGACCGGCGACAAGGTCGTCGACGTCTCCGACCTGGTAAAACATATCCCCCACCTCGGGCCGCAGGACATCATCCGCGGCGTCATCGAGCGCATCGGCGAGCTCAAGAGCAAGCTCGCCGATGCGGCCGCCCAGGGCGAGGGCAAGCCGGTCAGCCAGGTTAGATTCCGCCCGCCGCTGCCCAAGCCCGAGAACATCATCTGCATGGCGGTAAACTATATGGAGGACGGCACGCTCAAGGAGCCGGCGCCGATCAACGCTTTCATGAAATCGCCGAGCGCGGTCATCGGCGACGGCGACACCATGGTGCTGCCCGACATGCCGGCGACTATCTTCGAAGGCGAAGCGGAGATCGCGGTGGTGATCGGTAAGCGCGCCTCGCACGTCAAGGCGGCTGACGCCATGTCCTACGTGTTCGGCTACACCAATTTCATCGACGGCTCGGCGCGCGGCGTGGTGCCGACGACCAACGTCTTCTATCAGATGAAGTCGCGCGACACCTTCGCGCCGATCGGCCCCTACATCGTCACTGCCGACGAGATGAGGGATCCGCACAAGCTGCAGATCAAGCTCACCAACAACGGCGTCGTCTATCAGAACTTCAACACCGACGACATGGCGCACAAGATTCCGCGCTGCATCGAATGGGTTACTTCGATCCATACGCTGCAGCCCGGCGACCTTCTGGCGACCGGCACCAACCATCGCGGGCTCAATCCGTTCATGGACGGCGACAGGATCGAGCTCACCTGCGAGGGGTGCGGCACCCTGCACATCACCGTGCGCGACGATCTCAAGCGCAGCTGGGCGCGCATCACCCGGCTACAGCACCGGGAGAGCGGCGGCGAAGGCGCGCACACCAGGCAGACCGGCGGCAAATACGCGCCACAGTGAATTGCACCTTTTCGGCCGACGCCTGCAGGCACGAAGGCGCAATCCATGAGTTCCCGGGGGGGGGTCGCGGTTACTGCTCACAGGCCTCATGGTCATGGATTGCGGGCACGGTCCGCTTCGGGCCGACCCGAAATGCGAATCACTCAATTGCGCCAGCTCGGATCGATGGCGTCGAGCATGCGCAAATAGGCCGGCCAGTCGGCGGAGCCGCGGCCGGCATCATGGTGCTCGTATTGGCGGGCGGTTTTTTCGCAAATCTCCTCTGCAATTTCGATCAACGCACCGCCGGTCGCTTCCATCCTCAGCTGAATGTCGGCCGCCTCGAGCAGCGACTTCATCAGCACGAAGGCCTCGCGCGCGGTTTTGCCCACCGTCAGCAGGCCGTGATTGTGCATGATCAGAGCGCGGTTCTTGCCGAGCGCCTTGTTGATGCGCGCGCGCTCGTCGAAATCCTCGGTGATGCCCTCGTAACGATGATAGCCGATGCGATTATAGAAACGAACTGCCGGCTGCGAAACCATGCGCAGGCCGTGCTTCAATCCGCAGATCGCCATGCCGGTCACAGTGTGGACGTGCACTGCGCAGTTGACGTCCGCTCGCGCTGCGAGCACGCCGCCGTGCAGGGTAAAGCCGGGCCGGTTGACGCCCGCTGACTCGTCGAGGTCGTCATCCATGCTCACCTTGACGAGGTTCGACGGCGTCACCTCCTCGTAAAGAAGTTCATGGCGCTTGATGAGAAACTTGCGTTCTTCGGCCGGCACACGCAGCGAGGAATGATTGTAGATGACGTCGCCCCAGCCGTAATGGGCAACGAGCCGATAGACCGCAGCGAGGTCGACCCGTGCCTGCCATTCCGTGGCCGCTATGTTGCTCCGCGCAATGCATGGAACCTTCAGGTTGACGTTCATTGCGTTGCTCCCGTTTGTTAGGTCCAGATTGCCGCAACGCGGCGCGCGAAATCGATCCTTCACGAAGCTTTAACCATATCCAAGTCAGATTCTTTCCCAGAAAACACACAAGTCGCAAGTGTTAACGGCTTGGCTTGCCGCGACCCGCGACCGCCGATTCAATTTTCGGCTCCTCGGAATCGCAGAGGACGTCTGTGAAAGGAAAAGGCCGGGCTGCAGAATGACCATAAGGCTCTTCCAAAGATCGCAGAGCTCCGGAGAAGGTTTGGCCAGCTTGCGACAGCTGACGGTTCCAGGCTCAATGAGGCGACGTCTTTGAGGGCATGCGGCGCTCTGCCGCCAAATCGTCCACAGTCTGCGGCGGTGCCAAAATGCGGTGGCGCATCAAGGCCCTGAGCGTTGCCGTGCGAACTTTGCGCACTATATTTCTGGTCATCCGGGCCCCTCTGGCAATCTGCGTCCCATGAGGGCAAACTGGCCTGTCCCATTCGCAGTGCGCAAAGGCCAAGCTGCAGGAACTTCGACATGGAAAGGGGCACCGGCGAATTGATGCTGCAGGTGTGGGTTTTGCAGCGCCGCTGCGCGCGGATGCAGCGCAATTGGCGCTTCGAACCGGCCACCCCAGGAGGGCCGCCCAATGGCGCTGCGTGAGGTCACCCTCGACGATAAATACGAGCTCGGCCACAGCCGCATCTTTGTCACCGGATTTCAGGCCCTGGTGCGGCTCTGCCTGATGCAGAAGGAGCTCGACCGGCGCAACGGGCTTAACACCGCCGGCTTTATCACCGGCTATCGCGGCTCGCCGCTCGGCGGCCTCGATACGCAGTTCCTACGCGCCCAGCGTTTCCTGGAAAAGAGCGACATTCGCTTCCAGGGCGGCATCAATGAGGACCTCGCCGCCACCGCGGTTTGGGGCGCCCAGCAGGCGGAGCTGCGTGGCGAGGGCAAGTATGACGGCGTCTTCGCCATGTGGTACGGCAAGGGCCCGGGCGTCGACCGCACCGGCGACGTCTTTCGCCATGCCAATTTCGCCGGCTCATCGAAATATGGCGGCGTGCTGGCGCTGATGGGCGACGATCATACCGCCGAATCCTCGACCACCGCGCACCAATCCGAATACCATTTCATCGACGTGATGATTCCGATCCTTAACCCCGCCGGGGTGCAGGAGGTGCTGGATTACGGGCTCTACGGCTGGGCGATGTCGCGCTTCACCGGCGCCTGGGTGGCGCTCAAGACGATGCACGAGACGATCGAATCAACCGCCGCCATCGACGCCAGCATAGAGCGCGTCAACATGGTGATGCCGAGCGATTTTGTGATGCCGGAGGGCGGGCTCAATATCCGCCTGAACGATCCAATCCTGGCGCAGGAGTCGCGGCTGCACGATTACAAGCGCGACGCCATGCTTGCCTTCGTGCGCGCCAACAAGCTCAACCGCACGATCACCTCCGGCGGGCGCAATGCAAAAATCGGCATCATCACCACGGGCAAGAGCTATCTCGACGTGCGCCAGGCGTTGGATGAACTCGGCATCGATGAGATCAAATGCAATGAACTGGGCATTCGGCTCTACAAAGTCGGCTGCCCGTGGCCGCTCAGCCGGCGCGAATTGCAGGATTTCGCCGCAGGGCTCGACCTGATTGTCGTTGTCGAAGAGAAGCGCTCGCTCATCGAGGTGCAGGTGCGCGAAGAGCTTTACGGCACCGCCAATCAGCCGGTCTGCATCGGCAAGAAGGACGAACAAGGCAACTGGCTGTTTCCGGTCAAGGGCGCGCTCGATCCCAATGACGTCGCCATCTGCATCGGCGAGCGGCTGCTCAAGTGCCGCAGCAGCGACGAGATCGCGGGCCGCGTCGCGCGCCTGAAGGAATTCCAGCGCATCGCCGCGGAAACCAAGGACGTCGCCCAGCGCATTCCCTATTTCTGCTCCGGCTGCCCGCACAACACCTCGACCGTGGTGCCGGACGGCATGCGGGCCTATGCGGGTATCGGCTGCCACTACATGGCACAGTGGATGGACCGCTCGACGCTTGGCTATACGCATATGGGCGGCGAAGGGGCCAACTGGATCGGCGAGGCGCCGTTCTCCAAGCGGGCGCACGTTTTTCAGAATATCGGCGACGGCACCTATAATCACTCCGGCTACATGGCGATCCGTGCCGCCATCGCCTCCAATACCAACATTACCTACAAGATCCTGTTCAACGACGCTGTGGCGATGACCGGGGGCCAGGCCAACGACGGCGGCCTGACGGTGCCGCAAGTGGCGCGCCAGGTCGCCGCCGAAGGCGCCAAGCGCGTGGTCGTGGTCACGGACGAGCCGAACAAATATCCGCGCGACACGGTCTGGCCGCCGGGTCTGACCATCCATCATCGCGACGAACTGAGCGCGGTGCAGAAGGCGCTTGCCGCAATGCCGGGCGTCACGGTCTTGATCTACGACCAGACCTGCGCGGCGGAAAAGCGTCGGCGCCGCAAGCGCGGGACCTATCCTGACCCGGACAAGCGGGTCATCATCAATGAACTGGTCTGCGAAGGCTGCGGCGATTGCGGCGTGCAATCGAATTGCGTCTCCGTGCAGCCGCTGGAAACCGAATGGGGCCGCAAGCGCACCATCGATCAGTCAAGCTGCAACAAGGATTTCTCCTGCGTCAAAGGCTTCTGTCCGTCCTTTGTCACGGTGCACGGCGCCCAGCTCAAAAGAGGCGTTGGCATCGGCGGCGACCACGATCTGCCGATCCTGCCCGAGCCGACGCTACCGGCGGTTGACCAGACTTATAATGTCATCGTGACCGGGGTGGGCGGCACCGGCGTCGTCACCATCGGCGGCGTTTTGGGCATGGCCGCCCATCTCGAGGGCAAGGGCGTCGGCGTACTTGACATGGCGGGGCTTGCGCAGAAGGGCGGCGCCGTCTTTAGCCACATCCGCATCGCCGAAAGCCCGGAAAAAATCCACGCCATCCGCGTTGCCGCCGGACGCGCCGATCTCGTCCTCGGCGGCGACATCGTGGTGGCCGGCACGCGCAAGGTACTGGCCGCCGTCAAACACGGTGCGACCGAGATGGTGGTCAACACCGCCGAATTCCTGCCGGGCGAATTCACCCGCAACGCCGATTTCTCGCTGCCTGGCGAGCGACTCAAGCGCACCATCCTGGCCGATGCCGGCGCCGAGAACACGCATTTCATCGACGCCTCGCGCATCGCCACCGCTTTGTTCGGCCAGTCCATAGGCGCGAACATGTTCATGGTCGGTTATGCCTATCAGCTCGGCGCGATCCCGCTCTCGGCCGCTGCAATCGAAAAGGCGATCGAGCTCAACGGCGAGGCGGTGCTTATGAACAAGGCGGCCTTCCATTGGGGCCGCTCCGCCGCCGTCGACCGCACCGCGGTGGAAAATCTCACCAGCCCTGGCCCGTTGGCGGAGAGCGACGCCCGGCACCTGTCGGTATCCTTCGATGAGACGGTGCAGCGGCGCGTCAATTTTCTCACCGCGTATCAAAACGCCGGCTATGCCGAGCGCTATCGTCGCTGGGTTGACAAAGTGAAGGCGGCAGAGGCTGCGCGTGCGCCGGGCAAATGCGGGTTGGCCGACGCGGTCGCCCGCTACCTGTTCAAGCTGATGGCCTACAAGGACGAATACGAAGTCGCGCGGCTGTATACCGACGGCTCGTTCTTCAAGCAGGTTCATGCGCAATTCGGCGGCGACAATTTACGCTTCGAATTTCATCTGGCGCCGCCGCTCCTGGCGCGGCGCGACAAGACCACTGGCCTGCCGCGCAAGATGAGCTTCGGCCCATGGATGCTTCCGCTCTTCCGCGTGCTGGCGAAGCTCAAAGCGCTGCGCGGCACTCCGTTTGATCCGTTCGGCCGCTCGCTTGAGCGGCGCACCGAGCGAAAGCTGATCGTCGATTACGAAGCTCTGCTGGAGGAGATCATCGCCAGGCTGACCCCCCAGAACCATCATCTTGCGGTGGGCCTTGCCGCGATCCCAGAAAAGATCCGCGGCTTCGGGCACGTCAAGCAGCGTCACCTCGACGCCGCCAAGGCCGCGGAAGCGGAATTGCTTGAGCAATTCCGCAGCGGCGCGCCGGCGCTGCTGAGGGCGGCAGAATGATCATGACTTCCGCGCGCGAGCCGGCAGGCATCGACGCCCTTGTTGCGTCGGAATCCGGTGGATACTTGCCGGGATGCGCCGAGGCGAAGCACGCCTCGGGTCTTCAAGCGAGCTCAAGGGGGCTGGCGAATTCTTCGCCGCCCAAGCTGTCATAGAGGACGCAGCAATGGACGAAGCGCTGCCCAAAGCCGCCGGTGGTTCGATGGAGGAGCCGACCTCGCCGAGCGCCGGCGTTGCCGATCCGAAAGGCGAGGAGGCGCAACAAGCCGAATCCGCCCCAGCCGCGAATGCCACTGCTGCAGCGGACACACCGGCACCCCTGATCGAGGTCGCGCTTTCAAAAACCGACCACAGCGCAAGCGCGCTGCGGGACGCAGCGACCACGGTGGACGAGGGCGGCGCACCGGCACACCCACTTGAGGCGCCGCTCACGGTGCCGGCCCCGGCGAGCGAGGCGAAGGCCCAAGGGGCGGACGCGGAACCATCCACCATGCCGGTCGGAGGCACGCACGAGGCCGCGCCGCCGGACGAGTTCGCGCCGGTCGAGCACGGCATCGGCGTGCTCCTGGTCAATCTCGGCACGCCCGACGCGGCCGACCGCAAGGCTGTCCACCGCTACTTAAAAGAATTCCTCAGCGATCGTCGGGTGATCGAAAGGGACTCGCTGTTCTGGCAGGCGGTGCTCAGCGGCGTCATCCTGCCGCTGCGCTCGCGGCGACGGGCGCGCGATTATCATAAAATCTGGAACCGTGAGAAAAACGAGTCGCCGTTCAAGACGATCTCCCGCTCGCAGGCAGAAAAACTCGCCGCCGCACTCGAACCGCTCGGTAAGCATGTCATCGTCGATTGGGCCATGCGCTATGCGAGCCCATCGATCCGCTCGCGGCTGGAAGCGCTCATCAGGCGCGGCTGCGATCGCATCCTGATCATGCCGCTCTATCCGCAATATTCGGCGGCGACCACCGCGACGGCATGCGACGAGGTCTACAGGTACATGATGGGTTTGCGGCTGCAGCCGGCGCTGCGCATCCTTCCCCCCTATTACGCCGAACCTCAATACATCCAAGGGCTGGCCTCTTCACTCGAGGAGCAGCGCAAAGAGCTGCCCTTCGAACCTGACGTGATCCTTGCCTCTTATCACGGCATACCGCGGGAATATGTGGACAAGGGCGACCCTTATCAAAGCCAATGCGTGCGCACGACTGAGCTTCTGCGCCAACACCTCGGGCTCGATGAGAACAAGCTCATGATGTCGTTTCAATCGCGCTTCGGCCGCGGCCGCTGGCTTGAGCCCTACACCATCAAAACGGTGAAGGCACTGGCCAAGCGGGGCGTCAAGAATCTGGCTGTGATCACGCCAGGATTTTCTGCCGATTGCCTGGAGACGCTGGAAGAAATCGCGGTCGAAAACGCCCGCATGTTCAAGCGCCACGGCGGAAAAAACTTCGCGGTCATCCCCTGCCTCAACGACAGCAAAGCCGGCATGCAGTTGATCTCGCAGCTCGCCACGCGCGAGGTAAAAGGCTGGCTGTAGCTTCGGTACGCGTCAAGGGGGCTTGACGTCTGCGTCCATTATCGGATGCCCAACGAAATTCCGGCAGCTCGGCCCTCGCTCCTGCGACAAAGGCTCATGGCGCGGAGCGATGGAGCTGCTTTTATCGACCGCCGGCTTAAGGCTACCAAGCTGTTGCCGGCGCCCCAATGGCGCAGACAAGAGCAGCATCTCGCGGGTTTGAAATCGACCAGGACGTCCAGCCGAAGGGGGCTGACCCAGCTGCGTGCCGCTGCGCGCGAGTATCACCCGCCGTTCAGCTGGGCCAGGATCTTCTTGATCTCGGCGCGGAAACCAGGGGCGATGTCAGGGTGCTCAAGCGCGTAGGAGACGTTGGCGGCGAGAAACCCGATCTTGGAGCCACAATCGAAGCTGCGGCCCTCGAACTTGAGCCCATAGAAGCTCTGGGTTCGCGAGAGCTGGATCATGGCATCGGTGAGTTGAATTTCGCCGCCGGCGCCGCGCTCCTGGCTCTGCAAAATGTCGAGGATTTCCGGCTGCAGGATGTAGCGGCCGGTGAGGATGAGGTTTGACGGTGCCCGGTCCGGCGGCGGCTTCTCCACCATGCGAGTGATCGCGAACATCTTGCCTTTTTCCGCGCCGACGCCCACGACGCCGTATTGATCGACTCGCTCGCGCGGCACTTCCTCGACCGCGACCACATTGGCCCGTTCGTCGAGTTCGGCGGCGGCGTCAAGCATCTGCGCCAGACAGCCGCGCGCGTGCTGCACCAGCACGTCGGGCAACAGCAGCGCGAACGGCTCGTGCCCGATCAGTTCGCGCGCACACCACACCGCATGGCCGAGGCCGAGCGGTTCCTGCTGGCGGGTGAAGCTGGTTGAGCCCGGGATCGGCAGGTCCTGCGTCATGTATTCGAGGGCTGCGTGCTTCTGCCGCTCAAGCAGCGCCATTTCCAGCTCGAACTGCCGGTCGAAATGATCCTCGATGACACCCTTGTTGCGGCCGGTGACGAAGATGAAATGCTCGATGCCGGCCTGCCGCGCCTCGTCGACGACGTGCTGGATCAGTGGCCGGTCCACCACCGGCAGCATCTCTTTGGGCATCGCCTTGGTCGCCGGCAAAAAGCGGGTGCCCAGCCCGGCGACGGGGAAAACAGCTTTGCGAACCGAGTTTTTCATTGTTGCCTGTTGCCTGGTGCGCACTGGGCAGCGTGCGCAGGAGAAGACAAATTCATGCCAGTCACGAATTCATGCCAGTCACGAAAATGGCAGCCGAGAGACGGCCGCCCCTTATCCAAACTCTTGCCCAATTACCGGTGCAGCGATACCAAGCACGAAGCCGGGGCGGAATCCATAGGCATGTAGCAACAGCCATCATCGATGCGCGTGTGATGCGGTTCGCAACGAGCGGCCGCGCGCGAGCAACCGCGTATTTCCCCCAGATATGGAACCGTCCATCCACCAAGACTGCCCGTCATGCACCTCTTCAAGCCGATTCTCTGCCTTGCCGCAGCCTCGCTTTTTGCCGCCGGGGTCGCACAGGGGGCGCACGCAGGAGACAATCCCGCGGCCTGGCTCACCCGAATGTTTCAACTGCCGACGTCCAAGCCGGTTCCGGCGTCAATCGAGACCTGGCGGCCGCAGTGGAGCGGACGATCCGGCGCTTCAGGCGATCCGCGCATGAGCGCCGGCGCCATCCGCGCGGCAGCCGCCGATTTCGACCATTGTCTAGCCAGTCTGTGGTCCGAGGCGGCGCGGCGCGGGATCACGCGCGAGAATTATCTGCGCTTTACCGCCGGCCTCACGCCCGATCTGAGCGTCATGGACAAGCTCGATGCGCAGCCGGAGTTCACCGCAGCGCCCTGGGACTACCTCGATCTTTTGGTGAGCGATGATCGCGTCGCGCGGGGACAACAAATGCTCGCGCAATACGCGCCGGTCTTGGCGGCGGCGCAGCATATCTACGGGGTCGACCCCGCTATCATCGCCGCGATCTGGGGCGTTGAATCGAACTACGGCACGTCAGGCGGGGGCCGGCCGGTACTGCGCTCAACGGCCACACTCGCCTGCATCGGCCGCCGGCGCGATTTTTTTCGCGGCGAATTTCTCGCAGCCCTCGATATCCTGCAGCGCGGTGACATTCCGCCCGACCGCTTCATGGGATCGTGGGCAGGGGCTTTCGGCCCGACGCAGTTCATGCCGACATCGTTTCTGCGCTATGCGGTCGACTTCGACGGGGACGGGAACCGCGACGTGATCGATTCCGTCCCTGATGTCGTTGCCTCCACCGCCAACAATCTGCGCATGGACGGCTGGGTCAGCGGGCAGAGCTGGGGTTATGAGGTGTCGCTGCCGCCAAAGTTCAATTATCTGTTCGCCGAGTCGTCGCGGCAGATGACAGTACGCCAGTGGCAGAGCCTCGGCGTTCGCCGCGCCGACGCTGCATCCTTCCCGCGTGCTTATGACCAGGCCGACCTGCTGCTGCCAGCAGGCGCCCGCGGCCCAGCTTTCCTCATGATGCACAATTTCCGCGTCATCATGAAATACAATCCAGCCGAGGCTTATGCGCTGGCCATCGGCCACCTCGCCGACCGCCTCCGTGGGGGTGGGCCCTTGGTGCATCCCTGGCCGCGGGACGAGCGCGTGCTCACGCTGCAGGAACGCTACGAAATGCAGCAGCTGCTGGCGCATCGCGGCTACAAGATCGGCGAGCCCGATGGCTTTATCGGCCCGCAGACGCGCCTGGCCATCCGCGATTTTCAGGAAAGGCTCGGCGAAATTCCCGACGGCTACGCGTCGAGCAACGTGCTCGATCGCCTGCGGCAGCAATAGCGGTTTGCTCCCGCTGGGCGAAGCGGCACGTGCCGTCGCTTAGTCCGAAGACTTCGACTCAGATCGCAAGCGGCGTACCGCTCAAATCCTCAGCGCGCTCCACTCTGATGAGCACGCCAAAACCCTTTTTTTCGGGATCGCTCTTTTTCTCCGGCTCGATGAGCCGATTCCAGATTTCGTCATAGACCGGGCCAGACCTGTAGATCTTTGCCGTGCCGTAGAAGCGGGCGATGCCGCCGCGCGGCAACACTCCAGCTTCGCGCAGCGGCGGTTTGCGGAAGAAGACGGTAAGCTTGGTCCCGTCGGTGAGGTTGGCATTGGTGGAGCCGCGGCCGCGCTCCCAAAGCGCAAAGTGTCCGTCATCAAAAACCATGGTGCTGCCCCGCGGAGTGATCTGCACATATCCGTCCGGCAGCACACTGCCGATCAGGCAGACGTGTGCGGGATAGGCCGTGTTGATGTGCTCGTGCAGCGCTTTCGGAATGATCGCCAAAGTTGCCTCCCTTAATCGCGGCGGCATGTTAGAGAGTTGCCGGCATGCCGCCAAGCTGAACCTGCAAAGACAAACCGCCCTGTGTAGGCGACACACAAATCCCGGCAACACAGTCGAGGTCATCAGGAAGGCAGAGCCATGAGGTTGGAGAATGTCGAGATTTTGTTGATGTGTCGGTACAGAGAACGACACCAACAAATTCGTGCATCACCATTGTGGCTACGTGGGCCTGGGAAGGAGGAAATCTGTGAGGCATCCGCAAGCCACCGGCAAATGCTCAGGATTGACCAGCTATATCCGATGCGGGAGGCGGGCTTGGGGGTTTCTGGGAAAAGCGGCCTGGTTTTTGTTTTCATACCAGCAACCAGCTCAGTCATTGCGAGTATCGAGGTCCCGTCACGAAGGGCGGCTCGCAGGGTCGGCGCCACTGCAATGCGCTCAACGAGCGCACAATCGCCAGCTCTCGCACGACTCAACTGCCGCGGGCGCGCGACAGGTTGCCGAACAGCAGCAACGGCTGCCGCCCATGCCACTTGCCACCCTCACATTTGGCGTTTTCGGCCGACAAGGTTTTGGCTGACGGGCATTCGGGGTGGGCCGAGAGGGAGAGACAATCTGGCCGGTCCCGATTACATTGTGCCTGGTTGTGCGATGATGGGTTCGTAGGTCATGGCTTCGCGTAAGGCGCCGTATATTGGAAAATGGCTGGTGATCGCCGCCGCGACGGCGGTCGCGGGCGCAGCGCTTTTGCCGATGGCCGCACAGGCGCAATTTTTCGACTGGGGCGGACAGCCCTATCGCGCCCAGCAGCCGCCGCCCTCGCGCGGTTTCTTTTTCCCGTTCTTTGGCCGCCGGTTCTACGCGCCGCATCCGGCACAGCCGCAGCCAGCGGAGTCATTTCGGGCGCCGCCACCGCCGCGCAAGCCCCCATCCCACCCGACTTCGACGGTCGTCGTGATCGGCGATTCGATGGCCGATTGGCTCGCCTACGGGCTCGAGGAGATCTATGCCGACCAGCCGCAGAACGCCATCGTGCGCAAGATCCGGTTGAATTCTGGCCTGATCCATTATGAGCCGCGCAACAACTCGCTGGAATGGTCGCAGGCGGCAAAGGAGATTCTCGCCGACCAAAAACCCGCTGCCATCGTGGTCATGCTCGGCTTGAACGATCGCGTGCCGTTGCGTGTGCCGGCGCTGCCGAAGCCAGCCGCGCAACGCGAGGGCAAGGAATCGGCACCGGCCAATCAGCCGGCGCAGAAGCAGGAAAAGGGCAAGGATTCGCAGCAGCCGCCCGGCGCGGCCCAAGCGGACGCCGCAAAGCAGAGCGGCGAGGGCGAACAACCTACCGCGCAGGCGCAGCCGGCGCCCGGCCTCTATGAGTTCCACACCGACGAGTGGGCCAAGCTTTATCGCAAGCGCATCGACGACATGATCGCGGCGCTAAAAAGCAAAGGCATCCCGGTCCTCTGGGTCGGCCTGCCGGCGCTCCGCGGGCCCCACGCCACGGCAGACATGAGCTATCTGGACGATCTTTATCGCGCCAGCGCCGACAAGGCCGGCATCGATTACGTTGACGTCTGGAACGGTTTCGTTGACGAGAACGGCCGCTATACCGTGATGGGGCCCGATTTCGAAGGGCAGACCCGTCGGCTGCGCAGCGGCGACGGCATCCATTTCACCAAATACGGAGCGCTCAAGCTCGCCCATCTGGTTGATCAGGAATTGAGCCGGGCGATGAGGAACCCGGTCGCGCCGGCGGCACTGTCAGCATCGCAGGCCGCCGCGCCGGCAAAACCGGGCGCAGCATCGCCGGCGGTCGGCCCGGTCTTGCCGCTCACTGCGCCCGGCGGTGGACGGATCGGCGATGTCGGCGGGGCCGGCAAGAGCGCGCAGCTGCTCGGCGGCAGTCAGCCGATGCCGGCCGGTCACAATCCGGCCGCCGACGCGGTTCTGGTGCGCGGCGACCCGCTGCCGGCGCAGTCCGGCCGCGCCGACAATTTCGCCTGGCCGCCGCCGGTGAACGAAACAAACGGCACAACAAAGCCGTAAGTGCGCCGCTCACGCGTGAGCCGCGCTGCGGCAATCGGCGTTCGGCTGCTGGTCCCGAGCATTTCGCCTGCCACAGTGGTCGGAAGCCACGTTCACATGCGGCATTGCGGCGTGACGCCGAGGAGGCGGCAGATGGCGCTGAAGCCTTCGTCGCGGCGGGTGATCGTCGAATCGTGTGCCCTCATTCGTCAACATAGCCTGCGGCCGGAGAAATCTTCCAAACCGACGTCCCCGGCTTAACCATTTGGCCATTTATGGTCTGGTTCAAGCGGGCGAGACCTAGGCTTTGCCGTTGCAACCGTCGCTGTAATTGGCAGAAAGAAACCGCACCGCGTCGTCAGCGAGGCTGCGCGGATCTTTCACGCCTTGCTGCGCCATTTCGATTATGCGCTTGGCAATCACTTCCCTCATTGCGCGGGAATAAGCAGGCCGAGCAAACCGGCTGCCGGATTTTTCAATCCTACTCCATGCATCATCTAAAGCGGATGCCAAAACTTGAATAGTCTCAGGATCGAAGGCCGTTTCCGACTGGATAAGTTTCGGGATATCGATCGTTGCCCCCTTATTCTGTGAGCCGCTTGTATTTGGAAGGATCGCTCCGACAGGATACTCGCGCAAGACGCTCAACGCACCGAGCGTTGTAAAAACCGAGGCACGACAATCGGCACGAGAGTCACCCAAAGTGCTTTCTGGGCGCCTTCATGAAACGATCAATGCGCGACCACGCTCATGATTATACCGCGCCACGGGTAGGCGGCTGCTCACACTTTCATGCCCAGCCCGGCTCCGGTCTTCATCCCCATTCCGAGTGTTCCTGTGCCGCTCATGACGCGTCTCTTCTGATCGCCCGTCCTTTGCGTTGCATTTGTCCAAGATTTGTCACCGAGGTGTCTAGTGCAGACACCATATCGACAGAACATTGGCGACAGACGGACGCGGTTCCGCTTTTTCACGGCGGAGCCGAAAAAAATCTTCAGAGACTTGCAGCGCCTCACCGGAAAAAAGGCATGGCGCGCCCGCGCCAAAATCGACCCGATTAGGGCGGGCCGTCATGGGAGCGGCGCCCGTGAGCGCGTGACCGGCGCGGCCGCGACTTCGCTGTCGCGCCCAGACTTCTACATAATATTGCCGGATTGATCCATCTTGATCAGAGCCGAGCTGTTGCAGCTTGGCCGGGATAATTGCGGCTGAGCATCTAGCGCTACGCGAGTGACCGTCTCCACGGGGGGTGAGCGGATGATTTCGTACTCGGGGTGCGAATCGATCGACTAGCCAACCACTGCCGGGCATCGCGCGGGAATTTCCCGGACGTACCCCGGGGCAGGCGTTCTGAAGCTGAGTTCGTAACAACGGGCTTGCCGGCTGCGTGCGCCCAAAGAGCTGAATCGTCATTGTGGCGGGTTCAGTCATGTCATCGCAGAGCTCCGTCGTTCACGATCCGGGTGCGGAACGTTCCGCAGCCGGCACCGCGGCTGATCAACCGTCAGCGCAGCCCTTGACGTTGGCCGCAGCGCGTCCGGCAACGAAGGCGCTCTCGGAGCAGGCGCTCGTCAAGGCGGTGCTTGCGGGTGATCCGACAGCTTGCGAGCGGTTCATCAACACGGTATCCGCAACATTGTGGTCGATTGTGACCAGGCTCACGGGCGACGGGAGCGAGGGCGAGGCGGCATTTCTCCATCTGATCGCCGCGCTGAAGGCAGATGGATGCGCCCGATTGAAGGAGTTCGACGGCGGGGCGAGGCTTTCCACTTATATTGCACTTGTCGCCCGCGACATCCTGGCCGAGCGCCTCGCGCGGCGCTTCAGCGAAGCTCCGCGGGACGCATGGCGCCAGTTCCAGCGTTTCTTTGAGCGCGACATCCGCCGCAGAGTGGAGCAGCGACTTGGCAATCGGAGCAGTGCGACGGCGCGGGAAGATGCCTATCAGGAAATTTGCCTGAAGCTTGTCGACAACGATTTCCGCTGCATCCGGGCCTACGACGGGCGCGGCAGCTTCGTCGGCTACGTGTTGACCACCATCGATCATGCGCTTATCGACCTGCTGCGGCGCGCGAGCCCTCGACGTCGCATGCCGGCGGCGGTTGCGCGATTGCCATCGCTTGACCAGGAAGTCTATGCCGCCATCGCATGGGAAGATCATCCGGTCGACGCCGACCGGCTGGCCTTGGCGCTGGTGGGTCGGCTCGATCGAGATCCCGATGCGGCTGCTATCGCCGCGGCGCTCGCTCGCATCGCCGCCGTAGCGCGGCTTGAGCCGCCGAATCATGCGCGGCCGCCTCGGGTGGTTTCGCTCGACGCAGTCACCCGTGGTGGCGGCGGCTTGGCGCTGGCGGACACGACGCCGACGCCCGAGGATTGGCTGCTTTTGGCCGAAGAAGAGCGTAGCCGGGCCAACCTCGTGGACGCGGTCAAGACCGCCGCCGCGGCTCTTCCGGCCGAAGAGCGGCTGTATCTGGAAACGGTATTCGCTGCCACCGACCCGGTGCCGCCGCGGCAGATCGCCAAGGCCATGGGTTGTGCGGTCGAAGAGGTTTATCGCCTGAGGCAACGCGTTCAGCGCTGGATCAAAGAAATAGCAACGCGATTGGAAAAAAATCCTGAGCCATCCGTCTAAGACCTGATATGTCGAACTGCGTTGCGCAAGAGATCCGATGGCTTCTCGCCGACGAGTTTGACGGTCGGCCGAGTGCGACGCGGCGTCTTGCGAAGGCAAGACTTGTTGCCAGCATGGCAGAAGGCCTTGATCGTGCTCGGATTGCCGATTTGCAAGCCGGCCTAAGTCACGGCACGCGGGCCGCATTTCTCGATGCGGGCTTGTCTGCCGCCGAACGGCAAATCGTGGTCACCGCGCTGTCGCACGATCCGGGCGAGCGGGCCGAGATCAGTTCGGCGGCGGCCCTACTGGACTGTGTCGGCGCCGATCTCATCCCGCTTCCACCAGGCCTGCTGACCCAAGCGGCTGCGACCTTTGCCGCCGCGAATTCGGCCGCTCGTCAGGACGCTGCCGCTGGCGCTCAGCGAACCGGGCGACGGCCCGCACCGCTGATTGCCGGCGGCAGTCTTGCAGCGCTTGCCTTAGTGTTGGCGGTAGGATCCGGTCTCCTCCTGCCCAGCCGGGCCCCTGCGCCCTCCCCCGGACCTCCAAGTTCAATCCGACCTGCCGCTCAATCGGCAACAAGAGCTTCCCAGCGGGCTGCCGCAGGCCTTGCCATCGTTGTTCACCAAGCTCCATTTTCCGAAAATTTTCGGTTTCGGCGTTGAAAAAAAATTCGTGTCCGTCACTCTGGAAAATGCAAAGATTATGCGTCGTCGTTAGAACGCCGGCGTATGATCGAATGCAAAGAAATTCCGCCCTGAAAGTCGCACGTGAAGGTCCAGCTTGAGCGCCGCCATCCGACGTTGATCTTGGAAGAAAAGTCCCGAGAGGGAGGCAAGCCGAGCATGGGCGGCAAGAACGGCCATCGTCATTCGCAAATATGCCGCTCAAAAAAGGTTCGGGTCCGGAATACTACCGAAGCACCGCAGCAAGCCAACCCAAAGGTTGAACCAGAAGGAGCCGAGCTGATGCGGCTTCGGGAGAAAAAAACATCTGAAGCAGCGGAATTGCTGTCCAAAGCACTCGGCGCTGACGGTGTGGCGCTACTCGTAAGGGCATTTTCCGAAGAAGAATGGCCGTGGGACCTGCTATCCGCACTGCGTCGGCGGCTTCGCGTTGCCATGGCTCTCAAAAACGGGACCTGATTGGCGGCGCTCGTTGGTCTTTGACCCGCGCGCAAGCGCCACCGAGCCGTCAGGCAACCAATCTCTGCTCAGAAAAAGCTGCTCAGGGCGCTCAGCGCGGTAACAGAGAGGCGCCCATCAAAGCCTTGTCCACTGAATGCGCAGCCTGGCGGCCTTCGCGGATCGCCCAGACGACGAGCGACTGGCCGCGGCGCATGTCACCGGCGGCGAACACCTTGCCAATCGAGGTGCGGTAATCGTCGGTGGAGGCGGCGACGTTGCCGCGGCGGTCGAGCGCAAGATTGAGATCCTTGATCAAGCCCTCGTGGACCGGATGCACGAAGCCCATAGCGAGCAGCACCAGATCGGCCGGCAGTTCGAAGTCGGTGCCGGGGATCGGCTCGAACTGGGCGTTAACGCGCACGCAATGCAGTCGGCGCACGGCGCCGTTCTCGCCGGAGAACGCCCTGGTCATCACCGCGAAATCGCGCTCGGCGCCCTCGTCGTGGCTCGACGAGGAGCGCAGCTTGAGCGGCCAGTCCGGCCAGGTGAGCATCTTGTTTTCGCGCAGTGGCGGCTGCGGCAGAATTTCGAAATTGGTGACGGACAGAGCGCCCTGTCGGATCGCGGTGCCGATGCAGTCGGAGCCAGTATCGCCCCCGCCAATGACGACCACATGCTTGCCCTCGGCGAGGATCGCCGCGGCGTCGCTCGCCGGCTCGCCGGAGAGCCGCCGGTTCTGCTGCGGCAGGTAATCCATTGCGAAATGAATACCGGCGAGCTCACGGCCGGGCACCGGCAGGTCGCGCGCCTTTTCGGCGCCGCCGGCGAGCACCAAGGCGTCGTACTCCTCGAGCAGTTTCTTGGCTTCGAGATCGATGCCGACATGAACACCGCAATGAAACACCACGCCTTCGGCCTGCATCTGCACGATGCGCCGCTCGAGGTGACCCTTTTCCAACTTAAAGTCGGGAATGCCGTAGCGCAGGAGCCCGCCGGCCTTGGCCTGCTTGTCGTAGACGTTCACCTCGTGGCCGGCGCGCGCCAGCTGCTGCGCGCAGGCAAGCCCGGCCGGTCCGGAGC
This sequence comes from uncultured Alphaproteobacteria bacterium, assembly GCA_963708125.1. Classification (GTDB taxonomy): domain Bacteria; phylum Pseudomonadota; class Alphaproteobacteria; order Rhizobiales; family Xanthobacteraceae; genus BOG-931. Next base: position 4,169,724 of record OY970184.1, read on the forward strand.
CGACGATCGCGACTCTCTTGCCGGTCTTTTCCGCCGGCGGCTCGGGCTTGAGGCCCCGCGCGATGGCGCGATCGGCAATCGCACATTCGATCGATTTGATGGTGACTGGATTTTCGTCGATGTTGAGCGTACAGGAGGCCTCGCAAGGCGCCGGGCAGATGCGGCCGGTGATTTCCGGGAAATTGTTGGTCGAGTGCAGGTTGCGCCCAGCCTCTTCCCAGTTGCCATTGTAGACGAGATCATTCCAGTCCGGGATCTGATTGTTGACCGGGCAGCCCGGCGAGCCGGGCGTGAGCGCGCCGGTGCCCATGCAATACGGTACGCCGCAATTCATGCAGCGCGCGGCCTGCGTGACGTAGTCCTGCTCGGTCATCGGCATCACGAATTCGCGCCAATGACGCACGCGCTCCGCGACCGGTTCGTAGTCGCGGTCCTCACGCTGGTATTCGAGAAAGCCGGTGATTTTGCCCACTGCGCGCTCGCTACTCCGCCGCAATTGCGGCGGCATTCAATTCGTTGAGCGCGCGCCGGTATTCGACCGGCATCACTTTGCGGAATTTCGGATACCAGTTGTTCCAGCTTCCGAGGATCTTGGCGGCGACTGCCGAGCCGGTAAAGCGCGCATGCTGGGCGATCAGGTGATGCAGCCGGTGTGCGTCGAAGCGGCTCATGTCGGACATCACGTCGACGAGTCCGTGCGTTTCCAGGTCGCGGGCGTGATGGAAGACGCGCGCGTTGATGTCCTCTTCGCCGGGCATCGGCTCAAGCTCGACCATGGCCAGGTTGCAGCGCGAGGCAAAGGTGCCGTCCTCGTCGAGCACGTAGGCGACGCCCCCCGACATGCCGGCGGCGAAATTGCGCCCGGTGCGACCAAGCACCACCACCACGCCGCCGGTCATGTATTCGCAGCAATGGTCGCCGGCGCCCTCGATCACCGCGATGGCGCCGGAATTGCGCACGGCAAAGCGCTCGCCGGCCACCCCGCGGAAATAGCACTCGCCTTCGATCGCGCCGTACAGCACGGTATTGCCAATGATGATCGAGTCCTCCGGCACCACGGCGGACTGCGCCGGCGGGCGCACGACGATCCGGCCGCCGGACAATCCCTTGCCCACATAGTCGTTGGCGTCGCCGTGGAGTTCGAAGGTCACGCCGCGGGCGAGGAACGCGCCAAAACTCTGGCCTGCGGTGCCGGCGAACTGCGCCACGATCGTGTCGTCCGGCAGCCCGTCATGGCCGTAGCGCCTGGCGATCTCGCCGGAGAGCATGGCGCCGGTGGTGCGGTCGGTGTTGCGGATCGGCATCGCGATGCGTACCGGGATGCCTTGTTCAAGCGCCGCGCGCGAGCGCACGATCAATTCGCGATCGATAACATCGTGAATCTTGTGATCTTGCTCCTCGCAATGGTAGATCGCGACGCTTTTTGGAATGTCCGGCTTGGTGAACAGCTTGGAGAAGTCGAGCCCCTTCGCCTTGGCATGGGCGATAAGCTTGACGCGATCGAGCATCTGCATCTGCCCGATCATCTCGTTGAAGGTGCGATAGCCGATGGCAGCCATCAGCTCGCGCACTTCTTCGGCGACGAAGAAGAAATAATTGATCACGTGCTCCGGCTGTCCGCGGAAGCGCTTGCGCAACACCGGATCCTGGGTCGCCACGCCCACCGGGCAAGTGTTGAGATGGCACTTGCGCATCATGATGCAGCCGGCGGCGATCAGCGGCGCGGTGGCAAAGCCGAATTCGTCGGCGCCAAGCAGCGCGCCGACCACGACGTCGCGCCCGGTACGGATGCCGCCGTCGACCTGCACGGCAATCCGTCCCCGCAACCGATTGGCGACCAGCGTCTGGTGGGTCTCGGCGAGACCGATCTCCCACGGCGAGCCGGCATGCTTGATCGAGGTGAGCGGGGAAGCGCCGGTGCCGCCCTCGAAGCCGGCAATGGTGACGTGGTCGGAGCGCGCCTTGGACACGCCGGCGGCGACGGTGCCGACGCCGACCTCGGAGACGAGCTTGACGGACACGTCGCCCTGCGGGTTGACGTTTTTCAGATCGAAGATGAGCTGCGCCAAATCCTCTATCGAATAGATGTCGTGATGCGGCGGCGGCGAAATAAGGCCGACGCCCGGGGTCGAGTGGCGCACCCTGGCGATAATCTTGTCGACCTTGTGCCCCGGCAGCTGGCCGCCTTCGCCGGGCTTGGCGCCTTGGGCGATCTTGATCTGCATCATGTCCGAGTTGACGAGATACTCGGCGGTGACCCCGAAGCGGCCGGAGGCCACCTGCTTAATGGCCGAGCGCATCGAATCGCCGTTGGGCAGCGGCTTGAAGCGGTCCGCCTCTTCGCCGCCTTCGCCGGTATTCGATTTGCCGCCGATGCGGTTCATGGCGATGGCAAGCGTGGTGTGCGCCTCGCGCGAGATCGAGCCGAACGACATGGCGCCGGTGGCGAAGCGCCGCACGATGTTTTTTGCCGGCTCGACCTCCTCGATCGGCAGCGGCGCCCGGCCGTCCTCCTCGGCCCGCCTGATGCGGAACAGGCCGCGGACGGTGAACAGGTGCTCCGACTGCTCGTTGATCAGCCGCGCGTATTGTCGGTATGTTTCGTAGGAATTGCCGCGCACTGCGTGCTGCAGTGCGGCCACCGTGGCGACGTTCCACACATGCTCCTCGCCGCGCACGCGGAACGCATATTCGCCGCCGACGTCAAGCATGGCGCGATAGATCGGCGCATCGGAGAACGCGTCGGAATGCCGCCGCACCGCCTCTTCGGCGATCTCGTGGACGCCGACGCCCTCGATGCGCGTGGCGGTGCCAGTGAAATATCTGGCGACGAACTCGGACTTGAGTCCGACGGCGTCGAAAATCTGCGCGCCGCAATAGGACTGATAGGTGGAGATGCCCATTTTCGACATCACCTTGAGCAGTCCTTTGTCGATCGACTTGATATAGCGCTTGACGACTTCCCTTTCGTCGAGCTTCAGCGGCAGTTCGTTCCTCATTGTCGAGAGGGTCTCGAACGCCAGATACGGATTGATCGCCTCGGCGCCATAGCCGGCGAGACAGCAGAAATGATGCACCTCGCGCGGCTCGCCGGATTCGACAACGAGGCCGACCGAGGTACGCAGGCCTTCGCGAATCAGATGATGATGCACGGCCGCGCAGGCGAGCAGCGACGGGATCGGGATTCGGTCGGCGCCGGCGCGGCGGTCCGAGAGGATGATGATGTTGATGCCGTCGCGCACGGCGGCGTCGGCCTCGCTGCATAGCGCCGCGAGCGCGGCTTCCATGCCCGCGGCGCCGGTCTCCGCCGGCCACGTGGCATCCAGCGTGGTCGACTTGAAATGCAATTCGGCGACCGAGGAGATCGAGCGGATCTTTTCCAGATCGTCGTTGGTCAGGATCGGCTGACGCACTTCAAGCCGCTTGGTGTGCGACATGCCCTCGAGATCGAACAGATTCGGCCGCGGGCCGATGATCGAGACCAGGCTCATCACGAGCTCTTCGCGGATCGGGTCGATCGGCGGATTGGTCACCTGCGCGAAGTTCTGCTTGAAATAGGTGAATAGCAGCTTCGGCCGGTCGGAGAGCGCCGAGATCGGCGTGTCGTTGCCCATGGAGCCGACGGCCTCTTCGCCGGTCGTCGCCATCGGCGTTAACAGGAGCTTGAGGTCTTCCTGGGTATAGCCGAACGCCTGCTGGCGATCGAGCAGTGACAAATTCGATATCGGCGCGCCATGCGTCGCCCCCGGCAGCTCCTCAAGCACGATCTGGGTGCGGTCAAGCCACTGGCGATAAGGATGGCTCCGCGCCAGCGTGCTTTTAAGCTCCTCGTCGGGTATGAGCCGGCCCTGTTCGAGATCGACCAGCAGCATTTTACCCGGCTGGAGCCTCCATTTGGTGAGAATCTCATCCTCCGGAACAGGCAGCACGCCGACTTCGGAGGCCATGATGATGCGGCCATCGCGGGTGACGATGTAGCGGGCCGGACGCAAGCCGTTGCGGTCGAGCGTGGCGCCGATCTGGCGGCCGTCCGTAAATGCGATCGCCGCGGGGCCGTCCCACGGCTCCATCAGGGCGGCGTTATATTCGTAAAAGGCGCGGCGCTCCTCGTTCATGAGCGGATTGCCCGCCCACGCCTCGGGGATCATCATCATCATGGCGTGCGCCAGCGGATAGCCGCCCATCACCAGGAATTCGAGCGCGTTGTCGAAACAGGCGGTGTCGGACTGACCCTCATACGAGATCGGCCAGAGCTTGCCGATATCGGCGCCGAGCAGGGGCGAAGACACCGAAGCCTGCCGCGCCGCCATCCAGTTGTTGTTCCCGCGCAGCGTGTTGATCTCGCCGTTGTGCGCGATCATGCGGTACGGGTGCGCCAGCGACCAGGTCGGGAAGGTGTTGGTGGAGAAACGCTGGTGCACAAGCGCGAGCGCGCTCTCGAAATCTGGATCGTGCAGGTCCGGATAATAAGTGCCGAGCTGATCGGCAAGGAACATGCCCTTGTAGATCACGGTGCGGCAGGAGATCGACACGGGATAATAATTGGAGACGTGCCGCTCGCGTTTGCCGTAGAGATTTCCCGAAATGGTCTTGCGCAAGATGTAGAGCCTGCGCTCGAACTCGTCCTCGGTTGTGACCTGCGGACTGCGCGCAATGAAGACCTGCTTGTGCACCGGCTCGGTGGGCTTGACTGAGGCGCCAAGCGTCGAATTGTTGGTTGCCACGTCGCGCCAGCCGAGAATGCGCATACCTTCGCGTGCGGCGACTGCCGCGTAGGTGTCCATGATCTCGGAGCGCCAGGGGCCGTCGTGGGGCAAAAACAGCACACCGACCGCGTATTGCCCGGGCGGCGGCAGGGCAAACCCGAGCGCGGCGGCCTGTTTGGCGAAAAACTTGTGCGGTGTCTGCAGCAGAATGCCGGCGCCGTCGCCGGCCCGCGGATCGGCGCCGACCGCGCCGCGATGCTCCAGATTGAGCAAGATCGTCAGCGCGTCCTCGATGATCTTGTGCGACTTGCGACCCTTGATATCGGCAATAAAGCCGACGCCGCAGGAATCTTTTTCCAGCGCCGGATCAAACAAGCCGAATGCTGACGCGGTCGTCGTCAATTCACGCAACTCCCCATCACCGCCCCGCTCGAGCGCGCATCGAAGCTCCGGCATGCGCACCCGCACCTCACGCGCGATCCGACACGCAGCGGAAGCGGAAGGAACCCGGCGTTCCGGGCAAAGTCAGCCATTATTCTGGCCAACCGTCGCCGCTCGCGCTCACGACGAGGTTGGCTTTTGCTCCGTCGGCCGGCGCGCCCGCCCGCCCACGGCGGCCCGCGCGCTGTTCACCGGACAGCGCTGGCGTGCCGTTAATTGGGACAGCAGTGCTGTCCTATATCAAACATGGCAAATTCCAGGCGGCGAAACAAGCCTTCCGACCAGCCCGTGGTCAAAAAAACCGGTGGCCGGTGGAAGCCGCACACGCCGACCGGGCGGCAACGCCCGAGCAGGTCAATGGGTGCCGGGGCCCCAATGGTGATTTCTGTCCCTGCGCGCCGTCCGCACGACGAGTGGATCACGAGATGCCCACGAGTGCAATGGTCGAGCGTGCACCGAACGTGCAATCAACGCCCACTGTTAACTGATTTGTCCATTGCGATTGAGGCCGAACGCCAACAACAAGGCCATAGTGGCCGCGACCAGCGGGCGGGCGATCGATGAAAGATGAAGGTGCGGCGCCAACGGCCGGCAGCCGGCAGCGCCAGCCCGATTTACCCGCAATTTGTCGGTCAATGGTCAGCCAAGCCAGAGCGCAATCAATGACCGAGCCGCTCCGCAAATCTTTGGTCCACTCTACCGGTACCGAGCAGAATTGCCAGGCCGTGACAGGGCATGGCCCGCTAAGAGAGACGATGAAGCAATCGCGCGTTGAATGCTGTCCAGTCTAGTCTACAGGTGGGTGCGAGTGTGTAGATGCCAGTTATAGGCCTGCAGTTCACCCGTAGCCGGCGCCCTCGCCAGCACACGTTGCAGGATCTCGGTGTGCTTGGGAAGCCCTGCGAAGCTCCGCGCCGGGTTTTGGGCGCCGGCTCGCGGCACCGATGAGGACGCCGACGCCGATGGCGACCGCTAGCATCATGAGCGGGCGCTGTTGCGCCTGGTCGGTCAGCCGCTCGACCGCGCGGCTGCCGACCCTGCTGCTCATCCGCACGGCCTGGTCGCCCAGGCCGGATGCGCCCTCGACGGCCGCGCGCTGCCCGCGGCGGAAACGCGCGCTGATGTCATCGAGGACGGGGGCGATCGCTTCGGCGATCTGGTTTCCGGCCGAGGCCGCGCCTACGGCGCCGCGACGTCCGGCATCCTTGCCGATCTTGCCAAGTTGGTCCTGGATGCCGCGCAGGTGATCGACAATCGCGGATACGCGCGGGTCAAAGTCCCTGGAACGATGTTGAAACATCTTCTTCTCTTTCGGTCGAACCTTTGTTTCGCCGCGGCGGATACTGCCGTGGCGCATCGGTCGCTGGCGCGCTGACCGATTTGCCATGTTGCGCGCGGCCCGCATTGCGGTAACAACCCGGGGCGGGAGCAAACGTTCCCGACAATGAACTTCGCGCCTGCTCGCGCGTTGACCGGCCAAACTTTCCACCGTACGGAGACGTCCATGCCGAAGCCAGAAGACCGGTCGCACAAAAGCGATTTCAACCGCGCTTTTGGCGATGCCAAGAACAATGCCGCGGCCGCCGCGGAGGAAGTCTCGGGCGCCGCGCGCGATGTATATGAGCAAACCCGCAACAGCGCCAATCAGGCTGCCAATGCCGCCGCGCGAGCGACCCAAGACAGTGTCAGTTCGTTCGAGCAGGCGGTGCGCAACACCATTGAGAATCAGCCCTATAAGGCTGTGGCCATCGCGCTCGGCGTTGGCTGGCTGCTCGGGCGGATGCGCCGGCCTATTTGAGGGGGTGGGATCGGCTGTGAGCCTACGCCGATACCTGATCCTGCTATGCGCGTAACGCTACTGATTGGCCGCCGTCGGCGACGATGGTGGCCCCGGTGATGAAGCGACCGGCATCGGAGACCAGAAGGAGGAGCGCGCCGTCCAGATCGCGCTCCTCGCCGAAGCGGCCCAGGGGAATTTGCCGGGTCAAGGTGCTGCCCTTTTCGCTGCGCAGATACTCGCGATTGAGCTCAGTGACAATCCAGCCCGGCGCGATCGCATTGACGCGGATACCGCTAAAGCCTAGTTCGAGCGCCAGTGCCTTGGTGAGTTGGATCACGCCCGCCTTGGCTGTGGCATAAGCAGCCACGCCCTTATCGACACCGATGCCGAGCACCGAGGCGATATTGACGATGGCACCGCCCGTGCCGGCGGCGAGCATGCGTCGCGCCGCTTCCTGCGACCAGTAGAACACCGCGTCGAGATCGGTCGAGAGCACGCGCCGCCATTCCGCTTCGGCGAGTTCGACCGCACGGGCGGCATGGGCGACCCCGGCGTTGTTGACCAGGATGGTCACGGTGCCGAATTGCGCTTCGGCGGCGTCGAAAGCCGCCCGCATTGCCGCGCGCTCGCGCACGTCAGCCTTTACCGCGATGGCGCGGCCACCGCTTTGGCTGATGCGCGCTTTCAGCGCCTCGAGCCGATCCGCCCGGCGCGCCACCAGCACGACCGCAGCGCCGTTCTCGGCCAGGATCTCGGCGAAGCGCAGACCGAGGCCGCTCGATGCACCGGTCACCAGCGCGACACTGCCGCTGAGGTTGAAAATCGATGTTGAAATCATGACCCTGCTCCCGACAGCGGAAAATTCATTAGCCGCAAATCGCGGCAACGACGACACACACTTCCGATTTTTGCAACGTTGCAAATCCAATGTCGGGCGGCAGTCGGTTCTCAGGCAGCGGCAATCCAATCGGCTTGTTAGAGCCCGATGCGACTAGCCCGCCATTGCGCGATGCCGCCGGCAGGCCGACGAAGCGAGACGATCACGGCAGCGCAGATGCCGGGCCTTCCCACGACGCCTGCGGACGGTAGCGCCCGGGATTGTTCCTCGATTTTACGGATCGCGGGCTCATCGCCAAGTTTACCCTCGGCCTGCGCTTTGCGCGGACCCAGTGGCGCGGTCCGGAATGGACGAGAACCGCTCCCGTTGCGCAGAGGAGAAAATTGCGGGATTTATGCCAAAAGCCGCAAGCACGCTGTCGGTTTCGCCAACATCACGCTTTCGGCCTTGGCTGATCACTGAGGGGTGAACAACCGTGGGCTTTCTGGACCAGCGGCAGTGGATGGCAACTCTCGAGCAGCATGGTGAGCTGCGGCGGATCAGGGCCGAAGTCGACTGGGACCGCGAGATCGGCGCCCTTACCCGGCGTGTCTTGGAGAAGAAGGGCCCCGCGCTCCTGTTCGAGACCATCAAGGGCTATAAGAGCGGACGCTGCAACAAACTGTTTGCCAGCGGGCTCGGTTCGCGTTCGCGCCTCGCGCTGGCGCTCGGCTTTCCGCGCGAAGCCTCGAACCGCGAGCTCGTACAGTATGTCATGCAGAAGAATCGCGAGACGATTTCCCCGGTGATGGTGGCGACTGGCCCCATCAAGGAGGTCATTATCAAGGGAGCGGACATTGATCAGACCGAGTTTCCCGTTCCGAAATGGCACTATCTGGAAGGGGGGCGTTACATCCACACCTTCTCGTCCATCGTCACCAAAGACCCCGATACAGGCGTGATGAACGTCGGCCTCTATCGCGGCATGATTGGCAAGAAGAACACCGCGCCGTTTCTGCTCATCAAGGGCGGACAGCATTGGGGCGCGCATTTCGTGAAATGGGCAGCGCGCGGCGAGCCGATGCCGGTCGCCTGCGTGATCGGCTGGGATCCGATCATGTCGTTTCTGTCCGGATCGCCGATCCCCGCCGGCGCCTGCGAATGGGATGTAATGGGCGCCTATCGGGGCGAACCGGCGCAGCTCGTGCGCTGCGAGACCGTCGATCTCGCTGTACCGGCAAGCGCCGAGATCGTAATCGAAGGCACCATCAGCGATGATCCGTCGAGCTACGAGAGCGAAGGCCCGTTCGGCGAATTCACCGGGTACGTATCGGACCTGCCGACACCGCGACCGACCATGCAGGTCACCTGTATCACCCACCGCCGCGATCCGATCTTCTGCGGCTCGCTCGAAGGCACCCTGCCCGGCTCCTACAGCGAGAACAGCGTAATGTCCTCGGTGCAGCGCGCGGCGATTGCTTGGAACGTCCTCAATGGCGCCGGCATTCCGGGCATCCTCGACGTCTACGCGCCGCCGATCACCAACGGCGTCAATCTGCGCGTGCAGATCCGAAAACATTATCAGGGCCAGCCGAAGCAGGTCGCTGCCGCCCTGTGGGGAAACAGCGCTGCGCAATATCGCTATAAGCACGTCACCGTGGTGGAGGAGGACATCGATCCCGCCGACGACGAGCAGGTGGAATGGGCGTTCGCGCACCGGGTCAATGCCGGCGCAGGCGGCGTGGTCGTTTTTCCCGGCATTTTCGGCTCGCCGATCGATCCGTCGACGCCCTTGGAGGACCGCGACGTGGCACAGCTCGGCACCGGATTGTGGAACCGGATGTTGATCGACGCCACACGCTCTTGGAAAAACCCTCGCCGCGCGGAATGGGGCAACGAACGCTTTCCGCCGACCGTGCGCCCCGCCGCCGAGGACGAGGAGCGCGTCAAGGCGCGCTGGGCAGAATACGGATTGGGCGATCTTTAAGCTCGGGTGAGGTTGTCATTCGGCATCGTTGCTGTCGAGTGGTGGCTTGCGCCAGTGCGGCAGCGCAAACGCAACCAGTGCCGGGCAAGCGGCGGGTGCATGTCTGAGATCTCCGCCAGGATCGGCAACACGACGAAAATGATCGCGAATCCGTCACCAAGCCGAGCAGAAGGTCTACCCACCAGAAGGCAGTGCATTGGCGATTATGGGTCACCGCTTGCGCGGCACTACCCGGGAAACGAGGTCACCTGGAAACCATGTGACGCGCTTCCCGCAACGCCCTATAATCGGGAGCTGCGGCCGGGACGGAGTCGGCCCCGGCAGCGATTCGCGCCGCCGGAATGGAGCGCCGGGACGATTTGCCATGACGCACGATCATCGCCACGACCCTGAAGACCACGGCTCGGAACTCTCCGAGATGCAGCTGCGGGTGCGCGCGCTCGAGACCGTGCTCGCCGAAAAAGGCTACGTCGATCCGGCTGCGCTCGACGCCATCATCGAGGCCTACGAGACGAAAGTCGGCCCCCACACCGGCGCGCGCGTCGTCGCCAAGGCCTGGAGCGATCCGGCGTTCAAAACGGCACTGCTGGCTGACGCGAGCCAGGCGGTGGCTTCGTTCGGCGTTATGAACCGCGTCGGCGATCATCTGATCGCGGTGGAGAACACCCCGAAGCAGCACAACATGATCGTCTGCACGCTATGCTCCTGCTATCCGTGGGAAGTTCTGGGGCTGCCGCCAGTCTGGTACAAATCGGCGCCCTATCGCTCGCGCGCGGTGAACGACCCGCGCGGCGTCCTTGCTGATTTCGGCGTCAGGCTGCCGCCAGATACCCGGATCCGGGTGTGGGATTCGACCGCGGAAACGCGTTTCATCGTGCTGCCGATGCGCCCGGCCGGAACCGAGGGCTGGAGCGAAGAAAAATTGGCAAGCCTGGTGACACGCGACAGCATGATCGGCACGGCGCTACCGAAAAATCCGGAGGCGGCGTGATGGACGGCATCCATGACATGGGCGGCATGCACGGCTTCGGCAAAGTCGAGCCAGAGGCGAAGGAGCCGGTCTTTCACGCCGCATGGGAGGGCCGCACGCTCGCACTCAACCGCGCCATGGGCTACACCGGCGTATGGACAATCGACCAAACGCGAGCCGGCATCGAGCGGCTGCCGCCCGATCTTTACCTATCGAGCTCGTATTACAAGAAATGGGCAATCAGGCTGGAAAATCTCATTGTAGAACTCGGGCTCGCCGACGCCGATGAGATCAAAGCGGGTCATGCGCTGCGCCCCGGCAAGCCGCTCAAGCGCAAGCTTGCCGCCGCCAACGTGCCCGATACGCTCACGCGTGGCTCATTCAGCCGCCCGGCGCAAGCGCCGGCGCGCTTTAAGCCCGGCGACCGCGTGCGCACGATGAACATCCATCCGCAGACGCATACGCGGCTGCCACGTTATGCGCGCGGCAAGAGCGGCGTGATCGAAGCATTGCGTGGCTGTCATGTCTTTCCTGACACCGTGGCGATCGGCCAGGGCGAGAACCCGCAATGGCTTTACACCGTGCTGTTCGATGGCCGCGAATTGTGGGGCGAGAACGCCGATCCGACACTGAAGGTCTCGATCGAGGCGTTCGAGCCGTATTTGCAGCAGGCGTGACGAACGCACTCCTTCATTCAAGGACGGTGCTATGGGTTCCGGCTCTCACTCGCTGCGCTCGTTCGGCCACAATGACGACGTGAGCATCCCGCGCAATGCCGAAGGGCCGGTGTTCCGCGAACCGTGGGAGGCGCAGGCTTTTGCGCTCGCCGTATTGCTCCACGAGCGCAGCCTGTTCACCTGGACGGAATGGGCGGCGACACTCGGCGAGGAAATCAAAAAGGCGCAGGCCGCCGGCGATGCGGATACCGGCGAGACCTATTACCGCCATTGGCTCGCTGCGCTCGAGCGCATCGTCGACGAGAAAGGGTTTGCGGACACCGACACGCTCGGGCGCACCCGCGAGGCCTGGCAGCGCGCCTGCGCGCGCACGCCGCACGGTGTGCCGATCGAGCTCAAGCCCGACGATTTCGCCCAGTAGATTTCGTCACAAGTACCCTCTCCTCATCGGAACGCGGCGAGTCAGTCGGCGCAAGAACTGGTATATTGCGACCTTGGCTGCGATGCCGGTGACGTCCTCGGCCAACGAGGACGCCCGCCGAGCAGGCGCCGAGCCTAACGGCAAAAACGATTAGCGGCGAACCGAGCCGGGTCAAGCGAAAGCGAACACACCGGCGATGGCCAGCACGAGCGCAGCCGGCATGATGAAGACGCCGAGCTTCAGAAATGTCCAAGCGCTGACATGATAGCCGTCGCGGCGCAGCGCCCTGAGCCAGAGGATCGTTGCCAGCGATCCCGTAACCGATAGGTTAGGACCGAGATTAACGCCGATCAAAAGCGCGGCGCGAACGTGTTCGGGCACCGAGGTGACCGCCATCGCGCGCTCTGCGACCAAGCTGGCCGGCAGATTGTTTACGAGGTTGCAGCCGACGGCGGCAACGGCGCCGGACAGACCGGCGGCCATGGAAGCCAATTCCTGGACGGCTCGAGCGAGCAGAGCCGCGGCCGCGCCGGTCACGCCGGTCCGCTCCAAGGCTTGCACCATCACGAACAGGCCGGCCACCAGCGGCAGGATTCCCCAGGCAATGTTTTTGATCGGCCGCAGCGGATCGGAGCGCGAACAGAGGAAGACCAGCACCGCCGTGACGCAGCCGGCCAAAAACGTCGGCAGGCCGAGCTGCAGGCCGAGTGCCGAGGCGGCAAGCAAGACCACCGACATCGCCGCGATGCCCCACGCTGTCAAATGCCCGCAAGCGCTCAAGACCGGAATCTCGATCGCGGCGGCGATCGGCTGGCGCAGCCGCCGCCGCTCGGCGAAGCGCAGCACTGCGTAAGTCGCCAGGATCGACAATGCCGAGGGCAGCGCATAAAGCGGCAGCCACTGCAACAGCGGCGGCGTGTGCGAGCCGTACAGCACCAGATTCGCCGGATTGGAAATCGGCAGCACGAAGCTCGCGGCATTGGCGATGAACGCGCAGGCGAGAAGATAGGGCAGCGGCTCCTTCGCGTTCATTGCCCGCATCACGGCGGCGACTGCCGGGGTGAGCACCACGGCGGTCGCGTCATTGGAGAGGAAGGTGGTAACCAGCGTGCCCACCACCACGATCAGGGTGAACAAAGTAGTCGGCGAGCCGCCGGCGGCGCGGGTGGCACGCGCCGCCAGCCAGTCGAACAGCCCCTGCTCACGGGCCAATTCGGAAAGCAGCATCATGCCGGTGAGGAACAGATAAATATCAGTGCCCCTGCCAATGCCGAGGAGCGCTTCGCGCCAGGGCAGGAGGTCGAAGAGGACGAGAACGGCCGCGCCGATGACTGCCCACAGCGCCTCGGGGAGCCCATAAGGACGGACGACCACGCCGGCAGTCGCCAACGCCACGACCATCCAGGTGAGGAGGTTCGGATTCATGCGGCGCTACTTGCCAGGGCGGCAACGGCGGCCGCTGCTTGAGTGCGCCCAAGCTGAGCATTGGGCGACTGCCGATAGAGTTCAAGCAGCAGCAAGCCGCTGACCACGCCGCGAGCGGCAAGCATCAGCCAACGCGCCAAAAACCGAAACCGCAGTGAGCGCAATGCAAACGGCCCAATGAGCGGGAGCACCGAGACACAGCGTTTATCCTAGAAATTGCGGCGCGGGAATTGCCGGCGGAAGCCGAAACTGCAGGCGCCTGCCGTTGTTTGTTGAACGCGCTGCATGTAGCCCATCGATGACAGGATCACACATCGTGAAAACTTGCGGACGCCTCAATGCATCGCGGCGCCGGCTCGCGGCACCAGCGCGCCGCTGTGGCGGATCACGTCACCGGCGAGGCGATGGGCGGCGCTCGCGGCCTGGGCGATGTCGGTGCCATTGAGCCGCGCGGCGAGATAGCCGGCATTGAAGCCGTCGCCGGCCGCGGTGGCATCGATCGGCACCACCACTTGCGGCACCGGCACAAATTCCTGCATGGTGCCGGCAGCCACCAGCGCGCTGTTCGGCCCGTTCTTGACCACGATTTCGCTGATACCGAAGGCCTGCAGCCGCGCCACTGTCGCCTCCGGACTGGGATCACCCCAGATCACCGCTTCGTCGTCGAAAGTCGGCAGCGCGATGTCGACGCGCTTGAGCGTCTCGATGAAAACGGTGCGCGCGCGCCCCAGGTCGCCCTTCCAGCCGCGCGGGCGGAAGTTGCCATCGAACGCCACCTTGGCGCCTGCCCGCGCGCCATTTCGAGCACCGCCAGGAAGCGGCCAAGGCCGATATTGGAAAACAGCGACAACGTGATTCCAGAAAAATAGATAAGTTTCGCGGCAAGCAGCGCTTCGGCCACGCGCATCCAATCGGAAAGTTCGAACAGCTCGTGCACCGGCGCGCCATTGCACCAATAGCGCACGCTGCGTTCGCCGGTCGGTCCGTTCTCGATCAGGCCGAGCGCCGGAAGGCGGCCGGCGACGCGGAGAATGAGTCGCGAGGACAGGCCCTCGGCAGCGGCAAGCGCCACGATGCTGTCCGAATAAGGATCGTCGCCAATGGCTGTCGCAAAGGCGACCTCGATCCCGGCACGCGCGAGGTACACCGCGGTGTTGAAGGTGTCGCCGCCGCAGGACAGCGCGAACCGGCCATCGGCGCCGCGCTTGAGCTCGATCACAACCTCGCCGACGCAGACCGCACGGACACTTTGGGCATCGGGCTTGCTCATGCGCTCTTTAGCCTTTCGCTCCGGCAAGCATGGCTTTCGGCAGCAGCCTTGGCAATAGAGGGAGCCCGCGGAGCAATGCGCCAGCACAACGTCGTGCTTTTGCGTTCAGCGGCGAGCCGGCACCGCAATCCATTCGCCGCGCGTGGCGAAATAGCCGAGCGCGCTCAGAAGCGCGATGCAGAAGCTCACCGGCCAGTCGGTGTAATAGGCCATGACGATGCCAATCCACGCCTCGGCGAGCGCAATTCCCGCCGACAGCGCCATGCCGCTCCACAGACCGCTCACCAGCCGCTGGGCGGTGGCCGGCGGCCCGACCATCAGCGCAAACACCAGAAGGACTCCGACGATCTGCGCGCTCTCGGAGACGGCAAGCGCCACGATGGCGAGAAAAGCGGTGGAGACGAAGCGCAGCGGCACGCCTTTGGCTTCGGCCAATTCCGGCTGCAGGCTGGCAAAGATCAATGGCCGCATGATTGCGGCGAGCCCCGCCAGCGTGACCGCACCGAGACCGAGCAGCGTCGCAATTGTAGAACGATCGACGGCGAGCACGTTGCCGAACAAGAGCGCCGTGGCCTGGGCGGCGAACCCCGTGTAGTAGTGAAGAAACAACAGCCCGAAGCCGAGAGCCAGTGCCAGCACCACGCCGATGGCGACGTCGCGGCCGGTCAAGCGCTCGCCCATCAGGCCCATGCCCACGCCGGCGGCAACCGTGAAGCCGACAAGCCCCCAAACCGCCGCGACGCCGATCAGCACGGCGCCTGTGGCGCCGGCAAAGCCGATATGGCCGAGCGCATGACCGGCAAAGGTCTGCCCGCGCAACACCAAAAAGTAGCCGACCAGCCCGGAGACCACCGCCGCCACGCCCGCGGCAGCGAACGCGTTGCGCATGAATTCGTAGTCAAACATCGGGAGGGTCGCGATGATGCACGTGGTCGCCGGCACCGTCGTGGTCGTATCCATGACCATGATCATGCAGATGATCGGAGCGCTCGACGTCGCGGCCGCGCGAGAGCACGAAAATGTGGCCGCCGGCGCGCACCACCTCGATTGCCGTTCCGTAGAGTTTCGACAGCATGGGCGTGGTGACCACCTCGTCGACCGTTCCGAGTGCGGCATGGCGGTCACCCAGATAAAGGACGCGGTCGAGCACGGTGACGAGCTGATTGAGCTCGTGAGCGGAGAACAGCACCGTGATGTTGCGCTCGCGGGCGAAATTGCGAACGAGCTCGACCACGGTCTCCTGATAGCGGTGATCGAGGCTGATCAGGGGCTCGTCGAGCAGCAAGAGGCGCGGCTCGCCAAAGAGCGCCTGTGCGAGCAGTAGCCGCTGCCGCTCGCCGCCGGACATTTGCGACAAGGGCCGCTCGGCGAGGTCGCGCACCCCGACCGCCGCCAGCGTCTCGGCAATCATCTTGCGGTCGAGGGGCGCGTGCGAGGGCACGCCCCAGCGTTCGCCGCGCAGCGAGCTGGCGATGAAATCTCGCCCGCGCAGCGGCAGGTCGGGCAGCATCGTGCGCACCTGCGGCAGATAACCGATCTGCGCGTTGCCGCGCTGCGGCGGCCGGCCGAAGACGCGAACGCTGCCGGCGCGCGGCGCAATCAGGCCGAGAATGGCGCGCATCAACGTGGTCTTGCCCGAACCGTTGGGACCGAGCACGCCGATGAATTCGCCGGGCTTGATGGCGAAGCTCACGTCGGCGAGCACATCGCGGCCGCCGAGCGCGAGGGTCACACGGTCGAATGCGATGACGTTCACGAAGGCGATCCGGCCAGCGCCTGCGCGGTGGCGTTGAGCTCGTCGCGCATCCAGGTCTGATACGACAGCCCGGGCGGGCAGGTTTCAGTGATGCCAACCACGGGGATCCCGGAAGCACGAGCGAGCGCGACGAGGCGCTGAACCAGATTGTCCGTCGCCTGCTTGTTAAAGAACATGACGCGCACGCGGTGAGACTTGAGATTCTGCTCGAAGGCAGCGAGATCGCGCGCGCTGGGCTCGGTGTCATTCATCACCGCGAGCTGGAAATGCTCGTCGTGCATCCGCAGCTTGAGCGCCGCCGCCATATAACCGAATACCGGTTCGCTCGCGGTCACCGAACTGCCCGCGTACTTCTTGCCAAGGGCGGCAATCGTCTCGTTCAGCGGCGCGAGCGAGGCGAGAAAGGTTTTAAGCCGCACCGCATACTCGTCCTTATGCGCCGGATCGGCCGCGGCGAAAGCCGCGGCGAGGGCGCCGGCGAGCGCCGGCATGGTCGGCGGATCGTACCACAGATGCGGATTGTCGCCGGCCTTCTTGTGCACGAGGTCAGCGACGACCACCGCGCTCGCGGACCGGCCGGCCGCGTGGCGAAGCTTTTCCATCCACGGATCGTAGTCGGCACCGTTGTAGATGATGATCTTCGCGGCAGCGACCTTGCGCACCACGTCGGGCGAGATTTCAAAAAGATGCGGGTCCTGATCGGGATTCGTCAAGACGCTCGTGACCGAAACCCGGTCGCCGCCGATCTGTGACGCAACATCGCCATAAAAATTCTCCGCCGCCAGCACGTCAATCTTGTCGGCGGCGCGCGCCGGCGCAACAGCGACGAGGCCCAGGAAGCTGGCCATCGCGACCGCAAAGAGCGTCTTCATGGTAGGGGCTCCTTCGCGCGCTCCGGCGCAGCCATAAGTAATATTATAACATTACGACGGCAATATGCCCGCGGCCCCGCGGGGCGCGCCATCCGGGAGCTCCTTGCGAAGCCCGGATTCACCGCAGGTGCAGCATGGGGACGAGCCGCTGCTTCTCCGCGACGTCGATGGCGAGATTGCGGGCCAACCCGGCGCTATCGGCAAAATAATCGGCCGGCTGGAACGTGTGCTTGACGACGCGCTGGGCGGCATCGCTCTTCATCACGGCGATACAGGCGGCCTCCAGCTTATGCGTGACCTCGGCAGGCATTCCGGCCGGTCCGAACAGGCCGCCGAAGCTCAACGGCGCCACGTCGTAGCCCTGCTCCTTGAAAGTTGGCACCCCGGGCAGCGACGGGTTGCGCGCCGCGGCGAAGAGGCCCGGCATTGGCAACCCGCTGCCGGCTGCGGCGGTCAGCGGCACGACGGCGAAGTCGACCTGGCCGGAGCGCACGTTCTGCATTTCCTCCGCCGGACCTTTGAACGGAACATCGTTGAATTCGACCTTGGCGAGCTCGGCGAGCGCGATCATAGCGAGATGCGGAATGGTGGCGACGCCCGGAATGCCGACCGTGACGGCGCCCGGCTCGCGCCTAGCCGCCGCAATCAAATCGCCAGCTGTCTTCAAGGACGAGCTCGGCGGCACCACCACGACCTGGTCGTTCTTGAAGGTCTGGCAGATCGGCGTGAACGATTTGGCCGTATAGCCGGCCTCTTTGTCGGTCAGCGGCTGGACGGTGATCGAATAGGTGGCGCCGTGCAGAAGTGTATAGCCGTCGGGATTGGCGCGGGCGACGTCGGCAGTGCCAATGACGCCGTTGGCGCCCGGCTTGTTGACGATGATGAACGGCTTGCCGAGACGCGCGGAGAAGCCGTCGGCCAGCACGCGGCCCAAAATGTCGCCGCTCGAACCGGGGGTCGAGGGCACGATGATCTGCACGACGCGCTCGGGATAATGCTGCGCAGCCGCTCCCGGCGCGGCAGTCTCGACGGCGATCAAGAGACCGGCGGCGATCAAGGCGCCGTTGCGCATCGCTTCCCCCGCTTGCAGCTTTGTCCGGCGGAACGATAGCCGAAGCCGCCGCCCGATCAAGTGCGCAGGCGCACGGTTCGGGCTTTGGCGGGGTGCAAGCATTTGCCGATGCCTATATAGGAAAGGCCAACGGAGGGAACAGATGACCGACAAAATACCGGTGACCGTTCTGACCGGCTATCTCGGTGCCGGCAAGACGACACTGCTCAACCGCATCCTCTCGGAGCCGCATGGCAAGAAATACGCCGTCATCGTCAATGAATTCGGCGAGATCGGCATTGACAACGATCTCGTGGTCGGCGTCGACGAGGAAGTGTTCGAGATGAATAACGGCTGCATCTGCTGCACGATGCGCGGCGATCTCGTGCGCATTCTCGACGGGCTGATGCGCCGGAAGGGCAAGTTCGACGCCATTGTCGTCGAGACCACCGGGTTAGCCGATCCGGCGCCGGTGGCGCAGACCTTCTTCATCGACGAGAACGTCGGGCGGCGGACCAAGCTCGACGCCGTGGTCACCGTGGCCGACGCCAAGTGGCTCAATGAAAGACTCAAAGACGCGCCGGAAGCGAAGAATCAGATCGCCTTTGCCGATGTCATCCTGATCAACAAGACAGATCTGGTCACCGCCGACGAGCTGCGCGAAGTCGAAGCGCGCATCCGCGGCATCAATCCATATGCCAGGCTGCACAAGACCGAGCGCGCCAAAATTCCCCTCGCGGAAGTTTTGGACCGTAACGCGTTCGATCTCGACCGCATCCTCGACCTCGAGCCGGCCTTCCTGGAAGGCGAGGCGCACGACCATGATCATCATCACGAACATGAACACGGTCACGCGCACCACCCCGTGGACGGCCACCAGCTCGCGCACCATCATGGCGGGCTCAAGCACTATCACGACGAGGAGATGCAATCGATCTCGCTGCAAACCGACAAGGCGCTCGATCCCGACAGGTTCTTTCCTTGGGTGCAGGAGCTGGTGCAGAAGGAAGGCCCGAACATTCTGCGCTGTAAGGGCATTCTCTCCTTTAAGGACGACAATCAGCGCTTCGTCTTTCAGGGCGTGCACATGATCCTCGACGGCGATCACCAGCGGCCCTGGCAGGCGGACGAAAAGCGCGAAAGCCGCATTGTCTTCATTGGCCGCAATCTGCCGGGCAGGAAGATCGCAGAAGGATTCGATAGCTGCATCGCTTGATTTTCTCCTCTCTTGTGGTGGAGGCTCGCGCAGGCAATGTGCGCGAGTTTGGACAAGACGAGTGAACTCAAAGCCCATACCAGATCTCTCCTCCCCCGCTCCTCCCCCAAGGGGACGGGGTTTGGCTGTGCCAGCGGCGCGCCATGGCTGACACGCGCAGCGATACCGCCTCCGTTGTCGAACGCACGCGCGCGATTGCGGCCGGCGGAGCCATTGTGGGCGCCCATTTTCTCGGTCGTACGGCCGTCTTCGTGCTCGGCGAAGAAGCTCTGCTCTTGGCCGAGCCGGACGGCGAAGTGCGGCGCCTCGCGATCCATGCCGGCGCCATTTTGGCTGCCGCCAGTAACGGCGCGCGCATCGTCAGCGGCGGCGACGACGGCAAGGTCGTGACGACGGATTTGGGCTCGAGCCGCGTGCTCGCGACCGATCGCCGCTGGATCGATCACGTCGCGCTCGGCCCTGACGGCGCAGCCGCGTGGTCGGCGGGCAAGGCGGCCTTCGTGCAGGTCAAGGGCGATGTCCGCGAACTGGAGGCGCCATCGACTGTCGGCGGGCTCGCCTTTCTGCCAAAGGGATTTCGCCTGGCCATTGCACATTACAACGGCGCCACGCTTTGGTTTCCCAATGCGCCGCAGGCCCCGCCCGAACGCCTCGACTGGAAGGGCTCGCATCGCGGCGTCACCGTCAGTCCCGACGGCCGCTTCCTCGTCACCGTCATGCAGGAGCCGATGCTGCACGGCTGGCGACTGGTCGACCGCCAGCACATGCGCATGTCCGGCTACAGCGCACGCGTCACATCGCTCGGCTGGACGGCCGGCGGGGATTGGCTCGCGACTTCAGGTTCAAGCCAGATCATTCTCTGGCCGTTCCAGAGCCGAGACGGACCGATGGGCAAACAGCCGCGGCTGCTCGCTCCCGCAGAGCAGCGCGTCGAAGTGGTCGCCTGTCACCCGCGGCAGGAGATCGTCGCTGCTGGGTATGGCGATGGCATGGTGCTGATTGTGCGCGTCGAAGACGGCGCCGAGATTTTGGCCAAAAGACCCGGCGCGTCCCGGGTCAGCGCGCTCGCCTGGAGCACGGACGGAACGCTGCTCGCCTTCGGGACGGAGGATGGCGCCGCAGGCGTCGTCGATCTCGGCTGAGTGCATCCCGCGGGAACCGCGCAGTTTCCTGGCCGTTGTTTAGCAATGGATAAGACCGCAAAACTATGGCCGATATTGGCGCTTGTGCTGGCAGCGACCTCGAGCGCGTGGGCGCAAGCGCCAAGCACGGGCCCGAATGGCTGCACCAACCCAAGAGGCGGTTCCGCGGGTCAAAATCTGAGCGACCAACTAAGAGGCAGCTCGGGCGTGATCTGCCCGCCGAATGTCGATCCGGAAATGAAGGCGCCGACGCCGCGGACCGGCGACACACCGGTGATTCCGGCTCCGGGAACTCCCGGCGGCAATCCGAATGTCCAACCCAAATAGTAGTATGGGGGAACGTTCGTCGGCCCGGCGCGTTGTTTGCTTGATCGGTTTTACGCAACCAACATAGCCGAGACGACATTTGGATTGACCAGTTGAAACCGCTTCGAGCCCCTCATTCCGCAGCCAGTTTAAGGTCCGATTCCGATTACGGCGTGCACCGCCGCCAACGCCTGAGCGCGCGCGACCGGTCCCGTCCCGCTCCCGCGCGAGACGGCGCAGCGTCGGCGCGCGCGTCGCCGCCGATCCCGATTGTCACCCGGAGGGTCGCTGCTGACGTGCTGCCGTTCAAGCCGGCCGCTTTTATCTTCGACGTCGAAGGGACACTGGTCGACAACGTGCTGGCGATGCTGCAATGTTGGAGCGAGACGCTGGCCGAAGTCGGCCATCCGGCAAGCATTGTCGACCTCCACCAGTTCTGCGGCATGGAGGGCAGGCGCATGCTGCGCCGGCTGTTGAACCGGCACGATCCGAAGCTGCTCGATCACATCGTGAAGCTTCAGGAGGAGCGCTACCGGCAGCGCTATCTGCCGCACACCCGCCCGTTCTCCGGACTGCGGCGTCTGTTCACGGTGATCAAGGAGACTGGCGGCAAGATCGCGCTGGCGAGCCCGTGCAGCAAGGAGGAGTTTACCCAATACCGCTCGATCATGAACGTCGACGATCTGGTCGATGCCGCGTGCTGCGGGGATGACATCAAGCGGGAAAAGCCGAGCCTGGGCGTTTTCGGCCTCGCCGCCAAGAAGCTGCATCTGCCGTCGGCGCAGATTGCGATGGTCGGCGACACGCCTTCCGACGCGGAGGCGGCCCGCGCTGCCGGCTTATTGCCGATCGGACTGCAGAGTGGACATTTTTCGCGGTCCGATCTGACCGACGCGGGTTACGCCGCGGTGTTTTTCGACCTGCAGGCGCTCGCGGCGAAGCTGCAAGAGCACAAGCCGCTGGTTCAGACGGTCTCTGAGAAGGCCGAAGCGCTCAAATCACATACTGCCGTAGCGGCGGATAGCCGTTAAAGCCGACCGACGAATAGGTCGCCGTGTAGGCCCCGCTCGCCTCGATGAGCACCTTGTCGCCGATGGCGAGCGAGACGGGCAACGGATACGGTGTTTTCTCGTAGAGCACATCGACCGAGTCGCAGGTCGGGCCGGCGATGATGCAGGGCGCGGTTTCGTCACGATCGCGCGGGGTGCGGATCGGGTAGCGGATCGACTCGTCGATGGTTTCCGCCAGGCCGTGGAATTTGCCGATATCGAGATAGATCCAGCGCACCTCGTCCTCGGGCGCGCGCTTGGCGATCAGCACCACTTCAGCCTCGATGATCCCTGCATTGCCCACAAGTCCGCGGCCCGGCTCGACGATCGTCTCCGGCAGCGCATTGCCGAAATGCTTGCGCAGCGAGCGGAAGATCGCCTTGCCGTAGGATTCGAGCTTCGGCGTCTTGCGCACATAGCGTGCCGGAAAGCCGCCGCCGAGGTTGACCATGGCCAAAATAATGCCGCGCTCGGCGCAGGCGCGGAACACCGCCGCGCTCGAGGCGAGCGCGCGGTCCCAGGCCCCGACATTGTGCTGCTGCGAACCGACATGGAACGAGACGCCGTACGGCACGAGCCCGCTTTTGTGCGCGAACTCCAGAATGTCGGCTGCATAATCCGGCTCGCAGCCGAATTTGCGCGACAGCGGCCATTCCGAGCCCGAGCCGTCGCAACGGATGCGGCAGATCACGCGGCTGCCCGGCGCCGCGCTTGCGATCTTTTCCACCTCGGCCTCACAATCGACGGCGAACAGGGTCACGCCGAGCTTGAACGCGGCGGCGATCTCGCTCTGTTTCTTGATCGTATTGCCGTAGGAGATGCGCTCCGGTGTTGCGCCTGCCGCCAGCACCGCCTCGGTCTCGCTGACCGAGGCCACATCGAAGCAGCAGCCGAGCCCGGCCAAAAGTGTGAGGATTTCCGGCGCCGGATTGGCCTTCACCGCGTAGAAGACCTTGGTGTCCGGCAGCGCCTTGGCAAAGTTCTGATAGTTGTCGCGGACCACGTCGAGGTCGACCACGAGGCAGGGTCCGTCTTCGGTGCGACGCTTGAGGAATTCGCGGATACGCGTGGTCATTCAACCCAGCTCCCTATCCGACCGGCGGTGCAGCCGCCGAAGTGAACCTCCTGCGACCATCGTGGTTCCGCCAGCCGCGGACCACCTACGTCGCCGTGATGCTGCCTTGGTCCGGATGAGGGAGATCCCGTTCCGCACTGCTGGCAAAGAAGGACAAGCCCTTTCGGTGTCCCCGGCATTCGCGCCGGCAGTAACCAAAAAAGCCCTTCCGTCGTTGCTTTAAGCCGCGTCGCCCGTGGAGAGCGGGCTGTGCCGGTTTCGCCTCCGGCTGCCGGTCGCGGGAGCAAGGAAGTAGCATTCCTTCCTTAGGCGGCTGTCCGGCCTCTTGTCCGGATGCCCACCGACCGACACACGGCCACAGGCACGTGCGAAATTGGGCATTCACCAAATAATCCAATCGGCCGCGCATCGCAAGCTTTTTGCTCTTAGCAGAACAACAAAGGGAGGGAGAAGTTTGGCGCTGCGCGGCGCTGCGCGCCTACTCGGCGGCGGTGAACGGCTCGACGCGATGCGCGGCGCGGAGAAACTGCGCCATCACGGCGAGCCCGCAGAGCATGAACAGAATGTCGAGCGCGTGCGCGCCGAGCGCGCCGAGCCCGGCCAGATTGGCGATGGCCCAGCTGCCGGCGAAGGCGGCACCGAACACTTCGGCGCTGATGAGGATGGCCGCGCTCACGACGGTGAGCACGTTCTGCCAGACGATGCGGCGGCGCCGCTGCGGACTGACTTCGTTCATGGGGCGCAGTTAGTCTGAAATGCGGGCCGATGCAAGCTGTACTTCTGCCTCTCCCCGCCGGCGCGGACAGGGCCTCGGCGCCGGACGTGGGCGGTCAACCTGGGCGGTCATCGTTCACGATCGCGCTGCGCCGCTCAGACGGAATCGGTGCGCAATGCGACCTCGCCCGGGACGCGCGGCGTGCATTACGCCGCGTCGCGCGCGGTCTTTTGCGGCAGCAATCCGGCTTCAACCAGGGCGGCGCGGATCCCGTCGATCTCGGTGCGCGAAATTTTCACCAGCGGCGGCCGCACCACGGCGCGCGGGAGACGCCCGAGCAGCACCAGCGCTTCCTTCATGCGGTTGTGCATGTCCGCCCACGGATCGCAATAGAACACCCGCGCCAGCGGATAGATGCGGTCGTTAAGCCGGCGCGCCGCGGCGAGATCGTTGGCGCGGACCGCCTGGAACAGCGCCGATTGCAGATCGGCGATGACGCTGCCGGAACCAGAGAGGAGCCCATTGCAGCCGAGCACGACGGAGCTCAAGAGCCAAGTGCTGTGGGTGGACAGCACGTTGACCACTGGGTTGCGGTTTTGCAGCTCGCGAATATGCAGCTCGTGCTGGGCCACGTTGCCGGCCCAATCCTTGATCGCGCGAATGGTCGGCACCTCCTCGCACATCTTGCGCAGCGTCTCACGCGGATAGCCCTGGCCGGTGGCGAGCGGGTACTGAAAGGCGACGAGCGGCAGGCTGGTAGCATCGGCGATGCGCCGGAAATGCTCTACCGCCATGTCCGCGGATTGGCCGAGCGTGAACGGCGCCGGCGGGAACACCAAGAGCGCTGAGGCGCCACCGGCGTCCGCCATGCGCGCGATGCGCGCGGCTTCGAGGCTGCCATCCGCCCAGATACCGTTGATGATCGGTACCTTGCCGCCGATCTCCTCCTGCGCGATGGCGAGCACGCGCCGCTGTTCGTCGAAGGTGCACGATGCCACCTCGGTCGAATGCGCGTTCACGGTTACGGCGGAAAGTCCCTTTACCGCGGCCACGTCCTGCAGGTGCTTGCGGAAGCTCTTTTCGTCGATGTCGAGCTCCTCGGTGAACGGCAGGACGACGGCGGGAATGACGCCATGCGGCACGTAATGGGCGTGGCGGGGCATTTGCGTTCTCCTTTAGTCTCTCGTACGCCGCAAGGGTGGGGGCCGCCCCTTCGCTAAGGAAGAAAGCACGCCCCGTCGTGGGCGCCCGTTTGGCGGCGCAAGGCAGCCACGCACGGCGTGGGGACTGCGCGATCCTCTACCTATATCAGCTCGCCCTGCCATTTGCTAAGACCCGGCATGACCCGAATGCTGAGATCCGGCAATGACCCGTACCCAAACCGCCGAGAATCCGTTTTTTGCTGCATGGACCACCTCCGAAGGGGTGCCGCCGTTCGACCACATCGCGCCCGAGCACTTTCGCGCGGCCTACGAGCGCGCGCTCGCTGAGCACGAGGCCGAGGTTGCCGCCATCGCCGCCGATCCCGGCGCGCCCAGCTTTGCCAATACGATCACGGCGCTCGAGGCGAGCGGCCGGGCGCTAACGCGGGTCAGCAATGTCTTCCACGTACTGGTCGGCGCGCACAGCAACGATGCGCTGTTGGCGGTCGAGCGCGAGATTGCCCCACGGATTGCCAGCCACTGGAACAGGATTCATACCAACGATGCGCTGTTCCGCCGCATCGATGCGCTGGCCCAAGCGGCCGACCCGCTGGCGCTGACGGCGGAAGAAAGGCGCGTGCTTGAGCGCTATCACGTCACCTTCCGCCGTGCTGGCGCCGGGCTCGATCCTGCCGCCAAAGCGCGGCTCGCCGAGATCATCGAGCGGCTCGCCGCGCTCGGCACGGCGTTCAGCCAGAACCTGCTCGCCGACGAACAGAGCTATGTGGTGTCGCTGCATGACGAGGCGGAGCTCGCCGGCCTGCCGAACTTCGTGCGCGAGGCGATGAAATCCGAGGCGCAGGAACGCGGCCTCGACGGCTACGCGCTCACGTTGTCACGCTCGAGCGTCGAATCTTTTCTGCAATTCTCCGGCCGCCGCGACCTGCGCGAAAAAGTGTTCCGCGCCTTCATCATGCGCGGCGACAATGGCGGGGCGACCGACAACAAGGCGATCATCGCCGAGACGGTGCGGCTGCGCGCCGAACGGGCGCGGCTTCTGGGTTTTGCCGATTTCGCCCATTACCGGCTTGACGACGCCATGGCGAAAACACCGGCGGCGGTGCGCAATCTTCTCGACACCGTGTGGGCGCCGGCGCGCAGCCGCGCGCTCGTCGATCGCGACGCGCTGCAAGACCTCATCCGGGAAGAGGGCGGCAATTTCCAGCTGGCGCCCTGGGACTGGCGCCATTACGCGGAGAAGCTGCGGCAGAAACGTTGCGACTTCGATGAAGCCGCGATCAAGCCCTACCTGAGCCTTGATCGGATGGTCGAGGCGGCGTTCTACACCGCCGGCCGGCTGTTTGGGCTGACCTTTCGCCCGCGCCACGACCTGCCCGTCTGGCATCCCGACGTACGGGTGTGGGAGGTCCGCAGGCGCGACGACAAGCCGGTCGGCCTATTTTTCGGCGACTATTTCGCGCGGCCGTCGAAGCGCAGCGGCGCCTGGATGACGTCGCTGCGCGACCAAGAGAAGCTCTCGGGCGAGGTGCGGCCGCAGGTCGTCAATGTGTGCAACTTTGCCAAGGCGCCCGAGGGCGAATCGACGCTGTTGAGCTTCGACGATGCGCATACGCTGTTTCACGAATTCGGCCACGCGCTGCACGGGCTTCTGTCGAACGTAACCTATCCGGAAATCTCCGGCACCAACGTGGCCACCGATTTCGTCGAACTGCCGTCTCAGCTGTACGAACACTGGCTCGAACAACCGGAGATTCTGCGCCGGTTCGCGCTGCATTACGAGACCGGTGAACCGATTCCGGAGGAGCTGTTGCGACGGCTGATCGCAGCGCGCAACTTCAATCGCGGCTTTGGCACGGTCGAGTACGTCGCCAGCGCCTATGTCGATCTCGATTTTCACGCCCTGTCGACTCCCGAACAGATTGATTCCGCCACCTTCGAGACCAAGGCACTCGCGCGCATTGGCATGCCAGACGAGATTGTCATGCGTCACCGGCCGCCGCACTTCGCGCATATCTTTTCCGGCGGCTGGTACGCGGCGGGTTATTACAGCTACATGTGGTCGGAAGTGCTCGATGCCGATGCCTTCGAGGCCTTCGAGGAAACCGGCGACATTTTCGATGCCACGACCGCACGAAGGCTGCACGATTTTATCTACGCGGCGGGCGGCTCGCGCGATCCGGCCGAGGCTTACAAGATTTTTCGCGGGAGATTGCCCAGCGCCGATGCGCTCTTGCGCAAGCGCGGCTTTGCCGAGAAAAGCGCGTCATGGAGCTCTTCGGCTTGAGGCCCGCTCGTGCCCGCGCCGGCTCCCGCCATCCAGTGGCGCTATCACGGGACTTAAAGTGAGCTAGCCGCACCTGCACGCATGAGCAGATTGTGGACTTACAGTCGATCATGACCGACCTACACAGTGCCGGCCACCGTCGTGGAGTTGTCTGCGCGCCGCATTTTGCCGCCGTCGAAGCCGGCCGCGCGATGCTGGCCGAGGGCGGCAATGCGCTCGAAGCCATGGTTTCGATGGCGGCGACGATCGCCGCGGTGTATCCGCACATGAACCATATCGGCGGCGACGGTTTTTGGCTCGTGCGCGAGCCGAACGGGCGCGTTCACGCCATCATGGCGGCGGGCCGCGCGGGGGCCAACGCGCGGCGTGAGCTTTATCGCGACTACGAAACCGTCCCGCCGCGCGGGCCGCTCGCGGCACTGACCGTGCCTGGTGCTGTCGGCGGCTGGATGTTGGCCCTCGAGGCGGCCGATGCGAGCGGCGGCAAGCTGCCGCTCGACGTGCTCTTGGCGAGCGCGATCGGCCTCGCCCGCACCGGCTATGCGGTGACGCGCAGCCAGGCGCGGCTCACGCGGGAGCACTTGGCTGCGCTCGCGCCCGTTCCCGGTTTCGCCGCAGCTTTCCTCGTGGACGGGAAGGTGCCGGCAGTCGGCTCCCTGTTGAAGCAGGAGAAATTGGCTGACACGCTGGCACATCTCGCCGATGCCGGGCTCGACGATTTTTATCGCGGCGACGTGGGGCGCGAGATCGCCGCCGACCTCGAGCGCCTTGGCAGCCCGGTGACGCGCGCGGACCTGATGCATTACCGCGCCGTGCTTGCCGATCCGCTGCAGCTCACGCTTCCTGCAGGCGCGCTCTACAACACCGACGCACCCACCCAGGGGGTGGTGTCGCTGATGATTCTGGCGCTGTTCGCGCGGCTCGGCGGCTCCAGCGCGGCGGAGACATTCGACCATGTGCACCTCTTGGTCGAAGCCACCAAGCGTGCCTTGCGGGTGCGCGACCGCGCGGTGACCGATCCGGAGCATCTTGCGCATGAACTCCAACGCTACCTCGAAGAGCGCTTTATTGCCGGCGAAGCCATGAAGATCGACCGCCGCAAGGCCGCGCGTTGGCCGCTCGCCGCCGGCGCCGGCGGCGACACGATCTGGATGGGTGCAGCTGATGCGAGCGGACTCGTCGTCTCCTTTATCCAATCGCTCTACTGGGAGTTCGGCTCGGGCGTCGTGCTGCCGCGCACTGGCGTGCTGATGCAAAACCGCGGTGCGAGTTTTTCGCTCGAGGCCGGAGCACTCAATCTGCTCGCGCCCGGCCGCTTGCCCTTCCACACGCTCAATCCCGCGCTCGCCATGCTCAATGACGGCCGCATCATCGCCTACGGCTGCATGGGAGGCGATGGCCAGCCGCAAACGCAAGCCGCTTTCTTCACGCGCTACGTGGATTACCGGCAGCCGCTCGCAGACGCGATCGACCGGCCGCGTTGGGTTTTGGGCCGCACCTGGGGCACCGCGCGCGCCACGCTGCGGCTCGAGCCGCGCTTTGCCGACGACCTGATCGAAGCGCTCGCCACTGCCGGCCACGAGGTCGACATCCTGGATGAAGCCTATTCGTATGTCATGGGCCACGCCGGCGCCGTGGTGCTGCACCCCGACGGCACGCTCGAAGCCGCCCACGATCCGCGGGCCGACGGCGGCGCCGCGGGGCTATGATTGTGGATCACTTTCGAGAACAGACATCGCGTTCGACCAATTAACGCTTTGCTGCGTCGGCGGGCCTAGAACTTTGCTCGACCGCCTCTTTTCATGCGAGCCGGCTTTTTGATGCGATCAGGCTCTTGCATCTGGCAATGCTATTGCTCATCGCGTTTCGCGCGGGAAAGATCGTGATGACATCGCCAAACCGGCTGATCTCCAGATCGGCATGGATATCTTCGTAAGCCATTTCTTCCGCAGTGCGGATGGCCTGGCCCTCGCGAGCCTTGACGCGGAAATCCGTGCCTGAGGTATCCCCTGGGGTTGCAACCTTGATTGACGCGCGCTGGCGCCGCAAATGATCCGACGATTGATTACAGCAAGCAAATATACTCCCAGGCCATGGTCGCTGCGGCGAGCGCAGTGATTTCGGCGATGTCGTAGGATGGAGACACCTCCACCACATCCATCCCGACCAAGCGCAAGCCGCGCAGCCGGCGCACAACTGCCTGCGCCTGCCAGGTGGCGAGGCCGCCGATTTCCGGCGTGCCGGTGCCGGGCGCGAAGGCGGGGTCGAGGACATCGACATCGAAGCTCAGATAGACTGCGGCATCGCCGATCACTTGGCGGATGCGCCCGGCAACCGCGGTGACGCCTTGCTCGTGCACGTCCTGTGCTGTGACGATGGTGACGCCCTGGGCCAGCGTCCAGTCGTGCACCGCGCGTTGCACCGGCGAACGGATGCCGAGCTGAATCATGCGCCGTGGCTCGATCAGCCCTTCATTGATGGCGTGATAAAAGACCGTGCCGTGCGCATAGACCTGACCGAAGTTCTCCTTCCACGTGTCAACATGAGCGTCGAAGTGGATCAGCGCACACGGGCCGTGCCGCTTGGCCAAGGCGCGCAAGAGCGGCAGCGTCACACCGTGGTCGCCGCCGAAAGCGATGAGGTGGGCAACGCGCGCGGCCTGCGCCTCGATTGCTGCCAGGCTCGCGTTGATGTCACCGAGGGCGATCGCAAAGTCGCCGATATCGGCAAGCGCTAGCGTGGTCGGATCGACCCAGTGGACCGGATGATCGCCATCGACGAGCATGCGGCTCGCCTGCCGGATCGCTGCCGGTCCGAACCGCGCACCGGCGCGGTTCGTCGTGCCGAGATCGAGGGGAATGCCCGCGATGCAAATTGCAGCCTCTGCGTCAGTGCGTCCGATCCCGAGAAATCTCGGCGCAACGGCAAAGGTCGGGACCGCGGCCATGGCTAAGCGGGGTCCGGCGCCGTGAACAGGAAAACCGCGGCCGCCACCACGCAGGTCCAATCGGTGCGCGGTGCGCCCTGCGCCGCCGCCACAAGCGAATGCGTATCGACGATCAGATTACTCATGGCGTAGACCCGCTTGCGTTCATCCCAGGCGGCGTCGGGATTGAACTCGATGCCGAGCGTCGAGGCGAGCATTGTGGCCGCAAGGTCTTCGACATATTCGCCGGTATCGACTTCCGACATGCCGAAAGCGTGGTGTTCGGAAATGTAGCCGTAATGCGAGGCGTCGGTCGGCCGCGCGAGGCCGATGCCAGCGGCAATGTAGCGACCGAGCTCATTGGTCTCGGCGCGGGCCATGACGCAGAAGGTGATCTCGCCAGGGCTCAAGGTCGCGATACCGACATTGCGCGGAATGAGCGCGCAATGCGGCGGTAAGATCGAGGAGACCGAAACCAGGTTCTGCTGCTCGATATCCGCATCGCGCAAAGCGTATTCGAAGGCGGTCAGCCGCTGCCGGTGGACGCCAACGCCGCGGGTGAGGAACACGCGCTTGGCAACTGGAAACATGGCTCTTCCATCGGCTCTAAAAACAGCTGCAACATAGTTGGCGCAAGTGTAGCCGCAATGACGCGGGTGCGGGTGACAAACTGGCTATTGCGGCGAGCGCGGCGCCGGCCTTCCAGGCTCCATGGGCGACAGGCCCAGCCGGTCCATCAGGTCGCGATCGCAGTCACGGCCCGGATTGGGGGTGGTGAGCAGCTTCGGCCCGTAAAAGATGGAATTGGCGCCGGCGAGGAAGCAGAGCGCCTGAGTCTCCTCGCTCATGTCCTCGCGCCCGGCGGAGAGCCGCACCACGGAACGCGGCATGGTGATGCGGGCAACCGCGACGGTGCGCACGAATTCGAGGGCCTCGAGCTTTTGCTGTTCCGCAAGCGGCGTGCCCGCCACGCGCACGAGCATGTTAATCGGCACTGACTCCGGGTGTGCCGGCAGGCTCGCCAGTGTCGCAATCATGCCCACGCGGTCTTCGCGGCTTTCGCCCATGCCAACAATGCCACCGCAGCACACGGCGATGCCGGCGTCTCGTAGATGGGCGAGCGTCTGCAGGCGATCCCCATAGGTTCGTGTGGTGATGATCTCCTCGTAATATTCTGGCGAGGTGTCGATGTTGTGGTTGTAGTAGTCGAGGCCGCTGGCGCGCAGGCGCCGCGCCTGATCTGCAGTGAGCATGCCCAGTGTCGCGCAGGTCTCGAGCCCGAGCGCCTTGACGCCTTTCACCATGGTGCAGACCACCTCGAGGTCGCGTGGCTTCGGCTCGCGCCAGGCGGCGCCCATGCAGAAGCGGCTGGCGCCGGCCTCCTTGGCCGCGCGCGCTTCGGCGAGCACGGTCTCGACGGCCATCAGTTTCTCGGCACGCACGCCAGTGGCATAGCGCACGCTCTGCGGACAATAGGCGCAGTCTTCGGGGCAGCCGCCGGTCTTGATCGACAGCAGCGTGGAAATCTGCACCGCCGCGGGATCGAAATTCTGCCGGTGCACGCTCTGCGCGCGAAACATCAGTTCTGGAAACGGCAGGTCAAACAGGGCGCGCACCTGCGCCCGGGTCCAGTCATGGCGAACGGGCGGCTGCGGATTTGCGTCGCGCCCTCCTTGGCCGCCACCATCCGCGCTTGTGGGAGGGAAAATTCGCTGCATCTGCGCCGTCGCGTCCACCTGCCGAGTGCTCTAGGTCGCCGCCATAAGCTTATCCCGGATCACCGGGAAGCAAAATCCGCGCTACAATGCCGCCTCGGCAATTCTGGGTGAGCTCATGGCGCGATTGATCCTTATCCTTTCGGCCGCGGCGATCGTCACCGCGGTAACCGCGCCCCCTTCGGCCGGCGCACAAGACTGGCCGAGGCGTCCGCTCACCATGGTGGTGCCGTTCCCGCCTGGCGGCGGCACGGATGTGCTAGGGCGCATCGTAGGCCGACGGCTGTCGGAGGTTTTGGGCAAGCAGGTCATCATCGAAAACGTCGGCGGCGCCGGGGGAATGATCGGCTCAGCGCGCGTCGCCCATGCGCCGCCCGACGGATACCAGTTCGTGCTCGGCAGCCGCGCAGACGCCATCAACCAGACGCTCTACAAGCATCCGCTCTACAATTTCAAGGAGGACCTGGCGCCGGTCATTCTCATCGCCGATCAGCCAATGATCCTGATCGCGCGCAAGGATTTGCCCGTCAACGGCTTGCAGGACTTCATCGCCTATGTGCGGAAGCATCAGAGCGCACTGCGTTCCGGCTCGGCCGGCGTCGGCTCGACCGGTTATGTCGATTGCGCACTGTTCAACCAGGCGATCGGCGTAAAGGTGCAGGATATTCCCTACCGGGGCGGCGGACCGGCCTTGGTCGATTTAATCGCCCAGCAATTCGACTACTTTTGTACCTTGAGCCCAACGGCGGTGCCGCCAGTGCAGGCCGGCCTGGTCAAGGCGATTGCGATGCTCAGCTCTAAGCGGTTGCCGTCGCTGCCGAACCTGCGCACCACGTTCGAGCAGGGCATGCCGTTCGCGGCTTCGACCTGGTTCGGTTTTTTCCTGCCCCATGGCACCCCGACGGCCATCATCAAAAAGCTGCATGACGCGACCGCGACCGCGATCAACACGCCGGCCGTGCAGGCACAGCTGGCCGCCACCGGCACGTTCGCGGTGCCGCCGGATCATCAGACCACCGAATACCTGCAAAGCATCATCGGACCCGAGATCGAGAAGAACGGCGCGCCGCTGAAGGCCGCGGGCATGTTGATCGAGTAGTCGCTTGCGCGCTGTGCGCCGTTAGACCACATTCTTATGGTTCCGATCGTCCGTTCGCCCCGCGCGGGACCTCCCATCGCGCGAAGGGCTTTTTGGATTGCGCCAATGAACGGAACAATGAACGGAACATGTCTTCTCACAACGAATCATCCATGCCCGATACCCCGCCCGACCGCCTTTGCAACGATCCGCGCAGTCCCTATCACGACGCCGAGGTGCTCAAGCGCGACATCGGCGTGCGCTTCAATGGCGTGGAGAAAACCAATGTCGAGGAGTATTGCGTGAGCGAAGGATGGGTGCGCGTGATCGCCGGCAAGGCCAAGGACCGCCACGGTAATCCGCTTACCATCAAGCTTTCCGGCAAGGTTGAGCCATATTTTAGGGACGTGAGAACTTAATTAATCACAAATAACTCTGGCGGCGTGGCACCCCGGCTGCTGTGGCCACGGCGCAACTCTTTTGACCAATCGCGTGGAGATGATTTTTCGGGAAACCGAGTGCCTATAGTATATGGCTCGGCGTCTTTCCTGAGAACGCCAAAACGATGACGCATTGTGATTTCAGGCCGAGGGTTGCGCCATGAGCACCTCCCAGCGCTTTCGCAGATGATATGACGCGGTCGATGCCCCGACAATCGGCCTAATGCAGGCTCGGACGCTCAGGGACGAGGCGAAGCTCGATGGTTTCGATCAACGCTGCGCGCTCTGCCTCGACAATCGCCAGCTCCGCGGCCGTCTCCTTCGCGGTGCTGTTGTTGGCGCCCCAGGCAACGATACCACCGAGAACGGCAGCAACTGCCAACGCCACAAGCCGTGGATCGAACCGCACCGCTTGCAGGAGCAGCGCGGCGAATAGAACGCCGCCGACAAGGATGGCTATGCGCCCGGCGAGAATGAACTTGCGGCAACTTTCGAGGCGAGCGGACAATTCGTCGATCTGCGCTTCGAGGCGCTCGACTTCCTCGCGCGGATCGTCATCGGACATCAGGAGTCGGGATTTAAGTCTTCAGCGGTCAGGATCAAAGCTATCATAGCTCATCCTGATATCTTGTTCCGATGACCGACTGTCGACGACCGCTCACTCCGCCGCCACTCGCGACGCCGGATCGACCGCCTCGACGCGCGCGGCGCAGTACTTGAACTCGGGAATTTTGCCAAACGGATCGAGCGCCGGATTGGTCAGCAAATTGGCGGCGGCTTCGACGAAGGCAAAGGGTACGAAGATGACGCCGTCGGGGATGGCATCGTCCTGGCGCGCGCTAAGCTCTACGGTGCCGCGGCGCGTGGACACGCGGATCATGTCGCCCGGCTTGATGCCGAGCCGCGCGATGGTGCCGCGCGAGACGGAAGCGACCGCGCCCGGCTCAAGCGCGTCGAGCATTGCCGCGCGCCGCGTCATCGCGCCGGTATGCCAATGTTCGAGCTGGCGGCCGGTCGTAAGGATGAACGGGTATTCCGCGTTCGGCGTCTCCTCGGGCGGCTGCAGCTTGGCGGCGACCAGCTTGCCGAAGCCGCCGGGACGCGGAAAACCTTTTTCGAACACCACGTCGTGGCCGGGTTGGTCCGGCGCGTCGGCCGGATAGGTGACCGCGCTCTCGCGCTCGAGGCGCTCCCAGGAAATGTTGTCGAGCGAGGGCATCAGCGAGGCCATTTCGGCGTAGATTTCGTGCGGCCCCTGATAGTGCCACGGCAGCCCGATGCGGCGGCCGATCTCCTGAATGAGCCACCAATCCTGCTTGGTATCGCCCGGCAGCGGCAGCGCCTGACGACCCATCTGCACCTGGCGATTGGTGTTGGTTACGGTGCCGATCTTCTCCGGCCAGGCCGAGGCCGGCAGCACCACGTCCGCGTAGATCGCCGTCTCGGTGAGGAACAGGTCCTGCACCACTAGGTGCTCGAGATGCGCCAGCGCCTGGCGCGCGTGATTGAGGTCGGGATCCGACATGGCGGGATTTTCGCCCATGACGTACATGCCCTTGATCACGTCGGCATGCACGGCGTCCATGATCTCGACGACGGTGAGGCCACTTTTCGGATCGAGCTTGGCGCCCCAAGCGTCTTCGTAGCGCGCGCGCACCTGGGGATCCTCGACGGACCTGTAGTCCGGATAGAACATCGGAATGAGGCCAGCATCGGAGGCGCCCTGCACGTTGTTCTGGCCGCGCAGCGGATGCAGCCCGGTCCCGGGCCGGCCGATCTGACCGGTGATCAGCGACAGTGCGATCAGGCAGCGCGCATTGTCGGTGCCGTGGGTGTGCTGCGAGATGCCCATGCCCCAGAAGATGATCGCCGATTTGGCGCGCGCGAATTTGCGCGCCACGGTGCGGATGAGATCGGCGTCGACGCCGCAGATCGGCGCCATTTCCTCGGGTGTGTAAT
This sequence comes from uncultured Alphaproteobacteria bacterium, assembly GCA_963708125.1. Taxonomy (GTDB): domain Bacteria; phylum Pseudomonadota; class Alphaproteobacteria; order Rhizobiales; family Xanthobacteraceae; genus BOG-931. The sequence goes on from OY970184.1 coordinate 4,204,965, forward strand.
CCTTGACGTTTTCGGCGAACGGCCTGAAGCCTTCGACGTAGGTCTGGATATACTGCTCGTCGTAGAGCTTCTCGCTGACGATTGTGTTGAGCATGCCGTTGAGCAGCGCCACGTCGGTGCCCGGATTAAATTGCAGCGTGTGGGTGGCATGGCGCTTGAGCGCCTGGCCTCGTGGATCGGCCACGATCAAGGTGGCGCCGCGCTTCGTCGCCTGCTTGAAGAAGGTCGCGGCGACAGGATGATTTTCGGTCGGGTTGGCGCCGATGACGAAGATCACCTCGGCATTCTTGCACTCGTTGAAGCTCGCCGACACTGCGCCGGAGCCGATGCCTTCCATAAGGGCGGCCACGGAAGAGGCGTGGCACAGGCGCGTGCAATGGTCGACGTTGTTGGTGCCGAACCCGGTGCGCACCAACTTCTGGAACAGATAGGCTTCTTCGTTCGAGCCCTTGGCTGAGCCGAAACCGGCCAGCGCCTGCGGCCCGTCGCGGTCGCGGATTTGCTTAAAGCCGGCGGCGGCACGCTCGAGAGCCTCTTCCCAGGTCGCCTCGCGGAAATGGGTCCACGGGTTCGCCGGATCGATCTGTTCGTGCGGAATTTTCGGCACGCCATCCTTGCGGATCATCGGCTTAGAAAGCCGCTGCGGATTGTGCACGTAATCGAACCCGAAGCGGCCCTTGACGCACAGCCGGTTTTCGTTGGCTGGCCCGTTGCGGCCGCTGACGTAGAGCAGGTTGTCGTCCTTGACGTGGTAGGTGAGTTGGCAACCCACCCCGCAATAGGGGCACACGCTGTCGACGGTGCGATCGGCCTCGCCGGTGAAGACGTTATTCTGGTCCACCAAGCTTGCCGACATCAGCGCCCCGGTCGGGCAGGCCTGCACGCATTCGCCGCAGGCCACGCAGGTCGAGGCGCCCATCGGATCGTCGAAGTCGAATACGATCTTCTCGCCGTGGCCGCGGCCGGCCATGCCAATCACGTCATTGACCTGCACTTCGCGGCAGGCGCGGACGCATAGAGTGCAATGAATGCAGGCGTCGAGATTGACTGCCATGGCCGGATGGCTGCGGTCGGCGGGGGGTAGCGCCGGACGGCGGGGAAAGCGGCCCTGGCTGAGCTGCATATCGGTGACGATCTTCCACAGCTCGGAGTCCGGATCGTGCGCGTGCGCCTGGTCGGGCTGGTCGGTGAGAAGAAGCTCGGCCACCATGCGGCGCGCGCTCTTGGCGCGCTCGGTGGCGGTTTTGACCTGCATGCCGGGAGCGGGCATGCGGATGCAGCTTGCCGCCAGCACGCGCTCGCCCTCGATCTCGACCATGCAGACGCGGCAATTGCCGTCAGCCCGGTAGCCGGGCGCGCCCGAATAGCACAGGTGCGGCAGCGCGATCCCCAGCCGTTCCGCGGCGCGAAAGATGCTTTCGCCATCGCGAATGTCGACCTCGAGGCCGTCGATGGTGAATGTGTTCCCGGCGGGTTTTTGGCCGTTCGCATTGGACTTGACATCAGTCATGGCGTGAAACTCTTCCGCTTGCGCTGCCGCAAACCCCTCCTTCCGGTGAGGAATAGAGGGCTCGGGTTTTCTGTTACTCCAACGATCCGCTCGTTCAATGCCGCGAGGATGGCTGCCGCGCTCTGCGCTGATTTCGGCACATTCCGCAAGCGGCGCACCTGATGGGCTTGTGACACAAGCCAACTGGCTGTGCGAGCATCGTAGTTTCGGCGCAAATCTCGATGCGGCGAGCCATCCGGTTCAATGACAATCCTTTCCGCGTGCTGGGCGAAATCGGCGCCGTATGGTCCGGTTGGCGCCTGCCGTCGAAAATGCATTCCCGTTGGCTTCATCGTTGGCAAAATTCACCACATCTTTCATCTTGTTTTCAGGTCAGTCATCTGCGGCATCGACTAGCCCTCACGTCGGCGGCCCATCGGAGCCCTCGCCACAAGGCGCAGGGGAAAGATTCGCCAGCGGTTTGCTCAAATCTTGCGGGAAATATTTTAGCACGCAAAGCAGCGGGTTCGGGGCCGCCTGGCCGAGGCCGCAGATCGACGCATCGCGCATCAGCGCCGAGAGCTCGTCGAGGAGGGCACCGTCCCAGGGACCGTTGGCCATCAGCTGCGCCGCCTTCTCGGTGCCGACGCGGCACGGCGTGCACTGGCCACAGCTCTCGTCTTCGAAGAACTTCATCAGGTTAAGGGCCACCGCCTTCATATCGTCCTGGTCGGACAGGATCACCACGGCGTGCGACCCGACGAAGCACCCGTACTTTTCCAGCATGCCGAAATCGAGCGGGATATCGGCCATGGAGGCGGGCAGGATGCCGCCTGAGGCGCCGCCCGGCAGATAGGCCTTGAAGGCATGGCCGTCCGCCATGCCGCCGCAGAACTCCTCGACCAGCTCGCGCGCGGTGACCCCGGCCGGCGCGACTTTGACGCCGGGATTCTTGACGCGGCCGGAAACCGAGAAGCTGCGAAAGCCGGTCCGATCGTGGCGGCCTTGCGAGCTGAACCACTGGACGCCCTTTTCGACGATGTCGCGTACCCAGTAGAGCGTCTCGACGTTCTGTTCGAGCGTGGGGCGGCCGAACAGGCCGACCTGCGCCACATAGGGCGGGCGGTTGCGCGGCAGCCCGCGCTTGCCCTCGATCGATTCGATCATTGCGGACTCTTCGCCGCAGATATAGGCCCCGGCGCCGCGGCGCAGATGGATCCTGCTGTGCTGCGACAGGCCCGCCGTCTCGACCTTGGCGATCTCCGTTGCGAGCAAGAGCCGCACCTCGGGATATTCGTCGCGAATGTACAGATAAGTGTCGGCAGCTTCGACCACCCAGGCGGCGATCAGCATGCCTTCGATGAAGCGGTGCGGATCGCGCTCCAGATAATAGCGGTCCTTGAACGTGCCGGGTTCGCCTTCATCGGCATTGACGGCGAACAGCCGCGGCGCCGGCTCGGCGCGAACCAGCGACCATTTGCGCCCGGTGGGAAAGCCAGCGCCGCCGAGGCCGCGCAGCCCGGCATCACTGACCAGCTTGATGATCTCATCGCGCGTTCGCGCACCGCCGATGCAGGCCTTGAGCAGCTCATAGCCACCGCTGCGCAGATACGTTGCGAACGGTATCGGGGTTGGATAAGGGTGCGGGTGCGCGTCTTTGGCCGCGGCTGCGGCGACGTTCGCCGGCTCAGCCTGCATGATCTGCATATGCCCGGCGGCGCAGACCGGCGCACGATCGCAGGCGCCCATGCAGGGGGCGCGGACCACGCGCACGCTACCGCCGAGCTTTTTCGGCAACTCTTCCAACAACCGCTCGGCGCCGGCGAGAGCGCAGGAGAGCGAATCGCAGACCCGCACAGTCAGCGGGGGCGGCGGCGTTTCGCCTTCCTTCACCACGTCGAAATGGGCGTAGAAGGTCGCGACCTCGTAGACCTCGGTCAGCGCAAGCCGCATCTCGTGAGCGAGCGCCGCAAGATGCGCGGCGGACAGATATCCGTAGCGGTCCTGAATGAGATGCAAGTGTTCGATGAGCAGATCGCGCCGCCGCTCACGATCGGCGAGGAGCTCGCGCACTTCGGCGAGCGCCTGTGGATCGACCTGACGTCCCTTCGGTGTGCGCGGTGGGCGGCGCCGGCCGGGGCGGCCCGGCGGCGGTGCGGCAGAAAATTGCGAATGCTCGGTAACGCTCATATTGCCTCTTTGAACCAAATAACCGCCTGCAACAACGCAAAATAACCCCGCATCGCGAATTGATTGATGAGCGGTCTCCATCAAGATATCGATCGCCGCTCGGAATCTCAATCAGGAGGCGCCGTCGCGCGGCCCGGGCGCAAGCGATCGACGAATTCCGAATTCCTGCTCGCGCTGCGGGCGAACTCGCTTTCGGCAGGCCCATCGGGCGGCCGGTGAACACCGTGCCCGTTATCGCGAGCGCTCTTGCCTCTCTCACCTGCCGGGGCGCCGCTCGGTCGGTACGAGAGGTGGCATCCTGGGGGTGGCCCGAGGTCCCGCTTGCGCCGAGGCGCAGAACCGGCGCCTCATCATCTTGCGGCAGGCCGGCTGGGCTCCGCAAATGCCCACTTTAAATCCCGGCGCTGATGACGCGATGGCAGCCTCGCGGCTATCGGTTAGCATATTGGCGTGCGTCGACGGCGTGCAGTGCAAAAAGCTTCAGACGCTTTTCGGGGCGGCCTGCGAGGCGCGGCTTACTGCGACACTCGGTCTCACCGGTATAGTGCTCTAAAAGGACACATGCGGCGGACTGAATGCCCCAAATCCACCGCTCGTCGCGCTCTTGCGGAGCCAGTCGGATTTAAGCGACGGGCTGGCTCATCAGCGCGAGGGTGATCGGGAGAGGCCTGCGACTCCGGTGGGTTCGCCGGTGCATTGGCGCGAAATTGTATCGCCGCAATTCAGCTCGCCTGCGCTAGCATGCTCCTCCTGCAGACCGACTCCGGCAGAAAAGGACAGAAAATCGCTCGATTTCCTCGCGATGACGCGCGGCCAGACGCCTCGGCGCCGCTGCGGGTCAGGAGCCAGGCTGCAGCCATCAGGCAAATCCGACCGGGCTCAAGGTGTCAGCTGACAGCAATCCGCCGACAGGCCCACTTCTAATGAGACTTTATGCTATGCCGATGGATGGGTCGAAATTTGATCTTCGCAGTGCGATGTGGAATTATTTGGTAAACAGAACAAAGGACAGCCCTTGCTTGCGCAATTTCAGACGCATCGACAAGGCGGAACGGAGCGATGCGTTTTTCGCGAGTGGGAAAATTAAGGAGGAACCGCGCGATGAGTTTTCTTAATCGAGAGCAGACGGTGGCCGGGCCCGGCTTCAGCCGCTGGATGGTGCCGCCGGCAGCCCTGTGCGTGCACCTATGCATCGGGCAAGCCTATGCCTTCAGCGTGTTCAACCTGCCGATGACAAAGCTCATCGGCATCTCAAAATCGGCACCGGGCGACTGGACCATTCCGGAGCTGGGCTGGATCTTCTCGCTTGCGATCTTCTTTCTCGGCGTCTCTTCAGCCGTCTTCGGCCGCTGGGTGGAGGAGGGCGGACCGCGCCGAGCCATGTTCACGGCGGCCCTGTGCTGGGCGGGCGGTTTTTTCCTTTCCGCGATCGGCGTCTACACTCACATGCTTTGGCTGATCTATCTGGGATACGGCGTCCTCGGCGGCTGCGGGCTCGGAATCGGCTATATCTCCCCGGTGTCAACCTTGATCAGATGGTTTCCCGACCGGCCAGGCATGGCGACAGGGATGGCCATCATGGGCTTCGGTGGAGGTGCCTTCATCGCCTCCCCGCTCTCGGTGTGGCTAATGAGCAAATTCCACACCGCGGCCCATATGGGTGTCGCCGAGACCTTCATCGTCCTCGGCGTCGTCTATTTCATCTTCATGATGGTAGGCGCGGTGATCGTGCGCGTGCCGGCGCCCGACTGGAAGCCGCAAGGCTATACGCCACCGGTGCAGGCCACCAAGCTGATCACCAAAAACGACGTCTACGTCTACGACGCGCTGAAGACGCCGCAGTTCTGGCTGATCTGGTGGGTGCTCTGCCTCAACGTGACCGCCGGCATCGGCGTCCTCGGCCAGGCCTCCGCGATGAGCCAGGAGATGTTCCCGGGGCGGGTCTCGCCAGTGGCGGCAGCTGGCTTCGTCGGCCTCATGAGCCTGTTCAACATGGGTGGCCGCTTCTTCTGGGCCTCGACCTCCGACTATATCGGCCGCAAGAACACCTATTTCGTGTTCATGGTGCTCGGCTTCGTCCTCTATTGCCTGGTGCCCACAATGGGATCGATCGGCAGCGTCGGGGGCTTCGTGCTCTGTTTCCTGGTGATCATCAGCATGTATGGTGGCGGCTTTGCCACGGTGCCCGCGTATCTGAAAGACATGTTTGGCACCCGCTACGTTGGCGCCATTCACGGCCTGCTGCTCACCGCCTGGTCGATGGCTGGGATCTTCGGCCCGGTGCTGGTGAATTATATCCGCGAATACAACGTGACCCACGGCGTGCCGAAGGCCGACGCCTACAACATCACCATGTATATCATGGCAGGTCTCCTGGTGATCGGCTTCATCTGCAACTTGCTGGTCAAGGCGGTGCATGAGCGCTATCACATGCGGCCCGACCGCGAGGCCGAAGCCGCGCAGGCGGAGGTCGCCGTGGCCGGCGAACCGGCGGGCGCATAGGGAGGAACGACAATGGCAAACGAAAAGCAAACCGGCACTACAACTCTGCACCTGGTGCTGGCCTGGGCGTGGGTCGGCATTCCGCTCACACTCGGCGTCGTCCAGACGCTCATTAATGCAATGAAGCTTTTCCAATAAGCACTTTCATCGTGCGAGGACGCGAACGGCGCGGCCCTACGGCCGCGCCGTTTTGTCGTCTTCAGCCGTACAGGCGCGCGCGCCGCCGCAAGAGCGGCGAAGCAATTCCGGATGCCGCTACCGTGATCTGAAAAATCTGGTCGCAACCGGCGTTAGGCGACCTTTTCCTTTAGATGCGGGAACATGGCCTGCAGGGCTTCGTGGTCCATCTCGGTCTTGAACTTATGACGATCCTTGAGCGTCAGCGCCTTTTGCGCCGCGGGGCGCGCCGTGATCTCGTCGACCAGCCGCTTGAGGTTCTTGAATTTGTCGAACGCGCCATCGCCGAGCACGTTGGGGATTAGCCGCGCCCAGCCCCACACGTTCATATCGACGATCGTGTAGTTGTCGCCCACCATATATCTCTGCTTGGCCAGCCGCTGGTCGAGGATACCGGCGTGCCGCTGCGCCTCGAAGACGTAGCGGTTGATGGCGTAAGGCAGTTTCTCCGGTGCGTAATTGCGGAAATGCACGGCTTGGCCGAAATAGGGGCCGACGCCGGAGGAGACGAAGAACATCCAGGACAACAGCTCGCCGCGCGCCTTATCCGTCTTGGGCGGGAGGAATTTGCCGGTTTTCTCGGCCAGGTAGAGCAGGATAGCGCTGGAATCGAACAGACATCGCCGTCGATGATGGCGGGCACCTTGGAATTGGGATTGACCGCGCGAAATTCGGCGCTGTGCTGATCGCCTTTGCGGGTGTCGACCGGGATCGGATCGTAGGTGAGCCCGGCCTCCTCGAGAAAGAGCGCGATCTTGGTCGGGTTCGGCGCGGCGCTGTAGTAGAACTTCAACATCCTTCATCCTTCCTTTTGTTTGCGGGGCGGGTTGAACGAACTAAAAACTCACCTCGCGATAAGCGGGGAATTGCGCGGCCAATGCGGCGGCACTTTGCGCTGGATCTGGTCGCTAGCCCTCCCGGTCAATCAAACAGTGGGCGTACTTCGCCGCGGCGCTGATGAGGGTCAGAACAAGCCGACGATACGGCCATCGGACCCGACGTCGATCGAATCCGCGGCCGGCACCTTCGGCAGGCCCGGCATGGTGAGGATTTCGCCGCAGATCGCGACCACGAATTCGGCGCCCGCGGAGAGCCGCACTTCGCGCACCGGGATGACGTGGTCGGTGGGTGCGCCCTTGACATCCGCATTGGTGGTGAAGCTGTACTGCGTCTTCGCTATGCAGATCGGGAATTTGCCGGCTCCAATCGCCTCGAAGGAAGCGAGTTGATCGCGCACCGGCTTGTCAATGACGACATCCTTGGCGCGATAGATTTCGCGGCAAATGGTGCGGATTTTTTCCGCGAGCGGCATGTCGTCGGGATAAAGATATTTGAGCTTGCTCTGCCCGCTGTCGCAGATCTTGACCACCGCCCGCGCCAGGTCGGCGGCGCCTACCCCGCCGAGCGCCCAATGGTCGGCCATGAAGGCTTCGACGCCGAGCGCCTGACACTTCTCCTCGACCAACCTGATCTCGGCATCAGTGTCGGAGGAAAAGCGATTGATCGAGACCACCGGCACGATGCCGAACTTGCGCACGTTTTCGACGTGGCGCTGCAGGTTGGCCATGCCGGCCGCCAGTGCCCGCAAATTCTCGGCCTTGAGGTCCTCCTTCTTGACCCCGCCATGCATCTTCAGCGCGCGGATGGTGGCAACGAGGACCGCGCAATCCGGCGCAATGCCGGTCTTGCGGCATTTGATATCCATAAATTTTTCCGCGCCCAGATCGGCGCCAAACCCCGCTTCGGTGACCACATAATCGGCAAGCTTGAGCGCGGTGGTGGTCGCCAGAACCGAATTGCAGCCGTGGGCAATATTGGCGAACGGGCCGCCATGGATGAAGGCCGGCGTGCCTTCGAGCGTCTGCACCAGATTGGGTGCGAGAGCCTCCCTGAGCAACACCGTCATGGCGCCGTGCGCCTTGAGATCGCCGGCACGGATCGGCTTGCGGTCGCGCGTGTAGGCGACCACGATACTGCCGAGCCGTTTTTTCAGATCCGCGACGTCGCGCGCGAGGCAGAAGATCGCCATTACTTCCGACGCCACGGTGATGTCGAAGCCATCCTCGCGCGGAAAACCGTTGGCGACGCCGCCGAGCGAATTGACGATCGAGCGCAGCGCGCGGTCGTTCATATCGAGCACCCGGCGCCAGGCGATGCGCCGCGGATCGATGCCGAGCGGATTGCCCCAATAGATGTGATTGTCGATCATCGCGGCGAGCAGGTTGTTGGCCGAGGTGATGGCGTGGAAGTCACCGGTGAAGTGCAGGTTGATGTCCTCCATCGGCACGACCTGCGCATAGCCGCCGCCGGCAGCGCCGCCCTTCATGCCGAAGGATGGCCCGAGCGATGGCTCGCGGATGCACAGCATCGCCTTCTTGCCGATCTGGTTGAGCGCGTCGGTGAGCCCGACGGTGGTCGTGGTCTTGCCCTCGCCGGCCGGCGTCGGATTGATGGCGGACACCAGAATGAGCTTACCGTTCGGACGGCCCTGGATCGATTTAATAAAGTCCATCGACACCTTGGCCTTGTAGTGGCCGAAAGGCTCCAGGTTTTCCGGGGTGATACCGAGCTTTTCCCGGGCGATGTCGATAATCGGCCGCTTCTTGGCGGCCTGCGAAATTTCGACGTTGGATTTCGGATCCGCGTGTTGGGCGGCGAGGGCGGGAGCCTTCGCAACCGTTGCACTGGCAGGTGACGGCGTCATGAAAACCTCATGGCTGTGGTGATACCGGTTTTTTCAAATTCGGCTAACGCGTTGTTGCCTTTCGCCACAGCGAAAGGGGTAAGGCGGTTCGCACATTGGGGATTTTGCGCAAGTGGGCAAGCCCGCTGCCCCTCCCTCTGATTGAGCGGCAATCATTGCAATCTGCTCCGAAGCGCCAGCTGCGCAGCGGCGGCAAATTCATTGGCGGCGATTTTCGGCCCGTCGCCCTGCACCCGCGTCACCTTGAAGCGTCCGTCGGCACAGACGACCAAAAAACCGTCGCTCTCGATGCCGACGATCTCGCCCATTTTGCCACCGATGCCTTTGGGATTCTTGGCGGGCAGCGGCTTGGCGTCGAATATCCTGACGGTCTTGTTGCCAAGGCGCGACCAGGCGCCCGGCGCCGGATTGCAGCCGCGGATGAGGCGATCAATCTCCTGCCAGGGCCGGCCCCAATCGATATGCGCGTTGTCGGGCCCGCAGCGGCCCTCATAAGTGGCTTTGGCCTCGTCCTGTTTGATGCGCGGCGCTTTGCCGGCCTTCACCAGATCGACAGCTTCGAGCATCGCCTCGACGCCCATCGGAAACAGCCGGTCGAAATAGACCGAACCCAGCGTGTCGGTCGGCCCGATCGGCGTTTTTCTCTGCAGCAGCACGTCGCCGGTGTCGAGACCGTTGTCGGGCCAGAAGATCGACAGCCCGGTTTCGGATTCGCCCTTGATGATCGGCCAGTTGATGGCGCTGGGGCCGCGATAGGCTGGCAACAGCGAGGGATGATATTGAATCGAGCCGTGGGTCGGGATGTGCAAAAACTCTTCCGGCACGAACAGCGTCACGAAAGCCATGACCTGAAGATCCGGCTTGAGCGCGCGGAATTCCTCCCACACTTCCGGCTTGCGGTAGGACGCCGGCTGGTGAACCGCAAACTTGGCGGCGAGCGCCGCCTCCTTGAGCGGATCGGCCCTGGCGCCTTCCTTCTCGGGCGCGACGTAGACGGCGACGACATTGTCGCCGCGCTTGAGCAGCGCTTCCAGCACCGCCTTGCCGAACGCCTGCTGGCCGTGAACGACGATGCGCATGGGCAAAATACCTTTCAAAACCCGATCATGCTCGCGAAGGCCGGCATTAAGTAAACACCACCCCGGCGGTGGCTCCCGCTTTGGCGCGACGGCAGCCGCGCTTAGGCGGCTGCCGCCTCCGCTTTCGCCGGCTTCTCCGGCGCGGTGATGGCGCCGGAGACTTTGATCTCGGCGATCTCCTTGCTCGAATAGCCGAGCACCTTGCGCAGGATTTCCTCGGTGTGCTCGCCAAGCAGCGGCGAGCGCTGCACGTCGGCGGGCGAGTCCGACAGCTTGACCGGATTGCCCACGGTCAAATACTTGCCGCGCGTCGGGTGATCGACTTCCACGATCGTGCCGGTCGTGCGCAGCGACGGCTCCTCGGCGATTTCCTTCATCGACAGGATCGGACCGCAGGGGATATCGTATTTGTTGAGGATCTCCATGACCTCGAATTTGGTCTTTGTCTCGGTCCACTTCTCGACAGTGTCGAAGATCTGCCGCAGCTTCGGCAGCCGCGCCGGCGGCGTGGCATAATCGGGATCCGTTTTCCATTCCGGCTTGCCGATGACGTCGCAGATGGCGCCCCAGACCGGCGCCTGGGTAATGAAATAGATGTAGGCGTCGGGATCGGCCTCCCAGCCTTTGCATTTGAGAATCCAGCCGGGCTGGCCGCCCCCGGAATCATTGCCGGCGCGCGGCACCGCGGGGCCGAACGGCACGCCCTCGCCGTACTGGCTGTATTCGGTCAGTGGCCCGTGTGCGAGCCGCTGCTGGTCGCGCAGCTTGACGCGACACAGATTGAGGACGCCATCCTGCATGGCCGCCAACACCTTCTGGCCGCGTCTGGTGCGCGTGCGCTGATAAAGCGCCGCGACGATGCCGAGCGCCAGATGCAGCCCGGTGCCCGAGTCGCCGATTTGCGCGCCGGTGACGAGCGGCGGTCCGTCGCGGAAGCCGGTGGTCGAAGCTGCGCCGCCGGCGCACTGGGCGATGTTCTCGTAGACCTTGCAGTCCTCGTATGGCCCCGGCCCGAAACCTTTCACCGAAGCCACGATCATGCGTGGATTGAGCTTGTGGATGTGCTCGAAGGTAAATCCCATGCGATCGAGCGCGCCCGGCGCGAAATTCTCCACCAGCACGTCGCACGCCTTGACCAGACGTTCGACGATGTCCTTGCCCTTCGGGTTCTTCGAATCGATCGTGATCGACCGCTTCGAACCGTTGAGCATGGTGAAATAGAGGCTATCGGCGCCCTTGACGTCGCGCAGCTGGCCGCGGGTGATGTCGCCGATGCCCGGACGCTCAACCTTGATGACGTCCGCACCCATGTAGGCGAGAAGCTGTGTGCAGGTCGGACCCGATTGCACGTGTGTGAAATCGAGGACACGCACACCCTCGAGCGCCCTGCCCGCCTCGCCCCACGGTCTATTCGAGGGGCGCGGCAGCCCGTTGCCGGCGGCCCTGCCTGCCGGCTTCTTGGCCTTGAGGACCGGTTCTGATTTTTTGGTGGATTTTCTGCTCGCCGCGTTGGGCTTCGCCGGCTTGCTTTTGGCTTTTGTTGCCTGCTTTCGCGCTGCCATTCGTTGCTCCCTGATTGCCGCTCACGCCCATACGGGCATCCAGCTTGCGTTGCACTTTGGCCGCTCAATCCCCCGCTTTCCGGTCCCATCGCTTTTAGCGCCATGGGCCGCTCGCACGGGGACGAGCGGTGTTTTCATGACTTCTTGCGCACCGCGCTTTGCGGATTGAGCTTGCCGATGCGCCCGCTCTCGGTGCCGGCTGCGGGATCGATCGCCGCATTGATCAGCGTCGGCTTGCCGGAATCCATGGCCTTGTTGACGGCGCGCAAGAGCTCGTCGGGCGTCGTCACATGCGCGCCCGCCCCGCCGAACGCTTCCATGATCTTCTCGTAACGTGCGTCTTTTACAAAGGTTGTGGTCGCGGGGTCGGCGCCACCCAACGGATTGATGTCGGTCCCGCGATAGATGCCATTGTTGTTGAAGACGACGACGCAGACCGGCAGCTTGTAACGGCAGATCGTCTCCACCTCCATGCCGCAGAAGCCGAAGGCCGAGTCGCCTTCGACCGCGAGCACCGGCTTGCCGGTCTCGATCGCCGCGGCGATGGCAAAGCCCATGCCGACCCCCATGACACCCCAGGTGCCGACGTCGAGCCGCTTGCGCGGCTGATACATGTCGATGACGCCGCGCGCCAGATCCAGCGTGTTGGCGCCTTCATTGACCAGGATCGCGTCCGGCCGCTCCTTGATGACGGTGCGCAGCGCGCCGAGCGCGCCATGAAAATCCATCGGCGCCGAATTCTTCATCAGCCGCGGCGCCATCTTGGCAATGTTCTCGTCCTTCCTGGCTTTGACTGCGCCGACCCAGTCAGCCGGCGGCGGCGACCAGGCGTCGCCCAGGCCCTCGAGCAGCGCCCCCACGCACGAGCCGATATCGCCGACGAGCGGCGCGGCGATCTCGACATTGGAGTCCATTTCCTTGGGCTCGATGTCGATCTGAACGAATTTCTTGGAATAGGGCTCGCCCCAGGTCTTGCCCTTGCCGTGCGACAACAGCCAGTTGAGCCGCGCGCCGATCAGCATGACCACATCGGAATCCCTGAGCACGGTCGAGCGCGCCGCGCCCGCGCATTGCGGATGCGTATCGGGCAAGAGGCCCTTGGCCATGCTCATCGGCAGGAACGGAATGCCGGTTTTTTCGATCAAGGCACGGATCGCCTCGTCGGCCTGCGCATAGACAGCGCCCTTGCCGAGAATGATCAGCGGGCGCTTGGCGCTCCTTACGATATCGAGCGCGCGCTTGACGGCGGCCGCGGCCGGGAGCTGGGCCGGCGCCGGATCGATCACCTTAACGAGCGACTTGGCCCCGGCCACCGCATCCATCACCTGCGCGAACAGCTTGGCTGGCAAGTCGAGATAGACACCCCCGGGACGGCCGGACACGGCAGCGCGTATCGCGCGCGCCACGCCGATGCCGATATCCGCCGCGTGCAGCACCCGGAACGACGCCTTGCAGAGCGGCTTGGCGACGGCGAGCTGATCCATCTCCTCGTAATCGCCCTGCTGCAAGTCGACGATCTCGCGCTCCGAGGAGCCGGAGATCTGGATCATGGGAAAGCAGTTGGTGGTGGCGTTCGCCAGCGCAGTCAGACCGTTGAGAAAGCCGGGGGCCGAGACAGTCAGACAGATGCCGGGATTCTTGGTGAGGAAGCCGGCAATCGCGGCGGCATTGCCGGCGTTCTGCTCGTGGCGGAAGGAGATGACGCGCATGCCGGCGGCCTGCGCCATGCGGCCCAAATCGGTAATCGGAATGCCTGGCACCGTGTAGATCGTATTGATGCCGTTGAGCTTGAGCGCATCAATGAGCAGATGAAAGCCGTCCGTCAGCTCCCGCTCTGCTTCGGCTGCGTTCGCGTCCATGCGCTGCACTGCTGCATCAGCCATAGAGGCCTCCCTTTACGCGCTTGTTGTTGCTGCGCGCGTGACCGCACGCGTCGGATAGACTTCGCAGGCAAACCGGGGATTGGATTTGTTCGCCGGATCGGCATCGGCGAGGCGCCCGCCGCGGCTTCGTCCGCGGCCGCAATCATCCCGCGATCGAGCACCAGCCCGAACGCGACCGCCTCGCCGGCCTCCAAGCTCGATTTCCAGTAGGCGAAATGCTCAGCCATTATCGCGCGCTCCCTGCGCATCCATATCCATCGCGAAGGTGGCCCGCGGCGCGATCAGCTTGAGAAAGAAATGCGGCATGGTTCGCTTTCAATCCAGATAGTCGGCGTATTTAGCCACGTGCTCGGCGAGGCCGAGCGCATGGTCGCGCACCAGTCGTTCGGCACGCTCGGTGTCACGCGCCTCCAGCGCCTGGATGATATGCATGTGGTCACGGATCGAGCGGTCGGCGCGATCCTTCTCGCCGATCGTTTTGCGGCGGATCACCCGCATATGCGTGAACAGGTTTTCCGCAAGCTCGGTCAGCGCCGCATTGCGGCTCAGCCGGATGATTGTCTGGTGGAATTCGATGTTGAGCTGTGAATATTCGTCCAGATGCGCGCGCACCTCGCCGTTTTCGAAAGTGGCGAATAAGCGGCGCAGCGAGGCGATTTCCTCGTCGGTCGCGATCTGCGTGATCAGGCGTGCCGCCATGCTTTCGAGCGCGGCCCAGGCGGTGATCAGTTCGATCACTTCGCGCTTGGTCTTGCGGACCACGTAGACGCCACGCCGCGGCTCCGAGCGCACGAACCCCTCACGCTCGAGCTGCGCCATGGCCTCCCGGACCGGCGTGCGGCTGATGCCAAAATCGGCCGCCAGCCGCCGCTCGTCGAGCCTGATCTCGACGCGACTGCCGTAGACGTCCATGGCGGCGATGGCGTTCTTGAGCGCCACATAGGCCTGCCGCTTAAGACTTGCGGGACTCTGCAGGGGATCGACCGCAACCCGCCGCCCGAGCCGTTCTGGGGAATCGGGCGGCCCCGGTTGAGGTACTATGGAAAGCCTTGGAGCCATGCTGGTATACATTATTCCAGGCAACAGCGCACCGCAAGGGGCGGCGTTGGCAGCCGGTACCGTTATTTTTTTGGCTCACTGATTCGGGATCGGCCACCGGCCGGTCCCGATTATCTCACAACCGCTTGCACAGCCGAGCCGCTTGGCCGCTCAGCTTCAATTCGACTGTTGGCCATAAACTTGCTGCGCATCGGCTTGAGCACGAACAGCGCCAACGCCACGACAATGAAGTTCATGATCGCGGTGATGACGAACACGAGGTGCCAGCCGCCGCTTGCGGATTTGATGATGTTGGCAACGGGCACAAGAAACGCAGACGCGCCTTTGGCAGTGTAAAGCAGACTCAAATTCACCGTGGCGAATTTCGGCCCGAACGTGTCGGTGGAAGTCGACGGGAAGAGACTGTAGATTTCGCCCCAGGTTAGGAAGATTAGACCGGCGAACAGCACGAAGGCCCACGGCGCGTGGCCCAACGTGCCGAGCAGCCAGTAGGCGATGCCGCCGAGGCCAAAGGCAATCGCCATTGTGTACTCGCGGCCAATGTAGTCCGAGACCCAGCCAAACAGCGGCCGCGCCAAGCCATTGCAGACGTTGTCGATGATCAGCGCCACGCTCAGCGTGGTCGCGCCCCAGAACACGATCGTGTTGGCGAGGCCGAAGTCCTTGGCGATGGGCGCGACCTGCGCCGTCGCCATCAGCCCGGACGCCGCGACCATCACGAACATGATGTAGAGGACCCAAAACACCGGCGTGCTCAAAACCTCCCGCGGCGAGGAGTTGCGCGTCGACTGTTCGACCCTGGGCGCAGCAGCGTGCGCCAATTCGCCGGGATCCGGTGCCCGCAACAGCCAGGCCAGAAGGAAGACGATGCCGCCCTGGATCAGCCCGAACCAGAAAAACGCCGCCGCGTAACCGCTGGAGGCGATCACCGCGCGAATCGGAACGACGGTCAGCGCGGCCCCGGCGCCGTAGCCCGCCGCGGTGAGACCGACCGCCAATCCGCGGCGGTCGGGAAACCACTTCACCGCCAGCCCGACGCAGGTAGCGTAAACCGCGCCGCCACCGGTACCGGCGAGCACCGCGCCGAGATAGAGCATCTCGAGCGACTGGGCCTGCGAATTGACGATCCAGCCGAGCGCCACCAGGATACCGCCAAAGGCGATCATCAGCTTCGGTCCGCGCCGCGTGCCGAGATTATCGGCCACCCAGCCCCAGATCGGTGTGAGCCACGTCTCCAGGGCGACAAAAATGCTGAAGGCAAGCTGGATCGCTTTGATCGACCAGCCGTGCGCCTGATTCATTGGATTGACGAAAAGTGTCCAGCCGTACTGCAGATTGGCGATCAGTATCATGCAGATGATTGCAATGATCAGCTGCGTCCAACGTGTCGCCGGCGGCGCCACGGCGCCAGATCCGGCCGTAGTTGATGCGCTCGTCATAGTTTTCCCCGCATAAGATTTTTGTTGCTGCGTCGATGGGACCCTAGAACAATTCCGCACGCTTCGCTCCGCGCAGTTTACGGGATCACAGTTTTTTGCGGGAGGGCGAATAGTCGCATTGGGCACGCGCCACCCATTTTATCGATTGTGCGTTGCACAAACTGAATGCAGCGCAGCACGGCCGAAAGGCGGACCCGCGGAAGCCATTCCCGCGTTGTAATTGTGTTGGAGGCTCCACGGCACATGGCCCGACACAACAACGGGACGAAGTTCCTTTGGGACGCCAAATTCCTCAAATATGCCATGGTCAAGGCAGACGTGGGTGGCTCCCGATTCTATTCACCTGCCGAGGTGATTCCCCGGCGACGCGAAGCGTAGTAGGTGCCGGGGCGCGGCCGTACCCTGGAAAGTTTAGAGCGATTAAACCGGCCCGTCACAAAGCCGACCGAACTTGCGCACGCGCAGGCAAGCCGCATGGCTTAAGGCCTATTCCAACGAACTGAGCAGTCGAGCAAACACGTCAGAACGCGATGACTCCGCAAAAAACCGCGCAGGCCGTTTCCATCGAGCTGCCGTCCGAAGGCCCCTTCTACATTACCGCCACGCAGATCAGTGGCCGGCTGCCGCGCACGCTCAAATCCGGCGACACCTTCATCGTGCTCGACAGCCGGGGTGATATTGCCGCCCTTCCCGGACAGTCGGCCGGATTGTTTCATCTCGACACCCGCTACCTGTCCCGTCTCGAATTGCTGGTGAACGGGATGCCGCCGCTGTTGCTCGGCTCCAATCTGCGCGACGACAATTCGGCGCTGGTCGTGGATCTGACCAACCCCGATCTCATCTCCGGCCAGCGCGTCCTTCTCGAGAAGGACAGCGTGCATATTGTGCGCACCGTGTTCCTGTGGCGCGACACCGCGTATCAGCGGCTAGGGCTGCGTAACTACGGCGACGACCCCGTGCAATTGCAGCTTTCGCTTCTGTTTGAGAATGATTTTGCCGATCTCTTCGAAGTACGGGGAGCGCACCGCGACCGCCGCGGCAACGCCAGCATCAAACTGCACGGCGACGATCAGGTGGTGCTCACCTATCACGGGCTCGACGCCAAGCTGCGCCGCACGACCCTGACCTTCGATCCGCCGCCGCAGCGCCTCTCCAGTGACAGTGCGCTCTACGATTTCCGGCTCGATCCGGGCGAGACGCGGCCGACCTTCATCTCGGTGAGCTGCGATGCGGCGACGGCACGGCCGCAGCCGTTCTTGCGCGGTCTCTTCGCGGCACGGCGCGAATTGCGCCGGGCGTCGCGCGACCGCACCTCGGTCGAGACATCGAACGACCGCTTCAACGAAATGCTGTGCCGCTCGGCCGCCGATCTGGCGATGCTGATGACCAACACGCCGCAGGGCCGCTATCCCTATGCGGGCATTCCCTGGTTCTCCACCACGTTCGGCCGCGACGGCCTGATCACGGCGCTGCAGATGCTGTGGTGGAGCCCGGACGTGGCGCGCGGCGTGCTGCGCCGGCTCGCCGCCTATCAGGCGAACAACTTCGATGCGCTCGCCGACGCCGAGCCGGGGAAAATCCTGCACGAGATGCGCCGCGGTGAAATGGCGGCGCTGCGCGAAGTGCCTTTCGGTCTCTATTACGGCAGCGTGGATTCGACCCCGCTCTTCGTGCTGCTCGCCGGGCTCTATGCCCAACGCACCGGCGACCTGAAAACCATCGCCGAGCTGTGGCCGAATATTGAAGCAGCCTTGGCCTGGATCGACGGGCCCGGCGACCCCGACGGCGACGGCTTCGTCGAATACAGCCGGGCGAGCGAGCAGGGGCTCGCCAATCAGGGCTGGAAGGATTCCTACGATTCGATTTTCCATGCCGACGGCAGCTTGGCCGAGGGCACGATCGCGCTCGCCGAGGTGCAAGGCTACGTCTATGCGGCAAAGCGGATCATGGCGGCATGCGCGCGCCGGCTCGGGCGCAAAGAGCTCGCGCAAACACTCGACCAGGAAGCGACCCGGCTCGCCGAGCGCTTCGAGGCCGCCTTCTGGTGTCCGGAGATCGACAGCTACGCGCTGGCGCTCGACGGCGACAAAAAACCCTGCCGGGTGCGCACGTCCAATGCTGGACAGGTCCTGTTCACCGGCATTGCTGCACCAGACCGCGCCGCGCGCGTGGCCCACGGGCTGTTACAGCCGCACTTCTTTTCCGGCTGGGGGATCCGCACCGTGTCGACCGAAGAAGCGCGCTACAATCCCATGTCGTATCACGACGGATCGGTCTGGCCGCACGACAACGCGCTGATCGCCCTCGGTTTGGCGCGCTACGGACACAAGCAGGCCATCGCCCAATTGTTCGAGGGATTGTTCTCGGCCGGAAGCTATATGGATTTGCGCCGACTGCCGGAGCTGTTCTGCGGCTTTAAGCGCAAACGCGGCCATGGCCCGACGCTCTATCCGGTCGCTTGCGCGCCACAAGCCTGGGCGAGCGCGACGCCGTTCACCTTGCTCGAAGCCTCGCTTGGATTGCAGTTCGACACGCTCAAAAACGACATCCGGTTCTGCAATCCGCAGCTGCCGCCATTTCTGGACGAAGTCACGCTGCGCAACCTGCAGCTGGGCTCCTGCAACGTCGATCTGCGCATTCGCCGGCACCAGAAATCCGTTTCGCTCGATACCATCCGGATCAGCGGTCCCGTCGGCGTTTCAATCGTGTTCTCCGCGTGAACGCTGGCGGAGGCCCGCCAGCGTGAAACCGGGCGGATTGCCTCGGCTTGGGTGGCGGGACAACATTTCGTTTTTACGGGGAGGGGGAACTATGATGGAAGAGGCAATCATGCGCGCTGTTGCGCGAAAAGCGCGAAAGGCGGCGGCCACGGGGGCAAGTCTCGTTTGCGCCCTGAGCGTCGCTGCGAACCTTGCCTGCGCGGAAAATGCCCCTTCATCGGAGATCAAGCAACCGGCTCCGCCTGCTGCGCCGGCGGCGCCGCCCAAAGCAACCCCGGAAGTCACCGTTCTCAACACGCACGAAGTCGAAGGCATCCTCGGCCGCGAGGTCCGTGACCCCGCAAATGAGGATATGGGCCGCATCGTCGATGTCCTGGTCGACCGTCGCGGCGAGGTGCGCGCGGCGGTCATCGATTTCGGCGGATTCCTGGGTGTCGGCAGCCGCAAAATCGCCGTGGACTGGAATGTCCTGCACTTTCCGCCTCCGGGAAAAGCCGAGGCGTATATCACGCTCGAACTCACCCGCGACCAGGTCAAGGCCGCCCCCGAATATCAGGACGGCAAGCCCGTGGTCGTTCTCGGCGCGCTCGGAAAGCTTGAAAGGCTGCCCTACGAATGATGCATGATAATAAGACGGGTTCGGCGGCTTTTAACTACGACGCACGCAAGCATACAGTTGGAGTCGCAACCCTGCCCGGAGATGCATTTCGCCGCGCGAAAGACGCGGAAGGTCCGCACGGCGTGGTCCCCAGCAGGGAGAGCCCACCACCGGCACGCTCCGAACGGCGCGGGCCGCCGCTGCGGCCATCGAATCGAAGCCTACGCGGCCTCGACTGGTTTGTATTTTTTGTCGCCGACGTGCAGACCGGCTTTGGGCCGTTCATTTCCGTCTATCTGACTGCGCAGCGGTGGACCCAAGTCGATATCGGCCTCATCCTCTCTGCCGCAGGCTTCGTGTCCTTGGTGGGACAGATGCCTGGCGGCGCATTGGTCGACGCCGCGCGCTCCGAACGTGTGGTCGCCGGAATCGGGGTCGCCGCGATCTGCATCAGTGCCTTGGCCTATGCGGCGCTGCCGATCTTTCCGGTCGTCCTCTCAGCTTCGGTCCTGCACGCGCTAGCAAGCTGCGTGCTCGGTCCGGCGATAGCGGCAATTAGCCTCGGCCTTGTCGGCCATGCGGCGATCGGCAAACGGCTGGGACGCAACGCGCGCTTTGCCTCGATCGGCAACGGCCTTGCCGCGGCGGCCATGGGCGCCAGCGGCTATTTCCTCTCGGCGCGTGCGGTCTTCGTCGTCACCGTGCTGTTGCTTGGGCCGGCGCTGTTGGCGCTGCGTTTCATTTTGCCGGCGGAAATCGATCCCGAACGCGCCCATGGCGCGCCACCGCCACCCATTGCGCCAGTGGAACTGCCGAAGCGCAGAAGGCCCGGCGAGCTTATGCAGAACAGGCCGCTCCTGATCTTCGCCGGTTGCATGTTGCTGTTTCACCTCGCCAACGCGGCAATGCTGCCGTTGATGGGCAGCGTGCTGACCATGCGCTCGGCGAATTGGGCGACGGTGTTGATCGGCGCCTGCATCGTTGTTCCGCAAATGGTGGTGGCCGCGCTGTCGCCATGGATCGGCAATCGCGCCCACGTCTGGGGACGGCGGCCGCTCCTGCTCGTCGGCTTCGCCGCCTTGCCGCTGCGCGGGCTCTTGTTTGCGCTTGTTACCAGTCCGGGGCTGCTCGTCGCCGTGCAGATCCTCGACGGCGTCACTGCCGCAGTGTTCGCCGTGATGGTGCCGCTCGTCGTCGCGGATCTGACGCGCGGCACCGGCCATTTCAATCTCGGCCAGGGCATCGTCGGTACGTTCGTCGGGATCGGCGCCGCGATCAGCGCGACGCTTGCCGGTTACTTGAGCGATCGTTTCGGCAGCCCGTGGGCTTTCGCCGGCTTGGCAGTCATCGCCCTCGCCGGTCTCCTGGCGGTCACTATGCTGATGCCGGAGACACGACCGCCAGAGGACAGTGAAGATGCGTAGGCGATGCTCGCCAGGCCGAGCCCATGCGGTCGTCGCGCAGGGCTCGGATGGCGTTCGCTTCACCGACCCGGCTGCAACTAAAGGGCTGGTGCGTCGTCGGACACGAGCCGCAGGTGCGGCGTGACGCTGTCGGTTAGTTTGCGATACACCGAAAGATAGTCCTGCGCCATGCGTCGCGCGGTAAAGCGTCGCTCGAATTCCTTGCGGATCCTCTCACGCGACAATTGCGCAAGCCGGTCCACGGCGCCGATGGCACCGTTCTCGTCCTCGACGATAAATCCGGTCACGCCGTCCTCGACGATCTCCGGAACTGAACCGCGATTGAAGGCAATGATTGGCGTGCCGCAAGCCATGGCTTCGATCATGACCAGGCCGAACGGCTCGGGCCAGTCGAGCGGTACAAGCAGAGCGACGGCACCGCTGAGAAAATCCGACTTTTCCTTGTCGGTAATTTCGCCGATATACTCGACATTGGTCGCTGTTTTGATGAGCGGATGGATTTGCTCATCGAAATATTCACGGTCCGCTCTATCCACCTTGGCGGCAATCTTGAGCGGCATGCCGCAATGTTCGGCGATAAAGATGGCGCGGTCGACGCGCTTTTCTGGCGCGATGCGGCCGAGAAACGCGAAATAGGAGGACTTCACCGACTGCGGGGTGAGCAGGCGCTGGGGCAGGCCGTGGGGCACGGTGCGCACCCAGCTCGCCTGCGGCAGTGGCCGGCGCTGCGAGTTGGAGATCGAAACCACCGGAACCGACGCAAATGTGTCGAAGAGCGGCTGGTGCTCAGGCAGATCGAGACGCCCATGGAGCGTGGTCACGAATGGCGTCGATTGGCGCATGAACAGCGAAAAACTATAGTAATCGAGGTGCAAGTGAAGAATGTCGAAATCCGACGCGCGCCGATAGACCCGCTCCAGCATTTGCATATGCAACGCGTTCGGGTCGCGTATCGAGCCATCGAGCCGCAGCGCTCGCGGCCACATCGCCTCAAGCTTCGCAGACGTCATCGAGTCGCCGCTCGCGAACAGCGTCACCTCATGACCAAGCGTGATGAGCTCTTCGGTAAGCCAAG
This sequence comes from uncultured Alphaproteobacteria bacterium, assembly GCA_963708125.1. Classification (GTDB taxonomy): domain Bacteria; phylum Pseudomonadota; class Alphaproteobacteria; order Rhizobiales; family Xanthobacteraceae; genus BOG-931. The sequence goes on from OY970184.1 coordinate 4,226,866, forward strand.
ACACGACCCGCTCAGTTCCGCCATAAAGTTTGGGCGGAATAGCCTCGGTCAACGGCGCAACTTGTGCGATACGCATCGAATCTCCTCTCTTACGACATGCTTACTACATGCATGGTGATTGGCAGCCCCGACACCTAGATAGGCACGGAAAGCAAAACTCAGAAGATGGCAATTGGATCGGGCAAGGATCTTGATTTTTCCGCCGCTTGGGAACTTTTTCGCCGCGGCGGCGTCGATATTACCGTTTACCAGCGAGATCGGAGGGCGTAAACGCCTAGGGGTCACCCACCGGCGGCGATCAAAAGGCGGCGCGTCCTACTCGGCTCCCGCGCGCAACTTGCGCTGCGTCGTGGCCCGCATCGCGCCCACAGCGGGTCGAGCGAGCTGACGCGACCGCTCGGCGCCCGAGATGCCGAGAAGTTGGCGGGGTCGGACGGAAAAAGTTTCGGCTCTCCGGCGTTCTGCTGGAGGGAGAACTTCGAGGGAAACTCATGCGAACGGAGAGCAAAACGCGCATGGCTGACCTTTGCAGTTACGCGAGTCGCCCTTTTTCGTTTATTTTCCGGTATTTGCGTCAAAGGCCGTTGTCGCACGCGATCATTCTGCTGGCTGTGCTCGGCGCCGTCACCTGTTCGGTCGGCACTCAATATGGCGTCAAGTTTCTCGTCGACACGCTCTCACGCGGCAACAGCAGCGGCGTATGGGCCGCCTTCCTTCTGCTCGGCTCTCTGATTGCTGCCGATAATCTCTTGTGGCGCCTAGCGAGCTGGATCGCGAACTTCACCTTCGTGGCGGTCACCGGCGATCTGCGGCGCGACCTGTTCCGCCATCTCACCGGTCATTCGCCGGGCTATTTCGCCGATCGGCTGCCGGGAATGCTGACCAGCCGCATCACCGCCACCTCGAACGCGGTGTTCACCGCGGAGAACATGTTCGTCTGGAACGTGCTGCCGCCCTGCGCATCGACAGTGGCGGCGATCATACTGGTGTGCACCATCAGTCTGCCGATGGCCGGAGCACTCGGGGTCATCGCGGGCATCCTGGTGTTTCTGATGTTCCGTTTTGCCGCCGCGGGGCGGCCGCTGCACCATGATTTCGCCGACAAGGCGGCCGCTGTCGACGGCGAAATGGTCGACGTCGTGAACAACATGCCCCTGGTTCGCGCGTTCGGCGGCTTCGTGCGCGAGCAGCGGCGCTTCGACCACACGGTCAAGCGCGAGATGGAGGCGCGCAGGCGGAGCCTGCTCTATCTGGAGAAGCTACGCATCGCCCACGCCAGTGTCACAATCCTCCTGGCGCTCGGCCTGCTCGCCTGGGCGATCATGCTCTGGCAAGATGGTGAAGTGAGCACTGGTGACGTGGTTCTGGCGTGCACGCTCGGGCTTTCCGTGCTCCATGCCACACGCGATCTCGCGGTGGCGCTGGTCGATACCACCCAGCATTTCGCCCGCCTCGCTGAGGCGGTGGCGACCCTGCTGGTGCCGCACGAATTGCGCGACCATCCGGAAGCCGCACCCTTCATTCGCCGCGGCGCCACCGTCAAGTTCGAAAACGTCACCTTCCGCTACGGCGAGGGTCCGCAAATCTTTGAGAATTTTTCGCTGGGCTTCATGCCGGGCGAGCGCGTCGGATTGGTCGGCCCTTCCGGCAGCGGCAAGTCGACCTTGTTTGCGCTCCTGCAGCGCTTCTACGACGTGCAGACCGGACGCATCCTGATTGACGGACAGGACATCGCGCGCGTGACGCAGGAGAGCCTGCGCGAAGCGATCGGTGTCGTACCGCAGGACATTTCGCTGTTCCATCGCTCGGTGATGGAAAACATCCGGTACGGGCGGCCGCAGGCTTCGGACGACGAGGTGCAGGAAGCCGCCTTCGCGGCGCGCTGCGATTTTATCGAGCGGCTGCCGGACGGCATGCATACGATCGTGGGCGACCGCGGCGTAAAACTCTCCGGCGGCCAGCGTCAGCGCATCGCGATTGCGCGCGCCTTCCTGAAAGACGCACCGCTGTTGTTGCTCGATGAAGCCACGTCTGCGCTCGACAGCGAATCCGAGGAGATGATCCGGGAAGCGTTAAGCCGGCTGATGCGCGGCCGCACGGTCATCGCCATCGCGCATCGACTTTCCACCGTGCGCAGCTTTGAGCGCATTGTCGTGCTGCAGACCGGGTGCGTCATTCAGGACGGTCCGCCTGACCTATTGATGCGCCACGAAGGGCTCTATCGCGAGCTCGTGCAGCGCGAGATGGACCGGCTGGCGACGCAGGCGGCATGAGGCTTTTGCCAATCTGAGAGAGTTCGAGCCGTACGTTGCGCCGGATGTGGAACGTGCGGTAACTAGCTGGGCCATCATGTTACAGCGTGGTGGCGCACGGTCGGCTTTAAAGCCTCACCGGCGCCGAGCCTCGCTTGCTCCACGAGATCAGGTACGACGGCTTCCGCATCCTGGCGCGGCGACGCGCACGGCGCGGCTCTACACCCCAAACGGCTGCGATTTGAGCAGGCGCTTCCCCCCGACACCGACCGAGGCTCAAGCCTTAGTAGTGTGCGCTGGAATAGCTAATTTTATCAAAGCATCCTCCGCGAATGGGCAAGCATGAGAAGTTGAAGAAGATTTCGGAGTAAGCATCATGAAGACAGCTCCGAACTCAATTCTAGATGTTGCACCCAATAGCCAAGCGCCTCGTGGTACGCAATGACGTCATGTTTCGCTGCTGGAAGCCGAAAGAGATTTATGTTTGGATCGCCATGGTCTTGTATTTTGTAATCATAAGCAACGACACTTTCAGGATGGAATGCAACGACAAGGAAGTGCAAAAATTGATCCCTTCGAGCATTACAAATGCGGCGCCAGCAATTGCCTCCAAGCAATGTTCAAAATCTGGCCAGCGATGATCGTTGAGGTCTATTGAAACACATGTGACGTGATCAGTTTGCCAGATCCGTTTGGCGATCTGCTGTTTTACGGCAATTGATGCTGCCTGGTCGCACTCAACTACTTTTATTCCGTGGAACTTCAGGTGTTCGGCAAAACGGTATGCGCGCGTATCCGTGCCGGATCCAATGTTTACAATGTAGCTGATGATGTTGTTATCTATCGCATCGGTGAACACTTGATCGTAATATCTCGGTAATATCTCGTCCTGGCGATGAGATAGTAATCAAATGGAGCCTCGCGTAACTTTGAAAGCTGGGTTTTCGCCTGCAGTCTACTGAGCCATTGAAGCGGGGTGGCAGGAGATTGTGTATCAACGTATCGGGTTTCGACACTCAGGTTCGTATATCGACTGAACGTAACGCAACTTACCGATATGGACTGAGTTGCTCAGATCGAGCAGTGCAAGCTGACCTAAGAAATCCCACGCACGCTGGGTGAATCGTTCAGGGGGCCTCGTAAATGTAACGCAACTTACCGATATGCTGAACGAGTGGTAGAATTTGAGCTTTCATAGCTTTGCTGACTGCCCAGACAAAGATGCAGGTATTTTATTTGGCCTTGCGCCGCCTGGGACCGGAGCGTGTCCGGCGTCATCGCTGCTAGACTAGCCCCAAGGCTAGGCCCCAATTTATAACCTGAGCTATATGACTTAAGTTATAGACTCACGCTTTCGTCCTGACGTCTGCACGAGCAGCTTTTGATCGCGTCGGCAGTTCTTGCGGGCAAGGCATTCCACCCCGGGGGCGAAGAGTTGCGAGTTTGACTTGCCGTAAGCGTGCAAACTCGGCTGCGAAGGCATCGTGTCGAAGCGGCTCGGCTCGCTCTACCGCTTCGGCCGCTCCATGAGCCGTGCAAGCTCGGTCGCATGGTGTTCATGCTGCGCGTACACAAACGTGTCCATCGGCGCGGTCTGGCCGTAGCTTCACCCAAATGCCGCTGATCATGATGGCGCCGACAGCGGCAGGCGACGGTGCTCTGCTTCAGCCAATTCTGCGTTTCGTGTTTGCCCGCCGCCCCCGTTAGCCGACTTAAGGTGTCAGACTGGCTCCATACCGTGCGCGGCGATGACCTTTTTTGCCGTCGCCGAAGTGAGAAAGGCCGTGAAATCGTGCGCCAAGGCCGAGCACGGCGCGCGCGCCGCAAGTGCGACGGAAAATTCCGTCGTCTCTTGAATCTCCGTCGGCAACGGTCCGACCAGATCGACACCCGATACGGCGACGATTTCCGAAATCTGCTGCAGCCCGAGCTCCGCTTCGCCGCGCGCCACCGCCTCGCAGACCACGATCGGCCGCCCGGCAGCCGCGCCGATCAGGCGCAGCTTCGGCTTCAGCTCCGCGGCAAGGCCAAGCCGCTGCAGCAAGCGATCGAAAAAAGTCCGCTCGGCGTGCGCAAGGCCGGGTCGGCACAGGCGATCGAGCGCGCGCCGCGCAACGCCCCAACAAAGGCGTCCACCGAGCCGATGGCCGGCTTGGGCCAGCCGGCAGCAACCGCGAGACCGACGCGCGACAGCGCCAGCGCAATGGCGGTGCCGGCAAGCACTATTTTCGCGCGTTCCAGTTCCGCGATGGTTGCCCGCGTCGCGATGATCAGATCAAATATCTCACCGCGCCCAAGGCGCTCGCCGATCGCCGCCGAGGTGGCGAAGTCGGCCCTAACCGATACGCGTTGCGCGGCCGCATAGGCGGCGCCGAGTTCGTTGACAATCTCCCGACACGCCCCGGCGGACAAGACCGCAAGCGCCGGCGCCGGCGCCGTCATGACGCAGCGCTCAAGACCGGCCCTTCGGCTTCTTGGCGCGCAGCTTTGCGGCTCCGGCCTGCTCCGTGACGTTGCGGACTTCCGTGTTCATCCGCACGTCTCTGCGGCGGCGCTTCTTTAGCGATTTTGCCGTCGCGAAATAATCGCCGCGCGTGGCGCGCTCGGCCGCCGCGTCAAGATCGGCCGACCATTCACCGAGCGAATAGCCGAACCACGGCGATTGCGGTTTGAGGTCCGGCAGGCCAAGCTCCTGCCAGATTTCCCGCGCCCGCTCCATATAGGGCCGCTTCGGCAGCGAGATCGGTGGGAAATCCTCTTTCAGCGTGGCGTCGATCAGCACCGAGGCGTCCTGCCCGCCATTGCGTTGGCTGCGCGGGCCGTGCCCCTGGTCGCGATGCGGCATGATGTGAAGGTCGAGCATCGGATTGGCGCGGTACGACATCGCCCACAAAATCGCATCGGCGTTTTCCGGATCGATGTCGTCGTTAAGCGCGATCACGTATTTGCCGGCGGCACGATGCAGCACGGCGGCGCCGTAGAGCGCGCGCCAAATCTCCGTCGTTGGCACGTCGCGCTCGCAGACGAGCACGATCACCTTGCGGATATTGGTGAGCGGCTCGTGCATCGACACGCGCTTGATGCCTTTGATGCCGAGCGTGTCGCGCAGGAAATTGAGAAACAGCGGCTCCATACCGATGCGCTTGATCAGGCTCGATTCGGACGGCGTCACCTGGGAAATGATCGAGGTAAGGACCGCGTCGCGGCGCCGGGTGATCGCGGTCACGTCCATGAAGGCGTTGAATTCCTGCAGGTTGACATGGCCGTGCAATTCGCCGAACGGCGCTTCCGGTTCGAGATATTCGGTATCGATAAAACCTTCGATGACGATCTCAGCCTCAGCCGGCACCACCAGGTCTACGGTTTTTGCTTTCACGACATTGATCGGCGCGCCGACCAGCGCGCCGGCCACGTGCAGCTCATCGAGCGCCTCGGGTAGCTTCTGAACCGAGGCGAAGGTGATGCAGGGCGGCGCGCCCAGCACCACCGCGCAGGGCAGTTTTCCAAAACCGCGCGCGCGCAGTTTTTCCCAGTGATTGTAGATGCCGGGCCGCAATTCAAGCGAGGGATTCATTCCGAGGCGGCGCCGCGCCTTTACCTGGCCGCGATAATTGCCCATGTTCTGCACGCCGGTGTCGGGATCCTTGGTAATGTATTGCGACAGCGTGGCATAGGGCGCGATGTCGAAGCCAGGGGTCGAGATCGGCAGCGGAAGCCCGTCGAGCCCATTGCCCGGCTTGTCTAGACCCGCGCCGGCGATGACGATCTCGTGGCAGGGGGCGTCGGTAACCACACGCGGCGGCCGCGGATGGCGCGCCGCCTCCACCCAGCGGGCATCGATTTCCTCGAACGGACAGCCGATGCCAATGCGATAGATTTCGCGGTTGGCGGCGAGCCCGCCGACCAGCACCGGGATGTCGTATTTGCGGCCCTTTGAGTCGATCACGTTGGTGAACAGAAAGGCCTTACGATCCTTCTCGGCGATGCCGCCACGGAACTGCCAACGCACCAGCGGGTGCATCTCGGTGTCCTTGTTGATCGGCCGATCGACCGTGATCAGGAGCCCTGCCCTGTCGAGGGCGTGAATGTGGTCGTGCAGGTCCGGATAGGCGCGCGGCGATTGCGCGGTGCTGCCCGCCTTGCGTTTGGGCTCGGTGAGGGCGTCCATAATCTGTTCTTCCTGCTGACGGCTTGTCCACCTTAGCACGCCGCTCGCGGCAGGGGACTAGTTACTTGTATTCCTGCGCGCAAGGGAGTTAAATCGCGGTAAAATCATATGCGATGGCAGAAACCAACATGTCGGCGAGGATTTTATGACTAACTATCTTCTAGTGAGCTTCAAAACCTGCCCGTGGGTGCAGCGCGCCGCGATTGTGCTGCGCGAGAAGAACGTCGACTTCGAGTTCCGTCATATCGAGCCGGACAATCGTCCCGACTGGTTCCTCGCCATCTCGCCGCATAAGAAGGTGCCGGTGCTGCGGCTCGACGATAAGGTGTCGCTGTTCGAGTCGAATGCGATCGCCGAATTCCTCGATGAGACGGTGGCGCCGTGGCTGCATCCGGCCGATCCAATCCAGCGCGCCGTCAACCGCGCCTGGACCGATTACGTGCCGACCTTCGCCGAGCACGTCACCGGCATGGCCTACGCGGAGGATGAGGCCGCGTGTAAGGCGTCGGCGGCAAAGGTTCCGGTGGCGTTCGAGCGGCTCGAGCGTGCGCTCGAGAAGCAAGGCGCGGTGGGCCCATTCTTCAACGGTGCCGCCTATTCGCTGGTCGACGCTGCCTATGCGCCGTTCCTGCAGCGTTATTATTTTCTCGATCGCATCCGCCCGCTCGGCCTGATCGAAAAATTTCCGCGCGTTGCAGCCTGGGCCGAAGCCCTGCTCAAGCGCCCCTCGACCCACTCATTCCCCGAGCCCGAGTTCGAGGCGATGTACCGGGCGAACGTAAAACGCCGCAATAAATGGATCTCGCAATTCGTCGCAGAGGTTGCGGTAGCGGCGGAGTAAATTGGAAGCCGATACGGCTTTACGGTCATTTCGGGAAAGCGGAAATCCCGTGGCGATGTGCGGCATGCCAGCGCGCCGCCGCGGTTAAGGACCGCGCGGGGACGCCCAGCAGAAGAAAACCGCTAAGCCGACACGTTCGTCCGCGCGATGAAATCCTTGCGCAGCTGGTCGCGCAGCACCTTGCCGCGCTCGCTCTTCGGCAGCTCGGCGACGATGAGAACCTGCTTGGGCATTTTCGCCGGCGGCAAAAATTTTGCGCAGTGCTGCTCGACGCTAGCTGCTGTCAGGCCGCGGTCCTTGGCCACGACGTAGCAGACGACCTCTTCGCCATAGATTTTATCCGGCACACCGACGGCCGCGGCGTCGAGAATGCCGGGATACCGGAGCAGGATTTCGTCGATCTCCTGCGGAGCGATGTTGACGCCGCCGCGGATGATCAAATCCTTGGTGCGCCCAGTCACGCGCACGAACCCGTCCGCATCCATCACGCCGAGATCGCCGGTCTTTATGCGCTTGCCGCGCACCGGCTCGATTGCGCCGCCGTCGTCGAGATAACCGATCGCCATTTGCGGGCCACCGACGGTGATTTCGCCCTCGACGCCAACCGGGCATTCTGCGCCCTCGCTATCGAGGATCTTGAGTTCCTGATGCAGCGCCGGCAGCCCGACCGTGCCCAGCTTACGCGTGTAATAGCGGTTACCGCACACCCAGCCCGTTTCCGACATGCCGTAAAGCTGCAGCAGTTTGACGCCATACATCGCCTCGAACAGCGCCCATTGCTGCGCAGTGAGCGGCGCGGTCGAACAGCTCATCAGCCGCAGTGTCGGAATGTCCTTTGCAGTGTAACCGAGCGGCTTGTTGAGCAGCATGTTGAGCACCGTGGGCACGCCCGCCGAAAAGGTGATGCCGTATTTCTGCACCCATTCGAAAAAGCGGCTGTGTGAAAAGCGCCTGGCGATATGCAGGGTCAGCCCCTTCTGCAGAAACGGCATTAGGCTCAAGACCTGCGCCGAATTCCACCCGAACGAGCGGTACTCAAGCGTGCGGTCCTCTTCCGACAGGCCAAGGAATTCCAGCGTGTCGAGGCCGTTGAGCCAATAGGCGGCGTGGTCGTAGAGGACGATCTTCGGCCGCGCCGTGGTGCCGGAGGTGCAGAAGATGCACGCCACGTTGTCCGCTTGATTGCGCTCGGGTATTTCATCAGCGCCGCGCCTGCGCGGAACGCGCGAGAAAAAATCGTCGGCCGCATCGGCTGCGCCGTCCGGCGACCAAGTGCCGAAGCGAAGGTGCGGCGCGCGTGCCTCACCGGTCATCGCGCCGACGTCGATATCCTTATGGTAGATGGTCAGTGCCGGGTCGAGCGCGGCAGTAAGCGCGACCATCTGCTTCTCGTTGATCTCCGTGTTGAACGGGCAGACCACCGCGCCGATGCGCCAGACCGAGAGCCAGATCAGAAGCTTTTCGAGATTTTCGCCGGACAGCAGCAGCACGCGGCTGCGCTCGCGGATGCCGCGGTTCTTAAGAAACACGCCGATATCCGTCGTCAGCCGGTCGAGCGCGCCGAACGTGATCGCGGCTTCGGCGTCGACATCGACAATTGCCGTCTTCTCCGGATCGCGCGCCGCATAGCGCGCCAGGAGGTCGGCGACGGGTTCATACGGAATCCCGAGCTGATGACCGCCGAATACGTCACTCACGGCGTTTTCCCTGTATTCCCTCGCCCCCGTGCGGGTCCTTCATCGCTCCGGCGCGATGGCTGCCCCGTAGCGGTGACCTCGACCAAAACCAAACCATTTACGAAACCGGCCAGCGCAACTGCACCATCCGATCGAAGTTCAAATGCTTGCCGAAACGCGCCACCGCAAGCGGGATTTCCTCGTAGAGCTTGGCTTCGTCGATCCTGGTGAGGCGGCCACCGCCGACTACCTGCTCGCCGGCCACAAAGACGTCGCGCACCGAATCGCCGGTGGCGCTGTAGACCAGATTGGCAAGCGGATTGATTAATGGCTGCCATTCCGGCCGCCGCGTATCGAACAACACGATATCGGCCTGCTTGCCGGCTTCGATCGAGCCGACGCGCTCCGCCATCAGCGCCGCCTTGGCGCCATTGATGGTCGCCATTTCGAGGCCGGTCTCTGGCGGCATCACCCGCGGATTGATCCGCGTTTCCTTGTAGCAGCAGCAGGCAAGTCGCATCTCCTGGGGCAGGTCGACAATGCCCGATGAAGCATGGTCGGAGCCGACGGTGACGTTGACACCGAGCGCCAACAGTTCGGGCAGCTTACCGACCACGAAATTTCCATAGCCGTTATGGAGACTCGAACTCGGCGCACAGACCAAAGACGGCTTACGCCGCGCCAGGATCGCTACCTCTTCCGGCTCGAGCCAACCGGAATGCACGATCAGCATGCGCTCGTCGATTACGCCGAGCCTTTCTAGCCGCTCGACCTCGGCAACGCCGCTGCGAGCCACGCTCGAATCGTGCGTCGAATAGGAGAAGCAGGCATGCGTCTGCAGCAGCGTGCCGTATTGGCGCGCGAGCTTGTGCAGGCCGAGGATCAGCTCGTCGGAAGCGTTATTGAGCCCGCGGAACGAGGCGCTCGCGGAGAGCCGCGGATTGTCGGTCTTGGCGTAGCGCTCAAGCACCTCCTCGGCCCGCTCGAGTGCCACCGCGGCAGACTCGATCATGCGCTCGGGCAGGATGCCGAGCACCGATTTGGTTAGATCGAACGAGGAACGCGACACGACGTAGCGGATGCCGGTCGCCATCACGCCTTCGACCGAGGCTTCCGGATGATAGTTGCCAGGATCGATGAAGCAGGTGACGCCATGTTTGAGCAGTTCGGCGGCGGCGAGCCTCGCGGAGACGCGGACGTCATCGCTATCGAGCGCGGCTTCATAAGGATACATGCGGTCGAACAGAAACGACTGCGCGTTGGCCTCGTCGGCGAGCCCGCGCGACAATTGGAACGAGGCGTGCAGATGGCAATCGATCAGACCCGGAGTCGCCACGGTATAGCGGCCATTGACACTGCGCGCCGCGCTAAAATCGCTGGCGATCTGCGCCGATTTGCCGACCGCAACGATCTTGCCCCGGTCCACCGCAACGGCGCCGTCGCGAATGATGCGGCGGTCGGCATCGACGGTGATCAGCCAATCGATATTCGCTATAATAAGATCAACACTCTGCACGGCGTGTTCCAAAAAATCGTCATGCGATTGAGAACAGCGCAGGCGCCGAAATAATCCCGGTACGGCTTGCCATCGCTATGGCCCGTTTTGCGAGGAGCAATCCAGCCGTCTGGCGCCCAACTCTGATGTGTTGGTCGTCCTTACCGGACTCGCGGCGCCGCGCTGCGCAGGCTATTTCGCGTTTTCTCCGACATAGCTCAGATCATCAGCGATTTTCAGTTCGATCAGCACATTGTCATCGGTGGAATCATCGCACAGCATGGAGCGGTGACCGATGCCTCTGGGGATGAACAGCATGTCGCCCGGATGCATCAGCTTCACACCCATTTCGGTTTCCCATTTGAGAGCGCCTTTGACGCAGAAGATGATCTCGTGGGCGTCGACGTTGCGGTGCCAGAAGCCCATATCGTGCTTGCGGCGCTTGGAGACGTCGATTTTGACGCGATCCGAGGTGTAAAGCCGTAGCGGCGTGCCGTCGGCCTTATCGATATTGCTAGGCGAGAATTTTTCCTCGAAAATGTTGAACATGCGGAAGATCTCGCCGTATTCGAGCACTCCGGCATTGATCACCGGTGGCTCGTTATGGGCGAGCACCACGTTCTTGCCGTTGATGGTGACGAGCTCGCGGTAGACCTCTTTCGCGGCCCGCTGCGTATCCTGCTCGGTTTGCGGCTTGTTCATGATTGTCTCCCGCCGGCGGCGCTCGCGCCGGACGAATTCCCTAAACGCGCCTTTGCCATAGCTAACCCCTACGGGCGGACAGGTAAAGGCCGGCGCGCGGCGAAGTGCTGAACGCGACGTTGTGCTCGGGAAAGGCAGACGTTAAAGCCGCTTGAGCATGGCTGCAGCGGTGATGCCGGCGGCCCTGCCCGCAGGCGTTGACAGAAGCTAACGATGTGCTGACGCGGACACTTTGCCTCCCATCCGTCGCCTTGCTCAATGGTTCTGTAGGCCGGTCGCCGGCCGCACCTGCCGGCGGCAGACTATCGTTCCTCCTGGGGCGCCAGAGTGCCGAAATGCATCACTTGAGCGGCTTCGGCGGCCCGGCCTTCAGCTCGGCGGCAGCATTTGCCCCTTGGCTACGGCCCCGCGGGACGATATCAAACCGCCCGTCCACCAGACGGCGGAACTGCCGGTCATGACGCCTAAGCAGGCGGCGCGTTGCACGGGAAGTAGGAAAATGCATCGGGTGCAAATAGCGGCGATGGCAGCCTCGGGCACCCTCATCGGCATGGTGTTTGTGTTAGGCACCACGGCAATGTCGCAGTCGTCATTGGCCGACGGCGAGAAGCTCGCCTTCGACCGCGCAAAGGGCAATTGCCTAACCTGCCATGTCATCAAGGGCGGCGACGCGCCGGGCAATGTCGGTCCACCTATTCGCGACGTGAAAGAACGCTTCCCCGACCGCAAGGCATTGTTCGCCATCATCTTCGACGAGACCAAGCGCAATCCGCAAACGGTGATGCCGCCATTCGGGCGCAACCTCATCCTCACCAACGAGGAAATCAATTCCATCATCGACTTCCTTTACACCCGCTAGGAGCACTGCGCCGCAATGGACAAGGCGATGCACAACCGCGACAGCCCGCTTCCCACCCGGACGCGGCGGACGATCCTCAAAGGCGCGCTCGGCGGCGGGCTCGCCGGGCTCGGGCTTGCCCCGCTCGCCTTGACGCGCAGCGCCCGCGCCGCCGCTGACGCCGGGACGTGGCCGAAGGCCGCATTCGCGCAGAAGACCGAGGCTGCGGCCATTAAGGCGCTCTACGGCGGCAAAACCCCGCAAGCGTCGGACAAGATCAATCTCGAGGCGCCGGAAATCGCCGAGAACGGCGCGGTGGTGCCGGTCACGGTGAGCACGACGCTGCCCAACGTCACGTCGATCGCCATCGTGGTGCCGGGAAATCCGTTTCCGCTCGCCGCGAGCTATGTGATTGTGCCCGGCACCTCGGCAATGGTCGCGAACCGGCTGAAGATGGCAAAGACCAGCAATATCCTGGCGCTGGTGGAATCGGGCGGCAAGGTGTTGAGCGCGAGCAAAGAGGTCAAGGTCACCGTCGGCGGCTGCGGCGGCTGATCAGGTTCGGCAAGAAGCCGCACAAAGGCACACGCATGAATTCGACAATCCGCCTCCGCGCCGTAGCCAACGGCGACACCACCGCCGTCCAGGCTCTGGTGCAGCACCCGATGGATTCCGGCTTCGTCAAGGACGCCAAGGGCGCTCTCATTCCGCCGCATTACATCGAAGTGGTGCAATTCCAGCACGCCGGCAAAACCGTGTTCACCGCCTTCTGGGGACCGGCTGTCGCCAAGAACCCGTACGTCAAATTCAGCTTCAAAGGCGGCAAAAAGGGCGACGATCTGACGATCAGCTGGATCGACAACAAGGGTCAGTCCGACTCGCTCGTCGGCAAGGTCACGTAACAGTCGTCGCCGCGGAGGTCTGGCGAATGCATCGCATAATCGTGCTTGGACTTGCGATCGCGGCTCTTGCCGCGCCGCAGGTCTTCGCCGCCGGCACCGTCAATCCGGAAGCCGGCTTCAAGGCGTTCCGCAATTACTTCACCACCCGGTTTCCCAACGTGCCGCTCGACGACTTCGTCAACGGCCCCTATTCGATGGACGCCGGGCTGCGCAAGCAATGGGAGGAGATCGACGCGTTTCCGCCCTATCAATTCGCCGTCGATAAAGGCAAACAGATGTTCGAAACGCCATTTGCGAACGGCAAGAGCTATGCGGATTGCTTTCCCAACAAAGGCATCGGCGTCCGCCAGAACTATCCGTATTTCGACGACAAATCCGGCCAGGTGGTTACGCTCGATGTTGCCATCAACCAGTGCCGCGAAGCCAACGGCGAAAGACCCTTCGATTACACCAAGGACGACATGGCCGCGCTCGCCGCTTACATGGCGTTCACGTCGCGCGGCAAGCGGTTCGACATCAAGATCCCGGACGATCCGCGAGCGCTCACGGCTTACCAGAAAGGCGAGGAATATTTCTATGCGCGGCGCGGCCAGCTCAACTTCTCTTGTGCCAGCTGTCACGTGCAGAAAGCCGGACGGCACATTCGTACCGAGGTACTCGCTCCCGCGCTCGGCCTCCTCGCTGCGTTGCCGATCTATCGTTCGGAATGGGGCGGTATGGGCACCACCAGCCGCCGCTTCACCACCTGCAACAGCCAGGTGCGCGGCGTGGCGCTCAAGCCCGAGGACGAACTGTATCGCGACGTCGAATATTTTCTGTCCTACATGAGCAACGGCCTGCCGATCTCCGGCCCCGGTGCGCGGCCATGAGGAGGAGGCACCCTATGGACAAGCGTGCCGTGATCGTCCCTGCGCTCATTCTCGCAGTCGGCTGTTTCTGCACCGCGGCGTCCGCCGCTTCGGCGGACGATTTTATTGCGGCGTTCGCCAAGGCGCAGGCGACGGAGCAGCAAGCCGGCGCGCTGAAGAACCAATGGACCACGACCGAAAGCGAGCTGAAGGCCGCGCAGGCTGCGGCCGCTGCCGGCAACTACCGCGAAGCGGTCAAGCACGCGCAATTCGCCGCGGCACTTGCAGAGGCCTCGGTCGCGCAGGCCAGGGAACAGGCGACGGCCTGGAAGAACGCCGTCATTCGCTAAAGCGGACCGGCAAAGGAGCCCGCGCGATGCGCCGCCGCGCCGTGTTAAGAATCCTCGCCTCCGCGGCGCTGTCCGGAATCGTGCCCCGCCTCGGGCTCGCGGCCGGCGACGATCCTTACGACATCGGCCGCTTCGGCAATGCGCGCGTGCTGCACATGACCGACACGCATGCGCAGCTTCTGCCAGCCTATTTCCGCGAACCCAGCGTCAATATCGGGGTTGGCGCCATGCGCGGCCGCCCGCCGCATCTGGTCGGCCGAGGGTTTCTCGACCATTTCGGAATCGCTCCTGGAAGCCGCGGTGGGTATGCCTTCACCTATCTGGATTTCGCCGAGGCCGCCCATCGCTACGGCCGCATGGGCGGCTTTGCGCATCTAAAAACCCTGGTCGACCGGCTGCGCGCCGAGGCCGGCCCTGGCAACTCCATTCTGCTCGACGGCGGCGACCTGTGGCAGGGCAGCGGGCTCGCCACCGCGATGGCCGGCGCCGACATGGTGGCGGTTGCCAATCTGCTCGGCGTCGAAGCGATGACCGGGCATTGGGAATTCACCTACGGCGAACAGACGGTGCGGCGGAATATCGACCGCTTCAAAGGCGAGTTCCTCGCGCAGAACGTCTTTCTGACTGACGAGGCGGCGTTCAATAATGCGCCCGCGTTCAATTCAGCCTCCGGGCGCGTGTTCAAACCGGCGACCGTCAAAGAAGTCGGCGGCCGCCGGATCGGCATCATCGGCCAGGCGATGCCCTACGTACCGGTCGCCCATCCCAAGCGCTTCACACCCGATTGGACCTTCGGCATTCGCGAAGCCGAGCTGCAGAAGGTCGTCGACGGGCTGCGCCAGCACGACAAGGTTGATACCGTGCTCTTGCTGTCTCATAACGGGATGGACGTCGATCTGAAACTCGCAAAGCGCGTGGCTGGCATCGACGTCATTCTGGGCGGCCACACCCATGATGCCGTGCCACGCCCGAGCGTCGTGGCCAATTCTCAAGGCAAGACGATCGTCACCAATTCCGGATCGAGCGGGAAATTCCTTGGCGTCGTCGACCTCGCTATCGGCAAAGGTACGCTGAAAGACGTGCGCTATCACCTGGTGCCGATCTTTGCCAATCTGCTCAAGCCTGATGCGGCAATGGCCGCGCTGATCGCGCGTTTGCGCGCGCCCTATGCGCAACAATTGGCTGAAAAACTGGCGACTGCCGACGACCTGTTGTTTCGCCGCGGGAACTTCAGCGGCCCGATGGATCAGGTGATGTGCGACGCTTTGCGCCAGGAGCTCGACACGCCGCTCGCCTTTTCGCCCGGTTTCCGCTTTGGCGGCACAATTCTTCCCGGACAGCCGATCGCAATGGACGATGTGCTGTCGCAGACCGCAGTCACCTATCCAGAAGTGTACGTCCAGGAGATGACAGGCAGCCAGATCAAGGCGGTGATGGAGGACATCGCCGACAATCTGTTCAATCCCGACCCCTATTATCAGCAGGGCGGGGACATGGTACGGGTCGGCGGCATGGATTACGCCTGCGCGCCTAACGCTCCCGCCGGCAGGCGGATTTCGGACATGAGACTCGACGATGGCAGCGCGGTGGAGGCGAACAGGACCTACCGCATTGCCGGCTGGGCTTCGGTCAATCCGCAGCAGGGCAAGCCTGTCAGCGACGTCGTCGCCGGCTATCTGCGCGCGCAAAAGACCATCAAGGTCAAGCGCGTCAATCGCGTCGCGCTCAAGGGCGTCGACGACAATCCGGGTATCTCCGGGGATGGCTGAGGCTCGTGCAGCGTTCGAGCCACGCGCAAGCCGGGGCGAGCCGAGATTGCGCAAATCCGCGCGCAGCGAAAAAGGCGTACCCTCCTCAGTCCGCCATCATCAATGAGGCCGCCATGATCACAATCACTCGAGCACTTCTTGTCGCGGTCGCGCTGCTGCTTCTGCCGACAAGCGCCGTTTTCGCTCAAGGCGCTCCACAAACCGCCAAGGGTGCCTGGGCTCACCGGGTCGCCATTCAGGTTGATCAGAACGATCCTGCGGTGATGAACCTCGCACTCAACAACGCGAAAAATATTCTCGACTACTACCGCGACAAGGGAGAGAACGCAGACATCGAGATCGTAGCCTACGGGCCCGGTCTCAACATGCTGCGTGCGGATACCTCGCCGGTGAAGGAGCGCATCGCGCACATGGCCAGCGCGGAGGCGAAATTTCCGTCGAAGATCGTTTATTCGGCCTGCAACAACACGCTCAAAGGCATGGAAAAGCGCGAGGGCCATCCGATCACGCTCGTCCCGCAAGCACAGATCGTGCCCTCGGGCGCGGTCCGCCTCATGCAGCTCGAGGAACAGGGCTGGAGCTATCTAAGGCCGTAAGTCGGCCGCTTTGCGGGTGAAATCGTCAGAGGCGACGTGGTAAGTTCCCTTGTGATGCTCTCGTGCGGAGCAACGCCCGCGTCCGGCCGCGCCTGGGTGCGCACAACGGCTGGACACGACCTGGTGAGCAATCGCTCTAACCCGCGTTCGCAATGCGATACCAGAGCGTCTGGCTCTCGCGCCGAAAGCCAAGGACTGATCGCAAGGGGGTCGCACCATGCGTCCGATCATTCGCGCGTTCTTCGATGAACCGACGAACACTGTGAGCTACATCGTCGCCGATCCTGCCACCCGCAAGGCGGCGGTGATCGATCCGGTGCTCGATTACGATCCGAATTCCGGCGAGGTCGACACCCGCTCGGTCGAAACCATGTTGGGCGCGGCCGCGCAAGAATCCCATGACATCGTGTGGACGCTGGAGACCCACGCCCATGCCGACCACCTGTCCGGCTCGCCCTACGTCAAGGCCAAGACCGGGGCGAAGATCGGCATTGGCGAGCACATCAAGGACGTGCAGCGCCTGTTTCGGCCGGTCTTCGACGCGACTGATTTGCAGATCGACGGCAGCGATTTCGACCACCTCTTTGGCGACGGCGAGCGCTTCAAGATTGGCGAGCTCGACGTCGAAGTGATGTATACGCCCGGACATACGGCGGCTGATGTGACCTACAAAATCGCGGACACCGCCTTCGTCGGCGACACCCTGTTCATGCCCGATTACGGCACCGCCCGCGCCGACTTTCCCGGCGGCGACGCGCGGCAGCTCTATCGCTCGATCCAAAGAGTGCTGGCGCTGCCGCCGGACACGCGGCTGTTCATGTGCCACGATTACAAGGCGCCGGGGCGCGGCGCTTACGCCTGGGAAACCACGGTACGCGAGCAACGTGCTAGCAACGTGCACCTCAAAGGCGGCATCAGCGAGGACGCCTTCGTCGCCATGCGCAATGCGCGCGACGCCACGCTCTCGACGCCGCGGCTGCTCTTGCCCTCGATCCAGGTCAATATCCGCGCCGGCAAATTCCCGCCGGCGCACGCCAACGGCGTGCGCTATCTCACCATTCCAGTCAAGTTCAAGAACCCCGAGCGGGAGAGCTAATTGCGTAACACACCGCCGCCAGCAAAAAGTGCGCGCATAGTCCCTTCCAGATAAGCCGCCCCGGACTGCAGGCCACCCCTATTACTCCGCCGGCGACGGGGATGCTTGCCGTTGCACGAGGGGCGGATCGACACTAACGCGGCCAAGATTTCCTTGAAAGATGCCGATGAGAACGCTTCGACTTCTCTGCTGTCTGTTCGGACCAGGTTATAAAGCAAAAGCGTACCGCCTGCTCGCCTGTTGAGGGCACAGAAAGCAGGCCGCTCGTGTAAAGCTGAAAGCTAGACTAGAGCTCTCTTCCGATCAGCCGATCGACCGAATACGGTCCACCGCCGCGAAGTGCGATCGCGAAGCATACCGCTCCGATCAGCAGTACGTACTCGTAGCCGCCACCGCTGGCGAAATAACCACGCGGCAGATGCACGAGCAGGAGAGCCACCAGCATCTCGATTGCCAATGCGGCGGCGAAAAAGCGCGTGAACAAGCCGAGGATCAAGCAAATGCCGCCTACTAATTCGAGTAACATGATGAAGTAGGTCCAGGCGAGCGCAGGTTCGATACCATTCTTGGCAAAAACGTTTGTGGCGACTGCGCCAGCGCCCATTTTGAACTTTGCTATGACGTGCATCAAAAACATGACGCCGACGATAATGCGCACGAACGTTTCGGCAATCGGCAGCACCGTCTCATAAAATCCAGATAGCCCTGGATACAGCAGTCTTGCTTCTTCGTTAGCCACGGCACGCTCCATCCCAGTAGCCACGGCACGCTCCTCCAATTTTCGCGCTGCACAGCAATCGCGCCGATGCAAGCGCAAGAACTCCCCAAGGGCGCAGTTTATTCAACCAGAAACTGTTCCACAATAGTACCAACTGCACTTATAATTACTTGTGTGTAAACGCGAATTCGGCAGCACCAACGGTCGCCACGGGATCCTTTAGCCCTTGAGCGAATGCGCTCGCTTGTTGCCTTGTCCGTCGATCCCGATAGCCCAGCAGGACCGTGCCACCGGCAGTAAACTGGGATCAGCGACACCGCGCGTCACCTCTTCGGCCGTCACAGCCCAGCCTTGACCTGCAGGCGGCCCTTTTCGACCCGATTGACCGGCGCGTCACCATGTCGAACTGATCGATCGGTGCTCCGCCGGTGCAGTGGTCCATGTTGGGGACCGCGGCGGGCTATCTTCGACGGATTGTGCTGCGAAGGAGAGCGACGGCCGGGGCTCTGACGCCTCGGGCCGGGATCTCGCAAGCCGCCTCAAAGCATCTCGGGGCCCTGAAGCGGCGCGGCCTAGTACGCGACCGCGACTGGCACGAAGGGCGCGGGACGCACTACTGCGCGCAGCTCGGCGCACTCGTCCCGCTGATCGACTGGACAAATCAAATGGTTCGATCATCTCGAAGCCCATTCAAAATGGAGAAATCAACAGGAAGAGAAACGGCATGAAACAAGAAGCAAGTCACAGAAAAGCAAATCTCCGTCTCAACTGATAGACGCAAGAATTAACGAGCTAGGCGACGGGCGAGGCGCGACATGCTCAACCGCCTCCGTACCTTGGTCAAGGAAGCCGATCCCGAAGTGGTCGAGGAGTGGAAGTGGAGAGGGGTTCCGGTGTGTGGTATCACGACGGAATGATCGGACGCCGCGCCTTCCAGCATCAAGACGATGATCAGGGGGATGGCGCCCATGGTCGAACGTGTGGAGAGTCGGCCGCCGGGATTACACCTCCGGCCGCTCCATTGCGGTCTCTCCGATAATCCGACCAATGGACATACTGACCGTCCAAACCTTCCTTCAGTGCTTGTTATGCCAACTTTCGAATTCGCGGAACAGCTGGTCCACCTGGGCGTCCGATGGTTGCAACCCCTTCGCGCTGATGAACCGCTTGAAATCGGCCTCCTCAGCCTCGGTCTGACGCGCTCGCCAATTGGCGAGCCAGTCCTCTGCCGCCGGAAAACGCGTCCATCCCGGAATGCTTGCTCCCAGATTCACTGATTTCCAAAGAGGGCTCCGCGGTGGCTTGTGGAATTCGTCGAACTTGGAGAAGAACGCATCAATGAATTTGGCAGTCCGCTTATATCGGACCGTATTCTTTGCCCAGTTGTATGAAATAAGGACGGTGCTTGCAGAGATCGTATCCACTCCCTCGCCCTTCGCGATCAAACCGGGATAGTCTTCGCTTCCGATCTTGCCGGGGAGATACTTCGATTGGAGCACCTTCTCGTAGGGCACGCTAACGAACTGTAATCCCGAGTCCGGCTTGACGTTTGCAAACGCCGGCACCGTTCCGGGGCAAGAACATACCGTCGCGTCCAGTTCGCCGCGGCGCATTTTCTCCAGTGCATCGGCTTGTGGCATATAGAATTCCTGCACGTTGACGCCGAGCGTCTTGAAGACCTTTGGAACGAACTGCGCCGTTGCGCTCCCCTTGTTGTTGAAGTTTACCTTCGTCCCATTCAGATCCTTGATGTTTTTTGCACCCCCGCGCGCGAGGATCTGCAGCGGATTCGGGAAGAGTGGTGCGATATACGCTAGCCGTTGCCGGACGTTTGGCCCTGGCTCGCCGGAAGCGTCGATGTAGTTCATGGCTTCCAGCGTGGTCAGACCCATATCGATGTTTCGCAAATAGAGGACGTCCTTCAAGTTCTGAACGGCTGCACCACCTTCTACCGATAGCACGCGCAGATTTTTGGCGTCGCTCACCACCACGGCAATGTCATTGGCAAGCTCCTGGAAGGTCGCGCCGGGCAGACCTCCCATGAGAAATACAACGTTATTATTCACGCTTTGCTTAATCGGTCCGAGAAAGGGCGATCGGGCGACCGCGCGGTCCCACAAGGTGAGAGACAAAAGGAAAGCAAAGAGATGAAGCGTTCGCCGCATGGTGCCCTCCCAAGTTCTCTTTAGCCGTGTTCGTGCAGCTGACAGCGATTGGCCGCATTGGCGACGGGCGCGCCGACTCGTTAGCGAGTGGGTTGCGCGAGCCTCGCGAGTTTTTGGGCAGCTGCGGCAGAGCCGAAGTTCACGGCGTTCTCATACCACTTACGCGCTTCTGCAACATCGGCCGCAATCCCGACAGCGCCGAGCTGCCGCAGGATCGAAGGGTCATATGTGGTGCCGAGCGCAAGGGCGGCCTCAGCATTTCCGGCCTCCGCCGCGCGCCGGAGCGTAACACGGGCAGAGGCAAAGTCTCCACTGTTCAGGAAATCCATTCCTCGGCTGAGGAGGATTGCAATTTCATCTGGGTCGAGGTGCCGGATGGTGCTGTCTTTTTGTGCCGGCGCCACTTGGCCACTGCCGGGCGAAACTCCGGGTTCCAGACCCGGCACTTGCGCCGACTGCCTGGCATCTGATAACGACTTGATTTGGCGCGAGCGTTCATTTTGCGGGCCAGGCTGCTGCACTGCTAGCGCTTGGCTTTTCTCCCGCAGGGGCATTGACCGCGAGGGCTCAACTTGCGACGGCACCGCGGCCGTACCTGGAACCTCCACGGCGCGCTGCAGCGACACCTGGGCCGACTCGAGATCGCCGCTCTTTACGGACTCCATTCCGCGGTCGACTGGCTTGGCGATCGCGTTCGCTTCGGACAGATCGGCTGTCCTTTCTTGCTGTACAACCGGCTCGTGCCGGTCGGAAAGCAGCGCCGCGTCGGAGCCGCTGCTTTCTACTCGAGACGCTGCCGCTGCTGGAGGAACCGTTCTGGGAGCAGCTTCGGCCTGTTGCGCTGACCCGATCGCATTTGCGGACGGGCTCATGGGCACCGGCGGCTCTGCTGCAGCGGATTTCGACGGCAGGTTGGTGACCTGCGCCAGCTGTGTATTGTCTGCCTTGTCTACGCCCTGGCGCGTGCTCGGCAGCACAAAAGTCGAGAAGAGCACTATCGCGAGCAACAAAAAAGTTGACCGGGCTCGGGCGTGCTTGCTCGGCAGTATCGGTACGCTGTCCGAAAGGGCCAGGGTCTGCTCCGCCTCCAGGGTAGCCGGGCTTTCCCGGAGGCCGCGAGAGGACTCGATCGGTGAGATGGGACAATTGTCAGGTTGTGCCGGCGCCGCTCGCTTCAGAATCGCGGATGCAATGTTGTCTCGGGTCAACCCGAGATGTCGCTGGTTCTGTCTCGCGGGGGCTTCGCCGCACGCTTTTGTTAACGGCGGCAGGGTGGCTGCCGAGGGCAACCGTATCGTGCCGGGGCGGCCCGTGTCCTCAAACAGTTCTCGCTTGAGATTGCCTGTTATTTGATTGGGATCCTTCGATGGCTCGTTGTCATTTCCATCGTTGCAACCAGGCCCTTTGGTGTAAGGGTGATTCAAACTCAGCCGGGCGGACCCGTGAAGCTCGGCCATTATGTCAGCAGGCTTGCTCCATCGGTCATCAAAGTGCGTGCCAGCGAGTTGTCGGAATTGGTCTTCAAAGGTCAAACCTGCTGCTGGCTCGGCGGCAAGCTGGCCTCCTTGATTGAGTGTAATCTGCCGCTGTTCCTCTGCAACAGAAGCGTCGTCGCTCGGGCTGGCCTGATTCACAGGCCGTGTACTCTGAGGATGTTCACGAGGCTCATGGGCCACTCCGCCGCTCTGCGCGTCTGGCAACGTGTGCTCGGCACCTTGCTCGCTCATGGTTTCGTAGTCAGCCTGTGGTGCGGAAGCAGCTTTGGCTTCTCTCTCCGCGGCGGCCAAAACGCGGGCCGTCTCCTCCGTCGGCCAGCGGGTGTGGACCGCGCGCGCCATTTCCGCGTGAGTATCAAACAACACCAGTTCCGCAAACCGGGACTTTAATTTTTCGATGATGTCTGCCCGTTGCTTCTGGGCATGCAACTCGTTCTCAAGAAATGCAAGACCTATCGATTGGTAGACGTTGCGGCTATTACCGGCGAGATAAAAGTAGCGATAGCTGGCATTAATCGAGAGGCTCAGTATAGGGCCAACAAGGATTGCCTCAGACTCATACTGAGCAAGGAGTTGCTCCAAATCGAGGATGTCGGTGATCATGGAACAACCCGCTTCGCTACGCCAGTTTCACATGCAATAGGTGAGCAGCGCTCGATCATAGGACTATCTCGACATTGGTTTGAAATAGCCGCGCAGCCGCGGTGATCGACGCACAGAAGATATTTGAAGCCCCGCAGAGCCATAGCTGCCCTTTGCCCTTCTTGAGCGTCCGACCAACAAGACCAGCGGCCGTCGATGTCTATGCCGGCCCATGGTGAGCTTAATCGTCAGCGCGCGAACTCATCAGTTTCTCAAAACAGACCAAAAGAGGGTCTTGGAGGTAAAGCGCCTGCCGATGGCACTTTTCGTTGCCCATCACCACCGTCGCCGCTTCGGCTAGCCTGGGTAGGGAGCAGATAAAGCCTACGCGACTCGGTCGCTGCGTACAATGGATTTGCCTAGCGGTATCCCCTCACCGCGCATACGGCGAATCGCAAAAAGTTCCGCGAGACTTCAATTCATCGGATCTCAAGACCCGAAGCATTATGATTCTCGCGAAGGGACACGGAACATCCTCCGCTTATGGCCCAAACCCTTCACGGTCTACGCGGCTTAGCCTTTCGCCAGTCAAAGTTCCGGAACAGGTCGGGTAAGCAACGCAAGGCGTGCCATCGACCTCCGCGCGGGTGAGAAGATAAATTAGGAGGCACCGAAGGCTCTCGTTCGCGCTGCCGTGACCTTGAATAAATCCAAAACTCGAAGCTAATCAACGAACCCCGCCAGGCTTTCGCGAGCGTCTCGGTCCGTTCGGAGGGTCTGGAGTTAGCATGCTGGCAGCTCTTCGCGCTCTCGGCACAAGAACCGCCCTATGGCATAGACGTGTCACCTTCTGCGCCTCGTTATTTAGCTCCGCTTGGGCTTGAGCCATCGAAGCGACCAAGGCGAACCGCGAATTACTATGGCCTGCTTGATGGAACCCCTGCGGCCTGATTATCACGACGCTCTGAGCGCTGAATAAACAGTCTCATTTAAGAGCGTTTGGGATCACCGCGATTGCCTGCCTCTGGAGGAAAGCGGATCAGCGATCGGAGTTTGGGGCCAGGAAGTTTAGCGACCTGCACTACTGGGTCCGGCTTGTTCTCCGCTTCGGCCCGAACGCGCGTGCGAGCTCTTACTACGCGATCGGGCGATGGAGAGCAGAATTTTGTTCACGGCATCGTGAAATAACCGGTGCGCTCACGATCTGGTTTCAACCAATCCATGCACCCATACGGCAAGCTCGGAGCACTGGTTACCAGAACTAGACCGATAGCGTCAGCCGTCCATATGCGCCGGGTAGCGGCCGGGTGTTGCAGCGCAGTCCGACGGGGATGAGATACCATCTGCTTGGTAGCGCGTTTACATCCTGAATTGCCTGAAATGCCGAGAGAGATTCTATGAGCTCCATGGTTAGGTCGCCCTGTCCGCGTGTTCCGCGTTTCTCACTGGCCGACGACGTGCAGGCGCGACATGCGTTGCGCCGTAATCGTTTGTTCGCGACGGCATTATTGATTGTCATGATGATGATAGCTGCTGCTACACGCCTAGAGCCCACCCCGGGATGGCTCGTTCAGCTGGTGCGTGCGGGAGCGGAGGCCGGCATTGTCGGTGGATTAGCCGACTGGTTTGCGATTACCGTCTTATTCCGCCATCCGCTTGGGATTCCAATACCCCATACCGCCATTTTACCGCGCAACAAAGACCGAATCGGTCGTTCGCTTGGCTCTTTCGTGGAGCGTAATTTCCTCGTTCCTGAAGTCATTCTGCCAAAAGTGCGCCAACTGGATCTCACAAATAAGGTAGCTGCGTGGCTAGAACTACCGCAAACCGCTCCCGTGGTTGCTGATTGGGTAATCTCAGTTGCTGAGCGTCTGCTCGCAGCCAGTGATAGTACGCAGATTACGCAACTTATCCAGCACACTTTGGGCCAGCAGTTGCGTGCAGTTGATCTGGCACCCATTTTGGGACGCGCCATCAAAGTTCTTATGACCAGCGATGAGAGCGACGTGATCTTAGAGAAGATCGTCGAGGCCACCGAAAACTGGATTATGGCGAATAAAGCTAAGATCAATGAGATGGTGGAGCAACGTAGCGTCTGGTGGATTCCCCGAACGATCGATCGCCGCATTGCGACTGCCATCGTTGAGGGTGCACTCGACATTTTGCATCAGTTACGTCAACCCGAAAGCGAAATGCGCATCCAGTTCCGCAATGCCATTTCGACGATGGCTGATGGGTTTATGAGTTCCGATGAACAACGAAACAAGCTCCAACGCATAAAAGGCCTGATATTTGATGATGCGGAGGTCCGGGCCTGGGTCGCATCTAGCTGGGACGAGCTTTCCCACGGACTCATAAGCGGGTTATCCGATCCCAACTCAACAACACGCTCAACTCTCCAATCCGCGGTGCCGGCGGTAGCCCGATCGCTCCGTGAAGATACCTTTATGCGAGCACGGATCGATGCCACTATCGAATATCTAGCAACAGCGCTGGTACAGTGGCGCGGTGAGATCGGTTCGATGATCTACGATGTCGTGCGAAATTGGGATGCGCGGACGGTATCGGACCGTCTCGAAATGGTGCTTGGCAGCGATCTTCAATACATCCGTATAAACGGCACAATCGTCGGCGGCCTCGTCGGGTGCGCGATTTATTTGCTATCGATGGTCGCTCAATATGCATTTAGTTCTTGAAAGCGCACATCGCCACGGGGCGAGACTGCGACTTCGACAATCAAGCGGTACATCGAGTAATACATGGAGTACCATGAAAAAACGCCATTCATCGCATTGGCCAAAGCCTATGGGCTTTCAGGCCGTAAAATGCCAAGCTCTTCTTGTAAAGTTGGCTCCGGCAACCAACCATCGAGCTTCCAACTCAGTCGGCTGCCGGAGAAGGCCAGCGTTTAAGCTTATCGCGCGCGCTGACTGGATTCGTCGGAGCATTTCGAATTGCAGAAGCACTTTTCCACGGGGCAATTGTCTCCATTATGACACTCACCCCAGACAGCACACTATTAAGTTCATGCTGGACGCGCTCAGTCTCGCATTTTAGAAATTCCTCTAACTTCTGGAGTTCAGCGGTCAAAGCCTCAAGTTCCCCAATCGAATTTGATAGTAAGCGCATAACTGCCGACTGAATCCGTTTGGCGTCATTGTCGATTGACTCTCGGCTCCGCTGCTGGCGCTGGATGGATGATCTTGCGATCTCCTGCTCAAGCGAGTCGTTGATCTCGTCCGAGGTCGGCTTATCGACAAGCGGCCTGTTGGCAGCGGCAAACAAAGGATCGCGCATCAGCTCCTCCATTTCTGCAACCGGAAAGGATTATTTCGAACAGAAAGTTAACAATATGCTCCTAATTTCACGGGACAGCACATCTTCCCATTCCGCGGACTAGCTTTCATTTGCTTTGGGAGATTTCCTGATTTCGCAATCCTTTTGCCGGCGGCCCGAGGCGATTGTGGCAGCCCGGGCAACGGTTTGGGCAAAAGACCCGCGCAGTTTCGCCAAGAGATTTGCTAATCGATGCTCAGATTCTGCGCTCCCAACGCACGGTTTGCCACTTCGGTCACGATCTGGTAGGCGGTCGACACCGTAGGATTTTGCTCGACACCTCAGCGCCGACGCCGGTGGGGGTTTTTCCTCATCTGCGCGTGTTCGGCGGGTGAAAGCTTGATCAGCGCTGGTTGTCGAAATTTTCATTGGATAGGCTGGTCTCCTGCGCCTGCGTGCCGAGCGGCTGCACCATTGGTAAGGCGAGCGGGCCAGCAGCAATCATGGCACAATGCAAAGTATCTGCATGGGATTCTTCCGAAGACTTGCCCCAAGCGGGCTTGATTGCTTTCGAGCGGTTGCTCGTCTTCACGGCCGGTTTACTTCCTTGTTGTGACGCCCCCCGCGTTCACCGCTGCGGAATTTTTGGGCTGCAATGCCGAACTCTGATGAAGCAGGGGCCCAATGTGCTAGAAATCACACGTCATCAAAAGCTATCGCTTGCGGTCAACCAAATGTTTGAACTTGCAGATGAGATGCAGGGAGGAATACGGGCATGGCCGCACCCGTATTCACGGCAATCTTCGCCGTGCAGCACCTCGATGGGGTGACTGACGCGAGAGGCCTTGAGGAGCGCCGGCTTCAGTCGCAAATACCCGGCCTGTTCCTGCCCCCGTTCTTTATGGAAGATATCTTTCATGCGTCAGGGGCACCGATGGCGGGTTGCGGAACCGCGCCGCGCAATCGGCAACGGGCCCTAGGGTTAAGACCTGATTAACCATGTGTTGATTCAATGGTTTGGTCAACTGGATGGAGGACCGAGCCAATGAGCACAGAGTTGTTTTGGTTCAACGAAGAACAGTGGTCCAAGGTAGAGCCGCATTTGCCGACCAATCAACGCGGTCCAGAGCGCCATGATGATCGACGATATTGAGTGGTATCATGCATGTACAAAAGGTCGGATGCCGCTGGAAAGACTGCCCTGCCGAGTATGGACCGCACAAAACGATCTACAATCGTTTCGCACGCTGGAGCGAGCGCGGCATTTGGCAGAACATCTTCGCTGCCGTTGCAGCGTGTTCCAACACGCCCGGACAAGTCGCGCTCGACAGTAGTCACGTCAAAATCCACCGCTGCGCCAGCGGGGGAAAGGGGGGGCGCAGGCGCAAGCTATAGGCATCACCAAAGGCGGTCGAAATACCAGATTCATGCGGTTGTCGACGACTTTTGCCGTCCCTTGGTCTTGATCCTCACGCCGGGCAACACTGCAGATTGTGTGATGGCAGAAACCTGCGTCAGCCTTATCCCCGGCGTCAGCCAACTCCTCGCCGACAAAGGCTACGACACCGATGCGTTCCGTGCCTTCCTCGAAGCAAACAACATCAGGGCAGTCATTCCCGGCAAATCCAATCGGAAAAAGCGCATCCGCCATGACAAGCACGCATACAAAGGCCGCAACGTCGTCGAACGCTGCTTTTGCCGGCTCAAGGACTTCAGACGTATCGCCACACGTTACGACAAGCTCGCCAGAAATTTCTTCTCGGCCCTATGCTTCGTCGCAACGCTAGCCTATTGGCTGTGACGTAACATATTGAGTCCGAGCCCTAGATTGCCCGGTGCAGACATCCCCGGTGCCTCATTGTACAGCCCGTACGTCGGTTCGTCATTATACCGCCTTTCTCGGAGTAAAAGCGAGCCAGCAGCTTTGGCCGCTTGGGCTGCTTACGCCACCGGTGAGAACCGCATAAAACTGACAGGTGAATACCGGTGGTTTGGAAGTGCTGTGCTGGTCATCACAGACGGCGCATCAGTTTACTGGTCTAATCCCATCGAAATCGAATGGCCAGTCACGATACCAGCGATACCAAATCTGACGACGGGCGACATTCGCGCGATACCGATGCGGTTTAAGTTGGTCAGCACTGCCTCAAACAATCATTAGAGGTTCCGCCATGTTGCAGCTTTCAGACCTCGCGCCTCCATTCCAAGTGGTCAACGCCTATGGACCGGCAATCCCTGCAGTCGATGGTGCTCCGCGGCTGGCGGACCTCCAACGATCTCGCGAGAAGAAGGCAAGCTGGATTTCACCACTCGACCGCTACCTCGAAGGTTGGGCCAAGGCCGACTTGGAGGAGATCCTCGATGCCACGGCAGGCGATTATTGCTTCCGCGATCCGCTCGTCGGTACCTTTTCCCGGCGGTCCCTGCATGAGTATTTTGATATCTTCATGGAGAGGTGCTCACGTGCAGGAGTGGTCCAGCGACGCGATCTCGCTTTCAAACTGCACGGCCCGATGGAGGGGTCTCGCCTTCCGGGAATTTGGTTTTGGCGCGAGGCACCTCGGATTGGGCTCACCGGGGTCACTCGGATCGAAGTCCGAGAACAAGGTGTAATTGGCGAAGGCGTGGCATACGACGGCAACTTAGCGTCCGAAATGCTACGCCGGGCCGGGCAATGAAAATAGGCAGCATCGCGCTGACCGCATGGGCATCACTTCCCTGTCTTGTTATTACTGTCGGTTAGGACCGATGCCCGTCCCCCAGCACGGCGAGAATAGCGCCGGAGCCCGGCCCGATCGAGCCTCGCTCGCTCGCGGTGCGCTTAGTATTCGGTCGATGGCACGAACATATAGCCCACACCACGCACGGTGCGGATAGCGTCTGGGTGTGTCGGATCGAATTCGATTTTACGGCGTAGACGCGTGATCCGCAGGTCGATGGCGCGGTCGAACGCCTCCATCTCGCGGTGTGCGGTCACCTCCAGGAGCCAGTCGCGTTGCAGCGGCCGGTTTGGATTTTCGGCTAACACCTTGAGCAAGTCGAATTCGCTCGCCGTCAGCGTTTCCTCGCTGCTATTGGCGGGATCGACGAGCACGCGCCTTTCGAGATCAAGCACACGCCGACCCATGCGAATGCGCGGTCCCGCAGTGACGGCCGTCCCAATCGCCCGACGCAGAACACTCTTGACACGGGCTAGCAGCTCACGCGGCTCGAATGGCTTCGCAATATAATCGTCTGCGCCCGTCTCGAGCCCAACGACGCGATCCACCGTGTCGGAGGCGACTGTCACCATGACGATCCCGATCCGCCCGCTTTTTTCCCGCAGCCAGCGAGCCAGCACGAATCCATCTTCACCTGGCAATCCGACATCGAGCAACACCAGGGCCGGCAGTTCACGCTCCACCACTTTGCGCAACGCGGTGCCACCATCAACACCAGTGACCCGGAATTTCTGCCGGGTCAGATAGTCCACCAGCAGCTTGCGCTGCGTGGCCTCGTCCTCGACCACGACGATATGCGGTCGGTTGTCCATGCCTCGGTCGCCTGCGGATTGGTCGCGCTGAATAGAAGACTTAGCCAATACCACCAAAGTCTTGTATAGGCTATCATGGCCGATGCGAAAAGCCGGTCCGTGCGGACTTGGGAGAGGATCGCTACGCTTCGGCAAGATACAGACGATACAAAACCTGCCTGCCGCGACACACAGACGAAACGTCATGCTGCCATGATTGCACCAGGCTATTGGCTAGGTGGTCTTCTCGTCGCGGCAGGTCTCGCCTGCACTACGCCGGCGGCCTGGAGTGGTGATGTTAAGGTGGCATTCATCAACCCCAACGGGCCGCCAGAATTCTGGCAGCTTGTCTGTACGACGATGAAGGCCGCGGCCGCCGAGCTCGGAATTGACGTCGAAATCCGCGATTCGGACCACTCCCGCGACAAGGCTATCGCGATTGCAAAGGATTTTCTCGCCGAGCGTCCGACGCCGGATTACCTAATAGCGACCAACGATGTGGATGCTGGGGGAGAAGTAGTCAAACTTGCCGATGCGGCGCACGTGAAGACGATCTTACTGAATAACGATCTGGACGAGAGTTACGGCGAGCCGCGCACGAAATACCGCAATTGGCTCGGCAGCATTGTCCCCGACCACGAAGGCGCTGGCTACGGCATCGCAACAGAAATACTGACCGAGGCGGCAGAAAGGTTGACCAATCGCCCTCTCAAAATTTTGGCGCTGACCGGTGACGCGACAACGCCCGCCTCAATTGAGCGCGTTCGTGGTCTCAAACGCGGCATTAAGGTTATGTCGGGCCTGCTCGGGCCGAACTCGGTGCAGCTGGTTGGTGTGCGCTATCTCGATTGGAGCGCTAAGACCGCCGAGGCCTCCATGCGCGAATTCCTCCGATCCGGCCCGCACATCGACGCTCTGTGGGCGGCCAACGACCCGATGGCACTCGGCGCGATTGCGGCGCTGAAGGCGGCTGGCTACCGCCCCGGGGGCGATGTGATGGTAGGTGGCCTCAATTGGAGCCAAGAAGCCGTCGACCGCGTGTTGAACCGGGAAATGGTCGTCAGTTATGGCGGCCACTTTCTCCTTGGTGCCTGGGCGATGGTGGTCATCCGTGATTATAAGGATGGCCGCGATTTTGCAGAAGAGGATTTGCGCCTGCAATTCCCGATGGGCGCGTTCGATTTGCCTGTGGCGCGACGCTTTCCCGAGATCGGCAAAGTCGACTGGCGCCGAGTTGACTTTACCCGATTCAGCAAAATCCGCAATCCAGCTCTCGCGCGCTACAACTTTTCTCCCGACGCCGTCCTGGGCCAGCTGCAGGCCATCCGTTGAGCGAGCGGCCGATGACCTGGTTTCGTAGAAACAAGGTATCACTCACTATTCTCATTGGACTGGCGCTTATTGCCCTGTTGGCGCTCACGCAAAGTGGCGTCGCCATTCTTACGATACTGCGATTTGGCGCAAATTTTAGCGAGATCGCCGATACGAATCTGCCGGCTTTAATCGCTGCCTCGCAACTGTCGGAGTTGAGCCATGCGCTGGTCGCGACGGCGCCGGAAATTGCGCTTGCCAACACGCAAGTGCGGCGCCAAGCGGTCACCGATCAACTCAATGACCGGGGGGCGATGCTGGCTCGGACTGTCGCGCGCGTTGGCGAGACCGGGGGCAATCCTGCTCAGGTCGCGGATCTCAAACGCGAATTGGAAAGTTTGGTCACCAATCTGCAAGGCTTGGGCGAGTTCGTACGTCAGCGCATCGATGCCAACAATGCACTCCAGGGCATTGCTAGCCGCTTGCCGGACCTTGCCGCGCGCGTGCGCAAGCTTGCTGATGCGGCGACCATCGGCGAACAGGACGGCGAACAAAGTTTCAATCCGGTCATATCGGGGCCCGACCGGACGCGCTTGATCGGTTGGACGGCGTCCGCGCTTGAATGCATCACGCTTATGCTGACTACGCCAGTCGTGCACGACAGCTCACGCCTAGAGCGGGTAAAAGCCGAGCTCAATGCGCTCGTCGAACGTATGTCGAACGTTTACGCGCAATTGCCGCAAGCCCTGCAGTCCAGAATCGGCGGCATGCACAATGACATCCGTAAGTTTAGCGTCGGCTCAGCCAGCATTGCCGAGGCTCGTCGCGAGCAGATCGAAAGCGAGGCCGCTATCCAGACTGCGCTGCGGCTCATTCAAGGGACCAGCGCTACGTTCGAAGCCTCGACTTTCGCGATCTCAAGGGCCACCCAGCAGGTGGTGGCCGGGCAGTCCGCATACGTCAACCAGGCGGTTTCGTCGTCCACCTTGCTCAGCATTGTCGCGTCACTGCTGTGTTTGGCCGCCGCTACAGCGATCTTCTTGTATGTCAAGCGCGCTGTCATTACCCGATTGAACCATCTTCAGCAATACATGCTGGCACAGGTCGAGGGACGGCCCGCCGCGATCGCGACCGCCGGCGAGGACGAAATTAGTGAGATGGGCAGGGCCACGTCGTTCTTTGTAACCGAACTGAAGAAACGGGAGGAAGCCTTAGCCGCGGCCAAAGAGGCGGCTGAAGCCGCGCGCGATGCCGCCGAGCGGGCCGGCGCCGACGCGGCGGCCGCACATCTCGACGTCGACCGCACGCGCGAAGTGCTGCAGACCGTGCTCGACAGCATGAGCGAGGGCATCGTCCTATTCGACAAAGACCTCCGGTTGAAATTCATCAATCACGAGCTAGTGGCGGTCCAGCGCTACCCAATTGAGATCGCTCGCCCGGGTGCTTCGGCCTACGACATGCTGCGCTTTCAGGCCCAACGCGGCGATTTTGGCCCTGTCGATGATGTTGATGGGCTCGTTCGCGAACACGCCGCGATGATCCTGGCGCCTGGCGGCACTCGCTACGAGCGGCGCACGGCGAGCGGCCGTTTCGTCGAATTCAGCTTCACGCCGTTGGAAGGCGGCGGGTTGCTGGCGCTGAGCCGCGACATCAGTGAACTCAAGAAGCGCGAGGGCGCGCTTGAGGCGGCGCGCGACTTGGCCGAACGGGCACGCATCGAAGCCGAGGCTGCCAATCAGGCGAAATCGACCTTCCTCGCTACGATCAGTCATGAAATCCGGACACCGATGAACGGTGTGCTCGGCATGGTCGAAGTGCTCGAGCGGCAAGGCCTCAATGAAGCACAGCAGCGAACCGTTTCGACCATACGAGACTCTGGAAAGGCGCTATTGCACATCATCGATGATGTTCTCGATTTCTCAAAAATCGAGGCTGGGCGCATTGAGCTGGAGGCCATGCCATTCTCGCTGAGCGGCCTAGTAACAGCGGCGCTGGAAACGTTCCGGCCGCAGGTTGTTGCCAGGGGCCTTACGCTCGACGCCGAAATCGACGCCGGCTCTCAGGACGCTCTGGTCGGAGATCCTACCCGAGTGAGGCAAATCCTCTTCAACCTACTCAGCAATGCCATCAAGTTTACTCAACGTGGCGGAGTGCGGTTACGGGTGGACACCGTAGCGCTTGGGGAAGGCAACACGCGCGTGACACTCGCGGTTGCCGATACCGGCGTTGGGCTGGGCGGCGAGCAACTCGCAAAGCTGTTCGAACCGTTCGTGCAGGCCGACAGCTCGACCACGCGAGAGTTCGGAGGGACTGGTCTTGGCCTTTCGATTGTCCGGCGGCTGGCGCAGGTCATGGGCGGGGACGTGGTGGTGGAGAGCGCGCCTGGCGTTGGCTCCGTCTTCACCGTGACGTTGGCACTTCGTGCGGCGCCCACCGATTCGCTACTTAAGTCGCTGCCACAACCGGTTGTTGGATCGCTGGCGCACGTAGCCGCGCGGTCTGGCGAGGCACGTGTCCTGGTGGTCGATGACCATCCCGTAAATCGCGAGGTCCTTGTACTGCAACTGAAGCTGCTTGGAATACCCGCTGACAGCGTGGCCAGCGGCGCCGATGCATTGACCGCGTGGGCGCGCACTCGTTACGCGGCCGTCCTGGTTGATATCCATATGCCGCGCATGGACGGCCATGAGTTGACGCGGCGACTGCGCGGCACCGAAGTAGCTCGGAACGGAACTCGCACGCCGATCATTGCCGTAACTGCTGACGCCATGAAGGGTGAGGAAGAACGCTGCCTTGCGACCGGCATGGACGCATATCTGGTGAAGCCGGTGACTATCGAGCGGCTGCGCGCGACGCTGGAACGCTGGCTACCTGAGATCGAAGATAATGTCGCTGGTCCGGCTGAACCGACAAAATCCGCTGCCGCAATCGACCGCGACGTACTTACGGCTTGGCTGGCCGACGACCGCACTGCCATTGATGAAATATTAAATAAGTTCCATCAAACAGCTAAACAGGCTGAACGGGAGATCGATCATGCTTCGCGCGCGGGCAACGCGGCGATGCTAGCGGCCGCGGCACACAAGCTGCGCGGAGCCGCGCTGGCGGTCGGCGCGACCGGGGTTGCCGCCGCCGCTGCGGCGCTGGAACAGGCGGGAAAGGCCAGAGACCCACACTGTCGCGACTTACTTGGGCGGCTCATGGTGCAGCTGCGCCACGCGTTCGCGGAGATCGAGGGATCTAGTCGGCCAGCCTAATTTTCTCGAGCCAGCCACCTATTTCATCCGCACCAGAGGCGGTGGCAATCATATCTCCGCTGAATCTGCGACAGGCCGGCATAACACAAGCGATACAAAATCGACGGCAGGCGACATCCCCACGATACCTGCGCGAGCTATAAGTCTCCAGTCATTGCAAAACTGCCCACAGCATCAGCTGAAAAAGGTCCAGGGCCATGACGACGATGACCGAGCTTGCCGGGTACCTAGCTTCGACGATGGTACTTTTAACGTTCATGACGAAGGATATGCGCCTGTTGCGCGTCATCGGCATCTTTAGCAACGTCGCGTTCATCACCTATGGAGTCCTTGCTTGGCTCCCCCCTGTACTCGGTCTGCATCTTCTGCTGTTGCCAATAAACGTACTTCGCCTCCGCAGTTTGCTCTTGGAGGAAGGGCTGCAGGCTGCGGCTCCCGTGTTTGCCAGCTATTACAAAGTTTTTCGGCGCAATCCCTAGCAGGCGGCAATCTCGCGACCAGCAAACGTCGCTATCTCGCGCCGCTCGACTTCGACGCGGCGGCCGGCTTCCTCGGAATCGTCCCGTTTCGCACCGGGTCTACGCCGCGCATGGCGACCGGGTCACCGTCGTCAACAACCGCAGCGGCGCCATAGTCGGCTCGGTCGTGGGCATGCCTGGAGGAACCCATGGTATCGCCATCGTCCATGCAACGGGCCGGGCTTATACCGACGATGGCAAGGCCGGAATCATCGCGCTGTTCGACCTCAAGACACTTAAACTAGTTCATCGTTTCCAAAGTCCGAATCATATCAGGCGGCTCGATCGAGTTTGTAGGACCATGTGTGGACGACCGGATCCTGGTTGAAGTGGTCCATGGCCGCCGTGATGCGATCCTTGAGTTCCTGTTTGGATGCGACGCGGATGTGGCGCAACACCGAGCGAGTGAGCTTGGAGAAGAACCCTTCGATGAGATTGAGCCAGGAGCCGTGTGTGGGCGTGAAGGTGAATTCGAAGCGCCCCACGGGCTGCTGTGCAAGCCAGGCCTTGGTCTCCTTGGAGATGTGTGCCGAATGATGTCGAGGATCAGCTTGATCGCGGTATGGGCCGGATAGGCGGCATCGATCAACTTGAGGAATTCGATGAATTCGCGACTACGGTGCCGATCCTTGACAAGGGCGTGAACCTGACCGGTGAGCAGATCAATGCCGGCCAACAAACTGATCGTGCCGTGGCGCTTGTATTCGTGATCACGCGCAAACGTCGCATGGATGCCAGGCTCGGGCGGCAGGTCCGGTGCGGTCGTCGCAAGCGCCTGAATGCCCGGCTTCTCATCATAGGAAATGATCGCCACCGCGTCGCTGGGTTTTTGCTTGGCTTTTGCCGCAGTCTCTTTAATGATCTTCACCTCGCGATAGACACACAGGACTTCCGCCATCTTGGCCTTAAAGTCGGGATCACGGCGTTCCAGGTAGTAACGGACCTTGTGAGGCTTGATCTCCTGCTCGTTGAGGATGATGCACAACGTGCCCTGAGCAAGCTTGCCCAGGCAAACGTGCCCCTCTCGCGGCCCATGTTCGCGCACATGACGGGCGAGCAGCCGCTCGTCCACAATTCGTGGGGATAGCCGAGTTCCTTGGCCTTGCGGCAGGCCAGATTCACCACCCAGGCCTTGGCCTCGGCCGTGATTGTCGGCTTCCGGCCCGGGCGCGGCAGATCGTCCAGCGCCGCCATCGCGCCCAAGGCCAGGGCTCGTTCAACGCAGCGCTGAACGGTCTGATGGTGCACCCCTATGGCCCTGGCCACCGCAAAAAAGGATGCGTCCTCCCGGTATGCGAGCAGCATTCGCGCACGCTCGACCCGGCTCGCGGGTTCCGTCCGCGACCGCGCCACCGCAGTCAACCTGGCCGCATCCTCCTCACTCAGCGCCAACTCGATCGCATGCCGCCACCCCGCCATGATCTCAATCCCCGCTTCCGAATCAGAGCAGCGAGGCTACAACCCATGTCAGCAAAAATGAATCCACCCCATATGATGCTTTTCAACGAATCGATGAACTAGTCAAGCGGATCAAGGCCGAGAGCGATGCAAACGGCGTGGTTTTCGATCCGCCCAGCGGCCACGTCTTCGTGATCCATGGCGATTCCGGAAACCACGGTGATCGATCCCAAGACCGACAGCGTCATCGCCACGATCAACTGTGGCGGCGGGCTGGAGTTCGGCGACACCGGCGACAATGGCAAGTTCTATGTCGACGGCGCCGAAAACAACGAAATAGTGCGCATCGATACCGCCACGAACAAGGATGATGCCCACTGGCCGATGCCGGGGTATCAAGCCGCGTGGTCTTGCGATCGATCGCGCGCACGATCGTCTGTTCGCGAGTTGCTCGAACAAGGTCATGGTGATCATGAACGCCGAGAGCGGCGCTGTGATCGCAACTTTCCCCATCGGAGGCGGCACTGACTTTGCCGTATTTGATCCCAAACGCGAGCTCGCTTTCAGCTCCAATCGTGATGGAACGCTTTCCGTCGTCGCGGAATTATCGCCCGACAAGTTCGTGGCGCTGGCTCCGATCCCAACGGAATGGGGCGCGCGCACAGTGCCGCTCGATCCCTCAATTGGACGAATGTATCTTGTCACGGCGAACATGACGGTCAACAAGAGCGCGGCGCCGAACGACTTCCGGCATCGTTATCGCATTATGCCCGGCTCCGGTCCGGCTGTTGATCCTCGACAGGGGCACTTGATCGTCGGCATAGAGGCGAAGGCGCCGCAAAGTTTCCAATGTGGGTCGATCGGCGAATGAATAGAAGGGCTGCATGAGGACGTGTGTTCGAGCTGCTGCCCGCCGTACGTTCCTGTTTGGTGTACGCTCGGTTTTGGCTCTCAGCCTCGAAACTCTATCCGCTGCAGTCGCATATCGCGGCGGCTGAGGCGGCGACGAACTATCTGACAGCTGGCACTGTGGATTGCCGCGAGACGGGCGACCTAGTTTGGGGACGTGGTGGATTTCGCGCAAAAGAGCATCGCGAACGTCAATACCGGCCCTGCCGCAACGCCTCGAGGCCTCGAAAAAGGGGCGCCGAGCGTGCCGACGCCGCTGGCCTCGCAGTTCGAAGCAGCGAAGTAAGCGCGGCACGAGGACCCGAAGGTAAGGATGGTCGATCTCAAGTCCAATGTTCAATTCGAGATTGGTTAATGTGGCTACACTTTGCTGGACGCCAAGGGAGACTTTCGATGGCCGTCATTGTGCTTACGAACGAAGAGGTGCGAGAGCTCCTGCCGATCGGCATATACGTCGACGCTATCGAGTCCGCCTATCGCGAATACGGGCTAGGGCGCGCGGTGATCCAGACGCGCACCGATCTGTACGGAGAGTCACCCGCCGAAAACCAGTACTGCGTTTTCAAGTCGATGGTCGGAATGCTCGCCAAGGAGCACGTCGTCGCGCTCCGCGTCAATTCGGACGTGATCGCCTGGACACGACGGGAAGGAAACCTGCGCAAGGAGAAAATCCCCGCGGCCGAGGGCGGCCGATGGGTTGGGCTGGTGTTTATATTCGATACGTTGATCGGAGAACTGCGTGCCATCCCGCCCGATGGAGAAATGCAGCGGCGACGCGTGGGAGCCACCACTGCCGTAGCCGCACGCCACCTCGCTCGAAAGGACGCGCGGATCGTGGGCGTTTACGGCAGCGGCTCGCAGGCGGAAGGCGCAGTACTAGCGCTGGCCGCCGCGCTTCCCGGCTGCCAGATGCGGCTATGGAGCCCGAATCGGGGGCATCGCGAGGCTCTGACCCACCGATGCCGCGATCTCGGGATCAAGATCGAGGCCGTCGAATCCCGCGACCAGCCGGCTCACGGCGCCGACGTCATCGTCACCGCAACCAACGCGCTCGACCCCGTCGTCGAACCGGAGTGGATCGGTCCGGGCACGCTCGTTGCTTGCGTCAAGGCGCAGGAGCTCGGCCCTGAAGTCCTTCTTGGAGCAGACCGAATTATCGTTCACACGCGAGATCTCGATCCGATCAATTATGTCGCCGGCAAAGGGAACGTGCCTTTCCGCGATACCGATTTCGTTGACATGCTATTCGGTCAAACTCGCGGCGACGGGGATGTCCGCGATCTGCTGACCTCGCTTACCGAGAAGACGCCCGATCTGGCGGTCGTGTCGAGGGGCGTGCGAAAGCTGGCGAGCGCGTGGTGTTTCTCAATCCGGTCGGGACCGGTCTGCAATTTGCTGCCGTGGCCAAGCAGATCATCACGGCCGCCGAACAGAAAGCGGTGGGACAGCGCCTCCCCACGTTCTGGTTTACCGAAGATATGCATCCTTGACCAATAGGTGCAGGGCTTGCGCCCCGATCATTTTCGCGCTGGTGGCATGCCAGCCTATCTGGTTCAACTCCCGACTGCGCCGCAGACATCGGTATGACACATGCGATTGGACGTCATCAGCTCCTTCGTTCAGCGCGACCATGTCCACGTTGTACCTCGATTCCGAACTGTTCGACCTCGAGATGGAACAGAACGTTCGGGCAGCACGACAGCACCAGCACGGCTCGGGCAAACAGCCGCTGGTCAACAATGACCTTGGCAATTTACATAGCAAAAAGACAACGGTTAGTTCATCAAACTACCATTGCGCGCGATCCGGTGACGAAGAGATAAGGAGGAGCGGTCGCTCGTTTGGTTCACCGCCACATGGGCGATTCACAGCTGGATCTCCTCTAACTCGCGGCCACGCGTTTCAGGCCCGATCAGGTAACCGATGATGGTCCCGATCCAAAGGCCTGCCGTCGCTAAAAACGGAATGGAGGGGCCAAATTCGGCAATGCCCCATCCCACGAGGAAGGGAGCGAAGATCGATGCCGTGCGCCCGCCGCCGACCATGATGCCGAACCCGGTTGCGCGCAAGCTGGTGCGGAAGAATTCGCTTAGATAGGTATCGCCGATTCCCCAGAGCCAGCCCAACATGCCGATCATGATCGAGCCGAAGATAAGGAAGGTCGTGAAGTCTCCTGATCTGGACGCGATCACGGTGCAGCCAATCATGATCAGCGCACCGAGAATGCCGGCCGGGCGCCGCCCGATAAGGTCGGACAAGCCGGTGCCTACATAGGAGAGGAAAAACTGAACGACATAGAACATCATGGCGTAGAAGATCGCGTCGGTAGGCGTGGTATGGAATTTTTGTACCATGAACGCCGTGAGGAACACGGTTATGCCCCAGTAGCCGCAAGCGTTCGGCACGTACAGCAGCCACCCCACGATGATCCGGCGCCAAGCACCGGGGATCGAGAAGATGTTGACGCGTGGATGTAGGGAGCCTTCCTCCTTCATGTGCTGCTCGATCTCGGCCCGCGCGTGCTTGTAGCGTACCAACTCCTGCACGAGACGCCGGAGCACAAATACCAGGATCGCGGGAATGATGGCGAAGCCAAACGCCCATTGCCAGCCGAAGCGCGGCACGATGAAGAGGGCGCAGATGGCGGCAAAGATGTAACCCGCCGAGTACAGCGAGAACATGATGCCGCCGGTGCCGAGAGCGCGAACCTGCTTTGGCCACATCTCCGCGGTATAGGGTGCGCCGACGGCTAATTCGCCTGCGCCGCCGACGCCGGTGAGGAAGCGCAGACCCGTGAAGATAACCAGATTGGTCGAGAGGCCACCCAGCGCGGTCGTCAATCCGTAGAGAATGATAGACCATCCTAGCGCGTCGCGCCGCCCGATGCGGTCGGCAAGATAGCCGAAGCCGAACGTGCCTATCGTGTAGCCCACGAGGAAGATCGAGCCGATAAGGCCGATTGTCTTGATCGAGACGTTGAGGTCATGCGCCAACGTGGGGGCGAGCATGCCGTAGATGTTGACGGCATACGCATCGAAGCCATAGCCAAGGCCGGCCGCGATCGCCACAAGAAATGCGTCGCGAAAGGGAATGTGGAGCCGGCTGATCGGTCGGGCGCCTGCGCCCTCTGGAGGAACCGGCGAAACTGGCGGACGTAGGCCGGTCTCCGCGATAGCTTGCTGGCTCATGCGCTTTCTCCCTGACGCGTAGGTCTGCCCCGAAGGCGGCTCGGCCCGCCCGTCTTGCGTGCCCCCACCGCGCACCACAGTTCAGCTTGTATTTTCTGGTATAATTCTGGATTTGGCGCGACTGGCCAAAAATGTCATGCGCAGACGGTGGTCTCGTTGATCGATACGCATCGGGGTGGCAGGGCGCCGAAAAAGTAAAATAGATACTGCGTATGTTGCTATAGCATGCACCAATTCCCTCCGCGACGCGAATACAATTTAATACGCTCAATACGGTCATTTTCCAAATCTATGACCGGTAGGGTTGACGATTGTGGCGCGGTTCGACCGGTTCGTCTATATTGAGGGGGCGAGTTCCCTCGCGCCTTCCGCGTAGGAGCAGGTAAGTCATGGCAGCGAAAAATCATCGGCAATGGCTGGCGGAGCCAAAGCTGAGGCCGACCGAATGGGTCGATACCCGGATCTATTCCGATACGCAGATCTTCGAAGAAGAACTGGAGAAGATATTCAAGAAAACCTGGATTCCGGTCTGTCACGAGTCCGAACTGCCGAAGCCCTACGATTTCAGGACGGTGACGATCGGGCGCGAGCCGGTGATTGTGGCCCGAGGCCCCGATAACGAGGTTCGCGCCTTCCTCAACGTGTGTCCGCACCGGGGCATGATCATCGAACGCCGCCCTTCGGGCAGTTTCCTGGACGGCCAGCCTTCGGGCAATCCGAAGCGGATGACGTGCATGTTTCACGCTTGGCAGTACGACATGCGCGGCAACTGCGTCTACATCAGCCGCGAGAAGGAAGGTTATCAGGAGCGGTTGTGTAAGGAGGACGTCGGTCTGCGGCGGCTGCGCTGCGACGTGAAATTCGGCGGCTTCGTATGGGTCAACCTCGACGACAACCCTAAGGTCGCGCTGGAGGACTGGGGGGCGCCGGCATTTGCTTGTCTGCGCAAGACGCTGGATGCCGAGCCACTCGAAGTGTTTCATTATCACAAATCTATAATCGGTACGAATTACAAGCTATGGCACGACACCAACTGCGAATTCTATCACGACTTCATGCATTACCATAACCGCGTGACGGGATTTAACGACGCCTATTTCGCTCGCAAAAATGAAGCGTTCGATCACGGCCACGTCGTCGTCGGGACCTTCGAAGTGAAATATGACAAGTACGAAGGTTTCGAGAGTCGCGCGGCTTTGTCGTTCCCGCATTTGCCGCCGAACCAGTGGTACATGATCGACCTGTTTCCCGGCATGAACTTCAACTTGCGCGGCTCCGCATTGCGTTGCGATATTGTGACGCCGCTGGCTCCCGACAAGGTGATGATCGAATTTCGCGGTCTTGGATTGAAGCGGGATACCCCAGAAGAACGCCGCACCCGCGTCAATCATCACAACTCGATCTGGGGGCCGTTTGGCCGGAATCTGCATGAAGATCTCATCGGCGTGCAGGGTCAGGGCACGACGATGCTGCCAGGGTCCGAACCGCGCCGGATTCTTCACGGCCGCCATGAGAATCAAACGATCCACGACGAAAACGGGATGCGGCACTATTATCGCGAGTGGGGCCGCTGGATGAACCGGATGCCGAGCAGGCCTGATCAGCCGTTCGCTGAATCGGTCCCTGTCGCCGCCGAGTAGGGATTTCCTTCGACGGAAGCGGCCCGGCAGGCTTGGTCGCTTTCGCCAGCCCCGCGGCGGGCGTCCCTCAAAGGCATCGGTTGCAGAGGATTGACAGTGGATCCATCCGCGCTTGTTCGAGACACGATTTATCGATCGACCATCCTGCTCGACCAGCAGCGTTGGGACGAATGGCTGGGCTATTGCGACGACGGGTTCGAGTATGCGATCCGCGCCTGGAGCCCGGAGATCAACAAGGACGTGACCTATCTGGCACTCGATCGCAGCGGGCTAGCAAATCTGATCAAGCTGCTGCCGAAGCACAACACCGACCATTCGCCGCTGACCAGACACACGTCTGTCTACACCGTCGATCTCGATCAGGGCGACAGGCTTGCACAGGCGGTCAGTTCGGTCATCGTCTACCAGACCCTTTTGGACGGAATCAATTCGCACATCAATGCCGGGGAGAGCCGCCTTTTTCTGGTTGGCAAATATCTCGACACCCTTAAGATCGAGGACAACAAGGCGAAGTTTCTCAGCCGCGAGGTGCGGATCGAAAATCGCCGCCTGGACAAGGGCTCCCACTGGCCTATCTGACAATGCCCGGGAGCCCGGCCAGACCGCCGCCTCTGTCGAAAAGAAATCCACGATGGCTTGGAAACGCATATGCGATGCGGGCGAAGTCCCCGAGGACTCTGCCAAGGCATTCGATGTCGACGGCGTGCCGATCCTGCTAG
The DNA here is from genome assembly GCA_963708125.1 of uncultured Alphaproteobacteria bacterium. Classification (GTDB taxonomy): domain Bacteria; phylum Pseudomonadota; class Alphaproteobacteria; order Rhizobiales; family Xanthobacteraceae; genus BOG-931. The sequence goes on from OY970184.1 coordinate 4,269,087, forward strand.
TGAACTACGGCGCCGGGTTTCGCGCCATCCCGCCGGTCTGCCCCCACATGGAGGAACCGCTGGAACAATCCGGCATCATCGCGCGCTGTGTACTCACCTGCACGAAGCATCTGTGGTCATGGAACCTGCAGACTTTGGAAATGCAAGGTGAAACCGAGAAGCCACTCAAGACCTACGAAATCAAAGAGGCGGACGGAGCGATCCTCGCCAATATCGATGGGGAGTTGACCTACGATTTTGAAAGCGATGACGACCTCGACGACGATGACTTCTTCAAATAGCCGCGTCCCGGTAATCCGATGAAGGTGACGGTTCAAAACAAAAGCGGCGAACTCGCGTTTGACTGCGGAGGCGGTGAAGCGGTCCTGTATGCTGGATTGCGGCAGGGTATCGGCCTGCCGTTCGAGTGCGCGACGGGGACGTGCGGCACCTGCCGGGCCCGTGTGATCGCCGGCGACGTCGAGGTAAAGTGGAAGGAGGCGCCGGGTGGGGCGCGGCTGAAGCCCGACAAGGGCGACATCCTGATGTGCCAGACGCGAGCGCGCTCCGACTGCGTGCTGCGCGTTCCCGCGATGCTCACAGTCGTGGACACGGCGCGGCCGTCGTTGCGCCGCGGGATCATCCAGGGCCTGCGCAGGCTGACAAAAGACGTGGCACATTTCGACCTGCATCTGTCGTCGCCGATGAGTTTCGAAGCCGGACAGTTCGTGGTCATGGAAGTTGCCGGCATATCCGGCGGGCGCGCTTATTCGATGGTCAATTTCGCGCTCGATTGCGAGCGGGTCGGGCTGGTGATCAAACGCAAGCCGGGCGGACGATTTGGCGATTGGCTGTTCGAGCAATTCAGGCACGACGCGGAGGTGGACGTATTCGGGCCTCTCGGCCGCGCGGTGTTCCGCCCGGAGGAAGGTAGGAACATCTTGTGCGTGGCCGGCGGCTCCGGAATCGCAGGCATGATGGCGATCCTCGATCACGCCTTGCAGGAAGACTATTTCCGGCGCCACACCGGCGCGCTCTACTTCGGCGTACGCACGTTGCCTGATGCTTTCTATCTGGAGCGGCTTTCAGCCTATGTGGCAGCCTCGCACGGCAATCTCGATGTTGCGCTCGCTGTCTCCGACGAGAAAGCACCGACGCCGCGGCACGCCGAATTCCCTGAACTGAGGTTGCAGAGTGGCATGGTTCACGAGGTCGCGGAGCGAGAATTGGCTCTGCGCGACCGCGACGTGCTCGGTTATGTCGCGGGGCCGCCGCTGATGGTCGAGAGCACAATCCGCACTCTCGTCACCGCCGGCCTCTCCGCCAAAGATATTCGTTATGACAAGTTCAGTTGATTCGCCAAAGAGATTCGATGTGCCGCCGTGGCAACCGGTCGACGCGGGCGATTTCGGCGAACTGTCGAAAGCGAGATTCGAAACGTTCAATCTCGTGCAATGGCTCGCGCGGGTCAGCAACAGCAATGTCGCGGATGACGTAGCGGAGCCGCGCATCGAGCTGGAATTCCGTGCTTCGGACGGGGCGCTTGCGACCAAGCAGTTCGATGCGAACTTGGCGCTCGAATTGCGCCTGCCCAGCCTTGAACTGCAATTTCTCGAAGGCGGCAAGCCGGCGCCGCACATTTTCGATCCGGACGGCCGTTCTCCGGCGGAAGTGGAGGCCTGGATATTGGTCGAGGTCTTGCACCGCGGCATCAACCCGGAGAAATTCTCCAAGGAGCTCCCTTATGCGGTTGCCGGCCTGATGAGCGGCGATGCCCCGCATCATTCTCCGCGTTCGTGCCGGCGCGGCCTTGCCGAACTCACCGTTTGGCTGAAGAATGCGGCCGTGGTGCTCGATGCTGCCTCGCGGGTTGTCCGCATCGATTCGCCCCGCGTCGTCGCCTTGCCGCAGACGCTCGCGCTGGCGTGCATTTCCCGCCGGCAGCCAAACCGGACCCATTTTGGATTTCAGCCGGGCGACGACGAGGAGCCGGAGCCGTATTTTTATGCGGCCATGGGCTCAGCGGTCGGGGGGATCGGCAACAGGCGTGGAATCCTAAAAGCCTCCGAGCTGCTCGCCCAACCCAATCCAGCTGGGGCAGCAATGAGGTTCTTGATGCGGCTTGCCGAGGTCTGAGCCATGTCAAGCACGTTCCAGCTTTTTCCGCGTTCTGCCTGGTCGATCGTAGATGGCGGGAAAATCCCCCGCCAGGCGGGTCGACAATTCGCCTGATTTATTGAGCTTGCGCACGATGGAGACGAACGCGTTCGCCATAGGAAGCACGATTTCGCTATCTGCCCAGAACAATCCAACCACCTGGCTCACGACCGGGGCAACGATAGGCAAGGCGCGGGTTCCGCGGTGCAGCCCCGGCAGATGCACGAAATGCGACGGGATTATCGTGCACAACTCCGTGAACTGGACCTGAAACATCAGGTGCAGGATCGATTCCGATTGGACCAGCGGCGCTGGAGCGCATCCGAGACTTTTGAACACCTGGTCGACGAAACGGCGCTCGTGCATCGATGGGCAGAGCATAGCGAGCGGGAGCTGTGCCACTTCTTTCCAGGAAATAGTCTTTCGGTTTTGGAATGCGGCCACGTCCGGCACCAACAGGCTCAATTGCTCGGTATAGATCGGCAGCGTGTTCTTGCGGCCGAGGTCCGCCTTGTCGAGATAAGTGATGGCAACGTCGAGCGCAAAATTATTGAGCCCGATCTTCATCGCTTCATTGCCGATGAACTGAACGTCGGCGCGAATGCCCGGATGCTCGTTGCGCATGGCCTCGAGCAGCGACGGAAGCACTGGAGACATCGATGGCATCGCGCCGATGCGCAGATGTCCCGTCAGGTTATTCCGCATCATCGCCACTTCCTTGCGCATGGCATCGCAATAAGCGAGCACCGCGCGCGACCACACCGCGACGCGTTCGCCTTCGGCCGTCAGCCCATGAAAGCGCTGGCCGCGCCCGCGCAAGAAGATCGGCACGCCGAGTTCGAGCTCAAGCTGCTTGATCCCATTCGACAGGCTCGGCTGCGTGACATTGCAGCGTTGCGCGGCGCGGCCAAAATGACCCTCCTCGGCCACGGCGACGAGATAGCGAAACTGCCTAATGAACATGCGCGCCGCCTCCAGCGCCACCATTTTAGGCCGGGAAATAGACACCGTCTAAGGGAATTCATAAAAGCTCAAGGAGAGGCAATCACGCGGTCCGTGGCTGCGGTGCGGCAAGGATCAGCGGAAGCAGAAGTCCGGCACGGATGGGTACCGGGGTGACAACGGCGGAAATGCTTTGGATTGCGCTGCTCGGAATGACGTCCGGCCTCATGATAGGCTGCATTGGCATCGGCGGCGTCATTCTAGTGCCGGCGCTCGTGTTCCTCGCCGGAATTCCGATCCGGATCAGTATCCCTGCAGCGCTTGCCGCCTATATTTTATCCGGGATCGTCGCGACCGCCGTTTTTGCGAGCGAGAAGTCCATTAGATGGAATATGGCCGCCTGGCTCTGCGCCGGCGCGATGCCGGCCGCATTTGCCGGCGCCTGGGCTGTGAGCGTTGTCGATCCGCTCGTTCTCGAAGCGTGTCTTGGCCTTCTGACACTCCTGGCGGGCCTCAACTCGCTGCGCAGGCAGGATGGGACCGATACTTTCGTCCCTGCCGCATCCCGCCAGGGACTGCTGACTATCGGAGCAGGCACTGGATTTCTGTCGTCCCTCACCGGGACGGGCGGGCCGCTTGTACTCGTGCCCATCCTGATTTCGATGAGATTCCCCGTCCTCACTGCGGTGGGGCTCAGCCAACCAATTCAGTTGCCCGTGTCGATGGCTGCCACCGCAGGAAATTTGATTTACGGTCGGTTAGACCCAATTCTGGCCGGCATCCTGGCCGCGACTCTGACCATCGGCTCCTGGGGCGGAGCCAGACTTGCGCATGTTATGCCCCGTGCGGTCCTGCGCCGGATCGTATCGGTCGTGCTGGTTTTGATCGGAATCGCAGTCCTCGGGAACGTCGGCCGGCGGCTATTGTGGTGATTGTTTCTCCGCGGCGCTAATAGATTTCCCGCTGATCGAGGATTACGGCGACGCTGCAGTCGAGGCAAGAGCGTGCCGTACGCACTGCGCGCTTTTCGACTTCTCGTTTCTCGAGTGTGTGCGGCTCGCCGCCGCTCGCGCACGCCGTGCGGTCGAGACATTCACTGGACGACCGATGGAAGCGCTGGCCGAGGGCCAAATATTCTATGCGCTTCGCGTTGATTCGCATGGCAACGCGCTTGCGGATCTGACGATTTGGCGTGCAGGCCACGAATCGTTCGAAGTGATGAGCGGCCGGCGTGAGGAGGCGGTGGATTTGCTCGGCTTAACTGGTAACGGCCTCGACCGCGCCGATGTGAGTGCAGAGAGGGCGGTTTTCGCCATCCGGGGCCCTGGATCGCTGGACGTTTCGTTCTCTTCAAAAACGAGTTCCGTCTGCCTGTCGCGCCGCAGGAGGCCGGGCTCGACAAATTCGTCCACCCCCGTGGCCGAGGCGCAAACGCCAAGCTTTGCACTCATCTCGTTTCGGGCAGACGCGCGCGATCGACACTGGCCGTGGACCCCCTCGCGCGAGCTGAAGCGACCCACCGCGCCCGCAGAAATCGCTGTGACGTCTGCCTGCGAAAGTGCGCTCGCGGGCGGGATACTCGGATTAGGTTACGTAGCGACGAGCACGCCGGCTGCGGCGGGTCTGCTCCCACGGGCACGTTCAGCAACATTCGCCCGACCGCAATGCCTTTTTACGATGCCGCCAAGCAGCGGCCGCGCGCGCCCTGTCGCTGAACGACAGCGCCGCTTTAGTGAATAGGCGTGTTCATAGCCAGCAGCAAACCTACGATAGCCGGCGGTTATTTGACTATTGCTTCGGCACATGCGGTTGATCCATTAATCTCCTAAGGACCTGGTTTGCAGCGGAGGAACGGATTATGGCGGATGCTCCGGCTCGACGAAAAATCACAATCAACACGCTCAACGCAAAGATGAAGAGGGGCGAGCCGATTACGCAGCTTGCCGCTTATGATTATCGCACGGCGGTTATCGCCGACCGGATCGGAATCGATATCCTTTGCGTCTCCGATACCGGGGGAATGATCCTATTCGGGCATCAGAGCACGGTGTCAGTCAGCTTCGACGAGGTGATGATGATGGCTAAGGCCATCGACCGCGGCTCGAAATACGGTCTCCGGATGGTGGATATGCCGTACTGGAGCTTTCATGTCTCTCCGGAACAGGCGGTCGAAAATGCCGGACGGTTCGTGCACGAAGCTAACGCCGAAGTCATGAAATGCGAAGGCAACAAATATCATGCCAAGAACATCGAGGCGATCGTGCGCGCCGGCATTCCTGTGCAGGGCCATATCGGCATCACCCCGATGCGCATGCCGCAACTGGGCGGCTTCGCGGCCCAAGGCAAGACCGTGCAGCGGGCCAAGGAACTGGTCGACGACGCCAAAGCGATGGTGGACGCCGGCTGCTTCTCGATATTGTGCGAAGTGACGACATCCGAAGTTGCCGAATACCTGGCGCAGACTTTGCCGGTGCCGGTGATCAGCCTCGGCGCCGGCAATCGCGGTCATGGTGTGCACATCATCTCTTCCGATCTGTTCCACTTATGGGAAGAGCACGTCCCGCGCCACTCCCGCATCTACACTGACCTCATTCCAATCATGGAAGACGTCTTTTCGCGCTATAAGGCTGATGTGGTGAATCGCGCCTACCCGGCGGAGAAGGAGACGGTCTTCATGAATCCGGAGGAGTGCATAGCCTTCGCCACTGAGTTGAAGTGGGAAAGCAAGCTCGCCGAGCTGAGGTCCACGCAGAGAAAGAGTGCTTGAGGTTCAGCGCCGATGCGAAGACCAGAGTACCAGATCGTTAGCCTCTCTGGAGTGAAAATTCCTTCGGGCGCATGGCACTGAACAGTTTTCGTCCGACGCGACCACAAGAGGCGCTCAAAGGGCAAAATCTTCGATGTTGGCACCTCGAACGTGGTCGGTCGCCGCCGGCCATCCCAATTTCGTTCTGTGTGCAAATGGTCAAGACCGGGGTTGCCGTGATTGAGTTCGGTATCACCCGCTTCCCGTTGGCCGCTTAGTTCGGGATGTCGATTTTTGCGAAGGTGCGCCGGAAGGCTTCGTACGGTGCCAGTTGGCATTACGCCCGATGACGGTGACTATGCTCCTTGTCAACGCGATTGCATCCGCGGAAGGTGCCGCAGCGAATCTGCAGGCGAAATTGGTTCCGGCGCAAGCCGCGGTTTTGCCTGGAAAACCTTTGTCGGTCTAAGCTAATCGGTACCCGGTGCGCAAACTCACCCCACGGCTATTGCCCTTTGATTGCTGAAGTCGCCACACAACTCGAGATACCGCGGCGCCTACGGGCCCTCGTACGGGCCCGCGAATTGAGTCTGATTGGACTGGCGGCGCTGATCGGAGCCTTCGGAGGGGTGATCGTGGTCCTCATGGGGACGGGCGTCGATTGGCTGCACCGTTTGTTCTTTCATCTGCCGGCTAGCAAGGGTCCAGCGGCCTTCCTTCATTGGGAGACGGCGGAGCGCTTATCGGCACAGTTTCGCCTTGATCCTGTTCTGGCGGTTTTGGTGCCGCTAGTCGGCGGCCTTCTTTTCGGGGCCGCAAGCCAGTTGATCAGGCGTTATCGGCCGGACCGGGAAATCGATCCGATTGAAGCCAATGCTTTGCATGGCGGCCGCATGTCACTGCTCGGGAGCGTGATTGTTGCCGCGCAAACAGTCTGGTCGAGCGGCGTGGGTGCCTCGGTCGGATTGGAAGCCGGTTACACCCAGTTTGCCAGTGGCGTTGCTTCGCTCACCGGCAACGCTTTCCGACTGCGACGGGGCGACTTACGCATTCTGGTCGGCTGCGGCGCCGCGGCCGGAATTGCGGGCGCGTTCGGCGCGCCGCTGGCCGGCGCCTTTTACGGCTTTGAGTTGATTATCGGCAGCTACACGTCAAGTAGCCTTGCGCCGGTGGCCGTGGCGGCGCTGCTCGGCTACGAGGTCACCGATAAGCTCTCCCCGGTGGAGATCGGTGTGGTGGCGCCAGAGAAGATGACCATTACAGGTCACGACCTGTTCGTCGCTGCCATGCTCGGCTTGCTCATGGCAGGGCTTGGAATTCTGCTCATGCGGGGCGTTGCGGTCTGCGAGTCTATTTTCTCGCACTTGCGGCTTCCGTCGGCAGTGCGGGCCATGATCGGCGGAACCGTTGTGGGTCTTCTGGCGACAATTGTGCCGCAGGTAATGTCGTCGGGCCATGGAGCCCTGCACATCATCGGGGTACGCGACCTGTCGATTGGCACCCTGCTGCTGATTTTCGTCTTCAAGGTACTCGCTTCCATTGCGTCGCTTGGATCTGGGTTCCGTGGCGGCTTGTTCTTCTCGTCCCTGCTGATCGGTTCGCTTGGCGGTCATCTGCTGGCGGTCGCCCTGACGATGACGCTTCCAACGTATTACTTCGACCCCAACGCGTATTCGGTTATCGGCATGAGTTCCCTTGCCGCATCAGTAATCGGCGCGCCGCTCACCATGATTTTCATCGCCCTGGAGACCACGGGCGATCTGTGGCTGACCGCGCTGGTGCTGATCGCAGTGATCATCTCCGCGCAGGTCACGCGCGAAGCGTTCGGCTATTCGTTCGCCACTTGGCGGTTCCATCTGCGCGGCGAGACCATCCGCAGCGCCGCTGACATCGGCTGGATGCGCGATCTCACGGTCGGCAAGATGATGCGCCAGGACGTGCAGACGGTGCATGCCTCAACCAATGTAGCCTCGTTCCGCGAGGCTTTCCCGCTGGGCTCGGCGGACTACGTGATCGCACTGGACGAGGCCGATTGCTATGTGGGTCTCGTCCAGGTGGCGGAAACCCATGCGCCCGAAGCCGTTCCCGATAAGTCGATCAAAGATTTCCTCCACTATAGGGACGAGATGCTGCTGCCGAGCATGGCGGTCAAGGAAGCGGTGCTGGCCTTCGACCGCGCCGAGGCGGAGACCCTGGCTGTGGTCAATTCCTATCTCGACCGCCACGTCATCGGCCAGCTGAGTGAAGCGTACGTGCTGCGCCGCTATTCGGCGGCGCTGGAGCGCCGGCGGCAGGAAATCCTGGGAGAGGAATAGACACCCGCAGTCGCCGTATTCTGCTCTGTCGTGGCGCCACGCGCACGCTTGAAACGGATTCCTTCGGCAATCCTCTTCGAAGCTAGAGGATGTCGGTCAAATGCGTGACCAAGGCCTGTTGCGCTACGGTCGCATGGCGATCGCGGTGGAGAAGCAGCGCGTATTCACGCGGCGGCAGTTCGACCGAGATGGCTGTCAGAGCGCGGGCGGCGATCGCAGAGGCAACCACATGACGTGATATAATGGTGGCGCCAGCGCCGGCTTCGATCGCTTCGCGCACAGCCTCGTTGCTCGGCAACACGAGCGAGATATTCAGGTCGTCTAGCGATAGTCCTTCGCCGAGGGCCAGATCCTCCAGCCCACGGCGCGTCCCCGACCCCGCTTCGCGCACCACCCAGGTGATGGCACGGAGATCGAACCGGCCCGAACCGTTAACCGGCAGTGGCGGCTGGCCCGCGGCGACGACGAGCACGAGGTAGTCCTGATCGATTTGTTGCCGGATCAAGGCCGGATGCGCGGTCGGCCCTTCGACCAGACCGACATTCACTTCGCCTTCGACAACGGCTGTCTCGACATCGTCGGTATTGCAAATGACGACGTTGAGGCGCACCTGGGGATTAGCCGCCTGGAACGCCGCCAGCCGGCGCGGGCAGCCAGTAGGTCGCAATCGTCTGGCTTGCGGCAATCGACACCGGACCGGCGGGACAGCCGGCGAGGTCCTGCAGCACTGAACGCGCCATCGTGGCGCGATCGAGCACGGCACGTGCCTCACGCAAAAATGTGCGGCCCGTGTCGGTGAGCTGAATGCCGCGGCCGATCCGGTCGAACAGCTTTATCTGATAAGAGGCTTCCAGCGCGGCGATGGCAGCAGAGGCCGCCGATTGGCTCATGCCGAGAGCTTCGGCAGCGCGGGTCACATGTCCCCGCTCGGCAACTTCCACGAAGATGCGGAGCTGATCAAGCGTCATGGTAATTGATCGATTAGCCCGATCAAAATCACAAGTACAATAGATAAATTAAAACATTTTATTGCGGCTGAGCCCCCTCTTGGCTTATCCTGACGGGCGCAAGTCGCCCATGCCGGGGACAGGTCAATAGATGTTCACCAACAATCCTTTCGCCGAACTGTCGGCGTCCATACCGCCCGCGGTCATGCAGACCTATGTGGTCGCCATGTTTGTTCTTGTCGCGGGCGGCACGCTGCTCGACGTCGTCCACAAGAAGAGTGGCAAGTATTTCTTCAACTACTGGCGCAGCGCTAAAAGTAAAGGAACGCGGCAAGTCAGCGGCAGCGAAATGATGCTCATCGCCGTTCAGACTGCCGCGATTGACGGTCTGACCTCGGGCGAATTCTGCAGCGTGCAGCGCAGGATCGCACACCTGCTGACGATGTATGGCTTTTTAGCGTACGTCATTACGAGCGTTATCCTGGTTTTTGCCTACCCGACGCTGGCAACACCCGCACCCGCTATCCTGCCGATTCTTTGGTACGTTGGCGCCTTTCTGGTTTGTCTCGGTGGCTATTGGTTCTGGTTTTTCATCCGGGTTGACGTCGCCGCCGAAGGTCATTCACCATTTCGCGTGGTACGCGCCGATCTGTTTATTCTGTCGCTGGTGGCGAGCGCGACACTGGCTTTGCTATGGGCTCTGGTCCAACCCAGCGGCAACATCACCGCCACCGACGCGTTGCTCGCTCTATATCTCCTTGCCACAACGATCTTATTCGGGTCGGTTCCCTGGTCCAAGTTCGCGCATATGTTCTACAAGCCCGCAGCGGCTTTCCAGAAGCGTCTGGAAGAAGCGAACGGTTCACGCCGCAACCTGCCCGCTCCGGCTAACAAGCTCGCGAGCTTCGGCAGCGGCCGACAACATCCGCGACATTACTGATGCTCGCCTAGTCTGCCTTCAACAGGAGATGACGATCACATGCCCACGTTTGTTTACATGACGAGTTGTGACGGCTGTGGATATTGCGTGGATATCTGCCCGTCCGACATCATGCACATCGATACCACCTACCGGCGCGCGCTCAACATCGAGCCCAATATGTGCTGGGAGTGCTACTCATGCGTCAAGGCGTGTCCGCAGAATGCGATCGACTGCCGCGGATACGCGGATTTTGCGCCGCTGGGCCACAGCGTCCGCGTTCTCAGGGAAGACCAGAAGGGAACCATCTCGTGGAAGATTAAGTTCCGCGATGGGAGCGAAAAGAACTTCGTCTCTCCGATCAGGACCACGCCCTGGGGATCGATCAAAGGTCCGTCAGAATACGAGCCGCCGACGGCCGACGCGATGAAGTCGCAGCATCTCGCCCACGAACCCGAAGCACTCAAGGTCGATGCGTTGCCAACGCTCAGCCCGAATCGATTCAAGCGGGAATTGGCATAATGGGCCTGTTTAATCGCCGAAAGACGATCTTTGTCGATGCAGATATTCTCATCGTCGGCGGCGGCATGAGCGGTTGCGGTGCTACCTACGAATCGCGGTACTGGGGGCGCGAACTCAAGATCGTGTGCGTCGAAAAAGCGAATATCGAGCGCAGCGGAGCAGTCGCCCAAGGACTGTATGCAATCAACTGCTACATGGGCATGCATTGGAACGAAAATCAGCCCGAAGACCACGTTCGCTATGCCCGCAACGACCTCATGGGTCTGGTCCGCGAGGACCTCGGCTACGATATCGCCCGCCACGTCGACGCCACGGTGCATAAGTTCGAGGAGTGGGGGCTGCCGATCATGAGAGATCCCCAAACCGGGAGATATCAGCGCGAAGGCAAGTGGCAGATCATGATTCACGGCGAGAGCTATAAGCCGATCGTTGCCGAGGCTGCACGCAAGGCCGCCACCGAAGTCTACAACCGGATCATGGTGACCCATCTCTTGACGGATGCAACGCGGCCAAACCGGGTCGCGGGAGCTGTGGGCTTTAACGTCCGCAACGGCAATTTCTATGTTTTCCGCGCCAAGGCCGTGATCGTTGCGGCTGGCGGCGCATCGCACATTTTCAAGCCTCGCGCGGTCGGCGAAGGAATGGGCCGGACCTGGTACGCGCCGTGGAGCAGCGCCTCCGCCTACGCGTTGCCGATCCTAGCGGGCGCCAAAATGACTCAGATGGAAAACCGGATTGTCCTGACCCGCTTCAAGGACGGCTACGGTCCGGTCGGTGCCTACTTTCTGCATCTGAAGACCTATACGCAAAACGCCTATGGGCAGGATTACGAGGCTTTCTGGCACGACTCGATCGAGCAATTGGTCGGCGACTACGTCAATCATCATCCGGTGCCGACCTGTCTGCGGAATCACGCTCTTCTGGAGGAGGTCAAAGCGGGCCGCGGCCCGATCCGAATGGTGACCACGGAAGCCTTCAAAGACCCACACAAGGAGACGGTCGGCTGGGAGAACTTCCTCGGCATGACCGTTGGCCAGGCGGTAGTTTGGGCGTCTCAGAACATCGACCCCAAGAAGATCAATCCCGAATTGACCACCTCCGAGCCGTATGTGATGGGCTCCCACGCGACCTGTTCAGGCGCCTGGGCCAGCGGTCCGGACGATTATGCGCCTGCCGACTACCAATGGGGCTATAACCGGATGATGACCGTGGAGGGACTGTTCGGCGCCGGAGATGCGATCGGCGGCAGCGCCCATAAGTTCTCCTCGGGATCGTTTACCGAAGGCCGCATCGCCGGGAAAGCGGCGGTGAGATACGCAAACGACTTGGGCAGGGATCAACCGCAGGTGAGCGAAACTGAGTACCAGGAGCTCAAGAACATCGTCTACAAGCCGCTGGAAAATTACGAAATCGGCCGCAACGAGATCGTTGCCGGAACCGTTTCGCCGAGCTACCTGCTGCCGCTTCACGGTCTTCAGCGCCTTGAGAAGATCATGGACGAATATGTTGGCGGGATCGGCGGGCACTATACGACCAATGAGCCGTTGCTCACTCGCGGCATGGAATTGCTCGACATGCTTAAGGAAGATCTCGCCTATTTGGGAGCGGAAGATCTCCATCAGCTGCAAAGGGCGTGGGAGCTCCACCACCGGGTTCTGGCTTCGGAAAGCGTAGCGCAGCACACGTTGTTCCGCAGGGAAACGCGATGGCCGGGCTACTACTACCGCGCCGACTATCCGAAGCTGGACGATAACGAGTGGCATTGCTTTACCCTGTCCCGCTATGACCGGGTATCCGGGAAGTGGGAGATGGAAAAGGCTCCCGTGTATCACCTGATAGATTGACCGCTGCAAACATCTCGATCGCCTGCCGCATGCGCTGCCCTGTTATCCGGCTTTCGCTGACATTATTGCGGGCAGAGAAGCACCTCATGGATGCTTCGTGAGAGATTCGAATTCGCGAGGACTTACATGTCCAAGCTCGTCCCGCCGCATGGATCGCAATCGCTCAAGCCGTTGCTGTTAGGAGAGCCGGAGCGAGCCAGTGAGAAAAAGCGGGCGGAAAAGCTCAAAAAGATTCTTCTCGATTCGCGCGCGGTTTCCGACGTTTTCATGCTAGCCATGGGTGCCTATACGCCGCTCGACGGTTTCATGGGGTATGACGACTGGCGCGGTTCGTGCCTGGATATGAAATTGGCCAACGCGGTCTTCTGGCCGATTCCCATTACCCTTCCTGTAGACAAAGATCTTGCAGATGGCATCCATGTCGGGGAGTCAGTCGCGCTGACTGATGCGGAAACTGCCGAAATACTCGCAGTCATGACGGTCCGCGAAAAATATGCCATCGACAAGAGAATTGAAGCTCAGCAAGTCTATCGCACGACAGATCCACAACATCCGGGCGTGGCCAAGGTCCTCGCTCAGGGTGAGGTCAATTTAGCCGGGCCGACGGTGGTGTTGAGCGAAGGCGAATATCCGCTCAGATACACCAAGCTTTACATTCGTCCCGCCAATTCGAGAGCCATGTTTCTTGAGAGAGGTTGGTCCAAGGTCGCCGCCTTTCAAACCAGAAATCCCATGCACCGCAGCCACGAGCACCTGGTGAAGATTGCGGTCGAGGTATCGGACGGCGTTCTTATCCATTCAGTGCTTGGCAAGTTGAAAGCAGGCGACATCCCCGCCGAAGTTCGCACCCGCGCGATCCAGGCCATGATCGACAATTATTTCCGACCCGAAACGGTTATTCAGGCGGGCTATCCGATCGAGATGCGCTACGCCGGCCCGCGCGAGGCGCTGCTGCATGCTCTTATCCGGCAGAATTTTGGCTGCTCACACCTGATTGTGGGGCGCGACCACGCTGGCGTCGGCAGCTATTACGGCCGGTTCGATTCGCATCGCATCTTCGATCAGTTATGGGCCGGAGCACTGCACACAAAAGCGCTGAAATTCGACGTCACATTTTATTGCCGCAGATGTTACGGAATGGCGACCTCGAAGACCTGTCCCCACGATCCCAAGGATCGAATCTCGATTTCGGGCACGCAGCAACGTCAGATGCTTTCGACCGATGCGGAGATACCGCGCGAATTCAGCCGGCCCGAGGTCGTCGCCATTCTTAAGCAATATTACGCCGGCCTGCGCTCGACAGAACTCGACCCCGCGTCATGATCATCGCGCAAATTTCGGACACCCATATTGCCCTGAACACACCCGATGCCGCTCAAAGAATGCGCGATTTCGAACTCGTGATCGCCGACATCAATGGACTCGATCCCGTCCCCGACGTGCTCGTTCACACCGGAGACATTGTTCATAACGGAGATGCGGACGAGTACGCGCGCGCACTGGCTATTCTTGCGAAAGCACGCCCTCCCACCTACGTCCTGGCGGGCAACAAGGACAATCGCGCCAATTTGCGCAACGCCTTCTCGCCATGCGGATACCTTGCATCGGATTCCGATTTTATAACGTACGCGATTGACTGCTTTCCGGTAAGGCTAATTGCCCTCGATACATTAAGCGCAGCCAGCAATAAGGGCGATTTTTGCTCCAAGCGGGTAAGGCATCTGATTGAGCTCGTGGGTGCCGAAACCACCAAGCCCATTGCGGTCTTCACGCACCATCCGCCATTTGAGGTCACGGTGGGACCGGAGCCCCTTCACTTTGAAACAGCGAACGCCATGGCCGAGCTTGGGCGCGCTCTGCAATACTCCGGACGGGTCATCGGCGTTTTCAGCGGCCATGTCCACCGCGCTGCCACGGGCCATGTCGGGAGCATCCCGGCGACGGTGATGCAGTGCATTGCTACCACGCTGCGCAAGGGCGAATATCCGGCGTCCATGAAGGCTCGGCCCGTCTATCATCTGCACCGGTTTGACCCAGCCTGGGGTTTTGCTACCGCGACACGGATGGTCGCAGGCTCGCCGTAGCGGCGCCCACGCATCCTCGCGCGATAAAGTTTGAGCTAAGTCTTTTGATTTATTGGCGCGCCGCCGCCGATGAAGATGGCACTATTCATTCGCTGTGGCGCTATGATGCAATCCTGCAATCCACGTTGCTGTCTCTGCAGACGCAGGGTGGACCCGGCTGTACGACGGATCGATCACGCGGGCTACTGTGCCGCCGGGTGGATGAGCGGCAGAGACGTTCGGCCATGTTTTCGATAGACCAAGAAATCGGAATCCAGCGTCAAGACGGCATGACGATCATGGATTTCCGACATACGAACAACGCATGCATCGGCCAAAGACATCGGCGTATCACTGTATTTCTGAAGCAATTTGCGCAACGTATCGACATGCTCATCGATCCGGAATGCGACGCTCAGCGCCCCATTTCCGATGAGCTCCAAGACGGCGGCTTGCACCTTCGAGTAACGCGCAAGCAAGTACATCGCTTCGGCGAGCACCGGCTCACAGATGAGGAGGGGCGCGTCGAGCTCCTTGAAGCGTTCCGCGACCCAATTGTGGTGCCGTTCCGCCCGGTCAAAAAGGGCGACGAGCGGTCCGGTATCAACGATGGCTGCCGTCATCGCGGCCGAAGCCCACGAGATGCTTGGGATTCGAGGCGAGATCGGGAATCCCGGAATCGATCATGCCGCGCGCGCGCTTGGTCAATTCGGCAAGGCTGGGATGACGACGCGTTTTGAGCGGAGCTTCGAGGACGAGCCGCAGTCCCTCCTCGACCAGATCCCGGAGCTTGCGGCCGCGCAGCGCCGCCTCCGCCTTGGCTCGACGATAGAGCTCGTCGGGGACTTCGATAGTGGTTTTCATTGACGCCTCTATACCCACATAACCATAAATCCATATTTATGTCAAGCAACTGTGAGATCGCTCGCGCCGACCGGTGTCACGCCGCAAATCCCGCAACGCCCGACATGACGCTTGCGATCGACGCCTGCAACCGGGCCGCGGCAGAGTTCCCCTCCGAAGGGTTGCCCTCTTGGGAAACCGTCCAGCGCCATATGAAATCATCCTGGCAAAACACTTGCGACATTAGCCCGCAATGCGGGAACCTTGACAATGTCCTCTATAAGAGACACTTAATATGGTGGAGGTTCGCCAGACCGACGTTTATGCCGCCTGGTTTGCCGGGTTACGGGATCGTGAGGCGCGCGCCCGCATCACCGTTCGCATTCGTCGCCTGTCACTGGGCAATCCCGGCGATATGAAGCCGGTGGGCAGCGGCGTGTCGGAGATGCGGATCGATTACGGTCCGGGCTATCGGATCTATTTCGTCGGGCGTGGGGACACGGTTGTCGTCTTGCTATGCGGCGGTGACAAACGGCACCAGGATCGCGACATCGCGCGTGCTCTCGAACTAGCGAAAGAGGTTTGAAGAGGACAACATGGCTCGCAAGACGACCCGTTGGGATGCAGCCAACTCTCTAGAGACCAAAGAGGACATCGCGGCCTATCTCGATGCCGTGCTTGAAGACGGCGACCCCGATTTGCTGAAAGCCGCGCTTGGCGACATCGCCCGCGCCAAGGGGATGACGGAGATTGCGCAGGCCGCCGGCCTCGGCCGCGCCAATCTCTACAAGGCACTATCGCCGGACGGCAACCCGGAGTTCACAACAGTCGCCAGGGTTCTGAAGGCTCTCGGCCTCCGGCTCTCCGTCGCCGCCTGACATATCTCTCGTTGAGTTTGGATAGGAAGACCAAAAAGCAGCCGCTCGATCTCGGGGTCCGAGATCGCGTCGGCGATGGCGCCCTGGGCCACAGCCGCACCCGGCCGGGCAGCGCCCGAAGTGCCTTCGGGTAGGCTCAGGTTCCGTTCGATCCGGTCGCGCAAGGCCAACCGCGGCGGCGAGCGCAGGGCACGGCCTAATCTCTGGTTCCATCGTGCGCCCCGACGTCTACCGGCGATTGGTCTTGACACTTTTTTCGTCCACAAATGAGGGATAAAAAAGTTACGAGGCGAGCCATGGAGCCTACGATTATCCGGATGGACGAATGGGACCGCAATAAACGGCTCCCGTGAACTTGGACTGGTGTTGCCCACCTTTACCGATCCGTGCTGGGGGCTTGATTGAAGCCGTTCGCGCTTCCGTCGCCGGTCGGGCCGAGGCGTCTGATAACGATGCCCGCTCAATCGGTGGTATCAATGCCTCGAATTATCCGACGCGGAGATTGCGGGAGATCTATCGCGGCTCCAATGGCTGGGAGAAATTCGAAGAAAACGGTGTCGAGGGGATCATCAACAGCAGCCTCAAGTTGAAGGTTACAGCAGTCAGCACCGATGAACGTACGTGTGACCCGTCCGAGTCGCCGCGTAACCGCACACCCAAGGGTCCAGCCACGGAACGGGTCATAGATCTAAACAACCAATTCTCGTTCAACTTCGGCGGCAACTCCAGTGTTCGCACCGACGAATATCAGTCTTGGGAGCTATGCATCTTTGACGGTGAGGATGTTCGCGCTGAATTATCGTGCCCTGTTGTTTTCTCGTCAGGACGCTTCGTTAAATTTTCCGAGCGCATATTTCTGATCAGTTCGAGCGAATCGAAGGCGATTTCGATTTTACCCAACGAGGCGACACCTCTCGATCCTGCAGTCCGGCGCAAGTAATCCTATGTTTACCGCAATGCGCCTTAGCCTCGCGCGAAAACGTCGCGGGCTGACAAAGAAAGGACTTGCGGAGGCTGTGGGCGTCACTCCTCACACGATCCTTCGCGATGAGAGCGGCAACATGATGCCCTCGAGAGAGGTCGTCAGGAGAATCGCGCGCGTACTTAATTTGATTTCGCCTTCTTTGATATGGATGAGGTCGATGAATTCGGGAAGAAGCGGCAAGTTTTCGGAGCATGGCGTCGATGACTGCTCGCGAGCGCGACGCAGCGTTGGCAGCCGGTTCAATGCATACATTTTTAATGATTGGGTGGAAAAACTATTCGACTTACCGATGCCGGATTTAAGACACGTTACCACAGGAACAACCCGAAGCGGCGGCAAGGTTACTTCGCCAGAAGTGGGGGCTTGGAGAGCGGCCGATCAAAAAATTGCTTCCGGCTTTAGAGGCAAAAGTAATTAGGATTTTTTCTTTGGTCGAGAACACCTGAACGGTGGATGATTTTCAGTTTGGAGAAGCCATAGACCGTGTGTTTTTTTGAACACGTTCAAGAGTGCAGAGCGCAGCAGATAGGATGCTGCACACGAATTAGGTCACATTGTGTTGCATCGTCATGGGGGTCCTCGCGGCCGAACTGCTGAGGAGGAAGCCAATCGATTCGCGTCTGACTTTCTGATGCCGCCAGGAGATGTGAAAGCTGTTGCTCCTCGGGTGCATACGCTTAATCAGGTCATTCAGCTGAAGTCGCGGTGGGGGTTTCTGCTTTGGCGATGACGTATAAACTCGATGCGATACCGCTTGTCTTCGGGCCGTCGGCCGGCAGTTCACCCCGGAGACAGACGGGGCTTCAAGGGCGCTAAACGGGACTTAATCCCGGCTGAACCGCCGCTTACAAACGCCAGGAAATGAGTCGGCGGGAGTTTAAAGTCCCATTAAGCTAGTCGGGGCGTGTAGCAATTCGCATCGCAGAGCCATTCCTGTGCCTTAGCGTGAAAGCTGCGGGAAACCAGTCCAAGAAAGGAGTGTGTCATGGCCACACGTAAAATTGGTCGTTCGGCGATCACCGGCAGATTTATGCCGGTGAAAGCAGCCCGTTCTGGGCCCAACAGGCGGACTGCGATTGTCCAGACGATCAAAATCAAACCGACGAAGAGGAAGTAACCTCTCGGAGGTTTGCGGTGGCGGGGAACCCCCGCCGCTCGTTTGTTTAAAACTTGTTCCCCGAGAAGATTTCTTTTCACCTGATCTTTTGTTGCGCCGCGACTTCCTCGAGCTTTGGCACCTCATCAGGCGGTCGCTCCGGTCGCGGCTCAGTCTTCGGCAAGGATGTGACCCCGCCAACGCGATGGCTAAGCCCTCCGCACCAGCGCAGCCGCGTTCGGGGGAACTCTGTCCGGTGAGATGAAGAGCGATCGGATTTGACGAAATATGAAACCATCCCCGAGCTGTCCACCCGCAGGATGGAAAGGCCCTCGCATAAGCGGACCATCGATGGCTTCGGTCCATATTTGACGAATTCATTTGCCTATTACGCCTCCCCCGTCGCTGCTTAGCTGGCCTTTCGCATCTCATTGCGGAGGCCGTCATGTCATTTCCGTTCATCTATCTGCCGAGTCTCGGCGAGATTTTGAAGGATAATCCCGGCTGGCTCGACGAGGCGGTTGATACCGCCGAAGCGAGCCGGACCGTCGGTTTCCCTCCCTGCACACTCCATACCTGGCGCTCGCGCGGCGACGGGCCGCCCTTTCTCAAGATCGGCCCCCGTTCGTGCGCTACCAGCGCCGCACCCTCTTTGAATGGCTCGCCGAACGCCAGCGGCGAAACACGGCCGACGACGGAGGCGATCATGGCTGAGAAAACCAAGCCCGTGTCCATCCGGCTCGGGCCTGCGAAGATCGAACAGCTCCAGGCGCGCGCCTATACCCTGGCGGCGAGCGTCACCGGAATCGTCCGTGATTTGATCCGCACTGGCCTTGTCGGCGGCGACAATAAGGCGCTCGCCGACCGGCTCATGCTGATCGAACGACGCATCGTCGCCTCGGAGCAGCAAGGTCGCGAAATCCACCCCAAGGCCCTGTCGATCGACCAGGCGGCCCGCGACCTGCTCGCCATGATCGATGCCCTGCTCAAGGCGCCGACGGTCGAAGGCGCCGGGAGGGCGGCATGATGCGGCGCCTCAAGATCATCGCGTTGGCCGCGACGCTTGCCGGCTTCGGCGTCATGTCCGGCGTCTATGATCTCGGTTTCGACCGTTGGCCCCCTCATGCGATTTTGGCAGACGGACAGACGGTCCCACTCGGCGCAACCGAGGTTCAAACTTGCTTCAAGGCAAGGGCACTCGCGTTGCTCGGCGATCGCGCTGCCGGGGATTACTGGGACGCGTGCCAGGATCAGCTCGCTCTGTACGGCGCGCTCGATGTCTTCGATCTTCGGAGCCTGGCCGTCGCCGGTGGGGCCGTGGTCGGCCTCCTGGCGCTGCTCAATTCGCTCTCTGCCTTCGCGTCGATCGGCCTTCCTTCAAGGTCACGCGCGGCTCGCGGCTTCAAGCAGGCTCGGCAGGGCTGAAAACCTTCGCGCGAGCCTGCGCCAGCGAGTGTCGGATTCACGGGCAGGGCGTCGAGCTGCTGTCGTCGATCCCGCTTGGCCGCGACCGCGAGACACGC
The DNA here is from genome assembly GCA_963708125.1 of uncultured Alphaproteobacteria bacterium. Taxonomy (GTDB): domain Bacteria; phylum Pseudomonadota; class Alphaproteobacteria; order Rhizobiales; family Xanthobacteraceae; genus BOG-931. Next base: position 4,288,846 of record OY970184.1, read on the forward strand.
CACTTCCTGATTCTCGGCAGCGTCGGCGGCGGCAAGACGCAAACCATGCTGCGTCTGATCATCGAAGCGATCGGCCGCGACAATGGCGTCCTGGTGCTCGACGTCAAAGGCGACATGATGGCCGGCCTTTCCTGCGCAAGGCGCGCCGCTCCTCGTGGCGCCGCATGATCGCCGCTGGTATGGGATGTGGCGGCAGATTGCTGCATCAAGCAGGACGCGCGCGAGCTGGCCACGCGGTTCATCCCGCCAAGCACCGATCCCATGTGGTCGCAAGCGGCACAGGAAATCTTCGTCGCGTGCATCGTCCATCTCCAGGCGACCAAGGGCCGAAATTGGGGCTGGGCCGACCTTGAAGCGGTCGTCACCGCGATGTGGAAGTGCTGACGGAGCATGCACGGAGTCACAATCCGAATGCGCTGCGCCTTCTCAATCAGCCCGACAGCAAGACGACGCTGAGCATCCTGACCACCTTTCAAACTCACATGCGCGTCGTTTCCGTGCTGGCGGACGCATGGCCCGATCCCACGGCCGGCCGGTTCTCCATCCGCGCTTGGCTGCACAATCCTTTGCCGCATCGGCCGCTGATCCTGCAACACGATCCCGGCTATCCCGAGCTGTCGCGCATCTGGATCGGCAGCATGCTGGGGCTGCTCGCTTCCGCCGTCGGCAGCCCAACCTTGACCGAAAGCCGGACGCGGCGCGTTTGGCTGTTCCTCGACGAATTTCCGCAGCTTCCGCCGATCAAGCAATTCCCGACCTTCCTTGAGCTTGGTCGCTCCAAGGGCGTCGCCGTCGTCATCGGCGCTCAGGACACGGCGCAAATCCGCGCCGTCTACGGGCAGGACCAGGCTAAGTCGTGGTTCGGCATGACCGGCACCAAGATCACGACGCGCATCAACGCCAGCGAAGCGGCCGAGGATGTCAGTCGGCTGATCGGTGATCAAGAAATCGAGCGACGCATCGGGCTGATATCGGTCTGGATCGGGCTGGCCAGGGTTTGAACGGCATATGAAGATCAGCCCGCCAAATTACAAAGGCCCCGCTCGGACGGGCGAAGGGTTTGGCTCGTGAAAATACGAGGCAGAAACTTGAGAGTTTAAGTTGATGATGCTGCCGCCAATTGATTTCACCGACGAGGAAATGGACGCGATCACCGCGTTGGCAACTCCCCAGCCGCCATCGTCGCGCAGCGCATTCCTGCAAATCATTGGCGACCGGATCCCAAGCTACCCGCTGGGAGCGCGCGGCTCCGGCCTCGTGCACCGCCTTGCCTGCGAAACGCAGCGCGACTTTCTGAGAGGCGGGGCCGGGTCGCTGCGGCGTCGCCAACTCGCTAGGCGACGATTGGACACACATCGTTCCAATTCCTCGCCTCGACGGCAGGGAGGAAAAGCGCTCCACGCAGGGCTATGTGGTCGCATCTATGCCGATGACAGCCTGGGCCTAGCCATCCGGCGTCGCCTGCAATGGACTTGCACCGTGCGGGCATCGGATTCACGACATGGTCACCTACGTCTACAGTGTGGCGCGGCGCTAGACAGCACGAAGTGCTTCGGCTCGGCTTCATCGGCCTTGGAGCGGCCTCGCCCGACTTCGTTTGGGATGCGACACCATCAGTTCGAGGGACGAACTCCCTTTCCCCGCCTTAACCCGATTACCCCATCTAGCGGCGACCACCGCGAACAGCTTGCGGGGCAGCGCGATTGCCGCTGAGCGTGCTTACCTGGTGCTTACCCAGCTGCTGCATCAGCACCTTTGCGAGAAATAAATAGCCCCCGGTTCCCTATTTGAACCAGGGGCTTGTCAGTGGTTGCGGGGATAGGATTTGAACCTATGACCTTCAGGTTATGAGCCTGACGAGCTACCGGGCTGCTCCACCCCGCGCTAGACTGTTAGAAATCCATGTAGCAAGCAGTCCACAAGAAGGGAAGTGCGCGCAGGCGAATATTTCGCCATAATGTCATACATTTCCGACCCGGGTGTCATTAATCTCGCCTAAGTGCCATGCACGGTTTTCTCGAAGCGGACACAGGCAAGAAACCCGCCCTGCGGCCGAACGACGCCATCGGGCCGGCGCTGCACGCCATCGCCACCCACGTCCTTGCCGGCGCGCACACGGCGATCAGCGACCACGAGAGAACGAACCAGGAGGCGGTGCACGCGTTCCGCCGTGCCATGAAGCAATGGCGCGCGCTAATGCGGCTATTGGTGCCATTTATACCCGATGCCGAGCGCTGGCGCGTTGAGGCGCGCGATCACGCGCGTTCGCTGGCGCACGCGCGCGACGGCCAGGCGGCGCTTATGGCCTTCGATGACCTGATCAAGAAAGGCCTCGCGTTATCGGAACGCACGACCGCCACGGTGCACCAGCGGCTCGAGGCCCTGCGCGGCAGCGAGGAGCGCGCGGCGCTCTCGCCCGGCCAGCGCGAGGCGATCCTCGCCTGGCTCGAGAGCGCTGCGGCGGCCGTGGCACAATGGCCGCTCGATCCGTTCGATTTTCCTGCCATTGCGACGCAACTCACCGCCGCCTATCGCAGCGCCCGTAAGCGTGTGCCGGCGGACTGGGCGCTGGCCACGCCCGAGGATCTGCACGCGCTGCGCCGGCGCGTGGTCGATCATCGCTACCAGATGGAGTTGATCGAGCCGCTGTGGCCGCGCTTCGGCCGTATGTGGACCGCGGAAGCCGAACGACTGCGCAGCCGCCTCGGTAGGGTCCAGGATCTTGCGGTGCTGGAGCGGCTCATCGGGCCGCACCAGCCGTTGGCGCATTGGCGCTCGCGGCTAGTTCCGGCCTGCACCGACCGCCGGACCGCGCTGTCGGATCGCGCCGCGCGCATTGCCCGTCGCCTATTCGCCGAGAAGCCGAAGGCGTTCCGCGACCGGCTGGAAGCGCTGTGGGACAATGGCAGATGATGGCCGCAGCACTGTCAGCGAAACTAAGGCAAGGCGGCTGGGGCGAACTGCAGGCCTGGATTTGCCTCACGCTCATCCGGACTACGGCGCCCGCGAAATCCCCAAATAGATCTCCCGCACCTCGTCATTTCGCTGCAGCTCCGCGGATGGCCCTTCGAGCGCAATTCGACCGGTTTGCAGCACATAAGCATAATCGGCGATATCAAGCGCGAGCGGGATTGATTGCTCGGCGAGCAGCAGCGTCAGCCCTTGCCGGTGCAATTCGTACAAAGTGTCATAGAGCGCGTCGACCAAAGCCGGCGCCAAGCCGAGGCTTGGCTCGTCGAGCATGAGCAGACGCGGCTCGCTCATCAGCGCGCGGCCGAGCGCGAGCATTTGCCGCTCGCCGCCGGAAAGCGTGCCGGCCGGCTGTCGTCGCCGCTCGGCCAACCGTGGAAACAGCGTAAACACGCGATCGAACAAGCCGTCGAGCCGCGAACGGTCGACCAGCGCGGTGGCACCGAGCCGCAGATTTTGCTCGACGGTTTGCGTCACGAACAGCCGCCAGCCTTCCGGCGAGAGCGCCAAGCCCTTGCGTACGATCGCGTAGGCCGGCTCGCCGGAAATCGGCTCGCCGCACCATTCCACCCGGCCGCGCGTTGGCGGCACCAATCCGGCGATAGCCGCCAATGTCGTCGTCTTGCCGGCACCATTGGAGCCGAGCAGCGCCACCACCTGACCGGGCTCCACCTGCAAAGAAATATCGGCGACGCCGACCAGGTCGCCGTAGCGCACTTCCAGATGCTCGACTTTCAGTTCGGGCATTTTTGGCCTACTCGACCGAGTGGGCGCTCATTCGCGCGCAAGTGGGAATCCGGTAATCGCGTCCGCGCTACGGGGCGCGCCAATCGCGCCGACGCGGTGGGGACGCCGCTTGGGGACGGGCCCATGGGGAACGAGACTCATTGTGGATTCCGGCCTGCACGGGAACGACGTGTTGTTCCGCGTCCCAAATAAGCCTCGATCACCGCCTCATCGCGCATAATCTGTTCCGGCGTGCCACCGGCAATGACGTGGCCCTGGTTGAACACCAATACGCGCCGGGTGAGCGTCATGATCACCTCCATGATGTGCTCGACAATGACGATGGTGACGCCGGTCTCGTGAATGCGGCGAAGGAGCGCCACGCCGTCCTGCACCTCGGTCGGCGTGAGCCCGGCCAAGAACTCGTCGAGCAGAAGGAGGCGCGGCTCCGTCGCCAGCGCCCGCGCAATGCCGAGGCGCTTGCGCCCGGGTGTGCCCAGCGACCGCGCCGGCTGATCGGCCCGCAGCCCGGCGAGCCCGACGATGCGCCGCGCATGGTCACGGGCGTCGTTGTGGTGTGGATGGCGCAAAAACGTGCCGACCATGACGTTGTCGATGACGCTCATATCCTCGAACGTGGCCGGCACCTGAAAGGTGCGGCCGATGCCGGCGCGCGCGCGCGCTTCCGGCGAGGCGCGGGTGACGTCCTCGCCGTCGAGCAGGATGCGGCCGCCGGTCGGCAGCATGTCGCCGGCGAGGCAACTGAAGAAGGTCGACTTGCCGGCGCCGTTCGGTCCGATCAGGCCGACGATTTCGCCTTGCTCGACGGCAAGATCGGCGCCGGTCACCGCCCAAAAGCTGCCGAATGCCTTGGAGACATTGATCGCTTCAAGCAGCATGCGCGCCCCCCATGATCCGCGGCCAAAGGCGGCGCCACAGATCGAGCAGGCCGCCCGGCTCGAAGCGGGCGATCAGCACGATGATGCCGCCATAGATGATGAAGGTGAGGCCCGAACCGCCGCCGCCGAATACGGTGTTTGCCGTGGTCTGCAGCGGCACCAGGATGAGCGCCCCGATGAGCGGACCGAACAAGGTGCCGGCGCCGCCCAAAGCCGCGACGATGACCATCTGCACCGAGACCAGAATGCCGAAGCCCGAATCCGGATCGATGAAGCCGGTCTTGATGGCGTAGAGCGAGCCCGCGGTTGAGGTGAAGGTGGCGGAAAGTGCCAGCGCTTTCAGCTTCGTGCCGCGCACCGGTACCCCGAGGCTTCGCGCCGCGCGTTCGCTCGCCTTGATAGCGCGCAGATAAAAACCGAAACGCCGACGTCCGACCTCGTAGGTGACGAACAGCAACAGGCCGAGCACGGCGAGGAATATGTAGTAATAGGGCAAGTCGCCGGCGAAAGTGAGGTCCCAGGCGCTGCGCGCCACCGCCGGCCCCTGCAATCCGATGGCACCGCCGAAGAGGCTCTGGGTGCCGACGAAGATGTGGATCAGTTCGGCGACCGCGATGGTCGCCATGCTGAAATAATGGCCGCTGAGGCGGAAGGTCGGCAGGCCGATAACGAGTGCGAGCGCGATGCTGAGCAGGATGCCGAGCGGGATGCCGGCGAGCGGTGGCCATCCCCAGAGCGTGTAGCAGAGCAAGGGCAGATACGCGCCGAGCCCGAAAAACATGCTGTGGCCGACCGAGACTTGCCCGGCATAGCCGCCGACCAGATTCCATGCCGACGCCGAAATGGCGGCGAGCAGAAAGGCGACCCCGATGTCGCGATAAAACGCGTCCGCAAACGCGAGCGGAAAAAGCAGCAGCGCCGCAGCCAGCAAAAACACGCCCGCGCGCGGCGAAAGCAGATGCTTCACGCCTTCCCCATCAGGCCTTGCGGCCGCAGCCAGAGCAGCGCCACGAACATACCGTAGACCACGATGTCCTTATAGATCGCGCCGAGCCAGTAAGCAGAGAGCGCCTCGATCAGGCCGATGATCAGCCCGGCATAAAGCGAGCCGAGCACGCTGCCGAAACCGCCGAGCGCCACGGTGACGAAAGCAATGAGCCCGAACGTTTCGCCGACCGAGGGCGACCACGGATAGGCCGTCCCCATTAAAGCGCCGGCAACGCCCGCGGCGCCGGCCGACAAGCCCCAGGCCAAAGCCTGCATGCGATCCGGGCGGATGCCCATGAGCATGGCGGCGGAACGATCCTCGGCGACGGCGAGAAGCCGGCTGCCAAACGCAGTGCGGGTGAGCATGAGATGCAGCGCAAGCGTCAGCGCGATCGCCACAAGGCCGGCGACAAGCTGCGCGACGGGAAGAAAGATGCCGCCGAGGTCGAGCGTGCCGGCGAGCGTGTTCTGCGGCAGCGACACGAAATTGGCGGAAAAGATCGAGAAGGCGGTGTAGCGCAACAACAGCGCGAGCCCGAAGGTCGAGAGGATTTGCGCGAGCATCGGCCCGCGCAGAACGTGGCGCACGAGTCCCAGATAGAGCATGACGCCAAGCGCGAACAAAGCTGCGGCGGCCGCAAGAGGAAAGCCCACAGGACCGCCCCCCACGTAGAGCACGGTCAGCAGCGCCACATACATGCCGAGCATGACGAATTCGCCATGGGCGAAATTGATGAAATTCATCATGCCCCAGATCAGCGTGAGGCCCGACGAAAACAGCGCGTAGACGGCCCCGAGCAGCAGGCCCCCGACGATCACTTGCAGCAAGACCATCCGCGATCCCACCCGGCTGCCATCCCCCGCGCATAGTTTGGCATCGGCTGCGAATTCTCGCCAGTACCACCTGCTTCCCGTCACGGCCGCCGTTCAGTATTCTTGGCTAGCCAAGGACAAGGATGAATGCGGACCCTGCAATCGCATCTTGCGCGCCGGCCGCTGCAGGCGGCGTTTAGCTTCGCGGTCATCGGGGTGATGAGCGGTCCGGGGGGCGCGCAAAGCGTGGCCGATTTCTATCACGGCAAGCAAATCACGCTGATGGTCGGATCGAGTCCGGGCGGCGGGTACGATGCGGTCGGGCGCGGGGTTGCCCGCCATCTCGGCCGGCACATTCCGGGAAATCCAAGCATTGTGGTGGAGAACACCCCCGGCGGCGGCAGCATGAGCATGAGCAACCGCATCTACCGCCAGGCGCCGCAGGATGGCACGGTTTTGGGTCTGGTGCAGCGCGGCGTGCTGCTCGCGAAATTGACCAAAGAAGCCAACGCGCAATTCGATCTGGGAAAGTTCAACTGGATTGGCAGCGTCTCGGCGGTCACCTCGGTGGTCGTCGCCTGGCACACGGCCCCGGTGAAGACCGTGCAGGATCTGCTGGTAAAGCCGTTCATTGTCGGCGGCACCGGTGCCACATCGGACCTCGAGGCGACGGCGCGGCTGCTCAACGCCACCATTGGCAGCAAGTTCAAGATCATCAGCGGCTATCCCGGCACTGCCGACGTCCTGCTCGCCATGGAGCGCGGCGAGGTGCAGGGCTCCGCCGACTGGTCCTGGGCTGAACTCAAGACCACGCGCGCCGACCTGCTGCGCGAAAAGAAGGTCAACATCATCTTGCAGGATGGGCTCGCCAAAGCGCCGGACTTACCGGGCGTGCCGCTGGCGATCGATCTGATCAAGAACGAGACCGATCGCCAGGTGGCGCGGCTTTATCTCGGGCTCAAGCGCGTCGCCCGCCCGATCCTGGCCGGTCCGGATGTGCCGGCCGACCGCGTCAAAGCCTTGCGCGCCGCCTTCATCGCGCTCAAGGGCGACCCCAGCTACCGCGCCGATGCGGAAAAGTTGGGGCTTCAAGAGCCGACGCCAGGCGGCAAGATCGACGCCTTCATCGCGCTGACCAAGTCCGCCTCACCGGAAGTGGCCGACCGCCTCGCCCAAATCCTCAATCCCGCGCCGCATTAGCGCTGACCAAGCGCGTGGCAATAATCCCCGTCTTCCCGGCGCAAGAAATCGTCGGCGGCAGAACACGCTTCGCGCGATAGGCATCGTTCGATGCACGCGCCGACCGCTGCCTGCCGGGAAAACGTCCGCTGCGCAGCATAACGGCCGGCCGCAAGAAGCCGCCTCTGGATTAAGCCCGCCAAGGGAGTAAATAGACCCGCGGAGAGCTCGCATGGCGCCGGTCCGGCGCGCCCACACTATACGGGAGAACAGATGGGCAAAAGGCAGCACGATCCTGACAAGGAACGCTTATTCGTCCGCCCCATTACTGGCGCCTACAGCCTCAAAGACGAGCTGACGCGGCTGCGTTCGATGCCCCGGGTGATCAAGGGCAAGCAAACCAAGCTGGACGGCGGCCCACAGCACTTCTCCCGCCATTACGTCGAGCCCGAGGACGGCCTCTGCCAGACGCTGCACATCCACCTTGAGGAGTACGCGCCCGGCGGCACCACGCAGAAGCACGGCCACGTCAACGAGGCGGCGTTCTACATCCTCGACGGCGCCGGCTATGAGGTCCACGACGGCGTGCGCTACGACTGGAAGGCCGGTGACATCGCCATCGTACATAACAATTGCGTTCACCAGCATAGCAATGCCAGCGCCACCGAGCCGGCCAGAGCGCTCGTGATCAAGACCAAGCCGATGTACCTGTTCATGAACATGCTGTTCCAGCACACGGTCATCAAACGGCCGAAAACGCCGTCGCCGACGCAAGGCAATTTCGTGCCGCGCGACGACGAGGAGGATTTCAATCACCCCTCCGAGAAGATCACAGAGGAGGCGTGAACGATGGCTTGGGACGAAGCATATGTCTGGCTTTCCGGAGCCACCAACAAAAAGCTCTATCAGGATCTGCTCGATGATGCCGCGACCCGGCCGCAGCGCATGGCCTTGCGCAGGAAGATCATTCATCCCGAGGATATGCCGTGGGAAATGGCGCCGCAGGGACTTTTGAAGCACCTGCTCAATGAGCAGATGAATACGCGCATGGAAACGGTCGACGCCTACATGCAGGTGATCCCCCCCGGCAGCCGCTCCGGCAAGCACCGGCATCTTGCGGAGGAATGCCTCTACGTGGTCGAAGGCCAGGGCTACGACCTGCACCAGGACTGCGAGGTCGAGATTACCGACACCTATGCGTGGAAGCCGCAGGACGAGATCAAGCGCTTCGAATGGGAAGCCGGCGACGTCATCTACGTGCCGCCCTGCACCATCCACCAGCACTTTAACGGCGACCCGCAGCGTCCGGCGCGGCTCATTTCTTGCACCAACCGCATCTACAAAAATTCCGGATTGAACGACCTGGTACAGCTCGAAAATGCACCCGAATACGATCCCAACGTGGTGCTGACCGCCGAGGTGGTGCGGAAATTGATCGAAGGTAACTTGGCGACGGTCGCTTAAGGCGCATCCCGAGCGCTTTGCCTAACCGACAGCGGCGCGAAGCAATCCGGGCGGCGTTCGATTGCTTCGTCGGCCCCTGCGGGTTACGGCCCGCCGCGGCGCGCGCTTTCACCACGTGCCGACGGGAAGACGGTAATCGATGCCGCCGCGCACGATGTTGTTCTTCGACTCGTTTTCGAACAACGAACCGGAGACGCTGGTCGGGGTGTTGTGCAGATATTCGATCTTGGCTGACAGGTTTTTGTCGAGCGAAAGCTCCAATCCGCCGCCGATGCTCCAGTCTATGGTGGCGGCCGAAAGGTCGATGAAATTGGGCGTGCTGCCAAGCCCGCCGGCGTTGAGATTGTTGGCGGCGCCAAAGCTGGCGAAGCCGCCCGTTCCGTAAACAAAGAGCCTATCGAAGGCTTTGCCGGCGCGGGCGCGCAGTGTCGCCAGCCACGGCACGCGTGCATGGTCGTTCAGACTGCAACCGAGCTCGCAATTGGTGATGGCGGCCGCGCCCTGATCGGCCCATTGCATATCGCCCTGCATGCCGATGACGGTGTCGCCCGCCTGCCAGTTCGCCCCGACTGCGCCGCTCGACAGCCCGCCGATCGCGTGGCCGGCTCCGATGCCACCGGGTCCGAGCAGGCCGTCGAGAGCGCTTGTCGCAGCACTTGAAAGCCCAAGATCGCCGCCTTCGTTGATGTAAAAACCCTCCCAAGTGTAGGGCAGCACGTTCGGCGAAGGCACAGCCTCGCTAAAATCCGGCGGAGCCGTCGGCGCGTCATCGCCCGCCCATACCAAGCGGGACACGGGCAGGCTCATCACAGCGACCAGCACGCATGCCGCAATCGGGACGCGCATGACCCACCTCTGGCGGCGTTTGCCGCAGCCACCCTGCGAGTATGCTACACCGGCGGCGAGGTCTTTGCATCCTAGAACGAAACTGACCCGCTAGGACCGTGCCACAACACCTCCGGCAGCGCCACAAGCTCATGCAGCGAGGGGCTTGAGTTCTACGGCATAGCCGAGCTCTGACAAGCCCTTGACCAGGCGCTTTTTTTGCTGGTCGGTGGAGTGGCGCTTGAAGTGGTCGCAGCCGAGATCCTGATACATCGTGCCGTCTTTGAGCATGTGGTAGATGGCCGTCAGGATGGAGGCGACGACGGCCATGATCGCCTTCTTGGGGCCGCGCCGGGCTTTGATGCGATGGAATTGGGCCTGCAAATAGCTGCCTTTCTTTTTTGCTGCCGCTAAAGCGCATTGAACCAGCGTGGTCTTAAGCCAGTTGGCGCCCTTACGCAGACGATTGGATCGACGTTTGCCCGCGCTCTCATCATTGCGCGGACATATGCAAGCCCAGGAGATGAGGTGTGCGGCTGAAGGAAACCGGCTCATGTCGATGCCGATCTCTGAGACGATGACCTGCGCGCTGAGGCTCTTAATGCCCGGGATCGACATGATCAACTCGACTGCGGTGCGAAAGGGCTCAAGGTAGGCCTCCACTTGGGCATCGACCGTAGCCATGGCGGCTTCCAGAGCGTCGATCTGATTGAGATGAAGGCGCAACAGGAAGCGATGGTGCTTTGTCACCCGGCCACGAAGGGCCTCACGCAATTTCTCCGGTGACGCTTTGACCCGCGGATGTGCAAGGCTAGCCAGTTTGGCGGGATTGCTTTCGCCGGCAATCAGGGCCTCAAGCATAGCGCGGCCGCTTTTGCCCATCATGTCGGTAAGAACCGTGTCCAATTTAATGTTGGCATCCTCGAGTGTCTTTTGCACCCGCTGGACGTGGCTCGCCTGCTCACGAACCAATTGCTTGCGCGTGCGCAGCAGGTTGCGCATCTCCTGGGTTTGCGCATTCGGCACAAAGCTCGCCCGGATCAGACCGTGCGCCAGCAGTTCGGCCAGCCACATGGCATCGTTGACGTCGGTCTTGCGGCCCGACAAATTCTTCACGTGCGCGGCGTTTGCCAGCACCAACTCAAATTCGCCATCATCCAGGATGTGCCACACTGGCTTCCAGTAGATGCCGGTCGCCTCCATGGCCACATGCGTGCAACCGCTGACCGCCAGCCACTCCGACAAACGCAAAAGGTCCGCCGTGGTCGTCTGGAAAGTACGAACTTCCGTCGTCACCTGGCCGTCGGATGCGAGGCGCAGGCAGGCCACCACCGTCTCTTTGTGCACGTCAAGACCGCAACATCGTCGATGCAATAGCTCCATCTTCCATCTCCCCATTCCGCATTGCGTCGTCGGCGTGGGGTCCCGTATCTAGAAAATCTAGAACGCGTGCTCCGGGGCCGAAGGGGCCCGTGGCGACAGTCTGAGGTGCTCCAGGAACCCCGGGTCCAACTCAGTTGCGGGCTTAATCGCACCAAGGAGACACCGACCTCGGTACCGACGACACAGGACGAGGGTAGCAGAAGTTTCATGTGGTGCAGGTCGGGCCTCAGCCCGGTGGAGAACTCAGTTGTGTGAATCGCGTAAGTGGCCGTGCTGCCGTCGCCACTCAGTTGTGTGAATCGCGTAAGTGGCCGTGCTGCCGTCGCCACTCACGCGGCTGCCACGAGGCGCATGAGTTCGGCGGCAACACGGTCGGCTACGCCGGCCCAGTCGCCGCGCGCGGATTGGCGGAAAAGGCGCGCGGCCGGATACCAGGGGCTCGATGCGTCATTAAGCGTCCAACGCCAATCCGGCACGAACGGCAGGAGCACCCAGAGCGGCCGTCCCATGGCGCCGGCGAGGTGGGCGACTGCGGTATCGGCGGAGATCACCAGATCGGCAACCGCTATGATCGCGGCCGTGTCGGTGAAGCTTTGTAGTTCGTCGCCCAGATGGGTGATTCGCGGGTCCGCAGCGATCATGTCCGCATCGTCGCTGCGCAGGTCGCGCTGAATACTCAGGAAACGCGCCGGCGCGCCCAACAGCGGTGCGAGCGAGGCCAACGGCACCGAGCGATTGCGGTCATTGAAATGATTGGGATTGCCCGACCAGGCGAGCGCGACGCGCGGCCGCGGCAGCGCCTCGAGCCTCGCCGACCATTTCGCCGACGACGCCGGATCGGCCGACAGATAAGGAATCGGCGCTGGCACGTTGTGCGGCGCGGTGCGCAGCGCCCGCGGCAGGCTGCCGAGCGGGCAGTGCACGTCGAAAGGCGGCGGTGTCTCACCGCGCGCGATCACCGTTGCGGCCCCGTCGAGCCGGTGCAGCAACGCGGCTAATTCGCTCTGCGCTTCGAGCACGACTGTGGCGCCCGAAGCCGCGACTAGCGGCACATACCGCGCGAACTGGATCGTATCGCCGAGCCCCTGCTCGGCGTGGAGCAGTACGGTTTTATGCGACAGCGGATATTCGCCGAGCCAGAGGGGACGGCCGCGGCTCTTCGGCGACGGCATGCCGGCGCGCCGCCAACGCGCCTCATATTTTTCGAAACCGCGCTGGTAATCGCCGAGGGTGAGCAGCGTCAGGGCTTCGCTGAAATGCAGGTCCGCATCGGTGTCCTTGCCGCTTGCACGCGCCTTGCCGTAGCTCGCGAGCGCCTCGTCGTGCCGGTTTAACGCGGCGAGCGCGCGGCCGCGGCCGTGCCAGGCCGCGGCATGGTCCGGCGCCAGCGCCACCGCCTTGTCGTGCGCTTCGAGCGCAGCGGCATAGCGCCCAAGCTCGTAGAGGGCGAGCCCGCGATTGTGGTGTGCGCCGGCATGGCCGGGCATCACCGTCAAGGCGGCATCGAATTCCCCGAGCGCCTGTTGGGGAAAGCCGAGGGCTGCCTGCGCGATACCGCAATTGAGCCGCGCTGGCGCGTGCTGCGGCGCGCGCGCCAGGACCTGGCGGAATTCGGCGAGCGCCTGCTCGGGGCGGCCCAGGCTCAACAGCGCGTTGGCGTGCTGGTGGAGGATGCCGACATCGGCGGGCGCCAGCGTCCGCGCCTCGTCCAAACAGGCCAGCGCCTCGTCGCCGCGCTTGAGCGCGTGCAGCGCCTGACCGAGATTGGCCCAGACCGACGGCACACGCGGATTGATCTTCGCGGCGGCGGCAAACAGGCGATGCGCTTCGCCCATGCGGCCAAGCTGCGCCTTGATGATGCCGAGGAGGTTGAGCGCGTCGAAATAGTCCGGCGTCGCCTTTAACACGCGCGCACAAATTTTTTCGGCCTCGCGCAAGCGGCCTTGGCGGAACAGCGCGACGGCTTCGTTGAAGGATTGCGCGATGTTGAATGGCGCGGACCTGGTGTTCATGCGACAATCCGACCGTCCGTTTCACCATCGAAGCTGCAACGTACAGCACTGGTTCTGGCGCGACCGCAATCGCGCGGGCGCAGATCCCGCGCACCGGACCGCGCGCCCGGTGCTGTGCGAGTGTCGTATCATAGCCGATTGATCCGGGCGATGCGCCGCGTGACCTCCGGCGGCGTTTGGTCATCGGCCTTTTTCTTCAGCGCCAGCGCGGCGCGCGCCGCTGGCCGCTTAAGACAGCGCACGAGCCAGTCTTGAAGATGTGGTACCGCGGATAGGTCCATGTCCACGGCGCGGCTGATCACGGCGGCGACGTTGAGATCGGCCACCGTGAACTCATCGCCGAGCAGACAGGGCCGCGTGGCGACGGCCGCATCGAGCACGCGGAACGGCGCGGCCAGAACCGTCAGCGCTTGCTCGCGCGTGCCTGCATCCCGCTCGGTCGGCGGCAAGCGCAGCGCATGCAGCGACCAGATATTGACGCCGCGATCGACCTCGCTGATCGCCCAAAAGCTCCATTGCCAGGCCCGGGCCTCGTCCCGCAGAGACGCGGGATACAGATGGCCATAGGAATGCTTCTTGGCGAGATATAGCGTGATCGCCAGCAATTCGAACAGCACGAAGCCTTCATCGACGATGAACGGCAGCCGTCCGTTCGGATTGAGCGACAAAAATTCCGGCGCGCGTACCCCCGCCTCGCCGATCTCGATTGGCAGGTGCTCATAATCCAGTTTCAGTTCGCCCGCCATCCACAATGCGCGAAAGGCGCGGGTACGGGCGATTCCGTATATGCGCAGAGGGGCGCAGCTCATCGTCGCGACTACGCGTGACCCGAGGGGCCGTTGTCAAGCGATGATGGGGATCGTAACGTTCGCAGTCCTTTTCCCCCACCGGGGCGTGCTTGCAACTGCCCCCAGCGGGGAAAATAGGCGGAGCAAAAACAATGCGGCTCGGAATTTTCATGATGCCGGTGCACCCGCCGACACGCTCGTTCACCGAGACGCTGGCGGAGGACGAGGAGAAGGCGCTCCTTGCCGAAGAGCTCGGGTTCGACGAACTCTGGCTCGGCGAGCATTTCTCCGCCGCGAGCGAGCCGATCCCCTCGCCGCTGATGTTCATGGCGAGCCTCTTGCCGCAAACCAAACACCTGAAATTCGGAACCGCAGTGCTTTGTCTGCCGAGCCATGACCCGGTGAAGGTCGCCGCCGAGGTGGCACAGTTCGACCACATGAGCCGCGGCCGCTTCATGCTCGGCATCGGCCCTGGCGGGCTTCTTTCCGACTTCGAGGTGTTCGGCAATGCCGACCGCGGCGTACGCGCGCGCAAGACCATGGAATCGATCGATATTATCCGGCGCATCTGGGCGGAGGATCCGCCCTATGACATCAAGGGCGAGTTCTGGCACGTGCAGCTTACCGACGGCATTATTCCTGCGCTCGGCATCGGCACCATGCCGAAACCGTTTCAGAAACCGTCGCCTCCGATCTGCATGTCGGTGTCCAACCGCAACTCGCCGACCGCTCGCGTCGCCGGGCAGCGCGGTTGGGGCATCATTACCGGCAACAACATGCCAGCCAATGCAGTGTCCGCGCACTGGCAAGTCTACAGCAAGGCTTGCGCCGAAGCGAACGCGCCCGCACGCGGGGAGAATTGGCGCGTGGCGCGCAACGTCATGGTGGCGCCAAGCGAGGCGGAAGCGCGCGAGCGCGTGTTCAGCGAAAGCGGATCGAACCGCTATTTCTACACCTATATGCGCCAGGTGCTCGGCCGGGTCGGCCTTCTCTCGGTGATGAAGCCTGACCCAAACATGCCGGACGATGCCGCCACGGTCGACGTAATCACCGAGGGCTGCACGATCTACGGGTCGCCGAAGACGTTTCTTGACAAGCTCATCGCCTTCCGCGAGGCGGTCGGCCCGTTCGGCACGCTGCTGATGACCGGACTGGACTGGGGCGGCGCCAACCGGGAGTGGGAGCGCACGTCGATGCGGCTTCTGGTCCAGGAGGTATTTCCGAGATTTCGCCAGCATGCGATGGCGCAGGCCGCGGAGTAGATCGGGCCGCATTCAAACAATCGTTCGCGGGGATGCAATGAACGCGCTGCTCAGGCTCGGCGGAATTCTATTGTTGTTGCTGGGACTGCTGTTCATGGCCCAAGGTTCAACCTACCTGGCTTGGCCGCGCGAAAGCTTCATGGTCGGCGCGCACCAGTGGGTGTATTACGGCGGCGGGGTTGCAGCCGTTGGCTTCTTGCTGATTTTGGCGTCACGGTAGGTGCGAGACTTTGGGCCGGCATCGTGCCCCCGTGCTGCGGACTCCAAGCTGTCCGGAAGGAATAAAGACCGTTTTCGCGGCTATTCAGCGGACAAATCCTGCAGCATCGCCTCGCGAAAGAATTTCGGCAGCTCGGCGATGTCGCTGAACGCGTAGCCGCCTTCAACCGCCGCGGACAGCGAGGCCAGCATTGCAGACGACAGCGGCAGCGGGACACCGCTGAGCGCGCCGGTCGCTACCGCCGACATGATGTCCTTGCGCAAGGTGCGGATGTCGAGCGTCATTTCGGCGGCGTCGCCCTTGAGCACGCCGGCCTTGGCCTTGAGCCAGCCGCAGGTGGTCGCGCTTTCCTGCAGCGCGTCCACCATTGCGTCGAGCGCGAGTCCTTGTTTAAGGCCAAGCGCGAGCGACTCGGCGATTGCCTGCACGTAGGCGCCGAGCCCGATATTGGCGGCGAGCTTCATCGCGTACCCTGAGCCGTGCGAACCCATATGCTGGATGCGGCGTGTCAACTTTTCGAGCACCGGCCGCGCCCGCTTCACATCCTCGGCGTGTCCGCCCGCCATAGCGAACAGCGTTCCGGCCCGCACTTGCGGAACGGTCCCGAGTACTGGCGCCTCAATGAAGCGCGCGCCGCGCGCTTCGACCAGCGGCGCAAGATCGCGCCCGGTCATCGGCTGCAGGGTGCTCATCTCGATAAACAGTTTTGCGCCGATATCAGCCTGCAGAAAACCATCTGCTCCGGTAAAAATGCGCCGCGCGCCATTGTCTTCGGTGATGCTGGAAATGATTGTCCCGGACCGCGCGGCAACCTCGCGCGGGCTCCCGGCAAGCCGCAGCCCGCCGGCCGCCGCTTTTTGATTCGCCGCCGGATTGTGATCCCAACCGATGACGTCGAAGCCGACGCTGTGCAGGCGCTCGGCCATCGCCCCACCCATACGGCCAAGACCCACAACGCCGACGATCATCCCGCGCTCCCGATACTATATACTCAGGCGCATAGTGATAGCCCATCTGTCGTCGCCGAAGCAAAGTTCGCGGGGCAGCGCTGGGCAACTGGCAACAAATCAAGGTCTTTCTCCTCCCACCTGAGGGAGCAGGACAGGACAGGGTCGTCTTTTGAATGCGCGACTATGGCGCTTGAGTTTGCGGCTCCGCCCGTTCCTCTTTTACCCAAAGGGACTATCAGGCTCTTGTTCGAAATGGATCTCAAAACCGCACGTGCTGCAGCTTCTCCGGATTGCGGATCAGATAGATCGCGGCAATGCGGCCGTCGTGATGTTCGATCGCAATCGTATCCATCGATCCGTCGTCCTCGCGGAGGACGAAACCGGCGAGGCCGTTGACCACAGCGGGACGCGCCGCGATGCGGGCGAGCGGGGGATTCTTGCGGGCAATGCCGGCAAGGAAGCGCATGATCCTCTCGGCGCCGTGGATCGGGTTGAGTGCCGCAGCGCGCTTGCCGCCCCCGTCGGTATAGAGCACGGCGTCCGCGGCGAGAAGGCGCGCCAGCGCCTGCGCATCGGCGGTCGCGGCGGCGGCCTGAAAGGCGGCGGCGAGGCGACGGCCTTCTTCGAGCGAGGCCGGAAAGCGCGGGCGGCCGGCCTCGATATGGGTACGGGCGCGCGCGGCGAGCTGCCGGCAGGCGGCTTCGCCGCGGCCGAGCGCGCGCGCTACTTCTGCAAAATCGAGACCGAACACGTCATGCAGGAGGAAGCTCGCGCGCTCGAGGGGCGATAGGCGCTCGAGTAACAGCATCAGCGCAACCGAGATGTCGTGGGCGATTTCGCCGGGCTCTCTGACATCATCAAAGGCTTCATCGACGACCGGCTCCGGCAGCCACTGGCCGACATAGATTTCGCGCCGCGTCTGGGCGGACTTCATGCGGTCAAGGCAAAGCCGGGTCACCACTGTGCCGAGATACCGGCGCGGCTGTTCGATGGCGGCGCGATCCGCCGCGTGCCAGCGCAAGTAGGCGTCCTGCACCACATCCTCCGCCTCGGCGCGCGAGCCGAGCATGCGGTAGGCGAGACCCGTCAGCGCCCGCCGATTGGGCTCGAATTCGCCAGCCGCGTCGCTTTCGGCGTTCATGCTGCAGCCGTTTTCGTCTTGGCCTGGTCGACGTCGCGCAGGACCGGCCGCGTTTCGCCACCGATGGTGAGCCGCCTGCAGGCCTGACCATGCCCAAGAGCGTATTTGAGCGTCGGATAGATGCGCCCCGCAAGCATGGCGAAGGAGAGCGAGACCAGCCCGCGTTTGCCGAATTGGCGCACCACCTGGTCGCGCAGATCGTCTGCCTCCGGCGCATGACGCAACGTCGCCTCGGTGAACCGCGCCGCCAGTGCCACCTCATAAGGTATGGCGGCAAAATCGCGCGCCACGATGGCGCGCAGTACCACAGGATCGACGCCGCTGCGCTCGGCCATGTCGATGCCAAGCTGTGTGCAGGGTCCGCAATCTTCGCTCATCACGGCGATGATACCGGCGGCGCCGTAGGCGGCAGGCGGTACGTCCTTTCGGTAGTCGCTGATCGCCTGCACCTTGCCACAGGCCAGCATCGCCCGCGGATCGATATCGACGAGCTCGCGCAAATAAGTTGCGTCGTAATTCCACGTACGCTCGAACTCGCCGATCCGTCGCTTGAGAAACCATTTGAGCATCGTAGTTCTCCTTTGTTTGGTCGTATTGAAGCGCTCGGCCATGCAATCAAGATCGCGAGCACCGGCGGCACGAAGCTCGATGGCACCTCGAAGAGAGCTGGTGAGCAGCTTCCCGCCCGGCCGCCGCGTCCCACAGGTGAACGAGCCTGTGCAAGGCGAGTAAAGCCGCGCTGGCGAGCGCCGCCGTGAGCGCTGCCGAGTCGTGCGCAAATGAGCTCAGCGATATTCCGGCGACCAGATAGGCAAAGTGGGTCCCGAACGAGCCGGTCGCCAGCGGCCCGGGAACGACGGCGTACCAGTCGGCGGGCGCGGCGACCATGAGCACGCCAGGCTGCCAGACTAAGTCCCAGTATCCAGGCCACGATCGCGCGCATGCCTTTCCTCCTGCGCTCCTTGCGCTAAAGACGAGGCAGGCCGGCCGCCAGTGACATCCTGCGACATGGAGGCAACCCCTGGAGGCAAAAGCATTTCCACTTCATCTGTTACCGTGGCGAGGCACGAACAGGGCGGCCGCCGGCCGCAGGATCGGCCGGATCGCAGCAGCCGCAAAGCTCGCCCATGACCCGTTACGTTGCACTCCTTCGCGCCGTGAATGTCGGCGGAACCGGTCAACTGGCCATGGCGGACGTCAAGGCATTATGCGGCGACGCGGGCTTCACCGGCGTCGAGACTATCTTGCCAGCGGCAATGTGGTGTTCGGGAGCAAGCTCTCCGCTGCCGAGCTCAAGACGGCCCTGCAGCAGCGCTTGCACGTTCACACCGGCCGGCCTGTCGGAGTCATCGTCAGAACGGCGGCTGAAATTGCCGCCGTGCTGACGGCGAATCCATTCCCAGATGCCGCGTCGCAACGCACGTCACGCGATCTTCCTCGACGGCGCTGCGCCGCCCAACGCCCTCGAACGGGCCGTCGGCCGGGGCGACGAGGAGCTGCGCCTCGGCGACCGCGATTTTCGTGCATCACCCGGGCGGAATGGGTCGCTCGAAGCTCGGAATTCCCCGCCGCCTAAGCTGGAACGGCGCAACATGAACACGGTGGCGAAGCTCGCCGCGATGGCAGCGAAGGCTGCATCGTGATTGACTGTTGCGATGTCATTGCGAGGCAATAAGCTGCTGGTCTAGCTCAAAGCCGCGGCGACCGCCTTGCCGCAGGTGGCGCTGTCGGCGGGCCCACCGAGATCGCGGGTGCGCAGCTTCGGCTCGGCGAGCACGCGCTCGATCGCGCGGACAATGGCGGCCGAGGCGTCGCTCTCGCCCAAATGCTCGAGCATCATCGCCCCCGACCAGATCTGGCCGATCGGATTGGCAATACCCTGCCCGGCAATATCAGGGGCCGAGCCGTGCACCGGTTCGAACAGCGATGGATAGCGGCGTTCCGGATCGATATTGCCGGAGGGCGCGATACCAATGGTGCCGGCGCAGGCCGGGCCGAGATCGGAGAGAATATCGCCGAACAAATTCGAGCCGACGACGACGTTGAAGCGATCGGGCTTGAGTACGAACAAAGCGGCGAGGATGTCGATGTGGTATTTGTCCCACTTCACATCGGGATAATTTAGCGCCATCGCCTCCACGCGCTCGTCCCAATACGGCATGGTGATGGCGATGCCGTTCGATTTAGTCGCGGACGTGAGATGCTTCTTCGGCGTCCTGCGCGCGAGCTCAAAAGCGAATCTGAGCACGCGATCGACGCCAGTGCGCGACATCACCGTCTCCTGCACAACCACTTCGCGCTCAGTGCCCGCAAACATGCGCCCGCCGATGGCGGAATATTCGCCTTCGGTGTTCTCGCGCACCACCCAGAAATCGATGTCGCCTGGTTTGCGGCCGGCGAGCGGTGAACGGACGCCGGGCATCAAGCGCACCGGGCGCAGGTTGATGTATTGGTCAAATTCGCGCCGCCACAGAATGAGCGAGCCCCAGAGCGAAATGTGGTCCGGCACTTTCGCCGGCCAGCCGACGGCGCCGAAGAAGATCGCGTCATGGCCGCCGATCCTTTCCTTCCAGTCCTCAGGCATCATGCGCTGGTGCTTTTGGTAATAATCGCAGGAGGCGAAATCAAAATAATCCTGACGCAGCTCGAAATCGAATTTTTTTGCCGCGGCCTCGAGCACGCGCACGCCCTCGGGCACCACTTCCTTGCCGATGCCATCGCCCGGAATGACGGCGATGCGATAGACGCGATTGGTGGGCATGAGGCGTGTCCTCTCTTTTGATGCGTCAACGAGTTCGAACGAGGTGAAATCCATCACCTTGGGAACGCACTTATAGCAGATAGACAGGTTTCTCTCACGCGCAGTGCGATAGGTTGGCTGCGTCCTGCGCATCCCGCGACAGCGCCCCAAACGCGTCGAAGGCTTCAGACAAAAGGCGCAGGACGAGCGTCGAGTTGGTCGCTGTGAGCACGCGGGCGCGCTGCGCCTTGATGAGATCGTCCGGCGCGCCGGCGCAGGCGGCAGCGATATCGAGCGCCCAGCCGAGATGTTTTCGCGCGTGGCGAAGGCCCATCTCGACCCCGTAAAGCCCGAGCATTTCGCCGTAGAGCGCGCTCGCGAGCGCAAGTTGCTCGGCAAGTGGCGGCGGCGCTTCGCGCATGCCCGTGGCGAGATAGCGCGCGAGTCGGCCGCAAAACCACGGCCGCCCCTGCACGCCGCGGCCGACCATAACGGCATCGGCGCCGGAGACGGCAAGCGCCGCATCGGCATCCTCAAAACTCGCGATGTCGCCGTTGATCACGACTGGGATCGAGACGGCATCCTTGATCGCGCGCACCGCCGCCCAGTCGGCGGTGCCTTTGTAGAACTGGCAGCGTGTGCGGCCATGCACCGTAACAAGCCTCACACCGGCACCTTCCGCACGCTGTGCAAGCTCCGGCGCATTGCGCGAAGCATCGTCCCAGCCGAGCCGCGTCTTCAACATCACTGGCACGCGCGCGGCGCGCACCACCGCCTCGATCAGGGCAGTAGCGTGATCAAGGTCGCGCATCAGCGCCGAGCCGGCTTTGCCACCGCTGACGTGCTTGGCCGGGCAGCCCATGTTGATGTCGATGATGCTGGCGCCGGCGTCTTGCGCGATCCGCGCGCCCTCCTCCATCCAATGCGGCTCGCAGCCGGCAAGCTGCACCACGTGCAGCCCGGCGCCGTGATCGGCAATCCGCCGCCGCGCCATGCGCGCCTGTGCCGCCCGGCCCGCACCGGCCAGCGCCGAGCACGCGGTCATTTCGGAGATCACGAGCCCCGCCCCGAGCATCGCCGCCATGCGCCGAAACGGCGCGTCGGTGACACCGGACATCGGCGCCAGCAGCACCGGATTGGGCAGGGTGATGGGTCCGATGGAGAGCGGTTGCATGTCAATATTTATGAACTAATCGTCCATCAACCGGCTACGCGGCCAGGCAGTTTCGGAGTTTCGTGCTTGCGGCCGACGCAGGTTGCCCGCGTCACCGCGAAGGCGCAACCGCATCGTTCACACTCGCTCGGACATCGGGCATCGGGCAGCGCACACGGCGCTTTTGCGTCGGTCCACCCGGTCCACGTCGCAAAGACTGCACAAAAACAAAAACCCCGCGACGAGTGCGGGGCTGTTGCTGTTAATTACGTGAAGAGGATTTGCGTTCCGTCCTTGGCAGGCCTGGCAGCGACCTACTCTTCCAAGCCTTGAGACTTAGTACCATCGGCGCGGAGGACTTTGACGGCCGAGTTCGGGATGGGATCGGGTATAAGCTCCTCGCTATGACCACCAGGCCGGCGAAGGACGGCAGTTCAGTGATCGGTGGCCCGGTAACAAGTACCAGGCAGGATCGCTGACTTTGAAGCAAGCTGATTTGCATCATTCGGGCCGCAGCATCAGTGATCGGTAATCGACCGCTGACGGCTAAATTCCGCAAATGAGCATCGAGTAATGAGAGCGTTCAAGCCGATCGAGCGATTAGTACCGGTAAGCTGAACGCGTCACCGCGCTTACACACCCGGCCTATCAACGTGGTGGTCTACCACGGCTCTCGGGGAGAACTCGTTTCGAGGTGGGTTTCCCGCTTAGATGCCTTCAGCGGTTATCCCGTCCGTACATAGCTACGCTGCACTGCGGCTGGCGCCACAACAGCTCCACCAGAGGTACGTCCATCCCGGTCCTCTCGTACTAGGGACAGATCCTCTCAATTCTCCTACACCCACGGCAGATAGGGACCGAACTGTCTCACGACGTTCTGAACCCAGCTCACGTACCACTTTAATCGGCGAACAGCCGAACCCTTGGGACCTGCTCCAGCCCCAGGATGTGATGAGCCGACATCGAGGTGCCAAACGACGCCGTCGATATGGACTCTTGGGCGTCATCAGCCTGTTATCCCCGGCGTACCTTTTATCCGTTGAGCGATGGCCCTTCCACACGGGACCACCGGATCACTATGTCCGACTTTCGTCTCTGCTCGACTTGTCAGTCTCGCAGTCAGGCAGGCTTATGCCATTACACTCAACGAGCGATTTCCGACCGCTCTGAGCCTACCATCGAACGCCTCCGTTACTCTTTGGGAGGCGACCGCCCCAGTCAAACTGCCCACCATGCACTGTCCCGGCCCCGGCTGACGGGGCGCGGTTAGATACTCACGACCACCAGGGTGGTATTTCACATTTCGGCTCCACGCGAACTGGCGCCCGCGCTTCAAAGCCTACCACCTATTCTACACAAGCAGCCATGAATACCAGTGCAAAGTTACAGTAAAGGTGCACGGGGTCTTTCCGTCTGACCGCAGGAACCCCGCATCTTCACGGGGAATTCAGTTTCACTGAGCCTATGCTGGAGACAGCGGGGAAGTCGTTACGCCATTCGTGCAGGTCGGAACTTACCCGACAAGGAATTTCGCTCGATTGGTCCTACCCGTTTCCGGGCAGGTCGGACTTTATCTTGACTGCACCACGATTCACCTGCGCAGCGATGGCGCGAATTCTTCTCACGCCATCGGCTGTTAGATGCTCGTTTTTCTCCATCAGCAGAAGGACATCGCGGAATTTCAAGAATTCCACGTTTTTCTTGGTCTTCAACGGATGCGCCATGAAGAACGGCACGATCTTCTCCAGCAAATGTTGCTTGCTGCGCACGCGATAGGCCATTCGGTCACCGTGGTTCCTGCGAACCACGCCACAGCCGAAAAATGCTTTTAACGCGTGCAAGATCTGAATGTCGCGTTCATGCTGCACCACGCTGAATTCCGGCAACACCTCATGGCCAGCAGGCATCTCCGCATGGGGATTGATACCCACGTGGAAACATCCTGCGCCATCGACGAAGCCGACGACCCATTGTGATTCAATCTGCATGGAGG
Organism: uncultured Alphaproteobacteria bacterium; assembly: GCA_963708125.1. Taxonomy (GTDB): domain Bacteria; phylum Pseudomonadota; class Alphaproteobacteria; order Rhizobiales; family Xanthobacteraceae; genus BOG-931. The sequence continues at coordinate 4,312,351 of OY970184.1, forward strand.
CACGTCCTGAACGTGAAGTCTCTGAGGATTCCCGCGTGCTGCTGTTTGCAGCAGACGGGCCTTTCCTGCGGATTGTCCCCATGTCCGGCGGATTTTGACTGCCGACCCGGATGATCGGCGAGTACCGCGCGGTTTTCGAGGAGTTTCCCGCATATAGTTCAGTTTGACTAAGGCTAGCGTTGCAGTGAGCGTGACTCACGTCAACCTTAGGACCGTTATAGTTACGGCCGCCGTTTACCGGGGCTTCAATTCAGAGCTTGCACCCCTCCTCTTAACCTTCCGGCACCGGGCAGGCGTCAGACCCTATACGTCCTCTTCCGAGTTCGCAGAGTCCTGTGTTTTTGTTAAACAGTCGCCACCCCCTGGTCTGTGCCACTCCGCTCTGCTTGCGCAAAGTGGAGTCCTCCTTATCCCGAAGTTACGGAGGCAGATTGCCGAGTTCCTTCAGCATAGTTCGCTCAAGCGCCTTGGTATGCTCTACCAGTCCACCTGTGTCGGTTTCGGGTACGGTCTACGCGGGGGCTATTTCCTGGAACTGCTTCGCCGCCCGCGGAATCCAGTAACCGCGAACGACTTACACAATTCGTCACCTCCCGCTGGCCCACGAATGTTAACGTGGTTCCCATCGACTACGCCTTTCGGCCTCGCCTTAGGGACCGGCTGACCCTGCGCAGATTAACTTTACGCAGGAACCCTTGGACTTTCGGCGGCAGTGTCTTTCACACTGCTTTTCGTTACTCGTGCCAGCATTCGCACTTCTGCGGCCTCCAGGGGCCCTCGCGGGTCTCCCTTCGCAGGCAAGCAGAACGCTCCGCTACCGCTCGTCTTGCGACGAACCCAGAGCTTCGGCTCGTGGCTTGAGCCCCGTTACATTTTCGGCGCAGGAACCCTTGTTTAGACCAGTGAGCTGTTACGCTTTCTTTAAAGGATGGCTGCTTCTAAGCCAACCTCCTGGTTGTTTTGGGATTCCCACATCCTTTCACACTTAGCCACGAATTAGGGGCCTTAGCTGCTGATCAGGGTTTTTTCCCTCTCCACGACGGACGTTAGCACCCGCCGTGTGTCTCCCGCGCATTGCTTCCGGGTATTCGGAGTTTGGTTGGGTTTGGTAAGACGGTAAGTCCCCCTAGCCCATCCAGTGCTCTACCCCCCGGAGCATTCACGCGAGGCGCTACCTAAATAGCTTTCGCGGAGAACCAGCTATTTCCCAGTTTGATTAGCCTTTCACCCCTAGCCACAGCTCATCCGAGGCTTTTTCAACAGACACCGGTTCGGTCCTCCAGTGGGTGTTACCCCACCTTCAACCTGGCCATGGCTAGATCACTAGGTTTCGGGTCTAATCCGACGAACTAAAACGCCCTGTTCAAACTCGCTTTCGCTGCGCCTACACCTATCGGCTTAAGCTTGCTCGTCAGATTAAGTCGCTGGCCCATTATACAAAAGGTACGTCGTCACCCTTGCGGGCTCCGACTGTTTGTAGGCATTCGGTTTCAGGTCTCTTTCACTCCCCTCGTCGGGGTGCTTTTCACCTTTCCCTCACGGTACTTGTTCGCTATCGGTCGCTGAGGAGTACTTAGGCTTGGAGGGTGGTCCCCCCGCGTTCAGACAGGATTGCACGTGTCCCGCCTTACTCGAGGACGATCCTTCGCATTACCCGTACGGGGCTGTCACCGTCTGCGGCGCGTCTTTCCAAACGCTTCCGGTTGTCTCGGGATCGTCACTGGCCTGGTCCGCTTTCGCTCGCCACTACTAACGGAGTCTCGGTTGATGTCCTTTCCTCCGGGTACTGAGATGTTTCAGTTCCCCGGGTTTGCTTGAAACCTCCTATGAATTCAGAGGTTCATACCTTCTCTTGAAGCAGGAATCAGGAATCAGGCATCGGGTATCAGGCAGACACCTGATCCCTGCTTCCTGACCCCTGACTCCTGCTTCGAAGGTGGGTTTCCCCATTCGGAAATCCGCGGATCAAAGCTCCTTCGCAGCTCCTCGCGGCTTATCGCAGCGTAGTACGTCCTTCATCGCCTCTCAGCGCCAAGGCATCCACCAAATGCCCTTAAGACACTTGATCGCTCTCATTATCGATGCCCATCGCCGGCAGCGGGAATCGGACAATCAGATTGCTGATTGCCGCCTCAATTCCGCGCCCTCGACGCGGCATTGATGTTCCAGGCCGCAGCAATCGCGGTCAGCAATCTATCCGATTGCCGACTTCTGATTACCAATTCCTGGATATGAAAGACCAGCTTGCTTCATAAGATCGAACCGACGGCGAGGCGGTCAGGCTTCGCCTGTCAGACATCAGCAGCTAGGTATTCAGTAATCAGAAAGGCTGATCACTGATACCTGAGCCCTGATCCTGGCCGGATCGATCTCCTCTTCACGATGTCAGATAACACGAGCGACGCGGCAAGACCGCGCACACTCGAATACGGTTTCTCACGAACGAGCATCAGCGCGGCCGATCGATCTCGGCGATCGACCGTCTGGTGGAGCCAGACGGGATCGAACCGACGACCTCCTGCTTGCAAAGCAGGCGCTCTCCCAACTGAGCTATGGCCCCTGCGGGATCAGAAATCCGTAGTCAGCAATCAGCATCCACCGACCGCCAATTACGAGTTCCGGAGTTGGTGGGCCTGGGAAGATTTGAACTTCCGACCTCACGCTTATCAAGCGCGCGCTCTAACCAACTGAGCTACAAGCCCGTAACAGGAGTCAGCAATCAGAAACCAGTCATCAGAGAGAATCTCTGACCTACTGAATACCGATTATTGACTCCTGAGCAGCTCGTTCGCGAAGAAAGAGAAACGGAGACGGCGGGGCCTGCCAACCAAGGATCAGATGTCAGGCATCAGTGATCAGATGATCACTGCGCCGACCGCTGCCCTGTCTTTGTTCTAAGCGCCGGGTAAGGACGAACCAGGAATCTGCTTGCTGAGATTCTGATTACGACTCCTAATACCTGGCATCCTTAGAAAGGAGGTGATCCAGCCGCAGGTTCCCCTACGGCTACCTTGTTACGACTTCACCCCAGTCGCTGACCCTACCGTGGCCGGCTGCCCCCTTACGGTTGGCGCACCGTCTTCAGGTAAAGCCAACTCCCATGGTGTGACGGGCGGTGTGTACAAGGCCCGGGAACGTATTCACCGCAGCGTGCTGATCTGCGATTACTAGCGATTCCAACTTCATGTGCTCGAGTTGCAGAGCACAATCCGAACTGAGACGGCTTTTTGAGATTTGCGCAGGGTTTCCCCATTGCATCCCATTGTCACCGCCATTGTAGCACGTGTGTAGCCCAGCCCGTAAGGGCCATGAGGACTTGACGTCATCCCCACCTTCCTCGCGGCTTATCACCGGCAGTCCCCTTAGAGTGCCCAACTGAATGATGGCAACTAAGGGCGAGGGTTGCGCTCGTTGCGGGACTTAACCCAACATCTCACGACACGAGCTGACGACAGCCATGCAGCACCTGTCTCCGGTCCAGCCGAACTGAAGAGTTCCATCTCTGGGACTCGCGACCGGGATGTCAAGGGCTGGTAAGGTTCTGCGCGTTGCTTCGAATTGAACCACATGCTCCACCGCTTGTGCGGGCCCCCGTCAATTCCTTTGAGTTTTAATCTTGCGACCGTACTCCCCAGGCGGGATGCTTAATGCGTTAGCTGCGCCACTGACGGGTAAACCCGACAACGGCTAGCATCCATCGTTTACGGCGTGGACTACCAGGGTATCTAATCCTGTTTGCTCCCCACGCTTTCGCACCTCAGCGTCAGTACCGGGCCAGTGAGCCGCCTTCGCCACTGGTGTTCTTGCGAATATCTACGAATTTCACCTCTACACTCGCAGTTCCACTCACCTCTCCCGAACTCAAGCCTCTCAGTATCAAAGGCAGTTCTGGAGTTGAGCTCCAGGATTTCACCCCTGACTTAAGAAGCCGCCTACGTGCGCTTTACGCCCAGTGATTCCGAGCAACGCTAGCCCCCTTCGTATTACCGCGGCTGCTGGCACGAAGTTAGCCGGGGCTTCTTCTGCGGGTACCGTCATTATCTTCCCCGCCGAAAGGGCTTTACAACCCTAGGGCCTTCATCACCCACGCGGCATGGCTGGATCAGGCTTGCGCCCATTGTCCAATATTCCCCACTGCTGCCTCCCGTAGGAGTCTGGGCCGTGTCTCAGTCCCAGTGAGGCTGATCATCCTCTCAGACCAGCTACTGATCGTCGCCTTGGTGGGCCATTACCCCACCAACTAGCTAATCAGACGCGGGCCGATCCTTCAGCGATAAATCTTTCTCCTTGCGGACGTATCCGGTATCAGCCCAAGTTTCCCTGGGTTGTTCCGAACTGAAGGGCACGTTCCCACGTGTTACTCTCCCGTCTGCCGCTGACACCTTTCGATGCCCGCTCGACTTGCATGTGTTAGGCCTGCCGCCAGCGTTCGCTCTGAGCCAGGATCAAACTCTCAAGTTGGATGAGAACTTTTCCCGGCTGATCACAACGTTTGACGAGGTCCCACTCTGTCCGTTCCGATGATTGCTCACCGTCACGAACATAGTGTTGACCTGAAACGTCGACCGCCGAAGTCTCTTCCGGCCGCATCTCTTGCGGGAAGACATTCTGACCAGAAACTTCTGACAGAGCCTTCTCCGTTCGAGAACGCGGCACGCAGGACTCCGCCGTCCACGTTTCTCTTTCTTCCGATTCACTTGTCAAACAGCACCGAGCCACAAAGCCCGTCCCCTGTCCGTTCCGCTGCTGCGGAGCCAAGGCCAGGAGCCGCCGAAACCCGCACATCCGACATGATCAAAGCTCATGGTCGGATGAATCCACCGCCTAGACAGTGAGGGGCTTCCAAGACGCGCCATCGCGCCAAGCGGGGGCGCGCCAAGGGGGCTTATATAGGCTTGTGCCGCCGCTATTGTCAACGCCTCTGTTCACGAAAACCGCGCGGCGCGGCGCGAAATAATCGCTCGTTGCCCGAATGCTACGCGCGCTGCCGCACCGCGCGTTGCGCGCCCTCACCGAAGCGCAACGCCGTACAACGGCCATATTCCTCCGCCTCCTTGCCGTAATCGTGTCGGGGATGTCGCGCAACTGGGGTTGCGGCATCAGGAGCTTAGCTTCGGCGAGTTCGGTCGGCAGCGCTGGTGTTGGCCGCCACCGCTGCGCAGCAGGGCGGTTTGCTGCAGATGCGAAGGCGAGTGTAGGGGGACGTGGGCTTGGACCAAGCGAGGCTACGCGCCGCTAGTCGCAAACACGTCGCCGGGCCCGTCGAGCTCGGCAATGAACCCGCGCTTTCGGTGGACGGCGACGCGGGCGGCCCGGTCCATCGACGTCGGCTTTCGATTCAATGGTTCAGCGGCACGATTCTGACCGGCCTCTGCGGCGCTGCACTCATGGGCGGCGCCGTTTTCGCGTCCCTCGACGGCGAGACAACCTTCGCCAAGGCGCCGGAGCGGGTCGAACTTGCCCAACGTGCAAAGTCGAATCCGAGCCTCAGCGGAACTCTGCGCAAGACCAACCGCCTGCCGGTGCTGGGCGAGCCGAATGTCGCGCGTGAAGCGCTGCGCGTTCCCACGGTGACTCGCCGCCAGGACGGCGAGACGGTGCGCGTGCGCCCCTATGAGCGCGTTTTCGGCAACCTGTCACTCACCGTGTCCGATCTCTCCGCCAATATTCCCCCGTTCAATCCGCAGAAGATCCTCGCTGACGCGGTTTCCGACGACGATCAATCCGCGGCGCCGCAACCCGACGCCGAAGTCTCGTTCTCGACCTGCGGGTTGGTGCCTCCGCCGCACCGCGGCAAGACAGTGAGCGAGGCAGTCTGCGAGCTCAGCTCACTGCTGCCGAAGGTCAAGCGCTCCACACAATTGCCGCTTGACGAGGTGTTGGAGAGCGTGCGCGATCTCGCCAAGGCCTCCGGAACGCGCCTCATGGCCGATGCAACCGGCGCTGCCCCGCTGCACCTCGCTTATGCGGCCGACAACGACTCCAATGCGTATCTTGGCTTCCAGGCGCGGATCGTGCCCGAAAACGTCACGCTGTTGGCGAAGACGCGGCCAAGCGCCGCCCCCGACGCCAACGAGCGGCTGATTACCGCTAAGCGCGGCGAAACCGTCGGGATGATTCTGCACGACCTTGGCGCCACGCCCGACCTGATTCAGCAGATCCTCGCGGTGCTCGGCCCGGCGGTGAGCACTAATCCCCTTAAGGAAGGCCAGCGCGTGCGCGTGCTGCTGGCGCCGCCCCTTCTCGGCCGGGTGCTGCCGGAGCGCGTCGTCGTGGATGGCGACAGCTCGATCGAGGCGGCGGCGGCGCTGTCCGACATGAACACCTACGTGCCCGTCGACATCAGCAACATCGACGTCGAGAGCGAGGAGCCGCCGCCGCCGCAGGAGACCGCTGACAGTAGCGCCTCGCTCTATCAGAGCCTGTGGGAGACGGCGCTGCAGAATGACGTGCCGCAGGCGGTGATCGAGGAGCTCGTGCGCATCTATGCCTACGACGTCGACTTCCAGCGCAAGGTGCAGCCGGGCGATTCGTTCGACGTGCTCTATTCGCAGGACGTCAACGGCGACGGAACCCACGAGATCCGCTATGCATCGCTGCGCGTTGGCGGCGAGACGCACACATTCTATCACTTCCGCACATCGGACAACGGCCAGTACGACTATTACGATTCGACCGGCAAGAGCGCGAAGAAATTTTTGGTGCGCAAGCCGGTTACCGTGGGGATGGAGAGCTCGCCGTTCGGCTGGCGCATCAACCCGCTGCTCCACATCAACGAGATGCATACCGGCGTCGATTGGGCCGCGCCGCTCGGCAGCCCGATCTTTGCCGCCGGCGAGGGCACGATCGAACAAATTGGCCACCGCGGTGGCTATGGCAAATATATCCGCCTGCGCCATGCTGGCGGTTACGAGACCGCCTATGGCCACATGACCGCGTTCGCCCGCGGGCTCGACGTCGGCAGCCATGTGCGCCAGGGCCAGGTGATCGGCTTCGTCGGGTCGACCGGCCTCTCCACCGGCGCCCACGTCCATTTCGAAATCTGGGTGAACGGCCGCGTGGTCGATCCGATGCGCATCAAGCTGCCCCGCGGCCGCGTGCTCGACGGCCCCACGCTTGCCGAATTTGAGCGCGACCACAGACAGCTCGATGCGCTCATGGCCAACGACACGATGGCCCGCGTCGCGCAGATGCGCTGACTTCCATCGAAGAAGCGCGCGTGGTGCGCATGGGGCACCACAAACAGCTGGTGGCTAGTGCACGTCGATGGCGTTGCGCAGCGCGATCGGCGAGCCGATGCGCTCGAGCCGCTCGATGCCGTGTGCGCCGCCGGTGCCGAGGATATGGACCGAGCCATAATCGAGGAGCCTGCCCAAAAGCGATTGATCAACGTCCACCGAGGCGACCTTGTCCATGTTCATTTCGGCGGTGTGCCGTGTGATGAAGCCGCGCTTGTAGATAATGCGCTTGTTGGTCACCGCGATTTCGGTGGTCCAGCGCAGGAACCAGGCGTGAAGAGCGCTGATCAAGGCCGCCGCGCCGAAGGCGGCGGCGGTGCCAATGACCAGCCAGTCCCGGTCGGAATAAATCCGCTCCAGCACGACCAGAATGATGCCGAGCAGGACGAAGGCAATGGCGCGGTGATAGACGATCCAGCTCAACCGACCGACGGTGACGATTTCTTCACCCGGCTGGATCACGCGTTTGACGTAACTCATCGGCGCTCGCCTCGTGTTCGCACCCGGACGATGGCAAAGGTGAGTTGTGGAGGCAAGTCAATCGTCATCACTGGCGAAAGCGAAGCCATCCTAAACGGCAGCGCCGTTTTCTCTGTCGCTTCGCTCCCGGGGTACCCGTCAGGCTGCGGCCGCCACCGTGTTGCCGTTGAACGTGAGCCCGGCTTTGCCGGCCGAGATGGAGACCGTCTCGCCGTCCTTGATGCGGCCGGAGAGAATGAGCTCGGAGAGCGGGTCCTGCACCGCCTTCTGAATCGCGCGCTTGAGCGGCCGCGCCCCGTAGGCCGGATCGTAGCCTTTCTCGGCGAGCCAATCGCGCGCCTTGGCATCGAGCGAGAGCGTGATCTTGCGCTCGTCGAGAAGTTTCTGCAACCGGATGAGCTGGATGTCGACGATCCGGCCCATCTGCTCGCGCTTGAGGCGGTGGAACAGAATGATCTCGTCGATGCGATTCAAAAATTCCGGGCGGAAGCGCGCGCGCACCTCCGCCATGACCACGTCGCGCACCTTTTCGGTGTCCTCGCCTGCGGGCTGCGCCACCAGATACTCGGCGCCGATGTTCGAGGTCATCACCAGCAGGGTGTTGCGGAAGTCGACGGTGTGGCCCTGGCCGTCGGTCAGCCGGCCATCGTCGAGCACCTGCAGGAGTACGTTGAACACGTCTGGGTGTGCCTTCTCGATCTCGTCGAACAGCACCACCTGGTACGGACGCCGCCGCACCGCTTCGGTGAGCGCGCCGCCTTCCTCATAGCCCACATAGCCGGGCGGCGCGCCGATCAATCGCGCCACCGAATGCTTCTCCATGTATTCCGACATGTCGATGCGAATGAGCGCGTGCTCGTCGTCGAACAAAAACTCGGCCAGTGCCTTGGTCAGCTCGGTCTTGCCGACGCCGGTCGGACCCAAAAACATGAACGAGCCGATCGGCCGGTTTGGGTCCTGCAGGCCGGCGCGGGCGCGGCGTACCGCGGTCGAGACCGCCCTCACCGCCTCAGCCTGCCCGACCACGCGTTTCTCGATCTGCTCCTCCATGCGCAGCAGCTTTTCGCGCTCGCCCTCGAGCATGCGGTCGACCGGAATGCCAGTCCAGCGCGACACCACCTGCGCGATGTGGTTGGCGGTCACGGCCTCATCGACCATGACGCCTTTGTCGCCGCCCGCCTCCATGTCCTTAAGCTTCTTCTCCAGCTCCGGGATGCTCCCATAGGCGATCTCGCCAGCGCGCTGGAATTCGCCGCGCCGCTGCGCGTTGGCAAGCTCCACGCGCAATGCGTCGAGCTCGTTTTTCAGCTTCTGCGCGCTGGCGAGTTTTTCCTTCTCGGATTTCCATCGCGAGGTGAGATCGGCGGATTGCTTCTCCAGCGCCTTTAACTCCGCTTCCAGCCCGCCCAGCCGCGTGCGCGAGCCCGGATCGTGCTCCTTCTTCAGCGCCTCCTGCTCGATCTTGAGTCGAATGATCTCGCGGTCGATCGAATCGAGCTCCTCCGGCTTGGAATCGACCTGCATCTTCAGCCGCGCCGCCGCCTCGTCCACGAGGTCGATTGCCTTGTCGGGCAGAAACCGGTCGGTGATGTAGCGGTGCGACAGCGTCGCCGCGGCCACCAGCGCGGCATCGGTGATGCGCACGCCGTGATGCGCCTCGTACTTGTCCTTTAGCCCGCGCAGAATCGAGATGGTGTCCTCGACGCTGGGCTCATCGATATAGACCGGCTGGAAGCGCCTCGCCAAGGCGGCGTCCTTCTCGACGTGCTTTTTATATTCGTCGAGCGTGGTGGCGCCGATGCAGTGCAGCTCACCACGCGCCAGCGCCGGCTTGAGCAGATTCGAGGCGTCCATGGCGCCGTCGGCCTTACCGGCGCCGATGATGGTGTGCATCTCGTCGACAAACAGGATGTAGGCGCCAGCCGAGGACGTCACCTCCTGCAGCACGGCTTTGAGCCGCTCCTCGAACTCGCCGCGGTATTTGGCGCCGGCAATGAGCGCGCCCATGTCGAGCGCCAGCAGTCTCTTGTCGTGCAGCGCTTCTGGCACGTCGCCGTTGACGATGCGCTGCGCCAAGCCTTCGACGATCGCGGTCTTGCCGACGCCGGGGTCGCCGATCAACACCGGATTGTTCTTGGTGCGCCGCGACAGCACCTGGATGGTACGGCGGATTTCCTCGTCGCGCCCGATCACCGGATCGAGCTTGCCCTCGCGCGCTGCCTGGGTGAGGTCGCGCGCATATTTCTTGAGCGCATCATAGGCGTTCTCCGCCGATGCACTGTCCGCGGTGCGGCCTTTGCGCAAAGCCTCGATCGCGCTGTTGAGACTTTGCGGCGTCACCCCGGCATTGGCCAGAATTTTTCCAGCCTCGTTGCCCTTTTCAAGAGCCAGCGCCAGCAAAAGCCGCTCGGCAGTCACAAACGAATCGCCCGCCTTTTCGGCGGCCTTTTCCGCCGTGTCGAACACGCGCGCGAGCGCCGGGTCGAGATAGATTTGCCCGGCGCCGCCGCCGGACACTTTCGGCCGCTTCGCGAGCGCCGCATCGACGGCCGCAAGCGCAGCCCGCGAATTGCCGCCGGAACGGTCGATGAGCCCGGCGGCCAACCCTTCGGGATCGTCGAGCAGCACCTTCAACAGGTGTTCGGGCGAAAATTGCTGGTGGCCTTCGCGCTGCGCCAGGAACTGCGCAGCTTGCACGAACCCGCGGCTGCGTTCGGTGTATTTGTCAAAGTTCATTGTCAACTCCCTCGGCCTGTCCTGGTCGCCCGAGAGCATGACTGCCGGAATGCCTGCCCCGGACTTGGTACGGGGTGCTTATGGGCTTTCCGAAAAGCGCATGCTCCAAAGAGGCACGGCCGGAACATCGTCACTGGGTTATGTCGTTACCTTAGGGGAAAGCACGACACCGGCAGATCCCAAAGCGGCGATCCGCCGTCATTCCATATGGGGAAGGCCGGCCCGGCGCGGAAGGGCGGACCGCTTCTTCTTCGAAACGCATCCGGGAGAATAACGCGCTCCCGCGAGACCGAACATGCCTGCGCCTGACCCGGGGCGGCGCTTGTGCCCGCCCAGCCCCCGCCGGTCAGAGTGGGGCGCCACAAAGAGGCGGCGCCCTCCGCAGCAAGCCTACTGCTGCGCCTCGGCCGCAATCGCCGATGATTGTCACATCCGCAACAGCCGCTTGGCATTGCCGCAAAGAATCTTGGCCTTGTCGGCATCGCACAGCGGCACCGTCGCCATCCATTCGGTCGCCGGCGCGTTCATCACGAACGGCCAGTCCACCGCGAACAGGATATGATCGATGCCCATTTCCATCACGCAGCAGAGCAGCGCCGGGTTGGAGAAATTGCCGCTCGTGGTGATATAAAAATTCGTGCAGAAGACGTCGCGGAACGACAGCAATTTCTGCCCCGGCCGCGCCAGCGCCTGGTCGATGCGCCAGATCAGAAATGGCAAGGTCTCGCCGAGATGGCCGAGAATGATTTTCAGCTTCGGGTGGCGCTCGAATACGCCGGAGAGCACGAGCCGGATCGCAGTCGTCGCCGTCTCCACTGTGTAGCCCCAGGCCGGCCGCGCCACCATGGGAAAATCCTTGACGTAGTCGTCGTAATAGATGCGGCGCACGTCGGCATTGGGCAGAGACGGATGAAAATAGATCGGCACGTCGAGCGCCTCGGCGCGCGCGTAGATTGGCCAGAAGCGCCTGTCGTCGAGGAAGACGCCGTTCGCGAGCCCGTGCAGCATGGCACCCTTGAAGCCGAGTTCGTTCGTGGTGCGCTCGAGTTCGTCGGCGGCTGCTTCAGGCACTGCGGTCGGCAGCGCCGCGAAAGCGGCCAAGCGGTCGCGATGCGGGGCGATCGCCACGTGCAGCCGGTCGTTGGCGCGGCGCGTGAGCGCGGTTGCAGTCTGCGCCGGCAATTTCTGCGTTGACGGCGCGCCATGCGAGAGTACCTGTATGTCGATGCCGGCCTCGTCCATCTCCTTGAGGCGGACGCCAGAAAAATCGTGCAGCCGGCGGCTTTGCTCACCGGGCCGGCCGGCCTCGGTGCCCGTATAGGTCTTTTCCAGCTCCTCGTCCCAGTAATGCTCCTCGATCGCGATCACCGGACAATGCGGTTTTGCGAACATGCACCCTCCCCTTCTCGGCCGCGTCGCCGGGGCTTCCTAGCGCAGATCGTCGCGAAGGCGAAGGGCATCCAGGCGGCGCTGGTCAACCTGAAGCCGGGAGCCTCGGGGTTGGACCCGGCGTTACCCGTTGCAGGAGGCAGCACGGAGAGGTCGTCATGATCCGCACGATCATGATCGCGACCCTCTCGCCGCGACGCTGGCGGCGCCGCGCGCGTTTGCCCAAGCGAGCTAGCATCACCGCTACTGCTTGCGGGCAGCAACCGGCCTCGAATGCGCCTTCAACACGATGGCGGAATGCCGCGAAGCGGCGGCCGGAACGTCGGGGCCTTGCATACGCGATAGGCTGCCGATGAATCATCCGCTCCGCGGACGCTGACGGCGCGCAAGCGACTTTGCCGCGTAAGCTGCCTCAGTTCGCGTCGGCGCCTAGCGGCGGATGGCGGAGAAAATAGTCGGCGTCCGCAGCGCTTTGCGCGAAATCCGCCCGCCCTCGCCAGGTGAAGTGGCGCGCTGCCATGTCGGCGCCATAACGAACGCGAAACAGGAGCGTGCGCTGCGGGCCGTTTTCGTATTCGTGCAATTCGCCGGGCGGATGCACCACGAACGCGCCGGGCACCACCGCGACCGCCGTCTCCGGCGTGCGCATGGTGCCTCCGCCTTCGAAACAAAAATAAATTTCCGTTGCCTGCGGATGGCAGTGATAGGGACTGATCTGGCCGGGCTCCCAGCAGGCCACGGTGACATCGCCGTTCTCAAAGTTGCCGAGGATTTTTTCAACATGCTTTTGCGGAGTGAACACGGCCTCGCGCACCAGGTTGAAAACGTGCATCAGTGTTTCTCCCGTTTCGCTCTCGCCACTTCGCCGCGAGCGCTATTGCGTCACCCTGCAAACCGCCGCCGCCGCACCCCGCACGGGATCGTGAAACGCCCGTCTTGCAAAGCTGCCTTCAACTGCGGCATCATAGGGCATGTTTTCTGTATCGTTAAACTCAATGCGGATATGAGATAGGGACGGTCGCCGCAGGCGGCGGTGGCCGGGACAGCCAAGATGGTTCTTCACAGGGCGCATTTCCTCGACCGCCGCATGCTGGCGCGGCTCAATGCGGCATTCGTCTTCGGACCGGTGATTAGCGGACTGTTGGCGTGCATGCTCGGCGCGCTCGCCTATGATATCGGCCGGCTGTTTTGCGTTTGGTAGCGCCCGCGCTGACGCGATCGAGGCCGCCTTGTTTCGGTAGCATCAACAACCCGCAAATAAGCGCTTTGCAACCCCTGCAAGCCAGCGGCCGTTCACCTAGGATGCTCCAGCTTCGCGGAGCATGACAGCTCAAACAAGATCTGCGCCGCCTCAGTCAAAAATGCGCTCACCCTGCAGGTCGATGATCTGCCGCGCCTTGCCGAGTGTGAAGTTCACCGCGTCCTCATAGGACGCATAGGTATCGGCGCGAATGAAGCGGTGCTCCTGCCGCACGCCGTTGACCTCGCGCTCGATGACACCGGCGGTCTGATAGCCACCATTGTTCTTGTATGGGGCGGCGCGGATGACAAAACCCTTGTATTCGACCGGATCGGAGGTCTTCCCGGTCTCGGCAGCCGACCGCCGGCCGAACAGCGCATTCCAGAACGACATGACCGCCCTCCGCTTTAAGAGTTGCTGACGATCCTGCGCTTGAGACGCCCACGATGTTACTCCCGGGCGCCGGAATGTCGAGGCGCAGCCGATGATGCTGCGCCGCTGGGCGGCTTGCGCTAAACTTACGCGCTCACACGCCACATTGCGCTAAAGGGGAGTGCTCCGATGCCCAAAGGCTATTGGGTGACCTGCTACCGCTCGATCTCCGATCCGCAAAAGCTCGCAGCCTACGCCAAGCTCGCCCCGGCGGCGACCGCGCCATTCGGCGGCCGCTATCTGGTGCGCGGCAGTGCCGCTTTCGCATACGAGGCAGGGCAGAAGGAGCGGGTCGTAATCTCTGAATTCCCGAGCATCGAAAAAGCCGTGGCCGCCTATAATAGCCCCGCGTATCAGGAGGCGCTCAAGGCGCTCGGTGACGGCGCCGTCCGGGACATCCGCATCATCGAGGGTTTGGACTAGCGGCATCTACGGTGCGCCGCAGTCAGTTCTAACGTCCGCGCGCAAAATGCCGGCGCAAGAGCGTCACGTTGCGGCGATTGGCGCGGAACATCACGTCGAACGCATCGCCGGCGACCGGCACGGCGCCGACCGCCGCTTCGAGCGCCACGTTCGCCAGCATGCGCGCCAGCAGCCTCACCGGCACCTCGAGCTTGTAAGCCTCATAAATTAGATAGAGCGACAGCGCCGACGCCGCCGCGTCACCGACGCCGGGCACAAGCCGCAGCAGTGCCTCAACCCCGAAGCGGACCTTCGTGCCCGGGATCAAAAAGGCAACGTCCAACAACGTGGCGAGCCGATCGATGCGGTCGATCGCCGCCCGCCGTGTCTGTGCGTCGTATTTATCAGCGCCGAGGAACTCGAAAGCGAAGGCGCTTGCGCGCGACATGGTCATGTTTGCATCCGGATTGATGCCCCGGGCACAAATGGGGACGTGTGCCGCAAGTGCAAGCAGGCTCGAACCTTCAAATCTCTTCAAATGCACTGCCGGCTGGCCCCTTATGCCTGCCCGGTGCGGAGCGGCCGTCAGAACGCGAATGGGCACCAAGCTGATGCTCAATGACCGTGACGGTCGAGGCGACCGCCGCAAATGGCCTCGCCAGACCACCGCCAGCGCGCCTGATCGATCGAGGCATTTTGCACCACCGCCCACGATGGAGCCGCTCGCATAATTCGTCACCGCGGCTCTTGCTGCCGGCAGCGCTATAGGCGCGGGCGAAGCGCGTGGCTCATGTTGGTCACGGGACCGAGCAGGCCAGCGGCCAAACCGCGATAGCTTTGTTTGCTCTGCGCCGCCCTCCTGGGAGCCGCTGCCGAGCAATGGCTTTCCGCGGCCGCACAGCCTGCCGTATGCTTGCTCGATCGCCAACGAACTGGAGCCCGCCATGCCGCAAATTCAGATTCTTAATCCTGACGTGCTCGGCAAACCGCTCGGTCACTATTCGCAGATCACTCGGGTGAAAGCGTCGGAGTTTTTGTTCATTGCCGGCCAAGTCGGCGCCGACCCGGACGGCAGGGCGACCGGTGATTTCGATGCTCAGTGCGCGCAGGTCTTTGCCAATCTCGGCGCCGCGCTCACCTCACAGGGCGCGAATTTTGCCAGTGTGGTCGAGTTCACGACCTATCTGGTGCACTCGCAGGACGTCGGCAAATTCATGGCCTATCGCGAGCGTGAATTCCCGCGCCTGTTCGCCGGCGGCGCCTATCCGCCAAACACGCTGCTCATCATCGATCGTCTCGTGCGCGAGGAATTCTTGATCGAGGTCAGCGCCGTCGCGGCGCTGTAAAGAATGCGTTGAGCGGCAGAAAATCTGCCACTCATGGTCCCCTGCGCAGGAGAAGGCGGGAGCCAAGAGATCTTGGTCCCCGAGTTCGAGCCGCGGACCAAAGCGTCAGTTGTCCAGAAAACTCCTGAGTTTTCTGGACCGCGAAGGATGCTTCAATTTACGCAGCGCCTTGGCTTCGATCTGACGGATGCGCTCGCGGGTCACCGAGAACTGCTGGCCGACTTCCTCGAGCGTGTGATCGGTGTTCATGCCGATGCCGAAGCGCATGCGCAGCACCCGCTCCTCGCGCGGGGTGAGCGAAGCGAGCACGCGCGTCGTGGTCTCGCGCAAGTTTGCGGCGATTGCCGCCTGGTCAGGCAGAATTGCGTTCTTGTCCTCGATGAAATCGCCGAGATGCGAATCCTCCTCGTCGCCGATCGGTGTCTCGAGCGAGAGCGGCTCCTTGGCGATCTTTAAGACTTTGCGCACTTTTTCGAGCGGCATGCCGAGCTTTTCGGCCAATTCCTCTGGCGTTGGTTCGCGGCCGATCTCATTGAGCATCTGCCGGCTGGTGCGCACGATCTTGTTGATCGTCTCGATCATGTGCACGGGAATGCGGATGGTGCGCGCCTGATCGGCGATCGAGCGGGTGATCGCCTGGCGGATCCACCAGGTCGCGTAGGTGGAGAATTTATAGCCGCGGCGGTATTCGAATTTGTCGACCGCCTTCATCAGTCCGATATTGCCTTCCTGGATGAGGTCGAGGAACTGCAAGCCGCGATTGGTGTACTTCTTGGCGATGGAGATGACGAGACGCAGATTGGCCTCGACCATTTCCTTCTTGGCCTGACGCGCTTCGCGCTCGCCCTTCTGTACCATGTGCACGATCTTGCGGAACTCGCCGATTTCGAGACCGGTCTCGGTGGCGAGCGCATGAATTTGCGCTCGCAGCTCCTTGATCCGGTCCTTGTCGTTGGCGACGAAGGACTTCCAACCCTTTTCGGAGAGTTTTGAGATGCGGTTGAGCCAGCGCGGATCAAGCTCCGAGCCGTGGTATTGCCGCAGAAAACCGTCACGGATGACGCCGTGGCTCTCGGCAAGCCGCATCAGGCGTCCCTCATAACTCACCAGCCGCTTGTTAATGTCATAAAGTATCTCGACCAGCCCATCGATCTTGGCCTGGCTGAGCCGCAGCGACTTCACCTCCTGGATGATCTCTTCCTTGAGCTTTTTGTACTTGCGCTCCTGATGCGGGGACAGCGATTCATTGCTCAGCCGCTTCTCGATGTCCTGTTCCTGGAGCCGGCGCAGCCGCTTGAACGAGTCGGCGATCTTCTCAAAGGTCTCCAGGACCTTGGGCTTGAGCTCCGCCTCGATGGCGGCAAGCGACATCGAGTTTTCCAGGTCGTCCTCGTCCATGTCGGCTTCGGCGA
Organism: uncultured Alphaproteobacteria bacterium; assembly: GCA_963708125.1. Classification (GTDB taxonomy): domain Bacteria; phylum Pseudomonadota; class Alphaproteobacteria; order Rhizobiales; family Xanthobacteraceae; genus BOG-931. The sequence continues at coordinate 4,329,026 of OY970184.1, forward strand.
TTGCGGCCTCATCGAGCGTCTCCTCGCCTTCAGCGCCGCCGCTCACCGGGCGGGGCTTGAACGGCGTGGCAGCGGGCGGCGCCGAAGGCGGTGCTACGGTCTGCGGCGGCACGAATGCCGCAGCGCCGCCGGTCGCATCAGGCGATACTGCCGCCGCCTCGGTGCGCGGCGGACCGCTGGCGGCTGCCCCCGGCATGCCTTTGGCGTCCGGGCCCGCATAGGTCGCTTCCAGGTCGATAATGTCGCGGAGGAAGACTTTGCCTTCGTTGAGTTCGTCGCGCCAGATGATGGCCGCCTGGAAAGTGAGCGGGCTCTCGCATAGGCCGGCGATCATCGCCTCGCGGCCAGCCTCGATGCGCTTGGCGATGGCGATTTCGCCCTCGCGCGAAAGCAGTTCGACCGAGCCCATCTCCCGCAAGTACATGCGTACCGGGTCATCGGTGCGCTCCGCAGGCTCGCGCGTCTCGGATTTGGCTGGCGGCTTGCTGGTCGCTTCGATCAGGTCCCCGCTCTCGGCCTCCTCCTCCTCGGCCTCCTCGCGCGCCTCCTGATCCTCCAATTCGGGCTCCTCGGTCTCGACGACGTTGATGCCCATTTCGCTCATCATCGCCAGAACGTCCTCGATCTTCTCGGAGGTGACCTCCTCCGAGGGCATGACCGCGTTGAGCTGTTCGTAGGTGACATAGCCACGCTTCTTGGCCTGCTTGATCATCCGCTTGACGGCTGCATCCGACAGGTCGAGCAGGGGCAGCGGCGCATCAGGCGTTTCGGCGGCGTCCTTCTCGGGCGCCTCGTTGTCTTTTTGCACGGCGGACTTCTGCGCGACCACTTTGACCTTGCCCGCGCCCGCGATCGCGCCCACGCTCTTGCTCGCCATCTTTGTCTCCACCTACGCCTGTCCTTAACGCCGCCGTCGGCCGCATACGCTTAACGCCCACCGTCCCAACCTCGGATCCGGACGGGAAAACGGGGCTGATGGCACCACCGCCCCTGCCCGTTGCTGTCTTCCTTCAACTCTGTTGGGCAAACGCCCAATGGCCCTTACGCCGCCAATTCCCCACCCCGTCCCAGCGCTGACCTGGGATGCACCTCCTACCCTTGGGAGGCAGAGATGGGGTCCCAGGATTTTCGCAGTCAGCGTTTAAACAGCCGCTAACCCCGAACGTCCGGCCTCCCTCGTTCGCGGCCCCCGACCCTCACTGGTCCGTAGGACCACGGCGACGCCAAGCGCCGATCCGCCAAACCTCTACAGCGATCGCGCCGGCCGGCCCGAAGAGACGCCAAAACCTTCGACAAGCGCTTCCGTCCCATCGAGCATCGCGAGCCTTGCCTTGACGTCGCGGAGCCGCGCGTAATTTGCCTCGGTATTGTCCTGGCCAAGGGCCAATTCCGCATCCTTAAGTTCCCTAGTTAGGGAATGCCATTGGGTATGCAAGGCAACAAGCTGTTTCCACGTCAGCAAAACATCGGCAGCAGCGGCGCCCGGCCGCGCCCCCCAGACCGACAGCGTCGTGATCGCGCGCTCGATATGGGTCAAGACATTGGCGAAACCCCGGCGGCCGAGTTCAGCCAAAAGTTCCGCTCGCGCGGCTTCGGTGTCGCCACGGCCGAGATCGTCTGCAAGCTGCGCAAAGGCGTCGAGCAGAGCGTTTCTCAATTTCTGCGTCTCGGCGTGGCGGAACTCGGCGGCCGCGAGCTCCTCGAGGTGATCGTGAAGCAACCAGGGATGATTCAGCGCCGCCTGCAACATGAGCGCCTCACGGCGGGGAATGGCGGCGCGATGGCCGCGATGCAGCGGACTTTCTGCCAAGTGAGGGCTCACCGCCACGTAATGCCGAGCCCCTTGGGATTGCGCCAATTGCGCCTGACCTGCACGCCGGCCGCGGCCGCCGCCGGCAAGGACCCCGCGCGGTGCGCGCCCCTTCGGCTCGAGAGTGCCGCGGCGCACATCGACAGGCGCGAACAATTGCCGAAGGCGCGCGGTGAAATCCTGGCGGTAATAGCGGCGAACGGTCTGGTCGGCAATCGTGGCGGTCACCTCCGCGAGTCGTGCCTCGAAGGCGGCACGCCGCTCGGGGGTATCGAACAGACCAGCCTCGCTCTCGCGCGCCCACAGGATGTGCACAAGCGGACGCGCGGTTGCGAGCACATCGGCGATGGCGCCGCCCCCGCCGGAGCGGGCGAGATCGTCGGGATCCTGGCCGTCGGGGAGAGCAGCGAATTTCAAGCTCTTGCCCGGCTTGAGCAGCGGCAGCGCCAGATCGGCGGCGCGGTAGGCGGCCCGCCGCCCGGCCCCGTCGCCGTCGAAGCACAGGATCGGCTCGTCGGCCATCCGCCACATTAGCGCGAGCTGCTCGGTCGTGAGCGCGGTCCCAAGCGGTGCCACAGTCGCCTCGTAGCCGGCAGTCACCATGGCGATCACGTCTATATAGCCCTCGACCGCGATCACCGGTGCGCCCTCATGAGCGGCTTTGCGCGCAGCGGCCATGTTGTAGAGGGTGGCGCCCTTGTGGAAGAGCGGGGTTTCCGGCGAGTTGAGATATTTGGCCGAAACCTCCCTTTCCATCGCGCGGCCGCCGAAGGCGATAATTTGGCCGCGCCAATCTGCGATCGGGAAGATGATGCGGTCGCGGAACCGGTCATAGGGGAGCGCGATATCGTCCCCGGCGACGAGCAGGCCCACCTCGGTCATGGTCTCGACCGGGATTTTTGCGGCCCCGAGATGCTCCTTGAGCGCGTATCGCTCGGCTGGCGCATAGCCGAGCCGGAACTTCAGCTGGGTCGCTGGCGAAATTCCGCGATTCGCAAGGTAGAACCGACCGCGCGCGCCGGCGCGCGCGGCCAGCGTCGTTTCGAAGAATTTCGCGGCAAGTTCGACGACCTCGTGCAGCGTCTTGCGCCGCTCCTCGCGCTCCTGTGCTTCACGCGTAAAAGCCGGCAACGCGATGCCGGCCTGTACCGCCAGCCGCTCCACCGCCTCGGGGAAGCTCACGCCCTCGGTAAGCATCACGAAATCGAAAATCGTGCCGTGCTTGCCGGACGAAAAATCAAACCACGCCTGCTTGTGGTCATTGACGAAGAACGAGGGCGTCTTCTCCTTGTTGAAGGGCGACAGCCCTTTCCACTCCCGCCCCGCCTTGCGCAGTTTCACGCGCCGGCCGACGACCTCCGACACCGGAAGTCGCGCGCGCAGCTCGTCGAGAAATTGCGGCGGAAATCGCATGGTGCTTCGGAAGTGGAGCGCGTTCGGGCGCCAAAGCAGGGTATCGCGCCACGGCAGCAAGTGCGGCGGGAATTGTCCTAGTTATCCACATGCTATCGACATGCAGCGCACGGATGGCGCCTTCGTCGAATCACAACCATGGAGAGTGGCATGCCTCGGCCTTACGAGGGGTGGGAACAAAACACGAGGAAGTAGACCCAGCGATTCCGTTCGACAGTCACTGCTCCAGCGCCGCCGCCGAGACAGCACCGAACAACAAGCGATCTCGATCCGCCTCGATTGCGGGCGTCAGCGGCGCATCGTCGCGATGCAGATTCACGCCGGGGACATCGGCCCAAGAACCGGCCGTAGCGATTAGCCGGCAAGCAATTTCTTCACCAGCGCGCCAGCCTTGGCGAAATCCATGCGCCCGGCAAAGCGCTGCTTGAGCGCCGCCATGGTGCGACCCATGTCCTTGAGCGTCGCCGCCTCCAGTTCTCTGATCAGCGTCGAGATCGCCTCGGCGGCTTCGAGATCGGACATCCGCCTGGGCATGAATTCCGAAATGATCTCGATCTCTTCGTGCTCCTGCGCGGCGAGCTCGCTGCGTCCTGCCTTTTCGTAAATGTCGAGCAATTCCTGGCGCTGCTTGATCATCTTGCTCATCACGTCGATGATTTCGGGCTCGCCAAGCTTGGCGCGCTCGGCGCCGCTCGTTTCGCGCTTCAAAATTTCGGCATTGATCAGCCGCAGGGTGGAGACGCGCCGCGCCTGGCCGGACTTCATCGCTTCTTTGAGCGCAGTGTTGATTTGGTCGCGTAACACGTTAACGCCTTTCCCTTGTGTCCGCCCGCCTGGAATTGACCACCGCCCGGCACCACTTGTCTCGCCAGGCATAATACGCGAGTAAGTGGGTTTCTCCAGCGAGAGAGCGACCCTCGGCGCGGCAAAAGGAGCCGGTCCGAGCAGGGTTTACGTCACGATCATGCAACGCGCCGCAATCAGAGCAGTCCCTCTGCCTTATTCCAAGGTCTGCGATGCCTTTAGGCCCAACGAAGCTTGTCTATTCGGAGCAGACCTCGAAAACGCTTCGTTGACAACCGCGAAGCGATTGTTCTCCAAGCAGAAGGCCAGGCTGTATTGGCGCGGAACTTTTGGTCGCCGCGTTATCTCGTCACCTCACCCGCAGGCACGGCAATCGCCGTTTTCCGCACCATGTCGAGCAGGCAGCGCGCCTCCTCCTCCTCCGCGGGGACGGCAGGGTCTCGGGCGCGGAGAATTTCGATGACGCAGACGCAAGCCCTTTCTAGCAGCCGGTGGGATGACGCCAAACCTACCGCGCTTTTAGTGCTAGCCGACGGAAGCGTGTTCGAAGGCGTCGGCTTGGGAGCCGCCGGCCATGCTGTGGGCGAGGTCTGCTTCAACACCGCGATGACCGGCTATGAGGAAATCCTCACCGATCCCTCCTATGCGGGCCAGATCATCACCTTCACCTTCCCGCATATCGGCAACGTGGGCACCAATGAGGAAGATATCGAAACCGTCAATCTGGCGGCCACTTTAGGGGCGCGCGGGGTGGTGCTGCATAGCGCGGCGACCGCTCCGTCGAACTATCGCGCCACGCGCCACCTCGATGCCTGGCTGCGCAGGCGCGGCATTGTCGGGCTGTCCGGCATCGACACCCGCGCGCTCACCACGCTCATTCGCGAGAAGGGCATGCCCAACGCAGTGATCGCGCACGAGCCCTCGGGCCGCTTCGATCTTGCGGCGCTCGAACAGCAAGCACGTGACTGGCCGGGCATGGTTGGCCTCGATCTCGTTCCCATGGTGACCGCGGCGCAGCGCTTTACCTGGGACGAAACGCCCTGGCGTTGGGGCGAAGGCCACGGCCAGCGCGCTGACGCAGAGTTTCACGTGGTCGCCATTGATTACGGCATCAAGCGCAACATTTTGCGCCAGCTTGCCGGCAATGGCTGCAGGGTCACGGTGGTGCCGGCGCACACGTCGGCCGACGACATCCTGGCGCTAAAACCCGACGGCATTTTTCTCTCCAACGGCCCCGGTGATCCTGCGGCCACCGGCCAATACGCGGTGCCGGTCATTCGCACGCTGATCGACAAGGTGCCGACCTTCGGCATCTGTCTCGGCCACCAGATGCTCGCGCTCGCGGTCGGGGCCAAGACCGTCAAGATGCATCAGGGCCATCACGGCGCCAATCACCCGGTGAAAGAGCTCGCCACCGGCAAGGTCGAGATCACCTCGATAAATCATGGCTTTGCGGTCGACCACGCGACCCTGCCGGCGAATGCGGTGCAGACCCATGTGTCGCTGTTCGACGGCTCCAATTGCGGGCTACGCCTCACCGACCGCCCGGTATTTTCCGTCCAATTTCACCCCGAAGCCTCGCCCGGCCCGCGCGACGCCCACGGCCTGTTTCGCCGCTTTGTCGAAGCCATGCGCGCCGCCAAGCGTCGCTAGCCGAAGGCAAGATCGGGCTTTGCATTTTCCGCCGGCAGCGGCAGCCAAGTGCCGGGTTGCAATTGCGGGTTAGAGAATTTCAGGCGAGTGTATGGTCGGCTTGCATCCCGCCGCGAGACTGAACGGATAAACATCCCGAAAATGACAATCGCCAGCAAACGCACGGCTCCGGTCACCCACAAATTTGCCAACGACGGATCGATTCCGACTAATGCGGCGCTGGTGCTCGTGCTCGATCGTGGCGGCATCGATCTCGCAACGGCGTTTACCGCCATGCGCATTGTCATTCGATGGATCACAAAGCCCACGGCATGGCAGGTGGCCGCGCCATCCTGCACTTCGGCGGCAAGAGCGGCCGCGGCAGCAGCAAGGCCGAGCATGATCGGGCGCTGCCGCTGTTGCCGGTGTTTGGGCCAGGCGGTCCGCCGATGAAGCTATGGCAGGCTTGATGTCCGATTGGCTTTCCTTCTGGGACAGGCCGCATTCCATCTACGTCGGTCCGCGCCACCGGGACGTGCATTACCGGCTTATCGCCGAACAGATCGCCACGCTCGTGCCGGCGCCTAACGCGCGCGTGCTCGATTACGGAAGTGGCGAGGCGCTGCATGCCAGTATCGTCGCCGCGGCGGCCGGCGAACTTTTGTTGAGTGACGGCGCGCCGAGCGTGCGCGCGGGCCTCGCCGCACGCTTTGCCGGCCATGCGAAGATCCGCGCGATCGCGCCCGAAGACGTCGAACGCTTGCCGGACCATTGCCTCGATCTGATCGTGCTGCATTCGGTGGCGCAGTATCTGACGCTCGAGCAAACACGCACCCTGCTCGTCCTGTTCCGGCGGCTATTGCAGTCAAGCGGCATACTGGTTGTCAGCGACGTGATTCCACCGCATGTCAGTGCCGCGACAGACGCCGCCGCGCTGTTGCGCTTTGCGGCAAGAGAAGGATTTCTGCTTGCCGCGCTGGCCGGGCTTACGCGCACGATCTTTTCCGATTATCGACGGCTGCGCTCCCGCTTCGGCCTCACCCATTATAGCGAAGCAGCAATGCGCGACCTCCTCGCCGGCGCCGGCTTTGCCGCGAAGCGCGCGGCCAAGAATCTCGGTCACAATCAGGCGCGACTTGCGTTTCTTGCGCAGCCGCGCTGACGCCAGAGGCGCGTGGCGCCTTGCCATGCTCCGCAGTTTCCTACATTGCCGTGCTTATTCTTTCGCACGCTCGGAGCCTCATCGCTAGCCGCACAATGATCATAGTTGCAACACGTGCTTGCCCAACTCGAATGGAAGCTTTCGGCAACCTTCGCGCGATCCGGCGGGCAACACCGGTATAGAGCGCGAGCGGTCGGTCAATGGGTGGGGGGCTCTGCTGCGTCGATCTCGATAAGATAATGTGTGTCGCGTAGAGTCCGCCTGGTGCGCGGAGTGCGTACATGTGGGCGTGCCGGTGGTGGCCCGCTGGGCCGAAACCACAGGTTTGCGTGTTGATCGTTCAACACCGTGGCCGCGGCCCTCTCGATCTCACCGGGCCATGCGCAGCCAGACCTGGGCCAGGCAGGGATCTGCAACGCGGCGCTCGCCTCGCGCGTGCATGCCGATGCGATCACCGTCTGCGGCATCAAAACCGCTCGGCTGAATTCACCCATCATCATGCGCGGCTGCACACGGCGCCCACAAGCCCGCGACCGGCCGGAACTGAGCCACAAAGGTCGGCGACATTCGTGACTGACACGCGTCGCCACGCCTTTTCGCAACGCAATGGGCACCATGTGCCGGCCCGGCCTTCACTTCGTTCGAGCACTCCATACCACGGGCTGAGTTTCTGCAGCGCAACCGACAACGCAACTGCGTCGCAATGCGCCAGGATGGACCGCAAGGTTGTGTACAAGCCGGCTCGACAGGTCATCAGGAATAGACCGACCGTGAGTATCTATAAAATGTTGTACGGTCTCGAACGCAACGAGCTGCCGCAGGCGCTGGATCAGGCACCCGCAGATCGGGGCGCTCCCCGGGCCGGTCATGGCGGTGGGTCTCAAGCAGGCCTTGGACCTAATAAGGCAAGGCCGAGATTTTGTGAAGATGGGAACATCGGGGGGACCGCCTGGCGTTCCGCGACGTGGCACCAACGAGCAATGGAGCTGGGATTGCTCGATGCCGATCGCATCCTAACACAGACCTTCAGCAAATGATTGCCCGATCATGCGGCGCGAGCGACGCAGTGGAGCCCTCATGTCTTTCGCCGAAGATTTGACAACTCGACGAGACAACCCGCTCGACGCCGTCGAGCAGATGGCAATGGCGAACGACTGGTCATTCGAGCGCGGGACAGACGACGAAATCACGCTCGTGGTGGGCGGAGCCTGGGCCAATTATCAGATTTCGTTCACGTGGATGAGCGAGATCGAGGTCCTGCACCTGGCCTGCGCCTTCGAGCTGAGAGTTCCGGAAGCACGGCGCACGGCGGTACGGGACTTGGTGATCCGCATCAACGAGCAATTATGGATCGGCCATTTTGATATGTGGATGCAAAATGCCATGGTCATGTTTCGCCATGCGCTGCTTCTGGTCGGCACCGTCGCCTCGCGCGAGCAGTGCGAGGCGGCGCTCGTCAGCGCGGTCGGTTCCTGCGAGCGCTATTATCCCGCATTCCAGTACGTGACCTGGGCGGGCAAATCGGCGCGCGACGCCATGGACAGGGTCATGTTCGAGACCGCCGGTCAGGCGTAGCGTCTGGTCGGCGGCCGGCGCACGGCATCATCCTTTTTTCGCGCCGACCGTGTCCGCCATTGCGGCGCCGCGCTCGCCCAGGGGCTTGTTCTCGCCGACGGTTAAATCCTGGGCGGTCTGATGCTCGATCTCGGCATTGAGTTCGGCGCCCAAGAGCACCACGGTGGCGGAAATCCACAACCACATCATCATCGCCACGACCGCGCCGAGTGAACCGTAAGTGGCGTTGTAGCTGTTGAATTTGGCCAGATACCAGGAAAACAAAAAAGAGGCGGCGATCCATACCACCGAGGCGAACACGCTGCCGATGCTGACCCACTGCCAGCGCGCCGCGCGGCGATCCGGTGCGTAGCGGTAGAGCACCGCGAGCCCGACCAGCAACACGATCAGCAACGCCGGCCACCGGAAGATGCGCATCAGGGCTGCGGTGAGACCGCCGAGGCCGAGCCACGACAGCACCAGCGGCACCATGATCACGCCGCCGATCGCCAGCAGAAATACGGCGAAGCCCGTCAGCGTGAAGCCGAGCGCCACCAGATTGAACCTTAGGAAGCTGCGGGTCTCCCGCTCCTCGTAGATGACGTTGAGCGCGTCGATCATCGCTTTCACGCCGCCCATAGCGCTCCACAGCGCTACCAGAATGCCGACGACGACACCGATGCTCAACGTGCCATTGCTTTGCGCGGCGATCCGGGTCGCCTGATCGTGCGTCAGTTGCAGGACGTTCTGCGGCACCACTCCATAGAGCAGCGACAGGGTTTGCGCGATCGTCTCCGCATCAAAGAACAGTCCGTAGGCAGAGACCAAAGCGGTGATGGCGGGAAAAATCGAGAACAGCATGAAGAAGGCAACGCCGCCGGCAATCGACGGAATGCGGTCGGCGAAGGCTTCGCGGTAGGTGCGCCACAGAATGTCCTTCCAGCCGGCCCAGGGGATTTGCAAAGGGTGCTCGGCATGCCGGCCGCGGGCGAGCTCCTCGGCGCGGTGAACCTGAAGACTCTCCGGCTCCTCCGGGCTCTGCGGCAGATTGAACGGCCTCGTCTCCGGCTCCGGCTCTTCCCGGGTCTGCGGCAGATTGAATAGCCTCGTCGTCTGGGCACGCTGCGGCGGCACGGCCGCCTCTTGGATTTCGCGCCGTTTCGGACCGACACGTTCGGTGCTTCCGTCGCTGAAGAAGGGCAAAACCCGACTCCGATCACTCTTGTGCATGGTTCGACAGTACCGCCCGCCGAAAAAGATAACCAACGGCCCGGCCCGGAGTTGCGCCTGGGCGGCGCTCAGCCGCGCCCTTATATAGGAAGACTGCGACATCCGCGTGGATGCGCAAGGAACGCGGGAGGGATGCAGACGGCAGAATTTTGCAGAGCGGCCGGCTTCAGGCAGCAGCTTGCCGTGTCGATCGGCCTTCGAGCTCACCTTCGCTCTTGACCCCCGCTAGCTGGGCCTGGGTCCAGTTCCAGAGCGCCGTGATTTCCTGCGCAGCGCGGCCGTCGCGATTGTGCTCGGTAACACCCAGCCCGGCGGCGGTCGCGTCCTGATAGTCCATACGCGTCGACAGCGTCGGATCGGCGAGGACGCCGAGGCTGCTCAGACCCCTTGCCGCCTCGCGGGCCCGCGAACTGCGGTAGCTCGGCGGGCACTGATTGAGAATGAAGGCGGCCCTGCGCTTGGCGAGAAAGACCGCGCGAAACGTCGCCACTGTCGCCTCCACATCGAGCCGCGACGGCCGCGCCGGGAGCAGGCACAGGTCCGCGGCCTCGGTAATGAGCCGAATCGCCGGGGCGTCGGTGGTAGCCGTGTCAAATATGGCCAACGTGAAGCCGGCACCCCCGAGGCCGTCGAGAACAGCCGGCAGCCGCTGCAGGCGCTCGCGTTCGAGCGGTTCGACCATGATGCGGTTCGCGCGCTCGGTCGCGGAGCGGCGTTCGCCCCAGCGGGCGAGCGAAGCTTGCGGATCGACGTCGAGCACGATCACGTTTTCGCCCGCCTCCGCCGCCGCCACGGCGAGGGAGGCCGCCAATGTGGTCTTTCCCGTTCCGCCTTTTTGACTGAGGAAAGCGATCGCGTGCATTACACCAACCCATTTGTCCATTGCGAACGCGCCAGACCCGGCTGCATGGCGAGCCGCGCCAATGGCGAAACGGGGCGCGGCTGCCGGTTTGCATTCGGGATCTCGATATCCACGGCCAGCGTCGACACCAAGTTGCCGCGTTCCATTTTGATTTCCACCTTATCCGGATCGAACGCCACGTGGCGTCTGATCACCGCGAGGATCTCCTCGCGCAGGATGCCGAGGAGATCCGGCTTGTCGCGCGCCTCGCGCTCATGCGCGAGCAGGATTTGCAGGCGCTCGCGCGCAACCGGCGCCGAGCCGCGACGAAACAGGCTGTAAAGCTTCATGCTGCCTTCCGTCCGAACAGCTTGTTGAAGATGCTCCGGCTTTCGCTGGGAACATGCATGGGGATCTGTTCACCCTTGAGCCGCCGCGCGGCCTCGAAATAAGCCCGCGCCGGAGCGCTCGAGGCGCTGTTGACGGTCACCGGGCAGCCGACATTCGAGGCGCGCAAAACTTCTTCGCTTTCGGGAATGATGCCGATGAGCGGAATTGACAGGATTTCGAGAACGTCATCGATCGTCAGCATCTCGCCGCGGGAGGCGCGCCAGGGATCGTAGCGGGTAACCAGGAGGTGTTTGTCTACGCAGTCGCCGCGCTCAGCCTTTTCGGTCTTCGAATCCAGGAGTCCGATGATCCGGTCCAAATCGCGTACCGACGATACTTCCGGATTGGTGACGATGATGGCGGTATCGGCGTGGCGCATCGCCAGTGTCGCACCGCGCTCGATCCCGGCCGGGCTGTCGCAGATGATCCAATCGAACTTGCTGCGCAGCTCGGCGATGACCTTGGCGACGCCTTCTTCGGTCAGCGCATCCTTGTCTCGGGTCTGCGACGCCGGCAAGAGGTGGAGGTTTTCCAGACGTTTGTCGCAAATCAGCGCCTGCGGCAGCTTGGCCACCCCGTTGATGACGTTGATCAGGTCAAAGACCACCCGACGCTCGGCGCCAAGCACCAGATCAAGGTTGCGCAACCCCACATCGAAATCTACGACCACGACCTTCTCGCCGGAATGGGCAAGAGCGGCGCCCAGAGCCGCCGTGGAAGTGGTCTTGCCAACGCCACCCTTTCCAGATGTTACGACCACCACGCGGGCCGAATTCCCCTCGCTCATCGTTACGACCTTTCGTTAGTTCATCGCCGAGATTCTCAGCGTGTTGCCGTCAAGCCAGGCCTGCGTCGGACCGCGGCGCAAGCTGTCGTCGATCTCCTCAGCCGTCCGGTAATGTGGGCCGATGGCCAGAAGCTCGCCGTCAAAGCGGTGGCAGAAAATGCGCGCGCGCGCATCGCCGGCGGCGCCGGCCATGGCGAGCCCGCGCAGGGTGCCGTATATGTGGATCGATCCGCCGGCAATGATCTCGGCCCCGGAGCCGACGGAACCTAACACGGTCACGTCGCCTTCCATGAACACCACCGACTGTCCGGAGCGCACCGGGCTTTCGATCATCAGCGATGACGGCTGCTCTTTCTTGGCAACCGGAGTGGCGCTGACGGCGGCGGGCTCGGGCCGTTCGATCTCCTGGCCGGCGCGAGCGCCGCGCAGCACCGGCGGAAGCTGCACGCCGGCGGGCGGCTCGACCCCCTCGATGCCGAGCACACGGATATTGCGCGCCTCGAGCTCGGCGACGAGCTGCGCAATTTGCGTCGCATCGAGCTGCGCTGCCGAGAGATCGAGCGCGACCGGGTGACCGGCGAAAAAACTCTTGGAGCGTTTGAGCATGGTGTCGAGAGCGGCCAGCCAGTCCGCAATGGGCGGCTGCGGGCTGAAGGCGAACGCCATGTAGGTGCGCGCCCGAAATGTCAGGGACTGACGTTGGCTGATACGGCTCGACACTCCAGCCTCTTCGCTTTTGCTGAGTCTTATTTGGTTAACAATCTGCGCAGGGCATGGTTAAAGGACGGTTAATAACGTCCTCCTTGCGCTATTATTGATTGCCGTGAATTAATCCATCGTTAATCTGGAGACGGCGAGGAATGCCGCACCGGCCTCAGGACGCAAGGCCCTGCCAGGCTCTATAACCCTCGTCATTCACTCCGATTGCCACCAGCAGCGAGACATTGCGGACTTCGCCCGCCCAGCTGCGCGCGCCGCCGCAAGTGTAAGACAGTCTGAGGTCCGCGTCGGAGATGGGGCGCACACCAGCTGCCGCCGCCGGTTCTCGCGCGCGGGTGCCAAAATAAATGGCGCAGAAACGCGCGTTCCGACCGGGCTGACGAGGCATGCAACGGAGGGCGGCGGCCGCGCGGTCAGCGGTCGACTTCGCCGAAAACAATGTCGATCGAGCCGAGGATGGCGGAAACGTCAGCGAGCATGTGACCACGGGTGAGGAAGTCCATGGCCTGCAGATGGGCAAAGCTTGGCGCCCGAATCTTGCACTTGTACGGCCTGTTGGTCCCGTCGGCGATGAGATAGACCCCGAATTCACCCTTGGGTGCCTCGACCGCTGCATAGACTTCGCCGCGCGGCACGCGAAAACCCTCAGTGTAGAGCTTAAAATGATGGATCAGCGCTTCCATCGAGTGCTTCATCACTTCGCGGCGCGGCGGCACGATCTTTTGGTCTTCGACGATGACCGGACCCTGCCCCTGGGCGGAACGCAGTTTCTCGATGCATTGCTTCATGATCCATACCGACTGGCGCATTTCCTCCATGCGGATCAGGTAGCGGTCATAGCAGTCGCCGTGCTTGCCGATCGGGATATCGAAGTCCATTTCGCTATAGCATTCATACGGCTGTGCCTTGCGCAAATCCCAGCAGGCGCCTGAACCACGCACCATGACCCCGGAAAAGCCCCGGACCCAGGCGTCCTCGAGCTTGATGACGCCCACGCCGACATTGCGTTGCTTGAAAATCCGGTTTTCCGTGAGCAACACCTCCAGATCATCGCAGACTTTCAGGAAGGGATCGCAGAAGGCCCAAATGTCGTCGATTAGCTTGGGCGGCAGATCCTGGTGCACGCCGCCGACGCGAAAATAATTGGCATGCATGCGTGACCCGGAGGCCCGCTCATAGAAGCCCATGAGCTTTTCGCGCTCCTCAAAACCCCACAGCGGCGGCGTCAGCGCGCCGACATCCAGGGCCTGCGTCGTCACATTGAGCAGATGCGACAGCAGGCGGCCGATTTCGCAATAGAGCACGCGGATCAGTTGTCCGCGCCTGGGAACCTGCAGGCGCAGCAGCTTCTCGGCCGCGAGGACAAACGCGTGCTCCTGGTTGATCGGCGCCACGTAGTCGAGCCGGTCGAAATAGGGGATCGCCTGCAGATATGTCTTGTACTCGATCAGCTTCTCGGTGCCGCGATGGAGAAGACCAATATGCGGGTCGACGCGCTCGACCACCTCGCCGTCGAGCTCGAGGACGAGACGCAGCACGCCATGTGCTGCCGGATGCTGCGGGCCGAAATTGATTGTGAAGTTCCGCTCGCCCGGACGGTCCGCCCGGGCGGCCACAGGAATGGTATTTGTGGCTCGTTCGTTCACGCCAGCCGCTCCGCCAGACTTCCGAGGGCAACGTGCCGTGGCTCACTGCCGTTCCCTGTGAAAAGGACCTCGACACTTACGCGGGTCCGTTCGCCCACGAGAAGCCCGCCGCCCGGAGCACCGGCCAGTCCCGGCGGGCGCGGGTCTGGCCCGTCTCGGCCATCGTCGGCCGTCTCTCGGCCGTATCTCGGCCATAGCAGCCTTCCCACTGCGGCGATTCTGGTCTAAAGAGCGCTCGGCGCAGGGCCGGGCCCGGCGCTAGCGCGCCTGAACGGGCGCTTTTTTTACATCGCCGCTGTTATGGGACGGCGCGGGCGGGCTGGGAATCCACAAGCCATAATCGGTGAGTATGGATTGCGGGCTCCGGCGCAGCGTCCCCAATGGCCCTCGCAGACGCCGAGCATATGCCGAAACGGACCGACATCTCCTCGATCCTGATCATCGGCGCCGGGCCGATCGTGATCGGACAGGCTTGCGAATTCGACTATTCGGGCACGCAGGCCTGCAAGGCGCTGAAGGCCGAGGGCTATCGGGTCGTGCTCGTCAATTCCAATCCCGCCACGATCATGACCGACCCGGAATTGGCCGATGCGACCTATGTCGAGCCGATCACGCCCGAGATTGTCGCCAAGATCATCGAGAAGGAGCGCAACGTTGCGGCCGGCGGCTTCGGGCTGCTGCCGACCATGGGCGGGCAGACCGCCCTCAACACCGCTTTGTCACTGCGCCGCATGGGCGTTCTCGACAAGTTCGACGTCACCATGATCGGCGCCACGGCGGACGCCATCGATAAGGCCGAGGATCGCGAACTGTTCCGCGAGGCGATGAAGCGGATCGGGCTTGCCACTCCGCGCTCACATCAGGTCAAGACGCTGATCCAGGCGCTCGAAGCGCTCGAAGATATCGGCTTGCCTGCCATTATCCGCCCCTCGTTCACGCTCGGCGGCACCGGCGGCGGCATTGCCTACAACAAGGCCGAATTCATCGACATCGTCGAGCGCGGCATCGACGCCTCGCCCACCTCCGAGGTGCTGATCGAGGAATCGGTGCTCGGCTGGAAAGAGTTCGAGATGGAGGTGGTGCGCGACAAGAACGACAATTGCATCATCATCTGCTCGATCGAGAACCTTGATCCGATGGGCGTGCATACCGGCAACTCCATCACCGTGGCGCCGGCGCTCACGCTGACCGACAAGGAATACCAGATCATGCGCGATGCCGCGATCGCGGTGCTGCGCGAGATCGGCGTAGAGACCGGCGGCTCGAACGTGCAGTTCGCGGTCAATCCGGCGGACGGCCGCCTCCTCGTCATTGAAATGAACCCGCGCGTGTCGCGCTCTTCGGCGCTGGCCTCGAAGGCGACGGGCTTTCCGATCGCCAAAGTCGCCGCGAAACTTGCGGTCGGCTACACGCTCGACGAGATCGAAAACGATATTACCGGCGGCGCCACTCCCGCCTCGTTCGAGCCGACGATCGACTATATCGTCACCAAAATTCCCCGCTTTGCCTTTGAAAAATTTCCCGGCGCCGAGCCCGTGCTCACCTCCTCGATGAAATCGGTCGGCGAGGCCATGGCGATCGGACGCACTTTCGCGGAAAGCCTGCAGAAGGCGCTGCGCTCGCTGGAGACTGGGCTTAGGGGCTTCGACGAAATCAGTATTCCGGGGCTCGGGCAGGGTGACGACAAGAACGCGCTGCGCGCCGCCCTCGGCACGCCGACGCCCGACCGCATCCTCGCGGTGGCGCAGGCCATGCGGCTCGGCATGAGCGATGCCGACATTCACACGGCCTGTAAGATTGATCCGTGGTTTCTGGCGCAGATCCGCAGCATCGTCGACATGGAAGCAGACATCCGCGCCAAGGGCTTGCCGACGACGGGGCCGGCGCTGCGCAGCCTGAAGGCGATGGGCTTTTCCGATGCCCGGCTAGCTCGTCTCACCGGGGTTCCCACCGAGGAAGTATCGATGCGCCGCCGGCAGCTCGGGGTGCGCCCGGTGTTCAAGCGCATCGACACCTGCGCCGCCGAATTTGCCTCGCCGACGGCCTACATGTACGCGACCTACGAGGCGCCCTTTGGCGGTCGCGCGATGGATGAAGCGGCCCCGAGCGACCGGAAAAAGGTGGTCATTCTCGGCGGCGGGCCGAACCGCATCGGCCAGGGAATCGAATTCGATTATTGCTGCTGCCATGCCGCCTTTGCGCTCAAAGAGGCGGGCTACGAGACCATCATGGTCAATTGCAATCCGGAGACGGTGTCTACCGATTACGACACCTCGGACCGTCTTTATTTCGAGCCGCTCACCGCCGAAGACGTGATCGAAATCATCGATACCGAGCGCGCGCGCGGGACGTTGCACGGGGTCATCGTGCAGTTTGGCGGGCAGACCCCGCTCAAGCTCGCCGAGCCGCTGGCGAAGGCGCGGGTGCCGATCCTTGGCACCTCGCCGGACGCCATCGACCTCGCCGAGGACCGCGACCGCTTCAAGAAATTGCTCGACCGCCTCAAACTCCGGCAGGCCAAGAGCGGTATTGCCACCAGTCCGCAAAAGGCCCAAGCCATCGCCGTATCGATCGGCTATCCAATCGTGATCCGGCCGTCCTACGTGCTCGGCGGCCGCGCCATGGAGATTGTGCACGACACCCACCAGCTCGACCGCTATGTGGCGCGGCTTGCCGCCGATCTCGACCGGCCGTCGGAAATCGCGGTTTCGCAAAAGCGGCCGCTGCTCATCGACCGCTATTTGACCGATGCGGTCGAGGTCGACGTCGATTGTCTCGCGGACGGCACCGACAGCTACATCGCCGGCATCATGGAGCATATCGAGGAAGCCGGCATCCATTCCGGCGACTCCGCCTGCTCGCTGCCGCCGCATTCGCTCGACCACGCCACGATCGCCGAACTGGAACGGCAGACCCGCGAACTCGCCCGCGCGCTCAAGGTAGGCGGGCTAATGAACGTGCAATACGCCATCAAGGACGGCGACATTTACGTGCTCGAGGTGAACCCGCGCGCCTCGCGCACGGTGCCCTTCGTCGCCAAGGTGACCGGCGTCCCGATCGCCAAGATCGCGGCCCGCGTCATGGCGGGCGAGCCCCTCGCGGGTTTCAAGCTCATCCCGCAGCGCTTCGAACTCGGCAGCGCTCCCCATGTCGGCGTCAAGGAGGCGGTTTTCCCGTTCGCTCGCTTTGGTCATGCGGTCGACACCGTGCTCGGCCCGGAAATGAAATCGACCGGCGAAGTGATGGGCATCGACCGCGACTACAACGTAGCCTTCGTCAAGAGCCAGCTTGGCGGCGGCTCGCGTCTGCCGAAGACCGGAACGGTGTTCGTTTCCGTCAAGGATGCCGACAAGGCGCGCATCCTTAAGGCCGTCCGCCTGCTTGCCGATTCAGGCTTTAAGGTGCTGGCGACCTCAGGCACACAGCGCTACCTCGCCCGCGAGGGCATTGCGGCGCTGAAGGTCAACAAGGTCGCCGAGGGGCGCCCCCATATCGTCGACGCCATCAAGAATGGCGAGGTCCAGCTGGTCTTCAATACGACAGACGGGGCGACGGCCCTGGCCGATAGCCGCTCGCTTCGTCGCGCCGCCCTCTTGCATAAAGTGCCGTACTACACCACTCTCTCGGGGGCCATCGCCGCAGCGCAGGGCATCCAAGCCTATCTCAAAGGCGACCTCGAGGTGTGCGCGCTGCAGCGTTATTTCGCGGCCGGGGCCGATTGAGAAATTGGGCTCGCCGGGGCGAGGCACGGACAGACAAGACTTGCAGCCGCGGCCGGACGATGGTCTGGCCGCGATGCAGGTTTTGACTATGCGGTTTGGAGGTTTGAGATCGATGGACAAAATTCCCATGACGGCGGCGGGTTATGCCGTGCTCGAGAACGAACTGAAACATTGTCAGCAAGTCGAGCGGCCGCGCATCATCCAGCAGATCACGGATGCCCGATCCCACGGCGATCTGTCGGAGAACGCCGAATACCATGCAGCCAAGGAAGCGCAGTCGCTCAACGAGGGCCATATCGCCGAACTCGAGGATAAGCTCGCTCGCGCCGAAGTCATCGACGTGTCGAAGCTTTCCGGCGACACCATCACCTTCGGCGCGACCGTCACCTTGATCGACGAGGACACGGAGAAAAAGTCCATCTGGCAGATCGTGGGCGAGCCCGAAGCCGACGCCAAGAAGGGCAGGATTTCCGTCACTTCTCCGCTCGCACGCGCGCTCGTCGGCAAGAAAAAGGGCGCGCAGGTGGAGGTCGTGACCCCCGGCGGAGCCAAGGCCTACGAGATCATGAAGGTCGAGTGGAAGTAGCGAAAGACGGATGAGGGAGGACAGCGAGCAGATAACACGCTAGCATCCCGAATGCCGTTGTCCGTCCGCTGCGTTCATCCGTCATGAAATTCGGCGTTTTCGACCACATGGACGATGCCGGTGTGCCGCATGGTGAACTTTACGCCAACCGGCTGCGGCTCGCCGAGGCCTATGATCGTGCCGGCTTTCACGCCTACCATCTCGCTGAGCACCACGGCACGCCGATCGGCTGCGCGGCGTCGCCCGGGCTGTTTCTGGCGGCTCTGGCGCAGCGAACCACGAGGCTGCGCTTCGGGCCGCTGGTCTATTTGCTTCCCTTTTATCATCCGCTGCGGCTGATCGAAGAAATCTGCATGCTCGATCAGATGAGTGGCGGGCGGCTCGAGCTTGGCATCGGCCGTGGCGTATCGCCGTTCGAAACCGCAAATTACGCGCTCGATTTCGCCCAGACTGGGGCGATGTACCATGAAGCTTTCCAGCTCCTGCTCACCGGCTTGGCTGTGGATGAACTGACATTTGCCGGCAAGTTCTATCGCTTCGACAAGGTTCCGATGACCCTGCATCCGCTGCAGCGCCCGCACCCGCTGTGGTACGGCGTGTCGCTTCCGGAAAATGCCGATTGGCCAGCGGAAAACGATGTGAACATCGTCTCGCTCTCCCCGCCGGCGGCGGTGCGCCCGATCTTCGACCGCTATCTCTCGACGAGAAAAAGACTGAGCAAGAATGCCTCGACGCTGCTCGGCGTCGGCCGGCACGTGGTGGTGGCGGCGACCGACGAGGCGGCGCTCAGTGTAGCGCGGCGCGCCTATCCGCGCTGGCGGTCCAATTTCTTCTGGCTGTTCGAACGTCACGGCGCGGCTCCACGCGTGGCCGGCCATTACCCGAAGACGTTCGACGAACTGGCCGCCGGCGGCAGCGCCGTAGCCGGCGCGCCGGAGAAAGTGCGCGGCTTTATTGCAGACGACGTCGCGGCCACGGGGGCGAATTACTTCACCCCGTGGCTCGCCTTCGGCGATATGACGCTCGATGAATCGCTACGCTCGGTCGAGCTGTTCGCGCGCGAGGTGATGCCGGCATTCGCTTGACGGGCTTCCAGCGCAAATGTTCCCGTTGAGAACTTTGAGCCTTTCGCGGACCCTGATCTCTGATGCGTGATCGGGCGATCCCTGCGTCTCTTGCATAGCTCGCCAGAATGCCTAAATTGCCAAAAGGCTTGGCGTGTGGGGATCGGGGCGGAGGGCCGGCTCGCTTTTTCGCCGAGCAAGCGACAAACAAGCTTTCTGAGGGCGTCAAGGCAGGCCTGGCGACCCCTGCCGCAACGAGACGAGAGACCGGCCGATGACAAAAGCCACCGAAGCCAAAGTCATTATCATCGGCTCCGGGCCCGCGGGTTACACCGCCTCCATCTACGCCGCCCGCGCCATGCTTGACCCGATCCTGATCGAGGGCGTTGCGCCGGGCGGCCAGCTCACGACGACGACCGACGTTGAGAACTATCCCGGCTTTGCCGATGTCATCCAGGGCCCGTGGCTTATGGAGCAGATGCAGAAGCAGGCCGCCAATGTGGGCGTCAACATCATCGCCGATCACGTCAATAAGGTCGATCTGAAGCGGCGTCCGTTCCGCAGCGAATGCGATTCCGGCGACATCTATCTTGCCGACGCGCTGATCCTTGCCACCGGCGCGCAGGCGCGCTGGCTCGACCTGCCGTCGGAACAGAAATTCCGCGGTTACGGGGTCTCCGCCTGCGCCACCTGCGACGGCTTTTTCTATCGCGGCAAAGAGGTGCTGGTGATCGGCGGTGGCAATACCGCCGTGGAGGAGTCGCTGTTTCTCACCAATTTCGCCTCCAAAGTCACACTCGTGCACCGGCGCGACAGCTTGCGCGCCGAGAAGATTTTGCAGGACCGGCTGTTTAAGAACCCGACAATAGAGATCGTTTGGAACACGGTGCTCGACGACGTTATCGGCAGCGAAAATCCGCTCAAGGTCACGCACGCACGCTTGAGAAACGTCAGGACCGGCGCCGTCACCGAGCGCCGGGTCGATGGCATCTTCATCGCCATCGGCCACACGCCGGCAACCGAGCTCGTGGCCGGCCAGGTAGAGACAAAGCCCTCCGGATACATCAAGACCGCGCCGCATTCGACGGCGACATCGGTCCCCGGCTTTTTTGCCGCAGGTGACGTTGCCGATGACGTTTACCGGCAGGCGGTGACTGCCGCCGGCCTGGGCTGCATGGCAGCTCTGGAGGCCGAGCGCTTCCTCGCCGCGCAGGCGCAGCTGCGCGCTGCGGCGGAGTAAGCGGATCAAACCAACAAACATCAAAAGACGGAGGACAGAGGACAGACTGACATAACAGCAGGATCATGGCTTAGCGATCCCGCGTTGCAGTCTCGCATTGCAGTCTGTCAATCCGCGAAAAATGGATTGGGATAAGCTCAAAGTGTTTCACGCCGCAGCTGAGGCCGGAAGTTTTACGCACGCCGGCGAGCAGCTCGGACTATCGCAATCGGCCGTATCGCGACAGGTCAGCGCTCTCGAACAGGAGCTCACCGTCTCGCTGTTTCACCGCCATGCCCGCGGCTTGATTCTCACCGAACAGGGCGAGCTCCTTTACCGCACTGCCCATGACGTCTTCATGAAACTCGAAGCCGCCCGCGCCAAGCTGACCGACAGCCGCGAGCGGCCCAACGGCGATCTACGCGTGACCACCACGCCAGGCATCGGCATTCATTGGCTCACGCCGCGGCTCGGCGAATTCATCGAACTCTATCCGGACATTCACATCACACTGCTCACCACAGAAGAGGAGCTCGACCTCGCCATGCGCGAGGCCGACGTGGCGATCCGGCTGCGGCAGCCCACTCAGCCCGATCTGATCCAGCGCAAATTGTTTGCCGTGCATTTCCATGTCTACGCCTCGCCGGAATATCTCAAACGCTTCGGTACGCCGCGCAGTCACGAAGATCTCGACAACCATCGCGTGCTGGTGCTCGGCGGCACCCAGCCGACCTATCTGCAGCGCTCGCGCTGGCTGATCGAGGTGGCGCGTGATGGCAAGGGGCCGCGCATTCCCCATCTCGTGATCAACAACATTCTCGGCGTTTTGCGCGCCTGCCAGCGCGGCCTCGGCATCGCCATGCTGCCGGATTATCTGGTCGAGGAGAATGGCGGCCTGGTGCAGCTGTTCAGCGAGTCCGATATGGCCACGCTCGACGCCTATTTCGTCTATCCGGAAGAGCTTAAGACCGTGGCCCGCGTGCAGGCTTTTCGCGATTTTCTTGTCGCCAACGCGCAGCGCTGGAATTTTTAGTCTGCATCTTGTCTGCATCGTCTAAGTACGTGCTCCGCCCGGCGCGCGTATGTAGCGGCGCTCTCAACTGACGGAGCGTCTGGCACGGAGAGCTTGTCGGCTTTCGCATGGCTGGCATGTAAGCTTCCGGATTGCCCGCGGCGGCCGACGCTCACATACTGATTTGCATGCTGCCAAGCTGTGCGGGCCGCCCAAATCCTCCCAGTTGGCGACCCTAAGCTGGTAGCTGTTCCCCTCTGGAAGGTGAACGTCGGCGCCCCCACGCCGGCGAACTAAACCGGGCCTTTACGGCCCGGTTTCTTTCGCCCAGGCGAGGCCGGTATCATCCGTTTGCCATTGACCTCCAGTGGCGTTTTCAACTCTAGGATGGCTCCAGGCCTTTGGCCGCGATCACACGCTTAGCCGCTTCGCTCGTGAGGAATGCGATCAGCTTGCGGCCGGCTTCGGCGCGCTGCGCGCTCGCCAATATGGCGGCGACAAAGGAGGTCACGCTCTGCAACGGCATCGGCAGCGGTCCGACGAAGTCGATGTCGGGCACGGCCCTCAGTTCGGCGATTTGCTGCACGCCAAGCTCGGCCTCGCCGCGTGCGAGAATCAGGCCGACCAAGCCGCTCACACCGCCGGTCCCATATTTCAGCTTGGCTTCCATTGCCTTCGCGATCTGCAGCTCCTCAAACACTTTTGCCATATGTGCGCCGCTCAATCCCGCACCGACGGGCCTGCTGACCGCCACTGATTTTGCCGCCAGCAGCGCGCGTTTGAAAGATTCGGCCGAGGACAAGTCCGGCCGAGGTGCGCCCCGCTGCACCGCTACGCCGAGCGAGGAGCGCGCGATGTCCACGACGCTTGCGGCCAAAACTTTCCCTCGCGACGCCATGTCGCGCGCGGCGGCGCTGGTGAGGATTGCCACATCGGCAGCCTCCCATTCGCCGATCCGTCTTTCGATCTGGCCCGACGGCCCGAAGCCGGCCACCACGCGATGTCCCGTAGCCCGCTCGAAGAGCGGCGCCAACTCGTCAAACGCCGTCTTCATCGCGGTGGTCGCCAGCACTTTGACTTCGCCGTCCATCGGGTCCCCCTCATATGCCGACCCGCATTGTGCCGGGCCTGTCAGCTTTCGCGCCTGCGGCTTCAACTCTATGTGAGTTGCGCGCGCTGCGCGAGCAAATCGCGGTGTGCGCTGTCACGCTACAGGCGAATTTGCGCTAAAAAGGCACCAAGCTGCAATTCGCGTCGGCAGCGCCGCCAACCACGGAAGGATGAAAGATGCTCACACGCAGAGGCGCCTTTTACGCGGGCACCGCCGGCCTGACGGCGCTCGCACTTGCCCATCTTGCGCGGCCGCGGACGCTGCGCGCGGCGGCGCTGCCCCATCCTTACGCGGTCACCCACACCGACGCCGAATGGCGCAAGCTGCTCACGCCGGCGCAATATCAGGTGCTGCGGCAAGACGGCACCGAACTGCCGTTCACCAGCTCGTTGCTCAGCGAACATCGCGCCGGCACGTTCGCCTGCGCCGGATGCGATCAGCCGTTGTTTTCGTCGAAGACCAAGTTCGACAGCGGCACCGGCTGGCCGAGCTTCTTCGCTCCTCTGCCGGGCGCCGTCGATGAAGCGCAGGATCGCGCGTTCGGCATGGTCCGCACCGCGGTCGCCTGCCACCGCTGCGGCGGTCATCTCGGACACGTCTTTCCCGACGGGCCTAAGCCCACCGGTCTGCGCTATTGCATGAACGGTGTGGCGCTCAAATTTGCCCCGACGGCGGAAGGGGCAAGCTGAAAACAGCGTCGTCATTCCACGGCGGCAACAGCAACGAATCCGGGGTCCACAACAACAAAGGTGCGGATCCTTGCTTCGCTCGGCCCCGGGAATGACAATTACGTCCCGACTTTCAGTTCCGACACCAGCCCACGCAATGCCGCCACCGTGCTCAGCGCCACGATGCGGCCGGTGCGCGGATTTTCGGACGGCACATTGGCGATCGACATGGAAAACTGCGCCGTGTCGGAATCCACCTCGATGCGATGGGTGTTGCGGTCGAGCGCCGGATCGGCCCAGATTTCAAGCCGCGTGCGGTCCGGACCAATGCCGGCGAGACTCAAGGCCGCCGCAACGTTGACATTGGCGGGAAAGCCGCGCGCGCCGTCGCGCGCCGTGCCATCGAACACTTTCAGCGGCTCGTCGAGGTCCTTTAGCGAAATCCCGCGCCCGAGCAGATAGGGCGCGCCCGCGAGACCGCTTGGCGGCTTTCGCGTGATCATCGTCACCGAGCGGACCGTGCCTTCGGCGGCCGCGCGCACGGCATCGAGACCGATGAGACCGCCGGTCGGCACCAGGATGCGCGCGCCGGTCTGTTTGGCGCGCGCCACAAAATCCCAATTTTCCAGAAGCTGTCCGACGGAGAGTGGCATGAACAGCCGCCCCCGCTCAATGGTGGAGGCGGCGATGATGCGGAACATCGCCGGCGGCAGGCATTCGACGACGACGTCGCACTTTTGCGCCAGCGCCTCGGCGGCCAGCACCGGAATGCCATCGCCGCTTGACGGCAGGTTGCGCCGCGCCTTTTGCGCATCGCGCACCGAAACTGCGGTGAGCACCAGGCCGGGGATACCGGCCTCGATCCGTCGCGCAACTTCGAGGCCGACGGCACCAAGCCCAGCCAAGCCAACTTTCAGAGGCTCACGCGTCACTGGTCCTCCCCTGCCCTTTCAGCCGCCCGCACGTCCCGGTACATTCGTCTCTATTCGCTGGACGTCTTTCGCGCAACATGCCGAAGCCGCCGGCGCAACGGCGAGCACCAGATGCGCAGCAAAACTCCGAGATCGTTCATGACCAATATCAGTCCCAATCCATTCACGACGCGGCCGGAAATCGAGGGCACGTTCGGGGTGGTGACATCGACCCACTGGATCGCGACCGCCGTGGGCATGGGGGTGCTCGAGCGCGGCGGCAATGCCTTCGATGCCGGGGTCGCCACCGCCTTCACGCTGCAGGTGGTCGAGCCGCATCTCAACGGTGCCGGCGGCGATGTACCGGTGATCCTCTACGACGCTCGCCGCGGCAAGCCGGAGGTGATTTGCGGCCAGGGCGTGGCGCCGGCCCGCGCGACTATCGCGCATTACCGCAGCGAAGGGCTCGACCTTGTGCCCGGCACCGGGCTCCTTGCCGCTTGCGTGCCCGGCACGTTCGAAACCTGGCTGATGCTGTTGCGGGATTACGGCACCCTGTCGCTCGGCGAAGTGCTGACACCGGCAATCGGTTACGCGCAGCACGGCCATCCGCTGCTCGAGCGCGCCAGTGCCACCATCGCCACGGTGGCGCAGCTTTTCCGCGAGCACTGGCCAACTTCGGCCGCAGTCTATCTGCCGCACAACGAGGTGCCGGCGGCCGGTTTGCTGTTCGCCAACAGGACGCTCGCCGCAACCTATAGCCGGATCGTCAAGGAAGCCGAAGGCGCCGGCAGCGACCGCACGGCGCAGATCGAGCGCGCGCGAAAATGCTGGTCGCAGGGATTTGTGGCTGAAGCGATCGACCGTTTCTGCCGCACGCAGGAGATCATGGACACCAGCGGACAGCGCCACCGCGGCGTGCTCACCGCCGACGACATGGCGCGCTGGACGCCGCATATCGAGGAGCCGCTAACCTACGCGTATCACGGCTATACAGTTTGCAAGACCGGGCCGTGGGGCCAAGGACCGGTGACCCTGCAGCAGTTGGCGCTGCTCAAAGGTTTTGATCTCGAGGGGCTCGACCCGACCGGGCCGGATTTCATCCACCTTGTCGTCGAATGTTCGAAGCTCGCCTATGCGGACCGTGAAGCGTTCTACGGCGATCCCGATTTCGTCGAAGTGCCGATGGCGACGCTGTTGTCGGACGCCTACAACAACGAACGCCGCAAGCTCGTAACGGATAAAGCGTCGCTCGAGCTGCGCCCCGGTTCGATCGAAGGCTTTGGCGCGGTCGTCAAATTGCGCGAGCCGCAGGCGGTGGCGGCAGGCGCAGGCGAACCGACGGTCGGCCGGCTGGGCGCCGGCGAGCCAACCGTGGGACGGCTCGGCAACACGCGCGGCGACACCGTGCATTTCGACATCATCGACCAAGCCGGCAACATGATCTCGTCGACGCCTTCCGGCGGCTGGCTGCATTCCTCGCCAGTCATCCCCAAACTCGGCTTTTGCCTCGGTACGCGCGCGCAGATGTTCTGGCTGGAAGAAGGCCATCCCGCGGCGCTCGCTCCGGGCAAGCGCCCGCGCACAACGCTGTCGCCGAGCATGGCGCTCCGTGACGGCGAACCTTACCTCGCCTGGGGCTCGCCCGGCGGCGACGGCCAGGACCAGTGGATCACACAATTCTTTCTCCGCCATGTGCATTGTGGCATGAACCTGCAGGAGGCGATCGACGCGCCCGCCTGGCACAGCGAGCATTTCCCGGGTTCATTCTGGCCGCGCACTGCGCGAGCCGGCGTGCTCACCGTCGAAGGTCGCGTGCCGAAACAGACGGTCGTCGAACTGGAGCGCCGCGGTCACATCGTGGAAATCGGCCCCGACTGGTCGGAAGGCCGCCTGACCGCAGCCTCTCGCGTCGGCCCGCGCCGTCGCGCCGCCGCCAATGCCCGCGGCATGCAAGGCTACGCGGCGGGGCGGTAAGCGAATTCGCGACCCGACCGGCTTGTACGCGGCGGACAAAGACGAGTTTGTTCTCCCCGTTGTCGGGCACAATGTTGACCGCAATGGCCCCGGCCGCGCCCGGAGCGTAGGGCACGGTGACGGGTTCGGCTCTGGGCTGGAGCACTGCGCGCAATTTCGATACAGAGTACATGCTGCCGACACGTTTTGCGCGGCAAGGGTGGGTGGGAAGGGGGGCAATCCATGATCAGGCTCTCGGCTGCAGCGTTGGGCACCAGCGCCGTGCTCGCCGCGATGGCGCTCGCCGGCTGTGCCGGCGACAACAATATGCCGGCGGGATTGCCGAGCTTCTACCAGAGCCTGGCGACCGCAGACGCCAAGCTCGACGTTAAGGCGGCGCAGTCGATGATTTCCGGCTATCGGAAGAACAACGGGCTCGGGACGGTGAGCATCGATCCGGAATTGATGAAGCTCGCCGAAGCGCAGGCACACGCGATGGCGACGCGCAACAAACTCGGCCACGATGTCTGGCGCCCGTTCGCGGAGCGCATTCGCGATACGACGTTCGATGCCTCGGTCGCGGTCGAAAACGTGGCGGCAGGTTATGATAATCTGGCGGAAGCGTTTTCCGGTTGGCGCGAATCGCCAGCGCACCGCGCCAACATGCTCAATCCGGGTGTGACCAAAATGGGCATCGCCGCGGTCTATGCACCGCAGTCGAGATACAAGCTGTTCTGGTCATTGATCCTCGCCAAGCCGGACGAACGGCACCAAGCCCCGCGCTCCGGCTGAATGC
Organism: uncultured Alphaproteobacteria bacterium; assembly: GCA_963708125.1. Lineage (GTDB taxonomy): Bacteria > Pseudomonadota > Alphaproteobacteria > Rhizobiales > Xanthobacteraceae > BOG-931. The sequence goes on from OY970184.1 coordinate 4,356,060, forward strand.
GCGCAACGTGAGCGACTTTAGCCGTCATGCGCTGCGAACAGTCGCTGCCAGAGGCCGTGACGAGTACTGAATCGTCTGCCTCCGCGCACGAATAGTCACGCCGAAACAGGCAGCCATCACCTCTGCGGCATCACTCCATCGCAGCCGATGCGCGAGTCTCGGTCACTTGAGCATTGCGAACATTTCGTCGCCATAAGTCGTGCGGGCTTCCTCGAGCAGCGGCGCGACCGCGAGGCGGAATTGAGCGTGCTCTTCGGCAGTGAGTTCGGTTATTTCGCAGCCCTCGGCCAAGAGCGCCGCGCGTGCTTGCCCGTCCTCCTCGATCGCCAGCTCGCGCTGGAAAGCGGTCCTCTGTTTGATTGCCGCGCGCGTGGCATCCTGCAAGTCGGGAGGCCAGCTATCGAAGGTCGGGCGATGCAGGAAAATCGGGCGCGAAATATAGAAGTGGTTGGTTACCGTGTGGAAGCGATGGAATTTGTGGACGCCGTAGGTCACCGTATTGGCGAACGGATTTTCCTGCGCGTCGAGCGTGCCGGCCTTGATGCCCGCGATCGCCTCGGTCAGATCGCAACGCACCGGCACGGCGCCGAGGAGTTCGAAGGTTCTGGCCTGGATCGCGCTTGGCAGCACGCGAATGCGCAGGCCTTTCAGATCGGCCGGGACGTGCACCGGCCGCAGCCGGTTGGAGATATGACGGAAGCCGTTTTCGAAATAGCCGAGGATACGGTAATCAACGCTTTCCTCTATTTTCTTCGCCAGATATTGTCCGAGTGCGCCGTCGATGGCGGCGCGCGCCGCATCCCGGGACTCGAACAGGAACGGCAGATCGACGAAGCCGAGTGCGTGCACGCGGTCGGTGAGATAGCTCGATGATTGATAGCCGAGCGTGAGCACGCCGTGCTCGACTAGCCAAAGAATGTCTTCGGCGCGGTAGCCGAAATCCATGATGTTCCAGACATACCTGACCTCGACTCGGCCGCCGAATTGCCGCTCCAGGTCATCGCCGATGCGCTTGAGCGCGCGCGAGAACGAGGTGGTCGGCGGTCCGTAACCGCCCATGCGAATTGAGATCCGATCATGCATGGTTGCGCCGCACCCCTGCTGGCATCTTGGCGGAAATCCGCAGCGTCAATATCGGAAGCAGCGGCAAGCAAAAAGCCCCGGCATGACCCGGTTTTTTCCGAAACCTGAGCGCGAAGCCCCGGGTACGTCAGCGACTTGCAGCTGGAGCCTTAATATCCGTGTGCTGCGTTGTTTGATTGCCTCGGTGTGAGGGACCGGGTTTGGTTCGGCCTGAGCAAACCGGTCCCGTCTCGTTAGTTGGCCTTGCGCCGGGCCAAGGCATCGCTCCAGACTTTTGCCCGGTCGTCGTCGAACACCAGCGTCGGATCGTCCGCCACGGTCTCCCAAATGCCTTGGCGAAGTTCGTTGTCGAGCTGCGAGGGTCCCCAGCCGGCATAACCGAACGCCACCAACTTCTGCCGCGGCCCCTTGCCTAGACCGATGTCGCGCAGGATTTGCGGACCGCTCGTGAGCGCCACGCGGCCATCGATGTCCAGCGTGTCCGCATTGCGATAGTCGGCGCTGTGCAGGACGAAACTGGCTTGCGGATCGACCGGGCCACCGAGAAAAAGTCGGACGTTGCCATTGATCCCGCTCGCATCCGCGCCATTGGCGAGCAGGCTCGCAATGGTTTGCCGGTCGAGCGGTCGATTGATGACAATGCCAATGGCGCCGCTGCGGTTGTGCTGCGCCACCAGAATGACGGCGTGGTCGAATGGCGGATCGGTGAGTACCGGGGTGGCGATCAGAAGTTGACCGGCCACCGACGTGGGGCCGGACACGTTGAGCGAAGTAGACGGAGGCAGCGCCGCATGCAGGACCCGCGCCGACAATGGCATGCAGATTGCCCAGAGGACCACAATGACCCGGCGCACCGATTTGCGCGACAGCACGACACCACCCTGTTGCTCAATCGTCGTCGATCGATGATCGCCGGACGAAGGCCGATATTCAAGGCGGATCGCTGGCCGGTCCGGCTCGGTTCGCGCCGGCGCCCTTGCGAGCCTCACGACGGTCAAACAAACTGCACTGCAAGCCCGCCGAGTTGACCGAAATCGGCGTGCAGCGTGTCGCCCTTGCGGGCATACACCACACGCGTGAACGAGCCGGCGAGAATGAGGTGACCGGGTTCGAGCGTCACGCCGTGTTGGCCAAGCTTGTTGGCAAGCCAGGCCACGCCGAGAGCCGGGTGGCCAAGCACGCCAGCGGCCATCCCGGTCTCCTCGATCTCGGAGTTACGATACATGATGCCTCCGACCCATCGCAGGTCGACTTCGAGCGGGCCAACCGGCCGGCCGCCGATAACGATCCCGGCGGCAGCGCCGTTGTCGGAAACGGTATCAAAAATCTTGCGTGGATCCTGCAGCCGCGCATCGACGATCTCAATCGCCGGGATCACGTATTCGGTGGCCCGCAGCACATCGGTGAGGCCGATGCCGGGGCCGCGCAGCGGCTTACCCAGTATAAAGGCAAGTTCGACCTCGACCCGCGGCAGGCAGAAGTTCTCGTGCGGAACGCGGGCTCCGTCGGCGAACATCATGTTGTCGAGCAGGAGCCCATAATCGGGTTCGTCAATCTGGGAGGAGCGCTGCATGGCCTTCGAGGTGAGGCCGACCTTGTGACCGATCAGCTTGGCGCCGGCGGCCATTTTACGGTTGGCCACCTCTGTAGAGATCGCGTAGGCGTCCTCCATAGTGATATTTGGCCAGGTCTTCGAGAGCTGGACGGCTTGTTTACGCTGCCGTTCGGCCGCGATCAGAATATCGGCGGCCTTGTTGCGGTCGGCTTCAGACATCATGGCGATGGGGACCTTGGCGGAAAAGCAAGAAACGAAAGGATCAATTGCAGGCAAGCATCAGGCAACGTTTTCTTCGGGACATCGACCCACGGGGGGCGGGTGCCCGCACATCCAGGCCACGGGGGATAGTTCTGCGCGGATTGTACGTTTGCGGGATGTCCGTCCCCAAAGCCCTTGGCGTGACAAACCTTGGCGACCGCTGTCCGGCAAACTGGCGCGCCGGCCGGTACACAGCGCTCATAGACCTCGATGAACCGCGCGCTTGGCGCTCGATGAACCGCGCGCTTGACAGACAAACAAGCGCATGCACCGCATTCCTGGCCGCTTGTGGGGCGCCGGTATGCGCATCCAGCGCCGGCCGCGCGGTGCCGCTCGCGGCCGCCGCAGGTGGCCTAGCGAAATCGTCCGATTTTGCACTGGCTCCGAACGCACAGATGAAGCTGACTGGCGGCGGCTGCACCGGAAATTGCCCGGAGCTCGCTTGGGTTTGAGCCGCCGCCGGTGCGCCGCGCTTTGCCAGGGCTGCCGAAGGGCTCTGCGGCGCGACATTGCTGCCGCCACTCGATCCTGGCGGCACGTTGCGTTCGGCGCGGACGGTAAAGGCGGCAACAGCGCTGGGGACCACCGCAGCTGCGCTCGCCGCGCCGCAGAACCGGCGAGGTGTTCGCTTGTTCGCCCCTGTAATCTGAACGCCCCTCATCGCAACCCGTCGCTGCCGAGGGCGTCGTGGTCGCCCCCTCGGCGTCCCGAAGCCACGGCAAACCTGCCCAGCAAATTAGGCAGCAGCAAGGTCAAAGTACCGTGGACTTTGCGCCAAACCGACCTTTGCACAAGCCGCCGGCCGCCAAAGCCGCGCGAGCTGACCGATCATTTTTTCGGATATTCGCGCCAGCGCGACCAGACGAACCAGGCAAAGCCGGCCAAAACAACGGCCACGATCAGCGCATTGAAGCGGTGGAAGAGGGTGCGAAAGGTCGGGTCACTGTCCCAGCGCGCCCCTAACACGAAACCCGTATAGGCGAGCGCCAAGCAGAAGGGCCACGAACCCAGGAACGAATAGATTTGGAACTTCAGCATCGGCATGCGCGCAAGTCCTGCCGGAAACGATATGAAGGTGCGAATGACCGGGAGCAGCCGACCGACAAACACCGTCACAGCTCCGTAACGGGCAAAAAAATACTCGGCGCGCTCTAGTTCGACGGGGCGGACGAGAATGTAGGGACCCCAGCGTTCAATGGCCGGACGGCCGCCCGTTGCGGCCACCAGATAAGCTACCGTTGAGCCAATATTGCAGCCGATGGCGCCGGCGGTCGCCGCGACAATGAAACTGAATCGGCCGACTGAGGCCAGATAGCCGGCAAACGGCATGATGACTTCGGAGGGCAGCGGAATGCCGGCCGATTCGATTGCCATGAGAGCGGCGATACCCAAATAGCCGCCGGCCGAAATCGCTTCGACCACGAAGGACACGAGCACCGCAATGGCGTGATCGATCATGGCTCGACTGACTTGGGGCAGATTATCCGATCAGCGCCGCTTGCGCGTGCGACGGCCTTCGAGCACGACGATCCTGCGGCGCGAGATATCCTCAAGCGGCTTTTTAGGCACCTTCTCAGCCATTCCCAAGAGCCCTTCGCGCCGCTCCATTTCCTTCCAGACATCATCCGGGCGGATATTGGCGGCGACCCAGAGCACGACCAGATGGTAGATCAGATCGGTGCTTTCCTTGATCACCGCGTCGCGGTCGCCATGCATGGCATCGATCACGACCTCGACCGCCTCCTCGGCAAGCTTTTTTGCCATCTTGCTGCGGCCCGAGCGCAGAAGCCGTGCGGTCCGCGAGGTCGACGGATCGTCAAACCTGCAATCCAGCACGTCGTGGTAGAGTTGGGTAATCGAATCGCTCATAACGCAGCAAGATAGCGCGATCTCGTCGCAAGTGTGTTACGTTTTATCCATAATCCGTTCTTCACGTTCGTCATTTTAACTACATGTTCTCTTGCTGTTCCTGTTGAGCCAATAGGCTGGCATTGCCGCCGGCGGCAGCGGTGTTGATGGTCATGACCTGCTCAACGGCGAAGCGGCGCAAATAGTTGGGGCCGCCAATCTTTGGCCCGGTGCCCGACTGGTGCGTGCCACCAAAGGGCTGCGTGCCCACAACGGCGCCGATCATGTTGCGGTTGACATAGACATTTCCGTTCACGAGCCGCTGCGCGATGCGGTCGATCGTCAGATCGATACGCGAATGGATGCCGAGCGTCAGCGCGGTGCCGTTGCCGGCAATCCCGTCGAGGAGCTGGTCGAGTTCTTCGGCGCGCCAGCGCACGACGTGCAGCACGGGGCCAAAAACCTCCTCCTGTAGATCGCCGGCGCGATCGAGCTCGACCACGGCCGGCGCCACATAGGTACCCAGGCGGGGCAGCGCCTGCTCGCGATCCCAGCGAAAGCGCACGCGTCCGGCGCGCTCCATGGTCGCGACCCAGCCCAGCAGCCTGGCCTTGGCCTCGGCATCGATCACCGGGCCGACATGCGTCGAAACTTCGCGTGGGTCTCCCACTTTCAGTTCACGCGCCGCCCCGGTCAGCATGTCGAGAATGCGCTCGGCGACGTCCGCCTGCAGGCACAGAAGCCGGAGCGCCGAGCAGCGTTGCCCGGCCGAGCGAAACACCGAGGCCACCACATCATCGACCACTTGCTCCGGCAGCGCGGTCGCGTCCACTACCATGGCATTGATGCCCCCGGTCTCGGCGATCAGCGGCACGATGGGTCCAGGTTTGGATGCAAGTGCGCGATTAATGGCGCGACCGACCTCGGTCGAGCCAGTGAAAGCCACGCCGGCGACGCGAGCGTCGCCGACGAGAGCTTCGCCGACTTTGCCGTCGCCGGGCACAAGATGCAGCGCCGTCCGGGCGATCCCCGCCTCGTGCAGCAGCGCCACCGCGCGGGCGGCAATGAGCGGCGTCTGCTCGGCCGGCTTGGCCACGACGGCATTGCCAGCGGCGAGTGCGGCGGCCGCCTGGCCGAGGAAAATCGCCAGCGGAAAATTCCACGGGCTGATACAAACAAAGACACCGCGGCCGCGGTAACGCAGCACATTGCTTTCACCGGTCGGTCCCGGCATCGGCTCGTCGCCAAGCGTGCGGCGCGCCTGCGCGGCGCAATAGCGGCAATGATCGATCGCCTCGCGCCATTCGGCGAGTGCATCATCGAGGGTCTTGCCGCCTTCGTTCTGCAAAAGCGCAAGAAGCCGGCCGCGATCGGCCTCGAGCCGCGCGGCGGCGCGTTCCAACGCTTGCGCGCGCTCCTCGATAGCGGTTGCCGCCCAGGCGGAAAATCCGGCCGCGGCGGCCCCCATCGCCCCTTCTGCCGTCGCCGCATCGGCCTCGCGCACCACACCAAGCACGCGGCCGTCGATCGGAGAGTTCACCTTGCGGGCGATGCCGTCGCGCAGGCGGCCGTTCACAAGCGGCGCGGCCTCATTGGCGGCAGCGGCGCCGGCGCTGACTTCTTGCAGGAGCGCGTCGAGGCTCTTCCGCTCGCCGAATTCGACGGCAGCCGAATTGCGCCGCGGCGCGTAAAGCTCGCGCGGCAACGGAATGTAGCGATTGCGAGCCTCTCGCGGACCGGCGATGCGGCTCTGCGGCCGGCGCAGGATGTGTGCAATTGGCACGCTCGGGTCCGCCGCCACCGCCACGAACGAGGAATTGGCGCCGTTCTCCAGAAGCCGCCGCACCAGGTAGGCGAGCAGATCGCGGTGCCCGCCGACCGGCGCGTAGATGCGGCAGGCCGCCTCCGGCAGCTCGTTGCGCAGCGACTGGTAAAGTGCTTCCCCCATGCCATGCAGGCGCTGAAACTCGAACCCGCCGACCCCGCCCGCATCCTCGATAATGCTGGCGACCGTGAGCGCGTTGTGGGTGGCGAATTGGGGAAACAGACGCGGCCGCGCGGCCAGCAGTTTTTTCACGCACGCCATGTAACAGAGGTCGGTCATGGCCTTGCGCGTGAATACCGGGTAGTCGGCCAGCCCGCGCTCCTGCGCGCGCTTGACTTCGGTGTCCCAATAGGCGCCCTTGACGAGCCGCACCGTCAGGCGGTTTCCGCTGGCGCAGGCCAGCTGTTCGAGCCAATCGAGCAAGGCCGGCGCGCGTTTCTGATAGGCCTGCACCGCAATACCAAAGCCGTCCCAGCCGCCGAGGTCGCAATGCCGCAGCGCTCCGGCGATGATGTCGAGCGACAATTCGAGCCGGTCCGCCTCTTCGGCGTCGACAGTGAATTCAAGCGCATGCTCCTTCGCCATGCCCGCGAGCGCGGCAACGCGCGGCACCAGCTCCTTGAGCACGCGATCGCGCGAGATCGCCTCGTAGCGCGGATGCAGCGCCGAGAGTTTGACCGAAATGCCGGGGCGGCCGGGCAAGGCCGCGTCCGCCCGCGCGCCGATCTCCTCGATCGCGCCCGCGTAGGCCTTGAAATATTTCTGGGCGTCCGCACCGGTGCGCGCGCCCTCGCCGAGCATATCGAACGAGTAGCGGAGATCGGTATGGAGGCGGGCGCGCGCGAGCGCCTCCTCGATCGTCTGCCCGAGCACGAAATGCGAGCCGATGAGCCGCATCGCCTGGCGCGTCGCAGCGCGCATTGCTGGCAGCCCGAGGCGCCGCGCGATCTCGTCAAGGATCGTCTCCGGCTTCTCTCCCGGATGAATGACGCGGGCAGCGATGCCGAGCGTCCAGGCCGACGCCGACACCAGGATGGCGGTGGATTTCAGTTCGCTGTCGAGCCATCGGCCAGCCGCGAGCTTGTCTTCGATCAGGCGGTCGGCGGTGACGGCATCAGGCACGCGCAATAGCGCCTCGGCCAGCACCATCAGGGCAAGGCCTTCCTTGGTCGACAGCGAATAGGCGTGCAAAAAATCCTCGATCCCGCCAAGGCCATGCGCTCGGGCGCGGATCGCCTCGATGAGCCGGCGCGCGCGCTGATCGATGCGCTGCTCGGCGCCTTCATCTCGCCGGCTATCGGCAAGAAGGCTCGCCGCCATCTGCTCGTCGGGCGGCGCGAATGGCGCCTCGAACGGCCGAGTGATCATCTCGTCAGCACTTCAGGCAGTGGCCCGAACCCGAGTTCGTCATCGCGATCCATTGCATCCATCCATTGCATCCAATGGCTCGTTCCCGTGATCCGCCCGGTCGTTCGCATGATCCGATGGTGCGAATGAGCCCGGTAGGGGCGGAAGGTCCGAGCCCTCGGCCACATAACGACGCAAGGCCTCCATCGTTGCTCATCCGCGACGCTTATGCTGAACGCCCCATTCTATGTCGTCGCCGGGCGAACATCGCCGCAGGTGGAAGGTGCACAAATCGGCAGACCGATTTCGCCGGGAAAGGTGGCGACACGGACGAAGGAACTTGCTTCGGCGGCGCCGGTGTGGAGCGAGCCCGCAGCAGAATGGACGTGCTAACGACCTGCGAGAAGACCATCCCGTCGCGTTAGCAGTCTTCGGAGCTCTCGAGCGACAGCTCGATGAGGTCGCGCGCAAGTTCGGCGGCTACGCCGACGAACGCCATCGCAGACGACTAGCAGATGACAGATGGCCCTCTTTTGAGCGACCAATAATTGCCGAGCCAGCTTTCAAGCGGGCTGAAGCAAGTGCGCTGCCAACCGGTCGATGCTCTGGTTCCAACCGATCGGCATGCCATGCAGATAGCTGAGGGCGATTTCCGTCACTGCGACGGCACGGGTGTGCAAGGACAGCGTGGTCCTTCCGCCGTTCTCCGCGAAGGTAACGGTAGTCAGGCCTTCAAGCAGGGGGTGGCCAACCGCATCGATCGCTATGTTGGTGAACACGAGCCGCTCAGGCGCGACGAGCTCGCGGATTTCGCCCTTCATCGGATAAAGGTTGCCGTCAGGCGCCCGCATATGAATGCGGAGCGCACCGCCGATGCGGGCATCGATCTCGCACACCGGACTGGTGAAGCCGTGCGGCCCCCACCATTGCGCCAGATGCTTCGCCTCGGTCCAGGCGCGGAACACCAGCGCGCGCGGGACATCGAAGGTGCGGATAATGGTCAATTCACGTTCGGCAAGCGGTCTCGTTGCGGCTTTGGCAAGCATGATCGGTCTCCCGTTCGCTTTGCAGCTCCCAATCGGAGGCTGCGGCGGGCCGATATTGATCGTACGGAGGGGCTATCCGGCAGCGACCGCGGCTGGTTGCTTTTCGGCGAGCGCCTTGAGCTTGGCCAGCCCTGAAATTGAACGGGTCGTCCTCCTTGCCGCAGAAGCCAACGAGGCGGCCAGCACGACAGCGATGGTGACGAGACCTATAAATGACATCATTGTCCCCTCCTGGAAGGGCCGCGCTCAAGCCGCATAGGCGTGCTGCAGGATCGCCAGATCGAGCTTTTTCATTTTCATGACCGCGTCGATCATCCGCTCGAGCTGCTCGCCCCTGGCGTTTGCCATCATTTGCGGCAACGCCGACGGCACGATCTGCCAGGATAATCCGAACCTGTCCTTAAGCCAGCCGCACTGGCCTTCCTGTCCGCCCTCGGACAGTTTAGTCCAAAAACGGTCGATCTCGTCCTGGGTGTCGCACATCACTTGGAAGGAAACCGCTTCGTTGAACTTAAAAATCGGGCCGCCATTGAGCGCCGTGAAGGTTTGGCCTTCCAGCTCGAACTCGACGACCATGACCGAGCCGGGCTCCCTGCCATGGATTTCGCGTCCGGCCTTGCCGTAACGGCTGATCTGATTGATTTGCGAATTGGCGAAGATTGACGTGTAGAAGTGCGCCGCCTGCTCGGCTTGCGTGTCGAACCAGAGGCATGGCGTTAGCTTTTGCTTGATATGCGGCATCGGCGACCTCCCACGTCATTGCGTGCTGGCAAGATAGGCGGCAAGCTGATCGAGCGTGCCGCTCCAGCCTTGCTGCATGCTGGCGTGGCCGTCATCGAAGGTTTTCTGTTCTTCCGGCGTGGCGTTGATCGGCGACCAGCGGATCGTGACTTTGGTCTTGTTGCCGGGCTGCGCCTCAAAGGTGACTGTTGACACGAGCTGCAGCGGCCAGGTCGGGCTGAGCGGATGGCGGGTAAGCGCGCCCGCTTCGTCGGAAAACGAGTGGATCCATACCAGTCGCTCCGGCGGGTTGACTTCACGATATACGAATTTCGCCCACATGACCTGGCCGGACGGGTCGCGCATGGCGCCGAGATACGTGCCGCCGACACGCAAATCCATTTTCGCAGCGATGATTGTGGAGCCCTTCGGGCCCCACCAAGTGCTGCATGCGCTCCGGGTCGGTGAAGCACTCAAAGACCAGTTCGCGCGGCGCTTCGAACACACGCGAGATCACGAACTCGGTGCTTGTTGTCTTGGCCAGCATTCTACCCTCCGTTGATGCGCGTTACTGCCGACGCGTCCTGTTTAGTGCTCCACCAGCAGCATCCAGCCGACGCCAAACTTGTCGGCCACCATACCGAACTTGGGCGAGAAGAACGTCTTCGCCATCGGCATGCGCACCTCGCCGCCGTCAGCGAGTGCCTTGAACATGCGGTCGGCCTCCGCCTCGCTCGGCGCGTTGATGCACAGTGAGAAGCCGCCGAAACTGGCGTTGCCTTGGCAGCGGCCGTCGGACATCAGAATCTGCGTGTCGCCCACATGCATCGCCGCGTGCATCACCTTTTCCGCATTGCCCGGCGAAACCATCGATTGGTCCGGCGCCTCCTTGAAACGCATGAGCATGTCGACCTTGGCGCCGAGCGCTTTTTTGTAGAACTCGAGCGCTTCGTCGCAGCGGCCTTCGAAAACCAGATAGGGTTGCACCTGCACGGCGATCTCCTTCTTGCGGTTGCGCAGTTGAGCGGCTACGTTGACTTTCGATACGTGTCTTGTCCGTCGATTGCTTCTTTTTTCGTCGCTTTCACGGCAATGACGGCGAATTCGTCGACCAGCTTTGGCTTGTTCCGAGGACGGCCTCCCCGATCGCATTCCGACACCGCATTGCCAATTTTTTGCGGAGCATGAAACTCACGCCCGCTCCCCGTCGTGCATCAGCCGATCGAGATGCCGACGGATATGCGCGGCCTCTGCCGGCGTGTGCGCGAGCGCGATGGCCTGATCGAAGGCGACGCGCGCCGCCTGGTCGTGCCCCAATTGCATGAGCAGCCCGCCCTTGAGGCCGAAGAAATGGAAATAGCCGGCAAGCGGCGCCGCCAGCGGCTCGATCATCGCCAGCGCCGCCGCCGGTCCTTGCAGTTTGCTCACCGCGACGGCGCGATTAAGCGTCACCACCGGCGAAGGCTGCAGCCGCTCCAGGCTGGCATAGAGCTGATCGATCTGCGACCAATCGGTGTCGGCGAACTTCTGCGCATGCGCATGCGCGCCGGCAATGGCGGCCTGAATCTGATAGGGCCCGGGTTGGCGGTGGCGGCGAGCTTTTTCGATCAACGCCAGACCTTCGGCGATCATGTTACGGTCCCACCGGCGGCGGTCCTGATCCTCCAGGAGCACGATGGCTCCATCGGCGTCGAGGCGCGCCGGCGTGCGCGCATGCTGCAACAGCATGAGCGCGGCGAGGCCCAGGATCTCCGGTTCGCTCGGGAACAGAGCAAGCAACAGGCGCGACAAGCGGATGGCTTCGTCGCAGAGCGGCGCGCGCACGTGCTGATCTCCACCGCTCGCCGAGTAGCCCTCGTTGAAAACGAGGTAGATCATGGCGGCTACAGCGCCGAGCCGTTCGGCGCGGTCGGCTGCGCCGGGCGCCTCGAACGGCACGTCCGCCCGCGCCACCCGGCTCTTGGCCCGCGTGATGCGCTGCTCCATGGCGCTTTCGCTCACCAGGAAGGCGCGGGCAATCTCTTTGACCGACAAACCGGAAACGATGCGCAGCGCCAGCGCGATCTGTTGCACAGCCGGGAGCTCCGGATGGCAGCAGATAAACAAAAGCCGCAGCAGATCGTCGCGGTAATGCGAATTGTCGAGCCGCTCGGCGATGTCGGTCTCGGCGTCGCCGAGGTCGGAAATCTTCTCGTCGGCGGGAAGCGGCTCGTCCTTGCTGCGGCGGCGCACGTCGTCGAGTGCCACATTTCGGCCGACCAGAATGAGCCAGGCGGCTGGATCGCGCGGCGGCCCATTGACCGGCCAATGCTTAAGCGCGCGCAGACAGCTTTCCTGAAACGCCTCTTCGGCCCGGTCGAGATCGTGAAAATAGCGCAGCAGGGCACCGACCGCCTGCGGGCGAGCCGAGCGCAAGAGCGGATCGATCCAGGCGACGTCGGTCACGGCATCTTCTCTCTCGGCAAGTACAGGCGCACCGGCCTGATCTCAAACACGACCTTTTCGTCGCGGCCTATCTGCTGCGCGATGTCGATTGCCTCTTCGAGCGAATCGCAATCGATCAGATAAAAGCCGAGCAGCGCTTCCTTGGTTTCAGCGAACGGACCGTCGAGCACGACCGGTTCGCGGCCCATGCGCACCGTGGTGGCCGCGGTGGTCGGCATCAGCCGCACGGCAGGGCCGAGCTTGCCTTTGCCGGCGAGCTTCTCGGTCACCTTGGCGCGCTTGGCGAGCACCGCCTCGTCCTCTTCCTTGCTCCAGGAATTGACCACGGCTTCGTCGTGACAGCACAGAAACGCGTAGAGCATGGGCCCTCCTCCGGCTTCTAGGACGCACGACTATGCCCCATTCCGACAGCGTGGCCGAAAATTTTGACGATCGCGGGCCCGGGGTTCTAACGCACTGGCGCAACGCACTTTTCGGGCGACGGGAAAGTCTGCGCCGGGCGACCCTGTGTCGCCAAAGTGGCGGCAGAACTCGGGTATCTTGCCGGCGCGAGCAAGCGGTGCAGCAGCGGCGCCACGCGAAGAAAGCTTCTTTGCCTGGCAGTGGCATTGCTTGAGTTCCGTACAACCGCCGCCCGCACCGGCATGGCCGTCCCCAGCTGACGCTGCAACGCGCTCGCAGCGATGCGGAAACAACCGGCAGATCGCATGCCGGCGAGGCAATAATAGATCAGCAGCGCGTCCTGCATAGCTGTGCTCCTTCGTCTCGGCGCTGAGGACGAAGGAGGGCGTTGCGTTTCGACAGTCCCAAGCGAATTTTCACCGAAGCTCATTCCGAGCGCCTTTTCGTCTATGGTCGTGCCCGGCCGAGATTGGTTCCATCAATCCTGCCTCTCGACGATCAGATGGATCGTGCTCGGCGTCGAAACACGTCCGCTGCACGTGTAACCCAGAGCGCGCAGATCAAGGCCGGCGAAGAGATTTTCACCTGCACCGAGAAAGACCGGCGCGATGGCGAGGTGCAGTTCGTCGATTACGCGGGCGCGCAGATATTGCTGGATGGTCGAAACTCCGCCGCCGATGCGGATATCCTTTCCCCCCGCGGCCGCGCGCGCCTGCCGCAAAGCGGTCTCGATTCCGTCGGTCACGAAATGGAAGGTGGTGCCGCCCTCCATGACGAGGGGAGGACGCGAATAGTGGGTGAGCACGAACACCGGCACGTGGTAGGGCGGGTTGCCGCCCCACCAGCCCTGCCAGGTCTCGTCAGGCCACGGCCCGCGAATCGGCCCGAACATGTTGCGGCCGATAATCCAGGCGCCGAGATTTTCGAAGCTTTGTGTGGCGAATTGGTCGTCCGTGCCAGTCTCTCCGCCGTCCTGGCCATGGATCGCGCGGAAGGTACGCGTCTTGAACGCCCATTCGTGTAAGGCCGTGCCGTTCACGCCCAGCGGATCGGCCAGGCTCTGCTCAGGCCCGGCAGCAAAGCCGTCGAGCGACAGTGAAAAAGCGCGCACGCACACTCTCGACATGCCAATCTCCTTTCAGGCTCCCGAGCGAGCGGATGCGGACTGCGCCGCCACGTAATCGGCAAGCCGCGTCATGGTCTGCACCAGCCCACTATCAGCGCCATAGTCCTTGATGACGCGGTCGCGTTCGGCTGCGCGGGGGAAGTCGCCCCGCCAGACGATGCGCGTGCGACCGCCGAGATCTTCGAACGTAATCGTCTGCCGGAACTGCACCGGCTCGACGTCTTCGCCGCCGCCGTGCCGATAAACGAGCCGCTCTGGCGGCACGACCTTCTCATAGGTGACGCGATTCTGATAGTCCCGCCCGTCGGGCCCGTGCATGACGAAGCGCCAGACACCTCCCTCGCATGTCGAAGCTAAGCGTCGTGGTCCGAAATCCGTTCGGCCCCCACCATTGGGCAAGATGTTTCGGATCGCTGAACATCGAGAACACCAGATCGCGCGGCGCCTCGTATTCACGCGTCCCCACGATCGACCGCGGATCGCTTTCAAGATCGAGGCTGTTTCTTGCGGCCATGTCGCTCACCTGCCATTTTGCCTGGCTTGAGTTCCTTCGCCTGAAGTTTTTTCAGATAATCACCGAGGCGGTCAAAGCTCTGGTCATAGAAACGGCGATAATGGTCAAGCCACGCGTCGACTTCCTTCAGCGCGCGTGGCTCGATGCGGCAGGGCCGCCATTGCGCTTGGCGCGAGCGCGCGATCAGACCGGCGCGCTCCAAGACTTTCAGGTGCTTGGACACCGCCGGCAGGCTCATGGCGAACGGCTCGGCGAGCTCCAGGACCGAGGCTTCGCCCAGCGCGAGCCGGGCAAGGATGGCGCGGCGGGTCGGGTCGGCCAGCGCCGCAAAGGTGGCGTCGAGGCTACTCATAAACCACTCGGTTAAATAACCCATTGGTTAAATACCTGGGCCGCGGCCCAGTCAAGCCTCGTCCTGCCGGGCCCGGGCCAGCGCGCCTTCGGGCTGACAAAAAGGCGAAACGCCGCGCCGATCGGCAGTCGCGGATCATCGCACCCCGACATATTTTCATCGCTCTCCTCGCCGATGAATAGCGAGGCCAAAGCGGATTTTGCGATGTCGTTTGTGCGGCTTTATCTACGCGTGCTTGCGCTGCTGGCGCCGCAGTCCCGGCTCGCGGTCACGCTGGCTGCCGCCAATATCGCGCTGGCGGCGGCGCAGTTCGTTGAGCCGGTGCTGTTTGGGCGCATCGTCGATGCCTTGTCGGGCGCGCTGCCGACCGGTCTTGCAGCCGCGGTGCGGGCGCTCGCGCCGCTGCTTGCCGCCTGGGTTGCCTTCGGCCTGTTTACCATCTTCGCCTCCGGGCTGGTGGCATGGTTCGCCGACCGGCTCGCGCATCAGCGCCGCAATATGGTGCTGGCCGATTATTTCGAGCACGTTCTGCAGCTGCCGCTCGCCTACCATTCGCGGGCACATTCGGGCCGGCAGACGAAGGTGATGGTCTCCGGCACCGACACGCTCTGGTGGCTGTGGGTGTCGTTCTTCCGCGACGACTTCGCCGCCTTCGTGTTCGTGGCCCTGTTGCTGCCGATGGCGCTGATCCTCAATTGGCGCCTCGCCCTGCCGCTGATCGGACTGTGCCTCGCTTTCGCGGCGCTCACCGTCGTGGTGATGCGCACCGCCTATGGCCTACAGCGCGAGGTCGAGCGGCATTATTCGGACCTCGCCGAAACAGCCGCCGACGCGCTCGGCAATATCGCCGTGGTGCAGAGCTTTGCCCGCATCGAACTTGAAGTCTCTGGGCTGCGCACGGTTGTCGATTCCCTGCTGCGCGCGCAATTGCCGGTGCTGTCCTGGTGGGCCGTGGCCGCCGTCCTCACGCGCGCCGGAACGACCCTGACGCTCCTCATCATTGTTCTGGTCGGCACCTATCTGAAGCTGCTCGGTCTGGCTTCCGTCGGGCAGATCGTCAGTTTCATGAGCATGGCCGCGCTGCTCATCAATCGCCTGGAGCAGGCCGTGCGCTTCTCCAACCGCCTGTTCATCGACGCGCCGCGGCTGGCCGACTTCTTCGAAGTGCTCGACACGGCGCCGGCCGTGCGCGACCGACGGGACGCCACCGATCCCGGCCGCGTGCGTGGCTTGGTCGAATTCAACGCCATTTCTTTTGCCTACGACGGGGTGCGAGCCGCGGTGTCAGATTTGAGCTTCACCGCGCTTCCCGGCGAGCGCATCGCGCTGGTCGGCCCAACCGGCAGCGGCAAATCGACCGCCTTGGCACTCCTCTATCGCGCGTTCGATCCGCAATCGGGCTCCATCCGCATCGACGGCATCGACATTCGCGCTCTCACGCTGACCGGCCTTCGCCGCAATATCGGGGTGGTATTTCAGGAGACGCTGTTGTTCAACCGCTCGATCGCCGAGAATTTGCGCGTCGGCCGGCCGGATGCCAGCGATGCGCAAATGCGCGACGCTGCGATGCGTGCGCAAGCGCTCGAATTCATCGAGCGCAACCCCGAGGGCTTTGCGGCGCGGGTCGGCGAGCGCGGACGCCTGTTTTCCGGTGGCGAACGCCAGCGCCTCGCGATCGCCCGCGCGCTTCTGAAGGATCCGCCGATCCTGATCCTGGACGAGGCGACCAGCGCGCTCGATCCGCTCACCGAAGCGCGGCTCAACATGGCGCTTGACGAGGTGATGCGCAGACGTACCACCTTCGTCATCGCCCATCGGCTTTCAACTATCCGCAACGCCAGCCGCATCCTGGTATTCCGCAATGGGCGCATCGTGGAAAGCGGAACGTTCGACGAATTGTATCGAAGCGGCGGCTTCTTCACCGAGTTCGTCGGCGCGCAGTTTGCGCCCGGCGATGCGGTCCGAACTGAGCGAAGCGAAATTCCGGTACGATGAGACGGTCTGCCAGCCCACGACCGGCCTGCATCACCGCAGCCGTTCGAGGATGCTCACGTAATTGGCGACCGCCGTGCCGCCCATGTTGAAAATGCCGCCGAGACGCGCGTTCTTGACCTGCATGTCGCCCGCGGTGCCGGCAAGCTGCATGGCCGCAAGCGCGTGCATAGAGACACCGGTGGCGCCGATTGGATGCCCCTTGGACTTCAGACCGCCGGACGGATTGATCGGCAGCGCGCCGTCCTTATTGACGATGCCCTCGGCAATGACGCGCGAGCCCTGCCCTTCTGGCGCAAGTCCCATCGCCTCATATTCGATCAGTTCGGCGATGGTGAAGCAGTCGTGCACTTCGGTGAACGATAAGTCCGAAAGTGCGATGCCGGCTTGCGCCAGCGCGCGCTGCCAGGCGAGCGCGCAGCCTTCGAACTTGAGCACGTCGCGCTGCGACATCGGCAAAAAGTCCTGCACGTGCGCGGCGGCGCGGAACACGATCGCCTTGTCGAGCTTAAGCGCCGTCTCCAGATCGGTGAGCACGAGCGCGGCGGCACCATCGGACACCAGCGAGCAATCCGTCCGCTTGAGCGGGCCGGCGACGCGCGGATTCTTGTCGCTCTCGCTGCGGCAGAACTCGTAGCCGAGATCCTTGCGGATTTGGGCATAGGGATTGCCCACACCATTCTTGTGATTTTTTGCCGCAATGCGCGCCAGCGCGTCCGACTGGTCACCCCAGCGTTGAAAATAAAGATCGGCGATTTTGCCGAAAATGCCGGCAAAGCCGCCGTCTATGTTCGCCTCCTCGCGCACGTAGGAGGCCTTGAGCAGATTGCGACCGACCTCCGGCCCCGGCGTCGTCGTCATCTGTTCCACGCCGACGACCAGCACGATGCGGGCCGCGCGCGCGACGATCGCCCTCAGTCCCTGATGCACGGCAGCCGAACCGGTGGCGCAGGCGTTTTCCACACGCGTCGCGCGCTTAAAGCGCAGCTCGGGGGAAGCCTGCAGCACCAACGAGGCGGTAAAATCCTGCGCCGAGAAGCCGGCATTGAAATGCCCGAGCACGATCTCGTCCACGTCTTTGGGACCGAGCGCAGCGTCCGCCAGCGCCGCATTGGCCGCTCGCACGATCAAGCTCTCGACGGTCTCATCGGCAAGCTTGCCAAAGGGCGTATGCGCCCAACCTACAATGCAGGCAGCCATGGCAGTCCCTTGATCGTCCCCTACATTACCGGCCAAGCCCGTTCTATAGCCGAACTTTCGTCGCTTTCCTCGCCTATTCGGCGGAGTCCACACGCGGACCAGCTTAGCGCCGTTGGCCTTTGCGTTCGAGCGGGCCTTGCTGCTACATAGGGAGCATGCACAGCCTTTGGAACCTCATCCGGCGTGATGGCGTTCCCGCGTCGAGAACGGGCGGGCAGCGACGCGTCATTCGCAGCCAATCCATTCGGCCATCGAGATTTGGGGCAACCATCAGCTCAGTCCTTCTCGGCTGGCTTGCTGCCGCTGCGCTCGGCTCGTTCGCCGCCACGCCCGCGCAGGCCGAGGCCACGATCCTGGTCGATGCACAGAGCGGCAAGGTCCTGGAAGATCACAACGCGACCTATCCCTGGTACCCGGCCTCGCTGTCGAAGTTGATGACGCTTTACGTGACGCTGAGCGCCATTCGCGACCACCGCATCGGCCTCGACACGTTGTTTACAGTGTCGCGCGATGCCGCCGCCCAGGCGCCGACCAAAATGGGCTTCCCGATCGGCACCCAGGTGACCGTCGACAACGCCATGAAGATGATGATGGTAAAGTCGGCAAACGACATGGCTGTGCTGCTTGCCGAAGGCATTGATGGCTCGATCGACAAGTTCACTCAGGAAATGACCGAGACCGCGCACCGGCTCGGCATGAGCCAGACGAATTACGTCAATCCCAACGGTCTGCCGGCCGACGGCCAGATCACCTCGGCGCGCGACCTCGCCATTCTAGCCCGCGCTCTCATTGGTGAATTTCCGCAATACAGCTTCTACTGGCACATTCCGGCGATTCAATATGGCCGCCGCATCACTCGAAATTACAATCCACTCATCGGCCGTTTCCCGGGCGCCGACGGGATGAAAACGGGGTTTATCTGCGCCTCCGGCTTCAATCTGGTGGCCACCGCCAAGCAGAAAGACAAAGAGCTGATCGCGGTGGTGCTCGGCGCGCCGTCGAGCGCCTCCCGGGCGCTGAAGGCTGCCGAACTCCTGGACAGTGGATTTAAGCAAAACCCGCTTGCATGGCTGGTGCCGTCGCCCGGGACCCTCGATCAGCTGCAACCGATCGATTCCTCCCCGCCCAACCTTACGGACGAGATGTGCGGACCGCATCGCAAGCGGATGAAGGAGGCCGAAGAGGAGGACGAAGAAGCCACCCAGGCCAGCGCCGGCGATTATTCGGTTCTGCTCTCGGCGCTGCGCGCGCCGCACCACGAGAATTTGCTTTCCGATATCGGCGCCGTCGTGCCGATCGTGGTGTATACGGGACCGACCCGGCCGCCCGGCGAAAGGCCCGCTCCGGCGCTTCCGCGCACACACACGGCCGCCAAGCACCCGGCCGCCCCGCACACGGCCACGGAGCACACGGCGGCCAAGCACACGGCCACGGAGCACGCGGTCACGGAACACGAGGTAACGGCGCACGCCGCCGCGGAGCACACGGCCGCCAAGCGCACGGAGCACACGGCCGCCAAGCACACGGCCACGGAGCACGCGGTCACGGAGCACGAGGTAACGGCGCACGCCGCCGCGGAGCACACGGCCGCCAAGCGCACGGAGCACACGGCCGCCAAGCACACGAACGCCGGACACGTCGCCGCCGCAACAAATGTAAAGAAAACGCCGGTGCTCCATGCTCGGCCTGCAGTGCGGCTGCGTGTGCGCCCGGCGGCCGCGCCGAAAAGCGCTGATTGATCCGCCGCCCCAGTTGCCGCATGCATGGTAGTTTCCAGGTCATCCGTGCCAGCGGATGATCAGCGGAATATGCGCATTCCACGTAACCAACGGCTGACGAGATGACGGGCGCTTCACCCGCCCAGGGCTCGCGAACCAGAGGGGAAAGCATGGACGCCAAAATGACCATCCCCGCGCTCAAGCAAATGAAGCGCGAGGGAAGCAAGAGCGTCGGCGTCGTCGCCTGGGATTATCAGATCGCCCGCATTGCCGACCGCGCCGGGGTTGACTTCGTCTCGGTCGGCGACTCGGTCGGCGTGAACCTGTGGGGCCACGCTAACCCACTCGAAGTGACGCTCGACCAGATGCTCATCTGCTGCAAGGCCGTCCGTCGCGGCGTCGAACGCGCGCTCGTAAGCTGCGATATTCCGTTCGGGCCCGTCCAGCAGAGCATCGACAGTGCGCTCACCGCCGCGATCCGCTTGGTCAAGGAGGGCGGCGCCGACATGGTCAAGATCGACGCCGCTGCCGAATTTTCTGAAGCGGTGCACGCACTCAATCGCGCCGGCATCCCGGTCTTCGCCCAGTTCGGATTAACCCCGCAGACCGCGATCAAATACGGCATCCCGTACAGCGCACAGAATTCGCCGGGCGTGCAGGCGAGCGCCGAGGCAGCGGAGAAACTCGTCGCTGAAGCAAAACTCCTGGAACAAGCCGGCGCGGCGCTGCTCGATTTCACCAATTCCGGCCCGGTCGCCGGCGCGGCCGTGGTCAAGGCGGTGGCAATTCCGGTGATCGGCGGTTTCGGTGGCGGACCCTGGCTCGACGGCCGCGTGCGGCTTGCGCACACCGCCATCGGCTACGCGGAGAGATGGATCGACTCGAAGACCGACACCTACGTCAATACCGCTAAGGCGGCGCTCGATGCGTTCAAAGCGCTGATCGCCGACGCCCGCGCCGGCCGGCAGATCAAGGGGTGACGAGGTCCTGATCGTCCGTCCTGATGCCGCGCTCCCGGCCCAGCTCTGGAAATTTCGGTCGCGGATAAGAAATATTGGTTCCAGGGCGCCCGGCGCGCGCGACCTTACAACCCAGGAGTGATCATGCCGACCGCGATGATCGACGGCATCGCCACGCGCTACGACGTCTTCGGCTCCGGGCCGCCGGTCCTGATGTACGCACCAGGCGGCTTCAATGCGGTGATCGAAACCTGGTCAACGCAGAGCGTCTACGCCAAGATCAAGCTGCTCGATCATCTGCCCCGGCATTTTACCTGCATTGTCTTCGATCGCCGTGAGTGTGGACAGTCCGGCGGCCGGGTCGAGCGCATCACCTGGACGCATTACGCGGCGCAGGGCAAAGGCCTGCTCGATCATCTTGGCGTCGCGCGCGCTTTTCTCCTGGGCGGCTGCATGGGTTGCGCGCCGGTCACCGCCTTCGCAGTGGCGCATCCCGAAGCGGTGATGGGAATGGTGCTGTATTGGCCCGTCGGCGGCGCCAGATACCGCATCTCCAGCCATCAGCGCTTCGCCGCACATCTCGGCTTCGTGCAGAGCCATGGGCTCGACGGCGTCGTTGCGCTCGCTGCCAAGGAAGGCAAGCACTTCGGCGCCGATCCCCGCGGCGGCCCCTGGGCGTCCGTTATCAAGCGCGATGCTGCCTTCGCATCGGCTTATGCGAAGCAGAATCCAGAACGATACAAGCTGATCTGCGGCGGCATGTGTCGCGCCTTGTTCGACCGTGACACCGCGCCCGGCGCCGAGCCCGAAGATCTCATGCGTCTCGACGTTCCGGCTCTCGTCGTGCCGGGGAATGACGGCGCCCACGCCACGTCGGCGGCGCGCTATCTGGAAGAATGCCTACCCTCCGGCGAATACTGGGATGTCTCTGTGGATCGGCAGGGCGAGGTAAACGTGCCCAAGCGCATCAGTGAATTTCTGCAGAAGGGGAGCTCGTAAACCACGAGTCGGCACGCCGAGAGCATGCATTCGGCTTGCGCAAAGGAAAATACAACGCGAGCCGAGCGGATACTCTGCGCGTTGCGCCCTGCAGGGGAAGCGACGCGGCCGCAATTTGCAGGGTCCAGCTGTTTCCTGGTGACCGTATTGCGTGGGTTGACGGTTCAAGGCGCCCGTAGCGGTGCGTCGGTCACCTCTTGCAGGGCGTCAAACGTCAAGCCGTCCACCATTTCGCGGACGAAAAAACCATCCGGCGTAATATCGAACACACCCAGATTGGTGTAGACGCGTTTGACCACGTTGACCGCCGTGAGCGGATAGGTGCAGCGGTGCACCAGCCGGCTCTCGCCGCTTTTGGTCAGATGCTCCATCAAGACCCAGAGCTGCCGCGCGCCGGCAGCGAGGTCCATAGCGCCGCCGACGGCTGGCGCGTTTTCGGTTGAGGTCGCCCAATTGGCGATGTCGCCGGTCTCGGCGACCTGGAAGGCGCCGAGTACACACAGATCGAGATGGCCGCCGCGAATGAGGGCAAAACTGTCAGCGTGGTGCATGTAGGAGCCGCCGGTGCGCAGCGTCACATATTGCTTGCCGGCATTGATCAGCCAACGATTGATGTTGTCCGGCGCCGGCGCCGGACCCATGCCCAAGACGCCATTCTCGGAGTGGAAAATGACTTCGCGGTCGGCTGGCACATAATCGGCGACTTTCAGTGGCGCACCGATCCCGAGATTGACGTACCAGCCTTCAGGAATGTCGCGTGCCAGCCGCTCAGCGGTTTGGGCGCGGGTCAAGGCCTTGCAGTCGGGCAACGCTCTGATTTTTTGCTTCACGTCTGCGCTCACGGTGTTCTCCTCATATCACCGTCGGCTCGCCATAGAGCACGTGCAACACGCGGTCCACGTAGATTCCGGGCGTCACGACCTTTTCGGGATCGAGCACGCCGAGCTCAACGATGTGCTGCGCCTGCACGATGGTCAACTTCGCCGCCGTCGCCATCACCGGATTGAAGTTGCGGGCCGACGAGATGTAGGTGAGATTGCCCCAGCGATCCGCCTCCCAGGCCTCGATCAGGGCGACATCGCCTGCCAGCGCCTCTTCCAGCAGGAATTTGCGACCGCGAAATTCACGTTCTGGCTTGCCTTCGGCCAGTTTGGTGCCGACCGCCGTCGAGGTATAGAACGCGGCAATGCCGGCGCCGGCGGCGCGCATGCGCTCCGCCATCGTCCCCTGCGGCACGATTTCGAGCTCGATGCGGCCGGCCCGATACAACTCTTCGAAAACGACCGAGCCGGAGCTGCGCGGGTATGAGCAGATGATTTTCCGCACCCGGCCGGCATCGAGGAGCTTGGCGAGGCCGACGCGGCCGGCACCCGAATTGTTGGCGACCACGGTCAAATCCGTGGCGCCCTGCGCGATCAGTCCCTCGATCAGCGCATTCGGCTGGCCGATCGAGCCGAAGCCGCCGACCAGCACGACCGAGCCGTCGCGAATCCCCGCCATGGCTTCGGCCATCGATGGTACGATTTTGTTTATCATCAGGAGCACAAATTGCCGCCCCCTGAAACGGGGAGGGTCGGGCTCGACTCCTGTCGGCTCAATGCCGCAGCCGTGCGCGCAATCTCTTCCCAAAGTTTGCGCAAGAATCGCAACCGCCGTTGGTCATTGGCCCGATCACGAGCCCTGTTATGTTGTCTGCCGTCGACTTCGAAAGCGCAGCGGATCGCCGGACAACGGCTGCTATCCTCCCTTTGGCAGGGCGAGGAAAAGCCCGGCTGCACCTGTGCAGGATGATCCATTGTCCTTAATTCCGGGCACACTCGGAATTGATTACCCCACTACCCGCACTTTCGGCTCGTCAGCGAAAGCAGGCATCAGCTCGCGGGCAAAGCGCAAAAGGCTGTCATGGACTAAACCGCCGCCGCCGTTGAGCAAAATATATTGGACGCCGAGCGCGCGTAGCTTTTCGAGCTTGAGCGCGATTTCGTCGGGCTTGCCATAGAGCGCGCTTTCCTCGCTCGCCTCGCGCGTGTCGGAATAGGCCATGATGCTCGCCGTGTTCTTGACGCCGGGCGCGCTGGATACGGCGGCAAGCCGGCGCTGCGCCTCGAGGCGGCGCTCGAGTGCCGCCTGTTTGTCGGCTTCGTCCCTGGCCACGTAATAGGCGCGTGCGACAGCGACATCCATTGGATCGAATTTGCGGCCGCGCTTTTCCCCTTCAGCCTTGAAGATAGCGATGCGCTCGCCGATCGTCTCAAACGAGGCGAACTGATCGAGCAGGAGATTATAGCCGCGGTCGGCCACCTGGCGGATCGAATCGGGGCTGCCGGCACCCATCCACATCGGCGGATGCGGCTTTTGCGCCGTCGGAGGTTCGACGATGATGTCTTCAAAATGCCAGTACGTGCCGTGATGCGAGAATCGCTGCTTCGAGGTCCATGATCTGACAATAACGTCGAGCGACTCGTTAAAGCGCGCGTCAGCCTCCGCGATCGGCACGCAAAAGCCGGCGAATTCGTTGTGCCGATAGCCCTTGCCGACGCCGAAATCGAGCCGGCCGCCGGAGAGAAGGTCGATGGTCGCCGCCTGCTCGGCCAAAAGCACCGGATTGTGCCACGGTAGCACCAGCACGGCGGTGCCCAGCCGCAGCGTGCGCGTTCTGGCCGCCACCCAGGTCAACAGCGCCAGGCTCGCGGAGACCTGGCCGAAGCCCGTGAAGTGATGCTCGACCAAAAACGTCGAGTGATAGCCCAGCGCCTCGGCCTCGATGTTGTACTCCACAAACTGACGATAGCCTTGGCCCGAATCGACATCAGGCCCGCCGTGGCGGGCGGTGGCGCTGCCGAATAGACCGAACCGCATGCGGGCCCTCCGTGGTTTGCCGGGACTCTGTTGGCGGCGCCGCTAATGTAGCGCAGGGGCGAATGCGGCAGCTATAGTCCAGGCGGGAGGACACCATCATGCCGGACCGCTGCCTGCGTGCAGCCGTGGCCGCAAGCGCCGGCTTGCTGCGGCATCAATTATGCCGCTCAAGGGGATCGCAGCGCAGGACTATCCCGCCCGCCCGATCACCCTGGTCGCGCCCTATCCGCCCGGGGGCGGTGTCGACGTGACGGCGCCGCTCGTCGGCCAACGACTCTCGACGGCGCTGCGGCGGCAGGTGGTGATCGAGAACCGCGGCGGCGCCGGCGGCATGATCGGTACCCGCGATCTCGCCAGGGCCGCGCCCGACGGCTACACGCTGGGCATGATGCTCCCGGCATCAGTCTCGGCGCCCACACCGGCTATGATGTCAACAAGGATTTTTCCCCGATCGGGCTCATGGCTTCGACCCCCATCCTCATCGTCGCCAATCCGTTGCGGCCGGCAAAGATCGCTGGCCGACGTGATTGCGCTGGCCAAGCAAAAACCGGGCAAACTCTCCGCCGGGACGCCGCCGGCCCCGACCATCAACTACTTCGCGGGCCGCCAATTCAACCTCACGGCCGGCGCCGACATTGCGGTCGTGACCTATAAGGGGCTGCGCCGCGCACCGACGACGTGCTCGGCAATCACGTGCCGCTCGGCTTCGATACGATCCCGGCGGCGGTGAGCAATATTGAGGCGGGGCAATTGCGCGCCATTTGCAGTGACCGGCGCGGTGCGCTCGGCAGCGCTGGCGAACATATCGACGGGCGCCGTGTCCGGTCTGCCGGGTTTCGAAGCGGTTCAGTATTACGGCCTCACGGCGCCGGCCGGAGTGCCGCGGCCAATCGTCGAGCGGCTGAACAAAGAGCTGCGCAAGATCCTGGCGACCGAGGATTTCAAAAAACGCCTGATTGCCGCCGGCAGCGATCCGGCGCCGAGCACGGTCGAGCAGTACGCGGCCAACATCAAACGCGAGGAGGGCAAGTGGGCGGCTTTGGTCAAGAAGCTGGGATTAAAACTTGAATAGTTGAACTTAGAGATTTCGGCGGCTTGACACCGGCCACAGTTGAACAATTCGTTCCGTCGTTGCGGCGCTTCCAAAAACCCCCGAACAAAAACGAGAATGTGGACTGCGCCCCGTAGGTGAGAACGAAATTAGTAACAGTTCTCGGTCACCGAGACTTCCGGCAGGGGCAATGATGTCACCCCCGAAAATCTCCCAAATGCTGCTTCGTACTCTTCAGGCGAGCGATAAGCGAGAGCCGAATGCAGCCGCTGACACCAGTAACACCGCCCGGCGGCGGCGAAGCTGCCCTTGACACCGTCATTAGTTCGCAAACAGAGCTAGCCGTGCCGATTGACGGCTTGCTCGGATCGCCTTCGATCGCACAATATCGAGGAGCCTGGCATGGAATTGGGCCTGAAGGGCAAGGTTGCGCTGGTGACCGGATCGAGCCGCGGCATCGGCCGCGGCACTGCGCTGGCTCTGGCTGCCGAAGGCTGCGACCTCATGCTGACAGGGCGCGATGAGAACGGGCTCAAGGAAGCGGCAGCGAAAATCCGCGGCCTCGGCCGCCGCAGCGCCGTTGCGGCGCTCGACCTGCGCGAGAAGGAGGGGGCGGAACGGCTGATCGCGGCGGTACGGCGCGAATTTGGCGCCCTCGATATTCTCTTCAACAATGCCGGCACCACCAAGCGGGGGGATTTTTTTGCGCTGACGGAAGCCGACTGGGAGGAGGGCTACGCGCTGAAATTATTTGCCCATGTGCAGCTGACGCGGCTCGCCTGGCCGATGCTCAAGGAGCGCAAGGGCTGCCTCGTCGCCATGGGCGGCACCAGCGGGCGCAAGCCGCACGCGGATTTCACCATCGGCAGCTCGGTCAACGCCGCGGTCGCCGCGTTCACCAAATGCATGGCCGACCGCGGGAAACAAGACGGCGTGCGCGTCAATTGCATCCATCCGAGCCTGGTCGAGACCGAGCGGCAATGGCGCCGCATCCGCGCCGAAATGGCGCGCACCGGCCTGCCGGAGGAAAAAATACGTCAAGAGATGTGCCGCGAAGCGGGAATCATTCGCTACGGGACCGTAGAGGACGTGGCCGATCTCGTGACCTTCATCGCCTCCTCGCGCGCCACCTGGCTGCACGGCGCGACGATCGATATCGACGGCGGGGAGATTGCCGTCCTGTGATCGTCATGTTCGCGGCGCGAACGAAGGCCCGCGAACCCCGAACCCCATATCGGCCGGGCAGTCCTCATAGCTACACAACATTGTCCAGTGTGGTTATGCATTACGGGTTCGCGCTCCACCCGCCCTGGCATGACCGCACCATGAACATCCTCTTCACCCCGGCCCGCATCGGGCCAGCCGAAATCAAGAACCGCATCGTGATGCCGCCGATGACCACGCGCACGGCGGACGCGGAGGGGTTGGTCACCGAGGACACCATAGCCTATTACATGGCGCGGGTGCGCGGCGGCGTCGGACTGATCACCGTCGAAATGGCTTCGCCGGAAAAATGCGGCCGTCATCGCCGCCATGAAGTGGGCATCTACGACGATCGCTTCCTGCCCGGGTTGACGCGGCTCGTCGAGGAAATTCATCGCGGCGGCGCCAAGGCTTCGATCCAGCTCGGCCATGCCGGCGGCCACACCCGGGCGGACATCTGCGGCGAAACGCCGATTGCGCCGTCGGCAATTGCCCATCCGGTCTTCGAGATGACGTTCGAAACCATCGTGCCGCGGGAGATGACCAAGGCGCGTATCGCCGAAACCGTTACCGCGCATGTCGACGCCGCGTTGCGCGCCAAGAAAGCTGGGTTCGACTGCGTCGAAATCCACGCCGCGCACGGTTATCTGATCTCGCAGTTCCACGCGCCGTTCGAAAACCGCCGCACCGACGAGTACGGCGGCAGCCTGGAAAACCGCGCCCGCTTCGGCCTGGATATTCTGCGCGCCGTAAAAGCGGCGCTGCCGGATCTTGGTGTGGTCTATCGGCTCTCAGTGGAGGATTTCTTCCGCGGCGGGCTCGCCTTCGAGGAAGGCCGACAGATCGCAATCTGGGCGGCAGAATCCGGCGCCGACGCGCTGCACATCAGTGCCGGCCATTATCGCTCGCTGCCGTCGGCCCAGATTGTGCTGCCGCCGATGGATTATCCGGACGGCACGTTTCTGGGCTTCGCCGCCGAGGTGAAGAGCAAAGTCCGCGTCCCGGTGATTGCAGTCGGCCGGCTCGGCGACCCGGCGCTAGCGCAGAGCGCGGTCGCGAACGGCAAGGCGGATTTCATTGCGCTCGGCCGCAGCCTGGTCGCCGACCCGCAATGGCCAGCAAAAGTACAACGCGGAGAACCGGTGCGGCGCTGCCTTGCCTGCAACACTTGCATCAACGAAATGCGCGGCGGCGCCCGCATCGGCTGCGTGGTCAACGGCGCGGCGGGCCGGGAAAAAGCGTTCGCGGAGCCTAGGCCGCCGCGCGGCGAACGCATCGCGGTGATCGGCGCCGGGCCGGCCGGGCTCACCTATGCATCGCTGGTTGCCGACGGCAACCAGGTTACCGTGTTCGAAAAGGAATCGAAGCCTGGCGGTTCGTTCCGCTACGCCGGCAAGGCGCCGCTGTTTCAAGAGGTCGCGGCCAACCAAAACAGCTTTGACCGCTATATCGCCGATCTTTTCGCCGCCTGCGAAGCCAAAGGCGTCGTGTTCCGGTTCGGCTTGAACGTGACCGCCTCGTCCGAACTCCTCCGACCGTTCGACCGCATCGTGATCGCCACCGGCGCCGCTTATCGCTTGGGTCTCGGACCGCTCATTCTTTGGGCGCTCGATCGCGACATCGCACGCAAGCCCGGCTTCTCGCGTCTTCTCTCATCCGAAAGACTGCGCAACTGGTTCTACTATCGGGTGCGTCGCGGCACCGCTGAACGGGAAAAGCTGGGCACCCGTCCCGGACAAATTGTCGCCGCAATCGGCGACGCCGTCGGCGCCGGCAAGAGCAAGCAGGCGATCGCGAGCGCATTCCAATTGGCGTTGCGCGGGACCCGACCTGCCTGCACGGCCGGTTGAGCGTTGGCGACAGCCATCGTTTTGCGCGCATCAGCCGCATCCGTTTGCGCTGGTGCGGCGCAGGTGCGAGCCGCTATCATGGCACGGCTCTTGCGAGCGCTCGCTGCAACAGGGACGCACCCGATGGCGCCGCGTGCAAAGCTTCATCTCGACCAGGTCAGCATGACGTTTGAGACGCCGGCTGGCCCATTCCAGGCGCTTGCGCCGCTGACGTTGTCGATTCCGCTGGGCCGCTTTGTCAGCCTGATCGGACCCTCCGGCTGCGGCAAGAGCACGGTTTTCAACATCGTCGCCGGCCTGTTGCGGCCCACCGCCGGCCGGGTATCGATTGATGGCGACGATGCCACGGGCACGATCGGCCGTGTCGGATACATGCTGCAAAAGGACCTGCTGTTGCCCTGGCGGACGGTCCTCGACAACGTCGTCCTCGGGATGGAGATCCAGGGCGTGCCGCTGCGCCAAGCGCGCGAACGTGCGCTGCCACTGCTCCGCCGCTACGGGCTTGGCGGTTTCGAGCAAGTCCATCCCAATGCGCTCTCCGGCGGCATGCGCCAGCGCGCCGCGCTGCTACGCACATTGCTCTTCGATGCCGACGTGATGTTGCTTGACGAGCCGTTCGGCGCGCTTGACGCGCAAACCAAGCTGCATATGCAGGAATGGCTCCTGCAGCTGTGGAGCGATTTTGGAAAGACGGTGGTCTTCGTTACCCACGACGTCGAGGAAGCAATCTATCTCTCCGACGAAATGTACGTCATGGCCACTCGCCCGGGACGGCTCATCGAAACGATCCCGGTGCCGATCGCACGTCCTCGTCAGCGCCGCGTGTCGCTTACCCGTGAATTCATCGACATCAAGGAGCGCTGCATGCAGCTGCTGACGGCGGCACACAAGGCCGCCCTCGAAGAGGCCGCATAGCATGGTGGAGCGGCAATGACGGTTCAGCATTCCCGCGCCGGCGAGCGTCTTACTCTGCCGCCTGCCGCCTCCGCCGAGAGCATGCACGCTGCGAAGATCATTCGTCGGCTGCCGGTGCATAGGGATTGGCCGGTCTGGGCTATCGTTGCGGTGCAGGTCGGCATTCTTGCGGGGGCGATCGCAGTTTGGGAAGCCGCCGCGGATTATCGCTGGATCGATGGATTCTTCTGGTCGAAGCCGAGCGCGATCTGGGCCACCCTGATCAAATTTTTCACGCAGGGCGACGCCTGGACAGACATCGGATTCACTTTCCGCGCCACGATTCTCGGCTTTCTTCTGGGAACGACCGCCGGCTCCTTGCTCGGCCTTTCTTTCTGGTGGTCGCGCAACTATGCCGCGATTGTTCAGCCCTATTTGATCTGCTTTGATTCCTTGCCGAAGCTGGCGCTCGCGCCGCTGGTGATCCTCATTTTCGGTATTGGCCTTGCCTCCAAAATCGCGATCGCGACCGCGCTGACCATCATCGTCTCGGCGCTGACGACTTATGCCGGCGTGAAGACGCTCGATCCGGATCAGGAGAGACTGTTCTACTCGCTTGGGGCGAGCCGCATGCAAGTTTTCCGCAAGCTGGTGGTGCCGTTCTGCCTGCCCTGGATCATATCGATATTGCGGGTCAATATCGGACTGGCCTTGACCGGCGCGATTGTCGGCGAGTTCATCGCCTCGCAGCACGGCCTCGGCCGGCAGATTCTCTATGCCGGAGAAACCTACGACATTGCGCTGGTCTGGGTCGCGGTCGGCGTGCTCTCGGTTCTCGCCGTCGCCATGTACGCGGCCGTGTCCTGGCTCGAGGGCGTGCTCCGCAAGGGCGTGAAGCAATAGACGCCGAGGCGCAAAACTGGCGCGCACGGCAAGGGCACAAGCAAACGCAAGCAAGAGGTTGTCATGAATAGCGGCAAATTCAGCAGACGCAGAATACTGGGCACAAGCGCTTCTGCCGGAGTTGCGCTTCTTGCGCGCCCCATGCTCGCACGTTCCGAAACCAAGGAAGTCCTGATCGCCGAGCCGGTCCACGGCATTGGTTACCTGCCACTCTACGTTGGCATGGCGCAGAACCTGTTCGAGGGCGTCACGGTCAAGATCGTGACTATCGAGACCGGCGCTGGCCACGCCAATGCGGTGCTCTCCGGCCAGGCCTTCGCCTTCATCGGCGGACCGGAGCATTGCGCCTACGCCAAGGCGAAAGGCGCCGAGCTGCGTGCGGTGGTCAACTGCGTCAATCGCGGGAATGTCTATTATTGCGCGGCCAAGGACCACGCGCCCGCGAACAGCGATTGGGCGAGTTATTTCAAAGGCAAGACGATCGCCACCAGCGGCTACGGCGGCACACCAAATTCGATCACTCGATATTTGCTGAAAAAATGGAACCTCGATGCCACGCGCGACGTCACGCTGATTGAAACAGCCAATTCCGCGGTCCTGCCGATCGTCCGCAACAAGCAGGCGCAGATCGGGTGTTCGACCGAGCCCTTCATCACCCAGGGCGTTCGTACCGGCGTGTGGGGCGAACCGTTCATCAACATTCCGAAAATGATGGGTCCTTACGCCTATTCGACATTCAACGTGCGGCTCGACTCGATCCAGAAAACGCCTGAACTGGTGCACGGCTTCGTGCACGGCATGATGAAGTCGCTGAAATTCGTCGACTCCAATCATGACGAAGCCGCCGAAATCGGCAAAAAACAGTTTCCCACCATGGCGCTCGACGACCTCAAGGCCACCCTCGATCGCTCGTTCGCCGACGAAATGTGGAGCAAGGACGGCTCGATCAGCCGTGCCTCCTGGGATACGGCCAAGGCCGTGGTCATGGGTGCCGGGCTGTTGAAGACGGATGTCAAATACGATGAGATCATCGACATGAGTTTCGTCGATAAACTCAAGGCCACGTTGTAGGGCGTGCAGGATGAATGAGGCCGGCGCCCGGTGAGTCCCAATGTTGTGTCATCAAATTGCAAGCTTCAATGATGAGGTCCCCTTGCGTCTCCCCGTGGGGAGCGAATCGGGGATGTGGAAGCTAAGCGTTTAATGTCCTGCGCCGAAGCTGCTAAGATCAACTCCCGATCAGCGAACTTCGGTAACAAGAAGGAACGAAGCGATGTCCGAACCGATCTGGAATCAGTTTCTCACCGAGCGCGACAAGGCGGTGTTCGCGACTTCGGGCTACGGCGCCCGCGGCGGCTTCGGCAAGCGGCCGGCGCTGCTCATCATCGACGTCAACTGGGCGTTCTGCGGCGACCGGCCGGAGCCGATTCTCAAATCGATCAAGCGCTGGCGCAATTCCTGCGGCGAGGACGCCTGGGAGGCTTTGCCCTACATCCGCGCCCTCATCGACAAGTGCCACGAGAAGGGCATTCCGGTGCTCTATACGACGGGGGTGCGGCGCGAGGACAATTGGGATTCCGGCTCATGGGCCTGGAAGAATTCGCGCAACGAGGAGGATCGTCAAGCCATCGTAACCAACCTCGATGGCAATGAAATCGTCGCCCCGATCGCACCCGCGCCCCAGGACATCGTGGTGCTCAAGCAGAAGCCGTCCGGCTTCTTCGGGACCAACATGGCGAGCTATCTCACGCTCCTCGGCTGCGACAGCCTCATCGTCGCCGGTACCACGACCTCCGGCTGCGTACGCGCCACCGTGCTCGACGCGTTCTCGCTCAATTACCGCATCGCGCTCGCCGAGGAAGGCTGCTTCGACCGCTCGCAGGCGAGCCACGCCATCAACTTGTGCGACATGAACGCCAAATACGCCGATGTGGTGAAGACCTCGGAGGTTCTTGCATTTCTAGACACGCTGCCGAGCGGCCTATTCGACCTGCCGCGGGGAACCCCGGTCGCCCAGCCTGCACCCAAGCGCGCCGCCAATTTCTGAGCCACGGCTTGCGTCGCAGCTTGCGTCGCGTGTGTGCGGACAAAAGGCCGCATGTGCTATCATTGAGACGGCAATTGCCGGGACTACCTCCGTAGTACGCCACCTGGTACGCCACATGGCATGGCGAAACGTACGGCTGGCCCCTTAACTGCCTCCAGGGATCGATGATACAAGCTGTGCCACGCAGACACCTGATGGTCATCGCGCCATGCCTGGTTGCGATCGCGGTGATGTGTGGGCTGGTCGCTTATTCTCCGACGCTTTATCGTATGTTCTGCGCCGCAACCGGACTGGCCGGAACGACGCAAAGGGTCGCGTCCGATACCGCGACGGTCTCCAAACAAACCGTGACCGTCGCGTTCGACACCAACGTCGCTCCAGGCCTGCCCTGGCGATTCGTGCCGGAGCAGCGCGCCGTCACCGTGCATCTTGGCGAGCAGAAGCTCGTTTACTTCACCGCCGAGAACCTCAGCAATGAATCGATCGTCGGTCATGCGACTTTCAACGTGACGCCGCTGCGCGCCGGCATCTATTTCAATAAGATCCAGTGCTTCTGCTTCACCGAGGAGCGGCTCGACGCACACCAGAAGGTCGAGATGCCGGTTGTCTTCTACGTCGATCCCGCCCTCGGCAAAAATACCGATATGCACGGCGTGGCCCAGCTCACGCTCGGCTATACGTTCTTCCGCTCGGCAAATCCGCAGAATGCAAAAGACCTCTCGCGCTTCCTGCCCGATGCGCAGCCCGACCCGGCCAACGGCCGCGCCATTTTCAGCGAGCGCTGCAGCACCTGCCATGCGCTCGACCATAACACATACGGCCCCATGCTCGGCAGCGTCTTCGATCGCCGCGCCGGCGCAGCCCCGGGATATGATTATTCGCCCGCCCTGAAGAAAGCCGGCTTGTTCTGGACCGCGGATCACCTCAACAGCTGGCTCGCCGATCCGCAAAAATTCATTCCCGGGGTCAAAATGCCGGTGCGCGTTCCCGATGCGGCGTCGCGCCGCGACCTCATCGCCTATTTGCAGAGCCTGACGCGCACGGGCGGCCGCAAGGCCGCCGCCGCGCATGGCTCCGGGTCATGAAAGCCGGCTTGAGCAAACGATCGCTTTCCCCCGTCGACCAGAGAGGTCGACGATGCGCTCCGGGACGCAGAAGCGCGAAAGACTTAGATGGTTTGGTTAATGGGCAAGGAAAGCTCGGCTTCGCCCCAACCCCGCTGTCTGATTGCTCAACAATCGCAGCCATGCTGAGGCCTGGAATCCTTAGCGCGGCAAACAGATCGCCGCCGGGCAGAGCAGCACAGAAGCCGACCGCACCACTCCGTTCGTCCCAGCCGATTGCGTGCGTCAGCGATTCCAGCCGACGGTCGGGGACACTCACTCCCCGGATCATCACGGCGCGAAGAGTAAGGACGCGCGAGCATCGGATGCAACCGGCACGCATCAAGCTTCTATTCCGCCAGTCTGACGAGGGTCCGTTCTAGGCCCTGCTGACGAGCTGCCGCGCCTTCTCGAGATGACCGTAAGAGCGCACCGGCGCGCACATCAGAAAACGATAGCCCTCCTTGGCGATGCGCTCGACGTTGCCGGCCTCGACGTGCGGGTGACCGACGACGACACCCGCCTCTTTGCAGGTGTTAACGATCTGCGCCATCGCCTCGAGCACGACCTTGTGCTCGTATTGCCGGGGATAGCCAAGCTCCTGCGAAAGATCGCCTTCGCCAATGAGGACTGCGCCAATGCCCGGGACATTCTGCAGAATGTCTTTCAGGTTATTGATTCCTTCGGTGTCTTCGATCATCAGGATGACGAAGAGCTCGCCCTTGGGATTGAGCGGCCACACGTCGGCGCGTTCGTAATATTCCTGCTGGCTGATACCCCAATAGCGCACCGCCTGGGTCGGGCCGTCGCCGCGAATGCCGGCCGGCTCGTAAAGCGGCTTGTTCTTCAGCCGCGGATAGCGGCAGGCGGCGACCGCATTGTAGGCCTGTTCGACAGTGCTGATGTGCGGCCAGATGATGCCGTAGGCGCCGAGGTCGAGCACCTGCTTGGCCTGAAACTGCCCCTTCTCGCCGCCGTTCGGCGGGATGCGGGCGAACGGCGCCACAGCCGGCGCCACCGAACCGGACCGCGCGATCTGCCCGCGGTTGAGCATGTATTGGAGACAATCGCGAAAGGCGCGGATATCGTACGGGTTGTGCTCCATCTCGTAGACCACGGCGTCGTATTTGGCGGTGGCGAGCGCGATCGCCGCCTCGACGTCCGGCGGCGAGAAGCAGGTGAGCGCGGTCTGCCCCAATTCGAGCGAGCGGATGACGCCGTTGAGCCGCGGTAGTTCAGCCATTCCCGGTCTCCCCAATCGATGAAACTGGTGTCCAATTCACCATTCTTTGATCCACCTCTCCCCAGGGAAGAGGCCGGCGCCCATCAAAGAGCCGCCAGGCAAAGCGCCTCGGAGGCCCAGCATTTCTCGAACTCCAAACCCCGTCACCCCAACCCTCTCACCCGCAGGGAGCGGAAGTCAAAGTCGCGCGGCTCGGACCATTGGCCCGTTTGACAATACCGCCGTGCGCCGTAGCATCTCCCGATCCAAAATACCACCCACAGCAACGGTGCCATGATTATCGATTGCCACGGCCATTACACCACCGAGCCCAAGGACCTGCATCGCTTCCGCAAGGAGCAGACCGCGGCGGCCAACGCCAAGGACAAGGCGGCGATGCCCTCGCGCGGGGCGCTGAAAATGTCCGACGACGAGATCCGCGAGAGCATCGAGCAGAACCAGCTGCGCTTGCAGCGCGATCGTGGCACCGACCTGACAATTTTCTCGCCGCGCGCCTCCGGCATGGGACACCATATTGGCGACGAGAGCGTCTCCGTCGAATGGTCGCAAATCTGCAACGACCTGATTGCGCGCGTGGTATCGCTGTTTCGGCAGAACTTCATCGGTGTCTGCCAGCTGCCGCAATCGCCCGGCGTCGATCCGAGAAACTGCGCCACCGAGCTGGAGCGCTGCGTGAAAATGGGCTTCGTCGGCTGCAATCTCAATCCCGATCCGTCCGGTGGCTATTTCAATTCGCCGCCGATGACCGACAAATCATGGTTCCCGCTCTATGAGAAGATGATCGAGCTCGACGTACCGTGCATGATCCACGTCTCCGGCTGCTGTAACCCGGCGATGCACACCACCGGCTCGTATTATCTCAATGCCGACACGATGGTGTTCATGCAGGTCATCCTCTCCGACCTGTTCAAGACCTTCCCCGCACTCAAATTCATCATTCCGCATGGCGGCGGCGCCGTGCCGTTCCATTGGGGCCGCTTCCGCGGGATTGCGCTCAACAACGGCCGGCCCGAGCTCGCCGACATCATGGGCAGTAACATTTTCTTCGACACCTGCGTCTATCACCAGCCCGGCATCGATCTGCTCACCAGTGTGGTGCCGATCGACAATATCCTGTTTGCCTCGGAAATGGTGGGTGCGGTGAAGGGCAACGATCCGAAGACCGGCTTCGGTTTCGACGATACCAAGCGCTACATCGACAAGGCGCCGATCAACGACGCCGAGCGCAACAAGATATTCGCAAGCAACGCGCTGCGCGTCTATCCTCGGCTGAAGTCCAAGGTGGCCGCGCAAGCGACCGCCTGACGGGCGCCTGGCAAGATTCGCCAGGGATGAGTCGAGCGCGCGCGTGCAATTTGAGCCCTCCGCCACAGGGGAGAGGCGATTGAGAATGCGCTGAAGCGCTGGTGGTGCGCGCGCCCCGGCGGCGGGAGCGCCCGCGGCGCACCAGCGCCGGGGTTGCGCGCGAAAGGATGAACCCTTGGCCAAGCTGCGAAAGCCAGTCGCGCGGATTGCGCACAAAACGCACATCCAGCGCATCGGCCTGCGCGACATCGAGACCCGAGGCCTGGCGCCTGGCGTGTGGACCGACCTCTATCACCGTTCGATGACGGTCTACTGGCCGGCCTTCTTCGGCGGCGCGGCACTGATCTTCGTGGTCCTCAATGCCGCGTTCGCATTGCTTTACTCGCTCGGCGACAACCCGATCGCCAACGTTCCCCGGCACAGCTTCCTCAACCTGTTCTACTTCTCGATCGAGACGCTGGCGACGGTCGGGTATGGCGACATGCACCCACAGACCGATTACGGCCATCTCGTCGCCACCGCCGAAATCTTCACCGGCATGTGCTTCCTCGCGGTGTTGGCCGGGCTCGTCTTCGCCCGCTTTTCACGGCCGCGCGCCCGCTTCGTGTTTGCCCGCCATCCGGTCGTCACCACGCATCAAGGCGAACCGACGCTGATGATCCGCATTGCCAATGCCCGCCATAACACGATCTCACAGGCGACGGCGCGGCTGTGGCTGTTTCGGCTGGAGGATACCAAGGAGGGCGAGCAATTTCGCCGCTATTACGAACTGAAGCTCCAGCGCCGCGAGCACCCAATGTTCTCGCTGAGCTGGACGCTGCTGCACGTGATCGATGAGGCCAGTGCATTCTACGGCGAGACGGCCGAGGATTTCGCCGCCAGCGAAGGCGCGCTGATCCTCAATCTCGACGGCGTCGACGACAATTCCGCGCAGCGGCTCTATGCGCGTCACATTTATACGCGGCAGGACATCCGCTGGCGGCATCGCTACCACGACATTACCAGCCTCTCTGACGACGGCCGGCTCATTCTCGATTACGCCAAGTTCCATGAGGTCGTGCCGGAGCGCACATAGCGTCGGCCGCGTCGTCGCGCGGACCGAGGCGACAAAACGTCCGCAGCGGCATCGCCGGTCTGGACGGCTCACTGACGTGGCGAGAGGCAATTGCTCAACTGACCGCAATCACGATCTTGCCGAAGTGCTGGTTGGCGCGCATGACCGACAGCGCCTCGGCGACCTGTTCGAGCTTGTAGGTTTTGTAGATCGGCAGGCTCAGCTTGCCGCTCTCGACCGCTGGCCACAGGTCCGCGCGCAGCGCGCGCACGATATCGCGCACCTCCTCGGGCCTGCGGGTGCGGAAGGTCACGCCGATATAGTCGATGCGCTTGAGCGCGTGCTTGTCGAAATCGAACTCGCCTTTCATGCCGCCAAGCCGGCCGACATTGACGATGCGGCCGAGGATCGCCGCCGCCTCCAGGTTCTGGTTGGCGACGCCCGCCGAGACGAGATCGACGATCAGATCGACGCCCTTGCCGCCGGTCGCCTTCTTGACGTCCTCAGGCCAATTCGGGTCGCGCGAATCGAGCGCCAGATCGCAGCCGCATTCGTGCAAACGTGCGCGCCGCTGCGGATTGGTCGACGTGCCCACGACCAGCGACGCACCCATCAGCTTGCCGATCTGCATGCCCATGAGGCCGACGCCCGCGCTTGCGCCCTGAATGAGCAGCGTCTCCCCGCGCTTGAGCCGGCCGGCGGTGACGACGGCGTTGTGCATGGTCTGCAGCGCCACCGGAAAGCACGCGGCCTGTTCGTAAGTCATGTTGTTGCCGGGGATGCGATGCG
The DNA here is from genome assembly GCA_963708125.1 of uncultured Alphaproteobacteria bacterium. Classification (GTDB taxonomy): domain Bacteria; phylum Pseudomonadota; class Alphaproteobacteria; order Rhizobiales; family Xanthobacteraceae; genus BOG-931. The sequence goes on from OY970184.1 coordinate 4,393,753, forward strand.
CGCGGGCGGCGTCGGTGACCGCATAATCGGCAAGCGCCGCCGGTGCGGAGGCCATAACACGGTCGCCCGGTTTAAAATCGGCAACCATACTGCCGACCGCCTCGACCTCACCGGCGCATTCGAGCCCGATGCGCGCCCCGACGCCGCCGACGCGGCCGTGCTGAATGCCCGAGGCCACCAACAGATCGGCACGATTGAGACTGGAAGCGCGCACCCGGACCAGAATCTCGTTCGCCGCGGGGGTCGGTTTCGCAACATCGCGAACCTCGATGCCGCCCTCGCCCAGCACTGCAGCTTTCATGCTATTGCCTCCATTATTGCGGATGAAATCTCGCAGCCTTGAGAAGCTCGGCGCTGTGGTCAAAATCGGCACGGATGAACTGCGCGAACGCCGCGGGTGAGCTTGCGGCGGGCTCAATTCCGAGCGCGGCAAGGCGTCCCTGTGCGGCCAGCGCCCCAACCGCCTCGTTGGTCCAGCCGTTCAGCCTGCCGACGAGATCGGCCGGCATCCCGGGCGGTCCCCACAAGCCCCACCAGGCACCGAAATCGAGCTGTGGCAAGCCGAGCTCAATCATTGTCGGAATGTCGGGAGCAAGCGGCGTGCGTTTTTTGCTGGTGACCGCGACCGCGCGCACGCTGCCCGCTTTCACCAGCGGCGAGAGTGACAGAATCGCTTCGATCATCATCGACACATGACCGCCGACCACGTCGTTCGCCGCCGGCGCGGTGCCGCGATAAACGACAATCGGGATATTTTGCCCGTTGTACTGGTTGAACGCGACTTCGGCGAGATGACCGGGCGCGCCCAGCTGGGCGGTGGCGAACGACCAGTCGTCCGGCTTTTTCTTCACCGCCGCAACTATCTCGGCGACTGTCTTCTCCGGCCGCTTGTTGGCGATGATTTGGATGAGCGGTGCTCGCCCGGCGAGCGCGATGGGGGTGAAGCCGGCGACGGGATCGTAAGGCACTTCGCGCATCACCAGCGGCGCCACAATGTGCGTGGAGGCATGAAACAGGAGCGTATGTCCGTCCGGCGCTGCGCGGTTGACGTCAAGGCCGCCGATGGTGCTGTTGCCGCCGGTGCGGTTTTCCACCACGAATTCGACGCGGCGCCGTTCGGCGATTTTTGCCGCGATCAGCCGCGCGAAAGTGTCGACCCCGCCGCCCGGTGCGACTGGCACGATAATGCGAATCGGCCGAGCGGGAAAAGCGGGCTGCGCACCTACCAACCGCGGCGCCAACAGCGCCCCAGTGGCGGCAAGCAGCGATCCCAGTGCGGCACGGCGCTTCATCGCCGACCTCCCTTCGGCTTTTATACCATTGCGGCCGGACTCGATGCCGATATAGTCGCTGTATCGGGCCACATCGCTCCGCAACGGTGCACCATGGCGCCGGAAAATTCGATCCCGTCTATCGACCTGTCGCCGGTCGACCTGTCGCCGCTTATGGGCGGCAGCGCGTGCGAGCGCCGCGAGGTAGCGCGCCAGATCGGCGCCGCTTGCACCGACATCGGTTTCTTCATGGTTGTCGGCCACGGCGTGCCGCGGGACCTGATCACGGACACCCGCGACCGCGCCATCGAATTTTTCGCTTGGCCGGACGCTGAGAAAATGAAGGTCCAGCGGCCGCCGGCTAAGATCAGCCGCGGCTACAACTGGGTCGGCGACCGCGCGGTTTCGTATTCGATGGGGCAGCCGGCGCCGCCAGATATTCAGGAAGCGTTCACGTTCGGCCCGGAGGGCGTCGCCGCCCTCGCGGCGCAGGCCGCCGAGACCTGCGGGCGCATGTACGCGCCCAACATCTGGCCGGCGCGCCCGCATGACTTTCAGGAAACGATGGTGCGCTATCACGCCGCCATGTCGGCCCTTTCCTTGCGCGTGCTACGCGCGATGGCGACGGCGCTCGGCATCGACGAGGATTACTTCGTCGACAAATTCGATCGCCGCGCGAGCGTGGCGCGCATCATTCGCTACCCCGCCATCGCCCAAACGCCGCTTCCGCGACAGCTCCGCGCGGGAGCACACACCGATTACGGGTGATGACCTTCGTGCGCGGCGACGACACCCCGGGAGGCTTGCAGGTCAAATCGCCAGGGCGGCTGGCTCGACGTCCACATTCCTCCCGAGGCCTTCGTTGTAACATCGGCGATCTGATGATGCGCTGGTCGAACGACCGCTGGGTTTCAACGCTGCATCGCGTCGCCGTTCCGCCGCCCGACGCGGCGCCGAGCGATCGGACTTCGCTGGTGTTGTTCGAATCTCCCAATCCGGACGCGGTGATTCGCTGTTTTCCCAGTTGGGTCGGTGGGGGAGAAAAATACCCGCCGATTACCGTCGCAGACCATTATCTCGGCAAGCTGATGAAAGCCGGCCATCGCCGGCTCAACGCCAAGGCCGCGGATGCACTGGCAGACCCAAAGCCGCGCGAGGCGCAGACGGCGCACTAAATATCCGCTCTTTCAGACTGAACGCGCGACCCGACGATGCAATTCGGACCTCTTGCGACCACCAGCGTCGGCAGCTTTCCGCGGCCAACTTGGCTGGCGCGGACCAAACGCAATCAGCTGACTTTCCGGCTCCAGGGCGAGGCACTCAGGCAAGCCATGGACGACGCCATGGCCCTGGTGCTGCGCGAGCAGGAAGAACTCGGCCTCGATATCGTAACCGACGGCGAAATGCGGCGCAGCAGCTTCGTCTTTCATATCGCCGGGCGATGGGACGGAATCGATACCGAACGGCTGGTGACCAAGACGATCTATCGCAACCGCGCCGCCGACCGGCTGGTGCCGCGCATCAGCGGCAGGGTGGTGCGCTGCGCGCCGGCTGCGGTCGACGATTTGCGCCTCGCAAGATCGCATTCCAGCCGCCCGATCAAAATGGCGGTACCCGGACCGATGACGGTGGTCGACAGCGCCGCCAACGAGTTCTACGCCGACGAGGAAGAACTTGCCTTTGATGTCGCCGCCGCGCTCAACGGCGAATTGCGCGACCTGCAGGAGGCCGGCGCCGCGGTGCTGCAAATCGACGAGCCAGCGATGACGCGCTATCACGATAAGGTTCGCGCCTATGGCGCCCGCGCCCTCGACCGCTGCCTCGATGGCATCTCCGTGCCGACCATCGTACATCTTTGCTACGGCTATCCTGGGGGCGGCGGCCTGCAGCATGAGTATCGTTACGAGGACCTGCTGCCGCTGCTCATGCGAACGCGCATTGGCGGCTTCACGGTCGAGTTCGGCCGCTCGGTCTTCGACGCAAAGATGCTGCAGATCTGCGGCGACCGCATCGTCATGTTCGGCTGCATCGATCCCGGCGACACGCCGGCGCCCGACGTCGCGGCGGTGGAACGCCGCGTCGGCGAGGCGCTTTGCTGGCTCACCCCGCGTCAAGTCTGGCTCGCGCCAGATTGCGGGCTGATGACGATCAGCCGGGACCTGGCGCACAAAAAATTGCGGGTCATGGTCGAGGCGGCCAAGCGCCTGCGGGCGACGCTGTGATGCGGCGAAAGTCTCCTTGCGGCAAAAGGGCAGATGGCGCTTCGCTAGCCGGCCCCACACTGTTAGCATGGTAGCCATGAACCAGACTGTACGGCCGCAGACAATCGGTGCCTCGGCGTGCCCGCACGACTGCCCGTCGACCTGCGCGCTCGAAGTCGAAATCTTCGACGCGCGCACGATCGGCCGCGTGCGCGGGGCCGTGGAGAATGCCTATACGGCGGGAGTGATCTGCGCCAAGGTCGCGCGCTACGCCGAGCGCGTGCACCATCCCGCGCGGCTCCTGCAGCCGCTTCGGCGCAAAGGCCCGAAAGGCTCCGGCGAATTCGCACCGATCTCATGGGAGGACGCGCTCGACCTAATCGCCGAGAAATTCATTCGCGCCGAGCAGGCGCACGGCAGCGAGGCGGTATGGCCCTACTACTACGCTGGAACCATGGGCCATGTGATGCGCGACGGCATCAACCGGCTGCGACACGCCAAAAAATATTCCGGCTTCTTTTCCACGATCTGCGTCAATCCCGCCTGGACCGGTTTTATAGCCGGCACCGGCAGGCTCGCCGGCGCCGATCCGCGCGAGATGGCGAAATCCGATCTGGTGGTGATCTGGGGCACCAATGCGGCCAACACCCAGGTCAACGTGATGACGCATACGACGCGCGCCCGCAAGGAGCGCGGTGCCAAGATCGTGGTCGTGGACGTTTACATGAACGCTACGATGCAGCAGGCCGATCTGGCGCTCTTGATCCGCCCCGGAACCGACGGCGCGCTCGCCTGCGCGGTGATGCATTGTCTGTTCCGCGACGACAAGGCGGATTGGGATTATCTTGACCGCTACACCGATGCGCCGCGCGAACTGGCCGCGCACTTGCGCACGCGCGACCCCACCTGGGCGGCGCGCATCACCGGGTGCCCTGCGGAAACGATCGAGGCCTTTGCGCGGCTCGTCGGCGAGAACAAGCGCGCCTATTTCCGTCTGGGCTACGGCTTTTCACGCTCGCGCAACGGCGCCTTCAACATGCACGCGGCTAGCTGCATCCCCGCGGTCACTGGCGCCTGGCGCTACGAAGGTGGCGGCGCCTTTCACAACAACGGGGATGTCTTCCACCTCGACAAGACCCTGATCGAGGGCAGCGACATGCGCGATCCCACTATCCGTATGCTCGACCAGTCCCGCGTCGGCCCAGTCCTGACCGGCGACGACGAGGCGCTGCAAGGCGGGGGGCCGGTCACCGCTCTCCTCATCCAGAACACCAACCCGCTGTCGGTCGCGCCCGATCAGGACGTGGTGAAGTCCGGCTTTGCGCGCAACGATCTGTTCGTGTGCGTGCACGAGCAGTTCATGACCGACACGGCGAAATTCGCCGACGTGGTCCTGCCCGCCACCATGTTCGTCGAGCACGATGACTTCTACACCGCCGGCGGCAGTCAGTACATTTTGCTCGGGCCGAAACTGATCGAGCCGCCGGGCGAGTGCCGTTCGAACCACGAAGTGATCTGCGCGCTGGCGAAACAGCTCGGCGCCGAACATCCGGGCTTTGCCATGACGGCGCGGCAATTGATCGACGCGACACTGCAAGGATCCGGCTGGGGCAGCCTGGCCGAGATTGAAAAAAGCCGCTGGATCGATTGCCAGCCGGACTTCGCCACAGCCCATTATCTCGATGGCTTCGCCTATCCGGGCGGCAAGTTCCGCTTCCGCCCGGACTGGCCGAACGTGCCGTTCGGGCGCTGGCACCGCAATGTCTGCATGCGTCCTATGCCGGACTTTCCCGACCATTGGGACGTGATCGAGGAGGCCGACGCCGCGCACCCGTTCCGTCTCGCCACCTCCCCGTCGCGCGGCTTCCTCAATTCCACTTTCACGGAAACGCCGACGTCACTCGCGCGAGAACGGCGGCCGGAGGTGATGATCCATCCCGAGGACGCCGCTTCTCTCGGCATTGAAGATGGCGATTGCGTCACGCTCGGCAATCCGCGCGGGCAGGTACGGATTCACGCCCGGCCGTTCGATGGCGTGCGCCGCGGCGTGCTCGTTGCCGAAGCGGTCTGGCCCAATTCCGCCTACCCGGACTGCCGCGGCATCAATACGCTCACAGGCTCCGATGCCGTGCCGCCGTTCGGCGGCGCCGCGTTTCACGACAATCGCGTGTGGGTGAGGAAGTCAGTCACGGGCTAGGCGCTGATTTACTCACAAATCGCGAGCAGAGAATGGATCCTCGTCGCCCATGAGCTTCCGCCAGATCATCAACAAGGCCGTCGCAGAAAAGCGTTTCCTGGTGGTTCCTGGCGCCCATGACGCGCTCAGCGCGCGGCTGATCCAACAAATCGGGTTTGAGACCTACTTCATCGGCGGCTTTCCAGCGGTCGGGGCGCGCTATGGCGTGCCCGATATCGGGCTTAAAGGCTTTGGCGAAATCTCCGCGGCCGTGCGCGATATCATGTCGGCATGCGATCTGCCGGTCTTCGTCGATGGCGACGACGGCTACGGCGATGTCAAGAACGTAGTGCACACGGTGCAGACCTACGAGCGCATGGGCGTGAGCGCGATCCTGATCGAGGACCAGCAATGGCCCAAGCGCTGCGGTCACATGGTCGGCAAGAAGGTCGTGCCCATCGAGCTTGCGGAAGCCAAGATCAGGGCCGCCTGCGCCGAGCGCATCAATCCGCAGACCTGGATTCTGGCGCGCACCGATGCGCGCGCGGCCTACGATCTCGATGAGGCCATGCGCCGGGCCGAGCGCTTCATCCGCGCCGGAGCCGACGGCATTTTCATCGAGGCGCCGCGTTCGGTCGAGGAGCTCAAGCGCATCGGCCGCGCCTTCGACGTGCCACAGATCTGCAATCCACTGATGGGCGGGCACACACCGATCCTGACGATGGATGAATTGGCCGAGCTTGGCTTCAACTGCGCGGTGCTCGGCCTCGACACGCTCATGCACGCGGCCAAGGCGATCGAAGCGGTGCTGCTCGACATGAAGTGCGGCCAATTCGCCCGTCGCAACGACGGCATGGAGTTCGAGGCGTACAAAAAGCTTGTCGGCTACGATAAGTGGCAAGGCATCGACGAACGCTTCGCGCCGCCTTCGTAGCCAGCCGGCGCCGATCCGTTCGCCGCCAGTCGGCTTGCGCGACAGCATCCGGAGCCCGCGTAACTGTGCCCGTGCCGGCGAAACGCTAACCGGATTTCCGGCAAGGCGGGCGCTAAGGGATGCTCTTCGCCTCGGCATTGAACCGCCGAGCAGACTGCGTAGCCGTGGCGTTGAAGCGTGGGCGTAGTTCGAACCGGGCCGCCACCGAGTTCGGCATTTACGATGCGCTGGGGTTTAAGCCAGCACCGGCTCGCGCGCCGGCTGGCCGACTGGATCCTTCAGCCCCAGAATCCGCCGCGCATTATCGTAGAACAGCTTCTGCTTGTCGGCGGCAGCAAGCGGGATCTCCTCAATGAGCTTGAGGCATGGCGCCGGATCCCAGCACGGATAATCGGTGCCGTACATCACGTGATCGATGCCGTAATAATCGATTGCGAATTTAATCCCGGCGGCATGCGGCGACACCGTGTCGGTGAACATGCGCTTCATGTAATCGGAGACCGGCCGAGGCAGCCTGGCTGCCTTGGAATTCTTGTCCATGCGGCCGGCCTGGTAAGGCAGCGAGCCGCCGGTATGCGACATCACGATTTTCAAATCCGGATGGCGCTCCATCAGACCGGAGAGAATGAGCCGCATGGCGGCGACGCTGACTTCGATTACCCGCCCCAGGCTCAAGTGCAGCGCGCCGTCGTAGCCGTCGAGCATGTCCTGGAAGATCACGTCGGTCGGATGCAGGAACAGCGGCAGGCCCAGCTTTTCGACATGAGCATAGAGCGGCTCCAGCCGCTCCGCGTCGATGCGTGCGTCCGCGCCGACGCTGCCTGGAAGATTGACGCCGATGAGTCCAAGGCGATTGACTGCGTCGTCGACGACCTCGATCGCGGTCTGCGTGTCCTGCAGCGGCACCGCCGCGCTCGCCCAGAGCCGGCCGGGATATTTCTTTTGCGCAGCCGCCATCTCCTCGTTCCACATCAGCGCATAGTCGCGGCCTTGCGCAACCGACATGTCGGAGAAGGCGACAGAGAACGGACCAATCGAGCACACGACGTCGACCTCGTGGCCGAGGCCGTCCATGTATTGCAGCTGCTTGTCGAGATCGAACCATTCGGCCCAGGAATTCAGATGCTGCCCGCTGCCACCGCGACGCATGTAGTTGTAGCCGCCGCGCCGGTTGATTTCGGCCCTGGGATAATCGCTGCGCTTGCACAGCCGCTCGAAAATCGACCTTGGCCACCAATGGAAATGCGAATCGATTATATGCATCCGGGTCTCCTCGACCGCCGACCATTTGAGCAACAGTTTTAATGAGCATCGGGTTCCCCGTCAACGAAGCGGATCGGCGCGAAAGCCCGAGTTGCCTGGGAGGATGAATTGGTTCACCATCGCCCCGACGTTCGCGTCAGCCGACGAAAGATCGGTTCGCGAAGCGGGAGGCGCACGGTGGGCCGGGCCAATCAACCCGATCGCGATCGGATCGCGGCACGAATTGAGCGACTGCCGGTCTCGCCCTGGCACAACAAGCTGCGCCTCATCGTCGGCGCCGTCAATTTTTCAGATGCATTCGATGCGCTTACCGTCGCCTATGTGCTTCCCGCGCTCATTCCGCTGTGGCATTTGCAACCGGCCGATATTGGTCTACTCATCTCGATCGGCTATGCCGGCCAAGTGATCGGAGGCGTCTTCTCCGGCGCGCTCGCCGAGAAATGCGGCCGTGTTCCGCTCATGGTGGCGAACATCGTGCTGTTTTCGCTCATGAGCTTTGCCTGCATGTTCGCGCAAAGCTATTCGGTCCTGCTGGCATTGCGCTTTCTGCAGGGCATCGGGCTCGGCGGCGAAGTACCGATCGCCAACACCTATATCAGCGAATTTGCCCCAGCGAAAAAACGCGGCCGCTTCGTGCTGATTCAGCAGCTCATGTTCCCGGTCGGATTGACTGCGGTGGCGCTGGTCGGCACCTTCGTGGTGCCGTTACTGGGCTGGCAATGGATGTTCTTCTTCGGCGCGCTGCCGGTCTTGCTCGTTCTTCCGATGATGAAGGTGCTGCCGGAATCGCCGCGCTGGCTGGCGAGCCGTGGCCGGGCCGAAGACGCCGACCGGGCGTTGCGCCGAATCGAGTCGCTGGTCTCGCGAGGCGGCGCGGTTCCGCTGCCGCCGATCCCGGCCGGGGTTGCGCCGGCTGTGCCGTCCGCCGCGCGTTTTGGCGACCTCGTGCGCGGCATCTATCGCAAGCGCACGCTGTCGCTATGGGTGCTCTGGTTTTGCGCTTACCTCATCACCTACGCGATGACCGGCTGGCTGCCGAGCATCCTGCGCACGGTCTATCATTTGCCGGTCTCGCAATCGAACCTCTACGGTTTCGTATTGAATTTGATCGGGCTGTTGGTACTGCTCGTCGCCGCCTTCACGATTGACCGGATCGGACGCAAGCGCGCGTTCACCGCCGGCTTCGTTCTCGCCGCGGTGCCTCTGTTTGCCGTCGCCGTTGCGCCCGGTCTCGGCCCGCTCGCGTTGGTGACCCTGGCGACCCTGGCGTTCGCGCTCATGGGCATGATCCCGGGCACGCTCGGCATGTACACGGCGGAGAATTATCCCAACCATCTGCGCGCCATCGGCAGCGGCGCATCGAGCATTTCGCAGCGCCTGTCCTCGGTCATCGGCCCTTACCTGGTCGGCGCCACTCTGCCCGCCCATGGGGTCGGCGGCGTCTTCGCCATGTTCGGCGTCTTCGCTGTCATCGGCGGCATCACCTGCGCGCTGTTCTCGATGGAGACGGCCGGCCGAACCCTTGAGGAGCTTTCACCGACCGAAGCCGCCGGCGCGGCATGATGGTATTCTCTCACCGAAGTTGAGCCTCGCATGATCATCGATTTCCACACCCACGTGCAGACGCCCGAGCAGCAGGCCTCACCGTTCTGGCAGGGCCGCTGCCCAATGACCATCGAGAACGTTCTGCAAGCGCAGCAGGAAGCCGGCGTTGACGCCACGCTGGTGAGCCAGCCGGTCCACGAACTGCGCCACATGGATCGCGAGCAGCAGCTCGAAACAGTGAGGAAGGTCAATCGCTACATCGCCTCGCTGCAGGACAAATACTCCTCGATCTACGGCATGGCGACGACCGTACCGCATGGCGGCGACGAATTTCTTCGCGAATGGGAACGCGCGGTCAAAGAGGATGGGCTCAAGGGCGCCTGGATCCTGTCGAGCCTGCCGGGACATTATCCCGACGATGACGAATGCCTGCCGTTCTTCGCGCTCGCCACTGAGCTCGACCTGCCAGTGGTGATTCATCCGCCGGCGATCGGCTTTGGCGAGGAGCGGATGAAGGATTACCGGCTTGCCTCCAGCGTCGGCCGGCCCATGGACAACGCACTGGCATTGGCGCGCCTGATCGTGCGCGGCATTTTCGAAAAATTCCCGTCCTTGAAGCTTGTCGGCACCCATCTGGGCGGCGGCATCTGCGAGATGATCGGGCGCATGGATTACGCCTACAACCTACAGGACGAAGCCTATTTTCTCGGCCCTTACGCGCCGATGCTGATCAAGCATCCGCCCAGTCATTACCTGCAAATGATGTATCTGGAATCGACCTGCTATCACCCGCCGGCGGCACGCTGCGCGGTCGAGACAGTCGGGCCCGATCATTTCATCTTCGGCACCGACGCCCCACCGCTAAAGGTCCTGAAGAAACAAGGCGTCTCCGTGATCAAAAAGATCGGCCTGTCAGCGGCCGACGAGGCCAAGGTGTATAACGAAAACGCCAAGCGATTATTGAAGATCTAAGACGCCGGTCACCGGCGGCAGAAAGCATCACGCGGCCGGCTCCCGGGGCGCGTGCCCGGTTCCTGGCTCGGCCAGCGCCTTCGCCGCCGCTGCCGCGGGCCGGCCACGCTCCTCGCCTCGTTCGTCGTGGACACGAACCCGAGACGCAATGAGGCGTAAACTGAGGTTTAGCACTTTCTCATGCGGAGATTGCCGAGGCACTCCAGCAGAGCTGCTGTTTTGCCTTAGCTTATCCGCGGAAGAAGGGGTGACAGTGCTGTGGCGAGAACCTACCGTGACATCGCAATAGAAGACATGCTGCGAACGGTCGAAGAGGCGATGAGTCAGGTTATAGACTGGTGGGGAAACCTGCCGCCGCCGATGGAAGAAGCGATCGGGCAATTTCGCGCCGAACTTGGCGCAGCCATTGATTCCGTAGAATTCGTTCGAAGAGCACTCGACAGAGAAGTACACGAAACCGACCACGGAAAGGGGCCCGCCTGATGCTGTCGAGTGGCGCCCCTCTGCTCTGGCGCCGTTCTCCAGAGCCAAGCGACAGCCGCGTCGGCTTGGTCGGGAGGCCCTCTTTGATGCAATGCAAACGCCGGCGATCGTCGGATCACTCCGCGCGACGCGTAGCTTCAAACAGGAACCAAGTGCGGCGTTCTGCCTCGTCGATCCAACCCTCAAGCAGGCTCGCGGTCGCAACGTCTCCGTGCTCGTTACATAAATCGTGCGTCTCACGCATGCGCGCCGCCAATTGCTTGTTGTCGTCGCGCAGTTCGGCAAGCATGTCCATCGGCGTTACAAAATCCGCGTCGTTGTCTTCGATGCGCTTTACGCGCCCAATGTGGCCGATCGAACGCAGCGTTGTGGCCCCAATCTTGCGTACCCGCTCGGCAATGTCGTCGGTCGTGGCGAAAATCTGTTCGCCCTGCTCATCCAACAAGAGATGATAGTCGCGAAAATGCGGACCCGAGACATGCCAGTGAAAGTTCTTTGTCTTTACGTAGAGCGCAAACATATCTGCGAGCAGGATGTTGAGCGCTCCGGCAAGGTCGCGTACAGAATTCGGCTTTAGGTCGGTAGGTGTAGCAAGCTGGCTCGTCCGCAATGCTTTCGCTTCCTGAGCATTCATTTTCTGTCTCCTTCAGGGTACGTTGACCAACGATAAAGAGTGTTTGCCGACGCCGCAATGGTGGCAGTTTAGTGTTTCAGCATTCCAGCGGCTCGTTCTTCTAGTTGCGTTCGATGAACACGAGGAGATAACCTTGTGCTTGGTTGTGTAGATGCCATGCGGTGTGCCTTTTTATCACCTAGCTGGACGTTGCGGAGGTGACGCCGCCTGCGCGCCACCCCATCACCTTGTCGAGCGTGATCGGCAGATCGCGTATGCGATTGCCCGTGGCGTGATAGACCGCATTGGCGATCGCCGCGGCGACGCCGACGATGCCGATTTCGCCCACGCCTTTGATGCCAAGGGGATTGATCGTGTCATCGGGCTCCTCGACGAAGATTACCTTGATGTCGTACGCGTCGGCGTTCACCGGCACATGATACTCGGCGATGTTGGCGTTCATGATCCGCCCGAAAGCATGATCCGTAAGGGTCTCTTCGTGTAGCGCCATGCCGATGCCCCACACCACGCCGCCCAGAATCTGGCTGCTTGCAGTCTTCTGATTCAAGATCCGCCCGGCCGCGACCGCGCTCACAATCCGAGTGACGCGAACGACGCCGAGTTCTTCGTCGACCTTCACCTCGGCGAAAATCGCCGAATGGGTATTGTGGGCATGAGAGCTATCGTCCTTGAAACTGTTGGATGCCTCTTTTTCGATGCGGTCAACCGCTCCATACCGCATCGCGTCGGCGATCGAAACGCTGCGCTGCGCTGCGCGTTTGCTCACGAGCCTGCCGTCCAACAGCGCCACATCGTCCGGCTTTGAATCACGAAGCGGCGAATCCGGTATAATCTTCGCCAAGCGCAGCAACTCCTTCCTGACCTCGTCGGCGGCGGCGGCAATCGCATGCGACACCGACACTGCAATCCACGACCCGCCTTCGACCGGCGAGTGCGGCAGCGTCGAATCACCCAGTCTCACCGTGACATTGTCGAGCGCCAGTCCGAGCATGTCGGCGGTAACTTGGGCCATGATCGTATAGGTGCCGGTGCCAATGTCACTTGTGCCGCACGCTACCTCGGCGTGACCATTGGCAGTCAGCACAATGCGCGCGGCAGCTGGCATCTGGTACGCATCCCATACGCCGGTGGCCATGCCCCAGCCGACGAGTTCGCACCCATCACGCATTGAGCGCGGCGCGGGATTGCGTCGATCCCAACCGAACGCGTCGGCGCCCTGCCGATAACATTCGCGCAGCTGCTTGCTGCTGTATGGAAGATCATTGTTCTGGTCGCGATCCGAATAGACCCGATAGCGCAGCTCCAACGGGTCAAGCTTCAACGCGACCGCAAGCTCGTCCATCGCGCATTCGAGCGCGTACACCCCGGTCGCCGCACCCGGCGCGCGCATGTCGCTCGGCGTAGGAACATCGAGCTTCGCAACTGTGTGCGAATATCTTGCATTGTCAGACTTGTAGAGGAGCCCCGACCACGCAGTGTCGTCCCTTCCGAACTCTTCGTATGCGGACGTCATCGCGATCGCCTCGTGCGTCACCGCGTTGAGCGTTCCCGCCGCGTTTGCGCCGATGGCAAGGCGCTCGATGGTGGCGGGCCGGTAGCTCAACCCATACATCTGCTCGCGTGTCAGCACGAGCCGCACCGAACGCTTGAGCGCCCGGGCAGCCAGCACGACGAGCACCACTTCATATTGCGGGCGCAGCCCGAGCCCGAACGCGCCGCCGACGAACGGCGAGACGACCCGTATTTCGTCCGGCTTCATGGCAAAGACATTGCAGAGATACCGCTGAACGTTCTGCACGCCCTGCGTCTTGTCGTACACCGCGAGCTTGCCGTTCTCCCAGATCGCTGTCGCGGCGAAGAGCTCCATCGGATTGTGATGTTCCATGGGAATGAAATATTCCGCCTCGACACGCACGGCTGATTCCGCGTAGGCCTTCGCGGCGTTTCCACGCGGCGGGGCCGGCTCTTTCAGGGTGACGGTTTTGCCCCGCCGGAACAGATCGGTGATGTGGTCGCTTTCTTCGTAGTCGATGCGGACCAGGGATGCCGCAAAGAGCGCAATTTCAGGTTCTTCCGCGACCACCATCGCAATCGGCTGTCTGCTGAAGCTGACCTTGTCGTCGTAGAGGGGCCGAAACGGCGAGCCAGTCTCGGGCGCCACGTCGTCTTTGTAGTCGCTGTCGACATCCGCCATGGCGGGGCGATTTTGATGGGTGAGGATATCGATTACTCCCTCGACACCCATCGCTTCGGTCGTGTCGATGCGCAGGATGCGCCCCTTGGCGATCGTCGAGGAGACGATGCCGGCATGCGCAAGACCGGGTGCATGGAATTCAGCCGAATACTTCGCAGCACCGGTGACCTTCGCCTGGCCGTCGACGCGGGAAGTCGGAGTGCCGATATGTTGCGCCATGGCGGTCACCTGATCTTCTTATCAGTTTGAGATTGTGGGCTGCCCTGCGCCGCCTGCATCAGGGCGCGGACGATGCAGCGACGGGCGAGTTCGATCTTGAAGGTGTTATGCGCGAGGCCCTTGGCATCGCGTAGAACAATGTCGGCTGCGTCGGCAAATGTTCTCCGAGTTGCAGTGCGCCCGTGCAATGCCGCTTCGGCGTCCCTGTCGCGCCATGGTTTGTGGGCCACGCCGCCGAGCACAAGCCGGGCCTGTGTGATGATTTCGTCTTTGAACTCAAGTGCTGCAGCAACGGACACCAGCGCAAACGCGTAAGACAGACGATCGCGGATCTTGAGGTACGTGTAATTCGCAGCAAATCCCTGCCTAGGGAGCTCAACCGCGGTTACGATTTCGCCGAGATTGAGATTGGTGTCGCGATGCGGCGCGCTACCGGGCAGCCGGTGAAAATCTGCAAACGCAAGGATGCGTTCCCCTTCTGAGCCGGTCATGCAAACTTTGGCCTCCAGCGCCGCGAGCGCCACGCACATATCGGAAGGATGCGTCGCGACACAGGCCTCGCTTGCTCCCAAAATCGCGTGGATCCGATTGACCCCATTGATGGCGGGGCATCCGCTGCCGGGCTCGCGCTTATTGCAGGGCGTTGCGGTGTCGTAGAAATAATGACAGCGCGTGCGCTGCAGAAGATTGCCGCCCGTCGATGCCATGTTGCGCAACTGCGCTGATGCGCCAGCCAGAATTGCGCTCGCGAGCAGCGGATAGCGTTGCGCAACCAGCGGGTGGTAAGCGAGATCTGAATTCGGCACCAGCGCGCCGATTTGCAGGCCTCCCTCGTTGGTCTCTTCGATCGTCTTCAGCGGTAGCTGGGTTATGTCAATCAGCCGGTGCGGCCGCTCGACATCTTCCTTCATTAGGTCGACCAGATTGGTTCCACCGGCGATGAACTTTGCGGCGGGGTCGGCAGCCATCTGCCGCACAGCATCGGCAACGTCGTGCGCTCTGGCATATTGAAAGTTGATCATGACGCACCCATCGCTTGCTGAATGGCAGCGACAATATTTCGGTAAGCACCGCAGCGGCAGATATTCCCGCTCATCAGCTCGCGAATGTCGTCTTCAGTCTTGGCCCTGCCCTCAGCTAGCAATCCGGCAGCCGAACAGATCTGACCGGGTGTGCAGTAACCACACTGAAACGCATCATGGTCGATGAACGCCTGCTGTAACGGGTGTAGAACGCCGTTCGCCGCCAAGCCCTCGATTGTAGTTATCCGCGCTCCGTCCTTCATGACCGCCAAAGTCAAGCATGAATTGACTCGCCTTCCGTCAACGAGCACCGTGCAGGCACCACACTGGCCGTGATCACAGCCCTTTTTCGTACCGGTCAACTGCAAATGGTCGCGCAACGCGTCAAGCAACGTGGTCCAGGCAGAGATCGTCAGCTGTCGTGGAGTATCGTTGACAACTAGCGTTACTGCCATTTTTGGCATGTGCTCACTAGCGCCTGCGGAGACGACGTCGCGTTCCTTTGTGGTCACGGTATCTCTCCTTTGCGGATGGCATCGCAGCCGCAGCGGCATGTCCCCATGGTCAGCTTCCGCTTCGGCGCTAAGCTTTTCAACCTCGGTAGTACTGCGCAATTGCCCACACAGTCAGCTGCATCGCTGCCGTACGCCGCTGATCTTTCCGACCGAAAGGAAGGCGGATTGCCGGGAAAGCCCATATTAACCGGGAAGCCGGTGACCCAGCCGGATGGACAAGCCTGCAGTGTGTCGGCATCGAACTCATCGCCGCGGCCGATGTCGAGCGTGATAACGCCGGGGCTGGGCTTTGTTGGTTCGCTAACCAACATGGCAGGGCGCGCCGCGGGCGGGAAAGCGCAAAACGGCTTCCAGTCGATATCTTCACGAAGGACGGATCTGAAATCGGCTTGTCGGGAATGGCGCATCCGGCTATCCACGCGCTTCCTCCGCAGCGTTTGAGATCGGCAGCAGTTTGGCGTCCAGCGAGATCGCGGCATTGAGCAGCTTCGAGACCGGACAGTTTTTCTCCGCTTCGCCTGCTATTTTGGCGAAGGTCGCTTCATCCAGTTTTGGCACTTGAGCGCGCAAGGTCAGCGCCGAGCGGCTGATGCGAAAGCCCTGGCCTTCTGGTTCGAGCGTCACCGCTGCTTCGGTCGTCAGTTCGCGCGCCTCGTAGCCGCCGGCTTGCAGCCCAAAGGCCAGCGCCATGGTGAAACAGCCGGCATGTGCCGCGGCAATCAGCTCTTCAGGATTGGTGCCCTTCTCGTTCTCGAAGCGGGTCCTGAAGGAATAAGGGCTCTGTGCAAGCACGCCGGAGTCGGTCGTCAGATGGCCGCTCCCGGCTCGCCCGGTCCCACGCCAAGTCGCTTTCGCTTTGCGAACCATTCTTAGCCTCCGTTCTTAGCTGCGTGGCCATACGCAGTTTCCCACCGATGTCGACCCGACCTCTGCTCGAGGCTATCGTAAGTCTCGGCCACGAGAATTATCCGGGTCACTTGCACGATCAGCTCTGCGTGACGTTCATGATCGCCTCGGAAAAAGCTTGCGGCGCTTCCTGCGGAAGATTGTGGCCGATGCCGCCTTTAATGGTGCGGTGCTCGTATTTGCCGGTGAATTTTTTCGCGTAAGCACTGGGCTCCGGATGCGGCGCACCGTTGGCATCGCCTTCCATCGTGATGGTCGGCACCGTGATCACGGGAAATGCGGCAAGCCGCTTTTCCAGAGCATCATATTTCGCTTCGCCCTGCGCGAGCCCGAGCCGCCAGCGGTAATTGTGGATCACCACGGCGACGTGATCGGGATTGTCGAATGACGCTGCAGTGCGATCGAAAGTGGACTGGTCGAAATTCCATTTCGGGGAGGCCAGCTGCCAGATCAGCTTGGAAAATTCGTGTCGGTATTTGTCGTAGCCTGCACGGCCGCGTTCGGTGGCGAAGTAAAATTGGTACCACCATTGCAGCTCCGCGCTCGGCGGCAGCGGTGTATTGCCCGCCTGCTGGCTTCCGATCAGATAACCGCTCACCGACACCATGGCCTTGCAGCGGTCCGGCCACAGCGCCGCGACAATGTTGGCGGTCCGCGCACCCCAATCGAAACCGCCAAGGGTCGCCTTCTCGATTTTGAGCGCGTCCATCAGGTTGATGAGGTCGACCGCGACCACCGACTGCTGGCCATTGCGCAAGGTGGCGCTTTCCAGCAAACGCGTGGTGCCGTAGCCCCGCAGATACGGAACGAAGACCCGGTAACCAGCCGCGGCGAGCACCGGGGCGACATCGACAAAGCTGTGAATGTCATAGGGCCAGCCGTGCAGGAGAACGACGGGACGACCATCGGTCGGGCCGGCTTCAGCATAACCGACATTGAGCAGGCCGGCGTTGATTTGCTTCAGTGGCGCGAAGGACGTATGCGTCCCCGGCTTGACCTGTTGCAACATGGAGTTGCCCGGCTGTTGAGCCCGCGCCTTATCCATCACCGGCAATCCTGCGGCGGCGATGTTCAGGGCCGCGGTTCCGCAGAAGCGGCGGCGGTCGATCGCTTCGCTCATTTGTCGGCTCCCTCGCTGAGGCGCTCGCATCAAAATTGGCTGACGGATGAGAGCGCGGGATTTGGCTTTCATTGCTTGGGCGCCTCCCCAGGCCAGCGGCTCGGCGCCTTTTTCAAGCCGACGCGTGAGTTCGAGCGCATCCTGCCGGATTCTGAGCGGCAGTTGCTTATAGAACCATCTGGCCAAGCGTCCACGGAACGACGTGCAAGTTCCGCTGTCGCCAGAACGCCGCTTGGCCTGTGGCGTTCCAATGGCCCCGAGATTAATTGCCGTACAATGGTACCACTGTGAATTGCCGCCGCGCAGCCCAGGCGCACCTCACCGGCGCCAAGGACTTACCGGCGCCAAGGACGGCTCCCTCGCGGCGCTGACAGCGAGCGCGTTCCAATGGTCGTGGGTTGGCTTAGGCGCGGCGTGCCGCATCGGTCAAATGTGATCGAGGCACGCTGGTATTGGTCCTGGGGCCGTGCACCGGCGGTGCCAACAGAGTTGCGTTGTTGAGCTTGGGGGCCAACTCTGAGTCGCGTGAAATTGAAGAGCAGAATTGGTGCAACGTTGATTACGGAGACCGGCCGCGCCGCTGCGGCCCTGCCAGCGCAGCTGGACTCGCCGCGCCCAAATCCCCATAGCGCGCTGCATCGTCCACGTCCCCTTTCGCGCGGTTTCTTCCCTCGGAGGCTTTCGGACGCCGGCCCTTCGTGCCCGCAACTCCTCCGTCTTAGGGCCGGCATCCAAAACCCTTCACAACAACAGACATCGGCGGCCGGATGCGTCCGCTTCCGCTAAGTGCCGGACCTCATCGCCTCACGCTAAACTCACTGGCGACTTCGGCAATGCGAGTGAGGTCATGCGAATCGGCAATTGTTTCCCGCTTCGTGTTTTCGCGAAAAATTCCTCGGCCCGCAACTTGCAAGTTTCGCAACAAAATCTGCTAGGAGCAGACATACGCTGCTCTTCCTTTTGGACTCGTCGGTAGCCCAGCAAGGTTGCCGGGGGCAAAGGACCTGTTGCGGGATCTGGCTGCGCTTGGATCGTCCATGACGGGCGGTGCTTGCGAGGTTTGGGGACATCACACGATGATTTCGCCGCGGGCGCTCCGACGTCGCGCCGGCATATCCCAACTTGACCTGTTCCCCCGCAGGGTGAGACTCTTGGGCAAAGCCAAAATCTGGGCCGCGCCTTCGGTCGTCAACAGCACAGATAAGCCATGACGGGTCCCACGGATTTCTTCTTGCCGGAAGTGAAAGGCGGCTATCCGGTCTTCCGCAAGCCGCTGAACACAGCGACAAAGATCGAGCGCCTGATCGACGGTCAGAAGGTTTACCGGGCGCAAGAAGAAGCGATCCTCGCCGCCAAGCATACGGTCCTGTTCTTCACGTGGGCATTCGAACCGACCATGCCCGTCCAGTCGACCAGCGCGCAGAATGTCGTGCGTAATTGGGGACAACTGCTGCTATTCGCCGCGAGCAATGCCTCGGTTCGCATCCTGATGACCGACAAGGATCCGATCTTCCAGCTGGAAGACCACAAGATGATTTGGGCGCGTTACCGCGCCCTGGTGAACAGCGCTAACAAGCTGGGAATAGATCCGGAGGACTTCCAAGTGGTCGTGGCGCGCCATCCCGCGGACTGGCCACTGGGACCGGGCGGAACATTCCTGGCGGAAGCGCCGCTGATCGATATTCTCAATAAGGCCAATAAGGCCAAGGATAGCAAGGATAGTAAAGCCTTGGCCCAGATTTTGTTCGAGTTCCAGTTTCTTCCGGGATTATGGGGGCTGATCAATCCGCCAGCCGGTACACAAATAACGCTGCCCGCCTCGTCCATTCCCGGAACGCATCACGCGAAATTCCTGATCATCGACGAGATGATCGCCTTCGTCGGGGGTATCAACCACATCGCAGGCAATATCGATAACCAGAAGCACGACATGAAGGCGCAGCCGAATTACCAATGGCATGACGGCGTCGTGAAGGTGCAAGGCAAGATCGTCGCCGATATGGCCGACCTCGCCTTTCAGATGTGGAACCTGTTTCATCCGAAGGCGAAGCAATTCGTCGTCGACGCCAACAAGCTGGCGGCGGTTTCCGGCGTAACGCCGTTGCCGACCCGCAATACCACCAATGTGACTGCGCTCGGCCCACCGGGCAACCCTCCCGGTGACGGCCCCATCCGCGCGCAGGTCTGGCGGACGGTGTGCAGCGACATCAAGAACGACCAGCCGGTCACGACCTGCAAGGACGTCTCGGCCGGCTACGTCCAGGCGATCGGCCTCGCCGAGAAGTTCATCTACATCGAAAATCAGTATCTGCGCGACAACGGCATGGCCGATGCTCTCGTCAAGCAATTCCAGGACCTGAAGGCGAAAAAGCCTGCGGTCGACCTGAACGTCATCATCCTGCTGCCTGGCGTCGCCGAGGAGGTGATATTGGCAAATGCAGCGCGCACACAGATCGATCCCATCAGCACGCAGGGCGTCAACCTGCAACATGACATCATCGAGAAACTGCAAAAAGCTTTCGGCCCCAGTCTGGGTGTGTTTGCGCCGATGGCGTCCGGCCGCACATTGTCGATCAAGGACCCGAGCACCGGCAAGCCGCTAAAGAAGGTGATCTACGTCCATACCAAGCTGATGATCATCGACGACGTCTTCGCGACGATCGGCAGCGCCAACGCCAATCCGCGCAGCTTCCAGCTCGACACCGAAATGAACCTGGCGTGGTACGACCCGGCCAGCGTGCGGGCGCTGCGCAACGAGCTGTGGCGGGAAATGCTGGGCCCCGATTCCGGCGCCGACAGGTGGGCGGAGAAACAATACGCAGCCAAATGGACGAAGATCGCCGCCGGCAACGCAAAGCTGAAAGGTACGACGGGCTGGCAGGGCTTCATCGTGCCCTATGACAATGGCCAGCGCCTCCAAACGACGACCCCCGTCCCGGATTGGCTGACGCTCGCCGAGCCACGGGACGACGGCACCCAAATCGCCTGAGCACCTGGGGCGTGGCTCACGAATCGGACGGGTCAGGGCGTTTGATTTCTGCCGAGCCTCTGATGGCGGCGGAAAAGCGGATACCGCCGGACTTCCGCAATGTGCCATTTTCACCCAATATGCAGAACAGGGTCTCACGCGATCACGTCGTCGGCCCTGGCAAGTACGCTCGGACGGATCGAGATTAGTACGTCGACCAAGTGCCGATACCGGAGTAACGTGGCGGGCTCCGCAATGACGCTCACGTGCCCGACAACGATGCGCCAGCCTTCATCGAAACGAACCCACGTCTGCGTCATGCGCCCGACCTTGCCAGGCGTGTTCGTGCGATGAAACAGCGTCGACGCCATCGCAAAGTCGCGACCAAACGTGGTGATCACGTCTTCGACAGCGTTCGGGCAAGACCCGCTGACGGGCGCTCGGCGCAGAATGCCTCGATCTCCTTGTAGCCGTACAGATTTCCAGCTTGACCGTAGCTTATCGTTCGCCGGTCGTTACGAAACATCTCATCGAGCGTCACGGCATCGTTGCTCACCAAGGCTCGTTCATAGCGTTCAAAGGCTGCTCTGACCTCCGCAACTTCAGGAAGATCGATCTGCATGTGGCACCTCCCCGGGCGGGAACAGCCAGGCGCTGAGCGCCACGAGCGAAATATAGCCGCGTCTGCGAGGCCACATAATGATGTCCGCTTCCGGCGGAAACGGACATCGTCCCTATCATCCTACGAGGCCTGCGCTACGCGCAGGCACCTCAGGATGACAGCTCATTGATAAGTATATACCCCAGCTAAATCGTCGGCGCGCCGTCGCGCCAGGTCCACGGGTCGGGCGGCGCGTTCGAGGGGGCGTCCGTCCCTTCGTGGCCGCTGGCATCGATGCGATGCCATTCGGGCAGCTTGCCGTCCTCGCGGAGGATGATGGCGGTGGTCGGCAGCACGTATTCCCAGGGATCGCCGACCGGCACGTCGAGGTCGCCCTCCTCGCCGCCGCCGGTGAGCGCCTTGATTTCCTCGGCGACGTCGAGATAGAGCGGATTCTGGCTGCTGTCGCCGACCACCGGAAGATCGCCGCCCAGCCAGGGCAGCCCGGTGTTGAGATAGAACTGCACCGCCTGCTCGAAGCCGATCCGCACCGGCACCACCACCCGCGCGTAGCCGGCCTGGAGGAAGTTCAGGAACAGCGGGTCGTCGTTGCTCAGCCGGAAGCGCTGCAGCCACAATTCCCGCCGGCCCCAGTAATAGGGATAGAGCACGTAGGCGATGTTCTCCCATTCGAACGCCTGCTCGAACCACCGCACCCGCGCGCCCAGCGATTGCGCGGTCGCGAGCACCGGCTCGGGCAACTGCGGCTGGGCCGGGTCCGGCGTCGCAACGATCTGGGGATTGAGCTGCATCACCTCGGAGCCCGCGACGGTCGCGTTGGAATTGTCGAAGATCGCAATGCAGGAGCGCTTGAGCTCCTGCCGCTCGGTGGCGCGATTGGTGTCGGGGTTGGCGGCCCCGAGCGGCCCCACCGTCTGCGTCGCCATCTGCTGGTTCGCCAGCGCGGTTTCGTAGGCCGTTTCCAGGTTCTTGTAGGCGGCGACGATCTTCTCGTAGGTCGCCAGCCGCCAGGCGTCGAGGGCGGCCGGCGTGCGCAGGGCCTGGATCTCGATGTTGGCAACCATCTGGTCGTATTGGCGGCCGAAGATCGTGAAAGCGACGGTGCCGGTGACGGGGGTCGGAAAACCCGCACTGGTTGCGGCCGCCTGGGCGGGCTCGCCGCCCGGGCCGCCGGGGTAGAAGAGCCTGAGCAGCGCGTTGCCGATGGCGAGCGCCGTCCAGACGTCGCCGGAGGGATTGTCGTTGCGCGCACCGGTGACGCTCAAGATCACGGTCGTACCCTCATAGCCGTCGTCGATCGTGATCGTATCGGTCGCCTGCTTGTCGTTGTCGTCCTTAAAATCGAAGGCGCTGCCCTTGGTATAGGTTCGCGCCGGCAACGGCGGCGGCGTCACCCCGGTCGCACCATAGAGGCCGACCCATTTTCCGTAGAAACTGGCGTCGCCGGGGTTCTCGCTGAGGTCGAGCGGGCCCAGGGGCTTGTCGAGCTGCAACCGCCCGAACTGGTCCAGCACCGGCCTGCCCTGGGCATCGACCAGGATCGTGCCCAGCGGATGCGGCTGCAGGGGCGCCGGGGTGAGCTGTGAGCTCTGCGTCGCCAGCGCCAG
Organism: uncultured Alphaproteobacteria bacterium; assembly: GCA_963708125.1. Taxonomy (GTDB): domain Bacteria; phylum Pseudomonadota; class Alphaproteobacteria; order Rhizobiales; family Xanthobacteraceae; genus BOG-931. The sequence goes on from OY970184.1 coordinate 4,416,405, forward strand.
CAGGTTGGCGCCGGGCTCGGGCACCGTGATGTCGATCAGCAGGTGCCGGCCGAGATTGAAGACCTGCGACAGGTAGACCTTCTCGATCCATTGATAGATGCCGACGAAATTCTTCTCGCCCTTCGCGTTGTCGAACTTCTGCATTTCGCGATCGACCAGTATCTGCTTGATCTTGGTCGACTGGCTTCGCGTCACCTGGTCGGTCACCTTGGTCGCGGACTTCTGCGTGACATCCTTGGCGGTCTGCGCGGAATATTTCTGCGTCGTCTCGCTCGCCCGATCGTAGCTCGCGGTGAGATCGGCATTGAGCTTGTAGGAGGGACCGGAATATTGCGCATGCACGCCGCCGTCCACCTTGGTGTCGGTCTTGAGCTGGTCGTCGGCCTCGGTCGAGATGGAGGTCTTGTCGTTGGTGTCGAGCTCCTTGCTGGATTCCGTGGTGTCGACCGTCTGCACGAAAGTGTCGGTCTCGGTGGTGAGGCTGTGCTTCTGGTCGTGCTCGCGGGTTTCTCCGGTCAGGATGTTCTCGATGCGCGCGATCTCGCTCGCCTGGTAGCGGCGGATATGCTGCTTCACCAGATGCATCTCGCGCAGGCCCGCGCCGAGCACCGGCCGCTTCAGCACGGCGGTCACCGGCGGGGGCAACAGGATGGTGGCGTTGAGCGCCGCCTGCAGCGCGGCGTCGAAGGCGGCCTTTGCGTGCGCCGCGCCGGTGATCGCGTCGACCAGCGGGTGCGGCCCGGCGAGATCCAGCGCGGCCGCCTGGAGGCGGGTGGCGACCGCGCCCAGCTCCACGCTCAAGGCATCGGCGAGGCCGGCGTTAGCCGGCAGCAGCACGTCGAGGCGCGCCGAACCGCCGCGCCGGACGATCACCTGGGCCAGGAACAGATCGCCGAGTTCGATCCGGTACGGAGTCAGCGAATTGGCGTTGAGCGTCGGATGCGCCGCGAACACCGCCTGGATCGCCGCCGCGTTCGGCGCCGGCGCCGCATCTGCCCCCAGCGCCGTCAGGCCGGCGATGAACGCCGCGAGCTCGGCCCACAAGGGATCGCCGGTGACGGTCGCGGTTGCGGCGACGAGGTAGGCGGCCGCCGGTGGCTCGAGCTGGATCCAGATCTGCTCGTTGGTTTCGCGCGGCTTCAGGCCGGAAAGGATGGTTTGCAGCGCCTGCTCGAACGTCTGTCCCGGCGTGGCCGGCGTCGCCCCCCTGGGCGGCGGCTCCGTCGCCAGCGCGGTGACCTTGCGAACCGATTTGCCGACTGGGCGCAGCACGGAAAAGCGGAACAATTCTTCCATCGCCCGATTCCTTGACCGGAGATTTTGCCGACTACCTTTGATGGTCAGCGCTTCGGTGCGTTTAATTCGTAGCCATCACGACCTCCACTTTGCTGGTCGGACGATCGCACCAAGGTGCTGCACTCGTCTGTGCTCGGGATCACACCAATTCGAGAAGTAGGCCTCATTGCCCGATTCGACCGTCGCATCCCGGTGGGACGCCCAAAATGGCAGGAAGCTGGAGACTTGCCGGTGTGACATCCGGCGGGAAGCTGGTTGCGTCGTGAGTAATAAGCCGAATGATCAGTCCTATGACGTAGAGGGCGTTTTCCGACGCCGTCGATCACTCGACGATCTCGAGGCTTAAAGCGCGGCACGCTGCCGAGATAATCTGATCGACCGGCTTTAGAACTTAGGCGTGAAGATTGCCGCACGGCAGGCCTCACCGTGCATCTGCCGACGTGCGTGATGCTGCCGAGGAGCTGAGCCGTCGCGGCATGACCACGGCGAGCGGCAAGCAATGACGTGCAATGTCAGTGCGCCTTGCGCGCTATCGCCTTGGCCTAAGATCGACCGGGGGTTGAAAACTTCGCTTAGCGAACTGTACTTGGGAGCCTAATCGCGGAGGGAAAGGCATTCATCATGAAAATAATCGTGTATGTAACGACAATAGCGCTGGCAATCCTATCGGCTGCGGCGGTCGCTCAGTCCCAAAGCTCTGATAGCGGTTACGAAAAGAAGAGCTACAACTACTCTGAATGGGCCAAGGGGCGCTTTTCCGAGGTTGTAACCGTAAAAAACGCAGGCAAAATCATTTATCTGGGCGGCATTGGTGCAGAAGATGAAAACAGTAGCAAGGGGGGCGTCATCCGTTACCTGGGCGATTTCAACGGCCAATGCCGGTATGCCTGGGATAAGATCAAACGGTTGCTCCAAAAGCAAGGAGCCACAGTGGAGAATATCGACAAAGTCGTCACCTACGTCACAGACATTCGCTACTTCTTTGATGCCGGCAAATGTCGTGCAGAAGCATACGGGGGTGCGACCCAACCGGCTGGCACGTTCCTGGTTGTGAGCGCACTCGCATGGCCGGGCATGCTCATCGAGGTCGACGTCACTGCAAGTACACCAAAATAGCGATTGGCTGCTCGGCGCTTCAGCGCCGAAATTCTCGGCCCGCGATCCTCGATGATTGAGCCAATTACATCATCGTCGCGCGCAGAGCTTCGGAAGCCTCGTGCCCCGCCAGTCGCGTTCGCCCTGCACGGCCTGGGCCGACAAGTGGACGCCGTGGTAATCGCACGGCCGGCGAGTTGGTCGGAGGCCGAGCTGTCCCGCGCGCGCAAGGTTGCCGAGATTTCGCAAGCGGATTTCGTTCCGCGCGCCCTTGCGTCAGATAGGCGAACGTCTAGCGCAGGGGCGCGAAGGGAAGGGATGCCGAACCCTTCGGGTCCAGCGGCGCAGTGCTGGCGGAGTACAAGGTGATGCGGCCAGTGGAACACTGCGAGCGTCACGCGCTCCGAGTTGGACTAATAGGTGACGCTTTGTCGCGTCGGGCGGTCTGAATGGAGTGGCACATGCAATCTCCACCGCGCGATCCGCCCATCTCTGATGTTGCGCCTGCTGACGGGTATTTGACAGGCTATGACCAGCAGCATCTCGTCGCCTATCTGCGCCTGCTGGACGCCGACGCAGAAGGGGCCGATGGCAAGAAGGGCAAAAATCGTGCTGCACATCGATCCAAAACGCGAACCGGATCGGGCAAAGCGTGCGTGGGAGAGCCATTGGACCGTGCGAAGTGGCTAACGGGGAATGGTTTTCGCCATCTTCTGCGCGGTGGCGCGCCCCATTGAAAATTTGTTTCCTTGCGCGAGGGGCATCATGCGTTGCCAGCCCGTGGCTTGAGGGCGAGCGAAATTGCCGGTTTGGAGTGGTCGCGCAATGCGGAGCGGCAAGTGAATGATTTCGTCTGCCCTTACATGAATCGGCAAACGTCGCTGTTGATCGAGTCTCGGGTTAGCTGCGGACGCGGCCGCCATCGACGTTAAGTGTCTGTCCAGTCATAAAGGCGGCATCTTCGCTAGTAAGAAAAGAGACCGCGCCGACCAGATCCGACGGCAGTTCGGGCCGCTTGATTGCCTGCATCGTGGCGGCAAACGCCAATTCGTCTTCCATGCTTGCCATCCCAGGGCGTGGAGTGCGCGCAAGCGTACCTGGAGAGCGCGTGAGGCCGGGCGAGATTGCGTTGACTGTGATACCGTCGTCTCCTAGTTCCGTAGCTAGAGCGCGCGTAAACCCTACGACGCCGCCCTTGCTTGCCACATAATGTACGAACCCGCTCACCACTGACCCGAGAGTGGACGACGCCAAATTGACAATACGGCCCCATTTGCGCCGCCGCATACTGGGTACGAAGGCGGCGCACATGAGGAATAAGCTGTCCAGATTGACTGCCTGCACGCGCCGCCAGTCAGCGAAAGTCATTTCGGCAAACGGCTGCAAGGGATAGATCCCCGCGCAATTGACTAGAAAATCGCAGCGGCCGAAGCGTGCCGCGACCTCGGCAGCAAGTGCCTTTACAGAGCTTTCAGACGAGACATCGCAGTTCAATGCGAGCACGCGCCTCCCCGCCTGCTCCACCAGTTTGACGGTATCCGTTGCGGGAAGCACGTCGGCGATGACGACGTGAGCGCCGTCCTGTGCAAGGCGCTGCGCAAATGCCTGCCCGATGCCGCTCGCGGCGCCGGAAATAACAGCGACTTTGTCGTGATGCGATTTTGCCATTGGACGAGAACCTTGTCTTGTTCGTCAGAGATGAAACGTTCAGACTGAAAGGGGCGACGTCTAAAGAATGCTAAAAATAACCCACCAGCGCCAGCGCGAAGAGCCCAAGGAGGACGCGTTCGAGAGTCGGAGACGCGCTCAACTGTCTAGGCTTCATGGCGGTTAGCGGCAAGCGATGGCACGCGATGCAGGTGCTTCGTGCGCGCTGTCGTCTCGGCCAGTGGTTGACCGCGGGGCTTTGCGGCTTGGTCGTCGCCGGCGCGAATACCCGGGCTTTAGGCCACTCCCTATGTTGCGGCACGTTTGCAGCTTTCAGCTTGCAACCCAAGACACTGACATGCGTACAATTGGAACCATCCAACATACGGTGTGCTTCACCGAACTGCTGGGCGGCACATCAGCAGCTAGCATATGTGCTACGCTGTGAGCAGCAAAAGATATCGTCACTTCCGCTCGGCGAAGACCTTAGCGCCCGTCCAGGAATAAATGCTAGTACCCAGAAAGCGTGCGCCGCAGGTCACAATCAACGCTCGATCCACATCAGTTATTCCTGCACGAGCCTAGTCTTCTCCGACGCTGATCTCATCGACGCCGTAAAGGTGTCGAGGTGATCGAACGACCAGATATTGTCCTTGTGGGGCGAACGGCACGTCAATCGAGCTCTCCGAGGCCGCCGATTTTGCGTTGGCGCAAATGGTCGCCTCGCCACCGCCGACCTCATCGCGGATGGGCTTGCCGAGCCGCGGGTGAAGCAAGGCAGCGCCGTGCTCGATCTCGCCATCCGTTCCCACAATTGCACCCTTGCCATAAGCGATGGGAGGATGTGGTAACACTCCGACGAGATCCTTCATTAGCATTTCGCCAAGCTCGGCTCCGCGCGCGCAGCGGCACTGCAACCTTGAGCCCAGCGAAGATGTTTGGCACTGCGTTCGGCAGCTGCACCTTGGTCAGCACTTCCCAGCGCGATGCTGACAAGATCGTCATTAGATCGTTGACACGCCGGTCCACTGTCGTCATGCCGCGGATGGCGTTGATGATGATCGGAAAGAAGGAAATTACGATGGCGATCACCACCCGCGTCATCATGCCGGTAGTGCCAGCGCTATTGTCGTGACATACACTTTTTTCACGATGAATGCCTTCCTCCGCGATTAGGCTCCCAAGTACAGTTCCCTAAGCGAAGTTTTCAACCCCCCGGTCGATCGTAGACCAAGACTATGCACGCACGGCCACTGACATTGCACCCATTGCTTGCCGCTCCCTTGTGATGCCGCGACGGTTCAGCACCTCGCAGCATCACGCACTTCGAAAGTGCGGTGAAAAGCCCGCGGCCGATCAGACCATCTCGGCAGCGCGCAGCGACTTGATGCGCGAAATCGCCATGTGCGGGCGTGCAACTGGCTGCGCTCCATCTCCGATCTTCCTTCGATGCAAAAGACGGTGGCGCCGTATGACTGAGCGCGCGGCGGCGATTACAACGTGAGCTCTGTACACGTGCGCACCACAAAGGTGTGGCCCTTAACTGGATCATTCGGGCATCATCGGAGCTGTCGCCTTCATCCCGTTTCCGGCGGTGGCGTCCCTCGATGGCAATGTACCGTTGAGCGAGCCCTAGCGGGTTTGAAAAATTAAGCGCGAAGGTCTGGGCGGGCCTGCGCGCTGTGCCGCCGCCGCGCGAGCACGGGCGAGATTAAGATCGACCCGGCTCGGACGCCGATCGCGATGTTGGGACGAGCCAATGCCCCACGTCGGCGTAGCGGCGGCTGCGCTGTCGCGGGCGGCACCCTTCGGCGCAGCGCCGGCGAGCGCGAAGGCGGCAGCAATTTGAAAAAGGGGTGTCGCGGGCGCTGGCTAAACGGATCAGTGCGGGGAACTCACCCTCCGCCCGACCATGACGCCACGCGGACCCCTAAGCGGAATACCCGCGCCGTAGCATCGGGCCGCGAATTCTGCGATGATTATTCAATGTGCGTTGCAAGAAACAAGTCTGGGAGGAACCGATGGGCCTGTCGCGCCGACGTCTGATCCGCGCAATCAGCAGTGGCAGCATGTTGCCGCTTGCGGCGAAGGTCGCACCCACGCGCGCGGCGGAAAAGCTTCGCGTTGCCAAGGTGGTGCCGTTCGCCTGGACGTTCACGCCGCTCGACATTGGTATGGAGCAGGGCGTTTTCCACAAACACGGGCTCGACATCGAAGCATCGGCGTCGGCGGGCGACGCCAAGCTGCAGCAGCTATTGACGGCCGGCAGCGTCGATATCGGCCTCGGCTCCGGTCCGGGCATGGCGTTCGCCGCAAAGGGCGTACCTGCCAAGGCGGTTGCCGAGATGTACGGAGCGCCGCACAACATGGCGGTCATGGTCGGCTATGATTCGCCGATCAAGACTGTCGCCGACCTGAAAGGCAAGAAAATCGGCTGCACCACAGTCGGCTCACTGACCGCTTGGATCGGCCAGCGCATCAACGAGAAAGAGGGCTGGGGCGACAAGGGCATCGCGATGGTCCCGATCGGCGGCATGCCGCCGGCGCGCGCCGCGATCAAGACACATCAGATCGACGGCTACATCGGCGCGCTGGAAACCGGCTATAAGCTCGAAGAGGCCAAGGAATGGCAAGTCATCACCACAGCCACGCCGTTCGTCGATCATTTCATCACCCATGTGATTTTCGCGCGCAGCGATTTGATTGCGAAGCATCCGGATGCGGTGCGCGCATTTCTTCAGGGCTGGTTTGCGACCATAGCCTATATGAAGGCGCACAAGGACACCTCGGTTGCGATCTCCGCCAAGGTGATCAATGTCAGCCCGGCCGTGGCCGCCCGCGCCTATGACGAACAGATCGGCGGCTTCTCGACCGACGGAACTTTCGACCCGCAGGCGGTCGCGACTCTGAAGCAATCCTTTTTGCAGATGGGCCTGTTGAAACAAACCCCGCCCGACAATGTTCTTTTCACGACGGAATTCGTGCCGGTGCAGATCGGCTGAAGAGAGCCTTGCGAGGTGATCGAGCGCTGGGACAGGCAAAAAATTGCGCAGACCGCGCTGATCGTGGCTATTGCCGCGATCAGCGTGTGGATGTTGTGGCGATTCCTGCCTGCTTTGGCCTGGGCGGTCGTGCTTGCTATCGCAACCTGGCCGCTGCGGCAGATGCTAATCCGCCGCGGCATGAGCAAAACCGCCGCTGCCAGCGTGCTCACGCTCGTGCTGGCGGTGGTTTTGGTCCTGCCGCTGATCTGGCTCGGCATTCAGGCCGCGCATGAAAGCGGCGCCGTGCTCCAGTGGCTCAACGAGGTGCGCCAGAACGGCCTTGGCACGCCGCCATGGCTCGCCCGCGTGCCTTATATCGGCAGCAGCCTCGCCACATGGTGGCAGCAGAACCTCGCCCAACCGGGCGCCCCGGGCGTACTCATCGGCCACGCCAACAGGACCGGCGTTGTCACCTTGACGCGCACGCTGGGAGTCGAGGTCGCCCACCGCGTGGCAATCCTGGTCTTTACGCTGCTCACGCTGTTCTTTCTCTACCGCGACGGCGCCAACGTTATGGACCAAGCGCAGGCAATCGCCAACCGGGTGTTCGGGCCGGCCGGCGGCCAGCTCGGCAAGCATGCAGTCGCAGCCGTGCGCGGCACGGTCAACGGCCTGGTGCTGGTCGGTCTGGCGGAGGGCGTCATTCTCGGCATCGCGTATGCGGCGACTGGACTATCCCATGCGGCGCTGTTCGGCCTGATCACCGCGATCCTGGCGACCGTCCCCTTCGGTGCGCCGCTGGTGTTCATCGGCTGCGCGCTCTATCTCTTCGCCACGTCGCATGCCACTGCCGCCATCGCGCTCTTCGCGACCGGAGTGGTGGTGACCTTCGTCGCCGATCACTTCGTGCGGCCCATCCTAATCGGCAGCTCGACGCGCCTACCGTTCCTCTGGGTGCTGCTCGGAATTTTCGGGGGACTGGAAACTTTTGGGCTAGTCGGCTTGTTCCTCGGTCCCGCGATCATCGCGGTGCTGATCGCCATGTGGCGCGAAGGCGCTGCGTGATAGCGATGCAAATGGTCGCTCCGCGCTGACGGAAGATCAGCACCACAACCTTTCGATTTCCCCGACCGCTCGGCCGAGCCGCGGATCAAAGAAATTGCACCCGCCACCTTACCTTGCCCTCACGCCGATCCCCACACCTCGCGCGCCGTCTCAACCACAAGCGAAAGCTTTTTAACTTCATCATCGATCGTCATGGCGTTGCCGCCGATGCCGCTGGAAAAGCCGCATTGCGGAGAGAGCGCGAGCTGCTCGATCGGCGCATGGCGGCTCGCCGCATCGAGGCGCCGCTTCAGCTCGTCCTTGCTTTCCAAGTTCGGGCTCTTGGTGGTGACGAGCCCGAGCACGGCCATTTTGCCTTTGGGCAGAAAGCGCAGCGGCGCAAAATCGCCGGCGCGCGGGGAATCGTATTCGAGGAAATAGCCGTCGACCCCGATCTCATTGAACAGAAGCTCGGCGATCGGCTCGTAGCCGCCCTCGGCGATCCAGGCTCCGGCAAAATTGCCGCGGCACAGATGCATGCACAGGGTCATGTCCGCTGGCCGCTCGGCGATCGCGGCGTTGAGCAGTGTGGCGTAGGTTTTCGGCAGGCGGTCCGGGTCCTCGCCGATATTGGCGACTTGCCGGCGCAGTTCCGGATCGCACAGATAAGCGAGGTTGACCTCGTCGATCTGCAGGTAACGACAGCCGGCCTGCGCCAGATCGCGGATCTCCGCGCGGTAGACCGCGGCGAGGTCCTCGTAGAACGCGTCCATTTCCGGATAGGCGCCCGCGTCGATCGCCTCGCGGCCGCCGCGAAAATGCACGATCGTCGGCGACGGGATGGTGATCTTGGCCGTGACGCCCGTGGGCACGACGGCAGCGAGGAACTTAAAATCGTCGACAAAAATCCCGGCCGGGCGTGACAGTTTGCCGACCACCTGCAGCGAGGGCGGCGCATGATCGCGTGTGCCTGCGGCGGAATGGAAGCGTACCTTCAGTTTTGCAGCCATCGGCTCGACGTTGCCGATCCTGAGCAGGAAGTCGCGCTGCCAGGAATGGCGGTTGAACTCGCCATCGGTGGCGAGCGCAAAACCGATCTCATGCTGCAGCCGCACCACGTCGCAGATCGCGGCGTGCTGGATACCGATAAGCTCATCCCGTGCCGTCGCATCGCGCTCCGCCGCCGCGCGCGCATTGATGAGCGCCTCGGGCCGGATCAGGCTGCCGACATGGTCGGCGCGAAATGGCGGTTGCATTCGTTGGCGCATGGATCAACGTAGGAAGCGCAAATCGAGGCTGTCAAGTCAGCGCCGTGCGATCGGCGCGATATCACTGAATGAGAAGTTCGGGCGCGGTCTGAAAAAAAACGCCCCTGCGTCCCACCAAGGGGGCGCGCATTGACACACAGCAGCCATTAAGCATGATGGCCGCGCCTGCCCGACAACAAAAAACATGGGGAACGCGTATGAGGAAAGCCCGCGATATCCTTGGGATCCTGATGATGGGGCTCGTGCTCGGCCTTTTGGGAGGCCGCAGCGCGCAAGCGGCGGCCTATCCGGTTCACCCGGTCAAAATTATCGTGCCGTTTCCGGCCGGCGGCATTACCGACACAGTTGCGCGCATGATCGCGCAGCGGTTGTCAGAACGGTTAGGCCAGCAGTTTTTCACCGACGATATCGCCGGAGCCGGCGGCAATATCGGAATGGGAGCGGCCTCGCGCGCTCCTGGCGACGGCTATACGATCCTGTTCGCCTCGTCGAGCATCGTCGTCAATCCCAGCCTCTACAAGACGGTTCCGTTCGATGTGACCAAGGACTTCATTGCCGTCACCAAGGCGGGCGCCACGCCGAATGCTTGGCTGGTCAACAACGATTTTGCCGCCAAGCGCATGCAGGACCTGATCGCGTTGATGAAGGCCCATCCGGGCAAATATAGCGTGGCTTCGCCGGGGATCGGTACCACGCCCTCATTGTCGATCGAGATGCTCAAGCAGGACCTTGGAGTCGATTTCGTGACCGTTCCGTTCACCGGAGGCGCGCCGTTGAACCAATCCTTACTCGGCGGCTTCACCCCGATCGCCTGCTCGGCCTTCGGCAACACGGCCCCGCTGATCCTGCAGGGAAAGGTGCGCGCGCTGGCGATTGCCGACAAGGCACGGCTGGAGGCCTTGCCTGACGTGCCCACGCTTAACGAAGTGGGCATCAAAAACGAGGAAGCCGAAACCATGACCGGCGTGTTCGTCCCGGCCGGAACGCCGGAGCCGGTGGTGGCATTGCTGCAGAAACAGATTGCGGAAATCGTGCAGCTGCCGGACGTCAAGGCCAAGCTTCTCAGCTTCGGCATCATTCCGGACGGCGACTCCTCGGCGGACTTCGCCGCCTACGTGAAGGCCGAGATTGCCAAATGGAAGCGGGTGATCGAGAATGGGAAGATCAATAAGATATAATCCCGTCCAGGCGCGCGAAGCGAACGAGGCAGTGATGAGCACACAACGATGGGCGCCGCGGGCTTTGGGCTATCTCGGGGTACGCGCCAAGGATTTGGGAGATTGGGCGAGCTATGGATCGGGGCTGCTCGGCCTGCAGCGCCTCGACAAGTCGCGCTCAAGCCTCGCCTTCCGCATGGACGACCGCAAGCAGCGCATCGTCGTTGAGGCTGACGGCGGCGAAGGCATCTCCTATTTCGGCTGGGAAGTGGCCGACGCGGATGCACTTGAAGCACTGGCAACGCATCTGGAAAAAAGCGAGGTCAACGTGGCGCGCGGCGCCCGTGCGCTGGCTGACGAGCGCCACGTGAAGGACTTGATCGTGTTTGCCGATCCGCTCGGCAACCGGCTGGAAGCGTTCCATGGCGCCGATCTCGCGACCGAGCCGTTCGCGCCCGGCCGCGCGATCTCCGGGTTCCGCACCGGGCCGCTCGGGCTCGGCCACGTCGTGCTCAATGTCGACACGCGGCAGACCACCGAGCGGCTGCTGGCGTTTTATCGTGGCCTGCTCGGCTTCCGCTTGACCGACTATTATGACTATCCGTTCGTCGCCCGCTTTCTGCATCTGAACCCGCGCCATCACAGCCTCGCCTTCATCCAGACCGGCACGAACGCTGTTCATCACGTCATGATGGAACTTTTCAGCTTCGACGACGTCGGGCAGGCCTACGATATCGCGCAGGGCGAAACCGGCCGTGTCGGCGTGACACTCGGCCGCCACACCAGCGATTACATCACCTCGTTCTACAGTCTCACCCCGTCAGCCTTCATGGTCGAATACGGCTGGGGCGCGCGCTCGATCGACGTCGACACTTGGCAAGCGACCGAACGCAAGGAAGGCCCCAGTCTTTGGGGCCACGACCGCGTCTGGCTGTCGAAGGAGGACAACGCCAAGGCGCGCGCGCTGCGGCTGAAGAACGCCGCCGAGGGCTATCGCCGGCCGGTGCAGGTGATGGCGGGCAATTACGAAGTCATGACCGGTGTCTGCCCGTGGTGGGACGCCGTGAAGGCGAAGACCGCGGCGCGGTAGTTCGTTGTTGCGCAGGCGAGCCAAGCTGCACGCTGTGCGCGGCGAGCAACCTGGAATCCATGACCTCAGCCGCCGGACTTAAAGAGTCCCGGTTCGCCGCTTTGCGGCGCCCCGGAATGGCGATACCAATGGGCATGGACGCCGGAGCCAGCAGCGACAACGTCCACACTCGCGCCATCGCCGAATTCGTCTCGCGGTTGAGCTGCGAGCAAATTCCTGCCGCGGTGCGTGAACGCATCAAGCTGCTCATTCTCGATTCGCTCGGCTGCGCCATCTACGGCGCCGCCCTGGCATGGTGCCGCATCCTGCGCGACACGTTGGAGAAGCTCGACGCGACCCGAAGCACGTCGGTCTGGGGCACAAGCGCGCGCCTGTCTTCGCCGCACGCGGCGCTCCTCAACGGCACACAGGTGCAGGGTTTTGAGCTCGACGACGTGCACCGCAAGGCGGTGCTGCATGTCGGAGCGGTGACGCTGCCGGCGCTCATCGCGGTTGCGGAGAGTCACGCAAAGCTCTCCGGCCGCGATTTGCTCACGGCCGCCGTCGCCGGCTACGAGATCGGTCCCCGCGTCGGCCTGTGCATGGGCCAGGAGCATATCGGGCAGGGCTGGCATTCGGGCGCGACTTTGGGCGTGTACTCCGCCGCTTCTGGCGGCGCCCGCGCGCTGTCGCTTGACGCCGAGCAGACCGTGCATGCGCTCGGCATTGCCGGCACGCAATCGTCGGGCCTGATGGCGGCGCAGTACGGCGCCATGGTCAAGCGCCTGCATGCCGGACGCGCGGCGCAGAGCGGGCTCTACGCGGCGCTGCTCGCCAAGGAGGGATTTACCGGGATCCGCGACGTGTTCGAGGCTCGCTACGGCGGCTTCTGCACCACGTTTTCACGCTCCACCGACCGGTTCCGCCTCGCCGAGCTGAGCGCCGGGCTCGGAGAAAAATTCGAGACCATGGGCATCGCGCTCAAATTCTACTCCTGCGTCGGCAGCAATCACACCACACTCGACGCCATCGCCGACATCCGCAAACGCCGGCCGTTTCGCCTCGATGAAATCAAACACATCGTGGTGTTCGGCTCGCAGGTGACCGTCGATCATGTCGGCTGGGCGTACAGGCCCGAGAGTTTGACCGCGGCGCAGCTCAACCTGCCGTTCTGCGTGGCCACGCTGTTGATCGAGGGTGACGTGTTCGTCGACGCGTTCAAGCCGGATTGCGTCGCAGACGCAGCGCGTATTGCGCTCTCGCGCAAGGTGAAAGTCGTGCACGATCCGGCGATCACCGCGCTCGGCGCCGCCCATCGCCACAAGGTTCACGTCGAGATGCATTTTCACGACGGCTCGGTCGAGCGGGAGACCCGCGAAGCGCCGCGCGGCAGTGAGTGCTCATTTGCCAGCGCCGACGACGTGATCGGCAAATTCCGCAAGCTCACGCGGGGCGTGTTGGTGGAAAAGCGGCAGGATGCGCTCATCGGCGCCGTGCTGGGGCTGGAACAGCTGGCCGACAGCCGCCAGCTCGTCGACTTGCTGCGCGTCTGATCGCAGAGGCACGGTGCAGACAATGCGACGAGGAAGTAATTAGACCTTGCGGCAAGGCTGGAGGGTTTCGCTCGCCTTGCATGGCGAAAGCATTGCTCTTCGCTCCGGCTCGGATAGAGTTGAATGAGCACACAGGCGAGGAAATTAATGCAATTCGGCATCTTCGACCATCTCGACCGCACCGGCGCGCCGTTGCCGGATTTTTATGAAGACCGGCTGAAAATCGCCGAGGCCTATGACCGGGCCGGCTTTTACGCCTATCACCTCGCCGAGCATCATTCGACGCCACTCGGCATGGCGCCCTCGCCCAACGTGTTCCTCGCCGCGCTCGCGCAGCGCACGCAACGGCTGCGCTTCGGTCCCATGGTGTTCGTGGTTCCGCTCTATCATCCGCTGCGGCTGATTTCTGAAATCTGCATGCTTGACCAGATGAGCGGCGGCCGGCTGGAATTGAGCTTCGGGCGCGGCGCCTCACCGATCGAGCTTGAATACTTTGGTGCTGATCCCGCCTCGGCGCAGGACATCTACAACGAGGCTGTCGAGGTGATCCTCGCCGGGCTGAGCCACAAGACGCTCGACTTTCATGGCAAGCATTTTTCGTTCGATAATGTGCCCATGGAGCTCGCCCCGTTGCAAACGCCGCACCCGCCGATCTGGTACGGCGCCCACGCGCCGGACAGCGCCGCCCGCGCCGCCCGCGCCGCGCTCAACATCATCAATCTCGATCCGACCGCGGAGGTCCGCCTGACAGTCGCGAGCTATCTGAAAGCTTGGAACGAAACGAAAGCCGCGGCCGCGCCGCTGCCCAAGATCGGGCTCGGCCGCTTCATCGTCGTGGCTGAAACCGATGCCCAGGCGATGCGGCTAGCAAGCCGCGCGTACGCGCCCTGGCACCAAAGCTTCACCTATCTGCCGCGGCTTCTCGGGCGCAGTCAGACGCATCCGCGGCCGGCACAATTCGAGGCGCTCATGGAGCGCGGTCAGGGCGTTGCCGGCTCGCCGGCAACGGTGCGGGCCTATCTTGCCGAGCAGCTCACCGAAACTGGCTGCAATTACGTGGTCGGCCAGTTCGCCTTCGGCGACATGACGTGCGAGGAGGCTTTGCACTCGATCGGCCTGTTCGCGAGCGAGGTGATGCCGGCGCTGCGCAATGCACTTGCGGCTCCGGCCGCAGCGAGCAACCCGAAATCCATACCGACAGGTTCGTAAAGTTCGGCGCGATTTTGCGATCCCCGCGGAGCCTGTCACTAGGCCCATCGAAGCCCGCACCCGTGCGCGGTGCTCCGAAATGGCGAAAGAGCTTATCGATCCCGTGTCGCTTTCAGGTGCTGGAAGACCTTGGCCCGCAAGGCCGCCTGCTCCTCGGCGCTCCATTTGCGAAATCCCTCGCCGGATTTGAAGCCAAGCCTGCCGTCGGCCACGAGCTTGCGCAGATAGGGCGATGGCCGCGGCCGGCTGTCGATCGCCGGCAGCACGGTTTGATGAATCGCCAGCGTCAGGTCGGTGCCGACGAGATCGGCATTCGCGAGCGGTCCGAGCACCGCCAGCCGTCGACCGAACGAGGCCTTGATCACCTCGTCGACCGTCTCGGCGTCGCAGATGCCGTTCTCGACAAGCGAAATCGCCTCGCGCCAGAGCGCGTGCTGCAGGCGGTTGCCAATAAAGCCGGGCGCGTCCTTTTTCACGTGCGCCGGCTTCTTGCCGGCGGCGCGGTGCAGCTCCATGGCCCAGGCGAGCGCCTGCGGCGACGTCCATTGCGTCTCGATCACCTCAACGAGCGGCACCAGAAACGGTGGATTCCACCAATGGGTGCCGAGTGCGCGCTCGCGCCGTTGCAGGCCCTGCATGATGGCGGTGATCGGAATGACCGAGGTGTTGCTGGCAAGGATCGTGTCGGGGCGCACGCGGCGTTCGATCTCGGCAAACAGCTTCTGCTTCAGCGCCAGATCTTCCGACACGGCCTCGACCACGTAATCGGCCTCGCGCACCGCGGCGGCGAGATCCAATGTCGGCTCGACGCGCTCGGCCGCAGTTTCGTCATCGCCGAGATCGCGCAGATTGGCGGCAATGCGCGATTTTGCCGAATTGAGATTTTGCACCAGCGTGTCGGTGATCGTCACCTCATGACCGGCGAGCGCGAAGACCTGCGCAATGCCGTGGCCCATCAGTCCGGCGCCGATCACGGCGATTTTGGCTTTGCCGATTTCGATCATCTGAGATCCGCATCCAGGATGCACGCGACCAAAGGGTGCGCCGCAGATCCGGGATCTTACAGGCTCCGTCTTTAACGATTGCCCTCCGCAGCACGCCGCATTAGCGCAAGCGCTGGCGAAAGGCTCCCTTCAGCCCGCCGTATAACCGCCGTCGGCATAGAGAACGTGGCCGGTGTAAAAATCCGAGGCCCTGGAGGCGAGGAAGAGAAGCGGGCCGGCAAGGTCGGACGGCTCGCCCAGGCGTCCTTTCGGCACCCGCGCGAGAAAGCCCTTGCGCACCGCGGCCGCGCGCTCGTTGTCCTCGTACATCCAGGCAGTCAGCGGCGAGCGAAACACCGTCGGCCCGATGGCGTTCACGGTGATGCCGGTATCGCCCCATTCGCAGCCGAGCGCCTTGGTGATGCCGTCGATCGCCGATTTGGACGCGCAATAGGCTGTGTAGCCCGCCGGATGGCCCAGAAGCCCGCGCGCCGACGACATGAAGATCACCTTGCCGCCGCGGCCTTGCGCCAACATCTGCTTGCCCGCCGCACGCGCCATCAGCCAGGACTGCGTGACGTTGACGTCCATCACTTCCAGGAAGGTGTCGGGCGGCTGATCGACGATCTTCGCCACCTTGTTGATGCCGGCGGCCAGCACCAAAATGTCGACGCCGCCAAACCGGCTTTTGGCCGCTTCGACGATCTTGTCGCAATTGGCCGTCGAAGTCGGCCGCAGATTGACCGCCTCGGGCTTGGTGCCGAGTTGCTCGCACTCGGCCGCGACCTTTTTCAGCGCCTCGGCGCCGCCAGCCGAAAGCACGACGTTGCAGCCGGCGCCGGAGAGCACCTTTGCCGCAAGGGCGCCAAACGCCCCGGTGGCGCCGGTGATGATCGCGGTCTTGCCGCGCACGTCGAACAGGGAGAGCGGATTTTTCAGAAAGTCTTCGCCGGACATGATGCTCCTCATTTGCCTCTGCCCCGCGCTGAAACAAGGTCGGGGGCGAGGGCGTGCCGCTTGCCTGCAGCACTTCCGGTCCGCTCAGGCTCGCTGCTGCGCCCCTTGCGCCAATTGGCTTTCGTTTTGCGCTCGCAAGTCGCCTCTCCCCGCGCGGCGGGGTGAGGGCCACTCACCGCACCGTCGCCACGGCCACCGCGATGGTACAGACCTCGTTCGAGCGATTGACGATCTCGCGGCTCTCGTCGGGACCGATATAGACCGTGTCGCCGGCGCGGGCGACCGTTTCCTTGCCGCCGGCGATCACGGTGAGTTCGCCGGCCAGCACGTAATAGATTTTCTCCGGCGGCGAGGCGTCGGGGCCGGCGCCGCCGCCCGGCAGAAAATGCGAAATGCCAAATAGCAGCGCTTGCGAGCCGCCCATCTCGGCGCCGAACACGCGAAACGACTTGTAGTCGCGGTGGTTGGGCGCTTCGTAGGGTTTCGCTTCCGCGAATTTCCGCACGATCATACGAACTTCTCCCCTTTCTCGATCCGGTAGGTGCCCTTCGGATCAACGATCGCGACGAGCCGGATGATGCAGCCGTCACCGCGCTCCCAGTTCCAGGGAAACAGCGCGAAAGTGCAGCGCCGGCCGGTGACCTTGTCGATATCGCCGCCGACATTCTCGATGCCCAGAATGCCGTGCTTGAACAGGATGCGGTGTACCGGCTCCCATTGCGGAAAGTCCTCCTTCCAATCGCGGCCGCCGGACCATTTTTTGTATTCCTCGGCAAGATGAGGATGCAGCGGCCCGTTGCGCTGCGGGCCGATCGCGGTGGCGAGCGGATGGTCGTTGGCCTGGGTGTCGTGACCGACAACCTTGACCTCTTTGTCCACGAACCATTCGCCTGCCGAAGGTACGAAGCCCGGCGCGTAGCAGAAATAATCCTCGCTGTCCTCGTAGAACTTGTGCCAGCCGGTATTGACGATCACCACATCACGCGGCCGCACGATCTTGCCGGCAGCCCTTTCCAGATCGTCGGAGGTGATCGATTCCCATTTTTTCTTCGGGATCGAAACGACGATGCCGGAGCCGAAGAAATGCGACAGTGGCACCTCGTCGATGAACGGCAGCCCTTGCACCACGTGCGCCGGCGCGTCGATGTGCGTGGTGTTGTGCATCGACGTGGTGATGCGCTGCGACAGTACGCCGGATTTCGCCATGTAGTGGATGCGCTCGATCTTAACGTCTTCGAAATAGGGCCAATTCGGCGACTGGTAGCCGAAGCGATGGGACAGATTGTAGAACTGGAGCCCCATCGCATTGTTGAGGTTCTCCTCAAATGCGACCCCGCGTATCTTCTTGACCACAAGACCCTCCCCTCGGCCCGCCCGCACGTTTCTCCATATACCATTGCGGCGGATATCGGATATAGAGCCGGCACGGCCGGGCAGGGTCAAGTGCACGCACGGCAACGAGAGAGGAACCAAACAGCCCATGGTCCGCAAAATCGCGCTGGAAGAGCACTTTCTGTCGCCTGGCTTGATCGACTATTGGCGGCCGACGATGAGCGAAGTCGCGCCGGAGCACGCCGAATACTTATTTCGCAATCTGACGGATTTTGGCGAGCTGCGCCTGCAAAGCATGGATCGTGCCGGCATTGCGCGTTCAGTCCTGGCGATCGCCGGCCCCGGAGTGCAAGCGGAACGCGACGCCGCGACGGCGGTGCGCAGGGCGCGGGAGTCGAACGACTTCCTCGCGCGCGAAATCGAGAAACGTCCGGACCGCTATTGCGGTTTCGCTCACCTCGCCATGCAGGACGCTCACGCGGCCGCCGATGAGCTGGAACGCTGCATGCGCGAGCTAAATTTCAGCGGCGCCATGATCAACGGCCATACGCAGGGCCGCTATCTCGATGCCGCGGAACTCTATCCATTTTGGGAGCGGGCGGATGCGCTTGGCGCCGTCATTTATCTGCATCCGGCCGATCCGGTCGCTCAGCCGTCGGTGCTTTCCGGCTACAAGGCGCTGATGCGGCCCATGTGGGGCTGGGGTTTCGAGACCGGCTCCCACGCCTTGCGCCTCATCGTCGGCGGCCATTTCGACCGTTTCCCGCGCTCAAGGCTCATGCTCGGCCATCTCGGCGAAACGCTGCCCTTCCTGCTGTGGCGTTTCGACAGCCGGGCCAAGTTTCACGGCGTTAAGCTCAACAAGCCGCCATCGCAATATATTCGACAGAACGTCATCGTGACCACGTCAGGCATGTGCTCGGCCGAGCCGCTCAACTGCACGCTCGCCGCGCTCGGCCGCGACCGGGTCATGTTCGCCGCCGATCACCCCTTCGAATCCGCGCAAGAGGCAGGCGAATTTCTGGACCACGTGCCGCTCGAGGAGCCGCTGCGCGCGGACATCGCCTCGAACAACGCTGCGAAGTATCTCGGGCTCAAACCCACATCCTGAAAGGCGCGGGTGCGCCAAAGCGCCCCAAGAGCAAGGCCCGAGGCCTCGCGCTTTCAACGAACCGGCCCGCTGGCCGCCGGTGTGCCATTCCGCGCGCAAAACGCCGCAAGCGGCGCCGGCTTTTAAGAGTTCCCAAAGCGGCGAATTTATTGCAGAATTTGCAGCCCAGCGTGATCCGCGCCCATTGCGGCTGCCGCGTGCAGTGCCGGCGCGTTTGTGCCGAAGAATTGCGCACGAAGAATAAGGAGCAAGCCGATGTTGAAGAACCCGGCATTCGCCCAGGTCAAATTCCCGGTTGTTCTGTTCGGCGCCGCGCAGCTCCTCAAATTGGCGTTACGGCGCAGTGCCGAATTCAGGGCGCGTGCCAACGAGTACAATCTCGTGGCCCAGATCGTTGCGCGCGACGAAGGGATCGGGCGCTGGTTCCAATTTGACAACGGCAGGATCATCAGCGGCGCCGGGCTGCATCGAACGCCCGACATCAAGCTGATGTTCAAGAACGCGCAGATCGGCGCCTCCCTGCTGACGCCGCCGATCAATTGGCTCGATCAGATCAACGCGCAGAAGGATTTCGTCCTCGCCGTCGAGGGACCCGAGGCGCTTACCAATTGGTTTGCGCAGACCCTGATGCTGGCGCAGTCGGCGGGCCTCAAATACGGCACCAGAATGCCCGACGGCAGCATGCGCTATTGCAACATGACCAATGGCGGGCCGGTCTTCGTCTATGTCAAAGACGGCAAGATCGTGCGCATGACGCCGATCGATCTCACCGAGGAGGATGGCGCCTCGTGGAGCATCCAGGTTAAGGGCCACAAGCTGACGCCGCCGCGGAAAACCACCCTCGCCCCGCATGGGCAAAACGCGAAGTCGATCGTCTATTCTCCCGATCGCCTGCTCTACCCGCTAAAGCGCGTCGACTTCGATCCCCATGGCGAGCGCAATCCGCAAAACCGCGGCAAATCCGGATACGTGCGGATTTCCTGGAACGAGGCGATCAAGATCGCCACCGACGAGATCAAACGGCAGAAGCGGGAATACGGCCCCGGATCCATCACCTTCTCGCACGGCTCGCACCACACCTGGGGCAATATCGGCTATTACCTGTCGGCGCTGTTCCGCTTCGCCAATGCGGTCGGCATGACGCGCATCCACCACAACCCGGATTCGTGGGAAGGCTGGTATTGGGGGGCCGTGCACCATTGGGGCTACACGCTGCGCGTAGGCCAATCGGAGACTTACGGCACCGTCGAGGACTGCCTGCAGAACTGCGACATGATCGTGTTCTGGGCCGCCGATCCAGAATCGACGTCAGGCTCCTACGGCGCGCAGGAAGGCACCACACGCCGGCAATGGCTGAAAAACCAAAAACTCGGCATCAAGGTCGTCCATGTCGATCCCTACTACAACGCCTCGGCGCAGTTTTTGCCCGGCAAATGGTTCGCGCCCAAGCCGACCACCTCGGTCGCCATGGCGATGGCGATCGCCTATGTGTGGATCAAGGAAGACCTCTACGACAAAGAATACGTGAAGACCCACACGGTCGGCTTCGACAAGTGGAAGGCTTATCTGCTCGGCGATGAAGATGGTATCGCGAAATCTCCCGAGTGGCAGGAGCGGGAGACCGGCGTGCCGGCCAAGGACGTGCGTGCGCTGGCCCGCGAATGGGGCAGAAAGCGCGTCTATCTGGCGCCCGGCGGCTGGGGCAACGGCCATGGCGGCGCCTGCCGCAACCAGACCGGCATCCAATGGGCGCGCGTCATGGTGTGCCTGGTCGCCATGCAGGGACTCGGCAAGCCCGGCATCAACATGGGCAACCTGCAATGGGGCACGCCGCTCGACTTTAACTTCTACTTTCCCGGTTACGCCGACGGCGGCATGTCAGGCGACCTGGAAAACACCGCGATGCCGGTCGAGCTCTATCAGCGCATGCCGCAGCTGCCGAGCATGAACTCGAACGGCCAGCGCATCCCGCGCATTTTCGTTCCTGAGGCCATTACCGAAGGCAAAGCCGAAGGCTATCCGTGGGTCGGCAAGTCGATCGAGCATCAGTTCGCCCGCTTCGCCTATCCGGCGCCGGGTCATGCGCCGGTGCACATGCTCTACAAATACGGCGGCTCGATCCTCTCGACCATGAACAACACCAACCGCTGGGTGCGGATGTATCAATCGCCGAACCTGGAATGCGTGGTCAACCAGTCGATCTGGTTCGAGGGCGAGGCCAAGTTCGCCGACGTGATCCTGCCGGCCTGCACCAATTTCGAGCGCACCGACATCAGCGAATGGGCGGGGCTCGGCGGCTACGGCCACCACGGCCAGCAGCAGCTCAATCACCGCGTCATCGTATTCCAGGCGCCGGCGATCAAGCCGCTCGGCGAATCCAGATCCGATTTCTGGATCTTCAACGAAATCTGCAAGCCGCTCGGTCTTGCCAATTATTTCTCCGAAGGCGTCAACGAGATCGACTGGGTCAAGCGCGTCTATCTTGCCTCCGACCTGCCCAAATACATTTCCTGGAGGCAATTCCTGCAGCGCGGCTATTTCGCGGTACCGGCCGAGAAGGAGAAGCTGCGCGCGCCGGTTGCCTTCCGTTGGTTCTTCGAGAACCGCAAGAAGGACGTGCCCGAAGCACAGCCGTTGCCGTCGGATTACACCGAGGAATATCTGCGCGGGCTGCAGACCCAGTCGGGCAAGCTCGAATTCGAGTGCAATTCCCTGCTGCGCTTCAACGATCCAGAGCGGCCGCCGATCGTCAAATACGAGCCGTCATGGGAGGGCGCGCATTCGGGCGAATTGTTCAAGCGCTACCCGCTGCAGCTGCTGACGCCGCACAGCAAGTATTCGTTTCACACCCAGGGCGACGGCAAGGATTCGTTTCTTCTCAACATCGAGGACCATCGCATCAAAGTCGGCGGCTATTATTACTGGATCGTGCGGCTCAATGCCGAGGACGCCAGGGAGCGCGGCATCAAAAAGCACGACCTCGTCAAGGTGTTCAACGACCGCGGCGCCGTGATCTGCGCCGCACTGCCGACGCAGCGGCTGCCGCGCGGGGTCGCCCACGGCTACGAATCTTCGGCGATCTATGATCCGATGGGTGAGCCGGGGACATCGGTCGATCGCGGCGGCTGCCTCAATCTGCTCACGCCCGAGCGCACGCAGACCAAGACCACGCACTCGCTCGCCGGCTCAAACTCGTTGGTGCAGATCGAGCCGTGGGACGGTCGCACCGAGCACCTGTCGGCCGCCTTCGAGGCGCTTAAGAGGGACAAGGAGATCAAGCGCACCTTGAAGGAAGCGAGCCTGGTGCCGGCGAAGTAAGAAGCCGGCGTGCGAGCACGGCGGCTGAAGGCGGTTCAAGGACGTGCTGCCGCCAGCCGTCAGCGCGGCAACTCAGCGGCAGGCCGCCTCAGTCGGCCCTCTCCCCCGCTGGAGAGCAAGCCGCAGTGGGAGTAATCAAGAATGCAGAAATGGAATCTGATCATCGATGTGGCCGAGTGCACCAACTGCAATCTGTGCACGCTCGCCGCCATGGACGAGTATGTGGACAACGAATGGCCCGGTTATGCGGCGCCGATGCCCAAGCACGGCCACAAGTGGATCAACATTCTGCAGAAGGAGCGCGGGCAGACGCCAATGATCGACATCGCCTACGTTCCGACGATGTGCAATCACTGCGACAACGCGCCGTGCATTACCGCGGACACGACGGGTGCCATCACAAAGCGCGACGACGGCATCGTCATCATCGATCCAGTGAAGGCGAAGGGTGCCAGGCACCTGGTCGATGCCTGTCCGTACGGTCATATCTGGTGGAATGAGGAATTGATGCTGCCGCAGGCCTGGCCATTCGACGCCCACCTGCTCGACCAGGGTTGGCAGCAGACCCGCGGCCAGCAATCCTGCCCGACCGGCGCCATACGTGCCGTCAAGGTCGAGGAAGAGGAGATGACACGCATCGCCCGCGACGAAGGGCTGGAAGTAATGAAGCCCGAGCTCGCGACCAAACCGCGCGTCTATTACCGCAATCTCTGGCGCTACACGAAGTGCTTCATCGGCGGCACGGTGGCAAAGGAAAAGAACGGCGTCGTCGATTGCGTCGAGGGCGCAAGTGTCCAGCTCCTTAAGAACGGCGCAAGCTTCGGCCTGACGACTACCGATAATTACGGCGACTTCAAATTCGACAGGCTCGACGAGGATTCCGGCTGCTACACGGTGCAGATTTTCCTCAATGGCCGCTCCAAGACAGTGGAAGCGGTCCTGGGTGCCAGCATCAATCTCGGCGAGATCAGGATGTGAAGCCCGAGCGTAGAGCGCAAGCGATACGCTGCGGGCCGGGCGCGCGCCGGCCGGAGCGCGCCTGCTGCGCTGTGCTATCGCCTGCCGATGCCGCGCCCTCTGCTCCCGCCTCGCGCGCTTTCACACTGCGCGCATTGCGGCCCACGCCCCCTTTGAGGGTTTGTGATCGACGCGTGCTCTCCTCGTGCCCAAAGGACAGTAGAAGCACATGTGCACACCTTTAGGAAAGCAGATCAACCCATGACAGGATGGCTGCGCACCCTGATCGTGGTGCCATTTCTGTGCGCGGCTCTGTGCGCGGCGGCCTTTGCACAAAGCACACCGTATCCGCAGCGGCCGATCACGATCATCGTCACGGCGGCCGCCGGAGGCGTCACCGATGTGACCGCGCGGGCGCTCGGCCAGGGGCTCACCAAGGACTGGGGCCAACCGGTTGTCATCGAAAATCGCGGCGGCGCCGCTCACATCCTCGGTGCCCAAGCAGTCGCTAAGGCTGATCCTGACGGATATACGCTGATGGTGGCCGAGGCCGGCACGTTCACCATCAATCCGCTCATCTACCCCAAAGGCAAGCTGCCCTATGACACCAATACGGCATTTGTCCCGATCAGCGGCCTCGTGCGCATCAATCAGGCGCTCCTGGCCAAGCGCACGCTGCCGGTCGCCAATGCGGCCGAGTTGATTGCACTGGCCAAGAAAGAGCCGGGCAAGCTGACCTTCGGCACCGCCGGCATCGGCTCGGCGCCGCACATGAATATCGCGCTGTTCGAGAACATGGCCGGCGTGAAATTCACCCCGGTGCATTATCGCGGGGCGACTCCAGCCCTCAACGATCTGCGCAGCGGCACGATCGATCTCATGTCGGTCAGCGTGAGCCTGGCGTTGCCGGCCTTCCGCGCCGGCCAGGTCAAGATGCTGGGCATCGGCAGCGCCAAACGGCTGGCGCAAGTGCCGGACATTGCGACGGTCGCCGAGAGCGGCCTGCCGGGCTATCAGGCGGTGACCTGGTTCGGCCTATTCGGCCCCGCCGCCATGCCGCACGACCTCGTCATGAAGCTTAATGCCGAAACGCAGCGGATTTTCAGCGATGCGGAGTTCCGCAAACGCTTTCTCGAGCCGCAGATGTTCGAATCGATGCCGGGCAGCCCGCAGGATTTCGCAGGCTTCATTAAGACCGAGCAGGCCAAATGGGCCAAGGTCGTCCGCGAAGGACACATTAAGCTGGAGTGAGGCCCGGCAACGCGGGATGCCATATCTGGTAGGGGGGAACGTGCGCATAGCCTTATGCATAGTGCTGATCGGCATGGTGCCGGCAGCCGCGGCCGCCGTCGAACATCCCGGCTGGGCATTCCCGACGACTGACAAGGTCCAGCCGCAGACAGTTCTCGACGACGGCAAACCCAAAGCCGAGCCTGGCAGCAGCCGAACTTACACCCGCAAACAGATCGACGATCTGTTCAATCCGCCGGATTGGTATCCGGACATGCATCCGCCGATGCCAGCAGTGGTCGCCCACGGCGAGGCCCCCAACGTGCGCGCCTGCGCGGCGTGCCATCTGCCGACCGGCACGGGTCACGACGAGTTGGCCTACGTGGCCGGGCTTCCTGTGAACTATTTCGTCGGGCAGCTTGCCGATTATAAAAGCGGCGCGCGCAAAGGCTCGGGGTCGATGACGACTATCGCGGCGCACATTTCGGATGCCGACGCGCGCGCCGCGGCTGCATATTTCGCCGCCGTGAAGCCGCGGCGCTGGATCCGCGTGGTGGAAACCGACACGGTCCCCAGGACCTATGTGGGACCAGGCAACAAACGGCTGCGTCTGCCCGGCGGCGGCACCGAGCCGATCGGCGATCGCATCATTGAAATTCCGGAAGACGAGCAGGTCGTACTCGACCGCGACCCGCGGCTTGGCTTCATTGCGTTCGTGCCGAAAGGCAGCATAGCCAGCGGCCAGGGCTTGGCGGCCACGGGCGGCGGCAATACCATTGCGTGTTCGACCTGCCATGGGCCCACGTTGCAGGGACTCGGCGACGTGCCGCCGCTTGCCGGGCGCCAGGCCACCTACACGGTGCGTCAGCTGGTGATGATGCAGGACGGCGGACGCGCCGGCCCGGGTGTCGCGCCGATGCAGCCGGTTGCGAAGAATCTCACCATCAACGACATGCTGGTGCTTGCCGCCTACGCGGCTTCGCTCGCGCCGTGAACGGCCTCGCATTTCAGGCCTGGTCACTCCCCGCGAAGCGGGAAACCATCTGGCCGCTATCCTGGTCTCGCGGCACCGCATCCGAGAGCGCCGCGCCTGATAGGCATCAGGCGAAAACGCTATCACTCATTGCCACTCTTCGGCATCCCGAAGCGTTGCTGAATGCGCGCCACGAGGTGATCGCGCACGGACCGGTAGGCGTCGAGCCGCTGCGTGCGGGTGCCTTCGACCGCGCTCGCATCGGCAGTCGGCCAATATTCGACTTCCACGCCGCTGGTGCGGGTCAGTTCGAGCGCGCGGTGATGGGCCTCGGGCGCGAGCGTGACGATGAGATCAAAATTGAGCCCCTCCCAGTCTTGAAGCTCCTCCAGGGTCATCGGCCTGTGCCGGGAAATGTCGAGCCCGATCTCCGCCATGACGGCGACCGCGAAAGGATCGAGCTCGCCCTTGCGCACGCCGGCAGAAACCACATAGCTCGCGCGGCCGAACATCTGCGCGAACAAAGCCGCCGCCATTGGCGAGCGCACCGAATTGAGTCCACAAGCGAACAGCACGGCAGGGGGCGGCCGCGCCGGTCCGTTCACTGGCGGCATCGGCCCGTTCAGCCCTTCCAATGCAGCACCGTGAGCAGCGTGAACAAACGCCGCGCCGTGTCGAAATCGAGTTCGACCTTTCGCTTCAAGCGCTCCATCACCACGCGCGAGCCCTCGTCGTGGAGGGAGCGGCGCCCCATGTCGAGCGCCTCGATGCGGTCGGGCGTGGCGGTGCGGATCGCGGCGTAATAGCTGTCGCAAACGGTGAAGTAGTCTTTGACGACGCGGCGAAACGGCGCCAGCGAAAGCATGTGGGCGATGACTGGGGTGCCGTCGGCCAGCCGAATGTCGAACACCAGGCGGTTGCCGGAAATACCGAGCTGCAGCGCGTAGGGTCCGCCCTCGTGGCCGATCGGCTTGAACTTGTTCTCGGTCAAAAGATCGTAGATGGCGACGGCGCGCTCATGCTCGACGTCGGGGTTGCCTCGCCCGATCGACGATTCGTCGAGCGTCACCGCGGTGAGCCTGGCGTGTTGTTGCTTGCGAGGAGCGCGCACCATAGTTGATCCGGAACCGACCGGCCCGAGCTTGAGCCGGCCCTCGGCTCGTCGAGTTCGTCATGGTTGACGAACGAGCACGCGAACGCAATCGCGCCGTTCGCCTTATCGATTGAGCCGGATCGCGATGGAACGGGCGTGTGCCTCCAGGCCCTCGGCAGTCCCGAGCTCGATCGCCGCATCGCCAAGCGCTCGCAATTGATCCGGCCCGCATTTGACGATCGAGGTGCGTTTCATGAAGTCGAGCACGCCAAGCCCAGAGCAAAAACGCGCCGAACGCGCGGTGGGAAGAACGTGATTCGAGCCGGCCACGTAATCGCCGATCGCTTCCGGCGTATGGGCGCCGATGAAGATCGCACCACAGTTGCGAACGCGCCCCGCCAGCGCGTCGGCTTCCGCGGCCACGATTTGAAGATGCTCGGGCGCGATCGCATCGACAAGCGGCAGCGCCTCATCAAGGTCGCGCACCAGGATCACGGCGCCGAAGTCCCGCCACGAGGCGTTCGCCACCTGCCGGCGCGGCAATTGCGCAAGCTGGTCGCCGACTGCGCGCTCGACCGCTCCGGCAAGCCCTTCATCGTCGGTGATCAGCATCGCCTGCGCGCTGGCATCGTGCTCGGCTTGCGCCAACAAGTCGGCGGCAATCCAATCCGCATTGCCGCCTCTATCGGCGAGGACCAGCACCTCGGACGGGCCGGCAATCATATCGATGCCCACCTTGCCGAAGACCAGGCGCTTGGCTGCCGCCACGTAGGCGTTACCCGGCCCGACGATCTTGGCAACCGGAGCGATGCTTTCGGTACCGTAGGTCAAAGCAGCGACGGCTTGGGCGCCCCCGACGCGGAAAATCTCGTCCACGCCGGCGAGCTTCGCCGCCGCCAAGACTAGCGGATTGAGCTCGCCATTCGGCGCCGGTACCACCATGGCAAGGCGCGGCACGCCGGCGACCTTGGCCGGGACCGCGTTCATCAGCACCGAGGACGGATAGGCCGCCGTGCCACCGGGTACATAGAGCCCGACCGCATCGATGGCGGTCCAGCGGGCGCCGAGTTCGACGCCAAGCGCGTCGGTGAAGCGCTCGTCCTGCGGCACTTGGCGACGATGAAAAGCCTCGATGCGATCGCGGGCCAATTGCAGCGCCTGCAGCGCCAGCCGCGGACAGGCGTCAAGCGATGCCGAGATCTCTTCCCGTGTCACCCGAAGCGGCACGCGGCCGAGATCGAGCCGGTCAAATTTTTGCGTGTAGTCTCTGAGCGCACGATCGCCGCGGGCTGCGACTTCGGCGAGGATCGCACGGACGGCGGCCTCGACATCGGCCGCGATCTCGCGCTTGGTATCGACAAAAGCGCGGAATTCTTGGGGCAAAATCGCCGGAGCGTGTGTCAAGCCGGGTCGGCATGCGACGAAGCAAGCATGAGGTTTGAGCGGAGCTAGCGCTCAATGCCGCGCTCGCGCCATTCAGTCAACATCGCCCGCGCCCCACGTTTTGCGGCGGGCCGAAAACCTTATCGGGAAATTGAAGAAAATGGGATGAGCTTACGCGGGGACCGTGCCGGACACGAAATGGTTCGGACATAGATCGGCGACAAAGATCTCGCCCAGATCGGTAAGCTCGGCCTCCAGACATTCGACTTCCAAGCGAATAACACCGCCCCCCGAAAACGTCATGGTGACCATGCCGCCCGGCGCGTCCCGCTCGGTGAATGCCACGGCCAAGAGATTAAGCCGCGCGTTCTTGTCGGCTGGGTCGAGATTGCGACATTTGCAACTGAGAACGCGTTCGAATCGCAACGCGGTGCGGCAGCGTCGGTACTCGGGTGTATCCTTTCTTTTCCCGTCGATCACCGACGTCCAATCGAAACGGTCGAGTGCCATGACGAAACGGTGATCGTGCGGCTTCCAGAAGATGTCGGCGATCCGCACCAGGGCGTCCTGCAGGTGGGCCGAGACGACTTCCATGTCGTCGTGGTCAAGAGCGACCAGTTTAAGTTCGTCAACGTTCGCTTTCATGGCGAGGCCGCTCCCCGCAGGTCGTTTCCTTGAAACTAAAATTAGTGAGGACCCGCGCCGCCCGCAAGTCCCGAACCCGGGCTCATTTGGCCCGCAAGACCTAAACCGGCCGCCGCTAGAATGATGCGCAGGCGGCCTGCACGATGATGCCGACCGAGGCTTGCCGGAACTGGCGTTTGTAGGCGGCAACGATGGCGTCGAGCCGGTTTTGGTCATCGCTGCGGCCGGGCAGTACGATCTCGATCAGCTTGCTCGGCTCCCGGGTGATTACGCCCCGCCTGCGGCCGCGCCATTCGCCGGAGGCCTCGATGATGGTCAGTCCGTTAGGAAATCGCGGGGTGACTTCGCGGGCAACGAAGTGCCGCCACGCCGCCTCGCTCACGCCGACCCGGCCGCCGATATCGCGGCCGAAGAGCAGTTGGGCAACCTGTTGTGGCCGCAGCCCGCCGTGACAGGTCGCCGCCGCCGCGGCAGGGTTAAGGGGTGCCGCCGCGAACAGCATTGCGGCGAGGAAGGTGAGCCGGGCAAGCGGCATGCGCGCCCACCGCAGGCTTCCCGCTCGGCGACGGCCGATGGTCGCGCGCCCCGAGCCGCCCGCCCATAGGCGCATCGCGACCACCGCCCCGAACTGGCATCGCAAAAGAACCATCCGCATGCGATCTTTCTTCGCGTTGCAGCATCAGGCAAGGACGCTGCGCAATGCAGTGGCGTTCACAGGAACGAACAGCGGCTTCGCCGCCGTCGGCCCGCACGCGCCTCGATGCGCCGTTGATTTTACAACCCTCAGCACCCACGTGGGCTTGCCAGCCGGGGTGGCCTTCGAGTCGGGCCGACCTCAACTGACCGGGAGCGGACCCGGCGGGCGCGCAATCTCCACATCGACTGGCACGAAGTTATTCTCGCCGTTCTCCCGCGAGGCAGCCCAGGCGTATCACGTTGGGCTGACGTCACCTCGCCGAATGACCAGCTACAGTGAAGCCTGCGGCCTGCAGGGCCCCGGCCGCCCAGTCCAGCATCATTGGCCGATCTTGAACAGTGTGCCGCCCTTGGGGTGGCTCCCGATCATAGCAAAGGCATTTCGGTATTGCCGGCTCGCGGGCCGAACCACAGGCCGGCTGCAAGTCTCCTCTTCCAAATCCGCTGAACAGCTGCGGCCCAAAGCGTCCCCCGCAGTAGACCAAATATCGTGGGCGCATCCGCGAAGCCTCTCGTTCGCCCACGCCGGGCCGGCTGCGGACATTGCATGAACGCCGACCATCTGCTGCAGAGATCGGATCTGTGCACAAACAGGCGTGCGCAGCCAGCGTTTGCTACTGCAGGACGCGCTCGCCAAGCGGCGGACTGTTGCATTTCGGTCGCAGCGAGCATTTTTGCTGCGGAGCAAGCCAAATAAGTCGACCTGTTGCCGCGATCGCTCCTTATTTGAATCTGATTACGAGCGCTTTACGGGCCGAAAGTGGTTGTTGTCTCCCGCGCACTGGTGACGCTGCGGCAAAAAGCTCTGGGCAACCCGACAATATATTTGATTCCTTGCTCATATCTTGTTAAAGAGGGACCTAACAAGGTTTTATATATGTTGCATGAGTGTAATGGAATAGCTGGGTTGTTTGGCTCCTACAAACGTGCTCTGGATTCCATCTTGCTCCTTTCCTTCACTCCCGCAGGGGATACAACTCGCCTTCATTTGAAAAGGAGGTTCTATGGCTAAGAGGACTAAGAAGCGGCGCGCATGGACTTCAACCGAAGTCCGCGAGCTGAAATCGATGGCGAAGAGGAAAACACCCGCCTCGAGAATCGCCAAGAAGCTGAAGAGAACCGAAGGGGCTACGCGGCAGAAAGCGTTCAGCATCGGGCTGTCACTGGATTCCCGTTCCTGAAATTTCCTCGGGCAAGTGTCCTAGCTGAGCGCGGGCCGATGCCGGTGGGGCGTCGGGTGGGCGTTGCTTGCATTGGTCTGTGCCGTCTGGTCCCGGCTTCGGCGCCTGGACGGCGGCTTTTTGCAAGAATAATGTCGTAGAAGACCCGGTCCGCCACCGGCCATTCGGCGTTTCGCAATCGGGCCAAACGATCTAGAGTGCCAGCTCTTGCAAAGAGGGTCGCCCCGATGGCCGAGATCGTTGCTGCATTTGGCGTGCCGCATACGCCCGCCTTCCCCGCCCTCGTTGCGCGCCAAGGGCCGAATTGCGAAGTCGCGCGGCTCTATGCCGAGGTCGCAAAGCACCTCGAGGAGGTCGCCCCGGACGTGCTGGTGCTGTTCGACAGCGATCACTTCAATACTTTCTTCTTCGATAACCTGCCGACCTTCCTGGTCGGCGTGGCCGACGCGATCGAAGGGCCCAACGATCAGACTGCGATGCCGCGCTACCGGCTCAAGGGCCACGCCTTGTTCGCCGCGCATCTGCGCGCCGCCGGCCTCGAACGCGGCTTTGATCTGTCGCTGTCGCAGGATTTCGATGTTGACCATTCGGTCCTTGTGCCGCTGCACTTTCTCACCCCGCACATGCGGATACCGATCGTGCCGATCTTCCTCAACGGGCTGGCTCCGCCGCTGCCGGGCGCGCGGCGCTGTCACGCGCTCGGCGAAATGGTGCGCGATGCGGTGAAGCAATGGCCGCAAAATGCGCGCGTCGGGGTGCTGGCGAGTGGCAGCTTCTCACTCGAAATCGGCGGCCCGAAAATTCCGCATGGCGAGCGCGCCGGCACCCCCGATCAGGAATGGACCAAGCGCGTGCAATATCTCCTGCAGCACGCCAAAATCAACGACTTGCTCGAAGAGGCGACGGCGAGCCGCATGCTGCGCGCCGGCAATATCGGCGGCGAACTGCTCAACTGGATCGCCATGCTCGGGGTCATCGGCGAGCGCAAGCCGCGCTTCATCGAGCCGCAGGTCGACCACGGCCACTCCTACGGGGCATGGCGCTTCGACTAGAGCCGGAAGGGTCGGCCATGAGCGTGTATGCTGTCAACAAACTGTGCCGCGACGCCTTGCACGATCTCGCCTTCCGCGAAGCACTCAGGCGCGATCCCGCTGCCGCCATCGCGCCGCTCGACCTGACCGATGAGGAGCGCAGGGCGCTGCTCGCCGGCGACGTGGCCTGGCTTTACGAGCACGGCTGCCACCCGTTCCTGCTCGCCTATTTGACGCGCTGGGAGCTATTCGGGCTGCAGGTCCCCGTCTATAGCGAGCGTATCCGCAAAGCGAAAGACGCGAGGGATTATTGAGCCAATCTCTCTGCGCCCGGGAAGAAGTGCGATTCAAAGCGCATCGCGCGTCACCCCACCCCCGCAAGCGGAGAGTGGAAGCGTTTTTCCTGCGCGCGATAGGCCTCGATAATTTCCCATCCGGTAGCGAACCAGACGTTGTGGTGCCCGGCGATGTAGCCAAGCGCGCGGTCCAGGGTGCGGATGCGGTGCGGGGCGCCGATCAGGAACGGATGCAGCGCGATCGCCATCACGCGGCCGTTGCGCGCCCCTTCCTCGTAGAGCACGTCGAACGTCTCGCAGATGCGGCGATAGAATTCGTCGATGCCGATGCTTGGCATGTTGAACAAAGGCATGTCGTTAAGCTCGATCGAATAGGGGATCGAATAGAGTCCGTTGTTCATGCGATAGGGCAGATCGTCGTTGACGAAATCGCAGACATACTCGACGTCCTGCTCCCGCAGGAGATCGAGCGTCTCCCACGTTTCGCTCAAGCCGGGTCCAAGCCAGCCGTGCATTTTCTGGCCCCATTGTTCGATGATTGCGCGCGTTTGGGCGATAACGGCGGCCTCGCGGTCCCTGGGCAGGCCGGTCAGCAGCACTGAATTGGTCAAGCCGTGGCCCATCAGCTCCCAGTCGAGACGCTTCATCTCTTCCATAATGCGCGGATAGAAGCGGCCGACCTCGCCATTGAGCGCCACCGTGCCGCGCAGGTTGTGCTTCTGCAAAACCTCCATGATTCGCCAGATGCCGACACGGTTGCCGTAATCCCGGCGCGAATGGTTGCGGATATCAGGCACCGGGGTGCCGAGCTCCATGTGGAAGTGCTCGACATTCGGAATGACCCAGACCGCGACCCGCGCGCCGTTCGGCCAAGTCACCGCAGGGCGGTCGACGATCGCCTGGTAGGGAAAGAGCTGAAACGGATCGGGTTCGGACTCCATGGTTTTCTCCCGCTGTCTATTGGGCCGCATCATTATGAGGCGCTTGCCGAATTTTATCCATTAGCGGATCGTGCGCGATCGGCTCCCGGATTGCGAGGAGAGAATTGAGGCGTTAACCTTCCCCTCGGCGGATCAATAAGCGCGCGACGAACGGAGAACGCGATGGCGGACAAACCCAATTACAGGGTCAACAGGCGCGACGTTAAGATGACCGAGCGGGTCGCAATGGCAGCGGTCGGCAATTCGGTCATACGTGCGCAGAAGGTCCACGGCACCGACACAAGCCTCATGTTCGCCGAACGAGCTTCGGGCTATCACACCCGCCCGCACCTGCACGATTGCGAGCAGATGAACTATATCGTCTCGGGCGAAATGTATTTCTTCGTCGACGGGCGTGGCTACCGCTGCAAGGCCGGCGATATCATGCGCATCCCGCGCAACAAAGTGCACTGGGCCTGGAACCGCGGCAAAGAGACGGCGGTGATCTTCGAATCGCATTCGCCGCCATTGCGCGACCGGGGCGGCGACGCCTACCCGCTGCTCGGCCCCGACGACGACGCCAACACGGTCGAGCAGAAGGCCAACATCCTGGTCAAAATGGATCAAGCCGAGGTCGATGCGATCGAGGCGCGCGCCATCGGCGAAGAGGAGGGCCAGCAGGCGGCGGAATAGCACCGCGATCGCATGCGAATTTGGCACATCGGCAGCTTCGGCGCCGCGCTCGCGGCTTTGGCGGCGGCCGCGCTGTTAGCGGGCGCGGCCGCCCCCGGTTTCTATTCGGGCAAAACGCTGCAAATCATCGTTTCGTCTGGGGTCGGCGCCGACAGCTACGATTCGCTCAGCCGCCTGGTCGGCCGTCATATTGGCCCCCACCTGCCGGGCGATCCGGTCGTCGTGGTGCGCAATATGCCCGGCGCTGGCGGCATCCTCGCCGCCAACGCACTTTACAATATTGCTCCTCGGGACGGCACCGTGATCGGCATGCTCGACCAAGCGATTTATCAGACGCAGCTTTTCGAGGTTGCGGAGTTGAAGGCCGACGTCACCAAGATGAACTGGATCGGCCGCATCATGAGTAACGACGCCGTGCTATTCGCCTGGCATACCGCGGCAGTCAAAAGGATGGAAGACGCGTTCCGTAAGCAATTGATCGTGTGTTCGACCGGCAGTTCATCACAACTGCGCTGGACGATGTTGAGACGGCTGCTGGATCTCAAGTTAAAGCTGGTCACTGGCTACAAGGGGTCCGGCGAATGCCTGACAGCACTGGAGCGTGGGGAGGTCGACGCGATGAGCATGCCATGGCCGGTGCTCCGCGTGATCCGCGCCGACTGGCTGCGCGACAAGAAAATCATCATCCTGTTGCAGACTGGACTCGACAGGGCGCCGCACTTGCCCCAAGTGCCGCGGCTCATCGACCTCGCCGGCAACGACAAACAGCGACAAATTCTCGAACTATTCTCGCAAGCTGAGAAAGTCGGCCGCTCGCTGGTGGCGCCGCCCGCGCTGCCACCGCAACGAGTCGCCGAGCTGCGCGCGGCGTTCACCGCAACGCTTTCGGATACTGATTTTCGGGCCGACGCCGCGCGCATGCGACTCGATCTGTCGCCGTTGCCGGGAGACCGCCTCCAGGCCATAATCGATGAATCGTTCAACTATCCTGCGGCCATTGTCGCCAACGCGAAGGCGCTCATCCATTGAAGACGGAAACGCCAAGCAGTCCTATTGCCGGACACGGCTCGATGCTGACGGCTTTGCGCACGGTATCGTATCCGGCAAAAGGAGTGCGCCGCTTTCAAACCCGCGAGTAGCGCGCACCAACGCAGTGAAGGTCAAGAAAACTGTTCGCGCAAGCTGGTCTTCCCACGTGCAAACGCTGACGGGCGTCGTGCCTGGAATTAATGTGCGGGCACTGCACGAGTGTTCACCGTAGCGACGGCTACACGATTGGGGGCCGCGCCTCCTCCCCCCTCGGGGGTATCCGGCGCGAGAAAGTCGATGACGGAAGCCAAATTCGCCGGCCAGAGGATTTATTTAGAAGTCGAAGGGCGGTCGATGGATGTCCATATCGCAGCGCCGGCCAGCCCCCCGCCGCATCCCGGCGTGCTTGTGATGTTCCATCGCGGCGGGCTTGACGCCTGCACGGCCCATTATTTTCGCGAATTCCCGAAAGCCGGCTACCTGACGATTGTCCCGAACTTTTATCACCATTGTCCAAAGGATGTACCGCTGACCCAATGCAAGAAATTCCTTAAAGACAATGAAGTGATCGCCGAGATCGCCGCCGCGGCCGATTATGCGCTCTCCCGCCCCGACCTCGATCGCACGCGTTTGTTCATTGCCGGCCATTGCATGGGCGGCCGCCTTGCTTTCCTCGGCGCCAGCACGAAGCCGGTGTTTGCCGCGGCGGTTGCCTATTACGGCGGCGGGATGATGAGCCATTGGGGCGAGGGCACGCCAACCCCATTTGAATTGATCAAGAATATCCGCTGCCCAGTCTATGGTTTTTTCGGCGATTTGGACACCAATCCATCACCGGCCGACGTCGATCGGTTCGAAGCCGAGCTTAAGCGCTACAATATTCCCTACCTCTTTCATCGCTATCCGAAGGCTGGCCACGGCTTTCAGAATCCGGCTCGCGAAAAGGGGCGCAATGCCGACGAAATCGCGGCCTCGGAGGCGGCTTGGGCGACCATGCTGGAGTCGATGAGGGCGACCGCGTGCGAACGCCTAAGAGTTGGCGCCAGATGAGCTTCGCTGCCGCAACTTTCCGCCCCGCGCCACTGTACTGAGCCTCCAATTCCTTCGGCACCTCAAGGCGAGACGGGGCGCTCCTGGACACACCTCCTCGACGCCCAACCCGAAAGAGCGCCATGACCTTGATTCTGTCCAACGACGATGTCGGTAAGCTGATCACGATGCCGGACTGCATCGCCGTGCTCGAGGAAGCTTATAGGGAGCTTGCCGAGGGCCGCGGCGTTTCTCGCACTCGCTCGGATTGCATCACTCCGACGGCACGCGCGGATGCGCTCTATAGCCTCAAGTCGATGGACGGTGTTCTTCCAAAGCTCGGCGTCGGTGCCGTGCGCATCAATTCCGATATCGTCACTTGGCCGAAAA
Organism: uncultured Alphaproteobacteria bacterium; assembly: GCA_963708125.1. GTDB lineage: Bacteria > Pseudomonadota > Alphaproteobacteria > Rhizobiales > Xanthobacteraceae > BOG-931. Next base: position 4,451,974 of record OY970184.1, read on the forward strand.
AGGGCAACAATGTCCGGCGTGAGAAGGTAAAGGCCGCGCCCGGCGGCCGTTACGTCGGGCTGGTGCTGTTGTTCGCAACCGACAACGGCGAGCCGTTGGCGATTTTTCCCGATGGCGTCATGCAGCGCATGCGGGTTGGAGCCGCCAATGGCCTCGGCGCCAAATATCTGGCGAGGACGGACGCGGAATCGGTCGGCATTCTCGGCTCCGGCTGGCAAGCCGGAGCCCAGCTCATGGCGGTCTGCACAGTCCGCCCGATCGAGACGATCCGCTGCTTTTCCCCCAATGCCGAAAATTGCCAGGCGTTCGCGCGCGAAATGAACGCGCTGCTCGGCGTCGCTGTGACGCCGGTTGCAGCCGCAGAGGACGCGATCAGAGGCGCCGATATCGTGATGTGCGCGACCAACACGGTCGACCCGATCTTCTTCGAGCGCTGGATCGAGCCGGGCGTGCATTTGAGTTCGATCAAACGGCCGGAAATCGAGGTCAACGCCGTCAAACGCGCGGATCGCGTCGTTATTCATACCAACGACGCCCGCCCGATCCACGTACTAGCCCGAGACCTCACGGTGCCCGAGACGTCGGATGGCCGTGGCTGGGAAGTCGCAGGGGATGTCGACTTCCACAAGCTTCCGACTTTGCCGGATTTGATCACGGGTCGTGTCCAAGGGCGCCGCTGCGACCGCGAGGTCACGTGCTTCATCAACAATCTCGGGCTCGGCTACCAATTCGCGGCGGTAGGCTCGCTGCTTTATCGCAAGGCCAAGGAAAGCGGCGCCGGTCACGATCTGCCGACCGACTGGTTTACCGAGGACGTGCACCCATAGCTGGCTGCGGCGTCGCGCGCGAAAGTGCACGCGTGGGAGATTATCGTCAGGGCTGATCGCCCCGAACCCGCTTGCCATGGCCTGCGCCAAATCCCGCAGCGGGGGAGCGCGCTAAACGGAAGTCAGCGGCGGCTAAGGACGCTCAGCCCCGGCGGCAGCCGGCCAGCGCTCGTGGGTCAGCGGCACCAGCATGTGGGCTGCAAGTCCTTTGCGCGAGAATGTGCGCGTGACTTCGCCGTTCAATTGCCGCTCGATGACGAGCGCGATCAGGCGCGACCCGAATCCAGGCCGCCGCGGGCGCCGCGCCGAAGGGCCGTTCTTCTCCACCCAATCGAGAACGAGCGTCATGCCGCGATCGGTGCGACGCACCGACCAGGTCAACTCGAGGCGGCCTTTGGAATGCGACAGGCTGCCATGCTTGACCGCATTATCGGTCAGTTCGTGCAGCGCCGCACTCAGGTTGAACACCGGCTCGGCTTCCAGTTCAACATTCGGCCCATCGAGTGTGACACGATCGAGATAGGGACCGAGCAGGCCGTGCAAAAGGTCCATGATCGGGATCGATCGTCCGCCGCCGTCGTTTATCAATCGCTGCGCATGAGCCAGAGCCACTACACGCGCCGGGTATTTGTTGGCCAGATCGGCGATGCTTTTCGAATTGCGCGCCGTTTGCGAGAACAGCGCTAGCAATTGAGAAAACAGATTGCCGGAACGGTGCTGCATGTCGCGGATCATCAGTTCACTGCGCCGTTCGAGCTGACGGCACGCAATCGCGCCGGCTAGAAGATTGGCAATGGCTGCAAGGAAGGCAATGTCGTGCGGGCTGAACTGGCGCGGCTTTCTGGTGCAAACACCAAGGATGCCGTAAGCCCGGTCGTTCCGGCCGGCGATCGTCACGTTGATGCCGCAGACGCAGCCGTGCTCGCGCAAATACGCATCGACTTTAAATCGCGTGTCTTGGGCGAAATTTGCGGTGACCACCGGCAGTCGGGAATCCAGCGTGTAGCGCCCATAAGTTCGACCCTCCGTCGAGGCAACCACCGCGCCGACCAGATCCGGCTTCCAGCCGAAGCCCGCACGCAGGAGCAGGTCGATCTTGCCTGGAAGAAGTTCGAGAATGTGCACGAACTCAACCGACAGCATCATCGCCACAGTGGTGACTGCATCGTTGAGCAGCCGTTCCAGATCAGGCTCGGCCGGCGCACGCTCGCCGAGCTGCGCGAGCGCTTCCTGCTGCCTGACGCGGCTACGCAGTTCCGTTTCGAGCTTGACCCGCTCGGTCGCATCATAGGATAGCCCCAGCATCCGCTTCGGGACACCGTTCTCGACCTCGACCGTTCCGTTCGACTCGATCCACAATTCCTCGCCGCCATCGTGCGGCCGGAGCCGATAGCGCGCCCAGTACGAGCCGTGGGTCCGCAGCGCTTCTTTGAGCGACGCTTCAACCGCGGGCCAGTCGTCCTCGTGCACGTCCTTGCGAAATCCCGCATAGGTTCCATCGAAGCTGCCGGCCGACCGACGGTGCAGTGCTTCCATGTTTCGCGACCATGTCACCGTGTTGCTCGCGAGCTCCCAGCACCACACGCCGATTCGGGCCGCCTCCAGCGCATCGCGGACGGTCGCGAACGTCGGAAAGAAGTCCTCTCCCCTGTCCCGGGCCGGCACCCGATTGGGCGCGGGCGTCACGGACGTCTTTCGTTCGGACGATTTCATTCTTCAACCCGGAATAGGACGATGCCGACCGCGACGTAATAGAAATAAAACCGCCGAACTCGGTGCGAGTTGCGCTCAAACCCAACAAACATGATCCCCCATACCATGAGCGTCACCCTAAGGACCAGGGCGCGACGCCTGGAGGAAATGCCGCGCTCAGTAGATCATCGAACCGTCGGTGGGCTTCGCGGTACGCGCGGCGCGCGCTTGCCGGACCAGCTGTAGCGGCTGAGTTGTCGCCTGAGCCATCACCGCAACTCGCCTGTCGGGCAGCACGATCACTTTGGTTCCGACGCCGACACGATTGTAGAGGTCGATCACGTCGGCGTTGAGCAGACGGATGCATCCGCTCGAAATGTGTTTGCCGATCGAGGTCGGGTCATTGGTCCCGTAAATCCGGTAATCGCTCTGCCCGAGATAAAGTGCGCGGGCGCCGAGCGGATTGCCGGGGCCGCCGCCGATCCAGCGCGGCAGATAGGGCTGCCGGGCGACCATCGCCGCGGGCGGAATCCAATCTGGCCATTCGGCCTTGCGGCTGATTCGCTTCTCGCCCAACCACTCAAAGCCTTCGCGGCCAACGCCGATGTCGTAACGGAGCGCCTTGCCGTCACCGAGAGTGAGATAAAGGAATGTGTGCGCCGGATCGATAATGACGGTGCCCGCCGGCTCGTTGCTCGCATAGGGCACGACCTGACGATGAAGCGCGTCTGGCAGTCGCTCTGTATCGGACCGGTACGGATACACCGGAGCCGCTGGATCGATTGCACTGAAGTGCATGCTTTGAGCATGCGCCGGAAGAACCGCGGCAACCATCAGGCGAAGAAAGAACAATCCGCCGCCCAGACGGCGTAAGAACACAAAAGACATTAGCGTTTCCACCGTGCGAAGAAGGTTGTGCCTTCTAACACGGCAAATTCACAAAAAGTTCCACGCCGCCGCTCCCTCAATAGGACTGGAATGCGGCAAATTACTTTTGGCTTTTTGATAAGGAGCCGACCGCATTTGCGCCGACTCCTGCCCTGCGTGGCTGAAGTAAACAAGAGGTTTACAACGCGCACTCCGCGCTCGTGAGAAGAGCAGGCTGGTTCGGCGGAATTTTCACTTGTGCGGACAGGAGGAGCCGACGGAAATACCAATCAGCCAATCAAACCAAGCAGCGCCCATAGATCGATTTTACCGCCGGTGCGGCCACCGGGCTGAACGCCCGATCGCAGCCGACCGGGACCTGCTGCTTATTCCGCAAGCTCTGCGGCACGGGAAGATCATGCCACACCGCCGCGCCGGGCAGGCGGTCGCCCTTGCCGAACTGGTTGACGGTAACTTGCGGCGCCATGTTCGTGCCTCCCAACGCGGCCTCCGCGCTCCAGAATGGTCCAGCGCCGATGAGCCAAGAGGCCAAAGCCAGGGCACCCCCCGCGACGAGAAGGCGACGATAGAGGCGAAGAAAGAACAAGCCGGCCATGGACCATCTCCGCGGCGCACCACAGTTGCCATCCTGGGATTCCGGCGCCAAAACTCTCCCCCGCGAACGCCTGCATCGAGGCACAAAACGCTTGCGCCTTGTGCGGAGTTCCGGCACGGGCTGGGTGCTCACTCACTCGTGATGCTGGTGGGCAGCGCTGGCAAATACATTCAGGCCATGGCCCACCTGAAAGGAACAAACGGCGCCGTGGTGCTTTATCCCTTCGAACCGGCCATCCCTTCCCCCCTCCCCCCGTGCTTGGCCGGTCAAGTTGGGCGCAGCCGGTATGCCGATCGGCTGCGCCCTTATTTTTTGTTCTGCGGCTAACGTTTCTTTTTGGAGTATTCAGCAGCGGGTAAGCACGGAGGGCCGCCTCGATCAGCAATGCGCGAATGTGAGTGCGCGGATTAAGACCGGTGGCCCAGCTAAAAGCATTGGGCGGGCAGCACACCGAACGAAGCGTCGAGACGGTGAGCAGAAAAAAACGGCGCGAAAAGATGTCGGGCCAGGGATCCCTGGCCCGAGCGAGGTTTGATCGGCTGCGCGGACTAGAGCGACGCCTGCCGTTCCGAGGGCTGCCGGTCGCGCTGACGGGCCTTACGCCCGAAGAACAGCGCCTGGCTAATGACAGCCGAGACGACCGCGAGCTGGAACGGCTTGGCAATGAGGAAGGCCGGTTCGGGCCTGCGCCCGGTGAGGAAACGCTCCGGGAAGGCAGTGATGAAGATCACCGGCACCTCGAACGAGCCGAGCAATTCATTCACCGCGTCGAGCCCCGAGCTGCCGTCCGCAAGCTGAATGTCAGCGAGAATGAGCCCGGGCCGCCTCTTCTTGGCCAAGGCTAGCGCTTCCGCATGGGTGCGGGCGACACCAATCACATGATGGCCGAGGCTTTCCACCAGGGCCTCGATATCCATAGCGATGAATGTCTCGTCCTCGATGATGAGCACGTCGGTGGCAATCTCCGCGGCAAGTTCCCGGCCTGACTCTTCAACCAAACCGCGCAGAGTCGGCAAATCGCAGTCGAGCACCTCGGCGGCGTCCTCCTCGGAAAATCCTTCAAGCGCGACAAGCAGGAAGGCCTGCCGGGGATGCGCTGTGATCTGAGTGAGGTGCTGTTCGGGCGGCAGCAGGGGGCCGCCGGCATCGGCCTTTTCATTCACCGGAATCGAGTTCCAGATCTTGGTGAACAGCCGGTAAAGCGCCACCCGCGAACTGGAGCCGCCCTCGAGAACTTCCGGGCTTGCGATCAAGGATTCGAGCGTCGCCGCCACGTAGGCGTCGCCGGATGCCTGACTGCCCGATAGGGCACGGGCGTAGCGGCGCAAGTAGGGCAGCTGTTGCAGCACGGCCTGCGAGTTGGACAAGGTTTGACCCTCCCTTCGATCGAGCCCCAGTGTAATGGTTCAAACGCCTTGGCGTAAGCTCGGTTCCCAAAAAACGTTCCGTCGCCAGGAACCAGGCGGCTGGACGGCGCGTTAGGGGCAAGGTGGGTTTGCCGTTGAGATCATGAGGGCCACATTTGGGCGTGAGGCTCATTGGGCGAAAGGGGAAAGTCAAAGACGATGAAGAGCCGCAAGACGAATCTCGAGGCTGTCGAGCCGGAAACCGAGAAACAGGATACGCAAAAGCGTCCGCAAAGGCCGGAAATCCGCCTCGGGCGCGAGGCCCAGGCACGTATCGGGGAATTGTTGCGCACTATGTACAATTCCTATGTGAACGAAGGCGTGCCGGACCATCTTGACGACCTGGTTCGCCGGCTTGGCGAACAAGACTAAGTCATCCAACGACTTACGCGATCGACGAGGCGCACTACGCATGAAGCTCGATCCAGCTATCCGCGACCAGGTGCTTGCGACGGTCCCGAGTCTGCGCGCCTTTGCCATTTCGCTGTGCGGGAACATCGACCGCGCCGACGATCTGGTGCAAGAGACCTTGCTGCGCGCGCTGGCCCATATCAATTCTTTTGAGCCAGGCACCAACATGCCGGCCTGGCTCTTCACCATCCTGCGCAACCTATTCCGCTCGGAATATCGGAAGCGGCGGCGGGAGGTGGAGGACGCAGAGGGCCGTTATGCCGAAACGCTCAAATCCCACCCCGAGCAGACCGGCCGGGTCGAATTCGACGAATTTCGCACGGCCTTGGCCAAACTGCCAGCCGATCAACGCGAGGCGTTGATCCTGGTCGGCGCATCCGGATTCTCTTATGATGACGCCGCGGCGATCTGTGGCTGCGCCGTCGGCACTATCAAGAGCCGAGTCAATCGCGCGCGCACGCGCCTCGCCGAGCTGCTGGCCATCGACAGCGTCGACGATTTTGGACCGGACCGCGCCACCCGTGCTGTTCTCGCTGGTGGCGGCCGCGGGTAATACGTTTCGCTTGGCCGATCTTATCTCGCGTCTGGTCCAGTCAGGATTGCGGGACCCCATACACACCTTCCCTGTACTTCCGAGCACCGGCGGCATTCCCAGAGCGCTAGCTTCAACGGCAACGAAGTTGGCCGATGACACGTCCAGTTTGAGCGGTGAACTGAGGCAGGTCTACGGAGGCAGGTCTTCAAGGGTGCAACGGATGCCTCCGCTTTCGGGGCTAGTTCTTTTTGTGGCGCGCGCTCCTAAGCAGAAAGTGACGCGCCCAGTCTGAACCTTATTCGATGCTTTAGCGCCGCCCGTGCAAATGCGCTTGGGTCGCGCCAATGCCCCCAAGTGCGGGCTTTGAGCAGGGGCTATCAGGTCAGCACGAAATCAGCGTTTCAACAAGCATCCCCACGGGACGTTCTATGAAGCAAACGAAAGCGTAGGGCGAAGTGGTCAAGCGACCCAGGCGGCGGCCTATCTTGATAAGTGTGCGCCGGCGTGAGCTTGACCCGACGGGCATCGAGCAGTGCGGCGAGCCAGGCAGCGCCGACCAGCGTGACAAGGTGACGCCCGGGACACACCGCCGGCCCAGCACTGAAGGGGACGAACGGGCTTGCCTCGCCCGGATCGCGACCGAGCCATAATTCCGGTGTGAAGCGATTCGCGCACGCGAGGCGCTCATCATCACGGTGGAAGAACGGCGCATAGATGACGACGCCCGATGCGGGCCCAAGAGCCACATCACCACAGGCCGCCGGCCGGACGGTCTCGCGCAAGATCACTGGCGTGGTCGGCCACAGACGCACCGCCTCAAGGAAACCAGCGCTAAGGTAGGGCAAAACGATTTGCCCATTTCTCCAGGCTAGGAGGTCTGATCGCGCGCACTTCAGCTCCGGCGGGTGCGAGGCAAAGAGCGCCAGGGCGCGAAAGGTCGTGATGCCGCCGGCATCGAAGGCGAAAAGCCAGTGGGTGATTTGGTCGCATATCTGCTCGGCTACCTCGTCCCGCGTGCAATTGCCCGCCAGTTTGACAAGGCTGCCCTCCTGCGGGTTGCACAGATACGCAGCAAGGCGCTGGCGGTAGTGCTCGCGAGCTTGCTCATCTACGGCGCGGAGGTATACCCAATTCGCGCGGGCGCGCAACTGGGCCAGGTTTTTGGTAACGTCGCGGTCCTCGCGGGCTCGCTCGCCAAGGACGATGCGGCGCACCGATCTGAACCAGGCTTCGGTGAAGGCTGGCCATGTCAATTCGCCGCCCGTATCCAGTGAGGAAATCAATACGGCAGCCTCGTCGCGCACAGTGTCCACGAAGCCGGCCGCAAGGCTGTGATGACGGCTAGCGCTTTCAAGCACCTTGTCATTGAAGGCTCGGCGGTGCTTACGCTCTGGTCCTTGTGTGATGAGCGAAGCGTGCGGCTCGAAATGAGCGAGTGCAGCAACCTTCTCCCGGCTCGCCGGTGAAAAGGGACAGGGAGTACGATCGAGTGCATCTTTTGCGTCGCGCGCGCAAAGAAGGACCGCGTATCGCTTTCCCGCGAGGCGAACGAGGACTGGGCCTTCACCGTATTTGCGGCGAAGGTATTGCATGCAGCGAACGGCTCTCGCGTCGAGATCCCAGGCTGCTGCGAGTTTCGCAAAGTATCGCCGCCGCAGCATCAACCCCTTCGCCCAGGTCGGCAAAACGACCCGCAACAGCAAAGCAAGTTGGTCGCCAGGACTTAAGACAGTTGGACGCGAATTCTTTCCGCTACCGGTGGCGACTGCCATGCCCCGGATTTCACCGGCGCGCCGTTCCGGGCGCCGCCATCTTCTTGTGCTGACGAGCCGTTGTGCCCGACGGCATGATGTTGGCCAGAGCCGATTGCAGCTTGTTGTGCCAGCCGCTGACGATGTCGCCATCGCCCCGCATCATGGCTTCAAAGCCGATTCGCGCGACTTCCGCCGGATCGTCCTTCTTGTCAGTTCCGACCTTGGTGTCGAGCATGTCGGCCCTAGCGAAGAACTCCGTTTCAGTCGCGCCGGGCATCAAACACGTCACGCTTACCCCAGTGTCGTCCAGTTCGGCGCGAATCGCGAAGGAGAATGAATCGAGGAAAGCCTTGGTGCCGTTGTAAACAGCTTGGTAGGATCCGGGCATGAAGCCGGCAATCGATCCGGTTATAAGGATGCGACCCTCGTCCCGCGCCCGCATGTCGCGGCCTACTTTTTGCAGCAGATAGATCGTGCCGGTAATATTTGTATCCACAACCCGCCGCACCTCAGTAAAATCCTGGTCAAGAAAATCGCGGCCGAGACCCCTTCCCGCATTGGCCATCAGAATGTCGACCGGCCTGCCCTGGGCCGAGGCGTAGAGTTTGTCGACGCCTTCAATCGTGGCCAGATCGGCCTCGACGGCGCGCACATCGACGCCTCGGGCGCGCAAGCGGCTAGCAGCTTCGTTGATGCGCGGCTCGTCCGCCGCGATTAGCAGGTCATAACCGTGCTTCGCGCATTCTTCAGCAAGGAAATAGCCGATGCCGGTCGAGGCGCCGGTGACGATTGCGAGTTTTCCGTTGGGATTGGCCATAGATCAAACTCCTTATCTGTTCTTTTGGTTTGCTGTCTAAGTGGCCGTTCCAGCGCGGGAGGCGCCGTCCACCCCGGGCTTCATCACCACTTTGATGCAACCATCGGCCTTATCGCGGAATTTCTTGTAAAGCTCCGGGCCTTGTTCGAGCGGCGCACGATGGGTGATGACGAACGACGGATCGAATTCGCCTTTTTCGATCCTTTGCATGAGGCCCGGCAAGTAGTGCTGGACCGGCGTCTGCGCCATGCGAAACGTAAGCCCGCGATTGATAGCCGACCCCATCGGGATGTTGTCGAGGAAGCCGCCATATACGCCGACGATCGAGACCGTACCGAAATTGCGGCAGCAGGTAATAGCTTGGCGCAAAACGTGGGGCCGGTCGGTGCCCATGAATGTCGCGACTTTGACCCGGTCCCACACCGAGTCCTTGCTCGCAGTGGTCTCCGGCTCGGTGCCGACCGCATCTATACACGCGTCAGCCCCCCGCCCCTTGGTCTCCTCCTGGATGCGGTCGTAAACATCTTCCTTCTGAAAATCTACCGTCTCGGCCCCGGCACTGCGTGCAAGCGCCAGCCGTTCCGGTATCGTATCAATGGCGATCACCCGCCCAGCGCCAAGCATAAAGGCGCTGCGAATCGCCATTTGGCCGACGGGGCCGCATCCCCATACAGCGATTGTATCCTCATGCCTGATGCCGCAGAACTCTGCTGCCATGTAGCCGGTTGGAAAAATGTCCGACAGAAACAGAACTTGCTCGTCGCTCAGGCCCTCGGGAATTTTTGCCGGGCCGACATCTGCATAGGGGACACGGAGATATTCGGCTTGCCCGCCGGCGTAACCGCCAAGCAGGTGCGAATAGCCGAATAGTCCGGCCGGCGAATGGCCCCAAAGTTTTTCGATTTTTGCATGGTTGGGATTGGTGCGTTCGCAGCCGGAGTGGAAGCCACGCTTGCAGAAGAAACATTCGCCGCACGCTATGGTGAAGGGAACGACCACCCGATCGCCGACCTTGAGATTTTTGACCTCTGGGCCAATCTCGACCACCTCGCCCATGGTTTCGTGTCCAAGGACGTCGCCCTTCTCCATGGATGGCATCACGCCGTCATACAGGTGCAGATCTGAGCCGCAGATTGCGCACGCAGTCACTTTGATGATGGCATCACGCGCTTGCTCGATGGATGGGTCCGGCACTGCTTCACAACGTACATCCCCTTTGCCGTGCCACGTCAGGGCTTTCACGATTCTCTCCGCACAAAAGCGCTACTCTTGTTTCCAATAGCCAAGCACGATTTGTGTTCCGGAGGTGCTCTTTGATAGTGGGGGCGCAGCTCTGAAGCAGGAGCACGGCTGTGAAGTTCCGTCCGCAACTGCAGCGCGGCTTCTTTGCCAAGGGCTTTCTTCTCTCTCCAAACCCAGCTCTCGTGGGTGTTATCGGTCGGCACTCAATCAATCGAAAGAACGATGAGCGCAGAGGCTAATAATGTGGCCGGGTACCCCAAATCCACAGTAAGACGCCCTGTCGCGACGCGGGGCTACGATCGTCTGGATAGCGTGAGGACTTGCCCATAGAGGCGCATTCTTACGCGATATCCGCTTCCAAGCGAGGGACCAAGTGGCAGCGCACGCCAAGAGAATCTTGCGCCTCTTGTAGCCGCGCCGCCGGACCTTGAGTGCTTGGCGTGCCAGCGCGCCACTTGCAGCCGAATTGGCAGCGAATGCGACGAGCTCTGGCATCTCGTTCCGTTGGCTGCTTGAGGAGCTCAGCGGGGTGCCAGAGGCGGCTATAAAGGATTCGGAAATGACAGCCGGACTTCTTTGAAGACGCAAGCTTCAATTGCAGCTGATCCTGGCCGCCATCTCTTGATCCTGTAGTCGCGGTCATCCCGCTCCGGGGACAAAACATCCCGAGCATTTGCGGCCCAGAAAAGTCGCCTGCCTCCCATGGCGCACGGGGGCGTGAACATATCAGAACGCCGAAATCCGGAAGTGGAACTCCCTCGCGTCCAGGCCTGTTAAACGGTAATCTGAACCCGATAGCGCCATGAAGCTTGAGAAACAGCTCAAGACCGCCCTCAACGACACCCGTCTCTGGATCCTGGGCGCCCAGGTGCTCTTTGGCTTCCAGTTCAACGCGGCCTTCCAGGAAATGTTCGATAGCTTGACGGCGTTGCCCCGCACCCTCGCGAGTGCCGGCCTCATGCTCCTCGTCGTAACCATCGGTCTTCTGATTACGCCCTCGATGGAGCATCGCATCGCCGAACGCGGGCAGGACAGTGTCCGTGTCCTGAACCTGGCTACCGCTTGTGGCGGGTGGGCGCTGGTTCCGCTCGCCATAGCCCTTGCATTCGACTTTTTCATCGCACTGGAGCGGATTGGGGGTACCCTGGTCGGCGCTTTCGGCGCAATCGCCTTTTTCAGCTTGGCCGCATCGTGCTGGTTTGTACTCGAGTTCTGGCTCAGGGCCGGGAGAAAGTTCATGCCTCCAACAGAACCCCGGAAAGAAACTCCGCTTGACGCCCAGGTCGACCAGCTTCTCACTGAAGCACGTGTGATCATTCCAGGCGCGCAAGCCCTGTTCGGCTTTCAGCTTGCGGTTACGCTGACGCGTGCCTTCGAACAACTTCCATTCGAAACAAAGATCGTTCACGCCACGGCCCTGTGTAGCGTCGGCCTAGCGCTCATCCTCGTAATGGCGCCGGCTTCGTTACATCGGATCGCTTTTGGAGGTCAGGACGACCCCGACTTCGTCAAAATCGGCTCATGGTTCGTCATCGCCGCCCCACTACCCTTAGCGCTCGGCATTTCCCTCGACGCCTATGTAGCCGCGAGCCGCGCTCTCGCTTCGGCGGCAGGCGCCACGATCCTCGGCGCCGCCGCGATCATTGCTTTGCTCGGGTTCTGGTATGCCTATCCGGTGGCGAGGCGCATCGTGCGATCATAATTTTGACACCCGCGCACTTCAACTCGCTCAACTGCATCCCGCCTGGACCAAAGCGAAGACGGACGTGGGATTCGGCAGTCAGCCGCTGCGGGGCGGAGGTTGCTCCCCCAGCATAAAGGCTTGGGAGAGCACCTCCGCACGTGAGACTCTATGCAGCCTTCTTACGCTGCCTTGCGGTTCACCTGGGCTTCGGCCATTTGGGTCAGCTTTTTATCCGTCGCCTTCTCCTCGTCCAGTGTCTGCTGCAGCAGCGACACGCAATCCTGCTTGCCAAGCTGCTTTGCCCATGAGATCAAGGTTCCATAACGAGTCATTTCGTAATGCTCGACCGCTTGCGCCGCTGCGATCAACGCGGCATCCAGCACCGACGGATCCTCGACTTCGCCGGCCACATCCTCGGCTTCCTCGATGATGCCGTCGATCGCAGGGCAATCGACCCCTTGCGCCTTCGCGCCCGCCATCTGAAAGACCCTTTCGAGCCGGTTCACATGATTTTCGGTTTCGCGCAGGTGCGTCTCGAAACCCTGCTTGAGCTGCGGATCGTGGGCTTTCTCGATCATTTCCGGGAGTGCCTTCACGATCTGCTTTTCCGCGTAGTAGATGTCACGCAACGTGTGCACGAATAGATCATCCATATCCTTGATGTCTTTGCTGAAGAGTCCCATGGGGTAGGTCCTTGCTCTGCTTGAGTGGGAACCGGCGGACTGATGATGCTCTGTCCGCCATTGCTTTTTGGGCAACGTGGCCGCACTCGACCGGTTCCGCGAGGACCTTTGCAGCGAACTTCGGTCGGTCCCGAGGCCCTGCCACTTGCGGGCGCTCTTTGGGAGCACCAGACGGCACGGAGTATTTCCAGCTGAAATGAAATCCAGCGTTCAGACGGGGAGGCGCGGCAATTGTGGTGCGGTCTTGCACCGCATTGCCGATGAATGCCAGCGGCAGGCGCCGGCCTCCCAGAGTTGCAAGGGCACGTAATGATGGGAAGGTCGCGAAAGTTGCACGCCCGGATCCGCTAAATATTGGTTGCTGATCGTTCCTGGGATTGCCGTTCGACAAGCCGCCTGAAGTTCAGAAAGGCTTCCAACACGAAGTGCGGAACATATTGCCTTTGCGTTGATTATAGCGGTACGCTAGCGACCACAGCAGGCTAAGTGCTCGCGCAGCAAAGGCAAAAGGAGCTTTCAGTGGCGAACAAGAACAATAAGGATGCAAATCAAAAACAACCGGGCGAAAAGAAACCGGGAAAGTTCCATTACAATCCAGGCAACATGTCGGGAAAAACCATTAAAGACGCCGAAGACAAGTCTGAGCCGGAAGCGAACGGCGACAGGATACAGAATCGTCGCGATCAAGAAAGACAAAAACCCTAACGAAATTATTCACCCAGCTCCGTTCCGCGATGGGTCCCGGCCCTGCGGTCGTAAACGTTGGCTTACGTTTAACCGCGATCATCCGACGCGAGTGAAATTCATAGACGGATTTGGTGCGCAGATTGCGGAATGCCCGTCGCGCGGCGCCAGCTCAGGGCGTTGTGCGTGGCGCTCTACGGTGTTCCGAGATCGCGCCTTGATCTAAAGATCCGCTGACCCGGCTGGCTACTGCGCCGCTTGTTTGGCCATATCGACTTCAGTGGCCAGCCGATCGATGCGTCGGATTGAACCACGGATGATCTCCGTTTCGCGTTCAAATTCACGCAACCTCTCAGCCCATGTCTCGGCGAGTAACATATGACCCGCATGCAACACTTGCTTTTTAAGCTTACGTGCTAACGTCGCACGCTCCTCAAGAGCACGTTGCGCGCTCGCCAAAGCCCGGCGCAGGTTTTCGTCGAGCGCAAGGCTCATCATTTCCGCCGTATAGGCGTGACCTACGTGGCAACGAAAACGCGACAGCTCGCCTTCGTTGATTTCCCACATCGCACCACCGCAATCCGGACACGCTAGAACCGAACGGCGGCCAAGATCATCCATTTCGTTCATGGTGCCATGTTTACCTCTTGCTATTTCGACCTCGAATTTGAGGCTTGGTGGGACCGAACTCGGTGCCCCGATCTGCTGATGGACTAGACCATTAAGCACCGCCGGCATGTCCGCCAGGCGGGCGACGTAATCGGGCTCGACGCGTTTTAACGCGGTTAGCGGCATTTCCGAGAATTTCGCATCTTCAGGGTCCTGCACCACCGCAATGCCGCCGGCTCGCCGGACCGCCCAGAGGCCGGAAGCACCATCGCCCAGTGTCCCGGTGAGGACCACGCCGACCGTTCGTGCGCCGCAACACACCGCCGCCGAGCGCAGCATGGGGTCGATGGCAGGGCGGGCATGGTTCTCACGCGCGCCTTCACCCAAAAGCAACCTGGTCCCGTCCACGATGAGATGACGGTTCGGTGGAGCTATGTAGATCCGGCCTTGCTTGAGCACATCACCATCATGCACAAATTGAGCGGGCAAAGGTCCGGCCCGACTGAGAACCTCGTCGAAGGCCGAACAAATCCGGCTGGAAAGATGGATGGTAACGAGGACAGAGGCCGGAAGTTGAGGGTCAAACTTTTTGGCCAGAAAGGTAAGAGCTTCGACGCCGCCTGCGGACGTTCCAATGGCGAGAATATCTCGGTTGTCCATACTATTCTCCGCCCGCCTTATCCCTACCCTGAAACGATCCGTCCTACAGGACCGTTCCCGAGCCTTTCGGCTAATCACGTGGTGGTCCAGCATGCGTGAGCACTGCGCGACGGTGCGAGGAGTCCTTGAGTTTCCTCAGAAGTCACTAATGGCGAGAGGACGAAGCTCACTGATCCTGGCAAAAGTGAACGAAAGAATCATCCCGAAGTAGAGAGCCGCAATGATGGCTGCGCTACGCCCAGTCTGGTCACCGCGCGCGACACGGTCTCGCCGCCGCGCATTCGGCGCCGCCGGGGAGATCTGTTCAGCCATGGCCGCACGCACGCGGCCCTTTCGCGGAGCTGTAGGCCGCACTGATGTGCTCTCGTGGCAGATGTTCGAGTTCGGATAAGGTTCTTGGGGCCGCACACGCGCTGTCGCCGGCGTTAGGCCAGTCCCTAGCCAACTTCATTTGTGCCGCTCCGCCCGGTCCGACAGGAAACTTAGAGTCGCAAGTCCAACGTACACGGCGACAAAGTATTCCGAATTGGCCTTGGCCCCCTCGGGGGCCTGTTCCACTAGCTTTTGGGCAGAGGGTGGAACGTGGTCGTGTGATAAAGGTTGCCTCTTTGGGCGTATTCATTGTGATTTCGGAGTGATGATACATGGCTGCAAAGAAACGCAAGGGCCGCGCAGGACGTAAGGTCAAGACCAAGACACCTGCCCGGGGCATGGCGAACCAGGTATCCGGCGCTGCTCAGGATGTTTATGGCCAAGCGACCAATGCCACGAAAAGTGGGGTCGTTAAGCTCGACCAGTGGTCTCGCAACGCGGTCGAGACCCAACCGTATAAGAGTGCGTTGGTTGTCTTCGGAACAGGCTTGCTTCTCGGCGAGATAGGAGGGCTTCTGTCCGGCAAGACCCAGGGCATAGGAAGCCGTCTCGGCCGCAACATCCAGGGCATAGGCTGGTTTCTCGGGCGCAATAGCAAAGACATGGCAAGCAAGGTCGCCGACACTGCGCAGGGTGCGTATGGCCAAGCGGCCAATGCGACGCGAAACGGGGCCTCTAAAGTGGGCAACGCGGTCGAGAGTCAGCCGTATACCAGCGCCCTGATTGCCTTGGGCACCGGCGGGGTTCTCGGCGGGATAGGCTGGCTTCTTGGCCGCATGAACCGGCCAATGTAAGGTTAGACCTGGACGCGTGAAATGCCGTGGTCAGATCGATCGGCTGGCCGGGGCGGCGTTGCCGAATTGGCACGCCGTCATTCCCAGCGGCGAACTGGTGCTGCTTCCGATCCGAAGCTCTGCGATGACGGCCTGTATCTCGATAGCGGCGGCCGCGACCCCGAGCAGCAACCAACCACGCCTTTTTAGGATTGAACTTTTTCCCTGTGATTAACGTTGTGTTTGAGTGTGAGCACGTGTGCATTTGGAAACATCATGGCTGCAAGGAAACGAAGGGGCCGCGCAAGAGGTAAATTCAAGACCCCGGCCAGAAGAAACCAGGTCACTCCCGCCCAGAACGGCTATAGCCAAAACGCGCAAAACGGCAATGGCCTGGCGGCCGATGCCACGCGCAATGGGCTCGTCAAGCTCGATGAGTGGTCTCGCAACACCATCCGCACGCAGCCCTATGCTAGTGCACTCGTTGTGCTTGGCGCGGGCTGGTTTCTCGGGAGCGGATTTCTACGCGGCAAATCCCAGCGCTCAACGGGGCTTCTCGGCGGCAAGACCCACGGCATAGGCAGGCTGTTCGGGCACAACACTGAGCCGCGCGCTTCGATCCTGTTGAGGCTTTTGGCGACGGCACTGGTCGACATCGGGTCGCCGGAGCGGTGATCGCCCCGAGTAAGGCGACCAACGCGCACGGGAGCGGCTTCAGGCTCCTCGGCGCAAGCTGGTGCGCCTAGCTGGATCGCGCCAAAGAAACCGGACTTGCTAATTTCTGCCCCGCCGATTTTAGCGGTCACGGCAGGCCGCCACGGTGGGCAAGGCCGCCGTCGATTGTGACGATTGTGCCGCTCGTGTATGAGGAAAGATCCGAGGCGACAAAGACCACCGTCGCAGCAATCTCGTCCGGGGTCGCCGGGCGGGAGCGCGGCATTTTGGCAAAACTTTCCCGCCAGCGATTTTCGTCGCCATAGAGTCGGGCCGCGCGCTTGCGGCCGAGTACTTCCACGCGGTCGGTCAAAACTGGGCCAGGATTGATGCCGACGACGCGCACACCGAAATCGAGGCTGTTGGCGCCGACCGCGCGGGTAAAGGCCATAAGCCCGGCATTGCCCGTTGCGCCCGCAATATAGCCGGCATCGAGCCGCTCGCCGCCCAGACCGATAATGTTGATAATCACGCCGCTGCGGCGCGATTCCATCGTCTTTAGATAGTGCCGCGTGAGCCCGACATAACCGAACACTTTCAGGTCCCAGGCGGCGCGCCAGGCCGGCTCGTCGATGTCATGGATCGTCCCGCCCGGAATGGCGCCGGCATTGTTCACCAGGATGTCCACATCCGCAAAGGTGTTGTAGACGCGCTCGCGCGCGGCCGCGTCGGACAGATCGGCGGCGAGCGTTTGCGCCTTCACGCCGGTGGTTTCGCGAATCCCCGCGGCTTCTTTCTGCAAAGCGTCCACCGATCGCGCCACAAGGTATACATGCGCGCCCTCGCGTGCGAACCAGTATGCCACCGCACGCCCTATCCCCTTCGACGCGCCGGTGATCAGGGCGGTGCGGCCGGAAAGCTTCAGATCCATCGCAAGCTCCCAAGACTAACAAGCTAGCGCGTCGGGCCTGTCGAATCGCTGCTGTGCTTGCATCCAAAACATTGATGCGTTTGAATGCAGTGGACGTCGCATCTTTCGGTTTTTGAGTTGTAGGCTCGTCGTGATCCGCCTCATCGAAGCTGGCGGTTGGCCGGAGGTTGCCACGCAGGGCGCTCACCAGCAATACAAAGACCGCAAAACCTGGACGTGTTTACCCTCCCCCGGCGATCGGCACACTCAATAGCGTGCAAACAGGCGGGACCGAAGGACCGAAATAATGCATTATTCCATCGTGATTGAAACCGGAGGCTAACCAGCTCGCGTGCCAGACTTCCCTGGAGCATGGCAACGCCAGCTCGCCTTCGCAAATGGGGAAGAAGCACTATGAGCGATCTATCCTCTTTCGTATCTAAAAGCGGCATGGTCTCGTTGTGCCCCACCGACGAGCATCGCCGAAGACGCCAACCCCTAAACGAGGACAGCCATCGATGAGCGCCACAGTCGAGACCGCGACACTTCCCGGCGGCAACACCGTCCTTGTCGAGATCGTCGAGCGCGTCGCCTGGGTGACGATGAACCGCCCGGAGAAGCGCAACGCCATCAACCCTGCTATGTCGTTTGCGATGCTCGACGTCTTCGAGGCGCTGGAGAGCGATGAGCGCTGCGGCGTCATTGTGCTCACCGGTGCCGGCGACGCTTATTCGTCGGGGATGGACCTGCGCGAATACTTCCGTGCGACCGACAAGCTTTCCTATGACGAGCGGCTTAAAATCATGCGCAGGAGCGCGATGGCGCAATGGAAGCGGCTGCAATACTACGGCAAGCCGACCATCGCCATGGTCAACGGCTGGTGCTTCGGCGGGGCATTCAATTGCTTGATCGCCTGCGACCTCGCCATCGCTGCCGAGGATGCGACCTTCGGCCTTTCGGAGATCAATTGGGGAATAATTCCGGCCGGTACGGTCACCAAGGCGGTCGCCGCGGTCATGAACCAGCGCGACACGATGTATTACATCATGACCGGCGAGACATTCGACGGTCGCAAGGCCGCCGCCATGGGGCTCGTCAACGAAGCGGTGCCGGGCGGTGCATTGCGCGCCCGCGTGGAAAAGCTCGCTAGGACGCTGCTCGAGAAGAATCCGATGGCTCTGCGCATTGCCAAGCACGCGGGGCGGCGCGTGCGCGATATGCCCTGGGAGGATGCCGAGGACTATCTGTTCGCCAAGCTCGATCAGCTGCGCTTCCTCGATCCAGAAAAGGGCCGGGAAAAAGGCATGGGGCAGTTTCTCGATGAGAAATCCTACCGGCCGGGGCTATCCGCTTATCGGCGCGACGGCTGATCGCGACGGCCCTGCCGGATTGCGAGGCGGTGGTGCTGGCGGCCGCGAGCGAGGAACTGGTTGTCCATCGCAGCACCTATCAGGCTCCAGCGCGATTGGAAGGCGGTTCGCCCCGGCGCGAATGACGGTCCTCCCCTTCCCCCACCCCGCCAATCCATTACATTGCCGGCCGGAAACACAGCGAGCGGGAGAGGTTTTCGTGCCATGAACGAAGAAGTCGTCAGCTTTCCATCGGCGGGCTTGCGCCTGCATGGCATTGTGGGCCTGCCCGAGCGCTCGGGGCCCTCGCAGCGCCGGGCGGCGTTTCTCGTGCTGCACGGCTTTGGCTCCAACAGCGCAAGCCCAACCTGCATTGCGCCGGCGAAGGTGCTCAACGATTTCGGCTACGTGACGCTGCGCTTCGACATGCGTGGCTGCGGCAAGAGCGAGGGCGAATTCGGCCGCGTCATCTGCCTCGAGCAGGTCGAGGATACCGGCAACGCGCTCGAGTTTTTGAGCCGTCATGCGCATGTCGATCCTGACCGCATCGGCGTGATCGGTTCGAGTTTCGGCGGCGCGGTCGGAGTTTATGC
The DNA here is from genome assembly GCA_963708125.1 of uncultured Alphaproteobacteria bacterium. Taxonomy (GTDB): domain Bacteria; phylum Pseudomonadota; class Alphaproteobacteria; order Rhizobiales; family Xanthobacteraceae; genus BOG-931. The sequence continues at coordinate 4,471,112 of OY970184.1, forward strand.
GGGCGGCACCAATCCCCGCATCGCCGCAGTCGTGTCCAACGGCGGCTGGGGCCACGGCGAGCGCAAGTTCCGCGGCCAGCATCCCACGCCCGAGGCGTGGGCGAAGTTCACCAAAATGTTGGAGGAGGGAAAGGTCCACCGCGCGCGCACCAACAAATCGCTGATGGTGCCTCGCTACGACATCGTGCCAATTCCCGATCACGTGCGCCACAACCTGGAGAAGCAGGGCGTAGGCATGCTGGCGCCCGGCTCGGTGGAGATGTTTCCGGCCGAGACCGCGCAGAGCATGTTCGATTTCCGCGCCGAGGATGTGGTCGGCAACATCGCGCCGCGGCCGCTTCTGCTCATCCACGCCGCCAAGGACTCGGTGACGCCGACCGAGCAATCAATCGAAATGTTCAAGCGCGCCGGCCAGCCGGCCGAGTTGTATCTGTTCTCCGGCCTCGACCATTTTCTGTTCGCGGAGAAATCCACGCGCGTGTGGAACATGCTGCGGCAGTGGCTCGATACCTATTTCCCGGCAGTGAAGTGACCTTTCCTGTTTCATCGTCATCGTTCACCCTGTCGTCATCGTCCGCGAGGGCGGCCGTTCCGGCAATCATGGACGGCGTCAAGATCCCCATTCAGTACAATCGGCACCGCGATTGCTGGACCCCGGCTGCGCGGAGACTGGCCGCTCGTAATCGGAGAAAGGATTGAGGGCAGGCAGCAAAATCGTCGGTCACGAGGAGCTGCATCGCCTCGTCCGCGACCTGTTGGCAAGCTACGGCGCCCGCGAAACGGACGCCGATTGCGTCGCCGACGGCCTGGTCTGGGCCAATCTGCGCGGCGTCGACGGCCACGGCATCTCGCGGCTGCCGCGCTATCTGCAATGGGTCGAGCGCGGCGAGATCGAGGTCAAGTCCGAGCCGCGCCTCGTGCACGACCATCAGGCGACCTTCGTGCTCGATAGCGGACGCGGCTTCGGGCCGGTGGCGTGCATGCAGGCCGCCGCCCTCGCGCTTGAGCGGGCCACAAAGCTGGGCGCCTGTTTTGGCCTGGTGCGCGACACTACCCATACCGGCGCTGTCGGCCGCTATGCGCAATGGATCGCAGAACGCGACCGCGCCGCGCTCATTATCGGCGGCGGCATGGGACCGATGGCCTATCATGGCGCGCGGGTGGTCAGCATAGGGACCAACCCGATTGCCATCGCTGTGCCGAGCGGCCATGGCCCGATCATGATTGACATGGCGACTTCGACCATTTCGAACGGCAAAATCCTGCAAGCGCGCGCCACTGAAGAGCCTCTGCCGCCGGGCACAGTATTGACGGGCGACGGCGAGCCCACCACCGATCCGCGAAAAGCCGAAATCCTGCTGCCGCTCGGCGGCGCCAAAGGATCGGGATTGAGCTTGATGTTCGAGATGCTGGCGAGCGTGCTCGCCGCGGCGCCGATTTATGCGCGCGTCCTCGGCGCGGGGCGGCTCGCAAGCAACGTCGCCAATCTCGCCCTTCTCGCCATCGATATCGCAAGCTTCCGTCCACTGGCCGATTTCACGCGCGATGCGGACGAGCTCGCCGCCCTTCTCAAGGCTCTCCCGCGCCAGGCCGGCTTTGATGAAATCACGCTGCCGGGGGAGCGTTCGGCGCGGACCGAAGCGGCGCGTCGCAAATCGGGAATTCCCATTCCGGCGAAGCTCTGGGAGGAGCTCAAGCAAATCGCCACGGCGCATGCAGTCAGAATGCCGCCCGCACACGACAGCAAACCGTAAGCGCGTTTCGAAAGCTGCCCACTTTGTTTGTGCTCACGTGTGCCGATGAGCCAGGATCCGAACGGATCGCGCGCGACTTTTAACGCCCAGCCCCCCGGGGGCGCAACGCGCGCCGGACAGCCGTTGGGGTACCCCGCCTGCGGTCGCCGGCACTCAGCGGACAAGCTGCCCCGGTGCGATCCGATGCAGGATAAGCTTACACCTTCGCCAGCCGCAGGCCGATCAGCCGGTCCATCGCGGCGTGATCGGCGAGGAGCGCGGCCGAGGGGCCGGAATGCACGAGGCGGCCGCGCTCGAGCACCATGACGGATTGCGTCAAGGAGAGCGCGATGTCGGCGTGCTGTTCGACCAGGATAAAGGCGTTGGTGGCTTCGGCGGTCATGCGCCGGATCGCCGCGCTCAATTCCTCGACGACGATCGGTGCCAGACCCTCGAGCGGTTCGTCGAGCAGCAACAGCGCCGGATTGGTCATCAGCGCGCGTGCGATTGCCAGCATCTGCTGTTCGCCGCCGGAAAGCTGATTGCCGAGATTGCGCCGCCGCTCGGCGAGACGGGGGAAGAGACCATAGACCGCGGGCAGGTCCCAATGTCCCGGCCGCGACGCCACCGTGAGATTTTCCTCAACAGTCAGCGGCGAGAAAATCTCTCGCTCCTGCGCCACCCAGCCGAGACCGGCACGGGCGCGCCGATGCGGCGGCTCGCCGGTGATGTCGGCGCCGCGCCAGAGGATGCGGCCGCGGCCGATCTCGGTCATGCCCATGATGGTGAGGATGATGGTCGATTTGCCGACGCCGTTGCGCCCGAGCACGGCGAGGCTGCCGCGCTCCGGCAGGTCGAAAGAGACGCCGTCGAGCACGATGCCGGCACCATAGCCGGCGCGGATGTCGCGCAGCGAAAGCAGGGGTTCAGTCATGCCGCCGCGCCGCCGTGCGCCTTGGCTAGACCCTTATCGAGACCCTTGCCGAGATAAACCGCGCGCACGCGCTCGTCCGCCGCGATTTCCGCTGGGGTGCCTTCGAGGAGCACGCGGCCACCAACCAGCACGATCACGCGCGAGGCGAAGCGAAACACGAGCTCCATATCGTGCTCGATGAACAAGACGGTGATGTCGCGCGACAGCCCGGAAATCGCTTCGAACAGGTCCTTGCTCTCCTCGCGCGGCACCCCGGCCGCGGGCTCGTCGAGCAGCAACACCTTGGGCCGCGTCGCCAAAGCGAGCGCGATCTCGACGAGCCGCTGCTGCCCATAGGCGAGCGCGCGCGTCGGCCGATGACAGAGTGGCCCGAGCGCGAGCGCGCAGAGGATTTCGTAGGCCTCGTCGATTTCGCGCCGGTAGGCGGTGAGTTGGCGCCAGAAGGTGCGGGCGACACGCTTACGCTCGCATACCGCGAGCGTCACCGATTCGAGCGGCGTCAGCCGGGGAAACAGCGAATTTATCTGAAACGTGCGCACCAGGCCGCGCCGCACGCGCTCTTCCGGCGCCAGCGCCGTGATGTTCTCGCCGCCGAGCAGAATGCGCCCGGAATCGGGCCGCAGCATCCCGGTTATCAGGTTGATCAGGGTGGTCTTGCCGGCTCCGTTCGGGCCGATCAGGGCGTAGCGCACGCCGGCGGGCAGGCTCAGCTCGACATCGGCAGCCACGACAAGTGAGCCAAAGCGCTTGTTGACGCCACGCGCGGCAAGCGCAACGTCGAGGGCGGTCTCGCTCACAGCTTGGCCTTGAACCGCTGCATGAGCTGCGCCAGCCCGCCAAGAACTCCGTTCGGCAGCAGCGTCACCACGGCAATGAGCAATAGCCCGATCCAAAAATACCAATATTGCGGATTCAATCCGGAAAAACGGTCGCGTGCGATCATATAGACGATGGCACCCACGAGCCCGCCATAGAGCCGTCCGGCCCCGCCGATGATCAGCATCACCACGACGTCGGCCGAACGCTGGAAGCCCAATACCTCCAGCGATACCGTCTGCATCGTCTGTGCCAACAGCGCGCCGGCAAGCCCCGCGATCATGGCGCCGATCGTGTAGATGGTGCGAATATGCGAGTGCACCGGCGCGCCAATGGCCGGCATGCGCGTGCCGTTCTCGCGGATGCCGCGCAGCGCCAGCCCGAAGGGCGAATGCACGAGCCGGCGGGCCAGCAGAAAGACGATGAACAAGATGGCAAGCGAGTAGCCGTAGGCTGTATAGCCGTACAGGTCAAATTCAAATGTCTGCAGGATCGGCCAGGTGCTGATGCCCTGGAGGCCATCGAAACCGCCAGTGAGCCAACTGGCGCTATTTGCGGCTTCCTGCAGCAACAGGTTGATGCCGAGTGTGATCATGATCAGCGCCAGGTGACGAAAGCGCGCGATGATGAAGCTCGTCACATAGCCGAATAGGCCAGCGGCAACGGCGGCAATCAACAATCCGCTCAGCGGCTCGCCCCAGCCCCACACCGAGAGCAGTCCCGCCATATAGGCGCCGACCCCGAAATAGGCGGCGTGGCCGAGGGTGATGATGCCGGAAAAGCCGAGAACCAGGTCTAACGACAGCGCGAACAGAGCCGCGATCGCGACTTGGCTCGCCAGCACCAGATAATCGGGCGTGAGCACGAACGGCAGCAGCGTGGCCAGCCAGAAGGCGATTTCGGTCGGCCGCCAGCGCACCTGCGCCAGCAGATACTCGTGCGCGCTGGCGGTCGCCGCGGCCGCCGAACCCGGAAGGCTCTCGCTGGTCACCTATTGCCTCCCGAACAAGCCGGTCGGCCGCCACATGATCACTGCCAGCATCACCAGATAGATGAGCACCGAGCCAAGCGCCGGGATGTAATATTTGCCGGCCATATCGGCAACGCCGAGCAGCATGGCGGCGGCGAACGTTCCGGCGATCGAGCCGAGACCACCGACCGAGACGACGATCAGCACGTAGATCACATAGGTCAGGGCGAAGGAGGGATCGAGCCCGAGCATGTTGATGGCCAGCGCACCGCCCAATCCCGCAAGCCCGCTGCCGAGCGCGAAAGTGACCGCGAACAGGCCCTCGACATTGATGCCGAGGCCGCGCGCCATGCGCTGATTGTTGACCGCCGCGCGCACCTGCGCGCCGAAGCGCGTCGTCTCCAGGCCGGCGACGAGGGCGAGCGTGATCAGAGCGGCGATGGCAATGAGGACCAGCCGGTAGACGGCGAATTCCATGCCGTGGAAGGTGATCGCGCCGGTCAGATAGGCCGGCAGGTGGACCGGCTGTTGATCCGTGCCGTAAATATAGGCGGCGCCGGCAATCGAGACAAAGACAATGCCGATGGTCAACAGGCATTGCGCCAGATCACCGGCGTCGTAGAAGCGGCGAAAGAACAGCCGCTCGAGAACGATGCTCGCCACGGCGGCGGCGATGAAGGCAGCTGGCAGCGTGGCGAAGAACGGCCAGCCCCACGCGTCCATGAGCGTGACGGTGACGTAGCCGCCGAGCATGGCGAAACTGCAATGCGCCAGGTTAACGAAATTCATCATCCCGAGCGTCACCGACAGCCCGACCGACATCAAAAACAGCAGCATCCCGTAGGCGACGCCGTCGAACAGCATGCCGAAAACGGCGGCCATGGAGCGTGCCTACGGGACTGTTGCGCGGCGCCGGCGCGTCATCTCTTCCGGATCACCTCGTCGGATTACCCGGATCCTTGACATTGGGAATACTGTCGATGTCGACATTGCGCAGTCCGTCACCCACCCGCTCGACGCGGCGAATGTAGACGGTCTGCACCACGTCGCGCGTTTTCGCATCGATCGACATCGGGCCGCGCGGGCTTTCCCAACTCATGCCCTTGGCGGCGTCGACCAGCGACACCCCGTCGGTTTTGCCTTGGGTCTTCTTCAGCGCGGCGTAAATCGCGTGCATGCCGTCGTAACCGCCGATCGAGAAGAAATCGGGGTTGCGGTGGAACTGGGCGTTAAAAGCCTTCACAAAGGCATTGTTGAGCGGCGAGCGATGATTGAAGTCGTAAGTCGAGACCGTGATGATGCCCAGCGCCTGGGTACCCATGCTCTTGAGCGCGCTTTCGCTCGCCAGCGCATCCTGCCCCAAAATCCTGGTCTTGGGGTCGATGCCGCGCTCGGCCAGGGCCTTGCCGACGGCGGACGGCTGCGCGCCGCCCGGCACCCAGATGTAGATGGCTTGCGGGTTCAAATCCTTGGCGCGCTGCACGAAGGCAGAAAAATCCGGACTGGCCACGGGGAAGCGGACTGAGCCGACGATTTCGCCGCCGGCATCCTTGACGCCTTTCTGGAACCAGGTCTCGGCATCAATTCCCGGCCCGTAATCGGACACCATGGTGTAGATCTTCTTGCTCCCGTTCTTCGCCGCCCATTGGCCGAACGTGTAATTGAGCTGCGGTGTGGTCGAGGAGGTGCGCACCATGTAAGGCGACTTGGTGATGATCACCGAGGTCGCCGCGTTCATGACCACCATGAACTTTTTCGCTGTCTTGGAAACGTCGGCGCCGGCAAGCGCGTTCGGCGTCAGAATCCAGCCGCCGAGAATGTCGGCGTGGTCGCGCACGATCGCTTCCTGCGCCAGCCGCTTGGCGACGTCCGGCGCAATACCGCCGGTATCCTTGCGAATGAGCTCGATTTTCCTGCCGGCGATGGTGTCGCCGTTCTGCTGCATGTAAAGCTTAATCGCGTTGTCCATCTGTGTCGCCGTGTCGGCGAATTGGCCGGAATAGCACATGATAAGCGCGATCCTGATCGCGCTCTGCGTGACCGCCGGATTGATCCCGACCAGCGCCAGTCCCACGGCGGCAAGCCCCGCCGCGCCGATAAGGATTTTCCGCATTGCTTCCTCCCAGTTCTGATCGTCAAGGCGGCCTCACACATCCTCGTTCAGCTTGCACACAAGTGCAACGTGGCATAACGGCTAAGGCGGGTGGGATGCGGCCCGCACGAGGCAACTTGTCTCGCCGGCGGCGCATCTGTTGAATGGGCACTGCGTGTACGGAGAGAACGACCATGCCACCCGCCAGGATGGGCGCCCGACAAAACCCCAGCGCCACCGTCGACGCGGCCGAAGTGGCGCGCTTTTCGCAACTGGCCGGGCAATGGTGGGACCCGCACGGGCCTTGGGCGACCCTGCACCGCCTCAACCCGGTGCGCCTCGGCTATATCCGCGACCGCGCCGCCGCTCGTTTTGGCCGCGACGCGATGCGCCTCGACAGCCTTAAGGACTTGCGCATCCTCGACATCGGCTGCGGCGGCGGCGTTCTGTCCGAGCCTTTGGCCCGGCTCGGCGCCGCGGTGGTCGGCGTCGATCCGGCAGCGCGCAACATCGCCGCCGCACAACACCATGCGGCGCAAGCCGGCCTTGCCATCGACTACCGCTGCGCCACCGCAGAGGCGCTAGCCGCGGCCGGCGAGGCGTTCGACCTAGTCCTGGCCATGGAAGTCGTCGAACACGTCGCCGACTTCCATTTGTTCATCGCCGCCTGCGCCGAGCTCGTAAAGCCCGGCGGTCTATTGTTCGTCGCCACCATCAATCGCACGCTCAAAAGCTTTGCGCTATTGATCGTCGGGGCCGAGTACATCCTGCGCTGGATCCCGCGCGGCACTCATCGCTGGGACAAATTCATCACCCCCGACGAGCTTGAAATTGCGCTCAAGCGCAACGGCTTGAGCCTGTTCGACGAATCCGGCGTGATCTACAACTTGTTCGCCGATCGCTTTGAACTCTCCACCGATATGGACGCCAATTACATGATGGTCGCGGGGAAGGCCCCGTGATCGTCGCTGGCTGGCTCTGGGCCGTCTTCACGATCGCTGCCGCCTTCTTCCAGACGCTGCGCAACGCCATGCAGCGCGAACTGACGCGCAGCCTCGGCACTGTCGGCGCCACACATGTGCGGTTTCTGTTCGGCTTTCCCTTCTCGCTTTTGTTCCTGCTCGCGCTGCTCGTGTGGGGCGGCACGCCGCTGCCCCGCCCGGGCTGGACGTTTTGGCCGTGGGCGATCGACGGCGCCTTTGCGCAAGTGGCCGCCACCGCGCTGATGCTGCTGGCCATGGGCGAACGCTCGTTCGTGGTCACCATCGCCTACCTGAAGACCGAGCCCATTCAGGTCGCGATCTTCGGCCTGATCTTTCTCGGCGATCGGGTAAGCCTGCCGATGATGATCTCGATACTGGTTGCCACTGCCGGCGTGATCATCATGTCGATCTCCGGTCTCAGCCGCGCTGGCAAACGGGCGACGCTCAGTACAAGTGGGCTCAAACCAACGCTGATCGGGCTTGCCTCCGGCGGCATGTTTGCGCTCTCGGCCGTTGGCTTCCGCGGCGCCATCCTCGACCTGCAGCTGCGGGATTTCGTGATGGCGGCGACGTTCACGCTGGTGATCGGGCTGTTGATGCAGGCAGTGACGCTGTCGCTTTATCTATTGCTGCGTCGGCCGACGGTGATGATGGCCATCCTGGCAGCCTGGAAGCCGTCTCTCTTCGCCGGCTTCATGGGCGCGCTCGCCTCGCAGTTCTGGTTTCTGGCCTTCGCGCTCGCCACCGCCGCGAGCGTGCGCACGCTGGCTTTGGTCGAGGTCCTGTTCGCCCAACTGGTGGCCCGCTTTGCCTTCGGCCAGAGAACCTCCGCGCGTGAGGCGCTGGGCATGGTACTGGTCGTGCTCGGCGTCGTGCTTCTTATTCTGCAGCACTGATTTTATTAAAGTCGAAAAAATCGCTCGCTGCGAGACATCGCGGTCGGCTTGACCGGCAGGCCGCCTATGGGCTCGCTTATGGACTGCGCTTTCGCGCCCTTTGACCGCCCCGGGCAACGCCGGCAATGAGGATTAATTATGATCGTCCGGCAGGATCGGCAGCGGATGAAATTCGATGCCTTCCTCGTGCAACGCTTTGGCTTCCTTCGGCGTAGCCTCGCCATAGATCGAGCGGTGCTCGACCTCACCGTAATGCATCTTGCGCGCCTCCTCGGGGAAACGCGCGCCGACGTAATGCGCGTTCTTGGTGACGTGATCGCGCAGCTCCTTTAGTTTTCGCCGCAACTCGCCCTCGTTCGGCGGTGTCATCGCTACCGCAGCCTTGTCCGGCGTGGCAGCGGGTGTCGGCGCGGCCGCTGCCGGCGCCGGTGGCGAGGGCAAAGCCGGTGTTGGCGGTTCGGCTTGTCCGCTTTCAGGCTCGCGGGTTCGTGTGAGTTGCGGCGCCATGATGGCCTTCCCCACTTCGCTCGAGCCGCAGACGGGGCAGCTGACGAGCCCACGTTTGTTCTGCTTGTCGAAAGCGGCCGAGCTTTGGAACCAGCTCTCGAAGGCGTGCCCTTTCGCACAGCTGAGTGCGTAGCGGATCATGGCGCGCCTTGCACGGTGTGCAGATGGGCCGGCTCCGCCATGGGTTCGACCAGCTCGAAACGCCGGCCGTGGAGCAGCGAGGGGATTTTCGCCCGCGCCGCCACGGCTTGCGCCGGGTCGATCTCGGCAAAGAGGAGCCCGGGCTCGGTCCCGCCTTCGGCGAGGATGCGGCCCCATGGATCGACGATCAGCGAATGGCCGAACGTCTCGCGGCCGTTTTCATGCTTGCCGCCCTGGGCGGCCGCGAACACGAAACAGGCATTCTCGATGGCCCGCGCGCGAATAAGAACGTGCCAGTGCGCCTCGCCGGTCTGCCGCGTGAACGCCGACGGAATGGCCACAAACGACGCGCCGGCCTCGGCCAGCGCCCGATAAAGCGCCGGGAAGCGCAAATCGTAGCAGATGGTGAGCCCGAGCCGTCCCCACGGCAGGTCGGTAAGGACCGCGAGCTCGCCGGCGCGATAGGTGTTCGATTCGCGATAGCTCTCGCCGCCGGCGAGATCGACGTCGAACATGTGAATCTTGTCGTAGCGGGCGACCACGTCGCCGCGGCGATCGATCAGGAACGAGCGGTTCACCGCCTTTTCCGGCGACGCCTTGATGGCGAGCGAGCCGACATGCAGGTACATCGAAAGCTTGCGTGCGACGTCGCGCAAGGTCGCCAAGGTCGGATCGTTGTCCTCGGCCACGATGCCACCCAGTAGACGATCGCGCTTGGCCTCGAAAATGTTGGTCATTTCCGGCGTCTGTACGTAGTCCGCGCCAGCGCGCTTGGCCTCCTCGATGGCGGCCAGGACTGCCTTGAGATTGGTCTGCGGATCGCACCCGGCGCGCATCTGCACGAGGGCGGCCGTAAAGGTTGAACTGCTTGGCCCGCTCATGCCGGCGCTTCCTTCGCGGTCGCTCGCCCTGCGGCAAGCAGCGCATCGAGTTTGCCAGCCGCTTCGAGCTCATAAAGTTCGTCGCAGCCGCCCACGTGGGTCGAGCCGACGAAAATCTGCGGAAACGTGCTGCGTCCGTTGGCGCGCTCGATCATTTGCCTGCGTATCTCGCGATTGCCGCTGGCATCGATCTCGTGGAACACTACGCCCTTGCGCGACAGCAAGTCCTTCGCCTCATGGCAGTACGGGCAGTAACGGATAGTGTAGATGTCGACGGCGGCCATTCGCAAACCATCAGGAAAACGTTCTTCTCTATATGGATTTTCGCCGCGGATCGACAACCCGGGCCAGACCGGGCGTCCACATTGGCGATGCCCCGGCAGCCGCCGATGTGCCGCCCTGCCCTGATTGACGCGCGGATTCGGCGACAAGCCTGGCCCATGTTGCAGCGCCGCGGCCGATCGCCGACCCAGATCAACAGCCCCGGCGCATCGGACGCAGGCAATTCGTGCCCGGCATTGCTGATCCAACGCACCATCATCGGTGCGCGACCGAGCCGCTCGCCATATTTAGGGGCGTGGACCAGGATGCACGAAATCTTAACCAAGCGCGCGGCGTCGCGGGCGCGGTGGATAGGCCGCACGACCGGTGAACGCCGCCATCGACCGAATGCCCGGTCGGCGTCGTAAGCGACAGCGATGCCGGGCCGCTCGCAACGGGGTCGCCAGATGAACGAAAGCCAGTGAGTGGGACAAAGAAAGCGACCGGCCATCGGCTGGAGGCAAACGGCGCGGCGGGGCGGAAAGCTCATATCGACCGCGGCGCGCAGAAACGCGGCCACCGCCGCGCCTGTGTGAGCAGTGTCAAATACCGACATTGATCTACGGCATAACGCCATGGCCGAAGGACCTCCCCACTCCAGTCCGTTGATTTTCGACCGACCGCTGATCCGCCGCCGGCAGCAGCGCGCAGCGGCGCTCGGTCCGGCCACCTTTCTTCTCGACCGCGTGGGCGATGATCTTGCGGATCGACTTGCGGCGGTGCTGCGCCGGTTCGACCTCGCCGTCGATCTCGGCACCCCCGGAAATGCCGTGCAGGGGGCAGTCGCGCGTCTCGGCTCGGTGGGAACCATCGTCGGCGCCAGCGGGCCGCCAAAGGCAAATGGAGGGATCGCGAAGTCTGCGAAGGCACGCATCATTGCCGACGAGGAGGCACTGCCGTTTGGTGACGCTTCGCTCGACCTGGTCGTCTCGGCGCTGGCGCTGCAATTCGTCAACGATTTGCCGGGCACTCTCGTGCAAATTCGCCGCACCCTAAAGCCCGACGGATTGTTTCTTGCCGCGCTCTGCGGCGGTGACACGCTGACCGAACTCCGGCAATCCTTCGCCGCGGCCGAAAGCGAGATCGAAGGCGGGATCTCGCCGCGCGTGGCGCCATTCGCCGATCTGCGCGATCTCGGCGCCCTGCTGCAGCGCGCCGGCTTCGCGTTGCCGGTCACCGACACCGATCGCCTCATTGTGCGCTACAATTCCGCCTTTGGGCTGATGCACGATCTGCGCCGCATGGGCGCCACCAACGCGCTTACCGCCCGCCGCCGCGCGCCGCTGCGGCGCGCGACCTTGCTGCGCATGGCGGAAATTTATCGCGAGCGCTTTGCCGATGCCGATGGGCGCATACGGGCAACCTTCGAGATCGTATGGCTGTCGGGCTGGGCGCCGCATCCGAGCCAGCAGCAACCGCTGCGGCCGGGCTCGGCCCGGGCGCGCCTCGCCGACGCACTCGGCACGCGCGAGATCTCGGCCGGCGAAAAAGCGGAACGCTAACGGATATCAAATGCGGCTGCGACCGGCAGCTCTCGCCGACCGCAGGGGCAAACGTTGCAGCAAGAAACCAAAGCCTTTATCAATTCCTATTCGCTACACTACGCAGAAGATTTGAATCCGCTTAAGCCCGGGTTTAGCCTGAGCGATGGCGTATTTGTGGTGGCGCCGGCTCCCCTCGCGCAGTAACGGCAGACGTCGATCGCTCGTCGTGCAAGGTTGAATATGGAATGTCGCCTTCCGGTTTCGCTCAGATCAGCGCGGCGAGGTGCGAAATCAATGGTTCGTCGGCCGGCGGCATCGGATACTTGCGCAGGTCGTTTGGCCGGACCCATTTGAGCTGTTGCCCCTCCCGCGCTTCGACAAATCCTTCCCAGCGACGACAGACGTAGAGGGGCATCAGCAGGTGGAAGTCGACATAAGAATGGCTCGCAAAGGTCAACGGCGCGAGGCAGTCCTCCTTAACGAGGATACCCAGCTCCTCCCTCAATTCACGAATCAAAGTCTGCTCCGGCCGTTCGCCCACCTCGATCTTGCCGCCAGGAAACTCCCAGAGCCCCGCCATTGCTTTGCCTTGCGGCCGCTGCGCGATCAGCACGCGGCCGTCAACGTCGATCAGGGCGCAGGCGGCGACGAGAACAACATTGACGCTCACGGCCTCACCTAAAACTCTAGATAATGCGCGGTAAGGGGGGAACTCCCCCGATCGTCCCCTGCGCGCCGCTGAATTTGCGTTCATCCTGTTTGAGACTAAAACCGTTCTTGTAGTCACGAGAATGATATGAAACAACTTCAACTTCGCGAAGCCAAGACGACTTTATCGGCAGGAGTTGAGGCCGCCGAGAATGGTGAGCCGACCACGATCATTAAGCGCGGCCGACCGGTTGCCGTAGTCATTTCTCACGCCGAGTGGACCAAGCTCAAGGCAAGCGTTCCATCCTTTGCCGAACTCTTATTGGCCATTCCGCCGCTTGATCCAGATGACCTGCCAAAGAGGCGCACGGCTCGGACCGCGCGCAAGGGCGGGCTGCGGTGACGCCAGGGTAAATTCTCGACACCTATGCGTGTCGGTACTCGCGCTCCGGACCGCATCGCAAAGAGCCGCTGCGCCCGATGGCGTTGCGTGACCCGGCAATCGCCGCGACAGCCGCTATCCACGCCGAGGTGCCCCGGCGTCTGCCGCGGCTTGTGGGCGAGGTGTGTGCCAGCGATCAAGAACGATAATCCCCGTTGATCGCCACGTAGTCCTTAGTCAGATCGCAGGTAAGAACCCGGTCGCGGCCCTTGCCCAGTCCGAGTGCGACTTTGAGCGTGATCTGGGACTTTTTCATCGCCGCCGAGACCGCGGCCTCGTCATAGGCCGGATCGCGCTCGCCTCTATGCGCGACGCGGATATCGTTGAACCAGACCGACAGGCGATCGCGATCGGCTGGCTCCCCGGCCTTGCCGACCGCCATGACAACACGGCCCCAATTGGCGTCTTCGCCGGCGATCGCGGTTTTGACCAGCGGCGAATTGGCAATCGAACGGGCGATGCGCCGCGCCGAATTTTTCGATTTGGCGCCTTCGACCACGATCTCGACCAACTTGCGCGCGCCTTCCCCATCGCGGGCCACTTGCTCGGCGAGCTCGGCAAGCACGGCATTAAAAGCCTTGCGGAAGGCCGCAAGGCGCCGATCGCCTGAGCTCGTGATCTTCGCCACGCCTTGCGCGGCCGCAGCGCCGGTTGCGAATACCAGCAGCGTGTCGGACGTCGACGTGTCGCCATCGATGGTGACGGCGTTCAACGTGTCCTCGACGCCGTCAATAAGAAGCTTGCGCAACACCGCGGGCGCGATCGGTGCGTCGGTGAAGATGAAGGACAGCATGGTGCCCATGTCGGGCGCGATCATGCCGGCGCCCTTGGCAATGCCGCAGATGCTCACCGCGCTTGCGGGGAGCTGCACCGTTGCCGCCGCTCCTTTGGCAAACGTGTCGGTGGTCATAATGGCCTTGGCGGCCTGTTCCCAGCCGCCGGGAGCGGCCTCGGCGACGAGGCGGTGCATAACGCCTGCAAATTTGCTGGCGTCGAGCGGCTCACCGATGACGCCGGTGGAAGCAAGAAACACCTGCGCGGGCGGGCAGCCTGCCGCCTGTGCTGCAAGCGCCGCCGTCAGCGCGGTCACCTCACGCCCGGATTTGCCGGTAAAGGCGTTGGCATTGCCGGAATTCACCACCAGCGCCCTAGCGCGCCCCGCCCTGATCCGTGCACGGCACCAATCGACCGGCGCGGAGGGGCATTTCGAGCGGGTGAATACGCCGGCAACCGCCGTCCCCGCATCGAACAAGGCAAACAACACGTCGGTGCGTCCCGCGTAGCGAATCCCGGCCGCGGCGGTCGAAAGCCGCACGCCCGCGACCGGCGGCATCGCGGGAAACGAGGCCGGGGCAAGTGGGGAGATTTTTGTAAAGGACACTGGGGTAATCCGAGGAGCCGGCGCCAAGCCCGGAATCCATGATCTGGATTCTAGCATGGATTCCGGCTCTCGTTCATTCGGTCGGAATAACAGAAGGAGGTTTTGCGCCCCGCGGCCCCCGCAAGCGGAAATCCCTATTTGGTCACCGGCGCGGCGGGATTGAGCGACGGTTTCGGCGCACCCGGCTGATCGAGCCGCTCGATCTTGGCCGACTTGCGCAAATTCTCGACGAGTTCGGCTTCCGCTCGGCGCGCCGTGTAGGTCTTGAGCTGCTCTTTGACCTCGTTGTAGGTCGGCGTCGGCTTGGTGCGCTTGTCCATCACCTCGATGATGTGCCAGCCGAATTGAGTATGCACCGGATCGGAGATCTGACCCTTGTCGAGCTTGAAGGCTGCCTCGGCGAAGGCCGGCACCATTTAAGTCTTGGTAAACCAGCCGAGATCGCCGCCGTTAGACGCACCCGGATCTTTGGATTTCTGCTTGGCGAGGGAGGCGAAATCCGCGCCCTTTTTCAGTTCGGCCTGAATGTCCTTGGCCTCCTGCTCGGTCGGAACCAGGATGTGGCGTGCGTGCACCTCTTGCTCGTTCGGCATTTTCTTCACCGCCTCGTCATAAACCTTGTGCATCGCATCGTCGGTCTGCGCCGCCTGGCCGGTCTTTTGCAAAAGCGCTTGCATCAGCACCTTGTCGTAAGCAAAGGCGAGTTGGCGCTTGACGTCGGGATTATCGCCCAGCTTCTGCTGCTGGGCGGCCTGCGCCACCACGATCACGTCCGCCAAATAGGTGATGAGGTAGTCGCGCTTCTTGTCCTCCGACATCGGCGGCATGTTCGAGCCGATTTCCTCGGCGGCCATGGTGAGGTCGCTTTGATGAATATCGACGCCATTCGCGCGCGCGACCACCGGATCGGAAGCCTGCGCCCGCGGCGCACCGGTCGGCACGACCAACAGTGCCGCAAGCACGAGAAAACCGACGAAGTGCAGCAGCGGCGAAGACATCTTGGCCATCTTTTATTCCTCTCTCACAGCGGCAAATTGCCCAATTCCTTGTGCGGTGTTCCGTATCGGGCTAACGACACTATGCATGTTCGGCCGGCGCGGATGACCCGGAGACACCCGGATGCAGCGCGCTTGTGGATCTCGTGCGCCTTCAATGGCCGGCGCTCGGCGCGGACACTCGCCGAATTGGGCGGTCTTGGCAATGGGAGAATGTAGGAGTGGGCGAACGCCAGCGCGAGCGGGACCGCGCATTGACAAGAAAACCACCCCCTCCTATTTCTCGTTGATAGCCTGGGCGGTCAACGGCTTGCATGTTTGCGTTTGCATTGTCGCCTTGCAGAAGCCCGAATAGCGCCGCATTTTCCGCTGTTTGGACGTCATGCCTGTCGCCGGAATGTCCTTCGCCGCAGAGGGAACTGAGCGCGATAAGCAGGCGAGCCTGTTTTGCGGAAGAGATACGGTTGAGCACGTGGCGCGCCCGCAACGCGGAAGGATGATGATGCGATGATCGGCGCTGTCGCCCGCAAGTTCTTCGGTACCTCGAACGATCGGCGCATCCGCTCGTATCGGCCGCGGGTCGCAGCTATCAATGCCCTGGAGAAAGAGCTGGAGCAGCTCTCCGACGAGGCGCTGCGCGCCCGCACCGACGAATTTAAGAAACAGCTCGCCGACGGCAAGGAGCTGGACGACATCCTGGTGCCGGCTTTCGCCACCGTGCGCGAGGCGGCCAAGCGCACGCTTGAACAGCGCCATTTCGACGTGCAGCTCATCGGCGGCATGGTGCTGCACGAAGGCAGGATCGCGGAGATGAAGACCGGCGAAGGCAAGACGCTGGTTGCCACCCTGCCGGTCTACCTCAACGCGCTGGCTGGCCGCGGCGTGCATGTGGTCACCGTCAACGATTACCTCGCCAAGCGCGACGCCGAGTGGATGGGCCAGATCTACAAATTCCTTGGCCTTTCGGTCGGCGTCATCGTGCACGAGCTCGACGACCAACAGCGTAAGACCGAATACGAGTGCGACGTCACTTACGGCACCAACAACGAGCTCGGCTTCGATTACCTGCGCGACAACATGAAATACCGGCTCGAGGATATGGTGCAGCGCGGCCACGTCTACGCCATCGTCGACGAGGTTGACTCGATCCTGATCGACGAGGCGCGCACGCCGCTGATCATTTCCGGCCCGCTCGAGGATCGCTCCGAGTTTTACAACACCATCGACACGTACATTCCCAAGCTCGACAAGAGCGACTACGACGTCGACGAGAAGCAGCGCACCGTGGCGCTGACCGAAGTCGGCATGGAAAAGATCGAGCAGGGGCTGCGCCAGGCCGGCCTGCTCAAATCCGATTCGCTCTACGACATCGAGAACGTCTCGGTCGTGCACCACGTCAATCAGGCGCTGCGCGCACATAAGCTGTTCGCCCGCGACAAGGATTACATCGTGCGCAACGGCGAGGTGGTGATCATCGACGAGTTCACCGGCCGCATGATGCCCGGCCGCCGCTATTCCGAAGGCCTGCACCAGGCGCTCGAAGCCAAGGAGCATCAGCCGATCCAGCCGGAAAACCAGACGCTCGCCTCGATCACGTTCCAGAACTACTTCCGCATGTACGGGAAGCTTGCCGGCATGACCGGCACGGCGGCGACCGAGGCCGACGAGTTCATGGACATCTACGGGCTGGAGGTGCTGGAAGTCCCCACCAACATGCCGATGATCCGCGTCGATGACGACGACGAGGTCTATCGCACCGCGGCAGAGAAATACCGCGCCATCATCGCGCTGATCGAAGATTGCAAGAAGCGCGGCCAGCCGGTTCTGGTCGGCACCACCTCGATCGAGAAATCGGAAAAGCTCGCCGAACTGTTGCGCCAGCAGGGCTGGGAGCAGCACGACTTCTCCGATCCCAATGCCTTCTCGGCGCTCTATTCCGGCGACGAGGGCGCCTCCAAGGCCAAGGTTTTTGCCATCCTCAACGCCCGCTATCACGAGCAGGAGGCCTATATCGTCGCTCAGGCCGGCGTCCCCGGCGCCATCACCATCGCCACCAATATGGCGGGGCGCGGCACCGACATTCAGCTCGGCGGCAATGCCGACATGCGCATCCGCCAGGAGCTGGCCGCGATCGAGGACGTGAACGAGAAATCCGAGGGCGCCGCCGTGATTCGCTCTCAGGTGACGCGTCTTAAGGAAAAGGCGCTCGGGGCCGGCGGCCTCTACGTCCTTGGCACCGAGCGGCACGAGAGCCGCCGCATCGACAACCAGCTGCGCGGCCGTTCCGGACGGCAGGGCGACCCGGGCAATTCCAAGTTCTTCCTGTCGCTCGAAGACGACCTTATGCGCATCTTCGGCACCGACAAGCTCGATGGCATGCTGCAGAAGCTGGGGCTGAAGGAAAACGAGGCCATCATCCATCCGTGGATCAACAAGGCACTGGAGAAGGCGCAGCAGAAGGTCGAGGCGCGCAACTTCGATATCCGCAAGAACCTCCTCAAGTACGACGACGTCATGAACGACCAGCGCAAGGTCATCTTCGACCAGCGCGTCGAATGGATGCAGGACGAGGCGGTGGCAGAAGTCGTAGCCGACATGCGCCACACCGCGATCGACGATCTAGTCTCCAAGCACGTGCCGGAAAACGCCTATCCGGAGCAGTGGGATGTTGCGGGGCTGCGCGAAGAGCTACAGCGGGTGCTTGCCCTCGATCTGCCGGTCGACGAATGGGCCAAGGAAGAAGGCATCGCCGACGAGGAGATTTTTGCGCGCGTCGAGCGCCGCAGCGACGAGCACATGGCGGCGAAGGCCGCGCAATGGGGTCCCGACGTCATCCGCTACATCGAGAAAACGATCCTGCTGCAGACGCTCGACCATCTATGGCGCGAGCACCTGGAAATGCTCAATCATCTGCGTCAGGTGATCGGCTTGCGCGGCTACGGTCAGCGCGATCCCCTCAACGAGTACAAGGCCGAGGCCTTCAGCTTGTTCGAAACGATGAGCCAGCAGCTGCGCGAGGCAGTGACCGCGCAGCTCATGCGGGTCGAGGTGCTGCCGGCACCGCCCGAACCTCAGCCGATGGCATTGCCGGCGATGGAAGGGCACAAGATCGATCCGACCACCGGCGAAGATGAAATGGCCCTGGCTATGGCGGGCGGCGAAACGCTCGCACGTCACGGCATCGGCCCGGTCGCATCGGGCGGCGGCACGCCGGCTCCCACCGCGACAGCCGGCGTCCGCCAAGCTCCGGTCCGCGACGCGAAGGATCCGACCAGCTGGGGCAAGGTCGGCCGCAACGAGCCGTGCCCCTGCGGCTCAGGCAAGAAATTCAAGCACTGCCACGGACGCTACGTCTAGTTTGAGTTTAAGAATCAGATCTCGTATCAGAGATCAAGACTCCGGCGCCGGGTCTCCTGATTCCTGATTATCGGTCAGGGTTTTTCCTGATCACTGCAGGCCCTGCCAGCGACTGTTGAAGCTGCCGGACGGTATCACCGCTTGGGCGCCGTTGATCACTCCGCCATCGCTCGCAGGCGGCGCAGAGGCGCTCGCCTGTTGCTCGCCTTCGGCTTTGGGCTTCGGCTTGGCAGCTTCAGCCTCCGTGGGCTTGGCCTTGCGCGCCTCGGTGCCGGGCCGCAGACCCGTCGCGGCGACAGACGCGTCGCGCCGCGCTGGTTTCGGCTTCTTCACTACTATTGCGGTGGCGGTCCGTTTGGGAGCGGACGCTTCAGGCACGCTTGCCTCGCTCGACGCCGCCGCCGGTTCGGCCGAGGCTTGCGACGTGAACAGCCCACCGAAGGCATTGCCGAGCGAGCCTTCGGCCCGCACCGGCGGCTCGGCGACCGCGGCCGTCATGTCCGATTCCGAGCCGCGAGGCGGAGATATGGCCGGCGGCAATTGGCCCGGCTGCAGCGGCGGGACGTGCAGATGCCCCTGATTGTCGTACGTGTAGGCCGCGCTATCGAGCTTGGAGATGAATACGCGGTTCATGCCGCCATCGGTGCGAATCTGGAGCGGCGCGGTCGGCGCATTTTGCTTCACCAGCGCGGCAAATTGCAAACTATCCTTCTGTTCCTTCGCTTTGACGGCGTCGGCGATCGTCGGAGCGATCTCATAGGGCGGACAGCGGCCGGTTGGATTGAACACAAGCGGCTTGTTCGAGCCGTTCGGCGGCGCCGCGTCGAACACGTAATGGCGGTCGCATACGTCGACCTTCGGCTCCATGCGGGAAGCAACGAAATCGTCGTTGCCTCGTTTGATCATTTTCCAGAAGGCGAAGTTCGGATTGTTGCGATGCCGGGCCATATTCGCCGGCGTCATGCGGAACGGATAGGCCTGCAGCTGTATCTCTTTCTGCCCACCCCCGAACGCGTCGCGCGCCAGCGCATAGATTTCCCCGATCTCCTCGTCGGTCATGGCATAGCAACCGCGCGAGGAGCAATCGCCGTAAATCATCAGGAACGAACCATGGCGATCGTTTGCACGATCGTACAGGTTGGGAAAGCCGGTATTGATCGCGAGGTAGTAGTTGGAATTGGGATTCATCAGCCCGGGCGTGATCGGATAAAAGCCCTCCGGCGCCTGGCGGTCGCCTTCCTTGACCTTCGGTCCGAGGTCGCCCGACCAGCGGCAGATCGGATAGACCTTGAGCAGCGCGTAATGGCCGCTGTCGTCCTGCTTCCAGACTTCCAGCTCCAATTCCTCTTTGAAGATGCGGAGGAGGATCGGCGAATCCTTCGGCATGTTCTTCGCGTGAAGCTCCGCCAGCATTTGCGGCGACAGCTCCTTCATGGCTTTGCTTGGCAGCTCGTAGCCGTCCTCGCCGAAGCAGCCGCTTAGGGTCAAAGCGGCGGCGAGCACCAACAGCACGCGCCTGCCGAGCGCGCGCACAAGGGGGGCGCGGATCACTGCGATACTCCCCGACCGATGAACCATCCCCGATCCGTCACCGCGAATCGTTAGCCTTACGACTAGGCTCGCGCAAGACACGCCAACCCCCCGGCAGAGTTGATCAGGCGGTGACCACGAATTGCAAATCTGGCCTCGCACTGTGCCGACGCTATGACCGGCTAGTGGATCGAATGCGGCAACATTGCGGCGGCGCTTTCACCCAGCATTCGGCGGCAGCCTGAATCAAGTCAGCGAGCGGCCAATTCCTGAAAATTTTTCCTGCCGCAGCCGCATGATGGTGCTGCGGTCGAGGCCGCGCAATTCGCCGAGCGCCGTCGCCACCGCCTCCTCCACCGCCGCAATCGCCGCGGCGGCATTGCGATGGGCGCCCCCGGGCGGTTCGGGGATGATCGAATCGATCACCCCGAGCCGCACCAGATCCTGTGCGGTGATCTTCATTGCCGCGGCAGCATCCTCCGCGCGGGTCGTGTCGCGCCAGAGGATCGAGGCCGCGCCCTCCGGCGAAATCACGCCGTAAACCGCATGTTCGAGCATCAGGACCCGGCTGGCGGTGGCGATCGCGACCGCGCCTCCCGAGCCGCCCTCGCCGATGATGACGGCGACATTGGGCACCCCGAGCTGCAGGCAGGCTTTGGTCGAGCAGGCGATGGCTCTGGCTTGGCCGCGCTCCTCGGCGCCGATGCCCGGATAGGCGCCAGCGGTATCAATCAGCGCGATCACCGGAATTGCGAAACGATCAGCCATGTCCATGAGCCGGGCCGCCTTGCGGTACCCTTCGGGACGCGCCATGCCGAAATTGTGCTTGAGCCGGCTGTCGGTGTCGGAGCCCTTTTCATGCCCGATCACGCAGACGCTCTCGCCGCGGAAGCGGCCGAAGCCGCCAACGATCGCCGCGTCCTCGCCGTATTTGCGATCGCCAGCGAGCGGAACGAAGTCGGCGATAAGCGCGGCGATGTAATCGAGGCAGTGCGGCCGCTGCGGATGGCGCGCGACCTGGGTCTTCTGCCAGGGCGTCAGCGCAGCGTAGAGTTCTTCGAGCGCAGCCGCGGCCTTACTTTCGATGTGGTTGATCTCTTCGCTGATCGCGATCGCATCGCCTTCTTCCTGCAAGGCCCGCAATTCCTCGACCTTGGCCTCGAGCTCGGCTACCGGTTTTTCGAAATCGAGGTACGAGCGCATGCGCAGAAACGGCCTCAGCCAGCTAAATTTTTTGGGGTGGACGGGCAGCCTCGCCCGCACAAACGCGATAAGTCAATCATGGTTCTTCGCTCTGAGCGCAGGCGGATTCACGTCTGCGCCAACGGATGCAAATCGCGCACAAGGCTTTTGAGCCGCTCTTCCAACACATGGGTATAAATCTGCGTGGTGGAAATGTCCGCGTGGCCGAGCAGCGTTTGCACCACCCGCAGGTCCGCGCCGTTATGTAGAAGATGGCTAGCGAAGGCGTGGCGCAGCACGTGCGGGCTGAGCCGCTCGGCACGCAGGCCGGCCTGCGCGGCTAGCGCCTTGAGTTCGCGAGCAAAGTGCTGACGGGTAATGTGCCCGGCCTCACCGAAGGACGGGAATAGCCATTTCGATTGGCCGCAGCGTGCCGACTGCGCCAAAAGTCCCAGGTAAGCGGTCATCGCGCGCTTGGCCGCGTCGTTGAGCGGCACCAGGCGCTCTTTGGCGCCCTTGCCGCGCACGACGATGACGCGGGCATCGCGGCGAGCGGCGACAATGGGCAGAGCGACAAGTTCCGACACGCGCAACCCGGTGGCATAGAGCGTCTCAACGAGGCACGACAGCCGCGCCGCCCGCAGCCGCTCGCGCGGCGAAGCACCCGGATCGACCGTCGCGGCGACCCGCAGCAGCCGATCCACTTCCTCAAGCGTCATCGTTTTCGGCAGCGGCCGCGCTCGCCGCGGGCCCTCCAGGACCGCGGCGGGATCGTCGCGACGCCGGCCTTCGGCGTAGAGAAAACGGTAAAGCTGACGAATGGCGGAGAGCCGCCGCGCCACGGTCGACGCGCGCAGGCCGCGCCGCGACAGTTCGCCCAAATAGCCGCGCAGGTCCTGCGTGCTAGCGACCGCAATGCCGCTGCCGAGTGCTGCCAGATAGACAGCGAAATCCGCAAGATCACGCTGGTAGGCGGCGAGCGTGTTGGTCTGCGCACCGCGCTCGGCCGCCAACATGTCGAGGTAAAGCCCGACCAGCCGGTCGTCGGCATCCCGCCGTTGAGGGGCTTTCGGCTGCGCCACGGCCCGCCTCATTGTTTCTTTACGAATTTATCGGCCGGGATGGACACGCTCATCTGGCGCGGGCTTGGCTCGACGAAATGCGCCAAGGCATAGAGGCCGGCATAGACCACCGCAGCGATGATCGCGGCGACGGTCAGTATACGGAGCAGGCTCGGCATCGGGCATCCTGATTACGACTTCCTGATTACGAAGCCCAGATTACGAAGCCCTGATTAAGATGTCCTGATTGCGAAGTTCTGATTGCGATTCAGGAAATCCGCAGATTTTCTCCCTGCACCTGAGCGCGGCCTCTTGGTGCGGACGAAGCGGACCGAGTACGATCAGGCCCCCAGGAACTGACAATTCGGGCGATCAGAGCCAAAAGGAGGCGCCGCGGCGGCGATCTGTGTAGGTAAATTATGCCTGATCTTGCGTTACAAAGTGATTTGCATGCGGCGGCGCTGCGCGCCGCGCTGGGGCGTCGTTCGGTGGTCCTGGTCGGGATGATGGGGGTGGGCAAATCCTCGATCGGCCGCCGGCTCGCGACCCGCCTGGGCATTCCTTTCGTGGATGCCGATAGCGAGATCGAGAAAGCCGCCGGCATGAGCATTTCCGACATTTTCACGCGCCATGGCGAGGCCGCCTTTCGCAACGGCGAAGCGCGCGTGATCGCCCGACTGCTCGAAACCGGCCCGCAGGTCCTGGCCACTGGCGGCGGTGCGTTCATGAACGAAGGCACCCGTGCGGCCGTCAAGGCGAAGGGCGTCTCGGTCTGGCTTGCGGCCGGATTCGAGGTGCTGATGCGGCGCATTGCTAAGCGCAAGAACGAGCGCCCGATGCTGCAGACGGATGACCCGGCGCGGACGCTGCGCCAGCTTTTGGCATTGCGCGAACCGGTCTACGCGTTGGCGGACCTCACCGTGCAATCGCGGGAGGAGCCGCACGAGGCGATCGTCGGCGAAATCCTCGCGGCGCTTGCCCGATTTCTCAACGTCCCCTTGGCCCAGACCACAAAGGGAGGGGCCTAATGTCTTCCCCGTGCCCCTCCTAAGCGAGGGCATTCCGCTGAGCGAGGCCAACGTTCTAACCTGAGCCTTGCGCCGCTCACACGCAAAGGCGACCTTGGCCCTAGCCTTGGCGGAAAGTTGGTATAGGTGCCGGCCGATGCCCGAAGGCTTCAAGGCGATTGGCAAGGGAACATTGATGCGACTCTGGGTATTCGCCGCAAAGGACTTCCGATGACCGCACCCCTGCGCGCCGATCCGGCGATTGTCGACGTCAAGCTCGGCGCGCGCAGCTACCAAATCGTCATCGGCCGTGGCGCCATTGCGTCGCTCGGCAAACGCGTCGCCACGCTGCGGCCGGGCGCCAAGGCATTCATCGTGACCGACGCAAACGTCGCGCGCCACGCTCTAGCCGGCGCCGAAACCGCACTCGGGCGCGCCGGGCTCAAGCACGACAGCATCGTCGTTGCGCCCGGCGAAGCATCGAAAAGCTTTGCCATTTTCGAACAGGTCTGCGAGGCGATCGTCGCCGCACGGATCGAACGCGGCGATCTTGTGGTCGCGCTCGGCGGCGGCGTCATCGGCGATCTCGCCGGCTTTGCCGCCGCCGTGGTGCGGCGGGGGCTCGATTACGTGCAGGTCCCCACCACGCTGTTGGCGCAGGTCGATTCGTCGGTCGGCGGCAAGACCGCAATCGACTCGCGCCACGGCAAGAACCTGATCGGCGCCTTCCATCAGCCGATCCTGGTGCTCGCCGACACCGCGCTCCTCGACACGCTGCCGGCGCGCGAATTCCGCGCCGGCTATGCCGAAACGGCAAAATACGGCTTGCTCGGCGACGCCGCCTTTTTCACATGGCTCGAGAGCAATTGGCACGACGTGTTTGCCGGCGGCCCGGCACGCGAGCACGCGATCGCGGTGAGCTGCCGCGCCAAAGCCGCCATCGTTGCACGCGACGAGCGAGAAACCGGCGACCGCCAGCTGCTCAATCTCGGCCACACGTTCGGGCACGCGCTTGAAGCGGCGTGCGGCTATTGCGACCGGCTGTTGCACGGCGAGGCGATCGCCATCGGCATGGCGCTCGCGTGCGAGTTTTCGACAGGCCGGCAGGGCCTCTTAGCAAAGGCCGAGGCGGCACGCGCTGCCGCCCATCTGGCGACCGTGGGCCTGCCGACGCGGATCAACGATATTCCCGGCCCGTCGCCCTCCGTTGATCGGCTGATGGAACTGATCGCGCAGGACAAGAAAATAAGGCGCGGAAAGCTTACATTCATTCTGGTGCGCCGGATCGGCGCGGCCTTCATAGAGAACGGCGTCGATCCCGCCGAGGTACGGGCGTTTCTCAGCGAGAAGCTTGCCGGGCGATGACGGTTATTGATTCCCTCACACTGGCGGCGATTCTGATCTGCCTTCTGATCTCGGCCTTTTTCTCGGCCAGCGAGACGGCGCTGACCGCGTCCTCGCGCGCCGCCATGACGCGGCTGGAGCGGGACGGAAATCATCGCGCCGGCCTGGTCAATCGGTTGCTGGCAACGCGCGAGCGCCTGCTTGGCGCGATCCTGCTCGGCAACAACGTGACCAACGTCGCCGCTTCCACCTTGGCGACCGGCTTGTTGCTGGCGTTGTTCGGCACAGCCGGCATGCTTTACGCGACAGTGGCGATGACCATCGCCATTTTCGTCTTTTGCGAGGTGCTGCCGAAAACGGCGGCCTTCAACATGCCCGACCGCATGGCGCTCGCCGTGGCGCGGCCGATCGCTGGCATGGTCACCTGGTTTCTGCCGATCCTCAAGGCAGTGGAGTGGCTGGTGCGGCTTATTCTGCGCGGTCTCGGCATGCCGGTCGGCAGATTGCACTCGATCCTCTCGCCGCGCGAAGAATTGCGCGGCGCCGTCGACCTGCTCCTGCGCGCCGGGGTGGTGGAAAAGTTTGACCGCGACATGATGGGAGGCGTGCTCGACCTGCGCGAGCTGACCGTCTCCGAAGTCATGGTCCATCGCACCAAAATGGTGATGCTCGACGCCGACACGCCGGCGATGGAGCTCGTCAATGCGGTCCTCGCCGCCGCGGTCACGCGGCTGCCACTGTGGCGCGACAGGCCCGACAACATCATCGGCGTTCTCCACGCCAAGGACCTCTTGCACGCGCTCTACGCCGCCGGCGGCGATCCGGGCAAGATCGACATTGCGGCGTTGACCACCTCGCCATGGTTCGTGCCTGACACCACGCCGCTGTACGAGCAGCTCAAGGCGTTCCGCGCGCGCAAGGCCGCGCTAGCCCTCGTGGTCGACGAATATGGCGAGCTGGAAGGCCTCGTCACACTCGAAGACATTGTTGAGGAAATCGTTGGCGATATCAGCAGCGCCCAGGACGTCGCCGTTCCCGGCGTACGTCCGCTGCCGGATGGCTCAGTCAATGTCGACGGCGCGGTGCCGGTGCGCGATCTCAACCGCGCAATGGACTGGAATATTCCCGACGACGAGGCGACCACCATTGCCGGAGTGGTCATTCACGAGGCGCGGTCGATCCCGGAGCCGGGCCAAAGTTTTACCTTCCACGGCTTCCGTTTTCACGTGCTGCGCAGGACCCGTAACCGTATTACCGCGTTGCGCGTCACGCCGCTTGCGCGCAAAGTGACGGCGAAGGCAGGCTGATGATCTAGCCAATCGTGCTTAAAAGCTCGGGGCTGGACACCTTAAGAAGGACGGGAGGCGAAAGAACATGCCCAACGGCACTTACGAAACGGTCAAGATCGAGCGCGAGCAAGGCGCCAACGAGGGCATCACCTTCGTGATCCTCAACCGCCCGGAAAAGCGC
This sequence comes from uncultured Alphaproteobacteria bacterium, assembly GCA_963708125.1. GTDB lineage: Bacteria > Pseudomonadota > Alphaproteobacteria > Rhizobiales > Xanthobacteraceae > BOG-931. The sequence goes on from OY970184.1 coordinate 4,497,287, forward strand.
AATGCCATGAGTCCTCAGCTCCACTTCGACATGGTCGACGTGCTCGACGAGCTGGAAAGCGACGCGCACACCAAAGTCCTGGTGCTCACCGGGGCTGGCGAGGCATGGTGCGCGGGTCAGGACCTGAAACTGTATTTCCGCGATCTCGACAACAAGCCGGCGGAGCGCGCGCGAGCGGCCAGGGCGAGCCATAACTGGCGCTGGCAAAAGCTGTTCACCTACGCCAAGCCGACCATCGCTATGGTCAACGGCTCCTGTTTCGGCGGCGGCTTCACGCAGCTGATCGCGTGCGACTTCGCCATCGCCGCCGAAGACGCCAGTTTCGGCCTGTCCGAAGTCAATTGGGGAATTCTGCCGGGCGGCTTCGTCTCCAAGGCGCTGACCGACGCACTGTGCATGCGCGACGCAGTCTGGTACGCCGTGACCGGCGAGACCTTCGACGGCAAAATGGCGGAAAAAATCCGGCTCGTTAACAAGGCCGTGCCCCGGCAAAAATTACGCGAGGAGACAATCGCGCTCGCCCAACGGCTAATGAAGCTTAACCCCGACGTGATTCGCGCGACAAAAGTTGCGGTAAAGAACGTGCGCGCGGTTCCCCACGAGCAGGCGGCCGACTATCTCCAGGCCAAGAGCCAGGAGCTGCGTTTCGTCGACCGCGAAAAGGGCCGCGAGAAAGGCATGAGCCAATTTCTCGACGACAAGAGCTACCGTCCCGGTTACGGCCCGTATTCGCGGACGGCCTGAGCGAGACCCGTCGTTGAGCATCCTGCACCAAGAGCGAAGGGCCGAAGCAGCAACGACGGGAACGGAGAAGGCGATGGTCACTCAAACGAAAGGCGCTGCGCGGGAGGCCGCCCCGTTGGCGGTGCCGATCAATGCCGGCGTGCACATCGGCCACGTGCATCTGAAAGTCGCCGACCTCGAGCGCGCGCTGGCCTTCTATTGCGGGGTACTCGGCTTCGAGCTGACGCAGCGGCGCCCTGGCGCCGCTTTCGTGTCCGCGGGCGGCTATCATCACCATATCGGTCTTAACACCTGGGAGAGCCGCGGCGGCTCGCCGCCACCGACGGGCACGACCGGGCTCTATCATGTGGCCATTCTTTATCCCACGCGCGCCTTGCTGGCGGACGCACTGCGGCGGCTGATCGAAGCCGACATTCCGCTTGAAGGCGCCTCCGATCACGGCGTGAGCGAAGCGCTCTACCTGCGCGACCCGGACGACAACGGCGTCGAACTTTACTGGGACCGGCCGAAAGACAAATGGCCCCGCGGCGCCGATGGCGAGCTCGCCATGGTGACCGAGCGGCTGGACCTGGACGACCTTTTGCGCGAGCTGGACAAGAAGCGGTAAGCGCGGTCGCTGTCGAGGCGACTTCCCTTTGATTCGCCTGGGCGAGGCGCGCTACGCGCCTTCATCGGGCGATGCGGCGTGAATGGCGAGTGCGTGGACCCGTCCGGCGAGCTCGCTCGCCAGCGCCGCGTTGATCATGCGATGCCGCTCCAGCCGGCTCTTCCCGCGAAAGGCTTCCGACACGATATAGAGCCGGAAATGCGTCTCGCCGCCCGGACGATGTCCCGCATGGCCCTCGTGGCGAGCGGATTCGTCCTCGACGCGCAGGCTCATTGGGGCGAAAGCCTCGCGAAGCTTTTCCGTGATGAGATCGCGCATTCCCATGGGGCGTCTCATTGGCTATCCGAAGGCGCCACCGGGATTGTGCGTTTTTGATCTCTGTCAAGTCTTGCAGGCGTCATCGTCGTCCTCGCATAATTGCCAAAGATGAGCACGAACTCTCCACTCTTCGATCGCATCCGCGTCAAGCCCGACCAGGACCGGCGGGTGCGCGCCGAGCTGCCGGCCTGCCAATGGCCCGGCTGCACCTCAGAGGCAACGCACCGCGCGCCCAAGGGCCGGCTTCGCGCCGGAGAATACTGGCGGTTCTGTCTCGCCCATGTCCGCGAATATAACAACTCCTACAACTTCTTTGCCGGCATGAGCGATGAGGCCGTTGCCAAATATCAGAAAGATGCCATCACCGGCCATCGGCCGACGTGGAAAATGGGCTCGTTCGGCGGCAACCGCACCCGCTCCGCGCGGGGGGAATTTCGGGCCGCCGGTTGGACCGCAGTGGATCCCTTCAACCTGTTTGGCGAGGGCGAGGGTCGCAGCGATCGTCATGCGCCTCCGGCACCGGAGGGGCGCAAGATTTTCAATGCACAGCGCCGCGCCCTGGAAGTGCTCGGGCTTGAAGGGAATGCCAATCGTGCCGATATCAAGGCCAGATTCAAAGCCCTGGTGAAGCAGCATCATCCCGATGCGAATGGTGGCGATCGCGCTTCCGAGGAGCGGCTGCGGGACATCATCGTGGCCTACAATTACTTAAAGTCCGCCGGGTTCTGCTGATTGTCGTTAACGTTGCCGCTCCAACAAAAGCGCTTCGCTGCACACCCGGCCGAAACGCGGTGCGGACCGGCCGAAATGGCAGTCCCGGCAGCCGACGAGGCATCTTTCGCGGCGACACGGCTTTCTGCTAGAGGTACCGCGTCATCCGACCGCCGGCCGCCGGAACGCAAGCGAATAACCGGACTCGCCCCGGTCACGGAGGAGCAATTGAGTCTCGCAACAGAAACGGTTCCCGCCCTGCCGGATATGAAGGTGTCCATTCGCCAGCTTTTCGGCTTCGACAGCGACCTGGAAGTGCCGGCTTATTCGGAGGCGGACGAGCACGTGCCGGACATCGATCCGGACTATCGATTCGACAAGCCCACCACGCTTGCCATCCTCGCCGGCTTTGCCCGCAACCGCCGGGTGATCGTCACCGGCTATCACGGCACGGGCAAGTCGACGCATATCGAGCAGGTGGCGGCGCGGCTCAATTGGCCGTGCGTGCGCGTCAATCTCGACAGCCATATCAGCCGCGTCGATCTCATCGGCAAGGACGCCATCGTGATCCGCGAGGGCGTGCAGGTGACCGAGTTCCGCGACGGCATCCTGCCCTGGGCGCTGCAGAGCAATGTGGCGCTTTGCTTCGACGAATACGATGCCGGCCGACCCGACGTGATGTTCGTCATTCAACGCGTCCTGGAATCGTCCGGCCGTTTGACCCTGCTCGACCAGAACCGCGTGATCAAGCCGCATCCCTCCTTCCGCCTGTTTGCTACTGCCAATACGGTGGGTCTGGGGGACACGTCGGGCCTCTATCACGGCACGCAGCAGATCAACCAGGGCCAGATGGACCGCTGGTCGATCGTTACCACGCTCAATTATCTGCCGCACGACAACGAGGTCGACATTGTGCTCGCCAAGGCGAAGCACTACCGCACGGCGGAAGGCCGCGACGTCGTCTCCAAGATGGTGCGGGTGGCCGATCTTACGCGCAACGCCTTCATGAACGGCGACATCTCGACGGTCATGAGCCCGCGCACGGTGATTATCTGGGCGGAGAACGCGGAAATTTTTGGCGATATCGGCTTCGCCTTCCGGCTCACCTTCGTCAACAAATGCGACGAGCTGGAGCGGCCGGTGGTGGCGGAATTTTATCAGCGCTGCTTCGGCCAGGAACTGCCGGAGAGCGCCGTGAATGTTGCGCTGAGCTAATCAAGGTCCGGACCCCGTCGCGCCGGCGCGATGGGGTTTTTGGAAAGCCTGCAAGTTCGCGCATGCGCTGCTTGGCAGCTCCCGCGATGACAGTGAGTAATGATGAGGCGTCATGGCCTCCAACATCAAACCCAAGCCTCCCGTGAAGGACTCGCCGACCGAGCCGTTCAAGCGCGCGGTCGGCGTCTGCCTGCGCGCCATTGCGGGCAAGGGCGACCTGGAAGTGTCGTTCGCCGCCGAGCGCCCGGGCCTCGCCGGCGGCAAGGCGCGGCTGCCAGAGCCGGCGCGGCGGCTCAATGAGCGGGAAACCGCAATCGTGCGCGGCCACGCCGATTCGATCGCACTGCGGCTCGCCTGTCACGACCCCGCCATGCATCGCAAGATCGCGCCCGGCGGCCCGCAGGCGCGCGCGGTGTTCGAGGCGGTGGAGCAGGCGCGTGTCGAGGCGATCGGGGCGCGGCGCATGGGCGGGGTGGCGAGAAACCTCGCCGCCATGCTCGACGACCGCTTCCATCGCGGCAAATTCGACGCGATCACCGATCGCGCCGACGCGCCGATCGAGGACGCGCTCGCCATGATCGTGCGCGAGCGGCTCACCGGTCTGCCGCCCCCCACGGCCGCCAAGAAGCTGGTCGACCTCTGGCGCCCGCTCATCGAGGACCGTGCCAGCCGCAATCTCGATCGCCTCGAGCGCGTGCTCGACGACCAGCGCCGCTTCGGTGACGTGGTGCACGATCTGCTCGACTGCCTCGACATGGGCGAAGACCGCACGAGCGAGGCCGACGAAGAGGAAGGCGAGGAAGGCGAGGACGAGAGCCGCAAGGATGAGCAGGGCCAGGACGGCGAGGCCTCCGATTCGGCCGATTCCGAGCGCATGAGCACCGAGGCCGAGGCCTCGGCCGAGGACCTGCCCGACAGCGCCTCCGAGGCGGTCGACGCGCCGGCCGCCGAAATGGCTGACGATGCGGAAATGGGCGATTCGGAGACCGCCGCCGAGCCATGGCGGCCGCGGCCAAAGCGCAACGAGCCGCGCGGGCCGGATTACCGGCCGTTCACCACAAAGTTCGACGAAATCGTCGGCGCCGAGGATCTTTGTGAACCGGAAGAGCTCGATCGCCTGCGCGGCTATCTGGACAAACAGCTTTCACACCTGCAAGGTGTAGTGGCGCGGCTCGCCAACCGGCTGCAGCGGCTGCTCCTTGCACAACAGAACCGCGCCTGGGAATTCGACCTCGAGGAGGGCCTGCTCGATCCGGCACGGCTCTCGCGCGTGGTCGTCGATCCGCTGCATCCGCTGTCGTTCAAGCGCGAGAAGGACACGAACTTCCGCGACACTGTGGTGACGCTGCTGCTCGACAATTCCGGCTCGATGCGCGGGCGGCCGATCACGGTGGCGGCGACCTGCGCCGACATTCTGGCCCGTACGCTCGAGCGCTGCGGCGTCAAGGTAGAGATTTTGGGCTTCACCACGCGGGCCTGGAAGGGCGGGCAGTCGCGGGAATCCTGGCTTGCCCGGGGCAAGCCGGCCAATCCGGGGCGGCTCAACGATTTGCGCCACATCGTCTACAAGGCCGCCGACTCGCCGTGGCGGCGCGCGCGCAAGAATCTTGGGCTGATGATGCGCGAAGGTCTGCTCAAGGAGAACATCGACGGCGAGGCGCTCGACTGGGCGCACAAGCGCCTCCTGGCCCGGACGGAGACCCGGAAGATTCTTATGATGATCTCTGACGGCGCGCCCGTGGACGATTCGACGCTCTCGGTCAATCCCGGCAATTATCTCGAGCGCCACCTGCGCTGGGTGATCGAAGACATCGAGACCCGCTCGCCGGTCGAGCTCATCGCCATCGGCATCGGCCACGACGTGACGCGCTATTATCGCCGCGCGGTGACCATCGTCGACGCCGAGGAGCTTGGCGGCGTCATGACCGAAAAACTCGCCGAGCTGTTCGAGGAACGACCCGCCGCGGAACACATGCCGCGCCCGGCCAGACCGCGGCGGCTGCACGCGTAATGAACGCGCGCTAGCGGCGGCAGGTCCGGTTCTCTGCCATAAGCTTACACCTCCCGCACAAGGGGACATTTGCCCTTTGCGTACGGCCCGAGGCCTTCCATAGAGCGTCGACGAAGCGGAAAGTTGCCGAGATGCCTCCATATGGCGTTATACGCTTCCAAGGGCGTCCACCCTTGGGGGACACGTCGGGGACACAAAGCAGCCGGCGCGTCGCTCCCGCACGGGCGATGTTGCTCTATCGCCATCCTTCCGAAGGCCGAGCTCCTGCGGCCAACGTATTCCATGTGACGGTGACATCCGCGCCGTCGTACTCGTGAACCGCTCGTACACTTTCATCTGGCGCGTCAGTAGTTTTCCCATCCCGCTTCGCGTGACCGCGAGGCCAGAAGCGGGGTGGGAATGGAATTTTCTGGTCCGCTGCGGCATATGCTGGTGCTGGCGGGAACGAGGTCGGTTTTTCCTTGGTGCTATGAGCCCGTTCAGTAGTTGGACCCGAGACCCTGCGAGCACCGCGAATTGTTGCCACGGGCTGCAAGGCCCCGGAGCACGGTTAATAGATTTCGACGACAGGGGTCTCTCCCGCCACCGTTTAGGTATGGAGGGTGATCCATGGAAATACTGTATCCGCGCTGCGCGGGGTTGGATGTGCACAAAGACATGTTGATGGCGCGTGTGCGTTGCGTGAGCGAGCCGGCGGTGGATGAGACGCGCCGCTTTGCCACGACGACGGGGGCCTTGATCGAACTTCAGGAGTGGCTGAGCTCGCACGCCGTCACCCACGTGGCGATGGAGGCGACGGGGGTGTACTGGAAGCCCGTATGGCATCTGCTGGAGGAGCACTTTGAGCTGATCCTGGCCAATGCGCAGCACATCAAGAACGTACCGGGGCGCAAGACCGATGTGAATGATGCGGCCTGGATTGCGGACTTGTTGGCCCATGGGCTGATCAACGCGAGCTTCGTGCCGCCCAAGCCGATCCAGGAATTGCGGGACCTGACGCGGACCCGCAAACAGCTGGTGCGCGAGGTCTCGCAACACTCCTTGCGCATCCAAAAGACGCTCGAGGATGCGAACATCAAGCTTGGGAGCGTGCTCTCGGATGTTCTGGGGCACAGCGGCCGGGCGATCCTCAACGCCCTGATTGCCGGGGAAACCGACCCCGAGCGCCTGGCCGATCTGGCGCGCGGAAACGCGCGCAAGAGACGCAGCGAGCTTATCGAAGCCCTGCATGGGCGCATCAGCGCCCATCACCGGCGCTTGCTCAAGCTGCACCTGGGCCTCATCGACTCACTCCAACAAGCCCTCGCGACGGTGGATGCCGATGTGGGAAAAATCTTGGCGCCGATCCAGGAGTGCGCCCGCCTGCTCACGACGATGCCGGGGGTGAGTGAGCTCACCGCGCACGTCTTGGTGGCGGAGATCGGCGTCGACATGGCGCGCTTTCCCACTGCCGCGCACTTGCTGTCCTGGGCGACAATGTGCCCGCGAAACGACGAGAGCGCGGGTAAACGCCGCTCGACCCGCACCCGCAAGGGTGCCCCCTGGCTGAAAACCACCCTGGTCACCGCTGCCTGGGCGGCGGTCCGCGTCAAGGGTAGCTACCTGCAGGCCCAGTTCCTGCGCCTCAGAGCTCGCCGCGGCGCCAAAAAAGCCATTCTCGCGGTCGCCGCCTCGATGCTCAATGCCGCTTGGCACATGCTTAAGGATCGCGTCGAGTACGAAGATCTTGGCGCCGATCACTTCACTCGCCGCGATCGCTCCAAGGCGATCCGGCGCTTGGTCAGACGACTCAATGACCTCGGCTGCAAGGTCGAACTCACCGCCGAGGCTGCCTGAATGATGCATCTGTACCAAATCTAGAGCTTCTTAATAGGGATCACCCGGCGGTGCTTGCCTTCAACCTTAGGAATGCGGTTATCCCGGCCGCCCCGACCGACAGCTAACACGGTCACGGCGGCACCGCGAGACCCTGTTGACTTATTCGTTTCAATAGCTTCTACGAAGTCAGAAGTCGAAGCCGACTCTTATAGCGCCCCGGAAGGAAACGTCGCGAGCTCCAGCAAGTGCCCACGCGCGGTGCTACACGCATTTCCCTCGATTTCGAGATGCGCAACACCAAACGGAAAGCCGGGGGCTCACTCCACAGGATCCTGGTCGAGATCCGAAATCATCGATCTTATGGCGAACATGTATGAGACTTTGCGCGAGAGGGACCGGTTCACGGCTCAGCCGATGCGCCAGCGCAAAGCAATCGCGGACGCTCGGAATCCATGAGCACGGCGCACACGAAACCGGTCGTTCAGGTTATCGAACAACTGCAGCAGACTGGTGGGTTGAAAGGCACCGATATCGCGAATTTCGCCGGGGTCTCGAGGGCGACCGTTTCCCGTTGGACAAGTGGCAAGAAGTCCCCGCATCCCCAGACCCAGCTGATCATGTCGGACTTGGCCTATGTGGTCAGGCGCCTCGGCGAATACTATTCCAATGAAGAGATACGGGCTTGGCTATACGCGCGGCATCCGCAGCTCAATGGCCAGCGGGCCATTGACTTGATCCATGCCGATCGCACGGAGGAAGTGATCGCCGTTCTTGATCGTCTCGATTCGGATGCGTATCTCTGATCATGGCAGGTCGCCAAGGCTCGAGGCCCAATAAAGCGATCCCGCGATTAAGGCCTGCTCGATGCCCTGGAGAAGGTTCGTCCACAATCCTATCGCGGCTCAGTATGCCGATCGGTCCGCGAGGGCAGAGATCCACTGACGTGGTGGGGTTCTGGTGGCCGCTGGGGACGATGGTAGTTTCGACGCCCTTTATACCCCGGAGACGCGCCAGACGGCAATCGAGGAACGGCGGCTCCATCTGTGTCAGGGCCAGCCGTTTCCGCCGTCGAGAGTACGCTATGCGTTGTTCGAGTTGAAGGTATCGCTCGAAGCAGTCATCGCATTTGATGGCCTTGATGCTTTTAGAGCACTCGGTCTCAACAGCCGTAGATTCGGCCAATTATCATATCTCGAGCGCGAGCTAGAATATCCGCGTTCGCAGCGGATTGCCGAGGCGTGCTTGTGGCGCGGACGGTATTCTTATTCCGAGCCGCTCGAGTTTTGAATACCAAAAACCTGGTTATCTTCTGCGAACAGGACACCCATATTGAGAAGGAGATTGTGCGCAATCACGCTGTCATAGATTTCCAAAAGTAAAACAGGCAGTTGCTATATGCCTGGCGAAGATCTGTGGGATGTTCAGTGCCATGCACGGTCAATTCTTGCGAGTTTCAAGCTCCGCATGGCAAGCGCGAAAACCTAGAGCCTCCCGACACGATTGCGAAATTTTTGAAGCCGCTGCGTCCTCGATGATAGTAGTCAAATACCGCCATTGCCCCTAATCCAAAGGTGACCACATTTCTGCGAATTAACTTGCAAAATGCTGGATTATTGCAAATAGGATTTCCGGGGCACAGCTTACAAGTCATTGAGGGCTGCACTGACGTGACTGAATAACCACCACCACCACCGCCCCCCGCCATTACCCACCTATCGCTGCGACAGCCAGAACAGGCTGGCGCGACGGCAATAACAATCGCCTTTGAAGGGCAACCATGACCAAGACTGCGCTATTACGTCGCGCGTCTGTGCTTCCACTTGTTATCGCTGTGACCGCGATTGCAGGCCAGGGGATCACGATTGCGGCAAACGCCGCGCCGAGCACTTGCGACCTTCCTGGCGTGATCGCGACCTTCACTGGGATCGGGACTGACACCCTGACAAGCACTTTCAATTATGACCCCGCGAGCCCAATTGACGGCCCGAGTGCAGTCGATATAACCGTCAGCGGACCGCAGTCTGCTGGCACGTACAATGAATTGCACAAGGATGGCGTATCTACGATCGAGGCAATTGATGGTGTGGACAGTTTCGCTCTCGCGGGGGAGTTGGCGAATGTAGCGAATCCAATAAATTACGACTTTCTTGCCCAGGCGTTGGATCTGCAGCTTCTGTTACTGCCTCTGACGTTCCTCAAGCTCCCCTCCCCACCGCTCCTTCCACTCTTCGCCATCGCCTCGGCGCATTGGGATCTGCTCGGCTGGCGCCGGATGCGAAAATCGCGCGTAAATTTGTTGGGGCGGGGGAACGAATCTCAACCGGAGTGTCGGGGACTATATCCCTTCGATAAGGTTTGTTGTTCAACTACGAGCTTCGACAACCGTAGCGACGCAAGCTCCAGCGAAATGAGGAAAGACCGTGAATGGAAATGGCCTGACGGCTCGCGAGCTCGAGGTCGCGAGGCTCGTCGCTCGCGGCTTAACCAATAAGGAAGTGGCGCGAGAACTGGGGTTAGCTGACGGTACGGTGAAACTTCACGTGCATAAGATCTTGCAGAAACTTGGCGAAAAAAACAGATACGCTCTGTTGCTCAAGGTCGGACTACTACGGCAGCCAGAAGCGGCTGGCGCAGAAAGCGGAAGGCCCGCGTAGTACATGGAGGTTTGCTAGGAATGGCTTAACGAATCTCAACGCCGACAGTATCGACACGCTGGGAGATCGCTGGAGTTAACATGATCCATTACGCTTTGATCGACACCTTAGTGTTGATAGTGCTTTATGTCCGCACAATGGCTGTGGCACCGGTGAGCTGGTGGATCAGCAAGAAACGGGGAGATCCTTTTCTCTGCCCACCCAAGCCAAAGTCAATACGTCATGCGTAACGCTATAGGTTTGGTAGCCGATCTCTTGGGCGTCTTCTTTCCTTTTGTAAAAAGGTCAAAAAACCCGCAGCAGTTTATTGCCAAGAATAATGAGCTATTCGAGTATGACCCTGAATCAAGCCAGTATTACCCTTGGAAATCCTCAGTTCCGAAGCGATGAAATCCTCCAGCCACGGGTAACGTCACCTCCAGCCTTAGGGCGCGCACAGGATAATTGAAACGATTGACCGTTGATGTGACCTGCGGCACACCCCGTTCTTGGCAATCGATGTAGCAATTCCTGGACGGAGCCTTAGGAGGAGAAACTTCGCCGGCATGAAAAAAAATCGACGAATTATCTTGAACCGATGTTTCACCTGGCCATCCGGTTTGGCGTAGCCGAGCTTTAATCTTGAAGGCGATATAAACGCTCGGCGCAAGAGGATTGCAAGAGGATTGCAAGAAGTAGAGGGGCAATGTTGGACACCAAGAGAATTATCAAAAGCGTTAAGCGAATTATCCAAACGGGAGTGAATACGCTTGGATGTGAGATCTCGAGGCGCAGGCCAAAGCCCCCGAGCCAAGAGAACCCTATGAATTTCCTTTCCCCGCAGGATAATGCTGTTCCGATCTGCTTTGCGTCATTCGGCGAAGCCAACCCGGATCGCGTTTTTTACGTGATTTTCCTGGGACGTGGAGGATCAGGTTTCTTTTCCAATGTCTTCCATGTGTTGGGGCATCTGACCCTGGCCGAACGACTGCGCATGATTCCTGTGGTGGACATGAGGCGATTTCCGACCTTGTATAACGAAAAGGAACCTATCAACGGTACGTCTAACGCCTGGGAATATTATTTCGAGCAGCCCGCCGGATTTTCTCTCGACGACGTCTATCGAAGCCGCCATGTCGCGTTCTGTGACGGAAACCACAAACGGGGGCCGTCCCTGGCAACGTTTCGGTGGAATGTCTATGACGATCCCCTGGCTACTACGCCGGTCGCGCGGCGATTTTTGAGAGTACGCGCGCCGATTCACGAAGAGGTCGACGCTTTTTACAAAGAGTTTTTTCTGGGAAAAACCGTGCTTGGCGTTCATTTCCGTGGTCAGGAGCACAAAACGGCGCCGGACCGTTGGGCTTGTCCTACTGTGGAGCAAATGCTTGCACGAACCCGAATGCTCCTGGCGGCATATCCCATCAACGCGATTTTTGTGCTGACAGAAGAACAGGCGTATCTCGATGCCTATATCGCCGCTTTTGGCGATATGGTGCTGCATACTGCCGCTTTCAGAACGTATGATCTCAATGCCTACTATATTCGCCCCTATCCCAGGCCGCTGCACATGTATCGTCTGGGTCTGGATGTGCTGAAGGATACAATGCTGCTCGCGCGGGCGGACTATCTGTTGGCCGGGGGGACCAACGGCCTGGCTGTCGGTTCGAACGTAAGCCTAATGGCGCAAGTCTGGAATGCCGGCGCGTATAAGCATATTGAACTTATCGATAACGGTATTAATCCTCCTTCCGCAGGAACTTCCATTGTCTCGCGTGTGCGAAGCAAAGCATTGGCCCTCGAGGAGAAATTGAGTCTCGGACCTCGATTAGTTGCTCGAACGTCACAATCAGGCCCCGGCAATTCTGGTGACGGGACAGAATCTCCCAGCGGGGGCTAGCCAACTCGAGCACCGTGAAGGACTAAAGCTGAGAATCCGCCGCGGCGGCCCACAGCCGGTCCACAACTGCGCGCCATTAGGATCCAGAGCGCCGAGCAACATGGCCCCGAGGGAGACGAACCAGGTGCCGGATCGCGCACAGCGGGAAAACGGGCACCGCGGCGTTACACTGGCACTGTAGCGAGCGCAGGTCCATTTTGAACGGTTTCCCTCTGCGCGCGTGGGCGTTCATCGGTTATCGAGCACGCGAGGCGAAAGAGGTGCAGCCCGGTGCATCCGCAACGAGCGAATGTCGCCCGCAAACGTCGGTCGACCGGATCGGTTGCGAAAGCCGGGCCCTTCGCCTTATGCCGCCGCTACGCGCTTCTTGAGCACCTGACGCTTGAGCTCGAGCGCCCGCGGCGACAGCTCGCTGTCTTTCGCCGCGAGCAAGAAGGCGTCAAGCCCGCCGCGATGATCCACCGTCTTGAGTGCATTGGCGGAAATACGCAGCCGCACCGAACGGTTCAGCGCTTCGGAGATCAATGTCACACGAAGCAGATTCGGCAGGAAGCGCCGCTTGGTCTTGCGGTTCGAATGGCTGACCCGGTGCCCGATCTGGCGGGTCTTCCCGGTCAGCTCGCAACGCCACGGCATCGCAGTTCCTTTCGTCTTAGGCCCCGTGGCGCGCAGCCCGTGGGAGATGGTCAAAGTTGCGCACGCTATAATGTGGCGTTGAGGTCACCGTCAAGCGGCCATGAATGCTTTGGGCGTTGGCGCGAGGGGTATTCATGGCGGCGGCGACTGGCAAAGCCACGCAAAACCACGGAAAGGACTTATTCTCTGCAAAGAGCAACGCTAGGTTCCCCATGCCTGTGCCGGCGGCTGCATGCATCCATTTGCAGCCGCCCCATGATGTAAAGGGGCTTGTCGTCCCCGCCGGTCCTAAAGAATCCGGTGTTCGAGATTTCGCCGTGGTCGCACTGCCGAAATGGCCTAGGGCATCTAGCGTGGGCGTCGCGGCGGCATTCGTCTTGACGGTTGTCGCGGCGCTATGGACCGATGCGGGCGGCATCGCCGCCGCACAGGGGCGACTGCAAGCCGAGTACGTGGCCACCATCTCCGGTGTTCCAGTGGGCCACGGCAACTGGATCGTGGAGATTTCCGACACGGCCTATACGGCCATGGCGAGTGGGTCGACCGCAGGCGTCCTGAAGGTCTTCAGCGGCGCCCATGGCAGCGGGACGGCGCAGGGAACCATCGCCGATGGGCACCCTTTCCGACGAGCTACGCCGCGACCATCCTCGACAGCCGGCACGTCGACGAAGTCCGCATCGCGCTTGCCAACGGCAACGTCACCGGTTACAGCGCCGACCCGCCGCTGGCGCCCCGGCCCGACCGGATCCCGGTCACCGAGGCGGATCGCCGTGGCGTGGTCGACCCGATGACCTCGGCCTTGATACGCGTCGGCGGCAACGCCAACCCGCTGTCGCCTGAGGCCTGCCAACATAAAATCTCAGTATTTGACGGCCGCATCCGCTACGACCTTAGCAGCAAGTTCAAACGCATGACTGTTGTCGAGGCGGAGAAAGGCTACGAGGGGCCGGCCGTGGTCTGCGGGCTGTATTTCATGCCGATTTCCGGCTATGTGCCCGATCGGGCGGCGATCAAATATCTGATGGAATTGCGCGACGCCGAGGTGTGGCTCGCCCCGATCGCCGGCACGCGAATGCTGGTGCCGTTCCGTTTTTCGATGCCGACACCGCTGGGTCCCGGCGTTCTGCAGGCCAGGCAATTCGTTTCCATGGCGGAGCCGGTGCAAGCCTCGCCCAAGGTCCCGACATCAAAGGCTCCAACTGGGACTGCAGCCAGCAGAACTCCAGCCAAGGCCAAGACTCCATCAAAGACGAGTTCCGCCAAGACGCCGTAAGGCAGCCTCGCGCTCACGGCTTGGCACACTGCCGAGGCACTGCGCGGGGCTTGTCGAAAGCGAATTCACATTATCCACAACAATGCACATCTTGACTTTCGAGGAAACCGTGATCCAGCGCAGAGTCAATCTAGCGTCGCCGGCACGATGGCGCGCAGCACTCCGTCACACGCGATGTGGTATTGGATCGGCGCAATGCTGCCATATCTCGCCGTGAACAAACGGAAACATGCTGCGAGTGGCCGATTCGGCCGCGATTCGTTTCCAACTCGTTCCCACATGTTAACCACAGGGCTTTCCAGCATCGCGTTGTGGTAGAGATGTCGTCCAAGCGTAAACCACGTCACAGCCGAGCGTTTAATGTCGATTTCATTCTCGAAGCCAATTGATCGGGACCAGCGTGCGCGCGGGGCCGGGGTCACGGCCGTGCTCGGGCCGACCAATACCGGGAAAACCCACCTGGCGATCGAGCGCATGCTAGCCCATTCGAGCGGCCTGATCGGGCTGCCGCTGCGGCTATTGGCGCGCGAGGTCTACAACCGCGCGGTCGATCGCGTGGGTGCCGATGCGGTGGCGCTGGTCACTGGCGAGGAGAAGATCAAGCCGCCCAATCCGCGCTTTTGGGTTGCAACCGTCGAAGCCATGCCGCGCGACCTCGATGTCGCCTTCCTGGCCGTCGACGAGATCCAGCTCGCCGCCGACTTCGAACGCGGCCACGTCTTCACCGACCGCATGCTCAATCGACGTGGCCGTGAAGAGACGCTGGTGCTGGGCGCCGCAACCATGCGGCCGATCGTCGAACGGCTTTTGCCCGGCGCCAGCATTGTCAGCCGCCCGCGCCTGTCGCAGCTGACCTTCGCGGGGGAGAAGAAGCTCACCCGGCTGCCGCGCCGCTCGGCCATCGTCGCCTTTTCGGCCGAAGAGGTCTATGCCATCGCCGAGCTCATTCGGCGCCAACGCGGCGGCGCAGCGGTCGTGCTTGGCGCGCTCTCGCCCCGCACCCGCAACGCCCAGGTCGATCTCTATCAAGCCGGCGAGGTCGACTACCTGGTGGCGACCGATGCGATCGGCATGGGGCTCAATCTCGACGTTGATCACATCGCGTTTGCCTCCGACCGCAAGTTCGACGGCTATCAGTTCCGCAAGCTGAGCCCCTCCGAGCTTGCACAGATCGCGGGCCGCGCGGGCCGCGCCACCCGCGACGGCACATTCGGCACCACCGGCCGCTGCCCACCGTTCGAAACCGAGCTCGCGCAAGCGCTCGAAGCGCACGTGTTCGAGCCGGTCAAGCTCGTGCAGTGGCGCAACTGCGATCTCGACTTCTCATCGGTCGGCGCGCTGCAGGCCACCTTGGCAGCGGCACCGACCGAACCAACCCTCGCCCGGGCGCCGGTCGCCGAGGATATTCTCGCGCTCGACCACGCGACGAAGGACGACGAGGTGCGGGCGCTGACCCGGACGCCGGCCGACGTCGAGCGGCTGTGGGACGTTTGCCAGATCCCCGACTACCGCAAAATTGCGCCGGCCAATCATGCCGAACTCGTGGTCACCGTCTATGGGTTCCTCATGCGCGAAGGCCGCATTGCAACCGACTGGTTCGCCCGGCAGGTGGCGCTTGCCGACCGTACCGACGGCGACATCGACACATTGTCGACGCGTATCGCCCACATCCGCACCTGGACTTTCGCGGCCAACCGGCCGGATTGGCTCGCCGATCCGGAGCATTGGCAAGGTGTTACGCAAGCGGTCGAGGACAAACTCTCCGACGCGCTGCACGAGCGGCTGACGGAACGCTTCGTGGACCGCCGTACCAGCGTGCTGATGCGGCGGCTGCGCGAAAATGCCCTGCTCGAGCCGCAGATCAACAAGGCGGGCGAGGTCATCGTCGAGGGCCATGTCATCGGCCGGCTCGACGGCTTCGTGTTTTTGCCCGATGCCTCGTCGGGTGGATCGGAAGCCAAGGCGCTGCAGAACGCCGCGCAGAAGGCGCTTGCCGGCGAAATCGCCGCGCGCGCAGCCCGGCTGGCCGAGGCCGTAGACGAACAGTTTCTGCTCGCAACCGACGGAACGGTCCGCTGGACCGGCGCGCCGATCGGCAAGCTCACTGCCGGCGAGGCGGTTTTGCGGCCGCGTGTGCGCGTCCTCGCCGACGAGCATTTGACCGGTGCACCGCGCGACGGGGTGCAGGCCCGGCTCGATGCATGGCTCAAAGCCCATATCGAGAAGCTGCTCGGCCCCTTGTTCGAGCTCTCGGCCGCCGCCGACATCACCGGCATCGCCCGCGGGGTGGCATTTCAGTTGGGCGAGGCATTGGGCGTGCTCGATCGCCACAAGGTGGCCGGGGAAGTCAAGGGGCTGCAACAGCCGGAGCGAGCCACTCTGCGCAAATATGGCGTGCGCTTTGGCGCCTACCACATTTACATTCCGGCCCTGCTCAAGCCGGCACCACGCGCGCTTGCAGCGCAGCTGTGGGCGCTGTCTCAGGCAGGGCCGCAGACCAAGGGCGTCGACGAGTTGCTGCACCTGGCCGGCAGCGGCCGCACCTCCGTGCCGGCCAATCGCGAGATCGATGCCAACCTCTATCGCACGGCCGGATACCGGGTTTGCGGCGAGCGCGCGGTGCGCGTCGACATTCTCGAGCGGCTTGCGGATTTGATCCGTCCGGCGCTGGCTTGGCGTGAAGGCGCTCCAGGTCCGAGGCCGGCAGCGGCCTTCCCAGGAGGAGGTTTTACTATCGTCAACGGGATGAGGTCGCTGATCGGCGCCTCCGGTGAGGATTTTGCGTCAGTGCTGCGCTCGCTCGGGTACCGCATGGAGCGGCGGCCGAACCCGGTGCCGGAGCGTGCTCCAGCGGCCGAGCCGCCCGCAGGCGGCGACTCGCCAACTCCGCCCGCCGCAGCAGCCGCCACGGCCGAAAGGGTGGCAAACGATCCGGGGGCCGTCGTGGATGGCGCTTTTGCTCCACAGGTCGACCCATTGTCGGCGGCAGCGCAGGATGCCCAAGGCGCTGAAGCTGCCGAGGAGAAGCCGATTGCCGCGGAATCCGCCGCGGACACCACCACCGCCGCTGCGAATGATGTGGCAACAACCGATCGCGACGCAGCTGTCTTGGTTCAGCCACCTGTCTTGGTCGATGTGTGGCGACCCGGCCGTGTCGAGGGGCGGCAGCGCCCGCGCGACAAGCGCCGCGAGCGCCACAGGCCGCCGCGAACAGACGCTCCAGCGCCTGCCGCGGACGCGGCCGCGCGCGAACCCTCGCGCCCCTCTGACGATCAGGGCGAAGCCGAAAGGCCGAAGCGTCCGCCGCGTGGGGAGCGCGGTCGCGCGCCGGACCGCCAGCGCCACCGGCCAGAGCGGCCGGATCGCGAGCGCCGGCCGATGAGTGCGGCGCGGCCCGATCGCCGCGAGCGCGAAAAGGCGCCTGATCCAAATTCGCCCTTCGCCAAGCTCGCTGCGCTCAAGGCGCAGCTCGAAGCCGAGGCCAAGGAGCGGCGCTAGGTGGGCGCCCCGATCGATCGCCAGCGGATCGATCGGTGGCTCTGGCACGCCCGGCTGGTACGCACCCGGGATGCCGCGGCAACGCTGGCGGGTTCCGGCTACGTACGGGTAAACGGGACGCGCGTTGGGGCGCCGGGACGGATGGTGCGCGCCGGCGACGTGATCACTGTCGCGCTGGATCACCGGGTGCGTGTGCTGAAAATCGTTGGATTCCGCGAGCGCAGGGGTCCCGCAGGCACGGGCGAGAGGCTATATGAGGAGTTAACGCAGTAGGGGCAGACGTGGCCGCGCCAAGGGGCCTTTGTATTGCGCCTCAAGAACCCCCTGCGCTAGGAGCAACGCTCGCGAACCAAGCCCGATTAGAGTGTGCGGATGACCTATATCGTCAACGACAATTGCATCAAATGCAAATATATGGACTGCGTGGAAGTCTGCCCCGTTGATTGCTTCTACGAGGGCGACAACATGCTCGTCATCCATCCGGAAGAATGCATCGATTGCGGCGTTTGCGAGCCGGAATGCCCGGTCGAAGCCATCAAACCTGATACCGAACCCGGTGCGGACAAGTGGCTTGGGCTCAACGCCCAGTACGCGAAGGTGTGGCCGAACATTACGGCGAAGAAGGAGCCGCCCGCCGACGCCAAGGAGTGGGAGGGCGTGCCCAACAAATTTGAAGAGCACTTTTCACCCAATCCCGGATCGGGGGACTGAATTTTCAAACGCAGGGCGATCAACCGCAGATTGTCTGGCCTGTGCTCCTGTTAAAAATCCCCCATCTGCGACGCTTTCGCAGGGCCACAAACTTTGATTTTTGCACAAAACGTGCTATATGAACGTCACATTAAAGAACACCCCTGCTCCGTTCCAAAATGGGAGCGAATTTTTTTGGGGTTTTTTCGAGGAACCGTCAAAAGAGGCGTGTGATCCACGCGAGAGCAGTGGCAGAGAAAACTCGTCATCGCGTTAAGAAGATGAACCGGAAGGCCGGCAAAACCACCTCCCGCGCGAGCCGGAGGTCCTCACAACCGACGCGTGCCGTCGCCCGTAGCCGGGCTAGCGCGGCAAAGCCCGCGCATCGGCGCAAGCCTGAGCCTGAAGGCGCAACTTTGGGAATTACAGTGAAGAAAACCACGCAAAGACAAGGCTTCAAGACCAACGAGTTCATCGTCTATCCGGCCCATGGCGTGGGGCAGATCGTGGCCATCGAGGAGCAGGAAGTTGCTGGCGCACGGCTCGAGCTGTTCGTCATCAATTTCGTCAAGGATAAGATGACGCTGCGGGTGCCGACCTCGAAGGTTGGCTCGGTTGGCATGCGCAAGCTTGCCGAAACGCCGCTCATCAAGCGCGCCCTGGAGACGCTGAAAGGCCGCGCCCGCGTCAAACGCACGATGTGGTCGCGGCGGGCCCAGGAATACGAGGCGAAGATCAATTCGGGCGACATTGTTGCCATTGCCGAGGTGGTCCGTGACCTTTACCGGTCGGAGACGCAACCCGAGCAATCGTATTCCGAACGGCAGCTCTACGAGGCCGCACTCGATCGGCTGTCCCGCGAGATCGCGGCCGTGCAGCGGATTACGGAGACCGAGGCGGTTAAGGAAATCGAAGCGGCGCTGGCTAAGGGCCCGCGCCGCGGGCCCAAGCCCGAGGCCGAAGAGGAGGCCGTCGTGGCCGAAGAGGCGGCCTGACGAGCGCGGATACGCAGGACTAGACGGCCCGGCAATTTCGCCGGGCCTTTTTGTTGGCACATGAGCCGCTCGCTCGCAAGTAGTCAAAGACTCGGCGGCTCGGCCAGCAAAAATCCTCCGAGCGGTCATAAATTAAGCTTCATTGGAAAGGACATACCGCAAGTCTATCGGGAGCGAGGGACGTCGAGCATGGGGCGTTGGCGGGGGGTTGGGCGCAGCCGGGCAATTTGGCTCCTTCTCGCGGCCGCTATCGGATACCTGATCGGCAATTGGAACGCCCCGGGCGCGGACCGCCCGGAGCCGGCGCCAGCGGTCGCGCTCCGCTTTCAAGAGGATTTCGCTCCGTCCGCCGCCGCGCACCCACTGGTGCCCCGCACTGCAGCGCAAGCGCCGATGATTTTCGGTGCCGCGCAATTCGCGCTGTTCGAACCGGCACCCATCATGCCAAACGGTGGGCTCTTGCAGCCGGCGGCAGCTCCGCCGATGATGCAGCCCGCGGCTCGGCCGGTCTCGACCGAAGTGGCCGAATTGACCCCCGCAGTGCCAACACCAGCAACGCAGCCCGCAGCACCGACCGTATCCGATACAGCGATCGAGGCGGCCAAGCGCCACCCCACAGCGCCCCGTCTCGTCAAACGGCCCGGCTATCTATTCGATGACGCGCAGCTCGCCCGCATCAAGCGCCGCCTGCATCTTAGTCCAGACCAGGAGCGCATGTGGCCCGCAGTAGCGGCCGCGCTGCGCAATATCGGGCGCCAACAGGAACACGAAGCGCGATGGCGCGGCCAGCCCGGTGCCCTCGATCCCAATAGCGAGGCGGTACAGGATCTCAAGTCGGCCGCCATCCCGCTGCTGATGAGCTTTTCCGACGAGCAGAAGGACGAGGTTCGTCACCTCGCCCGGAATATGGGTCTCGATCAGCTCGCCTCGCAATTTTAATTGGAAGCAAAGCGGCGCGATTGGGCACCGTGTCAACTGTGGCTTTGCTGCCGCTGGGGTTTGGCGGCCGGGCCGAAGAGCGCGCTGGCGCACTTCACCCCGCTGAGCGCAAGCAACGAAAAGCACCCCAAGTCACCCAGTTCGACGCGACCGGGGATGTCAAACGTGTAGAGAGGCTCATAGAGGAAATAATCGGCACAGACGAAGGCCGCGAGCACGCCCAGGAATGCCGGCCCACTCCCATACGCAATCGCGAGAACGGTCACTGGCAGCGCATAGAAAAAGACAGGGTCGTGCAGGTTCACGCTGGTCAGCTTGAGCCACCAAAGGATCGCCGTGACCCCGAGAACCACGGCAAGCGACACAGTAGCTGGAACCGCCCGCGCTACGATCGACATGTACTCGCCTCCCCTCACGCTACTCGGCCTTTTTGCTGCATCATAGCTCATCGCAAACCCATTGGAATAGGAGTGGTTGTCGTCAATTTATTAAACGCAGGGTTGGCAGGAAGGATCAGTCCGCCACGATTTTTATCTCGCTCCCTGGTTGCAGCTTGGCACCGGGATCAAGCCCGTTGAGGACCAGAAACCGCTCGAGCCGCCGGTCGGGAGTCTCCATTCGCTCCGCCAGCTTCTCGACCGTGTCGCCCTGCTTCACCGTCACGATCTGAACACGCAAGGGTTTTGCATGCCGGATTTCGGCAAGCGTCAGGCGACGGAATGTGTCGACGGACCGACGGAACAGCCGATCGGTTTCGGCCGTGGATTTCTTAGTGGCAAAGATGAAACGGTAAACTTCGCTGCCGAAACGGATGGCGTAGACGCGGAAATCCCAGTTGTCGCCCTTCGCCCGGGCGGTGGCAGCGGCAAACCCGTTAATGGTCAGCGGCTCGACGCTTTTTGGATCGATGTTCTCGATCCAGCCGGCTTTCAGATAGCCGGCGAGCGCTTGCTCTGCCGGCGCCTTCACGACGTCGAAGCGCAGTGCCGCGTTGCCGTGGCGCGTGACGCCGAGCACGGCCTGCACCGTGTTGTCGAGGACGAAGCCCTCCGGCGCCTCGAAGGTAAATCCGAGCCGCGGATGGATAAAGCGGCGGCCGCGCACGAATCCCTGGGTCTGATCTTCGCCGAAAAGGGTACCATCGAGGTCGGCCAGATAGGCATTCCTCGCCTGCGCGCGCTCAAGCGGCGTGTCGGTGGCCGGAGCCTTGTACTGGCGGGCCGTAGCGAGCGCATCGGCGATCCGCTCCGGCGTCGTTGGATGCGATGAAAGAAAGTCGGGTGCTGGCGACTTGATTGCGCCGGCCTCGCGCTTTCGCGGCCTGAGCCCAGAATTTCGCTGAAGGGACGCCAGAAAGCGCGCCGCACCGTAAGGATCGAGGCCGGCGCGCGCCGTCATTGCGATGCCGATGGCGTCCGCCTGCAACTCCTGTTTCTGCGAGAAGCTTGCGAGCTTGAGCTTGGATTTGGCGAGGGCCAACGCGCCGGCCTGCGGATCATTGACGAGATCAGTAAACACCCGATCTCCCAGTTCCTCATCGCGTATCGCCTGCTCGCGCAGCTCGGCATGACGCGCGATCACATGCCCCATCTCGTGGCCAATGACTGATGCGAGCTCCGATTGATCGTTCGCCAGGGCGAGCAGGCCGCGCGTCACGTAAAGCTCACCTTCAGGAAGCGCGAACGCATTGACCGCGGGCGAGTCGAGAATAGTGACCTTGTAATGCAGCTCGGGCCGGTCCGAAGCGGCCACCAGACGCTCAACCAATTGCTCGACCATTGCCTGCAGGCGTGGACTGGTATAGGCGCCCCCGTAGATGGCCAGAATGCGCTGACGTTCACCGACCTCGGCGGAGTTAGGATGTGAATCCGCGGGCTTCCCCTGCGTCTGCGTAGCCGCTTGCGGCGCGAGCGCGGACTGAGAAGCCGTGCAAGCCGTGAGCAGAAAAGGAACAAGCATCAGGCCGGCGCCGCCGAGCCTCCGGCGCGCCATGCCTGCTGTTCCCGATTGCGTCACCCTAATGTCTTTCCGTCCTAAAGGACGGGGGTTTCCCCTGAGGGAGGCCAACATTCTGACCCGAGCCTTGCGGCCCCTCGCGCACGAAGGGGACTTTAACTCTAATTTTGGCGGAAACTTGGTAGAGGTGCCACCCCCCTAAAGGCGTCAAGCCGATTACGGATCAGTAACGCGGCTCCTCCTCGCCGTTAACGTCGAGTTTTCCTCGAAACGATTTTTGATGCTTGCCGTTTGAGCCGAGCCCGAATGCGCCCGCAAGCGGAGATTCCCTTGCTAGAATATCCGTGGGACGCGCATGGAAGGCGGGACTCCTGGGTCCGCCATAGTAGGCGCGCCTCTCCTCGGCTTTGCCGCGGATGAGGATGACAAAGCCGCAAATCGGCAGCGCCGCCCCTGAAGTGCGACTGACATGGGCGAGTTCGGCATCACCATTACCATTGCGGGCGATTCGCGCAGTCGCTTTGCCACTTCTGGCTGCCGTTCTCGGATCGCCCAGTCTTGCCAAACTTGACGCCTACGTCGTGGATACGGTGGTCGGCCGGCGCACCGCACGGTGGCGCAAGCTGATCGAGCGCGCAGCACTGCGACTGCGGACGTCACAGCGCACCAGCGATGCCGAAGAGG
The DNA here is from genome assembly GCA_963708125.1 of uncultured Alphaproteobacteria bacterium. GTDB lineage: Bacteria > Pseudomonadota > Alphaproteobacteria > Rhizobiales > Xanthobacteraceae > BOG-931. Next base: position 4,519,915 of record OY970184.1, read on the forward strand.
CGATCGTGACCGCGACCGCCAGTGGCGAAGGCAGTATACGCTGTGCCCTCGCGCTCATCGGTCATCGCTTGCGCGTATGTGACCGCAACCCGGCGGTACTCGATTCTGGCCTCTCCGGTTCAATTACTCGGCTGGCGGAGCCGGCCAGCGTTTAAGCTTGTCGCGTGCGGTTGGACCCTGATTTGTTGGAGAATTTTGAATGGCGGAAATAGCAGGATTTTTCCACGGGGCAATTGTCTCAATAATGATACTCACCCCAGAGAGCACACTATCGATTTCATGCTGAACGCGCTCGGTCTCGCACTTTAGGAATTCCTGCAGCTTCTTGAGTTCGGCTGTCAGCCCCTCAAGCTCCCCGGTCGAATTTGATATCAAGCGCGTGACTGCCGACCGAATCCGGTCGGCGTCACTTTCAATTGCCTGCCGGCTCCGGTATTGGCGCTGGACGGTTGACCTTGCGATCTCTTGCTCAGGCGAGGCGTCGCTCGAAGTCGGCTTAACGGTAAGCGGCTTGTCGGCGGCGGCAGACGAAGGATCGTGCATGAGCTCCTCCTTTTCCGAGACCGAAAAGATTATTTCCAATAAAGGTTAACAATATGCTGCCAGCTTAACCGAATGCATCTTCTCCATGCCCGTGGGAACAGCCTGTCGTCAGCCATGCGACAGCCCGCGCAATTCGCAGACAGCGCGGCAGCCCGCCCAATTGTGGCAGGCCCGCGCACGGGTCGAACAAAGGGGTAGAACGCAATTCTGCGTCTTGCTTGCTCTTAGCCCTTCAAGCGCGCGGGTTTTTGCGCGTCCATTTTCGTTGCCAATTTTGCCAACCGGCGGGCGATCCGCCCGATAAATAAACTCGAGATCCGCCGTGACGCCGCGTTTGCTTGCTGCGGGCTCTCCGCGTTCCACTCCGCCAAGAATGAGGGTCGCATCGAAGGCAAGGGTTATCGGGCGCATCTGCCCCCCGATCGGGAACCAAAAGCCTGTGAACGCCACCGCGAGCAGAGAAAAGCGTTGGTTCCGCGCAGCGGCCAGAAGTGGCGTACCGGATCTGAAAAGCGCAACGATTTGGTGCAAGCGGCGACACGGCCTCGAGTTTGGAAAACCCAGTAGAGCGTCAAGCTCTAGCAAAAATCAAATTCCAGATGCCGACCGGAGCAGCGGCAAAGTAAATGAGTGGTCAAATTAGCCCTCAAGATCAATTGGCGAGTCTCACAGTCCGCTGCAGCCGCACCGAACCTGACCGAACCGGCAAGGTGCCTTGCGCAACTCGACCTGATCGCGCGGCGGGAGTCAATTGTCGCCCAACTGCGCCAGCATGCGATCGGCCTCTGTCGAGCCCACTTGCCTCGCCCGTTCGTACAAGTCTTTCGCCGTCGCGCGATCGCCTAACAGGCCGATCACGTTGTGCTTGGCGAGGTAGATCGGATCGTATGTCTCGGCGAACGCCAGCGCTGCCTCGGCGATCCCCGCATCGGCCAAGCGGCGGAACACAACCCGGGCCGCCGAAATGTCGCCGCCGCTCAACGCTTGACGGCCTTGCTGCATTAGGAAATCGGCCTCGCTCGGGTCGATCGGTTCACCCGCCGCGGGGCGCGGCGCCGCAACGCCGATCTGGTCCCCCGCGGTCGCCAGAACGGAGGCCGCTCCCGGAGTGCGGGGCGGGGCCGGATTTGTTTGTTTGGCAATCCATTTGAGCTGGAAGGCCCGGCTGTCAAGGAGCCGACTATCGGCTCCTATGAGGTCAACCGCCGTATTCATCACGCCAACGAAATCCTTCGGCGCGTAAAGTTGAAGCCCCTTGAGCTTGTCGGGCGACAATTCCCAGGCCGAGGCGCTGGTCGAGGTACCGGCCGAAAGCCGGGTCCCGGCGACGAGCCCGCTGAACACCAGAGCCTCATCCTGCCTTGGGTGCTCGACGACGACCTTGAGGGGAAGCGAGTCGTTTGTGAAAGCCTGTTGGTCGTCGACCTGCAGGCGCGATCGAGGCAGAGACTCGACCGCTGGCGCATGTTCGACCGGCGGCGCGCGCAAGTCGGACGCAATTGTCGCTACGCGATCAGATGCGCTTTTGATCCATCCGCCGCCCAGTGTCCATGACGAGAGCTTTGTCACGCCGTAGGCGACGATTGCCGCGAACATGATCACCAGCGAGAATCGCATGAGCGGTCCAACGACGCCGTTGCGCGGCATTGCCGCTCGGAGTTCGGGGACAAACTCGGGATCCACAGATTGGAGCCGTCTACTGATTTGCGCCTCGCCGCGGCCCGGCCGGCTCATTTGCAACTCGCCCCGATCGTGCCGATCCGGCCGGCGGCGGGATTGAAGAGCTAGCGGCAGAGAGCGCGAAACCTCATCCTGCGCCTCAACGGCGGCATCAAAAGCGCCCTCAGTATCGTCATTGTCGGAGGTGCGCCCGAGCCCAACCGCTTCGCGGATCGCCTGCTCTAAGCGGTCCTGGACTTCATCCGCTTCGGCTTCACTCGATCCCTCTTGCCGGTCGCTCGCTTCGATCCAATCGCTATCAGGCTCGGGGATTGCGCTTTCAGGTTCCCCCATCCGATCGCTTTCGGGTTCCTGCGACATTGACGGTGCCGCAGGCTCACAATCGCGAGCTGGCCCCTCGCGCAGGCGCGGCGCGTACAATGAAAAGCCTTCCAATTTGCTGCCTTGCGAAATCGGCGTACTCATTCTCGCCTCCTCGACCTCGCGGCCGATCAAACCGGTTTTTCCGATCTCCTGTTCTTTGGCCGTTGGCTGGTCGCTCCGCTGCTTTTACTTTTGGTGCCTTAGACACTTCGTTGCCCGTCGACAGATACGCACTCCACTGAAACGATGGGTGCCGGTTTGGGGATTGAGAACGTGCCGGCATCCGAACAGCTAATCGGCCGATACACCGCTTTCCTTAATCGGCACCGCCCATTTTTTGATTTGACTGGCGACGAACCGCTCAAGGTAGCTGGGACTGGTGCGGTCGGCACCCACGAGGTCGGTGCCCAGAGTCTCCATCCGCGATCGTAGCGAGGCTGTATTCATTGCGCCAACGGTTGCTTCCCGCAGGCGATGAATGATCCGTTCGGGCGTGCGGCGCGGGTAGAACAGGCCTATCCAGTTGTTGGCGTCAAAGCCCTTAAAACCTTCCTCCTGCGCGGTCGGCACATTTGGCAGCACCGCGGCACGGTGGCTGGCGAGTACCGCGACCGGCTTCACGCTGCCGGCCTTGATGGGACCCAACTGCGTCGACACGGCGTCGCATAGGTAGTCGATGCGTCCGGCGATGAGGTCCTGAAGCGCCGGCGCCGAGCCCCGATAGGGGACATGCTGGACTTTTATGCCGATGGTCGAATTCAGCAGCACGCATCCGAGATGCGTGGCCGATCCGACGCCGCCCGAGCCGAATGACAGCTTCGCCGCATTGTCATTGGCATAGGCCGCGAACTGCTGCAGCGTATCCGCCGGAAAGTTCTTGCGCACCACCAGGACCAGCGGTTGCTCGGCGATGAGCGCGACCGGGGCGAAGTCCTTGGTCGCATTGTAGAGTGGAGGTTTGTAGAGCGATTGGCTGTAGGCTTGGGTGCCGACGGTGCCGAGCAGCACCTCATAGCCGTCGGGTTTTGCTCTCGCGACCCGGTCGGCTCCGGTCATTCCGCCCGCGCCTCCGACGTTAACGACGATCACTTGCTGCTTGAGGATCTCGCTTAAACGTCCCGCCAGGATGCGGCCAACCACGTCTGTTGGGCCGCCGGCGGCAAATGGCACGACCATGGTGACGGGCCGCGTCGGCCAAGCCGCGGCGTCCGCCACTCCAAAGGCAGTCACGAGACCCGCTAAAGCCGCCACGATCCAATGTCTGAGCATTCTGTCCCTCTTCGTCGATTTCGGCCACTGCCGTTGGCTGGGATGTGCCATTCGTCTGTGCTTCGGCGCGCGGCCACGCCAAATGCCCACCGCTCAGCCGGCGTGCTCCTTGGCTCGCCGATCGCGTGGATTCACTACTTTGCTTTTTAGTCGGATTGGATGAGAGAGTTCAGAAGCTCACCATGTCGCGCATCGCTCAACTCCACCAAGCTCACCACGACGCAACCCCCCTTGGCTGAATCGCGCAACGAGCATGCAAGCTGCCGCCGCTTTGTGGCAAGATGAGGTCGTGTTCCAGACCATTGCATGGTTGCTCGTCGTTTAAATCTGATTCCGTTACGTCGAACGGTTCGCGCTCTGACCAATGTCTTAGCGAACATTAGGAGGAAGGGATCACGTTTAACGGGAACGGTCGACTTTAAGCGCAACGATTTTCCCAGATTGCTGCACCTCAAAATCAACGGGCCGAGCGCAAACGTGAGCGGATTTGCCGTCGAGTAGCCATTCGGCTTTGCCCTCACAGAACGAGCGCGCGCATTTCGCGCACCGGCTCTTCCCGAGACGTAAACCGTCGATGGTTCGCAGCTACGCCCATGTGATAACGAGCCGCGGACACGCAAGGGGAAAGCACCTTTCCGGAGCCCCACCCTTTGCGCGGCTCTCTCGCTCCATCGCTTGAGGCAACTGAACCAGACGTTCCGAACTTTGAAGGAATTATCGGGACGCCGTTCACGACACTGCCGTCGCTCGAACGGCGGCAGTCGGCCAAACGCGATCAGCCGTGTCATGTCCTCGTGCAGTGCCAGGCCAAATCGCGCCAGGCACTCCTTGTGGTTCACCATCATCTGCCACGCGTCCGCCGCTTCCTCGGCGCCCATCTATAATCGTCAGCATCGGACCATCGACACGCGGCCGGGGGCCTGTCGGCGACCACCGTTGATCTGCCCAAAAATCTGAGGGCATGCGACACAACGTTCGCGAGGAGCGGGCTTATGCCCGCCCGTTGGGGCGTTCCTTAATCCGCTTCACGCCATTCTCTCTCCAGGATTCCAGCCTCGAGCCAACCGGATGAGCCGGAGGACTCGTGGATCGGCAATCCTATGCGCCACCATCCGCTTCAGGTCCGCTCACGAAGTCCGGCTTCGATCGCGTCAAACCATTGTCGCAAAGCCGATCGAAAGTCGGATTGCGGCAGGCAACGCATCTGCTATAGTTTGTTAGGGGGGTGATCTCCGGCGGCGCTCAAAGGCCGAATCGCGTGGTTCAAGCTGGAGATTGCGGAGCCTTCAATTTCCAAGCCCGTGCTACAGCACCCATAGTGTGTGAGGGTATCCATGCGCGGTCGTTTTGTTTTTGCGTGTCTGATCGCCTCGATCATCGGCCTAGTCAGCTTCAAGACCTCGGCGCAGGTTGTGCCAAAATCGCTCGCTCAAGGAGGTTCGGAAACCGCTCTGCGTTCGCGCGAGAATGATTGGACCGTCGGCGTCGTCGGCGGCCTGTTCTCTGGGACCTACATGCGTCTTGCGGCAGAAATGGCGGACGCTCTAGACGACGGGAACAATCTCCGGATTCTGCCTATCGTCTCTTTCGGCGCAGGGTCCAATATTGACGATCTGCTCTATCTTCACGGCGTGGATTTGGCGATCACCCAGTCCGACGTGTTTGAATACTTCCGCACAGTGCGCCACACACCAAACCTCCAACGACGCGTGCAGTACATCATTCGCTTGCCGATCTCTGAACTGCACATCCTTGTCCGCGACGACGTTCAGAGTTTGGAGGATCTTCGCGGCAAGAAGGTCAATTTCGGCCCGCCGGGCACGGGGGCGAGCCTGACCGGCACGATCGTCTTCCAGAGGCTTGGCATTATCGTTCAGCCGGTCAACATCCCTCAGGCAGGCGCAATCGATAAATTGAAATCGGGCCAGATCGACGCGATCGCGCGGGTGATCCCAAAGCCGGTCGCTTTCTTCTCGAATATTGCACCGAATTCGGGTCTGCATCTGGTGAACATACCGTTCACCAAGACCTTCGAGGACCACTACACGCTCGGTGAATTCACTCAAAAGGACTATCCGAATCTGCTCGATGGCAAGGATCATATCGATACCATCGCGGTTCCTGCGGTGCTGGCCGTGTACAATTGGCCGACAAATAGCAACCGCTATCACAAGGTCCAACGCTTCACGCAGTATCTGTTTAATCGCTGGGACACATTCCTGCATCCGCCCTACCATCCGAAATGGCAGGACGTGAATCTGGCCGCCCCGGTTCCCGGCTGGACCCGGTGGGGTCCCGCCCAGGAGATGCTCAAGCAGCTTCAATCGCAGCGGCAAACTCAGCAGAAGGCCGATTTTCAAGCGTTCCTGAACAGCCGCCCGGACGCGCCCACCGACGAGGCCAGTCGTGATGCGCTGTTTCGTAAATTCCTGCAATGGCAGTATGAGACGAAGGCGCATTAGCATGCCCGACTCGAGGAGCCGCTGCCGTTGGTTGCATCCGTTGCCCCGTCTAGGTCACGATCCGTCTGCACGTGGAAGCGCCAAACGCCATCTTTGGTGACCCGATCTTTTGGTAATTGGATCGACGGCGCTCGGCAAACAAACCGACCGCCGAGCCACACCCAGTCGGTGCTGATCATCTCCTCGCCGAGCGCGTCCCCCAAAAGCCCTGGTTGTGCTCGATCGCGCGGCCACCGCCAGGCGAGCATTCTCATGCGTGTCCATTCGGTCCCCCGCGAATCACTGTGTTAGCCAACGTCAGCGTTCCCGGTCCGGGCCGAATGGACAACCTCCTGAAAGCTCACACCTAGCCGGTCAACGGTCGCGGCGGCCGAAGCACGATTATGCCGCGGCGATTTACGCTATGGCGCTGCGCTGCGGCGGCGCAAGTCAAAAACAATCGTACATTGGAAGACGATCCAAGCCACGAATAGTGGCGGCCTGCCTGATGCTGCTGGTCCTCGATTTCGGTGGCGCGCTGGCCGCCGACAACAAGGCAATGCAAGCGGACATCGGCTTAGTTAAGTGGATAATGGAGGAATTGGGTACCGCGGCCACGGCTTTGCGACCGGATTGACAATTTTCATTACCACCCTAATGAAAGCCTATGCCAATCGCTCGCTCGCGGGTCACCGCTCAAGGCCAAATCTCAGTCCCTTCCCAGGTCCGCAAAAAGCTTGGGGCCGGTCCGGGGTCGGTTCTGGAATGGGATCAAAGGGACGAGGAGATCGTCATTCGGCGCGCCGGAAGGTATTCGTCCGCTGACATCCATGCCGCCGTCTTCGCCGGCCGAGTGCCGGAGCCGAAGACCACAAAGGAATTGAAGGGCGGCATCCGGCAGCTCATGCGCAAGCGGTATGCGCGTAATTGACCCCAATGTTTTGGTTCGGCTCATAACGCGGGACGACCCACGACAAGTCGAATCCGCCGAGGAGTTCGTCGTCAAACGTGCGTGGGTCTCTCACCTCGTGGTCGCCGAAACGTCGTGGGTACTGGAGTCGGTCTACGAGCGGGAGGCGTGAAGAGATCGCCACGGCGATGGCGATGTTACTTGACCACAAGCACTTTGCCATCCGGGACCTGGACGTCGTCGCGGCTGCGCTTGAGAAGTTTCGCAAGAGCAAAGGAATAAGCTTCTCCGATCTTCTCATTCTCGAAACTGCCCGCAAGAATGGGCACGTCCCATTGGGAAGCTTCGACCGCGGTCTCGCTAAGCTAGCGCTGAGCGCCTGTAACACGGACCCGGCACCAAATTCGCCGACGAAACGGGCCGTGAGCCGCAAAATCAAACAAGAACGCTCGCTAACGCTTACAGCGGTGGTACTCACGATGGCTCGAATTTGCCTTGTGACGAAGCCGAGCGCCGCGTCCCTCGCCGAACGAAAGACTTACAGAAAACACCTGATACCCTTAATCCTGTGCAGTCAATCTATTGATCCTGTCCTTGATAATCTGTCCCACGACGGCCGGTGCATAGTGCTCGCGAATAAACTTCTGTCCAGCTTCGGCACGCTGCCGAGCAAGATCCGTCGATTGCAGCACAACCCGCATCGCCGTCGAAGCCGCTCGCAAATCGGGTTCAGCCCATACTTGACCCTTTGACCAAGGATATTCGTGACGCAGTACCGGTCGCAACCTGAACGGAATTGGGAACCCTGTGGCCTCGGTAAGAAAATCGGTATTGCCGGAAAAGTTTGTACCGATGACAACCTTTCCCAGGCTCATAGCCTCTGCCATCCCTGATCCGAACCCTTCCGAACGGTGCAGCGAAACGTAGGAGTCACTCGAATTGACAAGGCCCAAGACCTCAGGCCGGGATAAGCTCTTCTCGATTACCATGATACGCCCGTCCAAGGCTGCGGCGTCACGAATCCTTTTTCTGATCGGCTGATAACGACGGACTTGTCCAATTGATTTGATGATAAGACCAACGTTCTCAGTTCCTTGCGGAAACGCCGCTTGAAACGCTTCCAGCACTCCAAGCGGATTTTTTCGGTACGGGGAAGAAAAATAATCGAAGGTGAAGATGAAGTAGAATCGATCTCGTTCCATGCCGAAGTGATCACGCATTGGGTAGGGTCCCTCTTCGACGTTTACTGCATGCGGGACAACAGTTATTGGTCCGGCAAAAATATTGCTGAATGCATTGGCCACGAACGTATTGGGCGCCCAAATCTCTTGGATCCCGGTAATCATTGAGCGCCAAGCCAGCGGGGCCGCGGGGAGCTCCCAAAAAGTACGCAGTATGTTGTAGCTATCCTTTGTTAAACGGTGATCCATCGAATGTAGGACGAGCCGAGCAAAATCGGGGGCGACCTCGATAACGTTTATCCGATAGGCGTGGATTAGGTCGTAGCGCTCTGGCATAAAAGGCCCGATCAGTCGCGTCTCGATGCCAATGCGAAACGGATAAATGGCAAACTGCAAGGAAGCGACTTCAACGGCCCGCAAGTTGTTGCGAAATGCTTGCCCAAGCCCGAGATTGCCTTCGGCGTAACCGATGAACAGCACGCCTTTGCGCCGCTCTACCGGCCTCCGCCGGAACCATCCTGATTTCAACAATCGTGTCAGAAATTGTCTCACGACAAGCCTGGGATGAACGCGGTACCTCGTCACCCACGTTGCAGCTCGCCAAAGGGCACTTTGAACCAACTCAGCGCGGCCAATCGCGGCGTCGAGCGCCTTGCCTTCGGGGAGCCGAGTATTTCGCTGCGCAACGTCTCTATGGTCCATTCGTGTGTCTTTTTGCGACTTGGCTGCTTGGCTGGTTTTCGGAGCGCAAGGAAGGCGACCTCCGGCCGGCATACGCCGGTCGAAGGCATCGCCTGGCGCTCCTGGATAGAAACCGGTAGATAGACAATCGCCGCATGGGACCCCGGTAAGTATCTTCTACCACTCTCTGAGATCACCGACCACGCCCTCGAAATAGGCTCAAATCCGGCGCCAAATTGACAGCGCCACCGTCGTAACGTGGCCATCCAGGCAAGCAGCGCGCACACATTGTACGCCGTTCCAGCACTCTCATGGGTTGTGCCTATCCGCGGATTCATGCAGACGTCAGGGATCGGGCGAAACCCCGCCCGATAAACGGTCGATTGAAGGAGGACAGCAGATGCGCGTGGCAATAGATGCAGGGTGTTTTCACCAGCCGCTGACCGGAATCGGCCATTTTGTGCACCGGCTGATCGGCGCGATGCTGCCGTTGTTGTCGCACGACGAGGAATTGCTTGCGTTAACGAATAAGTACGGCCTTCAATCAATCAGTGATGGCTTTCTCTCGCGCATTCAGTCCTCGAACATTGCCCATACTCTCGGGGATGCTTTGCCTCCGCCTTTTCGCGGCCGGGGCCATAAGGCTTACTACTTGCTGCGCAAGACCTATTTGGCGCGGAAGGCGGCCTGCATAATGCAGGCGAGCCGCTTTCGCGGTGTGCAGAGGAACTTTGATCTCTTTCACGCCGTTAATTACGTCCCGCCGGGACGGCTACATAAGCCAGCGTTGCCGATCATCTACGATCTTTCTCACATCCGCTTTCCACAATTTCATCCGAATGAGCGCATTCGTTGGCTAGAAACAAACCTCAAATTCATTATCCGGTCAGCATACATACAAACAATTTCGGAATTCACTAAAAGCGAGATCGTATCGATCCTCGGTATATCCCCGGATCGCATCTTCGTCACCTACCCAGCACCAGGAGAATATTTTCGGCCCGAGAAAGCGGCAGACGATCATTGTTTGACCAAATACCGATTATTGAATGGCAACTACTTCCTCGTGGTCGGCACGCGTGAACCGCGTAAGAACTTCAAGACGGTTGCGCAGGCTTATGTGACATTGCCGGAAGTGCTCCGAAGGCGGTTTCCGCTCCTCTGGGTCGGCCCGTCTGGCTGGGGCGATGTGGGGCTATCGATAGCCGTCGCGCAAGCCATGGAAGCCGGACAAATCCGGATCATTGGCTATGTCCCGGATCGTGATCTGGCGGCGCTGTATCGCAATACGATGTTGTTTCTGATGCCTTCTATCTACGAGGGCTTCGGTATGCCGCTCGTCGAGGCATTAGCCTGCGGCGCACCCGCGGCAGTCAGCAGGATTCCGGTGTTCGAGGAGATCGCTGGCCGTTGCGCCCGTTACGTCAAACCGCTCGAGATCGAGGCCTGGCGAAGCGCCATGCAAGATGCGATTGATGCGCGAGGCGCATCGATCGTCGATGGCGAAGTGCCAGTCAACCTTTCCCGATTCTCGTGGCATGCAAGCGCTGGAGTCACGTTGGATCTTTACCGTCGATGTGTGTCAGCTGTTGCAAATTGAGAGGCTTCCTCTCGATGTGTCGAGGGCCCTACGGTGAGCGTTGGGTTGCACTGACGGGCCACTTACGATATTCCCTGCCCTACACCTGCTCTCGGTAGAGAAGTCAATTGAGTCGAACTGGACGTATTGGGGCTGAACGGGTCGTGGGCTTAGAGCATATGAATGTACCCTTGTCGACTGCGGACGCTGAGGATAAACATTCATCCGGTATCGCCGTCAACATCGCGCCTCAGCGGGTCACCCGATCAGGGCCAGCCGATCAGGCCCCTTCAATCGGGATCGGGCGGTTAGGGGCAGCTTCTGGCCGTCCGCGGCCGCTCTCGCAGACCAGACTGGCGGCGACCGACATTTTAGAGGGAGCTCTTGCCTGGAGGCTTTGGAGCTCGCTCGGCTGGCAGGATATCAAACAACGTTACCGGCGGTCGAAAATCGGGCCATTTTGGGTCACGATCAGCATGGGCGTGATGATTGCTGGCATGGGCTTTCTGTACGCCGATCTCTTCCACACCGACGTGCACACTTATCTTCCATACCTTACGGTCGGAATGGTTGTTTGGGGCCTCATCGGCCCACTGGTGAACGAAAACTGTAACGCTTTCATCGAAGCAGAAGGCATTATAAAGCAGGTGAAGTTGCCCCTTTCAGTGCACGTGTACCGCGTAATCTGGCGTAACCTCATTATTTTTGCCCACAATATTATCATTTTCGTTCTTGTGGCGATGATATTCAAGATTTGGCCGAGTTGGTATGGCCTCTTGGCGATACCCGGTCTGCTCATGATCTGCATTAACGGGGTGTGGATTGGTCTCCTCTGGGGGGTAATCTCTGCTCGTTTCCGCGATGTGCCTCAGATTGTAACCAGTGTGATGCAGATTGCCTTCTTTATGACGCCTATTATGTGGTTTCCCACCGCGGTTTCGGGACGCACATGGTTCCTCAAAGTCAACCCATTTTATTATTTTATGGCATTGGTTCGTGAGCCGTTGTTGGGGGACGATCCGAGCATTCATTTATGGCGATGGGCAATTTTGATCACAGCCTGTGGCTGGATGGTCTCCTTCCTCATGTACCGCCTTTGCCGCCGACGCATTGCCTACTGGTTGTGAGGCAGCATGGCGCGAATCCAAGTCGATCAAGTGTCGGTGCAATTTCCGATCTACAACGCAAACGCGCGATCGCTGAAGACGCGTCTGATGCACTTCACGACCGGAGGTCGAATCGGCCGCGACGCCGGTAACCGCGTTTGCGTTGAGGCCCTGAGCGATGTCACGCTGTCATTCGAACACGGAGATCGAATTGCCCTTGTTGGCCATAACGGCGCTGGTAAAACGACGTTATTGCGCGTACTTGCAGGAATATACGAGCCGACCAGGGGGGCCCTGCATTGTGAAGGCAAAGTCGTTTCGCTGTTCGATATGTCGTTAGGAATGAACCCGGAAGCGACGGGCTTTGAGAATATCTTGCTGCGCGGCCGTTTCCTCGGGCTCAAAGCCAACGAGATCCGCGAACGCTTGAACGATATCGCGGCTTTCACCGAACTTGGCGATTATCTCGCCATGCCGATGCGCACCTATTCGACGGGCATGGCGGTCAGGTTGGCATTCGCCGTGTGCACCTCGATCGAACCTGAAATCATGCTGATGGACGAATGGATAGGTGCTGGAGATGCCAGCTTCCTCGAAAAGGCCAAGAACCGACTCGATGACTTTATTGGGCGCGCAGGTATCCTGGTGTTGGCTTCGCATTCAACCGCCCTGCTTGAGACCAATTGCAATAAGGGCGTACTCATGCATGCCGGCAGGGTGGTAGCTTTCGGACCGATCGGCGATATTCTGCGCACTTACGAAAAATATAGACCGGCGGCTTAGCAACCGCTTCCCATGGAGACCGAGTTAGACTGTTAGACTAATTGGCGTGTGTCCCCGGTCATAACGGATCATATTCAGCGTGCCTGAAATAGCTCGCATTCGAAAGGCTTGAGTCCTCTAATGAAGGAGCCAATGCGTCGCTGCAGTCCATTGACTGTGCGCTCGGCCGCCTTGCGCAGCAGTGTCTTCAGGGGATGGAACACCAATTTCTATTGGGTTGAGATCCGGAGAATGCTGGGGCAAGTATCGTAGTTCTGCGCTCGACGGCCTCGATGATTGGCTAACGCGCCGGCGAATCAATGCGTTAGACTCACTTATCTCCTCCGTCTTGGGAATCGGATTCAGTCCGGCCCGGATATGCAGTAAGCTCAATTTCTTCCATACTCATCATTGAGGCGAACGATGTCATCTTCGCCGAGATAGCTACCCGCCTGAACTTCAATAAGCTCTAGTGGAATCTTGCCCGGGTTGGCCAATCGATGAATGCTGCCGATAGGGATGTAAGCTGATTCATTTTCATGCACTATACGAGCTTCGGCGCCGACGGTCACTTCCGCGGTCCCCCGCACGACGACCCAATGCTCGGATCGATGAAAGTGCTTTTGCAATGACAGCTTCGCGCCCGGCTTTACGAAGATCCGCTTGACTTGGTAACGCGAGCCGTTATCGACCCCTTGATAATATCCCCACGGACGATGGATGCGCAGGTGCTCGACAGCTTCCTGCCGGTTCTGCGCTTTCAGGGTTTCGACGAGGTCTTTGACTTGTTCAGCGTTCTCACGTGATGTGACCAAAACAGCATCGGGTGTCGTGACCACGATGACGTTGTCCACGCCAAGCACCGCGGTGAGGACCCTCTCGTCGGAACGTACCAAGCTGTTTCGACTGTTCTGAAACAGGGCAGGACCAATCGCGACGTTGCCGTTTCGGTCGCGCTGAAGGAGGTCCCAGACGGCACTCCAGCTTCCCACATCAGACCAACCGAGATCCACGGGAACGACGACCGCGCGGTCGGTGCGCTCCATCACGGCATAGTCGATCGATTTCTTCGGAGCGCGATTGAGCGCCTCCGCGGGGAGCCGTAGAAAATCCAAATCGCGCTCGATAGCACTGACTGCGAACTTAGCCGCGGCCGCGATTTCGGGCTCGAAGCGGTTGAGTTCATTCGACATGATCTCGGCACGGAATGCGAAATTTCCGCTGTTCCAAAGGCAGTTCTCACCAACGTAGGCGGCAGCCGTTTTAGCATCGGGCTTTTCGACGAAAGCCTCGATGGCGAGTGCCGCCCCTCCATTCATTTTCGTACCGGGGCGAATATAGCCGTAACAGGTCGCCGGAAAAGTCGGCTTTACTCCGAACGTGACAATAAAGCCTTCATCGGCTGCTGCGGCCGCTTCCTTGCAGGCGATTTTGAAGGCTCCAACGTCGCGGATCACATGGTCGGCAGCGAGAACTAAAACCGCAGCTTGCGGATTGCGCTCGCGCACAAGCTCCGCCGCGATGCCCACCGCCATGGCCGAATCCCGGCGCACTGGCTCTAAGACGATATCAGCGGAAATTCCCAGTTCTCGGAGCTGCTCGGCGACCGTAAACCGAAAATCCGCACCAGTAATGACAATCGGTCGGTCGAACAATTCAGGATCGTATACGCGTTCGAGTACTTGTTGGAAGGTCGATCGCTCATCGACCAACGGAACAAATTGTTTCGGCATACTCTCGCGCGAGACCGGCCACAGCCGAGTGCCGGCGCCACCGCACATAATTACAGGTATCATGAATGCCACCCAGAGCTCGTTCCTCTAACGGCGCTCCTGGTTAACACACGACCCGGCGCGGACACAATTGCTATTTCCACGAGCGAGACTCTAAAGGTCCGCCGCCAGGTGTTGACCCCGCCAACTTTCCGGCGCGGCGAGAACCCACTCGGCCAATCCGCCTGTGAATTTAGCAGGGCCGCCTGTGCATTAAGCGGCGCAACTCTCCGGGAACCTTTGAGACGCTGGCGGAGGGATCCCGGGCGTTCATCCTGATGCGGAACGTTGCCGACGCTTGAGCTTCTCGATGGCTCCCCGGGGCGACGTCTTGATCACAGACAGAAGGTCCATTAAGAAAGTACTGAGGTTGTCGTTTCCAAATCTAACGAATGGGGGCTTCGGGGAGTTCTGAGCCGAGCCCAAATTTCCCATTGGAAGCTCAACGTCGGCGAGCGATCGCGGAACCAACTCTGTATGTCTGTAATGCTACACAACACTCCTCGGCATTGGCTCGAAGGTATGCTCTGGCATCCGGCTCTTTGACAGGACAGTGCATGAAGATCTCGGTGATTACAGGTGTGACTGGCCAAGATGGCGCATATCTAGCCCAGCAATTGCTTGAGCGTGGCCATGCCGTCTACGGCGCAGTCCGGCGAACAAGCTCCGTAAACTTATGGCGGCTTGAAGAGCTGAGTATCGTCAGCCATCCGAATTTCAAATTGATAGAATTCGACCTGCTCGATCCTGGCGCAGGTATGCGCCTATTGGACAAGGCACAGCCGGATTTCGTTTATAACCTGGCGGCGCAAAGCTTTGTCGGAGTCTCCTTCGAGCAGCCGATCGCGACGGCGCAAATGACCGCCGTAGGACCACTGCACCTGCTTGAGGCGATAAGGCAAACAAACAGGAATATTAGATTTTATCAAGCGTCCACTTCAGAATTATACGGTCACGTTCGTGCTGCACCGCAGAACGAAGAAACGCCGTTTTGTCCGCGTAGTCCATATGCGATTGCCAAACTCTTCGCCCACTGGTCGACAGTGAACTACCGAGAGGCGCACGGGATTTTTGCGAGTAGCGGAATCCTGTTCAACCATGAATCTCCTTTGCGTGGGCGAGAATTCGTCACGCGAAAGATCACTGACGCCGTAGCGCGCATCCACCTTGGCAAGCAGGACTGGCTAGAGATAGGCAACCTCGCGGCTAAGCGCGACTGGGGGTTCGCAAAGGAATACACCCGTGGGATGGCATTAATCATGGATTACAACGAACCCAGCGACTTCGTGCTGGCAACCGGAAAAAATGCCAGCGTTCGCGAGTTCGCTGAACTTGCCTTTGACGTGGTCGGCATTCAGCTGCAATGGCGTGGAGAAGACGCGTACGAGGAGGGGATATGCAAGAGGACTGGCAAGACACGAGTCAAAGTCAATTCCGAGCTTTTCCGTCCGGCGGAAGTCGACGAACTTATCGGAGATGCATCGCGCGCTCGAAGTCTGCTGGGTTGGAAGGCGTGTACATCGCTAAAAGAATTGGCCCAGGTAATGGTTGAGGCCGATATTCGGAGAATCGAGCGTGGGTTCTCGTTCTGAGCGGATCCTGATCACGGGGGGCGCCGGGTTTACCGGTCGCCTGCTCGCTCAGCGGCTGCGTGGCGACGGACATAATGTGCTTGCGCTGGATCATACCGCAGATAACGCGTCAGCAATTCCCTCTTTTGATTTATGCAACTTCAATTCGATCAGGGAAAGGCTCACCCAGTTCAGGCCCGATGTGATCGTGCATTTGGCCGGCATCGCTGCGACCCAACACGAGGCGCTTCATCAACTGTATTCTGCGAATGTGATCGGCACGGCAAATCTGTTCGCGGCACTAACTAGCTCGAATGTTACGCCCAGACTTATGCTCATTGCCAGCAGCGCTCAAGTCTACGCCACGGTTGGATCAAGCTTGCTGCTCAGCGAGGACAGCTCACTGGGACCCAAAACTCATTATGGCATCAGCAAGCACGCTACCGAAGAAATCGCATCCATTTACGCTCAAGATATTGCAATCGTGATCTGCCGACCGTTTAATTATACAGGCCCGGGGCAGACCGAGGCATTTCTGGTGCCCAAAATTGTGCAGCACTACGTGCAGCGACGTGATGAAATAAGGGTCGGAAATTTGGACTTGTACCGAGATCTTTCGGACGTCGATCGCGTCATCGAGGCCTACACGCGCCTCATGTCGATATCGACGGGCTCTAACGTCGTCAACATTTGCTCGGGGCGATCCATCTATCTTAAAGATATCATAACAATCCTGGATGACCTATCAGGTTACGCCATGAACGTAGTGGCCGACCCGACGCTCTTTCGCAAAGATGAACCACGAATCCTAATCGGCTCGCCATCGCGCCTTGAGGCATTGGTTGGCCCGTTACCGAACCCGAATTTTCGCGAAACCCTGGCGCGAATGTACGAGCAGGGTTGCAAAGAATACAGCAGAAGGGCCGGCGGAGGCTTCACGAGCATCAGTAGCTAACGTCCGCAGCCTTGTCCAGGTGAACTGTTCAAGCCGCGGTGCAGAAGAGATACGATCGCTGTGGGCAGCCGAGGTCAATGGTACAGATCTAGCGGCTGCGATGGAGGGCGCATAAGAGACGGCTTCACAGTCGCCAAGGCCGGTGTACACCCATCCAGGCCATCTGCTAGCCAGACAGCAGGAACCGATTTTGCTGACGCGGCGACCGCAATGGAAACTCACAAACAGCCTAATAATATTATCCCAATCAGCGCACCAGCGAGCGAGGGCCCATACGCTATTCCGCGACGCCCCATCATGTTTTGAGTTGGCGCCCAACCCATCCTGACAGCGGCCAAATGAAGGCCGATCAGCATCAAAAGCAGCACCGAATACAAAAGAGCACAACGCCCTCCAACCCAAAGGCAAATCACTGGGATTAATTTAACATCGCCAGCGCCGAGTACCCGCTTCGTATACAACCACGCCAACAGTGCAAACATAGCGGCCGCGAGCATGACATTCGCCAGTATCTCTAGCGTCGAGCGCGCAACAATGGCATACATCGCGTACAGAACTAGAAGGAGCAGAACAGTTTCGTTTCGAATTTTGAAGGTCCGGAAGTCTGTGAACCCAATGTAGCAAAGGACCAGCACGACCGCTGCCTCTACACCCAATTTATAATTTTCAGTGCAAAGGAGCGGGCAGATCGTAATTTGATTAAACAGTTTCGTTAATTGCATTGTTTCGCGCCGATGACGACCAGGCCGGGTCCAAGGATTTTAGAGCACTTTTCTGGCGATTTTAACGACAGGAGCAATCTCAAGAAGGACGTCAGTCATTCACGAACAGCTCGAAGTCGAAGGAGTTGTTCGGTATTGAAGAAACTATCGACGCAAATCAGGCACCGCTTTCCAGCAGCCGTTCATAAATGCGACCCGAGGAACCCAGACCCGCTCCTATTCGTTCTTCAAGATGCATCGTAAGGGGCTCATCCGTGCATCGAGAAGCCTGGCAGGACTCTCATGCGGAGTTTCTATAGTGACGGGTAAAGTTCAACGTGATTCGCTGGCCCCAATACTTAAGCTCGTTCCGGGGAGCCCGAAGCGCCAACGCGGAAGTCGATGGGCCTAGTCGCCACCAAAATCTTTACGCCTGCCGCCGTTGTAATCATGTCGCCGCCTTAACTACCCGCAGCACATCCCGCAGCCATGCGGGTTCAACGCCGGGTGCGGCGTGAACCACTGCACCGCCAATCTCGATCGCGATCATCTCACGGCGCACCGCTGCCCGCGTCATCGGCGATCTGCGGCAGCCTGCTGCATCACGACCGGAGCGAAAAAGCGCGCTTCATTGATCGGCAAGCTTAGCAGGCCTGTGCGCGCCGCCTTGCGCTACGTAAACAAATGCTGCGGCGGAGATGTCGTGCCGACGCGCTACCCGTGAGATCACCTCGCCTGGCGCATAGGACTCGGCTACACTCCCTCCTTTAACCTCATCGCTCCAGCGGCGGCGACGTCCCACCCTGACGCGGATATCGACCCGGCCCCGTGGCTCCGAACCGTCAACTATATGGTCGACCTTATATGTGAACCGATCTGCGTGAGATGGATGTCACATCTTGCAGTTCACCCATTGGCGACAAGGCGGGGGACGAATACCGCTTACTGTCAAACAGCTTGCCCCATCCAAGCCGAGCGATGAGCCTGAGCCCCAGCCACGTCGAGGAAACCCCTAGCCACTCGTCCGAAACCTCGCCTCTAATCTCGGATAAGGCTATAGCGGCTGCAGCCAGATCAACGCTCCGAGGTGACGCCGGTCGCCGTTGTGGATCACCTCGTCGGGCACAAAGGTCTGTGCAGTTTCGACGTCGACACGCGCATTGGCCTCTACATCAAGCGTCAGCACGTTGGCCTCGTCGGCGCTGTAGCCGGTGGCCGTGCCGTTGATAGTAACATGCAGTGCGATCCGACCGCCATTGCCAGTGAATCGTGAGCCCTTCACGTGCAGGCGCGCCGCCCGGTTGTGGGTGATGACGGCGATGTGGCGCCCCATCCAACTCCATTCGCCGGTGGTCCCCCAGTAATCCCCCTTGACGATCGGGCCATAGCGCAGTTCGCCCTCTGCCGGGACGTGGAAAATGCGCATGTCACCGACGGTCCTCTCCGGCCAGCCGAGCGCAGTCAGTTCCTCAAGCAGCCTTCGCGGGGTGCCCGCGGCAGCGAGCACGTCCCTCACGTAATTGCTGGCAACAAAGCCGGCGAGATCGTAGGCGAAGGTGCGCCCCGGCCTGCCTGAGATCAGTTGGGCGATTATCGGAGTATCAGGCGCAAAGACAGTCGGCAGCGTGCCGAAATATCCGCCGGTCTGAGTGAAGTACATGCCCGACTGTACCTGCCACAGCATACCGAAACCGGAACGGTTGAAAGGCAGGATGATGACGTTCTCTCCAGGCGGCAATTCACGAGCGATCGTGTCCGGCGCGAAGAACGAATTCGTCGGTAGGCGGGTCCAGGGAATCGACACCGGCCACAGGAACAGGCACCCGAGCAGAACCAGCGCGTAGCGCGCCGCATGGGCCGGTTCAGAGCACCGCTCTGCCAGCCACCGCGTGAGCACCACAGCGCATAAAAGAAAGAGGAACATGGTGAAGCGCGCCGGCATAGCGTGGCGAATAATCGGCAGGCGCACCCCGATGCGCCAGGGCAGCCAGATCCCGGTTTGCACTCCGTTAACCCCGAGCGACGGTCCGAGGCTAAAGATCGCAAATAGGAGCACCAGGATTCCAAGCGGCAGGCGGTAGCGCGCTGGTGACTGGAAGCTTGCGGCTAGCGCTACGATCAGCGGCAGGCCGAGATAGCCGCTGCTCTCGGAGTAGTTTCCCGCGAAGCGCATAGCGATGGACGCGAAGACACTCTTACCGAGTGCAGTAATAGGCGTCGGAACAAGAAAATTCAGCAGATCGATGGAATAGTCCTGCGGCGAAAGGATGACGTTCGGCAGACTTCGTATGCCGACAGCGACATAGTAGAGGAAGGGCGCCGCGATAAGCACCGTTAGCGCGATGGCGACCCCGCTTTCGCAGCCAAGCCGCCACAAGCGCCATCGGCCATCGGCATCGACAAATGGGATGAACGCCAGCCAGGCAATCGCACCGAAAATGCAGGTGGTGGCAAGAATTTCTGTCGACAGGCCGAGCTGGAGCAGCAGCAGCACTGCCGCCGCGACGATGAAGGTTATCCGGCCCAGCCCGTCGCGCAGGCGCAGCAGAGCAAGCACCACCAGCAACGGCGGAATAAACGTCATGTAGAGATTCATGTGGCCGTGCAGGTGCGCCACTTCATAGGTGGAGAAGCCATAAATGTAACCACCGACCAAGGCCGCACCGAAATCCCAAGTAATTTGTCGCGCTAACAGAAACGCAGCCCAGGCCCCAAGAGCCGGCGCGAGTAGGGCGATCACGTTCCAGGAAACGACCGCATTCCACATCAACGTGACTGGCAGCATCAAGAAGGCTGCAGTGGGTATCGAGGTAACCCAGGTGAGATTGAGCTCCTGGGGGTACCAAATGAATTTTGTGACGAATGGGTTCATTCCATGAGCCAGTGCCCAAGGCCACCAATGTAAGGCCCAGATGAATGCAAGCGGGTCGCCCCCTACGCCGGCATAGGCTCCGCGCAGATCGGGAATCGGCGAAAAGAACCAGACGGACACAAGAACGTAAAGCGTAAACGCCACTGTACTGGGCAGGAACCGTCTTAAAGCTTTCGGCATAGGCATCGCGATCAGCATTCTTCCGAACTTTCGGATGAGCGAAGTGGTTGGATTCATCGGCTCGGTGCCGTCCGGCGGCCTCAGCAAGCCATGGCGAGCGGCCTTGCGCCAGGCCGACCGAAGCTGCGGCGCGATCTCGTGCCGAGACGCGACCTCAGAGCCCACGGTGCCCGGCGCGTAGAATTCCCCCATGATCCGCGCCTTTACATCGTCGCTCCAACGACTCGCAACGAGCGAGCCTGGGACGCATCAAGAACGTCCGAAATCATCATGTTGCGATCCGCTTTCTTCATGA
Source organism: uncultured Alphaproteobacteria bacterium (assembly GCA_963708125.1). Taxonomy (GTDB): domain Bacteria; phylum Pseudomonadota; class Alphaproteobacteria; order Rhizobiales; family Xanthobacteraceae; genus BOG-931. Next base: position 4,540,776 of record OY970184.1, read on the forward strand.
CGGAACGCGCCTATCGCAGGTCAGCCCGCTAGCAAGACGGTTGGGCAAATAACTGCTTACTTTCGTTCGCAGTCGCGGTACGAGCGTTGAGGCGCTGGCGCCGAGTGCTCGCTTTCGCTCGCCGCGCCGGCGCACCATGGGCCGTTCTTCCTGATTAAGCCGAATTAGCCGTCTGTGCTTCACCATAACCGTCTCGACGCGACGCTTTTGCCGGGCGTCGAGCCCCAGCACAACTTGCGTTAGGGCGCGAAATTGCGTCAAGATTTTTTTCACAAATCCACATACGAGAGGTATATTCTTCTACTCCACAGGGGTGGTCGGGGGCCGTAACGGGAGACCTCGACAATGGAAGATGCCGCGGAAATAGTTCGCCTAAACATCGAGTATTACAAGAAACTGTACGAAAAGGATCCCGATGAAACCCGACGGCAAATGCTGATGCGATTCCTGGACGAAGAGCAGGCGAAGTGGCACAGCCTTGTCGCCAAACCCGATACTGGCACGGCAAATCCGACAGCAAGCGACGGCTGAGAGGCCAAGGACCATTTGTCTCAGGAGGGGCACCCGACCCTCCTCCTCAGGGGCATCGGAACTCGGCGTCTTTGCGGGAGCGGAGGGTGACTGCAGGCGATGTGCCCGCAGCGGTGGAGTACGCTCGCTCTCAGGCGGTCGTGCTCGACGCTGCTGCAGCGCAGGGCTACGCGCGGCGCCCCTGCGGGAGATACGGGGAGCCCCGGGCCGCTTAGACACCTTATTTACCCTCTTCGGCCTCTGGCCGCGCTCGTGCCACGCCGAAGCCAGCATGAGGGGCAGGGGCCAGATCCGACGCGATCGCAAATAGCGCCCTTCCTGCCAGCAGCAGGCATCTTGCATCCGAGGGAACGGGGCAAGGCGCAACGATGCTAGTATCTTCCCCCGGCAACTATGGCCAGTTCTGGGCGGACGCGTACGGTCCATGAGCGCAGACGCATGCCATGCCTCAATGAGTTCAGTGGAGAATGTGTTGACTTGCCAAAGCTACGCTCGGATAATTTGCCAAAGCGCTTGACTCTTCTGGGTCGGTGAACGGTTATGCTCGCAGCTAGCGAACCGTCGAGCAGCTAGGTCAACGACTAAAGCCGAATAGGAGCGTCTTTCGTGCGAAAGATGTTGCGAGTGCTCAAAGAGGTGCGCAAGGACGAAGTCGGCGCTGCGATGGCTGAGTACGTCGTTCTGCTGGGACTTATCGTCGGCGCCTTGATACTCGTCATCACGAATTTCACTAGCGTGCTGCACGGGAAATTCGCTGCTGTTTGTGCGGCCCTCGGCGGAAGCTGCTAGGTCGGTAAGTAATTAAGGCTACCAATCGGTAACTTGAAACGCCGATTGTTTCCACTTGCCACACGCAGGCCCGTGATGCGGAGCAACAATCTAATTATTCTGGTGGTAGCAATTATTTTGGGCGGCATCGCGGCCGTGCTGGCCCGGAATTGGCTGACTAGTCATGTCAGGTCAAGTCAGGCAGGTGTCGGCACGATCGTAGTTGCCGCAGCGCCACTTACGTTCGGGACCCAACTTAGTAGTGAAAACACGGCCGAAATTCCCTGGAGCAAAGCGGCATTGCCGGCTGGTGCATTCGCGAACAAACAACAATTACTCATTGACGGTCGCCGTATGGCGCTTGCATCGATCGCGCGAAACGAGCCGATCCTTGTTGGCAAAATCACAGCGCCCAATGAGCCAGCAACTCTTTCATCTATGCTCGAGCCTGGCAAAAGAGCGGTGACAGTTCGCGTCGATGATGTCCGCGGTGTCGCTGGCTTTATTCAACCTGGCGATCTGGTTGATGTCGTGCTGATACGAAACGAACCCGAGGTGTTTCGGAAAAACCAGAGCTACTCTGAGGTGATCCTCCAATCTGCCAAAGTTCTTGCTATAGATCAGATCACCGGTGAACGCCGGGAGACACCAACCGTTGCTAAAGCAGTAACCCTCGAGGTCAGCACCGCAGATGCGCAGAAAATCCTACTTGCCACAAACATCGGAAGGCTGTCATTGATCTTACGCCAACCCACGGCGGCCACCGCCGTGGCCGTTCACCGCATTACCGAAGCAGATCTGGCTAATGAACCCGCTCCCCTGCCGCCGCCCCCGGCCCCCAAGCCCCCTGTGGTAGTGGTTCAAAAACCTCCACCGCCGCCACCGCCGCCTCCCCGACCGGCACCAGTGGTACCGCAGACCAGACAAGTCACAATTTGGCATGGGATGCGGTCGCAAGAATACAATCTACCCATCTATCATAAGATAGATGGAGATGATACACCTCAGCAAGCTATGGGGCGTTGAGGCTCAGTCGGCTAAAACCGACGGAGAAAAAATTGGGGGTAGCATGTTCGGAAGCTTACGGCCTTGGGTGCGAGGCATGTGCCGGCTCGTAGGATTCACGGTGACATTGCTTTTCGTAACCGCCAAATTTAGCGATGAGGCAGCATTGGCCCGTGTGCTGTACGACCCGCATGTGGTTATACCAGTTAACAAGTCGGTAACCATTACCGCGCCGACTTCGTTTAAGTCCGCAGTCGTCGGTTCACCCGACATCGCAGACGTTCTGCCGATGACCGATCGCGCACTGTTAATTCAGGCGAAGAAAATTGGAACGACAAATGTTTCAATTTACGATGTCGACATGCATCTCGTCGAAGTGGTTGATGTTGAGGTCGCGATCGATACCGCAACTATTCAATCGACAATTCGCGCCGCTATCGGCGACCGTAGCATCCGCGTCTCCAGCTCAAACGGCCAAATTGTCCTAAGCGGCGTCGCGCGCGATGCGGCTGACGCGGAGCGAGCAGTTACCCTGGCGAAAGCATGGACCCCCAAGGACGACGTGATCAATGCTCTCAGGATCGCCTCGCCGCAGCAGGTGCTCCTTAAAGTGCGATTTTTGGAAGTCGACCGCAATGCCGGCCGGGAGATCGGTGTCAATTGGTTCGTTAGCAATAAGTCAGGGACGCGTGGGGCAACGACAGGCTTGGGCGGTCTCTCGTCAATAACGCCACAGGCGTGCGCGCCATCGGGAGCGTGCCCACCCGTCGGCAATTCCATCTTTCAAGCCGTTGGAACGCTCGCCGGGACGAATCCAGGCGCTCCATTCGGAACGGTTCTGGCTGAAGTTGTCAACAATGGCGTAAAAATCGACACCCTGATAACCGCACTTGAAACCAAGGGCCTGGTGCAGCAGCTCGCCGAGCCGGACCTGGTTGCGCTGTCGGGAGAAAGCGCAAGCTTTCAGGCCGGTGGACAGATCCCAGTTCCCATCGCCATCACTTCCGGAGTCGGTATAGCCACTCCAACGATCGAGTACAAGAACTTCGGCATTCTGTTGAAGTTTCGACCGACCGTCCTTAGCAATGGGATCATTAATGTATCCATTAATCCCGAGGTGAGCCAGCTTGACTTCTCAAACGCTGTAACGATTTCGGGAACAACCATTCCTGCACTCACAATGCGTACCGCAACCACGACCATCGAACTCAGGGACGGGCAAAGCTTTGCAATCGCTGGCTTGCTATCAGCTGAAAACAATCGCAACGTTTCGCAACTGCCATGGATTGGCTCGCTGCCGGTACTGGGCGCCTTGTTCCGCAGCCCAGCCTTTCAGAAAAACGAAGCGGACCTGGTGATAATCGTGACGCCGCATTTGGTGCAACCGGCGCCGCCTGGCGCCCGGTTGGCAACCCCATTTGATACCCAAGTGCCGAGCAACGACGTCGACTTTTTTCTACTCGGTCAGATGGAAAAAAACAAACAATATTCTGACTACGTAGCAAGTGGAGGACACGTTCAAGGCCCCTATGGTGAAATGGTCGGTGAGTTTCACGGGACAGCCGCGACCGGATTGCACAAATGAGGTGGACAATGAGACCTTGTTCTTTTGCGCTCGGACTGATGGGCCTCGTCATCTTCTCGTATGGCTGCAAGGCTCAAGTCTTGGATGACCCGTTTACCGATTATCTGCACCGCGGTGTGACCATTTCGCTTGGAGCTGGCAATGCCGCAGATGCCAATGCGGCCATTCAAACGATCGATCCATGGCCGCCCTACGTTGGCAATACGTATATTCCTGGTAACGGACGTCGTATGGTGGGCGCCGTCCAGCGCATGTACCGAACTCCAAATCCATTCGAGCAAGGCGCGGCTGGGGGATTAGCCGGGGGATCGTCTGCTACCTCGTCTCCCAGTCTGAACATTGGAACCAGTCCTTCCACTCCGATGCAACCGATGTCAGGATACTAGTTTTTGCTCTTCGAAGCCGTTGACTGCGAGTGCGGGTGGCTGGATAGAGCTTTACAGTGAGACTATTTGTTTCATCGTGGATCAAAGCGCTCTGGCAATGCGATCAAGGTACTGCGTTGGTCGAAAGTGCCATCATTCTGCCAGTGTTTTTAACGTTGGTTGGTGGAGCGTACGAATTCAGCTTTTATTTGTATCAGCAACAACTGATTACGACTGGCGTGGGGGATGCAGCTCGCTACCTGGCCCTCACCGCCGACCCGACAAGCACGACCAATCAAGCGGATGCCAAGAACCTCGCACTGACCGGCTCGATAAATGGCGGCCGGGATCGAGTATCCGGCTGGACCCCGGCAGACATTTCAATTCAAATTGACACGGTCGACAATAGCGCGGCTACTTACAGTGGCGGGTCGGTAACACGCCTCGTCACGGTATCTACGAGTTTTGTCGATCCATCGCTGGGATTCTTCGATTTGCTCGGTCTCAACCCGCCAACAATGAGCGTCTCGCATCAGGAGCGAGCAGTTGGCGGATCCGCACCGAATTATTAGGAGGATTTGCGTGGATGCGATCTTCGCTTAGCCGCACCGAAACGGGAGCGGTTTTTGCCGAGTTTGCGATATTGCTTCCGATGGTGGTGACTGTCGTCTGCGGGTCCATAGATTTCCTCTATGCGTTCTATCAGTGGAATGCTGCGGCGAAAGCCGTCGAAATCGGAGCAAGGATAGCTGCAGTTTCAGATCCAGTAGCGCCCGGCTTGAACGATCTAAGTAATCAAGCTCTGCTTGAGGGCTTGCCCCCCTTTGCGCCGATGCCCTACTTTAAGATCGCCTGCAGTGATGACACCTGCACGTGCTCCGGGACTTGTCCCGGAATATTACAAAAATCATTCGACCTGGCTTCCATGAACCGCATCGTCTATGGACGAGGTCGCACAACCTGCGGCCATGCTAGTGCGTATTACAACAGCGGGATGTGCGACATCTTGCCATCAATTACGCCCGCTAACGTAGTTATAACTTATACCCAAACTGGGCTCGGCTATGCTGGCCGCCCAGGTGGTCCGATACCAACTATTACCCTTTCCTTGCAGAACATGCAGTTTCGATTCTTCTTTCTGACTTCGCTTTTTGGTCTCCATATTGCAATGCCCGCAATGACCGCCAGCATTACGGCCGAAGACCTGTGCTCGGCTGGAGGTAATGGATATTGCGGTTCGTGAACATCGCGGACAAGCGCGTATGCCGATTTTCCTAGTTCAGGAGCATGTCAAGGAACCGCCTGCTACTGTAGGCGCCCTGCGAGCAATGATTCCGAACCTGAAGGATGCACACTCACTCAATGCGGTACTTAAGCTCGGAGCGAAGTCCGACGGAGACGAGAACACGATTGTGCTGATTGTCTTGCCGCGAGGCAATGACGCTTACTTTGATCAGCTCGTCGAACTCGCCAGGCGAGCTCCGCGCAACGTCTTCTTCGTTCTGCTCGGAGAAGAAATCTCGGCCAGTGCATATAAGCGGCTTTTGCGGACCGGCGCCGCTGATTGGACGTCTGTTAGTGCTAACCCAACTGAAGTGCTGGATATTATTGCTCGTCGCCAGGAGACTGGCGGAGAAGGCGGCGACCTCGATCGAGGTAGGCACCCAGTAACAATCTCATTCGTTCCCAGCGCCGGTGGCGTAGGCAATACGACTTTGCTGGTAGAAACGGCAGCCTACATAAAAACGAACAAGTCAACACGACATCGAAAGGTCTGTTTGATTGATCTTGATTTTCAGACTAGTCATATTTGCGATTATCTGGATAGTGAGCCTCGTTTGCAGATAGCAGAACTGTCCAGTGCGCCAGAACGGCTGGATGAGCATTTGTTCGAATCATTTAGGACGCGCCATAACAGCGGCATCGACGTGTTTGCGGCACCGAGATCAAAATTTGCATTCTCCGAACTGAACATCCATGCGCTAGATGCCCTTCTTAGCATGATCGCCAGGCGATATGAGCTGATATTTATCGACTATCCAGTCACCTCATTTTCTTGGACAGGGCAAATCATTTCCGCATCAGATGGAGCGGTCGTTACCGGCATTAACACGATCCCCTGTCTTCGTCAGGTTTCTGAAACGCTGGCATTCGTGCGCTCATGTGGTCCGCTAACTCTACCCATTAGCGTTGTAATCAATAGATGTGAACGTACTATGCTTGGATCGATTTCCCGTCGAAAGCAGGTCGAGATGGTGCTGCGAGAAGAGCGGCTATTCTTTCTCGCGAATAATCCGGAGGCGGTCGAGAGCGTGAACATGGGCGTGCCGATGATGTTGAGTGCATCGGCCCGCAAGCTGCGCAAGGAAATCGCGCCTTTGGCCGACCACTGCGCAAAATGGGAATCGCGGCGTGTCGCCGCATAACGAATTCCTGCCATTTGTATTTTCTACGCCTAGACAGGCGGTTAGGCCTCGGTATCGGTAAGCGAACTTCGCCCGGCGGGGCGAATTGGCCAGGAATATCGCCTCGGACACAATCATGTGCTTTCGCTGGCCGGCCTATGGCACCCCGCTGTAACTCGAGAGCCAAGATGGTAATGTGGAGAAAGAAAAAAGGGTTGATGCGCCATGAGTTTTCTCTTTGGCAACTCTGCGAATGGTCGTGCCCCGGCAACGGTTGCAGCCAAAGCCTTCGGCCCTGAAGGGCCGCCACAGGCGGATTTTGACCAGAGTTACAGCGAGCTGTTCGAGCGACGACCAAACTTGCTGGAGGAAAAGCTTAGGCTGCATGGCCGGATTATCGATGAATTCAACCTAGCACAGCTCGAGAAGTTATCTCCCGAAGACCTGCGCCGTGAAGTGCAAGCTTATATCGGCAACTACATTCGTACCGAGCGGATTTCCCTGAACCAGAAGGAATTGGAGGTATTTACCAGCGACGTACTCGCTGAGATGACTGGATTTGGTCCGCTCGAGCCGCTACTGAAGGATCCTACTGTCAGCGACATACTCATAAATACCCATAAGTTGTGTTTTGTCGAGCGATTCGGAAAGCTCGAGCGCGCCAACGTTCGCTTTAAGGATGAAGCGCATCTCCTTCGCATCATCAACAAGATCGTGTCCGGTATCGGCCGGCAAGTCGACAAATCCTCGCCGATGGTCGATGCTCGGCTCCCGGATGGCTCACGTGTAAACATCGCGATTCGTCCAGTCTCCATAGATGGTCCTCTAATTTCGATCCGAAAATTTGCGGAAAAGCCGTTTAATATGGATCGTCTGGTGGAAGTTGACACCCTGCGTCCAGCTATGAGTGACACCTTGAAAGCCGCGGTCCGAGGCCGCATCTCCCTGATCATCTCAGGCGGGACAGGTACCGGGAAGACAACATTGCTAAACGCACTTTCCAATTACATTCCCAACCAAGAACGCTTGATAACGATCGAGGACGCGGCAGAATTGCAACTGCAGCAGCTGCATGTCGGCCGGTTAGAGACCCGACCACCAAACCTCGAAGGGAAAGGCGAAATTCGCCAGCGAGACTTGGTGCGAAACGCGTTGCGTATGCGGCCGGACCGGATCATCATCGGCGAGTGCCGCGGCGAAGAGGCGTTCGATATGCTGCAGGCCATGAATACTGGCCATGAAGGTTCCATGACCACAATCCACGCCAATTCGCCACGCGACGCACTCAGGCGTCTCGAACAAATGGTGGCGATGGCCGGAATGGGTCTACCGGTGCCCAGCATTCGCAGCCAGATTGCGTCTGCTATTACGCTCGTGATGCAGCTGCAGCGATTGCCCGATGGCAGACGACGTCTGATTAGCATAAACGAGATAACGGGCATGGAAGGTGACGTTATCCAAATGCAGGAGATCTTTCATTTTGTGAAGGAGCGAACCGACGAGCAGGGGAGAATTTCAGGTTATTTCGCAGCCACTGGCGTGCGCCCGCATTTCCTCGACGAGCTCCTTCCTTATGGTATTGAATTACCGGCGAGATATTTCGAATTGAGTCATCGGTTGTAAGAGGCCAACGTATGAGCGACCTCTCCTTTATATTTGTACTGGTGTTTCTGGCGGCGGTGCTTGGAGTATATGGCTTTTACTGGGTATTCGTTTTCAATCGTCGTGAGCAACAAGTCCTCAATCGCCGCCTGGAACTGAGTAAGCAGCTGCGCGATACGTCAGCCGTTTTGGCGACACTGCGGGCTGAGCGAGGTATCCGAAATTTTGACAACCCGGCTCTACGCACGCTCAGCGAGTGGCTGGCTCAGACCGGGACGGCTGTCACGCACCGCAGGTTTATCCTTAATTCAGCAGCGGTTTGTATTGTATTGATTGCTGCGTTCGCAAAATTGCTAGGTTTTGGTCCGGCGTCGCTTTTGCTAGCACTTGTCTCAGCGGCGGCGATCATGGCTTTGTTCCTGTTTCGGCAGCGGAACCGCCGAATTTTCGCGTTCAGCGAGCAATTGCCCGACGCCATAGATGTGATCGTCCGTGGCGTTCGGGTCGGCCTGCCGTTTACCAGTGCCGTCGGTCTCGTGGCTCGCGAGATGCCAGATCCAGTCGGCACAGAATTCGGTATGTTGGCGGATGAAATTTCCTTTGGTTTGGACGTCCGAAGCGCACTGGACAATCTCTACCGTCGCGTTGGGCAGCCGGATCTGGTCTTTCTGACTGTCGCCGTGAGCATTCAAGCGCAGACTGGTGGCAATCTTGGAGAGATTCTATCGCGCCTTTCGCGTTTAATGCGCAACAGAGCAAACATGCGCCTAAAGATCAGAGCATTGAGTGCGGAGGGCAGGGCATCAGCAGTGACATTGACAGCCTTTCCATTTGTCCTCGTCTTAATCATCAACTTGATAGCCCCGAATTACTATGGTGAAATTAGATCCAACCCGATTGTTGAACCGGCCTTGTATTTGGGATTGTTCCTGTTGGTTGTAGGAAACGCTATTATGTATCGTATGGTGAACTTCAAATACTAGCCAATGAGCGATTGGACCCCCTTCGTAGTCGCAGTCTTAGCTTTTTGCGCAATGGGCGGCTTGGCCTATGTAGCGGGCCAATATTATTCCCGGACCGTCCGCTTGCAGCGGCGGTTGCCGATCGCCGAAGGGGCGCCCGCGGGGGAAGCGGCAGGAAGCAATTTTGCACGACTTGTCGCGCGGCATTTTGACGAGAAGAGATTTGGCGTCGACGATACATTGCGGGGGAAGCTGCGTTTGAATCTCGTGCGTGCGGGCTACTTTCACAACGATGCCATTAACTTCTACATCTTCTGGAGGGTCGTGGCGGTGCTGGCTCTGCCGATCCTCGCCTATCTCTTGCTACGGCTCGCGTTTCCCAACGTGCAGATCGCCACACGCCTGATTATTGTAATAATTGCCGGAGCATTGGGCGTGGTCGGTCCGGATGCATTCATCTCCCGAAGGCAACGGCAATTGAGTACCGAATATCGCACGATCTTTCCGGATTTCCTGGACTTGCTCGTCGTGTGTATTGACGCCGGCCTGGGCGTGGAAGCGGCACTCAACCGAATAACCGCCGAGATTGGTAGTCGTCGAAGCCGTGCGTTCGGCATAAATCTGGCCGTCATGGCCGCCGAGATGCGGGCGGGCCGAAGCTTCGTCGAGGCGCTGGCGACGCTGGCTGAACGGCTGATGATTGTGGAAGCACGCTCACTGGCAGCTCTACTACGGCAATCGGTCGAATTGGGCAGCGATGTCGGAGAGGCGCTCCGAATTTTCAGCGACGAAATGCGCAACCGCAGGTTACTTCTTGCGGAGGAGCACGCCAATAAGCTGTCGGTCAAAATGATCCTACCGCTCGCTTTTTTTATCCTGCCGGTCGTGCTATTGGTTATCCTGTTACCGGTGGTCATCCGGCTTCTCAGTGCATTTAAATAAGCAGGGGGGGCCGGCTCGCCGGGGGGCGATGGGATTGGGGGATCAGTTGGGGCGGGTTCTCGCTGGGGGCCGCGCTATCTGGTGGTATGTGTGCCTCGCCAGTGCCCTTGCGCTTGCGGGCTGTATTACTGATGCAGCTGCACCTCCCCAAGCGGCGGACGGTGCGCTGCCAATCACCACGCCGACCGTCCAGGATAACGCGGACGTCCAATACTATCCGTCGGACGAGCCGTTGCGCCTTGGCATCGAGCACTTCAACCGCGGTCATTTTGGCATTGCCGAACGCTATTTTCGGGATGCAGTCGAAAAGGCTCCAAAGGACGCCTCGGCTTGGATCGGACTCGCCGCAAGCTACGACCGATTGGGACGCTTCGACCTCGCCGATCGCGCATATCATCAAGCCGTTACGCTCGTCGGTGAAACGACGCCCATTCTCAACAACCTTGGCTATTCTTATATGCTGCGTGGAGACCTGATAAAGGCGCGGAAGTACCTGCATGAGGCCTACGCACGAGAGCCTCGAAACCCGCGGATTGTCAATAATCTCAGGCTCCTCGATGACAGCTGGCGCTTCATCGCCCGCTCGCCGGAAGCGAACTAAAAAGAGGAGCGCCCGCTCACTCCCACATTTCACCTAGCGGTAAAGTTGAACCATATCCGAACTTGACGGATCTGAGCGTTTCACCAAGCCAAGGAACTCGCCGTAGGGGTTTCCCTGAGTGCCTTGGAGAGCCGGCAAAGCTAGGAAGAAACGGCCAAATGCCGCGGCAGGAACGCCTTGCGCCTGCGCGTGCATGGGCACCGGCGTGCTGCCGCAATTTATGATTGCTGCAGTGACGATGCGGCGATTGGCGACGGCAGACCGCACGCACTGCGGATACCCAAACTCGGCGCCGAGTGAGCGATCGTTAGGAAAGTTTAATTCGTAGCGATAGACATCATAACGGCTGATCGTGGCTGACGCCGTGCACCCCGGCGGAGGAAAGCTCTTGCCGGGCCCGATAAGGTGTGCGGTGCTCCAGTAGGCAGCGCAGTTCCAGGTCCCATTTCCGACGCTGACGTTGGGATTCAAGGACTGACCGTTGATCATGTTGGCGTCAACAGGCAACGCTGCAGCATTGGGAGAAGCCATCGGCCAATTTGGTGTGGCGGGTATCGCATTACACCAGTTGACATTACCGAAACTGATAAAGCCCTTGCGGACATTCTGGTCTGGCGGGTACTGGTGGCAGGAACTGAATGCATTGTGGTAAATATCGAATCGGGTGTTCAGCCCATCCATGGCCGACTGCTGGTCCTCTGGCAGGAGATTGACCTCGCTCAGTCGGAAGCAGGTTCGTTGCTCGGTCGATGCCAGGGCTTGTGGTATACCGTACTCACCGCCCGGGCCACAGGCGTTCGCGGGCAGAGCCCCGGTGGCGGGCGTGAGATATCCCATATTGCCGGCGCTATAGCCGCCGCTTTGGAGCGGGTTCACGGTCAGTCGGATCAGTCGGCTTTGAGAGGCGGAATTTTGATCAGCTTCGACAAGCGCTTGCGTTGCCTGGTAGTAAGTCATTCCTGAGAGTTCAAATGGATTGCAAACGTAAAGTGGCTCCGCGTTGCAGACGATTTGGTCGTACCCGGCAACCGACTGCGCCCCAACAGCAATCTTGCTCAGTTGCGTCGATATTGGAAAGATCATTCCCATGGAGATTGGCTTCAGCGTCACACGCACATACGCGGCCAAAGTCGGATCGTCCGTCAGGTCAGCCGAAGTAGTCGGAAGATCGTCGCTCGGCAATGATTGAAAGAAGTCTACGCTACTTACCTCTGCGGTTTGACCGATCCCGGCTCCAGGGATGGGGTTCTTGACCAAGTCTTGGATGGCCGCCTGGGCGCGAATAATCGAATCCGGCCGTCGATCAAGCTCAGTTGCACCTGCAAGTGCCAGCGCATCGGCATCGTGTTGCAACTGCGTCTGCATGCTCATCAAGCGGCTGCCATCAAGTGCGAGCGCTGACAGGCCAATGATGACCGCGAGCATGATCGCGACGTAGGGAAGGATCACCCCATCACGATCTAAGCAGAGTCGCCTTACGGCAATTGCGCTAAAGCGCCAATGCGTCATTGTGTGAGCGGTGGCCCATAGGATGTGTCCTCGGATCAGCTAACCACATTTCGAGGCCCTGCCCAAGCTGCGGTGACGCACCTGACTCGCAAACGAGCCGCCTCTGCGCTCCGCCGCTCGCGCGCAGCGGACGCGCGGCTTCGGCTCTCATGGATGTAGTGTAGGTTAGCACGAACTCAGGCTGCTGCTAGGGATCAGAACCTTGAGTGCTATCGTTCCGTGTAAGGTTCTATTGGGTGCGACATTGGCCGGTATCGCGTTGCAGGACTCCTTGCACTTTGGCGCCAATTTGGCGAGACGCGCATGCTCCTCCCGCGTGCCAGCGCCGCTGGCGAGAAGCCGCGCGCCATCCGCAGTTCCTGGGACAACCCCGGGGTCCTCTCGCCGTTTTTCGCGGTCCTGTCGGACGCTCGGACTGCATAAATCGGATTGTTCAGCGTTGCATCGAGCGCCTCGTGGTTCAAGCCACGATGGCTGCGCTCGACGATCGCCCGCGACCAAATCGGCAGCTTTCAATAACACTCGAAGCCCATAGCAATGTCCGCGCCCATCCGACCCGGCTCGCCGGTTCCATTCGCGATTGACTATCAATCTCAGCTTTGCGCATCCTCTTCTCCAAGCGATAATCTAATCGTCCATCGCCAACACGTGACCCATATAGCAATCAAAGAGTTCAGAAGAATCCCCGCTATTATGCGCCTTTATGGTATTGGTCGTCTCGTAAGGTAATGGATAACCTCATGCACGTGTGTAGAATGTACGGCACGCGTACAACTCGGAATTGCCACGCCACTGAGAATACGAAGAGCATCGGAAATTTTACCAATGGTCCACCGGCGTGATCACAAGAACATTGAAAATCTTACACGAATCCCCGTGTACAAACCGAAACTTCCCGGCGTTGAAAAGCTCGTTCCATACGTCCGCGAGATCGGCAAGAACCGCTGGTATTCGAATCGCGGAATGTTCGTCCAAGCCCTGGAGCGGCGGATCGCAGCGCTGCTCAACACGGACTGCGGCGTAGTTGTAACGGGCTCAGGCTGGGCGGCGATCAAGGCCGCGATTTTCGCGGCCGCCGGGCCGGCCACGCCCCAGCGCCCGTTCGCGCTAATGCCTTCCTACACATTCGCAGCCACAGCTGCGGTAGCCGAAACGTGCGGATATAAGCCCTATTTTCTTGATGTTGATGAAAAAAACTGGATGATCTCTGCGAAGGAGCTCATGGATCATTCAGCGCTCTCGAGCGTCGGTTTGGTCATTCCGGTTGCTGCCTACGGCCGAGGTGTCGCGCAAGAGCCGTGGAAGCTATTTCGAGAAGCTACCGGAATCCCAGTGGTGATCGATGCCGCGGCAGCCTTTGAAGCCATAATCGAAGATGCTGTGAGCTTTATTGGAGAGGTGCCTGTGGCCCTCAGTTTCCAGGCCACCAAAACATTCTCTACCGGAGAAGGAGGCGCGGTGATCTGGAACGATACTGCCGGACTGATGGACGTCACCCGAGCCATCAATTTTGGATTTCTAGGCACACGCGAGAGCAAGTCACCGAGCTTTAACGGCAAAATGAGCGAATTCCATGCCGCCGTGGGAAATGCGTCTCTCGATGCATGGGAACGGACCGTTGTGGCTTGGGAAACAACGTATGCGGCCTATTCCGGATATGTTGAGAAAGCGGATCTTGTAGATCGCATAATTTTACATCCGGTCATTGCCAGTTGCTATGCGTTGTATCACGCCAGTTCTGATTCAGACGCCACCGCTGTGACGGAAGCTCTCACCAAAAGAGGCATTGAGCATCGGTACTGGTATGGTCACGGCTTACACACGCATAAGCATTTCGCCTTGGCGCCGCGTGATCCGCTACCTCGCACGGCGCGAATTGCGCACCACCTTGTTGGCTTGCCAACAGCAGTCGACCTCCCGCACGATGCCATGAGGCGCATTATAGCTGCTATCTGCGAAGGTCGTTGTGGCGTTTGATAGATGTTCAATGCGACAATGCTAAACTGAGCGATCGAAGGAATCCGGCTCGGCTGGGATGCCGTCGACAAAAAAGGGGAAAAGATGTCAGACGTCCCTCGCGTTGTGTTCTACGGTGCATCTGGATGGTCAAATTGTATCGTGCAGGGTCACGGCTACCCATTACCGCTTTGCGAGCCGGTTGCTTATATCGATGATTTTCGCGGCGGCTCCGGTCAATCTCTCAATAACGTTCCGATCATATCTTTTGATGACTGGAAAAATCGCCTTTCGAATTTCGCGTGCTTTGTCACTATTGCTGATCCAAGATCAAGGCGTCGTTTAGCCGAAAAGATCCGTCTGGCTGGAGGAACTTTCGCTCGGTTGCATGATCGGCCGGAATTTTCCTTTCCTGAGGTATCAATTGATGCCGGTACAATTGTCTTTATGAGGGCCTGGGTCGGGCCGAGTAGCATCCTCGGGAAACACGTCCAAGTGATGCCAATGTGCTCGATCGGCCATGATGTTATAATCAAAGATTATGTCACAATTTGCCCTTCCTGCACCGTATCGGGCTATGTCGTCCTCGAGGAGGAGGTGTTTGTCGGCGCCGGGACAACGATCGTCAACGGCAAGGCGGGAAAACCGCTCATTGTTGGCGCTGGAACTAAGATTTCCGCAGGAGCTGTGGTTACGAAATCGATACCTGTAAACATGGCTATAGCCGGAAATCCGGCTCGACCTTTACGAGAATTAGCGCGTCGTCTGAAAAGGGGAAACAGATGAGCCTTCACACAATACATCCCATAACCGCAATGGAGTCAGGGCCCACTTTGCTATTCGGGCCTCAATCGCGTTTAGGTCGACTGACCTCCGGGCCACACAGATTGTTTAGCGTATTGATGGTCGTCTGCACTGTCGCCCCGGTTTCCTGACCCTGCGGCGAACTCAGATCTAAATCCCTGTACTCATCCATCATGGCTCCGAATTCGGGGCCAACCTTTTGCGTTAGTTCATTCATCCGAGCCTGCTCGTCAGCTTGCTGATCCTGACTCTGCCCCGCAACATCCATCTGTCTGCCCAGTGTGATCATCTCGCAATAGGCCTTGATCTTCTCCTTGTCGCTGCTGATCGTTTGGATAACTCTTTGGGCATCCTCATTGGTAACAGCGCTTTGGGCGTATGCCGCGCCCCCTACCGCGCATGAGAACAAGATGGCAACAAGCCGCTTTAGACTCATGCGAGAATTCTCCTTTAATCTGGTTGATGGTAACATTCGAACCAGCAGTAATCAATTGGCTCTGCAGAACTACCAACGCCGATGCCTTTCAGGGCGAGCAGCATCGCCGGTGCCGACCTGCTCACCGATCGAGTGCGCGGCTGACTTGCGCCTTCATATGCACCGGCAATGGTTGCCGATCGCCGGTCCTCAGCTCCTCGAGCCGCTGGCGCCGTCGCGGCGCAGCGGCTGGTAGTCGGATATCCCTGGCTGAACAACGACCCTTAATGCGATTAACGTGGCCTACGCACTCGTTCGTCAATGCTTTGCGCTCACGCGAGATGCGGCGATGGTCCTCTTCATCGGGCGGCGGCACCCGCAGCATGGCCACAACGCGCGGCTCGCCCCCTTCGATAGGCGAGCAGCGCGCGCAACACCGCTCTTATCGTCGACATTATCGTCTTGGCCCGCCGCCATCGGGGCGAGGTCGCAATCGAGGCCGCATCAACGGCGTGACTTTCGATCCCCTCTGCCTGCAGCACGCGATGGATCCAGCAGCCGTCGAGCCTGCCTCCTGGATCACGATGATCGAAAGCTTCGCCCGGTCCGGCCTGCGCCTTGCTCTTGACCTCGGCAACCGCAGCAGCACTCCGGTGATGTCGCCGGCCGTTCGCTTTTGACACCATTAGTCTGAGGGACGCCTCCCTTTTGCCACCTTAATAACTGCGGCCAGGCCCATTACCCCAATCAGAAGACCCCGTCGATTTCGGGACCGATTCTGGAAATCTAGTCGGCAGCATAATTTTTTGAAATTGGCCCGCTGTTACATCATGGTCCCTTGTGACGAAACACCTCCAGTATTCCCGAGGCAACCGTGAAACGCCTTACCAATGTGTAGCGGTCAGGAAAACTCGGACCATAAGGATTCGGAACGTGGAGATGGGGATCAATGTAAATCAGCACGACGTCAGGGGAGTGCGACGCGAAATAGGATGCGTCTAAGCGCAGCCCCACGGTCTGGGTATCTTCAAACAGCGGAAAGACCGAACGCATGAGCGGCCGCGCCGGCGTCTCCAGGATTAGACCGGGATACCGGCCAACCACTGCGATGGTTCGCGCGTCGGCGATCAGTGGCCCGACTTGATCGTGCATCAGACGCAGAATGGCCGCTTGGTTCGGCTGGAGCGCCAGCCCAGCAAAGGCGCCCCAGCCAATTCGTTGACGTGGCGACACACCCGGTAGCTCGCCATAGAAATAGGTTAGTGATGAGATCAATAGGGCTGCGGCGGCGAGGCCCGTCCGAGTCGTTACCGCCAAACGCGCCACTGGCCGGGACCCGTCGGGTTCGGCAAGCGCCAGAATGGCGGCCGGGGCGCCACCTATACAGAAGCTGTAGAGTCCGTAGAATGCGGATAGCGTGGTGATGATGCCGGCGCTCATCGCCGTCAAGTAGAGTACCGCGAACAAGCGTTGCTGCGGGCTGGCGCCCGGACGAAGCCCAGCGAGAAGCCCAAGACCCGATAGTGCCATAACCAAGATTAGGTCGTGCGAACGGACAAACAGCACGGGTGGCAAGGAAATCGTCAGCAGAAGCAGAAGCGCTATCGCTGCGGACATGCACGTGGCACCGATGAGGTTACGGCAGATGCCGATGGTCGTCGCGAGAAAACACGCCCAGGCAAACACCTTATGCGACGAAAACAACTGGGCTGAGAACTGTAGTTTGCGCCAGAAGTCAGCTTCATAGTGTGCGTTAAAGGAGACGCTGTCGTGAAGCTTACCGAACCCGAGCGCGACCACGACTCCCGCCCACGCTGCAATTTGAAGAAGGACCACACTTGCGAGCCAAGCTTTCCTTTCGATCACCGGCAGCGCCACCAGTCCGGCGAACAGAAAGATGCCTAGCACCACCCCCAAGCTTGGGTAGGCGACGGTGGCCACCGCCCAGCCTAGGGCCGAAACTATGCGCCAGATCCAGCGTGCATGCACAGTTTCAGCGAACTGTGCTGCACCGAAAGCAGCTAACCCGACCGACATGCCTTGTAGCCCCAGAGTGTCGTAAGATGGTGCCGGCAAACCGAAGGGTATGAAGGCCAGCGCAACCGCCGCTGCGGCCCAGGCCGCACCATGACTGCCTGGCTGTCGCAAAAAAGCGAACCAGCAGCCAGCCGCCAATGCACTGCCTACCAGGTAAAGGCTGCGCAGGAACAACATGAGGCCGGTATGTGATCCGATTACGGCGGTATATATTCGTGCGGCCGGATAGACGATTAGTTCTGCGGTTTGATGCAGCGTCAACAGCGCGCTTGAATGAATTCCGCCCTTGAGCCAATCGTCGATGAAGATCGCGTAGTAGGACTCGTCCAAAAAATCCGCTCCCTGCGTCAAACGCCAAGCCAGCATCAGCAGGATTGCAACCAATGCGACAGCGCCAATCAGGTCAGCGG
Organism: uncultured Alphaproteobacteria bacterium; assembly: GCA_963708125.1. Lineage (GTDB taxonomy): Bacteria > Pseudomonadota > Alphaproteobacteria > Rhizobiales > Xanthobacteraceae > BOG-931. The sequence goes on from OY970184.1 coordinate 4,558,673, forward strand.
TTCGCCACCGTATTGCAGAGGCGGCAGGCAGGGAAAACTTTACCGCGATCGTTCGCAATCTCACACGAGCTCCAGTTTTTGAGCGTGAGAATGCCGACCCGAGAGCACGTGCGGCAGCAATTTATTGTCCTCGTTCCGATCTGCCGCCAGCGTTCCCAATTACGGAGTTTTAGGCAAGGCCCCTCGCACGGGATGATTTGTTGGGCGCCGCGATTGAATTTTCTTGCGTCCTCACGCGCGTCGGTTAGTTTTGCGGTTGGTCTGCCTCTCCTCCCGTCGCATCCGAGACGGCTGGCGTCGCCCAGGCCAATTTTGGTCATCGGACCCACGCATCCGCCCGTCGCCCAAGTTGATGCGGTACTGCCCGGGACAATCCATTATACGAAAACCCAGATGCACAACAGGGGACGATAGTGCTGACGGTTAGTGTATCATTCGACCTCGCCGGGTAAGCTCGCGCTCTTGCAGATGGGTGCGCGGACCTGATCAGACGCAGGAACGCGCAGTTTGCCGCTCGATCTCATCCAGCCTGGCTTACCATATGGAAGATACAGCTTCATCGTATCAGCCGCAACCCGCATACCCGCATCGTTATCACGCGGCCGCCGTTTGATAATGAGCGTGGTCCCGTGGTCTCGGCATTTGGACGAGGACGGATCGGACCTCGGATTTGCACCCATTGAAGGCCGCGAAGCGGTCGCAGCCTTCGACGGCAGAGCGATCAGCTCGGATGCCAGAGCGCTTCTGTTGGGCGCGACGGATCGGGCGATCGGGATGATGAAGAGATTTGCGAGGTGCTTCCACGATGAGCGGCGCACGGTCGGATCGAACGTGAGGTGGTGATCCTGGTCGGCCGACGCATGTTCGCCATTGCGCTCGGCTATGAAGAGCTCAATTGCGTCAGACCGCTTGGCTTCCGCTGCCATCGCAGATCCGAAAGCGGGTTTCAGTGCGTCCGTCGCTCATTTCGTTTTCTCACCATAGGCCCCGCGGTAGCCCCGCCTGCAACCGATGGTCTGTATCCAGTACAGGTAAGTCCGATCTGCTTATTTCACCCGACCGGCAACGCCCGATTGAGCTTATCGGTCCCTTTCACCTTCTCTCTCACGGGTGGGGCGGCATTGCAGCCCCGCGCGCGAGCGTGGATGCGGCGGCTGCCTCGTTCCTTGGCGCTCACTGCGCATTGGCAGCAAACTGTAATCTGGTAATAGTCGCCGTCATTGCAATGTTCATGCCGGTCGAGGGGGAACGGAGCGCGCTCGCGCCATTCGGCGCGACCGCGACGCTACGAGTAGCCGCGATTGAGGAGCTTGTGCAAGCGGGCGAGCTTCGGATGGTAGTCGTCGGCCAGATATGCTTTAAGCTCACTGCAGACTGACCTCAACGCATCGGACGATGCAAAGGCCTATCGCCTGGGGGATTAGGGAATCAACATGCATTCACTATTGGCGAAGATTCCACTCGTCAGACGGCCATTCTATCAACGCGATGTTGCCCGCGAAGAGCGCGACCGTGCAATCTCTGAGCGGAATGCGGCGGTCAGGCTGTGCGACGCTCTCAAGGCGGCACTCGCACACCGGGACCGCGAATCCTACACCATTATAGACACTCGGCCCGAGTGCGACGGCGGCGACTCGAAGCCACCCCTCTCACCTAGGCGCCGGTGTGTGTTTTGTGAGAACGAAGTCGACGCTTGGGTGCCGCACTATTTTCAAACTTCCGACTTGTCCGATTTCCTGAGGAGGCTTGAGGTGATCGGATCACACCTCGAGCGATTCTCGTGCCCCCATTGTGGATCCTTCGATCGGGAGCGGCATCTTCGGCTCTTCCTCGATCGGCTCAATATCGTAGAGAAGGTTCGCGCTGGGTCGCTTCTCCACATGGCGCCGGAGCCCAATCTGCGAGGGTACATGCAGAGTTATGGCTTCTCCAGATATATCGACGCCGATCTTTTTCCTTCAGACGAGACGACACAGAAAATCGACTTGCAGAAGATCCCGTTTCAGGACGAGACGTTTCACATTCTGATCTGCAACCATATGCTGGAGCATGTCGATGACGTCTCCGCCACCTTACGGGAAATGCGCAGGGTCCTTAAGCGTGGCGGACGAGCGATCTGTCAAACTCCGTTCTCGCCACGTCTCGCGACGACATTCGAGGACCCGCTGCTCCAATCAGCGGATGATAGGCTCTTTTTCTACGCGCAGGAGGATCATCTTCGTCTGTTCGGCTCAGACATCGAGCGAATCTTCAGAGAGGCGGGATTTGTGGGCCGCCTAGTGGCGCATTCGGAGATTTTACCAGATATCGACCCGGAGCAATTCGGAGTCAATGAACGAGAGCCGTTTTTTGACTTCATTCGCGATCAGTCGAGCTAGGCCGCGCATATCGGGAGACCCCCAATAGAGCGAAGCACAGCCCGCTACCTTTCGGAGGAGCTGATGATGGCTCGCCCGGAGAACAACCTGCCCGCCGTTGCTCATGATGGAGCGGCGCGGTGTCTTTTGGCAATCGAGATGAACAAGCAAAGCTGGATGATCTCGCGGTCGCGCCGCTGTCGGACACGCTCAAGAGCAGGAGTTTGAACGGACTGCTGGAGTTGGTTGGACTGCTTCGCCCAGATCAGCGGCGCGACGCCTAGGTGGTCGAAGTGATCAGCTGTTACGACGCCGGCTATGACGGGTTTTGGCTTCACCGATCGTTGAGGAGCGCAGTGTGCGCGCATGTGATCGACTCGGCGACCCTGCAGGTTAATCGGCGGGCGCGCGGATCCATGATGCCCGGATGGATGCGAAGCGTCTTCTGCGCTAGGTAATGGTCTATCTGCGTGGCGAGCCGAAGGTGTGGAGCATGGTGGGTGTGGCGAGTGTAGCAGAAGAGGATGCGCGACGAGTGCATCGCGAGCGCGATCGTCTGATCGACTAGATGGGGTAACGGGCCTGGCCAGTGGTTAAGGCGGTTGAAGGTGGTCGTCCCTCAAACTGATGGTGGCAAAAACCAAACGGAGTCGGGCGAGGCCCGCTCCAATCATCATCGAGGAACGACCATGAACTATTATGTCGGAATCGACGTGTCTTTGGAAGCTTCAAGCGTGTGCGTTGTGGACAGCAACGGCAAGATCGCCTGCGAAGGCAAGGTCGGCAGTGAGCCGGACGATCTGATTGAATGGTTAACTGGGCTGAAACTCGAGCTGACGCGGATTGGGCTAGAGGCAGGACCGCTATCGCAATGGCTCTATGCGGCGATGCGCCAAGCTGGACTTGCGGTCGAATTGTTGGAGACAGGGCACGTGCGCAACGCACCCAAGACCATGCCAGTGAACGCGGGAGTCGCGCAGCTGATGCGGCTGGGCTGGTTCCGCCCGCCCGGTGCATTGCAAGTCGATGCCAGCGCAGGAGACGCGCGCGCTGCTCGCCGCGCGCAAGCTGGTTCAGGTAAAACTTCATGACGTCGAGATGAGCTTGCGAGGCATTCTGCGAGGCTTCGGTCTCAAGGTCGGGAAAACGACGCCAGCGCGCTTCGAAGGGCGCATTCGCGAACTCGTTGCCGGGCATCCGAGCCTGGAGGCGATCGCGGCGGGCTTGTTGGCCGTCCGTGCGGCGATGCGGCGCGAGCTCGATCGCTTTGAGAAGCAGGTGCGCGCCACGGCCCGCTGCGATACGCGGGCGCGGTTGTTGATATCGGTGCCCGGCGTCGGGCCCGTCGTGTCGCTCACTTTTGCCGCGGCCATTGATGACCCGGCACGCTTCAAGTCGTCGAAACAAGTCGGAGCCTATTTCGGCCTAACAACCAAATACCAATCGGGCGAGACGGACATCGACGGCCGCATTTCGAAAATCGGTGATGCCTGGGTGCGCGCGAGTCTTTACGAGGCTGCCAACATCATTCTGACCAAGCCACTGAAGGGCTGCACGGCCTTGAAGAGGTGGGCGATGAAGCTCGCCAGGCGGAGCGGCATGAAGAAAGCCAAGGTAGCGCTGGCACGCAAACTTGCCGTCATCATGCATCGGATGCTGGCCGATGGCATGAGCTTCCGTAATGTCGCGGCGGCATGAATGTGGAGTTTGCCGATGACGACACACAAATCATGGTGGCTCGGTTTGCCCCAGCGCCGCCAACCCCCATGCAAGGTTAATCCAGCCTGCCAACCTTGCGGAAGAGGAGACGATTAAATTCTTTCGGGCGGGTCGTGACACCGCCTTCCCGAGCGAGGTCCCGACGCCGGGACCGCAAGTTTTTTTTCTTTGACCTGGACTTTCTCGCAAAACCTCTCTGATCGAAGTCTTTTTTGAGAGGCGAGCGATCATCGCCATTCGCTACGCCACCGTTCGAGGCGGTTGCGCAGTTCTCTTCGTAGCCGCTCAACCCTGAACCTGATTCAGAACTCTTACGCACTCGGCTATTTTTTGCTCACGAGCGAGGAGTCGAATTGAGTTCCGGCTCTAAGCATGGCGCAGACAACGTTGAGCAACCGATCCCCAACCGAGCGCAATGCGCGGGCATGGCCGTGCCCCTTGGCTCTCAGCGCCTCGTATTTTGCCCGGCTGGTTGCCTCATGGAGGACGGCATTTTGGGCCCAATGATGGACGGCGTTTCTGAGTCGCCGATCGCAGGCGCGCCGACGCAAAACGAAGCAGCTCTTGCCGCTTCGTTTTGTTACCGGGGCAGTACCACACAATGCCCGCAAAGCATGATAGTCTCGTCTCTGCAGAGGATCGGAAGCCTCTGTGAGCAGCGAGACGAGGACGGTCCTGCCGATGCCTGGCGTGGAATCGAGGATCGCCGCGTCGCGCTGCTCGTTTTTCTGCCCCGGTGTGCTCTGTCCCTCCTCGCCAGCAACGGACCCCACAATCGTTTTACACAACTGATCGAGTTGCTGCTCGGCGTCGAGGCGTTGCCTGTTGATGAGCCTCAATCGAGCGATCAAGATGCACATGGCTGTCGTTGCCGCCTCGATGGTTCCCGGGGCCACAGTTAGAGCTGGCTTGCGCAGCTCGCTGAGCACGTGGGCCGCGTCGAATCGGCGGATGCGATATTGCTTAAGAATACGCGCGATCATCTTCTCACGCGTTTTGCTAGCCTTCTCAGGTCTCGGTACAGCCTCGAGGAGATCGAGGAACCAACCCGCACCGACGTCATTCGGGAGCTGGTACATCTGCGGGTAATAACGCCAAAGCTGCTGCTTCAGGCGGTTGCTTAGGCGGACGTGCTCCGCCTTGAGCTCTTCGTCTATGCGCGACCATTCCCTAAGCTCAACGATAGTAGGATCGACACTGGAGAGTTTGCGGAAGGCGAGCATATCGGTCCTAACACTGTCCGCCAGTACATCAGCATCGCGGCTGTCGTTCTTTGCTCCTGCGACCGTGAAGCGGTCACGAAAGCGGTCGAGCTGCTTCGGACTGATCGAATAAACGTTGCAACTGCGCTCGAGCAGGATCTCGACAATCGGCCCGTGCGGCGTTTCGATAGCGACATGGATCTCGCCGGGCTGAGCTCCGCTCTCTTCAGCAGCCAGGCGATCATCTCGGCAAGATCGGCCCCACCATGCGCGAACCTGCGCTGTCCGATCCGCCTACCCACGTCATCGCACAGTGAGACAACGTGCTCCTGCGACCCCCAGTCGATCCCAACAAACCATCTTCGTTCTCTGTCCATCATGCACTCTCCTCGCTAATCGGCGTCATCGCAGCGCCGGGTGATCATGCACGCTAAACATCCGAGCCACTCCGCAATCCCAGGCAGCTTCTGTACTTGGCGCTCTCGGCGCGGTCTCCCCACGGGCCGTTGATTGCGGCCGGTTCACCGGGGCACGGGTTCGTCCCAGGTGCTCAAGGCGCGGATGGATTATGGTTGCTCCCGGCGAATCGGCTCGGTTCCGGAATGCTACGCCAAGTGAAGGGCCGTCGCCCCGGCGGATACCTTCCTAAGAACCGCCGGAAAGACGTACAGATGGAGTAGGTCAGGCCGCAGCTTCGCTCGTGGCACGGACCACGCGCAACACTAGATTGGTCGACCTATCCTCTCAAACGCCATCAGGTGGCGGCCAGCGCGCTGACCCCGGACAGAAGATCCCATGCAGGCGCGCGGTGGGCGGAAAGTGCTATCTCCGTCCGGTATCAAACCCACCACCAGCGCATAGGAAATACTCTGATGGAAGCCCGAACAGTGAACGACCTGCCGCCCACCTCAGCCCATGATGACGCCGCACGGTGTCTTCTTGCAATCGAATTGAGCAAGAAGAGTTGGATTGTCGCGATCAACACACCGCTGTCGGACAAGATTAGTCGCTACAGGTTGAAGCCCTGTGATTGGAAGGAGCTTTTGAAGCTGATCGAACGGATCCGAACGCAGGTTGCCCGAGAATTGAAGAAACCCGTGGAAGCGGTTTCTTGCTACGAGGCGGGCTACGCCCAGCTTCTGGCTCCACCGTATGCTCGAAGCCCGGGGTATACGCAACTACGTCATCGATCCGGCGAGCCTACAGGTTGATCGTCGGGCGCGCCGACCCAAGACGGATAAGATCGATGTCGAGCGACTGCTCCGATCACTGATGGCATATCTGCGTGGTGAGCCGAAGGTTTGGAGCGTTGCTCGCGTACCGAGTGTCGCTGAAGAGGACGACCGTCGGCTTCATCGAGAGCGTGCCCGTCTGATCGGCGAACGTATCCAGCACGTCAACCGGATCAAAGGCCTGCTCGCGATCCACGGCATCTATGATTACCAACCCATGCGTGGCGATCGGCTGCAGCGGCTGGAACGATTGCGCACCGGCGATGACCGGACACTGCCACCGCGGCTCCAGGCGGAAATCGTGCGCGAATTGCAGCGGCTGGAGCTTGTCCTGGGAATGATCAAGACACTTGAGAAGGACCGCGATGCCATTGCTTCCGCGGCAAGACCAGAGCTGAGCATTGCAATGCCAAAAAGATTTAGGACTTAGTCGAAATCAAGTGCATCGGGCTAGAATTTGCCACCACACTCGTCGGCGAGGTGTTTTATCGATCTTTCGATAATCGCCAACAACTCGCGGGTTATGTCGGTCTGACGCCAGCGCATTTTCAGAGCGGCCCTATGTGCCGTGATCAGGGCATCAGCAAAGCTGGGAATGCTAAGGCGCGCACGACCATGATTGAGCTCGCGTGGCTCTGGTTGCGACATCAGCCTGCCAGTCCATTGAGCGCCTGGTTCCAGGATCGTGTTGGCAACGTCAAGGGTCGTGTGCGGCGGATTACGATCGTCGCGGTAGCACGCAAGCTGCTGATCGCACTTTGGCGCTATGTTGAGACTGGTGTCCTGCCCGAAGGCATTATTCTAAAGATGGGCGGTCACTGAAAGACGACGAAAGGAACATTACTGATTCCAAGGTGGATGTGTGACCGCGGCCGTGCTTAGGCTGCAATACGCCGAACAGAAGATGGGTCCCATCCTCCTTGGAGCCCTACGACCCCTCGCACTGTCGCAAGAGGGACCTTGGTATGGGGAGGCCTTGCTCCCGACCGGATATAAGTTGATACGGCGGGTGCCGCATAGTGAAGGGGGCTCCACCTTGGGTCAATTGAGTCTTGGAACTGGAAAAACGTAAACGGGGGCAAAGAGAGATCAACCGAAACGCAGTTGCGTATGGCTGACCATTGTAGAGAGTGTTCGGCAGGGGGGTTAGCCAAGGGGGATGGCTGCCGTGCGCGCCCCACCAATGGAGAACTGCGCCCGCGTGATTCTTGAAAAGCAAGGAAGACAAGAAATTTGATCGTGAAAAAACTTCTTGACACGCGAGGGCCTCATATAGCGAAGCCGGCGGAACGGATGTATCGCAACTGCAGAAAGGGATTGACTAACCCCGGCCCGTTACAGAAGCGTGTTTCAGCAGGTCAACCGCATCAAGGGACTATGCGCGATCCAGGGCATTTACGATTCCCGGCCGATGCGGCCGGACCGGCTGGCGCTCGGCGATGTCAAGTGACCAGGCAGCTTGACTTTCGATGCCGCGCGTAAAATGCTTTGGAGTTGGAGAGCGACGCATCCGCCAGCGACGGGGACTTGTCGTCGACGCTGATCGACGACGGACTGGCTGGCCATGATCCTGGCACCATCGTCAGCCTCTACAGCGCGCCGAAGGGCGCCGATCCGTTCGCCAGGCGACTCTTCGTTTGGCGAATCCGAGCTACGACACGCTCATAACCGCCAAGGGCTCTTGGTCGCGCCGCCGCGCGCAGGCTGCCAGCACGGCACACTGAACCAAAGGATTGAAGAGGCGGCCCCTTGTGTCGCCGAGCGTGTGGGACGCCAGGTCGCGCCGCCCGCCGAACTGCCGATCCTGTTCCGCGGCATCGATCTGAGCTCGGTCAGCGATTTACGGCGCTCGTAAAGCTCAGCTACCGTTTGGTCTTCCGCTCCCTGTCAGGGCGCCGATTTATTTCGCTTGCGCGCGTGCGACCGTCTCGAGAAACTCGTCTAGCGCCCCAATGCAGGTTCGGTCGCGGTAGATCGCGCGCTTGCCGGCGGCAATCATGCTTTTGACCTCCGCCCGCCGGACGAGGTCTCGGGAGAGATCGACCGCCAACGCCACGTATTGGTCAATCAATTCGCAGACGGTTGCGGTCATGCCCATCATGTCGAGCATCGCGGCGCTGTGGCGGCCGCGCATCAAGTCTCCGCGCAGGGTTACGATCGGCAGGTCGTAGGCCAGTGCGTCGAGCGTCGTGTTGCAGCCCGACCAGCCGATGCTGTCGAGAAACACGTCCGACAGGCCCGTGGCGGGGAGAAATCGCGCATGCTCAAGACGCGGCAGGATCAGGCAGTAATCCTCGGCGCGCAAACGAAATTGGCCGAATGCGCGCTCGAGCCTAAGGCGAAACAGATCGGTTATGCCGGGATACTCGATGAACACGAATTGACAATCGCCGGCTTGCTGCCCGATGCGGGGAAAGACGGCATCGTGCTGCGGCAGATATTTGTACAGTGACTGGGCGCACCAATAGACGCAGGCTGACGGCCGCATTCCGAACGCGGTGCGCTCACACCCCAGCGCTGGCGGCTCGACCGGCTCACAATAGAGAGCCAGGTTGGGAAGCCTGATCAACTTCTCGCAATAATGCTGCTGCGCGTCGGACGGTTCCATAAGGTCGCTCGACAGGAAATAATCGACAGTCGGAAAACCGCTGGTCTCTGGATGGCCCCAGGAGTTGCATTGCACCGGGGCCAGCCGCTGGGCGGCGAGCTTCGCCGAGATCGGGTTCATCCCGACCTCGGGATAGATCAGAACGTGCGGCGCATCGGCTGCGATCTCCTGTCGCCAGCGCTCGATCGACAGCGGCCCTTGCACGAACCGGGTGCAGAGCGCACGCGTGCGTTCCGTTTCCGCGTCGCTCACCGCGCCGGTATAATAACCGAAGAGGCGGAACCGGCTGCGGTCGAGCTGTCCGAGCCAGCCCTTTATTGGGATGAGCCATTTGCCGCTGACGATGCCCACGCGCACGCGCTCATCGGGCGCCGGCGGCGGTGGCAATGCGATGGGTGGGTAGCGATCAGCCATAACGCGGCAGGCGAGCGCGCCGTAGATCGCCTGCAGTTCTCGATCGTTACGGCCCTGATAGGGCAGGTAGAACGGCTGCCATGTCCCGACGCCGTCGGCGAGCGCAGCGGCGCAGGGCATGTCGGCGACCTCCGCCGCCAGCGATTTGAGCCGCGCCGTATAGCTCGCCCGCCGCTCGGCAATCTCGGCTTCGTCCGCGTAGAGGATCGGCAACTCCGCCATGCAGAGCGCGATCTTGATTAGGGCATCGTCAGCCTCAAGCGACAGCAGGCGCTCGAGGCAGGCGATGCTCTCGCGCCAACGATTGAGGGCATGGAGCACATTGCCGAGGTTGATGTGAGCCTCGCGGTTATTTGGCTGAAGCCGCAGCAACTCGCGGCAGATCGCCTCCGCCTCTGCGGGCCGGCCGAGGGCCCACAGCACCGAGCCGAGGCTGTTGTGAGCCTCAGGGTTGTTCGGCCCAAGCCGCATAGCCTCGCGGTAGCTCGCCTCCGCCTCTGCCGGCCGACCGAGGGCACGCAGTGCATTGCCGAGGTTGTTGTGAGCCTCAGGGTTGTTTGGCCGAAGCCGCAGAGCCTCGCGGTAGCTCGCCTCCGCCTCTGCGGGCCGGCGGAGGGCAATCAGCACAGCGCCGAGGTTGATGTGAACCTCAGGGCTATTCGGCCGAAGCCGCAGAGCCTCGCGGTAGCTCGCCCCCGCCTCTGCCGGCCTGCCGAGGGCGCGCAGCGCATTGCCGAGGTTGATGTGAGCCTCAGGGTAATTTGGCCGAAGCCGCAGGGCCCCGCGGTAGCTTGCCTCCGCCTCTGCGGGCCGGCCGAGCGCATTGAGCACAGCGCCGAGGTTGATGTGAGCCTCAGGATCGTTTGGCCGAAGCCGCAGCACCTCGCGGCAGCTCGCCTCCGCCTCTGCGGGCCGGCCGAGGACAATCAGCACAGCGCCGAGGTTGATGCGAGCGTCAACATGGGCGGGATTGATGGTCAAAATCTGGCGATACGCTGCCTCAGCTTGGAGCAGCCTTCCGGCCCGATGGTTAACGAGAGCCCGTTGAAACAGATCACCCTTCGCCCCTCTGACCGAGCGCATTTGCTGTCGACGCTGTTGCCGATTCATGTCGGACATCTTGAAACTGATGACGGCTTCCATGCGATCGCGGCGTTCTAGCACGTCCGCCACATTCTCGCGAATGTGCCCAATACCCGGCTACAGGCCACCTGATCTCGCGCGCGATGTGTGGCAACGCATGATCGGGTGAACGGGTATCCAGCGACATGTCTTGCGCCAAGCTTGCAAGGCCCGCAAGATGTTCACCGCTAGAGGCGCACTCCAAACAAAACAGTGAGGAAAACCATTGCTGCACTTATCAGGCTGCGAGCACCTGCCGTGTGCAAAACAGCTCAGCGACCGTTGAGCCGATTTGTTTCGCCTGCACCGCGCGCAACTCGGTCGAGAAACTCCTCTAGCGCCGCAATACAGGTTCGGTCGCGGTAGATCGCGCGCTTGCCGGCGGCAATCATACGTTTGAGCTCCGCCCGCCGGACGAGGTCCTGGGCGAGACTGACCGCCAACGCGACGTATTGCTCAATCGTTTCGCAGACGGTTGCGGTCATCCCCATCATGTCGAGCATCGCGGCGCTGTGGCGGCCGCGCATCAAGTCGCCGCGCAGGGTTACGATCGGCAGATCGTAGACCAGTGCGTCGAGCGTCGAGTTGCAGCCCGACCAGCCGATGCTGTCGAGAAATACGTCCGACAGGCCGGTTGCGGCGAGGAAGCGCGCATGTTCCAGACGTGGTAGGATCAGGCAGTAATCTTCGGCGCGCAAACCGAATCGGCCGAAGGCGCGCTCGAGCCGAAGGCGAAACAGATCGGTCACGCCGGGATACTCGATGAACACGAATTGACAATCGCCGGCTTGCCGCGCGATGCGGGGAAAGACGGAATCGTGCTGCGGGAGATATTTGTACAATGACTGGGCGCACCAATAGACGCAGGCTGACTGTCGCATTCCGAACGCGGCGCGCTCACAGCCCGGCGCTGCCGGCTCGACAGGCTCGCAATAAACCGACAGGTTGGGAAGCCTGATCAGCTTCTCGCAATAATGCTGCTCGGCGTCGGACGGCTCCATAAGCTCGCTCGACAGGAAATAATCGAGGGTCGAAAAGCCGCTGGTTTCCGGATGGCCCCAGGAATTGCATTGCACCGGGGCCAGCCGCTGTGCGGCGAGCTTCGCCGCGATCCCGCTCATGCCGACCTCGGGATAGATCAGCACGTGCGGCGCATCGGTGGCGATCTCCTGGCGCCAGCGCTCGATCGATAGCGGCCCCTGCACGAACCGGTCGCAGAGCGAACGCGCGCGTTCCGTCTCCGCGTCGCTTTCGGCGCCGGTGTGATAACCGACGAAGCGGAACCGGCTGCGGTCGAGCTGTTCGAGCCAGCCCTGGATCGGGACGCGCCAATTGGAGTGCCGGTGGAAATAGCCGCTGACCATGCCCACGCGCACGCGCTCATCGAGCGCCGGCGGCGGCGGCAATGCGACCGGTGGGTAGCGATCCGCCATGACGCGGCAGACGAGCGCCCCGTGGGTCGCCTGCAGGTCCCGATCGTTGCGGCCCTGATAGGGCAGGTAGAACGGCTGCGATGTCCCGACGCCGTCGGCGAGCGCAGCGGCGTTGGGCATGTCGGCGACCTCCGCCGCCAGCGATTTGAGGCGTGCCGCATAGCTCCCCCGCCGCTCTTCAACCTCGGCTTCGTCCGCGTAGAGCATCGGCAACTCCGCCATGCACAGCGCGAACTTGGTGAGGGGATCGTCAGGCTTGAGCGACAGCAGGCGCTCGAGGCAGACAATGCTCTCGCGCCAACGATTGAGAGCATTCAGCACATTGCCGAGATTGCGGTGGGCTTCAAGGTTATTGGGCCGAAGCCGCAGCGCCTCGCGGTAGCTCGCCTCCGCCGCCGCCGGACGACCGAGGGCCCACAGCGCATTCCCGAGGGTGTTGTGAGCCTCAGGGTAATTTGGCCGAAGCCGCAGCGCCTCGCGGCACCTCGCCTCCGCCTCTGCCGGCCGGCCGAGGGCATTGAGCACAGCGCCGAGGGCATTGTGAGCGTCAGGCTCATTGGGCCGAAGCCGCAGCGCCTCGCGGTAGCTCGCCTCGGCCTCTGGCAGCCGGCCAAGGGCCTTGAGCACAGCACCGAGGGCGTTGTGAGCGTCAGGGTCATTGGGCCGAAGCCCCAGCGCCTCGCGATAGCTCGCCTCCGCCTCTGGCAGCCGGCCGAAGGCCCGTAGTGCGGCGCCCAGGTTGTTGTGAGCCTCAGGGTAATCGGGCCGCAGCCGCAGAGCCTCGCGGCAGCTCGCCTCCGCCTCTGCCAGCCGGTCGAGGGCATTGAGCACAGCGCCGAGGTGGTTGTGAGCCTCAGGGTAATTGGGCCGAAGCCGCAGCGCCTCGCGATAGCTCACCTCCGCCTCTGCCGGCCGGCCGAGGACCCACAGCGCATTGCCGAGATTGTTGTGAGCCTCGGGGTAATCTGGCCGAAGCCGCAGAGCCTCGCGATAGCTCGCTTGCGCCTCTGACGGCCGGCCGAGGGCATTGAGCACAGCGCCGAGGCCGTAGTGAGCCTCGGGGTAATGGGGACTAAGCCGCAGGGCCTCGCGGTAGCTCGCCTCCGCCTCTGCCGGCCGGCCGAGGGCCTTGAGCACAGCGCCGAGTGTGGAGTGAACCTCCGAGGTGTTTGGCCGAAGTCTCGCCGCCTCGCGGCAGTTCGCCTCCGCCTCTGCCGGCCGGCCGAGGGCCCACAGCGCAGCGCCGAGGGCGTAGTGAGCGTCGGCATGGCCGGGATCGATCGTCAATATTTGGCGATACGCGGCCTCAGCCTGGAGCAGCCTACCGGCCCGAAAGTCAGCGAGACCCCGTTGAAACAGATCACCCTTCGCCCCTCTGAGCGAGCGAATTTGCTGTCGACGCTGATTCATGCCGGATTCTGAAGCTGATTGATGATGCTCTATGCGGCGACGTCCCGCTGTCGTTGCGCCCCGCCGTCGCGCGCGGTTTTTCAACCGCTATCGCCTGCGCGCCGCCGTCCCGCTCGGCCGACCACCCCGGCGCTTGCGATCGACGGTCGTTGGGGTCCGCGAACACCCTGCCGAACTCGGCAGCGAAGGGCGCTAAGCCAACGCTGGCTGGAGCGCTGATCGCAAAAGATGGAAAAGGCGCTGCGGCCACGCCGCAGCGCCAAATCCTTGGGCCAAAGGGGCCCGCCGGGACTGGATGCCGGCGGGCTTGGCTTGTTCCACTACTGCGCGTTGCTAAAGAGCGCGATGCAACCCGTACTCGCGGAGCCAGGCTCGCAAAGCGTGCTGCTGAACGGCGCTGGCGTGCCGCCAACCTGAGCAACGGGGAGAAGCGCAAGCGAAAAGCGCTGTCCACCATTCACCCCGGCCATGACGCCAGACCAGCCGGCCACGGAGTGCGACCGGCGGGTCGTCGAGCCGGAGAACCCTACGAACGCGTTCTGGAGTGGTGGTAACAGAGTGCTAGAAGCGATCCCAAGCTGCTGCGCGGGTATAGCCGAGCCGTTGGCGAGGAAGTAGTTGCCGCTTTGCGGCTCGAACCAGACTTCATCCGATCCACCTTGGTTGTCCAGCACTTGGAAGGGGGTGCCGAAAGCCCCCGTTCCGAGGCCATCATTGATGACCAGCGAATTTTGTGGTCCGCTGAGCGGTCCTCCCGTGGTCGTACGAGTTTGTGCATTGCAGCCGAGCAGAATTTGCGGGACCGGTCCAATCGCCATGCCTTGCGGGCCGGCGCATATAGCGTTGTCGATGGTCGCTGAATCAAGTACGGGCACCAGACCATTTGTGGCCGATTTGACAGCGGCTGCCTGGATTCGGATGACCGCACCGTTTGACGAGTCGTCGCCGGCACCGTTCACTTCTGGAAGGTTCTGGTAGAAAACGCCAGTGGCCGGGTTGAACTGACACTGCTCGATGCCGTTCGTCGCGTTCGGGCCATGTCCCGGTGCGTTCTCTCCGTCCAAAATTATCCGTCCGAGCACCGCGCCGGTGTTGGTCGAAATGAAGGTGTCGAAGGGCGGCGTGTCTGCGTCATTGGCAACTAGGAGAATGCCATCCGGCTGGTCAAGGCAAAACTCGTCGGCGCGGTTGACGCCAACCGTCCCTGGCTTGCCGTTTCCGGTGGGGATGGTCATAGCCAGTGCAGCGTTATTGCCAGCAAAGATCTTCACCGTGCTGCACACGGGCACGCCGGTGGCTGTACAAGCCGGATTGGCGGTCGGGCCATCCGCCACCCAAACTTGTTTCGCGTTGCTGCCGAAAGTTGCAGCGGCATTTGTGAACGTCATCACGCCATTCGGGCCAGACGTATTATTGTTGCCGGTGGCGCCGGCGAATGGGGCGGTCGGAGACGTAATGAAGAATATTGGCGGATTATTTTGGATGGGGACGACATCAATCGCCTTGTTGGTGCGGTCGGCAAGATAATAAAAATCATTGCCGAGAGGGGTGGTGGGATAGCCACGAGAAATTTGCGAGTTAGAATCCACCCAGCTGATGTCCCATGACGTGAGCGGCGCCGCATTGGGCCCTAGGCTAAAGTGCCCAAGATTCGCTGCATAAGGGCACTCACCGGGCCCCATTACAGTCTGATTTGCAGGCGGCGGCGTTGCCGTCCCGCTTCCACAGATGCTTATTCCCTGGGCGGATGCCAGACTTGGAACTGCGATAACACCGACCGCAACGGCGGTTCCGGCTAACAGGTTACTTCGGACGCGCGCAATAAAACTCCCACACATGGTAATCTCTCCCTTTCCTTGAGCGTAGTCCTTGAGCCTAGATCTTTTGAGTCACACCTAGCACTTAGCTCGTGGTTCCTCCCTGCATTCCGAACGCACCACACCGCTTCCTTGAAGTAAATCAGAGCTTTTTCGCCGGATCTGCGCCAGTCTTTGCGTTAGCCGCACTAAGGTAAGCGCCAACCTTTGCACACTTGGCTGACGTTCCGAACGCCTCAGACTTCCCACCGTTCCACATACAGTCTGATTAATTTTTAAAGGACCTGTGATCTATTCGCCTCAGCCTTCCCCGGTTCCACTTTTTCAGTTTGCCCTAAAATCGCCGTGAGTGCAACCTCCGTTCGAATATGTCAAGATGACTGTCCTAACTCTCCGCACCCTCCGCAGATATGTTGGATTCCCTTCAATCATTACGGTCTGCATCCAACGGTTAATACAGCCGAACGGGGTCTAATCATCGGGGCCCCTCGCTTGCCGAAGTCGCAATCAGTCTTCGTTCTATCTTGATGAGATAGAATTTCGATCCCGCCACCCACTTCTTTTCTTTATAATACGATAAGAAATCTTGCGTTCTTAATTTGCCGATTGACACGTGGAAGATCAGCGCCGAGATTGTATTCAGATTTCAGCGCCTCCATCGATTTCCTCGGCATAGAGCAGGTCCATCAATTCGCTGCGGGCAATGCATTTGGATGCTTCGCAACGATCTCGACGAGGCGTCGCCGTACTGGTTCAGTGACTGCCAATTCCGCGGGAAGCGGTCGACCGCACGTTGGACAGCATTGCGGGTTCCGGCTCATCGGATCAAGTCGACCGCGTCGCGACGCAGCGTCACCTCCGCTGTGAGCCGAGCATCAGCAACAGCACGCCAAATCGCTGGTGCGTTGCGGAGGTGCAGAGGCCGGTATGACCGATGAATGGGCCGGAAATGACCCCTCACCCGGTCGCCGACTTTGGACCTTGCCTCGTCCGTGCTTAGGCGTCGATCACTTCGTTGGGCATGTGCACAGGCTCGTCGTCGCCGATTCTAACCGGACGGATCACGCCCGGGCATTGCCGCATACCGTGCCATTGCAGTTCGATGCGCGTGAAGCACTATTGTGGGAACAGCGGCACCAGCATTTCGATGCGACGGTGCCAACGAATCTGATAGCGGCGGACTCGCGGCAGGTAGACCTCGAAGCCGAACAGCCGCAGGAAATGTTCCGCGACGCGCTCGCGGCGTGGCTGCAGCTGCGTCGCCGCCCAGTACGCCATGGGGTTCAATCCGCACCAGTGCTCGATGAGCGGCGCCGGCCGTAGCCGGCCTCTAGGCGACCCCAGGTCCTGGCGTGCGCATCCGTCGGCGGGTGGAAGTACTTGCGCCACAGCGACACCAGCGCACGGTAGATGCAGCCGGTCCCCACCATTGCGGCGAGAGCGCCAGGGTGGCTTCGGCTTCCCGGCGGAAGCGCTCACGATCGTCGCCGGCAAGGCCGCGAGGTTGGTGACGGTGGTCGTGGATTCATCGTTGACAGCGACCGTGCCAATTACATCAACAACGCGGACAACCGAACCAACAAGGTCAGCAACACCAATTAACTTACGCGTACGGGTTAGCGTCAAAAGGTGCAAATCCTGCAAAAAGTGGCGATTGTCGGGGCTTTGCGGCGGGAGCGGACTCTGGGAACTCAGTGGCAGGAACGCAACGTATCGTGTTGTGGCGGTCCGCGACACACCGCGCCCATGATCCTCAAAGGCACTCAGAGCCGGTCTCGTTGTGGCACCCATGATTCTATCATCAGAAACAAAGATCATCTTTCCAGGCGACGACACCGGCGGATTCCGCAAAATCTTTTTGCGTGGCGTTGATGCTTGGAAACAGTGTTGATGACGACACGGGAGAGACCGGTGCCCGCCTCGCGAATGCCGCTGCGAGTGGTGGTTATTAGCCGGCTCGAGCCCTGATCACTCCACGATATCCAAGCAGTTCGATTCTCCGCTCAGCGGTATCGTCCCAGGAAGCAGTACGATATTCGTTGGACCTCTGTTCACCCCCGGACCGCAAAGCAAAATCAATCCTTTTTGGCGTCCTATTTGTCGAGCGGTCATGAGCTGGACATTTATGCCGCGGATTTGTTAGAGGTGTTGAGCGGCGATCGTCGACTTCAGACCAAGGATAGACGCTGCAAGAGTGTGCGCTTAACTGAAGGAAAAAGCGGGTCACCGTCCATCTGCTTCGACGCACGATGGCGCTGGAGTAGTTGCAATGGTGACCGAGCAGTCATCGCCGGTGGCTCAGTCATGAATCGGAAGGCCGCAAATTTATTCGGAAATCAACACTCGCGATGAAGGAGCAAGCACTCGACAAAACCTCATCGCCACACGGCACGCCACGTTATCGCCCGAAGATCAGCTGCTGAATTTGCGGACGGCTTGTAGCCTGGACAAAACTACGTCGCGTAATCGTTGAGCCTCGCTGGCTGACGATCCGCTATTTACGGCCAAGCTAGAGGAGCCCGTCCGAGCACGCTACGTAGTCGAGGGCTACATAGTAACGGAGAACATGCAGTGTCACGCGCTTGCTGGCGAGGACGGTTACCTGCCTGCCCCTCCTCTGGCGACGTGCTTGGGAGGAATACTCAAAGCAGGAGTGGGTCATCGCCTGTACCTGAGCGTTGAGCGGCAACGCAGCGCCGCTCGACGGCCGAACCCAAGCGCTCACGGCGGCGGCCGTCTCCTTCCAGAGCGGCAGGACATCCTCGCGACGGCACTTGCCAATGATGTGCACGGAGTTCAGGCCCTGACAGTCGATGTGATCGAGTACCGCATGCCCGATGTGGTGGTGCGCGTCGCCTTCATGCCATTCCGATGGAGAAGTTCGACCTAACAACGGTTGGCAGCGATACATAGTGCCGATGGCCGTTGAGGCCTCTCGCTGGAGCAAGCCTCCAGCCTTCGCTAATCGCCGTAGTCCCCGCCGCGATAGCACCTCCTTAAGCTCGATCCCGATCATACTTACGATGAAGCGACGAACCTCCCTGCGCATCCTGATTCGATCGGATCAAACCAGTCCCTCTTTGCACTCTCAGATAGGATTTGATTCTACGGGACGCCACTACAGCACCAAGCTTGACTCGAGCATGGGCCGAACAGAGGACACTAATGCCTTTGGTTGGTTTTTAATGAGCCGGTGTGAGTCACTCAGCTTCGGCGTCCGTGCGCATCAAAGTAAGCATCAAACACGCCTTCGGATTAGCAGAACTAAATCGCAACTCGACACTCAATGGTATTCAGTCTTGCCGCTCGCAGTAATGATGGGTATTCTCCGCATGAAGAGCTGCTTTGCCCAGCATGGCTTGTTGTCAGCGTACCACTCTATCGTTGCCTTCAGTCCCTCCGCCCAGGAGACTCGCGGCTCCCAATTCAGAGCTCTTTTGATCTTCGACCAATCTCCACTATGGCGGATCACTTGACCCGGTCGTTCACCCACCGATTGGATGCAGTCCCGATCGCCGTTCATTACGTCAACAATGTCAGTGGCGATCGAATAAATCGATCGGTGCTGTCCCGACGCCAAATTGAATACCTGACCTTCCACCAGCTCCGCCGGAGCCGACATCACGGCGTCAATGCCGCGACAGGTATCGTCGACATGCAGAAAATCGCGGGCCGAGTGTCCACCGCCGTGCACGCTGATCGGTTCGTTTAGCAACACGCCGGTGATGAAGCGCGGCACGACCTTTTCAAGATGCTGGCGCGGGCCATAATTGTTGAATGGTCGCACGATGACCGCCGGAATCTGGTAGGTAGCCCAATAGGAAAAAACCAGGCGGTCCGCGCCGCATTTGGCGCTAGCATAGGGACTCATCGGCTCAAGCGGATGAGATTCGCTCATTAATTCGGAACGGGCGGTACCATAGACTTCGGAACTAGAAACGTGAATGAAGCGCTTGACCTTGTCGCGCGCTTTCAAAACGGCGTTGGCGACAGTTTGGGTGCCGATGACGTCGGTCTGAAAGAACAACAGGCTATCGTAGATCGAGCGGGTAACATGCGTTTCGGCCGCAAGATGAACGACGATGTCCGCATCTTGGACAAGGGTCTCCACGATCGCGCTATTACAAACGTTGCCGTACCAGAAATGCAGCCGCGGATCCTCCCCCAAATACATGCTAGCTGGGAGATTTTCGGTGGAGCCCGCATAAGTCAGGGCGTCGAGAACGACGATGTGAACTTCAGGATAATGCTTTGCCAGGTAGTAGACGAGGTTCGACCCGATAAACCCAGCCCCCCCGGTCACCAGAATTGTACGCATCCACCACCGGTGTTATCGACCAAGTCGTAGCAGTCCTGCACAGGATCGAGAACCGGCGCCGCTGCGAAGCGACACACCCCATCAGCGTCTAGGAAAAAGCTCCAATGGAGTCAAATCCTTCAAACCTTTCAACCCCAGGCTCGAGCTCGCATCGGTTTGCGGCGCCCGCCCGTCTCGCCTTAAGCATCGCCGTTTTGGCGGCTCTGTACCGCTTTGGCTATCTGGATCTCAAGGCGCTGACACCTCTCGGCCATGCACCGTGGACGATAGCCGCAGTTTCCGGCCTGACGCTAGTCACGCTTCCAATCGCAACCTGGCGGTGGGCGATTGTATTGCGCGCCCTCTCCATCAAGGTGCCGCTGAGCCCGCTTTTTCGCACGGTTTGCATATCGACGTTCGTCGGTCAAGTGTCGTTTGGACCCCTAAGCGCCGACGCGGTACGTGGAATCTATGTGTGGCGCGTGTTGCGGCAGGCCCCTGGCCGTATTGTCATTTCCGTCCTTGTCGATCGCGCCTTGGGACTGATCTCGCTGCTCGCAGTCACCGCCTTAATGATGATGCTGAGATGGGAACGCGTGCGCGACGTTCCGGAGCTGAGGCTACTTGCCCTGTCGCTTCTGGTCTCCCTTGCCGGGACCATCGTTGTGAGTGCCATCCTTTTGGGAGTGCCTTCCTTAGCGCCATTCAATGTTCGAGGATTGCAGCGGTTCCGGCAGCTCAAGCGGCGTTTAGCGCAGATTCGCGACGTGCTGTTGGCGTTTCGCAAGAGCCCCTTGGTTATGGTTGCTGCGCTATGTCTGTCGTTCATGATTTAAGCGTTAACAATCGTTGCTTTTCTATTAATCACGCGAACTCTGCAAATCGGCGACATCACGCTGCTAGACGTCGCAGTTGCGGCGCCGCTGGCGATGGTGGCAAACATTCTTCCATTCACGCCGGGCGGTCTCGGCGTTGGCGAAGCGGCCTTCGAACTGATCTGCCGCTGGCTGGCGCCGTCAATCATATCGGCACCTTACGCCAGCATATTCTTCGCGTTCAGAGCGGTGTCAATGGTCATGCTAATCCCGGGAGCAATCGCATTCGCCATGCATCGGCAGGGCGTTGCACAGGACGGCATACTGCCGCTACCTCACGAAGAACTTGCGCGCCCCGGGACCGGTATTGAGTAACAAATCAAGCGCGGAGAGGTGCGGAATAAAAGTGCCGTGCAATTGTGGATATTGCGGATGCCGGTATGCATGCCAGACGACTTCGATGCCGGCAGCCGCAAATTGCGCAACGTCGAGATAGTCGCGGGCTGCGTCCCCGGAAATATAGCGCGTTGCCTGGAAATGTCGGCAAAGGTTGATCAGCCGGGTATTGCGGTCGCCCTCGATGCCCAGTTGTGACGCCCTGTATCGCGGCGTCCCAATGCCAAATTCATGCGCAAGCCATTCGGTGGTGGCGATGTCCAAGTCGGCCAAATGCTGCCATGGCCGCAGCAGGATATCGCTGAGCCGCGGCAGCAGGTCACTCGAGAACGGCGCGCGAGCATAGAGCTGCTCGACGGACCGCAGATGTTTCCGGCTCCACAATAAGCGGTTGTTGATCTCGACAGCGCTGATCGGTTGCAGCGAGCGGCCGGTGTGCAGCACGGGAACGGTCAGCCAGAGCGGACCTTTTGGGCCCTTGATGCGGTTGCGATTGCGCCAGCCGTGCTTGTCGAACTGCACGTCGTCGTACCAGACGAAGACGTCAGCCTTGCTCATTTGATCAAAATAACCGAGCCACGGCAGATAACTCGGCTGCAAGACAACAAGTGTCGTCAAAGTCCAACCCCTTGCCCTTCTTAGATTATTTTAGTACGTTATATCGTGCCGTGGCTTGACAAGAATTGCGAACGCGGCTTTTACAGCGGTCTCGGTCCTGCAATCAACATGTGCGGCATAGTTGGCTTTACCGGCCCGCCTAACCAAGTCTTGGTCCGCCGCATGACCGGTGCGCTTGCGCATCGCGGCCCGGATTCCGCCGGATTCTGGGCGGGCGACGGCGCTTCGCTCGGAATGCAACGCCTGGCGATCGTCGACGTCGCTACCGGCGAGCAGCCGGTCTTCAACGAAGATCATTCGATTGTCGTCGTCTTTAACGGCGAAATCTATAACCATGTCGAGCTTCGCACCGAGTTGCTGCGCGCCGGTCACCAGTTCACCACCCATCATTCTGACACTGAGGTGATCGTTCATCTCTATGAGGAATACGGACTTGATTTCCTCCACTGCCTCAATGGCATGTTCGCCATCGCCTTGTGGGATCAGCGGCGCCGCGCACTGCTGCTGGCACGAGATCGGCTCGGCATCAAGCCGCTCTATTTCGCCCGGTTAAGCGACGGCATCGCTTTTGGCTCAGAGCCAAAGGCGTTACTTGAGCATCCCGGCGTCTCACGCGAGCCGAATTTCATCGCACTCCATCACTATCTTTCGCTGAAGAATGTGCCAGCACCGCTGAGCGCATTTAGCGGCATCGAGCAGTTGCGCTCCGGCGAACTGGCAGTCTGCCGTGACCGCGAGGTTATCCGCCAGCACTGGTGGCGGCCGTCATTTGATCGCACCTTCGATGTTGACGAGGTCGAGGCCGCTGGCGAGATCCGAAGGCTACTCGAGGATAGCGTGCGCTTGCAAATGCGCTCGGATGTTCCGTTCGGCGCCTATCTGTCGGGAGGTCTGGATTCCTCAAGTGTCGTATCGCTGGTTGCCCAGCAACGCACCGGCAAGATCAAGACCTTTACGCTCGTTTATGAGGACGACCTCCATAATAAGGAGAGCGATCGCCGGTTTGCCCGCATAGTCGCTGACCGCTGTGGCACTGAGCACCACGAGCATCTCGTCAAATTTGATGATCTTCCCGAACAGCTCGATCAGATCGTGCGGGCATTCGACGAACCGTTCTCCGGTGTGATTTCGACATTTTTTATTACCCAGTCGATCTCACAACACGTCAAAGTCGCCCTCTCGGGGGATGGTGCCGATGAACTATTTGCAAGCTATCTGCCGCACCGCATCGCCGCGCCGCTCGCGGCTTACGCCGCCGGGCGTATTGATCCCGACAGCCTGGTCCCGTTCGAGAACGATGTGGCGCGGCTAGCAGCACTTCGGGCCCGCGGCGACGAAGCCGCCCAGCGCATGGGGCTTTATCTGGTTGATGATGAAGCGAAGGACGCGCTCTACGCGCCGGCGATGCGAGAGGCGGTTGGGACTGCAACTACAGAAGCGTTGATCCGCGACCGCCTCGCCGCGTGCCAAAGCACCGATCCGATCAATCGCGCCCTGTTTCTGGATCTCGATACGCTGCTGCCCGATCAGGTGCTTCCCTTTGTCGATCGACTTTCCATGGCGCATTCGGTCGAAGTGCGGCCACCGTTTCTCGATCATCGGCTGGTAGAATTCGCGTGTAGCCTGCCAGGGCAGTTCAAGATCAAGGCCGGTCGTGTCAAGAACATCCTCAAGGAGGCAGTGGCCGACCTGGTGCCAGCCGACCTGATCTGCCGACCCAAGGAGGGCTTCATCATGCCGATCAATGAATGGCTGATGGGGCGCCTTGAGGCTTACGTACGCGCCACATTGGCGCCGGAAAAGATCCGACGCCAAGGCCTGTTCAAGCCAGGAGCGATTTCGCAAATGCTCGATAATCATTTCTCCGGCCGCAGACCTCATGCCAATCAGATCTGGAATTTGTTGATGCTGCAGTTGTGGTGGGACCGCTATGCTTGACGCACGAAGGCTGCCGGTGTTCCGGCCGGTGAGCGATGATGTCGTTGCACTGCGCGCGCTCGAACCCCAAGATGCCGACGTGACTATTGTATGGCGCAACGATCCGGCCATTCGCGATCAGATTTTGAGCTTTCGCTTTCCGGTCAGCCATGTGATGGAGGCTGGCTTCATCAAGCGGTCCATCGCCGGCGATGGCATGCAGCAATGCGTCGCCGGCGTCGTTGACTTGTCGGACGGCGCTCTGTGCGGCATCGCCTATCTGCGCGATATCGACTGGATCTCGCGCAACGCCGCTTTGGGGCTGATGATAGGTAGGCGGGACCGACAACGCCGCGGTTTCGGACGGCGGGCGCTGCGACTAATGCTGCAGCACGGGTTCGACGTCCTCAATCTGGAGCGGGTCTATCTTTACGTGGTTGAATACAACTTGCCCGCCCGAAGGCTTTACGAAACAAGCGGATTTGTCTATGAAGGATCGTTGCGAAAGCATGTCGCTTTCGGGGGCAAGCGCTTTGACTTGATGGCAATGGGAATGCTTCGCGACGAGTTCGATCGCCTCCCCATATCTGGAAATAAGCAATTATGAATCGCGGGCCGAAACGTCGCGTTCCCTTTTTTCGGCATGACCTCGGCGCTCCCGAGCTCACCCAGCTGGCCGAAGTGCTCCAGGGCGAGATCTTGACCACTGGCGAATATGTCGGGCAATTCGAGCGCAAACTGGCGGATTATCTCGGCCGCAAGCATGTGCTGGCCGTCAGCTCCTGCACGGGGGCGCTGCATCTGTCTTTGTTGGGGCTCGGCATCGGCCCGGGCGATGAGGTCGTCACCACGCCAATGACCTTCATCGCCACCACCACAGCCATCCTCGAGGCCGGTGCGACGCCGGTCTTCGTCGACGTCGAGTTGCATACTGGCAACCTCAATGCCGATTTGATCGAAGCCGCGATCACGCCGCGAACTCAGGCGATTATGCCGGTTCATTTGTACGGGCTGATGTGCGACATGCGCGCAATCCGATCGATTGCCGATCGGCATGGGCTCAAGATCATCGAAGACTCGGCGCATTGCGTCGAGGCAAAACGCGACGGCGTCGGGCCCGGCGAACTCGGCGACGTCGCATGCTTCAGCTTCTACGCCACCAAGAATCTCACCTGCGGCGAAGGTGGCGCCTTGACGACAGACAACACCGCCCTCTACGAAAAGCTCAAGCTCTTGCATTTGCACGGCATGACTAAGACGGCGTTCGACCGCTCGCGCGAGGGCTACAAGCACTGGGACATGGTCGTGCTTGGGTGGAAATATAACATGAGCAACATCGAAGCGGCTTTGTTGCTGCCGCAGTTCGATCGCATCGATGCCAAACTCAAGCAACGCACCGCGCTGGCTTACCATTATGACGATCGGCTCGCCGGCGTTCCCGGCGTACGCCGGCCCGGCACCCTGCCCGACACCGTACATTCGCGCCACATCTATCCAGTGCGGGTAGCCGGCGAAAAGCGCGACGATGTCATCGAGTTTCTCAAAGCCGATCAGATCGGTTGTGTCGTGAATTATCGAGCCGTGCATCTGATGCAATATTTTCGCGAACATTTCGGCCACAAGCGGGGGGCCTTCCCCGAAGCTGAGCAAATGGGCGATGAGACCATCTCACTGCCATTCTATCCGGGCATGCCGCTTGGCGACGTTGAGGTCGTCGCCGAAGCTCTGGAGCGGGGGCTGACGCGCAATTTCGAGCAAGCGTCCTGACGCAGTTGCCGAGGGTCGTGTGACACAGCGTGCTCTGAACCAAGTTGCCGCAACGACCGTTCCGATCACCCCGCCGTTTCAATACGGCGGTTGGCCGGCCACTTCGTCGCCCGAGCACGTCGCCCTCGGCAAGTTCACGCGCGGCGTCTCGATGCTAGCCTGGGCGTACAACGAGGAAGAGTTGATCGAAGGCTTTTTGCAGCGCTCGGTCGAATTGCTCGACCGTACAGTGACGGATTGGGAAATCGTACTGGTCGATGATTGCTCGACCGATCGAACCAACGAGATCGTTAGGGCTTTCGCTGCTACGGAGCCGCGGGTGCGCATCGTCCGCCACGAGCGCAACCTGAATGTCGGTATGGCGTGCCGAACCGCCATCGCCCAGGCGTGCAAGGAATTTTTGTTCTGGCAAACCGTGGATTGGTCCTACGATATAAGCAAGCTGAGAGTGTTTCTTGAACTGCTGATGTATTTCGACGCGGTGCAAGGAATTCGACCGGTGCCCATCCGGTTGTTGAGCTACATCCCGGTGTTGCGCTCGATATACCGCGTCGGTCGCCGCTCGGATAGTCTCTTCAAGGCAATTATTTCTCTGGGAAATTATTATGTGCTGACCATCCTTTTCGGTGCCCGCTTCAATGACTTTCAGAATGTGACGTTCTACCGGACTCGTGCCGTACAATCGCTTTCGATCGTCGGACGAACATCTTTTGTCAACCCCGAACTGCTGCTGAAGAGCTACTACAACGGAACGCGATTCATCGAGGTGCCGATCCGCTTCATCCCGCGTGAGAAAGGCATAGCCAAAGGGACGCGGCTGACCGTCGTAGCTCGCTCTGTCTTGGACACCACACGCAACTGGATCGCCTGGGGAGCGCGCCACAGGCTCGGCCGCTCGCCCCATCAGCCGATCCGACGCGTGTCCGAGCCATTTCGGCTCGATCAGTCGATCCTGCGGCTGGTGTTGCCGCTGTTTGATGATTTCAAGGAGGTCTGATCGTTCGAAGCGGCATAAACGCTGTGTCCGCGGGTTCAAAGCACCCTACTCAACTCGTCAAGCAACGGCTTGAACAAATCCGGACGCTTGCAGATAGCGGCCTTGGTCCGCTCCCTTTCCAGCGGACTAGCGACCCCGTGTGTCACGCCGAGTGCGTCAGCATCGGCACACCTCTGTCGGTGGCGAAAAACGGCATGCCTTGTGCACGTTGAGGACGTTGACGACAACATCCGGGAATTTGGGAAGCAACCACCTCCTATTGCATAATCTTCAGCAACCCTGCGGCGCGACCACAATCATCGCCCTATCGGCCCAATGCCAAGTGGGGTGAGTTGCCCTCCGTAAAAGACCGACACTGCCGCCAAAGAACGGTCAAGATCAGAAGAGAACCGCGAAGCAGTGCGACATAAGCGTAATCCAGGCAACAAGACATCGCGCGTACACCGGTGAAAAAAGCACTGAGCGCCGCCGCCGGCCGGCCGCGAGCAGCCCAGTTCGCACGAAATGGATAGGGATATGCATCGTCAGCGCCATTGTGTGCAGGGCAGCTAGAACGAAAAACCTGAACGCACTCGACAGCATCCAGCGCTAAGGCGTGTCCTTCGCAGAGGTCAGCCGGTCGACGACTAACTGCCCGGTGGAAGACGAAGACGCAGAGCGATGACCCAACCCGACAAGTCGCGCCAAATGGATAGGTCGAGCTGTGGCCGACGCCGACCATCACCGATGCAGCGGCGGCCGGGATCGTCCCGGCCGGCAGGTGGTTGCGACGGACAATTGCGAACATTCTTCGCGATGACGCAAGTGATGATGGCAATCGATTTCGACTGGCCGGAAA
Source organism: uncultured Alphaproteobacteria bacterium (assembly GCA_963708125.1). GTDB lineage: Bacteria > Pseudomonadota > Alphaproteobacteria > Rhizobiales > Xanthobacteraceae > BOG-931. Next base: position 4,585,632 of record OY970184.1, read on the forward strand.
TCAGCCTTCGGCAAACCCGTTCGGTGGATCGTATTTTTGCCGCAAGCTTTCTGCCATTTCGCGTCGCTGTTGGAGTGAATATCCCGAGCGCGGCGCGTAGAACAAATAAACGCCAAGACGCGCCGAATCGGGTACGGACCACGACGCGCGGTTCCGTAGCTCTATAAAGCGCAAGCCGGCATCCTCGCTAAAGCCGATGTCGACAACGCGGAAGGTCGGCGCCCACGGCTCGCCGCCCCGGGCGATTATGGCATAGACCACCGGCGCGTGGTTGCTGCGCACTTCAGTGGTGTCGATCGGAAACGGACCGGTGAACAGATGGCCGGCGAGTTTGAGCGCCATGAAACTGCACGATTTTGCTATGCTGGCGACGCACTCTCGACGGCTCCCATGAAGTCGTCGTGTTCGCCGAGTTTGGCTTTGCGGCTTGCTTCCGCGTTGCGCACGACCTTCCAGTAATTGTGATCCCAGGAGCGAAACTTCCAATCGGGGCAGCCGGAACAGAGGGGTATATCCTTGCCGCGGCCGGCTAGATGCTTCTCGCGATAGAAGCGGAAGCCCGGCCCGTGCCAGATATCGCGAATCGAGTCCGCGTTGACGTTTCCCATGCTAGTATTTGCGGAAATGTCGTAACCGCAGACCATGACATTGCCCCGGCTGTCGATGTTCAGCCTTTCGAAGACAAATGGGCAAGGGACTTCGTCAGTGTTGAGATAAGCGCCCGGATCGGCGGATCGCCCTGCATCGAGCGTGGTGTTGACGCCCCAGGTCAGGAACTTGCGCTTGATAAAGTAGTCCACACCTATTTCGCTGAGCCAATAGCGCTCGACTGCATCGATATCGACGCCGCGCTGGTGCACTCCTGATGCTATCACCTTGGATATCCCGCGCATCTCGTTTCGGAGCCGCAGCATGCGCCGAATGTTGTGCTTCAGTTCCTCGAAATCGAGGCCCTTGCGTACAATGTCGTAGGTCTCCTTATCGCAGGCGTCGACGGAAAATTCAATCAGGTCGACGCCAGCGGCAAGCAGCATGCGCGAGTTATCGTCATCGAACAGCGAGCCGTTGGTAATCAAGCCGATCTTGCAGCCCTTTGCCTTGGCGTAGACAAGCAGCTCGGCGGCTTGCGGGTGCAGCATCGGCTCGCCGCCACCGGAGATGCGCAGGTAAGCGCCGTAAGGGCCAGATTCATCGGCGATCTTTTTGAACGTCGCCGCCGGCATGAAGGGCGCGTCGCGATATTCCTTGCGGATGTTTGAGTTGGTGTAGGGGCAATGCGGGCAAAGCGCGTTGCACGGATAAACGTATGACAGCACGAGCATCATTGGATATTCCGATGCCTCGGGCCGTAGGCCGTAACGGTTCCGCTGTGGAGCAGCATCTGAAGTCTCCTGCCCGCCGGTGCCGACCGTCGCTAACATCAAGCCACCTCACTTCGCGTTCTTTGTTCATAGTACCAGAACGGCCGCGTCCCCTCGATCTTCTCGTCGGCGTATTCCGCGCCAGCGACTTGCCAATCGCCGCAAGTTTTGCAGATCTCCGGGATGTCGGACCAGCGGTGCTCGCGGTGCGGCTTGCGTAGCTGTTCGCCGAGTCGGCGCCAAGCCTTCTTGATCGTGATTTCGTTGACATTGCCGACCTTCAGGCGCCCTTCATAGTCGACTGCGCAAGCGACCACTGTCCCATCCTGATGGATGGCCATCGTATTGTGCCCCCAAGGGCAGGCGATGCGAAACTCGCTCTCGTGGGTGATCGTATCAGTGCGTACCGTACCCGTTGCAGTCCACTCTAGCATCGGCCGAATCTTGACCTCCGCGCCGCGGGCTTCCCAGTAGGCTCGATAATTATCCACCTCGTGCGCGTTCTGCTTCATGACCGAGAACTGGGCCACGATGATGGGATATTTCTGGCCTCGCTGAAGGCGGCGGCGGCACAGTTCCTCGACCATGGGATAAACTTCATTCCACTTTGCATTCTCGCGAATGAGCTCGAAAGTCTCTTTGGAGAGGCCATCGAGACTGAGAATGAAGCGTCGCAGCGGCGAAGCGAGGATTTTGTCGATATTATGCCAACGGTCGAGCAGCGTTCCGTTCGAGTTGAGCACGAGGTTGCGGCAACCGACTTTTGCGGCGTAATCGAGACGGTCCCACAGCTCATTCTTGTAACCCATGATCAGGGCTTCGCCGTAGAAGGTGGGCCAGATTTCGGTATCTGGGGCGTTGGCCCCGATCTCTTCGACAATCTTGTTCCAGAGTGGACGCTTCATGTGCCGCTTTACACGTTGCAGCTCGCGATGGCTGCAGTGGATGCAGGCCAGATTGCAGATTGAGGTGTTTTCGAGAACCAATTGCGGCGGGTATTCGCGCTCGATGAAGCGTGCTTCTATCGCCAACAGCTCCCTGCGACGCTCATCGTTCTCCAGATGTTTCTGGAGCAAGCCGAATTTCGAAGCCACGCGGTTTGTCCCCCATCCCCTACCAAACGCCTCATGGTACCTTTCCTCGCCATTTTTTGCAAATTGCCTCGGGGTGAGGGTGGGGTGAGGGTTCGGTTCGTCCGAGGCCCTGGTCCTGGTTCATCGGAGATCAATTAAGGCAACCAAAATGCACCGGCAAGCGATCCCCCCGGGATCCTTCAGGTGAGCCCAATTTGGGACGCCTGGGTGCCGCCCGGCAATGCGATAGTTTCGCACGCTGATAATCTGACCGGCCGCTACACAGAGCTCGATTTTTAGTTGAATGGTGTCGCGACCGGCTTTACGCGCGACGTGCAAGGAATGGCGAAAGCCTTGGTTGGTATGACCGCAATGCAAACGGCCATGCCGGCTATTCGAGCGGCCCCGCCCGCTGACTATGCCACCCATCCGACTATGCGTGCCGTCAGCGTCATGGCAGCGACAACGTCGTATGCAAAGGCAAAATCGTTACTGAACCGGACGATCTGATCACATGGTTAACGGGACTCAAACTGGCGCTGACGCGGATTGGGCTGGAAGCAGGACCGCTGTCGCAATGGCTCTATGCGGTGATGCGCCCAGCCGGGCTTGCGGTCGAGCAGTTGGAGACCCGGCACGTGCGCGGCCACAGAGCTTGCAGGTTTCAACCAGCGAAGCGATGCAGGCCAGTTCTCCGCGCCCTGATCATGCCCGGCAAACAATGCATTCTTTCTCTTATGCAAAGGTTTGCATAAGAGAAATTATGTAAGCCTCCGGATTATGTGCAGGTGCTCGCGGCGGAGACAGTTCGGCAACCATGTCCGCCGCGATGATCTCAACATAATCAGAGCGCCTGGAGAAAGCTCATCAGTTCGTCTGGCGCTCGGAAGCGCCGAACCGAGCTCCGGCGGGCTGCAGTTTCACCAGCGCCTGCTCTTTCATCGTGAGGTCCGCTTCAACATACATGTGCGTGGTTGCGGGGTCTTCGTGGCCGAGCCAAAGGGCGATGACAGTGATATCCACGCCAGACTGGAGCAGATGCATTGCCGTTGTGTGGCGAATAACATGCGGACTTACTGCTCGATCGATGAGAGCCGGGTACTTGCGCGCAGCCACTTCGACCGCAAGCTGCAGCCGCTGGGTTACGTTCGAGCGTGTCATCCGGCCACCGCTGCGATTCGGAAAGAGCATTGAATTGACAGGTGGCTCACCGAGCCGTTGACGCCAGCCGCGAAGTAGCGAGGCCGTTGCCCGCCATAGCGGCACTGATCGGTCCTTGCGGCCCTTACCATGCAAATGAACGGCCGGTTGTCCTTCGAGTACGACATCGCCCCAGCGTGTGCCGATCATCTCGGAAACACGCGCGCCTGTGTTGTACATAGTGCTGAACATGGCACGGTCCCTTCGGCCAGCCCAACTGCTGGCGTCCGAAGCCTCGGTGATGGCACGCATCTCGTCTCGCGATAAAAAGCCGACCATGGGCCGGTCAAATCGCTTCAGCGGGATCGCAAGCGCCCGTTCGATCGTCGCCAGGGCATCGAGGTCGTGATGTCCAGCGTACTTTAGGAACGTCCTTATGGCCGCGAGGCGGGCATTGCGACTTCGCACGCTGTTGCCGCGGCCCTTCTCAAGATGATCGAGGAACGACAGCAGCAGCGGCGCATCGAGTTCCGACAGTGTGATCGCGCTTGGTGTTCGACGCAATCGCTCTGAGGCGAAGTCCAGGAGCAATCTCAACGTGTCGCGGTAGGCAGCAACCGTTTGGGCAGAGACGGCTCGGTGTTTTCCGAGATGCTCGAGAAAGAAGCGCTGGACGAGGGTGGGAAGGGATGGCGCGTTGCGATCAGACATGGCCGTTCTCCCCGAATGCGAAGCCTTCGAAACGCGATCCGGCGGTGGCCATCAGATCGGGAATGCCGGTCATGTACCAATATGTATCGGACACCTTGGCGTGGCCGACATAGGTCGAGAGCGCCGTAATGGCGTTGTCGATCTCGCGTCCATCGGCCTGCCAGCGCTCAAGCCGTCGGCAAATGAAGGTATGACGATAATTCCGAACTCGGAGTTATCGTCATAATTCCGGGTGCCGGATTATTCCGAGTGACGCCATCACAGCGGCGTAATTTTCTCATTATTGCAAGTATTTGGATCAGCGTCGGCCGTTGATCGCTCGGCATTATTCGGCTGCTCTCTCTGAGCGTGGACTTTCCCGCGCTATAGGGAGACGGACGATGATTGATCTGAATGAGGCGCCAGCCAAAGATCGCTGGATAGGTCAATTGGATAGCCACCTGGATGGCTTCGAGGCTCGGCTCGATGACCAGGGATATGCCAAAACGACTGTTCGGCAGAAGATTAAGCTCCTGGCTGGTTTCAGTGCCTGGGTGGAGAGGCAGAATGTTCCGCTGGGCTTGCGAGGGCGCGGCGCGCGGCCAGGTACTCTTCGAGCGCCGCTTGCAACGCGCTCATGATGCGACTCCTGGCCAGGATAGCGCAATGGCACGCAACGCCGCGATGTCGACTTTGGCATAGATTTGTGTCGTGTTCGGCTGGCTGTGGCGGAGAAGTTGACCGATTTCAACGAGCGAGGCGCCGCGGCGCAGCAGATCGGTGGCGAGTGAGTGACGCAACAGGTGCGCACCCTTGAACTCCGGCGTCAGACCGGCGCGCTTGAGCGCACGACGGACGATGCAGCAAATAGTCGACTGGCTGACAAAGCCGCCTCTGGGAGCCCGCGTGCGAATGAAGACGCGGCGTGTTGAGCAAGCAGGCCGATCCTGCCGCAGATAGTCGACCAAGGCGGCACCGACATTCGCCGGCAGTGGCAGCCGCGCCAGCCGTTGACCCTTGCCATGCACGACGATCTCGCCGCAATCCCAGTCGAGATCGTCCAGGGTGATCTGAGGCATAATTCCGGGTGCCGGATTATTCCGAGGGGCGGCCGGGAGGGCAAAGGATACGGGCAATCTGTGGCCGTTGGGTCGGCATAATCAGAGGCTCTTCAAGAAGCCGAGGAAGGTAGGGATAGGAACCGCGCGGCTTGATGCCGACTGCTGCGCGCAGTCGTTGAAATACGTAGTGGACGGTTCGCTTGTTGAGGCGTTGCCCATCTGCGACGGTGAAGAAGGCTTGCTCCTCTTCCCGCCTGACGAAGCGTCCTCGAACACGCAGATATGCGCCGAGTGCCTCGGCGACCGACTGATGAAACGGCACGTAGCGAGACTTGTGGAACTTGGTCACGCGCACCGTTGCACGCCGCACCTTGATATCGACATCGCAGCAGCGCAGGCTGATTGCTTCCGAAATGCGCAGCCCTGTCGCAGCCATCAATCCGATCAAAGTCTCGAACGTGGCTGATCGTAGTTCCCCCTGTGGTTTTAGGGCGCGAGCCGCTGCGAGCAGGTCGAGGATCTCGACGTCGGTGTAGATATGGGGCGTCAAACGGCGCCTGTACCTGCCGAATATTGGCGTTGCCGGAAACTCTGTTGCCGGCTCCAGGCGCTTCATGTAGACCGCGAACGGCTTCAATCTCGCCAGTCGGCCAGCCCAAGTGAAGGGATCGCTGTATCGCGATCGATCTTTTGCCCAGCTGATCGCAAGATCGCTGGTCAGCGTGCCGCAACCCTGTTCGTCAGCGAAGCTGGCAAAGGACCGCAGCAGTCGTGTGTTGGGGCCGGTAATGCTGAAGCCGAGCATGGAACGCGCTGCCAGATAGGCTTCGACGTGCTCCGCCATCGTTGTCTTGGTCATCATCATGCCCTCCCAGGCCAGGGAAGAGCGATGGCCGACAGCCGGTCGAGATCGATCTTGGTGTAGATCTTTGACGTGTCGATGCTGCGATGGCGCAGGATATCGGCGATGTGCTTCATCGGCGTACCTTCGCGCAGCAATCGGCTGGCGACGCTGTGGCGCAGGACGTGCGGGTCGGAACGATCCCAGCCGCAGCGGCGAAATGCGGCAATGACGGCCTGCTTGGCCACCCCCGGCAGTATGGGAATGTCATAGGGCGCAACATGACGAACAAAAATCGCCCGGCTTGCTGTCTTCGGCCGCTCGTACCTGAGGTAGTCGGCGATTGCGTCACCGGTCGGCTTAGGCAGCGGCAGGCAGGCCGTGAAATGCGTTTTGGAGCGAGCGATCCTGACGGTTCCGTTCCGCCAATCGATATCATCGATGCGCAGCTTGACCACTTCCGCGCAGCGGAGGCCAAGGTCCGTGACACACCTGACCATGGCATAGGCACGCCGACCGGATGGCAGGGTTGCACTGAACGATGCCAAAAGCAGGTCAATCTCGGCCGGTGACAATACCTCGGGCAGCGGCGCCAAGCGCCAGTGTGCCGCCAGCGGTATGGCCTGCAGAAGCTTGGCGATGTCGTCGCCGCACATCTGACGATACTTCAGATAGCAGCCCACCGAATTGCCTGCGACGCGCACCGCGCCGGCGCCCCAGGCACGACCTTCACCCAGAACGAAGCGCCTCACGTCTGCGGTGTCGATCTTCGCGACGATGACACAGTCCGTGCCGAATACATGAGCGAGGAAATCGCCGACAATCCGTCGACGCTGCCGTCGTGTGGTCTCCGCCAGGCCCCCGACATCACGCATGTAGGCATCGAACGCTGCCAACTCCGTGCTGCGCTCATCCCGCTCGTCGGCGGACCGAATGGCTCCCTCGGTCTCAAGCAGTCTCAGGAGGTGGCGGACCGCTGTCCTCAGTTCATACTGTGTTCGACGTACTGGCTCAGGACAACTGCAGATGGGCAGATGCTCGTTGAGGAAACGATCCAATACCGCCTCGCTGAGCGATGGCAGACAAATATCCTGCTTGCTGAGCCAGCGTGCGAAATGGGCGACGCTTGCAAGATACACGCGTATCACGTTGTGCGCGTATCGATCTTGCCGCAAACGCGCGACATAGCGATCTTGGTAAGGCGATATAATGCTGGACGACAGCCATGCTTGCGGCGCTGGCCGTAAAATGACGGGCTTCATGAACATCTCCTCTCCCGTGGACTGGGGCGAGAAGATTGGTGTGAAGATTGATATTATGCATAGCCGGGTCTACAGCGCTGCTTCGGAAATCGCTGGAAAGCAGAGCGGATTTACACAGGAAAGCAAGCATCTACGCATAATCTGAAGGTCTGCATAATTTCTCTTATGCAAACCTTTGCATAAGAGAAAGAATGCGCTATTCGCAGGTTCGGACAGCGGGGGGCGGCATTGGTCGATTGTCGCGTCATTGATTCAAACTGCAAAGCTGAACGACATCGATCCGCTGGCCTGGCTGACCGACGTCCTCACCAAGTTGGTCAATCTCTGCCCGGCCTCCCGTCTGGACGAACTGATGCCCTGGGCCTGGGCCGCCGAGCGCGGAAGAAGTCTCGCGGCTTGACGCGCTGAAATCCTGGATCGTAGCCGTTCCGGCGGGCCTCATCGTCATCGGCTCGGTGCCGTCCGCGGCTTCAGCACGCCGTGGCGGGCCGCCTTGCGCCAGGCTGAAAAAAGCTGCGGCGAGATCTCGTGCCGACGCGCGACCTCCGAGACCAGGGCGCCCGGCGCGTAGGATTCCGCCACGATACGCGCCTTGGCATCGTCACTCCAACGACGGCGCAGGGGTCGAGCCTGCAACGCACCAACATCATCCGACGTCATGTTGCGATCCGGCTTCTTCATGACGGAACGCATAATGCGGGCCAGCCCGCCTATAACTAGGTGGGGGAAATTGCCGCTTACCCTATTTCGGCTTGACGCCATCCAAATACCAATCGGGAGAGACCGACATCGACGGCCCATCTCGAAAATGGTGATGCATGGGTGCGGACGGCTCTTATGAGGTCGCCGACGTCTTTCTGACGCCACTCAAGGGCTGTACGGCCTTGAAGACCTGGGCAATGAAGCTCGCCAGATGGAGGGGAATGAAGAAGGCCAACGTCGCGCTAGCGCCCATCCGTCATCATGCATCGGATGCTGCCCGATAGCATGAGCTTCCGCAATATCGCAACTATCTGATTAGAGCGGATTGACAAACACCGGGCCGTTACAAACGCATTCATCTGGACGGTCTCCAGCTTGGCACTGCTGATGCCGTAAGGGGACCGTCCACCCAGCATTGCACGTCCCCAACACAACCGGCAGCGTTTCAACTTCTGCCGCGAATGGCAATGCCGACATGGTGATGGCAACAATAAGCTTTCTCTTGGTTTCCCTCTCTCGCCAGCGTGAGCCATTCCTCCCCGAAGAATTGGACGCGAGCAACTCATTGGCGGCGTCCCCGTGAAGCAACGTATCGCAGCGCGTTGCTCAACACGGAGTGCTGCGTGCTTGTAACGGGCTCAGGCTGGGGCGGCACTCAATGCCGGCGATTTTCGAGGCCGCCGGAGCCAGTTCGCGGTAATGCTTTACTCAAATCTATGTTCTTGTACTCGTCCATCATAGCTCCGAATTCCTTGTCACTGCTGATGCTACTCTTTGGCATCCTCATTGGTGACTGCGCCTTAAGGGTAACCCGTTATGCCGCGGACGAGCATTTCGAGTTTACCAGTCGATGGTAACATCGAAACTCCAGTAGAACCATACCACGTTAAGGTAGTAATATGGGTCTCTGGCCCACAGCTGAGGACAGCAGTTCTTGCGCTACAGGCGCATGGCTCTGCAAAGCAGCACGACGAAATATCCTCACGCCGGCTCATCGGCTTAGAGCGGCACGAGTCAACCGGGGGATTCGAATGCCTGCTGAATTGACCACTCCCCAGACGTCATGCACTCGCCATCGCGCGACGCCGGGACCGCGAAATACGCGCAAATTGATCTGGTTCTTGGTTCCCTCCTTCGACGTTGCTAACGGCGGTGTGATGTCGATTTGTCGGTTCCACGCAGAGACCAAAACGCTCCCAGGCGGCGTTGGTGTTACGGTGGTCGCCAGCACTTATCCGAACGCTCCAGTATTAACAAAATACACACGTTTCAAGAATTCGATGGAGATATTCTCGTTTGCCGAGATCATTACTCATTTCCATAGTGTCGAGCACGCCGTTCTTCACATTCCCGAGTATTTCTGCAAGGATTTTGTCAACTCCCTATCGCCGTCAGAGCGGCTTTTCCTGGACACGATTCCGCGCCTGCACATAAATATGATGTTGCAAAACATCGATCAGTGCGAACCCGGTGACATCGCACCTCTCAGAACTTTAACTGACGAGATAACGTGTACCACTGCACATGAGAGGTACTCGACGCAAGAACAAAGCAAACGATTTGGCATCCCGCTCCACAAGCTATCTGTCTTCGTGAATCGTTTTGAACAGCACGGCTGGACAGAGAAGCAAGACATCATTGTTCTATCGCCAGATCGGCATCCGCTTCGTGATCAAGTTATCGATTTCATTGCAAAAGGCCTTCCACACGTTGAGATTGTAACGGTTGCCGCCATGCCATATGAGAGCTACAGATTATTGATCGCAAAGTCCAAGTGGTCGCTCACGTTCGGAGAGGGATTGGATTATTTTTTTTGTGAAATGGCCCTGACAGGAGGAATTCCATTCGCCGTGTATAATGACCGTTTCTTCATGCCCGAGTTTCGGGATCTTTCAACGGTTTATGACACTTGGCATGAGTTACAGGTATCTATGGTCAAGGATATTTTATATCTGGATCATGATGACGTATATCAGGCTGCAGGTGAACCGATTCGAAGGGCAGTGAAACATTTGTATAACAATGAGAGTTATAGAGAAAACATTCGCCTCTTTTACGAGGAGCGATACAGCTTTCCTGGTGCTAGTCCGGGGAGGGTCCGACGAGACGATGAAATGCTTGCCCGCATACGGCGAGTCGTCCTGCCAATAAAACAGAAGGAACAGGCGTTAGAAGAAGCGATCGCGGCGCGCGACGCTAACATCGCGCAATTGAAACAGGCGATCGCGGCGCGTGATGCTGACATAGCTCACTTCAGAGAGGGAATCGACACACGCGATTTTAGTATCGACCGATTGAGCACGGGCATCGCGGCATTGAACACTACAGTCGCGCAAATGAGAGAGGGCATTATAGCGAGGGACGCGAGCATAGATGCGTTCCAAGCGGAAATCTTAGCTTTTAAGCAAAGTACATCTTGGAAGCTAACAAATCCGCTACGCTCCACAGTTCAGCTTGTCCGGTCAGGTGTCACGGCCGTCAAAAACGTGAGCAGGCGTATGGCGGCAGGCGGCAAATGACTGAATAGTTACACGCATCGGACGATTGATCCTAGCTAGTGTAATAACGGGTGTCATTTCCAGTCGCCGCCATCTCCACAAACTCCGATTACGAACTAAGCCGGCCCTGGAGTGGTCATCAGCCCCTCGCCACGGTGGACGACCATGCCGCTATGCCACACAAAATCGGCCACGTAGGACCGCCTTGGTAATGCGCCCGATAGCATATTCGAACTCGGCGGAGCGGTTTTCCAGCTTCACAGGATGATCGAACGGTTGCTATCGTTGCTCTCGCGCTCTTAGCGTTATCGATCGATCGGAGCTTTCGTAGTGAACCGAAAACAACGGCGAATGGCAGCCAAAGTAGGCACGCCATCAGCGCCTAACGTGACGTCGAGCAAGTCCTTTGGTCCATTGGACCAAATTGCCGAGCTATTGGCGAGCGGATACCAGCATCATCGCTGTGGACAATTTGTGGAAGCTGAAAGCTACTACAAAAGCGTCCTCAGGATTGATCCAAATCACTTTGACGGCCTTCATCTTCTCGGCATTCTCAGCCACCAAATGGGCCGCACCGGCGTAGCGGCGCATTTGATCGGCAGGGCGATCGCTTTGCATGATCGACATTCCGACCTTCACGACAGCAAGGCTCTCGACCCGCGAAAATCGGCCGCTCTTAGGCATAATCTGGCAGCAGCGCACAGCAATCTCTTCTATCGTACTCACGGCCTTGGGCGATCTGCCTGCCGCGTTGAAGGCAGTCCGACGGAGCCTGCAATTGGAGGAGACGGAAAACGCAAAGCTTCTTTTCGTTGGTTGTTTGCGCGACCACAGCTTTATTCCGGACGGAAACGAGCTATGCGACGATCTCACCCGTGCCTTGTCCGAGCCCTGGGGGCGTCCCACCGATCTTGCCCGGTTCGCCGCCATTCACATCAAGCGTCACGGTGCCATCGGCGCATGTATTCGCCGCATCGCCGCGATCTGGCCCAGCCTTTTAGGCCCGCACGAGCTATTCAGTCCAGCGGAGTTAGCTGAAATCTGCACCAATCGACTTCTGATCCGCCTTCTTGAGTCCACTTTGGTCTTTGATCTCGAACTCGAGCGATTTGTCACCGCGCTTCGTCGAACGATGCTGGCAGCGGCAGTGGGCGACCTTGGCCCGCAGCTACTCAGGCACGAAGGCTTGCGCTTCTGGTGCGCCTTAGCGCAGCAGTGCTTCATCAACGAGTACATTTTCTACTACCCGGACGAAGAAAAACAGCAGGCGCAAGAGTTGCGAGAGCGATTGGTCGAGGCCCTGTCGACTGGAGCATCCGTTCCCGAATGGTGGGTTGTAGCGGTTGCGGCGTATGTCCCGCTCGCTTCACTATCGTGGGCAGAGTTGCTTATCGAGCGCTGCTGGTCGGCTCCCGCAGCCGACCTCGTAATGCGACAGGTACGCGAAGTGCACGAAGAGCGGCGGCTGCGCAACTCGATTCGACTTTTAACCACCGTCAACGACAACGTCTCGCTTGCAGTCAAGCAACAATACGAGGAGAATCCTTACCCTCGGTGGATGAAGCCATCGCCAGTCGTACACACGACGATTGAAGCCCATCTGCGGCAGCTATTTCCGGTTGTCAAACTTGACAACGTGGTCAAAACCAAGAGTGCGGAAATCTTGGTCGCAGGTTGCGGCACTGGGCAGCATTCGATTGAAACCGCGCGACAATTCCCCGAAGCGCAAGTGCTGGCCGTTGATCTGAGCCTGACCAGTCTCTGTTATGCCAAGAGAAAGACGCGAGAGCTCGGGGTGAAAAATCTCGAGCACGCACAGGCGGATATTCTCGAGCTTCAGTCGATAGGGCGGACCTTTGACATCATCGAAGCAAGCGGCGTCTTGCATCATTTGGCGTGCCCACAGGCAGGGTGGCAGGTACTTCTGTCCATCTTGCGGCCGGGCGGATTCATGCGGCTCGGACTCTACAGCAAGCGGGCGCGCCAAGATGTTATCGCTGCACGAGCTCTCATTGCGCAGCGCGGTTACGCCCCATCAGCGGAGGGCATTCGGCGATGCCGGCACGAGCTCACTCGGTTAGGCGACGGTTCACCGCTGTCGAAAATTGCGGATCGGCTTGATTTCTACAGTACCAGCCCCTGCCGCGACCTTCTGTTCCACGTCCAAGAACATCAATTTACGTTGCCAGAGATCGACGACTTTCTCCGCCAAAACCGCCTTGAGTTCTTGGGCTTCGACTTGTCCGGCGGCGTGCTGCAGAACTTCCGACGCCGTTTTCCCAATGATAGGGCAATGACCGATCTAGCACATTGGCACACTTTCGAAACGGAGAATTCATTTGTTTTCACAAACATGTACCATTTCTGGATACGAAAACATCGTCGCTCCAGGTAATGCAAGATGTTTTCGCACACTTAATTTGAGGCGCGCGGCACTGGTTCAACGGTGATGGCACCTCTCATCTGCTGGTCCTTCAGCAGCTCGGTGTTCAGATAACGTTTGCTCGACCAGTGGGTGGCGCCGTATCCGTAGCCTGGCGGCGGCAAGATTGAGCGGTGATTGTCCGTCTCCGAGAACACGCAAGCAACTCGGGTACGGCGTCTGATCTCGCGCAGAATGCGCTCGAGCGGATTATTGACTGGTATGGGATGCCGATGTTTGGCTGGGATATTTTAAAATTGTGGCGTATGGTGAGACCTTCGGGACAGGGGCACCCGGATCATGAAGGTGCGGGCAGGCCGATCCATACGATGAGCTGCGAGCTCGAGTTGTTAGCTGCCCGCCCCTGCGACTCGCCCGGTTACGCTGAGAAGCGCGAATCCGTAGTTGTGGTGTCGCCCGCGGCTCCCGTCATGTGTGTGTCTGGCAGGAGGGGCAGCGCATGCGACGCGTGATTGGGACCGACATCCACCGAACTTTCGGGGAGGTGCTGTTCTGGGAAGACGCAGGCTGCGAAGTGCAGGCCGCTTCATATGACGCGGACCGCGCTGAGGGTTTTGCCAAGAGCCTACTGCAAGTGACGAGGCGGTGGTCGAGGCGACAGCTACAGCATAGCGTCCTCCTTTGTGCTGGCGCCATTTGTGGCGCGGGGTGATCATCGCCAATCCGCTGCAGGTGGAGGCGATCGCTCAGGTTCACGTGAAGACGGATAAGACCTATGCCGGCACGCTCGGCAGTCTAGGCGGCCGTTACCTTCCGGAGATCTGCACGCCTGACGCCGCGACCGAGCGCCCAAACGCAGGCTGGCGACGCGGCGGTATCAGGCCATGCGGCATCGCACGCGCGGCTCAAGCTCGCGCTCGATCGGCCGCGGAATGCTCGCTCGTCGAAAGAAAGCTCCTATCACAGGCGTGGCTCGCGAGCTGGTTGGATTCATTTGGGCGCCGCCCTTGCGGACGCAATCTAGCGGGGTTGACTCACCGACAACACAAGCCCGGTCTCGATCGATCTGCGCGATCCGCAGCTATTGCCGGCGAGATCTGGTCAAAGATTGAACAATCAAGGACGCGCTGTTCAAGATATGCACTAAGGAGCTAATCCGCACTTCCGGATAATCTGCTGCATCTTAATTTCAGCCTTTTCACGAGTCGGCGACGCAATCCCAAGGAAAGCCTTTGCCGCATCCGATGTAGCGGCTTTTGAGGTGGCCTGCTGTCGCGCCCAGATCGCATACATGGTCGTGATAACTTTCTCCTCCGTTACAACCTGTTCAGGAGTCCGCATCGCGGTCGGAAGTAAAGTCTTCGCCGCATCATACCAAGCAGCTCCTGCGACCTCCTTCCTCCCCACCCAGGCTATTATGGCCGCCGTGGGATCAATATCATTGGTGTTTGCGCCAGGTGTAGTGTCCAACACGGCGTCGTCGTTTGACGCAATAATGTTCTCGGCCTGCGCCGCAGTAATTTCCGCTGCAGTGCCCGGCGGTTCCTGCTGAGACTTCGTTTCCACTACCGAGCACTTTTGGGTCGAATAGTTATATTCAACCCAATATTCATTAGCCAATGTAGGACTAACAAGGGCTACAAGGACCACGCCACAAACAGTTGATTTCACCGGGTTTTCCTCCCCCCGCTGGGTGCGACTAAACCGTACCACTAAGCTAAAGAGCCACCAAAAACCAGTCAAGCTATCAGGGCCACACGCCGTTCGGCAGGCGCGATAACAGTCAACAACTCGCGAAAGGCAACTCAGCCGAGACCTGGCCCCGCCTGGCGCATTAGAGATCGCAGCAGGGAATCTGCCGCTATTTCCGGAACACGGCCAGGCCTCCTGCTTGCCCTCGTCGGCCCCTCACTCAATTCCGACAACACTGAACCAATCCATCCAACTGGCTTCTCTATATTCACGTAGCGGTTACAACTCGCGCTGTTTGTTGCGCCAGATCCGACCCGCCAGCGTACTAACCGCTTTAGGGTGGACGCACCAATCTTCTCTGTGGACGTTCAGGTCGGGATTTGTGAAGGGATCATCCGCGGGGAGAAGCGAGTAACAGCGTTTTTCTGAAGCGTTCGCTGTCATCAACTTCTGAGATACTGCCGCGGTTAACCAACTCTTGGTGCACCATGCACCGCTGAAGCGGCTATCACAGTGGAATAGCCCTTGTCCGCCAACCGTAACTGTAGTCAAATCGTTGTACGTTAGTTTCAGTTGGTCGTCAAAGCCTCAGCACTTGGTTTGTCGCCGCTGAGGCCAAGCCCATAAACGCAAACGCGCAAAGAGCAAACGCAATCCGCTTCATAGTTCCCCTCCACCGGCATCTCAACCACTATAGAGAAGTGCCGCTCGTCGCGGAAGGCGCGTGCCGAAGTGGATTGAGGCCAGCAGCGCCACGCGAGCGGAAAATGTTTGGGGGTTAATCCTCGACGGCCGATGCGCCGATCGGCTATCGCAGATAACAAACAAAAACCCCGCCGGGAGGAGTAGAAAACCGGCGGTCTTGAGTTTACGTGCAGCTCGCTTTTTGGCAGCAATCTCTTGCCATTCGCCAGTGCGATCTGGCTCTTTCGGGACAAAGATTGGGGCCGTCTTCGGCTTTTTGTTTGTTCCGATCTGGAACAAAATCTCGGGCTTTCCCGGAAAGCATCGCGGCGTTGAAATTTGACACCTTTAGTGGCAAGAGGGTACGCTTGCCTGTCGGCATTGCGGCCGCGAGTTCTATCGCATACCCGGCGGCAAGAGCCCATACTGCTTCCGATGATTGCAGCAGAGCTTCCTGGCGCCCGCGAGTCGGGGCATCCGCATTGCGGCGATGCTCAAAGTCGCTCCGAAGCGCGCACGGCCGCCCGCGCCGATTGGCGCTGCGCCAATCCGGCCCGCACTAAACGATCGCAGCACAGCGCTTGACCATGAATCTCAGTACGCTGCCGCGTTGCCGCGTGTCGGGAACGCAACTCGGAAGGGCGCGCCGACCTGCGCAAGGAAGCCAAGGGGCTGACGTGTAGCGCGTGCTGGATCGATCGGTGGCCGAGCCACAGCATCCAGTAACAGCAGTGCTGGGATGGATGGCAATGTGGTGACGACGGTGCTGGAGGCTGGTATGATGGAAAAGAAAACAGGCACTGACACATGCCCAGCAACCACGAGGCCGCCCCAGAAGTCGCCAGGCTGGAAGTCGCCGAGGCGCGACGCCAAGCCACCGGGCGGCAGTGCGGGAAATGCACGATGTGCTGCACCATCCTGGGAGTGGACGACCCACCGCACCTGACGAAGCCGCCGGACGTCAAGTGCCAACACTGTACGCCCGGCAAAGGCTGCATGATTTATGAGCGGCGGCCGCGCAAGTGTCAGAACTTCTACTGTCAATGGCTGGTGGATTCGACACTCGATGACTTGTGGTACCCGCTCACCGCGAAGATCGTCATCTACCGCGGTGGTAATACACAGCAGCTGGTTTTTGAAGTCGATCCGCACCGGCCTGATCGCTGGCTGCAGCAACCCTATTTCGAGCGCATCACCAATTACGCTTTAGTGCATGGCACGACGGTACGCGCAGGCAAACATTGGTACACGTTGCTTCCTCGGGGAGCCACGGAGAATTCTGAAAACGTCACCATTGGGTGGCGCTCCAAAATCACTAGCATCAAGCCGGACAAGATCGGTCCCGACTTCAAATCACCACGCGGTGACTTTCGCTGGGTCGAAGTCGTCCCCCTCGCCGAATTCTTCAACTCGTGGCGAAGTTCGGCTTCCGAGTGAGGGTCCCGCCGCGTGATAGCTGCAACTCTCGCGCCCTTCAATTCAAGCCCCTCGGTAGATCCGCTTACTGGTAATCAGCGGGTCTAATTGTGAGAGAGCCTGCGAGACAATTAAAGAGCGACAAGACGCGCGCAGTGTGGCGCCGCAGCCGCTGCTCGGCGAAGTGATCGGCGCCGACGGCGAGACCAAGACAGAGAACAACTGCGCTAAGCTCCACCGTGTGCCGGTCACCGACATCGACACGCAGCTGGTGCTAGCCGTGCTAGCAACGGAGCCCTTGTGGACCAGATTGGATCGACGCTTGCCGGCAGTCTCGTCGTTGCGCGGACCAAGACAGGCCCAAGCATCTGGTTCCCCCGAACAGATGACGTAAGCGAATCACACGCCAGACCCGGAAACCAGCCTTCCTAAGCCCTTTCGTTGTCCTTCAAATCTCAATTCAGCCGTCATGGAACTGGTATAAGTTTCGCAAATCGGGATGCCGGAATTAGCTAGGATTGAGAAGCCCCAAGCGGTTTCCCGACGCCATCGCCAACGAGCGCGCGCATGCCCGTACTGACCTTGTTGTACAGCCAGCCCTCTACATCAAAACTACCGCCTTCCAACAGATCGCCGTGGTGCATATGACCTGTCGCAGTGGCTCGGGCCTGATATCCTGGGTACCCGTGCCGTCCGAGAGGTTTGGCTGTTTCTCGCCGCCCCAGCACGAGGCCTCACAAGCCCAACCGCCGATCTGTGCTTGGCTCTTGTCGATGAAAGACCGGATGCTCGGAGACCTGAGATTGCGACTTGCGACATCAGTCAGCCGACATTTTGCTCGGTCAACCCAGCACGAGAGCACGCGATTGCTCTGCACCGGCGCAAGTATGAAAGAGTTTGATCCGAGCGAGAACGAGGACAGCAACTCGCAGTACTCGAGCGAGAGCCGGTTGAAGTCGTTCGTCTTGAAAGCTAGCGCAACCCCTTCGTGGCGAGGATCGCCTCCTCGACCTGCGCATACACGAGCGGCGAAGTGCCGATCGAGCAACTACTGCCGGAGGAGGCCCATCGGCTTCGTCCGACGACAGTATTCCGCCGTTGTCAAGGCCCGCGAGCTGGTGCGCAAGGTTCAGGCCGATTGTGCCATCGAGGTGGACGGCAATGCCTATTCGGTGCCGTGGCGGCTGATCGGGTTCGGGTCGTGATCACCGGCGATCATCTGCGGATTTTTATGCCGGTCGGGGTGCACGAGCGGCAGCTTGGCCGGTTCGAGCGGGTCGATCCCGCGCACCTCACTAGCGCCGCGGGGTTCGGCGGCGAGATCATGGCAACATCGCCACCGACGGAAGAGCCGGCATTGCTGCGGCACGCTGCTTGAATATGAACGGCATTATCGGCGGTGCCTGGATCGGAGAGGCGTCATGATGATGATGGAAATCGATCCGCTGATCGCGATGCTAAACTGGCTCAAGCTGACCGCGATCGGGGCCACCGCAGGCGGCCGGTCCAGAGATCAGCACCAGTGAAAGGCGCTGGTGCTTGCTCCCGGCCAGATTAGGATGGCACCCGGGGAAGGGCACCCCCTTGCGTCGGAACTATGTCCGGCGTAATCATGCACTTGTCCAACAGATGTGGGACTCTCACTTTCTCTAGGACACTTTAAATTGCCTCTGAGGGGACTTATGGGTGGGTGCAGGCTCGTCGCGTGCTGCTCTGGGCCGGCGAGGCTTTCTAGTTGCAGCACAGGGGACAAGGCTCCGTTCCGCACGTAGTGAAGCCGACACTGGAGTGCAGCTTGTCGCTCCTGATGGGTAAACCCAATCGCGACCGATGTGCCGTCCCGACTTTTGGGGACGCGGTAATAACGGGCGGCGATGTTGAGGCGCAACACATGAATTTGTCCATGCTGACGTCGGCGAGGAGTGTCGCTCGTCGAGTGAAGGAGCTTTATCATCGTAAGGCTGTGCCCCCGCCGCCGGCTTCATCACAGCCTAGCCGCTTTGACTTGTTGCGCGATATACACAACGGAGAGTATTTCCGCACCCCTCAGGATCTCCGAGTAACACCGACCAAGATCACGCGGGGGCTGGTGATTGGTTCTTGCTTTGCCGAAATCCTCGCTCGAGAGTTTCAGCGTGCCTCCGGTGCCGAGCACGACTACGTCATGTTCCACAACCCCGAAGATTTGGAGCAATCCCTTCCGCACGACGTATCAGACTACGATTATCAAGTCATCCTGTTGGCGCTCCGCTTTACGGTGCCCGAGCGCGAATACAATCGCCTGCAGGGTGGGGAAGAAGCCTACCGTGACTTCTTTGAGGTCTGCAAGCAACGCTTGCTCCACGTACTGATTCCTTCTCTGAAGTTCAATGACGAGCGCCGCATGCTCACGTTCGTATGCGATTTCTTTGTGCCGCAGCAGAACCCCGTTGGTCGACTTCAGCCGATCAACAGCTACTCCAACATCTCGTTCTTTATCGGGCAGTTGAACCGTTTCCTCTATGACGAAATCGCCAGGCGTAAGAACTGTTATGTTCTGAACCTCAACTCGATCGCAACGACCATCGGCAAAAAACACATCCTTGATGAGAATGTGTGGCAGTTCAACCATGGCACCGTCCTTACAGACTGGGATTACGCGTTCGACCAAGAGCGGTTGCAGAATGTGCCGCCGCTCTCCGACCACTACGGACTCAAGGTCGACCAGTTCTACACGTCCGTTTGGGCAGAGCTTGAGAGCAGCCTGAGGACAGCACGCCAACAGGATGCCGTCAAACTGGTCATTGTAGATCTGGACGATACACTGTGGCGCGGTATCATCGGTGAGAACCGCTTGAGCGTTCAGC
Source organism: uncultured Alphaproteobacteria bacterium (assembly GCA_963708125.1). Classification (GTDB taxonomy): domain Bacteria; phylum Pseudomonadota; class Alphaproteobacteria; order Rhizobiales; family Xanthobacteraceae; genus BOG-931. The sequence goes on from OY970184.1 coordinate 4,605,281, forward strand.
CGTTCGAGGGGTGGCCGCTCGGCATTGCCGAAGCCCTCCTCTACCTAAAGAAGCGCGGCATTATTCTGGCTATCGCCTCGAAGAACGATGAGCAAGTCGTTAGGTCTCGGTGGGACGACATCTTCCTTGGATTCCTTGAAATGGATGATTTCGCCGTTGCGCGCATTAATTGGCGCCCGAAGATCGAGAACGTTGGCAACATCATCAGCGTTGTCAATGTCCTGCCGTCCTCTGTTCTGTTTATCGATGACAATCCAGTCGAGCGCGCTTACATAGAGGCGGCTTACCCCGGCATTCGAACACTAGGAGCCAACCCGTACTACCTGAAGCGAATCCTTTCCTTCGCCCCTGAGTTGCAGCTGGCGAAGATCACCGCCGAGTCTGCGGCAAAAACTGAGATGATCAGGGCACAGATTGAGCGGGACGCAACACGTACGATGATGAGTCCTGAAGAATTTCTCCGGTCCCTCAATCTTGAGGTCGTAATGACCAGTATTCCGTCGAGCGACTTCGAGAAGTACCCGCGTGCCTTGGAACTACTGAACAAGACCAATCAATTCAACACCACCGGCAGGCGGTGGTCGCACCAGGAGCTTGCTGTCTATCTCAAAGACGGAGGCAGCATCCTCACTTTCGAAGCCGAGGACCGCTTCACCAAATACGGCATGATTTCGGTGGCGCTCGTCTCCGGGAAGATCGACCAGATAGTCGTGAGCTGCCGCGTGATCGGCATGGAGATAGAGAAGCTTGTTCTTAGTGAGGTCGAAGCCAAGCTCAAGAGCCGACATGAAATCGCGAAGTTCTCGGCGAGCTTTGTCTCGACCGCGAGTAACAAGCTCTGTAAGGGGCTCTTTCCGTCGGCCGGATATGGGATGGACAGCAAGGGCGATTACTCAAAGGGAATAGATAACCTGCAGGCCGTTCCCGGCCACATCGCCTTTCGACATCAGATTTTAGGCCGGGGCGAGACGGTGTTCCAACTGCGTTGACGTTGTAAAAGTTCTCCCGATTCGAAGTCTTCCGATGCCTGAGCGTGCCTCGCGGCGCCGCACCTCAGCGACAAACCAAGGATCAGCGCCGACCGGGTCACTGGAGGCGGTCGCCCGCCTTCAGTTCCCACAGAACGTAGCGTGCGGAGTTACCGCACTACGCTCTTCGGCAGTTGGTTCACAGCACTGCAAGAGCCTGCAACGCCCGATAAGGGAGTCGCAGCTTTGGTTTCAGTAACGGCGTCCGCTCTCTGATCTGGTGGAAAATGTCCCAGGTGAGGCGGCCTCCGGCCCAGCTGCGGCTGCGCAACATCCGATGCCAGTAACGCTCCACGGCGCGGTACACCTTTACGAGACGCCGGTAATTCCCGGCGACACCATAATAGGCATAATGGCCGCGCAGGAAGGCGTTGATTGCGCCGACCTGGTCACTGATCGTGTGATGCCGTATTCGCCGCATGAGCTCCTGCAGGGACAAAAGGCTGCGCCGCAAGCGAGATTTCTCGGTGCGCATCCCAACCTTGAAGTTACCCTTCAGGTTTCGCGTGCAATACAGCGTCAGCCCCAGGAAGTAGATGGTTTCGGGGCGCTTTCTCCCGCGTTTGCCTGCGTGTCGCTGCGCAAACCGACCAAACTCGACCAATTTGGTCTTGGCCGGCTCAAGAGTGAGGCCGAACGTACCTAACCGAAGACGTAAGGCGTCCTGAACACGGATGGCGTCCGATCGATAGAAACAGATCACAAAATCGTCGATATAGCGCACCAGCCGGGCTTCGCCCCGCAACCGGCTCTTCACCACGCGTTCGAACCAGAGGTCAGTCGGCGACGGTTGGCACGCCGAGTGGCCGCTTTTCCGTCTTGCCGGGCTTGGGAATATAGACACGCCGAATATCCGGCGCTCTATATCCTTGGCGGTGAACGGACTGGAGCATCGGCTCTATCCATTCATCGAAGCTCTCCTTCGCCGCCCCCACCGTCTGTCCATCCACCCCGGCGGCCGACCACTTCGGAATCTGCAATAAATTCTTCTGCACCCGGTCGCGCATGATGTGATGAGCCAGCGATGTGAAGCGAAGTTTTGGCTCACGTCGAGCTTTCGCTGCTATTTGTTCAAGTTTCGTTTCCATGGTCAGCTGATCTTCTCTTTGAATAGAAGGCCGTATCTCCCATTGAATGGAGCCCATGTTGCCCAAGAACAATTCGCCTGCCGCTGACCGCTTCCCCATGTGGCCGGCTCTCCCGTCCTCGGAGTACTATCAGTCAGTATGACTTCCACTCGGTCGTCGGACCTCCCTCGCCTTGCCGGCTTGTCGGGCCCTACAAACTTTCGCTTGACCCGAATGGATCTCCCGTGTTTCCGCTGATCCCTTTGGTTGCATGCTGGCGGTACAAACCCCGGGAGCACCCCAGGCCACTCGCTATGCGCGACCTGCGATTCCGCCTTCCCCTTTGAGGGACAGGGTCGGCTACTCCGATCACGATCGATTTCGGGGCTATTTTCCCGTTCACTTTATTCCGACCTACAACCTCCCTGTCTACGCTTCGCGGTGGCCGTTGCCGGACACCACGCAAGACTCGGTACGCGGCTGCTTGCTAGGCTTTACCGCGGCCGCCATCGCAGGCGACAGAGTTCAACGCACTTTGCACGGCGCAACCCTCACAGGCCCCACCGTGCGGTGCCTGAGCAAGCTTAACCGCAGCGCGATCAGCGGTGGAATCGTCCTGTTGCTACCGTAGTCATACCCGACAGCGGGAAGGGTGACCAACCCCTTGAAAGCCATGCAACCTCGCACTATCGGTTGTGATGCTGCCTTCCGCTGGCGTGACGGCGACGGCGTCGCGATGATAACTGATGTCGGAGCTGAACCTCGCGGCCTGCTTCCTTGCTGTGTACGCTTCGCACCCGCCGGTCACCCTACGAGACACAACACTCGCTACCGCTCTGTCCGCTACGGCTTTGACCGGGCCGGACTTGCACCGGCTGGAGTTCTTTGAGAGGTTTCACCGACTCATGTCGAATCCTCCTCTCCCGCGCTTCTCAGCGCGAGACGCCGTCGTTACAAGAAGCGCGAGGACACCGCCGGCTTCCATCCGCAGGCTGCGTTCTCTCACAGTTATGTCGAAACGAAGGAGGCTCCCTGCCTCGGCGGCTCAACCTAATGCCTGGCTGTCAACTGGCGTTACATCGAGTAGCTCACGAAGCCGATTGCGGAACGCTTCCGGGGTGTATTCGCGTGCTATGCGCCGTTGCGCTGCGGCGCGAACGGCGCCCCAAGCCGAGCTATCCTCGTGCAGGGTGACTGCTGCTACCGCAAGCGACACCGGCTCGTCTTCGATGGCGATCTCGATGCCTGGCGCCCAGCCGAGTTGGCGTGCCACCAAACTGGTCGCAGCGGTCGGCAGGCCGGCGGCCGCCGCTTCGAGAATCTTGACCGGCACTCCAGATGCAAGATGGGCTGGCGCGACGAACACCCGTGCGGCGTCGTAAAGCGGATTAAGATCCGTAGCCGGACCGACAACCCGCACGCCGAGTGCTTCAAGCTCGGAAAAATCGGGATACAAATGGCCTGTCACGATCATCGTGGCGTCCGGCAACTTGCTGCGGATCAAAGGCCACACTTCGCGAATGAACCACTCCAGACCGCGCCCGTTCGGCGCGTGCTGTTCCAGAAAATGACGGACGAAAAGAAAACCATGACGACCTTCAAATCCAGGTGCATCGAACCGGGGCTGCGTCGAATGACTTAAGATGTACACCGGCTCTAGATGACGGTCTCGGAATGCTTTTGCCTCCATCTCGGTTACACATATTATTGCATCTGCGCCTGCAGCCAAGCCGATTTCATCATCCACGATACGATCGGCTTCCTCAATCGGCAATGGATGACCCTCCAAAGCTGCCTGGGCAATAGTTCGCGCAGCAAATAGCGTTTGCGCATCGTAGATCAGCCGTGTTCCGCCAATAAGATAGGGACGTTCACGTAAAGCCGAACATACACGGGCCATATTGTCCGGGCGGCTGACTAGGATTAGGTCGTAGTAACCACATCGCTTCTCCAAAAATGTTCCGAGATTTTCCGCGCCATGAGCCGAGAGTATTTCGATTTCGCACGGAAGGTCGGCTCGTGCGGCCGTCCAGTCCACCTTCGGTTTCTGTAGGGGATAGAACGACACTAGCCAACCAGCCGCAGCGGACTCGACCAGCATCTCGCGCATGCGCGGGTATGCGCCGACAAGCCCCCGTAGCGGCACTTCGTCATCGATCACGAGTAGCCGGCGCCGGCCTGGGACGCGACGCTCTCGCGCTGCCAAGATGTTAGCTGTTCCGGCGGGCAAGAACGAGCGGTGCAGCACCTTGGCATATCGCGCGCGGAAGCGTTTGCGGTTGATCAGCATGGTCGCGCGAGCTTCGTCGGAGTTCGAACTGCCGTACTCGTAATGATCGACGGCGGCAGCCGGTTCGTAAACCACGCGCAAACCAGCTTCCCGAACGCGCATGCAATAGTCCACATCCTCGTAATAGGCGGGAGCATAGCTCTCGTCGAATCCGCCGAGCTTTTCCCAAAGGAGACGTGGGGTCAAAAGAAAGGCAGCGGAACAGTAGTCGACATCGCGGCGGAACATCACTTCGCCTTCGTCAGCGGCCAAGCCGCGTCCGTAACCGACCGTAGAGCCGTCAGACCAGACGATACAGCCAGCCTCCTGGATAAGTCCCGAGGGCATGATCAGGCGCGCCCCGACAGCGCCGACATTGGAGGCTCGGTTCAATGTCGCATGCGCTGCCGAAAGGGCGCCGGGCCGGACACAGGCGTCATTGTTGAGGAAAAGCAGGCTCGGTCCACGCGCGACGGCCGCCGCTTGACTGCAAGCGTGCACGAAACCAACGTTCTCCGTGTTGCGTATGATCCTTGCGCCATCGAGCCTGGACAGCAACTCACCGGTTTCGTCTGACGACGCATTGTCGACCAGCACGATTTCAAGTAAGGGCGAATCGGCGGTCTTGCATTCCTTGTCGAGCGCTCGCAAACAACGCAGCGTCATGTGCGCTTGGTTCCAGAGGACGATTAGCACAGTGATCTGGGGTGACTCATGATCGAAGAATGCGAGCCGGGTGCCTGAGGCGAGGAAGTCCGACAATTCTGCTTTGGCCTGAGCAGCCATTTGAACTTTCGCATTGAGGGGCGGCGAAGCATCGCGATCCTCGGCCGGCGCGAGAACCTTGGGATCGTGCGAGATCGCTTCCCGCGCGCGGACTTGCTGCGAGACCCGTTCAAAAACTTGTGGCCCGGAGTTCTCGTAAAGAATTTTCGGGTACCGCTCGATACTTTCAGTAACCTTCCGGGACGCAACGAGCAGGTTGTCCCCGCGAAAATCCATTCCGTAACCATGCTGCCGCAGCAGCTCAAGTATGCCGACCGGATATTCGCTGTAGCAATTGTGCGTCATGACAAGGTACGGATCAAATCCCGCGGCAGCTACGACCTCGTAAAGCTCGTGTTTGGAATACTCGATATTGTGCCGGTTAGGGGTCCCGTTGCGACGGTATTGGTAGAAAGACATCGGGCAAGAGCCGGCTAGAACTTTATGGAGCGCAGCGGCGCTGGCGATATTAGGGGTTGTGAGGATGAGCACACCGTCATATTTGAGTACACGATTAACTTCTTTTAGCATAAAGACGGGGTCCACGAATAAATGCTGAATGATCTCGCAGCAGAGCACGAGGTCAAACGATCGGTCTGGAAAGGGGAACTGGTCTGTTTCGACATTGAAATTGAACATAGGGAATTCGTACGAGCCGCTTGCGGTTACAATCTTCTTCTTCCCTAGTGCGCCCGCCCGACTCGGGTCGTAATCGGCCGCCGTGACTTCATAGCCGAAGACCGTCTTTAGTAAGACGGTTGGGACAAGGTAGCTACCCAGTTCCAGGGCTTTCGCATGTGCGGCTGCCGAAGGTACCGCGCTGAGCGTGAAGGCAAATCGCTCTAAGTGGTGGGCAAGGTAGCCTCTCAAGTAGACCGAATCATCGTTTGGGAGCTCAAGATGCTCGTGCTCAATGCGAACCAAGTCACGACACCGTTCGATGTTGAGCCTCTTCGACGGAACAAGTGTCGCCGTGTCCTGGAGCGGCACCCGCTGGCTACGATGCTGATGGCATTCAAGGGTGAACTCCGCCAACTGAGCGACGCAACGGCTGAGATCATGTTCTCGCCGGATGAAGGTTTGCGCGGAACGTTCGAGCTGCAAACGCTTTTCAGGATGTCGGTAAAGATCGAGAATGGCGGCCCCGAGCGCCTCGCTGTGCTGGGTATCCAACGGCAGCTTCACCGCGACGCTCGGCGGGTAATCGCGGAATGGTCCGTAGTCGAAAATCACGGCCGCACGACCCATACCGAGCGCACGCATGAGCGTAGCGGAGGTTTCCCCCGCAGAGGGGTATCGCAAGTTTACGACGAGGTCAGCTGCTAGGATATACGTGTAGAACTTATCAAGGCCGACATGGCCTGTCATTGCGGTTATTTCGCTGAGGCCATTTTTCTTGATCGTTTGCTCAAGTGGGTGACTGACATGCAATTCGCCGACCATGATAAACCGCAAATTATCAATGTCTGAGCGGATCTGGCAAAGAGCACTGACGACGAGAGGCAACTGCTTCGGTGGAGTCATAAACCCTAAAGTGATCACCAAAAATGCTTCAATCGGGATACCGAGCGCGTGGCGAGCAGCCTCCCGGTTCGATGGCATCTTCGCACAGGTAAAAGGTCTCCAGAAAAAAGGAATTCGCCGAGTCGGCAGGTTTGGCCGAAGTCCCATTAGTTGATTTGCTGACCAGAACGAGTGCACGATTACGCCGAGCGAGCTGTCGAGAAGCACGCCGTTTAAAGGCAGCGTGAATTGCTGAGCTTCGGTGAACAGCGCGTGCTGCCTCTGCCGAGACAATTTACGTCCCAGGGTTCCATGATCATGTATGAGGTAGCGTCTATATGCGTCCCAATCGTTGGCACAAACGGTAAGAGATCCGATCAGGTGATGAAGGACGAAGTCATGCAAAACTACGACCCCGGGCACACGGAGGGCCTCCTCGAACACGTGCGTGTGAAATGGATTATTTCCCTGATGGTAAAGCCTCAAGTAATCTCCTAACTTGGATGATCTTGCCCTCCAATCAGAGATTTTTATCGTTTCGCACAAAGGCTCGACCGGATCCTCCGAGTCCGCGACAACCGCGAGGATGTCGAAATGCGTCGCGAGTTCGGACATCATCTCCGCTGCATAGTCGGCGATTCCGGATTTGCTCGGCGGCAGTGGGGTAAATAGGGCTAATTTCGGCTTACTCATCTGATTCCGATGATGGTGGCACCTGCATCTCCAATATGCATTCGTTTAGAATTTCGAAATTCTTCTGACCACATCCGATCCATTCTCAGGACCGACGTGGGTGCTAAGATCACTGAGGAATCCCACACAGTTCCGATAGACGGTCGGGCGGGCCGCCGCCGTGCTTCGGCACGAAACTCTTCATGCTGGCCCAGGCCTCGATCAGCGTGCCCTCGACCGAGAAGTGACCGCTGGACAGCAGCCTGCGCACCTGCGGCAGGTTCAGCATGTTGTCAAAGAACTTGGCCGCGATGTCACTGTCAAGCAGCCGGGCGCGGTTCTTGCAGAACACCGTGGCGTCCCATACCGGATCGTCGATCAACTCTCCGACAAACCAGCGGAACAGCAGATTGTAGTCGAGGTGCTCCATCAGCTGCCGCTCCGAGCGCACTGTATAGAACGCTTGCAGCAGCGCCCGCCGCAGTGACTGTCGCGCGCGTAGGTTTTGTTAAAGTCCCGCGACAACCCCACGAGCGCTTCGTCAGTGATATCCGCATCACGCGCAGTGAATAGTCGGCCGGGATGCGCGCCTCCAAACCCACGTAGCTGAAAAGCCGCTCCGAACGCTGATTTTCCCCACGCATCGCAGTCCCAACCAAAGGAATCAACCAGATGCACAAAATCACACTCCAACGCCCGCGTCATCAGAGTTTTTCCAGCGGCCTGCTAGTGCCGCCGAAATCTCGCGCTGGCTCTCTTGGGTATATAACATTAGCTGGGCATCCATTCGCTCGCAGAGTTCTCGGGGAAGGACCTCGGCCACGTACCGATGTAAATTAGAAATCATGGCTTGAGTGCTCGCTGCGGCAATCGCCTCGTTCGAACTGGCAACTGCAGCCAGCACCTTCGCGCGGGTCGCTCCTTCTTCCCCTTCGCCCAACCAATGTGCCAACCCATCCAAATCCGGTTCCCGCCCGAGTCCACTTCGATAAAGAGCCTCTAGGTAATCGGAATCGACTTTCTGGCTCAGTCCATGCCGCTCTTGAAATTCAGCTGAGGCCGTCAGTTCTTCGGCCAAGGCCTCCAAGGAGACCCCTGATCGGAGTTGCTGGACACGATTTGCCAGCCCACCCGCGTCAGCAGGCCGACCAAACGCCGTCCTGTAGAGAGCGTTGATCAGCAGGGAAGGCTCGCCGATCTCTTGCAGCTTTGTCGAAACGACTGGTCTCCGAAGAGCCTCGTCTGAACGGGCGAATGCTGCTAAAACTTTTGCCCGTGTCGCTCCCTTGTCGCCTTCTGCTAGCCAGTGCCCGAGCCCCTCCGGATCCGGTTTGCGCCCGAACCCGTCCCAATAGAGAGCGGTCACGTATTCGCCGTCAATCCTTTGGCTTTGTCCGTGCCGAGCCTGGAATTCAGGCGATGCCGCCAGTTCTTCGGCCAAAGCCTCCAGCGACACTCCCGACTGGAGTTGCTTGACGTGAGTTGCCAGCTCGTTCTCGCCCGCGAGGCGACCGAAAGCTGTCCTATACAACGAGTTAACTAAAAGCGTGGCCACTGATCTGATCGCCTCGTTGGACCCAGCAAATGCGGCCAGAAACTTTGCGCGTGTTGTTCCTTTCTCTCCTTTGACCAACCAATGTACCAACCAATCCAAATCCGGTTCCCGCCCGAGCCCATCACGATAAATTGCTTTTAAGAACGCCATATCAATTTTCTGGCTCAGTCCATGCCGCCCTTGAAATTCAGCTGAGGCCGTCAGTTCTTCGGCCAAGGCCTCCAAGGAGACCCCTGATCGGAGTTGCTGGACACGATTTGCCAGCCCACCCGCATCAGCAGGCCGACCAAACGCCGTCCTGTAGAGAGCGTTGATCAGCAGGGAAGGCTCGCCGATCTCTTGCAGCTTTGTCGAAACGACTGGTCTCCGAAGAGCCTCGTCTGAACGGGCGAATGCTGCTAAAACTTTTGCCCGTGTCGCTCCCTTGTCGCCTTCTGCTAGCCAGTGCCCGAGCCCCTCCGGATCCGGTTTGCGCCCGAACCCGTCCCAATAGAGAGCGGTCACGTATTCGCCGTCAATCCTTTGGCTTTGTCCGTGCCGAGCCTGGAATTCAGGCGATGCCGCCAGTTCTTCGGCCAAAGCCTCCAGCGACACTCCCGACTGGAGTTGCTTGACGTGAGTTGCCAGCCCGTTCTCGTCCTCGAGGCGACCGAAAGCTGTCCTATACAACGAGTTAACTAAAAGCGTGGCCACTGATCTGATCGCCTCGTTGGACCCAGCAAATGCGGCCAGAAACTTTGCGCGTGTTGTTCCTTTCTCTCCTTTGACCAACCAATGTACCAACCAATCCAAATCCGGTTCCCGCCCGAGCCCATCACGATAAATTGCTTTTAAGAACGCCATATCAATTTTCTGGCTCAGTCCATGCCGCCCTTGAAATTCAGCTGAGGCCGTCAGTTCTTCGGCCAAGGCCTCCAAGGAGACCCCTGATCGGAGTTGCTGGACACGATTTGCCAGCCCACCCGCATCAGCAGGCCGACCAAGCGCCGTCTTGTGGAGAGCATTCACGAGCAGGGCGTGATCCATCGTGTGAGACTGGGCTGCCGATGGAAAATCACTCGCTGCCGCCGCGGTGAGGCGATGGAGGCGCCTTGCGAAGCCGTGGAATGGACGCAACAAGCCACGGACAAGCGTCTTCAGAACAGGTCTATTTATGCCATTCCCAGGCAGTTTCGTTACCACACGGTTACCCGCAACCTACCTCCAGTGGGTCCACCACCAGGCGTCATTTCGGGTTTTCGGTTTACTCAATTCGGAACCTGGACTTGCAGCCCATGGTGCTATTTCCAAACAAGCTGGTACTAGTCAAGCAAAATATGGCCGAAAGCTGGCAGTCCAAATTTCGAGGTTTTTTCGCTCGACCCCGCGAAGGTTGAACTCCACCCCTTCTACGTCGACGTATGCTCGGAAATCGCTCCCTATGCTGCAATCGACTACTGCCGAGGAGCGAGCCCTGGAAGACGGCAACCACGCTGGGCTTCTCCAGGCTGACGCCTATGGCGGTGATGTTGCGTCGCAGATTATGTTGTGCAGTTGGGCGGAGAGAGCACCCCAACGTCGTTGCCGAGGGGCTGCAGCACATAATTAGTCGTGGGGTGGCCGCTACAGGGCTTTCAGGAAGCTCATCTAAAGAGGACGACGCACTGGCAAGCCGTGGATCCAGACGCAGCCCAGAGATGTCGGCGCTGGCGAGCGCCTTGGCCTTCATCTCCATTTCGACCTCTGCGTAGACATGCGTCGTATCCAGGGAAACGTGTCCGAGCCATGGGCGAATGGTGTTGATATCGACGCCAGCACGCAGCAAGTGGACCGCGGTGGTGTACCGAATGGTATGTGGGCCCACGCGCTTGCCGACCAATGACAGGACCGATCTGCTGGCCACCGCGGCGTACTGTGCTACGACGCGGTATATGCCAAAGCGGGTCATCGGCTGGCTCCTGCGGCTGATGAAGACCGCGTCATTCGGGTCGCGGCAGGCCACAAGTCGCGTTAGCGATGCTGCAGTGACAGGCCACAACGGACACATCCGCAGCTTTATGCCTTTGCCGATGATGCGGACCGCCGGCGAGGCATCGAGCCGGAGATCGCCAATCGTCAATAGTGCCGCCTCATCGGCGCGGGAGCCACTGTTGTACAGGTAGAGCAGCAACGCATGATCGCGGGGGCCCAGCGCGTCGCGACGATCGGGCTGCTCAACGCATCGCTCTCGGTCTTCTCAAGGTAGCCGATCAAAGTCTTGCGTGTTTTCTTGCACGGGATCGATAGTAGCTCCGTACACCATGCGAGATGGACCGGCGAGCGCATCCCAATGAAGTGCGCCAGCGAGCTGATCGCGCTCAGGCGCTGATCGCGAGTAGCGCCGCTGCAGTGTCGATCTCGTTCGAGATTATCCAGGAGTCTCCGTACGAGCTCCGGGGAGAGATCTTCGACGGTCATCCGATCGATGCGGTGTCCGCAATATGTACTGGCGAAGGGCAACAATAATATCAGGGTGCTCTGGAGAAAGGCGTGACCGCGGGGCGGCGAACGCGTGTGGATGCGCCGGTGGTTGAAGCCAACATTCACGACCCGACCGACAGCAGCTTGCTGGGCGATCCGCACCATGAAGAATGTCACCAAGATAGCGGGCGCGGTCGGAACAAAACTGTGCGACCGCAGCCGCAACGACAAGTTTTGGCTGCTGGAGATCGGCCGCGCCGCGCGCGCCAAAGGGGCGATCAATCGGGATAAGTTGAAGGAGCGCTATGGCCAGCTTTTGAATGCAACGAGCCGGGTGGTAATGCAGGCAAAGCGCTTCTCGGCGGAGATCGCCCGGCGTAAAGCGGGCGCCGACTGTCGTGAAGCAGCTGGCGCTGGAGGGGCTGCGCCACAAACTTAATGAGCTGGTGCCGCTCGTCAGGCAAGTGATGAAGCAGACTAGGGCCCGCATCTTCCGCGGAACACGCGCAGCGAAAGCAAGCTTGTGAGCTTGTTTGAGCCATCGACGAAATCGGCTGATCGTGTGTCGGAATCGGGATCTTGCGGCCGAACGGTCGCGCAACCGCGAGGAGTTGTTGGTCGCCACGGAACGCGAGCTGACCCGGCTGCAGGAGCAGGTCTGCAGAAAGAACTCTCGGCGCAAGAGTGCCGCTGACATCGGCATGGCGGTCGGTGCGGTCCTCAATCGAAGGAAAATGGCCAAGCACTTTGTTGTCGAGGTCGCCGATAGCTATCTCTCCTGGCAACGTCGGATCGAACAGATCGAACACGAGGCGCGCCTCGACGGCATCTATGTCATCCGCACCAGCATGCCGGCCGAGCATCTCGATGCGGCGGAGACCGTCCAGGCTTACAAGGATTTGTCGCGCATCGAGCGCGCCTTCCGATCATTGAAGACCGTCGATCTCGAAATCCGACCGATCCGTCACTGGATGGCTCAGAGGGTCCGTGCACACGTGTTCTTGTGCATGCTCGCCTATCATGTCGAATGGTTCCTGCGCGAGGCCCTTGCCCCGCTCTTGTTCCATGACACCGATCTTGATGCCGCCAGGGCAGAGCGAACATCGCCGGTGGCCAAGAGCGAACCATCCGCGGCGGCAAAGGCCAAAAAGGAGACCAAGCGTTCAACTGACGGTCACCCGGTCATGAGCTTCGGCGACCTTGTTGCTCACCTCGGTACCTTGACCCGCAACACCATGCGCGTGCCACTGCGGCCCAAGCATCGCTTCACGCTCTACTCAAGACCGACACCGCTTCAGGCGGCGGCGTTCAAGCTGCTCGATGTCAACCCCTTGCGTGTCCAGTAGCGGAAAAGCCCCTTCGCAAAATTAGCGAAGCGAGCCAATCGTTTGCGTGCTACCAAGGTGAAAACTTCGGTCTAGCTGACCGACGGGGAACCTATCGCAACGAGGAAGTTCGATTATCTGGGCTACACGTTCCGAGCCCGCGGTCGAAGAACCGGTGGGGGGGAAGTACTTCGTCAACTTCAGTCCCCGGCGTGAGCAATGCGGCGACCAAGGCGATTCGCGAGGAAATTCGCGGCTGGCAACTTCGTTGTCGCGTCGACAGGTGGATTGTCGATCTGGCGCGGATGTTCAACTCCATCATCCGGGGTTGGATTACGTACTACGGTCGTTATTACAAGTCGGCACTTTATCCTACGCTGCGCTATCTGAACCGATGCCTCGCGCGTTGGGTGATGGCGAAATACAAACGCCTCAAGCGACACCGGCGGCGGGCGGAGCAGTGGATCCAGGACTTCCTTGCGGACTCCGAGCCTCTTTGCCCACTGGCCGGTGCTGCGCGGCGTCGCGGCTGGACGATAAGAGCCGGATTAGCGGAGACGCTCACGTCCGGATCCGTGAGCGCCTGGGGGTGAGAATCCCCTGGGCGACTCGACGGCTGGTTCACTGCCGAAACGAGCAAGAAGCACATGCCATCAAGGCTGCGCTTCAGGCACGTTTGATGGAGTGCCGTCTGAAAATGCATTCGACGAAAACCAAGATCGTCTACTGCGAGGATGAAAAGCGCAAAGGAAAGTATCCGAACATCAAGTTTGAGTTCCTCGGGTACTGCTTTCGGCCACGATTGGTTCGGAAATCTCGGGACAATACGTTGTTCTGTGGATTCAACCGAGCCGTCAGCCCCTCTGCACTGAAGTGCGAAGATCCGGGAGTTGGAAGTCCGACGTCGAACCGAGCTGTCGCTGGCCGACGTCGCCGAGCGGCCCAATCCTCTCCTTCGGGGGTGGATCAACTACTATGGGCGATACGCGCCATCGGCTCTAGCTCCCTTGCTCCGGTACGTCAATCAGACGCTACTGGCCTGGGCGATGCGGAAGTTCAAGCGCTTTCGAGGCCACGTGCAACCAGTTTATGCAAAAGTTGTCCTGGCAAAGCGCGCATCTTTTCGTCCATTGGCGGCTTGGTATGACAGGTGTGTTTGCCTGATGGGAGCCGAGTGACGCGAGAGTGTCACGCTCGGTTCTGCGAGCGGCCGGTGGTGAAACTCCGCGGCCGACTCTCCCGCCGTTACGCCGGCGCCGCCGGATTTTTGCCGTGAGCCAATGCCTGGATCGCGGTACGTCGAGCCGAGCTGCTTCGACACGGTGCCTTCGCAGCCGAGCTTGCAGGCTTGCTGATAGACGATCTCGGCGTAGCCGACGTAGTGCTCGTTGAGGGCGAGAGCGACGGCTTGCGCAACAGCGGGGCAAGGCCGGGCTTGCGCACCTCGAGCGGCAGCCGGCGCAGATCCTCGTCGTCAAGCTCCAACAGATCGAAGGCGCAGAGCACAGCGGCATGGTCGTGACGCTAGGAACGGATCAGATCGAACACCGCAGCCCGGCTTCGTCCGTCACGATGGAAGCTCCGCTAGCGTCAGGGAGCTGATTTATTTCGTCTGCGCCGCGCGGACCTGGTCGAGAAACTTCTCTAGCGCCGCAATACAGGTTCGGTCGCGGTAGATCGCGCGTTTCCCAGCGGCAATCATGCGTTTGAGCTCCGCCCGCCGGACGAGGTCCCGGCGAGACCGACCGCCAACGCCACGTAGTCCTCGATCGATGCGCAGACGGTTTCGGTCATGCCCATCATGTCGAGCATCGCGGCGCTGTGGCAGCTGCGCATCAAGTCTCCGCGCAGGGTTACAATCGGCAGATCATAGGCCAGTGCGTCAAGCGTTGTGTTGCCGCCCGACCAGCCGATGCTGTCGAGAAACACGTCCGACAGGCCGCTTGCGGCGAGAAACTGCCCATGCTCAAGACGCGGCAGGATCAGGCAGTAATCCTCGGCGCGCAAACCGTATTGGCCGAAGGCGCGCTCGAGCCGAAGGCGAAACAGATTGGTCACACCGGTCACGCCGGGATGCTCGATGAACACGAATTGGCAATCGCCGGCTTCCCGCGCGATGCGGGGAAAGACGGTATCGTGCTGCGGCAGATATTTGAATAATGACTGGGCGCACCAATAGATGCAAGCTGACGGCCGCATTCCGAACGCGGCTCGTTCACACGCAAGCATCGGCGGCTCGATCGGCTCGCAATAGATAGACAGGTTGGGAAGCCTGACCAGCTTCTCGCAATAGTGCTGATGAGCGTCGGATGGCTCCATAAAGTCGCTCGACAGGAAATAATCGAGAGTTGGAAAGCCACTGGTGTCCGGATGGCGACAGCGGCCCCTGCACGAAGCGCTCGCAGAGCGAACGCGCGCGTGCCGTTTCCGCGTCGCGCTCGGCGCCAACGTGATAACCGAAGAGGCGGAACCGGCTGCGGTCGAGCTGTTCGAGCCAGCCCTGTCGTATGCGCCAACTGGCCTGTCGGCGGAAATAGCCGCTGACGATACGCACGCGCACGCGCTCATCGGGCGGCGGCGGCGGCGGCAAAGCGACCGGCGGGGAGCGATCAGCCATGACGCGGCAGGCGAGCGCCCCGTAGATCGCCTGCAGGTCCCGATCGTTGCGGCCCTGATATGGAAGGAAGAACGGCTGCCATGTCCCGATGCCGTCCGCGAGCGCAGCGGCGCATGGCATGTCGGCGACCTCCGCCGCCAGCGATTTAAGGCGTGCCGCATAGCTCGCCCGCCGCTCTGCAATCTCGGCGTCGTCTGCGTATAGGATCGGCAACTCCGCCATGCAGAGCCCTAACTTGCTTGCAGGATCGTCAGGCTTGAGCGACCGCAGGCGATCGAGGCAGGCAATGCTTTCGCGCCAACGATTGAGGGTATGCAGCACTTTGCCAAGGTTGCGGTAAGCCTCAGGGTTATTTGGCTGAAGCCGTAGAACCTCACGATAGCTCGCCTCCGCCTCCGCCGGCCGGCCGAGCGCTCGCAGCGCAGTGGCGAGGTTGTTGTGAGCCTCAGGGTAATTTGGCTGAAACCGCAGAGCCTCGCGGTAACTCGCCTCCGCCTCCGCCGGCCGACCGAGGTCATTCAGCACAGCGCCGAGGTTCTTGTGAGCCTCAGGGTAATTTGGCCGAAGCCGCAGAGCCTCGCGGTAGCTCGCCTCCGCCTCTGCCGGCCGGCCAAGGGCTTTCAGTAAAACGCCGAGGTTATTGTGAGCCTCAGGGTAATTTGGCCGAAACCGCAGAGCCTCGCGGCAGCTAGCCTCCGCTTCCGCCGGCCGGCCAAGGGCCCACAGCGCAGCGGCGAAGTTGTTGTGAGCCTCAGGGTTATTTGGCTGAAGCCGTAGAGCCTCGCGGTAGCTCGTCTCCGCCTCTGCCGGCCGACCGAGGGTCCACAGCGCGTGGCCGAGGTTGATGTGAGCCTCAGGGTAATTTGGCCGAAACCGCAGAGCCTCGCGGTAACTCGTCTCCGCCTCTGCCGGCCGACCCAGGGCCCACAGCGCAGCGCCGAGGGCGTAGTGAGCGTCGGCACGGGCTGGATCGATGGTCAAAATCTGGCGATACGCTGCCTCAGCCTGGAGCAGCCTTCCGGCCCCATAGTCAACGAGACCCCGTTGAAATAGATCAATGATAGAAGGACCTAACTCCATCGCTTCGCCCCTCTGATCGAGCGCATTTGCTGTCGGCGCTGTTGCGGATTCATGTCCAAGCTTGAAACTGACGACGGCCCACTATGCGGCGATATTACCACCTGTGGCTTCGTTGCGCTTCACCGTCTCGCGCGCGGTTATGCGCGGGCCAGTCGCCGCCGTCTTCGCGCCGCCGACTGAGGGAGCCATGGCCCAAATGCGGGCCATCACTTTCGATCTCGCTATATCGACCTGGAGCACACGACTGCGGACACCAGACATCAACACGAGTAGCTCGCAAAGCTAGCACCGGAGAAGGCTGAAAACGAGGCACCGTAAGCCCCGGCTGCCCTATGCCTACAGAGGGCGACCCACGGAAAGCTCATCGCATCGGCACACAATGAAAGCCGTTTGCAGGCCGATTGCCATGGCGGTCATCGAAAGGATCAGCCCGCGGAACAGTTCCGCACATTGGAGCGGCCCGAAACTGATAGCCACCCACTTACCGACAGAGTAAAGGAAGCCACCAAGGCCGACCAAAATGAAAAGGGCAGCTTCCATGAGCACGCGCTCCAGCATCAGCGCGTCGACGATCGCCAAATAGCGGGGGGTGGTCTGAACTTGTGCGATATGGCGAAGCGGTGCGCCAACAACGAAAACCCGACCGCTTGACTGCCGAGCAGGCCGAGAAAGCAAGCAACGACGAACGTATGGATGTCGAAACCGACGCCTTCAATGGAAATGGATCCTGGCAGTAGGACGACGGCGCTGACGATGCCCGCCGCCATCAGGAAGAGGCCCGGATAGAAAAAGAGCCACCTTGGGCTATACATGAGCAGGAAGCTCAGATGCCGCCAGCCATCGCGCCATGTCCGCAAGTGAGGGATGGCTGCGGCCATCCCGCCGAAGGCACTTCCTCGACCCTCAATCCGCCAAACGCTGCACGATGACCGTTCGACTGGCACGACCCTTGCGCCTTCCGAGGCGGCGATGTCGCGCGACCCCTCGGTTGAACCATTGTCTGCGACAAGGACCTCGCCGAGGAGGTCGTGCTGTGACAAAGACGCTAGCGCCTTTCTCACGCAAGCGGCAACCGTTTCCGCCTCATTGAGGCAGGCATCAATATGGTCAGTGCGGATTCCGATTTCATCCGGCCGGGTCTACCGACGTGAAGCCGGTCGGGCTTCCGACGTGAAGCCGGCCACTTTGGCGCGGCGATCGGCGACGTTTTCCTGCGGGTCAGCAACTCAGGCATCAGCCGCCTCTCGATACACGAGGAGGGGCACGATGCCGGCGAGAAGAGGGCTGACCATGCGTCAATTGCGACAGATGTTACGACTAGATCACGGCGGCGTAAGCGCGCGCGAGATTGCACGCACGCTCGGCGTGGCTCGCAGCACAATCCAGGAGAATCTCGGGCGGGCACATGCGGCTGGAATTAGATGGCCGCTGCCGACCGAGTGGACCGACGACGTTCTGGACGAACGGCTGTTCGCGCGCAGCGGCATCAAGCCCGGCCGACGCCGTTACCGCGAACCGGATTGGGCGGCGCTTTCGCGCGAGCTCAAGCGGCCAGGTGTCAACCTGATGGTGCTGTGGGAAGAGTATCGGGCGAGCAATCCGACAGGCTACGCATATTCTCGTTTTTGTGATTTGTTCCGCGCGTTCGAACGTCGTTTGTCGCCGGTGATGCGCCAGCATCATGTCGCCGGCGACAAAGTGTTCGTCGACTACTCCGGCAAGAAGATCGAGATCGTCGACCCGAAGACGGGCGAGATACGCGACGCCGAGATATTCGTCGCCGTGGCGGGCGCATCGAACTACACGTTTGCCAAAGCAACTTGGACACAAGCGCTGCCGGACTGGATCGAGGCGCATGTGGAGATGTTCCGATTTTTTCAAGGCGTGCCACGCGCCAGCACCCCGGTCGGACCCCTTACGCGCTACATCATTGCCGATCTCTACCAGAAACGCGCACGTCAGAGCGGACTGCCACTCCAGGGTACGTCCTCCTACTGCCTGCGCCATTCATTTGCGATGCGGCTGCTCGATCGCGGTGTCGGCGTAAAGGTGATCGGTGATCTGCTGGGTCATCATACCCTGGAAAGCACTTGCGTCTATCTTCGGCTAGTACCTCGTCACAGTGATTTTGACTCTTTGATCTCGAGTTTCGGGTAGGCGCGGCCCATTTTGTCACGTGCTTTCTCAGTCGTGAACATCCATCTTATGCGGGCGCGTGATGTATTGCGCTGCCGCTCCCAGGCATCGATTTCGGACACGAGGCGTTCCTTGCTATCGATGCGCCGATCCAGGCACTGACTGCGCAACACGCCAATTTCGATTTCTACCATGTTCAACCAGCTGGCGTGCTTGGGGACGTAGTGGAACTCCAGATGGTTCAACAGACGTCGGGCCTCGGCAGGCGGGAAGGCTTGATAGAGTGCTCCGGCCGTGTGGGTGGACAGATTATCCAGCACGACGCGGATGCCCGCCGCTTTGGGAAAGTGAACGTCTACTAGTTCATCGTTTCCAAAGTCCGAATCATATCAGGCGGCTCGATCGAGTTTGTAGGACCATGTGTGGACGACCGGATCCTGGTTGAAGTGGTCCATGGCCGCCGTGATGCGATCCTTGAGTTCCTGTTTGGATGCGACGCGGATGTGGCGCAACACCGAGCGAGTGAGCTTGGAGAAGAACCCTTCGATGAGATTGAGCCAGGAGCCGTGTGTGGGCGTGAAGGTGAATTCGAAGCGCCCCACGGGCTGCTGTGCAAGCCAGCCCTTGGTCTCCTTGGAGATGTGTGCCGAATGATTGTCGAGGATCAGCTTGATCGCGGTATGGGCCGGATAGGCGGCATCGATCAGCTTGAGGAATTCGATGAATTCGCGACTACGGTGCCGATCCTTGACAAGGGCGTGAACCTGGCCGGTGAGCAGATCAATGCCGGCCAACAAACTGATCGTGCCGTGGCGCTTGTATTCGTGATCACGCGCAAACGTCGCATGGATGCCAGGCTCGGGCGGCAGGTCCGGTGCGGTCGTCGCAATCGCCTGAATGCTCGGCTTCTCATCATAGGAAATGATCGCCACCGCGTCGCTGGGTTTTTGCTTGGCTTTTGCCGCAGTCTCTTTAATGATCTTCACCTCGCGATAGACACACAGGACTTCCGCCATCTTGGCCTTAAAGTCGGGATCACGGCGTTCCAGGTAGTAACGGACCTTGTGAGGCTTGATCTCCTGCTCGTTGAGGATGATGCACAACGTGCCCTGAGCAAGCTTGCCCAGGCAAACGTGCCCCTCTCGCGGCCCATGTTCGCGCACATGACGGGCGAGCAGCCGCGTCGTCCACAATTCGTGGGGATAGCCGAGTTCCTTGGCCTTGCGGCAGGCCAGATTCACCACCCAGGCCTTGGCCTCGGCCGTGATTGTCGGCTTCCGGCCCGGGCGCGGCAGATCGTCCAGCGCCGCCATCGCGCCCAAGGCCAGGGCTCGTTCAACGCAGCGCTGAACGGTCAGATGGTGCACCCCTATGGCCCTGGCCACCGCAAAAAAGGATGCGTCCTCCCGGTAGGCGAGCAGCATTCGCGCACGCTCGACCCGGCTCGCGGGTTCCGTCCGCGACCGCGCCACCGCAGTCAACCTGGCCGCATCCTCCTCACTCAGCGCCAACTCGATCGCATGCCGCCACCCCGCCATGATCTCAATCCCCGCTTCCGAATCAGAGCAGCGAGGCTACAACCCATGTCAGCAAAAATGAATCCACCCCATATGATGCTTTTCAACGAATCGATGAACTAGTTCCCGCATGCAAGCAGCGAAGTCGATGGCGGTGCGGCTCTCCGTGACTTTGACCTTGCGCCAGGGGCGATGCACGTCGAGGAAGATAAACAGATTGGCGGTGCCATTACGCTTGTACTCGCAATCGTAGCGCTCCAGCTGTCCGGGCTTGGCCTTGATCTGCTGACGAACCTCGCCGATGAGCTGGGTCGGGCTTTCGTCGAAACAGACCACCGGGCGCTTCCGATCAGGCTCTTCAGCATAGAGGTCGAGCACATCTTCCATGCGGGCGACGAATTCACCGTCGACCTGCGGGATGCACCACATGTCCTTGCGCCAGGGCTTGAGCTGGTTTTCCTGCAGGCGCCGGCGCACGGTCTCGCGGGAGATGTTGTCGTGCTCGGTGAGCCTGACCATTTCATCGGCGAGGAGTTCCAGCGTCCAACGGGCGCGGCCTTTGGGCGGGCTCGAACAGGCAGTTGCGACCAGCAGGGCCTCCTCTTTGCCGGAGAGCTTGCGGTCGGCACCAGGGCGGGGCTCCTCGCTGAGCGCCGCCTCCAGGTTGCCGATTACGAAGCGGCGCTTGGTCCGATAGACGGTCGAGCCGCCTACCCCGACGCTCCTCGCGATCTCCTCGTCACTGGCGCCGGCATCTGCCGCCAGCAGAATCTGCGCGCGCTTGAGCCTGCGTGCCCCATGTTTGCCGCCGCTCAGCAGCGCACTCAGTTGTTCGTGTTCGGATTGGCTCAGTTCGACCCGATAGCGTACATTCATCCGTGCCTCCTCGCGTTGAGGCCCGGACGAACAGTTGAGTCGGATGGCCGGAGTGAGTCGCCCTGCAAAAAGCTTCACGCCCAAGCAGGGCCAGTATCTCGCGTTTATCCACCTCTACACACGCCTGCACCGCCGGCCACCAGCCGAAACCGACATGCAGCAATATTTCCGCGTCAGCCCACCCTCGGTTCACCAGATGGTGTTGACGCTTGAGCGGGCAGGCTTCATCCGGAGACAACCACGGACACCCCGCAGCATCGAAGTGCTCGTTGATCCCAAACAGCTGCCCGAGTTACTTTGAATACGGGTCTAACCGGTCAAAACCTGTGTGCAGAGGTACTAGAGGCCGGAGCCCTGCGGGAGGTCGCGCTTCCTCTGCCGACAGTGCGCGAGGAGGACGCAGCATGAGTGCGACATTAGCGGGCAGCGCGTTAAACCAGGTTGCCGCCCGATATTTGCGGAGACAACGCTCACTCGGGCGCGCCTATGTTCATGAGGAGCATGTAATAGACGCTTTAGGTCTGTTTCTTGAGAAGCACAGCTGCGCCGATCTCAATCGAGCCATCTTCGAGGCATGGTGCGCATCACAAGCTCATCTCTCTGCAAACACGCGACGCAATCGCCAGCGTATCGTGCGCAACTTTTGCCTCTATCGGCAGCGCACCGAGCCAACTTGCTTCGTTCCGGATATCAACCGCCTCCCACATCGGAAGCCGTATGCACCCCCGGTCATCTTCGGGGCGGCTGAGGTCGCCAGGATGTTGGCCGTAGCCGATCGTTTGGCGCCGACTTCAACCTCACCGCTTCGCCAGCGGTGATGCGACTTGCCGTGGTGCTACTCTACACGGCAGGGCTCCGTCGGGGCGAACTGTTGCGTCTCACACTGGCCGATGTCGATCCCCGCGACGGCATTTTGCAGATTCGTGCGTCGAAGTTCCACAAGTCGCGGATCGTCCCGTTGTCGCCAGACGCCTGTCGGGAGCTGAGGCTGTATCTCCGGAAGCGACTTCGGCCACCTCTGAGCTGTTCAGCGGAAGCCCCCTTGCTTTGCAACAACATGACGCGTGTGCGTGGCTACACAGGTAACGGCCTGCGGCAGGGAATCCAACAGCTATTCCGAGCAGCCAATGTTTGCGGCACTGACGGACGAACCCCGCGGGTCCATGATTTTCGTCACTATGTAGCCCTCCGGACTATGTCGCGTACTCTGACGAACTCTCCAATTTTGGCTGTAAATATCGGATCGCCGGGCATAGAGGTTCAGTCGATTAGGCGACATAGTCTTGTCCAGGCTATAAGCCGTCCAGAAAGTTCAGCAGCTGATCTCCCGGGCGATAACGACTCGGCGAGCCGTGCGGCGATGAGATTTTGGCGAGGGCCTGCTCCTTCATCGCGAGTGTTGCTTCCAAATAGATCTGCGTCGTTTCTAGCGATTCATGACCGAGCCACATGGCGATGACCGCGCGGTCGACACCCGCTTGTAACAATTCCAGCGCCATCGTGTGTCGAAGCAGATGGACGGTGACCCGCTTTCCCTTCAAATAAGGGCACACTCTGGCAGCGTTCGCAGAATGTTTTCTCAACAGGTGCTGCACGCCATGAACGCTCAAGCGCTCGCCCTTTGCATTTGGAAACAACAGGCGTTTACTGCCTCTTTGCGGCTCAGATAGCCAAGCTCTCAGTACGGCAACAGTTGGCTTGGCCAATGGCGTACAGCGCTCCTTCCGACCCTTGCCTATGACCCGCACATGAGCGCCGCTTTCAAGCATGAGGTCGTCGCGTTTGGCGCCGGTGATTTCCGACAAGCGCAGACCCGTTTGGACCGCCGTCAGGATAAAAGCATGATCACGCCTCCCGAACCAGGTGCGACGATCGAGAGCAGCGAGCAAAGCATCGACTTCTTGACGTATAAGGAAACGGACGAGCGTGCGTGGGAAGCATTTGCTAGGGATAGCAAGCACACGCTGGATCTGTGCCGAGTGAGTTGGCAGTTCGAAAGCGGCGTAATGAAAGAATGAGTGGATAGCGGTCAGCCGCAGGTTGCAACTGCGCGCGCTCAGACCTTGATTCTTCTCGATCTGATCGAGAAACGCCACGACCAACGGGGCATCGATCTCTTCGAACCGCAGAGCTGAAGGTGGTTTATGCAACCGCTGCCGAGTGAACTTAAGGAACTGACGGAAGGTGTCGCGGTAGGAGCTGATGGTGTGCGGACTGACCTGGCGCTGCTGGATCAGACGCTGTGTGAAGAAGCGCTCCAGCAGGGGAGCGAGGCTGAGGAGGGTAGTCATGGCCGCCTCTCCCAGCGCTGTTCCAGCCGCGACCTCGCCTCGTGCATCAACTCGGGCAGCGCGCTCAAATACCAAAAGGTATCGCTCCAGTGGACGTGCCCGAGGTAGGCAGACAGGATCGGCAAGCGCCGCTCGGCATTCTCCCCGGCGCGGTACCACCTCAATAATGTCTTCGAAGCGAACCCATGCCGCATATCGTGCAGTCGCGGCCCGCGACTATCGGACGGGCCGCGCAGCCCGATTTGACGAGATAAGGCGTAAAACGTTCGGCGAATGTCGCCGCCATCCAAGCGGTTGCCCCAGCCGGATACGAATAGATAGGAAGAGACCGGCCGGTTCGCCCACGCCTGCTCGCGTCGCGCCATGTAGTCGGCGAGCACTCTGCGGGTTGAAGCGTGCAACGGAACCAGGCGAGACTTGCCGAACTTAGCTCCCCGAATGGTCAGCACGCCGGATCGAAGGTCAACATCTTGCAGTTCGAGGTTTTGCGCCTCGCTGACACGCAGCCCCGTGACGCTTAGCAACCCGAACAGGCAATGGTAGGTCCAGGGCCGCAAGCCATTCTTGGCAGGAAGCTTCAGAGCGGCGCGCAGCAACTCTTTGATCTGTTTGTCGGAGTACATGTAGGGTTGCGCGCGCTTGGGCCGATACGGCAACAGCCCTGCGGCTGGAATTTGCGTACGCGGATCCATAGCGCTTCGGTGCCGCGCGAAACTTCGCACGCAGCTCAAACGTCGCGCCCACTCGCTCGGCTGCACGTTCGACGGTTGTTTGGCCCAGGCGAGCGCCAAAGATTGGGTGATGTATGAGGCGCGGCGCTGCTCCATGAACGTGACGAAGGCGAGCAAGCTCTTGCCGGCAGCCTCCAGCTTGTATCCCAAGCTGCGTCGCATGATCAGATACTCTTGAGCGGCTTGTCGGAGTGTGTTCATCGCACACCTCCCGGTCACGGCAAGGCGAGTGTGCGCAGCGCATTGATGTCAACCTTGGTGTAGATCTTGGTGGTCTCAGGGCTACGATGCCCCAATAACTCGCCGATCTCGCTCAGCGAGGCGCCATGGCGCAACATCTCGGTAGCCAGTCCATGGCGAAACTGATGGGCTCCAGTGGTGGGCGCATCAATGCCGGCACGCAAGAGTGCGTGGCGAACAATCGTTCCGACGGCACTGGGACCTAAAAAGCCACGGATGGGAGCTTTAACACGCAAAAATACGCGACGACTGGTGCTGCGTGGTCGTCCTTGTTGTAAGTATGCGGCGATTGCCTCGCCGACATCTTTGGGCAAGGGCAGTTGGACCAGCCGCCCCCCTTTGCCGTGAACGCTCAGGGAACCATCCTTCCAGTCGATATCATCGAGTTCGAGAAACACCACTTCGGTGGCACGCAAACCCAACCGTGCAAGCAGCAACAAAATCGCATAGTCGCGTTGTCCGATCGCGGTATGTCGATTGATTTGCGTCAACATGGCGGACTTGATCCGCTGCAATCGCCCGAGGGATCGACGGCATCGACCAGTTCGCCACAACGGGCACGGCTGCAGCCAGATCCAGCCGGACAAAACCGCGATAGCGCGTGTACTGGAGGAAGGAACGCAACGCAGTGGTCAGGAGCTTGGCTGTCTTCAAATGCAGTCGTGGCGTTTGGCGCTGAACAAACCGCACCACGTCTCCGGCACACAATTGCGAGAGCCTGACAGGTGCGCTGCCAAAGCAATCCTTGAGGAACTCGCGAATAAACCGGACGTAGTTGACAATCGTCGCCGTCGCCAGGGCGCGTTCCTCGCGCAAATACCGCTCATATGCGCGGACGTGTTGTTCGATCGGGCTTGGTCGAAGCTGGCGTATCTCGACCGGGATTAAATTGCCATCACGTAGAAAATCGAGGAGTTGCTTCAACGCCGCAGCATCACCCTCGCAAATCCGCTGCTGCCGCGCACGATATCGAAGGTACTGGTCGAAATGTCGAGATGAGACGCTGTGCAAACGCACCGACTTCTTTGCAAGCCATCGGCTAAAACCGACAGCGATCCGAATCCGCCTCCGCAGCGAACACGGCGCGTATCCCTGCCGCTCGCCCACTTCGAAAACGAGACAATGTAGGGCGCCAGAGGTCCCTCCGGCGCGCGTAACAGAACCACCTGATCGTTGACGATAAACTTCATGGTCGACCCCTTCCCCTGCACAGGTTGAGAGAAGAGGCGAGACTATGTCGCGACCCACAGACGATTTGCGCCAAGAAACTGAGCCGTAATCGAAAGTACGCGACATAGTCCGGAGGGCTTCATAGTGACGACTATGTCGCCGGCGACATAGGCGCCACAGCTTCGCAGTCGGATCGCTGTTGCGATGGTACCAGCAAGGCGCGGACGTCCAATCCAATCTGCCGAAGCTTGCGATGTACATGGGGCACGTCTCAATTGTTTCGACCGCCTACTACCTGCGCTGGATTCCGCAGCTCGCAGCTGCAGCTAGCTATCGGCTCGAGACGCACTTCGGCCACCTCATCACCGGAGGTGCCGTATGAGATCCCAGAGACCTAATGAACTCGGCAAGGGCATCGAGCGGTTCTTCCGTGAGTATCTGCCGACGCTCCGCGGTACCAGCCGACACACGATCCGCAATTACCGGGACGCCATCGTTCTGTTCTTGCGTTTTACTTCGTCGCAAACAGCGAAAGCTATCGAGGATCTCGACCTCGCCGATTTTACCGCCAACCGGGTGCAGGACTTTTTGGCCTTTCTGGAGGCCGAGCGTCACAATGGCGTCGCCACCCGCAATGCGCGGCTGGCGGCGCTGCATACCTTCGCTCGCTTTCTTGTTCTTGCGACCGAACAGCCTGCCCATCTAGCCGAGCTGCAGCGCGTGCTAGGCCTACCGTTCAAACGCGACGCGCGTAGCAAGCCGATCGAATACCTTGAGCCGCAGGAAGTCGAAGCGCTGCTCAAATCGATCGATCGCTCCACACTAGCTAGGGGGTAACCGTGACTATGCTTTGTTCGCACTGATGCTCAACACGGGTGCCCGCGTTCAGGAGATACTCGACTTGCGGCTGTGCGACGTCCGCACCGATCCTCCTCATCGAGTCCGGCTGCACGGCAAGGGCGGCAAAACGCGATTGTGTCCAATTTGGCCGCAAACCGCACGGCTTCTGCAAGAACTCTCGAACAGTCCTGCTCATTCACGAGGCAGAGAATCTCCGCTGTTCGTGAACTGCCAGGGCAACAAGTTGACCCGCTTTGGCGTTCGTTACCTGCTCAAGAGGCACATCACCGCCGGAGCGAGAGCAACCCGCACGCGCAGCCGTGCGTTTCTGGCGCGGGCCTCGAAGCGCTTTTGCCGCCGCAGTGTCGCTTCGTGTTCGAGCAGGAGGCCGAGCCATTCGGCATGTTGCAGGTCGCTTGTGTCTGCGGCCAGTTCGAGTTGGTGGAAGCCCTTGGCCATGCCGTGAAGACCGAGGTCGCGCAACATAGTGAGGGTCGGATGCATCAACATGAGATGTTCTGTCCTTTTCAATGGAAGTAGCCGGGGCCGCGGAGGTTTTTATGCTCGATCACGTTGTTGTTCTCCGGGTCCGCATGTGCTGAAGCGCGATCGAGATTATTTTTGAGAAGGGAAGCGATGCTCTTGGAGGTGAACGCGCCGATGGCGAGCGCGCGCGCGGCGACGGCTTCGGCGCGAGCCGGCGCGATGCCGCGGAAGAGGCGCAGCACGCCGAGGCATGTTCGAAAGCCTTGTTCCGGATGGGGGCGATAGGTGAGTACGGCGATCACCAACGCTTCGGTGTGTGGGCCGATCGCCCGTGCCCAACGCTCGAAACGCGCTGGCGTCCATTCTGCGTAGCGCCGATGCGCGCTCGGCATGTGGTCGGGATCGGTGCCATGACTGCCGCCGCCGTAACGCCGCTCATGGAGGGCGACGCGTTGGCCGCGATGGAACACCTCGATGGTTCGGCTGGCGATGCGAAGGTCGACCTCGGCGCTGATCAGCGCATGCGGTACCGAGTAGTAGTAGCCGTAGGCTTCGACGTGATAATCGATACCGACGCGCGCCAGCTTCCATTCGGCAAACTGGTAATCAGCTTCCGGCAACGGCCGAAGCACCGGTCGCTCGACACTTGCAAACAGATCACTGCGGCTGAGCCCGATGCGTCGCATGATGTGACCATTCATGCGCTCAAGAACGAGTGCAATAGCTCTATTAGCTTCGGCGAGAGAGAAGAACGTTTGGTGCCGCAGGCGCCCAAGGATGTATGTCTGCGCAAATCTTACGCCGGCCTCCACCTTGGCTTTGTCACGGGGACGATATGGCCGGGCCGGCAGAATGCCGACACCGTAGTGTTCGGCCATCATGGCATAGCTGCGATTAATCTCAGGATCGTAGAACGACGCCTTGTGCACGCCGCTCTTGAGATTGTCTGGGATTAGCAGACGTGGCACGCCTTGAAAAAATCGGAACATCTCCACATGCGCCTCGATCCAGTCCGGCAGCGCTTGTGTCCAAGTTGCTTTGGCAAACGTGTAGTTCGATGCGCCCGCCACGGCGACGAATATCTCGGCGTCGCGTATCTCGCCCGTCTTCGGGTCGACGATCTCGATCTTCTTGCCGGAGTAGTCGACGAACACTTTGTCGCCGGCGACATGATGCTGGCGCATCACCGGCGACAAACGACGTTCGAACGCGCGGAACAAATCACAAAAACGAGAATATGCGTAGCCTGTCGGATTGCTCGCCCGATACTCTTCCCACAGCACCATCAGGTTGACACCTGGCCGCTTGAGCTCGCGCGAAAGCGCCGCCCAATCCGGTTCGCGGTAACGGCGTCGGCCGGGCTTGATGCCGCTGCGCGCGAACAGCCGTTCGTCCGGAACGTCGTCGGTCCACTCGGTCGGCAGCGGCCATCTAATTCCAGCCGCATGTGCCCGCCCGAGATTCTCCTGGATTGTGCTGCGAGCCACGCCGAGCGTGCGTGCAATCTCGCGCGCGCTTACGCCGCCGTGATCTAGTCGTAACATCTGTCGCAATTGACGCATGGTCAGCCCTCTTCTCGCCGGCATCGTGCCCCTCCTCGTGTATCGAGAGGCGGCTGATGCCTGAGTCGCTGACCCGCAGGAAAACGTCGCCGATCGCCGCGCCAAAGTGGCCGGCTTCACGTCGGAAGCCCGACCGGCTTCACGTCGGTAGACCCGGCCGGATGAAATCGGAATCCGCAGGTCTGACCGGTGCACCAGACGAAAGTGGGACCAAGCGGCGAGAAAAGGGATTGGCGCGAGCAGGCAATGCCCGCGTGCGCTACGGTATGGTTCAATTGGCCTGGCGTTGGCTCACGCACCAGAAAAACAGCGAGCTCGCGCAATGGTATCAAACGCGAACGGCTGGCGCCAAGCCAGGTCTGCGCAAAACCATGATTATCGCCTTGGCCCGCAAGCTGCTGATCGCACTGTGGCGTTACGTGACGATTGGCGAAGTGCCGGCCGGTGTGGTGCTGCGTGCGGCGACATGAGTGATTTGGCAGAAACAGCTTTCACCACACAAAGAGACCCCCAGAGACCCAGGCATAAGTCCGTATCAACCGCGACGAATGCCAAAGTGATCCGAGGTGGCGGTAGCCCGCTGTCCATCCATGGCTTCGATGCCGACAAGGAGAGAATGGGCCCGCCTCCGAGGAGCCTCGCCGTCGATGCGCATGAGTTATATGAGGCTTCGCGTGTCAAGAGTTTTTTTCGTGCTCAACACTTCTTCCTTCCGTTTCAAGAGGCTTACGCGAGCGCAAGTCTGCATTGATGGCACGGCGGCTCCTTTGCTTGGCCCGCGCTGAGCGGTCAACCTCCGGAGCCCGGAGGGTCGCGCCGAAAGGCGCGAGAGGCGGGGTTGACAGCGAAAGGCACGTGCCAAGCAACAATAGTGCCGGGCCATTAGCTGCAAAATGTTATTGCGTTCTGCGTTCCTGTTGATCCTCTTTGCCCGTTGAAGTTCCGATTAGGTTTGTTCAATTGATCCAAGGCGGAGCCCTCTTCGCTATGCAGCAACTCGCCACATCAACTTATATCCGGTCGGAATCGAGTCCGTACCAAGGTCCCTCATGCATAGTTGCGAGGGCAAAGGGCTCCAAGGAGGATGGGACCCATCTGCAACACGGCTTCTTTCAGCCAGTCATGCGCACGATCACACATCCACCTTGGATTGGAATGTTCATTTCTTCGTGTTCAGACCTTCTCTGTGCCTCATGTTTTAAGCCTTCAGAACTGCGCCTGTCGGAACCATCCCGGTTTCCAGGTAGCGCCATAGTGCGATGAGCAGCTTGCGTGCCATCGCGACGATGGTGATACGTCGGATGCGTCCCTTAACGTTGCCGACACGCTCGCGGAACCAGATGCTCAAGGGACTGTCAGGTTGATGCCGCAACCACAGCCACGCGAGCTCAATCATGACGGTGCGGGCCATGCCATTGCCAGCCTTGCTGATACCCTGATCACGGCACGTCGCGCCGCTCTGAAAATGCGCCGGTATTAGACCGACGTAGCTCGCCAATTGCTTGCGATTGTAGAGTCGAGGAGAGGCGCGGTGGCTTGGGGCCCTGTGGCATCGCTCCGTTTCCCCTCCCCGCTCATCGAACGCAACGTGCCGATTGCCGGCATTACGCTCTCCGACTGGCTTCATCATGAGGTGCACGGCGGCGGCCCGAGGTGCACGCGGAGAAGTCGGAGCACGCCGTAGCCTCCGTAAATACGCTCATGGGAGAACTGCCGCGCTCCAGTGTTGTGCACTTTGTGCCGACGCTTGAGGAAGTGTTTGGTGCGTTCATAGACGTAATACTCAACGGCCCGATAGGCCTGCAACCGTGTGCCATAGCTGAAGTACGCCGACCAGCCACGCAAGACGCTGTTGAGTTGATCGCGTACTTGAGGCCATGGCCCCACTTCGTGCGGCACCAGCAGTTCGCCGATCTTTGTCTTGATCCGCTGCACACTCTTCTTGGACGGGCTTGCGCCTAGATACCAATGGCCATTTTTCCGGTACCAATGCGGCCCGAAGCTATAACCAAGGAAGTCGAAGCTCTCGCGCCGGACATCCTTCACCGAGGTTTTCGCCTCGTTGAGCGTCAGCCCGAGTTTTGTCATCACCGCTTTCGTCCACGCCAGGGCCTCATGCGCGTGGCCGCGGCTGAGGATGACGAAGTCGTCGGCGTATGAGACGATGTGAGCGCGAAAGGCTTCGCCGCGTCTGGTCAGACGCCAATGCTTCAGGAACCGGTTCATGTAGATGACGGAGAGCAGCGGGCTTGCAACACCGCCTTGCGGTGTACCGCGCTTGCTATTCTTGCCACCACTCATGTGCCGCTTCCCGTTGCCGTCCCGCTCCTCGACCGGCGCTTGCAGCCATAGCTTGATCGGCCACAGCACATGCCGGTCGACGATGCGTCGGGCCACCGATTTAAGGAGGTCCGAATGCGGGATCGTGTCGAAATATTTAGACAAATCGGCGTCGACCACGTCGGTATAGCCCCGGCAGATCAGCCGGTGCGTTTCCTTGATCGCATCGACCGCGCTGCGGCGCGGACGATAGCCATAAGCATTGTCCTCAAAGTCCGCTTCGAAGATCGGTTCCAGCACGAGTTTGGCGGCAGTCTGAATGACGCGACAGCGAATCGTGGGAATGCCGAGCGCGCGCTCGCCTCCCCCGGGCTTCGGGATCATCACCCGCCGCACCGGATCGGGCCGGTACGTCTTCGAAACGAGGTCCTCGCGCAGACCCGCTACCATGCCTCCACGCCCGACGCCTCGATCTGCTCAAAGGTCACCCCGTCAACACCCGGCGCACCCGCTTTGGCGCGGGCCAGCGCATAGGCATGGCGCAGAATGTCCTCGCGGCAGATCTTGTCGTAGAGCAAATAAAAGCGGTAAGCGGGCTCCGCCTTCGCCTTACGATAAAGCTTTCTCTGAAGGTTCCTGATCTTTTCAGGTGTTTCGAGGCTCATCGCCAATCACCCTATCCTCACCGTCTTCGAAAGCGCACCAGAAGTCAGGGTCCTTTCCTCGACCGGCGTTACCCGGCGTCATCAGTCATATGACCCTGCCCGACTCCCGCCGGAGCCGTCGCCTACCGCGACGTTGAGGCCGCTACCCTCGCCCGCGACGGGCCTCCCTCGTTGCCCGTCTCACCCTTCCCGACGTGCTGTGCCCAATACCCCGGCGGACCGAACGGTTGCACGTGTCGATTTCTTCGCCGTCCGTGCGGCCTTCCCCGTTTTGACGGCGGGTCGGCGTCCGCACCTTCACTTTCGGGGCCTGCTCAGGCTTCACTCGCGTTACGGCCCGTCGGATTGCTCGACCGCCCAAAGGCGGCCTTTGTCACGAGGCTTCGTCCCGGACAGTTGCCCGCCCGAGCCGCTCGTCAGCTACCAGACCTATCGACAACTATCTGGGTGGAATCCTCCTCCACTGGTGGAACGCGCCGTCGAGGCGCACGTCAAAAAGAACGGTAGAACACTTCGCCGACAAGCGTGGTCGCAAATTCCGGTCCGATGCACTTGATTTTGGCCAGATGCTGGATCTTTTTTCGCTCCTATGCGCCGCCTCAGTCTTGGCCGATGCAATGGCATCGCGCTCGGCCTCGATCGTCTTGATCATTCCGATGACAAGTTCCAACCGCTGCAGTTCCCGCAGGATTTCCGCCTTGAGCCGCGGCGGCAACGGCCGACCATCACCGGTGTGTAGTTGTTCCAGCCGCTGCATCCGGTCGCGGCGCAGGGGGGCGTAGTCATAGATGCCATGGATCGCGAGCAGGCCCTTGATCCGGTTGACGTGCTGGATACGTTCGCTAATCAGCCGGTCCCGCTCACGATGGAGCCGACGGTCGTCCTCTTCGGCGACACTTGGCACGCGCACAACGCTCCAAACCTTCGGTTCACCGCGCAGATACGCCATCAGTGATCGGAGCAGTCGCTCGGCATCGACGCGGTCCGTCTTGGCTCGGCGCGCCCGACGATCAACCTGCAGACTTGCCGGATCGATGACGTAGTTGCGGTTGCCGTGTGCTTCGAGCAGACGGTGCAGCCAGAACCCATCGTAACCCGCTTCGTAGCAAGAAACCACTTCTACTTGTTTCTTTGTTTCTCTGGCGACGCGCGTCCGGATCCGATCGCATAGATCCAGGAGCTCCTTCCCATCACAGGGCTCCAACGTGTGGCGACTGATCTTGTCCGACAGGGGCGTGTTGACCGCGACAATCCAACTCTTCTTGCTCAATTCGATTGCAATAAGACACCGTACGGCGTCATCATAGGGTGCGGCGGGCGGCAGGTTGCTCACTGTCCGGGCTTCCATCATAGCTCTCTCCTATGAACAGGTGGGAAGGGCAGAAACCGAGCTGGTAATACCTTCCGCCCGCTACGCCTGCATAGGATCTGCATCATGGTTCGGATCCCACAGAGAGGATCAGCCGAATATAAGGTTGTGGCGGCGAAGCGCGCTTACGACTTGGCAGGCTCGCCTTAGATCACACCCAGAGCTACAAACCGCCTGGTGACAGGAGAACCAACAAAAGCCAACGCGCGAAGTAATGGCAACGTCCATTGTAAGCTCGGCACGCGCTTTCGCCGTCAACCCGTCGTGCGCGGACCCCCCCTGGCGGGGGCTTTCGGGGGTTGACCGCTCAACGCGGCCAAACGTATTGCAGCCTCAGCACGTCCGCGGTCACACATCCCCTTGGAATTGGTAATGTTCCTTTCGTCCTTTTCTTGTTGAGTGTAATCACACCTTCAGAGCGGCGCCTTCAGGCCACCAGACCTGTCTCGAGATAGCGCCAGAGCGCAATCAGTAGCTTCCGTGCGACGGCGACGATGGTAATTCGCCTGATGCGACCCTTGAGTTTACCAACACGTTCGTGGAACCAGACACTCAAGCGGCTGGCAGGTTGATGCCGCCGCCACATCCACACGAGTTCAATTATGACCGTGCGAGCCCTAGCATTGCCACTCTTGCTGATACCCTGATCACGGCACGTCGAGCCACTTTGGAAATGTGCCGGCGTTAGCCCCACATAGCTCGCCACTTGTTTGCGATTGCCAAATGAGCGGTGGAACACTTCGCCGACCAGTATGGTAGAAAATTCGGACCCGATGCACTTAATCTTGGCCAGATCCTGGATTTTCTTTGCGCTAGAGTGCTCCGTTTCAGTCTTGGCCGATGCAATGGCATCGCGCTCTGCCTCGATCGTTTTGATTATTCCCAAAAACAAGCTCCAACCGTTGCAGTTCGCGTGCGATTTCCGCCTCGCCGCGGTGATAACCTCCGACCATCAGCGGTACCAATCGTTGCAGCTGCTGCATCCGATCGCGGCGCAGGGGGTGGTAGTCATAGATGCATGGATCGCGAGCAGTCCCTTGATCCGGTTGACGTGTTGGATACGTTCGCCAATCAAGCGAGCACGCTCACGATGGAGCCGATGGTCGTCCTCTTCGGCGACACTTTGCACGCGCACAACGCTGCTTTCGGCTCACCCCGCAGATACGCCATCAGTGATCGGAGCAATCGCTCGACATCCACGTGATCCGTCTTCGCGCGACGCGCACGACGATCCACTTGCAGACTTGCCGCGTCGATCACTGTAATTGCCTATGCCGTGTGCTTCGAGCAGGCGGTGCAGCCAGAAGCCGTCGTAGCCGGCTTCGTAGCAACAAACGATTTCCACGCGCTTCTTCGTTTCTCGGGCAACTCGCGTCCGGACCCGCCCGCACAGATCCAAGAGCTCCTTCCCATCGCAGGGTTGCAACCTGTGGCGACTGATCCTGTCCGAGAGCGGTGTGTTGACAGCAACAATCCAACTCTTCTTGCTCAATTCGATTGCAAGAAGACACCTTGCGGTGTCATCATGGGCTGCGGCGGGCGGAAGGTTGTTCGCTGTCCGGGCTTCCATCAGGTAATCTATGAGCTGGTGATGGGTCGACACCGAACTGCTAGCAGCTTTCCGCCCGCTACGCCTGCATAGGATCTTTTGTCCGGGGTCAGCGCGCTGGCCGCCACCTGATGGGGTTTGAGAGGATCGGTCGACCAATCTAGCGTTGCGCGTGGTCGGGTGCCACAGCTAAGCTGCGGCCTGACCTAATCTATCGTCCCGGCGTCGGGATCTCGCTCGGGAAGGCGGTGTCACGACCCGCCCGAAACAGTTTAATCGTCTCCTCTTCTACAGCAAGGTTGGCGGGCTGCTGGACTTACGCGGGGCTTACGGCCCCGGCGCGAAGCGAGCCACCATGATTTGTGTATCGTCATCGGCGCCCTCCACACTCATGCCGCCGCGACATTACGGAAGCTCCTGCCATCGGCCAGCATCCGATGCATGATGACGGCGAGTTTGCGTGCCAACGCGCCTTGGCTTTCTTCATCCCGCTCCGCCTGGCGAGCTTCATCGCCCAGCTCTTCAAGGCCGTGCAGCCCTTCAGTGGCTTGATCAGAATGATGTTGGCGGCCTCGTAAAGACACGCGCGTACCATGCATCACCAATTTAGAGATGCGGCCATCGATATCGGTCTCGCCCGATTTGGTTTTTGGTGGGCGTTGAGCCTGAGCACGTAAATTGACACGGTGGCCTTCACCGCGAGCGCATTTCTGACAATCTTTGGGTGTGTCGGACTGTGCGTTCCAACAGCGTACCGCGCAGCAACTCGCCCGTGACGGGCAATTTGCTGACCAGTTTGTCGCACGCGCTGATGGTCTGCTGGCGAATCGTTGACACGAATAAATCGACAAGCGCGCGGCGTCAATCTCAAATTCGTGCATCCCTGCAGCTTTCGGTCTTCCGGCGGATTCTCGCGCCGTGACAGCCTGTGCTAATTTTGCGCCGGAAAGTAGCTCGACGCTGAGCATCGAGCTCGCGTCGGCAGGGCGCTTGCCAGCTTGTCAAGCCGTGCTTTCATGAGCCGGCCGACGGGGCTAATACCATAACGTTCACGGACGAAGGATTGACCGACTGCGCCGCGCCGGCGCGCCTCTTCGGGATCAGCCACGACCTTGCGCATGATCTCGACCGCCTCAGCGAGATTGGGCTCAGCCCAGGATTGACCGTCCGAATAGTGATATTCGTGCGGCAGGACCGGGCGAAGCAAATACGGCACCGGATAACCCGTCCGGTTATTGAGGAAATTGGTTGAGCCCGAGTAGTCAGTGCCGATGACGATGCGGCCGAAGCTTAACGCTTCTGCCATGCCCAGCCCAAAGCCTTCCGAGCGGTGCAGCGAGACATAGGCGTCGGTGGCGTGGATCAGGCCAAGCATCTCCCCGCGTGACATATTGTGGTCGAGCAGGCAAATCCGCACGTCACGATCCATCGTCCGGCGGATCGCCGCTTTGAGTTCGGGATAGTGCTCGGGTGCGCCAGCGGACTTGATAATGAGACCGACATTCTCGTCTCCCTTCGGGAACGCTTGCTGGAAGGCCTCGATCACACCGAGCGGGTTTTTGCGGAAAGGAGACGAATAGTAGTCGAAACTAAACATGAAATAGAAGCGCGATTCCTCCAAGCCATAATGCGCACGCGCGGGAAAATCGTAACCGCTCGGTTCCATGGCCGGCGGCATGACCAGGATGGAGCCTGTGAAGACAGGCGTAAACGCCTTAGCGATGAACTCGTTTGGCGCCCAGATTTCATCGATGGCACGGAGTTTCTCGCGCCATTCCTCCGGTGCGGCTGCCAGCTCCCAATAGGGGACTAGGACCTTGTAGGACTCGTCGAGCTGGCGCGGATCGAGTGTGCGAAAGACCGCCGCAAGTTGATCAGCTGCAACTTGGATGAGGCAGATGTCATAGGCATGTGTGTCATCGTACCGCTCAGGCATATAGGGCTCGATCAGCCGCGTCTCGATGCCTACGCGAAGTGGATAGATT
Source organism: uncultured Alphaproteobacteria bacterium (assembly GCA_963708125.1). Taxonomy (GTDB): domain Bacteria; phylum Pseudomonadota; class Alphaproteobacteria; order Rhizobiales; family Xanthobacteraceae; genus BOG-931. Next base: position 4,641,298 of record OY970184.1, read on the forward strand.
CCGAAGGGAATGGCTGCGGACGCGGCTGCCGCCAGATTGGCCCGGAACGCTTGGCCAAGTCCGAGCGCCCCTTCCGCATAGCCAACGAAGAGCACCCCGGGTCGATGCTCGAGCGGCTCCTGTGCATATGCCACTGCCTTCCGTGGCGAAGGTAAGTGCTTTCGGGCGATCCACGGAATCAGTGCAGTGCGTTGGCGCGCCCAAATTGCCCGGCTTTTCATGTAGGGCCTTACGACGTCGACTGAAGCAGCAATCGCGTATTGGATCCCATGCTCCTCCAACTGTCCGCCGAAGAATGTACATAAGATGCCGAAACGGCGGACGGCACGAGCAATAAATCCTTTCCGGCGAATCGAAGTGACTTCGGGCTCAGTCGAAGTAATCCGGACTGACTCCCTGGCGCCTTCATTTTCCGCAACGGCGCCTTCATCTTCAGCAATGAGCGCGTCGCGAATCGCAAAACAAGTTGCTCGCCAAGAAAACTTTGTACGGATGGCCCTGACACCACCTCGTGACAGGTCGCGGTAGCGCGTGCTGTCCATGTCGTGGGCCTCGATGAGCAGCGCGGTCAGATGCTCGACCGATGGTTCCCACCAGTCGCCGACATCAGAAAAACCTTTGTCAGAGTAGTCGGCTCGAATTTGCCTGCCTCGTAACAGTAGACTACCGTCGACTGCGAATTCCCTGATCGCGCTAAAACCGCCAAAAATCGCTGGAGTCCCGCAGGCCATCGACTCGGCGACGGAAAAACCAAAACCTTCCGCGCGGGATGAACAGACAGTGAAATCCACGCTCCGATAAATCGTGGCTAGCGTCTCTTCGTCCACTGCTGCAAGAGTCTCATAGACTGAGATCCCCATGGAGCAGTATTCGGCAATGCGGAACTGCTTCCAAATCCGGCTGCTGTCGGGTTGGTTCATGGCATCGAGTATTCCATTGCCCATTAGCACCAAACGTGCGTTGGGACGCTCGCGGCGAAATGCGCACCATGCCTTGAGCATGACGTCGAGGCCCTTGCGATATTGATTGAACCCAAACCAGAAAAAAGTCTTATTGTCGGCAAAGCGCTGCCTTGGTCCCCAAGGATGGAAGACATCGCTTTCCACCCCGAGCGGCACGTAGTGCACTCGCCTGAAACGCGCACCTTTCAGGACGTCCACGCCCCAAAGCGACGGCGCCATAACCAGTTTGTATCGATCCTTGAACTCGAGCCAGGGGACCGGCAGTTCCGATGTCTCCCAGATCGTGAACAGATAATCGGATGGTGGGGTGCCAGGATGCGAAAAGATCAACTCAGGATAGCCAGCGCGTACAAGGCCGCTTTTCCGCAGGTAAGGGTGCAGGTTCTTATTGATGATATTCCAGGAATTGGTTTCTTTCGATTTGTGATCAGTGTGATGGACATACCTGCCAAGGAATTTCCTGGCAAACAGCTGCTTGTTCCTATCGATATAAAAGGACTTGATCAGTTTGCTCGGTTTCATCGCAAAGGTGGAGCTAGTCCAGTGCTCGATTTGCGAATTGGGCAGGTAGGCGCAGGTGTAGCCGGCTTGGCGCAATCGGAAGCCGAAATCTGCATCTTCGTGATAGAAACCGTATTGATTGTCGAGGAATCCGACTTTGTCGATTATCTCCATACGGATCCCGGCGAAAGTTAATTCACAGAAATCGGATTCCAGGCGATAAGTGCTGCCACTCGGCGGATTATAGTCATGGGCGAAACTCATCGCCTCGAGATGCCAAGATACCCGGTAGGCAAGCATGCGCTTTTCCGGGAACGCTTCGTCGACGATTATCTGTGAAGGAGCAACGATGCCAAGATTGGGGTCGACGATCAGTTCCCCCAAAAGCTCACGGATCACATCTGTCTTTAGGACGACGTCATTGTTTGCAATGAAAAGGTAATTGCACCCGCGCTCGCGCGCTATGCCAGCGGCGATGTTGCAGGCCTCGGTGTAGGTGTGTGGACGGCCCAGTTGGGCCAGCCCAATACCAGCGTCGCGACAGATCCGCTCGGTCTCGTCCGTGCTGCCCTGGTCAAGCACAATAGCCAGTTCGCCGGGTATTTGCAGGCTCGGCAGCATCCGCGCCAAAAGCCGACCTCCGTTGATGGATGGAATTGCCACCAGCGTCTTCCGCAGTGAGGTTTCCACGCCCATTCCCGGTTGACCTTTTGACAATAGCATTGATTTTCCGAACGATTTTTGAGCGATCAGAGTTATAGTGATCTTTTGCAAGCTCGAACTTGGCCTACCGAAAATCCGTCTGGCTCTCTGCGCCTGGTGTGATTGCATAAACAGGCTACAAGGCTAGCCGAGTACGCGATGGATGTAGGGCAATAGCGTGCAAATAGACCCCTTCGCAATCGTATCTCAAGGAATTTTGTGCCGAAATCAAGATGTACGGCGATTCGAATCACGTACCCGGTTCGTAACTTGCTGGCCGAGGCGTTGCAGTACGCGCTACCCCATGCCACCAAATCGTTCTTCGGTACGGGTCAGCATAGGCTGGAGCTGCTCCGCAACGGCACGCGCGTCACAGGCGTGATGCTGGCGAGCTTCAACCGTTGGAACGAGCAGTGATCTCCGCGAGCAGCCTCGCGACCCAAATTGCCGGCGCAAAAAAAAGGAGGCCAAAAGGCAACCGCGTAGTGCGGGCGAAGGATTGCCCGCATGCCATACGAACGAGTACAGATGTAAGCGCCGAGACGGCCGCGATCTCGATCGCGATGGCAACACTCATCCAATTAAGCCACAGCCCGCCTGCAACGGCAAGTTCGACATCCCCGAGCCCGAGCGCTCCGCGAAGTCTGATGAAGCGATAGCTCGCGAAAATGACAGCGATTGTTGGTCACGTCGGCCGCGATGCGGCCGAGTCCGAGCTCTCGAACCGCGAACATGCACGGCCGCGCTCACTTACGCGCGAAGAACACGACAAGATCCTTGCACTCGGTAAAGACCTCAAGCGTGCCTGGTTCGCTCCCACGACGAGCGATCGCGATCGCAAGGAGTTGCTCCGCACGCTGCTCGAGGATGTCACCTTGAGAGTCGAACGCGATAAATACAACGCTCATCTGACGCTGCGCTGGCGCGGTGGACTCTTTAGCGATGTTGACGTGCCGTTACCACACTCGCATCCATCGCGCGATCCGTACGGCTGACGATACGATCGACCTGCTGCGACGATTGGCTGTACATTATCCCGACACCAAAATTGCCGGTATTCTCAATCGCCAAGGTCGCACAACAGCCACAGGACTGCCGTTCACGGCAAATCGCGTGGCGAGCCTGCGCACGCATTGGAAGATCCCGTGCTTCGAGCCGAAACAGCGAGTACAGGATGGCGAGTGCATGACCATCGAGAAAGCAGCACGCGCTCTCGGGATCGCACCCTCTACGTTGCACCGCTTGCTCAATGTCGGCTTCATTGCCGGAGAGCAGATCACACCCGGAGCACCGTGGCGCATCCGAGTCAACAGCGAATTGCGTTCGCGCTTTGCGGAAACGCGCCCGAAGGCTACGTGAAGATGTTCAAGGCCATGAACCTACTTGGCGTCTCGCGGCAAACCATCTTGCAGCGTGTAAAGCGTGGCGAGCTCAAGGCCGTTCACGTCTACCGCGGAAGGGCAAAAGGCATTAGAATTCAAATGCCTGCAGCCACTCAAAATCTCTTCGACCCTCTCAAAAACCTGAAGGTGTAATATGAAGAGACTTCCATGGCTCGCTCAAAAGCGGTCGCGTCGTGTAACGAGATGTCCCTGCAGCCACGTCTCGCTGGCCTCTTCGTCGATCTTGTCGAGCCGACGCCGCACCGCATCCTCGCAGACCACCTCCGCTGGCGAGCGCAGGCTCTTTCGTCCATGGCCGTGCGGATGCTAAGATCGGGCGAAGAGACGGGGCAGCTCGCGACTTTGAGCAGTCGGGTAACGGGATTCTATGAGGCCAAGCTGCAGCGTAGCCCCGGATTGTCGGAATCGCCGGTCCGTGCGATTATTGGCATCAGCGTCGTCGGCGGCGGGCTGATCGTCTCAGTCATGACCTCGTTGCTATCCGTGAGTCAGATTGTGCGTCATGAGGTGGGCTATGACAACGGTTACGGGACAGACTGCGCAGCGCAATCGTAGGCGACTGCGCCGTGCGGCACGGGCCGGATTTACCCTAATCGAAATGTTGGTGGTGATCACGATCATCGGCCTGATCATGGCCCTGGTCGCGCCACGTGTGCTCAATTACTTGACGGAATCGAAGGTCAAAGCGGCAAAAATTCAGATCGCGAGCTTTTCCAGCGCACTCGATCTCTATTACCTCGATGCGGGGCAATATCCCTCTTCATCCGAGGGTCTTGAAGCCTTGGTGAAGCGACCGTCGGACGTGGCGGCCTGGAATGGTCCGTACTTAAAGGGCGGCGTCGTTCCCGAAGACCCGTGGGGACGCGACTACGTCTATCACTCTCCGAGCGAACATGGGGCCTATGATATCATTTCCTATGGTGCCGATGGACAGCAGGGCGGACCTGCAAGTGAGATCACGAGCTGGGCACATTAACGCGCAAACAGGATTCTGCTTGAAATTATTTGCGTCCTTGCGATCATCGCCCTGCTGGCGACCATAGCCTTGCCGCCCCTTCCCCGGCGTACGTCTGTGTGGGGGATCGAAGCTTACGCCCTGGAGACGGCCGCTTTGCTCAATGCCATCATGACGCGGCGCAGCGGCAGCATCGGGACGTTGCCACCGTCATTGACGCCACCTCGCGGCGATCCTCTCCGGAGCGCCCGGTCACGTGCTACATGGCCATCCGACGTCGCCGTCCAGAGCCTTTGCTGCGCGCTGCAACGACCAAGCGGCCGGCGAGACATCCGGAACGTCACTCACGCGCGAAGGCGCCGAGGGTTGTGACCGTCCACTGAGCCCGACGCGCCCGGCAGCGCGCCGGCTTTACGCTGATCGAGCTCCTGGTGGCACTGCCGGTGATCGCGATTTCGCTCGCCGTCATCGGATCGGTCATGGCGGCGAATGTGCGCGGCACCACCACGGTCTATCAGCGCCTTTTCGCTGGTGGACGGCGCAGTAGCTGCTGACGGCCTTGCCGGCGATAATCGCCGGCGCATCGACGTGCTGCCGTTTTCCCCGACTTCGTCGACCCGACCCATTCGACGTCGTCATCCGCGTGGAATCGCCAACGCGAGAGATGCTCCGCCTGATACCGTTCGCCTGCGCCAGGCCAGCGGAGGCCGATGATGCGGCGCGCCGCGGACCCCTGGGAGCAGGGCGGGCTATACGCTGGTCGAGGCGACGCTCGCGACGCTGCCTATGGGCGCGTCGCAAGGCGTCAACGTCGGCGCACTTGAATTCGCCAATTCGGTTCGTGGTGATCCGCTCGCCCTACCGTGTTGTGTCTTGCGATGCACGACCTGACAGATGAGATTTCCGCTCAGTCAGGCGCGGATCCGACCTTTGGGGACCTTCGCCGGCGTCATGTTCCGATGCTGGCTCCCAATGCCAGCCGATCCGCGACGGCGCGCAAGCGCTTACCGCGCGTCCACAACGTTGCCCCGATGTCAATCGTGCCGCTGCAAGCAGATGCGCATCGACGTAGCCAATTCCGAATCCAAACAGCTCGTGCAGTTCGATGAAATGCAGGATTTCGTCGTTTGCCGCGACGATGGCCTGTGGCAACACACGCAAGCTATCTAGAAGAAGGTTGCGCTGCCGAAGATTGCCCAGCGCAAGCTCGCCGATGACGAATGGGTTCCCCAAGACCTCTCCGGTCTCAAGCAGTTCCACAAGGGTGCGGTTGCGCGATCGCAGATGATCGACCCACACGGAAGTGTCAACCAGTATCATCTTCGCGCCAACCGCCGTCGTCGCACGACCACCAGATCGCGCTCACTGCCCCCAAGCCGCGCCAGCCGCCGTGCTCCCTCTCGCTCGATCAAGGCTTTCAAGGCTTCGCGAACCAGAACTGATTTCTCCTTGAGGCCACTGAATTCCTGGGCTTTCGCCAGCAATTCATCGTCGAGCGCCAACGTCGTACGCATCGAAATCTCCCTGATCGCATCGCATTTGGCATCGAATGATGCCGAATTCAATGCCTCGCCAAACGGCCTCAAACGCCTCCTCCGCAGGGCGCAATGACGCCTCATCGAAAGATGTTGTGCCTAACCCGCTGCAATGGCGTTAGCCTGACTACCCCGAGGAATAAGGTCAGTTTCGGTATAGGCTTACCCCATCTCGCCAGGGTGAGCGCCGCCCATGATTCCAGGCCCGGGTGTCGCGCCGTGCCGGCAAGCACTCCCTGGAAGGGTGTGTGGGCGATCGGCACCTGCCCCGGCGCGCAAAATTACCGCATCGGCTACGACCTTAGAAAGCGAGCAAACAAACGGGCGCTCGCGAAGGCCGCTTCGGTGCTCCACGGCTCGCAGCCTGGAATGACCTTCTTGCCAATAGTAGCGTGCACCGCGCGCATTCTCGATGTCGGTGCAACCCGCAGGTGCCAGCGTTCTCCTGCTGCTCGACTGCCTACGTGCCGACGGCGATTTGATCGATTATCGGCCGAATGATAGATTGACGGCGGTGACGGGACGACGGGTCTTCTCAAGCCAGCCGCATTCAAGCGCGAAAGCGCGGCGGAGTCTTGCGGGCGGGAGTCTTGCCGTGCGGCAGAGCATTTTCTCCATCGATGTTGAGGACTGGTTCAATCTGTCGGGCACCGGCCATGAGCCGCCACCTTCGGAGTGGGACCAGCTCGAGAGCCGCATCGAGCGGAATTTTCGCGGCCTGTTGGAGCTTCTGGCCGAGGGCGGCGGCACGGCGACCTGTTTCGTCGTCGGCTATTTCGCCAAGCGCTTTCCGCATCTCATTCGCGAAGCCGTCGCCATGGGCCACGAAATCGCCTCGCACGGCTATTTTCATCGTCTCGTCTACGATCTCTCGCCGGCCGACTTTCAACAGGACGCTCTGGCCTCGCGCAAGCTGCTTGAGGATATTTCCGGTCGGCCGGTTCGCGGCTTCCGCGCGCCAGCCTTTTCGGTCACTGCGCTCACGCCGTGGTTTTTCGACAAGCTCGCCGAGGCGGGTTATCAGTATGATTCTTCCGTGTTCCCGGCCCCGCATCAGACCGGCGGCCTCACCAGCGGCCGACTGACACCGCACAACGTCCGCAGTTCCGCCGGCATTATCGCCGAATTCCCCATCACCGTGGTGCCGGTGTTCGGCGCGCCGATCTGTTTCTTCGGCGGCGGCTATCTGCGGCTGTTTCCCTATCCGCTCATCCGCGCCATGGGCCGGCACGTTGTGCACGACGAGCGCCCCGTTGTCTTTTACGTCCATCCGCGCGAGATCGACCCCGAGCAGCCGCGCCTGCCGCTGAGCCTGCGGCGCAGGTTCACTTGCTACGTGAACCTCTCCACCACACGGTCGAAAATAAAACGCATCCTTGGCGATTTTCAGATCACCTCGTTCGAGCATTACCTTTCCACGAGGACGATCGAGTGAGCGACCGCACGGCAGCCTTCTTCGATCGTTACGCGGTCGATTTCAATGCCATTTACGGCAACAGCAATCGCGCCTTCGAGGGCCTCGTCAACCGCCTCTTTCGCCGCGCAATGCTGGTGCGCTACGAAAAGACGCTGGCCCACTGCCGGCCGATCGAGGGCCTAAGCGTTATCGACATCGGCTGCGGGCCTGGCCACTACAGCGTAGCGCTGGCGCGCGCCGGTGCCGCGCAGGTTTTGGGCCTGGATTTTGCGCCCAGCATGCTGACGATTGCCTCCGCATCCGCGCAGGCCGCCGGCGTGGTGCAGTGCTGCTCCTTCGTGCGCGGCGATTTTCTCACCTATCAGCTGCCCGATCAGTTCGACTACGCGATCCTCATGGGCTTCATGGATTACGTCAGTGATGCGCGCGCCGTGGTCGATCGCGCACTCGCCATCGTGCGCCGCCGCGCCTTTTTCAGTTTTCCCAAGGCGGGCGGCCCGCTCGCCTGGCAACGGCAGTTGCGCTACCGCAGCCGTTGCGACCTCTATCTGTATCGCGAGGAGCAGGTTCGCGCGCTGTTCGCGGCAACGGGCGCGCCATTCGCCATCGAGCGAATCGGACGTGACTTTTTCGTCACCGCCGGCCCTAAGGCGGCGGCAGCCTGAGCTTCGGCGCTCATGCCGATCCTTCCTGCTCCCCGCGCGCCGTCCTCAATCGTGCTGCCCCGTGGGCGGCGACCCGCAACCAACTGCCCTGCCGAGTCTGGTCCGATACCGGGATGGATACCCGCGTGCGCGGGAATGACGGGAGCTGATCAATCGGATTCACAGCTTCCCGGCTAACATCGCCGTCGCCAGCCCGATATTCCCGAGGAGCGTCTGCCGGTAGACGCCGGAGCGGATGAGCCCGTAGGACCGCGGCACAAGGCTGCGCTTACGCGCCCAACGGAACAGATTAAAAGTCTTGCGGTTCTGCTCCGTCATTGCATCCTCGATGCGCTCCAATGCACCTACGTTCATCTCGGCCCAGCTGCTATAGCGACCGCGCCAGACCATTGCGGCGCGCCGAATCTGTGCCACCATCGAGCTGTTGGAGCCGATCACGTTGCGCGCGTGGATCCGATAAGACACCCTTGGCAGGTTGTCGTAGAGCATCTGCCCGCCGACCGCAGTGACCGCCAGATAAATCCACCAATCGTGCGAGGGTACGGTCACTTCCGCACCGGCGCGCATCAACAACCGTCGGGCCGCTTCGTTGAGCACCATGGTGTTGCCGCTGGCCAGACTCTGCGCCAAAGCATTGCGGAAATGCGGCGGCTTTCTGTAGTGCAGCGACGACCTGATCTTAAGCCCACTTTCGTCGATCAGGCGGGTCCGGGAACAATAAACAACCGGCTCGGCAGAAGACGCGCCTATCAAAGATAAACGCGCGTGCGTCAGCTTGTCGGAATCCCACACGTCGTCTTGATCAGAGGGGGCATAATAGTCGGCTTCGATGGCCGGATCACAAAGCAGCGATAGAAAATTGGCGACGAACCCTTTGCCTGGCCCCTGTCTGATCTGTACTCTGGACGCGCCGTGCTTCCTGCGAAAGTCCTCCAAGAGCGCCAGGGTATCATCTTGCGATCCGTCGTCCGAGGCGAACAGGAGCCAGTCGGAGAAATCCTGGGCTTCATAGGACGCGAGCTGGAGCGGGAGAAACCGCGCTCCATTGAGGGTGCAAAGGAGGATCGCGACAGTCCCGCTTTGCGACCCCAGAGCTTTAAGGCTGTTGGGCTGAGCCCGACCTGCAATGTCGGCCATCATGTATCGAATTGCTCACCTCACACTCGCGATCTCAAAGCACGATCGCGCGCGGCGAGCAACAGACCTCGTTTCTCCATCGGACATCTCCAAGAGCCCGCGCAAATATTGCGTTTGGGCGGCTTGGCGGCGTGTTGCCTAAGCTGTTCGGGAGCAATCCAGCCATCTGGGCATATGTCGGATCCCGGACCGCCGCGGGCGAACACCGCTGCCGCACCATTCGTGACGCTACACCCCTTCCGGCAGTCCCACCGCATCACTAACCACGATCGTAACATTGGAGAAATCGGCGAATACCCCCGATAATCCGAGCGTGCGTCCCGTTCCTAGTTGACCCGTCCTGTGCACGCAGTTTCGGGGACCAGCAGGGGTTATAGCCAGACGTTGGTCCACAAATGGCCCGGCGGGTATCTAGCCGATATCCCCAGGCAATCGCCACGAGGATAGCTGCCAATCCCGAAAAAGCCCAATAGAGGACGTTAGCTGAGCCCGCAGTCACGTTTAGTCCGACGCAGCACCAACTATGTCCAATGCATCTCGCTGCCTGTGTTGCTCAGAGCGTCATGCATGTGACGCATTTATCTTGACACCCGCAAGGCTCTTACGCGCCAAAGGGCAGCATGGGCGACGATCGCGGGAGCGTCGGCGCCCTCGCATCATTCGCTATTGCAGGGCGTTGCAGACAAACGTGTCGGTTTTCCCGCGCGGGAACGGATTTGATTGAAGTTCGCTATTTACCGGATAAACTACGCCCCGCTGGGGGTTTGAATGCGGTTCAGAGCGACTAATCCAAAGTATTAATCACTGGATAGGGTGATGCTTCGTGCAAAGAACAGTTAGCGGACCGTACTTATCCCCTGCAGGGCCTGGCATTCTGTCCCGACGAGCCAACCTGCCCTCGCTGTATCCCTTATTGACGGGGAGGCGCGTGCGCGCGGGAAGACACGAGGCGGGTTGTGCGCCAGAATGTCGAGCATCTTTTACCGAATCCCGGTTTGAGGTGATGCGACACGATTGCGACACGATATTGCGCTGCCCTTTATGCCGAGGTTGATGAAATCTACAGCCTGGCGTGTCCGCTTCGCTCATTCATGTCGAACCCGTACAAACGTTAAAAACGAGCGTTCATGGCGCGATAGATATGTTGGTCTGGCCAAACATATCGAGCGCCGATACTTCAGACGTTGATCAGCGAGATCCACGGCGATCCTCAGGTTCACCCGCAGCTAGAATCGTGTTAGGATGAAGGTATGTGCGCGGCTGAGACCCTTGCTTCTTCGATGATAATCGTCAGCATGGTGTGTCAGGATAAAAGCGGTTCACATCTTCAACGCCTATGGGCTGTGCATGCATCCCAATGATGGCTGGATGGTATCGAATTTCGTGCAGGAGCTGCGCGGCGGGCCGAGTACGATTTAGTGCGATCAACACAAACACATTTGGCTTTGTCGATGATCTGACCAAGGGCATCTTTCGGTTGAAGGCGACCGACGACCCATGCTCCGTCGGATCAAGCTTAGAACTCCCGATGAGGTCCTCATCTACGAGGTAGAAAAGATTATTATCACCGTGACGGATTCCCGTTCGCCTGTTGTGTTCAAGCCGCTGGCAGTAAATCAACCAATGCGGCGAAAGCCGGATATCACTTTAGCGCGCCTAAAAATTGGGCGGAGCCCAAAAATCGAATCGCGCGAAGACCTCAAGCGTACGCTCAATTCCACCAGATCAGTGCTCTTTAGTCGAGCTTAAATATGCGATTGTCGGTCATTATACCTGTGTACAATGAGCGTCATACGCTGGGACGCATTTTGAAAGTTGTTGCGCGAGCATTACCGAACGTCAAAAAGGAAATCATTGTCGTCGAGGACTGTTCGACGGATGGCACGCGCGAATGGTTGCAGGATAATTTTTCGGATGGACCACGCACTGGGTCGTCAGTTGATCTCGACAGCGACGGTAATATTCGTCTTGGCGAAGAATCAGAATCAACCGTCGTTATACGTCCGATCTACCATGAGCATAATCTCGGTAAGGGAGGTGCACTCCAGACCGGATTTAGGGCCTTCACAGGAGAGGTTTTGATCATTCAGGATGCCGATCTCGAGTATGATCCGACCGACTGGGCACCGATGTACGATCTCATTGCCGTACGCCAGGTCGCTGATGTGGTCTTTGGCTCACGCTTTTATGGGCGACCCCATCGGTCGCTCTATTTTCATCATTTTCTTGCCAATCGTCTGATTTCCCTTCTGTTCAATATCGTATTTGATCAGATGCTCACCGATATCGAAACTTGTTATAAGATGATGACAGGACAGGTTGCGCGATCGCTGCGCTTGACAGCCAATGACTTTGGCATAGAGGTGGAGCTCAGTGCGGAAATCGCGCGTCAGCGCAAGCTGCGCATCTACGAGCTTGGCATCAGCTATTATGGGCGAACCTACGCAGAAGGCAAGAAGATCAATTGGAAGGATGGGTTGAAGGCGCTTTTGTATGTATTCAAGTTCCGGTTTAGGACCCCTCGAGAACGTTCACCAAAAATATGGAAGGTAGACCGGTAGCGCAATTGGAACGCGCTTTGCTGATGGACCCCACCCGGCAGGACCACTTGGAGAGGTTTGTTAGTCGGATCCCGAGATGGATTTATCGCTATTGGATCCCCTCGTTTCTAACTGGGCTCGCTCTCCGATGTCCATGTTAGGATGTTCTGGTGTCGACGGCCAGCGTTAAATAAAGACACCGCCGGCGCACTAATTACTGGTTTACCGACTAAATATGTCTCGCCCCGGGCCAGGTCGACGAGCTGTCGCTGACCGCGCGTCACGGGCTTTCAACATGAGTCGCTAAACTGGATTACTGCTCGTTAGCTATAACCCGCTCGAATAGCGCTTATCCAAAATCACGCAAGTCAACTTTAGATTAAGGGCGTTGAAAAGACCGGCCGAATTCATTACGCTGCCTGGTGCAACCCCGAGGGGGATGGGCCAACCGATCATAGTAATGAGCGGCACTGCCTTTGCATTCAACTTTTGTAGCTTTCAACAGTGTAGGGTTCTATGATCAATATTTTTCAGTCAGTCAGCAATTAGATCGATTGTTCAAAGGAACGATTGGCAAGAATCTTATCGCGGTCGCAAGGCGGCCGGGTGAAAAAGCATCTCGCGGCTCTTGAAGTAGTCGCCACCAGCCAAGGCAATCGCGTTGTATCCACCATTCGGCCAGCTGGATCAAGATCAGCAAGCGCGGCGAGGCCCTACTAAGTTTCGTCCATCCATAAATAGAGTCCCGGAGATATTGAAGTCGGAGGAAGAGCTCTCGCGCATGCAAAATGAAAACTTGAAGATCGGATGGAAGATCCGGAGGAGAAAAACAGCGCTTGTCGTTGGCCTAGCCTTATTGGCTGCGTTGCTTGCGACGTACCTGGCGAGTCCGATCCGAGAGTCAGAAGATTCGCGGTGGTCGATCGCTACGGCCATGAGCTTTGTTCGTGGCGACTGGGGCGATTTAAGCACCTTCATGCCACCATCACCCGACTACGCGCCCGGAAGTTACGCGCTCTGGAAAAATGGAGATCACACGTACACGGTTTATCCGATTGGGGCATCGTTGCTAGCAGTACCAGCGGTAGCGCTTCGTGTATGGATGAATCCCGCATTTGCAGCCTATATTCGGCAGAAAGTCCCAGATCATTTCGAAATGGCGATCGCCTCCTTCTATGGAGCGATAGCGGTTGCTCTATTTTTTTGGACGATCTTCGTCAATTTCGATGACGTAAGGATTGCAGTTGCAACGGCACTGATATTCGCACTTGGCACATCGATGTGGTCCACGGCGACCCGTGCACTCTGGCAGCATGGACCATTGATACTGATGCTCATCCTTGTCATGCTTCTGTTGCTCGGTGCGCGACGCAGAGCGGCGTTGGCGCAGTATGCTAGCATTCCTCTCGCTCTATCCTTTGTCATGCGGCCAACCGCCGCGATTCCGATTGCAGTGTTCAGCGCTTACGTGCTGGTCTGGTACCGGCCGTGGTTTATCCGGTTCATGCTCTGGTCCGCATGCATTGCCGTTCCCTGGATCGCGTTCAACATCTGGACCTGGGGCATGGTGCTCCCGCCGTATTATCTACCGGGCATGGTGATGACCGTGGAGGACAACTCAACTTTCGGCGACGCATTGCTCGGCAACCTGATCAGCCCTGCCCGCGGCCTCTTCGTATTTTCTCCGGTGCTGATCTTTGCATTAAGTGGCTTTTGGCTTGCCATGCGGACTCGCGAGGGCCGATCATTGCACATCGGTTTCGGAGTCGTCATCGCCCTACATTGGATACTCGTTTCTCACTTAGAGCCTTGGTGGGGTGGTTACTCGTTTGGGCCGCGCATCATGAGCGATGTCTTGCCCTTTCTCACTTATTTTGTCGCGTTCACTCTGCAGTGGTGTCTGACCGCCTACTCACAGCACCGCACGATCGTGGCCGTGTGCATCGCGGGCCTTGCAGCGGTAAGCATATTCATCCACGCTCAGGGCGCTCTTCGTTTGGCTTCCCAAGAGTGGAACGTGGACCCCGACAGCGTCGACACCCACCCTGCCCGACTTTGGGATTGGAATGATCTCCAATTTTTACGCGGCCTCGATGTCGACATCGGCTTGATGTTGCACATCTCATTTGAGCATTCAAATAGTTCCATAGTTTCGGCCAGGTCGGTAATAGCGAATTACATGTCGACGATCATAGGGCAGGACCAGAACCATGGGGCCAGTGGACAGATGCTAGATAGGCTGCGTTGTTCTTTTCCATCGCCACGCCGCGCAATCTCAAGTTCCCTCTAGACGTTATGTCCGTCGTTGCGAGGCGGCCCGCCCCGACGTGCTAAAGAGCACGAGGGTTGCTCGGATAGGCCGAGCCAGGGCCTCAACGCACGAGGGGCGGACCATGGCGAAGTGTAGCGAAGTTTTCGTCGGAATCGATACCGCAAAGACGAGGCACGCAATTGCCGTTGCCGACGCGGGCCGGGATGGGGAGGAACGGCGCCCCGCAACGCGCTACCACGCGTGTGCTGTCATCCAGAGGCTCCGACAGCCCAGCCTGTGATTGGCGCCGGCAGTCGAAAAGTCGAAATCGCGCCAGTCGGTAAGCGTTGCGCCCAGCTCACGTTGCATCGTTGGCCAGACTTGTGATCTTCATCCTGCGATGAGGGTGGAGATGAATCACATGATTTTTGAGTCGATGGCGAGCGATTTGGGTGGCAGGCGTTTCCGCGGCGGTACCGCGTTGTGCGGCATGGCGCGAGTATGAGGGGTGATGTCCATGGCAAATAACGAGCAGGCGTCTGCCGCGGTCGCGGCGACAGAGAGCGAACTTATGACTGGTCATAAGAGCGCTCGCACGCAGCAGATCGAGGTGATAAACGGGGTGAACGGCGCCGGTCGTGGTCGGTGGAGCAGAAGCGGGAGATCGTGGCGGAGAGCCTGGAACCGGGCATGTCGCCGATCGCGGTGGCGCGCCGCCATGGCATTGGCAGCGGTCAGCTTTACACCTGGCGGCGGCAGCTGCGGGAAGGGCAGTTCGGCGGAGAGTGCCAGCTGCCCGCGCGGTTCGCCCGCGTTGCGGTGCTGACTGAACCGCAACAGCGGGAATCGGCGGTAACGAGCGCGCGGCATGAAGCGGCATCAACATCAGCGAGGGCGGTGGTGACGCGCACCGGCGGCTCGATCGAGATCGCGCTGCCCGGCGGGGTCAGTGTATGGGTGGATGCGCAGGTCGACAGCGGGGCACTGCACCGGGTGTTGGCGGCGTTGGCGATCCGATGATCGCGCCGCCAACCGGAGTGCGGGTCTATCTGGCCTGCGGGTATACGGACATGCGCAAGGGAGCGAGGGGACTCACCATGCTGGTGCAGCAGGTGCTGGCCAAAAATCCGTTTGACGAAGGCACCGTGTATGCGTTTCGCGGACGCCGGAGCAACCTTTTGAAACTCATCTGGCACGACGGCATCGGTCTTTGCATGCTCAGCAAAAGATTGGAACGTGGTCAGTTCATCTGGCCCATGGCAAGCACGGGTTCGGTCATCACGCTGTCCGCCGGGCAATTATTGACGCTGCTGGAAGGCTGCGAGCGGCGCGCGACGGCACGCAATCTACGGCCTGAACTGGCTGGCTGAAGCGTTCAAAGGGGATTTAAGGGTGGCGGTCCTCGTCGTGACAGGCGGGGCTACGATGTGTCCGATGCTTCAGCTGTTTTGGCGTCTTTCCAGTTCCACGGCAGCAGCAGGGCCAGGTCGTTCTGCTTGGTCTGTCCTGTCACGATCCGTGTCAGCACGTCGATGAGCCAGGCCAGCGGATCGATGTCGTTCAGCTTTGCAGTTTGAATCAATGACGCGACAATCGACCAATGCCGCCCCCCGCTGTCCGAACCTGCGAATAGCGCATTCTTTCTCTTATGCAAAGGTTTGCATAAGAGAAATTATGCAGACCTTCAGATTATGCGTAGATGCTTGCTTTCCTGTGTAAATCCGCTCTGCTTTCCAGCGATTTCCGAAGCAGCGCTGTAGACCCGGCTATGCATAATATCAATCTTCACACCAATCTTCTCGCCCCAGTCCACGGGAGAGGAGATGTTCATGAAGCCCGTCATTTTACGGCCAGCGCCGCAAGCATGGCTGTCGTCCAGCATTATATCGCCTTACCAAGATCGCTATGTCGCGCGTTTGCGGCAAGATCGATACGCGCACAACGTGATACGCGTGTATCTTGCAAGCGTCGCCCATTTCGCACGCTGGCTCAGCAAGCAGGATATTTGTCTGCCATCGCTCAGCGAGGCGGTATTGGATCGTTTCCTCAACGAGCATCTGCCCATCTGCAGTTGTCCTGAGCCAGTACGTCGAACACAGTATGAACTGAGGACAGCGGTCCGCCACCTCCTGAGACTGCTTGAGACCGAGGGAGCCATTCGGTCCGCCGACGAGCGGGATGAGCGCAGCACGGAGTTGGCAGCGTTCGATGCCTACATGCGTGATGTCGGGGGCCTGGCGGAGACCACACGACGGCAGCGTCGACGGATTGTCGGCGATTTCCTCGCTCATGTATTCGGCACGGACTGTGTCATCGTCGCGAAGATCGACACCGCAGACGTGAGGCGCTTCGTTCTGGGTGAAGGTCGTGCCTGGGGCGCCGGCGCGGTGCGCGTCGCAGGCAATTCGGTGGGCTGCTATCTGAAGTATCGTCAGATGTGCGGCGACGACATCGCCAAGCTTCTGCAGGCCATACCGCTGGCGGCACACTGGCGCTTGGCGCCGCTGCCCGAGGTATTGTCACCGGCCGAGATTGACCTGCTTTTGGCATCGTTCAGTGCAACCCTGCCATCCGGTCGGCGTGCCTATGCCATGGTCAGGTGTGTCACGGACCTTGGCCTCCGCTGCGCGGAAGTGGTCAAGCTGCGCATCGATGATATCGATTGGCGGAACGGAACCGTCAGGATCGCTCGCTCCAAAACGCATTTCACGGCCTGCCTGCCGCTGCCTAAGCCGACCGGTGACGCAATCGCCGACTACCTCGGTACGAGCGGCCGAAGACAGCAAGCCGGGCGATTTTTGTTCGTCATGTTGCGCCCTATGACGTTCCCATACTGCCGGGGGTGGCCAAGCAGGCCGTCATTGCCGCATTTCGCCGCTGCGGCTGGGATCGTTCCGACCCGCACGTCCTGCGCCACTATGTAGCCCTCCGGACTATGTCGCGTACTCTGACGAACTCTCCAATTTTGGCTGTAAATATCGGATCGCCGGGCATAGAGGTTCAGTCGATTAGGCGACATAGTCTTGTCCAGGCTATAAGCCGTCCAGAAAGTTCAGCAGCTGATCTCCCGGGCGATAACGACTCGGCGAGCCGTGCGGCGATGAGATTTTGGCGAGGGCCTGCTCCTTCATCGCGAGTGTTGCTTCCAAATAGATCTGCGTCGTCTCTAGCGATTCATGACCGAGCCACATGGCGATGACCGCGCGGTCGACACCCGCTTGTAACAATTCCAGCGCCATCGTGTGTCGAAGCAGATGGACGGTGACCCGCTTTCCCTTCAAATAAGGGCACACTCTGGCAGCGTTCGCAGAATGTTTTCTCAACAGGTGCTGCACGCCATGAACGCTCAAGCGCTCGCCCTTTGCATTTGGAAACAACAGGCGTTTACTGCCTCTTTGCGGCTCAGATAGCCAAGCTCTCAGTACGGCAACAGTTGGCTTGGCCAATGGCGTACAGCGCTCCTTCCGACCCTTGCCTATGACCCGCACATGAGCGCCGCTTTCAAGCATGAGGTCGTCGCGTTTGGCGCCGGTGATTTCCGACAAGCGCAGACCCGTTTGGACCGCCGTCAGGATAAAAGCATGATCACGCCTCCCGAACCAGGTGCGACGATCGAGAGCAGCGAGCAAAGCATCGACTTCTTGACGTATAAGGAAACGGACGAGCGTGCGTGGGAAGCATTTGCTAGGGATAGCAAGCACACGCTGGATCTGTGCCGAGTGAGTTGGCAGTTCGAAAGCGGCGTAATGAAAGAATGAGTGGATAGCGGTCAGCCGCAGGTTGCAACTGCGCGCGCTCAGACCTTGATTCTTCTCGATCTGATCGAGAAACGCCACGACCAACGGGGCATCGATCTCTTCGAACCGCAGAGCTGAAGGTGGTTTATGCAACCGCTGCCGAGTGAACTTAAGGAACTGACGGAAGGTGTCGCGGTAGGAGCTGATGGTGTGCGGACTGACCTGGCGCTGCTGGATCAGACGCTGTGTGAAGAAGCGCTCCAGCAGGGGAGCGAGGCTGAGGAGGGTAGTCATGGCCGCCTCTCCCAGCGCTGTTCCAGCCGCGACCTCGCCTCGTGCATCAACTCGGGCAGCGCGCTCAAATACCAAAAGGTATCGCTCCAGTGGACGTGCCCGAGGTAGGCAGACAGGATCGGCAAGCGCCGCTCGGCATTCTCCCCGGCGCGGTACCACCTCAATAATGTCTTCGAAGCGAACCCATGCCGCATATCGTGCAGTCGCGGCCCGCGACTATCGGACGGGCCGCGCAGCCCGATTTGACGAGATAAGGCGTAAAACGTTCGGCGAATGTCGCCGCCATCCAAGCGGTTGCCCCAGCCGGATACGAATAGATAGGAAGAGACCGGCCGGTTCGCCCACGCCTGCTCGCGTCGCGCCATGTAGTCGGCGAGCACTCTGCGGGTTGAAGCGTGCAACGGAACCAGGCGAGACTTGCCGAACTTAGCTCCCCGAATGGTCAGCACGCCGGATCGAAGGTCAACATCTTGCAGTTCGAGGTTTTGCGCCTCGCTGACACGCAGCCCCGTGACGCTTAGCAACCCGAACAGGCAATGGTAGGTCCAGGGCCGCAAGCCATTCTTGGCAGGAAGCTTCAGAGCGGCGCGCAGCAACTCTTTGATCTGTTTGTCGGAGTACATGTAGGGTTGCGCGCGCTTGGGCCGATACGGCAACAGCCCTGCGGCTGGAATTTGCGTACGCGGATCCATAGCGCTTCGGTGCCGCGCGAAACTTCGCACGCAGCTCAAACGTCGCGCCCACTCGCTCGGCTGCACGTTCGACGGTTGTTTGGCCCAGGCGAGCGCCAAAGATTGGGTGATGTATGAGGCGCGGCGCTGCTCCATGAACGTGACGAAGGCGAGCAAGCTCTTGCCGGCAGCCTCCAGCTTGTATCCCAAGCTGCGTCGCATGATCAGATACTCTTGAGCGGCTTGTCGGAGTGTGTTCATCGCACACCTCCCGGTCACGGCAAGGCGAGTGTGCGCAGCGCATTGATGTCAACCTTGGTGTAGATCTTGGTGGTCTCAGGGCTACGATGCCCCAATAACTCGCCGATCTCGCTCAGCGAGGCGCCATGGCGCAACATCTCGGTAGCCAGTCCATGGCGAAACTGATGGGCTCCAGTGGTGGGCGCATCAATGCCGGCACGCAAGAGTGCGTGGCGAACAATCGTTCCGACGGCACTGGGACCTAAAAAGCCACGGATGGGAGCTTTAACACGCAAAAATACGCGACGACTGGTGCTGCGTGGTCGTCCTTGTTGTAAGTATGCGGCGATTGCCTCGCCGACATCTTTGGGCAAGGGCAGTTGGACCAGCCGCCCCCCTTTGCCGTGAACGCTCAGGGAACCATCCTTCCAGTCGATATCATCGAGTTCGAGAAACACCACTTCGCTGGCACGCAAACCCAACCGTGCAAGCAGCAACAAAATCGCATAGTCGCGTTGTCCGATCGCGGTATGTCGATTGATTTGCGTCAACATGGCGGACTTGATCCGCTGCAATCGCCCGAGGGATCGACGGCATCGACCAGTTCGCCACAACGGGCACGGCTGCAGCCAGATCCAGCCGGACAAAACCGCGATAGCGCGTGTACTGGAGGAAGGAACGCAACGCAGTGGTCAGGAGCTTGGCTGTCTTCAAATGCAGTCGTGGCGTTTGGCGCTGAACAAACCGCACCACGTCTCCGGCACACAATTGCGAGAGCCTGACAGGTGCGCTGCCAAAGCAATCCTTGAGGAACTCGCGAATAAACCGGACGTAGTTGACAATCGTCGCCGTCGCCAGGGCGCGTTCCTCGCGCAAATACCGCTCATATGCGCGGACGTGTTGTTCGATCGGGCTTGGTCGAAGCTGGCGTATCTCGACCGGGATTAAATTGCCATCACGTAGAAAATCGAGGAGTTGCTTCAACGCCGCAGCATCACCCTCGCAAATCCGCTGCTGCCGCGCACGATATCGAAGGTACTGGTCGAAATGTCGAGATGAGACGCTGTGCAAACGCACCGACTTCTTTGCAAGCCATCGGCTAAAACCGACAGCGATCCGAATCCGCCTCCGCAGCGAACACGGCGCGTATCCCTGCCGCTCGCCCACTTCGAAAACGAGACAATGTAGGGCGCCAGAGGTCCCTCCGGCGCGCGTAACAGAACCACCTGATCGTTGACGATAAACTTCATGGTCGACCCCTTCCCCTGCACAGGTTGAGAGAAGAGGCGAGACTATGTCGCGACCCACAGACGATTTGCGCCAAGAAACTGAGCCGTAATCGAAAGTACGCGACATAGTCCGGAGGGCTTCATAGTGGCGTAAGGCGTGTAGACATGGGGCGCGCCGACCGTCATCCTTGCAACCGATTCCGGTGGTCTCGAGCAGCCTTTTAAATGCATGATCGACATTGTGCTTCCTCACCTGTGTTCCGTCTCGGTTTGCAAAGAAGGCGGACTCCATCCCTTCCGGCACTGGGCGGTCCGAACGTCGTTCGGCATAAGCCCGCAGGGCATCGGCGAGTTTGCAAGCAACGGGCACGAGACAACTCTTGTAGAACTTAGTGTTCCGCACCGTCAGCACTGCGTTCGCAAGGTCCACATCCCTCATGGTTAGATGCAGCGCCTCGCTGGTTCGCAGTCCAGCTCCGTACAGGATCAGGAGCAGGGGTACGGAAAGTATCGCTATCGAGCCGGACGGCGTGCTTGCGGCTGGTATTGACGGCCTCAAACAGGTGCCGCAGTTCCTCGCGGGAGTAGATATAAGGTTGCGTCGATGGCGGCTCTCTCGGTTCTTCGTCTGCCGCCGGCAGGGGCGACCGGGTGGCATAACCGCGGCTGATCGCATACCGGTAAAATCCGGCGAGCGCGCCGTACTTGCCGGCGCGCCATCGGGTGAGTGGACCGGTTCCAGCAAGGAATTGGCGGACCTCTTTCTCCGTCACCGCATCGCAGCACACGTGTTCGGGGACGCTTCTACAAAATTGGTACAATGCGCGTGCGGTGGTAATGAATCGCGCACCGTGGGCCCGCCGCCACGCCACATAGTGGTCGATCGCGCCGCGGAGAATCATAACAGCCCCTCCAGATCGATTTCGGCAACTTCGCGAAGAGCATTGAGCTGCACCTTGGCGTAGACCGAGGTGGCTGCGACGCTGCGATGGCCGAGATAGTCTCCAACCGCCTTCATCGACAAGCCCTGATCCAGGGGATGCTGGGCGGTCGCGTGACGCAACGCATGTGGACCACGACGTTTTCCGGTGATCCCAATTCGATCAAGGCGCGTACAGACGATGCCCTTTATCACTTCTCGACTGAGAGGCTTGATCGGAGCCTTCAACGTCAAGAACAACCTGCGTTCTGGTTGCGCGGGACGAACTTCGCGCAGATAGCGGAGGATCGTCTGCCCGACACCTCGTGAGAGCGGGTAGAGATGCGTAAGCCCGGGCTTGGGGCAACGCACCCGCAACATCTCCTGCTCCCAATCCAGATCGCCGAGCTGAAGGCCGCTGACCTCACCGGCGCGTAGGCCGTAGGTAGTCAGCAGCATCAGGATCGCGCGGGCACGAATGTCAAAAGGACTGTCGCCCTCAGTGGTGGCGAGCAGGCGGATGATCTCGTCCTGATTTAATCCTTTCGGAATGGTTCCGCCGAGATAGCGCCGCGGCGGCATGATCCCGTCTGCCAGACCTGGCTTGCACCAGCTCTGCTGTTCGGCAAACCGGAAGAATCTACGAAGTTGCTGCGCATAAAGATGCATCGTTGATCGACAGTAGCCACGCGCGTGATAGCGTGCGATGACCTGATCGATCATGGTGATCCCGACCGAGGCTAGATCGACACCTGTCTCGTCCAGCCAGACGAAGAAGCGATCGACTGTTCGGCAACAGCCGACGACCGTGGCATCGGATAATCCGCGCTCTCCCAACATATGCGCCGCAAAGGCTGTGACCTCGCGTGTGTGGGCGTGACCTGCGACCTCGGGTTCATCAATCCAGCCTAGAAAGCGCAACCATCGCTCAGCGTGGTTGAAGAACCGTCGACGCGCGCGAGGTCGTGATTTACGGTCCCCCGGCAAAGACCATCGCCTATACCAGGCCTCAATCTTGCACAGGTTCAAGTCGTCATCGCCGTCCTGCAAATTGAGAATGCGCACGAGGTTCAGTTGATGCGAAGCAATATTGCACAACGTCTCGGTCTGGATGCCGATTTGCTCGCAACGAGCGAGATAGCGGAGTCTCTCCTTAAGCAAAGGCGCAGAGCGATATCGCGCGATCGCAGACGGCCGGGTGAAAAGACATTCGAGCATGATCCTGTCTCCTTGTTGTTGGAGAATGGATCATGACACAGGATGAATTTCAGCAAATTATGTTGCGGAGATTGCGGCGGAGGGACCACTCTCAGTGGAGAATCGGGACCTCCGCAACATAATCCGGTGCGCAACATTTTATCGCTTATGTTGCTATCAACATAAGCGATACAGCGGAAGGTGGTCGCAGTATTGCTGACCAGCACATGCGCCAGCAAGGCCTCGGTTGCCATGCCGCCGTCGATCGGACGATCGGGGCCGGCGCCTGCACAATGCCCTCCGCGCAGGTGCGACAGGCGTAGCGTGGCCGGCGCATCACCCGCACCCTCAGGTGGGCGGGGACGTAATCCAGCATCTCGGTCTTGTCCTCGCCGATCAGATGCAGCTGCGCGCCGCAGCAGGGACACGCCTTGTCCTCGACATCGATCACCTGTTCGACCCGCGGCAAGGCCGCCGGCAGCGCACCGCGATTGCGTTTGACCGGCCCGGTACGCGGTGCGCGTGCCGACCCGTCCCGCTGTGGCGGGATCGCCCGCGACACGGCCGCTTCCAGCGCGACCGCCTGCTCCGCCACTGACTGCTCCAGATCCTCGATCCCGAGCTGCACCGCCGCTTCGCCGAGCTTCTCCGAGCGCCGGCCGAAGCGATTGCGCTGTAGTGCCGCGATGATCAGCCGTTGACGTTCGATTTCGGCCGGGGCCGCACGCAGCATCTGCTGCAGCAGGACCGGGTCGTCCGGCAGGTTCGTTGGGATAGTGAACACATCCCGGAATTGAATCGCCGTCGTGAATCGGGTCCAATGAAATCCTTCGTGATCGGTTCGCCACAGCCCGCCAGCTCCGGGCGCTTCACCCGCTGCCGCCCGGTATTGATCCCGTGCCTGCGGCCAACGGCCATCACCGCCGCGGGCGGCGCAACGATATCGCTCGCCGCCGCTTCACCAATCATGTCTTCGATTGCTGCGTTCATCGCGCCACAGCATCACAAGAGTGGCCCGAAAAACAACGTGGCCGCGGCGCAACGCTCACCCAGGTCGCGCATTTTGGTGTACATAAAGAGCGGGGGACGGTTCCAGGCGGCGCGGCGTCGACGACTGGGGAGCCAATAAACGCCTAAGCTAGCGGTGATGAGAAATCATTTCGCCATCAGCCCTCGTGGTAAGGGAACGGGGAAGTAAACTCGCGAAAGCGCGACAGCTTCTGATCTTTGTCCGAGAGCACGGCCTCAGCAGCTGCGATCGGCCAGCCAATCGCGAGCGTCGAATCATTCCAGACGATACCTTGCTCGCACTGGGGCGCGTAGTAACAATCGACCTTGTAAGCGACCTCGGTGCTGTCTTCCAACGTGCAATAGCCATGGGCGAAACCACGTGGAACAAAAACTTGTTCGCCGCCTTGCGCCGTTAGTGTCGCAGCCATCCATCGGCCGTATGTCGGCGACCCAATCCGCAGGTCAACGGCGACATCGTAGATGCTGCCGCGAAGCACGCGAACGAGCTTTGCCTGAGGCCGCGGCGGCACTTGAAAATGCAGGGCGCGCACTGTTCCGCGCCGGATTGAAAAGGCCTGATTGTCCTGAACGAAATCGGCCTTTAGCCCGATCTCGTGGGCTGCACGTGCGTTGTAAGTCTCGACAAAGTAGCCCCGGTGATCTTGAAAGTACCGAGGTTTAAGCACAAGCACACCTGGCAACTCGGTTACTGCGACTTGCATGGCACAAAAACCTTTTTGCCAATTATGCGCCCGCGCGGGGGTTCGGCGCGCCCCGGTCGGCCGCTCATTGCGATCCAGCAATGACATAATCGTTAAGGCCGGGCCGCAATTCCAGATATCGCGGCCGAGCTTTAATACGTCAGCGGATGCGCTTTAAGCAATATCCTTGATAACCTTTCGATGGCCTACGCCATCTCACGGCCTGCAACGGCAGCGCGCCGGTTCAATCGCTCTCACTTGTGCCGCTCCGAAGCTAGCACCGGTTCGCGAACGGCGACAATGCCGGGCTTATCCGATGCGCCAACTTCCCATCGATTTGAGGGCAGGGATAAACGTGACGCGACACTTTCGAGCGGACATTACCTGGGTTTAGAATGTTGCGGGACCCGCCATCGCAACCAAAGCCTGCTGATAGGCAAAATTGAGCCTCTTGGTCTCTGCTTCGGCAAGCCGCCTAAACGCCTCCGACATGCCGTGTACCCGGTCAGGATGACACTGCTTGATCAGAAGCCTGTAAGCAGTCCGAATTTCCTCGATGCTCGCCGATTGCGACACTCGGAGAACAGAACGCCAGTCATCGACAGCCTGCTGTTCATCTGCCCCTTCGAGCCTTTTTTGTGCGTCTTCAAAGTGCAACCGTTCAAATGCCATGCCCCTTCCGAGTGTGGCCAAATCTTTAAAAAGTCATAATTCCAGACCGTGCTGCCGTCGCAGGTTGACCCGGCGGGCAAAGTAAAACAGCGGCGCTGCCGCTATAGCGAGTCCAGCCGAAACCGCATTGGCATAAAGTGTGTGCCCGTCTACTGGATACCATGAAGTTCCAAAACCTGGGCCAGACAATTGCCCAATCGCCGGGCCTGTTTGCCCAGTATGGTGTACCGATAAAGTTAAAATCGAGAGGAAAGCGATGACATCGGTTGCCAATACCCAACCCAACGCCGAATGGAGGCTCTTATTGTGTATCCACGTCTTGAGGCGCCGCAACGGCCGCGTCCTTAGGCGAATGATGATCGTTTGCAGAAATTCTGCGTGCACCTGAAGGTTCTCATATTCAGCGGCTTTCTCGTCGGGAAGGTCGACGCGGTCACCAATCAACGCGCGCCAAAGATGGCCCTGACGCGGGGGCCAATTCGCGCGACTGCTCAATCCGAAAACAGACCTTATGGTGCAGCACTATCGCGCGCTTCAGTTCAGCCAATTCGGACTTGCGCAGCGCAAATTCGGCCCGAACCGATCGAAACGTCAGAGAATGACGAATGTAAGCAAGCACGAGGAAAGGCAGAGCTGGCGACAGCGCCAGCATGGCTGCGTTGGAAAGGTTAATTGAAAATACGCCGCTCACCGGTTCGAGCATGTACTACTCTGATGTGACCTCCCGCACGCGGCCACAGCAGTACCCCCTTAAAGTTGAGATTCTGTCAAAACCAAGGCGAGATGTTGGGAAACGCCGCCCGCGGCCTGCCCAAATCCCGTTGGCGTCCGGTAAGTTTGGCTGGGCGGAAAAACCTGCAAGCCGGCTATCCGAGGCGGGCCGCCACTGCAGTGTCTCCCGCCTAAGTGTCCTTCTAGATCTACGGCCCTTAGCGTCAGCCGCAGCTATCGACTTTTCACGAGGAGGTCTGCGGTCCAAAATCTCTGAACGAAGCCAATTCTTTTAGCATTGAAGTCCTCCCTGCAGCTTGCGTTCTTTGGCGTGACGAACGCGATGTGGTCTGAGGCATTACGCGTGCGCATGGAATGCCAACTACTGCGATACCTAATTTCACTGCTAACGCTACAACATCGCAGCTTCGTTGAGCAAAAGGATTCTACCGCGGAGCATTCGTTTCTTCTCGTGAGCTTTCCGCAGGAAATGTTCGTCTGCGGTGACAAATGGCAGTCAGTGGCAGCGGCGAGTGCAAGGTATATACAATCGTAAGCGGGGTGGCCGATCTCGATAGACAGGCGCGTCGCTCTCTCGAGCAATGAGCGCACGGGAAGCAGTTCGACATCGACGCCCTGAAGAAGGCGAGCAGCAAGCAGCGCCTCCTCCCTGAGGAGCTCCTTCCTCCGCACTTTCCTCCACAAAAATGTTTGTATACTCCGCTACCAACAAGTCGGGGGCAATCTGCTTGGCCCTTCGAAGCAGCACAAGTGCCTCTTGCGTGCCGACTTTCACCCACTTGACCGCAATGCTGGCATCGATGACGAACGTCTTCACCTTGCCTCACGCGATTTTCGGAGCAGAACCTCCGCCGGGGTCTGCTTCCGGCGCTTCGTCAGTTTCCGCAGTTCCGCAGCCAATGTTTCGAATGAGGGCGCAGCTTCGTTGGCGAGCGCCTGGCGAAGGATTTCTCGATGTTCAGCTTCCGCCGAACGCCCGTGCCGGGCGGCTCGCCTCTTTAAACGCGAGATCAGCTCGTTGTCCAAATTGCGCACGTGCAGATTTCCAGCCATATTGTCCTCCGTGGGATCAACGCTATCAATGCTCTCAAAATGGGGTGGTCAGTCAATAAGCCAAGGTCGTGAGGCGGTTCGGATAGGAAGGACCACGGCTTAAAGCCGTGACTGCGATGCCTCCGAAAGGCATCGATCTCAAGAGCGCTCGTGATCTTGGGCGGAATGCGACCTGTGGACTATCTGATCGATACCAACATCACCTTGAAAGATCCGCACGAGCCCATCCCCACGTCACCGCGTAGCACCGATCGATCAACGAGGGGCAGCGCCCTGGTGCCTCGCGAAATCGATCAGGCCAGCGAAACGAGTACCGACCGAGCGTGTGCGGCCATACGCTCCATACGATACAAAGGGGCCCACGCCCGAACCCCGTGGAGCGAGGCCTATACCATCACGACAAGTTCGCTGTAGGCACAGAGTTGAGCGTCGCTGGTGATCAGCCGCAAAGGTTCGCTGATAGCCTGCGCAATCAGCATCCGGTCAAAAGGATCGCAATGATGGTGGGCAAGGTTGCGGATCGCCATAGCATGCCCCAGGTCACGCCCAGTTCGCGAACCCCCGCGGCAGACATCTGTTCCAGTAATCGCTCGAAATCGACCTCCAACCTGCCGAGACCGGCCTTGTTCACCATTCCCACAGTGATATCGAGCTCACAAAAACGGCCTCCGCGCTCTTGATTTCTTGACAACCTGCCCTGGATAGCCGAGCGCTGTCCGCGGCGACGCACAAGACGACACTCGTATCAAGCAATAGCCGCACGTCTATTCGCTCTCGAAGGCGCCAAGAACCGCTTCAGGCAACGGCGCATCAAAGTCGTCGGCGATCTCGATTTCACCCTTCATAAAGCCAAACCTGACCTTTCTTGCTGGCTCGCTGATGGGACCGAGCCGTGCAAGCGGAGTGCCGGATTTGGCGATGATGACGCTTTTGCCGTGCGCCGCCTCGTCGACAAGTCTGGAGAGCTTCGCTTTCGCTTCGTGTATGTTGAGCTGTTTCATCACAAAACCTCCGTCAGCCACCTACCTACTTGACCAACGTTGGTCAAGTTGCAGCCAAGCGGCGCGGAGTGCCGCTACATCCAGCCGGGACGCTTTTGTCAATACGCGTCTCCTGCGGAATGCGGATCATGTACTCGTCGCCGCGAAAAATGGTGCTGCTTCTTGGGTTTCACGCTACCGGGGGGTCGGAACTCGTCATTGCCTCCACGGCGCGGCCGCGGTCATTTAAAGTCGCGTAACGAAGCAGCACTGCTTTCTGCTGCGC
Organism: uncultured Alphaproteobacteria bacterium; assembly: GCA_963708125.1. GTDB lineage: Bacteria > Pseudomonadota > Alphaproteobacteria > Rhizobiales > Xanthobacteraceae > BOG-931. The sequence goes on from OY970184.1 coordinate 4,669,088, forward strand.
CTTCAATCGATCAGATCGATACTCTTGAGGCCGCCATTGCCAAAATCGATGCGCAGGATGGAGGAAGCCCTGGCGCCCTTTCGCATCGCCGTCGAGTTGATCACGCCGATTCCGGGCATCAAGAGCCTGAGCGCCCAGGTCATCGTCTCCGAGATCGGGATCGCATGAGCCGGTTCCCTTCGGCGGCACATCTGCTCTCATCCGCGCAATGACGAGAGTGCCGGCAAGCGTCGATCAAATCGGGCGCAGGACCACGCTGGTGCGATGTGCCTGGGCAGCGCAATAGGAAGGACAGCAATCTGCAGGCTCAATTCTTCCGCATTACGGCTCGCAGTGGCAAGAAGAAGGCAATCCTTGCGGTCGCGGCCTCGATGCTCACCCCAATCTACCACACGCTGAAGTACGGCACCGAACACCATGATCTCGGTGCGGACCACTTTGATCGCTGTCCCACCGAGATCAAAACCAGGCGCCTGGCCGCCCAGATCGCCAAGCTCGGCTACCAGGTCGAGCTTCGGCCGCTGCAAGAAGCCGCATGACACCGACGCACTGCCCCGGTGTCTTTATTAGGAGAGGCACATTACTGCAGTTAGATGGATCCAAGCTTTCAGCCTTGAGAATGAAAGAGAGTATCGTCGCAGGCCGTCGAATTCCTTTTTCGCCATGTTGAAATACCGAATTCAACGCAATCCATTGCCGATTCGCTCGAACAAATTGCTGTTGCATTCCAAAATGATCATTTGCCTCCGCCACCTGAAATGCCCGAGGTTTCAGGGCAAAAATGTCTGTGCTGGCGAAGATCCGGCGATCTTGCCGGTCAATTCTAGCTTCGCAGGTATTTTGCTTCGCCCAGCAGCCGGGATCAATTTCGAGATCAGCGCGCCCGCCCGGTTCCGTCTACGGACACCCAACCGCCGATCTTGACGCAGGCATTGCTCCCCGGAACCGCGACGAACCCGGCGCCGAACGCGTCGCAAGATTTGATATGCGCGGACCGGGGCGACTTTGCTGCGCGCCGCGGCGGCGTCCATCGGACCGGCGGATTCGGTTGGGTCAGCGTCTGCGCCAAGGCGCTTGAGGTTGCGATGCCGAAGGCAAGTATCAGAGCAGCCGGCGTGGCCACACGGCAGGTCAAGCGCACCGGTGTACGCACCGCTCGGAAATCCATTATGAGACCCCTTTTTTCGGCATTGGCAAAGCCGAAGCCGCGACCGATCTTAGCACCTTTGCCGGCCGATTTTTGATTTTTGACGGGCGATTTCGATTACGATATGGGACGCCGCATCCAGAAACCTGGCGCACCTTGCGGCGCAACTCTGGCGCGGGCGCGGAAAAAAGGCGATGACCATCCGCTTCCATCGCGGCGATCTGCCGGATTTGGCCCACTATGCGGGCGCACGCGCAGCCGCGATCGACACCGAGACGATGGGGCTCAGTCTTGGCCGTGACCGGCTCTGCCTAGTGCAGCTGTCGCCCGGGGACGGTTCGGCCGACGTCGTGCAAATCGCGCGGGAGGCAGCCGACGCGCCCAATCTTAAACGACTTCTTTCCGACTCCGGTATCCTCAAGATCTTCCACTTCGCGCGCTTCGACCTCGCCATGCTGCAAAAGACGTTCGCCATCATGCCGCAGCCGGTTTTTTGCACTAAGATCGCCTCCCGGTTGAGCCGCACCTATACGGACAAGCACGGCCTGAAAGACCTGGTGCGCGAGGTGCTCGGCCACGAGCTGTCGAAACAGCAGCAGCTCTCCGACTGGGGCGCCTCGGCGCTGACCGACGCACAGCTTTCCTATGCGGCGTCCGACGTTCTCTATCTGCACGCGCTCAAGGAGAAGCTCGAAGCCATGTTGGCGCGCGAGGACCGCGAAACACTGGCCGCAGCTTGCTTCCGCTTCCTGCCCGACCGGGTGCGGCTCGACCTCGCCGGCTTTGCCAACGACGATATATTCGCTCATTCATAGCCCTTGGCGCCTGGCCGGAGCCGGCCATTGCCTGGCAGGCGGCCCCGCCGGGGCCACATTCGTCGGCCACTCTTGCGCGGCAGAGCTGAAAGGTGGAGACTCTGGACCGTATCGGGGAGACGGTTTGAGGGGGGAAGAGCTTGGCGAGCATCTCCTTTGCCAGCGCGGATCGCAGATCGAATTATCAGGCGCAGTCTCGTCGCGATAGCGCACGCATCTATCGGCGGGCACTGCGTCACAGCCGCCACGTGCGCCTGCTGCGCATCGGCCTTATCGTCATGCTCGGCTTGGTCCTCGTTGGCACGGTGATCGAAAATTATCTGCCGTCGGTCGGCGGCCTTCACCTTCCGGCCGAACTCAGCGGGCTAGTGATCAACGGCACGAAGATCACCATGCAGGAGCCACGGATGACCGGCTACACCGGCGACAACCGCGCCTACGAGTTCAGAGCCAGTGCCGCGGCGCAGGACATCACCAAGCCGGATCTGGTGCAGCTTGAGCAGATCCGCGCCAAAATGGCGATGGCCGATAAGAGCATCGTGCATCTGTGGGCCGATAATGGCATCTACAACACCAAAGGCGACATGCTCACGCTCAACGATCATATTCGGCTTGTCTCGACCACCGGTTACGAGGCGCGCTTGAGCCAGGCGCTGGTCGACATGCGCCAAGGCAATGTGGTGTCCGATACGCCAGTCTGGGTGAAGCTTCTTAACGGCGATCTTAACGCGAAGCATCTGGAAATCGTCGACAAAGGCGATGTGGTCCGTTTCAACGACGTGACAATGATTCTGCAGTCGAGCGCACAAAGCAGCAAGACGGCCCAAGCTCAGCAATGAAACGCAAGGTTCGACTTTGCATCATCGTGGCGACTTTGGCCGTGACGGCTTCGGCCGCCGCGCAAGGGGCGGCACAGGGCCTGCTGCACGGCGACCGGGGGCGTTCGCAGGGCAAGGACCTGCCCGTGCAGATCGACGCGAAGACGCTCGAAGTCCGTGACAAGAGCAAAATCGCGACTTTTACCGGTGCCGTCAAAGTGGTGCAGGGCGACACCACGATGCATTGCGACAAACTCGTCGTCTTTTACGGCCAAGAAATCGGCATTGCCGACAACAAGCCGGCCGTGCAGGCCAGCGCCGATTCGGGCGTGGTGCCGGGAGCGCAAAACATCCGGCGCATCGAAGCGCGCGGCAACGTCACCGTCACCGACAAAGATCAGAGCGCCAGCGGCAACATCGGCGTGTATGATTTGCGGGCAAAGACCATCACGTTAACCGGCAATGTGGTGGTCAGCCAGGGCAACAACGTCATCCACGGCGAGCGCGTCGTGGTCGACACCGTGACCGGAAACGCCCACGTCGAAGCCGCCCAAGGCACGAGCCAGGGTCGGGTCCGCGCATTGATTATTCCCAACAAAGATGGCAAGGGGCGCCAGGGTAATTTCATGACCGTCGGGCCGGGCGCGACCAGGTGATAGGCGTCGCGGCGTCCCCGAGGTGAGAAAAATCGGCTAGAATTTTGATCGACAACCCTCGTTCTTTTCCTGGTCGAGAGCGAAGCGGCGAGGAGCGACGCGGCGCGAGATTGGCGTGTTGAACCTCTTCTCATATCTTCGTTCGGGCACCGCGCGGCTGCGCCGCCAGCCGATCGCCATGGTCGAAGCCATCGACCTTGCCTCGATCGGCGGGGCCATCGAGACCGCGTATTTCGACATCGCAAGTCTGTCCCCTCGCGCCAGGAAGGCGCGCGGCAAGCCGCCGGCGCGACGGCCCAAGCCGGATCTGCCGGAGGCGCCGCAGCAGCCGCCCAAGAAGGAGCGGCAGGAGCCGCCGCCGCGCCCCCTCAAGCGAGATCGCAACGAGCCGGGAGGAGCGCAGCCGCAACGCCAACCCAGCCGGCCGCGGCGGCGCAGTGAAGGCGGCGGCCTCACCCACGGCGACCGCAAGAGCCTGCTCCGCGTCGACGGCGTCGAAAAGAGCTTCGTCGGACGCAAGGTGGTCAAAGAGGTCAGTCTCTATGTGCGCCGCGGCGAGGCGGTGGGGCTGCTCGGCCCCAACGGCGCCGGCAAGACGACGGTGTTCTACATGATCACTGGCCTCATCAAGGCCGACCAGGGCCACATCGAGCTCGACGGCAACGACGTCACCCAATTGCCGATGTATCAGCGCGCACGGCTGGGCATCGGCTATCTTCCCCAGGAAGCGTCGATTTTCCGCGGCCTGAGCGTCGAGCAGAATATCCGCGCAGTGCTCGAAGTTGTCGAACCGGATGTGCGACGGCGCGAGCGCGATCTCGACGCGTTGCTCGACGAGTTTAATATCGCCCGGCTGCGCAAAACGCCGTCGATTGCTCTCTCTGGCGGCGAGCGTCGGCGCGTCGAGATTGCCCGCGCGCTGGCGACTCGGCCCAATTACATGCTGCTCGACGAGCCGTTCGCCGGCATCGATCCCATCGCCGTAGGCGACATCCAGGCGCTGGTGCGACACCTCACGAATCGCGGCATCGGTGTGCTGGTCACCGACCACAACGTGCGCGAAACGCTCGGCCTTACCGACCGTGCCTACATCATCTATTCCGGTGAGGTGCTGATGGAGGGCCGGGCCGATGAAATCGTCAACAACCCCGACGTGCGGCGGCTCTATCTCGGAGAGGAGTTCCGGCTCTAGCCGGCTACGCAAGCGCAGTGGAAATGTGTTGACGGAAATGCGTCCGACTGCTTTCTGAACGTTTTCCGAAAGCAAGAATCGGACCAACTTGCTCCATGGCACTGATCCACCGGCTGCAGCTTCGGCAAAGCCAAGCTTTGATAATGACGCCGCAGCTGATGCAAGCCATCAAGCTGCTGGCGCTTTCCAATCTCGATCTGGCGGCCTACGTGGACGCCGAGCTTGAGCGCAATCCAGTGCTCGACCGCGCCGGTGAGAACGAGGCGGGCTCAGGCGAGGGCGACGGCTCACAACAGCCGGACCAGGCTCCTGGCGACGGCGATGACTGGAACCGCGGCACGCCCACGGATACGGGCGAGACGGCAGCGCCAGGCGCGCTCGAAGACGCCGCTACCGACGATGCGGAACCGATCTGGCGGAGGCACAATTCTGATTTGCCGGCGGGATATTCGGAATGGGCCGGCGTGCGCTCCGGCGGCCGCGACGATGGCGAGTACAACCTAGAGGCGTTCGTAACGGCCGAAACCACGCTTGCCGACTGGCTGCGCGAACAGCTTGTTCTTGCCATTGGCGATCCCGCCCGCCGGATGATCGGTCAGTACCTGATCGACCTTGTCGACAACTCCGGATATCTCACGGGCGAGCTTGCCGCGGCGGCGGAAAAGCTGGGCACCGGCACGACCGAGGTCGAGTCCGTTCTCAAAATCCTGCAGACTTTCGATCCGCCTGGGGTATGCGCCCGCGATCTGGCCGAATGCCTCGCGATCCAGCTCAAGGAGCAGGACCGCTTCGACCCCGCCATGCAGGCCCTGGTTTCGCGCCTTGATCTCTTGGCGCGGCGCGACCTTGCCGGGCTAAAGAAGATCTGCGGCGTCAGTGACGATGATCTCGTCGACATGATCGCGGAGATCCGCCGCCTCAATCCGAAGCCCGGCCTCGCCTTTGGCACCGCCACCGTGCAGCCGATCGTGCCGGACGTGTTCGTCCGGCCGGCGCCTAACGGAGCCTGGCTGATCGAGCTCAATTCCGACACGCTGCCGAAAGTTCTCGTCAACCAGCGCTACTATGCCGAAGTTTCGGCGACGGTGCGCCGCGACACCGAAAAATCCTATCTGGTCGATTGCCTGCAGAGCGCTACCTGGCTGGTGCGCGCGCTCGACCAGCGCGCTCGCACCATTCTCAAAGTCGCCAACGAAATCGTGCGCCAGCAGGATGGATTCTTCGCCCATGGCATCGAACATCTGCGGCCGCTCAATCTGAAGACCGTGGCCGAGGGCATCGGCATGCATGAATCGACTGTGTCGCGGGTCACCTCCAACAAATACATGGCCACCAATCGCGGTATTTTTGAACTGAAATACTTCTTTACCTCCGCCATTGCCGCTGCCCATGGCGGCGAGGCGCATTCCGCCGAGTCCGTGCGCCACCGCATCAAGCAATTGATCGATGGCGAAACCGAGGTGTTGTCCGACGACACCATCGCGGAAAAGCTGCGCGAGGCCGGCATCGACATAGCGCGGCGTACGGTCGCAAAATACCGTGAGGCCATGCGCATTCCCTCATCCGTGCAACGTCGACGGGAGAAGCGGCGGGTTCCCTAATTTGTTCCTGCGCCACGCGCCTGTTCAAAAGAGATGGCACCGCGTTGACTAGGCCCCGCTCAGTAACTAGCTCGGTCAGAGCACCGCTTGCGGAGGCTCCCATGTCATTCCGCGTCTCCGGAAAACATCTCGACGTCGGCGAGGCCTTACGCGAACGCGTGAGCGAACGGATCGCCGAAGCCATGGGCAAGTACTTCGACGGCGGCTATTCGGGGCACGTGACGCTCGAGCGGGAGGGCTTTGGCTTCCGCACCGAATGTGCCATTCATCTCGATTCCAAGGTGACGTTGCATGCCGAAGGCATGGCGGCCGACGCCTATGCGAGCGCCGACCAGGCGGCGCTGCGGATCGAAAAGCGTCTGCGCCGGTATCATCGCCGGCTGAAGGATTATCGGCCCGAACGGTTCGAGCTCGACGGTACAAGCTACGTCATTGCTGCCCCAGAAGCGTCGAGCGAAGCCGAGATGGACGGCTTCACGCCCGTCATCATTGCCGAGCCGACCACCGTGTTCAAACAGATGTCCGTCAGCGACGCGGTGGCGGTGCTCGATATGACCGGCGCTCCGGTCGTGGTGTTCCGGCATGCCGCCCACGGGGGAATCAATGTGGTCTACCGGCGCCCGGACGGGCATTTCGGCTGGGTCAACCCGCAGACTACGGATGCCCATTGACGCGGGTCGAGACGCTCCCTATGGTCCGCCGCCCTGGAGCACGATCGGCGCGTGGCCTTTGTCTCCGTAAGGTCATGCTGATGCACAAAGGCAAAACGACAACAACCGTCCGTTGCAGCCACGCTTGCGATTAAGGCTCCCAGCGCAGGCCGCCGCCTCGCTTTTCTCAGGTTCCACTTATGCAGCTTACCGATCTCGTTGCGTCGAACGCAATTCTCCCGGCGCTCAAGGTCAATGGCAAGAAGCAGGCGTTGCACGAGCTCGCCGCCCGCGCCGCCGTGCTCACAGGCCAGAGCGAACGCGCGATTTTCGAAATTCTCGTGCAGCGGGAGAAGCTCGGCTCAACCGCCGTGGGCAACGGCATTGCCATTCCGCACGGCAAATTACCGAACCTCACACGACTGTTCGGCTTGTTCGCCCGGCTCGATCGGCCGGTCGACTTCGAGGCCCTCGATGGCCAGCCGGTCGACCTGATTTTTCTGCTGCTGGCGCCCGAAAGCGCCGGGGCCGATCACCTGAAAGCTTTGGCGCGCGTGGCACGGCTCCTGCGCGACCCGGCGGTCGCCCACAAGCTACGGGCCTCGCACGACGCCGAAGCGCTCTACGCCGTTCTGGCCATGCCGCCGGCCTCCGCCGCGTAGGCCTGGTCGCAACAAATGGGCCGCGGCAGAATCAATTAAGGCGCAGCCGCCCAGCATTCGCGAATCCGTCGTGACTGGTCAATGCACGCTGACCGTCTCCAGTTCCTGGCTCCAGGCGTTGGCGATGGCCGCCTCCAGGCTATCGGTCAGCATCATCGGCGTGCCGTCGGCGGCGTGCAGTGCGAAAAGCTTCAGCCCGGGGGCGATTTCCGGCGCCTGCGGGAACAGCGCGGGAACGTCTTCCGAACGGATCGCCTTCACATAGGCAATCTGCCCATCCCCCAGCTGCGCAAGCGCCTCTTCAGTCATTTTGAGCTTCGCGCTCTCGATACGGTTCAGTTGATTTATCATGTCCCTCAATTCCTGCCTGTATTAACTGCTTCGAGTGCTCGCGGGTTTCATTAGTCCATTAGTCGCATTCATTGATTGCGATCGATTTCACGATGCGCTCGGGCTGCGGACGTGCCAGGTCGATCGACAGCAATCCGTTCTTTAAATCTGCGCCTAACACCTGCATGCCGTCGGCCAGGACGAAAACGCGCTGGAACTGGCGCGCCGCGATGCCGCGATGGACGTATTGCCGACTTTTGTCGTCCTGCTGGCGGCCGCGAATGACGAGCTGGCTCTCCTCCACGGATATATCGAGCTGGTCGCGGGTGAAGCCAGCCACCGCCAAGGTGATCCGCAGCCGTTCCGGACCATTCCCGTCGCGGGGAATACGTTCGATATTGTAAGGGGGATACCCATCCGCGGCCTTGCCCACTCGATCGAGCACACGCTCGATCTCGTCGAAGCCAAGCAGAAACGGGCTCGAAAGCGAGGAAACCCGGGACATGGCCAAAGCCCTTCGCAAGCGACTTTGCGGGGCCCTTTCGGCGCCCCAAGGCGCCGTGCCAGACACTTCGGCACAGCCGAGCTAATATGGAGTCGGCAAACCGGCCGTTCAAGAATCAGCGCCGAATGACGTTGTGCGCCGCGGCAGATCCGCCAGTGTGTCGATTAACAATTCCGGCAGCCCGGTTCATTCCGATCTGGGAACCAATCAGCCCCCGGCAGCTATCACGCGGCTGAGCTTCTGGGTGTCCGACGCAGTGAGGCGCGCAGCTTTTCGGTGGCCTGCAGATCGGCCACCAAGTTGTCCGGGTCGAGCACGACCCCATAGAGCTCGCGTGCCGCCTCAACCGAGATATAGCCCTGCCTGGCGTCGGCCTCGACGGCGGCAACCGGTCGGTCGAGAGGCGATCCGTAGCCACCGCCGCCGCCGGAGCGCATGCGAAAGGCATCGCCCGGCTCGAGATAGGCCACCAAAACCTTGGCGTTCGGGAAATCGGTTTTCCACTTGCCGCCGACCCGGATCGCCACCTCGTTGCCGGTAGCTTCGCCGCCTTCTGCCAGACCCCACGGCTTGCAATGGGCGCGCTCGACATGGCTGTTGAAGGTCATGGGCACGCGCGCCCGCACGACTCGTTCGAGCCCAAGCCCGCCGCGATAACGCCCCGGTCCGCCGGAATCGGCGATGAGGGCGTAGCGCTCGACCACAAGCGGAAATTTGACCTCCGACTGTTCGCTCGGGGAATTGTGGGTATCGCCGTCATTGATGCAGACGGTCGCCGAGACGCCGTCCTCATTGTGCTTGGCGCCCCAGCCGCCGCCGAGCGGCCCGAAATTGGCGAGGAAAAATTCCGCGGTTCTGGTGTTGACGCCGTGCGCGGCAGCCACCACCAGGTCGGCGTGGTGGCCGGCAATGACCCGATCCGGAATGACCGGCGCGAGCGCCTTGAACACGGTATCGACAATGGTCATCGGATACGTCATCCACCAGCGCATCGGCGCCGGACGGACCGCGCTGACCACGCGGCCTGGCGGCACGATCGCCTTGAGGCTGCGGAACGAGCCGTCATTGATCGGATAATCGGTCGGCGAGGTGAGGCACTTGTAGGCCACCTGCGAGCACGCATACCCGGTGGTCACGCCGGAATTGAACGAACCACGCACCTGCCGCGAAACATCGGTGAGATCGACCGTCATCTCGTCGCCTTTGACAATGACCTTAAGGCGGATCGGCACCTTCTTGCCGATCTCGACGCCGTCGTCGTCCATGAACGATTCAGCCTCGTAGACGCCGTCAGGGATCGACCGCGTGCGCGTTCGCGCCATGACCTCGGAATGATCCATGATCGCCTTAATTGCGCCCAACACTTCGTCGCGGCCGTAACGTTCGACCAGTTCGAGAAAACGCCGCTCGCCGGTCTTCACCGCCGTGATCTGGGCGCGCAGATCGCCCATGGCGCGGCTCGGCAGACGCACGTTTTGCTTGATCATCTCGATCAGCGTCTCGTCCGGCTTGCCGCGCTCGTACAGTTTCAGGATCGGAATTTGCAGCCCTTCGGAGAAAATATCGGTGGTGATGCCGCCGAGCGTGCCGCCGATATCGAGCCAATGCGCCATGCAGCAGGAGAAGCCGACCAGCACGCCTTTGTGGAAGATCGGCAGCGTCAGCGTGACGTGATTAAGATGGCTGCCGGTGAGATAGGAATCGTTGGTGACGTAGATGTCGCCCGGCCGCATGGCCTCGCGGCCGAAGTGCCGGATCTTGGCTTTCACGGTCTCGGCCATGCCGCGAATGAACATCGGCAGGCCGATGCCGATCGAAACGGTTTCGCCGTCGGCGGTGAACAGGCCGGTGGTGAAATCCAGCGCCTCGTAAATGATGATATTGTAGGCGGTGCGCATGAGATTGGTCTTCATCTCCTCGGTCACCGCGATCACGCCGTTGCGCACGATCTCGGTAACGACTGGATCCGCCTTGGGCGCTGTCTTTCTTTTCTTGCTCGCCATGGTCCTTCATCGGCTCCGGTTCAAGTTAAGTCATGTCCTCTCGGTCCGCGGCTAGGCGCCGATCTGGATGCCGAGATTGCCGAACACATCCACCTCCAGCACGTCGCCTGGCAGCAACAGTGTCGTCGAGGCGTATTCTTCAATCAGCGCCGGACCCGCAACGCGATTGCCGGCGAGAAGCGCAGGGCGCCAAAAGGTCGGCGTCGGGTGAAAGCGTCCGCCGAAATAGACCTTGCGCTTGCCGCCGAGCGCCGCTCGCGGCGGCGCCCGGCGCCCGCGGGCGATCTCGCGCTGCGGCGGCTTGCGCATTAGCCCGGTCACGGTCGAGCGCAGGCTGACGATCTCGGCGGGCTCGGTGGGCGCCGAGGTGCCGTAGCGCTGCGCGTGCATGGCGTCGAAATGTTGCTTGATCGCTTCACGGTCACGGCGTTTGAACACGCTTATAGGTAAATCGACGGTGACCGCGTGCTCCTGGCCGACATAACGCATGTCGGCGGCGCGTTTGATTACGATGCGCCCCGACGCGATCGAAGCGCCGGCAATCGCATCGCGCCCCTTCAGCTCGAGTTCATGATAGACCTCTTCGATCGCGTCAAACGAGGCATCATCGAGCGGCTTAAACCATGTGCGCACGAAGTCGTAGCGCAGGTCGGCAAACAGCATGCCGAACGCAGAGAACACGCCGGGCGCGAACGGCACGATGACGTTGCGCATCCCGATTTCGCGCGCCACTTCGACAGCGTGCAAGGGGCCGGCGCCCCCATAGGCGCAGAGCACGAAACCGCCGGCATCGAAGCCGCGCTCGGTCGTTACTCCCTTGACCGCATAGGACATCGCCGTGGCGGCGATGCGCAAAATGCCGTCCGCCGTTTCAACGACGCTCAGGCCGAGCGGATCGCCGATGTTCTCCTTGAGCGCGCGTTCGGCGGCGGCGAGATCGAGCTTCATCTCGCCGCCGAGAAATCGCTCGGCATCGAGCCGCCCGAGCACCAGATTGGCGTCGGTAACGGTCGGCTCGGTGCCGCCCAAGGCGTAACAAGCCGGCCCCGGAGCAGCGCCGGCGCTCTGCGGACCGACCCGCAGGGCGCCATCGACCAGGCGCGCGATCGAGCCGCCGCCGGTGCCGACCTCGAAAATATCCATCATCGCGATCTGCACCGGCAGCGCTTTTTCGTAGCCGCCGATCAGGGCGGCGCCGGTGGTCAGCGGTTCGCCGTGGTGGATCACGCCGGCCTTAGCCGTGGTGCCGCCCATGTCGAAGGCGATGGCATTGTCGATGCCGAGCGCCCGGCACAGCGCCTGTGTGCCGATGACGCCGGCAGCAGGCCCGGACTCGAGCATGCGCACGCATTCCTTCTGCGCCTGCTCGGCCTCGTAGAGGCCGCCAGTCGACTGCACTACAAGGAACGATCCGCAAAACCCGGCAGCGCGCATATGGGCGTCGATCTCGCCGATATAGCGGCGCACTTTTGGGCCCACATAGGCGTTGGCCGCGACCGTCGAACAGCGCTCGAATTCGCGATATTCCTGCGACAGTTCGTGCGAGGCGGAGACGAACAGGCCGGGATGGTTCTTTTCCAGAGCAGCTTTGGCGCGCCGCTCGTGGTCGGCATTGGCGTAGCAATTGAGGAACAGAATGGCGACCGCTTCGATACCGAGCTCGTGGAATTTGTGGCCGAGCGCCGCGATTTCGTCCTCGTCGAGCGGAGTGTCGATCTCGCCGTCGGCCAGCATGCGCTCGTGCACCTCGAAGCGCAGCGCGCGCTCGACGAGCGGCACATGTTTCTGGAAGAACAGATTATAGGCGTCGGGCCGGTTGATGCGCCCGATCTCGTAGATGTCGCGAAAACCTTGGGTAATGAGCAAGGCGGTGCGCGCGCCGGTGCGTTCGAGCATTGCATTGACGGCGATGGTCGAGCCGTGAAGAAACAGCGCGGCCGAACGATAATCGCTGCCGGCCTTGGCGACGCCCGCGGAAATGCCCTCCACCAGGTGCGCCGGCGTCGACAGCGCCTTGCCGAAGGTGAGCTTTCCCGTCTTCTCGTCGAAGACCGCAATGTCGGTGAAGGTGCCGCCGATATCGGCGGCAAGCCGCAACCGCCCGCGCACCGATCCTTGCCGTTTCATTCCGCTTGTTCCTTCGCTCTACTGTTGCGGCTCACGCTTCAAGCACGACGTAATCATCTTCGACGCGCACCGAAAAGGTCTCCGCCGTGTAGGGACCTTCGACCAAGGCCGCGCCGGGCTCAACCGCGACAGAAAATTGCCGGGCGCGCACGCGCTCGGGCTCGCACCACGATTTGCCGGTGCGCACGTCGAATTCCCAGCCGTGCCATGGACAGCGGATGATCTCGCCACGGCGCGAGTAGCGATAGCATCCGGGCTCGCGCGCTTCGAGGAGGCCGACCAGTCGGCCGTGAAATAGGCTGCCGCCCTGATGCGGGCAGCGATTCGCCAAGGCAAAAAAATCGCCGTTGATGTTGAACACGACGATCGGACGGCCTCTGATTTCGACGAGCTTTCGCGACCCGGCCGGAAACTCCTTGAGCGGAGCGATGACGTGCTTCGCCATGCCCGGCCTATGCTGCCGCGGCGCCGAGACGGCCGTAGGTGGCGAGCGCGTTGTCGCACCGGATCTTGCCGTGCAAGCGTTGCGGAATACCGGCCGGCATCACCGCGTCGCCGTCGAATTGCCAATGCGGAAAATCCGAGGAGAACAACAACATCTCGTCCGATTGCAACTGGTCGATCACGCGCTCCACCGCATCAGCATCGTCTGGAGCGTCGAATGGTTGAATGGTCAACCGCACGTGGTCGCGCACGATCTCGGCGGGCGGACGATCGACCCAAGGCACTTCCGCCCGCACCCCGCGCCAGAATTTCGACAGCCGCCACAGGAAGGCCGGCAGCCAGGTGACGCCGGATTCGAGCAGCACCACTTTTAGCTTGGGGAATTTGGCAAACACGCCCTCGCAGACAAAACTCGCCACCTGCGCCTGAAAGCCCTGCGCGTTGGCGCAATAATCCTCGACGTACCAGGACGGCCAGCCGAGCGAAGTCACGGGGTGCCGGTAGCTCGACCCGGCGTGAATGCCGATGGGCAGGCCATGGCGCTCGGCCGCCTCGTAGACTGGCCAATATTGCCGCCGGCCGAGCGGGGATTCTTCCATGGCGAGCACGAGCACCTGCACGAAGCGACTGTCAGGCGCGCAGCGCTCGATCTCGGCGATGGCGTGATCCGCATTTTGCATCGGCACCACGATCGAGCCGCGCAGTCGCGGATCGCGATCGAGCCACTCGCGGGCGATCCAATCGTTGACCGCCTTGGCAAAGGCGGCCGCCATGTCCTCGCTGAACAGAAGCTGCACGCCGTAAAGGCAATTGCAGATGGCGATGTCGATGGCCCAGCGATCGAGCGCGTGACGGCGCATGTGTTCGAGGGTATAGGGCGGCTCGCCGGATTCGGTGCGCCAGTCGACGCGCGCGGTCAACGGCGCCTTGGGCGGATAGCTGACCGATTCCAGCGAATTGAGCCCGCGGTCGATCACGCTGTCGCGCCACTGCTCGTCGAGATGCGGCAACAGCGCCTGCATGCTTGGCACATTGGCATGCACATCACAATCAATGGTCGAGGGAGCCGCCGTCATCGCCTGGTACCCGCGGAGCAGTTTATGCCGCACATTATCGCTCGCGCGCGGCAGTGGATAGGCAGGCAGAGCGCCTAACGCAAGCGCAGCGGACCGGGCAAGGCGCGTTCAGCCTTGGCGGCGAGCTGCGCCTCGTGCCGTCCTATGAAAGTGGCAAGCAGGATGACGCCGAGGGTGGCGGCAATGCCGAACAGCACCCATCCGCTGGGGCCGGACAGAAACCACCACGACGCGGCCAGGTGCGCGAACTCTTTTCCGAAATAATAAGCAGCGGCGCCGAACAATCCCGACCAAAGAGACACGCCCACTGCGCTCGCCGCCAGGAAGTGCCGCCACGGCATGCGATTGGCGCCGGCGAGAATTCCGGCGATCGCCCGCAACACCGGCAGGAACTGCGCGATAATGATGATGATGGCGCCGTGTTTGAGGAACAGATATTGGCCAAGCTTGATGCGCGTTTCAGTAATTCGCACGTACGAGCCGTAGCGCAGCAGCAGCCAATAGCCGAATTGCGCACCGACCAGATAGCCGAGCATGCGCCCGATCAGCGACGCCACCGCCGCGACCAGGATAACGCCGAAGATGTTGAGCTCGTGCGTCTTGCCCGCGATCACGGAACCAACGATCAAAGCCGTTTCGCCGGGCAGCGGAAGGCCGACGCTTTCGAGGCCGATGAAGGCCGCGACGACGAGCAAACCGTAGGTGTGGATGAGATGGACGACACCATGCATAGATTGTGTACCCGGCCAAAATTCACTTATACAGGTTTTCCTGAGAAGAGAACTCCTTGACCCGGCATCTGCACCCTCTTGTCGCGGCGCCGCGTCGCCCAGTTCACCGCGCGCGCGGAACCATTCGCTGCTATCACGTCCCGGAGACAAATCGACGCTGTGTACAAGGATTTGCGCCAGTTCATAGAACGCGTCGACGAACTCGGGGCGTTGCGCCGCATTGACGGTGCCGATGCGCGATTCGAGATCGGCGGAATCACCGAGGTGGCAGCGGGGCGGCCCGACTGCCCGGCGCTCCTGTTCGACCGGATCAAGGGCCACGAGCCCGGCTTCCGGATTTTCACCAATGCGACCATCAACGTTCAACGGTCCGCCTTGGCGCTCGGTCTTGCCCCAACGCTGCGACCGCTCGACGCACTCAAGGCCTGGATGGAGAAGCGCAAAACCTTGCGGCCGCAGCCGCCGGTTGTTGTGCGCGATGCCGCCTTCCTGGCAAACACGCTGGCCGGGCCGGACGTCAACATCGCGCGGTTTCCAGCTCCGATCTGGCATCGCGGGGACGGCGGTCCGTTTATTGGATCAGGCTCGATCGTGGTGATGCGCGATCCGGATAACGGCTGGATCAATGCGTCGATCTATCGCGTGCAGGTGCATGCGGCGAATAAGGTCACGGTGCAGTTCGATCACGCCGGGCGTCACGGCGCCATTATTGCCAGAAAATATTGGGATCGTGGCGAGAGCTGCCCGCTCGCCGTGGTGCACGGTGAAGACCCGGCGCTGTTCATCGCCGGCTTCGAATACCTGCCTGACGGTCGCTCGGAATATGAATTCGCCGGCGCCGTCAAGGGCGCGCCTGTTGAAGTACACGAGGGGCCGCAGACTGGTCTGCCAATACCGGCGCTCGCGGAGATCGTGTTCGAGGGGCGGCTCTTGCCGATGAGCGAAACGACGCTGCCGGAAGGACCGTTCGGAGAATTTACCGGCTATTATGCCGCCGAAAAGCGGCCGGGCCCGGTGATGGAAGTGACCGCCATCCACTACCGCAAAGATCCGATCCTGCTCGGCTCGCCGCCGATGAAGCCGCCGCGCTTTCATTTCGGCCTGCCGTTCCGCGCCGCCACGATCTGGAGCAATCTGGAAGCCGCCGGCGTGACCGACGTGACCGGTGTCTGGCAGCACGTCTCGCAGCTGATGACGGTCGTCGCCTTGCGCCAGCGCTATGATGGTCACGCCAAGCGCGCCGCTCTGGTCGCGGCCGCACACAGCTACATGGCGCGCATCGTCGTCGTGGTCGATGACGACATCGATCCGTCCAATCTCGCCGATGTCATCTGGGCGGTAACGACCCGGTGCGAGCCTTGCGAGAACATCGACGTCCTGCGCGATGCCTGGAGCTCGGCGCTCGATCCGCGCATTCCGCCTGAAGCGAAGGAGCGCGGCGTCACCTCGCACTCCAAGGCGATCATCGATGCCTGCCGGCCGTTCGGCTGGCGCGCGAAGTTTCCACTACCGTCGGCCCTGTCAGCGGAGGAGGCACGCGCGATCGAGGAAAAGTGGGCAGGCGTTATCCGCGCCGGCTCCTGAACGTGAGGCCTTCTGTGTAGTACGTCGGGCCCTTACCTTATAATGAGCTAAGGCTGGACTGCGCGCACTCGGGCGCTCGCGGAAGATCGCCGCGATCGCGAATTCCCAGAGTTTTGGCTGGAGGCCCTTCCAAGGCGATCGGCAGCAGGGCGTTGTTTCAGCATAAGGAACAACACGCAATGGCGAATCTGCTTTGCTTGGCCGCGCGTGCGCCCGGCCCTCCGAACGTTGATTCGTCGGCCAGCATCGAGGAAGCCATGTCCAGAACGGCCCTTCATCCCGGAGAAATCCTCGCCTAGGAGCTTGCGGAGATTGGCGTCACTCCGACCGAGCTTGCGAGACATCTGCGGGTGCCCGCCAA
Source organism: uncultured Alphaproteobacteria bacterium (assembly GCA_963708125.1). Taxonomy (GTDB): domain Bacteria; phylum Pseudomonadota; class Alphaproteobacteria; order Rhizobiales; family Xanthobacteraceae; genus BOG-931. Next base: position 4,685,790 of record OY970184.1, read on the forward strand.
CCGGATCACGCAGATCGTGCAGGGCAAGAGGGCACTTACGGGCGACACAGCGCTGCGCCTTGGCCATTGGTTCGGCACGAGCGCGCAGTTCTGGCTCAATCTGCAAAGCGCCTATGATATCAGGATTGCAGAAATGGCGGCGGGCGCCGAAATCCGCAGACTGCCGAAACGGGCCTGACGGCGCTGCTCTGCGAAAATGGTCGCGCTCAACTGCCGCGACCGGCCGATCGCCCAGGTGCACAGGCCTCACGCGACCGCATTTGCCGAATTCAAACTGTCGATCAGCGACGACCGGTACAAAAACTTCTTGTGCAGCCTGACGTCTTCGGAGGTGCGCCGCAGCTCGTCCAAGTGCTTGCGGCGAACCGCCGGGTCCCGTTCCTCAAGCTTGCGCTTGTTCTCGATCGTCTGCGCCTGCACGTAATCGATCTGCGCCTTGCGTCGCTGCCGCGTGTAGCGGTCGAGCAGGCTGTCGTCAGCGCGGCCGAACCACACCTCGGCGAGCTTTTCGGCGAGATTGACGGCGTCATGAATGCCGCCGTTCATGCCCATGCCGCCGATCGGGTTGTTGACATGGGCGCAATCGCCGGCGAGCAGCACGCGGCCCTTGTTGAACGTCTCCGCCACGCGCTGATGCACCGCATAAAGCGCGTAGTACGGGATCTCGTAGTCGCCGTTCTTTTGATGAATGCGCTGCAAACGGCGCTGAATGTTTTCCATGCTCAGCGCCTCCTCGTCGGTTTCCGCTTCGGGGATGGGAAGAACGCCCCGCCAGATTCCGGGCGGGCCATAGCCCTTCACCTTGAACAGGTTGAGCCATTCGTCCGGATCGAAAAAGTAATTGCGCGTGCAGAATCCTCTGTCGATCGCGCCGAAATCGAAAGTGGTGCCGATCTTGATGAAACGTTCGGGCCAGGTGAACCCTTCGAACGCAATAGTGGCGAGTTTTCGCACGGTGCTGCTGCCGCCATCGGTGCCGATGAGGTAGCGTGCGCGCAGTTTTTCGGTCTCGCCGGCCTCGTTGCTGATCGTCGCTTCGATCTCGTCCGCAGTCTGAGCAAGGCCGACCAGTTTCGCCGAGAAGCGGACCTCACCGATTCCGCTCGCTTTGATGTGCGGCAGCGCGGCGTGAACAAGCTTGTACTGCTCCCACTGCACCACATAGGGATGCGGGACCTCGCCCTTGAGCAGGCTGATGTCGAAGACGGCAACGAGCTCACCCGTCGCGCGGTGACGGAAATGAAACAGCGGCGCCTGCATGCCCCCGGAAGGCGCATCGGAAAACATCTCCTTTTCCAACCCGAGATCGACCAGCATCGCCACAGTCGGGGTGTGGATCGTAGCGGCGCGTTGATCCTCGGCGGCGTCCGGCAATTGCTCGATCAGCGTGACCGGAATGCCCTTTCTGACAAGCGCCAGCGTCAGCACGGCGCCCACCGGCCCGCAGCCGGCAACGATCACGCGGTTGTTTTGTGCCATCGTTGTTGGTCCAAAGCTTTCTTCCCGGCGCACTGAAGCGACAGTCGAAAGTCGAGCATCCAGCCATCGTGGAAATGGATTTTCGCCTTCCGCGAGGCTTCTCGGCGAGCCGGCCGAAGGCCCAAAGGCTCGGCGGCATCCCGAAACGACAATCGAGCACGCACGGCTTCGTCCTTCACACTTTGGAAATATCCAAAGTCGAAGGGTGAAACAACTCCTCGACCTTCGGCTTGCGGTCGATCAGGCCCTGCTCGAACGCATACTGCGTCAAGGCTTCGATCTCGGCCATGTTCTCGTCGACGCCGTACTTCCAGAAATCCTCGCCCATAATGGCAGCCGTGTCGTTGGTCTCCGCTTCGAGCCAGGGCAACGTGACCATCAGCGCATTGACATCGCGCAGGTCGATCATCGCCAGCGCCTTGGCTTCGCAGAACGCCTTGTAAACGCTTGTGGCGAGCCACGGGTGTTTTTCGCACAGCGAGCGGCGGACGCCAACGAGATGCATGATCGGGAACAACTTGGTCTTCTTGTAATAGGCCTGCTCCGCCGCGCGCGTATTGGGAAACAGCCGCGCGATGTGCGGCTCGCCGTTGAGGAACGACGAGGGAGCGCGCGCCGTGAACAGCGCGTCAAGCTCGCCGTCGCGCAGCATGCCGACCAATGTCTTGTGTTCAGCGATTGGCTTGAGGTCGAGCCCAGGTATCGGCTTGAGCGGCGTGCGCTCGTGGCGACCAGCCTGTTCCTGGCCGCCGCTGCGCCAGGAGATGTCGGCAGGCTTGACGCCGTATTCGTGCTGGATGAGCCCGCGCATCCAGACCACCGCCGTGATCTGATATTCCGGCACGCCGATGCGTTTGCCGCGCAGGTCCTCCGGCTTCTGAATGCCGGCGTCTTTGCGGATGTAGATGCCGGAATGGCGGAAAATGCGCGAGACGAAAGCGGGAATACCGATATAGGGAGCATTGCCTGCCGCCACGGTGCGCAGGTAGCTGGAAAACGATAGCTCCGACACGTCGAATTCCTGGAACTTGAAGGCGCGGTGAAAGGTCTCCTCCGGGTAGAGCGGCAGGTAGGTTACCGCGCAGCCTTCGACATTCACCCAGCCATCTCTGATCGCGCGGGTGCGGTCATAATTGCCGCAGGCGACCGTTATCGGCACGTCCACCATCTGCCCTCCTCATTATTAGACACAAGCGTTTCACCGCCCGGGCCCGCTGGAGGAGCCCGGCCGCACGCATGACGCGACGCTCCCGGCAGAGTTGAGCCCACTTCGCACGACGGCTTAAGCTGGATTGCCGCTTGCGCGGCAACAAGTGAAATGGTGAGCCACCCTACTGCCTCGCCAGCCTTCTGGGAAGCAAGGCGCGGGAATGGCTGCCGTGGCGCGGCGCCGCGCTTGTTGCCTCGCGCGCTGCGCGATAGTTTCGGCAAAAAGGGAGAACGCCAATGATGTCGACCGTGATTGGCGGCGCCATGCTGCCGCATGCGCCCCAGTTCTTCACCATGCCGGAGACCGAGGACAAGGCGCTGGTCGCCCATGTGCGCGAGGTGGCAGCGGACATCGGTCGGCGGCTGCGCGCGCTCGATCCAGATCTCTGGATCATCTTCTCGAACGACCACGCCGAGCAGTTCTTTCACAACGCCGCGCCGCCGTTCACCGTCCATGTCGGCGGCGAGGCGTACGGCGAATTTGCCGGCCGTAAGTTCCACTGGCAGATTCCGAGCGAGATCGGCTTCGAGCTGGTGCGCCAGCTCTACCGGCAGAATTTTGACCCAGCCTTCACCTCGACGGCAAAGATCGACTATGCGATCGGCATTCCGCTCACCCATCTCGGCCATACCGATCCGGTCCTGCCGATCTACGTCAATGCCTATTTGCCGCCGCAGCCGACCATGGAACGCTGCTACGCCTTCGGTCAGGCGGTGGCGCGCACGGTGACCGCGCTCGGCCTCAAAACCGTGATCCTGTCGAGCGGCGGTATGTCGCACTTTCCCGGCACCGACCGCTATTCCAATCCCGAACTCGCCTGGGACAAGCGGGCGTTGGAAAAGCTTGCCGCCGGCAATCTGAAATCACTCATCGGTTTTGACGAGAGCGAACTGGACGACACCGGCAATATCGAGCTGCGCTGCTGGGCCTGCGCCGCCGGCGCGCTCGGCGAGCGCAAGCCCGATGTGGTCTCGATGGATCCGAGCTGGCACCACAACTACGCCTCGCTCGCCTGGATCGGCGTCGACGCGGGGCAGCCGCGCGCGGCGCACTATCCGGCGATCAAACCGGAACTGGTCGAGCTCACTTCGGCGCTGCACGGGCTCGCCCACGATGCGGACATGCGGGCGCAGTATCTGTCTGATGCCGCCTCGTTCGCTGATCGCTTTCACCTGCCGCCGGAGCAGCGCGAGGCGTTGATCAAGCTCGACATGCCGTCGATCGTCAAAATGGGTGCACATCCCCTTGTGCCGTTCCTCGCCCAGTTGCAGATTGCGCGTCTGCGGCCGCAGCGCTGAGGCGGGCGCCCGGCGGTGCAACTCACGACAATAAATAACGCGCCGCTCTTACGGCCGAGGGAAGAGCGCCGATGCCGAATCCATTGCCGGTGACGACACAGACCATTGCCGCGCGACTCGAGCGGCTGCCGAATTCGCGCTGGCACGTGACGGTCACGGTCATTCTCGGCGTCGTGATTTTCTTCGATTCGTTTGATTCCCTTGCCATCGCCTATGTGCTGCCGGTGCTGATCCGGCAGTGGCACATTGCTGCCGAACGGATCGGCCCACTGATCAGCATCGCGAATTTCGGGCAGGCGCTCGGCGCCCTCACCTTCGGCTGGGCCGCCGAACGCTTCGGCCGCGTTCCGGTGGTCCGCGTCGCTATCGCGCTGTTCGGGGTGATGAGCCTGGCTTGCGCGTTCACCCACAGCTACGAGCAGCTCTTTGTCTGCCGGTTTTTTCAGGGCATCGGACTGGGCGGCGAGATCCCGGTCGCCTCCACCTATATCAGCGAAATCCTGCGCGCCGACCGGCGCGGCGGCCGGTTCCTCGCCTATCAGATGATCTTTCCGGTCGGATTATTGGGCGCCGCGATCGCCGGCGCGGCGATGGTCCCGCGCCTGGGTTGGCAGTCGATGTTCCTCTTTGGCGCGGCGCCCGCCTTCGTGGCCGTGTTTCTGCAGCGCTTGTGCCCGGAATCACCGCGCTGGCTCGCCGCCAAAGGTCGGCTGCACGAGGCCGATGCGGTCGTGGCCGACGTCGAACGCATCGTCTCGCGCAACGGCGCAAAACCGCTGCCACCGGTGCCGGACCTGGTCGTTGCGCCGCTCAGCGACAAATCGCGCTGGCAGGAGCTCTTTCAAGGCCGCTATCTGTCGCGCACCTTACTCGTCTGGATCCTGTGGGCCACATCTTACATTATCTCCTACGGCCTGCAGGGCTGGATTCCGACGCTTTACCGCGAGGTCTATCATCTATCGCTGCAGCAGGCGCTCAACTACGCGATCGGCAGTCCGGTCGGCAGCCTGGTCGGCTCGATCATTTGCGCCTTGCTGATCGATACGGTCGGCCGCCGCTCCTGGTTCACCGGCGCCTTCTTCCTCGCCGCGGCGGGCCTCATCTGGCTCTGGGCGTTCGGCTCCGCCAGCGCTTACGGCATGCTGCTCGGCTACGGCTTCCTGTCGATGTGCCTCGGCTCGATGAATATGAGCATCTTTCTCTACACCGCGGAAATCTATCCGACCCGCATGCGCGCGCTCGGCGTGAGCTGGGCCAGCTTTTGGCTACGCCTCGCCGCCACCATCGGCCCGCTGATCGTCGGCTTCGTGCTGCCGCGCTACGGCATCAGCGGCGTGTTCCTGGCGTTCTCGACGTTCGCTGTCATCGGCTGCGTGGCGGCGACCTTCATGGTCGAGACCAGGCGGCGAGTGCTGGAGGAGGTCTCGCCATAGCAGGAGCTTCCTGGTTATGTGACCTGAAAGATCGGAAGCTTTGCAGTCGTTGCGATCGAGGGCACCGAACGATTACTCTGGGTGGACGTATTCGATCAGCTGATCGAGCTTTAAGCTCTACCGCGCGGCCCGCCGCGGCAGCGGCACGACTGGGGCAGCCGGCGGCCTACGGCTCGTGCGCGCCGCCACCTCGAGCATCAGACCGAGGCTCTGGAAGTGTTTGCGCACCAGCGCGCTCGCGGCGCGCCCGTCGCGCCGGCGCAGCGCGCGCAGGAGCGCACGATGCTGTTCGAGGTGCCGCGGCTCGTAGAAGCTGTTGTGCCCGGGCGAGACGTTGGAAAGCCGCGCCCCCTGCGCTTGATTGAACATGGCGACCAGGAGCGGGTTTCTGGCCCCGGCCAGGAACAAGGCGTGGAAGGCGTCGTGCGCCGCCTTCGCGGCGTTGAGATCCTTACGGGCGATGGCCTTTTCCAGGGTGGCGAGCGCGCCTTCCATTTCGTTGAGTTCGGCGGCGCAAAGGCGCATCGCGGCGAGCTCGGCGCACCTCTGCGCGATGTGCGAGCGCACGTCATTGGCGACTGGCGCCGCCTCGACGATCACGCTCTCGTCGAAGATGCCCTTGCCGTGCGGCGCCGCCGCGGTGACGACGACGCGCCGCCCGGCCGCCTTCTCGACGTAGCCGAGGCCGTGCAGCACGCGCAGCGCCTCGCGCACCGAATTGCGGCTCACGCCGAGCAGTTGCGCCAGCCGGCTCTCGGTCGGCAGCGTGTCTCCCGGAGCAAGCCGTTCGGCCTCGATGAGGCGGCAGATCTCCTGCGCCGCCTGGGTGATCACGCTGTCGCGCCGGATCGGCGCGGGGTCATAGGCCATTGTTGAACAATCCTATGTCTCGACATTCATGCAATCGGCTCATTGGCTCTTGACCGCAGGCACGGCCCAGTCGTAGTCATCGCGGGCCGGCTGGACAAGCGGATTGACGGAGCACATCGATGAAAAAACTCGTTCTCGAGACCACGGCGCCGTTCCAAGGGCTACCGGAACTGGTGGCTTACGACGAGGGCCTGTTCGCCAAGGAGGGGCTCGAGATCGAGTGGGCCGATCGCGAAATCGGGGTCGAGAAGAAGGTCGAGGTCGATGTGACCGACCCGAAGGGCGTCAACCCCTTCGCCAGCCACGGCAAGCTCCTCGAGCAGGGCAAGGCCGACATGTACAATGCCTGCGAATGGGGCAATTACTGCCGCGTACAGGATACCGGTCAGGACAGTCGCCAGGTCGGCCGCCGCGCCATCGTCGCCTATTCGGCGCTGGTCGTCCGCCCAGATTCGCCTGTCTACACCCCCCAGCAGCTTGCCAATCGCCTGATCGGCGTGCCGTTCTATTTCGGCACGCACTACATCGCGCTGCACATGCTGGAAGGCTTTGTGCCGCGCGAGATGATCAAGTTGTGTCGGGCGCCGAACGGCTCGCGCTATCGCCTCGACGCGCTGATGAAGGGCGAGATCGAAGCCACGACATTGACCGAACCCCACATCTCGCTCGCCGAGAAGAAGGGCTGCCGCATCATCTGCTCGGCGTTCTTCCACGGCACCGAGGTCGCCTCCAACCGCGTTGACGCCGACACCTATGCAGCGTTCAACCGCGCCGTGCGCGAAGCGGTGCGCCGGATCAATGCCAATAAGAAGGCATACATGCACTACTTCATCGATTATTACGCCAAGAAGGATCCGGAGGTCGCCGCGCTCAAGGTCGAGGATTTGCGCGAGAGCCGTCTCGTTGTCTGCGATCCGGCGCCGATTCCACTCGGCGAATTGCAGCGCACCTACGATTGGCTAAAGAGCTGGGGCATGCTGGAAGAGACCGCCTCACCGCTCAAGCTTATCGACAGCCAGGTGCAGGAATACGCCCATCAGGCGGCGGAATAGATTGCAGCCCGGATGAGCGACCCGCAATCCGGGAACGATCATTCAGCTCCTGCAACTGTCCCGGTGCGCTCATCTGGGCGACGGATATTTTACCATGCATAATAATGGACACGCCGAGGAGATCGCTCACCTGGTCGAGCCGGGTAGGGTGCATCGGCGCGTCTACACCGATCCCGACCTATTCGAACTGGAAATGCAGCGCATTTTCGGCCGCGCCTGGCTCTTTGTCGGCCATGCCAGCCAGGTGCCCAATCCGGGCTTACGTCACCACGGAGCTCGGCCGCCAGCCGGTCATCATGGTGCGCCACCGTGACGGCATGGTGCAGGTGCTCATCAATCGCTGCACCCACCGCGGCGCCAAGGTGGTCAATGAGCGGCGCGGCCGCGCCGCCCGGCTGGTCTGCTGCTACCATGGCTGGTCCTTTGACACCGACGGCAAGCTTTCGACCGTTCCGGTGCCGGAAGGCTGCGGCGAAGGCTTTGACAAGGAGAATTTCGGCCTCGCGCATGCAGCGCGTGTCGGCGAATATCGCGGCTTCGTGTTTGCCAGCCTCGCCTCAAGCGGCCCGAGCTTCGAGGACCATATCGGCCCGATGAAGCGCAACATCGACGATCTCGTCGACCGCGCGCCCGACGGCGAGCTGGCGGTCGACGCCGGCATGCATCGCTACGTCTATAACGGCAACTGGAAGCTCCAGGTCGAAAACGTGCTCGACTCCTACCACGTGCCGTTCGGCCACGCCTCGACCGTCAGCAAAGAGGGCGTGCAGTTTGCCCGCCGCGAAGGCGACCAGAAAGGCGCCGCCGTCGTCGAAACGGAAAAGAAACAGACCGCCTCGTCCTGGAAGGAGCGCAAGAGCTTCACCGTCGGGAACGGCCACGGCTGGACCAGCAATACGGCGCTCGATGAAGGCAAACGGTCAAGCCCCGTCTTCGATGAGTATAAGCGCGTGCTTGCCGAAAAAATCGGCGCCGAGCGTTCCAAAGAAATTCTCACGCCGCGGCTGCACAATTCGCTGATCTATCCGAACATGTCGATCATGGGACTGAACATCCACGTGCGGGTGATCAAGCCGATCTCGGTCGACCGCACGGAGGTGAATATCTATCCGATCCGGCTGGTCGGCGCTCCGGCGGCGATGAACTTCGCCAACATCCGCCTGCTCAACGTCACCCATTCGGCGGCCTCATTCGTGCAGACCGACGATCTGGAATCGTTCGTGCGCGCGCAGAAGGGGCTACAAAGCCGCATGACCGACTGGGTCGATATTTCCCGCGGGCTGGGCGCCGAGGAGCCCGACCGCGAGATCAACGCCACCCGCGGCCTTGCCACCCACGAGATGGTTGTGCGCGCACAGTACAGGGCTTGGCTCGGCTACATGCAGGAGGCAGCATAATGCCGCTCGCCTCCCCTCGCCCGGCCGCGCTCGGCATCGACCGGGCGGTTTTTGAGGAATTTCTCATCGAGGAGGCGCGGCTCCTCGACGAGCGGCGCTTCCGCGACTGGATGGGCCTGTTCGCCGAGGACGGCACCTATTGGGTGCCGGCGGCGCCCGATCAGAAGGATCCGTTCGATCAGGCTTCACTGTTCTATGACGACCGCGACCTGATGAAGACGCGCATCGAGCGGCTCGAACATCCGCGCATTCACGTGCAGACGCCGCCGTCGCGCACCGCCCATATCGTCGGCAATGTGGTCGTCGACGAAGCCGATCACGCCAAGGCCGAATTTCTGGTCGGCTCGACCTTCATCGTGGTCGAATACCGCGACAACTCCCAGCGCCTCTTCGCCGGCCGGCAGCGGCATCGGCTGCGCCGCCACGGCGACAGCTTCCGCATCGTGCACAAGCGCGTCGATCTGATCAATTGCGACAGCGCCTTCGAGGCCATGGCGGTGCCCATCTAGCACAGCTAAAGTCTTTTATGTCACGATATGGATCCATGTTTGCGTGTGCTTGCCCACAGCTATGTCTGTACGAGGGTCAGAGCCTGCGCTTCGAGCCCCGTCGCGCAAATACGCAGTGGAACATAGGGTGACGCGCTGAGACCGGGTGATATGTCGGCTCAGCCGATATCGAGGGTGACGACGTGAAAGCGAGCGGCCGCCGGCGCCAAGACCTGCGCCGCCCCTCTGCTCCATTGATGAAACCGGCCGGCGCAACGGCCGTAGCGCTCTCACTGTCATGGGGGGACGAAAACCGACCCCAAAATAGATAGTACTCAGGCGCATGACTTCGGCCGGGGCGGCTTCGATCTTGGCCCGCAGGGCCTCGGCGTCGGCGCGATTTTGCCTCCTGACCTGGTCGACCATCTCGTCGATTTCACGCCGCGTCGGCATGGCGCGGTTGTAACCGTCGCGGTACCCCGACAGGTAAGCTTTTCCAGACCGGTTTTTTCGGCCATGTCTAATGCCTCAGCTGCTCGATTAGCGCGGCGCTGCGGCGGCACTCGGCCCGCCAGCATTGCCAGCAGGCATTATTCCTGCGCGAGGCCGCGGCTTCACCAGCCCGACCGCCATTTTGAGCTCGGCAATGCGAGCGGCACGCAGAATTGCCTTATCGTGCGCGATTTCCCGTCCCGCCGGTCGCTGGTGATCCTGCTGGACTTCGCGCGGCCTCTGCGCGCGCGCCTCGGCTTCCTTGGCCTCGCGTTCGTAGCGGGCGGTGACTTCGCGGAGTTTTGCGTCTGTTTCCTGGCTCATGACGAGCACCGATGACTGCAACACTGCCGATATTCTATTATCTAATGCCAAGCCGATGACCATCAAACTCGCATGAAAGGGCGAAGGGTTGCGCCTCGTGATTTGGACCGCTTCAAGCTTATCGCGGTTATGCGAGAATCACGGCGCACCATCATATTTCACGGTCGGTGCTCGGCGGGCCACGCCGTGGCTGTCGGCAGCGGGTGTCGGCGCCTCGTGCTCGGCCGCAATGCGCTCGACGCGCTCAGCCACGCGGACGACCTCCGGTTCGTCGGTCGTCACGGCACAGGCCAGCAGCGCGTCATCCGGGCGCTCAATGCTCTCCCCGAACCACGCCGCCCACTTCGCGCTTGTACATCAGCTCGATCGTGCCCACAGTCTCGACGAATCCCCTACGCGAATCTCTGCCACGAACACCAGTGGCACGCCCCTCGCGGCCGCGATCCTTGGCGACCCGCCAGCGATCGCCTCGTGCAGTGCATCGGATCTATTGCTGCAGCTCCACGGTCGGAAATCCCTTTACTGCTTCGACTGTTTGTCTCGAGCTCAAGCTCCTCCGCCACCAGCAGGATGTTCGCGTGCTCGCGCGCCAGCGCCTCGGCGAATGTGGCGGCCTCGTCGTCGAGTGTGCGTGAGCCGGTCCACGGCGGCTCGTAGCTCGCGGTGAACGGCTTGGGCGTTGGGCGAGAACTGGGCGATGGCCGCCTCGAATGCATCGTCGTCGTTGATGGTGTTGAGAATCGACATCGCGGCGGCCGCACATATCTCCGACCGCTCGAGCATCTCCTCGTCCTCAAGGTCGTGGTCGCGTAAGGCGGCGCGGATGAGGTTCTTCACGATCTTGTTGCGTTCTTCGATTAGGGTCATGGTTGTCGTTCTCTAGGACCGCTCGACGAGTTCTCGTGCAATGCCGAACGAAGACTTGAAGGACGAGTTGAAGACCCCAAGGAGCGAAATAGCGATTGTCGTTGGCTTAGCCTTATTCACCGCATTGCTTGCGATGTACCTGGCGAGCCCGATCCGGACCTCGTATGATTCGCGATGGTCGATCGCCACTGCGATGAGCTTTGTCCGTGATCACGGGGGCGATTTAAGCGCCTATATGCCACCGTCATCCGACTACGCCCCCGGAAGATACGCGCTCTTAAAACATGGAGATCACACGTACACGATGTATCCTATTGGGGCGTCGTTGTTGGCAGTACCGGCGGTAGCGCTCCGTGCATGGATGAATCCCGCGTTTGAAGCCTCTATTCGGCAGAAAGTGCCAGATCACTTCGAAATGGCGATCGCTTCTTTCTATGGCGCGATAGCGGTTGCTCTGTTTTTTTGGATGGTCTTTCTCAATTTTGACGACGTAACGATTGCAGTAGCAACAGCACTGATATTCGGACTTGGCACATCGATGTGGTCCACGGCGACCCGAGCCCTCTGGCAGCATGGACCGTTGAATCTGATGCTCATCCTTGCCATGCTTCTCTTGCTCGGTGCGCGACGCAGGGCGGCGTTGGCGCAGTATGCGGGCATTCCTCTCGCTCTATCTTTTATCATGCGGCCAACGGCCGCGATTCCGATTGCGGTGCTCAGCGCCTTCATACTGATCTGCTGCCGGGCGTGGCTTGTTCGGTTCATGCTCTGGGCCCTATGCATTGCCATCCCCTGGGTGGCGTTCAACATCTGGACCTGGGACATGGTGCTCCCACCGTATTATCTTGGCACCGAGGTGGCGGTGGGGGACAACTCCACTTTTGGCGAGGCATTGCTCGGCAACCTGATCAGCCCCGCCCGCGGCCTCTTCGTATTTTCTCCGGTGCTGATCTTTGCAATCAGTGGCTTCTGGCTTGCCATGCAGACTCGCGAAGGCCGATCATTGCACATCGCTTTCGGGTTCATCATCGCCCTACATTGGATACTCGTTTCTCACTTAGAGAATTGGTGGGGCGGTCACTCATTTGGTCCACGATACATGAGCGACGTATTGCCCTTTCTCACTTATTTTCTCGCGTTCACTCTGCAGTGGTGTCTGTCCGCCTACTCACCGCAGCGCACGATGGTAGCCGTGTGCATCGCGGTCCTTGCAGCGGCGAGCATATTCATCCACGCTCAAGGCGCTCTTCGTTTCGCTCCCCACCTGTGGAACGCCGACCCCGACATCGACAACCATCCTGCCCGCCTTTGGGATTGGAATGACTTGCAATTTTTACGACGTTTCAAGCCCGACCTCGCGGAGGCCTATTGCATCCTCGGCAATGTATTGGCTGGTCAAGGCAAGCTCGACGATGCGGTCGCAGCATGTCGGCGCGAAGCCCGACCTCGCGGAGGCCTATTCTAACCCTCGGCATTGCATTGGCTGAGTAAGGCAAGCTCGACGATGCGGTCGCAGCATGAGTTCTGGGTTTTCACCGATTTCCTCAGACCAGTTCGACCGCGTCACGTCGCAGCCGCACCTGACGCTGCGCTTTGAACATGAGCAGCAGCACACCGATCTGCTGGCGCGTCACTTGGGTGCAGAGTCCGGAATGGCCGACGAACAGACCGGAGACGATCTGCACCCGGTCGCCGATGCTGGGCACCTTGCGTCCGCGCTTCTCGGTTGGAGGTGATAGAGCCGTTCCGCTCGCGCGCGCGGATGGCGTTGACCACCTCGTCCGGCACGTGCACGGACTCGTCGCCACCGATCCGCACCAGGCGAACCACGCCCGGGCACTGGCGCAAGCTGTGCCATTGCAGTTCGATCCGGGTGAAGCAGTAGCCCGGAAAGTAGGGGCCGCAACACCTCGATGCGGCGGTGGAGCGAATGAAATACCGTTGGATGCGCGGCAGGTAGACCTCGAAGCCGAACTGCTTGACCGCTCGCGGTTTTTCTGCAGCTGCGTCGCCGCCCGGCAAGCCATGAGCTCACTCCACGGCGCGGCTGCGCGGCTGGTAACCGCCGTGCTCGACGAGCTTGTTGGTCCGCCGTCCCTGGTCCCATCCGGTGCCGCGGTCGTCGCGCCTGGCGCGGAAGAACTTGCGCCACAGAGGCACCAGCGCGCGGTGGATCGAGCCGGGACCCAAGCAATCCGGCGAGCTCGCCAGCGCGGCCTCGGCGGCACGGCGGAAGGCTTCACGGTCGTCGGGATGCAGCCCGCCAGATAGGCGGGCAATTAGATCTTAGGCAGCGTCGGTATCGGTACCGGACATTGCGGCAGGCCTCCGTTGGTGGGAGGATGGGCCCGGCCATCGATGTCCGAATCGTGAAGCTATACGAAGGCCCGCGTAACGCCTGCGTGGGCCTTCTCCTTACGGCGTGCGATCTGACTGGGGCAAACGAATTGAGGAAGTGAAAAATTGCCACCCAAATTGCCACCCAATCGAGTCGATTACTGTGACGCGTCCTGAAGCCCCCGTCAGCTCCGCCAGCATCGCGGTGTAGTAACCGGCTCCGGCGGCCGATATGCGCTATATGTTCGTCAGGCTCGACGGCGAGCTCATTGACCATCTTGGCGTGCAACGAGGGGCTGCCATTGTTCACACCCCGATCCGGCGCAAGCGGGAGCACCACATCCTGGTAGATGTAGGGTTATTGACAGGCAACGGCCGCCTCGGCGGGCGCTGCACGATCCGCCACGGCTCGGTGCCGAGGAAAACCACGCGAAGGTCGCGCTCGACCGCGGGTACAGACTGGTCAAGGCGGCTCATTGGATTTCGACTGATGAGGTCCAGCGAGCCGCTCCGAAATCGAAGGTTCTGAATCGCGAGCGCGTCCGGTTCGAAGTCGCGGGAGGAAACTACCGCTTGGTGGTCGCTTTCGATTTTCGCCGACAAGCGGCCTTTGTAAAGTTCATCGGGACTCATGCCGAGTACGACCGCATCGACGCGTTGACCGTCTCGCAAGCCAGAAGGGAGCAACGATGGAAATCCGGCCGATCAAGAGCGACAAAGATCATCGGGCGGCTCTCGCCGAGATCGACGCGTGCTGGGGTGCCGCGGAAGGCAGCGAGGAAGGTGACCGGCTCGGTGTACTCCTCGCGCTCGTCGAGATTTACGAGGAGAAACGATGGCCGACCGAGGACGGGAAACGTTTTGATCCCATCGACGTGCTCAATTATGCGATCGAGGAGCTTGGGCAAACCCAGGCAGAACTGGCCGAGCTTTTGGGCTCGCGCTCGCGCGCCTCGGAAATTCTTTCGCGCCGCCGCGCGCTCACGGTCGACATGATCCATAGGATCAGCGAGGCATGGAAAATTCCCGCCGACCTTCTGGTCCGGCCTTACAGGATTGAACGTGCCGCTTGAGAGCGGCACCATCGCTCCCGAGCACGAAGACGGCCGCGCCAAATCGATAGGCAGCACGTGCCGCATGCGGCTATCGGCGGCATGAGCGTGGATCGGTAACAAGATCGCACAAAATCGTACACTGGCGCGCCACGGTCGATGAAGATGGGCACGCTGCTTCGCGATGGCGCTATGACAGGGCGCGCCGCACGCCATGGACCGCGAACCTCTTCCATTCTTGCCGCATCTGCTACGCCAGCGAAGCGGCCTTATGTGATGCTTGCGCCAATTTTGGGCGCATGGTGGATCATTGCTCGACGGACGTTGCGGGAGTTCGTCGACGCACGGGAGCCTACAAGGATCATACCGCGCTGAGGGCTGCCCTGGACGCATGGTTCGATGAAGTCAAGAAGGCGCGCTGGTCGAGCGCAGCGGATGTAAAGCGCAGCTACGCGACCGCGAGCATCATTCGGCAGATCGGGTCGTGTTCAATATAAAGGGGAACGCCTATGGGCTACTCGTCGCCGCCGATTTCGAGAAGAGCATCGTGTGGATGAAGTGGATCGGCACGCACCAAGACTACGACAAGATCGATGTGAAAGAGGTTCAGCATGGCGACTGAGATAAGGCCGATCAGGACCAAGCGCGATTGTGAGGCCGCGCTCAAGAAGGCCGAGCGCCTCTGGGGCGCGAAGGCGGGCACCCCAGAGGGCGACTGGCTGGATGTGCTCGCGACCCTCATCGACGCGTGCGAGGCTAAGCATTATCCGATGGACCCGCCCGATCCGATCGAGGCCATCAAGTTCCGTATGGAGCAGCAGGGCCTCACGCGAAGAGACCTGGAAGAGATCATTGGCACGCGCACCCTAATCGCCCAGGTCCTGAATCGGAAGCGAGGCCTCTCGATCGCGATGATCCGCCGCCTGCACGAGCGCCTAGGCATCTCGGCGGAAGTGTTGATCCGACCGAGTCGAAAAAAGGGCGGCGTGACGAGAGCCACTCCCACTCGGGTCCCATCCGATGAGGCGCGGAACGGCGGCATTCGGCGCCATTAGCGCATTCCGAAGTGGTGTGAAGGGTCCGGCATTATGCGGCAGGCCAATCGCAAGCAGCTCAGCGATCGGGTGATCAAAGCGGCTCAGACAGCGCTCGCGACTCGGAAATATGTGAGCCCCATCGATGTGCTGGTCGGCATTGGATGGCTTGATGCCGGAGCGGTCAAACGGTGGAAGCAGGGGCAGATCGACTATCTCGAGGCGGCCGTACAGGCCAATCTGCCGCGCATTTCTGAGGCCATGAAGCTGCTCCGATCGTGGGCGGCCGCGCAGGGCCTAACCCCAAGCGAGACGCGCTATGTCGCGCGGACGCCGTCCCGGGAGACGTTGCGCTTCAGCAAGAGCGGTAACCCGACGATCGAAACTCTGTACCGCACGCATTGGATTTCGGGCGAACTCTCCGGAAAGAAGCGGGAGCGCCTGGCAGCGAGGGTGAGCCGTGCGCCCGAGCTGGTCGTGATCCAGCCGCTGAATGACACCTGGAAGTGTCACCGTTGCGGCGGTACGGGTGATCTCCTCATCATGGAAAATCCTGGCCCGGTATGCCTGCGATGCGCCGGTCTCAATGACCTTGAATTCTTACCCGCCGGGGAAGCTCTGCTCACGCGCCGTGTCAAGGCGAAAAGTACGAGACACGCCGTGGTCGTGCGCTTCAGCAAGAACTCGGCGCCGCTATGAGCGGCAAGGTCTGCTGGTAGAACCGCATGCCGCAACGGAAGCGCGTCGCGAGCTCGACGAGCACAAACGCGAGTAACTTTCGAACGGGGGCGGCTCGCAGAGTACAGCGCTGTGTCTTTGATGACCTGTGAGTTATGGCAGCGCGCTCTGGCGTAGGTGGCGCGCCCGAAGGGATTCGAACCCGTGGCCTCTGATCGATGCGGGGCAGAGCACGCGCACGAATTAACTACGATTTGCTTGCCTCCTCCAGATCGGGTTTCGCGCTCGATCCGACGCCGTGCCTCGTTGGTGATCTGCACCAGCTTGGGGACACGCTATCCAACTCCATTAACGCTCTGCTGCGACACTGAGTGAATACGGATACCCGCTTTCGCGGGGAACGGTGAACCGGATTAGCGGCCCCCGTCCTGCCGCTTCATCTGCACCGCTGCCCCTGAGGCGGCGAGGCTTACGGCAACGATCGCGAACACCCCGGCAACGCCAGTCGCCGCGGCGACAAGGCTCGCCAGGAATGGCAGCGCCACCTGGCCGAGCCGATTGCCGGTAATCCGCAGCGACATGACCGTGCCCATGGCGGTGGATGCAACATCGACCACGTTGGTAAGGCTCAGCGTCGTCGCGATGCCGAGCGCAAAGCCGAGAAGAGTCATTGCCGCGTACATGCCGGGCAGCCGGATCGGCAGGGCAAAGCAGGCGAAGCCGGCGCCGGCCGCCGCCATGCTGATCAGCGTCAGCCGTGCGCGCGCGACCAGGGCGAGCATCCGCGTATAAGACAGGCGCGACACCAGCGAGGCCACGGAGCGCACGGTGAGCAGCGTGCCGATGTTGCGCACGTCGATATTCTGCTCGGCGCCGAGCAGTGGCAGATAGATTGTGAGGAGATCCTGGGAGGTGATGGTGATCACGCTGGCGACCAGCACCGCCATGAGCCCGCTCTGCCGCAAGATTGCCCGCACCGGCACGACCTCGCGGTTTGTCACCGGCACTGCCGGCCTCGGCGCCGGCCGTATGGCGGAGGCCGTAACGAGCGACAAGAGCGAAATGATCAGCGCGACGCCAAAAAGCTTGCCGGTGGCGGGAAGCGTGCTCGCGCCGCCGATCCAGGCGACCACATATGGCCCCAGTCCCTGACCGACGGCGCTGCCGACGACATAATTGCCGAAGGCTGCGTCGCGGCCGCGCGGCCCGGCACTGCGCACGCACAGCATCTGCTGGCTCGCCATGACGAACAGATGGCCGACGCCGAACAGGGCGGTGAGCAAGAGCAGCGCGGCCAGCGAATGGGCGAGAAAGCAGAAACCGGCGCAGGCGACGACGAATACGCCCGAGCCGATCCACACCGCCTCGGCGTCATGACCGCGGTCTAGAAAGCGGCCGAGCCAGACGGCGAGCAGCATCGGCAGGACCGCGAACGTCGCGGTAATGACGCCGAGCCAGACCACCGGCAGATGGAGTTCGATCGCCCGATAGGAGGTGGTCACGCGAACAATGGCATAGATCGCCTGGATGACGGTCGAATGCACGACCAGCGGAACGAGCAGCCGGTAATCGATATCTCTCGTGTGGCTGCGGACCGACAACGCTTTTCGGAAATCGAGCACTCCACCCCGCTAGTCCGCAATATCAAAGCCGATTGTCATTTAGGTTTTCGCAAAGATCAACCCGGCCTGGTCTGCTTGTACGCCACACACGCATGGGTCTAATCTCACCAGGTCGGGAGCAACTCATGAAACGATTTCGACTATTTCGACACCGCGACGTGCTAGCGGCGGCACTTCTCGGCCTGTGCGGCATGGCGGCATGCTATGCGGCTGCGGCCGACGCTTATCCAGCGCGGCCGGTCACCATCATTGTGCCGTTCACGCCCGGCGGTTCGACCGACATTCTCGCCCGCTACGAAGCCGAGGTGCTGCAGCGCGATCTGCACGGCACCTTCGTGGTCGAGAATCGTCCGGGAGCGGGCGGCGAAATTGGCATTTCATACGCGTCGCGCGCAGCGCCCGACGGCTACACGCTGCTGCATGCACCAAGCGTCATTACGTTACTGCCGTACCTGAAGAAGTCGGTGTCCTACGATCTGGCAAAGGACTTCGAACCGATCTGCCTCGTCGGGCTCACCCAGTTCGGACTGGTGGTAAGCCCGTCCTTGCCCGTGAATTCGGTTGCCGAACTGATTGCGCTCGCCAAGGCCAAGCCCGGTTCGCTGACCTACGCGTCCGCCGGGATCGGTACGCCGCATCAGATCTTTGCCGAACTGTTCAAGACGCTGACCGGGGTCACCATCCGCCACATCCCCTACAAGGGCTCGATCCCGGGCCTGACGGATGTGGCGAGCGGGAACGTGTCGATGGAGTTCACTGATCTTGCGCCGGCAACGGCGCTGATCAAGTCCGGCAGGCTCAAACTCATTGCGGTTCTCGGGGCGAAACGGGACCCGGATATGCCCGACGTGCCGACGGTCGGCGAGACCGTGCAAGGATATGTCGCACAATCCTGGCAGGGCCTGTTCGCGCGCGCCGGCACGCCGAACCCAATCGTTGGGCAGGTCGGCGCTGCTCTGGCCGCCGATCTCAAGCGGCCGCAGACCGCGGCGCGATTCAAAGCCATCGGCATCATCGCGCAATCGGATACGCCGGCGCAATTCCGCGCCTTCATCGCCTCCGAGAGTGCCAAGTGGGGCAAGGTGATCCGGCAAGCCGGCATCCAGGAGGAGTGACGAGACCATCATCCGATAGGCCCTTAAAACCGCGAGGGACCCCGGCCGACAGACTAGAAATGACCCACCGCAAGGCTCGGCCACGGTCGCATTTCCAGGCCGCGCCAACATGCTCTAATATTCGCCGATCAGGAAGGATGCCGCCATGCAGCAGAAAAACTATGATCGCGCCGCGCAGGATCTCGGCAATGCGGTGGGTATCGGACACGTCAATGTCTGCATCACCGACCAGCATCTCGGCACCGATTATTACGTGACCGGGCTCGGGCTCACGCGCGACCCGTTCCTCAATACCGGCTCGGGCAATATGTGGATCAATGTCGGCATGAGTCAGTTTCACTTGCCGATGGGCTCGCCCGACGTGCTGCGCGGCGTAATTGGGCTGGTGACCCCGGACCGCGCCGCCCTGCTCGATCGCCTGAGCAAAATCCGCAAAAAGCTCGAAGGCACCAAGTTCGATTTCCGCGAGAGCAACGATTGCATCGAGACGGTCTGCCCTTGGGGCAACCGCATCCATGTGCACACGCCCGACGCCGAACGGTTCGGCCGCGTCGTGCTCGGCATGCCCTACATCCGCTTCGATGTGCGCCCGGGCACGGCCGAGCGCATCGCCCGCTTCTACCGCGAGGTGCTGCACGCCCCCGCACAGGTGCACAAGAACGGCGCCGGCCCCGAGGCGAAGGTCCAAGTGGGCGAGAAGCAATACTTTTATTTCCGCGAGACCGATGCGCCAGAAAAGCCCTACGACAAGCACCACGTGCAGATCTACATCGCCGATTTTTCCGGCCCGCATCAGCGGCTGCTCGAGCTCGGCCTGATCACGGCGGAGAGTAACACCTACGAATACCGCTTCAAGGACGTGATCGACCTCGACACGCGCGAAGTGCTGTTCACGGTCGAGCACGAGACGCGCAGCCAGACCAATCCGATGTACGGGCGACCGCTGATCAACCGCAATCCGGCGGCGAGCAATATGGACTACAAGGCCGGCCACGACAGCACGTCGTGGGCGATGTCGTGAAGCCGGATACGGCGTCTGTCTGCCTCCTCCCGTGCGGGAAAGGGTGGAATGGGGGATCGCGAGTTAGAACGCGCAAGGGGGCACTCGCCGCCGAGGGCGCCGGCGCGACAAGCTTGCACTCGGCCGCGCACACGCGACCGGCTGGGGGAGGGCAATAGTGCGCCGCGCGCTCGTTATCGGCGGCTCGCTCGGCGGGCTCATCGCCGCGCATCTTTTGCGCTCGACCGGCTGGGACGCGGTCGTATTCGAACGCAACGAGGAGGAGCTGGCGGGCCGCGGCGTCGGTCTCGGCACGCATCCGCAGCTTATCGCCATCCTGCAACGCGCCGGAATCGACTTCGACGAGTCCATGGGCATCACCCCGCACAGGGCTGTTTGTCTCGACCGCGGCGGCAGAATCATCCTGGAACGGCCGACGGCGCGCACGCTCAGCGGCTGGTCGCGGCTCTATCGCGCCTTGCGCGACGCGCTGCCCCCGCAGGCTTATCGGCTCGGCAAACGCTTGATCCGCGTCAGCCAAGCGGCCGACGGCATCGCCGCGATCTTTGCCGACGGCAGCGAGGCAAGCGGCGACCTTCTGGTCGGCGCAGACGGGACCCGTTCCGCGGTTCGCGCCCAGTTTCTCCCGGATATCGAGCCCCTCTACGCCGGCTACGTCGCTTGGCGCGCGGTGCTCGACGAGAACGAGGTGCCGGTCAATCTCTGGCGCGAGATGGTCGACCTCTACGCGTTCTGCCTGCCGGAAGGCGAGCAGTTGATCAGCTACGCGGTGCCGGGCCGGGACAACGACACGGCCGTCGGCCGCCGCGCCTACAACATCGTGTGGTATCGGCCGGTCGATCGCGACACACTCACCGACCTGTGCACCGACGCGCACGGCCGTCATTACGCCAATGGAATCCCGCCGCCGTCGATCCGGCGCGAGGTGATAGAGCGAATCAAGGCTGATGCCCACGCCACGATCGCGCCGCAGATCGCCGAGATTTTTGCGCGGACGCGGCCGTTCTTTCAGCCGATCTACGATCTGATTTCGCCGCGACTGGTCTTTGGCCGGGCGGTGCTCACCGGCGATGCGGCTTTCGTCGCTCGTCCGCATGCCGGGGCCGGAACCACTAAGGCGGCGCTCGATGCGGCTTGCCTCGCCGACAGCCTCGAGAAGGCCGGCACCGAGCTCGCGCGCGGCCTCCATTGTTACCAATGCATGCAGCAGCCCTTCGGCAAAGCCTTGGTCGAACTCAACCGCGAGGAAGGCGCCTACCTGGGGGCACAGCTCAAGCCGCAGTCGCAGCGTACGGCGGCCGAGCTCAACCGTGACATTGGCGCGGTGGTGCAGGCGCATATCGGGCGCAGCGATCAGATCGGCGGCATCGTGGCCGCCTACGGCCTCGACGTTCACGTCAAGGTGCCGGCTTAGGCGAGGACAAGGCGCATGCAATTCGGCGTACAATTCTTCCCCAATTTCCAGCCGGCCGACAAAAGCGCCGAAGAGTATTTTGCCCAGAGCCTCGATCTGGTCGAGGAGGCAGATGGGCTTGGCTACGCGCATGCGCGTTCGGTCGAGCATTATTTCGAGCGCTATGGCGGCTATAGTCCCAACCCGATCGTGTTTTTGGCCGCGGTCGCGCAGCGCAGCAGAAACATGCGGCTGATCACCGGTGCCGTGGTGCCGGCATTCAACAATCCGTTGAAACTTGCCGGCGAGATCGCCATGCTCGACGCCATCTCGCATGGCCGCCTCGATGTGGGCTTCGCCCGTGCCTTTCTGCCGCACGAATTCCGCCGCTTTCGCATCTCGCCCGACAAGTCTATCGCTCGCTTTCGAGAAGGATTGGAGCAGATCGAGCTCCTTCTGACGCAGGAAAACGTCAGCCATCATGGCATATTCCACTCCTTCGACCACGTCACCTCGCTGCCACGGCCGACGCAAAAACCCCGCCCGAAATTTTATATCGCCTCGACGCGCACCGCCAATTCATTCGAATTCGCCGGCCGGGCCGGGCACGCGCTGATGTCGATCCCGATCGGCCCCTTGAAGGATTTGATCCCGATCTATCGGGAGGCCTGGCGGGCGGCCGGCCATCCCGGCAACGGCGAAGTCATGATCGCGTTTCACATGTTCTGCCACGAAGACGCGCGCCTGGCGCGGGAAATCCCGCGCCGCCAGTTCGAAGACTATTTTACCGCATTGTTCGAATCGGCGGGCGAGTGGACGCAAGGTGTCTCGTCGAAGGATTACAAGGGCTACGACGAGTCGATCGGCCGGATGAAGAATTTCACGTTAGAGAGCCAGATCAAGGCGCGTGGCGCGCTGGTCGGCACGCCGGACGAAATCAAGGCAGTCATCCGCGACTTCGAGAACACCATTGGCAAATTCGAGCACGCCTCGCTGCAGATCAATTTCGGCACGCTCGATTTCGCCGTGGCGCAGAAATCGATGCGTCTGTTCGCCCGCGAGGTGATGCCGGAATTTGCCGGGCCGCGTTAGGTCTCCTGCGCTCCTTGCCGTGAACGCGGGAAAGAGGTGGGGACAATGTAATGACCGGCGCCGCTAAGCGCGTCCCATGCCGAGCGCTCAGCGGAGTACAAAGCAGGATAAGAAACACTATGACCGGACCTCTCTCGGGCATTCGCATTCTCGATCTCACCGCGGTGGTGGCCGGCCCGTTCGCCACCCAAATGCTCGCCGATATGGGCGCCGACGTCATCAAGATCGAAACGCCGGAAGGCGATGCGCCGCGCCACACGGGCCCATCGCGATCGCCTGGAATGGCCGCCCTGTTCATGGGGCTCAATCGCGGCAAGCGCTCGCTCGTGCTCGATCTGAAGGTCGAGGGCGCCAGAGCGGCGCTGTGGCGGCTGCTCGCGACCGCGGACGTTCTGGTCCACTCGATGCGCCCGCAGAAGATGGAGAAACTCGGTTTCGACCCGAACACCGTCTGTGCGCGTCATCCGCGCCTCGTCTATGCGGCGCTGCACGGCTATCGCGACGGCGGCCCCTATAGCGGTCAGCCGGCCTATGACGACGTCATCCAGGGCCAGTCCGGCATCGCGGCTTTGATGTCCGAGATTGCCGGCGAGCCGCGTTACGCGCCGATGATCCTTGCCGACAAGACCTGCGCGCTTGCCATCACTGGCGCGGTGTGCGCCGCCTTGTTCGCGCGCGAACGTTCGGGCCGCGGCCAGTTCGTGGAAATCCCCATGTTCGAGCAAATGGTGTCGTTCGTTCTCGGCGAACACCTGTTCGGTCACGCCTTCGTGCCGCCGCTGGCGCCACTCGGCTATACGCGCGTGCTCGCCTCCTGGCGCCGGCCGTACAAGACCAAGGACGGCTATCTGTGCATGATGGCCTACACACAGGCCCACTGGCAAAAATTCTGGAGCGCGGTGGGCCGGCCGGAATTGCACCACGATCCGCGCTTCGACAGCATCGCCACCCGCGCCCAAAACATAGTTGCGCTCTACGAACTTGCCGGCTCCTGCATTGCCGGCAAGATCACCGACGAATGGCTCACGTTGCTGCGCGATCTGGAAATTCCGGCGGCTCGAATGTCGAGCCTCGACGAGGTCATGACCGACCCGCAGCTTGCGGCCACGGGCTTTTTCAAGCGGGCCGATCACCCGAGCGAAGGCCAAATTCTGTTCACCGATCTGCCGGTCCGCTTTGACGGCCTGAGCACGACCGCGGAGCGCCTGCAGCCGCGGCTCGGCGAGCACAGTTTCGAAGTGTTGCGCGAGGCCGGTTTGAGCGACAGCGAAATCGAAGCCCTCGCCGCCGCCGGCGCCACAATCGATCCCGCCGCGGAAGCGCAGGCAGCCGAGTGAGCTTCGCATCTTCTCCACGATAGCGCCCAGCGAGCTGGTCCGGCCCGAGTGGCCGACCGAGACGGGCTCGGAGCGGTGGCCCGGGGCTTAGCTTGTGAGAAGGCCGCAAACTGGGGCTCTTGTCTGCTTTCTCGCGCCAACTCCAATCAAGTCGGCTCGTGATTGCGCGCGAAGCGAACCAATCCAGTGCAGCAACCCTCGCATTGCTCCTTGATCCGGTCGGACCGGGTCTGCTCCAGCTATCTAGTCTAGTCTCGGCGCTGAAGCCCCTCCACCGGGGAGCACGGAAGCTAGGAGTCCAGCGCGTTCGGCGCGTAAAGTTCCTCGATCTTGACCGGCCGCGGCGTCAGTCCTTGCTCGAACGAATACTGCGCGATCGTCTCGACGACCCTGCGGTTCGCCTTGACGCCGTGATGCAGAAGCGGGGTCTCGGCATCACCGCTGATCAGCCCCGTCGCCAGATGATAGTCGACGTGCTCGCGGCGCTGCGCATTGGCGATCTCGTTGGCGCGCTGGAAAGCCTTGAGCAGGTTGAGCACCACCCACGGCTCCTTCTCCGCCACATCGCGCCGCACCACCGCCTGGTGATTGATCGGAAACAATCCGGTCTTGCGATAGTAGCGGATGCCTTCGGCGAGCGGATCGGGGAACAAATATTTGAAGTCCGGGTGGCTAGCGAGATTTACGCGGCTGCGGTCGACCAGGTTGCGGTCCGACAGATAATGCAAAGCGGCATCGAGCTCGCCCGCCAGCATCATCCCCCCGATGCTCTTGTCGGCTGGAATCTGCTTAACCACGACGTCGGGCGGCGGCTTGAAGCCGGTGGCGCCGCCATGGCTTTTCTCCGGCGTGCGTTCCATCCAGAACTCGATCTCCTGCGGGTGCACACCGAATTCGTGCTGCAGCACGCCGCGCGCCCAGAGCGCCGCGGTTTGCTGGTATTCGGGCACGCCGACGCGCTTACCTTTGAGATCGGAGGGCGTGTCGATGCCGGCCTTGCGCGCGACCAGAACGCTGGTGTGGAAGAATCTCCGGGTGGTGAAGATCGGCAGGCCGACAAACCGCGTGTCGCCGCGCGCGATCGCAATCATGAACGAGGAACAGGACATCTCCGCGACTGCGAACTCGGCAAAATGCAATTGCCGCCAGAACAATTCCGAAGGGTGCAGCACGGTCGGTATAAGATTGATCCCGTCCGGCTTCACGGTCCCGTCGATGATCGGCCACGTGCGCGGATTGTTGGTGATGCCGATACTGAGTTGAAGGTTCATATGTATGTTCTCATTCTATCATCCGAACCGTCGCAAGACTCGCAATCCATACTCACCGTCAGCACATGGCCGGCAGGCGCCCTTCGTGGATTTTGCCATCCGCCCGCGTTTCGCGCGCAGGCGTTGGCTCGGCTCTGAAATGGCGATCAATACCGATACGGCGCGATGTCCAAATGCGGGAAGGCGCTGAACACATGTGGCGGATGGGTCGGCGCGGCGGCGTGCAAGTAGGATTGATCGAGCTTGCCGAGGCTAGTCACGCCAAGGAGCCCCATCGCGCGGATTACCTCGTCCTCGAGCAGTTCGAGCATCCGCACGATGCCGGCCTGGCCGTTGGCGGCCAGTCCGTAACACTGCATGCGGCCAAGCCCGACCAGATGGGCGCCGAGCGCGATCGCTTTGACGATGTCGCTGCCACGATAAAAACCGCCATCGATGATGATCTTGGCGCGGCCGGCGACCGCCTCCACCACTTCCGGCAGCACGTCCATCGAGCCGCGGCCGTGATCGAGCTGGCGGCCGCCGTGATTGGACACGTAGACGAAGTCGACGCCGTGATCGAGCGCGATCTTGGCGTCATCGGCGGTGGCGATGCCCTTGATTGCCAGCGGGACGGCGAATTTCGCCTTGATGCGCTCGACCGTACGCCAGTCGAGCGCGGCCTGAAATTCGCGGCCGCTGGCGCGGCGGCGGCCACCGGTAATATGGCGCTTGGCGATGTCGCGCTCGCGACGGCTGTAATGGGCAGTGTCGACGGTCAGGCAGAACGCCAGGTATGCGTTGGCGACCGCGCGCGCCACGTAATCGTCGACCCAGGCTGCGTCACCGCGCACGTAGAGCTGGAAAATGCGCGCCGCGTCGGGTGCAGCCTTGGCGACCCCCTCGAGCCCGGGATCGCACACCGAGCTGAGCATGTGGGCAACGCCGAATTCGCCTGCCGCCTTGACCACCGGCGCAGCGCCGTCGGGATGAAAACTCTCCAGCGATCCGACCGGACAGAGCAGGACCGGCAGGCGCAATTTGCGGCCCAAAAATTCCGTAGACGGATCGACCTTGCTCACGTCGCGCAGCACGCGCGGGCGGAACGCGATCGAATCAAGGGCCACCCGGTTCCTTCGCAGCGTCGTCTCGGTCTCGACCCCGCCGACTATATAGTCCCAGGCGTTCTGATTGAGGTTTTGCCGCGCCTTCTGAACGACCTCGTGCAGGTTCATGAAGTCGGGATTTGCCGACAATTTTGCCAATAGGGCGGCTTCGTCCAGTTTTTCGTTTCCCGGTTGTTCGTTTGCCATCTTAAGGATACGCGCTGCTCGTTGTGGCCGGCCGGCCCTGAGGATTGCAGCCTTGCACGTGAAAGGGCAGCGACACGTTAGCGGGCCGCATAGATTGAATCAAGAAAACCCACGCCAACGGCGATCCTATGCTGCAGGTCGGAGAGCCGAACACATTTGGCGCAATTCTGCCCGGCCATGATGCCGAGCCCTGGCGCCGCAGCGCGTTAGCCGCGGGCAAAATGCTCCAATCGATCGCCAATCCACAAGTAAGACCATTTTTACTGACCGCACCGCTCCGGCTTGATGTGTTGCTCCAATCGCCGCAGACTATCCATGACGATACGATTTGCGCGCACGCTCAGGCCCCCGATTTGCCCCGATCTGCCTCATCCAGCGTGGCAACGAATTCGACACCCTCTTAAGACATTGTCAAGCTTCGATCCTGGCAGCATCTGGCAGTCAAAGCTGCGAAGTACTGTGATCGCGTTTTCCCGCCTTACGCTGACCTTGCGCGCCTCCGTCGATGAGTGCGATTTCGAGCCGCCTGCGCCAGTCGCCAAGGATAACCTCGCTCAAACCGAGGACTGCGCGCAGTCGCCGCACATGGGGGCGCATTGCATCCGTTCAGAAAGTCTATCCAGACACTGCTATCAACGACGATCACGCGGCTCCTCGCCCTGCGCGGCTACGGGCTAAGTTGCCACGCCAGTGGTATCTGCCGAAAGCCGCGTCGATGTTACGTTGCTGCCGCAGCCTAATCATCAATCGGAGCGCCTCCTCCCTCCACGGTCTGTTTCTTGGTTGCGTGCCCGGAAATCTTTTGCGCTTCCCTCATGAGGGCATCATCGATTTCGATGTTGGTGCGCAAGGGCCTCTTTCTGATACGTGTGTATCAGTGCAAGATATGGGCAAGCTAGGCAAGCAGGAGAAGATGACAAGATGTCCTGTCGCGGAAATAATGCTTGTCATGCCGCTTTCTTCCCCATCTTTGGCGGCATTCGGGCCTGCGGCCTTTTCCTGCGCGCCCGGGTTGCCCATGACGAGCATGAACGGGCCGAGGCCGAGCTCAAGAACTGATGCCAGAGCGTGTCGACGCGCCTGGAGTCCCGCCCGAAACGTGGTAGCCTCTCGCCCACTTGCGGCCGGGAAAACTCCGTGGCTCGCCTGGATGAGCGTGCGTAAAAGCCCGTTGTTCTACGCCGAAAACCGGGGAAACAGTGTCAATGCATTTTCCCGTTCTATGTGGCGCATCAGATCGTCTGGCAGGTGGGCAGACGCGAGACCCCGGTTGGCGGCGGCGATGCTCAGATAGGGAAAGTCGGTTCCGAAGAGCACATGCGAAGGTGAGGTGACACTAATGGTTGCCTGGATTGAAGCTGAGCTCGTAGTCCCAGCGGTGTCCGTGTAGAGTCCTTTGAGCTCGCTGGGGATACCTGCTGGAATTTTCTCGCGCACTCCCTTGTACTCAGCAGCAAGGAGTTCAATCCGCCCTGCCAACATCGGCATTGCGCCGCCCCCGTGCGAAAAAATGAAACGGATGTCGGGACAGCGCGTGAGCGTGCCACTATACAAGAGGCTTACGATTGTACGGGTTGTGTCGAACGGAAACTCAAGCAGATTGGTCCGAATTCCCAGCTGTGCGTTGCGGCAACAAGGGGCCGTTGCCGGATGGACGTAAGCTATCGCCTTTCGACGGTTGAGCTCATCAAAGAGTGGAGCAAAGGTCGGGTCGCCAAGATATTTGCCGTCGTAATTGCTATGAAATCCAATTCCGTCGGCGTGAAGCACGTCGAGCGCATAAGTGATTTCCGCAAGACTGCCATCAACATCCGGCGGGGCGACAATAGCGAAAAATCCAAAGCGCGTATGGTGGTCACGGACGATGTCTGCTGCGTACTCGTTCCAGGCGCGCATGATCTTTCGCGCTGCGGCAATGTCGCCGAACCACGCCGCCTCTCCGGGGGATGAGCCGACTGCAGCGGCAACTCCGTCGCGGTCC
The DNA here is from genome assembly GCA_963708125.1 of uncultured Alphaproteobacteria bacterium. Lineage (GTDB taxonomy): Bacteria > Pseudomonadota > Alphaproteobacteria > Rhizobiales > Xanthobacteraceae > BOG-931. The sequence goes on from OY970184.1 coordinate 4,713,925, forward strand.
ATCGCCTCAATCATGATCGTAGGAGACCATTTCTTGAGGCTTCTTGGCGGGCCGAGCTTGCTCCATGCCGGATTGAGCTTCTCCTGGAGCTTGAGCAGGGGCTCCGGAAAGATGTGATGATGCACGTCAATTCGGGTGGGCGCCTGCGCCCAGGCGGTAGGGACAATTGTGGTCGCTGCGAACGCTGATACACCGGAGAGAAACGCGCGTCGCGATGTGCAGCACCGACATGCGGCATGAAACGCCATGCGTCGACCTCCGATTTCGGCGCTCTTGCCCGCGAGCACAGCCGCAAATCAAGTAACTACCGTTAGATCACCCCGGGGCGCCCCGTGGTATTGCCATGCAGCAGGTCCTTAGCCTGTTGGCGGATCATGCACCTGGTACAGACCGAACGGCAAGGCGAGATGGAGCCTTGAGGCGACGTCCTTGCTCGGCCGGCGCGACGGCGTGACACTGTCGCTAAACCGTGCCGCAGCGCGTCCGTTGCTTAGTGACTGTTCATGCGGCCAATTCCTGGGCGCAAAAACACGGAATTTCCCTTCACACTTTGCGGATGCGCGTGGCGGTGCTAGTCTGGCTGAAAATGCATCTTGAATGCATGAGCGACCGGTTAAGGATCTCTATCCCGTGGTCGAGCACATAGAGGGGATTCCATGAAGGAGCTGATCAAGCAATATATCGATCGTGGAATTTCCAGAAGGCGTCTCGTCTCTGGTCTGAGCGCGCTGGGAATGAGCACAGTCGCCGCAAAGGCCGTCGCACAAAATCTCGCCCCTTTAGGCCAAAACCGCACACCTGATCCTGCGCCGGCGGCGATCCGTGAGGTGGCGGGGAACGGCGGAAAGTTGTTTGTGGAGCAGCTCAAGGCAGCAGGCGTCGAATATATCTTTTTCAATCCTTCGACCGGCGATCATCCAATTTTCGACGCACTAGTCGATGTACCCGACATTCATGTCATCAAAGGCATTCAGGAAGGCGCGGTCGTTGCTATGGCCGACGGCTACGCGCGGGCATCGGGACGCACCGCAGTGGTGGTCGTCGCCAATATTGGCCTGCCCAATGCCATGACCCAGATGGTGAACACTTTCAAGGACCAAATTCCGATGCTGGTCGCCGTCGCTTCGGTCGGTCAAGACGAGCTTGGCCGCGACCAGTGGCAGGAGACGGACCATCATGAATTGATGACCGAGCCGATTACCAAGTGGTTCTGGCAAGCGCAGTCGACCGCCGCGATTGCCGAAACCACCCGCCGCGGCCTTAAGTTCGCGTCTACCCCGCCGTGCGGACCGGTATTCCTGTCATTGCCGACCAACACGCTTGGGCAGCATGCCAAAACGCAGGTGTGGGAGCGCAGCAAATTCGACGTTCCGATGCGGATTCGCCCGGACAAGGACGATATCGAGAAGGCGGCACGCCAACTCATCGAAGCGAAAAATCCGCTGCTCAGCGTGGGCGACGAGGTCACCTGGTGCCGCGCCGAAAAGGAGTTGCTCGAGCTCGCCGATCTGCTCGGCGCCCCGGTCGCCGGCCAGTCCGGTTCCCTCGGCTACTGGTCCAAGCCGTTCCCGACCCGGCATCCGCTCTTCATCGGGACCATACTGCGCACCATGCGCTTTCCGGGCAGACCCGATGTGCTCCTCAACCTTGGCAATCGCTGGGGAGAACTGGCATCAAGCGGCACGACGCTGATTTCGATCCGCCTTGATCCGGCGAGCCTCGCCCGCGAAGCCCCTGTCGACCTCGCCATAGTCGCTGATCTAAAGCTCGCGATTGCTGATCTCATTAGTTCAATCCGCAGCATGGCGACCGCATCGCGGCTTAAAACGATGGCGGACGAGCGCGCCGCGCGCACGCGCGCATATTCGAAACAGATGGCGGAGGAGCGCGAAGCAATCGCACGCAATCTCGCGGACTCGACGCCGATCAGCTTGGAACGGCTTGGACTTGAGCTCGAGAGAAACCTTGATCGTGATACGTGCTACGTCGCTGACGTGGATTCGGGCAAAACCATGGACCCGCTTATGGCGTTTGGGGGCGAGGACAAGCGGTATTTCGGCACCGGGCCGAATGTGCTCGGTTGGGGCATGGCGGCCGGCTTCGGAGTCAAGCTGGCGAGACGCGATGTGCCGGTCGTGTCCGTCGTCGGAGACGGAAGCTTTTGCTTCTCGGGGCCGCAGCCGCTCTGGAGCATGGCGCGGTACAAGGCACCGATGACTGTCGTTGTGCTCAACAATCACAGCTACAACAACGAGCGCAATCGCATTTGGAACGGCGCGGGCCGCCAATTCGAGGCAGCCCGCGACATGACATGCTACAACGGCAGCCCCGATATCGATTTTGCCAAGGCGGCGAACGCCTTCGGCGTCGAGGGCGAGGTCGTCAAGGAACCTGATGCAATTTCGGGGGCACTCGCTCGGGCCAATGCCGCAACGGTGGAGGGGCGACCCTATTTGCTCGACGTCCACATCAGGCGGGAAGGGCTAGGCGCAATATCCGATTGGTATCCGCCCTACTCGATCGCCGATTTGCGCAGTCGAAAGGTGTGATCATGCGCATGACATTTCCGGGCCTATTGGTGCTGATCGCTACCGCAGCCCCATCATCGAGTTATGCGCAGCAAAACACTAACCCATTGCCGGCGGGCGACGGGCGCGAACTTGTCGCGCTCGCCTGCTCACAATGCCACTATCTCGGCACGATAGCTAAAATACGGGACGGCGCCCCTGGCTGGCGTACGTATGTCAACAACATGGTGCTGCGGGGGGCACAATTGACACCGGCGGAGGTCGATAAGGTTGTAGATTATCTCGCACTCAATCTTGGACCCGGCATCAATCTGCCGCCGGCTCGGGCCGTCTCGCTGCCGGAGGGAGAAGGCAAACAATTGGTGGAAACACGTTGCGGCCTCTGCCACGACCTTGAACGGGTCACCGCCGTGAAGCGGCGCAAGGCGGAGTGGCCACTGATTGTCGCCAATATGATCGGATCGGGCGCAACAGCGACACCGGAAGAGGCAAAGGCGATCAGCTATTACCTTGCGACAAATTTCGGCAGTTAATGGGAAAGTCGTTGTGACAGACTGCTTGTCTCTCCGCCCGCTCCCGACCCCCAGAACTCGAAACCGGGAGATGGTGGTCGACGTCACCGGCCAAAAATCAAGTAGGAGATAACCGATCGCGGCAATTCGGGTTGGATTGGCATGAAATCTTCCCGTAGCAGATTTTGCCACTTGGCAGGGACTTCGCTGTCAATTTTTTCGGTTCTTGCCCGTGCGGCGGTTTATCCAGCGCGGCCGTGCGCCTTATCGTCGCCGGCGTTCCCGGGAGCGCTCCGGATCTCATGGCCGGACTGATCGCGCAATGGCTTTCGCAGCGGCTAGGGCAAACCGTCTTCGTCGAGAACCGAAATGGTGCCAGCAGAAATCTTGCCACAGAGGCGGTCGTGACCGCCCGGCCGGACGGCTATACATTGCTGCTCATAACTGGCATCGAACGCGATCAATGTAACGCTCTTCGACAAGCCGAATTTCAAATTCATTCGCGACGTCGCTCCAGTAGCGGGGTTGGTCAGTTTTCCGATGGTCATTACAGTGAACTCATCCTTTCCGGTTAAACTCTCGCGGAGCTGATCGGTTACGCCAAGAAGTACCCCGGCAAGCTAAACATGGGCACGCCGCCGATCGGATCACCGCAATAAGTCGCTGGCGAGTTGCTTGACATGATGACTGGTGCCGACATCGTCTTCGTCGCCTATCGTGGCGGCCGTCGTGTGCCCTTGACTGCAAGCCCCCGGCCGTCCGTGTGCGCCGGGCGCCTTTGCTTAGTTGCGCTGGACCGCGCTAAGCCGTTTGCACCACCAGCGCTGACGGACGCTATGAGGCCCGACCGTGGGACTGTACTGCTGTTTGTCGGGTGCAGCGCTCAAATGGCCCGACGCCGGAAGTCATCCATCGAACGGTTATGCAGTTTACAATAATCAGCCGAGCGAATGGGCGCATGCCACTAAAGCCGCGTAAGCGCCACACCCAAAATGATCATAGCCACTCCGATGACCCGGGGAATGGTCACTGGCTGTTCAGCGACGCCCAGAAAGCCGAAGTGATCGAACAGGAGCGATCCCATCATCTGGCCGAGGACAATCAGCGCAACCGTGGTCGTCGCCCCCAGCCGGGGCAGCATTAAAATCGAAATCGCAATGTATACCGCTCCAAACAAGCCGCCCGAAAATGACAGCCACGGCGCTTTGCCAACTGCGTCGACGTGCAATGGTTCGCGGAGTGCCGTTGCCATCAAAAGCATTACCAACGTCCCGCCCAGATAGCTAACGAAGCCCGCCCACCACGGCGAGCCAATCTCTAACCGAAGCTGCGAGTTGACTGTTTGCTGAAACACGAAGCTGAGGCCGGCAGCTGCCGACAAAACGTACCAGCCGATCATGTGTTCTATCCGTTTGTCCAACACACAAGTTATGCGGCATGCTGCTGCCAGCATGAGCTAAGTTATTCCCCAGCCCCGCCTAGGGATCGAGCACGAGTAATCCACTGCAAGCCTGTAGGATCGAAATCTCGAACCAGTCCTCCAGCGTATCCATCATTTGTAGATGACGGACTTCGCCCATATTGAGCGCGAGATCGGCGCCAAAAGCTCCGGGACCATTGCCGCCGCTCAATTTGAATTTCTCACCTGGAAGAAGATCGATCTTTAAAGCGCTTTCTCCCGCCTCTTTAATCACCGTGACAGTTGTGCCCTGCACGCTCGCATCAAATTGGCCAGGAAATTTCGATCCATAAAATTCAGCGATTGATTTTCTGAGTATTCGCGCGTCTTCGTTGCGGTCGCCTATCTCGGCCTGCACCATTTCCTTCGACTGCTGTTGCTCGCGCGCTCGTTCTGCGCTGCGTCTTGCACGGTCAAAAGCATGTCCGGGCATGTGAATTCCTTTTGGGCTTAACCCCGCCACCCAAAGCTTCCATAAAACTCAACTTGTGTTAACACAGTCGACCCCGTTCAGTTGCGCGACGGGGGCAGAAGCTCCAGAAGTGGTGCAATGTTCCGGTCAGGGCAGGAGACGGCAGCCGGCGATCGCCGCCGCGCCGCCGGCGAGGAGAACTTTATGGTCGATCGGCTTCGTGCGTCATCCATTCTCATGATAGAACCTTGGAGGTGCTGTCACGGCGTGCCGGGTGTCGCGCTGCATCTTCGACTTTGCCGGGCAGGGATGAAGCAGGATGAAGGATTTGGGTGGGCACGCTGAACAAGACGGTCACAAAGTCGTTTACACGCGCAGGGCAAAGGAAATTTGAGATTTGGACGTGGCCGAACTACAACGGCTTCACACTGGGAGCGTCATGGGAACCGTACTGCTGGTTGTTTTCGTTTTAATATGCTTTTTAGTGCTCGCAAATATTGCATTTAGTGCCGTTTCCGAGTGGCGAAATCCCCTCGTGGCAAATTCATTGAAACCGACGGGTTGCGCCTCCAGTATTTGGAATTGGGCGATGTCACCAATCCCACAGTCGTGCTATTTCATGGCAACGGCACGATGATCCAGGACATGGCAATCAGCGGCCTACTCAACTCTTTGAGCGCGCGTAATCATGTGATATGCTTCGATCGGCCCGGATTTGGACACAGCACTCGCCCTCGCCTTCGGCTTTGGACGCCAGAATACAAGCCGATGTTTTCATCCAAATTATGAGGCAGTTGAGAGTTGAGAACCCAGCAGTACTAGGCCATTCTTGGGGCGCTTTGCTGGGGGCCGCCGTTGGAACGCGATTTGACTATCCAATCCGCGGTCTCGTGCTCGTTTCAGGCTATTATTTTCCCACGTTTCGACTTGATGCCTGGCTGCTGTCTGGGCCGGCAGTTCCAGTGATCGGAGATTTGATAGCTTACACCGCGGCACCGCTTAGCGCGCTATTGTTATTGCCTGGCATTCTGCACAAGGTGTTTGGCCCTCTGCCGACACCCTCGAATTTCAAAAAGGAGTTCCCGTTTTCACTGGCTCTTCGGCCGAAACAGCTGCGAGCCGCGGCCGAAGAGACAGCCTACTTGATTCCGGCAGCCGCGCGGCTTCAGTTTCAGTACAGGAGGATCAAATGCCCTGTACGACTGTTTCATGGAGACTGCGATCAACTCATTGAAAAAGAACAGAGCGATCGTTTGCACGTGATATTGCGTCGTTCTGTAATGCAAACCGTGCCGCGAGCTGGTCATATGGCCCACTACACCGACTCAGAACTTATCTCGCGAGCTGTTGACGACTTGCAGCGGTCAGTTGACATGTGTTAGCTCAAAGTACGCGGAGCTTCGGGCAATGTCGGCAGGCCCAGCCACGCTTGCAGGTGGGCTAGTTAGGACATTCCTGCAAGCCGAGTTTCCCTGGAAGGCCCGAGGACAGCCCATTCGACGAGATTAGATTGCTTTCACGACCAAGGAAGGCACCATACTTAGCCGCGAAGGCGAGCCTTGAAGCCTCCTGCCACTCGGCTTAAGGCGGACCAGCGTCGCCTGGGTGCACGAACACGTCGCCCGTCGCTGCGCTCAATGAACCCGAAGCCCCGATCGTCAAGTATTTGCGTATAGTGCCGAAGGCGAACCGGCAATCAAGGCCGCTCAGTCGAGCGCGATGGCGACCGCAGCCCGCCGGGTACCGCGAGCAGTGCGGCTCCGCTGCCCGTGAGCGCCGCGCGGACGACCGCCGGTGCGCGAGCAGCTCGCCGACGGCCAAAACCGGAATGACAGATCGAGGCCGCCGGATCGTAATGAGGTGTTGCATGCGACGCTGCCTTGCGCAAGATTGCTGCGCGCTTGGCGCTCTCATGACTGCAACTTGACTGCAGGACTGGTTTTGCTAATCCAATGTCCTGGTCTTTTTGGTAATACTCCAATGATATCAACGGTCGGTCCCGTAGCTCAGCCGGATAGAGCAGCGGTTTCCTAAACCGAAGGTCACAGGTTCGAGTCCTGTCGGGACCGCCAGTTCGCCAAATTCCCTTTTAAAATCAATATGGGAGACATCCGGGGGTTAGGAAGAGAGACAAATTTTCGACCCGGTTTGTTCTGCACAGTGGTGTAACGGCTGATCACGATGCTCACGCGCTCCTCTCCTTGTTTCGCATCGCCATCGCCTCCTCGGCGAGCTGCTCTTGGTTGGTCTTCTCGATGTAGCCTTGCAGGACCGCGAGGCTCTTGTGGCCGGAGACTGATTGCATCTGCTTGATCGAGGCACCACCTTGGGCGAGCGCCGTGAGCGCGCTCTTTTTCAGGCCGTGAAGGCGGCAGTGCTTCGGTAATCCTGCGGCATCGCACCACGTCCTGAAATCGCCGGTTAGCGATTTGTAGGAGCGCGCCTTGCCGTTTTTGGTCGCGAGGTAGGTCAGGTGTGGGAACGGTGCGCAGGCGTCGATGGCGGCGCGCAGCTCGGCGCTGATAGGGACCAGTGTGTCGTTCGACCCCTTGAGGCGTTGAACAAAAAGCTTGCCGTAGGGGGCCTTGGGCGTTGCCAGGCGCTCGTGTTGCGGGCCACGGGTGACAATCTCAGCACGACGCGCCGCTAGCTCGAACGCCAATTCCATACACAAGCGAGGGGCCGTGCCGAACCGCCAGTGCGCGCGATACTGCGCGACCTCCTCGGGGGTCCAAGTATGGTGCCCCTCGCTTTCGACCTTGAACCGCTTGGTGCCAATCACCGGATTGTCAGATCGCAGATTGATATCAATCGCGTGCTCAAACAATAGGCGAAGCACCTTGCGGAGCTTATTCGCTGTCTGCTTGCTGGCACGTTGGGCCTCGTTATTGAGGATGGCGACGATGTGCTTACGCTCGAAATCAGCAACGCGGTCATCGCCGAAGTCTTTGCGGAAACGCTCAAGTACGCCGCGCCACGTAGCCTGCGTTGAGGGGCGAAGGCGCGTCGGAAAAACGAATTTGTAGTACGAAACAATCAACTCATTGATCGAGCCCGGCTTGGTCTTGCTGGCACCGATCTCAGTCGTCGCCGTCCACGTCGTGGCGCGCTCAAGCGCAGCCGCGTAGGCCGTCATAAATTCCGGGGACCAAGGGATGCCGGATGGATACGCGCTGACGCCGCGCAGCCGGAAGCGCACGCGGCGGCGCGTATGCTTGCCACGGCGCTCCTCGATCCAGACACAGTGCTTAGGAAGTCCGGTCTTTGTGCGCAGCATCGTTCAGCACTCGATCCAGAGGGTTTTGCTGCTTAGACTCAGCGCCGCCCTTGCCGGGCGGCGGCAGTTCAAACGAGCCGTCCGGGCGGACGATGATCGTTCGGTCGGGCGCTGCGCGCCTCGCGCGCTCAAGCCCCCGCTGAGTCCACGCCTGCCGCCGCTTGCCGGTTCTAGGCGGCTTCGGCTTGGCTTGCTTCCCCACGGTCTGTACTCCCGTAAACATAAATTGGCTGCGTAAAGGCGGTCGGCAGCCATATTTTGGGGGTTGCGAGTCAGTTGCAAGCTATTTTTTTGGTCTGACAATTTGACGTACAAAATGTCAATCATGGCGACACGCTTCGTTTGGTCGATCAACAAGGTAGACGCCGAGCGACTGAAATCTGGGAGGAAGTGTATTAACTTTGAGCGGTCGCCAGCGAGGTCGAGCGCATCGTCAACCCGCCCAGCGATAACGTCGTGGCGATGCGGCAAGCACAACGCTAGGCGCGGTCAGGCAGCCATCATTGGCCCTTCTGCGTGCGCACGCCGAGCGCGTCGGCGGCCACGATCAGTGAGCGCATGGGAATTTCGGCCTCTTCAGCGGCAACTTCGATCTGCGATCCGGGTCTTGGGCCGTTCGCCAACTGCTCCTGCAGCAACGCTCGCGCTTGCTGAACCGACGTCCGCACGTTGGCTCTTACGCGCTCAAGAGGGTACATCGCGCACTCGAAGAAAAACCGCCAACGTTCGCTTGCCCCCATTGCGTTGAGAAACGTTTCTCTGCCACGGCCGGTGTCTTTGAGGAGCGCTTTGATTGTCTTCGAGCGTGCGGCCGAATGTCGAATGGGACCCAATAAGGTCCATCGCCCGCTCGAAATCGCGAATGTCTTCTATCCGGGGCACCTGCATTCCGCCGAGAAACCAATCTTCGCGACAGCCCGTCTCTTTAAGGAGCGCCTTGATTGTCTGCACCTGTTGGGCCGTTAAGCATCATCCCGTTTCTTCAGTAACCATTCACTCACCACCCCAGGGGCACTTCCAATTCTATCTTCGCCCCTTACCTCTGAGACTTCCCCATGCAGAATGTACAGATCGTCCTCGATCTGCCTGACGGCTTCCAAAATCATGGGAATGGTCTCGATATTCTCCTTGTGCTTGGCGAAGAGCTCCCACAGCTGAGTGACTCGATCGGCAGCAAGTAGGTGGTTTTCGATCGCTTCGACAACCTCCGCGCTCACCGCGCGGCTGTTCTTGGCTGCCCGCTGCTCTAAGCGCTCGCGCATCCCGGGAGGCAACCGAAGGAGGTACTGTCACCCTCCCTCACCGCAGTTCTCTTCGCACGTGTGGTTCTCGTGACCATGGCGCACCGGCGCTCCTTATCCGCTGTATAAATAGGATTGACCGGGCCCCACGCGACCCCGAGCCGCTGCGCCGGCGGCTTGCGGCCCTGCGGCCGGAAGCCGAAGCGGTCGCCGGCCGGGTTGACCTTTCCGCCTCGCTCGATCGCCGTCGCGCCACCCTTGCCCTGCGCGCCGGAAGGCTGACCCCTCCCGTCTCACTTGATCACCTCACGGGGCTTGTTCTGCCTACCGTTGACACGGTTCGTCGCTTGGGCACCGAACTGAATGAGCTCGAGCGAGAGGCCGCCGAGTTGGCCGCGAGCCGGAAGACTTTGGCGCGGGAGATCGCAGACGAAAAACAGGTGCGTGCTGGCCTTGGCGCGGCGGCTTCACTTCCGACACCCAAAGCGATTGCCGCGGTGCGCGCCGAGCGCAACCGCGTGTGGGGAACGGCACGCCGCTTCGTGCTCCCCGGCGAAGCTCCTGACCTCGGTGCGGCCGCTCGCACTGTGCTCGCGGAGGATGTCGACACGGCCATTGTGGCGGCGGACCGCATCGCCGACCGGCGTGATGCCGAGAGCGATCGCCTTGCGCGCCATGCCGAGATCGCGCGCCGGCTCGATGCGGCAGACAAGGCGATGCAGGCGCTCGCGGCCGCCGAAGCGGACCTCTCCGCGCGCCGTGCGGCGCACGATGCGAACTGGCAGGCGCTGTGGAACGCAGCCGGCGTGACACCGGGCGCGCCCACCGACATGGCGAACTGGCTCAACGCGGTCGCGCTCCTGGTCGGCGATCACGACGCCCTTGACGCCGACGCTTCTAAGCTTGATGCGCTGGTGTTGCACGAGGAGGCGCTCAGGCCGGCGGTCGAGGCGCTCGGCGAAGAGCTCGACGTGCGCATTCACGGTCTGCCGCTCGCACTTGCCATGCGCGAGATCGAGGCAGCAATCGCAGCGGTTGCCGAAACCTGGCAGGGCCAGCGCGACGCCGCGCGCGATCTTGAGAGGGCGCGGGACGCGCTCGTCGGTATTGCCAAAGCGGAGCAGGACCTGGAGAAAGAGACTGAGGGCTGGCGCGCCGATTGGCGTCAGGCGATGCCGGCCATCGGCCTTAAGCCAGACATGAGCGAGGAGGAGGCCGAAGCGGGGCTCGCGGTGTGGTCGGATGTCCCGGCGACTCGGACGAAACGAACGACCGCACGCCAACGCGCCGACCAATTGGCAAGCACGATCGAGACGGGTCGCGCAGAAGCTGCGGCTCTTGCCAGCCGCGTCGCACCCGACCTCGCCGCGGCGGACCACATCGCCGCCATCGAGGCGCTACGCAACCGCCTGGCGGATGCGCGGGATGCCGAAACAGCTGCACGTCAGATTGCGGACGAGCGCGCACGATTGGGGAGCCGGCACGAAAAAGCTTCACGGCACCTCGCGGACCTACATGACGAGCGCAACACATTGGCAGCGCTTGCTGGTGTGGCTGACGCCGCAGCCCTCGCCGCTGTAGCGGACAGGATTGCGGCGCGCAGCCGGTGCCGGTCCGAACTCCGGCGCCCGTCCGCCACGTTGGTCGAGCAGGGAGATGGACTCTTGGAAGCCGCGTTGCGCGCCGAGTGCGCGGCGCTTCCCACCGACGCGGTGGCAGCGCGCATGCAAGCGATTGAGGAAGACGACCGCGCGCTCGTCGAGAAGCTCAGTGCGGTGCGCGCCGATGGCAAGATAGCGCACGCAAAACGCGCCGAACTGGAAGGCGGACGCGGCGCTGATGGCGCCGCGCAGGAGGAGGCCATCGCCGCCGCAGGTCTTGCCGCGGCCCTGCGTGATTACGCGCGGCTCGAAGCCGCATGCCTCCTCGTCACACTCGCCATCGATCGCCACCGTACGCGCTATCAGGACCCGTTGATCGCGCGCGCCTCGCAGCTATTCACCGGGCTGACCGGAAATTCCTTCGCAGGCCTTACGCTCGACTATCGCGAAGACGACGTGCTCACCCTCGTCGCCGGGCGCGCAGACGGGTCCTGCGTGCCGATCGCCCGCTGAGCGAGGGTGAGCGCGACCAGCTCTATCTCGCGCTCCGCCTCGCTGCGCTCGGCGAATTTGCGACGCGTGCCGATCCGCTGCCTTTTATCTGTGATGACCTACTCGTAAGCTTTGACCCAGTGCGCGCGGGTCTTGCGCTCGACGTCCTTGCGGAAGCTGGTACAACGCAACAGGTAATTCTCTTCACCCATCACGACCATGTCGTTGAACTCGCCAAAGCCAGATTGAAAAGCCAAGTCGAGGTGATCGCACTATAGGAATGTCTTATTTGTAAAGCCCTCATCGTCACGGAGCCTACCGGGCATGGCGGCAATTTGCAGATGCCACCGAAAACTGATGAAATCGTGTTTTCCGAGTGGCCACGCGACCCTTTTTGAACCCCAAAAAGATCTACACAATGCTTCACGGCTCCAATGGACCATTCATCGAACCGGCAGCCCTTGCAACCGTTCGCGCTCGTCTCCTGTTTTATCCAGCGGCCGGGGATGACTGCTGCGAACTCCTCTGCGCGTTCGGCGACGTGGTCGCTCAGTTCCATTTTTGTGACATTCGATACGTAGACCTGGGACATCTCCCGTGTCCCTTTGGGAGCTCAGCATCTTACCGACTGCTCGAGCCGCCGAAGGTCAAGGGCAATCGCTTCGCACGGATCGAAGCAAAAACACCAGAACGCCCCTATCGCAACACGAAACGGGTCGGTTGATTCAATTCTACGAGCGTAAGGACGACGCCCGACGATTGAAGATCGTTTGCAGACGCGGATTCGGCGAGTATGCGTTAAAAAAGTTCGCTGACCGCTCAATCGGTATTTTTGTCCACCGCGGAGATAGTCCTGGCGAAGGTGGTTCCAACGTCCGCTTCCTCGCCAACGACAAAAACCGACACGAGCCATTGAGTCGACTGTACGACAAGCTCTCGCAGAAGCTCGCCGATACTGCTTTGGTTGTCTCCGACGGATCGAATACCCGCCGCAGCAGCTTTCTAACTAAGAAAATTCCATTATAGCGAGAAATCAGGCTTCGACGCATATCAATGTCACAAGAAGGAACACTATCGCTTTGGTACGTTTGACTGGCGATGCGTGGGGTATCTTGGCGGGGGTACCGGCCCCAGTTTGGTCTGGCAATTGACCCGCTGGTAGTTCCGGCATAGCGGCGCTCGCGAGACACATTCTGGCCCGGCGCGACGCTGCGAATAAGTTCGACTCTCGCGATGATCGGAATTTTGACCTAACGAGTGCGGAGGCGGAGGCCGCGCCCTCTTGCTGGCGTTTCCACGCCCAAAATCGAAAGCCCGGCGGGTGGCCGCGCGGAAGAGCAAACGAAATCTCAGCGCAGCCGCCCGATGGTCGTGGGATCGACCGCAAACGTCCGCGCGACATCGACGAGGCTCTCGCCACTGGCAAGGCGCTGTAACGCCTCTCGCCGCTGATCGTAGTTGAGCTTGTGCGGGCGGCCGAAGCGAACGCCGCGCGCCTTGGCGCGCTTGCGTCCATCGTCGGTGCGAGTGCGGATCAGATGCCGCTCAAATGTTGCAAAACCGGCCAGGATGGTCAGCAGCAATTCGCCTTGTGGCGTGGTCGTATCACACCAAGGGTCGGCCAAGGACTTGAACCGAGCGCCAGCCTCGCCGATTGCATCGAGGATGTTGAGCAGATCACGCGTCGAGCGAGCGAGCCGGTCGAGCCGGGTCACGATGACGGTATCGCCGGGATCGAGCCGCTTGAGCAGCTTCGCCAACTCATGACGGTCTGCTCGGGCACCGGATACCTTCTCCGCGAACACCTTGACGCAACCGGCCGCAGTCAACTGCGCCTCTTGCGAGGCCATGGACTGACCGTCGCTCGATACGCGGGCGTAGCCGTAAATCGCTGCCATGACGATGCTACTTTTGCAGCCGAGATACGCAGCTTTATTCGTATGCAGCTTCAAGAATACTTGCAGCGCGGGCCTACCTCAGTTGCTGTACGAGAAGGGGCGCGGCCGTGCTAAACCGAACTGGCAGCTTGGGCATTCGCGATTTGCTATCACCGCAAGCCGAGGCCGGGAGGCCGGGCGAGCTTGCAGAGTTCATCGGCCGAGCGCGTCGCCGACTTGTTGCCGCGCTGGAGGTGTGCAGCTAAGGGCCGGTGATGGCGTTTAGCTTGATCGGTATCGGTCAGCAATCCAGTCAAGAATATCCACGAACTTTTCTGTATTCGAAGAACTGGACGACAAAACGGATAAACGAACGAGCGGCCTTTTATTGGGATCATCATTCGGGATATTCACGCCGTCGATCTCGTTGAGGCGTCTCACTAACTCGCGTCGGTTTTCCATCTCATCAAAAAATGGGCGCTTGCGCCATTGGAAGTTGGGAGGAATTGCGATACTCCCATCGGTCCAAAGAAGGATCGGATAGAGTTTGACGCCATCTTTACTAGTGAGATTAACGCCCATCGACCCGCCGCGCTTTTTGCCGCCGCCGAACCTCAATCTTCCGCCGCTACCTTTCATCCACTCCGCGATGCGGCGAGCAACCTTCAACTCCGCTTCTGAGAAGCTAGATTGAATTTTGGCTAAGATCGATGCCTCGCCCCAGCGCCCGGGGGCGATCCCTTCCCCGGTCGGCTCAACCACGATGTGATTTTCGGGCACTGCCACGACATTGCGGGTGAAAAGAACAGTTCGCGCAAGCACACGTGGCACCACCAAACGGTCGCCGTTCGGCATGCGATAGATGGGCAGTTCCACCAGCCCCAGAGAGAAGTGCAACCCTGCATGCAACTGGAGATATTCGGCTATTGCTTCCACTCCCCGTCGGATGCCGTCGCCGACGATTAGGAGGAGGAAGCGCCCGCGCCGGAGGTTGGCGCTGAGCGCATCGTGGAAACTCTGTTCGTCGAGCTCAGGGTATGCTGCCCGCACTATATCAAGCAACGGCTTGCCCTCGCGCTTGAGGCGATTGATCACCGCGCTCTGCAGACCGTCTGAAGACCAGCGACTGAGTTCCTTGGCGTAGTCGAGAATTTGGCTTACGACCTCGCGGCGTGCCTCGGGATTGCGCCAGAGCTTACATTCGACGAGTACTGGCAAGCCCGACGGTGTAACCATGAACACATCGATGGGGCCGGCGGGCGTGTTCAGTTCGGTGCAAATCGACACCGCACCCGAAAACATCGCGTCTATCTCATGGATCGGTAAGCACGCAGGGTGCTGATGCACGAGGTCCCGGATAAAGGCCTCACTCACCCCGTCGCCACTAGCTCCGTCTGTCAGGTATTCTAGCGGCTGCGCACCACCCGCACTCAACAAGATCGGAACGCTATGTTGCCGCTCCATTCCGAAATCTCCCGTCTCAACTAGTAATCGCTGGCAGCCCGTCCGTTTCAAGCGGTCAAAACCACTGTGCTGAGGTACTCTTATGTCCGTTGTCAACAGGCCCGGGCAACAAACTTCCCTCCCTGGGCCACAGGGTTTGCTTCCGACCGAGTGCACAGAGCCGGCGATGAAGGCCTAGACGACGGTTGATCAGACTCTTATTCGCGGGTTGGTTACGCGCATTGACCGTTGTTCGTCTGGGGGCTTGCCAATGTCTAGAGCGCGGGCGTCGATAAGAGCTATCGGCCACTTGAGTACCTCGCTGGGGTCCCCCACCGTGACTTCACCGCCGGCACTGTGCACCTGTGTTGTATGAGTTGAACTCGCTCCTTCCTTCAGAGGAGGTAGTTTGGCTTTTCCAGCTTCCCTGTTGCAGTGGGGCCGTTAGGTGGCCGGCTTCTGGGGCGCAACCTGCTGACCGATTGCCCACAGAAAGGCCGCGAGCTCGCGGGCAATCGCGGTTGTCGCAACAGGGGCTTTCTTGCCATTGGCAATGAGCCGACGGTAGCGGGCGCACAGTCGAACCTGTGCCTTCCAGGCAATGCTGCGGATGTCGAGGGGGAGATCCTTGAGCCGACCCCGCAAGGTCTCGCCGACCCGTGCAGAAAATCGGTAAGTCCACGCTCCCTCGATGAGCACCCGTCGTGCTCGATGATTGCCGGTCTTGGTAATGGAGCCGCGCCGCACCGTGTCACCGGTCGTGCGTTCCGAGGGAACGAGGCCGAGAAAAGCCATCAACTGCTGCGGAGTTGCAAAGCGACGTACATCGCCAACCTCCGCAACAAAGGTGACCGCGACAAGGAAAGACACCCCCGCAGGGCTTGGTAGGCTGCCACTACCGGCGCCATCGTCCAGGTCGGCACGATCTCACGCAGCTGTTGCTTCAAAGCAGCTAGACGAACTTGTGCCGCGTTGATCACCTCAAGCTGATCTTGGAAAACGATCTGCTGCGCCGGATGAGCGAAGGTCTGCTTCGCCAGCCAGCATTCATGCATTTTTGTCCAATTCCTCCCACCCGGGAAGATCCGGCCATGGCGGAGCAGGAATGACAACAGCTGTTGCCGCTTTTTCTTGAGATCAATCATCGCCACCTCGCGAGCGCGGGTTAGATCCCGACCGCCTCGTGCACGGTATCCGGCACCCAGATCGCGCGCAGTTCCCCGGCGCGCAGCAACTTGACCAAGGTCACGGAATCCCGACGGTTGGTCTTGACCCGATCGCCAGAGCGCTTCGGAATCATCGTTGGCGCAACGACATCACAGACGTGGCCCAGATCGGTCAGTTGTCGATGCAGCCCATACCCCGTCGGTCCAGCCTCGTAGCAAAAATGCAGGCGTTCATACTGGCGACTTAGCTTTGCCACCAGCTTCCTGACGGCGTCAGGCGAATTGTCGATCTCACCGAGATAGCGCACTTCGCCATCGCGACCGTCGTCGCCGATTGCCACTGCATGCTTCTCTTTGGCACTATCAAAGGCGATAAAAGCCAGTCTATGTTTACTCATGGTCCGCCCTCTATGCATTGAGGCTCGGCTCGGCCTATCCGAGATGCGGCATTGAAATTACAGGATATTTCGCGATTTCGGCTGCTGATCACCCGATTCTTCCCCCGTAGAACCGGCCGGTGAATTGCGCCGCTTGCGGAATTCGAGCGCCAGGATCCGCCGCCCGAGCCGGTCCGCACAATGACGGTCCATCGTCCTTATTCTTTGCGCCGCTGGGCGAGGAAAAAACATTTCGCCGAGCGGCGAAATGTTTCTGGCCATATCTTGGTGAGCGACACCCCCGCAGCGAAGGCTAATGCCGCACCGTCCTGAAATTCACACTTGGTACTGCACCGCCTCCTGGCAGCGCCGCCGCCGGCACCAGTTGCGCGTCCAACCACTGTGCGAGCTCTGCCTGCAGTGCGGCCACGTCACGGCTGCTACGGTCGCCGATCACGTCGAGCCGCACCGCGGCGACCATCAGCGCTTCCGGCTGGGTGCCCTGCGCTCGTTATGCGCGCCCTGCCACGATCGGCTCAACGCCAAGAACGCGCCGCGCTCGCCGGTCCGCGCTGACGGCTGGCCAGCCGATCCGAGGCATCCGTGGAATGCGCCCGCTAAGCCCTTAGCTGCAGGACGGCGCAGGTGGCTGTGTCGGCATTGCGCAGCGAGCCCGTCGCCTGCGGGTCCGGCGACCGGCTTGCCACGACACAAACCGTACTCGGCTCGACGACGATGTCATCTGTTGCGGCGTTTTTAGTCCACTTGCGCCAGTCAACATTGGCTGTGACGCTTATTACAGACCGTGACGGTGATGAGAGCGCACAAAGCCAACGAGAGCATTGTGCGCTTTGGTTGGACAGGCGCGCCGGACGCCGGACCCTGAGGTGCGTCATGAAGCTATTGGTTTTCGGCTTCGCAGTTTTTGTTGTTTCGGCTGCCCTTGGAAACCGGGCCGTCGCCCAGAACTACCCATGGTGTGCATATTCCGGGGGCGGGACGAACTGCGGATTCATCACGTTCGAGCAGTGCCTCTGGACCGTCAGTGGGAGAGGCGGGATATGCATGCGCAATACGCAATACATTCCTGGTGCTCCCGGAGATTTCAATCCATGGAGCCGCAATAGGAACTGAAAATGAAGCGAATGCCCTGCGTCAAGCACTCGGTGCCCCTCCTTCGATAACGCGGAAAGCCGCTTGACTGCCTCCAACCGGCACGTTGTAGGCCGCGACCGGCTGCGCGAGGCCCTTGAGGGCGAGTGCACCAACCTGTTCGGTTACGACACTTCCTTTTAGGGCAGCATTGACGCGTTGACTGAGCAGAATTTGACCGTCCTTGGCCTCAGCACAGAGACGGGCGGCGACGTTGCACACGGTTCCAATAGCGGTGTAGCCCGAACGCTCGGAGAAGCCGATTTGGCCGAGCGTCGCGTAGCCCTGCGAGATGCCTGCGCCAAAGCCTAAATCGCGACCACGCTCGCGCCAGTCGGCGATCAGCGTGCCAGCTGCCTCGCGCATCGCCACGGCCATGTTGACCGCGCGCTCTGCCGGGTTGGGAATGGGCACCGGGTCGTTGAAAAACACCATGATCCCATCGCCGGAGAATTGGTCGAGCGTACCCTCGAATTTGGCGACAAGAGGCCCCAACGCGCCATGGTACTCGCGTAGAAAATCCAATACCTCCTCGGGCTCGGCCGTCTCGGCGAAGGCGGTGTAGCCGCGCAAATCGCAGAACACGACGACGATTTCGCGGCGATGGCTTTCGAGGATTTTTTCATTGCCCTGCGAAACGATCAACTCCGCCAACTGCGGCGCCAGGAATCGCTTCAGTCGCCCGACCCGCCCTAACTCCTCGACCTGTTCGGCGACCCGTGTTTCGAGACTGCGGTTCAACTCCGCTACTTGATCGGTACGTTGACGCAATTCGGAAAGCAGCCGCGCGTTCTCCATGGCGATGACCGCCTGCGCTGCGAAGTTCTGGAGCAAACGGATTTCTTTATCCGAAAATGGCCGCACTTCTTGTCGAAAGATTGTAAACACGCCATGCAAGGCATCATCATTCCGTAGAGCCACCGTCACTGCACTACGAGCTCCGCCGAGATCGACCAGCGCGCGCCTTTGGGGATTGCCCTGTCGATAGGCTTCGTCGGCCATCAAATCCGGCCCGTGAACGACCGCTTCTCCCGCGAGCACCCGCTCAAGGATCATGTCAAGGGGGCGCGTCTTCTCAAGCGGATGTTCAAGGCGCCAATTTTTGAAGGCGGCGGGTATCCCCGAGGCCGCCACATGCGTCAGACGCCCGTTGTCGTGGGAAGCCATCAGGCCGAAACTGGCGCTGCAGACCCGAAGCGCTTTTTCGAGAATGGCGTCAAATATCGGTGCGAGGTTCCCCGGCGAGGAGTTGATGACTTGTAACACTTCGGCGGTTGCCATCTCCCGTTGCAGCGCCTCGTCACGCTCGGCTTTGCACTCGGAAAGCTGACGTTGCAGATCGGCTATGAGTTGCTCGGGATCAGCTAACGTGTTGTCTGGCGTCGCGCTCATTCGCGGACCTCGTCGGGACCGACCTTCTGGACGGATCATACCGTGATCGACACGGGTCGCCACGGTTGTCGATCGGGCGCGAGGTATCAGATTACCAAACAGAACCCCCGCGTAGCAGACTGGCTGTAGCGAGTTATCACGCCACGACGCGGAGGCAGGGACCGAGGCGGGGTGCGCTGATCGAAGCCGCCGCCTACGGATGGTCCATGTGCGGCACCCGAGCCACTTCAGCCCTTGGCTCGAAATCATTGTGTAGGACGTATATCGAGCATCTTGGCAATTGCTACCACTTTTTCGCTCTCTTGCTCTATAGCTTCGGTGAACGCGGCAGGCGCAAAGAATTTTATTTCTTGGCCAGTAGGTGCAAGACGAATCGCAACCGAGGAGTCCTCTGTTACCGTCTTGAGGTCTGCCGCTATTCGTGCGCGGGCCTCTGCACTGAGCGCCCGCGAGCCAAAGATGCCAAGGATTGGTGCATAGGTAAGTGAAGAATAGCCTGCTTCAGTGGCGGTAGGTAACTCAGACGCTGCCGGTGAGCGCCGCAGATTAGTAATCGCGAGTGCCTTGACCTTGCCACTCTGGACGCGAGGCAGGATGCTGGAGAGGGCAGCGATGCAGACATCAATGCGCGCCTCCGACAAATCGTTCAGCGCGCTTATCGGATCACGGTAGGGTACGCGAGCCATGATAAGGCCTTCGCTTTTAAGAAAGGCCGAAAATATGAAATCGTCCATGCTGGCAATAGCACCCCAATTTAGCTTACCGGGCTCTTTGCGCACCATGCTCACCAGTTGCGTAAGAGAATCGACGTTAAGCGATTGGGGGACAGCAATCCCGATACTGAGTTCAGACATTCCTGCCACTGGCACAAGGTCGCGCTTTGCGTCGTATGGAAGTTTTGCATGAACATACGGATGCGGTGTAAAAAACGCGCTTGCTGTAAGCAGTAGCATGTGATCATCGTTTGCTGAGATCACCGCCAAAATTCCAACGATTGCATCACCACCCGGCCGGTTCTCAACCACAACGGGCTGCTGCCAGATTGCTGACAATTTATCAGCAAAAGTCCGTGCACAGATATCGCTAGTGCTGCCAGGCCCAAGCGGGACGGTGATCTTGACACGACGCTGCGGCCAATTTTTCGCCCGGCTACTATCAGATTGAGTAAGTAGTCCGACCGATGTTAGCCCAGTCAACCTAAGGAACGCACGCCTATCCATCGTGCCTCCCTCTTTGCGTAGATGCAGATTCTATTTGCAATAAATCAGCTTTTGCAAGTTAATTCGCAAACAGACGATCTACATTAACGACTGAGATTGCTGCCCCAGGTATCAGTTTACCCATCGAGCAAAAAACTTAGCGCACGTTTAAGCCTTCACCAATCGCCCTCCGGGTGCCGCTGCACAACCCGCGTGCGGCTGCGGATCATGAATCGGCCTGCCCGGTTTCTCCGCGATCCAGCCGCAAACGCGGCCCTAGCCAGCGCCAGCGTGCGGCAGATCGCCAGCGTCTCGTAGGTCTGCCCCTTGGCGTCCCATTCCTCGACGTTGAAGTTGAAGCCGGGCAGCCAGTGGTCTTCTTGGGCCATCACGCAATTTACCGATCAGCCGAGTAAGGCTGCTCGGTTTCCAGCCAGTGTCCGGCATAGCGTCCCCCGCGCTCGCGAAACCACTCGGCGCGCCCGTTGCGCTGCGAATAGCTCCGATTGAGGATCTTATGCCAGCGGGCGAGCTTCGGCTGGTAGGCGTCGGCCAGATGCTTGGCGACGATGCCTTCAAGGTCAGCAGTGACCACGGCCCGGTAGAGCGCCCGCCCGTCGCCGATGATGCCGTTGGTGAGCGCGATCCAGGCTTCGGCACGTTTGCCGATTCGCGCCAGCGCCGCCTTGCGCTCCCGCAGCGGCAGCGAGCGCAGGTCGACGCCGTCGGCCATTAGCAGGTCGAAAGCGACGTAAGTCGGACGGCCGCGGCCGAAGAACAGCTTGTCGAAGTGAGGGCGTCCTGCACCGTCAAGCACGACAAGCTCGCCGTCGAATACATGACCCCGCGGCAGGAGATCGAGCACCTCCTCGAACCGCCGCATCCGGGTGCCGTTGCGCGAGACAGTCGGCCGCGAACGGTGTCGGCGGCGGCGCGGAATCCTTCGAATTTAAGCTCAAATATCCAGTCGCTATGATCGAACGGCTCAACTCGCGGGACAGGGTTGATCAACGTCAGCATGCCGGGACCGTGTAGGCGCTACCAAACAGCCGGGCAAGCAAAGCTCTCGAAATTTGCCTTATGTGTGCGGAGGCAGAGCCGGGATCAGCGCGCAGGGGGCCGGAGGGGGCGGATTAAAACAGCCGGAGCCGGGGTTTCTATGTCGAGCAGCCCAAACGGGGTCACGCGCCATGAAGACTTTCCTGTTCACGTGCGCTGTTCTCATCGGCATCACGGGGGTCAGCACGCACGCCGATGCCCAGAACTATCCGTGGTGCGCCTATTACGGCGGCGGCGACATGGGCGGTGGTACGAATTGCGGCTTCACAACCTTCGACCAGTGCATGGCCACTGTCAGCGGAATCGGCGGCTATTGCGCGCGCAATACGCAATACGTTCCCTCTGTTGCGATGCCGGGTCCCCGCGCGCGTCCATGGCACTACCGGCTGAACCGCTGATCGGCTCGGCCGCCCGGCCGCCAATTCGGCCTAACTAGTGAAACTACGTTGGCAACGGCGCCATCGTATTAACGCAAGCGTGAAAGCTCGGCTGCGAGGGCATTGTCTCGAAGCGGTTGGGCTCGGCGTTTCGCTCGGGTCGATCCAAACACTGGCTCAAGGTCAAGAACCCGGCGGCCGCGGCGGTAAAGCGCGACACCGAGGAAGAGTGGCGCAGATGGACGCGTCGCTTCGAGCGGTTCATAAGTGTCATCATGCGAGAACTCGCTGCATGGGACAGCTTCTACGTGATCGTCGGCTCGGCTGCGGGCGCGCTGATTGGCTTGCAGTTCGTGGTCATGACGCTCATCGCTGGAAGGCCCGCCGCTACGGTTGAGGCCAGCGCCGCGTTTGGAACACCGACGATCGTTCATTTCAGCGTTGCTTTGCTTTTGTCAGCGCTTCTCCGCGCTCCGTGGCCAACGATCACGGCGGCGGCAGTTGTTTGGGGCCTTATAGGTTTTAGTGGAGCAGCATACACGGTGATCGTAGCTCGGCGCATGCGGACTCAAACCGTATACCCTCCTGACTTCGAGGACTGGTTGCTTCATGTCCTGCTGCCTTTGCTGGCATACGCAGTACTCGCGCTGGCAGCATTGGCGGCTCGGGGGTACCCCAGCGAGGTCCTCTTTGTCGTTGGCGCCGCCACGCTGCTGTTTGCTCTTCATCGGCATTCACAATGCTTGGGACGCCATTGTCTACCACGTCTTTGTCAGGAGGCGCGACGCAAAGGCTGAGCCAGATTCTGACGACACTGCAGAGAACAACAAGCGATGACACAAGGTATTAACGACATTGGATGAGACGCTGGCGATCTGCCGCACGCTCGAACTGGCCCGCGTGGTGTTCGCGGCTGCGATCGCAAAGAAGCCCGCAGGCCGCTTATGATCCGCAGCAGGACGCGCGTGGTGCAGCGGCACCCGGAGGGGGACTGGTGAAGGTTTCGCGCGGGGTTCGCTGCGCTCGATCATTTCCTTGTTGCTCCTTCTCATTGGTGTAGAATGATTGCTGGCACGGGGACGGAAAGGGCAAAGAAGATATTGTCAAATGCCGTCCTTCATCATTGCGCATGCGTCGGGCAGGACCGGCCAGACCGTCGATGCGGTGCTTTGCGATCCCAACGCCGCCACCGGCTTTCCCAATCCACATGCCGGTGCGCATCCGGCTGTTGAGCGAGCACACGCTTGCCGTCGATGACGAGCCGCACGGAACACACATAAACCGACGAGGAGCGGACCATGACCGCGAACGAGCTGGAAGACGCGCTGCGAGAGAGGGACCTGCTGATCGCAGAATTGAATGACAAGAAGGCCGAGCTGGAAAACGCGCTGCGCGACAGGGACCGGCGGATCGCGGAATTGAAGGTCGAGAATGAGAAGCAGGCGGACTTGATCATGCGGCAATGTGATAAGCTCGACGCGCCCGGTGATGTGGCGGAACGCTCAGCGATTGGTGCGGAACGGACGCACACGGGACAATTGCTAGAGATCATTCAAGCCAAGCCGGGTCTAACCGCAGTTGAGATTCATCGCGCGCTGGCGAAGCGCTCATGGGCGGCGCAACGGTTCGGCAAATGGGCGGAGATGTTCGGGCCGACTTACGGTGCCATGTATGTTGCGCTCGCACAGCTCGCTCGCGACGGTTTCGTCAACGTAAACCGTGGCGAGGCCACGGCGGAGGGTCGCAAATGGCGACGACCCCCGCTCCGCTTTTATGCGCGGCGGACGCACGCAGCTGAGCCTTTGCAAGGGACCGGAGCGCATGATGACACGCCTTGAACAAGAAAAAACAACGAACGGTCATGCCGAGCTGACACGTGCCACTGATGCGCACGTGGCGAGGATAGAGCGCCGCCTTGCCGAGATCACCGCGAGCGGCGAGCAACGGGTCCTCGCGCTGCGCGATGCGATTGGCGAGTTTGTCGATGCCGAATTAGCGCCGCGTGACGAAGAGATCGCTATCCTGAAGAAGCACGTCGCCGACCTTGAGCACCGGTTTGAACAGAAAATGGCGGTCGATCAGCAAGTCGTGGAGATCACCGCGCGGCTTGAGGAACGGCAGGCGCGACGCGACCGGGACAAGAACAGTATCACGCACGGCGATTTCATCCAGGCCGTGAGCATGATGATCGCGCAGGACCGCGAATTTGCGCGTAGGGAATCCAAAGCTGCCAATGAGGAGATGCAACGCGCGGTCGAGGCGAAGCTGAGGACGAAGTTTGAGGGCTTGGAGCCGGCGCATTGTAGATCTGCAGGTCATAGGACGTAGCGGCAAAGATCCTGACCTCGAAGCTGTTGCACGATTTGTCGGCGAGCGAATTGAAGAACCGTTACACGAATTCATTCGAGCACAGGTCGATACGAAGTTCGCGGCGCTGGAGGAACGCCTCAAAGCAGTGCCGGGCCGATTGCCGGTTGCGAAGATTTGGCGGTCGGAAAGCGTGACCTACGGGGCTGAAATCGTTTCCTAGGATGGGTCGTTATATCAAGCGCGAAAGGCCACGGCTCAGGTTCCTGGCAAGTGATCGTATCGACAACTAGCTTCTCGCATCGCTTCGGCAACATGCCCCGGTCAATCACTTCCGTGTTGAGCGGCTTGCCCATCGGGCGCGCGCGTCTTCCAAGTTTGTGATGCGTTTGCTCATCTTAGAAAGCTCCGGCGCGATCAAATGGATGGAATTGTTTGCCACGAATCAAGCGCAGCGGCTAATCATCATCTCTCGCTTTTAGCGGCTATAACACGCCGCAAGTTCGCAGCGCGTCGAGTGCCGTCGAGTGATGGCGCGGGCGACTTCTTTGGAATGGCGCGCCGGATTGCGAAGCTTGGCGGTATGGCGGCCCCAACCACGGTGGGGGTCAGGGGAAGGTTGGGGCCGCGTGCTCTCGGGGGAGGAGAGCGTCCCCAACTTATTAGTTAAAGATCAGTTAGGCTATTGGACCTTGGTCTTACAATACCATGACACCGGCAGCTTAGATTTTTTCGATTTGATGGCGAGCGGACGGCACCAGTCGCTTCCGGATTGGGCGTTTATCTAAAAACGGTATATTCGCTGGGTGCCATCTGCTCAATCGCTGCCTTCGGCAGCAAAAAAAGCCTTAATCGTCTTACTTGGATACCGCCATTGGTTCCGAAGCTAGCAAGAAGGTAAAGAAGGTAAGCTACCCAGGCTCTATGGTATGCTTGTCTAGAAGGCCAGAGCGCGGGACGATGGAGGAGCTCCTAAAATACCTTGGTTTCACGACGCCGTTCATTTACGCGGCCGCGGCGTATGGCTTCTTTTACTGGTTAGACGAAAACGCATCAGATGAAGCGAGGGCCGCGCTCGCGCGAACCATGAGGCTTAAAGACTACAAAAGCGAGCACGTCGCGTCAGCGTTGGTCGAAGTATTTGATCGAATATACACGTATCCGCTCTTGCGTTGGCGAGCATTCCGCCGGTCGGTGCTATATACGACCATAGTTACAGTAATTTGGCTATTCGAGTATTTTCATTTTTTTCGCTTCGGTTGGAGAGATATATCTTCTTCGACGAGTTTTTGGTTCATAACAGTCTGGCTCTTCAACGTCTTGACAGACTACCTGTCTCTGTTTTTGATCAGGCGAGTGCTAATTCGAAGCGGCACGAAACCGGTGACCGGCCTCGCCCTCGGTGCCGTGAGTGGGGTAGCAATCGTGTTTGCAGCGTTTTGCCTGCGGATACTATTTTTAATACCCCTGTTCGGTTCCATTTCAATATCGGATCTCATCGGGGCTTTCATCTACACGTACTCGGCAACGCTGATCGTGATGGCGCCTGCGCTAATAGTTTTCGTTTGGTTGCCATTGTTCGCGCTCGGCATCGTGATAGCCCGCTTATTGACCCCTTTGTCTTGGATCGTCGGAAGAGCGCAGTGGCTCCTAAAAGGGGGGGGAAGAGCATCCGTTAAAGGCAATTGGCTACGTAGCAGCTATTGTTGTCTTCCTTAGCACCATTGCTGGGCGAGCGATCTTCAAGGCGTAGGGCCGTCGCATTTTCTAGCCCGCAGGCAGCGACTGGCCCTCATATATGCTACTTGCGTGTTCAGGCCACGTTCATATTGCGGGGTCATACTCGTCGAATTCGAGAACAAAGGAGATATGACAAATGCGTATCATCTTAATTGCCGCACTTTTTTCGCTCCCGATTCGTTGCAGCTGTGGGATGACAAAAAATAGGTCCCTTTAAGTGGCAAGCGTGTGCGCAGCAAGAGATTCATGCTGTTTTGGTTCCGGGCAGTTTTTCATAGAACATCGGATAGATTCTCCGGGGAACAACATGCACACCGATGCGTTTTTGTCGGTAGAAAATGAAGGAAGGTCTCATGAGGAAACTTGTATTGGCCGTAGTTGCAGCAGCAACGCTGCTCACTGCAGCTGTGCCGGCGATTGCGCAAATCGGCTTCTACGCTGGCCCGGGCGGCGTGGGCGTGGGCGTGGGCGGGCCCTACTGGGGTGGCCAACCGTACGGCGGTTATTACTATGACGCGCCGCGCGCCTACGACTACTATAATGCGCCGCGCGCCTACGACTACTATGACTACGACTACTATGACGCGCCGCCCGCCTACGTGGCACCGGGTTGGCGCTAGGCACCATTGGCATCACCGGTAGCCGGTGGAAAATATCGGAAGGAGGTCACCGAAAGGTGACCTCCTCTTCATTTTTGACGGTACCCCGTGCGGTCCGCGCCTCCTGATCCACCGTATCGGCGGCTTCGGTAGCTGCCGAGGTTCGCATCGTTGCTCAATGTAGGCTCGTACTTGGGCTTGGGGGGCAAAAACCTCTTGCCGGTCGCGCTTCGCGAGTTCATAGCGCACCTCGGCCAATTCCGCGGCGCGTAGTCGAAAGAACCTGCATAATGAGGGCGAGCGTGGTGGCCGGAGCCTTGCGCGCCACGCCGGAATTATTGAAGCGCCCGCTAGCGGGCCGGCAGCAATATGCCGGTTCACCTTAATACATCACTGTGCTTGGGCTTGGCGTGCGGGCGAACCCAGTAAGCTAAGGTTCTTCGGCAGCTGTCGAAATCGTTCCGAATTTGAATTGGACACTATTATTGCAACGAGTTGAACATTGGAGGTCGCCCGTGCAGCGGAGATCGCCTGCGGCGAGAAGTCCTTCGCTATAACAATGCCGCGCACCCGTGTAGTGCCATCTGTCAGGTCGCGTGTACGAAAGGATTTGTCCAATAGCATCTCGCTCAGCTGTGCTAGCCTTCAGCTCAATCACGACGGTCCAACCGTCCTTGTCACGAGCTGTTATGTCGATCCGTCCCGATGTGACGGTCTGTTCATGACCGCCATCAATAATTGTTAATCCCGGCCCAAGCTGCTCGATGCTATTTCTCAGAGCCATTTGCAGGTCACGTTCAAGCCCAAATGTGGTATCGAAGGCTTTCGCGACCTCCTCCTCCTCCGCGCCACCGTCGGTTATCTTCTCATATGTTCCCCTTGTAAAATGCGCTTTGATCGCGGCGACCATCCCGGGCGTGATCTCACCACCGAGTTGGGTCGCTATTTCCCGGCTGTCCATGCCCTTCTTGACAAGGGACAAGATTGACTCGCGTTGAGAGTCTGAAACGAGCTGCATACTGCGCTCTCTTGCGTGACGGAACCGACCCGAGCCAAGATTTTAATGGATGGTCAAAACTTTCCAAATATCTGGCGCAATAACAGCCACGTGATAATATCACCCTCTGCCGTTATCTGCAGCTTTACGATGCTTGCCAGAAGAGCGGGCTTTGGCGACATTGACCGCCATAGCGCGCCGAGCGAGAGGGAGCTAGCACCACATGCCTGAGATCACGATCCCGCGCACTGGCGCGCACCTACGCAAGTTATTCGAGATACTCCTGGCAAATCCTGAAGGTCTTCAAGCCGGAGAGGCCCTCAAGCAGCTGGCGGCGTCCGTAAAGCTGACCCCATACGAGGCCGGATTGTACGAAAGCACCGGCACGCCCCGCTTTGAGAAGATCGTCCGCTTAAACAAGGGCATCTGGTCGATCA
This sequence comes from uncultured Alphaproteobacteria bacterium, assembly GCA_963708125.1. GTDB lineage: Bacteria > Pseudomonadota > Alphaproteobacteria > Rhizobiales > Xanthobacteraceae > BOG-931. The sequence continues at coordinate 4,741,569 of OY970184.1, forward strand.
CCGATGCGGGAAAGAAGGCGTTCGGCGAATCCAATGGGACCAACGTTAGCTGGCCTATTGTTGCTAAAATCATCGAGTGCAGACTGGTATCTCTACCGCATTATGCTCAATCCATTTGCACAAGAACTTGAGTGTTTGCGTCTCGCAAAGGTAGAAGAAGCAACATCGCCGAGCACAATACTCAAAGAACAGGGGATAGGTTTGAGTAGTACTCCCACCTTGCTGATTTTTGACCCTCGAATAGCACCAGACGAGCTCGACTCCATCGTCCGCTGGGTAGCACACGAGTTCGATAACTTTCCCTCAGTCGTCGATCGTCTCCGGCAATTTCCCGGCAATCCTGTGGATCGGATTGCGAAGGAAGTAAGAGGAGGCTTCAACACAAGTGATTCAAGTAGGCCCCCGAACAGCACGGAGCAGGATATTACAGATTATATGTCCTTGGTTTTCAATTCGAAAAATTGGAACGAGGAGGTGACGGCATTTTATAAAGCTTGGAACGGAAGTATTGAGTTTCAGAAATCCTCAGGCAACGACGCAATGGCTAACGGCGCGATGCCACTTCAAGACGTAATCGAAGCCCTCCGCATGATCGCAACGGATATGTCATCATGATGCCTCCTCTCGCTGATTGATTTCCCAAGTTGGCGAGTATGCTTTCTGTCAGATCCGAGGTTTCCAGTGAGAAAGTGAAGGACAGGCGCAATCCCAAGCACACATCTCCCCTGTTTAGCCGCAACCCCATTGACTTCACGATCGATATGGATGGTTCTCTCGATGGCCTGAACCTCGACGCGAGTTGCTATGTCGTGTCACGCAGTGTCGACTACGACGCCATCTTCATCGAATAGCCCATCACGCTCGTCATGGCGTTTTCAATACAATACAAGCGCCATCGTCTTCTATAAGAGCCTGAAATTCTAGAACTTTCCCGTTGGGCGCTTCAATGGAATTGTATGCATAGCAAAAACACCCGGCTCCTCCCTCGGCTTCATAACGTCGTTCCGCATCATATACTTCAATTTTATATTTCTCTTCGCCAGTTAGAAATTTTATGACTTTTGCATAGTTTGTTTTGTATTCTTCTCGCAGATCAATTTTTGAAAATAGCTCTTTACATCTCTCGGGAGTTAAAAGCGACCGGAGTAGCTTCTTGCTACCTTCTTCTTCTTCGTCTTCCGCATAAGCGAGGATGTCCTCAATTGGCCCCGGGCAGATAACATACGTGAACCTCCAATCGGGCCTCGCGTGACCCGGGCTTGTCCGCATCGTCAATCCCTAAGAGACTTGCTAACTCATGACCATTGATTGATCGGAATTCGTCCCGTTTTGAATCTACGTCAGCAGCGACAGCGGCGATGCAGTCGGTAAGAGGCATGCCTTGCAATTTTCGCATGCTCTTCTCTTTCTCTTCTTTTGCCATCTCTCGCCCTTTCAGCCAAGGTCGGAGTAAAAAGTCTGGAATCGACATTAACTCTTGGTCGCTCAGCTCCTCGATGTCGCATCCAAAATTGAGGTCGGCATAGGTATCAGCGGCTTTTGCTCAGGAGTAAGGTTCGGTTCAATGTCGGCCATCTTTATCCCTCATTGACCTGAAACCCAAGGCTGTTTACGCCGGTGGGGCCGTCGAGCGCTCTGCTTTATTCGCAGCTTGCTCAAACTCTCCCTCCAGCCAATCGGACACGCCCGTCAATCCTTTTGCTACTTGCGCGCCCACTCGACGTACTCGAGCCGCCGCTTGACTGACCAATTTGGGGGAGGACTTGCCGCGATGGACCTTAGATTGCTCGTCTTGTCCGCGAGCTGATAATTTTAGCGTGGTGCGACTTTCCATAGGCATCTTCGATTTGCCGCCTTTTTCGCTCTCCCTTCTCCAGCGTTTTATCATCGGTCAATTCTTCCACGAGTTTGGCCACGTCCTCTCCGAACGCGTCTGCTATTACGGAACGTGGCACCTCTGGGTCCTCAATTGCATCGTGGAGCAACGCCGCCACGACCAGTTCGGGGTCTTTACCCCCTGTCGCCTCTGCCACGAGCGCGGCAACTTCAAGCAGGTGATTAATGTACGGCTCCTCGCGGCGCCCTTGCGACGCTGATGAACATGCCACCGCGCCGCGGCATTGGCGGCTCTGAGGACTGCGATCCATTCTTTTGCCATTTCGTCCATCCTGCGATGTATAGCTAGCATGCGGCGTGCTTAACGAAGTAGGCTTGCGAATCTACGCGAGCGGCTTGGGACTACGCATTTCTATCTAAGCATAGTTGTGGCGGCTGAGACAGTAACCATAGCTTATTACTCCTCTTCGTCTTCATCTGGTTGAGGGAATGCTCCCTTTTTGAAGACCAGTTCGCCGCTGATGCCATCAAACAAGCTCCAGTCCTGCAGCTCCTAGGGCAGCTCGCCTTCCAGCTCAGCGTTCCACTCAGGAAGCGGATAGTCATACTCGGCGTTTATGTAACTTTCGCGCGTGGCCTTTATGCCTGCCTCGCGCATCCATCTCATCAGTCCATTGCTCATCATTCACTCCGTCGTTCCGCTCGTGCGTCAGCTGACATCGCCCTTTGCGTCTCCTCTAGCGTCTTCTCGCCACCATAATAGAGGAGGGTATGACGTCTGGATACAGAGTCTTGTCGATGACCTCTTTCACCATATGCATCCCGAGAAACGCTTTGTGTATGAGCGTGGCGTCTTTCCGACCCTCGAAGAGGCCGTCGCAGCCTGCAAGCGGATTGTCGATGAACAACTGGAAGAGTGGGCCAAAAGAGACGACATCATTGTCAAAGAACTCCATGAACTGTATATGGGCTGCGGAGATGATCCCTACATCCTTCCGGCGGACGGGACCGTTCCGGCAGACGGAACCGACTTTTCCGCTAGCGACTATGCTTACCAGCGCGGTCAAGCGTTAGCGAACCGGAATGCCCATCAACTGACGTGAGAGGCGAGCGCGCCTAAGCGCGAAGGCAATCGCCCAGCGCAGGAGGTCGCGATGGGCCCGCTTCCCTTGCCGCCACCGGCGCACTCATTTGCCAAATTGTAAGTCCTGATCTAAAAGGGGGTGTCCAGCTGCGGGCAAGGAGAGGTTCCACTGAGGTCGGCGCAACTCGGTCATAGAAGAAGCAGTCGGTTGCTCGCGATCATCTGCGCATACATACAGAGGGCGGGGTCTACGCTTTTAGCAGACAACTCAGGAGCGCCACTTCAGAATTGAGAGGGCCGCACCATGGCGTACGTCTATATTCTTCAGAGTGGCACTGAAAACATTTTCAAAGTCGGGCGGACAAAAAGAGATGTCGACGCCCGCATTCAGCAGCTCTCAACTGGCAATCCCTACCCCCTCACAAAATTCGAAGTCATTGAGACGGAACATGACGCGCTGTGTGAAAGCTATTTGCACAGGCGGCTCAGTACGAAAAAAATTTTCCGCGGGTTAGCGCAGGAGTTTTTTGCAATAACCCTGCCGATCTTAGTCCTATCCTCGACGAGGCCAGGACATACCTTGACGAGTGGCTTCCAGTGGTTCTGGAAGCCGACAAGATCGCAATGCAAGACAGCGACGGGTCCGTCATGACGCCCGGAAACGAAGAGCAGTCGGTCTACCAAGAACTCCTAGAGTTAGAAGAGCAAAGGGCAAGACTGAATGCGCGGCACGGGTATCTAGAAAGCCGCTTAAAAATAATGATAGGCAAAGCCGCGGTTTTAGAGGGTATTGCCTCATGGCGAACCCAAATTGGCAGTCGCTTCGATCAATCTGCCCTTAAGCTGGAAGAGCCCGAAATGTATAACAGATATATGAAAGAATCGAAGTCTCGACCGTTTCGTTTGAACAAGTAGTATCGAAAATGGGCCATCAGAAAAATGTCGATAGGATTAGCCGAGTTATGCGCGAGGCTGGCTACGACGACAGCCTTTAACCGCCTCAGCATGGGACGCAAGCTCCGCTGTGGTTGGAACAATTGCGACCGAAAAAGCGAAATGCCCCGGATCGAGTCGCCTGCACGTCGAATTCGGCTTCGCGCTCCGAGCTGCATTTTTTACGCGTCGTCAAACATTTGTTCGTTGCTGCCACCTTGCCTAAGGAGAGCGCGATGATAAATGACATCTACGACGCCAGACCTCTGGAGTCATTCTTCCCGTCGCTTGCCGCGCTCGCTTCTGTGCAAATCGCCTTGAGAGAGAAATTTGGGAAAGTTGCTTCAGTTATCGTCGCTAAAATGAAAGCCGGTGAGCCTTTGTCTGACGAAGAACTTGGGGCTCACGACATTATTCACGACCTCGTCCACAGCAATTCCATCGCAGCAGATTTTTTCGAAGGGTGGAGCAGCGCGCGCCACGACACCTTTCCAATCAGCGTCATGGAGTTCGGAATCGTATTTTGGATCGAGGCCCCTGAATTTGACGATATCGGATATTTTTACACGCTTGAAGACGCCAGAGACGCAGCCGAGTTCAACTATGAATCCTTGATCACCGAGGTGTTAGAACACAAGGACTAGCTTCGCGACCCTATTGGCGCCAACTCGTCAAGGGAGTCCACCCGTTCACCTTAGCTTTATAGCCTGGAGATCAGGGAGTAGCTGACCGATAGCGTCGAGCGTATTGAGCAGTCGCTTGCTTGACCCTGCGGACGGGAATTTTGACCCTTCAATTTCCTGAGGGGTTTTCCTTGCGACCCCCTGAAGGTCACCATAGACCATTGTGCCGCTGACATTGGGCAGCTTGGAGAGGGACAGCCGCCGACGTGCACAAGCCGGTGCGTTCACGCGAGTGGTTTCTTGCCGAGAAGGCATGAGCGGCCCGGTGCCTTGGAGCGCTTCTTTTTCCATGACCAGCACATCGCGCCCCACGAAGAAACTTGCCAAGCAACAGCAAGTGCGCCTTCGAGTTCTTCCAGGAGAATATCATACACAACTCAAAATCTCGGCATGTGTGCGCCCGGAGCACGGCCTGCCAACACGGTGCGCAGGACTGGGCCGAAAATGCGAATAGCCGATAGTACCTAAAAACAGCGCCACCCGCGTCAGACAGGGTGTGGAAGGTCGCCCACCCACCAGTGTGGGCCACCTCTTGAAAGTCCTTGCGGGCGGGACATTGTGCTCTCCAGAAAGCGGCCTCAAGGAGTTGACGTGAGGAGTGCTACACTCTGTCGGTACTCGAGCGCTTCCGGCACCTCCTCGAATTTGAGGAGTTCCCCGGCAAGCTCGCTTAGATGCGACTTCACCTCCAGTGGTGTGACTCGGAAGAACTCTCGCCGTCTATTGACCAAATTGACTCGAGCATCTGCAAGCCGTTCGTGCAGTTTGATCTCTATGTCCAGAGCATCATTTGAAAAAAACAACGCATGAACGTCAAAGTTGAACGGGACAGAGGCGTCGCTTAGTTCGCGGATACGGTCGAGCGGGTCAAGTCGACGTGTCAGGCCCACTTTGACCATCTTTTCTCCGAACGAGCCGATGTTCGAAATGAGATATACATACCCGGCGCGGACGTTCGCAGCTCGATAGTCGACATCTTGTATTGCCTTTTGAACGTCGGCCAGCTGCGTCTGAATCCTCTCAATTGCGGCTTCGTCGCCGGTTGCCTGAACCGCCTGGAGGGCGTTCAAATAGTGCTGGTTCTCCTTCTCTAGACGAGCCCGCTCACGCTGAATTTCCTGTTGCACCTTTCTTTCTTCGCGGAGACGCTCCCTTTCAAGCCGATCGGCATCTTTTTGCTCCGCCCGCTTGGCCAAGTAGTCCGAGGTCAATTCGAGTTCCTCAATGCGCAGGCGCAAATAGGGGTCAGAAATTCTAATGGCCATCGTCTTTCCGAGCTTGGCTATTGTATCCGCAACTTTTGTGAGGCGTTTTACGGCTGCGTCCAATTTGTACGGTTTTAGGCCCCGCACTAAATTATCGGCCTCGGCATTGAATGCCCGGAGCATCAGTTTGGAATAGTCTCGCACCATGGTTCGCCCAGCCGCTGCAGACCCGTTCACGGTCCAGCTCGTGTTAGCCAACACACGGCTCCGCCCTCTTTAAGGTTCATCTGCTTCGCACGAGCTTCTATCAATTCCAGCCGCCGCTCGTATGCGACAACGTCGGTCAATGGATGCCTGTAGTGGTAGATTCCTGCTTCTTGAAGCAGTTGTATCTCCTCCGTTGCAACAACTGTGGCTTGTGCTAGTGCAACTTGTTGCTTCGCGGCTGCTACCTCGGCTGCGGCCCGGGCTTTCTCTTCTTCAATAGCGACGCGTTCGGAAGCTATCTCCGTTTCGAGCGTAGCCTTCAGATCCTGCAATTCGGCAACTGGAAGCGCCCCAAGCGTATCCAATTGCCTCCGGGCCGCAGCAAGCTGTGCCCGCGTCTCTCGCAACTCCGACTGAAGCTTCCTCGCGAAATTGCGAGACCCGAACCAAGGGATTGACGCTTCTGCTATATCCTCAACCGGCATGTTCGCCTCCCTGACGCCCCCTGCACCACACCGGTGTTGGCGTCTGTTCGCTGACGTCCGCCGACTATTAAACAAATTCAAACGCGCGCGCGTTCGGTCGCATCCGTTGGCACCCGCTGGTCCGTTGGTACATTGGAACCGGCACGAGCTCGCACGTCGTCCGTAATCAGCTCGCGCGAGCGTAGCGGGTCGGCATCCAGTATTTGCGCATCGCTTCGACGACCGGAGGGATGTCGAATTGAATCTAATCCGCCCCTCTTGAATGTTCTATCAACGGAATTTGGAGACATTCAATCTCCTGGAGGGTTCTTCCTGCGATCCCCTGAAGATCGCCATAGATCCCCGCAGTGGACTCGGCGACGCCACGAATTTGCTCTTCTCGCTTCGCCCAGAGGCGCGTCATGGTCCTACGCTCTTTGTCCAGGTCAGACTGCATTTCGAGGAAATTTTCAGCAATCGCTTCGACGCGATGTCTGAAACGTGGTCCGGTCAAATACTGATACACCATCTCCATCTTGGTTTGCTGGCCCTCCCCCGCAATCCGGGCGTTGGCGATGCCAATCAGGGATTCACGCAGGGCCACGGCGACGGCCATGGCACACCTCCACTCTGAAACCCACAGGCGGTCAACAAGGCCGAAGTCATTCAGGCCCTTGGGCAGCGCCCGGGAGACGATCACAGCAGCGTCCGCCTTGGCAGCACGTTGATCTTCGCGCAGCTTCACGAGCCAGCCGTCACTCCAGTTCTTGGTGCGCTTCGTCTCCCAAAGGATGGCGCCGCAGCGCACCCCGCCGGACATCACATGTTGGATAACATCCCCGCCGAACTCGCCTTTCGGAACGGGCGCGATCTGATCGAATGGAAACTGCTCGCACAGCAGTCGTTCAAGCTCCAGTTCCTGCACCTCGCCCTGAAGCTGCTGCGATCCCTGCTCGACCTTGCGCCGGAGCTCTTCGATCTGGCGCTGCATGGAGGCGATCAGCTCCTCTTTACTCACGCACTTTTAGCGTGAGCGACTCCTCAGCTTCTCTTTTGGCCGTCTCGCGGACGTTCAGCAGGGATGACTGGACCTGCTTTTCCACACTCAGTTTGATCTCTCGTCTGGCGTCGTCAAGCTCACGTTCCTTGCGGATGAGGTCAGCTTGGGCCTTTTGGGCCTCAGCCAGTTTTTCGTCACGCTGCTGCAGAACCTGTCCAAGCTCGGCGAGCTGCTGATCCTTATGCCGAAGGTCGATCTCAACCAACCGCCGTGCCGTTTCCTTCTCCTCACTCGCGATCCGCTGGCGTTCTACGTCCAGTCTTGCGGTCACCTCTGCCTGAATCGACTGGCGCTCTTTGGCGATTTGCGCCTGTTGATCACGTACAGCTGTTTCGAGCTTTACGACGGCGGCGTCTTTCTCGGCGAAACGTTTTTCGTACTCCTTTCGTGCCGCCTCGATCAAAGGGGCCGCCAGGGACTCCGTGAGCTTGATTTGTGAGTGGAAGTTCGGACAGGTGATAACGGGTTCGCTCATGGCGGCCTCCGATGAGATGGAGTGCGTTGTCTGGCCACTGTGATACCCGATACCAAATCTCAGCGTAGGTCGCCATGCGCATTATGGTGTCTTGGCTCGGGTGCGGTGCGAGACGGAACCTACGGAGGCGGTCGCCCCAGTTGTGGCGCCTCAAGCCCTAAACAACACTACTTCTTGGGCTTGCCCCTACTGCATTGTCCAATCGCCTGAAATTGATTGGACCTCGCGCCCTCGGCAGTGTGGCCAGGGAAAACCCCTCGGGGACGTTTTAAAAACTCCGAGTGAACCCCCGTGCGTATTCCGACGAAGTCGGCTGGAGATTCCGCGGCTCCCTTTGTCGGATCGACGTGCGCGGAGGGGGCGGCGCGGGCCGCGCATTCTCTATCCGATTGATCGTGAACCGTTGTAGACGCCCGATCTCGAATTGCCCAACTCATGCTCTTTCCAACCAGCAGTCGAAAGCCCGCCACCCGCCCGCCGGCTCGAATGATACGGTAAGGCCACGCTCATGAAGAAGACCGGGGTTTCCTTCGAGCTCAGCGCGACCGACCTCGTCGGCTACTGAACTGCCGTCACCTCACGGCCCTGGATCGCGCGGTGGCCGATGGGGCATTGCCGAAGCCGAAGGTCTGGGATCCATTTCTGCAGATCCTGTCGGAGCGCGGCAAGGTCCATGAGCAGAGCTACGTCGAGCACCTGAAGAAGGCTGGTCTGAACGTCGCCCGGATCGATGGCATTGAGGTGACGAACGCGGCTGTCGCTGACACGCTCGCGGCAATGCGGCGCGGCGATCCGGTCATCGTCCAGGCCGCGCTGGCGCATCAGGGCTGGAATGGACGCGCCGACATTCTAAGCCGCATTGAGGTGCCGAGCTCGCTAGGTCCTTGGTCCTACGAGCCGATCGACGCCAAGCTCGCCCGCGAAACCAAAGCCGGCACGATCCTACAGCTCTGTCTCTATGCCGATCTGCTGGACATCATGCAGGGGCAGCCACCCGAATACATGAAGGTCATGGTGCCGTGGTCCGACTTCGAGCCACAGCCATATCGCTTCGCCGACTACCCCGCCTATTTCCGGAAGGTGAAGCAGGCGCTGCAGGCTGCCATGGCTGCGGCGCAGGTGAATGACACTTACCCCTATCCGATTGAACATTGCGAAGTCTGCCGCTGGCGCGAGGCTTGCGACCAGCGCCGCCATAAAGACGATCATCTCTGCCTCGTCGCTGGCATCTCGAAGATCCAGATCAAAGAGCTTGAGGCGCACGGCATCGTAACCGTGCAAAGCCTAGGTGGCATGCCGCTGCCGCTGGGGTGGAAGCCCAATCGTGGCTCGGCTGATTCATACGACCGCATCCGCGAACAGGCGCGGATCGTAGTGGAGGCCCGTGCGGCCGGTACGCGCAAGTTCGAGTTGCTGCGGGTCGAGACTGGCTTTGGACTTACCTGCCTGCCCGAGCCCTCCGACGGCGATATATTTTTCGACTTCGAAGGCGACCCCTTCGTCGGCGAGCATGGACTCGAATATCTGTTCGGCTACGTCTTCAGGGACGCGAGCGGCGCTCTCGTCTATGTGGGTGACTGGGCACTCACACGCGCCGACGAAAAGCGCGCGTTCCAGAGATTCGTCGATTTCGTCATGGCACTCTGGGCACAGTTCCCCAGCTTGCACATCTATCATTATGCGCCATACGAGCCGGCAGCGCTGAAGCGGTTGATGGGCCGCCATGCAACGCGCGAGGAAGAAATCGATCAGATGCTGCGCGCTCGGCTCTTCGTCGATCTCTTTCAGATCGTGCGTCATGGTCTACGGGCCAGCGTCGAGAGCTATTCAATAAAAAAGTTGGAGCCATTCTACAATTTCACGCGCAGAATGCCGCTCGCCGATGCAAATGTCGCTCTCTTCAACTTCCAAGGCAACCTCGAACTCAGCGATACGCCGTCGATTGCAGACGAGATCAAGACGACGGTGCGTTCCTACAACGAAGACGATTGCCGTTCCACCGCCAGGTTGCGAGACTGGCTCGAAGCGCAACGAGCCACGCTAGTCGCTGACGGCATCGATGTGCCTCGTTCACAGCGCGGCGACGGCGCGCCGACCGAGAAAATCACTGACTGGCTGATTAAGATCAACGCGCTGATCGCCAGGCTAACGGCCGATGTGCCGGCCGATCCCGTGGAACAAAACGAAGAGCAACAGGCCCGTTGGCTCTTGGCCAATGTCCTCGATTGGCACCGCCGTGAAGAAAAGGCGGTGTGGTGGGAGTATTTCCGACTGGCCGCTCTTTCGGCGGAGGACTTGCTCGAGGAGCCTGCCGGACTCTCCGGCCTCGTCTTTGAAGGCGTAGCCGGTGGCACGGACAAGGCGCCAATTCATCGGTACCGCTTTCCGCCGCAAGAGACCGAGCTTCGCGGCGACGAGGACCTCTGCAACCTTGGCGGCGATAAGCTCGGCAAGGTGGAGGCGATCTCCTTTGCAGACAACACCGTCGATATCAAGAAGCGCCAAGATACAGCCGGCCTCCATCCGCAGGCCGCGTTCGCCCACACTTATGTCGATACGAAGGTCATAGCTGAGGCGCTTGTTCGTATTGGCGACTATGTTGCCGACCGGGGTGTGCGTGGCGATGGGCCTTATCAGGCGGTGCGCGATCTACTGCTCAGGGAACCGCCGCGCGTTGGCGCTGAGCTGTTGCAGCACGGGGAAGAGACCACCGTCGCAGCGGCCGTGCGGCTCTGCGCGCATCTTTCGGGTGGCATCCTGCCAATTCAAGGACCGCCCGGTGCGGGCAAGACTTTTACCGGCGCGCGGATGATTTGTGAGCTGGTGCGCCGTGGCAAGAAGGTTGGCATCACCGCCAACAGCCACAAGGTAATTCGCAACCTGATCGATGCGACCATCAAGGCAGCTGACGAGCTGGGCATCGCGCTGCAATGCTGCCAAAAGGCCGATGAAGTCGAAGACCCCCAGCACCGCCTCTTTTTCACCAAGGGAAACGAAGATCTCTTTGCGACGTTGAGCGACGGCCGTGCGTCTGTCGGCGGCGGCACGGCTTGGCTGTGGTCGCGGCCGGACGCGTTCGAGGCCGTCGATGTGCTATTCGTGGACGAGGCTGCGCAGATGTCGCTCGCCAACGTGCTTGCCGTCTCGCAGGCGGCGAAGACGTTGGTGCTAATCGGCGATCCGCAGCAACTCGAACAGCCGATGCAGGGCAGCCACCCAGAAGGCACTGATGTCTCGGCCCTCGACCACATTCTGGGCGGCGAGCGGACCATCACCAAGGATAAGGGCCTGTTCCTCGAAGAGACCTGGCGGCTCCCTCCGTCGATCTGTGCCTATACCTCCGAACTCTTCTACGACGGCAAGCTCCGGTCGAAGAGCGGGCTCGAGCAGCAGGTAATCAAGGGAGCGGGGTCGGTCAAAGGATCTGGTCTTTACTTTCTCCCCGTCGCGCACAGTGGAAATCAGAATTGCTCGCCCGAAGAGGCGCAGGCGGTCGGCCGTCTCGTGAGGGCCATCCTTGCCGGCAACGCGACCTGGGTGGATCGTGAGGAGGAAGAAAAGCCGATCACGCTCGACGACATCGTCATCATCACGCCCTACAACGCGCAGGTCTTCGAGATTGAACAATGCCTGCCGGGCGCGCGCGTCGGCACAGTGGACAAGTTCCAAGGCCAGGAAGCGCCGATCGCCATCTATTCAACGGCCACATCGAGTCACGCGGATGCCCCGCGCGGGATGGAGTTCCTTTACAGCCTGAACCGGCTCAACGTCGCGACCTCCCGCGCCAAATGCGTGTCGATCCTCGTCGGGTCGCCGCAGATCTTCGAAGCGGAGTGCCGGACGCCGCGGCAGATGCAGTTGGCGAACGCCTTCTGCCGTTATCTCGAGATGGCTGAGAGGTGGCCAGCTTGAGACCAAACGTTGTCAGCCTATTTTGTTCGGGTAGCAGCCCCCCGGCCGAGCCGTCGCTATGTTGCGTCCCTTCGGCTACATTTTTTCCTGGTGCCCGCTTTCTACCGCTAGCAGCAAAGCGTCATTAGCCGTCGGCGCCAATAAGGGCCGAGCGCGTGAGTGCATAAAGACAATTTTGGACGGACTCGGTAGCTGCGCCCACGCTTCGCCTGAGCAATTCCAACTGGTTGCAGGCATCGACAAACCTCTGCTGATCTTGAATGTCCGGCGGAATGGGAATTTTGATCGTCGCCAGCTGCTTGTAATACAAACGAAAGCGCACCGAACCTTTCGTTTTCAGATTGATCTCATGCCGCCCCGCCTCGCTCTTAAGATAGTGATAGACATACTCAGGCAAGGGAGTTGACTTGCAGTAGAAAACCACATAGTCAGGACTGGTGATTGCTTCATCGATGCCGTTTCTCAAGACACCAATAGAACCGATGTTAACTCTCATGGGATTGTAGGCGAGATATCCCTTACGAACGACCTTGTACCGCGAAGGGTCTTTCCCAATCTCCGTCTTAGGCGTCGTCATGCCCTCTTCTGCGGAAACACCAATGAGCATAGTTTTTTCGGAATAGGCGGACCCGATACGCTCGTCCGACTCGACAGTGTGCGAGCCAAGAAGTTCATGTGGAGCAGCCTTGATGGCATCAATCGCTTGTTCAGCGGTGGCTCGAATTGCGTCGGCTTGTTCAGCGAAGATTTTAAATCGTTCTCCGAGGGCACCAATATCGCCTTGATCCTCAAGCTCAGTGAGCTTTCGGCGGGTATTCTTCAAATCCAGATTCAGATTATTATCAATTGCGTCTCTCGGGACGATCCAGGAATTTTTCGTTTCCTCTCGCGTCTCGATCAACCCCTTCAATGGCGCCAGCCATTCGTACCGCAATGGTTTGGTTTTGCTGAGCGAGTAGCCTTCGGGTAAATTTGGTTCACAATAGAAGACGTCTGCCGCTGCTGAGCCCCGCTCGAAAAACAGAATGTTCGTCTTGATATCTGTATATGGAGCAAACACATTGTGTGGCAGGCGAACAATAGCGGAAATGCGGAAGTCACTGAGCAGCTCGGAACGAATTCTTGCGGCAACTCCGGGCGCCGAAAGCGTGCCATTGGGGACGATGACCGCAGCGCGGGCCGGCCGCCCCGCCGGCGTCTGTTGTCGATGCAGCTTGCGCATGATCAGTTGCAGGAACAGGAGCGCGGTTTCCGCGGTTTGGCGGTCATCGGGAAAATTGCCCTGAATTCCCTTCTCCTCCTCTCCGCCGAAGGGCGGATTGGTGAGGATCACGTCCACTCGATCCTTCTCTCCGACCTCGGAGAGCCTGAACCGTAACGCATTGCCGGGATCGATTTGCGGCGCATCCAGCCCGTGCAACAGCAGATTCACTTGGCCAAGCAGATAAGGAAGGGGTTTAGGTTCACACCCGAAAATGCTCGCAGTTTGTAGGCGTTTGCGATCAGCGACTGTCTTAACCTGCTTTGACAGGTGACTGAATGCTTCGACTAGAAAGCCTCCCGTGCCGGTGGCGGGGTCGAGTACCGTCTCACCCAAGTTGGGATTTGTCACCTCGACCATGAATCGAACCACGGGGCGCGGCGTATAGAACTCGCCGGAATCCCCAGCGGCGTCGCGCATTTCCCTCAACATGGTTTCATACAGAGCGCCAAGGGTGTGCAGCTCTTCGGATGAGGTAAAGTGGATATCGGCGATCTTGTTGATTACATCGCGAAGCAAATATCCGCTCTTCATGCGGTTATCGACGCCGCGGAACACGGTCGCAATCACGTCGCGGCGGTTGTCGCCGTTGGCGCTGGACAAGCCGCGAAGATAGGCGAAGAGGCCAGGACCACGCTTGCCGTCCGGCCGTCGCGCCTCGTCCTGGTTGATAAATGCAAGCAGCTCATCGCCTGTAATGCCTTGCGGATTGGATGCCCAATCGCGCCAACGGTAGGGGGGCTCGATCGAGGGACGAAACTTTTTTCGAGCTAGCTCCGCCTCCTGCTCGCGCTGCTGGTCAAGGTCATCAAGAAATTTGAGGAACATGATCCAGGTCAGAAGGGGCAGCCTGTCGAGGTCGCCGTTCACCCTTGTCCTTGCGCATGATGTCGCGCGCAGACTTAATCAGGCTTCCCAAGGCCTGTGTCGTTGTCCTCGGGGCTGGAGGACCGTTAGCTTTGTTACGAAGCATAGAGAATTCCCTGAAGGTCGGTTACTGCGCTTCGTAGCTTATCGGGCCCGCCAAACAGGCGGATGATCTCAGCCGGACTGCCGTGCTCGGAAATCGGCGGGACATGCAGCACGTCGGGCAGTAAGAATTGCGCGTCGCCGTGCTGCGCGTATTTCTCAAGCAACTGATCGAGGATTTGCCGTGCCTGGGGGCTGTATCGGTCGAAGAAATCTTTGCGATCCTGCCGCAGGTGCTGCGCCCGTTCGCGCCGGGTACGTAAGGGCGCGTTGAAGGCTAGATGGCAAAGCAAATCGAAGGGGTCTGCATCGGGCTGCTTGGCCTGATCGGCGAGTTCGTGGAAGCTGACCCCGCGCTCGGCCAACGCCTGTATAATCTCATCGCGCTGTTCGGCATCGGCCCAGCGCTTACGGAGGTCTTGCGCGTTCGGACAGAGGGTGCGGATCGCGTCCGCTGCATAATCGGTGTACCTGACCACGCGAAGCTGGCGGCCGTTGGGATCAAGCTCATGCACAAGATGTGCGACAATTTCGACCTGGCCGCCGTCGTAATAGAATTTACGCGGCTCGGCGTGGGTAGGCGGCTCGATGATTTCAGGCCCGCCCTCGATTGTCTCCACGTCAACCCCGGGTGGTTCCGCCTCGGTCGTCGAAGTCATTTCTCCTTGTTGGTTGACTTTTTCCTCCGTGATCCGCACCGGCTCGCCATCGAAATCCGGATCGGCGAACATCCGCGTTGCCGAGCCGGTGTAATCGATGATGTTGAACCAGAGCTTGCCGTAATCATCGCGCAAGCGGGTGCCGCGCCCGATGATCTGCTTGAATTCCGTCATGCTACCGACCACGCGTGCGATGACGATGTTCTTGCAGGTAAGCACATCGACGCCGGTGGTCAGCAGTTGCGAGGTGGTGAGGATAGCGGGGGTCTGGGTCTCCACGTCCTGAAAACGGCTTAAATGGCCGCGCCCGATTTGCCCCTCGTCAGATGTGACGCGGCAGACATAATCGGGATTTTGAGCAACAAGATCGGCATTGAGATTGACGAGCACTTCGCGCATCTCGCTCGCGTGTTCCTGATCGACGCAAAAGACAATTGTCTTCGCAAAGCGGTCAGTCGCCTTGAGGAACTTAGTCAGATGATGCGCAATTGCCTTCGTCCGCGCGCGAAGTGCAATCACGCGCTCGAAGTCCTTGGTTTGATATTCATCGTCTGGAATCGGACGGCCGTGACGGTCAATCTCCTCCTTGCTCGGGCGCCAGCCAGCGGCATCCCATTCCGTGACAACACGATGGACGCGGTACGGTGCAAGGAAGCCGTCCTCGATGCCCTGGCGGAGGCTGTATTCGTAAATGGGGTTGCCGAAATAAAGGTAAGTATCGCGGGTTTCCTCGCGCAGCGGTGTCGCCGTCATGCCGAGCTGATAGGCCGGCTCGAAGTAGTTAAGGATCGCACGCCATGCGCTGTCATCCCGAGCGCTGCCGCGATGACACTCGTCAACGATGATAAGGTCGAAGAAATCGGACGCGAATGATTTGAACAGGCCGAGCCGTCGCTCGTCCTCGGCAAGCGCCTGGTAAAGCGCGAAATACATTTCACGGCTCTGAACCAATTCGCCCAATTCGATCTTGTAGCGGGCGTCGCCGAATGCGGCGAAGAGGCCGTCTTTAGGCTGGTCAACGAGGATGTTACGATCGGCCAGATAGAGAATGCGCGGGCGGCGATATTCGTCGGTCCGATTCCACCGCGACGACCACAGCTTCCAGCAAATCTGAAAGGCCACATAGGTTTTTCCGGTGCCTGTCGCCATAGTTAGCAGGAGGCGATTGTCACCCTTGAGAATCGCCTCGACCGTGCGGTTGATGGCGGTCTGTTGGTAGTAGCGTTCGTCTTTTCCGCCCCTATGATTAAAAGGCGTGAGCAGGCGTTCCCCGATCTCGGACTTCTTTAATCCTTCTCCAGCCTGATACCGCTGCCACAATTCCTCCGGTGTCGCGTAGTCCTGGACCTGCATTTCCCTGCCGGTGAAGTAATCGATCTCGATGATGTCGTGCCCATTAGTCGCGTACGCAAATTTCAGTCCGAGCATCTCGGCATACCTTCGCGCCTGCTGCACGGCATCGGCAGACGCTTTATAAATGGCCTTGGCTTCGACGACGGCCAGCGGAAAATCGCGCGTGTACCGCAAGAGGTAATCGACGCGCTTGGGCGGCTTACGGATGAACCCCTTGCCGACCGGAATCACCCGGCCATCCGTGATGGTGCGCTGCTCGGCGATGGAGTGCGGATCGTTGTCCCAGCCCGAGCCCTGAAGCTTGGGAACGACGTATTTGCGACAGGTGTCAGCTTCAGTGGGCATTGAAGAGTCGGGAGTCGAACATGCATTGCGCCCGCGCGCCAAAAGCGGCGGCAGGTCCCCAAGAGTCATTTTTCGAAAGATAAAGAGCCCGCCGGGGGACGCGGTCGAGGCTCGAAATGACTAACGTCGGGCGGCGCCTCGGCTAGTTTGTTCATCTAAGCCTTCATCCAAAAAAACGCAAGCCCGCGCGCGCCGCCAGTTCACGTGGACGCAGCCCTGATCTATGACGCCGCCGACGCGCCTTTTTGATTTTTGCACAACGGGAGCGATGGTCTCACACACAGACTAGCTAAGAGTACAATCGAATCGACCGGGGGGTTGATTCGAGCTTCGCAACGGGTGGGAACTCACTCCTCTAAACCGATCCGAGCCAGCAGCCGTCTCGGCGCATTCCGAAGGCCCAACGCGCCGGTCCATTTCACAAACAGGAGAGTCCGCGATTTTTGAAAACGAAACCATACGGCCCTGTAAACCGTTTGCTCTTATGTTTTTGCACACAATCAGTAATTTTCGCGATGCCAACCACCCACCCGTTTGAAGCTTTGAAGGATCAATTCCGTGTTCTAAACAGGCTTCCCTGTCAACTCTAAGGGATGCGTGAATCAGGAACCCCCCGCGGTACTTGGTTGGCCAACTGCGGTTCTCGATATCCTTAGAACCTCTTGTAATGAGGTACGCCCAAGGCTGGCGGATCGATAAAATTTTCAAGGCCCACCCCATCCACGACTGCCGCTGACCTTTAAAATACGGAGCCTCGACGTGATCCAGGTTTGAACAAGGTCGAGTTCCCGGACTGTACCGCCACTACGCCTCGCCATCCCCTTCTCCGTCGTCTTCTCCTTCCAGCTCTACGTCAGAGGAGAGCTCACGGCGAAAAACCTTTCCAGGAATCTCTTCGCTATATGCGCGCCAAAAGCCCTTGAACTCGTCGGCCTTATCGAGGAAAAATCTTATTGCCCTTCCGTCGGCCACCGAATCCAAGCGACACTCAGCTCCAAGGCGCTTACGCCAGAATTCCATATCTCCATCGAATCGACCACGCTGCCAAACGTAAGCGTACCGTGCGCGCGCCATCATCTCGAATCGGCGCTTGTTGGCGACCGGAAACGCCAATACTCGCCGGCGCAGCCGAGATGGCCAATTGTCCTTGAGGCGCGCTCGATAGAAATCGGCAACGGCAGGATTCGAAACCGCTGCCAGCGCCTCATCCCAATCGGACCACCTCGGCGGACGTTTGGCCCGTGGCACTCGACGATTTCGAGCGGCTTTCGCCAGCTCGGGCGGCGGATATATGCAAGTTAATGACAAATATTCGGACGACCCATCGGTGGCAAGCTGCGCTCTCCAACAGGCCACGTTGATCTCGTACCGCTCAGAAAGCCATTTGGCAGTCGCAAGTACCTCGAAGTCGTATTCTTCTGCTACTAAGATAACGCGCTGACTTTCGTTCAGCGTGCCCGAACCTTCGTCCAGGAATTCGTCGAAATCTTCCTCTACCTCGTTCTCGGTCCTCTGACTGAACCGTGCGCGTTCCGTTATCAAACGTTCGCGAGTCCAGTCCGAGTTCAGGGCAGCGTATGAAAGTGCTTGCAAGAGCTGGAGCTTATACGCTCCTCTTTTCAGCTCGATAATGGCAGTCGACCCGTCGCTATCGACCGCGAGCAAATCGATGCGGTCGTCCACAACCTCAGAAGGCCGGACCTCCTCTCCGAGCGGCAGCAGCTGTTCGCCAAGCACTGCAAAAAATTCGTCTGGAGCATTGCGGATCATCTGCTGGAAATCCGTTCGCTCCAGCAGCCCCGCCTCGGCAAATGGCTTCTGTCCGAGGCGCACTAGGCTGCGTTTGGCGCGATCGATGCGTAGCATCGGCCGTTCTCCTTCGCGTCGCCTCCACCCGCTTGAGAGCCATCCTAAACTAAATTGCGCTTGACTTCGGTAGTCTACGGTCCGGCCTCTCTCCGCTTGTGCGATGAGCTTGGGCTTCCTTGGGAAGGTTGACCGACCAAAGGCTAGCCGCTTAGAATGTCGAAGATGGGGCTGGCGACTACGCGAGCCATGTCCCGTGGGCCGTTCGCAGGGAATCATAGGTCTCGTCGTCTCGTCGATCGTCACTTTGTTGACGATCGGGATAGCCGTGGCTCAAGACGCGACCTGGAAGGATTGCGAACTTGGTGCCCGGAATCCTGACCGCAGCATTGCGGCGTGTTCAAAGTTATTAAAGCGCCCTTCGAGCCGCGCTCACGCCTCGGCTTTTCATCACCGCGCACTGGCATTTGAGGCGCAAGGAAAACTCGACCAAGCAATCTCGGATGTTAGTGCGGGGATTCGGCTCGATCCACAACCTGCCTACCGCTGGCAAAAGCGAGGCGAGCTTTACGCCCGGCAGGGCAAATATCAACAAGCCATCGCTGACATCACGGAAGCAATCCGCAAAGACCCAACCCCTCGTGCGTTCCGATTTCAAAGTCGCGCCGATGCCTATCAAGGTTTAGGAGATCTTACGCGCGCCATTGCAGATTACGACCAGGCAATCCGGCTGGATCCCGATTCCCGCTCCTTTCGGTTCCGTGCACGAGCCAATGCGCTAAGGGACGCGGGCCAGTATGAGCGTGCACTAGCGGACTATGCGACTGCTCTGAAATTGGAGCCAACGAACGTATGGGCTCTCGTAGACCGCGGACGTACCTACACAAGAATGGGGCGACCCGAGAGAGCAAAAAGTGATTTCGATAACGCGCTGACGTTAGATCCCTCAAACGCCGAGTTGCGGCACGCCATCGAAGTGGAGGTCGGGGCGCTCCCTAAGCAAAGCTCTCCCCCTGCTCCGCCGTCGCAAAAAGCGGAAGATGCCACGTACGCTGAAATTGGCTGGTGGTCGATCGATTATTTGACTCTTCAGGATATTGGGGTTGGTTGTCACGCGACCGCCTTGTTCAAGGATCAAACGCTCCTTTCTATAGCCTTAGTATATAGGGATGAAAGCAGAGCTTGGCTCATCCGTATCTCCAATCCTGGTTGGAAAAATTGGATAAAGAACAAAAAGCAACATACGTTGAGATTAGTGACGAATAAAACCTGGCAGGACACATTTTTCGTTGTGCCAGGAGATGAGGAGGCATTGTATTCTGGCGATATTTCGGTCGACTTTATGAATACTATCGCCGATGCAAAAACATTGGAGATCTTCAATGACAAGAATCGCTCGTTGGCGTCTCTTGACATGAAAGATAGTACGAATGCCATCAAAGCGGTCGTTAATTGTGCTGGCAAGCATGCTAGGGAAGTGAGGGAAGCAGGGACACGCACGGCGCCCCAGGAGACGCCACAGGAGGGGACAACATCATCTGGAACTGGTTTCTTCATTGCGCCCAATCTTGTCGTGACAAACAAGCATGTTGTTGATGGGTGCCGGACCATTGATGTGCGATATCCAGACCAAACGCCTACTACAGCAGCGATTTCCGGCCAAGATAGTACGAATGACCTAGCTCTGTTGCGTACAAGCTTGCACGGCCAATCCGTAGCGTCATTCCACCTTGGACCTCGGCTCGGCGAAACAGTTGCTGCTTATGGATTTCCTTATCGCGGTATCTTGTCCTCAAGTGGCAACTTTACTTTGGGCAACGTTACCTCGATGACAGGGATCGGAGACGACACTCGCTTTTTTCAGACGTCTACTCCTATACAACCAGGCAATAGCGGCGGTCCGCTTCTTGATATGTCGGGTGCCGTGGTATGAGTTGTAGTATCGCAATTAAGCGCTGCTATCATGATGAAAGTTGGCAACAGCGTGCCCCAAAATGTGAACTTTGCCATTCACGCAGCTGTTGCAACCAATTTTTTGTCGATAAAAGGCGTAAAGCCTAAATTAATAGACACCTCCAGTGCGGCACCCCAAGCGTTATCTCCACCTGACGTGGCCGATATAGCAAAGACATTCACTGTGCAGGTAATTTGTGAAGGGGCATCTCCTAAAATGGCAAAGGGAGATTTACCTATCGCCGTGGTTGCAGATATAATGAAAAAATTAGGTAGACCGCAGGCACCTCCTAAGATGGGTGCCTTGAGCGGGCATTTGGCTGCCCGTCATTCGCGACACCTGCTCCAAACTCAGTGGCGCAGAGTGAACCGCGAGAACACGCCATAGCGCAGATCAGAGTCGTACGGCGAGAGAGCACGGAGATAATCGCGTTGCACCTGTCAGCGACGGGACTGCTTCGTGACATTGGTTTTTCGTTGCAACGAAAAGGGACCAATCCATGCGAACACTAATTCTTCCGATAGCGGTCATGCTGCTGCTGACGTCCGCGCAGGCGGCGGACCGCAAGATGCCCCGGAAGTTCCTCGGCAACTGGTGCACGACAGATGGATCTACATTCAAGCGCGGACGCTGTCCTGATACCGACGGGTGGCTGACCGTGACTGTCAACGGCACCCGCGGCCATGAGACCGACGTGCTCAACATTGCTATCGTTTCGTCCGAAAACTATCGAGTGAAATTTAAATGCCATGGAGAGGGCGAGACTTGGACCACGACTTCTCGGATGTCGCTGGATAACAAAGGCCCCCTATCATTATGCGTGAGCTGAGCCGGAGTTGATGGCATAATGGATATCGCCAAACTAAGTAAGATAATTGGACAAGGAAATGCATCTCTGTTCCATAGCTGGGGTTCTTGTCGTCATTTTTGTAACTGATCGGCTTTCGAAAAATCGCACCTGTTGAGGAGTATGAAACTCCCCATGGCTCAAGGAGCGGAATAAATTCGCGCACCCGGATGACTGCATAGTGCGCGGAATGCATTCCCTAGAGACTGTGATTATGTTCGCGTTGTGGAAGCGATAGCCAATCCGGCGTCGGCCGAGCGGTAGAGCAACCGCCCGCCGACGCCAGTGAAGCCGTAGAGCTAGGTTGCCTCGACCTCTTGGGCTAGGCGCCGCTGTTCGAACAATAAATGCGTAAATTGCTTTGATCTAGTGAAGTTTATCCTCGCACAAGGACCGAAACAATGGACCGAACAGAAGGCCAAAAAACACCGCTGCCTCCCGGCGCCGATCCGGGCAACACGCTGATCCTTGAGGCCACGCCGGGGACCATCGTCATCAAGCTGCGCAACGATGTGGCACCGCAGCATGCCGAGCGGCTCAAGCAGCTCGCCCGAGAGGGCTTTTATGACGACGTGCCGTTCCATCGTGTGATCGATGGCTTCATGGCGCAGACCGGTGATGGCCAACATGGCAACGGCACCGGCGGTTCGTCATACCCCGATCTGAGGGCAGAGTTCTCGGATCTGCCTTTCGAGCGCGGCACGGTCGGCATGGCGCGCAAGGGCGGCAATAACCACTCGGCGAACAGCCAGTTTTTCATCATGTTCAAGGAAGGTGCGTTCCTTAATCGCCAATACACC
Source organism: uncultured Alphaproteobacteria bacterium (assembly GCA_963708125.1). Classification (GTDB taxonomy): domain Bacteria; phylum Pseudomonadota; class Alphaproteobacteria; order Rhizobiales; family Xanthobacteraceae; genus BOG-931. Next base: position 4,763,422 of record OY970184.1, read on the forward strand.
GTGATTGGCGAGGTGGTGGCCGGCATGGATGTGGTCGAAAAGCTGAAGCGCGGCGAGCCCCCAGCCAATCCTGACCGCATCATCCGCATGCAGGTGGCGGCGGACGCGCAGCCGTAGCAGCGCGCAGATCGCTCCCTGCTCGACACGCGTTGTTCCCGGGAATGGACCCGTCGATCTTACGATCCCACGCATCGAAGGAGATCGACCGTTTTGCGTGCTTTTCGCAGGCGGCCAAGAAAGGCGGGCCCCAACCGCCAAAGATATGCAAAATGGAATCGAAGCGACACGAACATTTAGTCCGGTTCTATTCTATCCTTGATCGCCTCGAACGGGAAATCGGTGGCGAGCGAAAGCTCGCTGATTGTTCGGGAAGCCTGGAATGGCCGCAACGCGGGGTGTATTTCTTTCGCGAACCCCGTGAAACCCGTTCGGATACCGGAAACGGCCCGCGCGTCGTGCGTGTCGGTACGCATGCGCTGAAAGATGGCTCTGGCACGAAACTCTGGACGCGCCTGTCGCAGCACCGGGGCCAGTCCGATGGCGGAGGCAATCACCGCGGTTCCATCTTCAGACTAATTGTTGGGGCGGCCCTCATTCGACGCGACAAGCTAAACTTCCCCACGTGGGGTACGGGCAACACGGCAAAAGCAGATGTGAGAGGCGGCGAATCCGGGCTGGAGCGCATGGTAAGCAAGCTTATCGGCAGAATGTCATTCATCTGGCTTCCTGTCGGCGATGCGCCGGGTCCCAATAGCCAACGCGGGTACATCGAGCGGAATGCCATCGCTCTCCTAAGCAACTATAGCAGGACCCCGATCGATCCGCCTTCACGAGATTGGCTCGGGCATTACTCCGATCGCGAGCGCGTCCGTAATTCCGGTCTCTGGAATCAGAACCATGTCGAAGAAGTCTACAGTCCGGCGTTTCTCGACGCGCTCGATAAGTTGGTTGCGTCAGCCAAGCGTGTGACATGATCATTGTTATTCAGTGTGCAGCGAGCAAACGAAGCGGCGCCGGCCACCTGACCACAGCGGATGGGCAACCTGTCCACTTCGTTGCCAATCCGCAGATTGCACCCGCTGGCGATGGCCGACTCTATGCGCGGCCTGATGACCGCGCCTCCGATGGAGGGACTTGGCGACAACTTCTCGCAAAGTACAACAACAATCCCGGCAACAATCCGCTAGGACTCTATCCGGCGTACGAGCTTTACAAACGAGATGTTTATCGGCGTCTGGTGGACAAGTTCGGACTAAAGAACGTCTACATCCTCTCGGCTGGCTGGGATTGATACGCGCCGACTTTCTCACGCCGTCGTACGACATCACCTTTAGCGCGAGTGACCGCCGTATTTAAAGGTGAGGCGGGGCTGCGCTGCTATGCAGTCCTGGAAACCGAGCGCGCAGACATTGATGCCGAACTCGCGGGCGCTGTACCCAATGCTGTGGTCGCTTGGAGCCAGAGGGACGATCGAAGTTGGCTGGACCTGCACCGCATACTACCTGGATCGTGGGCCCTCGCGCAGGACGAAGAGAACCTGCCCTGGCTGCTCCGTGCCACAAACGCTATGGTGAACTCAATCCGGCCGAGGGTTCAGCGGTACACGATTGAGCGTTGAGCCTAGTGTCCTGACGATTTACCTCGACGCCCTCGCGGGCTCGCAAGCCGCCGCCCCATCAGCCGCCGGCGGCTGCTAGTTTGAGCACGCGTCGGGATCTCGCTCGGTGTCGAAACCGCTCTCGATCGCCTCCAGGCGCGCGAACTTGGCTTGCATGGCATGCACGGCAGCGTCAACTTCGGCGTTGAGCCGATCAATCGTTTCGTTGACGTCGTGCCTCGACTCCTTCCTGAGCCGATTGATCGTTTCCTCGACTTCATGTTGCAACTCTATTCGCATGCACGAACAGCCGCAGCTGAAACCGAGCAAAAAAGCGAGTTGCATATCGTTGAATCGGGTCATGTCAAATTGCTCTAGCTAATTTCGCTCAAAAATTGTTCGAAGAGTGGGCGCAGCTCCAACATTGGTCCGACCGTGCCGTCAGACATCAATGGGCTCACCCGATATCGCTCGCGGTCGATCTGCCACGATACAATAGATGGGCCGGCCTCGCCCTTCTCGCCGCGTTCTCCGCGCATGCCGCGTTCGCCGGTCTCGCCTTTGCGGCCAGCTCGGCCTTGCCGGCTCAGAAGTTGCCAGCCATTGCCGGAGCAGATGCCCGGATTATCGTGCTTGGCAATGAATGAAGCGCCGTCCAGCGCGACGATGTCTAACACTTTATAGTCTTCATGGACATCGTAGGTCCCGCGGATCGTCGGCATGACCGCATCGCGGCCGGCACGTGCGACGCAGCTCAAGTCGGAGCCTCCGGGAGTCTGCGCCGTGTCCTTCTTCGCCTGATACGTCGCGCCCTCATGGCACACGAACTGACCTTCGTACGTCACGCTTTCCAGGTGCCATGTCTTGGCAACTGGGAGCTTGCCGGGCACCGCCTTGAGGCGCTGCTCCAACAGCTCAAGCTTTGACTCAAGCTTCAACTCGATCGCGCACTGGGTCTCGTGTAATGCGCTGGGCCCGAGACGGCCATCCAACTCCTGCTTGAGGTGCCTAATGCGCTGATCGATCGCGACCCACCGTTGATTATTCGCCTGTTGCTCTGCCTGAGGCACCGCGGTGAGGTGTTCCTCCATCGTCGCGAGTTTTGTCTCGACCGCGCGCTGGGCCTTCTCGACGGCAGCCCTGAGCTCTTTGTGCCGGTCCACGCGCTCCGTCATTATCATGTCGCTAAGAGCGTGGGTGCGTTCAGAACACTGATCGACGTGCTGACTGATACGCTGCTCGTTGCGCTGAACGATGCGCAGCTCCAAGGCCTCAAGGTTCGCCTCGGCCCAATGCTTGGCCTGATCGACGGCAGCTTTAACCTCTCTATGCCGCTCCGTGCGTTCCGTGTCTATCGCCTTGCCAAGAGTTTCGTCGCGCGCCTTGCCAAAAGCTTCGGCACGTTCCGAACGCTGCTCGTTGTCTTGAACGATGCGCTGCTCCAATGCTTCAAGCTTTGCCTCGACCGAATGCTGGGCCTCATCGACGACGGCTTTGATCTCTTTGTCCCGGTTCGCGCGTTCTGTCGCCATCACCTCATCGAGAGCGTCGGCGCGTCCGGAACACCGCTCGATGTACTGATCGATGCGCTGCTCCAGCACCTCAAGCTTCGTCGCTAGCTTCGCCTCGATCGCGCGCTGGGCCTCGTCGACGGCAGCTTTGATCTCTTTATCCCGATCCGCGCGTTCCTCGGCTATGACCATGCCCAGCGCGTCGTAAAACGGGTCGGAGCACTGCTCAACGAGGCGACCGATAAACTGATCGATTCGCTGATCGATGCGCTGATCGACCCAGCGGCACCACGCCTCCGAATTGTTAGACGCTCGCTGTTGCTCCGCTTGGCGCCGGGCCTCGCGCGCTGTCTTTGCGCGTTCCTGAGCTTCCTCGGCTTCGCGGATTTCGCGCCGCCGATTTATCGACGGGGCATTCCTTTGGATAGCTGGCATCGTATTCGGCGATGATTCGGCGGACATCTTCGTGCATCATGATCGCGGCTCGTTATGAATGGTTAGCATCTGTTCTGAGATCGGCACCGTTTACTGGCGTGCCGCTACGCTTGTTGGAAGAGCCGGTAACGCCAGAATCGCAGAGGATGGCGTCGACTGGTTATTGTGCTGCGCTGAGGAAACGATGAGGAACGAGAGCATTCAAAACTCCGCGTAATGTCTAATCGTTATCGTTCGCATCAATAGTCAAAAAGACCCCGCGCACCGCTTCTATCGCATCGATGACATCGGCGTCGCTTATTCGATCCGGCTCGTACTCTAAAAGGCGATCGAGCACGGAATTTAAGTACCGCTCGCGCCAACAATATAGGAGCGAAGTCGCGCCGGTTCGAACGGCGCATACCTGATCAGGTGTTAGGGAAACGGGTTCGCGGCTCATAATTTGTTTCAACGTCCTTATCTTGGCCCTCGTACTGCTGACCTAGCCAGCGTCGCAGAGCGGCCTCTTCGGCTTCAAAATAAGTGCTATGCATGGAAAGGATCGTGCGGCCCCGGCGGACCTGGAATTGGTCGTGGCGCTCTATGATTTGATAGGGGCCTACTGGCCAGCGCATTGTCTTCCTCGCGTCGTGGGCGGTTGGCCCATTGGGCCGCCCGTCGCGATCATAAGGGTATCGCTACTCATGGCTGCGGGCTAGCGTAAAAACATCCTGCGCGTGTGGGGAGCTTCGAAGGGCGGCTAACCCTTGGGGGAAGGGCGAAGGCTGCTCGGCAGGCTTCCTAGAGCTGCGGAGGGAGAATTCTTGTTGGAACCATGGTTACCCATCCGCCTTGGTAATGAGCTATCGACGGAGGGAACACCATGAAAACGACGATTGTGTTGGCCCTATTGCTGGCCGCAACGCCAGCTTTCGCTCAATCTTCCGGCGGCCCCGGTGCTCCGGGGGCGACAATACATGACTACCGGCTCGCCCCGCACCACCAGCGCGCGACGAAAAAACGGGCGAAGCCACTGCACATGCAGGCCACACCAAAGCAAAGGACCGCGCCGACGGCACCCGCCGCAGGCGCTGGGGCGACGACACCCGGCGCCGCAGGCGGTGCGGCCGCGAAACAGCCCATGGGCAGGCCATAGTTAACAGTCGTGCCGACAAGAAGCTCGGCACCGACAAAATCAACAAAATAATCCCGCTGGCGCGGGCGGCGCGAAACAGGTTAGCCGAAAAAACCCGTTTCGCGCGCGTGTGCGCGTGTGCCCTATCAGCTTCATGGCGGTCGTGGCGAGTTCGAGTTTCGTGAGCTGAGGGTTATCGGCGCATGTGAGGGGATTCAGCGGAGAAGGTGACGAAGGTAATCGCGATGACGTATAGGTTATAAGGACGATGAGAATGTGCCTCTGGCTGAGTTTAAATCACTTGGAATAAATGTGTTTCGACTTCGTGTGTGGTCTGCCTGCGCGCGAGCCACTCCGCCGCCGCTTTGTAAGCGGTCATCGTACATTTTTTGGAGATGCCCCCGGCCCAGATCGCGTGTGCCATGACGGCGCGAGTGTCGTACATGGCCACATGGCCGTGATCGTTAGTCGCGCGGCTCCGGTCCCTCTCCCCGCCGCCCGGACCTTCGGTGCTAAACCGTTCGATCTGGCGTTTGAAAGAGCGATGCATAAGGCATGAGCCTGTAAGCAGCCTCCAGCGCCTTTTCAATAGCAGGTAACTGCGCATCGAAGTCCAGATTCATATCGATTGCTGGTATATTGATCGCCAACGAAGCGATCGTCCCTTTCTGTACAACAGCAATATCGTCTGGCCAGTCCGACTTAATTCCACGGATGTCGGCGATCTTGCGCTTCGAGAAGCCGAGCTCCATCACCTGCTGATCGAACTTATGGTACATATTCACACCTTTCGGGAAATCATGTCCTTTTAAGATGAACCAGGTTGATCTGCTGCCCTTGTTCGTCGGGCGCGCCATTTTGATGCGAGGGTGTCGCCGCCGAAGGTATTCCCAGTATTTCCGATAGAATCCGGTAACGGTGGCATTGACGGCCATTGCGTAGCCGCGTCGCCCTTGGTCTATAGCTTCGAGCATGATCTGGTGGCGCCAAGCAGCGCGGCGCCCCTCTTGGTGACTGAACCAAGCCGCGATCTGCTCGTACGAAACACGATGCTGATACGCGCTCTCGTGGCTCAGTGCATCGAGGTAGCGACGAGGTGCGCACATTACGGTCACATAATCGTCGAGTTTACCCTGTTCTCGGGATCTGATACCGCGCAAATGGTAACGTTCGGCTTGAAGGTCTTGCTCGGGTGCAGCGATTTTATTTTCTATAAGAATACCTATTCGTCGCCCTTCCCTTAGGACGCGAAGGAGCAGATCACTCTCGCCGTCAGTATCGGAAAGGCTATGCCACGCTCCTGCGGGAGCGACATCGTGCAGGCCTAGCTCGCTACAGAACCAGGTAACAAAGCCGTCGCTGGTCTGGAATTCCTCCATCAGCAACAAGTCGATGTCCCGCTCTGTCACCGACGCCAGATAACGGCCAAAATCCGCGTGCGGTGCGCCAGGCATGTTCAGGTCCACGTTGCCAACTCCCCGGTCAGGCAAATTGCAATTTCGCCCGTGATCGTGACGACGCTCATTTCCATATACTACTGGATAGGAAATCCGGCAGCTTCCCGGAACGACAAGGGAAACGGCGCGCCATCCGGCGCGCCCAATCGATTGGAACCGTTTAGGCCTGTGGCCGTAGCGCGGGAAGCGGGCTGAGCGGCCCATACCCCTATCGAGCCCATGAGCAAATAAGCTTTTCACCTCAATCGGGGTACGGAAGCCGACGGGATAAAAATTTCGATCATTGATTTTATTAGATAATTTCGCGGGGAGCGGGTAGCGCGGGTAGCGATCCCTGGCTAGGGTTAAAAAACATGGTAGCCGGAAATCGGATACCAACTTTTCAGCCCCTAGGCTAGATAGCTCCCCGCACTCTCCGCTCCCCGCGACTTTCCGGCTCATAGAAAAGCAAAAAGTGACAGCGGCTTTTCATTATAAAAACAACCATTTACATTACTTCGCGTATTCCACGCTTGTCACCGTTTTCATTTTCCAAGCAATACAATGGCGACTTATCGTGTGGATCTTGCCCGATGGCCTTAATCTGCCAAGTGTTGTTCCACCAGTCGTTTGCGCATTTGCGAAAGAGCGACGCCAATTTCTGAGAACTGACTTCTCCGTTGTCATTCACTACTAGTGCTCTCAATTCCGGGTATTTGTGTTTTCCGTTGCCCGTGTGTAGCTTAATTATTTCTTTGACATTTTTAAGCTTGAACGAGGATACTCGTTCTGAAGATTCATGGTAAAGTGCTTCTATCAAGATATTAGCTAAGCCGTGTTCATCGACCGCGCGCATGGTCAGCATGACGTGGGCGTGGGGCTTGGGCATCCCGTCCTTGCCCACATCCCAATGCACATTGAGGTCAGCGATCATGCCCTGATCGACGAATTCGGACTGCACGAAGTCGCGGGCGAGTTCGATGCCTTGCGCCTGCGTCATCTCGCGCGGAAGGGCGAATTCGACCTCGCGGGCAAGCTGCGCGTCTTTCCTGACCTCGGCCACCTCGACATCATTCCAAAGCCGTTCGCGGTCGCTCCACACCTCCGGCGCATTCTCCGGCAGCATGACCTCGGAATGGACGACGCCGCGCTTGGCCGAGAAATCGTGGCTGCGCTCAAGCCGGTCGTCGCGCAACCGCGAGGCCGAGCGGTAGGCGGCGGAGGCCACCGCGCTGGAGCCGGATTTGCGGCCAATGATCTTGACGTGAAAATGATAGATCGCCATCGCGACCAGATCATCTACACGGCAAAGCGCACGTCGGAACGACGTATCAGCGCGCCCTCCCTCGAAAAATTCTCGGGAGGGACCAGCCCGTCCCCGACAGTCCGGGCAACCTTACAGCCTTCTGGAAGGCGCTCAACTATCGTCACTCCATCACCAGCTGACGGAGGACATGATGCGCAAGCCACGCGACTTTGATGCGGAGCTCAAAGCGCTCGAGGACAAGGCGCGAGTCCTCAAAAGCCGCAAGGTGCAGCAGCTCGGCGAACTGGTGATCTCGACCAGCGCCGACGCGCTGCGCGCCGACGAACTGGCGGGAGCATTGATCGCGCTGGCCGAAACCAAAGATGCCGGTAAGAGGGAGGCATGGGCCAAACGCGGGGCCGCGTTCTTTCAGGGCCGGCCGCGGCGAACTGCATCGGCGTCTGACCGCGACACGGGTGGTGCTCAGGCGCAACCGGGCGGCGCGCAACCGACATCAAGCGGCACGGGCGCGGCATGACATGCGCGCCTGGCAGGTCGAGCGCCGCAAGCGCACGCGCCAGCTGATCGAACTCGGCGGCCTCGTCGTCAAGGCCGGTCTCGTGGACCTGACCGGCGATGATCGCGCCATGATCTACGGCGCGCTGCTCTGGATGGCCGACAAGCTCCAAAGCGATCAGGGTGAGCACGCGCGAAACCTGTGGGCGGCGAAGGGGAAGCAGGCGTTCGAAGATGACTGAAGCGGCAGTATCGCCAACCAACATGTCCCCTTTCGATGTGCATCGTGGTCATAGAAAGAGAACGCGCTCCAAGACATCGACCCAGTTCGCGCCGTTTGACATCGGGCAGCTTCGCGAGGTTGCGCTGTTTCCACATGACGGCAGGCAAATGCTGTGCCCCCCCGTATCCCGAGGAACTCCCAACCCGGTTCGCCTCGTTTGAAGCCGACAAGGAAGCGCCGGTGATTTTGACGAGTTGGCGCGCAGCATTGGGGATCAGGATCAGTGGAAACAGTCTCCGGGTTGGACCGCATCCCGGCTGCCCGTGACGAATACATTGATCTGATGGCCGGTGTACCTCAGATTGCTGACGACTTCGCTGCATCGCGCTAGTCGGCAGCTCTGGGCCATAGCACAGCAACGGACATTAGCGACGTCATTCCCGTCGAGAGCGCACTTGATCCTGCTATCCTGGCGCGGGATAGTTCTGCATGCGGACCGTAGCATGGATGCTGTGGCGGCTTGGAGCGGCGTGGGGCGGAATCGGGACGCTCGCAATCGGGGTATACCTCGGCGCCACAGTCTCGCTGGCTGATTCTTCCAATAGCTGCGGTGACGTGCCCGACCTCAGCGATGGGTGGGAGATCACCGCTCCCGCTCAAGAAGGATTCAGTCGGGACAGCATTTGCACGCTCGGCTCGCGTCTAGCCGCCTTGAAGGGTGCTGATCCTCACGGGATCGTCGTGGTTCGACATGGAAAGCTCGTCTATGAAGACTACTTTGCTGGCGAGGACCAGCGCTGGCCGCAGCAGCACTGGAATCAGCCGCTTGTAAAAATGCCGCATGATGCCCGCACGAAGCACGATCTACAATCGATCACTAAGAGTGTGACAGCGGTATTGGTCGGCATTGCGCTTGACCGCGGCGAGCTTAAGACGCTGGACATTCCGGTGCTCTCTCTCTTTCCGACCTACGCTGACCTTCGTACCCCGGAAAAGCTGCGCATCACCGTCCGTGATCTGCTGACGATGAGCACAGGATTGAGCTGGCCGTATAAACCTTATCTGAGCATGGCGCGCCAGATGGACGCGGCGCGGGATCCCTTCCGGTTCGTCCTGGAGCAGCCGATGATTGGCGTACCGGGTGAGGACTGGCACTACAACAACGGAGCCGCCGAACTGGCGGGCGCTGTTGTGCAGAGGGCCGCTGGTCTTCCACTGGACGAGCTTGCAAAGGGTGCGCTGTTCGATCCGCTCGCAATCGAGGATTGGGAGTGGGGCAAGATGGCAAATGGCGCCCCCGGGGCATCCTGGGGATTGCGACTTCGGCCGCGTGATCTCGCCAAGATTGGACAGCCACCGGCCCGACAATAGTTTGCCTTCAGGCAGGAAACGTGAATTCCGGCGCGTTCGATCCGGCGGAATCTCTCATCAAATGGGCGCACAGTGGCAGCGCGTGGGTTCATGTTGACGGGGCGTTCGGCATCTGGGCCCTGGCCTCGCCAGAAAAAGCTGCGCTGGCAACGGGTTTCACGGCTGCCGATTCATGGGCATTGGATGCCCACAAATGGCTTAACGTTCCGTACGATTCCGGAATTGCTTTGGTGGCAGATGCTAGCGCGCTGGGAGATGCGATGTCGATCAGCGGTGCCTATCTCATGCCCGGTCAACGTCGTGATGCGATGAACATCACGCCCGACAGTTCACGGCGGGCCCGCGCCGTCGACATCTGGGCTGCCCTCAAATCGATGGGACGCCAGGGATTGTCAGAACTCGTGGCACGGAATTGTAGATAGGCACACAAATTGGCAGAGGCGTTGCACCACGCGGGCATTGAAGTGTTGAACGATGTCGTCTTGAACCAGGTCGTTGTCAGCTTCGGCAGTGATGGGCGAACGAACAGGGTCATCGCAAAGATTTAAGACGACGGCGAATGCTGGTGTGGGGGGACGGTGTGGCACGGCCGGGTCGCGATGCGGATCAGCGTAAGTTCGTGGGCGACAACCGACGAAGATATCGAACGGTCGCTATGCGCCATTCTTAGGGCCGCTCAAGACATTCCTTCACAATGACCGCTTCGGGTCAAGGCCGTTGCGGCTACGTTGGCAGCACCTCCGGTGTACCCCTGATTGCTGCCGACTTTGCTGCAATGCCCAACTCGGCAGGGTGGGGCCATAGGCGGATATGTTCCCGTTCACGGCCACGAATCCAGCCCGAGCAACTTTCTTCCTAATTCTGTCAGGATAGCAGACGGCCACGGTTCGATGCGATCATATCCAGGACGGCTTCTCCACCAAGAGACGCATCGCCCAGTGCGCCAGGACTCGACAGCGGCGTGATGCAATCGATCGTCCGCCGGGCCCATCAAGACATAGAAGGCAATACGCGGCCGCGATGACCTGTTCTTCGAATTGCTGTGGGCGAGGCGCGAATCCCACACGATCAGATCGCCAGCCTTTGCGGGCACACGGATGATTTCGCGTCCTGTTGTATCGGCGAGCCAATCTTCTCCACCGTCCGCATCAATAATCGGGTGCCGGGGCCAAGCGGCAAAATTAAGATAGAGCGACGGGACGCAGCAGAATTCACCTTGGCGGGCCGCAGTATCGGTGAGCGCCAATACGCCTTGAAACATCCGTTTCTCCGCATCCCAGGGATTGTGATCCCAATGAATAGCGCCTGGTTCTGCGTAGCCCGGCTTCCAGGGTGGCGTAAACCGACATGAATCCAGTGACACGCATAGCTTCTCAGTGCCCCACAGCTCAGCCCATATGTGGTGCAGATTTGGGTGCTGTCGAATATCCCATTGCGCCTGATGTCCCCAGATCGGCAGTAGATCACGCATCTCGCCGCCGTAGGCGTCCCAGAGCGACGGATCATTTACCGGAACGCCAAGCTCGCTGTCCAGAACGTCAACAAGCCGATCACAAAGTGAAATGGGTACAGCTCCATTGACCCGAACCCACCCCAACTTGCGAAGTTGGTCGATGTCAATCGAAACATTCATGGGATAACCGGCCGCCAATACCTCGCAACGAACGACAGGTCTAGAACGCTAAAATGACCACTTTGGGTCATTTTTGATCGTCGTGCGCGATCGCCGCTGACGGGAGCTTATCCCTCGATAGCTTCGGTGCCCGCCGCACGTAGGCAAGGACAGGAGTGAGCCACGAGCTGCCATTGCAACCTGCGTACTCCAATCTTGCAGTTCGGCGGCCTCAGCCGGGAAGCGGGAGGTCACCTGCGGCTTGCCATCATCTCAGGGAAAAACGTTCCCATCATACGCTCGGCATAGGTCATGCACCTCGACTGTGAACGCAAGAAATCACGGATCGGCGATTGGATCGGCGTCAGCACCGTCGTCGCGAGGGCTCCCAGCAGCGTTGCATCAATACTGCTCGGACGGTCGCCGTGAAAATAGGGGCCATCGGACATCGCGGCCAGCACGGCCTTCCAGTCGGACATTGCCGCAGTCATAATCTCCTTGTCGGAATGGCGCGAGATGCCTTGCAGCCAGAGTGCTTTTCTCATTTGTCTCCGCAATAGGAACGTAACCAGGGGCTGCACTGGTGCGGGCACCGTATCGAAGAATGCGCGGGTTTCCCGCCAGCCGTCGTCGCGAATGAAATGAGTATAGAGGGTGATGAAGGCGCAGTGCTCCTCAAGTGTCCGTTGCACAAGCAGCGATGTCGCGTTTTGTCTATCGTCAAGATGAACATCCGGATCCACCTGACGCGTATCCTTCAGGTAATCGATGATCGCCGAGCTGTCGCCCAGGCGTTGGCCAGCATCTTCGATGAAGGGTACCTTTCCTTTTGGTCCTTTTCTCGGATTAGGCGCGTCGATCACCTCATAGGGTATCTTCGTGATGCGTAGCCACGTCTCAAGCTTGCAGCAGAATGGGCTGATGTTGGGGATGCCGAACATCCGCGGGAATTGGAAGAGCTTGATTGCGCCGTGCGTTACGTTTGCCTTGGTCATCATCGAGCCTCGTTTTGGCGAATGTAAACTTCTCCTAGTTGTATTGACGAGGCAGTCAGGCACGGGTGTGACATGCGAAAAATATTTGATGAGAGACCGGCCGGGGCCGCTGCTTTGATTAGGGGCGACGTTGCAGTGGCGGCTTCGGGTCAGGGGCGCCCGTCGCCGCTGCTCCGGCATCACGGTCGGTGTACCCCAGATACGCGACTGCTGTACCGCGCAGGTCGGCAGGCTCCGGCCAAAAACAGCGGGCTCGATTGTTACCCGCGTGCAGCTCTCACAAGCCGCCGCCTCGCTGGAACCTTGGAAAGCGGCACGAATCTCTCTAAGATGCTGGGATCGGACGAGCTACACCCGACGGGGACCGACATCGGCAACTAAGGGAGGATCGCGGTGAAATATCTCTGCCTAGCCTATGGTGCTGAAGGTGATTGGAAGGCGCTCGATGAAAGGGAGCAAAATGAGTTACTCGCCCAAGACGAATTCATTCGAGAGCGGGGCGCTTTGATGGCTGCAATCGAGCCGACCGTCACCACGGTGCGCGCTTGGGAGGAAAAGGCTGTAGTAGTAGAAGGCAGTTTTGCTCGCTTGGACGCGCCACTCGCTGGATTTTCTGTTATCGAAGCAACAGATATTGATGAGGTCATCCGTCTCGTCGCCAACACCCCTGTGCCCGTGCGAAGGGAGCCATCGAAATAAGGCCGATCATGTTCATCAACGACCAGGAATGGCGGCGCCCGCGCGATGAATGACCGCTTCGGGTTAACAGCACCGCGCCTTGGCATCGCCGCTAACCATATCACGACAGCTGATGCCTCGAAGCTGCCGCGCAATCAGCGCCTTGCGCAAGAACAAGCCATTCTGATCGGTCTCTCTAAGGAGGAGACCGATCATGAGCGAAAACGAATCAATTCCATCCAACAGTCCACCGCGCCGTCAGCCTTGGAACAAGGGCAAGCTGATCGGTGCAAAGCCGCCACTACGTACAAGCCACGTCTGGTCGATCCGGACGAAGTTGCAGCTCGAAAAGCGCACCCGCGACCTCGCGCTGTTCAACCTCGCCATCGACAACAAATTGCGCGGCTGCGATGTCGTAGCGGTGCGCGTCGACGACGTGGCGCCCAATGGCTACACGCTCGAGCGGGCAACGGTCCGCCAGAAGAAGACTGGTCGTCCGGTCCGGTTCGAACTCACCGACCAGACCCGTCAAGCCATCGACGAGTATCTCAGACTGAGCAGTAGGAAGGCTGGCGATTTCCTGTTCGCCGGTCGCAGTGACGGTCGTGGCCTCACGACACGTCAATATGCCCGCCTCCTCGATCAGTGGGTCGCCAGCATCGGTCTCGACCCGCTCAAGTTCGGCACGCATTCGCTGCGCCGAACCAAGGCGACGCTAATCTACCGGCGAACCGGCAACCTGCGCGCGGTCCAACTCTTGTTGGGCCACACGAAGATCGAGAGCACGGTTCGATATCTTGGCATCGAGATTGATGATGCCATTGAGATCGCGGAGAAAATTGAAGTCTGAAGTACCTGGGCAGAGCGGAGGTGCTTTGCCCGCCGAGCGTTAACGGGTTCGTGCCAACGCGAATTGCCAGCCGGTCGCGGCCGCCGCGCTGCGCTGCCCAGCACTTTCGTTTCTAACGTTGATCGAGAAGCAGAACTCCGACAACAGAATGACCTTGAAGCTTGTCGAGTATCTGTACTTCAGCACGCTCGAATGCGGCTTCGCGTAACTCTGCAGGAAGACTGCCGGTCTTTTGTTCCTGAGTGCGACGTTCTGCAATCAACGAGCTGATACCAGCTGCTCCTGCTGCAGCCGCTCTTGTGTCCAAGTACTGTGCGTCCAGGGCCAGAGCTGTGGGCCTGAAATCCAGCGGAGCGAGAGTGCCATCCGCCCTGACTTCTCTAACCATGAATCCTGAGTTTTCCGTCCATCCAACGATCGCGTCTTGCTCAACGATCGCGCAAAGGTACGCGCTGACCACCGCTCCGCCCGGAGCGCAACGGTCCTCGGGGCCGAGCTTCTTGTTCACACTAACGGGCATCCACCGAGTGCCTCGCAGCAACAGGTGGCAATAAGCAATTCTGCGGACGCATGTCGTCACTTTACGCTCGCTGTTGTCGAGAGCGCCGCTTTTGCGCCGACTTGGCATGTTATCCGATCGAGCCACTCGATGTCAGGGCACGCCTTCAGCCGCGCCGATGTGGCAAGAATCGACGTCTGAAGTACCCGAACAGAGCTGCCGTGCTCTGCCCAACTCCCGAAGGGTGAAAACGGGCCATTAGCGACCAGTGCAGCAAAAAGTGACCTACTCGATTACTTCATCGGCGCGCGCGAGAAGCGTCTTTGGCACTTCTAAACCGATTGCTTTAGCAGCTTCGCTCGCTACGTTTGCAACGACGAAGGCTCGACCTCACCCCCCGGATGCTCGATCCCGACCTCCTCGACCTCCTCGTCCAGCACCGCAAAAAACTTCTCCCTCTCCTCAGCGAACCAAACGACGCGAAGTGAGAGCGCCCCCAGATTTGGGGGCAGGAGGTTCCAGTGCTGTGTCCCCACGCGTGGCGTCCCGGGCTTCCGCTAACCATGCCTAATGCGCGATCACCGGTTCGGCGGCTGAGACATTCTCGACGTCCCGCAGCCGGCGGTTCAGGACGAACATCGACAGCGCGGCGATTAGCGCTGGCACCGCGATCATGAAGAAGAGGGTGCGCGCCGGGATGTGCGCGCCGAGCAGCATGCCGCCAACTGCCGGGCCGATGATCGCGCCGACGCGGCCGACGCCCAGCGCCCAGCCCACCCCGGTGGAGCGCGCGGCGGTCGGATAGATGGTCGCCGAGAGCACGTTGATGAAGCTCTGCCCGCCGATGACGCACATGCCGGCGCCGGTGATCGTGATCGAGAGCAGCGCAATGCTCGCGCCCGAGAGGCCGATGGCAAAGACGAAAGCCGCCGCCAGCACGTAGAGCACGGTCACGACGCGCGTCGCGCCGAGCCGGTCGACGACCGGGCGAGCACCAGCGTGCTGACGATGCCGGCCCAGGGGATGATACCGCCTAGGCGAAGCGCATCGTCGAGCGGCACGCCCGAATCGCGCAGCACCAGCGGCAGCCAGCTTGCGAGATAATAGATGACGAGCAGATTGCAGAAGAAGGTGATCCACAGCAGCACGGTATTGAAGGCGCGGCCTTCGGTGAGCAGATGCTTGACCGCGAATCCGGGAAGGTGCCGGTCCGCTGGCATCGTGAATAGCTGCGTGCCGTCGAATTGGCGCTGGCCAGTGAGGCGATTGAGCAGCGCCGCGACCGTGTTCGGCCGGTCGCCGCGATTGACGAGATAGCGGATCGATTCCGGCAGTACGAAAATCGCTATCGGCAGCAAGATCAGCGGCAGCACGCCGCCGAGAATGAAGAACCCTTGCCAGCCGAAGCTCGAAATAAGAGCCGGGCCGAGCCAGCCGGGAGCGCCCGCGCCCAGAGGAAAGCCGAGGAACATGACTGCCACGACCGTGGCGCGGATGCGCCTTGGCGCGTATTCGGCCGTCAGCGCGATCGAATTCGGCATCAAGCCGCCGACGCCGAAGCCGGTGAAGAAGCGCAGCATCCATAGCTGGTCGATCGAATGCGCCAGCGCCGTTGCGAGCGCGAAGACCGACAAGACCAGAGTCGAGGTGAGCAGGATGAGCTTGCGCCCGAAACGGTCAGCGAGCGGTCCCGAGCAGAGCGCGCCGATCATCAGCCCGAAAAGACCTGCGACGAAAACGGAGGTGAAGGTCGGCATCGCAATGCCCCATTCCTTCACAATTACGGGCGCGGCGAAATTGATCGCGCCATTGTCGAAACCGTCGAGGGTGACAAGCACAAAACACCATATCGCCACCATCCATTGGGATCTGCCGAAACGTCCGCCATCGATGACCTGCGTCACGTTGACGGTCTGAGCCGCTGCCATGATCGATCCTCCCTGATCGCCGCCGGTTGGCTTATTCTTTTGATTGTCGCCGCGTTAAGAATTTTTCCTCGCTGATTAGGGCACAGCTGCGCCCATGGAAAATTGCTCGCTATTACCCGATTTGAGCCCCGTGCGCGCACCCCGCCGCGCTCCGACCTAATTACATCAGGGATCGAGGCTCAGCGAAATGGGGTTCCAGCGTCAGGTTGCGGCGCACCAAACCTAAGCCGCTCGATGTCCGCTTTGGGTCAGGGCACAACACACCGCGACTTTGTGCCCTGGCGCTTTTCGGACGCCGCCCGCCACAGCGCATGGTCAGATCGTCAATCCCGGCGTCCGAAAACCTGCACAAATGGCGTCGTCCTCTTCGCGAGCACGCCACGTCCGCTTATCCTCCTAAACCCACCGTGAGCGCAGAAAGTGTCCGCGCGAATCCCTTGCATCTATCAGCCGCAATGAGACGATGGAACGCGCAGCCGATCAGTCTAGCCGAGGCTGCCTGTCCGCAACCCATCAAATCCTCTGTGCGGAGGTAGTTGCGCCATTGCAAGTTCTCGTCCAGCCGCGGGCCCGTGGCCGTGTTCACCATAGCGGTGCGAGCGGTGTGGCGTTTCGGTCAACGGCTGCCTCTGCGGCGACTTGTTGCTCTGTAGGTGGCGCTTTGGTGAGGAAACCATAGTTGCCGATTGGCCGTCAGCATCATCAGCGCCAGCACCATTAACGTGAGCCACCGCGTTGGCTCGTTGATGTGTTTTTGTGTTCGCTGCCCTTGCCCCGCTTTAGGTTTGCCAGCACGGCAGAAAGCCCTTTACTCTCAAAGCGGTGCTTTGTGTCGGGTTGCCAATGCAAGCCCTTGACTTTGCTTGCTAGGCATAATTCTGTCGGGACCGCCAATGAAATCAATGCCTTAGAAACTAATAAGAAACTCATGTCGGGTTCATGTCGGGTGAAAAATCCTGTAATGATATCAACGATCCGAAATGGCCTCGAATCAGCAGACCCGACATGAACCCGACAAGGACCGGCAACCTTTCCGCGACCGAACGTGCCGACAGGGCACGGTTCAATATCCTGGAAGGCTGTCAGAAGCGCTGGGAGCGTGACCGCGATCCGAGGGCGCTTATGACTGCCCTACGGTACCTCCATGATACACAGCGCTTGCCCAGGTTTGTGGTGGAGCTTGTGTTCGTTGCTGCCCTTGCCGGCCCGGAGCGACATTCAAGACTGGAGACGTTGGTGGTTGGTGCGCTACGGCAGAAAGCACGGTCAGACGTGGCGCGAAGCCTACGAGTACGCGGCCAAGCAGTGCAGCGTGGGATGGTCGGCAGCGCGTACCTCCTATAAGCGAGTGGCAAAGGCTTATCGCGAAGGCCGTGCCGGATCAGCGCTAACCCCTCAAGTTGTGTTTGTTGCGGATCGCGGTCGCTTGCGATGTTCTATCAACAGTGACGGCGTCACGATCCGGACCGGAACGAGCGTCATTATCGAGTGCCGCCATGACGACGGCGTCCTCGAGCTGCTCGCAATCGTAAACGGCAATGATGGTACGCATCCGGCTAAGGCCACCTGGCGGGACGCTTCCGCAGGTGAGATGCTTTGCCCACTGATTTGCAAATTAATGGGCAAACGCGATGACGGTGGCGACGATTCTTCCAGGTCCAGAACGGCGACGGCGATGGACCGCGGCTGAGAAACTACGGGTTGTGGAGGAGAGTTTGGCGTCGGATGCGATGGTTGCTGAGGTCGCGCGGCGACACGGCATTCATCCCAACCAGCTTCATACTTGGCGGCGGAAAGCGCGGCTTGGTTTTTTGAGCGGGGGACCGGCCGTGTCGGCGCAACAGGGGTGCCGGCTTGTTCCGATTGCGGTAGCAGCGGGCTGTGAGAGCGCGGATCCGCCACGGATAGCTGCGGCCAGCGCAGCAGTGATCGAACTGGTGTTGCGCAACGGCCGGCTGCTGCGTCTACCGGAAGGCGTGTCGCCGGCTCCGATAGCTGCCTTGGCCGACGCGCTGGAAGGGCCTGCTCGATGATTCCACTCTCGAGTAGTGTGCAGGTTTGGCTGGCGAGCGGCCACACCGACATGCGCCGGGGCTTTGATAGTTTGGCAATGCTGGTGCAGGAGACGCTAAACCGCAATCCCCACAGCGGCCATCTGTTTGTGTTCCGCGGTCGCCGCGGCGGCTTGATCAAAGTGCTGTGGCACGACGGTCAGGGCATGTGCTTGTTTGCGAAGCGGCTTGAGCGCGGCCGTTTCATATGGCCAACGACGGCTCCTGCCGATGGCGCGGATCGCGCGGTAACGATCACGGCGGCGCAGCTGGGATATTTACTGGAAGGAATCGATTGGCGTCTGCCGCAACACACGTGGCGGCCGCAAGCAGCGGGCTGATTGCGATTTGTGGATCCGACACACGGGCGCGATTCACAAGCGAAGAATTTTATGATTTATGGTGCGGCATGACGTTTACAACTGATTCGCTTCCGACCGATCTTGCCGCTGCGCATGCGATGATCATGGCGCAGCATGAGGCACTGTTGGCGGCGGAGCTGCGCGCCAGCGCAGCGGAGAGCGAGGCCAAGTATCGGGCGCTGCTGATCGAGAAGCTGAAGTACACGATTGCGAAGCTACGGCACGGGAGGTTCGGGCAGTCCTCGGAGCGTGGCGCGATCCTCGAGCAGCTCGAACTCAGGCTCGCCGATCTGGAGGCAGATGCCGCGCAGGCCGAGGCGACGGCGCAGATCGCGGCAGCGGTAGCGAAGATTGCGGTGCGCAGCTTCGAGCGCCACAAGCCCGCACGCCGGCCGCTGCCCGAGCACCTGCCGCGCGAGCGCGTCATCTATCCGGTCCCGGAAGCGTGCCCTTGCTGCGGCGGCGTTCTGCACAAGATCGGCGAGGATGTGACCGAGATGCTCGAGCTCGTCCCGCGCCAGTGGAAAGTGATCCAGCACGTGCGCGAGAAGTTCTCCTGCCGCAGGTGCGAAGCGATCACCCAGCCACCGGCGCCCTCGCATCCGATCGCGCGCGGGCGCGCGGGGCCTTCACTGCTCGCACACGTGCTGTTCTCTAAGTACTACTTGCACCTGCCGCTCAATCGGCAGAGCACCGCTTATGCCTGGGTGGGCATTGAGCTTGATGTCTCGACGCTGGCCGATTGGGTTGGCGCGTGTGCCGCAACGCTGATGCCTCTGGTTGAAGCAATTCGTGCCCACGTGTTTGCGGCCGAGCGTATCCATGCGGACGACACCACTGTGCCGGTGCAGGCCAAGGGCAAGTGCCGCACCGGTCGGCTGTGGACCTATGTGCGCGACGACCGGCCGTTCGGCGGGTCGGCGGCGCCGGCCGCAGCACTGTTCTATTCCCCCAACCGCGGCAGCGCGCATCCCGAACAACATTTGGCGAATTATGTTGGCCTAATGCAGGCCGATGCCTATGCCGGCTTCAACAAGCTCTACGAGACCACGCGCAAGCCGGGACCGATCGTCGAGAGTGCATGCTGGGCGCACGCGCGGCGCAAGTACTTCGACTTGGCGCGGCTGCAGAAGGCTCCGATCGCCATTGAAGCGGTCAAGCGCATCGATGCTCTGTTCGCAATCGAGCGCGAGATCAACGGCCTGCCGCCGCAGCAGCGCCGCGACATCAGGGCTGAGCGCAGCCGACCGATCATCGCCGAGCTTGAGGCTTGGTTGCGCGAGCAGCGTCAAAAACTCTCATCGAAGAGCGAGACCGCCAAGGCCATCAATTACAGTCTTAACTGCTGGCCGGCGCTCACGCGCTTCCTCGACGATGGCCGCTTGTGCATGTCTAACAACGCTGCAGAGCGGACTTTGCGCTGCGTCGCGGTCGGGCGCCGCAACTGGACGTTCGCTGGCTCGGACGATGGCGGGCGTCGCGCCGCCGCCATGTACACACTGACCGAGAGTTGCAAACTTAACGAAGTCGATCCGCAGACCTGGCTCGCCGACGTCTTGGCGCGCCTGCACGACCATCCAGCCAAGCGTATCAGTGAACTCTTGCCCTGGAACTGGCGCCCTCCGCCTCGGTTCGCTGAAGCCACCTGATCGAACACTGGCTTGACTATGATGTGCGCACACGACGCCTGGTCGCGTGCGCACATCCATGTTACGCGTTGTTACCCGTGGCCTTCACCGGACGCGTACCAATGATGCACGGTTTCGGGCAGACGAACCCGACGTGGATCTAAGCACCAGCGCGGACGATGTGGTTGCGATCGCGAAGAGTGCGGCAAAGAAGACCGGCGGGCGCGACCAGAGAGGCAATATGGCGAACGAACAGACATATGGGGGCACGACGCCTAGAACGAAACTGACCCGCTAGGACCGTGCCACAACACCTCCGGCAGCGCCACAAGCTCATGCAGCGAGGGGCTTGAGTTCTACGGCATAGCCGAGCTCTGACAAGCGCTTGACCAGGCGCTTTTTTTGCTGGTCGGTGGAGTGGCGCTTGAAGTGGTCGCAGCCGAGGTCCTGATACATCGTGCCGTCCTTGAGCATGTGGTAGATGGCCGTCAGGATGGAGGCGACGACGGCCATGATCGCCTTCTTGGGGCCGCGCCGGGCTTTGATGCGATGGAACTGGGCTTGCAAATAGCTGCCTTTCTTTTTTGCTGCCGCTAAAGCGCATTGAAACCAGCGTGGTCTTAAGCCAGTTGGCGCCCTTACGCAGACGATTGGATCGACGTTTGCCCGCGCTCTCATCATTGCGCGGACATATGCAAGCCCAGGAGGTGAGATGTGCGGCCGAAGGAAACCGGCTCATGTCGATGCCGATCTCTGAGACGATGACTTGCGCGCTGAGGCTCTTAATGCCTGGGATCGACATGATTAACTCGACTGCGGTGCGAAAGGGCTCAAGGTTGGCCTCCACTTGGGCATCGATCGCAGCCATGGCGGCTTCGAGAGCGTCGATCTGATTGAGATGAAGGCGCAACAGGAAGCGATGGTGCTGTGTCACCCGGCCACGAAGGGCCTCACGCAATTTCTCCGGTGGCGCTTTGACCCGCGGATGGGCAAGGCTGGTCAGTTTGGCGGGATTGTTTCGCCGGCAATCAGGGCCTCAATTATAGCGCGGCCGCTTTTGCCCATCACGTCGGTAAGAACCGAGTCCAATTTAATGTTGGCATCCTCGAGTGTCTTTTGCACCCGCTGGACGTGGCTCGCCTGCTCACGGACCAATTGCTTGCGCGTGCGCAGCAGGTTGCGCATCTCCTGGGTTTGCACATTCGGCACAAAGCTCGCCCGGATCAGACCGTGCGCCAGCAGTTCGGCCAGCCACATGGCATCGTTGACGTCGGTCTTGCGGCCCGGCAAATTCTTCACGTGCGCGGCGTTTGCCAGCACCAACTCAAACTCGCCATCATCCAGGATGTGCCACACTGGCTTCCAGTAGATGCCGGTCGCCTCCATGGCCACATGCGTGCAACCGCTGACCGCCAGCCACTCCGACAAACGCAAAAGGTCCGCCGTGGTCGTCTGGAAAGTACGAACTTCCGTCGTCACCTGGCCGTCGGATGCGAGGCGCAGGCAGGCCACCACCGTCTCTTTGTGCACGTCAAGACCGCAACATCGTCGATGCAATAGCTCCATCTTCCATCTCCCCATTCCGCATTGCGTCGTCGGCGTGGGGTCCCGTATATCTAGAAAATCTAGAACGCGTGCTCCGGGGCCGAAGGGGCCCGTGGCGACAGTCTGAGGTGCTCCAGGAACCCCGGGTCCAACTCAGTTGCGGGCTTAATCGCACCAAGGAGACACCGACCTCGGTACCGACGACACAGGACGAGGGTAGCAGAAGTTTCATGTGCTGCAGGTCGGGCCTAAGCCCGGTGGAGAACTCAGTTGAAGGCTCAGCCCTGTTTTAGCTGTGGTCGAAGCATTCCTGGCTATAGCGGACGTTTCTGCTCCGATCGTTGCCGGGATTGGTTCGACGCCGGCAATCCGCCCTGTGTCGAGCACGACCCGACCGCGGCCTACATGGGGCCGCGCGGCCAGGCCGGTTTCCAAATTCCCTGCGCCAACTGCGGCAGGACATTCGACAGCCGCGGTCTGCGTTGCTGCTCGACCGACTGCGAGTGCCAATATCGCGAGCGGCAGGATAATCAGGCTGTCCTGGCCGCGGTCGGCCTGCAGCTGGCGGCGAAGCGACAGTGCGCAGAATGCGGCCAGACGATCCCCGCCTGGCGCAACGGCCGCCGGATCCGGACCAGGCACGCAATTCTGCTCCAAGACCTGCGCCAAGGCGGCGCAACGCCGGGCCCGTGTCGCCGATAAAGGGTCCCGGCTAGGGTCGTGCCCGTCGGGCGTTTTTGTCGCCGATAACCTGCAAAAAGTGCCCGTTTCACGGGCCTCGAAATCGGCGCCCGAATTTCCCTCCTCCGCAATAGCTGCCTCATCAGGGAGGAGATGATGAGACTTATTCCATCTCCAGCCTTCATGCAGGCAGCACGCGAGATCCTCGGGCGCAACGATCTCATTCTTTCGCCGGCGATCGTCATCCCCGGCGATGCGCGATCGGGACCTCGCTGACAAAATCCGCGAGCGGCACGCGCTGATCCTAAATTCGCAAGCCGGCCAGGCTGCCAACGCCGCCATCGCCGACCTGGGTCTCCCAGACGAGCAGCGGGCCGAACGTTGGCGCGCGGTCTATCGCGCCAACATCGTCATCCACCAGCAAATGACGAATGAAGGAGAGCAGATACATGAAGTTCGCAAACATGAACAACGTGGACAACACCGCACGGTTCATTGCCGGCGAACTAATAACAATGCTCGATCGAAAGAACGCGGAGAGCCACATGAGCAGACGCATCCGCGAGGCGTGCCCGGATTATCCGAAGCTGACGAACGCCGAGACGGCGCTCGCCAAGATGCTCGCCATGGGGCCTGGCGCAGCGAGACGCCGCCCGCGATCTCGCCGAGCTGACGATCGCCGACCGGCGCGACGAGGAGGAGGCGGCGTGATGAATTCGACGAACAAAGACATGACCGACGATGGCGCCCCCCGTTCGTTCGGAGATGAACTGGCATGCATGATGTTCGACGGCAGGCGCCGCGCTCAGGTCAGGGCACGCTTGATGCGGCGGCTCGATGATCAACTCGCCGCGCTAGTGCGCGCAACGGATGCAGATGTCGATCGCGTTGGGTGGGACACGCAAAAGCTAATCGAGTTCACTGATGTGTTTCTTGCCCACCCCGTCGCCCTGCACAGCATCCGCGATCGCGATCAGCACTCCAAAGTTCAGAGAAAAAACTTGTCGATCTCAAAAGCGGACTGGCGACGCACGCGAAGACCAAACGTGTGCGGCGGCATCATAAAGGTTCGAGACATCCAACGATACATCCGGAGCGCCCTGCGCTCGGCCGACATCAAGGACATTCTCAGACAACTTAGCGAAGCCGGGTTCATCGAGTGGACCAGCCAAGGCTACCGACGGCGTTTGTGAGTGTATGTAGGTATGTCGCGATTATGTAGGGTGGCTACATTGAACTGGACCCCGCCCGTGGGACCACGGGAACCGGTTTCTTAGTTGGATTCTCGGCCGTTCCGATCTCTCCTGAACTGATCAAACTGCGATTTGCTGTTGTTGTGGCTGTGGGCATGTGGGCAACGCGCCAGCGTTGTCCAAGCGAAGCGTCATGTCCACAGCCGTATCGAGGTATCCACTGCTGATGCCCTCGCGCCAGACCGCCATCGGCGTGCGGTTGCCCAAGGCTTGGTGGGGACGCGCAGTGTTGTAAAACGTAACCCAGGAAGCGATGCCGGCGTACGCCTCGCGGCCATCGGCATAGGCTTTGAGGTAGACGTCTTCGTGCTTGAGCGAGCGCCATAGGCGTTCGATGAACACATTGTCCATCCAGCGGCCGCGGCCGTCCATCGAGATGCGCACGCCCGCCGCGATGAGCGCACCAGTGAACGCGGCGCTGGTGAACTGGCCGCCCTGGTCGGTGTTGAAGATCTCCGGCCGCCCGAAGCGCGCGAGCGCCTCCTCGAGTGCCGAGAGACAGAACGACACGTCCATCGTGTTCGACAGGCGCCAGGAGAGCACCGCTCGGCTCGCCCAGTCCATCACCGCGACGAGGTAGAGGAAGCCGCGGCCAATCGGAACGTAGGTGATGTCCGCGCACCAAACTTGGTTCGGCCGCTCGACCACAACCCCGCGCAGCAGATATGGAAAGATCTTGTGACCCGGCGTCGGCTTCGTGGTGCGCGGCTTCGGGCCGAGCGCGGCGATGCCCATCTTGCGCATTAGCCGCTGCACGCGCTTGCGATTCACAGCGTGCCCCTCGGTTCGCAGCATCGCCGTCATCCGCCGCGAGCCGAGGAACGGCCAGGTCGTGAACAGCTCGTCGATCCGCCGCATCAGCGCCAGATCGTCGTCATCGTTGGCGACAGGCGGCGGTCGATAGACGCCCGAGCGGGCGACGCCGAGCAGTTCGCACTGGCGACGACACGCCAGAATGGGCGCGGTCAACGAGCGCGCGGCGGTCCGGGGCGCTCATCTTCCGGACCTCTTGGCTAAAAAATCCCGCTCCACGATGAGCTGGCCGATCTTGGCGTGCAGCTTCTCGATCTCGCGCTCATGGCCAGCCGCACCCTCACCACTGCCGCTCTCGAAGGCTCGTGCCGCCTGATCCAAAAGCTGCTTCTTCCAAGCGTAAATCTGGTTCGGATGCACCTGATACCGCTGCGCCAGATCGGCTACTGTCGTTTGTTCCCGCAGCGCCTCCAGCGCAATCTTCGCCTTCAGCGCCGCGTCGATCTTACGTCTCGTCCTCTGTGTCATTCCCCGCTCCGTCTGTTGCGACGGAACGGCGTAAAATCCAATCAGTCAACTGGTCCGATTTTCGGGGTCCACTTCAACATACCTCGGAAAACCAATAAATATCGATACTTCTTATGTGTGTATTCTTATGTGTGTATATGTGTTTGTATGTAGGTATGTAGGGGGGGTAGGGTATCCTCAAATTTAAAAGTCGGATTTGTGTCTTAAGGTGAGGACACCTTACAGACACGTTTGCTGTGCGGCGCGGCTGTGGGCGGAACCTGGACGGCGGTAGAGGCAGGAGCGGCGACGGGGGTGGCGGGGGGCCGGGGGAGGTCGGCGCCGGACCATGGCGATCTGCGATCGTCGCGCCGCGTCGCGTCGCGCGCGCACCGTGCCATGCGAGCGGCAAAGCCGGGGGGACTTGTTCGCGCGCGAGCATAGTCAGCTCCATAGCGGCGCGGCCGTGCTCGCGCGCAGAGTTAGTTTTTGCGTGTTACTCCAATAGGTTACGGACGTGGCAAGTTGCGGCTGAAACGCAACGATTGGGGGCGGGTTGGGGCTGGAATAGACCAGGGTCGGCGGGAGAGCGTTTCCATCTATGGCTTGCCGGGAACGATCTTCGACGTATATGTTATAACAACTGTGGTCACGTAGGAGGTAGCCATGGTCGCACTTAAGGTTCGCAAGATCGGGAACTCCGAGGGAGTGACGTTCCCGCGAGAAGTGCTCGCGGCCATGCACGTAGCGGAGGGCGACACCGTTTTTGTAACGGAGGCGCCGGGTGGGTTTCGATTAACGCCCTACGATCCCGAGTTCGAAAGACAGATGGAATTGGCCCGCAATATTATGAAGGCCAATCGAAATATGCTGCGTGAACTGGCCAATCGGTGACCGAATGGGTCATTCGCTCCGTCGTGCTTGCTATCCATGACGCGCAGATAGCAGAGCACGGCGGGCTCGACGGGGTAAGAGACCTCGCCCTCTTAGAATCTGCTCTTCACCGACCGCAAAACTTGGCAGCTTACGGCGAGCCCGATTTGGCTGATCTCGCCGCGTGCTACGCATTTGCAATCGCCAAAAATCATGCCTTTCTTGACGGCAATAAGCGGACTTCGGCAGTCGTAACATTCTTGTTCCTGCAGTTGAATGGGGTCATGCTGGACGCCTCCGAAGAAGAGTGTCTTGAAGTCTGGGCGGCCCTCGGAGCCGGAAACCTCAGCGAGTCCGAGTTGGCTATATGGATACGTGAACGGTTATTGACCCGCTGAGTACTATTTCCGCTTCACGATCAGATGCCGGCGCTCGTAACCGACTTCGCCGTTAGCAATTCGGTGTGTGGTAGGCTTCGACGCTACTGATGAGTAACGGAATATGGGCCTTCGAGGACCGAGCGCTAAACCGCTGATGAGCCGTCGTGCAGTGCTCGAGGCGGCAGTCTTGCGCTCGCATCCATGGGAGGCGCCCGGTCTCTCGCGTGCGGCCGGGGTGATCGCCTTCCTCGAAGACCTCGAGCTCACCGCCGGCAAGCGGGCCGGCACCAAGCTGCGTCTGCGCCCCTGGCAGCGGAAATTCGTTGAGGCGGTCTGCCGGGAGAACAAGCGCGGTGTGCGGCCGATCCGGACGGCGATTCTGAGCATGGCGCGAAAGAACGGGAAGAGCCAGATCGCCGCCGCCCTGGCGCTGTGTCACCTGTGCGGCCCGGAGGCGGAAAGCCGGGGCGAGGTCTATTCCTGCGCCAATGACCGTTTCCAGTCGACACGGATATTCAACGAGATGGTGGCGCTGATCGACCGCCATCGGGAGCTGTCGGCGCGTACCAACGTGATCTCGTTCCGCAAGGAGATTGTCGATCTGGTCAACGGTTCCGTCTATGCTGCGTTGACCGCCGAACCGCGGACGAAGTTGGGTTTGAGTCCGTCGTTCGTGATCTATGATGAGCTGGGCAGCGCCCCTGATCGCGCTCTCTACGACGCCATGGATTCCGCCAGGGGTGCACGGGAGAGCCCGCTGATGCTGGTGATCAGTACGCAAGCGGCCGACGACTTTGCGCCGATGTCGCAGAAGGTCAGGGCCAAGGAGTTCAAGGATCCGACTTTCCACCTTTCTCTGCACTGTGCCGCGCCAGATGATGACCCTTGGGCGTTAGCAACGTGGCGCAAGGCCAACCCGGCGCTGGATGACTTCCGTTCCTTGGAGGATGTCAGGCGGCTGGCAGCGCGGGCGCAACGGATGCCCGGGCAAGACAACGCCTTTCGCAATATGATCCTGAACATGCGTGTGAGTGCGCATGCCCCGTTCATCGAACCCGCGGTGTGGAAGGCTTGCGGCGGGCCGGCACAGGTGTCGCCCGGCTCGCGGATTCACGCCGCGCTCGATCTCGGTTCGACGCGCGACATGTCGGCCTTGGTGCTGATCGCCGAGGACTTTGAGGGCGTGTTTCATGTCGAACCCTTCTTCTGGCTGCCGGGTGACGTGCGCGAGCGAGCAAGCGAGGACCGGGCGCCTTACGGAGAGTGGGCACGCGAAGGCTATTTAACGCCGATCGGTGAGGCTACGGACCCGAAGGCTATTGCCTTGAAGCTTGCCGAGCTGCACGGCCAGTACCGCATCCAGGCTCTGGCCTACGACCGCTGGCGCATCGGCGACCTCAAGCGCGAGCTCGACGCCATCGGCTGCACGGTCAAGCTCGTGCCGCATGGTCAAGGGTTTAGGGACATGTCGCCGGCGGTCGATATCCTGGAGCGGCTCATCATCCAGCGGCGAATCCGCCACGGCAACCACGCCGTTCTCACGATGAACGCGGCGGCTGCGATCGTGACGCGCGATGCTGCGGGTGGCAGGAAGCTCGACAAGGCCAAATCCAGAGGGCGGATCGACGGACTGGTCGCGTTGGCGATGGCATTTAACATCGCCTTAGCAAAGCAGCTGGCGCCGGTGATCGACGTTGCCGCCCTTATCGGTTGATGGTCTCGACGGCCTTGCCGGTTAAGCCGACGTGGCGCAGCCGGCTGTCGTCAACGTGCTGGTGACGCACGCGCGGGCGCCCGACGACCAGGTGCGTGAGGTCGCGGGGGCGGTCTATTCCGCACGCGAGGAGCTGCCGCGCCTCAATGCTTTGTTCAATGGACTCGCCGAACTGTTCGAACCGCTGCGCAACCAAGGCGCTCGCGCGCTCGAATTCGGCGGCGTTGCGCTGCATCCCGGCGCGCTTGCCGCCTATCACGCCGCTGGGCTGCTCAAACCCGTCGCGGATTGATGTCGCCACCTGAGTGAACAGGCAGCAATGACCGCTGCCATAAACACACTTGGCCGTTGGCGCCCGCATCTGGAATTTGCCGCAGCCGCCGGCATGGTCCCGCCGCTGTAAGGGCTTTTCGCCAAGAGAGCGACCTGAGCGGTATCACCGTGCTTGGCGCGAAGCGGAGCCCACATGGTCATTTTTGAGCATGGCCACAAAACGATCTGCCCATGCCGATGCAGTATTCTGCTGCACCATGCGCCACATGCTCTGCCAGCGTGTGCGCCGGTCCTCCGTGGAGATGCGCAGCGCCAGATCGAGCGCCTCGGCGATCTCGTCAGGGTCGTACGGGTTGACCAAGATCGCATCGTCGAACTCACGTGCCGCACCGGCAAACTGCGACAGGACCAGTGCGCCAGGGTGCTCCGGATTCTGCGCGGCGACATATTCCTTCGCCACCAGGTTCATCCCGTCCCGCAAAGGTGTAACGAGGCCGACGCGCGCGAGCCGACAGAAGCCGGCCAATGTCGTGCGCGGGAATGCGCGCGTGAGATAGCGCAGCGGGGTCCAATCGAACTCCGCATGCTCGGCGTTGATGCGGCCGGCCAGTTCATTGAGCTCGCGCCGCAACGAACGATACTGCGCGACGTCGCCTCTCGACACCGGCGCAATTTGCAGGAAAGTGACGCGATTGCGGTGTTCCGGGAAGCGCCTGAGCAGCTGGGCGAAACCACGAAACCGCTCCGTGAGGCCTTTGGAGTAGTCAAGCCGATCGACGCCAAGAACCAGCGCGCGGTCGGCTAGGCTTTCGCGCAGCCGTTTCTGTTCTTGGCTGTGTTCGGCTCGCAGCGCTGCGGAGGCAAAGGCGTGCGGAAAAATCCCGATGGGCAGCGCGCACGCGTGCGCCATCACGCCGACCCGATCGAGCATGGCGTTCAGGTTCTCGGCATCTTGCGGCACCTGGAGGCCGACCACCTCGTAGGCGTGGAAGGCACGCAGAAGCACATCACCGCGCGGCATGCAGGCGAAGACCTGCGGCGCCGGGAAGGGCACGTGCAGAAAGAAGCCAAGCGGAGACCGGACCCCCAACGCGCGCAGTGCCTCGCCCAGCGGAATGAGATGGTAGTCATGGACCCAAACGAGGTCGTCCGGGCGCAGAAGCGGGGCAAGTGAACGCGCAAAGGCGCGGTTGACGGCAAGATAACGTTCGAAATCTTCGCGACGGAAGACCGCAAGCTCCATCCAGCCGTGAAGCAGCGGCCAGAGCATGGCATTGGCGAAGCTCTGATAATAACCCTGGTAGTCGGCCTCGGCGAGATCGACCGTGGCAAAGACGACACGGCCTACCTTTGCGATCTTCGGCTCGCCGGCAGGCTCTGCTGTGATTTGGCCGGACCAGCCGAACCAGAGCGTCTCGTATTGGGTGATCGCATCCCGCAAAGCCACCGCGAGGCCGCCCGCAAGATCGCTGCGGGCGCGAGGCGGCGGAACACGGTTGGAGACGATGACCAGACGGGCCATGCATTCTTCTCCTCGGGAATGCGACGCCGGAGGCGTTGCAACCGATTGCCGACCGAACGGCAGCCGGTACGACACTCATGCCCGGCTGGCGGGCGCCGCGGCCACCGCAATCATCCTCGCTTCTCATTCGAGCGGCAAGGACAACAATACGGGCCCGTCAGTTGGCCGCCGGGAAGGTTAAAAGGACCCACCGCGAATGACTAAAGGCTCGGCGGAGCTGAGAAGCGAACGATCGCCGACAGATGCCGGCCTCGCGCGCAAGCCGGCACTCGGGCGTTCTCACTCATCGCTGGCTCGGTGCGATCGGTGGCCGGCGTGCCTTTCTCGCGTTCACGCCGCAAGCTCGCGCATGATGCGGTAGAGCCGCGCCTGGCCCTCGAAGCCGGTGCCCGGCCGGTCGGAAAGGCGCAAATAGCCGCCGACAAGCTCGGCATCGTCGGCAAAGCCGCCGAAGTCGCCGAACACACCCGGATAGGATTCTGCGCCGCCGAGGCCGAAACCGGCGGCGACGGCCAGCGACATTTGATTGCCGCCATGCGGAAACATCAGACGGCGCGGCCAGCCATGGCGCGCCAGCATGTCGAGCGTGCGCGCATATTGCACGATGCCGTAGGCCTGTGGCGGATCGACCTGAATGACGTCGTTGCGCTCCGGCTTCAGGCCGCCGAAGCGGACGAGATTTTCCACGTCCTGGGTGGAAAACAGGTTCTCGCCGGTCGATAGCGGCGCGCCATAGATGTCGGCGATTTCGGCCAACGCCGCGTAGTCGAGCGGATCGCACGGCTCCTCGAACCAGCGCAGGGCAAAGGGCTTGAGCGCACGCGCATAGGCGAAGGCTTGCTGGCGGCCGAATTTCGAATTGGCGTCGAGCGCAAGCTGCGCACCAGGCGGCAGGATTGACTTTACCGCGTCGACGCGTTTGAGATCATCGCAAAGCGCCAGCCCGCCGACTTTCATTTTCAGCATCGTGTAGCCGGTATCGAGATGTCTCTGCATCTCGTCCTGCAAGTGCCTGATCGTCTTGCCCGGCGCATACCAGCCGCCGCCGACATAGCAAAACACCTTCTCAGCAGCTTTGCCATGATTGTAGCGCTCGGCAAGCAACCGATGCAGCGGCTTTTCGGCGATCTTGGCGACCGCGTCCCAGACCGCAACCTCGATGGTGCCGATGGCGATCGAACGCTCGCTATGGCCGCCTGCCTTTTCGTTCTGCATCATGACGGCGAGAAATTTCTCCGGCGCGAAATTGTCGCCAGTCTCGTCGAGCAGCGATTTCGGCTCGGCCTTGAGCAAGCGCGGGATGAAGCGCGCGCGCATCTGCGCGCCGCAGGCATAACGGCCGGTGGAATTGAAGGCGAAGCCCACGACCGGCTTTCCCTGCCGCCTCACGTCGGTAATGACCGCGACAACCGAGGTCGTCATCTCGGAAAAATTGAAGCTCGAATTGGCGAGCGAAGAATTGAGCGGAATCGCGGTCTCGCGGATGTCGATGATGCGCAATGGACTGTTCCTTCCCGGATCGTTCTTGTTATCTTCGCCTGGCAGCGGTGGCGCGCTCGACCGCCAAACTGCAAAAAATCCTTCCGTTCCGAATCATCGCACAGGACCCACCATGGCAGTGAAAAAAATCACCCGAGATGATCTCCGCGCCGCGGCTGAGAAATACAAGAACTGGGGCAAATGGGGTCCCGACGACGAGATCGGCACGCTCAATTATACGAGCCCCGAGGACATCGTCGCCGCGGCGCGGCTGGTCAAAAAGGGCAAGGTGATCTCGCTGGCGCTCAATTTCGACAATAATGGCCCGCAGGGCGGCAAGACCAGCTATCCGGCGCTCGGTCGCATCAACCCGCTGCATACCATGCTGCGCACCGGAACGGATGCCTATGCGGGCGTGCTCGACAAGCGCGGCATCCGCGCGGCCGACGACATGGTGGTGATCCCGCTGCAATGCGGCACACAGTGGGACGGCCTCGGCCACGTGTTTTACGAGAACAGCATGTGGAACGGCTATGACTGTCGCGAGGTCTCCTCGTTCGGCGCGCAGAAATGCGGCATCGAGAAAACCAAGAACAAGATGGTCGGCCGCGGCGTGTTTCTCGACGTGGCCCGCGCGCTCGGCCGGGAATGTCTCGAGGACGGCTACGGCATCACCTGCGACGATCTCGTCATGGCCGCGAAGAAACAGAACGTCGATTTCAGGCGTGGTGATTACATCGTCGTGCGCACCGGCCAGATGGAGCGTTGCCTCAAAGCCGGCAGCTGGGACGGCTATCCCGGCGGTGACGCGCCGGGCTTCGCCTTCGAGACGCTGGAATTTGTGGCGCGCAGCGAGCTCGCCGCGCTCGCCAGCGACACCTGGGGCTGCGAGGTACGGCCGAACAATACCGAGGGCGGCATCAACCAGCCCTGGCACTGGATCACCATTCCGATCATGGGCATGACCATGGGCGAGATCTTTTATCTGAAAGACCTCGCTGCGGACTGCGCCGCCGACGGCGTCTACGAATTCATGTTCGTCGCCCCGGCCATCCCGATCACCGGCGCTGTCGGCTCGCCGACCAACCCGCTCGCCATCAAATGACATCAATGGGCGTCTGGTTGAGTTCTCTTCATCGGCATGCGATCCAGGAATCAGAAGAGCTGGCGTCCTAACGCCATTACTGAATGTCTCCGTTCGCGGAGCATGACAGCGCGAAATGTCTCGAACGATTATGCCCTCGGCGCATATCTCAATCCGGTGAGTGCCGCCAGGCCGGCGAGGATCGTGATCAGGGCAGCGAAAACGGCGTGCGCGAGGAGCGAATTGGTCGCGGCCGAGAGAACCCCGATGCCGATTACCGGCAACGAGTTGCCGGCAAATAGCGCGACCAGATAACTCGAGACCAACTCGCTGCGCTGCGCGGCCGGCGCGATGCGGTTGATCACTTCCAGGCTGCCGCGGTAGCCGAAGCCGCCGGAAATGCCGCCGAGAGCCGCGGCCAGCAGCAGAATAGGCATCGATTGCGCCACCTGCGCGCCGACCAGAACCCACACGCTCGGCGGCAGCAGGGCGAGCCCGCTCATCATCGCGGTCTGGCTGTGCAGGCGCCCAGTGGAAAGGATGGTCAGCGCGGCGATCAGAAACAGCGCGCAGACGACGGCGCCGGCTATTGCCGGAGCGGACTGGTGCAAGCTGTTCGCGAGCAAATTCGGCAGCAGCGCTCCGTAGAAGCCGATCAGCGCGAAAGTGGCGAAGCCGGTCACCGCCGGCGCAACGAATTGCAGGCGAATGTGCGCAGGCACTCCGATCCGCGGCTTGAGCTCGAGCTCGCTCAAGCCGCGCCGGCGGCTCAGGGTCTCGGGCACCAGGAACAGGCCGCCGGTCATAATGCAGAGCAGCACCAGATAGACGAGAAAGCAAAGCTGCAGCGGCCAGACGGCGAACTGCGCCAGCAGACCGGCGAACAGCGGGCCGGCGGCGCAGCCGAAGAAGTTGGCGGCCGAAGCGATGCGCGCGGCGGCGCCTTCGGTGCGTCCCCGATAAAGCTCGGCAATCCAGGCGGTCGCCGCGCCGGCGGCCAAGCCAGTCGCCAGGCCGCTGAGCAGACGCGCCGCGAACAACCAGGCGGTGCTCGTCGCCGCCACGAATACCGCGGCGCTGGCAAAGGCGAAGCCGATCGCCGGCAAGCTGGCATTGCGACGGCCGATCTGGTCGGCAAGCCGGCCGAGGAGCAGCAGCGAGAGCAGATTGCCGAGCACGTAGACCGCGTAAATGAGCGTCAGCACGATGCCGGAAAATCCGAACGCTTGCCGAAAAAGCGGATAAAGCGGCGTCGGCATCAGCGCGCCGACGAACATCAGGCCGAGCTGGACCGCGACCAGCGTCAACGCGAAAACGGCCCCGCGGCGCCGCGCCTCGTCGTTGGCAAAACCGCGCCATTTCGGGTCGCCGCCTGATCGAGGCTCGCGATCATCCTCCTGCCCCTGCGCATGGACATTCCAGTGCGTGCTTTGCTTCATGGTGCTCTGAGCCACCCGATTCTGCCTGGTGCTTAGGTCAACACATTCCGCCGCCAGCAAGCGGCGGCGATCACGCGATTGCGCATTGCCCGGCATAGATTACATTCGTAGTGGATCTCTCGTTGGGAACAGGCGGCATGGCCATGGACGGCACGACGGCTAGCAAGCAATACCCGGTCACGCACACGCAAGAGGAATGGCGCAAGATTCTGACCCCCGAGCAGTATTACATCATGCGCGAGCATGGAACTGAGCGGGCCGGCAGCTGCGCCCTCAATTACGAGAAGCGTTCGGGCACGTTTTCCTGCGCGGGCTGCGGCCAGGCTTTGTTCAAGTCAAAGCAGAAATTCGACAGCGGCACCGGCTGGCCGAGCTTCAATGACCCCGAGCCGGGAGCGGTCGAAACCTCGGTCGACCGCAGCCATTTCATGGTCCGCACCGAGGTCCATTGCAGCCGCTGTGGCAGCCATCTCGGCCATGTATTCGAAGACGGTCCGCCGCCGACGCACCTGCGTTATTGCATTAACGGCGTCGCGATGAACTTTAAGCCGGAGTGACTCGCGGACTCCGGTGGTCGGGTGACGTCGTCGATGGCGACGCCGGCAACGGATCGAAACACTACTCTCTCCTCAAGGACGAAACCGCCGAAGGCCGCGCTTCGCCGCTTTCGAAAGACGCTGGCCTTGCAATCGATGACTGTCTCTGATTGACAAAAAGCAGCTGCCGGTGCCAGTCCGCGGCGGGCGCAAACGAATTCTGCCGCGGCATTCAATGCTGCAAAATCTTCGACAGAAACAATTGCGCCCGCTCGCTGCGCGGCCTTTGGAAGAAGTCCGCGGTCAAAGCGTCTTCCATGATCTCGCCTTTGTCCATGAACGCTACGCGATGGGCGACCTTGCGGGCAAAGCCCATTTCGTGGGTGACAACGATCATGGTCATGCCCTCCGTCGCCAGCGCCACCATCACCTCAAGAACCTCCTGGATCATTTCCGGATCGAGCGCCGAGGTCGGCTCGTCGAACAGCATGGCCACGGGATCCATCGCCAGCGCCCGCGCGATGGCGACGCGCTGCTGCTGGCCGCCCGAGAGTTCGCCCGGAAACCTGTCGACATGCGCCGACAGCCCGACGCGCTCGAGCAGACGAATGGCCTTGTCGTTTGCTTCCTCGGCGGTGCGGTCGAGCACCTTGACCTGCGGCAAGACCAGATTGCGCCGCACCGTGAGATGCGGAAACAGCTCGAAATGCTGGAACACCATGCCGATGCGTGCCCGCAGCTTGGGCAGGTTGGTCTTGCGATCGCCGACCAACTCGCCGTCGACGACGACGCGTCCTTTTTGGAACGGCTCGAGCCCGTTGATGCATTTGATCAGCGTCGACTTGCCGGAGCCGGACGGGCCGCACACCACGACCACCTCGCCCTTGGCTACGCTCAACGTGCAGTCTTTGAGTACCTGCGTGGCGCCGTACCACTTGCACAGCCCGGCGATGTCGATCATCGCGCTCATCGGACGACGGCAAGGCGCTGCTGCAAAAGCTGAACCGCGCGCGAAGCCGACAAGGAGATAACGAAATAGACGCAAGCCGCGAAGGTATACATCTCCACCAGGCGGCCGTCGCGCTGGGCCACCTTGGACGCGGCACCGAGAAAATCGGTCACAGCGATCACGTAGACAAGCGACGTATCCTGAAACAGCACGATAGTCTGTGTCAGCAGCACCGGCATCATGTTGCGGAAAGCTTGCGGCAGAACGACGGAACCCATGACGGTCGGATAGGTCATGCCGAGCGCCAGCGCGGCGTTCACCTGGCCGCGCGGGATCGATTGGATGCCGGCACGCATGATCTCGCAGAAGAACGCCGCCTCGAACAGCGTAAACGTCACCAGGCATGAGGCGAAGGCGCCGACCTCGACCGGCTGGGCCGAGAAGGTGACCCACTGGCCGATATAGGGCACTAGAAAATAGAACCAGAAGATCATCAGCACGAAAGGGACCGCGCGCATCAGATTGACGTAAGCCGCCGCGGGCGCGGCAAGGAGCTTCGCGCCGGAAAGCCGCATCAGCGCCAGCAAAGTGCCGATCACGATGCCGCCGGCGGTGGCGAGCGCGGTCAACAACAGCGTGAACGTCATGCCCCGATAGAACAGAAAGGGCAGCGAGCGGATGATCTCGTTGAAATCGAAATTGGCGACCATATCGCTCAACCTGGCGTCAGTGCGTCGGGCGCCTTGAAGCCGACAGTGCCCGGGACCGCGAGACGGCGTTCCAAGGCGCGCATGGCTAAGGTCACCAACATATTGATGATGACGTAGATTAGCGTCGCCGCGGTAAACGCCTCGAACACTTGAAAGGAGAATTCCTGCATGGCGCGGGCGCGGGCGGTCAGTTCCATGAGACCGACGGTGAGCGCGACTGCGCTGTTCTTGATGGTGTTGAGCAGTTCGGAGGCAAGCGGCGGCATGATGATCCGATAGGCCATCGGCAGCAGCACGAAAGCATAGGCCTGCGAGAGCGTCAGGCCGAGCGCCAAAGCGGCCTGGCGCTGTCCGTGCGGCAAGCTCAATATCCCGGCGCGGACCTGCTCGGCAATGCGCGCCGACATGTAAAGACCGAGCGCGACCACGGCCGTGTAGAACGAGGCGTTCGGCAGCTGCTTGAGCCAATCGCCGAAAGCGTGCGGCACCAGTTCCGGCAGCACGAAATACCACAGAAACAGCTGCACCAGCAGCGGAACATTGCGAAACAGCTCGACATAGGCATTGGCGAGCCGGGCCGTCCACAGCGAGGGTACTGTGCGCAGCACGCCGACCAGCGATCCGCATGTGAGCGCGAGCACAAAGGCGCAGCCCGAAGTCGCCAGAGTCCAGGCCGCGCCGAGCATCAGCGTCTGCAAATAGGTGTGGACGCCGTCCGGCGAAAGGTCGAAGAAGATGCCCCAATTCCAGTGATAGTTCATGCGCAATCCGGGTAACGGGTTCGGGACTCGACGGCGATCGCAACAGTCAGAAAAGTTTCGAAGCCAAT